>QOZR01000001.1 GCA_003576685.1 Virgifigura deserti
CGAGCAGCGACCCGCCGAGCTCCGCTTGCTCGTCGGCGAGGATCACCCGGGCGCCGGCGCGGCCCGCGGCGAGCGCCGCCGCCAGACCGGCCGGCCCGCCGCCCACCACCAGCACGTCGCAATGCGCATGGGTCTTGTCGTAGTAGTCGGGATCGGTCTCCCGCGGCGCGCGGCCCAGGCCGGCGGCGCGCCGGATGACCGGCTCATAGACCTTCTGCCAGAAGTTCGCTGGCCACATGAAGGTCTTGTAGTAGAAGCCGGCGGGGAACAGGCGCGACAGCGCATGGTTGACGCCGCCGAGGTCGAACTCGACCGAAGGCCAGCAATTCACGCTGCTTGCGGTCAGACCTTCGAACAGCTCGACCTGGGTGGCGCGCAAATTGGGCTCGGTGCGGGCGCCGACGCCGAGCTGCACCAGCGCGTTCGGCTCCTCCGCGCCGGCGGTCAGGATGCCGCGCGGCCGGTGGTATTTGAAGCTGCGACCGACCAGTGCGATGCCGTTGGCAAGCAAGGCCGAGGCCAGCGTGTCGCCCTGATAGCCGTAATAGGCGCGGCCGTTGAACACGAAGCGCAGCGGCTTCGACCGGTCGATGCGGCCACCTTCCGGCAGCCGATGGGATTGCGCGGTCATCGTCGGAGCCCGCTACGGTTCGATTGCCGGCGGCGGATCGCCCATCTTATAGACGGCGCGAATCTCGTGGGTGACGGTGTGGCGGGCGACGTTGAACCAGCGGCGGCAGCCGCGCGCATGGTTCCAGCGCTCATAATGCCAGCCCTTCGGGTTCTTTCGCATGAACAGATAGTCCGCCCACTCGGCGTCGCTGAGCGAGTCCGGGTCGGCCGGCCGGGCGATGTGCCCCTCATGGCCATAGGAGAATTCGCTCTCCTCACGCGGTCCGCAGAATGGACAGGAAATCAAGAACATATCGCGTTATCCCGGTTTTTTAACCACAGAGGTGCAGAGGCACGGCATGGCATTCGGACGAGATCACCGGAACCGGCCTCATTTCAATGATCAGAGGTGTAACTTTTCTGCACATCTGCGGTCTTGTCGCATTTTCTTGAAGTAAAATATCAATGGGCAACGCCAGCGGCGCCATGTTCGTCGATCAGATAGCCCGAGGTGAAGCGCTCCAGGCCGAAGGGCGCGTTCAGCGGATGCGGCCGGTCCTGCGCGACCGTGTAGGCCATCACCCAGCCGGAGCCGGGCGTCGCCTTGAAGCCGCCGGTGCCCCAGCCGCAATTGAAGTAGAGGCCTTCGACCGGCATCTTGCCGATGATCGGGCTGGCGTCGGGGCAGGTGTCGACGATGCCCGCCCACTGGCGCAGCACGCGCAGCCGGCTGAAGATCGGGAACAGCTCGACCAGCGCGTTGAGCTGATGCTCGACGACGAGCGGGCTGCCGGTCTGGGCATAGGAGTTGTAGGCGTCGATGCCGGCGCCGAGCACTAGTTCCCCCTTGTCCGACTGGCTGACATAGACATGGACGGCGGGCGACATCACCACCGTGTCGAGCACCGGCTTCACCGGTTCCGAGACCAGCGCCTGCAGGGGATGACTCTCGATCGGCAGGCGGAAGCCGGCGAGGCCGGCCATCACGCCGGAATGGCCGGCGGTGACGCAGGCGACCTTCTTGGCGCCGATATAGCCCTTGGTCGTCTCGATGCCCTGCACCCGGCCGTTGGAGATGCGGAAACCGGTGACCTCGCAGTTCTGGATAATGTCGACACCGCGCGAATCGGCGCCCCGGGCATAGCCCCAGGCGACCGCATCATGCCGGGCGGTGCCGCCGCGCCGCTGCAGCGAGGCGCCGAGCACCGGATGCCGGGCCGTCGGCGAGCAGTTCAGGATCGGGCAGAAGGCCTTGATCTGCTCGACATTGAGGATCTCGGAATCGATGCCGTTGAGGCGGATCGCATTGATCCGGCGATGCAGCTCGCGCAGTTCATGCTGATTATGCGCGAGGTTCATGATCCCGCGCTGGCTGAACATCACGTTGAAATTCAGCTCCTGGCTCAACCCCTCCCACAGCTTCAGCGAATGCTCGTAGATCGCCGCGCTTTCGTCCCACAGATAATTGGAGCGAACGATGGTGGTGTTGCGGCCGGTGTTGCCGCCGCCGAGCCAACCCTTCTCGACCACCGCGACATTGGTGATGCCGTGCTCTTTGGCGAGGTAATAGGCGGTCGCGAGGCCATGCCCGCCGCCGCCGACAATGACGACGTCATACTCGCTCTTGGGCTCGGGGCTGCGCCAGGCCTGCCGCCAATCCTGATGATAGTTCAGGGCGTTGCGGGCAAGGCTGAAGATGGAATAGCGGGCTTTCATCGCTCGGATTCTTCTCTTGCGAGGCAGGCGGGAATCAGGCGCATCCTGACAGCCCGACGGGCCGGATTCAAGATTCGGCCAAGGTCCGGCCGCGCCTCTTCGGCCCGAATTCCTTCATGCGAAGGCGAGGTCGGCCCTGGGTGGTGGCCCGGGGCGAGGGCTTGTCCGATCGCTTGCCCGTTCGGTCTTCTCCGTCTCATTCCGGGGGAGCCGAACCCTTTTCGGGATGGCGCGGGGTCTAACGGATTTGCGTCGAATCCGCTGCTATATCAACGTCGCCCTTTTGTCAGCTCGCGACATGCTTTAAGGTGGCATGACAACGGGACACCATGCAGGTCGTCAAGCCATGTTCGGCACTAAGGCGGCGGAGCTTCCGCAAAAGATTGCGTTCCTTCTTGTTCCCAACTTCTCGATGATTGCCTTCACCTCGGCGGTCGAACCGCTGCGGATCGCCAATCGGGCGAGCGGGCAGCCGCTCTATGGCTGGCACCTGTTCTCGCCCGACGGTGGGCCGGTCACGGCGAGCAACGGCATCGTCCTCCATCCGGAGGGGGCGATGGAGAAGACGGCCGGCTTCGGCACGCTCATCCTGTGCAGCGGTGTGCAGGGCCATCTCCAGGGCACCAAGCCGCTGCTCGCTTGGCTGCGCCGCATGGACCGGCAAGGCGCCGATCTGGGCGCGCTCTGCACCGCCAGCCACATCCTGGCCCGCGCCGGGCTGCTCGACGGCTATCGCTGCACGGTCCACTGGGAAAACCTCGCCGGACTGATGGAGGATTTTCCCGAGCTGGACGTGACCTCCGAACTGTTCGAGATCGACCGCAACCGCTTCACCTGTGCCGGCGGCACGGCGGCGCTCGACATGATGCTGAACCTGATCACGCTGCAGCACGGCCACGAGCTGGCCGCCGCCGTCTCAGACCAGTTCATGCATGAGCGGATCCGCGACCGTCATGACCAGCAGCGCATGGCCCTGCCGGCCCGCCTCGGTGTGCGCCACCCGAAGCTAATAGCCGTGATCAAGCTGATGGAGCAGAATCTCGAGGAGCCGCTGACCCGGGGCGAGCTGGCCGCATCCGCCGGCCTGTCGAGCCGCCAGCTCGAGCGCCTGTTCCGGAAATATCTCAACCGCTCGCCGGCGCGCTATTATGTCGAGCTGCGTCTCAACCGGGCGCGGCTGCTTCTGCTGCAGACCAACATGTCGGTAATCGACGTGGCGCTGGCCTGCGGCTTCGTCTCGGCGTCGCACTTCTCGAAATGCTACCGCGACTTCTTCGGCAAGACGCCGCGCCGGGAACGCAACATCCCGTCGCAATCGCCGACGGCCGCCGAGATGCAGTCCCTAAGCGCGTAGTCTCCACCCCCTTGATTCGACAGTCCTAGCAGGGGATCCGATCCCCGCCGGAAGCCTCGTTCTTCCGCGCGCGGTCTTGGCCGGATCCGAAAACCGACGTCACACCTTGTGCGGCGGCTCGCAACGCTGTGTAGAGCGACGGCTCGGCCGGAGCGCGTAAAAATATTTTACATCTACATGGAAAACGGAGGTGAGAAGATGCTCGCTCGCGACGATTATTATGGTTAATTTCTTATGAATTTTACATTTGGTGGGCGGGTATGTTCTAAAACATTGAAATAGAATGAACTATATTTCTGGCACGCGATTTGCTTATTGCTTGCGGGGGCTAGTTAACGGGACGTTCGGTCCAAATCTCTAGCGACAGGCGAGGAACTATGAAACTCAAAGGAATTCTAGCCGCGGCGGTCTTCCTGGCGTTTGCCGCTGGGCCACTCGCCGAAGCGAATGCCGTGACCATCAATCACCTCGGCAACTTCGGCGACAATGACGATCTTGCAAGCGTCAATATCGCGCTTTCCGGCCTCGGCAAGCCGGCAACCAATTATCTGGGCAAGCAGGATTGCGACAACGATCTCTGCTCGAGCACGACGCCTGATGATGGCGGTGATCTCAATTCCGATCTCTTCTCGATCGACGTCACCCTTTTAAAGGAAGACGAAGAAGCGATTGGAGGAACCTGGACATTCGACGGGTTCACGGATGGCGATCTGACCTGGTTCGTTCAGTATTTCACCGTGAAGGCAGGCTCCGGCTTCGCTTTGTACGAGATTATCGAGCCGATCAGCTCGGGAACTATCGCTTGGGACACGAGCGATCTCGACAACAAGGGCCTCTCGCATATCAGCTGGTTCGGTTTCTCGGAAGATGAGCCGACGACCGAGGTTTCGGAGCCGGGTATCCTGGCGCTGCTTGGTGCGGGGCTCTTGGCGATCGGTGCACTGCACCGTCGCCGAGTTGCGTAGCGAAGACCTGATCAGAAAAGAAGCGGGGGCGGCCGCAGCGCCGCCCTTGTTTTTTGCGTGATTGGCGGGACAGTGCGAGCGTGCCGAAGGCCCTATTTCGCGTATTCGAACGGTGGCCGCGCGAAGATCCGCCGCACCATCGGCTCGAACGCCTCGAGCGGCAGGGTATCGTAGTTGGGGTCGAACGAGGTCTGGTCCCACTTCTCGCAGAACGCGGCGGTCCGCTCGAACATCGGGTGGCCGCGGAACTGCTCCCGTGCGTTGCGGTCGGCGCCGAGATGGTGCCAGAAAAAATAGCCCTGGAAGATCGCGTGGTTCTTCACCAGCCAGTGATTGTCGACCGAGATGTAGGGCTTCAGGATGCCGGCGGCGATGTCGGCATGGTTCTCCGGCGCCAGGATGTCGCCGACGTCGTGGAGCAGCGCGACCACGACCGTCTCCTCGTCGGCGCCGTCGCGCAGCGCGCGGGTGGCGGTCTGCAACGAGTGCTGGTAGCGGTCGATCTTGTAACCTATCCGGTCGCCGCCGAGCCGCTTCAGCATGACGAACACCTCATCCGGCAGAGCCTCGGTATGGCCTCGATATTTCCGGTCGAGGAGCTGGTAATCCTCGTAGGTTCCTTCATCCATGCGGGTGAAGCTGACGGTCTCTTCCATGATCGGCCTCCGGTCCGGATGGGTCGCGAGCGGCGCATCATAGACACCGTCCGGCGAATCCGGCAAGCGCCGCACCCCGCGCGCCCTCACGTAATCTGCAGGCGGGCCGCAGGCGGGCAGGGGGCCGATCGGCTCACAGCAGAAATACGCCGTTCGCGATAGGCGAGAAGAGCATCGTGCCGAGGATCACCTCGACCTTGTCGCCGCTCCGCGTCAGCGGCAGATGCAAGCCCTCCAACTCGAGACGCTCCTTCTGCCAGAGCATGCTGCCGGTGAAGCCGAGCGGCGCCTGCTCGGCGACGATCTTTTCATAGATCGCGCGGAACAGTCCCTCATAGCGGCCATAGCCGCATTCGCCCAACCGCTTTCCGGTATTGTCACGCCCTTCCATCGCGACGACCCCCGTGCCGACGAGGCGAAAGCGAAAATCCGTCGGGTCTTCCAGGACGTCGAGGAGGAACAGATGGGGGACAAGCCGCGAGTCACATTCAAGGAGGGGATCGATGTCGAGCCGACTCGGAACCGCTCCGTCCCGTTGCTTGCTGCGCCAAAGGTCGTAGAGGGCCTGCAGGCGAGGCGAGGATGGTCGAGATGAGTCGAGTTCGATCTGGAGTTTGGTCCAGCTGCGCTGCACGTGATCCACGCTCCTTCGCGCCATGTCTGCGGGGCTCCCGACAAACGAAACCCCGGCCCAGATCCTGGCGACGGTTAATCGCGGAAAGAGGCTACCAGTACATCGAACTGTCCAGGGGAATCAAAATATTTGATTTTACTTAAAGATCACGACTACATTTTGTGTTTAGCGGTCGAGTTAACCTTTTCTATCGGTGCAGGACAGCGCGTCGCGGAGGGCTTCGTTAACATGGAGGCGCCGATTCTCGCCGAAGCCGTCGCGGCCCATGGGCTGATGCTTCGAGGCGGCTTTCATCCGGATGCCGGGGACGGCGTTCCGCCGCTCGGCGACGGCCGGCCGGCGGGAACCGTTATTCTGGTCGGCAATGCCGGCCCGGCGATGTGGCGGGCCTTCACTGAGGCCCGCATTACCGGACCGCATCCCCTTGATCGCTGGACGAGACGGATTCTGGCCGACATCGCCCGGGCGCATGGAGCGATGCCGCTATTTCCGTTCGATGGGCCACCCTATCTGCCGTTCCAGCGCTGGGCGATGCGGGCCGAGCCCGTGGCGTCGTCGCCCCTGGGGATGCTGATCCATCCCGATTACGGCCTATGGCATGCTTATCGCGGCGCGCTGTCGTTCGCGGAGCGGCTTGCCCTGCCGCCGCCGGACCGGCGTCCGAGCCCCTGCGAGAGCTGTGCCGACCGTCCTTGCCTTGGAACTTGTCCGGTCGGCGCCTTCACCATGACAGGCATGACGGTCGGCACGGGGACCGGCTACGATACCGCGGCCTGCCGCGGCCATATCGCCCGGCCGGCCGGGGCGGACTGCATGGGCGAAGGCTGCCGGGCGCGCCGCGCCTGTCCGATCGGGCAGGCTTACCGGCATGCGCCGGATCAAGCGGAATTCCACATGCGGGCCTTTCTCGCCAGCCGCCGCCGACATACGGCCTGATGCGACCTGGGCTTGGCGACGGCGACGGGAGGGCGTTCGGCAGTTCTTTACCGGAGTGCCTTATCGTTCACGCTCGCTGGCTTGGCGTTCATAGGGCGATCATATGGATCGGAGCATGGCGGGAACCATTCTGCTGATCGTCCATAGCGCAAATCGCGAGGGCCGCGTGCAGCCCCTGCTGAACTCCAAAGGCTATGAGGTGGAGTGGCGCTGTCCAGCCGATGGGGAGGGCCTGCCGGCCAACCCCGGACGCTACGCGGGGGTGATCGTGTTCGGCGGCGTGCAGAGTGCGAACGACGCGCCAGCCACGCCGTTCCTGACACAGGAGATCGATTGGATCCATGACTATGTCGCCGCCGGTGGGCGCTATCTCGGCATCTGCCTTGGTGGCCAGCTCCTCGCCCGCGCACTCGGTGCCCGGGTGGCTCCCCACCTGCAGGGGCTGAACGAGATCGGCTATTTCCCGATCACGCCCGCACCCGCCGGGCGGGACCTCATTCCCGACCCGCTGCATGTCTATCACTGGCATCAGGAGGGGTTCGAGCTGCCCGAGGGGGCCGAGCTTCTGGCAGCGGGCAAGACCTTTCCCAACCAGGCGTTCCGCCACGGACGCTCGGCCTACGGCTTCCAGTTTCATCCCGAGGTCACCCCGGCGGTAGTCCGGCGTTGGCTCGAGTCCTCGCCGAACCATCTCACGCGGCCGGGCGCGCAGCCGCGCGAAATGCAGCTTGCCTATCTAGAGCGGTTCGATCGCCCGCTGCATGCCTGGTTCGATCGCTTCCTCGACTATTGGCTACGGTCATAGCCCGCATGCTCTCGAGCAGCGGCGAAGTGGCGCCAGCTCCCGGTTGTTACGGTAACGTACTGATTTAACGCGCCAATATCGCGAATTCGCGCCCGATCTTTACCGCTTGTTAAAGGCGGTTCCGTTAAGTTAAGAGGACAACCAAGCTCACAGGAAGGGGGCTGCCATGCGTTTTCGATTGGGTCTTACCCTGTTTTCGGCCGCTATTCTCTCTGGCGCCGCCTATGCCGACAAGGCAGCCGCCGCGCCCGCCGAATCCACCATTCAGCTCCAGGCGGTCGTCGCCGAGGGGGCGAAGCCGATGAGCGATCCTCTGGACTGGATCGTGACGCGGCTTTCCGACAGGAGCGGGGTGCCGGGCGAGGTGATCATCACCAAGACCGCGGTTGCGCCGAAGCTGTCGCTCGCGCCGGGGCGCTACGTCATCTCCGCGAGACGCGGCGAGGCCAAGGCGTACGATAAGATCACCGTCGGCTCGGCCGACGCGACCCATGTGCTCAATCTCGATGCCGGGTTCATGAGTCTCAGCATGATCCCGCATGCCGGTGCGCCGACGGTGACGGGCAACATCACCTGGGAGGTCTATCGCTATGCGAAGGGGCAAGGGGTCGACGAAACCCGCAAGATCGCGACCGCGGTCGCGCCGTCGCAGCAGTTTCTCCTGCCGGCGGGCTACTACACGGTCCGCGCGCGCTATAACGGGACCTTCGCCGACACCGTTCTTTCGGTTGCCGCCGGTCATCAGTTCAACTACACGCTGAACCTCTATGCCGGCAATGTCGGCCTGTCGGCGGTTTCCGACGAGGGTGCGCTGGACGACGACGTGACCTGGCAGATCGTCCGTGCCACGCCCGACCGGGACGGCAAGCATACGGTGGTCGCGAAGGCGGTCGATGCGGCGCCGAAGCTCATGCTTCGCGAAGGCAACTACATCATCCAGGCCCGGTCCGGTGACCTTTCCGGCGAAGCGCCGCTCAACATCAAGGCCGGCAACATGCAGAACATCAAGGTCAAGCTGACGGCGATCGACGGCTAAAGTCGCACGCACAGCGGACCGACAACTCATAAATGCCCGGGCTCGTCCCGGGCATTTTGCTTGCGGTCGAGCATCCCATCACGTCCGCTTCACGGTTCCGCGAGCGCCGTTGCGGGCGGACCGACGCCTCCCAACATCAAGAGCGAAACAGGAGGCTTCTCATGAAACAGCGATGGATCCTGTCGCTCGCTTTTGCCGCGCTGATCGGCAGCTCCGCAGCGCTGGCCCAGGGTGCGGAGGATGAACTCGGGACCGCCGTCTTCGCCGGCGGGTGTTTCTGGTGCGTGGAAGAGGCGTTCGACAAGGTCGAAGGCGTGGTGGAAACGACCTCCGGCTATACGGGCGGCACGGTTGAAGACCCAACCTATCAGCAGGTCTCGGCCGGCGGCACGGGGCACGCCGAGGCAGTGCAGGTGCGCTACGATCCGGCCGAGGTCGGCTATGCCGAGCTGCTTAATGTCTTCTGGCACAACGTCGATCCGTTCGACGCGGGCGGCCAGTTCTGCGACCGGGGCAGCTCCTATCGCAGCGCCATCTTCGTCGCGACGGACGAGCAGAAGCGGCTTGCCGAAGCCTCTAGGCAAGAACTCGCCGACCGCTTCGACCGGCCGGTCGCCACCGAGATCGTGCCGGCGGATGCGTTCTATCCGGCGGAGGACTACCACCAGAATTATCACGACCAGAACCCGCTGCGTTACAAGTTCTACAAATGGAACTGCGGACGGGCGCAGCGGTTGGAGGAGATCTGGGGCGAGCCGACGAGTTCCTAGCGGCCCACTCTCCTTGGAGGGGCGACCTGATGGCCGATCCTTCGACTCGACCGCTTCGCAGCTGACTTAGACTCAGGACTCATTAATTCAGCCAGAAGATGACGGTTGCGGCGATGCAGATAGCGGACATGAAGGTATGGGCGCATCGGTCGTAACGTGTGTGGATGCGTCTCCAGTCCTTAAGTTTTCCAAACATGTTCTCGATCCTGTGACGCTGGCGGTAGAGCGCTTTGTCGTGGGGGATTGGACTCTTGCGATTGGCCTTTGACGGCATGCAGGCGGTGATGCCGCGCTCGGTCAGAGCAGCGCGGAACCAGTCGGCATCGTAGCCTCGGTCGCCCAGCAGCGCCTTGGCCCTGGGCAATGCGTTGATCATCAGCGCAGCGCCCTTATAGTCGCTCATCTGCCCTTCACTGAGCAGCATGATAAGTGGCCGGCCTTTGGCGTCGCAGACGGCGTGGAGCTCGGAGTTCAGACCGCCTTTGGTGCGTCCGATACATCGGGGTACAGCCCCCTTTTGAGCAGGCTGGCTGCCGTGCGGTGCGCCTTCAGGTGAGTGGCGTCGATCATCAACTGATTGGGCCTGCCTCCCTTCGCTGCCAGTGCCGCGAAAATCTTGTTGGACACGCCCATTCGGCTCCAGCGGATGAAGCGATTCTAGATCGTCTTCGGCAGGCCGTAAGCTACTGGCGCGTCTCGCCAGCGCAAACCGTTTTTGATGACGTAGGCAATCCCGCTGATGACCCGGCGATCGTCGACCCGCGGCACCCCGTATGACAATGGGAAATATGGCTCAATCCGGCGCATCTGCGCCTCCGACAACCAGATCACGTCACTCATGGCAACGCCTCCTCGGGCTGCCATTGAATCAACTAGGACCATCTCCGCAAGCGATTTAGTTTGCCAAATGGAAAACTTTCATCAATAGTTCTCCACATGGAGAACTATCAGTCATCTCTTGATTCAGCCTTCCACGCTCTCGCCGATCCCACCAGACGGGCAGTCGTCAGCCGACTCACGAAGGGCCCCGCACGGGTCAAGGAACTGGCGGAGCCCTTCGATATGGGACTGCCGTCCTTCATGAAACACCTCCGGGTCCTTGAGAAAGACGGTCTGATCAGTTCCGAAAAGGTCGGCCGCGTCCGCATCTGCCGGATCAATACCGAGAGGCTGGCGGCCGCCGAGGCCTGGCTCTCCGAGCAACGTGAGCTTTGGCAGGCGAGAACGGATCGGCTTGCTGACTATGTCGAAACCCAAATGTCTAGGAGCTTTGAAGATGCCGGCTGAAGAATCCGAACTGACCATTGCGCGTTTCATCAAGGCGCCGCCAGCCGTCGTCTGGAAAGCATGGAGCACGCCCGAGCACTTGGCGAAATGGTGGATACCCGACCCCATCGAATGCAAGGTAATCAAGCTGGACCTCCGCCCGGGCGGCGGATTTGAGACGCGAATGCGTGAGGGCGGCGGCGAATTTCAACCACATGTCGAAGGCTGCTTCCTAGAGATCGTTCCTGAAGCCCGCCTGGTCTTCACGACGGTCCTGACGGAGGGTTGGCAGCCGACCGAACCCTGGCTGGCATTGACCGCAATCATAACATTTGCGCCAGAAGGAAGCGGTACCCGATACTCGGCCCGCGTCCTGCACAAAAATGCTGCAGACTCCCGAAAGCATGAAGACATGGGGTTCCACGATGGCTGGGGGACCACGATTGAGCAACTCGCGGCATTTGTCGAGCGAATGGGTTGAACCGGCGACCAGCTCGCGTACAGCACGTCAGGCTGCATAATGCAATTGGGCTCAAAGTGATCATAGCCATTCTGCTGATTTAACGGGTCCTGGCCTTAGGATGAGGACCGGATTCATGAACGCCGAATGCGATCCTCTTGTGCCCCGGCCGGCAACAGGGCGAGGACCCGGTGAAGGGTCCCCGCCGCTGGTGCGGACCCGTTCTCAGAAGGCCGGCAGGAAGGCGCCGCCGAAGTTGTTGTCGATGAAATCGCGGATCTCGGGCGACTGGAAAGCCGCCACCAGCTCACGGACGAACGGCTTGTCCTTGTCCTCCGCGCGCACGGCGATGAGGTTGTTGTAGGGATTGTTCTCCGTGCTTTCGATCGCGACGGCGTCGGTGCGCGGGTTGAGGCCCGCCTCGCGCGCGTAGTTGGTGTTGATTACCGCGGCGTCGAGGTCGGCGAGGCTGCGCGCCAGCTGGGCCGCATCGAGCTCCTGGATCTCCAGCTCCTTCGGGTTCTTGACGATGTCGATCACCGACGGTGTGATGCCGACGCCCGGCGCCAGCGTGATGAGCCCCTGCGCCTCGAGCAGCAGCAGCCCGCGGCCGCCATTGCTCGGATCGTTGGGAATGCCGATCACGGCGCCGGTCTGGAGCTCGTCGACGCTCTTCACCCGGCTCGAATAGAGCCCGATCGGCGTCACGAAGGTCGTGCCGACGGAGACGATCTCGTACCCGTGCGTCTCGACCTGGCTGTCGAGATAGGGTTTGTGCTGAAAGGCGTTGGCGTCGAGGTCGCCGGCGTTCAGCGCCTCGTTGGGCAGCACATAGTCGCTGAACACGATGAGTTCGAGCTCGAGCCCTCTCTCCGCCGCGACCTTCTGCACCTCTTCCCAAATCACCTCCTCGTCCCCGGACATGATGCCGACCTTCAGCGGCTCCGCCGCCGGCGCCGTCGCGCCGAAGCTCAGGACGGCGAGCGCCGCGAAGAGAAGGCTCGACCACTTGGATTTCATGACACACCTCTATTGTTAGCGGCATACGGCCAGCGCCGGCCGGGCCGCGGTTGATGAACCGATGAATTCAAAGCCGCTTGTTGAGGCGACGGGCGAGCAGATCGCCGCCGGTCTGCACGGCGCAGACGATCGCGATCAGTACTACGATGACCGCCGCCATCACCTCGGTCTCGAAGCGCTGATATCCGTAGCGGATCGCCAGATCGCCGAGCCCGCCGGCACCGACGGCGCCCGCCATGGCCGAAGCTCCGATCAGCGCCACCAGCGTGATGGTGAACCCGGCCACGATCCCGGGCATCGCCTCCGGGATCAGCACCTGCCCGATGATCTGCCAGCGGTTCGCGCCCATCGCCTGGGCCGCCTCGACGAGGCCGCGATCGACCTCTCGCAGCGACACCTCCGCCATCCGCGCGAAGAACGGGATGGCGGATATACTGAGCGGCACGACCGCCGCGGCGGTGCCGATCGAGGTGCCGACGATCAGGCGAGTGAAGGGGATGAGCGCGACCAGCAGGATGATGAAAGGCAGGGACCGGAACCCGTTGATGACCGCGCCGAGCAGCCGATTGACAGCCCGGTTCTGGAACACGCCGCCCGGCGCCGTGGTGACCAGCACCACGGCGAGCGGAATGCCGGCGACAAAGGCGATCGCGCCGGAGACCGCGACCATGATGACGGTCTCCGTCAGAGCGTCGAGGAAGAGATCAATGAGAGCGGGGGACATAACCAATAACCTCTGTCTGAACTGCGCGCGCGCGCAGAAAGTCGAGAATGCCGCTCAGCGCTTCCTGGCCTCGATACGGTGCTGAGATCACCAGGTTTCCGTAGGGCCGGGTCTGGATGTAGTCGATGCCGCCATGGACGAGAGTCACGGTCAGGTCGAAGGCGAGCGCCAGCTCAGATATGACGGGATCGCGGGCGGACTCGCCGCTGAACCGGACGCGCAGCAACATGTCGCAGCCTCGGTCGGGCTCCAGCGCGATCCGCTCTGCGATGAAGGGCGGCAGGTCGGGAACGATCGCCTTCAGGAAGCGCTGGGTGACCGCGGCCTGCGGGCGGGCGAAGACCTCCGACACGGCGCCCTCCTCGACGACTCGCCCGGCCTCGAGTACGAGGACGCGATCGCAGATCTCGCGGATCACCGTCATCTCGTGCGTGATCAGGATGATGGTGAGGCCGAGCCGGCGGTTGATGTCCTTCAGCAACTGCAGGATCGACAGCGTCGTCTCGGGGTCGAGCGCCGAGGTCGCCTCGTCGCACAGCAGAATATCCGGCCGGTGCACGAGCGCACGGGCGATGCCGACGCGCTGCTTCTGGCCGCCCGACAGCTTGGCGGGATAGACGTCCCGCTTGTCGGTGAGGCCGACGAGATCGAGTAGAGGTCGCACCGTCTCCTCGATATCCTTCCGCGAGCGCCCGGCGAACCGCAGCGGCAGCGCCACGTTCTCGAACACGGTCTTTGAGGACAGCAGATTGAAATGCTGGAAGATCATGCCGATGCGCTGGCGCAGCCCGGCGAGATTCCTGTCCGAGAGCGCGCCGACATCCTGCCCGTCGACCACGACCTTGCCGCTGCTGGGGCGCTCCAGACGGTTGACGCAGCGGATCAGCGTACTCTTGCCGGCACCGCTGCGGCCGATGATCCCGAAGATCTCGCCGCGCCGGATCTGAAAGCCGACATCCTCCAGCGCCGCGATCGGACCCGCCGGCCCGTCGAACCGCTTGCCGACGCCGTCGAAGCGGACGAGGACGGGTGCGACCTCGTCCGTCGGCCGCAGATCCGCGTCGGCGGCGACGGCACTTTGTCCGTAGCCGACAAGGCTACCGCTATAGGCTGTCCTGGTCACGCCGCACTCCTTCCCGGCATCCGCACCGCCACGAAAAAACCCGCCGCAGCGAAAGCCGGGCGGGCGCCCTCGCTTTAGCTGCATTTGTTAAGCGCCCGCAAGCTGATGCTCAAATCGGCGCTGTTGCGTTTAAATAATACGCGTGCTTGCGCTGTCAAATAGATTATTTATGCGTATTTTGCATGTAGAATGGTCGTCGGACGCAACGGTCGGGTGTCAGGGCGCCTGCGCCGCCGTGCCGCTCCCGTAATCCTGCCGCCCAGCCAACCGATAGCGGCTGCCGGGGTGCGTCAGATGCGCGCGCGAGACGACGAGGCCGCGCGACCAGGTTCGCCGCTGTAGCAGCAGACAGGGCTCGTTCGCCCGGATCCGCAGCAGATGCCGCGTTTCGGGGTTGGGCCGGATTGCCTCGATCACATGCTCAGCTGCATCGAGCGGCCCCAGCGCCGTCAAATAGGCGTAGGGCGTGATCGCGGTAAAGTCCTGCTGCAGATAATCCGGCGCGAAGTCGGGGTTCACGTAGCGATCCTCGAGCTGCACCGGTAGATCGTTCTCGCAATGCACGAGAAGGGAGCGGAAAATGGTCATGCCGGCCGGCTGGTCCAGCGCCGCCGCCACCGCTGCGCCGGCGCGCTCGCGACGCAGCCATATGACTCGGGCGGCGTAACGGTGGCCGCGCGCCGCAATCTCCTCGGCGATGTTGCGGATCTCGAGCAGCTCCGATTGCGGCTTCGCCTCGGCGACGAAGGTTCCGACGCCCTGGACCCGGCGCAGTACGCCCTCGGCCGTCAGTTCGCGCAGCGCGCGATGCGCCGTCATGCGGCTGACGCCCAGATCGCGGGTCAGCTCATGCTCCGACGGCACTTGGTCGCCCTGGACCAGCGCGCCGTCCGCGATCCGACCCAGGATGAAGGACTTCACCTGCTGGTAGAGAGGCGGGGAGGGATCGGTGAGACTCATCGGCGGATTACTCTATTCTCGTAGGCATCCGGCAGCCTCGGTTGTATAGACAGGCGGGCGCCGGCCGTGTCAACTTCCCTGTCGCTGGGCGAGACAGGAGTATCGGCGAGAATGGATATCTTCGAGTTCACGGGTGGCGACACGCCCTTGCTGGTCAGCATGCCGCATGTCGGGACCCATGTTCCGCCGGAGCTTGCCGCGCGGATGACGCCGGCTGCGCGGACCGTTCCGGACACCGACTGGCATGTCGACCGGCTCTATGATTTCCTCGGCGACATTGGCGCCGGCCGCCTCCGCGCGACGCATTCCCGCTTCGTCATCGACCTGAACCGCGCGCCCGACGGTCGTCCGCTTTACCCAGGCGCCAGCAACACCGAGTTGTGCCCGACGACCCTGTTCGACGAATCGCCGATCTATCAGCCGGGCGCCGCTCCCGATGCGGCGGAGATCGAGTCACGCCGGGAGCTTTACTGGCGGCCTTACCACGACCGGCTGGCGGCAGAGCTCGCGGCGCTGAAGGCGCGATTCGGCTTCGCGATCCTGTTCGACGCGCATTCTATCCGGTCCGAGGTTCCTCGATTCTTCGACGGCCGACTGCCCGACCTCAATATCGGCACCGGTGGGGGCGTCACGGCGGCTCCGGACCTCACCGCCCGAGCGCTCGAGGCGGCGGCCGAGGCCGAGGATTATAGCAGCGTGCTGAACGGCCGTTTTCAGGGCGGCTACATCACCCGCCGGTACGGCCAGCCGAGCGAGAACGTCCACGCCCTGCAACTGGAGCTGTCCCAGATCACTTATATGGAAGAGGATCCGCCCTTCACCTTCCGCGAGGACCGCGCCGCCGGCATCCGCCCGGTGCTGCGCCGTATCCTCGAGGCGATGCTGGACTGGGCGGCGAAGCAGTCATAAGGAGCGTGTCATGACCGATCCGACGCTTCACGAACTCGGCTGGGAAGCGGCCCCGTTCGAGCTGGACGGCGTGGACGGCCGGCGCTATCGGCTTGCCGACGTGCAAGGCCCGAAGGGCACGGTCGTGATGTTCATTTGTAACCACTGCCCTTATGTGCAGGGGACCATCGACGACGTCGTCCGCGACTGCCGTGCGCTTGCCGACGAGGGTGTCGGCGCGATCGCGATCATGTCGAACGATACCGAAGCCTACCCTGCCGACTCCTTCGAGAACATGGTCACCTTCGCGCGGCAGCACCAGCTTCCCTTTCCCTATGTTATCGATCGGACGCAGGAGACCGCGCGGGTCTATGGCGCGGTCTGCACGCCGGACTTCTTCGGCTTCGACAAGGATTTGACCTTGCGCTATCGCGGCCGGCTCTACGAGACTGTCGGGACGCGGCCGAAGCCAGGGGCTCGGCGCGAACTGCTGGAAGCGATGCGGGAGGTTGCGAGGACCGGCGCGGGGCCAGCCGATCAGACGCCCAGCATCGGCTGCGGCATCAAATGGCGGCGCTGATCGGTCGGTGTCCTTGGCCGGCACGCTTGGTTTGTTGACGGAACTCGCGTGCTCCGGGGGTGTTCACTAGGGGCTATGTGTCGCGGGATCGTCATAGTGGGGGCTTATGGTTATAGTGGCACTTCTGAAAGCAAAGAATCTCAGCGGGGACGGGATGGAGTATGAGCTCACGAATTAGCCGACGGCGGGGTACGGACTCGCAGCGCCTCGGAAGACCGCACACGGACAGACCGGCGTCGGAGGACGAGGTTCAGAACGCGACCTATGACCGGATCGCGCCGCTCTACGACCTTCTGGATGCGCCGCATGAATATGGCTGGCGCCGCCGCCTCCGTGGTAGACTCTTCGACGGCCTGACTGGCCGGGTGCTCGATGCTGGCGCCGGGACCGGCGCCAATGTTCCGTTCTACCCGCCCGGCGCCGAGATGGTGGCGGTCGATGCCAGCCCGAAGATGCTGGCCCGCGCGGAACGGCGGAGCGCCGCTCTCGGCAAGCCGGTGACCGTTCAGGTGATGGACCTCCTCAAGACGGATTTTCCGGACGCGCATTTCGACGCCATCGTCTCCACTTTCGTGTTCTGCGTTCTTGAGAATAATCAGCAGCTTCCGGCGCTGCGGGAGATGCGGCGGATCTGCAAGCCGGACGGCGTGATCAAGTTGCTGGACTACCGCCTGTCGGAGAAGCCGCTGCTGCGGCGGACGATGGAGGTGGTGAGCTCCTGGTCGGGATGGGCGTTCGACTCCCGTTACCGACCGACGACCGAAGCCTATATCGAGGCGGCCGGCCTCGATCTGGTGGAGAGCCGCTTCGTCTTCGGCGATATCGTCAAGCTCCTGATCCTGCGTCCGTCTCCGGCACCCAATCCTCCGGCGAGGCTGGTCTAGTACCCGTCTCCTTGATCGAGGTGTGCCGGCGGCAATTCATGCTTCGACAGGCTCAGCAAGAGGTTCTATGTCCTCATCCTGAGCTGGTCGAAGGATGAGGCCTTCCTACCGGTGCCCTTGCCCGACGAACACCAGGAAGGCGCCGGCGACCATGGCCGCCACGCTGGCGGTGGTGGGAATCGCGACCGTGCGTTCCCGATCCGCCGTTGCCTCGATCGGCCCGATATCGAGCACCGTCTCCGCGGTGGTGAACGAAAAATCGCCTGTCACCAGGGCTGCGAGCCCGCCGAGAATTAGCAGGACTCCGAGAATCGCCAACAGCCTCATCATGTCCCCTATTCAGCGTGATGCACGGCACAAGCTAGCATGAACCGGTTAACGGTTCGAGGCTCCCCGGCCGCCATTCGGCACCGCCGGCGCTCATTCGGCCGGCGGCTCCACGGACATGCCGGCCTTCACCACGCCGGCGCAGGGATTGAGGCCGATGTGATAGGCGAGTTCCGCCGGGTGGTCGATGTTCCAAAGGACGAAATCGGCCGCCTTGCCGGTCTCGAGCGTGCCGTGGCTGTCCTGCATCGCGAGCGCCTTGGCGGCGTTCCGGGTGACGCCGGCCAGCGCCTCCTCCGGCGTCATGCGGAAGAAGGTGCAGGCCATGTTCAACATCAGGAGCAGCGAGGTCGTCGGCGAGGTGCCCGGGTTGCTGTCGGTCGCGATCGCGATCGGCACGCCGGCCTGTCGCAGCGCCTCCACGGGCGGGAGCTGCTTTTCGCGCAAGAAGTAGAACGCGCCGGGCAGCAGCACGGCGACCGTGCTGGCCTGCGCCATGGCGGCGATCCCCTCGGCCGAAACATATTCCAGATGGTCGGCCGAGAGCGCCCGGAAGCTGGCAGCCAGGGTCGTGCCCCCCATGTCGGAGAGCTGCTCGGCATGGAGCTTCACCGGCAGGCCCAACCGCTTCGCGGCGGCGAACAGTCGGCGCGTCTGCTCGGCGGTGAAGCCGATCCGCTCGCAGAACGCGTCGACCGCATCGGCCAGGCCTTCCGCGGCGACGGCGGGCAGCATTTCGCCGATCACGACGTCGATATAGTCGTCCGGTCGTCCCTCGAATTCGGGCGGCAAGGCGTGTGCGCCGAGGAAGGTCGTGCGGACCGACACCGGGTAGCGTGCGCCCAACGCGCGGGCGACGCGGAGCATCTTGCGCTCGGTGGCGAGGTCCAGGCCATAGCCGGACTTAATCTCGACCACCGTGACGCCCTCGCGCCGCAGCGCCGTCAGCCGGCGTTCGGCCACGGCCAGCAGGTCGGCCTCGGTTGCGGCGCGGGTCGCGGTAACGGTCGAGCGGATGCCACCGCCGGCGCGCGCGATCTCCTCGTAGCTTGCGCCCTTCAGGCGCATCTCGAACTCCCGCGCCCGGTCGCCGCCATAGACGAGATGGGTGTGACAGTCGATCAGGCCGGGCGTCACCCAGCGGCCGCGCAGGTCATGCACCGCGCCGGCGAGTCGCTCCGGCGCATCGGACAGCGCGGCCATCGCTCCGATCCAGGACAGGCGACCGCCGGTCACACCGATTGCGCCACCCTCAATCGCGCCATAGGCCTCGCGGTCGGCCCGCATCGTCGCGAGCCGACCGTTGATCCAAAGGCTGTCCCACTTGCTGCTGCCGTCCGTCGCCATTTCTTGCCCACCACGCTTTGCTCGGTTGTCTAGACAACTATAGAGTTTTATGGTCCGCCGAGTAATGGCAAAGCGGAGTCAGGAATGACTGCCACAACCTTATTCGCCGAGACGGCGCTGCTGGCTGAGGGTTGGGCGCGCGACGTGCTTTTCGAGATCGCCGCCGACGGAAGTCTTGCCGCGGTAACGCCGAATGCGGCCAAGGATGGTCGAGCGAAGTCGGCGCCGCGCGCGGCCGGGCCGGTCCTGCCCGGCATGCCGAACCTCCATTCGCACGCCTTTCAGCGGGCGATGGCCGGGCTGACCGAACGGTCGGGCGGCGAGGAGGACAGCTTCTGGACCTGGCGCGAGGTGATGTACGGCTTCGTCGGCAAGATTCGGCCGGATCAGCTCGAGGCGATCGCCGCGCAACTCTATGTCGAGATGCTGAAGGCCGGCTACACGGCGGTCGGCGAGTTCCACTACCTGCATCACGATCCGGAGGGCCGCCCCTATGCCGATCCGGCGGAGATGTCGGAGCGCGCCTTCGCGGCAGCGGCGGAGACCGGCATCGGGCTTACCCATCTGCCTGTGCTCTATGGCTTCGGCGGCTTCGGCGGCACGCCGGCGGGGCAGGGGCAGCGCCGCTTCCTTCATGAGCTCGACGACTATCTGATCCTGCTCGGCACCCTGATGACGCGGCACGAGGGAGATCCGCAGATCCGCGTCGGCATCGCGCCCCATTCGCTGCGCGCGGTGACGCCGGAGCTGCTGGCGGACGCGGTGACCGGCCTCGATGCCCTCGATTCGACGGCGCCGATCCACATCCATATCGCCGAGCAGACCAAGGAGGTCGAGGACTGCCTCGCCTGGTCCGGTCAGCGCCCCGTCGAATGGCTGCTGGACCACATGCAGATCGGCCCGCGCTGGTGCCTCGTGCACGCCACCCACATGACCGAGACGGAGACGACGAGGCTGGCGCAGAGCGGCGCCGTCGCCGGCCTCTGCCCGACGACCGAGGCCAATCTCGGGGACGGGCTGTTTCCGGCGCGGGACTATCTGCGGCAGGGCGGCGTCTTCGGCATCGGTTCGGACAGCCATATCTCGGTCAGCCCCGGCGAGGAGCTGCGCTGGCTCGAATATGGCCAGCGGCTGTTCCACCGGCGGCGCAATCTTCTGGTTGATGGCAGCGGCTCCGTCGGTGCGACGCTCTATCGGCTGGCGCTCGCCGGCGGGGCAACGGCGCTCGGCCGCGATGTCGGTCGGCTGGCGCCCGGCGCGCGGGCCGATCTGGTCGTGCTCGATGCCGACAACCCGATCCTGCTCGGCCGGACGGGCGATGCGCTGCTCGACGCCTATATCTTCGCCGGCAACGTCAACCCGATCCGCGAGGTCATGGTCGGCGGTCGCTGGGTGGTGGAGGGCAGCCGGCATATCGCCGAGGATGCGGTGCGGGAGCGCTTTCGCAAGACGACGGCCGAGTTGACGGCGTGATAAGAATTCACCACAGAGGCACAGAGAAGAGCTTCCGAGTAGCACGTGCTTCTCTGTGCCTCTGTGGTTATCTTAGGAAGATCGATGCAGGAAATTCACTTCACCTATCTGAACGGGCCGGATATCGAGCGGCTGGCGCTCACCGACCAGGAGATCCTTGACGCGGTCGAGGCCGGGTTGCTGGCGCAGGGGCGCGGCGAGACGGTAATCGAGCCGCGCGTGCATCTCGAACCGGACCCCGCCTTCAACGGCCACTTCAACGTACTGCGCGGCTATGTCGCGCCAATGAAGCTGGCCGGGGTGAAGATCGTCGGCGACTATGTCGAGAACTATCGGCGCGGCCTGCCGTCGGAGATGGCGCTTCTGAACCTGTTCGATCCCCAGACCGGCATGCCGGTGGCGCTGCTCGACGCGACGGCGATCACGGAGATGCGGACCGGCGCGGTGACAGCCCTCGGCGCCCGCTATCTGGCGCGCAAGGGATCGAAGGTGCTGGGCCATGTCGGTGCGCGCGGCACCGCCTATTGGAATGTCCGGCTGCTAGATAAGCTCTTCGATCTGGACGAGATCCGCGTGCATTCGCGCCGGCCGGAAAGCCGCGAGCCCTTCGCCGAGCGGCTGAGCGCCGATCTCGGCAAGCCGGTCCGCGCGGTCGAGAGCTGGGAAGCCTGCCTGAAGGACGCCGACATTCTGGTCGAGGCCTCGCGTCTCGACCGGCCGACACCCTTGTTCAAGACCGAGTGGGTGAAGCGCGGCGCCTTCGTCGTGCCCTATGGCACGATGAGCGCAGTCGAGCTGTCGCTGACCGACGTGATGGACAAGCTCGTGGTCGATGATTGGGGCCAGTGCAAGGGCGGCAAGCTCGGCTCGCTGCGCGCCCATGTCGAGGCGGGCAAGCTGTCCGACCAGACGCTGCATGCCGAGCTCTGCCAGATCGTCGCCGGCGACAAGCCGGGCCGTGAGCGCGACGACGAGACGATCCTGTTCTGGCATCGCGGCCTGAGCCTCAGCGATATCGCGCTGGGGCACGCCATGCTGGAGAAAGCAAAGCGGCTCGGCATCGGCCAGAACCTCCGCTTCGCCTGACCCGATCGGTCAGAAGTCGAAGATTTCCCCCAGCAAGGATTTCCGCTTCTTGTAGTGGGGCTTTCCGTGCGATGAGCCGCGGTAGTCCTGCTGATACCCTTGCTGATACTCCCGCGGCTGCGGCGCGGCGGCCGGCTGCTGGACGTTTTCCGCGGAGCGTTCGATGATTTTGTCCAACTCGCCGCGGTCAAGCCACACGCCGCGGCATTTCGGGCAATAATCGATCTCGATGCCCTGGCGGTCGGTCATGACCAGGTCGACTTTATCGATGGGACACTGCATCGCGCGCTCCTCTGTCGTGTTCTTCTCCAGGCCGGCCGCAAGCCAGCCCGTTGTAGATAGGTACTCGCGGGCGCCATGGCGAGGCTTGCTTGCGTTCCCCCTCCCGCAAGGGGAGGGGGAACGTTCAACGGCGCCCGATCCCCAATCACTGCCTACTCAAGGTCGAACAGCAGGACCTCGCTGTCTTCCTGTGCGGCGATCGCCAGATCGCGCAGGTCGCTGATCGCGGCGCCGTCGCCCTGCGCCAGGCTCTCGCCGTTCAGCGTCACGGTCCCGCGGGCGACCTGGAGCCAGCCATGCCGGCCCGGAGCCAGCCGGTGCGTCACCGTCTCGCCGGCCGCCAGCACCGAGGCGTAGAGGTCGGCATCCTGATGCATCGTGACGGACCCGTCGCGGCCGTCCCGCGAGGCGACCAGGCGCAGTCGGCCCTTCTTCTCCGCAAGCGGGAACTCCCGCTGCTCGTAGCCGGGGTCGAGGCTGTCGCGCTCCGGCAGGATCCAGATCTGCAGGAAATGGACCGGCTCGGTCTTCGAGGCGTTGAACTCGCTGTGGCGAATGCCGGTGCCGGCACTCATCCGCTGAACCTCGCCCGGCCGGATCGTCGAGCCGGTGCCGAGGCTGTCCTTGTGCGCGAGCGCGCCGTCCAGAACATAGGAGATGATCTCCATGTCGCGATGGCCGTGCGTGTCGAAGCCGGCGCCGGGCACAACTCGGTCCTCGTTGATCACCCGCAGGCTCCGGAACCCCATATGGGCCGGATCGTGATAGTGGCCGAACGAGAAACTGTGACGGCTGTTCAGCCAGCCGAAATTGGCCACCCCACGCTCATCGGCCTTCCGTACCGCAATCATGACCACCCTCCATGTCGTCCATGTGAAGTGAACGGAGCCGTCCACCGCAAACAAGATGGGCGGCGAATTCCGTGACAACAATCATCGCCTGTCGGATAACATTGTTCTCGAAACACGAACGAAAGAACCGATCATGGATCGCCTGAACGCCATGCAGGCCTTCGCCCGCGTCGCCGAGCTGGGCAGCTTCTCCGCCGCGGCGCGACAGCTCGGCTTGGCCAAATCCGTGGTCAGCAAGCTGGTGATGGGGCTCGAGAACCATCTGGGGGCGCGGCTGCTCAATCGGACGACGCGGCGGCTCAGCCTGACCGAGGCCGGGGTCACCTATTACGAAGCTTGCGCGCGGATCCTCGGCGCGGTGGAGGAGGCCGACCTGTCCGTCAGCCGGCTGCAGGCCATACCGCGCGGCCGGCTGAAGGTGAACGCGTCGATGTCGTTCGGCTTCCTGCATCTGGCGCCGGCAATTCCCGATTTCCTGGCGCGCTATCCGGAGCTGCAGATCGACCTGACGCTGAACGACCGCTTCGTCGATCTGGTCGACGGAGGCTACGACGTCGCGGTGCGGATCGGCGCGCTCGCCGATTCGAGCCTGATCGCGCGGAAGCTGGCGCCTGCGCGCCGGATCGTCTGCGGCAGCCCGGATTACTTCGCGCGCCACGGCGTGCCGCAGCTGCCCGAGGACCTCGCTGACCATAATTGCCTCGGCTATAGCTATCAGGTCTCCGGGAACGAGTGGCCCTTCCGCGGGCCGGAGCGCGAGCACCGGGTAAAGGTTTCCGGTAGTTTCGAGGTCAATAACGGCGATGCGCTGCGCGCGGCGGCGATCGGTGGCCTGGGCATCGTCCTCCTGCCGAGCTTCATCATCGGCGACGATCTCGCCGCAGGCCGCCTGCGCTGCGTGCTCTCGGCCTATCGAGCACCGGAAACCGATATCCACGCGGTCTATCCGCATAGCCGGCACCTCTCGGCCAAGGTCCGGGCCTTCGTCGACTTCCTCGCCGAGCGGTTCGGTCCGCAGCCCTACTGGGACAAGGCGCTGCCGGCGCCGGACGGCAAGTCGAGTTCAGCGCGACCGCAGGCGCCAAAGCAGCAGCGGTCCGGTGGCCACACCCGCGCCCAGGAGGGCGAAGGCGCCGAACCATGAGTGGGCGCTGCCCTCACCAAGATCGAGCATGGCGCCGAAGGCCAGCGGGCTGACCGTCGCGGCGGCGAAGCCGATCAGGGAGTGCATCGCCATCGTCGCGCCGACATGGCCCCGCGCCGCGTCGCCGACGGCGCCGGCGGTGAGCGAGGCGGAGTCGGCGCTGACCGTCATGCTGTAGAGGGCGCAGAGCGCCGCCGCGACGGCGAAGGGCAGGGCGGTCGACAGCCCGACGGCGAGCGCCAGCCCGGCCGAGACCGCCATCACGACCGCGACGACCCGGCGACGCCCGTAGCGCAACGCCGCTTCGTTGCCGAGGATGCTGGCTGGAAGGCCGAGCAGCAGGATCGCCGCGGCCAGGGTGGTGACCGCCGGGCCTTCGAGCATCGCGCCGGAAACACTCGAACTCGATAGGCCGAGGGTCAGGAAGGCGACCAGCCAAGCGCGGAAGCCGTAGAGCTCCCACATATGCGCGGCATAGGCGAGCGAGTAGGCGAGGGACGGCCGGTTGCGCAGCACCGGCCGGAAATCGAGCAGCCGCGCTCGGCTGCGTGGCGCCGGAGCATAGGGTGCGGACGGCACCGCAAGGAGCACCAGCGTGAAGGCCGCCAGCGCACAGGCGGCAGCGGTCGCAAAGGCCCAGCGCCAACCGAAACCGTCGGCGATCAGCCCGGCCAACAGGATCGACAGGCTGCTGCCGACGCTGAAGCAGGCGGTGTAGAAGGCGACGGCGCGGCTCTGGGCGGCACCGCTCATCCGGTCGCTTAGGATCTTCAGGCCGGGCATGAAGGTCCCGGCCAGGCTGATGCCGCCGAGCGCCCGGAACAGCGACGCGCTCCACAGGCCGTCGGCGAACAGCGCGAAACCGAGCGTAGCGCCGACGCCGGCGAGCATCGATAGGAGATAGATCCGACGCGGATCCACCCGGTCGGCAAGACTGACAAGAACCGGCACGGCGACGAGATAGCCGGCCTGGAACATGCCCTCGATCCACCCGGCCTCGGCATTGCTCAAGCCCCATTCGGCCCGGAAGCCGGGCAGCAGCGCGGCGAACGCGCTGAAGCCCGTCATGCCGAGGATCTCGGCCAGGCAGAGAACCGAAACCAGGACAGGAGCGGTCAGGCGCGGCGGCGCGCCGTCCGATGGCTTCGCTTCAAGCATGGTCTGGGAACTCCGGGCCGGCGTGTCACGCCGCCGGAGAATGGCACAAAGGCCCGCTTCCCGTCAGGCCTTGAGGTTGCCGGTTCTATTGGATCTCAGATTGCGTCGGCACCTCCACCTCGCCGACCTCCGGAGACAGCGGCTCGCAGTTCCGCATGCAAGGCCAGTTGTGGACGTCCGGCCGCGGGTCCGGCCCGTAGAACCCGTCACGATTCCGCATCTCCACCTTGGGCAGGGTTTCGGCGTTCATCACCGCGTCCTCGGGCACGAGTTCGTTCATGTAGAGGACGAAGGCGGTCGCGGCATAGACCTCGTCAGGGGTCAGCGACTGCGGACGGTCGAACGGCATCGCCCGGTGGATGTAGTCGAATAGGGTGGCGGCATAGGGCCAGTAGCTGCCGACAGTCTTCGCCGGCTTGTCGGTGTCGAGTGTTCCGACACCGCCGACCAGCCGGTCCATCGGCCCCTGTCCCTCTTCGCCATGACAGGCCATACAGACCTGAACATAGACTTCCCGGCCATCGGCGACGCTGCCACTGCCCTCGGGCAGCCCGACTCCGGGTGTTCGCGCGTCGATGTCCCAGCCGGCGATCTGTTCCGGGTTCGCGGGCTCGCCGAACCCGAAGCGCGATTCCTGAGCGCCGGCCGGAATGGCGAGGCAGAGCGAGAGTGCGGCGATCAGGGCGGTACGGCGTGGCTCAAACGGCGGCATTGCTTACCTCCCCGCTCTCGGCGAGCCTCCAGGTCTGGATCGCGTTGTAATGATAGACCGAGTTCTGCCCCCGCACGGCGAGAAGCTGCTCGCGCGTGGGCTGCACATAGCCGCTCTCGTCGATCGCCCGGCTGGCGAGAAGCGCCGGCTCGCCGTTCCACTGCCAGGGCAGTCGGAAGCGGGTCAGGCACTTCGCGAGCACCGGCTGGTCGAGCTCCGCGGTTCGCCAGTTGCGGCCGCCGTCGGTGGTGACGTCGACTCGCGAGATGCGGCCATAGCCGGACCAGGCGAGGCCGGAGATCTCGTGGAAGCCGGGGCCGCCGAGCGGTTTGCCGCCGCCTGCCGGGTGCGTGATCACCGATTTCGCCTCCATCGCGAAGGTGAATTTCCGCGCCGATCCATCCGGCATCAGGTCGGTATATTTCGAGGTTTCCTCGCGGGTGTACCAGGGCTCCGGGCCGACCTCCAGACGGCGCAGCCACTTGATGCTCATATTGCCCTCATAGCCCGGCAGCAGCAGCCGTAGCGGATATCCCTGTTCCGGCCGCAGCCGCTCGCCGTTCTGCGAGTAGGCGAGAAGCGCGTCGTCGAAGGCCTTGCTCAGAGGGATGCTCCGGGTCATGGCCGCGGCGTCCGCTCCCTCCGCCAGGACCCAGGCCGCGCCGGACTCGACGCCGGCCTCCTGGAGGATCGTCGCCAGCGGCACACCCGTCCATTCGCAGCAGCTCACGAGCCCGTGGGTGGTCTGGACGCTCGGCTCCGGGTTGACATACTCGGTCAGCGAATTGCCCGAGCATTCGAGGAAATGGATCCGCGAGACGGCGGGGAACCGCATCAGGTCGTTCATGGTGAAGATCACCGGCCGTTCGACCATGCCATGCACCATCAGCCGATGCTGCTCGGGGTCGATCGCGGGGACGCCGCCGTGATGCCGCTCGAAGAACAGGCCGTTTGGCGTGATGATGCCGTGCAGGTCCTGCAATGGGGTAAAGCTCCAGGACGCCGTCGCCGTTGCCGTCAGGTCCGTCGGCTGGCGGACGACATCCTTCTCGAATTCGGAAGGAAGGCCATAGGGCGGGCTCAGGATCGGGGCCCCCTGCTGCGTCATCCATTCCGGTGTGTTGGGCGGCAGGTTGCCGGTCCCCTCGGCGGGTGCCGTCTGCGCGACGGCGGCCCCCCGCGCCAGGGCGGCGGCCGCGGCCGCCGCACCGCCCCAGACGGCGCCGCGCAACATCTGCCGCCGATCCAGCGGCAACGCTCCGCGGATGTTTTCCGCGCGCTCTGCCTCCAGGACGGCCCTGACCTCCTGTTCCGAGACTTCCCTGGGCACCGAACTCCTCCCTGTAGCGACGAAGCGCCCCATTCAACCGCAACGGATCAGGATCGGAGTTTGTTCCGCCGGGCGTGACCTACAGCGGGTTTGGTGGTCAGGGTTGGTTCGATCAGGGCCGCAGGCGGAGCAGGATCGGCTGATGGTCGGAGGCGTCGGTTTCCATGTCCACGGCCACGCGCTCCATCCGGTCAGTTAAGTCATCGGTGATGAAGAAGTAGTCCCGACAATGCGGCCCCTGCGGCCATTGCGCGGAGTCGAAGAGGCCGCAGGTCGGATCGTGCGGCTTGTCGCCATAGAGCGCTGTCCAGGCGTCGGTGAGGGTGGGAGTCTCATCGTCGAAGGGCGCGGCCAGCGTCCGGTACTCGGCGCTGTCCGGCTCCAGGTTGAAATCGCCGCAGAGGATGGACGTCGCGGGGCGGGGCTGCGCGATGTAGGGCTCGCCCGCGGTTCGCGCCGCAGGACGGCGCTCGTTGGCGGCGATTTCCTGGTGCAGCGCGCGAAGGCGCGTGATCTGCGCCTGGCGTTGCTTGGCGGAATGGAATTCGAGATGCGTCGTGACGATCCGGAGTGGGCCGGGATCGGTTTCGATCACGGCCTCAGTCGCCTGCCGTTGCATATGCTTGATGCCGGGCTCCGCCGGTTGCGGCAGCAGATGCCGGAAAGCCTGCAGCACCGGCCGGCGCGAGAGAATGAGGTTGCCATATTGCAGCCGCGCCGCCGCGGACTCCGCCCGACGATCCAGCGCCGCGCCGAACAGGCGCTCATAGCCCTCGAACAGCCGGCCGAGTTCGGCGACCTGATCGAGACCCCGGCCGTCGTCGAGCTCCGGCATGTGGCGCACGACTTCCTGAAGACAGATCACGTCGGGGTCGCCGAAGGCACGGATGGTCCGGGCGATGCGCGCGAGGTCCACCTGCCCGTCGACGCCGCGGCCGCACTGGATGTTCCAGGACAAGAGCTCCATCACTTGATGCCCGCGCGCATGAAGGACTGGACGAACTGCCGCTGGAACAGCAGGAAAGCGATCAGTAGCGGGGCGACGGCCAACAGGGTCGCGGCGCTGATCACCGACCAGTTCACGCCCGATTCCGGCGCGCCGAAGATCGCCAGCCCCACCGTCAGCGGTCGCGTCTCGACCGAGTTGGTGACGACCAGCGGCCACAGGAAGTTGTTCCAGTGGGTGCTGACCGACACCAGCCCGTAGGCGAGATAGGTCGGTTTCGCCAGCGGCACATAGACCTTCAGCAGGACCTGCAGGAACGAGCAGCCCTCGACCCGCGCGGCTTCCTCCAGCTCCGTCGGCACGGTCTTGAAGGCCTGGCGCAGCAGGAAGATGCCGAAGGCGCTGGCCATGTAGGGCAGGCCGATGCCGAGGATGGTGTCGACGAGGCCGAGTTGGCTCATCGTCCGGTAGTTCTCGACGATCAGCACCTCGGGCATGATCATGAGCTGGACGAGGACGAGCGCGAAGGCGATGTCGCGGCCGACGAAGCGGAAGCGGGCGAAGGCGTAAGCGGCCAGCGTGCAGAGCACGAGCTGCGCTCCGAGGATCGAGGTCACCAGCAGAAAGGTGTTCAGGAAATAGCGCGCAAACGGCGCTTGGCTCCACGCCGTCGCGAAGTTCTCGAGCGTCAGCGGCGCCAGAAGGTCCAGGCGGGTCGCATAGGCCGGCGGGTGGAAGGCCGCCCAGACCGCATAGAGCAGCGGCAGGACCCAGAGGAAGGCCAGCAGCCAAGCGGCGCCGGTCTCGACGACGCGGCCGATGCGGCCGGCATGTTCCGGCGCCGCGGGCGCGATGGTGGTCGCGGTCATCGGTAGTGGATCCGCTTGTCGAGCAGGACGAACTGGCCGATCGCGACCAGGGCCAGAAAGGCGAGCAGCGCGACCGTCAGCGTCGCGGCATAGCTCGGATCGAAGAAGCTGAACGCCACTTCATAGATGTAATAGAGGAGCAGGGTACTGGCGTTGTTTGGCCCGCCCTTGGTCAGAATGAACAGGTGGTCGACGAGCTTGAACGAGTTGATCAGCGCGTTGATCACGACGAACAGCGTCGTCGGCATCAGCAGCGGGAAGGTGATCCGCCAAAAGAAATACCAGCGGCCGGCGCCCTCCAGCTTGCCCGCTTCCTCCAGTTCCGGCGGCAGCGACTGCAGCGCCGCGAGATAGAAGATCATGAAGAAGCCAGCTTCCTTCCAGATCGTCAGTACGATCAGGCAGGCGAGGACGGTGTCGGGGTCGCCCAGCCAGTTGTGGCCGGGGAGGCCGAACAGGCCGAGGAACTGATCGATCAGCCCGATTCCCGGCGTGTAGAAGAACAGCCAGATATTCGCGACCGCAATCATCGGCAGGATGGTCGGCGTGAAGTAGGCCATGCGCACGAGACCGCGCGCCGGCAGCCGGCGATTGACCCAGAGCGCCATCTGCAAGGCGAGGGCAATGCTGATCGGGATGGTTCCGAGCGCGAACCAGATATTGTTGCGGACGGCCTGCCAGAAGACATCGTCCTCGAGCATGAACTGGTAGTTCTCCACCCCCACGAAGACCGCCGGCCGGGTCACCGAGCCGCTCAGGAACAGACTCTGCACGAGCGTAGCGACGGTCGGGTAGTGGGTGAAGGCGATCAGCAGGACGGCCGCGGGCAGCAGCAGCAGCCAACCGTAGATTTGCATGCGATAGGAGGGCATCGTCCAGTGCTGCCTTCAGTGGCGACGCCCACACCCCCTCCCTCCCCCGGCTGAGCCGGGGGAGGGAGGGGCCCGCGTCAGGGGGGAGGTGGGGACAGGTGCCGCCGAACCAATTATTCCCGATCTTACTGATACCGCCGCAGCAGGCGCTCCGCCTGGCTTTGGGCCGAGGACAAAGCCTCCTCGGGCGTTTCCGCGCCGGTCAGCGCCGCCTGGATCGCGTCGTCCAGCAGCTTGCGCACCCGGCCCGTCTCATAGGTCGAGAGCTCGGCGGTGGCGAATTCGAGCTGGTCGCGGGCGACGGCCGCCGGCGGGAACTCCTGCACATAGGCTTCGAGCGCATCGGTCTGGTAGGCGGCCGGGCTGGTGCCGAGATAGCCTGTCTCGATGCTCCAATGAGCGGTGCGCTCGGGCTCGGTCATCCATTTGATGAAGGTCAGCGCCGCCTTGCGCTCCTCCGGCGTGGAATCCTTGAAGATGTAGAAATTGCCGCCGCCGGTGGGCGATCCGCGGCGCTCGCTGGCCGGCAGCATGGCGACGCCGAAATCGAAGCTGGCGCCGTCCTTCACCGCGGTGAGGTTGCCGGTCGAATGCCACATGATCGCGGTCCTCCCATCGAGGAAGTTCTGTCGCAGCGTGCCCCATTCGATGGTGTTCTGGGGCATGACGCCATGCTCACGGCTGAGATCGAGCCAGTATTGCAGCGCCTCGACGACGGCCGGGTCGTCGAAATAGGTTTCGTTGCCGTCGTTGTTCATCAGCACTTGGCCGTTCTGGATCGCCAGGGCGCCGAACATCCAGTAGGCATAGCCGGTGGAGGGGATCATCGCGCCCCACCGCTCCACCTGGCCGGCGTCGTTCTTCTTGGTGAGCTGCTTGCTCATCGAGACGAGCTCGTCCCAGGTCGCCGGTGGGCTCTCCGGGTCCAGCCCCGCGTCGCGGAAGGCGTCCTTGTTGTAGTACATGACGATGGTCGAGCGCTGGAACGGAATGCCCCAGGTCTTGCCTTGGGTACGGCCGTTCTCCATCAGCGCCGGGTAGAAGGACTCCAGCCAGGCTTTCTCCTCCGCCGTCTCGACGATATCGTCGAAGGCGACGATCGCGTCCTGTTCGATCAGCTCGTAGATGTCGATCGAAAACATTACCGAGAGCTCGGCGGGCTCACCGCTCTTCAGCGCCGCGAGCGCCTTGATCCGAGCGTCGTCATAGTTGCCGGCATAGATCGCGTTCACGTCGATATCGGGATGGGCCGACTCGAAATCGGCAACCATCCCGTCGACGATCTGTGTCAGCGGCCCGCCGACGGCAACCGGGTAATACATGGTAAGCTGCGTCTTCGCCAGCGCCGCCCCGGCGACTCCCAGCGCCAAGCCGACGCCGAGCGCGCCGCCGGCCAGCAAGTTCGTGATCCTCCTCGACATCATCCCGTTCTCCCTCACTGATTGAACCTCCCTCAGAGTCAGCCCGCTCAAGCGGCGACCGGCACCGCGCGGCCGTCCTCCATACGCCGGCCGCTCGTGCCGTCGAATACATGCACGCTCTCCGGCGACCAGGCGATCCGCACCGGCTCCCCCGTCGCCAGGCCGGAGCGGCCGGGCACGCGGAGCAGCACCGACTGGTTGCCGACGCGCGCCGTCAGAATCGTGTCGGCGCCCAGATAGTCGGCCGAGACGATCTCTCCCTCGATCCCGGCGCCGTCGGCGAGGCGCAGATGCTCCGGCCGGATGCCGAGCCGCAGCCCATGCCCGGGTCCTTGCAGCACCGCCCGGCCGGCGGCGCCGGCGACCACGGCACCGTTCGGCCCGTCTGTTAGATCGATCAGGTTCATCGGCGGCGTGCCGATGAAGCTCGCGACGAAGGTCGTCGCCGGGCGGTCGTAAAGGTCTTCGGGCCGGCCCGCCTGAACAATCTTCCCGTCGCACATCAGGACGACCTGGTCGGCCATTGACATCGCCTCGGTCTGGTCGTGTGTGACATAGACGACGGTCATGCCGAGCCGCTGCTGCAGCGCGCGGATCTCGACCCGCATGTCATGGCGCAGCTTGGCGTCCAGGTTGGACAGTGGCTCGTCCATCAGGCAGATCGGGTTCTCGGCGACGATCGCCCGGGCAAGCGCGACGCGCTGGCGCTGCCCGCCCGAAAGCTGCGCCGGACGACGGTGCAGCAGCTCGCCGAGGCCGACCAGCTCGGCGACGCGGGCGAGGCGTGCCGACCGCTCGGCCCATTTCAGCTTGCGCACCTTCAGGCCGAAGACGATGTTCTCCGCGACGTCGAGATGAGGGAAGAGGGCGTAGGACTGGAACACCATCGAGATGCGGCGCTTCGCCGGCGGCAGCCGGGTCACGTCCCGACCCTCGATGAGGATGCGCCCGGCGCTGACTTCCTCGAGTCCGGCGATCATGCGCAGCGACGTGGATTTGCCGCAGCCGGACGGGCCCAGAAGGACGAGTAGCTCGCCGGCGGCCGCGGTGAGCGAAACGTCGTCGACCGCGGTGGTCTGACCCCAGACCTTCGAAACATGGTCGAGAACGATCTCCGACATTCCTCCCCCGAGCGATCCGTCCTGTCGTCAGGCGCTGCTTGCGGCGCGCCGGTCCGGGAGCGGCCAAGATGCGCCGACCCCGTGACAGCACGATGTCAACTTTTTTACGTCCATGTCAATTATCGAAATTCCGTAATGGAGATACGCGATTATCTCCGGCGGGCGATCCGTCGGCCTCGCCATCCGGGAGGAACAGCGTCACGCCCTGCTGATCCAGCAGCCGTGCGAGCTTCGCCGGCGGCGGGGCATCGGTGAACACCCCTTCGACCTCCGAGACATGGCAGACGCGGACCATGGCGTCGCCGCTGAACTTGCTATGGTCGAGCGCGACGAAGCGGCGGCGCGCGATCGACATGGCGGTAATCGACACCTGGACGTCGCGGTAGTCGTAATCCAGCATCTCGCCATCCTCGTCGATCACGCCGATGCCGAAGATGCCGTAGCCGACCCGGAACTTCCGGAGGAACTCGCTGGTGGCCTCGCCGGTGATGGCGCGGTCGCGGTTCCGCAGCATGCCGCCGGCGACGATGATCTCGAAGTCGGTCCGCTCGCTCAGAAGCGAGGCGACGTCCATATGGTTGGTGATCACCCGCAGCTTTTCATGCTGCAGCAGCGCCTCGGCGACCGCCTCCATCGTCGTTCCGATATCGATGAAGAGCGAGGCGCCGTTCGGAATCTGGGCTGCGACCAGTTTAGCGATCCGGCGTTTCTCCGCGGCGTGGCGGATCTTGCGGTTACCGTAGGCGAGGCGGTCGGCCTGCTCCGGAAGGCCGGCGCCGCCATGATAGCGGCGCAGCAGCTGCTGCCGGGCCAGTTCCTTGATGTCGCGCCGGATCGTCTGGGCCGAGACGCCGAAATCCTGTGCGAGCTGCTCGATCGCGACGAAGCCCTTGCGCTGAACGAGATCCAGAATCCGGGCGTGCCGCCCCTGCATTTCCGCCGGAATCGCTCGCGCCGCGTCGTCCATCCTTGCCCGACCTCCTCGCCAAATGATCGGCCGAGCTTACATCACCTCGCCGCGCAATGTAAGAAAGGTGACTTAGGGCTGGCGAGCGAGAGCGACGCCGATCATGCTGTCGCGGGTCACCAGAGCGGCGAGTTCCGCCTCGCTGAAGCCGTCGGTGTCCGAGGGCCGCATCGGAATCACCAGATAGCGCATGTCGGCGGTGGAATCGTGGACCCGCACCGCGACATCGGCCGGGAGGTCGGTGCCGAACTCGGCGAGGACGGCACGCGGCTCGCGCACCGCCCGCGATCGGTAGGCGCGGCTCTTGTACCAGTCCGGCGGCAAGCCGAGGAGCAGCCGCGGATAGCAGGAGCAGAGCGTGCAGACGATCAGGTTATGGGCGTCCGGCGTGTTCTCGACGGCGACCAGATTGGTTCCTCCGATGTCGATCCCGAGCTCTCGGCAGGCCGCCGATCCGTCCGCCAGCAGCCGCGCCTTGAAGGCGGGATCGACCCAGGCGCGGGCCACCACGCGGGCGCCGTCGGCCGGGCTGCGCGCATCCATCGCCTCCACCGCTTCGCGAATTTCGGCGGCCGCGAGCACGCCTTTCTCGACCAGGAGTTCGCGCACCGCCGCCTCCATTCGCTGATAATAGGAGAGGGGGCCATCCTGATCGGGCAGCGTTTCATGCGGGTGGTTGTGCTCTTCGGTCATGGTGCTGTTCCCCACTATTTCGGGCTGAGGCTGAGTCTCCCATCGAAGCACGAGGGGGTCATCAGGCCGGCTCCAGCCAGTGCTCATAGAGCTCGATATCGACCGTATCCGCCGTTGGCCCGGCATAATCGGGCCAGACCTCGCGCTGCGCGAAGCGGACCCGGTAAAGCGGCTTCGCCGGCAGTCCGGTTCGGCCATAGGCCAGCTCCTCCGGGTTCGCAAACGCGCCGCAGAGCCGTTCGACGACGCCCGCCTTGCCGCGGATGTAGAACGGCGTGCGGACATGGCCGGGTGGATCGGCGTGGCGTACCGCGACGCGGTCGCCGGCGGCGAAGCGGGCGATCACGGCTGCTCCTCCGCGGCGCGCGCCTCGATTTCGGCCATCTTGCGGCCGAGCTCATCGACGGTGAAGACGCCTTTCTCGATCAGCAGGGTCGTGGCCGAGGCCAGCCACTTTTCGTAATAGGAAAGCCGCCCATAGGCTTCGGCGCCGAGACCCTCGATGGCGCGGCGGCGCTCGTCGACGCGCAGGACACCCTTGGCGCCGAGCAGCACCATCATCGCATCGATCCGCTTCTCCCAGAGCGCGTAGTCATGCTCGCTGCGGTCGATCGGCCCGTCGGGCAGACCGCCGAGATCGTGAATGCCGCGCATGATCGCCTCCATTCGGTTCGAGCCGGTACATGGTCTTATCTGACCGGCAGTCGCGGCCGACCGTCAAGCCCCCCGTCACGCCCCCGTCAAACCCTGTGGCGAAGATCGACCGAACGCGAGCCACGCCTTCGCCGGCGATCCGACAAGCGAGCCAGCGCGACACCGCCGGCGACGATCAGGACCGCCCCCCACAGCGTCGTCGCCGCAGGCAGCTCGCCGAACGCGATCCAGCCGATCACGGCGGCGAACAGGATCCAGCTATAACCATAGGGCGCGAGAAAGGCGGCATCGGCCAGCCGATAACCGCGGATATTGCAATATTGGCCCGACAAAGCCAGCGGTCCCAGCAGGCCGAGGGCACCGAGCTGCGCCCAGCCCATCGGCTGCCAGATCGACAGCGCCGGACCGACCAGAAGCAGGGCGGCAAAGAAGTTGACGTGGAGCAGCACGGTCCAGGCGCTCTCGCGGCTGGACAGAACCTTGAGGAGAACGGTCTCGGAGGCGATCAGCAGCGCGCCGAGAAGCGCGATCCATGCCGCGGGGGTAATCGCGACCGCGCCGACACCGCTACCGCGACTGCCACCCTGGGCAACGATCAGGGCGCCGCTGGCACAGGCCAGGGCCGCGACCCAATGCAGTCCGCTCACCCGTTCACGCAAGATGGCGACGGCCAGAATCATGGCCAGCATGCCTGCCGTCAGGCCGATCGCGGTGGCGTCGGCCAGCGGCAGACGGGTCGCGGCATGTATCGCGCAGATGCCGCCGCCGGCACCGCAGATGCCGCGCAGCAGATGCAGAGGCCGGCGCCGACTGTCGATCGCGCCGCGAATGCGACCACGGACGAGCGCGGCAGCCGATATGGCCGCGAAACCGCTGAGATAGCGGATGAAGATGATCTGCAGGGCCGGAATGGCACCGCCCGTGAGTTTGCCTGAGGCGAACACAAGCGAGAACAGGAACGTGCCGGCAAGGGCCCAAAGCACGGCCTGCGTTCTATCGCCGAGTGACCATGGCCCGCGCATCGCCGCTCCGCAGGTGACATCCGATAGTGCGTTGATGCCGCGTTTCGGATGTGCTGCGGAGCCCCGGATCCGCTATAACAGGCATGCGTGCACGCATGGCTTGGCTGATAGGGGTATGCCGAGATGAATTGGGAAGATTTGCGCCTCCTCGACGCCGCGGCGCGGACAGGCAGCCAGTCGGCGGCGGCGCGGCTGCTGGGCATGAGCCAGCCCAAATTGAGCCGGCGCTTGCGGGCGCTGGAGGAAACCGTTGGCGCCCGGCTGTTCGACCGCCTGCCGCAAGGGCTCGTGCCGACCCCGGCCGGCGAACGCCTGATCCCCCTCGTCGCGGAGATGAGTGTGGCGGCGGAGGCCGTTTCCCGCGCCAAGCCGGCTCTTACTCAGCAGCTCGGCGGGACGGTGCGCATTTCGGTTGACGAGGTGCTGGCCCGTTTCCTTACCGATTACCTCGACGAGTTGCTGGACGCCGCGCCGGGCGTCGAGATCGAGCTCCTGGCCGACCATGTATTCGCCAATCTGTCGCGCCGCGAGGCGGACCTGCTGATCCGCCAGTGCCTGCCGGAGGGCGGAAGCGTGATCAGCAAGCGGCTGGGCGACATCGGCTATGCCGTCTATGGCGCCCGCGCTTATGTCGATCGCCGGCCGGCGGCCTGGACCGACGATCGCTACTATGACTGCGACTGGGTCGGCTTCGCCGAGGAGCGTCTGTGGTTCGGCCCGCAGAAGCGCTGGCTGGACGAGCGGCTGGCGCGGCCGCCGCGCGTACGGACGAATCAGGCGACCGTGGCGCTCGATGCCGTTCGCGCAGGATCCGGGCTCGCCGTCCTGCCCTGCTTCATGGCCGACGATCTGCCTGAGCTCGTGCGCCTCACCGACCCGATCACGGCGCTGACCGGCCGGGAGTATCTGCTGATCCACCGCGATGTCTTGCGCGAGCCCGCGGTCCGGACCGTGACGGATGCGCTGACAGCGGTCTTCGCGCGGCAACGCCGCCGCCTTGCGGGCGAGCCACCAGGGATGGCCGGCGTCGCCGAATAGGGGGTACTCCGCCGCGATACCGGCGGTCCGATCACTACTGATCTCCCGACTCCGGAGGCTCGCCGGCAATGGTGATCGGAACGGCGGTATGCGCTGGATTTCCTTGGATTCTCAAGCTTGTCCGGCTATATTTACCATAGTCGCCTTAGCGAAATTTCAACGAAAATCCACTAGGGAACTCGAATGAGTAAGAAGGCTGCGTCAGCGCCGCCGCCGACGGGCGAGATCCGCGTCACGGACCTCGCTGACGCGCTCGGCGAGCGTTATCTTTCCTACGCCCTGTCGACGATCATGTCGCGGTCGCTGCCCGATGTGCGCGACGGGCTGAAGCCCGTGCATCGCCGGCTTCTCTATGCGATGCGCCAGCTCCATCTCGATCCGGGCTCGGGGTTCAAGAAGTCGGCCCGTGTCGTCGGTGACGTGATCGGTAAGTTCCACCCCCATGGCGACGCGGCGATCTATGACGCCATGGTCCGCTTGGCGCAGGACTTCGCGGTCCGCTACCCGCTGGTCGACGGGCAGGGCAATTTCGGCAATATCGACGGCGATAACGCCGCGGCCATGCGCTATACCGAAGCACGGCTGACCGCGGTCGCCGGCGCGCTGCTCGAGGGAATCGACGAGGACGCGGTCGATTTCCGCTCGACCTATGACGGGGAGGGGATCGAGCCGGTGGTTCTGCCGGCGAACTTCCCGAACCTGCTGGCGAACGGCTCGCAGGGGATCGCCGTCGGCATGGCGACCAGCATCCCGCCGCACAATGTCGGCGAGATCTGCGACGCGCTCGCGCATCTCATCAAGTACCCGAACGCCACGATCGCCAAGCTCGTCTTCCTGATGCCGGGACCCGATTTCCCGACCGGCGGCGTACTGGTCGAGAATCGCGACGCGCTGGTCGAAGCCTATCGCACCGGCCGTGGCTCGATGCGCCTGCGCGCCCGCTGGGAGGTCGAGAAGCTGAAGGGCGGCGGCTGGCAGATCATCGTCACCGAGATCCCCTACCAGGTTCAGAAGTCGCGGCTGATCGAGAAGATCGCCGAGCTGCTGCAGGCGCGCAAGCTCACCCTCCTCGCCGATATTCGCGACGAGTCGACGGAAGACGTCCGCCTCGTGCTCGAGCCGAAGAGCCGCAACGTCGACCCCGAGATGCTGATGGAGTCGCTGTTCCGTCAGACCGAGCTGGAGAGTCGCTTCGGTCTGAACATGAACGTGCTCGACGGCTCCAACACGCCGCGGCTGATGTCTCTGCCGGAGGTCCTCCAGGCCTTCCTCGACCATCGCCGCGACGTGCTGCTGCGGCGGACCCGCCATCGGCTGGCCGAGATCGAGCGGCGGCTGGAGATCCTCGGCGGCTATCTGATCGCCTATCTGAACATCGACGAGGTGATCCGCATCATCCGCGAGGAGGACGATCCCAAGCGGGTGATGATGAAGCGTTGGGACCTCACCGAGTTGCAAGCCGACGCCATCCTCAACATGCGCCTGAAGGCCTTGCGCAAGCTCGAGGAGATCGAGATCCGCAAGGAGTTCGACGCGCTGAAGGCAGAGCAGAAGGACCTCAAGCGGCTGGTCAAGGACGAAGATCGGCAGTGGAAGGAGATCGCGGCCCAGATCGCCGCGCTAAAGAAGCAGTTCGGCCCGCAGACCGAGCTCGGCCGGCGGCGCACGGAGCTGGGAGAGGCGCCCACGGCGGTGGTCATTCCGCTCGACGCCTTCGTGGAACGCGAACCGGTGACGGTGATCTGCTCGGACAAGGGCTGGATCCGTACGCTGAAGGGGCATGTCACCGACACGAGCGACCTCAAATACAAGGAGGGCGACCGACCGCGCTTCCAGATCCATGCGGAGACGACCGACAAGCTGCTGCTGTTCGGCACCAACGGCCGGTTCTACACGCTCGGCGTCGACAAGCTGCCGGGCGGCCGCGGTCATGGCGAGCCGGTGCGGCTGATGATCGATCTCGGCAACGATCAAGACATCGTGGCGATGTTCGTCCATCGCCCCGAAAGCAAGCTGCTGGTGGCGTCCGCTGACGGCCGCGGCTTCGTCGTGCCCGAGGCCGAGGTGCTGGCGCAGACGCGCGGCGGCAAGCAGGCGCTGAACCTGGCCGCCGGCGTCGAGGCCCAGGCCTGCGTGCCGGCGGAAGGCGATACGGTTGCGGTGCTCGGGCAGAACCGGAAGCTCCTGGTATTCCCGCTGGAGCAGGTGCCGGAGATGACTCGCGGCCGCGGCGTCATCCTGCAGAAATACAAGGATGGCGGTCTCTCCGACGTCAAGGTGTTCAGGCGGAGGGACGGGCTGACTTGGCGCATCGGCGAGCGCACCCGCACGGAAACCGACCTGCGATCCTGGCGCGGCGACCGCGCCCAGGCCGGGCGCCTGCCGCCGAACGGATTCCCGAAGACGAACCGTTTCGGTTGACGGCGCAGTTGCGGCTCGATGGCGGGGCGGGTAAGAACGTTAGCTCGCGGACGGGCGCATGCCCGGATCCATCTACATAGGGGATCTTCTTGATGAACGTTGCTCAATCCGCCCACTCGACGCCCGCTCACGTCACGCTTGCCGGCACGCTCTGGCCGGCAGGAAAAACGGCGCCGGCGCTGCGCTGGATCACGCTGATGGTCGTCGGCTCGCTCGCGCTTGCCGTGTCGGCGAAGCTCCATGTGCCCTTCTGGCCGGTGCCGCTGACGATGCAGCCTTTTGTCGTACTGGTGATCGGCGCCGCCTATGGATGGCGGCTCGGCGGTGCGACGGTCCTGCTCTATCTGGCCGAGGGCGCGACGGGGCTCCCGGTTTTCTCCGGGACGCCGGAGCGCGGGCTGGGGCTCGCCTATATGGCGGGACCGACCGGTGGCTATCTCATGGGATTCGCGTTCAGTGCCGCGGCGATTGGCTGGCTTGCCGAGCGCGGCTGGGACCGCGATCCGATCCGCACCTTTGCGGCGATGGCGTTCGGCCATGCGGTGATCTTCGTCTTCGGCGTGACATGGCTTGCCGGCTTCATGGGAAGCTTCGCCGCAGCCTGGGTGGCCGGCGCCGTTCCCTTTTATGTCGGAACGCTGGTGCAGACCGCTCTCGCCACTGCGGTTCTCCCGCTCGCTTGGCGGCTGGTGGGCCAACGCCGCGGCTGACAATTGATTCGGCTTGTCCCCACCCCAGCCCTCCCCCGGCTGAGCCGGGTGAGGGAGGGACCCGCGCAGCGGGAGGGTGGGGGCTGAGCGACCTCTACTCTACCGTTTCCGCCAAGCCCGCCGGACAGGTGACTCCGGTGCCGCCGACACCGCAATAGCCGCCCGGGTTCTTCGCCAGATATTGCTGGTGATAGTCCTCAGCGTAGTAGAACTCCGGCGCGTCGAGAATTTCCGTCGTGATCGCGCCATAGCCATTCGTCGAAAGGACGCGCTGATAGGCGTCGCGCGACGCCTCCGCGCGCGCTCTCTGCTGCGGTGAATAGACATAGATGCCGGACCGGTATTGCGTGCCGGTGTCGTTCCCTTGTCGCATGCCCTGCGTAGGGTCGTGGTTCTCCCAGAAGAGCTTCAGCAGCGCGTCATAGTCGGTCACCTTCGGGTCGAAGATGACGCGGACGACCTCGTTATGGCCAGTAAGGCCCGTGCAGACCTCCTCATAGGTCGGATTGGGCGTGGTGCCGCCGGCATAGCCGACGGCGGTCGTGTAGACGCCCGGAGCCTGCCAGAACTTGCGCTCGACACCCCAGAAACAGCCCATCCCGAACATCGCCATCTCGAGCCCGGCCGGGAAGGGCGGTTTCAACGGATGACCATTGACGGCGTGGCGGTCGGGGACCGGCATTTCCTCGGCACGCCCCGGCAGCGCATCTTCCGGCTTCGGCAGCTCTGTCTTCTTCGGCGTAAACCACATTGCTGTTTCTCCTCGCTTGCCCCCTGGATATAGGCGCTCCCCTCCCGCCGTGAAAGCCGGTGGTGGAGTCACCCACCGCCGCTATGCAGGAAAGAACGCGCCGCGTGCGGTCATGTAGGCCTTTTCGGAAAGCGTCGTCCATCGGGTGATGGAAGCGCGGAACGCAATATAGCTGTCATAGACCCGCTTGGTCATCCCGTCGGAGTTGCCGATTTCCGCGACGACCTCGGCCGATGCCGCACCGGCCGCCTTCAGCACGTCGTCCGGAAACGACCGGAGTTGGACGCCGTGCTGGTTTGCAAGGGTCGACAGCGCCTCGCCGTTGCGGGCGTCGAACTCGGCGCGCATGTAATCGTTCTCCGCCGAGCTGGCATGCAGCAGGACATATTGCTGATCCTGGGACAGGCTGTCCCAGACCTCCTTGTTGATGCCGAGGGTCAAGGCCAGGCCCGGCTCGTGGAAGCCGGGTCCATAGTAGTTCTTGGTCACCTTGTGGAAGCCGAAGGCGAGATCGTTCCAAGGGCCGAACCACTCGGCGGCATCGATCGCGCGATTCTGCAGCGCCGGAAAGACATCCTTGCTCGCCAGGGGAATGATGGAGGCGCCGAGACGGCGCATGACCTCGCCGCCGAGGCCGGGGACGCGCATCTTGAGGCCGTTGAGATCGTCGAGGCTCTTGATCTCCTTGTTGAACCAGCCGCCCATCTGCATGCCGGTGTTGCCGCAGAGCATCGGCTTGATGTTGAACCCGGCGGCAAGCTCGTCCCACAGCTTCTGCCCGCCACCATGATGGATCCAGGCGTTGAGTTCCGACGCGGTGAAGCCGCCCGGGACGGTCGCGAAGAAGTTGAAGGCCTGCGACTTGTCCCGCCAGTAATAGTCGGCGCCATGATACATGTCGGCGGCGCCGCTCGACACCGCGTCAAAGGACTCGAAATGCGGGACGAGCTCACCGCCGGCGAAGAGCTGGACGATCAGCTTGCCGCCCGTGAGCGCGCCGACCCGATCCGCGACGCGCTGCGCGCCCGTGCCCAGGCCGGGGAAGTTCTTCGACCAAGTGGTGACCATCTTCAGCTCGCGGATACCCTTGGCGATCGCCGGAGCGGCCGGTTTGGCGGCTGACGCAGGCTTCGGCGCCGCCGTTTCCTGCGGCGGCATGGCGGGGTCCCGGCGATGCTGGGTGACCGCATAGGCGCTGGCAGTGCCGGCTACCACGCCCGTGGCTGCCCCGGCCAAGAAGTCGCGACGATTCATGGTGCCCCCACCCTGTGGCGCAGAACTCGTTCGGATTCCCGTTCAAGAATCCCCAATAGATTATTAAGAATACTAAAAATGTCCAGCCGCCTACGCGAGGGCATGCATACGGGTGGTGCTGGCGGGAACCTCCTCGACCGATCACCGCAGTGGGCGGTCAGCCGAGTTCCAAGGGTCGCCAGCCTGTGGCGCCGAACGCCTCGAGAGGACGGAACCGGGTCTTATAAGCCATTTTTCGACTGTCGGCGATCCAATAACCGAGATAGACATAAGGCAGTTCGAGTTGCCGCGCCTGCTCGATTAGCCAGATCACCATGTAGCTCCCGAGACCCCGGGATGCGAGGTCCGGCTCGAAGAAGCTGTAGACTGCGGAAAGGCCGTCCAGCGTCCAGTCGGCCAGGCAGCAGGCGACAAGCCGTTCGTCGGGCGTGCGGAACTCGACCAGGCGCGTATCGAGGGGGCTGTCCTCGGCCATCGATCGGTATTCGTGGAACGACATGCCGATCATCTCGCCGTCGCGATGCCGACGGTCCAGATAGCGCGAGAAGACCTGATATTGCTCCTGGGTGCTGTTCGCCGGGCGGACCTGCGCCGTCAGGTCCGCATTCCGTCGCGCGATGCGGCGCAGCGACCGGCTCGGTTTGAAGGCCTGCGCGACCACCCGCACCGGCACGCAGGCGCTGCAGCCGCTGCAGGCCGGACGATAGGCGATCGAATGGCTGCGGCGGAACCCGGCGCGCGACAGGATTTCATAGGTTTCGACTGCCGTCGGACCGGTGAGTTCGGTGACGATCTTGCGCTCCAGCCGGCCCGGAAGATATGCGCAAGGCATCTCCGTGGTGACCAGGAAGGGCAGGGGATGCGAGCGGCTATGGATCGTCATCATCAGGCCTTCGGATTCAAGCCCGTCGCTCCTCGATCAGCAGGTCCACGGACGGAGCGCGACGGATAACGACCGTGGCCGAGAGATAGTCGTGCAGGGTGCGGCCGCGCTGATTGAACAGCGCCACCAGCAGGATCAGGAAACCGGTCAGCGACATCGTCGTATAGAACAGCAACGTCATGATCAGGGCCTGCCAATAGCTCGGCAGCGTGCCGGTCCAGCTGCGGACTTCCAGATCGAAGAGCTGCATGCCGACGGTCGCGGAGCGGGGCCCGCCGATCAGCAGGGTATGATAGGCGATCGGCAGCAGCGTCAGCCCGACCGGGATCAAGGGAAACAGCAGCCCGAGCGACAACAGGCCGGCGATCGACATCAGGAGGAACGCCACGACCCACAGAACGCCGAGCAGGACGAGGTCGACCGCATAGGCGAAAACCCGTCGCCAGAGGACGCCGCTATAGAATTCGGGATTGGCCAAGGCATCCGGCGCCGACCCGTGCCAGCTGTTGCCGCCATTGGTAAGATTGGGCAGATTGCCGGTAGCCAGAGATCGTCTCCTTCACGTGCAGCCTATGGGATCGACATAGGCATGGGCGTTCGGTGCTGCAAGCCTGCCTGCTGCCCGGGCCGCCCAGCCTACTGTCGCACGGGATCCGGCGCTTCGTGAAGGAGCACGATGCTGATGCGGCGGTTCCGCGGCGAGGTCGGATCCTCGGTGATCAGCGGCTCTTCGTCCGCCTTGCCGATCACCGACGCGATCCGGCTCTCGGGCAGGCCGGTGGCGATAAGGGCGCGGCGGCTCGCATTCGCCCGCTCCGCCGAAAGCTCCCAATTGCTGAACCCGCCTTTGTGAACATACGGCCTTGAATCGGTGTGCCCGGTGATCGCGATCTTGTTGGGAAGCCGGCGGATCGCTTCGGCGACCAGGGTCATCAGCTTCTTCGTATGATCGAGCATCTCGCTGCTGCCGAGCGGAAACATCGACAGCCTCTCCCGATCGACGATCTGGATGCGCATGCCTTCCGGCGTCCGGTCGATGATCAGGTTCTCCGCGAGCTGGTTGAGCTCGGGGACGTCCTGAATCGCCTGGCGGAGCGCAAATTCGGCGTCTCGGAACCGCGTCTCCTCCTGTTCGGCGAGCAGCCGGGCCGCTTCCTCGCTCAGCGCGTCCGGGTCGATCTCCTGCTCGACCATCTCGCCAAACTGCGGCATCTCCATAATGAGGTTGGGTGGGGCGCTGTCCGACCGCATGGCGCCGTCGGTCATGATGGTCCGGCCGCCGAGCACGCCGTTGGCGCCGCTCTCGCTGTTCGATACGAGATTGGGCGAGAAATAGTCGGCGATTCCTTTCCGCTGTTCCTCCGTGGTGGCGTTCAGCAGCCAAAGCAGCAGAAAAAACGCCATCATGGCAGTGACGAAGTCGGCGTAGGCGACCTTCCAGGCGCCACCATAGTGGGCGTGCGGACGGCCCTTCTTGACCTTCTTGATGATGATCGGCGGTTCGTTGCTTGCCATTTGCCGCAAAGGTCCCGTCGCTGTTACACGGGCGGCAAGGCCTGAACGGCCTCTTCCACTTCATAGAAGGTGGGCCGGTCGATCTGCAGCAGCGCCTTGCGCGCGAACTCGACGGAAACGGCCGGCGCATAGCCTTGCATATGCGCGAGCAGGCCGGCGCGGATGCATTGCAGATATTTCATCTCGGCTTCGTCGAGCGCCTTGATCGCGTTGGCCATCGGCCCGACGAAACCGTAGGAGAGGAAGACGCCGAGAAACGTGCCGACCAGCGCCCCACCGATCAGCTGACCCAGCACCTCGGGCGGCTCGGTGATCGCCCCCATCGTCTTGATGACCCCGAGTACCGCGGCGACGATGCCGAGCGCCGGCAGACCGTCGGCCATCGTCTGAATCGCCGAGGAGACCTGGGTATATTCGGAATGATGCGTCTCCAGCTCCTCGTCGATCAGCGCCTCGACCTCGTGCGGGTTCTCGGTGCCGAGCGTCAGCATCCGCAGATAGTCGCAGAGAAAGGTCATCGCCGTTTCGTTCTCGGCGAAGCTTGGGAACTGCTGGAACAGGCTGCTCTCCGCTGGATTCTCGACATGGGACTCCAGCGCCAGCATCCCCTTGGTCTTGGCCAGCTTGAAGAGCTGATAGAGCACGCTCAGGAGCTCGACATAGCTCTCCTTGTCATAGGACGACCCCTTGAGGATACGCCTGACGCTTCTGCCGGCCCGGACCAGCACGACCTTTGGGTTCGCGATGATGAAGGCGCCGATCGCGGCGCCGCCGATTATCACGAGCTCGAAAGGCTGCATGAGCACGACGAGATGACCGCCCATGGCCGCATAGCCGCCGAGCACGCACGCGACCACAACCACCGCGCCAACGATGATGAGCATACACCCGGCCTTTTTCGCTCACTGCACCCTAAAACCGGTTACGAGTGGGTTCGGAGGAGTCTCCAGCTTGTCATTGCCGGGCTTGACCCGGCAATCCAGGAAGCCGGGCGAGAGTCCTGTCTCGTGGCCCCTGAATGCCCTGATCAAGTCCGGGCATGACACGGAATAAATCTCCAGACACAATCGCAAACCGCTCTGGACGACATCCTCGCCGATCCCGGTTAAGATGGCTTTAAGCAATTGTTTATCAGCGGTTTACGTGAATATTTTCCGCGCAGAACGGCCGGAGGTGCCGAAGTGGGGCGGACCCTACCTCGTCAGGGCCGCTCGATGACGAAGTCGTCGCCCGGCTCGGGCGGCGTCGGGAAGGAGTCATCGACCACGATCACGCCGCTCGCGCCGTCATAGTCGGTGACATCGCGGGAGAACCGCACGAGGCCCCCGGTAAGGAACCGCAGCCGGCAACCGGCATAGGCTTGATTCGGTTTGCCCCGCAGCGTGGTTTCGAACCGGTCCGCCTGGGGGACTTGACCGGTTACTTTTCCTTGATCGACTTCGTTTCCCTCGTCGGTTTCATCGGCCGCTGCCATCGACCTGCTCCGAAGCTGCTGTGGGAAAGGGAGAACATTGTCTTCCAACCCCCGCCGAGCCCTGGAGTTCCGTGCTAGGGCCTGATCCGATCACATCAAAACGATGTAATCGGATCAGGCTCTATCCCAGCGCCGTCTCCAGGTCGGCGATCAGGTCCGCTTCGTCCTCGACGCCGACAGACAGCCGTACGAGCCCATCGCCGATACCGAGCGCAGTCCGCTTCTCGGCCGGAACCGAGGCGTGGGTCATGATTGCCGGATGCTCGATCAGGCTCTCGACGCCGCCGAGGCTCTCGGCCAGCGCGAAGATCTGGCAGCGCTCGAGGAAGCGCCGCGCCGCGGGCAGGCCGCCAGCCAGCACTGCCGTCACCATGCCGCCGAAGCCGTGCATCTGCCGCCTTGCCAGCGCGTTTTGCGGATGGCTGGCGAGGCCGGGATAGTAGACATGCTCGACCTTCGGGTGCGCCTCGAGCCACGCGGCGATGGCGGCGGCGTTGCAGCAATGCCGCTCCATCCGCAGGGCCAGAGTCTTCAGGCCGCGCAAGGCGAGAAAGCTGTCGAACGGGCCGGCGACGGCGCCGACCGCGTTCTGCAGGAAGGCGAGGCGGTCGCGCAGCTCGGTATTCTCGCCGACCACCGCGACGCCGCCGACCATGTCGGAATGGCCGTTGAGGAACTTGGTGGTCGAGTGCATCACGAGGTCGAAGCCGTGCTCGAGCGGGCGCTGCACCCAGGGGCTGGCGAAGGTGTTGTCCGCGACGGCGAGAACCCCGCGCCGCCGGGCGAGCGCCGCGACCGCCTCCAGATCGACCAGCTTGAGCAGCGGATTGGTGGGCGTCTCGACCCAAATCATCCGCGTCTCCGGGCGGATCGCGGCCTCGATGGCTGCGAGGTCGGCAAGGTCAACGAAACTGAAGCTCAGGCCGGCCGAGCGGCGGCGGACACCTTCGAACAGGCGGTAGGTGCCGCCATAGAGATCGTCCATCGCGATCACATGGGCGCCGCTGTCGAGGCAGTCGAGAATCGTCGCCGTCGTCGCGAGGCCGGAGGCGAAGGCGAAGCCGGCGCTGCCGCTCTCGAGGTCGGCGACGCAGCGCTCGAAGGCCATGCGGGTCGGATTCTGGCTGCGCGAATATTCATAGCCCTTATGGACGCCGGGACTCTCCTGGACGTAGGTCGAGGTGGCGTAGATGGGTGTCATGATCGCGCCCGTCGCCGGGTCCGGGGACTGGCCGGCATGGATGCTGCGGGTTGCGAATCCGGGTCGGTTCGGAGAGGGGGCGTTGAAGGACGGCTTGGCCGCCGACGTGTCGGTCATGGGGGGAAGGACCCTGGTTCAGGATTTCAGGCTGCGGCGCAGATGGTTCAGCAGGTCGACGCGGGTGATCAGCCCGAGGAAGGCCCCGCCTTCCATCACGATCGCGACATGATCGCGGCTGAATATCTGCAGAAGCTCGGCGAGCGGGGCCGTTGCCTCGATCGTCTCCAGCTTGCTGGTCATCGCGTCCTTGACCTTCTCGCGGAACCGGTCTTCGTGGCCGTAGACGGCGAGCAGGATGTCGGACTCGTCGACGATGCCGACGACCTTGCCGTCGACCAGCACGGGGAGCTGCGAGATATCATAGAGCCGCATCCGCCCGTAGGCGGTCAGCAGCGAATCCTCGGGCGCGACGGTGATCGTCGCCCGGTCGGAATGCCGCCGCGAGATCAGGTCGCGCAGATCGCCGTGCCGCGTGCGTTCGAGGAAGCCCTGGTCGAGCATCCAGTAGTCGTTGAACATCTTCGACAGATATTTGTTGCCGCTGTCGCAGACGAAGCTGACGACGCGCTTCGGCGTCTGCTGTGCCCGGCAGTAATGCAGTGCCGCGGCGACCAGCGTGCCCGACGAGGAGCCGGCGAGAATGCCCTCCTGGCGCAGCAGCTCCCGCGCGGTGTGGAAGCTCTCGCCGTCGCCGACCGTGATCGCCTGCGAGACGAGGGAGAGGTCGCAGTTGGGCGGGACGAAGTCCTCGCCGATGCCCTCGACGAGCCAGGAGCCGGCCTCGCACATCTGGCCGGTCTGCACGATGTTCGTCAGCACCGAGCCGCGCGGGTCGGCGAGCACCATCTTCACATGCGGGGCGGCGCGGGCAAAGAATCGCCCCAGTCCGGTCAACGTGCCGCCGGAGCCGACGCCGCAGACCACGGTGTCGAGGTCGTGATCCATCTGCTGCCAGATCTCTGGACCGGTACCCTCCTCATGCGCCTTCGGGTTGGCCGGGTTGGCGAACTGGTTGACGTAGAGGGCGTTGTCGATCTCCTTCGACAGCCGCTCGGCGATGTCTTGATAGTAGTCGGGATGGCCTTTGCCGACATCGGAGCGGGTCATCCGGATCTCGGCGCCCAGCGCGCGCAGATGGAAGATCTTTTCCTGCGCCATCTTGTCGGGGATCACCAGGATCAGCCGATAGCCCTTCTGCGCCGCGACCAGAGCCAAGCCGAGGCCGGTATTGCCGGCGGTCGCCTCGATCAGCGTTCCGCCCGGCCGGATGCGGCCCTCGCGCTCCGCCGCTTCGATCATCGAGAGCGCAATGCGGTCCTTGATGGAGCCGCCGGGATTCTGCGATTCGAGCTTCAGGAACAAGCGGCAAGGTCCGGTGTCAAGGCGCGTCACCTCGACGAGCGGCGTGTTGCCGATCATCTCGAGGACATTGCTGAAGGCGGGCATGGGGCGATCTCATAGGCCGGTGTGGGCGTTCAAGAGCGCACCTTGCGCAATTGGCCGGCACCGTGCAAGAGCTTCGCGCGATCGAAGACGTTCCGCTGTTGTGGAAACCGTTGGCCGCAGCCAACTTTCTAAAGCGGATTTCAAACAGCTTTGGAGCCTTGCATCTTTCTTTGTCATTGCCGGAGTTGCTGCCGAACCACGCTGCTAAGCCCATTCGGAGTAAGCTGTGGCACGGTGCAACCGAATTACTAAAAAGGCTCATGCACCTAGCTCAAAAACCGCTATTAGTTGAGTGCCTTTGCCGAGGCAGAATTGCCTACCGCCGGTAGGAACTCTCTGCTTCCTAAAGGCTCTGTTCACCCGTTCCGTGCCACCATCAGTGGAGGCTGAGATCGAGCATGGAATGGTTTTCCACGAGCTTGCTGGAATTCCAGCCGATGTTCCCGAGCGACGAAGCCTGCACGGCGTATCTTCGACCACGATTTTCATTTCGTGCGGTACACCACTTTCTTCGCGGTCGAACGCTACAAGGAAGAAACGGCGATCCCGAGCGACGCGCTGGCCGCGGAGCTGGAAGAAAGGTGAACGCCGCCTCGCTCGTGGCCGAATGGCGACTGACCACCCATGCGGCGATTTCCCAAACAGCAGTATCAAGCCACTCGCCTGCTTCCGCCTTTGGGGGTATCGATTGTCCACACATCGCACGAGGCCGGCGTGTGGGACCGAAGTCAATCACGACTGCTGTACGCCAGAGCTGACCTTCGCAGACGCGCTCAGCCCGTCAGTGCGCGATCCAAAGCCGCAATCAGAAGCGCAGCCCGACTGTGAGACCTCTCGGATCTGCGCCGGACCGGCGGCGCAAGACGCGCTATCGCGCTACCTAATTCACCGTCTCGGCCACCTGCAGCAACCCCATGGGCGGAAAGAGCTTCAGCGCCTTGGCAACCTCTAAATTGATCACAACGGCGAAGTCGATCATCCGGACCACCGGCAGGTCGCCGGGAACGGCGCCGTCGACCAGAATCCGCTCCGCCTGGCCGCCGGCGAGACGGCCAACATCGTAATAGCGCGCGGCCACCGAAATCAGCGCCTGGGACTCGCGGACGAGCCGCTCGTACGGGCTGAGGACTGGAAGCCCGTTTTCGACGGCGGCCGCAGTGAAGGCGGCGCCGTTCTCCTGAAGGAATGAGGACGAGCCGACATAGACGAAGTCGACGCCGGCGGCCTTCAGCTCGGCTACCTTCGGGGCGATGTCCTCAGCTCGCGGATTGCCATCGTCGCCGAGGGGCAGCTCAAGGGCGGTCATTTCGAAACCCATCTCGTCAGTCAGCGCCGCGATCTCGTCGCGCTTGAGAGCCGAATTCGCTTCGTTGGTATGATAAAGCAGGCCCAAGTGGTCGAAGTCGGGATAATAAGCTCGGATCGTTTCGATCGTCACCTCTTCGGGCATCCGGTTGTACGTGCCGGTGAGGTTGGGACGGCCTGTGTGGTCAAGGCTGTTGATCAACCCCGCCCCGACCGGGTCGGCGACGATCATGAAAATCTGGGGAATGTCCTGATTAAAATTCGGGTTGCCGAGATCGGCAAGCGTCCCAGCAATGCCCCGGGTGACACTGGTGCCCCAGGTCAGGATCAGGTCGGCGTCGGCGGCGCGGGCCTCAGCGAGGATTCCAGGAAGGGCCTCTTCCTTTTGCGCCGCGTCGCGCAGGATGAACTCGACCCCGAGACCCTTCTCGGCGAGATAATCCTGAAAGCCTTGGCAGGCTTGCTCACAGCCCCGCCAAGTGGCGATCAAAACCTTGTAGTCCGCCGCCGCCGCCGAGCCGGCGAGTCCCGCCGCGAGGGCCGCCGCAGCGAGGACCAATCGAATCATCCATTCCTCCCAAGCTTTTGTGTTGGCCGCGTCCAGCGAACGTGCCCGGCGATGATAGCAAAGGCAGCAGTTCCGGTCAGCACGACAATGCCTGAGATCCGGAGGATCGTCTCTGTCCCGATATCACGAAGGAATGTGGCGCTTACCGCGAGGCCGAGAAGCGCGCCGAGCCGCTCGACCACGCGCAGCGCGTCCAGGTTCCCACCGACCCCGTCCGTGACGCTGATAGCGAGCGTGTATTGCGGTGCCCGGATGAGGGTGTGGCCAAGGCCAACTCCAGCGACCGCGACAGTGATAGCCCAGACGCTATCCCAAAGGCCGATTGACAGTACGGCCAAGCCTGACACGGCCGAACCGATGACGACGAGGGCGATGGGGCCGAGCCGGCCGTCCGAAAGGTGGGTTACGGTCGGGCCAAACAGGACGACCGCGAGATAGTACAGCATCACCACACGGGCGATTTCGGCCGGACCGTGGCCCGAGGCCGCGAGCATCAGAGGCGTTAGGTACCAAACCAGAATGGCGGTGATCGCGTTCATCGGGGCCGTAATGCCGATGAGCAAGGCAAGGAACCGGGCGGTGAACCGCCGCTTCGTGACGCGTGCTATCGGCGTGGATCGCGAGGCAGCGGAATCGCCTGCCCGGCCCATCATTGCCGTTATCGCGATGGCGCCCGACAATATCGCGATCGCCGCACCCGCAAAAAAGGCCGCCTCAAAGCCGAACCGGCCGGCGAGGACTCCACCCAGGGCCGAGCCGCCAAATACGCCACCAAAGACGACGGCGACAAGGGCCCCCGCCGGGCGAGCGCTACGTCCGTCCCCCGCGGCGCGGATGGCGTATTCGTGGCAGGCGATGGTCGCGAGGGCGAAGAATCCCCCCGTTGCCGCGTGCCAGAAGCTGATTCCAGCCACACTGTCCGACAACCCCATCGCCATCAGCGCGAGGGCAGTGAGCGGCACAGACGCCAGGAACAGGCGCCGTGGCCCGAGCCGCCGCGCCATACGGCCACCGAATGGTGACAAGGCTGCCACCGCGACGAGATAGAGGAGGAAGGGCGCCGCCGCGGCCATCTCGGGCGAGAGCCAGTTCGGCCGGACGGCGGCCCGGGCATAGAGCGGCAGGAAGCTGTTCGCGATTGCCGTCGCGAGCGTGAACAGGAACAGCGCCAGTCTTATGTCGTTGAAGTCGGAGAGGCGAAGCCGCACCGGACGGCCCTCCGAGATCCGCGCGTCGATGGCGCCGGTGATGCGGATTCGCGCGGCGCTGGGTAGCGCCGCCAGCCGCTCGGCCAAATCAGCGGCCTGATCATTGAGCCTCGAAGCAGCGCGGCCGAGGCCGGAGAGGCCGCCGGGGGGGATGCAATGTACGAAGTTGCCTTCGCGCTGTTCGCTCAACAGGCGAATGATGCGGTCGAAGGGTTTCCCAACCGAGCTCACGGCCACTGCCAGCGCCAGCTCAAGCGCGACCAAGCTCGCAACGAGCGCGATCACCACGACATCAAGGAACACGTCACGCAGCCGCGTCTCCACGAACTGCGGACTGACCTCTACGACGATCGCGCCGACCAACTCGTTGCCGACGAGGATCGGCAGCGAGAAGGTGTTGCGCTGGACGCCGACTACTTTGCCCAGGCCGGTCTGCTCAAGAAGCGAGCGTCCCGTGGGGCTTCGGGCCTCCGCGACAGTCGACCCGGACGCCGTATTGACGGAGATGTAATCGACCTCGCTGAACTGCTCCAGCGTCTCGGAGAGGTAGCGGTCCAGGCCAGCCAGTGCGTCGAACGGTATCCCGAGCTGCAGGCTGCGCTGGACCTCGCTTCGAATGATCGAGCCGATGAGACGCGTCCGGTTGGCCAGCTCCGGCGCGACCGCGCGATCGAAGGCGGTAATGGCTGTGAGGCCAAGCGCCAGGACCGAGGCCGTGACAATGGCCGTCAGCATGCCGATCAGGCGTGCGCGGACCCGTACATGGTCGAAACCGCGGGCGCGGGACCTCACCGCGGCCCATCCTTTAGAGCTGCAATCGCGTGCCCCGCGGTGCGATAGCTGCTGTCGGCTGCGTCCAGCAGGCGGCGTAGTTCATCGGTGTCGTGCCCGGCGTCCCGGGAGGGGCTGCCCGCCGCCGCGCTGCGCCAGGAATCCTGCTCGAACCCGGCGATGGTCACGTCGATAGTCTCGAAGGCCTCAATCTGCCGGGCAAGCCCAAGGCGAAGCAGAAGGCCGCTGAACGCCGCTGCCGTCACGAGCACTCCCATCGCGGCCAGCGCCAATTCGGCTGCCATCGCTCGTACCCGGGTAACGTTGCCTCCGGACGAATAGGCGACCAGAATGCCTCCCGCGAGGCTTTCGCCGCGGCCGGCGATGTCAATGCTGCCGAGGAACCCTTCAGCAGTCTCGCTGTACCAGGGCGTGCCGCTAGCCTCGACACGAGCCACCACTGCCTTCCGTGGAATCGACGCGGGTGGCAATGTGTCAGTTGAGTGAACGATCCGGCCTTCGGCGTCGAAGACATGGATCGCAGTAATCGAACTATCGCTCTGTCGCGCGCGCTCGAGCAGGGCCGCGGCGTTGCGAACGGAGGACAGCGGCAGGCCGATTTTCGCCGCCGCTTCGAACGGCGCCGCAGTGTGATCTGCTAAGACAACCAGCCGCTCGCCGACCAAGCCGGAATGAATTTGGTCGAACTGAAGGGTCGCGAGCCCGACGAAAATCGCGAGCACCGCAAAATTGACGATGGTCACCGCCGCCCAGATTCGCCAGAAAAGCGCCATCGTCCCCCGCCGAGAGATTATTGCTCCGGTGCATTACATCGGCGATCGAGTCGGCAATCAATAGGGCCGCAACCTATTCGCGAGCCGGGCAGCCGGACCCCGCTTCGCGGTTCAGCACGCGCGAATTCTGTATTATACATCTTTGTTGCTTGGCCGCTGAGATATTCAGCTTCCCGTCTGAAGTTCGAGAGAGTTTGCCGAGTCCCATAAGCCGCTCGGGTCGCTGCAATGACGACAGGAAAAAACAATAAAGCCGACCAGCTGGCTAACATTAGATTCGGCAGTTTGAGGAGTAGATTCTGAAGTTGGCGATGAAAATGTTCCGGCAGAATAGGCCGTTCCGTTCACAAACCCGATTGTCGCCCGATCGTAACGAACGTACGGCGCCGGATGCCGAGCTTGTTCTTCTGCCTGACGAGTGCATGGAGCGGGTCGTAATGGTGGTGCAAAGGGTTGTTCCGATTTCGGGTGCTGAGAACTATCCCGGCAGATCCACCGACCGGCTGCTCAGGAGGCGCGTCGGGAAGCCGCCGTCGGCGAGCGCGGTGACGATCTCGCGGACATGGTCGGCGTTCCGGGTCTCGATCATCGCGTCGACATCCGCCTTCTTGACCGGGAGGTCGTAGAACATGCGCTGGTGGTAGATCTCGATAATGTTGCCGCCGGTCTCGCCGATCAGGCGTGCCAGATGGGCGAGGACGCCGGGCGAGTCGGAGATCTCGATACGCAGCGTCACCACGCGGCTGTCGCGGATCAGGCCGCGCATCAGCACCTGGGCCAGCATCCGGGAATCGATGTTGCCGCCGCAGATCACGACGCCGACGCGTTTCCCCGCGAACCGGTCGGGATAGGCGAGCAGGGCCGCCAGGCCGGCGGCGCCGGCGCCCTCGGCAACGATCTTCTGCCGCTCGACCAGCATCTGCACCGCGCATTCCAGCGCATCTTCGTCGACGAGAAGGATGTCCTCGACGGCCTTCTCGATGATCGCTTTGGTGATCGCGCCCGGCGACTTCACGGCGATACCCTCGGCGATCGTCTGCCCGCCACTGGCCGGGGCCAGGTTGCGGACGGAATGGTGCATCGAGGGGTAGAGCGCGCATTCGACGCCGACGATCGAGATCTCGGGTTTCAGCGCCTTCGCGGCGAGCGCGATGCCGGAAATCAGGCCGCCGCCGCCGATCGGGACGACGATCACGTCGAGTTCGGGGGCATCCTCCAGGAACTCGAGGCCGATGGTGCCTTGGCCGGCGACGATCTTCGGGTCATCATAGGGATGGACGAAGCACAGCCCCTCGCGCTTGGCGAGGTCGCGGGCGAAGACCGCCGCAGAATCGATACCGTCGCCCTGCAGCAGCACCCGGGCGCCGAAGCTGCGCGTCCGCTCGACCTTGGTGAAGGGGGTTCCCTGCGGCATCACGATCGTCGCCGGAATGCCGAGCCTCTGCGCATGGTAGGCCACGCCCTGAGCATGGTTGCCGGCCGACATCGCGATCACGCCCGCCTTGGCTTCCTGCGGGCTCAGGCTCTTCAGCTTGTTGAGCGCGCCGCGGTCCTTGAATGAGCCGGTGAACTGCAGGTTCTCCAGCTTCAACACGAGCTCCGCCGCGCCGGTCGTCTCGGCTAGGCGGCGAGCATTGACTGCCGGGGTGCGCACGACCTCGCCCGTGATTGCCGCGGCGGCCGCGCGGATGTCGTCGATCGTCACCGTCATCGAACATTCCCTTTCGGCCGCAGCGCCGCGTTCTCCACCGGCAGCGACCAACCGGACATGCGGGTCAGCGCTGCGTGGGCCGCAGCGTCAGGACCTGCTTCGTCTCGCCGACGATAGTCAGGAATTCGCCGTCGCGCCAGCGGGGAACCAGGTCGGCATAGTGCGGCGACAGCGGGTTGCCCGACTGCCCCGTGGCGATGATGAACTGCGAGTGGTCGAGGTCGGCGAAGTCGAAGACGGCCCGCAGGCCGGGGCCGTGGACATGCGGATAGGTGACGGAACCCGGCCGGATGCGCGGGGTGCCGCGGTTCAGCGTGTAGCTGTCGCCGTCGGTCGCGACGGGCGTCTCCAGCCAGCGCCCGATCACCGGCGCCGCTTCCAGCACCGGATGGGGAAAGTGCGCCTGATGGGCCTCGCCCCAGCGCCATTCCCCGGGATCGTCGCCATAAGCCTCGGCGAGGGCCGCCTGCGCATCGTCGAGTGCGGCGGCGAACTGCTCCGGACAGGTCTCCTCGGCCTCCGTCGCGATGTTGTCGCACCAGGATTCTTCGGTATCGAGCACCGAGCCGACCTTTTCCAGGTTCCAGGGGCCGTAATCGGCATAGAACACCCCCAGCTCGTCGGTGAAGATCCGGCGGTTTGCCTCGCCGAGCCAGGTGAGGAAGATCAGCGGTTCCGGCCGCGTGCGGTCCATGCGGAAGTCCCAACGGCCGAGGCGGCGGAGCACTGCTTCGTGCCGCGATGCGCCACCTCGCGCCGCGGCCAGCATCGGCGGCAGCAGTTCGCGTGCGGCGAGCGAGACGATGTCGAGCTGCATTGCCGCCATGCCATCGGCGGTGTGGCTGGTCTTGCCGTCGAGCAGTTCGGCGATGCGCCGGGCGCGGTAGGGCTCCTCCCATCGCGCGGTCAGGAAATGCGGATAGCCCTCGGGCCTGATGTCGTTGTTGGCGGTGGCGATCCACCCAGCGGACGGATCGATCGCCTTCGGCAGGTCCTCGAACGGCAGAAAGCCTGTCCAGTCGTACGCGCCGGTCCAGCCCGGCGCCGGCACCTGGCTGCCGGCAAACAGGGCCTTGCGCACAGGCACACGCCCGGCGGCGACGAAGCCGATCGTCCCGTCCTCGGCGGCATAGACGATGTTCTGCTGCGGGCTGTGGAAGTCGCGCAGCGCATCGTAGAACGAGTCGGCGTCGGCGGCATGGTTCATCCGATAGATCGCCTGCGCAGTCAGGTCGTCGGCGCGAAATCCGGGCCAGGCGAGCGCGAGCACCTGCCCGGGCACCGCCGCCATGTCGGCGTCGGAGACGACCGGGCCGTGGTCGGTCGCGCGAACGGTGAGGGCGATGTTCGCGCCGCCGCGCACGCGGATCACTTCCTCGCGCTGCTCGAAAGGCTTGGCGCCGGCCGGGGTCAGGTAGCGGTTCGGATCGTTGGGCGCGACCTGCTCGACGAACAGGTCCTGGGTGTCGCTGTGGGTCGTGGTGAAGCCCCAGGCGACCCGCCCGTTATGGCCGACCAGGGTGAAGGGGACGCCGGGCGCGGTGCCGCCGGTGATGGTCAGCGTCGGCGTCTCGATCCGCGCCAGATACCACTGGATCGGCGCCGTCAGGCCGAGATGCGGATCGTTCGCCAGCAGCGGTGCGCCGCTCGCCGTCCGCCGCCCGTCCACGGCCCAGCTGTTTGATGCGCCGTACACATGAGGCAAGACGGCGAGATCATGTGCCGCACGGCCGAGGAGATGGTCGTCGATACCCCGAACGCTGTCCGGCAGCCACCCCACCTCGGTTTGCCCCGCACCGTCCGGCAGGGCCGGCCAGAGGAACTCGAGCTGTTCGGCGGTGAGATGCTGCGCGATTCCTTGGCGGAGCAACTCGTTGCGCCAGTTGTTGCTGAGATGCAGCGCCATCAACCGGCCCCAGACCAGCGAGTCCGTCGGCTGCCAAGGCTCCGGGCTGTACCAGAAGGCCTGGAACTCCGGCGGTAGCGCTCCGCTGCGGTGGTCGAGAAAGGCGTTGACCCCGGCGCTGTAGGCGGTGAGGGCGGCCTGCACCTCCGGCGCCAGATAAGGCAGGTTCGTCTCGGCCAGCCGGTACAGGCCGAGCGTGCGCATCAGCCGGTCCGTTCCCAGCGCCGCCGCGCCGATCACTTCCGACAGGCGGCCGGCGCCAAGCCGACGCATGAAGTCCATCTGGAAAAGCCGGTCCTGCGCATGGGCGAAGCCGAGCGCGAAATAGGCATCGGCCTCGGTCTCGGCCCGGATCTGCACGATGCCCCGATCGTCGCGGCCGATCGTCACCGGCGCGCTCAGGCCGGGGAGCGCCAGCGTTCCGTCGGTCTTCGGCAACGAGCTGCGCAGCCAGAGATAGCTACCTCCGCCGGCCAGCAGCACTAGGACGAAAACGACGAGAAATCCTCGCCAAACCCACTTCATGTACAGGTACAGGTCACTATTGCCGGTTCGGCGCCTCGATGTCGGCGAGTATACGCGTGCGGTCGCCGTCCAGCGCCGGCGCCGCACCGCGGGTTGGCGGATCGGCGAAGGCTGACAGCTTGATTGGATTGCCGGCGATCTTCAGCCGGTCGGACTCGGCGCCTTCCAGCGTCACCACCATGTTGCGGGCGAGAACCTGCGGATTGCTTAACGCGTCGGCGACGCTGTTGATCGGGGCGCAGGGGATGCTGGCCGCCGTCAGCGTCTCCAGCCAGGCGGCGGCGGTTTGCCCGGCGAGCGCGCTTTCGATTTCGGCCTTCAGCGCCTCGACATGGCGGCAGCGCTGCTCGTTCGTTTCGAACAGTGGGTTGCCGGCCAGGTCGGGACGGCCGAGCGCGTCGCAGAGCTTCGCGAACAGCGCGTCGTTCCCGGCGGCGATGATGATCGATCCGTCCCTCACGGAGAAGGCTTCGAAGGGCGCGATTGAGGGATGGCGCGCACCGAGCGGTCCCGGAATCTCCCCAGTCGCGCAGTAGCGCGCGATCGCGTTCTCGAGAATCGCGATCTGGCAGTCGAGCATCGCCACGTCGACTTTCATGCCTTCGCCGCTGGCATGGCGGTGATGCAGGGCGGCGGTGACGCCGACCGTCGTGAACAGCCCGGCGGTGATGTCGCCGATCGAGGTGCCGACCCGCGTCGGCGGGCCGCCCGGCTGTCCGGTGATGCTCATGATGCCGCCCATTGCCTGGACGACCATGTCATAAGCAGCGCGGCGCGAAAAGGGGCCGCTATGCCCGAAGCCGGAGGCGGCTGCGTAGATCAGCCGCGGAAAACGACGGTGGAGGTCGTCCCAGCCATAGCCGAGCTTCTCCATGGTTCCCGGCCGGTAGTTCTCCACCAGCACGTCGGCGGCGGCGAGCAGCCGCTCGAACACTGCCCGGTCCGAGTCGGTCTTCAGGTCGAGCGCGATGCTCTCCTTGCCGCGGTTCAGCGATGCGAAATAGGCCGACTGGCCATCCATGAAGGGGCCGTAGTGGCGGGCGTCGTCGCCTTTGCCGGGCGCCTCGACCTTGATCACCCTGGCGCCGAGGTCGGCCAGCACCATCGTGCAATAAGGCCCGGCAAGCACCCGGGTCAGGTCGACGACGGTGATACCGGACAACGGTCCTGCGGCGGTCATAAGCGTCCTTTCCGATGAGATCACAATGGGAACGGTCAGGCGATAGTCTTCAGCCTGTCGCCCTGCCCGAATAGGCGGCTGGCAGAGCAGAGATGAAGTCCGTGAACGTGTCGCCCTGAATCGCGATGTGGCGGCGCATCAGCCTGTCGGCCGCATCGGCTTCACCCGCCAGGATCGCCTCCACCACCGCGCTGTGCTCGGCATAGGAGTTCGGCACCCGCCCAGCCTGATGCAGCTGATGGCGCCGATAGGGCGACAGCCTGTTGCGGATCGACCGCGTCGTCTCTTCTAGAAAGCCGTTATGGCAGCCGGCATAGATCGTTTCGTGGAACAGCTTGTTCATTGCGTAATAGGCGTCCGGATCGTCGGCGCCCGCCGTCTCGCCGCATTGCGCATGAAGCTGTTGCAGCCGCGCGCGCTCCTCGGGCGTCATGCGCCGACTGGCGAGACGCGCACACAGCCCCTCCAGCTCGGCCATCACCTCGAACATCTCGACCATCCGGCGAATCGTCAGCTTGGCGACCACGGCCCCTTGCCGTGGGCGCAGCTCGACGAATCCGGAGGAGGCGAGGCGGGAGAGCGCCTCGCGGACCGGTGTCCGCGACACCGCGAACCGGTCGGCGAGGGACTGTTCGTCGAGCCGGTCGCCGGGAACCAGCAGGCCCGACAGGATCTCCCGCTCGATCTCGTGCCGCAGATAATCCGCCCGTTTCTGATTCGGAGGTCGCATTCGCTGATCTGGCCGATTCCAAGTACAAAGGTCGAGAGTCGGTTTTCATGCTTCGACAAGCTCAGCACGAGGAAACCGAACCCTCATGCTGAGCTTGTCGAAGCATGGGCAGCCGAAACATGAAGCCGTCTTCGCATTTCGTCCACCATCGGCAAATTGTATGCAAAAGCGCCAAAACTGCATACAACATTCTGGACGAGGTTGAGCTTTTCTCCTAAGGTTGATGTACGGCGAAGCGATCGACGGCCTCGGAGCACAAGAATCGGCCGCCGCAATTTCTTGGGAGGAAGACAGTGATGAGAACGTTTCTGTATAGCGCCGCAACCGCTGTCCTGCTCGGCGCCGGTCTGGCGTCCGGCGCGGCGGCAGAGGAATTGAAGGCGTCGCATCAGTGGCCCGGCGGCACCGGAGACATGCGCGACGAGATGGTTCAGATTATCGCGCGTGAAGTGAATGCCGCCGATGTCGGGCTGACGATCAGGGTGTTCCCGGGTGCCTCGCTGTTCAAGCCGAAGGACCAATGGAACGCGATGATCAAGGGCCAGCTCGACATCACGGCGTTTCCGCTGGATTACGCTGGCGGCAAGCATCCGCAATTCCATCTCACGCTGATGCCGGGCTTGGTGAAGAACCATGAGCATGCCCGTCGTTTAAACGACTCGGCGTTCATGCAGGAGATCAAGTCGATCATGGACGAGGCCGGCGTGATTGTCCTCGCGGACACCTGGCTCGCCGGCGGCTTCGCCTCCAAGAACAACTGCATTCTCGAGCCCGACGACATCAAAGGGCAGCAGACGCGCGCCGCCGGTGCGGCGTTCGAGGAGATGCTGGCCGGCGCCGGGGCGTCGATCGCCTCGATGCCGAGCTCCGAGATCTACACCGCGATGCAGACGGGGGTGCTCGACGCTACCAACACCAGCTCGGAAAGCTTCGTGTCCTATCGGCTGTATGAGCAGCTGAAATGCATGACGGCGCCGGGCGAGAACGCCCTCTGGTTCATGTACGAGCCGATCCTGATGGCGAAGGAAAGCTTCGAGAGCCTCGACGAAGAGCAGCAGCAGGCCTTGATGGCGGCCGGCGACAAGGCCGAGGAGTTTGCCTTCACCGCCGCCAAGAAAGCCGATGCGAACATGGTCGAGGTGTTTGAGAAGGCCGGGGTCGAGGTCGTGACGATGACGCCCGAGCAGGCGCAGATGTGGCGGGACATCGCGAAGGAGACTTCGTACAAGAACTTCGCCGAGAACGTAGAGGGCGGGCGCGAGCTGCTCGACATGGCGCTCTCGGTCGAATAACGCAGCGTTCTCTGGCGCGGAACCGCCGGCGGCACCTCGCTGCCGGCGGCCCGCTTCGGATTTCTCCACAATGAATGTCTTCATCCGCTTGGTGACCGGCCTTTCGCGCCTCAGCGGCGTCGTTGCTGCTGGACTGATCGCTGCCGCCGTCCTGGTCGTCTGCCAAATGGTCTTCGTCCGCTATATTCTCGGCCAGTCGACGGCTTGGCAGACGGAATTCGTCACCTATGCCCTGATCGCCGCGACCTTCGTCGGCAGCCCCTATGTCCTGCTCACCCGCGGGCATGTGAATGTCGATCTGCTGCCGCTCTATCTCGGGGGCAGTGCCCGGTTCGCGCTGGCGCTGTTCGCGGCGGGGATTTCCTGCCTGTTCTGCCTTGTCCTCGCCTGGCGTGGGGCCGTGCTGTGGTACGAGGCGTACGACCTCGGCTGGCGGTCGGACACGATCTGGTCGGTCCGGCTGTGGATCCCCTATTCGGCGATGCCGATCGGCATCGGCCTCCTGTCGCTTCAGTATATCGTCGACATCGCCAATCTGATCCTCGGCCGCGAGCCGCCGTTCGGCATTCATCCGGAGGACCGCCTGTGAGAGACCGTCGATGAGCCCCCTTACCATCGGCGTGATCGTCTGCGTCGTCACTATCCTGTTCCTGATGTCGGGCGCCCCGGTCGCCTTCGCGCTCGGCATCGTGTCCCTCGGCTTCCTCCTGATCTTCGACGGCTTCAACAGTCTGGGATTCGTCGCGGAGACGCTCTACTCCTCGCTCGAGGATTTCACCCTCGTGTCGATTCCCATGTTCATCCTGATGGGGGCCGCGGTGGCGTCGTCGCGGGCGGGCGGCGATCTCTATGAGGCGTTGGAGCGCTGGCTTTACCGTGTCCCGGCCGGTCTTGTCGTTTCAAATCTCGGCGCCTGCGCCATCTTCGCGGCATTGAGCGGCTCGTCGCCGGCGACCTGCGCCGCGATCGGCAAGATGGGCATTCCCGAGATGCGCAAGCGCGGCTATCCGTCCGGGCTGGCGACGGGCGCGATTGCCGCCGGGGGCACGCTGGGCATTCTCATTCCGCCGAGCGTGACGCTGATCCTCTACGGCGTGGTGACGGAGACATCAATCGCCCGGCTTTTCCTCGCCGGATTTCTTCCTGGCCTTCTCCTGACCAGCCTGTTCATGGCCTGGTCGATCTTCGTCACTTGGCGTTCCGGCCGCAGCTTCATCGATCCCGAGACGCACTATTCCTGGCGCGACCGTTTCAGCATCCTGCCGCGCGTGCTGCCCTTCATCGGCATCGTCGCCGGCGTGCTCTATGTCCTCTATGGCGGCGTCGCGACGCCGTCCGAAGCTGCCGGCGTCGGCGCGCTGCTCTGCATCGTGATGGTCATGGTGATCTATCGGATGTGGCAGCCGAGCGGGCTCTGGACGATCCTGCGCGACAGCATGCGCGAATCCGTCATGATCCTGATGATCATCGCCACCTCGGTGCTGTTCAGCTACATGCTGTCCAGCCTCTATGTCGCCCAGGCACTGGCGGAATGGATCGCGGCGCTCGAGGTCAATCGCTGGATCCTGATGCTCTGGGTCAACATCTTCCTGCTGGTCTGCGGCTTCTTCCTGCCGCCAGCCGCCGTGATTCTGATGACTGCGCCAACCCTGTTGCCGATCATCATGAACGCCGGTTTCGATCCGATCTGGTTCGCGATGATTCTGACAATAAATATGGAGATCGGGTTGATAACCCCGCCGGTCGGCCTCAATCTCTACGTCATCAACGGCATCGCCCCCGACGTCCGGTTGCAGACTATCCTTTGGGGCGCGCTGCCGTTCATGCTCTGCATGGTGCTGGGCATCGTGATCCTGTGCATCTTCCCGGGAATCGCGACCTGGTTGCCCGAGTATCTGATGGGACCGGCGTACTAAGCAGGTTTTCGGAACTTCGGCCATATGGGCCGGGCTCGGAAAACCTGCTGAACTCTAGGGCCTGATCCGATCACATTGGACCGATGTGATCGGTGAATCAGTCCCCAATTGTTTGGATGAGAGGACGATTCACCGATCAGGCAGGTTGGTCCAACCTGATCGGATCGTGCTCTAGAGTCTGCGGGCTTGTCTTGGCCGGGCCATTTGTAGCCCGATCAAGACAAGCCTGCTTAGGGATGGGCGATGAATCAGGCACTTCCGAGCTCCTTCTTTGATCGCACGGTCCTGAATCTTCGGAATGCCTGGCGCGATATCGCCGCGCGCGGCCGTTCGTCCTCGATCGCCCAGACACGCCCCGACCTTCCGGACGACGACATCCAGCGACTGCGCAAGCATATCGTCGAATGTCTCGAGAACCGCGGCGGCGAGGTTTCGGCGCGGGCGCGGGCGGCGGAGCTCGGCCGCTGCTTCCTCGCTCTATCCCCGGACGGCCGGAAGCGCTTCCTGCAGGTCCTGGCGCGGGAGTTTTCGACCGACCGCGACCGTATCGATGCCGCCATTCGCAGCTATCAGGCGGCCGAGGAACCCGCGGCGGCCGTCGATGCCGAGATCGCGTTGCGGGACGCGCTGGTCTCGCCGCGACTGCGGCTGCTGATGCAGCTGACCGCCTTGCCGGACGGCTTCAAGTTCCTCGTCGATCTCCGGGCGGAGCTGCTGTCCCACCTCGCTTCGGACCGGTCGCTGATCGCGCTCGACAAGGACCTTCAGACCCTGTTCACCTCCTGGTTCGACGTCGGGCTTCTGGATCTGCAGCGCATCACATGGGATGCGCCGGCCTCGCTGCTCGAGAAGTTGATCGCCTATGAGGCGGTGCATGAAATCCGCTCCTGGGGCGATCTCAAGAACCGCCTCGACTCCGATCGCCGGTGTTATGCCTTCTTCCACCCGCGAATCCCGAACGAGCCGCTGATCTTCGTCGAAGTGGCATTGGTGGCCGGGATGTCGGGAAATATCCAGCGGCTGCTCGATGAAACGGCACCGCGGGAGGATCCGCAGAGCGCCGACAGCGCGATTTTCTACTCGATCTCGAACACCCAGAGGGGGCTGCGGGGGATCAGCTTCGGCAACTTCCTGATCAAGCAGGTGGCGGACGACCTGTCCCGCGATCTGCCGGGTCTGAAGACCTTCGCGACATTGTCGCCAATTCCCGGGTTCCGGAAATGGCTCGAGCGCAAGCTGGCCGAGGGCGAGCCGAATTTGCTGACCGCGGCGGAGCGCAGCACGCTGAAGCTGCTCGATCCCTCGCGCGGCGCCAAGGGTGGCCTGAAAGCTCTTCTGGCGCGGCCCGGCTGGCAGGAGGCACCGGAAATCGCCGAAGCTTTGGAGCCGGCGCTGTGCCGGCTCGCCGCACGCTATCTCGTGCGCGAGAAGGATGCCGGCAAGCCGCTCGACCCGGTCGCACGGTTCCATCTCGCCAACGGGGCGCGGGTGGAGCGGATCAACTGGTTGGCCGATACCTCGCCCAAGGGCTTGCGGCAGTCCGCCGGGCTGATGGTGAACTATCTCTACAAGCTGAGCGAAATCGAGGACAACCATGAGGCATTTTCGGCCCACGGAAAGGTCGCAATTTCCAATTCGGTGAAGGGGCTGCTCGGCCGTTCATAGAAGACTAAGGGTCTACGCCTATTAGTGAAACCGGATTGTCAGGTGACAGGACGGGATAGCTGCGTTAGAAGGCCCCCGCCGGCGTTGACGGCTCCATTTCATCGGAGGGGTGATGGAAGCGCAGTTCCCCGACGTGCGATCGATGGTCGCCGCCCTGAAGCCCAGCTATCCGGTCTATTGTCTTCGGCCCGAGGTGCTGCGGCGGACGACGGAACGATTCCTCGAGCTGTTCCCCGGCCGCGTGCTCTATGCCGTGAAATGCAACCCGCACCCGCGCGTGCTGCGGGCGCTCTACGAGGCCGGTATCCGTCATTTCGACACGGCGTCCCTGCCGGAGATCGCGCTCGTCCGGGAAAGCTTTCCCGACGCCGGCGCCTATTTCATGCATCCGGTGAAGAGCCGGGCGGCGATCCACACGGCGGAGCGGGTCTATGGCGTCGATACCTTCATCGTCGACCACGCCGAGGAGCTGGTTAAGGTCCTCGACGAGACCGGCGGCGGCGAGGGGGTGACGATCGTCGTGCGCCTCAAGACGCCGCCGATCGAGGGGACGTTCTATCATCTGGCCGCCAAGTTCGGCGCCGATCAGGACGATGCCGCGGCGCTGCTGAGGGAGGCACGTTCGCGCGGCTGCCAGGTCGGTCTGGCGTTCCATGTCGGCTCACAATGCCTGGTGCCCGGCGCCTACCGCCAGGCGCTGGGAATCGTCGGCGAGGTGCTGGAGAAGGCGAAGACACCGATCCAGGTACTCGATGTCGGCGGCGGCTTCCCGGTGCAGTATGTCGGCACCAACATGCCGCCGCTGGAGGACTATATCGCCGAGATCGAGGATGGGGTGAAGGAGCTGAAGCTGCGCCGCGATTGCGTCTTGATGTGCGAGCCAGGCCGCGCGCTCGTCGCCGACGGCGTCTCGCTGGTCGTCCAGGTCCAGCTCCGCAAGGGCGACCAACTCTACATCAATGACGGAATCTACGGCTCGCTCAGCGAAATGGTGACGGCGGGCCTGAAGCTGCCGGCGCGGCTCGTGCGGCTCAAGGGCAAGCCCTCGGAGCAGATGCGGGCCTTCATCCTGAACGGACCGACCTGCGATTCGCTGGACGTGCTGCCCTCGACCTTCGATCTGCCGGAAGATGTGGGCGAGGGCGACTGGATCGAGATCGACCGCGTCGGCGCCTACAGCCACGCCCTCGCCAGCCGCTTCAACGGCTTCTATCCGGAGACCCTTGTCGCCGTGAACGACAAGCCGATCGGTGCCGGTTGACTCTAAACGGCCGGCGGAACCGGGCGCGTCTGGCGGAGGTCGAGGGCGGTGTGGACGGCGAGCGCCGCGAGCACGATGACGCCGCCGATGAGCGCCGGAACACCCGGGTTCTCGCCGAGGAAGAGCCAGACCCAGACCGGGCCGAGAATGGTTTCCAAAACGGAGACCAGGGCTACCTCCGCGGCCGGCGCGAGCCGCGCGCCCGCCGTGAACAGGACCAGGCCACCTCCGAACTGAACCGCTCCGAACAGCACCAGAAGGCCCATGTCGCTGGCGCTGACGGCCAGCGGGGCTGCGAAGGGCAGGGCGAACAGCGCCGCGAAGACGGCCGCCAGGCAGGTGGCCGGCGTCATGCGGACTTCGCGCTGGCGGCGCGTCGTGACGATGGCGACGGCGAATGCCATGGCGATCACGAAGGCGACGAGGTCGCCCGCGGCCGACCCCCGGGCGAAGGAGTTCGAAACCATGATGGCGATGCCGAAAAACGCAGCCGTCATCGCTATCCAACTGCGGGCGCGGACCCGCTCGCCCAGCAGGACCCGGCCGAGCAGGGCAGCCAAGAGGGGCGAGGTGCTGAGGATAATCAGCGTGTTGGCGACGGTGGTCAGGTTCACCGCGATCACGAAGCCGGTGGAGGCGGTGGCGAAGCAGAGCGCGACTACCAGCCCCGGGCCGCCCATCCGGCGGAAGAGGTCGAGCGTTCTCCCGCGATCGCGGATCGCGATGAAGCCGAGCAGGAACAGCGCCCCGAAGATCGAACGCCAGAGGATCGTGGTCCATGGATCGGCCTCGATCCCCCGGACGATCAGGCCGCCGCTGCTCCACACCGTCGCCGCGCCGGCGACCAGCAGCAGGCCGCGGCGCTGCAGAGCCGCTTCGCCGGCCGAAGCCGCAAGGCCGTTCGGCAGGCTCGTCATTGCCTGCTTGCCACAGCGCGGACAATTCCGCGCACCTGGGGCTTGCCGGTGCGCACCGGCCGACCGATTTGGAATTTTGCCATGATTCGACCGCAATTCTGACGAAACTCGGCCGTGATACGAGGCCGGGCGCAGAACCGACGCCAGCTTCTCCGTAGCATGACCATGGCAGGCAGAGAAAGAACTCTTCTGATGGGTGGCAATTCTGATGGGCGCATGAGAAACGAGGGAGTCTTAAGTCTGAACCCGCACGGCTTTCACCGGATCGCCTATACGGATTGGGGCGACGCTGCGGCGGACCGGACGGTCATCTGCGTTCACGCCCTGACGCGGAACGGGCGCGACTTCGACCGGCTGGCCGGAGCTCTCGCCGAGGACTGGCGGGTCGCCTGCCCGGACATTGCCGGGCGCGGGCGGAGCGACTGGCTGGCGCACGGGGCGGACTACAACTATCCGCAATATCTTGCCGACATGACCATGCTGATCGCGCGGCTGGGGGCCGGCGCGGTGGATTGGGTCGGCACCTCGATGGGCGGTCTGATCGGGATGATGCTGGCGGCGCAGCCCGGCACGCCGATTCGCCGGCTGGTGCTGAACGATGTCGGCCCGTTCCTGCCGAAGGCGGCGCTGGCGCGGATCGCCGACTATGTCGGCCAGGACCCGCGCTTCGCGACGCTCGATGAGCTCGAGGCCTATCTGCGCCGGGTCCATGCGCCCTTCGGCCCGCTGTCGGACGAAGCCTGGCGCCATATGGCCGAGCACGGCCACCGCCGGCTGGAGGATGGCGGCTTCGCGCTCGCCTACGATCCGGCGATCGCCCAGGCTTTCAGGCAAGGGGCGCTTCAGGACATGGATCTGTGGCATGTCTGGGATGCGGTCCGCTGTCCGGTTCTGATTCAGCGCGGCGCGGAATCGGACCTGCTCACGGCGGACATTGCCACGGAGATGACGCGGCGCGGCCCGCGCGCCGAGCTCGTCACCATTCCGGGCGTGGGCCATGCCCCGGCGCTGATGGACGCGGAGCAGATCGCTCTCGTCCGCGACTGGCTGGTGGCCCGGTGATGAAGACGACGACCGGGTTCCCGCCCTTTCGGGCACGCCCGCCCTGGTGGGGCGGCGATCTGCAGACGCTGCGCGGCTATGTCCTGCGGCGGCTTCCGAGCCTCGACGGCTATTCGGCGGAGCAGATGGGGTTTCCGATGAGCGACGGCTCCGGCGACACACTGCTGGCGACCTTGAACCGGCCGAAGCGTGCGACGCGGCGGCCGCTCGTCATCCTGATCCACGGCCTCACCGGCTGTGAGGACAGCCGCTACATGCGGGCCAGCGCCGCACATTTCCTGTCGCTGGGCTATCCGGTGTTGCGCCTCAATCTGCGCGGGGCCGGGCCGTCGCGCAACCATTGCCAGTACCACTACCACGCCGGACACAGCGCGGACCTGCGGACGGTGATCGGTCAGATGGACGGGCGTCTGGCGGCAAACGGGCTGTTCTTGATTGGCTACTCCCTCGGCGGCAACATGCTGCTGAAGCATCTCGGCGAGGAAGGGCGGCGCGCGCTCGTCCTCGGCGCCGCCAGCATCTCGGCGCCGATCGACCTGAAGGCCGCGCAGCGCCGCATGATGGCGCTCCGCAATCGCGCCTATCATGCCTATATCCTCGGCCGCATGAAGGTGGAGTTCGGGCCGTTCATGACCGCGGCCGGAGCGCATCTGGCCGACCTCGCCGCGATCCGCAGCATCTATGCGTTCGACGACAGACTGGTGGCGCCGCGCAACGGCTTCGCCGGCGCCGAGGATTACTACGCGCGCTCCATGGCGCTGCAGTTCCTGCCCGAGATCCGGGTGCCGACACTGGTGATCCATGCGCGGAACGATCCGTGGATCCCCATAGACTCCTATCTCGGCTTCGACTGGGCAAGCAATCCGAAGCTCGTGCCGTTGCTCCCCAAGGGCGGCGGCCATGTCGGCTTCTCCGGCGTCGGCGGCAAGGCCGCCTGGCATGACCGCTGCATCGCGCGATTCTTCGGCAGCTTGGCGGGATAGCCGCTGACGCACCGGTGATCGCACGAAAGAACGGCGGCTTCCGCGCGGAAGCCGCCGCATGTCTTTCGGGAAGTGACGGGCCGGCTTACGACGCCTGCCGACGCCGGATGATGCCGAGGGCCAGCAAACCAGTGCCGAGCAGCACCAGCATGCCGGGTTCAGGGACCGGGCTCGGGCCTGGGCCCTCTCGTGTAACGCTAATGAAGGTCTCGAACACGTTCGTCTGGTTTTCCTGGGTGAGGAAGCCAAGGCACCCTGCAGCCTGACCGACGAGAGCGCAGGTCTCGGCACTCTGCGGTGTCAGCTGGGTCGAGCCGAAGAGCAATGTGTAGGTTTCGCCGTCGAACGTGAACGTCTCGGACGTCGGTCCGACCGCGACCAGCGCGAAGAAATCGTCGCAGACGCTTTGCGCATCGGGAACGCATTCTCCGCTCCGATTCGGTGTCTCGTTGAACGCGAACTCGAAGAAGGTTTCGATCGGGCCCGTCTCTCCGCCGATGGGCGGTTGTTGGGGTGTCAGGACGGCCCGTGCGGTCAGCGTGCCGCTGGTGAGGAACTCGGACTCGAACTCGGTCGGGATGGGAAAGTTGAAGTGGACCAGATCGGGTCCAGGTGCCGCTGGTCCGTTCGTCGTGACCTCGCCGCTCTGCCGGCCGGGATCGGTGTCGGCGCCCTGAACTTCCAGCGCGCTCCTCGTTCCGCCGAAGCTTTCCGGCCACTCGATCCGGGTCGGCGCGCCGAGTGTCGGATTGTCGTTGAGCCCGACAACACCGGCTGGTGCGAACTCGGTGAAGGCGTTGTCGAGTGTATAGTCCCATACATCCACGACCACCGCGGAAGCCTGCCCCGTCGCGCCGACCAGCAACGCGAAGGCCAGGGCACCGCCCCCGGCGTATCTTTGCCATTTATCCATGTGGCGCTCTCCGTTCCTAAGGAACTCCATCCCCGGTCAATTCCCGAAATTTGCGCCCATCGACCGATTGGTGAATCGGTCCATGCAAGATCCGCGCCTCAGACGTTTTCTCTTTTTCCGTCAAAACCTTCTTCATCCGCGGCAGGTTTCGACCCGCCTCGGAGGAGCGAAAAATTAAGATTCGTTAAGAATCTTGACGCTCGATCGGCGTCCAATGGGGCCGATTGGCGGGTTTCGAGGGTCACTTCCCCAAAAGGAAGATAAAGCTTCTCGATATTTCAAGTGGTTAGAAAATATCTCCTTCGTGTTAACGATTGTAAATTTTTTCAACATGGAGACGGTGGGGTCTCCCCGATAGAGAGCCGAACTCGAGGAAGTCGTTCCGTCGGTGCCTGCGCGTGGCGATCGGATCACGTTGCAGCGCCCGGCCAGCATATCCGGCCCCGGCACAAACGACCGCCAAGTTCACGATCCGGATGAAGTTGTAAAATCGGCCGACGCCTTCGCCGCCGTGAGAAGCCCGATATCGACTCGGAAAGGCCGCTTCAGCCCGCCACGCGATCGATGCTCACCGCCACATGGAGAATGCTGATGCTCGAACCGTCGGTATAGATTCTGGTCTCGTCGGTCTCGCGGAAGGTCACGCGCACCAGACCGTTTGGGCTGGTGCCTATGGCTTCGGTGGCGGGGCTTTCGGCGAGGCGGGTCAGCAGGCTCAGCACGCGGTTGACGGCGAAGATGTCGTCTGTGGTGATCTGGCCGGTCTCGCCGGCGCCGTCCGGGACGACCGGTCTGCGGTCGGGCGCCAGAGCGAAGGTTCCGCGATAGGGGTCGAACCGGTCGCCGGGCGATAGCACGCTGATCGTGAAGTCGCGCAGGTCGTTCACGGCGGCGGTCACAGGCCGCTCGACCACCGCGACGGCGCGGCGGCCAATCACCTCCCACAGGCCATCGTCGCCGGGCACGACCACGGCGGTCTCCTCGTCGATGCCGACGCCGATTGGGATGCCGTTGCGGGCCAGCGCATAGAGATGCCGGCCGAGCAGGCCGCGCGTGAAGAAATGTGCATCCACCAGCACGCCGTCGACGAGCTCGAACCCCGGCGCCTGGAAGAGTTGCCCATAGGTCAGGGCGGCCATGCTGCTGCCGGCACCGCATTCGCACAGGGTAATCGGCCCGACGATCATCGCGCCCGCGCTGGCGCCGGACAGGGCCGCGCCCTCGGTTTCGAACGTCTCACGGATCGCGCCGAGGGCGCGCGAATCGCGACCGTCGGGGCGTAGCGCGGTCGACAGGCGCTGGGGATTGCCGCCGCCGAAGAAGTAGCCGCTGCAGGAGCGCAGCAGATCGGCAAGGGCCGGCGAATCGGCGTTGGCGCCGTCGACATCGACGGTGCGCAGTTCCACTCCCTCATAGCCTCGGAAGAACCGGCGCAGATCGACGCCACCCTCGAACGCCGTGTCGATCAGGCAGAGGGTCGGGTCGACTCCCGCCTCGGCGACGATCCGGCTCAGGATGGCCGGGTTGCCGTAACCGCCGCCGTCGAGCACCAGGGTGCCGCGCCCCGGCTCCTGCGGAAGCGGGGGGATTGCGACGGTCGGCTGCAGGGACGGAAGCTGATAGTCGGGAAAAGCCCCGGTCTGTCCGCCTTCGGGGCCGGCGCAGGCGCCCAGCAGGACCGTGAGCAGGAGAGACGGTCCGGCGCGAAGCAGGCGCCGAGCCCGCGATGGAAAGCAATCCTTCAAATCGGTCGCTCAGATCGTCGACGCTTCGGTCGAACTTATCGCGACGGTCACGGATGCCTCGTGCCGAACGGGGAAGTTCACCGAATTCGCGATGAAGCATTCCTCATGCGCCCGCTCGTGCAATAGATCTGCCTTGACCGGATCGCTCGTCGCGTCGATCGAGACTCTTGGATGCAGCGTCACTTCGGTGAACCGGATGCGCCCGTCCTGGAACTGCATCGTTCCCGTGGCCTCGTCCTCATAGGCGAGGACCCGGATTCCGCCGCGGGCGCAGAGGGCGAGATAGCTCAGCATGTGGCAGGCCGAGAGAGCCGCGACCAGCCACTCCTCGGGATTGTGCAGCGCCGGGTCACCGCGGAAGATCGGATCGGCCGAGCCGGCGAGCGCCGGCTTGCCGTCGATCTCGACCACATAGGCGCGGGAATAGGCGGCATAGGTCGTGGTCGGCCCCTCCGCCGCGCCCGTCCAGCGGGTCCGTAGCCGGTAGTGATGTGCGTGAGCCATGATACCCCGAGACTCACCCGGCCTTGAGCCGGCGTGCCGTCTCCACGGCGGCATAGGTCAGGATCGCATCGGCGCCGGCACGCTTGAAGCCGAGCAGGCTTTCGATGATCACCCGGTCGCCGTCGAGCCAGCCGCGCTCGATGGCGGCGCGCAGCATCGCATATTCGCCGCTCACCTGATAGACGAAGGTCGGCATCGCGAAGGCGTCCTTCACCCGGCGCAGCACGTCGAGATAGGGCATGCCCGGCTTCACCATCAGCATGTCGGCGCCCTCGGCGATATCGAGGGCGCATTCCCGCAACGCCTCGTCGCCGTTCGCGGGGTCCATCTGGTAGGTCCGCTTGTCGCCCTGGCCGAGCGCCGTCTGCGATCCCACCGCGTCGCGGAACGGGCCGTAGAAGGCCGAGGCATATTTCGCCGCATAGGCAAGGATGCGGACGTTCTGGTGACCCGCCGCGTCGAGCGCATCGCGCAAACATCCGACTCTCCCGTCCATCATGTCGGAGGGCGCGATCACATCGACGCCGGCCTCGGCCTGCGCCAGCGCCTGGCGGCACAGAACCTCGATCGTCTCGTCATTGAGGATCCGGCCGTCGCTGAGAATCCCGTCATGCCCGTGACTGGTGTAGGGGTCGAGCGCGACGTCGCAGATGACCCCGATCCCAGGTACCGCGCGCTTCAGTTCACGGACCGCCCGATTGCACAGATTGTCCGGCTTCCAGCACTCCTCGGCATGGTCCGACTTGCAGCCGGGCGGGACGACGGGGAAGAGGGCGACCGCCGGAATCCCGAGCTCGGCCGCTTCACCGGCGGAATCGATCAGCGCCTCGATAGAGAGCCGCGCAACGCCCGGCATCGAAGAAATTTCGACGCGCGCCGCACCGCTATCCTGCACGAAGACGGGCCAGATCAGATCCTCGACGGCAAGCCGTGTCTCCGCGACCAAGCGCCGTGTCCAGTCGTCAGCACGGTTACGTCGCGGACGCACGCGCGGATATTGGCCCGGCGCTGCACTTGCTGCGGCCGGGCGGCTGCGGGCGATCTCCTCGACGGGCCGCAGGAGCGGATGGTCGAGAGGTTTTGTCTTGGGCACGGCGGACTGATCCCGAAAAGCAGGTCGATTGCGACCGGATATTAGGCCGTCCAAAGGTCCCGGGTCCAGACAACAGCGCATCAGACGGCCCCGGGCAGATCAGCCATGCATAGAACGCAAGGCAGCATATCATAAGCCTGCTTATGTTATCGGGCATCAAAACAACCCACAAGACGGTCTTCAGGCTTTTCCCATGCCCTCAGAAAGTTTGGATCGGAATCTCGGATTCCTGCTGCACGATGTTGCCCGTCTGCTGCGCAAGCGGTTCGATCAGCGGGCCCGCACGCTGGGCCTGACGCGGGCGCAATGGTCGGTGCTCGCCCATCTGGCGCGCAACGAAGGGATCAATCAAGCCGCGCTCGCCGAAACTCTTGAAATCGAGCCGATCACCCTCGTACGCCTGCTCGACCGGCTCGAGGCGGCCGAGTGGGTCGAGCGCCGGCCGGATCCGAACGATCGTCGCGCCCGGCTGCTGTATCTCAAGGACAAGGCCCATCCGGTCCTGGAGCAGATGCGCGCCCTCGGCGCCGTGACCCGCGAGGAAGCCATGGCCGGCCTTTCGGATGCGGCCCGTCGGCAGTTGATCGAGACGCTGCTCGCGATCAAGGCGAATCTCTCGACACAGACGGTCGGCGAGACCGAGGAGGAGATCCGGAGGGCACGTCATGGCCGATGGTGACGCCACTGTTCTTCAGGAACCCAAAGCTTCGGCTGAGCTGGATGATGGGATGCGGCAGGCGGCCCGCCGCAAACGGATCCGCTGGGTTCTCCTGACCCTCGGCCCGCTCCTGCTGCTCGTCCTGGCCGTCTACGGCTATGTCGCGGGCGGGCGCTACGTCTCCACCGACAATGCCTATGTAAAGGCGGACGTGACGACGATCAGCACCGATGTCGGCGGTACGGTCGCCGCCGTCGCCGTGCGGAACAACGAAGCCGTTTCCGCCGGGCAGTTGCTGTTTCGTCTCGATGACGAGCCCTACCGCATTGCGCTGGCCGGCGCCGAGGCGCGGTTGGGGATGGTCCGCAACGAGATCGACGCGCTGCGCGCCACCTATCATCAGAAGCTGGCCGAGCCGGCCGGGCGCGCGGCGCTGAATGCGGAGATCACCCGTCAGGCGACGGCGATCGCCTATCTCAAAGACTTCAAGCTGATGATGCTGGTCGCCCTCCTTGCCATGCCGATGATCCTGCTCCTCAAGCCGGCGCGGCGGAACACCGGGCCGGCCGTCGCGCTGGACTAACTGTTAGCGCGTCTCGCGCCTGGCGCCTGAACCCGCTCCTTTGGGAAGCGGACGGTCGCCGTCGTACCGGCGCCGAGCGCGCTTTCGAGCGCGAGCGTGCCGCCGTGCACCTCGGCGAGGGACTTGGCGAGCGGCAGGCCCAGGCCGGTGCCACCATGCTTGCGGCTGAGCGCGCTCTCGACTTGACCGAAGGGCTTCAGCTTCGTTGCGCTGGAGGACGGAAAGCCTAAATTGCTTTGCTCGCAGCAGTAGATGGGTGTGAGAATGTGGCGGCCACTTCCATCGGTGCGCGGAGTACCGAACGGAGACGAATGAAGCAGAAATCATCCCTCCTGGCCGCCGGCGAGCGGCGCTTCCGGCTGCTTATCGAGGCGGTCACCGACTATGCCATCTACCTGCTCGACCCGAACGGTTATGTAATCAGCTGGAACCCGGGCGCGGAGAGCATCAAGGGCTACACCTCGGAGGAGGCCATCGGCCAGTCCTTCGCACGGTTCTTCACCCCCGAGGACCAGACCCAGGGAAAGCCGGCCCGCGCCCTTGAGGTGGCGCGGAAGACCGGCCGCTTCGAGGATGAGGGCTGGCGCGTCCGTAAGGACGGCAGCCGCTTCTGGGCCTTGGCTGTGCTCGATGCTGTCCGGGAGGAAGACGGCTCCGTCATCGGCTTTGCAAAGATTACCCGCGACATCACCGAGCGCAAGATGGCCGAGGAGGCGTTGCGGGCGAGCGACCGGCGCTTCCGATTGCTGGTCGAGGGGGTGACCGACTACTCCATCTTCATGCTCGATCCGCATGGGCGTATCACGAACTGGAACAGCGGCGCCGAACTGATGAAGGGCTACACGGCTCAGGAGATCGTCGGCCAGCACTTCTCGCGTTTCTACACGGAGGAGGACCGCCGGAAGGGCGAGCCCCAGCGCGCCCTCGAGACCGCCATGCGTGACGGCAGGTGCGAGAAGGAGGGCTGGCGTGTCCGCAAGGACGGCAGCCGTTTCTGGGCGAGCGTCGTCATCGATCCGATCCGCGACGAGGGCGTGCTGATCGGCTTCGCCAAGATCACCCGCGACATCACCGAGCGGCGGCAGACGCAGCAGGCGCTGGAGGAGACGCGCGAGCAGCTGCTCCAGGCCCAGAAGATGGAGGCCGTCGGACAGTTGACCGGCGGCGTCGCCCACGACTTCAACAATCTGCTCCAGGCGCTCTCCGGCTGTCTGCAGATGGTGGAGCGTCGCGTTTCCGATCCCCGGACCCGCGCGCTGCTGGAAACCGGCCATCAAGCTGTCGAGCGCGGCGCCAAACTCACTCAGCAGCTGTTGGTGTTCGCCCGCCGCCAGGCGCTGCGCCCGGAACCCGTCGACGTCCGCGACCGGCTGCTCGGCACGTCCGAGTTGCTGGCACGCGCAATGCGGGCAGACATCCGGCTTGAGCTGGACCTGCAGCTGGACCTATGGCCGATCGAAGTGGATCCGACGCAGTTCGAGCTCGCCATCCTGAACCTCGCTTTCAATGCGCGCGATGCCATGCCAGATGGCGGAAACCTGCGGATCGAAGGTCGCAACATGACCTTCGCGCCAGGGCAAATCCCGGAGGGGCTTGCCGGCGACTTCGTTCAGCTCTCGATCACGGACACCGGAACGGGGATGTCGGAGGAGGTTCTGGCGCGCGCCGTCGAACCGTTCTTCACGACCAAGGGAGTCGGCGAGGGATCGGGGCTGGGATTGAGCCAAGTCTACGGCTTCGCTCGGCAGTCGGGTGGCGGCGCTCGCCTCGAGAGCGCCTCCGGACGAGGCACGACTGTCACTCTGCTGCTGCCGCGCTCGGCGGTCGATGCGCCAAACGTCCTCGTTGCCGCATCTGCGGCGGGCAATGCGAGGGGCGGGCGCATTCTGCTTGTGGAAGACGACCCGATTGTAGGCCCGCTCGTCAGTGGAAGCTTGGAGGATCTGGGCTATGTCGTGGTGCAGGCGGCCACGGCCGACGCCGCCCTCGCGATTCTGACAGGCGGCGCGCCGGTCGATCTCCTCTTCACCGACATCGTCATGCCGGGCACGACGAGCGGCGTGGAACTCGCCTGGGAGGCGCGGCGGCTGCGGCCGAATCTGCCTATCGTGCTGACGACGGGCTACAGCGAGCAGCTGGCGGCCGGCGCCAGCTTTTCCGTGCTGGCGAAGCCCTATCGGATCGAAGCGCTCGTCAAGACACTCGAGACAGAACTGGGGCGGAGGCCGCGGGAATCGTAAGACCAGACGCGGTCGTTCGTCGGAATTGCGGCCTTAGCCCATTTCGCCTACTCCGCCGCCTGCACGTCCTTCGCGGCGGCGAGGGCCTGGTCGAGGTCGGCGAGAATGTCGTCGATATGCTCGAGCCCGACCGACAGACGGACATAGCTCTCCGAGACGCCGGCCGCAAGCTGCTCCTCCGGGGTGAGCTGCGAGTGCGTCGTCGTCGCCGGATGGATGGCGAGGCTGCGGGCGTCCCCCAGATTGGCGACATGATAGAAGATCTTCAGGGAATCGATGAACCGCCGGCCGGCCTCGCGTCCGCCCTTAAGTTCGAACCCGACGAGACCGCCGAACCCGCCTTTGAGATAGGTCGTGGCGCGCCGCTTCTCCTCACCCTCCATGAAGCCCGGATAGATCACGCGGGTAACGCTGGGATGCCCCTTCAGATAGTCCGCGACCGCCTGGGTGTTCCGGCAGTGCTCGCGAATGCGCAAGGGGAGCGTCTCCAGGCCCTGCAGGAACAGAAATGCGTTGAACGGGCTCATGGCGGCGCCGAGATCGCGCAGGAGGATGACGCGAGCCCGGAGGACGTAGGCAATCGGCCCCAGCGGCTTGACGGCCTGCGTCCAGACGGCGCCGTGATAGCTCGGGTCCGGCTGGTTCAGCATGGGGAAGCGGTTGGCCTGCGCCTCCCAGTCGAAATTGCCGCCGTCGACGATCATGCCGCCGATCGAGGTGCCGTGGCCGCCGATATATTTCGTCGTCGAATAGACGACGACCGCAGCGCCGTGGTCTAGCGGTCGGCAAAGGATCGGCGCGGCCGTGTTGTCCACGATCAACGGCACGCCGTGGGCCCGGCCGATATCGGCCACCTCGCGAATCGGGAAGACCTGCAGCTTGGGGTTGGGCAGGGTCTCGGCATAATAGGCGCGGGTCCGCGCGTCGGTCGCCCGGGCGAAGTTCTCGGGGTCGGCGGGGTCGACGAACCGCACCTCGACTCCCTGCTCCTTCAATGTGTTGGCGAACAGGTTCCAGGTGCCGCCATAGAGGTCGGTCGAGCTGACGATGTTGTCGCCGGAGTGGGCGATGTTCTGGACGGCCATGGCCGAAGCGGCTTGGCCCGAGCTCACCGCCAGCGCCGCCGCGCCGCCCTCGAGCGCCGTGATGCGCGCCTCCAGCACCGCGGTAGTCGGGTTCATGATCCGCGTGTAGATATTCCCGAGTTCCTTCAGCGCGAACAGGTTTGCGGCATGCTCGGTATGCTCGAACTGGTACGAGGTCGTCTGGTAGATCGGCACGGCGACCGACCCCGTCGCGCTGTCGCTGCGGTAGCCGGCGTGTAGAACCAGCGTTTCGGGATGCTTGCTGTCAACGGTCATGACTGTCTCCGGGATTCAGATTTTTGCTAACTGTGGGTTGCTTTGATCCATCACGTCAAGCCGCCGCGGCCGCAAGCCCTTCCCACCGGTTGCATAAATGTACTATTAACTACGTATACGCGTGGCAATCGCCCTGTAAACGCCCCATTAATCTCCTGCTGGTAAGCAGACGGCTTGAGAGTCGAAAATCGTGTCAAGGAGCGCCCCCGTGAAGAAGTCTTATCTTGAGACCATAGCGCTGGTCGAGCGGCTGCATCGGCAGTGCCTCGAGGTCATCAAGGCGGACCTCGACCGCCTCGGGATTCGCGACCTGAACAACGTGCAGGCAATGATCCTGTTCAATATCGGTGGCGACGAACTGACCGTCGGAGAGTTGACCAACCGCGGCTACTATCTCGGCTCGAACGTGTCCTACAACGTCAAGAAGATGGTCGAGAACGGCTATCTGGTGCAGGAGCGTTCGTCGCATGACCGCCGCGCGGTTCATGTCCGGCTGTCGCCCAAGGCGCTGACGGTCTGCGAGAAGATGCATGCGATCTTCGATCGGCATGCGGCGCTCCTGACCGAAGGCACGTTCGCGGAGGACGAGCTGACGAACGTCAATCAGACGCTGCGCAGGCTGGAGCGGTTCTGGGCGGGGACCCTCGATTATCCCGTCCGCGCCCCTGTCGTGACCAGCGCCGCCTAAAGGCTTTTACGGGTTCGCAGGAATCCCCACCTCGCCATTGCCGGGCTTGACCCGGCAATCCAGGGAGCCGGGTGAGAATCCTGCCCCGTGGCTTCTGGATGCCCGGATCGAGTCCGGGCATGACATGCAAAATACCCTCGAGCCTAGTCGTAATCGGCTCTAGCTGCGAGCCTTCATGGCCCGGACGTCCCGCCGCTTTCGGCGGGCTACAGGAGTGGTTCGTGCGGCGAGACCCTGCTCTCGCGGTGCACGGAGATGCTCAGCAGCAGTCCGCATCCGATCAGGAAGGTGAAGATCGCCGTTCCGCCATAGGAGACGAGCGGCAGCGGGATGCCGACGACGGGGATCAGCCCGGAGACCATGGCGATGTTCATGAGCAGATAGAGAAAGAAGGTCGTCGTCAGCCCAAGCGCCGTGACGCGGCCGAACTGGCTCTTGCTCCCGATGCCGATGAGATAGCCGTAGATGAGGACGATCCCGAACAGCAGCAGCAAGCCGATGGCCCCCATCAGTCCCATTTCTTCCGCCAGCACCACGAAAATGAAATCCGTATGCTTCTCCGGCAGGAACATGAGTTGGCTCTGGGACCCCATGCCGAAGCCCTTGCCGCTCACTCCGCCGGAGCCGATCGCGATCGTCGACTGAAGAATGTTGTAACCGGCGCCGAGCGGATCGCTGCCTGGATCGAGGAAGGTGAGCACCCGATCTTTCTGGTAATCATGCAGGAACTGCCAGCCCACAGGCGCCGCCACCAGCACCCCGCCCGCGGCGGTCCAGAAGATCCATACCGGCACGCCGGCGGCGAACATAACGGCCCCGCTGCCGAACGCAAGCAAGGCCGCGGTTCCGAGATTGGGCTGGAGGAGGACCAGCACCACGGGTGCGGCGGTCATTAGGAGAGGCGGAATGAGGGCCAGCGGAGCACGCAACCGGTCCAGCGGAATCTGGTGAAAGTAGCGGGCCAGCGCCAGAACCAGGGCAATCTTCATCAATTCCGATGGCTGCAGCGTGAAGACGCCGAGGTCGATCCACCGTTGCGCACCCATGCCGATCTGCCCGATGACCTCGACGGCGACGAGAAGGAGCAGACAGGCGAAATAGGCTGGATAGGCCAGCCGGAACCAGTGTTGGACATCGATCATGGCGAGCACGATCATCAGCATCATGCCGCAGCAGAGCCGGATCAGGTGGCGGCCTGCCCAGGGCTCCCACGCCATGCCGCCGGCGGAGTAGAGAAGGGCCACGCCCGAGGCGGAGATGAGGCAGAGCGTGAGAACCAGCCCCCAGTTCAGGGACCGGAGCTTCTGAAAAATGTGAAGGTCTGCCTCGGAAAACCGCGTCGGCTTCCGTGTGCTCAATTGCAGCATCGAGTCACCGATGGAAAAATCGGGGTCTGGTCCCCCGAAGAGCTACCATTCAAAAACATCCTTAAGAAAGGAAGAATGACGGCGCGGTCTTTGATGATCCTGTCGCCCGATAGGCCGGCTCGGCCGTGACCTTTGAACCTTAGTGCCTAACAGAGCCCGTCCACGGCCGCCGGGCGCAGCCCAACGCAGATCATGGACGGGCTCTGTTAGGCACTCTTAAAGACGCGTCGCGGCGAGCCTTTCTTCGTCGAGCTCGACTCCCAAGCCGGGCCGGTCCGAAAGGACGATCCAGCCCTCCGGATCGACCGTCACCGGCTCCGCCAGCATATAGTCGCGGCGGTCGAGGCTCCATTCCGGCGGGTCGTAGGGGAACTCCAGGAACGGCGCGCCGGTGCAGCCGGCGACCAGATGCACGTTCGCGATCAGCCCGACACCGTTACCCCAGGTGTGCGGCGTGAAGATCATGCCGTGCTCGAGCGCCATCTGCCCGACCCGGCGCAGGCCTGTGATGCCGCCGACCAGCGCCACGTCCGGCTGCAGCACGTCGAGGCAGCCGCGCTGGATCAGCGTGCGGAACTCGTGCGGCTCCCGCGTCATCTCACCGCCGGCGATGCGGAGATCGACGGCCTGCCGAAGCGCCGCCATGCCGTCGTAATCGCCGCGGTGCAGCGGCTCCTCCATCCAGTACACGTCGAGATCCTCGAGATAGCGCGCGATCTCGACCGCATCCTTCAGCGACCAGGGCTGTGCGATGTCCCACGGCATGCGCCAGCCCTGATTGCAGTCGACCATCAGCGTGAGCTCGTCGCCGACCTCGTCGCGGATCGCCTCGAGCGCCTCAATGTCATTATGCCAGTCGCCCCGGTGGAACCGCACCTTCATCGCCGGGAACCCCTCTTCGAGAAAGCGGCGCGCCGTTTCCGCCATTTGGCGCGGCTGCCGCAGCGTGCCCGAAGAGGCATAGGCGCGGACCCGGTCCGAGAGGCCGCCCAGCAGCTTGTGGCAGGGCTGCTCGGCGATCTTGCCGGCAAGGTCCCAGAGCGCGATGTCGAGCGGCCAGCAGCGACCGTAATGGAAGCTTAGATTGGCGAGGATGCGGTAATGCCGCTCGATCGCCAGCGGGTCCTGCCCGATGAACAGATGCTCGTGCCCCTCGAAGCCCAGCATCAGGTCGCCCGATCCGATCCCGACCAGGCCGTCGTCGGTCGTGACGCGGACGATCGTGGCGTCCCAATGGGTCCGCGGCCGGCTGTCCCAGCTCGCATGGAACGGCGGGTCCATCGGCAGTCGGTGATGGCTGATGGCGATGTCGGTAATTTTCATGAAGTGCTGCCTTCGGTGGGGCGAGGGGCCGAACACTTTGCCCGCGACTTTGCGCGAAAGCTATGGCTATCTAGGTTGCGTCGGAATTCCGTGACCACTCGCCATCCTTCGACAAGCTCAGGATGAGGATCTCATGTTTAGCCTGTCGAAACATGGGGTCCGGGTGATTGGGACTCCGAGGCGCCTGTTCCTCTTCCACCGTCAGTGAAACCAGCTCCATGCCCCTTACAAAATTCAGCTTTGGACCTACCGCACCCGTCGCCTTCGGCATCGACCGAGTGGAGCGATTGGGCGCGGATGTCGCCGCGGTCGCCGGCACCGGCGCACCTGTCCTGATCGTCGCCGACCCGGGGGTCGCGGCCGCTGGGCTCGTCGATCGGGTAGAGGCCGTTCTGCGCAAGGACGGCCTGACGGTGGAAGCCTTTACCGACGTGCGCAGCGATCCGCTGGGCAATCAGATCGACGGTGCGGCGGATCGCGCGCGGTCGCTCGGCGCGGCCTGCATCGTCGGCCTCGGCGGCGGCTCGGCCCTGGACGTGGCGAAGCTCGCCGCCGCGATCGCCCCGGCCGACCAGCCAGCGGAGCATTACGCGCTGGCACAGAACCCGCTGCCGGCCCAGGGGCTGAAAAAGATCTGTCTGCCGACGACGGCAGGCACCGGCTCCGAGACGACCCGTACCTCCGTCTTCACCGATGGGCAGGATCGGAAGGTCTGGGCGTGGGGCGAAGCGCTGCGCGCCGATCTGGCCTTGCTGGACCCACGTCTGACGGCGGGCCTGCCACCGCACCTTACCGCCGCCACAGGGATCGATGCGCTGGTCCATGCCATCGAGGCCTGCACGATCCGCCGGGCAAACCCCCTGAACGATGCTATCTGTCTGCAGGCGATCCGGTTGATCGCCCGCAATCTGAAGCGCGCGGTGGAGGCGCCCGACGATCTCGACGCGCGCGGCGCGGTGCAGATCGCCGCAGCCGCCGGCGGAATCGGCATCGACAATTCCGGCACCGGCATCGCCCATGCAATGGGCCACGCGCTAGGGGTGATAGGCCATGTCCATCACGGCCGCGCGGTGGGGCTGTGCCTGCGCGCGGCGCTTGCCTGGAACGCCGAGGCGGAGCCGGCCCGTCACGCCGCGGTCGCCGAAGCGCTGGGCGTGCCGGCCGAGGGGCGGGACATCGCGGCGCTGGCGGCCGAGCTTGCGCCCGCCTATGACCGTTTCATCCGTTCCGTCGGCCTGCCGGTTTCGCTGTCCCGCGACGGCCTCTCCGCCGCCGACACGCAGCGCCTCGCCGAGGCGACGATGGCACCGGAGAACAAGCCGATGCGCGATGCCAACATCCGCGCGATCGCGCCCGCCGACGCCGAACGCATCGCGGCCGAGGTGCTGACGGCGGCATGAAGTTGGGGCGGCATGAAGTTGGAAAGTGGGATAGCTTACGGCGCGGGCATTTCAATAAGCTCAACTTACCATTTCGATCAGCCCCGACTCCTACCTTCGATCCGTCGGCTCTTCTACCCTGACCCGAAATCGGATACGCCGCGACCAACGCATGCTGCGGCGTGGGGCGAAGCGGCAGGCGGGACGGCTGGAAGGCGATGGGTGTGACGAGGATGGCGGAAGGCGAAGCGGCGGTGCCTGTCGGGCGGGCGCTGCCACGCGACGGCCTCCTGCTGCTGGCCGCGATCACGCTGTTCTGGGGCTTGAACTGGCCAGTGATGAAGCTGGCCGTGGCGGAAATTCCGGTATGGACCTTCCGCACGATCTGCCTGGCGGTTGGCGGTGTCGGCCTGTTGGTGATCGGCCGCTTGAGCGGCCAGTCCTTACGCATCCCGAGGCGGGAGCTTCGGCCCCTTCTTCTGACCGCCTTCTTCAATATCACCGGCTGGCATCTTTGCTCGGCCTTCGGGTTGCTTTACATGTCGGCCGGACGCGCCTCGATCCTTGGGCTCACCATGCCGCTCTGGGCGACACTCCTGGCGATACCGATCCTGGGTGAGCGGCTGACCCGAACGACCGCCACCGGTCTCGTCCTCGGGCTTGCTGGCCTCGGTGCCCTGATCCTACCCGAGTGGCGGCAGATCGCGGGACAGCCGATCGGAGTCATGTTCATGCTAGGCGCCGCTGTGTTCTGGGCGGCGGGAACCGTAAGCTTCAAGTATTTCCGATGGACGATCCCGCTTGCGGCGCTGACCGGCTGGCAGTTGCTGCTGGGTGGCGTACCCGTGGCGGTCGGGGCGCTCTTCTTCGATGCCGACTTTGCGCCGACGACGGTCAGTCGCACCGGATGGCTGGCGACTCTCGGTGCCGCGCTCTTCCCGATGCTCTTCTGCCAGTGGGCTTGGTTCAGGGTCGTGGCGCGTTTTCCGGCGGCTGTCGCCGCTATCGGTATCGTGGCGATTCCGGCGGTTGGCGTTTTCAGCGGTGCCCTGCTCCTGGGAGAGCCGGTCGGCTTCGATGTTCTGATATCGCTTGCGCTGGTGTCCGGGGCGCTTGCCGTTGTCCTGATAGGTCCGGTCTTTGAACGTGGTGGGACCGTCCGCAACCGAACCTGACGGCGGGCCAACTCGGGAAAGCTTCCCAGGTCTCTATGTTGCGCGGTCGCGTTCGGAGGAGCGTGATTCCGCCAGCAGCCACTCCCGGAAGCATGTCGTTGCCGCTGTTGCCCGCCAGCCACGCGGTGCGATAAGCCAATAGGCGCTTCCGGTCACGACGGTATTCGGCACGGGAGCAACGAGATGGCGCTCGGCGAGAAGATCGCCGACGAGATGCTCCCAGCCGAGCGCGATCCCATCGCCGGCGAGCGCCGCCTTGAGAACGAGCGCATAGTCGCTGAAATCGAGACGCTTGGCGGCGCGGCGGCCGTGGACACCGGCCTCACGAAACCAATCCTCCCAGGTAAGGTGCCGGCGGTGCCGTTCATGAAGCTCGATCAGCCGGTGATGCGCCAGATCATCCACGGATCGAATCGGCTCCCGCATCTCCAGATAGCGGGGTGCGCAGACTGGGAAGATGGCCTCGCGAGCGAGAGGCCAGGCCTCGTGGTCGGGAAAGGCACCATCGCCGTGGCGAATGGCCAGGGGAATCCGCTCGGCGATCAGGTCGACGGGCCGGTCCGAGGTGAGGACGCGCAGTTCGATTGACGGATGCCGCTCCTGGAAGTTGCGCATGCGCGGAAGCAGCCAATAGCTGGCGAACGCACTAGAGACGACCACGGTCACGGTATCGTGGTTCGCTTGCCGCCTTTCGACGGCCTCGACGGCCTCGTGAATCCGGCCGAGCCCCGCCTTGACGCCTTGCCAGAGACGAAGGCCGTCGGCCGTGAGCGCGACGCCCCGACCCTCCCGCGCGAATAGCGACGCGCCGAGCCGCCGTTCGAGTTGGCGCACCCGAAGACTGACGGCGGGCTGGCTGACGGCGAGTTCGTCCGCTGCGCGGGTGAAGCTGCCGAGCCGGGCAGCCGCCTCGAAGGCCAGGAGATTGGCCAGGAGCGACGTGGAGGACTGAAACTTATCCATAATGCTGGCTTATCATTCGGATCAGCCCACACTCCTACCTCGCCGATGGTGGCTGCGCTACCGTGAATCGAAGCGACGCAGGAACCAGTCCCATGACCAGAGCAGAACAGCACTCGATTCCCTCAACGACGTCCGGCTCGATTGATAACTACGCGCGCACCGGAACGGCCCGGAGCTCGATCGGCCGCACGGTCAGCGACCACGGCGCCGGGCAGATCGATATGGTAGCGCTCCGCGCCTATCGGCTGCAGCGGTTGCAGGCGGAACTGCGCCAACGGGAGATTCCTGCGATCCTCCTGTCCGATCCGGTCAACATCCGCTATGCGACCGGTGTACGGAACATGCAGCCTTGGTCGCTGCACAGCACTTACCGGACAGCGTTCGTGCCGGCGGAGGGGCGGGCGATCCTCTTCGAATATGCCGGTTCGGAGCATCTCGCGTCAGGGCTCGAGACCGTTACTGAAGTGCGCCCCGCCGTCTCCCGCTTTTGGGCGGGGGAGCCGGCCGGCACCGATGGTCATGATGATCGCAAGGTGCGTCTCTGGGCCGGCGAGGTCGCAGACATCCTGCGAAAGCATGGCGGCGGGATGTTGCTCGCGATCGACCGCCATATCGATCACTTTTCGGCCTGCACACTTGAAGAGGCGGGGATAAGGCTTGTGCCGGGGCAGCGGATGCTCGCCCAGGCGCAGTCGATCAAGTCGCCGGAGGAAATCGCCTGTATGTCGGCTTCGATCACCGTCGCCGAAGCGGCACTACACCGGCTGCAGAAGGCGCTCGAGCCCGGGCTGACGGAGATCGCCTTGTGGTCGATCCTTGAGCGAACCAACGTCGAGATGGGCGGCGAGTACATGGATACGCGCCTTCTCTCGTCGGGCGCTCGAACGAACCCGTGGTACCAGGAAGCGACGGACCGCATGGTGCGACCGGGCGATCTGGTGGCGATCGACACCGACATGGTCGGTCCCTTCGGTTACGACGCCGATATCAGTCGGACTTTCTTCTGTCCATCCGGACGGCCGTCGGGCGAGCAGCGCCGACTCTATCGCTACGCCTGGGAGCAGCTGCACCACAACCTCGAGCTGGTCCGCCCGGGTGCCTCATTCCGCGAAATGTCCGAGACGGCCTACGAACTTCCCGAGGCGTTCCGCGCCCGGTCGATTTCGATGACCTGGCACGGCGTAGGCCTCTACGGCCAGTGGCCGACCATCGTCGGCCGCGGACACTTCGCCGATAAGGGCACGGACGGCGTGGTCGCGCCCGGCATGACGCTCTGCTGCGAGAGCTATGTGGCCGCCGAAGACGGTATCGAAGGAGTGAAGCTCGAGCAGCAGGTTCTCGTGACCGAGAGTGGATTTGAGCTGCTCTCCACGTTTCCGTTCGACGACGTGTTGCTTGGCCGGGAGATCTGAGCAAACGGCGGCGGGTCGCCCAACCAAGCTCGAACGAACCCAAGGAGAAAAGATGTCTAAGAGCTTAGACAGGATTCATGCATATCTGCCGAAGCTGGTCGAGCAATTCGCGGCGGGCAAGGTCGACCGCCGCGAATTCCTGCGAACTTCCACTCTGCTTGGGCTTTCGGCTGGTGCCGCCTACGGACTCGCGGGCGTTGCCGAGCGAGGAGCGGTCGCGTCGGCGCGTGCGGCAACTGGTGGAACCGCCCGCATCTCTCTGCGGATCACCGCGCTTGAGGATCCGCACACCTATACCGAGGTCTTTACGTCAAATGTCGCGCGGCAGGTCTGCGATTACCTGACGCGGACCGACGCGCAGAACGTCACCCATCCCTGGCTGCTCGAGCGTTGGCAGGCGAGCGGCGACCTGAAAACCTGGGACCTGTTCCTAAAGAAGGGGATCAAATGGTCGAACGACGAGGAACTCGTCGCCGACCACGTCATTTGGAACGTGAAGCGGTGGCTCGACCCAAAAGTCGGTTCGTCGATTCTCGGCCTGATGAAAGCCTACATGATGAATGCGGACGGCACGGCGCTGTGGGACGCGAACGCGGTCGAGATGGTGGACGGCCACCATATCCGCCTGAACTGCCGCGTCCCGCAGCTCGCCGTGCCCGAGCATCTCTTTCACTTCCAGGCCTACATTCTCCACCCGAGCGAGAATGGTCGGTTCGGCGTCGGCTCGATCGGCACGGGTCCCTTCACCATGACCGAATACGAGGTCGGCAAGAAGGCGGTGGTGACGCGGCGCGACGGCTATTGGGGCAAGCCGGCTGCGCTCGACGCCGTCGAGTTCATCGACCATGGTGACGATCCCGCGGCCGAAGTGGCCGCCCTCGCATCGGGCCAGGTGCATGGGCTCTTCGAGGGTTCGACGGCGCAGTACGCCGCCCTGAAGCAGATGACGCACGTTCAGGTCCATAGCGTATCGACGGCGCAGACGTCCGTCGCCCGCATGCAGGTGATCCATAAGCCTTGGGACGACCCACGAGTGCGTCGGGCGATGCGGATGGCGCTTGACACCGAGAAGCTACTGCAGATCGCGTTCCTGGGGCTCGGGCTACCAGGCGAGCATCATCACGTCTGCCCGGCTCATCCCGAATATTCGGATGTCGGCGTGACGCAGCAGGATATCGAAGGCGCGAAGGCGCTCTTGGCCGAGGCGGGCTACCCGGACGGGTTCGACACCGAGATCTTCTGCAAGAAGGATCCGGACTGGGAGCCGATCGCGGTGCAGGCGATGGCGCAGATGTGGCAGCAGATCGGCGCGCGGGTGAAGATCAATGTGCTGCCCTCGGCGCAGTATTGGGAGATCTGGAACAAGCCGACCGCGCCCTTCGCCTTCACGCCTTGGACGCACCGGCCGCTGGGTATCATGACCATGGGCCTCGCCTATCGCACGGGCGTGCCGTGGAACGAGAGCTTCTACTCGAACCCGCGTCTCGACGAGCTCATCACCAAGGCGGAAGGGCTCCTCGACGTCGAGGAGCGGCGCTCGGTCATGACCGAAATCGAGCGGATCATGCTTGATGACGGCCCGGTCTGCATCCCGCTGTGGCGGGGGTGGTTCACGGCCATGGACAGGCGGCTGAAGGGCTACCGGGCCCACCCGACATCCTACATGTTCTGCGAGGAGTGGTCGCTCGAGGAAGCCTGAGCCGGCACGGAACAGGCGCCGTCATCCGGAGCGACTCCATCTCTCCTATTCGGTGAAAGCCTGAATCCCTGTCTGCGCGCGGCCGAGGATAAGGGCGTGGATGTCGTGGGTGCCCTCGTAGGTGTTGACTGCCTCGAGGTTCATCACATGGCGGATGACATGGAACTCGTCGGAGATGCCGTTGCCGCCATGCATGTCGCGGGCGGCCCGGGCGATGTCGAGCGCCTTGCCGCAGGAGTTGCGCTTCAGCATCGAGATCATCTCCGGCGCCGCGCGGTTCTCGTCCTTCAGCCGGCCGAGGCGCAGGCAGGCCTGCAGGCCCAGCGTGATCTCGGTCTGCATGTCGGCGAGCTTCTTCTGGATGAGCTGGTTGGCGGCGAGCGGCCGGCCGAACTGCTTGCGCTCCAGCGTGTAGGTGCGTGCTGCGTGCCAGCAGAACTCGGCGGCGCCGAGCGCGCCCCAGGCGATGCCGTAGCGGGCGTTGTTGAGGCAGCCGAATGGCCCCTTCAGACCCTTGACGTTCGGTAGCAGGTTCTCCTCCGGCACGAACACGTCGTCCATCACGATCTCGCCGGTGACCGAGGCGCGGAGCGAGAACTTGCCCTCGATCTTCGGCGCGCTGAGCCCGTCCATGCCTTTCTCGAGAATGAAGCCGCGGATCGCGTCCGCATCGTCCTTGGCCCAGACGATGAAGACGTCGGCGATCGGGGAATTGGTGATCCACATCTTCGCGCCCTTGAGGCGGTAGCCGCCATCGACCTTGCGGGCGCGGGTGCGCATGCCGCCTGGATCGGAGCCGTGGTCGGGCTCGGTCAGGCCGAAGCAGCCGACCAGTTCGCCGGTCGCCAGCCGCGGCAGGTACTTCTGGCGCTGCTCCTCGCTGCCATAGGCGTGGATCGGATACATCACCAGGCTCGACTGCACGCTCATTGCCGAGCGATAGCCCGAATCGACGCGCTCGACCTCGCGCGCAACCAAGCCGTAGCAGACATAATTGACGCCGGCGCAGCCATAGCCCTCGATCGTCGCGCCGAGCAGGCCGAGCTCGCCCAGCTCGGTCATGATCGTGCGGTCGAACCGCTCATGCCGGTTGGCCTCCAGCACGCGCGGCATCAGCTTCTCCTGGCAATAGGCCCGCGCGGTGTCGCGGACGAGCCGCTCTTCCTCGCCGAGCTGATCCTCGAGCAGCAGCGCGTCGTCCCAGCGGAAGGCGGCCTTGCTGGAACCTTGCGTATCGGCGACGGCCACTGCCGCGCCCTGAACTGGCGTCATCGAACTCTCCTGCGGATATGCTTAAAGCCTCTGTTTAGACATTAGATATCATGGTTGGGCGTGGCGGCACAGATGGCAAGGTCCAGGCTGTGCGCGGGCGAGGGAGGGGCGAGTGAGCGGCCGTGGCGAAAAGGATGGGTTGGCGGAGATCCTGCTTGAGTTCCATCAGATCGGCAATGCGGTCAAGGTGACGGCGATCGATCCCGAGACGTTGGTTGAGGTATCGATCGTCGGCGACGCCGCCGTTGGCGAGGAAATGCTGAAGCGCAACGTCATCCGTAAGCTTCGCTACGTCCTCGAGCGGCGCCGGTCGAAGGACCGGCCGCCTGCGCCCAAGTATGACGATTACGTCTAATAGGCTGTTCGCGCGGGTTATTCGCCCTCGGCGCGCAAATTGCCTGTTGCCGTGGTTCGGGCGGTTGGGCTAGTTTCGCGGGAACAAAGACGCTGCTGCCTGTCGATGCAGTTGTGATAAAGAATTCGGTTGAGGCTTTACACGTTGTACATGAGGGCGTCCGTGGGTTCCGGCGCCGGGGATCTGGGCTTGCATTCTCCGAAACCATGTTGGCGCGTGGTTCTGACGGCTTGCGCAGGTCGCGGAGTCCGCGTCGACTCATGAGCGGTTCGGTCGCTCGATCGAGCTGCACGACCCTCGGCAGTCGAGTGCCACGGCGGATCCGTTAGCGGCCGTCATTGCGCGCCGAATCAGAGGAGACGGATGGAATATTTCGTTCAGCAGCTCATTAACGGCCTGACGCTTGGCTCTATCTATGGCCTGATCGCCATCGGTTACACGATGGTCTACGGCATCATCGGCATGATCAACTTCGCGCATGGCGACATCTATATGATCGGCGCCTTCCTGTCGGTGATCACCTTTCTCGTCCTCGGGACGATCGGCTTCACCTTCATTCCCCTGGCGCTGATAATCATGTTGTTGATCTCGGTCGTCCTGACCGCTGCTTATGGCTGGACGGTAGAGCGAATCGCCTATCGACCCCTCCGGGGGTCCTTCCGACTGGCCCCGCTGATCTCGGCCATCGGCATGTCGATCTTTCTTCAGAACTATGTGCAGCTCCTCCAGGGGGCCCGGAACAAGCCGCTGCAGCCGATCATCAGCGGCGGCGTCGTCCTGATGGAGAAGGACGGCCTTACCGCCTATATGAGCTACCTGCAGATGGTCATCATCGTATTGACCATCGTCCTGATGGCTGCCTTCTCCTATTTGATCGCGAAGACGTCGCTCGGGCGCGCCCAACGGGCCTGCGAGCAGGACCGCAAGATGGCGTCGCTGCTCGGCGTCAATGTCGACAGGACGATCTCGCTCACCTTCGTGATCGGTGCGGCGCTTGCCGCCGTCGCGGGCCTGATGGTCACGCTCTATTACGGCGTGATCGACTTCTTCATCGGCTTCCTGGCAGGCATCAAGGCGTTCACGGCGGCGGTGCTGGGCGGCATCGGGTCGATCACCGGGGCGATGCTGGGCGGGGTGCTGATCGGCCTGATCGAGGCCTTCTGGTCCGCCTATTTCTCGGTCGAATACAAGGATCTGGCGGCATTCAGCGTCCTAGTCCTGGTGCTCATCTTCCGACCGACCGGATTGCTCGGAAAACCCGAGATCGAGAAGGTCTGAACCGTGGCTGTTCAGACCCAGACTCTTCCGAAGCCGCTCGATCTGGCGCCCGTCTTCAAGGAGGCAGCGCTCGCCGGGTTGCTGACGCTGGCGCTGACGGTCGGCCTTGTTGGCATTCGAACCATCGAAGCTCCGGGCGGCCTCTCCTTCGACACCCGTTTCGACGACGTCGCCTGGGCCGTCGTAATCGTCTTTCTCGGGCGCTTCGCCCTGGCGCTGACCCGGGCCGGTCGGCCGCTGCCGGCCCTGATCGGCAGTGCGGCGGTGGCCGCCGCCTTGACCTTCCTGCTCCTCATCGGCGAGGGGGATCCCCACGGCGTGCTGCCGTTCGACGACCCGATCGTCTCCTGGATCGTGGTGATCTGTGCGGTCGGACTCGCGATCCGTGCCGCCGTGGTCCTCGGCAGTGTCGAGGCCGGATCGTCGAAGGCCGCCGATCGCGAGCAGGTCATGGACCGTATTGCGGCGCAGTTCCAGTACGCGACCCGCTGGTTCGGCCCGCTGTTTGCCGCTTTCGCGATCGCGCTGCCGTTCCTGCCTTTCGGCGATCGGCAGATGGTCGATCTCGCCACCCTGGTGCTGACCTACATCATGCTCGGCTGGGGCCTGAACATCGTCGTCGGGCTCGCGGGCCTCCTGGATCTCGGCTACGTCGCCTTCTACGCCATGGGCGCATACAGCTATGCGATGTTCGCAACGGAATTCGGCTTCAGCTTCTGGCTATGCCTGCCGATTGCAGGGATGTTGGCCGCGTCGTTGGGAGCGCTGCTCGGATTTCCGGTTCTGCGCCTGCGTGGCGATTATCTCGCGATCGTCACGCTCGGCTTCGGCGAGATGATCCGAATCATCCTGACCAACTGGTGGTGGTTCACTGGGGGCCCGAACGGCATCGGCAGTATTCCGCGGCCGACCTTCTTCGGACTACCCTTCGATCGAACGCCGGAAGAGGGGGCGCAGGCTTTCCATACCTTCTTTGGATTGGAATATGAGTCGATACACCGGGTTGTCTTCCTTTATTACCTGATCCTCGTTCTCGCTCTGATCACCAATTTCTTCACGCTGCGGGTTCGCCGGCTTCCGGTTGGGCGGGCGTGGGAGGCTCTGCGTGAGGACGAGATCGCCTGTCGCGCTCTGGGGATCAATCCAACGAACACAAAGCTGACGGCGTTCGCCATCGGTGCGATGTTCGCGGGCTTTGCTGGATCCTTCTTCGCTACCCGCCAGGGATTTGTCAGCCCGGAGAGCTTCACTTTCATCGAATCGGCGATCATTCTTGCGATCGTTGTGCTCGGCGGCATGGGCAGCCAGGTCGGTGTCGTGCTGGCGGCGCTGTTGCTGATCGGCCTGCCCGAGTTCTTCCGCGAGCTCGAGACCTATCGTATGCTGGCGTTCGGCGCCGGCATGGTGCTGATCATGATCTGGCGTCCGCGCGGACTGCTTGCCCACCGCGATCCGACCATCACGCTCCACCATGGAGCGGCAGCCAAGGCGCACCGATGAGCGAGGCGATCGCCATGCTGCCGACAGATGCCAGACCGCTCCTGATCGTCGAGCACCTGACGATGCGGTTCGGCGGCCTCGTCGCGATCGACGATGTTTCGTTCGCTGCGGGCGATGGCGAGATCACCGCCATCATCGGACCGAACGGTGCCGGCAAGACAACCGTCTTCAACTGCCTAACCGGCTTTTACAAACCGACCGTCGGCCGCCTGACCCTGAACCGGCCCGACGGCCAGTTCCTGCTGGAGCAGATGGAAGGGTTCCGAATCCCTCAGCTCGCTGGCGTCGCGCGAACCTTTCAGAACATCCGCCTGTTTCCCGGCATGTCGGTTCTGGAGAACCTGATCGTCGCCCAGCATAACAAGCTGATGCGGGCCTCCGGCTTCACGTTCGCCGGCCTGCTCGGCTTGCCGGTCTACCGCAATGCCGAGCGCAAGGCTGTCGAACTCGCGCGCTACTGGCTCGATCGGGTGAACCTGATCGAGCAGGCGGACTGGGAAGCCGGAAATCTGCCCTATGGCGGACAGCGGCGGCTGGAGATCGCCCGCGCGATGTGCACGGAGCCGGTGCTGCTCTGCCTAGACGAGCCGGCCGCCGGGCTCAATCCGCGAGAATCGGCGGAACTCAACGAACTCCTTCTGTCGATCAAGGCCGAGCAGAAGATCGGACTGCTTCTGATCGAGCACGATATGAGCGTAGTGATGGGCATCTCGGACCATATCGTCGTGCTCGACTACGGCCGGAAGATCGCGGACGGCACACCGGAAGAGATTCGCAACGATCCCACGGTCATCCGCGCCTATCTCGGCGAGGAGGAGGAAGAGGCGTTGCCGCCGGAGGTTGCGCAAGACCTCGAGAATCTCACGAAGTCGGATTAATCGGGCGGCGCAATCATGCTCAGTCTCACTGGTATTCACACCTTCTACGGGCATGTCGAGGCATTGCGGGGTGTCGACCTGCAGGTCGAGCCCGGCCGCATCGTCACCCTGATCGGTGCGAACGGTGCCGGCAAGTCCACGCTGCTGATGACGATCTGCGGCAGCCCGGCGGCGCGGCGCGGCCGGATCCTTCTCGAGGGTGAGGACATCACTCGTCTGCCGACCTTCGAGATCATGCGGCGCGGCCTCGCCCACGCACCCGAGGGGCGGCGCATCTTTCCCCGCATGAGCGTGCTCGAAAACCTCCAGATGGGCGCGATCACCACCGATGCGAGCCACTTCAACGCGGATCTCGAGCGGGTGTTCGCGCTGTTCCCGATCCTGCAGAAGCGCCAGAGCCAGCGCGGCGGAACCCTGTCGGGCGGCGAGCAGCAGATGCTGGCGATCGGCCGCGCCTTGATGAGCCGTCCGAGGCTTCTGCTCCTCGATGAACCGTCGCTCGGCCTTGCCCCGCTCGTAGTCAAGCAGATCTTCGACGTGATTCGCGAGATCAACGAGCAGCAGAAGGTGACCGTTTTCCTGGTCGAGCAGAACGCCTATCACGCGCTTCGGCTCGCCCATCATGGCTATGTCATGGTCAACGGCAAAATCACGCTCTCGGGCACCGGACGCGAGCTTCTGGCCAATGCCGAAGTTCGCTCCGCCTATCTCGAGGGCGGGCACTGATACTGATAAGAAACTGACAGGGAGGAACAGGGGTGGACGCTGTCCTCGGAGCCTCGTTGCCCGTTTTCATCGGACTGACGGTCGTGTTGTTCGGCGGCGCCGCCTTCATGATGGGCCAGGCGGTGGCCGGTACATGGCGGCCTGCCTGGCAGGTTGTCACCTACGGTGCGCTCCTAGCGCTCGCCGATCGCTTTCTGGTCTTTGCCCTGTTTGGCGGTGAACTCCTCTCGCTTACCGGATATCTGGTCCACGCGGCGGTTCTGGTCGGCATCGGGCTCCTGGCCTACCGTTTTATGCGGGCTCATAAGATGGTGAGCCAGTATCCCTGGCTTTACGAGCGCGCCGGTCTCTTTGGCTGGCGTGAAAAGGCTTAGTGGGCGGTATTAACGAACATGTTTGAAGAGCAGCAGCAGAAGCCCGTCATGAAACAATTGCTGCGATCGGGGCAGGTGCTAAAGTATGTGATGTCCCGCGAAAGCGGCTCAAGTTGACGTTTACGTCGGCGCCCCAGTGTCGCGCTTCAAGTCCCGAGGGCGCCTCTTGCAACGCAACAGGGAGATTACCGTATGAATAGAACAAAAGTTTCGCTGATCGCCGCAATTGCGGCGGCGACGGCTTTCGGCGCGGGGGCCGTCAAGGCCCAGGACACCATCACGATCGCTGTCGCGGGCCCGATGACCGGCCAGTATGCCGTGTTCGGCGAGCAGATGCGGCGCGGCGCGGCGCAGGCGGTCGAGGACATCAACGCTGCGGGCGGTCTTCTCGGCAAGCAGCTCGTCCTCGAGGTCGGCGATGATGCCTGCGATCCCAAGCAGGCCGTCGCGGCGGCCAACGACCTTGTGGCCAAGGGCGTTGTCTTTGTCGCCGGGCATTGGTGCTCCGGCTCGTCGATCCCAGCCTCGTCCGTCTATGCCGAGGAGGGCGTCCTGCAGATTTCGCCGGGCTCGACCAACCCGTCCTATACCGAGGATGCCGCGGCGAAAGGCTGGAACAACATCTTCCGCGTCTGCGGTCGCGATGATGCGCAGGGCATCGTAGCGGGCAAGTTCTTGGCCGAGAAGTTCGCCGGCAAGGAAGTGGCGATCCTGCATGACAAGACGGCCTATGGCAAAGGCTTGGCCGACGAGACGAAGAAGAACATGAACGCGGCGGGCCTTCAGGAAGCCATGTACGAGGCCTACACCGCTGGCGAGAAGGATTATTCGGCCCTCGTCAGTAAGATGAAGCAGGCGGGCATCGACGCGATCTATGTCGGCGGCTATCACACCGAAGCCGGCTTGATCGTCCGCCAGGCGAAGCAGCAGGGGTTGAACGCCCAGCTCGTCTCCGGCGACGCGATGGTCGACAATGAGTTCTGGAACATCACGGGCGAAGCGGGCGAGGGGACGATCTTCACCTTCCAGCCGGACCCGCGGAAATCCGAAACGGCTAAGGAGGTCGTCGAGAAGTTCACGGCCCAGAATTATGATCCGGAGGGCTACACGCTCTACACCTACGCCGCGGTGCAGGTTTGGCGCGATGCAGTCGAGGCGGCCGGCACGACCGATGTCGACGAGGTTGCCGACGCCATCCACGGCAACAGCTTCGAGACGGTGATCGGCACGCTGGAGATGGACGAGAAGGGCGACGTCAAGGATCCCGAGTATGTCTGGTACATCTGGGAGAACGGCGACTACAAGGAACTGCCGGTCCAGATGTAAGGGCGAATAGCCGTCCTCAAAAACAGAAGGCCCGGTGCCTCGGCACCGGGCCTTCTTCTTTCTTCGAATTCCCGGGCGACGGGATTACTTCTTCGCGCGTCCGCGCCGGCCGCGGGCGCCGGGGGTCCGGCCGAGACCGATCTTCTTGGCGAAGGCCGAGCGCTGCGCCGCATAGTTCGGCGCCACCATCGGATAATCCGCTGGCAGGTTCCAGCGGGTGCGATATTCCTCGGGGGTCATGTTGTAGGTCGAGCGCAGATGCCGCTTCAGCATCTTCAGCTTCTTGCCGTCCTCCAGGCAGATGATGTAATCCGGCATGATCGATTTCTTGATCGGCACCGCAGGTGCCGGCGGCTCGGCCTGGGCTACCGCTCCGTTTCCGTTGAGATCGGTCAGCGACCCGTGGATCGCCCGGATCACTTCACCGAGCTGGGCGGCCGCGAGGGTGTTGTTGCTCACATAGGCCGCGGCCACCTCCGTCGTCATGCGAAGCAACTCTTCGGCCGAAACCTTGTTCGTCTCTTCCATATTCGTATTCCCAGAGAGAAAATTCGATTGATTGATGGCGGTTCCATGGCACAGGGAAATGGTCCTGTCAATTCCAATTAGATGTTAGAGAGTAATTGAGTGTTGTCTGGTCTCGTTTTCAGAGGGAATTCCGCAACGGAAGTTTGCTTAATCGGGGATTTTCTGCCTCCAATAGCTGTATGCGGCTTGCCAGTTCCGCAAGTTTTGTGGCAATTGTGGGATTCTGACGAATAGGCGTGGCCCGCGCGAGGCTTATGTCCGTCGTGATCGGGAACGCTCCGCCATAGCTTGTGGCGGGGTGGCGTGGCGCGGCGACATCTGGTATTTTCGCCGTTTCGTCACTGCTTCCCAACAGAACAGGCCATGGCGTCAGAAATTATCGCAATCGCATCCGATCATGCCGGCTTCGAGTTGAAGGAAACGCTCAAGGCCGATCTTGAGGCGCTGGGCTTTTCGGTTCTGGATCTCGGGGCAGACGGCCTCGATTCCGTCGATTACCCGGACTTCGCCAATGCGCTGTCGGCGGCGATGCGGGAAGGGAAGGCGGGTCGCGGCGTGCTCGTCTGCGGCACCGGCATCGGTATCAGCATAGCCGCCAACCGCCATCGCAACATCCGGGCGGCATTGTGCCACGATTCGGTGAGTGCGCGGCTCGCGCGACAGCATAACGATGCCAATGTTCTGGCGCTGGGCGCCCGTCTGATCGGCACCGAGGTCGCCAAGGATTGCCTCAAGGTGTTCCTTGAAACCCCATTCGACGGCGGCCGCCACTTGCGCCGCGTCGAGAAGCTTGCCTGAATCTCGTATCCATCGGACTTCGACAAAGAACCGTCGGCTTGAAAGGATTTGACATAATGCCAAACGGAGAGGCCGTCCCCGTCGCGACCCCCATGAAGGGCTTTTTCGATATGCCGCTTGCCGAGCGCGATCCGGACCTGTTTCAGGCGATCGGCAAGGAGCTGCGGCGCCAGCAGGACCAGATCGAGCTGATCGCCTCGGAGAACATCGTCTCCCGCGCGGTTCTCGAGGCTCAGGGGTCGGTCCTGACGAACAAATATGCCGAGGGTTATCCCGGCCGCCGCTACTATGGCGGCTGCGAGTTCGTCGATGTCGCCGAGGCACTGGCGATCGAGCGGGCGAAGAAGCTGTTCGGCTGCAACTTCGTCAATGTTCAGCCCCATTCCGGGGCGCAGGCGAATCAGGGCGTCGCCCTGGCGCTGTGCCAGCCCGGCGACACCATCATGGGCCTGTCGCTGGCGGCGGGCGGACATCTGACGCACGGCGCTCCGCCGAACCTGTCGGGCAAGTGGTTCAACGCCGTCCAGTACGGCGTCCGCCGCGATAACGCGCAGATCGACTTCGACGAGGTCGAGCGGCTGGCCAAGGAGCATAAGCCGAAGATGATCATCGCCGGCGGCTCCGCCTATCCGCGGGTGATCGACTTCGCCCGGTTCCGCCAGATCGCCGATTCGGTAGGCGCCTATCTGATGGTCGACATGGCGCATTTCGCCGGCCTCGTCGCCGGCGGTGTCCATCCGAGCCCGCTGCCGCACGCCCATGTAGTGACCACGACCACGCACAAGACGCTGCGCGGCCCTCGCGGCGGCATGATCCTGTCGATGGACGAGGATCTCGGCAAGAAGATCAATTCCGCGATCTTCCCGGGCCTGCAGGGCGGGCCATTGATGCATGTGATCGCGGCGAAGGCGGTCGCCTTCGGCGAGGCGCTGCAGCCGGAGTTCAAGAGCTATGCGCGCACCGTCGTCGAGAACGCGCGCACGCTCGCCGCGACGCTGGTGGAAGGCGGCCTGGCGATCGTCTCGGGCGGCACCGACACGCATCTGATGCTGGTCGACCTGCGGCCCAAGAAGCTGACCGGCAAGGCGGCCGAGCAGAGCCTCGAGCATGCCGGCATCACCTGCAACAAGAACGGCATCCCGTTCGATCCGGAGAAGCCGGCGATCACCTCCGGCGTGCGGCTTGGGACGCCGGCGGCGACCACGCGCGGCTTCGGGCCCGGGGAGTTCCGCCATCTCGGTCAGCTCATCGTGCGGGTCCTGGACGGGCTGGCGACGAGTCCGGATGACAATGGCGCCGCAGAGCGTGCCGTTCTCGAAGAGGTGCGGGCGCTCTGCCGCCGGTTCCCGATCTATCCGGACCTTCGCTGAGCGTTGCGGGGCGGGGGAGGGGACAGGAACGATGCGATGCCCGTTCTGTGGAAACGAGGACACCCAGGTCAAGGATTCCCGGCCGACGGATGACAACTCGACGATACGCCGTCGGCGGCAGTGCCCGAACTGCGGTGCGCGCTTCACCACGTTCGAGCGGGTTCAACTCCGCGAATTGACGGTGATCAAGAGCACCGGGCAGCGCGAGCCGTTCGATCGTGACAAGCTCGCCCGCTCGATGCAGATCTCGCTGCGCAAGCGGCCGGTGGACGCCGATCGGCTCGAGCGCGTCGTCAACGGAATCGTCCGGCGCCTTGAAAGCTCCGGCGAGAGCGAGATCCCCACGGCGGCCATCGGCGAAATCGTGATGGACGCGCTCGCCCATCTCGACCAGGTCGGCTATGTCCGCTTTGCCTCGGTCTACCGCAATTTCCGCGAGGCGAAGGATTTCGAGGACTTTGTCGGGAAGCTCGGCGAGCACGAGTAGGGGTGAAGCGAAGCCGCGGATGGGACCTCATCCTTCGACAGGCTCAGGATGAGGTCCTCATGTTGAGCTTGTCGAAACATGAGGGGCTCGCTCGTGGAGCAACAATCGCGAGACACAAGCGCTGATGCCGCGCCGGCGCATCCGGCCGACCGCGGCCACATGCAGGCGGCGCTCGGCTTGGCCCGTCGCGGCCTCGGTCGGGTCTGGCCGAATCCGGCCGTCGGCTGTGTTCTTGTGGAGGCGGAAGCTGCGGGCGGCCGGGTCGTCGCGCGCGGCTGGACGCAGCCCGGCGGGCGGCCGCATGCGGAGGCCGAGGCCTTGCGGCAGGCGGGAGATCGGGCACGCGGCGCCACCGCCTATCTGACCCTCGAGCCCTGCGCCCATCACGGCAAGACGCCGCCTTGCGCCGACGCGTTGGTCGCGGCGGGAATCGGCCGGGCCGTCGTCGCGATCGAGGACCCGGACCCCCGGGTGGCGGGGCGTGGGCTCGCCGGTCTGCGCGCCGCCGGCATTCCGGTGACGACCGGCCTCTGCGCGGTCGAGGCGGAGGAGCTGAATGCCGGCTTCTTGACCCGGATTCGGGAGGGACGGCCACTGGTGACGATGAAGCTCGCCACGACGCTGGACGGCCGCATCGCCACCCATGGCGGCGAGAGCCAATGGATCACGGGCAAGGCGGCGCGGTGGCGCGGCCATCTGCTACGCGCGACGCATGACGCGATCCTCGTCGGGACTGGTACCGTGCTGGCGGACGACCCGGTGCTGACCTGCCGGTTGCCGGGGCTGGAGGGCCGATCCCCTGTGCGGATCCTGCTCGACCGCCGCCTGCGCACGCCGCTGACGGCGCGGCTGATCGCCGGCGCGCGGGAGGCGCCGACCTGGTTGGTGACGCTGGAAGGCGGTGACGCGATGCGGCGGCAAGTCTTTGTCGACAGTGGGGTCGAGGTCATCGAGGCGCCCGCCGACAGCGACGGCAACCTGTCCTTGCCCGCCGTCCTCGGGGCGCTTGGCGCCCGCGGCGTCACGCGGGTTCTGGTCGAGCCCGGCGCCCATCTTGCGGCAGCGCTGCTTCGCGCCGACCTGGTCGATCGGATCGTTTGGTTCCGGGCGCCGACGATGATGGGCGGCGACGGCCTTCCGGCGGCGGTCGCCTTCGGAGTCGACCGGCTCGCAGATGCACCACGTTTCGTCCGCACCGGGCTTGCGGCGGCCGGTGCCGATATGCTGGAAACCTACCGTCGCCACTCTTAGGTTAGGGCCATGTTCACGGGAATCATCACCGACCTCGGGCGGGTGCGCTCGATTGCGCCCGGCGGGGCTACGCGCTTCAGCTTCGATACCGGCTACGACACGGCCGCAATTGCCGAAGGGGCGTCGATCGCCTGCAGCGGCGCCTGCCTGTCGGTTGTCGACAAGGGGTCGGGCTGGTTCGCCGTCGATGCTTCGGCCGAAACGCTGGCCTGCACGACGCTCGGCGCCTGGCGCGTCGGGACGCCGGTAAATTTCGAGCGGGCGTTGCGCGTCGGGGATGAACTCGGCGGTCACCTCGTCTCGGGCCATGTCGATGGGGTCGCGACGGTCCTCGACAGCCGGCCGGACGGAGACAGCCTGCGCTTCACCATCGCCGCGCCGTCTGCTCTCCGGCCGTTCATCGCGTCCAAGGGCTCGGTAACGCTCGACGGCGTTTCGCTGACTGTTAACGAAGTCGATGCGGAGGCGTTCGGCGTCAACGTAATCCCGATTACCCAGCGCCTGACGACCTTCGGCGATCTTCGACCGGGGGATCGTGTTAACCTGGAAATCGACCTGCTGGCGCGCTACGTTGCCCGCCTGCTGGAGAGGGGCGCGGCGTGAGCTTTACCGACCTATTGTCTTCGACCGAGGAGGTCATCAACGAGGCGCGCAACGGCCGAATGGTCATCCTGGTCGATGACGAGAGCCGCGAAAACGAAGGCGACCTCGTGATTCCGGCGCAGATGGCGACGCCCGAGGCCATCAATTTCATGGCGAAGTTCGGCCGCGGCCTGATCTGCTTGGCGATGACGCGCGAGCGGGTCGAGCATCTCGGCCTGCCGCTGATGGCGCGACAGAACGGCACCCGTCATCAGACGGCCTTTACCGTCTCGATCGAGGCGCGGGACGGGGTGACGACGGGTATCTCGGCGCCCGATCGGGCTCGCACTATCGCCGTCGCCATCGACCCGGCCAAGGGGCCGCAGGACATCGTCTCTCCCGGTCATGTCTTCCCGCTGGTGGCGCGGGAAGGCGGGGTGCTGGTCCGCACCGGGCATACCGAGGCCGCCGTCGATATCGCGCGGCTTGCCGGCTTGAATCCGTCCGGGGTCATCTGCGAGATCATGAATGACGACGGCACGATGGCGCGCCGGCCCGATCTGGTGAAGTTCGCCCAATATCACGGCCTGAAGATCGGCACCATCGCCGACCTGATCGCCTATCGCCGGCGATATGACCGAATCGTCGAGCGGGCAGCCGAGACGCAGTTCCAAAGCCGCTATGGCGGCGACTTCCGGATGATGGTCTATGTCAACCGCATCGCCTATGCCGAGCATATCGCGTTGGTCAAAGGCGATCTCGCCGCCTCGGGTCCGCCGCTGGTGCGGATGCACGCGCTGAACCTGCTGGACGACGTGCTGGGCGACTGCAGCGGCGGCAAGGGCGGCGAGCTGCAGACGGCGATGGAGATGATCGGGGAGGCCGGACGCGGCGTCGTGGTGCTGATCCGCGAGCCGCTTCCCACCAGCCTGTCCGATCGCGTCAAGGCCCGGATGGAAACGCCGGCCTCGCCGATCAAGACCTTGCGGGACTATGGAATTGGTGCGCAGATTCTGCTGGATCTCGGGGTCAAGGACATGGTCCTGCTGTCGAATACGCAGCACACAATCGTTGGCCTGGAGGGCTATGGCCTGCGCGTGGTGGAGCAGCGACCGATTCCTTCGGTGCGTGCTCCTCATGCTGCGACACGCTCAGCATGATGAGGTTCTTTCCTCACCTTGAGCCTGTCGAAAGGTGGGGCGGCGAGATATGGCCGAGTCTCAATGAATGGAACCTATGACCGAAAGCCCGCATATCCTGATCGTGGAAGCACGATTCTACGCCGACATCGCCGACGAGCTGGTCCGCGGGACCGTTGAGGCCCTGGACCGGGCGTCGGCGACCTATGAGCGCATCCAGGTGCCGGGCGCCTTCGAGATTCCCGCGGCGATCGGCATGGCCGCGCGATCGATGGACGTTGCATCCGGTCGCCGCTATGACGGCTTCGTTGCGCTGGGATGCGTGATCCGCGGCGAGACCACCCATTACGACTATGTCTGCCAGGAAAGCGCCCGCGGGCTGCAGGACCTTGCCTGCCGTCACGGGCTGGCGATCGGCTATGGCATCCTGACCGTCGAGAACGCGGACCAGGCATGGGCCAGGGCGAAGGTGGATCGCAAGAACAAGGGCGGCGACGCGGCGCAGGCCTGCCTGGCGATGATCGCGCTGCGGCGTCGGTTCAATTCGGCTGCGGGTTCGGAGCGTGAGCGGAATGGCACACAGGCCTGATCATAAGCCCCGTTCCGGCGGTGCGCCCTCCCGCCGCACCGCGGCAAGGCTGGCGGCCGTTCAGGCGCTCTATCAGCTGGAGCTGAGCGACGGCAGCGCCGATGCCGTCGTCCGCGAGTTCGGCCAGCATCGTCTGGGGCATGAGATCGACGGTGCCGACTATGGCGAGGCCGATCGGGATTTGTTCGGCGATCTGGTCCGCAACGTCACGGCCGACCGCGCCGAGCTGGACCGGGTGCTCGGCACGGCGCTGAGCGCGGAATGGTCTGTCGATCGGCTGGAAACCGTGTTGCGGGCCATTCTCCGCGCCGGCGCCTACGAGCTGTCGAGCCGCCGCGACGTGCCGCCGCGCGTCATTCTCAACGAATATGTCGATATCGCCGACGCGTTCTTCAGCGGCAAGGAAACGGGCCTGGTAAACGGCGTCCTCGACCGGCTGGCCCGGACGCTCCGGCCCGATGAGTTCGAGGGACCAAAGCGTGACCCATCGGCGACTGCCGGGTGAGTTCGACCTCATCGCCCGGTATTTCCGGCCGCTCGCGGCGGGACGGCCGGGGGCGCTCGGGCTGACCGACGATGCCGCGCTGATCGACATCGATCCCGGCCATCGCCTCGTGGTGACCGCCGATGCGTTGATTGCCGGCGTGCATTTCCTCGACACAGACTCCGCCGACCTGGTTGCCCGCAAGATGCTGCGGGTCAACCTGTCCGATCTCGCGGCGATGGGCGCGCGACCGCTGGCCTATTTCCTGACGATCGCATTTTCCGATGCGATCGCCGAGCCTTGGGTCGAATCCTTCTCGCGCGGCCTCGCCGCCGACCAGATGGAGTTCTCGGTCGCCCTGATGGGCGGCGATGTCACCGCCACCCCCGGCCCTCTCACGCTGTCTCTGACGGCGCTGGGTCAGGTTGGAGCGGGGCGGGCTTTGCTGCGGAGCGGGGCGCGTGCCGGCGATTGCCTGATGGTTTCCGGCACGGTCGGCGATGCCGCGCTCGGCCTGAAGGTGCTGCGCGGCGGGCTGCCGGATCTGGCGGCTCGTCACCGGGCGTTCCTGGGCGATCGCTACCATCTTCCGCAACCGAGACTGGCGCTCGGGGAGGCGTTGTCCAAGAAGGGGCTGGCGACCGCCGTGCTCGATGTCTCCGACGGGCTTGTCGGCGATCTCGGCCATATCTGCGAAACCTCGCATTGCGGCGCCGTGCTGGAAGCTGCGCGCATTCCGCTCTCCGAGGCGGCGCGGGCGGCGCTCGACATGGACCCGGCTCTCCGCCGCACGGTCGTGACCGGCGGCGACGATTACGAGTTGCTGGTGGCCGTTCCCGCCGATCGCGCTGCGGAGACGGGCGCGCTGGGCGAGCGGCTGGGCGTGCCATTGACGGTAATCGGTCGTATCACGGACGGGTCCGCGGTTCGCGTCGAGGATGAAAGCGGTCAGGCAATTTCATTGGAATCAGGTGGTTACAGGCACTTCTGAGGATCGCTGGTCTTAACCCGATCTTCACGTCGACCGCCGAAGGTCGGAGAGGCGACATCTGGACTCGTCCTCGCCGATGAAGAAGCTCGCGGTCCTCACCGCCGTTCTGCTGTTGCTGGCCGGCGCGGGCGCTGGCGGCTGGTGGTTTTCGCATCGGCCGTCCGCAGCCGGCGAAACGCCGCCGCCCGCCTTCGTGACGCTGCCGCTGATGAGCATTCCCGTCATCCGCAACGACGATCGGATCAGCCGCACCGTCGCCCTGCAGATCACGCTCGAACTCGGCAGGCCCGAGGACAGGGTGAGTGTCGAGAGGGCGGTGCCGCATCTAGCGAACGCGTTCCTGATCGAGCTTCACGCGCTGCTGCCGCGCCGCTTCATGCAGGAGCGCGGCAGCGATCTCGATCTGATGAAATACCGTCTCGTGGACGTGGCGAACCGGGTGCTCGGCCGCAGCCAAGTGACGGACGTGCTGATCAAGGCGCTGGGCGAGCGGCGAGCACGTTGAACTCCGTGGTTCAGATGCTTCCTCACCCTTCGACGAGCTCATGATGGGGAAAGAGCCTCATGGTGAGCTCGTCGAAGTTTGAGCTGCTACCGCCGCTTGCCTCCGCCGCAGTTTCCGCTCATCCTCCGGCCGCATGGAAGCTTCAGCAAATCGTCGCAACGTCCTGATCCTCGCGGCCTGCCAAGCGCTGGCCATGACGGGATCGTCGCTGATAATGACCGTCTCGGCGCTGGTCGGCCAGATGCTGGCCGCCGAGAAGAGCCTGGCGACTCTGCCGCTTGGCCTGCAGTTCACCGCGACCATGCTGACGACGATTCCGGCATCACTGCTGATGAAGCAGATCGGCCGACGCGCGGGGTTCACCGTGGGCGCGCTGATCGGCGCGATCGGCGCCGGCATCTGCACCATGGCCGTGTTTCAGAACAGTTTCGCCGGCTTCTGCGTCGGCAACGCGCTCGTCGGAGTCGCGATGGGCTTCGCCCTGTTCTATCGGTTCGCCGCCGCCGATGCGGCCGACGAGCGCTTCCGCAGCCGGGCGATCTCGTTCGTGATGGCCGGCGGCGTCGTCGCCGCGGTCAGCGGGCCGGAGCTGGCGAAGTGGTCGCGCGATCTGTTCGAGCCGGTGATCTTCGCCGGCTGTTTCCTCGTAATCGCGGTGCTGTGGCTGGTGGCGGCACTGCTGCTGCAGATCGTCGACATTCCGCGCCTGACGGCCGAGGAGCGCCGTCAGTCCGGCCGGCCGCTGGGCGAGATCGCGCGCCAACCGGTCTTCCTCGTCGCGGCGTTGGGCGGGATGGTCGGCTATGGCATGATGTCGCTGGTGATGACCGCGACGCCGCTCGCGATGGTGGCCTGCGCGCACAGCTTCCGCGATGCCGCCTTCGTGATCCAATGGCACGTGCTCGGCATGTTCGCGCCGTCCTTTTTCACCGGCCACCTGATCGCCCGCTTCGGGGTGATGAACATCATGCTGACCGGGGTGGCGCTGCTTGCCGGCTGCGTCATGGTCAACCTCAGCGGCACCGACGTCCTCCAGTTCTGGGTTGCTCTCGTTCTGCTCGGCCTCGGCTGGAACTTTCTCTATATCGGCTCGACCACGCTGCTGACCGAGTCCTACCAGCCCGCCGAGCGCGCCAAGGTCCAGGCGCTGAACGATTTCCTGGTCTTTGGCTCGGTCGCGGCCTCCTCCTTTTCCTCCGGTGCGCTGCAGAACCAGTTCGGCTGGGAAGCCGTCAACTATGCCATCATCGCGCCGGCGACACTGGTGTTTCTCGCGATCCTTTGGCTGCGTCGGCGGCGGGCGCTGGCGACCGCCTGACGATGGTAAAAGCAACTTAACGAATCGGTTGAGGGCCGCGCAGCAGAGTTGCGCCGGCGATGCGATTCTCGTATGGTCCCGGGCGCTTTTGTGCGCCGCTTAAAGGCGGATCGCCCGGCCCTCGGCCGTGGCGCAATCTCGTTATTTTGGGGATGGAAGGTCAAGACTGATGACTGGAACTTATTGGCTCGTTCTCGGCTGCGGCGTGCTCGCGCTGCTTTACGGGATCTATGCGGGCCGCGCCGTATTGGCGGCGGCGACCGGCACCGATCGCATGCGCGAGATCGCCGGCGCGGTGCAGGTCGGCGCCCGTGCTTACCTGAACCGGCAATATACGACGATCGCGCTCGTCGGCATCGTGATCGGCGTGATCCTGTGGCTGACGCTCGGCCTCTACGTGGCGGTCGGCTTCGCCATCGGTGCGGTGCTCTCGGGCGTCGCCGGCTACATCGGGATGAACGTCTCGGTGCGAGCCAATCTCCGCACCGCGGAGGCGGCGCGGCGCGGCCTGTCGCCGGCCCTCGATATCGCCTTCAAGGCCGGCGCCATCACCGGGATGCTGGTGGTCGGCCTGGGCCTGCTGGGCGTCGCCGGCTATTACTTCGCGCTGCGCGGCCTCGGCCTCGACCTGCGCTCGGTTCTCGAGGCGCTGGTCGCCCTGAGCTTCGGCGCATCGCTGATTTCGATCTTCGCCCGACTCGGCGGCGGCATCTTCACCAAGGGTGCGGATGTCGGCGCCGACCTCGTCGGCAAGATCGAGGCGGGAATTCCCGAGGATGATCCGCGCAACCCAGCCGTCATCGCCGACAATGTCGGCGACAATGTCGGCGACTGCGCCGGCATGGCCGCCGACCTGTTCGAGACCTATGCCGTCACCGTCGTCGCGACGATGCTGCTGGCGCAGATCTTCTTCACCGGGGCGGTGCAGGAAACGATGATGCTGTTCCCACTGGTGATCGGCGCCGTCTGCATCGTCGGGTCGGTGGTCGGCACGTTCTTCGTGCGGCTGGGTTCCAGCAACAACATCATGGGCGCGCTCTATAAAGGCCTCATCGCCACCGGCGTCATTTCCGCCGTTCTGATTGCGCTGGTCACCGCCGGGATGCTCGGCTTCGGCACCGAGTTCTCAATCGGTGAGCGCAGCTTCACCGGAGCGTCGATCTTCTTCTGCACGCTGGTCGGGCTCGCCGTCACCGGATTGCTCGTCTGGATCACGGAGTACTACACCTCAACGGTCTACCGTCCAGTGCGGAGCGTCGCGAAGGCCTCGACCACGGGCCACGCGACCAACATCATCCAGGGGCTGGCGGTCTCCATGGAAGCCACGGCCCTGCCGGTGCTCGTGATCTGCGCCGGCATCATCGTCGCCCACTCCTTCGCCGGCCTGTTCGGTATCGGCATCGCGGCCACGACGATGCTGGCGCTCGCCGGCATGGTCGTCGCTCTCGACGCCTATGGTCCAGTGACCGACAACGCCGGCGGTATCGCCGAGATGGCCGACCTGCCGAGCGACGTTCGGAAGACGACCGACGCGCTCGACGCGGTCGGCAACACGACCAAGGCGGTGACGAAGGGCTACGCCATCGGCTCGGCCGGTCTCGCGGCGCTGGTGCTGTTCGCCGCCTACACCGAGGATCTGCGCCACTACTTCCCCGAACTCACGGTGAACTTCGCCCTTCAGGACCCCTATGTCGTGATCGGCCTGTTCATCGGCGGCGCGCTGCCGTTCCTGTTCGGGGCGCTCGGCATGATGGCCGTCGGTCGGGCCGCCGGCGCGGTGGTGATCGAGGTTCGTCGCCAGTTCAAGGAGATCGCCGGCATCATGGAGGGCAAGGCGAAGCCCGATTATGGCCGCGCGGTCGATCTGCTGACCAAGGCGGCGATCAAGGAGATGATCGTGCCGTCGCTGCTGCCGGTGCTGGCGCCGATCATCCTCTATGTCGTCATCGCAACCGTCGCCGGCCAAGCGCAGGCCTTCACGGCGCTGGGGGCGATGCTGCTCGGCACGATCGTGACCGGACTGTTCGTCGCCATCCAGATGACCTCCGGCGGCGGCGCCTGGGACAATGCCAAGAAGTACATCGAGGACGGCAACTACGGCGGCAAGGGCTCCGACGCTCACAAGGCGGCGGTGACCGGCGATACGGTCGGCGATCCCTACAAGGATACGGCCGGTCCGGCGGTGAATCCGATGATCAAGATCACCAACATCGTCGCCATCCTGTTGCTGGCGATCCTGGCCCACTGAGTCGCTTGCGGCTCTAGAACGGAGAAGCTCCGGCGGAGCGATCCTAGAATGTGGAGACTAACGGTCGACGAGCCCTGGTTCGTCGACCGTTACTTGTATCGGGCCTGTTGATGGTTTCGGACCGGACAGGTCTCACGAGTTCGCGGTGCCGGGGGGCTCGCCCGCCGCAGAAATGATCCAGTCGGACACGCGCCGAATGAGGCGCTCCTTGGTGCGCGTTCCCGATGAATGCTTCGGCCGGCAAAGGAAATAGCCGCGGTCGGAGCGGCGGACCGCTGGAAGCAACTGGACCAGGCGGTTCTGGGCGATCAACTCGTCTGTCAGGCCGCGCCAGCCCAACGCGATGCCTTCTCCGGCCAAGGTCGCCTGTAGCAGCAGCGGATAGATGGCGTAGAACAGCCGAGGGCGTTCGAGCTCGGCCGTCACCCCCTGCGCCGCGAACCAGCTAGACCAGGTGAACCAGCGGTCGCTCACCTCGTCCATATGCAGCAGGCCCTCTTCCAGCAAGTCGAACGGGGTCAGATCGTGCCGTTGCAGCCGTTGACGATCCCGCAGATAACTTGGGCTGCAGATTGGAAATACCTCCTCGGTCAGCAGTTTGGTCGCCTCGCAGTCCGGCCAGTCCCCCGTGCCGAACCGGATGGCAATGTCGCATCCCGCGACGTCGAGGTCTTCCTCACGATCGTCTGTGATGAGCCGCAGGAAGAGATCGGGAACGGTTGCGCGCAAAAGCGGCAGCCGAGGAATCAGCCACTGGTGGGTGAAGCCGAAATGGGCGGTGATGCGGATGGTGCGTCCGCCGTCGCTGTGCCGTAGCCGGCGCGTCGCCTGGGCGATGTGGTCAAGACCGTGCGCTACGGCGTCCTGGTACGTGCGGCCCGCTTCGGTCAGGCGCAGGCCGCGCCGGGTGCGCTGGAACAGCGCTTGTCCCAGATCTGCTTCGAGCTGAGCGAGATGCCGGCTGACCGCCGGCTGGCTGATGCCGAGCTCACGCGCGGCGGCGGACATGCTGCCCAGCCGGGCGGCAAACTCGAACGGGACCAAAGAGGGCAGCGGCGGCAGCTGCCGATCACTTTTTGCCATAACCTGTCGCTATATCAGTTCGCCCAATTTCTCAGCTACTCGTAGCATGAGATCTGCCGCAGAATGCATACTTTCGAATATCATGGAGAGGGAAAATTGCCGAGGATTCGCGTCAATCCGAGCCGGCCGACCGAATTGCAGCTTCTTGATGAGGGGGGCCGCTATCTCGCAATTCACCCGCTTTGGCTACGGGAGCGCTGCCGGGGCGAAGCCAGCATCGATCGCCGCACCGAGCAGCGACTCTACAATCCCTCGGACCTGGATCCGGACCTATCCATCGCAAGGGTCGTCGAGGATGGAACGGAGTGTTGGCGCGTAACCTTCAGCGATGGCGAGCAGAGCAGCTTTTCGGCGAGCGACATCCTGGCCGAGGTGGTATCCGGCAATGATGGCTGTCCGGCCCGCCAAGGCTGGGGCAGCGATCTCGCGCCACTGCCCAGAGCCCGCTGGCGCGAACGGCTTGACGAAAGCGTGCTGCTTGGCATGGTCGACATGTTCCTGCGTTACGGTTTCATCATTCTGCAGGCAGTGCCGACGGCGCCGGGTACTGTTCTGGAGGTGGCGCGGACCTTCGGCTTCCCGCGGGACACCAATTTCGGGACCGTCTTCGATGTCCGGTCCGAGCCCAGCGGCGAGGATCTCGCCTACACGGCGCTGGCGCTCGATCCGCATACCGACAACCCTTACCGCGCGCCTGTACCGGGCATTCAGCTCCTGCATTGTCTCACCAATCAGACCTCGGGCGGCCTGTCCACCCTGGTCGATGGCCTCTCTGTCGCGGAAGTGCTTCGCGCGGAGGATCCGGACGCATTTCGGGCCCTGACACGAACGCCGGTTCGGTTCCGCTATGTCGATGGCGTGACGACCGAGCATGTCGACTGGTCGCCGTTGATCGAGCTCGATGCAACTGGCCGGATGCAGGCGATCCGGTTCAGCCCGCGCCTCGATTTCGTGCCGCTGCTGCCGCCGGACGAGTTGTCCGGCTTCTATCGGGCGCGGCGCTTGCTCGACCGGATGCTGAAGTCGGCCGAGTTCGAGGTTCGGTTCCGGCTCGACGACGGCGATCTGGTGATGTTCGACAACCGCCGCCTGCTTCATGGCCGTACCCGCTTCGATCCCGGCGAGGGCCCGCGCCACTTGCAGGGCTGCTACATCGATATCGACGGGCCTCGGAGCCTCTATCGTGTCCTTCGGCGCAAGCTGGCGCTGGGACGAGTAGCGGAATGAAGGACAAGCATATGAGCGCGAAGACGGTCAGCTTTCTTCAGATGAAGGACGGCACCCAGGCGGATTATCTGTTGCTCGACCGTTCGGAGCGGGACTTCGCCCGTGGTCTGCCGGACCGCATCCTGGAGACATTGCACAGGCTCGATCATTCCCTCGAGGGCTATAGGGTGAGCCGGCTGGAGCATTCGCTGCAGACCGCGACACGTGCCGAGGCGGACGGGGCGGACGAGGAGATGATCGTCGCCGCCTTGATCCACGATGTCGGCGACGAGCTTGCGCCCTATAACCACGCCGAGATCGCTGCTGGCATCCTGCGGCCCTATGTGCGGCCCGAGGTGACCTGGGTCGTCGCACAGCACAGCCTTTTTCAGTCCTACTACTACGTCCATCACCTGGGCGGCGACCGGAACGCCCGCGATCGGTTCAAGGGCCATCGCTGGTTCGCCGTCTGTGCCGATTTCTGCGAGCGGTGGGACCAGGCCTCCTTCGATCCCGGCTATCCGACCAAGCCGCTCGGCCATTTCGAGCCGCTGGTGCGTCGCATCTTCGGCCGAGATGCCCACGATCCACGCTACGTCAAGGCGGTCGCCGAATGACAGCCAGAGGGCACGGCGAAACGCCTCCTATACGTCGGATCAAAGATCGTCCGATGGAAGCTCGGACTGAAGTCTAGCCTCGCTGGGCGATCGAACACCAAACCATGAACAGAAACTGGGGAGGCTTGCATGTCTGACCACGACCACCTGCAATGGCTTGCGACGCAGACAGGTGTCACGCGGCGCGCGTTCATGGCCCGCGCCACGGCCCTCGGCGTGTCGACAGCGCTCGCATCTTCGCTGGCCGGCAATGCCGTCTTCGCCGAGGAGACGCCGCAGAAGGGCGGTGACCTTAAGCTCGGCATCGACGGAGCCGAGTCGACGGACAGCCTGGATCCTGCAACCTATACCGCCACCTACCTACAGACCGTTGCGTTCCAATGGGGCAACTGCCTCGTCGAGATTGACGAGAATGCCAAGATCATGCCCGAGCTCGCCGAGAGCTGGGAGCCAAGCGCGGACGCGACGCAGTGGGTGTTCAAGATCCGCAAGGGCGTCCAGTTCCATAACGGCAAGGAGCTGACCGCGGCCGACGTCGTCCATTCCATCAATCACCACCGCGGCGAGAGCTCGCAGTCGGGGGCTCAGGGCTATCTCCAGCCGATTACGGATATCAAGGCGACCGATACCCACGAGGTGACGGTGACGCTCAGTTCGGCCAACGCGGATATGCCCTACATCTTGGCCGATTACCACCTGCTGATCATGCCGGAGGGTTCTGATCCCACCTCCGGCGTCGGCACCGGCCCCTTCGTGATCGAGTCCTTCGAGCCCGGAGTGCGCATCTTTTCCAGGCGCAATGCGAACTACTGGAAGGAGGGCCGGGCGCATGTCGATTCGGTTGAGCAGCTGGCCATCAACGATCTGACGGCGCGGACGAGCGCGTTGCAGACCGGTGCCGTGCATGTGATCAATCGGGTTGACCCGAAGACGGTGGAACTGCTGCAGCGCAGCCCTGCAGTGGAGATCATCGACGTGCCGAGTGCGGGGCACTACACCTTTCCAATGCGCTGCGACACGGCACCCTTCGACAACAGGGATCTACGGCTCGCGCTGAAATATGCGATCGACCGGCAGGATATCGTGGACAAGATCCTGCGCGGCCACGGCAAGATCGGCAATGACCACCCGGTCGCCGCGTTCGACCCGTTCTACGCCGAGGACCTCCCGCAGCACGCCTATGACCCCGACAAGGCCAGGCACCACTTCGCCAGGTCCGGAGTTGATGGGCCGGTCACGCTGTCCATCTCGGATGCGGCCTTCACCGGTGCGGTGGATGCGGCGCTTCTCTACAAGGAGCACGCGGCCAAGGCCGGCATCACTCTCAATGTCGCGCGCACGCCGGAGGACGGCTATTGGTCGGACGTTTGGATGAAGCGGCCCTTCTGCGGCTCTTACTGGAGTGGGCGTCCGACCGCGGATCTCATCCTGTCCGTGGCCTACCAGTCGGACGCGCCCTGGAACGAAGCGTTCTGGAAGCGGGAGGATTTCGACAAGCTCCTCATCGCCGCCCGTGGCGAGCTTGACACCGCCAAGCGCAAGCAGATGTATCACGACCTCCAGATGATGATCTGGGAGGATGGCGGCGAGATCATTCCGATGTTCAACAATTTCATCTTTGCCAGCCGGAATAACGTCAAGGGCATGTCGCGGTCGCCGGTCTTTACCGGCATGCGCATGGCGGAGCAGTTCTACTTCACGACCTGATCGGCCTGTATGGCGATCATTCGGCATATCCACGCCCGGCGCGACGAGTCGGGTGTGGGTTGCCGCCTGCGACGGTGAGGCGAGATTCGTGCAGCTGAACGAAGAGATTTTGTCGTCCGGTGGGCAGACGAGGTGCGAGGGAGCACGCGCGATAGCCCCGCGCGAAAGCTACTCCTCCGCGGTGCGGTTGAACCGGCCGATATTGCCGAAGAGCTGCTGCAGGATCGTCATTTCCCGCCCGGAGGTCGGCGTGACGCGCTCGACGGGTTCGATCTCCCGTCCGTCATCGTAGCCATAGACCTTCACCTCGCTCAACACGCCGGCATTATCGAAATGGACTGCGAGGACCTGCTGATCCACGATCTCCGGATCGAAGAAGGCGACGGTTTCTGTCCGCTTGCTGATGTAGTACCAGGTGCTGTCGTCGAAGGTGCCGACTGTCGACGGAGATCCCAGAATCTGGGCCACCTGGTTGCGATCATGGAGGCCCGGCTGCAGTTCGCGAACGATGTCCGGATCAGGCAGGTTGCCCCGGGTGTCGATGCGCGGCGAGCAGGCCGTCATCCCGACGGCCAGCGCCCCCGCCAGGAACACCGCCATCCTGGGTCCGGATCGTGCGTGAGTCGGCTTGCGGCGTCTTCTATCAATCATCGGCTGCGAGTATCGCTTGCGAATTTTGCGGAAATCGCCCAATTGAGTGGCGGAAGATTGCACCGGCCTCTCAGGCTGTCAAGGAATCCGGACTGGACACAACGTCAATGCCCCTAAAGACCCTCTTTGGCCGCAACCGTCGTGCCGGACCCGCGGAGGACACCGCGGATCGGCTCTATGCCGCGATCGTCGCGCAGGCCCGTCACCCGGCCTTCTACCAGGAATATGGCGTTCCGGACACCGTCGACGGCCGGTTCGAGATGATCGCGCTGCACGCGTTTCTGCTCCTGCACCGGTTGAAGCGCGACCCGGAGCGGACCGCGAGGCTGAGCCAGACGGTTTTCGACACGATGTTCCTCGACATGGATGCCAGCCTGCGGGAGATGGGCGCCGGCGATCTCGGCGTCGGACGTCGGGTAAAGCACATGGCGACCGGCTTCTATGGGCGGATCGCGGCCTATGAGGCCGGGCTGGTGGCGGATGACTCTGGGCAGGGCGCTGATGCGGCACTGGGCGAAGCCTTGCGGCGCAATGTTTACGGCACGGTTCAGCCGCAACCCGACCGGTCCGAAGATCAAGCCGCCCATCTGGCCGCCTATATGCGTCAGGTCGTGGCCGTCCTGGCGGCGCAACCGCTCGATGCGCTGCTTGCCGGCAGGATTGAATTTCCTGTCCCTAACGCCACATTAAGGAACTTCGGATAGAACGGTTCGGCGTGGCTGGAGGGTCGTCCTAAAAGGCGTCCTTTCTGCGAGGGGCGCCATTGACCGCGGGACATGTCGTCTCTAGGGTGGCGCGCCGCGCGGGGCTGGGCCTCCAAGGGCCCTCCATCCCGAGGCTTTCATCATGGTAATGGACAACGATCAGCAGGCGGAATTCTCACGCCTTGTCGCGGTGGACAGAATCGGCGGGAGCGAGCGCGTCGAGGAGATCGCCGCCTCGGAGTCGGAACGGGGCGCTTTGGTCGATCGCTTCGGCTGGCTCTCGATGGAGCGGTTGACCGCGACAGTCCGGCTGCGGCGGCTGAAAGGGGGGCTCTTTCGCGTTTTCGGGCGGTACGAGGCGGCACTGGCGCAGCCTTGCGTCGTGACGCTGAACCCCGTTCCAGTCGAAATCGCCGAAGAGTTCGACCTGCTCTTCGGTGTGGGCGGCGAGGCGCCGGATGAGAGCGCGGCGGTGACGATGGTCCCCACGGATGAAGAGCCGCCGGAACCGATCGTCGGCGGCCAGATCGATATCGGCGAGGCGGTGGTCCAGCAGCTCGCGGTTTCGTTGGACCCGTATCCGCGCTGCCCCGACGCGGTTTTGCCGGGGGAGCTGACGGAAGTGCCGGAGGAAGATCGGGAGGAGGGGCGCAGCCCGAGTCCCTTCGAGGTTTTGGCCAAGCTCAAGGGCCAGTAGAGATCCAGGGGTCGACCCGAGGGTTGATCTATTTTGTGTGGCTTGCCCGGGGCGGCGTTTTTGGCTAGTAATCGTGCGCCTTCCGGCATTCTTTTAAGAGAGACGATACAATGGCTGTTCCAAAGAAGAAGACTTCGAAATCCCGACGGAACATGCGGCGCGCCCATCACAGCGTCCAGTCAACCACGGGAACCGAATGCCCCAACTGCGGCGAGATCAAGCGCCCGCATCATGTCTGCGCGGCTTGCGGATATTATGATGGCCGGGAAGTAACAGAAGCCAGTGCGGCCTGACAAGAGGCGCACTGACCGGGCCATGGGGCTCCACCTGTGAGCGATGGTCTGACCATCGCGCTCGATGCCATGGGCGGCGATCACGCACCGGACATGGTCATCAAGGGCGCCAACATCGCGCGGCAGCGGTTTCCGCAAGTTCGCTTCCTGTTCTTCGGCGACGAAGCGCGGATCGATCCGCTGATCGATAAGCTGCCGTCGCTACGGGCAGTCAGCGAGACGCTGCATGCGGAGCAGGAGGTGCGCGGCGAGGACAAGCCGTCGCAGGCCCTTCGGTCCGGCCGCGCCTCCAGCATGCGGCTGGCGATCAATGCGGTCCATGACGGCCGGGCGGCCGGCGTGGTGTCGGCAGGCAACACGGGCGCCTTGATGGCGATGGCCAAGTTCGTGTTGAAGACCATGCCGGGGATCGATCGGCCGGCGATCGCGTCCTTTTTCCCGACCATTCGGGGCGAAAGCGTGATGCTGGATCTCGGCGCCAACATTCAGTGCGACGCCAACAATCTCGTTCAGTTCGCGGTGATGGGAAACGTCTTCGCGCGCACCGTTCTCGGCGTGCCGGATCCCACATACGGGCTGCTGAATGTGGGCTCCGAGGATCTGAAGGGAAATGAAGCGGTCCGCGAGGCGAGCGCGATCCTCCGCGCCACCAGTCTGCCGGGCCACTTTCACGGCTTCGTTGAAGGCGACGATATCGCCAAGGGAACCGTCGACGTCGTCGTAACGGACGGGTTCACCGGCAACGTCGCGCTGAAGGCCATAGAGGGGACGGCAAAGCTCTATGCCGAATTCCTGCGGAAAAGCTTTATGAGCTCGGCCTTCTCGCGTCTCGGCTATCTTCTGGCACGGCCGGCGATTCGCTCGTTGAAGGTCCGTACCGATCCACGGCGCTATAACGGCGCCATCTTCCTTGGCCTCAACGGAATCGCGGTGAAGAGTCACGGCGGCACCGACGCGCTGGGCTTCGCCAATGCGATCGGCGTCGCCATCGACATGGTGCTGCACCAGTCGATCGACCGAATCGGCGACGATTTCGCTCGTCTTACCACGCAACCACAGCCCGCCTCTCAAGCAGCCGCTTTGTAATGACCATTCTTCGTTCGCAAGTCCTCGGCTGCGGGGCCTATCTGCCCAGCCGCATCGTCACCAACGCCGAACTGGCGGAGCGCGTCGAAACCTCCGACGCGTGGATCACCCAGCGCACCGGCATTCGCCAGCGTCACATCGCCGCTGAGGGCGAGCTGACTTCGGATCTGTCTTTGCGGGCCGCCGAGTCTGCGCTGCGCAATGCCGGGATCGAGGCAGGGGAGGTGGATCTCATCGTGCTGGCCACGACGACCCCGGATGAGACCTTTCCAGCGACGGCGACCCGGGTCCAGGCCGGGCTCGGCATGACGCGCGGAATGGCCTTCGACATCCAGGCCGTCTGCTCGGGCTTCGTCTACGCGCTCGCCGTTGCCGACAATTTTCTTCGTGTCGGCCAGGCGCGCACGGCTCTGGTCATCGGCGCCGAGACTTTCTCCCGGATCCTCAATTGGGAGGATCGCAACACCTGCGTTCTGTTCGGCGACGGCGCCGGTGCCCTGCTGCTGCGCGCGGCCGCGGGCGACGGGGGCAGCCATGACCGCGGGGTGCTGTCGACCCATCTTTTCTCCGACGGCCGCCACCACGACCAGCTCTATGTCGATGGCGGCCCGTCCTCGACCGGCACCGCCGGCCATGTCCGCATGGAAGGCCGCGAGGTGTTCCGGCACGCGGTGGTCAAGCTGGCTGAGGCGGTCGATGCCGCGATCGGGCAGAACGGTATCACCGGCGCGGATATCGACTGGCTGGTGCCGCATCAGGCGAATCGCCGCATCATCGACAGCATGGGAAACCGACTTCACCTGCCACCCGAGAAGATCGTGCTGACCGTCGACCGGCACGCCAACACCTCGGCGGCCTCAATCCCCCTGGCGCTGGCGGAGGCGGCCGGCGACGGACGGATCCAGCCTGGCCATCTGGTGCTGATGGAGGCGATGGGCGGCGGCTTCACCTGGGGCTCGGCGCTGGTTCGCTGGTAGGGCGAAGGCTGAACCTCCGACGGGATGTTTCGCGCGATTTCATCATCTTGTGTCCCCCTCTTTAATTGACTGCCTTCGCGCTAGAGGTTAACGTTCCCTTACAGGTTGAAAGAAGGGGGCGAAATGAATGAGAGGACGGTAACTCGCGCGCAGCTGAGCGAGGCGGTTTACCAAGAGGTCGGCTTGTCGCGGAACGAGTCGGCGGATCTCGTCGAAACGATCCTCAACGAAATATCCGACGCGTTGTCGCGCGGCGAGACGGTGAAGATTTCTTCATTCGGCAGCTTCTTCGTCCGGCAGAAGGGCGAGCGGATCGGCCGTAATCCGAAGACCGGGGAAGAGGTTCCGATTCGGCCTCGGCGGGTGCTCGTCTTCCGGGCGTCCCACGTCTTGAAGAATCGCGTCAATGACGCCAACGGAGCCTCGGCATGAGCTCACCGCAGCGGGATGTGAAGACGGACGATCGCCAGTCTCGACAGGACTCCAGGCAGGAGCCGGTTGCGCGGCGCGTCGAGAAGTCGGCGTCGGCATTCCGGACCATCAGCGAGGTGGCCCAGGATCTCGATGTGCCTCAGCATGTGCTGCGATTCTGGGAAACCAAATTTCCGCAGGTGCGGCCGCTGAAGCGCGGCGGCGGGCGCCGCTACTACCGGCCGGAAGATATCGAGTTGCTGCGCGGCATCCGCAGCCTCCTGTATCAGGAAGGCTATACGATCAAGGGCGTGCAGCGGCTGATGCGCCAAGGGGCGCTGAAGGAGCGCAGCGAGGCGGTCGAGGCTTCCGACAGCGGCGAGCATACGGAGGCCGAGTCGCGGCCCGCCGCGGCCTCGGGAACCCGCGCCGCGGCACCGCAACGGGACGAGCTCGAAGCGGTGCTCAATGAACTCACGGCGCTGCGCGACCGGCTACGCGCCGTGCTCGAATAGGGATCGGCACCGTTGCGTCGCCGGTCGCCGACCGCTATATAGCCCTTTCTGACATCCTCTTCGCCACGGTCGGAGCGTAGCGCAGCCTGGTAGCGCATCACACTGGGGGTGTGGGGGTCGTGGGTTCAAATCCCGCCGCTCCGACCAATTCTTGGCAATCAGCCTGCTTCAGGCGGGCGATCCGGGCCACAGGGCCTTTATTCTCGACTTCTCCTTCCATTCGGATGGCTTCTGCGTCCGGGACTCGTCGTGCGGCTCGATCAATCCGAGCCAGCGCGCTGTCCGGCGAATGGTCCATCCCTGGACGAGCAGCGAGGCAACCACGATCATGAAGACGAAGTTGAAGAACATCTGACCGGCATCGAACCCGCCCAGGATCGGCACGATCGCCAACAGGATGGAAACGGCGCCACGCAGGCCGACCCAGGCGATGAATGTCGTCTCGCGATAGGAAAAGCGGAATGGCAGCAAGCACAGCCAGACCGCAACCGGCCGGGCGAAGAAAATCAGGACGAGCGCCAGAGCAAAGGCCGGGACCGCCACGGTCGGGAAATCCGATGGCGTGGCGAGAAGGCCGAGCGTCACGAACATAATGATCTGGCTCTGCCACGTCACCCCATCATAGAAGCTACGCAGTCTTGCGGCTGCGCGCAGCCGCGTGTTTCCGGCGATCAGGCCGGCGATGTAGGCGGCGAGGAACCCGCTCGCGCCGACAATATTGGTGACGGCGAAGATGAACACCGCCATGGCTAGCGAAAGGACCTGGGGCAATCCCATCTCCAGCTTCAGGCGATTGAATGTGAACGTGATCAGCAGATTGCCGATGCTTCCCAGCGCGACGCCGCCACCCATCTGACGCAGGAAATCGAGTCCAAGGTCCCAGCCTACCGTATTCGCATCCGTGGAAATCAACTCGACGAGGGAAACCGTAAGAAAGATTGCCATTGGGTCGTTCGAGCCGGACTCGATTTCGAAGGTGGAGCGAACCCGTTCGCGGATGGTGACGCCACCGACCCGAAGGAGAAAGAACACGGCCGCCGCATCAGTCGAGCGGACTATGGGGCCGATCAGCAGCGCATTGAGCCAGGGGACGTCGAGAAGATATTTTGCCCCGATTTCCATCAACGCTGCGGTCAAGGCCACACCGATCGTGGCCAAAGTCACTGCGGGCCATGCCGCGGCCCGGATCATCCGAAGCTCCGTATTGAAGCCGCTGTCGAACAAGATGACGGCGAGAGCCATGCTCCCCAGGAGAAAACCGAGCGGAGCGTTTTTGAACTCAATGCTAAGGGGCTGTCATGCCCGGCGAAGAGGCCGACCGCGAGAAAGACGAGAAGCAGCGGCGCGCCGACGCGGGAAGATATGAGGCTTGTCAGAACGCTGGCGATGAGGAGGCTGGACCCGACGAGGAAGTAGCGGCTGATGGAGTCGATGTCGGGCCGATATCCTCAGGAAGGAGTGGGCGCGCGCAACGGCGGCTACCAGCCAACAACCTTTTCCCGCGAATGGAGTTCCAGGCTCGCCGGTACGATCCGGTGATAGAATCAGAGAGAAATCGATGGAATCAGTATGGTCGCTCTACCGCCGATATCTGCGGCTTTCGACCGTCAGCAGTCGCTTTCGGCGATCTGTCGGCTAAGCTCGGCCGAGACGGGTTGGGTCACCGCGGCGGCCTTCAGGAAGCACAGGATCTGGGGCGTGGAGATCACAGTCGTCTCGCCCCCGATCGGCACCTCAAGCGGCACGGTATCGGAGCCCGGTACCGACAGCTTGGCGGTACGGTATCCGCGCACGATGCCGATCAGCCGTCCGGTCTCGTCGTCATAGACGCCGCCGCCGCTGGCGCCATAGCTGACCGGCGCGTCGATCAGGCCGACCGGTCCGGTGATCGGAAAGGTCGCACGGCCATCACCGTCTTGGCGGATTTGGCTGACCGCGCCATCCACTAGCGTCATACGGCGCCCCCAGGGGTAGGAAATGACCCAAATGTCGTCGCCGAGCCGAGTCTCGGTCTGGATGGCCGCCGGGCTGACCGGCAACCCGTTCGCCTCGAGGATCGCAAGGTCGAGATCGGCATCGACGGCGAGAATCTTGGCCGGAGACCGGCCGGCGCTCGACGGTGCTTTTGCGAAGACACTTTGCTCGACCGGCGGCTCGAGCAGGTGCGCAGTGGTCAGGATCAGGGCGCGCCCCGATGACGCATCGGTCGCCAGAACCACGGCCGATCCGGCCCGGCGACCGAGATCCGCGCGCTCCGTAAAGAGCTGGACGGAGGAGTAAACCGATCGCACAACGGCATCGTGCCCGCCGGTCTCGCCCGCGCGCATGGCACAGCCGGCAAGAATTGGCATCAACGCGCAAAAGAGTCCAAGCCGCTTCATGCGTAGGCTTCCCCCGTCGGCCTGTGATTGCTCCCAGAACAGGGCCTAGCAGGGCTGTAGTAAGAAAAAGGTTAAGGGCTAACTTTTGGCCATGGCGCGCTTCGGTTGCGTATTCTTGCCGGCGGCCCGCGGGAAGAACAGATGCACGGAGGTACCGGTCCCCACCCGGCTCTCGATCTGCAAGTCGCCACCGACCTGCCGGACGAAGCCGTAGACCTGGCTCAGGCCGAGCCCGGTGCCGGTGTCCGCCTTGGTGGTGAAGAACGGGTCGAGCGCACGCTGCAGAACCTCAGGGCCCTGCCCTTCCCGTTGTCCGTTACGGTCACCCGGACGTAGTCTCCAGCTCGCAGCGCGTCGTCCCCGGACGCCGCAGCTACGCGCCGGTTCGTCGTCGCGATCCGCAACTCCCCGCCTGCGGGCATTGCGTCCTTAGCGTTGACAACAAGATTCAGCATCGCCGCATCGAACTGGCCGCGGTCGGTCAGGCAGGGTCACAGACCGGGCGCGAGAGCCAGCACGAGCCGCACATTCGGGCCGGCGGCGTGCCGCAGCAGGCTCTCGACCTCCTGCAGCATCCTGTTCGCATCCTCGGCCTGAATCCTGAGTTCCTGTCGGCGGGCGAACGCCAGCAGTTGACCAGTCAGTCGGCTTCCATGCGCCACGGCGTCCGTAATCATCTCCGTGATCTTTCGAACCTCGCCGTCGGCGCTGCGGCTGTGGATCAGGTCATGTGGCCGAGCGCCTCAAGCTTCTGCATCTGGGCCAGTCGCCTCCGCGCCCGCTCACGCTGACTCTGCTGCCGCAGCGTGACGATCATCAGGGTCGCCAGTAGAGCGGCGATCAATACGGCCACGGCAACCCCGCCGGCGGCATTCCGTCGCTACTCGGCGAGCAGCGCATCCTTCGAGCCCCACGACGACCACGAACGGATACGGATCGAGCGCGCGATAGCTGATGATGCGTGGGATCCCGTCGATGGCGCCTGCGCCGTGGAAGGTTCCGTGCGGTCGGTCCAAAGCCATAGCCCCAGCGCCAGCAGGGCCGCAATGAGGGCAACGCAACCGGCTATGACGATCAGCGCACCGGCCGGCCTGATGTAGCCCGATGCGTCGGATGACGGGGACGTCTCCCGTGCTTGCTGAGCCTTCCAATCAAACAGGGAATATCCCCTTTTTAGCCTGCCGCCCTTCGGGGGAGACGAGGCGCGGCCTGTCATGAAACGAATAGGTGTCGGTGACCGAGACGTTAACGAATCAGGTCGCCGAATCCCTCTTAGCCGATCCGACGGCCTCGTTCAACGGATCGGCGGAAGCGGCTGGATCGTCGCTTTCGATTGAAATGTCCCGCAGGCTTCCGCCAATATCCTCGGCAGTCTCTCCGGACAGACGATGTTCCGTATTCGCAAGATCCTCGACGACAGCACACCCGCGACCCAGTCGGTGATCCGGCAGGCACAGGACATCTTGCGTGCGCAATTCTCGAAGATGCCGGAGTCGGAGATCGACAAGCTGTCCGAGCAGCTTCGCGATCCGCTGAAATTTCGCTTCCGAACGATCCTCTTCGTCGCGCAGGACGCCAGCGATCGGGTGAAGGGCGTGGCGGTTCTGCTGTATCTCTCCGATCTCGCGGCCTGCTATCTCGAAACGCTGTCGGCGACGCCGGGCGTGTCGGGCCGTGGCGTCGGAGCGGCGCTCTATCAGCGGGTGCGCGAGGAAGCCCGGGCGCTCGACGCGATGGGCTTGTTCTTCGAGACCCTGCCGGATGACCCCGCCTTATCGCGCGACGAGGCGATCCGCCGCCAGAATGAGGAACGGCTGAAGTTCTACGAGCGTTTCGGCGCCCGGCCGATCGCCGGCACCGCTTACGAGACACCGCTCCAGCCGGGAGGAGACAACCCGCCCTATCTCTGCTTCGACGCGTTGGATCGTCCGGACCTGCCGGGCCGCGAAGTGGTCCGCGGAATCGTGCGGGCGATTCTCGAGCGCAAATATGCCGGGGTCTGCCCGCCCACCTATATCGATCACGTCGTGCAGTCCTTCACCGACGATCCGATCCGGCTGCGGCCGCCCCGCTACAGCCGCAAGAGCCCGAGCCCGGCCGTCCGTCGGCAGGATCTGGCGCCCCATATCGCGCTGATCGTCAACGATCAGCACGACATCCACCATGTGCGCGACCGGGGTTACGTCGAGGCGCCAGTCCGGATCCCTTCGATCCTCGGCGATCTAGAGAGCACCGGGCTGTTCGAGCGGCTCCCGCCGACCCGTTACGCCGAGACCCATATCCGCGCGGTCCATGACGGGGCGCTGGTCGATTATCTGCGGCGCGCCTGCGCGACGCTGGATGCCAAGCATTCGGTTTATCCTTACGTGTTTCCGATCCGGAATGCCGCGCGCCCGCCGAAGGAACTGCCGCTGCGTGCCGGTTATTTCTGCATCGACACCTTCACGCCGCTGAACCGCAACGCCTATCTCGCGGCGCGGCGGGCGGTGGACTGCGCGCTGACGGCGGCCGATCGCGTCCTGCAGGGCGACCGCTTCGCCTATGCCCTCCTGCGGCCGCCCGGGCATCACGCCGAGCGGCGGTCGTTCGGCGGCTTCTGCTATTTCAACAACGCCGCGATTGCCGCTCATTATCTCAGCCGCTATGGGCGCGTCGCGGTGCTCGACATCGACTATCACCACGGCAATGGGACCCAGGACATCTTTTATCAGCGTCGCGACGTGCTGACGGTCTCGATCCACGGCCATCCGAGCTTCGCCTATCCTTATTTCAGCGGTTTCCGCGAGGAGGAGGGGGAGGGGCCGGGCGCCGGGTACAACCTGAACCTTCCGCTGCCGGAGACGATCACGCCGGAACGCTATCGCGAGGCGCTGCAGCGCGCGCTGCAACGGATCGACCGCTTCGACCCCGCCTATCTCGTCGTCGCCCTTGGTCTCGACACCGGCCGCGGCGATCCGACCGGAAGCTGGTCGAACCGGCCGGAGGACTTCTTCAGAATCGGCAGCAGCATCGGCGCGCAAGGCTTTCCCACCTTTATCGTCCAGGAAGGCGGCTATCGGGTCCGTACCCTCGGCGCCAACGCGCGGCAGTTCTTCGCCGGGCTCTGGGAGGGCGGCAAGCAGCCCCTGCGCAGCCTTCGCGCCCGGGCCGCCGCGGCACCGAAGGCTGCGGCGCTCGCGCTGACCTGGCGGGACGCGGTGCGCGAAACCGATGTCGAAACCGTCCGCTCGCTCGCCGAGTCGACCGGCTTCTTCCATGCCGGCGAGATCGCCGTTATGGGCGACATGCTCGAAGACCGTCTGACCCGAGGCGGGGCGAGCGGCTACCATTTCCTCTTTGCCGAGCGCGCCGGGCAGCCGGTGGCCTTCGCCTGCTACGGACCGATTCCCGGCACCGACGGGCGCTTCGATCTCCATTGGATCGCCGTGCGCGGCGATCTCCGGCGTTCAGGAATCGGCGGCGCGGTCCTGCGGGAGGTCGAGCAGGGCTCTGCAGCGCTCGGCGCGGCGCGTCTCTATGTCGAGACGGCGACACGTGAGCAGTGCAGGCCGACGCGCCTGTTTTATCGCAAGAACGGCTATCGCAAGCTGGCCGATCTACCCGACTTCTATCGCGACGGCGAAGGCATGGCCATCTATGCGAAGAACCTGGCCGGAGAGCGGGTTGTGTCGGAGAGCAGGCCGCCGTCTATGACTGCGATGGATGCGACCGGCTCGCGGCGCCGCGACGCTCAAGCCTGATCACAGGCGCGGCGTGGGTCGCCAGGATCGTGCGGCCGGCGTCTGTCAGCTTGCAGACGAGCCAATCCGGCTTCAGCGCGTTGGTGAACCAGGGCTCGGCCCAGCCCTGCTCGATGCAGCTTCGAATCGTTCGCTCATTGACGCGCTGCCCCCATTCGTCGAACAGCGGCAGCTTGCCGCCGGCTTGGTCCAGGCCGCGCGCCAGCCAATGCAGCTGGGTTGCCGATGGCTTGCCGTCGTTACCGGTCAGGGCTGCAAGTTTTTCCTGCATCTTTTGGTTCCACTGACGCCTCCGAGAACTTGATATTAGTGAGATTTTTCGGAACCGCCAACCCAGTTGGCGATTAAAACGCCGCCGTCGCGCCTGCGATTTCTTCCGATATCTCACTACTTTTCAGTAGCTCTCTGATTCGACACAGATATTCTGAACCTCTGCGCCCGCAGTCTCATCCGGTCATCGACGGAGCCGTTCCCATGCGCTTTCTCGTCCTTCAGCATATCCCGGTCGAGCATCCCGGCATTTTCCGCGACTTCCTCGCGGCGGACGGCATCGCCTGGGATGCGGTCGAACTCGACGCCGGCGAGGCCATCCCCGCCCTCGACGGCTATGACGCGCTTTGGGTGATGGGCGGCCCCATGGATGTCTGGCAAGAGGCCGAGCACCCCTGGCTGGTCGCGGAAAAGCGCGCGATCCGCGAGGCGGTGGCGGGTCGCGGCATGCCCTATCTCGGCCTCTGCCTCGGACACCAGTTGCTGGGCGAGGCGCTCGGGGGCCGCGTCGGGCCGATGGGGCGGGCGGAGGTCGGGGTCCTCGACGTGGATCTGACCGAGGCGGGCGCCGCCGATCCGCTGTTAACCGGCCTGCCGACGCGCTTCAAGGCGCTGCAGTGGCATGGCGCCGAGGTGGCGGAGGCGCCGCCGGGCGCGGTGGTGCTGGCGCGCTCACCGGCCTGCGGCGTCCAGGCGATCCGCGTCGGCCGGCGTGCCTATGGCCTGCAGTATCATGTCGAGCTCACCGCCGACACGGTGCGGGAATGGGGCGATGTCCCCGCCTACCGGTGCGCGCTCGAGCAGACGTTGGGCTCCGACGCCCTTCCACGCTTCGACGCCGAGGCCGGCCGGCATATGACCGATTTCAACCGGAGCGCGCGCCGTCTCTACGACAATTTCATGGCCTTGTTGCGCTGAGGCCGAGCGCCTGGTCCAGATCGGCGATGATGTCCTCGACGCTCTCGAGGCCAATCGACAGCCGCACCACCTCCGGTCCCGCACCAGCGGCCGTACGCTGCTCGTCGGTGAGCTGGCGGTGGGTCGTCGAGGCGGGGTGCAGGATCAGGCTGCGCGTGTCCCCGACATTGGCGAGGTGGGACAGGAGCTCGCAGGACTCGACCACCTTTACGCCCGCGTCATAACCACCCTTCACCCCGAAGGTGAAGACGGCGCCGGCGCCGCCCGGCATGTATTTCCGGGCAAGCGCGGCATAGGGGTTCGACGGCAGCCCGGCATAGGAGACCCAGTCGACGCGCGGATGCGCCTCGAGGAATCGGGCCACTGCGAGCGCGTTCTCACAATGCCGCTGCATGCGCAGGGGCAGGGTCTCGATGCCGGTCAGCGTCAGGAAGGCATTCATCGGCGACAGCGCCGGCCCGAGATCTCGCAGGCCGACCGCCTTGGTCTGCATGATCAGCGCCATGTCGCCGAAGGTCTCGTAAAAGCGCAGGCCATGATAGGCGGGCTCCGGCGCGGTGAGGGCGGGGAACTTGTCGTTCTGCGCCCAGTCGAACCGGCCCGAATCGACAAGCGCCCCGCCCATCGCATTGCCGTGGCCGCCGAGGAACTTGGTCGTCGAATGGACGACGATGTCGGCGCCCCATTCGATCGGCCGGCAGAGATAGGGCGTGGCGAGCGTATTGTCGACGATCAGCGGGATGCCGGCGTCGCGGGCGATCCGGGCGATCGCCTCGATATCGGTCACGACGCCGCCCGGGTTGGCCAGGCTCTCGACGAAGATCGCCTTGCAGTTCGGCGTCAGCGCGCGGGCGAAGTTCTCCGGGTCGTCCGGATCGACGAAGATCGCATGCCAGTCGAACTTCGCGAAGGTCCGGCCGAACTGGGTGAGCGATCCGCCATAGAGCTTCCGCGAGGCGAGAAAGCTCTCGCCCGGCGCCATCAGCGCGAAGAAGGCGACGAGCTGGGCCGCATGGCCCGAAGCCGTCGCGGTGGCGCCGCGGCCGCCCTCCAGGCTGGCGACGCGCTCCTCCAGCGCCGCTACGGTCGGGTTGGTCAGGCGCGAATAGATGTAGCCGAAGGTCGACAGGTTGAAGAGTGACGCGGCGTGCTCGACATCGTCGAACACGTAGGCCGTCGTGTGATAGATCGGCATCGTCCGCGCGCCGGTCACCGGATCGGGCGGCGCGCCGGCGTGGATGGCGCGCGTCTCGAAGCCCGGCTGCCGGGGCTTGCCCTTCGTGTCTTCGCTCATACGTTCAGCTTCCGCCGCTTGCTGGAGATGATGCCCGAATTGAACCCGCCCCAGCTCAGCTCGCCATGCAGCCGGCCGTACTCGATCTTCGGGCAGCGATTCATGACCACCGTCAGGCCGGCGGCTTCCGCCTTTGCAGCCGCTTCGTCGTTACGGACCCCAATCTGCATCCAGACGACGCTGGCGCCGATCGCGACCGCCTCGTCGACGATCGGTCCCACCTTGTCGGACCGGCGGAAGATATCGACCATGTCGATCCGGCCGGCGCTCTCCTGCGGGATATCCGTCAGCGCGGCGTAGCAGGTTTCGCCGTTGATCGTCCGGCCGGCCGCCGTGGGATTGACCGGGATGACCCGGTATCGTTTGCTCTGCAGATATTCCATCACGAAGGCGCTCGGTCGGTTCCAGTCGGGGCTGGCGCCGACCATGGCGATGGTCTTCACGCTGCGCAGGATTCGGCGCAGATGCTCGTCGGGATAATGGTCGTGATCGCTCATCGGCCCCGCCAGGTCGGATGGCGCTTGGCCAGGAAGGCATCGATCCCCTCCGCGGCGTCGCGCGCCATCATGTTGGTCGTCATCACCTCGCTCGCATAGGCATAGGCCTGTCCCAGCTCGAGATCGATCTGCCGGTAGAACGCCTCCTTGCCGATCGCGAGGGTCAGCGGCGATTTGCCGGTGATCTTGCCGGCCAGCTCCGTCACGGCCCGGTCGAGTTCGTCCGCCGGAACGGCGCGGTTGATCAGGCCGATCTCGGCGGCGCGATCCGCCGGGATCATTTCGCCGGTCAGCAGCATCTCCATCGCCTGCTTGCGCGGCACCGCGCGGCTCAGCGCTACCATCGGGGTGGAGCAGAACAGCCCGATATTGACGCCGGGAGTCGCGAAGCGGGCGTCGTTGGCGGCGATCGCGAGATCGCAGGTCGCGACGAGCTGACAGCCGGCGGCCGTGGCGATGCCGTGCACGCGGGCGATCACCGGCTTCGGCAGGCGGGTAATCGCCAGCATCAGTTCGCTGCAGCGGGCGAACACCGCCTCATAGGCCTCGCGCCGCGGATCGGCGCGGAGTTCCTTCAGATCGTGACCGGCGCAGAAGGCGGGGCCGGCCCCGGCCAGCACCACGACCTTGACGGAGTCGTCGGTCGCGACGTCGCCCAGCGTCGCCAGCAGCGACTCCATTACCGCCATCGACAGCGCGTTGCGCGCCTGCGGCCGGTTGAGCGTCAGTGTCGCCACGCCGGCGGCATCCGTGCGCAAGAGAAGCGGCTCGTTTGCGGCCATCGCGGTCATGATGGACTTCTCCGGTTCGCGTGAAGGTCGGCGCAATTTGGCCGGTTCATGCCGAACAGTTCAAGCCATAGTTGGCAGACAATGTCGCGCGCCCGGTCGGTGAGGGCGTCGCCGCGTGCGGTATTATAATACCGTGCTGCTAACTAACTAGAACACTGTGCTTTTTTCCGTTGACAAGCCGGCGGGCGACGCCTAGACATGGCGCCGCGATAGACGGCGCGGTGCCTGGGCGACTCTCGGGTCTGCCGGCACGGCCGCAGAGTCTCATTTACCAATATTGATCAGATAGCGGGTTCTCATGAAGACCTATTCCGCCAAGCCTGCCGAGGTGGCGAAGAAGTGGATCCTGGTCGATGCCGACGGCCTCGTCCTCGGGCGACTGGCGAGCATCGTTGCCAACCGGCTCCGCGGCAAGCACAAGCCGAGCTACACGCCGCATGTCGATTGCGGCGACAACGTGATCGTGATCAATGCCGAGAAGGTGCGGCTCACCGGCAACAAGCTGGAGCAGCGCAAGTTCTTCTGGCACACCGGCCATCCGGGCGGCATCAAGGAGCGGAGCATGGGCCAGATCCTTGGCGGCCGGTATCCGGAGCGGGTAATCCTCAAGGCGGTCGAGCGGATGGTGCCGCGCGGACCGCTCGGGCGGCAGCAGATGAGCAATCTGCGCGTCTATGCCGGCACGAGCCATCCGCATGAGGCGCAACAGCCCGAGGCGCTGGACGTCGCCGGCATGAACCGCAAGAACAAGAGGATCGCCTGATCATGAGTAACGGAACGCAGACGCTGTCTGACCTGAAGGACCTGGGTCAGGCGGCCGCGCCGACGACGGCGCCCTTGGCCGAACCGAAGATCGACGCCGAGGGGCGCGCCTATGCCACCGGCAAGCGGAAGAATTCGGTGGCCCGTGTCTGGATCAAGCCGGGCTCCGGAAAGGTTCAGGTCAACGGCCGCGAGAGCGAGGTCTATTTCGCGCGGCCGGTGCTGCGCATGGTGCTCAACCAGCCCTTCGGCGTGACCAATCGGGTCGGTCAGTTCGATGTGATCTGCACGGTGACCGGCGGTGGCCTGTCGGGCCAGGCCGGCGCGGTGCGTCACGGCATCAGCCGGGCGCTGACCTATTACGAGCCGGCCCTGCGCGGCGCCTTGAAGGCGGGCGGGTTCCTGACCCGCGATTCGCGCGTCGTCGAGCGCAAGAAGTACGGCAAGGCCAAGGCGCGACGTAGCTTCCAGTTCTCGAAGCGCTGAGTCCGCGGGAGCATCGGCGTTTTTTCAGAAGGGCGCTCCTGCGGGAGCGCCCTTCTTGTTTTTGGCCGGTGTCTTTGTCGAACTGGTCGAAGCACGACCGAACTCAACTCGAGGAAGAACGGTAATGGCGACGACGAACAGATTGCGGATCGGCATTCTCGGTGCGAGCGGATACACCGGCGCGGAGCTGGTGCGGCTGCTGACGCGTCATCCGGAGAGCGAGATCCGCCTGCTGACCGCGGACCGTCAGGCCGGGCGTCCTCTGGCAGAGGTCTTCCCTCATCTGGGCGGTCTCGGCCTGCCGGATCTCGTGAAGGTCGAGGATGCCGACTGGAGCGGTCTCGATCTCGTCTTCTGCTGCCTGCCGCACGGCACTACGCAGGAGATCATCGCCGGGCTGCCGCGGCACCTGAAGGTCGTCGACCTGTCGGCGGATTTCCGGCTCCGCGATCCGACCGCCTATGCGCAGTGGTACGGCCATGAGCATCGGGCGCCGGCCCTGCAGCAGGAGGCCGTCTACGGCTTGACGGAGCTGAAGCGCGACGCGATCCGCCCCGCCCGCCTGGTCGCCAATCCCGGCTGCTATCCCACATCGGCGCAGCTCCCGCTGGTGCCGTTGTTCGAGGCCGGCGCGATTGAGCGCGACGACATCATCATCGACGCCAAATCCGGCGTGAGCGGCGCCGGTCGCGACGCCAAGCAGGCCAACCTCTTTGCCGAGGTGACCGAGGGCATTCACGCCTATGGCATCGCCGGCCACCGCCACGCGCCGGAGATCGAGCAGGGGCTGAGCGAGATCGCCGGCCGACCGGTGACGGTCAATTTCACGCCGCATCTGATGCCGATGAGCCGCGGCATCCTGTCGACGATCTATGTCCGGCTCGCGAACGGCGCGGGTGCCGATGACCTGCGCCGCACACTGCAGGAGCGCTATGACGGCGAACCTTTCGTCCGCGTGCTGCCGGCGGGCGCGGCGCCGGCGACGCGCCATGTCCGCGGCTCCAACCATTGCCTAATCGGCGTGTTCGCCGATCGCGTTCCGGGGAGGGCGATCCTGCTGTCGGCTATCGACAATCTGGTCAAGGGCGCCTCCGGCCAGGCCGTGCAGAACATGAACCTGATGGCGGGCTTTCAGGAGACCGCCGGACTCGAGCAGGGGGCCTTGTTTCCATGAGTAGCAACATCCTGCCCTACGGCGATAAGCGGCCCCGCATCGCCGCCGATGCCTTCGTCGCGCCGACAGCGGTGATCATCGGCGATGTCGAGATCGGCTCCGGCGCCAGCATCTGGTTCGGCTGCGTGCTGCGCGGCGACGTCAATTCGATCCGCATCGGCGCGCGCACCAATATCCAGGACGGCACCATCATCCACGGCAATCACGAGAGCGAGGAATTCCCGGCGAAGGGCGTGCGGACCGTCATCGGGTCCGACGTGACCGTGGGGCATATGGCGGTGCTGCATGCCTGCACGGTCGAGGATGGCGGGTTTGTCGGCATCAAGGCCTGCCTCCTCGACGGCTCCTATGTCGAGTCGCAGGGCATGGTGGCCGCCGGCGCGCTCGTCACGCCAGGCAAGCGGGTCCGCCGCGGCGAGCTATGGGCCGGCAGCCCGGCAAAGCTGCTGCGGCCGCTGACGCAGGCCGAGCTGGATTACTTTCCCTATTCGGCGCGGCATTACCGCGAGCTGGCCGACAGCTATCGAATGGGTAACGGCTGAGCTGTCCGAACCGCGGGAGTGACCGGTCGGCTGCCAGAGGGGCAGGTTTGGAACTTGCCCCTACCATGTCGGAAGCGAGTCACTCTTCCGGACCGAGCGTCTTGGCCATCGCGTAATTGTGGATGAGGACGCCTCGGAGTTGAAAGTCGCGACGCTCGAGTAAGGCGAAGTCCTTTCGCGCGAACAGGGGGCGCGCCGCCTCGCTGGCTTCCACATACAAGCGGGTCATGCCACGCTCGAGCGCAACCTTCTCCAGTTCGTCATACAGGGCGGACGCGACTCCCGTCCCGACCACGTCAGGCCGGCAGAAAAGATGATCGATGTGGCCGTCCGCCTCCAGGTCGCCATAGGCGATCGGATCTCCTTCATTGTTGACGACGACGAGAAGAATGCGTCCGTCCGTGGCAACCTCGTCGAACTGGTGCGGGTCAGGCCTGCACGGCGCCCAGGCCTCAACCTGCTGCGCGCTATAGTTGCGTCTGCCGGTCTCCCGGATAGCGTCGAAGAAGAGCGCACACAACCGTTCCGCATCAGCTGTCTCGTAAGGACGTATCTGCACCGCAAGTCTCTCTCATTCGCGCAGAGGGTAAATGTATATCTCTTAAATCCGGCTCAATCGTTGAGGGTGCCTCAAGGCACCCTGACGCCGGTGGCCTCCGAGACCGCCGCGTCCAGGCCGTGGAGCGGAAAGGCGGTCGTGTTGGTGCCGCCACTGGCCGCATGGTAGGTGAAGCGCAGGGTCTCGCCGGCGAGCCAGGCGTTGAACGGATCCGTTGGCTTTATCACGTCGTCGTCCGACGACCACGCCTTCCAGAAGGCGACCTTGCCGCCGACATGCCCCCACAGCGCGCCTTTGCTTTCGCCCGCCCGGCGGACGACGTCCGTGTCGATCGTCTCGCCGCCGTCGATGCGATAGCTCGGCATCGCGCCGGCGAAACCCGAGCCGTCGCCCAGATGAACCTCGGCGATGATCTGATAGGTATCGTCGCTGTGCCGGGGCCAGAGATAGAGCGTGTTGCCATCCTCGTTGGTAATCTTGGCGGCGCGGAGGGCCACATCGTCCGCGGGCGCCTGCGTGACCGTCCATTCGGACGCCATGGCCGGCAGAGCGAGCAGAATGGAAAGGGTGAAGCCGGCGAGGAGCTGCATCATGTCGCTCACCCGGCCTATGCCCTTACCTTGACATAGGAGCCGGGCGCGTCCTCGATCACTGCAAGCTTGCCGTCGCCGGGCCGTCGCGCCGAGACCTTGCCACCGCCGAACCGGGCGATCCAGGTCGCCCATTCCGGCCACCAGGAGCCGGGATGCGGCGTCGCCGTCTTCAGCCAGCTTTCGGGCGACTCCGGCAGCTCGTCATTCGTCCAGTACTGGTATTTCTCCGCCTCCGGCGGATTGACGATGCCGGCGATATGCCCGGAGCCGGCCAGCACGAACCGGACCGGTCCCGAATAGAGCTGCGTCGCCTTGTAGGTCGACTTCCACGGCGCGATGTGGTCCTCGCGTGTCGACAGGATGAAGCTCGGCGTCTTGATCCGCGTGAGGTCGATCGGCACACCCTTCAGGGTGATGCCGCCGGGCTGGACCAGAAGGTTCTCGTGATACATCCGGCGCAGATAGAAGCTGTGCATCGCCGCGGGCATCCGCGTCGCGTCCGAGTTCCAATAGAGCAGATCGAAGGGGAAGGGGTCCTTGCCGAGCAGGTAGTTGTTGACGACGAAGGACCAGATCAGGTCGTTGGCGCGCAGCATGTTGAAGGTGGTCGCCATCGCGCCGCCCTCGAGATAGCCCTTCTGGCTCATCCGCGCCTCGAGCGCCTTCAACTGCTCCTCATCAATGAAGACGCCGAGCTCGCCCGGCTCGGAAAAGTCGACCATGGTCGCGAAATAGGTGGCGCTGGCGATTCGGTGCTCGGCCTTGGCGCCTTTCTTCGCACCCGTCTTTCCTGCCCCCTTCTTCCCCGCCATGTAGGCGAGCGTGGTCGCGAGCAGCGTGCCGCCCAGGCAATAGCCGATCACGTTGGCGTCGGGCTCTCCGGTCGCCTGCTCAATGGCGTCGAGCGCCGCCAGCGGACCCTCCGTCATGTAGTCCTGGAAGCTTTTGGCGGTCAGCCGCTCGTCCGGGTTCACCCAGGAGACGACGAAGACCGTATGACCTTGCCCGACGGCCCATTTGATCAGCGAGTTCTTCTCGCGCAGGTCGAGGATGTAGAACTTGTTGATCCAGGGCGGAATGATGAGCAGCGGCCGCCGGTAGACCTCCTTGGTCGTCGGCTCATATTGCAGGAGCTGGATCAGGTCGTTCTGGAACACGACCTTGCCCGGCGTGACGGCGATGTTCTCGCCGATACGGAACGCCTCCAGATCGGTCATCCGGATATTAAGCTGGCCTTTGCCGCGCTCCAGGTCGTCGAGCAGGTTCTGCAGGCCCTTCAACAGGTTCTCACCGCCGCTCTCGACGGTGGCGCGGAGTACCTCGGGATTGGTCAGGACGAAATTGCTCGGCGCTAGGGCGTCGACGAACTGACGGGTGTAGAAATCGACCTTCTGCGCGGTCTTCTCGTCCAGGCCCTCGACCTCCTGCACCGTCGATTGCAGCCAGCGCGCGGACAGGAGGTAGGACTGCTTGATGAAGTCGAAGACCTCGTTCTCCTGCCAGGCGGCATCGCGGAAGCGGCGATCCCCAGGCGCCGGCTCGGCGACCGGCGCGGCGGTTTCGCCCATCATCCGGCGGGCGGTCGCCTGCCACAGATTCATGTAGTCCTGCCACAGCGTCATCTGCGCTTGGACCAGCGTCGCCGGGTCGGCCATCAGCCGCTTCGTCATCTCGAGGAAGGCATTGCCGATGCTGAGCGGGTCCGACATGCCGACGCCATTGCCGGTGCTGGCCTGCTTGGCAAGGAATTCGGAGACGATTCGCTGCGACCGCTCGGCGATCTCCGCCATCGTTCGAGAGAACGCAACGGGATCGGGCTGCGACGAGTTGGCGCCCTGTTGATCGGTCATGTCGCCTTCCTCTATGATCGAATTCTGCTGCATGGCCATGAATTATGGCTGTTTAGATGGGGCTGGGACAGAATGATGCCAACTGCCGATCTCGGGCGATGCGATGTCGCGGTGCGGCGGCGAAGCGCCGATGATCTGCTTGTAAAAATAGATCCGGTCCCGGAACAGCACAACCGGAACCACGGGTTACCTCGGCCGGCGATGCAGGCAGCATCGATCGCCCTGGCTACCCCGATCGCCGGCTGCAGCGTGATCTCCCAGCCAGCCGGAACCGAGGCGCCGTTTCCGAATCTCGGGGCCATTTCCGATGGGCAGCCGCCGGCATCCTCGTCGGAGGAACGACGGGCGCTGGCCGATCGGCTCGCAGCCGACCGTCTTGAGGCCGGCCATCTTGAGGCCGGCCGGGCGAAAACCGATGTCACGGGCGCCCCGAAATCCGGTTCCTCGACTGATAATCTCGACTAACGCGCGGAGCGGCGGTAAATACAGGGGGCGGGCTGGGCCCGTGATCCCCGGCGTCGAACGCGTCCGATAATCGAAAAGAAAAAGAAACTATTCCGATATGGTTGGGTCATTGCCTCCTGATTTGTCCAAAGTTCTCGCCCGCGCGGAGGAGTGCCGATGAGTGAATCGTTGCGCGTGGGAATCGCCGGGCTGGGAACGGTCGGTGCCGGCACGGTCAGGCTGCTGCAAACGCATCGCGCGCTGCTCGCGGAGCGCTGCGGGCGGCCGATCGAGGTCACGGCCGTCTCGGCCCGCGACCGGCGGCGCGACCGGGGCGTGCCGCTCGACGGGTTGCGCTGGTGCGACGATGCGCTGGACTTGGCGCGGGATCCGGAGGTCGATGTCGTCGTCGAGCTGATTGGCGGCTCCGACGGGCCGGCCAAGACGCTGATCGAGGCGGCGATCGCCAACGGCAAGCATGTCGTGACCGCAAACAAGGCGCTGCTCGCCCATCACGGCACGGCCCTGGCGCGGGCGGCGGAGGCGGCGGGCGTCGGCATCGGCTACGAGGCCGCGGTCGCTGGCGGCATCCCGATCGTGAAGGCGCTGCGCGAGGGTTTGGCGGCCAACCGGATCGAGCGTCTCTACGGCATCCTGAACGGCACCTGCAACTACATCCTGACGACGATGCGCGAGACGGGGCGGGAGTTCGCCGACGTGCTGGTCGACGCGCAGCGACTCGGCTATGCCGAGGCCGACCCCAGCTTCGACGTCGACGGCGTGGACGCCGCGCACAAGCTGGCGATCCTGACCAGCCTCGCCTTCGGCTGCGAGATCGATTTCGACGGGGTGCATGTCGAAGGCATCCGCCATGTCTCGGCAATCGACATCGCCTTTGCCCAGGAGCTGGGCTATCGGATCAAGCTGCTCGCCGTCGCCCAGCCGACCGAGCACGGCATCGAGCAGCGCGTCCACCCCAGCATGGTGCCGCTCGGCACGCCGATCGCCAATGTCGAGGGCGTGTTCAACGCCGTGGTGACGGAGGGCGACTTCGTCGGCCAGAGCGTGGCCGAGGGGCGGGGCGCCGGGGCCGGGCCGACCGCCTCGGCCGTGGTCGCCGACCTCGTCGACATCGCCCGCGGCCGCGCGATGCCGGCTTTCTCGGTGCCGGTGTCGGCCCTGCGCCCGCTGTCGCCCTCGCCGATCGAGCGCCGGCGGGGCGCCTTCTATGTGCGGCTGATGGTGGTCGACCGGCCCGGAGTGATCGCCGGTGTCGCCGCCGCGCTGCGCGACGAGGCGGTATCGATGGAAGCGATGATCCAGCGGGGCCGGGACCCCGAAGAGGTGGTGCCCGTGGTTCTGACGACGCATGAAACGGACGAAGCGGCGATGCGCCGTGCGCTCGACCGGATCGCCGGCCTCGATCCGGTGGTCGAGCCGCCGCGCATGATCCGCATCGAGACGCTTTGAGCAGTTGACACGCAGACCGGGCGGCGGCCCTCATGTTTCGCCCCTCGACAGGCTCGGGGTGAGGAAGTCAACATGAGGTCTCTTCCTCATCCCGAGCTTGTCGAAGGGTGAGGACGGGCGGGGCTAACCGGCCGGAACAGAAAAAGAGGGAAAGAATGTCCGAGACGATGGATCGCAACCTGGCCCTCGAGGCCGCGCGCGTGACAGAGGCGGCGGCGCTGGCGGCGTCGCGCCTGATGGGACGGGGCGACGAGAAGGCGGCCGACCAAGCCGCGGTCGACGCGATGCGCCGCGCCCTGAACAGCCTGTCGATCGAGGGAACCGTGGTGATCGGCGAGGGCGAGCGCGACGAGGCGCCGATGCTCTTCATCGGCGAGAAGGTCGGCTCCGGCGGGCCGAAGATCGATATCGCGCTCGACCCGCTAGAGGGCACGACGATCACCGCCAAGGGCGGGTACAACGCGATGGCCGTCGTCGCCATGGCCAATGAGGGCGGGTTCCTCAATGCGCCCGACGTCTATATGGACAAGATCGCGGTCGGCGGCGGCCTGCCCGACGGGGTTGTCGACCTCGACGCGGCACCGGCGGAGAACCTGAAGAACCTGGCGCAGGCCAAGAAGGTCGACATCTCCGACATCGTGGTCTGCATCCTCGACCGCCCGCGCCACGCGGAACTGATCGGGCAGGTGCGTGCGGCCGGCGCCCGGATCATGCTGATCGGCGATGGCGATGTCAGCGGCGTCATCGCCACGTCGCAGCGGGACAGCGGCATCGACATGTATCTCGGCAGCGGCGGCGCGCCGGAGGGCGTGCTGGCGGCCGCGGCGCTGCGCTGCATCGGCGGCCAGTTCCAGGGCCGCCTGCTGTTCCGCAACGACGACGAGCGCGGCCGGGCGCACCGCTATGGTATCGAGGACCTGGACCGTAAATACAGCCTGCTCGACCTCGCCCATGGCGATGTGATGTTCGCGGCGACCGGCGTGACCGACGGCACCATGCTGCGCGGCGTCCGCCGCTTCCATGGCGGTGCCACGACGCATTCCATGGTGATGCGATCGAAGAGCGGCACCGTCCGGGTGATCGAGGCGCAGCACAATTTCACGGTGAAGACCGGGTTCGAGCCGGGGGACCGATAAGCCGGTCCCGAGCTCGGCAGGAAGCCGTTCAATTGATGGACCCAAGTAGCTCCGTCGGCAGCCCCGGTAGCGATCCGGCGAGCGTCCTCGGCGTCGAGCGTTCGGTCCGCGGGCGGCGCTGGCGGGCGCGGCTGGCGGATGCGCGGGTCGGCATGGCGCTGGCCCAGCGCCTCGGCCTGCCGGAGCTGGTCGGCAGCCTGCTCGCGGCGCGCGGCGTCACGGCGGACGAGGCTAGCCTGTTCCTGAACCCGACCTTGCGCGCGCTGCTGCCCGACCCGTCGCAGTTCAAGGACATGGACCTGGCCGTCGCCCGGCTGGTGCGGGCGGTCGAGCGGGGCGAGGGGATCGCGGTCTTCGGCGACTACGACGTCGACGGCGCGACTTCCTCGGCGCTGCTGCAGCGCTTCTTCGCCGCCGCCGGGGTGCCGATCCGAACCTATATCCCCGACCGCATCGCCGAGGGCTATGGCCCCAACGCGCCGGCGCTCCTGCGCCTGAAGGCGGAGGGTGCGGCGGTGGTGGTGACGGTCGATTGCGGCATCACCGCCTTCGCCCCGCTGGCGGCGGCGAATGCGGCGGGGCTCGACGTGATCGTCCTCGACCATCATGTGGCCGAGCCGCAGCTGCCCGAGGCGGTGGCGGTCGTCAACCCGAACCGGCTGGACGAATCGGGCGCCTGCCGCCAGCTCGCCGCGGTCGGCGTGACGTTCCTGCTGGTGGTGGCGCTCAATCGGGCGCTCAGGGCCGCCGGCTGGTACCGCGACGGGCGGGCGGAGCCGGACCTGCTGCAATGGCTCGATCTGGTGGCGCTGGGCACGATCTGCGACGTGGTGCCGCTCACCGGCCTCAATCGCGCCCTGGTGGCGCAGGGGCTGCGGATGATGGGGCGGCGCGGTAATCCGGGCCTGGCGGCGCTGGCCGACGCGGCGGGCCTGACCGAGCGGGCCGGCGCCTATCATGCGGGCTTCGTGCTCGGCCCCCGGGTGAATGCGGGCGGCCGGGTCGGCGCGGCCGACCTGGGATCGCGGCTGCTGGCGACCGACGACGCGGCCGAGGCGGCGGCGCTGGCCGCGCAGCTCGAAGCCTTCAACGGCGAGCGCCGCGCGATCGAGCAGCAGGTGCTGGCCGAGGCCGTCGCCCGCGTCGAGGCCGACTCGGCCCCGGAAACCTCATTGGTCCTGGCGGCGGGCGAGGGCTGGCACCCCGGCGTGATCGGCATCGTCGCCAGCCGGCTGAAGGAGCGCTATGCCCGGCCGGCCTTCGTCGTCGCGCTCTCCGACGGCATCGGCAAGGGCTCGGCCCGGTCAGTGCCGGGCGTCGACCTCGGCAATGCGGTGATCGCGGCGCGGCAGGCCGGGCTGTTGCTCAATGGCGGCGGCCACGCGATGGCGGCCGGCTTCACGGTCGAGGCGGCGCGGCTCGACGAATTCCAGGCCTTCCTCGCCGCCCGCCTGAGCGAGGCCGCGGGCAGCGCCGGGCCGGTGCAGCCGACGCTGGGCCTCGACGGGGTGCTGACCCCCGGCGCCGCGACGCCGGACTTCGCCGGCCTGCTGGAGCAGCTCGGCCCGTTCGGCGCCGGCAATGCCGAGCCGCGCTTCGCGATTCCGGCAGCGCGGCTGGTCCGGGCCGACGTGGTGGGCGAGGGGCATGTCCGCTGCATCGTGACCGGCCCCGACGGCGGCCGGCTGAAGGCGATCGCCTTCCGCTGCCTGGAGAGCGAGCTCGGCCGGGCGCTGCTGCAGAGCGGCGGCGTGCCGATCCACCTCGCCGGTCATCTGCGGGCCGACCGCTGGCAGGGGCGCGAGGGGGTGCAGTTCCTGATCGAGGACGCGGCGCCGGTCTACGGCGCGGTCTGAGCGGGTGAGGCGAGGGGGGCCTCGCCAGCGGACTCGAAAATTAACCCCATGCAAAGGCGGAAGCGACATCGGAAATGTCGCGATCGGGACAGTGCGGCGCCGTGTCCGACTGCCCGCGGTAGAGAACCACAGAGACGCAGAGAAGAGGATTTTTCCTCTGTGTCTCCGTGCCTCTGTGGTGAACCTTCTCGCCGTTACCGCGCCGCGACGACCATGATCTCGACGAGATAGTCGGGCGTGGCGAGCTTGCTTTCGACGGTGGCGCGAGCGGGGCTGTTGCCCTTCGAGACCCAGCCGTCCCAGACCGCGTTCATCTCGGCGAAGCCGGCGATGTCGGAGAGCCAGATATTGGCCGAGACCAGCTTCGACTTGTCGCTCCCGGCCTCGACCAGCAGGCGGTCGATGCGGGCGAGGATCTGCTTCGTCTGCTCGGCCACGGAGGGCACCGGATCGTCGGCGACCTGGCCGGCGAGATAGACGGTGTTGCCGTGGATGACGGCTTGGCTCATGCGCGGGCCGGCTTCGATGCGGGTGAGGCTCATGGATGACGCTCCTTATCTGTTTACGAGTTGGGTCTGGATTCCGATATCGGGAGGGTGGACCTCGCCTGGGACGCGGAGTATGGCCGATCCGCGCGGCGGAGGTAAGGCCCAGAACCGGGTTGCTTTTCCCGCCGCCGGACGTTAGACCATCGCTGGCGCGGCCGCCTCACGTCCCCATCGTCTAGCGGTCTAGGACATCGCCCTTTCACGGCGAAAACACGGGTTCGAGTCCCGTTGGGGACGCCAATCTTTTCAAGCATTTGAGGAGAATGGCGCCCGCCGGGCCGGGAACGTGCCCAACTATTGCCCAATATCCCGAGCGGGACTCAGCGGCCTTTGATCACCCCGGCAATGCCCGCCGGCGGTATGTCAATTGGCCGCCACGCCCTGGGCGGATTCGCAGGCTTCCCACCGCCGCCTCCCAAGCAAGCGCTTGGCGGCGCGGGGAACGTCTGGTCGGAACGGCTACTGCTCAGCGGGCAGCCGAGTGGCGGGAACATAGGGCACAGAGCCGGGTTCTAGGACACACTGCACCACCTCCAAGGGGCCGTTCGGCGGCGAACGCGAATGGTCCGCGTCGTGCCAATCCTAGAGGAGGCTGTCATGTTGATGTTGAGCCGATTGTCCGCCGAGTTCGTCGGGACGTTCTGGTTGGTCTTTGGCGGCGTCGGCAGCGCGGTCTACGCAGCCACCTTCCCAGAGACCGGCATCGGGTTCCTGGGCGTCTCCCTGGCCTTTGGGCTGACGGTCGTCACCATGGCCTATAGCATCGGGCATATCTCCGGCAGCCACTTCAATCCCGCCGTGACGGTCGGGCTCTGGGCGGGCGGGCGGTTCCCGGCCGGTGACGTGTTGCCTTACGTCCTGACCCAGGTCGTCGCCGGCGCCGTGGCCGCGGTTCTCCTCTACAGCATCGCACGGGGACTCCCTGCGTTCGACCTGGAGACCAACGGCCTCGGCGCTAACGGCTACGGTGCGCATTCGCCCGGCGGCTATTCGCTCCTGTCCGGGTTCACGGCCGAGGTGCTGCTGACCCTCGTATTCCTAATCATCATCATGGGGGCGACGCACAGGAAGGCGCCAGCGGGGTTCGCGCCCCTCGCGATCGGGTTGGGGCTGACGCTCGTCCACCTCATCAGCATTCCGATCACGAATACGTCGGTCAATCCGGCCCGCAGCACCGGGCCCGCGCTTGTGGTCGGCGGCTGGGCCCTTCAGCAACTCTGGCTGTTCTGGCTCGCGCCTTTGATCGGCGGCGCGCTCGGAGGGGCCGCCTACCGGGCGCTGTTCGAGGGTTTGCCGGCGGCGCCTGCGATCACAGGCGAGCCGCCCCCCGCGACCTGAGAGATGGCGTCCGCGCACAGGGCGCCGACCGTGCCGACCCGAATTCGAGAACACGCCCCGGCACGATCGGTCGGGCCGCAAACGAAAAGCGCGGCCGATCTGGGGCTGGCCGCGTTTGGAAATTGGGAGCCTTCCGGGAAACAGGACAATGCAACGGAATACGCGTCTCGCACGAAATTGCTACACTGACAATCCGCCGTGCACGCGCTGACGGCCGCGTGCGCCGCGGGAATAGGCTCACGGTCCCGGCGAGGCGCCGATGTCCTCGGTGCCGATATCTTCGGTGAAGGGCAGGTCAATGGTGCAGCGCAGGCCGTCCGGGCGGAGGTCGCGCGCCACCGTGCCGCCGAGCTGATAGGGCAGGGCCTCCTCCAACAGGCGCGAGCCGAAGCCGCGGCGGCAGGAGACTGCAACCGGCGGGCCGCCACGCTCCGCCCATCTCAGCCGCAGGCGGCGTCCCGCTCGCGACTCCCTCAGGCGCCACGTCACCCGCACCCGGCCCGCCGGGGTCGAGAGAGCGCCGTACTTGGCCGCGTTCGTCGCGAGCTCGTGCAGCGCCATCCCGAGCATCTGCACGGCTTTCGCCGTCAGCCGGACCTCGGGGCCGGTGAGACCGACATGCGCATCGGTCCGCCGATAGGGCGTGAGCTCCGCCGCGATCAGCGTGCGGAGCGGTGCGCCCTCGCGCCGCCCATCGGCTAAAAGCTTGTGCGCCCGCGCCAAGCTGTTGACGCGATCGACGTAACGCATTGTCTCGGTTGTCGCCGGCAGGGTGCACGCCGCCACCGAAACAACCGTGCTGAGGCTGTTCTTGAGCCGGTGGTTCAGCTCCTCGGTCAGCCACGCCTGGTGCGTCTGCGCCAGCTTGCGCTCGGCGAGCTCGGCGAGGGCGGCCCGGTGAAGGCGATCCCGGTCGGCGATCATATCGGCCAATTTCAGGCTCAGTGCGGTGAAAGCGGCCAAGCGGGTCATGATCTCGACCGTGCCGGCATCGAACCGGCGCGCCTTGTCGTGCGATAGGATCCAGATCGTGCCGATCGGCTGCCCGTCGCCGGCGTCGAGGGGGAGGATCAGCGCCTCGACGATCGGCGGGTGCACGTCGCGGAAGTAAGGGAAGACGCGGGACGGCCGCGACAGCAGGACGGTCTCGTTCCGGTCGAGGCAGATGCCGCAGGGGCTGGCTTCGCGCGGCGTGGAGCCACCAACATAGGGCTTGAAGTCGCCGGCCAGCGCGGTCCAGCGGAAGATCGTGTTTCCCGCGGGCGTCCGCTCCAGGAGGCTCACGCCAGCCGATCCCGCATCGCAGAACTCCACCGCCAGCTCGACAAAACGGTCGAGCAGCCCGTCGAGCTGCGCCGTCATCTGGCGCGCCATCTCGTGCATGGCCTTGATTTCGTCGAGGGGATCCAAGGCGCGCCGGGGTCGTGTCGACAGCGCGTCGGTGATCAAAAAGTCCTCGGGCCATGTCCGCCGGCTTGTTTCGAGCATTCCACAAGGCCTCCTAACCTCGGCGAGATAGAAGCGACATGCTGCCTCGCAAGAGCACGCGAGAAAACGCCATGCAAGGAGACACGCAGAAGGCTGCCGACAATAGCGCGAATTTATCTGGAATACCCGCGAAAACGAGCCGCCGTCCGGTAGACGAAGGCGCGAGTCGCCCGCCGGGTCCGGTACATTTTCGGATATTCTGTTAGTCAAGCCCTGAGTGGCTCTAGGCATCCGAGACACCGCCCCGCCGAGCCGCTCGGCGAAGTCCAAAAGCGACTCCCCCTCCGCTCAAAGAGTGCGAACGAGATCCGCCACGGCGGAGCAAATCATCTGACGAAGTATGGCGCGATTCCTGTCGGCTTGAATGGGTTCCGTATGCGCCGGGAGATGCCGGCCCGGCGCGCCCGAAGGATCGAGGTGCGGCCAGGGCCGGCTGCGGCGCGAGGTGGCGGCCACCGCGCCGCGTGTGCCGAGCGCGTTCGGCGAGCTGCTCATCGCGCGCTGCGGCCCGGCTCGTAGTGCCGCAATCATGCGACACACGACTCGAAGACGTCGCCGAACTCCGCACGCGGATTCCGCTCCAGACGGCCGGCGATCAGCCGGGCCATGGCCACCGAAGCCGCGCGCTGATCATCCGAAACCGTGTTCCGGAGAACTGAGCCTCGGCAACGACAATCGCCGCAACCCGCGGCATTACCGCCAAAGCGCGAGACAACGGGCCGCCAGCCGGCGATCTCTCCCCGCTCGATACGCGCTTCCGCCGCTAGACCCCTCCACCCCATCAGCAGTACACTTCCCCCTCTTCCACATCTGTGCGGCATCTGAGGAGGGTGGCCATGGCCTATTTCCTCTTGCAGTGGGCGTACAAAGATCCGCAGATCAAGGCGATGATCGACAAGCCGCAGGATCGCACCGCGGCGGCTAAGAAGGCCATCGAGGCCTTTCAGGGAAAGCTCCACAGCTTCTTCTTCGCGTTCGGCGAGTATGACGGCGCCGCCATTGCCGAGTTCCCCGATAATGAGAGCGCTGTCGCCAGCCTGCTGACGATCGCGGGCGGCGGCGGACTCGCGCGGCTGAAGACCACGGTGCTGATCACCGCGGCCGAAGCCGAGCGGGCGATGCGGAAGGCGAACGCCACGCAATCCGGCTATATCCCGCCGTCCGGCTAAGATACCGGAAGCCGGTTCGAGCGCATCCGGAGAAGGGCGATGCCGGTCAGCCCGGCGCCGAGCAGGATCAGTATGCTCGGTTCGGGAACGGCCACCGGGCCGTCTGAGTTGTCCGGGTTGTCCGACAATGCGGCGAGCAGCGTGTCCGCGAGGATGGCATGTCCCGCGGTCGTCGGGTGAATGTCGTCCCAGAAGAGAAAGCGGTCTGGGTCGGCGCAGACGCTGAAGCCGAAGAGCGGGTCGCCGGTCAGGCAAGGGTCCGTGACGTTCGTGAAGCCGAAGGCCCCCGGCGCGGCGAACACCGTCTCGACCGCGGCGAAGATATCGGGACGGACGAGATCGATCATGAGATCCGCCTCGAGTGCATCCAGAGTCGCGTCCAAAGCCTGATTGAAGGCGAGGCTCAGCGCCCGCGCGCTCTCCTCCTGGCCTTCCTGCTGCTGCTCGGGGATGCGGCCGACGTCGGGCAGGTTCGGCACGACGATGTTGGCGGCCCCCGCCGCGGCGAGGTCCTCGATGACGCTGCCGATGTTTCCGGCTGCCGTCGCAACCTGGTCGGCGGCATCGTCGTCGCCCACGGCGTCGCGGACGTCGTTGCCGCCGCCATAGATGACGAACAGCGCGTCCGGGTCGACTCCGCCGGGCCCGGCCTCGAGCAGGAAGATATCGGTCTGCTGCAACAGGTTGGGCTGCGGCCGGACGCCGCCGGTCCTGGCGCCGCCGAACGCGTAGTTGGAGCCGCCCTGGAGCCATGCGGTCGAGTCGAGGCCGAGGCTTCCGGCCACTTGGTCGACATAGACCGGGCCGTTGGAGAAGCGGCCGTCGAAATAGGGCGGCGACGGGGGAATGATGCCGGTGAAGGTGAAGACATTGCCCGTGTCGGCAAGGCTTTCGCCGAACACGACGAGATCGCTGTAGGGAGTCGCAGAGGCGGCAAGCGGGATCATCACCACGCTCGCCATGACGGCGGCGAATCCGCCGCGACGCGTCGTCGCCCGGATCATGGCGCCTTCCTTCAGAGCCGAGGTTACTCGGAACCCAGCTCACTGCGCGCCACCCTGACGATGGAGTGCAAACAGCGGCCGCCGAAGGAAGTTCCGCAGGCCGGCGGCTGACGATCCGGTGTTGACGATCGGATGTCGCCGGGCGGATGTCGCCGGGCCGATGTCGCCGGGCCGATGTCGGCGGGGACGTGCGGCGCTACTCGGCGGCCTTCTCGACGGGTTCCCCGACGGGCTCCCTGGCGGGCTCCTCGACCCTCTCCGGGAGCAGCGAGGGCGGTGGTGTTTCCAGCAGGGCGTCTGCCGGGACGGCGCGGACGATTCCGTATGCTCCACCCTCGCCGACGGCGGCTGCTTCCGCGGTGCTCAGCCGGGCGACCCAGTAGAGCTTCTCGTCCGTAAAGCCGCTTCGGAAAGCGGGGCTCTCATTGCCGACGGGCGGCCTGTCCGGATTCGTCTCCAGACGGCCGGCGATCAGCCGGGCCATGGCCGCCGAGGGCGCGCGGACGATCACCTCCCGCCAGATCCGCCGGTCCTGCCAGCGCGAGTCCCGCGGGTCGGCCACCGGTGCAATCCGCCACAAGATCATGGCTCCCACCTCCCTCGCTCCGGCCACAAATGCTCCGGCGCGCGCCGGAGCACGCGCGACAGGGCGAAGACTCCTCGCATCCGATCGACTATGGATGTTGGAGTCGCGTCTCTTTGTTCAAGAAGCCGGCATAGCTTTGGAGGTGCGGCGAAACGGCGCCCTCGAAAGCGTTTCCAATCGACATATCTAGGAGTTGGGGCGCCCGGTTGTTCTTGCCTTTTGATCGGAGGATGCACGGATGCACAAGACGAAGATCGACATTGCCGCGAACACGCGCAAGGCGGCTATCGAGCTTCTGCAGGCGCGGCTCGCCGACGCGGTCGACTTGGCCACGCAGGCGAAGCAGGCCCACTGGAACGTCAAGGGACCGAGCTTCATCGCCTTGCACGAGTTGTTCGACACGGTGGCCGAGGACAGTCGCGGACATGCCGACCTGATCGCCGAACGCATCGCGGCGCTCGGCGGGGTGGCGGAGGGCACGGCCGCGGTCGCGGCGGAGCGCTCGACCCTGTCGCGCTATCCGCTCGACATCGCCGACGGCGCCGCGCATGTCGACGCGCTCTCCGCCGCGCTCGCCGGCTTCGGCAAGGGGGTGCGCGCGGCGATCGACTCGGCGGCGGAGATGGGCGACCAGACCACCGCCGACGTCTTCACCGAGGTCTCGCGCGGCGTCGACAAGGACCTCTGGATGGTCGAAGCCCACGCGCAGGCGAAAACATAAACGCGGCAAGGTGTGCCTCCAGGGCGGGGCGGGTCATCGCCGGTCGGGCGTCCGCTCCCACCCCAGCCGGGCGCGAAGCGCGTCGAGAATCTCGTGGATGTTCACGAATAGCGGGATCTGGGCGCCTGGCGTCGTGCCGCGATCGAGGGAGATGCCGACGGCCTTGATCGCTCCGCTCTCGTCGACCTCCCGGACGATCAGGTCAATGGGGCCGTAGGGGACCCGGTCGCCGACCTCCGTGCGGCCCCCCAGGCGTTCGACCATGAAGCTTTCGATCGTCGTCTCCGGCGCGTGCGTGGGCAGCGCGACGTTATAAGCCTTCTCGAGATCCGCCAGCGTCTTTCCGGGGTCGATCTGGAACTCGCCGAAGAACTCCGCGTCGTCGCCGGCCAGCTTTGCGGGGCTCGCGAACAGGCGGTCCAGCAGGCGCATGTAGCGGGGGGCGATGAACAAGTAAACATAGTCTCCCGCCTTGAGGCGCCCGGCAAGCTGGTAGCGCATCGACCGCCCCTCGCGAATCACGAGGGAGGGACGGGCCCAGCGCGGGATGCGCTCGCCGCGCGCGACCGGGCTGTCCGGGACGACACGATAGGCGATGAGCTCGTGATGCGCGCCGCCCGGCAGCTCGAGCTCGAACTTCTCCAGCGGCCCGATCCGCGGCGGGATGATCAGCCCGAGCCAGCGCGCCGCCGGGCTGATCGTCCAGCCCTGCACCAGCAGCGACGTCAGCACGATGATGAAGGCGATGTTGAAGAAGACCTGGCCGTTCTCGAGGCCGCCGACGAACGGGACGATTGCCAGCAGAATCGACACCGACCCGCGAAGGCCGACCCAGGAGATGAAGGCCTCCTCGTTCCGCTGGTAACGGAAGGGGAGGAGGCAGAGCCAGATCGCGAGCGGCCGACCGATGAAGGTCAGGAAGACGGCGATCGCCACCGCCTGCAGGGCGATCGCGGGAAACTGCGACGGCGTCGCCAGCAGGCCGAGCACCAGGAACATGATGATCTGGGCCAACCAGGTCATGCCGTCCTGGAAGCGCCGCAACGATGCGATGGCGCGCATCTTCTGGTTCCCGGCATAAAGGCCGGCGACGAAGACTGCGAGGAAACCGCTGCCGCCGAGCAGGCTCACGGCGGCGAACAGCATCAGCGACGCGCCAAGGACGATGATCGGGTAAAGGCCGCTCTCCAGAGTCAGGCGATTGACGACCTGGACGACAAGGAACCCGCCGACCAGCCCGAGGACGAGGCCGACTCCCATCTGCCGCAGGAACCCGATGATGAAGGTGCTGGTGACGTCGGTCAGGCCCGTCCCGGAAGCGAGGAACTCGACCAGCGTGATCGTCAGGAAGATCGCCATCGGGTCGTTCGAGGCCGACTCGATCTCCAACGTGGACCGGACCCGGTCCTTGAGCGTGATGCCGCCGACCCGCAGGAGAAAGAACACCGCCGCGGCGTCGGTCGAGCTGACGATCGCGCCCATCAGCAGCGCCTCGAACAGCGAGAAATCGGCAATGTAGTAGGCAGCCGCCCCGACCAGGCCGGCGGTGAGCACAACGCCGACGGTCGCCAGCGTGATCGCGGGGGCGGCGACCCTTCGGAACGCGGCGAGACTGGTCCCGAAGCCGCTGTCGAAGAGAATGACCGCGAGCGCGACGCTGCCGATGAAGTAGGCGGCGTCCGCGTCGTCGAAGACGATCCCGAGCCCGTCCTCGCCCGCGATCAGGCCGAGCCCGAGAAAGATCAGCAGCAACGGCGCGCCGATCCGGAACGCGATGAGGCTCGTGAAGGCCCCGACCGTGATGAGCCCGGCACCGATGAGAATTGCCGGGTACATCGCTTCAAGCATCACGGGTTTCGTCCATTTCCGTGGGTGGGGCTAAAGCCGGAATTTACAACAGATGTAGGTATTCGAGCACGATCCGGATCGTCTGGTCGAGATGGGGAACCGCAGGAAAAGGCCGAGGAACGAGGAGGTTTCCTTATCAGGGAACAATTCTCTAAATGGAAATTTATTGCCCGCCTTTATCGGATGTGGCAATTTTCGACCAGTTGCGAGATTGGCCCGTGGAGATTGGTCCCGTCATGGAAATGCTCCCCCACGATCTCGGGGACCGGATAAGGCGGTTGAGGCGTCAGCAGAACGTGACGCTCGCGGAGCTCAGCGAGCGTTCGGGCGTTCCGCTCTCCACGCTGAGCAAGATCGAGAATGCCCAGGTCAAGAAGACCTCGGCCGACAACCTTTTCAAGATCGCCCGCGGATTGAGCGTGCTCTTCGATACGCTCGTCGAGCGTCGTCCTGTGGCGACGGTGGCCGCGGGCCGGCGGGTCATCACGCGGGGGCCGTCGGCGGAAGGCTATTGCACGGAGATCTACGACTACTTCGCGCATTCGACGGATCTCCTGAAGAAACGCATGGTCCCGCTCCGCATCCACGTGAAGACGCGAGACATCCCCGAGTTGCAGGACTGGAGCCACCATGACGGCGAGGAATGGGTCTTCGTCAGCAAGGGAGCGATCGACCTCCATACCGAACATTACGCTCCCGTGCGCCTCGAGGAGGGCGACAGCGCCTACTTCGACAGCGCAATGCGGCACTGCTACGTCAATGCCGGCAAGGGCGTAGCGGACATCCTTTCGGTTTGCCTGGCCGGCGACGCTCTCGGTTTCGCCGAGCGCGGCGCGCGCCTCGTCGTGGCGGGCGAGGAGGGGGTGGCCAGCGAGGAGCGGACGCAGGATGAGGATCCCGCACCGGCGTGACGGGGTGCGGCGGCAAGGGGCGGAAGCCCCAGCTTCGGCAGAAGATTGTTCAGGGAGAAAGAGATGAGCAACATCAGAGTCACGGTCCGGCGTCGCGCTACCGCGGCGTTCGCCCAGGGAATTGCGTTCGGGATGGGAATACTGACGGCCGGCGCATTTGGCGCCCCGACTGCTGCGGCCCAGGAAGAGCTGTTCATCGGCGGGGCGCTCAGCCTCACGGGCATTCAGGCGCCGCTCGACGAGCCGACTCTCCGCGGCGCCCAGGTCGCGGTGGAGGCGCTCAACGAGGAAGGCGGGATTCTCGGCAAGCAGATCAGATTCGTGAACCTCGACGGCAAGAGCGATCCCGCAACCGTCGGCAATGTGGCCGTGCAGCTGATCGAGCAGGGCGCCGACATGATCGTCGCGCCTTGCGACTTCGACTTCGGCGGCCCCGCCAGCCGCGCGGCCCAGAACGCCGGGCTGGTCGGCATCTCGACTTGCGCGTCCTCACCCCTCTATGGATCGGCGGCCCTCGGCGACAAGCAGTTCACCGCGTCGATGTGGAACACGACCATGGGCGCCGCCGCGGCCGAATATGCTTTCAAGGAGAAGGGATGGAAGACCGCCTACGTGGTCACCGACACCTTCATCGACTACACGGTGACGCTCAGCAGATACTTTATCGAGCATTTCGAGAACCTGGGCGGCACGGTGATCCGCGAAGACAAGTACACGCAGGGCGCGCAGGACTTCTCGGCGCAGCTCAACCGCATCCAGAACCTGGATGAAAAGCCGGATGTTATCTTCATCTCCTCCTACATGCCGGACCTCGGCACCATCATCCGGTCGATCCGCGAGATCGGTATCGAGACGCCGATCATGGGCGGCGACTCCTACGATGATACCGGGCTGTTTGCCGCGCTCGGCGAGGCGCACGGCAACGATATCTGGTTCGTCACCCATACCTACATGAAGGAGGGCGTGGCGCCGGGCATGGCCGACTTCCTCGAGAAGTACGAGGAGGTCCACGGCGAGGCGCCGGACACGTCGTTTACGGCGATGGGCTGGGACACCGTCATGATCATGGCCAAGGCCGCTGAGAAGGCCGGCAGCACGGACGGCGACAAGATGGCGGACGCGATGGAGGAAATGACCTTCGACCTGCTCTCCGGCAAGCTCGACTACTCCTCGGCGGAAGAGGGGCATTATCCTTACAAGGAGGGGGCGTTGGTGGAGCTTCAGAACGGCGAGACCTCGTTCATCGGCTGGATGAAGCCGACGAATCCGCCGGCTCCCTGACAAGCTGAAAAGGGTGGGGCGGCCGGGCGGAACCATCCCTCCGTCCGGGCCGCCACATCCGAAGGCTTCATTGCACATGGACGGAATTGCACGGGGCGGATTTTCCCGGGGCGGCATCGAACGGAGATGGCGGTGACAGAGCGTTCCGCGCGGGATTGGCTCGTCGTTCAGGACGTGACCAAGGACTTCAAGGGCTTGCGTGCGCTCGATGCCGTGAGGGTCGGTCTGGAGCGCGGCGAGATCCTCGGGCTGATCGGACCCAACGGCTCCGGCAAGACGACGCTGATCAATGTGATCACCGGCGTTCTCCCGCCGACGTCCGGAGGAATCACGGCCTGCGGGCGCGATATCACGGGCCTGCCCTCCTTCAAGATCGCCCGCGCCGGCATCGCGCGGACATTCCAGACCGTAAGGCTTTTCCGTGACCTGACCGTCGGCGAGAATATCGAAGTGGCCGCGCTGTCCGTCGGCAAATCACGCCGGGCGGCGCGGCGCGCCGCCGAGGAGGCGATCGACGAACTCGGCATCGCGCACTGGACCGACGAGTTCGCGAGCGTCCTGCCCTATGGCGACGAGCGTCGCGTCGAGGTGGCCCGCGCCCTCGCGATGACGCCGGATTTTCTGTTGCTCGATGAGCCGGCGGCCGGCCTGAACGAGCAGGAGAGCGAAGACCTGCTGCGAATCCTGGCGCCGATCCCGACGCGGCGAAATCTCGGAATGCTCATCGTCGACCACGACATGCATCTCATCATGCGGCTTTGCGATCGGCTGCACGTTCTGAACTACGGACGTACGATCGGCGCCGGCGAGCCGGCGGAGGTCCGACGCATTCCGGCGGTGATCGAAGCCTATCTCGGGTCTGCGGCGGAGGAGGGGCGCGATGCTCCGGCTTGACGATTTGCATGCCCAGTACGGCGCCATCGTCGCCTTGCGCGGCGTCTCTCTCGAGGTCAACGAGGGCGAACTCGTCGCCCTGGTCGGTGTCAACGGGGCGGGCAAGACGACGCTGCTCTCCACGGTGGCCGGCGTGATGCGGCCGCGCCGCGGCGACATCGTCTTCGAGGGCGAGCCGATCGCCGGCCTCACGCCCGAAACCGTCGTGCGAAAGGGCATCGCCCTGGTCCCGGAGGACCGCGAGATCTTCTCCGATCTCACGGTCGAGGAGAACCTTCGCCTCGGCGCCTACATTCGACGGGGCCGGGGGGAGTACGGCGCCGATATCGACCGGATGTGCGAACTCTTCCCGATCCTCCGGGAGCGTTTCCGTCAGGACGCCGGTACCCTCTCTGGCGGCGAACAGCAGCAACTGGCGATCGCCCGGGCGCTCATGTCGCATCCGCGGCTGCTGATGCTCGACGAGCCTTCGCTCGGACTGGCGCCGAAGATCGTCGACCAGGTCTTCGCCCTCATCGAGCAGCTCCACCGCGACGGCATGACCATTCTTCTCGTCGAGCAGAACGTGACCAGGAGCCTCGCGATCGCCGACCGCGCCTACCTGCTCAACATGGGGACGGTGCAAGCCTCCGGCACGCCGGCGGATCTACGGCAGGACGTCGACATGGAAAGCATCTATCTGGGCGGCGGAGACTGAGTCATGGGTGATTTCACCTATCTCCTGATCAGCGGCCTCAGCCTCGGCAGCCTCTATGCGCTGATGGCACTGGGGCTGGTGATCGTTTACGGGATCCTTCGACTGGTGAACTTCGCCTATGGCGAATACATCATGGTGGCCGGCTACACGCTCTTTCTGCTCAGCCCGTCGCCGCTGCCGTGGCTCGTCATGGCGGTCGTTGCCGCGGTGATGGCGGCCGTCATGAGCTATCTCACCGAGCGCATCGCCTTCCGGCCCGTGCGCGAGAAGTCGCTGACGGCGATGCTGATCACCTCATTCGCCGTCAGCACGCTCCTGCAGAACGCCGCGCTCCTGTTCGTCTCGCCGCGCGCCCGCGTGGTGCCGACGCCCGGCATCTTCTCGGAGACGGTGATCATCGCCGGCAACGTCACGCCGGTGCGCGAGATCCTCGCGATCGTCGTCAGCGTGGCGCTTCTGATCGGGTTCAGCATCCTGCTGCGCAAGACCATCCTCGGCATCGCGCTGCGGGCGGCGGCGGACAAGTTCACGATGACCCGCATGCTGGGCGTGCCGGCGAACCTGGTGATCAGCGCCGCCTTCGTGATCAGCGGACTTCTCGCCGGTATCGTCGCGATATTCTGGCTGGGTCGCACCGGGTCGGTGACGCCCGGCATCGGCCTCACGCCGCTCCTCGTCGCTTTCGTCTCGACCGTGATCGGCGGAATGCGCAGCCTTTCCGGTGCCGTGGTCGGCGGCTACGTGCTCGCCTTCGTCACGATCATCTTCAACAATCTCCTGCCGGGCGACCTGTATGAATTCCGGGAGGCGTTCATCTTCACGATCGTCATCCTGATTCTGCTGTTCCGGCCGGAAGGCCTTGTGCGCGGGCGCGGCTGAGCGAAGGAGGATATCCAGAATCATGCGCGAAATTCTGGGCCGGGCGCCTTACCTGAACACCGTGCTGACGCTGCTGGTCCCGCTTGTGCTGATCGCCGCGGCAACCGATGCTTTTGGCGGCACTGTCCAGCAACGCATCGTCACCACGATGTTCATCAATATGATTCTGGTGCTGGGCCTGCAGGTCTATATGGGTAATTCCGGCATCGTCTCCTTCGCCCATATCGGCTTCATGGGAATCGGCGCCTACGCTTCGGCGGTGCTGTCCATGCCGCCCGACCTCAAGGCGATGACGCTGCGCGATCTCTACGACGTTCTGCAGCCCATCGATCTGCCGTTCTGGCTGGCGGTCACGGTGGGCGCCGGCGTCGCCGGGGTCGTGGCCGCCATCATCAGCTATCCGCTGATGCGCCTGTCGGACGCGGCGGCGATCATCACGTCCTTCGCGCTTCTGGTCGTGATCAACGACGTGCTGGTGCATTGGAGCGAGGTCACCAACGGCCCGCGCACCCTGTTCGGCGTGGAGCGCTTCACTTATCTCTGGACCAGCGCCGGCGTCGCGTTTGCCGGCCTGCTGTTCGCCGCCTGGTTCCGCGAGTCCCGGGTCGGTCTGCAGTTGCGAGCCAGCCGCGACGACAGGGTGGCGGCGCAATCCTGCGGCGTCAACATGGTCTTCGTGCGCTGGGTGGCGTTCGTGCTGATGTGCATCTACGCGGCGATCGCCGGGGCGCTGTGGGCGCATTTCATCACCTCGTTCCAGCCCGGCCACTTCTATCTGGAGGAGGTGTTCCTGATTCTGGCGATGCTGGTCATCGGCGGCCCGGTCAGCGTTTCCGGCGCCGTGATCGGCACGATCCTGGTGACCCTCGCCTTCGAGGGATTCCGAGCCTTGGAGGGTTATCTGAATACCAACCAGGTCTTCGGCACCCAGGTCTTCGGGCTGACCGAGTTCCTGCTGGCGCTCGCCATGATCGGCATCCTGATCTTCCGCCCGGCCGGCGTGATGCGCGGGCGCGAACTTCGCATCGGCCGACGACACCGTGGCGGCCGGGGCATGCCCGCCACCAAGGAGCGGGCCGCCGACTGATCTGCGATCAAGGGAGGAAAGCGATGACGACCCCGTACAACCTAACACGCAACGATTCCTGGCTCGAGCGGTCGATCATGACCACGCGCGGAGTCGCGCGCGGCAAGATCGGCGCGACGCATGAACTGACGGAGAAAAGGCAGGGCAAGTATCACTACACGATCGGCCCTTACTCGGACCCCGTAATGACCGTCAAGCCGGGCGATCGGGTCGTGTTCTGGACGCAGGACTGCTTCGAGGGCCGGATCAGGACCGAAGCCGACAAGCCCTCCGATATCCTGGAGATGCCGTACATCAATCCGCAGTGCGGGCCGGTGATGATCGAGGGGGCGGAGAAGGGCGACGCGGTCGCGGTCTATATCGAGACGATGCTGCCGCGCGGCGACAATCCGAGAGGCACCTGCTGCCTGATCCAGGAGTTCGGTGCGCTGACCGGAACGACCTACACGGCGACGCTGAACGAGCCGCTGCCGGAAATCGTCAAGAAGATCAATCTCGACGAGGAGAAGGTCTACTGGTCGGATCGGGTGACGCTGCCCTACAAGCCGCATGTCGGCACGATCAGCTGCTCGCCGGAGATCGATTCCATCAATGCCCTTACGCCCGATCAGCACGGCGGCAACATGGACATGCCGGACATCTGCCCCGGCAATATCACCTATCTGCCGGTGAAGCTCCCCGGCGCGCGCTTCTTCATCGGCGACTGCCACGCCTGCCAGGGCGAAGGGGAGGTCTGCGGGGTCGCCGTCGAATACCCGTCCATCACGACCGTGCGGTTCGATCTGATCAAGGGCTGGGATATCGCCTGGCCGCGGCTGGAGGCGGAGGACTTCATCATGGCGATCGGCAGCGCCCGGCCGCTCGAGGACGCCACCCGTATCGCCTATCGCGAACTGGTGTATTGGATGGAGCGGGATTACGGGTTCGACCGCTGGGACGCCTACATGATGCTGAGCCAGTGCGGCAAGGCGAAGCTCGGCAACTTCGTCGATCCGAAATACACGGTCGGTGCGGCGGTCGATAAGAGATATCTTGCCTGAGGGCTTCGAACCTCCCGGGCTCGGGCAGGTCGAGCCCGCTACTCGTCCTGACGGTCGAGTTGGAGGGTGAGTTCGGCGGCATCCTCGCTGTTCAGGCAGACCATGTCGGTCAGCGCCAGCGCGTTGTCGGGGAGGTTGTTCAGGTCAAGAACCGCCGTCACCGCACTGATTCGGTCGGCGGGACAGCAATCGGCCATTCCGCTCTTACGGGTGGACGACAAAGCGTGTGGCGTCGGCGTTAGAGCCGCTGGCCCGGAGTGGAGCCGCGCCGTCGGCTACGCTGCTGGCCGTCGCCGGGGGCCGGTTGGCGAGGCGAGGTCGTCGGACAGAAGGCCGGCGGGATCATGGGCGAGGTCCGCGACCGGCAGCCAGTCGGCGGGAAGGATTTCGAGCAGGCTGGCGCCGTCCCGCTCGATGCCGAGCAGGTCGTCGCGAAGCTGGTAGCGGCCACGATCGTCGCGGTCGATCACCCAGGACGGGGTGATCCAGCCGGGCGCGCCGATCCAGAAGCAATCGGCGTCGAGCGCGCTGTCCCGCTCCACCGTGAGGCCTTGCCGCCGCAGGCACGCGGCGACCGCTCGCATAATGCCTTCATCCGATGCCGTGAACCGAGTAGCCCCGTGCGTCATGTTCCACCCCCAGGTTGAACAAAAGACCGGCTCGCCACGCGATCCTGGTGCGCGCGCGGCGATCTGTCGCTGATCGAAGTTAAGAGTGCTGGGAAAAAATCGGGCATGGCCAGGAGCACACCGGGACTTTGCCGCGCATTCCCATTCCGGCTCGAGACGGCCGTTCCGCGCCCATCACCTCCCCGGCAACAACGTAAACGCGCAAGGCACCCGATCGTTCCCGGCTTCCGCGCATCTTTCGCGGCATCGATAGAGCTCTCGCTTTTGATGATTCGCGCAATCCGGCCGCATAATCCGGACGGGTACTTAATCCTGATCAATGACCGGCGCGGCGACGACGATATCTTCGCACTCTGTCAACGCCCTCAGAGCAGTCGGGATCGGTATGATGCAGTATGAAGTGACGTTCGTCCGCGAGGTGGTGAACGCGTATGGCAAGCGGTGCGAGATGCCGCTTGGGACGATCTCCGTTCGTGCGGCGCGCAGCCGCGAGCGGGCGGTAGCGGCGGCCGTCAAGCGTTTCGAGAGGGAGCACCGTCTCGCGCGATGGGACCTGCTGGCGCAAACCTACCGGTTGAAGGATATCGAGGCCGAAGCCGGGACCGAGGCACCGGGTCTGCCTGGGGGGCTGCCGGTTCGGCGCGATCAAGGCGCCGCGTGTCTCGGCATCGAACTATCCCAACATTTCCTGCGACGAGCGTCGTAGCCCGAGATCTGTCTAGAGCACGAGCCGATCGGGTTGAAGCAACCTGATCGGTGAATCAGGCCCTAATGCCGTCGGGTCAATCGGGCCGGTTCGCCGCACGGAGCGAATGCAGCTCCTCGCGGAGGCGTTTCACCTCGGTCACGAGATCCTCGCGCAGCCGCTTCGCTTCCGCGGGCAGTGCCGAGGACGTGCGTGACTCCGCTGACCGGTCGCCGACCGGGAGACGGTCGATGGGATCGCCGATGTTTCCGGAAAAGGGGGCATCGGGCACGGCGCTATCTCCTGCATCATCGAGGCCCGGGGCGGGCCGGGCCTGCAATTTGGCTATGAAAGGGGAAAAGCAATCGCCAGCAGCACGCATAGCACGATCGCCAGGAGAACTTCGGTTCCGAGATTCATTCGGACGGGACGCATGTCATCCTCCTTCGGCTGTGATGCCTACCGGGCCGCGGCCACGACGGGTCCGCGGGGTTCCGGCACCTACTTTAAACATGACTCCGAAGCGGTGCTCTTCAACCAGAATTCGGAAAGTTTCCGTCGGAATTCCGGGTCTTCCCCCGAAAGGACCATCATACGAAACGAGGACGACTGCAACTTTCGGGGCAGTAAAGTTTCCCGGCCGTAAAGAAATTTCTCTGGCAGTTATTTTGGATTGTTTGAGCGGCGCCAATCTCCGGATGCCAAGTCCTGCTGCCGCTGTCGAACGATCAGCTCAACGCTCGCCGGCTCGGGCAGCGCGATGCATCCACCCCCTTTGAAACGCGTGAAGCAACGGCTCACGGTTTCCACGGTAAGGCCGAGATCATCGGCGATGTTGCCACGGGGCATGGGCAGCGCGAGGGGACTGGGCGGCCGGTCCCACCGTCCTGGACGCACGGAGACCTCGAGCAGGATTTCGGGGAAGCGACGGAAAAGCTCCGCTCGTCGAAGGCGCGCTTCTGATCGGCGACGACGCGGACGGCACGCTCACGCTGCTCTCAAGAGGGCATGCGGTCGACCATCAGCGGGCCGAGCAGCTGATCATCGCGCTGGAGTCGTTGCGGACGGGCGAGGCCATGGACAACGAGCGCGACCGGCCTTGCTGGCGCTGGCCTCCGCCGAGGCGCAGCGCCGCCACGTTGCGCGGGAGAAGGCCGTGCTCTATCCACTCGCTCATGCCTGCTTGCATTCGGGCCTGCTGCACAGCCTCTCCCATCGGCAAGGCGTCGCGGTTGGAAGGAGGGCGACGCGCCGTGAACATTGCTTTCTGTCGAAGCCATCCTAGACTCGAAAACGGGACCGATGGACTGTGGACGCCCAAGCGATGGCCCGCAACGGCGGCAGGAGGAATATCAGATGAGCCGATCCGCTGACGACGTTTTCGAGGATCACCTCCGCTGCAGAAGCGTTGGCGACGTGGAGGCGGATCTCGAGCGGAACTACGCCGACGATATCGTCTTGCTTTGCGAGTGCGGCGCGTTGGAGGGCCGCAAGGCGGTCCGGGAGTCTGCTCGCCGGCTCGGCCTTCAGTTGCCGGATGCCGAGTTTCAGTTTCCGACGAAGGAGGTGCGTGGAGAGTACGCGTTCCTAGTGTGGACGGCGCGGTCGCAGCAGTACGAGGTGGACCATGGCGTCGATTCGTTCGTGATTCGAGAGGGACGCATCGTCGTGCAGTCCATCTTCTATCGTCTTTCCCGAGGCAATCTGGGAGATGAGTAGCAGACCGGTCCGCTACCAGGCAGTCTGACGTTGGGCACAACTTTGCGCCAGGCCATTGGCATTACTTTCCGTCCAGCACGCCCTTGATCACCACAGCGTTGTTGTGCTCTTCGTCGCGGGCGGCGAACAGCAGCGTGACGGAGCTCCGGTGCAGGGCCTCCTGGAGCGTCTGCAGCAGCTCTGATCGCTCCTGTAGCTCTTCCTGATACTTCCGCCGGAACACTTTCCAGCGGGCGGGGTCGTGTCCGAACCAGCGCCGCAACCCGTTGCTCGGGGCGATCTCCTTCAGCCACAGGTCGATTCCCGCTTCCTCTTTACGCAGGCCGCGCGGCCAGAGGCGATCGACCAGCACCCGCAGGCCATCGTCCGGCTCCATCGCGTCATAAGCCCGCTTCAGTCGGACCCGACCGCGGGTTTCCTGCTCCTGCTTGCCGGATTTTCGCATGGCTCGCCTCAGTGATATCCGATGTCCTGCCGGACCTTGCCGCGGAACACATAGTAGGACCACGCCGTGTAGGCCAGGATGGCCGGGATCACGAACGCGGCGCCCGCCAGCAGGAAGATCTGCGAGGTCGGGGACGAGGCCGCCTCCCAGATCGTGATATCAGGGGGAATGACATAGGGCCACAGGCTGATGGCGAGACCGCCATAGGACAGCACGAACAGGCCGAGCGTATAGACAAAGGGCGTTCGATCATGGTGGAGCTCGAGAGCGCGGTAGAGGCCGAACGCCAGCAGCGCCGTCAGGATCGGAATCGGCGACAGATAGGCGATGTTCGGCCAGGAGAACCAGCGGCCGGCGATGTCCCGGTCGAGCAGCGGCGTCCACAGGCTGACGATGGCGATGAAGATCAGCACGCCGAACAGCAGCGGCCGCGCCATTCCGTAGGCCCAGGCCTGCAGGTCCGCCTCGGTCTTCATGACGAGCCAAGCGCTGCCGAGGAGCGCATAGCCGGCGACCAGCCCGACCCCCGTCATCAGGCTGAACGGCGTCAGCCAGTCGAACATCCCGCCGACATAGTCGCGGCCGTCGACCGCGAAGCCCTGGATGAAGGCACCGAGCACGATGCCCTGCGCGCCAGTCGCCACGAGCGAGCCGAGATTGAACGCCCTGTCCCAAAGGGGCCGGCTAGCTTCCGCCTTGAAGCGGAACTCGAAGGCGACGCCGCGGAAGATCAGTGCCAGCAGCATCACCGTGAGCGGGATATAGAGCGCCGGCAGGATGATGGCATAGGCCAGGGGAAAGGCGGCGAGCAGTCCCGCTCCGCCAAGCACCAGCCAGGTCTCGTTGCCGTCCCAGATCGGGGCCACCGAATTCATCATGAGGTCGCGATGGCGATCGCTGCGCGCGAACGGAAAGAGGATTCCGACACCAAGGTCGAAGCCGTCCATGAATACATACATGAACACGCCGAAGGCGATGATGGCGGCCCAGATCACCGTTAGATCGGCTGCCATGGCCGTCAATCCCCCGCCTCGAAGGGTTGCTGCGCCCCCGAGAGCGGCCGCGCCGCCCGTCCCTGAGGCGCGGCTTGCGCTTCCCCCGGGCCGCGCTGGACGAGCCGGAGGATGTAGTACACGCCGGCGGTGAAGATGATCGCATAGACGGTGATGTATCCAAGCAGAGAGGCGAGGACGCCGCCGCCGGTAATGGCCGGCGAGGTGGCGTCGGCCGTGCGCATCACGCCGTAGACGACCCAGGGCTGGCGGCCGACCTCGGTCACGAACCAGCCGGCGATGAGGGCGACGAAGCCGATCGGTGCGCAGGCCGCGCAGAGCCTGAGGAACCAACGGGTCTCGAAAAGCCGCTTGCGGCGGCGCAGCCAAAGGCTGGCGAGGACGACGCCGAGCATCAGGAAGCCGATCGAGACCATGATCCGGAACGCATAGAACACGATCGCGACGGGCGGCCGCTGGTCGGCGGGCCACGCCTTGAGCCCGCGCACTTCGCCCATGACGTCATGGACGAGGATCAGACTGCCGAGATATGGGATGGCGATCTCGAAGTGATTCGTTTCCGTCTCCGGGTCCGGGACGGCAAAGAGGATCATGGGCGCGCCGGTTTGTGTCTCCCAATGCCCCTCCATCGCCGCGACCTTCACCGGCTGGTGCTCGAAGGTATTGAGGCCGTGCAGGTCGCCGAGGACGATCTGCAGCGGCGCCAGCACGGTGACGAGCCAGAGCGTCATCGAGAGCATCCGCCGCGCGCTGTCCGTGAACTGGCCCTTCAGGAGGTACCAGGCCGATATGCCGATGACGACGAAGGCCGTGGTCAGGAATGCCGCCGTGACCATGTGGCTCAGGCGGTAAGGGAATGACGGGTTGAAGATCGCCTCGACCCAGCTCGTCACGTGGAAGATACCGTCGCGGACCTCGTAGCCGGCCGGCGTGTGCATCCAGCTGTTGGCGGCCAGGATCCAGAACGACGAGACGAGCGTGCCGAGCGCCACCATCACGGCCGAGAGGAAATGCACCCGGGGCGACACGAGGTTGCGGCCGAACAGAAGGATGCCGAGAAACGTGGCCTCGAGGAAGAAGGCCGTGAGGACCTCGTAGCTCAACAGAGGACCGAGGACGTTCGCCGTCGCATCCGAGAACCGGCTCCAGTTCGTGCCGAACTGGAACGACATGACGATGCCCGAGACCACGCCCATGCCGAAGGAGACGGCGAAGATCCTGGTCCAGAACCGGGAGATATGAAAATAGATGTCGCGCTTGGTCGCGAACCAGAGACCCTCGAGAACGGCGATGTAGCTCGCCAGGCCGATCGTGAATGCGGGGAACAGGATGTGGAACGCGATGACGAAGGCAAACTGAACCCGGGACAGGAAGACTGGGTCGAGTTCCATGGCCACTTTCCGCAGTTAGATGCCGTATCGGCTCGACGAGCATAGGGCAACAGGACCAACCTGCCGATGCGGCGGTCGGTCACACGTAGCCGCGTGGCGTGGCCATCAATACACGGTGATCCTCGACCTTGCGGACACCCGGGACGTTCTCGGCCGCGACGCGTTCCGCATTGCGCTCCTCCGGCGAGCGGTAGATGCCCCATAGCTCGACCAGGCCTCCGGTCACGGTGACGTCCGCGGTCCCGGCGCCCGACCAGGGCAGGGAGCGCAGCGCCTCGAGCACGCGCGCGCGGATCATGCCGTCATCGGCCGCGGCGGAGGCGAGCGGCGTCGCCCTGGCTGCCGCAAGCCCCTGGATCAGGTTGGCGCGGCTGACGATGCCGACCAGCCGACCGTCCCGGAGGACGGGAACGCGCTTGATCCGGTTCTTCTCGAGTGCGGCGGCGATATCGGCGAGCGGCGCTTCCCCGGTGACGGTGATGACCTTCCTGGTCATGATGTCGCGCACCCGCGTGGCGTGCGACTTCACATATTCCGTCGCCAGGGTCGTGTCGTCGGTGAACAGGCGCAGCCACCAGGAGCGGTGCCGCTCCGCCGTGCCGATCTCGGCGCGGCGGATGAGGTCGCCCTCGCTGACGATACCTACCAGCCTGCCGCCATCGACCACCGGGACCGCGCTGATGCCCTGCGTCAACAGGATATCGGCGACCTCGCCCACGGTATTGTCGGGCGCGACCGACACGACATATGGGGTCATGACGTCCTTTGCTTTCATTGCCTTGACCTCCTGTTAATTCAGATAGAGCGCCCGCATTTCGTTCAAGAGCGCCGGTGGGGGCGCGGCGGACCGACGCAAGCGGCCAGCCTCACTGCTTCCAGCAGGATGTGAGGGCGAATCCGGAGGTATGTCCCTGGTGACGGGATGAGAGCTGTCGTCCATCGACGGCAAGAAGCGCAAACCAATAGGCTTCATCCAACAACCCGGCAGAAGCCGGCTCCATGGTTCGGCCGGGGTTCGCCCAGGGTCAGGCGATGCGTTGGCCCGGCCGGTAGAACAGCCCAAGCATCAGGCTCTCGGCGATCCGCCGCGCCTTGGTCTTGAATGAAGCGGCCAGCGGCTCGACGAAGCGCGCATCGACGGTTTCGTCGAACAGCTCGAGCCAGCGGTCGAACAGTGCCGGCTCGATTCCGGGCAGCTTCTGATGCGCGGCCATTGGATTGCCCTTGTAGCGGCCGGTGGTGAGCATGACGGAGGACCAGAAGCGATACATCGTCTGCAGATGCGCGCTCCAGTCGGGGCCGATCGCCGTCTCGAAGATCGGCCCGAGCCGGTCATCCCGGCGGACCTTTGCGTAAAACGAGTCGACAAGAACCTGGATTGCGTCTTCGTCGATTACGTCGAACTTGATTGGCGACATCTCCTGAATCCCGAATTCGCCGACCTGCCGAGGCCGGAGCGTGCGAGCACGTCCGATATGCATTCTAGCCCGCATCTCTCAAAAAGCAATATTTCGCATGCATCTTTATTGATGCAAATCTATCGCGAAGGAGCGGCGATTGCAGTGCTCACCGGGCGCCCCTACGAGGAAGGAGGTCCCCCGTGAGGGACCTCCTTCGTGACGCCAGCCTCATGGACGTTTGCGTCGTGCCCTCCGCGATCGCTCATGAACAGGAGGCCCATCAGGACCATCGTCACCGCGATCGTCAGCAGCGCGCCGATGAACATCGCGGCGATCCCGTGGCCGCTCAGGCCGAGATCAACGAAGGATACCAGCAGCACCAGCGCGACGACGACGAGTACGAGCACGGCGGCGCAGATGGCGACGAAGGTACGGAGCCAAGACATCGAGGGGACCTCCTGCGAGATGGAACGGTCTCTCCACTCAGATAGTCAGTCGGCCGCGATGTTCCTATGCCGCGATGCGCCGGTCGGACGGGGGCGAGGCGGGGAGCGCCGCAGGCGCCGGATTTGCCTCGGCAGCCGTTTCGGCCGGCGACGCCTTCCGTCCGGTTTCGCGGGTTAGGACGCCCGCGACGACCGCCGGAATGTCCGAGCGATTCAGGCCGATGTCGCGCAACTCGAAATCGGTCATCCGGGACAACTCCTCATAGAGGGCCTGCTGGCGCCGCGCCTCAGCAAAAGCCGTCCCGATGGCCCGTGCGAAACCGACAATGGCCCTGCCGACCCGCGAAACGCCGACCGCGAAATGCTCGGCCCGTATGCGTCGGGCCTCCGTCAGGATGCGGTACATGTCGTCCTGGTTCGGAGTCCTGATCTCACTCATGAAACTTCTCCTCGGATGCCCGCTCCCCGACGGAGCGGGTCTTGCTTTCTCAACCTGGAGGATATATGGGCCTAATTGGTGCAGTGCAGTAGACGGGTTTTTGCATTGCAACATTGCGATGATTGCAAGGGTCGATCACCATGCCGGGATCGCCCGCTGAACGGGGCGCGCGGAACTCGCCGACGCTACGGGTATAAATCGGATATTGCTGAATATTTCGGAAAAATTTGCCGGTCGACGCTCGACAGGGCAGCCGCAGGGTCGCCGGCCCGCGGTTGACTTTCAAGGGGGGCAGCATATGATCGGCGTCGTTATGCGGACCCTCTGTTCAGATCATTGCCTCACCGCACGCTCGGGTTGCACGCGAGCAGATGGTTTTGCCCCGGGCTCGGTGGGCGCGGTCTAGAGACTGACCCGCCCCGACCCAGGGGCAACATTCTCCACAAGCTGACCTGTTGGCTTGGCCCATCTCGCGATGGGCCGATTGGAGCATCATCATGTCCGCATTCTCTCGCCGCCTGTCCTGCCCCTCTTGTCGTGTCGACCTGCCCAGGGCCGCCATCCGCTGTCTCGATTGCGGAGCCGCGGTGACTCCTCCGCCGCATGGCGGATGGTTGCGCCCGCCGAAGCGATCGGAAGCCGTCGTGGACCGGTCGCCGCGCGCCCGCGACCGGGTCTCAGGAGGACCGCAGGATGCATAGCCTGCCGGAGATTCTCACCACGTTCGAGGACCGGCAGCGCCTGTCCGAGCTGAACGCGGCAGAGCTTTCGGCCGGCCGATCCCAGACCGTGATCTTTCTCGCGAACGAGGTCAGTCGCGCCCGCACGGTTTCGGCCTCGCTCATCCCGCCGACCTGCATGACGTTGAACGCGCAAGGGCGATATCTGGACGAGCAGGCGGGGCTGGTGCGCGCCTGCACGCTCGTTCTGCCGGGCCATCAGCGCGCCGTTGTTGTGCAAGGATCGTAAGCCGCGTCGAGTGTTCATCGCTGCTCAGCGATCCCGATCCAGGGCCGCCATTTGGATCAGGCCGGCGAGGTCTTCAGATTGATCTTGAAGAGAAAGGCAATAAACAGGCCTGGAAGGCAGTCGGTGCTTGAGGATCAACCGATGCAGATGCCCGTGGGCTCAGCGGCCTTCGTTCGACACTTCCCACGATGCAGGACGTATCTTCGTTCCAAACTCAGTCGAGGAGCTTGCGGACATATTCCGGCAGGGCGAAGGCGGCACGGTGAATGCCCGGATTATAGTAGGCGAGGGGGAGTCCGGCGGCGGCGATGCGTGCCTCGAGGTCGCTCGGAGGCTCGGCCAGATTGCGCTCGCTCGCCCAGCCGAACGCCATGAAGCCGCCGGTGTAGGTGGGCACCGGCGCCAGATAGAATCCGGTTTGCGGAAAGAGCCGATGGAGATGCCGGTGCGTGCCCGTCACCTCGTCCTCGTGGAGGAACGGCACGCCGTTCTGCGTCACGAGGATACCGCCCGGGCTCAGACAGCGCTGGCAGTTCTCATAGAAGGGATGCGAGAACAGAACAGTCGCCGGACCGATCGGGTCCGGCGAATCGACGATCACCAAGTCGTATCGCGCATCGGTTTCCGCGACGAAAGCGGCGCCATCGCCGATGACGAGATCGGTGCGTGGATCATCGAAGGCTCCGCCGCAGATGGAGGGCAGCCACTGCCGGCTGACCTCGACCACCTTCGGGTCGAGTTCCACGAGGGTGACGCGTTCGACCGGATGCTTCAACGCCTCTTCCAGCATGCCGCCGTCGCCGCCGCCGATGATCAGCACGCGCCGCGCCGCGCCATGCGCGAACAGCGGCAGATGGGTCAGCATCTCGTGATAGATGAACTCGTCCCGCTCGGTGGTCTGGACGACTCCGTCCAGGGCGAGCACGCGGCCGAACGCGGCCGTCTCAAAGACCGCGAGGTCCTGGAAGTCGCTCTGGCCGGAATAGAGGGTGCGCTCCGCCTGCAGCTTGAGAAAGGCGCCCGGCGCGATCCGTTCCTCGAACCAAGTCATGGTCAGGTCACGGCACGAGGCCACGCTTGTGCTCGGCGAGCTGGATGCTGGTCGGTTTGAAGGCTTCGCGCAGCACCGGCACCGCCCGATCCGGGTTGCAGCCGCCGCAGACGAAGATGTCGAGCGCCGCATAGCCCAGTTCAGGCCAGGTGTGGATGCTCATATGGCTCTCGGCCAGCACCGCCACTCCGGAAACGCCGTTGTTGGGCGTGAAATGATGCAGGTCGATGTTGAGCAGCGTCGCACCTGTGGCGCGGACCGCCTCGGTCAGCGTCGCCTCGACATGCTGCAGGTCATCCAGGCGCTCGGCCCCCCAGATGTCGATCAACAGATGGGTGCCCGCATAGGTCAGGCCGTCCTTCGTCACATAGTGATCCGTTTCGGATCCCATGCTGTCGTTTGCAGCGGCCGACGAGACCTTATGCAAAGCTGCTTCTCTTCCCATGATCGATTTTCCACCCCCATCGCGAGTGTCCCTGGAACTTTGGTATGCCCAGCGAACAGAGCCAGATAAGCGAACTGGTTTAAATGACGGGTACGGCACCGTATTTCAAGGGTTTGGCCCCCGTTTGACTTCCCCTCGGACCTCCCTTAGTGTCGTGCCATGGTGAGTTGGCACCTACCTCGGTTCCTTCTACGTGCGGGCAGCCTCCAAGCAGGTGGCTTAGCCCCGGAGCGACGCGCGACCGGATAGACGGCGCGGAACCGCTCCGGGGGCAACTTCCCGAAGATCCCCAAATCTTTGAACCGACTCTTTAGGCTCATGGCGCTGCCATCGAGCCGTTTCGAGGTGCTGCCATGTCGAACGACGCCACCATCTGCCCGCATTGCGGGACGCAATTGCCTGAACCGAACGAACCTTGCCCGGCCTGCGGCGCAACGATGACTCTGGCCGAGTCCAGTGCCGAATCCCGGGCCGATTCCGGGGCGCATGCGGCGCGGGATGTCGACGCACATGCGCCCCTGCCGCTGGTCTATCTGCCCGTGGGCGATCATGGGCGGCTGGCGTCGCTGGCCCGCACATATATCGATACGCGTCGGCCCGTCGCCCAGTTCCTGTCCGACGAACTGGAGCGCGCCGTCTTGTGCCCCGAGATCCCTGATCGAGTCGTGACGATGGGCTCCCGCGTCTTGTTCCGCGTCGACGGGCAGGGCCGCACGGAATGCCGGACTCTGGTTTATCCGCAGGAGTACCATCCGAGCGGTCACTACGTTTCGATTCTGAGTCCCGTGGGCGTCGCTCTCCTGGGGCTGAAGCCCGGCGATCACATGCCGTTCCGCGATCTTCAGGCCGCACCGTCCGGCGTCACCATTTCGGAGATCGCGTACCAGCCGGGTTCTCGACGAGGCGCGGGCATGGTTGAGCCGGCGGCCGTCTGACGACGGCAATCGGCCGGACTTCGGTCAGCCAACGGCAAAAGCTTTTCAGGACCGCAGCAATTTTGACAACGTCCGTGCCGGCCGTCGCTTGGGCCGCGCGGGAAAACGGAGAGCAGGACTCATGAGAGTCGTCGTTTGCGGTAGTGGCGTTATCGGGGTGACGAGCGCCTACTACCTCGCCGAGCTTGGCCACGAGGTAACGGTTGTCGATCGCCAGCCGGGCCCGGGGCTCGAAACCAGCTTCGCCAATGCGGGGCAGGTCTCCTGGGGCTATGCCAGCCCCTGGGCGGCGCCTGGAATTCCGCGCAAGGCGCTGGGCTGGATGCTGTCGGGTCATTCGCCGCTCGTGATCCGGGCGCGCCCGGAGCCGCGGATGTGGCGCTGGCTGCTCGCGATGCTGCGCAACTGTACGGCGGCGCGCTATGCGACAAACAAGGAGCGCATGCTGCGCCTGGCGATGTTCAGTCATGTCTGTCTGAAAGAGCTGCGCGGCGAGCTCGGCCTGGCCTATGACGAGGGGCAGGGCGGCACCCTTCAGCTGTTCCGCGACCAGAAGGGGCTCGATGGCGCCGGGGCCGACAGCGCGATCCTGGACCGCTGGAGCGTACCGCATCGGCTCCTGAACCGGCAGCAATGCCTCGCGATCGAGCCCGGGTTGCGTTTCGTGGCGGGAAAGGTCGCAGGCGGACTCTATCTGCCCGGCGATGAAACGGGGGACTGCTTCAAGTTCACGCAAAGCTTGGCGGCGCTGGCGGCGCAGCGCGGCGTACACTTCCGCTACGACGTGACCGTCACCGGCCTCGCGCAGGATGGCGATCGGATCGTCGGGCTGGAGAGCACGGCGGGGCCGATCCGCGGCGATGCCTATCTGGTGGCAACCGGAAGCTATACGCCCCGGCTGCTGCGCCGATTGGGAATCGCGATTCCGGTTTATCCGGTAAAGGGCTACTCGGTGACCGTCCCGATCACCGATCCCGCCTCTGCACCCGTTTCGACGATCATGGACGAAAAGCACAAGGTCGCCATCACGCGGCTCGGCGACCGGATCCGCGCGGCCGGCACGGCGGAGCTGACGGGGTATGATCTGAGGCTGACCCGATCGCGCTGTGACATGATCGCCAGCGTTGTCGATGATCTCTTCCCGAAGGGCGGGGATTTGGGCTTGGCCAGCTTCTGGACCGGACTGCGGCCGATGACGCCGGACGGCCCGCCGATCGTCGGACGGACGTCCTATCGCAACCTGTTTCTCAATACCGGGCACGGCACGTTGGGATGGACCATGGCCTGCGGGTCCGGCCGTCTGATCGCCGAGATCATTTCCGATAGATTTCCGAGCATCGACATCTCGGGCCTCGGACTTGACCGGTATCGCGGCTGATCGTCCGATTGGGCGCGCCGACTTCCGATCGACAAAAATGCGCCCCGCTGGGGCGGGGCGCCAAGTGGAAAGGGGGGATGCCGTCGGCCGGTATCCTGGTGACGTCCCGGCCGCCGGCAGGGGGCGCGTCGGCCGAGTTCCACCTGCTACGAGAATAGAAGCAAGGCGCCGCCGCTGTCAGACGCACTTCGGGAGCGCCGCCTCGGGCTTTCGGAGGCCAGCCGATGGAATCGTCGCTTCTGTTCGCCAATTACGGCGCGGCTTTCCGCGCGCCGACGATCAGCGAGCTCTATGCGTCGGGGATCCATTTCCGCATTCCCATCGGTCCCGGCGTCACGAACCGGTTCGTGGCGTCGGCGTGCTCGCCATTCTGCATGACCCGAATCTCGCGGCCGTCTATGCCGACCGTATCGCCGTTCTGAAGGCGGGAACCATCCTGATCGAGGGGGCGCCGGGCGACGTCCTGACCGAATCGACGCTGCACAGCGCCTTCAATCTCGCCGTCAGCGTGCAGCGCCATCCGACCCGCGATTGCCCATATGTTGTTCCGGTTATGGACAAGGGCTGCTAGCCACTCCTGGAGCCTGCTCCGATCACGTCGAAATGATGTGATCGGAGCAGGCTCCAAATATTTAAACGAGAGGACGATTCACCAATCAGGTTGGATCAACCTGATCGGATCGTGCTCTAATGCCGCCCGCCAACCTCGTCGATGTGCCTGAGCAGGTCCGCCGGGTCTTCATAGACGCGGAAGGCGCCGGCGCGCTCCAACTCGTCCTGACCATAGCCGCCGGACAGCAGGCCGACGCCGAGCGCGCGGGCGCGCTGGGCCGCCAGCATGTCCCAGATGCTGTCGCCGACCACGACGGCCGTCTCGATGCCGACGCCCAACCGCTCGGCCGCCGCGAGGAACAGGTCCGGGTCGGGCTTGGCATACTTCACGAGATCGCGCGTCACCACGGGCGTGCGGTCCGGATCGACGCCCAGCGCCTCCAGAGTGGGGCGGGCGGTTTCCATGCGGCCGCTGGTCGCGATGGCCCAGCGGCTGCCGGTGTCGGTCAGGTAGGCCAGCAGCTCGCGGGCGCCAGGCAGGGGCCGGACAGCTGCCGACAGCCGCTTGTAGGCTTCGGCATGCCGCTGGCGGAGCCGGTCCTGCCGGTCCTGGCTGATCTCGAGCCCCGTCTCTCGCAGCAGGATGTTGGTGAAGAGGCCACCGCTCATCCCGATCTTGCGATGGATGCGCCATACCGACAACGCGATGCCCTCGGACTCCAGCGCCTCCTGCCAGGCGAGGACATGCTGATAGACGCTGTCGACAAGCGTGCCGTCGAGATCGAAGAGGAAGGCGGTATCGATGCGGGTCATGGTGATTCCTCCATGTGTTCGAGAGAGGGACGTTAACACGCGTCTCATGACATATATTGACTTCCGCGGGCCGCTGTGGAATGAAGGAACAAATAGAGAACGTACGCGCTTCATGCATCGGAAAGGATAGACGCCATGCAGCCGTTTTCCTCCAGCTCTCTCACGCCGCAGATCGAGGCCGAGATCCTTGCCCTCCGCGCCCTCGGCTTTGTCGCGGACGACTCGGACCGTCTCGGGCGGTTCATCGGCGCTACCGGCACGTCCGCGGGCGACCTGACGCGGCGCGCGGGCGATGCCCGGTTCCTCGGCACGGTTCTCGATTTCCTGCTGGCCGACGAGCCGACGCTGCTGGCATTTACCGCGCGTGTGGGAGTTCGGCCGGAGGCGCCTTACGATGCACGTCGCCGGTTGCCGAGCGCGCGGCCGGCCGAGGGGTAGGCCCCGCCAGGGGTAAGCCCGCTGCTGTGATCACAGTCACAGCGGGGTAAACGGTGATCCGGTAGTCTTTGGAGATGGGGCGCTCCTGAGGAGGCGAACGCAATGTATCGCCTGGATGATCACGCCGTCCTTGTCGTCGGCGCATTCATGAGCGATTCTCTCGGCAAGACACCGGAGGCACCCTCCGATGCGACGCCGGATCCAGCTACGCGCCAGCAGACGCCGACGATTTCGAATCTTCAGAGCACGCTGGTGGCATTGTGGGTGACGCTCGCGGGATGGATGCATGCCGCGCCGAATCGTCACCCGGTGGACTGAACGCCGGCGGGGCCCGGATGTCAGTCAGCGCTGGTTAGGTCGCAGCATCGTGAAGCCTTCGGTCATGCCGGCAGGCCGGCTTTCAGCAGGGCCTCGCGGTGATGCGCCAAGTCGCTGTCGTGCCGGTAGTGAAGGGTGGAGAGGTAATTCTCCACGGTGAACTCGGGCTCTCGCTTCAGAACCTCCCGCACATGGTCCGCTGCCGCCGTCTCATCGCCCATTTGAGCATAGGAGGCCGCGAGAAACGCGTGGTGCAGGTGATCCGGCATGGTGATGCGCTTGAAGGCGAGGACGGCCTCGGAATAGCGGCGCGCCACGAAATAGGCCCGGCCCAAATGATTCCAGAAGCGTTCCGGATGATAGGGGTTAAGGCGCATCGCCTTCCGGATCCAGTCGATCCCCTCTTCCGGTTGTCCCAGCCAAGTCAGGATCTCGCCCTGCTGCACGACGATGAGGTCGTCGTTGGGATTGAGGCTCAGCGCCCGCTCCTGATGGTAGGTCGCCTTGTCGAGGTCGCCCCGCACCACGTTCAAGGCCGCGAGAATCCGGTGGACGTCGCTGTCATTGTCGTCGAGGGCAAGCGCCGTCTGCAGCTCCTCGGCCACCCTGTCCCAGGTCGCATCCCGGTCCTCGCACCATCCATGGACCCAGGCCTGACCGAAGATGCAGGCCATCCAGGCATGGGCGTGCGCGTAATTGGGGTCGAGTGCGAGGGCACGGGCGAGCAGGCGCGAGGCTTCGGCATTGTCGTCGGGAGTCGAGCGGTGATGCAGGACCTTGCCCGCCAGCACGCACTCGTAGGCCGCCATGTTGGCCGGTGTCTTGCGGGCGGCCCGGTCGCGCGCGGCGGCCTCGACGCGCCCGGGAAGGGTGCAGGCGATCGTCGAGGTCACCTCGTCCTGAATGGCGAAGATATCCTCGAGCTGGCGGTCATAGCGTTCGGCCCAGACATGCCGGTCCGTCTCGGCGTCGATCAGCTGGACGGTGACGCGGACACGGCGGCCTGCCTTGCGTACGCTGCCCTCGACCACGTACTGGACCCCCAGTTCCTTGGCAACCTGCTGCACGCTGATCGCCTGGCCCTTGTATTTGAAGGCCGAGTTGCGGGAGATCACGAACAGATCGCGGAAACGGGACAGCTCGGTGAGAATGTCCTCGGTCAGGCCGTCCGCGAAGAAGTCCTGCTCGGTCTCGCCGCTCATATTGACGAAGGGAAGAACGACGATCGACGGCTTGGCAGGCAGACTCAGCGTCGCCGGTTTCGGGCGCGGGGCCTCGCCGCCAAGCCGGATGCGAAAGACGCGAACAGGCGTCGGGATATTGCGCAGCTCATGCTCTCCGAGTTCCTCGAAGGAGAGGTCGAGCTTGCGGGCGACCTCCTCATGCACCTTCGCCGAAACGCAGATGCCGCCGGGCTCCGCCAACGTCTCGAGCCGCGCGGCGATATTGACGCCGTCACCGAACAGATCGCCGGCATCGGCGATCACGTCGCCCAGATTGATCCCGATCCGGAGGTCAATGCGGCGATGCGCGGGGAGGTCCTTGTTGGCGTCCATCATGCGCTGCTGCATGGCGACCGCGCATTCGACCGCGCCGGCGGCGCTGGCGAACTCCACCAGCGCCCCGTCCCCCATGAGCTTGACGATGCGCCCGCGATGCCGGGCGACAAGAGGCTCGAAGATGTCCTTCCGTCGACTTTTGAGCACGGCGAACGTGCCGGTTTCGTCGTCGCCCATGAGGCGGCTGTAACCGACGACATCGGCGGCCAAGATGGCAGCGAGCTTTCGCTCCATCGGCTTGGCACCTTTCTGGAAACTGCAGAGCCGATTGCGGCAATCATATACGCACCGCGCCGACGTGAACAAGGCGCACGGGGGTAGGCAGCGGGTCGCCTCCGGGTTGCTCGCGATCGGCCCTGCAGCCGAGCCATGATCGTTGCCGTTCCGGAACCTTTTCGGCAGGCGTGTGTTCGGTGTTGGGGGGTGGGGCTGGATGAAGGGATTGCCGATGAACAAGATTGGTCCCGCCGCGCGTTCTTGAGTGCCGCCGGTGCTGCCGCCGACCATGCCGATGATGGCGGCCAGAATGCCTCGGCGTCGGCGCCAGACTCTTGATCACGCTTCCGGTAGATCCGCTGGGGCGGATGATGTGGGTCGCCGCGAGGGGGACGCCGATAATTCTTGCGCAGATGGCGTTGCCATCAGGCCGTTCACCCGGACAGGGATTGAGCGCGAAGTGGGCGGAATCACGCAGGACAAGCAATTCATCTGGGCCATCATCGGAAACCTGCTTCGGATAATCTTCGTCATCGTTCGAATCGGTGGAGGACAAGGCTATGATGCGGAGCATCTTCACCATACTGGCGCTTTGCCTGCTTGGAGCCTGCGCCACGGAGGAGGGCGGCGAAACCGTCGCGATGAATCCGTTCGATCACTGTCAGGCGCAGGGATACGATTCCACCTCGGATGCGTTCGGCGCCTGCATGTCGAACTACATCAATGAAGCCTGTCTTGCGGCGGGCCCAGTCGGAACGGCTGAACATGAGCGGTGCGCCGACCAGCAGCGCGACGCCGCGCTCGTGCGCAGCCAGCTCTACATGCGGGGATACTGAGCTGCCGGAGATGTCCCAAAAGGACAGGCGGAGCTGGAGAGAGAGCAGCTCGGCGCGGCTTTCGACTCCGCCGCTCAGGTCGCCCCGCAGCGCATTGCCCGGCAGAGCCTGATCGAGATCGATCCTCGCCTTGTCCATGAAAAGATGCATATAGGCGGCTTCGAGCGCGATCCCGGCGCCGGCTCGTAACCGACCCCCAGCGATAGCCATTGGTGGTCGGCGTCGGGGATGCGGGGGTCGCGGGTGCGATCGGGCACCGGAGACTGGTCGAAGGCGACGCCGGCACGGAGCGTCCAGACGGGAGCCGGACGCCAAGTGGCGCTGAGCGCGAAGAACCAGCTATCGTTCCAGTCCGTCGTGGTGAGGCCAAGGCGCAGGCGGTTGGTGGGCTCGAACAGCAGGCTGAGATCGAATCCCAGGCCCCATGGCACGGTGATCGAGAGGCCGGGGCGGAGGTCCTCGCCCAACGGAACGAGGCTATAGAAGGCCGGCACGAACTGGTGCGGCGTTACGTCGCCGCCGCCCGAGCCGCCGCCGGCCGATGTGCCGGCCGCGGTGGTGCCGATAGCGTTTTCCGAGGCGGCGTGCGGCGCGATCAGCGTGCCGACCGTGGCTGCCTGGACTCCGTCGTGGCGGGCGAAGGCGGCGGGGTTGAAGAAGCCGTAGGTGAGATCCTCGGCCCCCGCGATGCTGCCGGCGAGAGCATTTCCGAGGGCGCTCGCGCTCTGTTGCTAGATGGCATAGCCGGAGGCCAGCGCAGTTGTGGTCGTGAGCGCGGTCGTCGCTATGGAGGCGATCGCAAGCGTGGTGGCGCGGCCAAGCGGCATGGGATTCCTCCAGAGATTCAATGACTGGAGGATGTCAGGCGACTGGAGGATGTCAGGCGATGGTTAATGATGCCTGAAGCGCGCCGGACGGATTTCTTAGATTAAAGCGATCTTTACCCATCCGGTGCCTCCTATCTAAGCAGAAGCAGGCGCGGTAGGGACTCTTCGACTGCAGTCTCATGGAACCAGTATGGAACAGCCCGGAGGCGAGCAAGACCGGCGGCGCAGGCGCTGGGCTCCGAATCCATCCGCTCACCCTGCGCTTCGCCGATCCGGAGGTGGAAGACCGGTTCTACCGCGAGCAGCTGCGGCAATGGCTGCCAATCGTGCGGCTCAGCCTCGGCCTCGCGGCGCTGCTCTACGCCATCTTCGGCATCCTGGACTATGTGGTCGCCGGGCCGCATCTCGCGACTGTCTGGTCGGCCCGCTTTCTTTTCGTCGTGCCGATCCTCACGGGCGTCACCCTCTTCACCTGGTCGTCGTACTTCTATCGCTACTCCCAGGCGGCGCTCAGCCTCGCCATGGCCACGGCGGGCATCGGCATTCTCGTGATGGTCGGTGTGATGGATATGCCGGCGGCCGACCGCTACTATGCCGGCCTCATCATGGTGGTCAGCTATTCCGCGACCCTGATCCGGCTGCGGCACAGCTATGCGGCGGTCGTCTCGGTTTGCCTGGTCGGCGGTTACGAGGTCGTCGCTCTCTTCATCAACCCGCTTCCCGTCCTCAGCCTTGCCAACAACAGTTTCTTCCTTCTGATGTCGGTCGGCGTCGGGATCTTCTCGGCCTATGTGATTGAGCTCCTGGTCCGTCAGAAATTCGTGCACACGGAATCCCTTCGGCACGCGCACGCGCTGGAAACGGCACTGAAGCGCGAGGCGGAAGCGGCGAGCCACGCCAAGAGCGAGTTTCTTGCCTCGATGAGCCATGAGCTGAGGACGCCGCTCAACGCGATCATCGGCTTTTCGGAAATCCTCAAGACCGAAATACTCGGGCCGATCGGCCTCGAGCGCTACCGCGATTACGCCCAGGACATTCACGGCAGCGGCCTGCATCTCCTCGGGATCATCAACGATATCCTCGACCTGGCGAAGGCGGAGGCGAACGCGCTGGAACTGAGCGAGGAGACGTTCGAACTCGACCAGCTTCTCGAGGAGGCGCTCCGCATGCTGCGACAGGACGCGACGAAAGCGGGGCTGCGGCTTGCGCTGCAGACGCCGGAAACGCCGCTGGAGCTCTATGCCGATCGCCGTTATCTCCGCCAGATCCTGCTCAACATGCTGTCGAACGCCGTGAAGTTCACCGAGCGTAGCGGCGAGATCCTGCTGTCGGCCGGTCTGAACGCCTCAGGCGACTGCGTGATCCGCTGCGTCGACAGCGGTATCGGCATCGCGCAGGAGGATCTGGAGCAGGTGTTAAAACCCTTCGTGCAGGTGGGCAGCACCTATACCCGGGAGAAGGGCGGCACCGGGCTCGGGCTGCCGCTCGTCAAGAAGCTGGCCGAGCTGCATGGCGGCACACTCGTGCTCGAGAGCCAGCTCGGCGCAGGCACGACGATCTCTGTCGGGCTGCCGGCTTGGCGCGTCGTCCGCCAGAGGCAGGACACGGCCATGCGCTCGGCGGTCTGATACCGGAAGGCTTCGGCTTTGAGCCGGCCCTCCCCCAGCTGAGCTGGGGGAGGGGGGATCCGGCTGTTAGCCAGGCTTGCGGGCGTAGAGCAGATAAACGCGTCCCGTACTGTCCGGCGTGACCGCTTCGATCACCGGCGCCGGCGAAAGCCCCTCGACGAGGGCGCGCATATCGGCCTCGTTGCGATAGATCACCGTCCAGTCGCAGATGAACTCCATCGGCCAGAGGTTGCTCATCTCGGTTTCGCGCATGTTGCCGATCACGAGACGGCCGCCGGGCTTGAGCTGTTCGTAGAGGGTGGTGATCAGCGTCCGCGCCCGGCGCAGGGCCAGATAGTCGATGAGCCCGACGCTGTAGATCAGGTCCTGCTTCGGCAGTTCGCTCAGGACCGACCAGGCCTTCAGCAACTGTGTGAACGAGACATGGAGGCAGGAGACGGCGGCCTGACCGTTGAAGCGCGCCACCTCCGGCAGGGTCTGCTCATAGGCGAAGGAGAGCGCGGTCTCGTCCTGATCGATCAGCGTGAAGGAGACGGGCCGCGGCAGCTTCGGAACGCGCAGGTAGTTGGCGACCTCCTGAGCCGGGCCGCAGCCGAGGCTGAGAACGTTGACGGGCCCGCCGTCGTCCGGCGCGGAGACGACGGTTTCGGCGATCGTCTGCTTGATCGCCACCATGCGCGTCGCGATGCATTCCGCGACGTCGAGGCCCAGCCGGTGCACGAGCTGACCATAGGTGGTGTCGCCGATCCGCTGCCAATCATAGACCTGCCGCATCACCTGAAAGTCGCCGGGGTAGCCGAGCGGCTTCTCATAGCTGCGCTGCCAGATCGGCGCCGCCATGAACTCCGGCGTTACCACGAGCTCGGTGAAGCGTTTGACCGCGCGAAGCTTTTCGGGGTCGTCCATCACCGCCGCGACCAATTCACCGCCGCGCTCCCAGAGCCGGCGCCACTCGGGAATCGCCTTCTCCTCGCAGTAATCGAGGATCTCGTCCGGGTGGCGCCGGTTGCGCCGGCCGACGGCCAGCGGCGCGGTCTCAGCGACCCGCTCGAGCATCGCCTTGTAGCGCCGCAGGAAATAAATAACGTCGGCGCAAAGCAGCCGATAACCGGGGCAGATGCTGTCGATCTCGGCCTCCAGGCCGCCGTCCAGCTCCTGGCGGAGCGCCGCCTCCTCGTGCCGAGCCATCAGTTCGCCGATGTCGAGATAACCCTCGACGAAGCGGATGCCGAGCTTCGGGCCCATCGTGGTCGGTTCGACGCGGCAGATGCGGCCGCGGCCCTGATGCGCTGTTTCCCGGCCGACGCCGATACGCACCTCCACGGTCTCGCCGACCCGCTCGGACCAGTCGGCGACCGGCGCATCGACGGCGGCGATGCCGCTCAGGCTGAAATCAAGGAGCCGGAGGGCAACATCGTCGACATCGAGCCTCACCAGCCTGGGCGAGAGGAGATTCTGGGCCTTGAAGCGCTCCGCGCGAAAAAAGACCCGGCGGCCCTCGGCCCCGAGCAGCTGCTCGTAGCTCTTCATGCCGCTTGTCCTTTTCTTACGCATTTACGCGCAGGCGCGCCTTGCACGCCCAATCCATGAAAGCCGTTAGAACGGGCCAGATACCTTCTTTGAAAGCCGGCAGTAAATCGCCGGCGCGAGGACTGCGCCTCGCCGCTCACCATCGTCATGATTGGTGCCCCCATACTTGAGATTGCCTGCCGGCGACCATACTGACGCCGTGCGCGCATGACTAGATTAAAATATCAATGCCACACGTTTTTAAGTCAAATGTATGAAATGGGCAGAAAACTTGAAATCTTCCAGAAGATGTTAAGGTTATTGCCGCTGGGGCGGTTAATAGACCTTCAGGGCTCACGGCGCGGCATCGTAGAGCATCGATAGTCGGTATACCGACCTCGCAGTTATTGCGAATTAATCGCAACTCGGCTAGGCTCGGCCGCGACCTTGATTCGAGCGATGCCGCCGCGGGCGATGTCCGACACACGTAACAAGCTGCTGTCCATTTTTGCCGAGCACCAGGATGCGTTGACGCGCCTCCTGACCCGTCGGCTGGGCAGCGTCGCGCTTGTCGAGGATCTCATCCAGGAGACCTGGCTGCGCGCCGCCAATTGCAAAGGCACCGCCGCGCTCGTCAATCCGCAGGCCTATCTCTTTCGGATTGCGTCGAACCTCGCTCTCGATCATCTGCGCCATGTCGGCCAGAGGATCGAGGTTCGGGCCAGTGAGGAAGCGGTTGCGGCCGTGTCCGACCCGGCGCCGTCGCCCGAGGCCGCGGCGGTTCACCGAAGCGAGCTGGATCGCCTGCTTCGGATCGTCGGCGGGCTGTCGCCCCGCTGCCGCGAGGTCTTCATTCTGCACAAATTTGAGGGGCTGCCCTATAACGAGGTCGCGCAGCGGCTTGGCATCTCCCGGAACACGGTGATGGTGCATATGGTGAAGGCCCTGGCCGCGCTCGAAAGGGAAATGGACCCCGCACCCGCGAAAATTGCGAGCAAGGCCTAAAGCTATCTTCCTGATGGCACGTCATAGGCAGTAGAAGGCGGTGGCAAGCCGTGATGCCGGGCCATGGTGCCGGCTGACGCGGAAGGTCACGCGCAGTTCGGCCCGCGACGACGCGCGGGTGCCGACCAGGGTGCAGCATGCAGGAAGAATCGCAGGATCCGCTGATCGAAGAGGCGCTTCGCTGGCTTGTCCTGCTGCGCGACGAGCAGGCGACCGATGCCGACCGGCAGCGCTTCGCCGAATGGCTCGGCCGCGATCCCGCGCATGCGGTCGCCTGGAGCCGGGCCCAGCATGTCTGGTCCCATGCCGAGATCATGAGACCGGCGATTCGCGCGAGCCGGGCCGCCCCCCTCGCGGCAAGGATGTCTCGGACGCAACTGGGGCCGAGCCGGCGCGCCTGGATGCGCGGCGCGGCGGCGGCTGTCGTCGGAGCGGCCGGCGGCTATCTGCTGACGCGGCCGGAGTGGTTCGCCGATTACCGCACGGCGGTCGCGGAGCGTCGAGCCGTGACGCTGCCCGACGGCTCCGTCGCCGAACTCGGCAGCACCACGGCACTTTCCATCGAGTCCGACAGGTCTGTGCGCCGTGCCGTGCTGCATGACGGGGAGGCTTTCTTCACTGTCGCGCAGGACCTTGCCCGCCCCTTCGTGGTCGAGGCCACCGGCGGCCGTATTCAGGCGCTCGGCACCGCTTTCAATGTGAAGCAGTCAGGGGAGGCGGTCACGGTTGCCGTCGCCGAGCATGCGGTCGCCGTCTCGGCAGGCGAGGGCCGCGCCGTGACGGTCGATCAGGGGCGGCAGGTTCGATACGGCCCCGGCAGGCTGGGGCCGGTGCGCCCGGCCAATCTCCCGACCGTCCTCGCATGGCGGCGGGATCGCCTGATCTTCCAGGACGCGCCGCTGGGCGACGTCATCGCCGAGCTGGAGCGCTATCGCAGCGGCCGGATCGTCATAACGGATCGTCGGATCGCGGAAATTTCAGTGACGGCAGTATTCGACACGCGCCGGACCGACGATGCGCTTCGGGCGATCGCCGACAGCCTACCGGTTCAGATCTTGCGGGTGACCGACTTCCTGCTGTTCGTCTCCCCGGCGGGATAAGCCGAAACTGCGGGCACGGCGAAATCGCCGCACTTTTTTTCTGACAGACCTAATTCCCCCGCTTCCGTCGTTCGTCGAAGAGGATAGAGGCGCAAATGCGTCTCGATCGCATTTGCATGGCTCAATGCTTGCCGAACGGCGAGGCGGGGGAACGGAGACCGGAATTATGGGGCAGGGGGCGCGTGGCGTGGATGGAGAAGCAAGGGTGCCTTTCTCCGGCGGGAATCGATCGAGAGTCCGACAGTTGAGAGTCCGGCCGGGGCGCGGCGCGCTGCTGGGATCTTTACTCGCCGGCACCGTCTTATGCTCGGTCGGCGCGGCACCGGCCGGTGCCGCAGATTGGGAGGATCGACTGCGCCAGTTGGAACGGGCGACGTCGCAGAGCACGAGCGGCGGCAGGCTACAGGTCGCTCAGGTCGCCGATCAGGGAAAGTTTGATATCGCGGAGCAGCCGCTGATCCCGGCACTGCTTGCGTTCTCGGATATGACCGGCATCCAGCTCATCTTCGATTCGACACTGGCGCGGGATCTGACGTCTCCGGGCCTCTCCGGCTCCTTCCCGCCGGAACAGGCCCTGCGCCGGCTGCTGGCGGGCACGGGCCTTACCTACCGGTTCACCGATCCGACGACGGTCACGCTGGAGAAGGTGCAGGCGGCACAGGCGGAGTCCGGCGTCGTCACGCTCGCCCCGGTGATGGTGACCGGTGAACGCGTGACCCGATCCCTCCAGGACACGGCCACCAGTGTCGTCGTCTTCGATTCCGAAGCCATCGAGGAGCGGCCCGGCATCGAGTCGACGAACGACCTTCTGGAGCGGATTCCGAACGTCACCACGACAGGAACGACCAACCTGGCACCGGCCGTACGCGGCGTCGACGGCACCGGCCCGGCGCAAGGAGCCGACGCGTTCTTCGCCGGTGTCAGGCCGCGGCTGAATATCCAGATCGACGGACGGCCGGCAAGCTTCAACGAGGTCATCTTCGGTGACGTCGCGCTGTGGGATGTCGAGCAGGTGGAGGTGCTGCGGGGGCCGCAGAGCACGCTGCAGGGCCGCAACGCCATCGCCGGCGCGGTGGTGGTCAAGACGAAGGACCCGACCTACGACTATGAGGCCGGCGCGCGCCTCATCGCCGGAACCGAGGAGACCCGGCAGGGATCGGCCTTCGTCTCCGGACCGATCATCGAGGATCAGCTGGCGTTTCGCCTGGCCTTCGATCGCAGGACGAGCGAGAGCTTCGTCGAGATGGACCCCTATCTCGACATCGACCCGGAGGAGTTCGAGTCGACCACCGTCCGAGGCAAGCTGTTGATCGAGCCCAAGGGTATCGAAGGGTTCTCCACCGTCCTTACGGTCAACCACTCCGACCACACCGCACCGCAAACGGAGAGCGTCAAGCGCCCCTTCGACAAGCATGTGGTCTCCTATCCCGACATGCCGGTGTTCAACCCGCGCGCGACGAGCGGGATCATCGACACGACATTGGACCTCAACGACAATCTCACGGTCGAGGGCACGTTCTCGGCGACTGATCTACGCGTCGAGCGCCACGCTCGTCCCGGAGACGGCAATGCGACGATCGACGCCACCGAGTTGGTCGCGGAGCCGCGCTTGCGATTCTGGGGTCTCGACGGACGGCTGAACGGATTAGGTGGCGTCTATCTCTTCAGCGCCGACCAGGACGAATCCATCGATCTGTTCGGCGGTGGAACATTCGACGACAGTACCACGACGGCGGCGGTCTTCGCCGAAGGGACCCTTTCTGTCCTGGACGATTTCGACGTCACCTTGGGCGGCCGGTACGAAGAGGAGCATCGGAAGCGCGACGGCGGGACCGGTCCCTTTGTCATCGACTTCGAGGAAACCTATGAGGTCTTCCTGCCCAAGCTCGGCGTTGCCTGGCACGCGACCGACGAGCTGACGGTCGGCGCCATCGTGTCGAGGGGCTATAACGGCGGCGGCGCGGGCTTCACCTACGATGCGCCCTTCGAAAGCTATACCTACGATCCCGAATATGTCTGGAACTACGAGGCCTATGCGCGCGCCGACCTCTATGACGGCAAGCTCAGCCTGACGGGCAACCTGTTCTATTCCGACTACAAGGACATGCAGCTTCCGTTCGACCTGAATCCGGATCCGGCCGCATGGTCTGTGGTCGTTCGCAATGCGGACAAGGCCGTGACCTACGGCGCGGAGGTCGGGGCAAGATGGCTGGCCTTGCCGGGGCTGGAGCTCTTCGGCGGCGTCGGCCTCCTCAAGACCGAGATCGAGGACTATCCGGGGTCCGGCATTGAGGGCAACGAGCTGCCGCAGGCGCCCTCCTTCACCGCCGACTTCGGGGGCATCTACCGGCATTCGAGCGGTTTCGAGATCAGTGCGGACGCCCGCTACTCGGACGCTTATTTCTCGGATATCAACAACAATCCGCGTGGAAAGACCGATCCTTATTTCGTCGTCAATTCCCAAATCGGCTACAGCTTCTCCACCGATTTTACGAGCCTGCGGCTGTTCGCCTTCATCAACAATCTTTTCGACGCAGACGAGCCGGTTCTGCTCACCCCGGGCGCGACCCCGGCGGATGATGTTGCCAACCTGCTGTATCCGCGAACCTTCGGCGTCGGCCTGGAGATGACATTCTGACCATGCTCCGAACGAAAACGATCAAGTTCTGGTATCGCATTCACAAATGGACGAGCCTGGTCTGCACGGCGTTCCTGCTGATGCTCTGCCTGACCGGCCTGCCGCTGATCTTCTATCACGAGATCGAGCATCTACTGGGCAATGCAGTCGAGGCGCCGGCTCTGCCTGAAGGGACGCCGATGGCGCCGGTCGACGACGTGATCGAAGCGGGGGAGCGCCTGTACCCGGACGAGTTCGTGCAGTTCGTCAGCTGGGACCCTGACGAGCCGGACATCGTCTATCTCAGCTTGGCCGCTTCGCCGGCCGCATCGCCGGAGAACAACCGCCTGCTCGTGGTCGATGCGCGCACTGCCGAGGTGCTGGGCGAGCCAGTGCTGCAGGGCAGCCTGATGTTCACCCTCTACAGGCTGCATGTCGATATGTTCGCCGGGCTTGCCGGCAAATTGTTCCTCGGGCTCATGGGGTTGCTGTTCGTTGTGGCGATCATCTCCGGCGTGGTCGTCTACGGGCCATTCATGCGCCGGCTCGAATTCGGAACGGTACGCAGCGACAGGTCCCGGCGCGTGCGGTGGCTCGACCTGCACAATCTGCTCGGCATCGTCACGCTGACCTGGGCCTTGGTGGTCGGCGGGACGGGGGTCATCAACACCTGGGCCGATCTCGTCATCCAGCTCTGGCGCTCGGACCAGCTTGCGGCCATGGTCGAGCCCTATCGCGACGCGCCGCCACTGGAAGGGCTCGGCTCCCTAGACCGCGCGATCGCCACCGCGCGCGACGCCGCACCAGGCATGGTGCCGTCCTTCGTCGCTTTCCCCGGTTCGCTGTTCGCGAGCAATCATCACTATGCCGTCTTCATGCGTGGCGAGACGCCGTTGACGGAGCGGCTGCTCAAGCCGGCGCTCGTCGACGCACAGACCGGGCAGTTAACCGACGCGCGCGACATGCCGTGGTACGTGACCGCATTGCTGGTCTCGCAGCCGCTGCATTTCGGCGACTACGGCGGCATGCCGATGAAGATCATTTGGGCGCTGCTCGACATTGTCACCATCATCGTGCTCGGCAGCGGCCTTTATCTCTGGGTTGCGCGGCGGAAGACATCGGTCGAGACGCGGATCGCTGAGATCGAGCGCGGGGAGGCCAAGCCGCTTGCGACCGTCTCTCGCGAGGCATCGTGAGAAAGCCGGCCGCCGCGCGCGGGACGTATGCCTACCGCGTGTTCGCCATCCCGACCCTGCTGGCGCTACTCAGCGCCCTTGGCCTCCTGTCCGCCCTGCTCGGCGACGGGGTCTGGGATGTGCTGTCGTGGCTCACGCTCGGGGCATTGATCGTAACGATCGTCCGGCATGTCGCGCGGCCGGCACGAGCGCGATACGAAAGATCCTGAGAGTGCTATTCGGCGGGCTGCCGTTGCCGTTCCGCCAAGGACGCCGTGAGTTCAGTCTCGATCGCGTTGACCGGCCGCGTGAGGTGGGCGAGGAGGTGGTAGAGCACGGGCGTCACGAACAGCGTCAGGATCGACGCGAAACCGAGACCGCCGATTACCACGACGCCGATGGCCATCCGGCTCTCGGCGCCCGCGCCGGTGGCCAGCACCAGGGGCAGGGCGCCGAGGATCGTCGAGACCACCGTCATCAGGATGGGGCGGAAGCGCAGAGCGGAGCCTTCGAGAATCGCCTCCCTGATCGACAGGCCTTGACTGCGAAGCTGGTTCGCGAACTCGACGATCAATATTCCGTTCTTCGCGACCAGGCCGATCAGCAGGACGGCGCCGATCTGGCTGTAGACGTTCAGCGAGTTGCCAGTGAGCCACAGCGACGCAAGCCCGCCTGTCAGGGCCAGCGGCACCCCGAGCATGATGATCAGCGGATGCACGAAGCTCTCGAACTGGGCGGCCAGCACGAGGAAGACGATCACCAGCGCCAGCGCGAAGGTCATCAGCACGCCGCCGGAGGTTTCCAGATAATGGCGCGACTGCCCGGCGAAGCCGAGGCGTGCCTCGACCGGCAGCTCCTCGGCCGCGATCTCGCGCATGAAGTCGATCGCCGAGCCCAGATCGTATCCTTCACCCAACGCGGCCGAGATGGTGATGGAGGGTAGGCGATCATAGCGCCGCAACTCGGGCGCCGAGGCGACCTCCTCCAGCGTCACCAAGGTCGTGAGGGGCACGAGCTGGCCGGTCGATCCGGACCGGATGAAGATGTTGGCGAGGTCCGTCGGCGTGCCGCGGTCGTCCTCCTGCGCCTGCAGGATGACGGGATATTCGCGCCCGCGATCGATATAGTCGGTGACCTCGCGCGAGGCGAGCATCGTCTGCAGCGTGCGCCCGATCTGCTCGATCTCGACGCCGAGATCGTCGGCTCTCCGGCGGTCGATCAGCACATTGAACTGCGGCTGCGTGGCTTCGAAGTCCGTTTCGATATTCTCCAGCTTCGGGTTCTGCCGCGCGCGCCGAACAATAGCATCGGCCCATGTCTGGATGCTCTCGTAGTTCGGCCCACCAATGACGATGCGCAAAGGCTGGCTGCTGCCTCCCTGGCCGAGACCGGACGGGCTGACCGGAAAGGCACGGACCCCCGGGACCGCCGTGACCTCGGGAACGAGCGCGCGGATGATCTCCTCCTGGCTGCGCTCGCGGGTCGACCAGTCGGTCAGGCCGACCACGACGAAGGCTTCGTTCGCCTGATCGCGGCGGCCGACGAGGGCGAAGACGCGCCGCGCCTCTCCGCTGTCGCGCAGGTCCATCGCCATCGCCTCGATCTCCCGAACGCTCTCGTCGGTATAGGCTATGGTGGCGCCTTGCGGCGCGGTGATCGGGATGAAGAAGACGCCGCGGTCTTCCGTCGGCGTCAGCTCCTTGGGCAAGGTCGTATAAAACCAGACCGAGGCCGCGGAAAAAACGACGGCGAGGAAAAGGACCACCAGCGGCATCCGCAGGGTCTGGTCGAGAAGGTTGCGATAGCCGTTGCCGAGAGTGCGCAGGCCTGTCTCTAGTCCCCGGGTAATTGGACCGGCGATCGGACCCGGGCGCCCCGCGCTCCTGAGCAGCTTAGAACATAGCATCGGGCAAAGCGTCAGCGCGACGAGCGTGGAGATGGCCACCGCCGACGCCAGGACGAAGCCGAATTCGGTAAAAAGCCGACCGACACTGCCTTGCAGGAACGAGATCGGCACGAACACGGCGATGAGGGTCAGAGAGGTCGCGACGACGGCGAACGTCACCTGCCGCGTACCTAGGAAGGCCGCGACCAGGGGCTTCTCGCCGGTCTCGACTCTGCGCTGGACGTTCTCCAGGACCACGATCGCATCGTCCACGACCAGCCCGATCGCCAGCAGCAGCGCGAGGAGCGTAAGCACATTGATCGAGAAGCCGAAAGCGTGGATCAGGGCAAAGGTGCCGATGACTGCCACGGGAATCGTCACGGCCGGAACGAGGGTCGCGCTCGGCGAATAAAGAAACAGGAAGATCACGAGCACGACCAGGGCGACAGAGATTCCAAGCGCCTTCACCACCTCCCAGATCGACTGCTCGATGAAGATCGCATCGTCCGAGCTGACGGTGATCGTCATGCCGTCCGGCAGCGTCGGCCGGATCAGGTCGATCTGCTCGCGGACCTGCTGAGAAACCGCGATCGTGTTCGCCTGGGCCTGGCGGATCACGCGAAGACCCACCGCCGCCCGGCCGTCGGCCCGGACGATCGAATCGTCGTCCTCGACGCCGAGCTCGACGCGCGCCACCTCGGCGAGGCGGATCGGGTAGCCGGCCACCCGATCGACGACAATGTTCTGGAAGTCTTCGACGCGGCGCAGACGGGTGTCGGTACGCACGGTGAATTGCCGCATCTCCGACTTCAGCTCGCCGGCCGGGAGCTCGACATTGTTGCGGCGCAGCGCCGCCTCGACATCCTCGACGGCAAGGTTTCGTGCGGCGAGCGCCTGCCGGTCCAGCCATATCCGAATCGCGAAACGCCGCTCGCCGGAGATCTCGACCTGCGCCACCCCGTCCAGCGTCGAAAGCCTGTCGACGATGAAGCGGTCGGTGTAGTCCGAGATCTCGGCCGGGATCAACCGATCGCTCGTGATCGAGACGCGCATGACCGGGTCGGCGTCGCTGTCGGCCTTGACGATCCGCGGCTCTTCGGCGTCCTCGGGCAGGTCCTCCGTCACGCGCCCGACCGAGTCGCGGACGTCGTTGGCGGCTTCGTCGATGCTGCGCGAGGACTCGAACTCGATGACCGTTCGTGCCGATCCCAAACGGCTCCGCGAGGTGATGGTGCGGATCCCTTCGATACCGCTCACCGCGCCCTCGATGAGCTCAACGATCTCGGTGTCGATGATCTCCGGTGCGGCGCCCTCGTAACCCACCGAGACGGTGACCCTCGCGGAGTCGACGTCGGGTAGCTCGCGCACGGGCAGGCGCAGCAGCGACGCCAAGCCGACCACCAGGATCAGCGCGCTGAGCACGGTGGCGAAGACGGGGCGCTTTATGCTGATGTCGGAGAGGGTCACGGAAACCAGCCTGACGGCTCAGCTGGTCGGCACGGTACGGGACTGCCGGACGCGCACCGGAGCGCCGTCGCGCAGCCGCTGCAATCCGGCGACGACGACGGAATCGCCGGCCCGAAGACCCTTCAGGACCTCGACTTCTCCCACCTGACGGTGGCCGAGCTCGACCTCGACCCGCTCCGCGGTGCCGTCGCGAACCCGGAACACGTAGGTGGACCGCCCTTCAGCCACGACTGCCTCCTCCGGAATAATCACGGCGTTGGGCCGAGACCCCAGCGTCACGCGCACGACCATGAAAAGGCCGGCCGGCAGCGCATTGTCGGGATTGGGCAGCTCGGCCCGGACCCGGAACGAGCGAGCGATCGGATCGATGCGCGTGTCGATGCTGGCGATCCGGCCCGCGAAGGTCTGATCCGGAAAGGATGCGGTCGTGGCCGCGACCGCCTGGCCCCGCTGGATCCGACCGTAGAAGATTCCCGGAACGGAAAACTCGAGTTCGACCGCCGACAGGTCGTCCAGCGTCGTGACGACCGTATCCTCGTTGATCCGTGCACCGAGATCCACCTCGCGGAGTCCTACCACGCCGGCGAACGGGGCGCGGATCTGGCGATCGCGCAATCGCCGCTCCGCAGCCGCGAGTCGGGCCCGTGCCGCCGCGAAGGCGGCGTTCAGCGCATCGACCTGAGCCTGGGCGACCGTCTTGTTGGCGAGGAGCTGCCGGGCCCGTTCATATTGGGCTTCGGCATCCCGCAGCATCGCGCGGGCCTCGGCGGCATTGGCCTCTTCGATCTCGCGGTCGAGCGTGACGAGAACCTCGTCCTGTTCGACCTGCTCGCCGGCTTCGAACCGGATATCGGCAATTTGTCCCGAGGCGTTCGCCTTGATCGCGATCGACTGCTTTGCCCGGAGGGTCCCGACCGCCTCGACGTGCTGCGTGATCACGCCGGTGCGGGCTTCGGCGATCTCGACCAGGGCCGTCGGATCGGCTCGATCACTCTCCGCAATCGGAGAGCCCGCAGTCTGTGCCGTCAGATACCAGGCGGCGCCCGCAATTGTCACAAGAATCAGGATCGCGACGATTTGCCGAACGAGGCTCATGGAACCGGCTCCGTCTCGGCGAGAGGGGCCGGATGCCTCACGCGTCCTATCGAAAATCCGAAACAACGGCAGGGATCGTTTCGCATATCCGCCGTTCGTGCCATGACACCTATTTCAGGTAGATTAAGCTTTAAGAAGTCTTAAGCTACCGGAGATCCGAGGCGTTTCAAACACGTTCCTTCAAAGAAACCCCTTCGCGGTACGACAAAGGAGGCGGGAAATGGACCAGGCGATCATCGACCTCTATGACGAATACACGCACGCACCGCTGAAGCGCCGGGTGTTCCTCGCGCGCCTCGTCCAGCTCGCCGGCGGCACTGCGGCGGCGGCGGCGATCCTTGCCCGTCTGGAGCCGAATTATGCCAAAGCGGCGGTCGTCGAGCCGGACGATCCTCGTCTCGCGGTTGAGAGGCTCGACTATCCGGGGGCCACGGGCGGGGTGAGTGCCTATGTTGCCCGGCCGGCGGATGCCTCCGGTCCGCTCCCGGCCGTCATCGTCATTCACGAGAACCGGGGACTCAACCAGCATATCGAGGATGTGGCGCGGCGCGCGGCCCTGGCCGGCTTCCTGGCGCTCGCGCCCGACCTGCTGTCGCCCCTCAGCGGCACGCCTGGGGACCCGGACAGGGCCCGGGAGATGATCGGCCAGCTCGACGCGGCGCAGGCGGTTCGCGACGCGGCCGCCGCGATCGACGCCCTGAAGGCGCGACCGGACGCGAACGGACGGGTCGGCGCGGTCGGCTTCTGCTGGGGCGGGGGCGTCGTCGGACAGCTCGCGGTGGCGGCGGGCGACCGGCTGGGTGCGGCCGTCGTGTTCTACGGCCGCGCACCCGATTCGACCGAGGTCGCCAAGATCCAGGCACCGCTGCTGCTGCACTATGCCGGGCTGGACGAGCGGATCAATGCGGGTGTGCCGGCATTTCAAGGGGCCCTGGACGCGGCCGGGACCGACTACAGGCTGCACATGTATGAAGGCGTCAATCACGCCTTCCACAACGACAGCTCGGCCGAGCGCTACGACGCCGCGGCTGCGGCGCTCGCTTGGGAGCGAACGATCGACTTCCTCAATCAGCAGCTCGGGTGATTGCGCGAGACGAGGTGGAAACAGGCCAGCGCGGAACAGGCGATCATGGCGAAAATCACGGCCGTCATCGTGAGCGCGGTCCCGCTCGCGACGTAGCCGACCACCCAGCTCGCGATGGAGGCGAGCTCGACCGGACGACGTGAACGCTCGGCAAACAATACTACGAGGGACGGTAAGGAGAAAGCGGAAACCCACGACCTTCTCGGCACAGCCATTGCAGCGTCGCGCCAGAACCTGATCCGTTCGCATCGAACCAGCATATGCGCCTTTTTGCAGCCAGACCCCCTTGCTCTGCGCAGCGAGTCGGGGCATAGAAAAATATCCGCCCGGTCCTCCGCCAAGGAACATCCGTTCCGCTTCGCGTGTTGGACCGATGGCTTATCTCGGCCTAGAGCCTGATCCGATCACATCGATTCGATCGGTGGATCAGTCTCGAATTGTTTGAATGAGAGGACGATTCACTGATCAGGTCGGGTCAACCTGATCGGATCGTACTCTAGCATGGATGCATCCCAGCACTACAGAGAGGTTCAGCATGGCGCAAAGACGAGCGGCGGGTCGTTCCGCCCGGATCTCGAACTCATCTTTCGGGCGACGACACGTCCTCGCCGGTTCCTGCGCCGTGCTTGCGACCGCGCTCCTGCCGAATGCTGGATCGGCAGCGACCGGGAGCGAGACCGGGACGTCGATCGAGGCGCTGCTCGGTCTCTCCGAGCGCCGACTTGTACTCTACAATCCGCGCACGCTTGAAAATCTCGACCTGGTCTATTGGCGTGACGGCCATTACGACCCGATTGTGCTCCGGGCCGTCAACTGGTTCATGCGCGACATTCGGGCCGAGGCGGCGAAGGACATCGATTGCGCGCTCCTCGACCTCATCTGCTCGATGCACCGCGCCACGGAATCAGACGAGCCGTTCACGATCCTGAGCGGCTATCGCTCGGAGCAGACCAATCATCAGCTGATCGAGATGGGGGTCCATGCCGCGGAGAACAGCTTCCACATCCAGGGCAAGGCCGTCGATCTGCGCATGTCCGGATTTTCAACCAAGGGATTGAGATATCTTGCGGCGGAACGGCAGGTCGGCGGAATCGGCTACTATCCGCAGGACGGATTCCTTCACCTCGACACCGGGCCGATCCGCTTTTGGCAGGGATAGAGCCTGACCCGATCACATCGATGTCAGGGCGGCGTCCGGTCACGCCGGGCGCGGCGCGCTAGGTCGACCGAACAGATAGCCTTGACCGTAATCGATGCCGAGGCCGCGCAGCGCCTCCGCCTGCTCTTTCGTCTCGATCATCTCCGCGACGGTCTCGATGCCGAGATCGCGGCACAGGCCGACCGTCGCCTTGATGATCGCGCGATCGCGATCGACCGAGAGCATGCGCTGGACATAGGCGCCGTCGATCTTGACGAAATCGACGGTGAGTGCCTCGAGATAGGGAAACGAGGTCGCGCCGGTGCCGAAATCGTCGAGGCAGACGCGATGGCCGTCACGCCGAAGCCGCTGCAGTACAGTCTCGGCGTGTGCGAGATCGTCGATCTGGCTGGTTTCGGTTATCTCGAACATTAGCTTCTTGCGGATCGAGTCGTTCCGATTGAGCATCGTTCGCAGCGTCGCCACGAAGCTGTCGCTGCCCAGTGAGCGGGCGGATAGGTTCACCGCAACCTCGGGTAGTGGGTTTCGCTGGGCGTTGTCGAGCAGGAGGCGGACCACCCGTTCACAGACGGCAAGATCCACCTCGCTGCTCAGATCCACGCTTTCGGCAAAGCCAAGGAGTGAAACGGGCGATTCTCCTTTGACTGTTCGCAGCAGCGCTTCGTAATGATGCAACACGCCGGTTCGCAGGTTGACGATCGGCTGAAGCACGATGTGGAAGTCTCGAGTGGCGACTGTCTGGCGCAATGCGGTGATGCGTGACGCGGTTTCGGCGAGAAGCTCCGTCATGCCCGCGACCAGCGACGGTGTTGACAGCGCCTCCACGCCGGCGGTGGCGAATTTCGACAGGACATAGCCGAGTGCCCGGGCGCCATCGGCCGCGGTCAGATCGGCTGTCGACAGTTGCAGGCTGTGACGGTGAACGGCCACGCCGCGGCCCCGGGGGTCTGCATCGCCTGCCAAAGTGGCGATGTGCCGTTCGACGTCGGCGATCTCGACCGAGGGCTCATGAAGCAACCCGAACCGGTCCGGACCCAGGCGCACCGCCGCATCGCCCTCAAGCGATGCCGCCCGCAGGACCGCGCCGATATCGGCCATTAGATTGGCCCCGGCATCGCCGTCGAGACAGGACTGAAGCTCAGGGACCCCGGACAATTCGAGCAGCGTCAACTCAGCGTGGTCGCCGCCGTCGCCGTTCGCCTGCAACCAAGTCGTGGCCCGATCCCGGAAATCGGCTTCGGCGAGCAGCCCCGTAGCCTCGTCGCGGTTGCTCGCCGGCACTTGGTTCCAGGATACCTTGCCGCCTGTCACCGCTAGATGCGTCAATCCGTCGCTGTCGGGCAGCCGAAAGCCGGCAAGCCATACCGATTGCTTGCCCTGGGCAAACCGGACCGGGAGTGGCTGAAAGCGCATGCCGCTTTTGACACGATCGAGCGCCGCGGCGACAAGGCGGCGGTCATCCAGTGCAACCAGATTTAGCAGCGATTGTCCAACAAGAGCGGACGCATCGCGACCCGTGAACTGGCGGGCGGCGCCGGAGGCGAACTGGATGCTGCGCTTTGCGTCGATTTCCAGAAGAAGATCCGCCGCGGCGAAAGCGAAGGCGACAAAGCGGTCTCGCTCGTTCCGAAGACTCGTTTCCTGGGCAAGAGGATTCGCCAAGCTAAAATTCCTGTGGGTACTTGTTCGCCGAGCTGTGCGCCAATACCAATCGCCTGTCCCGACGACTTATAGTGAACCGATGTGGTTACCGGCTGCTTAACGCGGAATTGGTGACGCAGCGGCCGCAAATGGATAGGTTCCCGCGATGATCCGAATTTCCGACAGCATCGCCATCGACGAGCGGGAGATCGCGGAGAGTTTCGTCCGCGCCTCTGGGCCTGGCGGTCAAAACGTGAACAAGCTGGCGACGGCGGTTCAGCTCCGCTTCGACGTCCGCCGCTCGCGGACGCTTCCGGATGATGTGCGGGCGCGGCTGGAGCGGCTCGCGGGCCGGCGAGTGACTCAGGACGGTGTGCTCGTCATCACCGCCCAGCGCTATCGCACCCAGGAGCGCAACCGCGTGGATGCGCTGGAGCGGCTGGTGGATCTGATTCGTCGCGCTGCTGTCCCGCCGGTGCCGAGACGGGCCACCAAACCAACAGCGGGCGCACGCCGCCGTCGCCTGGATGAAAAAGGGCGCCGCTCCGCCATGAAGAAACTGCGGAGCGCACGGCCGCCACCGGAATAGGGGCAGGGCCACGGGCCCCCGGCGGACCCCGACGCCAGCAGGCAACATCTCCACCCTCCAAATCGGCTCTCGTTTCCGCGGGTCGATTTGCGATATAGGGATGTGCCGCCGACCGCTCTTCGGGACGAGGTGGGGCATGGTAGGGGGAATTGAATGAAAGTCCGCATCGACATGGGATCGGCGTCGACGCCTCGAGGACTGGGCGCGGAGACGCCGGCGACGCTCGATCTTGAGGAGTTGCTCGCGACGCGCCTGCTGGTGCAGGGGAATTCCGGGTCCGGCAAGTCGCACCTGCTCCGCCGCCTGCTCGAGCAGAGCGCTCCTTGGGTGCAGCAGGTCATTATCGATCCCGAGGGCGACTTCGTGACGCTGGCGGACGCGTTCAGCCATATGGTCGTCGACGCTGCCGCCCACACGGAGGGCGCCCTGCATCGGATCGCCGGCCGGGTTCGTGAGCACCGCGTCTCCGTCGTTCTCAATCTGGAGGATCTCGACGTCGAGATGCAGATGCGCCACGCCGCGGCCTTTCTCGCCGGGCTGTTCGATGCCGATCGTGATTTCTGGTACCCGATGCTTGTGGTCGTCGACGAGGCGCAGCTCTTCGCCCCGTCCGCGGCCGGCGAAGTCTCCGACGATGCGCGCAAGGCCTCGCTCGGCGCCATGACCGACCTCATGTGCCGTGGCCGCAAGCGCGGGCTGGCCGGGGTGATCGCGACCCAGCGCCTCGCCAAGCTCGCCAAGAACGTCGCGGCCGAGGCGTCGAATTTCCTGATGGGCCGCACCTTCCTCGATATCGACATGGCGCGCGCCGCCGACCTGCTCGGCATGGAGCGCCGGCAGGCCGAGATGTTCCGGGACCTGGAGCGCGGCCACTTCGTGGCACTCGGCCCGGCACTCGCCAAGCGCCCTCTACCGATCCGGATCGGCGAGGTGCAGACCTCCGGACGGAGCGGCAGCCCGAAGCTGACGCCGCTGCCGGAGACGCCGGAGGACGTTCACGAACTGATCCTGAAGCCGGGCGAGCCCGAGATACCGCGGCCGCCCGTGCGACGGCCGGCTCCGTCGGCGAGTGCGGATGCAATCCTTCAACAGCTGGCCCAGTCGCGGCCGGCGCCGGCGGAGACCGGTCCGGCGGCCGAAGAGCGGGCCGCCGAGCTTGGGCCGGTGTTCGACGAGATCCTGCGCCGGATCCTCGCCGACCCGGAGGCGGCATTCCGCTCCGTCGCGGTCCTCTATCAGGACTTCCTGGTCCACTGCCGGATGCACAAGATCGGCGCCGAGGCGCTCGATCTGCCCGCTTTCCGGCGGAAGCTGGTGATGGCCCGTGCGGGCGTCGACGCCGCCACGGCTGACAGCCCGGAGTGGGAGAGGGCGGTTTCCGCGGCGGCGGAATTGCCGGAGGACATCCGGGGCGTGTTCCTGCTGCTGGCCCGCGCCGCGGTTACGCAGGCACCATGCCCCTCGGACGGCGAGGTCGCGCGGGCTTGCGGCAGCCATTCACCGGGGCGGGCGCGACGTCTCCTGGCCTATATGGAGCAGCGCGGCTTCGTCGTCTCCCGCGTCGAACGCGACGGCAATCGCGTCATCGCGCTGCCCGGCCTGGACTGCGAAACGGCGCCCGGCGACCCTCTTGCCACCGAGGCACCGCAGCAGCTGATGGCGGGAGACTGAGCAAGAAGCGGGAGGACTAGCGGGCGAATATCATCATAACCAGGGCGAGCAAGCCCAGAAGGGCGCGAACCGCATGTAGCGCCCCCCACTTGCTGAGGAGCCCCAGGGCCAGGTCGCTCGTTCCATCCAAGCCTTCGTCCTCCAGCCGGTGATTCGTCGGGAAGATCACGAGCAGCGTGAAAGGGACGACCGCTCCGATGACGAGAGCGGCAATGAGCCAGACAGCGCTTGAGCCCGTAAGCCAAGCCGCAATGCCGAGGACGGCGCCGGCGACGGCTAAGGGCGCTTGCATCGCGGTGCCGCGCTTGTAGCTTGGTCGCCATTGGGTGAGCGCGACCGCGGAGCCGCAGGAGAGGCGGGCAGGGTGCTCGACGAGAGAGACGTAGATGGCCGCTCCGGTGAACAGCGCCGTCGCCAGCGTGGCAAGGCCTTCAAACCACATACCGACCTCCTGATTTTGTATGGCTGACGAAAGCGGCACTGCCGGAAAAGGGAACGCGCGTCAAAACTCAATCACGGCTGCCGAGCCGATCGAGGATGAACCCGACGCGCTCTGCGACCGGCGCAAGCGGCAGGGCAACAAGCTCATAGCCATAGCCCGAATAGGTTTCGACCATTGCCTGATAGGTTTGCTCGGCCTCCTCCAGCGTCTGCTTTCGCTCGGCGTCCTGCTCGAATATCTCGGGCCAGGGCGGAGCGATATAGACGCGGCGATTGTACCGGAACATCCTTGAAGCTCTGTCCATATAGGCGGGCACAGGCAACTGCATGAGGCGCAGATAGCCGACAATGTCCGGGATACCCCGATCGAAGAAGACGGGGCCGTGCCGCTCACAGGCGATGTGGTAGGACCGCAAGTCCCAGCATAGCATCAGCTCCGCAAAGGCTTGTGGGTCCGACCAGGGCAAGGCGTTTCCCCCAATCGCGAGCTGATCCTGAATTATGGCCCGGCCCGCTTCAACGGATCGGGCGAAGCCTTCCCGTTCCAGAGCGTCAATCAAGCTGCTCTTACCGGAACCGGGGCCGCCGGTGATGACGACGAAGCGCTGCGGGTCGTCGATCATAGGGCAAAGCTCCCTATCACCGCCCGCGGCGGATGGACTGGATCATCTGCTCCAATGCTTCAAGAAAGCGGGAGCGGTCCTGTTTGGAAAAGGCCGGCCCGCCGCCTTTTATCTCTCCGCTGTCGCGCAGCTGCGCCATCAGGTCGCGCATCGCGACAGCCATGCCGATGCTGTTCTCGGTGAAGGGCTTGCCCGTCGGGCCGAGCGCGCGAGCGCCCTTCTTCAGGCACCGGGCTGCTAGCGGGATATCAGCGGTGACGACGATGTCGTTGTCCCCGATATGTTCGGCGATCCAGTCATCCGCGGCGTCGAGGCCTTCCGGCACCACGACCCGACGGACCAGCGGGCTTTCGGTCACACGGAGCCAGCGGTTGCTGACCAGGTGGACGATGAGCGCGTGGCGTTCCGCCACCCGAAGCACCTCATCCTTGACCGGACAGGCGTCGCCGTCGATGTAGATTTCCGACACTCTCAGATCTCTCAGGCAGATCTCTCAGGCAGTTCTCTTCGCTCCGAACCCTGGCAGCCGGACGCCTTCATGCTCGAGGAGCCAACGTTTCCGCGCAAGGCCGCCGCCATAGCCCGTCAGAGTCCCGTCGGCGCCGATTACGCGGTGGCAGGGCACGACGATGCTGACGGGATTTGAGCCGTTCGCGAGGCCGACCGCACGGCTGGCCGCCGGCTTTCCAAGCATCGCCGCCAAGCGTCCATAGGTTGTCGTCGACCCGATCGGGATCGCGCGCAGGGCCGCCCACACCTCGCGCTGGAACGGCGTCCCGCCGGTCCGGACCGGAACGGCGTCGAGCGCGTCGAAACGGCCGGCAAGATAATCCATGATCCGATTGTTGAGGCCGCCGGGATTCGTCGCGGGCATCAGGTGATAGTCGCCGTACTGACGCCGAAGGAGCAGGCGCATGCGCGGCTCATACTCCTCGAAATCGAGGGCCCGAAGCGCTTCGCCGTCAGAGACCAGCAGGATGGTCCCGATCGGGGAGGGTATGCGGTCGATAAACAGATCCACGATTCTCGACGCCGGAGGCCGGATCGGTGCCGCGTTCAGCGGCCTCTCTTCATGTAGGTCCTTCGCCGAGTGGGGGCGGCGGTCGGCCGCTCATCCTTGTGGCGGAAGGTGAGACGACCCTTTGTCAGGTCGTAAGGCGTCATCTCGACGGTGATCCGATCACCGACCAGGACGCGAATGCGGTGCTTCTTCATCTTTCCCGACATATAGGCCAGCGCTTCATGGCCGTTGTCGAGCTGAACCCGGAAGCGGGCGTCAGGCAGGAGCTCCAGGATAACGCCCTCGAACGCGATCAATTCCTCTTTCGCCAATGCAACACCTCCAAAAATTGGGAAACCTGAAAAAAGAGGGGCAGCCGAAGCTGCCCCGTCTCGATATCAGACGGCCTGCAGATTGACCGCCGAGGACTTGCCTTCGCGACCGCGCTCGATATCGAAGCTGACCTTCTGGCCTTCGGCGAGATTGCCGATGCCGGACCGCTCAACCGCCGAGATGTGAACGAAGACGTCCTTCGAGCCATCCTCGGGCTGGATGAAGCCGTACCCCTTCGTGCTGTTGAACCACTTCACTGTGCCAATGGACATGTCGTCCCTCCAATATACAATACATCCGCCCCGCGGGCTCGCAGGGCGGGTCAGGTGTCGAAATGGATGGGACCGGGTTGGCGCTTAGAAGAGAACCAGACGAACGGGGCCGACCCAAAGCGAGTTGACCGCCCGTAGATAGACTCGTTGGGCTGATTTTACAATAGCATTCATCGAGAACAGCGCAACTATCGCCTTGCAAACGGCCTCGTGGAACGGGTCGGTCGGGAAGGCGGGCGGTGCGGGAAAAGCCGCCTCGGGATGCTCGTTGATCGCGCTCGCTTCATGCGGCGTCCTTCAGTGACAGCAAGATGCGGGTCCGCTGCGCGAGCGGGCAGACCGGGGGTGCAGTTGATGTGGGCGGAGTTCGAGGCGCTTTCCTTGCTTTGCTCGCCATGTCTTGCTTGGCATCAATGGCATAGGGAGCCCGGCTGAGGGGCGATCTGAAGCGCCTTTCATGCTGGCATCGAGCGCAGACATCGCATAAGGTAAACGACATAAGTGGAACTCCGTATCAGCGGTTGTCCACCACTATCGAAAAATTTTAATAATCACTAAAATTCCATTAATTAGGCGGCGCGCCTCGCGTAAGCTCTTACTACAACAGCGCTCTAAAGGATGCCTAAAATATAGGCAGTTAACAAATATGGCTGAGTGCCTACATCAGAAACGGCGCTCCACAGAGTTATCCACAGAATTTGTTGATAGTCTTGCAGCCGTATCCTTTTCGATTCTCCGCCGCCGGATGGGCCGGCGCAAAGGGCTGTAAATTCCCTGTCGCAGCGGAATGAACTGCTGGGGGACTCCTGGCTCGGGAACTCATGGCCCGGGGAATATTGTCAGATGGTTCCGTTTCCCATTTCTGATGTTGCAACCGCATGCGCCGACGCAATGGATTGTGAACGGACGGCGGTCACCTAACTTCTCTTCAACCGAGTCACTGCCCGGTGCGTTGGAACCGACGGGTCTGGCTGCGGGACGGCGCGGCGGGGCGTCGCCTGCCGTCGCTACACGCCGTCATTGATAGGGGAATTTGCCGTGACAGAGCAGAGGACCAATATGCTGCCTTCCGCGCTTCACCGCCGCGCGGAGATTTTCCAACGGCTTCGCGGACGGACCATTGCGCTGTTCCTCGACTATGACGGTACCCTGACTCCGATCGTAGAGAACCCGGACCGTGCCGTGCTTTCGCCGGACATGCGGGAGGCGATTGCGCGTGTCGCCGATCATTACAGAGTCGCGGTGGTCAGCGGACGCGATCTGCGCACGGTCCGTGAACTGGTCGGGCTTCGAAACATCGTCTATGCCGGCAGCCACGGTTTCGAGATCGCGGGACCTGAAGGGCAGGCGCTGCAGTACGAGCAGGGCGTCGAATTCCTGCCGGAACTTGATGAGACGGAACAGGTGCTGCAGGCGCGGCTTGCCGCGGTGAAGGGCGCGCGGGTCGAACGGAAACGCTTCTCGGTCGCCGTGCATTATCGCCAAGTTGACCCAGGCGAGGTCGGCGAGGTCCGGAAGATTGTCGGTGAAGCCGTCGCGGCGCATTCCAAGCTGCGCAGCGCCGCCGGCAAGAAGGTCTATGACCTCCAGCCGGCCATCGACTGGCACAAGGGCAAGGCCGTGCTCTGGCTGCTTTCCGCGCTCGGGCTCGATGGCCCGGACGTGGCGCCGCTCTATATCGGCGACGACATGACCGATGAGAACGCCTTCCATGCGCTGGAAGGGCGCGGAATCGGAATCATTGTCCGCGACGAAGAACGAACCACCGCGGCGCAGTATGCGTTGGACGGCATCGAGGAGGTGAGGGTCTTTCTCAACGCGCTGGTTGCCGAGCACGAAGGCGCTCTATAGGTCATTGCCGCGCGGTGCGCTCATGCCGCGCCAGAACCATTGAGGTGATCGCTCGACAGCGACCGCGATCATACGCGCTACCGTGCCATAGGCCGCCAGCGGCGGCGTGTTCGGATGCCGACCCAGATAGGCATCAACCGCCGCCTCGTAGGCTGCGGCGGCGGTCGCGCCGCTATGCCGCGCCTCACGATAGGCGAGCGCGACCGCGCGTAAGGTCGCGCGGTTCGGGTCGGGCGCGGATGCCGCGGCGAGCATCAATGCCACCGCTTCCGCCGCCATCGCTTCCGAAGCGGTGGGGTGACGGCTGAGGAAGGTAGCGGCCGCGGCGGCGCGCGCGGTTGCATCGGATGCGCCGCCAAGGCGTTCCCGCTGATAGGTCAACGCCAGGGCGCGCAACGTCGCCCGATCCGAGCAGAGCCCGATCGAGGGCGGCGCGCTTCGAGCGAAGCGCCGTGCCGATACGGGCGAGGCGGCGCGCCTCACGAGCCACCAGCGCCCGCCGAGGTCGCGCAGTCGCGCCAAGTAGGCGCGCGCCGCGTCGCTCCGCTTGCCATGAATTCGCGCCCATTGAGTTCGGTCCAAGCGCGCGACGGGAACCTTTCGTGCGGAGGAATCGTTAGAAACGCTGGGCGTGTTACGGGATGTCGAGGTCGAGGAAGGATGCAACATGAATAGTATTTTTTGGATCATCGGCGTTATTGTCGTCATTATCGCCATCCTGTCCTTGTTGGGCCTGCGCTGACCTGACCGAAGTCCTTGTCATGGAGTGCCCGAATATTTGTGCATGATTGGTCGAAGGTCACGCCGGATGGCTGCCGGGGTAAAGCCGACGGACGCATGCAAGCGCAGGCCGAGAGAACCGTGATTGCCATCCAGCCTGCACGACATAGTTGTCGGATACCAGATGTCAGATGCCGGGCCGGCGACGATTCGCCCTCGTTGCCAACTGTTCGAACGAAGTGCTCAATCCCGATCGTCCTATCGGCTCGATCGCCATATCGCATCCTCGTGAAAGCCGCCTTGGGAGCAGCTAATGCCTCGAAACATCTTCTGGATCATCGGCGTTATCGTAGTCGTCATCATCATTCTGTCGTTGGCGGGAATCGTCTGACAATTTTCGACTGCCGGCCTTCCGCGCCGGTGCGTTCGCGAGGGCGTCCTCCACGGCCTCCTCGAGCTGTCGCGACGTAAACGGCTTGATGAGATAGCCGACCGGGTTCGTCGCTCGCGCACGCTCCAATGTGGGCGCGTCGGCGTGGGCGGTGACGAACAGGATCGGAACGTCCAGCCGCTCCTGCAAGGAGCGTGCAGCGGCAATGCCATCGACGTCGCCGCGCAAGGTAATATCCATCAGGACGAGCTCGGGCACTCGATCAGCCGCCGCTTCGAGGGCGCCGGCCGCCGTTGCTGCGACGCCGATGATGTCGTAACCGCAGACCTCGAGCACGGAAGCGATATAGAGCGCATTCAACGCCTCGTCCTCGACGATCAAAATGCCGGCCCCTCGCTGTTCTCGCTTCGGATCGTTCGATGTGTGATTCGCTACCATGGGGGCGCCATCTGCATCCGGCCGAAAATTGCCGCCGGCTTGCGATCCGCCGCCGACGGCTTCCGATGGGGGTTCCGATAGTGTCTCTGATGGCCTCGCCAGCTCGAATCCTCGAGCATTTCGTTCGATCCGCGTATCAGACAACATGAAAACACGTTCCCGCGCCTATGGTCTGGCACGTTACCCCGCCTCCTGCGACTCGGACAACGCGCCTCTGGACAATACACCTTTGAGCGTGAACGTCTGAGGAGCGCAGACGTTCACTGAAGCGAATCGCTTTTTTTGCATATCGTCGCACCATTCCGCCGCCTGAGTCCTATCTTTAGGGAATGGGCTTTTGGCCGTGACGCTCAAAGAACGGCTGTGTTACGGTCACGTCTTTTGGGAGAACAGGAGAAACGGTCATGGCAACCAACGCGCAGCTGGCAGCGAAGCTTCTTCGCGGCGCAGCGGGCTTCTTCCGCACCGTTGGCGACCAGAACGAGCAGATCCGCGAACAGATGGAACAGAACGCGCGCACCTACGAGCATGTCGCGACCCTGGTAGAGCAGGACCCGACCGCCGAGATGCCGGTGCCGCAAGGCGAGCCGGAGTAGCCGGCGCAGATCGCTGACCATCCGCCGTCCCGCGACCGGATCGATAGAGGCTCGGTCCGTCGAAGGCGGAGCGTGGCATGAGAACAATCCCCCTTTCGACCGGCGAATCGATACCGGTGCTCGGCCAGGGAACTTGGCACATCGGCGACGATCCGATGCATCGCAGGGAGGAGATCGCGACTTTGCGTCTCGGTCTCGACCTCGGCATGACGCTGATCGACACGGCCGAGATGTATGGCGACGGCGCGTCGGAAACCGTTGTCGCCGAGGCGATCGCCGGCCGCCGCGACGAGGTGTTCCTGGTGAGCAAGGTGTTGCCCGAGAACGCCACGCGCCGCGGAACCGTCGCCGCTTGCGAAGCCAGCCTGCGGCGGCTCCGCACCGATCGGCTCGATCTCTATCTACTGCATTGGCGGGGCATGATTCCCTTGGCCGAGACGATCGACGCCTTTCAGGACCTCGTCCGGGCGGGGAAGATCCGGCATTTCGGCGTCAGCAACTTCGATCTCACCGATCTGGAGGAGCTCTGGGCACTCGATCATGGACGCGGCGCCGTGACGAACCAGGTTCTCTATAATCTCACGCGCCGCGGGACCGAATGGAGTCTGCTGCCCTGGTGCCGCGCAAATGCGATTCCGGTGATGGCGTATTCGCCGTTCGAGCAGGGCGACATGCTGGATGAAGCCGGCCTGAAGAGCGTCGCGCGGCGTCACGATGCGTCGCCGGCGCAGATCGCGCTCGCCTGGATCCTGCATCAGGACGGCGTCATGACCATTCCCAAGACCGGCAGCGAGGCGCATCTGCGTGAGAACCGCGCGGCGCTCGACCTGCGACTCACGGACGAAGATATGGCCGAGCTCGACCGCGCCTTTCCGCCGCCGCGTGGGCCGAGCGATCTGGCCGTACTTTAACGGCGATCGGTTCTTCGGCCTCATGGTGAGCTTGTCGAACCATGAGGGCCGGCGTAGTCTGCGCGCCGATGCAGCCGCTTTCTCATCCCGACTCCTATTATGCCGCGACCGCGGGCGGAATGGCCGACCATCCGCCGCTGGCCGGCGATATCGCGTGCGACGTGTGTGTCGTCGGCGGCGGCTTCACCGGCTTGTCGGCAGCGCTGCATCTTGCCGAGCGGTCCTATTCCGTCGTGCTGTTGGAGGCGAACCGTCTCGGCTGGGGCGCCTCGGGGCGCAATGGCGGGCAGTTGAACAGCGGCCTGCGGATGAATCCGACCGATCTCGTGGCCCGCTTCGGCCGGGACGAGGCTCGCCGGCTCTGGGCGCTGGCCGAGGAGGCGAAAGAGACGGTGCGCGAGCGCATACTTCGCCACGCCATCGCCTGCGACTACAAGTCCGGCAACCTGCTGGCGGCGGTGAGGCCGCAGCATGTGAAGCGGATGGCGGAGGATACCGCCTGCCTCCAGGAGGTGCTCGGATACAAGGATGTGCGCCTGGTCTCGCGCGACGAGGCGGCCGCAATGGTCGATACCGGCCGCTATCACGGCGGCGTTTTCGACGCCGGTGCGGGCCACCTGCATCCGCTGAACTACGCTCTTGGCTTGGCGAATGCCGCGACGGCGGCTGGCGCCCGCCTGTTCGAGGGCACGGCCGCGACGGCGATCGAGCCGGGGGGGGCGGCGAGCGACCGGGCCACGGTCCGCACCGCCGGCGGCACCGTGCGGGCCCGCTTCGTCGTGCTCGGCTGCAACGGTTATCTCGGCCGGCTCGAGCCGCGCCTGGCGTCGAAGATCATGCCGATCGGCAATTACATGCTGGCGACCGAGCCCTTGGGGGAGGAGCGGGCGCGCAAGCTGATCCGCGATGACATCGCGGTCTGCGACACCAAGTTCGTGGTCAACTATTACCGGCTGTCCGGCGACCGGCGGCTGCTGTTCGGCGGCGGCGAGACCTATTCCGCGCAGGAGCCGCGGCAGCTCAAGCAGTTCGTGCGCTCCTACATGCTGCGCACGTTTCCGCAACTCGTCGATGTCCGCATCGATTATGCCTGGGGCGGACAGCTCGCGATCACGCTGAACCGCCTGCCGCATTTTGGCCGACTCGGCGGCAATCTGTTTTTCGCGCAGGGCTATTCCGGCCAAGGCGTGGCCCTGACCTCGCTCGCCGGGAAGCTGATCGCGGAGGCGGTCGCTGGAACGGCGGAGCGGTTCGACGTCTTCGCGCGCATTGGCCACCGCGACTTTCCGGGCGGCGCGCGGCTGCGGCGCCCGGCGGCGGTCATCGGCATGCTCTATTACAGCCTGCGGGATCGTCTTTAGAGCCCGACCCGATCGTGCTCTAATTGCTGAGGGAGCCGGGAATTTGATCGGGTGCATTGGTATCGCGCTGGATCGCGTTCCGCCGTCCCGGCCCGACGATCACGGCCAGCTCCTCATCGACGATCGGCAGACGGGGCGGGACTACGAGGTCCATTCGCACCTGGATGGCTTTCTCATCGTCGGAGAGGTGGCGAAGAACCGGCATCAGGCGCGGAAAAACATGCTGGGGCACGCTGTTGAAGCAGGGCAGGTCGCGCCTACGCGTGAAGAGTCTCTCAAACCAGCGCATGATCTAACCTCCTGAACCGGCGAGATGGATCGGCAGCAGTAGAAAGCAGACGGCCTGCTGCAGAAGCGACGCCATGACGAGGCGCAGCGCCCAGGTTCGATTACGGGCGCTGACCGTGTTGCCGCAGAGATATTGCTGATAGCCGATGAAGTAGCTGGCGGTCATCAGCTCGGTGAGTTGCGTCTCCACCTGGTCGGGCCGCTCCGCCCGGATTCGCTCCTCGGCTGCGAGCAGCTCATGGAGGTCGGGGGGCTCGTAATAGACGAACAGCCACTCGACCATGACGACGTGGTAGATCGCGGCGAACATTGCGGCGATGCTGCCGCAGGCCAGCGCTATTATAAAAATCGAGGCCGGCTGGCGCCACTGGGTCATGTCGAACTCGGTCACCAAGGTGCCGAAGGCGAAGACGGAAAAGGAGATCGCCGCGACCGGGGTGCCGATGCTGCCGCGAATCAAATCGCGCTGCGTGCGCTCGTCGAAGTAAAGGCGCTGGAAGAGGTCGTGGCGCGCATTGATCGGTGACGTCATGGAAGTCACACCTTCGGCACAAGCTGTGATATTGCCGCCCGGCTGTGGCGACGTGCCGCCGATTGGAGCAGCAGACCGAGTCAACGCCGCTGTCGGCGGAGCTGTTCCAGTTCGTCGTCCCGCGCCTCGAACCAGCCGTTCTCCCAGTCGAGATGGGCAGCTGTATCGAAGGCGTGCGGATTGTCGGCGGGCTCCTTCCCAGTGCGGAAGGCAAGATAGCCCCGCTCGTATGCGTGGGGCCCCGTGGATGCGGGCATCACCGGCTCCGTCGATCGCCGGACGAAGCTTCGGAATTCCGGGAACTGCATCAGAACGGTGTCGTCGACGCCCTTGGGATATTCGTCCAGAATCTGGCGGCCGCGTTCGGTGATGCGGAATCGGCCCTCGTCGACCGGTGCCAGGAGCCGGGCCCGCATCAGGTTGCGCTTGGCATGGTCGAGATGCTGAAGCACTTCGTCGAAATCCTCTGGCGGCTGCTCCTTCGCCTGTTCGAATGTTTGTCGCAGCGCATTGCCGCAGTCCTGCAGGCTGGTTTCGCCGCGTGCCGCAACCTTGAGGACCGTCAACATCAGATCGGGGTAGCTGAGAAGCGTTTGCTCGTAGAAATCCATCGCGATTCTATTACTGTTCCGACATAGGCGAATCTAGGTAGAGGCAGCTACGAAGGCGAGGCCGCGGCGGTTGGCCCGAAGGAGGCTCTTGATTCGAGAGCTGAAACGGCGCACGGAGGCACTGTCGTTCCGTTTCTGGAGGAATGGTCATGCTGCTCGAAGGATCCTGTCGTTGCGGCGCCGTCGGCTTCAGCGTCGAGTCGCGCACGCCTTGCCCCTACATGCGGTGCTATTGCGCGATCTGCCGCAAGACGGCCGGCGGCGGTGGCTACGCCATTAACATCATGGGGGAAGCCGCGACGCTGAAGGTTCGCGGCGAGCCGAACATCACGGTCTGGCAGGCGCCGCTCGCAGAAACGGAAGAAGGCGGGGCGGGGCTGAGCCCGGCACAACGGCATTTCTGCCGAACCTGCGGCAGCGCGCTATGGCTGCATGATCCGCGGTGGAGCGAGAATATCTATCCCTTCGCCTCGGCGATCAACACGCCGCTGCCGAAACCGCCGGAACGCGTCCATATCATGCTGGATTTCGCCGCGTCGTGGGTCACGGTGCCGCGCGGCAAGAAAGAGGTCCGTTTCGCCCGCTATCCCGAGGAGTCGATCTTCGACTGGCACCAGCGCCACGGCCTTTACCAGGATTCTTAGAGGCTGATTTACCGATCAGGTTGGATCAACCTGATCGGATCGTACTCTAGCCCGACGACACCGGCGATCCGGTCAATGGTGCCCCGGGGCGATTTCGGCGGCGTCTTAAGGAAAAATTTACCGGTATCGGCGATTCTCAATGCGTTGACTGCCTCCGATCACCTTGGGCCGCGCACTCTCCCGCGCGGCCCTTTTATTTTTGCCGGAGCCTGCGTTCGGTGGCCAGCCAATGCAGCAGCCGCTGAATCGCGATCGCGAGAGATGTCACGCGCTGCCGCTGATGGTCCAGGCTGGCGCTGAGAGCCTCGAGTTGGGAGGCTAGAAGCTTCGCGGGATAGTGCTCGGCCAGACGGCGCTCCATGGTTTCGAGCTGCTGTTGATGCTCCTCACAGCGGCGGAGTACGGCGGCGATCTGCGCCTCCTGCGCCTGGATGGCGCGGTAGATGCGGTCGAAATCGACCGTTGGCTGTTCCTCCACCGCCTCTGTGGCATTCTCCGACGCCGCTTCGGCATGCTGTCGAGGTGCAGGCCGTTCCGCGATACGGGGCGCGTGCCCTACCGCCCGGTCCTGGTGGCGATCCGGATCGGGGCGCGGTGAATCCGGATCTTCGCCGATCAGGCGGGCAAAGGCGGCGATATCCACCAGCGAAAGTTCCGGTGCCGGCCTTGCCGCCAGCGCCCGCATGGCAGGCCCGGGCGCGCAGGCCTTTCCGTTGGCGGCCTCATTCGCAGCCTTGTCCAAAGGCCTCTGTCCAAGCAACCTGCCAACCGACCTGACCTGTTGCGGCTCCCGCGCCTTTCTCTCATCCTGCATCTCTATTGCGACGATGCGATCGCTCAGGCTTTGCAGCTCCTGCACCGTATCGGAGGCAGCGAGCGGATCGGCATTCGAGACGCCGACGAATCGCGCGCACAGCCTGTTATACCGGTGACGAAGCTCTTGCAGCTCGGGATTCGGGGAGGGGCGGCTATGGTGCGGCATCATGACAGGGAGGTGGCTCTCTTCGGCTGGTCTCCGAGGGTGCGGGGTACCGGTTCGCCGACGCGACATCCCGTTTCCCATGATCTTTGACTGCCAGGAATTTGACAAGACTTTCCGGGAACCAATAACGTGGCCCCGGATTTTGGTTCCCGGAGCCTTGGGGGGCCGCAAGATGATCCTCCCGGCCTTCTTCTCCTGACATGGTCTGCCATGGGTTCCGACATCCTTCTGTTTGCCGGTATCGGCTTCATGGCGCAACTCGTCGACGGCGCCTTGGGTATGGCCTTCGGCGTGATTACGAATGCGCTTCTGCTGAGCTTCGGAATCTCGCCGGCGGCCGCCAGCGCCAGCGTTCATGCCGCCAAGATCGCCATCGGCGGTGCCTCCGGCCTGTCGCATCTCGCCTTTCGGAATGTCGATGGCGTGCTGATCCGGCGCCTCGTGGTGCCGGGCGTAATCGGTGGAATCGTCGGGGCGCTGCTTCTCTCCTGGGTTCCCGGGGAGGCCATCCGGCCGTTCGTCGCCGTCTATCTGTTGCTGGTAGGCGTCCTGATCCTCCGCGGCGCCTGGAAGCAGCGCAAGGCGGAGAAACGGTCGCATCCCCGTCGGTTTACCGGCCTGGGGCTGGTCGGCGGGTTTCTCGATGCCGTTGGCGGAGGCGGGTGGGGACCGATCGTAACCTCGACCCTCGTTGCCGGCGGCATGACGCCCCGCTTCGCCATAGGCTCCGTCAACCTGGCCGAGTTCTTTGTCGCCGTTGCGATTTCGGCCGTCTTCTTCGCCACGATCGGCCTCGTGCATGTCGAGACCATCATCGGCCTGGTGCTGGGCGGCGTGCTGGCCGCGCCGCTCGGCGCCTATCTGAGCAAGCGGGTCCCCGGGCGTCTCCTGATGATCGCCGTCGCAGGCGGGATCATCCTGCTCAGCGCCCATATGATCATCCACGCGCTCCCGGAACTGTGGGCGCTCAGCTAGAGTGCGATCCGAACAAGTTGGATCAGTCTCTAAGGAACGGGGCGTCCTGCCGGACCTCGATCAGCGTCGGCCGGTCGGCCGTGAACGCCGCTCGTAATCTGGCCTCGAGATCCTTCAGGCTGTCGGGTCGGACCGCGTCGCAGCCGAACGCCTTGGCGAGTGCGAGATAGTCGGGATTGCGCGGCTTCACGCCGATCTCGGGAATCCCCAGCTCGACCATGTCCCCGGCGATCTGGCCGAGACCGTCATTGTTCCAGAGCAGCACGACAACCGGCAGGCCGAGCTCGGCGGCGGTGGCGAGCTCCTGGACCGTGAACAGCAGGCCGGCGTCGCCGGCCAGCGCGACGGTGGCCCGCGACGGCATCGCGAGCTTCGCGCCGATCGCGGCGGGGAGCGCATAGCCGAGCGTGCCGAAGCCCAGCGGATGGAACCAGGACCGCGGCCTACTGCAGGGGAAGTAGGTGTTGCCGGTATAGGCGATTTGCGTCATGTCCGTGGCAACCATGCCGTCCTCCGGCAGGGCGGCGCGCAGCACGTCGAGCACGGCGGCATGTTTCCGCTGGAGCGGCTTGAGCGACTCGCGGTTCAGCGTCCGGATTCGCGTCAGCTCCTCAGCCGGGATCCGGCCTTCCGGCGTTCCGGCGCGCTCCGCCCCGGTACGCTCCATCAGGGCGGTGAGCGTATCGCCGGCGTCGCCGAGGATTGCGGCGTCGGGCGCGTAATCGCGGGTCAGGGTCGCTGGGTCGATGTCGATGCGCAGCAGCCGTCCGCCGAGCGGCAGCCGGTCGGCCCAGGAATCGGTTTCGGCCAGTTCCGTTCCCACGGCGATGAGGAGATCCGCCGACCGCAGGAAATCCTGGGTCGCCGACAGCGATAAGGTCGCGCCCAGGCAGAGCGGATGGCCGTCCGGCAGGACGCCCTTGGCCGCCGTGGTCAGGACGACGGGCGCGCTGAGGCGTTCGGCGAGGGCCCGCAATGGCCCGCCGGCCTCGATAGTGCCGCCGCCGGCGATGATGACCGTCCGGTCGCTGCTCTGGATGAGTGCGGCGGCGGCGTCGAGGGCGTCGGCTTCGAGCGCGGGCCGCTGCCCGGCCGGCGGTCGCGGTGCGGCGCCGGCGGCCGGGCCGGCAAGCACGTCCAACGGGATTTCAATATGAACCGGACGCGGCCGCTTGGCCTCGAACACGGTGAAGGCATCGGCCATTGCCGTCGGAAGGTCCGCGGGATCGAGAATGGTCCGGCTGAAGGCGGTGAGGGGCGCCATCATCGCCTGCTGCGAAGTCATCTCATGCAGCCGGCCGCGACCCTTGCCGAGGTCGACCCGCGCGTTGACGCTCGACAGGATCAGCAGCGGCACCGAATCGGAATAGGCTTGGCCGATCGCCGTCGCCGCGTTGGCGACACCGGGACCGGTGATCAGGATGCTGACGCCGGGCCGCCCCGAGGCGCGTGCATAGCCGTCGGCCATGAAGCCGGCGCCCTGTTCGTGACGGACCGCAACGTGCCGAATCGCGCTGTCGGCGAGCCCCCGGTAGAAGTCCAGCGTATGGACGCCGGGTATACCGAAGACGGTATCGACGCCATAGGTTTCGAGCAGGGCGATCGCGGCCTGGCCGCAGGTCTGATTGTTGTTCATCGGCTTGCCTCACCATGTCACGCGTTCGGGGTGCCTCGATCGTCGCTCCGGCGTATGGCGGGGCCTCTCGGTGGCACGGTCCTCCAGTTAGCGGTGGCCACCGTCGGTGCGCAACTGAAATTCCCGTCCCGCATAAAGATGAGTTATCTCCGTTATCCCCGTTATACACAGCTTCCCAATGTCGCTGCGGCTGTTAGGTTCGGGCGCGCCAATCAAGATTGCAGGAATATGAACGTCAGCCCGTACCTGAAGCGGCGCCTCAGGACTCTCGATGAGTTCCTCAGGGCCAAAGGCGAGAATGTCGCGCTGTTCGCACAAGGCGACACAAGACGCCGTGCCTCCAACGGCGTGGAAGCAAGCGATGCGACGCGGGATCGCGCGCGGCTGACGCTCGTATCGAGCACGGACGATCCCCACCCGGCGCGCTAGAGTACGATCCGATCAGGTTGATCCAACCTGATCGGAGAATCGTCCTCTCATACAAACAATTCGAGACTGATTCACCGGTCACATCGGATCGATGTGATCGGATCAGGCTCTAGGCCCGTCGCCGCTGCTCGGGCGGCCGCGCAGGGCCGCCCCTACCTCCAGACCCGTTTCAAACCGCTTTAGATGCCGGCCTTCACCCGCTCGAACATGGTCACGTATTTCTCGCGTAGCGCCGGCTCGATGGGCTGGAAGAAGACGCCTTGGGCGAACAGGGCTTCGGGCGAGGAGATGCCGAGCTCATCGAGCCGCTCTGCACTTACCAGCTCGAACGATTTCCGGTTCGAGTGGCCGTAGCCGAGTTGGTCGATCAATGCTTGGCCGGTTTCCGGGGCGAGCATGGCGTCGATAAAGTCGTAGGCCGCTTGCTCGTCGCCCGGAGCATCCTTGACCAGTGCCAAGCCGCAAACCCAGGTCAGGATACCCTCCTTCGGGTTCATGTAGCGGACGGGCAGGCCCTGCTGCTTCAACGCCACCACGGAGCTGTTCCAGGCATAGGCGGCAACCAGCTCGCCGGTGGCGAGGCTCTGTTCGACCGCGGTGTTGTCCGTCCAGTAGTAACGGAGCAGGGGCCTCTGCTCGCGCATCAGGTCGGCGACCTTCGTCAACTGCTCGTCGCTCATCGAGAAGGGGTTGTCGAAGCCGAGCGTGAGCGCTGCCGTGATAACGGCGCCATCCACCGAGTCGTAGGTCGCGAGCCGGCCGGCATAGCGCTCGTCGAACAGCAGCGACCAGCTGTCCTCTTCGACCTCGACAAGGTCGGTGCGGTAGAGAATCGAGGAGTTTCCCCAGTCCCATGGAACGAAGAAAGGCTGCCCGTCGAAGACGGTGCCCTCGATCGTCGTCAGCTTCGGCCAGATATCGGCGTAATGCTGCAGGCGCGAGGTGTCGACGGCCTTGATGACTCCGGCATCGCGCCAGCGTCCGACCGAATAGGTGCAGGGGTGGGTGACGTCCGGCGTATAGCCGGCGCGCAGCTTCTGCAGCGCTTCCTCTTCCTCGCCGAAAAAGTTGATGCTGGGAGAACCGCCATATTTTTCGATATAGGCCTGGTGAAAAGCGGGGCTCTCATATTCCGACCAGGTGAAGTACTCGATCTCGCCTTCCGCGGCGGCGCGCCGGGACCAGACCGGCAGCGTCACCAGAGCGAGGCCGGCGGAAGCCAGAGCCGTGCTGAACTGGCGCCGCGAGAAGTTTCTTTCGGCCAGCCGGTCGCGGAACTCGTTCTTATCCATGGACTATCTCCCTTGTCTTGACTTCGGATTACTATGGGATTCGAAGCATCGCCTAGACCCCGATCCGGGACAATCGGTTAAATCCGCTGATTAATTCCGCTGGGCGGGCATGTCCGTCCGGTGCTTCAACCCGGTGTGAATAGCTGCTAATCCTCACTGTCCTGGGCGCGGTGTGAGGGGCTCGGGATGAGGAGAAGACCTCATGGGTGAGCCTGTCGAACCATGAGGGCGGGGCCGGGCATCCGGCGGGGGGCTTCCGTGTATTCCGATATGGCGGCGATCATTTCGCCGATCTTCATTTGCGCGGCGATCGGCTTCGTCTGGGGACGGCTCCAGCGGCCGTTCGACGTCGAACTCGTGACGGCGCTGGTCTCATCGGTAGGAACGCCCTGCTTGATCGGCGCGACCCTGACCAGCGTCGAGATCGACCTGCAGGCGGTCGGCGTGATGGCGGGGGCGACGCTGCTTGCCTTCGCGGGATTCGCCGCGATCGGCATCCTGGCGCTGCGATGGAGCGGGCTGGCGCTGCATTCCTTTCTCCCGGCCTTGATCTTCCCGAACTCCGGCAATATGGGGCTGCCGCTCTGCCTCTTCGCATTCGGCGATACCGGCCTGGCTTTCGCCATAGTCTTCTTCACGATCGCCTCGACCTTGCAGTTCACGCTCGGCATCGGCATCGCCGCCGGCACCTTCGCGCCCGGCCAGTTGCTGCGGATGCCGCAGCTCTATGCCGTAGGCTTCGCACTGCTGTTCTTGACGACCGGCACGCCGGTGCCGGGCTGGCTCGCGAACACGCTCGACCTGCTCGGCGGCCTGACGATTCCGCTGATGCTGATCGCGCTCGGCGTCGCGCTGGCGCGGCTGCGGGTGATCAGCATTCGGCGCAGCCTCGTTCTGTCGCTGGGTCGGCTGGGGATCGGCCTGGCGACGGGGCTTGTCGTCGCTTGGGCCTTCGACCTATCCGGTGTGGCGCGCGGTGTGCTGATCGTCCAAAGCGCAATGCCCGTGGCCGTGTTCAGCTATCTGTTCGCCCAGCTCTATCGCCGTGCACCGGAGGAGGTCGCCGGCATGGTCGTGATCTCCACTGCGATCTCCTTCGCCACCTTGCCGCTGCTGTTGCTTCTGGTGCTATGAGTCTTTGGAACCACAGGGGGAGAAATGAAGGTCGTTGAGGCATTCCCTCGTCCCGTCCGCGAGATCGAGAATTTCTGGATCCCGCTGTCCGATGGTTGCCGGTTGGCGGCGCGGATCTGGCTGCCGGAGAATGCCGAAGACGAACCGGTCCCGGCGATCCTCGAATGTCTTCCTTATCGCAAGCGCGACGGGACGGCATGGCGCGATGCCGAGATGCACCCTTATATCGCCGGGCACGGCTATGCCGCGGTGCGGGTCGATCTGCGCGGAAGCGGCGAGTCCGATGGCGTGCTGCCGGACGAATATACCGGCCAGGAGCATGACGACTGCGTCGAGGCGATCCGCTGGGTCGCGGCACAGCCTTGGTGCAACGGCAAGGCTGGCATGTGGGGAATCTCCTGGGGCGGATTCAATGCGCTGCAGGTGGCCGCGCGGCGACCGCCGGAACTGACGGCCATCGTCGCTGTGATGGCATCGGACGATCGCTACCATGACGACGTCCACTATATGGGCGGCTGCATGCTGCACGACAATTTCGCCTGGGCGTCGGCGATGTTCGCCTATCTCTCGCTGCCCCCCGATCCGAAGATCGTCGGCGAGGGCTGGCGCGAGATCTGGATGATGCGGCTGGACAATGCCCGGCTATGGCTACGCGACTGGCTGGCCCATCAACGCCGCGACGACTATTGGAAACACGGTTCGGTCTGCGAGGATTACAGCCGGATTGCCTGTCCGGTTTATGCCGTCGGCGGTTGGGAGGACGGTTATTCCAATGCCGTTCCGCGTCTCCTCGCAGGGCTGGACGTGCCGGCGAAGGGGCTGGCGGGGCCGTGGGGGCACGCCTATCCGCAGAATTCCTGCCCCGGCCCGTCGATTGGCTTCCTGCAGGAGGTGCTGCGCTGGTGGGATCATTGGCTGAAGGGCATCGATACCGGCATGATGGACGAGCCGGCCTACCGCGTCTGGATCAATGACAGCTATCCGCCGGCGCCGTTCAGCCCCGAGCGTCCAGGGCGATGGGCGGCGGAACCGGGCTGGCCATCGCCGCGGATCACCGAGCGACCGCTCTACCTCAACGATCGCAGGCTGGAAGATGCGCCGGGGGCGGAGCGACCGCTGACGATCTGCTCGCCGCAGGAGACCGGCGTCGGTGCGCTGGAATGGTGCTCCTATGGCGGGGCGGGGGGTGATCTGCCGACCGATCAGCGGGAGGACGATAGTCGGTCCCTCTGCTTCGATTCGACGCCGCTGTCGGAGGCACTCGAGATCCTCGGCCCGCCTGTCGCCCGGCTGGCATTCAGCGTCGATCGGCCGGTGGCGAGCGTGGCTGTCCGGCTGTGTGACGTGGCGCCCGACGGCGCCTCGACGCGGGTGACTTACAGCCTGTTCAACCTGACCCACTGGAACAGCCATGAAGCACCAGAGCCGCTGACCCCGGGGCGGCGGTATGAGACGGCGATTCCGCTCAACCACATTGCGCACCGGTTCCTTCCGGGGCATCGGCTGCGCCTCGCGGTTTCGACCTGCTATTGGCCGCAGATGTGGCCGTCGCCGGAGCCGGAGCCGGTGACGCTGACCCTGTTCGCAAGCGCGGGCCGGCTCGATCTGCCGGTGCGTCCGCCGCGGCCGGAGGACGACCTTCTGCCTGCTTTCGCCGAACCGGAGGGGGCGCCGCCGCTCGCCGCCCGGACGCTGCGGCCGGACCGGACGCAGCGGACCGTCTCGCAGGATCTCGCGACGGGCGAGACGCGCATAGTGATGGAGAAGGACAGCGGCGCCTTCCATATGGAGGCCATCGATCTCGACGTCGACTCGTCGGCCGTCGAGACCTACCGGGTTCGAGCCGGCGATCCGCTGTCGGCCCGCGGCGACATTGCTTATCGGCAGGGCCTGGGACGAGGCGATTGGCGGGTGAGGACCGAAACGCGAACCTCGATCTGCCTGACGGCGACCGCGTTTCAGGTCACAGCGAATCTGGATGCCTATGAGGGCGATCGGCGGGTGTTTGGCAAGACCGAGAGTTTCACCGTGCCGCGCGACCTCACATAGCGCCTCACGGTTAAGGCACCGGGAACCCGAACCGATGACAAGTGTTTTCAGCATATTGAAACAGCAGGTAGTGACCAGGGTCCATGCGCATATTGAAGTGGGTCGGTCTCGGGCTGCTTGTTGTGCTGTTATTGCTGGCCGGTGGCATCTACTTCCTCGTCACGTCGCCATTCATCAAGAACCAGATCGTCGAACGGTCGAGCGCGGCCGCGGGGCGTGAGGTTGCGATCGACGGGGATGTGGAGATCGATTGGTCGCTCACTCCCCGTATCCGGATCAACAAGCTCCGCGTTGCCAATACCGAGTGGGGCCGCAGGCCCGACATGGTGTCCATCGACCGCGCCGAGGTGAGCATCAAGCTCCTCGATCTGCTGCGGGGGCGCGTGACGCTGCCGGAGGTGCGGCTGATCAGGCCGAAGGTCCTGCTCGAGAAGAACGCGGACGGGACGGCGAACTGGACGTTCGGCGAGAATCCGGCGGCGGCAACGGCGGTCGAGGCGACAGCGCCCGATGAGCGGCAGGAGTTCCCGGTCATCGGCAAGCTCGTGATCGACGACGGAACGCTCGATTACCACGATCCGACCCAGGAGATCGAGATATCGAGCAAGGTGAACACCGCGGTCGGCACGGCCGGCGGTGCGGAGCAGACGACGCTGCGTGGCAATGGTCGTTTCGCCGGCGAGCCTTTCACGCTGGAGGTGACGGCCGGTGCGCTGCTGGCGCTGCGCGAGACGGACAAACCATATCCGGTCTCGGTCAACGCCGCTGTCGGACAGACGAAGTTGACGGTTGACGGCACGCTGCAGGACCCGCTCAAGATGTCCGGGCCGAACCTGGAAATGGATCTGCGCGGCCAGGATCTCGCCGACCTGTTCCCGCTCTTCGGCATCCCGATTCCACCGACGCCGGTCTATGCCCTGTCCGGAAAGCTGACCCATGAGGGCGATGTCTGGGCGTTCAAGGGCTTCTCCGGCACGGTCGGCGACAGCGACCTGTCCGGCGATTTCTCCCTCGACGTCGGCGGCGAGCGTCCGGTCGCACGCGCCACCCTCGTCTCGCAGAAGCTTGATTTCGACGATCTCGCTGGCTTCATCGGCGCGCCGCCGGACGACAAGGCGGAAGAGGAAGACGACGGGCGCGTCCTGCCGGATCAACCGGTCAATCTGGAGCGGCTGCGCGCCATGGACATGGAGGTGAGCTTTTCCGGCGAGGAGGTCCTCGCCCCCGGCCTGCCGCTCGACGATCTGCAAACCAAGCTGAATCTCGAGGATGGCAGGCTCGTGCTCGACCCCCTAAGCTTCGGCATCGCCAGCGGCACGGTGGATGGGCGGTTGATCCTCAACGGCCGCCAAGCCGTCTCTTCGGTCAGGGCCGACCTGCGGATCAGCCAACTGAATCTCCAGGAATTCTTCAAGGAGTCCGAGTTCGCCAATGACATGGGAGGTACGTTCGGCGGTCACATCGATCTGACCGGCGAAGGCAATAGCTTCGCCGAAATCCTCGGTTCGAGCGACGGCTCCCTCGCTATCGTGATGGGCGGCGGCAAGTTCAGCAACCTGCTGCTGGAGGTCGCCGGCATCGACGTCGCCGAAGCGCTCGGCTTTGTGTTGACCGAGGACCAGCCGGTCGCCGCCCGCTGCGTCGTCGCCGATTTCCATGTCAGGGACGGCCTCATGCGCACCAAGACGGCGGTGATCGACACGACCGACACAAACATTACCGTCGAGGGGGCGATCGATCTCGGGACCGAAGCGATGGAACTGGGGATGGAGGCCCATCCGAAGGATCCGAGCCTGCTCTCGGCACGCTCGCCGGTGAACATCACCGGCACCTTCGCAAGCCCCGAGTTCGGCGTCGATCCCGGCCCACTGGTCGCCCGCGGGGCCGCCGCTGCGGCGCTCGGCGTGCTGCTGACTCCGCTGGCCGCGCTCCTGCCCATGGTCGAACTCGGACTTGGCGAGGACAGCCCCTGTTATCAGCTCATCCATCAAGCGCAGGAGTCCAAGGGCTGACGCCTCAATGCTCCGCGAGAGTCGCGGCCGTCACGGTTTCGCCGATGGCCGCGACCAGGGCCGGAACCATCCTGCGGCTGGCGATGACCGGCGTATCCGTCTGCCGCAGCTCGGCGACTTCACCGCGCCAGAGATAGCGGCAGATATGCCCCTGATGATCGGCGCCGTGGATCGCCAGGGAGATCCGGAACTCCCGATCGGGCAGGGGGTCGGGATTGCGTTGGCGCCGCAACAGGCTGTCCTCATTGGAAGACCAAAGATTGACCGTGATTTCCAGCCCCCCGGAATCGATATCGATCTCTCCCATGCCGTCATACTCGCGGACGGGTGGGCGATAGACCTCCGCTTCGATGTCGATAACGAGGGGTGCGTCATTGCGCACGGCGTAGCCTCGGGATTCGAGGCTCGCCGCGACCAGCCGCCTGATCTGATGGCTCAACTCCGTATCGTCCCGCATCCGCAGGCGAAAGGCGGCGCTTTCGGGAAGCGGGCTGTAGACGACGGCCGTGACGAGCATGTCGTCCCGTTCGGATTGCGCCAAGCCCGGGATCGGAAGAGCGGCCACAATCACCACAGGTAGAATGCTGACAAGCCTCATGACCGCCTCTCCGTAGCTGCCGGTTTCCGCACCCCCCTGGAAATATCCGTAGAAACCCAACGTCCTGAATGTCGGGAAAGTTCAATGACCGGTGGAAAAAATTGACCTAAACTGCCGGTAGACGGGCGCCGAGGGAGACCGCTCATGACGGAAGCAGCCTTGCGCAAGATCGACAACGGAGGTGTGGTCAGCCGGACCAACATGCCGTTCACCCTCGACACTGGAATCGGCCACCGGGCCGCGATCGGCCTGGTCGTGCTGGCGACGGACCATACGATCGAGCATGAGTTCCGGCAGATGCTGGGCCTCGACGGTGTTACCGTCTATCACAGCCGGATCCGGAACGCGGCCGAGATCAATCCGACGACGCTTGCGGAGATGGAGCGGGGGATCGCGGCGGCAGCCGAGGTCATCCTGCCAGGCACGTCTCTCGACGTCGTCGCCTATGGCTGCACCTCGGGCAGCGTGGTGATCGGCGAGGAGGCGGTGTTCGCCCGCATCCGCGAGGCGCGGCCCGGCGTCGCCTGCACGACGCCGATCACGGCGGCGCTCGCGGGATTGAAGCGGCTGGGCGCCCGCCGCATCGCCCTGCTGACACCCTATGTCGAATCGGTCAACCTTATGCTGCGCGACTTCATCGAGGCGCGGGATATCGCGGTGCCGGTGATGGGCTCGTTCAATCACGAGAATGATAACGAGGTTGCGCGCATCGCGATGTCGTCGATCCGCGAGGCCGTGCTCGACCTCGGCCGCGAGCCGGGCGTCGACGCGGTGTTCGTGTCCTGCACCAGCCTGCGGGTCGCCGCGATCGTCGAGGCGGTGGAGGCGGAGCTCGGCAAGCCGGTCACCTCCAGCAACCACGCGCTCGCTTGGCACTGCCTGCGGCTCGCCGGCTATGCGGAGCCGGTAGCAGGCTTGGGGCAGTTGTTTCGGGTTTGAGCGACGCGGCCGCCTTGGGAAAGAGGCTGAATGACGCTAACGAGTTGGGTATCCCTGGCGGCGGTCTGTATTGCCGGTGCGATGTCGCCCGGGCCCAGCCTTGCGGTCGTGGCCCGGCACACCCTGGTGAACTCCCGCGCGCATGGCATGGCGACCGCGCTCGCCCACGCGCTCGGAATCGGCTTCTACGCATTGCTGACCAGCTTCGGCCTGGCGGTGGTCGTCGCGCACAACCCGACGATCTACAGGGCGCTGACGATTGGCGGTGCCCTCTATCTGGCGTGGCTCGGCATCAAGGCGCTGCGGTCTTCCGGTGAGGCAGCGGCGTTTGCTTCCGCGGACGAGCGGCCTGCCTCCATTGCCGCAGCGGCGCGAGACGGCTTTCTTATCTCGATCCTGAATCCGAAGATTGCCGTGTTCTTTCTGGCGCTGTTCAGCCAATTCGTGCGTCCGGGCATGAGCGAGGGCGAGCATGCGATCCTGTGGGCTACTGCCGCCGGGATCGACGGCATCTGGTACGCTGTCGTCGCCCTGGCGCTGTCCCAGGCCGCGCTGCTCGAACGGTTCCGCCGCCGCACTCGGCTGATCGACCGCATCACGGGCTGTATCCTGCTCGCGCTCGCAGTGCGGGTGGTCACGCTCTAAGAGCGCGCAACGGCGTCGATCGCTGCCAGCACCCGCTCCGGCGCGCTATGGTGAACCATATGTCCGGCGCCGGGGACCGGTCTGAACTCGGCGTGCGGCAGCGCATGGGGGAGGCGGGCCGACTGCCGTGCGACGTCGACCAGCCGGTCGCCAGTCCCCGCCATGATCACCGCCGGTATGCGCAGCGCCCGATAGCGGCGGCGCAGGGCTATCGTTGCCGGAATCATCAATGCCGCTTCCGCGGCGCTCGCCCGAATCTGCGAAGGGCGCAGGGAAAGGCCGAAGGGAAAGCCGGCAGCGAAGCGGGGCGGTACCGGGGCCGGCGCGAAGAGTTGCCGGAGGAGGCGGGGCAGCAACAGGCGACTGAGCAGCGGCGCGATCGTATAGCGCAGCAGGTCGCCCAGTACCGGCAGGGCAGGCAGCGAAACCAGCGTCACGTCCAGCCGAGGCGTCGGAAAATAATAGCCTGAGAGGAGAACAAGGCCGCGAATCTCGGCCGGATAACGCGACGCGAGCGCCAGCGCGACGAGAGTCCCCCAGGAATGGCCGACGACGATGGGCCGCTCGACACCCAGCCGCCGCAACGCTTCGCGCAGCAGCTCTGCCTGCGCCGCGGGAGTCCAAAGCCGGGTCCGTGGTCGGGTGCTGTAGCCATAGCCCGGCCGATCGAATGCGAGGACGCGATGACGCTCGGCCGCAAGCCCGAAAACGCCGCTGATCGCGAAATCCTGAACCATGGCGCCATTGCCATGCAGCAGGACGACCGCGGGCTCGCCCGACCCCTGATCGACGAGGTGCAACCGTGCCCCGTCGATCTCCAGAAAGCGGCCAAGCGGCGGGTTTTCGCGTTCCGCCCGGCGCGCCCGGGCATGGACGAGGAGCGCCACCGCCGCAGTGGCGGTGACCGCAGCAATCGAGAGGATGCCGGCCCTGCCTGGTAGGCGGTTGGCGGGGGTGTTGCTCCTGCGCGCTCGTGGTGTGTCGACGGCCATGAAGGTCTCCAGATAGTGGCACTGATTGGAGCGCCTATCGAGGATCAGCTGTTCCTCGTTGCCGCTGCCACTGCGCACGATATCAAAGCGCATCGAGTGAACCTGAAACCCCGGTGATGGTTCCGTGATCGTTTGGGGCGCAACCGTTCATTTTTTCCACCCGATAATGCCACACACAGGCAACAAAGAATTTGGCATTGCTGTCTACCGACCAAACACCGGCAGTAAGGTATTAGAGCGTATACCGTTTGGTCGTTTCCTTCCATATCGGAGGCGTTATGAACGCAGAAACTACAAATGCCATGTCGCAGGATCTCGACAAACATCTGAATATCTCAGAATCAGCCGTCGATATTTCAGAATTCGGTGCGAAAGGTGATGGAAGTACCGACGACACTGCTGCGATCCAGTCGGCGCTCGACTATCTCGAAGAGCATGGCGGCACGCTGAATCTTGAATCCGATCAAACCTATAGCGTCGCTGAGGGCTTGCTGCTGCAGGATGCGGCGAACTTCAAGATCGACGGGAACGGTGCCACGATCAAGGTGACGGACGACGCCCCAGCGGGTGAAGACCCGGCGGATGAAGACTCGACGGCAGAAGGAGGTTCCGCTCTCCGGATCGAGGGTTCCAATCACTTCGCGATCGCCGATCTCGCCATCGACGATAGTGGGGCGTCGGCGGACGGAGATGCCGCCATCGAGGTCGCCAACGGCTCGAATTTCTACCTGTCCGAGGCGTCGTCGGTCAATTTCGAGAATATCGGCGGGCCGGCGGTCAATCTGAGCGTGTTGGCTGCCGCAGACGCCGACATCGCAAACGACGATGCTGATGGCCAAGTCCAGTCCGAGGTCGCCGCCGACGCCGATGCCGAGATCGGATCGGCGTCCGAGGATTCGGATGCCGGCGATGACCTGGCGAGCAACCCAGCCTCAACCGATGGCGCCGTCGCCGCGGACGAGGATGATGCCCTAAGTCAATCCGTGGGCGGCCTTCTGGCTGGCGAGACCGACGCGGAGACCCTCGACTTCTCGTCGCTCAGCGGAGAGGGCGCCGTTGAGGAGAGCGGCGGCGTCGACGATCAGCAACTCCTCGACGCTGCGAGCGGCGGCGATCTCGCCACCGCGACAGACGACACGGCCGTAACGCCGGAGACCGGACAGGATGACGTCGCGCTCCTCGGCGTCACACCGCAGGTGGACGGCGACTTCGGCTTCGCCACGAGCTAGCCGCAGCCCCCGCGGCTAGGGCGCGGGCGCCGGCACGGTGTTCCTCGACTGAGGGACATCGTGCCGGCATCGCGCCGAGACGGGTTCAAGGGGACGCTTCTCGATACGGCGCTCCCGCGCTCGGTCAATACCGCTCCAGCGTGAGCCCTGACAGATCCATCTCCGGCACTCGGCCGCCGATCAGGTCGGCGGTGATGCGGGCGGTGCCGCAGGCCATGGTCCAGCCCATATGGCCGTGTCCGGTGTTGAACCAAAGATTGGCGTGCCGCGCCTTGCCGAGAATCGGCGGGCCGTCCGGCGTCATCGGCCGCAGGCAGGCCCAATAGCCCGGCTTGTCGTAGGCGCCGCCGCGCGGAAATAGCTCGCGCGCGACCCGCAGCAAGCCGGCGAAGTGTTCCGGTGCATGGCTGGTGTCGTAGCCGGCGAAGTCCGCCGTCCCGGTGAGCCGAAGGCGATCGCCCATGCGGGCGAAGGCGACGAGATGGCCCTCATCGACGCCGCCGACCGTCGGCGCTTCATGCTGCTCCTCGATCGGAACCGTGACCGAATAGCCCTTGATCGGATAAACGGGGAGGGCGATCCCGAGCGGACGAACCAGGAAGGGGCTGTAGCTGCCGAGCGCCAGGACATAGCTGTCGCCGACGACCTCTCCGGCTTCCGTCACGACACGCGCGATCCGGTCGCCATCGGCCTCGAGCCCGGTAATCCGAATCCCGAGCCTGAAGGTCACGCCGAGATCCTCGCACCGGCGGGCGAGACGTTCGGTGAAGAGCAGCGCATCGCCGCTTTCGTCGGTCGGCGCATAGATCGCGCCGGCGAGCCTGTCCTTGATATGCCGAAGCTGCGGCTCGATCTCGACGCAGCGCTCGGGGTCGATGGCCTGAAGCGTCAGTCCCTGACCCTTCAGCACGGCCATATTCCGGATGCCGGTTTCGAAATGCGCCGGATCCCGATAGAGATAGAGGCAGCCGCGGGTCACCTCGTCATAGCGGAGACCGGTCTCCTCGCGCAGTGCGATCAAGACCTGCTGGCTATAGCGGCAGAGCGCCAGCTTGCGCACCGTGTTGGCGCGGTTGCGTGCGGCGGTGCAATTGGCGAGGAAGCGAAGGCTCCAGGCCCATAGTCTGGGGTCGGCCGTGAGCCGGAACCGCAGCGCGGTGTCTTCGCGATAGAGCGACTGCAGCAGGATCTTCGGCGCGCGCGGCGAGGCCCAGGCATAGGCATGTCCGGGGGCGATCAGCCCGGCATTGGCGAAGCTGGTCTCCCGCCCGACGGCCGGCTGGCGATCGATCACCGTCACCTCATGGCCTGCCTTTGCGAGGTAGTAAGCGGTCGTGACTCCGATGACGCCGCCGCCGAGAACAATCGACTTCATGGGCTCGTCCCCTCCCTGCGGAGGCTTGCCGCCTCCGACTTGTGACCTTCCAAGCATATTCCTAGAATGGAACCACTCGTCCAGAGGGGTCGTTGAAACAGGCGGCTCAAGGGAGATTGGTGAATGGGGAAAAGTCTGCGCCGTAGCCTGCGCTCGGCGATTTACGCTGCGGTATTGCTTTCGGCCCTCGGCCATGTATCGGCCGCGTTGGCCCAATCGGATGAAAGCGGGCCAGCGCTGTCCGCCGAGGAAGTGAGCGCTTGTTTGTGTCTGCAGCAGGAGATTGATGAGCTTCGCCGGGAAACCGAGCTTCAGGGTGCGCTTCGACAAGAACGCAAGGCGGAGTTGAGCCAGATCGATCAGCAGATCGAGCGGAACCGGGTTGTCGTGGACGTCGGCAATCCGGAAGCGGTCAAGAGCCTGCAGCAACTCGTGGCACGGCAGCAAATGCTGCGGGATTTGCTGCGAAATGATATCCGCCAGTCACAACAGGCGAGTATCGAGCGGCTGAATGCGCGGGTGGCAACTTATAACGAAAAATGCACGACCCGGCCGATGTTCAAGCTCGAAGTCGAGCGCGCGCAGGCCAACCTGCAATGTCCGGCGCTCTGATTCCCTATTGAGCGATCTGGAACCGTTTGCGAGTGGGTTCCGAGAAGCTTCCATCTCGTCATTGCCGGGCTCGACCCGGCAATCCAGGAAACCGGGCGAGAGCCCTGCCTCATGATCCATCGATACCCGGGTCAAGTCCGGGCATGGCATTGAATAATATCCCCGAAGCGTCCAAAGCTCGTCGGCGACACCGCTCCTGTTGCAAGGCGGTGCCCCCGCGCCTATCTTTGGGCTGTCCCATCAACAACGAAAGGAGGTGATCCCGTGTCTCATCTGAACGTCGGCGGAGACCGCCTCAGCTTCGGCCGGGGTCGCTCGACCCGCTGACGCTTTCCGGGAGGGCCGCCTTCGGGCGGCCCTCTTTTCATTGGAGGGCCGGTCCGGTCGGCCGGTCAGCGCATTTTCAAACCGCCGCCCAGCGACAGGTGAGCTTCAGCTCGCCGGCGGTGTTTGCGACGGTGGCGAGGCATGTCTCGACCTTTGCCTCAGGGATCCAGACCGCCAGGCGCAGAACGTATTTGGCACCGCCGACGGCTGGAACCCGGCTCGAATTCAGCCGGACGATGTTGGCGCCGAACTCGACGAAGACTTCGCTAAGGCGTGCGATCAGGCCAGGGCTGTCTTCGCCGTGGATCTCGATCCGATGCGTGATCTCGGCGGACGGTCCATGCACCGATTCATAGGAGAAGGGGGAAACCGTCAGCTTGGCGCCCTTCAGTTCGGGCAGGCCGCGCATGTCCCCTTCGACGGTCTCGAGCGGGACATCCGTGGGCAGTTCGCAGACCGTGGTGAACTCCGCGCCGCTGCCGAGAACCGCGAAGGTAGTATCGCCGAGGTTGGCGCCGAGATCGAAAAGCCGCGCCGTTATGGCCGAGATCAGGCCGGCGCGGTCTTCGCAGATAATTGAGATCAGGGCGGTGTTTGCCATGGCGGGGTCCTGCAGTGACGATAGAGGTTGCCTCGCCATCATGCGCAAAAATCCACGAAAGGGAAGTAATTGAGATCCTTCCCACTCGTGGGCCCTCTCGCGGGCTTCGCCCGCGGCACCTCGGAATCCGGGGCAGATGGACCGGGGCTGACCGACCGGAGAAGATCGGCCGTCCATACATAATCCCTCGAACTATGATTCCCCGGTACGCCGGCGAAGCCGGAGAGAGGATCCGCGCCTGCCTCTTTACGAAATGCCTCTTACTGGGCGTCCCGGTAAATCTGCGCCAGCCGGTTGTTCAGTTCCGGGTCGGCCATGGCAGCCTGGTAGATCTCTCGGTACCGCTCCGGGGTCAGCCCCTCCTCCTGAACGGCGGCAGCCATTTCGGCGTTGGCTTGGCTGCGCAGCTGCATAGCGGTCGTCTCGTCCTCGGCGCCTTCGATCTGCGAGCTCCATTTCTGCCCGATCTCGTTCACTTTTTCCGTCGCGGCGACGAAGGACTCGAGGTCCTGCTGGCTGTAGGCCGTTTCAGCGCTTGTCGCCGGGGGCTGAGTCTCGGTGGTTTGCGCCTGAATGGAAGGCACGGCGCCGATCACCAGAAAACCAGCCAGAAGCGCACCGGCAGAAAGTGCTGCGATACGTAGTGTCATCAATCTGTCCTTTCATCTCTTCAAGCGAGGGCACCGGAGCAGGCACAGGACGGCCGCGCTCCGGTGACAATGCCACGAACAGAGTAAAGACAAATCCGGCGTCGATGGTTCCGTGAGAAACTTGGGGCCGAGATGGGGCAGGGGGCGTCATCCGCCCCCGTCACACGATCCTCGTCACACGATATTGATGTCACACGACATTGAGTTCGCGGATCGGCTCGCCGGTAAGGATTCGGTCATAGGCGAATCGCCGTAGATCGAGCGTGCGATAGGCGCCATAGACGATCAACTCGCTGATTGCCCGGCCGACGGCCGGCGATTGCTGCAGGCCATGGCCGCTGAATCCGTTCGCGAAGAAGAAGTTCCCGACCTCCGGGTGAGGGCCGAGGATCGCGTTCTGGTCGAGCATATTGTAGTCGTAGTGGCCGGCCCAGGCGCGAACCAGCTTGATCGCCTCGAAGGCAGGCACCCGGTGCGCGAGCGTCGGCCAGATGATCTCCTCGAACGGCGCATAGTCGATCTCGAAATCGAGGCAATCGGCGTCCGCCGTTTCCGGCGGAGAGACGCCGCAGATGAAACCAGCGCCTTCAGGCCGGAAATAGACGCCGCTCGGGTCGATCAGCAGCGGCGCGCCGGAAATTTCGGTCCGGCAATCGAAGACATAGACGAAGCGCTTGCGTGGCCGCACCGGCAGTTCGAGGCCGGCCAGGCGCGCGACATCCGCTGCCCTGAAACCAGCGGCGTTGACGACCGCGGCGCAGCCGATCCTGCCGGCCTCGCCGAGGCGTACGCCCGTGATCCGCCCATCCTCGCGGTCGAGACCGACGACCTCGTCCTTCACATAGTCCACCCCGAGAGATCGGGCCTTCCTGCGAAAGGCCTGGAGCAGCGCGTAGGGGTCGAGCCAGCCCTCGTCGGCGAGGCCGAGCGATCCACCGGCCAGATCCTCGACGTTCAGCCAGGGGAAATGCTGCCGCAGCTCGGCAGGCGACAGCAGCGCCACCTGCGCGCCCAGCGAGGTCTGGACGGCATGGTTCCCGGTCAGCACCGGCAGGCCCGCCTCGGTCGCCAGGAACAGATAGCCGGCTTCGACGAAGGATACCTCCGGCGCTTCGCCGTCCACGGCGAGGTGATCGCCGATGGATTTGAGGAAGGCCGCGCCGAAGCTCGACATCCGGATGTTCTCGGGCGTCGAGAACTGCTGGCGGATACCGCCGGCCGAACGGCCCGTCGCCGCCTCGCCATAGGTCGGGTCCCGCTCGACGACCAGGATGGAGCCTTGAAAGTCGGTCTGACCGGCAAGGAAATATGCGACGGCGCTGCCCACAACGCCACCGCCGATGATGACGGCATCATAGGATTGCAACATGCTTGACCCGGTCAGTCGGCAAAGCCTGATTCGAGGAGGCCGCGAATGCGACCGATCTTGTTCGGGAAGATCTAACCCGATCCTGCGGTCGCCAACAACGGTCTATCATCGACCGCCGGTCTCGTCTTATGCTGATCGGACCCGCGGCAAGAACGGGAGACCGAAGAGATGAGTCGTGCATTCGTGAAAGAGACGGACGGCGATCAAATCGGCGATGAGTTGCCGGAACGGCCGCAGAGTCGGTATCCGAACTACGTCACGCCGAACGGGCTCGCGGGCCTGCAGGCCCAACTGCATGAGTTGCAGGAACAACGGCGGAGGCTCGCCGAGCATTCGGACGAGTTGTTGAACAAGGAGACGCTGAAGCATGTCGAGCGCGACCTGCGCTATGTGCAGGAACGCGTCGACAGGGCGATTCTGATCGACCCGGCGGGCCAGCCGGCCGACGAGGTCAGCTTCGGCGCGACCGTGAAGACGGTCGACGAGAACGACAACGAGCGGGACTTCACCATCGTCGGCGAGGACGAGGCCGATGTCCCCGCGGGCAAAATCAGCTGGGTTTCGCCCCTGGCGCGCGCGATGATGGGCGCGGCGGTTGGCGACACTGTGGTCTGGAAACGGCCCGCCGGCGACATGGAATTGGAAATTTTGTCGATTCGGTATGCGGATCCAGCGCATAAGGTTTAGTCCTCGGGATTCAGCCCTTTGGGTTTGATCCCAACCCTCACCCCGATCTGCCACGTCCTAGCCAGAGAGGCGATCCGATGAGTGCCAATCCCAACCTCGCCGCGGTTCGCCCGCGCCTGCTGGAGCCGGGCCTGCCGGTCTTCAAGCCGGGGGTCGAGCGCTATCCTGTCCGCGGCGCCGGCGCCATCGTGGTTCAGCTCTGGCCGGGCGACGAGATCACGATCATTGACCGCGAGGGGCGGCAGCGCTGCGAGGTTGCGGCATTCGCGCCTGACGGCCGGGAGGATCTGGCGGCGCTGAACCTGCGGGCGAGCGCCGGCTCGCCGGGCATCAACCGGCTGCTCTCCAGCGGTGGTGAGGATGCGCGGACCGTCGGTGCGGCACTGCGGGCGCGCGGCCTGCCGGCCGAGATCGCCAAGGCGGCGCATCTCTTCACCGGCGACTCCCTGCCGGGCGAGGCGGTCAAGGCCCAGGCCGAGCGTGAGGTCATCTGCATCGTCCATGCGCCGGGCGGCCCGATGCTCGTCGATGCCCAGAACCCGCCGACCGACCTGACGGTGATGATCCGCCGGGCGCGGGTCACGCCGCTGATCGAGCCGCCACTGCCGGCGCCGCTCGCCGACCTGCGCGACGAACTGCGGATCGGCAACTCTTCCGCGCGCGCCTATGAGGTCAAAGCCGGCGAGTATATCCAGATTCTCGACGTCGCCGGGCGGCAATGCTCGGACTTCCTCGCCTTCAACGCGCGCCAGCTCGAGCGCGGGGTCGAGCGCGGGCTCGACAATCTGACGACGCGCACGCTGATGGCAAGCGCCTATCCGGCGCCCGGCCTGTTCTCGAAATTCTTCGACGCGGACATGCAGCCGCTGGTCGAGGTGGTGCGCGACACGGTTGGCCGCCATGACAGCTTCGCGCTCGCCTGCACGGCGAAATATTACGACGACATGGGCTATCCGGGCCATGTCAACTGCACGGAAAATTTCAACCGTCAGCTAGAGGGCTATGGCGTTGCCGAGCGCAAGGGCTGGCCGGCGATCAATTTTTTCTACAACACCGGTATAGACGCGCATAACGTCCTCTTTCTCGACGAGCCGTGGTCGCGGCCGGGCGATTACGTGCTGCTGCGGGCGCTGACCGATCTGGTCTGCGCCTCGTCGGCCTGCCCCGACGACATCGATGCGGCAAATGGCTGGAATCCGACCGATATTCATGTTCGTATTTATCCGGCCGACAACACCTTCTCGAAAGCGGTGGCCTATAGAATGAGCCCGGATGCTGATCCCCAGCTGACCCGTGAGACGGCGTTCCACCCGCGGACGTCGGCCCTCACGCGCAATTTCGTCGAGTATCGCGGCTTCTGGCTGCCGACCAAGTTCAACAATTACGGCGCGATCGAGGAGTATCACGCCTGCCGCGAGGCGGCGGTGGTGATGGACCTCAGCCCCTTGCGCAAGTTCGAGGTGCTGGGCCCCGACGCGGAGAACCTGATGCAACTCGCCTGCACGCGCAATATCCGGCGGCTGTCGGTCGGGCAGGTGGTCTATACGGCGATGTGCTACGAGCATGGCGGCATGCTCGATGACGGCACGGTCTTCCGCCTCGGGCCTGACAATTTCCGCTGGATCGGCGGCGACGAATATGGCGGCAAATGGCTGCGCGAGTTGGCCGAGACGCACGGCCTCAGGGCTTGGGTGAAGTCGTCCACGGATCAGCTCCACAACATCGCCGTGCAGGGGCCGAAGAGTCGCGAGATCCTGAAGCAGGTGATCTGGACCCCGCCGGCCCAGCCGGCGCTCGACGAGGTGGCGTGGTTCCACTTCACGATCGGCCGCATCGGCGACTTCAACGGCGCGCCGGTGCTGGTGTCGCGCACCGGCTACACCGGCGAGCTCGGCTATGAGGTGTTCTGCCATCCGAAAGACGCGCTCTCCGTCTGGGACGCGGTGTGGGAGGCGGGCAAGCCGCACGGGCTGGCGCCGCTCGGGCTCGAGGCGCTCGACATGCTGCGGATCGAGTCGGGCCTGATCTTCGCTAACTACGAGTTCGACGACCAGACCGACCCGTTCGAGGCCGGCATCGGCTTCGCCGTGGCGTTGAAGGGCAACGAGGAGTTCGTCGGCCGCGAGGCGCTGGTCCGGCGCAAGGAGCATCCGCAGAAGAAGCTGGTTGGGCTGGAGCTCGAAGGGAACGAGCCGGCGGCGCATGGCGACTGCGTCCATATCGGCCGGGCGCAGGTTGGTGTGGTGACCAGCGGCACCCGCTCACCGATCCTGAAGAAGAACATCGCGCTCTGCCGTATGGACCTGGCCCATGCCGAGATCGGCACAGAGGTCGAGGTCGGCAAGATCGACGGTCATCAGAAACGCATCCCGGCGACCGTTGTGCGCTTCCCCTTCTACGACCCGGAGAAGCTGAAGCCACGGTCGTGAGTGCGGTCACAGTTTGGAGTTATTCCGTCACGTCAGGAGAATATCGTCGTCCGTCATATTTCTTTCGCCACAAAAAAATCTTGGAGGAACACAGATGAAGAAGCGCGTTGCTGTTATCGGAGCCGGACCGTCCGGCCTTGCCCAGCTCAGGGCCTTTCAATCGGCCGCTGACAAGGGTGCGGAAATCCCCGAGATCGTCTGCTTCGAAAAACAGTCCGACTGGGGCGGCCTATGGAACTACACCTGGCGCACGGGCATCGACGAACATGGCGATCCGGTCCATGGCAGCATGTACCGATATCTCTGGTCGAACGGCCCAAAGGAGTGCCTTGAATTCGCCGACTATACGTTCGAGGAGCATTTCGGCCGGCCGATCGGCTCCTACCCGCCGCGCGCGGTTCTCTGGGATTACATCAAAGGCCGTGTCGAGAAGTGCGGCGTGCGCAAATGGGTAAGGTTCAACAGCCCGGTGCGCATGGTGACCTATTCCGATGAGAGCGGCAAATTCACGGTCACGGCGCATGACCGAACCAACGATGCCACCTATTCCGAGGAGTTCGATCATGTCGTCGTCGCCTCGGGTCATTTCTCGACGCCCAACACGCCTTATTTCGAGGGTTTCTCGACGTTCAACGGCCGCATCCTTCACTCGCACGATTTTCGCGATGCGCTGGAATTCAAAGGCAAGGACATTTTGATCATAGGGCGCAGCTACTCGGCCGAAGATATCGGTTCGCAGTGCTACAAATATGGCGCCAAATCGATCACCACCAGCTACCGCAGCAAGCCGATGGGCTTCAAGTGGCCGGAGAACTGGAAGGAAGTCCCGCTGCTGACGCGCGTCGAAGGCAACACCTGTCATTTCAAGGACGGCTCGACGAAGGATGTCGACGCCATCATCCTCTGCACGGGCTATCTGCACCACTTCCCGTTCCTGACCGATGATCTGCGGCTGAAGACGGAAAACCGCCTGTGGCCGCTGGGGCTCTATCAGGGCGTCGTGTGGGAGGCCAACCCGAAGCTCTTCTATATCGGCATGCAGGACCAGTTCTATACCTTCAACATGTTCGACGCGCAGGCGTGGTACGCGCGCGACGTCATGATGGGGCGGATCACGCTGCCCTCGGCCGAGGAGATGGCGGCCCACAGCCAGAAATGGCGCGACCGCGAGGAGACGCTGGAAGACGCCGAGCAGATGATCTGGTTCCAGGGCGACTACACCAAGGAATTGATCGACCAGACCGATTATCCGAACTTCGATATCGAGAAGGTCAACGAGACCTTCATGGAATGGGAGCACCACAAGATGGAAAACATCATGGGCTTCCGCGACAATGCCTATCGCTCGCTGATGACCGGCACCATGGCGCCGAAGCACCACACGACGTGGCTCGAAGCGCTTGATGACTCTCTGGAGTCCTACCTGCAGACTCCTGTATCGGACCAACGTCGCGCCGGCTGAGCTGGAGTCTGATCCGATCACATCGAGCCGATGTGATCGGTGAATCAGCCTCTAGTCATTGGAGTTAGAGAACGATTTACCGATCAGGTTGGATCAACCTGATCGGCTCGTGCTCTAAGGACTAAGGCCGGGCGGGAGCCCGGCCTTATCCTCGTCCTGCGAGCCCGTCAGGCCAGGAGAATATCGTCGCCCTTTATCTCGGACGATTGAACGCCGAGCAGGACGATGCTGTCGCTCGACTCGTCGACGGTGATTTGGCTGTCGCCCGTGCCGTTCGCGTCGGTCAAGGTGACGTCGGACGCGCTAAGACCGAGACCGCGAAAATCCAGTGTTTCGTCGCTCGTCACGCCCGGCTGAAAGTCCTCGATCACGTCATTGCCGAAATCAAGGCTGTCAAAGATGAAGCTGTCGGTACCGCCGCCGCCGATCAAAACGTCGTCGCCGGCGTTGCCGGAGAGCCGGTTGGCCGCATCGTTTCCAATGATCCGGTCGTCACCAGTACCGCCGAACGCGTTCTCGATCGTGACGCCATAGGCAATCGCCAGATTGTCGATGGCGGGTTGGCCGTCGCTCCTTACCCCGATGGAACTGAAGTGGCCGGCCTCAAGGTCGACGGATACGGCGAGTCTCTGGTTCGACGCGTCGATCCCGTCGGTACCGCCGGCGTCCCATATCGTGTGGACCTGCTCTCGCGACGCGCTCAAACGATAAACGTCGTCGCCCGCATGAAACGACCTGTTCGGGCCATAAAGATATTGAGCCGCCGCAATGTCGTAGAGCATCGGCCCCGACGCTTCGGTCGTCGCCGTTGGATGCGGGTCATGGGACATGATCGTGAATTGTCGGCTGTCTTCTTCGGGTGGGAGGATCGTCCCGTTCTCGAACGGATGCTTAAGGCCGATCGCGTGGCCGATTTCATGCACCAGCGTAAAAAAACCGAAATCGCCTGGCGCTGTATTTTCATTCGACGGAGCGGAGACGTTCAGCCAGATGTCGCCGGCTTCGGGATGGGGGCCGGGCGCATAGGCATGAGCCGGCGCCGATTCGAATTCGGTCATCGCGGCGCGAATATCGCCGACCGATGTCTGCGAGTCCGCGGTCTCGGCGAAGTCGATATCGGCGACGTCGGCCCAGGACTGCAGAGCGTCCTTGAAGGCGGAGCGCTGGCTGTCCGACAGAGCGTAGCCGGCATTCGGCTCGCCGCCATAATAGAGCGGATCCCAAGCGCTGACCCGGTCCGGGAAGCTGTAGGTGATAGTGGTGGCATCGCCCAGGGTATCGCCTGGGGTGTCATAGCCCCACTTGGTGCCTTCCAGAAGCGCGTCGGTATGCATCATCCCCGTATTCGAGACTGAACTCCAGGGTCCACTGCTTGTGGGTGTCGGCATGTCTGCTGACCTCATAGTGAGGGGTGCCGAAGGCCTGATGGCTTGTCCTTGCATTCATTGCCCATACTCGAGGGGCAATGAGCATCTTTTAACAAAGTCGCCGTGACAGTGGGGTGGCAATGAACGCCGACTCTACTCCGCAGCCTTGCCCGAAGCCTCGGCCACCAGCCTCTCGGCAAGCTGGCGCTTGGCGGCGGGGTCCAGCTTCTTGATCTCGTTGGTGAGCACCCGCTCGTTCACCGCCTGGTTCCAATAGTCGAGCGAGGCGAACCCCAAAAGCGCAGACTTGCCGACGAACTGACGCAGCACCTCGTTGGTCGGGCCCATCACCCAGCCAGCCTTGCCGTCACGCAGAAGCCGCTCGATACCCAGTCCCGGCTTGTAGCCGGTGCCGCCGCAGGCATGCAGCATCTTGTCCGAGACTTGCGTCACGGTCTTGGCCGCCTTGAACTTCACCTGCCACATCCAATGCAGCACTTGCGCGCGCGGCAGCTTGCTCACGTCCTCGTGGATCGACCAGTCGCAGTCGTTGGTGAGCTGGTCCATCGCCTTGGCCATCTGGAAGACCAGGGCGCGGCTCGCATTCGTATCGATGATCGCTTCGCCGACATAGTCCTGGATGGTCGGGTAGTCGCAGACCCGCATGCCGACGTCGACATGCTTCTTCTTGGTGGTGTGGCCCTTGGCGATGTCGATCATGCCGAGCGAGATGCCGTTCCAGCAGGAAGAGGAGCAGAGCAGGAAGAACGGGTCCACCGCCTCGTCGTTCGAGCTGGCGCCGTCGCCCTTTGGGCCGACCATGCGGTCGGCGGAGAGCACGACATCGTCGACCTCGAGTGTGCCCGACTGATTGCCGCGCAGGCCGAGGCCGTCCCACTTCGAGGGTTCCGCCTTGACCTCGTCCTTCGTCACCAGCCAGCAGGTGAGGTCGGAATAATTGCCGCCGAAATCGGGGCTCGTCGTCTGGATCACGTACCAGTCGGCGAAGCCGCCGGAGGTGGTCCAGGATGCCTTCTTGCGCACCTTGTAGCCGCCGTCCACCTTCTCGGCGCCGGAGGAGATCGGATACCAAAAATGCGAGCCGGTTTCCGGGTCGGAGTAGGAGAGGGTGCCGATCAGCACGTCCCTGTCGACCCGACGCAGGATATCCTTGAGCGTGTCGTTGCCGTGGTGGCGCAACAGCGCGGCAGCGACGGCGCCTGTATGCATCGTGTAGCACATCGCCGTCGAAGGGCAGCCGTAGCGGGCGATCGTCTCGACGACCATCGCGGCGCAGACATGGTTCTGGCCGAGGCCGCCGAGCTCCTTCGGCACGAGAAGGCCGAGCAGTCCGAGCTTCGACAGCGCCTCGAAGTTCTTGCGGGGGAACAGGAGCTTCTTGTCCGACTGGATCGCGTTGTCGCGCAGCGTGGTGCGCGCCAACTCGATCAGCTTCGCCTGCAGTTCCTTCTGTTCGTCGGTCAGGAGCCACTGGGGATCAAACTCGAAGCCGAGACCCCAGAACTCCTCCGCACCCCATTTCTTGACTTGATTCATCTGGGCCTCGCTGCGGTTTGGATCTCGTTCGGAGACGGAAAGCTTGCATGCGCGGCAGGTGCGAGCGAGAGGTCTGCTCTTTTGCGTGGAAGCGTACAGGATAGCTTGAAAACGGCGCAAGCTGATCCGGACAGGGCCGCCCGCGGTTGCACGTCAGCCGATGTGGTGGTAGGTGCCCCGGAAGTAGAGGAGCGGCTGGCCTTCGTCCTGTGACCGGTGCCGCAGCACCCGCCCGACGAAGATCAAGTGATCACCGCCGTCGTGAATGGAATGGGTCCTGCAATCGAAACTCGCGAGGGCGTCCGTCAGAATCGGGCAGCCGGTCTCCCAGATCTCATATGCGATGCCGTCCCACTTGTCCGCCAGCGCCTGGGCGAAGGTCGAAGACAGAGATATCTGGTCGTCGCGCAGGATATTGATGGCGAAGCAACCGCTCTCCTCGAACGCCTTCAGGCTGTAGGCGCTGCGGTCCATGCTGAACAGCACCAAAGGCGGGTTCAGGGACACGGAGTTGAAGGAGTTCGCGGTGATGCCGTGCAGCTCGCCCTTCGGGGTTGTCGAGGTGGCAACCGTCACGCCGGTGGCGAAACAGCCGAGGGCGTCGCGGAAGGCTCGCCTGTCAACAGTCATTGTCTCTCCGACCGTGCTGGCAATTCACTCGGAGCGTCAAGGGATACGCCCAAGAGACACGCCTAAGGGTTGGCAGTTATCACGATTGGCGAGCGTCAGGCAATGGCCGGGGCGGGAAGCATCGGGGCGGCCGAGCAGGAAGAAGCGCGAGGCCCTGAGGGCACACGGAGTGGTCGAGACGATAAGCCCGGCCACGGAAAGCGGGCATCTCTCGATGCCCGCCGCCCGATCCGCGATCGTCGAAGCCGAACTCAGCCGCAAAAGCCGGCCGGATCAATCCGGCCGGGGTCGAGGCTGATCAATCAGCGGTCATACTCGCGCGGCTGGAAGGACCGGCGTGGCTTCGCCGCACGCGGGGTCGCCGTGCTCGTATCGAGCTCGATCACGCGCAGCACCTGGATGCCTTTTCGACCTTGGCCGACCTCACAATGAATCGACGAGCCTTCAGGAGCATCCTGAAGCCCCGCCTCCTTCAGAGCGGAGATGTGAAGAAACACATCGGGCGAGCCGTCCGATGGCGAAACAAACCCAAACCCCTTCTCGGGATTGAACCACTTCACCGTTCCCCGAAGCTCCGAGGACGGACCACCACCGGGTCCTCCGGAATTCTGTCGTTCGTACATTACGCTCACTCTACTGGGCTAGAGACGTCCCCCCTGCGGCGTACCTCTCGACCGCGTCTCGACGGACTGCAAGCTTCTCCGGCTATGAGGTCCATCCCGAGTGCATCCGCTGTGGACAACAATTTCATACATTGAGCGGCCTTCCAAAGAAATGCAAGCTTCGCATTCGGTGCCGGTAGCGAAGCGGTGGGTCATAGCAAAGTATTCCTTAACCATATCGGCGCGAAATCTGGACTAGCGGACGTCTCCCGGAATGAAGATGCAAGGTCTTGCCATCAAAAGGCGAGGCCGCGATTCGGTGGAGCCCGCCATCGGCCCGCTGGTCTTAATAAATCGGTGCTGCGTCAAGTCTTCGGCGGCTAGCCAGCCCTAACCCGATCGGAAGCCGAGCTGTGCCGACGGCCACCCGGGGCGTCCTCCGTTGACCGCCGCGCCGGTGTTGCGCTAAGCGTTTGCGATGCCGCTGTCGCTCGCCTCCCGCGCCGATTTCACCCTAGAGAATTTTCACCGCGTCGCTTGGCGTGATGGGCGCGTCCGCTTCAGTTCCGAGGCGTTGGCCCGGATGGCGGCCAGCCGCGCCGCGTTCCTGCGCCTGATCGATACCGATCCGGCGCCGGTGATCTATGGCGTGACGACGGGCTACGGCCAGCAGGCGAGCCGCCGCCTCGATCCCGAAGCGCGCCGGCAACACGCCGCGCGGCCGCCGGTGGCCACGATCGTCGCCTTCGGCCCGCCTTTGCCGCGACGCGTGACGCGCGGGATCGTCTTCGCGCGGCTGGCGAACTATGTCGAGGGTCACGCCGCTATATCGCCGCCACTGGCCGAGGCGGTCGCCGGCCTGCTGGACGAGGCGGCGCTACCCGCCGTCTCGATGGCCGGGCAGGGCGGGGCGGGCGAGATCCTCAGCCTGGGCCCGTTGTTCGCCGGTCTCGCGGCGCGGTTCGATCTCGGCGAGAAGGAAAGCCTGGCGCTGATCAACGGCTCGCCCTCGGCCAGTGCGCTGATCGCAGACGCGGCCCTGGCCATGCGGCACCGGCTGGACCTCGTCGAGCAGGTCCTCGCCTTGTCGGCGGAGGCGATTCGGGCGCCGCTGGAAGCCTATGCCGCGGAGTTCGAAACGCTTTGGGAAGACCCGCACGAGACGGCCGCGCTTCGCAGCCTGCGCGGATGGATGGCGGGCGGCAGCGCGGAGCGGCGCCCCTATCAGGCTCCGGTCAGCTATCGCATTCTGCCGCGTGTGCTGGGGCAGGCCCGGCGGGCGCTCGCCGCCGCGACCGAGGTGGCGGCGATCTCGCTGAAGTCGGTGACGGACAATCCGGTGTTCCTTCCACCCGACGCCGATCATCCGAACGGCCGGGTCTACAGCAACGGCGGCTATCATAACGGCAAGGCCTATCCGGCGCTCGACGATCTGGCGGCAGTCGCGGCCGACCTCTGCCTGATCGCCGATCGTCATGCGGCCAAGCTGCTCGACGGACGGTACTCGCTGCTCCCCGACCAGCTTCTGGCCGGCGACGGCTATCTCGGCTGTCTGGCGATGGCCCAGGTCGGCTATGCCGAGGAGGCGCGCCGGGCGGCGCAGCGGACCTTCCTGCCGGGCAGCGAAGGCGGCGGCTTCGGTCAGAACGACGTTGCGCCGCCGACCTTTCTCGCCTGGCGCGGTCAGGAGCGGGCGGGATGGTGCCTCGATGCATCGCTTGCAACCTTGGGCGCCATCGCATCCCAGGCGCTGTTCGCGACCGACCGTCCGGCGCCCCCGGCGCTGCGCGACCTTCTGACCGAGATCCGCGATCATTTCCCGCCGGTCGCCGCGGCGCGGCCCCTGGCGCCCGATGCGGAGCGTCTCGCCGCCGCCTTTCGGGCGCGAGTCTATGAGGGTGTGGCGTCGGCCGAATAGGCGCTGGCGCCGATCGCCCGCAGGATCTCCCGATTCACCGCGAGATAGCCGGGAGCGATCACCTTGAGATCGAGCCGGACCTCGCGGTGCGCGGCGGGGAGGGCATGAAACGGCAGCGCCGGGAAGGCGTGGTGCTCGGCGTGGAACGGCATGTTCCAGGTGAAAAATCGGACGATGCCCGTGGTCAGGGTCGTTCGGGTATTGGCGAGCATGTCGGCCGAGAGCGGGCAGCCGGTATGCTCGGCGAGCAGGAACAGCCGTAGGAAAGGCTGCCCGACCAGCGCCGGAACGATCCAGTAAATGAGGGGAGCGGTTGAACCGGAAACCGCCGCGACGGTCGCGATGCCGGCATAGATCGCGAGCAGCAGGCGCGCCTCGCGAACCACGCGGGCGGCGGCGCGCGGCGGCAGGAACGGCTCCGGCGTTCGCCCGAGCGCGCGGCGGATCAGCCCGCCGACCTGCGCCCGCCAGAAGGGCAGCCCGGAGACATGCAGCAGCCAGCCGCCAAAGGTTGCCGGCTTCGGCGAGGCCAGTTCCGGGTCGCGCGCCGGATCCTGCGTGTGGCGGTGGTGGGCGAAGTGGAAATAGCGGAAATAGTCCGGCGGCAGCACCAGTAAGGCGCCGCAGACCCAGGCGACGGCATCGTTCAGCCATCGGCTGCCGAAGGCGGTCCGGTGAACCGCCTCATGCAGCGGCGCGAAGAGGAAGGTCAGCACGATGCCATGCAGGACGATCGCCGGAACCACCCACCAACTGCCGAGAGCGTAGCCGAGCAGGCAAGCGGTGCCAGCGAGCGCGGCGCCGTGCCCCGCGAGCTGCAGCAGGCCGCGCCGGTCGGAGCGGACGGCGAGCGCCCGCAGCTTCGCGCGATCGATCCGCGCCTGATGGTAGACGACTTCGTCCATGCCTCCAGTCTACGCCTTTTTCCAGGTCCGCAAAGGCGGACGAATCACCCGGCGAGCTGCGCCGCGTGGTGGCGCAGATGGTCCTCCATGAAGGTCGAGATGAAGTAGTAGCCGTGGTCGTAGCCGGGCTGGTGGCGCAGCGTAAGCTCCTGGCCGGCCTCGCGGCAGGCCGTCTCGAAGACTTCGGGATAGAGCTGCGCGGCGAGGAACTGGTCGGCGGTCCCCTGGTCGATCAGGACCGGCCGGCCGAAGGGACGCTGCCGCACCAGCTCGCTCGCGTCCCAGGCGCGCCATTGCTCGCGGTCGGGGCCGAGATAGTTGCCGAAGGCCTTCTCGCCCCAGGGCGCGCGCATCGGAGCGGCGATCGGCGCGAAGGCGGACAGCGAGCGGTAGCGGTCCGGGTTCTTCAGCGCGCAGACGAGCGCCCCGTGGCCGCCCATCGAGTGGCCGAAAATCCCTTGCCGATCGGCCTGCGCCGGAAAGCGGTCGGCGACGAGCTTCGGCAGCTCGTCGGTCACATAGCTGTACATCCGGTAATGCCGCGACCAGGGCTCTGCGGTCGCATCGAGATAGAAGCCGGCTCCGGTGCCGAAATCCCAATCCTCGTCCTCGCCCGGAAGGCCCGCGCCACGCGGGCTGGTGTCCGGCGCGACCAGCATCAGGCCGAGCTCTGCCGCCAGCCGCTGCGCCCCGGCCTTGATCACGAAGGTTTCCTCGGTGCAGGTCAGTCCGGCGAGGTAGGTGAGCACCGGGACCTTGCCGTGCTTGGCCTGCGGCGGCTGATAGACGGCGAAACGCATTTCGCCGTTCACGGCGGAGGAGCGGTGGCTGTAGAAGCCCTGCACGCCGTCGAAGCATTTATGTTCGGAGATGACTTTCAGATCGCTCATTGGAGCCCCGCAATTCTTATTGCCATCGCCGGGCTCGACCCGGCGATCCAGGGCCGCGGCCGTTCCGGCGGTCGAGATGGATGCCCGGGTCAAGCCCGGGCATGACACCAGAATAGGGCGGCAGCGGGTTCGCGCCGCCCCCGTTCGTCAGTCGCTAATACACCACCACGCTGCGGATCGACTCGCCCTTATGCATCAGGTCAAAGCCCTTGTTGATGTCCTCGAGCGGCATGGTGTGGGTGATCAGATCGTCGATGTTGATCTTTCCGTCCATGTACCAGTCGACGATCTGCGGCACATCGGTGCGACCGCGGGCGCCGCCGAAGGCCGAACCCTTCCAGACCCGGCCGGTGACGAGCTGGAAGGGGCGCGTCGAGATTTCCTGGCCTGCGCCGGCGACGCCGATGATTACGCTGACGCCCCAGCCCTTATGGCAGCATTCCAGCGCCTGCCGCATGACGTTCACATTGCCGATGCATTCGAAGCTGTAATCGGCGCCGCCCTTCGTCAGCTCGACCAGATAGGGCACGAGATCGCCCTCGATCTCCTTCGGATTGACGAAATGGGTCATGCCGAACTTCTCGGCCAAGGCGCGCCGATCCGGGTTGAGATCGACGCCGACGATCATGTTGGCGCCGACCATGCGGGCGCCCTGGACGACGTTGAGGCCGATGCCGCCGAGGCCGAACACCACCACGTTCGAGCCGGGCTCGACCTTGGCGGTGTTGATCACCGCGCCAATACCGGTGGTGACGCCGCAGCCAATATAGCAGACCTTGTCGAACGGCGCGTCCTCACGGATCTTGGCGAGAGCGATCTCCGGCAGGACAGTGTAGTTCGCGAAGGTCGAGGTGCCCATGTAATGGTGGATCTTCTCGCCGCCGATCGAGAAGCGGCTGGTGCCGTCCGGCATCAGGCCCTGGCCCTGGGTCACGCGGATCTTCTGGCAGAGGTTGGTCTTCTGGCTGAGGCAGTACTCGCATTGCCGGCATTCCGGCGTGTAGAGCGGGATCACGTGATCGCCCTTCTTCAGGCTGGTGACGCCCGGCCCGACATCGACGACGATGCCGGCGCCCTCATGGCCGAGGATCGCCGGGAACAGCCCTTCCGGGTCATCGCCCGAACGGGTGAACTCGTCGGTGTGGCAGATGCCGGTAGCCTTGACCTCGACCAGTACCTCGCCGGCTCTCGGCCCTTCGAGCTGTACCGTCTCGATGCTGAGGGGGGCGCCGGCCTTGTGGGCCACGGCTGCGCGAACGTCCATCCTGCCTGTCCTCCGTCGAATTTCTTAACTTTTGCGGGCGCGCATCCTTCCATCGTCGGCGCGGAATGGCAAGTGCGGCATGACCATGAAATGTATAGCGGCGGCTATAATTGACGATTGTCGACAATCGTCAATTCTGCTATTCTATCTTCATGATCGCGATCATCAAACGCAGCTTTGATGTCCAGGCGGCCGACGTGCTTCGACAGCAGATCTTGTCCGCAGCAATTCCGGCCGGCTCCCGCCTTACGGAGGTCCGGCTGGCGGGCGAACTCGGCCTGTCCCGAGCGACCGTCCGCACCGCCCTGCATCAGCTCGTCAATGAAGGGCTTGTCGTGCAGGTCCCCTACACCGGATGGGAGGTTGCGACGCTTACCGCACATGACGCGTGGGAACTTTTCACGCTTCGAAGCAGCCTCGAGGCGCTTGCCGCAGGCTTGGCGGCGCAGCGGGCGGGTACATTGGACCTCGACGCTCTCGACCGCGCCTTTGAGGATCTGCAGACGGTTTGTCGCCGGCGCAACCGCGCCGCCATTGCCGATGCGGACTTCGCGTTGCACGAGGCGATCGTCAAACTTGCCGGTCATGGCCGGCTGCGAGCGCAGTACCGTATCGTCGAGCAGCAGATTCGCATGTGCATCGCATCATCGAATGCCCTCATCGGGGGCGGTCAGAGCATCATCGACGAGCATCGACCGATGGTGGAGGCGATCCGAGCCGGTGATGCCGAAAGCGCCGCCCGGTTTGCCCGAGATCACAACGCCGAGGCGAGCGACCTGCTGGTGACTCATCTCAAGCGCCTGGAAGAACAAACCGCCGACTGAATCCCGGCCTGTTGAGGAGATGCATGATGTGGTCGCTCAATCCAATGCCCAAGTTCATCACTTTCGACTGTTACGGCACGCTCATCCAGTGGGACCAGGGCCTGCAGAAGGCGGTGAAGGAGATCCTTGCCCGTTACGGTCGATCCGATCTGCCGGCGAAGCAGTTCATCGAGGTCTATGACGACGCCGAGCACCGCATCGAGCAGGAGCCGCCGCACCGGCCCTTCAAGGTCGTCGCAGGCGAGGGACTCAAGGAAGCCATGGGGAAGCTCGGACTTCCCTTCGCTGCGGAAGACGCCTCGATCCTGATCGAGAGCATCTCAAGGATGGGGCCGTTTCCCGAAGTGCCTGACGTGCTGCGGCGATTGAGAGAGCGCTACAAGCTCGCAATCATTTCGAACACCGACGACGATCTCATTGCCGGCAACGTCCGCAATATTGGCGTGCCGATCGATCATGTGATCACGGCGCAGCAGGCGGGGGCTTACAAGCCTTCCCGCAAGATCTTCGAGCACGCGCACCGGGTGCTTGGCGTGACGGTGGAGGAGGTCGTTCACGTCGCCGCCAGCATGCGGCTCGATATCCAGGCCTGCAAGGAGCTCGGGATCCGCTGCATCTGGATCAATCGCCGCGGCGAGGCGGGGCGACCCGACTATAAACCTTATGAAGAACTCAATGATTTGAGCGGCGTGCCGGACTATTTGCTTCCGGCTTGAGTCCGGCCTTGGGCTGAGTGTAGTGCGATAAAGATACGGGAGAACGATAAAGTGATGAACAGTACGCGCCAGGCGCGGATCGATCTTGCGGCTGCTCTTCGGCTGGCTGTCCGCTTCGGGATGCATGAGGGAATCTGCAACCATTTCAGCGTCATGCTGCCGGGTGCGCAAGACTGCTTCCTTCTGAACCCCTACGGCCTGCACTGGTCGGAGATCACCGCGAGCAATCTTCTCGTCGTCGACGGCGAGGGGCGGGTTCTAGAGGGCGAGGGCGAGGCGGAGCGGACGGCGTTCCATATCCACGCCCGGATTCATCGCGCCAGCCCGCGCGCCACCTGTGTGCTTCACACGCACATGCCTTATGCCACCGCCTTGACCCTGGTCGAGGACACGCGCCTCGAGCCGATCAGCCAGAACGCGCTGCGCTATATCGACGATGTCGCCTATGATGATCAGTATAACGGGCTGGTCCATGACAATTCGGAGGGCGACCGTCTGGCCGGTGTGCTGGGCGACAAGCGCGTCCTCTTCCTCGCCAACCACGGGGTAATCGTCGTCGGCGGCAGCGTTGCCGAGGCGTTCGACGATCTCTACTATCTCGAGCGCAGCTGCGAGGCACAGGTTCTGGCAATGTCCACGGGCAAGCCGCTGCGCCGCGTGCCCGATGAAGTGGCCCGGACGACCTTCGGCAACAATGCCGGCATGGCCCGATCCGCGCGGTTGCATTTCGACGCGCTGAAGCGCCTGCTCGACCGGGACGAGCCGGACTATGCATGCTAAACCTTGATTAGCGCATAGGGCTTGCCGCTTTCCTTCGGCACATGCTGCGCGCAGTTGTAGACCGGAATGCCCTTCGTCGTCTTTCCGGCATAGGTCCCGTGGTGCGCATGGCCGTGGAGGACTGCACTGACATCGAAGCGGTCGATGGTTTCGGCGAGGCGCGACGAGCCGAGAAATGGGAAGATGTCCTTCGGTTCCCCTTCAAGGGTGGCGGTGATCGGCGCGTAGTGCAGGACGATGACGGTCCGCTCGGTGGTGAGGGAATGCAGCGCGTTTTCCAGCCGCATGGCTTCGTTCACGGCCTCGCCGACGAAATGCTTGATTGCTTCCTCGCCGAACGCGCCCAGCATGTGGCTGCCGAAGCCGCCGGCAAAGCCTTTGACCCCGGCGAAGCCGACGCCCTCGATCTCATAGACCTGCGTCTCGAGAAAGCGGACGCCGGCCTGCTGCAGGATTTCCAATACTCTCTCCGATTCCCCGCATTCGAGATCGTGATTGCCGAGGACGCCGACGACGGGAATTTTGCAGGCATGCAGATCCTCCGCGAGGATCTCGGCCTCCTTGACCTTGCCGAGATTCGTCAGATCGCCGCAGAGCGCGAGAACGTCGGCCTCGCCCGATACCTCGGCGAACAGCTCCCGGAACGGATGGGCCGTGCTTTCGGCAACGTGGAGATCGCCGAGCCCGGCAACGGTGATCGTGCTATTTCCGTTTTGCATAGTCGTTCTCGCCCTCGCCCAGAATATCGGCGAAGCGCCATTCGGTGATGTCTACGAGATAGTCGCTTCGCGACAGGAGGCGCCCGCGGCAGACCTTGATCTTCGGAACGGGAAGATCCGCGCGCTCCTTGAGTCGGGTGACGAGTTCGTCGAACAGCCAGCGCGGGACGCAGTCACGCTCGGTGGGGTAGATGAACCGGAAATTCAGGATGTGGATCAGGAGCACCTCCCAATATTGCTCCATGTAGGAGAGGAGGCGCTTCCAGTCGATGTTCCCGGACTGCTTCAGAATGACGTGGGCGACGTCGGCCCCGTCATACCGGTCCCGACCCTGTACGAAGACCTTGGACCAGATCAGTTCCGTCGGGGGGACGATCTGCACCGGGGCCCCATAGACCCGCGCCTTGTGCGATTCGGCGAACCATTGGTCGGTGATCGGCGCGACGGCGGCGGTCGAGTTGAAGATCACGTCGAAGAAATATCGGCCTTGCCGAACCTTCGCGATCCATCGCTCATCCTCGATCTCCGTCACATATCCAAGTTTCTGGAAGTAGGTCAGAATGCGCGGGTAGTCGCCGGCCTTGCAGAACAGGTCGAGGTCCTTCGTCGGCCGGGTTATGCCGGTGTATGCGCTGACCGCGAAGGTCCCGGCGACCAAAAAGGGGATGTGCGACTTCTTCAGCAGCCTGAGGCTCTCAGCATAGAACGCCTCTGCCTGAGGCGGCGCCGTTGCGGCGGATTTCTTCAAAGGAGTTGCCATGGATCTCCCATATCGATTCGCGGCAAGCCTTAGATGAACGAGCGAGCGGCCGAGACGTTCCACTGTGCTTGCTCCATAGTCTTTGTCATAACAATTTGAGTTAACGGGCCTATTCTTGAATGACGCTGATAGAAATTTTCCTCCGATCGTCTTCAAATGCTTGACTTACGCCTCGCCAAAGCGCATCTAACCGGGCAGAGACAATATCGTCTCCCTTCTCGCGATCGCGCAAAGCGCGTTGCCGGCCCTGAAAGGGCCCGACGGCTCCGTCCCGAGACCGAACGACAAAATGGGCCTCCCTGGCTGCGCGCGGGGCCGCCTAACATAAGAAAGACTCAGGACGGCCGCTCTGCGTTCGCCGCTCCCGCGCCAGATCCCAGATATCCGTTCTCCATCGCGATGACCTGATCTTTCGTGCCGAAGGGCTGCGCGTTCGCCGCGCCGTCCCGGCCCGTGCGCGGGGTTCGATCGCCGGGGACGCCAAGAGAAAGACGATAGACGTGACCAAATTTTCCGATCTTCCGCTCATCGAGCCGATTCAGCGCGCGGTGCGCGCCGAGAACTACGAGACGCCCACGCCGATCCAGGCACAGGCCATTCCGCATCTTCTCGCCGGCCGCGACCTCCTGGGCTGCGCCCAGACCGGTACGGGCAAGACGGCGGCATTCGCACTGCCGATCCTCAATCGCCTCGCCACCGACCGCCGCCGCGCCGGACCGCAGGCGGCGCGCGTGCTGGTCCTCACGCCGACCCGCGAGCTGGCGACGCAGATCGGCGATAGCTTCCGTACCTATGGCCGTCATCTCGGCCAGTCACTGGCAGTAATTTTCGGTGGCGTGGGCCAGCAGCCACAAGTCCAGGCCTTGACGCGCGGCGTCGATATCCTGGTCGCCACGCCGGGCCGCCTGCTCGACCTGATCGGGCAGGGGCATCTGCGGCTCGACCGGCTGGAGGTCTTCGTGCTCGACGAGGCCGACCGGATGCTGGACATGGGATTCATTCACGACGTGCGGAAAATCCTGCGTCTCTTGCCGAAGCAGAGGCAGACGCTGCTCTTCTCGGCGACCATGCCGACCGACATCGCGCGCCTCGCGGACAACATCCTCACCGACCCGGTGCGGGTCGAGGTGACGCCGGTCTCCTCCACCGCCGAGCGGATCAACCAATCGGTGCTGTTCGTCAACACCGCGAACAAGCGCGCGCTGTTGAGCGAGGTGCTGAAGAATTCCGAGATCCGCCGCGCCCTGGTCTTCACCCGAACCAAGCATGGCGCCAATCGCGTCGCAAAGCAGCTCGGCGACATCCAGGTGCCGGCCGACGCGATCCACGGCAACAAGTCGCAGACTGCGCGGCAGCGGGCGCTGGAGGATTTCCGCTCCGGTCGTATCCGGGTCCTGGTGGCGACGGACATCGCGGCCCGCGGGATCGATATCGACGGCATCACCCACGTCATCAACTATGATCTGCCGAACGTTCCCGAGAGCTATGTCCACCGTATCGGCCGAACGGCCCGCGCCGGCACGGACGGGATCGCGATCTCGTTCTGCGATGCCGAAGAGCGGGCCTATCTGCGTGATATCGAGAAGCTGATTCGGCAGCAGGTTCCGGTGATCGAAAACCACCCCTTCGTGGCGCAAGGCGTGGCGTTGGCGGCAGCTCCGGCTGCCGCGCCAAAGAGCAGGGACGGGGGCGGAGAGAGGGTCGAGAACGGCGCGGCGCGGTCGCGCGGCCGGCCGAGGCGAAACCGGCGCCGGTAAGGCCGGCGTGCCGACGCCGCTTGCGGCCGAGCGTTGGTTCGCTACACTGCCCTTGGCTTAAGTCGGATCGCAGGACGGATGGGCAGTATTCTCGCCGTCGCCGCTGGCGCCTACATGCTGGTCCTGGGCCTGATGTTCGGGTTCCAGCGGCAACTCCTCTATCTACCGAGCCGGGAGGCGCCCGACCTGGCGGAGAGCGGCGTCGACCGGTTGATGGAGCCCGTGCGGGTGACGACCGCCGACGGACTCGAGATCCTGCTCTGGTATTGCCCGCCATCGACGCCCAACGCGCCGGTCCTGGCACTTTTCCATGGCAATGGCGGGCATATCGGCCATCGCGCGCCGAAGATGAAGCCCTATATCGAGGCCGGCTACGGCGTTCTGCTGGCGGGATATCGCGGCTATGGCGGGAATCCGGGCCGGCCGACCGAGGAGGGGCTCTATAGCGATGCCCGCGCCGCACTCGATTTTTTCGCGCGGCAGGGACTCGGCGCCGAACGGCTGGTGCTCTACGGCGAATCCCTCGGCTCCGCCGTGGCGGTACAGATGGCGACAGAGCGATCCGTCGCCGCGCTGATCCTGGAGGCGCCCATGACCTCGGTCGCCGCAGTCGCGCAGGCCCGCTACCCGATCTTTCCGGTGCGCTGGCTGGTCCTCGACCGTTTCGATTCATTGGCGAAAATCGGCTCCGTCCGAGCTCCGCTGCTGCTGATGCATGGCGAGCGCGACACGGTGGTTCCCATCCGCTTCGGTCGGGTGTTGTTCGAGGCGGCCAACGAACCGAAAGAAGCCCGTTACTTCACCGATGCCGGCCACAACGATCTGCAGGCGTTCGGTGCGCCGGACGCGGTTCTGGATTTTCTGGAGCGTCTGAACCGGTAGGGGCGGGTCGGCTCAGGCCGGCCGCTTCATCGCGGCCAAGGCTTCAGGCGTGTCGACATCGAGCAGCACGGCGTCGTCGGTCATGGCGACCTCGCGGACGAGATCGCCATGTTCGCCGATCAGGTGCCGAGCGCCGACATCGCCGGCCAGCGCACTCATCTCCGGAAAGAACCGGCGCGACCAGAGCACGGGGTTGCCGCGCTTGCCGCTCCACACCGGTACGCAGATCGCGCGGCCTTCGGCCGGCTCGAAGGCCGCGATCAGCCGATCCATCACTGTCGCCGTCACCCGCGGCATGTCGGCGAGACAGATCAGCGCTCCGTCCGCCTCCGGTCCGAGCGCGGCTAGCCCGCGCCGCAGGGACGTGCTGATCCCGGCGGCATAATCGGAGTTGTGGACGATCGTCACCGGACGGCCCTCGGCCGCATTCCCGATCGCCGTTCTCACCCGCTGGGAGTCGTGGCCCGTGACGACGACGACCGGATCGGCCTGCGACGCGAGTGCCGCCTCGACGGCGCGGGCCACCATCGCGGTGCCGTCGATTTCGGTCAGCAGCTTATTCGCCGCGCCCATCCGGCTCGATCGGCCGGCGGCAAGGAGAATGGCGGCGACGCGCGGTGAGCGTAGTGCCTCCGCCCGGCCCCTCTCTGTGCCGGCGCGTGGCTGCGGCCGGGTCGGGATTTCCTTCAGGAGGCCGCCGACACCCATGCGCATGATGTCCTGCCCCGTTACGGGGATATCCGCCAGGAGGCGGCGCAGCACCCAGTCGACGCCGCTCAGCTTCGGCGAGCGGGTGGAGCCCGGCACGCCCAGGACGTCCATTGTGCCGATACGGGCCAGCAGCAGCAGGTTGCCGGGATCGACTGGCATCCCGAAATGCTCGACCGTGCCGCCGGCGCGCTCGATCGCCGCCGGGATCACGTCGCGGCGATCGGTGATCGCCGAGGCGCCGAGCAGCAGCAGCAGCGCGGTCCCACCGCTGCGCAGCGAATCGATCTCGGCGGCGAGCGCCATGACCTCGTGATCGCAGCGCCGTTCCGCCGCCAGCGCACCGCAGCCGAGCGCCGCGAGGCGCGCGTTCATGGTGCCGACGGTCTTGTCGAGAACGCTTTCCTTGACGCCGGGCAGGCGGGTCTGAACCAGGCCCACAGGGCGTGGGCGAAACGCCGCGACCCGGATCAGGGGACCGCTCTCCTGGGCGATCGCCTCGCAACGGGCGAGGACGGAGTCAGCGACGGCGAAGGGAATGATCTTGACAGTGGCTGCCATCTGCCGTGGCTCGACCAAGTCGTAGGGCGGCAGGGTTGCGATCGTCACCGCCTCGTCGAGCAGATTGATCCGGTCGAGGCGCTCGCGATCGACGATGAGAAGGCCGGTCGCCTCCGCCAGCAGGTTGCAGCGTCCGGTGAAGGCGACGGCACGGTCGAGATGCGGTCCCTGGGCAGCCGCGGCGACGCGGGTGGCGGCATCGTTCTCGCCGATATCGCCCGGTTCTAGACGGGCGACGATGACGGTGGTCCGGCCGGCCTCGATCAGCGTCGTGACGTCGTCTGCCGACAGTCGGCGGCCCTTCTTGAAGCTTGCGGTGGGAAGCCTGATGCTGTGCGCGAGGAGCGCGCCTTCGGTCTCGCTGACCGGAATCTCGGCGAAGATCATGCCGCGTGGCCCTGCGTCGACCCTGCCCGGTGCAGCACGGTGGTTATTTGCGCGAGGACCGAGAGGGCGATCTCGGCCGGCGAGCGCCCGCCCAGCGGCAAGCCGACCGGACCGCCATGGATGCGGGCGAGATCGGTATCGCCGACGCCGGCCGCGCGCAGCCGCTCCAGCCGCGCTGCATGGGTCTTCCTGCTGCCGAGTGCGCCGATATAGAAGGCGGGCGACCGCAGCGCGGCTTGCAGGGCCGGGTCGTCGAGCTTCGGGTCGTGGGTCAGGGTGACGACCGCCGTCCGACCGTCGAGCGCGAGCCGCTCCATCGCCTCGTCTGGCCAGTCGGTCAGCAAGGCCATGTCCGGGAACCGGGCTTCGGTGGCGAAGGACCGGCGCGGATCGATGACGGTCACCGCATAGCCGGCGAGCCGCGCCATCGGCGCCAGCGCCTGCGCGATATGGACGGCGCCGACAAGGATCAGGCGCAGGGCCGGGTTGTGGACCTGGAGGAAGATGCGCCGGCCGGCCGCCTCGACGATTGCGGAGCGATCGTCTCGCAGGGCCTGTCGCGCGGTTGCGAGGATGTCCGAGTCGAGAACGAAATCGCCGTGGGTATCGCCCTCATAGATCAGGGACTGAAGGCCCGACTCGAGATCGGTCGCGAGCGCCACCGGCCGGTCGGCGGCGCGATCGGCGACGAGCCGATCGAGGATCGCCCGCTTCATTCCACCGCCTCGACATAGACCTGGACCTTGCCGCCGCAGGCGAGCCCGACCTCCCAGGCCTGTTCGTCGGTAACGCCGAACTCGAGCAGACGCGGCTTTCCGTCCTTGATCGCTTCGATCGCCTCCAGCACCACGGCGCCCTCGATGCAGCCGCCGGAGACTGAGCCGATCATCGCGCCGCTGTCGTCGACGGCGAGCTGGCTGCCCGCCGGGCGGGGCGAGGAACCCCAGGTCCCGATTACGGTCGCGAGCGCGACACCCTTGCCGGCAGCGCGCCAATCGGCGGCCTGTTCCAGAATGGCTTCCGCGGTTGCCGTCACTGCAACACCTCCTCTTCCCAATTCTCGCGCCATTGTCGCAGCCCGTCCAGCCGCCGGACGCCCGGGCGGCTCAGCACGCGCGTCAGGTCGGCGAGGCTCTCAAGATTATGCACCGGGCGGAACTCGTCGACATGCGGCAGAATTGCGCGCGCGCCCTGAGATTTCGGTTCATAGGCGGCATAGCGCAAGAGCGGGTTGAGCCAGATCAGGCGCCGGCAGGATTTGTGCAGCCGCTCCATCTCGCCGTCCAGCCCCTCCGCTGCGTCGCGGTCGAGCCCGTCGCTGATGAACAGCACCAGGGCGCCCTGGCCCAACACCCGCCGCGACCAGCGGCCGTTGAACTCGGCTAGGCACTTGCCGATGCGGGTGCCGCCCGACCAGTCCTCGACCGTGCCGGCGACCCTCTCCAAGGCAACGTCCACGTCCTTGTGGCGGAGCAGCCGGGTGATGTTGGTGAGCCGGGTCCCGAACAGGAAGGTCGCCACCCGGTCGCGGTCATTGGTGACGGCATGCATGAAATGCAGCACGAGGCGCGAATAGCGGCTCATCGAGCCGGAGATATCGCAGAGAATCACGAGCGGCGGATGCCGGCGGCGCGGCGTCCGCCGGCGCAGGGGGATACTGCCGCCGGCGCGCAAGGACGCGCGCAGCGTCGCCCGCATATCGACGCGGTGACCGGCGGGATCGGGCTGGAAGCGGCGCGTCGGCAGCTCCATGATCGGCAATCGCATTTCGGCGATCGCGCGTTTCGCGGCGGCGATCTCGGCCGTCGACATCTTCTCGAAGTCCATGCTCTGCAGGACCTCGCGGTCAGACCAAGTCATGACCGCGTCGATCTCAAGCTTCTCTTCCGTCGGCTCGCGACTGTCCGCTGTGCCGCTACGATCGGGCTTGAGCGCTTCGGCCAGCCGGCGGCTCATCTCCTCGCCGCGCTCCGGCTCGCCGGCGCCGTGCAGCGCGGGCAGCATGGCGGCGATCATTCGCTCCAGAAGCTGCGGATTGCGCCAGAAGACATGGAAGGCCTGATCGAACAGGGTCTGGTGCTCGCGCCGGTTCACGAAGACGGCATTCAGCGCCCAGTAGAAATCCTCGCGTTTGCCGAGCCCGACCGTCTCGACCGCCCGGATCGCCTCCGTCAGCTTGCCTGTGCCCACCGGCAACCCCGCCGCCCGCAAGGTGCGGCCGAACAGCATCAGGTTCTCGACGAGGCGGCCGTGACCCTCATGCGGAGCTTGTCGAAGCATGCCGCTACCGGCCTGCCGTCGCCAACTCGGCCTTGACCTGATCGAGGAGCAGGGCGGCTTCGCTGCCGCGGATCTTGGCGATGTCGTCCTGGTATTTCAGGAGAACGCCCAGCGTATCGTCGATGGCGGCCGGATCGAGCGAGACCTTGTCGAGCTGGACCAGGGCATCGGCCCAGTCGATCGTCTCGGCAATGCCCGGCAGCTTGAACAGGTCCTTGCTCCGCAATTTCTGCACGAAGGCGACGATCTGGCGGCTGAACGCCGCATCGGCCTGCGGCGCCTTGAGCCGCAGGATCGCCAGCTCGCGCTCCGCGTCGGGATAATCGACCCAGTGATAGAAGCAGCGCCGCTTCAGCGCGTCGTGGATCTCGCGGGTGCGGTTCGAGGTAATCACGACGATCGGCGGTTCGACCGCCCTGATGGTGCCGATCTCTGGAATCGTGATCTGAAAGTCGGACAGCACCTCGAGGAGATAGGCTTCGAACGGCTCGTCGGTGCGGTCGAGCTCGTCAATCAGCAGAACCGGTGCACCGGCCTCGTCGGAGTCGAGCGCCTGCAGAAGCGGTCGCTTGATCAGGAAGCGCGGCGCGTAGATGTCGGACTCGACGGCGCTGCGGTCGGTATTGCCGGCCGCCTCCGCGAGCCGGATTTCGATCATCTGGCGGGAGTAGTTCCACTCATAGACCGCCGACGCGACATCCAGCCCTTCATAGCATTGCAGGCGCAGCAGCCGCCGACCGAGGCCGGCGGCGAGCACCTTCGCGATCTCGGTCTTGCCGACGCCGGCCTCGCCTTCCAGGAACAGTGGGCGACGGAGCTTCAGCGCCAGGAAGACCGCGGTCGCGAGGCTCCGGTCACCGACATAGTTGCCGGCGGAGAAGAGGCCGAGCGTGTCGTCGACCGAAGCCGGGACGGGGGCGGACGAGGGCATCAGTCGGCTACTTTCGGGTCCACTGACCGCTCTTGCTCATCAGATATTCGCCGGGCTGCGCCCTTTGATACAGCTTCTCGGCCGTCAGCACGCCGACTGCATCGACAGAGGTTCCGTTCCTGGCGGCGATGTCGGCATAGGCGGCGCGGCGCTGCGCATTGATCTCCTCGACCAGTTGGGCCACTTCCAGCGGGACCGTCGAGGGCACGACCCCGACAAAGCCGTCCGGCCGCTCGCCGACGAGGCCCGCGGCCTTGGCATCGTCGAGCGCACCGGCCGCTGCGACACCGGACATCAGCGAGAGGCCGACGATCAAGGCGAAACCCAGTAAGAACTGTTTCAAGGCAAATTTTGTCAGATACGGCATTCTTTTCACCCGATGCTTCAAAACAGGTCGGACTCGGACTCGATCAGATCCTCGACGTCGCGCTCAACCTTCACTCTGACCTCCTGCTCGATCTTGACGTTGAGATTGATGACGATCGGATCCTTCGGTGCTTCGACCCGTACGGTCGGCTGACAGGCCGACAGTGCGAGTGCGGCATGAAGACACCCTATGCATAGGGCAAGGCCGGGGCCGCGTGTTCCCCGCTCCAACGAAAATGGCAATTCTCCCCCTCCTGATCCAGGCCCCGCGATCCGTTGATTACTTCGGAAACTCCGACAGCCTCTCGCGAATCGCGTCCGGAATCCGATAGCCAACCAAGCTCCGTTGCAAGACCTGGTCCAGCTTCCCGCTGATGTTGAAATTGAGCTCAACTGGATAACCGTCGTAAAAGGCGGGATTCTTGCCCGCGACATGAACGGAGACAAGCATCTCGCCGCCGGCTTCGCGATCGACGGTCAGCCGCAGATCGTGATACTCGAAATTGGTCAGGGCCGACAGCAGGAGGCTAATGGTTTCGCCCTGCGCTTGCAACGCGGCGGGCGGGCTCACGGGATCGTAGCTCAGCCGGCCCGGTGCGTCGGCGGCCAGCGTGCCGTTTTCAATGATCACGTCCTCCTCGATATGCACCGGGATTCGGCCGTCGAGCCGGCCGGTCGCCGAAAGTCCGTCGATGTCGGCAAGCGCGAGAAGTTCGCTCAGTGCCGCATCCGTCACGAGGAGCTCGATCCGGTTCTCCGGTGCGTCCAGATCGATCACCGCCGGTTCCACGGTGATCTCGCCGCCGGCGAGCCGCAGTCGTCCGTCACTCACGACCAGCTCTCCGGATCGCCGGAGCTGAAAGGTCGCGATACCATCGGTCAGCGGCAGGACGGCATCGATCAGCCCGATCGCCAGCTTCTGGCCGGGCGGGGTAGAGAGGGGTAGTAGGCTGTCGAACCGGACAACGGAGTTCAATCGAACGACCTCCGCCAGGGGGGTGGTGAAGGATAGGTCCCGCAGCAGCATCCGAAGGTTCGAGGCGCTTCCCTCGGCGTCCCATGATAGGGTGCCGGCGAGGGCGACGGTCCCGGTCGTCTGCTCGATCCGGCCCTTCAGAATCGGCGCAAGATCCTCCGGTTCCAGCCCGTCCGGCGCGAACGCCACAGGCGGCAGGTCGACCTCCGCGCCGCCGACGCCCGACTGCAGGTCGTGTTGTCCGTTGACGGTCAGGGCGGCCCGTTCGGCGGCGGCGTTCGCCTGGAGCGTGAAGGTCAGGCGGTTGCCGCTCAGTGTGGCCTCGGCGCGCGCGGGCATCGGAGCGAAAAGGGCGGGCTCGGCGCGGTGCGTGACCTTGGCGACCCGGAGATGCGCTTCGCTGGGCACGTCCGGTCCGCCGATGAGAAGATCGGCTTCGGCCCCGGTCGCGGCGATCTGGCGGTCCGGCAGCAGGACCTCCCCACCGGCGAGGGCGACGGTTCCGCGATAGCCGGTTGTCGGACTCCAGGAGCCCGGCGCCGAAAGCGCCTGCAACTCGAGGTCGACCGGTAGCGGGACTGCGGAGTCAGGCCATAGCCGCGCCCTCAAATGGACCGGACCGGCCTTCAGGGCGTGGGCGAGATGGAACCCATCGGCCGCGGCGAAATCCAGAGTGAGCGCCGGCTCCTCGGCGGCCTGAAGCGGAAGGCGCACAGGCTCGGTCGTCGCCAGAATGCCGGGGACGACCAAGCGCCGTGCCCTCACTTGAGCATCGCCGCGATTGTGTAGCGTGAGCGTGCCATTGGCGAAGGCGAAAGCCGTATCCGCGCCGAACGCGATCTCTGTCGCGTGAACGGTCGGCATCTCGATTTCGGGTGCGGCAAGCGCGACGTGCGCCGTGCCGCTGAACGCGTCGGGCGCTCCCGTGAAGGTGGCGTTAGTCAAGGTGGCATCGAGGGTTGCTTCGTCGGCGGCAACGCTGATCTCCATGCTGCCGGCGAAGGCGGGATGGTCTGTCGCGGGGGAGAGCCGGCCGGAGATGCTGCCCGACAAGCTAGCGCGGCGCTCGATCGGCGGCGGCAGGCCGATGAGCGGCCAGAGGAGCGAAGCGGCAGTTGCGCTCGCCTCCACTTCAGCGGACAGGTCGGGCATTCCGTAGAGCTCGTCGATGATCGCCTCAACCTCGAGATCGAGCGCGTCTCCGCCTTCGACGACGGTCAGATGCGCCGATCCGCTGCCGTCGTCCAGATCGACCGCAAGGGTGACGGCTTCGACGGCCGCGTTCGCGAGGACCACGCCGGCGAGATCGAACCGCCCCGTGACGCGGGATATCCGCTCTGGCGTCGCGGCAAAGCGAATGCCGCCGGCAAGCTCGCGGGCGGCGACATCCGGCAGGCCCACTGCACCGGCCGGGATGGTGAACTGCCCCGTCATCACGCCGTCAGGCGCGGTGGTGATTGCGCCTTCCAGTGGGATGACCACTTCGCCGAGCCTGGTCGTGATCGCGACACGGCCATCATCGAGGATGACGTCCGGCATAGCGGGGGCCGTACCATTCTCCGTCCCACCGCCGAGCGCCGCCAGCGGCGCATCCAGGCTGCCGAAAGGCAAGCCCTCGCCGTCCAGTCGGACGGCGACCCGAAGGCCGCTCAGCCGGATCTGATTGACCTGCAGCCGCAGGAGACCGACGGGAGAATAGGTCACCACGAGTTCGTCGATGCTGGCCTCGCCGTCGCCGAGACGGAGATCGGCTAAAGTCGCCTGCCGCCAGCCGATGTCGGTCACGCGGAGACTGGGACTCGGAAAAGCGGCCCGTTCGAGGCCGGCGATCAGGAGGGCCTCGACAATGCGGGGAAGGAAGAGAAACAGCACACCCAGACCGAGGATCAGGACGGTGGCGGCGAGCCAGATGCGTCGCACGCGCCGGGTTCCAGAAATCATCGGCTTGTGCGCCGTCGGGTCTCGCCCTTCGCTAGGCTCAGGGTGAGGTCTTCATGCTGAGCCTGTCGAAGCATGCGCATCGGGGCACGGCGCCGTAAAGTGCTCGCCCCGATGTCGATCGCTTCTGTTCCTACGCGCAGTCGGTCACCGCCCGGCGGGCCATCACCGAGACGAGATGGGCGCGGTAGGCGGCGCTGCCATGGATGTCGCTGTTCAGTCCGTCGGCGGAGATCTCGATGCCCTTGATCGCGTCGGGCGAGAAGTTGCCGGACAGCGCCTGTTCCATTTCAGGCAGGCGGAACACGCAGGGGCCGGCGCCCGTGACTGCCACGCGGACCGCGCCGCCGGCCCTGGCGACCATCACGCCGACCATCGCGTAGCGCGAGGCCGGGTTCGGGAATTTCGCGTAGCAGGCCTTCTCCGGCTTCGGGAAGCTGACGGCGGTGACGATCTCGTCCTCCTCCAGGGCGGTCTCGAACAGGCCCTTGAAGAAGTCGTCGGCCTTGATCCGGCGCCGGTCGGTCTGGACGGTGGCGTCGAGCCCGACGAGCGCGGCGGGGTAGTCGGCGGCCGGGTCGCTGTTGGCGATGGAGCCGCCGATGGTACCGCGATTGCGAACCTGCGGGTCGCCGATCCCTTCGGCCAGATCCGCGAGCGCCGGGATCACCCGCCGGACAACCTCGGACTCGGCGACCATGGCATGCGGCGTCGCCGCGCCGATCGTGATCATGCCGCCCTCGTCCTTGATGCCCTTGAGCTCGGCGATCGCGCCGAGGTCGATCAGGTCGGACGGTGCGGCCAGCCGCTGCTTCAGCGTCGGGATCAGCGTCATGCCGCCGGCCAGGATCTTGCCGTCTTCCGCGCCTTTCAAGGATTGGACGGCGTCCGCCACCGAGGTCGGGCGGTGATACTCGAAATTGTGCATCTCCTATACTCCCTATTCGGCGGCCGCGGCAGGCCGGGTCTGCCGGATCGCTTGCCACACCTTCTCGGGCGTCGCTGGCATTTCCATATGCATGATGCCGATGGCGTCGGTGATCGCGTTGATCAGCGCCGGCGGCGCGGCGATCGCGCCGGCCTCGCCGCAGCCCTTGGCGCCGATGGGGTTATGGGTGCAAGGGGTCTCCGTCATGCCGACCTTGAAGCTGGGCAGATCGTCCGCGCGCGGCATGCAGTAATCCATGTAGGAGCCGGTGACGAGCTGGCCGCTCTCCTTGTCATAGACGCAGTTCTCCAGCAGCGCCTGGCCGATTCCCTGGGCGATGCCGCCATGGACCTGGCCCTCGACGACCATCGGATTTATCACCTTTCCGAAATCGTCGACGGCGACCCAGTTGACGATATCAACCAGGCCCGTATCCGGATCGACCTCGACCTCGGCGATGTGGACGCCGGCCGGATAGGTGAAGTTGGCCGGGTCGTAGAACGCGGTCTCGTCGAGGCCAGGTTCGAGGTCCGCCGGGTAATTGTGCGGCACGTAGGCGGCGAAGGCGACCTCGGCCATGGACTTGGTCCGGTCGGTGCCGGCGACCCGGAAGGTGCCCTTCGAATATTCGATGTCGCCGACCGACGCCTCCATGAGATGCGCGGCGATCTTCTTGCCCTTCTCGATGATCTTGTCCGCCGCCCGCATCAGCGCCGAGCCGCCGACCGCGAGGCTGCGCGAGCCGTAGGTCCCCATGCCGAAGGGGATGCGGTCGGTGTCGCCATGGACGACATCGATCTTCTCCATCGGCACGCCCAGGGCGTCGGAGATGAGCTGGGCGAAGGTCGTCTCATGGCTCTGGCCGTGGCTGTGCGAGCCGGTGAAGATGCTGACCGTGCCGGTCGGGCTGAAGCGGATCTGGCCGGACTCCCACAGGCCGACGCCGGCGCCGAGCGAACCCACCACCGCCGACGGCGCGATGCCGCAGGCCTCGATATAGGCGGAGAGTCCGATGCCGCGCAGCTTGCCATGCTTGGTGGACTCGGCCTTGCGGGCTGCGAAACCGGCATAGTCCGCCATCTTCAGCGCCTCGTCCAACGCCGCCTCGTAATCGCCGGTGTCATAGACCAGCGCGACGGGGGTCTGATAGGGGAACTGGTCCGGCCGGATGAAGTTGCGGCGGCGGAGCTCCGCCGGATCGATCCTCAGCTCGCGGGCGGCGCATTCAACGATGCGCTCGATCAAATAGGTCGCTTCCGGCCGTCCGGCGCCGCGATAGGCGTCGACCGGCGCGGTGTTTGTGAAGACCGCCTTCACGTTCGCATGGATCGCCGGCGTCGCGTACTGCCCGGCCAGGAGCGTGGCGTGGAGATAGGTCGGCACGCAGGTCGCGAAGGTCGAGAGATAGGCGCCCATGCCGGCGATCGTATCGACCTTGAGGGCGAGGAACTTGCCGCTCTCGTCCATCGCCAGCTCGGCATGGGTGACGTGGTCGCGGCCATGGGCGTCGGACAGAAAAGATTCGCCGCGCTCCGCCGTCCATTTGACCGGCCGCTTGACCTTCTTCGCCGCCCAGGTGCAGACGACTTCTTCGGCGTAGCAGAAGATCTTCGAGCCGAACCCGCCGCCGACATCCGGCGCCACCACCCGCATCTTGTGCTCGGGCACGCCGAGGACGAAGGCGCAGAGGATCAGCCGCAGAAGATGCGGGTTCTGGCTTGTGCTGTAGCAGGTATAGCTGTCGGCCCCGCCGTCATATTCGCCGATCGCCGCGCGCGGCTCCATCGCGTTGGGGATCAGCCGGTTGTTGACGAGGTCGAGCCTGGTGACGTGGTGCGCCTTGGCGAAGGCGGCATCCACGGCTGCCTTGTCACCGAGCTCCCAGTCGAAGCAGAGATTGCCGGGAGCATCGGCGTGGAGCTGCGGCGTGTCGGGGTCGAGCGCCTTCGCCGTGTCGACCACGGCAGGCAGCATCTCGTAATCGACCTCGATCAACTCGGCGGCATCCCGCGCTTGGGCCACGCTCTCGGCGATCACCACGGCGACATGGTCGCCGACATAGCGCACGGTGTCCTGCGCCAGAGGCGGGTGCGGCGGCGCCTTGTGGGGCTGCCCGTGCCGATCGGTGACGACCCAGCCGCAGATCAACCCGCCGACCTTGTCGGCGGCGATGTCGGCGCCGGTGAAGACGGCGACGACGCCGGGCGCGCTCTGCGCCGCGGCGGTGTCGATGCTGCGGATCTTCGCATGGGCGTGGGGCGAGCGGAGGAAGTAGGCGTGAACCTGATTTGGCCGGTTGATGTCGTCGAGATAATGGCCCTGGCCGGTCAGGAAGCGGAAATCTTCGGTGCGCCGGATCGAGGCGCCGATCATGTCTTCGGCCATGGTCCTATCCTTTCATCGCTTGCGCGCCGGCCTGGATGGCCTTGACGATGTTGTGATAGCCGGTGCAGCGGCAAATGTTGCCCTCGAGCCATTCGCGAATGTCGCTCTCGCTCGGGGTCGCGTTGTGCCGCACGAGGTCGATCGCACTCATCACCATGCCGGGCGTGCAGAAGCCGCATTGCAGGCCGTGATGCTCGCGGAAGGCGGCCTGCATCGGATGCAGCTCGCCATTGGCGAGTCCCTCGATCGTCGTCACCTCGGCGCCGTTCGCCTGAACCGCCAGCATCGTGCAGCTCTTGACGGACTTGCCGTCGACATGGACGACGCAGGCGCCGCACTGGCTGGTGTCGCAACCGACATGGGTGCCGGTCAAGCCTAGCGTCTCGCGCAGGAAGTGAACCAGCAATGTGCGGGGTTCGGCGTCGCCCGAAGCCGCCTTGCCGTTCACCGTCATAGATACGGTGGGCATCTCATCCTCCCTGTCACAGCGCGCCATGAGGATTCGCGCAGTGCCGCTCTTCCATGGCGACAGTGTTGGGTGCCGTCCGAAGCGGACCGCGCCATTATTTCAGTCTTGATTGGCGCGCTTCACAGGTCAAGAGCGAACGCGGTGTCGGTTGGCGCCAGCCATGATCGCCGCAGGCTCATTGCGCGCTCATAGAGGCACGGAGAGCGTGAACCGCGCGCCTCGGCCGTTTCGCGCGTTGCGGCCGATATCTAGCTGGCCATTCAATTGGCTCGTCAGCGCCACCACCAGCTTCATGCCGAGACCGTCGCTTGTGGCAGGATCGAACCCGTTGGGCAGGCCGACCCCGTTGTCCGCGACCTCGACTTCCAAGAGGTCCTTGCCGGTGCGCCGGGAGACGACCTCGACCACGCCGCCATCGGTGCCAGAGCGGGCGTACTTGATCGCGTTGGTAACCAGTTCATTGACGATCAGAGCCAGCGAAACAGCCTTCTCGGTCGCGATCTCGATTTCGGCCGTTTCGATCTCGAGCGACGGGCGCGTGTCCTCGTCGCCGAGCGTCCCGAGCAGTTCATGGCACAGCTCTTGGAGATATCCCCCGAACTCGACGGTATCGGCTTTGCTGCTTTGGTAGAGACGCTCATGCATACGGGCGATCATGAGGACGCGTGCACTGGTTTCGACAAGATAGCCGCGGGTCTTGGGCTCCTCGATGTCGCGGCTCTGCAGGTTGATGAGACTCGAGACCAGGCTCAGGCTGTTCTTAATGCGGTGATGAGCCTCCCGCATCAACATGTCCTTGTCCCGGACCGCCGTCTCCAGCGTGGCTTCCACCCGGCAGCGTTCGAGGGCCGCGCCCAGCACGTTTGCCATCGCCTGAAGAAAATTGATGTCGTGTTCCGTGAACTTCCCCTCGATCTGGCTGTCCACCTCCAGCACGCCGAAGGGCCTACTATCGCCGCTCGGGATGATGACGTTGATGGCCCGCTTGACGCCATGCTCGGCAAGCAGGCTTGGAGTCCGGAACCGGCTTTCCTTCGTCAGGTGGTTTGAGATGACGGGGCGCCCGGTCTTGAGCGCATAGCCGCCGGGAGACTTCGAATCGACACTGATTCTGGCTGCACCGACCGTTCCCTCGGCCCAACCGATGCCAGCGCGCACGAGAAGCTGGTCCTCCTCCGGGAGAAACTCGAGCACCTTCGAAAACTTGGTTCGAAGTCCTTCGGCGGTAAGGCGTGTCGCCTCTTGGAGCAAGGCGTCGAAATCCGGATTCCGGAGGGCGTACAACCCCAGTTCGGAGATCAGAACCTGCTGTCGCAGCCGGTACTCCAACTCGCGGCGGAGATTGTCATGCGTGTCGTTCGGCACCAGCCTAGCCCTCTCGTAACTACAAGACTGCAGCATATCACGCGCGGAATATGGGCGCGAACTCGCCCCCCAGCGCAGCCGTCGCTTCAGTTCGCACGGCCTCTAGATAGGGGCCGGGGTTTTACTTTGCGACCACCCGAAATTGCATCTCCTTCGTCAGTTGTTGACACCGAAGACGATCAGCAGGAGAACGACCGCGGCAATGAGCGCGCTGACCCAGATCAGCGGGCGGATGCCTGCCGTTGGCGCGGCCGGCGGCTGTTCATCGGGCCGCGGCGGCGCCACGGCCGGCTCGGGCGTGATCGCCGGCTCGGACGCGGCGGCCGGTTCAGCAGCTGCGGGTGCGCCGACCCGTTCGGCGAAGCAGCCGAAGAACTCGTCGGCCATCTTCCGCGCGGTACCGTCGATGAGACGGGACCCGATCTGCGCCAGCTTCCCGCCCACGGTAGCCCGCACCACGTAGCGCAGGACAGTCTCGCGGCCGTCTTCCTCCAGATGGACATCGGCCCCGCCCTTGGCGAAACCCGCCGCGCCGCCGGAACCCTCGCCGGTGATCTTATAGCCGTTCGGCGGATCAAGGTCGCTCAGTGTCACCTTGCCGGCGAAGCGCGCCTTCACCGGGCCGACTTTCGCCGTTACCTTGGCGGCGAACTCGGTGTCGGATCGCTTCTCGATCTCATCGCAGCCGGGGATGCACTGCTTCAGCACGTCGGGATCGTTGAGCGCTTCCCAGACCGTTTGGCGCGGCGCGGCAATGCGGTATTCCCCGGTCATGTCCATGATCGACGTCTCCCAATCTCCGCCCCGACATGGCAATCGACGGCCAGCCTAATCGCCGTTGGGGCTGATCACAAGCCGGCGTCGCCCAGGACAGCCGGTGACGTCCGTGTTGTCTGGCCAAGGCGCCAATCCGGGATAGGTAGGTAGCCAAAAGTGCTGCAACATTGGTCTGAGTCAGAAGTGATCGTATGCGATGCCAGACTTCCGGCGCGCCTGGGCGGGCATCAGGTTGAGCACCCAGTGGGCTGCTCGATCGGCCAAGTCGTCGATCGATGCGGCCTGCCGGTTCGCGCCCATACCGCCTGCCGACCGGTCGGAGACAGTGCCGTTCGCCCATTCGGGCTCCTCGGCCCGAATGGGCGACCATGTGCGGCCAGAACGCCTATTATCGCGATTTCAGAAGAGAAGGGCTGCGCGGAAACCGCCCCGAAGCTTGACATAGGCGTCCCGCGAAAGGACAAGAAACCTGCTGGGGACCCCCGGCCACAGGGAGAGGGCATATCGGAACAATGGACGGCTTCTCGGAAAGCCGGCATGTGGCCCATCAGGGGTAGCCGATACCCATGCTCAAAGAGAGGAGACAAGAAACATGACCACCACTTCCCGCAACGGCTGGCGTGGCAGGATCGGCGCCGCGATCGGGGGCCTCCTGCTGCCTGCCCTCATTCTCGGCGCGTCCAGCCCGGCAAACGCCCAGACCAATCTGTCGATCGCGACCGGCGGCACGGGCGGCGTCTATTATCCGCTTGGCGGCGGCATCGCGACGGAGATCCGCGAGAATGTTGATGGCTACGACGCCACGGTCCAGGAGACGAATGCTTCGGTGGACAACATGCTCCTCCTCACGACCGGCGCAGCCGCTCTGGCCCTCGGCGTAGGCGACACCGTGGCGGCTGCGGCCGCGGGCGAGGCGCCTTTCGAAGAGGCCCTGGAGATCTGTGGCATCGGCATCCTCTACAACAACTTCATGCAGGTGGTCACGACTCAGGACAGCGGGATCGAGAGCCTTGCGGACATGGAAGGCATGAGCCTCTCCGTGGGTGCGCCGGGTTCGGCAACCGAGGTGGGCGCGCTGCGCGTGCTCGAAGCTGCGGGGCTCGACCCCGAGGCGGACATTGACCGCCGGCAGCTCGGCGTCGCCGAGACGGTCGCGGCGCTGCGTGACGGCACGATCGACGCCGGCTTCTGGTCCGGCGGCCTGCCGACCGGCGCGCTGGTCGACCTCGCCAGCACCGGCGAAATGAAGATCATCCCGATCGGCGAACATGCCGCGGCTCTCGCCGAGCAGTATGGCGGCTACTACATGAAGATGCCGATTCCGGCGGACACCTATGAAGGCCAGACGGAGCCCGTGTCGACGATCGCCTCGCCGAACGTGCTGGTGGCGCGTACCGACATGGAGGAGTCGCTGCAGCAGGCGATTACTGCCGCGATCTTCGACAACAAGGAAGACCTGGTGCAGGTCCATCCGGCGGCCAAGGAGCTCGACCCGGCGACGGCCGGCGAGATTCCCTTCATCGAGACCTGCCCGGGCGCGCAGGCCTATTACGACCAGGTCGGGGGCTGACGGCTTTTGCCGAAGCCGGCCGTCGCCATCGTGGCGCTTGCGTGCCTTGCGAGCCCGGGCGCTTCGGCGACCGGGCTCGGTGACGGTGAGAACGAGGCCGCGCAGGCCATCGTCATTCGCGGCCAGGATGGCGACGTGCTGGCAAGCGTGCCCTTTCACGGCGAGCATTTCGCGGTGAGTTACCGAAATTCGATCTACGGCACGCTGGCCGAGGAACGATACGCGGTGCTACCCGACGGACGCTACCGGCTGGTGGAGATCGCGGCCGATCAACTGGCCGTGTTGGAAGAGTATTATGCAGTTCCCGGCGCGCCCAGGCGCGCCGCGGAGTCGGACCGTCGCGAATGGGTGGTGTCGCCGGATCCGGAAAGGCCGACGGTGCTTCGGATACTGTCCATAGCCGCGACCGATCTCGGGGAACGCACGGTGCACGTTCCCGGAGAACCGCCGCTCGAACTGTGGTGGCTGGTCGGGGATCGAGACCCGTTCGTCGTTCTGGACATCGAGGAGAAGCCATGACCGAGGGACCAGGCGGCAGCCGCGGCCTTGACGAGGACCAGACAATCGACGAGGAGGCGCTGCTCGCCGAATATGAGTCCGAGAAGCCGGCCCGCCGGCTGAGCGGGTTCCCGCTTCTCGCGGTCCAGACCATCGGAGTGGCTCTGGCGCTCTTCGCGCTCTATTGGGTGTTCCGCCCGATGGCGACGCAGTTCTACCTGCCGGCCTTCCTGATGATCAGCCTGCCGATGACCTTCCTGGCCTATCGCGGCTGGAACCGCTCGGAGGCTTCGCTCGCCTCGGAACGGCCGGATAATCCCCACATGCTCGACTGGCTGCTGGCGGCGATCACGGTTGTGCCATTCGCCTATATCATCTGGGATTGGGATTCCTTCTTCCGCCGGGCGATCATCCCGACGCCGGTGGACATCGCGATGGGCACCATCGCGATCCTCGCCACCCTGGAGGCGGCGCGGCGGACGGTCGGCCTGCTGGTGCCGCTGGTCGTCGTCGCGTTCTTCGCCTACGCCTTCTGGGGAGACGTGTTCCCGTCGCCCTTCGGCACCGCGACCTTCGCATGGCCCCGGCTGGTCGGCCACAACGTCATGGGCACGCAGGGCCTGTTCGGCGTGCCGACGGGTGTGGCGGCGACCTATATCATCCTCTTTACTATCTATGGCGCCGTGCTGAGCGGCTCCGGCGCCACCCGCTTCTTCATCGACCTTTCTTTCTCCGCCTTCGGGCAGACAAAGTCGGGGCCAGGCCGGACCGTGACCATGGCCGGTTTCCTGCTCGGCACCGTCTCCGGCTCGGGCGTCGCCACCACGGTGACGCTGGGCGGCATCTCCTGGCCGCTGCTGCGCAAGGCCGGATACCCGCAGGAACATGGCGGCGCGGTGCTCGCTGCAGCCGGCATCGGCGCCATCATGTCGCCGCCGACGCTGGGCGCGGCCGCCTTCATCATCGCCGCGCTGCTCGGCGTCTCCTATCTGCAGGTGTTGATCTGGGCGACGATCCCAACGCTCCTCTATTATCTCGGCATCATCCTCGCGATCGAGATGGACGCAAGGCGCTTCCGCACCCATCCGGTCGAGATCGACGTACAGCCCGTCGGCTGGCTGCTGATGCGCTTCGGCTATCACTTCAGCTCGCTCATCGCGATCGTCGTCTTCATGGCGATGGGGATGACGCCGTTCCGCGCCGTCGTCTACGCGACCGCGCTCGCCTTCGTGCTGAGCTTCCTCGAACGCGAATCCTGGATGACGCCGCGGCGCATCTGGGACGCGTTCGCCGCGGGGGCGACCGGCGCGCTCTCGGTCGTGCCGGTCATGGCCGCCGCAGGCCTGATCGTCGGCGTGATGACGCTCACCGGGCTCGGGCTGAAGCTCGCGAACATCATCGTCATGCTCGCCGGCGGCAATCTGATCCTTACCGCCCTCTTATCTGCCGTCTCGGTCGTCCTCCTTGGCCTCGCCGTTCCGGTCACCGCAAGCTTCATCATCTCTTGGGTGATCATCGGGCCAGCCCTGCAGGATGTCGGCGTCCCGGCCTATGCCGCGGCGATGTTCATCTTCTACTATTCGGTGCTGAGCGAAGTCTCTCCACCGACGGCGCTCTCGCCTTTCGCCGCCTCCGCCATCACCGGCGGCAAGCCGGTCAAGACCATGTGGCTGACCTGGCGCTACACGCTCTCGGCCTTCCTGGTCCCGTTCATCTTCGTCCTGTCCGATCCCGGCATAGGCCTCTTGCTCCAGGGCGGCTGGCAGCCTGTGTTGCTCGCCTCCGTCACCTCCGTGGCGGCGGTCTCCGCCCTCGCCGTGGCGACCGGCGCGTGGCTCTTCGGACCCGCCGGATGGCCGGAACGAATCCTGTTCGGCATCGGTGCCATCGCGCTTCTGGTGATGGAGCCAATCTTCATGGCCGCCGGCGCGGCCGCGATTGCAGGCGGGTTGGCGGTGCACCTTATCGGGCGCCGCAGGCGTTGCGGACAGGAGCCGCCGGCGGCCGAGATGGACGCTTAGTGTAGCCAGTCGAACCGCCACCGCGGCGCTCGACCGCGCGAACGTCCGCAGAAGGTGGAATGCAGTCATTCACGGGTGACGTGGTGAAGGGCAGCGGCGCTGGCATGGACCCGCCAGCCGGCGCGGTGCTGCGGGGCGGCTGGTGACTCTACCGGCCGGAGATCCCGCCGCTGGAAACGCTCCGCCTGACGCGATCCACCGTCGTCGAGGATTACCGCTTCTGCACCGACGGTCGCTGCCGGCCGCTTTCGGCGATCCTGCCGATCGAGGCGGGCGGCGTTTCGGAACTCTGGTCCTGCGAGAGTGCGATCCGATCGCATCGGTTCGATGTGATCGGATCAGGCTCTAAGATCAGAGGTAGTAGAACACTAGGCAAGCCGCCAGGATAACGGACACCCAAAGCACGGTGCTGCCGGTCGGCCAGGTTCGCGCCAGGACGCCCTGCGGCCCATGATGACGGTAGAGGCCGCGGATGAATGCGTCGAGGCGCCGCTGGGTGACGCCGGCGAGCCGCTCGCGACTCGCGCTTCCCTTCACCTGGAACTCCCGCCCCAATGCCGCGCCGAACCGGCGATAAAACCAATCAAAATCGAGGGTGATCGTCAACGTCCGCTTCAGATAGGGCAGGGCCACGAAGAAGGCGAGGCCGGAGAACAGCAGGAGTTGCAGGATCGCCAAGACGTGGGGCGCGGTGTAAGGAGCATAGTCGACAGGGTAGGGAAGCAGGGCGTAGAGCGGCCCCGGCAGAACGCCGATGCCAATGCACAGCGCGGAGAACAGATACATGGCCAGCCGCATGTTGAGCGGTGCCTCCGGCGGCCGAAGTCCGGAATCCTTCTGGAAGAAGACGAACCACGGGAACTTGATGCCGGCATGCAGGAACACGCCGGCCGTCGCCGCCGTCAGAAGGAACCAGGCCAGCGTCAGATGCTCGTCCGCCGCCGCCTGATTGATCATGGACTTGCTGATGAAGCCGGAGGTCAGCGGAAAGGCCGAAATCGAGAGCGCGCCGATGATGCCGCAGATCGCGGTGATCGGCATGGTCTTGTAGAGCCCGCCGAGATCGGTGCATTTGCGTTTGCCGGTCTGGTAGAGCACGGCGCCCGCCGACATCAGCAGCAAGGCCTTGTAGATGATGTGAGCGAAGGCATGGGCCGCCGCGCCGTTGAGCGCCATCTCCGTGCCGATGCCGATGCCGGTCACCATGAACCCGACCTGGTTGATGATGCTGTAGGCGAGGATGCGCCGCATGTCGTTCTCCAGCAGCGCGTAGATGATGCCGTAGAACACCATGTAGAGCCCGACGAAGATCAGGATCTCCTCGCCGGGAAAGCCCCGCAGCAGCACATAGACGGCGGTCTTCGTCGTAAAGGCGGAGAGGAAGACGGTGCCGCTCGGCGACGCTTCGGGATAGGCGTCCGGCAACCAGGCGGAGAAGGGTGGCGCGCCGGCATTGATCAGGAATCCAGCCAGAATAAACCAGGTCCCGAGTCCGTCCAGCGTCATCGCGGTGAAGGCGACCGTTCCGCTTTCCGCGATCTGCGCCGCGATGCCGACCATCAGCAGCACGCCGCCGAACAGATGAACCAGCACATAGCGCATGCCGGCGCGGTAGGAACTCCGGGTCGACGCCGACCACAGCACCAGCGTCGAAGCCAGCGCCATCGACTCCCAGAAGACGAACAGCGTGATCAGGTCGCCGGCGAAGGCGACGCCCATGGCGCCGCCTGCATAGACGAGGGCGGCCGACAGCTCGACGGTGCGGCCCTGGTTGAGCGCGAACAGCGCCCCGGCGAAGCTCATGATCCCGAAGATCGTTCCGAACAGCCGGCTGAGAGTGCTGCCCTCGACTGGCGTCAGCTGATAGTCGAGGAAGGGCAGGGTGAGGACCGGGCCGTTGGGCACCTGCCAGACCAGAAAGAGTGCCAGGAGCGGGAAAGCCAATACCAGGACGCGGCGCAGCTGGCCGGTGACGAGCGGCAGCAGCAGGCCGCCGAGGATCAGGACGAGGCCGGGCGGCACCGCTCCAAGCGTAAAGGCGCTACTCGTCATCGTCGCCATAATAGGTGTCCTTGCGCTTCAGAAAGATGCCGAGCGCCTTCGCCACCGCGATCATTGCGATGCAGGTCGTAAATCCGTACCAGGCATTGAACCCGAACGTATCGTCGAGGCCGAAATGGCCATGGACGGGGATGAAGATCTGGGCGATGACGGTCAGGGCGAGGATGGCGATGAAGACGATCCATAGCCGGCGGATCGTCTTCGGCTGCTCCAGCCAATGCCTTTTTTTCATTGGGATCTCCCGGCGAGCTGCAGCGCCAGATCGAGCGGTAGATCAGCGAAGAAGAACAGGAGCACGGTACCCGCGGCGGTGACGCCCAGGGCGAGCAGGATCGGCAGCGGCGCCTCTCCATGCTCATGCCCGTGCTCATGATCATCCTTGTCCACCGGAGCCGGCTTGTTCAGGAACGCCGTATAGACGATCGGCAGGAAATAGGCCGCGTTGAGCAGCGTGCTGATCAGGATGATGGCGATGGCGAAGAGTTGGTCCGCCTCGATCGCGCCGCGCAGCATATACCATTTGCTGACGAATCCGGCGGTCGGCGGGAGGCCGATCATCGAGATGGTGCCGATTGTGAAGGCGGTCATGGTCCAGGGCATCCGCCGGCCGATGCCGGCGAGCTGACTGACCTCCGTCTTGTGGGCCGCCGTATAGATCGAGCCGGCGGCGAAGAACAGAGTGATCTTGCCGAAGGCATGGGCGGCGATATGCAGCGCCGCGCCGGCGACGGAGAGCGGCGTCAGGATGGCCGCGGCCAGGATGACGTAGGAAAGCTGGCTGACGGTCGAGTAGGCGAGTCGCCGCTTCAAATTGTCCTGGCGCAGGGCGATCAGCGATGCGATCACGATCGTCGCCCCGGCGACATAGATCAGCCACCCGGCATCGGCGACCCGGCTCAAGCTGTCGATACCGAAGATGTAGACGATCACCTTGGTTACGGTGAACACACCGGCCTTGACGACCGCCACCGCATGCAGAAGCGCGCTGACCGGAGTCGGCGCGACCATCGCCGCGGGCAGCCAGCGATGCATCGGCATCAGCGCCGCCTTGCCGATTCCGAACATGTAGAGCGCCAGCAGCACCGCCATGGCGCCGTCGCTAACTCGCCCGGCGAGAATCCCGCCCTCGCTGAAGGCCAGCGTTCCCGCCGCCCACCAGGTCCAGAGAATCGCCAGGAGCAGCAGGCCGATCGAGGTCGATAGCAGGATGCCGAGATAGGTCCGGCCGGCGCGGATCGCTTCCGGCTTGCCGGAATGGGTGACCAGCGGATAGGTCGAGAGCGTCAGCACCTCGTAGAAGATGAACAGCGTCAGCATGTTGCCGGCGAAGGCAACGCCGACGGTGCTGGCGAGCGCAACCGCGAAGCAGACATAGAAGCGCGTCTGGTGTCCCTCGAGGTTCGCCCGCATGTAGCCGATCGAATAGACCGAGTTGACGATCCAGAGGAACGAGGCAACGCCCGCGAAGAGCATGCCGAGCGGCTCGACGCGGAAATAGAGGGAAAGGCCGGGCAGGATCTCGCCAAGGAGCAGCTCGGGGCGCGCGCCTGCCCGCACCTCCGGAATCAAGGAGGCGACGCCGACGAACAGGATTGCCGCCGTGGCCAGCGTTATCGCCTCGCGCTGGTTCGGCCGACGGTTCGACAGCGCGATAAGGAGGGCGCCGATGAGCGGCGTGGCTAGACAGAACAGGATAACGGCGCTGCTGCTCATGATCCGATCTCCGCCAGGTCGAGACCCAGCAGGGACGACGCCGCCGCGCGGGCGACGCCGACGCTGAACGATGTGTCGAGCCCGAAATAAATGCTGGCGCCGATTAGGACCCAGGCCGGCAGCAGCATCGAGAGCGGCGCCTCGCCAAGCGTGGCTTTGTCTTTGGCGGCAGCCTTGTCGTCAGGAACGGGTTGGAAATAAGCTACCTCGACGACGCGCCAGACATAGATGACGGCGAGCAGCGAACTCGCGAGCACCAGCACCGCCAGCGGCCATACTCCGGCCTCAAGCGCCGCGACGACCAGGTACCACTTGCTGATGAAGCCGGCGGTCAGTGGCACGCCGATCAGGCCCAGCCCGCCCACGACGAAGGCCGCCATGGTGTAGGGCATGCGCCGGCCCAGCCCCCGCATGTCGTGAAGCTGCACCGAGCCGATCCGGAAGAAGATACAGCCCAGCGCCAGGAACATGCCGCCCTTGATGATCGCGTGGTTGAAAAGATGGACGATGCCGGCAGTGAGGCCGTCGACAGAGACGAGGCTGATGCCGAGGACGATATAGCCGATCTGGGCGATGCTGGAATAAGCCAGCATCCGCTTCACGTCCTCCTGGAAGATCGCGACCAGCGAACCGACGAACATCGCCAGAACGGCGAGCGTCGACAGGATGACCCCGAGCTGCATAGCCTCGAATGAGAATTCAACGCCGAAGATGGTGAAGAGGAAGCGGAGCAGCAGATAGGCCGAGACCTTGGTCGCCGTCGCCGCGAGAAACGCACTGACAACCGAGGGTGCGTAGGCGTAGGCGTTCGGCAGCCAGAGATGCAGCGGAAAGAGGGCAAGCTTGAGGCAGATTCCGACGGTGAGGAAGGCGAGGGAAACCTGCACCGTCCGGTTCCCCGATACAGCCGGCAGGCGCTCCGCCAGATCGGCCATGTTCAGGGTGCCGGTCACCATATAGGCCAGCCCGATGCCGATCAGGATGAAGGTTGCGCCGATCGTACCGAGGATCAGGTACTGATACGCCGCCATGAGCGCGCGGCGATCCCGGCCCAAGCTGATCAGGGCATAGGAGGACAGCGACGAGATCTCGAGGAAAACGAAGACGTTGAAGGCGTCGCCGGTCGCGGTGATGCCCAGCAGGCCGGTGAGGCAGAGCAGATAGGCAGTGTAGAAGAGATAGACCCGTTCGGACTCGATCTCCCGCTCGACGCTTGCCCGGGCGAAAGGGAGAACAATGGCGCTGATCCCGGAGACGATGAAGAGCACCAAGGCATTGAGCGCGTCGATGCGATACTCGATACCCCAAGGCGGTGCCCAGCCGCCGAGCTCGTAGGAGAGAGGCCCGCCATCCATGACCTGGCCGAGAAGAAGGACGGAGACGGCGAAGGAGACCCAGCTCACCGCGACCGTCAAAAGCCAGGCCAGCCTGCCACTATGCAGCAAGACGCAGATCGGCGCGGCCAGGAGCGGGATGACGACCTGGAGAATAGGGAGATGGGGCGCGATCACGTCCGTTCGTCTTCCGCTTGAATTTCATCCTCCTCGATCGTGCCGTAGGCCTCGTGGATGCGAACGACCAGCGCCAGCCCGAGCGCCGTTGTCGCAACGCCGACGACGATCGCGGTCAGGATCAGCACGTGGGGGAGGGGATTCGCGTAGTGTTCGATGCCCGGCGCGAGAATGGGTGCAGTGCCTCCGGCGACGGCCCCCATGCTGATATAGAGGACGAACACCGAGACCTGGAAGATGTTCAGGCCGATGATCTTCTTCACCAGGTTCCCGCGGGAGATCACGGTGTAGAAGCCGATCATCATCAGCACGACGACGATCCAGTAGTTGAAGAGACCGGGGATTTCCATCGTTCAGCGCGACCGCCCGGCAAAGGTGAAGAAGATCGCGATCATGACCGACGCGACGGTGATCCCGACGCCCAGCTCGACGAGCAGGATGCCGTAATGCTGTCCATGCAGGGGATCGTGCGCCAGCACGGAATAATCTAGAAAGGTGCCGCCGAGCAGCAGGCTGGCGACGCCGACCCCGGCATAGAGCAGTACACCCAGGGCGACGCCGGCGCGGATGATCGTGGGCGGCACGACCAGCCGCGCACTCTCCAGCCCGAAGATGATGGCGTAGAGGATGAAGGCGGCGGCGAAGATCACGCCGGCCTGGAATCCGCCACCGGGACCGTAGTCGCCATGGAACTGGACATAGAGTGCGAACAGCAAGATCAGCGGGATCAAAAGCTTGGCGACGACACGAAGGACGATGTGGTGCCTCATGGCTTTTCGCCTTCCTCGCGATCGTCCTTGGACTTGCCCTTGGTGCGTCGCGTCGTGCCGAGCAGCAGCAGGACGCTGATGCCGGCCGTGAAGATCACCGTCACCTCGCCGAGCGTGTCGTAGCCGCGGTAGCTCGCCAGCACCGAGGTGACGACGTTCGGCAAACCAATCTCCCCGTACGACTCGTTCAGGTAGCGCGGCGCCACATGCTGGTGGATTGGTGCGGCGGGGTCGCCGTACAGCGGCATGTCGAGTGTGCCGTAGATCAGGGCGGCGCCGGTCAAGACCGTAACAACCAGCGGCAGAGTCGGCGAATAGGCGGGCGTCTTCTCCGATTTGCCCGTCAGGGACAATGTCCCGAGCATGAGGACGGTCACGATGCCGGCGCCGACCGACGCCTCGGTGAACGCAACATCAACCGCGTCCCAGACCACGAAAAGTCCTGCTGACAACAGGCTGAAAATCCCCGTCAGCATCACAGTGGCGAACAGGTCGCGCATCCGCACGATGGCGATCGCAATCACCACGAGAAAGGACAGCAGAACGATATCGATCAGGTCTTGGATGGCTTCTCTCCCCCCTTCAACTCGGGTTCAAGGCCGCTTCCCCGAGCCGCCTTGGCGAGCGCGTGGCTGGCGACCGGACTGGTGAAGAGGATGAAGACGAGAATCAGGATCAGCTTGACCGTAATCAGGCCAAGCCCGGCCTGAAGCATGAGACCGATCAGGATCAAGCCAGCACCCATCGTATCTGTGACGCTGGCCCCGTGCATGCGGGTGTAGAGGTCGGGCAGGCGCAGCATGCCGATGCCGCCAATCACGGCGAAAGCGGAGCCGGCGAGGAGAAGCGCCCAGCTTATGAGCTCCAGCACCAGCGCCATCAGATCTCGCTCTCCTTACCGCTCGCCTTGCCGAGGTCGCCATATCGAAGAAACTTCAGGACGGCGATCGTACCGATGAAGTTGATGAGAGCGTAAACCAGTGCAATATCGAGGAATTCAGGGCGACCGGTGAAAAACCCTAGAACGGCAATCAGCAGCACGGTCTTGGTACCGAACATGTTCACCGCAAGGATGCGGTCGTAGACCGTCGGGCCCAGAAGCGCCCGCACCAGCGCCAAGCCCATTGTCACGAGAATCGCGAGCAAGGCTGCCGCAAAGATCATGCCGCGCCCTCCAGGGCCGCCACACGGCGATTCATCTCGCCGCCTCGAAGCGATTCGGCGCCTTCGGCGGTGAGGGCATGGACCTCGATCGTGCCATCCGTCAGTTGAATGGATACTGTTCCCGGCGTCAGGGTTATGGAGTTCGCGTAGATCACCCGCCCCAACTCGGTTCTCTGGCTGGCCTTCACGCGGATCAGGGTCGGGCTGATCGGTAGCGACGGATCGAGAATGCGGCGCGCTACGTCGACGTTCGACTTGGCGATCTCCAGAAGAAGCCAGAGCCAATAGGTCACGATACCGAAACCGAAGTCGATCGGATGGCCCTCTCGATCGATCACGTCCATCCGGTGCGCGATCACCACGACCAGAATGCAGGAGGAAATGCCGAGCCCGATGAGGAGTGGGTCATAGTGCCCGGACAGCAACAGCCAGAGGCCGAAAAGGACTCCACCGAGGCTGATTGCACGGATCATTCGCTCCCCGTCGTATTATTCTTTTCCATCCCAAACCGTTGCCGGCCGCAGCATCGCCGCCAACGAAGACGCGACCCTAATATGATTGAACGCCGATTTCCAGTGTCTGGTATACCAAGAAATGAAATTTTGTCGGCGCGTTTCCGAAGGTTGGCATAAGAACCTGTGATAGAAGAATTTTCCTACTCGTTTATGCGCCCGCTGCTGATCGGCGGGGAGATCTATCGCAGCTCTTCCTATGGGCGCGGACACCCGCTTGCGATTCCGCGGGTTTCCGCCGCACTCGACCTGATTCGGGCGATGGGCTGGCTTGCGGAAGAGGCCTATATCGACAGTCCCCAGGCGACTCCGGAAGAACTCGCCGGCTTTCATCATCCCGATTACATCGCTGCGGTGATGGAGGCGGAGAGGGATCGGCAGGTCTCGGCGGAGCGACGGCGGCGCTTCAACATCGGCTGCAACGGCAATCCCGTTTTCCCCGAGATCTTCCGCCGCCCGGCGACCGCCTGCGGCGGGACCCTGAAGGCAGTCGAGCTGCTGGCCGAGGGCGGTATCGTCTACAGCCCGGCCGGCGGCACACATCACGGGCGCCCGGACCGGGCCAGCGGCTTCTGCTATTTCAACGATCCGGTTCTCGGGATCCTCGCTTTCCTCGATCGGGGCTTGAAGCGGATCTATTACGTCGACGTCGATGCGCATCATGGCGACGGCGTGCAGGACGCCTTCGCCGACGACCCGCGGGTCCTGACGCTGTCGATTCATGAGGCCGGCCGCTGGCCCTACAGCGGCGCTCTCGATGATCGGGCGGGCGGCATGGCGCGGAACCTGCCGGTGCCGAGCGGGCTCAACGATAGCGAGATGGGCTGGCTGGTCGAGACGGTCGTGCTGCCGCTTGGGTGGGACTTCGCCCCGGACGCCGTGGTGCTGCAATGCGGCGCCGACGCGCTGGCCGACGACCCGCTGAGCGGACTCGCGCTCTCGAACCATGCCCTGTGGGATGTCGTCGACCGGCTGATCGGGTTGGCGCCCCGGCTGCTGGTGCTGGGCGGCGGCGGTTACAATCCCTGGGCCGTGGCGCGGTGCTGGGCCGGTGTCTGGGCGACGCTCAACCGCCTCGATCCGACCGTGGCACCTTCCGCTGCGGCGCAGGCGGTGCTGCGCGGCCTCACCTGGTCGCGCAGCCAGGGCCGCAACCCGCCGGCCCATTGGATGACGACGATTGCCGATTCGCCGCGGCCCGGCCCTATCCGGGACGAGATTCGCACCATCGCCGCGGCTGTGCTCGAGCGAGGAGCAGCATGAGATCGGCGGGATTTACGGGACAGCTCGGCTCCGCTACCTTCGCCGCATGAAACGCGATCCTGCCTTGTCATTTCCTGCCCTGTCATTTCTCTGGGGCGCCATCCTGCTCGGGGCGGCGGTCCTGTCGGCCGGCCCCGGCGAAGCACAAAGCCCGGCGATGGAGCGGGACGAACTGGTGATCGAAACGGCGACGGACGCGCACCGCTTCACGATCGAGCTCGCCCGCACGGCGGAGCAGAGGGCGCTCGGCCTGATGTTCCGGGACCAGCTGCCGTCCGATACGGGCATGCTGTTCATCTATGACCGGGAGCGGCCGGTGGGAATGTGGATGAAGAACACGCTGATCCCGCTGGACATGCTGTTCATCGGCAGCGATGGCCGCATCTTCCAGATCGTCGAGCGGACGGTTCCCCATTCGACCGAGGTGATCGAGGCGGAGCGGCCAGCGCGGGCCGTCCTCGAGCTCAATGGCGGCACCGCCCACAGGCTGGGCATCGAGCCCGGCGACCGGGTGCGGCACGAGGTCTTCACGACGGAGTAGAGAAGGGCGGCGCGATCAGATCGCCGGTTCGTCGATAGCGAGCTTCGCCAGGTTTTGCCAGTCCTCGCCGGCGGCAACGAGACAGCTGATCCCGTTCGGCATGGTCACGATGATGGTCCAGGTCGAGCCGTTGCCGTTGGTCAGCACCTCCAGCAGGCCGCCATTGCTGGCGAGCCCGAGCGCGGCCGGGGCCTCCTTGAACTTCTTCGCGAGATGGGCGACGACCTCGGTCCGCTTGCTGCAGGCCGTCGGCTCCGCGACGGCGGAAGCCGGCAGAGCGAGGAGGACGATCAACAGGGCAAGTCTGCGCATGCTCGATCCCCTTCTTGGCGTCCCGGCTGGACATCCCGGTTGGGTGGGCCTTGCGGCCGAGCGTCCGGTAACTATGCCCGAGAGCCGGTAAAGATCGGCTTAACTGCCCGTCGATTCCGCGAGATCGGCCGTCAGGCGCGCCGACGGGCGAGGGTGAGACCGTCGCCGATCGGCACGAGGCTCAGCGTCACCCGGGAATCGTCCTTCAGCTTGGCGTTGAGCGCCCGGATCGCCTCCGTGTCCTCGTCATCCGCTGCCCGATCCGCGACCGCGCCGTGCCACAACACATTGTCGACGGCGATCAGGCCGCCCGGTCGGACCAGCTTCAGGGCACGCTCGTAATAGCCATCATAATTCTTCTTGTCGGCGTCGATGAAGGCGAAGTCGAAGCTGCCCGAATCCCCTTCGCGAATCAGCGAGTCGAGCGTGTCGAGCGCCGGGGCGAGCCGGAGGTCGATGCGGTCGGCGACGCCCGCCTTCTCCCAGTAGCGACGGGCGACGGCGGTATAGGTTTCGCTGACGTCGCAGGCGACGAGGCGCCCCTCGGGCGGCATCGCCAGGGTGACGCAGAGCGCGCTGTAGCCCGTGAAGGTACCCACTTCCAGGGCGCGGCGCGCGCCGGTCAGCTCCACCAGGAACCCCATGAACTGCCCCTGGTCCGGCGCGATCTGCATGCCCCCATAGGGCATTCCCGCCGTTTCCTCGCGAAGCGCGCGAAGCAGGTCGGGTTCGCGCAGCGAATTGTCGAGCAGATACTCGTAGAGCAGGTCGGTCATGCTGATGGTGTGGTTCGACATCGGTCCCCGGGGCTCGGTGATGACAGGGCTCCACCCTAATGTGATGCTTCCGAAGTCCGGCACATAATGTGCCGGACTTCGGAAGCTGAGTCGCACTAGTATTAACAAGCTGGTGTGCCGATTCACGCGAAATTCGAATGATCGAATTTCGCGATCGGGACACTAACGACGACGGTCGGAAGGCTCAAGAGAGAGCGGGCGCGCCGGACGGGTCGGGTCGGCTCGACGATCGCCTAGCGGCCACTCACCAGGGTATAATGCAAACCGCGTTCGAGAATGGCCTGGGCCACGGTCTTCTGCATGGTGGGGTCGTCGACCCGGAGCATCGCGGCGTAAGGCATGCCGTCAGTTCCCTTAAAAAGGGATATGACCTCCCAGACGACCAGCGGCGCATCGCGCTTCTGGTAGCGTTGCCCCACAGAGACCTTGCTCTGCCTCTTCCGTTTCGTAAGAGCCGAAAACATCCTGCCGACATCCAATGAAAGCGAACGGCGGCTGACTGCCGCGGATTGCTTCTCTTATCACCGCGCGGGCCGCGATGCGAGCAGATCCGCATGGTTCCGGTACCAAATTTGCATCGGCCGGGGATGCTCTCGCGGCCGCATGGGCTCCGACACCTGTCTTGCCGTCACCAGCCCAAAGAGCGGCGCCAATTTCGGCGGTCCGAAGCGGACGCGGACGGCACCTCTTCGCGCGGGTTGCGGAACGGCCCGAAACCCCATATTTTCCGCCGCACGGGGTGTAGCTCAGTCTGGTAGAGTGCCTGCTTTGGGAGCAGGATGTCGCTGGTTCGAATCCAGTCGCCCCGACCACGCCGTCCCTTCGTGGGGGCGGCGGAGCCGTTTGTCAGGAGGAGAAGACCGTTCGATGCAAGCGCGGATCTATCGGCCGGCCAAGAACCCGATGCAATCGGGCCGGGCCAACAGCCGGAAATGGGTTCTCGAATATGAATCGGCCGCGCGGCGCGAGCCGGACCCGCTGATGGGGTGGATCAGCTCCAGCGACACGCGCCGGCAGGTCCGGGTCAAGTTCGACACGAAGGAGGAGGCGATCGCCTTCGCTCGGAAGCGCGGGCTGGCCTATTATCTGGACGAGCCGCAGGAGCGGCAGATCCGGCCGAAGAACTATTCGGACAATTTCCGGTACGATCGGGTCATTCGCTGGACCCACTGACCGATCGCGGCTTTCCCGGCGATCGCCCTCTACGGCCCCGTAGCTCAGCCGGATAGAGCACCAGCCTTCTAAGCTGATGGTCGCAGGTTCGAATCCTGCCGGGGTCGCCATCATCTCCCTATCGGATCGGCGGCTGAGGCCGGACTGCGAAGGAAGGACACCCAGGAATGAAACTCGTGCGCTACGGCTCGGTGGGGCAGGAGAAACCGGGGCTGATCGATTCCGCGGGCACGCTCCGCGACCTCAGCGGCACGCTCCCTGATATCGACGGCGCGGCCCTGGCGCCGGAGCGGCTGGCGGCGCTGAAGGCGATCGACCCGGCGACGCTGCCGGCGGTGTCGGGCAGTCCGCGCCTGGGGCCGCCGCTGACCGGTATCGGCAAGATCGTCGCCGTCGGGCTCAACTATTCCGACCATGCCGCCGAGGCGGGCCTGCCGGTGCCGAGCGAGCCGATCCTGTTTATGAAGGCGACGACGGCGATCAGCGGCCCGCATGACCCGGTGATCATCCCGAAGGACTCGGTCAAGACGGACTGGGAGGTGGAACTGGCGATCGTGATCGGCAGCGTCGCGCGCCATGTGGAAGAGCGCGACGCGTTGCGCTACGTCGCCGGCTATATGATCTGCAACGACGTCTCCGAGCGCGCCTATCAGATCGAGCGCCAGGGCCAATGGGTGAAGGGCAAGAGCTGCGACAGCTTCGCGCCGCTCGGCCCCTGGCTCGTGACCGCCGACGAGGTTCCCTACCCGCAGAGCCTGTCGATGTGGCTCGACGTCAATGGCGAGCGGATGCAGACGGGCTCGACCGCGACGATGATCTTCGGCGTCGCCCATCTCGTCAGCTATATCAGCCGATTCATGACGCTGATGCCGGGCGACATCATCCCGACCGGCACGCCGCCGGGCGTGGGGCTGGGCTTCAAGCCGCCGCGCTTCCTGAAGCCGGGCGACGTGATGCGGCTCGGCATCGAGGGACTCGGCGAGCAGCGCCAGGAATGCGTCGCCTGGTCGGAGACGGCATAATCCGGAGCGTTAACCCTTCCAAAGGATCTTTTCGACCTAAATTATAGGGAAGAGGCAGTCGTCCGACCGGTCGGAGGCGCGGTTCGCGCCGGGAGGAGGAGAATGGCGGTTGCCGCCGAACGCCCTGGGGAGCGCCGGATCGACGCGGTGGACCATTGGGAGAACCCCATGGGCACCCGCGGGTTCGAGTTCGTTGAATATACGGCCGAGGATACCGATGCGCTCGGCCGGCTGTTCGAGCGCCTGGGCTTCACGGCGGTCGATCGGCACCGCTCGAAGCGCGTCACGCATTATCGCCAGAACGATATCCATTTCATCGTCAATGCCGAGCCCGAAGGCTTCGCGCAGTCCTTCGCGCGCATTCACGGGCCGTCCGTCTGCGCCGTGGCCTTCCGGGTCGACAATGCCGCGGCGGCCTATGATCGCGCGCTGAAGCTGGGCGCACGGCCGCAGCCGGGCCGGGTTGGCCCGATGGAGATCAACATCCCCGCGATCCAGGGGGTGGGCGGCAGCCTGATCTATCTCGTCGACCGGTTCGGCGAGCACAGCATCTATGACGTGGATTTCCGGCCGCTGGCGGAGGTGGAGGGCGCCCCCTACGGTGTCGGGCTCACCCGGATCGACCACCTGACCCACAATGTCTATCGCGGCCGGATGAATCTGTGGGCCGGGTTCTACGAGCGGCTCTTCAATTTCCGGGAGACCCGCTATTTCGACATCGAGGGAAAGCTGACGGGTCTGCACAGCCGGGCGATGACCAGCTCCTGCGGCAAGATCCGCATCCCGATCAACGAATCGGCGGACGACAAGTCGCAGATCGAGGAATATCTCACCGCCTACAAAGGCGAGGGTATCCAGCATATCGCGCTCGCCACCGACGACATCCATGCGACGGTCGAGGCGCTGAAGGCGCGCGGCGTCGAGTTCATGGACCCGCCGCCGGACAGCTATTACGCCGCGGTCGATGCGCGGCTGCCGGGCCACGGCGAGGATCTGGACCGGCTTCGGCGGAACGCGATCCTGATCGACGGCGCGCCTACCCCGGACGGCGGCACGTTGCTGCAGATCTTCACCCGAACCGTGATCGGCCCGATCTTCTTCGAGATCATCCAGCGCAAGGGTGACGAGGGGTTTGGCGAAGGCAATTTCAAGGCGCTGTTCGAGGCGATGGAGCAGGACCAGATTCGCAGGGGCACCCTCGAAAGCTGAAGGGAGCGCAACCATGGTGGAGCATCCGGAAGCGTCAGAGGATTACGTCATCGACCAGGGCTGGGCCGATTACCGGGCGGAGGACCATGCGATCTGGCGCACCCTCTTCGAGCGCCAGTCGCGGCTGCTCCCCGGCCGGGCCTGCCGGGAATATGTCGCCGGGCTGCAGGGGCTGGGCGTCGCCGCCGAGGGCATTCCCGATTTCGAGCGGCTGTCAGACATTGTGGAGCGGGCGACCGGCTGGCGTATCGTTGCCGTGCCGGGCCTCGTGCCGGACGATGTCTTCTTCCGGCATCTCGCCGCGCGGCGCTTTCCAGCGACCAACTGGATCCGCCGGCCGGAACAGATGGACTATCTGCAGGAGCCGGACGTCTTCCACGATATCTTCGGCCATGTGCCGGTGCTGATGCATCCGGTGTTCGCGGACTACATGCAGGCCTATGGCCGCGGCGGTCTGAAGGCGCTCCATCTCGGGGCGCTGCCCTATCTGGCGCGCCTCTATTGGTACACGGTGGAGTTCGGACTGATCCGGACCGGGGAGGGGCTTCGGATCTACGGCTCGGGCATCGTCTCGTCGCGCGCGGAGTCGATCTACTGTCTCGAGAGCGAGAAGCCCAAGCGCATCGCCTTCGACCTGATGCGGGTGATGCGGACGCAGTATCGGATCGACGACCTTCAGGAGAGCTATTTCGTCATCGACAGCTTCGACCAGCTCTTCGCGGCAACCCGGCCGGACTTCACGCCCTATTATCAGGAGCTGAAGCGGCGGCCCGACATCGCGCCGGGCGTGGTCCTGACTTCGGATCGGCTGGTGTCGGCCGGGGTCGCCCATGGGGGCGACCGGCCGCGGCAGCGTGGCGCCAGAGGGAGAACCGATGAAGCATTGGATCGCATTGCCGCGGATTGAGGGTGTCGCCTCGCGCCAAGCCCATGCGGACCTGCCCGAGGGCACCTTCGAGCGCGAGCTGGGCAAGGAAGGCTTCTTCGGACCGGCGACCCATATGTACCACACGCATCCGCCGACCGGCTGGATCGCCTGGGACGGCCCGCTGCGGCCGCGCGCCTTCGATCTGAACAAGCTCCCCAACAAGCTCTCTGGGACGGCCGAGGGGCCGTGGAAGGCGGCGGAGATCCTTCACAACCAAGCCCTCCGCTATCGCTTCTGGCGGACCGAGGGCGCGATGCCGGCGCTCGCCCGCAATGCCGACGGCGACGAGCTGCTTTTCCTGCATGAGGGGCAGGGCGCGCTTTATTGCGATTACGGTCATTTGGCGATCCGCGACGGCGACTATATTGTCCTGCCGCGCGGGACGATGTGGCGGACGGAGTTCGACGGCCCGGCGGCGGCGCTGCTGATCGAGGCGACCAACGACAGCTATCGCCTGCCTGACAAGGGGCTGGTCGGCCCGCACGCGATCTTCGACCCTGCCATGCTCGACGCGCCGGCGATCGACGACGCCTTCCGCGCACAGCAGACGCCGCAAGGGAAAGTGGAGGAATGGCGGGTCGAGATCAAGCGGCGCAACCTGGTTTCGACCGTGACCTACCCCTTCAATCCGCTGGATGCGGTCGGCTGGCACGGCAATCTGGCGCCGGTCAGGGTCAATATCCGCGATATCCGGCCGTTGATGAGCCATCGCTATCACCTGCCGCCTTCGGCCCATACGACCTTCCTGGCCGGCCGGTTCGTCGTCTGCAGCTTCGTGCCGCGGCCGTTCGAGACCGATCCCGGCGCGCTCAAGGTGCCGTTCTTCCACAACAACGACGATTTCGACGAGGTGATCTTCTATCACCGCGGCGATTTCTTCAGCCGCGACAATATCGATCGCGGCATGGTGACGTTCCACCCGGCCGGCTTCACCCACGGGCCGCACCCCAAGGCGCTGCAGGGCATGCTGAAGCCGCGCAAGGCTGAGACGGACGAATATGCGGTGATGGTCGACGCCCGCGACGCGCTCGAGGTGGGAGACCGCGCCGCCGAAACGGAGAACGCCGCCTATGTCGACTCCTGGCGCGGGTCCGAGAGCCCGAAGGCCGCGGAGTAGGGGATGGCGGCGTGAAACTCGCCTCGCTCAGGGACGGCGGCCGCGACGGCACGCTGGTCGTCGTCAATTCTGGGCTCACGCATTGCGTCCGGGTACCGGATATCGCAGGCACGCTACAGGCCGCAATCGAAGATTGGAGCCTGGCGGCGCCGGCGCTCGAACAGATCTATCAGGCCCTCGACACCGGCAATGCGGCCCGCGCCGAGTCGTTCGATCCGAAAGGCTGTGCCTCGCCCCTGCCGCGTGCCTATCAGTTCGCGGATGGGTCGGCCTATGTGAACCATGTCGAACTGGTCCGGAAGGCGCGAGGAGCGGAGATGCCGCCGAGCTTCTGGACCGACCCCTTGATGTATCAGGGCCTCTCCGATGCCTTTCTCGGACCCAGCGATGACATTGCGGTGGCGGACGAATCCTGGGGCATCGATTTCGAGGCGGAAGTCGCCGTCATCGTCGACGACGTGCCGATGGGCGTGTCCCCCGACGCGGCGGGCGGTCATATAAAGCTGCTGATGCTGGTCAACGATGTCAGCCTACGCAACCTCATCCCGCCGGAGCTGGCCAAGGGATTCGGCTTCTTCCACGGCAAGCCGGCCAGCGCCTTCTCCCCCGTCGCGGTGGCGCCCGAGACGCTGGGCGCGGCCTGGGACGGGGCGAGGCTCCACGGCCCGCTGCTCAGCAGCGTGAACGGCGCGATCGTCGGGCGGCCGGACGCCGGCACCGACATGACCTTCGACTTTCCGGCGCTCATCGCCCATGCAGCGAAGACGCGGCGGCTGTCGGCCGGAACGATCATCGGCTCCGGCACGGTGTCCAACCGCGACCGCGCGGCGGGGGCGTCCTGTCTGGCCGAGCTGCGTGTTCTAGAGACGCTGGACACCGGGGAGGCGCGGACGCCCTTCCTCAAGTTCGGCGACACGGTCCGGATCGAGATGCAGGATGCTGCCGGCCGCTCCATCTTCGGCGCCATCGACCAGACGGTGGTCCGTTACGATATCGGAGAAGTTAAGTAAAACTGCACCACTTCTTGGAATACTTCCCTGATCTGCTACAGACAGTAATTATCCGTTCCTAATACTGGAACCGCCTCCAGCCCAGAAGCGTTGACGTTGACGGCGCTGGCGGCGGGGATCAAAGTGCGCCCCCGAACGAGCCGGCGCGATTGAAGCGGCGGAGGCAAGAGGCTGATTGTATGCGCGTTCTTCATGTCCTGGACCATTCCATCCCGACGCGGACCGGCTATACCATTCGGACCCTGCAGATCCTGCGGAACCAGCGGGAGCTCGGCTGGGAAACATTCCATGTCACCGGGCCGAAGCATCCTGCGACACCCCTGGCGGCGGAGACGGTCGACGGATGGTCCTTCTTTCGCACCGACACGTCGACGCCGGTCTACGCGGCGCTTCCAGGCTTGTCGGAGCTGGTGCTGATGAAGCGCTTCGCCGGCCGGATCGGCGAGGTTGTCCGTGAGGTGCAGCCGGACATCATTCACGCGCACTCTCCGGTGCTCAACGCTCTGCCGGCCTTACGGGTGGCGGCGCGGTATAAGATTCCCCTGGTCTATGAGGTTCGCGCGCTCTGGGAGGACGCCGCGGTCAGCAAGGGCAAATGCACAGAGACGAGCGCGCGCTACTATCTGTCGAAGGCCATGGAGACTTATGCCCTGAGACGCGCCGACGCCGTCGTCGCGATCTGTGAGGGGCTGCGGAAGGAGATCATCGGGCGGGGCGTGCCGGCAGATCGCGTGACCGTCGTGCCGAACGGCATTGCGCTCGGCGGCGCCCGCGAGGGCGTGCCGGACCAGGCTCTCGCGGACAAGCTCGGCGTCTCGGGCCGGCCGGTGATCGGGTTCATCGGCTCGTTCGAGCCTTATGAGGGGCTGTCGGTCCTGCTCGCGGCGGTCGCCGATCTGGTGGCGGCGCTTCCGGACTTGCGCGTCATCCTGATCGGCGGAGGGGTCGAGGAGACCGCCCTGCGCGAAGAGGCAAAGCGACTGGGCGTGACCGATCACGTCATCTTCGCCGGCCATGTTCCGCACGGGGAGATCCAGTCCTATTACGACCTGATCGACGTCTGCGTCTATCCGCGGCTTTCGATGCGGCTGACGGAAATGGTGACGCCGCTGAAGCCGGTCGAGGCGATGGCTCAGGGAAAGATCGTGGTGGCCACGAACATCGGCGGGCACCGCGAGATGATCCAGGACGGAGTGACCGGCCATCTGTTCACGCCCGGCGATCCCCAGGCGCTGGCGCGAGCGGTCCGCGATGCCTTCGAGCGGCGGAACGACTGGCCGGCGGAGCGGGCCGCGTCGCGCCGCTATGTCGACGAGCATCGAAACTGGCGTCGCAATGTCGAGCGTTACAAGAAAATCTATGACAGCGTGACCGCCGCGTCCCCGTATCAGCCCGCGATGGCTTCGATCCGGTGAAGTTTTATACGGGAACCGTTTTTGGTCTGCGCGGCCGTCAACAGTTCCCGGTCAGAACCCAGCATTCATTGCGCAAGACGATGCTCGCGCTCATCGGCAGACGTCCGTTGCTGCCCAGGACCAGCGAGACGACCGGCGTGAAGAGCTCCCACTCGTAATCGATGCGATACAGAACCGCATCGCCGACATTGCCGATCCCCTCGATCCCCCGATCCTCTTCCCAACGACCGCTTCCGTTCAGGTCGTCGAAGGGCTCGCCAGGGTCATAGACTCCGTTCAGAGGCTCGATGTCGGTGAAGGGTTCCGGTTGGCCAACATCACTGAAACTGGAATAGGAATTCCGGGTGATGACGACTTGCGACCTGTCGATCATCCCGAATGTGTAGTCGCCGAGAATATCGAGAATCCGCTGCTGACGCCCCACCTCGCCGTTGACCTGCTGACCGGTGATGCCGAACCGGAAGGCCTCCTTGAGGGCGCTCTCGGCCGCGCTCGAAATGAACATGATCAAGGCGACCTCGATCACCCCGAAGACAAGCAAGAACAGGATCGGGGCGGCAAGGGCGAACTGGAGCACCGAAATGCCGCGGCTGCACGTCCAGCAGGATCGCAAATCACGTCGGATGCGGTCGAACGCTTCCATGGCACGTTACCTTGACTTCCATCTGCGAACCCAAAGTCGGTTCGCGGGTGAACGAGTCGGTAAAGACCAGAATGAGGCCTTGGACGGTCATGACATCACCCTTTGCTGAACAGCATGAGGGCGGTCATCAACCCGCCGGCGGCAATCGCAGCACCGTAGGGCAGGCTGTGTGACGGGCGAAGCTTGGCAGGATCGGAGCCCGTGCTTTCGCCGCCACCCTTCATCACCATGCCGTCGGCCGATGCCAGGATCGGCCGCCCTGCGAGCCGGCGGTGCATGAGCATGGCTAGGGCGACGACCGAGCCTGTAAGGGTGGTGACTAGGAGAAGCGTCGTGAAGAGCGGAAGGCCGGCCCACAGCGCGGTGGCGCTAAACAGCTTCACGTCGCCTCCGCCGATCCAGCCGCGCGCGAAGATCACGAGGCCGACCGCCAGGGATGCCCCCGCGGCGGTAAGGGCGCCGGTCCAATCGACGGGGACCGAACTCGACAGCACATGCGCGGGATAGATCATCGCGACGGCCAGACTCAGCCGGTTCGGGATGATCGACCTGCGGATGTCGTGCGCCGCCGCGGCCAACAGCAAGGCACCGAAGATCGCCAGCACGACGGAGTAGGTGAAGGGGTGCGCCAGAATCAAACGAGCCTGCCTTGTTGCCGAGATCACCGCGCCCAGGAAAGAACGACAATGGGAGCGTCCCATGAACTAGAAAACCACAAGCCACGTTAAGGGTTGGTTAAATGGATAAATTCCATCAAAAAATAAATGCAAAATAAAGCTGATAACAATCGGAATTACTGTGCGCAATAAGAGCGTATCCAACCGCAAGCGGGAGATGTGCGCCGCTTGCATTTGGAATTCCCGCCGGTGAATAGGGGCGTGCTGTGCTGAGACTTCAGGGAGAGTGAGACGACTTGGTGAGACAGCGGCCCGCGAGACGGCGCCCTCCTTATCGGCCGTACCGCCCCAGGCTGTGGCGGTCGATGGCGACAGTCTTGATCAGGGCATAGGCGTCGCGACCCGCACGCAGGTCGAGAGTGCGGGCCGATCGGGCGGTCACGCGCGCCCAGATCGCCGCGGCGCCTGACGCATCGAGGGCAAGCTTCACGTCGACATAGGGGCCTTCGTCTTTGCCGACCTCCACGATCCTGCCGGCGAGCACGTTCAGAATGCTGGTATCCGTCGGCGGCGTCAGCGCCAGGGCGACGTCACGGGCGCGAATCCGCAGCCGCAGCCGCGTCCCGGGTGGCAGGTCGAGATGCGCGACCCATAGCGAGCCGCCGGGAAGGACGAGTCGCGTGAGGCCGCTGGCCCTGTCATGCCCAGCATCATGCTCAGCGACCTCCGCCTGCAGGATGGCGCCAGCTTCGTAGCGTCCGGTCAGCGGCCGCAGGTCGAGCCGCCCGAAGACCTCGTCAACGGGGCCGACCGCCGCCACGCGTCCCTCGGACATCAATACCAGCGTGTCCGCAAGCCGGACGATCTCGCTCATATCATGACTGACATAGACGATCGGCAGGCGAAGCTCGTCGCGGAGCTGCTCGATGAAAGGCAGGATCTCTTCCTTCCGGGAGGCGTCGAGCGAGGCGAGGGGCTCGTCCATCAGCAGCAGGCGCGGATTGGCGAGCAGAGCCCGGCCGATCGCGACGCGCTGCTTCTCGCCCCCCGACAGCCCCGCCGGTCGGCGATCGAGGAGCGGCGCGATGCCGAGGAGCTCCACGACCTTGTCGAGCTGGATGAGCCGCTCGTCCGCCGGAGCGCGCCGGAAGCCGTAGAGCAGGTTGCCACGGACGGTGAGGTGCGGAAACAGCCGGCCTTCCTGAAAGACATAGCCGAGGCGGCGGCGTTCCGGCGGCAGGTCGACGCCCGCGGCGCTGTCGAACAGCACCATACCGTCGAGGGTAATGCGACCCTGCGTCGGCTTCAGCAGGCCGGCCAGCATGGAAACCAGCGAAGTCTTGCCCGCCCCGGACTTGCCGAACAGCGCGACGATGCCGCCGGTCGGCGCTTCGAACGCGACGTCGAGGCGGAAATTGCCCAAGAGTCGCGCCGCGTGAACCTGCAACATCGGTTAGCCGTGGATCTTCGTTCGGACTCGCCGCGCGAGCAGCTCGGAGGCGACCAGGGCGATCAGGGCGAGCAGGACGGAGATGACGGCGAGCCGGAAGGCCGCCGCGTCGCCGCCGGGCGTCTGGGTGAGGGTGTAGATCGCAACCGGTAGCGTCCGCGTCTCTCCTGGGATGTTGGAAACGAAGGTGATCGTCGCGCCGAACTCGCCGAGGCTGCGGGCGAAGGCAAGCACCGCTCCCGCCAGGATTCCCGGCGCCATCAGCGGCAGGGTGACGGTGCAGAACACCTCTATTGGCGTCGCGCCGAGGGTTCGCGCCGCCGCCTCGAGCTTGCCGTCGACCGCCTCGAGCGAGAGCCGCATCGCCCGCACCATCAACGGAAATGCCATCACCGCCGCGGCGAGGGCCGCACCTTCCCAGGTGAAGATGATCGAAATGCCGAAGGTTTCGTAGAGCCACCCGCCGATTGGTCCGCGACGGCCGAACAGCAGCAGCAGGCCATAGCCGACCACGACCGGCGGCACGACGAGGGGGAGATGCACCACGCCGTCGAGAATGATCTTGCCCGGGAAGTTGCGCCGCGCCAGAAGCCATGCCGCGAGCAGGCCGAACGGCAGGCTGCCCGTGACGCTCCAGAAGGCGACACGCAGGCTGAGGCGAACCGCCTCGCTCTCAAGCTCGGTAAGGGCAAGCACGCTTGTTCGTCCGGCCCTCATGCTTCGACAGGCTCAGCATGAGGCCTTCTCCTCACCCCGAGCTTGTCGAGGGGCGGGCCGCGGCTCTGAATAGACGTCGTCGAGTTCCACCACCCGAAGGACGGCCTCGGCGATCCGTTGCGGCCGTTCTCCGAGGCCGTGGACGACCGCCGCCGCGCCGCGCGGATCGATCTCGATGACCTTGGTTCCCTCGGAAACCGGCACGCCGGCGCGGACCAGGCCCCGGATCTTCCCGTCGAGCGGCGCGCACAGGGGCGTGTCGCCGATCGCCGCGAGCGCATCGCCTTTGCGGACGATCGCGCCGATCGCCTGATCCGTCTCGAACCGCCCCGCGCCGGGCGCGTAGACGCAGCGTTCCCGTCCGATGCCGTCGATCGGTCGAGGCTCGCCGCTCAGCGGCAGCGCCGAGCCGCGGCGGATCACATCGCCCAGATGCGGCCCCCAGCTCGTCTCGATGACGAGGTCCGTCGTCTTGCCGGCAGTGAAATTGGGGCCGAGTCCGATCGTCAGGGGAGCGAGGCCGCGCTGAATCTCGGGCGTCGTTCGCTTGCGCATCCGGGCGTCGATCAGAACCGCCGGCGCGACCGCTTCCAGAAGGTCCGGCACAGGCCAGGTGACGACCGGGATCGCTGTCCTATCGCCGATCAGGCGATCCAGCCGCTCGAGGTCGTCGGCCCGACAGCCCGTAACGCCTTCGAGAACCGCGCTCCCGTCGAAGGCGGCATCCGCCAGCGCCATGCCGCGCCGCAAGGCCGTCGGTTGCGGCGAATCCTGCAGGACGACCGACCAGCCCTCCCGGAACAGCAGCCATGCGACCGCCGAGCCGACGTCGCCGAGACCGCGAACGACGACAGGCGGCCTATCAGTTCGAGGGAACTCAATTTGAAGGGACACCGACCCTCCGCTGGGTGAAGCCGTAGCGCTCGAACACCGCCCGCGCCTCCGGCCCGCCGAGGAACCTATAGAGCGCACGGACATCCGGTTCGTCATGGCCGGCAACGATCGCCACCGGATAGACGATCTCGGGGTGGCTCGTGGCGGGAAAGACGTCGACGACGCGCACCGCGTCGCTGGCCGCAGCATCGGTGGCGTAGACGATGCCGGCCGCGGCTTCGCCGCGTTCGACGAGCGCGAGCGCGGCACGGACATCCTTGGCACGCGCCAGCTTCGGTTCGATCGTGCTCCAGACATTCAGTGACTGGAGCGCCGCCTTGCCGTAGCGGCCGGCTGGCACATGGTCCGGATCGCCCATCGCCAGCCGGCTGTCGCCGAGTATTTCGACCAATGGCGCGCCGGCGGCGAGGTCGATCGTCCAGTCGGTATCCCGCGGCGCGATCAGGACGAGGCTGTTGCCGAGCAGGTTGAACCGGCTGTCTGCGACAATCAGGTCGCGCTCGGCAAGGTAATCCATCCATCGCCTGTCGGCTGAGATATAGAGGTCGGCCGGCGCGCCGTTCTCGATCTGCTTGGCGAGGGTTGAGCTGGATGCGAAGGAGGCGATGACTTGGCCATGCCCCTCGGCGCCATGCCCTTCTGCGGCGAACCGCTCGCTGATCTCATCGATGGAGTCCTTCGTGCTCGCCGCCGCGAACACCAGAATCTCGGCCGCCCGGGCGGACACTGCCATAAGGGTGAGGGCGAGCAGGAGGCAGGGGAACGCCCATCGATTTAGGCAACGCATGGCACCGGCCCTTTAACAGATCGAACGGCCGTTATGTTTCTACAGATATAACGCTTGCGGCAAGGTGTTTTTGCGTGCCGGTCCCGATCATTCAGTCTGAATCGCGGGTCAGATCTTCCGGTCGGAGTAGACCTTGGAAGCTCGCCATCTCGTCCGCCAGGCTGGCGGCGGCCTTCGCTTCCATCTGACGATAGCGATCGAGCACCTCGCGCCCGAGCGGCGTGAGCGCCGCGCCGCCGCCACGGCGCCCGCCTGGCGCGGCTGCGACGAGATCGTCGCGGAAGCAGCGGTTCATGGTGTCGGTCAGCAGCCAGGCGCGGCGATAGGACATATCCATCGCCCGAGCCGCGGCGGAGATTGAGCCGCAGCGGTCGATCGCCTCCAGCAGGTCGGCCTTGCCGGGTCCGATCGCGATGGCGGAACCCAGCAGGATGCGCAGTCGTGGCGCCGGCATATGTGATGCCGTGGCGGGGTCAGGCGCCGTAGAGGGTCGCGGGATCGACCGCGACCTCGGCGATCGTCTCCAGACGGCCGTCGCGCCAGGCGCGGAAGAAGCAGGACCGGCGGCCGGTATGGCAGGCGACGCCTGTCTGATCGACCTTCAGCAGCAGGGTATCGCCGTCGCAGTCGACCAGAAGCTCCAGAAGCTGCTGGGTCTGGCCCGACGTCTCGCCCTTGCGCCACAGCCGGCGGCGCGACCGGGACCAGTAGCAGACCCGGCCGGTACGCAGCGTTTCGGCGATCGCCTCGGCGTTCATCCAGGCCAGCATCAGGATCTCGCCGCTGTCATGCTGTTGGGCGATGGCCGGGACGAGTCCGTTGCCATCGAACGTGATGCTGTCGAGCAGCGTGGGAAGACCATCGGTCTCTTGCGCCATGGCCGAGCTCCGGCCTTCAGCTGGCCGCGCGGAGGCGGTCGAAGCCGCGCTCGAGGTCGGTGATCAGGTCCTGCGGGTCCTCTAGTCCGGCATGCAGGCGCAGAGTCGGTCCCGGCGCGCTCCAGGAGGTTGCGGTGCGGACCGCTTCCGGCTTCACCGGCAGGATCAGGCTCTCGAAGCCGCCCCAGCTGAAGCCCATGCCGAACAGTGTCATGCCGTCTAGCATGGCCGCCAGGGCGGCCTTGGAGACCGGGTTCAGCACGATGCTGAACAGGCCGGTGGCTCCGGAAAAGTCGCGGCGCCAAAGCGCGTGCCCGGGGTCGTCCGGCAGGCCCGGATGAAGGACCTGCGCGACCTCCGGGCGCTGCCGCAGCCAGCGGGCGAGGGCGAGCCCGGTTTCCTGATGCCGCTGCAGCCGCACTGAAAGCGTGCGCAGGCCGCGCAGCGCCAGATAACAGTCGTCCGGGGCGGCGCAATAGCCCATGGCCTGGGCGGACGCTTTGATCGTCCGGTAATGCGGGTCCTTGGTCACCACCAGCCCGAGCATCGCGTCCGAATGGCCGACGATGTATTTCGTCGCGGCATGGATCGAGATATCGACCCCGTGCCGGAACGGCTTGAAGAAGAGCGGGGTGGCCCAGGTGTTGTCCATTGCCACGAGTGCCCCGGCGGCATGCGCCGCGGCGGCGATTGCGGGGATGTCTTGAACCTCGAAAGTCAGCGAACCCGGCGATTCGAGATAGACCAGGCGGGTTTCCGGCCTGATCAGATCGGCGACCCCGGCGCCGATGAGCGGGTCGTAATAGGTCGTGGTCACGCCGAACCGTGCCAGTGTCCGATTGCACAGTGTTCGCACCGGCTCATAGACGCTGTCGACCATCAGCAAATGGTCGCCGGCCTTCAACAGGGCCGTCAGGGTGGCCGCGATCGCCGCTAGGCCGGAAGGCAGGGCGATCGCCCGGTCGCCCTGCTCGAGGGCGGCGACCGCCTCCTCCAGCGCGAAGGTCGTCGGCGTGCCGTAGCGGCCGTAGTAAACCCGGTCGAACCTGTCGCGAACAGCCTCCTCCAGGGCCGCGACCGAGGGGAACAGCACGGTGGATGCGTGATAGACCGGCGGGTTGATGATGCCGTGGTTGTCCTGCGGACGGCAACCGGCATGGCCGATCAGCGTGTCGTCCAGCGAATCATCGGTCATCCTTTGTCCTCCCCATCGCGCCGCATACCGGAGGTTGCGAACCGACAGGTTCCTAAGCTGGCTTTCCAGAACGAAAGCTTGTAGCATCGATGCTGCCTGGGTAAAAGGCTGGGCATCGTCAAGCCCTTGGTTACGTTCTAAGAGTTAACCCGGACTGGCGATAAGAAAAGGTCATAAACAGGGAAGGTTGGTTCGATGGTACAGTTGAAAATGCTGACCGCCGGTATCGCGGGGGTTGTTTTTTCCGTCGTCGGCGCGGCGGGCGCCGCGACGCTCGACGAAGTCAAATCGCGAGGCTATCTCCAATGTGGCGTCAACACGGGACTTCCCGGGTTCTCCGCGCCTGATGACCAGGGCAATTGGAGGGGGCTGGACGTCGATGTATGCCGCGCCGTCGCGGCCGCCGTGTTCGGCGATTCGGAGGCAGTCCGGTACACGCCCACGAACGCGAAGGAGCGGTTCACGGCGCTGCAATCGGGCGCCGTGGATGTGTTGTCGCGCAATACGACCTGGACCCTGTCGCGCGATTCGGACCTGAATTTCGAGTTCGTCGGCGTCAATTACTATGACGGCCAGGGATTCATGGTTCCGAAGGATCTCGGCGTGAGCAGCGCACTGGAGCTTGACGGCGCCGCCGTCTGTGTCCAGTCGGGCACCACGACCGAGAAGAACCTCGGCGATTATTTCCGCGCCAACGGTATGGAACTGCGCTCCGTCGTCTATGAGACGAGCGAGCAGGCCGTGCAGGCCTATATCGAAGGACGCTGCGACGCCTTCACAACGGATGCATCCGGGCTTGCAGCGGAACGGAGCGCGCTCGCCGAACCCGACGCTCATATCATTCTCCCTGAGATCATCTCGAAGGAGCCGCTGGGTCCGCTTGTCCGCCAGGGCGACAATGAATGGGCCGACATCGTCCGTTGGTCGCTGAATGCGATGATTGCCGCCGAAGAATATGGCGTAAGCTCGCAGAACGTCGACGAGGTGAAGGCCGGCACCGACAATCCGGAGGTCCGGCGGCTGCTCGGCGTCGAGGACAAGATGGGCGAGATGCTCGGCCTCAGCAACGACTGGGCCTACAATATCATCAAGCAGGTCGGCAATTACGGCGAAAGCTTCGAGCGGAATGTCGGATTGAAGACGCCGCTGGCCTTGGCGCGTGGCCTGAACGAGCAGTGGACCAAGGGCGGAATCCTGTACGCGCCGCCTGTACGCTGACGGGCATGCTCTGAAGATGGCGGGCCGTGTGCCCGGGCCGATCACGGTACCGGGCACGCGGGCGCTTTCCCGCATCTCGGGTTGACCGGGAGGAGGCTTCGGTGACTGCCAGTGCAGAAACCCAAATGACATCCCGCAGACGCTCCCTGCTGCAGGACGAGCGAATTCGCGGCCTAATCCTGCAGATTCTCGTTGCTGCGGGCGTGATCGCCTTTGCGGCCTTCATCGTCCATAACACGGCGACCAACCTGGCGCGCCAAGGGATTGCCACGGGATTTGGCTTCCTTGGCAACACCGCCGGCTTCGATATTTCCCAGCATCTGGTCGAATACAAGCTGACCTCGAGCTATGGTCGGGCGTTTCTGGTCGGGCTGCTGAACACGCTGGTCGTCTCGGCCTGCGGCATCGTGCTGGCGACGATTCTCGGCTTCCTTATCGGCGTGGCGCGGCTCTCCAAGAACTGGCTCGTCGCGAAGCTCGCGACCGTCTATGTCGAGGGGATCCGCAACATCCCGCTATTGCTGCAGATCCTGTTCTGGTACTTCGGTGTGCTGGCGACGCTGCCGTCCGTCCGGAACAGCCTGTCGCTCGGCGATGTGGTGTTCCTCAACAATCGCGGCCTCTACGCGTCGTGGCCGATCTTTGAGCCGGGCTCGGGGCTGGTCGCTGCGGCGTTCGTCTTGGGTCTGATCGGGGCCATCGCGCTTCGGCGGTGGGCAAAGCGGCGCCAGGATCGGACCGGTCAGCCGTTTCCGATCTTCAGGGCAGGGATCGGCCTGCTCCTGGGGCCGCCGCTGCTCGTGGCGCTCCTGGCCGGGCTGCCCTTCTCCTGGGAGCATCCGGAACTGCGCGGCTTTAACTTCTCGGGCGGGCTGCGGGTCCTGCCGGAGTTTGCGGCGTTGCTGTTGGCGCTGACACTCTATACGGCGGCCTTCATCGCCGAGATCGTCCGCTCCGGCATCCAGGCCGTGAGCTATGGCCAGACGGAGGCTGCCTATTCCCTCGGCTTACGACCGCGTGTGACGACGCGGTTGGTAATCGTCCCGCAGGCGCTCCGCGTCATCATCCCACCGCTGACGAGCCAGTATCTCAACCTGACCAAGAACTCGTCGCTGGCAGTCGCAATCGGCTATCCCGATCTGGTCAGTGTCTTCACCGGGACCGTCTTGAATCAAACGGGACAGGCGGTCGAGGTGATCGTGATCACCATGCTGGTCTATCTGACGATCAGCCTGGCCATCTCGATCTTCATGAATTGGTACAACCGGCGAATTGCATTGGTGGAGCGGTGAGGAATGGCTGAGGCGATGCAGCACTACAAGCCAGGCGAGCACCCGGACCTGCCGCCGCCGCGGGAGTCCGTCGGGCCGATTGCCTGGGTGCGGCAGAATCTGCTCTCCTCGCCGCTGAACGCGGCTCTCACCATCGGCTCGCTTTACCTGCTGTATCTCGTGCTTCCACCATTCCTCGACTGGGCAATCTTCTCGGCCAATTGGCAGGAAGGGACGTCGCGCGCCGACTGCGTGAAGGACGGCGCCTGCTGGACGATGGTGCGGGCGCGGTTTGGCCAATTCATCTACGGCTTTTACCCGCAAGACGAGCGCTGGCGCGTCAACGTCGCGTTCCTGCTTTTTTTCGTGCCGGTGGCGGCGTTGCTCATCGAGCGGGTGCCGGGCAAGAGATACTTCGCGATCTTCCTCTTCGCCATTTATCCTGTTATCGCCTATATCCTGTTCTACGGCGGGCTGGGCCTTCAGGAGGTGCCGACGGCCCGATGGGGCGGCCTGATGCTGACCCTGATTCTGGGCGCCGTGGGAATTGTCGTCTCGCTGCCGATCGGTATCGTCCTTGCGCTCGGCCGGCGCTCGGCGCTTCCCGTCATCAGCCTGATCTGCACCGGCTTCATCGAGTTCGTGCGCGCGGTGCCGCTGATCACGGTGCTGTTCATGGCATCGGTGATGCTGCCCTTGTTCCTTCCCGTGGGCGTCACCTTCGACAAGCTGTTGCGGGCGATGGTCGGTATCGCGCTCTTCGGCGCCGCCTATATGGCGGAGGTGGTGCGAGGCGGGCTGCAGGCCATTCCGCGGGGACAATATGAAGGAGCAATGGCGCTCGGCCTCAACTACTGGAAGATGACCGGCCTGATTATTCTGCCGCAGGCGCTGCGCATCGTGATTCCCGGCATCGTCAACACCTTCATCGGCCTGTTCAAGGACACGACTCTGGTGCTGATCATCGGTCTCTTCGAGTTGCTGGGGATCGTTCAGGCGGCGGCGCGTGACGCCAACTGGATCGGCTTGTCGCGGGAAGGGTTTGTCTTCGCCGCGCTCGTTTTCTTCATCTTCTGCTTCGGGATGTCCCGATACAGTCAATATCTCGAGCGCCGGCTGCATACCGGCCACAAACGCTGACAGGAGGGCTCAATGGCGAACGCGACAGCCGCCGCCCGCTCCGACATGGATGTTTCCGACGAGGTCATGATCCAGATGCAGGGCGTGCACAAGTGGTTCGGACAGTTCCATGTTCTCAAGAACATCGATCTGACCGTTCACAAGGGCGAGCGGATCGTGCTGTGCGGGCCGTCGGGCTCGGGCAAATCGACGCTGATCCGCTGCATCAACCGGCTCGAGGAGCATCAGCGCGGTCGCATCATCGTCGATAATGTCGAACTGACGCACGACCTCAAGAACATCGAGCAGGTGCGGCGCGAAGTCGGCATGGTGTTCCAGCACTTCAACCTGTTTCCTCACCTGACCGTCCTCGAGAATCTGACTCTTGCTCCGATCTGGGTGCGCAAGATGCCGCGCGCCGAGGCGGAGAAGCTCGCCCGGCAGTATCTGGAGCGGGTCCGGATCCCCGAGCAGGCGGACAAATATCCCGGCCAGCTCTCCGGCGGCCAGCAGCAGCGCGTCGCCATCGCCCGTTCGCTCTGTATGAACCCAAAGGTCATGCTGTTCGATGAGCCGACCTCGGCCCTCGATCCGGAGATGATCAAGGAGGTGCTCGACGTGATGATCGAACTGGCCCGGTCGGGCATGACGATGATCTGCGTCACGCACGAGATGGGCTTCGCCCGCACCGTGGCGAACCGCGTCATCTTCATGGACGGTGGCGAGATCATCGAGGCCAATGACCCGGAGCGGTTCTTCAACAACCCGCAGTCCGATCGGACCAAGCTGTTCCTCAGCCAGATTCTGCATTAGGCCGTACCCCGCGGCCGGTTATTCTAGGGGCGGGTTTCAAACTCGCCCCATGGCGCCGATCTAGGAACCTGGCAGCGGCAGCCGAGGCTCCAAATGGGGTGGGATCAGCCCGGACAGTCGCGGATCGTCGATCGTCTTCGCCACCTGCCGGACGGGCACGAACCCGAAGCGCTGATATAGGGCAAGCGCTTTCGGATGGTCGAGCGTGCAGGTATCGACCGTCAGTTGGCGCGGCTCATAAGACCAAGCCTTGCGAACGCCCCAATCCAGGAGATAGGGGCCGAGACGGCGACCGATGAAGGCGGGCATCAGCCCGAAATAGGCGATTGCGATATCGGGCGCCGGCCGGCGGTCGAGCTCGATGAAACCGGCCGGAGTGCCGCCATCATAGAGGACATAGATCTCCACCTGCGGGTCCTGAATCTCGGTTGCGAGCGCATTGTCGTCGAGCAGCCGCCGGTCGATCCAGAACCAGGGCTCGCCGACCGTGTCGTAGAGAAAGCGGTAGAACGCCACCGGCGGCGCCTCCGCCCGCAATAGTGCCCGCTTGCCGGGCGGCGCCGGTACCGGAGGCCGCGCCGGCGGCTCCGTCATTTCCAGATAGGTGACGACGACGTCCAGGGTCCGTTTCTCCGGCCGCTCGCCCTCCGCGCCGAGCCACTTTCCCATGACGGTCCGCGGCGTCTCCGCATAGCCCAGCGTCGCGTAGAAATCGCGGACGGCCGTATTGGTCTCGCGGATCATCAGGTTCACTTTCGGCAGCCCGCAGGCTGCCAGCCAGTCCTCGGCCTCGCGGACGAGCGCGCGGCCGAAGCCCTGTCCGCGCTGATCCGGCGCGACGGCGAGCTTGTAGAGCCAGCCGCGATGGCCGTCATGGCCGGCCATGATACTGCCGATCAGCCGGCCGTCCCGGTGGCCGAGGAGGAGGATCGCGTTCGGCGCGTGCTGCATGAAGGGAATGTCGCGGGCCGGATCGTTCTGAGGAGTGCTGATGCCGCAGGCGTCCCACAGCGCGACGAGTGCCGCGAACTCGGACTCGCGATAGGGCGTGACCTTCATGGGCCGACCGTCACGGTTCCACGGGCGTATCGCCCGGCCGACCCCAGTCGGCCCAAGAGCCGTCATAGACCGCCACATCCTTATGGCCGAGCAGGTGCAGCCCGAAGGCCAGCACCGCCGCCGTGATCCCGGAGCCGCAAGTCGTGACCACGGGCTTTCGCATATCGACGCCCGCCGCGCGGAACCGCTCCGCGAGCTGGTCGGCCGGCAGAAAGGTCTTTTCCTCCGGATCGAGAAGCGAGGTGAAAGGCAGATTGAGGCTGCCCGGAATATGGCCGCTGCGGCGGCCCGGCCAGATCTCCGGTGCGGTTCCGTCGAAGCGTCCCGCGTCGCGGGCGTCGAGCACCTGCTCGCGGCGGCTTTCCAGATTGCTCCGCATCTGTTCGCGGTCGCGCACCATCAGATGGTTGAGCCGCGCCGTGAAGTGACGCTCGCGCGGGAAGGGCGGCGTCTCCTCGACCGGGCGGCCTTCGCGCAGCCACTTCGGCAGTCCGCCGTCGAGGATCGCCACATCGGTATGGCCGAAGACACGGAACGTCCACCAGACACGCGCCGCGCTCATCATGCCGTGCGCGTCATAGACGACGACGCGGTTCCCGTCGCCGAGACCGAGCTTGCGCACGCGGGCGGAGAACTTCTCCGGGCTGGGCAGCATATGCGGCAGCTCGCTGCCGGTGTCGGCGATTTCATCGATGTCGAAGAAGACCGCACCGGGAATATGGCGAGCATCGTATTCCGCCCGCGCGTTCTTGTTCTGCATCGGCAGATAATAGGTCGCGTCGACGACACGCAGATCAGGCGCGTCGAGGCGTGCGGCCAGCCAGTCGGTGCTGACCAGGCTTTCAGGATGGGCGTAGGGCATCGGGCGATTCGACCAGGATAGGTTCGAGGGTTGTCCGGCCACTCTTGTCATGCCCAGGCTTGATCCGGGCGTCCAGGACAATTTCTCCGGCGGCGGCCGGCCTGGATTGCCGGGGCGAGCCCGGCAAAGACAATGGAGATGACGCGAACAAGGAGGTGTTCATGTGACGGTGCTCGATCAAGAGAGGAACGCCAGATTGATCCGTCGGTTCTGTTTGCCCTTGTTCTCGATCTTGGTGACCTCGACCGGTCCGATCTCGCCGGTCCGCGATACATGCGTGCCGCCGCAGGGCTGCAGATCGACGCCATCGATGTCGAGGAGGCGAACGCGGCCCTGGCCTGTCGGCGGCTTGACCGACATGGTGCGGACAAGCTCGGGCTGCGCCGCCAACTCATCGTCGGCGATCCAGCGCGGCCGCACCGCATGATCTTCCTGGATCAGCCGGTTGAGCTCTGCGGTGATTGCTTCCTTGTCGAGCTGCGTGTCCGGCAGGTTGAAATCCAGCCGGCCCTTGCCGTCGCCAACCTGACCACCGGTCACGTCGCCGATCACCACGGCGCAGAGCAGGTGCAGGCAGGTATGCATGCGCATCAGCCGATGCCGCCGCGCCCAATCGATCTCGGCGGTGACGGCCATGCCGACCGCGGGCAGCGCCGATCCCTCCGTTGGAACGTGAAGCACGTCGTCGGGCCCGTCGCCCTTCACCGTATCGACGATGGCGATGACGCGGCCATCGTCGAGGTGCAACGAACCGATGTCGCCCGGTTGACCGCCGCCGGTCGGGTAGAACACGGTGCGGTCAAGGCGAATGCCGCGGTCGTCGGTGCCGATCACGCGCGCCGTGCAGTTCCTGGCATAGGCATCGTTGCGGAAGGCGAGTTCGGTGGCCGGCATCGCATCCATCGGCTATGCCATCCATTCTGGCACCGGCAGGTCCTTCGAGCGAAGGAACTCCGGGTTGAACATCTTGCTCTGATAGCGAGTGCCGGAATCGGCGAGAATGGTCACGATGGTGTGGCCGGGGCCGAGATCGCGCGCCAAGCGGATCGCGCCTGCGAGGTTGATGCCGCTCGACCCGCCGAGGACGAGCCCTTCCTGCCGGATCAGATCGAAAATCAGCGGCAGGGCCTCCTCATCCGGGATCTGGTAGGCCTCGTCGATCGGCGCGTCCTCGAGGTTCTGCGTGATTCGGCCCTGGCCGATGCCCTCGGTGATCGAGCTGCCCGTCGATTTCAATTCGCCATGTTTGTAATAGTTGAACAGCGCGGCGCCCATCGGATCGGCAAGGCCGATGCGGATATTCGAATTGCGCTCCTTCAGGGCCATGCCGGTGCCCGCCAGCGTGCCGCCGGTGCCGACGGCGCAGATGAAGCCGTCGACCTTGCCCTCCGTCTGCTCCCAGATCTCGGGCCCGGTCGTGCGATAATGTCCGTCCCGGTTGGCGGTATTGTCGAACTGGTTGGCCCAGATCGCCCCGTTCGGCTCGCTCGCCGCCAGTTCCTCCGCCAGCCGGCCCGAAACTTTCACATAGTTGTTGGGGTCCTTGTACGGCACTGCCGGCACTTCGCGCAGGTCGGCGCCGCAAAGCCGCAGCATGTCCTTCTTCTCCTGCGACTGCGTCTCGGGGATGACGATCAGCGTGCGATAGCCGCGCGCATTGCCGACCAGCGCCAGGCCGATGCCGGTGTTGCCGGCCGTCCCTTCGACGATCACACCGCCCGGCTGCAGCAGGCCGTTGGCCTCGGCGTCCTGTATGATCGCAAGCGCCGCGCGGTCCTTCACCGAGCCGCCGGGGTTGAGAAACTCAGCCTTGCCGAGAATGGTACAGCCGGTCGCCTCGGAGGCGGCCCGCAGGCGGATGAGAGGCGTATTGCCGATCGTATCGATGAAACCGTCGCGAACGTTCATGGAGTCCACTTGTATTGCAACTTGCCGCCGAACGGCGCCATTGAGTCAGACGAAAGCCTGATCCGATCACATCGAACCGATGTGATCGGTGAATCCGCCTCTAGCTGTATGAATTCAGAGGACGATTCACCGATCAGGTTGGTCCAACCTGATCGGATCGTACTCTAGCCGCGCAGGGGGATGACAATCAAGCGGACGTGGCCTTATTTGCAGGTGATGAACACCGTGTAGGCTTTGGCGGCATCGCCGATATCGGCCGCTCCCATGACCCTGCCAGGGCCGGCCAGCCGGTACTCGATGTCGAGTCCTTCCAGGAATGTGCGCGCGACCTCGGCCTTGATGGCGAAGTTGACGTTCTCGGAAAGGCTGCCGGTCACCTGAAGCATCCGAAGGGCGTTCAAGCTGGAGACGATGACACCGACGACGTTCCCGCTCGAATCGATGAGCGGGCCGCCGCTGTTGCCAGGCTGAACCGGCACCGTGATCTGCAGCCGGCGGGCATCGTTGTGCAGCCCCGCCAGAGCGCTCACCACGCCGGAGGTGACGTTGATCTGCTCCGCCAGGACATGCTGCAGCGGGAACCCGACGGCGACCACCCCCTCGCCGGCACGCACACGCTCGCCATCCCGGAAGGTCGCGACCGCGGTGGTGCCCTCGGCCATCTTCAGCACCGCGAGGTCATTCACAGGATCAACCTTGATGACGGTGAGGGGCGACCGGTCGTGGCCCACTTGCCCATTGAAGGTCGTGCATCCCTCGACGACGTGGGCATTGGTCAGGAGATATCCGTCGGAATTGACGATGAAGCCGGATCCCGACTTTCCCCCCGAGTCGGCCGTTCCCGCCGTCGTTGGGTTCACTTTGATCGCCAATCCCCGGCATTCGGCCTCGGTCCAGCAATTGCTCGACAAGGACAGGCCATAACCCCTCACCCGACACTGCAGATCGACAATGCCGTCCGCGCCCACGGCATAGGCCTCTCGCCGCAACAGCAGCAGCGCCTCCCTTTCACTCGCGCTGGCGCCATATTGCCTTGTCTGGCATGAATGGCCGGTGACCTCGGAGATTACGTCGTAGTTCTCCGGTGCGATTTTCCCCCGGGAAAAGACCCTGACCAAGTTGTCGTCGGGGTCGTCCTGACTTTCATTATAAGGAACCGGATGAAACTCGCCCGGCTCGACGCAGCCGAGGAGCGTGAAAGCCGATAAGGCGGCAATAAAAACTGTCCGCCAAATGCCGGCATAGCGGCTCGATCTTCCGTTTTGCATGCTTCCCCCGTGCCGGATGCTTTCCGGTTATCCCGCTATAGTTTTCCCGATCGTTTTGCCCTCAGCAAGACATTCGGCTATTCTGGCGACTATTCTGGAAAATTGAGCGGGTAAAGCTCCTGAGGAGCCTGCCGAAATCCGTATCGCCGCAGGTCAGGTGAGGCGGGACCCGGCGCGTCGATCTCAATGATCGCGCGGCAGAGCGGGGCAAAGGCTGCGCGGAAATGGTTCTTGACCTTGATGCAGAGCAGCCGCACCGCCGCCAGATCGATCCCGTCAAGCGCGAAGTAAGCCGGGTCGTTCGCGACTGGCAGCTTTCGGTGACGATTACCTGAATTCCGTCGACTGCGAGCAACACCGTCCTTCCGAGCGCAACGGAAAGGTTGGTCTGCATCGGGTCGGTATTGCGGAAGCGGCCATCGGTCAGGCGCAGGATCTTGGCTTCGATCGCGACCGGCGGGCGACGGCGAGGCGGTTCATCGGTGACTTGTGTCAGCTGGAGCCCATCGGCGACGCAGATCGTCGTGATGGAGCAGCAGCCATTGAAGGGCGATGATCGTCACCGCATTGCCGACCTTCTCCTGCTCGAGACGGCTGGCGATGGCCTCGAATGGAACCACCTCGACGCGGATGTCCTCATGCTCGTGGGCAAGGCCGTGGATGCCGCCGACGCCGCGGCTGTCGACCCGACCACAATAGACGGCAACGGACTCGGTCGCGCCGCCGGGGCTGACCAGATAGCGGCAGATCGGCGCCAGATCGAGGATCGCGCACCCGGCCTCCTCTTGCGTCTCGCGCACGGCGACCGCCTCGACCGTCTCGCCCGCCTCAATGATGCCGGCGACAATTTCGGTCTGCCAGGGCGGGAACTCGGCCAGATAGGCGCCGATCCGGAACTGCTCGAGCAGGACGACCGCATCGCGGTCGGGATCATAGGGAAGGACCGCGGCGACATGGCCGCGCTCGAAGACTTCCCGATCCATCGGACGACTCCATCCACCGGCATGCAGCCGGTGTCGCAATCGATATGAGTCGATTCTGAAATATCCGCTGTAAGCGTTTCTTTTCTCGATAATTTCGACGTCGGTTCTATCCATCTTGAGCTCGGAGTCTGGATGCGGAATGTCGGGTTGATGTCCGCCGGCCGGTGACGGCGGTAGCGAAGGACGCTATCCCAGGTCGCCCTTCGGCGCCAAGCTACCGTTCCATTGCGCGGCGTGATATCCGGAGGGGAGGGGGCGCTGATCGGTCGCGCGTCGCAAGCGACACATAAAAGGTCGTTGGTCAAACAGACGGTGGGGGGCAGCGGCAGCTTCGATTGCAGGGACGGGGGCCGCCTGGCTGCTGTCCCGACGACGCTCCACTCATCCGTCGGGCACGGCTCGGTGAGGAAATCCTTGAACCACCTCCGCAAAGAATGGTTTGCTAGGACTCGGGATAAATCGGTGCGACCGGCGACATGCGGGGAAACGCACTTTGGCTCACGCATCGACGTTAACATTCTGATAAGTCAGACGCTGAACCTGACGGGGAGACAATAATGTCTGAAGACCTGAAGAAAATTCATTCCTACCTGCCGAAGCTGGTCGATCAGCTTCAGGAGGGCAGGGTCGACCGGCGCGAGTTCCTGCGGACCTCGACGCTGCTCGGCCTGTCGGCCACGGCGGCCTATGGCTTCGCCGGAATTACCCAGAAGGGCTTGGTCGCCCCGGCGCGGGCGCAGTCGAACGCCACGGTGCGGATCTCGATGCGAGTGGGTACGCTGGAGAATCCGGCAACCTATTCATGGGTGTATGATTCGAACGTAGCGCGGCAGGTCTGCGATTATCTAACCCGGACCGACTCGGAGAACATCACGCATCCCATCCTGCTCGAGAACTGGGAGGCGAGCGACGACCTGAAGACCTGGACGCTGAACCTGAAGCAAGGGGTCAAATGGTCCAACGGCGACGAATTCGTGGCCGATCACGCGATCTGGAACCTGAAGCGCTGGGCCGATCCCGCGGTGGGCTCCTCGGTCCTCGGCCTCATCAAGGGCTATCTGATGAACGATGAGGGTACGGAACTGTGGGATCCCAAGGCCATCGAGCAGGTCGATGACTATACGATCCGCCTGAACTGCCGGTCTGCACAGCTCGCCGTTCCGGAGCATCTGTTCCACTATCCCGCACTGATCCTGCATCCGAGCGAGAACGGCGTCTTCGGCGTCGGGTCGATCGGCACCGGCGCCTACAGCATGACCGAGTATGAAGTGGGCAGAAAGGTCGTGCTGAAGCGGCGTGAGGGCTATTGGGGCAAGCCGGCGGCGATCGAGACCATCGAGTTCATCGATAATGGCGACGACGCGGCGACCGAGGTGGCAGCGCTCTCTTCCGGCCAGGTGCACGGCCTGTATGAAGGCTCGACGCAGCAATATGCCGCCTTGCAGAAGATGGAGCATGTTCAGATCCATCAGGTGGGCACCGCCCAGACGGGTGTGGCCCGCATGCAGCCCCAGCACAAGCCGTGGGGCGATGCCCGGGTTCGCAAGGCGATGCGGCTGGCGCTCGATACCGAAAAGCTGCTGCAGGTGGCCCATCTCGGCCTGGGTCTGCCGGGCGAGCACCATCATGTCTGCGAGGTCCATCCCGAATATGCCGATGTCGGCTTCATGAAGCAGGACATTGAGGGTGCGAAGGCGCTGCTCGCAGAGGCCGGCCATCCGGACGGGTTCGACACCGAGATCTTCTGCAAGGGAGATCCCGAGTGGGAGCCAATCGCGGTGCAGGCGATGGCGCAGATGTGGCAGCAGATCGGCGTACGGGTGAAGATCAGCGTGCTGCCCTCGACACAGTATTGGGAGATCTGGAACAAGCCGACCGCGCCCTTCGCCTTTACGACCTGGACGCACCGGCCGCTGGGTGTCATGGCCCTGGGTCTGGCCTACCGCACGGGCGTGCCGTGGAACGAGAGCTTCTATTCGAATCCGGAGTTCGACGCGCTACTGACCAAGGCCGAGGGTATCCTCGATGTCGACGAGCGCCGCAAGGTGATGGTCGAACTTGAGAATGTCATGCTGGAAGACGGCCCTGCCTGTATCCCGCTGTGGCGCGCCTGGTTCACGGCCATGGACAAGCGGCTGAAAGGCTATGAGGCCCATCCGACCTCCTACTTCTTTTGCGAGAACTGGTCGTTTGAGGAGGCATGAGGCGGCTCGGGGACGGTGCGCTGACCGCGCCCGTCCCTTCCTCCTCGCGTCGACGCGCCGGAGTTTGAGGCTGGGGGGGGACGACCCGGCATGACCGCTTTCTTCGCCAAAAGAGCAGGTTATCTGCTGCTGACCATGGTCGTGGTTTCATTCGCGATCTTCACGATCATGGAATTCACGCCCGGTCAGGTGGCCCGCAAGGTTCTCGGCCCCTTCGCCACCCAGCTTCAGGTCGACATGCTGACCGAGGAGATGGGGCTGAACCGGCCCGTCGTCGTGCGCTATCTCGAATGGGCCGGGAACGTCCTGCAGGGGGATCTCGGCCGTTCGACGCTCTACAAGCAGCCGGTGGCCAACGTCCTCTGGGACCGCCTGGGAAACACGGCGATCCTTGCGGCCATTGCGTTCGCCATCATCGTCCCGGCCTCGATCATCCTCGGCGTCGCCGCCGGCATGCGGGAGGCGTCGCTGCTCGACCGAACTATATCGATCGGCGGCATCGTCACGACCTCCATTCCGGAGTTCGCCTCCGGCGTTTTCCTGGTCAGCATCTTCGTGATCTGGCTGGGGTGGCTGCCTGGGACTTCGACGCTCAACACGGGCGGCGGCTGGCCACTGGCCTCGCAACTCGTGCTGCCGGTCGCGGTGATGGTGCTCTATGACCTCGGCTATGTGGTCCGCATGGTTCGCGCCTCGATGGTCGAGGTGATGACGCGACCCTATATCCGAACGGCGATTCTGAAGGGTCTCTCCTTCCGCGACGTGATTCTGAAGCACGCGTTGCGAAACGCCATGATCGCGCCCTTCACGGTGATTCTCCTGCAGATCAACTATCTCGTGACTGGCGTTGTCGTGGTCGAGGCCGTGTTCGCCTATCCGGGCTTCGGCCGCCTGATCCTAGAGGCGGGGCTGTCGCAGGACGTTGCGGTGATCGAGGCCGCGACCCTGGTCGCTGTCTTCATCACCGTGATGGCGCAGATCATCGGGGATTTCGGCTATATGCTGCTCAACCCCCGCATCCGGTTCAGCTGAGGGGGGCGCCGATGGCCGTCGAGACTTCACCCGGACCGACACGTCGAAGCCTGCTGGCGCCGGTGACCGGCCGGCTACGCCAGATTGCGCTGCTTCGCGAGTCGCCGGTTGGCATGGTCGGCGCTGCCCTGGTGTTGTTCTGGGCTTTGGTCGCGCTGTTCGCGCCGTTCCTGGCGCCTTATGACCCAAACGCCAACGACTATCTGGCGCTCGCCGATCCGACGCCCTCCGCCGAGCACTGGCTGGGCACCGACAATCAGGGACGCGACATGCTGTCGCGCGTCATCTGGGGCTCCCGGACGGTGCTGACGGTGGCGCCGATCGCCGTTATCTGCGCCTATGTGATCGGCTGCCTGTTCGGGCTTCTGGCCGGCTATTACCGCGGCTGGATGGATACCGTGATGATGCGGATCGCCGACATCATCCTGTCCTTTCCGGTGATCATCCTCTACATCATCATCATCGCGACCTATGGCCCATCGGCGGCCAATATCGTCATTGCAGTCACCTTCACGGCAGCGCCGCAGATCATACGGATCGTGCGTGGCCTGACGCTCGAGATCCGCGAGCGGGATTACGTCGCCGCAGCGAAGATGCGGGGCGAGTCCACCTGGTACATCATGCTCGTTGAGATCCTACCGAACGCGCGCGGACCGTTGATCGTCGATGCCTGCCTTCGGATGGGCTACACGATCATCGCGATCGGCGTCCTCGGCTTCCTCGGCCTCGGCCTGCCGCCGCCGGACCCGGACTGGGGCGGCATGGTCAAGGACACTTACGGCTTCATGTCGATCTGGCCGCATATGGCGCTGATTCCCTGCGCCGCCATTTCATCCCTCGTTGTCGGCTTCAACTTGCTGGCAGACGGTTTGCGTGAAATCAGCCTCCGCGATTGAGAGGACGACGTGACACAGCAAACTCCCGTTCTCGAACTTCAGAATGCCAGCATCTCGTACTTCACCCGGGCCGGCGAGATAAATGTCGTTCCGGACCTCAGCTTCAAGCTGGAGCAGGGGGAAGCGCTGGGTCTGGTCGGCGAATCGGGCTGCGGTAAATCGACCGTCGCTTTCGCCGTGATGTCCTATCTTGGCGGCGCCGGCCGTCTGACCAGCGGCCGGATCCTGTTCGAGGGCCGCGACATGAGCAGCATGTCGGCGGCGGAGCTGCGGCAGATCCGTGGCGGCAAGATGGCCATGGTCTATCAGGACCCGATGAGCAGTCTGAATCCGGTCATGCGGATCGGGCAGCAGCTCATAGAAGTGCCGATCATCCATCAGGGCGCGAGCAAGAAGGAAGCGCGCATCCGTGCCCTTCATATGCTGAAGGAAGTCAACCTCCCCGATCCCGAAAGCGTTTTCGAACGCTATCCGCATCAGCTCTCCGGCGGGCAGCAGCAGCGGGTGGTCATCGCCATGGCGCTGATGGCCGAACCGTCGCTGCTGGTCATGGACGAACCGACGACAGGGCTCGATGTGACGGTCGAGGCGGCGGTGCTCGATCTCGTCCGCAGGCTTCGGCAGGTTCACAATTCGGCGATCGTCTTCATCAGCCACAATCTCGGCACCGTGGTGCGGATCTGCGACCGGATCGGCGTCATGTATGCCGGCGAGCTGGTCGAGGAGGGGCCGATCAGCGAGGTGTTCCGCCGGCCCAGCCATCCCTACACGCGCGGCCTGCTGAACTGCATCCCGGCGCTCGGCAGCGACAAGCATTCCACGCCGCTCGTGCCGATCCCGGGCCAGGTGCCGCCGGCGCTGCACCGGCCGAAAGGCTGCATTTTTTCGTCGCGCTGCGCCTATGTGGTGCAGGGGCGCTGCACCGACCATCGAATCCCCATGGAGCATGTGCGCGACAGCGGTCGTCACCGCGTGCAATGTGTACGCTATGACGAGCTCGATCCCTATCGGAGGCCGACGACCGCCACCTCTGCCGCCGCTGTCGCGGCGGAAGAACGCGAGGCTGACTCGGTGCTGGAGATCGAGCATCTGCGGAAGATCTATCACCAGGCGGCGAGCATCTTCGGCGGCGAGGGTGGATATGACGTCAAGGCGCTGAACGATATCAGCCTGTCCGCAAAGCGCGGGACGACGCTCGCCATCGTCGGCGAGTCAGGCTGTGGCAAGTCGACCTTGGCGAAGGTCCTGACCGGGCTGGAGGAGGCGACTAGCGGGACCGTCCGTCTCGAGGAAACGGATATCGGCAAGCTGTCCGTGGAGAAGCGCGGGACCGAGATCAAGCGGAAGCTGCAGATGGTCTTCCAGAACCCCGACAGCACGCTGAATCCCAGTCACTCGGTCGGCTACGCCATTTCACGCTCGCTGCGGCGGCTGAAAAGGATCGGCGGCCGGCAGGCGCGTCAGGAGGCGCGCCAACTGATGGAGACCGTGAAGCTGCCGGCCGACTTCGTGATGCGCAAGCCGCGCCAGCTCTCCGGTGGCCAGAAGCAGCGGGTCGCGATCGCCCGCGCGCTTGCCGGCGATCCCGATCTGGTGGTGGCGGACGAGCCGGTGTCGGCGCTCGACGTCTCGGTCCAAGCGGCGATCATCAATCTGCTGATGGAGATCCAGAGCGGACGGGACGCGACGCTGCTCTTCATCTCGCACGACCTGTCGGTCGTCCGCTACCTGGCCGACCGGGTGGCGGTGATGTATCTCGGCAAGGTGGTCGAGTTCGGCTCGGTCGAGGACGTCTTCAACCCGCCCTACCATCCCTATACGGAGGCGCTGCTGTCCGCGGTGCCGATCCCGGACCCGGACCTGCAGCAGAAGCGCATCATCCTGGAAGGCTCGATCCCGAGCGTGACCGATATTCCGAAGGGCTGCCCCTTCGCCACGCGCTGCCCGCGCAAGATCGGCGAGATCTGCGACACCACGCCGCCGCCGGAGCATCGCACCGCATCCGGCCATCGCATCCTCTGCCATATTCCGCTCGATGAGCTGAAGCATTTCGAGCCGGTGATCTCGACCGCGGCGGAGTAGGGCGGCCACGCAGGGCCGCCCCTACGGATTTCCGATTTGATGTAGGGGCGACCCTATGTGGTCGCCCCATCCAATGCTGTCGCCACGAGCTGGTGGAAGTGATGCACCGCATGTTCGCTGATCTGGGTGCGCTCACGGTCGACGATGAAGCGGCCTTGCGTGTAGCCGCGTGAGTGCAGGCCGCGCTGCACCGACTCGCAGAGGGTGTTGTCTTCGATCGTCAGGATGTCGTTGGCGTAGTCGATCCGCGCCTGCTGCTGTTCGTTGAGCTCCTTGCTCATGAAGTAATAGTCGGTGATCTCCAGGGTCCGGTTCGGACCCAACGGCTTCAGATAGAACATCGCCATGTTGCTGGCGCCGGGCGAGACGTTGATCGTCGTGGTCGGCCATAGCCACCAGAACGCACCGACCTGCGAGTCGTCCTTCGGGTCGAACTTGAAGGCCTTGTTGTCGGGCCGTCCGCTGCGGCTGACATGGGTCGAGTAGATCCCATGCGTCTGCGACCGGTAGCTGTCCATGTCGACGAGCTGCGCGAAGGCGGGATGCGCAGGCTCGCAGTGATAGCATTCGAGAAAGTTGTCGACGATCACCTTCCAGTTCGCCTCGACGACCCAGCTCGCTGTCGCCGCCTTGGTCAGCCGGTCGAGATCGGGGATGTGGTGGCGCAGCTCCGCCATGAGATCGCCGGACTGTTCGGCGAGCGGTACCGCGTCCGGGTCGAGATTGACGAAGATTAGCGGCCCGAACGTCTCCAGCCGGACCTCCTTCAGGCAGAACTCGCCCTTGTTGAAGCCGTCGACGTTCTCGCTGCCACGCGCGGTCCGCAACGCGCCATCGAGGTGATAGGACCAGGCATGATAGGGACAGGTAATCACCCTGGCCTTGCCGGCACCGCGCAGCAGCTCGTGCGCGCGGTGGGAGCAGACATTGTAGAATGCGCGGAGCTTCTCGTCCTTCCCGCGGGTCACGAAAAGATTCTGGTCGAGTACGTTGCAGGTGAGATAGCTGCCCACCTCCGGCAGGTCCTCGACATGGCCGACATACTGCCACGAGTGGAAGAACACCAGCTCCCGCTCCTGCTCGAAGATCTCCGCCGACGTATAGTATCGCGCGGGCAGGGTATAGGAGCGTGCCGGATCGGCATGAAGCTTCTTCTCCCAGGCGGGACGGGCGATGGTCGCGTTCGACATGGCGGCACCTCGATCTCTGGAACCATTGCGTTATATAGCAAATTTGCCCGATTTCGACTGTCGCAAATCCGACTCTCTCGATCTCTCCGGAAGCGAATGCAGGCCGTGGACAGGGCCTGCCGGAGACTCCTACAGTGCGGACGACATCGAATCGGAGCTTCCATAGGGGGCGATATGACGCGCGATCCGCGATACGACATTCTATTCGAGCCGGTGAAGATCGGCCCGGTGACGGCCAAGAACCGCTTCTACCAGGTGCCGCATTGCAACGGCATGGGCCATCCGATGCCGCGCGCAGTCGCGGCGATGCGAGGCATGAAGGCGGAGGGCGGCTGGGCGGTGATCTGCACCGAGGAATGCGAGATCCATCCCAGCGGTGACGTCGCGCCCTATGCCGAGGCGCGGCTGTGGGACGATGACGACATCCCCGGGCTCGCGTTGATGGCGGAAGCCGTGCATCGGCATGACGCGTTGGCCGGGGTCGAACTGGTCCATAACGGCCCGTCCTGCGGCAATCTCTACAGCCGGGAGGTGCCAATCGGCCCGTCGCATCAGCCGGTCAACGGCTATGCGCCGGTGCAGGCCCGCGCGATGGACAAGGCCGATATCCGTGCTTATCGGCAATGGCATCGCGATGCCGCCAAGCGCGCCCGCAAGGCCGGGTTCGACGTTATCTATGTTTATGCCGGCCATGATCTGTCGCTGCCGATGCATTTCCTGCAGCGCCGCCGCAACGACCGCATCGACGAATATGGCGGCAGCCTCGAGAACCGGGTCCGGCTGTTCCGCGAGGTCATCGAGGACACGAAGGAGGCGGTCGGCGATCGCTGCGCCGTCGTGGTCCGCATGGCCGTGGAGGAGCTGCTGGGCGAGGACGGCCTCACCAGCGAGGCCGAGGGGCGCGACGTCATCGAGATGCTGGCCGAGCTGCCGGACCTGTGGGACGTGAATGTCAGTTCCTGGTTCAACGATTCCACCACCTCGCGCTTTCATCCCGAAGGCTCGCAGGAGCGCCATATCGCCTTCGTGAAGAAAGTCACGAGCAAACCCGTCGTCGGAGTCGGCCGCTTCACCTCACCGGACACCATGGTGTCGATGATCCGCCGCGGCGTGCTCGACATGATCGGGGCCGCCCGCCCGTCGATCGCCGATCCGTTTCTGCCCAAGAAGATCGAGGAGGGCAGGCCGGACGACATCCGCGAATGCATCGGCTGCAACATCTGTGTCAGCGGGGATTTCACCATCACCCCGATCCGCTGCACGCAGAACCCGACCATGGGCGAGGAGTGGCGCAAGGGGTGGCATCCGGAAGTCATCCCGGCGAAGACATCGGACGAGTCCGTGCTGGTGGTCGGCGCCGGGCCGGCCGGGCTGGAGTGCACGCGAGCACTGGGACAGCGCGGCTATGCGGTCCATCTCGCCGAGGCGACAACGGACTTGGGCGGCCGCGTCTCCGCCGAATCGCGCCTGCCAGGCCTCGCCGAGTGGGCGCGGGTGCGTGACTATCGCGTCTACCAGCTTGGCAAGTTGCCGAATGTCGAGATCTACCGTGACAGCCGCCTGACGGCCGAGCATGTCCGCGAGTTCGGCTTTCCGCATGTCGTCGTCGCGACCGGCGCGCGCTGGCGGCGCGACGGCGTCGGCCGTGACCGTATTCGACCGGTGCCGGGTTTCGACGGAGCGGGTGTCTACACGCCGGACGATATCATGGCGGGCGCCATGCCCGCCGGTCCCGTGGTGGTCTTCGACGACGATCATTTCTATATGGGCGGCGTGCTGGCGGAGAAGCTGCGCCGGGAGGGGCTGGAGGTCACGCTGGTGACACCGGCGGAGGCTGCGTCCGTCTGGACCGCCAACACGCTCGAAGTGAAGCACATCCAGAAGCGGCTGCTGGAACTCGGTGTGGAGATCGTTCCCAACCGGACGGTGACCGGCTTTGACGGCGAGGCGGTCGAACTGGCCTGCGTCTTCACTGGACGCCCTGCGCGCCAGCCTTGCGCCTCGGTGGTGACCGTAACGGCACGCTGGCCGGAGGAGGGGCTCTACCGGGAGCTTCGCACAGATCCGGACGCGCTCGCCGCGGCGGGTATCCGGTCGGTGACGGCGATCGGCGACTGCCTCGCGCCAGGCACCATCGCAATGGCCGTCTATGCCGGCCACCGCTACGCCCGCGAGTTCGGCGAACCGCCGGCGCCGCCCGTGCCGTTCAAGCGCGAGCTGGCGGTCTAAACCTCGGTCTAACCTTTAAGCCAGTCGCGGAACTGGTAGGACCAGTAGACCATCTGCACGGCGGCGAGCCCGGCCGGTCCGCCCGTCCAGTTCAGGCCGAAGGGGGCGAACAGCCTGTAGCGATCGTCGCCTTCGGCGATGGCGCCGGCGATCAGCTCGCCGGCCATGGTCGTGGTCGCCATGCCGTGGCCGCCGAAGCCCATGCAGTACCAAGCGCCCGGCGAAACCTCGCCGAGCTGCGGCATGGCGTGCGTGGGATAACCCATCAGCCCGGCCCAGGCCGCCTCGACCTTGACGCCGTCGAGCTGCGGATAGACCTTCATGAGCTTGCCGAGCATGATCCGCGCCAGGCGCCGCGGCTCCGTCCGGCGGATCGTAATGCCGCCGCCCCAGAGGATCCGCGTGTCGGCGAGCGGCCGGTAATAGTCGAAGTCGAAGCGGGAATCGATGATCGCGTAGGGTGAGCGAATCGCCGTCCGCAACCGGTCGCCCAGCGGCTCCGTCACCATGACATAGGTCGCGATCGGTTGAACCGCCGCCGAGAGGCGTGGATGCAGCCCGTCGATATAGCCGCCGCAGGCGATCACAACAGTCTTCGCGCGAACCCAGCCATCGGCAGTGCTGATGGTCTTGGTTGGCGCGTCGAGCTCCATCCCGGTCACGGCGGAGTCCTCGTAGATGGCGCCGTCCTGCGCCTCCACGGCGGCGGCGATACCGATCGCATAGTTCAGTGGGTGGAAGTGGAAGGCGTTCGGATCGTAGAGGGCGTCGTGATAGCGCCGGGTGACCAGCTCGCCGCGCAGACGCTCGCGCGGCCAGAATTCGAGTTCGACGCCGAAGGTCTCGGCCATATAGGCCTGCTCGCGCTTGGCCGCCTCGGGATCGTCCGTCCACCAGGCTTTCAATGCGCCGAAATTGACCGGCCGACAGGGAATCGCATGGTCGTCGATGCGGCGTCGCACCAGCCGCACCGCATCCCGCGTCAGAGCGTGCAGCTCGCGCGCGTGGTCGCGTCCGACCCGCTTCACCACCGCCTCGGGGCCGCTCGCAAAGCCCGCCGACACGAAACCGCCGTTGCGCCCGGAGGCACCCCAGGCGACCCGTCGCGCCTCGAGAACGACAACCCGCTTGCCGCGCTCGGCAAGCCCCAGCGCGGTCGACAACCCCGCCAGACCACCGCCGATGATGCAGATGTCTGTTTCGATATCGCCACTGAGCGGCGGCCGTGGTGGTATCGGCGTGGCTGTGCGGGCGTAATAGCTGTCGATGTGGCTGCTGGTCATTGATTGCCCTGTTCGCGGAGCGCGCCTCGTCCTTCGACAAGCTCAGGACGACGTCCGAACTATGATCTCCTAGTGCTGAGCCTATCGAAGCATGAGAGCCTGGCACGATAGCATGGCCGCGTCACGACGTCCTTGCCCGTCACTCCACCAGCGCCGCCTGGCCGCGCTTGTAGAGGCCGTTGGCGACGATCATGCGCTGGATCTCGGAGGTGCCTTCCCAAATACGGTCGACCCGTAGCTCGCGGAAGAAGCGTTCGGCGACGTTCTCGCGCATATAGCCGCGGCCGCCGAAGATCTGCACCGCCCGGTCGGCGACCCGGTTTGCCATCTCGGAGGCGTAGAGCTTGGCCATCGAGGATTGGGCGTGCAGGATCTTCACATCCTCGCCGGCATCAATCGCCTCGGCGACCCGGTAGGTCATCAGCCGCGCCGCCCACAGTTCGGTCAGGCTGTCGGCCAACATGAACTGGATCGCCTGATGCTCCGTCAAGGACTTGCCGAAGGATGTTCGATCGCGTGCGAAGGCGGTCGCCTCGTCGATCAGCCGGCCGGCGGCACCACAGCAGCGCGCCGCGATCATCAGCCGCTCATAGCGGAACCAGTCATAGGTGAAGGCCATGCCGTCGCCCTCATCGCCGATACGGTTCTCGACCGGCACGCGCACATCCTCGAACCGGTAAATCGGATGATGCGCGGCGTAGCTGTGGCCATAGGCCGGCGTCCGCACGAGCCGCACGCCGGGCGTATCCATGTCGACAAAGAACAGCGCGTGGGTACCGGCATGGGGGCCGCACACGATCTTCGCCTGAAAGATGAAATGATCCGCGTGGTTGGCGCTGGTCACATGCCACTTCTCGCCATTGAGGACGTAGCTGTCGTCTTCGCTGCGCGCCGTCGCCTCGATCGCGTCGACATCCGAGCCGGCGCCGGCCTCGGTGATCGCGTAGCATTCGTGCCGTTGGCCGGCGATATTGGGCTTCACCCAGGTTTCGATCTGGTAGGGTGAGCAGGCCCTAGCCATCCAGCGGTTCGGGCTCGGGAAGCACCAGCCGAGCGCATTGGTCACGCGGCCGATCTGCTCGGAGACCACGGTTTGCTCCAGCATCGTCAGGTTGCCGCCGCCAAGCTCTTTCGGCATGTCCATGCCGTAGAGGCCCATTTCCCTGGCGAGCCGGCGATGACGGTCGCGCACCTCCGCCGGCAGCTCGCCCTGGTTCATCTCGGCCTCGACCTCCCAGGGGATCAGCTCCTCGTCGACGAACCTGCGCAGCTTCTCTTGCCAGACACGCGCGCCGGCAGGCAGTGGATAGGACATCGGTTCAGACCTTGCGGAGACTGTCGTTCAGCGTCTTCATCATACCCGGTGCGGGCGGCCGGGGGAGGCGGGCGACAGGGAGCGCCGTCCGGATCATGTCGTGGAGTTGGCGCAGGCAGATCTCTTTCTCGGACAGCAGTCCAGAGACGTAACTCTCGGAGGCAAGGCCGCCCTGAACGGACCGGATCAACGCGTCGTCCTCGCGCTGCACCTGGACGTTGATGCGGTGGTTGAGGAACTGGGCCGCGCGCAGCCGCCTGTCGGCGCCGGGCAGCCGGTAGGAGCGGCCGACCATGACAGACTTGCCCGGCGCAGTCGGCAGGAGCCGGAAGAAGTCCATCTGGTCCGGATAGACGTCGAAGGCGATATTGGGCAGCATCACGTAATAGCTCCAGGCCCGCCGCCGCTCAGCAGGCAGATGCTCAATCTCCGGCAGCAGCATCTGATAGTGCCGCTCACTCCAGTTGTTCGACGGCTTGTCACGGAGCCAGTGGATGGCGCGGGATACGTTGCCGGGCCGGGTTTCGACATCATAGCGGGTGCCGAACAGCCGGTAGAGACCCGGATGGCCGACTGGGACGTGATAACCTTCAAGGTAATTGTCCATCACATTCTTCCAGTCGACTCCGGGTTCGATCCGGAAGGGTGGTCCAACGGGTTCCATTTCCTCGAACCGGTAGGGCGCAAGCTCGGCATGAAAGGGCGCCATCCGCTCCGCCACGCTCGGACCGCCGCTGCGGAATCGGATGAAGACGAAGCCCAGAAAGACTTCGAGATCCAGCGAGTGGAGCCCGAACCGCGCCTTGTCGAGGTCCGGGAAGCTGGCCTCGCCTGGCACCGCCTTCAACCGACCGTCGAGCGCGTAGGTCCAGCCATGATAGGGGCAGCGGATGGCGCCGTCGCAATGGCCGTTCGCCCCGTCGACCACGGCAGCGGCACGATGTCGGCAGACATTGTAGAAGGCGCGCAGCGTCCCCTCCGCATCGCGGATCACGAACGCCCGCTCGCCTGTCACCTCGATCGTGGCGAACTCGCCAGGCTCTCTCACCTCGCTTACATGGCAGACGATCTGCCAGTTGCGCAGGAACAGGTTTTCCCGCTCCAGTGCAAAGAATTCGGTGTTCTGATAGGTCCAGCCAGGTAGCGTCTCGGCGGTGAACGCCGTTGCCGCCGGCTCGCTCTTCAGCAGTTCGACGCTCGCGCTCATCAGAAATCTCCGTTCGGCAGAGAAGGGATCAGGCGGCGCTAGCGGCACCGGTGCGGGCGGCGAACTCGGCGGGGAAGAAGCCGGCCAGGAACGCCCGGCAGGTCCGCTTCGCCTCTGCCCGGTCGACTGCGTCGGGGTTGATCAGAATGTCCAGCCAGAGGCCGTCGATCATCGCATTGAGGCCACGGGTGACCGTCGCCGCATCGACGTGCTCGTAGCCGCCGGCATCGATGATCTGCTGGAACAGCGCCAGTGTCTGTTCGAAATAGCGGTCCGACAGCCGCCGGCAGAGCCGAAGGTAGTCAGGTCGCCACCGGGCCTCACCCCAGAATGCGTACCACACGGTCACCTTCTTCCGGCTGGCGATCGCCGGGTCGAAATCGGCGTCGATCATCGCCTCGATCTGACCGGTGGGCGAGGGGTCGGCGCGCGCCACGGCCGCCAGCCAGAACGCCTCATATTCCTGCGCCATGTGACGCAGGGTCTCGACCAGCAGGGCCTCCTTGCTCTTGAAGTAGAAATTGACGATTCCGCGCGACAGCTTGGCCCCGTCGGCGACATGGGCCAGTGTCGTCTCGGCGAAGCCGCGTTTGGCGATCGAGTCGATCGTCGCCTCGATCAACTGAACGCGGCGCACCTCCTTGATTTCCATTCGGCCCATGACAATTCCTTCCTATAGCGTATCACTATATCTTGGATAGACAGTTAAGTCAATGATATAAAGCGGAAAATCATATTTTACTGAATGAGCGATCAATCAATAAAGCGTTTTGGGATTGGTATTTGGTTCAAAAAATCGCCCCCGCCAAGTGGCGGGGGCGTCCAGGAATTGACAGGCGCCGGTTACAGGCCGGCTTTGATCTTCTCGAAGATGCTGTTCATAGTCTCGCGCTGCTTGGCCGACATCTCGTCGAAGAAGACGCTATTGGCCAATGCTTCCTTCGCGTTCGCGATGCCCAGCTCCTCGAGCCGTTGCTGTTCAACCAGATCAAGGCTGTTCTGGTTGGAATGGCCATAACCGAACTCCTCGATCAGCGCCTTGCCGGTCTCCGGTGCCAGCATGGCGTTCATATAGTCGTAGGCGAGATCCTCCGATCCCGGCCCGTCCTTGACGAGCGCGAGACCGCAGACCCAGGTCAGAATGCCTTCCTTTGGAGCCATGTAGCTCACCTCGAGTCCCTGCGCCTTCAGCGTAGTGATCGACTCGTTCCAGGCGGTGGAGGCGACGAGTTCCCCGGAGGCCAGCGCCTGCTCGACCTGGGTCGTGTCGGTCCAGTAGAACCGGAGGTTCTCGTGGATCCGCCGCATTATCTCGGCAGTCCTGTCGATCTCCTCCTCCGTCAGGTTGAAAGGATCCTCGACGCCGGCGAGCAGGCCTGCGATGGCCGTCATCGTCTCGGCCGAATCGAACATCGACATGCGCCCCTTGTAGCGCTCGTCCAGCAGGATCGAATAGGATTCCTCCTCGAGTTCCACGAGATCGGTCCGATAGAGGATCGAGGTGTTCCCCCAGTCCCAGGGCATGTGATAGGCCTCGCCGTCGATCATCACGCCCTTGATGTCCTTGAAGCTCGGAAAGATGTTGCCCCACTCGTCGAGTCGCGAGGTGTCGATGGGCCGGAGCACCCCGGCGTCTTTCCAGCGCTGAACATTGCTGGTGCAGGGGTGCGAGACGTCCGGGGTGAAGCCGGACCTCAGCTTCTGCAACGCCTCCTCCTCTTCGCCGAAGAAGCTGAACTCGGGCGACGTTCCATGCTTCTCGACATAGGCCTCATGGAAGATCGGGTTGTCGTATTCCGCCCAGGTGAAGACCGTCAGGTCACCCTGGGCCCTTGCCGGGCGGGTGATCAGTGGAAGGGTTGTCGCGACGAGGCCGGCGGACGCCAGGCCGTTGAGAAGTTGTCGGCGGTTGATCCGACCTTCTACAAACTCCTTGATAGGCGGGGTCTTTCTCATTTTTCTGTCCTCCCTGATTGATGGCTTTACGCATCGATGGCGCCTTTTGCAGGCGAGGGAGAGTCCGTGAGGTCGCGTATTCGGCGATTCTACCGAAAATCGCCTCGTTTCATTATAGGCGCCGCGTTTCTTTGGTTTCTTCGCGACCTGTCGCATCCCTCTGGTACTATTGAGAAGAATATCAAAGGCATTTCGGTAAGTCGATGCAACAAGTCGGAAAACATCGTCTCATTGAATGAGCGATCAACCAACGTGTGGACTCTGTCGATCGCAATTCGCGCTTGCCGCAAATGGCGGGCGGCAGATCGGATGTTGCCGCCGCCGTCGACGAACCGCCGAACGGTTCCGGTTGATCGGAGGGGCGGTTTTGCTATGCTCCGCCACCGCTGGCTGCCGGGACAATGTTTCAGGATAATGTTGACGTGATTCGGATCTCCGATGACGGAGCTGTACGCACGATAATCCTCGACCGTCCCGAGGTTCGTAACGCGCTGAATCTCGAGATGCTGCGGGCTTTGCGCGCTGCGCTGCGGGCCGCCGATACGGCCGCCGTGCGCTGCCTCGTCCTGACCGGTAGCGGCAAGGCCTTCTGCGCCGGCGCGGATATTGCCGAGTGGGCCGATGCGGAGGCCCGCGGCGAACTCGCGACCTATCCCTGGACGGACGAGATGCACGCGCTGATCGCCGAGCTCGCGGCCTTTCCGAAGCCGAGCCTCGTGCTGTTGAACGGCGCCGCTGCCGGCGCCGGGCTCGATCTGGCGCTGGCCTGCGATTTTCGCTTTGCGGCCGAGACGGCGCGCTTCGTCTGCGCCTATACGCGGATGGGCTATAACCCGGATGCTGGCGGAACCTGGTTCCTGCCGCGCCTCATCGGACTCGAAGCGGCGAAACGCTTTGCCTTCACGGGCGAGTTCTGGTCGGCGTCCGAGGCGCTGGCGCGGGGGTTGGTGACCGAGGTCCATGCAGCCGAGGCGCTGGAGCCTGCGGGGCGGAGCTTCGCGGCGCAGTTGGCGGCGGGCCCGACGGTCGCGCTGATGCAGACGAAGCGTTTGATGGCGGAGGCCGGGAACCGCGGCCTGCCCGACCAGCTTGCGGAGGAGCGCCGCGCTGCCGATATCTGTGGGGCAAGCGCGGATGCGAAAGAGGCCCTCGCCGCCGCCGTCGAGCGGCGCGAGCCGAACTTTAAAGGACACTGACCATGGCGATCGATTTTTCGCCGACGGACGAGCAGCGCATGCTGGTCGAGACCGTCCGGCAGTTCGTCGAAAAGGAGATCTTCCCGTATGAGGCGGAGGTCGATCGGGCCGGCGACGTGCCGGAGGCGCTGGGCAAGCAGATCCGCGACCGTGCGATGGCCCAGGGCCTCTATGCCGCGAACATGCCGGAATCGGTGGGCGGGGGTGGGCTCGACGCGGTCAGCATGACGCTGTTCGACCGGGAGCTCGGCAAGGCGACCTGGGGCCTGGCAGGCTATGTCGGTCGGCCTTCCGAGATCCTGATGGCCTGCGCGGGCGACCAGATCGACCGCTATCTGACGCCCTGCGTCCGCGGCGAGCGCAAGGATTGCTTCGCCCTGTCCGAGCCCGACGCGGGCTCGGACGCGATGGCGATCACGACCCGCGCGGAGCGCCGGGGCGGTGATTGGGTGTTGAACGGAACCAAGCATTTCATCAGCGGCGTCGGCACGCCCGACTTCGCCATCGTCTTTGCCGTGACCGGTGTCGAGGAGAGCGGCGGGAAGGGCGGGGGGCGGCCGCGCAAGCGCATCACCGCCTTCCTGGTCGACCGGGATACGCCCGGCTTCGAAATGCGGCGCGGCCCCCGCTGCGTCAGCTACCGGACCTACAATAATTACGAGCTGTCCTTCACCGACTGCCGGATCGGGGCGGATCAGGTGCTGGGGGAGGAGGGCGCCGGTTTCGATCTCGCCAATCGATGGCTGTCCGGAACCCGTATCCTGGTTGCCGCCACCTGCTGCGGCAAGGCGGAGCGCGCGCTGACGATGGCAACGGAGTGGGCCGCGACGCGTAAGCAGTTCGGCCAGACGATCGGCCGGTTCCAGGGTACGTCTTTCAAGCTCGCCGACATGGCGACCGAGCTGCGCGCCGCCGACCTCCTGACGCTGAACGCGGCCTGGAAGTACGATCACGGGACAATGACGTCAGGCGATGCGGCGATGGCCAAGCTGTTCGCGTCGGAGATGCTGGGGCGGGTCACCGACAACGCGCTGCAGATCTTCGGCGGCATGGGACTGATGGAGGAGCTGCCGGTCGAGCGCTTCTGGCGCGACGCGCGGATCGAGCGGATCTGGGAGGGTACCTCCGAGATCCAGCGCCACATCATCTCCCGCGAGTTGCTGCGGCCGCTCGAATCCTGATCCCGGCTGCATTCAAACCCCGGCTGCATTCAAATCTAAGGGGACACGCATGTTTAAAGAAGAGCTGCTGAAGGGCAGGCGCATCCTCGTGACCGGCGGAGGGACGGGCCTCGGGCTGAGCATGGGGCGCCGCTTCCTCGAACTGGGCGCTGAGCTCGTGATCTGCGGCCGGCGCGAGGAGGTGCTGGCCGAGGCCGCGAAGACGCTGAGCGCCGAAACCGGCGGCAAGGTCGAGACGCATGGCTGCGACGTCCGGGATGCCGAAGCGGTCGAGGCGATGATCGAAGCGATCTGGGCCAATGGTCCGCTCGATGCCCTCGTCAACAATGCCGCGGGAAACTTCATCTCTCGGACCGAGGATCTGTCGCCGCGCGCGGTCGACGCGGTCCTCAACATCGTGCTGCATGGCAGCGCCTATACGACGCTGGCCTGCGGCAAGCGATGGCTGAAGGACGAGCGGAAGGCGGCGGTGCTCAACATCGTCACGACCTACGCCTGGACGGGCTCCGCCTATGTCGTGCCGTCGGCGATGGCAAAGGGCGGCGTTCTGGCGATGACCCGCAGCCTCGCCGTCGAATGGGGCGGGCGCGGCATCCGCGTCAACGCCGTCGCTCCCGGCCCGTTTCCAACGTCGGGGGCGTGGGAACGGCTCGTTCCGCGGCCGGACCTCGCAAGGATCTTCGAAACGCAGAATCCGCTGGGCCGGGTCGGTGACCATCGGGAGCTGGCCGATCTCGCCTGCTTCCTGCTCTCTGACGGGGCCAGCTATATCAACGGCGAGGTGGTGACGATCGACGGCGGCGAATGGCTGCAAGGCGCCGGGCAGTTCAACTTCCTGCGGCGCATGACCGGCGAAGACTGGGATTCGTTGAAACCGAAGCGAAAGAAGTGATTCGGCGGGTCGGCCGTAGAAGGAAAATCTGAGCATCTCGTGCTAGAGGGCACGGGAAAGCTGGAAAATGCCCTCGATCCCGCGTAAGAATTAACGATTATTCTGGGAAAATCGAGTGCGGACTTCTGATCACGAGACAAGGGGGGAATCGGGGGATAACGGGTTTGACGGAACGGTGAGCTTTGACAGTTGATCGGCGGCGAGGATCGTCAGCAAGGAACGGGTGGCGGCGACGCACGGCATCGAAAGGGATGCCGCGCGCGACCGCAGCGGTCCTTCTGTTGTCAGCGGTTCTCGTGGGATGCGGCACCCAGAATCGTGGCTTTGATACGGCCCCCGACGAGGCGGTCGAACCGATTCCTCCCGTCCAGTTGGGACTGGAGAATACGGATCCTCGGGACGATTTCTCGGAGCCGCTGCCGATTCCGGCGAGGAAGCCGTCAAGCGAGACCTTGCTGGCCAGCCGGCCCGATCTCAACCCGGAACGGCTGATCGGATTGAGCCTTGTCGAAGCCGAGGCCCTGCTCGGGGAACCTGCGTTGCAGGATGAGAAGCCGCCGGCAAAAGTCTGGACCTATAATGCCCAATCCTGCGTGCTCAGCATCTTCTTCTATGCCGATATCAGCACACGCGATTTTCGTGCCCTGACCTACGAGATCCGGAAAGAAAAAGAAGCAACACACGAGGAGGCGGCGATCGCCGAAACTCAGACTGCATCGAACAAGGGGGGGGAGGGAAGGTCCGAGATAGCGGATCGACAATGTCTTGCGGAGTTGATTAAAGAGCATGCAACTTAACAGAGTCACGCCGTTAGAAGCGGCAAGGCGGGTCATCATCGTTGATGATGACGCGCTGTTTCGAGAGTCTCTGGGCCTGAACCTCGCCGAGAACGGCTATGAAGTCGTTGACTTTTCCGATGGCGAATCGGTGCTCGAGCATATGGCCGCCGGTGGCAATGCCGATGTGGTGCTGCTCGACTGGCGCATGCCTGGGCTCGACGGGCTCGCGGTACTGCGGCACATGCGCGACAGCGGCGTGCAGGCACCGGTAATCTTCCTCACTGTCCTCAGTGACGAGATCTATGAGGAAGCGGCGCTGCGCTGGGGGGCGGTGGACTTCATCGAGAAGTCTCGAAGTCTCTCGATCATCCTGCAGCGCCTGCGGCTGATCACCGAGGGCTCGAAGCGACTGGCCGGCCAGGACGAGGCCGCCGAAACGCCGCCTGTGATCGAACGCGGCAAGCTGCAGCTTCGGACGGATATCAGCCGTGCCTACTATGACGGGCAGCGTGTCGATCTGACATTGACCGAGTTCAACATCGTCTGTGCCTTGGCAACCTCCGCCGACACCGATGTTTCCTATCGGCAGATTTACGACCTGGTCCGCGGGAAGGATTTCGTCGCCGGCTATGGGGATGAAGGCTTTCGCGTGAACGTCCGATCCTTCATCAAGCGTATTCGTCAGAAGTTCCGGGATGTCGATGACGATTTCGCCTGTATCGCCAACTATCCAGGCTTCGGGTACCGCTGGATTGATCCAGAGTGATCGGTACGAAGAGGCCGCCAAGGAGGCGAGGCGAAGACCGCGTTCGCTCGTCAGCAAGCTCGTTCTCCTCGTCATCGTCTTCGTGGCGGTGCCGGTTGCTCTCTATCACACCTTTCTTCAGGCCGAACTCGAACGTCGCGCGCTACTGATCGGGAACGTCCAGGAGCAGGGCCGGCTGGTCGCGCTGGGCCTGGAGCCATTCCTGATGCAGGAGGAGCCATCGCCGCTTCTTACCCTCAGCAACGAGCTTGACCGGTTCGCCAGCAGCAACACGCGGATCCGGGTCCTCTTTCGCCCGGCGGATCAGAGTGGGGTCGCCAACTTCTTCTATGTTGCCGCGGTGCCGACGGTGCCAACCGCGATCCTCGAATATGAGCGCGAGGAACTGATGCGCCAGGGCATCCTGGACAGCGTCGCCGTCACCTGCACGGGGGATCTGCCGCTCGCCAACCGCTATCGCGATCCAGACGGCCGGGAAGAGGTGCTGACGTCGATCACGCCGGTCCTGTCGGATCGTGGCTGCTGGGCCATCATCGTCTCCCATCCGATCGAGAGTTTTCTCGGCACTTCGCTCGGTCAGCCCTACTGGATGCGCTTCGAGGTGCGGATGGCGGCCGGCATCTACCTGATCATGGCGGCGCTGACGCTGATCGTCTTCCTCAGTATACGCCGCAGCGTGCTGCGCTTTCGCAGGCTTGCCCGCGATCTTCGCACCGGGGCCGTCGCCGGCAAGTCCTTCGCCTCGCACAATGAGGTCGCCGAACTGGCCGGCGCCGCCGAGGAGTTCGACCGGTTGATCAAATCGCTCCGCTCTTCCGCGGAGAACATCCGACAGGCTGCCGAGGACAACGCCCACGCGTATAAGACGCCGATCGCGATCATGCGGCAGTCGCTGGAACCGCTGAAGCGCATCGTATCGTCGAACGACAGCCGCAGCCGGCGCGCCGTCGAGGTCCTGGAAACCTCGATCGAGCGCCTCGATCAGCTCGTCTCGACTTCGCGCCGGATGGACGAGACGATGGCCGAGCTCGTCGATCCGCCGCGCCAGAAGGTGAACCTCTCGCGCCTTCTCCAGCGTATGGCGATCGCCTACGGAAACCTGATGACGGGACGCGGCCTGCGGCTGGTCACGACGGTGGACGACGATGTGACCGTTCGGGCCAGCGAGGACCTGCTGGAAACCGTGGTCGAGAACATTCTCGACAACTCCGTCAGCTTGTCGCCGCCGGGCAGTCAGATCACCGTGACGCTGCGAAGGGGCGGCCGCGTCGCCGATCTGCGGATCCAGGATCAGGGACCGGGCGTACCGCCCGAGGATCTCGAGAGAATCTTTGAACGGCGCTTTACCAGCCGCCCGGTTCCGAAGGCACCCGACGGCGGGCTATCCGGAAAGCTGTCGCTGCATGCCGGCATCGGGCTGTGGATCGTGCGGCGCAATGTCGAAGCTGTCGGCGGCCTAGTCCGCGCCGAGAATGCGCCCGGGGGCGGGTTGATCCTGCGATTGAGCCTGCCGCTCGCGACGTGAGTCCAGCTGTTTGACGTCCGCCGCCCGACGACGGACAGTCACGCTTATTCATCTCGGCAAGTCTTGCTCTTCGGAATAACACAAGTTTGTCGCAGGCCGGGCGGCTTATGTCTTGCTAATATTTAGCGAGTAAAGGTTCATACAATTTGTTGCAAAATAAAAGAGAATTCATGCTGTACGATGACACGAGCACACTATCTTGCAACTTGCCCGGTTTGCCGGGAGGCGGCCGTCGCGCGACGCCGGCGAATCGCCCGGCCGGCGCGAATTCCTTCCCGAGCCAGCTCGAGAGCACTCTCCGCCGTCTCCGGGCCAGCCGTCTTCGTTTTTCCGTGATGCGCCTGCGGTTGTCGCGCACCTCCGTGGGCAACCCAACAGCGGCGGAAAAACTGGCTGCGCATATGGCGGACCCGCATGTCCTGGTCGGGCTTTGGCCGGATTGCAGCGTCGTCGGCGCCTTCTTCGGCCCGCGGGCGGTCGGCAGCGCCGGAGACCAAGTCCAAGTGCGGCAGATCGTCGAGCGCTGTCGCCGGGCGATGATCGAGACCGGGAAGGCCGACCTCATGTCGCAGTCCTACTTGTTGATTGCCCACCGATGGACGGATGAAGTGTTCGATCTGCCAGCATTGATCAATGCGCTCGATCTTGCCGAAGAGATCGCCGCGTAGCGCCAAGGTCATCCAGCATTACTTCGGCAGTCTGCCACGTTTAGCGGCAACCACGAAAAGGCGGAGATGGTGCAACTCGATTCGCTGTTCTCGCACCAACTCCGCAGATCTCATGCCTCTCAAATCCTGGCGCTTCTCGGCGCCAGTGTTCCGAGACCAATGATGGCGAGGCCAGCTCCGATCCAGAGAGGCGAAACCGTTCCGAACCCGGCGCTGATGGAAAGGCCGCCGAGCCAGGAACCGACCAACACGCCAAGAGAGATAATGGCACCATGGACCGAGTTCACCAGAGGACGCGGATTGGCCGTACGCATGATGCGCGCGGCCATGGCGGGGTTCATCGTCACGCCAACGAGCCCCAAGACAATCGTGGCAACGACCGTGAAAACCTCACTGCGAGCTAGAAGCCCAAAAGCGACGAGACTGATCGCCAGTGTGGAAAGGCCGAATACCAGAATAGGCATGGTGTATCTGTCGGCATAGCGGCCGATGACGATGTTCCCGATAACGGTCGCAGCGCCGTAAAGGACATAGAGGGTCGGAACCGCTTCCGGGGAGAAGCCGCTGACTTCGGTAAAGATTGGCGAAAAATAGCTGAATGCGGCAAAGGTCGCCGCGATGATGAGCCCACTTGTGGCATATGCCGCCCAGAGCTTTCCGCTCTTCAAGGCTGCGAGTTCAAAGGGCAGGTCTATCTTCTCAGGACGCGCAGACGCAGGCGTCAGGGCCGCCACAATCCCGGTGCAAACGAGCACCAGAACCGCCACCACCCAGAAGCTGGTGCGCCAATCGAAATGTTGGTCGATCAATGTTGCCATTGGCAGACCGAAGACAGTCGCCAACATCAGGCCGGCGAGGACGATGGACGAGGCCCGACCCCGTGCTTGCGATCCCGCCATCTCGGCCGCCGCTGAAAGTGAAACGGCGAAGAAGGCGGCAGAGGCGACCCCCGTGATCGCTCGCGCTAGCGCCATTACGGCATAGCCCGTCGCCATCGCTCCTAACGCCTGCCCGAGAATGAAAACGGCCAACAGCAAAAGAAGTGCTGTCTTGCGACTGAAACGGAGCAGCCCGACCGTCAGTAAGGGGCCGCCGATCACCATCCCAGCTGCATAGATGGAGATGAGGTAGCCGATCTCTGGGATCGACACACTGAAGGCCGCCGACAGGGATGGCATCATCCCAGCAACCATGAACTCCGACGTTGTCATCGAAAAGATGCCCGCGCCGAAGGCATAGACCGCCAGCGGAATAGCGGCTTCAGCATGCGGTCGGCCCAATCCGTCCGATCTATTGCTCAATGTGGGATTTTCCTGAGCTGTGCAGTTGTCTGTCATGACCCTATTTTCGTAATTGTAACTACAGAAATAGGTGTCAGCCTTGAATCCACAGGTCAAGTGAATTATATAAATCTGACTACAGAAAGGATCGGAATGGCACCTCGGGGACGGCCGCGCAGCTTCGACCGCGATCTCGCGCTCAGTCGCGCAATGGAGGTGTTTTGGGCCAAGGGCTATGAGGGCGCTCAACTCGCCGACCTTACGGAGGCGATGGGGATCAATCCACCAAGCTTCTATGCTGCCTTCGGATCGAAGGAGGCCGCCTTCCGCGAGGCAGTCGACCTTTACATCGCGACGGTAGGCTCCGCACCGATGAGGGCGCTTGATAGTGCAACGACGCTTAAGGCCGGTATCCGCGCCATGCTCAAAGGCAGCATTGACGTCGCCCTGTCTTCCCAACCCGGCGGATGTCTCCTGGTCCTCGGTGTCGTCAATTGCCTGACCGAGAATGAAGCCGCGCGTGAGTGCCTGAAGAAGGCTCGCCGCACCACTCTCGATCTTATCCGCGAGCGGCTGGAACGCGGCGTCAGGGACGGCGAACTTCCTGCGGACACGGATGCCGAAGTTCTGGCGGCGTTCTACAACGGGATTCTGCAAGCCATATCGTTTCAGGCCCGCGACGGCGCATCGCGGCACGATCTCGAGAGTTTGATCGCTCCGGCAATGGCAGCGGTCCCCTCATAATGATTGCATGCGCGTGATTTGAGCGGGGGAACGTCGCCGATTTTGCCGTGGTCCTGCGGGTGCTCGACAACGCCGTACCGAGCACCCGGTCAGCAGGTGCTGACTGTACGCTCGTGCCATCTCCATCCTCCTTTCTACGACGAAGGACTCGCACTCGCTCACAGCTTGGGAATTCCTATCGGTATCCGAGAATCCCAAACGCGCTCACATCTAGAAAGCCACCGGGGTGGCGCACCGATAAGTTATTTTCCAAGACAGGGGATCAGTCTCGGCGAACGCCCTCGAGCGGCAGCTCGCCCGTTTCGATGGCTGATCGCAACGCGGTGAAACCGCGCTCGACCTCCTCATACCATTCACGAGCCCGCCGCAGCTGTGCCACGTCTGCTTCCGTCAGCGGCGGACGGTCGGCATGGCCAAGGTCCAGAACCTGCGCCAGATAGCGGCCGCGCATCTTGGCGACGGCGCGCGCGACCCGTTCGACCTCCGACGGAGTGACGGCGATGACGGCGTTCACCGTCTCGGTGCGCGTCAGGGCCCGAAGGTCGCTTTGCACATAGCAGAGGAACTGCCTCACATTCGGTGACGGGCTGTTCGCAATGGTGGGCAGCGAATCCTCGGACCCATGGTGACGGGGCGAGGTAGTGCCCGCGTTGCGCCTCCGGACGGCAATTACATTGTCGGATGTCGACCTGTCAAAGAACATGGACTCTCTCCAAATGGTGGCTGCGAGGGTGCTCTGGGGGAATCCATAGCAAATCCCAGGCCACCTCATTGTTCTTGCCTATCAATAGCCTATAGAGGGGTGCGAACGAGATGCGCGGGTGAAGTTGCCTCGTTGCCGGGCAGTTCTTGCCGACCGCGAGGCGATCGATGCCGGTGGCCGGTTAACGTTCGTTTTCTTAGGGGCAAACAGAAAGAGCGGCGGCCCCATAGGGCCGCCGCTCTCAGGAAGACGAAAGTCCGGCTACGCGGCCTTCCGACGTCGAATCACGCTAAGCGCGACAAGGCCGGTGCCGAGCAAGGCCAACATGCCTGGCTCAGGCACGGGGGTGCCGGGCGTGTCTGCCCGCGGTCCCCTGACGCTGAGGAACGTGTTGAATCGCGTCTCGCCCCTCTCCATGGTTTTGAAGCCGACGCAGTCCGCACCGAGGCCGAACAGGCCACACTCGCTTGCGCCGAGCGGCGCCAGCTCCTCCGATCCGAAGATCAGCGTGTAAGTCTCGCCCAGGAAATCGAACTCCTGCGCGGTTTCACCGGTGGCGGCCAGCAGGAAGATATCGTCACAGACGCTGCCCGAGTCGAAACCGCAGGAGGCCTGGTTTTCGGTTTCCCGGAACAGGAAATCGAAGAACGTGTCGATCGGACCGATCGACCCGCCTGCCGATGGTTCCGACGGCGTGAGAGTCGCCTGGATGCTCAGCTTACCGCTGGTCAGATATTCCTCCTGCAAGTCGGTCGGGATCGGATTATTGAAGTGCGCCAATTGGGGACCGGCCACTGACGATCCGTTCGTGAGCAGGTTGTCGCCCGTCACCACGCTGTCGACTTCCAGCGCGCTTCGCGGGCCGTCGAAGCTCTGCGGCCATTCGAGTCGAGTCACGCCGCCCAGAACCGGGTTGGGATTCGACCCGACGGTCCCATCCGGCGTCCATTCGGTGAACGCATTGTTGAGCTCGAAGCTCCAGGTCGAAATAACCGGGGCCGCAGTGGCCGGATCTGCCGCGCCGGAAAGCAGTGCAATTGCCAGGGCACCGCCTCCGGCGAGCTTTTGCCAATTTGTCATCAACTGTGTACTCCGTGTTCACAAACTCAGCCCCCGACCGGCTTTGGCAAGTTTCGTCGGTTCCGGCCGGAGACCCGGGGCGGTTTGGAGCAAGTGCCATGCCAAGCGCGCCTTCGCCCCAGTTCTCTGCGGGTTTTGATAGCTGCTGAGTAAATGAGTCCGTCGATGGCGTGGAAGAATCTTAAGAATCGTTAAAATTTGTGACGCTGATTCGGCGATCGGTCGACGCTCATCAGCGCTCCGGCTACAGCCGTCTCGCTCATTCGTTAAAAAATATGGTTAACATCAGGGCCTTACAGAATCGCACGCGTTCGATGAGGAGTGTAAATTTCATCGACATGCGCGCGCGCTCCGGCCCGTTGAGGCGGCTCCGCTATAGACGGCTGCTGGCCTCGTTCGCAACGAGAGTTGAGGGCAGCAGGGAGGGCGTCATTCCTTATAGGACGGATCCTCGCGGTCGAGCATGCGGAGGAGGGCGGACCAGGTAAGTGCCCATCCTTCCTCGTCGCCGGGATCGTCCACGCCGCTGCTGTTATATTGCCGCTCGGTCCGGGCGCAAACTTCGGGCGACGGCAGGATCAGCTCCGTCCCCGTCGACTGCGCGGCGATTTGAACTTCGCAGGATCGCTCGAGATAGAACATCAGAACGAACGCCTCCGGAATGCTGCGTCCGACGGTCAGAAGCCCGTGATTGCGCAGGATCATCACCTGCTTGTCGCCGAGATCCGCGACGAGGCGGGCGCGCTCGTCGAGATCGAGCGCGATCCCCTCATAATCGTGATAGGCAATGCGATTGTAGAATTGCAGGGCGAACTGGTTGAGCGGCAGCAGTCCGCACCTCAGCGTCGAAACCGCGACCCCGGCGCGGGTGTGGGTATGCAGTACGCACTGCGCATCCTCCCGAGCGCCGTGGATCGCGCTATGGATGACGAAACCCGCGGGATTCACGCTATGACCGTTCGCGCTGAGCATCTGCCCCTCGAGATCCACGACGACCAGATTCGAAGCGGTGATCTCCTCGAACATCAGGCCATAGGGGTTCAGCAGGAAGCGGTGTTCCGGTCCAGGCAGGCGTGCCGAGATATGCGTAAAGATCAGGTCAGTCATCCGGAACCGGGCGACCAACCGGTAGCAAGCGGCCAACTGCACCCGGAGCGCCCATTCCTCCGGCGTGATTGCCGGCGTTTCGGTCGAGCGGATCAGGGCAGGGCCGGTCGATGACATTCCAGTTTCCTCCTGTAAGGGACGTCCTACGTCCGATGTGGCGGGGGTCGTAGGGAACGCCACATCGGATGGGTCGAATGCTGACCCGGAGCCCGGAAAAAGAAAAGGGGATTTGTTCGTCGGCGAGCTCTCCGGTGTGAAAGAAAGGCCGCTCTCCGGCGGGAGAGCGGCCTTTCCCAGTAGCGGGGCGTGACTCCTTCCTCGGTCGTCACATCCTGTCGATTCTTGACGGCCGATATATTAATGGGGGGTGCCGCCGGCTTCTGTGCCTGGCTGTTCGTTGCCAAGCTCGGTGTCCTCGCCGGTAATCACTCCCGGCTGGGATTCGGCGACACCGTGGACGTTGGCGTCCTTCGCCTCGCGCCAGTCTCCCGTCATCTGATGCTCGGGTGCGGATTCGAGCTGCTCCTGGGTCATATCGACCATCATCATCTCGTCTTCCGGAACGACGGTAACGGCATACCAATCCACCACGACCGGACGCGTGTCGACGCCGAGATACCCGCCGGCATCGACGACGATGCCCGCGATCTGGTCGTTTTCGTCAAAAACGATCCCCTCGACCTCGCCGATCTCCTCACCGTCTGCCGTCACCAGCGGCTTTCCGAGGAGCGTGTCGGAGCCCCAGTTGGATTCTGTCATGGCACTGTCGAGGAACGGGTAGCTTGATTTGCCGACCTCGCTGCTGTCACTCGATTGTGCCCAGGCCGGGCCTGCAAGAGCTAAGATGATCGCAGTCGTCGATAGAAGTTTTACCATAACGAACCTCCTAATTCTGACCATGCCCGTTCAACAGTGGGGATCAGTTAAGGTTCCGATGAAATTGACCTAAGGGTTTACCGCTGCGCAGGTCCGGCAATCTCGAGAACGAATTCTTCGGTAGCAGTTCACGGTTGCCGTTTGGCGGCGATCAATGCCTGTTAACTCTCGACCGGTTCTCCGCCGTTCGGATGAAGAACCTGGCCGGTCATGAACGCCGCCTGCTCGGATGCAAGAAAGATGTAGGAGGGCGCAATCTCGTCGGGGTGGGCAGGGCGGTGCTCGATGGAGTCCGATCCGAATTTCGGAATGTGGTCGGCCTCGAAGGTCGAGGGAATGAGGGGGGTCCAGACCGGCCCGGGGGCAACGGCATTCACCCGGATCTTCTTCTCCTTGAGCGCCGCCGCGAGCGAGCGGGTGAAGGACACGATTGCGCCCTTCGTCGAAGAATAGTCGAGCAGCATCGGATTGCCGCGATAGGCCGTTACCGAGGTCGTGTTGATGATGGCGTCGTGCTCCTTCAAATGCGGAAGCACGGCCTTGGTCAGATGGAACATCGCGAAGATGTTGGTCCGGAAGGTTCGTTCGAGCTGCTCGGCGTCGATGTCCTCCAAGCTCTTCTGCGGGTGCTGCTCGCCGGCGTTGTTCACCAGGATGTCAATGCGGCCGAACGTCGACATCACCTTTTCGGTGACCTCGCGGCAGAAGGCCTCGTCCCCGAGATCGCCGGCGAGGGACAGGCAGCGGCGTCCTTCCTGTTCGATCAGCTTTTTCGTTTCGGCCGCATCCTCGTGCTCGTCGTAATAGACGACAGCCACATCGGCGCCTTCCTTGGCAAAGCCGATGGCGGTCGCGCGGCCGATACCGCTGTCGCCGCCCGTGACGACGGCGACCTTGCCTTGCAGCCAGCCGGCCGACCGATAGTCGGCCATCTCGGCCTTCGGCTTCGGCTGCATCTCATCTCGAACACCAGGCTGCCTCTCCTGATGCTGCTTCGGATATCCCGTCTGTTGTTGGGTCATCAATCATCCCTCGGCGTCTGGGGTTCCGTCGACCGACCCGGCGCCTTGGTCACGGTCGACCTTGTCGCTCGTTCGACGGAAGAACACGGCAGCCGAGGGCTGGTTCCGGCCGGATCACTTGATAACCGGGAGTTCCTCATATTGATGGAACGGTGGTGGCGAACTTAGCGTCCATTCCAGCGTGGTCGCTCCGTCGCCCCAGTAGTTCGCGGCGACCCGCCTGCCAGCGAACAAGGTATAGAAGACGGTGAACATGAACACCGCATGCCCGGCGAAGGCGACGTAGGCGCCGATGGAACTCACCATGTTCCAGCCGGCGAAGGCATCCGGATAGTCCGGGATGCGGCGCGGCATGCCGGCTGTTCCGAGAAAGTGCATCGGGAAGAACGCCAGGTTCGCACCCACGAAGCTTAGCCAGAAGTGAATCTGCCCCATGATCTCCGGGTATTGCCGTCCGGACATCTTGCCGATCCAGTAATACCAGCCGGCATAAATCGCGAACACCGCGCCCAGCGACAGCACATAGTGGAAGTGGGCTACCACGTAATAGGTGTCATGCACCGTGATATCGACTGGCGTGTTGGCGAGCACGACGCCGCTGACTCCGCCGACTGTGAACAAAAAGATGAAGCCGAGGGCAAACAGCATCGGGGTCTTCAACTCAATCGAGCCGCCCCACATCGTCGCGATCCAGGAGAAGATCTTGATGCCGGTCGGCACCGCGATCACCATCGTCGCCGCGGCGAAGTAGGCATTGGTGTCGACATCGAGTCCGACGGTGAACATATGGTGCGCCCAGACGACGAAGCCGATCACGCCGATCGCGATCATCGCATAGACCATGCCGAGATAGCCGAAGATCGGCTTCTTTGAGAATGTCGAGACGATCTGGCTGATCATGCCGAAGCCCGGCAGGATCATGATGTACACCTCGGGATGGCCGAAGAACCAGAACAGGTGCTGGAACAGGATCGGATCGCCGCCACCGGCCGGATCGAAGAAGGTCGTGCCAAAGTTGCGGTCGGTCAGCAGCATCGTGATCGCGCCGGCCAGGACCGGCAGGGCCAGGAGCAGCAGGAACGCGGTCACCAGAATCGACCAGACGAACAGCGGCATCTTGTGCAGCGTCATGCCCGGCGCGCGCATGTTGAAGATCGTGGTGATGAAGTTGATCGCGCCTAGAAGCGACGAGGCACCCGCCAGATGAAGTGAGAGAATCGCGAAATCGACGGAAGCGTCGGGGTGGCCGAGGGCGCTCGATAGCGGCGGGTAGATGACCCAACCAGTGCCCGCGCCTTGGCCGACGAAGGCGGACAACAGCAGCAGTACGAAGGCCGGCACGAGCAGCCAGAAGCTGATGTTGTTCATCCGCGGGAAGGCCATGTCCGGCGCGCCGATCATCAGCGGCACGAACCAGTTGCCGAACCCGCCGATCATCGCCGGCATCACGACGAAGAAGATCATGATCAGGCCGTGCGCCGTGATCAGCACGTTCCACATGTGGCCGTCGGCGATGACATCGAGGCCGGGGTTCTGCAACTCGACACGCATCAGCACCGAGGCCAAGGCACCGACGATGGCTGTGATCAGCGAGAACACGAGATAGAGCGTGCCGATGTCCTTATGATTGGTCGAAAAGAGCCACCGCTGAAAGAAGGGCGGCTTATGGTCCTGATGGACATCTGCTGCCGCCGCCGTCTCAGGATTCATTGATCAGCCCTTTCGATTTCGGGGACTTGACTCGTCGTAAGCTGAAGGGAGGGTTGCTCCGGGGGGAAGGCGCTCGCGAACTCGGCGCGCGCCTGCTCGACCCATTCGGCGAACCGCGCCTTCGAGACCACTTGAACGGTGATCGGCATATAGCCGTGACCGGTGCCGCAGAGCTCGGAACACTGGCCGTAGAACACGCCTTCGCGGTCGAAGCGGGCCCAACTCTCGTTCAGCCGGCCGGGGTAAGCATCTCGCTTGACACCAGAGGCTGGCAATGACCAAGCATGTTGAACATCACCGGCGGTGAACTGAAAACGGATGACCGTATCGACCGGCAGCACGACGGGATTGTCGACGGTGAGAAGCCGCGGCTGGCCAGGTTGAAGCTCCTCCTCGGGAACGAGGAGGCTCGCGAAGGTGAAGTTGCCGTGGTCGGGATATTGATACTCCCAATACCATTGACGACCGACCACCTTCAGCGTCATTTCAGCGTCCGGGACTACTTCGGAATAATAGAGCAGCTTGAAGGACGGGATCGCGATCGCCACCAGAATCAGCACGGGGACAATCGTCCAAACGACTTCAACCACTGTGTTGTGGGTGGTGCGCGACGGTCTTGGGTTGCGTTTGGCGTTGTACCGGAACAGGACGTAGGCCATCAGGGCGACGACCAGGGTGCAGATGCCGACCATGATCCAGAAAAGAAAGAGGTGGAAGGCATCGATGCGTTCCATCACCGATGTGGCGGGCGTTTGATGCCACACCTGCCAAGGCTCTGGTTCTCCCTCGGCCGCGAGTGTAAAGCTCGGGAACGCTCCCCCGAGTGCCAGGAGCAGCATCCATAGAAGTCTCATTGGAGCCCCTATCGGTTTGCTGGTTCCGTTATCAGCGGCTGAGCATCGGGCCTTCGGCAGCTTCGCCTCGAATCGACCAACGTACGTCGTCCGCCTCCGCCGAGTTGAACAGTTTTGTTTCCATATGGTTCCATAGACCAAACCGGCGAGCGTTCGCTCGCGCACGTGGCCCAATCGCGGCAGCATCAGAACGGGAACCGTTGGATGCCACCGGCGTTGGCTTAAATCCAAATTTGTTGACCGTGTTCCGCCCCGGGCCCATGGTCGGCGAATTCGACCTCTGGAACACTCGATTGGAACGACATGAGATACACAGTGCCTCTCTTCCTCCTGGCCTTGGCGGCTTGTTCAACCGACCGGGCCGTCTGCTACAAACCGCAGGAGATGCAGTATGGGCAGATCATGAAGGCTGTCCCCTGTCCGGAGCAGGAGACGGATGCGGCTGACCAATGACTACGGAACCTCAATCGCCATAGTCCGTTCATCGGATGCGTGATCGACAAGACAGGAGGTCTGAGGACGCCATTCGATGCCTTGTCGGTTGCGAAAATGACGGACGGAACGCGTGGAGGATAGGAACATGCCTCAAACTAGCTCACAGAACGATTCCCAGGCCGGCAGGCACGGTGATCGAATCGACGAGACGGTGATCGGGCAGCCCGTCAACATCAATACGGCCAGCCGCGAAGAACTCCGGATGGTCCAGGGGCTGGGTGATGCTCGTGCGGACGAGATCGTTGCCTGGCGCGAGAGGAACGGCCGCTTCGAGAGCGTCGGCGATCTGCAGCACCTCCCGCTGATCGGTCCGGATGCGCTTGAGCGGATCCGCGGCCACTTGACGGTTTAAGCGCTACCGCCGGAACGCCACTCTGGCCTCGGTACCCCGATCCAGGCGCCATTCGAGTGTGCCGTCGATTTGATCGGCCAGTCGCTGCATCAAGCGAAGGCCCAGGCCCGAACCCTTCTTCAAGTCGCCTGACCGGGGCTGGCCAATGCCATCATCGGCCAGCACGAGTTCTCCTGCCTGATCACCGGCGCTCTTCAGCGTCACGATGATCGTTCCCCGCCGATCCGTAAAGGCGTGCTTCAGGCTATTCGCGATGAACTCGTTGACGATCAGGCCGAGCGGCAGCCCTGTGTCGACGGCGATGATCATCCTATCGAGCCGCATGTCGAGCTTGATGTGTTCGGCATTGTCGCCGGCCGTTCGAAGCAGATTTTCGCAGAGTTCCCGGAGATAGGCATCCAGCTCGATCGTGTTCGTCCGATGGAGGGCGTAGAGCTGGCTGTGCAACAAGCTCATGGCTCTCAGCCTATTGGCGACCGTTTCCAGGCTCGCCCGCACCTCGGGGCTATCGGCCAACGCCTGCTGAAGATGCACGACCGAGGTGACGGTTTGCAGGTTGTTCTTGACCCGGTGCTGCAGCTCGCGCAGAAGCAGCGCCTTTTCCGCCGTCGCGGCCTGGAGCTCTTCCGCTGCCGCCTTGAGCGCTCCGATGGACCGCAGCCGCTCGATGGCTGCGGCCAGAAGATTGGCATAGCCTCGGAGGACGTCGACATCATTGTCGGTAAAATTTCGCGTCTCATTGCTGTCGACTTCAAGCACGCCGAAAGGGGTGTCGCGGCCGCCGATGATCACGTTGGCCGCGCTTTTGATGCCATGCCCGTCAAGCAGCGCCGGAATCTCGAACCGCGCCTCGCGGCTCAGACATTCGGAGATCACCGGTTGGCCGCTCTGCAGGGCGAAGCCGGCCGGAGATTTGAGGCCGACGCCGATGATCGCTTTGCCGACGACCTCCGGCTCCCAGCCGCAGCCGGCGCGAACCAGGAGGCCCTGATGATCCGGTAGAAGCTCCAGGATTTCGGCTTTCTCGGTTCGCAGGCAGCGCGCGGCCAGGACGGCCGCCTCCTGCAGCAGTGACTGTAGATCCTCCGTCCGAAGTGCGTGGTCGCCGAAGCTGGCAATCGTCGCCTGCTCTTGCGGAACAATATCGGGCCCGGAGGATGTGTTGCGATCGGCATCGGTCATGACATTCAGCTCGAAGGGTCAAAGCTTTCCGGCACTGGCGTCGCAAGCCGGTGAAAACTGTTATCTCAACCACAACCATTCGTCGCTTGCGACACATCAGAAGAGAAACTTATTTCCGCGCCCGGTGTTCCCATTCGAACGCCTGACATGACAACGAGTAGGGGTTCGGTCTATCGCCGTTGGCGGCGATGTGCGACGTCAGCCCTGAGACGGGTTTGCCTTGCTCGAGCGACAAATGGTTCGGCTCAGGCAAACCTGCAGACTCTCGACCTGCGTAGGGGCAGGGTGGGAATGATCCGGATCCTGATCGTCGAAGATGATGCCCTTCAGGCGCTCGCACTCGAGCACCATTTGGAAGGCCGCGGCTACGAGGTAGTGGGAACGGCGAGATCGGCACGGCAGGCGATACAGCTGGCGAAATGTCTGCACCCCGATCTGGTGCTCATGGATATCAATCTCCGCAGGGCCGGCGACGGTATCGAGGCCGCGGTCGAGCTCAAATCTACATTGGGTATTCCGCATGTCTTCATCAGCGCCTACTCGGACCGAAAGCTCATCGAGCGGGCGCAGTCCACTGACCCGCTCGGTTACATCACCAAGCCCTACACTCCCGAGGAAGTTGAGTGCGCGCTGGCGCGACTCGTTCCGCAACTTCAGGCGCGGAGACATCGCTAGCCGTCAGGGCCAAAGTGCCCCGCCGTTCGCGGGCTGCAACTCTAGAGCCTTTTGATTCTTCGTAAAAATCCTAGATCGAACGACAGGACTCGGTGGGTCGGCGGGCAGGCTGATGACCGGATCTGCGGAGAGCATCTCTGCCACGCCGGTGAGTCGAAGAAACGGAGGACGGCATGAAAGGATCGATGCAGTTTCGTTTCGGATATGGATGCTTTCTGGGTATCGCCCTCGCCGCGACCACTGCGGTCACCGCCTGGGCCGCGCCCGGCGATGTCCATCGGGTGACGGCCGAGCGGGTCAATCTGCGCGCCGGCCCCTCGGACGCATCAACCGTCCGATCAACGGTCGAGCAGGGCGAAGAGCTGATTGAACTGCAGAGCGAAGGAGGCTGGCTCGGTGTCCGCGTGACCAGCACCGGAGAGGAAGGCTGGATCTTCAGCGACCTTGTCGAGCAGGTATCCCGGAGCCAACTCGGCGATGCCGGGATGGAGGCCGGATTCCAGGCCTTGTCCGAGGATTTCGATCAATTGTTTGGGGATTTGGGCCAGCAGCTCGGCTATCGCCTCGTCGAGACCGTCGAGCAGGCTGAAAACAACACGCTTCGGATCACCCCCGCGCCGGAATTCCTGCTCTATGGCGGCCGGGATGCCCACATGGCGACGACGCTGGCGATCTATCAGATGTGGAAGAACCACCAGAATGGGCAGCCGGTTGCCGTCGCTTTGCTGAATGGTGAGAACGAGGACTATATCTCGATCAGCGACGAACCCTCCGGCCCCCAGCTCACGCTCCGGACGCCAGTACCGGTAACCGCCTCGGCAGTGGAATAAGCGTAGCAAGAAGGGGCCAGGCCGTTCTGACCTGACCCCTTCTTCGAACTTTCCCTAGGGAATTGTCCGCGGGGAACTAGCCCCAAGTAATCAACGGCTAACGATCATTATGACCGCCGAAAGCCTTCAATCTATACTGGCACTCACCGATGCCGTCGCGTTCAGCCGCGACATCAGTGAGGGTCAGGCGGCAAGAGCCTGTCGAGTCAGCGCCTTTCGAACGGCGTCTTCCGGGGTGGAGCCACGGGCGGTGGCGCGACCAGTGCGGTCGGATAGCTGAACGGCGCTCCAACAATCACCAAGATCTCTCACCGAGTACTCGCCGTGCGGCGTGATGGCGCGGTAAGAAAAAATGCCCGTATCCGGCGTGATGGAGCCAATAAGGGTTACTAGATCTTTCAAATCGTCCTCCTCTTCGTTGTTGACACTCGCTCGCGAGCCAACAATCTGTTGGCCCGTGGGGTATGAATGAGCGATATGGCGCCGGACTGACAAATCGGTCCATTCGCGCATTCTTCGAAGATTGCCCCGATCTATGCGCCCGCCTCGGTGAGGGTAGGAATGGCGGCGGGCCCGGGGCGACCAGCGGACGACATCATCGAAAAGAGTGCCGCCCACCGAAATCGTGACGAAAACCGTTCAGGCAGTATATGCGTTATGGATAAAATAATCAACCGGGCCTCGGCGCTGTATTGAGGACGACCGCGCCCCAAGGATGTTGGTTAACGATATTGAAGGTTTAAAGGCCGGTTTTACTGTGGTTTGACCACGGTTTCGGGGGCGACCGGTGCAACCCGAAGCGGCCGCATCTCGGCGAGGAGCCAGGATCGCGCGGCCGCAATCGGCCCGGTCACGACTCGCTCGCCACTTTGGACGAGATGATAGGTGAGCCCCTCGAGCTCAGGCCCGAAGGGCGCGACGAGCGTGCCTGTCGCCAGTTCCTCGGAAACAAGCGTCAAGCTGACCAGTGCGACACCGAGGCCGGCGACTGCAGCCTGGATCGCGTGGCTTTCGTCGCTGAAGCGCAGGCCGGCCTGGCCGTCCACTTCCCGCATCTCAGCTTCCGCCAGCCATCGTGGCCAAGTTGGGTTCTTCGGGTCGCTGTGACGCCAGTCGAAGTGGAGGAGGGTGACCGACTTTAGGTCGGCCGGAGTCGTCAGTTCCAAGCGAGGGCTCGCCACGGGCGCGAACCGGTCGACGACGAGCGGTTCGGTAACCAGACCCGGATAGGGGCCGCGTCCGTAGCGTATCGCAAGGTCGGCGACGCCCGCATTGAGGTCCATGACGTCGTCGGAGGCGAGGAGTCTCAGGTCGATTTCGGGCTGAGCGGCACGGAAGGCGGCGACTCGCGGTACCAGCCACTTCGCAGTGAACGCAGTCGTAGCTGAAACCGTCACCGCCGCGCGGCGGCGTTTCCGCGTCAGGCCATCGATCACCCGTGCGAAGGCGTCAAAGCCGTCGCGCAAGACGGGGAAGAGAACCTGCGCCTCGGGAGTCATCACGACTTGGCGAACCCTCCGCTCGAAGAGCCGCATCCCGATCGTGTCCTCTAGAAAGCGTACCTGATGGCTGATCGCCGTCGGCGTGACGTGAAGCTCCTCGGCTGCGCGCTTAAAGCTCAGATGCCGGGCCGCCGCTTCGAAGGCGCGAAGGGCGGCAAGCGAGGGCAAGTGGCGCATGAACGACCTCAATGGATGAATTCAGATCAACTGTGTCGTGAGCTATTCGATTTTGTCAACACGCAGGAGCAGAGGCATTGTGGGCCAAGGGCGCAGCAAGTGATGTCGCCCAAGGCCTGAGAGGAGATCATGTATGCTCACGCTTCTGCATATCGATGCCAGCGCCCGCCAAGGCGGATCCGATACAAGTTCCTACGGTTCACATAGCCGCCGCCTCACAGCCCGGTTCATGAGCCGCTGGCGGGCCGTCCGCCCCTCGGACGCGGTGATCTATCGTGATGTCGGACAGAACCCGCCGGCGCCGGTGACCGGCCGGTGGATCCATGCGGCGTTCACGAAGCCTGAGCTGCGCGAGCGGTGGATGGTCGAGGTGCTGGCGGAAAGCGACGCTATGATCGACGAGCTGATCGCGGCGGATCTGATCATCGCCGGCGTGCCGATGTACAACTTCAATGTTCCCGCGCCGTTCAAGGCCTATATCGACAACATCGTCCGTGTCGGCCGCACATTCGGCTTCGATCGGTCGCGACCGGGCGAACCCTATTGGCCACTTCTCGGTGGGCACGGAAAGCGCTTGGTTCTAGTGAGCTCGCGCGGCGACTACGGCTATGGCGAGGGCGAGCGGATCGGGCATATGAACCATGTCGAACCCAGCATCCGCACGGCATTCGGCTATATCGGCATCACCGATCTTGAATCGCTGGCGGTCGAGTATGACGAGTTCGCGGACGATCGCCTGAAGAGATCGATCGCCCGGGCGGAGGCCGAGGTCGATGCGCTGGTGGACCGCCTGCTTTAACCCTCAGTGCCGCCCTTTTCGATATTGCGACGGCGTCATCCCAACCTGCCGATGAAACAGCCGGGAAAAGTGGCTCGGGCTCAGGAAACCTACTCTCATGGCGACTTGCAGTACGGAGAGATCGCGGGAAGCGAGCAACTGCATCGCGCGCTGGATGCGCAGGCGCTGGATATATGCCAGTGGCGTCTCGCCCGTGGCTTCCTTGAATGCGCGATGGAAGAAACCGGTAGACAGCCCGACGCATTGCGCCACGTCATCGAGACGCAGCTCCTGATTGCCCAGGTTTGCATTCACATATTCCGCGATACGGCGGAGCCGCCATCCCGGTAGAGCCCTTCCGGTCTTTTGGCGGTCGTGCCCGCCGGGACCATAGCGGCGCATGATGTATTGCGCGGCCGAAACCGCCATGGCTTCACAGTAGAGCTCATCGAATTGCCCGTCGCTCTTCTGCAGCCTCTGGAGTTCGACCAGCATCGCATGAAGAAACGAATCGCGCTGGTTCGTGAAGGTGCTCACGTCTTGAACATGTGAGGCGTTGCGTTCGTCGCTCACGGAGAAGAAATCGGGCCGGATGGAGAGAGAGGCCCATTCCGAGTGCACATCTCTCATCTTGATATGTCGACTGCACGCCGGCGGGATAAAGGATACGGATCCTGCGAAGTCCGTGCCCCTATATTCGTGACCGCATTCGGACGCCACCTCGATGCTTCGGCATCCGCCTTGGATGATGGTGATAATGGTCGGGTGATAGAGGCTGATTTTACCTTCCGCGTTTCGTGTCTGTGGGCGAAATGCGGTGTCAAAGCTTCCGCCGGACCACAAGAAGCGGCGCCACCCCTGAGCGAGCGGCTCGAAATTTCGTGAATTTTCTTCACTTCGAGCGGATGTTTTCATCGTGATGCACGTCGCGCTATGCCGAACATCGCCACGATACACCGGCCGGAGCGACATCCGGAAGGCCGTGATTTCACCTGTCGAAGAGTCAGGATTGAGCAGGACCGGTCAGGAACGCAAGCGCAGCGCGTAAGCCTGTGTCTTACCTCTCCGGCGACGGGCGGCAAGCCCATCGCCCAGAGATGTAAGGAGCGTCCAAGGAATGAGCAAACACCGAATCGATTTCAAAAAGGACATGAACCGGCGGTCGGTCCTGACCGCAGCTGGACTGACTGCGGGCGCATTGGCGGCCGCATCGGTGCTTCCGCGCGGCGTCGCGTTCGCGCAGTCCTCGGCGGTCGGCGCGCCGATCATGCACGCGATCCCCAAGACCGGTGAAATGGTGCCGGCCATCGGTCTCGGCACCTTTGAAACCTTCGATGTGACCCCCGGCCAGCCGCGTGATCATATTCGCGAGGTTCTGAGCCGCTTCCACAGCGCCGGTGGCCGTGTCGTCGACACGTCGCCGCTTTACGGCATGTCGGAAGTCAATGTCGGTGACTTCGCCACCGACCTTGGAATCGTTGGCGATTTGTTCATAACCAACAAAATCTGGACGACCGGCGAATGGCTATCGGACAACAGCCACTCCGAGGCGCAGTTCCGGCGTTCAGCCGAGCGGCTCTGGCGCGATCGCTTGGACGTGTTGCAAGTCCACAGCCTAGAGAACTACGACCAAGTGCTCCATCTCCTGAAACAATGGAAGGAGGAGGGCAGGGTCCGTTACGTGGGCGTGACCCAATGGAGCCCAGAATATTACGATACTCTGGAACGCCTCGTGCGCACCGCGAATCTGGACTTCATACAGGTCAACTACAGCATCTTCTCGCGCCGGTGCGAGGAACGGCTTCTACCCGCCTGTGTCGACAACGGCGTCGCCGTTCAGACCAGCATGCCATTCGAGAAGGCCCGCCTCTTCACCTGTGTCGAGGGCCGGACCGTGCCCGAGTTCGCCCATGAGTTCGGCGCCGACAGCTGGGCGCGGTTCTTCCTGAAGTTCGTGATCTCCCATCCGGCAGTTACGGCAGCGATCCCCGCGACAAGCAATCCGGACCACATGACCGACAATATGGGCGCACTCTATGGCGAACTGCCGGACGAGGCCATGCGGGCGCGCATGATCCGACATATGGAAGCCATCGACGGTTTCGAGGCGACGCTTCGTCAAGCGCCTTATCCGGGCAAGGACTATGGTGGCGTCGTCACTTGGCCGTTCGGGTAAGCAAGGGCGCCGGCCGAAAACACGACTGCTTCGGACGCCTTGGGCGTCCGAAGCAGTGGGAACGGCTAGGAGAAACGATGTAACCCATGCGACCCGCTTTTTGCAGAACCTTGCCGCGCCTCGGACAGAGTCGGTGTCGGAACTTTTTACAGTTCGCCGCCGCTCGGGTGGCATCGGCGCTCGAAAGCCGCGCTTTCCTCCCTTTGGCGTCATTCTTGCATTTGTCAGAGGCGCTTATGCAAATGTGGGGGGCACCAAAGATGACGACGCATTTCCGACGTAACGCCGCCATCGCAGCGGTGATCGCTGTCGCCGCGATGGCGGGTCCGGGGGCTGCGGAAGCCGGCGTGATCACGCAGACGTTCGATTATAATTTCGGTAACGACCATCGCACGATCACTGTCGGCCCGAACGGCTCGACGAGTGCGTTCAATCAGCAGATCACGCGCAGCTTCGCGTTCGACATGTTCGACGCGTCGCTGGGCACGCTGGAGGCCGTTTCTTTTTCGTTCAGCGCCGGCGGCACCCGGATCGGCGGCATCACGCACAATGCCGGCGGGGCGGGCACGATCACCGTCAACATCACCAATCGTTTCGGCTTCACCTTCGGCGGCGGCCTGGCAGAGGGCTCCAATGCCGTCGGCTTCCAACAAACGCACAATGCCTGGAATCTGGACTCTGGGCTCTACCGAGGCTTTTCTGGCAACTTCAGCGGCTCGAGCGCACTGAACCAGACATTCGTCTACGATGATGCGCAGCTCGCCAGCTTCATCGGCGACGGCACGCTCGATCTGGATGTTTACTCCCGCAATGTTTTCGAAAGCCTGAGCGTGAGCGGCGACGGCCTGATCGCCACGGCGATCATCGGCAGCTGCGATCCGAACTGCGGCAATTTCGCCTGGTCCGGGCCGATCACCGGCACGGCCACGCTGAGCTACACCTATATCGATCCGCCGGCAGCGGACGTCCCCGAGCCTGGCATGCTCGCTCTCCTAGGCGCCGGCCTCGCGGGCCTCGGCCTGATTTCCGGTCGGCGCAAGCGGATATCATAAGGACGAGCATCTCGGGTCCCCGCCGCTGCTCGCCAGCGGCGGGAACCTTGAACCCGTCCCACATGTGTTCGGCCTTCCTGCCGCGACCGTTTGGAAACCAAGCGTCGGAAAGGAATTTTGGGATCATCACGGCTACCGGGACAAGCTGCTGCCGGGGACGGTTCAGATTAGCCACGGCCAATCAGCCGACCACCGCCCGACTGAACGACTCGACATGATCCGTCCCCGGCAGGATCTCCGCCCCATCCAGGAACCACCGGTCCGCCGCCGGCTCATAGGATAGCCGGTTGGCGCGGCAGAGCAGCTCATAGAGTTCCCAGAGGTTCAGGCGGGGCGCACCCGCGGCGGACGTGACTGACGGGTCAATGGCCGCCACTGATAACGTCGCCACTAAACAGCGCGCCATACCGCCAAGCGTTGGTCGCCGGCGCGAATGCCCGCGGCTTAGACATCCGCTTCCGAAGTTCTCTGCGTGTCCATGGGGGCATTAGGAGAACATACCCCGCCGGAGTAAATGGCGGCGGCTCCGGTGGGCCGGGAGGGGTCAACCCTAGCCCGGCCTACGCATGACAGCTCCTCATGTCAGTGCCGCCATGGGAGCGGAGCCAAGGCCTCGGAGGAGCCTTATCCGCCTCAGGCCGCGCGAAGATTCGTGGCCGAGGTCTTGCCGCGCTCGGTCTGCGTATCGAAGCTGACCTTTTGGCCCTCGTTGAGGGTGCTCATTCCGGCCTGTTCCACCGCAGAGATGTGGACGAACACGTCTTGCCCGCCACCCTCAGGCGCTATAAAGCCGTAGCCCTTCTGGCCGTTGAACCATTTCACTGTGCCAATCGCCACGATAACCTCCTCCGCACAGATTGCGTTGCCAGTGACACTTTCGGTCATTAACACCTGCGCGGGCGCTGCGTTCCGGCCGTTGCCACCCCGCCTGCCAAGGGTCACGCCGGGCGATGGCTCACTACGATGTTCCGGGGCTGCAGGTCGCTCGTTCTCCCGGTGGCGGCTCCTTTGTTGCCGCCGGTTCGGTGTCACGAGAGCCGGGATATTGGCGCATTCTCACAGAGCGGGATTCGCGGCAGGGGAACAAAACAACATCAGCGGCGTCTAACGCGGGCAAGGGAGAAGCATCTTGCTCCGTACTCCGTTCCTGTTGCTGCCAATCCTCGCCCCGATAACTGCCGGCTGCTCGGGCACACGGCGTACCGAACCGTCCCGGACGGCAACGGAGCAGCTCTTGATCTCGGCGGCCGTCGATCATGCTCTCGATGGGCTGGATCTCGGCATCCCGCAAGGGACGAAGCTCTGGGTCGATGCAAGGTACTTCGAGAGCATCGACCGGGACTACGCGGTCGGTGCGATCCGGAATCATCTGCTGCGAGAGGGCGGGCGGCTGGTTAACGGCAGGGCCGAGGCCGATGCCGTGGTCGAGATCCGGTCGGGCGCGCTTTCCACCGACAGGAATGAGATGTTCGTCGGAATTCCAAGCGTCGATCTCCCGATCCCCCTGGTGGAGAACGCGAGCACGCCCGAACTTGGCATCTTGAAGAAGAACGATGAGACCGGGGTCGCCAAGATCGGCATGACGATCTACGAGATGAAGACCGGCGCGCTGGCCCCATACTCGCCGGCCGCGCCGGCCTACGGCTTCTCCGACCGCACGCGCTGGGTCGTGCTCTCGCTCATCAGCTGGACCAACACGGACGTTATGCCCGAGGACGTCGAGAAATAGCGGATCATCCGCCTGGACGGACCGAGAAAGCGGACGATGCGACCTGGAAGCGGATCTTGCGGGTGATCGAGGCGCTGCGGGCGGAGAAGCCGGCGCCTGGACCCAAACGGCATTAGGTCACGGCGCCGCGGCAGTGACGGCAAAATACCCCCGCATAGCGGCTGGGACGCAACCCAGATGCCTTCGCCGCGTTAGATACTCTCTGAGCCTGCGTGCGCTCGAATGCAGAACGAGGGAAAGGCGATGCGGTTTGGACGTTCGTCGGTAAGGATTGCGGCGCGGTTCGCAGCGCAAGTCGCGCTCGGCCTCGCGGCGCTGACCGTGACCGGTTGCGCGACGGAACCACGCACCTGCTACGAGGTCGTGGAGCATCCGGAGTTCGGGCGCCAGCTTCGACCCATGCCCTGCCCGCAGGCGGCGGAGCTGTAGCTCGTGTGAGGCTGGGCCTGCACAGCGCCATGGCAGTGGCGGACGGAGCGCCGATGCCGGCAGAAACCCCCAGGAACTTTTTCGACGCGTCCTTAAAACCCGCGGTGGAGGAATGGCGGCGCGACAGGCTGTCCCGCCAGAAGGCACTCCAGGCGCTCGCACAGGCCGATGTGATGGCCGAGCGGATGTTCCGCCATCTTCAGCGTCATGACCCGGCCAGGCTCGCGGGAATCGCGAGCGCGACGGCGTATCGGAACGAGGTGCGCGCGCGGCACCTGACGCTCGGCCTCGCCTGGGACGCGCACGACCGGGGCGCCGTTGGCGTTGGCCGGTACGGAAGCGGTGAGCAGATGACCCTCGTCGAGGACGACGGAACGAGGCATCCGCTCGCGCTCGTCCTGGATCAAGTCTTGACCGCCTGGGAGATGGAACTGTCCAAGACCGGGCTGTAGGCGCCACCGAGCGCCCGCCTGAACGTGTTAGTCAGGTCCGTCATCTGCAACGGCGCGAGCTTTTTACCGTCGAGACGCCAGCGATCCATCTCCGGCTCAGAGGTCAGCCGCCCGCCCCCATAGACCTATTGGCACTATTGGCACGGGCTATCAGGCGCGAAACGATGGCTTCGGTCTACCCCGACAGCATGGCGAGAGGGAACGGGAAATGCCGCCGAAATCGGCCCCGCTGTTACCCATGTGTCACCCGGAAGCAAAAAGGGGCTAGGCCTATCTGACCCAACCCCTCGCTTTGATTGGCTCCCCGGGCCGGACTCGAACCAGCGACACGGTGGTTAACAGCCACTGTTCATCGTACGCCGCCGATGCTCCCCTGTTCTTTGCATCCCCGTATCATCTTGAATTTTCTTGATATTGGTTTGTTCGTTTACGCCATGACTCGCCGGTGTTACTCTCTCTCCTGGTGACTTAGTGGTGACTTGAGCCGTCGAGACCGGATCGAGCGCCATCACAGCCGGTAGGGGGGCTGGCAATGAAGCTGACAAAATCCCGCATTCAGGCGCTCGCCTATGAAGGCGACGGCAAAAGCCGTGATGTCCGATGGGATGACACGCAACCCGGCTTTGGGGTCCGCGTCTATCCATCCGGTCGGAAAGCCTTTGTCCTGTCCTATCGCGTTCACGGTCGAAAGCGTCTTATGGCTCTGGGCGACTTCGGCCCGTTGACCTTGGAGAAGGCGCGCGAGTGGGCGCGGAAATACATCGTCCAAGTCGAAGAGGGGAAAGACCCGCTCGACGAGAAGCGCAAGGCGGCGGTCCGGAAGACGCTCGACGATCTGATTAAGAAATACATATCCGATCACGCCAAGGTTCATAAGAAGACCTGGGCCAAGGATGAGCGCCGCCTGAACAACCATATTCCGGCCGATTGGCTTGGTCGCAAAGCGGCCTCGATTACCCGCGACGAGATAGCCGACCTCCACAAGAGGATAGGGAAGAGGGCGCCTTATGAGGCGAACCGACTCCTTGAAATCCTCCGGAAGATGTTCAAGCTCGCGCGAGTCTGGCACATCATAGACGAGACGGCGCCGAACCCCGCAACGGATATCACCCGGTTTCGAGAGAAGAAGCGCAAGCGGTGGGTTCTGCCCGAAGAGGTCCCAGCGCTGGCGGCGGCTATCGACGCGGAGCCGAACATCTACATTCGCGGGGCGCTATGGACCTATCTCCTTGTCGGCGTCCGCAAAACGGAGCTGCTTCAAGCGAAGCGAACTGACGTTGATTGGAACAGGGCACTTCTAAGGCTCCCCGATACCAAGGCGGGCGATGAGCAACATGCGCCGCTAAACGGCCCTACCGTCGCGCTGTTCCAGGCGCTCCCCGCGATCAAAGACAATCCTTACCTATTTCCGGGGGCCAAGAAGGGCAAGCATCTGGTGAACATCTGGAAGGCATGGGATCGCATCAGGCAAGCGGCGGGCGTCGAGGATGTCCGCCTGCACGACCTCCGGCGAACGGTCGGCTCGTGGATGACTCAGGCCAAGGTCGATCTCAACACCATCAAGGATGCACTACGCCACGCCAACATCTCGACCACGCTGACCTATGCGCGCCTCGGGGCCGATCCGGCGCGTGAGGCGATCGAGGAACATGGACAGCGCATCTTGGCGGCAGCGAAGAAAGCAGAGGCGGCCGAGGTGGTCAGGTTGAGAGGTTGAGGGCTTGGGGCGGCTAGGTGTCGCGGCCGAGTGCCGGGTCCCTAACACCCGGCCTGCCGCCCCGACGTTCTTCTGTAGGGTTGGCGCCGGTAGGGGCGATGCTGGATGTACTATTCCGAAAAAGTCCTTGAGCAGATCATAGAGGCCGGCGGCGGCTTGCGGTCCGACGCCGGTCCGGCTGCGCTGAAAAGGGATCTCGAACACGCGGCCTTCTGCTACGATTGGCGGACAGCGGCTCAGAGTTTTCCTGCCAACGAAGCCCGCGAAGAGATGTTGGCTTCGATCGAGGATGCCACGCGGCGGGTCCTAAAGCTATTCGCTGGCAGTAGGGATGCTGGGCCCGACGCCGAGCCCCGGATTCCCAACCACGTTTTAATCGCCTTATCCAGGTTCGCCGGGACGATCGGGGACAGCCTGACATTCAATCCTGATCCAGTCCTGGGCGCGGCGAGAGATCTAATACGGGCGGCGGCCGGTTTCCGCGATTGTGCGAATCGCGCGAGGCTGTACCTCCAGCACGATGTGCATGGCGATCCCAAGGTGAATGCTGCCGGGCCGTCAGCTCAATCGCATCTCATCGGCGCAGATTTGCCCGAAATCTATGAGCGCCACTTCGGCCGGCCGTTTCAGGCCAAAGGGGCGCAGTCCATGGACTTTGTCGTCCACTGCCTCAAACCGCTCGGTGTCGAGATGAGGCGCGATGCTATCACGCAGACGATCAAGCGGTTCCGAAGGAGGAAGGGGGACACGTAGGGTCAACGGGACTGGTGCCGTCCCCCAATCCTGAGTGCAATTAATCACCTCCAGCCGACGCATCCCCGCGTTGGTCGCCGCCAGATAGGCGGTCCGTAGGCGCCAAGCAGGCGCCTTCGATGGAGGTGCAATTGCCTGATCTCAACTCGTCTACGGCGCCAGTGGCCGATAGTGTATCGCCCGCTGGTAACGATCCCCTGTACGACGAAGATGCGGCCGGCCGCTACCTTGGTGGCGAGGATCGGCCCGTCTCCGCTCGCTCGATGCAGCGTTGGCGCCTTGAGGGCATCGGTCCAGCTTACGTCAAGATCGGGCGTCTGGTCCGCTATCGCCGTTCGGCCCTGGATACCTTCCTTGCCGCGGGGGAGCGCCGCTCCACTTCGGACACGGGAGGAGGCGATGCCGCGGCTTGAAGTACGAGGCCCGGCAGGGGCAAGCAGCCGGGCCTCCGAAGAACTCGCTAACGCGGGCGCTGTTGGTGCCCGGAGAGCAGGCTCCACAGCACCCAGAAGCGAGATTTTCGCCGCGCGCTGGCTGACCCGCCGCGCCGATCTGCTGCGTCACGTCGCCACCGTCGTTGCCGCTCTGGCGGGATTGGGGGTGCGGCCGTGACCGATCGGACCATCAGCACCATGCTGCTCCGGGAGCTGATCGCGGCCTCGCAGGAGGCCGCGGCCCGGCGGCGGAAGGGATTGCCACTATGAACGCGCCGCGGTTCACGGAAGCCTTCCTGGACGACGTGCGGGCACGGACATCGCTGGTCGAGTTGATCGGCGGGCACGTTCGGTTGATGCGGCGTGGGCGGGATCACGTCGGGGCCTGCCCGTTCCACGACGAGCGCACGCCGTCCTTCACCGTCAGCGAAGAAAAGGGCTTCTTCCATTGCTTCGGCTGCGGGGCGCACGGCGACGCCATCGCCTTCCTGCAACGGCTCGGCGGGCTTCGGTTCCCGGGTGCGCTCGAGGCCCTGGCGAGCCGCGCCGGGCTGCTGCCCGGTCGAGACGATGCGGCGGGCGCCCCGAGGCCGGCGATTGAACGGCCATCGCCACGGGATCTCGAGGACCGGAGACGCGACCTGATCGCATGGTCCCGGCGAATCTGGCGCGAGGCGACGGCGCTGCCGGGAACACTCGGGGAGGTCTACCTACGCCACCGGGGCATCGCCTCGCCCGAGCTGCTGGCCGTGCCGACGCTGCGCTACGCCGCGGCGTTGGAGCACAGGGAGACGGGGCTTATGCTTCCGACCCTTGTCGGGGCCGTGCAGGGCGCGGACGGGTCAATCACCGGAATCCACCGCACGTTTCTCACGTCCGACGGCCGAGGCAAGGCCGGCGTGTCCTCCCCCAAGAAGATGGGCGGCATTTGCTGGGGCGGCGCGGTGCGCTTCGCCAAGGCGGGCGAGCGGTTGGCTATCGGTGAGGGCATCGAAACGACCCTCTCCGTGGTCCAGTCCGTGCCCGGCCTGCCGGGGTGGGCGGCGCTCAGTCTCGGTAACATCGCCGGGGCGGGCTTCGGTCCAGGCAAGCCCCATCCCCGCCTGCCGGGACGCGTCCTGCCGGCCGAGGAGCCGGACATGGGCCGCCCAGGCATTCGGTTTCCGGATGTCGTGCGCGAGGTCGTCATCTGCGCCGACGCCGACAGCCGCGACCCGGAGAGCGCCGAGGCGCTGTTGATCCGCGCCGGCCGCCGCTTCATGGCCGAAGGCCGCATCGTCCGCATGGCGCGGCCGCCTCTCGGGAGCGACTTCAACGACATTCTGCGTGGAGTTCCGAGCGATGAACATTGATGCAGCGACGCGCATCCGCAACGCGGTGGATGGCGCCGAAGTGTTCACGGGATGCTGGCCGGAGCCGGACCTTTCGGTCGTGAACGGAAGCCGGCGGACGGCGCCGCGACCGCCGGTTGGCGTCTTCGGCCCCTTCTGGTCCGGCTGGATGGCGGCAACCGCCGAAGGTGCGGGGTGCCCGGTTGATTACGTGCTCGGCTCGCTTCTCGCGGGAGCGTCCGCGTTGATCGGCAACGCCCGCTGGGTTTCACCGTGGCAGAAGTGGAGCGAGCCGCCCGTACTCTGGATCGCGCTGGTCGGCCGCCCGTCTTCGGCGAAGTCGCCGGGGCAGGCGGCCGTCATCGACCATTTGAGGGCGCTGGAGAGCGATCTGGCGGCGGATCACCCTGAGCGGTTGCGACGATGGCAAACGGACAAGGAGATCGCCCACACCCTTCACGAGCGGTGGAAATCAGAGGTCAAGGAGGCGACCAAGAACGGTTGGTCCGCACCGCAACTCCCGGCAGAAGCGGTGGAGCCGGTCGAGCCGGCCCGGCCGCGGCTGCGGACCAGCGACGTGACGCCGGAGGCTCTCGCCAATCTCCACTCCGTCAACCCGAAGGGCTTGCTGCTCACGCGGGACGAGTTGGCCGGCTGGCTCGATTCCTTCGGGCGGTACTCGAACGGGGGCGACCGGGCCTTGTGGATCGAGGCGTTCGGCGGCCGCTCCTTCACCGTTGACCGGGTGAAGACGGGGCGGGAACCGATCACCATTCCCCATCTGTCGGTTTGCGTCCTTGGCGGCATCCAGCCCGACCGGCTCGCCTCGACCTTGATGGCCGGTGATGACGACGGGCTGGCGTCCCGGTTTCTGCTGATCTGGCCCGAGCCCATTCCGCCCCGGCGGCCCTCGCAAGTATCCGACGACGTTGCGGCGATGGCCGCGTTTCGCCGTCTTCTCGCCCTTCGGATGGGGACCGATGACCAAGGAAATCCCCGGCCGATCACGTTGCCTCTGGCCGAAGACGGCTTAGCCGTTCTCGATGGCTGGCGGCAAGAGCACGCCGAGTCCGAGGCGGCCACGAGCGGGTTGCTCACGAGCCATTGGGGCAAGCTCCCCGGAATCGTCCTCCGGTTGTCGCTTGTTCTCGAATACCTCTGGTGGGCCGCTGCTCCCGACCGGGGCGAGCCGGAGTCGGTCGGCAAAGCGGCCCTCATCGGGGCTGTAGCGCTGGTCGAAGACTACTTCAAGCCGATGGCGGAGCGGGCCTATGGGGACGCAGCGCTGCCGGAGGACGAGCGTAACGCCGCCACCCTGGCCCGGTGGATCAGAAGAGAGCGCCCCGCTCTGTTGAATGCGCGAGACCTCCGCCGCCGGGTCAGACTCCCCGGCCTGCGGTCCGCCGATAAGATCCGGGCCGCAATCACTCACCTCGAAGATGCCGACTGGTTGATTGCCGCGCCCGCCCGCGAAGGCGGATCGTGCGGCCGGCAGAGAGAGGATTACCGGGTCAATCCGAAGCTGAGGGAGGTGGCGTTATGAGCAAGTGGCTCCAGGCGTTTCATGAGGCCGCCCCCTTTTCCGACCCCGTGCCGATAGTGGCAATAGGTGCCAATAGCCCCGTTTCGACCCTAACGGCAGCTAATGGCACTAACGACACAGGGGGAGAAACAGCACCGGAGGCCGCTGCTTCGGACCCGACCGGCGATTGCGAGGAACGCGCGGCGATTATCGAGCACGACGGCCGAATCCCGTGCGAGTGGGCGGAGGGCTATGCGTGCTTGTGCGCCATGCCCTGCCCGACCGGGATCACGCAATCGGATTGGGAATCGCTGGTCGATGCCTGCGGCCGGCTGCTGGACCGCTGGGGCGGGCGGCTCTCGGAGTTGGGGTGGACGACGGCGGACCTGTTCGGCATGGACGCGCGGGCGCCTATGGCGCGGCTGGATCATGCCGGGCTCGTCCGGTTCTTGATCGGGCGCGACGTTGTCGAGGTATCGGCCGATGCCGTGAAGCTGCGGACGAGGAACGGCGGAAAGCAAAGACTTCGGCGCGGTCGGGCCGGCGCGCCCGGCCAAGTTCCGCTCTGGCAGCTGGACGGGGCATTGTGAGCTCAAGGGACCGAAAGCGCCGCGAGCGGGAGCGACGGCGGAACGGCGTGCAGTTCGTGCTGCCGATCGCCTTCTACGAGGACGCAATCGCCGCCTTAATCGACCGCGGCGAACTTCTGGAAGAGGAAGTCAAGGATCGGCGGGCCGTGCGTCTCGCTCTGGAAGACCTGTTCAACGACTGGGCGCTGCGCGGGCAGTGATCAAGTGTGTTGCTATTACGCCATGCGCGCCGTGACGATTCAATTGTTGCAGCCGAGCTGAGTCTACAGAGTCTTTCAACAGAAGCGACTCTGAGCGGTCATTCTACAACTGACTTTGCGGTCCAAAAACGCCTTCTTCCCGGTTCAGCCTGACAAGCAAGCGGACGAAGGACCCAAAGCCTCCATCGGCCTGAATAAGGCCGAGCGACGCTTCGTCGATACTCGCCTCGACAGCGGCTGAGTCGGAGAGGAGCGGTTTCACTACGTGCCTCCGCGTCGGCAAGGCACCCGCACAATTCGTAAAATCTTCACCAAAACTATTTTAGATTGTAGCGTGCGTCTGGGGACGAACGGGGGCGCGATGCATATCAAGCGTGTTGATGTTAAGAACTTTCGGCTGTTGAAGGATGTCTCGCTTCTTCTGGAACCCAGAACTACTTTGGTCGTCGGCCGCAACAACAGTGGCAAGACCTCGCTCACAGAGCTCTTCCGTCGGCTGTTGGTCGATCAGAAGCCGACCTTCAGGCTGGAAGACTTCTCGCTCTCCGCTCATGACGGGTTTTGGAAGGCCGCGCAGCTTCTGAAAGAGGGTAAGAGACAGAACGAGGTCCGAAGTGTCCTTCCAGTCATCGAGGTGCAACTGACGCTCGCCTACGACAAGGAGGCGCAGAATCTAGGTGCGTTGAGCGCTTGCATAATCGATCTCGATCCGGACTGCTGCGAAGCGGCGGTCGTGGTGTGCTTCGCCCCGAGTGACGGCAAGTTGACAGCGCTGCTTGGCGGTATCGGCGAGGACGGCGCGACGCCGCTCGAGCGAAAAAATAGCTTCTTCCGAGTCATCAAAGATCGGATCTCGTCGACCTACACGCTCACTATTCACGCGGCCGATCCAAACGACCCGACTAATCGTAAGGCCATGGACTTGTCGCAGCTGGCCGCGATTGTCCGCGGTGATTTGATCACCGCCCAGCGCGGTCTAGACGATACCACCAATCGCGACCGCGATGTGCTGGGCAAGGTCCTGCAAGTCCTCTTCGCGACTGCGGTCGCCGATTCGGCCGACCCGAAGGACAAGAGCACTGCCGAACAGCTGAAGCAGGCCGTAGAGGGAATCCAGCGCGAACTGCATGAGAACATCAGCCAGCACGTGACGGGGCTGCTGCCAACCTTCAAGCTCTTTGGTTATCCGGGCCTTTCAGACCCGGGCCTGGTCACAGAGACCACGTTCAACGTCGAACGCCTGCTGCAGAGCCACACGAAGGTTCGCTACACGGGCGTGAACGGCCTTACACTTCCGGAAGCCTATAATGGCCTCGGCGCACGGAACCTCATATACATTCTGCTACAGCTCCTGGGCTTCTTCCGCACCTTCAAAGCCCGTGCCGCCGCCGCGGGCGTGCACCTCGTCTTCATCGAGGAGCCTGAGGCACACCTGCACCCGCAGATGCAGGAGGTGTTCATTAGTCAAATCGAGAAGATCGTAGATGTTTTCGTAAAGGAGATGAATGACGGCGTCCCTTGGCCGGTTCAGTTCGTAATCTCCACCCATTCGCCCCACATGGCCAACGCGGCGCCCTTCACGGCCATTCGCTACTTCTTGGCCGCGCCGGATCCGGAAGCGACGGGGCTCCGCACGGCGCAGGTCAAGGATCTGCGTGACGGCCTAGGCGGTGAGCCGGAGGCTGACCGCAATTTCTTGCACCAATATCTGACCCTCACGCGCTGTGATCTTTTCTTCGCCGATAAGGCGGTGCTGATCGAGGGGACGACCGAGCGGCTGTTGCTGCCCGAAATGATCAAGAAGGTGGATGCCGAGGACGCGACGGCGCCAAACCTTGCCAGCCAGTATCTGACCGTGATGGAGGTCGGTGGGGCCTATGCCCATCGGTTCTTTAAGCTGCTCGACTTCTTGGAACTGCCTGCGCTGATTATCACCGATATCGATCCGCTAAACGCGACGGGGGACGGTTGCCGAGTCTCGGAAGGCGTGGCGACCAGCAACGCCTGTATCACGGACTGGTTTGGGGGCGCTGCGGTCGAGCCGGCGGCCTTGGTTGCAAAGTCCGAGGCCGAGCGCATCAAAGGTATCCGTCGATTGGCTTTTCAGATCCCGGAGGCGGATGGAGCGCCTTGCGGCCGGAGCTTTGAGGACGCCTTCATGCTCGCCAACAAGATCCTCTTCGGGTTGGATGCCGTCCCAGATGGCGAGCTTGAGGAGAAGGCTGAGGCGCTCGCCAAGACCAAAAAGAAGTCCGCCTTCGCACTGGAACACGCCATCGACAAGACCGACTGGACGCCGCCGAAGTACATCGCCGAGGCGCTGCTGTGGCTCGCCAAGGATTTAGCTGTACCACCGCCGGCACCGGTCAACTTCATGGTCGAAGCGGTGGCCGTGGTGGAGATTGGCGCCGATGGCTGAGCCAGATCCCGCAAACCCCGCAGAGATCGCCTCCAAGGTTGCACTCGACAAGCTGCACGCCTGCATCGACGCTGGCGGATGCTTCGTACTGGAAGCCGGCGCGGGAGCTGGCAAAACCTACTCGCTCATCGACGCCTTGCAGCGGCTGCTGGCAGAACGCGGCGCGAAACTCATCCGCGATCATCAGCAGATCGCCTGCATTACTTACACCAATGTCGCCAAGGATGAGATCGAAGCGCGCACCGACCGCCATCTCGCGATCCACTCGGACACGATACACGGTTTCTGCTGGTCCATTCTGAAGGACTTCCAGCCGCACTTGCGTTCCTTATTGCCCAGCATCGAAAAGTGGCCAGAAGCGATCGGGGAGGCTGGGGGTCTGAAGGGGCAATGGGTCGAGTACGACCTCGGCTTTCTGAGGGTGGACGACGCGGTCGCCTCTCTCCGCCATGACGATGTTCTGGCCCTGATGGTGGCCTGCTTGGCCGAGCCGAAGTTCCGGCGCGTTCTCACGTCGCGGTACCCAATCCTGTTCATCGATGAATACCAAGACACCGACGCAGGGTTCGTCGAGGCCCTGAAGTCCCATTTTCTTGACACTGGTGAGGGGCCGCTCATCGGGCTCTTTGGAGACGAATGGCAGAAAATCTACGGCGATGGTTGCGGCAAGGTCGCTCATCCACGGCTAACAGTGATCGGGAAACAGGCGAACTTCCGCTCGACGCAGGCCATCGTCGACCCATTGAACCGTATGCGTCCGGACCTGATCCAAATGGTGAGGGATCCGAAAGCGCCAGGCGAGGCAATCGTCTTCCACACCAATGCATGGAAGGGACAGCGCCAGGGCGGCTCGCATTGGAAGGGCGACGTAAGTCCAGACGCCGCGCACGCCTACCTGGAACACACGAAGGCCGAACTAGGGAAGTCGGGTTGGAACTTTGATCCTGCTCACGCCAAGATCCTAATGCTCACCCACAACATCCTGGCCAAGGAGCAGGGCTACGCGAGTATCGCCGCTGCCTTCCGTAACAACGACGCCTTCATCAAGAAGGAAGATCCCCACATCGCCTACCTAGTGGATATCATTGAGCCGGCCTGCGCGGCCTTTGTGGCCAAGCGCTACGGCGCGATGTTCGAGGCCTTGGGGACAGGCGCTCCGCCGATCGCCTCGCACGGCGCCAAGCTTGCTTGGGCCAAGACCATAGCCCGGCTTCTCGACCTTCGTGAGATCGGCGATGTCGGCCAGGTGCTCGACCACCTCCGAGCGTGCGGCCATCTTCGCTTGCCAGAAAAGGTCGAGGACCGGGAGCGGGACTTCGCCAAGCTCCCCCCGGAGCCTCAGGAGGGTGAGGTCTCGTGGGTGTCACGGCTGCGCAAGTTGCGCGCCGTACCGTACGGCGAAATTATCGCACTCGACCGCTACATTGACGGTCTCACACCGTTCGCGACCAAGCACGGTGTCAAGGGCGCAGAGTTCGAGAATGTGCTGGTCGTGGTCGGCCGGGGGTGGAACCAGTACAACTTTGAGCAGATGCTCTGTTGGTTCGAAAATGGCATCCCTGCCGACAAGCAGGACGCGTTCGTTCGCAACCGAAATCTGTTCTACGTCGCCTGTTCGCGGCCGAGGCGCCGCTTGGCGGTGCTCTTCACGCAGGAGTTGAGCCAGCCAGCACTCACGACGCTGACGAAATGGTTCGGTGCCGACGCAATCCGGCCGCTGCCTGACATCTAGGGCGTAAGGGCTAAAGTCCCTCTGCGGGGCGATACCCGTGTCGGCCTCTGGCACAAAGCACACCTCCATCAAACTGACCCAGTACCCCGGTGTCACGCGGGACAGCTCTATTTGTCGACCGTGGTAGAATCGGCACATGGGTGCCTTAGCCGACCGTCCTACTGATGAACCGAGCTGCGCGGTCATGGACCGCAGATCCGTGGCTATCGGATTGCAAACGGGCTGACGCGAGGAACACGAACGATGACTGCAGAAGTAGCAAAGACTAGCGATGAGTCGTGGATCGAAACCCGGTGAACGCCGGGGCGGCCGCAAGCCGGGGACGCCGAACAAGGCGACGTTCGCGAGCCGAACTCGCATCGAGCAGGAAGCGGACCCGATCGGGTTTCTGACGCGGATCATGCGGGGCGAGCCGGTCGAGACCGCGCCGACAAAGGACGCCGACCAGCAGGTAAAGGCATATCCGACGACGGACCAGCGAATCGCGGCGGCGAAGATCCTGGCCGACAAGCTTGTGCCGAACGCCAAGGACCGGCCGATCGAGCTGCCGCTGCTTGGGATCAAGACGCCCGACGATGTCCTGGCAGCCATCTCGACGGCGCTGCAAGCGATGGGCGAAGGGACGATCACGCCGGCGGAAGCGTCCACCGTCATCGGCGCGCTGGAGCTGAAGCGGCGGGCCATCGAGACGGTGGAGATCGAGCGGCGCTTGGGCGAGCTGGAACGGACAGGAAGCGGGCCATGAGAGTCATTCCGCGGCCCTGGAGCAGCTGGAAGGGCGGGACGACGACAAGCCGGAGAAGCTGTGTGGAGCAATGCTGACCCGTCGGCAGGTCGTGGACTGATGCGGGCGGTGGACGGCTGGACCCGCGGGCTGCCATGTGAGCAAAAAGGTGGGCCATTCGGCATGAGGGCTTTGCAGCGGCGGTTGGACAAGGTCGAGCGGCGGCGTTCGTCCACGTGTCCAGACGGAGCAGTCATTCTCTGCGAAGAAGGCGAAAGCGAGGAGGCGGCGTTTGCCCGTCATTTTGGCTCGGGAGGTCCGCCCGAAGGCGCCCGCGTGGTCTTGATCAGAATCGTTAGTGATGCAGGCGAGTCTGACCGGGAGGAGGCATGAGCGCGGTCATTCGGCGCATCGAGAAGCTGGAGCGGGCCATCGCGCCCGCTCAGATGTACTTCATGGAGGAATCCCATGAGGCATCACTTGGATCGATCTGCCAACCGGCTTCATCCCTTCCTCGCTGCTGTAGAGGGACATAACGAAACCGACTCCCCAGCCTTCGGCCGCAGTGGGGTGCGGCTCAACTTGGCTTCGGTTTAGACACATCAAGCACGAACACGTCGATCCGGTTTCGCAACCCCTCCGAAAGATCCGCACAAAGCATCTGCTCGAGCTCCCGTGGCGTCTGCGGCATCGGTCGGCCGTCGGCATGCCGACGGAGGCTCTTTCCCGGGATGGGTCCAAACCACAGAACGAGATAAATTCCGCGACCGCGCGCGTTGACGTATCGGGTGTAGCGTTCATCGAGTTGGGCGGCGGCAGCGCTCCAGACCTCCTTGTGCCATTGACCCTTCACCTCTACTGGCAGATCGTGTATTTCGCCGTTGCGCACAAGCGAAGCGACAATGTCCGCTCGCTTGTCATCTGGCATTCGGCATTCGGGCCGAAGTTGGACCTCGACCGGTTCGAACTTGGGCCGGATACGGTCGAGAATGCGGTCGCGGCAGTCGTTTTCGCCGTGCGGCACTTCTCCATTCCAGAACGGAACCCATCCGTTCGTGTCTCCGTCTCGGACCTCCTCTTGCAGCCATTGCAGCGCGTCCATCGTCATTGCTTGGAGGTCGGCAACGGACTTGGGAGCGCCTCCCGCCATGACCGCTCGAACCGCTTCAAAATCTGGGACCTCCGCGGCGGCATCGCGCTGTCGCCGAAGCCAACCTGCCCGCAGGTGGCGCAGTTCGTCGTGATGATGATGCAGGGTGGGATCCCCGATTAGCGCGTCGAGCACTTCGCCGACCGATGATTCGTCAGACGCCCCGATCTCCTGCACGCGTTGTCGTAAGAACTCGTGCGCATGCCACGGGTTCATGTCACCAACCCATCCGCTGCGGGGAGGATCAGCCGCCGGCCACTTCGCGGCAAACGTCTCAAGCAGGAAGCGATTCTGGCCGAGGCCTAGCCGGGGCCAAGATAGAGGGTCCTCTCGGCGGCGGTGGATAATGTCGGGGTACGTGATTCCCCGAAATAGGCACAGCCGGCTGCGTGCTTCCTCTGCAAATGCCTGAACAATCGATCGATGCGTCTCAAAGTCCAGAAGGAAGACAGCGGGTATCCAAAGAGCGCGAGCCTCCGGGTCCGTCATTTCGAGCGCCCCGCGGTGTTCGGCCTCGTCAAGAAGAGCGCATTGGCGACGGACAAGATCAGTCACCGCGGTACGACCGCCGAATAGGATCGCAGCGGTCATGAGCTCGCGCCGGACATTCGCATCAGCATCTGGGACTGTCTCAAGCCATTCGAGCGCTAATCGGCCCGCGCAGGACGCGAAACGATCATCCCCTGTTAACAAATGCAGGGCACCGATATGTCTACGCCCAGCAGCAAGTTGGGGCTCGAAGAGACGGCGCGCAAATCGTTCGACTCGCTCTTTGTTGGCGAAAATCACTGTTTCAAGGGCCTCGCGCGTCTCCCCTTCCTTTTCAAATGCGTCGTCGAAGAAAGTCGAGGCGCGAGCGGCCTCGAGAACGGACAAGGGCATCTCTTCAACGCGTTCACCAGCTCTAACCTGCGCCAGGATTCCCGCGCACATTACTCGCTCAAAAGACCAGTGTTTTCCTTCGCTCTTGGCCTGTGCGACTTGCTCGAGGGTCGGCAAATCGTCCCGGCGAAGCGCAGTCCGCAGACCGGAGGTCGCACTACTGACACCGTTGTGCCCTAAGAGATCCGAGAGACGATCTTCGGGGGTTTCTCCCGAAATCTCGATGGAATGACCCAGATAGGCCTGAGCGATCTCGATTAGCCATCCGACATGTGAGCCAGATTCAATATCGGTGCGGACCGCGTTGAACGCTTGACATCGCGCGCGTTTCTTTGCCTCGGCTTCTCGTTTCGATTTCCGCTCGCTCGCCTTAAATCGCAACTCTGCGTAGGATGGCTTGTGTGGGCGCGTAATCTCCGCCCATTTTTCTGCAAGTTCTGGAAGCGCCTCACCGTGCCGTTTCGCAACGGCCTGTACCTCGTCATTCTGGGCTCCCCACCGCGCAAGATCCGCCCAAAGGGCGACGCTTTCTGTTGAAGGTCCCGAATCCGCGGCCACGTTCATGTGATGCACTATGTCGGCCGTGGAGAGCTGAAGTCCGTCCAACTTCTCGGTGATGCGCCAAAGCGCCATCCACGAGTTCTCCTCGAAATCCGGATCTCGAAGGCCGTGCGCTTGAATCGCGCGCCGAAGATTGTCGTTCCTTTTCAGGGCTGCTGATGCCGCTTCGCTTTTGGAGCCGCGACCTTGGACGATGTGCGTTTTGCGAATCCACTGCCATACCTGATCTGCGGTTGGCGACTCCCCACCTTCACGGAAGCGACGCTCCACCAGCCGGATAACAGCCGGGGAGAGTGCCTGAATGCATCCGCAGTCATATCGCCGTCGCCCGGTGCACATGAACACCATGCGTTCAGATAGTCTGTCCAAAACGGGCTCGAGTGATAATACCGGCAATCTCTCGACAAAGCCGTAATCGAGTCTCGAAAGATGGGCATGCCTGTCGCCGCTGTTGATAAGCATTGCGTCGGCGATCACATCGGCAATGAGACAGGGCGTGAGAGCCTTGCTCCCCCGATCTACGACAATTTTCAGAGAGAGGCGGGCGGCATCTTCGGTTCGGCGTCGTCGCAGGCGTTCCAAGAGACCAGACCAGCCGATTCCAGGCAGATGGTCGAGAACCTCCAAGGCATCCGACCGCTCGCCATATGGGCGGTTCTCGTCCTCTCCTATCTCAAGCAGATCGGAGACCAACGTCTCTGCAAACTTTGATCCTCGCATCGCGGCCAAAAGCAACGTGCTGAGGTGATAGTTGCGGTTGCGATCGGTCAGAACAGCCATGACCTCATCGCGTATCGCTGGATCGAGGAAGCCCGCAATCATAGGCCGTGTCCATCCTTCGGCCGCCCGGAAATACGGGTCATCTTCTGCAAGTCCTCGCAGCCGCCTCAGGAGCCGACGCTTTTCGGTAATCGAGAAGCCTGAAGGATCTCCGTAGCGGAGGACACCGTAGGGATCGCGATCGATCGCCTGCCGGCGGAAGTCGGTGGGGCCAAGTGCCCCGAGCCATGCATGCAAGCCTCTGAGATCCGTGCGAACGGAGCCATCGGGTGCCACGGTCATGGTAATCCGCCGAACCGACAACTCTTGATCATACAATCGCCTAGCCAGCCACCGTGCACCCAGGTACTCGGCGACCATTCTATGTGACGGTGCGAGGCGCGTTCCTCCCTCGCTTTTGAAGAGGCGCGTATTGATCGCGGCTTGGTGCGATTCCAAATCGTCGCCATCGAAGGAGAGGAGGCTCGGAAATCTCGGCGCGTCGTCCCGCACGGAGTCCACTCCGTCCAAGCCGCTCAAAAGAATGGAAGCGAAGATCCCTCCCGCAGAGTCGATCAGACGCTGCTTGTCGATACCGCCTGACGTTTTTCGCCGCTCGTTCGTCTCCCGAGTGGCGTTCTGAGTCGCGCGCTCGAACAGTTCAACTCGCGTATTCGGCCAAGCCCCTCCTTTCACCGACGAGACCAGGAGCCGAAGGCTTTCCGGGTTGCTAAGCATATCTCCAAGGTCGCGGCGTTCGGTCTCGACGACAAACTTCCGCGCATCGACATCTGATTCGAACGAATCGATGAGCGCGACCAACTCTTCGGACGAGAAAGGAGCGAAACGCGTCTCAACGGGATCTTCTCCGTAGATCTCCTGGAGCAGCGCCTTGTTGCGCGCGCCTTCCCATTCGGCTGCGCGACACGTAATGAGGGTTCGCGGGCAACCGAGTTTGCGAAGTCGCCGAAGCACTACATCGACGCCATCGCCCCAGCGCTTTCCGGCGATCTCATCGAGGCCGTCCACGATCACCAACCGGTCTTTTGCTAGCTCAGCGTTCCGCGGCCCCCATGACGCAAATCCGGAAGCCGTGAAACGTTGCGCGTTACACGCCTGTTCTAGGGCTTTGGAGAAGGCTGTTTTGCCTCCGCCAGGCTCGGCGAGGAGAACGACAACTCGGCCCTGAAGCGGTGCGTCTAAATCCCGGATGATCTCCTCGGTCTGCGTTCTGCAGGCAATTAATCGGCGCGAAACGTACCTTGACATGAAGACTCGGCCTGAAAAAATTTGTTTAAGCTGGCCACATCGGCTTGAACTGATTCTTACTGCGACAGCAACTCCCTCCCTTCGGAAAGAGCAACTCCGGCTTAATTTATGAGGTGCTGCTCTAACAGCACAGGCCTAGTTCACTGTGTTTTCCCGCTACGAGTAAGTGCTGCACGAGAAATCAGAAAATGCTGTAAGATCAAATGGTTCGTTTCTGACATATGTCGTATTCGTCCCGTCGGGCCTTCACGGCGACCAGTTGCAGGCTTGGGCAAGCGGACCAATCTCATCACGCAATCCCGAGATCGTGAACGAGACTGTCGCAGGATTTTCGCCGTAGGGTGTGAGCCGAACCAGTAGAGTATCCTTTCCGAACAAGCGTCTGATAAAGGGTATGGACTGCTGACCACGCCACAGACCAATGGAATTGTGGTTTGTGGAGATATTCCAGCGGTCGTTGCGGGCTGGCTCGCGATCTATTCGATACTCGACCAGCATATCGCCGGACCCGAGGAAGTGATCATAGCTTACGATGGTGGCGGTGGTGTTCTCTTTGCAGCGAACCCAGAACGTGGGTCGGACCGTATCGTAGCGGCTGATCCGCACGGGCTCGTCTGATTCGACGTACATATACACACTCTTGCTATCATCGAATTTTGACTCGTCTATTTTGACGCGCCATTTCGAGGCGGTGATCCGCGACGTTACCTCGGGTGTAAAGTCGAGTTGGTGAGCCATGCCGTCGTAACATTCCAGCCGCTGAACATCACTCGCCATTTCGGCGCACCGGGCTATCCCCTTCCTGATTTCATCCATGCCGCTAGCGAATGCGCCTGTGGTAAAGAAGGTAAATAAAAATGCCGAACACAGGATTCCCAATGCGCCACCCCTGATAGTCATAGACACATCCCCCCTTGACTTAGAACATTGAGCTACTTCATCAGAAGAACTCAGCCTAATTTACGGGGCTCTACCGAGCAGACAACCCTTTCGCGATTAGGTCCATCACGCTCTTATGGCCCTCGGAGCTGCACTGCATCGCCGGCTGAAACGATTGCTCGGTCGCGCTGATTGGGCGATCGCCAAGTTCGGGGGCAAGCGGGTCGGAATTTCTCCGCCGCGGGCAGGCGGTGGCTCCGGCGGTCGGAGCGGGGGTAACCCAACTCCGACCTACGCACGCCGTCCCCTCGTTTCAGTGACGGCGTGGGAGCGGAGCCAAGCGGCTCCGGTGCAAGAGGAGGGGTAAACCCTGCCTCTCCTACGCACCCCGGTCCCTTGTGTCAGTGCCGCGGTGGGAGCGGAGCCGCCAGCGGTCCCGGTGGACAACAAGGGGTTAACCCTACGAAGCCCTACGCACCGCCGCCCTCTGGTGTACAGGCGACGGAGGGTGCGGAGCCGCCGGAGCTCCGATGGACGGAGGAGGGGTTAACCCTCACTCAGCCTACGCACGACCGGCCCTCCGGTATACGGGCCGACGTGGGAGCGGAGCCGATCGGAAGGATAGAGCGTCGCCACGTTCAGTGCAATTCCACAGGGCATACTAGAGGGGAGCACCATGCTCGGCAGCGTGGCGTAGATAAACCTCCATCCCGTCTTCACTGTCTTCCAATGGATGGGAAATGTGAGGCCCGATTTCATCCCGCGCAATTCGGTGATACCGATGGTTCCGCTGCCCTTCGGCATCGGCATGCTGCGATGATTGCCGGGCCTACGCTCGGCCTGTACGGAAATCCCCCGATTTCGCCTCGTCGGAAGCGAGGCATTGCGCCGCTTTCCGAGCCCCGCCGGAACTGTACGACAAACAGCGAAGGCTGGGCTCGATGGCTTGGTCAAAATTTTCGGCTACACTCGCGAAGTTCACGCCCGCTCGGCCTAAGAGTGCCCAGGAGCGGCATCGAAATAGTGCAAAAAGCCCATTTTATAAAATCAGTTTTTACAAGTAAATTTCTATAAGCCCGCAGTAAGCCCCCGCGCCTATGCTGCTAAAAGTGGAACCTTGTCGGTCAAGGAAATCGTTTTACGTTCCCGCGGATGCCAGCTAGTTTTGCGCCATGGGGGATGGCCTGACTGACACAGATAAATTGGAAGCCCTGATAGCCGAGGCCAAAGCTTCGGGCGGATCGGAGCTGGCCAACTACCAGCTGTTCGTGCTCGGTCTGTGCGAGGCGCTCGGCCTCGACCGTCCTGCCATGGCTCAGGAGCAGAACGACCGGAACGACTACGTGTTCGAACGGCGGGTGGACTTCAAGCACCCGGACGGTTCGCGCACTGCCGGACGGATCGACTGCTATCGTCGCGGTTGCTTCATCCTCGAAGCCAAGCAGTCCGGCAAGCGGCAAGTTGCCAAGGTCGATCCGGCCCATTTCGACCTCATCCCGGAAGATGCCGCGCAGCGAAAGCCCGGTCAGGCGAAGCGTGGCACACGTGGCTGGGACCAGGTCATGCTCGCCGCTCGCAAGCAGGCGGAGGACTACGCCCGTGCACTGCCGGTCGAGCACGGCTATCCGCCCTTCCTGCTGGTGGTGGATGTTGGGCATGTCATTGAGGTCTACGCCGATTTCTCGGGACAGGGGAAGAATTACGCGCATTTCCCCGACCGGCAGTCCTACCGGATCGGCATGGACGATCTGCGCGACGAGAAGGTTCAGGCGCGGCTTCGCGCGATCTGGACCGACCCGCTGTCGCTCGACCCCACGCGCATTGCGGCGGAGGTGACGCGCGACATCGCGGAGCGTTTGGCTAAGATCGCAAAGCGGCTGGAAAGCAAGCACGACGCGAAAGACGTGGCAGAGTTCCTGATGCGCTGCCTGTTCACAATGTTCGCGGAGGACGTGAATCTCATCCCGGAGAAGGGGTTTCACAAGCTGCTGGGTCAGATGAAGGATACACCCGAGCATTTCGTGGCGGCGCTGGAGAGCCTATGGGCCGTGATGGACGGTGGCGGCTACGCGCCGCACCTCAACGCCAACCTGAAGAAATTCAACGGTTCGCTGTTCAAGAAGCGCGCTGCCCTTCCGCTCGACCGGGACGACATCAACGAGCTTTGGATCGCGGCGGGCAAGGACTGGTCCGATGTTGAGCCTGCCATCTTTGGCACGCTGTTGGAGCGGGCGCTCGACCCGCGTGAGCGGTCGAAGTTCGGCGCCCACTACACGCCGCGCGCCTATGTCGAGCGCTTGGTAGTTCCGACCATCATCGAGCCGCTGCGGGCCGATTGGGAGCTGGTTCAGGGACAGGTGAAGGAGCTACGCGACAGGGGCGACCATGCCAGGGCCTTGGCGGCGGTAAAGGCGTACCACCACAAACTCTGCACCACGCGCGTGCTGGATCCCGCCTGTGGCACCGGCAACTTCCTCTATGTCAGCCTCGAACTGATAAAGCGGCTCGAAGGCGAGGTGCTGGAGGCGCTGGACGATCTCGGCGAGGATCAGGCGCGCTTCGCCATGGAGGGCGAGACGGTCAGCCCGCGCCAGTTCTACGGGCTGGAGCTGAACCCGCGCGCCGTGGCCATCGCCGATCTCGTGCTGTGGATCGGCTTCCTGAAATGGCAGCTCAAGACGGCGGGCCTCACGTCCATTACCGAGCCGATTCTTCACGCCTACGGCACGATCAGGCAGCAGGACGCGGTCATTGCCTACGACCGGGAGGAGCCTTTGCGGGACGCGGACGGCAAGCCTATGTCACGCTGGGATGGCGTGACAAAGAAGCTGCACCCGATCACGGGCGAGGAAATCCCGGACCCGGACGCTACAGTCGAGCTTTACACCTACGTGAACCCCAAGCGTGCACCCTGGCCGGAGGTCGAGTTCATCGTTGGCAATCCTCCCTTTATCGGCGGCAAGGACATGCGCGCCGAGTTAGGTGACGGGTATGCGGAAGCCTGCTGGGCGGCTCGACCGCATATTCCGGGCGGCGCGGACTTTGTGGTGCACTTTTGGGATGAGGCGGCGACCCGGCTGCTGCGCAAGTCGACAAAGGGGCAGGCGAATCCGCTGAGGCGCTTTGGCTTCATCACCACCAATTCCATTACCCAGACCTTCTCCAGGCGTGTCACCGAGCGCCACATGACCGCCAAGGAGCCTCTGTCGCTCGTCTTCGCGCTCCCGAACCACCCATGGATGAAGGCATCCGACAAGGCCGCTGTGCGCATCGCGATGACTGTGGCGGAGAAGGGTGAGCACGACGGCGTGCTGGCGGAGGTCGTGTCAGAGGTTGGACTGAATACAGATACGCCGCAGGTTGGTTTGGAGATCCGAGAGGGGTCGCTGCGTGCCAACTTAACTGTTGGGGCCGATCTCTCGGTGGCTAAGTTACTGATCGCCAATTCGTATATGGCCCACAAGGGTATGATGCCCTACGGTAAGGGCTTCTGGATTAGCCCCAAACTCGCGGCAGAGTTTCGGAGGGAAGGAAACAAAGAACAGCCCCACCGCATTCGTCCCTACTTGAATGGTGCTGATCTAACGCGGCGACCCCGCGGTGTCTTTGCCATCGATTTCCTCGGACTTTCGATGGAGGAGGCGCGAAGTTCATTTCCGCGCGCGTACTCGTACCTTTACGAACACGTGAGGCCGGAACGGCTGACCAATAACCGCAAGGTACGCCGGGAGAAGTGGTGGTTATTTGCAGAACCAGCTCTGGACCTACGCGACGCGGTACGAGGTATCCCGCAGTTCATAGCAACAACTGAAACTGCGAAACACAGAACGTTCTCGTTTGTATCTTCCGGCGTACTCGCAGACCAAAAGGTACGGGTCATTTCGTCCGACAGAGCAGAAGTTCTGGCAATTCTTTCCGCTCGCCTGCACGTCATTTTCGCCATTGCGAAGGGCGGTAGGCAGGGCGCGGGAGATGATCCTGTCTATCAACATACGCAGACGTTTGGACCGTTTCCGCTTCCTAAGGCTGCCGAGTGTCGGTTGCCCTCCCATAGTCCCCTCAGTGCCCAGCAGGAGCGGCTACGCGAACTCGGCGAGCGGCTCGACGGATTCCGCAAGGAGCGGCTAGCGGAGCACTCGTTCCTGACGATGACTGGCCTCTATAACGCGCTGGAGCGGCTGCGCGAGTTGGAGAACGGTTGCGACGTGCCGCCACTGACCGATGCCGAACGCAGCGTGCATCAGGCGGGCCTGATCTCGATCCTAAAGGAAATTCACGACGACATCGACCGGGCCGTGCTCACAGCGTATGGGTGGGCGGACCTGATCCCGGAACTCGTAGGCAAGCCCGGCGCCACCCTCCCGTCGCCGCACAAGACTGAAGCGCAGGAACAAGCCGAGGAGGAGTTGCTGACCCGGCTGGTCGCGCTCAATCAGGAGCGGGCGGCGGAGGAGAAGCGTGGCCTCGTACGCTGGCTCCGCCCCGACTACCAGATACCGAAACTAGGTGTGAAATTGCCGAAGTCCGAGGCTGAGCATGTTGGTGTGCTCGACATCGAACTGCCCGACATAGCCGAGCGCCCGAAATGGCCTGCGGACGGGCTGGAGCAGATCAGGCTAGTGCGCGACCTTCTCGCCAAGGCTCCAGCGCCGACACCGCCCGAGGCTATCGCCAGCGTGTTCGATGGCAGGAATACCGCGAGGCGCCGCGACCGCATTGCCGAGGTTCTGGAGACGCTCGTCGCCACCGGCCTTGCGCGGACGAGTGAGCAGGACAGTCAACGGCGATATTTCCTGCCGAGATAGACACTGGCGAAGCGGGTCCTGGACATGCAGAGCGCGTCGGAACAGTTCCGAAGCGAAGGCGGTGACAGGCGCAAGGGCCTGGTGGAGAGGGCGCATCGGGAGGCGAATTGGCTGGGCGAGCAGTTGCCGGTCCTGGCGGACAGGTCCAAGCCGTTCTTACGCCTGCACGACCGGCGATGGTAGCCGGCGTGGCGTGAGCGGGCGGTCGGCGGTAGCAAGGAAAGCGGCTCGAAGGCCCTAAAGCGTGAGTAGCGCTATTGCGGCTCCGATAGCCGTGCTCCATAGCCACTTCCAGTGCGCGAGATAGAACGAACTTCTTAACCGGGCCAGCTTGTAGACTAGCCAGGACCGCAGCCCGTGGCGGTCAACTGTGTAGGTGCCATCTCATGGGGCTTGGCTGGCCCGCGTCTTGCTGCCGTCCTCTCGGAATGTGATATCGACACCTAGTAGAAGCGAGCCCGCCACTTGCGGGCGCGATAAACCAAGCCGGTCAACTCAGGGGAGGGCGTCGCTCCTGGCGTTGTAGGGCTGTGTGAGCGGTCAGCGTCGGTCCGGTCTGGCGTGGAGCGTCAAGGGCGGCTTCCCGGCTCCCATGGTGACTTATTGGTGACTTGGATGGGAACAAGGGGCGGGTCCCCAAACCCTAACCCCTTGTTCCAACTGGCTCCCCGGGCCGGACTCGAACCAGCGACACGGTGGTTAACAGCCACCTGCTCTACCGACTGAGCTACCGGGGATCAGAGCGCCGGCATCTGGGCCGGCGGGCGCGTTTATAGCAAACCCGCGCCCGACCTGCAAAACCTCTTTCCTTGGAGAATGCTGTTTTCAGGGGCTTCGATGATCGACCGAGCCCCTAGCGCAAGCCCCGCAAGCTCCCGGGAGGCACATCGCGCGGCTTTTAGATAGTCCGCGCTCAGCGGATGAAAACCCCCGAGGGACATCCCGCGCGGCTCAGGTCGCCGAGAGACCTCAAGGATCAGCCGGCCCACCGGATGAGGCGGACTCAGGCAGGCGCGACTTGCGCCGCCGTCATCCTCTCCCAACATATCCGACGGCGCCGGAGATTGGCTTCCGCCCGCAATTTCTGTCGAGGCAAGAAGGATCCGGCCGCCGCTTAATCTGGCAGTAACCTTCACGCCGGCATCTTGGTCCGGCTCTCGGCTGACAGAGGCCCGGGAGGGGCTGCCTCACGCAATCATTGATGGTTGACTAACACAAGGTACTTCCACATCTTCTCGCGGTTTAAGCCCACCCAGTCACCCTTGATCGGAGGAGCGACAAGGCCGGAGTCCTCCCGGATTCTCCGAGCTTTGGCCCGAAATGCGGAACTATCGGAGCCTTGAAGAAGAATGAAAGCTTTGATTCTCAGCGCCGGTCAGGGCTCGCGTCTGCTGCCACTGACGGAAAGCCGCCCGAAATGCCTGTTGCCGCTGGAAACCCAGAGTCTGATCGAGTGGCAGATTCAGGAGCTGACCCGCTGCGGCGTAAATGAAATCGTCGTCGTCGTCGGCTTTCGCGCAGCCGCCGTCGAGGAGATGCTCGCCGGGCTTTGCCGGCCCGGGCTGTCGATTCGGACGATTTTCAACCCGTTCTTCAATGTTGCCGACAACCTCGGCAGCTGCTGGCTGGCGCGCCACGAGATGAATCGGGACTTCGTGATTCTAAACGGCGACACGGTGTTCGAGGCGGCGATTCTTCAACGCCTTCTGAACAGCCCGCCGGCACCGGTGACGGTTACCATCGATCACAAGGCGCGCTATGATTCCGACGATATGAAGGTGGTGCTCGATGGCACCCGTCTCGTCGAGATCGGCAAGACTCTGCCGCTCGACGCGGTGGATGGCGAATCGATCGGGATGCTCCTGTTTCGCGGCGACGGTCCCCGGCTCTTCGCCGAGGCGCTCGATCAGGCGATGCGAACGCCCGAGGGTCTGAAATGGTGGTATTTGAAGGTGATCGGACTGCTGGCGCAGGGCGGTCACGTCAACACCGTCTCGATCGAGGGACTGGAGTGGGGCGAGGTCGATTATCCGGCCGATCTGGGCCGGGCGCAGGAGATGGTTGCCCGTTGGATCGCGGATAATAGCACCCGCCCGGCCGTGGCCTCCGGCCGATAGAGCTCGATCCGCATCGAACCGCCAGGGACGGCTCCTACGAGCGGCCCCGCAGAATCGTCTCCGCAAGCGCGAGATCGGCGGGCTTGTCGACGTCGATTGCGGCCTCCGCAAAAGGCATGTCGACGGCCCGTATCTTTGCCCCGGCTATATCGGACAACCGCCGCAGCGCGGCATCGAGGCTCAAGCGGCCGAGCAGGAACCGGGCAAGGGTGACCGGTCCGATGGTCGAGATCAGCCGCCATGGCTTCTTGCGATGCCGTTCCATCCCGGACCAGAAGGCGACCGCCTTGGCCGCGATCGGCGTTCGCAGCGCGAACAGGTTGCAGCCGCTATAGCCCTCGCCGGAGAAACGGTAGAATGTTCGAATCGCATCGGGGTAGGCGCGGCGGATCAGCGTTCCGCGAGCCAGAGCGAGAGCGACATCGGCCTCCCGAGGCGCGGCGGTGCAGAAATGATCGACCATGGCCGTCGTCAGTAGCGGGTGGTCGGCCGTGGTGACGAGAAGCGGTCCCGGCTGTTCCATCGCTGCAAGCACGCTGAGGACGCTTCGGCTCGGCGTGCTGTCGCTGCGCAGGACGGTGACTCGGCCCTCCGCGACAAGGGCGGCGATCTCGGGAACCGTTGCGGCGAGGGTCGGGTCTTCGAGGCTGAGCGTGATTCGTTCGATCCACCGGCTGGCAAGCAGCGTTCGGAGCACCCGCAGAAGCATCGGAACGCCGTCCACCGCGACGAAGGCCTTATGCGGCTGCCCGGCAAAGCGGGCGACGGGATCCTCGGGGCCGCGGCTGCCCGCGAGGACGAGGGCAGTGAACGGTTGCGCGTCGCTGCTCAAGTCAGGGCCTTCTCGTAGATCCGATAGGTCTTGTATTGCTGTCCTCCGATACTCTCGATGATCCGCCGCATCGGCATGTTGTCCTCGAGGATCCAGGACAGCTCCGCATGCCGCATGCCCGCCTTCCTGAAGCTCTTGCGCAACGTCTCGAGGACGAGCAGGGTGAGCGCAGAGCCGAGAGGCGAGCGGTGATATTGCTTGCGCACTCCCATCAAGACGACCCGGCAGGTTTGCAGCCGCGACATCTTGAGGCGCCATAGCAGCTTCGCCCATCCGAACGGTAGCAGCCGCCCGTCGAGATCGGCGATCGCCTCATAGAGATTAGGCAGGCCGACAATCATGGCGGCGGGCGAGCAATCAACCTCGGCGATCCAGACGAAATCCTGGCGGATCAACGGCTTGATACTGTCAGCGGTGTGGGCGACTTCCGCTTCCGTCAGCGGCACGAAGCCCCAATTCTCCGACCAGGCATCGTTGAAGATGTCCAAAATCACGGCAAGATCAGCCCTATAGCGGGACATGTCCACCATCCGGACCGTCACGCGACTGTTCGCCTTGGTGCGGTCAAGGAAACGTTGGCTGCCGATCGGCGGCGCGTGGAGAATGTCATAATCATAGGCGATCAGGTCTTTCGCCTTGGTGTAACCCTGTGCCGCGAGCCGCTCCCCGGCGTAAGGCGGATCGAAGCTCATCATCATCATCGGACGCACGTCGAATCCGTCGACAAGGAGGCCGCACTCCTCGTTGGTGGAGAGGCTGAAGGGGCCGAGGATTCGTCTCATGCCCCGTGCCCTCAGCCAATCCTCCGCCGTCATCGTCAATGCACGAAAGACGTCCGGGTCGTCCTCCGCGTCGAGCAGTCCGAAATGGCCGGTGTCGTTCTGATATTGCGCCAGATAGACATCGTCGACCTGCGCGCTGATCCGCCCGACCACCTGCACGCCGCGGTAGGCTAGCCAGTACTGCCCCTTGGCGTGGTGAAAGTAAGGATTCTTGTCGAACCGAAGGGTCGTGCGGCGCTCCATGAGGAGGGGGCGGACATAACCCGCTTCACCGCCATAGAGCCGGTTCGGCAGTCGGATGAATTCGTCCAGCGCACGATTGTCGGACACGGGTCGGACCCGTACCGGCTCCACCGCCGGGTTGGAGCGCCCTGATGGCGCGTCGAGAGCAACCATCAGCCGGTTCGATCAAGCCGTTCGCCGTCGGCGGCCGTCGAGCCGTCGTTGCGAAGCCCCGCCATGCGGACGCGTTGCGGAGTTTCATCGTTCCGCATCTCGGTCGAGAACGCAGCCACCCATGGGTAGCGCTCGGCCTCCGCCGCGGTATAGCCGAGATTGAAGACCGTCGGGCTCCGCGGCACGTCCTTCGATTTCTCGTACAAGGTACCGAACAGGCGATCCCAGCCGAAGTTCGTGATCCCGAAATTCCCCGTCTCGTTGTGGAAGTGATGGGCAAGATGCAGCCGTTTGATCCGCTGCAGGAAGCGCGATTTCGGCATGTGGTTCAGATGCTGGACACAGTGGCAGAACTCATAGAACAGCGTTGCGACGATACCGCTGGTGAATGCGGCGGCGGCGCCCGCCAGTCCGCCGACCAGCCAGCCTACAGGGATTGTGATGAAGGCGATGGTCGGTAGCGTCGTATGGAGCGCGCCGAACAGAACCCTCAGATCGTGCGGATCCCGATGGTGGTCGAAATGAATCCGCTTCCAGGTGGAGGCGGTCAAGCGCGACTTGTAGAGATAACTGCCGTGGAGCACGAAGCGGTGCAGCAGATACCAGGTCAGCGGGTAGATCAGCCCGGCGAGGATCGCCGCGACGAGCGGCGGCAGAACCGCCCCCGCCGACCAAATGGCGACGCCGGTGCCGAGAACGGAGAGTGTCAGATAGGCTAGGACCGCCGGATAGGTGAGATACACCCTGAATAACTCGGCGAATGTCATCTTCCCGAGATCGTGCGTCCGGCCCTTCCAGGAACCACCGATGTTATGTAACAAGACAGCCTCTCGAACGCCGCCGGTCAGACGCCGCGGCAACATGATTGAACCAATCGCCCGGCAGGCCCCCGTTAACGCCAGCAATCTAGTGGCGTGCGGGGCTTGGCGCAAGACTGCTGGAAGCTGTCCCGAGATAGCGGCCGGTTAGCTCCACCGCCACCGCGACGGGCAACATTGTCGACCGGTCGGTTCAGCCGCCGGAGGAGCCGCCCGCCGGTGCCGCCCGCGGCCGCTCGATCGCCACGATCCAGGCCGTCCGGCCGGCATGCCAGACGACCGTCACGATCTGCCAGAAGACGATGAAGTAGAACGCCTCGAGAGCATAGCCGGTGAGAACGCCGACGGTGAAGATCGGCAGGTTGATGTTGCGTCGCGAGATGAAGGTGCGGACCCGGGCATCGAGGGCGCCATGGGCATGGAGACCGCGCTTGAACCGCGCCCGGTAAATCATCAGGACGAGCCGGTCCAGGATATAGAAGACCGTCATCCAGATCGCCGCGGCGAACACAGCGGATCCTGCGTCGCCGCCGCTGAGTCCCCAGGCCCAGGCAAGATACCAGAGCGGCGGGTGCACGATATCGAGCCCGTGATCGAGGATATTGCCAAGCGCCGAATCCGAAAAGGTGAGGCGCGCGAGCTTTCCATCCACCGAGTCGAGGACGCTCATGACATAGGCAAAGACGAGTCCCGGCAGGAACCAGCCGGCGGCGAAGAGCGGAACCGCCGCGAATGTCAGAATGATGCTGACGACGGTGACCCAGTTCGGGTGGATGCGGGCGCGGGCGAGCGGGCGGAGCAACTGCCAGACCAGCGGCGGATAGACGTATTTCGTGAAGAAATCCGTGGAGCCCTTGTAGTTCGCGTCGAACAGGAAGCGTTCGACGCGCGCGCGGGACGCCTCGTCGGCCACGTAGAACAGGTAGAAGGGGAGCGTCCGCCGCAGGACGCGGATGAAGCCGGGGAAGGCCTCCGGCCGAACCTCTTCGAGCCGGCCCGTGCGCAGGCCGTCGTCCACCAACGCCGCAAGTGAGCCGGCATCCTTGCGGAGCCCGTCTCCGGCCCCAGGCGCAAGGCGCAGCAGGACGACTTGGTTGGTGCCCTTGCTATCCATTCCGGCTTCGGGATCGGATCTTGCGGCGCAAGAGCCCGGCTGGTCGGCCATGAACTCATAAAGGCGCGGATCGACCAGCGTGTCCGCGCTCATCGCCAGGACGGCCGTGTCGTGGGTGGAATTTGCGAAGGTCAGAAGCCGCTCGGCGGCGCTGCCCGCGCCCCGCGCCCAGGTCAACGGCAGATCGGCGCTCATGTCCCTGGGCAACAGGGGGGCAGCCCGGCTCGACGGGCCCAAATCGATGCAAATCTCCGTCAAACGCGGCGACAGACGTTTCAGGGCGCGCAGATGACGCTCCAACAGCGTCATGCCGAAGACCCGGATCGTCTCCTGTAGCGGCACGGCGTCGATCCATACCCTCATGACCAAACCCTCATCGGTATCCCTCGATCCGGATCAGGGCCAGTGTCCCGATGCTGGCGAACAGCACGCTGGGAGCCCAAGCGGCCAAGGCCGGTGGAATGGCCCCGGCCTCACCGAGAGCGAGGACGAGACCGTCGGTGACGAAATACAGAAAGCCCAGCCCGACCCCGACGGCAAGGCCCATGCCGACGCCCCGGTGGCGTTGCAGCCCCTGGGCAACCGGAGCCGCAAGCAGCACCATCAGCATCGAGGCGACCGGCAGGGCGACGCGTTTGTGCAGCCACGTCTCGTAGAAATAGAGAGGGCGGTTGCCGACATCCGGGTTGGTGACGAAGGCGATCAGTTCCCGAAGCGAGAGCGTGCTCGGTGGTGCGGACAGATCGGCGAAATGATTGGGCGTTAAGCTGCTTTCCCAACGCAGCGTCGGGAAACGTTTGAACTCGCCGCCTGTGCCTGCCATCACGGCAAGGCGCTCGACATCGGCCAGCTGCCACTCCCCATCATCGTAGGTCGCCGTGACCGCGGTCACGCGATCGACAAGATTTCCGCCAGCGTCGCGTTGGAAAAGGGTGACGCCCCACAGTTTCCGCCCCTGATCGGCGACGCCGGAAACGCGAACGAGCGTTTGGCCGTCCTTGGTCCAGAAACCCGACGCCTGACTGTCCTCCGGGATGTCCCCCCGCGCTTCGGCCTCCGCATCCCACTGTGAGAGGGTCCGCGAAGTCTGAGGCGCGACCTGATCACTCAAAAGGAAATGGATGCCGGCGATGACGGTCACAGCGGGCAGGAAGGCGAACAGCGTCCGGTAAAACGAAAGGCCAGAGGCTTTCAGTGCCAGAATTTCGTTACTCTGCGAGAGTTTAGCCAGCGAGAGCAGCGATGCCATGAGGATGGAGAAGGGCAACAGGAACGTGATCAGTTCCGGTAGCCGCAGCACCGCGTAACGGGCGAGGACGAAGGGACTGTCACCATGACGGCGAATGATGTCCTCGGCGTTGTTCAACAGGTCCAGAAGCTGCAGCAATGCGACGAACGCCACCAGCATCACGACGAGGTGGCTGAGGAAGATGCGTGTGACGTAGCGGGTCAGTGTCGGCATCACGCTGTCCTGCGCAGACGCAGCAGCATGTTTCGAAGGCCCTGGGTGATGTCTTCCAAGACATCGGCGACGAGCCGGAACGGATTATGGTCGGGCCGGATGGTCGCGGCATAGAACGCCCATCCGCTCAACGCAGCGAATACCCCGAAGGGTAGCCATAGTCCGCCCCAGGGCGATACGCGCCCGAGATCCGCCAGACTTTCTCCGAACTGCAGAAGGTGATGATAGATGATGACAACAAGGAGCCCGACGGCGAGGCTGACCCCACGCCGCGACCGGCGCGATCCGAGCCCCAACGGAATCGCCAGAAAAGGTAGGAAAAGCAGCGAGGTGATGCGGACCAGCCGGGCATGCAATTCAGACCTGACCTTATTCTCCGTGGTGCCTGGGGGCGGATGATCCCGGACGTCCCACAACTCGAACAGCGTCAACTCCCGTTCCCCTTCGCCCCGGGCGCGAAACGCCTCGGAACCGAACGCCAGGTCGAGTGGCAGGTTGAACTGGTCGAAACTGAGCGCGACGGCCTTCTCCTCGACTTCGCCCGCATCGACGAGCACGCCGTTCTCAAGGCTCAAGATCAGCTTCGCCTCGCCCGGAGAGCGGAATAGCCGACCCTCGCCGGCCGTCGTCGTCACCGATCCGCCGCCGGGCTTTTCCTCATGCACGAAGATGCCCTTCAGGTTGCGGCCGGCGTCGGAGATATCGTCGATCATGATGGTTGTGCCGCCGAGGCCGGTGAAGAAGGCGCCACGCTCCAGCGCCGCATCCCAGACGCTGTTGGTTATGGAGTAGACCAGCGCGCGATAGGCATAGCGGGTGTAGGGCTGGAGAAAGCCGATGATGATCGAGCTGCAGACCACGAGCACGACCGCAAGCCCCATGATCGGCAGTAATAACCGCTGCAGGCCGATGCCGATGGAATGAATCGCCTCCAGCTCGCTACTGGCGCTCATGCGCATGGTGGCCAGCAGAACGCCGACGAAGAATGCTGCGGGTAGCGCGATTCCGAGATAATGCGGGATCAGGTTGGCCACCATCTTCAGGATCAGAAACAGAGGTCCCCCCTGATTCACGAGAAGATCGAGCAACCGCACGAGCCGTTCCATAAGCAGGGCGGCCAGCGCGATCGCGACCGTTGCCCCCAACGGCCACAGCGTCTTGCGCAGAATATAAAGGTCGATCGTCTTCATGACCTTAGGCGGTCGCCCGGAGGAGGCGGGCGATCCTCATGCGCGCTCGCCCGGCCAGCGATCCCGCAGGAAAGCGACGAGCCGATCGCGCAACCCGTCATCGAGAGTCACTGCTTGCCCCAGATCAGGCACGCGCGGCCATCCGGGATCAGGGAATCGCACGCCGGCGAATTCCTTCTCTTCGGCATATCGCGGCAGGACATGGAAATGAACGTCGGGATCGACCATCATCAGCATGAGATAATTGATCTTGTCGAAGCCGAAGGCGCTTCCCAGAACGCCCTCGATGTCTGCGGTCACCTGTTTCAGCTCCTGGAAGGCGTCGCCGCTGATCGCGGAAAAGTGGGCCGCCGGTTCCTTGCAGACAAGGACCAGTGCGCCGAGTGTCGGCTGTTGCGGGCGCAGCAGGGCCGTCCAGCAGCCATAATCGGCGATCACGGTCGCCGGATAGCCGAAGGTTTTCATTGTGTCGTTGACGGTTGGCTGCTGCTTCATGGCTTTTTGCTCCGGAATTGCGAGGCCCGGCAACGGTTTCGGGCGGACCCTAACACAGGATCGGCGCCGATAGGGCGCCACCTGCGTCAGCCGGGTATCGTCAGCGTGAATTGCCCTTCGGTGATGAAACGATCGAGGTCATCCGTGACGCCGCGAACCTCGACGCCCAGTCGCCACGCGGCGCCAATTTGCTCGATTCGGTATAGATGGTAGCGTGAGCGCCCCTTGCCGATGTCCGGTCTTGCCGAGGCAGACGGCACGCCGATCACTGGAGCGGAGCCTTTGGGCCGCGGGATCTTGGCGAGGGCGGACCGATGGGTATGGCCGTGAAGGATGAGTTCGGCGCCGGCGCGCGCGATGACGGCGCAGAAATCGGCACTGTCCAACAGTTGCTTGCGACGCTTCGCCCGCCCGCCGAGCGGCGGGTGATGAATGAGAACCACGCGGAACAGCTTCCGCTGCCCGAGTTCGGTCAGCCGATCGGCAAGAGCGGCAAGCTGGGCGGCGCCGCAGCGGCCGGCCGCGCTGAAGACAGGTGTCGGGCAAGCCGAGGAAACACCGACGATGGCGATCGGCCCGCGTAGCCGCACGAAGGGGAAATCTTCGGTCGAGGACACGGGGGTCTCCACCGGGGCGTCTTCGGCCGGGAGATTGGCGGCCACGCCAGACATGAACGGCGTCCATTTCCCGAGCGCCGACTCCCACGGCACGCCGACATAGGCGTCATGGTTTCCAGGCACGACGGTGACGACGGATGGTTCTCCCAGGCCGTTCAGCCACTCCCGAGCCCTGGTGAACTCCTCCGGCAGGGCGATGTTGGTGATATCCCCGGTGATCGCAATATGATCGGGGGCCGCCGACCGCAGATCGGCAGCCAGGGTCGGCAGGACCGGACCGTCATGGATCGCCTTGCGATGCGACCGCCAGGAGAGATATCCGAGGGCCCGTTTGCCGGCCAGGGCGCGAAAGCCCGGAACCGGCATCGACCCTAGGTGCGGATCGGAAAGATGGGCGAGGGTGAACATTTTGCGTTAAGGATCGATCCGCTATATATGCCCCGTTCATGTCGCTTGCCACCCGACAGGTCAAGTTTTCTTTCCCGAGACCTTGCTTCCGGTCCGCCAAGCGGCCGAATCGGTGTTGTGCGGGCGATGAACAAAACGACTTTAGCGAGCCTGTGGGTTGAGATCTCAGAATAGTAAGTCAAACATCGAAGCGGGCGCGAACCCGGCCGAACCGAAGCTGGCGGCGACGATCCTCGGGGATTGTACCGTATCCCTCTGGGGGTTAACGGCAACCGAACGGCTGAAGCGGAGTTTCGTGCGCGCCGGCGTGGCGGATTGCCGGTCGGATGGCGATCCGTTGCCTCAATCCGGTGAGGTCGTTCTGGTCCGCGCGGACTATCTGTTCGAGGAGCGATTGATCCGCGATTTGGTGGCCCGGCCGGGGGTAATCCTTGCGATCGATCGGCGGACCGAGACCGGCGGATCGGCGCGTGTGGCGGTCGCCGCGCATGTCGACGCGGCTCGTGCCGAACAGGTCGCGGCCGCCCTCCGCGACGGACCGCTCGGCGGCCAAAATGTCGCCGGTCTGGCTGTCCTTGGTCCGGACGAGGTCGGGTCGGCCTATAATCATGCGCTGCGAAAGCGGAGCTCGCCCTATGTCCTGTCGCTGACCGACGAACCGCGCGCGGCGATCGAACATCGGATGTTCCATGGCGCCTATAAGGGCGTCACGGACTTCGTCACGAAATGGCTTTGGCCGGCACCGGCGCTCGTCGTGACCCGATTGGCGGCGAAGCTGGGCTATTCGCCCAATTTCATTACCGCAATCAGTCTTTTCCTGGTCTTCGCGGCCATGGGGCTGTTTGCCCAGGGGGAGTTTCTGGCCGGCCTCGTGAGCGCGTGGCTGATGACGTTTCTGGATACGGTCGATGGGAAGTTGGCCCGCGTGACGCTGACTTCGACACCGATGGGCAACGTATTCGACCACGGCATCGACCTCATCCACCCGCCGTTCTGGTATGTGGCGTGGTGGTACGGGTTGGTGGGGCCCTTGGGTTCGACGATCGATGGGGAACTCGCGGCGTATCTTGCTCCGGCGCTATGGATCATCGTGGTCGGCTATGTCGTGGGTCGCCTGATGGAGGGGCTGTTCATCTGGTTATTCCGGATCGAGATCCACGCATGGCGCCCGATCGATTCCGCCTTTCGGCTGTTCACCGCGCGACGCAATCCCAACCTGGCATTGCTCACGGTCGGCACGCTGTGCGGACGCCCCGACCTCGGATTTCTCGCGGTTGCCGTTTGGACCGTTCTCTCCCTCCTGTTCCACGGCGTCCGGATCTGTCAGGCGGCGTGGCTGCGCCGGTCCGGCGTGACGCTGCAGTCCTGGCTCTCGGAGGCCGATCGGCGCAAAACCGCATGACCCGGATCGGTGTGATCAGCAACCCGGGGAGCGGAAGGAATCGCCGGGGCATGGAGGGGCTTCGCGCGGTGCTGTCCCGGCATCCCGAGGTGCTGCATGCCGAACTCGACAAGATCACGGACATTGGGCCGATTCTCGGCGATTTCGCCCGCCGTGGAATCGAGCTCGTGGTGATAAGCGGCGGCGATGGCACCGTTCAGGCGGTCATCACCGAGCTGCTCAATGGCGGTGCCTTCGATCGCTTGCCGCTCATCTCGATCCTGCCGAGCGGCATGACGAACCTGATCGCGCGCGATGTCGGGCTGACGGGACACCGGGAGCGCGCTCTGGAGAGGCTGATCGAACGCGTCGGCGGGCGTGGATCGGGCGGGACACGGCTGACTCGTTCGATCCTCTCCATGACGATCGGCGAAGATACTCCGCCTGTTCACGGCTTGCTCTTCGGCACCGGGGCGTTCTATCGGGGGACGCTGCTCGCGCGCGAGAAGATCCATCCCTTGGGAATCGAACAGTCGGCGGCGGCCGGGCTGACGGTGGGGCTGTTTTGTCTGCGCCTGCTGTTCGGGCGGAGCCATGCCGACCCGCTGCTCAAGGGCGATGTGGCGGCCCTCCGGATCGACGGGAATCAGGAGGTCGAAGGCAAGCATTTCCTCCTGCTCGCCACCACGCTCGATCGCCTGCTCCTCGGGATCATGCCGTTCTGGGGAGGCGGGGAGGGCGCGGTTCGCTATACTGCTGTCACGTTTCCGCCAAAGCGGTTGGGACGAGCGCTGCTGCCGGTCCTGCGTGGCCGGCCGCGTCGCTGGATGCCGGGGCTCGGTTATCGAAGCGGCATAGGCCGCCGGGTAGAGTTCCGGACGGACTGCCCGGTCGTGCTCGATGGAGAGTTCTACACGGTCGATCCGGGAGCGGTGGTGGTTCTTGAATCGATCCATCGGATCACGTTTCTGCGCTGAGGGACGATGCGCGCGGCCACGCAACTTGTCGAGGACTGGATCGCGGAGGAGACGCAGCGCCCGATCGACCCCTCGATCCTGACGGTCGTCGAGGCGATCCGCCGCCGCCACGGCTCCAGCGTGGCGGCTGTGCTGTTCTACGGCTCCTGCCTGCGGCAGAGCCGAAGCGCCGATGCGCCTCAAGAGGCGATCCTGGATTTCTATCTTCTGGTGGATCGTTATCGCGACGCCTATGGCCAGTGGCTGCCGGCGCTCGCGAATGCGCTTCTGCCCCCAAACGTGTTCTACGTCGAAGTGCCAGTTGGAAATCGCGTGCTGCGCGCAAAATACGCGATCATGTCGCTACGGCAATTCCGGCAGGGGACGTCTCGCCGAAGCTTTCAATCCTCGCTGTGGGCGCGCTTTGCCCAGCCGGCGCGATTGGCCTATGCGCGGGATCCGGGCGCCCGAGCGGCGGCTGTCGAGGCTCTTGCGGCGGCCGTGATCACGATGGTGGGGCGCGCGGTTCCGCTCCTCGGGCGCGACTTCAGCGCGGCCGATCTGTGGATGCGCGGTTTCCAGGAAACCTACAAGGCGGAGCTGCGACCGGAAGGGCCGGACCGGGCGCGGCTGATCTACGAGCGCGATGCCGAACGCTATGACCGTCTGACGCCCTGGGCGCTGACGGCGGGAGGCTATGGCTGGACGGCGCGCCCCGATGGCGGCCTGCAGCTCGACCCGGACCTCTCCGCGGCAGGTCGACGGCGGCTGCGCCGTTTGTGGCGCGTCCGGCGCACCGTCGGCAAGCTGCTGAACCTGCTTCGGCTCATCAAGGGGATCTTCACCTTCGACGGCGGTATGGACTACATCCTCTGGAAGATCGAACGGCACTCCGGGGTGCGGGCGACGGCGACGCCATGGCAGCGGCGTCATCCGCTCCTCTCGTCGCCGATGCTGGCTTGGCGGCTCTACCGGAAGGGAGCCTTTCGCTGACGCATGTCAGCGGGAAGAAACAAATGGAAAGGGCTGCCGTTCCGATCGGAAACGGCAGCCCTGATCATGGGCCTATCCGTCGAGAAGCTTAGCCGAAGGCGACCTTCGCCGGCGTCTCGAGGAGGCCTGTATTGAACGCGATCTCCGTGAGCGTTTCGGTGATCGTCTCCAGCTGCTCGCGGCTGTGGGCCGCGCACACGCTGCACCGGAGCAAGGCCGAATTGTTCGGCGTCGCCGGCGGGAGCGCCAAGTTCACATAGATACCGGCCTCGAGCAGGGCATGCCACATCTCGATCGCCTGTTCGGGGCTCGGCAAGTGGACCGCCACGACCGGACCCTTCTGCACGCCCAGTTCGAACCCGTTTCGCGCCAGACCGTCATACAAAGTGTCGACATTGGTCCAGAGCTTGGTCCGAAGCTCTGGCCGCGCCCGCATCACCTTGAGCGCCGCGAGCACCGAGGCGACGATCGACGGCGGCAGCGAGGCGGTGAACATATAGGGGCGGCAAGCGACCCGGAGCACGTCGAAATCGGGATGGCTCGACACGCAGAAGCCGCCGATGGCGCCGAGGCTCTTGCTGAAGGTTCCGACGACGAAGTCGACGTCCGATTGAACGTCGGCCTCTTCGACGAGACCGCGGCCCGTCGCGCCCAGCACGCCCATGGAATGGGCCTCGTCGACCACGAGATAGGCGCCATGCTTACGCTTCACTGCGGCGATCTCCGCCAGAGGCGCCTGGTCGCCCAGCATGCTGTAGATGCCTTCGACGATGATGATCTTGTTGCCGTCGGTGCCGGCCAGGCGCTGCAGGCGCTTGTCCAGATCCCTTGCATCATTGTGCTTGAACCGGATCACCGTGGCGCTGCCGAGCCGGCAGGCGTCGTAGATGCTCGCATGGCAATCGGCGTCGATGATCAGATAGTCCTGCGGTCCGGCAAGGGTCGAAATGATGCCGAGATTCGCCTGATAACCAGTGGTGAAGACCATCGCGTGGTCATAACCGTAGAATTCGGCGAGCCCGCGCTCCAGATCGGTGTGGCCCGCGTATGAACCATTGGCGATGCGCGAGCCGGTCGTGCCCGTTCCAAAGGCCGCGAGCGCGGCATGCGCCGCGTCGATGCTGTCCGCATCGAAGGTCAGGCCGAGATAGTTGTTGGTGCCGGCGAGAATGGTCCGCCGTCCGCCGATCATGGCCTCGGTCGGCGACAGCACCCGATCCATCCGAATGCCGAAAGGGTCCGCGCCGCAGGACTTTACCGAGGCGTGGGAGCGGATGAGTGGCTTAAATCGATCAAACAGGCTCATGATATCAGGCGTCCTCTCTAATCTTCTGAATCGTCGCGGTGAGGTCGCCCACCGTTTGGATTTCTGGAACTAGGTTCAACGGGATCGAAATATCGAACTTCTCCTCCAGCTCCATCATCAGGTCCATGACCGCGAGAGAATCGAGATTAAGGTCGCGCGTGATATCCGTCTCCGTCGTGATGGGAGCGGCGCTCTTCCTATAAGAATCCAGCATCCTGGAAATTTCGTTAAACGTCTCGTCTCTAACGCTTGCCATAGCCGTCTCTGCCGAAGCCGGTATTCCGAACCCGGACGCCTGCCTGACCGGACTTCTGCGCGAGGACCTCGCCGTTCCGGCTGTCGCTAATGTAGATATTTGCTATGTAATGGGAAGCGTTGTGAAATAACAAATTGTAACGTTATGTTACAGCCAGCCCTGCTGCCGATACCAGCCGATTGTACCGGCAAAACCCTGCTTTAGGGAGACGGCAGGACTCCAGCCGGTACGGTTACCGAATACTTGATCATGGCAGACCCAGTCGCTATGACAAATCTCCCGAACCTTGTCGGCGGTCAGGATCGGCACCCGGCCCGACAGTCGGGCGAGGAGGCCGTTTGTCGCCGCCACCGCATGCAGCAACGGTCGCGGCACGCGGATGGTGCGCGGGGTCGTGCCGAGGTGAGCGGCGGCGGTCTCGATCAGCTCGCGCCAGGAATAGCCGCCGGGTCGACCATCGTCGATCTCGTGGGTGGCGCCGACCTCTCCGGCCTGAGACAGCAGCACCGCAACGGCCGAACTCAGATCCTGCACGTGCAGCAGCGAGAGCCTGGCCTTATCGGAGCCGAGCAAGGGTGCGACGCCCTTGGCTACTGCACGGAAGAAGGCGAGGGTTTCCCGATCACCAGGGCCGTAGATCGCGGGCGGGCGGATGATCGTCCAGGCCAGGTCCGCGATCTCGGCCAGGGCCGTCTCGCCGGCCCGCTTGCTTGCGGCATAGGACGATAGCGTCGGCTCGCGCGCTGCCAGAGTGGAGATCAGGATGAAGCGGGGCGGGGACGGCTGTCCGGCCGCCACCTTCGCGAGTCGTGCGACGCCCGCCGCATTCGTCGCAAAGAAGTCGGCGCGGCTCCGTGCCTTGATCAACCCCGCCGCATGGACGACCGCGTCGACATCTTCCACCAGTTCCCGAAGGCTCCCCTCGTCGTCGAGGGCGCCGATCACGGCCTCGACGGGCATTCTGCCGAAATGGGGATGCACAGGCAATTGGCGGGCCAAGATCCGAACGGTCCATCCGTCGGCACCCAGTCGTTGAACCAGGTGGCCGCCGATGAACCCGGTGGCCCCTGTTACTGCGACCGTGCGCGTCATGGTCAGTTTCCGGCGGTTGCGGACGGAATGGCGCGATCAGGGTCCGGAAGCGCGTCGTCCTCGGCGTCCGGCACCGGATAGACGCCGTTCAGGAAATTTTCCTTGGCCCGCGAGCGACTCAGCTTGCCCGACGATGTCTGGGGCAGGCTGTGCGGCGGAATCAGGACAACCCGGCACTCGACCGCGGCCGTGCGCTGTAGCGTACCCTGGATTTCCTGCCGCAGGTTAGCCCGCGCGGCGGCGTCGGTCAGCCGGCATTGGACGAGGAGAACAACCTCCTCCCGACTGTCCGCGTTCGTGCCCTCTATCGAGAACGCGGCCGCGTCGCCTCTGCGTAGGCCGGGGAGGGTTTCGGCCGCCCATTCCAGGTCTTGAGGCCAGATGTTGCGGCCATTAATGATGATCAGGTCCTTGCTCCGACCGGTGATGACCAGCGCACCATCGATCATGTAGCCGAGATCGCCCGTATTGAGCCAGCCGTCCGCGCCGAGCACCTCCGCGGTCGCAGCCGGATTATCGAAATAGCCGGCCATGACGCTTGGCCCCTTGACGAAAATCCGACCCAGACGCCGGTCCGGCAGCACCTGACCCGTTTCGTCACGAATCTCGGCCTTGTGGTCGGGGAGGGGGCGCCCGCAAATGACGAAGGTGCGAGCATTTTCCCTATCGGCGGCAATAGGCTCCGCGCGATGGTCGTCGGCGAGACGCCGGCGATCGATCGAGTCGACCTGAATGCCCTGATCGACGGGCGAGAAGCTGACCGCAAGCGTCGTTTCCGCCATTCCATAGCTCGGCGTGAACGCGGTCCGGCGGAAACCGTGCGGCTCGAAGGCGTCCGCGAAGGCGCTCAGAATTTGCGGCTGGATCATATCGCCGCCGATGCCGGCGGCCCGCCAGGGGGCAAGATCCAGGGAGACCCCACTGCCGTCGCGCAGCCGGCGCGCGCACAGGTCATAGCCGAAGCTCGGGCTATAGGACAAGGTGCCGCCGTTCCGGGACAGCAGGGACAACCACATCAGCGGACGACGGGCAAAGTCCCGCGTGGCGAGATAATCCACGGACATCTGCGTCGTCAGCGGGGTCAGCATGAATCCGACGAGGCCCATGTCGTGATAGAGCGGAAGCCACGACGTGCCGCGGTCGCCAGGGCGGACGTCGAGCCCGTGATGCACGATCGCGTGGCAGTTGCTCATCAGCGCGCGCTGCGGAACGTCCACGCCAAGCGGGAAGCGGGTGCTTCCCGAGGAATATTGCAGATAGCTTCGGTCATCAGGCCCGAATGGGCGAAGGTCCACGCGGTCCTGGGGCAGGTCGTAGAAATCAGCCGCCCCTCCAATCAGGCCGACATCAAGATCGGCCGCCGCCTCCTGCAGATATTTCAGGAATCCTTCCGGCGCCATGGCCGCAACGGCGCCGGAACCGGAAAGCTGGCGGCGCAGCGTGGCGACATAGGCGTCGCGCCCACCCAGGCCGGCTGGCAGCGCGACTGGTACCGGCAGAATGCTCGCATACTGGCAGGCCAGGAACAGGACCATGAAATCCGGATCGGTATCGGCGATCAGCAGCAGCCGGGCGCCGCGCGGCAGGCCGGCACGGATCAACCCGCGCGCCGTGGCAACGGCGCGCTCGCGCAGCTCCGCATAGGGCAGCGTCGCGACGAGATCGCCGCGCGCGGCGTAGAAATTGAGACCGGCCTTGCCACGAGCAGCGTAGTCGAGGGCCTCTGGCAGGCTGCTGAAGTCGGCGCGTCGGAGCGGCAGGGTCTCGCTGGTCGTCGGAGTAGGGTCCATGGGCTCGTCAGTCGGTTTTTGTCGTCGCGTCTTCAGGCGCAACCGGAGAACGGGAGCGCGGCGGGCATTCTCGCGCCTCTTAGCAAATAAGACATTTACCGACAAGCTGATCGGGTAAGTTGATCGGGGGTGTCGCTCAGGAGAAGAGACTCTCCCCCGACGCTCCCTGCAACTCGGTGATGCGCCCTTGGTGAAGGTGATAGACGCGATCAGCCGCCCGGACCCAGGCTGGCTGGTGCGAAATCGCCAGGATCGTCAGGCCAATGCGGGCGGAGAATTCCTTCAAATTACGGCAAATTGCGGCTTCCGTTTCTGGATCAAGGGCACTCGTCGCCTCATCGAGAATCAGCAGAGTCGGTTCGTGGATGAGCGCGCGGGCGACGGCGATCCGCTGACGCTGGCCGCCCGACAGCAGCGTTCCCCGCTCGCCTACCACGCTGTCCATGCCATCCGGCAACTGCTGAATGAAGCCCCAGGCGCCAGCCGCCTCGAGGGCTGCCTCGACGTCCTGGCGCGAAAACTCGGCCTCGCCCAGAGTGACGTTGGCCATGATGCTGTCGTGGAACAGGATGACCTCCTGCGGAACATAGCCGACCATGTTCCGCCAAGCGAAGATGTCGGCCTCTGCAAGGGGCGTGTCGTCGATCCGGATCTCGCCGGATTCCGGCTGGTACAGGCCGAGGAGCAGGTCCGCGATCGTTGTCTTTCCCCCACCGGAGGACCCGGTAACGGCCGTGATCTTTCCCGCGGGGATGCTGAGGGAAACGCGATCCAGGACCTGCTTGCTGCCGAAGGCGAACGAGACGTCCTCGAAGACGCAGCTGCGCTCGAGCGTCGGAACGGTCGTGCCGTAGAAGACTTCCTTCTCCTTCTCCGCCTCCTGGATCGTGTCGTGCATGGCCCAATAGGCGCTCTCCGACAGATTTGCGATCTGATAGGCCTGCTGCCCCTTTCCGATGATCGCGACCGTGCGGACGAGGAGATAGCCCATCACGACAAGCTGAGCCAAAGGCATCGCGAGATAGGTAACGGCGGAGAAAAACGCGATCGCCAGGAAGACTGCGAGGATCGGTTCCTGCAGATTGCGGGTCGCCTGGCGGCTGAATACCTGACGGCGCAGCGCATCGTTCAGATCGCGGGCGTCGGCGGCGAAGAGCTTTCCCAGCCGGACATGTCGGGCCATCGCCTTCAGCGGCTTGATTCCAACCAGCGTGTCGCTCAGCCGAGTGACTAGAGTCTGGGTGCGCCTGGTCTGTTGCCGGCCAGCCTTCCGCGACATGCGGACCAGACGGTTCAACGACAGGACGATCACCACGCCAATCAGCAGGGAAAGGACACTGAGCTGCCACGAGACGAGCAGGGCGAGAAACAGATAGATCACGGCTTGAATGATGAGTGTGATCAGGGTGGCGACGGACAGATAAGCCTCCGATGCCCGTGCCGCCTCGCTGCTGATCGCGTTGGCGAAACGGCCGATCGGCTGTCGCGCGAAATAGCCCCAGCGGACGTCCAGCAGGGTTCGGACCAGTGAGAGGCGAAGTCCGGTCGCAACTTCGGCGACGGTATACCCGACGTAATTCATCGCGATGAGCGTCAGTCCCGCCTTCAACCAGAGCCCGCCGACCACGATCATCAGCAGCATGCCGAGGTCGGCCGACAACCCGAGCGCATCGAGGCCGTCGATGATGACCCGGTTGATCGCCGAATCGCCTCCCTGAGCCTCACCGGTCGAGATTGCCAGCACCGGTAGGAGGCTGGCGAGGCCGACGCCTTCAGCGATGCCAGCGAGCAGCAGGCACAGAACGACGGTCGCCTGGCGCGAGATCGAGGTGGCGAAGAAGATTCGGAACACGCCGAAGGGTCGGTGCGGGCGGCGCGATTTGGAAGATGAGGTAGTGGTCATTCGCGACGAAGAGCCCGTGCGCGGCGGAGCGCAGTCGCTGGAGAGTGGGAGAAATCCGGCGCCGAGCGGCACTTCGCCGCACGGCCCGGTTGTATGTATCGTTCCAAAGCAGCCCTCCGCGGACGTCCTCTGCACCGAACAAACCGACGCGCACAATGTGCGTCCGCCCGCGGTATCGGATAGAGCGGTATCGGATAGAATCGGCTTTTTCTATGGCGCATTCCCGGGAGCGTCAAGAGTATGGTTTACGCTGTGGTTCTCCGCGACCGGGATTGGGCTGTCCACGACAACCGATTGAATCCTCGTTCACGGCTCCAATATCCAAGGCAGTCCAGGATGACCGCTGAGGAGATGGTCATGCCGTCCGAGACGATCCTTCCCGGTGCATCCGCCGACGGAACGCGATCGGACGATGCGCAACGCCGCGAGCAGCGGACGCTGAAATCCTTCGTCGACGCATTCTCCGATCATGCCGATCGACCGGCCCTGATCGCGCTCCGCGACGGCACCCAGGGAAGCACACCGGAGAGCGTACAGGAGACCTGGAGCTTCGGCGACCTGCAGCGGACAATCGGGCAGCTTGCCGCCGGACTGAACCGCGCCGGCCTTGGCGCGGGAGAGACGGTGGCGCTGCTGGCCCCGAATCGGCCGGAATGGGTCGTTGCCTATTTCGCGATCGTGTTGGCCGGTGGCATTGCCGTTCCCATCGATCCGTTGATGAGCGACGGCGATCTTGCCCGTGTCCTGCGGCACAGCGGTTGCCGCCGCATCTTCACAACCTCCGGCCACGTCTCCCGCCTTCGAAGCGTCGAAGAGGGGCAGTCGTTGCATATCCTGTTGCTCGACGAGGAACCGGGCGAGGCGCCGGGGCTCGCCGGTTGGCGGCGTCTGCTCGCCGCGGAGCCTGCCGGCCTCCCGGATCTTCAGCCGGATCGGTCTGCCTCGCTGCTTTACACCTCGGGCACGACGGGGGCGCCGAAGGGCGTTCCCCTGTCGCATGCGAACCTGCTCGCGAACGTCGAGGCCTTGGTGATCGAACGGCTGGCACGACCGGAGGATCGTGTGCTGCTGCCCCTGCCGCTGCACCATGTCTATCCTTTCACGGTCGGCTTGCTGACACCGCTCGCGATCGGCGCTGCCGTGGTGATGCCGGCCGGAATGACCGGGCCGCAGATCCTTCAGGCGCTGCGGGTGTCCGAGGCGACTATCATGATCGCCGTGCCGCGCCTGCTGTCGGCGGTCCTGACCGGGATCGAGGCGAAGGCGGCAGGCCGCGGCGGCGTGCAGGCCCGTCTGTTCCGGGGGCTGCTCGCGCTCTCCCGATCGCTGCATCGATGGTTCGGCTGGCGCCTGGGGCGGCGGCTCTTCCGCCGCCTGCATGCCGAGCTCAGCCCGAATCTTCATCTTCTGGCGTCGGGTGGCGCCCGGCTCGATCCGGAGGTAGAGGCGACGCTCGGCGCGCTCGGTTGGGAGGTGCTGACCGGCTATGGCCTGACGGAGACGGCCCCCATCCTGACGTTCAACCCACCCGGACGCGCCCGTGTCGGCAGCGCCGGCCTGCCGGTTCCCGGCGTGGAGCTTCGGATCGACCCGGTGGAAGGAAGTGCGCCAGGACAATCCGATGGCGAGGTTGTGGTGCGCGGTCCGAACGTGTTCGCAGGCTATTACGACAATCCGACGGCGACGGAGGCCGCCTTCACCCGGGACGGCTGGTTCCGCACGGGCGATCTCGGCTATCGCGACCGCGACGGGTATCTCTACCTGGTCGGCCGCGTCAAGGAAGTCCTGGTTCTGGCAAGCGGGAAGAACATCCTCCCGGACGAAATCGAGAAGGCCTATCTCGAGAGCCCGTACCTGAAGGACATCGGCATTCTCGAGCGGAAAGGGCAACTGGCCGCGCTGATCGTTCCGGATATGGATGCGGTTCGGGCGCGCGGGGCCGGCGGGCTCGAAACATTGCTGCGCGACGAAATCGAGGCGATCTCGTCGCGACTGCCGTCCTATCAGCGGCTGTCGGGCTATGCCGTCACCACCGAGCCTCTGCCGCGGACGCCGATCGGCAAGCTGCGCCGGCACCTTCTGCCGGAGATGTTCGACGAAGCCGCCAAGGGGCGCCGGGCGCCCGCGTCGACGGAGTTGTCGGAAGCCGACAAGTCGCTGCTCCAGTCGCCCCTCGGCAAGGCCGTGTGGGACTGGCTGGGGACGCGGTTTCCGGATCGCACGCTGACCCTCGATACCAGCCCCCAGCTCGATCTGGGCATGGATTCACTGGAATGGGTGAGCCTCGGCCTCGAAATGCAGGGGCGGTTCGGCATCGAGTTGACGGAGGATGCAATTGCCCGCGTGGTCACGCTGCGCGACCTGCTGCAGGAGATTCAGAACGCCAAGACTATTTCTCCCGGCGATGCGGCCGCCGGCGACACACCCCCGCTGACGCCTCAACAGGCGCGCTGGTTGGAACCGCTGGGTCCCGTGTTATCGCTGCTCAGTTTCCTCATCTACGGGCTGAACTGGGCCGTCATGCGGGTTCTGTTCCGCCTTCGGGTCCATGGGACCGATCGGCTGCCGCAGGCGGGAGCTGTCCTGTTCACTCCCAATCATGCCAGCTATCTCGACCCCCTGGTCCTGGCGGCGGCGTTGCCCTGGCGATTGCTTGGCCGGACCTACTGGGCCGGCGCCGTAGAGGTGATGTTTCCCAATCCGATCATGCGGTTCTTCAGTCGCATCACCCACGTCTTTCCGGTGGATGCCTATCGCGGCGCCAATAGGAGCCTGACCTACGGCGTGCGAGTCCTCTCGGACGGAAAATGCCTCGTCTGGTTTCCCGAGGGGCGGCGAAGCCCGAAGGGGGAACTGTTGCCGTTCCTGCCGGGTGTCGGCGTCATCGCGGAGAAGACGAAGCCGCAGATCATCCCCGTCTGGATCGATGGCACGTTCGAGGCCTTGCCCGTAAACCGCCGCCTGCCGCGGCTGCGACCTGTCCGAGTCAGCTTCGGCCGGCCTCTAACGCTGGATGGATTGGCCGGCGAGGGGACGGGGAAGGACGAGGCAAGCCGTGTTGCGAACGCTCTGCATGCGGTGGTGGGGGCGCTCGGCGGCAAGACGGGTAGGGAGTAATCTATCCGTGCGGCCGGCCGCCTCCACGCAAACCCGAACCGGTCTGGATCGGAAGCCGGTCGGAAAGCTATAACCACACACGCCCCTAACACTCTCGTGACTTTTAAAAAGCATTATGGCGGGATGAAACCGACCACGGACCAGAATGCGAGACATGACACGGGCTGCGAGGCGCCGCGTGTCTGGGTCCTGACCGGCGGCAAGGCTGGCGACAATGCGCAGTGCGTCGCCGTTGCGCAGGCACTGAACTGGCCCTTCACGGTAAAGCGCCTGAAATACACAGGGCTCTACCGGCTGTGGAACACGATCTTGGGTGCGTCCCTGATCAGTCTCGATCGTCAGCACAGCGATCCGCTGGCGCCGCCCTGGCCGGACTTGGTGATCGCGGCGGGACGACGCAGTGTCCCCGTGGCGCGCTGGATCCGCCGGCAGGCGGGGGGGCGGACGCGCCTGGTTCAGATCGGCCGGCCGCGGGCGCCTTATCGATTGTTCGACCTGATCGTGACAACGCCCCAGTACGGGTTGCCGGAGCGTGACAATATTCTGCATCTCCTCACGCCCGTGACGTCGCCGCGGCCGGCGGAAGCGGCGGAACGGCTATTCGGCGAAGCGAAGCTGCAGCCGGTGCCGAGGCCCTGGATAGCGGTTTTGGTCGGTGGCGATGCACGGCCTTACCAATTCGACCCGGACAGCGCCAGTCGGCTGGGTTCTGCCGCCAGCGATATCGCGGCCCGGCACGGCGGCAGCCTGCTTGTCAGCACGAGTCGTCGCACATCGACAGAAAGCGCCGATGCGCTCGCCGCTGCGTTGCACGTTCCGCATTATTTCCACCGCTTCGGGGAACCGCAGAACCCCTATACCGCCTTTCTGGCGTTGGCCGACGCGTTCATCGTCACTGCGGATAGTGCGTCGATGCTGGCTGATGTCTGCGCGACGGGCAGGCCTGTATTTCTCTTCGATGTGCCGTGCAACCTGGATGTCAGGGCACGCGGGACGCAAATAGCGATGAGACTGCTCGGATCCTGGCGCGAGCGGTTGCAGGATTGGGGCGTCTGCTGTGGACTTCGTGAGCTCGGAAGAATGCATGCGCGGCTTCTGGCAAGCGGACGCCTGCGGCGGCTTGAGGCCGGTGCGGCCGACATCGACCTCAGCAAGAATGACTTGCCGCCGATCTGCAGCTTAGCGCCGGTGGTGGACCGGGTTCGCGCGCTGCTTGCCGCCGAGGAAAGGGAACGGCAATGGCCTGGCAGGGGCTGAGCGTTCTGGCGGTGATTCCCGCGCGCGGCGGCAGTAAGGGCATTCCCCGCAAGAACCTGTGTCAAGTTGGTGGGGTATCGCTGGTTGGTCGGGCTGCCCAGCTCGCAGCGGCGCTTCCTTGGATCGATCAGGCGGTGCTGTCGACCGACGATCCGGAGATCGCCGACGAAGGCCGCCGGCACGGCGTGGATGCGCCGTTCCTGCGCCCAGCCGAGCTGGCCAGCGACATGGCGACCGGCGCCAGCGCCTGGCGGCACGCGTGGCTCGCCAGCGAGGCGTATTATGGGCGCCGCTTCGAGCTGTCGGTGCTGCTGCAGCCGACCAGTCCGCTGCGGCGCCCCGAAGAGGTCGAGCGGACACTGGCGGCAATGGTGGAGGGAGGACATCAGGCGGCAACCACGATCAGTAAGGTGCCTGGGCATTTCGCGCCGCAGAAGCTGTTGACCTTGGATGCCGCGGGGCGGGTCGCCTTCCATCACCCGGAGGGCAGCCGCCATTCGAACCGCCAGTCGATTCCGGATTACTACTACCGCAACGGCCTGTGTTACGCGGTGCGGCGTGAAACCCTCGTGGATCGCGGATTGATCGTCGAGGAAGACTGCCTGGGGGTTGTCATCGACCACTACGTCGCCAATATCGATGAGCCGATTGAACTCGTCATCGCCGAGTGCCTGATGTGCTGCGGCGACGATTCGTGAACGGCCGCGACCCTTTTTGACGGAATCCATGTTAGGCTGTATTTGAGTGGCTGCCCGCTCGGCCGGCTGCTTGTGTCGAACCTGCATCGACCTAGGTTGAACGCATGGCGACTTGGTTGCACGACCCTGCTCCGGGTCGTCCTTGCACGATCATAGGTGAGGTGGCGCAGGCGCATGACGGCAGCCTGGGCATGGCGCATGCCTTCATCGATGCCATCGCCGATGCCGGCGGCGACGCGGTCAAGTTCCAGACCCATTTCGCCGACGCCGAAAGCACGCCCGGCGAGCCCTGGCGCAAGCGCTTCAGTCCGCAGGACGAGACCCGCTACGACTATTGGCGCCGTATGGAGTTCACAGAGGCGCAGTGGGTCGGTCTGAAGCGGCATGCTGACGAGCGCGGCCTGCTTTTCCTGTCCTCACCCTTCTCGCAGCGAGCATTCGAGCTCCTGGCGCGCATTGGCGTCGCTGGCTGGAAAATTGCGTCTGGCGAGGTCAGCAATCCGCAGATACTGCGACAGGCCGCGCGGACCGGCCAGCCGGTGATGCTCTCTACGGGCATGAGCGATCTTGCCGAGATCGATCGGGCGGTTGCCGTGGTCCGCGAAAGCGGCGCGCCGCTCGCCGTCATGCAATGCAGCTCGATCTATCCCTGTCCGCCGGAGGCGGTCGGGCTGAACGCGCTGCAGCTTTTTCGGGAGCGCTACGAGACGGCGGTCGGCCTTTCGGATCATTCGGCCAAGATCTATGCCGGGCTCGCCGCCGCGACCCTCGGTGTCGACGTGATCGAGGTGCATGTGACGCTCAGCCGCGAGATGTTCGGGCCCGACGTCGTCGCGTCCTTGACCACGGGCGAATTCGGGCAGCTGGTGGAAGGCGTCCGCTTCATCGAGGGGATACGGGCGAATCCGGTGGACCGGACCGCGGTGACGGCCAGCGCCGCGCCGCTGCGCGATATCTTCATGAAGAGCGTCGTGGCCGAACGAGACCTGCCGGCGGGCACGGTTCTGGCTCCTGAACATCTTGCTCTGAAGAAGCCGGGCACCGGCATTCCCCCGAGTGAATTGGATGGTCTGATCGGCCGGCGATTGCGTCGCGCCTTGGCGCGCGATGCACTCTTGTCCCTCGACGACCTCGAGCCGGTGGCCTGATGCCTCGTAAAGTCTGTGTGGTCGTCACCGCGCGAGCGAGCTACGCACGCATTCGTTCGGCGCTGGAGGCGATCCGACAGCATCCCGATCTGGAGCTGCAGCTCGTGGTGGCGGCTTCGGCCCTGCTCGACCGTTACGGCAACGCGGTGCAGGTGATCGAGCGCGAAGGCTTTCGGATCGATCGCAAGGTCTACATGATCGTCGAGGGGGAGAATCTGGTCACCTCTGCGAAGTCGACCGGCTTCGGCATGGCCGAGCTGGCGACCATTTTCGACGATCTGCATCCGGATGCGGTGGTGACCATCGCCGACCGTTTCGAGACCATGGCGACGGCGGTGGCGGCGTCCTACATGAACCTGCCGCTGATCCATGTGCAGGGCGGCGAGGTCACCGGCTCGATCGACGAGAAGGTCCGTCACGCCATCACCAAGATAGCCGACCTTCATTTCGTCGCGACCGAGAAGGCGGCGGAGCGGGTGATCCGGATGGGGGAGCGGCCGGATCGCGTGTTCGCCACGGGGTGTCCGTCCATCGACCTCGCCAAGGTGGCCATCGAACGGCCGGCGGCGGAGATTGATCTTTTCAGTGCTTACGGTGGCGTCGGCGCGCGTCTCGATCTGTCAAACGGCTATATCGTCGTTCTGCAGCACCCGGTCACAACCGAGTACAGCGAATCGCGCCGGCATATTGAGGAAACCCTGCATGCGGTCGCCGAGCTGGATCTGCCGACGCTCTGGTTCTGGCCGAACGTCGATGCCGGGTCGGACGGCACGTCCAAGGGCATCCGCGCCTTCCGCGAAACCCATACGCTGCCGCATGTGCATTTCTTCAAGAACCTGCCGCCGGACGACTTCATTCGTCTGCTCCATGGCAGCCGCTGCATCGTCGGCAATTCCAGCGTCTCAATTCGCGAATGCGCCTATCTGGGCGTGCCGGCGGTCAATATCGGCAGTCGCCAGGCGGGCCGCGATCGGGGCCGGAACGTGATCGACGTGGATTACGACCGGGGTGAGATCCGTTCCGCCATTCAACGGCACATCGCCGCGCCGCGGCCGCCGGCCGATCTGCTTTATGGCGACGGCCGGGCAGGAGAGCGTATGGCAGATCTGGTGGCGCGACTCCCGCTGTCGATCGCCAAGCAGCTTACTTATTAGGCGCATGTTCCCGAGAAGCTGCGCGCTGCAGGACAGCCAGCATGTCATTCACCGACGCATCGACGTTGAAGGCGTTGGCGCGCGCCAGCAGGCGCTCGCGATCCGGCGGGTTGTCCAGGACGGCGAGAACGGCTTTCGCGAGAGCGTCGGGATCACCGACGGGAACAAGCGGCCCATAGGCGCCGTTGCTGAGAATTTCGGCGGGTCCGCTGGGGCAATCCGTGCTGACGACCGGACAGCCGCAAGCCAGGGCCTGGATCAGGACGCTCGGCAGCCCCTCGAAGGCCGAGGAGAGCACGAAAGCCGACGCGCGCGCCATATAGGGAAAGGGGTTGGCGACAAAGCCGGGCATGTCGAGATCGCTCGCGATGCCGAGAGTCGTCGCCAACTCTTCCAGCCGTTGCCGCTCCGGCCCTTCACCGAGGATGAGGAGCCGCACCGGCCGGACGCGCCGAACCTGGGCGAAGGCGCGAAAGAGCGTGGGAAAGTCCTTTTGTGGCTTGAGCTTGCCCACACCGATCAGCGCCGGCGGCGCGCCCGGGGCGAACCAGGGATGGTCCAGCGGCTCTTGCGCCCGCGCCGGCAGGTCGGGCGTGACCACTGGATTGTAGACGGTGGTGATTCGCTGGCGCGGAATATGGGTCGCTTCGGACAGGTCGTCCGCCACGCCGTCGGAGACGGCGATGATCGCATCCGCCCGCGGGTAGAACCGGCGGACCAGCGGCGGCAGCTTGCGGACGCGCCGTTTGCGGGCGTTCCGCACATCCTGTGTGAATTGGCAGTGCTGACCGATAACGACGGGCGTGCCGGCGCTGGACAGGTCCGTTGCGCAGAGGGCGGCGATATTGCCATAGTCGAGCGCCGACAAGAGAACTGCCGGGCGCGCGGCGCGCAGATAGCGGGCGAGGCGTCCGACGCTCCCCATCACCCATGGCCCCTTGGGATCGAGCAGCACCGGCAGAAGGGCCTTCAAATCCCCAGGACGAGTCATCAATGCCGGGATGGCCTCGACCATGGTGATCGTCTTGAGATCGACGATCCGGACAGCGGGAGAAACTTCCTTGAGAAAGGGGCCCTTTGCGCGTCCCAAGACCAGATCGACTTTGTGGCCGCGTGCAGCGAGGGCGTTAGCCATGTCGGCCAGGGTCCGTTCGGCACCGCTTCCGGCAAGTGAACGGATAAACAGGGCAATGTGCATGAGAGCCTCTGATTTAGCCCCCATACAGCCTGTGATAAAAGCTTGCGGTCCGTGGGGCGTCAAGCAAAATGGCGAGCCATCATATAGGCGCGGCATTCCGCGAGCAGAAGCCGTCCTTTCGACCAGACGCATGCGAGGCGCTCGCCTCTTCGGCCGATGACAGAGCCGCCCACGATTATTCTGCCCGTTGAAATTCAAGTCCGGGAGCTTGACGCCAAGCTGCTGCTGACCTGTCTTGCCGCTGAACATGACTTCCGGGTCGTTGTCGGCTGCTCCGCCGCGGTCAATCAGCGGCTGCATGAAATGCCGCGCTCGCTCTATATCGGCAAGGGACTGAGCGAAGCGGACGCGCGCATGTTTCGGGACGCCCGCAGATTGGGCCATGCCGTGGCGGCCTGGGACGAGGAGGCTCTCGTCTATATGTCGCCTGCCTTCTATCTTCGCCGCAAGACGTCTGCAGCGGCCTTGGCGACCGTTCAGGCGCTCTTCGCCTGGGGCGAGGACAATGCGCAAATCTGGCGCGCCGCGCCGGGCTATGCCGGCCAGCCTTTGTTCGCGACCGGGAACCCGCGCGCCGATCTGATGCGGCCCGATCTGCGCGCCTATTACGAACTCGAGGTTGCGGATCTGCGCCGTCGGTTCGGCGACTTCATTCTGGTCAATTCGAATTTCGGGCAACTTAATCACTATCGGCCGGAGCTGACGCTGCATGCGGCCGATGCTCCGGTGAAACCCGTCGACGTTCCGGCGGAACGGCTGGGCACCTGGGGCGACCCGAATATGGTTGCTTACCGTCACGCCCTGTTCAGGGCGTTTCGCGAACTCGTGCCGCAACTTGCCCGGCGGATGCCCGCGCTCCGCATCGTCATCCGCCCCCATCCGTCGGAAGGCCACGCGCTCTGGCGGGAAGCCGCCGCCGGCTGCTCCAATGTCGAGGTCGTTGGCGAGGGCAATATTCTTCCCTGGCTGATGGCCGCCAACGCAGTCATTCACAATGGCTGCACGACAGGGGCGGAAGCCTTTCTGCTCGGGCGGCCGGCGATCGCCTACGAGCCGATCACGCATCCGGTTTACGACATCCGGCTGCCCAACGCGCTCAGCCATTCGGTATCGAATGTCGAGGATTTGATCTCGACCTTAACGCGCGTCATGAGCGAAGCCGTGTCCCGCGACGACACCAAACGGCAATTGGCGGACCGCTTTATCGCGTCGATGGAGGGACAGCTCGCCTCCGAGCGGGTCCTCGAGGCCATCAAGAACCTGCTCGCTCAGGGTGACCTCTTCGAGACACGGGGGCTGATCGACTGGTCGAAAGGCCAAATTGCGTCGCGTCGACGGCGCCTGAAAAAACTGATCAGGGCATGGAAGACCGGGGCTCCCCGCTCCGACTATGTCCGGCACCGTTTCCCCGACCTCGGCGTCGCCGAAATCGAGCAGAGGATTGCACGGCTACGGATGGTGACGGGGCGATTCGGCAGCCTGCGGATTCGGCAACGCACGCACAACGTCTTCGAGGTCACGCGCGGATAAGGGGCTGTCTCACCCCCGCCACAGCCCCTCCTTGACCAGCCGATCCATCACAGCGAGGGTCGAGGCGCGCAGGGTTTCGACGAGTTCGTCGATCTGCACCCGGGTGATGATCAGGGGCGGCGACATCACCACGAGATGCCCCATCGGCCGAACCAGAAGGCCGCGCGGCATCGTTTCGTTGATGATCCGCTGGCCGATGTCCCACTCCGCCGGCATCGGCTCCTTGGTCTTCTTGTCCGTCACATATTCGATGCAGACCATCAGATGGCTGCCGCGGACGTCGCCGACGATCGGCAGGTCGAGAAGACTCCGCAGCCGTTCGACGAAATAGGGGCCGATCTCACGAACATGGCCGCAGAGATCCTCCTTCTCGATGATCTCGAGGCTCTTCAACCCGGCGGCGCAGGCGACGGGGTGGGCCGAGTAGGTGAAGCCGTTCGCGAACATCTTGCCCTCGGCTTCGGGGCCGGTCAGGCGCCCATAGAGGCGGTCCGAGATCATCACGGCGCCCAGCGGCACATAGCCGGAGGTCAGCCCCTTCGCGCAGGTGATGATGTCCGGAACAAGATCGAACACCGGCTCCGACGCGAACACCTGGCCGAGCCGACCGAACCCGGTCACCACCTCGTCGGAGATATAGAGCACGTCGTACTTCCGGCAGACCTCGAGCGTTCGGCGATGATAGCCCTCCGGCGGGACGATCACCCCGCCCGAGGCGAGAATCGGCTCGGCGATGAAACAGGCGACGTTTTCGGGCCCGAGCTCCAGGATCTTGCTCTCGAGATCGGCCACCTTCGCGTCGCAGAACTCCGCCTCGGACATGCCGTCGGGGCGGCGGTAGGGGTTGGGTGCGGGGAGGTGGTGGACGATGTCGGTGACGAAGTTCAGATTGCCGCGGTCGCCGGGTTTTCCGGATACCGACGCCGTCAGGTACGTGCTGCCGTGATAGGCGTGCTCGCGGGTGATGATGTGCTTCTTCTCGGGCTGGCCGACGAAATTGAAATAGAACTGGACGAAGCGGATGGCGGAATCCACCGCGGTTGAGCCGCCGGTCGTGAAGAAGACATGGCGAAGGTCGCCGGGCGCATATTCGGCGAGCTTCGCGCCGAATTCGATCGAGGGCGGCGTCGAGATCATGCCAAAGGGCGAGAAATAGCACATCCGTCGCGCCTGATCGGCGATCGCCTGGGCCATCTCCTCGCGGCCATAGCCGACATTGACGCACCACATGCCGCCCATTCCGTCGAGCATGCGGTGCCCCTCGGAATTGGTGACGTAGGCGCCTTCGGCCTCGGCGACGATCAGCGGCTCGCGCGTGCGCGCCGTCCCGAGATCGATCCACGGGTGGATGATATGGTCGCGATCCTTCTCCCAAAGATCCTGCGTGTCATATGTCAGCTCGTTTTTCATCCGATCACCCATGTGGAACGCTTTTCGAATTGGCAAATGGTGCCGTTCCGATCCTCCCCCAGCCGAACCGGGGGAGGACAGGGCCGGCGCGATAAATCGGTGGTCGCGGTCAGAGACCGGCCTGGACTTGCGAGAACATCTGCTGGAGATCGCCCAGCCGCTTGTTGTCCTTGCTGAAGATACCCTCGGCCAGCAGCTTCGACGGATCCCTCGACAGGCCGCGTTCGGCGAGTACGTCGTCCGAGACGAGATCAAATGCCTTCCTGTTCGAATGCCCGTAGCCCATTGCCGTGATCAGCCACTCGCCGGCCTCCGGTGCGATGATCGCGTCGATCAGGTCGTAAGCCTTATCGACCTGATCGGTGGTCGGCGTCATGACGAGTCCGCAGCACCAGGCGAGAATGCCTTCCTTGGGATTCATGTAGTCGACAGGAACGCCTTGCTCTTTCAAGGCGACGACCGAGCTGTTCCACGCCGACGAGGCGACGACCTCGCCGGTAGCGAGCGCCTGCTCCATGGTGGTGTTGTCGGACCAGTAGAAGCGCAACAGGGGGCGCTGCTTGACCAGGACTTCCCTGATACGGGCGATTTCCTCGTCGGACATGTCGTAGAGACGTTCCTTCGGGATGCCGGCGACGAGGCCGGCTATGATGGCGGTATCGGTAATGTCCTCGCCGATGGACAGCTTGCCGGCATACCGCTCGTCCCAGAGAAGCGTCCAGGAGTCCTCTTCCACATCGACGAGGTCGGTCCGGTAGACGATCGAGGTGTTGCCCCAATCGACCGGAACGAACCATTGCTTGCCCTCGGCGGCCGCGCCGTTGATACCGCGCAGCCCGTCGAAGATGTCGGGCCAGTTGGACAGGCGGGAGGTATCGATCGGCTGCAACACGCCGGCATCGCGCCACAGCCCAATGCGGCCGCTGCAGGGGTGGGCGACATCGGCGGAGAAGCCGGCGCGGATCTTGGTGAGCGCCTCCTGCTCGTCGGCGAAGAGCGGCATCTCCGGCGCGCTGCCGTGCTTCTCCATATAGGCTGGGAAGAATTCGGAGGTGTCATATCCGGCCCAGGTGAAGTAGGTCAACTGCTCCTGGGCTCGGCTCGACCGAGCCGTCAGCGGAACCACCGTCATCGCCAAACCTACCGACGCCAGCGCCTTGCTGAACTGGCGTCGCGACAGGGCGCCGGTCGCCATACGGTCGAGAAGTTCGTCCTTTTTCATTTGTCTCCTCCCTGAGTTGAATTGATTTCCGAGGCGCATTCGCCAGTCGAGCCGCCTCGCACCGGTTCTGTCGTGCAGCATCGCTGAATGTTCATTGAACGATCAACAATCTTCACCGCTATACGGGAAATCTATTTTTACTTTCAATGCCTAAACGTGTTAAACGATGAGTCGACAAGCTGAAGGAAAATTTATCATCGGGTAATGACCAGCGCAAGCAACCGCCGATCGGCCGCAATGCGACCGACATTTCATCCGGCGGAACCTGCGCAAAAAATGCCTTGTGGGCGCGCACAACGGCGCTACAGTACGGAAAAAAGCAGAACATGGTCTGGTGAGGCTGTTTGACGTGACGCTTATCCCGCTCGGGTTGGTCTAGGCCCGTGGTCAGCGCGACGGACAAGGCTACGGTCGATCGATCGGAGCGGTCGACACTCCTCTCCCGCGTCCGCGGGGTGTTTCTGCGCCACGAGGCGTTGCGCGGCTACCTTCTGCTGTCGCCGACGCTCCTGGTGATGCTCGGCATGATGATCGTGCCGCTCACCGCGCTGATTATTCTGAGCTTCTGGACGCAGGACTATTTCGAGCTCGACCGCACCTTCACCCTGGCGAACTACGCCGCGATCTTCGCGCTGGCCGAGGGGCCGATCGATCTTCTTGCCGATCCGTTCGGCGCGTTCGCCAATCCGATCTATCTGGCGCTGCTGCTCAAGTCGATCGAGATGTCGCTGTCGGCGACGATCGCGGTGGTGCTGCTTGCCTATCCGATGGCCTATTTCCTGGCCTTCCGCGTGACGAAGAACAAGCTGGTCTGGCTCATTCTGATCACCGTGCCGTTCTGGACCAGCTATCTCCTGCGCGTCTTCGCCTGGAAGGTCATCCTCGGCTACAACGGCGTGATCAACTCGGGGCTGATGAGCCTCGGCCTGATCGACAAGCCGCTCGAGTTCCTGCTCTACAATCCGGCCTCAGTGACGATCACCCTGGCCCACGCCTGGGCGGCGTTCGCGATTCTGCCGATCTATGTCTCGCTCGAGAAGATCGACCGCTCGCTGCTCGAGGCGGCGACCGATCTCGGCGATGGGCCGGTGCGGCGGTTCTTCCGCGTGACGCTGCCCCTCTCGATGCCGGGCACGATCGCGGCGACCCTGCTGGTCTTCATTCCGACGGTCGGCGACTACGTCACGCCCACGCTGGTCGGCGGCACCTCGGGCATTATGATCGGCAACATCATCCAGTCGCTGTTCGGCAAGGCCAACAATGCGCCGCTCGGTGCCGCCGTCTCGATTACCTCGATGCTGATCATCACGCTGCTGGTCTGCGCCTTCCTATGGCTGGTGGGGTATGGCCGGATGCGTCGGCAAGGGACCTGACGCCATGAGCAAGGCCGCGCGCGGAGACCCGTTGTTCGTCTATGCGATCGTCTATCTGATCTTTCTCTACGGACCCGTGCTGCTGCTGCCGCTGTTCTCGTTCAACGACAGCATCTACATCGCCTTCCCGCTCAAGGGCTTCACCTTCGAGTGGTATCGGCAAATGGTGCAGAACGGCTCGCTGATGGACGCGCTGCAGAACAGCGTCAAGCTCGGCATCGTCGTGGCGGCCATCAGCACAGGCCTCGGAATCTTCGCCGCCAAGGCGGTGACGCGCTATGACCTGCCCGGCAAGGGGCCGATCACCGGCCTCATCATGCTGCCGCTGGTGGTGCCGTCGATCATTCTCGGCATCGCGCTCTTGGTGATCGCCCGGAAATTCCTCGACATTCAGCTCTCGCTCTACACGATCGGCGCCGGCCATGTGCTGATCTGCGTGCCCTTCGCGATGCTGGTTCTGGTGTCGCGGCTCGAGGGCTTCGACCGGAACCTGGAGGAGGCCTCGTTCGATCTCGGCGAGAGCGGCTGGAGCACCTTCTGGCGAGTGACCTTTCCGCTGGCGCTGCCCGGCATCGTGGCCAGCCTGCTGCTCTGCTTCACGATCTCCTTCGACGAGTTTGTGCTGGCCTTCTTCCTCGCCGGCAACGAGACGACGCTGCCGATCTTCATCTTCAGCCAACTGCGCTTCCCCAATCGCCTGCCGGGCGTGCTGGCGCTGGGCTCCTGCATTCTCGTCTTCTCCTTTCTGATCGTCACATTATCCGAATGGCTGCGGCGACGCGGCGTTCAACCCACGAAACAGGGAGCGGCCATCTAGATCATGAGCGGTTCGGAGTCCTTCATCTCGATCCGCGACGTCTCGAAGCATTTCGGGCCGGTGCGGGCGGTCGACCAAGTCAGCTTCGACATCAAGCGCGGCGAGTTCTTCTCGCTGCTGGGCCCCAGCGGCTGCGGCAAGACGACGCTCTTGCGTATGCTGGCCGGGTTCGAGGTGCCGACGAAAGGCGAGCTCTTCATCGATGGCCAGGCGATGTCGACCGTGCCCCCCAACGCGCGGCCGACCAACATGGTGTTCCAGAATTATGCGATCTTTCCGCATCTCGACGTGCGCGGCAACATCGCCTACGGCTTGCGCAAGGCGCGGCTGCCGAAGGCCGAGCTCGACGCGACTGTCGACCAGGCGCTGGAGATGATCAAGCTGCCGGGCTACGGGTCGCGGCGGGCCGATCAGCTCTCGGGCGGGCAGCGGCAGCGCGTCGCGCTGGCGCGCGCGCTGGTGCGCCGGCCCAAGGTTCTGCTGCTCGACGAGCCCTTAGGCGCGCTCGACAAGAAGCTGCGCGAGGAGATGCAGCTCGAGCTCCGGCAGATCCAGCAGACGGTGGGCATCACCTTCGTGTTCGTGACCCACGACCAGGAAGAAGCTCTGACGATGTCGGACCGCATCGCGGTGATGTCGAAGGGCAAAGTACTGCAGATCGATGACGCGACCCGGCTCTATGAGGCGCCGACCTGCCGGGAGGTCGCCGATTTCATCGGCACGATGAACTTCTTCGATGGCGCCGTGGCGACGGTGGAGAACGGACATGCCGCGGTCGACGCCGGGCCGCTGGGCACGCTCTGGGTAGGGACCGGGGAGCATGCGCTCGGCCCTCGCGCGCCGGTGACGGTGGCGATCCGGCCGGAGAAGGTGCAGATCGGTTGGGACCGGCCGGACCAACCCTATAACGTGGTTGAAGGGCGGATCGGCGCCGAAGCCTATCTCGGCGACCGTAGCCACTACTATGTCGAGGTGCCGGGACTCGCCCGGCGGGTCGCCGTGGCCTACCAGAACATGGCCCGCAGCCTCGATAACTCCTCCGACCAGGGCCGCACCGTCTGGCTCTCCTGGCCGCCCGACTCGGCCATCCTCCTGCCGGGCGCCTAAGGCCTGATCCGATTACATCGAATTGATGTGGTCGGTGAATCGGCCCCTAATCATTTGAATGTGAGGACGATCCACCGGTCAGGTTGATCCAACCTGATCGGATCGTATTCTACGGCAGGGGCTCGCCGTCGCATAAGGAAAAGGCGCCGCAGCCACGGCGCCTTCCCGTTTCTGGTCGTCGGATTTCAGCTCGCGTTACTGCGCGGCCTCGTCAGGCTGCTGAGGTGCCTCGTACTCCGGCGCCGCCTCAAGCTCCTCGCGCGTCATGTTGACAACGATCTGATCGTTCTCGGTCGACATCTCGACCTTGCTCCAATCGACGGCGACCTGTCGCTCGCCAATGCCGAGGAATCCGCCGACATCGATGATGGCCGCTTCGATATCGCCCTCTTTGCTCATGACCAGATCACCGATTTCGCCAAGATCTTCGCCTTCGGGCGTAAGCGCCGTATGGCCGATGATTTCCTCGGTGTCGAAGGGCTGCTGTAGCTCCGCTCCGACGGTCGCCTGCTGATCGGTCGTCGCCTGCTCCGGCTCAACCGTCGCCTGCTCCTGCTCGGTCCTGTCGAGCGACTCCTCCTGTTGGGCTGTTTTCGTCTCGCTGCCATCTGCCGGAATGACGGTGACCTCCGCGTCCGTGGTCTGCTGCTCCCACGACGCTCGGGCCTGAGTCAAAGCCTGCGTTGCGCCCTGCGGATCCTGCTGCCGCAAGGCTTGTTGCGCCTGCTGAATTTGCTGCTGGACCTGGCTCAGCGTTTGCTGCTGCTGGCCTTGGCCCTGCTGCATCGCCTGCTCGACTGACTGGTTCGCCTGATCCAGGGCCTGCTGCGCACCTTGCTCGTCCTGCTGCTGTAATGCCCGCTCGGCCTGCTGGAGTTGCTGCTGAATCTGCTGCATCTGATTCTGCTGACCGGATGCCTGCTGTTGCTGTCCCGACTGTTGCATGGCGAGTTGCTGGAGCGGCTGCTTGGTCTGACCCAGCGCCTGTTGGGCCTGCTGCATGTTGTCCTGCTGCAAGGCTTGCTGTGCCTGCTTGATCTGCTGTTGGACGCTTTGCAATTGTTGCTTCTGCTGGCCCTGCGCCTGCTGCATCAACTGCTGCAGAGACTGGTCGGCTTGGTCGAGAGTCTGTTGCGCCTGCTGGGTGTTCTGTTGCTGTAGGGCCTGCTCCGCCTGCTGCACCTGCTGCTGAAGCTGTTGCACCTGCTGCTGCATCTGGCCCGAGCTCTGCTGATTTGAGCCCTGCTGGGTCGAGGCCTGTTGCGTTGAAGACTGCTGGCTCGACGCCTGCTGGGCCGTCTGGTTGGCTTTCTGCAGCGCTTGCTGGGCCTGTTGCGTGTTCTGTTGCTGCAGCGCCTGCTGCGCCTGCTGAAGCTGCTGCTGAATCTGCTGCAGCTGTTGCTTCTGCTGACCCTGGGCTTGCTGCATCGCCTGCTGCAGAGACTGGTCGGCCTGATTGAGCGCCTGTTGTGCCTGCTGGGTGTTCTGCTGCTGCAGGGCCTGCTCCGCTTGTTGAAGCTGCTGCCCGATTTGTTGGATCTGCTGCTGGCCGGAGGCCTGCGTCTGCTGTTGTTGGCTTTGATCTTGGGTCTGAGTCTGGGCCGTGCCAATTGCCGGATAGGACAGGGCGAGAAGGACTGCTGCCGTCGAAAGAAGTTTGGCTCGCATGGGAAACCTCCGCATTTTTGGTTGCGAGGACGTAGCCCTGATAACAGAGGCAGGTTGTGAAGGTTCCGGTACCGTTCGACATGTTTTGACGGCGTCAGGTGGGCGGAAAAGAAGAGGCAGACGGCCGGGGAGCCACCGATGCGCGGATCGGAGGTTCGCTCAGGCCTTCTTACGGGGCGGGTCGTAGAAGGGGCGGTGGACGACACGACAGCCGACCATGCTACGCTCGATCTTCAGTTCCTTTGGGTGCCAGATTTCGATGCCGAGCTCGGTTCCCGGCAGCGCCTGGTCGCCGGCGATCGACGCGATCGCGATGTTCTTCTTCAGCGTCGGCGACCAGATCGCGGAGGTAGTACGGCCGACCTCGCGCTTTCCGGCATAGATGAAGGCGTCGACGGCTGGCTTGCGGCCGTCGATCTCGAGCCCGACGAGCGCGCGGCGCGGCGTTGCCGCCTTTCGCTCGGCGAGCAGCGCCCGCTTGCCGATGAAATATCCATCCTTCTTGAGATTGACCGCCCAACCAAGCCCGAGCTCGTAAGGGGACCGCTTCTGCGACGGGCGCAGGGCGTAGGTGGCGCTGATGAAATCGACATTCACCAGGATGAAGCCCGCCTCGATGCGCGCATGGTTGAGGGCGGCGGAACCGATCGGCAGGACATTATAGAGCGCACCTGCGGCCATCAGCCGATCCCACAGCCAGCTGGCGTCGCCAGGCCGTATCCACAGCTCGTATCCGAGGTCGCCGGTGAAGCCGGTTCGAGAGACGCGCATCGGCCGGTCGTCGAGCCGGGTCTCGGCGAGACGCATATGGGCTAGCCGCTCCAGCCCGCCGATCCCCATCGCAATCAGGACCGTTTGGGCGAGCGGACCTTGCACCGAGAGGCCGGCGATCTCGGCGGAGACGTCCTCGATGGTGACGTCGAAGCCGTAGGCGGTGTCCCGCAGCCAGTGCAGATTGTGAAGGGCGGCGTTCAGCAGGAAATCGGCTTTGCCGAGGCGGAACAGGGTGCCGTCCTCGATCACCTTGCCGTCGTCGTCGCACCAGGGCGTGTAATAGGCCTGCCCAATGGCGCATCTGGCGACGTCGCGCGTGATCAGCCGGTCGACGAAGCGGGCCGCGTCTGCGCCGGTGATGCGATATTTGATCAGCGGCGAGACGTCATAGACGGAGGCGCTGTTGCGGATCGCGAAATATTCGCGATCCATGCCCCCCAGGGTAACGGCGGTGATATGGCCCTGCCAGCGCTCCCAGGATTGGGCGCTGGCGACGGCCGCAATTCTGTCGTGGAAGGGTGTCTCCCGGAGATATTGCTCGGACATCAGGCCGCCCTGGGCAGCTTGTGATCCTTTAGGACTTCCCGCGCCGCATTGGCACCCGGCGCACCGCTCACGCCGCCGCCGGGATGCGCGCCGGCGCCACAGAGATAGAGGCCGTCAATCGGCGTTCGATATTGCTGAAAGCCGCCGACAGGGCGCAGGAGAAAGACCTGATCCAGGCTCATCTCCCCATGGTGCCAGTGACCGCCGGTCAGCCGGAACTGGCGCTCCAGATCCTGCGGCGTCAACACCTCCTGCGCACGGACGCGGTCGGGCAGGTCGGGAGCGACCGTGCCCAGGGCGGCGAGGACGCGCGCGGCGATCTGGTCGCGCGCAGCCTCCGCCACGGTCTCGCGCAGTTGGTACGGGGCGAACTGGGCCACGATCGAGAGAACGTGGCCGCCTGCCGGAGCCAATGCGGAGTCATGCAGGGACGGCACCGTCACCTCCAGCGCTGGCGCCTCTGAAACGCGGCCGTACTTCGCATCGTCGAAGGCGCGTTCCATGAAATCGATGCTCGGCGCCACGACCAGCCGCCCGGCCGTCATCTCCGGGTCCGCCTGCCACGCCTCGGGCAAACCGTCGAGCGCGAGATGTATTTTGGCGGCGCAGCCGTTCATGTGGATGCCCCGGACATGGCGGACGAAGCCGGTATCGAGATGCTCCGGGCCGACAAGCGTCAGGAAGGTGCGGCGCGGATCGGCGCTGGACAGAATATGTCGAGCCGAAATCTCACGGCCGCTCTCCAGCACAACGCCGACGGCCCGTCCGTCCGCAATGCGGATCCACTCGACCGGAGCGCCGGTTCGCAGCTCCACGCCGGCGGCCGAGGCGGCGGAGGCCAGCGCGGCGGTGACCGCGCCCATGCCGCCCTTCGGCTGGATCAGGCCGTTCTGTCGGCCGGCGACGTTTCCGGCCGCGCGGTAGAGCAGATTGAAGACGCTGTTCGGCGACTTGGGGCCGAGGAAGCCGCCCAGAACGCTGTCGAGGGCGAAGACGCCTTTGAGAGCATCGCTCTCGAAATTGTCGTCGAGCAGGTCGGCGGCGTTCATGCCGATGATTCGCGTCAGCTCGCGCATGTCACGCCGCCCGAGCCGGCGCAGCGACAGCGCGAACTCGAGCAGAGTCCGCCGGTCCTGCCATTGCGCGGCCGAGATTTGCGGCGGCGTCTTCAGCAGGAAGCGGCCGAGCGCCGCGGCCAGCCGGTTGAAGCGCTCGGTGAAGGCCGGCAGCGCCTCCGCGTCATGCGGCGAGAAGCGGGCGAGGGCGGTCCGGCTCGCGGCCGGGTCGGCGGCGAGGGTCAGCCGGTCTCCATCGGGCAGCAGTGCCGTCGTCGGCAGGTCCGTCGCGGCGAAAGCGAGGCCGTGCTGCGTCAGCTTCAGGTCGGCAATCACCCGGGGATGCAGGAGATGAAGCAGATGCGCCACCGCTGAAGCACGATAGCCCGGATGAAACTCCCGCGTCACCGCCGCACCGCCCAACTGCGCCGCGGCCTCCAGAACCAGCACCTTCAGCCCGGCCGTGCCCAGATAGGCCGCGCAGACGAGGCCGTTATGGCCACCGCCGACGATGATTGCGTCATAGTGCGTCTCCCCGCTCACGATAGTACCCGGCCCTTGAAGTCCTTCAGGATCTCGCGCGCGGCGTTGGCGCCCGGTGCGCCCATGACCCCGCCGCCCGGGTGGGTGCCGGAGCCGCACATATAGAAATTGCGCACCGGCGTGCGGTACTGCGCAGCACCGGGGAAGGGGCGGTTGAACATCAGCTGATCGAGAGTCAATTCGCCGTGGAAGATGTTGCCTTCGGTCAGGCCGACCTCGTTCTCGAGGTCCCAGGGCGTACGGACCTGGCAATGCAGGATCAGGTCGCGGAAGTTCGGGCAGTATTCCGAAATCGTATCGATGACGGTGTCGCCGAAAGCCTGTCGCTTCTCGTCGGTCCAGGGGCCGTCGGCGAGCTTGTAGGGGACATATTGCACAAAGACCGACATGTAATGCTTGCCGGGTGGCGCCATCGTCGGGTCGACCGTGGAGGGGATGACGATGTCGAGGAACGGACGCCGCGACCACTGCCCGTATTTGTAATCGTCGAAGGCGCGCTCAAGATAGTCGAGGCTGTCGCCAATCTCGATCGCGCCGCAATGGGCGTCGTACGGCAAGCCCTTGAATTGCGGCAGCGCGTCTAGCGCGATGTTGAGCTTTCCGGACGAGCCGCGGATCTTGAACCGTTCGGCCTGCTCATATACCTCCTCGGGGAGGTGTTGGCGCGGCAGGATTTTGAGGAAGGTCCGCTTCGGATCGAGGTTGGAGACGATCGCCGTGCCGTAGACCTCCTCGCCGTCGGCGAGCGCGACGCCGACGGCCTTGCCGCCCTTGACGATCACCGCCGTCACCTCGGCTTCGGTGCGGATCTCGGCGCCGGCCTCGCGCGCCGCGCCGGCGATCGCCTTGCTGACCGACCCCATGCCGCCCCGGGCGAAGCCCCAGGCGCCGATCTCGCCGTCGACTTCGCCCATATAATGATGCAGCAGGACATAGGCGCTGCCCGGGGAGCGGGGGCCGAGCGCCGTGCCGATGATCGAGCTGCCTGCGCTCAGCGCCTTGACGATCTCGCTCTCGAAATACTCGTCGAGGAAGTCGGCGATGCTCATCGTCCAGAACCGCAGGATGTCGTACATCTGCCGCTCGCCCATCTGACCGAAGGTTCGGCCCAACCGCAGCAGACCCTCGATATCGCCCCATTTGAACGAGGTCGGGTCCGGCGGCGTCATCATCAGCAGCGGCTTGATGAAGCGGCACTGCCGGCGGATCTCGAGGCTGTAACAGTCGTAGGCCTCCGCATCGCGCGCCGAATGGCGGCTCATCGAGCGCCGGTTGCGGTCGGCGTCGTGGTACATCACCAGCGGCTCGCCATGATGGGTGGGGCAGGAACTCGTCTCGTAGGGGTTCACCTGCAGCCCATGCCGCGGCAGGTCGAGGTCGCGCATGATCTCCGGGCGCAGCAGGCTGCAGACATAGGAGCAGCTCGAATAGGTGAAGCCGGGATAGAGCTGCTCGCTGACCGCCGCGCCGCCGATCAGGTGACGGCGTTCCAGAACCATCACCTTCTTTCCCGCCTTCGCGAGATAAGCCGCCGTTACCAGCCCGTTATGGCCGGCGCCGACGATGACCGCGTCATAGCGCTGCATGGCTCGGCTCCGGTGAAGCGGCCATCATCCCGCCGCCCGCTTGCCCGCCTTGCCCAATTCCTGAACCGTCACGTCCACGGCCTCCTCGAAGCCTGCGAGGGTCTGGTCCAGACAGGATTGGTCGTGGGCCGCCGAGATGAACCAGGGTTCGCGTGAATCCGGCTCGCACATCACGCCGCGCTCGATCAGATGACGGGCCAGCGTGTCATAGAAGCTGTAATCGCTCAGCTTCCATTCCCGATAGTTCTTCGGCGGTGTCTCGCGGAAGAACAGGCCGCCCATGCTGGGATGGCCGGTGAAGCTGTGCGCGATTCCGCGGGCTGCCAGAATCTTGTGCATCCCGGCCTGCATGGCTTCGCCATAGGTTGCGATGTCGGCGAGCACGGTGGTATCGCGCAGGATCGTCAGGGTCTTCTCGGCAGCCGCCAGGCTCATCGCCTGCGCGGTGTAGGTGCCGCCATGGGCGACGTCCTGGCCATAGTGGCGCATCACCTCCTCGCGGCCGCCGATCGCGGCGATCGGATAGCCGTTCGCCATCGCCTTCGCCATGGTACAGATGTCGCCCGTCACGCCGTAATGCGCCTGTGCGCCGCCCTTGGCGACCCGGAAGCCGGTCTTCACTTCGTCGACGATCATCAGCACGTCGTACTTCGTGCAGAGCTCGCGGACGGCACGGACGAATTCGGGCATCGAGGGGATGCCGCAGCAATTGCCGAGGATCGGCTCGATCAGCACCGCGGCGATCTTGTCGCGGTTCTGCCGTAGCAGCTCCTCCAGCCGGTTCGCGTCGTTGTAGCGCGCCTGCCAGAAGAGCTGGCGGGTGAGACCGGGAATGCCTTTGCCATAGGCGATCATATCCGGCTCATCGTCGATGCTCTGCAGGCTTTCGACGTCGGCCATCCACATGACGGCGTCGAAAAGGCCGTGATAGGACCCCTCGAAGATCACATAGCCGTCCTTGCCGGTGGCGCCGCGCGCCAGCCGGAGGGCAGCCATTACCGCCTCGGTCCCGGAATTGGAGAAGCGCACCAGCTCGGCCGCCGGCACCATCTCGTGGATTAGGTCCGCGACGGCAAGCTCGCGTTCCGTGCCGAGGGCGAAGACCGTTCCGACCGTTTGCCCCGTGCGCGCCGCCGCGTCGACTTCAGGATGGCAATGGCCGAGGATGACCGGCCCGTAGCCGAGCCGGTAGTCGATATAGACATTGTCGTCCAGATCCCAGACGCGCGCCCCCCGCCCATGCTTCACATAGACGGTTGCCTCGTCGCCCCAATAGCGAAAGTTCGAGCTGACCCCGAGAGGGAGCCGCTGCACCGCCCTACGGAAATGTGCGTTGGACTTCCCGAGCGCGCGAGGCATGGCTCTTTCCCGTCGCCTTTCATCCGATCGAGTGGCCGATTAATTTCGACTTATTGAATGCTTGTATAATTTGTTTATCATATTCGCGATTTTGCGTCCAGGTAGCTGAACGGCTGTTCAATGGCTTGTTCAGCGTTGCGGACAGGAAGCCCGTGCTTTCGACCGGGCAGAGGGCCTTATATGCTGACCCGGTGCGCCGCGAAGGCCGTGGAAACCTAGGGGCTGGAGCAGTGACGAAAACGTCGGTTGTGAAGGAGGCGCGACAACGCCAGCTGATCGAGGCCACGATCACGGTGATCTGTCGGAACGGCTATTCGAACACGACGCTTGCCCAGGTCGCTGGCGACGCCGGGCTCTCGCCCGGCATTGTGAATTTCTACTTCAAAAGCAAGGAGCAACTCCTCGTCGCCACGCTCGAGTATCTTGCCGACGAGTACGAGAGAGTCCGCAATGACACGATGGTCCCGGCGGGCAAGTCGCCGGCCGCCGCCCTGACGGCGATGATCGAGGCGGACTTCCACCCGGAGGTCTGCACGCACGAGAAGATGGTGGTCTGGTACGCGTTCTCGGCGGAAATGCAGGCGCAGTCGAGCTACTACGATCTGCTATCGAAGCTCGAGGCGCGTTATTTCGATCAGACCCAGGATCTGGTCGAGAGGCTGATCGCCGAGGGCGGATATCGCGGAGTCGATTCCACCGTCGTGGCCACCGGTCTGAACGCGATGGTCGACGGCTTCTGGTACGATCTCCTGGTCGACCCCGTCGGGTTCGACCGCGGCCGGGCGAAACAAGCCTGTCGCCTGTTCCTGAGGGGCATCTTTCCGACCGAGTTCGGCGCGGCAGGCGAGGATGCCGAGCAGGATCGGCGCGCGGTGTCCGAGGACGCGGCATCGTCCCTCACGGTCGCCGACGAAACGCTTCCGGCCTGGACCTATACCGACCCCGAATTTTTCGAGCTCGAGCGCAGGGCGGTATTCGAACGCGCTTGGCAACCAGTCTGCCATGAAAGTGAGATTCGACAGCCGGGCGATTTCGCCACATTCGATCTGCTCGGCAACAGCGCCTTCCTCGTTCGCGGTGATGACGGTACGCTGCGCGCCTTCCACAATGTCTGCCGGCACCGGGGCGCGCGGCTGCTGGATGGGGCGAGCGGGCGTTGCGCCCGCGCTGTCGAGTGCCCCTATCATGGCTGGAGCTACGATTTCCAAGGCCGGCTCAAGGCGGTACCCGCAGACCGGAGCTTCACCGACATGGACTGGGAGGCGCATGGCCTGCGCCCGATCGATCTGGAGATCTTTCAAGGTTTCGTCTTCGTCCGGTTCGTGCCCGGCGGGGTGACGCTGGCCGAGACTCTTGCGCCCTATGCCGAGGAGCTGTCGGTCTACAGGCCGGCTGAGATGGTGCCGCTCGGCCCATTGACGACAATCGAGGTCCCGCTCAACTGGAAGCTGCTCATCGGCAACTATCTTGAAGGGTATGAGGTCGCGGCGGCTCATCCGGGCCTTGCGCGCCTGTTCGGCCGCTATCAAGTCGAGGCGTCCGACGGCGTCGCCCGCGCCATCGGCACGCTTAGCCAACAGCCCTCGCCGAACTGGAGCGAACGGCACTATCAGCGGCTCCTGCCGCTCGGCGATCACTTGCCGGCTGCTCGTCGGCGAAGCTGGTGCTATTACAGTTTGTTTCCGAATCTCGGTGTCGGGGTCCATCCGGACATGATCAGTTTTTTCCATGTCGTTCCCATCGCGTCGGACGCCTGCCTGGTTCGTCTGCGCGACTACGGTCTTCCCGGCGAGGATCGCACCCTGCGGGCGGCCCGCTATCTGAATGCCCGGATCAATCGGCAAGTCCTCGATGAGGATGTCGCGATTCTTGATCGGGTTCAGCGCGGCCTTTCCTCCCGAAGCTTCGAAACCGGTCTTCTGGCCGACTCCGAGATCGGCCTCCGCCGGTTCTCCGATTGGCTGCGCGCCGCACTTCCGGTGGCGCGGCTGCGCCGGCCACCGGCGGGGTCGCTCGAACTCCACAACGCGGATCTGACGAGAGCCTGAGAAATGACGGTCGACGATTTGCCGGTGCCTGATATGCCGGTCACGATCAGCGCTCCCACTTCCGTCATGCCTAGCCATCGTCTGGCGCCTCTGCTGACGCCGCGCTCGGTCGCCCTGATCGGCGCCTCGCCGAAGGCCGACAGCGTCGGCAACGGTATGATCAAGGCGTTGCTAGGTGGCGGGTTCGCCGGTCGGGTTTACCTGATCAACCCGAACTATGACGAGATCGAGGGGTTGCCTTGCCATCCCTCGCTTGCCGCGCTTCCCGAACCGGTCGACCTCGCCGTGATCGGCGTCGCCAACGCCCGCATCGAGGCGCAGCTCGCTGAGGCGGTTCGCGCCAAGGCACGGGCAGCGACGATCTTCGCGAGCTGCTATCTACCGGACGATTCCGATCCGCCGCTGACGGAACGGATCGGCGCGACGGCACGCGCGGTGGGCATGCCGATCTGCGGCGGCAACGGCATGGGGTTCTACAATTTTGATGCCGGCCTGCGGGTCTGCGGCTTTCCGCCGCCGGACTGGGTCGTGGGCGGCGAGATCACCCTGATCACCCATTCCGGATCGGTGTTCAGCGCGCTCTGCCACAACGACCGGCGGTTCCGCTACAATCTGGCGGTATCGGCAGGGCAGGAGCTGGCCACGACCACGGCCGATTATCTGGATTTCGCGCTGGAGCAGGAAAGCACCCGGGTCGTCGGAGTCTTCCTCGAGGCGGTGCGCGATCCGGCAGGCTTCATGGCCGGGCTGCGCAAGGCGCAGGAGCGGGATATCCCCGTGGTCGTTCTGAAGGTGGGCCGCACCGCGGAGAGCGCCGCCCTGGCGGTCAGCCATTCCGGCGCGATCGCCGGCGATCATGCGGCGCATCAGGCGGTGTTCGAACGATACGGCGTCATCGAGGTCGACACGCTCGACGAGTTCGCCAACGCGCTGCTGCTGTTCGGGCATCGGCGACGCGTCGCCAAAGGCGGTCTGGCCAGCATGCATGATTCGGGCGGCGAGCGCGAGCTGCTGGTCGATCGCGCCGTCGCCAAGGGCGTGCCATTCGCGCGGATCAATGCGGAAACCACCGCTAGGCTGGCGGCACGGCTGGATTACGGGCTCGAGCCGATCAACCCGCTCGACGCCTGGGGCACGGGGCATGATTACGAAGGCATCTTCGCGGACTGCATGACGGCTCTCGTCGACGATCCGGATACGGCGGTCGGCGCCCTGTTCGTCGAGACCCGCAGCGGCCACTATCTGAATGAAGGCTATGCCCGGGCGGCGCAGGCCGGCGCGGCGCGGACCGACAAGCCGGTATTGATCGTCAATAATGTTGCTGCGGTCGGCGATGACGACCTTGCATTCCGCCTGACCAGCGCCGGAATCCCGGTCCTGATCGGCATCGATCCCGGCCTGACTGCGATCCGCGCGGCCTTTGCCTATCGCGATGCTCGCGCTCGGCCGCCGATGGCTCCGGCTCCGGCGCCGGCCGATATGAGAGACCGCTGGGAATCGCGATTTCGCAGCGGGGCGCCGCTCGACGAGTCGGAGAGCCTGGCCCTGTTCGCCGATTACGGCCTGCCAGTCCTGCCGCATCGAATCGTCGAGGACGGTGCCGCTGCGGTGGCGGCCGCCAGGAGCATCGGCTTCCCCGTGGTCTTGAAGACGGCAATGCCGGGCATCCTGCATAAGTCGGATGTCGGCGGCGTCAAGCTCGGGCTCGGCGACGCGTCCACGGTCCATGCGGCTTATGAGGATCTTGCCCGCCGCCTGGGGCCACGTGTGCTGATCGCGCCGATGGCGGGGAAGGGCGTCGAGCTGGCATTCGGCGCCGTCCACGACCCCCAGTTCGGCCCACTCGTCATGATCGGCGCGGGCGGGGTCCTGATCGAACTGCTCCGCGATCGCCGTTTTGCCCTGCCGCCCTTTGACGCGGCGGCGGCACGCCGGTTGCTCGACGGCCTTAAACTGCGGCCGCTGCTGGACGGCAAGCGCGGGGCATTGCCGGCGGCTCTGGATGCGATCGCGAAAGCGTTCGCGGCATTCTCGGTGATGATCGCTGACCTGTCCGGGCTGGTGCAGGAGGTCGATGCCAACCCGATCGTCGCCGGACCCGCCGGCTGCCATGCGCTCGATGCGCTCGTCGTCCCGAAATCGCCGAGCCTGGAGACCTGACCATGAAAGCGACGTCGAACGATCACGCCTTCACCGCGACAGACCCGCGCGGCATCCAACATGAGCCGACCTTTGCCGGCGCGCTCAGCTTTCTGCGACGGAAATATACGAAGGAGCTCGCCGGCATCGACGTTGCGGTGACGGGAATCCCGCTGGACACCGCGACCACGAACCGACCGGGGGCACGGTTCGGTCCCCGGGCGATTCGCGAGGCGTCGACGGAGCTCGCCTGGGCGCGGCCCTATGGCTGGAACTTCAGCCCGCTCGACCAGCTCGCGACGGTCGATTTCGGCGATTGCCGCTGGGATCACGGCCGGCCGGAGGAGATCCCGGCCGCGATCGAGGCGCATGCCGACGCAGTACTGGCGGCGGGGGCCGCGATGCTGTCGCTCGGCGGCGATCACTTCATCAGCTATCCGCTGCTGAAGGCGCACGCAAAGCGTTACGGCCCGCTGTCGCTGATTCATTTCGATGCACATTCCGATACCTGGAACGATGCCGAGGGCACCGGGCGCGTCGATCATGGGACGATGTTCTATCACGCGGCCAGGGAGGGCCTCGTGGATCCAGCGCGCTCGGTTCAGATCGGACTGCGGACGCATAACGACGACCATCTCGGCTTCAATGTCCTCGACGCGCCCTTGGTACATGAGAATGGGGCCAAGGCGGTCAGCGCGGAGGCGAAGCGGATCGTCGGCAACCGCAAGGCCTATCTCACCTTCGATATCGACTGCCTCGACCCGAGCTTCGCGCCTGGCACTGGAACGCCGGTATGCGGCGGCCTTTCCACGGCCACGGCGTTCGCGATTCTGAAGGGCCTTGCCGGGATCGACTTCGTCGGCATGGATCTGGTCGAGGTCGCGCCGGCCTACGATATCGGTGGTATCACCGCACTTGCCGGCGCGACCATCGCCTATGAGTGGCTCGCCCTCTACGCCCTTCGGCCGGGCGGACCTATCGCCTCTTAGGAGTCGGACTCGCATGGATCTCACCCTGTCAGCCGAAGACATCGCGATCCAGGCGAGGGCCCGCGCCTTCGCGGAATCCTATCTGTTCCCCTATGAACTCGAATGCGAGGAGAATGGCGGCCTCTCGGCGGAGTCGCTGAACACCATCCGAAAGGCGGTGCTCGAGCATAGGCTCAACGCCTTCAACCATGCGGTCGAGGATGGTGGGCAGGGTTACACGCACCTGCAGCAGATGCTGATTCACGAGGAGTTGGGAAAGGCGACCTGCGGGCTGTGGGCCGTCGTGTGGACCGCCTCGCTTCCGCTTAAGCACGGGACACCGGAGCAGCGGCGGGACTATCTGTTCCCGAGCTGCGCCGGTCGCCGCCGGTCATGCTATGCGATCACCGAGCCCGAGGCCGGGTCCGATCCGCGCATGGTCCGGACGACGGCCGTCCGGCGGAACGGCAAATATGAGCTCTCCGGCGAGAAATGGTTCGTCACCTCCGCCGATGCCGCCGACTTCCTGCTGGTCCATGCGCATGTCGACGGCGATTCGGATAAGCCGACACTGTTCATCGTCGAGAAGGATCTGCCCGGCGTTATCGTCAAGCGCATCCCGAAATTCATGCACACCTACGTCTTCGAGCATTACGAGATGCTGTTCGACAAAGTCGTGCTCGATGAGGCGAAGATCCTCGGCGGGATTGGTCAGGGCTACGAACTGACCAAGGACTGGTTCGTCGATGCCCGGCTCGAGATCGCGGCGCACTGCGTCGGGGCGGCGATCCGCGCGACCGAGATCGCCAATGACTACGCGGCGGGGCGCGAGCAGTTCGGCCGGCCGATCCGCGATTTCCAGGCGATCGAATTCATGCTTGCCGACATGGCGGTGGAGATCATGGCGGGCAAGACGATGCTCTACCGCGTCGGGTGGGAAATCGACCAAGGCCTCGACCGCAAGCTCGTCCACGCTCGCGCCAGCGTGCTGAAGCTGTTCTGCTCGGAGATGGCAGGGCGGGTGATCGATAAGGCCGTGCAGATCCTCGGCGGCCGCGGCTATATGCGGGAGAACCCGGTCGAGCGGCTTTATCGCGATATTCGCGTCGATCGGATCTGGGAGGGGGCCTCCGAGATCCAGCGGCTGGTTATCGCCGGCCAGATCAAGAAGCGCGGACTCGGGGTATATACCGGCTGGACCTGAGGCGGCGCGGCGATTTTCAACGCGCCCCGGAACTCCGCGACACGGCCCCCGTTAAACACTGACCGATGGGCAGCCAGACGGAGAGGCCAATGAATATCTATGATGCGCTGACACAGGATCACCAGAAGGTCAAAGACATCCTCCAGAAGCTTCAGAGCAACAGCGGGGAGAAGACTCAGGAGAAGCTCCTGGCGACGCTCAAGCAGGAACTCGAGATCCATTCGACCTTCGAGGAGGAGGTCTTTTATCCCGCGGTCGCCGAACGGCAGGAAGCGAAGGAGGAGATCGCCGACGCGATCGACGAGCATGACGAGGCGATGTCCCTGCTCGAAGAGCTGGAGGACATGGACGGCAACTCGCCGGAATGGGCGGAACAGGTGAAGACGCTTTCGGATGCCCTCAACCATCATATCGAGGAAGAGGAAACCGAAATCTTCGAAATGGCGCGGGAAACCATCGATCAGCAGCGGGCCACGCAGATGGCCAAGGAATATCAGCAGCAGAAACAGGAGCGCATGAAGCAGTCCGCCTAGCCCTCGGGTGACGGCGCCGCGCTCGACCGGCTTGTCGCTTTGCCGGAGGGCGCGATAGCGTAACTTTTTGAGCCGGGCCTCACCCTCAGCCGGGGTGGGGCCCTTGTGAAGAGCGGGGGCCGAAACACAAGGGAGAGCCAGAGATCGCGGATTGCCGGCCCGTTCCGCGCAACGGGTGGCGGTAATCCCGCCGGTGCTGTACTCTTGCCGGACGGCTTCTGGTTGCTACATTTGAAGCGCGGCATGACGGATTGCCGGAGGGCGCATGATGGGCATTACCATTCTCCGGGAAGCTGAAAATTATCGCCTGATCCGGGACGATCAGGGCCGTTATGCGGTGGTCGAGGTGCGCAATGGTCGCGTTTACTCGCTGAACGTGAAGAATAGAGCCGAGGCGGCGGACACGCCCGCCGGCATGATCGAAGTGGTCGGGACCGATGGATGGGGTTCCGAGGCAGCGGCCCGTCGACGCTTCCGCTCGATCGTGCGACAGGAACGGCGGCTCGGCGAGGTGATCTGGTAGGGAATGACACAGCAATCGCCCGGTTGGTTGAAGCCGACGGTCGACTACGGACCGCTCGGAGTCTTCTTTCTCGCATATCTGACATCGGGACTCCTGATCGCGACGGCCGCGTTGATGGTGGCGACGGCGATCGGGCTCGTCCTGTCCGTCGCCGTTGCCCGGCGCGTTCCGATGATGCCGTTGATCACGGCAATCGTCGTCGGGATCTTTGGCGGCCTGACCCTGTGGCTGAACGACGATACCTTCATCAAGATGAAGCCGACGATCATTCAGGCGCTGTTCGCGGCCATTCTTTTCGGAGGGCTCGCGTTCGGCTGGCTTCCCCTGAAGCTGATGCTCGGCTCGGCCTGGCCGATGGATAGGGATGGGTGGCGCCGGCTGACCCTGCGGTTCGCAACGTTCTTTCTCGCGATGGCGGTACTGAACGAAGCAGTCTGGAGGACGCAGTCGACGGATGTCTGGGTCACCTTCAAGGTGTTCGGCATCATGATCCTGACGTTCCTGTTCGCCTTGACCCAGATGCCGCTGATGAACCGTCACCGTCTGCCGGACGAAGTCGTACCGGAAAACCGTGGATAGGGTCTGTTAGGCACTCTAAGCCGGTTCGCCGGGTTCTTCACCGGCCCGGGCGATGATGGCCAGGAAGGCCCCGCCATAGCGTTCCAGTTTCGCGCTGCCCACGCCGGGAAGCGCCGCGAATGCCCGCAAGTCGCGGGGGCGCAGCCGCGCCATTTCCGTCAGCGTGCTATCGTGGAAGATCACATAGGGAGGCACGCCCTGCTGGCGGGCGAGTTCCGCGCGGCCTGCGCGCAGCGCGTGGAACAGCCGCTCATCTTCCGGCGCATCGAGGATCTTACGAGCCTTCTCCTTACGGCTCGCCGCGGCCGCGCGTCGCGTCTCGTCGCGGCGCAGTTCGATGCGCCGCTCGCCGCGCAGGACGTCCCGGCAGTCGGGGCCGAGAAGCAGCCCGCCATGGCCTTCGATATCGACGACGAGAAGGCCGAGCGCGACGAGCTGGCGGAAGATCGATCGCCATTCCTCACGCGGGATCGTCTGGCCGACGCCGAAGGTGCTGAGCCGCTGGTGACCGAGGCGGCGAATACGCTCGGTATCGCTGCCGACGAGCACGTCGATCACGTGCCCGGCTCCGAACCGCTGGCCGGTGCGATAGACGCAGGACAGCGCCTGTTGTGCGGCAACTGTCCCGTCGAAGCTCTCCACTGGCTGCAGGCAGGTGTCGCAATTGCCGCAAGCCTCGGCGTGCGTCTCGCCAAAATAGTCGAGCAGGACGCAGCGGCGGCAGCGGGTGGTCTCGCAGAAGCCGAGGAGCGCGTCCAGCTTATGGCGCTCGATCCGCCGCTGGCGCTCGGGCGCGGCGGAATTTTCGGCAAGCTGACGCAGCTTGATCACGTCCTGCAGGCCATAGAGCATCCAGGCGTCGGACGGCAGGCCGTCACGCCCGGCACGGCCGGTCTCCTGGTAATAGGCCTCGAGGCTCTTCGGCAGGTCGAGATGGACGACGAATCGAACGTCCGGCTTGTCGATCCCCATACCGAACGCGATCGTCGCGACCATGACGAGCCCGTCCTCCTTGAGGAAGCGATCCTGGTGGCGGGCCCGCACGGCCTTGTCCAGGCCGGCGTGGTAGGGCAGGGCACAATAGCCCTGCGCCGAGAGCCATTGGGCCGTCTCCTCGACCTTGCCGCGCGACAGGCAATAGACGATGCCGGACTCGTCCTTATGCTCACTCAGGAAGGCGAGGAGCTGGTTTCGCGGGGCCTTCTTGGGCGTGACGTGGTAGCGGATGTTCGGCCGGTCGAAGCCGGCAATGAAGACCCGGCCCGCGGATAGGCCGAGGCGCTCGAGGATGTCGCTTCGCGTCGGGCCGTCGGCGGTCGCCGTGAGCGCGATCCGCGGGACCATCGGGAACCGGTCGTGAAGCTGCGAAAGCTGCAGATATTCCGGGCGGAAGTCGTGCCCCCATTGCGAGACGCAATGCGCCTCGTCGATGGCGAACAGCGCCAGCTCGCATTGCTCCAGGAGCGTAAGGAAGCCATCGCTCAATAGTCGCTCGGGGGCGACATAGACGAGGTTGAGCGCCCCGGCCCGCATCTGCCGCTCGACCTGCATCGATTCACTGAAGGAGAGGGTGGAGTTCATGGCCGCCGCCGCGACGCCGCGTTGTCGCAGCGCCTCGACTTGGTCCTGCATCAGCGCGATCAGCGGTGAGACGACGATCGCCAGGCCGGGCCGGCAGAGCGCCGGAATCTGATAACACAGCGACTTGCCGCCCCCGGTCGGCATCAGGACCAGGGCGTCGCCGCCGGCATTCACATGGCCGATGATCTCGGCCTGCTGGCCCTTGAAGGACGTGAACCCGAAGACCGTGCGGAGGAGCTCCTGCGGGTCGGGCGCGGCTGATTGAGCCTGGGGCGGTGGGGGCAGGGAGGACAGCACGGCGTCAGGCGCGCTCGCGCGTGGTCGTGAAGCGGAGCTCCGGCCAATCCTGTGTCGTGCGGTTCAGTTCCCAGCCATTCCGCGCCATGAAGACCGGCGCGCCGTCCCGATCTTCGGCAACGCTGCTGCGGCTGGTCTCGACGAAGCGCTTGACCGCGGCAGGATCGTCCGCATCGATCCAGCGCGCCGTCTCGTAAGGTGCCGCCTCGAAGCCGACTTTGATGCCGTATTCGGCCGCGATTCGCGTCGACAGCACGTCAAGCTGGAGCTGGCCGACGACGCCGACGATCCAGTTCGCGCCAAGCAAGGGCCGGAAAACCTGGGTAACCCCTTCCTCCGCCAGATCCTCGAGCGCGCGGCGCAGATGCTTGGCGCGCATCGGGTCGTCGAGGCGGACGCGACGGAGAACTTCCGGTGCGAAGTTCGGAATTCCGGTGAAGCGGAGCGACTCACCCTCGGTCAGCGCGTCGCCGACGCGGAGTGTGCCGTGATTGGGGATGCCGATGATGTCGCCCGGCCATGCCTCATCGGCCAGATCGCGGTCCTGGGCGAAGAAGAAGATCGGGTTGTAGACGGCCAGGGACTTGCCGCTGCGCACCTGATGCAGCTTCATGCCCCGGCGGAATCGCCCGGAGCAGAGACGCATGAAGGCGACGCGGTCCCGATGGTTCGGGTCCATGTTGGCCTGCACCTTGAAGACGAATCCGCTGACCCGGTCCTCGGCGGCCTCGACGATGCGCGACTGCGTCTGCTGCGGGCGCGGCGACGGCGCGAACTCAGCCAACCCGTCGAGCAGCGCGCGGATGCCGAAATTCTTGAGCGCGCTGCCGAAGAAGACCGGCGTCAGATGCCCGGCTCGATAGCTGGCATGATCAAACGGCTTGCAGGCCGCGCGCACCAGCTCGACCTCTTCGCGAAGACGCCCGAGCTGCTCGGCCGGCAACGCCGCCTCGAGTTCGTCGGCGGGAACAATCCGGCCGTGACCGCTTCCGTTGCCGCCTTCGGCGAGGAGAAGCTGGTCGCGCCGCAGGTCGTAGCATCCGCGGAAGTCGCTGCCCATTCCGGCCGGCCAGGTCACCGGCGTCGTGTCGAGCGCGAGCTTGTCGGCGATCTCGTCGAGCAGCTCGAACGGGTCGCGGCCTTCGCGGTCGATCTTGTTGATGAAGGTGACGATAGGCACGTCGCGCAGCCGGCAGACCTCGAACAGCTTCAAGGTCTGCGCCTCAATGCCCTTGGCGGCGTCGATCACCATCACCGCGGAGTCGACGGCGGTGAGGGTGCGGTAGGTGTCCTCGCTGAAGTCCTCGTGCCCCGGCGTGTCAAGCAGGTTGAAGGTGACGCCGTCATACTGGAACGTCATCACCGATGTCGTGACCGAGATGCCGCGCGCCTGCTCGATCTTCATCCAGTCGGATCGGGCCCGGCGCTGCTCGCCGCGCGCCTTGACCGCGCCGGCGAGCCGGATCGCCCCGCCGAACAGCAGCAGGTTCTCGGTCAGCGTCGTCTTGCCGGCGTCGGGGTGGGAGATGATCGCGAAGGTCCGGCGCTGGCCGGCCGCCTCTCCGATGGCCAAAGATTCGGATGATGATGTCGCCGGGGGTGTCATCGAGACGCTGTCTCCATTTGCTGGGAACGCCTGGACCGGACCGGGGAACGAACCGGGGCGGCACGGGTTGAATCGCTCAGGGAATCCATCAGATCGAATGGAGGTACACAATGCCAAAGCTGGATGGCAAGAAAGTCGCGATTCTCGCGACCGACGGATTCGAGCAGTCCGAGCTGACGGAGCCGAAGAAGCGCCTCGAGCAGGAAGGTGCAACTACCCAAGTCATTGCCCCGAAAACCGGTCAGATCCGCGGCTGGAACCACACGGACTGGGGCGACAGCGTCGACGTCGATGTCCCGCTCGACAGCGCCCAAATCGGGGACTACGACGCGCTGGTTCTTCCCGGCGGCGTCATCAACCCGGACAAGCTGCGCACGGTTGATCGCGCCGTCTCCTTCGTCCGCGAATTCTTCCAGAGCGGCAAGCCCGTTGCCGCGATCTGCCACGGCCCTTGGATGCTGGTCGAAGCGGGCGTCATCCGCGGCTGCCGTGCGACGTCCTATCACTCGATCAGGACCGACATGAAGAATGCCGGCGCCGATTGGGTGGATCAGGAGGTCGTCACCGACAAGGGGCTGGTGACCAGTCGTAGCCCCGACGATCTGGAGGCGTTCTGCCGGAAGCTGGTCGAGGAGATCGCCGAAGGCAAGCATGAGCAACGCAAGGTCGCGTGATGTTGTGATCGATTGCTCTGGTTCTGCTTCATTGTCACCCCCGGGCTTGACTCGGGGGTCCAGGCCGCCGGCTCTGGGTGCCCGGGTCAAGCCCGGGCATGACAAAACAGAAGGCGCTGATCCAGAAAGCTACGAGAACGCCTTGTAGCCGATGATCGTGAAGGTGTCCTTGATGCCCGGCAGGGTCTGCAGCTGCTCCGTGACGAAGCGGCCGATATCCATCCCGTCCGGGAGAAAGCATTTCACGAGAAGATCGTATTGGCCGGAGGTCGAATGCACCTCCGACACCTGCTCGATCGTCTGGACCGCTGCATCGGCAACTTCGTAGGCTCGACCGAGATCGCACTTCACCATTACGAAGATCGTCTGCATCGCGGTTCGCTCCGTCGCCCGTTTCTTTCCCTTTGCCTTACGCCGTCTTGCGCGCGTCGGCGGCCTTTCGCTCCGGCAAATAGGCGCGGACCGAGCGGCGCAGGAAATTCGGCATATGGTCGCCGAAGGCGAGGACGGGCGTGTCGTTGTCGTCCTCCGTTCGGCGTCCGCGCCGGTCCCGCTGCTTGGTTTCCCGCTGTTTGGCTTCCTGTTGTTTGGCTTCCTGCTGCTTGGCTTCCTGCTTCGGGGATCGGTCGCTCGTCGCTTTGTCGCGAGCCGGCTGCCGTCGCGTCCGCTTCTCCGGTGCGGCTGTGGCGGCATCCTCCGCCGGTGCTGCCGGTAAGGCGTCGTCTTTGGCCGCCTTCTCGCTCCGGCGCTTGGGCTTCTCCGAAGTTGCCGCTTTCTTTTGGCTGCTGCGGCGACCGCGTCGCCGGCGGTCGTCGCCTTCCTCGAACTCCAGCGAGTCCATGCCCTCGATCTCGATCCGCGGGATCTCCTTGCCGATCAACGCATTGATGGCTTCGACGAACTTCCCGTCCGACGGTGTCGCCAGCGTGAAGGCGCGGCCCTCGCGTCCGGCGCGCCCGGTGCGACCAATCCGATGGACATAATCCTCGGCATGGATCGGGACGTCGAAATTGAAGACATGGCTGAGAGCGATAATGTCGAGGCCGCGGGCGGCCACGTCGCTGGCGACCAGCAGCGTGATCTCGTCGCGCTTGAATTTCTCCAGGGTTTCAGTTCGCATCGACTGCGACAGATCACCATGGAGAGCCGCAGCACTGAAGCCGTGGCGGGTCAGCGACTTGTGCAGGATATCGACGTCCCGCTTCCGATTGCAGAAGATAAGGGCGTTCTTGATCTGCTCGGTGCCGATCAGACGGCGCAGGGCCTCGCGCTTCTCCCGCTCGTCGACGATCGCGATCCCCTGGGTCACCGTGGTGGCCGGCGAGGCGGGCGGGGCGACCGTGATCTCCTTCGGGTTCATCAGAAAGGCGTCCGCCAGCCGGCGAATCTCCGGCGGCATCGTCGCCGAGAAGAACAGGGTCTGCCGGATCTTCGGCAGCAGCGAGACGATGCGCTCGACATCGGGAATGAAGCCCATGTCCAGCATGCGGTCGGCCTCGTCGATGACCAGCGTCCTGACATCGCTCATCAGGATCTTGCCGCGTTCGAACAGGTCGATCAGCCGACCCGGCGTGGCGATCAGCACATCCACTCCACGATCGAGCCGCTTCTCCTGGTCGGTGAAGGACTCGCCGCCGATCAGGAGGGCCATGTTGAGCTTGTGGTACTTGCCGTACAGCTCGAAATTCTCGGCCACCTGGGCGGCCAACTCCCGGGTCGGTTCCAGGATCAGCGAGCGCGGCATACGCGCCTTGGCTCGGCCAGCGGCCAGAATTTCGATCATCGGCAGGGTGAAGGAGGCCGTTTTTCCGGTCCCCGTCTGCGCGCAACCGAGAACGTCGCGGCCCATCAAGACGATGGGGATGGCCTGAGACTGAATCGGTGTGGGTTTGGTGTAGCCTACGTCGCCAATGGCCCGTAGGAGTTCGGGGCTGAGCCCCAGATCGTCAAATGTCATGCTATCCAGTGCGGGCAAAGATAAAAGGAAACACAAAAAGAGCCGCCGCCCGGCACCAACGGCTTCAGTCCTGCGGAGATATAGGGACTAATGCCATTCTGTCAATGAGTTCGTCCGTTACTATTCCATTAACGCAGAGATCGCAGCGTCATTTCCCGGCCGGTTTTCAGCCCGGCCTTCAGCAGGGCGGCATGCATCTATCGGGCCGGAGCTCCGGATTCTGCGGCGGAAAGAGGCGGGCCGTCGCCAGCTGGATGAAGTCGCGGAAGGCCGGATCGTCGGCGCCGGAGATGTCTTCCAGCTCTGCCGACAGGAAGGTTAACGGGCTCGACCCCCGGCAGAACGCGGCCAGAAGCCGGACGTCGCCGATCGCCCCGCTGGTCCCTTTGGGCGGTTCGACCGCCGCCGGACCGCCGCCGCAGACCACCGACCCGTTGCTCGCCCGCGGCCCGTTGAAGATCATGCGCACGCGATAGGGCTCCACGGTCGCGTCGGATCGTGTCGGGTTGAACCGGAGGCGCGGCCCGAAATGCGAGCCTTCCATATATGACGTCACCGCCGCCTCGAATTCCGGCTGCGGCGACCCGAAGGGATTTCCGACGATCTCGGTCAGCATGTCGCCGCGACCGGCGACATAGCTGAGGTCGGTGACTCTGTAAGAGGTGTCGGTCCGGGCATGATGAATAGTACTGGGCGTACCGGCGCAACCGGTAAGTCCCAGCGTCGCAATCACGGCCAGCATCGAGGCGACTCGTGGCGTCATGAGATCAAGATTGCGCGGCGAAGCGGCAGTTTCAATAGGCCCGGTGACACCCAGCTGTCGGAAGCAGCGAGAATTGCTCGCCGACGCTCTCACGCGTCCCTGTCACACATCAATATCGCTTACGAAGCGGGCGTTCTCCTGGATGAAGGAATAACGCAGCTCGGGCTTGCGACCCATCAGGCTTTCCACCAAGTCGGCCGTTCGCCTTGCTTCGGTCCGCTCGTCCTCGTCGCTGCCATAGCGATTGGGGATGCGGACCTGCAGCAACGTCCGCTTCGCCGGGTCCATCGTCGTTTCCTTGAGCTGAGTCGCCGGCATCTCGCCCAAGCCCTTGAAGCGGCTGATCTCGATCTTGCCGCGGCCCTTGAAGGCCGTCGTCATCAGCTGGTCCTTGTGGGCGTCGTCCCGCGCATAGATGGAGGTTCCGCCCTGGGTCAGCCGGTAGAGCGGCGGCAGGGCCAGGAACAGGCGCCCATTCTCGATCAGGCCGGGCATCTCGCGATAGAAGAAGGTCATCAGGAGCGAGGCGATATGGGCGCCGTCGACATCGGCGTCGGTCATGATGATGACCCGCTCATAGCGCAGCTTGTCGGCGCTGAACTTGTCCCGGGTGCCGCAGCCGAGCGCCTGGATCAGATCGACCAGCTCTTGATTGCCCTTGAGCTTGTCGGCGGACGCGCTGGCGACGTTCAGGATCTTGCCGCGAAGCGGCAGAACTGCCTGGGTATCACGGTTGCGCGCCTGCTTGGCCGAGCCGCCCGCCGAATCGCCCTCGACGAGGAAGATCTCGGTACCGACGGCCGCGTTGCGGGTGCAGTCCGCGAGCTTGCCGGGCAGGCGCAGCTTGCGGGTCGCGGTCTTGCGGCTGAGTTCCTTGTCCTGGCGACGGCGCAAGCGCTCCTCGGCCCGCTCGACGACATACTCCAACAGGTCGCGCGCCCGCTCCGGGTCACCCGTGAGCCAGTGGTCGAAATGGTCCTTGATCGAGGCCTCGACCAGGCGCGCTGCTTCCGCTGAGGCAAGCTTCTCCTTGGTCTGCCCCTGGAACTGCGGCTCGCGGATGAAGACCGACAGCAACAGCGAGGCCGTGCCGACGATGTCGTCCGCCGTGACCTGGGCGACCTTACGGTTGCCAATCATCTCGCCATAGGCCTTGAGCGAGCGCGCGAGGCCGGTGCGCAGGCCCGTCTCGTGGGTGCCGCCCTCGGGCGTCGGAACGGTGTTGCAGTAGGAATTGAAGAACCCGTCGCCCTCGACCGGCCAGTTGATCGCCCATTCGACGCGGCCGCGCTCGTCGGGAAAGGTCGCCTCGCCGAAGAACGGCGTGGCCGTCACCGTCTTGCGGCCGTTCTGACTCGCGCTCAGGAAGTCGAGCAGGCCGCCCGGAAAGTGGAAGGTGTCCTTCGCCGGCGTCTGGTCTTTATCGGCGATCAGCTTCGGGTCGCAGATCCAGCGGATCTCGACGCCCCGGAAGAGATAGGCTTTGGAGCGCGCCATCCGATAGAGCCGCTCCGGCCGAAAGACGGTGCCGGCGCCGAAGATCTGCGGATCCGGATGAAAGCGGATCGCCGTGCCGCGGCGGTTCTGTGCTGCGCTTTGCTGGCGCAGCTTGGACGCGGGTTTGCCGCAGGAATATTTCTGCGTGAAGAGCTGCCGGTCGCGCGTCACCTCGACGGTCAGGGAATCGGCCAGGGCGTTGACGACCGACAGGCCGACGCCGTGCAACCCGCCCGAAGTCGTATAGGCCTTGCCGCCGAACTTGCCGCCGGAGTGGAGTGTGGTGAGAATCACCTCCAGCGCCGACTTGTTCTTGAATTTGGGATGCGGATCGGTCGGGATGCCGCGGCCATTGTCGCGGACCGTCACGCAACCTTCGGCATCGAGCTCCAGCTCGATCCGGGTCGCATGACCGGCGACGGCCTCGTCCATGGCGTTGTCGAGCAGCTCCGCGACCAGATGGTGCAGTGCCCGCTCGTCGGTGCCGCCGATATACATGCCGGGCCGCCGGCGCACCGGCTCAAGCCCCTCAAGAACCTCGATATCCTTGGCCGAATAGCCGTTGCTCTTGTGCGCGACGTTCTGAAACAGGTCTGTCATGAATGGAGATCGGATGAGAACAATTGGAGAACTCCATTATAGGAGAGCCGACTCCCCTGTTCAAGTATCTGCGTTAAGGATAAAAGGCCCAACAACATGTTGTGATCCTCAGGAGTTGCCCGATGTCCGATAGCCCTTCACCGGGGAACCGCGAGCCGGCGCTTCGGACCGTTGCGATGCCCGCCGACGCCAATCCCAACGGCGATATCTTCGGCGGCTGGCTGATGGCGCAGATGGACCTGGCGGGTAGCGTCGTGGCCGTCCGGCGGGCGCGGGGCCGCGTGGTCACGGTCGCGGTCGAGGCGATGAGCTTCCATCGCCCGGTGATGGTCGGAGACCTGGTCAGTTGCTATGCGCATGTCGTGCGGATCGGCCGCACATCGCTCACCGTCGAGATCGACACCTGGGTCGAACGCCTCGGAAGCGTCACGGAAAAGGTGACGGAGGGCGTCTTCACCTATGTTGCCGTCGATGCCGACGGGCAGCCGCGCCCGGTATCGGTCGCGCCGTGAGGCCGCACAGCCTGCCGCCAGGGCGTGGCTAAGGAAATTCTCGTCAAACAAGATCCCAGCTTTTTCATCGTTTACAAGAAGACCTCCCGCATTATGAGTTCGGCCTTCGTTAAGATTTTCCATCTAACGTCGGGCGATCGATCATGATTTTCGGATTGCCCCGCGCCGATGCGTTTTTCCGCCAAGCTTGTCTGCATTATTAGCCTTTGCCTTGTTTCCGCCTGTGCCCAGCGCGGCGGAGAAGATATGGCGGTCTACACGCCATCGACACCCGTTCCCGCCCCGGAACCGCAATCGCCGTCTTCGCCGGCCGTTTCCGAGCCGACCTTCGCCGAGACGCCGATTCCCCCACTGGCGAACGTTTCGGCCGAGGGCAAGCGTTGCCTCGCCCAGGCGATCTATTTCGAAGCCCGCGGCGAGTCGCTGTCCGGGCGGATGGCCGTCGCCGCCGTCGTTCTGAACCGGGTACGGCACGAGAAGTTTCCGGATACCCTCTGCGGCGTGGTGCGCCAGGGCGGCGAGGACCCGTCCAAGGGCTGCCAGTTCGCCTGGTGGTGCGACGGAAGGAGCGACGTACCCACCGAGCCCAGGGCTTGGGTCGATGCCCAGCGCCTCGCTCGCGAGATGGTCGCGGGCCTGCATCCGGACCTGACCGACGGCGCCCTGTTCTTCCATCACCACTCGATAACTCCATACTGGATGCACCGGCTGCACCAGACCGCGGAAATCGACCAGCACTACTTCTATCGTTAAAAGCGCGCGGAACGGTTCAGACCTCCGCCGCGTTTGCCCCCACGGCATGCGACGCCGACCACCGGCGCCGCACAGACCGAGGGGATAGAGATGACGTTGTTCCGAGGCGCCGCGGCAGCGGTCGCTGCGTGTTTGATTTTCACCGCCTCATGCACCACCCAGAAGCAGACGGAAGGTGGGGCCGCCCCGGCGCAGGTGGTGGAGACGGAGGAGGGGCCGGTTCTCGCCACGGGGGCGGGGCTGACCCTCTACATCTATGAGGATGATGAACCGGGAGTGTCGAACTGCACCGCCGAGTGCGCCGAAATTTGGTCGCCCTTCACGGCGTCAGGCGATGCGGAGGCCGCGGGCGAATGGAGCGTGATCACGCGCCCGGACGGGGGCAAGCAGTGGGCCTATAACGGTTATCCGCTCTACACCTGGATAGAGGATCAGCAGCCCGGCGACATCAGGGGTGCCGACATTCCCGAATGGCAGATCGCAAGGCCGTAGATTACGGCGGCTTTCGAGTCGTTTTGCCGTCGCCACTTTCCGTGTTATTGCCGGGCTTGACCCGGCAATCCAGGAAAACCGGCTTAGATCGTGCCTTGTGACTCCTAGATGCCCGGGTCAAGTCCGGGCATGACAAAGGACAGCCACCAAACGCATCCGGAACTCGCTTCTGAACAATAGGGGCGGGTTTCAAACCCGCCCCGTAAATCAAAAGCTTATACGCTGTAATACAGCTTGAACTCGATCGGGTGCGGGGAGTGCTCGTATTGGTAGACCTCCTCCCACTTCAGCTCGAGATAGCTGTTGATCAGGTCGTCGGTGAAGACATCGCCCTTCTTCAGAAAGGCGTTGTCGTTTTCCAACGAGGTGATCGCCTCGCGGAGCGAGCCGCAGACGGTCGGCACTTCCTTCAGTTCCTCCGGCGGCAGGTCGTAGAGGTTCTTGTCCATCGCATCGCCGGGGTGAATCCGGTTCTCGATCCCGTCCAGGCCGGCCATCAGCATGGCCGCGAAGGCGAGATAGGGATTGGCCGTCGGATCGGGGAACCGCACCTCGACGCGCTTGCCTTTCGGGCTCGCGACATAGGGAATGCGGCAGGAAGCCGAGCGATTGCGCGAGGAGTAGGCGAGGAGAACCGGCGCCTCGAACCCGGGGATCAGCCGCTTATAGCTGTTGGTCGACGGGTTGGTGAAGGCGTTGAGGGCCTTCGCATGGCGGATGATGCCACCGATGTAATAGAGCGCCGTCTCCGACAAATCGGCGTAGCCATTGCCCGCGAACAGCGGCTGCTCGCCCTTCCAGATCGACTGGTGGACATGCATCCCCGAACCGTTGTCGCCCTTCACCGGCTTCGGCATGAAAGTCGCCGTCTTGCCGTAGGAATGGGCGACGTTGTGGACCACATATTTGTAGATCTGCATGTGGTCGGCGCAACGCACCAGCGTGTTGAACTTGATGCCGAGCTCATGCTGGCTCGGCGCGACCTCGTGATGGTGCTTCTCGATATCGACGCCCATCTCGCCCATCACGGTCAGCATCTCGGCGCGGAGGTCGCCGCCGGAATCGACGGGCGCCACCGGGAAATAGCCGCCTTTGACCGGCGGCCGGTGCCCGTGATTGCCCTCGTCGAGCTTCCGCCCCGACATCTGGGGATCCTCGTCCGAATTGAGCTCGAAGAAGCTCCGGTTCATCGACACTTCATAGCGGACGTCGTCGAAGACGAAGAACTCGGCTTCCGGTCCGACGAACACCGTGTCGCCGATCCCGGTGCTCTTCAGATAGCTTTCGGCGTTCTTCGCGACGGAGCGGGGGTCGCGCGTATAGCTCTGCCCGGTCATCGGCTCCAGGACGTCGCAAAAGATGATCAGCGAGGTCTGCGCCGCGAAGGGGTCCAGGACCGCCGTATCGCAGTCCGGCTGCAGGATCATGTCGGATTCGTTGATCGCCTTCCAGCCGGCGATCGACGAGCCGTCGAACATGACGCCTTCGGTCAGCATATCCTCATCCACCGTTTTCACCGCGTGGGCCAGATGCTGCCACTTGCCGCGCGGATCGGTGAACCGGAAATCGACGTACTTGACGTCGTGCTCTTTGATCATCGAAAGAACTTTTTTAGGGTCGGACATTCTTTTCATTCCCAGGGTCGGCCGAGGGTCGGTCGACGGTTTCAGAGACCGGGCGGTATGGACCCGGAAAGCATTGGATCAAACGGCATCGCTGCCGCGCTCGCCGGTGCGGATACGGATGGCCTCGTCGACGCTGTAGACGAAGATCTTTCCGTCGCCGATTCGCCCCGTATGGGCGGCCTGCTGAATCGCTTCTACCGCGCGCTCGACCAGGTTGTCCTCGAGCACGATTTCCACCTTCACCTTTGGCAGGAAATCGACCACATACTCGGCACCGCGATAGAGCTCGGTGTGGCCTTTCTGGCGTCCGAATCCCTTGGCCTCGGTGACGGTGATGCCCTTGATGCCGATTTCGTGCAGGGCGTCCTTCACCTCATCCAGCTTGAAGGGCTTGATGATCGCTTCGATTTTTTTCATCGCACCAGCTTTGCTCAATCCGTTGATGACAGCGCTCGGAAGCGCCGCATCTTAAAGTGTACGCAAGCCCCGTGCCACCCGCGTCGCTTGGCCGGAGGCGCCGGTTCTCCGGGCTCGCGCCGAAGATGCCGACGTCGGTGGGGCGGCGTATGCTCAAAAAATAGGCATTGCGCCGCCTTATCGGGCATCGCCCCGATCGGCGAGCCAAGCCTCGAGTCGTTCCAGGGCGGTGGTGATATTCTCGAGGCTGTTGGCGTAGGAGATGCGCAGATAGCCCTCTCCCTGCCGGCCGAAGCTGGAGCCGGCGAGGGTGGCGATACCTGCCTCCTCGAGCAGCCGCTGCTCCAGCGCCTTGGCCGACAGGCCGGTGCCGCCGATATTGGGGAAGGCATAGAAGGCACCGCCTGGCTCGCCGCAGCGAAGCCCGGTAAGCCGGTTCAGAGCCGGGACGACATGGCGCCGCCGCTCGTCGAACGCGGCGATCATTCGGGCGACTGAATCCTGCGGCCCGGTGAGGGCGGCGATACCGGCGAACTGGGCCGCCGCATTGACGCAGGAATGCGAGTTCACGGCAAGCCGGCTTGCCCCTTCGATCAGCTCCGCCGGCCAGACACCGTAGCCGAGCCGCCATCCCGTCATCGCATAGCTCTTGCTCCACCCCTCGAGCAGGATGACCCGGTCCCGCAGCGCCTCGTACCCGAGCAGGCTGGCATGGCTCCGGTCGCCATAGACGAGTCGGCTATAGATCTCGTCGCTGAGAACCGCGACCTGGGGGTGCTGAAGAAGGCCGGCCGCCAGGCGGTCGATCTCCGCCCGCGGCGTGACGGCGCCGGTCGGATTGGCGGGGCTGTTCAGAATGATGAGCCGCGTCCGAGGCGTGATCCGCTCCAGCACCGCCTCGGCGCTGAAAGCGAACCCGTCCGCTTCGCGAAGCGGGATCGGCACCGGCTCGGCGCCGACGAAACGGATCGCCGAGGCGTAGATTGGAAAGCCCGGGTCGGGGTAGAGGATTTCGATGCCCGGCTCGCCGAACATCAGCACGGCGAAGAACAGCGTCACCTTGCCCCCCGGCACGATGAGCACATGGCCGGGATCGACATCGACGCCGTGGCGTCGGTGGAGGTCGACCGTCACGGCTTCGCGCAGCGTGGCGATGCCCTCCGCAGGCGTGTAGCCGTGATGTCCGTCGCGCAGGGCCTTGCAGGCCGCCTCGACGATATGCGGCGCCGTCTGGAAGTCAGGCTGACCGATGCCGAGATTGATGATGCTTTTGCCGCTCGCCTCGAGCGCCTTCGCCCGGGCGAGCACCTCGAAGGCGGATTCGGTGCCAAGCTGCGCCATGCCGCGCGCCCGCGTGACCATGCTCGTCTCCCGTTGAGTTGCGCCGCCGACAGGCGGTCCGGCCGACCTTATCCGATGGGTTGTCAGGCCGAAAGATGTCACGCGCGTCACGGCCGCAGGCCTTGACGGAAAGAGGGCTAAGAGCTACACACACGGCCTCGATGGCGGGTGTAGCTCAGGTGGTTAGAGCGCCAGATTGTGGATCTGGATGTCGTGGGTTCAAGTCCCATCACTCGCCCCAATCATTCACTGTCCTCGTCTCGTTCAGGCTCTACCGGAAGCAATCCGCCATCCGATAACCTGCACACTGCCGCGCGTCATGGCGCGGATCGCACATACCCTCGCACGGTGTGTGAGAAATCTTGAGCAGTGGCTTGTAACCACGGACGAGAAGCGGGATATTCAAGCTGCCCAGTTCCGCAAATAAAGCTCGAGAGGCATCGGCGATGGGGGAGGTCCGATATCTGATCCGGGAGCATATCCCGGCGTTGCGCCGCTATGCCCGCGCTCTTCTGCGGGATCGTGACCAGGCTGACGACCTCGTTCAGGACTGTCTGGTCCGCGCCATTAATGCAGCGGACCAGTGGGAGCCTGGAACTAATCTGCGGGCATGGCTGTTCGCTATCTTGCACAACGTATATGTGAGTGATCGTCGGAAGCTCGCACGGCGTCCGCGGCACGTCACCGTCGATAGCGAGGAGCCGCGGTTGGAATATCTCCCCAACCAAGTGAAAAGCGTCGAACTCGGCGAACTGGAGAGGGCGATCCGATCGCTTCCGGAACAGCAGCGCATTACCGTTCTGTTGGTCGGTCTGCAGGGGATGGATTACAAGGAGGTCGCTGAAATCACGGGGGTTCCGCTCGGCACCGTTCGTTCGCGGCTTTCGCGGGCGCGCGAGGCGCTTCAACGCATTCTCAACGACACGCAGACAGCGTCCTCTGGAGAACTTCATGTCACCAAGAAGGAAGTTTCCTAGCGAAGAGGCGCTGCAAGCATATCTTCAGGGACGTCTCAGCGCCGCGCATCGCCAGGAGATCGAAGCCGCGGCAGCCGAGGACCCAGAGCTCTCAGCTTGGATTGAGGCATGCGCGGCGCAGAATCGTGGGATGCACATGCTCTATGACGGCATCCTCAACGAGCCGATCCCGGAGAACCTTCTTCGCGTTTTCGATCAAGAATGATCACCAACCGGCAGTGACGGCGACGCGTTCGGCAACCAATCGGGACACCGGCGGGACGGAAGCGCTGGCCGATGCCGGGGGCAGCAGGTAGAATGCTGCAGCGGTATCTGAAGGCATCGGCATGGACTACGAAGCCGTCCTGTTCGCGAATGAAGCGTTCTATCGCGCTTTTGCTAGCCGTGACCTGGAGGCGATGCAGGCGCTCTGGGCAAGCCACCGGCCGGTCGCCTGCGTGCATCCCGGCTGGGGCGTACTTACCGATCGCGACGCGATCATCGAAAGCTGGCGCGGAATTCTGGCCAGCGCCAACGCGCCCGAGATTTCCTGCCGGGAGGCGCGTGCTTTTCTCATCGGCGATGTCGCGTTCGTCATCTGCTTCGAGGCGATCGACGGTGGTTTCCTGATCGCGACCAACATCTTTGCGCGTGAAGACGGCAGGTGGAAGATCGTCCACCACCAAGCCGGGCCGACGGCCGAGCAGCCGGAGGATGGGGGCGAGCCGGAGGCCGTGGTTCATTGAACGAACGCGTGCGCAGCGCGTCCGCTGGTGCTGGGCTGCGGCACCGGCAACGGAAAGGGCAGAGAGCGTGACCATTCTGCCGTCCCGAGGGGGGGCGGAGTTGCTTACCATCAACGAGATGGCGCGCGCCGACTCACTCACGATCGCCTCGGGCACGAGCGGTGCGGCGCTGATGGAGGCTGCCGGCGGCGCCGTAGCGACGGAAATCATGGCGCGCTGGCAGCGCTGTTCGGTGGTAGTGCTCTGCGGCCCGGGAAACAATGGCGGTGACGGCTTCGTTGCCGCTTGTCGACTGCGCGACGCCGGCTGGCCCGTCAAGCTGGTCCTGCTCGGCAGTCGGGAGCGGCTCGCCGGGGATGCGGCGCAGGCGGCGGCGCGCTGGCACGGCCCGATCGCTCTTCCTTCGGAGGAGGCGCTTGACGGCGTCGCGCTGGTGGTGGATGCCCTGTTCGGCGCCGGCCTCACCCGTCCGCTCGACGGCACCGCGCGACACTTGGTCGAAACCGTCAAGTCCCGTCGTGATCTGACTTGCATTGCGGTCGACGTGCCGAGCGGCGTTCATGGCGACACGGGCCAGGTTCTCGGCGCCGCGATCCCGGCGGCCCTGACCGTCACCTTCTTTCGCCGGAAGCCGGGTCACCTCCTGCTGCCGGGGCGAAGCTTCGCCGGTACCGTCGTCGTGGCCGATATCGGGATATCGCCCACGGTGATCGAGACCATTCGGCCCCGGATTCAGGAGAACCGGCCGGACCTGTGGCTTGACCGCTATCCGTGGCCGCGGATCGAGGATCACAAGTACCGCCGCGGTCACGCCGTAATCGTCGGCGGTGCGACAATGACCGGCGCGGCGCGGCTGGCAGCGCGCGCCGCTCGGCGGGTCGGAGCCGGGCTCGTGACGATCGCCTGTCCGCCGGAAGCGCTCGCCGTCTATGCCGGCGATATGCCCGGGCTCCTGACGAGAAGCATTGCCGATGACGCGGCGTTCGGCGGGCTGATTGCGGACGAGCGGAAGAATGTCGTCCTCGTCGGCCCGGGGACGGGCGTGGGTGGCATGGCCCGGGATCGTGCACTCGCGGCGCTTCGCGCCGGTAAGGCGTGTGTCCTGGATGCCGACGCCCTGACCGCATTCGAAACGGACCGCGACCGGCTTTTTCGGGCGATCCGGTCGCCCTGTCTGATGACGCCGCATGAAGGCGAGTTTGAGCGCCTGTTCCCGTCGGCGAGCCGGGCAGGGGGCAAGGTGGAGCGCGCGCGCGCGGCGGCGCGGGAGAGCGGTGCGGCCCTGCTTCTGAAGGGAGCCGATACCGTGATCTCCCATCCGGACGGCCGCGCCCTGATCAACAGCAACGCGCCACCCAACCTGGCCACTGCCGGCACCGGGGACATTCTGGCGGGGTTCGCCCTGGGCCTGTTCGCGCAGGGCATGGCGCCGTTCGACGCTGCGGCGGCGGCGGCCTGGTTGCAAGGGGCCGCCGCGGAGAGTTTCGGGCCGGGATTGATCGCCGAAGATCTTCCCGATCTCCTCCCGACGGTCCTACGTCGGTTGAAGTCTTCGCTCTAGAACCGTGTGCAACGGCCTGTAAACCGCCCGTCAGTTGCGTCAACGGAACGTTAATAATCATCTGGCATTCTCGACAATATTCGTCGCCCGACCCGATCCGCCGGCGTGAGCGACCGACAAAAGCGGCAGTCACGCGCTCCGGCATGAAAAAATCGAAATCCGGCGTGCAGGGGGCTGCCTCCTTTAATCATTTTTAAGATTCTCAGGCAAAGACTGGTGCCGTGGTCGCAGTGGTCAGGAGGATAGCGCCATGGTAACGCGGGGGCTGAAAATCGTCGGTTGGTTTGCCAAGGAAGAGCGGCGTGATCGTGATGAGGAAGTTCTGCCGGGAGCTGTATTTCGAAAGGTTCGCCCGGACAATCTGATCGAAACGGCGAAAGTACTGTCGGTGACGAAGGATGGCTACGGCATTCCGCATGTCCGTTACGACCTGACCTTCGAGGGCCCGACGCATTTCAGCTTTGGTGAGGGCGAGCGGCTGCTGTCCGTGGCCTCCTTCACCGAACGCTTCCCCGAGCGGGTTACCGAGGGCGCTTCCGGGGGCGCATCGGAGAAGGTCTCCGAACGTTTTTCCGGTCGAGTTCCCGTGGAGGCGGCCGGCCGCTGAAAGGCGATCGCGCCGCCTTTCAGCGGTCACTTGAACCGGCATCCGCATTTTCGGGGGGAAGCCGGCGAGGGGGGTGCTCCTCTCTTTCGTGATGGACGGGCTGACGCTAGGTTAGACGTGGGAGGTACTCCGTCGCGCCATGACATCGTCAGCTCCTGTCGAAGTGGTTCCGGCCACGGCCATTGAAGACCGACGCGCCTGCCTAAGCGCGCTCGAGCGCAAGGTCCTGTGGCTGTCCACCTGGATGATCCACAACGCCAACCATCTGCGGCCCAATCGCGATGGTTTGAAGGTCGGAGGTCATCAGGCGTCCAGCGCGTCGCTGGTGACCTTGATGACGGCGCTCTATTTCGATGTCCTGCGGCCCCAGGACCGCGTCGCCGTAAAGCCCCATGCGAGCCCGGTCTATCACGCCATCCAGTATCTGCTCGGCCACCAGCCGCGCGAGAAGCTGGAGGCGTTCCGCGGGCTGGGCGGCGCGCAATCCTACCCGTCGCGGACCAAGGACAGCGACGACGTCGACTTCTCGACCGGCTCCGTCGGTCTCGGCGTCGCCATGACCAGCTTCGCCGCTCTGGTGCAGGACTATGTTCACCTTAAGAAGCTGATCCAGACCGCCCAGCCTCCCGGGCGCCCGTTGGGCCGCATGATCGCCTTGGTGGGCGATGCCGAGCTCGACGAAGGCAACATCCACGAGGCGATGCTGGAAGGCTGGAAGCATGATCTGCGTAATATCTGGTGGGTCATCGACTACAACCGCCAGAGCCTGGACAGCGTCGTGTCGGACCGGCTGTTCAACCGGATTGATCTGCTGTTCCAGGCGATGGGATGGCGGGTCGTCACCCTCAAATACGGCAAGCGCCTGGAGGCCGCCTTCGCGCGGCCGGGCGGCGAGGCGCTGCGCCAATGGATCGACGATTGCCCGAACTCGCTCTATTCGGCGCTGACCTACCGCGGCGGTGCCGGGTGGCGGGAGCATCTCAGCCGCGATCTGGCCGGCGTGGCGGGAATCAAGGCGCTACTCGACGAGCATGACGACGATGCCCTGCAGCGGCTCATGGTCAATTTGGCAGGCCACGATCTCGACTCCGTCCTCGAGGCGTTCCACGCCGTCGACTCCGACGAGCCGGTCTGCTTCATCGCTTACACGGTCAAGGGCTACGGCCTGCCGTTCGCCGGTCATAAGGACAACCATGCCGGCCTGATGAACCCGGAGCAGATGGCCGTGTTCCAGCGCGCCATGGGGGTGCCGGAAGGTGCCGAGTGGGATCGGTTCGCCGGCCTCGACCGGCCGGCCGCCGAGCTGGAGCGGGTCGTTGCCTCGGTCCCGTTCGTCCGGGACGGCGCGCGGCGGCATGCCACGCCTCCGATCGAGGTGCCGGCGGAGATCCCCACGCCGTCGGGAAGGCAGTTTTCCACCCAGGAGGCCTTCGGGCGCATCCTGAACGACATCGCCCGCGGGGACGATGCATTCGCGGCGCGCATCGTGACCGCGTCGCCGGACGTGACCGTATCGACGAATCTGGGCGGTTGGGTCAATCAACGCGGTATCTTCGACCGCCACCGCCGCGAAGATGTGTTCCGCGAGCAGAAGGTCGTATCGGCCCAGCGCTGGTCGATGTCGCCGGAGGGGCAGCATATCGAGCTCGGCATCGCCGAGCACAACCTGTTTATCCTGCTGGCTGCGCTTGGCTTGGCCGGCCCGTTGTTCGGTGCGCGCCTGCTGCCCATGGGAACGTTGTACGACCCGTTCGTGATGCGCGGTCTCGATGCCCTCAATTACGCGCTCTATCAGGATGCGCGGTTCATTGTCGTCGGCACGCCGGCCGGCGTCACCCTGGCGCCCGAGGGCGGCGCCCACCAGTCTCTGGTCACCCCACTGATCGGCATGGGGCTGCCCGGACTTGCGAGCTTCGAGCCCGCTTTCGGTGACGAGCTGGCCTCGATTCTCGGCTGGGGCTTTCGCCACATCCAGGCCGAGGATGGCGGCTCGATCTATCTGCGCCTGTCGACTCGATCGGTCGAACAGCCCCAAAGGCGACTGACGTCGGCAATGCGGGAGGCGGTCGTCGCCGGCGGGTACTGGCTCACCCCGCCGGGTCCGGGAGCATCGCTGGCGATTGTCTATGCTGGAGCCGTGGCACCGGAGGCGATCGAGGCGCACCGCCAGATCCTGGAAGATGTTCCCGATGCCGGGCTGCTCGCGGTCACCTCCGCCGATCGCCTGTATGCGGGGTGGCTGGCCGCTCAGCAGGCGCGGGCGGCCGGCGACCGGGGCGCCGAAGCGCCGGTCGAACGGCTTCTCCACGCACTCGCGCCCGATGCGGCCCTGGTCACTGTGGTGGACGGCCATCCCGCAACGCTCGGCTGGCTGGGATCGGTCGCGCAGCATCGGGTCCAGGCGCTTGGCGTCGACCGATTCGGTCAGTCCGGCGACATTCCCGACCTCTATCGCACCTACAGGCTCGACGCCGACGCGATTCTCGATGCCGCGGCGAGCGCCTGCCTCGGGCGCTGAGCGGCTGGAACGGGGGCGTTCGCCCACAGGTTCCCTGGGCGTTTTCCGGGCGTTTTCCTATTGTGCCCGCGTCGTCAGTGCTGTACACCGCGCCTTTAGCCACCCGGATTCGTCCCGGCGGCGCCCGGGCAGGCGTTGGGGGCGGGCGTGGCGGAACTGGTAGACGCGCCAGATTTAGGTTCTGGTGACCAAAAGTCGTGGGGGTTCAAGTCCCTCCGCCCGCACCAAGGATCCGGTCCGGCGCAACCGAGCCATTTTTCCGGCGCGGCTTTCGCATTCACGCCCTTTTCTGCAAGCTTTCAAACGGATTAGTTTTCCATGCAGGTGACCGAGACCACGGCCGACGGCCTGAAGCGGGAATTCAAGGTTGTCATTCCCGCGAGTGATGTTCAGGAGAAGATGGATCACCGACTCCAGGAGCTCGGCAAGACCATCCGGATGCCCGGCTTCCGGCCGGGCAAGGTGCCGCTGCAGCTCCTGAAGCAGCGGTTCGGCCAATCGATCATGGGCGAGATTATCGAGCGCACCGTGACCGACAGCTCGACCCAGGTGATGACGGAGCGCAATCTTCGTCCCGCCGTTCAGCCGAAGATCGAGATCGTCTCGTTCCCGGAGGGAGCCGATCTCGAATACAGCATGGCGCTTGAGGTGGTTCCGGAGATCACCCCGATGGACTTCTCGACTCTCGAGCTGGAGCGGCTGACCGTCGACATTCCGGACAGCGAGATCGACGAGGCGCTCCAACGGCTGGCGCAGCGGCAGCGGAAGTCGGAGCCTCTCGCGACCCCGCGTCCGGCGCAGAACGGGGACGTGGTCGTCATCGACTTCACCGGTCGCATCGACGGCGTCGAGTTTCCTGGCGGGGCCGCGACCGATCACTATCTGGAACTGGGGTCCGGCTCGCTCATTCCCGGCTTCGAGGAGCAGCTTGTCGGGGCAAATGCGGGCGACCAGGTGACCGTCACGGTCACCTTTCCCGAAGATTATCCGAACAAGGAGCTGGCCGGAAAAGAGGCTGCGTTCGATGTCACGATCAAGGAGATTCGCGAGCCGGTGGCGGCCACGATCGATGACGAGCTGGCGAAGTCTTTCGGCCTCGAGGATCTGGCCGCCATGCGCGGGTCGGTTCGCGAGCAGATCGAGAAGGAATATGGCGGAGTCTCGCGCGGAAAGCTGAAGCGTCAGCTGCTTGACGCGCTTGCCGCGGAGCACGATTTCGAGGTTCCGGCTGGAATGGTCGAGGCCGAGTTCGAAGGAATCTGGCGGCAGATCGAATCGGATCGCGAGCAGGGCCGGCTGGATGAGGAAGACGCCGCCAAGAGCGAAGACGACCTGAAGGCCGACTATCGGGCGATCGCGGAGCGGCGCGTGAGGCTCGGCCTGCTGTTGTCCGAGGTCGGTCGCCTGAACAACATCCAGGTTTCCAACGACGAGCTGACGCGGGCCATTCTCGCCGAGGCGCGCCGCTATCCCGGCCAGGAGCGGAAGGTGATGGAGTTCTACCAAAAATCGCCGGAAGCGTTGGCCCAGGTACGCGCCCCTCTTTATGAAGACAAGGTGATTGACTACATCCTCGAACTGGCGAAGGTCAGCGACCGCAAGGTCGAGCCGGCGACATTGCTCGAGGAATCGTCCGAGGCGCCTTCGGGAGACGAAGCGAAGAAGGCGAAGCCGAAGGCAAAAGCAAAGGCGAAGACGACGGCAAAGCGGAAGAAGGCGGATGACTCCGACTCTGCGGAGGATGAGGCGAAACCCAAGGCCAAAGCCAAGGCCAAGGTTACGAAAAAGGCGGAATCGGAATAAAGCGCCGGACCGGCCCCGGGTTTATGCGGGGTGAATATGCCAAGGCGCCGGCTGGCACGAGGACTGATGGACGGATGATGAAAGACCCGACTGATACTTACATGAACCTACTCGTCCCCATGGTGGTGGAGCAGACCAACCGCGGGGAGCGAGCGTACGACATCTACTCCCGCCTGCTCAAGGAACGGATCATCTTCCTCGTGGGGCCGGTGAACGACGCGGTGGCCAGCCTGGTTTCGGCCCAGCTCCTGTTCCTCGAATCGGAAAATCCGACCAAGGATATCTCCCTTTACGTCAATTCCCCGGGTGGCATCGTCACCTCGGGCCTGGCGATCTACGATACGATGCAGTACGTCCGCCCGGAGGTCTCGACCGTCTGCATCGGCCTGGCGGCGTCGATGGGATCGCTGATCCTGACCGCCGGGGCGAAGGGGAAGCGGTTCAGCCTGCCGAATTCCAAGATCATGGTCCATCAGCCCTCGGGCGGGTTCCAGGGACAGGCGTCCGACATCGAGATTCACGCTCGCGAGATCCTGGCGACGCGCCGCCGGCTGAACGAGATCTATGTCCGGCACACCGGCCAGGAGATCAAGGCGGTCGAAGAGGCGCTGGAACGCGATCGGTTCATGTTGCCGGAGGAGGCGCGGGAATTCGGTCTGATCGACGAGGTCGTCGAGAAGCGGCCTTCACGCGACGAGCCGGCACCGGAGCAACGGTAAGATTAACCAAAAATTGATCCCGCGGGAGCTATAGAATGCAGCCTAGGGCCCGGTGCTTGACTCCAGTCGGCCGAGTCGCTCGAGGTGACTGTCAGGTCGGCGGCTGTTAATCGCGCTGCGGCCGCACTAATTAAGGATTGTGCGGTTGGTAAGCGTATGGCTAACTTGACCCGTCTCCCTTGGGGGATCTCGGCGGGTATCTGACGGATTGCGCATGAATAAATCTAGCAGCGGCGACTCCAAAAACACTCTCTACTGCTCCTTCTGCGGCAAGAGCCAGCATGAGGTGCGGAAGCTCATCGCCGGCCCTACGGTCTTCATCTGCGATGAATGCGTCGAGCTGTGCATGGACATCATCCGCGAGGAGCACAAGACGACGCTCGTGAAGTCGCGCGATGGCGTTCCCAGCCCGAACGATATCTGCGCGGTTCTGGACGATTACGTGATCGGACAGGACCATGCCAAGCGGGTGCTGTCCGTTGCGGTCCACAATCACTACAAGCGCTTGTCGCACGGCGCCAAGAGCAACGATGTGGAACTCGCGAAGTCCAACATCCTGCTGGTCGGCCCGACCGGTTGCGGCAAGACCCTTCTCGCGCAGACGTTGGCGCGGATCATCGACGTGCCGTTCACGATGGCGGACGCCACGACCTTGACCGAGGCGGGCTATGTCGGCGAGGACGTCGAGAACATCATCCTGAAGCTGCTGCAGGCGGCCGACTACAATGTCGAGCGCGCGCAGCGCGGCATCGTCTATATCGACGAGGTCGACAAGATCAGCCGCAAGTCGGACAATCCGTCGATCACGCGCGACGTTTCCGGCGAAGGCGTGCAGCAGGCCCTGCTGAAGATCATGGAGGGGACCGTTGCCTCCGTGCCGCCGCAGGGCGGACGGAAGCATCCCCAGCAGGAGTTTCTGCAGGTCGACACCACGAACATCCTGTTCATCTGCGGCGGCGCCTTCTCCGGCCTGGAGAAGATCATCGCCGGGCGGGGCAAGGGGTCCTCGATCGGCTTCGGCGCCGACGTCCGCGGTCCCGACGAGCGGCAGACCGGAGAGATCCTGCGGGACGTCGAGCCGGAAGACCTGCTGAAGTTCGGCCTGATCCCCGAGTTCGTCGGCCGCCTGCCGGTCGTCGCGACACTCGATGATCTCGACGAGAAGGCGTTGATGGAGATCCTGACCAAGCCGAAGAACGCGCTGGTCAAGCAGTATCAGCGCCTGTTCGAGATGGAGGATGTCCGCCTCGAGTTCACCGAGGATGCGTTGAAGGCGATCTCGCATCGGGCCATTGCCCGGAGGACGGGCGCGCGCGGCCTGCGTTCGATAATGGAAGGGATCCTCCTGGATCCGATGTTCGAATTGCCCAGTCTCGAAGGGGTCGAGGGCATGGTCATCAGCCGGGAGGTGATCGATGGCAAGGCCAGACCGCTCTACATCTATACGGACCGGCGCGAGGACGTTGGCACCGGGGCATAGCCCCGGGTCTGGTCCATGCCGCCTCTTGAACCCGAGGCGTCGCGCGCCATTTTTGGTGCGTTACTCTTGAGACGGTTCTCGTCTCAGCCTTCTGGTGCCTGGTGACGGGCGCATTTCAAGAAAAAGAGGCAACATGCTCGAGATTCCCGGCGGCTCGCAGTACCCAGTCCTTCCCCTGCGTGACATCGTCGTTTTTCCACACATGATCGTGCCGCTCTTCGTCGGTCGCGAAAAGTCCGTTCGCGCGCTCGAAGACGTCATGAAAGACGACAAGCAGATCCTTCTCGTCACCCAGAAGAACGCATCCCAGGATGATCCGACACCCGCCGACATCTTTTCGGTCGGCACGATCGGCACCGTCCTGCAGCTCCTGAAGCTGCCCGACGGCACCGTAAAGGTGCTGGTGGAGGGGGGGCAGCGCGCCCGCATCGCCAAGTTCACGGACAACGAGCTATTCTTCGAGGCTATCGCCGAGCCGATTACCGAACATGACGGCGAAAGCAAGGAGATCGAGGCTCTGGCACGGACTGTGGTTTCGCAGTTCGAGCAGTATATCAAGCTCAACAAGAAGATCCCGCCCGAGGTCCTGGTCTCGATCAACCAGATCGAGGAGCCGAGCAAGCTCGCTGACACGGTGGCGTCGCATCTCGCGCTGAAGATCGCGGAGAAGCAGGAACTGCTGGAAACCGCGGCCGTCAGCGAGCGGCTGGAGCGCGTCTATACCTACATGGAGAACGAAATCGGCGTTCTGCAGGTGGAGAAGCGCATCCGCAGCCGGGTCAAGCGGCAGATGGAGAAGACCCAGCGCGAGTATTACCTCAACGAGCAGCTCAAGGCGATCCAGAAGGAGCTCGGCGAGGGCGAGGACGGCCGCGACGAGCTGGCCGAGATCGAGGATCGGATCGAGAAGACGAAGCTGAGCAAGGAAGCGCGGGAGAAGGCGCAGGCGGAGCTTAAGAAGCTGCGCTCGATGAGCCCGATGTCCGCCGAGGCGACGGTGGTGCGCAACTACCTCGATTGGCTGCTCAGCATTCCCTGGAAGAAGCCGACCAAGATCAAGCGTGATATCAAGCTGGCCAAGAAGGTGCTCGACGCCGACCATTATGGCCTCGAGAAGGTCAAGGACCGGATCCTCGAATATCTGGCGGTCCAGCAGCGCATGAAGAAGGTAAAGGGGCCGATCCTTTGCTTGGTCGGGCCGCCGGGCGTCGGCAAGACGTCTCTCGGCAAGTCGATCGCCAAGGCGACGGGCCGTAACTTCGTACGCATGTCGCTGGGCGGCGTCCGCGACGAGGCGGAGGTCCGCGGCCATCGGCGCACCTATATCGGCTCGATGCCGGGCAAGATCATCCAGGCGATGAAGAAGGCGAAGTCGTCGAACCCGCTGTTCCTGCTCGACGAGGTCGACAAGCTAGGTGCCGACTGGCGTGGCGATCCGTCTTCGGCGCTTCTGGAGGTGCTCGATCCGGAGCAGAACTCGACCTTCGCCGATCATTATCTCGAGGTCGATTACGATCTGTCGGATATCATGTTCGTGACGACGGCGAACACGCTGCGCATGCCGCAGCCGCTGCTCGACCGCATGGAGCTGATCCGGATCCCGGGTTATACCGAGGATGAGAAGGTCGAGATCGCAAAGCGGCACCTGCTGCCGAAGCAGTTGAAGGAGCACGGGCTGCGGAAGCTGGAGTGGTCGATCTCCGATGACGCGTTGCGAGATCTCATCCGCTACTACACGCGGGAGGCCGGCGTCCGCAATCTCGAGCGTGAGATTGCCAATCTCGCCCGGAAGTCGATCAAAGAGATTCTGATGAAGAATCTCAAGAAGGTGGTGATCTCCCGGCGCAATCTCGAGAAATATGCCGGTGTCCGGCGCTATCGCTTCGGCCAGGCGGAACTCGAGGATCTGGTTGGAGTCACCACCGGATTGGCTTGGACCGAGGTGGGCGGCGAGATCCTGACGATCGAGGCCGTCACCGTGCCGGGTAAGGGCAAGGTCACTTCGACCGGCAAGCTTGGCGACGTGATGCGCGAATCGGTGCAGGCGGCGGAAAGTTACGTGAAGTCGCGTGCGGTTGATTTCGGCATCGCTCCGCCGATCTTCGAGAAGAAGGACATTCACGTCCACGTACCAGAAGGTGCGACGCCGAAGGACGGACCCTCCGCCGGTGTGGCGATGGTCACGACGATCGTCTCCGTGCTGACGGGCATTCCCGTACGCCGTGACGTGGCGATGACCGGAGAGGTCACGTTGCGCGGCCGGGTTCTCCCGATCGGCGGGTTGAAGGAGAAACTGCTCGCGGCACTACGGGCGGGGATCAAGACGGTGGTGATTCCGGAAGAGAACGAAAAGGATCTCGCCGACATCCCCGACAATGTGAAGCGAGGTCTGAGGATCGTTGCCGTCTCGACGGTCGATGAAGTGTTGGGGCTGGCGCTTACCACGCCGCTGGTGCCGATCGAATGGATCGATCCCGCAGAAGTCGACAAAGTGTCGGCGAAGCAGACGACCGACGAACGCGGTATTGTCACGCATTGAGTCGAAAAGTGCCCCGGGAGAGGGTGATTCGCCCTCTCCCGGGGCAAAAAAACGGCAGAATTCTGGGGATAAGCGCTGTTCTAAGATTGACTTGGTTAAAGACCGCGATCTAAACTCGCCGCTTCCTATCCAAGGCACTGCAATACTGTTACTTATCTTTTGACGCTGCGAGGGGGGTATTTCAGGTGAACAAAAACGAACTCGTTGGAGTTGTTGCGGATAACACCGGGCTGTCGCGGAGCGACGCGGCCAAGGCGGTGGATGGCGTATTCGATGCGATTTCTTCCGCGCTGAAGGGCGGCGACGAAGTGCGTCTGGTCGGGTTCGGCACGTTCACGGTGTCGCAGCGCGCGGCGTCCGAGGGGCGCAACCCTCGGACCGGCGAGACGATTCAGATCCCCGCGTCGAAGCAGCCGAAGTTCAAGGCCGGCAAAGGGTTGAAGGACGCCGTCAACTAAATTTGTTGTTGGTTTCCGCCGGACCGGCCGCCCGCGAGCGGCCGGTCGTGTTTTGGACCGGTTGTTTTTGGGAGTCGTGTCTGTCGGTGACCCTTGGCCGCTCGGGCGATTAGCTCAGTTGGTAGAGCGCCTGCTTTACACGCAGGATGTCGGCGGTTCGAGTCCGTCATCGCCCACCAGGCGGTAAATCGCGGCAACAACGGAAGGTTGCTTGACAGGGTTTCGCGGGGTCGCTACATCATGCGTCCCCGCAACACAACAGTGGGGTTGGGGGTGTAGCTCAGTCGGTTAGAGCGCCGGCCTGTCACGCCGGAGGCCGCGGGTTCGAGTCCCGTCACTCCCGCCACTGTTCCCACCGGTCAATCCGACGCGGCGCGGCTCGAAGCGGTCGCTGAAGTCGACCTTCGACGATCCGGATCCGGGGGATATTCCACTGCCACTTTTTTGCCTTTTCCGTTAGAGGCCATCGCCTTATTGTGGCGGCGGCTTGGGCTGGGGGGGGCACATCGCAGCGCCCTGGGTGCTGTCCGCTCCGTCACGGTCACGCAAATTCGCGGCTTTAGGACTGGAAGGTTATGGAAGCACTGCTTCTCGAATATCTGCCGATCCTCATCTTTCTCGGGATTGCCGTTGGCGTTGCCGCTGCGGCGATCGGCGCATCTTTGCTGCTCGCTCGACAGAATCCGGACTCGGAGAAGCTCTCGCCTTATGAGTGCGGGTTCGAGGCGTTCGATGACGCGCGCCGTAAATTCGATGTCCGCTTCTATCTCGTCGCGATTCTGTTCATCATCTTCGATCTGGAGGTTGCTTTTTTGTTCCCATGGGCCATCTCTCTCGGTGAGATCGGGGCCTTCGGATTCTGGTCGATGATCGGCTTTCTCGGCATCCTCACCGTCGGCTTCATTTACGAATGGAAGAAGGGAGCCTTGGAATGGGAGTGACCTCGTCATTGTCGCAAGGCGCTCCGCTCGCTCCGGGGCCGGCGCAGGATGCGGTGCTGCGGTCGGTGAATACGGAGCTGACGGACAAGGGTTTCGTTGTTGCCCGGCTCGACAAGCTGGTGAATTGGGCAAGAACCGGATCGCTGTGGCCGATGACTTTCGGTCTCGCCTGCTGCGCCGTCGAAATGATGCATGCCTACATGGCGCGCTATGACCTCGATCGTTTCGGAGTTGTGCCGCGTGGCAGCCCGCGCCAGTCAGACGTGATGATCGTCGCCGGAACGCTGTGCAATAAGATGGCGCCGGCTTTGCGCAAGGTTTACGACCAGATGGCCGAGCCGCGCTGGGTCATCTCGATGGGGTCCTGCGCGAATGGTGGCGGCTATTACCATTATTCCTACTCCGTCGTTCGCGGCTGTGACCGCGTGGTGCCTGTCGATATCTACGTTCCCGGATGCCCGCCGACGGCCGAGGCTTTGGTTTACGGCGTTCTGCAACTCCAGAAGAAGATCAGGCGAACGGGTACGATCGCGCGCTGACGCGTGCGGCAGGCGGCAATTCGATCAGCGGTAATCATGAACCAAGCACTCCAGGACCTCGGCGAGTACCTCTCGGTCGCCCTCGGCGACGACATGCTCGCGTTCGAGATCGTCAAGGGCGAACTGATCATTCAGGCGCGCCGCGAGGCGATCAGTCGCGTGCTGACGCTGCTGCGCGACGACAGCAATTGCCAGTTCAAGCTGCTGGTCGACATCTGCGGCGTCGACTATCCCGATCGCGAAGAGCGGTTCGATGTCGTCTATAACCTGCTCAGCCTGAAACATAATCAGCGGATCCGGGTCAAACTGACGACGGACGAGGAGCATCCGGTGCCGTCCGTGACCGGCGTTTTCAAGTCCGCGGGCTGGTACGAGCGGGAGGCGTGGGACCTTTACGGCATCTTCTTCTCGGATCACCCCGATCTGCGGCGCATCCTGACCGACTATGGCTTCGAAGGGCATCCGATGCGAAAGGATTTCCCGCTCACCGGCCATGTCGAGGTCCGCTACAGCGAGGAACAGAAGCGGGTGGTCTATGAGCCGGTGACACTGGTTCAGGAGTTCCGCAATTTCGATTTCATCAGCCCTTGGGAGGGCATGAACCCGGGTCAGCTGCCGGGCGACGAGAAGGCGGAGAAGCAGTCCTGATGCCCGAAGCGATGATCAAACCGGTGACCTTGAACTTCGGTCCGCAGCATCCGGCGGCTCACGGAGTGTTGCGCCTGGTCATGGAGATGGACGGGGAGGTGGTGACCCGCCTCGACCCGCATATCGGGCTGCTCCATCGCGGCACCGAAAAGCTGATCGAGCATAAGACCTACCTGCAGGCGATTCCCTATTTCGATCGCCTGGATTACGTCTCGCCGATGAACCAGGAGCACGCCTTCGTGCTCGCCGTCGAGAAGCTGCTCGGGCTTGAGGTCCCGCTGCGCGGGCAGTATATCCGGACTCTGTTCGACGAGATCACCCGAATCCTCAATCATCTGCTGAACATCCCCGCCTACGCGATGGACGTCGGCGCAATGACGCCGTTCCTCTGGGCCTTCGAGCAGCGTGAGCTGCTGATGGAGTTCTATGAGAGGGTCAGCGGGGCGCGGCTGCATGCTGCCTATTACCGCCCCGGCGGCGTCCACCAGGATCTGCCGGCCGGATTGCTCGACGACATCATGGCCTGGGCGGAGAAGTTTCCGAAGCTGATCGATGACATGGATGAGCTGCTGACGGAGAACCGAATCTTCAAGCAGCGGCTGGTGGATATCGGCGTCGTGTCGGCCGAGGACGCGCTCGATTGGGGCTTCACCGGACCGATGCTGCGCGCCTCCGGAATTCCCTGGGACCTGCGGAAAGCGCAGCCCTACATGGTCTACGACCGAATGAAGTTCGACATTCCGATCGGCAAGAACGGCGACTGCTACGATCGCTATCTGGTGCGCATGGAAGAGATGCGGCAGAGCCTTCGCATCATCAAGCAGTGTGTCGAGGAGATGCCCGGCGGGCCGGCCACATCCGTCGAACGGAAGGTCACGCCGCCGCCGCGCGCCGAGATGAAGCGGTCGATGGAGGCGTTGATCCATCACTTCAAGCTTTATACCGAGGGATTCCACGTTCCGGAGGGCGAGACCTACACGGCGGTCGAGGCGCCGAAGGGCGAGTTCGGCGTCTATCTCGTGTCCGACGGCACGAACAAGCCCTACCGCTGCAAGATCCGGGCGCCGGGCTTCCCGCATCTACAGGCGATGGATTTCGTCAGCCGCGGCCACATGTTGGCCGATTCGGTCGCCATCCTTGGCTCCATGGACATCGTATTCGGCGAGATCGATCGATGAGTGTTTCGAATTCGGACGTTGTCGCGCAGCCCACGAGCTTCGCGTTCAGTCCCGATAACTTGGCGCGCGCCCAGACGATCATCGGCCATTATCCGGCCGATCGGAAGGCGAGCGCGGTGCTGGGGCTGCTCGACCTCGCGCAGCGTCAGTCGGGCGGCTGGCTGCCGCGCGCGGCGATGGATTATGTGGCCGAGCTGCTGGAGATGGCGCCGATCCGCGTCTATGAGGTTGCCACTTTCTACAGCATGTTCAACCTGAAGCCGGTCGGCAAATTCCACATTCAGGTCTGCCGGACGACGCCCTGCTGGCTGCGCGGATCGGACGATCTGACGCAGAGCTGCAAGAAGAAGCTCGGCATCGGCCTGCACGAGGTGACGGCCGACGGCATGTTCTCGCTGATTGAGGTCGAGTGCCTGGGTGCTTGCGTCAACGCGCCGATGGTCCAGATCAACGACGACTACTACGAGGATCTCGACCCGGCGCGGCTCGAGGCGGTTCTCGATGCGCTCGCTCGGGGCGAGAAGCCATCGATCGGGTCGCAGACCGGTCGGCAGGGGTCGGCGCCGGCCAACGGGCAGAAAACCCACGCCGCTGAGGGCGGCGGACAGGCGGGAGAGTAGGGATGCTGCGCGACGAGGATCGCGTTTTCAAGAATCTGTATGGCGTCGAGGACTGGCGGCTGGCCGGGGCCCGGTCGCGCGGGCACTGGGACAATACCAAGGACCTTCTCGCCCGGGGACGCGACGCCATCATCGACGAGATCAAGAAGTCCGACCTGCGCGGCCGCGGCGGCGCGGGTTTCCCGACCGGGCTGAAATGGTCCTTCATGCCGAAGCAGTCCGACGGCCGCCCGGCCTATCTCGTGGTCAATGCCGACGAATCGGAGCCGGGCACCTGCAAGGACCGCGAGATCCTGCGCTTCGACCCGCATATGCTGCTGGAAGGCTGTCTGGTCGCCGGCTTCGCGATGGGCGCCAATGCCTGCTACATCTATATTCGCGGCGAGTTCTACAACGAGGCCGCCAATATCCAGGTCGCGATCGACGAGGCCTATGAGGCCGGCCTGATCGGAAAGAACGCTTGCGGCTCCGGCTGGGATTACGACATCCGTCTTCATCGCGGCGCCGGCGCTTATATCTGCGGCGAGGAGACGGCGCTGCTCGAGAGCCTCGAAGGCAAGAAGGGGCAGCCGCGCCTGAAGCCGCCCTTTCCGGCGGCGGTCGGCCTTTATGGCTGCCCGACCACCATCAATAACGTCGAGACGATCGCGGTCGCGCCGACGATCCTGCGGCGCGGCGCGGCCTGGTGGAGCGGCATCGGCCGTCCGAAGAACACCGGGACGAAAGTCTTCTGCATATCCGGCCATGTGAACAAGCCTTGCAACGTCGAGGAAGAGATGGGCATCCCGCTGCGGGAGCTCATCGAGAAGCATGCCGGCGGGGTGCGCGGCGGCTGGGACAATCTGCTGGCGGTCATCCCCGGCGGATCGTCGGTGCCGCTTCTGCCGAAATCGATCTGCGACACCGTCCTGATGGATTTCGACAGCCTGCGCGAAGTGAAGTCGGGCCTCGGCACGGCCGGGGTGATCGTGATGGACAAATCGACGGACGTCGTCGCTGCGATCGCCCGCCTCGCGCATTTCTACATGCATGAAAGCTGCGGCCAGTGCACGCCTTGCCGCGAAGGCACCGGCTGGATGTGGCGGGTGATGGAGCGGCTGGTCCGCGGCAACGCGCGGGTCGAGGAGATCGATCTGCTGCTCGATGTCGCGGGGCAGGTCGAGGGTCACACGATTTGCGCGCTCGGTGACGCCGCGGCCTGGCCGATCCAGGGACTGATCCGCCACTTCCGGCCGGAGATCGAGCGACGGATCCGTGCGCGCGACGACCGGACGGCGGCTGCGGCGGAGTAGGAGAGGAACATGCCAAAGCTGACGATCGACGGGATCGAGGTCGAAGTCGATCCGGGCCTGACGGTACTGCAGGCCTGCGAGACGATCGGCGTCGAGATTCCGCGCTTCTGCTATCACGAGCGCCTTTCGGTCGCGGGCAATTGTCGCATGTGCCTGGTCGAGATGGAGAAGGCGCCGAAGCCGATCGCCTCGTGCGCGATGCCGGCAGCCGACGGCATGGTGATCCGGACGAACACGCCGCTGGTGCAGAAGGCGCGCAAGGGCGTGATGGAGTTCCTGCTGATCAACCATCCGCTCGACTGTCCGATCTGCGATCAGGGCGGCGAGTGCGACCTGCAGGATCAGGCCATGGCCTACGGGTTCGACCGGGGCCGGTTCCACGAGAACAAGCGCGCGGTGCAGGAGAAATATTTCGGGCCGCTGATCAAGACGATCATGACGCGCTGCATTCACTGCACCCGATGCGTACGCTTCGCGACCGAGGTCGGCGGCGTCGAGGAGCTCGGGGCCACCGGTCGCGGCGAGCATCTCGAGATCGGCACCTATGTCGAGAAGGCTCTGAACTCCGAGCTGTCGGGCAACATGATCGACCTCTGCCCGGTCGGCGCGTTGACCTCGAAGCCTTACGCGTTCGTCGCCCGGTCCTGGGAACTGCAGAAGACTGAGTCCATCGACGTCCTGGATGCGGTCGGCAGCAATATCCGCGTCGATTCGCGTGGGCGCGAGGTGCTCCGGGTATTGCCTCGCCTGCACGAGCAGGTGAACGAGGAGTGGATTTCCGACAAGGCCCGCTTCGCCTATGACGGGTTGAAGCGGCAAAGGCTCGATCGGCCCTATCTACGTCGCGACGGCAAGCTGCGGCCGGCGAGTTGGACGGAGGCGTTCGCCGCCATCGCCGAGCGGATTCGGGGCGTATCGGGCGACCGGATCGCGGCCATCGCCGGTGACCTCATGGATGTCGAGGCGATGTTCGCGCTCAAGGAGCTGATGGGTGCGCTTGGATCGCCGCATCTCGATTGCCGGCAGGACGGCGCCAAGATCGATCCGGCGCGGCGGGCCGGCTATCTGTTCAACACGACCATTGCCGGTGTCGAGCAGGCCGACGCCTGTCTCCTGATCGGGACCAACCCGCGCCGGGAGGCGCCGCTGATCAATGCCCGCCTCCGCAAGCGCTATCTGCAGGGCGGGTTGAAGGTCGGCGTGATCGGACCGCAGAGCGATCTGACCTATCGCACCGAGACTCTCGGCGCCGGACCGGAGACGCTGGCGGAGATCGCCGATGGCCGCCATCCGTTCGCGGAGGTCCTGAAGCAGGCGAAGCGACCGATGCTGATCCTCGGCATGGGGGCCCTCGCGCGGCCGGACGGAGCGGCGGTCCTGGCTCTGGCCCGGCGCGTGGCGGAAGCCTGCGGCATGGTCCGCGAGGATTGGAACGGGTTCAATATGCTCCATACCGCGGCCGCGCGGGTCGGCGGGCTCGAGGTCGGGTTCGTGCCGGAAGCAGGCGGGCGCGACCTGAACGGCATTCTCGACGGAGCGGGGAAGGGCGAGATCGAGGTCGTTTACCTGCTCGGCGCCGACGAGATCGACACGAGCCGACTCGGAAACGCCTTCGTGATTTATCAGGGGCATCACGGCGATGCCGGCGCCCATCGCGCCGACGTTATCCTGCCCGGCGCCGCCTATACGGAGAAGAGCGGGACCTACGTCAACACCGAAGGGCGGGTGCAGCAGACCCGCCTGGCGGTCTTCCCGCCGGGCGAGGCGCGCGAGGACTGGACCATCGTCCGGGCGCTGTCCGACGTGCTCGGCCGCAAGCTGCCTTACGACAACCTGCCGCAACTCCGGCAGCGTCTGTTCGAATTCAATGAGCGGTTCCAAAGGCTGGACGCGGTCGTGCCAGCGAACTGGGGCGCCTTTGGCGCGAACGGCGCGGTGGACGGTGCTGCCTTCCGGACGCCGATCGAGAATTTCTACATGACTGATCCGATCAGCCGGGCGTCCGAGACGATGGCGGCCTGCACGCAGATCTATGTCCTTGGCGAACAAGGAGGCGACGAACAGGGGATGACGGGAACCAATGGGTAACCCCAATGGATAATTTCTGGGACGGCTTTCTTCTGCCGGCGGGCATCATCGTCGCGCAGATCCTCCTTATCGTGGTTCCGCTGCTCGTCGCGGTCGCCTATCTGACCTATGCCGAGCGCAAGGTGATCGCCGCGATGCAGATGCGACTCGGCCCGAACGTTGTGGGGCCGTTCGGCCTGCTGCAGCCGATCGCCGACGGCCTCAAGCTCCTGATGAAGGAGACCATTATCCCGAGCGGGGCGAATCGCATCGTCTTCCTCGCCGCGCCGATGCTGACCTTCATCCTCAGCCTCGTCGCCTGGGCGGTGATCCCCTTCGACTACGGAATGGTCCTCGCCGACATCAATGTCGGAATCCTGTACCTGTTCGCGATCTCGTCCCTGGGTGTCTATGGCGTCGTGATGGCGGGATGGGCGAGCAATTCAAAATACCCGTTTCTGGGCGCGCTCCGCTCGGCGGCGCAGATGGTGTCCTACGAGGTCTCGATCGGCTTCGTGATGATCACGGTCCTGCTGCTGGTCGGCTCACTGAACCTGTCGGACATCGTTCTGGCGCAGCAGGGCGGCTTCTGGCAGTGGCATTGGCTGCCGCTGCTGCCGATGTTCGTGATCTTCTTCATTTCGGCGCTGGCCGAGACGAATCGCGCGCCGTTCGATTTGCCGGAAGCCGAGGCCGAACTGGTCGCCGGCTATTTCTCCGAATATTCGTCGATGTCCTTCGGGCTGTTCTTCCTCGGCGAATACGCGAACATGATCCTGATGAGCGCGTCGACGGTGATTCTCTTCCTCGGCGGCTGGTTGCCGCCGGTTGATATCGCGCCCTTCACCTGGATCCCCGGGCCGATCTGGTTCTGCCTGAAGATCGCGCTCGTGCTGTTCGGCTTCCTGTGGGTCCGGGCGACCTTCCCGCGCTATCGCTACGACCAGCTGATGCGGCTCGGTTGGAAGGTGTTCCTGCCGTTCTCGCTGTTCTGGGTCGTTCTGACGGCAGGTGTGCTGCTCGCGTTCGATCTGGTTCCGTAAGGCGGCTTTTCGGCGCAGGCGGGGGCTCGCAACTGGGGCTTGCGCTGATCGTGCCGCCGACTATGGTATCGCCCGCCGATGGGACTCGGCGGGCCCGCGTTATAAAGTCCTAGGGCCCAAGGAGGGCATAAGGATATGGCATTCCTTGATCGTAGTGCGCGCAGCTTGCTGCTGACAGAGCTGCTGTCCGGCCTGCGCCTTACGTTCAGCTATATGTTCCGGCCGAAGGTCACCTTGAACTATCCGTTCGAGAAGGGGCCGCTCAGCCCGCGGTTCCGCGGCGAGCATGTGCTGCGCCGCTACCCGAACGGCGAGGAGCGCTGCATCGCCTGCAAGCTGTGCGAGGCGATCTGCCCGGCGCTCGCCATCACCATCGAGGCCGAGCCGCGCGAAGACGGCAGCCGCCGGACGACGCGCTACGACATCGACATGACGAAATGCATCTATTGCGGCCTGTGTCAGGAAGCTTGCCCCGTCGACGCGGTCGTCGAGGGGCCGAACTTCGAGTTCGCGACGGAAACCCGCGAAGAGCTCTATTACAACAAGGAAAAACTGCTGGCGAACGGCGATCGCTGGGAGCCGGAGATCGCCGCCAATCTGGCGGCGGATGCGCCTTATCGTTGAGGCGTGTACGCCAAGGGTCGAAAGGATCTCGATGACGAGAATACTGGTCGCGTTCAGTCGCGTGGGGGCGCGGGGCCGCCGATGATCATACAAGCCCTTGCCTTCTATCTCTTCGCAGGCGTCACGGTGGCAGCCGGCGTGATGGTGATCGCGGCACGCAATCCCGTGCATTCCGTGCTGTTCCTGATCCTTGCCTTCTTCAACTCGGCCGGGCTGTTCATCCTGCTGGGCGCCGAGTTCCTGGCGATGATCCTGGTCGTGGTCTATGTCGGAGCGGTCGCGGTGCTGTTCCTGTTCGTGGTCATGATGCTCGACATCAACTTCGTCGAGATGCGCCACGGCTTTCTCCAATACCTGCCGGTCGGCGCGCTCGTGGCGATCATTCTCCTGACCGAGCTCGTGCTGCTCTTCGGCGCCTGGGTCGTGACGCCAGTGGCGCTACAGACGATGCAGCGACCGATCCCGGCGGTCGAGGAGGTCACCAACACCCACGCGCTCGGCCAAGTGCTCTACACCGATTACTTCTATCTGTTCCAGGCTTCCGGCCTCATTCTGCTGGTCGCCATGATCGGGGCGATCGTTCTGACCCTGCGCCAGCGGGAAGGAGTCCGTCGCCAATCGATTCCGACCCAGCTGGCCCGCCGCCACGAGGACTCGCTGGAGATCAAGGACGTGCCGACGGGGAGCGGGATCTAATGCTTGAGATCGGCCTGGCGCACTATCTGACGGTCGCGGCGATTCTGTTTACCCTCGGGATGTTCGGAATCTTCGTCAATCGCCGGAACGTCATCATCATCCTGATGTCGATCGAGCTGATGCTGCTCGCCGTCAACATCAATCTGGTTGCCTTCTCGGTCCATCTGAACGACCTCGTCGGACAGGTTTTCGCGATGTTCGTTCTGACCGTAGCCGCGGCCGAAGCGGCGATCGGCCTTGCGATCCTGGTGGTCTATTTCCGCAACCGGGGGTCCATCGCCGTCGAAGACATCAACATGATGAAGGGGTAGGGCGGAATGGAAGTCGCGGTTGTTTTTCTGCCCCTGATCGGCGCGCTCGTCGCCGGCCTTTTCGGCCGCCAGATCGGCGACAAGGGCGCCGTCTTCGTGACTTGCGGCCTGATGCTGCTGTCGATGGTGCTGGCGATCATCGTGTTCTTCGATGTCGCCATCGGCGGCAATCCCCGGACGACGGAGCTCTTCACCTGGATCGACTCGGGCACGCTTGAAGCGTCCTGGGCGCTGCGTGTCGACAGTCTGACCGCGGTCATGCTGATCGTCGTCACTGTCGTGTCGGCGCTGGTGCATGTCTATTCGGTCGGCTACATGCACCATGACACGTCGGTGCCCCGCTTCATGGCCTATCTCAGCCTGTTCACCTTCTCGATGCTGATGCTGGTGACGGCGGACAATTTCGTTCAGATGTTCTTCGGCTGGGAAGGCGTCGGTCTCTGCTCCTACCTGCTGATCGGCTTCTGGTATGACCGGCCGACGGCAAATGCCGCGGCGATCAAGGCCTTCGTTGTCAACCGTGTCGGCGATTTCGGGTTCGCCCTCGGCATCATGGCCGTCTTCTTCGTCTTCGGTTCGGTGGAGTTCGACACGGTGTTCGCCGCGACGCCGGGGCAGGTGGACACGGTGATCGAATTCCTCGGCATGCGGGTGAACGCGCTCGAGGTGATCTGCATCCTGCTGTTCATCGGCGCCATGGGCAAATCGGCGCAGGTGCCGCTCCATACCTGGCTGCCCGACGCGATGGAGGGGCCAACACCCGTCTCCGCGCTGATCCATGCGGCGACGATGGTCACGGCCGGGGTCTTCATGGTCTGCCGCCTGTCGCCGATGTTCGAGTTTGCGCCGACGGCGCTGACCATCGTGACCGTCGTCGGCGGAGTTACCGCGATCTTCGCCGCCACCGTCGCTATCTGCCAGAACGACATCAAGCGGGTGATCGCCTATTCGACCTGCAGCCAACTCGGCTACATGTTCTTCGCGGCCGGCGTTTCCGCCTATGGCGCGGCGATGTTTCATCTGTTCACGCACGCCTTCTTCAAGGCGCTGCTGTTCCTTTGCGCCGGCTCGGTGATCCACGCCATGTCGGACGAGCAGGACATGCGGCGGATGGGCGGCATCTGGCGGATGATTCCGCTGACCTACGGGCTGATGTGGATCGGCAATCTGGCGCTCGCCGGGATCGGTATCCCGGGTGTCTTCGGGTTCGCCGGCTTCTACTCGAAGGACATCATTCTCGAGTCGGCCTGGGCGGCCCATAGCGGGGTCGGGCAGTTCGCCTTCTGGATGGGAATCGCGGCTGCGCTGCTGACCGCGTTCTATTCCTGGCGCCTCCTGCTCTTGACTTTCCATGGCGCGCCCCGGGCGGACGAAAAGGTGATGGCCCATGTCCATGAATCACCCAAGGTGATGACCGTGCCGCTGATGGTCCTGGCGGCCGGTGCGCTGTTCGCGGGCATCCTGGGATATCCGTATTTCGTCGGTTCCCAGATGGAGGCGTTTTGGGGCGGGTCGATCTTCGTCCTGCCGGAGAACAATGTGATCGAGGCGGCCCACCATGTGCCCACCTGGGTCGTACTGGCGCCGCTAGTCGTCGGGCTGATCGGCATTGCCTTCGCATATCTGCTTTACATGGCGCGTCCCGACCTGCCGGGTCGGATCGTCGCCCATGCGCGCGGCCTCTACCTGTTCCTTTACAACAAGTGGTACTTCGACGAGCTCTACGACCGGATTTTCGTCCGTCCGGCGCAGATGCTCGGCTACGGACTGTGGAAGGGCGGCGACGGCGCGATCATCGACGGCTTCGGTCCGGACGGCGTCGCCTCGGCCTCGCGTGGGCTGGCCCGGCGGTTCAGCCGCCTGCAGACGGGGTATGTCTATCACTACGCCTTCGCCATGATGGTCGGCGTCGTGATTCTGGTGTCGTGGTACGTGTGGGCGCAGGGCGGCTGAGACTGGCGATGAACGATCTTCCGATTCTCTCTCTGGTCACGTTCCTGCCGCTGGTGGGCGCGGCCTTCATTCTGATGATCCGCGGTGAGCCGGACATCGTCGCCCGCAACGCGCGGAACGTGGCCCTTTGGACCTCGGTCATCACCTTCGCCCTGTCGCTGGTGCTATGGTTCGGCTTCGACCGCCACAGCGCGGCGTTCCAGTTCATCGAGCGGATCGAATGGATGCCGGCGTTCGGCATCGCCTATCACATGGGCGTGGACGGCATCTCGGTGATGTTCGTCCTGCTGTCGACCCTGCTGACGCCGCTCTGTATTCTCGCGAGCTGGGACGCGATCCGCGTCCGCGTCAAAGAGTACATGATCGCCTTCCTGGTACTCGAGACGCTGATGGTCGGCATGTTCTGTGCCCTCGATTTCATCGTCTTCTATGTCTTCTTCGAGGGGGTTCTGATCCCGATGTTCCTGATCATCGGGGTGTGGGGCGGGGCGCGCCGCGTCTATGCCGCGTTCAAGTTCTTCCTCTACACGCTGCTCGGCTCGGTACTGATGCTGGTCGCTATCCTGGTGATGTATTTCGTGGCCGGCACGACCGACATCCCGGCGCTGATGAATTACGGGTTCGCGCCCAGCCTGCAGATTTGGCTATGGCTGGCGCTGTTCGCTTCCTTCGCCGTGAAGGTTCCGATGTGGCCGGTGCATACCTGGCTGCCCGATGCCCATGTCGAGGCGCCGACGGCGGGCTCGGTAATCCTGGCCGGCGTGCTCCTGAAGATGGGCGCCTATGGCTTCCTGCGCTTCTCAATCCCCATTCTTCCCGAGGCCTCGGCAACCTTCGCGCCGCTGGTCTACACGCTCAGCATCGTCGCGGTGATCTACACCTCGCTGGTGGCGCTGGCGCAGGAGGATATGAAGAAGCTGATCGCTTACTCGTCCATCGCGCATATGGGCTTCGTGACCGCCGGGATCTTCACCGTGACCCAGCAGGGTCTGGAGGGCGCGATCTTCCAGTGCCTGAGCCATGGGATCGTGTCCGGCGCCTTGTTCCTGTGCGTCGGCGTCATCTATGATCGCATGCATACGCGCGAGATTGCGCGCTATGGCGGCCTGGTTCACCGGATGCCGGTCTATGCCGCGGTATTCATGCTGTTCACCATGGCCTCGGTCGGCCTTCCGGGGACGAGTGGATTCGTCGGCGAGTTTCTGGTCATGATCGGCACGTTCCAGGCCGACACCTGGGTTGCGGCGCTGATCACCACCGGGATCATCCTCGGTGCCGCCTATATGCTGTGGCTCTATCGCCGAGTGATTCTCGGCAAGATGACGCGCAGCGACCTGATGAACATCCTCGATCTCAGCGGCCGCGAGAAGCTGGTGTTCGCCCCGCTCGTCGTAATCGTCCTGTGGATGGGGATTTACCCCGTGTCCTTTCTCGAGATCATGAGCCCGTCGGTCGAGCAGATGATCGAGCGCTACCAGGTCGCGCAGGACAATGCGGGCGATCTGTCGTTCGCCTCGCTTCTTCAGGGGGTGATCGATCCAGTCGCCCTGAGCTCAGAGGAATAGCAGCGCCGCAATGCTCGATACCTTAGCGTTTCCCGAGGTTTTTCTGGCGATCGCCGGCATGGCGATCCTGATCTATGGCGTCTTCCGGTCCGGCAATCCGACGCGCCCGGTTTCATGGCTGGTCGTGCTGGCGCTGGTCGTCGCGTTGCTCGCTGTCTGGTTCGGCCCGGAGCAGGGGCAGGCGTTCGGCGGCATGTTCGTGCTCGACGGCTTCGCGGTGTTTCTCAAGATTCTGGTGCTGCTCGGCTCGTCGCTCGCGATCATCCTCTCGCTCGATTATGTCGATCGCGAGAACATGGCGCGCTTCGAGTTCCCCGTGCTGTTGCTGTTCGCGACGCTCGGCATGCTGGTGATGCTGTCGGCGAACGACCTGATTTCGCTTTATGTCGGCTTCGAGCTGCAGAGTCTGGCGCTCTATGTCGTCGCAGCGTTCCGCCGCGACAACATTCGCTCGACGGAGGCGGGGCTGAAATATTTCGTCCTGGGCGCCCTTTCGTCCGGCATCCTGCTCTACGGCGCCTCCATGATCTATGGCTTCGCCGGAACGACCAACTTCGATGGAATCGCCACGGCGCTTATCGGCAATAGGGTCGAGCAGCCGTCGATCGGCTTGATCGTCGGAATCGTCTTCCTGTCGGCCGGCCTCGCCTTCAAGGTCTCGGCGGTTCCGTTCCACATGTGGACGCCCGACGTCTATGAGGGCGCGCCGACCCCGGTCACCGCGTTCTTCGCCGTGGCTCCGAAGATCGCGGCGATCGGGCTGTTCGTGCGAGTGTTGGTCGATCCGTTCCTCGGTCTCGTCGATCAGTGGCAGCAGATCATCATCTTCATTTCGATCGCCTCGATGGTCCTCGGCGGTTTCGCCGCGATCAACCAGGCCAACATCAAGCGGCTGATGGCTTATAGCTCCATCAGCAATATCGGCTATGCACTGGTCGGGCTGGCGCCGGGCACGGAGGCCGGCGTGCGCGGCGTGTTGCTCTATATGACGATCTATCTCTTCATGACGCTGGGGACCTTCGCCGTCATCCTGTGCATGCGTCAGAAGGGCCGCATGGTCGAGGGTATTGACGACTTGGCCGGCCTGTCGAAGACCCATCCGATGATGGCGGCGGCGATGGCGATCTTCATGTTTTCCATGGCCGGCATTCCGCCGCTCGCCGGCTTCTTCGGCAAGCTTTACGTGTTCCTCGCCGCAATCGAAGCGGGCCTTTACACCCTGGCCGTCATTGGGGTCGTGACCAGCGTCGTCGCCGCCTTCTACTATCTGCGCATCATCAAGATCATGTATTTCGACGAAGCGACGGACAGCTTCGATCGGCCTCTGGGTTGGGAGGCATCGTCGATCCTCGGCGGCAGCGCCCTGGTCATTCTGCTGTTCTTCCTGTTCCAGGCCCCATTGATCGATGGGGCGGGCGCCGCGGCGGCCTCGCTCTTCGCCGGATGAGCGACAGGCTGCCTCGGTTGCCGTCGTTCTATCGCCTCGTTGCGCATGATCGGATCGACAGCACCAGCGAAGAGGCCAAGAGGCTCGCGGCGTCGGGAGCCGTCGAGGGCACGCTGGTCTGGGCCCGAGAGCAGACCGCCGGGCGCGGTCGGCGAGGCCGGGTCTGGAGCTCTCCGCCGGGGAATCTCTACGTCTCCCTCGTTCTGCGGCCGGCCTGCGCACCGGGTGCGGCGGCGCAGCTCGGCTTCGCCGCGGCCGTCGGACTCGGCGCGGCGCTCGAGTCTCTGCTGCCGGCCGGCGCCGGAATGCTGCAGTTCAAATGGCCGAATGACCTGCTGGTCGAGCGTCGTAAGATCGCCGGCATCCTGCTGGATGCATCGACCGGAGCCGACGGGCGGCTTGATTGGTTGATTCTCGGCATCGGCGTCAACATCGAGAGCTTTCCCGACCAGACCAGCTATGGCGCGACCAGCCTGCGCGATGTCGGGGCCGGCGCGGTGACGGTCGAGCAGGTGCTGGAGGTTCTTGGCGTTCATCTGCTGCGTACGCTCGATCAATGGCGGCGGGAAGGGTTCGCCCCGATTCGACGGCAATGGCTCAGCCACGCCCTTGGCTTGGGCGAGCGCATCGATGTGCGCCTCGAGCAGGACACGCTGTCCGGCCGTTTCGTCGAGCTCTCCGACTCCGGCGCCTTGACTCTCGAGCTGCCGCAAGGGGAGCGGCGGATCATCGCGGCAGGGGATGTATTCTATCCGGCCCTTTGAGGGAGGCCAGCCATGTTGCTCGCGGTGAATTCCGGAAACACGAACGTGTCCTTTGCCGTCTTCGAAGGCGAGACCTTCAAGGGCAAATGGCGGATCTCGAAGAATGTTCACCGCACGGCCGACGAATATGCGGTCTGGCTGACTCAGCTCATGGGCCTGCGCGCGCTGACGCCGGACAAGATCGACGGCGCGATCATCGCCTCAGTCGTTCCGGAGGCGTTGTTCAGCCTGAAGACGCTGGTAACGGAGCATTTTCATTGCAAGCCGCTGATCATCGGCGACGGTGAGTCGCTCGGCATCAAGGCCGCGGTCGACCGGCCGGAGCAGGCCGGTGCCGACCGGTTGGTGAACAGCTTCGCTGCGCACCAGCGCTATGGCGGACCGTTGATCATCGTAGATTTCGGAACGGCGACCACCTTCGATGTCGTCGACGACGAAGGGAGTTATGCCGGCGGCGCCATCGCACCCGGCATCAATTTGTCGCTCGAGGCGCTCTATATGGCTGCCGCCAAGCTGCCCAGCATCGCGATCCAAAGGCCGCCCAGCGTCATCGGCAAAAGCACCGTCCCCTGCATGCAGTCGGGCGTCTTCTGGGGATATGTCGGGCTGATCGAGGGGCTGGTCGCCCGCATCCGTGCGGAATATGGAGCGCCGATGAAGGTGATTGCAACCGGTGGTCTCGCTCCGTTGTTCTATGGAGCAACCGACGTGATCGAGCTTGTCGACGAGGACCTGACCCTTCGCGGCCTGGCCTCGCTCTATGCCGCAAACCGCAACGCGGAGAGATCATGATCGAGCGCCCTTCCGCCGACGAGCTGCTCTTCCTGCCCCTGGGCGGGGCGGGGGAGATTGGCATGAATCTGAACCTCTACGGCCATGCCGGCAAATGGCTGATGGTCGATCTAGGCATCACCTTCGGCGACGAATCGACGCCCGGGATCGACGTGATCATGCCCGACCCGCAATTCATCGTCGAACGAAGCGAGGATCTGGCCGGCTTGGTTCTGACCCACGCCCATGAGGACCATATCGGCGCGGTCCCCTATCTCTGGCCGCAGCTGCGCTGTCCGATTTATGCGACGCCGTTCACCGCGTCGGTGCTGCGCCGCAAGCTGGTGGAAGCCGGCCTGCAGCACGACGCGCGAATCACCGAGGTGCCGATGTCCGGGCGCTTCACGGTGGGGCCGTTCGAGATCGAGCTGATCACGCTCACCCATTCGATTCCGGAGCCGAACGCAGTGGTCGTGCGGACCCCGCTCGGGACCGTGCTGCACACCGGCGACTGGAAGCTCGATCCCGAGCCGCTGGTCGGCCCCTCCACCGACGAGGCAGCCCTGCAACAGCTCGGCGACGAGGGGGTTCTCGCGCTGATCGGCGATTCGACCAATGTCATGGTCGAAGGTCAGTCCGGGTCGGAAGCGGAGGTGCGCGAAAGCCTGATGGAACTCGTCGGCCGGTTCGAGAACCGCGTCGCCGTGGCCTCCTTCGCCAGCAACGTGGCCCGACTGGAAACCCTCGCCCATGTTGCCGCCGCCCACGATCGGCATCTCGCCCTGGTCGGGCGGTCTTTCTGGCACGTCAACCAGGCCGCCCGGGAGAACGGCTATCTCACCGACCTGCCGGAGTTCGTGACCGAGCAGGAGGTCGGCTATCTGCCGCGCGACAAGGTACTGATGGCCTGCACCGGCAGCCAGGGCGAGCCGCGCTCGGCGCTTGCTCGCATCGCCCGAAACGAGCATCCGAGCGTGACCCTGGAGAAGGGCGACGCCGTGATCTTCTCGTCGCGGATCATCCCCGGCAATGAGCGCAGCATCGGCCACCTGCAGAACAATCTGGTTCGCCTCGGCGTCGATATCGTCACCGAGAGGGAGCACTTCGTCCATGTCTCCGGGCACCCGGCGCGCGACGAGCTTGCCGCGATGTATCGATGGATCCGCCCGAAGATCGCCGTTCCCGTGCATGGCGAGTTGCGCCATCTGTCGGCCCATGCCGAGTTTGCAGAAAGTCTGCAGGTCGGGCAGGCGGTTGTGGCGCCAAACGGGTCCGTCGTGCGGCTCGCCCCGGGCGCGGCGGAGATCATCGACGAGGCGCCGGTGGGACGGCTTGGGTTGGACGGCAAGGCCCTGGTGTCACTCGGCGGTTCGGTGCTTCGGAGCCGCCAGCGGGCATTGCGCAACGGATCGGCAGTGGCGACGCTGGTCGTCGATCGCGAGGGGAGCCTGATCGCGGAACCGCAGATCGCCGCGCAGGGGCTGCTCGATCCGGAACGCGACCAGGCGGGCTTCGAGGCAGCGGTGGCCGCGATCCGCGATGCAATCGAGGGCGCGACTGCGGAACTGCGTCGCGACGATGCGGCGCTGAAGGAAGCTGCCCGGCTTGCGCTCCGGCGCGCCCTCCAGGCGAACCGCGGCAAGAAGCCGGTCGTCGACATTCATCTGGTGCGGGTTTAGGGACGGCTTGCGTCGTCGGCCGCCGGTCTGCATTCTAAGGCCCGGAACCGATGGTGGTGAGTCGGTCCTCACCCTTCGACAGCTCAGGGCGAGGATCTCGTGCTGAGCCTGTCGAAGCATGAGGGTTGTCGGAATCTTCAGTCAGCGAGCATCTCGGAACGAAGACAAGTTATGATCGGCAAGCTGAATCACGTCGCTATCGCCGTACCTGATCTCAAGGCGGCAGCCGCACTCTACTCCGGAGCGCTCGGGGCAACGGTTTCGGCCCCGGTCGATCAGCCGGCACATGGCGTCACGGTGGTCTTCGTCACCCTGCCGAACACCAAGATCGAACTGCTGCAGCCCCTCGGGGAAGCCTCGCCGATCGCCGCCTTTCTCGAGCGGAACCCGGCCGGGGGGATTCATCATGTCTGCTATGAGGTCGAGGATATTCTCGCTGCCCGCGATCGCCTGAAGGAGAGCGGCGCCCGCGTGCTGGGCGACGGTGAGCCGAAGATCGGCGCGCATGACAAGCCGGTGCTGTTCCTGCATCCGAAGGACTTCTGCGGCACGCTGATCGAGCTGGAACAGGCTTAAGACCGTTTGATGAACTGGCTGTCGGGGCTCTTCGTCTATCTCATTATCTGGTGGGTCGTGCTGTTCACCGTACTACCGTGGGGCGTGCGCGTGCCGGAGGAGCCGGAAGAGGGCCATGCCTCCAGCGCACCGGAGAATCCGCGGCTCTGGAAGAAGGTTCTGGTCACCTCGGTGGTCTCGCTGCTGGTTTGGCTTCTCGTCTATTACATCATGGAGTCGGGGATCATCTCGGTGAGGCCGGAATGAACGCGCCGATCGCAAAGCCGACCTATTGCGACATCGCGCCGGGCCATCCTTGGCACGGTCCCTATCACGATCATGAATACGGCTTTCCCGTTTCGGATGACCATGTGCTGTTCGAGCGGCTCGTGCTCGAGATCAACCAGGCCGGACTGAGCTGGCTGACGGTTCTGAAGAAGCGGGAAGCCTTCCGCGCCGCATTCCACGGTTTCGACATCGATCGCGTTGCGGCGTTCGGCGAGGCGGACAGGGCGCGTCTGCTGGCGGATGCGGGAATCATCCGCAACCGGCTGAAGGTCAACGCCGCGATCGAGAATGCCCGGCGCATTCGGGTCTTGCGGGAGACGCACGGCTCCTTCGCCGGATGGCTGGCGGCGCACCATCCGCTGTCCAAGCCGGATTGGGTCAAGCTCTTCCGCAAGGCCTTCCTGTTCACCGGCGGTGAGATCGTCGGCGAGTTCCTGATGAGCACCGGCTATCTGCCGGGCACGCACAGCCCAACTTGCCCCGTCTACCGGCGGATTGCGGCCCTGAACCCGCCCTGGCTCTCCGCCCAATAACGTCCTTCGCCCTGCCGTTAATGGAAACCCCGCCGCTGTAATAGCGGCGGGGCTTAAAAGGCTTAATAAAAGACGGCAAGCCCCGCATTTCGAGGCTTGCCCCACGTTTTCGGCATTTGAGCCAAAGAGGGGCCTCGGAAGAGAAACTCCAAGGGCGATCCCTCGTCGCGCTTCTTCCCTGAACTTGGGCCGTAGCGGCTGTCGCTAAAGCGCCATTTTTATGCGAGGCGCAGTCTATGTCATTTTCGAGACAAAGTCACTGGAGTCTTTATTCCCCTCGCTCATAGCACCGCAAACTTGATGATGAAAGCGATTGCGAGGATCAGCACGGCCGGACTCACGTCCCGGACTCGACCGCTCAGCAGCTTGATCGCCGCATAGGTGATGAAGCCGAACGCGATTCCGTTGGCGATCGAAAAGGTGAGGGGCATTGTCAGTGCGGTCACGACCGCTGGCGTGTACTCCGTAACATCCTCCCAGTCCACCTCGGTCAACCCGCGGGTCATCAGGCAGGCGACGAACAGAAGGGCCGGGGCCGTCGCATAGGCGGGAACCGTACCTGCCAAGGGAGAGAGGAACAGCGCGCAGAGAAATAGCAGCGCGACGACGACCGCCGTCAATCCGGTGCGGCCGCCGGCCTTGATGCCGGCTGCACTCTCGATGTAGCTGGTCGTGGTTGACGTACCGAGGGCCGCACCGGCGAGCGTCGCGGTACTGTCAGCGAAGAGGGCCCGGCCGACGCGCGGGAGGCGCCCGGCCTCATCCAGCATGCCGGCTCGATGCGCCACACCGACCAGCGTCCCAGCCGTATCGAACAGATCGACGAAGAGAAAGGCGAAGACGATTGTGACAAGCCCGACCTCGAAGGCTCCTGCGATATCCATCTGCAAGAATGTCGGGGCGAGGCTCGGAGGTAGAGAGAAAATTCCCCCAGGCTCCGAGACGCCAAGAAGAATGCCGGCACCGGTTACAAGAAGGATCGCAATGATGAGCGCCCCCGGCACACGGTGGTAGTCGAGCGCAACCATGACGGCGAACCCGGCAATGGCAAGCATCGCAGCAGGCGCCGTCACATCGCCGAGCGTTACCAGAGTGGCGGGATGGTCCACGACGATCCCTGCATTTCGTAGCGCGATAATCCCAAGAAACAGCCCGATACCGGCGGAAATCGCCATTTTCAGCGTTCGTGGAATGCTGTTGATGATGTACTCCCGGACCGGCAGGATGCTGAGGATCAAGAACAGCACGCCGGATATGAAGACGGCGCCGAGGGCGACCTGCCAGCTATGACCGAGCCCCTGAACCACGCCATAGGTGAAGTAGGCGTTAAGGCCCATCCCGGGCGCCAGCGCCACGGGATAATTGGCATACAGCCCCATGATTGCCGTCCCGATGGCGGCGGCGAGGCAGGTGGCGACGAAAACCGCGCCGCGGTCCATGCCCGCTTCCGAGAGGATCATCGGATTGACGAAGATGATGTAGGCCATCGTCAGGAATGTTGTGACTCCGGCGACGACCTCGGTCCGTACCGTGGTATTGTTCTCGGACAAGCGGAAATATGTGGAAAGCATTTCCCCCTCGCTGACGGCAGCGGCCCCGAATGGTCGGCGAAATCCCATACGCGCCAGCCGAATAATGATGATTTATTAACCCCCTGACGGCGAGACTCGCATGATGGCCCGATCCGCCCTCATTTCCTCGTTGCTATCGGTCCTTCTGTTAACCATTGCCGAAGGGTCCGCCGCAGCCGAGCAGCGAGTCGTGTGGATCAAAAAGGCTGACTGCGCATGGCTTGTCAAGCACGAGCCCGCGCCCGATACCGCCTATCAGCCGGGCGTCGACGTGGAGGGTCGTCCGGTCGCGCCGGCCGATCTCGATGCCCAGCGTCTGCAGCTTCCAGAACGGACCCGGATCGCAATTACGGTGGACCTGCAGGACCGCTTCGGAATCCCCGCGAATTCAGCGCTGTTCGAGGGCGAAGTCGCGGTAGGGGAGGTGGTCGTCCGGGGGGACCAGATCACCTTCAATGGTGAGCCGCTCTACGATCCGGAGATCCGGGCCCTGGCCGAGGGTTGCCGGCGGTCGGCGCCCGATCCACAATAGGGTAGGCTATTCGCCGGACAGTGCCATATCCTCGATCGTTTCCGGCAGCCGCACCCCCTCGGTCGCGTAGAACTCCGCCGTTCCAATCCCGACGAAGTCGTAGAGGATGGCCGTACCGACGCCGAGAACCAGCGCGATACAGGTGCCGAGCAGAAATGCCTTCATCGCCCAGCCTCCTTCGGCGAGGCACGTCCCTCGAGCTCGTCGACCCATAAATCGTGATGCTCTTCCGCCCAGTTTCGGTCGACCTGACCGCCCCACATGGCGTCGATCGCGCCCACCATCCCGATAGTGCCGATCCAGATATGGCCGATGATGATCGCAGTCATCAGAAGCCCGGCGGCGGCGTGGATCACCTGAGCCCACTGCATGCCGTTCACGCCGAGCCAGAAGAACGGGAACATCAACGACAATCCGCTCGCCAACAGGACGAGCCCGCCGAGGATCACGGACCAGAAGATCAGCTTCTGGCCAGCGTTGAACTTGTAGGCCGACGCACGGTGCGGGCCGTGCGGCAGAAAGCCGCCGCCCCTCTTCAGCCACTGCCAGTCGACAGCCCGGGGAATGTTGCGCCGCGTCCACATCACGGCCATGACCACCGCGCCGATCACGAAGGGCACGACAAAGGCCATGTGGATATAGGCGCTCCACAAGGCGACGGTGCTGTAGGCCTCGGCTCCGATCAGCGGCTTCAGAACGAGCTGACCGTAAAGGATTATGAGACCGGTCAACGCCACGAGGATGAAGCTGCCGGCCGTCATCCAGTGGTTCGTTCGCTCGAAACCGTTGAAGCGCAGGATCGTGCGACCGCTGAAGCCGCTCCGGAGCGGAATCCGCCCGCGATAGACCACGAACAGGAACAGCAGCAATGTGAAGCCGAGGATAGTCCACGCGCCCCAATTCACGATTTCCTCATTGTGCCAGCGGCGCCAGACGCGCCCCTCGGATTGAACGAGCACGCCCGCCTTCTCGTCCGGCAGATTGACGACGCCTTCCACATGCCATCGGTCGCGGATGAGGTCCGAATTATCGGTCGCGATCGGTCCTCGGAACGCGTCGTTCACCACCCCTGTGCGGTCGTTCGGATTGGCCTCCTCCTGCGCCGCGGCCGGCTGTGGGGGGAGTAGGAGCATGCCGACGACGAACAGCGGCGACAGCATGCGGGCGACATTGGAAATCGCGACCATTACTGTTCCTCCTCCGCGACCGGATCGGGCGTGGCATCGCCCTGACGGGCGGTGATCGCGGTTTTGTGGGCGCCGCCGGGCGCGGGCCCGGACATCTCGCGCCAGCGCTGCAGGAAGGTGCGTGCCTGCAGGACGTCCAGACTCGCTTCAAGCGACGGCAGGTCGTCCTGCGGTCCGCTATCGGTCACGCCGCCGGTCGGCTCGATATAGCGGGACGGGCCGAACCCGGGCTGGAACGTTAGGACCAGCAGAACCGCCAGGACGAGACAGACGATAGCCGAGCCGATGCGAACGCCGATCATCGGATCATTCCCTGATTCCTCGACCCTCACTCTTCGGCCAGAGAGCCGTAATAGGCGGTATTCCAACCCCAGGCGCCCGAGCCGAAGCCGCGTCGCAGAACTCGCTCCCGATAGATCTCGGCGATCATGTCGCCGTCGCCGGCCAGCAGCGAGCGGGTGGAACAGACCTCGGCGCAGAGCGGCAGCTTGCCTTCGGCAATGCGGTTGCGGCCGTATTTCAGATATTCTGCTTCGGAGTTGTTCTCCTCCGGGCCGCCGGCGCAGAAGGTGCATTTGTCCATCTTGCCGCGCGAGCCGAAGTTGGAGGCTTGCGGATATTGCGGCGCGCCGAATGGGCAGGCGTAGTAACAATAGCCGCAGCCGATGCAGACATCCTTCGAATGCAGCACCACGCCGATGTCGGTCTGGTAAATGCAGTCGACCGGGCAGACTGCGATGCAGGGCGCATCGTTGCAGTGCATGCAGGCGACCGAGATCGAGCGCTCGCCCGGGACGCCATCATTGATCGTAACGACGCGCCGGCGCTGCATGCCCCACGGCACTTCATGCTCGTTCTTGCAAGCTGTCGTACAGGCGTTGCACTCGATGCAGCGCTCGGCGTCGCACAGGAATTTCATTCTCGCCATAGCCGTACCCTCAAGCGCATTCCCATAGTCCTAGGCCCATAGCCTTACGCACGTTCGATCCGACATAAGGTGACCTTGCTCTCCTGCATCTGCGTGAAGATGTCGTAGCCATAGGTCTGAACGGTGTTCGTCGCTTCACCCAGCACGTAGGGAACGGTCCCTTCCGGATAACGGTCGCCTAGGTTCTCGCCTTGCCAGTAGCCGCCAAAGTGGAAGGGCATGAAAACCACGCCGGGGCCGACGCGCCGGGTCACCAACGCCTGCACCCGGATGCGGGCACCGTCGGGGCCATATATCCAGATCATGTCCCCATTCTCGATATAGTTGGCTTCGGCCTCGCGCGGGTTCACCTCGGCGAACATCTGCTGCTGCAGTTCCGCCAGCCATACATTGGCGCGGGTCTCATCGCCGCCGCCCTCGAATTCAACCAGGCGGCCGGAGGTGAGGATCAGAGGAAACCGGTCGGAAAAGTCCTGGCTCTGGATGCTCCAGTAGAGCACCGGCAGGCGGAAGTCGTGGCGATCATCGTAGGTCCGGTACTTCGGCAGGAGGTCGCGCCGCGGCGTATAAAGGGGCTCGCGGTGCAGCGGCACCGGATCGGGATAGTTCCAGGCGTAGCTGCGCGCCTTGCCGTTGCCGAATGGCGCACAACCATGCAGGATCGCCACCCGTTGGATACCGCCGGACAGGTCGGTCTTCCAATTGACTGCCCCGACGCTCCCTAGATCCGCACCGATCTGTTCGATCGTCTGCCGCTCCTGCGGCGTCAGGTCCTCATCCCAGCCGAGACGCTGCAGCAGCGCCATGGTGAACTCAGGATAGCCGTCCTTGATTTCGGATCCGACCGGAGCGGTGCCGTCGGCCAGGAGGCTCACGCCGCCTCGCTCCACGCCCCAGCGGGCGCGGAAGCATAGCCCGCCGTCGGCCACCGGTTTCGACGTGTCGTAGAGCACCGGCGTGCCAGGATGGCGCATCTCTGGCGTGCCCCAGCAGGGCCAGGGCAGGCCGTAAAAGTCACCCTTGACCGGTCCGCTCTCGGCCCGGGTCGTCGTGCTGTCGAAGAGATGCTGGTATCTCATATGCGCCTTGAGGCGTTCCGGCGACTGGCCCGTGTAACCGATCGTCCAGGAGCCGCGGTTGAACTCGCGGGTGATGTCCTCCGCAATCGGCTCGTCGTTCTCCACCGCGATGTTCTTGAACATCCTGTCGGCGAAGCCGAACTTGCGGGCGAACAGATACAGGATCTCGTAATCGGTCTTGGCCTCGAACATCGGCTCGATGACCTTCTCGCGCCACTGAACCATGCGAGAGGTATTGGTCACCGACCCGGCATATTCCATCGTCGTGCCGGCCGGCAGGAGATAGGTGTTGTCGGTCCGGTTGCCGAGCACCGCCGTCAGCGTCGGTACGGGGTCGATGATCACCAGGGTGTCGAGCGTTTCGAGCGCTTTCTTCAGGTCCGGTTGCCGGGTCTGCGAGTTCGGAGCGTGGCCCCAGAACACCATTGCCCGAATGTTGTGGGGCTGATCAATATTCTCCTCGGCCTCGAGCACGCCATCGTACCAGCGCGAGACAGGGATGCCCTTCGTCTCCATCAGCTTCTTGGATGCAAACCGGCTGAGCAGCCAGTCGTACTCGATGTCCCAGACCCGGGCCCAATGCTGCCACGCGCCCTCTTCGAGGCCGTAATAGGCCGGCAGGCTGTGCGACAATGCGCCGAGATCGGTCAGGCCCTGAATGTTGTCGTGCCCCCGGAAGATGGCGGTGCCGCCGCCCGACTGTCCGGCATTGCCGAGCGCGAGCTGCAATGTACAGAGCGCCCGGGTGTTGCTGCTGCCGATATGGTGTTGGGTGACTCCCATGCACCAAATGACGCTGGCGGGCTCGTTCTCCACCATCGTCTGGATGACGCGCCGCATCTGGTCCGGCGGCACGCCGGTGACGCGCTCGACCTCGTCGGGCGGCCAATTGGCGACCTCCTTGCGGATTTCGTCCATGCCCCAGACGCGCTGGCGGATGAACTCCTTATCCTCCCAACCATTCTCAAAGACGTGCCAGAGCAGCCCCCAGGTGAAGGCGACGTCAGTGCCGGAGCGGATTCGCACATACTCGTCGGCATGCGCCGCGGTGCGCGTGAAGCGCGGGTCGACGACGACCAGCTTGGCGCCGTTCGCCTCCTTCGCATGCAGGAGGTGCAGCATCGCGACCGGATGCGCCTCGGCCGGGTTGCCGCCGATGATCATCAGGAACTTGCTTCTCTGCAGATCATTCAGACCGTTGGTCATGGCGCCGTAGCCGAAGGTGTTGGCGACGCCGGCGACGGTGGTGGAATGGCAGATACGCGCCTGATCGTCGGTATTGTTCGTCCCCCAGAACGCCGCGAGTTTGCGCTGCAGGTAGCCCATCTCATTGCTGCCCTTGGCGGATCCCAGCCAGTAGACGGAATCCGGCCCGGCTTTCTCGCGAATCTTCAGCAGCCTGTCGCCGATCTCGTCGATCGCCTGCTCCCAGGAGATGCGCTGCCACTGCCCGCCTTGCAGTTTCGTCGGATATTTGAGCCGGCGGTGACCGATCGCGAGTTCGCGGGTTGCCGCGCCCTTGGCGCAGTGGGTTCCCATGTTGACGGGGCTTTCGAAGACCGGCTCCTGCCCGATCCAGGCGCCGTTCTGCACCTCCGCCCAGATACTGCAACCGACGGCACAGAAGGGGCAAATGGTCTTGCGGCGGACGATCTCGCCTTCCGCAACTGCGGGGTTCGCCGCCTCGGCCTTCTTCACCAGCTGAAGCGGTAGCGCGGCGAGCGCCCCCGCGCCGCCAAAGGCAAGACCGGAATTCCTAAGAAAGCCGCGGCGGCCGACGCTCTCGCCAGCGGCGGCGAATTGAGCGCTCAGACCTTGCCGCCGGATGAACCCGGACGCGCATTTCTTCAGCATCGCGATCCCTCCGTTGCCGACTTAGAAGCGGGACCGGCTATAGAATTCGCGGATATGCGGCGTTTCCCGGTAGACCGGCTCCGTCTTCGACGGTGCCGGCTGGTCATCCGTCGGCATCGGTGCGGACCCCGCTGCGGCCATCGCCGCTGCCGTGACGCCGCCCGCGCCGATGCCGGCCAGCAGTGCGCGGCGGCCGATGCCCCGCGCTTCACCGTCTGCTCCGCCATTCAATCGTCCTGTCTGTCGGTCGACCACGACCGCCATCCTCCCCAATCACTGGTAAGTTGGCCTCGAACACCCCTTTTAGGGCGGCGGTCGAAGCCGACGCCTTATCAATCAAACACTTCGGGTCCGCGAGGGTTTCGCCGGAAGGGGCAATTTTCGAACTTTTTTGAACCGGCGGCGACGGCGGACTGTTCCCGCTATAGGAGATGGAGGAAATGAGGAGGGCTTCCCATGAAACGCACGAGTTTGCTGGCCGTCGCGTTTGGCGTGACCGTTCTTCTGCTGCCGTCGATCGCGTCGGCCCAGGACTGTGCCGGCGCGATCACCGCTGTCGACCAGAAACTGCAAAAGTCCCAGCAACGCGACAATTGGAACCGCATCCAGGTCCGGCTCTACGTCGCCGAGCAGTTTCTCGAGGACAACGAGCCCCAGAAGTGTCTGGAGGCCGTCCGCAAGGCGGAAACGATCGCCCGGCTTCGGGTGAATCCGGAGACCGGGACAACGACATCCGGCTCGACACAAACAGCCGACCCGCCGGAGGAAGCCTCGGCGGAGGGAGCCGATCAGGACAAGGATACGAGCCCCGCCGGTGCCAATATCCAGGGTCTCGATGAAGAAGGCTGGGGGAGGAACGAGGCTGATGCCGTCCCGGCCCCTGACGAGCGGTAATCGACAGGAACCCGCTTGTAGCCGCCCGTGGGCCTAGACTGGGCATAGACAGCGAGGCGGCCTTTTGCCTACAGTCTGGCGCGTCGCGACCGCACGCGACCGCAAGGCCCGTATTGCGACCGGCGGGCCGGTAAACGCCAGACGAGGAAAGACATGCGCCTATCCGCCTATTTCATGCCGACGCTGCGGGAAACCCCGGCGGAGGCGCAGATCGTGTCGCATCGGCTGATGCTGCGCGCCGGCATGATCCGGCAGGCCAGCGCCGGGATCTATTCCTGGCTGCCGCTCGGCTTCCGCGTGCTGAAGCGGATTGAACAGATCGTCCGCGAGGAGCAGGACCGGGCCGGCGCCCAGGAAGTGCTGATGCCGACGATCCAATCGGCCGATCTCTGGAAGGCCTCCGGGCGCTATGACGATTACGGCAAGGAGATGCTGCGCATCACCGATCGCCACGAGCGCGAGATGCTCTACGGGCCGACCAACGAGGAACTGATCACCGACATCTTCGCCAGCGCGGTGAAGAGCTACCGGGACCTGCCGCGGATGCTCTACCATATTCAGTGGAAGTTCCGCGACGAGGTGCGGCCGCGGTTCGGCGTGATGCGCGGCCGCGAGTTCCTGATGAAGGACAACTACTCCTTCGACCTCGACTATGAGGGTGCGCGGCGCTCCTACAACAAGATGTTCGTCGCCTATCTGCGGACCTTTGCCCGGATGGGGCTGAAGGCGATTCCGATGGCGGCGGAAACGGGCCCGATCGGCGGCGATCTGAGCCACGAGTTCATCATCCTCGCCGATACCGGGGAGAGCGCCGTGTTCTGCCACCGCGACTTCCTGAACTTCGACGTGCCGGGCGCCGATACCGATTACGAGACGGATCTGGAGCCGATCGTCGGCAAATGGACCTCGCTCTATGCGGCGACGGACGACAAGCATGACCCTGCCGCCTGTCCGGTCCCGAAAGACCAGCTCGTCGAGGCGCGGGGCATCGAGGTCGGTCATATCTTCTATTTCGGCACGAAATACTCGGAGCCGCTCGGCGCCGTCGTCGCCGGGCCCACAGGCGAGCAGACTGCCGTGCATATGGGGTCCTACGGGATCGGCGTCTCGCGACTGGTCGGCGCGATCATCGAGGCGAGCCACGACGAGGCCGGAATAATCTGGCCGGAACCGGTGGCGCCGTTCAAAGTGGGACTCGTCAATCTCAAAGCGGCCGATGCGGCCTGCGCGAAGGCCTGCGACGAGATCTATGCCAAGCTGCGGCAGGCCGGGATCGAGGTTCTCTACGATGATCGGGACGAGCGGCCGGGGGCGAAATTCGCTGACATGGATCTGATCGGCCTGCCCTGGCAACTCGTCGTCGGGCCACGCGGCCTCGCCTCCGGGACGGTTGAGCTGAAGCGACGGGCGAACGGCGAGCGGGCGGAGCTGTCGGTCGACGGGGCGCTGTCCCGCCTGATCCCATAGCGCGGCCGGCATTCCTTCGATGTTCTCAGCCTTCGAACGCACCGTGGCGATGCGCTATCTCCGCTCGCGCCGGCAGGAAGGATTCATCTCGGTCATCGCCGGCTTCTCGCTGCTCGGGATCGCGCTCGGCGTGGCCACGCTGATCATTGTCATGTCGGTGATGAACGGCTTCCGGCACGAACTGTTGTCGCGGATCCTGGGATTGAACGGGCATCTGACCGTCTATGCGCAGCAGGGGCCGTTGCCCGAATTCGATGCTCTCGCCGGGCAAATTCGCGACCTGCCGGGCATCGTCAGCGTGACCCCAATCGCGGAAGGGCAGGTGATGGCGACGTCGGCGAATCAGGCGGGAGGGGCGGTTGTCCGCGGCGTCCGCCCCGAAGACCTGAAGGGGCGGCGGATCATCGCCGACAACATCGTCGCCGGCGATCTCGACCGGTTCGCCGGCGAGCATGCCGTCATCATGGGGAGCCGGCTGGCGCAGCAACTCGGCCTGAGGGTCGGCGACGATGTGACCCTGATCTCGCCGCAGGGGACGACGACCATCATGGGCACCGTGCCGCGCATGAAGTCCTATGAGATCGTCGGCCTCTTCGAAGCCGGCATGTTCGAGTATGACAGCACCTTCATCTATATGCCGCTCGAGGCAGCGCAGCTCTTCTTCCGCCTTCCCGACGCGGTCAGCAGTCTGGAGATCATGGTCGCGAATCCCGACGTGGTGCGGGAGATTGGCTACAAGGTGCTGAGCAGGATCGGAACGGGATATCGGCTAGTCGACTGGCAGCGGGCGAACTCCACCTTCTTCAACGCCATTCAGGTCGAGCGGAACGTGATGTTCCTGATCCTGACGCTGATCATCCTGGTCGCGGCCTTCAACATCATCTCGGGCCAGATCATGCTGGTGAAGGACAAGGGCCACGACATCGCCATACTGCGGACCATGGGGGCCACGCGCGGCATGATCATGCGGATCTTTCTTCTCAGCGGGGCCAGCATCGGAGTCCTCGGAACGGTCCTCGGCTTCGCGCTCGGCCTGACCTTCGCGAACAATATCGAGGCGATCCGGCAATGGCTGGAAGGCCTGACCAGGACCGAGCTGTTCTCGGCCGAGATCTATTTCCTGTCGAAGCTGCCGGCGATCGTCGATCCATGGGAGGTCGTCACCGTGGTCGTGATGGCTCTCACCCTGTCGCTTCTGGCGACGATCTACCCGTCCTGGCGCGCCGCCCGCCTCGATCCGGTCGAGGCGCTGCGCTATGAATGAGCGGAGACAGCAAGACGGGTCCATGGCCGCGGAAAGGAAAGGAGCGCTTCGGCTGGAGCATGTCAGCCGCAGCTTCGCCCAAGGGGCGGCGCGGCTCGAAGTGATCAAGGACGCCTCGCTGACGCTGCCGCGCGGCGAAATGGTGGCGCTGGTCGGGCCGTCCGGCTCGGGAAAGTCGACGCTCCTGCACATCGCCGGCCTTCTCGAGCGGCCGGACGGTGGCGAGATCTGGATCCTGGACAATCCAAGCAGCAGGCTTTCCGATGCGCGCCGCACGGAACTGCGGCGCACTGCGATCGGCTTCGTCTACCAGTACCACCATCTGCTGCCGGAATTCTCCGCCCTGGAGAACGTCGTGCTGCCGCAGATGATCGCCGGCCGCAGCCGAAGGGCGGCAGCCGAACGGGCGCGGGAGCTCTTGGGTCTGGTCGGTCTCAGCCAGCGGTTGCGCCATCGGCCGGCGCAGCTTTCGGGCGGCGAGCAGCAGCGGGTCGCCATCGCCCGGGCACTCGCCAACGCCCCGGCGCTGCTTCTCGCAGACGAGCCGACCGGAAACCTCGATCAGCATACCGCGGACGACGTGTTCGCCCTGCTCGGCAAGCTCGTCCACGAGATGCAGGTCGGCGCGCTGATCGCCACGCACAATCTTAATCTCGCGCAGCGCATGGACCGCACGATCACACTGCGTGACGGCGTGATCGTACAGCTTTAGGTCGATTTGCGGATGAGTTCGAAATGACCTTTTTCTTGTCATTGCCCGGCTTGACCCGGCAATCCATGGGGCCGCAGCATGATGGATGCCCGGATCAAGTCCGAGCATGACAATGAGAAAGGATCTGCAGGCCTGATCGAAAGCCGCTCCGGCTTCGAGGTGGGTCTCCTCAATTCTTTTGATTTTTGAATGTTGCCGAAGCGTTTCGGCTGACTTGGTGGCCGGCTTGTGGGATCGTTGAAACGACCTGCAAGCGGTAGGGGGTTTTCGTGGGTCACTCGGGGTTCGTCCATCTGCGCGTCCACTCCGCCTATTCGCTGTCGGAAGGCGCGATCAAGATCAAGTCGCTGATCGAGCTGTGCCGGCGCGACGGCATGCCGGCCGTGGCGGTAACCGATACCGGCAATCTGTTCGGTGCCCTGGAGTTCTCGCTCGCCGCGCGCGATGCCGGTGTGCAGCCGATCATCGGCTGCCAGATCGCGATTGCGCGCGAGGGCGCCCACTTCTCGGGCGATCCGGAGGAGGGAGAGGGCGGCGCCATTCCTGCACCGGGCCCGCGGCGTTCGCCCGACCAGCTTGTGCTGCTTGTCCAGGACGAGGTCGGCTACCGCAACCTGTTGCGGCTGGTCAGCAAATCATTTCTGGACGGTGCCCCTGGCGACGATCCGCAGCTGCCGATGACGGCTCTTGAGGGAATGACCGATGGGTTGATCGCGCTGACCGGCGGCCCGGCGGGCCGCGTCGGCCGGCTTCTGCTCGAAGGTCAGGACGACGCCGCGGAAACGACCCTCGCGCGTCTCGCTCGGCTGTTCCCGGATCGCCTGTATGTCGAGCTGATGCGCCATGGCCAGGAGGCCGAGGATCGCATCGAGTCGCGGCTGATCGATCTCGCTTACGCGCATGATCTCCCGCTCGTGGCGACGAACGAGGCTTTCTTCGGCGACGCCGACATGTACGAGGCACACGACGCGCTGCTCTGCATCGCCGCCGGCGCCTATGTCGGGCAGGGCGAGCGCCGCCGGGTCACGCCCGAGCACTGGTTCAAGCCGGCGGCCGCGATGCGGGAGCTGTTCGCCGATCTGCCGGAAGCCGTCGACAACACGCTGGTGATCGCGCAGCGCTGCGCATTCATGCCGGAGCCGTGCCGACCGATCCTGCCGGCCTTTCCCGTCGCCGAGGGACAGAACGAAGCGGAGGAACTGCGCCTGGAGGCGGAGCGCGGCCTCGAGCGGCGCCTGGAAGCGCAGGTCTACCGGCCGGAGATGGATGATGCGGCGCGAGAAGAGGTGGCGAAGCCCTATCGCGAGCGGCTGTCCTTCGAGTTGGGCGTCATCAACCAGATGGGCTTCCCCGGCTACTTCCTGATCGTCGCCGACTTCATCCAATGGGCGAAGCGGCAGGGCATCCCCGTCGGGCCGGGGCGCGGCTCCGGCGCCGGATCGGTGGTCGCCTGGGCGCTGACCATCACCGACCTCGACCCGCTTCGCTTCGGGCTTCTGTTCGAGCGCTTCCTCAATCCCGAGCGGGTCTCGATGCCCGACTTCGACGTCGACTTCTGCCAGGACCGCCGGGACGAGGTGATCCGCTATGTGCAGGAGAAGTATGGGCGCGACCGTGTCGCCCAGATCATTACCTTCGGAAAGCTGCAGGCCCGTGCCGTACTGCGCGATGTTGGCCGCGTGCTGCAGATGTCTTACGGGCAGGTCGACCGGCTGTGCAAGATGGTGCCGAACAACCCGGCCAATCCGGTCACGCTGCAGCAGGCGATCGACGGCGAGCCGATGCTGCGGGAGTTGCGCGACCAGGACGAGAGCGTCGGGCGGCTGATCGATATCGCGCTGAAGCTGGAGGGGCTCTACCGCCACGCCTCGACCCACGCGGCCGGCATCGTGATCGGCGACCGGCCGCTCGACGAGCTGGTGCCGCTCTACCGCGATCCGCGCTCGGACATGCCGGTCACCCAGTTCAACATGAAGTTCGTCGAGCAGGCCGGGCTCGTGAAGTTCGATTTCCTCGGGCTGAAGACGCTAACCGTCCTGGCCCGCGCCCGCGACCTGATCGCTGAGCGGGGAGAGAGCATCGACCTTTCGAACCTTCCGCTCGACGACGCAAAGTCATACGAGATGATCGGCCGCGGCGAGTCGACCGGCGTGTTCCAGCTTGAAAGCTCGGGCATGCGCGACGTGCTGCGCAAGATGAAGCCCGACCGGTTCGAGGACATCATCGCCGTCGTCGCCCTCTACCGGCCGGGCCCGATGGACAACATCCCGAGCTACATCGCGCGCAAGCATGGGGAGGAGGAGCCCGACTATCTGCACCCGACCCTGGAAGGAATCCTGAAGGAGACCTTCGGCATCATGATCTATCAGGAGCAGGTCATGCAGATCGCCCAGGAGCTGTCGGGCTACAGCCTCGGCACCGCCGACCTCCTGCGCCGGGCCATGGGCAAGAAGATCAAGGCCGAGATGGAGGCGCAGCGGAAGATCTTCGTCGACGGCGCCGTCGCCCGTGGCGTCCGCGCGGCAAAGGCCGAGCAGGTCTTCGATCAGGTCAACAAGTTCGCGGGCTACGGCTTCAACAAGAGCCATGCCGCGGCTTATGCGCTGGTCGCCTATCAGACCGCCTGGCTGAAGGCGAATTATCCGGTCGAGTTCTTCGCCGCGTCCATGACCCTCGACTATGGCAATACGGACAAGCTGAACGTCTTCCGGCAGGAGCTAGGCCGGCTGAAGATCCGGCTCCTCCCGCCGGACATCAACCGCTCCCGCGCCAGCTTCGGTGTGGAAATCGTCGAAGGCGGCGTGCGGGCGATCCGTTATGCGCTGGCGGCGATCAAGAGCGTCGGCGCCGGTGCCGTCGAGGCGCTGGTGCGGACACGTGAGGCGGAAGGCGCCTTCAAGAGCCTGTTCGATTTCACGGCGCGACTCGACCCCCGGCTGCTCAACCGGCGCCAATTGGAAACTCTGGTCTGCGCGGGGGCCTTCGACGGGCTGAACCCGAACCGGCGTCAGACGTTCGAGGCGGCGGAGACGATCCTGCGGCACGCGAATGCGGCCGCGAGCGAACGGGAGAGCCTTCAGGTCAGCCTGTTCGGCGACGGCGGAGGCGAGGGCGGTCGTTTTACCCTGCCGGCGGTCGCCGACTGGCCGTCGATGGAGCGTCTGCGTCACGAGTTCGAGGCCATCGGCTTCTATCTCTCCGCCCATCCGCTGGACGCCTATGGCAAGACGCTGGAGCGGCTGGAGGTCGTTCCCTATGTCGACCTCCCGGTCTGGATGAGCGGCCGGACGACCAACCGGGCGAAGCTTGCCGGCATCGTCATCAACCGGCAGGAACGGACCTCGTCACGGGGCAACCGGTTCGCCTTCGTTCAGCTCTCCGACGCCAGCGGGATGTTCGAGGTGATGGTCTTCTCGGACCTCCTCGCCACCGAGCGCCACCTCCTCGAACCCGGTCAGGCGGTGCTGATCGGGGTCGAAGTGCGCAGCGAGGACGGCAATATGCGGCTCACCGGGCAGTCGGTCCGCGCGCTCGATGAGGCGGTGACCCAGGCGACGACCGGGTTAAGGATCTTTCTTAACGAATCGATGCCTCTCGACAGCCTGTGCCAGGTAATGCAGCACGAGGGCCGCGGCCGCGGCCGAATCAGGCTGGTGCTCGAGATCGAGCGCGCCCGCGAGGTCGAAATGGCGCTGCCCGGCGCTTGGTCGCTCTCGGCCGCGACTCGAGCCGCCATCAAGGCGATCCCCGGGGTCGTCGACGTGCAGGATCTCTAGCGAGATCTCTACGACGTCCGCCCGACAACGCCGGGAAAGGGCTTGCGAAAACCGGGTGGGGCGGCTATCTAACCGCGGCTTACTTCACACGCGGGTTCGCGGCCGGTCGGGGGCTTCCCTCCGATGGTCGCTCCGGTGTTCTTTGCTGTGGCTGCCATAGGGTTGCCATGGCCGGGACCGAACGCCCGCGGAGGTCTAACCGGAAAAGGAACGTTTCATGCCTCTACCAACCTATTCGATGCGCCAGCTCTTGGAATCCGGCGTCCATTTCGGGCACCATACCCGGCGCTGGAACCCGAAGATGGCGCCGTACATTTACGGCGTCCGCAACGGCATTCACATCATCGATCTCGAGCAGACCGTGCCGATGCTGCATCGCGCGCTTGAGGCGGTGCGGGACGTCGCCGCCAGTGGCGGCCGGGTTCTGTTCGTCGGGACGAAGCGTCAGGCGAGCGATAAGGTCGCCGACGCGGCGAAGCGCTGCGGCCAATATTACGTCAACCATCGGTGGCTTGGCGGCATGCTCTCGAATTGGAAGACGATTTCCAATTCGATCAAGCGGTTGCGCCAGTATGACGATCGGTTGGCCGAGGCCGAGGCCGGGTTGACCAAGAAAGAGTTGCTGCAGATGACGCGCGAGCGGGACAAGCTCGAGCGGGCGCTCGGTGGCATTAAGGAGATGGGCGGCCAGCCCGATATCCTGTTCATCATCGACACGAACAAGGAAGATATCGCCGTTGCCGAGGCGAGAAAGCTTGGAATTCCCATCGTGGCCGTCCTCGACAGCAACTCGGACCCGAGCGGCATCACCTACCCGATTCCGGGCAATGATGACGCAATCCGCGCCATCTCGCTTTACTGCGACTTGGTTTCCGGCGCCGTTCTCGATGGCCTGCAACGCGAAATGATCGCGTCAGGGACGGATATCGGTGAGGCCGAAGAGGCTCCGGCCGAGACGCTGGCGCCCGAAACCGAGGGCCCAGCGGCGGAATCCTCGGCGGCGAACGCCGAGCGCGAGGAGACCTCCGCCACGGCGTAAAGATTATCCGGGTGGGCGGGGCTCATTTCATGCCCGTCCACCCGTCCTATCGGCTCCGCCGACCGGAATTCGTATGAAAGAGGATAAGTTATGGCCGAAATCACAGCCGCGCTGGTAAAGGAGCTGCGGGAGACGTCGGGCGCCGGCATGATGGACTGCAAGAAGGCGCTGATCGAGACGTCCGGCGACCTGGATGCTGCCGTCGACTGGCTCCGCAAGAAGGGGCTTGCCGCCGCCGCCAAGAAGGCGGGGCGCGTCGCCGCCGAGGGTCTGGTCGGTGTCGCGACCCAGGGTGCCCGCGGCGCCGTGGTCGAAGTCAATTCGGAAACTGACTTCGTCAGCCGCAACGAGGAGTTCCAGCGCTTCGTCGAAACCGTCGCCGAGATGGCCCTGAACGTCGACGATATCGAGCAACTGAAGACGCAGCGTTACCCCGCGACGGAGGCGACCGTTGCCGATCGGCTGACGCAGCTTGTCGGCACCATCGGCGAAAACATGTCGCTGCGGCGCACGGCGCGGCTGACCGTCGATCCCGGTGTTGTCGCAAGCTATGTTCATAACGCGCTGGTGCCGGGCCTCGGCAAGATCGGCGTTCTGGTCGCCCTAGAATCGACCGGCGATCCGGAAAAGCTCGCGGCGCTGGGCAAGCAGCTCGCGATGCACGTCGCGGCTGCCAACCCGCAGGCATTGACGATCGACGAGGTCGATCCGGCGATGCTGGAGCGCGAGCGCGCCGTGCTGGCGGAGCAGGCGCGTGCCTCGGGCAAGCCGGCCGAGATCATCGATAAGATGGTCGAGGGGCGGCTGCGCAAGTATTATGAGGAAGTGGTTCTGCTCGAGCAGATCTACGTCATCGACGGCGAGAGCAGGGTGAAGGCGGCGGTTGATGCAGCGGCCAAGGACATTGGCGCGCCCGTCAAGGTAACCGGCTTCGTCCGCATGGCGCTCGGAGAAGGCATCGAGCGGGAGCAGACGGATTTCGCCGCCGAGGTTGCCGCTCAACTCGGAGGATGACCCCGGCCTCGTCATCGAACGGCGCCTGCGGCCGTGATTTTCGGTGCGGCTTGGGGCTGAGCGTCAATTCCGCTCCGCTGCCCGGGGGACGCTTGGGGCGCGCGCCTGGGGGAAGATGGAGCTTGAAAGCGGATCGCTTTAAGACAGGGGAGCGGTGATGCCCTCGACGAGCAGTTACCAGCGCGTGCTGCTGAAGATATCGGGCGAGGCCCTGATGGGGGCGCGGGAGTTCGGCCTCGACCCGCATACGGTCGAACGGGTTGGCCGAGAGATCCAGGCCGTCCACGAGCTCGGAATTCAGGTTTGCCTCGTCATCGGCGGCGGCAACATCTTCCGCGGCATCGCCGGCGCCGCTCAGGGCATGCAGCGCGCCTCGGCCGACTATATGGGCATGTTGGCGACCGTGATAAACGCGCTGGCGATGCAGAACGCGCTGGAGCAGCTCGGGGTGAATACGCGCGTCCAGTCCGCCATTCCGATGGCGACGGTATGCGAACCCTATATCCGCCGCCGGGCGCAGCGGCATATGGAGAAAGGCCGCGTCGTGATCTTCGCGGCCGGCACGGGGAACCCGTTCTTCACGACCGATACCGCGGCGGCGTTGCGCGCGTCGGAAATGGGATGCGACGCTCTGCTCAAGGGCACCAAGGTGGATGGGGTCTACAGCGCGGACCCGAAGACCACGCCGGATGCGGTCCGCTACGATCATCTGACCTACCTCGACGTGCTGTCGCGGGACCTCAAGGTAATGGATGCCTCGGCGGTCTCTCTCGCGCGTGAAAATCACATTCCAATTCTGGTATTCTCCATCGAGAAGGATGGCGCGTTTGCCGAGGTCATGTCCGGCAACGGCAAATTTACGATCATATCCGACGGGGAGTGAAACGTGGCCGAACCGCAAATCAACGAACTGAAGCGTCGCATGGACGGTGCCCTCGAGGCCCTGCGCCGGGAATTCGCCGGCCTGCGAACGGGGCGTGCATCCGTGCATCTCCTGGAGCCGATCACCGTCAATGCCTATGGCAGCGAAATGCCGCTAACCCAGGTCGGAACGATCGGCGTGCCCGAGCCACGCCTGATCACGGTTCAGGTCTGGGACCGCAGCCAGGTTTCGGCGGTCGAGAAGGCGATCCGGGACTCGGGACTCGGCCTGAACCCTTCGAGCGAGGGTCAACTCGTTCGGGTTCCGATTCCGGAGTTGAGCCAGGAGCGGCGAGTCGAGATGACCAAGATCGCTCATAAATATGCCGAGCAAGCTCGCGTCGCGGTTCGCAATGTGCGTCGCGACGGGATGGACGTTCTGAAGCGGATGGAGAAGGACGGGGAGATCTCGAAGGACGAACATCGCGCATGGGCCGATGAAGTCCAGAAGATCACCGATGATCACATCAAGCGGATCGACGACGTCCTGGCGCAAAAGGAAAAGGAAATTCTGCAGGTTTAATTCGATGGAAGCCGTGCCGTCATCGGCTGGCGCCGAGCCGCCGGTTCATGTCGCGATCATCATGGACGGCAACGGGCGATGGGCCAAGGCGCGCGGGCTGCCGCGCACGGCTGGCCACCATCGCGGTGCCGATGCGGTGCGGCGTGCGCTCACCGGCGCCGGGGAGCTCGGGATCTCCTATCTCACACTCTACGGGTTTTCCTCGGAGAACTGGAAGCGGCCCGCCGCGGAGGTCGACGACCTGATGGGCCTGCTGCGGATCTATCTGCAGCGCGAGATCGCCGAGTTGCATGCGAGCGGCGTCCGCTTGCGGGTGATCGGCGAGCGGGAGCGGTTGGGCGAGGACTTGGTCCGGTTGATCAGCGCGGCGGAGCAGCGCACCGTCGACAACACCCGGCTGAATCTGACGGTTGCGCTCAGTTATGGCGGGCGAGGGGAAATCGCCCTTGCCGCTCGTCGTATCGCCGCTGAGGTCAAGGCGGGCCGGTTGACGCCTGATGAGATCGATGAACCGCTCTTCGCCAAATACCTATTGACCGCGGGGATCCCGGATCCCGACCTCGTCATCCGCACCAGCGGCGAAAAGCGGATCAGCAATTTCCTGCTGTGGCAGTCGGCCTATGCGGAACTCGTGTTCATGGACCGGTTATGGCCCGACTTCACGAAGGAAGATCTTCAAGATGCCATCCGAGAGTTCCAATGCCGCGATCGGCGCTACGGTGCCTCTCGATAGCAGCCATCACCTCCTGCGGAGACGCATTATCTCCGCGCTCGTGCTGGTGCCGCTGGCGCTGGCGCTGGTTGTTCTGGGATCGCCTTCCTGGGATGTCTTCGTCGCTCTGTTCGGCGCCGTAATGGCGTGGGAATGGACCCGGATCTGCAATCAGGGGCGCCTGGGGCTGGCCGGTTTCGTGATCATTGCCGCGGTGCTGACGGCCATCGCCGCCGCGGCCGCCGCGCTATACCAGGCGGCGTTCCTGATATTGATCGCCGGCGGTTTGTTCGGCACGGTGGTGTCGCGGCTTGGCGGCGAGACCGCCGCGAACTGGCAGGGCCTGGGCGCCGTCTATGTCGGTGCTCCCTGTATCTCTATCTTGTGGGTTCGATCCGAACTCGACGGTGGGCTGGAGACGTTGCTTTGGGTTCTGGCGCTGGTCTGGGCCACCGATACCGGCGCCTACATCGCTGGACGACGGATCGGGGGCGTAAAGCTGGCGCCCCGGATCAGCCCGAACAAGACCTGGGCCGGCCTGGGCGGCGGAATCGTCGCGGCGGCACTCGTCGGTCTCGCCGCCGCGCTTTGGCTGGGCACGCCCTCGATCTGGCTTCTCCTCGGCGTCAGCGCGGCCCTGGCAGTGGTTGAGCAGGTCGGGGATTTGGCTGAATCTGCTTTCAAGCGGCGATTCGGTGTCAAAGACAGCAGCGACATCATTCCCGGCCATGGCGGCGTCCTCGATCGTGTCGACGGCCTGCTTGCCGTCATCGTCGCGGTCGCGGGCCTGTCTCTTGCCGGCGGTGGGAGTGTGCTGCTGTGGTAACGAAGACGTCGTCGATCCGGCCGGCGCCTGTGGCGGTGCCGCGGCGTGTCACGATCCTGGGCTCCACCGGCTCTGTCGGTTCGAACACCATTGATCTGCTCGACCGCCAGCCGACGGCCTTTGCGGTTGAGGCGCTCACCGCGTTCGGCAATGCGACGCTGCTCGCCGAGCAGGCGCGGCGCCTGAAGCCGCGCCTCGCGGTGGTTGCGGACCCGAGGGAGTATGGGACGTTGCGCGCCGCTCTTTCCGGAACCGGGATCGAAGTCGCGGCCGGAACCGAAGCCGTCATCGAGGCCGCCCGACGCCCGGCGGACTGGGTCATGGCCGCAATCGTCGGCGCCGCGGGATTGGAGCCGACATTGGCAGCGATCCAGCGCGGCGCAATCGTCGCCCTGGCCAACAAGGAGTGCCTGGTCTGCGCCGGCAGCTTGTTGATGCGTGAGGTCGCCCGTTGCGGCGCAACCTTGCTGCCGGTCGACTCCGAGCACAGCGCGATCTTTCAGGTCTTCGACTTCAACCGGATCGATGCGGTGGAACGGATAATCCTGACGGCATCCGGCGGTCCGTTCCGCACGTTCGACCGGCAGGCGATGGCCGACGTAACGCCGGCCCAGGCGACGGCGCATCCCAATTGGGCCATGGGTGCCAAGATCTCGGTCGATTCGGCGACGATGATGAACAAGGGACTGGAACTCATCGAGGCCCATCATCTGTTCGGCCTGCCCGAAGAACGGATCGACGTTCTGGTCCATCCGCAGTCCGTGATTCACAGTCTGGTAGCCTATATCGACGGTTCGGTGCTCGCTCAACTCGGCAGTCCCGACATGCGGACGCCGATCGCTTATGCGCTGGGATGGCCGGACCGGATGACGGCGCCGTCGGCGCGTCTCGACCTGGCGCAGATCGCCACGCTTTCCTTCGAAGCCCCTGATCGGGAACGTTTTCCGGCGCTGCGTCTAGCCCGGGAAGCCTTGCAAACCGGTGATTCGGCGCCCACTATCTTGAACGCGGCCAACGAAGTCGCGGTCGGCGGCTTCCTGAACGGATCCATCGGGTTTCTCGACATCGCGCGGATCGTGGAGGAAACCCTGGCGCGCGTGCCGAATGGCACCTTGACGTGCCTCGCCGACGTCAAGGCGGTGGACTCCGCGGCCCGCGAAGAGGCGCGCCGTCTTGCCGCCGCGGCCGGCTGATGCCGGAAACGTTATTCGGCCGAGTATTTCGTTAGGCCATTTCGTTAGGCAAGGTCTGCCTGAATATGTTAATGCTGCCGCCGCCTGTCACGGTGCCCGGACCGCATCCGGGTGAGGAAAGGGACTTGGATCTGCAGAGATGGACATCTTGACCGGATTGCCGCTCTATCTCGTCAGCTTCCTGCTGGTGTTGACCGTCCTCGTCTTCGTGCATGAGCTCGGCCATTTCCTCGTTGCGCGCTGGAACGGCGTGCGGGTGGACGTATTCTCGATTGGTTTCGGCCCCGAACTCTTCGGGTTGACGGACCGGTCCGGCACGCGCTGGAAATTCAGCGCGCTGCCGTTTGGCGGCTATGTGAAGATGTTCGGCCACACCGAGACCGTTATCGAGGCGAATGGCAGCGAACGGCCAATGACGGAACCGGAGAAGGCGGTCTCCTTTCATCACAAGCGCCTGGGGCAGCGCAGCGCCATCGTCTTCGCCGGCCCCCTGGCGAATTTCCTGTTCGCGCTCGTTCTTCTGGCCGGGCTGTTCATGATCTACGGGCAGCAGTTCTCCTCGACCCAGGTTGGAACGGTCGTCGAGAACAGCGCCGCCGATGAGGCCGGCATTCAGCCCGGCGATCGGATCCTGTCGCTGAACGGGCAGGAGATCAGCCGGTTCGAGGAGATCGCCGCCATCGTCCAACTCGGGCTGAGCGAGCCGCTCAAGATCGTCGTCGAACGGAATGGCGAACGCGTCAACCTTACCGCAACGCCCAGGATCATCGAAGAGACCGACAATTTCGGCAACACCCACCGGATCGGCCGTCTCGGGATCGGCAGCACCGGCGTCGGCGAAGTTGTCCGCCACAATCCGCTGAGCGCGCTTTCGGCCGCGAGTGAGGAGATCTATCGCCTCACGGCCGGTACCCTGAAAGCGGTCTGGCAGATGATCGCGGGGACCCGTCCGGCGGAAGAACTGGGCGGCGTGATACGCATCGCCAAGATGTCCGGCGATGTCGCGCAAACCGGAATCGTGTCGCTGATCGGATTCGCTGCTCTGTTGTCAATCAATCTTGGTCTCATCAACCTGTTCCCCGTCCCGATGCTGGACGGTGGACATTTGGCGTTCTATGCGGCCGAGGCAATTCGGGGAAAGCCGCTTGGTCCGCGAGCGCAGGAGTGGGGCTTCCGCGTCGGGCTTGCTCTTGTTTTGACATTGATGGTCTTTGCGACCTGGAACGATTTGGTTAGCCTGCAGGTCGTCGATTTTTTCAAAGGCTTGATTACCTAGCCGGGGCCTCAAGGGGATCACACTTTTGCGGGGTTGGATAGTAGCGCTGGCGGTCGCCATTTGCCTTCTGGGCGCCGCTGCACCGGGCACGATGCGCGTAGCGGCTCAGGAGATCTTTACCGGCGAGCCGATTGCCGCGATTCAGATCGAGGGGACGCAGCGGATCGAGCCGGAGACGGTCCGCTCCTACATGCAGCTCAATGTCGGGGACCCCTTCGAGGCGGATCGGATCGATCGCGCCCTGAAAAGCTTGTTCGCCACGGGACTGTTTGCCGACGTGACCTTCCGGCGGGAGGGAGACACGCTGATGGTCCAGGTGGTCGAGAATCCGATCATCAATCGGCTGGCGTTCGAGGGGAACGATCGCATCGACGACGGGACGCTGGAAACCGAGGTACAGCTGCGGCCGCGCGTGGTCTTCACCCAAACCCGCGTTCAGAATGACGCGCGCCGCATTCTCGAAATCTATCGTCGCAGCGGGCGATTCGCCGCCACCGTCGAGCCAAAGGTCATCCCGCTCGACCAGAACCGAGTCGATCTGGTGTTCGAGATCGACGAAGGCCCAGTGACGTCCGTTGAGCGAATCGACTTCGTCGGGAACAGAGCCTTCAGCGACAGTGAGCTTCGCGACGAGATCCTGACCCAGGAGAGCGCGTGGTACCGCCCGTTCTCGACGACCGACACCTATGACCCCGATCGCCTCACCGTGGATCGGGAGGCGTTGCGCGACTTCTATCTCGAGGAGGGCTATGCCGATTTTCGAGTGGTTTCGGCGGTTGCCGAACTCTCTCCCGATCGCCAATCCTTCTTCATCACCTTCACGGTCGAGGAGGGGGAGCGCTATCGGTTCGGGGAGGTCGATATCGAGACCACGCTCCGGAATCTGGATCCGGAGACCCTGCGCGACGATATCACGACGGAGTCCGACGACTGGTATGACGCCGGCGAAGTCGAGGAGAGCATGGCCGCACTGACCGACAGAGTGGGCACCTTGGGGTACGCTTTCGTCGATGTCAGGCCGCGTCTGGAGCGGGACCGGGAAAACAGGGTCATCGACCTGACTTACGAGATCCAGGAAGGCCCCAGGGTCTTCATCGAGCGGATCGATATCTCCGGAAACGTAAGGACCTTGGACAAAGTCATCCGCCGCGAGTTCCGCCTGGTCGAGGGCGACGCCTTCAACACCGCCAAGCTTCGGCGGACGCGCCAGCGGATTCAGAATCTCGGCTTCTTTCGGACCGTCAATATCCGAAACGTGCCGAGTGACCGCCCGGACAGGACAACCGTTGAGGTCGAGGTCGAGGAACAGTCGACCGGCGAACTGACCTTCGGCATCGGCTTCTCGACGACCGAAGGTCCATTGGGCGACATCGGGCTTCGGGAGCGCAATCTTCTCGGTACCGGGAAGGATCTGCGCCTGAACCTCACCATCTCCGGTCGGCGATCCCAGGTCGACCTGAGCTTCACAGATCCTTATTTCCTGGATCGCGAGATCGCCGCCGGCTTCGACCTGTTCCGTACCGAAATCGATCGCCGGGAGAGTTCCTATGACGAGAAGAATCTCGGCGGGGGTGTCCGCGCCGGCTACGAGGTGAGCGAGTTCCTGCGGCAGACGCTGCGATATACGTTGAGCGAGAACGAGATCACCGACGTCCAGGATGATGCGTCCTTGGCGATCAAGCAGCAGGAAGGCGCAACCATCTCCTCGGTCGTTGGCCAGGAGTTGGTCTATGATCGGCGCAACAGCCGCTTCGATCCGACCGAAGGGTACTTCGTCAGGCTGCGTAATGACTTTGCCGGCGTCGGCGGCGACGTATCCTATTTGCGAAACAGATTAAGTGCCGGATATTATCTGCCTGTCTGGGAGGATCTTGTCGCGAGCGTCAGTGGCGAGGTCGGGTATATCTTCGGCATTGACGACGATGTCCGGGTCAATGACGCCTTCTTCCTCGGCGGCAACAATTTCCGGGGATTCAGCACCGGCGGCATCGGCCCGCGGGATCTCAACACCGACGATGCGTTAGGCGGGAACAAATTCGCGATCGGCACCGTCGACCTGTCGTTCCCGCTGGGACTGCCCGAGGAGTATCAGATTCGCGGCCGGCTCTTCTCCGATTTCGGGACTCTGTTCGACACCGATGCGGACGTTCCCGGCATTGCAGACAAATCCAGCGTCAGGGCCAGCGTCGGCGCCGGCATTACATGGCGCTCTCCCCTCGGTCCGATCGCAATAGATTTCGCGATCCCCATCGCGGAGGAAGACTTCGACGAGAGAGAGCTCTTTAGGTTCAGCCTTGGAACGAGATTTTGAAATGAAAGTTTTAATTCGACGAACAGCTGTTCTGGGTATCGCCTTGGCCGCTGTCACCCTCATGCTCCCGGCACTCAGTTCGGCGGTGGCGCAAGAGACAAGGACTCCACTAGTCATTGCCGTTATCGACGTGCAGCAGATCATGCAGGAATCCACGGCAGCAAGGAGTATTCAGACGGAGCTGGAGCGGCAGCGTGAAGCCTTTCAGGCGGAGCTTGCCGAGCAGGAGAACGCGTTGAGAGCGTCGGACCAGAAATTGGCAACGGAACGCGCGGGCCTGTCGCAAGAGGAATTTGTACAGCGACGTCAAGAACTTGACCAACAGGCGGCACAGCTTAGGCGCAATGTTCAGAACCGCAAAGAGCAGCTGGAGTCGTTGTTCAACAGCGGTATGGGGCAGGTTCGCCAAGCGCTGCTCGAAATCGTGGCGGAAATCGCGCAGTCGCGCGGAATAACGATGGTTCTGAGCAAATCCCAGGTCGTCCTGGCGGCAAACGACTTCGATATTACTGCGGAAGTAATGCAGAGGCTGAACGCAAAGCTGCCGAAGGTCAGTGCAGCCGCCCCACAATAGAACAGGTTCGACGTCGATTACTCCCGCAGCGGAGTCCGCGTGGAGTTCGTAAGCCCGGCGATGGCGATCATCCATGCTGGAAGTTTGGGATTAGATTAATCTACCAAGTTACTGTAAGAATTGGTATCAGAGCCTGATCCAATCACGTCGGTTCGATGTGATCGGTGAATTGGTCTGTAACTCTATGAACGAGAGCATGATCCGATCAGGTTGACTCGACCTGATCGGATCATGCTCTAGGGTGAGCGGTCGTGGTCCGGGGCCAGGCTGTCTTTTCGGGCAACAAGGAGGAGTGAGGGAGTCCGGCCGATGAATGAGGCTCATATGGCGACAACCGAGGGCGGGGCCGCCGATATCATCCGGGTCATGGAGATGATTCCCCATCGTTACCCGTTCCTGATGATCGATCGGGTCATCGATATCGTCGCCGATCAGAGTGCCGTTGGAATCAAGAACGTGACGATCAACGAGCATTTCTTTTCGGGTCACTTTCCGCGTCAGCCTGTCCTGCCCGGCGTTCTCATCATCGAGGCAATGGCGCAGACTGCTGCCGTTCTCGTGGTCGAAACGCTTGGCCGCAATTCGGAAGGAAAGCTGGTCTATTTCATGTCCGTCGACAATGCCCGCTTTCGCAAGCCGGTTGTTCCGGGAGATCAGGTCCGCGTCCACGTCGCCAAGGAACGCAATCGCGGGGCGGTCTGGAAGTTCAGCGGCGAGGCGCGGGTTGATGGCACGTTGGTTGCCGAAGCTACCTTCGCGGCCATGATCCGAGATGATTGATGAGCGGCATTCATCCGACAGCCGCCGTTGAATCCGGCGCGCGCATCGGCGCTGATGTCTTCATCGGACCCTATTGCTGTGTCGGTCCCGAGGTTGAGCTCGGACCGGGTGTCCGACTGCTCGCCCATGTCGTTATCGCCGGTCGCACGAAGATCGGAGCCGGCACGGTCGTGTCCCCGTTCGCGTCGATCGGTCATCCACCACAGCATCTGGCCTTTACGGGAGAGCCTTCCGAGCTTGTCATTGGTGAGCGCAATGTCATCCGCGAATATGTAACCATCAATTCGGGCACGGCACCCGGCCGGATGGGAACCCATATCGGCGATGACGGATTCTTCATGATAAGTGCCCATATCGCCCATGATTGCCGGATCGGCGATCATGTGATCATGGCGAACAACGCGACTCTTGGCGGACATGTGGAAGTTGGGAATCATGCGGTCATCGGCGGCCTTTCGGCGATCCACCAGCATGTTCGTATCGGCCAGCACGCGATGGTCGGAGGCATGTCGGCCGTGGCACAGGATGTCATTCCCTATGGTTTGGTTGTGGGAAATCGGGCCCAGCTGACGGGCCTCAATCTGGTCGGTCTGAAGCGTCGTGGATTTTCCCGGCCGCAGATCCACGCGCTGCGTGGCGCTTACCGCCAGCTCTTCGCCGATGGCGGCAATATGCTCGAGCGGCTGGAGGGGGTCGCCACCGCCTACAAGGATCACAACCTGGTGATGGATGTGGTCGACTTCATCCGCAGCGATTCCGCGCGCTCCCTATGCCGGCCGCGGGCAAGGGATGTCGCCTAAGCTCGGCATCCTAGCTGGCGGCGGCGCGCTTCCGCTCCGATTGATCGCAGCGTGCCGGGCCGTGGGACGCGATGTCTTCGTGCTCGCCTTCGACGGTCAGACGGATCGGGCGACAGTCGCCGACGTCCCGCATGCCTGGGTCCGCCTCGGCGCCGCCGGCCGGGCGATCGAGCTTCTGCGCGCCGCCGGTGTTGAGGAACTGGTGATGGCCGGCGGGATTCGCCGTCCTTCGCTGGCAATGCTTCGCCCGGACCAGCGTGCGGCGCGGTTCCTGGCGAAGGCCGGGGGCCGCCTGTTCAGTGACGACGGGCTGCTCAAGGCGATCATCGACATCCTGGAGCGAGAGGAGGGGTTTCGGGTGGTCGAAGCCCGGAGTCTTCTGACGAGCCTGACGGTTGGCCGAGGGCCTCTCGGCCAAAGACGACCGAGCCCGGAGGACGAACGGGATATCGCCTGGGGCGTGGAAGTGGCGCGGCAACTCGGGAGACTGGATATCGGCCAAGCCGTCGTGGTCTGTGACGGAATTGTTCTGGGGGTCGAGGCCGCCGAGGGCACGGATGCGTTGATCGAACGCTGCCGCGCCTTGAGGGGGGCCAAATCCGGCGGCGTTCTGGTGAAGGTCCTGAAGCCCCAGCAAGAGCACCGCGCCGACCCGCCGACCATTGGCTTGGAAACCGTCCGGCGCGCCGCGATCGCCGGCCTTCACGGAATTGCCGTCGAGGCCGGCGGCGCTCTGGTGATCGATGCCGAAGCCGTCGCGCAGGCCGCCGACGCGGCGGGCCTGTTCGTGGTCGGCATCGGAGTAGACAATTGACCAGCATCGACGGGCCGGTTGGCGCACCGAAGTCACCTGATGGCCTATCCGGAGACCCGCTCCTGTTCCTGATCGCCGGCGAACCGTCGGGCGATCTTCTGGGCGCCCGCCTGATGGGGGCGATGACCGCCCGGACGGGGGGACGGGTCCGATATGCCGGCGTCGGCGGCGATCTGATGAAGGCGGAAGGGTTGCACAGCCAGTTTCCGATGTCGGAACTGGCGCTGATGGGGCTCGTGGAGGTTCTGCCGCATCTGCCCCGCCTGCTACGCCGAATCGACCAGATCGCCACGACGATCCGTCGGATGCGGCCCGATGCTGTGGTGACGATCGATGCTCCGGCCTTCAACTTTCGCGTCGCCGCGAAGCTGCGCGGGAGCGGCATTCCAGTCGTTCACTACGTCGCCCCGTCGGTCTGGGCGTGGCGCCCCGATCGCGCCCGAAAGGTGGCCCGGTTCCTGGATCACCTGCTGGCGCTCTTGCCATTCGAGCCGCCCTATTTCGAGGCGCACGGCCTCGGCTGCACTTATATCGGGCATCCGGTTCTCGAGACCTTGACGGAACCGCCCGACGGACAGGCCTTTCGGCGCCGTCATGACCTCCCACCGTCGGCACCGCTGCTCTGCGTGCTTCCGGGCAGTCGTCCGGGAGAGGTTTCGCGACTGCTGCCGGTTTTCGGACAGACATTGGCAGTGCTGGCCGATCGCCAGCCGGGACTGCATGCCGTCGTGCCGACGGTCCCCTCCGTCGCGGCGGAGGTAGAGGCTGCGGCCCGAGGCTGGGCGGTACCGGCTTCGGTCGTTTCCGGCCAGGATCAGAAGCTCGGTGCGTTCGCCGCCGCCGATGCGGCGCTGGCTGCCTCTGGCACTGTCGTGCTGGAATTGGCTGCCGCAGGCCTTCCTACCATTGCCGCCTACCGGGCCAATCCGGTCACGGCGATGATGCTGCGTCGCCTCGTGAAGGTCCGCTACGCCACCCTGGTCAATCTGATTCTCGATCGGCCGGTTGTGCCGGAGTTTCTTCAGGAGCGCTGCACGGCCGACCATCTCGTGCCGGCCGTCGAGCAGCTTCTATCGAGCGGTGCGGCGCGCGACGCTCAGCGCTCCGGCTTTCAAGAGGCGCTTGAGGAACTTGCCGTACAGGGGCGACCAAGCGACCTTGCCGCCGCCGTGGTTCTGGATCTGGCGGCGCGCTCCAAACCCGTCGTTACCGGCTCATAAGCGAGGAGGCGGGGCGGCGATTCACGATGCTATCCTCATCGCTGCCCTGATCCAGGATGGTCTGCCAGTAGGTCTTAAGGCTGCGGGTGATCATCAGCGCCGCCTCAAGGGCGCGCCAACCATCCTCGCCGGACACCAATGGCGATTCGCCGGTGGCGATCGCATTCAGGAAGGCGGAAATCTCCTGTTCGAGAGCGTCGACGTCGCCGTAGTTCGTTTCCTCGATTTGGAGGTCCGCCACGGCGGGGAGTGCGCCGCTCCCCGAACTCTTTCGGACGATCTTGATGTTTCGTTTCAGGAAGTCGATCGTCATGTACGAGTCGCGCTGGAAGATCCGCATCCGCCGTTCGCTGCGCAGGCTCACGCGGCTGGTGGTGACGTTCGCGACGCAGCCGTTGGCAAACTGGATACGCGAGCTTGCGATATCCTCGGCGGCCGACAGGACCGGGGCGCCGACCGCATGGACCCACTCGATGGGGGCGTCGACGACGGCAAGGATCAAATCCAGGTCGTGGATCATCAGGTCGAGAACGGCATTGACCCCTGCCGCTCGCGGCTTGAACGGCCCGATCCGCTGCGCCTCGACATAGACCGGATTGGAAACCAGTTCCTGCATCACCCGCCCGACGGACGAGAAGCGTTCGAGATGGCCGACCTGCAGCACGCAGCCTCGGTCCTTGGCAATCTGGATCAAGGCACTGGCTTGATCGAGTTCGTCCGTTATCGGCTTTTCGACCAGGACATGGACGCCGTTCTCCAGGAACGTCTTGGCAATCTCGTAATGCGCCGCAGGCGGTGTCGCGATGCTGACGGCATCGACGGCACCGATCAGACGGCGATAATCGGTCACCGCCATGGCTGAATATTGTTCGGCGATCGCCCGCGCGCGGCTTTCGTCGATATCGGCGACGGCGACGAGGCGCGATCCGGGGAGGCGGGCAAATTTCTCGGCATGGAATTGGCCGAAGTGACCCACTCCGACAACTGCCGTTCTTAAGAGATTCGTCATGTTCCTCTGGGGGCTCCTTCGGACCGCCATACCCGTGTCACGCGCTTGACGGCCTGTAAGGTGAGCCGATCTGATGGGGTGCGTACAACCGGTCCGGCTGCCACGCCACCAGTATGCGCCGCCGCCGACCCTTTGCCGCGCGCCTCAGCGCTGTATACAATGGCAGATAAGGATGTTGCAACTCCAGGAGCAATGCAATGACGACGCAAGCGGCCAAAACCTTGGTTAATAACCGAAAATCGAACGATTTTCGGCTGCTTCACACGATGATCCGGGTTCGCGATCTGGATAAGTCGATCGATTTCTACACGCGGATGCTGGGAATGAAGCTTCTGCGGAAAAAGGACTACCCAAGTGGGGAGTTTACGCTGGCCTTCGTCGGTTACGACGACGAGGAGGCCGGCGCCGTGATCGAGTTAACCCACAATTGGGGGCAAAACGAGCCCTATGAGCTGGGGTCGGGATTCGGGCATCTTGCCATCGGCGTGCCTGACATTTATGGCACCTGCGAGGCGCTGGCGGCGGAGGATGTCCGCATTCCGCGCCCGCCGGGGCCGATGAAGCATGGTGGCAGTGTGATCGCCTTCATCGAAGACCCGGACGGCTACAAGATCGAGTTGATCCAGCGCGGTTGACGGAAGGAGGAGCGTTGCTCCCCCCACCTTAAGTCCTGATCCGATCTGATCGAACCGATATGGTCGGTGAAGCAGCCCCTAACTATCTGAACTAGAGGACGATCCACCGATCAGGTTGGGTCAGCCTGATCGGATCGTGCTCTAGCCGCGCCGATCCATCGGCACATAGTCGCGCTGGGGGTGGCCGGTATAGAGCTGCCGTGGCCGGCCGATCCGCTGCGAGGGATCCTCGATCATCTCGTTCCACTGCGCGATCCAACCGACGGTCCGCGCCACCGCGAACAGCACGGTGAACATCGACGTCGGGAAGCCGATCGCCTGGAGAATGATCCCCGAATAGAAATCCACGTTCGGATAGAGTTTCCGTTCGACGAAATACTCATCCTCGAGAGCGATCCGCTCGAGTTCCATCGCGAGTTCGAGGAGCGGTTCATTGCGACTGTCCAGGGCGTCGAGCACCTCGTGCGTCGACTTGCGCATGACTGCGGCCCGTGGGTCGTAATTCTTGTAGACCCGGTGCCCGAAGCCCATCAGGCGGAACGGATCGTCCTTATCCTTGGCGCGCTTGATGAATTCCGGAATGCGGTCCTTGTGGCCGATCTCCTGCAGCATGTTGAGAACGGCTTCGTTCGCCCCGCCATGCGCCGGCCCCCAGAGCGAGGCAATCCCTGCCGCGATGCAGGCGAATGGGTTGGCGCCGCTCGATCCGGCGATCCGCACGGTCGACGTCGAGGCGTTCTGCTCATGGTCCGCGTGAAGAATGAAGATGCGGTCCATCGCACGCGCCACGACCGGGTCGATCTTGTACTCCTCGGTCGGCACGGCGAAGGTCATGTGGAGGAAATTTTCTACATAATTCAGATCATTCCGCGGGTAGGTGAAGGGCTGGCCAACGGAATATTTGTACGCCATCGCCGCAATCGTCGGGATCTTCGCGATCAACCGGTGCGACGCGATGAGACGCTGGCGCGCATCGCTGATGTCGGTGCTGTCGTGATAGAAGGCAGACAGGGCGCCGACGACGCCGACCAGGACTGCCATCGGGTGGGCATCGCGGCGGAAACCTCGATAGAAGATATGGATCTGCTCGTGCAGCATCGTGTGGTAGGTGATGTCCCGCACGAACTTCGTCTTCTGCTCGGGCGTCGGTAGCTCGCCATGCAGCAGCAGGTATGACACCTCCATGAAATCCGCATGTTCGGCGAGATCCTGGATCGGATAGCCCCGGTAAAGAAGAACGCCTTCTTCGCCATCGATGAAGGTAATCTTCGATTCGCAACTGCCGGTGGAGGTGAAGCCCGGATCGTAAGTGAACAGACCGTGCTCGGTATAGAGTTTACGGACGTCGATCACGCGCGGCCCGAGAGTCCCCTCCAGCACGGGCAGCTCCCAGCTCGTGTCGGACGTGTTATCCTTAACGGTAACGCTGCTGCGCCTCTCGGGCGCGCCAGTTGTTGGGGTTACCTCGACCATATTCACCTTCTTTCTCATCACTTAAGCTGACTGCTCAAGATTGGCTGGCGCGACAATAGTGCCGATGCCCCCAATGATCAATTGACGGTTCTGTTCAATTAACCGTCCGCGCCTCTCCGACGCGGCGAGCATCGCCCAGGCGGGCCAGGGTCTCATCCCGCCCGAGAACCGCCATAACTTCGAAGAGCCCGGGCGACGTGGTGCTGCCGGTCAGGGCGGCCCGGAGCGGCTGAGCCACCTGGCCGAGCTTGACGCCCTCGGCGTCCACGAGCTGCCGAATCTTCTCCTCGACCGCGGCCTCGGTCCAGTCCTCAACCTCCGCCAGCAAAGCGGCGAGGCGGTCGAGGCGGGCCCTGGCCTCCGGTGTCAGGAGGTCGAGGGCCTTCTCGCTCATCGGAAGCGGTCGCGATCGGGCATAGAACACAGCATTATCAGCCAATTCCTCGAGTGTCTTCGCACGCGCCTTCAAGCCCGGCATGCCCAGAAACAGCCGGGTTCGCGCGGCCGCATCCGGCATGCCGTCCAACCGGCGCTCTAGTCGCGGCAGAACGAGGTCCACCAGTCGCGCATCATCGGCGGCCCGCAGATAATGGCCGTTCAGATTGCCCAGTTTGGCGAAATCGAAGCGCGACGGTGACCGGCCGACGCCGTCCAGATCGAACCAGGCGATCGCCTGCTCGGTGTCGATGATTTCCTCGTCGCCGTGGGCCCAACCGAGTCGCAGCAGATAGTTCCGGAGCGCTTCCGGAAGATATCCCATGTCCCGATAAGCTTCGACGCCGAGCGCGCCATGGCGTTTCGACAGCTTCGCGCCGTCCGGCCCATGGATCAGCGGAATGTGGGCGAAGATCGGCGCCGTCCAGTCCATTGCGTTGTAGAGCTGGAGCTGACGGAACGCGTTGGTCAAATGGTCGTCGCCGCGTATCACGTGGGTGATGCCCATGTCATGGTCATCGACGACGACGGAGAGCATGTAGGTTGGCGTCCCGTCGGCCCGAAGCAGCACCATGTCGTCGAGCTGTTCGTTGGCGATGCGCACTTCGCCCTGAACAAGATCTTCGATCACCGTCTCTCCGACCTGCGGAGCCTTGACGCGGACGACCGGCGGGACATCGGTGGGCGCTTCGGACGGGTCGCGATCGCGCCAGCGACCGTCATAGCGGACCGGCCGTCCGGCAGCGCGCGCCTCATCGCGCATGGCCTGTAGCTCCTCCTGCGTGCAGTAGCAGTAATAGGCCTTGCCTTCGGCAAGTAGCTGATGTGCCACCTCGGCGTGGCGTGCGGCTCTGGCAGACTGAAAGACCGGCTCGCCGTCCCATTCGAGGCCAAGCCACCGAAGCCCATCTAGGATGGCGTCGATGGCTTCTGTGGTTGACCTCTGGCGGTCCGTGTCCTCGATCCGCAGCAGAAAGCGCCCTCCGTGGTGGCGGGCGAACAGCCAGTTGAAGAGCGCGGTGCGCGCGCCCCCGATATGGAGGAAACCGGTCGGGGAGGGGGCGAAGCGTGTGATAACCGTCATGAGCAAACCGATCCAATGCACCGCACGGCGCGGCGGTGAGGGTTTACCACGCCCGCCCGGCTCGGCTCAATCAGGCTGCCTTCTTGCCCTTTGCCGAACCGTGCTCGGATGAGATACTCGTGTGACGGTTCCGAAGTTCGGCACATCGTTCGTGCCGAGCTTCGGAAGCTGAATCACACGAGTTTCAACTCCTTAGTGTTCCGATCGCGAAATTCAAATAATCGAATTTCGCGATCGGGACGCTAGGGCGGCGTGGGGGCGGCATCATGCGTCAGTTCGAGAGGCAGCGAAAGCGTTTCAAGGGGTATCCGGCACCGCTGCTCGGCGGCGGCTGATGAGCGAGAGCGTCGGCGAGTTCGCGGTTTCCCAAGGCGGCCAGCTGCGCGGTCGCAGTTGGTTCGCCGGAATGATCAGACCGCTCACGGAATCGCTTGCTGCCGAAAGCGATCGTTGGCCTCTGTGGGTCCCGGTCGCTGTCGGACTCGGCATCGCGTTCTATTTCGCCTTGCCGGTGGAGCCGCCTACATGGGTCGGTCCGGTGGGCCTTGGGACTGCAGGAGTCGCCGGCGTCGTGGTTCGCTGCCAGGCCCGTTTGCTTATTCTAGCCGCTGCCGTCGCAGCCCTCTGTCTCGGCCTCACGGCCGCGCAGATCCGTACCGCGATCGTCGATGCGCCGGTTCTGACGCAGGAGCTACGCGCGGTCATGGTGACGGCCCGGGTGGCGGAGGTGCAACAACTCCCATTCGGGAGCCGCCTCGTACTCGAACGGTCGCGGATCCAATTCCTGGCGCCGGAGAAGACGCCGAGGCGGATCCGGGTCCGTGTCGCGGCCCGCGACCAACCTCAGCTTTGGCCCGGCATGTGGGTGCGCCTGCGAGCAACACTCGCGCCGCCTTCGGCGCCGGCGGCTCCGGGCGCTTTCGACTTCCAGCGGCACGCCTTTTTCCAAGGCATCGGAGCCTCCGGTTTCGTCTTCGGCCATGCTGAGCCGGTTGACCCGCCCGAGGGCGAGAAGACGGAGAGCGCGGCTTGGCATATCTGGCTCGCCGAGTTTCGACAGGACGTCACCCGACGCGTCGAGGACGCGCTGCCTGGCGGCGTCGGTGCCATTGCCGCCGCGCTGACCACCGGCAGTCGCAATGCCATTCCGGAGGACGTGATCGAGGCGATGCGCGACTCCGGTCTTGCCCATCTCCTGTCGATTTCCGGTCTGCACATGGGATTGGTGGCCGGTATCCTGTTCTTTAGCCTGCGCGGCCTGCTTTCCCTCATGCCGCCCCTGGCGCTCGGCTATCCGATCAAGAAATGGGCGGCGGTCGTGGCGCTCCTTGGCGCGTTTCTTTACCTGCTGATCTCGGGCGGCACGGTGCCGACTCAGCGCTCCTTCTTGATGACCAGCGTGGTCCTGGTCGCCGTGCTGGTGGATCGCTCCGCCATCTCGATGCGCCTGGTTGCCTGGGCCGCCCTCGTCTTGCTGCTCTTCAGTCCGGAAGCCATGGTCGGGCCAAGCTTTCAAATGTCGTTCGCGGCCGTGGTCTGTCTGATTGCCGCCTATGAGGCGACACGGGACTATCGTCGTCGGCGCAGGGCGGATGCGGGATGGCTGCGGCGGTTCGGGCATTATGCCGGCGATCTTGCGGCAACCAGCCTCGTCGCGACTATCGCGACGGCGCCCTATGCCATCTATCATTTCAATCGCGTCGCGGATTACAGCGTGGCGGCGAACATGCTTGCCGTCCCGCTGACCGGCATCTGGGTCATGCCATGGGCCGTCGTCGCCTTTCTGCTGATGCCGTTTGGCTTCGAACGCTTCGGTCTGGTGCCGATGGGGTGGGGCATCGAGGCCGTCATCACCATCGCCAAGACCGTCGCTGCCTGGCCAGGCGCCGTCACGCTGGTTCCGGCAATGCCGGTGGCGGCGCTTGGGCTGATTACGCTGGGAGGCCTGTGGGTCTGTCTCTGGCAGCGGCGATGGCGCCTCTATGGGCTGGCCGGGATTGCGGCCGGGGTGCTCGCAATGGCGCTGGTCCGACCGCCCGATCTGTTGGTTTCCGGGGACGGCAAGCTCGTGGCGGTCAAGGACGACGACGGCGAGATACTGTTTTCGTCGGGCCGCGCCGCCCGATTCGATGGAGGGATATGGCTTCGACGGGCAGGGCAGAAGGAGCGCGCGCCCTGGCCGCGGGACGGGTACGGCGCCGACGGGCGTCTCGCCTGCGATACACTGGGGTGTATCTACCGGGCCGAAGGGCAGATTATCGCGATTGCCTGGAAGCCCGGCGCCCTCATCGAGGACTGCCACGTCGCGGATCTGGTCGTCAGTACCGAACCGGTCCGTCGAGCCTGCCCTTCGGCGAAGCGGGTGATCGACCGTTTCGATCTTTGGCGCGACGGCGGCCATGCCGTCTGGATCGAGCGAGACGGTGTCCGGATCCAATCTGTTCACGAAGCCCGGGGCGCGCGCCCTTGGGTCGTCGCCCCCCGCAGCGACCCGTAAGGGCGGGTTTCAAACCCGCCCGCTCAACCCCGCCGGTTTCAGCCCGACCCCGATCTCAATAGTGACGCATCAGGCCGATCAGGCGCCCCTGGATTTTGACCCGGTCCGGGCCGAAGATACGTATCTCGTAGGTGGGATTGGCCGGTTCCAGCGCCACCGAGTCTCCTTTGCGCCGAAGCCGCTTCAACGTCACCTCATTGTTGTCGACCAGCGCCACGATGATCGTTCCATTCTCGGCGGTCTGGCAACGCTCGATCAGGACCGTATCGCCGTCGAGAATCCCGGCATTGATCATCGAGTCGCCATCCACCTTCAAGGCATAATAGTCGCCACGGCCGAGCAGGGCGGCCGGCACGTCAATGGTATTGCTGTGGTCGCGCAGAGCCTCGATCGGGGTGCCCGCGGCGATCCGGCCGTAGAGCGGCAGCTGCACCACCTCGGCCTCGCTGCTCACCGCCGCACCGGGCAGGGCAGACTTGAAGTCGCCACGGATGACGTTCGGTGAGAATCCAGCACGCCCGCCGCCTTCGCCACGCCGGACTCCGACCTCTTCGGGCAGGCGCACGACCTCGAGCGCTCGAGCCCTATGGGCAAGCCGCCGGATGAAGCCGCGTTCCTCGAGCCCGGTGATCAGGCGGTGAATGCCGGATTTCGACTTCAAATTAAGTGCATCCTTCATTTCATCGAAGGATGGGGAGACTCCGGTCTCGTTCAAATGGCGGTTGATGAACAGCAAGAGCTCATGTTGCTTGCGCGTCAGCATTCTTCCCTCTCGGCGGGGGTCACCGGTCAGGGCTCCCGCATTCGGAACAAAACCTAAACATTTACCCTGTTCTAGTTTAGTTCTGTCCCGGCGTCAAGGCCGACGGCAGGATTTGAGCAACCCAAAATGCAAATTGCCTAAATGCCGATGGTGCCGCCGGAGAATGGGAGAATCGCCACGGTCGTACCGGCGGCTGCGGCCTCGGCATATGGCGGGCGAACGATCAGGCAGTCTGCATGGGCGAGGGTCCGCAGCATGGCGCTGTCCTGCCGCCCGAATGGGGTGGCGACAGCGCCTCTTTGCGGATCATAGGTCAATTCTGCCCGTAGATAGTCCTGTCGCCGGTCGTTCGCCGGAAGATCGGCGCCGAGAAGGGCTGTCGCGGTCCGGGCATCCGGCTCCGCCTGGCCAAGCATCGTCTCGATGACGGGGCGGAGGAAGACCAGGGCGCAGACGAGCGTCGAGACTGGGTTTCCGGGCATGCCGAGAACGGCCGTCGTCCCAAATCGGCCGAACATCACCGGCTTGCCGGGGCGCATGGCAATCTGCCAAAAATCGAGGCTCATACCGTGCTCGCGCAACACGCCATGCACCAGATCATGCTCGCCGACCGAGGCACCCCCGGAGGTGACCAGAAGATCCGCCCCGGCGGCGCCCGCCATCATCTGCTTCAACGCGGCCCGGTCGTCAGGGGCGATGCCGAGATGCAGCGCCGTGCCGCCGCAGGCCGTCACGAAGGCGGCGAGGGACAGCCCATTCGAGCCCACGATCTGGTTCGGCCCGATCGGCTCGCCCGGCATGACGATCTCGTCACCGGTGGAGAGGATCGCGATTCGCGGCCGCCGCGTCACCCGCAGCCAGGGCAGGTTCATCGCCGCGGCCAAGCCGATATCGCGAACCGTCAGCAGGCGGCCGCACGGCAGCCCGACATCGCCCGCTTTGAAATCCAGGCCGGCCGGCCGGACATAGCGTCCGGCGGTCGTTCCTTCGCGCACCAGAACCTTGTCGCCCTCGACCGTCACGTTCTCCTGAATCACGATGCTGTCGGCGCCAGCCGGCAGCGGTCCGCCGGTGAAGATCCGGACCGCTTCGCCCGCGCGGAGCGTCCCTTCGAAGGCGCCGCCCGCCGGGGCCTCACCCACGACCGTCAGCCGCACCGGAACCGTCGCCACATCGGCGGCGCGCACGGCATAGCCGTCCATCGCCGACATCGCGGCGGGCGGCTGCGTCACGCGTGCGACGGCATCCTCCGCCAGGACGCGGCCGAGCGCCTCGCCCAGGCCCACCTGCTCGCTGCCAAGCGGGCGAATCGCGGCGCAGATCCGGGTCCGCGCCTCTTCGACGGAGATCATCCCGCGGCCCCGTACTCGCCCGATTTGCCGCCCGCCTTGTGGACGAGGCGGATGTCGGTCAGCGTCATCCCGCGATCGACCGCCTTGCACATGTCGTAGACGGTGAGGGCGGCGACCGTCACGGCGGTCAACGCCTCCATCTCGACGCCGGTGCGGCCCGCCACCCGGCAGGTCGCCGTGATGTCGACCGCGTTCCGGTCCGGGTCCGCCGACAGGTTTACCTTAACGGAGGTGAGGGCGAGGGGGTGGCAGAGCGGGATCAGGTCCGGCGTGCGCTTCGCCCCCATGATCCCGGCAAGACGCGCGACCGAAAGGACGTCGCCCTTCTTGACGCCGCCGCCAGTGATCAGCGCCAGAGTTTCCGGCTGCATCAGGACGGAGCCCTTCGCGGTGGCGGTTCGGTCGGTGACGTCCTTCTCGGAGACGTCGACCATCGCCGCCTTGCCGTCCGCATCGAAGTGGGTGAGGCTGGCCATTCTGCCGGGCTTCTCAGGCATTCAATCGCTGGGGCGCGCGGTCGCCCAACAGCGCCCGAGTCGCGGCGGCAACGTCCTCCTGCCGCATCAGCGATTCGCCGATCAGGAAGAGGCTGGCGCCGGCGCGGTGCATGCGGGCAAGGTCGCCCGGTCTGTTCAGGCCGCTTTCGGCAACGGTCAGCCGGTCCCGGGGCACCCGCGGCGCAAGCTGCTCTACCATCGCAAGATCGACCTCCAGCGTTTTGAGATTGCGATTATTTATGCCAACGAGTGTACTCCGCAGCCGCAGCGCCCGCTCTAGCTCCTGCGCGTCATGAACCTCAACCAAGACGTCCATCTCGAACTCCTCGGCGGTCCGCTCCAGTTCGGAGGCCTGATCATCGGACAGGGCCGCCATGATGAGCAGAATGCAGTCGGCGCCGAGGCTGCGTGCTTCAACAACCTGATAAGGATCGAGAAGGAAATCCTTGCGTAAAACCGGTAAATCCACAGCTGCACGCGCTTCCGGGAGGTAAGCATCGCGGCCCTGGAAATAGGGCTCGTCCGTCAGGACCGACAGGCAGGTGGCGCCGCCGCGAGCATAGGCCCGGGCCAAGGCTGCGGGGTCGAAATCGGCGCGGATCAATCCTTTGCTCGGCGAGGCGCGCTTGATCTCCGCGATCAGCCCGTAATATCCCGCCGCCGCCGCGGCCGCCAACCGGTCGGCGAAGCCGCGCGGCTTGTCGGCCGCGCGGGCGGCCTCCGTCACTATCGCCAGCGGTCGCGCAGCCTTGCACCGTGCCACATGGTCGCGCTTGTCGGCGCAGATTCGGGCCAACACGTCCCTCACGCCGTCACCTGTCCGTTGGTGATCGCGGCAAGCCGCGCCAGGGTCGCCTTGGCCTCGCCGCTATCGATCGCCGCCGTCGCCATGGCGGCGCCGTCCTTCAGGTCCCGCACCCGATCGGCGATCACCAGGGCGGCGGCGCTGTTGAGGAGGACGATGTCCCGATAAGCGCTGCGCTCGCCTTCCAGCAGCCGCACAAGCGCGGCGGCGTTAGTCTCGGCGTCGGCACCCTTCAAGGCGGCCGGGTCGGCGCGCGGGAGTCCCGCCTCCTGCGGATCGATTTCGAAGCTCGTGACCTTGCCGTCCCGCAATTCGGCGACGTGCGAGATGCCAGTGGTCGTCAGCTCATCCAGCCCGTCGCTGCCATGGACCAGCCAGGCGCGTTCGGTGCCGAGTTGGGAGAGCACCATAGCCATCGGTCCCAGCCAGTCGCGGGCAAAGACACCGATGAGCTGACGGCGCGCGCCGGCCGGGTTCGACAGCGGCCCCATCAGGTTGAAGATGGTCCGCGTGCCGAGTTCCACGCGAGTCGGCCCGACATGGCGCATGGCACTGTGATGCCGCGGCGCCATCATGAAGCCGATCTTGACCTGCCAGAGCGCTTGCTTCACCAGGGCCATATCCGCGTCGATGTCGACGCCGAGCGCCGCCAGGACGTCCGCCGTCCCGGTCTTCGACGACGCTGCCCGGTTGCCGTGCTTGGCGACCGGAACTCCGCAGGCGGCGACGACCAGCGCGGCAGCGGTCGAGATATTCCATGTGCCTGCGCCGTCACCGCCGGTCCCGCAGGTGTCGATTGCGCCCGGCGGCGCCTCGATCCGGGTCATCTTGCTCCGCATCGCCCGCACCGCCCCGGTAATTTCGGCGACCGTCTCGCCCCGAACCCGAAGCGCCATCAGGAATCCACCCATCTGCGCTGGGGTGGCGTTGCCGGACATCATCGTCTCGAAGGCGAGCTCGGCCTGACTCTCGTCGAGCTGCTCTCCGCGCGCAACGATAGCCAGGAGGCTTTTGAAATCGTTCAGATCCGCGGTCATGCGACGGATGCCAACATTGTCGTCTCGTGCCCGGCCAGGCGGAGAAAGTTTCCGAGCAGGCGGTGGCCATGCTCCGAAGCGATACTCTCCGGGTGGAATTGCACGCCGTGAATCGGCAACTCCCGATGCGCCAGCCCCATGATTAGCCCGTCTTCGGTCTCCGCCGTGACGGCGAGGTCGTCCGGCAAACTCGGTCGATCGACCAGCAGCGAGTGATAGCGGGTGGCCGTGAAGGGCGTCGGCAGATCGCGAAAGACGCTGTCGCTGCGATGATGGATGGCGCTCATCTTGCCGTGCATCGGCGCCGGCGCACGGACAACCTTGCCGCCGAAGGCTTGGCCGATCGCCTGATGGCCGAGGCAGACGCCGAGGAGGGGGACCCGCGCGGCTGCGGCCGCCGTGACGAGAGGCAGACAGATCCCGGCCCGGTCCGGATCGCACGGGCCCGGAGAGAGAATGATGCCCTGCGGCGCCGTCGCCATCGCCTCGTCCACGGTGATCGCGTCATTGCGCTTCACCATGAGGGTTGCGCCGAGCTCGCCCAAGAAGTGGAAGAGGTTGTAGGTGAAGCTATCGTAATTGTCGATTAACAGAAACATTTCATTATCTTTTGACGCTTTCCTCAGGCGACGAAGCAGGCGATTGATCTAATTCATAATAAGTCCCGCGCGGCATGGGAAGCAAGGCCGCCCCGCCACGCTTTCCGACCCCACGCGAGCTTGAACGAAAAGGACATCCATGGGACTGGCGCCCCTCTTTATCCGTTGCAACGACATGCTATACATCCGGATCTGTCGGGCGGCGAGGGTTAAGGGGCGCAGGGATCGGAATGGGTAGAGGCCGAGGACGGCGCGCAGCACAGCCGGGCTGGCATCCAGCGACGTGGTGCGGCGGTAGAACGATCCTGCCGGCGATTCGTCGCGTTCTGCGGAGTGGCTGGGGCCTTCTCGCGATAGGGATCGTGGTCGGCACCGCCGTCAGCCTCCTGCTGGCGAGTTGGACAGCGGTGGAAGACGCGCCGGCACTGCGTGGGGAGATCGCCACCGCAACGCCCCCTTCAGCGATTGCGCCAACCGCCGGCACCCCACATAACGGCACTGCGGATGACGCCGCCGTTCGGCCCACTGAGCCTGGTTCCCCGCCCGACGCAGGGCCCGATCAACGTGCCTCGCCCCGCATCGAGTCGCCCCCCGAATCCAGCTCGACCGAATCGAGCTCGGGCTCCGCCCCGCAAACGGCCCACCTGCCTAGGGCGACGCAACCGCCGGTTCCCACGCAAGAGCCGCCGGCCTGGCTGCGCAATGCCGTCGCGACGCCGGATATCGGCGACCGGCCGATGATCGCGATCGTGATCGACGACCTTGGGCTGAACCGGATCAACGCGAAGCGGGTGATTGCACTGCCGGGGCCGCTGACCCTAGCGTTCATGACCTATGCCAAGGATCTCGACCGCCAGACGCGTGCGGCCCGGGCAGCTGGGCACGAGCTGATCGTGCATCTGCCGATGGAGCCCCTCGGCGACAGATTCGATTCCGGCCCGAACACGCTGGAGGTGGACCTGCCGCCCGACGAGCTGCTCCGCCGTCTGCGCTGGGGGCTCACCCGATTCGGCGGTTATGTCGGGATCAACAACCATATGGGCAGCCGGTTCACCGGCTGGGACACCGGCATGGCGCTGGTGCTCGAGGAACTCCGCGCCCGCGGGCTGTTGTTCCTGGACTCCCGGACCATCGGCAACAGCGTCGCCAAGCAGGTGGCGCAGACGGTCGGCGTACCTTATGCCGGCAGGGACGTTTTTCTCGACAACGAATCATCGGCCGAGGCCGTGCGCGAACGCCTCGCCGAAACCGAGACGATCGCGCGACGCTACGGCTTCGCCGTTGCCATCGGCCACCCCCACGATGGCACGATCGAAGCGCTGAGCGGCTGGCTGCCGACGCTGGCCGAACGCGGTTATGTCCTGGTTCCGATCAGCGGGATCGTGCGCCGCAATCTCGCGGCGTCGGGGTGACGATCACCCGCGCTGAGCAGCGAAACGGACAGCTTCTTCGGCTGCACGGACTAGCGCACGGGCCTTGTTGCAGGTTTCCTGATACTCCGCTTCGGGATCGCTGTCGGCGACGACGCCGCAGCCGGCCTGCACATACATGACCCCGTCCTTCACCACTGCGGTGCGGAGCGCGATGCAGGTGTCCATCATCCCATTGGCAGCGAAATAGCCGATCGCCCCGCCATAGATGCCGCGCCGGTCCGGCTCAAGCTCGTCGATGATCTCCATCGCCCGCACCTTCGGCGCGCCCGAGACAGTACCCGCGGGAAAGCCGGCGATCAGCGCGTCCATGGCATCATGCTCGCCCTCGATCTCGCCGACCACGTTGGAGCTGATATGCATCACGTGGGAGTAGTATTCGATCACCATCTGCTCGGTGACCTTCACCGTTCCCACCTTGGCGACCCGGCCGACATCGTTGCGGCCGAGATCGAGCAGCATCAGATGCTCGGCCACCTCCTTGGGATCGGCCAGCAACTCGGCCGCGAGGGCGCGATCCTCCTCGGGCGTGGCGCCGCGCCGGCGCGTCCCGGCCAGCGGCCGGATCGTCACCTTGCCGTCGCGCAGACGGACCAGGATCTCGGGGCTGGAGCCGACGACGGCGAACTTGCCGAAATCGAGGAAGAAGAGGAAGGGGGAGGGATTCAGGCGGCGCAGCGCCCGATAGAGCGAAAAGGGCGGCAGCCGGAACGGTACCGCGAAGCGCTGCGAGGGCACGACCTGAAAGATATCGCCGGCGAAGACGTACTCCTTGGCCTTTTCGACCATGGCATGAAACTGCGACCGGCTCATGTTCGAGGTCGGCTCCGGCGGCTCGGCCGTTGCCGCCGCCGTTCCCCTGTGGGGCAGGCTGCGCTCGAAGTCTTCGAGGATCTCGGTCAGTCGCTCGCAGGCTTGGTCGTAGACGGCCCGGGCCGTCGCGTCGCCGCGAGGCCAGACCGGCGTGACGATCGTCACCAGGTTCTCGAAATTGTCGAAGATCGCCGTGACGGTAGGGCGCAGGAACAGGCCATCCGGAATGCCGAGCACATCGGCATTGTCGTCCGGCAACCGCTCCATCAGTCGCACCATATCGTAGCCCATATAGCCGAACAGCCCGGCGGCCATCGGCGGCAGCGTCGACGGCGTCTCGATCCGGGATTCGGCGAGAAGGGCGCGCAGGGACTCGATTGCGCCGGCCGTGCAAGGCTCGAATGCGTCGGCATCGAAGCGGGCGCGGCGGTTGATCTCCGCCTTGTCGCCGCTGCAGCGCCAGATCAAGTCCGGCTTCAGCCCGATGAAGGAGTAACGGCCCCGAACGGCACCGCCTTCGACCGATTCGAGAAGAAAGCTGTTCGGCCGGCCATCGGCGAGCTTCAGCATCGCGGAAACCGGCGTCTCCAGATCCGCCACCAGCGTCGTCCAGACCACCTGCGGCCGCCCCGCCGCATAGGTAGCGGCGAAGCTCTCGAAATCCGGCTCGACCTGCATTGTCTAGAACAGCGCGTCGATCGCGCTTGGGTTCGTCGTCACCTCGACTTCCCGCCGTAGGGCGTCGCCGAACTGGGTGATGATGTCGCCGGTCATCGCCTCGGTGACCGTTCGGCGCAGATCGTTCACCCGGACCGAATCGGTCGCCGCATCGGCGGGCTCGATCTCGGTCAGCTGCGCCACGACATGGCCTTCATTCACGGCGGCCGTGGCAACGCCGCCGTCCTCGAGCGTGAACAGTTTCGCCGTCAGCTCCTGCGGGACGTTGGCGGCCGGATCGCCGGCATCGCGACGGACAGGCTTCGACGTCTGAACCGTCAGCCCGAGCTCCGACGCGACCGCGGACAGCGCCTCGCCGCCGCGCACACGTTCGGCCGCGGCTTCTGCCTTCTCCGCAGCGGCCTCCGCGCGCTGCGCCGCTTCCCAGTCGGCAACCACCTGCTCGCGCACCTCCTCCAACGGCCGCAGCGCCGGAGGTTGCACGCTGTTGACGCGCAGGATGGCGTATCCGCCTCCGCGCGTCTCGGTGAGGGCGCTGTCCTCACCCTCTGGCGTCGAGAAGGCGAGCGACAGCAGGGCCGGACGCCCGACGAGCGCGGTATCCGTGCCGTTCGGCGCCTTTCCGGCGGCACTCACGGCCTCGATCTGCGTCATGTTCAGGTTGAGCTGCTCCGCTGCTTCCTTCAGCGAGGCGCCGCCCGCAAGCTCGTCCTCGAGCTGGTTCGCGATGCTGATGATACTGTCGACCGCCTGGTTCATCGCGATGTCGTGACGAAGCTCTTCCTCGAGCTCCTCGAAGGTCGGGGCATGCGCCGGCTCGACCTCGGTTACATGCAGGAGATGCCATCCCAGAGGACTCTGGACCGGTGCGGACACCTGCCCTTCGGCGGGGGTGAAGGCAGCATCCGAGAGCTCCTGCAGCATCGTCGCCCGCTCGACGGTGCCGAGATCGATCGGCGCGCCGCCGGTGGTACGCTGCGCCACTTCGGCAAAGGCCAGCCCTTCGCGCAGCATGTCCGCCGCCGCCTTTGCGGCCGCCTCGTCCGGGAACACGATCTGCTCGATTTGGCGCCGCTCAGGCACATTGAACCCGCCACGCCGCTCCTCATAGGCGGCCCGCACGTCCTCGTCCGAGACCTTGATTTCCTTGGCCAGTTCCTGCGGCGACAGTTCTACGATGGCGACCGACCGGTACTCCGGCGCCTGGTAGCGGTCGGCATGCCCCTCATGGAAGGCCGCAAGCGCCGCGTCGTCGGGTGTCGGGATCCCCGTGATGCTGCTGGCCGGGATCAGCAGGGTTTCCGCCACCCGGGTCTCAGCGCGGTAGGAATGCAGCGCCTCGACCAGCGCCGGCGGTGCGCTCACGCCCGCCGTCACTGCGCTCACCAGATGATCGCGCGCGATGTCCCGTCGAAGCAGCGCGACATATTCGGGTTCCGTCAATCCGTTCTGCTGCAGCAGGAAGTTGAAGCGAGACCGGTCGAACTGCCCCAGATCGTTCCGAAACACCGGATCGTTCCTGATTTGCTGAACCACCAGATTATCCGGAACAGTCATGCCGATCTCTGTCGCATAGACGTTGAACAGCGTGCGCGAGATCATGTCATTGAGGACGCGCCGGTCCAGACCCATCTGACGAGCCTGCTCGACATCGAGCTGCCCCCGGAACAGCGATTGCAGCCGGTTCATCTCACGGCGGAATTCCCGCGACAGCTGCTCACCGGTGATCGCGACGTCGCCGACCTTGGCCACGGTGGCTTCCTGGCCGGGGGAGCGGAAGATGTCGCCGATTCCCCAGACGGCAAAACTGGCGACGAGCAGAAGAAAGAGGATCTTGACGACCCAGGAGGACACGGATGCGCGGAGCGTATTCAGCATGACGGGATGCAGCAGTACTCGATCAAGGGAATCCCTGCCGACCTTCCACGAAAGCCACACCGAACAAATCGTTAGCGGCAGGGTCGACAAATTTGCCGGCATCATAGGCGGGGGATAATTGCCGGGCAACAAGAATGGGGCGATGGTAAAGGAGGTTATCGGGTGGCTGGCATCGTTCAACCATTTGTGTTACGGAACGGCGGCCGCCAACAGCAATCAGGATGTCCCATGAGCCCGGCTTCAGGCGCTCCGCAGCGTCGCACTCTGATCGCCGGAAACTGGAAGATGAACGGCCGCCGAGCGGACGGGCTCGCGCTGGCCGAGGATCTGGCGCGTCGCGCCGCCGGGTCGGCCGCCGGCCAACTCGCCTGCGATCTGCTGATCTGTCCGCCGACCACACTTTTGATCCCGCTTGGAGAGGCGCTTGCCGGGAGCCCGATCGCACTGGGCGGCCAGGACTGCCACTGGGCCGAGAAGGGCGCCCACACAGGTGATGTCAGCGCCGCCATGCTGGCCGATGCCGGCTGTCGTTTCGTCATAGTCGGCCATTCCGAGCGGCGCGCCGATCATGGCGAAACCGATGCCGCCGTGCGCGACAAGGCCCGTGCCGCCCTGGCCGCCGGCCTCACGGCTATTATCTGTCTGGGCGAGATCGAGGCCGCCCGCGAGCGCGGCGAGACGCTGGCCGTCGTTGAAGGGCAGTTGAACGACTCCCTGCCGGAGCAGGCCTCGGCGGCGAACACCGTCATCGCCTACGAGCCGGTCTGGGCGATCGGCAGCGGCCGGACGCCGACGGTGGAGGAGATCGCGCGGGTTCATGGCCATCTGCGGCGCAAGCTTCAGGACCGGATGTCGGACGGCGATCGGGTCCGCATCCTCTATGGCGGGTCGGTCAAGGCGGCGAACGCGGCCGAAATTCTCGCGATCGACGAGGTGGACGGCGCGTTGATCGGCGGCGCCAGCCTCAAAGCCGACGAGTTTTGGGCGATCGCCCAAAGTTGCGGCTAGCGAAACCGGGCCAAAGACAGTACATAACCGCCGGATCCCAATTCGATGTGTTGCAACCGCTAGCTTGGCGGACGCGCCGGAGCGGAAGAAAGAGTATGGAAACAATTCTCCTAGTCATCCATTTGGTGCTGGCCGTCGCGCTGATCGGTGTCGTGCTGCTGCAGAAGAGCGAGGGCGGCGGCCTCGGCATTGGCGGCGGGGGCGGCGGGGGCGGCATGTCCGGCTTCATGTCCGGACGTGGCTCGGCCAACCTGCTGACCCGCGCCACCGCGATCCTGGCCGCCTGCTTCATGGTCACCAGCCTCGGCCTAGCTTGGCTCGTCAGCGGTCCCCGCGAGCCGGCGTCGATCTTCGATACGCCCGCAGCCGTCACTGAGGAACCAGCTGAAGCGCAGCCGCTGCAGGAGCCGGTGGCGCCGGTCGAGCCCGCGGAACCGCAATCGAGCGACCCGAGCGTCCCGCTCGGCCAGTAGCACATTCCGTGCATCAGAAGTTTTTTCGGGTCGGCGAGGATCAGGGCTTGCCGATGACCGTCAGTTCGTATGATAAGTGAGGTCCATGACGCGGTTCATTTTCATTACCGGCGGCGTGGTCTCCTCACTCGGCAAAGGTCTTTCGGCGGCGGCCCTCGGGGCGCTGCTGCAGGCGCGCGGGTTCAAGGTCAGGCTGCGGAAGCTCGATCCCTATCTGAACGTCGATCCGGGCACCATGAGCCCGTACCAGCATGGCGAGGTCTACGTCACCGACGACGGTGCGGAAACCGACCTCGACCTCGGCCATTACGAGCGCTTCACCGGTGTCGCGTCGCGGCGCAGCGACAATGTGACGGCGGGCCGGATCTATTCCACCGTTCTCGCGAAGGAGCGGCGGGGTGACTATCTGGGCGGCACGGTTCAGGTCATTCCGCACGTCACCGACGCGATCAAGGAGTTCATCCGCGCCGACATCGTCGACGAGGATTTTGTGCTGTGCGAGATCGGCGGCACCGTCGGCGATATCGAAAGCTTGCCGTTCCTCGAGGCCATTCGCCAGCTCGGCAACGAGCTCGGGCGCGAGCGCGCGCTGTTCCTTCATCTGACGCTCGTTCCCTGGATTCCCTCGGCGGGCGAGCTCAAGACCAAGCCGACGCAGCATTCCGTCAAGGAGCTGCTTGGCGTCGGAATTCAGCCCGACATCCTGCTGTGCCGCTGCGATCGGGAGATTCCGCCCGACGCGCGGCGCAAGATCGCGCTCTTCTGCAACCTGCGGCCGGAAGCCGTCATCCAGGCACTCGACGTCGATACGATCTATCAGGTCCCGGTCGCCTATCACAGCCAGGGATTCGATCGCGAGGTCTGCCGGCATTTCGGCATCGAGCCGCCGGCGCCGGACCTCGGAGGCTGGCATCGGGTCGTCGAGCGGGTCCGGGCGCCGGAGGGCGAGGTCTCGATCGCCGTAGTCGGGAAATATACCTCGCTGCCGGATTCCTATAAATCGCTGGCGGAAGCGCTTGCCCATGGCGGCATCGCCAACAATGCCCGGGTCAAGCTGGACTGGATCGATTCGGAGATCTTCGAGTCAGGCGACGCGATCCAGCGGCTCGAGAATGTCAACGGCATCCTGGTGCCCGGCGGCTTCGGCGAGCGGGGCACCGAGGGCAAGGTGATGGCGGCGCGTTTCGCCCGCGAGCGCAATGTGCCCTATTTCGGGATCTGCTTCGGAATGCAGATGGCGGTGATCGAAGCGGCGCGCAATCTGGCCGATATTCCGAACGCGGGGTCGACCGAGTTCGGGGCCAATGCGGACCCGGTCGTCGGGCTGATGACCGAATGGATGCGCGGCAATGTGCTGGAGCGTCGGAGCGACGCGAGCGATCTTGGCGGGACCATGCGTCTCGGTGCATATGACTGCGTCCTGCAGCCGGGCAGCCTCGTTCACAAGATTTACGGGGCAGACCGGATCAGCGAGCGTCACCGTCACCGCTACGAGGTGAACATCCATTACAAGGATCGGCTGGAAGCAGCCGGCCTGTTGTTCTCCGGGCTCTCGCCGGATGGGGTGCTGCCGGAGATCGTCGAGCTTCCCGGCCATCGCTGGTTCGTCGGCGTGCAGTTCCATCCGGAGCTGAAGTCGCGGCCGTTCGAACCGCATCCTCTGTTCACCTCATTCATCGAGGCGGCGCTTGCGCAGTCGCGTCTCGTGTAACGGAAGGCGGGTACGACGCTCATGACCGAACCGCATCACGTCCAAGTCGGCCCCCTTTCCATCGGCAACGACCGGCCGCTGGTGCTGATCGCCGGCCCATGCGCCCTGGAATCCAGAGCCCACGCGCAGGAGATGTGCCACGCTTTGACCGAGCTGACGGGCAAGCTGGGTATCGGTCTGATCTACAAAACCTCCTTCGACAAGGCGAACCGGACGAGCCTGTCCGGCGCGCGCGGCGTCGGCATGGCGAAGGGGCTGCCGATCCTCGCGGAGTTGCGCGAAAGCTTCGGCTGTCCGGTGCTGACCGACGTGCATGCAGCCGATCAATGCGCGCCGGTCGCGGAGGCGGTCGACGTCCTGCAGATTCCGGCCTTTCTCTGCCGGCAGACCGACCTGCTTGTCGCCGCGGCGGAAACCGGCCGGGCGATCAACGTCAAGAAGGGGCAGTTCCTGGCGCCCTGGGACATGAAGCAGGTCGCCGCCAAGATGGCGCAAGCCGGCAACCAAAAAATTCTGCTGTGCGAGCGCGGCGCCAGCTTCGGCTACAATACGCTGATCACCGATATGCGCAGCCTGCCGATCCTTGCCGATACGGGCTATCCGGTCGTGTTCGACGCGACGCATTCGGTGCAGCAGCCGGGCGGGCAGGGCAGCTCGAGCGGCGGGCAGCGCGAGTTCGTGCCGGTCCTAGCGCGCGCCGCCGTCGCCGTCGGCGTCGCCGCGGTGTTCATGGAAACGCATGAGGATCCGGACCGCGCGCCGAGCGACGGCCCCAACATGATGCCGCTGAAACAGATGCCGGCGCTGCTGCAGACCTTGCTGGAATTCGACAGGTTGGCGAAGGCAAACCCAGTCTAGCTCCGCCGACCAACCGGGGAGGCCGTCGATGATCGAGCAGTTCCGCGCCATGGCGCGCAACAATGTCTGGTCGAACCACCGGCTGCTGAATGCGTGCGCGAAGCTCTCCGATACGGAGTATCGGGCGAAGCGGGTCAGCTTCTTTCCCTCCATTCACCTGACCTTGAACCATATCCTGATTATCGACTGGTATTACATCGACGCGCTTACCCGCGGCGGGAAAGGGCCGGCGCTCTACGCGGACCAGGAGCCCTTTGCGCAGTTCGCGGATCTCGCCGAGGCGCAGCGTGATTCCGACCTGCGCCTCGTCGGCTTCTGCGACGGGCTGGACGATGCGGCGGTCGGCGGCACGGTCGAGCTGGTCCGCTCCGAGGGGCGGCGCTATGTCGAGACGACGGACCGCGTGCTCTGTCATCTCTTCACCCACCAGACCCATCACCGGGGGCAGGTGCATGCGATGCTGTCCGGCACCAGCATTGCGCCGCCGCAACTCGATGAGTTCTTCCTGGCCCAGGACGCCGGGCTGCGCGCCGAAGAAATGCGCGCTCTCGACTTCATCGAACCCACATTGTGACTGAAAGAGGGACACCATGACCGCGATCATCGACATTCACGGGCGGGAAATTCTCGACAGCCGAGGCAATCCGACCGTCGAGGTGGATGTGACGCTGGAGAGCGGCGCCTTCGGACGGGCCGCCGTGCCGTCCGGTGCCTCGACCGGTGCCCATGAGGCGGTCGAGCTGCGCGACGGTGACAAGGCGCGCTATGGCGGCAAGGGTGTCATGCAGGCGGTCGATGCCGTCAACGGCGAGATTTTCGACCTGCTGTCGGGCATGGATGTCGAGGATCAGGTGCATCTGGATGAGCTGATGATCCGGCTCGACGGCACGCCGAACAAGTCGCGGTTGGGCGCGAATGCCATCCTCGGCGTCAGCCTGGCGGCGGCGAAGGCGGCGGCGGAGGAGGCGGGGCTGCCGCTCTTCCGTTATGTCGGCGGCACTCAGGCCCGCACACTGCCGGTGCCGATGATGAACATCATCAATGGCGGCGCCCATGCGGACAATCCAATCGACATCCAGGAGTTCATGGTCATGCCGGTGGCCGCCGACAGCATGGCGGACGCGGTGCGCATGGGCGCGGAGGTGTTCCATGCGCTCAAGAGCCGCCTCAAGGACGCCGGGCACAACACCAATGTTGGCGACGAGGGCGGCTTCGCGCCCAATCTGGCGAGCAGCCAGGAAGCCCTCGATTTCATCATGCAGGCGATCGAGCGGGCCGGCTACAAGCCGGGCGAACAGGTCGCCCTGGCGCTCGACGCCGCCTCGACCGAGTTCTTCAAGGACGGCAAATACAATCTTGCCGGCGAAAGCAAGACCCTCGATGCCGACGGCATGGTGCGGTTCTACGAGGATCTCGTCGGCCGTTATCCGATCGTCTCGATCGAGGACGGCATGGCCGAAGACGACTGGCAGGGCTGGGCGGCATTGACGCACACGATCGGCGATCGGGTCCAACTCGTCGGCGACGACGTCTTCGTCACGAACCCGGCGCGCCTGCGCGACGGGATCGCACAGAACGTCGCCAACGCGATTCTCGTGAAAGTGAACCAGATCGGGACGCTGACGGAGACGCTGGAGGCGGTGGAGACCGCGCATAAGGCCGGATATCGGGCCGTCCTCTCCCACCGCTCGGGCGAGACGGAGGATGCGACCATCGCCGACCTTGCGGTTGCCACGAATTGCGGTCAGATCAAGACCGGCTCGCTGTCGCGCTCTGATCGATTGGCGAAATACAATCAACTCCTGCGGATCGAGGAACAGCTTGGGGCCGCCGCGCGCTATGCGGGTATGGCCACTCTCCGCCGCAATTCATGAAAATCGTGCTGTCTCAGCGGGCTGGCGGCTCGCCGAGACCGCTTTACGCTTGACGGCAGTGATTCGGTCATGATTCGCTGATCCGCGATGGTCATCATCCAAGAGCTTCGCCAACGCGCGCGGCTGATCGCCTTACCGGTGGTCGCCGCCTGCTTTGTTGCTTACTTCCTCTATCACGCCGTGCAGGGCGATCGCGGAATCATTGCCTGGATCGTGCTTAGCCAGCAGATCCGCGATGCGGAGGCGACGCTTGCGGATATCGCGGCGGAGCGGAGGGTCCTCGAGCGCCGGGTCGAGCTACTTCGACCGGAGAGCCTCGATCCGGACCTCCTGGAGGAGCGCGCAAGGGCCGTACTGAATTTCGCGCGTCCCAACGAGTTGATCATTCTACTCGACGACGATACCTCGCCGTAAAGCTGCCGGCCAATCCGGCAGATCAACCCAATCCGTCAATTAACTATAATCAAGTTAATTTGGCTTTTCCGTATTGTTTTCAAAGTTTTAACTCAACTTTAAGCATACTTGCCTTTGTTATCGCCACGTACTAGTTATGAGCAAAGACGCGCCGTACGGGATTTACGCCCTCACGTGAGGGGGCAAGACGGACGCCGACGGGAGGATTCATGGCTGCGACCGCCAAGCGCAAAACCAAATCGACGCCTAAAACTGCCGATTCCGGTCAGCTGCTGAAGTATTACCACGACATGCTGCTGATCCGGCGGTTCGAGGAGAAGGCGGGGCAGCTCTACGGCATGGGCCTGATCGGCGGTTTCTGCCACCTCTATATCGGCCAGGAAGCGGTCGTCGTCGGAATGCAGGCTGCCATCACCGAGAACGACACCGTCATTACCAGCTATCGCGACCATGGGCATATGCTGGCCTGCGGCATGGACCCGAAAGGGGTGATGGCGGAGCTGACCGGCCGGCGCGGCGGCTATTCGAAAGGCAAGGGCGGCTCCATGCACATGTTCAGCCGCGAGAGGAATTTCTTCGGCGGCCACGGCATCGTCGGCGCGCAGGTGCCGATCGGCACCGGTCTCGCCTTCGCCCATCGCTATCTGGAGAACGGGAATGTCTGCCTGACCTATCTCGGCGACGGCGCGGTGAATCAGGGGCAGGTCCACGAATCCTTCAATATGGCGGCGCTTTGGAAGTTGCCCGTCATCTACGTCATCGAGAACAACAAGTACGGCATGGGAACGAGCGTCGCGCGTTCCTCGGCGCAGCAGGATCTCTACCGGCACGGCCAGGCCTATGGAATTCCGGGCGAGCAGGTCGACGGCATGGACGTGCTGGCCGTGAACGCGGCCGGCGACAAGGCCGTGGCGCATGTCCGAGCCGGCAAGGGCCCTTATATCCTCGAAATGCTGACCTACCGGTATCGCGGGCACTCGATGTCCGACCCGGCGAAGTACCGGACCAAGGAGGAGGTCAGCAAGATGCGCCAGGAGCACGATCCGATCGATACGCTGCGCAAGCATCTGCTCGAGGGCCAGCATTCCGACGAAGCGGGTTTGAAGAACATCGACCGGGAGATCCGAGAAGTGATCTCCGCGGCGACCGAGTTCGCGCAGAACAGTCCCGAACCCGACCCGTCCGAGCTCTATACCGATGTCCTCGCGGAAGCGTGACGTGCGGAAGAGCCGCCGCATGACGCCGCCGTCGCGTCTCGTTTTTCTGCAAGGGGAGTAAGATGCCGATCAAGGTTCTGATGCCGGCTTTGTCGCCGACGATGACGGAAGGCAATCTGGCGAAGTGGCACAAGCAGGAAGGCGACGCGGTTCAGCCGGGCGACGTGATCGCCGAGATCGAGACCGACAAGGCGACGATGGAGGTCGAGGCGGTCGACGAGGGCAAGCTCGGCAAGATCCTGGTGCCGGAGGGCAGCGAGGGGGTGAAGGTGAACGCGGTCATCGCCCTGCTGCTCGAAGAGGGCGAGGAGGAAAGCGCCCTCAAGGACGGTGGGAGCCAGAATGGCGCCAGTCAGTCGGGGCCGGTGGTTTCGACGACGGCGCCTGAGAGGCCCGCCAGCGACGAGGGGCAGCCCGGCCCGGATCGCCCCGTCGACGCGCAGCCGCCTCAGGTCAGGCCCGCCTCGCCACTCGCCAACCGGCTGGCCGAGGTTGGTACGGAGGAAGAGCCGTTCCGCGGCGAGACCGTCACCACGACGGTCCGTGAGGCGCTGCGCGACGCCATGGTCGAGGAGATGCGGCGCGACCCCTCGGTGCTCCTGATGGGCGAGGAAGTCGCGGAGTATCAGGGCGCCTATAAGGTGAGCCAGGGACTGCTCGAAGAATTTGGCCCGAAGCGGGTGGTCGACACGCCGATTACGGAACATGGCTTTACTGGGCTGGCCGTCGGCGCCGCCTATTACGGCCTGCGGCCGATCGTCGAGTTCATGACCTTCAACTTCGCCATGCAGGCGATGGATCAGATCATCAATTCGGCGGCGAAGACCCGTTATATGTCCGGCGGTCAGATGGGCTGCCCGATCGTCTTCCGCGGTCCGAACGGTGCCGCGGCGCGGGTCGGGGCGCAGCACTCCCAGGAATATTCGAGTTGGTACGCCCACGTCCCGGGCCTGATCGTGGTTGCCCCCTATTCGGCGGCGGATGCCAAGGGCCTGCTGAAATCCGCCATCCGCAATCCCAATCCGGTGATCTTCCTGGAGAACGAGATTCTCTACGGCCAGAGCTTCGAGGTGCCGAAGGACCCCGACTTCACGGTTCCGATCGGCCGGGCCAAGGTCGTTCGCTCTGGCGCCGATGTGACGATCACGGCCTTTTCCATCCAGGTCGGCCAGGCGATAGCGGCGGCCGAGCGGCTTGCCGAGGAAGGCATCGATGCCGAGGTGATCGACCTGCGAACCATCCGTCCGATGGATACCGCCACCATCGTCGAATCGGTCAAGAAGACGAACCGGCTGGTGAGCGTTGAGGAGGGATGGGCCTTCGCCGGAATCGGCGCGGAGCTTGCCGCCGTGATGATGGAGCAGGCGTTCGACTGGCTCGACGCCCCGGTAGCGCGAGTTACGGGGGCCGACGTGCCGCTGCCCTACGCCGCCAATCTGGAGAAGCTGGCGCTGCCGCAACCCGACGATATCGTCAAGGCGGCGCGCGCCGTCTGCTACCGGTCCTGACGCCGGCGAGCCCATCCGCGAACCCACCCGGGGAGCCCACAAGGGGAAAGAAATGCCGATCAAGGTTCTGATGCCGGCTTTGTCGCCGACGATGACGGAAGGCAATCTGGCGAAGTGGCACAAGCAGGAAGGCGACGCGGTTCAGCCGGGCGACGTGATCGCCGAGATCGAGACCGACAAGGCGACGATGGAGGTCGAGGCGGTCGACGAGGGCAAGCTCGGCAAGATCCTGGTGCCGGAGGGCAGCGAGGGGGTGAAGGTGAACGCGGTCATCGCCCTGCTGCTCGAAGAGGGCGAGGAGGAAAGCGCCCTCAAGGACGGTGGGGGCGTGGCGGCGCCCGTCGAAACGCCGAAAGCCGCACCGCCCGAAGAACCGAAGCCGTCGCCCGAACCAGCGAAAGCGGAGGCCCCGGCGCCAGCCCCAGCCCCAGCTAAAGCAGGTGCACCGGAGAGTGCCCCGGCTCCGAGGCATGATGGTGAAGACCGTGTCTTCGCGAGCCCGCTCGCCCGCCGCATGGCCGCCCAGGCCGGGCTGGACCTGACCGGTGTAACCGGCAGTGGACCGAATGGCCGAATCGTCAAGACGGATATCGACGCGGCCCTAAGTCGGCCAGAGACCCGCGCAGAAGCGCGCCCCGAGCCGGCCCCGGCGGAGGCTCCGGCCGCCGCACGCGAGGCGGGGCTGCCGGCATTCACCGAACAGCCGAACAGCAACATGCGCAAGGTGATCGCCCGCCGGCTGAGCGAGGCGAAGCGCGAGGCGCCGCATTTCTATCTGACCATCGATTGCGAGATCGATGCGCTGCTGAAGATTCGCCAGGATCTCAACGGCCGCGCCGACGGGAAGTACAAGCTGTCGGTGAACGATTTCGTGATCCGCGCCTCGGCGCTCGCGCTCCGCCAGGTTCCGGCGGCGAACGCCTCCTGGACCGAGGCGGCGATCCGCCTTTACCAGTCGGCCGACATCTCGGTCGCCGTCGCGATCCCGAACGGGCTGATTACGCCCGTCGTCCGCAACGCCGACGCCAAGGGTCTCGCCGAGATCGCGAACGAGATGAAGGACCTGGCCGGCCGCGCCCGTGAGGGCAAGCTGAAGCCCGAGGAGTATCAAGGGGGGACCTTCAGCGTCTCGAATCTCGGGATGTACGGAATCCGCGAGTTCTCGGCCGTCATCAATCCGCCGCAGGGGGCGATCCTCGCGGTCGGCGCCGGCGAGCAGCGGCCGATCGTCCGCGACGGTTCGCTGGCCGTCGCGACGGTCATGAGCTGTACCCTCTCCGTCGATCACCGGGTCGTCGACGGGGCGACCGGCGCCGAGTTTCTCGCCGCCTTCAAGAGGTTGATCGAAGATCCCCTGACGATGCTGCTGTAGGAGTTGCGTGCGATGGCCGATACGTCCTTTGACCTCATCGTGGTCGGCGGCGGCCCCGGCGGCTATGTCGCCGCCATCCGCGCCGCCCAGCTCGGCATGAAGACGGCGGTGGTGGAGCGCGAGCATCTCGGCGGCATCTGCCTGAACTGGGGTTGCATCCCGACCAAGGCGCTGCTCCGCACCTCGGAGATCTCGCACCTGCTGCATCATCTCGACGAATATGGCTTCAGCGCGAAGGACATCGCCTTCGACATGTCAAAGATCGTCAAGCGCAGCCGCAAGGTCGCCGGGCAGTTGGCGAACGGGGTCAAGCATCTTCTGAAGAAGAACAAAGTCACGGTGTTCGACGGCCATGGCCGGCTGAACGGTCCCGGCAAGCTGGCGGTGACCAAGGACGGGAAGCCGGTCGCCGATTTGACGGCCAAGCATATCATCCTGGCGACCGGCGCGCGGGCCCGGACCATGCCCGGGCTCGAGCCCGACGGCAAGCGGATCTGGACCTATAAGGAGGCGATGGTCCCCGATCGCATGCCGAAATCGCTGCTGGTGGTCGGCAGCGGTGCCATCGGCATGGAGTTCGCCAGCTTTTATCGCGATCTCGGCGCCGAGGTGACGGTGATTGAAGTGATCGACCGCATCCTTCCCGCCGAAGACGAGGAAATCTCGGCCTTCGCCCGCAAGGCCTTCGAGAAGCAGGGCATGAAGATCATCACCGGCGCGATGGTGAAGGGAATGAAGGCGTCCGGCGACTCGGTGACGGCGACGATCGCCCACGGCGATAAGACGAGCGATGTCACCGTCGAGCGCGTCATTCTCGCCATCGGCATCGTCGCCAATGTCGAGGAACTCGGCCTCGAGGGCACGAAGGTCCAGGTCGACAAGGGCCGCATCCTCGTCGACGAGTGGTGCCGCACGGGCGAGCCCGGCGTCTACGCGATCGGCGACGTGGTCGGCCCGCCCTGGCTGGCGCACAAGGCGAGCCACGAGGGCGTGCTCTGCGTCGAGCGGATCGCCGGAATCGAGGGGGTGCATCCGCTGGATCGGACGAAAATCCCCGGCTGCACCTATTGTCGGCCGCAGATCGCCAGCGTCGGCCTGACTGAGGCGGCTGCGAAGGCGGCGGGCCACGAACTCAAGATCGGCCACTTCCCGTTCGTCGGCAATGGCAAGGCGATCGCGCTGGGCGAGCCCGAGGGAATGGTCAAGACCGTATTCGACGCGAAGACCGGAGAACTGCTCGGCGCCCATATGATCGGCGCGGAAGTCACCGAGCTGATCCAGGGCTTCACCATCGCGCGGACGCTCGAATCTACCGAGGCCGAGTTGATGCACACGATCTTCCCGCATCCGACGCTCTCGGAAATGATGCATGAGAGCGTGCTTGACGCCTATGGACGCGCGATCCACTTCTAGCTCCATGGAAGGCCTATCCGCATGAGTGCGCTCGACCCGAGGGCCAAGCTCCGCCACCCTGAGAAGGCGGACCGGCCCGCCACGCCGATCCCGCGGAAGCCGGACTGGATCCGCGTCAAGGCGCCGACCTCGCACGAGTATCACGAAACCCGGCAGCTGATGCGGCGGCTCGGTCTGAATACCGTCTGCGAGGAGGCGGCCTGTCCGAATATCGGCGAATGCTGGAAGCAGAAGCATGCGACGGTAATGATCCTCGGCAGCGTCTGCACCCGCGCCTGTGCCTTCTGCAATGTCGCGACCGGCCGGCCGGACCAGCTCGACCCGCATGAGCCGGCGCATGTCGCCGAGGCGGTCGGCGCATTGGCCTTGAGCCATGTCGTGATCACCTCGGTCGATCGCGACGACCTGCCGGACGGCGGGGCAGGGCATTTCGCCGAGGTCATCCGGCGCATTCGCGAGAGCGCGCCAGGTACGACGATCGAGGTGCTGACTCCCGATTTCCTGCGCAAGCCGGGCGCGATCGAAACCGTCGTCGAGGCCCGGCCGGACGTCTTCAATCACAATCTGGAGACCGTGCCGCGGCTCTATCGGCCGGTGCGTCCGGGCGCCCGCTACTTCCAGTCGCTGAAGCTCCTGTCCCATGTGAAGGAGATCGACCCGGCGATGTTCACCAAATCGGGGCTCATGGTCGGCCTCGGCGAGGAGAAGGAGGAAGTGCTCCAGGTGATGGACGATCTGCGCACGGCCGATGTCGATTTCCTGACGATCGGGCAGTATCTGCAGCCGACGCCGCGCCATCATCCGGTCGCCCGCTTCGTCACGCCGGAGGAGTTCGGGCAGTATCGCACGCTGGCTCTTGGCAAGGGCTTCCTACTCGCGGCCGCATCGCCATTGACCCGCTCCTCCTACCACGCCGGCAGCGATTTCGAGAAACTACGCGCTGCGCGAAAAGCCCGGCTGCACGAGCAAACCGCCGCCGAATAGGTCAATTTTCATGCCGACTCACGCGGAACAGCGGCTGCTGCCCTACAAGCCAGAAGATCTCTTCAATCTCGTCGCCGACGTCGAGAGCTATCCGGAGTTCCTTCCCTGGTGTCTCGCCGCGCGCGTCCGCAAGCGTGAAGGCGACACGGTCGAGGCCGACCTGGTGATCGGCTTCAAGATGGTGCGCGAGCGGTTCACCAGCCGGGTTCATCTGAACCGCCCGGAGATGCGGATCGACGTCGCCTATACCAAGGGGCCGTTCCGGTATCTGAACAACCACTGGAAGTTCGACCCGGGGCCGGATGGAGGCTGCCTCCTCGATTTCTATGTCGATTTCGAGTTCCGCTCGGCGCTGCTGCAGAAGATCATCGGCACCTTGTTCAACGAGGCGGTGCGCCGGATGGTCGCGGCCTTCGAGGCGCGCGCACGCCAGCTCTATGGCCCGCCGGCCGGCAACCCGGTGTCACGGCCCGCCTGAACAGCCCCCTTCACAGTTCCCGTCGCCGCGAAATACACCCGGCCCTCGACGCGCTCAAGTTGGCTGGGCCGGTGGCTCTCGGCCGAGAGGGCGGCAGCCTGCCCTGTCGCGACCGCGGCGATTACGCTGTCGAGGGCATCGCCCCCGGGATCGTCGAGTACCCGCTCTTCCAACTTCGCCGCCAGGGGCATTAGGGCGCCGCGAGCGACGAGTTCGTCCAGAATGCGCTGACGGGCCTCTCGGAGCAGGGGATCCCGCCCCTTGTAGGAGGGATAAAAGCGCATCGCTTTCAGCGTCGAGGCCGGGCAGATTTCGAAGAGCCAGGGCTTGCCTTCGATCGGCGCCTGCATTGGTAAGATGCAGGCGGATTCCTCCTGGACCAGCGGTGCCAGAAGATCGCGGATACCGTAGTAGGTTTGGCGATAGAGGCGCAGATTGTAGGCGGCGAAAGGCACCCGGGATACGCGATCCGTCGCGCGCTTCAGCTCGCGGCCGCCCGCGACTCCGCGACAGGCTTGGCGAAACGCGTCGGCCGTCGGGTAGCGCATGGCAAAGTTCCTGACATAGTCCTCCCAGCGCATTCCCCCGATGAACGGCGCCGCCAGGCTGAACGGGAAGTCGAGCCCGAAGGCTGCATTCTTCTGCTGGGCGATGAACCGGGCGAGGGCGGCGAGGCAGACCGCCCGCCCGACGCCCGATCCGGGAAGCTCCGCTCCCGGCCGGCAGCTCTCGATGTAAAGACTGTCATACTCGAAGCGGCCGGCGGCGACCCAGATCGCCCGACCGGCAGCTTCGGCGCCGCTGAAATCTACACCGAAAATTTCCATGCCGATCCCGGCAGTTCCGTTCATTGCCTCAGTTGGGCCTCAGCTGGCAGCGCAGAAGCGCGAACGCTGCTTCGACCGAAGCCAAGCGCACCGCTTGGCGGTCGCCGGTGAAGTGATGGCGCTCGACCATCGTCGGAACGCCACCGCGGGCGCAGCCGAGGAACACCAGCCCGACCGACTTCTCCGGCGTGGCGCCGCCAGGACCGGCGATCCCGGTGACCGCCACGGATACATCAGCCCGGGCGTTGCGCAGTGCGCCGTCGGCCATGGCGCGGGCGACTTCGGCGCTGACGGCGCCGTGTGCCTTCAGCAGATCCACCGGAACGCCGAGAAGATCGGTTTTCGCCTCGTTCGAGTAAGTGACGAAGCCGCGCTCGACCACGTCGGAGGATCCGGCAATCTCGGTCAGGATGGCAGCGACCAAGCCGCCGGTGCAGGATTCGGCCGTCGCCACGCGCAGACCCGCCTGCCGGTATGCGGTGAGCAGCGCCTCCGCGTCACCAATCAGGCTCTCCGGAACATCCATCCTAGAGCACCCAGTTATCGAGCAGCAGTAGAACGGCTCCGGCATAGAGCGCAGCGAAGATATCATCCATCATCACGCCCCAGGGCCCGGCCACGCTCCGGTCTGCCCAGCGCGCCGGCCAAGGCTTCAGGATATCGGCGATGCGGAACAAGATGAAGGCGAGAACGTAGAACAGCGGATTCAAGGGCACGACCGCGAGAGTCAGCCACTGGCCGGCCACCTCATCGATCACCACCTGCCCCGGATCGTCGATGCCGCTGCGCTCGATATAGATGCCCGAGGCCCAGAGACCGGCCGTAAAGGCCGCGATCGCCGCAATCACGAGGCCAACCCAACCCGCATGGAGATGGATCGCCCAGCCGATGGGCAGGGCGACGGCCGACGCGAACGTCGCCGGCGTGTATGGCATGAACCCGCTGCCGAACCAGGTCGCGGCCAGGCATGCCGGATGCCAGAAGCTCAGGTTTTCCGGCGGCGACGTCAGGCGCATGATAATCTTTCGGATCAGGTGGCGGCGGGCAGGGTGACGGTCGCGACGGCCTGGGCCGCGATTCCTTCGCCGCGGCCGGTGAAGCCCAGGCCTTCGGTCGTTGTTGCCTTGACGCTGACCTGCCGGGACGGAAGCGCGAGAATGCCGGCAATCCGGTCGACCATCGCCTGGCGATGCGGCGCCACCTTCGGCCGCTCGCAGATCAGCGTCACGTCGAGGTGAACGATCCGGCCGCCGAGGGCGGCGACCTGCTCGCTCGCGAAGGCGAGAAATTGGGCCGAGTCCGCGCCGCGCCAACGCGGGTCGCTGGGCGAAAAATGCTGCCCGATGTCGCCTGCACCTACGGCGCCCAGAATCGCGTCGGTCAGGGCGTGCAGCCCGACATCCGCGTCCGAATGCCCCTCGAGACCGCGGTCATGGGGAACTCGAACGCCGCAGAGCGTGACGCCGGTGCCCGACCCGAACCGGTGCACGTCGAATCCCGTGCCTGTACGAAACTCCATAGCCGCGCCCGTCAATAGCCGTTCGGCGCGCAATAGATCGTCCGTCGTCGTAATCTTCAAGTTTTCTTCGGCCCCATGGACCAGCGCAACCGGCAGCCCGGCGGCTTCCGCCACCGCGGCATCGTCCGTCAGCCCTGCGCCTGCCTGGGACCGGTGCGCCGCCAGGATCTCGGCATAGCGAAAGCCCTGGGGCGTCTGGGCGCGCCAGAGCTGTCTCCGGTCCAGGGTCTCTGCCACCGTGAGGTCGCCGGCCGCACGCTTGACCGTATCGGCGAGGGGAACCGCCGCGATCGCCCCTGGGGCGCGATCCAGCGCCGCAAGAGTCCGGTCAATCGTCCCGGCGTCGACCAGGGGCCGGGCGGCATCGTGGATCAGCACCCGCTCCGGCGCCATGGGTGCCAGGCTTTCAAGACCGTTCAGAACGGACTGCTGGCGATCGGCGCCGCCGATCACGGGGTCCAGGAGGGAAAGACCGGCGGTTGCCGCGTCATAGCGCTCCCGGTCGTCGGAATGGATGATAGTCCGGACCGCGGAAATCTGCGGGTGGGCCGCGAAGGTCTCCAGGCAGTGACGGATCACCGGCCGGCCGGCCATCGGCTGGTACTGTTTCGGTGCCTCGCCGCCAAAGCGTTGACCGCGTCCGGCAGCGACGACCAGGGCGACGGATATGGACATTGGACCTCATACTTCGACGAGCTCAACATGAGGTTCTCATACTGGGCTCGTCGAAGTATGAGGACCGGCTCGAAAAGCTTTGGGCAGCAAGTACTAGTTTGCGGGGCAGCGTTTGCCAAGGGCAGGATTGGCAAGGTCTGACGGCATGCACCTTCTGGCAGCGGAGAGGACCAAGCTGTATAACCTCCGCCTATGAGCAGTGCTCTTGCCCTCAACCTGTCGGCGCTCGCGGCCCTCGTCCCGGCGTTTCTGCTCTCGCTCCGCCGCGACGGCGGGCGGGATGGTCTCTATTGGGTGGTGTTGGCCATCGCCGTCGCGGGACCGTTAACCTTGACCGTCGCCCGGCTGTCGCATGGCTGGATGACCGGCTTCTCGGTCGCGGTTTGGATCAGCATCGCGGCTACCATGTTGCTGTTCGCAGGTCTCGTCCTGCTCAACCGGGAAGCATGGCGGCTGACGCCGTTGCTGCTGCCCTATCTCCTTCTTCTCGGCGTCGGCGCCACGCTGTTCAGCCGTACGGCATCCGCGCCTTTGACCATGCCGCTGTCCGCCGTCTGGCTCGATCTGCATATCCTGATATCGGTGGCGACCTATGGCCTATTGACGCTCGCCGCGATCGCCGGGCTCTCGGTTTTCTTCCAGGAGCGGGCGCTGAAGCGGAAGCGGCCGACGGCCCTCTCGGATATTCTGCCCTCCGTGGCGGACGGCGAGGCGTTGCAGGTCGCGCTGCTGCGCGCCTCGGTCGTCGTGCTCGGCGCCGGCCTCGTCAGCGGGGTGGCGACACAGTTCCTCGCGACGGGCCGCCTGCTCGAGTTCGATCATAAGACGCTGTTCTCGTTGCTGGCCTTCGCCACGATCGCGGGCGTTCTGGCGGTGCATCACCGGACCGGCCTGCGCGGCCGCCGGGCCACCCGGATCGTGTTGCTGGGCTATCTGTTCCTCACGCTTGCCTATCCAGGCGTCAAGTTCGTTTCGGACGTCCTGCTCGCTGCGGATGGGCAATAACCGAGCGGTGCTACAGAAGCCTATGTCCCCCGCAATTCTCGGCCCCGATCCGAACCTGCTGCATCCTGTCCCGGAACACCCTCGTATCATGTTCGTCAAGAACCTGACGGACCTGCCGAATATCCAGATCGGCGATTTCACTTATTACGACGACCCTGAGGGGCCAGAGGCCTTCCGCCGCAATATCCTCTATCATTACGAATTCACGGGAGACCGCCTGAAGATCGGCAAATTCTGCGCGATGGCCACGGGAACCAAATTTATTATGAACGGTGGCAATCACCGCATGGACGGGATTACCACGTTTCCGTTCCCGATCTTCGGCCCCGATTGGCGCAACCGGTTCGAGGGTGAGTTCAACTTCCGTCGCCGAGGCGACACGACGGTCGGTAATGACGTCTGGATCGGCTACGACAGCTTGGTTCTGCCTGGTGTCACAGTCGGCGACGGGGCCATCATCGGGGCTCGATCCGTTGTCGCCGGTGACGTCCCGCCCTATGCGATCGTTGCCGGAAACCCGGCGCGGGTCGTCAGGATGCGCTTTGACGAGAAGCGCATCGCCCGACTTTTGGAGCTTCGGTGGTGGGACTGGGACGTCGGCGAGATTACGCGCCACATCTCCATCCTCAGCGCAGGTAGGGTCGAAGATCTGCCGACACTCCGCTGAGCCTTCGGGGCTGGAACATGGAAGGGGCGGGAGAGCACAGGGGGAGTCCTTCAGACGGCCGGATCCCGTTTGCATTATCGCAGGAAGCCGGTAAAAAGGCGGGGTAAGATGATTTTTTGTGCAGAAGCGTGGGATGCCTAGAAAATGGGCATAAAAATTGGCTCAATCGATATCGCCGATCCGGTGATCCTCGCGCCCATGTCGGGCGTGACGGACATGCCGTTCCGCCGTCTGGTGAAGCGAAGCGGGGCGGGGCTGGTCGTGTCGGAGATGATCGCCAGCCAGGCGATGATCCGCCAGTCGCGGCAATCGATGAAGATGGCGACCAACTGCGCCGAGGAATTCCCGATGGCGGTGCAGCTTGCCGGCTGCGAGCCGGAGGTCATGGCCGAGGCGGCGAAGCTGAACCAGGACCGCGGCGCGGCGATTATCGACATCAATTTCGGTTGCCCGGTGAAGAAGGTTGTCAACGGTCATGCCGGATCGGCGCTGATGCGCGACGAAGCCCATGCCGCCCGGATTCTCGAGGCCACGGTGAAGGCCGTGCCGCTGCCCGTGACCCTGAAGATGCGCACCGGCTGGGACGACCGGAACCGCAACGCGCCGAACCTCGCGCGGATCGCCGAAGCCTGCGGCATCCAGATGGTGACGGTGCATGGCCGGACTCGCTGCCAACTCTATAACGGCAGCGCCGACTGGGGCTTTGTCCGTCAGGTGAAGGAGGCCGTGCGTATCCCGGTCATCGTCAATGGGGACATCAACAGCTTTGCCGACGTCGTCCGGGCGCTAGAGGAATCCGGCGCCGACGGCGTGATGATCGGCCGTGGCTGCTATGGGCGCCCCTGGTTCCTGCGGCAGGTGATCCATTACCTGCGGACCGGCGAGATGTTGCCGGATCCGCCGCTGGACGAGCAGCTTGCGACGGTGCTCGCGCATTACGAGGACATGCTGCTGCATTACGGCGCCGAAACCGGCTCGCGGATCGGGCGCAAGCACGTCGCCTGGTACAGCAAGGGCCTGACAGGTTCCGCCGAGTTCCGAGCCTCCGTCAATCAGACGAGCGATCCGCGGCGGGTCAGGGAACTGATCCACGCCTTCTATGCGCCGCTTCTCGATCGCAAGGCCGCAGCCTGATGGCGCAGCGGGCGGTTCCTCTCGTCAAGCCGGCTCCCTCATCGCCACCCCCGGGATCGCCTCCGGTGACGGTCGAGTCCGCCGCAATCCTGAATGCGCTGCCGGAGCCGGTCTTCGTCATCGACGAGGCCGGCTGCTTTCGCGCCGTCAATCACGCCGCCGAGCAGTTCTTCGACAGCGGCGCGGCCGCCCTAGTCGGCCGGCGCATCCGGGACCTCGTTCCCGCGGACAGCCCATTGATCGCGCTGATCGATCAAGTCCGCGCCACCGGCAGCAGCATGTCGGAATACGGCATCACGCTGGAGACGCCGCGGATCGGTTCGCACGTGATCAGTGCCGGTGCGGCGCCAATCGCCGAGGCACCGGACTGCGTCGTGGTTTCCGTGCAGCAGCTCACGATCGCGCACAAGATCGATCAGCAACTGACGCATCGCGGGGCCGCGCGGTCGGTCACGGCGATGGCGGCGATGCTGGCGCATGAGGTGAAGAATCCGCTATCCGGCATTCGTGGCGCGGCACAACTGCTCGAGCGGAACGCGAGCGCCGACGACCTGCAACTCACGCGCCTGATCTGCGAAGAGGCGGACAGGATCGTCGGCCTCGTCGATCGTATGGAGATGTTCTCCGATCAGCGGCCGATCGAGCGCAGCGCCGTCAACATTCATCAGATCCTGGAGCACGTCCGGCGTGTGGCGGAAAGCGGCTTCGCCCGCGGCCGGCGCATCATGGAGTCCTATGACCCCTCGCTACCTCCGGTCTACGGCAATCGGGATTTGCTGATCCAGGTCTTCCTGAACCTGGTCAAGAACGCGGCGGAGGCGACCGCGGAGACGGACGGCGCCATTATTCTGACGACGCGCTATCAGGACGGCGTGCGTCTCGCGGCGCCGGGAAGTCAGGCACGGGTGCATCTTCCGCTGCTGATCAGTGTGCAGGACAATGGGGGCGGCGTTCCCGAGGATCTGCGCCCGCATCTGTTCGATCCGTTCGTCACTTCCAAGATAGGCGGGAAGGGGCTTGGCCTCGCCCTTGTCGCCAAGATCGTCGGCGACCATGGCGGGGTGGTCGAGTTCAACGGTGAACCGCGGCGTACAGTTTTCAGCGTAAGGCTTCCGATGGCGCCCGTTTCGAGGGAGCTGGAATGACAGCAACAATCCTCGTCGCCGATGACGACCGTGCGATTCGCACGGTACTGGACCAAGCGCTCGGTCGGCTGGGCCATCAGGTCCGCGCCACCGGCCATGCCGCGACCCTGTGGCAGTGGGTCAACGACGGGCAGGGCGATCTGGTCATCACCGACGTTCTGATGCCGGACGAGAACGGCCTCGACCTCATTCCGCGCATCAAGAAGCTGCGGCCGAACCTGCGGGTGATCGTGATGAGCGCACAGAACACGCTGCTCACCGCGGTGCGGGCGACCGAGCGCGGTGCGTTCGAGTATCTGCCGAAGCCGTTCGACCTTCGCGAACTCGTCGGCGCGGTCGAGCGTGCGTTGAACCAGCCGCACAGCGTCGCTGCCGGGGAAGCTGCGCCCGCCGACGAGGAGGCGCTGCCGCTGATCGGTCGCTCGCCGGCCATGCAGGACATCTATCGCGTCCTCGCCCGCCTGATGGCGACTGACCTGACGGTGATGATCACCGGCGAATCCGGGACGGGAAAGGAGCTGGTGGCGCGCGCGCTTCATGATTTCGGAAAGCGGCGCGCTGGGCCGTTCGTCGCCGTCAATATGGCGGCGATTCCCCGCGAGCTAATCGAGAGCGAACTGTTCGGCCATGAGAAGGGGGCCTTCACCGGTGCGTTGACCCGCAGCTCTGGCCGGTTCGAGCAGGCCGCCGGCGGGACGCTCTTTCTCGACGAGATCGGCGACATGCCGCTCGAAGCCCAGACCCGCTTGCTGCGTGTCCTGCAGCAAGGAGAATACACGACCGTCGGCGGCCGCCTGCCGATCCGGGCCGACGTTCGGATCGTCGCCGCCACGCACCGCGCCCTGCCGCAGCTCGTCCGTCAGGGGCTGTTCCGTGAGGATCTGTTCTATCGCCTGAACGTCGTTCCGATCCGGCTGCCGCCGCTGCGCGAACGCGCCGAGGATATCGCCGATCTCGTGCGTCATTTTCTCGCCGAGGCGCGAGCCGACGGGTTGCCGCCGAAATCGCTCGATGCGGCCGCGCTGGAGCGGCTCAAGGCCTATATGTGGCCGGGCAATGTGCGGGAGCTGGAGAATTTGGTGCGGCGCTTGGCGGTGCTGTACAGCGAGGACGTGATCGGACTCGACGCGATCGAGGCGGAACTCGCAGAGGCGCCGACCGCATCGCTGCCGCTGCCAGCCGGTGAATCGCTCGGCGCTGCCGCCGAACGCCAGCTGCGGGAGTACTTTGCGGCGCATAAGGAAGGCCTTCCGGCCGCTGGCCTCTATGATCGGGTTCTGCGCGAGGTCGAGCGGCCGCTGATCGCGCTTACCCTCGAGGCGACGCGGGGCAACCAGATCCGCGCGGCGCAGCTCCTCGGCCTCAACCGTAACACATTACGTAAGAAAATCCGGGAGTTGGACATCCGTGTGGTCCGGAGCATAAAATAGGTGATCCGAGTGGCGATCCTATTGATGCATCAGAAATCACGCCCGCAGAGGGCGCGACCGTAGCCGGCCCGGCCGTGACTAGCGACATCGCCGCGTCACCCGTCAAGATGCTCCGACGGCTCACGCGTTGGGGGCGGAGCGTCAGGCTCGAGCGGAAGCTCGCGGTCACGCTGCTGGTTGCCGCGTTGCTGTCGGGCTTCGCGACCTACCTGGCGCTGACCGGTGCGTTCGGGATCGCGCCGAAGCCCGATACGATTCTGCTTCTGCTGCTGTTGAACCTCGTCGTCCTGCTGCTTCTCGGGACGCTCGTGGCGCGGCGGCTCGTCATGCTCTGGATGGAGAGGCGGAGCGGTCTTGCCGGCGCCCGGCTTCACGCGCGCCTTGTCCTGCTGTTCAGCTTGGTCGCGGTGACGCCGACGATCATCGTCGCCACCTTCTCCGCCTTGTTCCTCAATCTCGGTATGGAGGCCTGGTTCAGCGAGCGCGTCCAGACCGCCGTGCGGGACTCGCTGATCGTCGCCAAGGCCTATCTGGAAGAGCACCAGCAGCGGATCGGCGCCGAAGCCTTGGCGATGGCCAACGACTTGCGCCGGGAAGGTCCGATCCTGCTGACCAACCGCCAGCGTGTCGAGCAGGTGATGGAGCTGCAGTCGACGCTGCGCTCGCTCACCGAGGCGGTCATCATCGACGAAGAGCGTCAGATCCTCGCCCACGCCGGCTACAGCCTGATGCTCGAGTTCGACCTCGATCTGCCTGAGTGGGCGCTCGATCGAGCCCGGCGCGGCGAGGTGGTGGTTCTGCCGAGCGATACCGAGGACCGCGTTCGCGCCCTGGTGCGGCTCGACGATTACGCCGACACTTTCCTCTATGTCGGCCGCGTGGTGGACGGCCGCGTATTGAACCATCTCGACAAGACGGAAGGGGCCGCGCAGCTCTATGAACGGCTGGAGGGACAACGGTCCGGATTGCAGATCACCTTCGCCCTGATCTTCTTTATCGTCGCCCTGCTTCTACTGTTCGCGGCGATCTGGGTCGCGCTGATCTTCGCCACTCAGCTGGTTCGGCCAATCAGCAGCCTCTTCGCAGCGGCACAGCAAGTGAGTACGGGCGACCTGTCCGTGCGGGTCCGCGAAGGCTCGAAGAACGACGAGATCGGCTCCCTCAGCCGTGCCTTCAATCGGATGGCCGCGCAACTCGAGAGCCAGCGCGGCGATCTGATCGATGCCAATCGCCGGCTCGAGGAGCGCAGCCGGTTCACCAAGCTGGTCCTCTCCGGCGTCTCGGCGGGCGTGATCGGTCTTGACGTGCATGGCCGGATCAACCTTCCGAACCGGTCCGCGTCCGAGCTGTTGGGTACCGATCTGGGAAGCATGGTGGGGCAGGACCTAGCGGCGGTGACCCCCGAGATGGCGGAACTCGTGGAGGCGGCGCGGGTCCGCCCGAACCGCGTCGCGACGAGCCAGATCCGGCTGCTGCGCGGTGCCCATACACGGACGTTGCTGGTCCGGGTGGTCGCCGAAGTCGGCGAGGCTGGCCTCAGGGGCTTCGTCGTCACCTTCGATGATGTGACGGAGCTCCTGTCGGCGCAGCGCAAGGCGGCATGGGCGGACGTGGCACGGCGCATCGCGCACGAGATCAAAAACCCGCTGACGCCGATCCAACTCTCCGCCGAGCGCCTCAAGCGGAAATATCTGAAGGAAATCAAGAGCGATCCGGAGACCTTCACCGTCTGCACCGATACGATCGTGCGCCAGGTCGGCGATATCGGCCGCATGGTTGATGAATTCTCGTCCTTCGCCCGGATGCCGTCGCCGGTCATCCGACCGGAGAATCTCGTTCACCTCTGCCAGCAGGCCATATTTCTTCAGCAGAGCGCCCACCCAAAAATCGCCTATTCGATGGAGTTTCCCGACGGCCCGGTGGCGGTACCGTGCGATGCGCGCCAGGTCGGGCAAGCGCTGACGAATTTGCTGCAGAACGCCGCCGACTCCATTGAGGCGCGGAAGAAACGGCCGGATACGCCTCTGCCCGTTGGCCAAGTTCTGGTCCGAATCACCCAGGAACCCGAGCAAGTCGTAGTGGCGGTCGAGGACAATGGTCGTGGACTTCCCGCGCAAGAGCGGGAGCGGCTCACCGAGCCCTATGTGACGACGCGGGCTAAGGGCACCGGTCTGGGACTGGCGATCGTGAAAAAGATCATGGAGGATCATGGGGGTGATCTGATATTGGACGACCGGGACGGTGGCGGAGCATCCGTCAGGCTCGTTTTCCGTGCCGCCGCCGCCCCGATCGAAACCGAGGACCCGCTTCCCGAGCGACAGACCGAACCGTTGGCCCATGGCGTTTGACATTCTGATCGTTGACGACGAGGCCGATATCCGGCTCCTGATCGCCGGCATTCTCGCGGACGAAGGCTTCCAGACCCGCGAGGCCGCCGACAGCATCTCGGCGCTCGAGGCCGTTCGCGCGCGCCGGCCGAGCCTCGTCATTCTCGACATCTGGCTGCAGGGCAGTCCCATGGACGGCATCGAGGTGCTCGAGGCGGTGAAGCGCGAGCATCCGTCCACCCCGGTGGTGATGATCAGCGGCCATGGCAACATCGAAACCGCCGTCGCCTCCATCAAGCGGGGCGCCTATGACTTCATCGAGAAGCCGTTCAAGGCGGACCGGCTTCTTCTCGTCGTCGAACGCGCGATCGAAGCGGCTCGGCTCCGGCGCGAGAACGAGGAGCTGCGGCTTCGGGCAGGCGGGGAGGCAGAGCTCCTCGGCGACTCCTCGGCCATCAATCAGGTCCGGCAGGCAATCGACCGGGTGGCGCCGACCGGCAGCCGTGTGCTGATCACCGGGCCGGCGGGAGCCGGCAAGGAGGTCGGGGCGCGATTGCTGCACCGGCGGTCGAAGCGGACAGGGGGCGCCTTCGTCGTTCTGAATTGCGCGACGATGCATCCCGACAGGCTCGAGGTCGAGCTGTTCGGGACGGAAGGCGATGCCAGCAGTGACACACTGGTCAAAATTGGAACGTTCGAGCAGGCGCATGGCGGCACGCTTCTGCTGGACGAGGTAGCCGACATGCCCCTCGAAACCCAAGGGAAGATCGTGCGTGTCCTTCAGGATCAGAACTTTCAGCGGGTCGGGGGCAGCACCCGGGTCGAGGTCGACGTCCGCGTCATTGCCTCGACCAATCGCGACTTGGCCGCCGAGATGGCGGCGGGACGGTTTCGCGAGGACCTGTTCTATCGGCTGAACGTCGTGCCGATCCGTATCCCTCCGCTGCGCGAGCGGCGCGACGACATCCCGATCCTGGTACGCTATTTCCTCGCGCGCTCGGCCGAGGTCGCCGGACTTCCGGCGCGGACGATCGGCAGCGACGCAATGATCGCCTTGCAAGGCTATGACTGGCCCGGCAATGTGCGCCAGCTTCGCAACGTCATCGACTGGCTGTTGATCATGGCGCCGGGCGAGGCCGGGGACGTCATTCGCGCGGACATGCTGCCGCCGGACATCGGCAGCATCGCGCCGGCCACGCTTCGCGCTGACGACGGCGGCGAAGTGATGTCCCTGCCGCTTCGCGAGGCGCGGGAGGTCTTCGAGCGCCACTATCTGGATGCGCAGATGACGCGGTTCGGCGGCAATATTTCACGCACCGCGGCTTTCATCGGCATGGAGCGCTCAGCGCTGCACCGCAAGCTCCGGTCGCTTGGCCTCGGCGCTGCGGAGCGGCCGTTGAAATCGGAAGGTTGATTACTTTGCGTGTCGATTCTCAACTTGCCGCGGACATGTTCTCATGAAGGTGATCGTCTGTGGCGCCGGACAGGTCGGTTCCAACATCGCCCGCTATCTCGCGAGCGAGGGGAACGATGTCACGATCATCGACACGGAACCGGCTCTCGTCGAGAAGATCAGCAACAGTTTGGACGTCCAGGGCGTCGTCGGCTTCGCCTCGCATCCGGACGTGCTTGAGCGTGCCGGTGCCCGGGATGCCGACCTGATCATCGCGGTGACCTTTTACGACGAAGTCAACATGATCGCCTGCCAGGTCGCGCACTCGCTGTTCGACGTGCCGACAAAGATCGCCCGGGTGCGGCAGCAGAATTACCTGCAGCCGATCTGGGCCGATCTTTTCAGCCGCAACCACCTGCCGATCGATGCGATCATCTCGCCCGAGATGGAGGTCGCCCGGGCGATCAATCGCCGGCTGGCGATCCCGGGCGCCTTCGACGCAATTCCGTTGTCCGACGGCAAGGTCAGCCTTATCGGCGTGCGCTGCGACGCCGAGTGCCCGATCATCAACACGCCGCTGCGACACCTGACGGCACTGTTCCCCGACCTGCATATCACGGTCGTCGGCATCATCCGCAACGATCGCAAGATCGTGCCGACGGGGGAGGACGAGATGCAGGTCGGGGACGAAGTCTATTTCGTCGCCGATAGCGCGCACCTGACCCGTGCGCTCGCCGCCTTCGGGCATGAGGAGCGAGAGGCGCGCCGTCTGATCATCGTCGGCGGCGGGAATATCGGCTTGTTCCTCGCGGAGACGATCGAGGAGGAGCATCGCGACGTCGATGTCAAGCTGATCGAGCTCGACCGCAAACGCGCCGAGTTCGTGGCGCAGACGCTCAGTCGGGTGGTCGTGATTCAGGGCGATGCGCTGGATGTCGAGATCCTGACCGAAGCCAACGTGAAGGCGACGGAGACGGTCATCACCGTCACCAATGACGATGAGGTCAACATCCTGGCCTCGCTGCTGGCCAAGCGGTTCGGCTGCGAGCGCTCGATCACGCTGATCAACAAGACGACCTACGCGCCCTTGATGGGCAGCCTGGGGATCGATGCCGTGGTGAGCCCGCGCGGCATCACCGTTTCCACCATTCTCCAGCATGTTCGCCGCGGCCGCATACGCTCGGTCCACTCGCTGGGCGAAGGGTTCGGCGAGATCATCGAGGCGGATGCGCTGGAGACCTCGCGGCTCGTCGGGGTGCCGTTGCGCGAGGCGAAGCTGCCGCCGGGCGTGATCATCGGGGCGCTGGTCCGCGACGGCGCGGTGATCATTCCGCGCGGCGATACCGTTGTTCGGATCAACGACCGGGTCGTGCTGTTCGCCGCGGCCGATGCGGTCCGGAAAATCGAGAAGATGTTCTCTGTAAGACTGGAATTCTTCTAAGAAGGGATCGTTGCCGATGCCGCGTCTTGCCTATGTCAATGGCCGCTATGTTCCGCATGCGCAGGCCGCTGTCCATATCGAGGATCGGGGATATCAGTTCGCCGACGGCGTCTATGAGGTGGTGCCGGTCTATCGCGGAATCCTCGTCGATGAGGAGCCGCATCTCGACCGTCTCGACCGGTCGTTGTCGGAACTCCGGATCGCTTGGCCGATGTCCCGCGAGGCGCTGCGGCTCATCCTTGGCGAACTCATCCGCCGCAACGGGCTGACCAACGGACTCGTCTATCTGCAGATGACGCGGGGAACGGCGCCGCGCGATCATAAATTCCCAGCCGCCAGCGAAACCGCGCTCGTCATCACCACGAAGCGCCAGAATCCGATCTCCGAAGCGGTGCTGGCCGAGGGCGTTTCGGTCATCACGATTCCGGACATTCGCTGGCGACGCTGCGACATCAAATCCATCTCGCTGCTTCCGAACGTCCTCGGCAAGCAGCAGGCCGTCGAAGCGGGGGCCTATGAGGCTTGGCAGGTCGATGACGACGGGTATGTGACAGAAGGCACCTCGACCAACGCCTGGATCGTCAGCGCCGAGGGGCAGTTGGTGACGCGCGGGGTCGAACACGCGATCCTCAACGGCATCACCCGGCGCTCGCTCCTCGACCTAGTACGCGAGGCCGGCATCGCGCTCGAGGAGCGCCGGTTCACCGTCGCCGAGGCAAAGGCCGCGCGCGAGGCCTTCCTCACCAGCAGCAGTTCCTTCGTGCTGCCGATCACGCGCATCGACGACAGTCCGGTCGGCAGCGGCAAGCCGGGCGCCCTGACCAAGCGTTTGCGCGAACATTACGTCAGCCACATCACCCACGCCGAACGCAAAAAAGCCCTGGCATGAACTGCGAGCCCATGGCTTCGGTGCTGCGCCGGCCGCGCGCCATCCTGTTCGACTGGGACAATACGCTGGTCGATAACTGGCCCGTGATTCAGGATGCGCTGAACACGACGCTGACGGCGATGGGGCATACGCCCTGGACTCTGGCGGAAACGCGGGATCGCGTCCGCGCCTCGCTCCGCGACAGCTTCCCGCGGATGTTCGGCGATCGCTGGCACGAAGCGGAAAAGATCTATTACGACACGTTTGCCGCCAATCACCTGCGGCGGCTGCAGGAGATGCCGGGCGCCGGCGCCATGCTGGCGGGATTGGCGGCCCGCGGTCTCTACCTCGCCGTCGTCAGCAACAAGCAGGGCCGTTTCCTCCGGCTCGAGGCCGATCAATTGTCCTGGACCGGCTATTTCGGCCGCCTGATCGGCGCCAAGGACGCCCCGCGCGACAAGCCGGCAGTCGAACCGGTGGACTTGGCTCTGTCGGGCAGCAGAATCCCGCGCGGCGCCGATGTCTGGTTCGTCGGTGACACGGACATCGACATCAACTGCGCCGTTGGTGCCGGCTGCGTGCCGATCCTGATGCGTGCCGATCCGCCAGAGGATCATGAGTTCGTCCAGAACCGCCCAGCTCGGCATGTCGCCGATTGCGACGCACTGACGGCACTGGTGGACAGTTTTTAGCGTCCTGCCACGAACGCCTCACAGCACCAGCGGTTTCCCTGTCCGAAAATCTGTGATACCGATTTACCGGGCTCCAGCGGGAACTTCATGACCCCCAGAAGTGTTTCGCCGGATGCCTCTCGGTAGTAATTTCGGGCCCCGACTCGGGCTCCAAAAAAGACCGGGCCCCAAAAAACAGCAGAACATAAGGGGAGCCTATGGCCGCAGAGAAATCGCAGAACGTTCAAGACGTCTTTCTGAACCACATACGCAAGAGCAAGATCCCGGTAACGGTATTTTTGGTCAATGGTGTGAAATTGCAGGGAATTGTCACTTGGTTCGATAACTTCTCGGTGCTGCTGCGACGCGATGCGCATTCGCAGCTTGTCTATAAGCACGCCATTTCGACCATCATGCCGGCCGGTCCGATTCAGCTCTTCGATCCCGCCAAGGAGGCGGAAGAGGCATAGAGTTGGGGCGCTCCCGGAACACGGATAAGACACCGCACGGCACCGCCGCAACCCAGACGACGGCGGGCCAGACAGCAGCGGGATCGGGGAAAGCGCTCGTGCTTTCCCCCGTTCTCCGGGACGGCATGCAGCCGGGCCGGCCGGCCGAGGCGCGGCTGGCAGAGGCTGTGGGTCTTGCACGTGCCATCGATCTGACCGTCGTACATGCGGAAACCGTCCGTCTGAGCCGGCGTCGGCCCGCCACCTTGTTCGGCAGGGGCGCCGTCGAGACCTTCCAGGAACTGATCGCCGCCGAGGAGATCGGGTTGACCGTCGTCGACGCATCGCTGACGCCCATCCAGCAGCGCAATCTCGAGCGCGCCTGGAGTTGCAAGGTGATCGATCGAACGGGCCTAATTCTCGAGATCTTCGGTGAGCGGGCCCGGACGCGGGAGGGTCAGCTTCAAGTCGAGTTGGCCGCGCTCACCTATCAGCGCAGCCGACTGGTCCGGTCCTGGACCCATCTCGAACGGCAGCGCGGCGGTTTCGGCTTTCTCGGCGGTCCGGGCGAATCTCAGCTCGAAATGGACCGGCGCCTCATCGGTGACCGCATCACGAAGATCAAACGGGATCTGGAGGAGGTGAAGCGGACGCGGGCGCTGCATCGCCGTGCGCGGCGGCGGGTGCCCTACCCGGTGGTGGCCCTGGTCGGCTACACCAACGCAGGCAAGTCGACCCTGTTCAATCGCCTGACCCGGGCGGAAGTGATGGCGCAGGACCTGCTGTTCGCGACGCTCGACCCGACCATGCGGGCGGTGCGCCTGCCTTCCGGCCGGGATATCATCCTTTCGGATACTGTCGGGTTCATCTCCGATCTGCCGACCGATCTTGTCGCCGCGTTTCGGGCGACGCTCGAAGAAGTGCAGGAAGCGGACATCGTCATCCATGTCCGCGACATTTCCCATCCGGAGACGGCGGCGCAGAAGCAGGACGTCGATGCCGTGCTGCAGGACCTCGGGCTGGATCCGGCGCTCGCCGACGGGCTGATCGAAGCCTTGAACAAGATCGATCTGCTCGAACCAGCCTCGCGCGAGCAGCTGGTCTCGCAAGCAGAGCGTGAGCCGGATCAAATCCCGATCTCGGCGGCCATGGGGGAGGGATGTCCCGATCTGCTGGCGGAAATCGATCGGCGCCTCGCCGCGGCCCGCCAGGTGGCAGAGTACCGGCTCGGCCACGACGAAGGCAGCGCGATCGCTTGGCTCTACGATCACGGCGAGGTCCTCGGGCGCCGCGAAGATGAAGCCTTTTCCTACCTCCGGGTCAGCCTCGACCCTGCGGACATCAGCCGGTTCGAGCGGATGCGTGCTCGACTGAACGCCTAAAGCGCCCGTTCGACGATCGAAATCATGCTCCCGGACATCCAGACGGTGACCCGGCTGATCGAGGAGGTCGCCGCAACCGAGATCCTGCCGCGCTTCAACCGCCTGGCGGCCGGCGAGGTGCGGGAGAAGGGGCCCGGCGACCTCGTGACCGTTGCCGACGAAGCCGTCGAGGCACGTCTCACGCCATTGTTGGCGGCGCTCGTGCCGGGCAGCGCCGTCATCGGCGAGGAGGCCGCCGCGGCCGATCCGGCGATCCTGGCGCAGTTCTCGCGGCAGCGGGAGGTATGGGTGATCGATCCGCTCGACGGGACATCGAATTTCGCCGAAGGACGCCCCGTCTTTGCGGTCATCGTCGCCTTCGTCCGCGACGGTCGGACGGTCGCCGGCTGGATTCACGATCCCATCGGCGCCGTCACGGTGACGGCCGCGGCGGGAGAGGGCGCCTGGTGCGGCGACCGTCGACTGACCGTCGCCGCAGCACCGGCCGTGCCGGCGGAGATGACAGGCACGCTGCTCGCCGGCTTCTTCGGCGCGCCCGACCTCGGCCGTCGAATTCAGGCGCGGCGCGACCAGGTGCGGGCGCAGCGGAGCCTGCGTTGCGCCGGCCAGGAATATCTCCGCCTCGTCGAGGGGAGAATGCATTTCACCTTGTTCACGCGCCTGATGCCCTGGGACCACGCCGCCGGCGTGCTGATCCATGCGGAGGCGGGCGGGCACAGCGCCTATCTCGACGGCGGCGGCTACCGTCCGGCGCAGTTCGACGCGCCCGGCTTGCTGCTGACACCGGATCCGGCAAGCTGGCAGGCGCTCCGCGATCTTTTGCTCGGCGACTGAAGCCGGTACCATGGCGCTCCAATTTTGCGAAGACAGAGGACGATGATGGCGAAGAAGGTGACGTTTCTGGGCCTCGGTGTGATGGGATTCCCGATGGCCGGTCACTTGGCGGCGGCGGGTCACGAGGTCGCGGTTTATAACCGAACGACCTCTCGGGCCGAGGCCTGGGTTGCCAAGCATGGAGGACGGCAGGAGCGGACGCCCGCGGCGGCGGCGAAAGGAGCCTCCCTCGTCTTCGCCTGTGTCGGCAATGACGATGATCTTCGCAGCATCGTGTATGGCGAAACGGGCGCGCTCGCCGGTATGGAGAAGGGCGCCGTCTTCATCGATCACACGACCGCGTCGGCGGAGGTCGCGCGCGAGATCGCGGCAGCCGCGGCGGAGTCCAACCTGCATTTCCTCGACGCGCCCGTCTCAGGCGGCCAGGCCGGCGCCGAGAACGGCAAGCTGACGGTTATGGTCGGCGGCGAGCCGCCGATCTTCGAGCAGGCCAAGCCTGTGATCGACAGCTATGCGCGCTCCTGTGTCCTGATGGGTCCGGTCGGGTCGGGGCAGCTCACCAAGATGGTCAATCAGATCTGCATCGCCGGCCTGTTGCAGGGCCTGTCGGAGGGCATGAACTTCGCCCAGCGTGCCGGTCTCGACGGCAAGCGCGTCGTCGAGGTGATCTCGAAGGGCGCCGCACAGTCCTGGCAGATGGATAACCGGGCTCTGACGATGCTGGAGGGCGAGTTCGATTTCGGCTTCGCCGTCGATTGGATGCGCAAGGATCTCGGCATCTGTCTCGCCGAGGCCAAGACCAACGGCGCCCGGCTGCCGGTCACCGCGCTCGTCGACCAGTTTTACGCCCAGGTTCAGGCACGCGGCGGCCAGCGCTGGGACACCTCCAGCCTGATTCAGTTGCTGGCGAAGGACTGATACTGGCGACGAACTAGCGCCGCTTAATCGCGCTCACCACCCTCGGTCCGTTTGGCCTGCTGCCACAAGGCCTCCATCTCGTCGAGCGTGGCGTCGGCCGGCGTTCGGCCCTGGGCGGTCAAGGCATCCTCGATCTGTCTGAAACGCCGATCGAACTTTCCGTTTGCGCGGCGGAGCGCGGCTTCGGGATCGAGCGACAGATGCCGCGCGAGATTGACACAGGCGAACAGCAGGTCGCCGACCTCGTCCTCCAGCCGTTCGGGCTCGGCGTCCGCAGCCATTTCAGCGGAAATCTCGCCGAGTTCCTCGGCGATCTTCTCCAGCACGGGTGCGGCCATCGGCCAGTCGAAGCCGACCCGAGCCGCTCGCTTCTGCAGCTTTACGGCGCGGGTGAGGGCGGGCAGGCCGGCGATCACGCCGTCGAGGACGCTCGCGGCGCGCCCGGCCGCCTCTGCCTCTGCCCGCCGCTCGTGCGCTTTTTGTTCCTCCCAGGCCCGGGTCTGCGCCGCAGCGGACTCTATCGTTGCCGCGCCGAACACATGCGGATGGCGCCGAACCATTTTTTCCGAGATTGCGTCGGCGATCTGGCCGAAATCGAACGCGCCGCGCTCGCGCGCCATCTGGGCGTAGAACACGACCTGGAACAGCAAATCGCCAAGCTCGTCCTTGAGCGCCACCATGTCGCCTTGCTCGATCGCGTCGGCGACCTCGTAGGCTTCCTCGATGGTGTGGGGTGCGATCGTCGCGAACGTCTGCTCCAGATCCCACGGGCAGCCGCGCTCCGGATCGCGCAGTCGCGCCATGATGGCGAGCAGGCGCTCGATCGGCGCCCGTCGCCGATCGCCGGACGGATGGGTATACGAGTGATCGGTCATCTCTGGCCTGTGCTTCGTCGCTCTAAGGAGGACAGGACAATACGGAAGATCGGCGCTCGGACGAAGAGGAGTCTATGGACGCTGACCTCGTGCCGACGTTCAGAACCGAATATGCGCATAATATATATTATGGAAAATAGACTCAGATTCTTGAGGCGCCGATTCCCCTCGATACTCGAAACCGAAGTAGCAACGCGATAGGGTGCGCCATGAAACAAGCCCAAGTACTTGCACCGGCCGATGCTTAGCTTAAACCGACCGCCATGTGACGACGGCGTCGTCCGCAGTGCACCGGATACGCCCGGCTGCGCGGAGCGGGCGAAGCCGTGGGTACTGGCCGCGACGATCCTCGGCTCGAGCATGGCGTTCATCGACGGCTCCGTGGTCAATGTCGCGCTTCCAGCCATCCAGGCCGACCTCGCGGCCTCCGTCAGCGGGGCGCAGTGGGTCGTCAACGCCTATATGCTGATGCTGGGGGCGCTGATGCTGGTCGGCGGATCGGCCGGCGACCGCTTCGGGCGGAGGCGCATTTTTGCCTTGGGGATCATCATCTTCACGGCCGCATCCGTGGCCTGCGGACTAGCGCCGAACACCACTGCCCTGATCGCCGCTAGGGCAGCGCAGGGTGTCGGCGGCGCGCTGTTGGTCCCGAGCAGTCTCGCCATCATCGGCGCATCGTTTCCGAAAGAAGAGCGCGGCAGCGCCATCGGCACCTGGGCCGGCTTCTCGGCCCTTACCACCGCCTTGGGGCCGGTGCTCGGCGGCTGGCTGGTGGACGCGCTGTCCTGGCGCATGATTTTTTTCATCAACCTGCCCCTCGCCCTCATCACGCTGGCGATTGCATTTCGATATGTGCCCGAAAGTCGAGACGAGACGAACGATGCGGGCGTGGACTGGCGCGGCGGGCTGCTTGCGACGCTCGGACTCGGCGCCGTTGTCTATGGCTTGACCATCGCGTCTGACCTGGGTTGGGCGCATCCGGCCGTGTTCGGTGCGTTGCTTGCAGGTGCATTGGCCTTGGCTCTGTTCGTCCGGTCCGAGGCTCATGCACCCTCACCCATGATGCCGCTCGGCCTGTTCCAGTCGGCGACCTTCAGCGGCGCCAACGCGTTGACGCTGCTGCTTTATTTTGCGCTGAGTGGCGCGTTATTCTTCCTGCCGTTCAACCTGATCCGGCTCCAGGGCTATTCCGCCACGCTCGCGGGCGCAGCCTTCCTGCCGTTCACCCTGATCATGGGCGGGCTGTCGCGCTGGTCCGGCGGGCTGTTCGATCGCTTCGGCGCGAAGTGGCCGCTGATCATCGGCCCGGTCATCACGGCGGCCGGGTTCGCATTGTTCGCCCTGCCCGGCATCGGCGGATCCTACTGGACGACGTTCTTCCCGGCGATGGTGTTGCTCGGGCTGGGGATGGCCGTCAGCGTCGCGCCGTTGACCACGGCCGTGATGGACGCGGTGGCGGAGCGCCACGCGGGCGCAGCCTCCGGTATCAATAACGCCATCTCGCGGGTTGCCGGCATGCTTGCGGTTGCGCTGCTGGGGGCCGTCGCGGTCGGCGTATTCGAGGCGGCGCTCGACGAGCGCGTGGCCAAACTCCAGCTCTTACCCGAAGTCCGTCAGGCACTCGAGGCGGAAGTGCCGAGGCTGGCCGAAGCAGAGGTGCCGCCGCAGGTCGACGGCGCGGACCGCACGGTGCTGGCGCGGGCTTTGGACGAGTCCTTCCTGCAGAGCTTTCGCGTCGTGATGCTCATCGCCACCGGACTGGCGCTCGCAAGTGCGCTGTGTGCCGCCTTGACGATCAGGACGTCGCGCGACCGAATAGCTCGTCAGTCCGGGATCTCGACGACTAGGCCGTCATAGCCCGGCTCCACGCCCTGCGGACAACGCGCCGCGAGATCGTCATAGTCGATCATATGGTTCAGGTGGGTCAGAACCGCATGCTTCGGCTTCAGCCGATCGATCCAGCCGAGGGTTTTCTCGAAATGCGCATGGGTCGGATGCGGCTCGTAGCGCAGGCAATCGACGATCCAGAGGTCCAGGCCGGTCAGTTCGGCGAACGCCGCTTCAGGCAGGTCCACCACATCGGTCGAATAGGCCATGCGGCCGAGACGATAGCCGAGAGTCACGGTGCCATAGCCATGCTGCTGTTCGAACGCCGTCACCGGGATATCGTTGATCGCAAACGGCCCGGTGATCTTGCGGACCTCGAGGAACGGCTTGTACAGAACGCCGGAGCCCTGTTCCGACTGGCGGAAGATGTAATCGAAGCGATGGCTGAGCACGGCCATCGTCTCGGCGACGCCATAGGCCGGTATCGGCGGCGCCTCCAGATTCCGCCGCAGAAAGCGCAAATCGTCGATTCCGTGGCAGTGATCGGCATGGTCATGGGTATAGAGCACGGCGTCGATCCGCGTCGCTCCGGCATCGAGAAGCTGCGCCCGTAGGTCGGGCGAGGTATCGATCAGCACTGTGGTGTCGCCCTGCTCCACCAGCACCGACACGCGGCGCCGGCGGTTCTTCGGATTGTCCGGGTTGCACCGCCCCCAATTGCCGCCGATCAGAGGAACGCCGCCGGAGCCGCCGCAACCGAGAACCGTGACCCGCATCAGCCGCCCGGCGCTCCGCTGGCGGGCGCATGCGCCTTGCCGAACAGGCGGAAGAAGTTCGCCGTGGTGGTTCGGGCGAGCTCGTCGACGGTAACGCCGCGCAGCTCGGCCACGCGCGCCGCCGTATGGACGACGAACGCCGGCTCGTTTCGCTTGCCGCGATGCGGCATCGGCGCCAGATAGGGCGAGTCGGTTTCGACCAGAAGCCGGTCGGCAGGTACATCCCGCGCGATCTCCCGCAGCGCCTCGGCATTCTTGAAGGTCACGATGCCGGACAGCGAGATGTAGAACCCCAATTCCAAAGCTTTTTCCGCGAGTTCCCGGCCGGAGCTGAAGCAATGCAGCACGCCGGTCAGCCTTCCACCGTCGGTTCCCTCGGTGAGCAGCGCCGCCATATCCTCGTCGGCATCTCGCGTATGGACGATCAAGGGCAGCCCGGTTTCGCGCGCGGCCTTCATATGGGCGCGAAAGACCGCCTGCTGCTGGTCCCGCGGGCTGTTATCATAATAGTAGTCCAAGCCGGTTTCGCCGATCCCGACCACCTTGGGGTGCGCCGCCAATCCGATGAGACGCGCCGCGTCGACATCCCCCGCATTTTCCGCTTCGTGCGGATGGACGCCGACCGAGCAGTAGACATTGTCGTAGCGCTCGGCGATGCCGAGGACCTGTTCGAACTCGTTGAGGCGCGTGCAGATGGTCACGAGCGTTCCGACGCCCTCCCCCTCCGCTCGCGAAACAACGACGTCAAGATCGTCGTTGAAGTCCTTGAAATTCAAATGACAATGGCTGTCGACAAGCATCAGCGCCCCGTCTTTTGGGAATCGTCGTCCTCGGGCTTGATATAACGTGGGAAAATGGGTTCCGGTTTCGGCAGGGCCGTTCCCGGCGCCAAGGCGCCGTCCGGTCCCAGCGACGCGAAGGTCCGGCCCTCCGGAGCTACGGCGAGCTGGTCGAGCAGTCGAGCACAGGACTCCGGCATCACGGGCTGAGTCAGAATCGCCAGGTGACGGATCGTTTCCGCCAGCGTATAGAGCACCGTGTTCATGCGCGCGGGATCGGTCTTGCGCAGGGTCCAGGGCGCCTGCTCGTCGACATAGCGATTGGCGTCGCCCACCACCTGCCAGGCCGCCTCCAGCCCGCGGTGGAAGGCCTGTTCGCCGAAATCGGCGCGGAGCCGGTCGAACAGTTCCCGCGCCGCCGTCAACAGCGCCTCGTCCGCCGCCTTCAAGGCATTTGGCCGAGGCACCGCCGCCTCGCAGTTCTTGTGGATCATCGACAGGACGCGTTGCGCCAGATTGCCGAAATCATTCGCCAAGTCGCTGTTGATGCGGTTGATCGCAGCCGTCCGGCTGAAGTCACCGTCATTCCCGAACGGCACTTCGCGCAGCAGGAAATACCGGATCTGGTCGAGCCCGTACTCGTCGGCCAGCACAACCGGGTCGATGACGTTGCCTACTGACTTGGAGATCTTCTGCCCCTCGTTCGTCCACCAGCCATGGGCGAACACGCGCTTTGGCGGCTGCAACCCTGCCGCCATCAGGAAGGCCGGCCAGAAGATCGCGTGAAACCGCAGAATATCCTTACCCACCATGTGAAGATCGGCAGGCCAAAAGGTTGAATAATCTTTATTCTCCGTATCGGGGTATCCGACCGCCGTAATATAGTTGGTGAGCGCGTCGAGCCAGACATACATGATGTGATCCGGGTCGTTCGGAACCGGAATGCCCCAACGGAAGGTCGTCCGGCTGACCGAGAGATCCCTGAGCCCGCTCCTGACGAAGCTGATCACCTCGTTCCGGCGGCTCGCTGGACCTATGAAGCCGGGATTCTGCTCATAGAAGGCCAGCAGCCGCTCCTGCCATGCCGAGAGCCGAAAGAAGTAGGACGGCTCCTCCACCCACTCCACCTCGGCCCCGGAGGGTGCGATCTTCTTGCCGCCCGGCCCGTCACGCAGCTCGCTCTCGTCATAGAACGCCTCGTCGCGCACGGCGTACCATCCGGCGTAAGAGCCAAGATAGATCTCACCCGCCTCCTTCAGTCGCGTCCACAGCGCCTGGCAGGCGCGGACATGGCGCTCCTCCGTCGTCCGGATGAAGTCGTCGTTCGAGAAGTTCAACGTCTTCGCCAAGTCCCGGAAATTCAGCGACACCTTGTCGGTAAAGGCCTGCGGATCCATGCCGGCCGCCTGGGCCGATTTCTCGACCTTCTGGCCGTGCTCGTCCGTCCCGGTCAGGAACTTGACCCGGCGACCGTCGAGCCGCATGAATCGGGCGAGCACGTCGCAAGCAAGGGTCGTGTAGGCGTGGCCAATATGCGGCGCGTCGTTGACGTAATAGATCGGCGTGGTGATGTAATAGGGTTGTGGCCCCACGATTTCCGGTCTCCTGCAGAGGCGGCGCGGATGCGACCGGCAGGATTGCCGAGCCGGCTCGAAGGGCGCGCCTGCGAGATGACGCCCGTTTAGGACCGGGCCAGCCCCTCGATCTCAAGAAAGGTACCGACCCAGGCCTGCTTGCGATCGAGATTGACGTCCTCGACCGCAGCGAACAGGCGGGCCATCTTTTCCCACAGGTCGAGCCACTGATCAAGGCTGCGCCGTTCGAGCAGCTGTTGCATGCAGGCCGCCTCCCCCGGCAGGATTTCCGCCGCCGGCGCGCCCGACGCTCCGGCGCAGATCATCCGCCCGAACCACCGGCCGAGCAGGTCGGTCGCCGTGCGAAAGGCGGTTTCGCCGCCCTGTTTTGCAAACCGGTCACCGAGACCATGAAGACGTGTCCCCTCGAGATTCGGCAGAGACAGCAGCAAGCCCGCCACCTCGCGATACAAATCGATCCCGCCTTCCGCCGCAAGGTCGACGGCCCGTCCGATGCTTCCTTCTGCCAGACCGGCGAGGACCGTCCGATCCTGGTCGGCAAGGTCGGGGCGATATCGGCCGAGCAGCTCAACGACCGTCGGGTCGGGCAGCGGCCGAAGCGGAAGACGGCGGCAGCGCGAGCGGATGGTGGGCAGCAGGCCGCCGGGCGCATGGCTGACCAGGAGCAGGAGCGCATTTTTAGGCGGCTCTTCAAGAATCTTCAACAATGCATTGGCCGCGCTTGGGTTCATCTCGTCGGCACAATCGACGATTACGACCCGCCACCCGCCCTCGGCCGGGGTCAAACGCAAGAAGCTGCCGATCTTGCGGACATCCTCGACGGTGATTCGAGTGCGGAGCCGACCCTTGTCGTCGATGCTCCGTTCGGCGGTCAGAAGGTCCGGATGGCCGCCGCTGGCGACCCGGCGGAAGACGGGATCTTGCGGATCAAGCTGCAGGTCGCCGCCGGCCCCGAAGAGGCCGCCGTCGGCCAGCACGAGGCGGGCGAAGCGATAGGCCAGCGTGGCCTTGCCGATTCCGCGAGGGCCGGTGAGCAGCCAAGCATGCGGCATGCGCTCCGATCGCCAAACCTGCAGCAGCGCCGTCTCCGCCGGCTCCTGCCCCAGCAGAACGGGGTTCGCGCGCGGCTCCGGTACGTCCGGCGTGCTGCCCGCCTCACTCATTGGATCGCTCATGGAATTGCGATACCGAACCGCTCGCGGACTGCGGCGCGAATGGCCGACTGCACGGACTCCACATCGCGGCTCGCATCGACGACGACGCAGCGGCGAGGTTCCTCGCGGGCAAGCGTGAGGAAGCCCTCGCGAAGGCGTTGGTGAAAGGCCTCGTCCATTCGCTCATATCGCGTTTCGGCATGCGTGCGCGTTGCCGTGCGGCGCAGCCCCTCCTCCGCCGGCAGGTCGAGGATCAGCGTCAGATCGGGGGCGCCATCGTCTACGACCTGACGATAGAGCATTTCGATGATCTCGCGGTCAAGGCCGAGGCCAAACCCCTGATAGGCGCGCGTCGAATCGGCGAACCGGTCGCACACCACCCAACGCCCGGCGGCAAGTGCCGGCGTGATCGTCTTCGTCAGGTGATCGCGGCGCGCGGCAAAATGCAGGAGCGTCTCGGTTAGCGGATCCCATCGCCCTGCCGCGCCTTCCACCAAGAGCGCGCGGATTTGCTCAGCCCCCGGGGAGCCGCCAGGCTCCCGGGTCAGCAGAGGATCGAGCCCGGCTTCCTTGAGGGCCTCGACAAGGTGCCGCGCCTGAGTGGACTTGCCCGCCCCCTCACCGCCTTCCAAGGTAATGAAGCGCGGCGGAGAGGCCTGCTTGCCTGTCATGTCTTCAACACCCGCGCGGTCGGTCCGCGCCCCGTATCACACACGCATTGTGCTCCTGACCCTACGCGTCAGTTCGTGGCGCTGGCCGATTCGCTCGTCGCATCGGCGGCGACGTCGTCGGAACCGTCGCCGGGAAGCAGGAGATATTTGACTGCGGCGGCAATCCGGCCGACTGGCCCCAGACGGTCGACGGCGGCACCGGCAAAGACCGGCGTTTCGACCGGCTCAAGCCCCGGAGCGCTGATCACCAGCGTGCCGATCTCCTGACCGGGTTCGATCGGCGCCGGGATGGGGCCGTCGAACCGGGCGACCACCTGTATGTCGTCGTGATCATGCCGCGGCAGCGTGGCAACGAGGTCGGTGTTCACCACGAAGGGCACCGTCGCCCCCTCGCCGAGCCAGACCGGCGCCTCGGCGATCGGCTCCCCGGCCTTCACGAGTGTGTAATTGTCGAACTCGCGGAAGGCCCATTCGACGAGCCGGGCGGACTCGTCGGCCCGCGACTGCATTCCGTCAAGCCCATGCACGACGACGATGACCCGTCTCCCATTGCGCTCGGCCGAAGCGGTCAGGCCATAGCCGGAAATCTCCGTATGGCCGGTCTTCAAACCGTCCACCCCAATGTTCCGATAGAGCAGCGGATTGCGGTTGCCCTGCGTGATATCGCTGTAGGTGAACTCGCGTTCCGAAAAGATGGCGTAGTGGTCCGGGAAATTCTCGATGAGATGCTTGCTCAAAATGGCTAGATCCCGCGCGCTCATCTGATGCTCAGGGTCGGGCCAACCGGTCGCATTGGTGAAATGGCTGTTCTCGAGTCCGAGTTCCCGCGCCTTCTCGTTCATCAGCTCGACGAAGTTCGCCTCTGTCCCGGCAAGCCCTTCCGCGATGACGATGCAGGCGTCATTCCCCGACTGGACGATAATGCCGCGGAGCAGGTCCTTCACCGAGGCCCGAGTGTTCACCTCGACGAACATCTTCGATCCGCCCTTTCGCCACGCCTTCTCGGAAACCAAGAAGGTATCGTCGAGCGACAATTCACCCGCCTTCAACCGCTCCAACACCAGATAGATCGTCATCAGCTTGCTCATGGAAGCCGGGTACATCGGCTCATCGGCGTTCTTATCGAACAGCACGGCACCGGTGTTGAAATCGACGACGATCGCCTGGCGGCCAGCCGTTTCGATCGCGCTGGCCTTCCCGGGGAGAATGGTCAGAGCGGTGGCCAGGAGCAAGCCCGAAAGGGCGGCGCCGACGGAGTGGCGAATGGCGCAGGACGGAAGGTTTCGAAGTTTCATCTTTTCTTCCACTGAAGGTTCGAGGAGTCTCGGCGGAGCAGCAACCGGAAACCCATCACTGCACCACGATTCGGGCATCGGAATGGCCGGCGCGGATCACCTGCTCGAGCAACCTGTCCGCCTTGTCGACGCCGTCGATCGGGCCAAGCCGGACGCGAAAGAACTGTTGCCCGCCGACGAAGGCGGAACTCACCTTGGCCGGCCCAAGCGAAGACAGCAGCGCGCTCAACCGATAGGCATTTTGGTAGTTGGCGAAAGCACCCGCCTGAATGAAGAGCTGCGTCGGCCAGACCGGCTGTATCGACAGCCGGGCATCGGGCACTGTCGGATCGAGGGCCGACACCTGCGTCGGGGGCAAGGGCTCGGCCTTCGTTTCGGCTGGCTGAACGGGCGTTTGGGTATCGGTCCGGGTATCGGGCGCGGCCGGATCGAAGGCCGACATCTGCGTCGCGGGCAAAGGCTCGGCCGCTATCTCTGGCGGTTCCGACGGCACGGACGGTTGGGACGCCGCTGGGCTGGGGGAACCGCCGGGCGGCGGCAGCACCTCGCTCGCGACCGCGATCGCCGGCGCCGCCTTCGGCGTCATCTCTTCCGGGCCTGCGGCCGCATACTGCCCACCACTCTGCTGCATTGCCAAGGCGAGGCTTTCCTCGGGCATGATCTCGACCCGCACCTTCGCCGTACCCTGCTGCTCGAATCCCAAGAGCTGAGCCGCACGGCGGGAGACATCGATGATCCGGCCGTGGGCGAACGGTCCGCGGTCGTTCACCCGGAGCGTCAAAGCGCGTCCGTTCTCCAGATTCGTGACACGGACGACGCTGGGCAGCGGCAGCGTCCGATGTGCCGCCGTCAGGCCGTTCATATCATAGCGTTCGCCGTTCGCGGTGAGTCTGCCGTCGAAGCCCGGCCCATACCAGGACGCCACTCCGGTTTCTTCATATTCATAGTCGACAGCCGGATAGTACCAGACGCCGCCGATCTTATAGGGGTTGCCGATCTTGTATCGGCCCACGGCCTCTTCCGGCGGCGGCGTGGCCACCGTTGGCTGGTCTACCGGGAGCGTGGTTTCGGCACAGCCCGTCAGTCCGATGGCGAGCAAGAGTCCGATGGCTCGAAGAAGCGAAACCGCAGAATGCCCCATGTCGTGAGCGCCCCCCTGAATGCTCACTGAAAGCTCACTGAACGCCCCCCTACGGAGCCGGCTGCATTTCCCCTATACGATCGGCGAGATGGCCGACGGCAGTCGCGAAGTAGGTCGACCGATTCCAGCGGAGAATGACTTTGTAGTTGGAATAAACCATAAAAGCCGGCCCATCGGAACCACCCGGCATCACGATCGAACCGGGAAAATGCGCCGTCGGCAGATTGCCGCCGTCCGCCTTCCGCACGCCGAGCCTCTGCCACTCCCTCAGAGGCTTCTCGATATCGACGCCGACGAGATCCGGATCGAAATTCGCGGGCAGCCGGACTGGGCGCCCCCAAATCCGATCCGGATGCCAATTATAGGACGAAAGGTAATTGGCGATGGACGCGAAGACGTCTGCTTTGGTTCCCCAGATGTCGCGCCGGCCGTCTTTATTGTAATCGACGGCGAACTGGCGAAAACTCGACGGCATGAACTGACTCTGCCCCATCGCGCCGGCCCAGGAACCCTCCATCGCGGCCGGGCTGATATGGCCTTCATCGAGGATTTGAAGCGCGTCGAGCAGTTCCTTGCGAAAGAAATCGCTGCGCCGCCCGTCATGCGCCAGCGTCGCGAGCGCCGACACGACGTCGAAGCCGCCGGTGAGTCGACCGAAGTCGGTTTCGACGCCCCAGAGCGCCACGATGAAACGGGGTTGCACGCCGTATTTGGCGCCGATCTCCTCCAGGAGCGCGCGGTGTTCCGCCAGCATCCGCTGACCGAGCTTCACCCGGCTTTCCGGAACGACGCGCTCGAGATACTGATCGAAAGTCAACGTGAATTCGGGTTGGCTTCGATCCAGCTCGATCACCCGGGGAATCGGCTGGACGTCGGCCAGTGCGGCTTGCAGCGTCGTCGGCGCAATCCCCCTGCTCAGCGCCTCCTGCCGCAGCCCCTCGAGCCACGCGCCGAAACTCTGCGTCTCCGCCGCCGCCAACCCGGCCCCGAGGAGATTGCCGCAGAACAGCGTCGCAAAAAACATCATGGTCGTGCCCCCGAAGCGCCGTTTCGTTCCAGCGGGTGGCACATGTGAGAACAGTATCACTGACAATCCCCTGCCAAGGCGAGCGAATAGGAACCGGCGGGTTCTTGTGCCATAGCCACCGTTTCCGCGCAAACGCGAATGCGGATTCCGAGTCGCTTTCTCAATGAAAAATGCGCTACGGGGAAAAAGACGTTACGGATTCGCGCCAGGGAAAAGACTGTCAGTGTATCCCAGCCAATAATAGGCAACGAGGCCGATCCATTCCCTCGTGCCGATGCTCAAGGCGGTCAGGCCTGCCGTCAAATCAGGTGACCGAAAGAGGCGATATTCGCCGTCCGTCATGTAGTCCACCGGGTAGGGGACGACCGGCCAGCCCTGTTGCCGGAAGATCCCGACCGAGCGCGGCATATGGAACGCGGAGGTGACGAGAAGCCAGGTCTCGTCCGGACTCGGCTTCGCCAAGGCCTTGGAATATAATGCGTTCTCATAGGTATTGCGCGAATCCCGCTCGAAGATGATCCGGTCGGTATCGAGGCCGAGCTCAGCCATCAACCCGCGCGCGGCGTCGGCCTCCGGGTTCGTGGGATCGACCAATGCGTTGTCGCCGCCGGTATAGATCAGCGTCGTCTCCGGAAGGCGCCGCGCGAAGCCGGCCAAGGCGAACAGGCGCTCCGCATGCTCGTTCAGGCTCGCCTGCCCCCTCGCCTCCAACAGACGCGCGCTGATGCCGCCGCCGAGAACGACGATGCCGTCCAGCTTCTCCGGGATCGGGGCAGCGGGGAACCGCTCTTCCAAGGGTATCAGGAGCCACTGCCCCACCGGCACGACGGTGACGGCCAATGCGGCCGCGGCGATCACGGCGACCACCCACCGGCCGAAGCGGCGCCACCGCGTAAACAGCATAAAGGCGCTGCCGCACAGGGCCAGCACCAGAAGATTGCCGGGTGCGGCCAGAATCCAGAACAGCTTCGAGATGACAAATGTCATTGCAACTTTGCGGGAGCCCCCGGAGCAGATCCGCCATTTCCTCAAGGATGATCCGAAGCGGACGGCGGTGCCGGTATATTCGCCATCACCGTGGTCGAATACCACCGCCATTTTTCTAGAATCGACGGATGACGAGGATTGCCTGGTCGACAAAATGACCGCCCAGGGAACCATTCGCCATAGGTCGCGGTTTTTCTTTCGACAATTTCATCCAAGGCTTGACGACCGCTACGCGCCGGGGCTGCCGCGGCAATCAGGCCGGTAATTTGAGACAGGAGGTAAGCATGGCCACGCGAGATCTAGGATCGGGCGGTGCCGGATCCGACCCCTCGAAATCGACGACCGGCACATCATCGGCCGCACAGGCCGAATCCGGCTCGACGGCCGGTGCCGGGACGGAATTGCGGGATGAGACCCGCCGCTTGACCGAGCAGGCCAAGGAGCGCGCGCAATCCTATGCGAGCGAGCGCAAGGAAATGGCCGCGAAACAGGTCGGCGGCGTGGCGCAGGCCCTGCGCAGTGCGGCCGACAACCTGAAGCAGCAGGATCAGCCTTATCAGCAGTACGCTGCGAACTACATCACGCGCGCCGCCGACAGTCTCGATCAATTCTCGAACGCGCTTCGCGATCGCGATTTCGGCTCGCTCGCCAGTCAGGCGCGGGACATGGCGCGACAGCAGCCCGGCCTGCTGATTGGCGGGTCGGCGATTGCCGGATTCCTGGTCGCGCGTTTCGCAAGGGCCTCCGCCGAGCATAGCAAGAGCCGGCACGGATCCTACGGCAACTCGGATTACAGCGGCACGGCCGGGACCGACCGGCTGGGAGCCGGCGGCACCCAAGGCGATACGGCCGACGGTAGCATTCATGGCAGCAGCGCTACCGTCGGCACGGCCGGCGTCGGGGGTGCGCCGGGAACGACGGCATCCTCATCGGGAGGACGCTCGTCAGAAGGAGGGACGCGGTGATGCAGCCGCCGAAGCAGGAACGCTCGCTGATGGAGCTGTTCACGGATCTGACTCAGAACACCTCCGAGCTCGTGCGTCAGGAAATTGCGCTGGCGAAGGCGGAAGCCTCCGAGAAGATGTCGCAGGTCGGCAGCGCGGTGGCGTCTCTCGCCGTCGGCGGCCTGTTGGCTTTCGCCGGCCTGTTGATCCTGCTGCAGGCCTTGGTCGTCGGTCTCGCCGAGTTCATGGAAGGGTGGCTCGCGTCGCTCATCGTCGGCGGCCTCGTCGCCCTGATCGGCATCGGCCTTCTGCAAGCAGGGCGCAGCGCCCTGAAGGCGCAGAATCTGTCGCCGCGGCGTACGACCGAGTCGCTCCGCCGGGACAAGGACATGGTCAAGGAGCAGATGTGATGAGCACGCAAGACAACCGGGCGCCAGAAGATATCGAGGGCGAGATCGAGCATACCCGATCGGAGATGCGGGAAACACTGGATGCGATCCAAAGCAAGCTCACCCCAGCACAGATGATGGATGAAGCCATGACTTACTTCCGCAATGGTCCCGGCGAGTTCGCCTCGAATCTGGGACGTGTCGTCCGGAACAATCCGGTGCCCATGGCTCTTGTCGGTGTGGGCCTAGCCTGGCTCGCCGTCTCGAGCAGCCGCCGCGCCTCGGAGTCCGATCGCGACGAGTATGACTATGACCAGGAAGGGTATGACTACACCTCGGCCGGCGTCGGCGCCTATCCCGCGATGAAGGAATCCGACTATACCAGCACCGGCGGGGCCTATCGCGCGAGCTGGGCCGGTTCCGCCGATTATGGCTCCGCAGGCGCCGCCTATGCCGGCGGAAGTGAAGCATATCGAACCGCCAGTGGTGATTACGCCCAGGGTGATTACGCCCAGGGTGATTACGGCGGTGACTATGGTGGCGATTACGGTGAGCCGTCCTCATATTACGCCGGCTCATCTCATGAGGAGCGCGGCAGGATGAGTCGGCTGGCCGACACCGCCCGTGGCCGGATGAGCCGTATCGGCGGCATGGCCCGCGACCGGGGACAGCGCGCTCGCGAGGGCCTCACCGGAATGGCGGAGCAGCAGCCGGTCATGATGGCGGCGGCTGCGTTCGTGATCGGCGCGGCGCTTGGCGCCCTGCTACCCTCGACCCGACGCGAGGACGAGTTGATGGGCCAAACTCGCGACAACCTCAAGCACCGGGCGGCGGCGGCCGGTCGCGAAGGGATCGACCGGGCCGGACGCGTAGCCGAGGAGACCTGGACCGCAGTCGGGGACGAGACGCTCAACCAAGGCCAAGGCGTTACACACGACGGCGGCGGAACGTCGGGCGGTTCGACGACGAGCGGCCGGTCGACGTCTTCTTCGGCCTCATCGACCGCCAGCAAATCCTCCGCGGGCGCGAGCGCCAGCGTGAAGTCCGGCGGTACAGCAGGGACGACACCGGGTTCGACAGCCGGCGGCACGTCATCCGGAACGACGCCAGGAAAGAAGGCCCCGGATACCAAGCCGGTCTAGACAAACCGCAGCCGGCGGGCAGCGTCAGATGTTCGCCGGCTGTGGCTACGACAAGCCAGTTATCCGCTGAGCCCGTCCCGTCGAGGCGGTAGGTAGCCACCCGGGCGTGTTCTCCCGCCCTCACTTGGAGAATTCCATGGCCAGACGGAGACGAAAGGCATCTGCCGAGGATCGGGCCGAAGGCCGTCACGCGACGCAGCCAAGTGATATTCCGGCGAAGGGATGGCGCCAGATCGCGCTTCGCGTCAAGGACGAGCTGTCGACGGACAATATCTCCATCATCGCCGCCGGCATTGCGTTCTACGGCCTACTTGCGATCTTCCCGGCGATCGCCGCTCTGGTCTCGATCTACGGCCTCATCGCCAATCCCGCGGACATCCAGAATCACCTGTCCGCGCTCAGCGCCGTCATGCCGGCGCAGGCCTGGGACATCCTGAACCAGCAGCTCAGCGCGGTTGCGAGCGGCGCCACCGGGCGCCTCACCTTCGGCTTTCTCCTCGGCCTTGTCATCACGCTGTGGAGCGCCACCTCCGGGATCAAGACGCTGATGACCGCCCTCAACATCACCTATGACGAAGAGGAGACCCGCGGCTTCATCAAATTCAACGCAATCGCCTTGCTGATGACCTTGGGGGCGATCCTGTTCGCCATCGTCGCCATCGGCCTCGTCGTCGTGCTGCCCGCGCTGTTCGCCGCAATCGGCCTCGGCCAGACCATGGAGTCGCTGCTGTCGATCTTGCGCTGGCCCCTGCTCGCCCTCGCAGTCATCCTCGTGCTCGCGGTCATCTATCGCTATGCGCCCGACCGGGACACGCCGAAATGGCGCTGGGTGAGCTGGGGGTCGGTCGTGGCGACGGTCCTCTGGATCGTGGCGTCCGTCCTGTTCTCGTTCTATGTCTCGAATTTCGGCAGCTATAACGAAACCTACGGATCGCTTGGCGCCGTCGTCATTCTCCTGATGTGGTTCTATATCAGTGCCTATCTCGTGCTGCTCGGAGCCGAGCTGAACGCGGAGATGGAGCATCAGACGACCAAGGATACCACCCGAGGGCCAGAGCAGCCGATGGGCAAGCGGGACGCCTATGTCGCCGATACAGTGGCCGATTCCCGCTGAGCCGCGACTGCCTTCAGTCCCCCCGCACAAGCCCCCGGCAGCATTTCCGCATTGCGCCGGCGGTATGGGAAGAATCCGGCCGCGTTCCGACTTGACGCTCCGGCGAAGCCTGCGATAAGTGGCGCACGCGACGAGCGACCGACGATCCGATCGATGGGCGTCGGTGATCGGGCATGGATGGGTGGCCGAGTGGTTGAAGGCACCGGTCTTGAAAACCGGCAGGGGTTCACGCCCCTCGTGGGTTCGAATCCCACCCCATCCGCCACTATTTTAGATTATCTCATTGTTTATTCTGGCTTTTTTATTCACACGTCAGCATTGTTCCCACAAATGACCCCACATTTCGAATTGGATGCTCAGACTCGTCTCGGGTATTGAGCCTGGCCTCGCAAAAGAAATCATCCGCGACCAGCACATCCGGTTTCTGGCTTAGGCAGAGCATCGGTTTAACGGCGGCACTCGTAGCCGTTTCCGGTGTTAATTCAACTGACCATTGTAGATGCCACCCCACAAGCAGGTGCAGGCCTGCATGATCGTGCGAACCGGCACCATATCGGTCGGACGTACGAGGAATGCGAAACAGATGTCTTCCGGCTGAAGGGTGCCACTCGACGGCGGTGCAAAGGACCTATCACGGACTGCGATCTACCCGTAGTCTTGCCTTCCGCCGATGCTTGGACCTATTCCCATTCCGGAGAGCAACAGGATCGGATGATAGCAAACCAGGATCGGCAATCAGAGAGGCGACAAGTGGAGAGGCTGCGCAAGCAGCGTGCCGTCCTCTCGGAGTTCGGAAGGCACGCGTTGCGCACGGACAACCTCGACGCGCTGCTGCAGGAGGCGACGGCGCTCGTCTCTGAGGCCATCGAGGTCGAACTCGTCAAAGTCCTTGAACTGCTGCCCGATGGCGAGGCCATGCTGGTGCGCGCCGGGGTGAACTGGAAGCCCGGCGTCGTCGGCCATGCGACCCTTGGTGCCCATGAGCGTTCGCCGGGCGGGTATGCGCTTCAGCAGGACCAGGCGGTGATCTCGCGGGACGTGGCGACGGAGGAACGCTTCGAGATTCCGGCCCTGCTGGTGGACCACGGCGTCAAGAGCATGGTCAACGTCGTCATCCGCGGCGAGCGGGAGGCGTTCGGCGTTCTGGAAGTCGATTCCCGCCGGCACCGGGACTTCGACGAGGACGATATCAGCTTTCTCCAGAACTACGCCAACCTGCTGGCGTTCGCCGTCGACCGTCTGGCGTCGCACCGCGAACTCGCGGAGGCGGAGGAAACCGGGCGTATCCTGCTGCGCGAGCTCCAGCACCGGGTGAAGAACCTGCTCGCCAACATCCGCGCGCTCGCGCGACGAATACGCGCTGAAAGCATCAGCCTCGATGAGTTTGGGGCGGCCTTCGACAGCCGGCTCGGCGCGCTCGCCCGTACCCAGGATCTGCTGACGTGCGGCCCAGGTGGTGCGGCCGACATCCGCGACATCCTGCGCCAGGAGCTGGCGGCGCACGGTGCGCGGGAGGGAGAGCGGCTCACGCTGCAAGGACCCCGTGCGATGCTGCAATCGAACATGGCACAAGCCCTGGGCATGGCGTTCCACGAACTCGCGACGAACGCGGTCAAATATGGTGCGCTCGGCGGCGAAGACGGGCGGATCGACATATCCTGGACCGTTGAACCATCGGATGGCGGCACTCGGATGTTGATCCGATGGCGCGAGCACGGTATCGAGATCAAGGGCGATCCGTCGAGGCGAGGGCTCGGCTCGGAGGTAATCGAGGAGACCGTGCCCTACATGCTCGGCGGGACGTCCGCGCTGATGTTTCACCCCGACGGGGTCGAGTGCACGATCCGGTTTCCTGTTCCGAAGGGTTCCGCGTCGGCGTGACCCGCACCCGGCGGCACGCGAGCGGAGCTCTATGGGATGGCGCAAGGACTTGATGGTTTGAGAATTCTCGTCGTCGAGGACGAGTACTTCGTGGCGCTGGAGGTCAAGGAGATTGTCCGGGAGCTCGGCGCCGAAGTCGTCGGGCCGATCGGCCGTCTGGAGCCGGCACGGGACGTGGCGCGGCGAGAGACGTTCGATGGCGCCATCCTCGATGTGAAGCTGGACGGCGAGGTTATCTATCCGCTCGCGGACGAGCTTCTGGTGCGCGGCGTGCCGCTCATTCTGACAACCGGCTACGATGCCGCGAGCCTGCCGGAGACGTACCGCCGCTTGCCCCAGCTGCGCAAGCCACTCGAGAATCAGGCGCTGCAACGGATGGCGGAGAGCACGTTTCGGCGGTTGTGAGCCAGAGGAATCGGCAGCCAACGCTGAACCACTGCGCGGCTTTCGAGCTGCAGAGCTGACTCTCCGAACGGACTGTTCGGATAAGAAGAGCGGCGGGAGTGAAACCCGCCGCTACCAATCAGTCCGCCTCGAGGGTTAGCTGGCCTTGACTTCGATCTTCTTCACCCGCGCCTGCGCCTCGGGTGTCTTCGGCAGGGTGACCGTCAGCACGCCTTTCTTGAATTCGGCGTTGGCCTTATCGGTATCGACACCGGGGGGCAGCGGAATCGAGCGGTAGAACGAACCATAGGAGCGCTCGGAGAGATAATAGCCCTTCTTGTTCTCCTCCCGCTCGGCCCTCTTCTCGCCCTTGATGGTCAGGACATCGTCCGTCACTGCGACGTCGACATCCTTCTCCTCCAAGCCCGGAAGCTCCACCGAGACCTCGACCTTATCCTCCGTCTCGGCAACGTCCGCATGCGGACCGGTCATGCCCCAGCCCCGATCGAGAGTGCCGAAGGGCTGGTCGAAGCGCTTCCAGAAGTTCTCGAAGATTCGGTTGACGTCCCGCTGCAGGGCCAGGACCGGATTGTCGTCCTCGCGTCTCGCAAGGTCGGTTCCCTTGTCGCCCCACGGGATCAGGTCTCTGATCTGCATGGTTGCGCCTCCTTTGCAATCAAGCCGCCTTGACCTGGATCTTCCGCGCCTTGGCGGGCTCGGCCTTTGGCAGTACCAGGCGCAGAATGCCGTCGCTCTGCGACGCCTCGATGCGATCTTGGTCTATATCCTCGGAGAGCGTGAAGACCCGCTCGTAATCGCCTTCGGCGTACTCGGCATAGATCTGCCGGTACCCTTCGTGCTCCTGGTCGCCCGCATGGCCGTGGATGGTCAGCAGCCGCTTCTCCAGAGTGATGTCCACCGCGTCCGGCGCGACCCCGGGCATTTCGGCGAGCAGAATGATACTCTCCTCGGTCTCATAGATGTCGGTCCGCGGCACGAACACCGCCCGTGCGTGCGTCCGCTCACCGCCATCGATCGCACGGGGAACCTTCTGCTCCACCGTCTTGAGCTGTTTGTCAGTCTTGTTCAGTTCCTTGGCCATGGTGTCATCCTCCCTTATGCAGCCTTGATCTGGATCTTCTTCGGCCGATCCGCCTCCGGTCGCTGCAACTCGATCTCAAGCCGGCCGTCGGCGAAGCGCGCCTGCACCTGGTCGGGATCAACCCGGAAGGGCAACTGCACCGACCGCGAGAAGCTGCCGTAGGCCCGCTCGCGACGGTGCCAGGCGGCGTTCTCGCCTTCCACCTTCGGCTCCCGCTTGCCCTGCAGTGTGAGCGTATCCTCACGCACTGTGACATCGACATCGTCGCAGGACAGGCCGGGGAGTTCGGCGGTCACAACCACGCTGTTCTCGCCAAGCCAGAGGTTGATCGGCGGGAACGCCTGGGCGGTCGCCGTGCCAAGCCCGGACAGCAAACGGTTCATATCGTCCTGCATGTGCCGCATCTTGAGAAACGGGTCGAGCCCGAAGCGGCTGAGTTCCGACAACATCATCTGCATCCTCCTTCGGTTCGTTCGCTACCAACCGGTGTCGGGCGGGGCCATGCAGGCGCACGCCCGGTCAGGGGATGCCGACGCGAGTCGCGGCAAGCTGGGAGAAGATGGCATGACAGGCGGAGCCGCCGGGAGCGCTCGCTATGTCGGGCCGACTGCGGTCGCTCGCCAAGCTCGCGAGATGCGAGAGAGAGGGTTTCGGGCAACAACACCGGACCACATCCTCCTGTCGCGAAGCGATATGAACCGCACTCCGGCCCACCATACGGTCAAGCCTTCGTTCCCCGTGCCAGGACCCAAAATCGGCATCCGGCAAAGTTGATGTGGGTGCGGCAGATGCCCGTTCAAGAGGGCGTCAGAACCCTTGGGCTAAGAAATTCGGTAATGATTGCAAATCTCTATGAAGGCTGAGCACCGGGACAGGTGGCGCCGTTCGCCATGCGGGTGGTGCCGCGGCGAGCACGATGACTGGTGCATGATGGTGTGAAAGGTCGGACGTGAAGCACTCGGCGATCGTTGCGGTCTGCAACCCGGCGCTAGGGCGACGGACCGGGGAGCCGCACCCCCGATCCGCCGCTGGCAATCAGGCCGCTACGCGTGGCGGTGTCCGATGCATCAGCCATAGTCTCCAGGCAGTCACCGCCACGACGAGCCCGCCCACGACGATATGAGTCCAGAGCGCGGCTGCGATGCCGGCAAAACCCAGGAGCCAGGGCGAGACCACGACCCAGGCGCCAAGCAGCAGGCTGCCCCATTCCTCCCACTCGGCGAACGCCTGGATCGCGGCCAAGGCGAGGCCCGCGATCACTGCGGCGCTCAGCCAGGCGTTCCAAGCGGAAGCCGTGGCGTCCGCAAATCCCAGGAGCCACGGCGCGAGAAACAAAGCAACCGCCAGCACGAGATTGCTCCAGTCCAGAAGTTCTTCTTTCCGTTTCGTCAGGTTCGTCATGATTGACCTCCATTCTCCTGAATGTTGCCAAAAGTTCACGGCATGAGCCGATCCTTGCACCGGGTCGGCTCAAGGTCCGGCCGCCGCAGCCTGCGCGAGCGGCTGGACCGGAAACAGGATCTTGAGGAGCAGGCTCAGTGCCATGCACGCCGCGGCTTCGTCCCAGCGGCTCAGGTGCGGTGGATCGAGCCGCTCCTCGCACACCGTCGCGACCAAACTGATCCCAAGAGCTGCGAGCAGTAGAAAGAGGCTCAAAACCGCCGGCACCAGCTCCCACGGGTAGAACGAGGCGAGGCAGAGGCAAAGCGCCACCGCGAGTCCGCACCGGATCAGAGAGTCGATGTTGGGATCGGTGGGATCGCCGTTCCTCGATCCTTGCCAGTCGCGTGGATCATAGACGTTCATCGCTGTTCCTCCCCTGCATCCCCAGGCGCCACGATCCCCCAGCCCTCGACCGTGTTTTCTGGCTCATCGAAGCCATCAGCACGTCTCGACTTCATCCACCGGCGCAGGAGGTCGTCGCGAAGCCGCTCAGGGTCGAGGCGCGCCGCGGCGATCTCCCTCAGGGCGATCACGGTCCAGTGGTCGCGCCCGGGCTCCACCAGCGGCTCGGCACCATGTTCGAGAGCGCCGACACGCTCGGCCGCGAGCAGCACCAGCTCGTATGGGTTGGTGATGACATTACGGCAATCCTCGACGGTGATCCGCGCCATGGCGCACCTCCGTCACGCCGCCAGCGGCCGAGTACTCGCCGACGGTTGGGTCGCCTCCTCGCCCGGCTTCTCGGGAAGCCGATCCAATGCCCACCCGACAGAGGTGGCCCTGGACTTGTCGACGTACGGGCAGACGCAGCCCTTGAAGAGACTCGGCTCCCGGACAAAGACCGTAAGCCCCTGGCGTCGAGCATAGGCGATCGCCGCTTCCTTGCTCGGGAACTTTAGCTTTACCTGCTGCAGCGTGTCCGTGCCGCCAGTCCAGCCCATGAGCGGCTCGATGAATGGTGCCGCGCGCGGCTCGAAGGTGAGCACCCAATGGCGGCTATTCGCCTTGCCCGCGGTCGTCGTCGCGCGTGCCGGCCGGTAAATCGAGGCAACGGTGCCGGGCGGAAACGATGACCCTCTCAGACGCGGGCCAACGTCATTCGCCGACACGCGCCCGGCTGGACCTTCCAATGCTCCCATGCCACGCATTTGGATGCCGTAGCAGGAGACATACTCTCTTGGATCAGTTCGATCGTCCTCTCTTCTCGCTTGCATGGCCTACCCCTCCCCTTCAATAGGGCGAAGGACCAACGCTCTGCGGGCCATACGCACCCGCCGGAGCGCTCGATGAGATTCCCTAGCCACCACTCTACAATGGGCAGCGGCCCGAGCCAGCGGCAGCCGACGGGTCGTCGATCACCTTGGCAAACCCAAGGACGAAACTGTCGGCGCCGCTGGCTGGAGCCTCGTCAGGCCGCCTTCTGCTCGATTGCCTTGGGCTTACCACCGGTGCCGCCGGTCCCGATCGCGATCCGGCGCGGCTTCATCTCTTCCGGCACCTCCCGCACGAGATCGATGGAGAGCAGACCGTTCTCCAACTGGGCGCCGGTCACCTTGACGAAGTCGGCCAGGCTGAAGCGCCGTTCGAACGCACGGGCCGCAATGCCCTGATGCAAGTATTCAGCGCCGTTCTCCGACGCCTTCTGGCCACCCACAAGAAGCGTGTTCTGCTGCTGGGTCAGCGTCAATTCGTTCAGCCCGAAGCCCGCCACCGCCAGGGTAATGCGATAGGCGTCCTCACCGGTTTTCTCGATATTGTAGGGTGGATAGTTGTCGCTCGGCTCCGACTGCAGCGTCGACTGGACCAAGTCCATCATCCGGTCGAATCCGATGGCGGACCGATAGAGCGGAGCAAAATCGAAGTCAAACGTCCTCATAGCCACATCCTCCTTTGAGCAACATGGATACAAGCGACACCGGGCACCGGGTGCCCGGCTCAACCATGCCGAATCCCTTGTGAGCTTTCGGCGATTTTCGATTTGGGAGGCGCTGTCACTGTGTCAAGATCTCCTTCCGCCAATTCCACACTTTCCGGTGGCCTACCGAGCGCCCTCGCTGTCCCGATACTCCGCGTCAGACCGCGCGCAGTAGCGGCGCCTGGTCCGCTGCGAGCCGCCGGTAGAGCTGGAGGTAGTCCTGCGCCATGCGGCGGCTGGAGAAGCGCCGCTCGAACGCCTGCCGGACACGCGCCCTGTCGAGTCCATCGAGGCGCGCGAGCGCGGCAAGCGCCCCCGTCTCGTCCTCGACGACGAAGCCGTTGACACCATCCTCGACGATCTCGGGTACCGAGCCGCGGTCAAACGCGATGACGGGTGTGCCGCAGGCCATCGCCTCGATCATCACGAGGCCGAAGGGCTCTGGCCAATTGATCGGGAAGAGCAGCGCCATCGCGCCGCCCAGGAATGCGGCCTTGTCACGTTCCGAGATCTCGCCCACGAACTCGACACCGGGCTCGCGTAGCAGCGGCTGGACGACCGTCTCGAAATAGACTTGGTCCGCCTCATCGACCTTGGCCGCGATTCTGAGCGGCAGGCCGGCCGCCCGTGCGATTCGGATTGCGGCGTCCGGCCCCTTCTCGGGCGAGATCCGGCCGAGGAACGCAAGATAGCCGTCATGCCTGAGGGATGGCCGCAGTCCGCTATCGGGTAGCCCGTGATGGACCGTGCCGGCCCAGTTTGCGAAGGGGGCCGGTCGGCGCTGGCTATCCGAAATGGAGACGAACGATGCGTCGGGAAAGGCCCGGAACAGGGGGGCAATCTCCGGCAGGTCGAGCCGGCCGTGAAGCGTGGTCAGGAACGACACGCCTCGGCCCTGGAACACGGGAAGGTGCAGGTGGTCGATGTGGAAGTGGATCACATCGAACGCATGCGCCCGACATGCAACTTCATGGATCATCAGAACGTGTGGCGCCAGAGGATCCCGGACGGTGTGATCAAGCCGGAGCGCCCGCGGAACGATAGGCTCGAGTTTGGCGCTAGTCTGGCTGTCGCCACTGGCGAACAGGGTGACATCGTGGCCGAGCGCCACGAGTTCTTCGGTCAGATAAGAGACGATCCGCTCGGTTCCGCCGTAGAGTTTCGGCGGCACGGCTTCGGCGAGCGGGGCGACTTGGGCAATGCGCATGTCCAACCTCCTCCATCTCAAGGAAACCGGGCAAAATCTAGGTGCAGTTGCGGCGTTGTTGAAGAGATGCGCGGTACAAGGACGCGCGGGAGAAAGCGCTACCCGGCACGCCGCGGCGCCCCCATCCGATGTCGGCGACTGTCATGGCGGCCCCGATCAGGATCGCGGGTGCGAACCCCAATGCACCGCCGTCAATGCCACAACCCCGTAATATGCCAGCTCGGGGCGCGCCGGTGCGGAATGAAGCGGTCCGGGATCACCATCGGCCACCCCTCCTCGTCGATCCGATCCGAACGCTGCTCCAGCGATAAGAGGCGGTTGATCCGTTCCTCCGTCGTGGGATGCGTCCGCAGCAGCGACGGATCGGGGACGCGGCGCCCCGGCAGAAGCAGGCGTTCCATCAGACCGCCCTGGAATCGCTCCAGTTTGGCGAGCGCGGCGGCCAAGCCGCGTGGGTCGCCGGTGATACCGGCGGCATCGATGTCCGCATCAAACTCTCGCGTGCGCGATAGCGCGAGTTGGAGGAGATTGCCGATCGTGGGGGCAATCATCAACAGGGCGACCAGCAGCCACGGCACCTGCACGGCGCTGGTGAGCAGGAGCGGCAAGCTCACCAGGAGAAGCATAATGCCAAAGATGGACATCATGCCCGTCAGCCGGCTGACCGCGTCGGCAAGGCCCATGATCCAGAGATCGTTGTTGCGGATGTGGCTCACCTCGTGGGCCAGCACACCGGCGAGCTCGCGCCTATTGAGGTAGCGCAGCAGCCCGTCCGTAACCGCGATGGCAGCCGCATCGCGGCTGCCCACCGCGAAAGCATTCAACATCGGGCTTGGAACATAATGGAGCTCGGGCGGTCGCTGCAGCCCGGCACGTTCGCTGATTCTGGCGAGCAGATCGAACAGGACCGGCAGCTCGTGAGGGCTGATCGGCCGGGCACCGTACAGGCGCAAGATCAGGCGGGGCGAGATGCTCTGACTTAAGGCCAGGCTGAGGCCGCTCGCCAGCGCGGCCCACAGAACCCCCTCGACACCCGCCACGATCCAGCCGCAAGCCGACAGAAGCGCGATCATGCCACCGAGCAGGACAGCCGACTGGGCGAGATTGCGCCGCCTGTGACGGCGGCGCTCCGCCTCGTTCAACGGTCGCGTCATTTTATCCTTCCTCACCTCCTGAAGCTCCGGCCCCCAGGCGGTATATAGCCCTCAACGACGCGTTGTCGCCGGTGCTCGCCAACGCTTTAGTGCAACGCGAGGTCGACGAGCGCTGGAGCCGGTAGACGCCGCAACTGAATGGCCGCGACCGGCTCGCCACCATCCGCGCGCCATACGGCACCGCCGAGCGAGCCGATTGGGGAAGCCCCATCAGCTAACCTCGGCATCATGTGACTGCGCGCTGCTTTGCACCGACAGCCCCGTGGCATCGAGGTGCCGCAGCCCGGCTCGCGGTCGAACCTCGGGCACAGCCACGTCGGAAGGCGCGCTCATGGAGAACAGATGGTCGAGCGTCGTCAGATTGGCGGTCGAGACGAGAACATAGACGTAGTCGCCCGCGGCAAGGGCGCCCGCTTCCGCCGGCAGAAGAATGCGATCGCCACGCAGGACGAGCGCGAACCTCGCCCCGTCTGGGAGAGTCTGTCCCTCGAGAATCGGCGCACCCTCGACCACCGGATAGCCGACCATTTCTTCCGGCAGGTCGATCGGCGGATCGAGATCGACGCGCCGCGGCTCTGCCGCCGCCGGGCGGACGAGCCCGAGCCAGCGAGCGATCGGTGTGGCAGTCCAGCCCTGCAGCAACAGCGAGATCAGCACGACGAAGAAGGCGACATTGAAGTAGGCCTCGCCCCGAGGAGCGCCTGCGAGGATCGGAAGCGAGGCCAGGAAGATCCCGATCGCACCGCGTAGGCCCATGGCCGACGTGAAGGCCCATTCCCGCCAATGAAAGCCGAAGGGTGCCAGACACAGCCAAACGGCAACGGGTCGCGCCAGCAGCATGAGGCTGCCGGCTACAGCAAGAGCCGGCACAAATTGGCCTATCAGGTGCGAGGGTGTGACGAGGAGCCCCAGGACGAGGAACATTGCCACCTGGGCGAACCAAGCCATCGCCTCATGGAAGATGATAATCCGCGTGCCCGCCGGCATCGGCCGATTGCCCACGACTAGGCCAGCGAGGTAGACCGCGAGAAAGCCGCTGCCGCCGAGGACCGCGGCGGTCCCGTAGAGGGCGACCGCACTCACGAGCGCGAAGGGCGGGAGCAAACCGTTCGGCAGCCTCAACCGGTTGAGCGCCCACGAGGTCACAAAGCCGCCGGCGACACCCACGGCCGTCCCGAGCACGGCTTGGAGAAGGAGGTCAAGCAGGAAAGTTTCGGGGCCGACCGGCTGTGCTGCCAGCAGCAGCTCGATCAATGCGAGAGTCAGGAACACGGCGATCGGATCGTTCGTCGCCGACTCGATCTCGAGCACGGCCTCGACCCTCCTTGCCACCCGTAGCCCATGCCCGCGTAAGAGGAAGAAAACAGCCGCGGCATCGGTCGATGCCACGGTCGCACCGAGCAGGAGGCCTTCGAGAATCGACAGGCCGAGGACAGCTGCCGCGATGAACCCGACGATCCCGGCCGTCGCCATGACGCCTGCGGTGGCGAGCAGGACCGATGGCCAGAGTGCCAGCCGGAAGGTGGCGAGCCGCGTCCGCAGCCCGCCATCGAACAGAATGACGACGAGCGCGAGGGAGCCGACGAGGAATGTCAGCCGGTGATCGGTCACGGCAAGTCCCAACCCCTCTCGCCCGGCCAGCATTCCGACAGCGAGAACCGCAATGAGGACTGGTGCGCCGATACGAAACGCCACCACGCTCGAGAGCATGCCGGCCAGCGTCAGGACGGCACCCAGAAGGATCAGGCTATTGATGAAGCCGATGCCCGCCATGGGCCGCTACTCCGGTGGCCTTGCATTCGCTTTGCTTCCAATGATTGGGTTGGCGCCACCGGCATAACGCTCACTGGTGGGCCGTCGACGGCGATGTGCGTCTTTATCGATAATGTTGCAAGATGGCGATCGCTGGTGGTTCCGGAACAGTGAATCTGGCGTCAGGATCTCCGGGAGCGGCGGGTGGCGAGACGAACGACGAGGCCCCCCCCGCCGAGCCAAGCCGGCGGGGCAAATCTCGAGGCCAATTGGCCGCAGGCCGGACAGTCCTCTTCGTCGAGATCGATTGCGGGTGCCAGAATATCGTAGATCTGTGCGGCGCGCCCCGATAGCGGCCGCTGGGCTTCGGCCATCACATCGTCGTTGCCGTGCAGGCAGGCGAAGGCCTCTTCTAGCTCCTGTGCCGTCGCGCCTGTCTCAACGATCTCGGTCACTTTGATTTCTCGATATCGCCGCAAAGCCGCCGAACATCCGCGACGCCGATCTGTGCGTGCGCATCTTTCGTCCCTCCCCTTGCAAGAATATTCACCGGACGATTATCCGGAGCCCTCACCAAGCTAGTTGCGCTCCAGCCCGTCTTTCAGGCGGTCACCTTCGAGGTTCTGCTCGTGGTCGGCGCGGCCAAAGCCAACGCGCGATTAGCGGGAATCGCGCTCCACACCCAGCCCCTTGACGCAGAGGGGACCCGCGCCGTCCTCACGGCGGACTGCAGGGGAATCCGCTCGGAACGGGCGCGGCGGCCGGTCTATCTGCTCTCCGGGCTCCTCAAATGCAGGGGCGGCGGCGGCTTCTCCAAGATCAGCCGCGATCATTACGGCTGCTCGAATGCCCGTAACCCGACGACCTGCTGCTCCTCTACGCGCCCGAAATTCCACCGATCTCTGTTAAGGCCCGGCATCCGTTTCACTACTCCCGGCACCTTGGGCGACGCCCGGTATTTCGCTCCGGCGAGCGGTTGCCACTCCGTTCAGGCCAGTACCCAGAGCAGCACTCGTCAGGAATGCCCCCATCCCGGTCAAGAAGCTTTCGACGACGCCAAAGCACAACAGCGCGAAAGAGCGTTGCCTTCAGCCAGAAGACCGAAAATCTCATCGGTTGACGACACCGGCGTCAGCCACGCCGCCCGGCCGATTGTTCGGATTTTGCGGCTCCCGGCCTGCATCGCTCCAGCGGGATCGGGCAGGTATGATCCGGTGGACGAGGCGCTCGCAGGCTGCGATGAGCTCTTCGCGGAAGAACAGAACGACGAAAAGGGTAAGCGCCGCAATCGTGACAAGCGTGTATTCGGCGCCGAAGCCGCGGATCACGTGTTCGATGAGACGGATCGCGATAACGCCGACGAGCGCGCCGTAGCGATGGCCGAGACCGCCGACAACGGCCATCGCTACGATGAGCCCCATCTCGTTCATGGAGAGCATGGAGGGGGCGAGGACGCCGACATAGTTGGCATAGAAGGCCCCGGCCAGGCCCGCGACGGCGGCGGTGATCATGAAGGCTATGATCTTGACGCGGAAGATATTGACGCCCATGCCGTGGGCAACGTCCTCTCCGTCGCGCACTGCCGCCAAGGGCCATGCAGGCACCACTCAGCCGGCCGGCCCGCTCTTCCGGGACGGTTCGTCGCCATCGTGAACGTCGATCAGCGGCAGGCCGAGCAGATCGCGGAAGAAGCCGACGCTTCCTTCAACGTCCCAGATCGGAAACACGAGATGATTGAATTGCAGCGCGGCCGCTCTCTCCCGCTGCGTGCAGCCTCAACCTGCTGCGCCGCCGGATAGGCTTTTTAATGGAGCCAAATGATGCGCGATTGGGGAACCACCGGCGTCGGCACCATCACTGAAGGTCTCGACGCCTCGACACTTGGATCGTCCGACAGAAGGGCGAGGCCGTTTGACCCGCTTTGGCGGCGACATCGAGCAGACTCATCGAACGCTCCCTTCCGGCCTCGAGATCAGCAGAGGCTCCAGGTACCCCGAACTACCAAGTAACAAGAGGCCGTCTACATCGAATCCACCTGGTGTGCCGGGCGACCGATCCAGGCCGGCGGTATCGCCTCTCCGCCTCCGGCGCAGGTCCGCGCGGCTTCGGGCGCCGCCTCGGGAGACCCGCCACCGGCCGATGGTTCCGTGCCACCGGGGCCGCCCTCCCCGCTCGCATCGAAGACCGTCCGGCGCTTCTCGATTTCCGCCATCACCTCGTCGGCGATCATCTGCAGCAGGGCCCGTTCGCGGTCCGTGATGGTCCGTGGCTCGATGTCGATGACGCACAGCGAACCAATGGCGCGGCCGCAGGAGGTCCGCAACGGCGCTCCGGCATAGAATCGGATGCCCCGCTCGCGCAGGAAGGGATTGTTGGCGAACCGCTTGTCCTTGAGCGTGTCCTCGATCACGAGGAGATCGTTGAGGCCAACCACATGGCCGCACATCGACGTCTCCCGCGGTGCCTGGCGCGCCACGGCCAGATCCTCGGGAAGACCGGTCGCGGATTTCCAGAACTGCCGATAGTCGTCCACTAGGGTCAGCAGTGCGATCGGCGCATGGAAGGCTTTGGCAAGGCGCCGTGTCACGCGGTCGAACGCCTCCTCCGGGTCGGTATCGAGCAAGTTCAGGCTCCTGAGTTCCGCCAGGCGTTCCTCCTCCTGTATCGGGATCGGCGACGGCACCATCGGGGCCTCGATCGGGGTTGCCGCGTACTCGACGATCCGATCGACGGCCTGGACGAGCGAGGTAACAAGGACATCCGCCGGAACTTCGTCCGTCCCGGCGTCTCTCCGGTGGTCCTGGGCCGCTACGTTCCACAGCCCGACCATAATTCCCGCCTCGGGAAACTGCCGTCGCAGGCGGCGGCATGCCTGACGCGCATGCAGTACGGCCGACGCGCTTAGATAGGAGACGCAAACCAACGCGACGCCCTCGGACTCCAGGCTCGCCGCCCCCTCGGGACTGACCGCCTCCGCCGGCAGCGGGCGGGCACCGATCCCGCGCCGCTCTAGCAGTTGGGCCAGCATCGCCGCCGCGACCCAATCCAGCCCCGTTCGTCCGGCGATGCAGAGAACTGGCCTTCCCGTCGACGGGACGGCCGGCGTCGGCGGCGCCTCCACGGGAGGCGCGCCCTGATGCGATACCGCCGCGAGCCGTGCCTCCTCCGGGTCCTCCCGATCCGCGAGCTCACGCACCACCCGCTGGAAGCTCTCCGTCACCACCGCGCGACGCTCGCCCACCAGCACCCCGCGCTGACGATCCCGCTCGGCCAGTCGCAGGGCCGGCAGCGCCACCTCGTCGTAGAAGGCGGACAGCGGTCGAGTCTTGAGGAAGGTCTCGGCAATCTCCTCGCCTTCCTCCGGGTCGCCCGCCAGCATCCGCTGATAGAAGCCCTCCTCCGGCGCGAGCACCGGATCGCTGCCGAGCATGACGTCGAAGAACCGGAGCGGCTGGACGTAACGGCCCATGACCGCAAGGCACACCGTCAGCGGCGTCGCCAGGAGCAGGCCGACCGGGCCCCAGAGCGTCGTCCAGAAGATCGCGGCCAGAATGACGGCGATCGCGGACATACCCGTGCTCGATCCGTACAGCCAGGGTTCGACGACATTGTTGCTGATCAGCTCGGCGGTCAGGAACAGGGCCACGGTCAAGAACAGCAAGCTCCACCCGGGATCGACGGCGATCGAGAGGGCCATCGGGAAGAGCGCGGCGATGAAGGGACCGATATAGGGAACGAAACGCAGCACGGTCGCCAGCACGCCCCAGAGCAGCGCATTCGGCACCCCGATGAGATAGAGGCCGACCCCGATCGGCACCCCATAGGTGACATTGACGATGAGCTGCATCAGCAGATAGCGGCTGACCCGGCGCGCCGCCTCGTCCAGCGCCTCCGTGGTCAGATGCAGATCGCCGCCGCCGACAAGCCTGATGAGGCGGTTTCGCAGATCCTCGCGCTCGAGCAGCATGAAGACGACGAAGACGACGACAAGGCCGGCGGTGCCGATCGGGGCGAGAATCGGCCCGGCGATGTTCTCGATGACCTCGAAGGGCGTCGGCGCCGTCTCCTCGATGCGGACGGCCATTGCCTCCCGGCCGGCTTCTCCGTCGACCGGCGCTCCGGCCGCCGCACCCGCTCCGCTGGACAGCTCGCTGCCGAGCTCTTCGAGCATGGTGGAGGCGCGATCGATGATGCCCCCGCTCGGCGCCGCCGACTGCAAGGATCGGATCTTCGCCAGGATGTTGTGCTGATAGGTGGGCAGGTTGTCGGCCAGTTGAATGAGTTGACTGCCGACTAGAGCCGCGAAGCCGGCGATCGCGGCGAAGGCGACCAGGACCACGATCAGCACGGACGGCACCCGGCCCAGTCCCCACCGCCTGAGACGGGTGGCGATCGGCCCCAGCGCGAAGCTGAGGAGAACTGCTAGCGCGAATGGGATGATGATGTCGCGCCCGAAGTACAGCGCGGCGATGGCAATGACGACGACGACCGCCGTCGTGACCGCCGAGCCGGCCTGACCGGGCGCCGCCGCATCACGCTCCGGCGGCATGGACGGCCCGAACCCGGGCAGTGTTGCCATCGATATCTCCCATGTGGTGATCGATCCGGGCGCGCGGTTTTTCGACGTGCCGTGGCCGATCGGTTCCGACCCGGGCCGGTGCGCGCCTGCTGGTGGATTAACACGGGACGTACATTTGCGTTGCATCCCGCGCCATCCAGGACGCCGGGCGAACGCAACGCGGCGGCGCGATCCGGTGTTCAGCTCATTGACCGGACAAGATCATCCGCAGGCCCGCCGTCACCGGAGGTGTCTAATGGCCGCCGTTGCCGCCACGATGTGGACCGTCTCCCTGCTCCTGGTGGGACTCACGCTCCTTGCCGTCCTGAAGAGCCCGAAATGGTGGATTCGGATCTGGGAATTTCCACGGCTACAGATGGCTGTCGGGCTGGCCTTGGCCGCGGCGTCGCAGGGCGCTCTCCTCGATCTCGCCGAGGCGGAGAACGTCGCCCTCTTCCTGGCCACCCTTGCCTGTCTCGGCTGGCAGCTCTACCGCATCCGTCCCTACACACGCTTTCACCGTGTGCAGTCGCTCCCAGCCCGAGACGCCGCTCCGGCCCACGGATTGCGCCTTTTCATCGCCAACGTGCTCCAGGACAACCGCGACAGCGCGGCGTTTCTACGCGTCGTACGGACGGCGGATCCCGATCTGGTGCTGGCAGTCGAAACCAACGAATGGTGGGACCGGCAGATCGCAGCGCTCGCGGATCGCTACCCTTATGCGGTCCGCCACCCCCTCGAGAACACCTATGGCATGCATCTGTTCTCCCGGCTGGAGCTAACCGAGACGGAGATCCGTGAGTTGGTCTCCCCGGGCATCCCCTCGATCTTCGCCCGCGCCCGGCTGCGTTCCGGTGCGCTGGTCGACCTCTACTGCGTGCATCCGGAGCCGCCGCGGCCGGCCAACGACGTCGAGGAACGCGACGCCGAGCTGCTGACGGTCGCCAAGACCGTCCGGCGCGAGAGGCGTCCGGCCATCGTCATCGGCGACCTCAACGACGTTGCCTGGTCGCACACGACCAAGCTCTTCCAGCGGATCAGCGGCCTGCTCGACCCGCGCGTCGGCCGCGGGCTCTACGCGACCTTCAATGCCAACTACCCGCTGGCGCGCTGGCCGCTGGATCATATCTTCCACGATGCGAGCTTCCGGCTGAAGCGCTTGGCGGTACTCGACTCCTTCGGCTCGGATCACTTCCCGATCTTCGCCGAGCTCGTCCATGATCCGGGCGCCGACGGGGCCCGGCCCGCCGCTCCGCATGTCGAAGCCGGCGACCTCGAGGAAGCGGCCGGGAAGATCTCCGAGGGCGAGCATGCGGCCGCCGCGCGACGGCACAAATGAAAAGAGAGATTTGGTTGTGGGGGCCCAATTCCCCCTTTACCGAAAAACGCCCTGGCTGCGCCGAGGTCGGCTGATAGCCGAGTAGATCGACCTGCTATGCAGGTTCAAATCCGGGAGTGCAACCACCAATACCGAACAAGTATACGGTGGCCGTGAGGGCCGGACGTGAGACATGCCGGAGCCGTCAATCTGGATTCCGCCGCTTCGAGGGCGTGCTCCATCCGGCAAGCGGATAGTGGCCTCATACCACACCCCCGTCGAGCTTTCCCACGCGATCAGCGAGCGGGCGCAGTGGCCGGAGCGGCGATCCGGCTATCCCACCGTGCACTTGCCTTTCGGCGCCAAGCGCCTCTGTCCTTTTCACCTCAGGGGGAGCCTGCACGATGGTCCATGGTCTCGACCATTACGCGCAGGTAATCCGCGTCCGAAGACAGCAGCGCTTTCAATCGATCGGCTCGGATTTATCTCTCCCGCTTGATCATGATGCGCTTCCTTTCGACAGGATCGGTGACGTCCAACATTACCCGCATACCATGACCACTGGCCCTCAGCCGATTTACTGGACTCTCAGTACACCATCGCAAAGAACGAGTTCCAAAGCTGCCGCTTGACGCTGTGGGCTACAGGGGACTTAGTTATGTGATTTGGTTGAATAAGGCAGGAATTGGCGAGGTGAGCGCTACATTGCGGGAACGCCTAGATCTGGCCGAAATCTTAGATCGGGCGGCTGTCGGAGTTACGCAATTGGACATGACTGGTCGTTACCTGCTGGTCAATGACCCCTATTGCGAAATACTCGGGCGCACGCGTCAGGAACTGCTTGACGCTCGAATAGAGAATTTCACCCATCCTGACGATCTTCCGAAAGTCCTTGATGCGTTTATTCAAGTGATTGAAACGGGAACGTCTCTGACGATCGACCAGCGTTACAATCGTGCCGACGGTTCTTGTGTGTGGGTCAATAACAGCGTGTCCGTGGGGCGAGATGCGGAAGGAAAACCCCAATATGTCCTTGCGATCACCCAGGACATCACTGCCTGGAAGGAAACTGAACGGGCGCTGAATCGGACCCAGGCCGATCTCCGCTTACTGCTGGACTCGGCCGCCGACGGCTTCTATTGCGTCGATCGCGACGGGAAGACAATCCTCTGCAATCCGGCCTTCTTGCGTATGCTCGGCTTTGCGCGGGAGGAAGATGTGATCGGCAGGGATCTGCACGATACCATCCACCATTCTCGCGCGGATGGTTCCCCCTACCCAAAGATGGAATGCCCCATCTACAGGGCGGCACAATACGGAATCCATGCGCACGTCACCGACGAGGTCTTCTTTCGCCTCGATGGTAAAGGCTTTCCTGTCGAGTATCGGGTGCGTCCAATTGTGCGCAACGGGGAGATCACCGGCGCGGTTTGTACTTTTGTCGATGTAACGGAGCGTAAGAACGCCAACGTACACCAGGAGCTGTTAAACCGTGAGCTGGGGCATCGGGTAAAGAATACCTTGGCCATCGCGCAGGCGATCGTCGGCCAAACGCTTCGCAACTCCTCAACGCCCCAGGAGGCCATCCAGTCGGTCAGTGCGCGCCTATTTGCTTTGAGCCATGCCCATAGCCTCCTGACACACACGCGCTGGGGCAACGCGTCCATTGTGGACGTGATTGAGGGCGCGACAGCCATACATAGCTCGGACACTCGGCGCATACAGCGCAACGGGCCACGAATCGATCTTGGCACGAAGAGCGCCCTCGCAATCACGATGGCGCTGCACGAGCTCTGCACCAACGCGGCCAAATATGGTGCGCTATCCAACGATGTCGGTACCGTCTCGATCGCTTGGACTGTGACGGGTGGCGCCGCGGACGCACGCTTTCGGTTAAGTTGGAAGGAGTGCAACGGTCCGCCCGTGGCGCCACCAAGTCGTAAAGGGTTTGGCTCACGGGTGATCGCCGAAAGTTTCGGCCCCGAGTTTGGAGGCGAAGCCAAGCTGATCTTCAACCCTGGCGGTGTCCTTTGGACACTCGATGTGCCGTTGATGTCCATGAAAATGTAGTTCGGAACCGAACTATTTTCATTTATTCTTTGCCGTTGGCCGGTTTTATCGGAAACTGTAGCCAAAATCTTTCGCGCTGTTCGCTGCTCCAACTTTTAACCCTAGACAGCTGCCGCTTCGCAGGCAGCCGACTTTTCCTGGCGAAGCCACGCGTACCAGGCATCCAAGCCCTCTCCCGTTCGGGCAGATACGCCCAGTACCGAGATGTCCGGATTGACCGACAGTGCATTGGCGGTGGCACGCGAGACGTCGAACTCGACGTACGGCAGGAGATCTATCTTATTCACGAGCATCAGATCAGCGGCACGAAACATGTGCGGGTATTTGAGCGGCTTATCATCACCTTCCGTTGTCGAAAGAATCACGATCCGGCGGCGCTCGCCCAAATCGAAAAGTGCAGGGCAGACCAGGTTACCTACGTTTTCGACTACGACGACCGAGTTTGCGCTCGGGTTCAGCTCCAGCAGACCGCGCGCCACCATGTCGGCATCGAGGTGACAGCCGGTGCCGGTATTTATCTGCACCACAGCTGCGCCGGCGGCGCGGATGCGTTCGCCATCATTCGCCGTCGCCTGATCGCCCTCAAGAACGAACAGAGATGCTCCGGTTTTCATGTCGCGGATGGTGCGCTCGAGCAAAGTCGTCTTTCCCGCGCCAGGGGCGCTCATCAGGTTGAGCGCCAGAATTCCGCGATCCGCAAGCCAAGTGCGATTGCGGGCCGCGAGCGCGTCATTCTTTGCAAGAACACGGATGCCGAGATCGACCAGCGGAGCTGATGTGTGTTGATGCTCATGATCGTGATCATGCGCTGGAGCGCGATCACGGTCCGGACCATCGGCACGGGCATGAGTATGGACGTGATGTGTGCCATGAGAATGCGAGTGGCTGTGGCGTGTGCCATCAGCATGAACATGCTCACGCCCATGGCCCTGGCCAGAAGCGTGGCGCTCGCCGTCCAAGGCGGTCACCTTCCCGGTCTGAAGGTTGACAGCGACCGTCTTCGCTCCGCTATCGCAGCCGCAATCTTCGCACATCATGCCACCTCTTCGAGTTCCATCGTCTTGATGTTCAGCTCCTCGCCCGCAAGGTGCGTCAGCCGTCGCGATCCGCAAGCACAGGCCGTGAGAAATGTCGGAACGGCGAATTCGGCGCCGCACGTCATACAGCGAGCGCGGCCCTCGATCTCGCGGATCTCAAGGGTGGCGCCATCAAGAACCGTACCGTGCGCCGCGACGTCGAAACAGAAGAGGATGGCGTCGGTCATCACGCCCGACAGCTTGCCGATCTCGAGCGTCACACGGCGCACACGGCGGCCTTTGGCGGCGTCGCTGACAATAGCCACGATGTTGCGGCTGATCCCGAGTTCGTGCACGACATCGGCCTTTCAACAGATCCGCGGCAACTGCTCGCCGACTAACATATCGACGATACGTTGGCCGCCCAATACGGTGCGCATTACGACCCGGCCAGGCTCGCCGTCGGTAATCCAGCCGATAATGGTGGCTCGCTCTCCCAGGTGATGCGCACGCATTGCTGCCAACGCCGCTTCCGATTCCTCCGGCGGGATAACTGCGACGATCTTGCCCTCATTGGCCAAATAGAGAGGATCGAGCCCCAGGATTTCACAGAATCCCCTGACTTCCTCGCGAACCGGGAGGTGTTCCTCATCGATCTCGATGCCAACGTCAGAGGCTTCCGCAATTTCGTTGAGGACCGTCGCCACCCCGCCTCGTGTCGCATCTCGCAGGCAGCGCGCACCCGGCGCCGCGGCCAGGAGTGTTGCGATCAGATCGTGCAGCGGGGCGCAATCGCTCGCAATGGGAGTTTCGAGCGCCATCTCGCCACGTGCCTCCAGGATCGCTGCTCCATGATCGCCGAAGAGCCCATTTACGAGCACCGCATCACCCGGGTGCGCTAAATCCACGCCGAGGCGAATATCCTCGCGGATAATCCCGACGCCTGATGTCGTAATGAAGAGCTTGTCGCAGGCCCCCTTGTGCACGACCTTGGTGTCGCCAGTGACGATGCGGACGCCGGCGCCTTTCGCTGTTTCCGCCATCGACCGTGCGATCCGGCGCAGCATGTCGATGGAAACCCCCTCTTCGACGATCGCCGCACAGGAGAGATAGAGCGGAATGGCGCCGCCGACAGCGAGATCATTGACAGTGCCACAGACGGCGAGCTTGCCGATGTCGCCGCCGGGAAAAAACAACGGGTCGACCACGTAGGAATCCGTGGTGAAAGCGAGCCGGTCACCGTAGACGGCGAGTTCCGCGAGATCGAAGCGTGCCTGATCCTCCAACGGTGCAAGAAAGCTGCTATCGAACGCGACGATAAAAACGTCGTCGATCAAATCTTTCATCGCTCTTCCGCCACCGCCATGGGCAAGCGTCACCGCGGGCACATTCACTTTCCCGAGCGAGCGCGCACGACGGAACGGCATTTCGTTCATGCCGCCCCCGCCTGTTTCTTGAAGCCGCCATATTGATGATATGCGGCGCAGGCGCCTTCGGACGACACCATCAATGCGCCAAGCGGAGTCTCCGGTGTGCAAGCGGAGCCGAACAGCTTGCACTGCCACGGCTTGATGACGCCCTTGAGCACCTCACCGCATTGGCAAGACTTGGGATCGGCAATCCTGACATTGGGTATCGCAAATTTCCTTTCGGTATCGAAGCGCGCGTACTCGTCACGGATCCTTACACCGGAGTGATCGATCGATCCGAGACCACGCCATTCGAAGAACGGCCGCAGTTCGTAAACGCGTGAGATCGCCTGAAGGGCCGCCACATTGCCGGTACCCTGCACGACGCGCGCATATTGGTTTTCGACGTCTGCACGCTGCTCTCTAATCTGTTTGAGCACCATCCAGATCGATTGCAGAACATCGAGCGGCTCGAAGCCGGCGACGACTAATGGTTTGCGGTAATATTGCGCTATGAATTCGTAGGGCGCCGTGCCGATCACCATCGAGACGTGGCCCGGACCCAGGAAGCCGTCGATATGCACATCAGGACTGTCGAGGATGGCCTTGATGGTGGGCACGATCGTGATGTGATTGCAGAAGACAGAGAAGTTCGCGATGCCTTCGCTCTCGGCCTGCAGCACCGTCAGCGCCGTTGATGGCATTGTCGTTTCGAAGCCCAATCCGAAGAACACGACCTCCCGATCTGGGTTATTGCGAGCGAGCGTCAGTGCATCCATGGGTGAATAGACCATTCGCACATCAGCGCCGTCGGCCCTCGCCTGCGATAGACTCTTGCGAGAGCCCGGTACGCGCATGGCATCGCCAAAAGTCGTGAAAATGACATTCGCGTGTTCGGCGATGGCGATACAATCATCGACGCGCCCCATGGGAAGAACGCAAACGGGACAGCCTGGCCCGTGGATCAACTGGATTTCCTTGGGCAGCATGCCTTCGACGCCATAACGGAAGATCGAATGGGTATGCCCGCCGCATACCTCCATGATATGGATCGGCCGGCGTGCGGCGATATCGATGGTCGAGACGAGCTTGTCGATCTCGGCGACAAGAGCGTCGGCCTTCCCACGGTCACGAAATTCGTCGACGTACTTCACCCCAGCGCTTCCTTGGTCGTCGCCGAGCCGCGGTCGTCGGCGAGCAGCGTGTGCACGAGATCCCATAGGATATGGTAGGCGGCGACATGGCATTCCTGGATGCGATGGATCGACGTCGTCGGCACGACGAGGCAATGGTCCACCACGCCAGACGTCTTCATCCTGCCGCCATCGCCGCCGGCAAGGCCGATCGTCGTCAACCCTATCTCCTTGGCCTTGGCGAAGGCCGCGATGAGGTTTGCCGAATTGCCACTTGTTGAGATGCCGATCAGGCCATCCGCGGCCCGGGCCTGGGCGACAAGCTGACGGACAAACACGTGCTCGAAGCCAACATCGTTTCCGACTGCCGAAATCATCGCCATATCGGCCACGAGGTTGACGGCCGCAAGCGCCGGACGTCCCGCCGTGGCAGGATGGAGGAATTCGACGGCAACATGAGATGCATCGCAGCTCGATCCGCCATTCCCCATCGAGAACAGGCGGCCGCCGCAACGATAAACCGCCGCAAGCGCCTTTGCCGCCGCGACGAGGATCGGCGCCTGTTCTGAAAAGAAGCGGTCGTTGGCTTCACGCGAGTCGCGGGCCTTCTGCATGATCGATTGCAGAAGGGCCGCGTCGAGCTTCACCGGCTCCTGCGACTGGCCGTGCAGAAAAGGATAGAGGCTTCTGAGATGGTCTTCGCTTGCCATGACGACCGCCTATCCGGCTGCTGAAAGCCGCATCGCCTCCAGCTGCTCCTGTGCTTCGCCGAGCTCCTTCAGAATCCTGAGTGTCTCCTCCGCCTGTTGCTCATCGATCCGGGCCATGGCGAATCCAACATGAACCAGCACCCAATCGCCCACACAGGCATCGATAGGGTGCGCATCGTTCACGATGCAAGCAATGTTTATCTGGCGCTTCACGCCGGCGACATCGACGGTGGCAAGCTTCCGCGATGCGTCGTCGATCTTCACGATACGGCCGGGGATTCCAAGGCACATCGGCGCTGGTTCCTCTATCGTTGGCTGCCGCTGATGAGACGAGCAGCGGCCACCGCGGCCTGCCCGAGCGCAAGGCCCCCGTCGTTGGCGGGAACCCGGGTGTGAGACAGCACGGTGACAGCATCAGCCTTCAGACGGCGGACGACCTCACCGAACAGGACCTCATTCTGGAAGCATCCCCCCGACAGCGCGACGGTATCGAATCGAGGGCCGCGCCCCGGCTCGCCGCATGCGAGCTTCCGTGTCATCGTGACGATCGCCCGGGCAAGCCCTTTGTGGAAGCGCGCGGCCATGACAGGAGCCGGCGTGCGCAGTATCAAATCTCCCAGCATGGCCCTCCACACCGCAAGGGGCTCAATATAGGGAAGCCCCAAGCCACGCAGATTCGGGATCGTGAACGGGTACGCGAGGTCGTCGCTTTCTTCTCGCATCGTGCGTTCATCGACGATGGACTCGAGCCGAGTTGCTGCTTCACCCTCGTAAGCCTGTCGCTCGCGGCAGATGTCAAGGGCGGCAGCCACCGCGTCGAAGAGCCTGCCGCATGACGACGCCTTCGGGGCGTTGACCGCATTGCGGATCATCGCGTCGAGGATTGGGCGGGGCTTTTCCGCCAGATAACCGTAGAGTTCGAGCTCCGCGAAGTTCATTGCGAACTCCGCCCAACCTATCTCGGCCATCAGATGAGCGTAGAGATTGCGCCACGGTTCGCGAACCGCCTGAGCGCCCCCTAACATCGCAACGGGTTTGAACGTCCCAAGCCGCTCCGCGCGCCGGTAGTCGACAAGCAGGAACTCGCCGCCCCAGACCGTCCCGTCGACACCCCATCCCAATCCATCGAGAACGATGCCGAGCACGGGCGGCGCAACGAACGGCCGGTCGTTGTCGGCAAGACAGGCGGCAACGTGAGCGTGATGGTGCTGAACCTCTATCAGCGGCAAGCCTTCGCCGCGCGCGCGATCGCGCGCGAGCTTCGCGGAGAGATACTCCGGATGCAGGTCAGCGACGAGCGCCCTCGGGGCATGGTCGAAGAGTTCGGCGTAGAGCGAAAGATTGCGCCGGAAATCATCAAAAGTCTCTGCATCTTCCAGATCGCCCTGATGCTGCGAAAGAACCGCTTCTCCATTTTTGACCAGGCAGAACGCCGATTTCAGCTCGCCGCCCATCGCCAGCAGATCGGGTGCGGCATCAAAGCCATCGGGCAGCTTGATGGGCGTAGGCGCGAAGCCGCGAGCACGGCGCAGCACGCGCGATACGCCCTCCATCACCCGTACGACCGAATCATCGACGCGCGTCGCGATCTTCCGGTCATGGACGAGCGCGAAGTCCGCGATACCGGCAAGCCGCGTGCAAGCCTCGTCATCGTCGATGATCTGCGGCTCCTCCGATCTGTTGCCGCTCGTCATCACGATCGGCCGATCCATGCGGCGAAGCGCAATCAGATGAAGCGGCGTCGTCGGCAGCATGAAGCCGAGCGTCCGAATTCCGGGCGCCACCGCATCCGGGAGACGATCCGGCCCGGTGGCGCGCATGAGGACGATCGGGCTCTCGGAACTCGTGAGCTGACGTTCCTCCTCGGCATTCGGCGTGCAATAACGCCGGACGATATCGAGGTCGCGCGCCATGAGCGCGAAGGGCTTCGCCGCGCGCATTTTGGCCTTCCGCAAGCGCAAGACCGCATCCGTGTTGGTCGCATCACAGGCAAGCTGATATCCGCCGAGGCCCTTCACCGCGACAATCTGCCCTTTCTGAAGAAGGCTGCAGATCGCATCGACATCGTCGAGCATGGAATGCTGGTCGAAGCTGATGGCGCGCCCGTCGAAACGTACAAGCCTCGCTTTCGGGCCGCAGGCAGAACAGGCGATAGCTTCTGCGTGGAACCGTCGGTCCGCCGGGTTGTGATACTCGCTGAGGCAAGCGTCGCACATGACAAAGGCGGCCATCGTTGTCCCGGAGCGGTCATAAGGGATACCCTTGATGATGCTGAGGCGCGGCCCGCAATGAGTACAGTTCGCGAAGGCGTAGCGATAACGGCGTTGGAACGGATCGAATACCTCCTGTGCGCAGGCCGGGCAGGTTGCGGTATCCGGGGCGACCTCCGTGCGCGCAGCACCACCGACCGTCTCGGAGATGCGAAATCCACTTATCGGCATTTCGGAAATGGGTCGGCTCTCAATCTGCTCGATCCGCGCAAGTGGCGGAGGCTCTCTCCGCAAGCGCTCGACCAGAAGGGAAATCGCGTCGCCATTCCCCGTGACACGAATCACCACGCCCTCCGGATCATTCAGTACTTCGCCGGAAAGCCCCAACTCCTGGGCGAAACGCCAAACCGTCGGCCGGAAACCCACGCCTTGCACGCGGCCTCTCACGCGAATCTCGACACTGATCGCTTGCTCCCGCGGTTCGGTGTGGGAATGCAAGTTCATGCCGTCTCCCACAGAAGAACCCGATTGTTGCCTGAATCTGCAACAACAAGGGTGTTGTCGCGAGCGGCAACGGCGTAGGGCCAGCACAGGCTGTCGCGCGACGGCACATTCCAGCGATTATCCCCTTTATCGTCGAAGCCGCTTTGACCAGCCAAGCGAGTCGCGGCCGCTCCCATCGCGAGGCGAGCGGTGTCGAAGCCGAGAAGGCGCGAATTCGCGGTATCGGCGACCACGAGATAGCCCGATTGCACCGTGAGACCATAGGGCATGTTCATGGCGGAGGCCGTCGGATAATAAGCCGCGCAATTGTGGTCGAGCCCGGTGAAGCCAGCCTGGCCGAGGACAAAATCGCACGGAACGCCGTTTCGGTCCGGCAACGTCTTCCAAACCATCACGCGGTTGTTTCCCGCGTCCGCGACAAAAAGCATGCCCGCGGCGGCGATGCTGTGCGGCCAGCGCATTCCGACGGCACCCGCCCCCTCCCCTGCGCTTTCGTCGCGCGTCGTGAAGTCGCGTTGACCTAGGACGAGATCGGCCGGCGCGCCATTCACCGCCGGGATCTCATCCCAGACGAGCACGCGACGATTGCCGGCATCGGCGACAAACAGGCGTCCGTCATGGATCGCGACGCCATAGCACCAATTCAGCGTGTCGGCACGAGCCGCGGCCAGTCCGCGATTGGCCTCGCCGGACCTGAAATCTGCCTGACCCAGAACGATGTCGGCCGGCTGATTGGAGCTCCGCGGAAGGTCGTGCCAGAGAAGCACACGATGGTTCCAGGCATCGGCGACGGCGAGAACGTCGGGCCCCACAGCGATGCCCGTAGGCACGTTGAGTGAGGCAGGGCCGATCTCGCCTTTGGCATTGCGGCCTTCGGTTCTGAAGTCCGGCTGTCCGATCACGAGGTCCGCGGGCCCGTTGTCCATGTCGGGCACCCGCTGCCAGACGAGAAGCCGATGATGACCGGTATCGCAAATGATAAGAGGACCGCCACGCCCGGCGAGACAGGCGCCGCGCGGGCCAAAGAGTGTGTGCGCCGCCGGAGAGATGGCTGCCACCGGCGCGCCGGTTTCGGACAGAGCCCCAAGCAAGATGCGCGCGCCGCGCGGATCCAGGAGCGGTTGTGGCGCGGCATCGGACGGATCGGATGCACGTGCCCGCGGATAGGCCGGTGCAAGAGACACGCGCATCGTCACGTTGTGAGCCTCACCTCGACCCAGTCGCCGATGACCCGCACGGCATGTGGCTGCAACTGGACCTCCGGTGCGGTCAGGCACTCGCCGCTCGTAAGATCATAGCGGAAGCCATGGTGGGGACAGGTGATTATCCCGTTCTCCACTTCGCCATCGTGGATCGCTAGGCCGAGATGCGCACACGCATCCTGGAAACAGGTGACAGCCGTGTCGCGGCGGAAAAGCGCCACTCTTTGGCCACCAATCTCCATGGCGCGAATACCGCCTTCGGGGATCTCGCTCAAGACACAAACCGGACGCCAAGTGCCGTTTTGCCCCAGCGCAAACGGACTCACGAACCGGACACCATTGTCTGGCGCCAAACCCTTGACCTGGACAATGTCAGTTATCTCGGGACAAACCTCCTGGACCGCTTTCTTGATACCCGCATGGAAGGTAAGAGCGGACGCTGCGCAGCCGTCGCAAGCGCCGGTAAGTTGTACCTCGATCGCCGGGGGTGCCACCCTCGCGAGCCGGACGTCACCGCCATGAGATGCGAGCATGGGGCGGACGCTCGCAAGCGCCGCTTCAACACGTTCGTTCAGGCTCGGCTTAATGAGTTCGTGGTGGCGAAGCACGGCATAGACCACGTCGTCGGCGACCGCTTCCTTCATCGCAGCAAGCGCGGCCGGGTTAGTCCTCAGCGTGCGGATCAGCCGCCTCAATGCCTCGCCATGTAGCGCGTCGATCGCGCGCCGGTACGCCTCTACAGCGCTGCGCGGGACCTCGTCCCAGGTCGCGAAGATTGTCTCGAGACGCTCAAGGTCTCCGAGAAGACCCGCGAGGTCATCTCGGCGTGTCGCGGCGGGATCGCTGGCGGCCATGGCGCTTCCCAACGGTGCGGTTCAATTCTCCGGTGTGTGCGCAAGAATCTCTTGCGCAAGCTGGCCGATCGCCTCGGTGACAATCCGCGCCTTCTCGACCTCGCCATGATTGAAGAAGATCTCAAGCGCTTCCTCGTAGTAGCCCTTCGCCTTTGTCAAATTGGCACGATTGCCGTCGTCGGGGCGTTCCGAATCGTCCGGCAGGTTCCACAAACAGTTGGCCTTGTTAGCGATAGTGTTGGCGTATTCGAGAGGCGCGTTTGCGCGTGTACGAACTCTTAGTGCTTCGTCATAGGCCGCGATCGCCCGAAGGTTGTTTTCTATGATGTGGCTCGATGACGCGTATTGCAACGCGTTCCCGAGATTGTTTTGCAGCATCGCATATTCTGCTGGGTGGTCGATCAGGTTGACGACCTTCAGGCCCTCCTCGAAACACTGCACCGCGAGCGCCTCACGGATTCTCGCGCGCTCGTCGGTGAATGGTATAGAGAGGAACGCCGCCGCAAGGTTGTTTTGAAGGATGGCGAATTCGACCGGATAGCGTTTCACATCGAATGTGCGGAGGGCCCGCTGATAGGACGCGATGGCGTCGGAAATACGGGCGCGGCCGCAGCCCGCCAGATGCTGTAGCACGAGACCAAGGTTCATCTCGGCTTCGGCCACCTCCTCGGCACGTCCGAGAAGAGCGAGACAGGGAATGGCCGCCTCGTATAATGCTCGCGCCTGCTCGATCAGTTCGGTTCCGGGCTCAGGTACAGCCTGAAGCGCAGTTCCTTTGCGCGCGGAAATACGGGCGGCCAGGAGCCGCTCATTCGCGGGGCAGATGGCCAGTGCTTCGTCGTAAAGCTTGACGGCCGCGGTCAGGTAGTCGGGCGTCTTGGGCTTCTGCTGCAAGCCCACTGCCAATTCCATCAGCATCTCCGCACGCTCGACGGGGCTCGCACGTCCATCATGTGCAGCGGCGAGTGCAGCCCGCATCAAATCTTCGACCCGGCCGGCTGCCGTCGTCGCGCGTCCTCCCTGGTCGGCACGCGACGCGATCCTTTCGGCTGCGGATTGGTTGGCGAAGGTAGGCATGTTCATCCGTTCTAATGGCGAAACAGACCGCCCGCGAGAAGCGCGGACGCCGCCGCATCCCACTGGATCGTGGAATCGATTTCCCGGTCGTCGTCGACGCCTTGGGAGCGGAAGAACTCGGGCGCGCTAACGACCCGGTCGCCCCGTGCGTTGCGGCGCTTGAGGAGATAGCCACCCGCTGGGGCATGCCGGACGGGCAGGACCATGAGATCCTCGCTGCGGCGCTGCAGGACGACAGCCTCAACGCCTGCGAAGTAGCGATCATACACTTCCTTGGGAAGGTAGAGGCTGCCCCGGGTCACGGTCACGCCTGATGTCATTGCACGGGCCTCGCTTCCTGCAGACGCAAGCGCACAAGCGCCTCGACGCGATCGACGATCTTCTCAGCGGCATCGGCCACGCAGGGCGATAGGCCAATCCCAAATGCCACTGTGCCTGCTTCGATCAGGAGGACAGTCACATCCGTCGGGAAAGTCTCGCCAAAGATCTTGCGTCCGGCGAACAGGGCGTGGTCCCAACGAAAATCGTGCAGGGTCAGCGACGGCTGATGACGCTGCTCGAGCTCGGTTCCCGGAATCTCGAACACGGCTCCCGGTACTGAACCCGATTGACAGGCATCGATGATGATCAAAGTCCGGCATCCGCGCGCCGCGAACATGACAGCCATTCCATCAGTGCCGGCATCCAAAAGCCGCACCCGCGAGTCCTCGGAGACGCCGCGCGCTGCCAGCGCACGTACGACGTCCGGCCCAGCTCCATCATCGCTACGATTGGGATTGCCACAGCCGACTACAGCGATCATCAATCCTCCTCCCCTCGCGATGTCGATCTGTCGTGCTATCGGCCCATCCATTCGTACGGAGGAAGCCGGTTGGCTCACATGCGCCAAAGCCTGCAATACCAGTCGGGCTCCACGGGGACGGCCAGTTCAGGGAGATCGCACCATTTCCGATGTGCCAGATAGTAGATGCACTCCATGCACCTCCAACTCTCAGGGCCATAGGGATGATCCATGAACCCGCTAAGGACCAGTTTTCCCTTGATGTCCTTGGGGTCCAGCGTTCGAAGCTCGGCAGCGATCTCAATAAATTCCTTCTCGGTTTTGGGGAAGGGCTCGACCTTCGTCTCGAGCCCCGAGGCCAGCAAATCGGTGATTGTCTTACGCAGCGCGGGGTCGTCACCTTCGCTCATAAGCCGGCTTCCTCGCGATCAGGCGGTTCGAAACCGCGCAAGTTCCTCTCCCGTCCGGGAGTCATGCGCGTGGACGGTGCAGACGAGGCACGAATCGTACGAACGGCAGACGTGACCTACCTCAACGGGATCGCGCGCGTCGGCGACAGGCGTGCCGATCAGCGCTTCCTCTATGGGGCCGCGCTCGCCGCTCGCCGCTCGCGGGCCGATATTCCAGGTCGTCGGCGCAATGATCTGATAGTTCTTGATCTTGCCGCCTTGCACCTCAATCCAGTGGCCAAGCGCACCACGGATCGCCTCGGTTGCCCCCCAGCCACGGCCATCGCGCTCCGTTGGCTTGACGTACCAAAGATCCTTCAGGCGGAATTCACGTAATATGCGCTCGGCCTCGCGATAGAGTCTAACGACTTCATGCATCCGGGCAAAGTGCCTCAGCGTCACGCTCGCCCCGCCCATTTTCCGATACATGTCGAGCAAGAGAGGGTCGAAATTCTGCCACGCTTCACCGTGGTCGCCGCCGGCGATGACCTGCCGGGCGAGTGGCCCGGTCTCAAGCCTCCCGACATCCGCATGCGTCACCGCAGTTGACCAAGAATACTTGCCGCTGAAGTCGGTCGACGTTCTTTGCGTTGGCGTGGTCGTGCGTTCGAACGGGTGGAGGCCGCCCGGCTCGTCATACCATGCGTGGATCGTATCTTCCCTCGTGAAGGCTTGATCCATCACGCTGTGGACGTCGGTGCGGCCGTCATAAACACCGCCTTTCATGATCACTGCTGCACTGCGCCCCTCGATGGTGGGCTTGTTATATTTGTCCTCATGCGGCAGGTAACCCCAGGAGAAATATCTGCCATGCCCGTGCCCGTAGTTGCTGAGGCCGATGTCGTTGCTCATGCGCCAAAAGAGGCCGAGATCCGAGTTGGCGTGTTCGGGCTTCTCATCGAGCCACGCCAAAAAATCGTCGTACGACCTAATCTGCTCATAGCGCTCCATAGAGCTGCCAAGCCAGACCGGCTCGACCCAACTGCGACGGAACTGCTCGAGGATGGACCAAGCGCGCGTGACGTCCGTCAGGGTCGGCGCGCACATCACGCCGCCAGGCACCATGTAGCTCGAGTGCGGCCACTGGCCACCAAACAATGCATAGATCTCGACAGGCCGGCCCGAAATCGTGATGCCAATCTCATAGTTTCTTCCCGTGAAGGGCGCCCAGCGCCTAACGGCCTCCTCATAGAACTGCGATTTCGCATAGTTCTTGTTCGTGTAATCGACTATGAAAAGCCCATAATGATGGCGGGAGATGCTCTGAAGAGACTCGGCGATCTGTCCCAGATTGCGGGCCAGAATGGCGTTGCGGGGAACCTCCGTCTGCCACGCCGTATCGAGAGCCCACGCAGCGCATGTTAAGTGCGACGCACCGCAGATGCCGCACGCGCGCGGCGTGACGACTAGTCCTGCTTGGGCATCTTTGTCGCGCAGGATGACTTCGAAGCCGCGAAACAGCGCCGCCTGAGTCCAGGCATTGACGACAACACCGTCTTGAATGTCAACGCGAACGTCGAGGTCTCCTTCAACACGGCCGACTGGCGAAATGTCCAGCGTTTGCACTTCGGTGGACATCGACGTTATCCCGCGTAGCGCAGGCAGTTAAACAACGAAGATGTCATCTTCAGCCCACCGGGGAGCTGTGGCTTTTGCCGTCGCCATCAGCTTGATATAGCCCTTCCTGTCGATACCCGCGGGTAACGCGTTGGGTATCCCCATGAGGGTTTGGGTCTTGAAGACGGTTCCGGGCGCCAGATCGAAAAACGGAAACTCGGGTTCTGTGCACCCCAGACACGGCATCCCGGCACGCGTCTTGGACGATTGGCGGTTCCACAGAATGCGATTGCAGGGCGAGTGCGTCATCGGTCCGCGACAGCCAAGATCGTAAAAGAGACAACCTTTGCGTTGGCCGAATTCTGTCGCCGAAACCTTATAAGCGAAATGCATGTTCCGGGTGCAGCCCGTCTGCGTGAAGCTGCTAAAGAACGTCTTCGGACGTTGCAAATCGTCGAGCGAGAGTTCGGCGCCGCGGCCGGTCGCGATGGCTACAATGATCTGAGTGATCCAATCCGGATGCGCTGGACATCCCGGAACATTGATTACCGGCAGGTCCGCTTTGGACCGATAGTTCTTCCCTAAAAAGCCGCCGTGATCACGCTTGAGAAACTGAAGGCCAACGCTTTCCGTGGGATTCGGCGCGGTTGCAGGGATGCCACCCCAGCTTGCGCAATCCCCAATGGCGACGGTGTAATTGGCAACCTGGGCCAGCTCCTGGACCCAATCCTTCATCGGACGGCCGGCGAAGCGATTCCATTCACCCGTGCCGTCTGGCGCTCTGATCACCGTTCCTTCGAACACAAAGACATCCAACGACAATTTGCCGGAAACGAGGGTCCGTAACATCTTCTGCAGGTTGTCGCCAAGCTCCATGCCGAGCGAGGGGTGCCAGAGCACGTTGATGCCGAAGTCGGTGACGAGGTCACAAACGCTGGGTTCCTCGGCATTGAGGAACGACATGGTGTTGCCGGAACAGGCTCCGCCCTGGAGCCAAAGGAGATTGGTCATTGCAACCTTCTTTTCGTCACGCGAAGTGGATAGAGTTCCTCCTGCGGATCACCCACATCGGAGCGAACGAACATAGCGAAAGCTGCGCGTCTATGCTACAGGTCAAGTGCTCCGCTTCCTTGTATATGGGAATAAAATCCCCGCACCGCTTCGGGACCACAAGCATTTCCTCTTGTATGTCTACAACTCCGCTATCCCCATCCCCAGAGCTGACAGAGCGAAAGCCGACGATCCTTGTCGTTGAGGATGAGCTTCTTATTCGGATGTACATATCGGACTCTCTCCGGGATTGCGGGTTCGAGATCCTGGAAGCCAGCGACGGGCCAGAGGCTCTCACGATGCTAAATGCGGAGATGCCTATCGATCTGGTGTTCACTGACATAACTCTGCCCGGACAGCCGGACGGGTTCGGTTTGGCGCAATGGGTTCGCGCCCAGAAACCCGCAACCCCAGTCATTTTGACGTCCGGCCGTTACGACGTGAATGCCGCGCGCAAACTATGTAAAGACGAGCCATTCTTCGTAAAGCCCTATGATATCTCAGAATTGGCCGCGTGCATCCGCACGCTGCTGGCTGGTGATTCCTGAGACCAGATGGCAAAGACCGGACGAGGAGTTCACGTCCGAGTTCAAGCGCAAGACAGTTGCCCTGCCGCAGAACAGAAACTAACGGCTGATCCAGATCGCGGCCGAGCTGGACATCCAGCCCTCGATGCCGCGCAACCCGCGGGCGGTGATCAACGGCGCGCCGCCGCAGTCGCGCGCGGTGCCAACGGCAACCTCAACGATACGGCAGCCCTGACGCCGATCGCATCATCGGCGGATCAGGCGGCGGAGATCGCACCGCCGCGCCGTGAGCTCGATCGCTTTCGCGCCGAGCCGTACATTCTAGAAAGGCCATCGGCATCTTCTCGGAGACGCCACGATGAAGTTCCGCTTCATCGACCAAGCACAGCGATGCGTGGCCGATCCGCGCCATGTGCCGCGTGCTCGAGGTGTCGCCGAGCGGCTATTGTGCTTGGCGCGGCCGGCCCGAGAGCCCCCGTGCAGCCGAGCCCCGTCAACAGCTGCGACGTCCGTCGCATCCATTCTCGCCACCAGGGCCGCTATGGCAGCCCGCGCATGCACGCGGCGCTTCGGGCAGAGGGCCGAGACGTGAGCCGCGGGCGCGTCGAGCGGCTGATGCGGCGCCACGGGATCAGGGCCGTTGCGATTGGCGATCTGCTGGTCTTGCGCCGCGATGACTGTATGCGCGGGGACGTCGTCGAGCCCACCCAAATCGACGCTCGGCACCTTGCGGTTGGAGCTGTGCGAGCCGTCCTCATAGCGGACGGCGAACAGCATGAACGCGATGCGCGGGCTCGGCTTCTTGGGGACCATGTCTCTCTCCTTGCTTCCGCGGTGCTTCCAGGCACAGCAGAAAGCTCTCGATCCGAAAGGATCGGGGCTGTGTATGGTATTGATGTGTAGAGGCTAGATTTGGTTGCGGGGCCCCGCCCCCCTTTACTGAAAAACGCTTTGGCTGCGCCGAGGTCAGTTGATACTCGATTAGATCGACCCGGTAGGCAGGTTTAAATCCCAGGCCTGGAACGACCGACAGTTGACCTTGCCGACATAGGCCTAAGCTCGATTTCAGCCACTCCGGACCTGAGGGTTTTCAGGTTGTCCACCAGAACGGTGGGTCTCTGGCGATGTCATCGAGAGCCTTGTCGAGAGGCATGGCAAGGCCGCCGAAGTCGCCGATGCCCCCATCGACCGCGGCGCCACCAGAGGATCTCGACTTCGTCACTCGTTCCAGTAGGGCGCAGGCGCGCGATGGAGACGCCGGTTTCGGCGCTGAACAGCGAGTAACCCTTGTTGACGCGCGCGATGCCCCCCTTCGCACGATCGAACGTCCGGATGCGCTTCAGCACCGGGTTGCCCTTCGCCAGTGGGGGCCCTTCCACCCATTGCTGTGTTGCGCCGGTCAAGGATACTATGGGCGAGCCCGGACGATGGCCACAGAAGCACCTGCAATTCTGCGCCAGTGGAGGGTGGAAAGGCTGATACTTTCTCGCCGCCCACCCACAGTCATGTTCCGACCCTCGTCGTCGGCGCCGTCCTGGTGTCCGGAGTTATGGGCGTGAGCGCAAGGCTACGAACCATGTCGTCCGGCACCTCCTGCTGTTTCAGGAGATAGAAAGCTGGGGGAAGCCCTCACCGTGGGCAGGATGTGTGCCGAGGGGCTCAGTCGCCAATAAATATGCTTGGCTTTGTCGCCTAAGGCACAGCGTCATGCGGAATTATGCTCCTGAAGGCGCCCGGTTCCGGCTCTGCGGATAGAGAAGAGCACAGCAGTTCGCAGACCGATTCAGCCTTGCGCTTGAATTCCTGCCGCTGCGACTTTGGTCGACAGACCACACCGAGCCTCGTTACTAATGGTCTGCCATGCCACGACCGTCGGGACGCCCGTGTTGAACCAGGAACGCCTCTCCACGTCTCCCTTGGACCGGCCTCGTGCCGTGGCGCCCTACCTGCTGCGGATCTGCCTCGCCTTTATCCTGCTGATGGCGGCCCTCTTCGGAGCGGGGGCATGGTGGAGCCGAAACGAGGCCATCGAGGACAGGGCTGTTGCGGCTGCTGATCTCGCGCGTGCGGGCGCACATCAAATGGGGCGCGTGATCGATATGGCGGACATCATGCTGATCCAATTGCGCGACACGGCGGTCTCGACCGACTGGCGCGATCCCGATGCGGTGGCCACAGCGCAGGCCCGTCTGGAGCGGATCGTCGACCGGTTGCCTTACGTTTTCCGCCTCTTCATCATCGATGCGGGCGGGCGCGTCCGCGCGTCCAGCATGAAGGACTTCCCGTCCGACGTCACGGCGGCTGATCGGGATTATTTTATCACGCAACGCGATGCGGATGCCGGGCTGGTCATCAGCACCCGCCTGCGCAGCAAGGCGACCGGCGAGCCGATCTTCGTCCTCAGCCGCCGCGTTTCGGCCGAAGACGACAGCTTCCTGGGGATCGTCTCCATTTCCTTCGAGATCAGTGCGTTCGGCAGCTTCTACGAGACAATCGGCGGCGACATCGAGCCGGCCTTCCAATTGATCGGACCGGACATGACCATCCTGGTCAGTCAGCCGCCCCTCCCCCTCGGGGCCGAAGCCGCGGTTCGTGCGGAGCTCAGATCGCGGATGCTCGAGGCCGGGTCAGGCTCGCTCACCTACACCTCCAAGGACGGCGTTGAGCGAGTCTGGTCGTATCGGAAGGTGGGCGAGCATCCGCTCTATGTGAGCGCGGGCTTTGCGACGGATGCGATTCTGGCCGCCTGGTCAAGCGAAGCATTGCTCTTCTTCATACTCGGGATTGCGGCGCTGACCGGCTTGTCTCTCCTAAGCTTCGTTGCCGTGCAGCGCGCCCGCGGCGAGGACTCGGCGCGCCTTCAGCTGATGGATGCCAACAAGCAGCTCGAGCGGCGGGTTCGGCAGCGCACGGCGGCGCTCGAAGAGACGAATAACCGATTGCAAAGCGCCGTGGACTCGCTTGAAGCGCAAACCGAACGGCTGAACATTCTCAACCGAAGCGCCACCTCCCTGGCCGCCGAGCTCGATCTCGAGAGACTCGTGCAGGCCGTTACCGACGCAGGCGTCACGCTCACCGGCGCCGCATTCGGCGCCTTCTTCTACAACCTGCGGGACGAGCGCGGAGAATCCTATACGCTCTATACCCTGTCTGGGGCACCTCGGGAGGCCTTCGCCAAGTTCCCCATGCCGCGCAACACCGCGGTGTTCGGGCCGACGTTCCGGGGCGACGCCGTTGTTCGGTCAGGCGACATCACGAAGGATCCGCGCTACGGCAAGAAAGCACCGTACCGCGGCATGCCCGAAGGCCACCTTCCGGTCCGCAGCTATCTGGCCGTACCGGTGGTCTCACGCTCCGGCGAGGTCCTGGGGGGCCTCTTCTTCGGTCATTCGAAGCCAGACATGTTCACCGAAGCGACCGAGCATCTCATGACCGGGATCGCCGCGCAGGCCGCGATCGGCATCGACAATGCGCGGCTCTACCAGGCCGCGCAACGCGAGATCACCGACCGCACGCAGACCGAACAGCGGCTGGCGGCCCTCCTCGGCGAAAAGACCGAGATGCTGAAGGAGATCCATCATCGAGTCAGGAACAACCTGCAGGTGATCGCAAGTCTTCTGAACCTCGAGATCGGCAGGATTGCGGATCGGGACGCCCGTGCGCAGCTGGCGACCGTCGGGCAGCGCATCGACGCCATCGCCCGCGTCCACGAGCAGCTCTATACGTCCGACAGCTTCTCGCGGATCGACCTCCGCGCGCACCTCGAGCAAATGGCCGCCGGCTTGAGGGAGCTTTACAAAGGCGCGGTTTCCGCCACGATCACAGTCGATGCCGAGCCGCTGCGCTGCGACCTCGAAACGGCGATTCCCCTGGGTTTGATTGTAAACGAGCTCATAATCAACAGCCTGAAGCACGCCTTTCCGGAGGGCCAAACCGGGACGATCCGCGTCGGACTGCAGCGGTCGGAAGCGGATGAGGACGTCCACCTTACCGTCGGGGACGACGGGGTCGGTATGAGCCAAACGGCAACCGGCGAGAGCGGCAGTCCCGACGGCGGCCGCGGCGGCGGTCTTGGGCAAACCATGATCGCGGCGCTAGTTCAGCAGATCGACGCCGAGATGGAGATCATGGAGGGGCCAGGAACCAAGGTCCTCATCCGCATGCCCCAGGGGCGTTTCAAGGCCTAGCCGCCAGCCGGCGTCCGGAACACCACCGCGATAGTTCACCCGTTTACCGGTCCGACACCCTCGACCCTCTGCAGATCCTTCGGCTCCGCCGGCGCGACCGCCCGCAGCGAACCGAAGTGCTGGAGCAGGACTCTGTCGGGAATCAGACGTGCGGCAAAGTAGCGGTACGGGGGCAAGGTCCCGCAAGCGCGGCGGAATCCCTGTGATCCTGAGGATGCGGCGGATGGCCAAGCGGCGCCTAGGATCCGCTGGCGGAGGCGGTCGAGTTTGGCGCGGCCGTACGTCGTCCGCCTCGTCAGCTTGAGACGGGGGATTTACCGCCCGGGAAATTGGCGCCGTCCAGCTTGGCGTTCCCAAGATTGGCACCCGTGAGATTGGCGTCGCGCAGATCCGCCTCACGGAGGTCGGCATCCCGCAGATCGGCACCGTCGAAATCCGCGCCGATCAGCCGAGCTTGGCACAAGACGGTCCTGGTCAGGACCGCACCCATCAGCTTCGCGCGTTCCAGATTGGCCGGGAACAGCCGCGGGCTTGGCGTGAGGTGCTCCACCGGACTCAGATTGGCAGCCGATAGAGTAGCGCCAGCGAGGTTGGCGCGCGGCAACCGTGCGCCCCGCAGGTCTGCCTGGGTCAGATTCGCCCGCCGGAGATCCGCAAAGGCCATGTGGGCCATCGCAAGCTTCGCGTTCGACAGATCAGCCCCAATCATAATGCACCGCTCCAGCACCGCGGCGGACAAGTTCGCACCGGCCAAAGAGGCGCCGCTCAGATCTGCTTCCGTCAAATCGGCACACCGGCCCTCCTTGCCCAACGAGTTCACCCAGAGCGCATGCGCGGCCAGAATCCCGGGCAGGCGCGACCGGATATCGGCCGGCTGTGTCGGCCGGATCGCCGATCTAAACTGGTCGGACAGCATCATCGCGGGTTCGAGAACAGCGCCCCGCAGGTCCGCGTCCATGAAATCGGCCCCGGTGAGCTCGGCTCCGGTCAGGGTCGCTCCCGTCAGGGTGGCGCCACGGAGATTGGCGCCGGCGAGATCGGCGCTGTCCAAGCGCGTGCCGATCAGGATCGCATTCCGCAGGTCCGTCCGCTGTAAGCGGGCCCGGGACAGGTTCGCGTCGGTGAGGTCGGCTTGCAGCAGGACGCCGCCCGCCATCTGCGTGCCAGAGAAATCGGCCCGGTGCGCCATGATCGCGACAAGCTCCACGGGTAACGCGTCGAAGGTGACGAACTGCGGATTGCCGCCCTCGCCATGCAGGGCGAGGCTGGCCTCACGGAGATCGGCATCGGCGAAGATCGCCTCAGTCAGCTCTGCGCCCCGCAGGCAGACCCCGCGCAGGTCTGCACGCGACAAATCGGCGCCCCGAAGGTCTGCCACCGCCAGATCGGCGCCGAACAGGGTGGCCATGCGCAGTCGCACGCCGACCAAGCTGGCGTGCCTGAGCTTCGCGCCCGTCAGATCGGCCTCCGAGAGATCCTGTCGATCGAGGGCGAGGCCAGAGAGATCGTGAAACTTCAGAAGCGCCCGGCGTCCTCCCGGCGCACGGGCGAGAAACCGCCGATGGAGGGCGATGATTTCGTTCAACTCCGTCTGCGTCAGCTTTGTCCAAGCCGGAGCCGAGTCGGGCGAAGATAGCAAATGATGTCTCCCCTCCGAACGGCGCTGTCCACAGTTGCAATTGGCCGGCGTGGAGCCGCAACCACCTCAGGGGCATAATCTGTAGCAGGGTCCCGCAATTCCGTGGCACCTGCCAGAGAAGCTCTCGCTGACGCCAGCTGTAGGCCGGTATCCCTTGCAATTTTGTTAAGCGCCACGGAAAGCTTCGCCAGGCTGCTCAGCGTGTGAATCGGCGTGCAGCATTGGTTCTTCCGCATTTTCGGTGCAATCAGTTCCCTCCGAGGCAGGCTCATCGGTCCGAACGTCTGGCCAAGCTGACGAGCTATCGGCGAATCAAGAAACGCCCGCCCCCGGCTTCCCAGGGCGGGCGTTTGTGCGTCTGATGTCAGATATCGGTGGTTGCGGGGACCCGCAACTGCTTTTATTTGCTCCTGTGCGCACCCAGCATTCCAGTCGTTTCTCGTTAAGACCGCGGGCTCGAATGCGTTGACGCAGCGCTATTGGGCCAGCGCCACATTCGGGTGCCGGTTAGCACTGCCTTGGACAACGGCACCATATGCGCCTTGTCTGCCTTCATCCGCGCTGCCGGGACCGCGCGCCCGTCGGCTTCACCAGCAAGATCAAGCCGTCACTGTCCTGGTAGCGGCCCGGCTTCGTTGCCGCCTTGACCCCAAGTGCCGCCAGCTTGCCCACGCCTCACGTCCTCCCGTTCCCCCACTCATTCCCACGCTATGAGCCGGTTGTATGGGAACGTCAATGAACGTTGGCGTACATAACCTTCGTTATCTACATGTCATTAAACACTTTTAGAGGCGTCGGCATCTTGTCTGGAACATGGGTTGTCGGACATCCTGTCCGCCATAAGCACGCCCGAGAGCGGCGGATTGCCGGTGAATTGCGCTTCGCCTCCGGAACATGACGCGCGAGCGTGTTGTTTATCGTTCGTCGGTTCCGTCGAGCATGAGGCAGATGCTACGCCATTAATCTCCGCAAGCCGGACAATCGAAATCGACCTCGCTTCGGGCTGTCGCGATAGGCGCGACCGCCGTCGGTGCGCTCGCTGTTGGCGCACTGGCTTTCGGCGCGTTGGCGATCGGCCATCTTGCAATCCGGAAAGCGCGGATACGGTCTCTAGCGATTGACGAGTTGACCGTACAGAGGCTGCGCATCGCCGAACAGCCAATCTCGCAGGCGGCGCATTCCGCTGCTGGAAGGAACCAGACGGAGCTGGACGACGCATCGCCCATGCCGTGACCGATGGACGTGTGCGGGGTCGCGGACGGTCGTCCAAGTTGCTAACAAAAACGGTGGATAAATTTGTGGGGAGCGTAGTTGAGCCGGCCTTTTCCCACGGCTTGGTTAATATGCCCATTTTTTGGGCAGTCATTGACGGGCTTGATAATTAATAATTTTTTAAGGCAGCGATCAACATTTTGCAAACGCTCGTCAATTTTGTCGATTTTGTGACTGCGGTGGAAAACATTACAGTGCTCTGCCGCTTCTTTAGTGTCGAGCGTTTGGATAGAGTCAATGGGGCGGCTCACTTGGAAGACCGAGTCTTGACCAGAAATAGGCGAGAATTTCCGTCACACTTTACCTCTCCTGCCTCCACAAACTTGGCCTCTTCTTTCTCTTAGCTCATCGCGCGGATTGAAAGAGGCCCGACTTAGGACGGCTCTGGAATCGGGCTCGGCGGTGGCCTCGATGGAGTGCTCGGAAAAGGTGGCTCCAGCGGTGGCTTGTCCGGTGGATCGGCGGGCGGAACCGGCCCCGGCGGCGGTGTCGGCGGCATCGGGATGGGCCGCTCGTCCGGTGCCTCGTCGGGTGGCGGACCGGGTGGTTTTGGCTGCTGAAAATCCATGACTCTCTCCCTCGCGAAACCGTTTTATGGCTATTCGAGATAGTGAGGTCGAGATAGTGAGGTTTGGACCTCCTGCCGACGGCCATCCGTGCGATGGCCGCAAAACGCGCCCGAGGCGGCATCTCGCCGCCTCGGGCTTGTGGTCGGGTTGTCTTTCAGCTTGCGCGGACGGCGGCGAGGAAGTTGTCGACCCCGCTCTGCAGGCTGGCGGACTGCTGGGCGAGCGCGCCGGCGGCGTCGAGCAACTCGTGCCTTGATGCCAGCACGGGATAGGATGGAAAACCAAAACGTTGCGCCAACCCAGTTCTCCGCAATCCATATCACGCCCAAAATGGGCGAGCCGGAGAATGCGCCTTAAATATTTTCTTCTCTATTAACTTCGTTTCTTAACAAGAAACAACGTCAGAAGACCGTCTTCGGGCGCATGCATCTCTCTTTCGGAACCATCCACAGATCGCGGGGGTTTAGAAACGAAAACAGCAACACCCAAATTTCGCGGGATCAAGCCATGCTCACCAAAGACGATCTCGGCCGGCTAATGACCGCCGATGCTACTCCCGCCGTTTCGATCTTTCTGCCGACCCACATCGCGGGTCGCGAGGTTCGGCAGGATCCGATTCGATTGAAGGATCTGCTGGGAGAGGCCGCGCGACAGCTAACCGAAACGGGTCTACGCGGGCCCGAGGCCGACCAGATCTTGGCCCCGGCCCTCGAACTCGTCGAGGACTACACCTTCTGGCGTCATCAGGATCGCGGCCTGGCCCTGTTTCTGGCGCCGGGCATCTTCCACCGCTACCGGGTCCCGATCGATCTTCCGGAACTGGTCGTCGTCGCCAAGCGGTTCCACGTCAAGCCGTTGTTGACGCTGCTCGCCGCCGACGGCCTGTTCTTTGTCCTCGCCGTCACCGCGGGCAAGGTGAGGTTGTTCGAGGCCTCACGTTTCGGCATGGCGGAGTGCGACGACGTGGATCTGCCGGACAGCGTCGCCGCCATTTCAGGTGAGACGGACTACCAAAACATGCTGCATGCGAGCCCCGTCGCCCGGCCACGCACCGCAGCACCGGTCGGTATCCCAAAAACCCACAACTTCGGCGAGGATCCGGAAGAGCAGCGTAAGGCGCAACTGGTCGAGTTCATCCGTCGCGTTTCACGTGGCGTGGAGGATTATCTCGACGACACCCAGGCATCTTTGGTGCTCGCCGCCGAACCGGAGATCGAGGGCCATTTCCGAAAAATCTACAAGCCCAAGCACCTCCTGCCGAAGGGGGTGGAGATCAATCCTGACGCCCTCGACATGGACGATCTGCACCGGCGCGCCTACGCGCTCGTCCGGCCAGAGTTCACCAAGGCGCGGGAGGAGGCCGTCGGCCAGTTCCAAACCCTGTGCGGTAACGGGGACTCGCGGGCCGAGACGCGGGTCGACGAGATCGTGAAGGCGGCGCGCTTCGGCCGGGTGGATACTCTGTTCGTCGCGGCCGACGCACGATGCTGGGGCCGGTTCGACGAGACCGCGAACCAGGTCGCCCTCCAGGACAGCGCGACAGCCGACAACGAGGACCTGCTGGATTACGCCGCCGTTCAGACCCTGGTGCAGGGCGGGCAGGTCAATGTGATGGACAAGGGCGACCTGCCGCGCGGCGATCTCGCCGCGGCCATCCTCCGCTACTGACGCCCAGCAACGGACCCGGTAGCCGATATGACGCTCTGGAGAATTCGACCGGTGGCCCAGCCTCACGACTCCCGCTGGCTGAATTATCCCATCTGGAGGGAAGTCATCGTGCGCGCGGATACGGCGGCGCTCGCCCGCCTGGTCGCCGCCCGGCTGGAATACGACCCCGATGAGCCGCCGACCGGGAACGAGAGTTCCACCTTCCGAAGCGCCTTCGAGGACGAGAAACTGTATTGGGTGGTGGAACTCGGCCCCGATGAAGCGGCGGCCATCGGCGACGCGGCAGGCGGGAGCGGCATCGTTCTCGCCCTACCCTTTCCTGAAGCCGAACGGGAGCGGGACGCCGAGGGATACGACTAAGAGTGTCCGACAGAACCTGGCCTTGAGTCGCCGGAATGGCGGCGATACCGTTAAACTCCCGATCAATAACTGAGATATAAAGAAAAAATTATCTGGTATTATAATACTATTTCTTTCCCGATAACATTCGCAACGATCCGGTCAATAGCACATTAACTGCGCGCTAATAAGTTGCGCGTTAGTGTCGCCTCATAAATAGGCCGCGTATTTCGAATTCTCGTGCGAATCAGTTCCCAACATTTGGCGTACAAACGCCGGAACCGTCACACGAGGCTCGGCCGCTTCCCTCGCGGACATGAGGCGGAGAGATCAATGTCGGATTGTCAGCATCGCCGGTGGATCGGCTTCGTAGCGCTTGCACTGCCCCTGTACCTCGCCGGCTGCGCCAGCACCACGCCGCCGCCCTTCCCCTTGGCGGAAGAAGAGAACGATATCGTGCGCGCACTCGGTATCGAGCGGAGCGGCTCGCGTTACAGTGGCACGCTTTATCTGGCCGGTCTGCCATCGACGGCCACCGACTTTCCCACCGCAGCTCAGGATCGATCAAGCCCGCAGCCGCAATCTCCGGTTTCGACAGCGGCCGGCGATGTTCGGTTGTCTCAATCCGAATCCGCTGTCGCTCAAGACAGCGCCCTGAGCGAAGCATCGCTGCCGCCACAGCCAAGCCGTTCGGCAGTCAATCGGTCCCGTTGGCAAGCCATCCCCCTGCCGACACCGTCAACAGCGCAGAGCGCAGCCCGCCCCGTCGTGAAAGAGGCGGCCGCTCCGAATGCCGGGGACACGCCTGCCGCGCCCGCGGTTGCTGTCCCGCCGATCCTGACGATGGAGGTCGAGAGCGGCCCTGGTACGCCGATCTATCACGTCCAGCTTGCCGCCTACCGCAGGAAGGATCAGGCCGAGGCCGGATGGGAGCGCCTGACGGCCGCCGCGGCGAGTCTGCTCGGCGATCTCAAGCCGCTCATTCGACGGGTCGATCTGGGACCTGACAAAGGGGTTTTCTTCCGCCTTCAGACCGGCCTCTTCACCGAGCATACTGACGCCACGAGCCTGTGCCGGAACCTGCTGGCGCGCGGCATCGACTGCTTGGTGGTGAAGGTGCTGCACCCGGAGGTGCCTCGCGAGAGCGCTATGCAGCGACGATACGCTACCGAGAGGGTAGCGTCGTCGCCTGCCTGATCGCCTTCTAGGCGACCTTATTCCCCGTCGTTGCGGATGAGGCCGCGAGTCTGCCGCTCGACGAGCCCCGCATAGTAGCCCCCGCTCCGCATCAGCGCCCTATGAGTCCCGGATTCGGCGATCCGGCCTTCCTTGAGAACGATGATCCGGTCGGCATGCACGACCGTCGATAGCCGGTGGGCGATCACGAAGCTGGTCCGGCCCTTCAGTAGCCGGTCCAGCGCGTCTTGGACGAACGCTTCCGACTCGGCGTCGAGCGACGATGTCGCTTCATCGAGAATCACGATCGGCGGGTTCTTGATGAGGGCGCGGGCAATCGCAATCCGCTGCCGCTCGCCGACGGACAGGCGACCGCCCCGCTCGCCGACATAGGTGTCATAACCCTGCGGAAGCTGCATGACGAAGTCGTGCGCGTTGGCCGCGCGGGCCGCCGCCTCAATCTCCGCAGTGGATGCCTCCGGCCGGCCATAGGCGATGTTGCTGCGCACCGTATCGTTGAAGAGCAGCGGGTCCTGAAGGACGACGCCGATCTGGCGCCGCAGGGAGTCCTGCTTCAGCAACCGCAGATCCGTTCCGTCGAGCCGGATGGTGCCGCTGAGCGGATCGTGAAGCCGCATCAGCAAAGCCATCAGCGTCGTCTTGCCCGATCCGCTGGGACCGACGATCGCCAGGGTCTCGCCGGGGTGAACCGTGAGATCGATCCCCTGCAGCAGCGACCGCGCGCGCTCCTCGTAGGAGAAGGACACATTCTCGAACGCGACGGCACCGTGTACCTTCGTGATGTCCTGCGCGTCCGGGCGGTCGGGAACCTGCTCCCGGACGTCGAGCATCGCGAAGATCTCGTCGAGCGAGACCGAGGCGCGGTGCAGCGTTTGATAGATGCCGCTCAAGCCCTGGACCGGGCCGAACAGGCCGCCGACATAGCCGATGAAGGCGACGACCGTGCCGACGGTGATGTCGCCCCGGAGCACCAGCACGCCACCGAAGGCGATCGCCGCGATCCGCGCCGCGGCGATCACCATGTTGGTGACGGCGCTGAAGCCGGTGTCGACGCCGACGCCGCGGATCACGACCCGATTCGCCATGTTCACGTCTCGCAGGAATCGCTGCCGCTCCGAGTCCTCCATCGCGAAGCTGCGGACGGTAATGATCCCTGACAGCACCTCGTTGAAGCGCGAATAGATGCGCGCCCAGCTGTCGAGCAGCGTCCGTTCCCGCCGGGTCTGCTCGGGTGCGGCGAAGGCCGCGATCAGTGCCGGCATCGGCGCGAAGCAGGTCACCAGCAGCGCCAGACGCCAGTCCAGCCGGATCATGATCGCCAGAGCGATGACGAGATAGACGACGGCCGGAAACAGGTTGAACAGGATCTGCATCACCGCGCCGATGAAGCCTTGGATGCTGCGATCCAGCCGAGTGATGATCGCGCCCACCCCTTCGCCCTGCTGCAGGCGCAGCGGAGCACGGTGAAGCCGCTCGACGGTCGCCTCAAGCAATGCGTACTGAACGCCGATTCGGCTTTTCCAGCTCAGCCAGTTGGAGAGGCCGCCGATCCCTTCCCGGACAATGCCCAGAAGCAGAAGGCCGACGACGCCGACGATCAACGGCCGCACGCCCTGACCGGCGGTGAGCTCGTCGAAGATGTATTTCAGGACCAGCGGCTCCGCGGCGTTTATGCTGGCCAGCGCCAGAGTCAGAAGAAAGATCGCGCCGATCGAACGCCGAAACGGGGCGGCATATCGTAGAGCGCGGCGCAGACGCTGCAGGCGATGCATGAGGGCCGTCGATCGCCGGGCAGGACGGCGACGCCTCGCCGCGGCGAGCGCGGGAGGGAGGGGGTCGTGAAGAGCCGAGTCGCTCATTGCGGTGATCGATCGTTGGCGCCGGTCGCTCCGGCGCGGTGATGGGATGTGAGAGAGTCCGCCGAACGTGGTTAAAAAGCCGTAAAACGCCCCTCGACGTTTCCCAGTCCGAATCGGCCGACCGACCATATGCGCGCTAGTACCGGTGCTTTGGAAAACGTCCGCGGCGACGCGATGTCATGAGTTCACGACCCGACGGATTGCCGCTAAGATCGGCCGACCTCCAGCGATAACCGCTGGCATGATCCAAATAAGATTCCACTTCGACAGACAAACGGGAGGCGTTGATGCGCTTTGATGATTTTTCCCGCCGCCGCTTTTTACAGGGCGCGTCGGCAGCCGGGCTGACGGTGCTGGCGGCGCCGCGGCTCGGTTGGTCGGCACCTGCGGGGACCCTCACCCTATCGACCTACGGCGATCTGCAAGTCCTTGATCCGGCGTTCCACGTTTCGGCGCCGGACACGATCATGTGCGACATGATCTTCCAGCATTTGATCCAGTTCAAAGGCGGCGAGACCACCGACTGGGAACTCGAGGCCGCAGAATCGATCGAGCAGATCGACGACACGCATATCGCGTTCACCCTCAAGCCGGGCATCATGTGGAACGACGATCTCGGCGAGGTGACTGCGGAGGACGTCAAATACTCATTTGAACGAATCATCGATCCGGCGATCGATTCGCCCTATGCCGGGAACTGGGCTACGCTCGACCATGTCGAGGTGACGGACAAGTATTCCGGCGTCATCGTGCTCAAGGAGTATGCGGCGACGATCTGGACGGTCGCCTTGCCGTCGAACAGCGGCATGATCATCAGCAAGAAGGCGATGGAGGCGCTTGGCGAGAAGCAGTTCACCACCGATCCGCCCTGCTACAACGGACCCTATCGCATCAAGGAGTGGATCCCAAAGCAACGGGTCACGTTCGAACGCAATCCGTTCTGGAAGGGTGAGGCTCAGCATTGGAACGAGATCGTGATCGTTCCGATCGAGGATCCGGCCGCGTCGGAGCTCGCCTACGAGGCTGGCGAGCTTGATTTCTCCAGGATCACACTCGCCACGCTCTCCCGCTATCGAGAGGAAGGCCCGCCGTCCGGATCAAAGGTCGTCGACATTCCGTCGCTGGCCTACGTCTGGATGGGCATGAACGTCGAAAACCCTGCCCTGCAGGACATCCGGGTACGCAAGGCGATCCAGCGGGCGGTAGACGTCGACAGCGCAGTCGCGGCGGCCTATTTCGACGTGGCCGAGCGCTCGACCGGGATCGTCGCGCCGAGCCTGATCGGGCATCGCGACATCCAGCCGATGCAGCGGAACCTGGACGAGGCGCGCGCCCTGCTGAAGGAGGCCGGCGTGGACCGCCTCGCCCTGACGCTCGATACGCAGATCCAGACCGAGTATCTGACGATGGCGCAGGTCGTACAGGCCTCGCTCACGGAGGTCGGGATCGACGTGACCATCAATCAGCGGGATTCCGGCGTCTTCTGGACCCTCGGCGACGAGTCGGTCGGCGACCAGTGGAAGGATATCCAACTCATCATCGGCCGGTTCTCCATGGACCCGGATCCCTCCTACGCGACGGAATGGTTCACCTGCGATCAGGTCGGCATCTGGAACTGGGAACGCTTCTGCAACAAGGAGTTCGACGAGTTGCATGCGAAGGCGAAAGGCGAGAAGGACTTGGCCAAGCGTGACGCAATGTACAAGCGCATGCAGGATCTGATGGAGGATTCCGGCGCCTATGTCTTCCTGACGCATGAGCGTGTCGCCTATATCCACAAGGACACGATCGAAGCCGTCATCAAGCCCGAGGGCGATCCCCTGCATCTCAAGTTCAAACCGGTCGCGTGACGCCTCTCCCGCTCCTCCCGGTTGAACCGCGGGGGAGCGGGACCGCGTCAGCGGGAGGATGTAGGGGAGGATATAGGGTCGGAATAGGGTAGAGCCTTCGGATTGCTGATCCTGAGCCGTGCCAGGACGCTCGCGCGGAGATAGGCCTGTACGGCATCGCGACGGGCATCGGCGGCATCGAACCGGCCGCCGCGGATATCCTCGGCCAATCGATGCTCGAGATCGGCGAGCCTCTGCTGCAGCACGGCCGCCACAGCTCCAAGGTCGACCGGCTCGTCATAGAGGGCGGCCAGGTCGTTCAGAGCGGTGCGGACCGGTTCATCGCCGGCCTCCAACTCGCGCGCGGCGATCGCCATGGCATTGGCGATCATGCGCGCGTCATATCGCCGCTCGGGCGGCAGCAAAGAGAGCAGGTTGTCGATCAGCAGCCGGCGCGCCTCGGCAAGAAGCTCGGCGCCGGTCGGCCGATCCGTCGGATCCGCTATCATGCGGCCCACCCTTGCGCTTTCTCGATCAAGTCGAGGATCTCCAGCTCAAGCTCCGGAAGGATCCGGCCGGTGAGAGCGAGTTCGAGGGACGGCTCGCCCCCCGCGATATGACGCTCCGCCTGCTGCAGCGCGATCACCGCCCAGCGGACATGCGCCATCACCTCCCAGTAATGAACGGCAACTGGATCGATCCGGCGACCGGACGCGGCCTCATAGCCACGATAGAACGGCGCCCGGGGCGCAATCCCGCCGGCTTCCTTGTCGATTGCGCCGAAGCGCCAGCATTTGGCGCAGAACCAGCCGATGTCGGCCATCGGGTCGCCCCAGGCGCAGAACTCCCAATCGAGGATGGCCGTCAGTCCAGTCTCGTCCACAAGATAATTGCCGGTTCGGAAGTCCTGATGGACCAGCACGATCTCCCCAGCCGGCGGCGCATTCAGCTCCAGCCAGCGCAACCCCCATTCCAGAACCGGATAAGACGCGTCCTGCTCGTCGAGATAGCGACGGTAGCGGGCGACATGATCGAATGCCGGGCTGAGCCGCGGCAGGGCGAGGAACTTCGGAGCGTTGGCCGATTCGGGCGTGATCGAATGAATGCGCGCCAGCTCTCTCCCGAGCCGCTCGGCCAGCCGGTCGCGCGATCCGCCCAGCCCGGGCTCGCGCACGATCCGATGCCCCGCCGCCACTCCGGGCACCCGTCGCATCATGTAGAAGTCGCGGCCGAGGATGGCCTTGTCGGTGCAGAGCCACAGCGGCTCGGGCACGGTCACGCCCGCGTCCCGCGCCAGCCGCAGCAGCCGGAACTCCTCGGCCCGGCCATGACTGACGGCGACCCGCGACGGTGCATCGGTCCGCAGGACAAGCGTCTCACGGCTGCCGAGTGAACTGTAGGACGGAAGGCCGGACAGCTCGACATCGACGGCCCAGTTTTCCTGGATTGCGCCGCCGCGCAGCGGCGTCATGTTGAGAACGCGCGCCGTCGTGGCGCCGCTCGCGGAGATGATGAGGCGGGCCAGCCGTTCCCGCCTGCCGCCGTCCGCACCCCCATTCCCTACGGCCCCACTGGCTACGACCATATCCAGAAATCCCGCCCCTCGCCCATATAGGTTCGCGCGAGCACCATCTTGTGCACTTCGGAGGCGCCATCCACGAGCCGCGCCTGGCGCGCATAGCGGTACATCCATTCGAGCGGCGTATCCTTCGAATAGCCGCGGGCGCCGCAGAGCTGGATCGCGGTGTCGACCGCCTTCTGCAGCGTGTCGGCGACCTGGATCTTCGCCATCGACACCTCCTTGCGGGCCCGCTCGCCCCGGTCGAGCTTCCAGGCCGCCTTCATCGTCAGCAGCCGGCCGACCTCGATCGCCATGGCCGCCTCCCCCAGCATCCATTGAACGCCTTCATGGTCCTGCAGCTTGGCGCCGAAGCTGTTTCTGTCGCGGATGTAATCACCGGCGATCTCCAGCGCACGCTCGGCCATGCCGAGCCAGCGCATGCAATGGGTGAGGCGCGCCGTGCCGAGCCGGATCTGCGTCAGCTTCAGTCCGTCGCCCACCTCCATCAGCCGGTTCTCATCGGGAATTTCCAAGCCGTCGAACCGCAGCTCGCAATGGCCGCCATGCTCTTCCGGGCCCATGATCGGAATGCGGCGCAGGATCTCCCAGCCCGGCTGGTCGCGGTCGAACAGAAAGGCGGTGAGGCCCTTGCGGGAATCGTCCGAGGTGCGCGCGACCAGGATGAAATGCTGCGCGACGCCGGCGCCGGTGATGAACCATTTATGGCCGTTCACGACCCAGCGGTCGCCCCGCCTCTCAGCCTGCGTCCGCATCATCCCGGCCGGGTCCGATCCCGCGCCGGGGCTGGGTTCGGTCATGGCGAAGGCCGAGCGGACGCGACCGTCGACGATCGGTTGCAGCCAACGCTCCTTCTGCGCTTCGGTCGCTACCTTCTCGAGCACCATCATATTGCCGTCATCCGGTGCGGCGCAGTTGAAGACGATCGGGCCGAAGATCGACCGTCCCATCTCCTCGTAGCAGGCCGCCATGCCGACGACGGACAGCCCCTGCCCGCCCCGCGCCTTCGGGATCTGCAAGGCCCACAGCCCCTCCGCCTTGGACCGTTCCTGGAGCGGCGCCAGCAACGCCGGGGCGATGTTCTCATGCCCGTCATAGCTCGCCGGGTCGGCTTCCAGAGGCAGGATATGCTCGCCCACGAAGGCGCGGACCCGCCGTCGGTAGTCGTCGATCTCAGGCGCCAGGCGGAAATCCACGGGTCCTATCTCACGGTTTCAGAGGCCGACACTGTGTCCGCCATCCACGGTAATCACGCCGCCGGTCATATAGGCGGAAGCGTCGGAGGCGAGCAAGAGCAGCGCACCGTCGAGATCTTCCGGCCGGCCGAAGCGGCGCTGCGGAATGCTTTTCAGCATCGCCTGACCGGCTGTGCTCGACAAGAACTCGTGGTTCAGCTCGGTGTCGAAATAGCCGGGCGCGATGGCGTTGACGCGGATGTCGTGCCGCGCCAGCTCCACCGCCATCGACCGGGTCAGATGGATCAGCCCGGCTTTCGAGGCGCCGTAGGCCGCGACCTGACTCGCCGCCCGCAGCCCCAGAATCGATGCGATATTGACGATGCTGCCGCCATGGCCGAGGCGGATCATGTGGCGCGCCACCTCCTGGGCGACGAGCCAAGCCCCCTTCAGGTTCGTATCGATGACGCGGTCCCAATCCGCCTCGTCCTGTTCGAGCATCGGCTTGGCGCCGGCGACCCCGGCATTATTCACCAGGATGGTAATCGCCCCGAGTTCGGTTTCCGCAGCGGCGACCGCATCGCGGACGCTGACCGGATCGGTCACATTCAGGATCACCGGGAACGCCCGGCCGTCGAACGCCTCGATCTCGCGGGCGACATCCGCCAGCCGGTCGCCGCGCCGCGCCGCCAGCGCGACCTTGGCGCCGGCGCGGGCCAGCGTGAGGGCGAAGCGGCGGCCGAGCCCGCTCGACGCCCCCGTCACGAGCGCCGCGTGGCCCGAAAGATCAAAGGGGTTCTCCGCCAACAGACTGTCTCCCGGCCGCTCAGGCGGCATCCGCCTCGATAATCTCCTCCTCGAGCCGGCAGGCCGCCTTGATGATCAGGTCATAGAGGGCGCGGACAAGCTCCGGGTCGAGATCCTGCGTCGCCGCAAGCGCCGCGCAGCGGGACTTCACGACGTCGATGCGCTCCGGCAGGACCGCGGGAATGCCGTGCTTTCCCTTATAGGCGGCAACCTTGCGAACGACCGCGAACCGTCGCGCCAATTGGGCGACCACCACCTCGTCGATCGCATCGATCTCCTGCCGAAGGTTATCCAACTCCGTCATGCCCGCTCTTCTCCTTGGTCCTTCAATCCGGGTCCTACCGATCCCGCTCCGTCGCCGCAAGGTCTAGCACATCGATCCGGGCTCCCGCAGTACCGGAACAGCGCCATCAGGCCAGCAGCCGCTTGCGCGTGCGAAACAAATAGAGCGACCCGGCCGCCGTGGCCGCGAACACGCTGACCGACTCCCACCAATAGGTGTAAGCAAGCAGGCCTGTCAGCGTCCAGGACAACAGGACGCCGACCGAGACGACCTGGTTGACCAGGAAGCAGATCAGGCGCAGCCAGGGAATCCCGCTCCGCCAAACCGCTATTCCGGTAAAGGTGAAGATGATCAGCCAGGCGAAGTAGAGGATCAGATTGCCGAGACTGAAGGGATTGAGCTGATCCAGGACTCCGGTGGCGGCAATTCCAAGACTGGTCATGGGCGGCAACTTTCGGCCATCATTGTCGATTAGTCCCCTTGGCGGGCACCTTGGCGCCCGCCGCCGAGAGCGTGCGCGCCTGCTCCCGGAGGAGGTATTTCTGGATCTTGCCGGTCGAGGTCTTCGGCAGCGGGCCGAAGATCACGGTCCTCGGCACCTTGAAGTGCGCCATGTTGTCGCGACACCAGGCGATCAGCGCGTCGGCGCCGACGCCGTGCGTCCCTTCCTTCAGCGTGACGAAGGCGCAGGGACTCTCCCCCCAGATCTCGTCGGGGCGGGCGACCACGGCGGCCTCCGACACCTGCGGATGGCGATACAGGACCTCCTCGACCTCGAGACTCGAGATATTCTCGCCGCCGGAGATGATGATGTCCTTGGAGCGATCCTTGATCTCGACATAGCCGTCCGGATGCCGCGTCGCCAGGTCGCCGGTGTGGAACCATCCGCCGCGCAGCGCGGCCTCGGTGGCCTGCGGGTTCTTCAGATAGCCCTTCATCACCGAGTTGCCGCGGAGCATCAGCTCGCCGACCGTCTGCCCGTCGCGCGGCAGTTCCGCCATCGTCTCGGGGTCGGCGACCATCAGCGTCTCGAAGGTCGGATAGGTGACGCCCTGGCGCGCCATCATCCGCGCCCGCTCGTCGGCGGAGAACCCGTCCCAAGGTTCCTGCCAGGCGCAGATCGTCGACGGCCCGTAGGTCTCGGTCAGCCCGTAGAGATGGGTGACGCGAAAGCCGTTGCGCTCCATCGCGGCGATCACCGCGCTCGGCGGCGCGGCGCCGCCGGTCGCCACCTCCACGCTGTGATCGAACCGGACCTTGGCCGAATCCGGCGCGTGGGCCAGCATGTTGAGCACGATCGGCGCCCCGCAGAGATGGGTGACGCCGTGCCGCGCGATCATCCGGTAGACAGCCGCGGGCTCGACACGCCGCAAGCAGACATGGGTCGCCGCCGCCGCCGTCACCCCCCAGGTGAAGGACCAGCCGTTGCAATGGAACATCGGCAGGGTCCAGAGATAAACGGACCGGTCGGTCAGGCCGAAGGCCAGGACGTCGCCGATCGCGTTCAGATAGGCGCCGCGATGATGGTAGACCACGCCCTTGGGGTTGCCGGTCGTGCCCGAGGTGTAGTTCAGCGAGATCGCCTGCCATTCGTCGATGGGCGGTGTCCCCACATGGTCCGGGTCGCCGGAGGCGAGGAACTCTTCATACTCGATCTCGCCGAGCCGCCGTCCGCCGCTCTGAGAATAGTCAGCTACGGGATCGTCGATATCGACCAGCAAGGGCGGATGGTCCAGCGTCTCCAGCGCCTGCGCCGTGACGTCGGAGAACTCGCAGTCGGCGATCAGCACCTTGGCCTCGCCATGATCCAGGCAGAAGGCGACGGTGCCGGCATCGAGCCGGATATTGAGCGCGTTCAGCACAGCTCCCAGCATCGGCACCGCGTAATGGGCTTCCAGCGTCGCCGGAATATTGCCCGCCAGCAGCGCGACAGTATCGCCCTTGCCGACGCCGCGACGTGCCAGGGCACTCGCCAACCGGCGGCATCGTTCGCGGAACGTCGCATAGCTGAAGACCCGGTCGCCGTGGATCACGGCCGGCTTGTTAGGATAGATGGTCGCGGCACGGTTCAGGAAACTGAGCGGCGTCAGCGGCACATAGTTGGCCGGCGTCTTCTCCAAATCCCGATCGAAGAGTCCCCCGGCCCGGCCCGGATCAGCCATCATCCCGTCCCTCCCCTGCGCCCACACCATAATGTGGGCCTTGGCCCTTCCACGGTATGGTCCCGTGCCCTACTCTAAAGGTCAAGATTGTCTGATCGAGGAACCTCAGCCTATGACGGCGGAGGTGAGCGAAACGTGAAGCTGGATATCTTCTCCGATACGATCTGCCCATGGTGCTTCATCGGCAAACGACGCCTGGAGCGGGCGCTTGCCGCGCGACCGCAGCCGGGTCTGACGATCCGCTGGCGGGCCTTCCAGCTCAACCCGACTATGCCGCTGGAAGGCATGGACCGGCGGCACTATTTCGATGCCAAGTTCGGCAGCGCCGAGCGGGCGTCGCGGATCTATGACGCGATGCGGGCCGCCGGCGCGGCGGAGGGGATCGCTTTCGCGTTCGAGCGAATCGAACGAACGCCGAACACCCTCAAGTCCCACCGTCTGCTCCGGCTCGCGGCGACGCATGGGCGGCAGGAGCAGTTGCTCGAGGCCCTGTTCCGCGTCTATTTTCTCGAAGGTCGCGATATCAGCGACACGGCGGTTCTGCTCCATGTCGCGGCAGATGCCGGGCTAGAGAGTGCGTACGTCGCCGACTGGCTCGACGGCGACGCCGAAGCGGAGGCCGCACTGGCCGAGGACATGCTGGCCCGCCGCCATGGCATCAATGGGGTCCCCTGCTTCGTCTTCAACGGCCGCTTCGCGCTCTCCGGCGCCCAGGAACCCGAGGCGCTGTTCCAGCTCTTCGACCTCGCCCGCGAGGACGACGCCCGGCAGCGCGAGGAAGAGCTAGCCGCCGCGCAGGTCTCCTAATCTCCCTCTCCCACAAGGGGGAGAGGGATTTTCTCACGCCGCGATGTTGGCCAGATTCTGCATCAGCCGATGCACTCCGGCGACGCGGCTGCGGGAATTGTCCCAGGGCTGACGGTAGACCAGCTTGTGGTCCGGGCGGAGGCTGATCTCGTTGCGGCTCCGGTTGATGAACTCGACGAGCTGCGCCGGCTTGGCGAACCGGTTGTTGCGGAAGGAGAGGACGGCGCCCTTCGGCCCGGCCTCCACCCGATCGATGCCGGCATCCCGGCACAGGCGCTTGATCGCGATGATCTCGAGCAGGTTCTCGACCTCGGGCGGCAGCGGACCGAAGCGGTCGATCATTTCGGCCGCGAAAGCATCGATCTCGGCGCGGTCGACCAGCGTCGCGATCCGTCGATAGAGCCCAAGCCGGACGCCGAGATCGGCGACATAGCCCTCCGGAATCAAGACGGAGGTGCCGATACTGATCTGCGGTGTCCATTCCTCGGCCGGCGCCGCCGCGCCCGGTGTCCCGCGCGCTTCCGCAATCGCCTCCTCGAGCATGTGCTGATAAAGCTCGATTCCGACCTCGCGGATATGGCCCGACTGCTCGTCGCCCAACAGATTGCCGGCGCCGCGGATGTCGAGATCGTGGCTCGCCAGCGTGAAGCCGGCACCCAGCGTGTCGAGCGTCTGCATCACCTGTAGGCGTTTCTGCGCGGTTTCCGAGAGCACCCGGTTCGGGGGCAGCGTCAAATAGGCATAGCCGCGCTGCTTCGAACGACCGATCCGGCCGCGCAACTGATAGAGCTGCGCAAGGCCGAACATATCCGATCGATGAATGATCATCGTGTTGGCGGTCGGGATATCGAGGCCCGATTCGATGATGTTCGTCGACAGCAGCAGGTCGTAGGCGCCGTCATAGAAGGCCGTCATCGCCTTCTCGAGCTGCGTTGCCGACATGCGGCCATGCGCGGTGATGACCTTGATTTCGGGTACCAGTTTGCGCAGGCGCTCGGCGACCCTGTCGAGATCCTCGATCCGCGGACAGACATAGAAGACCTGCCCGCCACGGTAATGCTCGCGCAGGATTGCCTCACGCACGACGACCGGATCGTAGGGCAGGACGAAGGTCCGCACCGCCAAACGGTCGACCGGGGGCGTCGCGATCAGGCTCATCTCACGCACCCCCGAAAGGGCGAGCTGCAGCGTGCGCGGAATCGGCGTCGCCGTCAGGGTGAGAACATGGACGTCGGCGCGCAGCTCCTTCAGCCGCTCCTTCTGGCCGACGCCGAAATGTTGCTCCTCGTCGACGATCAGCAGGCCGAGATTGGCAAACTCGACGGATTTGGCGAGGATCGCATGGGTGCCGATGACGATGTTCACCGTTCCGGCCTTCAGTTCCTCGCGGATCTCCGCCGCTTCGCGCGCCGTCACCATCCGGGACAATTGCCGGATGCGAACCGGCAGGCCGGCGAAGCGCTCGGTGAAGGTGCGGAAATGCTGCCGGCACAGCAGGGTCGTGGGCGTGACGACGGCGACCTGATAGCCCGCCATTGCCGCGACGAAGGCGGCGCGCAGACCGACCTCGGTCTTGCCGAACCCGACATCGCCGCAGATCAGGCGGTCCATCGGCCGGCCCGAGGCGAGATCGGCCAGCACCTCGTCGATCGCGCGCTGCTGATCCTCGGTTTCTGGATAGGGGAAGCGCGCGGAAAACTCGCCATACAGTCCTTCCGCCGGCTGCATCGCGTCGCCGGGCTTGACGGCCCGCAGGGCGGCGGTCCGGATCAGCTGGTCGGCGATCTCCATGATGCGCTTCTTGACGCGCGCCTTCCGGGCCTGCCAAGCGGTGCCGCCCAGCCGGTCCAGCACGACAATCGCGTCCTCCGCGCGATAGCGGGACAGCACTTCGATGTTCTCGACCGGGACGAACAGCTTGTCGCCGCCGTCATAGAGGACGCGCAGGCAGTCATGCGGGGCGCCGCCGACCTCCAGCGTCTCCAGCCCGTCATAGCGGCCGATCCCATGCTCGACATGAACGACGTAGTCGCCCTCGCCGAAGTTCGAGAGCTCGGCAAGGAACTGGTCGGTCTGCCGGCGTTTCTTTGCGGGACGGGTGAGCCGGTCGCCGAGGATATCCTGCTCGCCGAGGACCACGACGTCCTCGGCCGCGAATCCGTTCTCAAGCCCGAGAACGGCGAAGGCCACCATATGGATGGGGAGCGCGCTCGCCTCGCGCCAGTCCGCCGCCTTCTGCTGCCGCTCAAGCCCGTGTTCGCGCAGCAGGTGCGAGAGCCGGTCGAGCGAGCCGGCGCTGTAGCAGGCGATCGCGACCCGGCGTCCAGCCTGCTGCTCGGCCTCGACGGTGGATCGAACCGCGTCGTACAGATTGACGTCTTGCTGGGCGCGTGCTTCGGCGAAGTCGCGCCCGGGCCGGCCGCCGGCGTCGATGATGTTCGGCACGTCGTCCGGTGCGGCGAAAGGCGACAGCGCCCCCACTGGACGCCGGGACAGCATGTCGTCCCATTCGGCCGGCGTCAGATAGAGCCGGTTGGGCGGGAGCGGCTTATAGACCGCGGACCCGCTGGCCGCCTCCGCTCTCTGGAGCTGCGCCCGGGCCTCATAGAAATCGGCGATCATCTCGAAGCGCGCTCCGCACGCCTCGTCGGCCTGATAATCCAGGGTGACCGTCGCTTCCGGAACGTAGTCCAGCACGGTTTCCAGCCCGGTGTGGAAAAGCGGGAGCCAGTGCTCCATCCCGGCGAAAGGCCGGCCGGCGCTGACCGCTTCATACAGCGGGTCCTCGCCGCTGACGACTCCGAACTCGCCGCGGTAACCGGAGCGGAACCGCTCGATCGACTCCGGATCGAGGCGAGCCTCGTTGATGGGCTTGAGGGCGAAGCCGTCGATCTTTCCCGCGCTGCGCTGGGTCAGCGGATCGAAGCTGCGGATCTCCTCAATTTCATCGCCGAAGAAGTCGAGGCGCAGCGGTGCCTCCGTGCCCACCGGGAAGAGGTCGACGATGCCGCCACGCACGGCATACTCGCCGGCCTCGCTCACCGTCTCGGCGCGCAGATAGCCGTTCCGGGCAAGGAACGCGACGAGGTTGTCGGGGCCGATGGTCGCGCCGACCGCAACCGCCAGGACCGCCCCCTCGAAGCTCGCCCGCGCCGGCACCCGCTGCAGAACGGCGGCGACGGTGGCGAGCAGGATCCGGGGGCGGCGTCCGGCCCCCACCTCCTGCTCCGCTTCGCCTCGCGGCGCGATCAGCCGCGTCAGCGTGTCGATTCGTCGGCTGACGATGTCGCGGTGCGGCGAAACCCGGTCATAGGGCAGGCAATCCCAGGCCGGAAAGGTGAGAACCTCGACCTCCGGCGCGAAGAATGCGAGCGCCTCCGCCAACCGCGCCATGCGCACATCGTCGCGCGCGACGTGCAGCAAGTCGGCGGCCCGCCCATCCTGCGCGGCTCCCCGGATCGACTGGACCAGTCGGCCGAGGAACAGGGCGTCATACCCCTCCGGGGCTCCTGCGACCAGCGTACGGCCGGGAGAGGACAGTTTCGGAATACGTGAACTCAAGATCGTGCTTCGTGAACCTTGAAGCTTTTCAACAGCTTCATGACATCATGGTCGAATGCCGTGGGCACCGGCGCGCGCCCGGCGATCCAGTTATAGAGATCAGGGTCGCTGTTTTCCAACAGCGCGGCGTACCGGTCAAGCTGTTCCGCCGACATGGCGCCGAGATGGGCATCGGCGAAGCGGCCGAAGATGAGATCGGTCTCCCGGGTGCCGCGATGCCAGCTACGATAGCGCAGCCGCTTGCGGCGCCGCTCCAGAACGTCTTCCATCGCTCAGCTTAGATCTTCCTCGGACACCGGGGTAAGATATAGAAGCGAACTCCGTTCTGTCAGCACCCACGATCGAGAACCTGCCCTTGCGCCCCGAAATTCTCTATCCGCTCTTTGCTCCGGTAACCACGCTGCCTGGCGTCGGCCCGCGCTTTGGCAAGCTTATCGAGCGGCTGGCCGGTCCGGAGGTGGTGTCCCTGTGCTGGCACCTGCCGAGCGGGCTGATCGATCGCCGTTTCGCGCCGACGCTGGCCGAGGCGCCAGCCGGGGCGATCGTGACCCTGACCCTGCGGGTCGACGCCCACCTCGCCCCCGCGAGCCGGCGCCATCCCTACAAGGTCCGGTGTCATGACAAGACAGGGTTCATTCATCTCGTCTTCTTCCATGCCCGGCCCGAATATCTGGGCCGGATGCTGCCGGAAGGCGAGGTCCGGGTCGTCAGCGGCAAGCTGGAACGGTTCGGGGCGGAGTGGCAGATGACCCACCCCGACTATATCGTGGCGCCCGCCGACGGCGAGAAGCTGCGGGCGATCGAGCCGGTCTATCCGATGACCGCCGGGCTACCCTCGAAGGCTCTCCAGAAGGCCGTCGAGGGCGCTCTCGACCGGATTCCGGATCTGCCCGAATGGCTCGAGCCGAGCTACCTGAAGCGACAGGGCTGGCCGGCATGGCGGCAGGCCCTCCTGGCCGCGCATCGGCCGCAGGGCGAGGCCGATCTTTCGCCGGAGACGCCGGCGCGCCAGCGCTTGGCCTTCGATGAGCTTCTGGCCAACCAGCTTGCGCTCGCCCTGGTGCGTGCCCAGCAACGCAAGCTGCCCGGACGCCCCGTTTCCGGTGACGGCCGCCTTCAGGAGAAGGCGCTGGCCGCCCTTCCCTTCGCCCTCACCGGTTCGCAGCGGCTGGCGCTCGCCGAGATCGCCGGGGACATGGCTTCGGGCAGCCGGATGCTGCGCCTGCTGCAGGGTGACGTCGGCAGCGGCAAGACGATCGTTGCGCTTCTGGCGATGCTGATTGCGGTCGAATCCGGCGCGCAGGCCGCCCTGCTGGCTCCGACCGAGATCCTCGCTCGCCAGCATTTCAACACCATCGCCCCACTGGCGGAGGCCGCCGGCGTCGGGATCGCGCTACTGACCGGACGCGACAAGGGCAAGGCCAGAACCCGGATACTGGCCGGCCTGGCGAGCGGCGAGACGGCCCTGGCGGTCGGCACGCACGCCTTGTTCCAGGAGGATGTCGATTTCCGCGATCTCGCCCTCGCCGTGATCGACGAGCAGCATCGGTTCGGCGTGCATCAGCGCCTGTCGCTCGCCGGCAAGGGGCGCGCGGCCGACGTTCTGGTTATGACCGCGACACCGATTCCGCGGACGCTGATGCTGACATCCTATGGCGATCTCGACGTGTCGCGCCTGACCGAAAAGCCGGCCGGCCGGAAACCGATCGACACGCGGACGCTGCCCCTCGACCGGCTTGACGACGTGGTGGATGCGGTCGATCGGGCCGTGCGGCAGGGGGCGCGGGTCTATTGGGTTTGTCCCCTGGTCGAGGAGTCGGAATCCATCGATATCGCCGCCGTCGCGGAGCGGCATGCGCATCTCGTCGGGCGCTTCGGCGCGCGTGTCGGCCTCGTCCATGGCCGCCTGAAAGGGCCGGAGAAGGATGCCGTCATGGCTGCCTTCGCCGAGGGGCGCCTCGATATTCTGGTCGCTACGACAGTGATCGAAGTGGGTGTCGACGTCCCGGCAGCGACCGTGATGGTCATCGAGCATGCCGAGCGGTTCGGTCTTTCGCAGCTCCATCAACTGCGCGGCCGCATCGGGCGCGGCGGCGAACGCTCGACCTGCCTGCTGCTCTATCAGGGACCGCTGGGCGCCGCGGCGAAGGCGCGCCTCAAGATCATGCGGGAAACCGAGGATGGCTTCCGGATCGCGGAGGAGGACCTCAAGCTGCGTGGCGCCGGCGAGCTGCTCGGCACCCGCCAAAGCGGCCTGCCCGTCTTCAAGATGGCGGACTTGGCGATCCATGGCGAGCTTCTCGCCGCCGCGCGGGACGATGCCCGCCTGATCCTCGACCGCGACCCAACGCTCACCGGCGCCCGCGGCCAGGCGCTTCGGACCCTGCTCTATCTCTTCGAGCGCGACGCCGTGGTCAAGACGGTGCGCTCTGGATGACTATTCGCTTGCCGCGCGAATCTCGGGTTCGAGCACGGGCGGCGGCATCCGCGAAGGAATCCGCTTGCCGCGCTTAGACGGCGGCCGCATGTCGGGCGGCGTGACGATTCCGCCGGACACGACCATCTTGATGCCCTCCTCGATCGTCATGCTGAGATAGACGAGATCGCGCCGCGGCACGAACAGCAGGAACCCGGAGGTGGGATTGGGCGTCGTCGGCAGGAACACATTTATGACCTCGTCCTCGGTCAGTTCCTGCACCTCCCCTTCGGTCGTGCCGGTGATGAATCCGACCGCCCAGATGCCGCGGCGCGGATATTCGACGAGAACGACTTCGCGGAACGCCTGTGACTGATTCGCCAGCACCGTCTCGAAGATCTGCTTCGTCGCGCCGTAGATGCTGCGGATCACGGGCATGCGAGCCAGAGCCCGCTCGCTCAACCGGACGAACATCCGTCCGACATATCCAGCCGTCGTCGCCCCAATCAGGGTCAGGGTGACGATCGCGATGACCAGGCCGATGCCGGGAATGCTGAACGGCAGATAGGTCTCCGGATTATAGACGGGCGGGATGAGCGGCCGGACGCGGCTGTCCACGAACGAGATGAAGAGCCATGCCAGATAGAAGGTGATCGCCATCGGCGCGGTGATCAGGACGCCGGCCAGGAAGTAGGCCCGCAGCCGCGCGGCGAACCCGGGGCGAATCGGCGGCTTCGGCTTCTCTCGTCCGCTCCGGTCGCCGCCTTCCGAGTCCGGTCTGTCTCGCTGCTTCTTTTTCGTCATTGCGCGATATGAGCCTCCTTGCCTGTTTCGCCCGATACTAAAGAAGCCGAAGGCGGAACGGAATGCAGCCTTTTGCACTATTTATAGTTAGCGGTTCCTGAACGTGCCGTGATCCGCTTTCGACGAAAGTTCGTAGAAGGGCTGCGTCGTCCTGAACGGCACCAGCACTCTTGGACGTATTCATGAATACCCCGCGTCTTCTGTCGCTTGCCACGGCGGTGCCACCTTTTGTCCTGCGTCAGCAGGAAGTGATGCAGTTATCGGAGCGGCTGTTCGATCGGCGGCGATCCGAAATCAATCGCCTGTTGCCGGTTTACAGCCATGCGGGAATCGAGACCCGCTACTCCTGCGTTCCAGTAGAATGGTATTTTGAGCCCCATGGCTGGCGGGAACGGGCGCAAATCTATGTCGAGAATGCCACCGCCCTCCTTGCCGAGGCGACGGGGCGCTGTTTGAAGCGCGCCGGCTGCGACCCCGCGGACGTGACTGGCCTGGTCGTCGCGTCCACCACGGGCATCGCCACCCCGAGCGTTGATGCCCTGCTGATGGAGCGGTTGGCGATGCGTCGCGACATGCGGCGGCTGCCGATCTTCGGCCTTGGCTGCGCCGGCGGAGTCATCGGCCTGTCGCACGCCGCGAACATGGCAAGGACAGCCGGATCGGGCAAGATTCTCTTCCTCGTCGTCGAACTCTGTGGCCTGACGTTCCGTTATGGCGATCACTCGAACAGCAATATCATCGCCACCGCGCTGTTCGGCGATGGCGCCGCCGCGGTGCTGATCGACAGCGCGGGAAATGATGCCGCTCCCGGCGTCGCTTTTGGTCCAGGGGGATCCCACACCTGGTCCGACTCTCTCGATGTCATGGGCTGGCGCATCGAGGAGGACGGCTTCGGCGTCTTGTTCTCGCGCGATATTCCCACGCTGGTCCATCGCGATCTCCGCGCAGCAACCGAAGGCTTTCTGCAAGCCCACGGACTTGGCATCGACGATCTCGACGGCCTCGTCTGCCACCCGGGCGGCGCCAAGGTGATCGATGCTATCGAGGCCGCTTTCGACCTCCCGTCGGACCGATTGGCGGAGGCACGCTCCGTGCTCCGAGACTACGGCAACATGTCGGCCGTGACCGTGCTCTTCGTGCTCGAGCGCATGCTCAGAAAGGGCATGGCTGGCCGCTACATGATGACGGCGCTGGGACCTGGATTCACGGCCGGCTTTCAACTGCTGGACATCCCGTGACGCTCGTCCAATGGATCGTCGCCCTGGTCGCCCTGCAGCGCGTCGCCGAACTGGTCCACGCCCGGCGCAACGCGGCCTGGCTGATCGCGCAAGGCGGGGTCGAGGCCGGCGCCGGCCATTATCCGATCATGGTGCTGCTTCACGCCGCTTGGCTTGCGGCGCTTTTCTTTTTCGTCCCGGCCGACGCGCCGATCATCTGGTGGCTGCTGGCGCTCTTTGTCCTTCTGCAGGCGGGCCGCGTCTGGGTGCTGATCACCCTGGGCCGGTTCTGGACCACGCGGATCATCACCCTGCCCGACGCACCGCTGATTTCCGGCGGCCCATATCGGTTCTGCCGTCATCCGAACTACGCGATCGTCGCGGCCGAGATTGCAATCCTGCCGCTCGCCTTCGGCGCCTGGGAGATCGCACTCCTGTTTTCGCTGCTGAACGGCCTGCTGCTGCTCTACCGGATCCGTATGGAGGATGCGGTCCTGTCACCGCGGCGCGCCGAAGGGGGCCGTCGAGGTCACCCCGGATAGGTCGCGTCGCCATAGGCTTCCCTGAGCCGGGCCGCCGTCGCCGCGGCGTCATAGCTGTCGCCGGTCTGCTCCTCTAGCATCTGAACCTTGAGAACCGCCGTCGCCTGGACCGAGGCACGGGACCGATAGCCGGTGCTGTAGGGATAGGGATAGTACGGGAAGCCGGGGTAATAGCGGCCGAACCGGTCATAGCCATAAAAGGGGTGATACGGCCAGAAGGGGGAAACCATCGGCTCGGTCCGTACGGTTACGGCAACGTTCCGATTGTCCTGCTCGACGGTAAAGGCCGGGAATCCCTCACGCATCGCCAGTTCCGCGGCGCGCCATAGGGCCAGGTCGAAGCTGCGCTGCCGCTGGGCTTCGATCTCTCCTGAGTCCTCCGGGGCGATGCTCGAGGTGCGCAGGCGGGGGCTGACATACCGGACCTCGTACCGGTCCGGCGCAAGCTGGGCTTCGGAGAAACCATAGCTACCGGTCTCCGCAAACGGCACCATCGCCGGCCGCGGCGGCGCTGTCGCGCAACCACCGGCCATGAACAGTGCCAGGAACGCCAGGCCCGTCGCCAACGTCCGGATGCTCTTGCGCATGTCAATAAGATTGGATGCGGCACCGCATTCCGCAATATGGCTGCAGACGAGACCTCCGTTAAGAGGCCGGAGATAAGGGGTGTGTTTGAAACCCGCCCCTACCTGCCGAAATAGCTCCGAAGCGACGCTGCCGTGGCATCGGACACATAATAGACGCCATCGAGCAGCGTCTTATGGTCCGCATCCCATGTCTCCGACCCATAATCCCACATGATCAGCGAGATGATCTTGTCCTCATCGCCGACGAGCCGCCGCAGCTTTCGCGTCACATTGCCTTCGAAGGTCGAGAGGGCACGCCAGTCCTCGTCGCCCGTGACCGCCAGAAGATCGCTCACGGTGACCCGACCGCTGTTGCCGGCGAAGAGCTCGAGGCGCTTCTTCGACTCCTTGCTCAGGCCCCGCATCAGCTTTCTTGTCAGATCGGGCGTCAGATCGTAAGGCGCGCGCCAGCGAAAGCCTTTCTTCGCGCGTTCGTCGCGCTTTGGCGGCGCATGCTCGCGCTGAATCAGGGCCCACAGCTCGGCCCGGGCCGATGAAGACAAGCGGTGCAGATCGGATTGGTCGATGATGAATTGCATGGTGGAGCGCCTCCCACAAAATTCGGCAATCCGCCAAGCTGGCGCGATACGTTCGAGATAGCCTGACCGAGCAAGTATGCTGCCGGGCGTTTCTCGACGCAATCGCCTTTGCACCGATCGCCTCCTCCCGCGCGCGCCCCCGATAGATCAGCTGTCAGCGGCGCCAAAGCGGCCGGCCGAGATTGAGAGTCTCCTGGTCCGTCGCGGCGCCGACCCCACCACCCACGGCTCCGCCGATGAGGGCGCCCGGGATCACGCCGAGCCCGCCGGCCAGCGCCCCGATTCCGGCGCCGGTCGCCGCGCCCGCCCCTGCTCCGCTCAAAGCACGGTCCTGCGTCGTGCTTCCGCAGGCTGCGAGGGACACGGCGCCGACCAGGAAGAGAGTGGCGCGAACGAGATTAACGAGCTTGTTTTCTTTCATTCATTCCCCCTAAATCGCATCCATCTCAGGTCATCGATTGCTCGATGGTGAATCCGATTTTCACGATGACCTGGTAGTGGGCGACACCGTCCTCCTTGATATGCCCTCTGATCTCCTTGACCTCGAACCAGCGAAGATGCTCGATCGATTGCGCCGTCTGGCTGATCGCGTTCTGGATGGCACCCTCGATCCCCTCGCTCGACGATCCGGACAGCTCGATGATCTTGTATGTATGGTCATGCATCGCAGCGCTCCAGAGTAATATTCGGAACAAGAACACGAACACGCTGCAACGTGGAACGTTCCGTGATAGATCTTGCGCTTGCGGTTACAGAATCGTCGGGGTGATAAGCGGCCGCTCGATCAAAGGGAACATGGCCTTCTGCCAGGCGTTGTCGAAACGTAGACAGGCCCTTATCGAAAGTCGCATCATGTTCGACCTTGACCGAATGCGCCGCATGAGACGGCGCACCATGATTTGGCACCGAAGCAATCGGCAGGATCGATGACCGCGGCCGCTCCCCGAATCCTCATCGTCGAGGATGACGCCCTGCAAGCCGAGAGTCTTCGGGCATCCTTGACCAACGCCGGCTTCGTCGTGATCGGCGTTGCCGACGATTGCGCTACGGCATTGTCGTTCGCGAATCAGGCGGAACCGGATCTCGCCCCGGATCTCGCCCTTGTCGATGTGCGGCTGACCGGCAACATCGACGGCATCACCACGGGGCGGCAGCTATTCGAGGAGCACGGCATCCCGATCGTCTTCCTGACGGCGTTCCTGGACGACGCCGTTCAGCAAGGGCGAGCGTTCGCCAAAGGCTTCGTGAACAAGCCCTATTCCACCGATGACGTCATCGCAACCATCCGTCGAGCGCTGACGGGCTGACGCGGCGGCGGAAGGTCATCCGCCGTCCTGCGGCTGTTCCCACCTGGAGTTGCCGCGACGATCGGCGGTTCTTCGAAGACATCGCTAATCTTCGGGGCCGATCTTCGACAGGGAGTGATCTGCATGATTCCGCTGCATGACGACACTCCCACGACCATTCGCCCGATGGTGACCATCGGCCTGATCGTCGCCTGTGTCCTTGCCTTTCTCTGGCAACTGGCGTTACCGCCCCTTGCTCAGCAACGGGCCATCTTTGCGCTGGGGTTCATTCCCGGCGTTTTTTTTGGCGATCAGAGATTACCGGCGGAGATCGCCTGGATTCCTTCCGGACTCTCGCTGTTGACCTCCATGTTCCTGCATGGCGGTTGGCTGCACCTGCTCGGGAACATGCTGTATCTCTGGATCTTCGGGAACAACGTCGAAGACGCGATGGGGCATGTGAAGTTTCTCCTGTTCTATCTGCTCTGCGGCGTGATCGCCGCTCTGACGCAAGGCTTCACGGATCCGGAGGTCCTGGTCCCGATGGTCGGGGCGAGCGGCGCGATCGGCGGCGTGCTCGGCGCCTACATCGTTCTGCATCCGCACGCCCGCATCCTGGTCCTGATCCCGCTCGGCTTCTTCATCACCACGGCCCGAATCCCGGCATTGCTCGTTCTCGGTCTCTGGTTCGTCCTCCAGTTCATTCAGGGCTCGATGGTCGTCGGCGAACAGGGCGGCATCGCTTTCTGGGCCCATATCGGCGGCTTCATCTCCGGGGCGGTGCTGGTCGTTCCGTTTCGTGACAAATCGGTCCCGCTGTTCGGCCGACGCCGTCGCGGGCCGTGGGACTAGGCGCCTTTGCAGACGCCGTATTTCGGGCGCTGCTTGATGTCGTAGGCGTCGCATCCTATTGTGACGGTACCTGTCATTGCATTGGCACGGGCGCGGGCGGAGATACTGCGATTACGGATGTTCTTGCCGCGGCAGAGCCGGCACCATCCGCGCAAATGGCTGTGGGTGGATGTGTTATGCCGCTTTCCCGCCTCACTCTCCTGGTCGCTGCCTTGGTCCTGACCGGCTGCGAGTATATGGGCCTCGCGCGCCCATCGGTCGTCGAGCAGCTCGAGCCGCCGGTGGTGCGGCTTGTCAACGAGCTGCCGCAGGTCGACCGCCCCAACGAGGCTTTGGTCACTCGCATCTACGCCACCGGCGGCCTGGCGCACGCCAGGTTGGGCGACGACGGCATCATGCGCGGCGAGATGTGGGCGCGCCCGGCCCAACTCATCTGGACGCCTGCCATCATCGTCATGCCCGAAGGCGGCCGACTCGAACTCACCGTCCACAACCCTGATATGATGAAGCACGCAGCGTTCATGCCCAGCAACGGCGGGCACCGTCTGCTGGAACTGCCGCCGCGCAGCTCCGGGCGGATCGCGATCGAGCTCGACGCACCTGGGTTCTATTGGTTCGGCTGTCCCGTCGGGAATCATGCCGGGCGAGGCATGCTGGGCTTCATCTTCGTCGAGGGCGGCGTGCCGCCTCAAGCGCGGCTCGATCGCCCACCCCAGCCGCAACCACCCGAAGACTGAGGCAATCCGAAGGAGGAGGAGATGCCCGCTCGGCTCCGAGGAATTTCGCTCGTCGTTACGTTGCTGCTCGCGGCCTGTATGCCTCCGCTCGAGCGCTTCCCGGTCAGCCGAGAGGCGCAGCCTTTCGATGCCGCAAACGCGCGCCTCGCCGGCACCGCACCACCGGTTGCGGCGACAGTGACGTTCGAGCGCCTCGTCAATGCCCGCTCGGAACCGCAGAACTGGCTCACCTATTACGGCGCCTACGACGCGCAGCGCTATAGCCCACTCGACGAGATCGATCGCGGCAACGTCGCCCAACTCCGGCCAGCCTGGATCTTCCAGTCCGGGCTCATCGGACTCGTCGCCGATCCTTCGGATTACGCCTTCGAGGCAGCGCCGCTCGTCGTCGATGGCGTACTCTACACCACCGGCCCCGACGGCCATGTCTGGGCGCTCGACGCGCGCACGGGTGGGATGCTCTGGCACTACAGACACGCGATCCCGCTCGACGTTCCTTTATGCTGCGGCAACGTCAATCGCGGCGCGGCAATAGCCCAGGGGAAGGTCTTCGTCGTCACGCCCAACGGTTACCTCGTGGCCCTCGATGCCGCGACGGGAAAGCCGGTCTGGACGCAAGTCTTCGCCGACGTGCGCGCAGGCGAGAGCGCATCCCTGGCACCGCTCGTCGTCAAGGATATGGTACTCACCGGCAGTTCGGGCGGCGAGTACGGCGTGCGGGGTCATATCGACGCCTTCGATATCGCCACCGGCGAGCGGCGCTGGCGGCGCTACAATGTGCCGAAGCCGGGCGAGCCGGGGTCCGAAAGCTGGAGCGGCGACTCCTGGCAGCGTGGCGGGGGCACGGCTTGGATCACCGGCAGCTACGATCCCGAGCTCGACCTCGTCTATTGGGGCACCGGAAATCCTGGGCCGGTCTTCGACGGCTCGGTTCGCGAGGGCGCCAATCTCTTCACCAATTCGATCATCGCCTTCCGGCCGGACGACGGCAAACTCGTCTGGTACTTCCAGATGACGCCGCATGGGATGTGGGATTACGACGGAGTCAACGAGAACATCCTCTTCGAGCAGGGCGGGCGCCGGCTCCTCGCTCATTTCGACAAGAACGGGCATCTCTATGTCCTCGACCGCACCAATGGCGCACTCGTACTTGCGACGCCCTTCGCACGCGCGGATTGGGGTGAAGTCGATCCGCGCACGGGTCACGTCACGGTTCGGCGCGTGCCAACGCCCGGGGGCACGGAGATCTGCCCCGGGCCGGCTGGGGCCAAGGAGTGGCCGCACGCGGCCTACAGCCCGCGCACGGGATTGCTCTACGTTCCGGTCGTCGAGCAGTGCGGGACCTTCAAGACCGCGGATACGGATTTCGGCGAAAGCCTGCCTTACTGGGGCGGCGACGTGGAAATCGTCAAGGAGCGGCAATGGGGCCACGTGAAGGCATTCGACCCCTTGAGCGGCCGTGAGGTCTGGTCGTGGCGGGGCGAGCATCCGATGCTTGGCTCGCTCCTCGCCACGGCCGGCGATCTCGTCTTCGCCGGCGAGCCCACGGGCGCCTTCTCGGCCTTTGACGCGCACACGGGCGAGAAGCTCTGGTCGTTCCAGACCGGCAGCGGTATTCACAGCAGCCCCGTAGCCTACAGCATCGACGGCAAGCAGTACGTCGCGGTCCATTCCGGCTGGGGCGGTTGGATCAAGGGATTCGCGCCAGAACTCTACGGTGCGCCGCGCGGCGACGCGCTTGTCGTGTTCGCCCTGCCCTGAGCCCCTGTCCTGATCCAAGTACGGAATCTCTCAAGGCGCGGAGCGGTCGAGCCGAAGCCGGGTGACGGCGATGTGATCGGATCAAACTCTAGGGCTTGCCTCCTGGATGTTGTCCGGGCGTCTTGGTCTTGGGATTTCCGCCCACGCCCCAGCCAACGCCGGGGAAGCCCGAGGCCACGGCGTCGTCGGGTGTCAGCGCGACCGCCAGCATCATCGTAATCGCCGGCGGCGTCACGATCGCGTACTTGCCGAAACGCTCGAGAAATCGCCGGCGCTCTTCGTCCCGTTCCGATGGTGACGACGTCTGCTCCGTTTCCATGGCCCTTGATCTCCTTGAGGACGCAGGTGAGTCCTGCTCAGGCACGTCTTGAGAGTAAGGCGAGTCTCGACCCAGGGCAGCCGACCTTTTGGAAAGCGTCCGACGCCAATAGCACTATGCCAAAAGTGGCATGCCATCGTTATCTCCGCTCGGTCGGGACAAGGGCACAGAGGCACGACACGGCCGAGTCGAGATCCGAAACATCCATCTCGAAGCTGTCGATCCCGGCGGCCCAACCTACCAGTCGGCGAACCTTGTCGGAGTCCAAGGACTCGCGAAGCCCGGAGCACAGCGCCACGAGGCGCTGCAAGCCCTCCGCCGGCGTCAATGGCCGCAACGCCGTCGCAGCGTCCGGGCGGTATCGGGGAAAGACGATCCATCGCACGCGAATTCCGGTTCCGTCATGCCCGCCGATGGTCCAAGGCGGCGCCAAATAGCGCGCTCGCTTGCCGTCATGGCGCAGGTGCGGGACGAGCCCGGCAAGACTTGGCCAGCGGCGCGACATCGTCACCCATGCGCCTTCCTTGATGCATAAGCTCTCCGGCACCGACACGGCATTCAAGTCTTGTTCCTCCAAGAGGACGATATCGTCGGACATGTAGCTCCAGCCGGCATCCGCCAGACCCGCGGCCAACGTGGTCTTGCCGCTGCCGGAGGGACCCGGGAGCAGCAGGCAGCCTTCGGGCGAGGCGACTGCGGCCGCGTGGAGAGCGATGAAGTAGCGACAGCGCCTCACAGCGAGATGAAGGAGGAGACCTTCGACCAGAGGAGCGAGCGCTTCCGGCGCATTACAGGAGGCCAGAATCCGCCCATCGCTCCGTACTTCGCAGCGACCCGGTATTGCCGTCACCACCAAGGCGATGTCCGCGCCCGCCGCCGATGTGATTTCCAGATGCTGCAGGATCGGACAAACACGCTCCTCCAGCGTTCGGTCGGAAAAGGTGATCGAAACGATGCTGTTCAGCAGCCGATAGCTGCGGCCGCCGGCGCATCCTGCACCGACCGGCGCTTCATCCACTCTCACCCTCTCCGCCTTCACGTGCCGCGGTCGCCCCTGGGGCTTACTGCCCGCCAGAAGGCCAAGGTCGCGCCACTGGCCGACGATGTCGCGCACGTACCCAGCGGCACTGTCGCGCTCGATACCCAGACTTCGCGCCGTGGCCGCGGCGACCGCCGCTGCGTCCGACTCTTGCTCCAAATGACACCAGACGCAGGTCGCCGCGCCGTTCAAGCGGTAAAGAGTCTGTGCCGATCGGTCGAAGAGGATACCCTCCTCGCCCAGGATATGCAGCTCTACGCCTCGCGCCGGATGCAGCGCCCCGTCGCAAGGCACTCGCTTCCGCGGCGGCATCACCGAACCTGAAAATCATAGCGGATCTTCTTGGCCGACCCGCGGCGGAGAACGGACCAAACCCGCCGAGCCCGTGACAGGTTAAGGTCGATTGCGCCGACGTCGCAGTCGCAGACATACTCCATGTTCACTCGGCTGAGCGGCTGGGTCAGGCCGGTCCAGTAACGCGCCGCGAGCGCCAGAGGCGCACTGCGAAGCTGCAGAAGGCAGCGCTGGAAATGCAGGCGCGCCCGGGGCGTCTCGTCGAGGCTGCGGGGCATCGGCAGCGCCAGCAGCCGGTGGGCGAGGCAGAGCGTGGCGTCCACGACATGCGCCAATCCCTGTTGTCCCATGGTCCCACGGATGGCAACCCAATCGATGGCCTCCGCGTGGCGGTGTGAGGTGACGGCGAGGTCATGGAGTTGCCGCAGCGAGATCACACCGAGGCGATGATTGGGGCCCGCGACCGCGGTGTTGACGATGTTGTGCAGAACGCGGTGGGCGGGCGACGGCGCCAGCAATCGCAGCCAATTTGCGGACAGGGAAACGGCGGACGCCAGGACCGCCTCGGCCGACAGCACACTCCGCTGCGGCCCCAGATCCCGGTGAAGGTCGATGGTTGCGAGCCCGCCGGCACGGGCCAGCGTGACGCCATGAGCGGGCCGTCCGTCCATCCCGCTTACGGCGACATAGCCGATCCGTGTCAGCGCGTCGATGGCAGCGGTGAAAGCCGGGCGCGGCACCAGGAGATCGATGTCGGCCATCATTCGACCGTCCCCGCCATGCCGCTCGAAAAGCTGCAACGCTCCCTTGAGCACCGCAGGGACAATGCCCTGTCTGTTCAACTGGCGCGTGACCTCGAGAGCGTCACGACGGATGGTCGCGTTCCGTCGGGCGTTCATACCGTGGATCTCGGCTAGGTATGATCGCAGATCGGGCGGCAGAGCGTCCGAGACGCCCTTACGCTGGAGAGACTCGAACAGCGTCGGCGTAACGAGGTGGTCGTTGGCCAACGCGACAACCTCCAGCCAAGAACCTTCGTTGGCGGCAATTGCGTTGCGCAGCGCCGCGACGGCCGCGTCGGAGTCATCGACGGCAAGACACTGCCCAAGGAACAGGAACACATCCACGCCAGCGCGCATGGTCGCGATCCTACGCGCGACCCGCGGTGCAGCCGAACGCCTTTCCGGGATACCCCGGTCGGGGGCCCATGGACGCCCTGGAGACGCCCTGGGGACGCCCTGGGGACGCCCCGGGGATGCGGCTGGGGACGCGCTGGGACCGCAACGGGGCGGACTGCGCCGGCGGGCGCTATCGGCTGGGTGGCTGCCGGCTCCGATGATTCGGGCCTTCCGGTCCCTGCGGATCGCCCGGATCCGGCGGCAGAACCGGATCGTTCGGGTTGCCGGGTACCGGGGGTTCCCCGGGATTGCGCGGACGGTGCGGGCCTTCGGGAGCCGGCGATTGGCCGGGGCTCTCCTCGCCGGGCAAAGGATTTCCAGTCATCGGATGCTCTCCAGGTTGTGTGCGATCAGGATTCCCTGAGAAGTAAGGAGAACGCCCGCCCCGCGGTTCCAACGGCTGCTCGAGGCCGGCTGCCATCCCGGTCCTGGACAATCGGAACCTTCGCTCCCAGTGGTCGTTAGACATTGTGTGCCTCGGGCGCGACCCGGCCCTCGAGACGATGGAAGAACGAGAGAAGAATGAAGGGAAAGCGGCCCTCACCTCCTGAAGAATCGCAGGAATTGAGTACGCGGGAGGCGCGCTCCGGCAAGGTCTTGGGCGTTCAGCGATATGTCTTGGCGATTTCCACGGTATTGGTCATCGTCGCCTTCGTGATCGTTTACTTCGCCTTTACCTAGTGGATCGAGCGCGACGCCGCTCCTTCCCTTACTGGGCCAGTCGGTGCGCGCTGCGCAGGATGTCGAAGAGATCAAGCAGACGGGCCGCATAGTGGTCCCGCAGCGTGAGCGACATCGGCCCCTCGTCGGTCAGCTCCCGCTCGATCGCCGCGAGGAGCTTTGATAGCCGCCGGCGATGGATGCCGAGCCTGCGTTGAACCGGGTCGGTCAGAATCCCCGCGAATGCTGCGACGCTCGCTGCCGTCATGAACAGCCCGCTCGTCACGCCGGCAACCAGCAGCGGCCCCGCGGTAACGGGAAAGGCGCCGTACCATAGGCCGCCGATGCCGGCGCCGAGCGGGAAGCTCATGATCGCCGTATGTTTCGCGATCGCCCCGGCGACGGCCGGACCGAGGGTCAGCATGCCCGGCGTGAACTGTCGCGCCGTGAGCGCCCCGACGCCGATGCTGACCAGCGATGTGGCAATGTCGCTCGCCGCCACGCGACTGCCGACATAAACGGCCACGACGTCCGCCAATCGGGCGTGGAATCCGGGATCGCGCGCCCGGTGGCCGATAGCCATGACGCTTGTCCGCACCGCATTGTCGACCCGCGGATCGCCGAGAATCGCCTCCGCGATTGCGTCGCGCGCGTGAATTCGCTCGCCGCGGGTCGGATGAACTTGCCGATAGGGCAGTTCGAGCAGATCAGTGTAGAGCAGCCATTCGATCTCGGCCGCCACATCGGTCTTCAGGAACAGACTTCGATGGCCGAGCCGATGGCCAAGCCGCTCGACCCGGACCGCATACCGCGCATCGAGCCGCTTCGCCACGGCTCGCCCCGCCAAGCCGGCGGAGAGAAGCGCGAGTTGCGGGAGCGCCAGGACGAGATTGGCCGGCGCCCGAAGCAGGTCCCAGCCAAAAGCCTGTCCATGCACCCGGACGGCGCCTCTGAACGAATAGTGCCGGTCGACGAACCCGGCAAGCCGGGCGCGGCGCTCGGTGCAGTAACGCGCGATCGCGGCATCGACGATGCCCGCCGCCGTGCCCGCATCGGCAGGCACGGGCAGCCGTCCGGAGCCGTCCGCTGTCGATGCCGCCTCTTCTCCGCTGTCCATCCGGTTCGCCGCTCCTGATCGTCGATATCGCCCGAGGCCACATCATCCCGATACCCCTACCCCGGGCCCTTAAATCGTCCTTCTTCAGTCATCCAATAACTACAGACAAGAACGTCGCAACCTTTTTGCGCCGACCGGTGTTATGACGGCGGTGGGCGCATAACAAAATGGGTCAACATGGTGAATAGTCTCGACCGTAGTCAGTTTTCACCCGGCCTCCTCGCCTCAATGCGTCGCCTTGACTGGGTGAATTTTTTCGCGCTCATGATCGCTATCATATTTATGTCTCCAGCCTCGGCGCAGACTGTCCATGACGCCGAGATCGAGTGCCTGGCGCTTACGATTTACTTCGAGGCGCGGGGCGAACCCGATCGCGGAAAGATCGCTGTTGGCTATGTGGTTATGAACCGCGTCATGGACCCGAGCTTTCCCGACACCGTCTGCGCAGTGGTCGAACAAGGCGGCGAATCGCCGCGCTTCCATTGCCAGTTCTCCTGGTGGTGCGACGGGAGAAGCGACGAGCCGACCGATCTGATAAGCTGGCAGCAGAGCTATTGGATCGGCCATCTCATCTACTGGGATCTCCTCGACGACCCGACGCAGCAGGCGCTTTGGTATCATGCCGACTACGTTCATCCGCCGTGGAAGGACACTCTGGCGCAGGGCCCGACGATCGGCCAACATATCTTCTATAATCGGGTCGAGGACCTTGTGGAGGCCTCGGACCGCGCCGGACCGCTGCTTGCATCCAGCGCAGAGTAGCACATCTCCCGCAGACTGCCGGCGAGTCGGAATCGCCCGCTACCTCGCCATATTGCTCTTTGCCCTGCTCTGCCTCCCACGTACGGCCTGGACGCAGCCCACGGCCCTGACAATCGCAATCACCGGGAGCGAGGGTGCGACCTTCTCCGGCAATTGCACGGTGATGACGGATAGCGGCCCGCAGACGCTGCGTCTCGACGGCGCGGTGCCGGAAACCTACGAATTGACGGCGTCAGGTTTGAGTTGCCGGGTCCGGCAGACCGGCCAAGGCGGAAGCCTTACCGTCGAGCTGCGCCGAAACGGAGCGGTCGTCAGCCATTCCAGCATGACCGGGGGAAGCGGAAGCCTGTCGATCACCGTGCAATAATCACCCGGAACGGATCGGCGCCCCGACCGTTGCATCCTCAAGCCAATGAGAGGAGATACGACGATGGCCGACCGTAAGCCGACTCGAAAGATGACGGACCGAAGCGAAGCGCAGAAGGCGAACCGCGCCCGTCCGGTAAAGACGCCCGACGAGTTCACCCGCGACAAGGCCGTCGTCCACCAGGGCGAGAAAACCGCCGGCAACGAGCCGCACCGCCAGATCGGCGGCTCACAGACGCAGCGAGACGACGGCTAGAGCCGCGAGCAGCCGCATCGACGGATTCGAAAGAACGCCCGGCCGAAGCGATGGCCAAAAGACACTTCACGGCGCAAGCCCGCTTGCGGTAGGAATGGTCCCCGCGAGTGTTCCGGTGCTGATGCCATGCCCCAGAGCGCGACCGAGACGAAGATTTGACACACTTCGTCGAGAGTCACCGTATCGGATGCGGCGGCCACAGGAGTCGTGATCAAAGGGTGCCGTTCATTCGTTGGTGATGTGTAACCCGGCCTCGCCCGGCCGGATGGGGGAATTTGTGACCTTCGTCTTCTTTCTTGCGGACCTGTTGTCAGGCGTTCAGGTCTGGACCGCTCTTGTCGTTGCATGGCTCGGCCAATGGCCCCATGCAGCTGACGCCGCTTTCGGCGGGATCCTTTTGGTTATCATGGCCGCGGCTGTCGCGGTGGCGCTCTGGCAGGCCGTCTACCGGACGGTGCTGGTCTGGTTGCGCACCCGATAGCAGCTTCCGGGACCGGTGCGAGACTGCTCTGCGCCGACCTGCATCCACGGATCAGTTTGCGTTCGATACCTGAACAGGAACGGTTTCGCCTTGAATCGATCAGCTGGGCGATATCGTCTCGGCATGTCAAGCTTGTGATGAATGGAACCAGCCATGGCACCATGCGTTCACGGTGTCATGGCATTGGAAGCAAGTATAGATATGCCACAATCGTGGCAGAAAAACCGCATTCTTGCCGCATTGCCTGAAGCCGATTTCGCTCGGCTTATGCCTTATCTTGAGCCATCTCCACTCCATGCGAAGGCTGTTTTGTTCGATGTCGGCGAGTCCTTTACACAGCTCTACTTTCCGCATTCCGGCGTGGTGTCTCTGGTTACGGTAATGGAGGACGGCACTACGGCCGAGACGGCGATGGTCGGCCGGGAGGGTATGGTCGGTCTCAGCGCTCTCGTCAGCGACAGCGGCCTGACGAGTCGGCATACCGTGCAGATACCGGGCGTCGCCTCCTGTATCGACTTCTCGCGCTTCCGGAGAATCATGAGGGAGAGTGCCGCGCTGCGGCCGGTTCTATCTGCCTATGCGCAGGCGCTGTTCTCCCAGGTGCTGCAATCCGTCGCCTGCAACAGCCTGCACGGGTTGCGCCAGCGATGCTCTCGCTGGCTGCTGATGGCCCATGACCGGGGCCCTGGCGATACCTTTCCACTGACGCACGAGGCTATGGCGGAAATGCTGGGTGTGCGCCGGGCCAGCGTCACGCTCGTCGCCAGAACGCTTCAGAAGGCAGGATTGATTCACTACCGGCACGGCATCCTGACGGTCCTGGACCGACGCGGGTTGGAGGCGGCTTCCTGTGAATGCTATCGGACAGTTCGGCGGATATTCGAGCGACTGCTTCCGCTGACCTTCGCCTGATTAAGGCGCCCGAAAGGCACTTTTAATCGGGCAAAAAGCAGACGCGAACCGTTGTACCGCGATCGGTTTCGATCTCGACGCTCCCGTCCAGTTGGACCGTCAAGGCTCGGATCAGCGTCAATCCGAAGGAGGTTCGATCCGCTTGATCCTTGCCACCGATATCGCCCCCAACGCCGTCGTCGATCACGGAAAGTTCGACCTGCCCTTCATCGAGGCGCTTCAGCCTGATCCGGATCGAACCGCCGGTATGGGCGGGAAAGGCATGTTTAAGGCAATTCGTGACGAGCTCGTTCACGACTAACGCAAGCGGCACCGTCTTTTGGGCCGCGACTCTGACATCCTCACCTTCGACATGAAGCGCAATTTTCCGCTCCGCACAGAGGGAGCGCCATAGGGCGGCCTGCTCGGCAAGATAATATCCGAAGTCTCCCTGACCTTCCGTTGTCTCCATCTGGGTTTGGAGCCGCCCGAGCGACAAGACGCAGTCGCGTAGCTGCAGCAGGTGCTCGCGACTCTCGGAATTCTTTGTTTGCTGAAGGCGAAGGCCGATCAGACTGGCAAGCAGCTGGAAGTGATTGCCGACACGGTGACGCAGCTCCGCCAGCGCAGTTTCTTGCATTCGGGTCAGGTCGTCGACGTGTCGGCGAAGCCGCTCGTTCTCGGCCTGCAATTCCTCAATGCTTGGGTCCGGCCCGTGACATCGCGTGGCCTGAGACATGACCTCCCCCGCCCCCCATCCGTCTCCCCTCTTCGACTGCTTATTGGTCGTATTTCAGGCGGTTCTGTCTGTACGCTTTCGTACAGATCCAAATGGCTTGGCGCTTGAAGCGCCCCGATCGCATCACACTCGCTGCACGTTGCCGGTTCGACCGTTCCACGTTCTCGGATTGCAACCAATAGGCCACTTGGTTCAGAATGACTCTTCCTCTGGGGGTAGCGGAGTCAGACTGCGAGGGAGCCGCAGAAGCTTGGGGCAGTTCGCGCCGCTGCAATAAGGGACCAGCATGCCGATCATAAGACAAAGCCGACGGCTTCCACGCAGGTCCGATCGCGCCACTCCTCCCCAATCTGCGCCCGTCGGCCTCACGATGTTCCGCGAGAATGCGCCGATTCCGGACGAAGCCGACCGAAATTCCGTCGACCGGTCGAGGCTTGCGATTCTCTCGGCCTTCGGTGCGCGGACGCTGGAAAGCACCGATCTTGATCTCCTCCTGCAGGAGGCTGCGGCGCGGGCCGCCGAGGGGATGGGGTTTCGATGTGCGATGGTTCTGGAGCACCGTCCGGCCACGGACGATCTTCTCCTGCGAGCTGGCATAGGCTGGCATGACGGAGTTGTCGGTCGCGTCGTGCTCAAGGCGCATATGGCCTCGCCGCCGGGCCACAGTTTCCGAACCGGCACGCCGCTCGCGATAGAGAATCTGCCGGAGCAGGAGCAATTCGAACAGCCCGACCTGCTGCGCAGCCACGGGATCGTCGCGCTGCTCACAGTTCCGATCCAATGGAACGGCTTCGCTTATGGCGTGCTCGGGGTCGGCACCGACGCGCCACGCCGGCTCGATCAGGACGGGACCGATTTCCTGCTGGCGCTCGCCAACGCCCTTGCAACTGCAATCCGGCACCGCGGAATCGAGGCGGATCTGGCCACTTCGTACCATGAGACCCGGGAAATCCTGGAGAGCATCGACGCCGGCTTCTATGCCCTCGATCACGAGTGGCGATTCACCCATGTCAACCGCAAGGCTGAAGAACTTTCGGGTTTCGAACGGGAGAGCCTGCTCGGTCAAGTCATCTGGGAGGCGTTTCCGCAGGTCGTCTCCGGCGAGATGCGCGCAGCGCATATTCGGGCCGCGGTAGAGCGTCGCCCCATCAAACTCGACGCGTTCTCTACCGTGCTGGGCCGTTGGATCGGAATGACCATTTACCCCAATGCGACCGGGATGTCGGTCTATTTCCGCGACATCACCGAGCGCAGGCAGACGGAAGCAGCGCTGTGCGAAAGCGAAGAACGCTTCCGCAGCACGTTCGAGCAAGCAGCCGTCGGCCTGTCGCATATCGCACCGGACGGTCACTGGCTCAGGGTCAATCAGCGCCTGTGCGAGATTACCGGCTACAGCCGCGACGAGCTGCTGAGCAAGAGCTTTCAGGAACTCACCTATCGCGAAGATCTCGACGCCGACCTCGCGAACACCGAGCGCTTGCTGGCCGGCGAGATCAGCACCTCCGCGACGGAGAAGCGGTGCATCCGCAAGGATGGAAGCCGGATCTGGGTTCGCCAGACGATCTCGCTCGTGCGGGACCAGGCAACCGGGAAACCGCATTACATGATCTCCGTTGTCGAGGATATCGATAAACGGCGGTCGGCGGAATGCAAGCTTCGTGAGAGCCGGGAGCGGCTGAGGACGGCGCTGTCCGCCTCCGGCATGGGCACTTATCGGCGGGAACTTCGCAGCAACCGTGTCGACCGGGACGAAAATCTGTGCCGGCTCTACGGGCTGACCCCCAGCCAGACGGTCGGTGACGTCGCCGAATGGCTCCAATGCATCCATCCCGAGGACCGTGCGACGGCAGCCGCAGCAGTCGACCGCTGCGTGCGCGAAAGCGGCGACCTTCAGGTGGATTACCGCGTCGTCTGGCCCGACGGCAGCGTGCACTGGCTGACCGAACGGGGAAAGACGGTTTTCAACGAAGCCGGCAAGCCGCTCTATGTGACGGGCGCAACGATCGATATTACGGAGCGCAAGCGGGTTGAGGAGAGCCTTCAGGAGCGCGACGAGCGTCTGCAGGCTGCCCTGCACGCCTCGTCGACGGCAGTCTACAGGTGGGATATTCGCAGCGGCGCGATCTTCGGGGACGGGAGTTTGGAGCGGTTCTACGGGCTCGCCCCGGGCGAGGCGGTGCGCGATGTCCACGAGGACCTTCGACATGTTCATCCGGAGGATCAGGCGGCCGTGACCGCGGCCAGCGAACGCTGTGTGCGCGAAGGCATCGACTTCGATATGGACTATCGCATCATCCGGGCCGACGGCACGGTGCTATGGGTTTCGGACAAGGGAAAACTGGTCCGCGACCGTGAGGGAAAGCCGCTCTATGTCACGGGAGCCTGCACGGACATCACCGAACGCAAGCAGGTGGAGGAGCATCGGAAGCTTCTGATGGCGGAGCTGAACCACCGGGTAAAGAATTCCCTGGCCGTGGTGCAGTCCATCGCCGCGCAGACCTTGCGGCACACGACATCGCCGGAGGCCTTTTGCGCATCGCTGACGGGACGGCTCCAGGCGCTGGCCACCGCCCACAACCTGCTGACCCGGAACAACTGGCAATCGACGAACCTGACCGCCGTGGTGTCGCAAGTGCTTGACGCGCATGCGAAGGAAGACAGCCGGTTCGAGATCCACGGATCCGACCTCGCGCTCTCACCGAAGCAAACCCTGACGCTTTCGTTGGTGCTGCATGAGTTGGCGACGAATGCGGCCAAATATGGGGCATTGTCGACAGCCGGCGGGCGGGTGGAGGTTCGTTGGGGCATCGAGGAAACCGATAACCGGCGCCTGCGGCTGACCTGGGTCGAACGCGGCGGGCCGCCGGTTAGGAAACCGACGACCTACGGCTTCGGCACCAAGCTGATCGAGCACAGCTTCGCCTATGACCTCGCTGGCAGCGCGACGCTCACCTTTGGCCGTGGGGGGCTGGAGTGCGAGCTTGTGATGCCCCGCGACGGGGGGATCGGGGCAAGGATGGTGGGTGCGGTGGGGATCGAACCCACGACCACCTGATTAAAAGTCAGATGCTCTACCGCTGAGCTACGCACCCATGGTCGCCGGCTGGACACCGGCCGACGGTGGCGCCCCATCTAACATTTTGGCCCGCCGATGAAAACCGGAAAACCGACCAGAAGGCTGTAACCTGCGGGTCAGGAATCCTTGAAGGTCTGGACGCTGGTCTTCTGGTTGTCGCCGTTCTGCCGTTCCCGGTCGAAGCAGGCGCGCAGCCGTTCGGCGACCCGCGGGCTGACGAAATGGCTGATATCGCCGCCGAGCCGGCCGATCTCCTTCACGAACCGTGACGAGATGAACTGGTGGCGGTCGGACGCCATCAGGAAGACCGTCTCGATGCCGGGATTGAGGCGCGCGTTCATGCCGGCCATCTGGAACTCGTACTCGAAGTCCGAGACCGCGCGCAGGCCGCGGATGATGACGCCGGCGCCGGCCGACTCCGCGAAGTGCATCAGGAGATTGTCGAACGCCTGGACCTCGACGGTCCGCCCGCCGGCGTTCAGCGCGGCGACCTCGGCGCGCACCAGCTCGACCCGCTCGTCGATGCTGAACAGCGGCCGCTTCCCGGCGTTGCGCGCGACACCGATGATCAGGCAATCGGCCAGCCGCGACGCCCGCCGAATAATGTCCATATGGCCGTTCGTGATCGGATCGAAGGTCCCCGGATAGATCGCGGTCCGCGCTTTACTCATCGATGGAGTCCCCCTCCTCTCCTACGGCTTCGGCCTCGTCTTCCGCCGCGCCGTTCACGGCGCCATCACCGTTCTCCCCATGGCCGTTTTCCCCATTGCCGTTCTGGTCGGCGAGCCGTGTCACCGAGGCGACCTGCTCGCCGTCCGCGACCTTGAACAGCACCACGCCCTGGGTCTTGCGGCCGGCAATGCGGATATCGTCAACCGGAAGCCGGATCAACTGGCCGCCGTCGGTAACCAGCATGATCTGGTCGGCATGTGCGATCGGGAAGGAGGCGACCACCGGCCCGTTACGGCTGGAGGTTTCGATGTTCGCGATGCCCTGCCCGCCGCGGCCGGTGACGCGGTATTCGTGGGCGGAGGTCCGCTTGCCGTAACCGTTCGCGGTCACGCTCAGGATGAACTCCTCGCTCGCCTCCAGCTCGGCATAGCGCTCCGGCGACAGGGCGTGGTTGCCGTCACCGCCGTTTTCCGCCTCCGCGCCCCCATTCTCGCCGGCTCGCCGACGCGCATTGGCGATGCGGAGATAGGCCTCGCGCTCGCTGCTGTCGGCCTCGACATGACGCAGGATCGACATGGAGATGACGGTGTTGCCTTCGGCCAGCCGGATGCCCCGGACGCCGACGGAGTTCCGGCCGCTGAAGACCCGGACATCGCCGACCGGGAACCGTATCGCCTGCCCGTTTCGCGTCGCCAGCAGCACATCCTCGTCCTCGGTGCAGGTCTGCACGCCGATCAGGCGTTCGCCGTCCTCGAGCTTCATCGCGATCTTGCCGTTCGCCTTGACGCTCGTGAAATCCGACAACCGGTTGCGCCGGATAGAGCCGCCCGAGGTCGCGAACATCACGAACATGTCCTTCCAGCTGCTTTCGTCCTCGGGCAGCGGCATCAGGGTCGAGATGGTCTCGCCCTCCTGGAGCGGCAGAAGATTGACGAGAGCCTTGCCGCGCGCCTGCGGGTTGCCGAGCGGCAGGCGGTAGACCTTCATCTTGTAGACCATGCCGGCAGTCGAGAAGAACAGCACCGGCGTATGGGTGTCGACGACGAAGAGCTGACTGACGAAATCCTCGCCGCGGGTCGACATGCCGGCGCGGCCCTTTCCGCCGCGGCGCTGCGCCCGGTAGGCGGAGACGGGAACGCGCTTGATATAGCCGCCGTGGGTCACGGTGACGACCATGTCCTCGCGCTGGATCAGGTCCTCGATATCATGCTCGAACTCGTTCTCCTCCAGCGTCGTCCGCCGTGGCGTCGCGAACTGGTCCCGAATCTCGATCAGCTCGGTACGCAGGATCTCCAGGCGCCGCGCGCGCGAGCCGAGGATCTCGAGGAAATCGGTGATACTCTTCGCCAGCGTCTTCAACTCGTCAGCGATCTTGTCGCGCTCGAGGCCGGTAAGGCGCTGCAGGCGCAGCTCCAGGATCGCACGGGCCTGCTCCTCCGACAGGCGATAGGTGCCGTCCTCCGCCACTGTGCGGCCCGGCTCGTCGATCAGCGCGATCAGGGGTTCGACCTCCTGCGCCGCCCAGGCCACCGCCATCAGCTGCTCCCGCGCCGTCGCCGGATCGGGCGCGCGGCGGATCAACTCGATCACCCGGTCGATATTGGCGACCGCGATGGCGAGGCCGACCAGGATATGCGCGCGCTCCCGCGTCTTGCCGAGCTCGAAGACCGTGCGCCGGGTGATCACCTCCTCACGGAAGGCGATGAAGGCGGCGATGATGTCCTTCAGGCTCATCAGCTCGGGCCGGCCGCCGTTGAGCGCGAGCATGTTGACGCCGAAGCTCGTCTGCAGCGGCGTATAGCGATAGAGCTGGTTCAGGACCACGTCGGCCATCGCATCGCGCTTCAGCTCGATGACGACGCGGACGCCGTCGCGGTCCGATTCGTCGCGCAGATCGGCGATCCCCTCGATCACCTTTTCCTGCACGACCTCGGCGATACGCTCGATCATCCGCGCCTTGTTCACCTGGTACGGGATCTCGGTGACGACGATCGCCTCGCGATCCTTGCGGATCTCCTCGACGTGGGCCCGGCCTCGCATCACCACTGAGCCGCGTCCGTTATGATAGGCTTCGCGGATGCCGGCCCGGCCAAGGACGGTGGCGCCGGTCGGAAAGTCCGGCCCCGGCACGAGCCGCATCAACGCGTCGATCGTGATCTCCGGAGTGTCGATATAGGCGCAGCAGGCGTCGATCACCTCGCCGAGGTTATGGGGCGGGATGTTCGTCGCCATGCCGACGGCGATGCCGCCCGCGCCATTGATCAGCAGGTTCGGGAAACGCGCCGGCAGGACCACCGGCTCCTCGGCCGATTCGTCGTAGTTCGGCTGGAAGTCGACGGTGTCCTTCTCGATGTCGTCGAGCAGCGCGCTGGCCGATCGCGCAAGCCGCACCTCGGTATAGCGCATGGCCGCCGGCGGGTCGCCGTCCATCGAGCCGAAATTGCCTTGCCCATCCACCAGCGGCAGGCGCATCGAGAAGTCCTGCGCCATCCGCACCATCGCGTCGTAAATCGCCGCGTCGCCATGCGGATGGAATTTACCCATTACGTCACCGACGACGCGGGCCGACTTGCGATATGGCTTGTTGAAGTCGTATCCGGCTTCCTTCATCGCGAAGAGAATCCGGCGGTGGACGGGCTTCAGCCCGTCGCGGACGTCGGGCAGCGCGCGGCTCACGATCACGCTCATCGCATAATCGAGATAGGAGCGCTTCATCTCCTCCTCGATCGTCACCGGCGTGATGTCGAAGGACGGTGGGGTGGGTGCGGTGGTCACTCGGTTTTTCCAGAAAAATCAATGACATACAAAGGCCACGCCGCCCCTCGCGCAGCGCCGGATCGGCGCGCTCGCAGGCGGGGTTAGCCCCAGGCTTTAAGATCCCGGAAACCTATCAGGTTTTGCAGGTGCGAACAATAAATTGTGCCCACGCAGGGCGTTCTCAAGAGGCTGTCGGCAGAATGATCGGAAGGAGAAAGGCGCCGTCGCTTATGAAGCAACGGCGCCCTCCGAAGTTCCCGCTTTTAGGCTTAATGCGGTAAAATCAATTCATTCCCGCCTTTACCTCGTTCACAAGCGTGATGTACTTGCCGCGATACGGTTCGTCAGGCTCCGGCTCAATCGACATAGCATTGAAAGTCGCTTCCGGATCATCCAATCCAAAGCTCTTGAGGAGTTCAGGGTCGATGAGATCATAGCTCCGCCTGTTCGAGTGAAAATATCCCTGATCCGTGACGAGATATTTCCCGACTTCCGGATCGAGCATCGCGTTGATGAGATCGTACGCCGCCTGCTCGTCGCCGGGTGCGCGTGCATGCCGGACGAGGCCACAGCAATAGCCGAGCATCCCCTCTTTCGGCACCATGTACTCGATCGGCACGCCTTGGTCTCGCAAAGCTTTCACCGAGCCGCTCCACGCATAGGCCGCGACGATCTCCCCAGATGCCATTGCTTGCTCCATCTGGGTGTTGTCCGACCAGTAGAAGCGCATCAGGTCACGCTGTTTCGCTAGATGCTTCCGAACATCGACAAGCTGCTCGTCGCTCAAGTGCAGGTAGTCATCAAAATAGCCAAGGATACGAGCGGAAATCTCGACCAGGGTCGTATCGGTGTCGTACATGGACAGCTTGCCCTTGTACTTCTCGTTGAACAACAAAGACCATGACGGTTCGGCCACATCCGCAGGGTCGACGAGATCGGTTCGATAAGCGACGGAAGCCGTGCCGGCATCCCAAGGAATGAAGTAGACCTCGCCGTTGAACGAGGTTTCCGGAATTGTCCTAAACTTCTCCCAAATATTTTCGTATTCCGGCACGCGAGAGATGTCGACCGGTTGCAGGATGCCTGCATCATTCCACCGTTTGATATTGTAGCTGCAGGGGTGCATGACATCGACATCGAACCCAGCAAGCATCTTTTGTAGCGCCTCCTCCTCGACCGCAAAGATCGAGAACTCCGGGGTGCCGCCATGCTCTTCCACATACTTTGGCATCAGTTCCGGAATGTCGTAGCCGGCCCAAGTGAGAAACGTCAGATCGCCCGCGGCACGGCTCGCGGTCGACAGCAGCGGCATCGCCGCGAACCCGAGCCCGGCCGCCCCGAGCGCGCGGTTAAACTCCCGGCGGGACATCTTTCCACCGAGCAGCCTATCAATAAATTTATTCTTTTCCATTGGTTACGGCTCCTTGCCAAGTCCCTGTCGAAGAACATGATCACAAAGTGGATCATGCGCTTGGCCGAGAAGACGCGCAAGCAGCCACACCGGCCCCGAACCGGGCCGGTGTCCAAGCGAGAAAGACAAGGAGTTAAGCCGAAGTCAAAACGGAATCTCGTCGTCGAGATCCGACATCGGGGCCGGTCCGCGGCTGCCGGACCGGCCGCCGCCCTGGCCGCCGCCATAGCCGCCGGAGCTGCCGCCATAGCCGCCCCCTGGGCCGCCCTCTTCGCCCTGCCCCTCGGCAAAGCCGCCGCCGCCTTCGCCGCGGCCATCGAGCATCGTCAGCTCGCCGCGATAACGCTGCAGCACCACCTCGGTCGTATACTTCTCCTGGCCCGACTGGTCGGTCCATTTCCGCGTCTGAAGTTGACCCTCGAGATAGACCTTCGAGCCCTTCTTCAGGAACCGCTCGATCACGTCGACGAGGCGGTCATTGAAGACGACGACGCGGTGCCATTCGGTCTTCTCCCGCCGCTCGCCGGAGGTCTTGTCCCGCCAGTTCTCGGAGGTCGCAACCGAGAGATTGGCTACGCGCGTCCCGTCCTGAGTGCTGCGGATTTCCGGGTCGCGCCCGAGATTGCCGATGAGAATGACCTTGTTGACGCTGCCAGCCATGACCTTACCCTCGCTGTCGATTTCTCGGGATCGTTCCTCGACGCCACCTTGCGGCTCCAAGCCTTGCTCACTTGTCATTGCCGGGCTTGACCCGGCAAATCCAGGGGCCGTACGCAGAACCGCGCCCGGCAGGACCCTGGATGCCCGGATCAAGTCCGGGCATGACAATCGGAGATAACTCTCGGAACCAATCGCAATCCGACCAGGAACAATCCGTTCTCTGTGTTCCGGGACTTTATACGGATTTCCCGCTTGCCCGCCACAGGCTTCTTGTAATCGGCCCGCCACAGGCTTCTTGTAATCGGATTGCGCGGAGCCACATATCCCGCGCGTCTGCGAAGCGCCTGTCGCGGTCGGTTTTCTGAGTCGATTTTTCCCGCCGCGGCGATAATATTCCGGCCCACATTCCAGAATCGGTCGATCTCTTTCATGCCCACGAAAACCGGGCCCCTAAGCACCGGGGCAACGAGCACCGGCGGTCACCAGATTTCCGTCCGCGGCGCCCGCGAGCATAATCTGAAGAATGTCGATGTCGACATCCCGCGCGACAGCCTAGTGGTCATCACTGGCCTGTCGGGCTCGGGCAAGTCCTCGCTGGCCTTCGACACGATCTATGCCGAGGGCCAGAGGCGCTATGTCGAGTCCCTGTCGGCCTATGCGCGCCAATTCCTCGAACTGATGCAGAAGCCCGACGTCGACTCGATCGAAGGCCTGTCGCCGGCGATCTCCATCGAGCAGAAAACGACCTCGAAGAATCCTCGCTCCACCGTCGGCACGGTGACGGAGATCTACGACTATCTGCGCCTGCTCTTCGCCCGCATCGGTGTGCCCTACTCACCGGCCACCGGCCTGCCGATCGAGAGCCAGACGGTAAGCCAGATGGTCGACCGCGTCATGGCCATGGCGGAGGGCACCCGCCTCTATCTGCTCGCGCCCGTGGTGCGCGGCCGCAAGGGCGAATACCGGAAGGAGCTGGCGGACCTGCAGAAGCGCGGCTTTCAGCGGGTCAAGGTCGACGGCGCGCTCTACGAGATCGACGAGGTGCCGGCCCTCAACAAGAAGCTGAAGCACGACATCGAGGTGGTGGTCGACCGGCTGGTCGTCCGCCCTGGGATCGAGTCGCGCCTCGCCGACAGCCTGGAGACTGCGCTCCAGCTATCCGACGGGCTGGTATTCGTCGATGACGCCGACGCCAAGCAATCGGGCAAGAAGGGCGACGTTGCGGGCCGGACGATCTTCTCCGCCCGTTTCGCCTGCCCGGTTTCCGGCTTCACCATCGACGAGATCGAACCACGCCTGTTCTCGTTCAATAACCCGTTCGGCGCCTGCCCTGTCTGTGACGGGCTCGGGACCAAGCTCTATTTCGATCCGGTGCTGGTGGTTCCCGACGATCGGAAGAGTCTGCGCGAAGGCGCCATCGCGCCCTGGGCGAACTCCTCATCGCAATATTACATGCAGACGCTGGACAGCCTCGCCCGGCACTATCGGTTCAGCATGACCGATCCGTTCGCCGAGCTGTCGGAGGCGGTCCGCAATGCGATCCTGTTCGGATCCGGCAAGGATGCAATCACGATACATTATGACGACGGGCTGCGCAGCTATCGCACGCAGAAGCCGTTCGAGGGCGTCATCAACAACATGCAGCGGCGCTGGCGCGAGACCGACAGCGCCTGGATCCGCGACGAGCTGTCTCGCTATCAGTCTACGAGCCCCTGTGAAGCCTGCCAGGGGCAGCGGCTGAAACCCGAGGCGCTCGCCATCAAGATCGCTGGGCGCAACATCGCCGAGATCTCCGCAATGTCGATCGCGCAGGCCGGCGCATGGTTCGCCGAGCTCAATGACGGCTTGACCGAAAAGCAGCGCGAGATCGCCTATCGAATTCTCAAGGAAATCAACGAGCGGCTCGGCTTCCTGAACAGCGTCGGCCTCGACTATCTGACGCTCGACCGGGCTTCGGCAACGCTGTCCGGCGGCGAGAGCCAGCGCATCCGCCTCGCTTCGCAGATCGGCTCGGGGCTAACCGGCGTGCTCTATGTCCTCGACGAGCCGTCGATCGGCCTGCATCAGCGCGACAATGCCCGCCTGCTCGACACGCTCCGGCATCTGCGCGACCTCGGCAACACCGTGCTCGTCGTCGAACATGACGAGGATGCGATTCGGGCCGCCGACTATCTGATCGATATGGGGCCGGCCGCCGGCGCCCATGGTGGGCGCGTGATCGCCGCCGGCCTGCCGGCGCAGGTCATGCAGAGCACCGAAAGCGTGACGGCGCAATATCTGACGGGAGTTCGGCAGGTGCCGCTGCCGAAGGCGCGCCGGCCGGGTGCCAAAGGTCAGGCGATCCGCATCGTCGGCGCGCGGGCGAACAATCTGAAGAATATCTCGGTCGCGGTACCGGTCGGCACCTTCACCTGCGTGACTGGCGTCTCCGGCGGCGGTAAATCGACCCTGATCATCGAGACGCTCTACAAGGCGCTGGCCCGCCGGCTCAACGGCGCGCGGGAGCATCCCGGCGACCATGACCGGATCGAAGGCCTCGAGTTCCTCGATAAGATCGTCGACATCGACCAGTCGCCGATCGGCCGCACGCCACGTTCCAACCCGGCGACCTATACCGGCGCCTTCACCCCGATCCGAGACTGGTTCGCCGGCCTGCCGGAGGCGACGACCCGCGGCTACAAGCCCGGCCGCTTCTCCTTCAACGTCAAGGGCGGTCGGTGCGAGGCCTGCCAGGGCGACGGCGTCATCAAGATCGAGATGCATTTCCTGCCCGACGTCTATGTCCAGTGCGACGTCTGCAAAGGCAAGCGCTACAATCGCGAGACACTCGAGGTCACCTTCCGGAACAAGTCGATCGCCGACGTGCTCGACATGACGGTGGATGAGGCGGCCGAGTTCTTCAAGGCGGTGCCGGCGATCCGCGACAAGTTCGTTACGCTGCAGCGCGTCGGCCTCGGCTATATCCATGTCGGCCAGGCGGCGACGACCCTTTCAGGCGGCGAGGCGCAGCGGGTGAAGCTGGCCCGCGAGCTGTCCCGCCGGGCGACCGGCCGCACCCTCTACATCCTCGATGAGCCGACGACCGGGCTGCATTTCGAGGATGTTCGCAAGCTCTTGGAGGTGCTGCAGGCACTCGTCGACCAGGGCAACACCGTCGTCGTGATCGAGCACAATCTCGAGGTGATCAAGACCGCCGACTGGATTCTCGATCTCGGTCCTGAGGGCGGCGACAAGGGCGGAAGGGTGGTGGCCGCCGGCACGCCCGAGCAGGTCGCGGCGGTACCGGAGAGCTACACCGGCCACTATCTCGCGCCCTATCTCCGCGCACCGATGACGAAGGCGAAGAAGCGAGCCTGACGGGTCGAAAGGGGGGACTCGACGATGTACAAGCTGTATTACAATCCAGGCAGCGCCAACATGGCGCCGCATGCCGCGCTGGAGGAGATCGGCACACCCTATGAGCTTGTGCTCATCGATACCGAGAAGCGCGAGCATCACAGCGAAGCCTACCGCAAAATCCATCCGCATTCCCGCGTCCCAGCACTGGTCGACGGTGACCTCGTCATGTACGAATCGGCGGCGATCGTGCTGTATCTCTGCGATCGCCACCCGGAGGCCGGCTTAGCGCCCGCCATCGATACGCCGGAGCGCGCGCTCTATCTCCAATGGATCGCCCACCTGACCAACACGGTGCAGGAGGCGCTGATGCATTGGCATCATCCGGATTTCTACGCGCCGGACGAGAGCTCACGCGCCGCGGTGAAGGCCGAGGCGGAGCGCCGGCTCGACCGGATGTGGGGCTACTTCGACGGGGTTCTCGCCAAATCGGGGCCCTATCTGCTCGGCGAGCGGTTCAGCGCGGCCGATCTGTTCTTCACGATGCTGACCCGCTGGACCCGGAATATGGCGAAGCCGGCGACGACCTATGAGAACGTTCGGCGTTGCGCCGAACTGGTGCGCGCCCGCCCCGCCTATCAACGGATGATGCAGGCAGAAGGCATTTCCTGACCGAGGGTGTGACGCGACAATGGCCGAAATTTACGTAGCGCGGAGCGCGACGCTGAACAAATGGGCGTCCGACGTCGGGCTGAGCAAGAATGTCTTCAAGGTCGGCTGCACCGACGCGCCGCTGAAACCATTAATCCATGCCGGCTGGGCCGGGGAAAGCGACTGGGCCCTGGTGAAGAAGCAGGAGGTCGAGGGGGTGACCGAGGACGAGATCATTGATCGGCTGTCGGGCAAGGAGAAGATGATAGACCCGAATCTCTATCCGAAGATCAAGGGCGCCACCGGCATCTTCAAGGTTTCCCCCACTCATGTGGAGAACCATATCCTCGTGTCGCGGGCCTTGGCCGGCGAGCAGAATCGCGCGCCCAAGCTGAAGCCGGTGGATTTCGCCGCCTATCTCATTCACAACGCGTTGCGCTGAGAGGTCTGCCGATCACCGGATCGGTTGCTGACACCCCTTCGGGACGCTATCTCTTCATCCGATGAGCCATGACGGGACAACACCGGTGCATGTGATCGGCGGCGGTCTTGCCGGCAGCGAGGCTGCGTGGCAACTCGCGCGCGCCGGCGTTCCGGTCGTGCTACACGAGATGCGGCCGCTGCGCCGGACCGAGGCGCATGGGACCGACGGCATGGCCGAGCTGGTCTGCTCGAACTCCTTCCGCTCCGACGACGCTTTTCACAATGCGGTGGGCCTGCTGCATGAGGAGATGCGGCGCTGCGACTCCCTGATCCTCGCCGCGGCCGATGCGCACAAGCTGCCGGCGGGCGGCGCACTCGCCGTCGACCGCGTGGCGTTTTCCAGGACGGTCACCGCGCGGCTTGAGGCCGAGCCGCTGATCACCATCGCCCGCGGTGAGATCGCCGATCTGCCTCCCGCCGACTGGGACCAGGTCATTCTCGCAACCGGCCCGCTGACCTCCCCTGCACTGGCCGAGGCGATCCACCGGCTGACTGGCGAGGAGTCGCTCGCCTTCTTCGACGCCATCGCGCCGATCGTCTACAAGGAGTCGATCGACCTTGAACAGGCTTGGTTCCAGTCACGTTACGACAAGGGCGGTCCCAGCGGCTCGGACGGTGCCGACTATATCAACTGCCCGCTCGACCGCACGCAGTACGAGGCCTTCGTGGCGGCGCTGCTGGCCGGCGAGAAGACCGAGTTCAAGGACTGGGAGGCGGACACGCCCTATTTCGAGGGCTGCCTGCCGATCGAGGTGATGGCGGCGCGCGGGCCCGAGACACTGCGCTACGGCCCGATGAAGCCGGTCGGCCTGACCGATCCGCGCACCGGCCGGCGACCCTATGCCGTCGTGCAGCTTCGACAGGACAATGCGCTCGGCACGCTCTACAACATCGTCGGCTTTCAGACGAAGCTGAAATATGCCGAGCAGGTGCGGATCTTCCGGACGATCCCCGGCCTGGAGCAGGCCGAGTTCGCGCGGCTCGGCGGCCTGCATCGCAATACCTTCCTGAACAGCCCGCGCCTGCTGGATTCGCGGCTTCGGCTGCGAGCGCAGCCGCGCCTGCGCTTCGCCGGGCAGATCACCGGCGTCGAAGGCTATGTCGAGAGCGCCGCCATCGGCCTTCTGGCGGGCCGGTTCGCGGCCGCGGAGCGGCGCGACGCCGATCTGCCCCCGCCGCCTCCGACGACGGCGTTGGGGGCGCTGCTTGGCCATATTACCGGTGGCGCCGACGCCCGCAGCTTCCAGCCGATGAACGTGAATTTCGGCCTGTTCCCGCCCCTGCCTGAGGCAATTACCGGACGCAAGGGCCGAACGCAGCGAAAGCCCGCGCTCGCGACACGCGCCCTCGCCGATCTCGATCGCTGGCTCAGCGCCGTTCCGGCGGCGGCGGAATAGGTCAGTACCGGCCCCGAAGGGCGCTGAAGGCGAGGCGCCAGGCGCGGCCCGGTGGCGCTTCCTGCACACGTCCGTCGAAGACATTGTAGCCGGCCTTCTCCAGATCCCGAAGATATAGGTCTGCCAATACCGCAGGCAGTAGGGCCGGCAGGAGCCGGCGTGGTATTTCGCGCTGCTGTTTCCGGGCCTTCCCAAGATATGTGCGGGCCATTTGCGCCACCTCCCGCACGACCTCGGCCAGTTGCGGTGACGGACGAAATTCGAAGACATCGTCCGGCCGAACGCCGGTCCGCGTCGTCAGATCTTCCGGCAAATATAGCCGCCTCGCCCGGGCGTGAAAGGGGACCGCGCGCAGCAGGCCGACCAGCGCCCAGGCGACGCCGATATCGCGCCCGGCCGCCCGCGCCGGCTCTTCCCTGCCCTCGCCGTCCGCCTCTCGATGCCCCGAAAGGAGCTCAAGCGCCAGCAGAACGAGGCTGGACGACGTGCCCTCGGCATAGCCGACCAGCGCCGATAGCGTTTTCGGGGGCGCATCCTCCATATCCGCCTCGCGGGCGTCGAGCAGCCGGTCGAAATGGACCCGCGACAACCCATGCCGGTCGACGGCCGCAGCAAGGGGCTGGACAACGGCGTGGTGCCGGACCGTGCCGGCATAGATGCCGTCGATCGACTCCCGCCACCATTGCAGGCGGATCATACCCATCATCGGCTCGCGCACCATTTCCCGCGTCCGCGCCACCTCCAGGTTGAAGGCATAAAGGGCAAGGAGATCTTCGCGTGACCCGGCCGGGGCGAACAAAGCCGTAAGAAACCGGTCGTGGTCGTCGCGGCGCACCAGATCGGCGCAATAGGAGAGTTCTGGCCGGTTCGCCATATCTTAATCCTGTCCGTCTTAGATTCTTCGCGGAATCGGCGGATTTGGCCGCATACTGCGCTGACACCACAACATATTGCGGCTCGATCGGCCTAGCTTGCTGTAGCCATTGGAGGCAGCCATGAAGAATCCGCTCGAATCACTGCATGCGACGCTCGTCATCGGACTTCTCGGAGCCGTCATTCTTCTGCTCATCCTGCACACCGGCGTCGTGGATGAAGCCGGCTATTACCAATTCCTGTTTCGCTGGTTCCACGTTCTTGCCGGCGTCCTGTGGGTCGGTCTCTTGTACTACTTCAACTTCGTGCAAATGCCGTCCATGCCGAAAATCCCCGACGATCAGAAGCCGGCCATCGGCAAGGTGATCGGCCCCGCCGCGCTGTTCTGGTTCCGCTGGGCCGCGGCTGCGACGGTGTTGTTCGGCCTGATCACGGCGCACCTGAATGGCTATCTGGTCGAGGCACTCACCTTCCAGCAGGGCGTTGCCACCATCGGAATTGGCATGTGGTTGGCACTCATCATGGCTTTCAACGTCTGGTTCGTCATCTGGCCGAACCAGAAGCGCGCGCTCGGCCTCGTCGAGGCGGATGCCGAGGCGAAGAAGCGATCGGCGCGACAGGCGATGCTGTTCTCGCGGGCGAACACGCTCCTGTCGATCCCGATGCTGTATTGCATGGTCGCACAACAGCAGGGTCTCGCGTGATCCGGAACACGGCCCGCCAGACGACGAAGCGGGGCCGTTTTGGCCCCGCTTTTTCTTCGCCTCCTGCAAGACCGCGTCAGGGCACGGCAATCAGCGCGGCGGCAACCTGCCGGCCCTCGGCCATCAGGACGTTGTAGGTGCGACAGGCCGCGCCCGTATCCATCGGCTCGACCACCACGCCCGCCGCCCGCAGGCGGTCGCGAAGCGCCGGCGGGACCATCGCCATCCGTTGTCCGCAACCGAGCAGAAGGACATTGACCGTCCCGGCCTCCCCCGCTCGCGCGACCTCGTCAAGGCTTTCGGGCGTGATCGCCTCGCTGCTGTCGACGGGCCACGGCAGCGTCCGATCGGGAAAGACCAGGATCGACCCTTCGATCGCAGTGCCGCTGATCCGAAACCGCCCCTCACCGTAGGATTCGATGATCTGCCGGCCCGCAGGGATGAGCGGGGTCAAGTCCAAGGTCCGTCAGCCCGCTAGTCGCCTGAACCGGCCGGATCCGCGGCGGGCCGCGCGGTGGATTCCTTCGCGCTTCTGCTCGGCCGCAAATTGAAATAGATCAACATCGGCGCGGCTACAAAGACTGTCGAGTAGGTGCCGATCAGCACACCCCAGATCAACGCTAGGCTGAATCCGCCCAGAACGTCGCCGCCGAAGACATAGAGGACGATCAGCACCAGCAGGACAGACCCGCCGGTCATGATCGTGCGCGACAGCGTCTTGTTAATGGCCAGATTAATCAGGTCCGGCAGCGGCATGGTCTTGTATCGGCGCAATTCCTCGCGCACTCGGTCATAGACTACGACCGTGTCGTTGATGGAATAGCCGGCGACGGTGAGGACAGCTGCTACCGAGGTCAGGTTGAACTCGAGGCCGAGGAGCGCAAAAAGCCCCACCGTAGTAATGACATCGTGGAATAGCGCGATAATCGCATTGACCGCGAACTGCCACTCGAAGCGGAACCAGATGTAGATCATGATTCCGATTATCGCCAGGACGATAGCGGTAATGGCATCGCGTACCAGTTCTGCCCCCACCGTGGGGCCGACGAATTCGGTACGGCGATACTCGTACCCCTCGCCGAGCGCTTCCTTCACCTGTGCGATGGCGCGAACCTGAGCCGCTTCGTCGCCCTCCTGGCGCTGGATTCGGATCAGCACATCGTCCGGAGAACCGAATTCCTGCAGCGCCACCTCGCCGAGGCCGAGATCCGCCAGCGCGTCCCGCATCTCCGTCAGATCCGCGGTTCCCGGCGTCCTGACCTCCATCAAGATACCGCCCTCAAAATCGATTCCGAAGTTGAGGCCCTTGAAGGCGACCAAGCCGATCGAGCCGAGCATCATGATCAGCGACAGGAGAATAAAAGTCCTCCTTGGCCGCATGAAGTTGATGCGGGTGTCGGGGCGAATGAACTGAATACCGCGGAACATCGGAGCGTTAAATCGGCACGGTTTTGGGGCGGGCTTTGCGGAGCCAGAGGACGGCAATCAACCGGGTCACCATGATCGCCGTGAACAGGGTCGTAATGATACCGATGCCCAGCGTAACGGCAAATCCCCGCACCGGCCCGGATCCGAACTGGTACAGAAGCACGGTCGAGATCAGAGTCGTAAGGTTGGCATCGACGATGGAGCTCATGGCCTCGCGATAGCCGGTATCGATCGCCGTGACCGGGCTGCGGCCGTTACGGATCTCTTCCCGAATCCGCTCGAAGACCAGCACGTTGGAGTCGACGGCCATGCCGAGCGTCAGCACGATTCCGGCGATACCCGGAAGCGTCAGCGTGGCTTGGAGCAGCGAAAGGGCCGCGAGCAGCAGGATCCCGTTGAAGATCAGAGCGATGTTGGCGAACAGGCCGAAGAGGCCATAGGCCACGAGCAGCGTTGCCACGATCAGCACCAGCCCAACCATGCTCGCCATCGTGCCGGCCCGGATCGAGTCCGCGCCGAGACCGGCGCCGACAGTACGCTCCTCCAGCACGGTCAGCGGCGCCGGCAAGGCGCCGGCGCGGAGCAGCAGGGCCAGATCCTGGGCCGACTGCACGGTGAAGTTGCCGCTGATCACGCCGCTGCCGCCGAGAATAGGCTCGCGGATAACCGGTGCGCTGATCACCTCGCCGTCAAGGACGATCGCGAACAGCCGGCCGACATTCTCCCGAGTCGCGTCGCCAAACCGGTTGGCCCCGATGGAATCGAACCGGAAGCTCACCACCGGCTGCCCGTCCTGGAATGTCGGTTGCGCGTCGACCAGGTTCTCGCCGCTGACCATGACGCGTTTCTGAACGACATAATGCCGCGGGAGACCCGGCTCGTCGTCGACGCTGGGCAACCGCTCCAAAGTCGGGGGAATCGATGCGGCCTCGGGCGACACCGAACTGTCGACCAGGCGGAACGTCATCTTCGCGGTCTTGCCGATCAGCTCCTTGACGCGCTCGGGGTCCTTGACGCCGGGGAGCTGAACCAGGATCCGATCATTGCCCTGACGCTGGATCGTCGGCTCGCGCGTTCCGGTTTCGTCGATCCGCCGGCGGACGATCTCGATCGACTGCTCGACGGCGCGCCGCGCCCTATCCTCGACCGCCTGTTCCGTCATTGCGATGCGCACGACGCCGTTCTCGATCGACAGGTCCATGTCGCCCGCAACGTCCTCCAGCAGCCCGCGGACCTGATCGGCGGTCGTGGGGTCGCGCAGCGTCACGGTCACCGCATTGCCTTCAATGCCGAGGCCGGTATAGCCGATATCGGCTCCCCGCAACTCGCTTCGCACGGAGTCGACCACCATGGCCAACTGCTCGCGAATCACGGACTCGACCTCGACCTCCAGCAGAAGATGCGACCCGCCCTGTAGGTCGAGGCCCAGATTGACCTGCTGATGCGGCAGCCAGTCCGGCAGCCGCTCGGCAAGATCACGGCTGATCAGATTGGGCGCGGCATAAGCCACGCCGGCGATTAGAACCGCCACGATCAGAATGATCTTCCATTTCGCAAAATGAATCATGGGAACCGCTTCGCAGCGCGCGACGGACCGGCGATCAACCCAGCCATTGTCCTGTCGGCTCCGGGCCTATTTGCCGCGCCCGCCGATCTGTCGGCTTCGGGCCTTCTTGTCCCCGTTCTCCGCAGCGCTCTCCTCCTCGAGGTCCGCCTCTTCGGCATTATCGGCCGGCGCCGTCTTCGACAGGACGTCTGTGATCGTTGCGCGAACGATCCGGACACGGACACCATCGGCGATCTCGAGCTGCGCTTCCGTATCGCTCAGAATCTTTGTGACCACGCCGATGATCCCGCCGGCCGTGACCACGCGATCCCCGCGCCGCAGGCCCGCGACCATCGCCTTATGCGCCTTCATCTTCTTCTGCTGAGGGCGAATCAGCAGAAAATAAAAGACAACAAAGATGAGAATCAGCGGCGCAAGCTGGATCAGGAACGAGCCTTCGCCGGCGGCACCCGCAGTCTGCGCATAAGCGGGGGAAATGAACATCAGGGTCTCCTCGTTTGCCGGCCGGACTATACCGACACAATCACGAATTGCAATGACATCTGCGGACGCCGCGGTTTGGCGAAGCCGGCGCTTTCACAAGGATATTTCGCGGGGGCCAGGTACGCCTTCCATGCCGGATGGCCGCCCCCGCGGCAACAATATTGAACCGGCCGGACTATATGATAGGCTCGCCGCCCGCTACGCAGCGTTAGGGCATAAGATGGGGTCACCAAACCCCGAACACGAGTCGCCAATGACAAATTTCGACCGAGACGCCGCCGTCCTGCCGTTGCTGCACTCGATCGCCGAAGCGCTGGAGCGGTTGGCGCCGCCGCCGCCCACATCGGCCGATCTCGGCGCCGCCGACGCCTTCATCTGGCATGCCGAGGGCGAGTGGCTCGAAGCGGTCCCGACGGTTAACCGTGTCGAGATCGAGCTTCTCCGCGGTGTGGACCGCCTGCGCGACATCCTGCTCGACAACACGCGGCGCTTCGCCGACGGCCTCCCCGCAAACAACGCCCTGCTCTGGGGTGCCCGGGGCATGGGCAAAAGCTCTCTGGTCAAGGCGGTCCATGCCGCCGTCAACGCGGACCGGCCGGGCGCCTTAGCGCTGGTCGAGATCCACCGCGAGGATCTCGTCTCCCTGCCGCGCCTGCTGCATCGGCTCCGGGGCCAGCGTCGCTCCGTCCTGTTCTGCGACGACCTCTCCTTCGACGGCGGCGATGCCAGTTACAAATCGCTGAAGGCGGTCCTCGAGGGCGGGCTGGAGGGGCGGCCGGAGAACGTCATCTTCTACGCCACCTCGAATCGCCGCCATCTGATGCCGCGCGACATGATCGAGAACGAGCGGTCGACTGCCATCAACCCGGCAGAGGCGGTCGAGGAGAAGGTCTCACTGTCCGATCGGTTCGGGCTCTGGCTCGGCTTTCATAACTGCGACCAGGACACCTATTTCGCGATCATCGAAGGCTATGCGCGCCGCTATCGCCTGAGCGTGCCGGTGGAGACACTGCACGCCGAAGCCAATGAATGGGCGGTGACGCGCGGCGCTCGCTCCGGCCGGGTCGCCTGGCAATTCATCCAAGATCTGGCGGGGCGCCTCGGTCAGCGTCTCGATTGAGCGCCGCCCCCTGCTCACCGAGGTGCGAGGTGGGATCGACCGAGCGGGCTCCGCGGCGCAGTTCGAAATGGAGCTGCGGGGTCGAGACGCTGCCGCTGCTCCCGACCCGCGCGATGGTCTGCCCGCGCGAAACCTTGTCGCCCCGCCGGACGAGCAGCGACTCATTGTGGGCATAGGCCGACATCCAGCCATCCGCATGGCGGATCAGCAGTAGATTTCCGAACCCGCGCAGTTCGTTTCCGGCATAGGCGACGACCCCGTTCTCGGCGGCCCGAACCGGCGTGCCGCGCGGAGCGGCGATGTTGATGCCGTCATTATGCAGGCCGCCGTCCTTCGGCCCGAAACTTGACAGGACGCGGCCATTGACGGGCCACAGAAACGTGCCGCTGCTCAATGGTGCCGGCTGCGGAACGACCACGGGCACGGCAGCGACGGGTTTGGCCGGAAGCGCCGGCGATACCGATGCCAAGCTTTCCGGATCGGGGGGCGCGGGCTGCGCGGCCGCGGTCGACTCGGTTTGCGCCGGGACCGTTTCAGCGGCCGCCGGCGATGGCGCGCTCCGCGGGGTTGGCAGCGGAACCGGCCCGGTCTGCGGTAGCAGCAGCGGCGTCGGGGGTTGGGACGCCGCCGGCCCGCTCGAACGCGCTGCGGGGCTCGGCGATGGGCCGGCCGTCGCAGCCGGCCCCGAGCCGAGCGGCGGGAGTTCCTCCACGGTCATCGATCTTGCCGGCGCCGGCGCTGGCGCCGCTGTCCGCACCGGCGCAGACGCGGTGGTCTTCGCGATATCTACCGATGCGACCTCGACCACGGCCGGCAGCCGCAACTGCTGGCCGACTTGGATGACGTAGGGCGGCGGGATGTCGTTGACCCGGGTCAGTGTGCTCTGATCGACCCCATAGCGGTGGGCAATGCTCCAGATCGTGTCTTCGGGCTGCACGATATGCGACTGGGGCGCCGGGATGACGAGGTGCGTTCCCGCCGACAGCTGGTAGGGCGGAGTCAACTGATTGACGTCGATTACCGATCGCACGGGTACGTTGAATCGACCGGCGACTCCATAGACTGTATCGCCGGGAATCACCGTATAGTCCCGCATTCCGGGCCCCAGCGGAGGGGCCGAACGGAGCGCGCCGCTTTGGATCGTGCCGGGATTGGCTGCCGACAGATTTGCCTCGCCGCCGAGCGGCCGGCCCGATTGGTTGCATCCGGCGAGCACGAGGCTCGTCATCAGCGCCGCAAGCAGCGGCAATCCTTTGCAGAGTCCAGCCATCACGTTGCGTGCTTTCGATTCCCCTTGGCCGTCAGCTTTACCGTCAGGCCCCGCTCGGTTGATCGCGTTGGACGGATCGAACCATATTTCATGCCAAATTGCGTCCGCGCGGTCCAGCGGAACCGGTAGAGCGCGACCTGTCCTCCTCCTTTGGGAGTGCCCCGGCGATCAGCGGCACGAACCGGACGTCGCCGAGCTTCTCGCGCCGCGGGCCCTCTTCGGTTCGGCTGATCCGGTAGAGCTCCTGGTCGCCCCTATCCGGGCCGATCGGCAGAACCAGCAGGCCGCCGTTCGCGAGTTGCTCGTAGAGGGCCTGCGGCACGTCATCGGCCGCCGCGGTGACGATGATGCGGTCGAACGGTGCCTGTTCCTTCCATCCGCGGCTGCCATCTCCGGCCTTTGTCACCGTATTGTGCAGCCGCAGCGCGGCAAAGCGCTCCTCCGCCTCGCGCAGTAGCGAACGATGGCGCTCGATCGTGTAGACCCGCCGGGCCAACCGTGAGAGCACCGCGGTCTGATATCCGGACCCGGTGCCGATCTCCAGAACCTTATGACGCTTCTCGACCCGCAGGGCCTGCGTCATCAGCGCGACGACCTGCGGCTGGCTCAGCGTCTGACCATGGCCGATCGGCAGAGTTCGATCTTCATAGGCCTGATCGAGAAAGGGTTGCGGAACGAACGCTTCGCGGGGAATCCGCTCGACCGCGTCGAGCACCGCCGTATCGGTTATGCCCGATCGGCGCAGATACATGATGAGCCGAATCTTGCGCGCTGCCAGACTCAAGAAAAAACCCTTCTCAAGAATACCTTTCTCAAGGGAAAACCTTCTTCAGTTGGCGCAGAGTCGCCGCATGGGTCAGGTCGAGATGGAGCGGCGTCACCGAGATCGCCCCGTGGCGCGTTGCCGCAAGATCGGTCTGCTGACCGACGGACTCGTCGCTGCAGAAATCGCCGATCCACACATAGGACCGGCCGACCGGATCCTGCATCTCGACGATCTCGATACCCGACTGTCGGCGCCCCTGGCGAACGACGCGGGCGCCGACGACCTCGTCCGCGGGCAAATTAGGAAAATTGACGTTGATCAGGACGCCGAATGGCCATTCAACCGAAGTCAGACGGCGAATGATATCCGGCGCATGATGTTCGGCCGTATGCCAGCGGACGTTCTGTGTGCCGTTGCTGCGGGTCTGGCTGAAGGCGATGGCGGGAATTCGCAGGAGCGTGGCCTCCATCGCCGCCGCGATCGTGCCAGAATAAGTCACGTCCTCGCCGAGATTGCCGCCGCGATTGACGCCGGAAAGGACAAGGTCGGGCCGTCGCCCCTTGATGATGTGATTGACGGCCAGCAGGACGCAGTCGGTCGGCGTGCCGTCCACCGCGAACCGGCGCGAGTTCAGCCGGCGGATCTGCAGCGGGCGCCGCAGGGTCAGCGAATGGGCGGCGCCGCTTTGCTCGGCCTCCGGCGCCACGACCCAGACGTCGCTGGACAGGCTGCGCGCCGCCTTCTCGAGCACCTTCAGGCCCGGTGCGTTGATGCCGTCGTCGTTGCTGATCAGGATCCGGGCCTTGCCGAGATCCAGCGGCGCATCAAGCATGGGCGTTATTCATCAGCGCTATTGGCGATTTTGATGACCTCGGTCCCGCCCATATAGGGATGCAGCGCCTCCGGCAGGACGACCGAGCCGTCCGCCTGCTGATAATTCTCCAGAAGCGCGACCATCGTCCGGCCGATGGCCAGCCCGGAGCCGTTCAGCGTATGGACGAACCGGGTCCCCTTCTCCCCGGCGCGACGGAAGCGTGCCTTCATCCGGCGAGCCTGGAACTCGCCGCAGTTGGAGCAGCTTGAGATCTCCCGATAGGCACCCTGGCCCGGCAGCCAGACCTCGATATCGTAGGTCTTCTGGGCCGCGAATCCCATATCGCCGGTCGACAGCACCATGACCCGGTAGGCGAGGCCAAGCCGCTTCAGCACCGCCTCGGCGCAGGCCGTCATCCGCTCATGCTCTTCGGCCGATTGGTCGGGATGAGCGACGCTTACCAGCTCGACCTTGCTGAACTGATGCTGGCGGATCATTCCGCGAGTATCTTTGCCGGCCGCACCGGCTTCGGACCGAAAGCAGGGCGTGTGCGCCGTGAAGCGGAGTGGCAGCTTTTCCTCGTCCAGGATCTCGTCGGCGGCGAGGTTGGTGAGTGGAACCTCGGCGGTTGGAATGAGCCATAAGCCTTCCCGCGTGCGAAACAGGTCGTCGCCGAACTTCGGCAGCTGACCGGTTCCGTACACGGCGCTATCCCGCACCAGATAGGGCGGCACGATCTCGGTATAGCCGAACTCCTGGGTATGCAGGTCGAGCATGAAGGCGGCCAGTGCGCGCTCCAGCCTGGCAAGCGCTCCCTTCAGAACGACGAACCGGGCACCCGAGAGCTTCGCGGCGGCATCGAAATCCATCAGGCCGACGCCCTCGCCGATCTCGAAGTGCTGCTTCGCCGGAAACCCGAGCTCCGGCGGTCGGCCGACCTGTCGCAGCTCGACATTCGCCGTTTCATCGGCACCGTCGGGGATATCCGCAGCCGGCAGGTTCGGGATGCTCTCGAGCAGGCGGTCTAGCGCAGTCGCGGCCGCCTGCTCCTGGGCCTCGGTGCCCTGCATCGCATCCTTGAGCGACGCCACCTCGGCGACGAGCTGGTCCGCATCCTCTCCCTTGCCCTTGGCAATCCCGATCCGTTTCGACAGCTCGTTGCGCCGCTGCTGCATCTCCTGCAGCGCGGTTTGCGCGGCGCGGCGCTCGGCGTCGAGCTCCAGGATCTCGGCCGATTTCGGCGCCAAGCCGCGGCGCCCGAGTCCCTGATCGAACAGCTCGGGGTTATCGCGAATCCATCTCAGATCGAACATGAGAGTGTGAGGTCGTCCAGTTTGCGGAGTTCAGGCAGGTCCCCGCTTTATAAGGCGATGCCTCTCCATCGTCCATTCCGGAACATCGGCGAAGCGGCGGTATTTTTCAGTCGGGTCGCTGGGTCAATCGACCGGTCATTCCACACCGGCGTCGCGAAGCCGCTCTGCCTCCGCCTTCTCGCGCTGCCGCTCCATCATCCGGGCCAGCCAGATCGAGAGTTCGTAAAGCAGAATCATCGGCACGGCGAGGCTGATCTGGCTGATCGGGTCGGGCGGGGTCACGATCGCGGCAACGATGAAGCAGCCGACGATCGCGTAGCGGCGCTTGCTGGCCAGCCCCTGCGGCGTGACGATGCCGGCGCGGGCCAGCAGCGTCAGCAGTACGGGAAGCTGGAAGCACAGGCCGAAGGCGAAGATCAGCTTCATCACGAGCGAGATGTACTCGCCCACCCGCGCCTCCAGTTCGATCGGCAGGCTTTCGGGGCCGCCCGACGTCTGAAAGCCGAGGAAGAATTCCCAGGCGAGCGGCAGCAGCAGATAGTAGAGGACCGAAGCTCCGATGAGGAACAGAACCGGCGTCGCCACCAGGAACGGCAGGAACGCCTTACGCTCATGCTTGTAGAGCCCTGGCGCGACGAACATCCACAGCTGGCTGGCGAAGATTGGAAAGGAGATGCAGGCGGCCCCGAAGAAGGCCACCTTCACCTGGGTGAAGAACACCTCGGTCAGGTCCGTATAGATGAACCGCTGGCCTGTCTGCTGCAGCAGGATGTCAGCAAGCGGCTGCGCCAGGAAGTCGAATATATTCTGGGCGAAGTAGAAGCAAACGCCGAACGCGACCGCCAGCGCCACAACTGAATACAAGAGGCGTGTGCGCAGCTCGATCAGGTGATCGAGCAGCGGCATTTTCTTTGCGTCGTCGATGGGTTCGGACTGAGACACGGACTATGCGCTTTTCGACGTGGGTGCCTCGATGGGTGCCTCAGCTGGCTCCGGCGACGGCTTCGGCGAAATCTTGTTCGGCTGCGCCTCGGACGACGGAGCATCCGAGGCGGGCGGGTTCTCCGCTTTGGAGATGGCGACGGGCTTCTTGTCGTCGAAATCAGGCTTGACCGCTTTCGACACTTCGCCTGTCGGATCTATCGTCTTCTCCAGCTCGCGATTGAGATTCGTCCGGCTGGCGGACTGAAGCGTCTTCTTCGCCTCGTCGAGTTCCGCCTCGCGAACCAGCTCGTCCACGCCGCTTTGGAACTCGCGCGCCAGTTTGCGCGCCTTCCGGACCCACAGAGCGACGGTCCTGAGCGCGTTCGGTAGCTCCTTGGGGCCGAGGATGAGCAGCGCCACGAGGGCGATCACCGCCATCTCGGACCAGCCGAGATCCAACATACCTCTGCCTTTCCTGGCTAACCCGCGCCGGCAGGCTTAGCTGGCGACCTTGTCTTTCTGAGTGGTCGTTTTGTCCGTCTCGATCGCGCCATTGGCAGACGCGTCGACCTTTTCCTTGTCCTCTTCCTTCAGGCCCTTCTTAAAGGCGTTGATGCCCTGGCCCATGTCCCGCATGAGCTTCGGGATCTTGCCGGCGCCGCCGAACAGAAGCAGCACGATGGCCAGCACGATCAGCCAGTGCCAGATACTAAAGCTTCCCATTACGAAATCTCCTTGTCTGCCGTGACCATGCAACTCTGGGCGGCCCTGGAGCGACTATGGCAAAAAGCCTCTCCGCCCGCAACGCATGCGTCCCGTCGCTTCTTATTTAAGCGACTCGACCGGGAATACAAAGGCTTGGCTTCGATCCAGCTCGACGCCGAGAGCCTCCCCCTCTCCAGGCAGAAACCACCCCGGCATGCGGGAATGGAGATGCAGCCGGCCATTCTGCGGATCGTCCGCCCGGAGATGCACGAGGCTGGTTCGGCCCAGCATCCGCGAGGCGATCACATGCAGCACGGGCTTCCCCTCGCCCGCCGCCTCCTCGGCTTGTCCGGCGCGGGTCAAGCGCAAGGCCTCGGGTCGGATCAGCACATCGACCGCGGCGCCATCAGGCAGGTTCGGCGCCGTCAGCGGACCGAAGAGCGTCGCCACGCAGCCATCCCGGACGGTTGCGGTGAACTGGTTGACCTGGCTGAAGAAACCGGCGGAAAAGGCGTCTACGGGCCGATAATAGAGGTCCGCGGGCGCGGCATCCTGGATGATCCTGCCGCTGCGCATCAAGGCGATCCGGTCCGCCATGAACATGGCTTCCTCCGGATCGTGGGTCACCATGAGCGTCGCCGTTCCGCCCCCCTTCAGAACATGCAGCGTCTCGTCGCGAACCTGGTCCCGCAGCCGAGCGTCGAGGCCCGAGAACGGCTCGTCGAGCAGCAGTACCTTCGGTTCGGGGGCCAGGGCCCGGGCCAGGGCCACGCGCTGCTGCTGGCCGCCGGACAGCATATGCGGATAGGCGTCCCGATAGTCGCCCATGCCGACTTGCGCCAGGACGGCAAGGGCCCGCTCGCGCCGCCGCTGCGCCGGAAGCCGCTGAAGGCCGAAGGCCACATTGTCGATCACCCGCAGATGGGGAAACAGCGCATAGTCCTGGAATACCAGACCGACGCCGCGGCGTTCGGGCGGCAGGTTGACATGGGCATCCGCGACCACCTCGCCCCCCATCTTGACCGTACCGCTTTGCAGGTCCTCGAGTCCCGCAGCAATGCGCAGGGCCGTCGATTTGCCGCAGCCGGACGGCCCGAGCAGGCAGACCAGCTCGCCCGGGGCAATGCCGAGATTGAGGCGATCGACAGCGCGCACCGCGCCAAATGCGTGGCTGACGTCCTCAAGGAGCAGGGCCGGCGTCATGGGTCTCGGTTTCGGTATCCTTGGCGGAGTCACGGCGATAGCAGCAGGAGGCCGTATTTGCGATGAACGCGCGGATCGCGGTCACGGTTTTGAGATGTATTGAGAATGCTTCGCAGCTTCAATAGATATCAATGTCGAGCGAGCTATTCCTCGTCGGCCAGCCGCTCATAGGCCGCTTCGTCCTCTCCGGACAGGGCCTCCTCGCCGTCCTCCCCATCTTCGTCCTCCTCGTCGGACTCGCGCGGCCCCGCCGCCGCCATCATCTGCGCGCCGAGCGTCGAAATGGCTGGCCGCGCATCCAGCAGCCCGGCCGCTTTCAACTCCTGGACGCCGGGCAGCGCATCGCAGCTTTCGAGCCCGAAATGGTCGAGAAAACCTTCCGTCGTGACCCAGGTCACCGGCCGGCCGGGTGTCTGCCGGCGCCCTTTCGGCCGAATCCAGCCCGCCTCGAGCAACGTATCGAGCGTGCCCTTCGAGATTGCCACGCCGCGGATCTCCTCGATCTCGCCCCGCGTCACCGGCTGGTGGTAGGCGACGATCGCCAGCGTCTCGACCGCGGCGCGCGACAGTTTGCGGACGACCTGCCGCTCGATTTGCAGCCTCGATGTCAGGTCCGGCGCGGTCCGGAACGCCCATCTGCCGCCGATACACATGAGATTTACGCCCCGATTCGCGTAGGTCCCCGTAAGCTCCTCGAGCAGGCCTGCAATGTCCGCACCCTCCGGAAGACGGGCCTCGAGATCGCGCTCCGCCACCGGTTCGGCCGCGGCGAACAGGAATGCCTCGACCATGCGCAGCAGTTGAAAACGGTCGTCCATCGTCATTGCTCACTTCCCGAAACCGGGCGCAGATAGATCGGCCCGAAGGTACTGTCCTGGCGGAGCTGCGCGCGGCCCGAGCGCACCAGCTCGAGGCTGGCAGCGAAGGTGGCGGCCATCGCCGAGCGGCGGCGCAGGCCATGCTTCATGTCGGGCGGCAGGAAGCTGCTGAGGGTCCGCCAATCAGGCACATGGCCCAGCATATCGCCTAACCGCTTCAGCGCATCGTCCATGGAATAGAGATCGGTCGGCAGCACCCGAAGGACGTCGACGCGGGTGCGGCCCGCATGACTGCCATAGGCGGACAGCAACTCGTAGAGGCTCAGGTCATAGACCGGCTTCGAGACGACGCTGAAGACCTCGGGCATGCCGCGCCGGAAGAAGTCCTGGCCGAGCTGCGGCCGCGCCACCAAGCGCGCCCCGGCCTGCTGCATGGCTTCCAGCCTCTGAAGCTGGAAGGCCAGCGCCGCCGCCATCTCGGCGCCGGTCGGCTCGCCGCCCTCCTCCTCCGGCTCGGGAAGCAGGAGCTTCGATTTCAGATAGGCGAGCCAAGCCGCCATCACCAGATAATCCGCCGCCAGCTCCAGCCGCAGGCGCCGCGCCCGCGCGACGAAGGAAAGATATTGATCGGCCAAATCGAGGATCGACAGCCGGGCCAGATCCACCTTCTGCTCGCGTGCGAGTGTCAGAAGGACGTCGATCGGTCCACCATAACCGTCGAGGTCGAGAACGAACTGGTCGTTCGCCCCCCCGTCCGGCCGGGCATCCTCGAACGGGGCGTCCTCGAAACTGTCGTCGGTCGGCACCGTCGATCTCCTCAGCTCAGCCCCGCCAGCACATCGATGAGATCCCACAGCATATCGACCGGAACGCCGACCAGCCATCGGAACAGGTTGAGGTCGAGGCCGAGCTGTGCGCCGATCAACGGCAGGAGGAACAGCGCCCCCACCAGGATCAGCAGGCCCCATCGCTCGAGACGTGCCAGCGGCAGCGCCAGCTTCGCAGGCAACAGGGCGACGGCGACGCGCCCGCCATCGAGCGGCGGCAGCGGCAGCATATTGAACACCGCCAGCAGAAGATTCAGGTAGATCGATGCGTTGAGCGCCTCGAACGTCCAGGCTCGAAAGGTGATCGGCAGCATGGCCGCGACATGGATCAGCAGAGCGGAAATGAACGCAAGGGCGAGATTGATCGCCGGACCTGCGGCCGCCACCAGCATCATGTCGCGCCTCGGCTTGCCCAGTCGGTCGAAGCGCACGGGCACCGGCTTGGCGTAGCCGAAGAGAAACGGCGAACGCATCAACAGCAGGATCGCGGGCAGGATGATCGTGCCGAACCCGTCGATATGCCTCAGTGGGTTGAAGGTGACCCGGCCGAGGCGATGGGCGGTGTCGTCGCCGAGGCGCCACGCCACGAAACCGTGCGCGGCCTCGTGAAAGGTGATCGCGATCAGGATGGGCAGCGCCAAGGCGGAAACGGTGTAGGCGAGAGCAACGGGATCGAAATCGAGCATCGGACGGCCGGTCAGGCGCGAAGCAGATGGTCGAGACGATCGACGGCTTCGGCCATGACCAGCGGCTCAGGCTGCTCGAGCCGCGCCGCGCCAGCCGCCAAACGCGCCGTCGCGGCAGACGACAAAGGTGCCACGGCGGTGGCGACGGCCTGCATTTCGGCCATATCGCCATTGCAGTGCAGGACGACATCGCAACCGGCCGCGAGCGCCGCGCGGGTCCGCTCGGCGAAATCGCCGGCGAGCGCCTTCATCGACAGGTCGTCCGAGACCAGAAAACCCTGGAAGCCGATATCACCGCGGATTACCTCCGTCACGACGGCCGGCGACGTCGTGGCCGGCCGTTCCGGATCGACCGCGCTGAACACGACATGTGCGGTCATCGCCCACGGCATGTCGTTCAGGGCGCGAAAGGTTCGAAAGTCCGTCTCGCGCAGTTCATCCAAGGGAGTGTCGACAACCGGCAGATGGTGATGGCTGTCGACCATCGCCCGTCCGTGGCCGGGGACATGCTTGACGACCGGCATCACCCCACCCGCCAGAAAGCCCTCGCAGGCGGCGCGGCCGAGCATCGCCACAAGGTCCGGTGTCTCGCCGAACGACCGGTCGCCGATCACCTCATGCGTTCCCGGCATGCGCAGATCGAGCAGCGGCGCGCAATCGACGGTGATGCCCAGGTCGAGAAGCTCGTCCGCGAGCAGTCGCGCATTCAGGCGAACCGCCTCCAGGGCGGCGGCCCGATTTCCGCCGGCCAGCGTGCCGAACACGGCCGGCGGCGGCGCCGCACGCCAGTGCGGCGGCCGCAGGCGGGCGACCCGCCCGCCCTCCTGGTCGATCAGGACCGGTGCATCCGCCCGCCCGACCGCATCGCGCAGCGACTCGACCAGGGCACGGACCTGGTCCGGCGTATCGCAGTTGCGTGCGAACAGAATGAAGCCGAGCGGATCGGCATCGCGGAACAACCGGCGCTCGGAATCGGTCAGCCGAAGCCCGGCGCAGCCGAAGATAACGGCTGCGGATGTCATGGCGCCACGACCAGGCAGGCCTGCTTCTGCTCCTCGAACCGATCGCAGAGCGAACGCGCCGCCGCGCGGTCGGGCAGCGGTCCCGCCTGAACGCGATAATAGACACCCTTGTCGCCGAGGTCGGCACGCTGGAGATTTACCTGCAACTCCTCCAGCAATGTCGGAAAGCGGCGCTGCAAACTGTCCCACTCCGTCTGCGCATCGACGCGCGTCCTCAACGCGGCGAGCTGAACGCGGAAGCTGCCGGTCACCGCCGCAGCGACCTGCGGCGCCGGCTCCGCGCCCGCCTCGGGCTCCGGCTTGGGCTCGGCGGGCGCCTTAGCGACTTCCGGAGCGACCTCGGGTTCCGTCGGCTTTGCCGCAGCCGGCTTCTCCGGCACAGGCGTCGCGCTCTCCGACGCCCCATCCTGCGGCGTCCCGTCCAGCGCCGAGGTTTCGACCGGAGTCGCGGCGGCAGCCGGCGGCTGCGGCGCGGTTTCTGCGGTGCTGGCGTCCGCCGGTGCGCTCTCCGCCCGCATCGTCTCCACTGTAGCAGCGGGCGCCGCTGCGTCGGTCGCCGGGCCGGCGGCCAGTGATCCTGGCGGCGGGGCCGGCGGTTCGATCGGCGTCTCGGGCGGCGGCAGGAGTCGTTCGACCTGCGGTCCGGAACCGGAATCACCGCCGATCTGGGAATAGATCAGCTTGTCCTGGTTGGGGACCTCCATCCCGCCCTCGTCTTCCGGACGGAACTTCGCCGCGCCTTCCTCGGCGGTGATCAGCGGCGCCGTGCCTAGCTCACCGGCGGGTTCCGTTCCATAGGCCCACCAGATGATCCCGGCGAACACCACCAATGTGAGGCCGGCGATCAGCATCGGCAGGATACGACGGCGGCGCGGGTTTTCCGCGGCCTCTCCGTCATGATCGGAATAGGCAATATCCGGTCGCAGGCGACCCGGATAAGTGGGGATATCGGATCCGTTCGTCTCGTTATTCAGCTCAACCTCCTTCTCGTCGTCCGCATGGCCCCGCACCCGCAGCCGATAGTCCGCTTCGAGCGGTGTCAGATCGCCCGGGTCGAGGCGCAGGTCGTGCCGTCGGCCTTGCTGCTGGGATGCCGCAATCGCTGCATCGATCTCATCAGGTCTCAGCTTGTCCGAGGGCATCAACGCATCTCCTCGACCGGTTGGACGCCGAAGATCATCAGTCCCGATGCAACGACGAACGCGACCGCCTGGACCAGCGCCAGACGCGCCATCGTCAGTTCGGGGTCATCCGGCAGCAGGAAGCGGAGACGCGCCTCGTCCTTGCCCATGTTCCACAAGGCGTGAAAGGCCGCCGCCAAATCGTAGAGATAAAAGGCGACGCGATGCGGCTCATGGTGCTCGGCGGCCGTTTCGACGAGCCGCGGCCACTCCGCGAGCCGCCGAATCAGCCCCAGCTCGGCCGGATCGCTCAGGCGCGCGAGCGGTCCCGCCGCGAGAGCGGCGGGCGACAGATCGACCTGCGCCATCTCCGCCCGGGCATGGCGCATAACCGAGGCGGTGCGCGCATGCGCGTACTGGACGTAGAAGACCGGATTGTCGCGCGACTGCTCGGTCACCTTCACGAGGTCGAAATCGAGCGCCGCGTCGTTCTTCCGCGTCAGCATGATGAAGCGGACGACATCCTTCCCGACCTCCTCCACCACCTCGCGCAGGGTGACGAAGGTGCCGGCGCGCTTCGACATCCTCACCGGCCGGCCTTCGCGCATAAGCGTGACGAGTTGGCAGATCTTGACGTCCAGCTCGCCTTCCCCGCCGGTCACCGCCTTCACCGCCGCCTGCATCCGCTTGACGTAGCCGCCGTGATCGGCGCCCCAGATGTCGATCATCAGCGGAAAACCGCGGCGGAACTTGTCGAAGTGATAGGCGATGTCGGCGGCGAAATAGGTCCAGCTTCCGTCCGACTTCTTCAGCGGCCGGTCGACATCGTCACCGAATTCGGTGGCGCGGAACAGCGTCTGTTCACGGGGCTCCCAATCTTCCGGCGCCTTGCCCTTGGGCGGCTCCAGCGTGCCGACATAGATCAGGCCCCGCGCCTCCAGCGTCTCCAGAACCCTGTCGACGCCACCGGCCTCGACCATCGCGCGCTCGGAGCTGAACACCTCCTGATGCACGCCGAGCGCGTCCAGGTCGGCACGGATCAGCGCCATCATTGCGTCGATCGTGAACTCCCGCACCGGCGCGAGCCATTCGCTCTCGGCCGCGTCCCGCCATTTGTCGCCGTCCCGCGCGGCGAGAGCGGCGCCGACATCCTTCAGATACTCGCCGGGATAAAGTCCCTCAGGGATTGCATCGATCGTCTCGCCCAGCGCCTCGCGATACCGCAGATGGGCGGAACGAGCGAGCGTATCGACCTGGGCGCCGGCGTCATTGATGTAATATTCCCGCGTCACGGAATAGCCCGCCTTCGCGAGCAGCGCGGCGAGCGCGTCGCCAACAACGGCCCCGCGGGCATGCGCCAGATGCAGCGGCCCCGTCGGATTCGCCGAGACATATTCGACATTCACCCGCGCGCCGCCACCCATCGTCGAGCTGCCGTAATGGACTCCGGCACGCAGAACCTCGGCAAGTTGCGCGTGCCAGAAGGACGGGTGCAGCCGCAGATTGATGAATCCAGGCCCGGCGACCTCGGCACTTGCGACGGCCTCATGGTCGCGCAACCGGCCGATCAGCAGATCGGCCAGCTCGCGCGGCTTCCGCCCGGCCGCTTTGCTCAGCACCATCGCGGCATTGGTCGAAATGTCGCCATGGCTCGCCTCGCGTGGCGGCTCGACGGCAACGCGACTGAAATCGAGGCCGGCGGGAAGTTCGCCGGCCTGGACCAGGGTTTCCAACAGGCGGACGACGTCGTCCCGGAAATAAGTGAAGAGATTCATCGGGACCTATCGTAGGGATCGAACAGGCGGCGATGCTCGTCGAGGGCGAAGCGATCGGTCATGCCGGCGATATAGTCGGCCACGACGCGCGCGGTCAGCGGCGTTTCGGGATCGTTCGTCTGCTCATGCCACTCGGTCGGCAGGCAATCGGGCTGGCTGACATAAAGCTCGAAAAGATCCTGCACGACGCGACGAGCCTTGTTGGTCATCCGATTGACCTTGTAGTGCCTGTACATCCGGTTAAAGAGGAACGTCTTCAGCGCCCGATCGTTCTCGCCCATCGCGGGCGAAAAGCTGACCATCGCGCGCCCAAGCCCGCGGAGCTCGGCGGCGGAGCCCGGCTTCGCCTCGGCCAGCCGCCGGCGCGTCTCCTCTATCAGGTCGGTCGCCATCAGGTCAATCAAGCGGCGCACCGATTCGTGGATCAGCCGGGCACTTTCCAGGCCCGGATAGCGGGCGGCGACCTCGGCGAAAACAGGCCCGACCAGAGGCACCTCGGCCAGATCCTCGATCGCGAACAGGCCGGCGCGCAGTCCGTCGTCGATATCATGATTGTTGTAGGCGATATCGTCCGCAAGGGCCGCGACCTGGGCCTCGGGGCCCGGCCAAGTCTCCAGCTCGAGGTCCTGCTGGCCGGCGACATAATCGGCGATCGTCGGAGGCAAGGGCTTGGCCTTCGCCTTGGCGTCGGCGCCGCCACCTAGCAGTGGCCCGTTATGCTTCACCACCCCTTCCAGGCATTCCCACGTCAGGTTCAGGCCGTCGAACGCAGCGTAGCGACGCTCGAGCTGTGTCAGGATGCGGAAGGTCTGCTCGTTGTGATCGAACCCGCCGAACGGCGCCATGCAGCCATCGAGCGCCTCCTCCCCCGCATGGCCGAACGGCGTGTGACCCAGATCGTGGGCGAGCGCGACGGCCTCCGCCAGATCCTCGTCGAGGCCGAGCGCGCGGCTAATCGAGCGGGCAATCTGCGCCACCTCGATGCTATGGGTGAGCCGCGTCCGGTAATAGTCACCCTCATGCTCGACGAAGACCTGGGTCTTGTGCTTGAGGCGCCGGAACGCAGCGGAATGGATGATCCGGTCGCGGTCGCGCTGAAACACCGACCGGCCGGGACTTTCCGGTTCGCTGACGAGACGGCCGCGGCTCTCCTCCGGCCGGGTGGCGTAGGGCTGCACGACCTGGGGCGACACCACCATGGCGGCAACATTACGCGCCTCCCGCGCGGCAGGCAACGGCAGCCTGAGAAGCTGCTTGGCTCGGGTGTTTGACAAAGCCAGGGCACTGCTTACATTCATGAGGCGCATAGGCACCATAATCGCCTAGCGGACGGATGGTTAAGAACGAATTAAGCGTTTCCGCGAGGAGAGATCAATGAGCGACGCTGTCGCGGCACCGGAGCGTATGGTCACGATCACTGAGAACGCCGCCAGGCGCCTGGCCAAGTTGGTCGCCGAGGAACCCGGCGAAGGGCTGATGCTGCGCGTCTCAGTTTCCGGCGGGGGATGCTCCGGGTTTCAATATGGCTTCGCCTTCGACGATTCGCACCAGGACGACGACGTCCTGTTCCAGCGCGACGGCGTGACCGTCGTTATCGATAGCGTCTCCCTCGATCTGCTGGCCGGCGCGGAGATCGATTTCGTCGAGGATCTTGTCGGATCGTCCTTTCAGATCCGCAATCCCAACGCCTCCTCCTCCTGCGGTTGCGGCAGCTCCTTCTCGATCTGAGACAGGCGGACCCTCATCGCTCGCCCCTCGACAAGCTCGGGGTGAGGAAACTCAGGATGAGGTTTCCAGAAACCGGACCGGGAGCTTCATGTTGAGCTTGTCGAAACATGAGGCGCTCTGATGACGAGCGGATATGATAGAAAGACGGCCCGCCTCGCGCGGGCCTTTTGGTTTACAGGGGAACGATGATGGTTCGACTCGCCACCTGGAACGTGAATTCGCTCAAGGCGCGGATCGGCCATTTGACGGACTGGCTGCGCGACGCCAAGCCGGACGTCGTGATGCTGCAGGAAATCAAGTGCCTAGAGGAGGCGGTGCCTCGCCTGGAACTCGAGGATCTCGGCTATAATGTCGCCGCCGTCGGTCAGAAATCTTATAACGGCGTCGCCCTGCTCTCCCGCCATCCCCTGACCGTCGAGCGGCGTGCCCTGCCCGGCGACGAGGGCGACGTTCAGGCTCGCTACATCGAAGGGCTGGTCGAACTGCCGGCCGAGACATCGGACGGCGGGGGCGGCGGAGCCGTCCTGCGCGTCGCCTCGATCTATCTGCCGAACGGCAATCCGGTGGACAGCGAAAAATACCCGTACAAGCTGGCCTGGCTGGACCGGCTGCGCGCGCATGTCGCCGACCTTCTGACGCTCGAGGAGCGGTTCGTCCTCGGCGGCGACTACAACATCGCCCCGACCGACGAGGACGTCTATGACCCGGTCGGCTGGCGCGACGATGCCCTCTGCCGCCTCGAGTCGCGGCTGCACTATCGCGCCGTCATCAATCTCGGGCTTACGGACGCCTACCGGGCGATGGAGCCACAGGGACCTGGCTACAGCTTCTGGGACTATCAGGCCGGCTGTTGGCCACGCGACGAGGGCCTGCGGATCGACCATCTGTTGCTGTCGCCGCAGGCGGCGGACCGGCTGAAGGCTGCGGGCGTCGATCGCGGTCCGCGCGGCAAGGACCGGCCCTCGGACCACACGCCCGTCTGGTGCGAACTCGACCTATGAAGGAGGCGGGGCGGAGCGGGATGAAGGTTCCTGGGCGCCGATAATCAGGCGCGCGCCGCGGTCGACGGTGAAATAGGCCCAAAGCCACTTTGCCGCAACGGCGAACCGGTTGCGGAAGCCGATCAGGAAATAGATGTGGACGAGGCCCCACAGCACCCAGGCGAAGAAGCCGCTGATCCTGAGCCAGCCGAAGTCGGCAATCGCCGCCGAACGGCCGATCGTCGCCAAATTGCCGAGGTTCCGATAGCGGAACGGCTCCGGCGCCGGGTGGCCGGCTAGCTTGGCCGAGATGACCTTCGCGACATATTCGCCCTGTTGCTTGGCGGCGGGCGCGACGCCGGGGACCGGGCTGCCGTCGTCCATTGTGACCAGAGCCGTGTCGCCGATCACGAAAACCTCGGAGTGCCCGGGAAGCGAGAGGTCCGGCGCGACCTTGACGCGGCCGGCACGATCCCTGTCCGCGTTCAGCCACTGCGCGGCCGGCGAAGCGGCATTGCCGGCGCCCCAGATGATCGTCCGCGCCTCAATCCGCTGCCCTCCAGCGACCACGCCGTCCTCGTCGCAGGTCTCGACCATCTTGCTAAGCCACACCTCGACTCCTAGCCGCTCGAGCGAGCGATCGGCCGCCATCGAGAGATTCTCGGGATAGGTGGAGAGCAAGCGATCCTGGCCCTCGATCAGGATGATGCGTGCGGATCGCGGATCGATATGCCGGAAGTCCCGAACCAGAATCCGCTTCGCGAGGCCGGCGATCGCGCCGGCCATCTCCACCCCGGTCGGGCCGCCGCCGACGATCACGAAGGTCAGCAGGCGACGACGCTCTTCCGGGTCCGTCTCCGTCTCCGCCCGTTCGAAGGCAAGCAGGATCCGACGGCGGATCGCCGTCGCCTCCTCGACCGTTTTCAGGCCCGGCGCGTAGCGCTCCCACTCGTCATGGCCGAAATAGGAATGCTGCGCGCCCGTTGCGACGACGAGATAATCATAGGAGACCTTCTGCCCGAGCTCTTGCAGGATGACGGTCCGCGCTTGCAAATCGACATCATTGACCGTGCCGAGCAGGATCTCAGCATTCTCTTGGTCACGCAAAATGCTGCGAAGCGGCACTGCAATCTCGCTGGGAGCCAGCTCGGCGGTGGCGACCTGATAGAGCAGTGGCTGAAAGAGGTGATAATTCGTGCGGTCGATCAGGGTGACCTTGGCCGAGGCCCGGCGCAGCGCCTTGGCCGCCGACAATCCGCCGAACCCGGCACCGACGATCACGATGCGCGGCTGCTTCCCCGCTGCTGCGTCCATGGCTTTCTCCGACAACGTCACCGGCCTTTCCCCAGCCTCCTAAGGGACGTTGGCGACGGTTGATTTGTTCCCGTTCATAGAGCTGCGAAGTTCGTAGAATGTTAACGATTTTCGGGCAATTCTCGCCGCAAATCTCCGTCATGAAGGCACGTGCTGATGAAAGCGCCGCTGGCGGGGATCGGAGGGCAGTCCAAGAAAAGTTTTGAGAGAGGCGTCGGCCCACTCTGGTTGGAGAGCAGCCATGAGCCTCTTTCAGGTCGTTATTCTCGTCTGCGCGATAGCGACGCCACGCGGCGAATGCCAGCCCGATACCGCCCTCGACGTGATTCGCGGCCCCGACGCTCAGAATGAATTGATGTGCGGTTTCCACGGTCAGGCCTATCTGGCTTCGAGCGCGATCGGGCGCCATCTTCGCACTGACGAATACGTCAAAATCAAATGCACGCGGACCGGCATCGGCCTGGCAAACGTCGGCTGAGTTTCCGCGCGGCACTCTCTGCGGACTGGACACCGCTTCACCGATGCGTCGGCTCCGCCGGCATCAGCCGCACGCCTGACCGCAGGCGCCGATAGGGCAACAGGCGGTGGTCGATGGGGTTCGGCCCTGGCGCGGCAACGACCAGGACGGTCCCCGCGATCGGCTGGAAATCAGCGCGGAAATGGACGGAACTCTTGAGCGCCAGAATGTTCTGCTCGGCCGGCTCGACGCCGAGATGGCGGAACATCGCCTGGTCCGCCGCCTGCTGCTTCACGCTGGCCACGATCACCCGGACTCCGGCGACCGACAGCAGCGCCATGGGGCCGAGACGCATCCGGGAGCCGCGATAGAAAGGGCCGGTCGCGGCGAAGCTGCCGTCGCCCAGCCGCTCTACCCGAAAGGTGCCGTCGAAAGGTCGATGTCCCGGTAAGCCGGACTTGGCTCCGAGCCTCACGGTAATCTCGCCGCCCTGCCCCACCGCATGCGCCGCCGCTGCGACTTCGGGATCATGGAGAACCGCGACCACCGCGCCTTCCGCCCCCAACCGGACCAGCGCGTCGAGCAGGCCGACCGTGTCGGAGCTCCCGCCGGCGCCCGGATTGTCCTGGGTGTCAGCCAGCACCACCGGCCGGGTGCCTTGCCGCACCAGGTCCTGGGCGCTGCGCACGGCCTCATCGGGCGAGTAGACTCTGCCGGCGAAGTCGGCCTCCCGCCGGCCGATCATATCGGCCAGCGTCTCGGCGGCTTGATCGGCCGCCTGCTGGCTTCGCCCATAGGCCATCACCGACGGGCCGCATTCGGCGATGTCCGCCGGCGGGAAGCCCGGCGCGAAGGACAGGCTCAGCACCTCGCCCTCCTCCAGCGCCTCCAGCTCTCGGTAGATCGAGGCCATCGGCTCGATCAGCGTACATTGCCACGGCAGCGGGATCAGGAAGAGCAGCTTGCGCATCGCCTTATGGACTGCAGCATCGTCGGTCAGAAGCCGATCGAGAAGCCGCGCCGCCCGGGCACCCGTCGCATCCATGTCGATATGCGGATAGGTCCGATAGGCGACCAGGGCCGAGACCTGCGCCACCATCTCCGCGGTGACGTTCGCATGAAAGTCGAGACTGGCCACGACGGGCACCGCCGGCCCGACCAGCGCCCGCACCCGTCGCAGCAACTCGCCGTCGCCGTCTTCCAGATGCTCCGTCACCATGGCGCCATGCAGGTCGAGATAGACACCATCGACCGGCAGGGCCTCGGTCAGGCGCTGCAGCAGCGCCTCGGCGATCCGCTCGAATGCCGCTTGCTCGACATGGGCGGACGGAGTCGCCGCGCACCAGAGCAGCGGCACCAGATCGTGTCCGGCCGCACGGGCCGCGTCGACGAAGCCGGTGACCGGCAGGTTGATTCCGGCCACTGTCTCGAACAGTGCCGGCCCGGCGGTCAGACCCGGCCAGCCCGCGCCCCGCTCGAAATCGGCGAACCGGGCTTTCGAGGGGGCGAATGTGTTGGTTTCGTGCTGAAACCCGCCGACGGCGATTCGGGCCACGGAAAGGCCTAAATGTCCGCGTAGATGTGCGTCTCGGCCTGTCCGCCGGGATGGCAGACGGCGCCCTTCTCCGCGTCACCAACCGTCTGGGCATAGCGCCACAGCGCCCCGGACTGGAAGTCATGCCGCCGCGACTTCCATTCGCCGCGCCGCGCCGCCAGTTCCGCTTCGGTCAGATCGACCTCGAGCGTCCCCTTCTCCGCGTCGATGCGAATGGTATCGCCGTCCTTCAGCAGGCCGATGGGGCCGCCGACCGCCGCCTCCGGGCCGACATGGCCGATGCAGAAGCCGCGCGTCGCGCCGGAGAACCGGCCATCGGTGATGAGCGCCACCTGATCGCCCATGCCCTGGCCATAGATCGCCGCCGTGGTCGCCAGCATTTCGCGCATGCCGGGCCCGCCCCGCGGCCCCTCATAGCGGATCACCAGCACCTCGCCAGCCTTGTAGTCGCCCCGCTCGACGGCGTCGAAGGCCTCCTCCTCGCAATCGAAGCAGCGCGCCGGCCCGGTGAAAGTCAGCTTCTTCATCCCGGCGACTTTGACGATCGCCCCTTGCGGCGCTAGATTTCCGCGGAGCCCGACGACGCCCCCGGTCGGCGAGAGCGGGCTGCTCGTCGGCCGGACCACCTCCTGGTCCGTCGGAATCGTCACATTCTCGAGATTCTCGGCGATCGTCTTGCCGGTGACGGTGATGCAGTCGCCATGCAGGTAGCCGCCGTCGAGCAGCGCCTTCATCAGCACCGGCACGCCGCCGATCTCGAACATATCCTTGGCGACGAAGCGGCCGCCCGGCTTGAGGTCGGCAATGTAGGGCGTCCGCTTGAAGATCGCGCAGACGTCATGCAGGTCGAAGTCGATCCCGATCTCGTGGGCGATCGCCGGCAGGTGCAGGCCGGCATTGGTCGAGCCGCCCGACGCGGCAACGATCATGGCGGCGTTCTCCAACGCCTTGCGCGTCACGATGTCCCGCGGCCGCAGATTCGATTCGATCAGCCGCATCACCATTTCTCCGGACGCCTCGGCATAGGCGTCGCGCGATTCGTAGGGCGCCGGGGCGCCGGCCGAGCCGGGCAGCGCCAAGCCGATCGCCTCCGAGACGCAGGCCATCGTGTTCGCGGTGAACTGGCCGCCGCAGGAGCCGGCGGACGGGCAGGCGACGCATTCCAGGTCGTGCAGATCCTCGTCCGACATCTTGCCGGCGGAATGGCTTCCGACCGCCTCGAACACATCCTGCACGGTCACGTCCCGGCCGCGGAACCGACCGGGCAGGATCGAGCCGCCATACATGAAGACCGAGGGAACGTTGAGCCGCACCATGGCCATCATCAAGGCCGGCAGAGACTTGTCGCAGCCGGCGATCCCGACCAGCGCATCGTAGCAGTGGCCGCGCATCGTCAGCTCGACCGAGTCGGCGATGACCTCGCGGCTGACCAGCGAGGATTTCATGCCGGCATGGCCCATGGCGATGCCGTCCGTCACGGTGATGGTGGTGAATTCCCGCGGCGTTCCGCCACCGGCCTTGACGCCCTTCTTCACCGCCTGAGCCTGCCGCGCCAGCGCGATGTTGCAAGGCGCCGCCTCGTTCCAGGTGGTCGCCACGCCGACGAAGGGCTGCGCGATCTCCTCCGCCGTCATACCCATGGCATAGTAATAGGATCGGTGCGGGGCACGGTCGGGCCCGACCGAGACGTGCCGGCTGGGTAGTTTGCTCTTGTCGAACGTCGCTTTGGCGGTCATCGGCCGTCGCCTCGCTTCTCTCCCTATCCCTCTAAAGCGAAGGATACCGACCTCGGGAAACCGCCTCCAGCCATTTATAGCGCATATACCTGCGCAGCCCGCGCATGGCTGCCAACCGGACGGTCAGCCAACGAGGCTTGTCTCCAGAGCGCATTGGAGTGCCGCGGGTCAGCGCGGCACTACCTTGCGATACAGGTGCCAGGTTGCGTGTCCTAGGACGGGCATGACGATGATGAGGCCGAGAAACACCGGGATCGACCCAATGGCCAAGCCGCCCGCGACGATCAGCCCCCAGAGCGCCATCGGGCCCGGGTTCATAAGCACGGCGCGGATCGACGTCCGCACCGCCGTGGCGAGCCCCACATCCCGGTCGAGCAACAGCGGGAACGACACCACACTGATCGTCAGCACCAGCAAGGCGAAGAGGAAGCCGACGCCCACGCCCACACCGATCATCGCCCAACCGGCACTCGTCGTGAAGATGTCGCGGATGAACGCGTTGACCGAGGCCGGCGGCTCGGGGCCGAGCGTGAGCGCGTAGATCCCATAGGCCGCGGCCAGCCAGAGCAGGAAGATCGCCAGCAGCAGCAGGCCCAGTAGCACGATCGAGCCGAACCCGGGCGAGCGAACCACGCCGAACGCGTCCACCCAGGTAATGTCGATGCCCTGTTCGCGTCGCCGGCTCATTTCATAGAGGCCGACCGCCGCGACCGGGCCGATGAGCGCGAAGCCGGCCGCCAGCGGGAATAGCAGCGGCAGCATGTCGTAGCCGAACGTCAGCCGTGCCAGGAAGACGCCCACGATGGGATAGATGAGGCAGAGGAAGATGACGTCCGTCCGGTAGGCCCCGAAATCGCCGAGGCCTTTGACAAGGACATCCTTCAGGTCGGCCGCCTCGATCCGGCGGACCGCCGGGACCGGGACATGTCGGACTTCCCGGGTATGATGCAGGGATTGGCCCGCCCGTTCCATGGCGAGATTTATAAGTCTGAGCTGATCCCATCCCCACTCGATGGGGTTTCGGATGAAGTTTCCGATGGCCATGTTTGTCCTCCCGAACCATTGGTTCGAGGGCCGCGGGTCATCGTGGCGCAACGCTCAATCCGGCCGTCGGCCACGAAAGAGCCGCGACCCGCCATATGGCAAAGCATACTCCGATGCCGGGCTCACGTCCCCTCACATCTCGGTGTTGAACACCATTTGATCAAGGACCGGTAGCGGACCTGACGAGTTTCCTGTCGACGGCCTTCGCTGACGCTCGGTAGAATACCGCACGTCCTGCCCCTACCCTCCAAGCAGATACAGAGCCGTGCCAAGAGAGAGCCTCGATCTCGACTTCGTCCGTCGCCAGTTTCCGCCGCTCGGCAATGGCTGGGCCTTCTTCGAGAACGCCGGCGGCAGCTATGCGCCGCAGAGCGTCATCGACCGGGTCCGGTCTTATATGACCGAGGCGCAGGTGCAGCCGGCCTGGAGCTTTGCGCCCTCCGCCGATGCGACCGAGCGGATCGCCCGCGGCCGGCGCGCGGTCGCCGAACTGATCAACGCCGAGCCGGACGAGGTGATCGTCGGCCCGTCCACGACGATGAACGTCTATGTCCTCGCTCAGGCGCTCCGCTCCGCTTTCGCGCCTGGCGACGAACTGATCGTCACCAATCTCGACCATGAGGCGAACAACGGCGCCTGGCGTCGGCTCGCGGAGTTCGGCGTGACCGTCAAGGAATGGCGGATCGACCCGTCGAACGGCGCCCTGGCGGAAGCGGATCTCGACGCTCTCCTCACGGACCGCACCCGGCTCGTCTGCTTCACCCATTGCTCGAACGTCGTCGGCACGATTCACGACGTCGCCCATCTCACCCGCAAGATCCACGCGGCCGGGGCGCGGGTCTGCGTCGACGGCGTCGCCTTCGCCCCGCATCGGCAGGTCGACGTCAAGGCGCTCGACGTCGATTTCTACACCTTCAGCGCCTACAAGGTCTTCGGCCCGCATCTCGGCATTCTCTATGGCAAGCGCGAGCATCTTCTGTCGGCGCGCGGCCAGAATCATTTCTTCATCGGTGAGGACGACATCCCGCTGAAGCTCAATCCCGGCGGCCCGAACCACGAACTGACCGCCGGGCTGGTCGGCGTCGCGGACTATTTCGATGCCGTCTATCGCCACCATTTCGACGCGCCCGAGAACAGCTTTCACAAGCGCGCCGGGCGGGTCTATGCGCTGATGGCCGCACATGAGGAGCGTTTGGCCGATCGGCTGCTGGATTTCCTGCGCGGGAAGCCCGGTCTGCGGCTGATCGGCGAGCCGACCATGGCCGATGGCCGGCGGGCGCCGACAATCTCCTTCGCGGTTCCGGGTCGCTCGTCACAGGCCTTGCAGACGGCCCTCGAGCGCGAGCGGATCGCCGTCGGCTACGGCAATTTCTACGCCCACCGCTGCGTCGAGGCGCTGGGGCTGGACCCGGAGGATGGCGTCCTGCGGGTCGGCATGGCGCATTACAACAGGCTGGAGGAAGTCGACCGGCTGATCGAAGCGCTCGACCCCCTGATCTGATACGGGAAACCCGATGCCGTGCCGCGCGTGGCTATTCGATTTCCACACGCATGTCTGCGATCAGCCGCTCGCGCTCCGCAAGTGCGCTGAGCGCCCGGCGCCCTAGCCTTCTCGCAACCAGATTGAGCAGCCCTTCACAGAATACGACATAGGCACCCATGCTGTTGGAGTAGAAACTGCTGGCATGGGGGATGAAGAAAGCGTGCCGGGCGGGCGGAACCAGGGGCGACGCGCGCGAGTCCGTAATCGCGACGACCGAGTGTCCGTTCGCGGCGGCGATCCCGGCGACATGCGCTACGCTTCGTGTATAGGGCGCGCAACTGGCGACCACGACCAAGTCCCCCTCGTCGAGCTGGGATATCGCTTCGGCGACACCCAACCGGGGCGAATCGAGGAGCGCAACATCTGAACGGAGCATGCCGAGTCCATAGGTAAGAAAGCTCGCCAGCGCATGAAACTGGCGGACGCCATGAAGGCGAACCCGACCTGCCGTGGCAAACAGTTCTATCGCACCTTGCAGGGACTCGGGCTCCAACTGGCCGAGAAAGCCGTTGATATTCGCCGTCGACTCGCGCGCCAAGCGCTCGAAGACCTCCAACTCGGCCGCTGTGCCCGCTTGCGCACTCAAAAGCCGACCGGCCTGACGGCTGTAGAAATGGCGCTGGTCGTTGGCGATCGCGTTGCGAAAGACGCTCTGGAATTCGCTGAAGCCGTCATAGCCGAGACGCTTGGCGAGACGGGTCAGGGTCGAGGGGTTGACGCCGAGGAGGCCGGCCAGCTCGGAGATCGATCGCACGGCCGACTGCTCCGGCGCATCGACGAGCTTGGCGAAGACGTCATGGGCTTTGGCGCCAAGCGAGATTTCAGCCTCGTCACGACCGATGCGGATCGCCAGCGCCCTGAGTTCCTCGACAGTCTGCGGTGGTCTGGCCACACTTCCCTCCGCCATCAGGCCACCGTCGTTTCAGGCCGCCGCCGGTACAAGCCCGCCTCCCATGACGAAGCGCGCGGGCTGCCGGGGAACATCGTAGACACTCCACTCCACCTTGTCAGCGGTGACGCCGAAGATCGCGGTTGCAAGCGTGTTCTCGACATCGGGATCGGCAGGATCGGTGCGGTGAATCGGAAGCTCGGGATCGTCGGCGTCCCACAACACCCGCAAGGCGTCCGGCTCACCGGCGGCTTGGCGCATTTGGCCGATCAGCTTGTTGCCGCGTGCCTGCCGCTGCCCCGACGAACCGGTCACGATCTGCGAGACCCGGTCCATATCGGCATGAATGAGATGATTGGCGTGAACGCCGGGCGTCCTGATCCGGCGCACCGAAAGGCGAGTCGCGGTGAATTCGACGCTCAGCAGCCGATCATCGCCCGCCTGCGCCAGCGTGAGGTGGAAGGCGCCGGCCCGATCGGCAGATCGGAGAAGAGCGAGGGCGCCGTCGAGATCGCGCGCATCGAGCACGGCCCGCGTCAGGATCATGCGCGGAACACCGGCGCCGCCATCGAGCGCCCGAACATTGTTGACGGTCTGGACGAGCCCGGCGGCGGTCACGGCAAATGCGTGTCCAGGCAGGGATCCCGGATAGACGAAAGCGGTGAAGGCGGTTCCAGCCTCCGATGCGATTCTCGCGAGGGCGCAGTGTCCGGCAAAGCCCGGATCGCCGTCCTCGTTGTGACCGATGAGATGTGAGGCTCCCGGCGGCGCTCCCGGAAACTGCACCGTGGTGCAGCCGTCCGGAGCCATTGATCGGATATCGCCCCGGCAGTTCCACAAGAAAACCTCGTCGAACGGCAGCCCAAGCCCGTCGGCAAGCCCATGCAGTTCGGCCCAGTAGCACGGGAACTGCGAACGCACGGCGGTGGCCATCCGGGGGATGCGCTCGTCGCCGGCGCGCGGCATCAGCTCGCGCCATGCCGGCGTGGCCGTCAGATGCTCATGGACCGCGCGCGCGCCGAACCGGCCGAGGGCATGGCCGATATCATAGGGTGCGCCCGATACCTCCAGAAACGGTAGCCGAACCGGGTCAGGCGACATGTTGCAGGAACTCTTGGAGGCGGACATTGTCAGGGCTGTCGAGCAGGTCGGACGGCGATCCGTCGACCGCGATCTTGCCATCCTCCATGAAGACGAGCCGCGTTCCTACCTTGCGTGCGAATGCTATTTCGTGCGTGACGACGATCATCGTCATGCCCTCTTCCGCAAGCGCCTGCATGACGCGAAGGACTTCATGGCGCAATTCCGGATCGAGCGCGGAGGTCGGCTCGTCGAACAGCATCAGCTTCGGCTTCACGGCAAGCGCGCGGGCGATCGCGACGCGTTGCTGCTGTCCCCCCGAAAGTTCGCCGGGATAGTGGTCGACGCGATCGGCGAGACCGACCTTGGCAAGCATCTCGCGCGCTTGGCGGCGTGCTTCCCGTCGACTCAGTCCGCGAACCCTTTGCGGTCCGAAGGCGACATTCTGGAGCGCAGTCATCTGCGGAAAGAGATTGAACTGCTGGAAGACCATGCCGGCTTCCTGGCGAATCAGCCGCACTTTCGAACCGCCGGCGCGCACGCTGATGCCGTCGACGATGAGGTTGCCGCCATCGATGAGCTCGAGCGCGTTGATGCATCGGAGAAGTGTCGATTTTCCGGACCCCGAGGGACCGATGACGACAACGACCTCTCCGGCCTCGATCGAAAGATCGATTTGGTCAAGCACCAGAAGAGCGCCGAACCGCTTGGTCACCTTCTTGAATTCGACGATGCTCATAGGATGCGCATCCGCTTTTCGGTGACGCGCAGAATGAGAGTGAGCGTTCCCGTCATGACCAGATAGAGGATCGCGACCGCGGACCATATCTCGACCGCCCGGAAGTTCGCCGCCATGATTTCCTGTCCCTGGCGCGTCAACTCGCCGACGCCGATGACGATGAACAGCGATGTGTCCTTCAGGCTGACGATGAACTGATTGCCGAGCGGCGGGATCATGCGTCGGAAGGCGACCGGACCGATGATGTAGACGAGGACTTTCCACACCGGCAGGCCGAGCGCGAGGCCCGCCTCACGCAACCCCTTGTGGACGGACAGGAAGGCGCCGCGCACGATTTCGGCAATATAGGCGCCCGCGTTCACGACGATTGCGATGATTGCCGCCGTCAGCGGATCGACGCGGATGTCGGCCAGTGTGGGAAGGGCGAAGTAGATGAACATCACCTGCACGACGATCGGCGTGCCGCGGATCAGTTCAATGTAGGTGAAGGCCAGCCCGTTGACCGCGGCATTGCCATAGGCGCGCATCAGGCCGGAGACAAACCCGACGACGAGACCGCCGGTGAGGCCTGCAAGCGCGATCAGGATGGTCAGCCGCGCACCCTTGAGGAGAGCCGGCAATGCGTCCACCACGACGGTCCATTCGAATTCCATAACCCTATCCAATCCGGCCAATCCGGAACCGCGGACCAAGCCCAGGGCAGCGATCCACCGACTCAGGGAGAAAGCGCGCGTCCGAGTTGAACCCCGGAGCGCGCGCAATCAACGAAAGGCGTCAGCTCTGCGGCTCGGTGCCGAACCACTTCTTGTAGATCGCCGCATAGCGGCCGTCGGCCTTGATGGCCTTCAGCGCTTCATTGACCTTGGCGACGAGGTCGCTGCCTTTCGGAAACGCGATGCCGTACTCGTGCGCCATCATCTGCTTGCCGACGGCCTTGACCCTCCCGTCCCCGGCATTGGCTATGTAATAGAGCACGTTCGGCGTGTCGTGCATGGCAGCGTCGACGCGGCCGGTCTGCAGTTCGAGATAGGCGTTGTCGATGTTCGGAAACTGCCGGAGTTCGGTCTCCTTGAAATTCTCCTTTGCGTAATCGGTCGCCGAAGTGCCGGTCTTGACGGCCAGCGTCTTGCCGGCGAGATCTTCCGCGCTCTTGATCGCGCTGTCGGCGGGAACCATCAGCAGGAAGCCGCTGTCGTAGTAGCCGTCGGAGAAGTCGATGACCTTCTTGCGCTCGTCCTTGATGGTTATGCCGGCGAGCGCCACGTCGACCTGCTTGGTCTGGAGCGCCGGGATTATGCCGTTGAAGTCCATCGGCTGAAGCTCGTAATCGAGGCCGAGATCCTTCGCGATCTCGTCCCAGAGATCGATATCGAAGCCGACATATTTGTCGCCATCCTTGAACTCGAACGGCACGAAGGCCGTATCGGTGGCGACAACCAACTCTTCCGCGCTTGCGGATTGGCCGAAGAGAAGGGTCGCGGCCAATGCGGTCGCGACCAGGTTTCCAATGGCGAGTTTCATGACCGGCTCCCTGTGATTCTGACGAATTGAGGCAGGTACCGTACCATCGATGGCGGTCTTACGCAAATATTCGATGCAATCTGACCGTATATGCACTTTTTATTTGCGCTAACCGTTGGCGCAGTTCGAACGGATGAACCTGCTCTCGGTGAAAGAACGCGATGTGCTGGGGCGTCTTCTCGACAAGCTGCTTTACGCTTGACCGCGAGCATTGTAACCACACCTGTCGTCTGTGCGATCTCGCCTCCTGCCCAAAGGAGAGATGTCATGACGGCACCCCGCTTTGCCATCGTCGAGGCCCCATCGATCCTCGGTCTGCGCCCGACCGGGGTCGAGTTCCTGCCTGAGGCGCTTCTCGAGGCGGGCCTCGCCGAGAAGCTGAACGCCCGCCATGCCGGACGCGTCACCCCACCGCCGCACGACGCCTTGCGGGATCGGGAAACGATGATGCTGAACCCGGCCGGCATCCGTGACTACTCGATCGAACTCGCCGATGCCGTGGGCAGCGTGCTGGACCGCGGCGAGTTCCCGATCGTGCTCGGCGGCGACTGCTCGATTTTGCTTGGAAACCTCCTCGCGCTGAGGCGGCGCGGGCGTTACGGGCTTCTATTCATGGACGGACACGCGGACTTCTATCAGCCCGAGGCCGAGCCGACGGGAGAAGGCGCCTCGATGGATCTGGCGCTTGCGACCGGGCGCGGTCCGGATATCGTCACCGACCTGGAGGGCCGCCGGCCCCTCATGCGCGATGAGGACGCGGTGCTGTTCGGCCAGCGCGATGCGGAGATGGCGGAGCAGTATGGCAGCCAGCCAGTACCGGAGCGGCTCCGGACCATCGACCTTGTCGAGATCCGGCGCGTTGGTGCCGGAGCGGCCGCAACGGGTGCCGTGGCTCACCTGACGCGCGACGAGCTGGCCGGGTTCTGGCTCCACCTCGATGCCGACGTTCTCGACGACGCGATCATGCCGGCGGTCGACTACCGCATGCCGGATGGACTCGCCTGGGACGAGCTTACGACGGTGCTGCGCACAGCCGTCGCGAGCGGCCGCGCTATCGGTATCGAGGTCACCATCTTCAATCCGCGCCTCGATCGAAGCGGCCAAATTGCCGAAGCGCTCACGCGGACGCTCGCGGACGGTTTGGCGTCGTAAGGTCGATCTGCCGAATTATCGCAACCTCTTGCGGTTCGCGCCGCCTCACCTTTCCTCGCCAAGCTGCGCGACCGCGCGCAACGGCTGCTGGAACAGGTAGAACTCCGAGACCGGTGAGGTGTCGCTTACGACGATGCTGAAGCTCGCCTTTTCCCCCGCTTCCACGGCGCCGTCCCAGAACGAGACGGAGTCATAAGGCTCATCCACCTCGGCATTCCGCGAGAAAGCGCTCGACAGGAAGGGTCGGCCGATCATGGTCGCCTGACCGAAGGACAGCCCATCGCCATAGGGACTGTGAGAGTCCAGAACTTCGCGAAGCTCCAGCTCATATTCGTACCAGGGCCGGCCGGTGCGGTTGATCGCCACCTTGGTCATGGCGAAACCGACCATATGCTGCGAACCGATCCGGTTGCCGAACCGCGGCGCGAGGCCGCGGATGACGAGAACGATCTCCCCCGGCCCCGTCACCTCCTCAATGACGACGAAGGGGTCGTCGAGCAGGCCGCGCCCCGTCACTCCGAGCAGCGTGAAGCCCCCCAGCTCGTCGCTGAAGGTCACCCCCTCGACGGTGAAGGTCTTCGCGGCCGCTGGGACAACCAAGCTTTGGGCAAGAAGGAGGAGCGCTCCCGCTGCGATCCGGTCACCGGCCCGCATCGGTCGCCGCTCCACCGGCTACATCGCCGCCAGCCGGTCGAGCGCGCCTTTCAGCTTGTTCCGCACCTGAACCGCCTCGGCGAGCCGCTCGCGCTGGTCATCGACAACCTCCGGCGGGGCCTTGGCGAGGAACTGCTCGTTGGCAAGTTTCTTCTCGATCTTGGCCGTGTCCGCCGCCAGCTTCGCGATCTCCTTATTGAGTCGCGCCTTTTCCTGCTCGACATCGACGAACTCCGCCAGCGGCAGGATCACCGTCGCCTCGTCGACCACGATCTGAACCGCGCCTTTTGGCGGCTCGTCCGCCGTAACCGCGATGGACGACAGCCGCGCCAGCCGCAGAATCAGCTCGCGATGCCTATCGAGACGCGCGCGCATGGTGTTGTCGGCGCCGCGCAACTGCATCGGAATCTGCGCTGCGGGGGGAACGTTCATCTCGGAGCGCACGGCACGGACCTCGGTGATCAGACGGATCACCCAGTCCATCTCGGCCGCTGCCGCCTCGTCCACCAGCTCCGGCGGATAGACCGGCCATTCGTCGGTGATCAGCATCCTGTCTGCGGCCGCCGCGCCGCCCGTCTGACGCCACAGTTCCTCCGTCAGGAACGGCATGAAGGGGTGCAAAAGGTGAAGCAACTGCCCCAAGGCCCACGCCGTGGCGGCCCCGGTCTCCTGCTTCGCCGCCGCATTCTCGCCAGTCAGAATCGGCTTCGCGAACTCAAGGTGCCAATCGCAGAACTCGTGCCAGATGAAGTGGTACAGGGCGTTGGCCGCGTCGTTGAAGCGATAGGCCGCCAGCGCCACCTCGACCCGGCGGGCCGTCTCTACGACACGACCGACAATCCAGCGGTTCACCGCTTGGCTGCAGGCCTTCGGGTCAAAGGCGGGGTCCGGCTGGCAGCCGTTCATCTGGCAGAACCGCGCCGCGTTCCACAGCTTCGTCGCGAAGTTCCGGTATCCCTCGACCCGCCCTTCGGAGAGCTTGACGTCGCGGCCTTGGGCGGCGAGCGCGGTCAGGGTGAAGCGCAGCGCGTCGGCGCCGTATTTCTCGATGAGGTCGACGGGGTCGATGATATTGCCCTTCGACTTCGACATCTTCTGGCCGAACTCGTCGCGCACCAAGGCGTGGATGTAGACGGTGCGGAACGGCACGTCCCCCATGAAATGCAGGCCCAGCATCATCATCCGGGCAACCCAGAAGAAGATGATGTCGAAGGCGGTAACGAGCACGTCCCCTGGGTAGTAGCGGTCCAGTTCCGGGGTTCGCTGCGGCCAGCCGAGCGTGGAAAACGGCCAGAGCCCGGAGGAGAACCAAGTGTCCAGGACATCGGCGTCGCGCCGCAGCGGCACGCTCTTGCCGTAATGCTTGGCCGCGGCGGCCTCGACCGCCTCCTCGGTCATCTCGACGAATACCTCACCGTCCGGCCCGTACCAGGCCGGAATCTGGTGCCCCCACCAGATCTGCCGCGAAATGCACCAGGGCTGGATATTCCGCATCCACTCGAAGTAGGTCGCCTCCCACTGCTGCGGCACAAATTTCGTGCGCCCCTCTTCGACCGCGGCGATGGCAGGCTTGGCCAGCGTCGCCGCATCGACGTACCACTGGTCGGTCAACCAGGGCTCGATGACGACGCCGGAGCGATCCCCGTAAGGAAGCATCAGGGTGTGATCGTCGATCCGCTCGACGAGCCCTTCGGCCTGCAGGTCGGCAACGATCCGCTCGCGGGCCTCGTACCGCTCGAGCCCCCGATAGGCCGCCGGCACGTTCTCGTTGAGGCAGGCATTCTCGTCGAAGATGTTCACGCGCTCGAGGTCATGCCGGCGGCCGACCTCGAAATCGTTGAAATCATGCGCCGGCGTGATCTTGACCGCGCCGCTGCCGGTTTCGGGGTCGGCATGCAGATCGGCGACGATCGGAATCCGCCGCCCGACCAGCGGCAGGATGACATGCTGACCGATCAGATCCTTGTAGCGCTCGTCGTCCGGATGGACGGCAACGGCGGTGTCGCCCAGCATCGTCTCGGGTCGCGTCGTGGCGACGACGATGTAGGCTCCGTCCCGCCCCTCGATTGGGTAGCGGAAATGCCAGAGATGTCCTTTGACCTCGCGCTGCTCGACCTCGAGGTCGGAAACGGCGGTGTGCAGCTTCGGGTCCCAGTTGACCAGCCTCTTGTCGCGGTAGATCAGGCCCTGCTTATAGAGGTCGACGAAGACCTTGCGAACGGCCTCGCTCAGGCCCTCATCCATGGTGAAGCGTTCACGCGACCAGTCCGCCGAGTCGCCCAGGCGGTGAAGTTGCCGGATGATGGTGCCGCCGGACTGGGCCTTCCACTCCCAGACCTTCTCGATAAACGCATCACGGCCTATCGTCTTGACATTGGAGCCGCCCGGGGAGCCCGGCCGATCGAGCACGATTCCCGCCTGCGCGAGCTGCCGCTCGACGACCATCTGCGTCGCGATCCCGGCATGGTCGGTGCCCGGCTGCCACAGCGCGTCGAAGCCGCGCATCCGGTGATAGCGAATCAGGATATCCTGCAGGGTGTGATTGAGCGCGTGCCCCATATGTAGGCTGCCGGTCACGTTCGGCGGCGGCATCATGGTGGTGTAGGGTCGCGCGGACGACTCCGGATGCGCCGCGAAGGCATCCGACTTCTCCCACAATGCATATTGCCTGGCCTCGACCTCGGCGGGCCGAAAGGTCTTGTCCAGCATCGCTGAACCTTCTCTTACTGACTCTGACTGATCGGACCGGGCTGTTCGACAACCCGGTCCAAGGAATCCGGACGAAGGAGGTATCCGCCGCTTAGGCCTTGTCTTCCGCCCGTCGGACCATTCGTTGGATTTCGGTGCGGACGACCCGTTCGACAAGATCGGGAAGATTGGCATCGAGCCATTGCCGAAGCATCGGTTTCACTGCTTCGCGCACGAGATCCTCGACCGAGCGGCCGCCATCTATCGGCGTTTCCTTGTCGCGCGACACCGTGCGAGCCAGCTCGGCGAGAGCAGCTGTCGACGCCGCCTCGGCTTCCTGGGAGACCAGCTCCAATTTCTTGCGCGCCTCATTCGACATCTTTTCACTCTCCATCCTGTCATCGGCCTCGAACGCGGGCATCGTCTCAGCCTGCGGCTTGGCCGTTTCGACCTTCGGTTGCTCCGCCGTCTCTGCAGGGGGGGCCTGTTCCAGCTCCGATGGGCCCAGCTCCGGCTGATCCGACTCCGGTTGAGCCGGCGCCCGCTCGTCCAGCGCCGGCGGCATTTTCCGCTCCGTTGCGTCCGGCTCCCCGAACGAGCCGACGGGTGAGTCCTCGGGCAGATCCCCTGGCAACTCCTCGGGCAACTCCCCAGGCAGCTCCCCGGGCGGGCTATCAGGCGGCTCCGGAAGGCCCGCTGATTCGGGAGTCGTCGATAAATCTGTGGCGGCCGGCGATTGCGCGGCGAGGCTGACGACGGATCCGTCCTCGGCGACCATCTCCGTCAGGACCAGAATCTCCGACTCGCCGCTCCCGACCGCCCGAAGCCGCGGCCTTTCCGCCTCTTCATGTGTCGGCTTCTGTTCGCTTTGCGCCGGCTGGGCCAGACGAGGCTCGCTCCTCTCCGGCGGCTCGGATTTCGACTCGCTCTGCGGTTCCTGGCCGTCCTCGGAAATGATCCGCCGGATCGATGCCAGGATCTCCTCCATCGACGGTTCCTGCTGGCTACGCGTCTCGCTCATTCGCCCGCCCCCTCAACAGCCGGTTCTACCGGCGATCGGCGCAGGGCACACAGATCCAATTATTTCGCCGCAAATAACGCGGCATGTCATTCGATCGGCGCCCCCAAGCCGTACCATTTGTCGCGAACCTCGAAGTAATGCTCGTCGACATCGTAATAGCTCACCGGCAAATCCAGATCCGGGGCCGTCAACTGTCCGACCGCGGCCAAGACCTGAAACCCGGCGACGACCCGATCCCGTTGCGCAGTGACGACATTCACCTGCGCGTCCAGCGCCTCCTGCTCGGCATCGAGGACGTCCAAAATCGTCCGGGCGCCGACCTGCGCCTCCTGACGGACGCCTTCGAGCGCGATATCGGCCGCCCGCGCCTGAGCCTGGAAGGACTCGATCTGGGCAATGGCGGTCTGCAGCGCTTCCCAGGCCGTCGTCGCCTGGCGCGCCGCATTGCGCCGTGCTTCGATGATCTGCAGGCGGCGTTGCGACGCGATCTGCTTCGCCTCCCGCAGGCGCGAGGTCACTTCCCCTCCCTGATACAGCGGCACGACAAGCTGTGCCGTGACTGAGGCACCGTCCGTCCGGACACCTTCGAACGAGAGATCCTCCCCCGTCGTCAGATCGCCATTCAGCGATAGCTGCGGCAGCAGCTCGCCGAATACGACATCCGCGCCCTCGACCGCCGCCTTCTCAGCGAAAATCGCCGCCAGCACAGCCGGATTCTGAACCGAGCCGGCGATCGCTTCATCCTGCGTCGCCGGCAGAGTCAACAACAGCTCCGGCGCTTCCAGCGTCCCCGGCATGTCGCCGACCAGCTCCCGATAGGCGGCGCGCGAAGCGGTGAGATTGCCTTCGGCCTGGATGCGGTTCGCGGTCGCTAGCGCAAGCCGCGACTCAGACTGCGAAACATCGGTACGGGTAATCTCGCCGACCTCGAAGCGGTCGCGCGCGGCCTGAAGCTGACGTTGGAGAACCTGCTCGTTGTTGATGGTCAGTTGCAGGACGGCCTGATCGCGGACGACGTCCATATACGCCGCCACGGTGTTGAGCAGGACATTCTGCTCGACCGAGGCAAGCTGCGCGCGCTGGGAAAGGACGAGGTTCTCTGCCTGGTCGGTGGCGGCCACCGTTCGGCCGCCGCGATAGAGCGGCTGATTCAGATTGAGGTTCGCCGAACGCGGAGTCAGCGTCTCGCTTCCGCCGGGCGACGATTCCTGCCATTCGCGGCCGACCTCGCCGTTGAGCGTGACGGTGGGGCGCCAGCCGGACAGGGCCTGAGCCACCAGCTCATCCCGTGCCCGCAATTCGGCGCGCCCGGCCAGCAGCGTCGGATTGTTCTGATAGGCCTTGGCAAGGGCGTCCACCAGCGTTTCCGCACTCGCCGCCCCGACGCCCCCTTGAACGGCAATGACGACAGCGACCGCGCCCGCTGCCAATCGACCCACCGCTCCGTAAAATCGGCGCATCGTTCCCCCAATTCCTGATCGGCCTTGCATCGACAATCCTTTGGTTCCGTCAACCATCTCCGCTCGACGTCTCAATAACGTTGCATCGATGGCTCAACCTGCCGGGCCCAAGCGTCGATCCCGCCGCTCAGGTTCACCGCATTATCGTACCCATTCCGGCGCAACCAAGCCGTCGCCTGCTGGCTGCGCATGCCGTGATGGCAGAGTACCACCAGCGGCTCGTCCTTCGGCAACATCCTTGCCTCGCCGGTCAAATGATCGAGCGGCATATGAAGGCTTCCGGAGATCCGGCAGATCTCCCACTCCCAACCCTCACGTACGTCGACTATGGTCACTCTTTGATTCTGCCGACGAAGATCGGCCAGATCGGCGACGGTGAGTTCCGGCGGAAGGGAGTCAGGCATCCACCGGGCCTAGAAGATGAAACCCGGTTGTCGGGAGAAGCCCGGGAGACGCGCCACCGCCGCGTCGAAGATGATCCGGCCCGAGGTCACGCCGTGCGTCCGCTTCATCAGAGTCGCCCGGCCGACGCCGTCATGGAGCACCACGGCCACGAGCCGCCCACCCTCGGCGAGCTGCTGCAGAATCGCGGGCGGCACGAACTCCACCGCGCCTTGGAGGACAATGACCTGGTAGGGGCCCTGCTTTGGACAGCCTTCCTCTAGCGGTCCTTCGACGACAGTGACGTTGCCGATCGACAGCTCGGCGAAGAGATCGGCCGCCCGAGATGCCAGGGCCTTGTCGCTCTCGACGGCGACCACCGTATTGGCCAGGCGCGCCGCCAGGGCGGATGAATAGCCGGTCCCACAGCCGACATCGAGCAGGGTGTCGCCCGGCTGGATCGCCGCCATCTGCAGGAGCTGTGCCAAGACCATCGGCTCCATCACGAATCGGCCATTGCCGATCGGGATGTCCTCGTCACAATAGGCGAGGCTGCGCAGGGCCTCGGGCACGAACAGTTCGCGCGGCACCGACGCCAAGGCCGCCAGCAACTCCTCGTCGGTCACCCTGTTAGGGCGGATCTGACCCTCGATCATGTTCTGCCGCGCGGCAGCGTAATCCATGATATCTCCGTCGTCTTCCCCAAGCGCCCGGCCCCCTCGGGAAGCCCCCCAGCGAGCCCCCAGCGAGCCTAGGGGCCCTGCGCGGCTTTATACTGACATCCTCAGGCGATGACAATGTCACTCGTAACCATTCCCGGCACCATTCCCGGCCATGGGGCGATCCGTCACGCGTGGCTCCGAAAGGCCTGTGACGTGCTTGATTCGCGGCCGGCCTAGGCTTATATGTCGCCGCTTGCCGCCGGCCCGCCATGATTTCGGGCCGGCGCATCTGGCCCGGTGGCAGAGTGGTCATGCAGGGGACTGCAAATCCCCGTACATCGGTTCGATTCCGGTCCGGGCCTCCACTCCTCGAAGCCTTATCTTGGCAAGGCAAATCGCGTGCCGGCGAACTCGGTCAAGGCCGCGCGCCGCCCGGCTAGGTGCGATGTCAGTAGAATACCTAGGCCGACGAGCATCAGGGCGAACGTTCCAGGCTCGGGAACGGCGGTCGACGACGTCGAGACGAGGCGCCATGAACCCTCAAAGGTACAGGGCGTCGGCGACCAGAAGCAGCCGTCATCGCCGAAGTCGCTGGTATAGGTGCCGGTCCACAGCCCGCCGGGATTGGAGGCCATGGTGAAGGTTTCCTCCAAGGTATTGAGGAAGAAGGTTCCAACGAGCAACGCGCCCTGCGGCTGAAGATCGAGCGTCATCCACGCCAGCGCGACCGGAATTTCGGGGAACGTCGGCTCCGTGCCGCAAAGCGGATAAGCGCCAAAGGCACCGCTGATGGCGCCGATACCGGCCGCCTCGAAGCTGCAGCCGTCGCCGTCGAACGTGACGGGTCCGTCGTCAAAGAGATGCAGCTTCAGATCCACACCCGAAAACGCCGATCCCGGCTCGCCGACGATTTCGGGGTCGCCGACCGCCGCCCGGGTGGTGTGAAACTGGTAGACGACACCCGCCTGTGCCGCTGTCGACAGCAGAAGCGCGCCCAGTAGCGTTGTCAGGAATTTTGTCATTCATTGCCTCCCTACGCGCCCGATGGAGAAGCTTGCAAATTTCGGGCCAGCCACGTGAATCCGCGAGCTTGGATTCGACCGGCACGGGTGACTGTAAAAATCATCAACGATCACGACCGTTGTCTGTGCGCGACTGCCGGGGAATGCCGCGACGGCTCGCGGATCTGGACGCTTCAAGGCCTCCCGTGTATATCAACCTGTGGGCGCTGAGATCTGGCCCCGGCGCGAGCCGGGGACGGAGGCGGAATGAAACCGACCGTCTTCATTCACACCAACCACAAGCAGATGGTCGGCGCCCGGGTCTCCGCCTACTCGATGGTCCGGAATTCGTGGAATCGGGACAAGTTCGCGGTCGAGATCATCGCCCTGTCGGATTTTCCCGCGCTGCACCGGCGCCAAGGCCAGATCTATCCGCGCGAGGGCCGGCGCACCACCTGGGACAACGAGGACCTGCAGTCCTTCACACCGCTGCGGTTCCTGCCGCCGCAGTTGATGAATTATCAGGGTCGGGCGATCGTCACCGATCCTGACGTCTTCGCCGTCGGCGATATTCACGACCTGCTGACGCGCGACATGGGCGGCAAGGCAATTCTGGCACGAAAGATAGCGCCCAAGGACGGTCGCCCTCCCTGTTACGCCTCCAGCGTGATGCTTCTGGATTGCGCGAAGCTGCGGCATTGGCGCTGGGAGCAGCAGATCGACGAGATGTTCGCCGGCGCGCGCGACTACCGGCCCTGGATGTCGCTGCTCCTCGAGCCGGACGACGCGATCGGCCCTCTCGAGGAGGCATGGAACTCGTTCGACGCGCTCGGCCCCGAGACGAAGCTGCTGCACAACACCGGCCGGGCGAGCCAGCCCTGGAAGACGGGCCTGCCGATCGACTTCATGCCGAAGATCGTGGCGGGGCGGCAGCCCCGAAAATGGGGCATCATCCCACGACCGTGGATCTCGCGGATCAGGGCGGCCCTGTCCGGCAGCGCTTCGACCCGCATCTATCGCCCGCATCCCGATCCGAACCAGGAGCGCTTCTTCTTCTCGCTCCTGAGGGAATGTCTCGAACAGGGCATCGTGACCGAGGAGATTCTCTGCGCCGAGATTGGAAAGCGCCATCTGCGGCCGGACGCCTTTACGGTCATGGACCGGCTGGCCACCGGTTGAAAGGGCCTCGCTCCTTGCCTGCCGCCACCGACAGCCGGTCCGACCACACGCAGCCCCCAGGAGAGGCATGAGGCCCGTATCGGAACTTTACGGCAGGCACCCCGGCAGCGACATCTACATCGTCGGAACCGGCAGCAGCGTACGTGTCTTCCCGCTCTCGTTCCTCGAGGGCAAGATCACAATCGGGCTGAATATGGCGTGGAAACTTGCGCCGGTCACCTATGGCGTGACGATACATCCGGATCTCAATGTCCCGGAGTTCATGCCCGGAGAGGCGCCCCGGCCGGAGATCATCTGGATCACCAAGCGCCGCAAGGCGAAAGCGGTTCTCACCCGGACGCAGTTCGCGCAGGCCGACCGGCGCTTCTACAGCTTCGAGGCCGACGGCCAGCCGAACACGCAACCGCCCCATCAACCGAACGACGCCGGCCGCATTCTCGATTGGGTGCGTCGACCGCACGGTGATTATCTCTATCAGTGGTCTTCGATCTCCCAGACGGCCGCCAATCTCGCCGCGAACATGGGCGCGAAGAACGTCATTCTCGTCGGCTGCGACAATTGCGCGTTGCTGGAGAACCATCACGCCCATGACCAGCATACCCGCTGGAAGGGCGTGGATCCGCAGGACCGCTATCGGCAGTACCATGAAGGGCTGTCGGAGGTGCGACTCGCGCTACGCGAACGCGGAGTCAACCTGATCAGCATGACGCCCTTTCTCTCGCTCCTCGATCCGGAGACGGAGTTTCAGCATCTGTGCGCGGAACTGGATGCGCCGACCTTCGTCGCGAACGTCGATGCATCACCTGCGGACCAAAAAACAAGCATCAAGATTCAGAAACAGCCCTACGCCAACCGCGAAGTGAACCGTTGTCGCTTGGATGCCATCAAGGCGCATGCCGGGCGATCCATTCTCAACGTCGGCTGCGGCAGCGGCGCCTACGTTCTTGAGCTTGCCGGAGAATACGACATTCGCGGCATTGATCTTCAGCCGTTCCCAAGCTGGACGGAGATGCCGGACCGGTTCTCGCTCTCCGACGCGGCCAAGCTGAATCAGGCCGACGACAGCGTCGACACGATCGTGTCCTTCGAGACGCTGGAGCATCTTCCCGACCCCGAGAACGTGCTCCGCGAGTACCGTCGCGTGTGCCGGAAGAACGTGATTCTCACGGTTCCGAACTGCGACATCACCGAAGGCATGCGGAAGAGCAACATGCTCTATTCGCACTGGAGCGACCGGACCCGCGTGCAATTCTTCAATATGGAAAGCATCACTGGGCTGGTCCGCAAGGCGGGGTTTCGAGTCGGCCATGCCGCCTACATCAACGAAATCAACCTCAGCCCGCTGCTTCTCGAATATCTCGGTCTGCGTGGCCGCACGGGTCATCTTGCCGCCGGGCTGCTCCGCCGCCTGGGCAGGCAGCGGCACTTCACCACCTCGCTCGTCGTCGGGGAGAAGGCCTGACCGCGCCGCAGATGAGACGCTTCATCGCCGCAGGACTGGAAACTGGGTTCGGTGCCGTCATCTGGTGCCTGAACGTCCTTTCATGGCTGACCCGACGCCGGTACCGGGGCCTCCGCCGTGCAATGTCGAAGGGCGTCTTCCGGCTTCTGCTGCGGCTCGAGGGCCCCGACTCTCTGCGCCCCTCGAACGCGGCGGAAAATCTCGACGATCTCATCTTCCCCATTCCGGAAAAAACCCAAGGCTGGGTTCTCGAGGGAATCTGCAAGGACCTGCAACGGCACTACCCCGGCAAGAGCTCCATCCGGCATGTGAACTGGCGGCTTCCCGACGCGCGGGCCTATTTCTTTCCGCATTACGCGATCTACCCACGCTATCTGGAGGACAATCCGCGGCTCTGGGGCCGGAAGGCCCTGGTCTGGTTCACGCATCCCCGGCGGATCGGCATGCCGCAGGAGCAGCTCGCCGGCTATCTCAACCACGCATCCCGGATCGTCTGCATGAGCCCGACCTTCTATCCGGTGCTGAAAGAATGGGGCGTCGAAGAGGGAAAGCTCGCCTCGCTCATCGGCGCCGCCGACGAGGAGCTCTTCCGGCCGCATCGGCGCGGTGGGGGAGCCGTCGGGTTCTGCACGGCCTATTACGAGCGAAAGGCTCCGGACACTGTCCTGGACATCGTCCGGAGCCTGCCGCACCGGCAGTTCCTGCTTCTCGGACGGAATTGGGGCAGCTACCCTCGTTTCGGCGAACTCCTGGCCTGCGGAAACTTCCGTTATGCCGAGGCACCCTACAGCGATTATCCGGGCTTCTATGCGCAGATGGACGTCTTCGTCTCGGTCTCGCGCCTGGAAGGCGGTCCCATCCCCCTGATCGAGGCGATGATGAGCAACTGCGTCCCTGTCGCCAGCCGCACCGGCTTCGCCCCGCAGATCATCGAGGACGGCCGCAACGGCTTCCTGTTCGACGTCAACGCGCCGGCCGGGACGATCTGCGACCTGATCGAGAGAGCCTTCTCGCTCGACCTGGATGTGAGCGCCACGGCGCGCCACCTGAACTGGAAAGCCTGCGCAGCCCAGTTGGCGGGGATCGTCGAGACGGCGCAGGAACCGTGCCGACCCGCCGGATCGGGCTGATGGTGCGAGCGCCGATGTCGAGGCTGCGACAGTTTCTCGCAAGACATCTTCCGGGCCCCGCGCGCGCCCTCGCGCGCGACACGCACCACCGCTTGCGACGGTGGAACGCCGCGCACCGCGCAAGGCCCTCCGTTGAGGAATTCGACCTCGTCTTCATCATCCCGCCGAAGTGTGAAGGCTGGATTCTTGAAGCGATCTGCGCGGAGATCGGCCGGCGGACGGACGGACGTTGGATCATCATCGAGAACCAGCCGCCCTTCCCGAAGGCGCGCACCTATTTTTTCGCCCATCAATGGGTCTATCTGAAGCATCGCCGCGACTCGCCGCACTTCAAGTCTGCGAACCTTCTCGTCTGGTTCACGCATCCGAGTCCCATACCCTATAGCGAGAAGGAGATCGTCGACGGGCTGAACGACAGCACGAAGGTGATCTTCAGCTGCTCCGCGTTCGCGCGGGCGATGGTCGCCAAGGGGCTCCGCGAGGATCGGGCGGCGGTCGTTCTCGGCGCTGCAGACCCGCTTCTGTTCCGACCCCATCGACGCTCCGGGGTTGGCGCTGTTGGCTTTGTCTCGGCGTTCTACGAGCGCAAGAACCCCGACATGATTCTCCAGATCGTGCAGCGCATGCCGCATCGCAGGTTTCTCCTGGTCGGCCGGAACTGGAAGGACTATCCGCGATTCGCCGAGCTCGAAGCCTGCCCGAACTTCCGGTATTGGGAACTGGACTACGCGGCCTACCCCGACGCTTACGCGCAGATGGACGTGTTCGTGTCGCCGTCGCTTCTCGAGGGTGGCCCGATTCCGCTGGTCGAGGCGATGATGAGCAATGTGGTTCCTGTTGCGAGCCGCACCGGCTTCGCGCCGGATCTCATCGCCGACGGCGAGAACGGCTTCCTCTTCGAGCCCGGCGCGCCGACCGAACGGATCTGTGCGCTGATCGAGCGCGCCTTCGAGCTCGACACCGATGTCCGCGGCACGGTGGAGCACTATGACTGGGACAATTTCGCCCGCCGGATTCTCGATTTCGCCGTCTCGATGCCGGGAGACCGATCCCGAATCACGATCGCCTGGTACGCCCCGGAGCGGGATCCGCAGGTCGCGAGCCTGCGCTATCGCTGCTTCCTTCCGGCGGCGCATCTGGAGGCGCTCGGATTCGACTCCGTCTTCATTTCGCGGACGAATCTGAAAGAGGTCCGCAAGGCCGACTGCCTGGTGATCGTGAAGTATTTCGACCCCTGGTCGCTCGCGGCGGCGCATCTTGCCGACGATGCCGGCATCCCCGTTCTGCTGGACCAGTGCGAGAACATCTGGCACCCGAGCTATCGGGGGGCGTCCGGCAAGGTCTGGCGAAAATATTTCGACGCGCTCGCCGCCCTCGCCTCCGCCGTGATCACGCCCAGCCTCTTCCTGGCCGATATCGCGCGACGGAGCCTGCCGCGCGAACTGCCGGTGCTCATGGTCCCGGACCCGGTGGAATCCGAGGCCGACTGGCGCCTCGTCACGGCGATGTTGCGGCGCCAGGGTGGGGCGTCGCAACCGAAGGGTACCAGACAGAAATCGTCCGCCGTTGCGACGGTCGCATCCGGCCTGCCCGGCAAGCGCATCCTCTGGTTCGGCAACCACGGTTCCGGCCATGCCAAGGGAATGCTGTCGCTGCTTTCCATCGCGCCGATTCTGGAGCGAATCTCCCGAGACATTCCGCTCCATCTCGTGGTCGCGAGCAACAGCCGGGATAAATATGACCGCTATATCGAACCCCTGGCGCTGCCGACCGCCTATGTCGATTGGGACCCGGTCGCGATCCACGAACTGATCCGCTCCGCCGATCTCTGCGTAATGCCGAATCCGACCGATGACCTGATGCTGGCGAAGTCATCGAACCGGATCACTCTGGCACTCGGCCACGGAACGCCGGTGGTGGCCACCATGCTTCCGGCGCTCGAACCGCTGAAGGCGTGCATCGTCGCGGATGACTGGGAGCACGGCATTCGCGCCTATCTCACGGACCCGGTTTTGGTGAAGCGGCATCTCGACAGCGCCGCGGCGATCATCGCCGCCGACTATTCCGGCGCGGCCGTTGCCACCAAGTGGGCGGAGACGCTGCGATCGGCGCTGCCTGTCCGCGCCTCGCCTCCACGTTCCGCCCGCACCTCATCGGCCGAGACGCGCCTCCTCATCGCCGTGACGTTGCCGCAAGATCTCGACCTGCTTCTACCCATCATAGCGGCAGCCCGACAGCGCACGGATCTGGTTCCGACCATCGCGGTGCCGCAGGGCGTCCTGACCGAGTCGCCCCGGGTCTATCGGGCGCTGCTCGAGATGCAGATCGTCCCGCGCGTCGTGACCGAGGCGGAGATCCTGAATGGCGCGCTGTGGGTCGATCAGGCCTATGACGCGCTGCTGACCGCCGCCGAAAGCGACCTGCCCGCGCACAGGCTGGGCCACGCGCTGACGCGCCACGGGCGCAGCCGCGGCGTCCGGACCTACACGGTTCAGCATGGCTACGAGAATGTCGGCCTGACCTATTTCGACTCGGTCCATGACAGGACCGTATCCTTCGCCTCGGCGACGATCTTCACCTGGCAGGACCTCTCGCGGCTGGAGACGGCGGTATCGCCGGAAACGCTGGCGCGCTGCGTCGCCGTCGGTTGCCCGAAGCCGATACAGCCCGCTGCGACGCCACTTCCGATCGAGGCCACGACCGGCGTCACCGTCGCCGTCTTCGAGAATCTCCACTGGCACCGGTTCAGCGACCTCTATCGCCGCCAGTTCATCGCGGACCTTTGCGCGACGGCGCGGGCGCTGCCCGAATGGCGCTTCCTGGTCAAGCCGCATCATGCCGGGCGCTGGCTTAATCACGGACGGCGAAGAGCCCTGTCCGAGAGCCGGAACATCCTGCTCATCGATCCGGCGGACCCACGTTGGGAGGCCTTCACGGCACCGGCCTTGATCGCTCATGCCGACGCCGTGATCTCGACACCCTCGACCGCGATCCTCGATGCCGCCCGGGTCGGCTTGCCGGCCGCGGTCGCCGGCTATGACCTGAATCTTCCGCTCTATCGGCCGCTGCCGATTCTCCGCGAGGAGGCAGACTGGCTCCGCTTCCTGCGCGACTCCGATCGGGCGCAACTCCTGACCCTCGGACGCAGCTTCGTCGACAAGGCCGTCCTCCCGGGTGATGGCGCGGCAAGAATTCTCGACCGGATCATCGAGGATGCCGTCAGCCGGCGAGCGCGCAGGTCGGTTCCGTCAGCGCAGGCCGTATCGTCTGGCGGCGCGTCCGAATGTTCGTCGCAGCGGGAGAAGCCGGGTCGACAATGATGATCGGGCCGCCGCTTCGCGCTCCCGCATCGCCGCATAAGCCGCCCGGTGCTTGATGAATCCGGCGTCGGCATCGATTCGGTCCAGCATGGCCTTGCGCGTCCGGTCAGCGATGGAATGATCGGCCGGCAGGCGCAGTTCGGCCAGCAAGGACGGGCGAAAATGGCCGAAACGCACCTCCTCTTCGATTTCGGCCCAGCTCAGAGCGCCCGCCTCCAACATCTGCTTGACCTCGTTCAACCAGAGCCAGCCGTTCCTGTTGTCCGTCGACACCCAGGGCTGAGTCTCCATGTCAGTGTAGTGGATCAGGCAGGTTTCCGGCCGGTAGACCTCAAGGCTGTTCCACCGGAATGGGACCGCATAGCGAATCTCGGTCTCGTCGAGGATGCAGAGGCGGTGGACCAGATCTTCGTAGCCGTAGGCACCGTCGAGGCCGGCGATGATCGCCTCCGGTTGCCAATCCAGGCGCTCGCAATCGAGCAACATCACCGAGCATTGCTTGGCACGCCTTGTCCGGCCGAGCCGTCGCTTGCCTCGATGCTCCTCGGGTATCGCCTCCTGGATTATCACCTTCGCGCCATCGAACGGCAGGGTCCAAAGTTCGGCGATGTCCTGAAGGACCAGCATATCGGCATCGAGATAGAGGGCGCGGCCGCGATAGCCGGCCAGACGCGGAATGGCGAAGCGCGCGAAGCTGAAGCCCGTGCGCTGGCGTTGGCGCAGATCGCGCGGCTCGGGCAGCGGCAGGTCGAGCATCGGGATCAGCTCGACTGGTAGGTCGGTATGGCGCCTGACGGAATAGTCGAGGACCTTCACCGCCAGGAGCTGGGAGCGGTCGGTGCCGACGAAGATGCGGACCGGATCTTCGGTCGCGCTCATCAGAAGGCCTTATCCCTGCGGCCGCGCATCAACCGTCGACCTCCTCCCGCACGATCCTCATCAGGTACTTGCCATAGGTCGTGTGCTTCAGCGGCTCCGCGAGGCCGGCGAGCTGCTCCGACCCGATGAACCCCTTTCGGTGAGCGATCTCCTCGACGCAGGCGATCTTCAGCCCTTGGCGCCGCTCCATCGCGCGGACGAACTCCGCCGCCTCGAGCAGCGATTCATGGGTTCCGGTATCGAGCCAGGCGAAGCCCCGCCCCATCTTCTCGACCCGCAGCGCGCCCATTTCAAGATAAGCCAGGTTCACGTCCGTGATCTCCAACTCGCCGCGTCCGGACGGCTTCACCCGGGCGGCGATGTCGACGACTTGGTTGTCGTAGAAATAGAGGCCGGTCACCGCCCAGTTGGATTTCGGCCTTTGCGGCTTCTCCTCGATACTGACCACCCGGCCGTCGGCATCGAATCCGAGCACGCCATAGCGCTCCGGGTCTTCGACCCAATAGCCGAAGACGGTGGCGCCCTCCGGCCGCTCCGCCGCATGCACCAGCATCTCGACCAGCCCGTGCCCGTGGAACAGGTTATCGCCGAGTACGAGGGCGCAGCGGTCATCGTCGATGAAGTCGCGGCCGATGATGAAGGCCTGCGCCAGCCCCTCCGGGCGCGGTTGTACGGCATAGGCAATAGTCATCCCCCATTGCGTCCCGTCGCCCAGAAGCTTGCGGTACAATGCGGCATCGTCCGGCGTCGTAATGACGAAAATGTCGCGAATGCCGGCGAGCATCAGGGTCGATAGCGGATAATAGACCATCGGCTTGTCATAGACCGGCAGAAGCTGCTTGCTGACCGCATGAGTTACTGGATGCAGCCGCGTACCTGCTCCGCCTGCCAGGATGATTCCCTTCATTGCCGTTTATCCCTTCCATCGGGTCCCAGCAATTCATCCAAGCACTCATCCAGCGCCGCGCGCCATAGCCGCGGGGTGATGCCGAAGGCGGCCGCGATGCGCCCGCAATCCAGGACGGAGTTTGCCGGCCGTCGCGCCGGCGTCGGGTAATCCAATGTTTCGATCGCCCGGAGGCGCGGCGTTGGAGCACCCCGGGCCGCGGCTGCGGCAAAGATCGCCCGCGCCAAGCCGTGCCAGGTGGTCAGCCCGGCGTTGCAGAAATGATAGGTCCCCCAGCGATCGAATCCATCGCCGACGGCGCGTTCCGCGACCGTCAGAATCGTCCGAGCAATGTCCGCCGCCGCGGTGGGACAGCCGGTCTGATCGTCGACGACTCCGATCTCCTCGCGCTCGCGGCCAAGACGGAGCATCGTCTTGACGAAGTTGTGGCGGAACGGGCTGAACACCCAGGCGGTGCGCAGAATCAGATGCTGATCCAACCGATCCCGAATGGCGCGTTCGCCGGCCTCCTTGCTTTCGCCATAGACGCCCAGGGGGCGGACCGCGTCCGATTCGGTATAGGCCGCGGCCTTGGTTCCGTCGAATACGTAATCGGTCGACAGATGAAGCAGCGGCAGGTCGCGGGAGCGGCACGCCTCCGCAATATAAGCGGCACCGTCGCGATTGACGGCGAACGCCTGCTCTCGCTCGCTTTCGGCGCGATCGACCTGGGTGTAGGCCGCCGCATTGACGACGAAACCGCATTGCGCGACCCCGATCGCACTGGCGATGGCGTCGGGCCGGGTGATGTCGAGGGCGTCGCGCCCCAGCCCCGTCACCGAGAAGCCGGCCGGCGGAACGGCTCGCATCAGCTCGCGCCCCACCTGCCCGTCCCCGCCGAGCACCAGAACGCGGATCCGCCGCTCGCTGCTCATTACGCGACCGGAAACGCCATGTCCGCGTGCGGCCGTTCCCCCAGGCCAAGCCGTTCGCCGCGATAACGCTCGGTCCGGATGCGGTTTGTCCAATTGGGATTTTTAAGATACCAGCGCACCGTCTGGCGCAGGCCGATTTCGAACGTATGGCGCGGCGCCCAGCCCAGCTCCCGCCGAAGCTTCGTCGCATCCATCGCATAGCGCTCGTCGTGACCGGGGCGGTCGGTGACGAAATGGATCAGATGCTCGTGCGGCCGATGCGGCGAGTTCGGCAGCAACTCGTCGAGGATCGCGCAGATCTGGCGGACGACGGCGATGTTCGACCGCTCGCAGTCGCCGCTCACATTGTACTTCTCGCCGATTCGCCCGTGCCGCAGAATCAGATGGAGCGCTTCCGCATGATCCTCGACATGGAGCCAGTCGCGAACGTTCTCACCGGTGCCGTAGATCGGCAGCCGTTCGCCTGCGACGGCGTTCAGGATCGTCAGCGGAATCAGCTTTTCGGGAAACTGGCGAGGGCCGTAATTGTTCGTACAATTGCTGATCACGACCGGCAGGCCGTAGGTCTTGTTCCAAGCACGCGCGAGATGATCGGCCGCAGCCTTGCTCGCGGAATATGGCGAGTTCGGCTGGTAGGGCGTTTCCTCGGTGAACTTGCCGGCCGCACCCAGGGTGCCATAGACCTCGTCCGTCGAGACATGGTGAAAGCGAAACGCGGCGCGCCGTCGCCCTTCGAGTGCCATCCAATATCGCCGCACGGCCTCGAGCAGCGTGTAGGTTCCGACGATGTTGGATTGGATGAAGGCGGCGGGGCCGTCGATCGACCGGTCGACATGCGACTCGGCGGCAAGATGCATCACCGCATCCGGCCGGTGTCGTGCAAACAAGCGGTCGAGCGCGGCGCTATCGCAGATATCGGTCTGCTCGAACCGGTAGCGCGGATGGCAGCTCGCCTCGTCAAGCGATGCCAGATCCGCTGCATAGGTCAGTTTGTCGAGGTTGATGACGGCGAAGTCGGTTTCGCCGATCAGATACCGAACAAGGGCGGAGCCGATGAACCCCGCACCGCCTGTAACGACGACCTTCACGGTTCTTTCCATCTCCCGGTCAGCTAGTGAACGAAGAAATGGCGGCCGAGGTTCCCTAATGGAACTCACCGGTAGTAATACCCCCGCCGATCAGCGGAACCATGTCGGAAGATCCCGCAGCCGCGGGAGTCGTCGGTCCTTCTCGGACAGGATGGCGCTCGCCTCCTCTACCGGCCAGTCGATCGCCAGATCGGGATCGTTCCACAACAGGCCGAGATCGTTGTCTCGGGAATAATACTGATCGACTTTGTAGAGAACCTCGGCTTCCGCCGTCAGGGTGCAGAAGCCGTGCGCGAAGCCGACAGGAATGAGCAGCTGGTTCCAGTCCTCCGCGCTCAGGATGGCGGCGACATGCCGCCCGAAGGTGGGGGAGCCTGCCCGCAGGTCGACGGCAACGTCGTAGATGGCGCCCCGGGTCACGCGCACCAGCTTGGTCTGGGCGAAGGGGGGACTCTGGAAATGAAGTCCGCGGACCGTGCCGCTGGCCGCCGACAGGGAGTGATTGTCCTGTACGAAATCGACGGTGATCCCGCTCGCGGCCAGCATCCGTTTGTTATAGGTCTCGGATAGGAACCCGCGTGTGTCGCCGTGCCTGACCGGCTGAATGAGCTTGATGTCCGGAATCGCCGTTCCGATGACTTTCACGCTTGTCGTTCCTGCGCGATATATGCTCAAGGCTCTCCTTACTAAGACTGCCTTCGTCCTCTCGGTCAAGATTCGAACGCAGCCTGGATCGATAGAAATACCGCGACCGGAGGACACAGGCATTGCTCTCTTCCGGAAGAGCGATTTCCGATCTATCCTTCCAAGAATTCCGCCAATTTTCCGGAGAACCTTCACACCGACAACAATGGTCTGATCCGATAAACCGACGGCGGCGCCTGAGTCTCGTTCACGCCGTCTTCTCCACCGTAGGAGCACGTCGCGCCGGCATGACCACGCCATCCGTCTGCGTCGTCATCGTCACCTACAACAACGCGCCGCATCTGGCCCGGTGCGTCGCCGACCTGTCGCAGCAGATTTACCAGGATTTCGAGGTCATCATCGTCGACAACGGATCGGGCGACGGCGCGATCGACGAGCTCGGAACGCTTCCGCCGAATTTCCGATTGCTGCGATCGCCTGAAAATTTGGGTTTCGCAAAAGCCAACAACTGGGCGGCGCGCAACACCCAGGCGGAATGGCTGGCGACGTTGAACGCCGACGCGTTTCCGGAGCCCGATTGGCTCGAACGGCTGAGGGCGGCGACGGATCGCCATCCCGATGCCCCGATGTTCGGCTCGACCCAGATCGACTTCCATCGGCCGGACCGGCTCGACGGCGCCGGGGACCTCTACCACGCTACGGGCCTCGTCTGGCGGAGCAAGGAGGGCCGGCCGGTGGCAGATGCCGCCGACGAGCAAGCTGCGTTCGGGCCTTGCGCCGCCGCCGCGCTGTATCGCCGCGACGCCTTCCTCGCGGCGGGCGGATTCGACGAGCGGTTCTTCTGTTATTGCGAAGACATCGATCTCGCCTTCCGCCTGCGCCTCGCCGGCGGTCGAAACATTCAGGTCGCGGAAGCCGTCGTCCGGCATGTCGGATCGGCAAGCGCCGGACGACGGAGCGATTTCAGCGTCTATCATGGCACCCGCAACCGGCTTTGGACCTTCGTCAAGAACATGCCCGGCCCCTTGTTCTGGCCGTTGCTGCCGGTTCATCTGCTCGCAAGCCTCATATTGCTGCTGCGCGCCGCGGGCCGGGGCTCGCTGAAATCGACATGGGGTGGGATGGCCCACGGCGTCCGCGGCCTCGGCCCGATCTGGGCGACCCGTCGCGAGATACAGCGCCAAAGGCGCGCCTCGACCCTGGACATCGCACGGGCGTTGCGATGGTCGCCCCTTGCTCCGTTCCGGCGCAGGACGATAGACGCCCCTGGCGCCGAATCATCGACATTCCGCCCCGGCTGCATAGGCTCTTGAGCGGATGGACGCCTCGATGGAAGCAGGCGTCAGCACGATCATGGTCAGCTATCACACGGGAGCCGTGCTGTTCGAGGCGATCGAGGGCGTGCTCGCACAGGATGCTCTTCGTGAATTGATCCTCGTCGATAACGGCAACCCGGATTCGATCCTCCGCGAAATTCACCGCCGCGCCGATCTCGATCCGCGGCTGGTCGTGATCTCGGGTCACGGCAATGTCGGATTCGCGGCCGGCTGCAATCTCGGCGCACGGCGCGCGGGCGGCTCCTTTCTCCTGTTCCTGAACCCTGATTGCCGCCTGCCTCCGAACGCGCTGCCGACGCTCCTTGCGGAAGCCGCACGTCGGCCGCGGCCCTGGATGCTGGGATGTCGGCTGGTCAATCCCGACGGCAGCGAGCAGCGCGGCGCGCGGCGCGAGATGCTGACACCCCGAACGGCACTGGCGGAGGTCTGCCGTCTCGATCGCCTGATGCCGGGCCGCTTCACACGGGTCAATCTGAACGACTTGCCGGTGCCGCGGCACGCCATATCGGTGCCGGTCATCAGCGGCGCCTGCATGATTCTGCCGACTGCGGACTACTGGCGGATCGGCGGCATGGACGAAGGATACTTCCTCCATGTCGAGGACATCGATTTCTGCCATCGCTTCCGCGCCGCCGGAGGCGAGATCTTCTTTGTTCCGCAGGTTTCGGTCCTCCACCACAAGGGAACCAGCGGCGCCGGACGACTGACGGTGGAGTGGCACAAGACCCGCGGCTTCATGCGGCATTTTCGGAAGAACTTCGACGGCACCCCGACGGCCTATAGGGCCGTGGTCAACGCTGGCATCCTCGCGCGCTTCGCTGTGATCACCGCGGGCATCGTCACGACCGCGTTCATCAACCGCCTCCGGGAACCACAAAGGCACAGAGGCACGGAGCTTGGCGTCTTCCTCTGTGTCTCCGTGCCTCTGTGGTGAGTCACCTTCATCCCGCCGGAAACACCGGGCGGAACGGCCGAGGATCGAATCGCAAAGCCTGTTGGGCCGGCCTTCCATCGAACGCAAGATCCTGATTCATCCGAGCGAGCAGCGCCGGACTATAACGCCCGCCATAGATCGGGCGCGCCGCGGCAAAGGCCATCCGCAGCAGGCTTCCCGGCACGGGAAGAATCGCCGGCCGCTGCCCGAGGCCGGAGAAAATGCGGCAAACCATCTCGCGGTAGGGCAGCGTCTCGCCGCCAGGGAGATTGAATGCCCGATCCCACGCATCCGGGTTGTCGATGGCCGCCACCATTGCTTGGGCGACGTCGTCGGCATGAACCGGCTGACGCAATCCGTTTCCTGGCCGGACGATGGGAAAGAAGCCGAACCGGCGGATAACCCGTGCGATCTCGCTGATATTCCTGTCCCGGCCCGGGTCGTAGATCAAGGTCGGCCGCAAGACCGTCCAGCTGCAGCCGGCGTTTCGGCAAAATTGCTGAACCCGTTCTTCGGCTGTCGCGATCCGCGCCACCAGATCGGCTTCGCGAGGGTCCGCGCTCGTCGCCTTGGAGAAGACGCTGGTCGTGCCGACCACGATGATGTGGCGTGCCGCCTCAAGGCTGGGAAGCGCATCGGACAACCGCCATAACGGCACCAGAGACAGGATTACGGTGCCCGCGGGCACGCGCCAGCCTCCCGGGCTCTGGATGTCCAGTCGGCGCCAACGGAACCCCGCCGGCATCGCCGCCTCATCGGTCGGCGGTCGTCGGCTGATAGCGTCGCCGAGGAAGCCCGCAACGGACAGACGCTCACAGAGATAGGGCCCGACGAGACTGGTGGCGCCGAGCACAACGGCGAACGGATGGCCTGACATTTCGCGTCCCGCGGCCGCTTCCTCGATTGTTCGATATCCCGGCCAAAGCTTGGCACCCGCCGACCGGCAAGTGCAAGCTCGGCATAACTCGATTCTCGTGCCCCCGGAGCCGTTTTAGAACTGCTGCGTAGCGCCGATCTCGATCTGGTGACGATCAAAATCGTAGAGATCGAGGCTCGAGTTGCGGCGGGAATAGATATAGCTGAGCTGCGGCGTGAAGCCGAACAGACTCCAACGGCGGTTCAGAAGGCTCACCCGCGCACGCAGTGAGCGGTCTTTTCGCACCTCGTCATAGGCGGCCGCTTTCTCGTCATAGTCGGTAAACGTGACCTCCGGCTGCAGGGTTGCCGTCCAGCCGTCCGGGAACTCGTGCAAATAGCCGATCCCCGTGCGCCAGGCGGTGTTCCGGAACACGTCGACGGCGGCGTCCTCGCGCGCCACGCCGGCCAGGAGACGGAGATAGCTGTTCGGCGTCAGCGCATAGACGGCGACGGCGACCGCCGTCGTCAGCGGCCCGCTCGCATCGTCGTTCCGGTCATAGGTGATTTCCTGGCGTTCGATCGCGCCGCCGAGGATGATGCGCTCGGTGAGGCGCCGGTTGGCCTCGATCCGGCCGCCGATCGCCCAGCTATAGGCCTCGCCGCCATACCAGCGCTTGTTCGCGGTCAGGAGAAGACTGACGTCGCCCTTCTCGATGGAGAAGCGGGGACCGGCATGGAACGAGGCGATGTAGTCGTCGAACGTGCCGCCGCTATATTCGGTGACGAAGGTCTGGGCACCGAGACGGATCTGCGTCCGCTCGGTGACGGGATGATAATACTGGCCGCCGAGCGTGCCCTTGAAGCCGACGCCCGAACGCTCGCGCGCATCCTTGGACAGGATGAAGGGACGCCCGAACAGCTCGACCGTCTCGATCGCCGGGCCGGCATTGATGTTGGTATCGGGCGCCAGCCCGACGCTGAGGTCGACGTGCCAGCCCTTGCGCTCGCGGATCGCGTCGAGGTAGCGGTTGACGTTGTCGACGACGGACTCCGGCATATCGCCCGCGAGCGCCAGACCGAACTGGTGCTTGGCGTTGTCGTCCTCGCCGTTCAGGAAGAACGCCCGGCCGAGCTCGAGCCGGACGCGCGGCAGCGCCGGGTCCCGGACCAGGATCGCCCGGAACCGCTCGATGGCGGTGTCATAGTCCTTCTGCGCCAGCGCGATCTGCCCGAGCAGGAAGTCGATATCGTTCGACCTCGGATAAGACCGCTCCAACTCGAGCAGCAGGTCCCTGGCGCGTTCGAACTCGCCGTCCCGCATCAGCGGGCCGACCTCCTGCAGCGCATGCAGGATGACGCCGCGCGTCGCGTCCACCTTTGGCGTGGCGCCGCTTGCGGAGGCTATCGTCAGCAGCCACGCAAGCACCCCCGCGAGGGCAAACATGATCGGCCTTCCTGGCATCGATGATCCTGCCTGTCGTGAACCGGGCCTGTCGGAACGGCGATTTCTGCTCTCAGAGATCCCGTGCCTGCGAGTCCTTCGCGACGGCTTACTGCGTCACCCCGAAAGCGCCGGTCGCCACGTTTCCAGAGGAATCCTCGAGGGTCCAGGCGCCGCCAGCTTCGTCAGCACCCGGTCCGAAGAACTTGCCCCCAACTACGCCGGAGGCGTCGTCGGCGAGCCCACCAGGATTGGTGTTAGCACCGCCCACGCTCGTCGTGCCGCTGAAGTCATTCGAGCCGGCGGCAATGGTGCCGCCGAAGTTCACGTCATTCCATGGCGAACTCGCTAGCGTTTCGACGTTCGTGGCGGTCGTGCCGGTGAAGTTTCCCGATACGTTGCCGGACCCAAAGTCCGCTGTCATCGCCGCGTTGCCGAGAAGATCGTAGGCGTCGCCGGTGCTATCCACAGCCACGCCGACCATTTTGCCAGTGTATGTCGCGGTTCCACTGGTCGGCATATCGCTCGGACGCGTCTCATAGCCGCCGACACCAACGCCGATGCCGACCTCGAGATCCGTTGGACCGCCGTTCGAGATGGCCCAGGCACCGAGTTCCATATAATCGAGGCCCGCCAGCACACCGTAGAGTTGGAGCACGACCTCCCTGCCGCTAACATTCTTCGTATAGGTGACGACACCGTTTTTCACAGTGCGGTGCGACCCATCGCGGAATTCGACGTCCATAAAGTTCTCGACCTTGAGACGCATGCCGTCCGCCAGCGGCGTAATGGATGCCTTCCGCGCGCCGGGCTCGCCCGTGATCTTCCCGCCGCCGTTGGCGTAATACCCTTGCGTCTGGAGAAGCGGGAACTCGGTGCCGTCCGGCGCATCGGCCAGCTTCGTTCCGTCATCTGCATATTGCGGGTCGTCCGACACCGGGATATTGCCGCCGAGAGCATCGCCCCCGCCGCTCCCGCCGCCACCGGCGCAGGCGCTCAGCGCGACGATCATCGCCGCAGCCGCGAGGCTCTCCAAAATGCGTTTCGATCTGATCATCCTGATCGCGCTCCTTCCTGCCCAGCGCCAGCATGCACCGGAGGCATGCTGGCCACTTCCTTCCTGGAATTCAGCCGATGGTCGCTCCGTTCAACTCCGGACGGCGCTCGCACCGAGCGAGCGAAAATAACCGCAGGCGTGAGTTAACTATTAATCTATGTAAAGAAACCAATCATATTTTAACTGAAACAATATATATCGAGTAAATACCATAAAACTTGGAAAACTTGAAGCCAATTTTCCAGCCTTAACTAAAGAGATTCTTCCCTGCCGACATTCGGGATCTGCTTGAACCCTGTTCAGGGTGGGTAGTCCGGGGCGATCTCGGCGGAATCCCCCGGAGTCGGAGACTCGCTTGCGGGGTCTCGATCGCCCGCACGAGCGGCATCCCGATCGCCGGCCTCGCGATGGCGCCCTCGGCCAACAGCGCGGCCCGCGCATCGCCGTCGAAATGAAAAACCCCGCCTACGTGGCGGGGTGTAGAGCGTTCCGGATATCGGGGCTCAGGCCGCTTTCCGCCGCCTCAGCACGGCCAAGCCGACAAGGCCCGCGCCAAGCAGCGCGAGCGTACCGGGCTCGGGGACTTGTGTCGGGTCATCGCCCACGATCGGTCCGGGCCCCTGCTCTCCGGGATTGGTTCCGAACATGGACCACATGGTGACCAGGATTCCGGTGAAGGCGTCGTCGGTCCCGGATGTGGAATTCCCGAGGTTCATCGGGGCGCCATCGACCGTCTTTTGACTGCTCTCCAGCACCGGCGTGGCTTCAGCGGAAACGTTCGTGAAGCTCAGCGGTATCAAAACCGCCAACGCGGCGGCCAGTGTTGATTTACGGATCATGTTAACCCCCAGGGTTTGCAGCGTCTCCAGAAGACATTGCAATTCCCGCGCCACAATGGTGAATAGTTTACACTACAACAACTTACGAAGAGGGCGACAGGGTCACAAGTGGGACTTGTCAAAAATTGTGACGGTTAACTTCGGCTTTCAGAATCAATCCGTGGCTGATTTCTTGCTAAAGACTATTAATTACTTAACGCTTCCGCAGATGTTCCCAAAGCCGGATAGTTCATATATGCCGGCTTGGCCCGAGAAATCGGAAATCGGGAATTCGGACATCAATGCGGAATAGAATGGGGAGAGGCCGAGGCCACCGCGGGGGGGGGGGGGGGGGGCCCTC
>QOZR01000010.1 GCA_003576685.1 Virgifigura deserti
CGCGACCTCGCCGCCGTTCGCGATGCGCTGGCCGAGGCCGCGGCGCTGCGCGAGATGCTGGGCGCGCCGGGGCTGGCGCCAGCGCCCGAGGGCATCGCCGCCGCCGCGCGCGGCCTCGGCCATCATGCCGATCTGGTCGACCGCCTGAAGCGGGCGCTCGCCGCCGACCCGCCGCTCCTCGCCCGCGACGGCGGCTTCGTCGCGCGCGGCTATTCGAACGAGCTCGACGAGCTTCGAAGCCTTCGCGACGAGGGCCGTAAGCTGATCCTCGGGCTCGAGGCGCGCTATCGTGACGAGACCGGGATCGGCTCGCTGAAGATCCGCCACAACAATGTGCTCGGCTATTATGTCGAGACGACGCCGACCCACGCCGACAAATTGGCGCGGGCAGACGCCTCGTCGCCCTTCATCCACCGCCAGACGCTGGCGAGCGCGGTGCGCTACACCACCGTCGAGCTGGGGGAGCTGGAGCGCCGCATCGCCAGCGCAGCGGACAAGGCGCTGGCGGTCGAGCTGGCGCTGTTCGAAGATCTCGTCGGCGAGATCGTGGCGCGGTCGGAGCCGGTCGCATTGGCCGCGCGAGCGCTCGCCAACCTCGACATGGCGTCGGCCCTGGCCGAGCTCGCGGTCGAGCAGCGCTATTGCCGGCCGGTTGTCGATGACAGCCTCGCCTTCCGCATCGAGCAGGGCCGGCATCCGGTGGTCGAGGCGGCGCTCGCCCGCAGCCAGGAGGGCAGCTTCGTCGCCAATGACTGCGACCTCGGGCAGGAGCGCCGCCTGTGGCTCCTGACCGGTCCCAACATGGCCGGCAAATCGACCTTCCTGCGGCAGAACGCGCTGATCGCGGTGCTGGCGCAGATCGGCTCCTACGTGCCGGCGGCGGCGGCCCATATCGGTGTCGTCGACCGCCTGTTCAGCCGGGTCGGCGCCGCCGACGATCTGGCGCGCGGCCGCTCCACCTTCATGGTCGAGATGGTCGAGACGGCGGCGATCCTGAACCAGGCGGGTCCGCGCGCGCTCGTCATCCTCGACGAGATCGGCCGCGGCACCGCGACCTTCGACGGGCTGTCGATCGCCTGGTCCTGCGTCGAGCACCTGCATGAGGTCAACCGCAGCCGCGCGCTCTTCGCCACCCATTATCACGAACTGACGGCGCTCGCCGCCAAGCTGCCCGCGCTGGCGCCGCATTCGATGCGGGTGAAGGAATGGCAGAACGAGGTGGTGTTCCTGCATGAGGTGGCGCCGGGCGCGGCAGACCGCTCCTACGGCATCCATGTGGCCAAGCTCGCCGGCCTGCCGCCGGCGGCGGTGGCACGGGCCGAGCAGGTGCTGGAGACGCTGGAGCAGGGCGAGCAGGCGGGCGCGCTTACCCGGCTCGCCGACGACCTGCCGCTGTTCTCCGCCGCGGCGCAACAGCCTGTCATGGCGCCCGGTCCCTCTCCGGTGGAAGAGGCGCTCGCCGCGGTCAATCCGGACGAGCTGGCGCCGAAGGACGCGCTGGAGCTGCTCTACCGGCTGCGAGGCCTCCTGCCCCGCTGAGCCGCCTATTGACCCGGCGTCAAAAGGGCCGGGTCAAGACTGGCCGGGTCCAATCGCTGCGCCCAGCAGATGATGGGACGCTTCGCGTCGTCCGCGCCGCCGCGGACCGGATTGACGAATTCCCAGACGATCTCGCCTTCCGGCGTGACTTCGAGAATGCGTCCCCCGTTCGACTCGGTGATGAGCGTATTGCCGTTCGCCAGCCGCTCTTGGGACGCGCGGATCGCGCTGTCGAGCGGCCGGTCGGCGGTGCCGGCATATTGCCAGACGATCTCCATCGTCCGCGGATCGAACTCAATTACCCGCGACTGCCTTTCCGGCAGTCTGAAATGCCCGTAATTGTCGAACAGCAGGATGTCGCCATTGGCCAGGATGTCGGGATCATGCTGGCCGATCCAGGGTCCGCGCGCAGCCCAGACCAACTCTTCGCTGTCGAGATCCAGCACGCCGATCGCGCCGAGCTCGCGAAAGGACAGCAGGACCTGGCCCGGTTTTCCGAAGGGAAAGTTCGCGGCGGCCTCTTCGGTGATCACGTCCACCCCATTCGCGTGGAGCGGGTCCGCGACCGCATAGGACGAGACGGTATGGAGCAGATGCCGGTACGGCGATTTCGAGACGCGCTGAATCAGCGGAATCTTCTCGAGTTCCTCGCCCTCGGGCGACAGCACGACCAGGAAGTCGTCGAGCCGTGGAGACGCCAGGTTGCCGTACCCGTCCAACGGCTCCTGCACGAATTCGTGCGTCAGGAGGTAGATCCGGCCGTCGGGACCGATGTCGATGTCATGATGGGTATGGCTCAGATAGCTCCAAATCACCTCTGAATCGCGGTTCAGCTTGACCACGCCATAGCCATAGGGCGTGTCGCCGGCCCCCTCATAGACCGCGAGGAGGTCGCCGTTCGGATAGACCGTCGCCTTGCGGAAATAGACATAGGAGTCGGGCTGCGGGTTCTTCACCGCGGCATTCTCGTTCCACACCGTGCTGAAGGGACGGCGCCATTCATGCAGCACCTCGCCCTCCATCGAGACGAGAAATGCCGCGGCATCGTGGCCCGAGCTATAGAGCGTGACGCCGTCCTGTGCCTGTGACGGACGGTAGGTCGTGACCCCTTGATCGGGGCCGCGCACCGGCTGCCACAGGTCGGACGCATAGACGTCCTGATAGGCGGTGAGCTTCTCGTAATAGGCCTTCGCGCCCTGATAGGCGCGGGCGATCTGGGTACCGGGGAAGATATCAGCCGCGGTGACGATGGCGCCTGCCATTAGGGCGATCAGCATCAACGCCGCGATGAAGGCGACGAAAAGGGCCTTGTCCAGGCGGGAACTCTGTCCGCTCGCTTCGTCGGAACCCTCCCTTCGATCTTGCTGATCCATTGTCGTTGCGTCGTCCTTGTTCCGCCTCGCTTCGCGCCGCAAGAGGCAAGCGGCATATCTTGTCCAAATTGTGGCGCGATCGGCCGGGAACGTCTGACAGGATGGACGACGTCTTTGCGGCACGATGGGAGGGCGCTACGGCAGCTCACCCTGCGTGGCAGTCTGGAACATTACAAACATCTTGCCGTTACACTTCATGCGGACCGCAAGACCGCCGTAAACCGGCGTGTTTTCACGTTCATATCTCAGCGGAGTCCCCGATCGTACCCGATGGATGGGATCATCAGAGCGGCGCTGGCCGTATCCTGGCGTAAATTCGTGTTGTCGGTCAGCCTGATCCTCGTGGCGATCGTCACCGTCTGGACTTATTTCGCGTGGCAAAGCTGGCGCCTCGATGCGTTCGTCTTCGCCGTCAATATCGGCTCGGAGATGAACTTCGCGGTGTGGTGGATCAGTGCCCTCCTTCTCTTGTGCACGCTGTCATTTTACGAGTTCTTCTGCCGGGGGGTCGCGGGTCATCGCGCGCCATGGCTTCTGCTCGCCGTGATCTTCCTGGTCCTGTCATGGGATGAACTCGGCTCGCTGCATGAGCGGACCTTTGATTCCGGGTTCGGTGTCGCACTGGTGGGCTTGCTTCTGGTCGGTGCCTTATTCGCCGCGGCCGCGCTCTATGCGGTCTGCCGCCTCATCGCCCGAACCGAGACGCGCACCAGCGGTTGGCTTCTCTTCTTCGCCTTCGCTCTTTATGGCAGCATCGGCATTCAGGAATTCCTGGAGCACAAGGTCGAATGGCCATACTGGTCGAAGGGCCTGCGAACAGGCGTCGAGGAAGGGACCGAACTCGTCGCGGACTTCCTGGTCCTCTGCGCGATCGCGGCCCAGCGGCCCGAACTGCGGGGCGGGCTGGCGCAGATCCTGCCTGACACACGCGCGCTCATCGCGATCCGCCCAGTGCTGCTCGCGCTGCTGATCGTTCATGCGGCCGTCAGCCTGCTCTACATTCCGCTGCTCGACCCGTTGACCCGCCACGGCAATCCGGCCGCATGGTACCCGGCCGCGATCTACCTTCTGCTCGCCTGCCATGTCGCTCGGCGTATTATCGATCCGGAGCAGGATAGGGGAGAACAGGAAAGGACCAGTCTGTGGGGCGGGTTGGCGCTGTTCCTGCTGGTCTGTTCGGCTCTGATCAGCGTCCGCTTCGACCGTTGGTGGCCCGGCATGACCATCATCGAGTGGCTGCCGGTGAATTTTCACGTCGCCTATGCCTATCAACTCGCGGTTCTGGGCGTCTTGCTCGCCGGTCTGGACCAGTTCAATCGGCGAACGCTGGCGATGTACGCGGTGGCGGCGGCGCTCCCCTTGCTTGTACAGTCACCCGGCGATCAGGGGCTTACGTTCTTTGTCCTCGGCCTTTCGGCCTATCTGTATGCGGAAATTCTCTATCTGGCGCAGCCGGCCGCGCGATCGGTCGCCGCCCCGGGCGGGAGCCCCTTCCCGGCGCGGCACCGGGAAGCACCCTTCTTATAGCGGACCGGTCCGCGTCATCCCCGATGATCATTCCGCCGGCGGCGGGGATGGCGCCGGCACTTCCATGAAGCGCAGGCCGGTTTCCGAGGTGCCGAGCTGGATCCTGACCGTCCAATCCTGCCAATCGGCCCGATAGGCCGCCATATCCTCGATCTGGATGCGGGCGCGGCTGAGCACCTCGGGCTCGTCGGCCGCGCCGCCGAACCCGCCGAGGGGAAAGCCGAGTCCGATGCTGGTGCCAATGCGGCTGCTGCTGCCGCCGGTGACGCCGACCCCGATTCCGAGATTCGAGAGCGCCCCGCCGCGCTCCTCGACGATCCGGTCGCGCAGGATCTGGTGGGCCCTGTAGACCCGACCGTCGGGGCCGACCAGCTCCACCGCCTCGACGGGCTGCTCGTCCGTCACCCGCACCTCGACGACGTCAGCTTCCTCGGCGACGAAGCTGGCCGTCACCGGCCTCTCGAACGTCCGCTCATCGCGGTCGCCGGCACAGGCCGTCAGCAAAAAGCCGGAAAACAAGATCGAGAGGCCGCGTTTCATAAGAGGTCTCTTTGATAAGGTTCGTTCATCAATTTAGGTGTCGCCGCGCGTAAGCGAAGGCTCGGCACGCATTTTGCCTCTCGCCCAGTAATTCCAAACTAGGTGTTCCGCCGCTAACACCCGGTTACCGCGCGCTCGGTTACCACGCGTCAGTAACGGGACACCAGCGCCGCCGCTGTGGCATAGTAGCCCGATATCATGATGCCTGGGCCGGGTCTTGCCCTTTCCCGATCGGAAGGACATCTCAACGCCATGGAATCCATCCGCGATCAGCGCGCCATCATCGACCGGCGAAAGCTCGCGGCGGCGCTGTCCGACATCGCGGCGGTGAAGCTCGACGCGACGGCCGAGCGCGCTGCCGTGCTGGTCGCGCTGCGCACCGTCCTGGCCGCCGGCCGGGAGGAGATCCGCCGCCGCTTCGACGCGAGCGCCGACGGCCGCGCGGTCGCGCGCGAGACCTGTTTCCTGGTCGATCAGTTGATCCGCACGCTCTACGACTTCACCGCCATCCATGTCTATCCGGTCGCCAATCCCAGCGCCGCCGAGCATGTCGCAATCGTCGCGGTCGGCGGCTATGGCCGGGGCGAGATGGCGCCGCATTCCGACGTCGATCTCTTGTTCCTGCTGCCCTACAAGCTGACGCCCTCCACCGAGCAGGTGGTGGAATACATACTCTATCGGCTGTGGGACCTCGGGCTGAAGGTCGGTCACGCGACGCGCTCGATCGACGACTGCATGCGCCAGGCGAAGGGCGACATGACGATCCGCACCAGCCTTCTCGAGGCTCGGTTCCTCGCCGGCAAACCCGCGCTCTTCCAGGAGATGCGAAGCCGGTTCCAGAAGGAGATCGTTACCGGCAGCGGCCCGGACTTCGTCGAGGCGAAACTGGCCGAACGCGACGAACGGCACCGCCGCATGGGCGATTCCCGCTATGCCCTCGAGCCGAACATCAAGGAGGGCAAGGGAGGCCTGCGCGACCTCCACACGCTGTTCTGGATCGCGAAATATCTCTACCGCGTGGACGATGTTGCGGTCCTGATTGATCGTGGCGTGCTGACGCGCAAGGAGGTGAAGATCTTCGAGAAGGCGCAGACCTTCCTCTGGACGCTCCGCTGCCATCTCCATTATCTGACGGCGCGCGCCGAGGAGCGCCTGACCTTCGACGTCCAGGCCGAGATCAGCCGCCGCATGGGCTACACCGACCATGCCGGCACCAAGGGCGTCGAGCGGCTGATGAAGCACTATTTCCTGATCGCCAAGAGCGTCGGCAATCTCACGCGCATCTTCTGCGCGATGCTCGAGGCCGAGCATCAGCGCAAGCCTCTCTTCCGCCTGCCGACCCTGGGGCTCCTCCGCCGCGAGATCGAGGGGTTCGGCTTCGACAATGGCCGCCTGACCGTCCCGGATGCCCAGACCTTCACGGCCGACCCGGTGAATCTGCTGCGGCTCTTCCATGTCGCCCAGCGCTACGAGCTGGACATCCATCCGGCGGCGCTGCGGCTGGTGACGCAGCATCTGAAGCTGGTCAATCGGCAGCTCCGCGCCGATCCGGAGGCGAACCGCTTGTTTGTCGAGATGCTGACTTCGCCCAAGGGACCGGAAGCTACTCTACGCCGCCTGAACGAAGCCGGCATATTCGGCCGCTTCATTCCCGATTTCGGCCGGGTGGTCGCGCAGATGCAGTACGACATGTACCACCACTACACGGTCGACGAGCACACGATCTTCGCGATCGGCATCCTGCATCGGATTGAGCAGGGCGTGCTGAAGGATGAGGTGCCGATCGCCAGCCACGCGGTGCACAAGGTCCTGTCGCGCCGGGTTCTCTATCTCGCGGTGCTGCTGCATGATATCGCCAAGGGCCGCGGCGGCGATCATTCGGAGCTGGGCGCCCGCGTCGCGCAGAAGCTCTGCCCCCGCCTCGGCCTCAGCGACGAGGAGACGGAGACGGTCGCCTGGCTGGTCCGCCATCACCTGCTGATGAGCAACAGCGCCTTCAAGCGCGACATCGACGACCCCAAGACCATCGCCGACTTCGCCGACCAGGTTCAGTCGCTGGAGCGGCTGCGCCTGCTGTTGGTGCTGACCGTGGCCGATATCCGGGCCGTCGGCCCCAAGACATGGAACGGCTGGAAGGCGGCGCTGCTGCGCGAGCTCTATTACCGGACCGAGGAGCAGCTGTCCGGCGGCCTCGTCACCGAAGGCCGCGAGGCGCGCGTCGCCGCTGCGATCGCCGCGCTGACCGCCGAGTTGCCCGACTGGAGCGACGCCGAGCGCGCCGCCCACATCGCTCGCGGCTATCCGTCCTACTGGCTGTCCTTCGATGCGACGACCCATGCCCGCCATGCGCGGCAGGTGCAGGCGGCCGAGGCGGCCGGCGAAATGCTGTCGATCAATGTGCAGATCGACCTCTGGCGCGCCGTGACCGAGGTGACGGTCTACACGCCCGACCAGCCCGGCTTGTTCTCGCGCCTCGCCGGCGCCTTCGCGATCAGCGGCGCCAACATCGTCGACGCCCGCATCTTCACGCTCGCGAACGGCATGGCGCTCGACAGTTTCTGGGTCCAGGACGACGAAGGCCGCGCCTTCGACCGGCTGGAGCGGCTGACGCGGCTGAAGGCTACGGTGGCGCGCGTTCTGGCGGGCGGCCCCGGCCCGATGGCCGAGCTGGAGCGCCGCAAGCCGGCCTTTCCCAGCCGCCTCGCGGTGTTCAAGGTGGCGCCCCGCGTGCTGATCGACAACCGGGCGAGCAACAGCCATACGGTGATCGAGGTCAATGGCCGCGACCGCAAGGGGCTGCTGCACCAGCTCACCTGGGCGCTCACCGACCTCAATCTCCAGATCTCCAGCGCCAAGATCTCGACCTATGGCGAGCGCGCCGTCGACGTCTTCTACGTCAAGGACCTGTTCGGCCTGAAGGTCGAGAACGAGATAAAGCTGAAGGCGATCCGAGCCCGGCTGATAGAGGTGCTGGAGGAGCCGGCGGCGGAGGCATCCTCGGCGGCGAAGGCGGCGAAGGACACGGCTGCGGCGGAGTAGCGGCGCGGAACCATATCCGACGTGTCTTCGGTCCACGCCAAGCTCTCGCTTCCTAAGCTCGGCGTAATCCGCTAAACACCGACGCCATGGTGCTCTTCCGGTCTCTTGCCACGGTCGGCGGCCTTACCATGGTCAGCCGGGTTCTGGGCTTCGTCCGCGATATCCTGATCGCCCTCGTCCTTGGGGCCGGGCCAGTCGCCGATGCCTTCTTCGTCGCCTTCCGGTTTCCGAACCTATTCCGTCGCCTGTTCGCCGAGGGCGCGTTCAATTCCGCCTTCGTGCCGCTGTTCGCGCGGCGGCTGGAGGAGGACGGGCGCGAGGCGGCGCGGCGCTTCGCCGAGCAGGCGCTGGCGGTCCTCCTGACGGCGCTTCTGGCGCTGACGGTCCTGGCGCAGATCGCCATGCCCTGGCTGATGATGCTGATTGCCCCCGGCTTCGCAGAGGAGCCGGCGAAGTTCGACCTCGCGGTGCAGCTCACCCAGATCACCTTTCCCTATCTGCTGTTCATGTCGCTGATCGCGCTGCAGAGCGGGGTCCTCAACTCGCTGCACCGCTTCGGCCATGCCGCTGCGGCGCCGATCCTGCTCAATATCGTGATGATCCTGGCGCTCGCCGTCGTCGCGCCGCTGACCGGCATGCCCGGCCATGTCCTCGCCTGGGCGGTCGCCGTCGCCGGCATCTGCCAGTTCCTCTGGCTCGTCGCCGCCTGCCACCGGGCCGGCATGGCGCTCCACCTGCCGATGCCACGGCTCACGCCGCCCGTCCGCCGGCTGCTCCGGCTGATGGGGCCGGGCGTGCTGGGTGCCGGCGTCATGCAGATCAACCTGCTGGTCGGCACCATCATCGCCACGCTCCAGCCGGGCGCGGTCTCCTATCTCTATTACGCCGACCGGATCTATCAGCTGCCGCTCGGCGTGATCGGTGCGGCGGTCGGCGTCGTGCTGCTGCCGGAGCTGACGCGCAGCCTGCGCGCGAACCGGCCGGCGGCGGCGATGGACTCGATGAACCGCTGCCTCGAATTCGCGCTGCTCCTGACCCTGCCGGCGGCGGCGGCGCTGATCGCGATTCCGGGACCGATCATCTCCGTCCTGTTCGAGCGCGGCGCCTTCGACGCGGCGGCGGCCGAGGCCACGACCTTGGCGCTCGCCGCCTTCGCCACCGGCCTGCCGGCCTATGTGCTGGTGAAGGCGCTGGCGCCCGCCTTCTTCGCCCGCGAGGACACGGCGACGCCGTTCCGGTTCGGCGCGATCAGTGTCGTCGCCAATGTCGTCCTCAGCCTGCTTCTGTTCCAGGTCTTCGCCTTCGTCGGAATCGCGCTGGCCACCGCGATCGCCTCCTGGATCAATGTCGGGCTGCTGGCCTGGCGCCTCCACCGGTCGGGGTTCCTGAAGACCGATGCGCGGCTGCGCGAGCGCCTGCCGCGAACCCTCGTCTGCAGCCTGGTGATGGGCGGCGCCCTGTGGGTGGCGGCCGAGCTCCTCGAACCGGCGCTCGCCGGGCCGCTCCCGCTCGCCGCCGCGGCCCTGGCGGTTCTCGTGTTCGGCGGGATGGGACTCTTCGGGGGGCTGGCGCTGGCCTGCGGTGCCCTCAAGGCCGACGAGTTCCGCCAACTCCTGCGCCGCCGGCAAAGGACGGCCTGACTCGGCGATGACAGGGAGTCACCGAGAAGAGTTGGTGAAGGAACGGGATGATTCCACGGGATAAGGCCCATCGGCAAACGCCTCGGCATGGTACCCCTTCGATCCGATGGTCCGCGCCAAAGGACTTCCGATGTCGTTCCCCGTTCTCAGGCGGGCGAGGATGTCGTTGAAGTCATATCGCGGTCGCCAACCGAGATCAGTTCGAGCGCGTTCGTTGACATACACCCGGTCGATGCTTGGAAACATCGTCCAGCCACGACGCTCATACTCGACTTCATAGTCCGGAACGCGCCGCCGAACCGCCAGCGGCGCATCGGAACGCAGGTCTGGCAGGTCGTCAGGCAGAAACGGCGTGGTTGCGCTGATGACATATGTGCGAAACCCGATTGCGGGCGCGTGTTCGGCGGCCAGCAGATGTGCGCTTACGACATCTTCGATATCCACGCGCCGGAAGAGATATTCATTCGCCTTGATATTGGCGTCTGGATAGGCTTCCCGCACAGCCTTGTTGTCGTCCTCTTCGGGGAAGAAGCGCGACGTTCTAAGCACGAGACATGCAAGCCCCTGATTCCTATGGGATAGCTGGCAAAGATCCTCCGCCGCCGCCTTGGTCACGCCATAGATGTTCTTGGGAACGGGCGTGACAGTCTCCGTCACCCATGCCGCCGGAGCACCGGCAGGCGGTACCAGGGCGTCGCCGAAGACGCTGGTTGTGCTCGTGTAGACAAAGGATTCGACACCGGCGGCCGCGGCTTCTTCCAGCAGAGTGAGCGTGCCCGTGATGTTGGTGTCGATAAAGTCCTGTTGGCTATGGGTGACGACATGAGGCTTATGCAGGGTGGCCGTGTGGAAGACGGCCTGCACGCCGCGCATGCAACGCTTTACGAAGGAGCGGTCGGTTATCGAACCGAGATGAGTGGTGAACGGGGATTCAAGGATGTCGAGGCCAACGACCTCCTGCTTCAAGTCCGTCAAGGTCCGGACCAGCGCCTCACCAAGATGTCCGGCGCTTCCTGTAACCAAGGCTTTCATGCTCGCTGGTTACATGATGAGTTTACGAAGTTCAAACATCCACGTGGGATGCGGTTCCCGATCGGCCCCCAGCATTCCCTTCGGATCGGGAGCCGAGATCCAAACCGGGACAGCGCCCTTGCCCCCTTGCTTGACCCTGGGCCCCGATGGGGCGATAACACCGCGCCTCTGCATGGGTATTTCACGACATGAACCGAATCTTCTCCGGCGTCCAGCCCACCGGCAACCTGCATCTCGGCAATTATCTCGGCGCCATCCGCAACTGGGTGAAGCTGCAGGACCGGTTCGAGTGCATCTACTGCATCGTCGACATGCACGCGATCACCGTCTGGCAGGATCCAGCCCAGCTCCGCGCCCAGACCCGCGAGGTGGCCGCCGCCTTCCTTGCCGCCGGGATCGATGCCGACCGTCACATCGTCTTCAACCAAAGCCAGGTGCCGGCGCACGCCCAGCTCGCCTGGGTCTTCAACTGCGTCGCCCGGATCGGCTGGCTGAACCGGATGACGCAGTTCAAGGAGAAGGCCGGCAAGGACCGCGAGAACGCCTCGGCGGGGCTCTATGTCTATCCGAACCTGATGGCGGCCGATATCCTCGCCTACAAGGCGACCCATGTGCCTGTCGGCGAGGACCAGAAGCAGCATCTGGAGCTCGCCCGCGACATCGCCCAGAAGTTCAACAACGACTATGAGGTCGACTTCTTCCCCCTGCCCGAGCCGCAGATCCTGGGCACGGCCACGCGCGTCATGAGCCTGCGCGACGGGGCCAAGAAGATGAGCAAGTCGGACCCGTCCGACTACAGCCGGATCAACATGACCGACGATGCCGACACGGTGGCGCTGAAGATCCGCAAGGCGAAGACCGATCCGAACCCCCTGCCGGGGCCGGAAGTCCTGCGCGCCGACGGGACCGTCGACCCGGGCGCCGAATCGGCGCGTCCCGAGGCCTTCAACCTGCTCGGCATCTATGCCGCGCTGGCCGACAAGCCGGCGAGGGCGGTTCTCGACGAATTCGCGGGCCAGGAGTTCTCGGCCTTCAAGCGGGCGCTGACCGATCTCGCGGTCGCCACGCTCGGCGAGATGGGCGGCGAGATGAAGCGGCTTCTCGCCGAGCCCGGGCATGTCGATTCGGTCCTCCGGCAGGGGGCCGAGCGGGCAAGGGCGATCGCCGGACCGATCATGGCGGAGGTCGAGGATATCGTCGGCTATCTGCGGCCGTGACGGAGCGCGGCCTGAACGGCGCCTTGCGCCGTGGCCTCGGCACTCTCATCTAAGAAGGCGCTCTAGGGCCGGAGGCCGGAATGCAGGACGATTTCCTTCTCGACGATCAGCCGAAGCGGCGCTTCCGCCTTTCGGCACCCTGGCGTTTCGGCCGGCCGAGGTGGCGGACGCTCGGTTTCCTGGCGCTCCTGCTGCTCGCGCTTCTGCTCCTCTATTACCCGATAGGCATGGTCTGGGTGCATGAGATCGACGACGATCCGGCGTTCGCGCCGGCCGAAGTCGCGCCCGAGGCCAGCCATGCCATTGCGACGGCGGCCGCGCTTATCACGCGTGAGGTCGACGAGAACCACTGGACCGCCAACGACCCCTTCTTCCTGCCCGGCGCCGCGCTCGACAACATGCCCAACTTCCAGCAGGGCATCATCGCCGCGCTGAGCCGCTTCGCCGTCGAAATGACCGACCAGATCGGCCGCACCCGGGGCTCGAGCCGGGCCGACGCCGATCTGGAGAAGGCCGCCGGCCTCCTGAAATATCCGGGCGACGTCTGGATCTTCGATCTGTCGACCTCCTGGGCGCCGACCGCCTCCTCGGAGACTCAGTACCGCGCCGCCCAGCGGGCGCTGATCTCCTATAACCAGCGGCTTGCCGCCGGCAATGCGGTGTTCGAGCGCCGCTCCGACAACCTGCTCGCCACGCTCGACCGCATGGCCGCCGACCTCGGTTCGGCGTCGGCGGTTCTCGACCAGCATCTGGCGCAGAACGCCGGCGGCATCCTCGATTTCCGGGCGGACGACATCTTCTACAACATCAAGGGCCGCCTCTATGCCTATGGACTGCTCCTGCGGGGGATCGGCGTCGACTACCAGTCGGTGATCGCCGAGCGGGAGCTGCAGGCGGCCTGGGACCAGATGATGGACAGCTTCGAGCAGGCCTCGACCCTTCAGCCGCTCGTCGTCGTGAACGGCGAGCCCGACGCGCAGTTCGTGCCCAGCCATCTTGCCTCGCAGGGCTTCTTCCTGCTCCGCGCCCGCACCCAGCTCCGCGAGATCTCGAACATCCTGCTGAAATAAGCGGCGCGCGGCTAGAACAGCGGCCTCTCGCGCTGCGGGGGCGTCGGCACGTCGCTCTTATCGATGACGGTCATCGGCGCCTGTTGCGTCCCTGTTCTTTCCCTGCCCCAGCACCGCCGTGGTGAACCGGCGCAGGGTCGGCAACTCGTCCTCTCCGAACGGCACTGCCCGGCAGAGCTGCATCGCCAGCAGGCCCAGCCGCAGCGTGCGCGTGGTGGCGACGGCGCTGCCGCCCAGCCTTGTCGCCACGACGTCCGTCAGGGCGCCGCCGAGCTGCTGCGCCAGGACCGTTCCGGCCACATCGGTCGCCGCCACCAGCGCCACGCCGGACAGCAGGCGCCGGATCAGCACCCAGGTACTGACCGGACCCGTGCGATAGCCGTAAAGCTCGGCGAGTTCCCGCACCATGCGGATGTTGCGCCAGACCATCACCGCCGCGTCCGCCAGCGCGGTCGGCACCACAGTGGTGATGATGCCGACATCGCGCGCGGCGCGACCGACGACGCGATAGGCTTGGTCGTCGACGACGCTCAGAACTTCCTGCTTGAACAGGGCCAGACGCTGCGGCGCCTCATGGGTGTCCTGGACCTTCTGCTCATACCGCCGGATGGCCCCGGCGAGCGCGGGGCGGCGCGACAGCACGGCGGAAACCTCCGCGATCAGCCGCGCGGTCTCCGCCGTCGCGTCCTGCCCGGCCTTCGCCTGCAACCGGGCGCGCGCCCGGTCGACGCTCTCGAGCCGGCGCAGGGCCCGGACTTCGATGCTGGCCCAGGCGAGACCGCTGATCGCCACCACGCCGATCAGCACGCCATATCCGGCGCCGAGCGCCCAATGCTGCTCGAAGCGGGCATGAACGAAGCTGCCCAGCTCGAAGCCGATCAGGGCGAGGATCAGAAGCGCCAGCATAAGCAAGAACCGGCGCGCCGGGCGCGAGCGGCGCGGCGGCTCCGGCGGCGTGTCGGAAACGGGTACGACCGCCCGGTCCGCCGTCGGCTGCTCTGTTTCGATCACGAATTCGGTGTCGGGCTCGATCCATCGGGTGCGGGTCATCGGAACTTGTCTCCGATCAGGAACTCCAGTGCCTCGTCGAGACCGATATGGGGAATGCCGGCGACCGGCGCAGCCGAAATCGGCGGCGGCCGGAAATTCGGGAACTCGGCCGGCGGCGCCTCCCAGTGGCCGGGCGGGGGCGGGCTTGCCGGCACGTCACCGGGATAAAGCAGCCGGGGCTCGCTCTCGCCCACCGGAATCCCGCGGATCATCCGCACCTCCCGGCCGTTCACGCGACCCCGGCCGACCTCCGTGCAGCGGACCGCGGCGAGCGCCCGCACGGCGACCGAGCCGCCGGCGAAACGCATATCGAGGCTCGGCGCCGCCATCATCTCACCCAGCAGGCTGCGCAGATTGCCGTACTGGCCCGGCGTGACGTGATCCGCCTTGGTGGCGGCGAACAGCACCCGATCGATCCGCGATCCCAGCAGCGGCGCAAGCCAGCTCGGCCTGCCGAAGTCGAAGCTGCCGAGAATGGCGGTTAGCGCGGCGCGCGCATCCTCGAAGGCATGGCGCCCGCCGTCGAGCGCGCGCAGCAGGTCGACCAGCACGATCTGGCGGTCGAAGGTGCGAAAATGCTCGCGGTAGAATTTGCGGACGATCTCCCGCCGATAGGCGTCATAGCGCGATTCCATGAGGGCGCGCAGAGAACCCCGGGCCGGTTTCATGTCCCCCGTTCCTTCAAGTGGACAGAACCACAGGATCGGCGCCCCCTCATAGGCGCCGGGCAGCACGAAGCGCCCGGGCTGGACTAGGCTCAGCCCATGGCGCGGCTCCTTGCAGCGGCGCAGGAAGTCGGTGTAGCGGGCAGCCGCCTCGCGCGCCTTGCTCTCGTCGGCCGGACCCTCCGGCGCCAGGGTCTTGAGGAAGCCGAGCCAATCCGCCGCAAGGCTCTGCCGCGGCTCCTGCCGGCAGAGGGCCAGCACGCCAGCCGACCACTGGGCGAAGCTCTGCTCCAGCATCGGCAGGTCGATCAGCCACTCGCCCGGATAGTCGATGATGTCGAGGCCGAGCGTGGCCACGCGGCCGAGCTGCCGGCTGACGATTCCCTCCGGCCGGTATCGGATCGCGACGCGAATCTGGCTGATGTCCCTGGTCCCTTCCGGCCAGGTCGGCGGCGTTCCGGCCATCGCGGCGATCGCCTCCGCGTAGGGAAAGAGCGGCCGCGAGAGCGTGGCGCCGGAGATGATCTGCGCCGCCGCGACCGCGCCTCGCGCCTGCACGCCGAGCAGCGGCAGAAGTGACGGCCGGTGTGCTGCGCTCAGCAGATTGTGAATGACGGACGTGATGAAGACGGTCTTGCCGGCACCGCTGAGGCCCGTCACCGCAAGCCGGACGGTCCGGTCGAGCAGAAGATTTGCCAAATGTTCTCGCCTCCGTTTCCTTGCGCCTGTCGCAGGATGGCGTGCTCGCAGACTAAAAGCCTCCAACAGAAGCTGTCCATGGCACCGACATCCGCAGGATAAGCACAAGATAAGCCGCTGCTCGCTCTTTCCTCGCCGCCACCGCCCGTGTAAGCTGGCGGAAGACACGCCACGCCCGGTCGAACAGCCCAGTCGAAATCGGCGCCGGCGCAATGATCAAGAAGAAGCGTGCGCGGTTCTTTAATGGTTCTGGCAGCATAAATCTCGGCGATGCAGATCTACCTGCCGATAGCCGAGATGTCCCTCAACGTCTTCCTCCTGTTGGGGCTGGGCGGGCTCGTCGGGTTTCTGTCGGGCATGTTCGGCGTCGGCGGCGGCTTCCTGATGACGCCGCTCCTGATCTTCATCGGCGTGCCGCCCGCCGTGGCCGTCGCGACGCAGGCCAATCACATCGTCGCCTCCTCGGTATCGGGCGTGCTCGCTCATTGGAGCCGGGATAATGTCGATTTCAAGATGGGGCTGGTGCTGCTGATCGGCGGCCTCATCGGGTCGACGATCGGCGTCATCCTTTTCAGCCTGCTGCGCAGCGTCGGCCAGATCGACCTCGTTATCGGCCTGACCTACGTGCTGTTTCTGGGGCTGGTCGGGGCCCTGATGCTGTTCGAGAGCGTGCGCGCCCTCCTGCGCCGCCGCCGCCGCCCCGGCGCGCCCCGCAAGCTGCACCAGCATACCTGGGTGCATGGCCTGCCGCTGAAGATGCGGTTCCGCAAGTCGCGGCTCTATATCAGCGCGTTGCTGCCGATCGGAGTCGGCTTCATCGTCGGCATGCTGGCGGCGATCATGGGGACCGGCGGTGCCTTCCTGATGGTGCCGGCGATGATCTATCTCCTCGGCATGCCGACGGCGATCGTCATCGGCACGTCGCTGTTCCAGATCATCTTCGTGGCCGCGAACGTCACCTTCTTGCAGGCGGTCGAGAATCAGACCGTCGATGTGGTGCTGGCGCTACTGCTGGTGATCGGCGGCGTCATCGGCGCACAAATCGGCGGTCGGACGGGCGCGCGGCTGCCGGCCGAGCACCTTCGCATCCTGCTTGCCCTTCTCGTTCTCGTCGTCTGCGGTCGCCTCGCCTATGAAATGACGGCGCCGCCCGGCGACCTCTATTCGATCGCGACGACGGAGGGCGGCCTTTGATCCCTCGCCGCCGATCCAAGTCGCAAGAGCGATCCGGCCAGCCGGAGGCGGCCTCGGTGTCGAGCCCGGGGGCGACGCCGGGGTCGACTCTTGCCCGGCTGGCCACGGCCTGGCTGATCCTGATCGCGGTCACGGCCGAGGCGCGGTCCCAAACCCTGGTCGCCGATCTCTCCAGCCATCTTATCGCGATCACGGCCGGGTTCACCGGGACCGAGGTTCTGCTGTTCGGCGCGACCGAAGGCGAGGGCGAGGTGATCGTCGTCGTCCGCGGGCCGGAAAGCGAGGTGACGGTCCGGCGAAAGCGGCGGACGCTCGGCATCTGGGTCAATCGCGGCAGCATCACCTTCGAGGGCGTGCCGAGCTTCTACGCGGTGGCGAGCAGCCGCCCGCTCGCCGAAATCGTCCAGCCGGAGGTGCTGTCGCGGCAGCAGATCGGTGTCGATAACCTGCAGTTCCAGGCCCCGGAGGGCATCCGCGAGTCGCGGCTGAAGAAATATCACGATGCGCTGATCCGGAACAAGCAGCGGGCCGGCCTGTTCAGCGGCGAGGTCGGGCAGGTGACCTTCCTGGGCGAGCGGCTGTTCCGCACCGAGATCTATTTTCCCGCCAACGTGCCCACCGGCAGCTATCTTGTCGAAGTCCTGCTGGTTCGCGATGGGGAGGTGGTCAGCGCGCAGACTTCGCCGCTGATCATCAGCAAGATCGGCATCGGCGCGGAGATCTTCGACTTCGCGCACAACAGGGCGGCTCTCTATGGCGTTCTTGCGATCATCGGCGCCCTGATGGCAGGATGGTCCGCCCACCTCGTGTTCCGAAGGGTTTGATCGGCATGAGTGATCCCGAAACTCCGGCTTCGGCCGCCGCCGCGCCGGAAGCTCCGGACAAGAAACCGGGCCGCGTCTTCCTGGTTGTCGTCGACGAGACGCCGGAGCTCAAGGTCGCGTTGCTTTATGCCTGCCGGCGCGCGCGCGCGACCGGCGGCCACGTCGCCCTGCTCCACGTGATCGAACCGGCGGAGTTCCAGCACTGGATGACCGTCGGCGAGTTGATGCAGGAGGAGAGCCGGCAGGCGGCAGAACAGCTCCTCCAGAATGTTGCCGCCGAGGTGAACCGTCTCTCCGGCACGCTGCCGGTGCTCTATCTGCGCGAAGGCGACCGACGCGATCAGCTTCTGAAGCTGATCGACGAGGAGCCGGATATCTCGATCCTGGTTCTGGGCGCCGCAACCAGTCAGAAGGGACCAGGGCCCCTGATCTCCGCTCTGACCGGCAAGTTCATCGGCCGCCTGCGGGTGCCGATCACGATCGTTCCCGGCGGCCTGTCCGAGGAGGATATCGAGAGCATCAGCTGATGCTCCGGTTCTCCCGCTTGCGCCTATCGCGCCTGCATCGCCTCCGGCAGGGTGAAGAGTTCCTGCTCCTCCTCGATTCCCCTCAACCGATGACGGCCGACGGAAACCAGCTCGGACCCGCAGGGCGAGGCGAAGCGTTTCGAGGCGAGGAGCGGATATCCAAGCACCGGGCACAGGCCCTCGATCCGTGACACGAGATTGACGGCCGGGCCGATGACCGTGAAGTCGAGCCGTTGCGGCGCGCCGATATTGCCGTACATGACCGCCCCGGTATGGAGCGCAAGGCCGATCTCAAGCGGCGGTTCCCCGGCTTCCCGGCGGCGGCCGTTCAGCCGGCCCAGACCGTCCAGCGCCTCGCGCGCCGCCTCGAGCGCCGTCGTGCAGGCCCGGTCGCGGTCGAGGTCGTCGCGGATCGGAAAGATCGCCAGCAGCCCATCGCCGATGAATTTCAGCACGTCACCGCCACGGGCGTGGACCGGGCCGGCCATGCATTCGAAATAGTCGTTGAGCAGGCTAATCACCGTATCGCGCGACAACTGGTTCGACATGCGGGTGAAGCCTCGCAGGTCGCAATACCATAGGGCGGCGGCGATGGTCACGCCGTCGCCGCGCTTCACCAAGCCGCTCAGCACCCGGCGGCCGGCGTCGCGTCCCAGATAAGTTTCCACCAGCGTTGCGGTGATACGCTGCGTCTCCTTCACCTCGAGAACCAGCGCCAGGACCGGAATGAGATCGGCGAAGCTCGCGAGCTGCCGGTCGGTGAAGCCGCCCGCCCGGTCGGTGGCGATCGTGACGGTGCTCCACCGCCCCTCGCTCAACCGCATCGGCAAGGCGAGATAGTCCGTCATCCCCTCCTCGCGCAACTCCACGAGAATGGGATAGTCGAACACCGCTTCCGGCCCCTCGAGGCGCCGCCGCACCTCGGGCGCCCCGTCATGGAGCGCCTTCATCGGGCTCTTCAGATACATCGGGCTTTCGAGGATCCCGTGCTCGCGCTGGCTTTCCGTCGGTTCCGCGTCGCCGCGACGCCAGACGAAGCCGATGGCGAGCACCTGCGGGTGCAGCGTCCGCGTGCCCACGGATAGGCGCGCCAGCGGGAAGTCTTCCGCCACGAGCCGCCGGCAGAACTCGCCGATCACCGCCTTGGAGTCCGGCAGGTCCCGCCCTTCCCGCAGCAGCCACGCCGCGACCCCGTGGACGCAGCTTTGCCCCTGAGCGGCTGAGGCGGTGGCTGAGGCAGCGTCCGGGAGAACGGCGGTGTCGGGCGCCATCATGCGATCTCCGGGATCAGCGGGCGCATTGGGCACAATCCAGTCATGTCGCGAAATCCCGTCCATAACTTCAGGGCCACAGGTCCAGGACCAGAGGCTGAGGACTTGAACTTAGGCATTACCTGGGCCATCTTCCAGTCGCTCCCCTTTTCAATCGGTCAACCAGGAGGTCAGGCATGTTTATCCAGACCGAGCAGACGCCCAATCCGGCAACGCTGAAGTTTCTGCCGGGCCGCACGGTCATGGAAACGGGCACGGCCGATTTCCCCGAGGCCGAGACGGCGAAGCGGTCGCCGCTGGCACAGCGCCTGTTCCAGGTCGAAGGCATCGCCGGCGTATTCCTCGGCAGCGACTTCGTCACGATCACCAAGGTCGAGGGGAAGGAGTGGTCCGTGCTGAAACCCGCCCTTCTCGGCATCATCATGGAGCATTTCGCGGCGAACCGGCCGGTGATCCTGGCCGACGCCGCGGCCGAGCCCGTTGCCGAACAGGATGGCGAGGAAGGCGAGATCGTCGAGCAGATTCGCGAGCTGATCGACACGCGGGTGCGCCCGGCCGTCGCGCAGGATGGCGGCGACATCATCTTTCGCGGGTTCGAGGACGGCGTCGTCTATCTCCATCTCCAGGGCGCCTGCTCCGGCTGTCCGAGCTCGACGGCGACGTTGAAGATGGGCATCGAGAACATGCTGCGGCACTATGTTCCCGAAGTGCTCGAGGTCCGCGCGATCCAATAGATGCCCACCGGCTCGGTTCGCCCGCACGGGCCGAACCGAGTCCTGCGGCGCCGGACGGGCGAAGGGGATAGGGCGGAGCATGGACCAAATTCTCAGCGACGCGGCGCTCGACCGAATCTTTCGCGAGTCTCGAACGCACCGGCACTGGACCGACAAGCCGGTGTCGGATGTCGTCCTGGAGGCCGCCTACGATCTGGCGAAGATGGCGCCGACGAGCGCCAATTGCAGCCCGATGCGGATCGTCTTCGTCAAGTCGCCGGACGCGAAGGAGCGCCTGCGGCCGGCGCTGAGCGAGGACAATGTCCGGCAGACCATGAGCGCGCCGGTCACGGCGATCATCGCCCGCGATCTCGAGTTCTACGAGCTGCTGCCGCGGCTGTACCCCGAAGACCCGGCCGCCCGGAGCTGGTTCGCCGGAAAGCCGAAGGCGATCGAGTCCACGGCGTTCCGCAATGGATCCCTGCAGGGCGCCTATTTCATCATCGCGGCGCGGGCGCTCGGCCTCGATTGCGGGCCGATGTCGGGCTTCAGCAATACCAAGGTCGATGCGGAGTTCTTCCCTGACGGGCGCATCAAGAGCAATTTTCTATGCAATCTCGGCTATGGCGATCGATCGGCTCTGCAGCCGCGCAGCCCGCGCCTCGCATTCGACGAGGCTTGCTCGGTGCTTTAGCCGGGCTACATCAGACCGGCCTTCAGCGCCGAGTCGCTGTAAAGTGGATATTGCCGCGCGTTGAACAGTTGATAATGCCACCATTCATTCCGGTAAAAGTCCCATCCCGCCGCCGTCATCACGCCGAGAAGGATGGCGCGGTTTCGCTGCGCCTCGACCGACACCTCCAGATTGGCGTGGTGCGCGCGCGGTGTGAAATCGTCGAATTTGGTTCCCATCTCGAGCTCTCGCCCGCTTGCGTCGACCAGCGTCAGGTCAACGGCCGCGCCGCGCGAATGCGGCGAGCCGCGTCGCGGATCGGCAACGAATTCGGGATTCGGGAACTTGTTCCACAAGACCCATTGCGCCTCGGTCGGGCGGTAGGCGTCGAAGATCTTGATGCGCAGACCGAGCGCTGCCGCAAGCTCGATGGCGCGGGCGAGGCAGGCGGCCGCATCCGGATGCAGATAGCATCGCGCATGACGATAGATCGGGGCGCCGGTCACATTGTCGGGCGTGGCGTAAGCCAGCGCGATTTCGATGTCGTACTCGGGCGGGGTGATTTCCAGAAGGCTCATGAAGGGGCGGTCCTCGGTCGAACGGTCCAGGCATATCGGTGCGGCGCCCAGTCCTATCATGCCGCCAAGCGAATTCAAGACGGGCGAATTCAAGATCGCACGCTCGCCGGCAACCGGCCTTGGCGCGTCCGATGACCGTGTCCCGGACCGCATCTCCCACGGTTCTCGCGCTCGATTCCGCCGCCGGCGCCTGCTCGGCCGCGCTGTGGCGGCAGGGAAGGCTGGCCGGCCATCGTTACCGGGCGATGGCGCGCGGTCATGCCGAGGCGCTGCTGCCGATGGTGATCGAGACGATGGCCGCGGCCGGGGCCGGGTTCGACGAACTCGACCTGATTGCCGCGACCGTCGGGCCCGGCGCCTTCACCGGGCTGCGGATCGGGCTGGCGACGGCGCGCGGACTCGCGCTTGCGACCGGCGTTCCGGCTCTCGGTGTGACCACCTTCGCGGCCGTCGCCGAGGCTGTGCCGCCGGCCGAGCGTACCGGCCGCACGCTGCTCGTCCTGCTCGACACCAAGCGGAGCGACCTGTTCGCCCAGCGCTTCGATGCCGAACTGGAAGCGCTTGGTGCGCCGGCCGTCCTGTCGGTCGATGCACTGGAAGACTGGATCCCGGACGGCCCCGTGATCGTGGCCGGGGACGGCGTGGCTCTCGCGCGCCCGGTGCTCTCCGGCTTGGCGACCCGGTGCGCCGCCGACATCGCCTACGCCACGGCCGGCGACCTGCCCGACGCCGCCCATGTCGCCCGAATCGCGGCGCGGCTGTTTGCCTCAGGAACGTCCAGGGGGACGTCCGGGGAAACACCGGGGGGACTGCCGGCGGTGCCGCTCTATCTCCGTGCGCCGGCTGTGACTGCGCCGCGCGACGCCGGCCGATGAACGGCCCGATGGACGACCAAGATATCCGCGTCGACAGCGTCGGGCCATTTGATCTGCAGGTCCTAGCCATTCTCCATGCGGCCTGTTTCGACGATCGGTGGGACGAGCCGGCCATCGCGGCGCTGCTGGCGATGCCGGGCGCGTTCGGTTTCTTGGCCTCGGCCGCGAGCCTGCCGGCCGGCTTCCTCCTGGCGCGTGTGGCGGCGGACGAGGCCGAGATCCTGTCGATCGGCGTCGCGCCGGATCGTCGGCGCCGGGGCGTCGGCGGGTATCTCCTCGAACGGGCGTTGGATTGCGCGGCGGGCGGCGGCGCCGTGCGGGTCCTTCTAGAAGTGGCGGAGGACAACATCGCCGCGAGGGCGTTTTATCTCCGCTACGGCTTTGCGGTCGTCGGTCGGCGATCCGGCTATTACCGTCGCGCCGCTGGCCCGCCCGTCGCGGCGCTGATCATGTCGGCGCAGACGGTGGACAGGTCCCGTTCGGATCCCCGTTCGGATCTTTGACGCGCCGTCTATTCGTCCGCGTTGGGAAGTCTCTTGCACCTCTCATCTCGCATCAGGATTCGGGGCTCCGGACCCCTCGGCTGTTGCGTTGGAGAAGTAGTCACAAACAACTGCCCAGGTCTGCGAAAATTTTTATTTTTCGAATCTTCTATGTTGCTTTTGATCGGTACATGCCTATTTTTCATAACGTCCTGCTCTTCGATGGAGGCAAAGACGCTTGATGAGCGAGCAGTCGAAAGTCAATGAGCTATTGCCGCTGGCGACCGATATCGTGTCGGCTCACCTTTCCAATAACACGGTGGCGGTTTCCGATCTGCCGCAATTGATCCGCGAGGTCTATCAGACCTTGGCGATGCTGGGTGGCGTCCAGACTCCGGCGTCGGAGCGGCCGACCCCGGTGGTTCCGATCAAGAAGTCGGTGATGCCGGATTACATTGTGTGTCTGGAGGACGGCAAGAAGCTGAAGATGCTGAAGCGGCATCTGCGGACGGCCTATGGCATGTCCCCGGAGGAGTATCGCGAACGTTGGGGCCTGCCGCCCGATTATCCGATGGTGGCGCCAAACTACGCCAAACAGCGCAGCAAGCTGGCGAAGGATATCGGGCTTGGCACGCAGCCGAGACGCCGCCGCAGCAGTTGACGAGACATAGAGACGCGGGTTGGGTGACCTAAGCGATAGGCGGGAGTCTCCGTTTGGTTTATACTGAAACCAAATGGACGTGTCGCTTACGGTAGGGTTATGTCTTCGCGGATAGAACGGCTGTGCGTTGAAAAGGGCCTCAAGATGACCGAGCAGCGCCGCGTGATTGCGCGCGTGCTGTCGGATGCTTCCGATCATCCTGACGTCGAGCAGCTCTATCGCCGGGCGACGGATGTCGACCCGCATATCAGCATTGCCACCGTGTACCGGACCGTGCGGCTGTTCGAGGAGGCCAATATTCTCGAACGGCACGATTTTCGCGATGGCCGCGCCCGCTATGAAGAGGCGCCCGAGACGCATCACGATCATCTGATCAATGTGCAGACCGGCGAGGTCATCGAATTCCAGAATGAGGAGATCGAGCTGCTGCAGCAGAGGGTCGCGGAGCGACTGGGCTATCGGCTGATCGATCACCGGCTGGAACTATATGCGGTGCCGCTCGACTCGAAGTCGGGGAAAGCAGGGAAGAAATCGGAAGGCTGAGAGTGTCTGACAGACCCTGTCGGCGGTCTGCGCCATCATCCGGCCGTGGATCAAGAGGGCCGCGCCCGTTCGGCGCGCGAACTGCGCGGCGCCTGATGAAGGGGAGCGATGTTGGGCGCATCGCGAGCGCCGACCGACATCCAACGCGGCATCTGGCATCACGGCAGCCGGGCGACAGCCCTGCGCTCTGTCCTGAGCGGGTTGATTCAGGGTTGGCGCAGGGCCGAGCCATGCCGACATCACATTCTAAGGGGACAATCGCATAATGGCAGTCGCGCATCTCGATAAAACGAAACCCGTCGATATTCGCGTCGGCGACCTGCAGTTGCGGCTTGCCGAGACACGCCAGGAGATCGAGGCCGCCCAGGCGCTGCGCTACACGGTCTTCTACGAGGAAATGTCGGCCAAGCCGACGCCGGAGATGGCGGCCTTGCGGCGCGATTTCGATTCCTTCGACCCTTATTGCGACCACCTGCTCGTCATTGATCATCGGCGCGGGGCCGGGGCGGCCGGGGTGGTCGGAACCTATCGGCTGATGCGGCGGGCGACGGCGGCGCAGCGTGGCCAGTTCTATTCGGTCGACGAGTATGATCTCGGCGCCATTCTCGCCATTCCGGGAGAGATCCTGGAACTTGGCCGCTCCTGCGTCGGTCGCGACCATCGGTCCCGCGCCGTGATGCAGTTGATGTGGCGCGGCATCGCCGATTACGTGATGCATTACGAGATTGCGTTGATGTTCGGCTGCGCGAGCTTGACGGGGACCAACCCGGCGCAACTGGCCCTGCCGCTTTCCTATCTTTATCACCATCATCTGGCGCCGCCCGAGCTGCGCGCCCGGGCGCTGCCCGAGCGCTATGTCGACATGAATATGCTCAAGCCGGACGACATCGATCCCCGGGCGGCGATCGCGTTGCTCCCGCCGCTGATAAAGGGGTATCTGCGGTTGGGCGGCTTCGTTGGCGACGGCGCCGTGGTCGATCCGCAGTTCGACACCACCGACGTCTGCATCGTCGTGAAGACCGATCTAGTTACGGCCAAATATTATCGGCACTACACCCGCGAGGACGCGGCGAGCCGGCCGGGTGTCGACTGAACGCCTATGATGATCGACGGTTGGAGCGCATGACCGAGGCGACGGCAGCGGTGCCGTCAAAGCCGCCCCGCGTAATACGTCCCACCACGCCCCGGGCAGCCGATGGGCCGGCGCCGCTCGGTTCGCCTTTCCGCGCGATCCTTCGGCTGACGCTTTATCTGGGGCTGACCGTGACGCTCATCCCGGTGCAGGCGGTCGCGGTGGCCATCGGCAGCGGCCTGGCCGAGCGGTTGCCGGTCTTCTATCACCGTCTCTGCTGGCGGATTCTCGGGCTGCAGGTCGAGTGCCGCGGAACGATGTCGACGGCCCGGCCGACGCTGTTCGTATCCAATCACAGCTCCTATGCGGACATCACCGTGCTGGGCGGCCTGATCCCCGGCTGCTTCGTCGCCAAGGCCGAGGTGGCGGCATGGCCGCTCTTCGGCCTGCTCGCCAAGCTGCAGCGCACCGTGTTCATCGACCGTCAGCGGCGGAGCACGCGCAATCAGCGCGACGACATGGCGAAGCGGCTGGAGGCCGGCCAGAACCTGATCCTGTTCCCGGAGGGCACCAGCGACGACGGCAATCGCCTCCTCCCCTTCCGCAGCGCCCTTTTCAGCACCGCGGAGCGCCGTCTCGACAGCGGCGCGGCCCTCCCGGTACAGCCCGTCTCCATTGTTTATGCGCGGCTCAACGGAATCCCGATCGGGCGCGGCCTGCGGCCGTTCTTCGCCTGGTACGGCGATATGGAGCTGGCCGGCCACCTGTGGTGCCTGGCCGGGCTCGGCAAGGTCACGATTGTCGTGGAGTTTCACCAGCCGGTCAGCATCGACGATACGGGGTCGCGCAAGGCGCTCGCGGAGTACTGCCAGCGTGCGGTGGCAGACGGCATGGTGCGGGCGATCACCGGTCGGCCTCTCGCCGGTCCCGCGGCCTCGGCTGAGGTCGAAGTCCGGGCGCAGGTCGGCTAAGCGAAGCGGAACTCTTGAAAGCTCCGACCTGATGAAACATTATAATGTCTATCAATGACGCAATATAGCGTAGGATTCCTGATCGTGCTGGGCCGCAATCGCCCCGAGGCCGGGTAGCAAGAGCTTCCTTGGCAAAGAAACTCTTCATAAAAACCTACGGCTGCCAGATGAACGTCTACGACTCCGGTCGCATGGCGGACGTCCTGGCACCGCTCGGCTACGCCCCCGTGGACAGCGCGGCGGATGCCGACATGGTGATCCTGAACACCTGCCATATCCGCGAGAAGGCGGCCGAGAAGGTCTATTCCGAGCTGGGCCGGCTGCGGCCGGTGAAATCGGCGAAGGAGGCCGAGGGCGGCCGGATGGTCATCGCCGTCGCGGGCTGCGTCGCGCAGGCCGAGGGAGCCGAGGTCCTGCGCCGCGCCCCCTATGTCGATATCGTCCTTGGGCCGCAGACCTACCATCGGCTGCCGGAGATGGTGGCGCGCGCCCATCGCGCGGGGGCCGCTGTGGGGTCAGTCGGAAAGACAGGCGACCCGGCGGGCCGTGGTGTGCTCGAGACGGACTTCCCGGTCGAATCCAAGTTCGATCACTTGCCGGAAGCCGCGGCCCCTCAAGGGCTCAGTGCGTTCCTGTCGGTGCAGGAGGGCTGCGACAAGTTCTGCACCTTCTGCGTCGTTCCCTATACCCGGGGCGCGGAGTTCTCGCGGCCGGTGGCCGACATCGAGGCCGAGGCGCGCCGCCTGGTCGCCGCCGGCGCCCGCGAGATCACGCTCCTGGGACAGAACGTGAACGCCTATCATGGTGCCGCGCCGCGCAGTACTGGCGGCGCGCCGGCCGAATGGGGCTTGGGCCGGCTGATCGGGCATTTGGCGGAGATCGACGGGCTTGTCCGCATCCGCTACACGACCTCGCACCCGCGCGATGTCGACGAGGAGCTGATCGAGGCGCATGGCGCGGTGCCGGCCCTGATGCCGTTCCTGCATCTGCCGGTGCAGTCGGGCTCGGACCGCATCCTTGCGGCGATGAACCGGCGGCATGGCGCCGACGACTATCGGCGCATCGTCGACCGGCTGCGGGACCGCCGTGCGGATCTCGCGCTATCGTCGGACTTCATCGTCGGCTTTCCGGGGGAGACGGAGGCGGAGTTCGCGGCCACCCTGCGGCTGGTCGAGGAGGTCGGCTATGCGCAGGCCTTCTCCTTCAAATACAGCGCACGTCCCGGGACCCCGGCGGCCGCGATGCCGGGGCAGGTTCCGGACCCGGTGAAGAGCGAACGGCTGGAGCGCCTGCAGGATCTCCTGCATCGGCAGCAAACGGCGTTCAACGAAGCGACCGTCGGCCGGGTCCTGCCGGTCCTATTCGATCGGCACGGTCGCCATCCGGGTCAGTTGGTCGGCCGCAGCCCCTATCTGCAGGGGGTCCATGTCGCGGCGCCGGACGAATTGCTCGGCGCCGTCGCCGATGTCGCGATCGATGCCGTCCATACCAACAGCCTCGGCGGGGCCATTGCCGCCGGAGCGGCGCTCCGCCCCCGAGAGGGGGGCGGATAACAGAGAGGGTTTTGCCTTTGAGCTATTTGCCCGCCACCACGGTCGAGCCGCCGATCCATCTCGAGTTCGACGACAACCGCCTGCTGCCGATGCTGTTCGGCGAGCATGATCAGCACCTCGCCCGGATCGAGCAGGAGCTGGGTGTCTCTGTGGTGTCCCGCGGCAACCAAGTGGCGATTTCGGGGCCGGCGGCGTCGGTCGACGCCGCTCGGGCCGCGTTGAACGCCCTCTATCAGCGGCTGAAGCGCGGCCTCGATGTCGATCGCACCGAGGTCGATGCCGCCCTGCGCATGGCCCGTGCCGACGACGGCAATGGCGAGCCGGGTCTGTTCGGCCAGCTGAACCCCGAAGACGCGGCATTGCGGACGCAGCGGCGCCATATCACGCCGCGCTCCGCCGCCCAGGCCGCCTATATGCGCGCGCTGCACGACCACGATCTTGTCTTCGGCCTTGGCCCAGCCGGAACCGGCAAGACCTATCTTGCCGTCGCCGTCGCGGTGACCATGCTGATGAAGGGAAAGGCCGATCGGATCGTTCTTTCGCGTCCCGCGGTCGAAGCGGGCGAGCGGCTGGGCTTTCTGCCGGGCGACCTGCGCGAGAAGGTCGACCCCTATCTGCGGCCGCTCTACGACGCGCTCTATGACATGATGCCGGCCGAGCAGGTGATGAAGCGGCTGTCGACCGGTGAGATCGAGGTCGCGCCGCTTGCCTTCATGCGGGGCCGCACGCTGACCAACGCCTTCGTGATTCTGGATGAAGCGCAGAACACGACGCCAATCCAGATGAAGATGTTCCTGACGCGCCTCGGCGAGAACTCGCGGATGGCGGTGACCGGCGACCTCAGCCAGATCGACCTGCCGAGCGGGACCCGATCGGGACTGCATGACGCCGTCGAGACGCTGCAGGGCGTGACCGGCGTCGATTTCGTGCGGTTCACCGATGCCGATGTCGTCCGTCATCCGCTGGTGACGCGCATCGTGCGCGCTTATGATGCCCGCGACCGTGGAGAGAAAGCCGCTCCGGCCGCACGCCAGAGGGCGGACGGGGGGGCGGATCGGGGGGATAGGCAGCCGTCGTGACGCATGCCGGCGGCGCTTCGCTCACGCCGTAAGAGATGGGTAGACGCACCCACATTGTCGTAAGCCTGTTGTCGCCGGACTGGCGTGAGGACATGCCGGCTGCGGCCGCGCTCGGCCGACGCGCCGTCCGGGCCGCGCTCAAGGGGGCGGCGCTCGAGGGGGCTGCTCTAGCGGGCCTCGCGTCCGGTGACGCGCCGATCGAACTCAGCCTCGTCCTGGCGGACGACGGCCTCGTGCATCGGCTCAACCGGCAGTATCGGGGCATCGATCGACCGACGAATGTGTTATCCTTCGGCAGTTTGTCGGCGGAGCCTGCGGCGCCCGCCGATATGCCCGTGATGCTGGGCGACGTCGTCCTCGCCCGCGAGACCGTCATCGCCGAGGCGGCGATGCAAGGCAAGGCCCTGGCCGATCATTTCAGTCATTTGGTCGTTCATGGTGTGTTGCATCTTCTGGGCTATGATCACGAGCATGCGGGCGAAGCCGAGATGATGGAGGCCCTCGAGGTGTCGGTCCTCGCGAAGCTCGGCATTGCCAACCCTTATTCGATGGAGGTGGATCCGGGTTCGCCGGCGCATGTCTGAGAGGACTGTTGAGCCTCACAGGCGGCCATGTCGGCGTCGACCCGTAAAATGAAATGAGCGACCCAGCCCCTATGCGATCGCCCCGTGCTGACGGGGCCTCCGATGACTCATCTCCCTTACAATTCCTGCGAAACTGGCTGCGCAGCCTGCGACGCGGCCGCAACGGCGAGGATTCGCTCCGTCACGCGATCGAGGAGCTGATCGAGGAGCGAGAAGCCGAATCCGACGAGCTGCCGATCGGCCGCGACGAAACCAGTCTGCTGCTGAACATCCTGAAGCTGCGGGATCTCACGGCTTACGACGTGATGGTTCCACGCGCCGACATCATCGCCGTGCCGATCGATATCGAGCTGACCGACCTGGTCCGCATGATGAGCACGCATGGCCATTCGCGGATTCCCGTCTACCGGGAAACGCTCGACGATGTCGTCGGCATGGTCCATATCAAGGATGTGCTGGCCTGCTCGACAGGAGACCGCAAGTTCAATCTGGCGTCGATCGCCCGTCAGGTGCTGTTCGTCGCGCCGTCCATGCGGGCCCTCGACCTCCTGCTGCAGATGCGCCTCAGCCGGATCCATATGGCGCTCGTGGTCGACGAGTTTGGCGGCATCGACGGCCTGATCACGATCGAGGACGTCGTCGAGGAGATCGTCGGCGAGATCGAGGACGAGCACGACATTGACGAGGGGCCGAAGCTGATCGACCGGCCGGACGGGACGCTGATCGCCGACGCGCGCGCCACGATCGACGAGTTCGAGGAGCGGGTCGGCCCGATCCTGTCGGACGAGGAGCGCGAGGAGGATATCGATACCCTCGGCGGCCTCGTCTTCTCCCTCACCGGCCGGATTCCCAGCCGAGGCGAACTGATCACCCACCCGTCCGGCGTCGCATTCGAGGTGCTCGATGCCGATCCGCGCCGGATCAAGCGCCTGCGGGTCCGCAACCTGCCATCCGTGGCCGATGACGGCTGACCCCAGGCGATTCGACTCCGGGGGAGCTCGGCCTCGGAGAGCGGACGCTCGCGATCCGGCCGGCATTCTGCTGCCGGGCGTCGGCGGCGGCAGGATGCGGGTCACCATCGCCTCCCTGGTCTTGTGGGTGCGCGGCCTGGAAGGATGGCGCCGCGCCCGGTTCGCGCTGCTGCTCGGCGCCCTCGCCGCCCTGGCCATGCCTCCGGTGCACGCGGTGCCGCTGCTTTTCATCGCCTTTCCCGGCTTGATCTGGCTGATCGACGGCGTGCGCCGGCCCGCCGCCGCCTTCGCCGTTGGCTGGTGGTTCGGTCTCGGCCATTTCAGCGTCGGCATCTATTGGATCGCCCATGCCCTGCTGACTGAGCCGGAGAAGTTCGCCTGGATGATTCCGTTCGTGGTCGGCGGTCTCGCGGCGCTGCTCGCGGTCTTCCCGGGGCTCGCGGCGCTGACGGCGCGGCTCGCCTGGAACGCCGGATTGGGCGGCGGAGTGGCGCGTATTCTCGTCCTCGCAATCGCCTGGACTGGGTTTGAGTGGCTGCGCGGCTGGATCTTCACCGGCTTTCCCTGGAACCTTCTCGGCTATGTCTGGGCCTTCTCCGAGCCGATGATCCAGTTCGCCGCCATCGCCGGAATCTGGGGACTCAGCCTCGTCACGCTTATTGCCGCGGGACTGCCGGCGGTATGCGCCGACGGGATTTCTCGGGATTTCTCCCCGGCTGCTGGTGCTTCTCCGGCCGGCCATCATGCCCGGCAGTGGCTGAGCTGGTCGCGCGGCATGGGCCCTGTCGCGGCCAGTCTGCTGATCCTGGCCGGACTCTGGGTCGGTGGCGCCCTGCGCCTGGTCAGTGCCGACGAGCAGACGGTCGAGGGCGTCACGCTGCGGCTGGTGCAGGCCGGCATCGACCCCAGCCGCAAAGGCCGCGACGGGTCTCGGGAAGAGCAGCTCGCGAAGCATCTGCGCCTGACCCTCGATACGCCGGGCTTCGATTCGGTCAGCCATGTCGTTTGGCCGGAAACCGCGGTCCCCTTCCTGATCGAACGGGAGCCGCAGATCCGTTCCGCTCTCGCGACAGCGGCGCCGGCGGGCGGGATGCTGCTCACCGGCGCGCCGCGCGGCGCGCCTGCCTCCGGTCCGCTCGCGCAGGTCTGGAACAGCATGGTCGCGATCGACGAGGCGGGGACGGTCCTCGGCACCTTCGACAAGTTTCACCTGGTGCCGCTCGGGGAATATGTCCCGTTGCGCGATTTCCTTCCCTTCCTGTCGAAGATCACGCCGGGCAGCATCGATTTTTCCGCCGGGCCGGGGCCGCAGACCCTGCGGCTGCCGGGGTTGCCGCCGGTCAGTCCGCTGATCTGCTATGAGGTGATCTTCCCGGGCGCCGTCGTGGACGACGAGGCGCGCCCGGGCTGGATGCTGAACCTCACGAACGACGCTTGGTTCGGCATCAGTTCCGGCCCGTATCAGCATTTCGCGAGCGCGCGGCTGCGGGCGGTCGAGGAGGGTTTGCCGCTGGTGCGGGCCGCCAACACCGGAATTTCCGGCGTCGTCGATGCCTATGGGCGGGTGACGGCACGGCTCGGGCTCGGCGAAACCGGCGTTCTCGATGTTCCGCTGCCGAAACCGGCGCCCGGCCTCACCCCTTACGCCCGGTTCGGCGACTGGAGCTTGGCAGCCTTTCTGGCGCTTGTCGGGCTGGTGGCGGTCGCGCTGCGGCGTTGGATCCCTCGATCGTTGTGATCCACAAGTCGTATGTTACCCCATTAAACCGATACGAGATGGGGCGCTCCGCCCGACAGCCACCCGGACGGCCACCGGAAAGTCTCGTGTTGACCGTCTTCCTGCGCCTGTTTAATTAAGGTTCGCGTCGAAGTTGAATCGGCTTGATCGAACCTGAAGGATATCGGCGTCATGCCTCGTGGTCGCAAACCGTCCGGCCGCACAGCCAGCATCGGAAATCCTAATCCGATCGACATTCATGTCGGCAGCCGGGTTCGGCTGCGCCGCACGCTTCTTGGCATGAGCCAGGAGAAGCTCGGCGAGGCGATCGGCCTGACATTCCAGCAGGTTCAGAAGTACGAGCGCGGCGCGAACCGGATCGGCTCCAGCCGGCTGTTCGATCTCTCCCGCGTTCTGGACGTGCCGGTTTCCTTCTTCTTCGAGGACATGGCGCCCGGCACCTCCTCGCGCTCTCCGAGCCGCCTCAAGGGGCTGGCGGAGCAGAAGCCGGAGCCGTTCGAGCCCGATCCGATGGCCAAGCGCGAAACCCTGGAACTGGTGCGCGCCTATTACCGGATCACCGATCCGCAGGTGCGCAAGCGCATCTTCGAACTGACGAAATCTCTCGCCAATACCAGTAAGACCGAGGCCTGATCGCACCCACCTCAGCGCAGGGCGGGATAGCGAAGACGCTTGACCCGGCTGCGCCCCTTGCAACATGATCCATCGCCCGTCGCGGCTGCCTCCCATTGCATCGAGGCCGGCGCATGGCATTTCCGGTTTTTCGAGTTTCCAAACGATAGGGGTCAGGCGTGCCCAGAAGCAGCTATCTCTTTACCAGCGAATCCGTCGCGGAAGGCCATCCGGACAAGGTCTGCGACCGCATTTCCGACGCGATCGTCGACACCTACCTGACCGCGGACCCCTATTCCCGCGTCGCCGTCGAGACTCTGGCGACCACGAACCGCGTGGTCCTCGCGGGCGAGGTGCGCGGCCCGGCATCCGTCACCAAGGAACTGCTGGAAGAGGTCGCGCGGCACGCGATCAAGGACATCGGCTATGAGCAGGAGGGGTTCCACTGGCAGAACGCGGCGGTGGAGGTCCTGGTGCATGCGCAGTCGGCGGACATCGCGCGCGGCGTCGACGCCGCCGGCAACAAGGACGAGGGGGCCGGCGACCAGGGCATCATGTTCGGCTATGCCTGCGACGAGACCGAGCAGCTGATGCCGGCGCCGATCTATTACGCGCACAACATTCTTCGCTCGCTCGCCGAAGCCCGTCATTCCGGGGCCGAGCCGGGGCTCGGCCCGGACGCGAAGAGCCAGGTCACGCTGTTCTATGAGAACGGCAAGCCGGTGCGCGCGACCTCGGTCGTCGTCTCGACCCAGCACGGCCCGGACCTCGACCAGGACGCGGTGCGCGAGATCGTTCGGCCGCATGTGCTGAACGTGCTCCCGGACGGATGGATGTGTCCGGAGGAGGATTTCTACGTGAATCCGACCGGCCGCTTCGTGGTCGGCGGTCCCGACGGCGATGCCGGTCTGACCGGCCGCAAGATCATCGTCGATACCTATGGCGGTGCCGCGCCGCATGGCGGCGGCGCCTTCTCCGGCAAGGACCCGACCAAGGTCGACCGGTCGGCCGCCTATGCCGCCCGCTATCTCGCGAAGAACGTCGTCGCCGCCGGTTTCGCGGAGCGCTGCACGATTCAGCTCTCCTACGCGATCGGTGTGGCGAAACCGCTGTCGGTCTATGTCGATACGCACGGCACCGGTCAGATCGGTGAAGACCGTCTCGGATCGGTCCTGTGCAAGCTGATGGATCTCAGCCCGCGCGGGATCCGCGAGCATCTGGAGCTGAACCGGCCGATCTATGCGCGGACGGCGGCCTATGGCCATTTCGGCCGCGCCGCCGATCCGGACGGTGGCTTCTCGTGGGAGCGTCTCGATCTCGTCGACGACCTGAAGTCGGCCCTGGCTTGAGCTCTCCGCCTGCCGGGGATGATCGGGACAGGACTCGCGCGCCAGCCGAACTTCTACGGTCGCCGTTACGGCCGGAAGCTCCGGCCCGGACAGCAGCGGCTCTATGTAGAGCTGTTGCCGCGTCTCGCCATCGACCCGGCGCCGGTAGGCGCGCCGTTGGACCCGGTCGCGCTGTTCGACCCGCCGCGCAAGGAGGTCTGGCTCGAGATCGGTTTCGGCGGCGGCGAGCATCTGGCCGAACAGGCGCGAGCGCACCCCGAGGTCGGCATCATCGGCTGCGAGGTCTTCGTCAACGGCATCGCGAGCCTGCTGGGGCATATCGACCGCCTGGCGCTCCAGAACGTCCGGATCTACCCGGACGATGCGCGGCCGCTGCTCGATCGGCTTCCGGACGCTGGCATCGCCCGGGCCTTCCTGCTCTTTCCCGACCCCTGGCCGAAGGCGCGCCATGAGCGCCGCCGCTTCCTCGGCCGCGAGAATTTGGATCGTCTGGCGCGGCTGCTCGCCGACGGCGCGGAGCTGCGCGTGGCCAGCGACGATCCGACCTATATCCGCTGGGTGCTGGAGCAGGTCCTGCCCCATCCGGCCTTCCAGTGGCTCGCGCGGCGTCCGGGTGACTGGCGCGAGCGTTCCGCCGACTGGCCGCCGACGCGCTACGAGCAGAAGGCACTGCGCGAGGGGCGTAAGCCAGTGTTCTTCCGCTTCGTCCGCCGACCTCGCACATCGTCGGTCGACGGCTCCTGATTGCCAGGGAAAGCCCCAGAAAGACCTTGCAGTCGCGCCGGAAACTCTTATATTCCGCAGTAATCCCATAGTTCTGCCTTTTGAGCGGAACCAAGAAAAAAGGGTGGGCCAGCGGCCCGCCTTTTTTGTTACCCGGCCCCGCGATGCCGGTCGGACGAAATGGCGGACAGCAACCCGGGCAGCAATATGGACAAGGCGGCTCAGATCGAACGCATGATCGCACCCTCGCTCGCGGCGATGGGCTATGACATCGTCCGCGTGATGCTGATGGGCGGACAACGGTCGACACTCCAGGTGATGGCCGAGCGCACCGACCAGCAGGAGATGACGGTCGAGGACTGCGCCGAGATCAGTCGCGCCGTCTCGGCGCTGCTCGACGTCGAGGATCCGATCGCCAGCGCCTACACGCTCGAGGTGAGTTCGCCCGGCATCGATCGGCCGCTCACGAGGCCCGCCGATTTCGAGCGTTTCGCCGGTTTCGAGGCGAAGCTGGAGGCGCGAGCCCCGGTCGAGGGGCGCAAGCGCTTTCGCGGACGGCTCCTCGGGTTCGAGGACGGCTTCGTCCGGATCGCCACGCCCGAGGGCGAGGCGGCGGTGCCGGTCGATGATATTCAGCGCGCGAAGCTCGTCCTGACCGACGATCTGATCGCTGCGACCGATAGACGCGTGAACCGATAATCCGAGGTTAGTTATGGATACGACGATTGCCGTCCCCCGGCTTGAACTTCTCCAGGTCGCCGATGCGGTGGCCCGTGAAAAGGGAATCGAGCGGGACGAGGTGCTTGAGGCGATGGAGCAGGCGATTCAGAAGGCCGGCCGCTCCAAATACGGGCACGAGCATGACATTCGGGCGTGGATCGACCGAAAAAGCGGCGAAATCAGGCTGATGCGCTATCGCGAGGTCGCCGACCCCGTGGAGAACGAGTTCACTCAGATCTCGCCGGTCGACGCCCGGGTGCGCAAGCCCGACGTCGCGGTCGGCGAGTTCCTCGTCGATGATCTGCCGCCGATCGATTTCGGCCGGATCGCCGCGCAGACCGCCAAGCAGGTCATCGTCCAGAAGGTCCGCGAAGCGGAACGCAAGCGCCAGTACGACGAGTACAAGGACCGCAAGAACGAGATCGTCAACGGGCTCGTCAAGCGGGTGGAGTTCGGCAATGTCACCGTGGATCTCGGCCGCGCCGAGGGCATGCTGCGCCGCGACGAACTGCTGCCGCGGGAGAATTTCCGCAACGGCGACCGCGTGCGCGCGCTGATCTACGACGTGCGGGAGGAAGCGCGCGGTCCCCAGATCTTCCTGTCGCGCTCGCATCCTCAGTTCATGGCCAAGCTGTTCGCCCAGGAAGTGCCGGAGATCTATGACGGGATCATCGAGATCAAATCCGTCGCGCGCGATCCCGGCAGCCGCGCGAAGATCGCCGTGCTGTCCAACGACAGCAGCATCGATCCGGTCGGCGCCTGCGTCGGCATGCGCGGCAGCCGCGTCCAGGCGGTGGTCGGCGAGTTGCAGGGCGAGAAGATCGACATCATTCCCTGGTCGCCGGATCCCGCGACCTTCGTCGTCAATGCGCTTGCCCCGGCCGAAGTGTCGAAGGTGGTGCTCGACGAGGACGCCGGCCGCATCGAGGTGGTCGTGCCGGACGATCAGTTGAGCCTCGCCATCGGCCGTCGCGGGCAGAATGTGCGGCTTGCCTCGATGCTGACCGGTTGGGACATCGACATTCTGACCGAGGCGGAGGAGTCGGAGCGGCGGTCCGAGGAGTTCCGCACCCGGTCGAAGATGTTCATCGATGCCCTCGACATCGATGACGTGATCGCCCATCTATTGGTCACCGAGGGCTTCACCGAAGTCGAGGAAGTCGCCTTCGTTCCGACCGAGGATCTCAGCGGAATCGAGGGCTTCGACGAGGATGTGGCGCAGGAACTGCGCGAGCGGGCCCGCGTCTATCTCCAGCAGCGCGACGAGCGGCTGACGGAACGGCGTCGCGAGCTGGGCGTTGCCGAGGAACTGTCCGCGATTGAGGGTCTGACGGCGGCGATGCTGGTGACCCTGGGCGAGAACGGCGTCAAGACGCTGGACGATCTCGCCGACCTGTCTTCGGCCGAGCTGGTCGACTCCGGCGATGGCATCCTGCGCAGCTATGGCATGAGCGAGGCCGATGCCAACGCGGTGATTATGGCCGCCCGCGCCCATTGGTTCGAGGGCGACGAGTCGGCGCCCGACGCTTCCAAGCCGTCTGGCGACACGCCGTCTGGCGACACGTCGCAGACTGCGGGCGCGTAGGGCATGGGCCAGCGCCGTGACGGCGGAGAGGGGAACGCGAATGCAGGACCGGCGCGATCCGGCGGGGCTGCCCACTGGGCCTACTGAGACAAAAGCCGTCTCGGAGAGCGCCACGGAATCGGGAGAGCCGAAGGGTCCGCTGCGTCGCTGCCTCGTCACCCGCACGGTGCGGCCGAAAGCGTCGCTGCTGCGGTTCGTCGTCGGGCCGGACGGAACGGTGGTCCCGGATATCGAGAACCGGTTGCCCGGTCGCGGTTTGTGGCTGAGCCCGGCTCGGGATATAGTGGCGACGGCCGTGCGGAAGAATCTGTTCGCCAAGGCGGCGCGGTCGTCGGTCAAGGTGCCGGCCGATCTGCCCGACCGGGTCGAGCAGTTTCTGACGCGCCGCTGCCTTGACCTGATCGGGCTCGCCCGTCGGGCCGGTCAAGCGGTCGCTGGTTTCGAGAAGGTACGTGGCTGGCTGTCGACGGGCCGGGCCGGCCTTCTGCTGGCGGCGAGCGACGGTGCGGCGGACGGGCGTCGGAAGCTCCGCAACTTGGTGCCGGGCCTGCCGGTGATCGATCTGTTCAGCGGCGCGGAGCTCGCGGGTGCCCTGGGGCGAGAAACCGTCGTCCATGCGGCCGTGGCGGCAGGTGGGTTTGCCGACCGCTTGGCCGTCGATGCTGAACGCCTTGCCGGAATTCGCGTCTCGGAATTGGTGGACGAGACTGAACGAAGTTGGATCGGAGAGAATGAATAGAAACGAGCAGGAACCGAAGAAGCCACTGACGCTGTCACGGCCCGGCCGGTTGGAGCTGAAGAAGACGGTGGAGGCCGGACAGGTTCGCCAGAGCTTTCCGCATGGCCGGTCCAAGACCGTAACCGTCGAGGTGAAGCGCAAGCGGACCTATGCTCCGGGCGACGGCGGGCGGATGACCGAGGTGCAGGACGCCGAGCCGGGCTTGCCGGCGGAAGAGGCGCCGGTCGTCGCTTCGGCCGACTTGCTCGTCGACGAGCGGGGTCACCCACATCGCCACCTGACGGCTGGCGAGCGCGCCACGCGCATGCGTGCGCTGGAAGACGCTAGGCGCGATGACGAGTTGCGCCGGCAGGCCGAGGCCGAGGCCCGGCAGCGCGCCGCCGAGCTGGAGCGCCAGCAGGAGGAGGAGCGGGCGCGACAGCGCGAGGCCGCCGCCGCTGGCAAGCCCCAGGCGACGGAAGCGACGGAGGAGCATGCTCCCGCGGCAACCGCGCCGGAGGCCGAGGCGCCCGCGCCTGCCGCGACGCCTGCAGCACAGGCCCCGCGGGCAGCCCAAACCGCCGAGGAGGAAGAGCAGCCGACCCGCGCGAAGCGGCCCGGTGCGCGCCCGGCGCCAGCCAAGCCGGCGACCCCGGTGCGGCGCGGAGAGCCACGTCGCCGAGCCGGTAAATTGACCATCGTCCAGGCGCTCGACGATAACGACCAGGAGCGGATGCGCAGCCTTGCCTCGGTGCGCCGCGCCCGCGAGCGCGAGAAGCAGCGCGTACAGCAGCTGCGGAGCGAGGGACAGAAGGTGATTCGCGACGTTGTCATTCCCGAGACGATCACGGTGCAGGAGCTCGCCAACCGTATGGCCGAGCGCGGCGCTGACGTGATCAAGGCGCTGATGCGGATGGGGATCATGGCCACCATTAATCAGTCGCTCGACGCGGACACCGCGGAGGTGATCGCCGCGGAGTTCGGCCATCGCATCAAGCGCGTGTCCTCGGCCGATGTCGAGGTCGGCTTGATGGGCGACGAGGACGAGGCGGCGCTGCTGCAGTCGCGGCCGCCGGTGGTGACGGTAATGGGCCACGTCGATCACGGTAAGACGTCGCTGCTCGACGCCCTGCGCTCGTCCGACGTGGCGGCGCGCGAGGCCGGCGGCATTACCCAGCATATCGGCGCCTATCAGGTCACGCGTCCGTCGGGGCAGAAGATCACCTTCATCGACACGCCGGGCCACGCGGCCTTCACCGAGATGCGCGCACGTGGCGCCAATGTGACCGACATCGTGGTCCTGGTGGTCGCCGCCGACGACGGCATCATGCAGCAGACGGTGGAGGCGATTCATCATGCGCGCGCCGCCGGGGTGCCGGTGATCGTCGCCATCAACAAGATGGACAAGCCGGACGCCAATCCCGACCGGGTCCGCCAGGAGCTGCTGCAGCACGAGATCGTCGTCGAGCAGATGGGCGGCGATGTGCTGACGGTCGAAGTCTCGGCGAAGGCCAGGACCAATCTCGACAAGCTCGAAGAGGCGATCCTGCTGCAGGCCGAGCTTCTCGAGCTGCGCGCCAATCCCGACCGGCCGGCGAGCGGCGCCGTCGTCGAGGCGCGGCTGGAGCGCGGCCGCGGCGCCGTCGCCACCCTGCTGGTTCAGCGCGGCACGATCCGTGTCGGCGACATCTTCGTTGCCGGCAGCGAATGGGGGCGTGTGCGCGCCCTGATCAACGATCGGGGCGAGAATATCGACAGCGCCGGCCCGGCGATGCCGGTGGAGGTGCTGGGCCTGCAGGGCACGCCGATGGCCGGTGACGACTTCGTCGTCGTCGAGAATGAGGCGCGCGCCCGTCAAATCAGCGAGTTCCGTCAGCACCGGCAGCGCGAGGCGCAGGCCGCGACCGCCGGCCGCGGCACGCTCGAGCAGATGTTCTCGAAGATCGCCGCCGGCGAGACCAAGGAGCTCCCGGTCGTCGTGAAGTCGGACGTGCAGGGCTCGCTCGAGGCGATCACCGCCAGCCTCGGCAAGCTGGGCACCGACGAGGTGTCGGCGCGCGTGCTGCATGCGGCGGTCGGCGGCATCAACGAATCCGACGTGACGCTCGCCCGTGCTTCGGGCGCCATGATCATCGGCTTCAACGTCCGCGCCAACCCGCAGGCGCGCGAGATGGCGCGGCGCGACAATGTCGATATCCGCTACTACTCGATCATCTACAACGTCGTCGATGACATCAGAGCGGCGCTGTCGGGGCTGCTGGCGCCGGCGATCCGCGAGAAGTTCCTGGGCTATGCACAGATCCGTCAGGTCTTCGCCATCAGCAGGATCGGCAAGATCGCCGGCTGCATGGTGACCGAAGGCGTCGTGCGGCGGGGCGCCAAAGTGCGGCTGCTGCGCGACGACGTGGTCATCCACGAAGGCAACCTGAAGACCCTGAAGCGGTTCAAGGACGAGGTTCGCGAAGTGAAGGAAGGTTATGAATGCGGCATGGCCTTCGAGAACTATCACGACATCCAGGAAGGTGACGTGATCGAATGCTTCGAGATGGAGGAGGTCGCCCGCGACCTCTAGTGTGATGCTTCCAACGCTTGCCTCCCAAGCGTTGGAAGCTGAATCACACGAGAGTCGACAATCTGGTGGACTGATTCACGCAATGCTTCGTTCCCAAGCATTGCGATCAGGCCACTAGAACCCGACTGGCTCGGAGATCTTCCTTGAATTGTCATGCCCGGACTTGATCCGGGCATCCAGGGCGCGATGCCCGGTTACTGCGTAGCGCCCTGGATTGCCGGGCCAAGCCCGGCAATGACAAAGAAGAAGCTGTGAAACCTTTAGAGAACCGGCCGAGTTCAGGACACGGATGAGCAGAACCCGCGGCGGAAGCCAGAAACAGCCGAGCCAGAGACAGCTGCGCGTCGGCGAGGAGGTGCGGCACGCCCTCGTCCGCATTCTCGGACGGGGGGAACTGCGCGACCCTGAGCTCACCGAGACGCAGATCACGGTCACCGAGGTGCGGATGAGTCCGGACCTTCGGAACGCCACCGTCTATGTCGTGCCGTTCGGTGGCGGCGATGCGGCGACGCTGGCCGCGACGCTCCGCCGGGCCGCCGCGTTCCTGCGCGGTCAACTCGCCGATGAGGTCGCACTCCGGGTCGTTCCGGCGCTCCGGTTCGAGGCGGACCGCTCGTTCGAACGGGCCAGCCGCATCGAGCAGTTGCTGCATGATCCGCAGGTCGCGCAGGACGTCGGGACCGCACCGGCTGGCGGCGATCGCCGGACCGACCGCAGAGACGACGAAGATGGCGCGTAGAAGACGCGGGCTGCCGGTGCATGGCTGGGTCGTGCTCGACAAGCCCCTCGGCATGACCTCGACCCAGGCGGTCGCCGCGGTGCGGCGCAGCACCGGGGCGGCCAAGGCCGGCCATGGCGGCACGCTCGATCCGCTGGCCACCGGCCTGCTCCCGGTTGCCCTCGGCGAGGCGACGAAGACGGTGCCCTACGTCATGGACGGGACGAAGCGCTACCGATTTACGATTCGCTGGGGCGAGGAGCGCAGCACCGACGATGCCGAGGGCGCCGTGACGGCCACCAGTGATCATCGGCCGCCGGAGGCCGAGATCCGGACCGCCCTGTCCGAGTTCATCGGCCTGATCGAGCAACTGCCGCCGCAGTTCTCGGCGCTGAAGGTCGACGGGGCGCGGGCCTACGACCTGGCGCGGGCGGGCGAAGCGGTGGCTCTCGCGGCCCGGCAGATCCGGATCGACCGGTTCACGCTGGTCGACCAGCCGGATGCGGACCATGCGACGTTCGAGGTCCAGTCCGGCAAGGGCGCCTATATGCGCAGCCTCGCCCGCGATCTCGCCCGCCGGTTGGGGACCGTCGGCCATATCGCCAGTCTGCGCCGCACGGCCGTGGGGCCGTTCACCGAGGCCGACGCGATTTCGCTGGAAACGCTGTCGGCCGTGGGGCATAGTGCCGCCGCCTCCGGGCACCTGTTACCGGTCGAGACCGCGCTGGACGACATCCCGGCGCTGGCCTTGACCGACACCGAGGCGAACCGCCTGCGCAGCGGTCAACCGGTCGGACTTCTCCGCCGGGCGGATCGCGAGCGTATCGGACATCTCGAAAGCGGATCGATGGTCTGTGCCATGGCCGGCGGCAAGCCGGTCGCACTTGCCCGCTTCGAGTCCGGCGATCTTCGCCCGGTGCGTGTCTTGAATCTTTGACGAAAGGAAAGACGATGTCGATTACCGCCGAGCGGAAACAGGAACTCATTTCGGAATATGCCACGACGGCCGGCGACACCGGCTCGCCCGAGGTTCAGGTCGCGATTCTCAGCGAACGCATTCGCAACCTGACGGGTCATCTTCAGACGCATAAAAAGGACTTCCACTCGCGTCGCGGCCTCCTCATGATGGTCGGCCAGCGACGGAGCCTGCTGGACTATCTCAAGCGCAAGAATGCGGCCCGCTATCAGGAGCTGATCCAGCGCCTTGGCCTGCGCCGCTAGCATTCATCGACGCAGGCCAAGCCGGACCTGCCCGTCCCGCCCGTGATGGGCAGGTTTCCGGACGCCTCGATATAACTATATGATTCATTACGGGAGCGTACATGATCCGGCCGGGCGGTACGCCCGAATGCCGGGCCGACGCAAGGGGCGACGGCAAGAGGCAGATGCGGCAGCGGATGCCGCCTCTGCCGGCCGCTTCGCCACACCGCGATTCCAGATGATCGCCCTTTGCGCGGGTCCGGCCCTGACAACCGGCCTTGACCGAGAAGGATAACCTACATGTTCAATATATTCCGCAAGGAACTCGACTGGGGCGGCCGCAAGCTGGTCCTCGAAACCGGTCGAATGGCCCGACAGGCGGATGGCGCCGTTCTGGTCACCTATGGCGACACGGTGGTTCTGTGCACCGCGGTCGGCCAGAAGGGCGTGAAGCCGGGCGTCGACTTCTTCCCGCTGACGGTCCACTACCAGGAAAAGACCTTTGCCGCCGGCAAGATCCCGGGTGGCTTCTTCAAGCGCGAGGGGCGGCCCAGCGAGAAGGAGGTCCTGACCTCGCGGCTGATCGACCGGCCGATCCGGCCGCTGTTCGCGGCCGGCTATCGCAGCGAGACGCAGGTCATCTGCACGACCCTCAGCCATGATCTGGAGAACAATCCGGACATCGTGGCGATGATCGGCGCTTCGGCGGCTCTCACGATCTCCGGCATTCCGTTCCTCGGCCCGATCGGCGCCGCGCGCGTCGGCTATGTCGACGGCCAGTATGTGCTGAATCCGCAGCTCGACCAGATGCCGGAGACGGCGCTGGACCTTATCGTCGCCGGCACCAATGAAGGCGTGCTGATGGTCGAGTCCGAGGCGAAGGAGCTGTCGGAAGAGGTGATGCTCGGCGCCGTGATGTTCGGCTTCGAAAGCTTCCAGCCGGTCATCGACGCGATCATCGACCTGGCGGAGAAATGCGCGAAGGAACCCTGGGAGCTGCCCGAGGCGCCGGACGACCTGGAGCGGGCGACCGAGCGGCTGCGCGCCCTTGCCGAGGCCGACCTGCGCGAGGCCTATGGCGAGACCGTCAAGCAGACGCGGGTCGAAAAAATCGGCGCGATTCGGGCGAACGTCGTCGAGACCATGACGGCCGAGGAGTTCAAGCCCGAGCTCGTCACCAAGCTCTTCAAGGGGCTCGAGAGCGACATCGTCCGCGGCAACATCCTGAAGACCGGCCGTCGGATCGACGGCCGCGACACGAAGACCATCCGGCCGATCTCCTGCGAGGTGGGCGTCCTGCCGCGCACGCACGGCTCGGCCCTGTTCACGCGCGGCGAGACGCAGGCGCTCGTCGTGGCGACGCTGGGCACCAGCCAGGATGAGCAGATCATCGATGCGCTGGAAGGCGAATATCGGGAGAACTTCCTGCTGCATTACAACTTCCCGCCCTATTCGGTGGGCGAGGCCGGCCGGTTCGGCTCTCCCGGACGGCGCGAAATCGGCCACGGTAAGCTGGCCTGGCGGGCGGTGAAACCGCTGCTGCCGGCTGCGGACGCCTTCCCCTATACCATCCGCGTCGTCTCCGAGATCACGGAATCGAACGGTTCGTCTTCGATGGCTACGGTCTGCGGCACGTCGCTGTCGCTGATGGATGCCGGGGTGCCGCTGCCGCGCGCAGTCGCCGGCATCGCCATGGGGTTGATCAAGGAGCCGGAAGCCTTCGCCGTGCTCTCCGACATTCTCGGCGACGAGGACCATCTCGGCGACATGGACTTCAAGGTGGCCGGCAGCGAGATCGGCGTCACCGCGCTGCAGATGGACATCAAGATCACCTCGATCACTCACGAGATCATGAAGATCGCGCTGGAGCAGGCCCGCGAGGGCCGGTTGCACATCCTGGGCGAGATGGCGAAGGGCCTCGAGGGATCACGCGAGGCGGTCAGCCAGAACGCGCCGCGGATCACGGTAATCAGCATCCCGAAGGACAAGATCCGCGACGTGATCGGCTCTGGCGGCAAGGTGATCCGCGAGATCACCGAGCAGACCGGCGCCAAGATCGACATCGAGGACGACGGCACGATCAAGGTGGCGGCGGTGGACTCCAGCGCCTCCCAGGCGGCGATCGACTGGATCCGGGGCATCGTCGCCGAGCCCGAGGTCGGCGTGATCTACACCGGCAAGGTGGTGAAGATCATGGATTTCGGCGCCTTCGTGAACTTCCTCGGCAACCGCGACGGCCTGGTCCATATCAGCGAGCTCGCGCCGCAGCGGGTGAAGCAGACCTCCGACGTCGTCTCGGTCGGCGACACGGTGAAAGTCAAGGTGCTCGGCGTCGATGATCGCGGCAAGGTCAAGTTGAGCATGAAGGCGGTCAACCAGGAAACCGGCGAGGATCTCACCCAGAACGCGGAGGCGGCCTCCTAGCCGTGATCCTGCATGGCACGGCGGCAGGACCTGTCAACGCGTCCATGGCGGAAACGGAGCGGAGGCCGGATGTCCGGCTGCCGAGGGTGATCGGCCATCGGGGAGCCGCTGCGGCGGCTCCCGAGAACACGCTCGAAGGAATCCAGGCGGCGGCTCGGCTCGGCGCCGCCTGGGTCGAGTTCGACGTCAAGCTGACCGCCGACGCGGTTCCCGTCCTCTTCCATGACGAGACGTTGGAGCGCACCACGGACGGCTGCGGCCGCGTCGCAGACACGCCGTTCGAGGCGCTTCGCGGTCTCGACGCCGGCGCGTGGTTCGGCCCGTCCTGGAAGAATACGCGCGTGCCGAGCCTGGAAGAAACGCTGGCGCTGCTGACGGCGCTCGATCTCCATGCCAATGTCGAGATCAAGCCTTGCCCCGGGCGCGAGGCCGAGACGGCGGCGATCACCGTGGAGACGATTCGCCGTGTCTGGCCCGGTGACCGGCCTTGGCCCTTGCTGTCGAGCTTCGCCATCGCCAGCTTGGCTGCGGCGAAGCAGAATGCGCCGGAGATGCCGCGCGGCCTGCTGATCTGGGAGCGGCCGCCGGACTGGGCCGGCCTCGCCGCCGATCTCGCCTGTCGCACAGTGCATTGCGCCGACGTGCATCTGACCCCAGATTGGGCGCAAGAGATCCGGCGCGGCGGTTACGGTCTTGCCGTCTATACGGTCAATGATCCGGCGCGTGCCGCCGAATTGATGCGATGGGGTATCGACTGTATCATTACCGATTGTCCGGAACTGCTCATTCCGGCTGTTTCGGTCGCGACCGCAGGCATTTCTTAACGGGCGCCGAAGTATGGCTTTTGCTTCGAAACGGTTCTATATCAACGGCGATATTCCTGCAGTCGCCGACTGAAGGGGCGGAGGGTTCGTGAAGCCGTTGAAACCAATCATTATCTCGGGACGCGAGGTGCTGCCACTGGTCGAGGGCGGCAAGGGCATCGCCGTGTCCAATGGCGAAAGTTCGGGCGCCTGGGCGGCCTCCGGCGGCGTCGGGACCTTCTCCGGCGTGAACGCCGACTCCTATGACGAGAACGGCGAGATCATTCCGCAGATCTATCGGGGAAAGACGCGTCGCGAGCGCCATGAGGAGCTGATCGCCTTCGCCATTCAGGGCGCCGTCCACCAGGCGCAAATCGCGCATGAGGCCGCGAAGGGCGAAGGCCGCATCCACATGAACGTGCTGTGGGAGATGGGGGCGGCCGAGCGGATCCTGAACGGAGTCCTGGAGGGCGCGGGCGGCCTCATTCACGGTGTCACCTGCGGCGCCGGGATGCCTTATCGGGTCGCGGAGATCTGTGCCGCGCACGGAGTCTATTACTATCCGATCGTCTCGTCCGCCCGGGCCTTTCGGGCGCTGTGGAAACGCGCCTATCACCGCTTCCGCGAGTGGCTCGGCGGTGTCGTCTATGAGGATCCCTGGCTCGCCGGCGGGCATAACGGCCTGTCGAACAGCGAGGATCCGAACCGGCCGGAATCGCCCTATCCGCGCGTTGCCGAGCTGCGCCGGCTGATGGTGGAGTGCGGGCTCGACGAGACGCCGATCTTCATGGCCGGCGGCGTCTGGTACCTGCGCGAATGGGCGGACTGGCTCGACAATCCGGAGATCGGTCCGATCGCATTCCAATTCGGAACACGCCCGCTGCTGACCCAGGAGAGTCCCATCTCCGACGCGTGGAAGCGGCGCCTGCTGACGCTTGAAGAGGGCGATATCTTCCTCAACCGGTTCAGCCCGACCGGCTTCTACTCGTCGGCGGTGAGCAATCCGTTCATCGAGGAACTCCGTCAGCGTTCCGAGCGTCAGGTCGCCTACAGCCATTCGCCGGTCGGCGAGCATGAGTGGCCGTTCCCCGTGGGCGCGCGGGGCCGCCTGGTCTATCTCACTGCGGCGGACAAGCTGCGGGCCGAGGAATGGGTGGCGCAAGGCTTCACCGAGGCGATGCGGACGCCGGACTCGACCCTGATCTTCGTGACACCGGCCAAGGCGAACGAGATCTTGACGGACCAGATCAACTGCATGGGCTGCCTCAGCGCCTGCTCGTTCTCCAACTGGGCGCAGAACGACGCCGGAACGACCGGCAAGAAGGCCGATCCGCGCTCCTACTGCATCCAGAAGACGCTGCAGGCGATCGGCCACTCCGACCAGACGGAGGACCAGCTGATGTTCGCCGGCCATAATGCCTACCGGTTCAAGTCCGACCCGTTCTACGCCAACGGCTTCGTTCCGACGGTGCAGCAATTGGTGGCGCGTATCCAAACCGGCGATTGATGCGGCGGGCGCGGTCCCAGTCCTGGGCAGGGGCTGCGCCCGCACATTTTAGTTGTTCTAGAAAGGGCACTGGGCTACCGTTCCCGGCCTTCAAATCGACGGTTGGTCGCCTAATATTGGAAGTGATGCCGACGAATCGCCCTTTTGCCCGCGTTCTGGACCGCTTGAAGGCCGTCGGTCTTCGTCCGACGCGGCAGCGCTTGGCTCTTGCCCGCCTGCTGTTCGAGCAGGGCGATCGGCATGTCAGTGCCGAGCAGCTGCATGACGAGGCGCTCCAGGCCAATGTCCGAGTCTCTCTGGCCACCGTGTACAACACGCTGCACCAGTTCACCACGCTGGGCATGCTGCGCGAGGTGGTAGTCGAGCCGGGACGGTCCTATTTCGACACCAACATCAGCGATCATCATCATTTCTTCTTCGAGGACGACGGCCAGTTGCAGGACATCCCCGGCGAACGGGTGGAGCTTGCCCGGCTGCCCGAGCCGCCGGCCGGGACCCAGGTACGGCGCGTCGACGTGATTGTTCGCCTCGGCGGTTCGAAGAGTTAAATTCAGATTCTTTCGCCGGTTGAGCAGTAGTTTGGAGTTTTTCCAAACTATTGACAGGCCCCAGCCCTCGGCAATATAACGGAGTCGCGACCGGCGGTTTCACCATATCGGGCGGAGCGCCGATCGCTGCATTGGAGAGGGAGACAAGCCATGTCGTTGAAGGGATCCAAGACCGTCGAGAACCTTAAGGCCGCGTTCGCCGGCGAAAGCCAGGCCAACCGCCGCTATCTCTATTTCGCCCAGAAGGCGGACGTCGAGGGCTACAACGATGTCTCGGCCGTGTTCCGCTCGACCGCCGAGGGCGAAACCGGGCATGCGCACGGCCATCTCGAGTTCCTCGAGGAGGTGGGCGATCCCGCGACCGGTGAGCCGATCGGATCGACCGAGAAGAATCTGCGGGCGGCGATTGCCGGCGAGACGCACGAATACACCGATATGTATCCGGGCATGGCGCGGACCGCGCGCGAAGAGGGCTTCGACGAGATCGCCGACTGGTTCGAGACTCTGGCGAAGGCGGAGAAGTCTCACGCCGGCCGCTTCCAGAAGGCGCTCGAAACGCTTTCCTAAGCCTGTCCGAAACCGCCGCGGGGTTCCTGCGGCGCCGTTTCGACCTGAAAGGGCGATCATCTTCGGGCTCGTCATCTTCGGACAGGGGATCTCCTACGGTCCCCTGACCCGGCGGGTCCACCCGTGACAGCCCCGCCTGTAACGACCCCGGCGATGATCTTCCAGACATGGGTTATCCGTGATGAGAGAAGGCAGCCTCGACGCTCCGACACGTCACCCGATCGCCTGGGAGGACCCGGATTTCTATGATCCGGCGAAGATCGACGCCGAGATGCGTCGGGTCTTCGACATCTGCCATGGCTGTCGGCGCTGCTTCAATCTCTGCGACAGCTTTCCGCGCCTCTTCGATCTGATCGACGAGTCGAAGACCGGCGAGCTCGATGCGGTCGACAGCGCGGACTTCAAGCCCGTCGTGGATGCCTGCACGCTCTGCGACATGTGCTTCATGACGAAGTGCCCCTATGTGCCGCCGCACGAGTTCGATCTCGACTTCCCGCATCTGATGCTGCGTTATCGTGCCGCCGAGATGCGCGAGGGCAAGGCGCCGGGGCGGATAGCGCGGGAACTGACCAAGACCGACCGCAACGGAAAGCTTGGTGGTGCGGTCGCGCCGCTCGCCAACTGGGCGAGCGACGCCAAGAACAAGCTGACCCGGCCGCTGCTCGAAAAGATGGCTGGAGTCCACCGCGAGGCGGCGCTGCCGAAATTCCACGGCAAGACCTTCATGCTGCGCGCGAAGAACGCCGCGCCGGAGGTCAACCGCGCCGCGCCGGCCTATGGCCGCAAGGCCGTGCTTTATGCCACCTGCTTCGTCAATTACAACAATCCCGGCATCGGTGAGGCGGCGCGTGCCGTGCTGGCGAAGAACGGCGTCGAAACCGAGGTTCTGTACCCCAATTGCTGCGGCATGCCGCAGCTCGAGCAGGGCGACATGCCGGCGGTGGCCGCCAAGGCGCGCGCCGTGTCGTCGGAGTTGGCGCCCTGGATCGACAAGGGGTACGACGTGATCGCCCTCGTCCCGTCCTGCGCCCTGATGCTGAAGTTCGAATGGCCGCTGATCCTACCCGACGACGCGGCGGTGAAACGGCTCGCCCAGTCGACCTTCGACGTCAGCGAATATGTCGTCGCGATTGCCAAGAAGGAGGGGCTCGCCGACGGGCTGAAGCCGCTTGACGGCGGCGTCGCCCTGCATATCGCCTGTCACGCGCGCGCGCAGAACATGGGGCAGAAGGCGGCGGAGATGCTGCGACTGCTCCCGCAATCGGACCTTGCGGTGATCGAGCGCTGCTCGGGACATGGCGGGTCCTGGGGCGTGATGAAGGAGCATTTTCCGACCGCGCTCAAGGTCGGCAAGCCGGTGGCGCGCCAGACGCATCAGAGCGGAAAGGCGTTCATCGCATCCGAATGTCCGTTGGCCGGTGAGCATATCGTCCAGGGCATCGAGCGGCTGGACAAGGGCCCGCCGAACGCCGACCACGCGGTTCACCCGATCGAGCTGTTCGCCCGCGCCTATGGTCTATGAAACGGCCGGTCCGCGGCTCTAGGGGCTGATCCGATCACATCGAAACGATGTGGTCGGTGAATCAGTCCCTAGTGATTTGAATGAGAGGACGATTCACCGATCAGGTTGGATCAACCTGATCGGATCGTACTCTAGCCGGCATGGACCCAGAGCCGATGGCTGTTGAACGAGCAGATGGGGCGGTAATGGGAGATTCGACCGTGCGAAGTCACGCTCTGAATCTGGTTGTCGAGCACATAAATCTCGCCGGCGAGATAGACCGCCAACACGGCATGATGGGCCTGCCGTTCTCGATCGAGCACAAGCGCGATGCGCAACCGGTCCTCGTGGAAGCCGAGGCGATGAAGCGAAACGAACTTGGCCAGCGCGAAATCCTCGCAGTCGCCGCCCGCGGCGAGGAACCGCGTCGGCGTCGCCCAATAGTCGTCGACGCCATAGTTCCTCCGGTCGGAGACATAAGGAACGGCGTTGGCGAAATCGTTGACCGCGACGAGCCGGGTCATCGGTTCGGCATGACGAAAGGCGGCGAGAAAGCAGGCCCAGCGCGCCAGGGCCGTCCGCTCTTCGACGGACAAGGTCGCGCCGATACCCTCCGCCGAGGCGAGCACCGGGCCGTCGGCAAGGCTGCGCCGCACGACCTCCGCCTTCGGTACCAGGGTCAGCAGCCCTTCGGTGATGGATTCGGCGCTGCCGAACAGCCGCGGATGACCGGCGGGCGGCGCGGTGATCTCTTCGGACTCGTTCGCGAGTCCCGCCATCGCCTGCATCGAGCCAGCTGCCAGGGCGGTCGCCGCGCCCCCAAGTCCGACAAGCAGGTCCCGCCGCCGCAGCGATGGCATGACATCCCCCATGAGCGCATCACCATGCACCGGATGACCTCCGGTTCGGATGGCCCCCGTTCGGATGGCCACCGGGCTGCAATGCCGGAGCAGGATGTCACCGCCGCCTCAAGATCTCGTTTCGAGGCTTGGTAAACCAACGATGACCGGTGGAGCCGGCGCCTCGACGCGCCGTCCGGCGATGCCGGTCCAAGAGGAGAGACGAACGATGACCGCACAACGCCAGATCACCCGTGCCGATATCCTGCCGCTCGAAGACTACGCCAAGGTTCGCAAGGAGCGCCGCCGGGCGGTTCTGGAGAAGAAGCGCAACCGGCGGGTCGAGGTCGGCCCGGTCGCGATCTTTCTGTTCGAGAACTATGACAGCATGTGGCTGCAGGTGCAGGAGATGCTGTACATCGAGAAGGGCGGTGAGGCCCAGATCGACGACGAGCTGGCGGCCTACAATCCGCTGATTCCGAACGGTCGCGAACTCGTCGCCACTGTGATGTTCGAGGTCGACGACCCGGTCCGTCGGAAGAATTTTCTGGGACGCCTCGGCGGGATCGAGGAGACGGCCTTCCTCAGCTTCGCCGGCGAGACCGTGGCCGGTGTGCCGGAGGCCGACGTCGATCGAACCACGGCCGACGGCAAGGCCTCGTCCGTGCAGTTCATCCACTTCCCCTTCAGCCCCGCGCAAGTCGAAGCCTTCCGCGCCGGAGGCACGCAGGTGGTCGTCGGTTTCAAGCATCCGGAGTACGGGCACATGGTCGTCATGCCGGATGCCGTGCGCGAGTCGCTGGCGGCGGATTTCGACTGATCAGGTCACCGGTCGTCAATTGCCGGCCGTCAGTTGAACGTCTCGCCGGGATAGGCGCCCCAGAACGCGTCGCGCGGGAGCCAGCCCTCGAAGTCCTTGATCGTGATCCGGCACCAGTTGGGCTGACATTCCAGCAGGCGGACGATGACGCCCGGCTCCAGGCGAACGACCGTGCCGGCGTCCGCCCTCGGCTCCCGATGCGCCTGTCGCACGGTGCCGCGGATGACGGCGGTGCGGTCGCCGGCCAGCAGGCTTTGATGGACCCAACCGACGGTCCCTTGCCAGTCACGGATCTTACGCCAGGTGTCGAACTCCGCGATGATCTCGACCGGCATGTCGCGACGGACATAGACCCACTCCACGGGGTAGTTCAGGCCCGGCCCGGTCCGCAGATTGACTTCGTTCGACCGTAAGGACACGAAGCGCGGGACCGGCAGGCCGGTCTGCGCCCAGGCCGCGGGCAATGTCGCAAGGATAATCGCGATTGCCGCGATGGCCGCGATGGCCAGCGAAAGGCTCGATGAACGGTCGATTGAAAAGAATCGAAGGGCTTCGGCCAGGGCCGAGAGTCGCGCCATGGGTGCTCCGGCTGGTGGGAATGATCGTCCCTTTCACCTACCGGCCGTAGTTGGCCGGGTCAAGCCGTAGCGCACGCTCGACGATAGGCAATCGCTGGACAAGGCGCGGCCGTCTTGCTATGGCAGACGCCACGCCGCCCATTGGGCCGCTCGTTGGGCTGCGATGCCCCAAGACTCCGTCCGGGAATCCGCCGAATGCCGCCGAAACCGCTTGTCGTCGTCACGCGCAAACTGCCGGACGCCATCGAAACCCGGATGATGGAGCTGTTCGACGTCCGCCTGAATCTGGACGACGAACCGATGACGCAGGCGCAGCTCGTCGAGGCGGTCCGGACGGCGACGGTGCTGGTGCCCACCGTGACCGATCGGATCGATTCGGCCGTCCTCTCGCAGGCCGGCCCGAAGCTCCGGCTAATCGCGTCCTTCGGCACCGGTGTCGACCATATCGATCTGGCGACCGCACGGCAGCGCGGCATCACCGTCACCAACACGCCCGGCGTCCTGACCGAGGACACGGCCGATATGACCATGGCGCTGATCCTCGCGGTTCCGCGCCGGTTGGCCGAGGGCGAGCGGCTGATCCGCTCGGGAAATTGGACAGGCTGGGGCCCCACCACCATGCTCGGCCACCGCATCTGGGGCAAGCGGCTCGGCATCATCGGCATGGGCCGGATTGGCAGCGCCGTCGCCCGCCGCGCCCGCGGCTTCGGCCTCGCCGTGCATTACCATAACCGCCGACGCGTCCATCCCGATCTCGAGGCGGAGCTGGAAGCCACCTACTGGGAGAGCCTCGACCAGATGGTGGCGCGGATGGACATCATCTCGATCAACTGCCCGCACACGCCGGCGACCTTCCATCTGCTGTCGGCGCGTCGCCTGAAGCTGCTGCCGCGCCACGCCTATATCGTCAACACCTCGCGCGGCGAAGTGATCGACGAGAACGCGCTCACCCGCATGCTCCAGCGCGGCGAGATCGCCGGCGCCGGCCTCGACGTCTTCGAGCAGGAGCCGGCGGTGAACCCGAAGCTGGTCAATCTCGATAATGTCGTCCTGCTGCCGCATATGGGCTCGGCCACGATCGAGGGCCGCATCGACATGGGCGAGAAGGTCATCATCAACATCAAGACCTTCGTCGACGGCCACAAGCCGCCCGACCGCGTACTCGAGACGATGTTTTAGATGATTACCCCTCCCCTTATGGGAGGGGGTGCTCCGTTCCATGCCCGCTCAGATCCCGGATCGTCGCCTGCGGGCCGCAGAGCGGGCAGGCCGGATCGCGCTTGAGGCGGATCTTGCGGAAAGTGGTGGCGAGGCCGTCATAGACCAGCAGACTGCCGGACAGGCTCTCGCCCAGACCGAGCAGCTCCTTCAGCACCTCGACGGCCTGCAGCGAGCCGACCGCGCCGGCGATGGCGCCGAGGATGCCGGCCTCCTCGCAGCGGGGAATCAGGTCCGCTGGCGGCGGCGTCGGGAACAGGCAGCGATAGCAGGGGTGCGCGCCGCCGAGATGGGCCTTGTAGGTCGAGAGCTGTCCGTCGAAGCGCAGCAACGCGGCGCTCACCAGCGGGATCCTGGCGAAATAGCAGGCGTCGTTCAGCAGAAAGCGGGTCGCGAAATTATCACTGCCGTCCGCGACTAAGTCATAACCGGCGAGGATCTCGGCCGCGTTCGCCGCCGTCAGCCGCGTCCGGTGGGGAACGATCCGCACGTCGGGATTAATCTCCGCCACCGTCGCCCGTGCGCTGTCGACCTTTGGCTGATCGAGGCTCGCCGTCTTGTGGATCACCTGGCGCTGCAGGTTCGACAGCTCAACCACATCGTCGTCGATCACGCCGAGAGTTCCAACGCCGGCGGCGGCGAGATAGAGCAGGAGCGGCGAGCCCAGCCCGCCGGCGCCGACCACCAGCACCCGGCTCTCCAGCAGCTTCTCCTGCCCTTCCTCACCGACCTCGTCGAGGATCAGATGCCGGGCATAGCGATGAAACTGGCTGTCGGTCAGGTCCAAAACCGGAACTCCGCCGTTCAGCTCAAGCCGTCGAACAGCGGCGTCGAAAGATAGCGTTCGGCGAAGGACGGCAGGATCACCACGATCTGCTTGCCGGCCATCTCCGGCCGGGCACCGATCTCCAGCGCTGCGGCGAGCGCCGCGCCCGAGGAGATGCCGACTGGCAGCCCTTCCAGCGCCGCCACCCGGCGCGCCGTGGCGAAAGCCGTTTCGTTGCCGATCCGGATCACCTCGTCGATCATGTCGCGGTTCAGGATCTCCGGCACGAAGCCGGCGCCAATACCCTGGATCTTGTGCGGGCCGGGTGCGCCGCCTGACAGGATGGCGCTGTCCTCGGGCTCGACGGCGATCATCCTGAGAGTCGGCTTGCGCGGCTTCAGCACCTCGCCGACGCCAGTCAGCGTGCCGCCGGTGCCGATGCCGGACACCACCGCATCGACTTCGCCGCCGCTGTCGCGCCAGATCTCCTCGGCGGTGGTGCGCCGATGAATCTCCGGGTTGGCGGGATTGCGGAACTGCTGCGGAATGACCGCGTCGCCGATCTCCTGCATCAGCTCCTCTGCCCGCGCGATGGCTCCGGTCATGCCCTTGGCGGCCGGCGTCAGCTCGATCTCGGCGCCGAGCAGCCGCAGCATCTTGCCGCGCTCAGCGGACATGCTTTCCGGCATGGTCAGGATCAGGCGATATCCCTTGGCCGCGCAGACGAAGGCGAGTGCGATCCCGGTGTTCCCGCTGGTCGGCTCGATGATCGTCGTGCCGGAGCGGATCTTTCCCGCGGCCTCCAGCGCCTCGATCATCGCCAACCCGATCCGGTCCTTCACCGACGACAGCGGATTGAAGAACTCGCATTTGCCGACGATCTCGGCGGCGATTCCGGCCTCCGCCGCCAGTTTCGACAGGCGGATCATCGGCGTCGCGCCGATCGTGTCGAGAACGCTGTCATAGACGCGGCCGCGGAATTCCCCCGGCTGCGACTCGGGCGATCGGACATCGGGCTTTCGGGACTTCAGACTCATAATGTGCTCTCGGCTGTGTCTCGGGGGCGGTGACGTCAGATGCTGAAATCGAGGCGGGCCGGCAGCTCTGTCTGGATTCCCACGGCGCGGGCCCGCTCGCACAGATCCTCGACCGTCACCGCGTCGAGCTCTTGCATGATCTTCTCCTGCATTTCGCGCCAAAGCGGCCGAACGACTTCCATGCCGATCGCCGAGCCGTTGTCCTCCTCGGCGGGATCGGGGACGGCCTCGATCTGCCGCACCGTGCGGACGATCTCGCCGACCGTGATCCGCCGCCGCTCGCGCGCGAGGCGATAGCCACCGCGGGGACCGCGCTGACCCGCGAGAACGCCCGACCGGACCAGGTGCTGAAGCACCTGCTCCAGATAACGGCGCGGGATTCCCTGGCGTTCCGATATCTCGCCGCTTTGCACCGGGCCGCTGACGCTGTGATAGGCGATGTCGACCACGGCCTCGATGGCGAACAGCAATTTTCGTGACAGGCGCAACATACGGTTCGGTCCCCTATCGCCGCGCTGTCAACGTGGTCGAGCTCCCAATGGAGCTCCCGGTGGAGCCGAACCCGCCCGGCCCGCGATCCGTATCGTCGAGGCTGCTCCGCTCCGCCCAGGTGATCCGGGTGACCGGCGCCACGACCAGCTGCGCGATGCGGTCGCCGCGCCGGACCGCGACCGGGTCGGCGCCATGATTGATCAGGATGACCTGGATCTCGCCGCGATAATCGGCGTCGATCGTGCCGGGACTGTTGAGGACCGTCACGCCCGTCTTCAAGGCCAGGCCGGAGCGCGGCCGGACCTGCGCCTCGTATCCATCGGGAAGGGCGATGGCGATGCCGGTCGGGACCAGCGCCCGGGCGCCGGGTGTCAGCGTTGCCTCGCCCTCGATCGCCGCCACCAGGTCCATGCCGGCGCTCGACGCCGTCGCATAGGCGGGCAGCGGCAGGTCGGCCGCATGCGGCAGCCGCCGCAGCGCCACTGTCAGAGCGGGCATGTGGCCCTCAGCACTCAATGGGACGGTCATGATGCGGCGGCCGGCTGGGCCGCTATCAGGTGACGCGCGATCCGCTCGGCCAGCCGGTCCGCCACCGCTTGCTTGGCCTGGGTCGGCCAGCTCTCCACGCCCCCGGCCGAAACCAGATGCACCGTGTTCTCGCCGCCGCCGAAGGTGCCGGTGCCCGGCGAGACGTCGTTGGCGAGAATCCAGTCACAGCCTTTCGCGGCGCGCTTGGCGGTTGCGTTCTCGATAACGTTCTCCGTCTCGGCGGCGAAGCCGACGACGAGACGTGGGCGTTGATTCCCCGCCTCGGCGAGGCTCGCCAGAATGTCCGGATTCGCGGTCAGCGTCAGCTGCGGCGGCGCCCCGCCGTCCTTCTTCAGCTTCTGCCCGGCGGGCGTCGCGACCCGCCAGTCGCCGACGGCGGCGGCGCAGACGGCGACATCGACCGGCAGCGCCCCGCGGCAGGCGGCCAGCATTTCCTCCGCCGTTTCGATCCGGCGAACCTCGACTCCGGCGGGGTCCGGCTCGGCTGACGGGCCTGAGACGAGAAGCGTGTCGGCGCCGCGCCGCGCCAGCGCGGCCGCGATGGCGTGCCCCTGGCGGCCGGAGGAGCGGTTGGCGATGAAGCGCACGGGGTCAATCGGCTCATGCGTCGGCCCGCTGGTGACCAGCGCCCGGAGGCCGGTCAGGCTGGTGCGCTCGATGAAATGCTCTTCGATCGCGGCCAGGATCTCCATGGGCTCGGCCATGCGGCCGGCGCCGACCTCGCCGCAGGCGAGATCGCCGCTGCCCGGCCCCACGCGTGCGACCCCGCGCCGCTCGAGCGTCGCGATGTTCGCCTGCGTGGCCGGATGCGCCCACATCATCAGGTTCATCGCCGGCACGACCAGGACCGGCTTGTCCGTTGCCAGGAGAGCCGTGGTCGCGAGGTCGTCGGCGATCCCCTGCGCCATCCGCGCCAGGATGCTGGCGCTGGCCGGGGCGACGACGACCAGATCGGCCTCGCGCGAAAGCCGGATATGCCCCATCTCGCTCTCGTCGGTGAGCGAGAACAGCTCCATGAACACCTTCTCCTCGCTCAAGGCCGCGACCGAGAGCGGGGTCACGAACTCGGCGCCGCCCTTCGTCAGGATACAGCGAACCGCCGCCCCGCGCTCGCGCAGGCGGCGGATCAGCTCGAGGCTCTTGTAAGCGGCGATCCCCCCGGAGATGACCAGAAGGACGCGCTTGCCGTTAAGCATCTTGTAAATCCCGGAATTTCACAGCGACAGCCTGTCCTTAAAGTAGGGTGTGAGGCGATCGGGCGCAAGCTTGGAGCGGCCCCGGTCGTCGGCCGGTGTATCTAACCATAATCCTAAGGACTTGCGAGCAGGGCTATCGTTTCATCAGCCGTGCGAACATCGCCGAAATTACGATAGATCGCGGCCAGTGCGCCGCGATGTTCAATCTCGCTCCCGATGTTCGCGCGTCGAGCATGACCACACAGAAGCCGCAGGAGTGGGCGTCTCGTGCGGACGCTTCGCAACATACGTTGCTGACGGCCCCGGCAATCAACACTGTATCGATGCCGCGCGCAGCGAGTTGCTCGCGAAGATCGCAAGCGCCTGGTCAGAAGGCGCCGTAACCTGATTTCCCGGCGTGGAGGTCGTCCGGCAGGATGGATCGGGGTGGAGGACTGCACGCGGGTCGCCTTCAGTCGTCGCGGCGCGATTGCGCCGCCGGCACGCACCGCCGCGGCAAGCCGGTTCACGATCGCGATGACCCTCGGGGCGTCCCTGGGCCGCTCCCTGTGCCACTTGAGAGCAAAACGGTCAGGTCGATCACCACCAAAGCCGTGCGTCGGGCGTCCAGCGTCTCGAAAGCTTGCAGTCTACCGCGACGAAGCCGCATCCGTTCGACGAGCTTCGGCGGTAGCCAATCGACACCGACCGTTGATGTAGCGCCCCCGGCCGTCGCTGAGTCAGTCGGTTCGAACTGACCCGCTGCCTCGGTGCCTGGCTCACAAGGCCAGCAGGATCAGCGCCGCCAGCAGCCCCACCGCAACCCAGAGCGGCAACACCGCCCGACGGATCTCACGGTCGCGGGCGCGCAGCGCCGTGGGATGTGGCTTCACACCAGTGTCAGCGACGGCAACCGCCGCGCGCTCCGCCGCGGCGAGCAGGTCGGGCAGTCGGCCCGCGGCGCGCAGGGCGTCCTCGACCGCCTCCAGGATCCGCGCCTCGGGGCCGCGGTTCTCGCGCATCCAGCGTTCGATCAGCGGCTGAGCCAGCGTCCAGATATTGAGGCTCGGATCGAGCTGCCGGCTCACCCCCTCAGCCATCAGCATGTTCTTCTGCAACAGGAGAAGCTGCGGCTGTGCCTCCATCTCGAACGCTTCGGCGATTCGGAACAGATGCCCCAGCATCCGGGCGAAGGAGATTTCGTTCAGCGGCCGCCCGAAGATCGGCTCGCCGATCGACCGGATCGCCTGGGCGAAATGGTCGAGCGACTGTGTCGGCGGCACATAGCCGGCATCGAAATGCACCTGCGCCACGCGCCGGTAGTCGCGCTCGAGAAAACCCAGCAGCATGTCCGCCAGATAGTACCGGGTCTTGCGGTCGAGGCGGCCCATGATGCCGAAATCGACCGCGCCGATATTTCCGTCCGGGCCGACGAACATGTTGCCCGGATGCTGGTCGCCGTGGAAATAGCCGTCGCGGAACACCTGCTTGAAGAAGATCGCGGCGGCCCGCGTCAGCACGGCCTCAATGTCGAAGCCGGCGGCCACCAGCGCTGCGCGGTCGTCCATCGGAATGCCGGTCAGCCGCTGCTGCGTCATGACCCGCCGCGCCGTTCGGCGCCAGTCGACCGCCGGCACGCGATAGGTCGGGTCGCCGGCGAAGTTCTGCGCCAGCTCCGCCGCCGCCGCCGCCTCCAGCCGCAGATCCATCTCGATCCGCACCGTTTCGGCGAAGGTCCGGACGACTTCGACGGGCCGGAGCCGGCGCAGCTTCGGCTGGGTGCGCTCGACCAGTTCGGCGAGCCACATCAGCAGGTCCAGGTCGCGCGCGAAAGCCTGCTCGATGCCGGGGCGCAGGACCTTCACCGCCACCTCTTCCGTTTCGCCGTCCTCTCTCGCGATGGTCGCGTAATGAACCTGCGCGATCGAGGCGGCCGAAACCGGCCGGTCGTCGAAGCCCGTGAACAGCTCGTCGATAAGCGCGCCCAGCTCGGCTTCGATCGTCGCCCGCGCGACCGCGGGATCGAACGGCGGAAGCCGGTCCTGCAGCGTCGACAGGTCGGCCGCGACCGCCTCGCCGAGCAGGTCGGAGCGGGTCGACAGCATCTGGCCCAGCTTGATGAAGGCGGGGCCTAGCTCGCCGAACGCCGCGGCGATCCGCTCGCCCGGCCGCTTGTCCTCCGGCCATTTGTCCCCGGACCAGCGCCGGGCGCGCCGGGTGGTCAGCAGCCGCCCGGCGACGAGCATGGTCGGCGCGACCCCGGCGCCCTCGACCGCGGCGCGTAGCGGGCCCAGCGCGCCGTACCGCGCCAGCGTGCGGACGATCGTCAGCAGCCGAAGGAGATTGCGCAGCGCTCGAAGCATCGCGGTCCTTGCGCCCGCCTCTCTAAAGTCGCCAGGCGGAATGCAGCGCCGCGATGCCGCCGGTCAGGTTCCGGAACTTGACCTGAGACAGGCCGGCCGCCGCGATCCGCGCGGCCAAGGCTTCCTGCGGCGGAAAGCGGCGGATGCTCTCGACTAGGTATTGGTAGGACTCGCGGTCGCCCGCCACCATCTGGCCGAGCAGCGGCAGCATGCGAAAGGAATAGAGGTCGTAGAGGCGTGCCAGGATGGGAAGCGCGACTTGGCTGAACTCGAGGCAGAGAAAGCGGCCGCCCGGCCTCAGCACGCGCCGCGCCTCGGCCAGCGCGCGGTCGATCCGCGTCACATTGCGCAGCCCGAAGGCAATCGTGTAGGCGTCGCAGCTCCGGTCCGCCAGCGGCAGGTCCTCGGCATTGCCGGCGACCCAGTCGATGCGCCAGTCATGGCCGAGAAGGCCGCGATCGATCGCGCGGTCGCGGCCGACCTGCAGCATCGCCGGCGTCATGTCGCAGACGGTGATGCTGCTGCCGCTCGCCGCGGCGGCGTCCGGGCCGCCGATCCGGTCCAGGACGCGGAAGGCGATGTCGCCCGTCCCGCCGGCGACGTCGACCAGATGCAGCCCCGGGCGCGGCGCCAGCCAGTCCATCATCGACGCCTTCCACAGCCGGTGGACGCCGCCCGACATCAGGTCGTTCATCAGGTCATAGCGGCCGGCGACGCTGTCGAAGACGCCGCGCACCAGCGATGCCTTTTCCGTCTCGTGCACTTCGCGGAAGCCGAACCAGGCTCTCTGCTCTTCCTCGTTCATCATGCGGCGGACCATAGCGCGCCGGCGGTCACTGCGCTAGCTTGAGACCGGTCTCCGCAGTCCCAAGATATCCGCCATGCCCGAACTTCCCGAAGTCGAAACCGTCTGCCGTGGGCTGACGCGCTGCATGCAGGGCCGGCGGCTCGCCCGAGTCGAGCAGCGTCGGCCGGACCTGCGGTTCCCGCTCCCGCCCGATTTCGCGACCCGCCTCACCGGCCGGCGTGTCGAGCGGATCGCCCGGCGGGCGAAGTTCATCCTGATGCATCTCGACGACGGGATGGTGCTGATCTGCCATCTCGGCATGTCCGGCCGGATGCTGGTGAGCGACGGCGCGCCCGCTGTGACGCTGCCGCATGATCACATCATTTTCGAGACCGACGACGGCGCCGTCGTCCGCTTCAACGACGCCCGGCGCTTCGGCTTCATGGATTTGACCCCTGAAACGGATCTTGGGGCACACCCGATGCTCGCCAATCTGGGGCCGGAGCCGCTCGGCAACGCTTTCAACGGCCCTGTCCTGGCTGCGGCGCTGAAGGGCAAGGCGACGCCGATCAAGGCCGCCCTGCTCGATCAGCGGGTGGTCGCCGGGCTCGGCAACATCTATGTTTCGGAAAGCCTGTTCTGGGCCGGGCTGTCGCCGCGCCGGCTGGCGCACACCGTGCAGGGCGAACGCGCCGAGCGGCTGGCGGCGGCGATCCGTCGGGTGCTGACCGAGGCGATCGCGGCCGGCGGCTCGTCCTTGCGCGACTATGTCCAGACCAGCGGCGAGCTCGGCTATTTCCAGCACCGCTGGGCGGTCTATGACCGTGCTGGCGAGCCCTGCCCCGGCTGCGATTGCGTGAATGGTGCGGTTGCGCCTGGAGTTGCCCCTGGAGCGGTATCCGGCATCCGCCGCATCGTCCAATCCGGCCGCGCGACTTTCTATTGTGCTCGGCGGCAGCGCTGAGGTACACCGAGCCATGCTTCATCGACACCTCCTTGCCGCGGTGGCGGCGCTGCTTCTGGCCGTCGCGATGCCGACGGCCTGGAAAGGAGCGGGCTGGTTGCAGGCCCAGGGCAGAGAAGCGGGCGATTTCGTCGCCGGGGTCGAGGACCTGCCGCTGATGCCCGGCCTATCGGAGATCGAAACCGCCAGCATCGTGTTCGATGCGCCGAGCGGACGGATCGTCGAAGCTTATGCCGCCGGGCCGGTCACGCGCGATCAGGTTCTCGCCTTCTACGGGGCGACGCTGCCCGAGCTCGGCTGGACCAGCGAGCAGCAGACGCAGTTTCACCGCGAGGGGGAAATGCTGCGGCTGGACTTCCTCGATGGCGAGGAGCTGACCGTTCGCTTCACCCTGTCACCGGATTGACCCCGAAGGCCGTTCGCCCAAAAGCCGTTCGTTCGAGAAACTTACCCCACCCCCTCCCGCTGATGCGGGGTCGCCGCGAGAGGATACATGCCCTACAGCCATATCATCGCCGAGAAGAAGGGCCGCGTCGGCCTCATCACCCTCAACCGTCCGAAGGCGCTCAACGCCCTGTCGGATGCGCTGATCGGCGAGCTCGGCCAGGCGCTCGACGCGTTCGAGGCGGATGGCGAGATCGGCGCCATCGTCCTGACCGGCAGCGAGAAGGCCTTCGCCGCCGGGGCCGACATCCTGGAGATGAAGGATCGCAGTTATATCGACGTCTACAGCTCGGACTTCATCACCCGAGGCTGGGAGCGGGTCGCCCATTGCCGCAAGCCGGTGATCGCGGCGGTGGCGGGCTACGCGCTGGGCGGCGGCTGCGAGGTCGCGATGATGTGCGATTTCATCCTGGCCGCGGAGAACGCCAAATTCGGCCAGCCGGAGATCACCCTCGGCACCCTGCCGGGCGCCGGCGGCACCCAGCGCCTGACCCGCTTCGTCGGCAAGTCGAAGGCCATGGAGATGTGCCTCACCGGCCGCATGATGGATGCCGAGGAGGCGGAGCGCGCCGGGCTGGTCAGCCGCGTGGTGCCGAACGAAAGCCTCGTCGAGGAGGCGCTGAAGGTGGCCGACCGCATCGCCGGCCTGTCCCAGCCGATCGTGATGATGACGAAGGAGGCGGTGAACCGCGCCTATGAGACGACGCTGGCGGAAGGGATCCGGTTCGAACGGCGCCTGTTCCATTCGACCTTTGCGACCGAGGACCAGAAGGAAGGCATGACCGCCTTCTCCGAGAAGCGGCAGCCGGACTTCAAGAACCGCTGAGCGAGACGACATGCCCCAATCTACCCACCCTTCGGCTGACATCACGATCTATCACAATCCGGCCTGCGGCACGTCGCGCAACACCCTGGCCCTGATCCGGAATGCGGGCATCGAGCCGCGGATCGTCGAATATCTGAAGGCTCCGCCGACGCGGCCGGAACTGGTCGACCTTATCCGCCGCGCGGGGCTTGGTGTCCGCGACGCTCTTCGCGAAAAGGGAACGCTCTATCATGAGCTTGGGCTGGATAATCAGTCGCTCACCGATGATCAGCTTCTCGACGCCATGCTCGCGAACCCGATCCTCATCAACCGTCCCTTCGTGGTCACGCCGCAGGGAGTCCGGCTCTGCCGGCCCGCGGAAACCGTGCTGCAGATCTTGCCGTCGTAATCGACGGGACCGCCGACGGATTCGTTCGCAGCTTGCATGCGTCGGTCCGCCGGCCGCACATGCATTGCCCATTGACGCATTGACCTTCGAGGCATAGGCTTTCGCCATGCCAAAGCCTTCCACCCGTCCGCGTGCCGTCCCGAAGCCCGCGCCCGACTTCACGAGCCGGGCCTATTGGAACGGCACGATCAAGATGAGCTTGTCGAAGTTCTTCATTCTCTGCGTGCTGCATCAGCGGCCCATGCACGGCTATGACATCGCCGGCGCGGTCGAGCGCACGACGAACGGATGTTGCTCGCCGACGGAAGGCACGATCTACCCTGCGCTTCGCGAGTTCGAAGAGGGGGGATATGTCACCTCGGAAAGCGAAGTGGTCTCGGGCCGGGAACGCAAGGTCTACACCTTGACCGACAAGGGCCGGGATGCATTCAAGGTCGCGGTGGAGGCGTGGATGGACGTGACGCGCTGTCTGATCGAATCGGGACGCGTGGCCGCGGGCAGCGACCGCGGGCCGGATGCGGCCCCCTGCTGCAGCTAGATGAGTGAAGCGAAGACCGTCGGCGAGGCGCCGCTTCCGAAGCCTCGCCGGAATCGTCGCAGCTTCATCGCGGGCCTCGGAATCGGCCAGATCGTGTCCTGGGGCTCGCTCTATTACAGCTTTCCGCTGATCGCGGAGCCGATGGGGCGCGAGCTCGGCTTCGGCAAGACCGAGATCTACGGCGCGGCGACCTTCGGCCTGATGATCGCAAGCCTTGCCGCCTATCCGATCGGAGCGGCCATCGATCGCGGCCGCGGCAGGGCAGTAATGACCCTCGGCTCTGCCGCCGGCGGGCTGTTGCTGCTCGCCTGGGCGCAGATCGGCAGCCTCTGGTCGCTCTACGCCTTGTTTGCCGGCGTGGGCCTCGTCCAGGCGATGACCCTCTACGACCCGGCCTTCGCCGTTGTCGCGCGCCGCTATGGCGTGGAGGCCCGTCGCGGCATCACCGCGCTCACGCTCTGGGGCGGGTTCGCAAGCACGGTCTTCGTGCCGTTGACGCAGCTTCTCCTCGACCAACTCGGATGGCGCGACGCCCTGATGGCGCTGGGGCTGATCAATCTCGGGCTCTGCGTCCTGCTTCATCTCCTGGTGATCGATGCCGGGGCGGATGCGCCGAGGGCCGCCCTTGCATCGACAACGGACGGCCGTCCGCCGCTGGCGGGCCGGCAGGCCGTGGGCTGGGCCTTCGGGAGACCGGCCTTCTGGGGCCTGCTCGTCGCCTTCACGGTCTATTACGGCACCTTCTCGGGGCTGACGTTCCATCTCTATCCGATGCTGATCGAGCGCGGATTCGACGCCGCGACGGTCGTCGCCGCAATCGCGATCATCGGGCCGTCGCAGGTGGCCGGCCGCATCGCGATCTGGGTCTTCATGCGTGAAAGGTCGGTGCGGGCGATCGGCATGGCGACCGTCCTGGCCTTTCCGGTCAGCCTGCTGCTGCTTCTGCTCCTCCCGTCGGGCTTCGCGTCGCTCGCGATCTTTGCCATGGTCTACGGCGCCGCGAACGGGATCATGACGATCGTGCGCGGCCTCGCCGTGCCTGAGATGCTGACGCGCGAGGCCTATGGCGCGATCAACGGCCTGCTTGCGGTTCCGGCCACCGCCGCGAAGGCGATCGCGCCCGTCGCCGCGGCCCTCCTGTGGGCGGCGGCCGGGTCCTACGACGCCGTTCTCGTGGCGGCGACCCTCGGCTCCGGACTTGTCGCCGCCGGCTTCTGGTTCGCGGCGATCCGGAGGGAGCGGGCGCCGGCAATCCCCTAACGTACACCCTCGGGCGTGCATCCCGACGCGCACCCTTGACGCGCTACCGGGTCGAGCGATATAACCCGCCGCCCCAATTTGATTCCAGCTAGAGCGAGCTTTTGGCATGGCCCACCACAAGTCGGCGAAGAAGCGCATTCGCCAAACCGAGAAGCACACCGCGATGAACCGCGCCCGGACGAGCCGCATGCGGACCTTCATCAAGAAGGTCGAGACGGCGATCGCGAGCGGCGACAAGCCGAGCGCGCAGACGGCGCTGCAAGAGGCGCAGCCGGTGATTCACCGCAGCGTCACCCATGGCGTGCTCCATCGCAACACGGCGGCGCGCAAGCTGTCCCGCTTGTCGGCGCGAATCAACCAGCTTTAGGGCGCGTTTCCCGCCGCGTTCCGGTCGGTTGTCCAGCCGTCCTCCCGGCATCGCCGGGCGGACGCGGCCGCGATTCGTGCCCTCCGCTTATGTGGGCCGATGATGCGGCCCGAAGGTGCGACACGGTCGGGCCGGAGTGGAATTTTTCTTGCGTTCTCTTTTCGATCATATTGCCATCGCCCGGCCCCGCGAGTAGAGTCACTCGCCGTGGACGGGAGGACAGTCCGAGGCTAGGCGTTAAAATAAAACGCAAGTAATGGTTGTATCCTAGTCTTCACTTCGATTTGTCATTCGTGGATCTAAGAAAGTCACTTGCGTGATTTTCCAATTCTATGTTTGACCTATAGTCGAGACTGCGGCGTTCTGGGGGACCTGTTGGTGGCGGCGGCCGCAGGAAGAGGTGTGTTTTGGCGCCTGAGCTTGGCGCCCGAGGCTGGCGCGTGAAGGCGGGCAGGGCATGCGGAAGGGTTTCAAGCGACAATGACCTATGCTGGGGATGTGCGGCCGACCGAGGCTTGGGGGATGCTGGCTCGGGACGCGAACGCACTTCTCGTCGACGTTCGCACCCGACCCGAGTGGACGTTCGTCGGCGTTCCTGACCTCACGTCAGTCGGCAAGATGCCGATCCTGCTGTCCTGGCAGGTCTTCCCGGACATGAACCTGGCCACGGATTTCACTCAGCGGCTCGCCGATGCGGTCCCGTCGCGGGAGGCGCCGATCCTGTTCCTGTGCCGCAGCGGCGCGCGATCCCGCGCCGCGGCCGCGGCAATGGCGGCGCAAGGCTACAGCCGCTGCTTCAACGTGTCGGATGGATTCGAAGGCAATCTCGATGCTGATCGGCATCGCGGCCAAGCCGCCGGATGGAAGGCGGCTGGCTTGCCCTGGATGCAGGATTAGGCGGAAGGGGGCAGCGCCATGAAGCTCGACGGACCCGATACCCAGCTCAACGCGCAATGGGCCCGTGTACGCGGCCGGCTTCGGGCCGAGTTCGGCGAAGCGGCCTTTCGCAGCTGGCTGAAGCCGCTGACGCTGGTCAGCCACCGCGGCGCCGAAATTCGCGTGGCGGTGCCGACCCGCTTCATGCGCGACTGGATTGTCTCGCATTACGGCGATCGGCTGCAGGCGCTGTGGTCGGGCGAGAATCCCGATATCCGCGCCGTGGAGATCGTCGTCGACAGCGGCCGCCCGCAGCTCGCCAAGGCGGTTCCCAGCGCGTCCATGTCCGCCGGCCTGTCCTCCGCGACGGAGAGCCCCGAAGGCGACGCTGCGGCGCTGACGCTCAATGGCGCCGCCAGCGCGCAAGACGATGTCAGCGCGCCGCTCGATCCCCGCTTCACCTTCGATGACTTCGTCGTCGGCAAGTCGAACGAGCTTGCCTATGCGGCCGCCCGCCGCGTCGCGGAGGCGAAGACCGTGCCGTTCAATCCGTTGTTCCTCTATGGCGGCGTGGGGCTCGGCAAGACCCATCTGATGCATGCCACCGCCTGGCACATCAAGCGGCGCACCCCGGGCCGCCGCGTGATCTACCTGTCGGCCGAGAAGTTCATGTACCAGTTCATCCGCGCGCTGCGGCACAAGAACACCATGGCCTTCAAGGAGCAGTTCCGCTCGGTGGACGTGCTGATGATCGACGACGTCCAATTCATCAGCGGCAAGGATTCGACGCAGGAGGAGTTCTTTCACACCTTCAACGCGCTCGTCGATCAGAACCGCCAAGTCATCATCTCCGCCGACAAGTCGCCTTCCGATCTCGAGGGGCTGGAGGAGCGGATGCGCTCCCGTCTCGGCTGGGGGCTGGTCGCCGACATCCACCCGACCACCTACGAGCTGCGGCTCGGCATCCTGCAGGCCAAGGCGGAGAACCTCGGCACCGAGATGCCGCTCAAGGTGCTGGAATTCCTCGCCCATAAGATCACCTCCAACGTCCGCGAGTTGGAAGGCGCGCTGAACCGGATCGTCGCGCACGCCACGCTGGTCGGCCGGCCGATCACGCTGGAGACGACGCAGGAGGTGCTGCATGACCTGCTCCGCGCCAACGACCGGCGCGTCACGATCGAGGAGATCCAGAAGCGGGTCGCCGAGCATTTCAACATCAAGATCGGCGACATGCATTCGGCGCGGCGCGCCCGCGCGGTCGCCCGGCCGCGTCAGGTCGCCATGTATCTGGCCAAGCAGCTCACCTCCCGCTCGCTGCCGGAAATCGGCCGCAAATTCGGCGGCCGCGACCACACCACGGTGATGCATGCCGTGCGCAAGATCGAGGAACTGCGGGCGACCGACAACAGCTTCTCCGAGGACGTCGAGCTGCTCCGCCGCATGCTCGAGGGGTAGGTCCCCGCCCGCCCCTCATCTTTCGGCGTCGCTCAGGATGAGGCCCTCATGGTGAGCTTGTCGAAACATGGGGCCCCGCCCGCCTGGCCCCGCGTAAAATCCTTACCTTCCGTCAACCTTCTGATATAATGCGCGAGGATGCCGCGTCGGCTTGGCGCGTCGCCTCCGTCAGCACTCGGGAAACCCCGGCGAAAACCCGGAATGCCGCTGCTGAGGCGCTTTTCGGAGCCCTATCGGCAGCCGATCGGGAATGCTCCGCGGACCCTTCGATTTGACTCCATTTCAGACCGTGTAGACCCATGAAACTGACCCTCGAACGGAGCGACCTTCTGAAGTCCCTGGCGCATGTTCAGAGCGTCGTAGAACGCCGCAACACGATCCCGATCCTGTCGAACGTCCTGCTCGAGACGGTCGAGGGTGCGGTAAGCCTCGTCGCCACCGACATGGATCTCACGATTGTCGAAAAGGTGCCGGCGATGATCGCCGAAGGCGGCGCCACCACCATTCCGGCGCACACGCTCTACGATATCGTCCGCAAGCTGCCGGAGGGCGCGCAGGTCCAGCTCGACGGCAGCGGCGACAGCGGCCAGCTCGTCCTGCGCGCCGGCCGCTCCCGGTTCACGCTGGCGACCCTCCCGAAGGAGGATTTCCCGACGATGGGCGCCGGCGAGCTGCCGCATCAGTTCACCCTCACGGTCAACGAGATGCGCCGGTTGATCGACCGCACGCGCTTCGCCATCTCGACGGAGGAGACGCGCTATTACCTGAACGGCATCTATCTGCACGCCGCCACGGTCGACGATCAGCGCCTGCTGCGCGCCGTCGCGACCGACGGCCACCGCCTGGCCCGGGTCGAGCGGCCGCTGCCGTCGGGCGCCGGCGAGATGCCGGGCGTGATCATCCCGCGCAAGACCGTGGGCGAGCTGCGCAAGCTGATCGAGGAGGCGGACGAGACGATCGAGGTCGCCCTGTCCGATGCCCGGATCCGCTTCGCGTTCGACGATGTCGTGCTGACCTCGAAGCTGATCGACGGGACCTTTCCCGACTATCAGCGCGTGATCCCGAGCGGAAACGACAAGGTGCTGGAGGTCGACCGGCGCAGCTTCGCCGAGGCGGTGGACCGCGTCTCGACGATCTCGAGCGAGAAGTCCCGGGCCGTCAAGCTGAGCGTCAAGGGCGAAAACCTCACTTTGTCCGCGACCAGCCCAGAAAACGGCAGCGCCAGCGAGGAATTGGAAGTGAATTTCAACGGCGAGGGGATCGAAATCGGCTTCAACGCTCGCTATCTATTGGACATCACTCACCAGATCGAAGGCGATGGCGCCCAGTTCGCCATGGCCGATGCCGCATCGCCGACGCTGGTGCGCGACGTCGCCGACACGAGCGCCCTCTACGTCCTGATGCCGATGCGGGTCTGAGTCCGAATTCCTCCTGGAGGCACTCGATTCTGACATCATTTCATCAGCAGGCCCATAGCGCGCCCTATGGCGCGACCGGCCATACGGGGCCCGTTGCGCCAGAGAGGGGGCGCGAGGGATGTCGCGAAACCGTCTCCGTGACGCTCGCCCGCCTCGCTTTGACCGATTTCCGGTGCTATGGGCGGGCCGTGATGGCGGTCGATCCGCGGCCGGTGGTGCTGACCGGCCCCAACGGCGCCGGCAAGACCAATCTGCTGGAGGCGATCTCCTTCCTGGCGCCCGGCCGGGGGCTGCGTCAAGCCAGCCTCGGCGCGATCGACCGGCGGCCGCCACAGGCGAACGGCGCACCCCAGCAGACGACGGAAAGCGGCACGGATGCGGCTGCCGCCTGCGCTTGGGCCGTCGCGGCGCGCCTCACCGGGCCGGACGGCGCGACCGAGATCGGCACAGGGCGCGACCCGGCCACCGAAACTGGGCGCGAGCGTCGGCTGGTGAAGATCGACGGTGCCTTCGTCCGTGGCCAGGCCCCGCTGGCGGAACGGCTCGGCGTGGTCTGGCTGACCCCCCAGATGGACCGCCTGTTCCTGGAAGGCGCCTCGGCGCGGCGGCGCTTTCTCGACCGGCTGGTCTATGGCCTCGATCCCGATCACGCGTCGCGGGTCGCGGCCTATGACCATGCGCTGCGCGAACGGGCTCGGCTGCTTCGGGCCGGAGCGTCTCATGACGGCGCGTGGCTGGCCGCGCTCGAGGAGCAGATCGCCGCGCGCGGCGTCGCCATCGCGGCGGCCCGCCGGGATTTCGCGGCGCGCCTCGACCATGCCGTCACCGACGGCGTCGGCCCGTTTCCGAAAGCGGGCCTGCGCGTCGACGGCACGGTCGAATCCTGGCTCGACGAGATGCCGGCACTGGCGGCGGAGGACCGCTTCCGCGCACGCCTGGCGGACTCGCGAGCCCGCGATGCCGAAATGGGCGGCGCGGCGCTGGGGCCGCATCGCAGCGATCTGGCGGTGACGCATCTCGCCAAGGGCATGCCGGCCGGCGACTGCTCGACCGGCGAGCAGAAGGCGCTGCTGATCTCGATCGTCCTCGCCGTTGCGCGGCTGCAGACAGCGGCGCGCGGCGCGGCCCCCGTCCTGCTGCTCGACGAGGTAGCCGCCCACCTCGACGTCGTGCGCCGGGCGGCGTTGTTCGAGGAGATGCTGGCGCTCGGCGCGCAGGCCTGGCTCACCGGCACCGAAGAGGACCTGTTTCACCCCTTGGGCGACCGGGCCCAGTTCTTCCGCGTCCGGGACGCGGTCATTACCCAGCGATGAGCACCGATTTCGGTGTTCGTCGGTCGCCCGCGCGAACCGCTGCGGCGCGCCGACAATGATTGGATGAGGAAAAAATGCAGAACGCGGGACAGCAATCGTCCGCCGTCGCGGCGACCGAATATGGCGCGGACTCGATCAAGGTCTTGCGCGGGCTCGATGCCGTGCGCAAGCGGCCGGGCATGTATATCGGCGACACCGACGACGGCTCGGGCCTGCATCACATGGTCTATGAGGTCGTCGACAATGCGATCGACGAGTCGCTGGCCGGCCATTGCGACCGGATCGACGTGACGCTCGACGGTGACGGCTCGGTCACGGTCCGCGACAACGGCCGCGGTATCCCCGTCGACATCCACCGCGAGGAGGGGGTCTCCGCCGCCGAGGTGATCATGACCCAGCTCCATGCCGGCGGGAAGTTCGACCAGAACTCCTACAAGGTCTCGGGCGGCCTGCACGGCGTCGGCGTGTCGGTGGTCAACGCGCTCTCCGAGCGTCTCGACCTCCGCATCTGGCGTAACGGCAAGGAGCATTTCGTCCGCTTCCACGACGGCGAGGCTGAGGCGCCGCTCGCCGTGGTCGGCGAGGCGGCGGGCCAGCGCGGCACCGAGATCACCTTCCTGCCCTCGAAGCGGACCTTCACCAAGACGGAGTTCGATTTCGCGACGCTGGAGCACCGCCTGCGCGAGCTGGCCTTCCTGAACTCCGGCGTCCGACTGTTCCTGACCGACATGCGCGGTGTCGAGCCGAAGACGGTGGAGCTGTTCTATGAGGGCGGGCTGGAGGCCTTCGTCCGCTATCTCGACCGCACCAAGACGGCCCTCCACACGCCCGTCATCGCCATGGCGGGCGAGAGGGAGGGCATCACCGTCGAGGTCGCGATGGAGTGGACCGACAGCTATCACGAGACGATGCTGTGCTTCACCAACAACATCCCGCAGCGTGACGGCGGAACCCACCTCGCCGGCTTCCGCGCTGCGCTTACGCGGCAGATGAACCAGTATGCCGGCGAAAGCGGCCTCGCCAAGAAGGAGAAGGTCGCGCTGACCGGCGACGATGCGCGCGAGGGCCTCACCTGCGTGCTCTCGGTCAAGGTGCCCGATCCGAAGTTCTCCTCGCAGACCAAGGACAAGCTGGTCTCCTCGGAAGTCCGCCCGATAGTCGAGAGCGTCGTCAACGAGCGGCTGAACCAGTGGTTCGAGGAGCATCCGGCCGAGGCAAGGCGCGTCGTCGCCAAGGTCGTCGAGGCCGCCGCCGCCCGCGAGGCGGCGCGCCGGGCGCGCGAGCTCACCCGCCGCAAGGGCGCGCTCGACATCGCCTCGCTGCCGGGCAAGCTCTCCGACTGCCAGGAGCGCGATCCGGCGTTCTCCGAGCTCTTCATCGTCGAGGGCGATTCCGCCGGCGGCTCGGCCAAGCAGGGCCGGAACCGGAAGTTTCAGGCGATCCTGCCGCTGCGCGGCAAAATCCTGAATGTCGAGCGGGCGCGCTTCGACAAGATGCTGGGCTCGGCCGAGATCGGCACGCTGATCGCCGCGCTCGGCACCGGGATCGGCCGCGAGGAGTTCAACGTCGGCAAAGCCCGCTACCACAAGATCATCATCATGACCGACGCCGACGTTGACGGCTCGCACATTCGCACGCTGCTGCTCACCTTCTTCTACCGGCAGATGCCCGAGATCATCGAGAAGGGCTATCTCTACATCGCCCAGCCGCCGCTCTACCGCGCGAAGAAGGGGAATTCCGAGCGCTATCTGAAGGACGACCGGCAGCTCGAGGACTATCTGATCGATACCGGTCTCGACGGGGTGGTGCTGCGGCTCGCCGATGGAACGCAGATCGCCGGCGAGGATCTGCGCAACCTCGTCAAGCGGGCGAGCCTCGCGCGCTCCTACATACAGCCGCTGAGCCGCAAGACGCAGAACGAGGATGTCGTCGAGCAGGCGGCCATCGCCGGCGCGCTCGATCCGGCGCTGCTCGCCGACACCGATCGCGCTACCGCCGCCGCGGCCTACATCGCCCAGCGGCTCGACCTCCTCTCGCCGGTCGAGGAGCGCGGCTGGGTCGGCGAGGTCGATGCCGATGGCGGGCTTGCCTTCAGCCGAACCTTGCGCGGCTACATGACCCGCGTCGTGATCGACGCGCCGCTGATTCGCAGCGGCGAGAGCCACCGGCTCGACGCCATGGCGGCGGAGCTGCAGCAGACCTATGAGCGGCACGCCACGCTCGTCGTTAAGGATCGCGAGGTCGAGATCACCGGCCCGATCAGCCTGATCGAGACGATCCTGGAGACCGGCCGCAAGGGCGTCGCCGTGCAGCGCTACAAGGGCTTGGGCGAGATGAACCCGGACCAGCTCTGGGAAACCACCCTCGACCCCGAGGTCCGCGCCCTGCTGCAGGTCAAGATCAGCCATGTCGACGAGGCCGAGGAGGTGTTCTCGACCCTGATGGGCGACGTCGTCGAGCCCCGCCGCGAATTCATCCAGTCCAACGCGCTGAGCGTGGCGAACCTGGACGTGTGACGCGGACGCCGTGGACTTTCAAGCAAAGTCCACGGCGCCTACTGCTCGACGCGCATCCTGGTGTCGGCGGCCCTTGAGAGTGACCGACCAACCGTTGTAGGGGCGGGTCTGAAACCCATCCCTATCTGAAGAGCGCAATGGCGGACCTGGTCACAATAGGCCCTGCTCCTTCAAGTAGGTCGTGGCGACCTCGTCGATCGATTTTTTGTTGACGTCAACCTCGCCGTTGAGACGTTGCATCGTGGCGTCGTCGAGCTTGGATGCCAAGGCCTCCAGGGTCTCCTTGAGGTCGGGATGCGCCTCGAGGGTCTCCTTGCGGACGACGGGAACAAGCGCGTAGTTCGGAAAGAAGTTCTTGTCGTCTTTCAGCAGCGTGAGATCCATGGCGGCGATCCGGCCGTCGGTCGCGGCGACGACGGACACATCCACGTCTCCGCCGGCGAGGGCCGGGAATACGAGGCCGATTTCCATCGGGCGGATGTTGGCGCGCCCGGCCTCGAAATCATAGGCCTCTTCCAGTCCGATCAGCCCGTCCTGCCGCTTGGGGAACTCTGCCGTCGTTGCCATGATGACGTCCTTCCCGTCGTTATAGGCAGCCGCCAGATCGGAAAGCGTCGTCATCCCTTCGGTATTCGGGTTGTCCTTTCGAATGGCCAAGGCATAGGTGTTGTTCACCTCGGAGGGCGCCAGCCAGACAAGCCCCTTGGCGCCGTCGAGCTCTTTGACCCTCTGATAGGTTTCCTCCGGCGACAGAGATTCGGTGACCTTGTTGAAGGTGACGAGCGACGTGCCGGTATATTCCCAGTAGAGATCCACTTGGCCGTTCTCCAAGGCCGCGCGGACGATGTTGGTCCCCATGCCATCCCTCTTGTCGATCTCGTAGCCCTTGGTTTCCAGCAACTGCTTGGTCATCTCGGCAATCAGGAACTGTTCGGTGAAGTCCTTGCCGCCCACGGTCAGCTCGGCTGCGCAGGCCGTGCCGCCGAGCGCGAGGAGCGCAATTGCGGAAAGCGCGATTCGTTTCAGTGTCGAACTCATCATCATGATGCATCCCTGTCTTGGTGGCCTTGTCGCTTCGTCTCAGCGAAGCGGGTTTATTCCTCGCGGCACGAGGTAGTACTGAAGCCTGCCGACGAGAAAATCGGTGAGGACCGCGAGCAGGGCGGTCGAAATGGCGCCGGCGAGCATCATCGGCAGATCGTAGAGGGCGATGCCCGTGAAGATGAGCTCGCCCAGGCCGCCTGCGCCGATCAGGAAGGCCAGCGGTGCGGTACCGACGCAGATCGCAAGCGCCGTCCGGATGCCGCCGAATATGATGAACAGCGCATTCGGAAGCTCGACACGCCAGAAGACCTGACTGGCCGTCATGCCCATTCCGCGGGCGGCCTCCTTGAGCGGAGCGGGTACGCTTCTGAGGCCCGTGAACGTGTTCCTGACGATCGGCAGCAAGGTTGCCGCCCATAGTCCGAAGATCGACGGAACAATGCCGATCCCGAGGATGGTCATGGAGAGGGCGAGGATCGCCAGCGTGGGAATGGTCGTTCCCAGGTTGAAGATCTGGAGGATGAATTCCGACGTCCTCCGAAAGGCGGGCCGCGACAATATCGCACCGACCGGGAGCCCGGTCAGAATGGCGAGGCTGCCGGCCCAGCAAACAAGCTCGATATGCTGGCGGCCGAGAAAGATGATGTCCTCGCGATAGGAGAGGATTTCGGCGGGCATGTCGCTCGACAGGCACCATGCGCCCACCGCCGCTGCCAGCAGGAGCCAGGGGAGCGCTGCCGTGCGGCTGGTCCGAACAGGCCTTCCGGCACCCGCCGATGGCCGCGGCCTCCCTCTCCACGCTCTCTCCGCACTCGCCCCGTTCATGCCGGCGTTTCCGGAATCGACAGGCTCTTGATGATCGAGCGGTATGTCACCGCGCCCTGGAATTGGCCGTCCTCGTCGACGCAAGGCATGATCGGCATGTCGTGCGTGAACATGAGGGCGACCGTGCTGTGCAGATCGGCCTCTACGGGAACGGCCGCGCGTATCGGCTCGGCATGATCGCCGCAGGTTCCGCTACGGGCGGATGCCTGGCCGCCGGAGATCACGTCGCCGGAGACCACGCCGCCGGGTCGCCCATCCGGCTCCAGCATCAGAACGGCCGGATAGCCCTTGGCCCGCATCAACTCGCCGGCCTTCTCGACCGGATCTTCGCGCCGGACGACGTCGACCTCTGCAAGCATGGCTTCGGCGACGCGCAGGAGCCGAAGCCGCTTCAATGTGCGGTCGGAGCCGAGGAAGGTTTCGATAAACGGCGTCGCAGGATTGGCGAGCAGCCGGTCGGGCGTCGAAAACTGCTCGAGACGGCCAGCGCGGAAAATGGCGATCTTGTCGGCCATCTTCACCGCTTCGTCGAGGTCATGCGAAACGAAGATGATGGTCTTCCGCAAGGTTTCCTGCATGCGCAGGAACTCGTCCTGGATCACTTCGCGGTTGATCGGATCGAGCGCTCCGAAAGGCTCGTCCATCAGCATCACCGGCGGATCGGCGGCCAGGGCGCGGATGACGCCGACGCGCTGCTGCTGACCACCGGACAGCTCCTTCGGATAGCGCTCCATGAAGCTGGCCGGCTCCATCGCGACCATTTCGAGGAGTTCCGCCGCACGCGCCCGCGACTTCTTCCGGTCCCAGCCCAACAGGTCGGGCACCACGCAGATGTTCTCCGCGACGGTCTTGTTCGGAAACAGCCCGATCTGCTGGATGACATAGCCGATCGAGCGGCGGAGCTGGATCGGGTCGATCATGTCGGTGTCGCGGCCGTCGATGTACACCTTACCGCCTGTCGGCTCGATCAGGCGGTTGATCATCTTCATCGTCGTGGTCTTGCCGCAGCCCGAGGGGCCGAGCAGGACGCAGATCTCGCCCGCCGGAACCTCGAAGTTGACGTCGTTGACGGCCGTGACGCCGCTGCCCGGGGCGCCGAAGACCTTGGTCAGGTGCTCGAGCCGGATCATGCTGCTGCTCCTATGGAGAGGCCCTTCGAGGTGAGCAGCTTCTGGACGAGTGCCAGCAGAAGGTCGACGGCAATCGCAAGCAGGGACACGGCGACCGCCCCGGTGATGAGCTGTCGTGGATCCGACTGGCTGATGCCGCGCGAGATGAATTCTCCGAGGCCGCCCGCGCCGATATAGGCCGCGATCGCCGTCACCCCGATATTCATGACCGCGGCGGTTCGGACGCCGGCCATGATGACCGGGATCGCCAGCGGAATTTCGACCTGCCGCAATCGCTGGGAAGAACTCATGCCCATTCCGATCCCGGCTTCACGCAGCGCCGGGTCGACGTCGGCTATGGCCGCGTAGGTGTTCCTTATGATCGGAAGCTGCGAGTACAAGATGATCGCAATGACGGCCGGAACATAGCCGATGCCGTGGCCGAACGGCGATAGTAGGGGAATCATCAGGCCGAAAAGCGCGATCGACGGCACGGTGATCATCATCGAGGCGAGATAGAGAACCGCGTCGGCGACGCGCTTGGACTGCGTGATCGCAATGCCGATGGGGACGGCGGTGACGACGGCTATCGAAACCGCGACGGCGACGATGGACACATGCTCGATCGCGCGCTCGGCGATGAGGTCGAGATTGTCATAGGCGTAGGTAAGCGTTTCCATATAGTCGAGATCCTGTGATTGCCTCCCATCTTCAAAGGTCGAGATAAAGGTCTGCCGCGTTCTCGTAGGTGAAGCGAAGCGGGACCGATCCTTCCACCATCCAGGCTTTGACCGTCTCTCCGGCCATCATCCGACAGGCGCCGTCGGTATCGGTGACGGCACCGCCATAGAGCCGATTGGCGAGGTTGAGAATGGCCGTCTGGTGCATCGCGGCACTTCCGCTTCCGCAGGCGTCCTTGACGAGGATGACGCGGAAGCCCAGCCCGATCGCATCCTTCACCGTTGCCGCGATACAGGCCTCGGTCCAGACCCCGGCGATGAACACCCACTCGACGCCGCGCGCCCTGAGCGCCATGCCGGCATCGCCTTGGGCGAATGTGCTCGCCTCCGTCTTCACCAGGACGATCTCGTCACCGGCCGGTCCGACTTCAGGGCAGATCGCCGACAGCGGGTTTTTTACGTCGCTGAATGCGGACGAGCCGTCCGGCATCACCGGATGGAAGGGTTTCGCCGGCTGCGTGGAGAGATCGACGACATAGGCCGAGTGGAGGACCGGAATGCCTGCCGCGCGCGCCGTCTGCTGCAGGCGCCGGACATTGGCGATGATCGCGTCGAACCCTTCGACGAGGTAGCGACTGTCCTTCCGGTGCTCCTCCTGAAGGTCGATGAAGAGCGCCGCCGCCTTGCTTGCATCGATGGAGAGCGCAGCCTTCATTCAGGAGCGCCCGTCGAGCAGCTCGTCCTCGTAGGGGAACCGCGAGAGAAGCTCGGTGCCCGTCTCGGTGATCAGGATCTCTTCTTCGAGCTTGACGCCCTCACGCCCGCCCTTCTCGCCGATATAGCTTTCGACGCTGACCACCATGCCGGGAACGAGATGGCCCTCTCTGCCATAGGTCTCGTAGTCCATGGCGTGAGCGATGAACGGGGTCTCGCCATGCATGCCGACGCCGTGCATGACGGAGGTGTAACGTTGCTCGATGAAACGCTCCGGTATCTTCCACGCCTTCTCCGCGATCTCGCGGAACGCCATGCCGGGCTTGACGATGCCGATATTGTGCTGAACCTGGTCGTAGGCCATGCGATAGAGCATTTTCTGGTAGTCGGTGGGCTTGCCCGGGCCGCAGCGGAACGTGCGGGAGAAATCCGAGAAATAGCCGTAGCAGCCGATGGTGTCGGTATCGAGCGCAATAAGCTCGCCCGGCCTGATCTTGCGACCGCCCGCCTCGTTGAACCACGGGTTCGTGCGCTGGCCGGAGGAAAGCAGCCGCGTCTCGATGAACTCGCCGCCCTGGCGGATCACCTCATGGTACAGGATGGCGAAAAGCTCGTTTTCCGAGAGTCCCGGCCTGATCGCCTCGCGCACGGCGGCCACCGCCGCCTCCGCGCCGGCCATCGAGACCTGGAGGCATCTGACCTCTTCGGGCGTCTTGACTGCACGCACGGCGAGGATCTCGCCCTGGCAATCCGTGACGGTGCAGCCCCGCTTCTCAAGCGCGAGCGCTTGCAGATGGCTGCAACGGTCGAGCCCGATCTTCATCGATCCGCCGCCGTGGGTCTTCAACAGATCGGCGATCTCGTCAGCAAAGGCGCCCGCGGTCTCGCCGTCCCGATTTGAAACCGACGACCAGACGAGCTTGGAAGGGCGCGCCTCGTCGACCGTGTCGAGCACCGTCGAGACATGGTAGCTCTGCGGATACTCGAAGAGGACGATCGGCCCCTCTGTCGGAATGAAGAAATATCGCGTCGAGTTGCGCAGGAAGTAGCCGAACATGTTGCGCGAGCCGGTCGCGTAACGCTGGTTGTAGGGGTCGAACAGGACCACCGCGCCATAGCCGGCCTCGGCCATCCAGTCCCGCAACTTCTTCAGGCGGCCCTTCCGCAACGCGTCCGTGTCGATATAGGACGGTTCGGTATCCGACAGCCACATGCCGCCGGCCGGATCCGCCGCGACCGGATGGCGCATGCGGCCCACAAAATCGACATCTTCAACGCTGTCGGGATCGAAAACGACTATGCTCATCGGGCGCCTCCTCGTGATGCCCAAGAATGCGATGCTGGGACGGCTTTGTTTGTGCGAATTCCCGCAAATACTGTGCGAAATTCCGCTTGAGGGCAGTTGATGGAATCTTAGCTCCTGCGCGCCGCGCCTGGCGGATGGCCCGTGAATTCCTTGAACGCCCTTGCGAAGCTCGACATGCTCGCGAAGCCGCAGGCGAGCGCGACGTCACGCACCGGTAGGCTCGAATGCGCGAGCAGGTCGGCAGCCCGCCGCAGCCGCAGTCGGCGGTAATAGGCGCTGGGAGCGACTCCCACTTCCGAGCGGAAGGCACGTTCGAGCTTGTCGGCCGAGACGCCGAGCTTCACTGCCAGATCCGCCATCCGCAGCCGCTCTTCGACGGCCTCTTCCATGGCGGCGATCGCCGATAAGACGAGCTCGTTCTGAATGCCGGTGCGGAGACGCAGGGGCATCATCTTTCGGTCTACGCTGGAGCGCAGCGGACTGTGCACGAACCACTCCGCGACGCCTGCCGCCAGCTCCGCGCCATAATCCGTCGCGATGATTTCCAGCATCATGTCGAGGCTGCCGACACCGCCGGCCGACGTAAAGCGTCTGCGGTCGATCACGTAAAGGTCGCGACGCAGGTCGATCTCGGGAAATGCTTCCATGAATGCCGGCTGGCTGGTCCAGTGCAGGGTGCAGGTGTGATCGTCGAGGAGTCCGGCCCGGGCAAGGAAGAACGCGGCGTCCGCGACGGCACCGACCTGGGCGCCGCCAAGCAGGTTCTTCCTGATCCAGGCAACCGCGCGATCGGCCACCAGACGGTCGGCGTCACCGCCCGAGCATACGACGATGCGGTCCACCATCGGCGCATCATGCACTGAATAGGCAGGTTCGATGGCCACGCCGCTAGAGGCTTCGACCTTCTCCCCCGAAAGACCGACGGTGATCCAGCGATAGAAAGGCCGCCCCGCAAGAATGTTCGCGGCCCGAAGCGGTTCGATGACCGAGCTGAACGCCATCATCGGAAAACCGGGGAAGATCAGAACTGCGAACGTGATCGGCGGAGCCGAATTCGCGACTTCTGATTTTGTCCGCCCTCGAGTTGTCGAAGCTCGAATCAAATTGCATCCGCGCGCTTGATGAGTGCATGACCCGCCAACCGCCGATACTTCTCTTGAGCACAGACCAGGTCAACGCTGATCTGCCATCGGCTATCGGACTGGCGTTGTCGGGGCGAATGTTCTGTCCGGTCGCCATGCTTATTGGTGCCAAGACGCGGCCGCCGGCGGTTTGCCTTCCGCCGACGGTCCCTGCTTGAAAGGCGCCGTTCACAGGAGTCCTTGCTCCTCCAAATAACTCCTGGCGACATCCTCGATCGTCTTCTGCTGTACGTCGACTTCGCCATTCAGACGCTGCATGGTCGGATCGTCGAGTCCGGTCGAAAGCGATTCCAGGATGTCCTTGAGTCCCGGGTGCTCCTCCAGCGTGTCCTGGCGGATCACCGGCGTCAAAGCGTAGTTCGGAAAGAACTCCTTGTCGTCCTTGAGCAGGGTCAGGTCCATGGCCGCGATAAGGCCATCGGTTGCTTGTACGGAAACGATGTCCACGTCACCGTTCGCGAGCGCTTTATAAGCTAAGCCGAGATCCATCGGCCTGACGTTGGCGCGGCCGGCCTCGAACTCATAGGCCTTTTGAAGCCCCAATAGCCCATCTTTTCGTCTTGGAAACTCCGCGGTGGTGGCCATGATCAATGACTCGCCGGCATTGTAGGCTGCGGCCATGTCCGAAATCGTCTCCATTCCGTCGGTCTTCGGATTGTCCTTGCGAATCGCCATGGCGTAGGTGTTGTTGGCCTTGGAAGGCGCCAGCCAGACGAGGCCCTTGGTGCCATCGAGCTCTTTGACCCTCTGATAGGTTTCCTCCGGCGACAGAGATTCAGTGACCTTGTTGAAGGTCACGAGCGACGTTCCGGTATATTCCCAGTAAAGATCGACCGCCCCATTCTCCAGGGCCGAACGGACGACGGCCGTTCCCATGCCGTCCGATTTCTCGACATCGTAGCCTTCCGCTTCGAGCAGTTGCGTGGTCATTTCGGCAAGGATCAACTGTTCCGTGAAGTTCTTGCCGCCGACGGTCAGCTCGGCCGCGGACACGCTGCCGGCCGCACCAAGACTCACGGCGATGGTCAGCAGGATGCGTTTGAATCGTGAGAAGTCGGTCATCTGGTCCTCCCGTCTGGTTGGCTCATTGGCCCATCCCCTGGTTCACCGAAGGATGCATCAACCAGAGCGCCGGAAATGCGCCGTAATCCGCATGGGATGTGCGAAGATCCGCAGCCGTTTGCTCGATCGGCGCACCTGCCTGGCTCAGCGTTGGCATATTGCTGCCGAAACCTGCGCTCGAGCGCGTCTGCGGAAGCCCGGGGCCGAATTGCCAAGTCGGCGATGGCCCGGAGGGGCGGCCGCCTCTCCTAGTAATTCCTTCTCGCCTCATCGGTGCGAAAAATCATAAGACAAGCTTGATCCGATCAGGCTGGTTCGGCCTGATCGGACCGTAGGTCGGCCTCATTTCCAAGCAGTTCAGGGTGACACATGGAGTCCAGCAACACAGTCGAGATATCATGGGCCGACTCGGACCCCGCAACGCTGCGCGCGCATCACTTGGCCGACGCCTTGGAAAGGGAAGGCCCTCCGGCCGAAGGCGTGCATGAGGAGGAGCTGTCTCCGGAGGGCAGCTTTCAAGGCGGCCTGATGTTCACGCCCCCTGACCCGGTCCCCGGAGCAGCCATCATCTACTTCCACGGTGGAGGCTTTATTGCCGGCAGCCCGCGGACACACCGTTGCGTGACCTCATGGCTGGCTGCCCTCTCGGCCGTGCGTGTCCTGTCGGCGCGCTACCGGCTGACGCCGGAAAACCGGTACCCCGCACAACGGGATGATGCGGTCGCGGCGGTCGAGCGCGCAGCGGGGCTGGCCGACGCGACGGGCGGAGCGCCAAGACTCTTCCTTTGCGGCGACAGCGCGGGAGCCTGCGTCGCGCTCTGGGGATTGCACGGCTTGCCTGCCGCTCTCCGCGCGAAGGTCGCCGGTCTGGCGCTTCTCTACGGCGGCTACGGGCTGACCGAGAGTCCGAGCGTCTCAAGATTCGGTACGGCGGCGAACGGGCTCGATACGAACACGCTTCGGATCATGTATCAGAGACTTGTCGACGGACGCTCGGCCCGATCCTTTGACAGCCTTTCTCCGCTGGGCTTCGCGTCGGAGATCACCGAACCGACTTATATCCTCGCGGCAGAAATGGATGCCGTCTTCGACGATTCACGGACACTCCACGCGAAGCTGGTCGAGAGCGGCTCTCCCAGCCTGTTCGAGTCCGCGGCCGGGATGGATCATGGCTTCCTGAAGGAAGCGGGAAAGCAACCTTCGGCGACGGCCGAACTGGAGAAGGTCGCGAAGTGGATCGATAGCCGGGTCCGATGACCTCCGTCAATTCTCGCCATCCTCACGCCGCCGCCTGCCACAGCCGAAACAGCGGCTGGAAGCGGCGGCGATAGACGGAGGGGGAGATGCCGACCGCGCGGCGGAACAGGCGGCGGAAGCTCGCGGGCTCGGCATATCCCACCTCTGCGCCGATCTCGTCCACATTGATCTCCGTCGTCTCGAGGAGATGCTTGGCCTCCTCGATCCGGAGCGCCTGCACATAGGCGATCGGCGACAGCCCCGTCACCTGCCTGAATCGGCGATGGAAGGTCCGCTCCGAAAGCCCGCTCATCGACGCCATCGACGCGACCGGGGTGTCGCAGGCGTAATTGTCCGCGATCCAGCGCTGGCATTCGCCGATCACCCGGTCGTCATGCTGGCGGCCCGTGGAGAGGGCCGCGAAGGGAAGCTGCCCCTCGCCATGCCATTGCAGGAGATAGAGCTTGGCGATCCTCACCGCCTCCTCGGGACCCGCGAGGCGCGCGATCAGATAAAGCAGCAGATCGGTCCAGGACGAGGCGCCGCCGGCGGTGATCACCCGATGCCCGGCCCCGGCCGAGACGAGAATGCGCTCACCCCGGACGACGACCTTGGGAAAGTTCCGCGCAAGCGCGTCACAATAGCCCCAATGCGTCGTCGCCTCGGCACCGTCGAGCAGCCCGCTCTTGGCGATCACCAGCGCGCCCGAGCAGATCGAGGCGACGATCGCGCCGCGATCATGGGCGCGGCGGATCCAGGCCGCGATCGATTCATAAAGCGGCGGCAGCGGCGCGTCCGGCGCAATAATGAAATCCGGCAGCAGCACGATGTCCGGGTCGGGAAAATCGTCCAAGGACCCGTGTGGCTCGATCCGAATGTTGTTCGGCCCGGTGAAGCCGCGGCCGTCGACCGAGACGATTCGCGGGAGGAAGCGCGGCGTCCGCGGCGGCCGGCCATGCAGCAGTTCCCAGTCCCGTCCGACCGAGCATAGCACGTCGACGAGCGTGAACAGGCTTGAGGCGCCGACATCCGGCGTCGCCACGACGGCCGTCAGCAATGTTCGCTCCTTATCCTCGAGCATTGTCGTCTCGCGCATGACCCTTGCCGATGTTGCCGATTTGGACCGGTTTCTTCCGATTCAAGACTAGCAGCATTGTCGCACCGGGAATAGGGTCCGGCCCGCTTTCCACGCCATCAGGAGATTTTGCCATGGCACTTGCAATCGACACTTCCGTCCAGCCGGCCGAAACGGCCTACGACAGCCGGCAGGCCGAGCGGTTTGCCGAGCGCCTACTCGGCGCACTCAATGAGGCCAGTCTGATCGCCATGACGTCAATCGGCCACCGCACCGGCCTGTTCGACGTGATGGCCGAGATGCCGCCCGCGACCGTTGCCGAGATCGCCGCGCGGGCCGGCCTTGTGGAGCGCTATGTGCGCGAATGGCTCGCCGTGATGGTTACGAGCCGTGTCGTCGTTTATGACGCGGAGACCGCGACCTATCGCCTGCCGGCCGAGCATGCGGCCTTCCTCACCCGCGCCGCCACGCCCGACAATATCGCGGTGACCGCCCAGATGATCCCGCTCACCGCGCGGGTGGAGGACGCGATCATCGAGCGCTTCCGCAAGGGCGGCGGCCTTCATTACCACGATTATCCCCGGTTCCATGAGGTTATGGCCGAGGATAGCGGCCAGACGGTCGTTGCCGCGCTGTTCGATCATATCCTGCCGCTGGTTCCCGGCCTCGCTGGGCGGCTCGAGAACGGAATCGACGTCGTCGATGCCGGCTGCGGCTCGGGGCGCGCGCTGGTGACGCTTGCGGAGCGCTTCCCGAAGAGCCGCTTCCTGGGGCTCGATCTCTGCGCCGAGGCGATCGAACGGGGCCGCGAGGCGGCACGCGAGAAGGGCCTCGCCAACCTCCACTTCGAAATGCGCGATCTATCGACTGAGGAGACGCTCGGCGCCTATGATCTCGTCACCGCTTTCGACGCCGTGCACGACCAGAAGGATCCGCAGGGCCTGCTCGACGCGGTCGCGCGGTCGCTAAAGCCCGGCGGCGTCTTCCTGATGCAGGATATTGCCGGGTCGAGCCGGCTGGAGAAGAACCTCGACCACCCGCCGGCGCCCTTCCTCTACACCATCTCCTGCCTGCACTGCACGCCCGTCTCCCTCGCGCAGGGCGGGCCGGGGCTCGGCACCATGTGGGGCGAGGAACTCGCGATGGCGATGCTGGAGCGTGCCGGCTTCCGGGAGGTGACGGTCGAACGCCTGCCGCACGATCCGTTTAACGCCTACTTCATCGCGCGATGAGTCCGCCTAAAGTTCGCGGTCGTCGGTGAACCGTTCCAGGAGCCGGTCGGCGGGAGGCAGGTCCGGCACGGCCGACCGGCTATCTTCATAGTCCTGCATGATCCACCAGAGCGCCTGGTTGAGATCCTTCGCGTAAAGGCCGAGATCCTCCGCCGCCTCGTCGGTGAGATCGCCTTCTGCGAGGCGTCGCTCCAGCCGCTGGCTCTCGGCCGCGAGCGCGCGGATGCAGGCGATCAAGGCGTTCGTCGACATGCGCTCGGGGCGCCGCATCAGCGCATCCCACCGTCTACCGCCAGTCGCTCGAACGCCTCCCCTTCGGCAATGCAGATGATCACGTCCTCCAACTCCCCCGCCAGGCTGCGATAGAAGCGGCGGGCGCGGGTGTTGGTTCGCAGCACTTCCCAATAGAGAAAGTCGCCGCCGCGCTGCGTCGTCGCCCGGGTCGCCGCGGCGATCAGCGCCCGGCCCAGGCCGTGCCCGCGCGTCCGCGGCATTACATAGAGGTCGGAGAGGAACGCACCACGGGCGCCGGTCTCGGTGTCATAGGCCGGCAGAAACAGGGCATAGCCGACGGGCGCCCCCTGCCGTTCGGCGAAAAGGGAGGTAAAGGCCGCGTTCGGACCGAAGCCGTCGGCGCGCAAGGCAGCCTCGATGCCGGCCCGCGGGGGGCGGCAGTCCAGCTCGCGGTTCAGCGCCTCCAGCATTGTCGCGAGGGCGCCGGCATCGGCTGGCCGGGCCGGGCGGATCGCTGCGGATCGCGGCGCGGCCTCCGCCAGGGTCCGGAACCTGTCCCCCGATACGGAGCAGACCCGCAGATCCTGCTGCTCTCGGCCGATGCCGCTGTAGAACAGCCGGGCCGCGCCGTTATGTTGCAGGACGCCCCATCGCATCATGCGCGCGCCCCGCTCCCGCCCGATCCGCGCGACGGCCGCCATCAGGGCGCGTCCCACGCCGGCCCGCCGCGCCGCCTTTTCGACATAAAGATCGGCTAAATAAGCCCCGTGAACGAGTCGGTCGGTGTCGTAATCTGGGTAATGGAGAGCATAGCCGACGGTCGCGCCGTCGCGCTCGGCGATCAGGCAGGCGAAGGCGGGCGCCTGGCCGAATCCGTCGCGGCAAAAGGCCTCTGCCGAGAATTGAGAGGGCGGCCCGCCCTCGTCCTGGCTGAGCGCGGCCGCCATCGCGGCGACGCGTTCGCCGTCGCCGGGCGTGGCGGCACGGATGACGAGGGGTGACGGGGGAGCGGGCATGATCCTTATTGACCGGTATCGACGGGCCGAGACGATCATGCCTTGTCGCCTTCAGAGAGGCAATCCGCCGGCCCTGCATCCGCAATTCAAACGGATGGTGCGGACGCGACTGGCGTCGCGGCGCCAAATCGCCTAAACAGCGGGCAATGGCACAGAAGAAGACCCGATCCGCCAATGGCGGGCGCAACGGAGCGCGGCGCGCCAACGCTAATGGGGGTGGTTCCCGGGCGCGTCCGCCGCGCCCGTCGCCGCTCCCCTTCCTCCTGAAATGGTCCCTGGTCGCCATGGTCTGGGCGGTGTTCCTCGGCCTCTGCGTGATGGCCTGGCTCGCTTACGACCTGCCCAGCGTCGAGACGCTCGACGATATCGACCGAAGACCCAGCGTCACTCTGCTCACCAAAGACGGGTCGACGCTCGCGACCTACGGCGATCTCTATGGCAAATCGGTGCGGCTGTCCGATCTGCCGCCCTATCTGCCGCAGGCGGTGCTGGCGACCGAGGACCGCCGTTTCTACAGCCATCCCGGGGTGGATCCGATCGGCCTCGCCCGGGCGATCTATGTCAATCTGCGCGATTGGGAGCTGTCTCAAGGCGGCAGCACCATCACCCAGCAACTCGCAAAGAACATCTTTCTGACCCCGGAGCGGACGATCCGCCGCAAGGGGCAGGAGCTGCTGCTGGCCCTCTGGCTCGAGCGCAACTTCACCAAAGACCAGATCCTCAGTCTCTATCTCAACCGGGTCTATTTCGGCGCCGGTACCTATGGCGTCGACGCGGCGGCGCGGCGCTTCTTCGGCAAGCCGGCGGCGGCGGTGAACGTCTATGAGGCGGCGATGCTGGCGGGCTTGCTGAAGGCGCCGTCGCGCTACAATCCGCTGAGCGACCCGGAGGGGGCCGACGCCCGCGCACGGCTGGTGCTGCGCAACATGGTCGCGGCCGGCTATCTGACGGACGACCAGGCGACATATGTGGCGCGCACCCAGGCGGGCAACGGCATCGTGACCGCATCGCGGACCGGCCGGTATTTCGCCGACTGGGTGCTCGACCAGGTGTCGAGCTATGTCGGCTATACGGGTCAGGATCTGGTCGTGGTCACCACGCTCGATCCCGCGCTGCAGCGCCTCGCCGAGGCCGAGCTGGCCCGGCTGCTGGAGGAGCGGGGCACCGCCGCCGAGGTGAAGCAGGGCGCGCTGGTGGCGCTCACGCCCGATGGCGCGGTGCGGGCGATGGTCGGCGGGCGCGCCTATGCCCATAGTCAGTTCAACCGCGCGACGCAGGCGCTGCGGCAGCCCGGCTCGGCGTTTAAGCCGTTCGTGTTCCTCGCCGGCATGGAAAGCGGCCTCGCGCCCGAAAGCCGGTTCGTCGACGGGCCGATCTCGATCGGCAAGTGGAAGCCGGACAACTACAACGACAAATATCATGGCGAAGTGACGCTCCGCGAGGCCTTCGCCCGCTCGCTGAACAGCGTCGCGATCCAGGTGTCCCAGCGGGTCGGCCCCGATACGGTGGTAGAAACCGCCCACCGGCTCGGCATCACCAGCGATCTCAATCCCAGGCCCAGCATTGCGCTGGGCGCCAGCGAGGTTTCGCTGCTCGACCTCACCGCCGCCTATGGCGTGTTCGCGAACCAGGGCTACGGCGTCTGGCCGCGCGGCATCGAGGAGATCCGCGACACCAACGGCGTGATCCTCTACAGCCGGGTCGGCTCCGGGCCGGGCCGCCTCGTCGCGCCACGCAACGTGGCGGCGATGGTCGACTTGATGTCGGCTGCGATCGAATGGGGTACCGGCCGGTCGGCCGCCCTCGAGCGTCCGGCCGCCGGAAAGACGGGCACCAGCCAGGATTTTCGCGACGCCTGGTTCGTCGGCTTCACCGCCGAGCTCGTGACCGGGGTCTGGTTCGGCAATGACGACGGCGCGCCGATGGCGGCGATCACCGGCGGCACGCTCCCGGCGAAGCTGTGGCGGGCCTTCATGAGCAAGGCGCTGGAGGGCCGGCCCGCGCAGGCGCTGCTCAACCCCGTCATCGCGGCGCAGCAGCCGGTGCCGGAGCCGACAAGCCCCGCGGCCGGGCGGGCCGTCGCGGCGGAGGCGGAACCGGAGAAGAGCTCTCTCGAGGAATGGCTCGAGCGTATCACCGGCTTGAATCGGAAGAAGAAGTAGGGGCGGGTTTCAAACCCGCCCTATATCAGCAGCCGTAGCGATGCAGTGCCGGCCCATGACGATGCAGCCAGGCGCGCGCGTCGTCGGCATTGCGCGTGAGCGCAGCGCACAGCTTCCAAAAGCGCGGCCCGTGGTTCAACTCCTTGAGATGGGCCACTTCATGCGCGACGACGTAATCGAGCACCGAGCGCGGGGCGAGAACCAGCCGCCAGGAGAACGACAGCGCCCCCGTCGGCGAGCAGCTGCCCCAGCGGCTCTTCGGGTCGCGGATCGCGATGCCGGAGATCTCCCGGTCGATCAGGGCCGCCTTGCGACGGGCGCGCCGTTCGATCTCGCGGCGCGCCTCGCGCTTCAACCACTCCTCGACCCGCTGCGAGAGCCGCTCGGGATCGCCGCCGACATGAATCTCATTGCCCTCGCGCCAGATCGCGACCCGCCGCTGTCGGCGGTGGCGGATCCGATGCTCGACCCCCAGGAACGGAATAATGGCGCCATGCTCGAACCGCACCGCCGGCGGCAGCAGGTCCAGCCGGTCGCGGATCCAGCCCTTGTTCAGCAGCGCGAAGCGGCGGCCCTGGTCACGGCTCGCCCGGGTCGGCAGAACGACCACGATTCCGGCGGTCCCGTGGTCGAGCCGAATGATGATCCGCCGCGCCCGCTTGTTCTGCTGGAACACGAGGGGAACGCGGCGGTCCTCCAGGGTCAGAACCTGGCTGTCCGAGTTCCCGTCGGATTCTTCGTTCGCCGCAACTCGTACCGTCCGCCCCCCAGCCTTGTCCCCAGCCTGGCTGGAGGTCCGGCCAGGACCCCGGCCGGTGCTCCGGCTGGGCGCCTGGCCACTGGACCTGGGATGCTTGGACCGGGTGCTGGGGCGGCTTTTTGGCATGCCAACTCTATAGCCCGGCACCCCCATTCCGGCAAGATGGACCGACGGCTTTAGGCATTTTTTCCTCGATTCTTCGAGGTGCCTTTGGCCTCCTGCTCGATCAGGGCTAGCTTGCGCTCGGCACCCCAACGATAGCCCCCAAGCCCGCCATCCTGGCGCATTGCGCGATGGCAGGGCACGATCAGCGCGACCGGGTTGGTGGCGCAGGCCCGGCCGATGGCGCGTCGGGCCTGCGGTTTCCCCACGGCCCGGGCGATCTCGCTGTAAGTTCGGGTCTGGCCGTGCGGAATCCGCCGCAACTCCTCCCAGACCCGTCGCTGGAAGGCCGTGGCCCGGATATCGAGCGGCAGATCGACATGCGGCTCCTCGCCCGCGATATAGCGCAGCAGAGCCGAGACCACCGCCCCCAGCGAGGCGTCGTCGCGGCGGATCTCCTCGGCCGCTGGGAACTCCCGGCGCAGCGCGCCCTCGAGCGCCGCCTCGTCGCCGCCGAGGCTGACGAAGCAGATGCCCCGCCGGGTCGCGGCGACCAGCAGCCGGCCGAGCGCCGAGTCGGCCAGCGCATAGAGGATGCGCGCGTTCCGCCCGCCCTTGGCGTAGGTCGCCGGCGTCATGCCGAGCGCGCCGGCGGCCCGCTCATAGACCCGGCTCGACGAGCCGAAGCCGGCATCATAGGTGGCGGCTGCAACGCCGTCGCCCTGCTGCAGCCCGCTGCGGAACCGCGCCAGACGGCAGGCGTCGCCATATTGCCGCGGGCTGACGCCCATGATCCGCTTGAACAGCCGCTGCAGATGCCACGGGCTGATGCCGCAATGGGCCCCCAGCTCGGCCAGCGTCACGACGCCGTTGCCGCCGCCGTCGGCACCGATATCGTCGGCCGCCTCTGCCGAGCCCGCCCCGACCCGTCCCTCGATGAACCGGCAGGCGCGCTGCACGACCGCGACCTGCGGGATGCACCGGGGCTCGGTATCCGGCTGCCGGTGCGGCGACTCTGTCGTCGGGCTCTCCTCCTTCATCTGCAGCATGGCGATTCGTCCTTGTACCGGTTGGCTCTATCGCGCCATGAATAGGCTGCGGCGGCCAGCCATTCTATCCGATGCTTGCGGTTCGCGCGCGGGGTCGTCCAAGGCCGGTATGCGGATGATGGGAGCTCTCGCCCACCTCCCGACCGGCGGCTTTCATCCGATCTGACCGCCCTTGGCTGCGGCCGACTGGGCGACTTCGGCCAGATTCTGATTTCTTCCCTGGCCTATGTACTGGTCTTCGAGCTTCTGCGCGTCGCCGGAGTAGTCTATCTCAGTTAGGTCGGCTACATCATCGCGCTGACGGCGCTTGCCTGGAGCAGCGTGCTGTTCGCAGAGCACTACAGCGCCTGGATCCGGGCGGCGGTGGCACTGATCAATTGGCGGTCGTCGCGGGGCGGCCGCGCTTCATGAAGGAGCTTGAATAATGGCGATGCCTCCCTTTCACATGGCCTTTCCGGTCGCCGATCTGGCCGCGACCCGGCAGTTCTATGAGGGGCTGCTCGGTTGCCGGGTTGGCCGCAGCGCAGAGCGCTGGATCGATTTCGACTTCTTCGGCCACCAGATCTCGGCCCATCTGCGGCCGTCTGAGGTCCGCCGGGCGGAGACCAACGAGGTCGATGGCGACCAGGTGCCGGTACGCCATTTCGGCGCGATCCTGGACTGGGATGACTGGCAGGCCCTGGCCGACCGCCTTGCGGCCGCCAGCACGCGCTTCATCATCGAGCCGCATGTCCGCTTCAAGGGCGAGGTCGGCGAGCAGGCGACGATGTTCTTCCTCGACCCCAGCGGCAACGCGCTCGAATTCAAGGCTTTCCGCGACAAGAGCCAGATCTTCGCCACGTAAGCTGCATGCTGGCCGCGTGAACTACTCCACCCAGTCGACGACGTAGTCCTCAATGTCCTGGACGTCGTTCTCGCTGACGGCGCGGCCGCGGGCGGAAATGCCAGCCTTGTGCACCGTATCCGGGTCGCCCGAGACGAGCGGATGCCACCAGTGAAGATCGCGGCCTTCGTCGACCAGGCGATAGGCGCAGGTGGCCGGCAGCCAGGACAGGCTCCCGACCATGGCCGCGGTAAGCTGGATGCAGTCCTCGACCAGCGTCTTGCGCAGCCGGTAGTTGCGGCAGCGGCAAGTCTTCAGGTCGAGTTGCCGGCAGGCGACGTTGGTGTGGTCGACCTCGCCGGTATCCTCATATTCGAGCTTCAGCAGGCAGCACTTGCCGCAGCCGTCGCAGAGCGACTCCCATTCCGACCGGGTCATGTCGGCGAGGCTCTTGGTCCTCCAGAACGGCGCCTCGGCCATCGGCGCGCTCCTCATGTCCGAATCATTCACTAGGCATTGGCGCGGATGAATGCGCTGATTCTCGGCCGGATTGTCTCACGCCAGCGTCGGCCGTTGAAGATGCCGTAATGGCCGACGCCGGGCTGCAACAGGTGGTCGCGCCGCTCATCGGGGATATTGGGCGTGAGCGCATGGGCGGCGTGCGTCTGGCCGATGCCGGAGATGTCGTCCCGCTCGCCCTCGACGGTCATCAGCGCCGTCTTCTCGATCGCCGCCGGTACGACCGGCTCGCCATGGTGGACCATGCGGCCGCGCGGCAGGGCATGTTCCTGGAACACGGCCCGCACCGTCTGCAGGAAGAAGTCGGCCGACAGGTCCATCACCGACAGATACTCGTCATAGAACCGCCGATGCGCCGCGGCGCTTTCGCCGTCACCCTCGACAAGATGCCGGAACAGGTCCAGATGGGCATCGACGTGGCGGTCTAGATTCATCGACATGAAGCCGCCGAGCTGCAGAAAACCGGGATAGACTCGTCGCGAACAGCCTGGATAATACAACGGCACGCGATGGATCACGGTCTGCTCGAACCAGGAAATCGGCCGCGAGGTCGCGAGCCGGTTGACCTCGGTCGGGTTGACCCGCGTATCGACCGGCCCGCCCATCAGGGTCATCGAGCGCGGCTGCGCCGGGTCCCCGGCCGCGGCCATCAGCGCCACGGCCGCCAGAACCGGCGGCGAGGGCTGGCAGATCGCCAGCACATGGATGTCGGGCCCGAGCAGCTGCAGAAACTCGATCACGTAATCGATATAGTCGTCGAGATCGAACAGGCCGAGGGTCGCCGGCACGGTCCGGGCGTCGATCCAGTCGGTGACGTAGACGTCGTGCTCCGGCAGCAGGGCCTGCACCGTGCCGCGCAGCAGGGTCGCGTGGTGGCCGGACATCGGCGCCACCACCAGAACCCGGGGCAGTTCAGCATCCGCAACCGGCTCATCCCGTTCGAAATGCAGCAATGTGCAGAACGGCTTTTGGGCGACCGGCACCTCGCGCAGCGCGATGCGCCGGCCGCCGACCACCACATAATCCAGCCCGAAGGCCGGCTTCCCATAGTGCCGGGTGACCCGCTCGAACAGCTCGCAGGCTGCGGCCGTGGCCCGGCCGGCGAAGGTATAGGACGGCGGCATCAGCGGGTGCGTGAAGACATGGTGCAACGTTTCGGCGGCCAGCCGCGCCGGGCCGAGCGCCGACAGTTGCGCATCGCGCGCCTGATAAAGCATCAAATACCTCGAATCCGGAGTCCCCGAAGGATTATTGCGCGTTCCGACCGAGGTGAAAATGGCTTATCGGGCTTAAGGTATCGTTGACGAATCGGGGGCGACGGCCGTCAGAGATACTGTTCGATGCTCTCAGCCATCTGATCTGCCGAGGTTCCGGCGCCGAAATGGGTCAGGAACTCGCCGTCGGGACCCATCAGATAGATGATTGAGGAGTGGTCCATCATGTAGTAGTCGGCCGATTCGTCCTCGACCCGCGCGTAATAGACCCGGTAGGCCTTGGCCACGGAGGCGATCTCCGCCTCCGTCCCGGTCAGCGCCACCAGCCGCGGGTGGAAATGCGCGGCATAGGCCCGCATCTGCTCGACCGTGTCCCGCTCGGGGTCGATCGTGATGAAGATCGGCGTCACCTGCTCCGCCGCCGATCCCTGGGACTCCTCGAGGGACTTCAGCGCCGCGCTCATCGTCTGCAGCTCCGTGGGACAGATGTCGGGGCAGTAGGTGAAGCCGAAATAGATCAGCTTGAACTGACCTGCGAAATCCTTCTCGGTGCGGCGCTCGCCATGCTGGTCGGTGAGCGTGAATGGTCCACCGATCGCTGCCGCGCCCGCTCCTGCCCTGACTGCGGTCCGATCGTCCGGCGCCCGCAACAGGGTCCAGCCGACGAAACCGGCCAAGACCAAACTAAGCGCGAGGGAAAGGAGGGCGATGGTGCGGGCGAGGAGTGTCTTGGGCATGAGAGGAAGGTGGAACCGGTCTCAGTGAGAGCTTGCTGGATTATAGGTAGGGGGCAAGACCGGCTTTGTCACGGTCTCACAACGCCCTCAAACGCGGCAAATGACCGCGTCTGAGGAAGCCCCCTTCATTCCGCGAAGGAAAGTCTCTAACGATTAGTACGGCGCCAGGGCGTTGCGCAGATTCTCCGCGTTCGGATTGGAGACGCGCCGCTCGATCACGATGCCATAGGGCGTCGTCCCCTTGCCATAATAGGCCTCGTTCCACTCATCGCGCTTCAGGATCCCGGCACCTTCGAAGGAGATACCGCCGAACAGGCCGGAGGTCTTGGCGAAGCTGTAGACGTCGGCCTTCAGATTGGTCGTGGTGTCGGCGCCCAGCCCCTTGCCGAGCGGCCCGGCGGCAAGGCTGACATCGCCGCCGAACTTCATCTGGTTGTCGAGAACCGCATCGAGCGCCTTTTGGCTCATGATCGTGAGGATGGCCTCGGAGACCTGGCCGCCGATCTGCAGGCCGACGCTGGCCGCCGCCAGCGTGTAGAAGGCCGGATAGCTCCACCCCTGTCGGCCCCCGCCACGAACCACCAGGACGCCGGTGCCGCCCTCGCCGCCGATGATGAAGCCGCCCTTGACCAGCGTCGGGAAGATCAGCAGCGCTTTGGCCCGATTGATGTATCCCGGAAGCTCGGCGAACTCCGGGTCGGTTGTCAGCTTGTCGAAGGTGATGCGGGCCTCGTCGATGATCTCCTGCTGATCCGACAGCGCCGCCGCCGGTCCCATGACGCCGAGGCTGAACACCAGCAGAAGAAGGCAGGCGAGTAACGGCTTGATGCGTGTCATCGATCGATCTCCTGGGATTCCCCTACAGGTCGCGTCGCGCGACCTCGGAGCGTGAGAAAAGCGCTGGAGTTTGGCAATTTCGGGGCAAAGGCCCGCTCTGTCAAATGACGTCTCCGACGACGTGTCGGGCCGGTAAGATCAGTGCAGCAGCGGCGCCTTTGGGTGGAGATTGACGGTTGTCACGCGCCAGCTTCCATGCGTCGCGCCGGGATCGGGGGTGCCGATATGGTCGAGCCGGGTCAGGGAGCAATTGTCGATCGAGAAGGCCAGCGCGCGCTCCGCCTCGATGCCGAGCGCCATCGCCAGCGCCGCGCGGATCGATCCGCCATGGGCGACGGCGACGATGTCGCGTCCGCGATAGGCGTCGGTCAGGCGGTCGACAGTGTCCGCAACCCGTGCGACGACCTGCTCGAAGCTCTCGCCGCCTGGCGGCGCCTCATGGGCGGGCGCCAGCCAGAAACGGTGCCAGGCGCCGTCACGGCGCGCGCGCAGTTCCTCGACCGTCAGGCCCTGCCACTCCCCGAAATGCTGTTCGGCCAATCCAGGCTCGATCACCAGCGCGGGCAGCTTTGGATCAAGGCCGTTCGCCGCGCGAATTGCCGCGCCGATCGCCTCCGCCGTCTGATGGGTGCGCTTCAGCTGGCTGGCCACCCACACGGCATCGGCCGGCAAGGCGGTGGCGAGGCCCGTGAACAGCGCGGCGTCGGAGCAGTCGGCGGCCAGGTCGTCATGGCCGTAGATACGGCCGCCATGACAGGTGACCGGCGCATGCCGGATCCACCACCAGCGGGTTACGGTCGTCATTATGGAATCGTCATCGCAGAGCGACGATCGCCAGCAGCATGGCAATCTCGGTGAGTTGTTGGATGGCGCCGAGGACATCGCCGGTATAGCCGCCGATCTGCCGCCGGGCAAGCCCGGTCATTGCGAGCGCCGCCAGCCCAGCGACGACAAAGGCGATCAGGCCGGTCCCGAGCCCCAGCGCCAGCAGCGCGATGAGCGCGCCGAGTCCCAAGGACCAGAGGACCGAGTCCTGCTCCGGCTGTCCCGCCGCTACGGCAAGCCCGGAGTCGCGCGCCAGCGTCTCGCGGTACATCACCACCGGCAGAACCGCGCGCGACACAGCATGGGCGGCGATCAGCGCACCCGCCACCAGCGCGCCGGCTTCGTCCGTGTCTCCCAGCGCGATCAGCGGCTCGGCGATGGCGTAGAGCGCAAGCACGCGCAGCAGGACGGACAGGATCAGCGCCAGCGCGCCATAGCTGCCGGTGCGGCTGTCACGCATGATCGCGAGCTTGCTGTCGCGGTCGGTGCCGCCGCCGAACCCGTCGGCGACATCGGCCAGCCCGTCCTCATGCATTGCGCCGGTGGCGAGGATGGTGGCCGCGACCGCGATCACCGCCGCCAGCAGGCCGGGAAGCGAGAGCCAGCTCGCCAGCGCGAAGGTCACCGCCCCGATCAGTCCGATCAGAAGGCCGACCAGCGGGAAGGCACGCACCGATCGCGGCAGGGCGCCCCCGACCGGGCTGGTAATCGGCAGGCGGCTGAGCAGGGCGAGGGCCGTCTTCAGGTCGGCCCACCAGCCTGCTAGGTAGTTGCCTGGCGGCGGCGGCTCATGCGGTGTCGACTGGTACATCGGGCCTTCGGCGCTGGGTTTCGGATCGGCGGCGGTTTGGTCCCACCAAACGGCCCCGGTTATATAGGATGTTGACGCCCGGAGGAAAGCCGCGCCTATTTGCCGGATCATCCGACGCGATCGCCAATCGACGGACCCAATTGACAGACAATGACGAAACATCCTGCCCCCGCCACCCTCGACGAGATCCGCGCCATCATGGCCGAGCTGCCCGGTCCGGATCTGGAGGCCGCGGGCGAGGCCAGCCGGCGCGAGGCGATGCTGACCAAGCCGGCCGGCGCGCTCGGCCGGCTCGAGGAGCTGAGCGCGTGGCTCGCCCGCTGGCAGGGGCGCCACCCGCCCAAGCTCGACCGGCCGCGCATCTGCGTCTTCGCCGCGAATCACGGCGTTGCCGCGCGTGGCGTGTCGGCCTATCCGGCGACGGTGACGGCGCAGATGGTGGCGAACTTCATCGATGGCGGCGCCGCGGTGAACCAGCTCTGCAAGGTGGCCGACGCGGATCTGCGGGTCTATGAGATGGCGCTCGACATGCCGACGGCGGATTTCACCGAGGCGCCGGCGATGGACGAAGACATCTGCGCCCGCGCCGCCGCCTACGGCATGATGGCGGTGGAGCCGGGGCTCGACCTTCTAGGCCTGGGCGAGATGGGCATCGCCAACACTACCAGCGCCGCGGCGATGATGATGGCGCTGTTCGACGGCGACGCCGCCGACTGGGTCGGGCCCGGCACCGGCGTCGCGGGTGAGGCGCTCGCCCGCAAGACGGCGGTGGTGGAGACAGGCGTCGCCCACCACCGGGCTGCCATGACCGACCCCTTCGAGGTGCTGCGCTGCCTCGGCGGACAGGAGCTGGCGGCGATCTGCGGCGCGATCATTGCCGCGCGCCTCGCCCGCACGCCGGTGCTGCTCGACGGCTTTGCCTGCACCGCCGCGGCCGCCGTCCTCTTCGCCGTCGATCCCAAGGCGCTCGATCATTGTATCGTCGCGCATGTCTCCGCCGAGCCCGGCCATCGGCGTCTGCTCGACCGGCTCGGAAAACGGGCGCTGTTCGATTTCGACATGCGGCTCGGCGAGGCCTCCGGCGCGGCGCTGGCGATTCCGATCCTCAAGGCGGCGGTCGCCTGCCACACCGGCATGGCGACTTTCGACGAGGCGGGCGTCAGCGGCAAGGTCGATTAGGGCGAGGCGGAACTCTCATCGATGCGTTCTGTCTCCCAGGCTGAACTGCGCGCCTTCCTGCTCGACCGGCTCGGGCTGCGCGGCCCGTTCTGGGGGGCCGAGGCGGCGGACCGGGCCGTCGATCTCGGCATGATCCAGATCGATTCGATCCGGGTCACGGGCTTGCGCAACCACGAGCTCGCCTGGGCGGCGCGGGCCGAGAGTGCGCCCGCCGCCCTCTACGATCTTCTCTATGGTCGCGGCGCCTTCCGCGAACTCCACTATCCGCTGTTCGCCGTGCGCCGGGACTGGGTGCCGCTGCTGATTGCCGCCTTCGCCGACCTGTCGGAAAAGCAGAAGGCGGCGCGCGCGGCGCTTCGCCCGACCATGGACCGGCTGATGAGCCATATCCGCGCGAACGGCGCCGTGACCGTCGCGCAGTTCTCGGCCGAGCGGATTCCCGGCGGCTTCTCGACGATCAAGGTGACCACCAAGGCGCTGGAGTTCCTCTATACCGACCGCGTGCTGCAGATCTGCGGCCGGACAGCGCATTTCCACCGCCGCTTCGATCTGACCGAACGGGTGGCGCCGGAGCTCGCCGGCTGGCAGCCACCGCCCGCTGCGGCCTATGAGCGCTTCCTCGTCGAGTCGGCGCTGGCCGTTCTGAAGATCGGCACGGCCGAGCAGATCGCCCGGCGCGTGGCGATCCACTACGGCCAGTGGCGCGGCGCCTCGATCCGGCGCTGGCGCGCGCTGGTCGAGGCGATGCTGCCGGCGGTCGCCCGTGCGGTGACGGTGGCCGACCTGCCCGACGCGCCCGTCTATTGGTACCGGCCGGCGGATGAGGCGGGGTGGGACCGGGCGGCGCGCGAGAGCGAGCCCCAGGTCCGGCTGGTGCCGCCGCTCGATAATCTGCTGTTCAGCCGCGCCCGCCTCACCGAGCTGTTCGGCCTCGACTACAAGTTCGAGGCCTACACCCCGGCGGTCGAGCGCCGGTTCTATTTCGCCTTGCCGATTCTCCACGACGACGAGGTTGCGGGGCTTCTCGACGCGCGCCTCGCGGACGGCGTCTGGCAAATCCGCGGCCTGGAGCTGCGCCGCCCGGTGCCCGCCGAGGCCCTGCGGGTCGGCCTCCACCGCATCGCGCGCCTCGCCGGCGCGGCCAAGGTTGCGGTTACGACGCGCACCACGCGCGAGCTGCGCCGGGCGCTCGTCGGCCGCTGCGACGGCTGAATATCATTCGCCGATCTGCAGCAGCAGGCCGCGTTGCCGCGCCAGCTTGAAGGAATAGAGATAGATCACGACGCCGAGGCCCATATAGACGGCGTTCAGCAGCATGGCGTTGGCCAGCAGCCCGGGCCGGAAGGTCTCCGTCAGCAGCAGGGCGCGCATGCCCTCGAACACGTTGGTCGAGGGCAGCGCCCAGGCGACATATTGCAGCCAGTCCGGCAGCACCGTCACCGGATAATAGACGGCGCTCACCGGCGCCAGCAGGAAGATCACGAACCAGGCGAGGTTCTCCGCGCCCAGGCCGAAGCGCAGGATCAGCGCCGTCACCATCAGCCCGATCGCCCAGCCCATGATCAGCAGGTTGGCGAAGAAGGCGACGAGCGGCAGGCCGAGCTCGAAGACCGAGTAGTGGTAGAGCGGGATCGCGAGCAGCGCCGCCGGGGTGACGCCGACCAGCGTCCGGATCAGGCTCATCGCCATCATCGACAGCACATGCTCGATGGGCCGCAACGGGCTGACGAAGAGATTGCCCAGGTTGCGCGACCACATCTCCTCGAGGAACGACATCGAGAAGCCGAGCTGACCGCGAAACAGCACGTCCCACAGCAGCACGGCCGACAGGAGAATGCCGAAGGCGTTCGCGATCCAGGAGCTATTGGTTGCGAGGAAGACGGTGAGGAATCCCCAGATGATCATCTGCATCGTCGGCCAGTAGGCGAGCTCGATCACCCGCGGCCATGAGCCGCGCAGCACATAGAGGTGACGCAGCACCATCGCGCCGATGCGCCGCCCGGAAAGTCCGCCCATTAGTCCGACGCCCCTTCCAAGGCCGGCGAAAGCCCGTCGAGCGCGCCTCTCTGGCGGTTGCGCGCGATATCGAGGAACACCTCCTCGAGGTTGGTCCGGCCATAGCGGCGGATCAACTCGCCCGGCGGCCCGCGATCGACAATGCTGCCCTGGCGCATCATCAGCACGTCGCTGCACAGCCGCTCGACCTCGGCCATGTTGTGCGAGGCGAGCAGGATCGCCGCGCCGGTCCGGTCGCGATAGGTCTCGAGATAGCCGCGGATCCAATCGGCCGTGTCGGGGTCAAGCGACGCGGTCGGCTCGTCGAGCAGCAGCACCTCCGGCTCGTTCAGCAGCGCCTTGGCGAGCGCGACCCGGGTCTTCTGCCCGGCCGACAGGCTGCCGGTGCGCTGTTTCATCAGCCGGTCGATATCGAGGTCCTCGGCCATCCGCGCGATGCGCCGGCGCGTGTTCCGCACGCCATAGAGATGCGCGTAGATCGTCAGGTTCTCGCGCACCGAAAGCCGATGCGGCAGATCGACATAGGGCGAAGAGAAGTTCATCCGCGGCAGCACCCGATGGCGATGGCGCAGCATGTCCTGGCCAAGCACGGTGATGCCGCCCGCCGTCGGCAGCAGCAATCCCAGCAGCATCGAGATGGTCGTCGTCTTGCCGGCACCGTTGCCGCCGAGCAGCGCCACGGTCGCCCCGGCGGCGACGGAAAAGCTGACGCCGTCGACCGCGGTGACCGCGTCGAAGCGCTTTGTCAGGGAGTCGACTTTGATGACGGGCGAGGACACGAGGAAAGCTGCGGGCCTATGGCTGACAGGAACGGGAGGCGGAAACCGGCCACAAACTTAGGGAGATCGGTGCCCAATGGCTAGGCCCTCTGGCCAGGCGGCATTAATGAACGAGGCGTGATTCGTCAGGGAATGGACGTCCCGATCCAGGGTCCTGACCCGCGCACGAAGGTCCTTGCGGCGGGCTTCCTCCATTGCGCGAATTGAATGCGAGCGTCGTGCGCCGCTCGACCTCAGCGGAGCAGAAGCGCGATCAGCAGGGCGCTACCGAGGGCGATCCGATACCACGCGAAGGGCGAGAACCCATGCCGCCCGACGAAGCCGACGAACCATCGAACCACCAGAAGCGCGGTCACGAAGGCCGCCAGAAAGCCGATCGCCACAATGAGCCCGCCGTCCGCCGTCAGTCCGGCGCGATTCTGCCACAGATCATAGACGGCTGCGCCGAGCAGCGTCGGGATGGCGAGAAAGAACGAGAACTCCGCCGCCGTCTTCCGTTCGACCCCAAGCAACAGCGCCCCCAGGATCGTCGCTGCCGAGCGCGAGACGCCGGGCACCATGGCCAGACATTGCATCAGGCCGATGCCGACCGAGAGGGCAGGTGGAAACCGCTCGATAGTGTCGATCCGCGGATTCGGCCGGGCGCGCTCGATAACCAGGATGGCGACGCCGCCCAGGATCAAAGCCACGCAGACGACATAGGGCGAGAACAGCACAGACTTGATGAAGCCGTGCAGCAGCACGCCCAGGACGACCGCGGGCAGGAAGGCCAGGAGAATAGCCAAGGCAAACCGCTGCGCGCCGGGGTCGGTCGACAGGCCGAAGGCCACGCGCGCCAGCTTGGGTGCGTAGACGACGCAGACGGCGAGGATGGCCCCGAGCTGGATTACGACCTCGAAGACCCGACCCGGCGGTCCGGAGAACCCGATCAGGTCGGCGAGCAGGATCAGATGGCCGGTGGAGGAGACCGGCAAGTACTCGGTCAGCCCCTCGAGAACGCCCAGGATGGCAGCTTCGAGAAAGGTTTGCGCGGACATCAGCAACGCCTGGGAAGGTGAGAACAAAAATCGGCGGGTGCGCCGGAGTATATCCGAGGACGGGCGGAAAGGGGGACGATATCGTTGGCAGGTTTGCCGGTCGGCAGAGGCGATGTTGGCCTTGATGCTTGCGTCCCGACCCGGTTCGCTTTCTGATGCGCCGGTGAGCGAGACTCTGGACAACGGCTTCACCTCCATCGCCGCGAACCCGCGCGGCCGCGTGCGGCTGCGCACGCTCGTCCTGACGCGTTGGGTCGCGGTGGCGGGCCAGGCGACGGCGCTTCTGGTGGTGAACTTCGTCCTCGGCTTCGAGCTGCCGATCGTCGCGGCGATGATCGCCGTCGGCGCCTCCGCGCTCGTCAATCTCTGGGCGGCGCTGCGCCGGCCGCCGACGGCCCGGCTCGATGATCGCGAGGCGCGGCTCTATCTCGGCTTCGACCTGCTGCAGCTCGGCGTGCTGCTGTATCTCACCGGCGGGCTGAACAACCCGTTCGCGATCCTCGTCCTCGCGCCCGTCACGGTGTCGGCGACGGTCTTGTCCCGGCGCAGCACGATCGCCCTCTCGGTGCTCGCCGTCGCGATCGTCGTGATCCTCGCCTTCTTTCACCTGCCGCTGCCCTGGCCGGACGCCGATTTCGACCTCGAGCCGCTGTTCATCCTCGGGCTGGCGATGGCGCTGGCCTTGTCCGCCGTGTTCATCGCCCTCTATGTCTTCAGCGTCGCGGAGGAGGCGCGCCGCCGCTCGGACGCGCTGTCGGCGACGCAGATGGCGCTTGCCCGCGAACAGCGCGTCTCGGCGCTCGGCACGCTTGCCGCCGCGGCGGCGCACGGCCTCGGTAGCCCGCTCGGCACCATTGCCGTGATCGCCAAGGAGATCGCCCGCGACCTGCCGCCGGACAGCCCGCTGCGCGAGGATGTCGATCTTCTGCTCAGCCAGAGCAACCGCTGCCGGGAGATTCTCGCCGGGCTGGCGGCGCGGCCGGAAGAGACCGGCGGCGACCCCTTCGCCCGCCTGCCGCTGCCGGCGCTGGTCGAGGCGGCGGCGGCGCCCCATCGGACGGCGCGGGTGCGGCTGCTGATCGACGACGCTGCGGATGGCGGCGGGACGCTCTTGTCCGATTCGGTGCCGCCCGGGGACGCGCCGATCGTGGCGCGCAGCCCGGAAATCCTGCACGGCCTCGGCAATCTGCTCGAGAACGCGTTCCAATTCGCCGCATCCGAGGTTCGGGTTGTCATCCGCTGGGACGAGCGATACATCACCATCATGATTCTGGACGATGGTCCCGGCTTCGATCCGGGTCTGATCGACCGCCTCGGCGAGCCTTATCTGTCCGGCGGCATCCAGGACCGCGACGGCAAGGTCATCCATATGGGTCTGGGCGTGTTCATCGCGCAGACGCTGCTCGAGCGGACCGGGGCCGCCTTGCGCTTCCGGAACCGTGTCGGCGGCGGGGCGGAGGTGAAGGCGAGCTGGCGACGCGAGGCCCTGGAGGTCGAGCCGACGGAGATCTAGGATGAAGACACGCCAGGCAGGACAAGTCACGGGGATGATCGCGCAATGTCGGTGAAGCAGGAACCGCGACGGCAGATATCCGATGATCCGGTAGGCGGCGCCGAGACCGGCGATCGCAGCCTGCTGATCGTCGACGACGACGCGCCGTTCCGTCAGCGATTGGCGGTGGCGATGGAGCGGCGGGGCTTCTCGGTCTCGACGGCGGAGAGCGTCGCCACCGGCATCGAGGCGGCGGAGACGCGGCCGCCGGCCTTCGCCATTGTCGATCTCCGGCTCGGCGACGGCAGCGGCCTCGAAGTCGTGTCGGTGCTACGCGAGGTTCGCGCCGATACCCGAATCATCGTCCTGACCGGCTATGGCAACATCGCTACCGCGGTGGCGGCCGTGAAGTCGGGCGCGGTCGATTACCTGTCGAAGCCGGCCGACGCCGATGCGATCGAGGCCGCCTTGCTGGCGCTGGAGGACAAGCTGCCGCCGCCGCCGGAGCAGCCGATGACCGCCGATCGCGTGCGCTGGGAGCATATCCAGCGGGTCTACGAGCAATGCGACCGCAACGTTTCCGAGACGGCCCGGCGATTGCGCATGCACCGGCGCACGCTGCAGCGCATCCTCAACAAATACGCACCGCGGGGTTAGAGGCTTCGGCCTGCAACGCTCAAGCAGCCGGGAGAAGAGGCGGTGCGATCGGAGACGTGGCCGGACGGAACCGACGTCGTGCAGGTCCGGATAGCCCGGCCTACGGACAAGCTCGAGGAGGTCGTGGCCTTCTATCGCGACGGCTTGGGGCTTCCGAATATGATACGGCAGCATTAACGGACGGCCGGTCAGTCCACGCGCTCCAGCCTATAGATCGTATCGTCGCCGGGTCGCGGGTCGCCGCGGCCGTCGCGATTGGTGGTGGTGAAGTACAGGGTGCCATCGGGGCCGACGGTCACGTCGCGCAGCCGCCCATACCGGCCTTCTCCCCACTCGTCCGCAAACCAGTGGGCGATCCGCTTGACCCGATAGTCGTCCGCTGTCTGCGCGAGCTCGATCCGCACCAGCGACTCGCTCTTCATCGTCGCCACGAAAAGTGCGCCGTCGTGGAACGCCGCATCGCCTGGAGGCACCGCGTCTTGCGTCCAGACGACGATCGGATCGATGAAGTCGACTAGGCCGGGGGCGCCGACGACTTCCGGCCAGCCATAGTTCCCGCCCGGATCGATCAGGTTGATCTCATCATAGGCGCCGAGGCCGAACTCGCCGGAAGGCCCGTGCTCGGTCGCGAACAGGTGGCCGGTCTTCGGATGCCACGCCGGCCCCTGGGGATTGCGATGGCCGTAGGAATAGACCGGCGAGTCGGGGAACGGGTTGTCGTCCGGAATCCCGCCCTCCGGCGTGAGGCGCAGGATCTTGCCGCCCGGCGACTTCAGATCCTGCGCGATCTCGGGCTTCGAGGCGTCGCCGGTCGTGACATACAGCATGCCGTCCGGGCCGAAGGCGAGGCCACCGCCATTATGGAACCGCGACGCGGGGATGCCGTCGATGATGACTCGGTCGAAGCGGGCGCGGTCGCCCATATCATCGCCCATGTCGCGAAGGCGGACGACGCGGTTGGCATTGTCGCCGTCGGCGTCGCGATAGGTGTACATCGCGTAGATGAAAGGCTGCTCCGGAAAGTCCGGATGGACGGCGAGCCCCATGAGGCCGCCCTCGCCGCCGGTCACCAGGCCGACAAAGAAGTCGGTCAGGCTGTTGGCGGCGCCTTCCGTGATCTCGAACGCGGCATAGGGATGCGGCTGCAACACCCCGTCCCGGATCAGCCGGATGCGGCCAGGCCGCTCGCTGACGAGGGCGCGGCCATCGCCCAGGAAGACGAGCGACCAGGGCACCTCCAGCCCCTCGACCCACGCCACGGCGCGATAGCCGGGCGGGTCGGGGACGTATATGTCTTGCACCGGCTGCGGCGGAGGCCCCACGATCGGATCGGCGGAGGCGCAGGACGTGACCACGGCACCGAGAAGGGCGAAGGCCAGGAATATGACGGTCGAGCGCATCGGTCGTCCTATCGTCGCGTGTTGTCGGTCCCACCGCTGCGAATACATCAAATCAACTGTTTCGGTTGCGGCCCGGTTCCGACAGATCAGGGCCGATGCAGCCACCAGCCGTCCTCGTTGACCGAGTAGATGGGCTGATAGTGGTGAATGCTGTCGGCCGGGACCACGCTCCTGATCTGGTTGTCGAGCACCAGCGCCTTCCCATCGACATAGACGACCAGAATCGCATGGGCGAGCTGTAGATTCAGGTCCTGCAGCACGACGATGCGCATCGCTTCCGTCGGAACGTCGAGGGCGCGCAGGGCTAGGTATTTCGCGATCGCGTAGTCCTCGCAATCGCCGCTCTTGCGCAGGAACTCGAACGGTGTCGCCCAGTAGTCGTTCACGCCCCAACCCATCGAGTCGACGATATAGGGCATCCTGTTCATCTCCCGGTTGACCTCCGCGATCTGGCTCGATGGGTCGAGGTCTCGCAGCCGGTTGATAAGGGCGCGCCATCCCTCCCGGTCGCACAAGTTTGCCGCGCAGGACTTCAGCTCGGCGTGATAGCGATCGAGGGCGCCGCGCCATTTGGGAAACAGCGACAGGTTCGACGAGTGGAACTCGTGCGTGCCGAAGAGGGCCGGATAGGTTTGCACCGCCGCCGCGGCCGCAGCCTCCGGGGGAGGGCTAAGAACGAGAGGGAGCGCGATCGCGGCCGTTCGGGACACTCGCCGAAGCCAGCCGAGGCGGCCGCGCCCGCGAAGCGCACGCCTCATCAATCGCCGCTGGCGCCACTGGCTTTTGCCTGGCCCTGAGCAAGGCGATGCTGCACCGGAGCCTCCGTTCGCAACCCAGGGCCGCCTAGGCGGCCTTACCGAGGGAACGGAAGGCTAGCGGGGCGTCTCTAAGACTTCGTTAATTCGGCGGACCGGGGTCAATTCAAGAGGACCGGGGCCGACGTCAAGACTCGGCTTCGCCGTGCTCGGACAGCCTAGCCTTGCCGTAGCTGAGCGCTTTGGACAGTTCGGCGAGCTCGGCATTCTCCTGATGCATGCTCTCGTCCCGGCCGACTCCCTCCGCCATCGGGATAAGCCGGTCTTCCTGCTCCAGGCTCCGCAACAGCCTGTCCCAGGCGGCGTTGGGCTGCCTCGGCCAGACCCGCACCAGTTCGGCCAGGATGTTGATCTGCGGACCAGTGAGAGTCAGCGTTCGCTGGTTCATGTGATGCTGTCCCGACGTCGTGACTACGCCCCCTACATTAGGGAGCTTCGATGGGGTCCGGAACCGGCGGTCCGCAATTGATAACCGTCCATTAAGCGGTTAAGGCATAGAACTCCGGGTTCATGGCCGGACTTGAATTTGGGCCTGGACCGATATCGCCTTGCCGGGCGCGGACGAACATCGAGGCGCTTTTTGGCACAGCAGAGTGAAACCGCTCCATCCGCCGTCCGGCGACCGGCCGATCTGAAGCTGGCGCTTTCCGCCGCAGCCTTGCTCCTAGTCGGGCTGGTCGGAGTTCTGCTCGTTTTCCGCTTCATCGAGGCGGAGCGCGAGCGCGAGTTCCGGATCTGGCAGGCACGCCTCGGCATCGTCGCCGAAAGCCGGTCCTCGGCCGTCCAGGGCTGGCTGACCGCGCAGCTCGACGAGATGACCGGCTTGGCCGAGAATGCGGCGCTGCAGCTTTACTTGTCGGAAATCGTGCTTGCGGGCGACGACCCCGAGCGCCTCGCGCGCGCGCAGGCGCAGACCGACTACCTGCGCAACCTGCTCGTCGTCACGGCCGATCGCTCCGGGTTCGCGGCGCCGGGCGGCGGTACGCCGGTTCAGGCCAACCTGCCGCGCATCGGGGCGGCCGGTCTGGCGCTGGTCGATCGCAGCGGACGGGTTGTCGTTGCCACGCCGGGCATGCCGCCGGTCGACGGCGCGCTCGGCGAATTCATCCGCGCCATGCCGCCGGCCGAACGCGGCCTCCTCGATCCGTTCCTGAATCGGGCCGGCGCGCCGTCGATGGCCTTCGCCGCGCCGGTCTTCGCGATCCAGAGCAACCCGGACCCGAGCACGCAGATCGGCTTCGTCGTCGGCGTCAAGGAGGTCGCGGACGAGCTCTATCCGCTGCTGCGCCAACCCGGCGAAACCAGCCGGACCGGTCGGGCCGTGCTGGTGCGTCCCGCCGGCGCGATGATCGAGTATCTGTCGCCGCTGCCGGGCGGAGAGCCGCCGCTGAGCGTCAAGATGGCGCGCGACACCCCGAACCTCGCCGCCGCCTTCGCGATCGAGAATCCGGGTGGCTTCGCTGTTCGACACGACATTACCAATCACGAGGTGCTGCTGACCAGCCGCCCCATCGCGACAGCTCCCACGATAGCTCCCTGGACCTTGATCTATCAGATCGATCGCGACGAGGCCCTCGCCGACAGCGAAACGCGGCTTCACCGCCTGCTCGCGATGCTTCTGCTCGCCATCGCCCTGGCCGGCGTGGTCATCGTCGCGGTCTGGCGCCATGGCAGCTCGCGCCGCGCCGCTCGATCCGCGAGCCAGTATCGGCAGACCGCGGAGCAGCTCGACAGCCAGCGCCGTCTCTTGCGCGTGGTGACCGACAGCCAGCCGACCAGCATCTTCATTCTCGACCCGGAGGGCCGCTACCGGTTCGCCAACCGCCAGGTGAGCCGAATAGCCGGCATCGCGGCTGCGGACATGACTGGCAAGCCGATCGGCAATGTGCTCGGCCCGGACGTGGCGAAGCGGTATCTGACTCTGAACCGTCAGGCCCTCGAGTCCGGGCAGCGTGTCTCCAACATCATGCGCAGCGACGGCAACGGCCAACTCCGCGTGATGCAATCGGAGCATATCCCGCTCGACGCACCTAATGGCATGCCGGACGGTGTTGCCGGTGGCGTTTTGGTGGTCGAGCGCGATATCACCGATGCGGTCACCGAGCGCGAGAAGCGGTCGCGGATCCTCGACCAGCTGGTGAAAACCCTGGTCGGCATCGTAGATCGCCGCGATCCGTTCGCCGCGGACCATTCGTCGCGCGTCGCCTTGATCGCCCGCGCGATCGCCGCCGAGATGGGCCTGAGCGTCACCGACATCGACACCGCCGAGACGGCCGGAAACCTGCTTAATCTGGGCAAGATCCTGGTCACGCCCGACCTGCTGACCCGCAGCGGCGCGCTGAGCGACAGCGAGCGCGAGCAGGTGCGGATCAGCATGCAGACCAGCGCCGACATGCTGCAAGGGATCGAGTTCGACGGCCCGGTGGTCGAGACCCTGCGCCAGGCGCAGGCGCGTTGGGACGGCACGGGCATCCCCGCGGGCCTCGCTGGCGAGGATATCCTGATCACCGCGCGGATCATCGCCGTCGCGAATGCTTTCATAGGCATGATCAGCCGACGGGCGCACCGTGCCGCGCTGACCATGGATCAGGCGATCGAAGTGCTGCTCGACGAGGTCGGCACCAGCTTCGACCGGCGCGTCGTCGCCGCCCTGATCAACTATCTCGACAATCACGGGGGGCGCGCCCGTTGGTCGGACCTGGAAGATCCCGCGGTCGCGTCTTAGTTGTAAGGTCGAAACCGCGACCGTCTCCGGATTCTAAGGATGAAAGTGTCGAACGCGATGCCCGAAACAGCCTTGAAGCGGGACCCGATCGTGCCGCCGGGCAGTTGCGTCTACGCGATCGGCGACATTCACGGACGCGCTGATCTGCTGGAAATCCTGCATCGGAAGATCTGCGAGGATGCGGCATCCCGCAGGGCGAAGCGGCGGGTCGTTGTCTATCTCGGCGACTACATCGACCGGGGCAGCAGCTCTCGCCAGGTGATCGACCTGCTGCTCGACCGGCCTCTCCCCGGATTCGAGGCGATCCATCTCCTCGGTAATCACGAGGACAGTCTGCTGCGCTTCCTCGACGATACCGTTGCCGGTCCACCGTGGCTGTTCTATGGCGGTGAGGCGACCGTCGCGAGTTATGGGATCAACCCGGCCGCACAGCTTCCCGCCGGAGAAGATCCGATTCTGCGGATGCAGGCGGAGTTGCGCCGTCGCCTGCCGCCGCGCCATCTGGAGTTTCTGAAGGGTCTCAAACTGATGCATGTCGAGGGCGACTACCTGTTCGTTCATGCCGGGATCCGGCCGGGCGTCCCGCTCGATCGGCAGAAGCCCGAGGATCTGCTGTGGATCCGGCGCGAGTTCCTGACCTCGACCATCGACCATGGCCGGGTCGTCGTGCATGGCCACAGCATCTCGACCTGGCCGGAGAACCGGGCGAACCGGATCGGCATCGATACCGGCGCCTTCGCCTCCGATCGGCTGACCTGCCTCGTTCTCGAAGGCAAGGCTCGCTCCTTCCTGCAGAGTTGACGTCAGACCGGCGGATCGATCAACCGTTGCAGCCGCTGGCTCGCAGTTCGGGCGATCTTCAGGATTTGCGCCCGCCGCCGGCTGCCGTTCATCGCCAGAACCGGCGCCTGGCGCAGGATCTCGGCGCCATAGTCGTCGGCGACGATCAGTCCGCAATCGGTCGGCAGCAGGTCGCGGGGGAAGGTGGCCGGCACCGCGAAGTAGAAGAGGTCGCAGAACTCCAGATAGTCCTGCCATTTGCGGTCGCTGCGGAAATCCGCGACCGAGGTCTTGATCTCGACGATGACCGTCCCGCCACGGGCGTCGACACCGATCACATCGACCCGTCGCCCCGTTCTCAGCGGAAATTCGGTCAGCACGCTATATCCGCGCTCCGCCAGGGCGCGACAGACGCCGCGAGCCAGCCGGACGGCCGCGAAGCGGGTATCATCGGCGCAGAGCGGAGGTGCGGTCTCCTGAACGGACATGAACGGGTCGGCGGACGAGTTGATGAATATGAACGGAACAAGAGCTTTGGCGCAAATCGGTGGCGCTGTCCATGATTCATCGTGAGACCCTGATGCCTGGAAAATCCCGCCGTCGCCGCGTAGAGTTGCGCCATGCTTGGACATGCGTCGCGGCCGGAGCCTGATCGGTGGATCCTGCTCTAGGGGGAATGGAGTGAAGTTCGTCAGGCGGATTCGCAACGGTCTGGTACGCCTCCTGTCGGGCTTCACGGGAGCACTCCTCAGGCAGATTCGCAGAGGCTTGATACTCCTCGTCGCGGGCTTTCTTGTCCTTTCGGTCGGCTTCGTCCTGCTCTATGGCGTTCTGCCGCCGCCGGTGACGCCGTTGATGGTAATTCGCATGGTCGAGGGAGAGGAACTCCGCAAGGATTGGCGCTCCTATGACGAGATTTCACCGCATCTCGTCCAGGCGGTCCTGGCGTCCGAGGACACTCGCTTCTGCGAGCATTCCGGATTCGATTGGAACGCGCTGCGAATGGCCGTCGCCCAGAACCTGGAGGGCGGGCAAACCCTCGGCGCCAGCACCATCACAATGCAGACGGCGAAGAACCTCTTCCTCTGGCCGGCACGGACCTACCTACGGAAAGGTCTGGAGGCTTATTTCACCATTTTGATTGAGCTGTTCTGGAACAAGCGGCGGATCATCGAAACCTATGTGAATGTGGCCGAATGGGGCGCCGGCATCTATGGCGCGGAGGCAGCCGCCCAGGCGTATTTCGGCAAGTCCGCCGACGAGCTGACCCGCCGCGAGGCATCACTGCTCGCCGCCGTGCTTCCCAACCCGCGACGCTGGTCGGCAAGCCAGCCGACGCGATATATCGAGCGGCGTGCCGCGACCATCCGGGCCCGGATGAGGATCATGCCCGACCGTGGCGCGCAACCCTGCGGTTAGATATCGGTTCCCGCATGAAATTGATCGGGCTCGGCTGACTCTCTGAAACCGTTTGGTCCAAGTCCGAGAGCTGTCGTCGAACGGCGTCTGGCCATTGAATGTCTCCGCTCACCCGACCTCAAAGCTTGCATCGGTACCGGAATCCATCGATAAGCCGGGTCCGGCTTGCGGCCGTTGCGGACCGGAGCGTTTCAGGCGAACAAGATGACAAGCGATACGGTCAGCAGAACGGAGCCAATGGCCGCCGCCCAGTCATGGGCGGCGCATTTTCGCGCGACGGTGATGCTGGGTCTGCCGCTGATCGGTGCGCAGCTTGCGCAGATGGCGATCAACACGACCGACGTGGTGATGCTCGGGTGGCTGGGGGTAACGCAACTGGCGGCCGGCGTTCTCGCGACCCAGATGTTCTTCATCTTCTACATATTCGGGGCCGGCTTCACCAACGCGGTCATGCCGATTGCCGCGCATGCCCAGGGGCGCGGCGACGCGGCGGGCGTGCGCCGGTCGGTGCGCATGGGGTTGTGGGTCGTGGCGCTCTACAGCGCCGTGGTGATGGTCCCGCTGTGGAACGCCGAAGCCATCCTCGTCGGGCTCGGCCAGGATGCCGAGCTCTCGCGGCTTGCCGGCGAATATATGCACGTGGCGCAATGGGGAATGTTCCCCGCGCTCGTCATCATGGGGCTGCGCTCATTCTTCACGGCGATCGGGCGGGCGCAGATCATTCTCTGGGCGACGCTGTCGGGCGCTCTGCTCAACGCGATCCTCAACTATGCTTTCATTTTCGGGCATTTCGGCGCTCCGGCCCTTGGTGTCGTGGGGGCGGCCGTGGGGTCGCTGGCCACCAATCTGCTGATTGCCGCCGTTTTGATCGTCTACTCCCGCGCGAAGCCGGCTTTCCGTGTCTACGATCTCTATGTTCGGCTCTGGCGCCCGGACTGGGACGCATTTTTCGACGTGCTGCGGCTCGGCCTGCCGATCTCGATGACGATCATTGCCGAAATCGGGCTGTTTATGATGGCCTCGCTGATGATGGGGTGGTTGGGAACGATCCCGCTCGCGGCGCACGGGATTGCGGTGCAGCTCGCGGGGATCGCCTTCATGATCCCACTCGGCCTGTCGCATGCCGCGACGGTCCGCATCGGGCAAGCCCACGGGCGCAACGACCTGGACGATCTCGATCGGGCGGCGAAGGCGGCGCTTGTCATCGCCGCGGCCGTGTCCGTCACGGGGGCTGCGCTTTTCTGGCTGATTCCGGACCTGTTGATCGGGCTGTTTCTCGACGATGCCGATCCGCAATCGGCCGGCGTGGCACGCGTCGCGGTTCCCCTTCTTGCCGTCGCCGCAGCCTTTCAGGTCGCCGACAGCCTTCAGGTGGTCGCCAGCGGCCTGCTGCGCGGTCTGAAGGATACGCGCGTCCCTATGATCATGGCCCTCTTCAGCTATTGGATCGTCGGCCTCTCGGGGGCCTACGTCTTCGGCTTCCTGTTCAGATTCGGCGGCGTCGGCATTTGGACGGGCTTGGCGCTCGGCCTCGCCTCGGCCGCGCTGCTGATGAACTGGCGATTCCATCGCCGCGACGCCTATGGGCTGCTCTGACAATAGCAATCCACGGCGCTGCCGATACGACTGGAATCGCCCGCAGGGCAGTATAAGATCCATCATGCCCGTCAACTGCCTCTCGGCATCGGACGACCGGGCCGGACGACCACGAGCGAGGCGCGAGCACCGATGAAGAGCAAAGGCGTGAGCGGTTCGGTGAGGATGGCGCTCAAAGTTGCTTTCGCGTCGGCCTGGTTCGCGATGGCTCCGGCGGCGACATCCGCGCTGGCCGACTGCGGTGACTCGCCGGAACCGAATGTCGACTGGTCGGGCTGCGACAAATACAAGCTGGATCTCGGCAAGGCCGACCTGCACGAGGCCGATCTGGCCAGAGCCGAACTCAGCCGGACCAATCTGCGCGCCGCCGACCTTCGCGCGGCGACGCTGACGTCGGCAAATCTCAGCCGCGCCAACCTTGCTGGCGCGGACCTCGGCGGCGCCGACCTGAGCGGTGCGGACCTCGGCAAGGCGTCACTGGTCAAAACCCGGCTTCACGGGGCGACGCTCCACAAGACCTATTTCGGCCGCACCGATCTGAGCGAGGCCGATCTAAGCGATGCCGATCTGACCAAGGCGGAGCTTGCCCGCGCTGTTCTCGTCGAGGCGCGGCTCAATCGTGCCAAGCTTGACAAGGCCGATCTGGGCCGGGCCAAGCTGGACGGAGCCGACTTGCGGCAGGCAAGCCTCATCAAGGCCGATCTCAACCGAGCGAGCCTAAAAGCTGTTCGGCTCGAAGGTGCGGATCTGACCGGCGCCGATCTCTACAACGCCCGGCTGCACGGCGTCGACTTGGCGCAGACCCGCGGGTTGACGCAGGCGCAGCTCGATCAGGCCTGCGGTGATCTCGACACCGCACTCCCGGCCGGGCTCGTCCGGCCCAAAGACTGGCCCTGCCCGGTCCCGATCGACGAGCCGGATACGGACTGAAACCTGCCGGGCGCGTCCGATCGCTGCGGACCCGACGATCAGCCTTTCAGGGCGTTGTATAAAGCGCCGATCGGCGGAACCACGACACCGATCGCAAGAATCGACCAATAAATAATCCCCTGGACGAGATCCACGATCGGGTGGACGGACACTTCCTCGTCGTCCTCATGGAGCTTGACGACCTCGGCAGGGCGCAGAGTCCTCGCGGTGGCTGGCGCCTCCGCGAGGTCCGATGGGGCGGGCTGCATGGACAAGTCCTCACAGACAGCATGAACAACCGATATAGAAGAAATGCAACTGAGAATGAGTTTTGACAAACGAATTTTATAGCGCCTTCAAATCGGATTTTCCGATGAATAAGCGCGGCAGGACTCATGCCGACCCGTAGGAAGTCCAGCGCTAAGCGCTTCGGATGCGCGACAAGGCTGGAAACACCTGGCTATGAGCGGACCATGCGAGCCTCGATAGGCAGGGAAAAGAATTCAGCGCGAATAGACGCCGATCAACTCGGCCTCGGGAGCACCTCCGGCTGCGCTAGGCGCGCGACTTCGGCCCCGCTGGCCGAAGTCGTTGATTGCCTGCCGGAAGCCGTCGGCCAACGTCTCTGGCCCGTGACCTTCCGCAAGTCCCGTCCACTCCCGCGGTATGTCATAGGCCGCCCAGTGCTGGAACAGACCCGACGGTGCATCGGGGTCATGGCAGAGGAGAGCGAAGCTGCGCATGTTCGGCGGTGCGCCGGACCACTGCAAGGGCGGCGAAACGTCTTCGCCGTCGCAACTATATCGCTTCGGGATTTCTGCGCCTTACGAGAGCTGCGGAAACGGTTCCGCTTGTCCGCCAGTCGTGGAGATCAGGCATGGCCGGCGCTGAGTGCGGCGTAAAGCCGTTCGACGTCCTCGCGACGGCAGAGTTCGGTGCCGGGCGTCAGCAGGGTTGCGGCGGCGGCGGCGGCGGCGAACCGGCAGGTTTCCGGCAGTGGCCAGCCCCATGCGAGCGCCAGCGCCAAGCCGCCGACGAAACTGTCTCCCGCACCGACGGCGCTGACGACCGTCACATCGGGGGCCGGTACGTGACACCGATCGGCCTTCGAAACGATGAGAGCGCCCTCCGCGCCGTGCGACACCACCACGATCTCGCTCGCGCCTTGTCCGATGAGATCGGCCGCGAAGGCCTCATGGTCACCGGGCCATTGAAGATCGCGGCCCGCCAGCTCACGAATCTCGTCCTTGTTGGGTTTCACTAGATAGACACCCTCCGCGAGGGCTTGGCGCAGCGCCGGCCCGGAACTGTCGACGACGAGGCGAAAGCCGCGGCGCTTCGCCTGCCGTGCCAATTGGGCATAGAAGTCCATCGGCACACCGGGCGGCAGACTCCCGCTGGCGACGACATAGGTGGCGTCGCCGGCTTCATCGTCGAGCAGGTGCAGGCAATGCCGCCACGCCGCCTCGTCGAGGGTCGGTCCCGGCATAACGAAGCGGAACCGATGCTGCGTCGAGGCTTCGTGGACCATGACATTCTGGCGCGTCTGGCCCGTGATCGGGAGGCCGCGCCCCGCCACGCCCTCCTTCTCGAGCAGATCGCCCAATGTCTGCCCGGCAACGCCGCCGGCGGTGTAGAGGGCCAGAGCCTCACCGCCTAGGCGCTTGATCACCCGGGCGACGTTAATCCCGCCGCCGCCCGGGTCGAGACGCGGCACCTCGCAGCGCAGCTTCTTTTCATGGACCAACACCTCGACGGCGGTCGTCAGATCGAGCGCCGGGTTCATCGTTAGTGTCACGATCGGCGTCATGACATTCCCGGAAAGCCCGGCCCGGAAAGCCCGTTGCGGCCCAGATGCCGGGTAGTGTGTAGCGCAGGTGTCGAACCGTCGAGAACGGCAGACCGATCAGCGGAAGATTGGTCTACTCCGCCTCTTCCTCAAGCGCTTCGCCGGCCGACTGGGTGTCCTCGCCCAACCCTTCCATTGTATTGCAGGCGCTAAGGGCGCCGGCAGTGGCGGCAAGCATGAAAAGGAAAAGAACTGGGCGCAGTAAAAAGTGAAACGCCGACATGCTTGGACTCCTTTTGGAAAGTTCAACAGGTAAGTCCCAAGCAAGAACGCATCTGACCGGATTTGGTTCCCGATTCTGTGCCGGCTCTTTCGCTCGGCCGATGAACGCGTCAGTCGCCTATTGCCAAGGCTTGCTTGACGGCGTTCAGCAATTCCTTGCCGTCATAGGGCTTGATCAGAAAGCCTGCCGGCCCGACCGCCTCGGCGCGCAATCTGGTCTCGGCGTCGCCATGCGCCGTGAGGAACAAAACGTGCGGATCATGCCGGTCCTTCAGCGCTCGCGCGGCCTCGATTCCGTCGATGCGGCCGCGGAGCGCGATGTCCATGAGAACCAGATCCGGCCTGTGGTCTTCCGCGGTCCGGATCGCGGCATCCGCCGATCCGGCGATCCCGATAATTTCATAACCGGCGGTCGACAGAATCTGTGAAATGCTGAGGGCGACCAGCCCTTCATCCTCGACAATCAGGATGCTGACCGGTCCGCCCGCGCCGGGAATCGGATCGGTGTCCGGCCCTTCCTCGGATTTCATCACGCCGGGCATCCCAGGATTCTGCGCGCAGGCCCGATAGGATCGGGAACAAGGAAAGGCTGTGAACAACCGTCGGCAAAAACCATTCTGTCGAGATCCCAGATTTATGGAGATTGTCGCCGGGCCGAGCCGCCATGCCATGCCCGGCTAGAGGCGCCAGCGGCATTCTTCGCTCACTAGGGAGGGTTTTGCAAGGTTTGGAACGGCGGCCACAGGTCAGGCTAGCGGCCAGAAGAACTGGATCAGCAGGGTGCCGAGGACGACGACGATCACCGACAAGGGAAACCCGAGGCGCGCATAGTCGCCGAACCGGTAGCCGCCCGGACCCATGACCAGTGTGTTGCACTGATGTCCTATCGGCGTCAGGAAGTCGCAGGCCGCGCCGATCGCCACCGCCATCAGAAAGGAATCCGGATTGAGGTCCAGCCGGGCCGCCAGGCTCGCGCCGATCGGCGCCATCATCAGCACTGTGGCGGCGTTGTTCAGGAAGGGGGTCACCGCCATGGCCGCGACCAGGACGAGCGCGAGCGCTCCCATCGGCGGCAGGGTCTGCGCCGCGACGGACAACCAGCCGGCGATCAGGTCGGTGCCGCCGGTCGTTCGCAGCGCTTCGCTGACGGGGATGAGCGCACCAAGCAGCACGAGAATCGGCCATTGCACGGCATCGTAGGCCTCCCGCGGCGTTAGCGTCTTGAGCAGCAGAACCGTCACTGCGGCGCCGAAGAAGGCGACCGCCACTGATACTGTGCCCGTTGCCGCCAGCACCATCGCGGCCGCCAGGATGCCCGGCGCGAGATAAGGATGCGCCGCGCGGCCGAGTTGCAGCTTGCGCTCGGCGAGCGGCAGGCAGCCGAGCGCGCCCAGCCGGTCGCCGATATCCTCGGCGCGGACTCGCAGCACCACAAGGTCGCCTGCTTGGAAGCGTACCCGCCGGAGGCGCTGTGCGATCCGACGCCCTTGGCGGCTGAGTGCCAGCAGGTTCACGCCATAGCGCTCGCGCAGGGAGAGTTGCTCGACCGTTTGGCCGATCATAACCGACCCCGGTTTGATCACCGCCTCGACGATCGCGAGATCGTCTTCCCGGACCTCGCCGCTTTCCAGTTCCTTGTCATGAAGCAGCTCCAGCTCCGCCTCGGCGATGATTCGATTCAGCGCATGAGCGTCGCACTGCAATACGAGAACGTCATCGGCGAACAGTACCCAATGCCCCGCCGGGATATAGCGCCGGTAGTTCTCCCGGATGATCGCCGCGACCGTCACATCGCCCTCCCCCAGCTTCTCGAGTTCGTCGACGGTCCTGTCGACAAAAGGCGTATTGGCCGGCAGCAGAACCTCTGTCTGGTAGTCCCCGACAGAGAACAGGGTCTCCGGCGTCGCCGCGGCGTTCCGGCTCCGCGGCAGCAGCCGCCAGCCGAACGCCAGGAAGGCGATGCCAGCGACAGTCAGGCAGATGCCGACCGGTGCGAAGTCGAACATCCGGAATGGCTCGCCCAGGATCTCGGCCCGCATGCCCGAGACGATGATATTCGGCGAGGTGCCGATCAGGGTCGTCACCCCGCCCAATAACGCGGCGAACGAGAGCGGCATCAGCAATCGCGACACCGGCTTGCCGCTGCGTCGGGCCGTCTGGAACGCGATTGGGATGAAGATCGCCAGAGCGCCGATGTTCTTCATGAACGCCGAGAGCACGGCGACGGTGGTGGCGAGCACGAGGATCTGCATCTCGCTGCTCGTCATATACGGCGCCAGCGGACGGATCAGCGTCTCGGCAATGCCGGACCGCCCGACGGCGGCGCTGACGACGAGGGCGGAGCCGATTATGATGACGATGTCGTCGCTGAAGCCCCGGAAGGCTTGGTCCGGCTCGACGATGCCCGCGGTGATCGCGGCGAGCAGTGCCGCCAGGGCGACGAGGTCATAGCGGATGCGATCCCAGATCAGCAGAGCGATCAGGCCAATCACGATCGCGAAGGCGAATGCTTGGTCGAGGGTCATGATCCGCGGTCAAACCGTCCAAGGCTGCTTCCGTTCCGGGAGCCGGTCGCTCCCGCCTCTCGGACCGCGGAGGGCGACGGCCCGGGCAACATCAACGTTGGCCGAAGAGGCGCGGTTCCAGATGTTGTTCAGATGCTATGTGCCGCGGCCGCGTGAAGACCCATTTCGTAGCGCCGCAGCGCTGCGATCAGGTCCGGGTGATCCCGCAATGCCCCCTCTGCTCGAAACGTCAACCCATGCCGCTGGGCGCGGTCGAACAGGGCGATGCAGCGGCGCGACGTGTCGTAGCGGGATCGATAGAGGATGCCGTCCGGCTGATCCGGGTGCGCCCACAGGGCCCGCGACCAGATTTGGCTGACGCGGTAGTCGGCTTCCGCCTCGAGCCGGGCGTCGGCGCCAAGCCGCAACAGCCCGGCACCGGTCAGGTCGACGAGGGTCAGGGTCGCCCCGGGAGGGAGCTCCAGATGGCAGGCCAGCCGATCCGCGAGATCCTGTGCGCCGAGCCCGGCGGGCGCAAGCCGGCCAGCGCAGATCTCGCCCAAAATTGTCTCGGCGACGCAGCAGGCGAGGCCGATGCCGCCATAGAATACGCCGAACTCCCGCTCCGGGTCGTCGAAGCGGGCCTTGCCGCTTCGGCCGAAATGGCAGGCCTCGACGTCCAGGGCATGGATGCGCAGAATATTCGCCGGCCGACGCCGGAACAGCGGGAGGCGTGCCTGCGCGAAGTTTTGTGGCGGGAGCCGGTCCTTCTCATCCATGGCTGTCGCGGTGTCGAAGCGTGTCGTGAATGGCGGTTGCGGCGATGGCGGCTTGGCCCATCGCGACAGCGATCTGGTTGAGGCCGGCTACGATGTCGCCGGCGGCGTATAGGTCGGGCACGGAGCAGCGCTGATGATCGCCGACCAGCAGACAGCCGGCCTCGTTCATCCGGGCGCCGATCTGCGCGGCCAGGCTCGAGCGCGGCTCCGTGCCCAGCGCGGAATAGAGCGTATCGAAGGCATGGCTGGCCCCGCTTGCCAGGCTGAGCCGCGTGATCCGATCGCCCTCGACCGTGACGTTGACCACGGGCTCCTCGATCGCCCCGATACCGGCCTCCGCCATGCGGCGGCGATCCTCCATCCTCAGCGTCATCGGCTGACCGAGAGTCAGGAGGGTCACGTCGCGCGTATAGGTGCGCAGGAACATCGCCTCGCCAAGCGCGTCCGTGCCGTGGCCGATTACCGCAACCTTGTGGTCGATCACCTCAAAGCCGTCGCAGATCGGGCAATGCCGGATCAGACCACGCTGCACCGCCCCATAAAGATCGGGCAGTTCCGGCTCTGCGTCGATGACGCCGGTCGCGAGGATGACCGTTGCGGCGCGCAGAGCCTGGCCGGCCGCAGTTACGGCCCGGAATCCCTCCTCCTCACGGACGAGCTTGTCGATGCGCGTTGCCTCGGTCCGGGTGCCGTAACGCTCGGCCTGGGCGCGCATGCGCGCGAGGAGTGCCGTTCCGGTGATGCCGTCGGGGAAGCCGGGGTGGTTGTGCGACTGGGGAATCCAGGAACACCGGCTCTTGTCTTCGTCGACCAAGAGCAGGCGACGTCGATAGCGGGCAAGATAGATGGCGGCCGAGAGCCCCGCCGGCCCGCCGCCGATGATCAGGCAGTCCAATTGCATCGTCATGCTGCACCGCTCCGGTCGCCGTCGCTCGGCCATGTCATAGGGGCGATTTACTCTCGCGGTTCCGTGCATCCGATCTGGTATGGCCCATGGCTCCTGTCCAGCCGGGATCGGAACTTCGACGTTGGGGGGACGTTCTTCTTCCGAGGACCCATGATGCCCGCGACCCATGTGGGCGGGTCTCTCGAATGGGAGCCGAACGAACGATGCCGAGCAATATGGAAGCACCCTCTGTGGCCGACGTGACCACGCATCTGCGCCAAGTAAAGTATCCTGCCGACAAGGACGCCCTCCTGCGCTGCGCTCGCGAGGTTCGCGCTCCCGAGAAGGTGCAGCGCGTCGTTGATCGGCTCGGCGACAGGATCTATGGCGGCGTCGCCGAGGTCAGCGAGGCGGTCGAGCGGGTGCTGGCCGAGTGGCGTCACCTGTCGGACGAGGATCTGGTCGAGGAGGCATCGGAGGAGTCCTTCCCGGCCAGCGACCCGCCCGCCTTTGCGTCCTCGCGCCATATCGGCAAGCCGCCAGGGGAGAAGTAGGGGCGGTTGTTTCAGCCGCGTTCCCCATATTAAAGGGATTATAGTCTTGCTATGTCCTGTAGGCTGACAGGAATAGCTTGAAGTGCATCCGAAAATTTACTTCTCGTGCCTCGTCCACAAGCCGCCAAGGCCATGCCCGGAAGATACGCACGTCCCAGCCGGATGAGAACTCGGACTGTCTGATGTAAGACTCGAGGATGCGCGGCGTCATCTCCTGCTTATGGTCGTGTGGATCATCGCTGTTTGGCTTGAAGTATCTGAAGTGGTCCGGATGCCACCGACATTCCTTGTAGTCTTCGGTGGCTTTCATGTTTCGCCAATATTCAAAATTCGGCGTTGTTAGAACAAAAAGTTTTTCCGTCATGCGTGCGCAGAAGTTGAGAAACCCGACCGTCTCTTCCGGTCTGAGATGTTCTATCGTCTCGAGCGCCATTGAGAGATCGAACATTTCGCGCGTATCCTGCTCGAGCGGATTCAGGGTTTCCACTCCCCGCTCGCGTAGCTGCGCCAGAATTTCAGGGTCGACTTCAGCAGCGACAAATCTGCGCGGTTCACTCGTATATGCAAACCGTTGAAACCATGAGTCCTGGATTCTGAGCCCTGAGCCGATATCCAGGCATGAGCGAAACTTCGCCCTCTTCTCCTCCGCCAGGGCTTTGATCAGCGGGTGAATTTTTGCGTATGGGAGCTCGCCAACATCCATGACAAAAAAGTCTTCGAATTGTAGAAATGCTGCAGTTCACGTCGTGAGACAACAGCCAGAATTAGACGTTATCAACAATTGGACCGTAGAGGAACGCTGACACGATCACAGGCTCCTTCGATAAGTCATTACGCGGGCGAGAAGATGGCGATCTTCTGTCCGCGAGGATGATTCCAATCGCCCAACGACACCAAATTCCATCCTGTTTCGCTGGCGCCGTAGGCCAGATCTGCGGCACGGTAGTGGAAGGGATCAGCGATATCGGTCGTTTGTCGAGCGCCTGGCTGATGAGTAAAGGGCTGATCAATCGGCTGGTCGTTCGGACAGATAAAGAATGTCGCGAAGAGTCGGCCCTCGGAAATCGTAATGGGCCGTAGACGGGCAAGGCAGCGTCGGAAGTGATTGAACGGCAGATGCGTGAACACAGACTGGGCTAGAACGTAATCAAATGGCCCCCGAATATCCGGAAAGCTGAAGTCTGTATCACAGACCAAATGTGACCGACTAAGCCTGTTTGTCAGCCCGAGCGCCTGAATTTCGATATTGTAGCCCGCGTCGAGCAGCGATGAGTTGAGGTCCGTTCCCCAGTAATGGTCGGGCTCTAGGTAGGCCACAAGCCTGACACCAGCGCGCAACGAACCGCATCCGATATCGAGAAGGCGATGGCCGGGGCGCAACCCGTTGCGACACAGGAAGTCCACCTGTAGCTGGCCGATTTCTTCCCACATGCCCCCAATGGCGTCGCGGTGCCGACCCTCACGCACGCGCTGCTCAATCGCTTCTGTCTCGTAGTAGGGGCTTGGAATCATCCGGACGATCCTAGGGCACCGAATTGTGGGAACTGGGTAACGCAGTTTCAAAGTCTAGCTGTCATTCATTTCGACGGGTCAGATGGTGACATGAAAAGGCTTTTCTGATCATCGAGGGCGTGTTGACTATTCAGCATCCAATAGTCATGCCTCAGTAGCGAGACCAGAATTCTCGTAAATTTGTCTCGTAAAGCTTTCTAGCTGCGGCAAGATCTCGGTTTTCCCGATCTTCGCAATCAACGAGCCACTTTTCGATCTTCCCGAGCGTTGTATTCGTCCATGATGGGAAGAGTTCTATGATATGTGGGTTTCGAGAGAGTAATCGGCAAAAATTCCGGATCGATCCACGGGCCTTGACGTCTTGGCTGATATTGGAAGAGTGAGTCATGTGGATGGTATAGGCGTTAACATTGAAATGGATGCGGTTACCACGTGAGAACAGCCGGGCACCCATATCCACGTCTTCCCATCCAAACCCTGTATCCGGGCTATTCCGGTATGCAAAATCTTCGTCGAAAAGCTCTTCATCCAAGCTGTCTAGAAGAATTCTCGAGATGCAGAAGTTGCGTGTCACACAGTTGATAAAGGCCGTCCGCTCCTTAGGCCATTGCAGCTTCATTCTCGCTATTCGTAGGTCCGGGTCACCATCAAGCGCCTCGAACAGTGAGTCCAGCGGCTCGGTCCCCTTCTCAATGCCCATGGGACCGATTGAGACGTTGGCGCCGTTGCGAAGGCTGAGCGAATGATTGCGGGCGAACATTCTGTTCGGAACGCAGTCGGCATCTGTTATGCAGACAACCTCACCCGATGCCGCGGCGACTCCGATATTGCGCGAGCCGCAATTGCCGACATTCTGCCCGTTCTGGATGATTTTCAGCGTCAGCTGTGAGTGTCGTCGCCACCGTTCGGCAAATTGTTCCGCGATTTCGACGGTCTTGTCGCTTGAGCAATCGTCGACGAGGACAACTTCAATGGGCCCGCCATAGTCCTGTCTCTCGATCCCCTGCAGGTAGGCGCCTACAGCGTCTTCCTTGTCGTAGCTCGCGGCAACAAAGGAGAATAGGCTGGGCGCATTCTGCGCATGAATGGACGCCGCGGCAGGGATTTTGCGTTCGGCCCGTCCAGCGAGATAGGGGATATACTCATGGTCTTCAAAAGCCGCGTACCGGTTAGTGCGGAAATCTCGGCCGAACGGTATTGCATTCGCTTGTATGTCCAGCTTCCAGAGGCAGTACATTAGCGATAGCTGATCTCGTTGACTCCCTTTGTTGTACTCTTCCCACCATAATTCATTCAGCTCACGAATTCGTTCGGTGTTGCGTCGGACGATGAATGCATTTTCGAACAGGCCGTAATTAGGCGGGAAACCTTCCTCAAAGTACCGTAGAAACTGCGGCGCGACATTTTGCGTTGTCTCTTTTCCGATAAGAATACAGTACCGACCTTCCTCGTATATGCAGTTCCGCTTGGGGTGGGAGTAGAGGCCGATGTCATGCTCCCCAAGCGCTTCGACCACCAAGTTCTTGATCGACTCAGCCGTTATGCAAATAGTCGCGTCGACATAGACGCTAAAACCATGCTCCGGCAGATGTTTGTGCGGAAGGATCTTGGTCGACCTCGATGCGCGCCGCGGATTTGGCTCATCGGTCTCGAGCCGGACTATGCGCCACCCGTCCGAGCGCAACTCGGCTGAGTCGGTAAAGCAGATATATTCCACCTCCGGATCGATAAACGCCGGTTCCTTCAAACGGTCGTAATCTCCGAAGAGGCAGGTATAGACGACGATGCCGCCCTTGCTCGACTTCTCGTGGAAATCACGCCAGGCGGCGCTTCGGATACGCTCAATCTCGTCATTGATTTTGGAAGTCAGGAACTCTTGTTCCGCCGCCGGTAGAGAAGGAAGGCTTTCCTTCAGCGCGTTCAGGAACACCAGGGATCTATATCGTCCGCAACGCTCAAAGGACTCCCTGGTCCCTTGCAGTGCCGGCACATCTTGAGGGATTGCTACCCTCACCTGAGTGGCCGACCTACCCTTCTTCGTCTTCACAGCCTCAAGATTGGTGCCGGATATGCTGGGAGTGGATGCGCGACCCTCTTCTCGCCCAGTCCTGATGTAGTGTGCGCAAGGGTTGATTCCGGCTCTGGCAACATCAGGATTTTTCTTCAGGTACCAAGAAGTGCTGAAATTCGGGCCGGGATCGCGACCTTCGCTCCAGCCGTGACGAATGTAGTGCATGAGCGGATTTGCTCCGGCCTTCGCAACGTCGCGATACTGCCGAAGATACCACTCTGCATCGAACAGGCCGGACCGGCGGATGATGATGAATTCGCGTAAGAGCCGGAAGTTGCCCCTCGATGGCAAGCGGGCCAATTTGGATGGCCGGCTCACTGTCGCGATGGTGCTTTTTGTCTTTCCCAAAAACTTGATCGCGGTCCAGGCCGGCGATTTTAGTATGCTCTCTATCTGCTTCTTCTGACTCGTGATTTTCTGATCCTGCTTGGACATTCTATCGGACAAAATATCTATGCGATCGCGCAGCGCTCTTTCCTGCTCATTAAGGGAACTGGCGGATTCGGATAAGCTGTGAACCGTTTTCTCAAGTTTGCGAGCTGTTCCTTCGAGCTGGCGAACTGTTTCTTCGAGACCGTGTATCTTGTCCTTAAGATATTCTTCTTGTTTACCGATCTGAGAATTTGTCTGCCTTAGCTCAGCAATCATTAGATGCCTGGTCTCGGCAACCATATGCTTCAGGTGGCTTTCTTGCTCTTCTTGTTTAGCCACCATCCTTAGAAATGCACCTTCGCTCGACCCCAGAGCCGCTGTAACGGCGTCAAGACGGCGTCGGAGATCCGGCGTGTCCTCCCCTCGCGTCATCGATAGAAACACTGATTGCGACGCTTTGACTAAGTCTGGAACCTCCGGATCTGTGCATAGGTTCGCCGAATTGCTTTCGTGGTGGCGAAGGTCCGATGTAATGAAACCATCGATGTCCGGAGATGCCTCATGGGGCGACCGGGGCCACGCTACACTTAATGCAGTGCCAATGCGCGCGACTGCGCTGCGCCAATCCGACAGAAGTTCATCATAGGTCAGAAACACACGAGGGATGTTGCGGGTCCCGCGCTCTGCATCGAGTGTGTGTCGTAGCCAGAGGTGGAGGGATTTTGTAAGCGTAAACCCATTCCGCTCGTTGAGCGATGCGGCAACCTCTCGCGGATCGCGTATCGGCATGATGGCTCGCGGCTCGGCGCCAAAGTCTCTGAGGGCGCTAAGCCACAAGGGAGTGAAACGGCAGATCCGAGGGTCTTTGATAACGAATAGACCCGACTCCGCAAAATTCTCGGTGAGTTCCTCTCGTATTTCACCCTTGAGCCGGCTGGCCGCCGCACTGCTATAGAGCCCCTCATCCAAGCTCCTGGTGTCATCCCAGCGCGAACCCACCGACTTGAGGAAGTTATCGTGGGCTTCCCTCAGCCGCTCCGATTCCCAATACCCCCGTTCATTGTTGGAACTCGGAGGGATGAGAGTTCGCGGCAGATCGGCGCCAAGCAAATTCAGGAGGCGCGTCAACCCAGAGGTTCCGCTCCTATGCATGCCCAATACGAGAAGTGCGGTTTTACGGGAACTCGACCTGCTCAATTGGATCCGCTCCTTGAAGTGCCTACAGTCGAGGTGCTCCGGCGGAAGTTGAAAATGTCAGTTCATCACAACGCGATTGGCCGTAGAGGTGTTCGGGAAGCGCATGTTGAATCCGGGCGAAACAACTTAGGAAGCCTTTCGATAAGCGGGCATTATCTCGCTGACGGGACCGAATGCCGCGACCTTGCCTTGATCAAGCAACACCACTTTGTTGCAAGTCCGCTCGATCAGCGATGCATTATGCGATGCCAGGACTAAGATACCGGATCGCTCCACCAATTCGTTCATCCGCTTCGATGCCTTCTCCGTAAAGCTGGCATCGCCGGCACCGATCCACTCATCCATCAGAAGAATGTCCGGTTCGACAGCAGTTGCCACAGCGAAGGCCAAACGCATGCGCATGCCCGTCGAATAGGTATGCAGCGGCAGATTCAGATGATTGCCGAGCTCCGTGAACGCCGCGATCTCAGCTGTCCGCTGCCGGATTTCCTCAGGCGTCATTCCCATGGCCAGTCCGCGTAGATAAATGTTCTCGTAACCCGTTGCCTCCTGGTCGATGCCTAACCGGATGTTGAGCATCGAAGTGACATGGCCATCAACTCGCAACGTCCCGGAGGTCGGCTCGTAAATCCCGGCCAATACCCGAAGCAAGGTTGTCTTGCCAGCTCCATTCGAGCCGATGAGGCCCACGCGGTCACCCTTCTCGAACTGCAGAGAAATCCGATGCAGCGCTCTGATGACGATACGATCTTTGGAGTCTCGGCCAATTCGATTTCCGCTGCCGATCCGGAGCAAGCTCTGCTTCAGCGACCGCCCCCGCAGGCCATAGAGGGGAAAATCGACGCTGACCTTCTTTAGGTGGAGGGAAACCATCAGCACTCTCAGAGCCAATAAGGGACACGACCTCGAAACCGCACGAACATGGGCCAGGTTACGCTCCACCCGACGATCGTGACGGCGAGGGCGAGCATCCATGTCGCAGCGCTCGGCACATAGCCAAGCAGCGGCCCGCGTAGAACTTCGACGAAATAAGTGAATGGATTAAACAGGGCCAGATGCGAGCGTGTTCCGAGTTGATCCGGCATCCAGAGGATAGGCGTCACAAAGAATGCGAGCCGCATCAGGCTGCTCACGATTGGGGGGATGTCCCGGAACCGAGCGCAGAGAATGCCAACCAGGAGCATGACCCAGACGGCGTTCGCCAGAACCAGAAGAAGGCCCGGCACAACCAACAGGCCTTCAAGACCGCACCATATTCCGAGCAATAGGGCGACGCCGACATAGACGAGCATGTTATGTGCAGCGATTACGAGATGCCGCCAAGTAAGCTGCCATACAAATAAGGAAAGTGGCGACCGGACGCTCTTGATCCACGCTTCTGCCGAGATGAACACCTTGCAGCCATCGGAAACAAGGCCGTTGATAAGCTGCCAGCTGATAAAACCTAAAGTGAGATGCGGCACGTATTCTCGGTACGACTTCCCCATCAGCTGGCCATAGAGAAGGCCGAGGGTGCAGACGAGGATCGCCAGGGAGAGCGTCAGCCAGAATGGGCCCAGGATGGACCGCCGGTAGCGCTGCCGAATGTCCTGTAGGCCCAATGTCCCCCACAGCCGCCACATAAGACAACCTTCAATCAGGTCCCGTGCGGCAAGCCGACTAGCTGACGGCTGAACTGACTCATCCTTTATCTTCGCCCCGGTTTCATCCGCCGGTTTGACGTCCGGAACAGGAGGGCTTTGGATTACCTTGTCGACCATTCCCACGCGAACTGACCTCAACTTGCTATAAGGGTGGCCCGAATGGTTGGCGCGTACACTGGCGTGCGCCGAAAAGTCCGGGGCAGCTAGCGGAGAATCATCCCAATGCCGCCACGCGTGTTCCTATCAACGCCCAGGATATCGTGAACATAGGTGTGAAATATCTCCAACCCTTGCGGCGCGCGGCTTTCACGCTGGATATGTTCGACCTCAAATCCCGCCCGTTTCGCGACCATTGCCAGGCTGTCTTCGGTGAAATACCAAAGATGATCACCGGTGATCACGCGCCATTCCCGTCCGTCTCGCAGGAATTCCAGAGACATCAGATTCGGTACGGTTAGAGCCAGAGCGCCACTTCGCCCAAAGCGGGGTTTTGCAAGAATGTTGCGACGGATCGCCGATAGAAAGCCGACCGGATCCTCGACATGTTCCAGAACGGAGTTCATGGTGGCCACGTCGGTTCGCTGCTCCAGCGGTTCGGCTGTCACGTCATGGTAGCGAACCTGCAGGCCCAGGGTGTCGCGGGCAAAGGTCAGAAATTCGTGATCGACCTCGACTCCTATCGAGCGAATCCCCTTGTGCTTGAGGGCGAGCATGGACAATCCGATCCCACACCCGATATCGACAACCGGCTCCTTCGGTTTCAGCATCGCCGCCATATCGGCGATCTTGCGATACTTCTCGTAAATCCTGGGAAGATCGGGTTTTAGATCCGGCGAAAAGAATCCCCGTTCAATGGATTTTGGCAGATAGCGCTTCTGTAGCCAGCCGGGTTCATATCTCGAGCTGGCGGGACGCGGGTTCAGGAAGACGATACCGCAGTCAGCGCATCTGCAGAGAACGCAGCGGTCGCGTCCGAGGAAGAAGGGATTAAAGCTCTTATCGCTGCAGAGCGGGCAACAGTCGAGAAATTGCCAGCCCCGCATGTCGGCCAGCGCTCGCAGTTCACTTGTCTTCAGCTCGGCCGGCTTCCAATGCGTCACAGAAAGTTTCCCGATGAACTCAGCTCATCAGTCCTGAAACGCGCCCTTCGGCGGAGTATGGTCAGAGAGGTGACACGATGTCCAGCATGAGCGATTGAGCCGATCCAAGAGCGGTCTTGGGGTGGCCCTTTACATCACGGGCCTACTCCTGCCGAGCGATCAGCGCCGCGCCGCCTACTGCGTCGCTTCCTTCAGATAGGCGATGATGTCCGCGCGGTCTTGCTCGTTCCGGAGGCCGGCAAACAGCATCCTGTTGCCGGGAATATATCCTTTCGGGTCGGCAAGATATTCGCTCACGGTTTGCTCGTCCCAGACGACATCGGCACTCTTCATCGCATCGGAATAGTTGAAGCCCTCGACGCTCCCTGCCTTGCGCCCGAACAGACCGGCTAGGGTGGGGCCGATCTTGTTCTGGCCCGGCTCGACGGAGTGGCAGGCTTGGCAGCGGGCGAACAACTTTTCGCCTTTCGCGGCGTCGCCCTGCGCCAGCGCCGGACCGCTCGACAGCGCCAGCAAAGCCATCGCCCCGCCGGCAAGCAGTTTCGATATCGTCATTGACTGCACCTCCCGAAGACCGTTTCGTGACCGGATATAAATGCGGCGGACCGGTCCCAGGTTCCCGGGGAACGTCGCCAGACTCCGACAATTGCCTGAGATCAGCGCGCGCCTGCGCCGCGGTCGACAGGCCAGTTCAGGATGTCATTCTATAAAGCCTGCCTGGCCTGTCGAGCGAATTGACGGCGCGCCATCAGGCCAACCCCCGGGCCAACCGTTGACCGAGTTCGTCGATGGCCGCCGTGAGGTTCCGGTGAATCTCGGGTTCGGCCATCGAATGACCGGCTGCCGTGATCAGGCGCAGGTCGCAGGTTTCCCAGCGGCGCGCCAGCGCATCGGCGGTGACGGGCGGGCAGAGCAGGTCATAGCGGCCCTGAACGATGATGCCGGGAATACCGCGGAGCCGGTCGGCGCCGGCCAGCAGCTCTCCCGGCCGCAGAAAGCAGTCGTGGCTGATATAGTGCCATTCGAGGAACGGCGTGTTCGGCGTGTCGCGAGTTCCGGCCGGCTTGTCGAGGGATTGCGGCAATGCGACCGAGCCCGGATTCAGCATGGACAGCGCGCGCTCGTAATCATGCCAGACGAAGGCGGCCGGGCGGTGAACGGCCGGATCCGGATGCATCAGCCGGGCGCCATAGGCCCGCAGCGGATCGCCACGCTCCGAGATCGGCAGCAAGTCGACGAAGTGGCGCCAGAAGTCCGGGTAGAAGGTTTGCGGGCCGCGGACGAACGCCCAGTCGGCCTCCTCGGCGCTGCCTAGAAACACGGCGCGCAGCGCTACCGCCGTAACCCGCTCCGGAAAAGCTTCGGCATAGGCCGTCGCCAGTAGCGCGCCCCAGGAGCCGCCGACCAGCATCCAGCGCTCGATGCTGAACTCCCGGCGGATCCGCTCCATGTCCGCGACGAGATGCTGCGTCGTGTTGCCGGCGAGACTGCGCTTCGGCGTGCTGCGGCCGGCGCCGCGCTGGTCGAAGAGGATGATTCGAAACCACGCCGGATCGAACAACCGGCGATGCGCGGGCTGACAGCCGCTGCCCGGCCCGCCATGCAGGAACAGTACCGGAATGCCGTCCGGATTGCCGGCCTGCTCGACATACAGCCTGTGATCTCCGTCGACGGCGAGCATGCGTGAATCGAATGGCGGACTCTCCGCGGTGACCGTCATTCTTCAAACCCGTGCAGCCGTTCCCAAAGCCTGAGGACCTGATGCGTTTCCGCCACGTCGTGGACGCGCAGGATCTGCACGCCCTGATCGAGACCGTGCATCGCCGCGCCGAGCGACGACGGGAGGCGCTGCTTCGGCGTCACGCGCCCGCTGACGGCGTCGCCGAGCCCCTTACGTGACGCGCCCAGGAGCAGCGGCACGCCCAGGCCGTGATAGAGAGCCAGCCCCCGCAGGACCGCGACGTTCTCGCGACCGCGCTTGCCGAAGCCGAGGCCGGGATCGGCAACCAAGCGGCGCCGGTCGATGCCGGCGGCGACGCAGGCCTCCAGCCGCGTCTCCAGCGCGTCGAACACGTCCAGGACCACGTCATCATAGGACGGGGCGATATTCATGGTGCGCGGCTCGCCCTGCATATGCATCAGCATGATCATCGCGCGGCTGTCCGCGGCGACAGCCATGCTCTCCGGGTCGCCGGTCAGGGCGGTGACGTCGTTGATGATATCGGCGCCGGCGGCCAGCGCGGCGCGCATGACCGCGGCGCGGCGCGTGTCGATGGAAATTCTCGCGCCGTGAAGCGCGTCGCGCTTGGCCGCCAATCCCTTGATCACCGGCAGCACGCGCGCGATTTCTTCCTGCGGCGCGACCGGTTCGGCGCCCGGTCGCGTGGACTCGCCGCCGATATCGAGAATATCGGCGCCCGCTTCCGCCAGGCATATGCCTTGCGCCACCGCTGCCGCCGGAGTCGTAAAGTCGCCGCCGTCGGAGAAACTGTCCGGCGTAACGTTGAGGATGCCCATCAGGCGCGGCCGGGAAGGGTCCCACCCGTCCGGTGCGGCCCGCGGCTCGGTGATCCGGGTCAACAAGGAGGCGATCCGCGCCTCCGCCGCGCCGCCGCATCGCGCCGCCCACCGCTCCAGATCGGCCAGCGTCGCGCCGATCCGGCTCGTCCGCCCCGGAGCCCGGATACAGACCTCGCAGCCGGTGAAGGCCAGCGGCCCGCCGGCGACGGACCGGCCGGTGCCGGCGGCGATCAGCGATGCCGCCGCCGGTCCGCTGACGAGCCCGATCGGTCGCAGATAGAGCCGTGCCGAGGCGGGAAGATCCTGCGGAAGCCACTCCGCCAAAGATGCGGAGCCGCCGCTCACGCGCCGAACATCGTCTTCAGATTGTCGAGGCCGGCTTTGTAGACTCCCTCCATCGTCCTCACCGCTTCGGGTTCGGGCAGCCCCGCCGGCTTGAATTCGCTGCTCCATTCGACCCTGCAACGTCCGCCATCGCCGGTGACCCGGAGCGTCGAGACGTAGTCCCGCACAGGAAGCGGACTCTCGAGAATGACGTAGGTCAGCGATTGCCCCTTCTCGTCGACGCTCTCCAGCCGTTCGCGGATCAGCCCGCCGCCTGCGAGATGCAGATCGCGCGTCGACCCTGCCGTCCCGCTATTCGCGTCGCACCGCTCGACGGCCGGATGCCATCGGTCGAACGCCGCAAAATCACCGACGACGGGCCACACTTCGTCGGCCGACGCGCCAACCTCCACAGACATCGAAAGCTTTGCCATCTTGTTTCCTCTCCGGGTTGAATCGCTTCCCATGGCGGCTTCTCGAGTCCGCCAGCACAGACGATCGTATCGCGAGGAGCGTCGTTCCTGAAAGTCTTCAGATCCTGCGGATCAGGATCTCGCCCATGCCGCCGGCCGCCAAGTCTCCGGCGAAGCGGCGGACCCGCGGCGGCATGGCCCAGAGCTCGGCGAGGCGGCTGGAGCGGTCGCCGACTGCCTGCGGCAGCAGCTTGAGGAAGCCGAGATCGTGCGCGCCGCAATCGGCGAAGGTCGGCGACGGGCGCTCGGGCGCGCTCGACAGGATCAGACTGCCCCGCTTCATCCCGAAGCCGGGATAGGGACCGACGGCCGCGCCCAGCACCGCCACGGTGCCGGCGATCATGCGCGAGCCGGCATGGCTGCCGACGCTGCCCTCGATCACCAGGATGCCGCGCCGCATCCGGTCGCCCGCCCGATGCCCGGCGTTGCCGCGGACGATCACCAGACCGCCGCGCATCCCCTTCGTCTCGCCGGGAACGGCGCCCGCGGTGAAGTCGCCGGCATCGCCGTCGATCTCGATGACGCCGCGATGCATCTCCGCCCCTGCCCAGGGACCGACGCCGCCGCGGACATGGATGCGGCCGCCGCGCAGGCCGAGGCCGACATAGGCTCCGGCATCGCCTTCGACGGTGATCGTTCCATCCGTCATGGCCCGGCCGATGAAATCCAGCTTGTCGCATGCGTTGCGGATGGAAAGATCGGCCGGATCGCCGATCGCGATGGCGAAGAGGTCACCGACCCGCAGCCGCTGATTGCCGCTGATCAGCTCGATCGCCGCGATCGCCGCCTCATCCAGGCCCGCGAGCCGGTCGGGGGTAAGCGGCGACAGATCGAGCCGTTGCCGCGGCGGGTCGCGCAAGGTCAAGGCAAGGCCGCTCATGCCATCAGCTCCCGCAGATGGAACAGGAACTTGCCCAGCTTGCCGCCGTAATTGCCGGCGGTGATCCGAAGCACGCCGTTGGCCGCGCCCAGTTCGCAGGCCGCCGTGATGCCGGCGCGCATCGCCGCGGCGATATCCTCGGCCGTCAAGCCGTCGATCACCACTTCGAGCACGGACTCGACCTCGGGCGGCAAGGCGGTCTCCGTCTGACCCTTCAGGGTTGGGCAATAGGCATTGTTGGTCGAGGCAATAAGCCCCTTGTACTTCGCGCCGATCTTCGAGCCGGAGCGGACCATGCCGCCGGGAAAGGGCAGGATGACGTTCGGAACCGTCCGGATCGCCGTCACGGCTTTCTCGGTCGCGGCGAGCGCCGCCGCGCGCGACGCCGCCAGGATCAGGAAGTTGCCGCCGCCGATTCCCTTGGCGGTGCCGACCGTGTGTTCGCAGACGAACTCGCCGTCCATTACCGGAATCCGCCAATAGCGCCGGTCGCCGAACTTCTTGGCGATCTGGAAGCCGTCGCCGAAATAGCGCAGCAGCGCGCCGAGCTTCAGCGGGTCGCCCCCGTCCATGCCCGAGAAGCAGGCCGAGCCGGCCGCGGTGAGAACGCACTGGCCGACCCGGTCGCCGACCTGCTTCTGCAGGTCCTTCGTCGACATGCTGAAGATCATGACCGAGACGCCCGGACGTCCGTCCGGCGTTTCCTCGGGTAGCAGCCGGCGCTCGATGCTCGCCTCGCAGCCGCAGGCGATGACGGAGGTGGCGAAGCCAGTCATGCTGTTGCCGGCGTTCCAGGCCCACTCGGCCGTGTCCGCGGTGATCACCAGCCGTGTTGCCTTCATCCCGAAGGCCTCGGCGAAGGTGTCTTCGATGGCGACGCCGTTGATGATCATGGCGTCGTCCGGCGGCAGGGGTGACGGACCAGGCGCGAGCGCCCCTCGTCCTCCATCTCGTCATCGGTGACTCGGAAGTTGCCGAGGCGCACCGTCTGGAACCGGTTGAAATAGTCCTCCAACGGCCCTTCGATCCCCTGGTCGAACTCCGGACGAACCACATGTGTGGCGCCCCAGACGATGTCGGTGACCTCGCCGTTGCGTGCGATCAGCCGGCCATCCTTGAAGACATAGTCGGGGCGCGCGAACATCGCCTCGCGATTCTCCCGTTCCGTATAGACGGTGATGTCGGCGACCGCGCCCACCCCCAAATGCCCGCGGTCGAGGAGGCCCAGGCTGCGGGCGGGAGCGGCGCGTGTGAGAATCGCGATCTCGTAGAGGCTGTATTCCCGTTCGATGCCGCCGAGCGTGCTTGCGGCCGCCGCATGCTTGTTGATCGTCTTCAGCATGTCCCTTCGGAAGCCGCGGTCCATCAAAAGCCGGATCAGATGCGGATAGACCGTGAACGGCGCCCCGTTCGGATGATCGGTGGTGAGGAACACCCGCCAGGGATCCTCGACCAACAGCAGAAGCTCCAGCCCGATGGCCCACTGCAGGGCGTTGACGAAATTTTCGTCGCGATAGCGAAACGGCACCACGCCGCAGCCGGCATCGCATTCGATATCCATGCACATCCACTTCTTGGGATGGGCGTGCCGGTGGTTGCGATACTGGATCATCGTGTCGCCGGAGGCCGTCACCGTCTGGCCGAAGATTATCTGGCCGATGTCGACGCTGACTGATGGTGTTCGATTGATGACCTCCGCAAGCTGCGCCGCCGCCGAGGAGAACTTGCGGTCGCCCTCCGTCCCATAACTGTGGAACTGAAGATGCGTCAGATGCAGCGGCAGTCCCTCGGCGGCGTCGATCGTCCCCACCGTCGTTTCCCAGTTTCCCGGAACGCCCAGATCGTTGCAGTGGAGGTGCACCGGATGGCAGATGCCGAGTTCGTTCACGGCCCGCGCCAGCGCGGCGACGATTCTGCGGGGCGTCACGCCGTAATGCGGGCTGGGCGTGTCGAGGCCGAGGTTGCGCGCGTTGAACTTGAAGGCGTTGATGCCGCCGGGATTGACGACCTTCAGCGCGACGGACTGCGTGGCCTGCAGCATCCAGCCGACATAGTCGTTTATTGCCTGCTGCTCGGCCCCGTTCGCTAGCATCCGCAGCAGGAAGTCGTCGCTGCCGAGCATGGCGTAGCAGCCCTTATCGATCATTGGCGTGTCGGCCAGCTCGGCATGCGCGTGGCGGGCGTTGGCGGGAACCATCGCCGGCTCGAAGGCGGCGGTATATCCCATCGCAGCGTATCGATAGCCGGTGACGAAGGTCGTCGGCGTATAGAGACCGCCGCCCGAGCGCCGGAGTCCATCCCCGGCATCGGCGTGCTTCCGATGGTCCTCGATCATCATCATGCGGGCGATGTTGATCTTCCCGCCGCCGATATGGCTGTGGATATCGATCGCGCCGGCCATGACGATCTTGCCGGTGATATCGACGGTCTCATCGATCGCCGCCCCGGGCCCCGGATCCGGAACGATCACGCCGTCCCGCAAATAGAGATCCGCGGCGTCGCCATTGCGTCCGTTCGCCGGATCGACGATCCGGCCGCCGGCGAGCTTGACGAGCGTCATCACGCCTCCTTCCGCGCGGCGAGGGCCGCGTCGATCTGCGATATCGCCGTGGCGACGCTCGGCAGGGGGCTGTCGCGGAGCGCGGCGAGCCGCAGCATGACGACGCTGTCCATTCGGAAAAGGGATCCCTTATGGTCCATGCCCGGCGTGCCGACGGGAATGAACACCGCGGGCGGGTTCGTCCATGTCGTGCCGGGCGTCGCGATGACTACGGTCGGAACGCCGCTCGCAACCGGCAGCGACGCTTCGCGGAAGGCGGAGATCCAGACCAACGCATCCGCCTCCCCGGTATCGAGCAGGCGCTGCGCCGAGAAGAGATGGAGATCATGCTCCGGGATGCCGCGGCCGAACCCGGTCCGCAGCGGGTATCCGCTCTGCCAGGTGCAGACCTGGTTCACGCCGATCAGGTTGTCGGTGCCGGTCAGCGGCAGCAGCGCGCAACGCGTCGTCCGGTTGAGGTCCTGCACCAGGGCGCTCAGCGCCTGCACCGTCAGTTCGGCGCCCGCAAAGGTCAAGTCCGCGGCTGCCCAAGCGATGACGCCGTAGCGCGCGGAGCGCAGGCGCTCGGCCAGCTCGCGCAGACCGGCGACGGGTATCCCGGCGACCTCGGAGGCGGCGAGCTGTTGTTCGTTCACCAGACAGCGCAACGCCGCCACCGCCTCGGGCAGCCGTTCGATCGCGCAGGGTAGCTCCAGGACCGGCGGGCCGGACTTCGCCGCACTCCCATCCGGCGCCGGCGGGCCGACCCGAACGATTTGCCGTACCAGCGGCGCATCGGAACTCAAGGTCTGTTCCGGCTCGACGCAGCGTTCGATGAACCGCGGGAAGGCTTCCTCCGGCCAGTGCCCGACGATGAGCAGAAGGTCCATGCGGTTGCGGACCTCGCTCAGCGTCGTCGTGATCCAACCCGAATCCTGAAGGATACGAAGATTTCGGAAGAGCGCGTCGGAGCCGGCATGGTCGACGACGCCGCCGATCCGGTCGGCCAACTGCATCACCGCGCGCATCCCGTCGACATCCGTTGCAAGGCCCGCGAACAGCGGCAGGCGGCTGTCCTGCAGCAGGTCGGCGGCGCGCGCGACCGCCGACGCAAGATCGGTGGCATTCCCGTCGATCTGCGGCTCGGCCTCGCGCTGCGGCCGCTCGAACTGCGCGCGGCTTCGCGCGCAGCCGGCCTCGCGAACGCTCAGCCGATCACCCTCGCGCTCGATCGCAAGATCGTCGCAGGCCAAGCCGCAGAACGGGCATACGACGTCGCGCCAAAGCGTCCGTTCGGCAGCCATCGTCGTGCCGCTTAGGAATCGTATTTGACGTAGGCGAAGCGCGGATCGGACGGAGGCGTGCCTTCGAGTGCGCCACCCTCCTTGCCGGGTTGCCACTGGATGACGTCCTCGATCTTCTTCGCGAGCTGGAAGTCCTTGTCCGTGATTCCCTTCGCCGCGTGATTCATCAGCCTGACCTCAACCCAGGCATAGGAGGCGGTGAGGTCCGGATGGTGCCAGGCGGCCTCGGCCAGATGCCCGACCGTGTTGATGACCATCAAGGTGCCTTTCCAGCTATTCGTCCTGTACTTTCGCCGGATCCAGCCCTTCTCGAGATGCCAGTGCGGCAACTCGGCCTTTAGTCGGCTCTCGATTTCCTCGTCGCTGTAGACCGTCTCTTTTTCGGCCATGGCGCCTGTCTCCCTGACTCGCTTCTCGCCGACAACCTGCTTGACATCGCGAAATCGAGTGTCCATTCACGATGAAATGATAGCGGCACCGCCCTATGCAGGCAACATGACCACAAACGCGGCCGGTGCGAAAGCGATCCGTCGACCGGTCGAGCGCGTGGCCGTCACCGTGCCGGCGCGACTCCATCTCGGCTTCCTCGATCTCAATGGCGGTCTCGGCCGCCGGTTCGGCAGCTTCGGGATCACGCTCGATTCGCCGCAGACGCGTCTCACCGTCGGCTGGAGCGATGCGCTCGCGGCCGAAGGGCCGGATGCGGGCCGTGCGCTTGCGCATCTCGAAAAGGTGACGCGGCATTTCGGCGTCGCCGACAAACTCCGACTCACGGTCGAGAGGGCGATCCCGAGTCATATCGGCCTCGGCTCCGGTACGCAGCTCGCCCTGGCGACCGGCGTCGCCGTTGCGCGGCTTCATGGTCTGGATGTGAAGACGCGGGCCATTGCCCATCTGCTCGACCGGGGAGCGCGCTCGAGCATCGGCATCGCGGCCTTCGAGCAGGGCGGCGTCATTCTCGACGGCGGCCGTGGCGACACGGACGAGCCGCCCCCTGTGCTCAGCCGGTTCGCCTTTCCGGAGCAGTGGCGAATTCTGCTGATCTTCGATCAAGCAAGTCACGGTGTCCATGGGCCGGCCGAGATCGAGGCCTTTCACCGCTTGCCGCCCTTTCCGGCGGAGGATGCGGCGCGCCTCTGCCGCATGGTGCTTATGATCGCCCTGCCGGCGCTCGCTGAGGAGGACCTGGACCGATTCGGCGGCGCGGTGGCCGAGCTGCAGCGAACGGTCGGCGACCATTTCGCCCCTGTGCAGGGCGCCCGGTTCATGAGCCCGGCCGTAGCCGACGTCCTCGCCTGGCTGGAAGCGCAGGGAATTTGCGGCGTCGGACAGAGTTCCTGGGGCCCGACCGGCTTCGCCATCATCCCGTCCGAGGCCGATGCCGAAACCTTGCTCGCAGCGGCGCGCCGGCGCTGGCCGGACGAATCGAACCTCGCCTTCCAGATCAGCCGCGGCCGGAACCGCGGGGGCGAGATCGAACTTGTACCGTCGACGGATTAGCCGATCACGCTGCGGCAAAATGCGGCGCGGCGCAACTCTCGAGACCGTCGTAAGATTCCAAGAACATTCGGGTCGGAGGGTAAGGTGAGCCACAAGAACATTCTTCATATGTTGAGCCCGCTCCGGCATGTCAGTCCGTTCGACGTGAACATGGCGCTGGATGCCGGATATGACGCGGTTGTCCCTTATACCAATGTCGAGATCGGGGAGGTCGCGGGCTTGGTCCAGGACGCGATCTTTTCCCGCGGACCGACGGGCGTGAAGCGCACCGGCATCTTCATCGGCGGGAAGAATGCGATCCTCGCGCTCGACATGCTCGATGCGGCGCGTAAGGCGATGGTGCCGCCGTTTGAGGCGTCGGTGTTCGCCGATCCGGCCGGCTCCTTCACCACGGCGGCGGCCCTCGTCGCCTGCGTCGAGAAGAAACTGAAGGACAAAGGTGCGGACCTGTCCGGCCGCCGCGTCGTGGTTTTCGGTGCGACCGGCGTCGTCGGCTTCGCGTCCGGCGTGATCGCCGCCGGTCAAGGCGGCAAAGTCAGCTTGGTCGGCTATGACGGCGCGGAGCGTGTAACGAAGCTGGCGGAAACGGCGAAGGCGCGCTTCGACGTCGACCTCGACGGCGTCGACGGCAGTACCGATCCGCTGAAGGTGGCGGCGCTGAAGGATGCGGAGGTCATCGTCTCCGCCGGCAAGGCCGGCGTGCAGGTACTCGATAGCGGACAGGTGGCGCAAGCCGCATCCCTCAAGGTCGCGGCGGATGTCAATGCGGTTCCGCCGGCCGGCATCGAGGGTATCGGCGCGCAAGACGACGGCGCGCCGCTGGCTGGCACGCAGGCTGTGGGAATCGGCGCCCTGGCGATCGGCAACGTGAAATACCGTGTCGAAGCGCAGCTGTTCCGCCGAATGACGGAAACGGACGAGCCGCTCTATCTGGACTTTCAGGACGCGTTTCGGCTCGCGCAGACCATCGTTGGGTAACCCGCCTCTGTTTCTGGTTGCCGCCCTTTCCGGACGGGCGCTTGCCGCGGCCGCCCGACGGGCGGAACGCGGCGCCCTCGTCCTCGACCTGTTCGGCGATGTCGATACCCGCGCTCATGCGACGGCCAGCCTGATGGTGCGCGGCAGCGTGGCCCGTGGGTTCGATCCGGCGGCGCTGCTGGAGGCAGCCGAGCGACTGGCGCCGGTCGGGCGGGGCGTCGAGCAGGGCCTCGTCTACGGCGCGGGCTTCGAGGCGCAGCCGGCCCTGCTCGCTGATCTAGGCCGCGGACGGCGCCTATTCGGCAACCCGCCGGAAACACTCGCCCGCGTCAAGGATCCGGCTGCGTTCTTCGGACTCCTCGACCGGCTCGGACTGCCCTATCCCGAGATAAGCCTCGAGCGACCGGACGACGCGGCCGACTGGTTGTGCAAACGGGTCGGCGCTTCGGGCGGCGGCCATGTTCGCGCGGCCATCTTGAACAATGGCGAGCCGGGCGATCGCTACTATCAGCGCCGGATCGACGGCCAGACCCTGTCGGCGCTGTTCCTAGCCGACGGGCGGGCGGCGCGCCTACTTGGCTTCAGCGAGCAATGGGTCTCGCCGGGCGAGGCGGAGCCCTACCGCTTCGGCGGCGCGGTTCGCCCGGCGCGGGTGGGTCCGACGCTGGCGCGCGATCTCGCCGCTGCCGTCGACGGGCTCGTGCGTGAGATCGGGCTGGTGGGCCTCAACAGCCTCGATGTCATCGCGAGCGACGATGGTTTCGCGATCCTGGAAGTCAATCCGCGTCCCGGAGCAACGCTCGACATCTTCGATGGAACAGACCCGGAGACCGCCTTGTTCACACTCCATCTGGCGGCCTGCGAAGGAAAACTGCCGCGGCAATGGGGAGCCCCACACCGCAGTCCGCCTGAAGCCAAAGCGACGGCGATCGTCTATGCCGATCGGCGTCTGACCGTTCCGGCGGATTTTTCCTGGCCGGAGGGGACGGTCGACCGGCCCGAAGCCGGCACGATAATCGAACGCGACGAACCGGTCTGCACGGTCCTGAGCCGGGCGGATGGGCCGGAAGCGGCGCGCGCCCGCGCGGCGGCGCAAGGCGCCGCGGTGCTTTCGGCGCTGCATGCGGAACCCGTGGTAGCGGCGCAGGCGGGCTGACGAGGTCGGATCGTCCAAATTCCGGGGCGCGCCAGTACTTCGGACGGGCACGTGACGCAAGTGCTTGGAATCAAGCTGATGCACCGGCTTTCCGAGAACGTCGGTGCCGGGAGTAATGGAGGAGTCATGGTACAGGATTCGGCGGGACTGAGCCTCAACCAGCTGACGGCGCCGCTCGTCCAGCGGCTGATCGACGATGCCGACACGCTGCGTCTCTTGGTCGAGCGAACGGCGGAGGGCGCCGTCATCGTCGATGCCGGCATCGCCTGCCCGGGCGGCGTCGAGGCGGGCCGGCGGATCGCCGAGATCTGCATGGGCGGCCTGGGGCGCGTGGCGCTTTCGGCGGGAAGCCCGTTCGACCGCTGGGCCTGGATGGTGAATGTCCACGCGACCCAGCCGGTGCTCTCCTGTCTGGGCAGTCAGCTCGCCGGCTGGCACCTGTCCGTCGGCGAGGGCAAGGGCGCGTACAACGCCCTGGGCTCCGGCCCCGGACGGGCGCTGGCCGTGAAGGAGACGCTCTTCGACGAGCTTCGATACCGCGATGCCGCGGACAGCGCCTGCCTCGTGCTCGAGGTCGACGAGCGCCCGCCTGCGGCCTTGATCGAGAAGGTGAGCCAAGCCTGCGGCATCGGTCCGGATCGCCTTACCTTCATCCTGACGCCGACCCGGAGCCTCGCCGGGACGGTGCAGATCGTCGGCCGGGTGCTCGAGGTTGCGCTGCACAAGCTCCACCAGCTAGGATTCCCGCTCGACAAGGTCGTCGACGGAATGGGGGCCGCGCCGATCCCGCCGCCCGCGGCCTCCTTCGTCGATGCGATGGGGCGGACGAATGACGCGATCATCTATGGCGGATCGGTGCATCTGTTCGTCACCGGCGCGGATGCGGAGGCGCGGAAGCTGGCGGATGAGCTGCCGAGTGTCGGTTCGCGTGATTACGGTCGGCCGTTCGGTGACATCTTCCGCGCCTACAAGGGCGATTTCTATGCCATGGATCCGATGCTGTTCAGCCCGGCGCGCGTGACGGTGACGGCGCTCGACAGCGGGAAGAGCTTCCATGCCGGGCGCTTCGACGAGACGCTTCTAGGAAAATCCTTCGACGATGGCGCAACGGACTAGAATCGCGATCTTCACGGACGGCGGGGACTGGCATGCGGGGCGGCTGCGGCGGGCGTTCGCGGCGCTGGGCGCCGATCCCCTGTGCCTCTCGCTGGCGGACTGCCGATTCGAGATCGGCACCGGCGCCGGTGGTCTTTTCCTTCCCGGATTCGAGGACGGACTGCCGTCGGGTGCCTTTATCCGGACGATTCCCGGCGGCAGCTTCGAGCAGGTGACGCTTCGCCTCGGGCTGCTGCACGCGCTGACGGCGACGGGCGTTGCCGTTTACAACGACGCGCGTGCCGTCGAGCGCTGCGTCGACAAATCCATGACCAGCTTCCTGCTCGACCGCGCGGGCGTGCCGACGCCGCCGACCTGGACGGCCGAGACGGCGGAGGGCGCGCGTGCGGTGGTTCGGTCCGAGGCCCGGCCGGGCCGTCCCCTGGTGCTGAAGCCCCTGTTCGGGTCCCAGGGCCGCGGACTGCGGCTGGTGGAGGACGAGGCCGCGCTGCCGCCGCCTGAGGAAGTCGAAGGCGTCTATTATCTTCAGCATTTCGTCACTGGCCTGACGGAAGGCTGGCGCGACTGGCGGGTGTTCGTTGTCGGCGGGCGCGCCGTCGCCGCGATGATCCGTCACGGCACGAGCTGGCGGACGAATGCCTGCCGCGGTGCGCGCTGCGAGGGCGTGACACCGACCGGCGAGCTCGCCGCCCTCGCGGTGGCGGCGGCCCACGCCGTGGGCGCCGGCTATGCTGGAGTCGATGTGATCCGCGACGCACGCGGTCGCCATCTGGTGCTGGAAGTGAACAGCATGCCGGCATGGAAGGCCCTGCAGAAGGTCAGTGCCGTCGATATCGCCAGGGCGCTGGCCGAGGACCTCCTGGCGCAGTTGCCGGAGGTCACGCCTCTTCGGACTGCTGCGCGGCCCGCGTCCGTCGTCGCCGGAGGATAAGATGAGGCTGTCGGGCGGGCGCGTCGCCGCGGCTTATCGCGACGCCTGCCTTGCGGAGCTGCAGGCGTTGAAGCCGGGCAACGTGCATGTGTATGCGGCCGGGCATGACATGACGGTGGCCGACTTCGAGACGAGCGCGGAGGTCAGCGCCGCGGTCGTGGGACAGCCGGGTCTCTCCGTCGGCGAGCGGATCTACGAGGCGGTCCGGCAAACCCGCGCGGTGACCGGCTGCAACACCAATCTCGGCATCCTGCTGCTCTGCGCGCCGCTGGCCCAGGCGGCTCTTGGCGCGCGAACCGGCGATCTGCGTCAGGAACTCCGGCAGGTGCTCGACGCGCTCGACGTGGCCGATGCAGAGCTAACCTTCCGCGCGATCCGTCTTGCCCAGCCCGGCGGCCTCGGCACGAGCCCGCGACATGATGTCGCAGCGCCGGCGACTGTCACCTTGCGCGCGGCGATGGCGGAGGCGCGCCACCGGGATCGCATCGCCGATCAGTACGTCACCGCATTCGAAGATGTCTTCACCTTCGGCCTGCCACGACTGCGCGCGGGTCTTGCGCGCTGGGTGGAGGAAAGCTGGGCCACGACCGGCGCCTATATGGGCTTCCTCGCGCGCTTTCCCGATAGCCATATCGCGCGCAAGTTCGGAGCGATGGTCGCGGGCGACGTCCGCCGCACCGCCGCGCATCTCGACCAGCGGCTCGCTGCGTGCGCCGACCCGGCGACTTTGTCGGCCGATCTGACCGCGCTCGATACGAAGCTGAAGGCGGCAGGCCTCAATCCGGGAACAAGCGCGGATCTCACGGTTGCCAGCCTCTTTGCCTTGCGGCTGGAGAATGCCGCTTCGACCGATTGACGTATCGGGCTGCCGCATGAGAGCAGTCTCTGCTATATCGATCTGCCTGATTGACCAGCTTGGAGAGATGAATGTCCGTTTCCACCTCGACCGCCGCCCTGCAGCGCGGCGCCCGGGTTCCCCTGAGGCTCGACGGCGCCTCGCTCGGAAAGAAGGCTTTGTTCGTCGCCCTCGGCACGCTCGTGCTCGCGGCGGCGTCGTGGATTGAAGTGCCGATGGTGCCCGTGCCGATGACGATGCAGACCTACGCGGTCGTCCTTATCGGCGCGCTCTGCGGTTGGCGCCTCGCGGGTGCGGTCGTCCTCGCCTATCTTGGCGAAGCCGTCATTGGGCTTCCGGTGCTGTCCGGCGGCGCGAGCGGCCCCATCCATTTCGTCGGACCGACGGCAGGCTACCTGATCGGCTTTCCGCTCGCGGCGATGCTTGTCGGGTGGCTTGCGGAGAAAGGCTGGACGCGCGACCTTTTACGCTCCTCCGCGGCAATGCTGCTCGGCCATGCCGTCATACTCGGCCTCGGCGTCGCGTGGCTCGCGGCCCTGATCGGCTGGCAGGACGCGGTCGCGTTCGGTCTGATGCCGTTTCTCGTTGGAACGGTCCTGAAGTCGGCGCTTGCCGTGGCCACTATTCACCTGATGCTGCGGCGGCGTCCGGCCGGGAGCGACGCCGGCCGGTGACGGTCCGCCTGCGCGGCCATCATCTGCTCTGCATCCTCACCTACAAGGGAGAGGGCTACAGCCCGGCCTTCGTCGCGAACCTCGACCGGATCGCGGCGAGGCTGACGGCGGGAGAGGATGTGCTGCTCGTCGATGGCCCGGACGATGTCTGCGCGCCGCTCCTCGCCCCGGGTTCGGTGGGCGAGGAGCGGCCGCATTGCAACCTCGACCGCGTTCTGGACCGCGACAAGCGGGCGCTCGAAGCGGTTTCTGCGATTCTGAGCCGGGCGCTTGCGGCAGGCGAGCGCCTGACGCTCGGGCCGGAGACGGCAAGACGGATGCGGAGTGCCTTCGAAACAGGAGAAATCCGCGCCGCCTGCGTCGGCTGCGAGTGGAGCGAACTCTGCACGTCGATCGCCGATGCACGGTTCGCCGCCACTCTGCTGCATGGCGGATCCGAGAATGCGCAGCCTTGATGATCTAGTCCTCGCGATGTGATTGGGACGCTGCGTCGTAAAGCCGCGTCGTAAAACTGGCACTTGCCGCAATCGGATGCTCCCGTTAGCATCTTGCGCAGTGTCTTCGGCCGTAGAGGCTGCGATCAAGGCCGTCTTCCCCGAACTCCGGCCGGGTACGACAGCGAAGTCGCGCAGCCTCCGTCGGGTTGGGAGGCGTGATGGACCAACCGATGTCGTCGGTTGGTCATTCGGTTTTGTTCGAGAGAACTCCAACATCTGACATTGGGGAGGACGATTATGGCCAAGGTCAACAAAGTGATGGTTGGTGAGTCGCTGGTCGGCGAAGGAAACGAGGTCGCCCACATCGACTTGATCATCGGGCCGCGCGGCAGCGCCGCAGAGAGCGCGTTCTGCCACGCGTTGACGAACAACAAGGACGGGTTCACGTCGCTTCTCGCCGTTGTCGCTCCGAATCTGCCAGCGAAGCCGAACACGGTGATGTTCAACAAGGTCACCATCAAGGGCGCCAAGCAGGCGGTCCAGATGTTCGGGCCGGCGCAGCACGGTGTTGCCATGGCCGTGGCCGACTGCGTCGCCGACGGGACCATCCCGCAGGACGAGGCCGACGACCTGTTCATCTGCGTCGGTGTCTTCATCCACTGGGAAGCCGCGGACGACGCGAAGATTCAGCAGTACAACTATCAGGCCACGAAGGAATCGATCCAGCGCGCGATCGCCGGCACACCGAAGGCGTCGGAGGTCGTCAGCAAAAAGGATACGGTCAAGCATCCGTTCGCTGCCGCTTCTTGAAGGGAAGACAGCTCCCGGCCGGAACACCCTCCGGCGTCAGCCGGCGGCTGGCTTGGGAAGCTGTTAGACCGGTTTCGCCGCTCGTAGCCTGATACGATCCGCGGACGGGTCCAAATTTACGGACAACGCGCGCTAGCGTGAAATCGCATGATGGTCGGACCGTCGATCCGGCCATCATGCAGCGCGCTGGCGACCAGCACTCCGCCGACTCTCCGTTCGGCAAGCTGCGCCAAATCCTCGCAATGTCTCACACCGCCCGCCGCAAACAGCCGGGCCGCCGGTGCCTGGGCCTGCAGCCGCGCCAGAAGATCCAGCTCCGGCCCGCGACCGCTGCCGACGCGCGCCAGGGTCATGACGACAACTCGCTCGGGCCAGCTTGCAGGATTTTCGAGCAGCGAGGGCGGCCCGAGAAAGCGATCTTCTCGGAAATCGAGCGACAGGATCAGTCGTCCCCCGTTCGCGACGTCCTCCAGCTCGTCGAGCGGCGCCATATCCCTCAATGTCTCGCTGCCGAGGACCAGATCGCCCAGCCCGCGTTTTAGCCATGCCCAGCAGGCGGTCGGGTCGGCGAGGCCGCTATCGACCCAGAGGTTGAGATCGGGAAATGCGTCGCGCACCCTCTCGAGGACGGCGCCGTTGTCGCCGGTGCCTTGTATCGCGTCGAGATCGGCGACATAAATCGTCTCGAAGCGATGGATTCCGCGAAATGCGCCGATCACCGCCGACGGGTCGGCGCTCTGGCACAAGCGAGATCGCACCGGCCGGTAGTTGTCGCGCTGCCCGAGGCGCGCATGCACCGCCTGGCCGTTCTTGAGGTCGATCACGGGAATGATCTGCATGGGCTTGCGCCTGTTCGTTTGCGAGTATGTCACGGGCGGGGGGCTGGCCGGCCAATCCGCTGGGCAGCCTTTACCGGCGAGTCTGTGCCGCGAAGGCGACATGATGCTGGGCGCCCTTGTCAAGGACCTCCGGGGTCTGCCGGGGGTGGAGCTTGTGCTGACCCGGGACACGCGGCTCGCTGCTCCCGATGGTCTGGTCGACATCCGGTGGCTCGGGGATGGGGATGATCCTTGGCCGATCTGGCGGCGGATCGCCGAGGAGGCCGACGCGGCGTGGCCGATCGCGCCCGAGACCGACGGCATGCTCGAGCGGCTGAGCAATCTCATACTCGATGCCGGCTGCAAGCTGATCGGCAGCCGCCCCGATGCCGTGCGCCTGACCGCCAGCAAGAGCGCGACGACGGCGCACCTCTCGAAGTTCGGACTGCCTGTGGTGCCGAGTCATGCTCTGTCGGCCGCGCGGTCCATCGATCTTCCTCCTGGAGCGGATGGCTGGGTCGTGAAGCCCGACGACGGCGCGGGAACCGAGGAGACGCGTTTGTTCCTCCGGCGGGAGGAGTTCGAGGCCTGGATCGATGGCGTTTCCGATCCCAGGGCTTTCATCCTTCAGCCCTATATCCCCGGCGAGGCGGCCAGCCTCTCGATGCTATGTCGCGACGGGCAGGCCCGGCTGCTCAGCTGCAATCGGCAGCATGTGCGTATCGCGGACGGCCGGTTCTCCTATCGCGGCGGTGTCGTCGGCGGGATGGAGTATCGACGGCCGGTCTATGAGCGGATCGCCCAAGCGGTGGCCGAGACGATTCCGGGACTTTGGGGGCATGTCGGCGTCGACCTTGTCGAGAGTGCCGGCGGACCGCTGCTGCTCGAAGTGAATCCCCGCCTGACCACGTCCTATGTCGGGCTGCGATCGGCGATCGGGGCGAACCCGGCCGCGCTCGTTCTCGATCTGCTGGAGCACCGGGTCGGTATGGATCACGGACCCCTGAAAAGCGAGCCTCGCGAATTCGCGGTCGGAGGCGAGGATGTCCGATAACCTGTCGACGGGATGGGACCTGGGCGGTGCGCATCTGAAGGCCGCGCAGGTCGATTCGACGGGTCGCCTCGTGGCGGCGGTCCAGGTCCCCTGCACCCTGTGGCTCGGCATCGACCATCTCATCCGGGCGGTGGAGGAGGCGCGGCGGAGCCTGTCGCCGACGCGCCGCCAAGGCGTCACGATGACCGGCGAGCTGGTCGATCTGTTCGACAGCCGTGCCGAAGGCGTCCGGCGCCTCGCCGCCGCCGTCGCCGAGGCGCTCCCCGGCACTGATCTGCGTCTTTATGCCGGCGAGGCTGGATTCGTGCCGCTCGAGGGCGCGGCCGACCGGGCGCAGGAGATCGCCTCGGCGAACTGGCACGCCAGCGTCCAGTTCGTCGCCGCGTGCTGCCGCGAGGGCCTGTTCGTCGATGTGGGAAGCACGACGACCGACATCCTGCCGTTCGCCGACGGGGCTGTCCGGAATGCCGGCTACACGGATGCCGAGCGACTGATAACCGAGGAACTGGTCTATACCGGCGTGACGCGGACGCCGGTCATGGCCCTTGCCGATTCCGTTCCGTTCGCGGGCGAGCGCCAGCGGCTGATGGCCGAGTATTTCGCGACGACAGCCGACATTCACCGGCTGACCGGCGCGTTGCCCGAGGATGCCGACCAGCTTCCGACGGCGGACGGCCGAGGCAAGAGCACCGAGGACAGCGCCCGCCGCCTCGCCCGCATGCTGGGGCGCGACCTGGAAACGGCAGATCGGACGGCATGGCGGCGCCTGGCCCGGCATCTGGCGGATCGTCAGCACGTCATGCTGCAGGCCGCCGTCGATCGGATCCTGTCCCGTGGGATCATCGCCGACGACGCGCCGGTCATCGGCGCCGGCGTCGGTCGCTTTCTCCTGCCGGAATTGGCCCGGCGGTTGGCGCGGCCCTATACGGACTTCGCCGATCTTCTGACGGGAGATTCGACAGTCAGGGAGTGGGCGGCGCGCTGTGCGCCGGCGACCGCGGTTGCAGCGCTCGCCGCGCAGGGCTGGTGATCGCCGCCTGCGGCTCGATCGCCGCTCGAACCGCCCGCATGCGGGACGGTTCCAGAACCGAGCTTCGTCCGTTCGCGCAAAGGGCGCCGCGGAATCCGAGATAGTCGGCCCCGAGCAGCAGAAGCGGCTCGATATCCGCGATGGCGAGCGAGCCGGCGAGCCCGTTCAACAGCCCGAGTTCTGCCGACCGCTCGACGAATCGCCCGAGCAGGGCGTCATCGAGGTGACAGCGCAACCCACCGCCGCTCTTGTCCATGGTATCGAGCATCACGCCCGTGAAGCCGCGATCCGCCAGACCCTTGATCATGCCGAGATCCGGCGATTGGTCGGCGAACAGGACGGCGACGAGGCGCGTGCCGCGGGCCGTTTGTGCCGCCAGCGCGTCCAGGCAAGCCTCGGGGCTGCGGCCGGGGAACATCCCGATCTTGACGATATCGACGCCGAGCGCCGCGATCCGAGCGACCGCCTGACCCACGATTTCCGGCTCCATCGGCAGGTCGCCCGCCGTGGCACTGACGATCCGCCGGCCGGCAACCTGTTCGACGGCCTCGCATATGACGGGCGCGGGCAGCGCGCCGAGGGCGCCGGCCTGTGGGTCCTTGAGATCGATGATGTCGGCACCGGCGGCAAGGGCCATCTCCGCCTCCTCCGCCGAGGTCACGCTGGCGAGCAGTCCGGTCATGCTTGCGGTTCCTCCGGTGCGTCCGCCCTATATGCGATAACTCGGTCCATCAACCAATCCCAGGCCTCTCGCTCCCGCGGTCCGGCGGTCTTGTCGATCGCGATCTCCAGATAGGCGATCTCGCGTTCGATCTTTTCCGGCGGCAGCATATGCAGGCGGCTCACCAGGATTGCCGCCTCGACCACTGCGGCCTGCGCCCGGTTGAACCCGCGGAAGGGCCGGTGCGTCTCCTCATGGACGATTTTGCACCGGAATCGCGGCCGGACGGCGTCTTCGGTGACGGCGGTGACCGCAAGCTCGGCATGGGCGAGCGTCTGCTCCAGGACCGCGCCGCGTATTTTCGCCGCCGGCCGGGTCGGCCAGTCGCGCCGGCCGGTCAGGCAGCCGGCGAACACCCGCACATCGTCGGTGTAGTTCGCGACCGCATAGGGGTTCTCCCGCAGATTGTCGAGCGTCTGCGAAGGATGAAAGGGCGCGATGACGAAGCCGCCCTCCTCCTCGATCAGCCCGATGGGCGCGATATGGACGCCGTTATGGCCCTGCGTGATGACGATGGTCTCGCGAATCATGGCTCACGCTGCTGCTTCTGCTTCGCCTGCAAGGTGGTTCCGGCCGGCTGGTGGTGCGTCAGATCCTCCGCAGGCCGGTCCACCGCGCAGCCCCAGCCGAGCGGCTGGTCCTGAACATAGCGCTTGCCGAGCTGCCAGGCGACCTGCGCCTTCGCCGTCTCGACCCCGAGATAGAAGGCGTGGCTGCCGTCCTGCTCCACGCCGAGATGCGGAAACAGGTCGAACGGATCGCCCGCCACATGATGGCCGCGCCGGTTGTAGATATGAACGCCGTCCGCGCCGGCCTCGATCCGGAAGCTGTCGTCCGGCACGGCCGCTGCCATCTCGGCGATCTCCTCCGGCGTGTTGGGAAAGGGCTTCCGGTCCCGCAGGCAGAGCAGCGCCGGGTCGATCCGCTGCGGCAGGCTGCCCTCCTCGCGCGCGGCGAACATGATCCGGCGGGCGACGTCCGTTTCCTTCACCGCCCGGCGACAATGCGGACTCACCTGGACGACGAGGACGCTGGTGATGTGCAGTTCCGAGACGATGCCCATCAGCACGGCGTTGACGCCGGTGCTGTCGGCATCGGTGAGTTCGGTCAGGTTGCCGGTACCCATCAATATCGGGGCTTCCGGACGGCGCCGCCGCAGCGCCGCATAGCGGCCGAGCGACTCCATGAAGCCAAAATGGATGGGATCGAGGATTGGGTCGGCCAAATAAGGCCGCCCGCGGCCGTCCAGCGCGTCCATCGCCCGGACTAGGGAGTCGAGGTCGCCATGCTGCGCCGGAATCAGCACCGGCACCGACCCTACCTCGTCGGCCAACCAGAGCGTCTCTTCCGTAAGGCTGAGGAGATAATCCGCGCCGGCCCGCCCGCCACGGCGCAGCTCCTCGACATCGGCGGAATCGACGCTGACCCTGAAGCCGTTCTCGCGAAGCGCGGCCACCGCCTCTTCGAGGTGGGGAAATGGCGTTTCCGGCAGGCATCCCAGGTCGATGACGTCGGCCCCCTCCGCTCTATACTCCCCGGCGCGCCGCAGAATGCCCGGAATGTCGAGGGTCGGCGCCTCGACGATCTCGGCGAAGATCTGCACGTCATGGCGCGACAGATCGGGCGGCCCGCCCTTGCGTCCGAAGAACTCCGGCAGATCCTTCAAATCGTCCGGCCCGCGCATGAACGGTGTGCCGAACTGAGCCGATAAGGCGTCGAGATCGCCGCGGCAGCGGCCGGGCACGATGACCCGATCGGCCTCGATCGATGACAGGCGTCGCCGGATCAGATCGGCGGTCATCAGCCCGGCGACCTTTCCGATCTCCTGTGTCGCATAGGTGAAGTCGGCCGGCTGTATGGCCTGCAGGACCTTCTCCAGCCGGGGCCGCGCCAGCCGTCCGGTCAGAAACAGGATATGCTCAGCCATGTCGGGCTTCGGCCCAGGACTCGAACTGGGACTCGGGTCCAATATTTTCGCTTCCGAATGCCCGGATCAGCCCGGACATGGCGAGAAAGGCGGTTTCCAAAGGCACCTGCAATCCGCTTCAAGGTCGGATTTCAATCTACCACGGCGACGAAGCGGTTCAATCGGTGCCGGCGGTGCACTCAGGGGTGCGAGCGGACATCCCGCGCAGCGCGTCGTGCAGTCGTCTCTTGCCGGCGGGGCCGATACACCAGAGATCCGCGCCGCTGCGGGCGAGAAAGTCCGGAAGCAGCGGGTCGACGATCCCGCGCCTGGCGAGATCCGCCGCCGTCGCGCTTTGGGGCGGTTCGACGGACTTGATCAGGACCACGCGCCTCGCTCTCAGCCTCCCGGCCAGCCATGCGGCGAGGCTGTCCGAGGTGACATTCCAGCTTTCCGGAATCTCCGGCCGCCCGAGCGCCATGCGCGTCGGCATCCAGACCGGGATCCGGGAGGCGCGGCGGATGCGGGCGATCTCCATCCGGCTGCCCGCCGGCCGCAAGGCCGGATGCAGCGCCGCCAGCATCAGGCCATATTGCTCCATAGCGAGCAGTGCGAGCCGGTGAGCGGTGCCGTCGTCGAACGCCCAGTGCTGTTGCGTCTTGCGGACCTGATCGGCAAAGGGGCCGCCGCCCGGCACGAGCACGACGCCGCCGGCGCCCCCGGCCAGGATATCCAGCCACGTCCGCAAGTCGGCGGACTCGGCCAGGCTGCCGCCCAGCTTCACCACCCAGGCTTCGCTTAAACGCGTCGGGTCGGCCGTCGTCAATCCCTGCCGTCGCGCCGGCGCGCGGCCGACGATCCAGCTGCGGCGAGAAGCGGGTGGATGCTTGCCATCGGCGGGGCGACCTTGCGGCGACGTTCGATCTCGACGCCGACAGCGGCGGCATCCGGCTCGATATCGAGCTTCTCCACCGTGACCTTGACCTCCATCACGCGCCTATCGGCAAGGCAGATCGCGGCGATCTCGTCGGCGAGCGTCTCGACGAGATTGATATGGCCGCGTCCGATAAGCGCCTTGATCGCGGTGACGACTGTGTCGTAGGAGACGACATTGTCGATCTCGTCGTTCAGCGGCGCGTCCGGCTCGCCAACATGCATCGCGACATTGATCCGCACCCGTTGCGGCGCCAGACGCTCCTGCGGGTAGACGCCGATGCTGCAGGACAGCACCAGATCCTTGACGAAGATCTTTCGCTTCGCGGTTTCCAGGTCGTCGGGGACCGTCATCCGGTCCGCCAGCACGCGGTTTATCGACACGGCATGGTCTTTCAACGAAGTCGCCTATCGCTCTTTCGGCAAGTGCGACAGCAGATAGTGTCAGAACGGGCCGGACGCAACAACGGATCTCACCCGCAAATGGCGTTTCAGGCCGAATCCGCTCGCAGCTTTTCGATCTCCGCCTCCAGCGCCTTGATCCGCTCGTCGCGTTCGGCGAGGGCGGCGGCGAAATCCGAGGCCTCGAAGCGCTGCGGGATATGCTGCGGGCAGTTCGCGTCCCAGGCCGACAGGGTAAAGAGGACCGCCTGCTCCGGGCGCGCCTTGTACCCCTCCGGCATCAGCTTTGCGACGAGCGCGGCATCGCCTTCGACGACGCGCGCCTCACCCCAGATCTTGACGCGCTGCCGGTGCACATAATCGATCAGGAAGAGATGGGCTTTGGGATTGTCCGCAAGATTGCCGATGGTGATGTATTGCCGGTTACCGGCGAAATCGGCGAAGCCGATGGTTCTGTCGTCGAGCACCCGCAGAAAGCCCGGAGGGCCGCCGCGGTGCTGGATATAAGGTTGGCCTTCCAGATTTGCCGTGGCGAGGAAGATGCTCGTCTGGGCCTCGATGAACTGCGCGAGATCGGGTGTGATGCGGGTCCGCCAGGATCCCCCTTCTTCCATGCGCGCATAGGAGCGGCGCGAGCCCTTGCGAGCCTGCACCGCTTTGACCGACGCCGTGAAGGCGACGTCGCTGGGGTAGACCGGAATGCTGTCCATTATCGCCTGCTCAGAAGCCGAGTTCGCTCAAGGATGGGTGATCGTCAGGCCGGCGGCCGAGCGGCCAATGGTATTTGCGCTCGCTCTCCTTGATCGGAACATCGTTGATGCTGGCGATGCGCCGGCGCATCAGCCCGTCGCCACTGAACTCCCAATTCTCGTTGCCGTAGCTGCGGAACCACTGGCCGCTGTCATCGTGCCACTCATAGGCGAAGCGCACGGCGATGCGGTTCTCATGGAAAGCCCAGAGCTCCTTGATGAGGCGATAGTCGAGCTCGCGATTCCATTTGCGCGTCAAGAAGGCTTCGATGGCCTCGCGACCCTGCAGGAATTCCGCGCGATTGCGCCAGCGACTCTCGGCCGTATAGGCGAGCGCGACGCGTGCCGGATCGCGAGTGTTCCAGGCATCTTCGGCCAGACGCACCTTTTCGGCGGCGGTTTCGGCGGTGAAGGGCGGAAGCGGTGGGCGGCTCATGGGAAGGCTCCTGTCCGAGGTCGGCCGGTGTGGCCCCGTACCCGAAAGTTAACCTCTTCCATGAATCGCGTGTATTCCGCATAATCGGGAATATTCCTCCCAAATTTCGGAAGGCTCATGGATCGCCTCGAGTCCATGTCGATCCTGCTGACGGTGGTCGAAGCGGGCAGCCTGTCGGCGGCATCCCGTCGGCTCGGAATGCCGCTCGCAACGGTGAGCCGCAAAGTCTCGGAGCTGGAGGCGCATCTCAAGACGCGGCTTCTCAACCGGTCGAGCCGAAAGCTGACATTGACCGACGCCGGGCAATCCTACGTGACCGCCTGCAGGCGCATCCTCGAAGACGTCGGCGAGGCCGAGCGCATCGCGTCGGGCGAATACAGCGCGCCGAAGGGCGACCTCGTGATTACTGCCCCGATCGTCTTCGGTCGCCTGCATGTTATTCCCGTCGCCGTGGAGTTCCTGAAGGCATATCCGGATATCGACATCCGGCTCGTGCTAGCCGACCGTGTCATCAACCTCCTGGAAGACCGTGTCGATCTCGCCGTTCGGATCGGCGCGTTACCCGACAGCAGCCTCGTGGCGACGCGCGTCGGCACGATCCGGCGCGTCCTGTGCGGGAGCCCGACCTATTTTGCCGAACGCGGCATACCGAAGAGCCTCGAGGAACTCGGCTCCCACAGCTGCATCAGCTTCCAGGGCCTGATGTCACCAAGCAGCTGGAGCTTCACGAAGGGCAGATCCGATGTCTCAGTCGCAGTTCATTCGCGGCTCATCGTCAACACGGCGGAGGCGGCCATCGACGCGGCGATTGCCGGGATCGGGATCACGCGCGTTCTGTCCTATCAAGTCGCCAATGCGGTCGCGGCAGGGACGCTCGTCGTCGCTCTCGAAGACTTCGAACCAGCACCGTGGCCCGTCAGTTTCGTCTATACCGGCCAGGGACTTCTGCCGCTAAAGCTGCGCGCCTTTCTTGATTTCGCCGCGCCCCGTTTGAAGGCGAGGCTATCGGAGCGGGGTGAGTGAAATTCGTGAATCGAGGGGCCGGCGACGGCTTGACTGACTTGCCGAACCTGGCGACGGCGTGCGCGTCCGTTCACTCCTTGTCACCGGCCGTCCCGTCGTCGCAGCCGATCAGCCGCCAAGGCGGCGGGCCGATGCCGATCGACGGCTCCCCGGCGGCCGACTGCCGCCTCAGCCAGCGAATCTGGATCTGATAGGCCTCCTGCTCGCGCTTCACCCAGTCTTCGCAGCTTCGTCGATTGCTGAACCTACCGTTCTCCTGCTGCAGGAAATGGACGAGTTCATGGACCAGGATGCCGGCAGCGGGCGTCTCCTCGACGGGGTTCAGGCGATCATCCAGGAAGATTGTCCGGCCGCCGGGAAACCAGCCATATACCTCGCAGGGGCGGTCACAGGCCATGCCTTCCAGCTCCTGATGCGAGATCAGCACGACCTCGGGCGGCCGGTCCGGAACAGGGTAGGTCGATAATCCGCTGATCGCGACGAGCAATTCCACGATCAGCTCTTGAAGCAGATTGCTGTTCGGCAAGATCACCTCGGACGGAACGCGACGCCGTCATGACCTCAATCGCGAAGGGCAGGAACAGGACCGCCTCACAGGATGGCGAGCGGTGGCCGCAACCTTTTCATTATCCATCGACCCCGTTACATATAGAGAGCGAACGATCCGGCGGCAGCTGCTTTCTTCGGAATCCGGCAGCTGGACCGGGCGCAGGCGACTTCAGGGACGAGGCATCGGACTCGATGAAACGGATTTCCATGCAGCCTTTTGTCCTCGCCGCGATGCTGTTGCTGAGCGGCGGCTTGGCCGGAAATGTCGCGCAGGCTGATTATTCTCCAGCCCAGATCGCGCTGTTCGACACGCCCCATCTTGCGAACATCGCGCAGCCGCTGACGATCCAATATGACTTCAGCCGAGACGGCACGGGCGACGATGTGACTAAGGATCAAGTCGATGTCATCGTCACCGAGGTCATGGCGGATGGCCGCAGGAACCTGGAGTTCGATTTCCTGAGCGGCCCGCGCCACCGCAATTTTCCGCCGATCGAGAACTTCCGCGGCAATCCCTTGATCATGCTGTTCCTCGAGTATGACGTTCAGGAGATGAGCGCGGCGACAGGCGGATCGGCGCTCTATTTCCGCAATCGCATTCGCAATGCCTTTCTCGTGAGCGCGGAAGCCGAGAGCGTCAGTTTCGAATTCGACGGCCGCAGCCTTTCCGGCACGCGGGTGGTCGTCAGCCCCTTCATAAAGGATCCGCATCTGATCCACTTTCCGGGGCTCGAGCAGAAGAGCTATGAGTTTCTGTTGTCTCCGGAAATTCCCGGTGGGGTCTATCGGATCCGGTCCGTCACGCCGGGCGGCGGCGGTGCCGAGCCGATCGAGGAAACCGTGCTATTTCGCGACACCGTTCCCGAGAGCTGAGCCCGGATTCGAAAGGCCCGAGGTTTTGACGATAGAGAAGCTGGACAGTAAGACATGAAAAGACTGGCTTTGATCCTGCTCATGGCCGGCGCGATCAGGCCAAGCGTCGCAGCGCCGCCCGATTATCCCACCGCCGCACTCGCGGATTACGTCTTTGCCTGCATGGCAGCCAACGGCCAGTCGCGCGCCGCATTGGACGATTGCTCCTGCAGCATCGACGTGATCGCCTCGATCGTCCCCTACGAGGATTATATCGAGGCGGAGACGGTTCTCAGCATGATTCAGGTGCCCGGCGAGAAGACCGCGGTTTTCCGTGACGTCCCCTGGACCAAGGAAGTGGTGAAGGAGTTGCGGCAGGCGCAGGCGGAGGCCGAGATCCGCTGCTTCTGATGCGGTGCGGCACCCGAGAACTCAAGACCCCGAGAACGTCAGGACGCTGGCGCCGGGGTCATGGGCCAGCTTCGGTCATAGGTCATCCCCTCGGAGTCCTTGACCTCGACCGTGATCGCGCCCGCGGCTTCCGGCAGGTAGTGGAAGTGAACGCTGGGGTTCTCGCTCAGCGAAATATCCGCATCGACGGTCATGATCGTCCGATCGCCATAGCTCACGCGGATCTTCTGCACGAAATGCGCGGGAATGTAGGTTCGGGTGATCTGGTCGAACTGCATTCCGGAATAGTTCGGATGGCTGATCAGGATCTGGGCCTGGTTCACCTCCTGCAGCACGACGTCGTCGGTCTGCTTCAGCTTCATCTTGCCGATGTTCGCCATGGCGCTTTCCGCGTCCTTGAGCGCCGGCGCCGAACAGCCGCCGGCCGCCTTGACGAACCGCGTCGCCATATAGAGCTCGCCGTCGCTGGTCTCCGCAATCGCCCGAATATTGGTATAGGCGTTCACCCGGACCCGGGTCGAGAAGCTGGCGCTGCCGCTGTCTGGCGTGAAATGGAAGACGCCGGCGACCGGTGCCGGATTCTCGTCGATGATCAGATGGACGGACCGGATATAGCGCTCGGCGGTCTGCGGGATCTCGGCGACGACGGTGATCGGGACGATCGCCGCATCATATGCGCGGACCGGCGCTTCGAGCTGGAGAAGCCCGGCACCGTCATGAATCTCCCGCCCCTCGAACAAGGCCGCCTTGATGTCGGGCCAGATCGCCAGGTTGTCGCTCGCCGCCCTGGCTTCTCCTCCGCCGAAACCCGGCGCGATCGCGAGGATGGCCAGGAAGAGAATGCTTCGTACCTGCATCATCGGCGCTCTCCTTCGCTCGGACCGCAGTCCCGGATCTAATGTGATGCGGGTCAGGAGCGGGGTCAACAGCCGGGGCATGAGCCCTCCGGCAAACGAGATTTCCGAGCGGTCTACTCCCATTCCAGCTCCGTGAATGCCGTAACGATATTTCGCGCGTGGTAATCGTCGAACAGCAGCCACTTGCCGCGTTCCGACCGGCCGACCGTCTCCACTGCCTGCTCCATGGTGCCGCCTTCGGCCAGCAGCGTGCGGATTTCGTCGAGCAGCGTCCGCAGATAGCGCTCCTGCGCATCGAGCGCGCCGGGCCAGTCGGCGCTGACCGGCCCATGTCCGGGAATCACCCGGGCCGCGTTCACCTGCCGCAAGGCCGCGATCACCTCCAGCCAGCCTTTCAGGCTTCCGTCGATGGCGGGGATGCGGTCCATGAACAGAAGATCCGACAGCCACAAGGTCGAAGTCCGGACATCGAAAACGGACAGATCGTTGTCGGTATGCGCGGTCGGGTGGGCAGCCAGCCGCAGCACCCGGCCGCCGAGATCGATCTCCCGCCGCTCGCCGACGCCCTGCGCCGGGAGGATGATCCGCGTTCCGGCGGCCGCATCGCCCAATCGTTCAATCAGGTTCTCGAGGTAGAAGGGCCCCCGGGCCGTCAGTGCCCCGGCGAGCTTCGCATGGCCGACAAAGGCGGGAGCGTCGTCAACGAACGCCGCGTTGCCGAAGATATGGTCCGGATGAACATGCGTGTTGATGACGTAGCGTATAGGCAGGTCGGTGATCGCCCGGACCGCCGCGCGCAGACGTTGTCCTTCTATCGCGCTGCCGCCGCTGTCGATCACCGCGACGGCCTCGGCCCCGACGATGAATCCGATATTGGCGATGCCGCCATGGTTTTCGGCCGTGACCTCTCCGTGGACTCCCTGGTGCACGAAGATGCCAGGCGCCACCTGCTTCATCGCCAGCGGCATGACGTCGTCCTCGGCCGCAAGCGCGACATCGCCAAAGATGAGGATGAGGGCCGCCGCTACCGATCGTCGGAAAGCACCTCGTTTCGGAAGAAACCCCGGTTTCGGAAGAGACAAGGTCAAGCCTAATCGAACTGTGCCGATTGGCGGTTGGCGGTGTCGAGGCCGATTACGCTGTCGAGCCCCCTCACCTTCAGCAGCCGCGCGTTCCGCAGATCCGCCTTGGTGACGTCGGCGCCTGTAAGGTCGGCGCCGGAGAAATCCGCGCCGGCCATTTCGGCGCGCGTCAAATCCGCGCCGGCGAGGCTCGCGCCTCGCAGATCGGCGAATTCGAGCATGCCGCGCGACAGGTCCGCCCCTTCCAGGTTTGCCTCGCGGAGATTGGCGTTCCTCATCGATACCCGCATCAGGCCCATCGGCTGGTTGCGCATATCCGCGCCCATCATCACGCCTTCGAGGTTGGCGCCTTCGAGGTTCGCGTCTTCGAAATTGCTGACGAGCCGGGCGCCGGACAAGTCCGCGCCGCGCAGGTCGGCCTCGGCGAAGACGGTGGCGAATGCGCTGGTTCGCCTGAGGTCGGCGTTGCGCAGATCGGCGCCGCGAAGAACGGCGACATCGAGAACCGTGTCGGACAGGTCGGCGGCGGCGAGAATAGCCCCCTTCAGGACCGCGCCGTGAAGGTTGGCGCCCTTGAAATCCACGCCCGTGAGATCGAGGCCCGCAAGATTTCGCCCCGACAGATCAACGGGGGTCGTGCCGGCCTCGCGCGCCACCAACGCCCGCACCTCGCCAGCCGTCAGATCCGCCGCAACGGACGGTGCGGTGGCGCATAGCAGGACCAGCACGAGACCCCGCGTTGCAGCCTGTCGCAAGGCGCGGGAACAAACAATGGCAAGCGCGCTGGTCAGCGGACCTATCACCATTCTATGGGCCCTCGCTGCTCCTCGATCCGTGTGCGGCATCCGTGTGCGGCTTCGATGCTCGAGGACCAGCCCTGGCGATCAGCCAAGAACAAGCGGCCCGGCCGAGCGCTCTCGCGCATCGGGACGCCGTGTCGATCGTGACTCTGCCATAGCCTCACGCCGGGCTCCATCACATTCGGGAAAGTCCGGGCGCGCAATACGCTCCATACGCTAATGAGAGGAGAGGAAAAGGCCTTTTCGGGAAGTTTTGCCGGGAAACGCAACTCGCTGGCCATGAGACGGCTTGACTTGACTCGACGGAGTCGGGCTAACATTAAGAACTGGTTAAGACGCTGAAGCCTTGGCGACGATCAGCGGGCTTGGCTGGGGCGGCATCATGCATGGTGTCGCGGTTGTTGCCGGTTAGCAGGTGGGTGGGGCGTCGCGATAACGGTTTGGCCACCCGATCAACGGCCGGACGGCTAGAACAGGCCCAAGCAGAGCTTGTTCAATCTTCGTCTGCTTGGGAACAGACAGGCGGATCTGCCGTCTAATTTTGGGAGGATAAAATAATGCGACCATCCCTTCTGAAAAGTGCCGCTATAGTCGTTGCCGCAACACTCGCGCTACCGACGGTGGCACTGGCGAACGAAGAGTTGTTGAAGATGGAAGGTGACCCCAATCAGTGGGTCACGCAGCTCGGTAACTATTCGGGCACCCGGTACAGCGGACTCGACCAAATCAACAGCGAAAACGTGGGCGACCTTCAGGTCGCATGGAGCTTCTCGACCGGCGTGCTGCGCGGACATGAAGGCGGGCCGCTGGTAATCGGCGATGTGATGTATATTCACACGCCGTTCCCGAACATCGTCTATGCGCTCGATCTGAACGAGCCTGGCAAGGTGATCTGGAAGTACGAGCCGAGACAGGATCCGGACGTCATCCCCGTGATGTGCTGCGACACGGTCAACCGTGGGGTCGCCTATGGCAACGGGATGATCTTCCTGAACCAGGCCGACACCACACTGGTGGCGCTCGACGCCAAGACCGGTGAGGTCAAATGGACCGCGGTGAACGGCGATCCGACGAAGGGCGAGACCGCGACCATGTCGCCCTTGGTCGTGAAGGACAAGGTCATCGTCGGAAACAGCGGCGCCGAGTTTGGCGTTCGCGGTCATATGACGGCCTATGACATCAACACCGGTGAAATGGCCTGGCGTGCCTATTCGACCGGGCCGGACGAGGAACTGCTCGTCAACCCGCAGGAGACGACGCATCTCGGCGAGCCGATCGGCGAGGATTCGAGCCTGAAGACCTGGGAAGGCGATCAGTGGAAGATCGGCGGCGGCACGACCTGGGGCTGGATCACCTATGATCCGGAGCTGGACCTGATCTATTACGGGACCGGCAACCCGAGCACCTGGAACCCGTCGCAGCGTCCAGGCGACAATCGCTGGTCGATGACCCTGTTCGCCCGCGATCCGGACGACGGCATGGCGAAGTGGGTCTACCAGATGACGCCGCACGACGAGTGGGATTATGACGGCGTCAATGAAAGCCTCCTCGTCGACGATCTTGAGGTGAACGGCGAAATGCACAACGTGCTCGTCCATTTCGACCGTAACGGCTTTGCCTATACGATGGACCGTGAGACCGGTGAACTGCTGGTGGCCGAAAAGTACGATCCGGCCGTCAACTGGGCTACCGAGGTCGACATGGAGACGGGCCGGCCGCAGGTCGTGGCCGAATACTCTACCGACGAGCAGGGCGAGGACACGAACGTCCAGGGCATCTGCCCGGCCGCACTCGGCACCAAGGACCAGCAGCCTTCGACCTATTCGCCGAAGACCGGACTGTTCTACGTGCCGACCAACCATGTCTGCATGGACTACGAGCCGTACCGGGTGGCCTACACCGCAGGTCAGCCCTATGTCGGCGCCACGCTCAGCATGTATCCGGCCCCGGGCGGCGACCATCTCGGCAATTTCATTGCCTGGGATGCGGCGAAGGGCGAGATCGTCTGGTCCAATCCCGAGCCGTTCTCGGTCTGGAGCGGTGCGCTCGCGACGGCCGGCGACATCGTCTTCTATGGCACGCTGGAAGGCTATCTGAAGGCGGTCGACGCCAAGACGGGTGAGGAGCTGTACAGCTTCCGCACGCCGTCGGGCATCATCGGAAACGTCAACACCTATACCCACGACGGCAAGCAGTACATCGCCGTTCTGTCGGGCGTCGGCGGTTGGGCCGGAATCGGTCTGGCGGCTGGCTTGACCGAGAGCACGGCGGGTCTGGGGGCCGTGGGCGCCTACCAGTCACTGTCGAACTACACCCAGCTCGGCGGCACCCTGACGGTGTTCGCGCTGCCGGAATGATCGTCGTCTGACCGATCAAGCTCTGGGCCCGGCCTCCGCTTTTCTGGAGGCCGGGCCTTTTTCTCTGATCGGCGGGTTGGGTCTTCGGCTCAAGCGGTGATGACCGCGAACTGCGATATCGATGAAATCCTCGAGGGCGAGGCTTTGAATGCGTCGACGGCGTCGATGCATTTTTGCGAGCCTTCGGCGAACCTCGGAACAAAATGAAAGGACCACCGCTTATGATGCGGACCTACTTGCTTGGAAGAGCGCTTTGGCTCTGCCTGTTCGCCGCCGCCGGCTTCGTTTGCTTCGATGCCGCTCCGGCGACAGCGCAGGAGGAGGAGAAGCCCTATAGCATCACCGACGGAAAGGTCGACTGGTATACCTATAGCGGCTATCGTCGCTATCATGGTGAATGTCATGTCTGTCACGGACCTGACGGTCTCGGCAGCTCCTTCGGACCAAGCCTCGTGAACAGCCTGAAGACGCTGAGCTACGATGAGTACCTCGAGGTCGTCGTCAACGGCAGGCAGAATGTCTCGCAGGCGAGCCACCGGGCGATGCCGGCTTTCGGGATGAACCCGAATGTGATGTGCTTCGTCGACGACATCTATGCCTATCTGAAGGCCCGGTCCGATGGCGCCCTGGGGCGGGGACGGCCAGAGCACGGACCGAAGCCGGATGAGGCAAGGGAACGGGACAACGCCTGTCTCGGTTTCTGAATCTTCCGCGGGCGTCCCCGGCTCGGCGTTCAAGGATGACGGAGTTTGCTCATGACCTCGAAGAACTCTCGGCGGGCGGGACTCGCCGCCGCTCTCATCCTCGCGGTCGGCGTCGCCGGCCATGTGCCCGAGACGGGGCGGGCGGCCACCGCCGAGGCGGTGGACCGCTCGACCCTGCGGGTGTGCGCGGATCCTAGCAATCCGCCCTTCTCGACGGAGGCGGGCGACGGGTTCGAGAACAAGATCGCGGAACTCCTCGCCAAGGAACTGGGCGTTCCCGTCCGGTATACCTGGTACCCCGATACCATGGGGTTCATCCGCAACACCTTGCGGGCCCGGAAATGCGATCTGGTGATGGGCACCACCACCGCAAATGAGCTGCTGCAGAACACCAATCCCTATTACCGCTCGGCCTACAGCCTCGTATATCGGGAGGATTCGGACCTCTCCATCAGTTCGATCAACGATCCGGTCCTGAAGAGGCTTAAGATCGGTGCTATCGCCGCAACCCCGCCGATAGACCTGTTGGTGCAGAACGGCCTGCTGACGCAATTGCGGCCCTATCAGCTGCTGGTCGATACCCGTCACTATGATCCGGGGTATGACGTCGTCCACGACGTGGCGATCGGCGAGATTGATGTCGGGATCGTGTGGGGGCCGATCGCCGGCTACTACGCGAAGCAGGAAGACACGCCATTGACCATCGTGCCGCTGCATTCCGAGGCCGGCGGCCCGCATCTCGATTATCGAATCACGATGGGCGTCCGTCCCAATGAACCGGAGTGGAAGCGCGAGATCAACCGGCTGATCCGCAAGACGCAGCCCGAGATCAACCGGATTCTCCTCGACTATGGCGTGCCGCTCCTCGACGAGATGGGCAAGCCGATCAAACCCTGAATTCATCCCCGCCGTTCAACCGCTGTCGAATCGACTCGATGATCGCCGGGTCGTTCCGCTCGCAACGGGGAATGTCGATCGGCAGATCCATGACGATTGAGCCCGGGGCGGAGGACAGCAGAATGATGCGGTCCGCCAGAACCGCCGCTTCGCGGGTGTCGTGGGTGACGAACAGCACCGTGGTCGGATGCGCCCGCCAAATCTCCAGGAGCAGGAGCCGCAGCCGATCGGCGGTCGGTTCGTCCAGCGAAACGAAGGGCTCGTCCATAAGGAGCAGGTCGGGCTGAACGGCAAAAGCCCGGACGAGTGCCACCCGGCGACTCATGCCGACCGACAGCCGCTCGGGATAGGCGTGCGGAAATTCCTGTAGCTCCGTGGCGGCCAGAAGGTCCTCGACGATGCCGGAGGCGGCCTGTTCCGGGGTCAGCACAAGCTTGATGTTCTCGATGACCGTGCGCCATGGAAGCAGCCGGGGGTTCTGGAACACGTAACCGATCACCGGCTCTTCCTTGCCTGGTGCGGTCGGCAGGGAGACTTGTCCGTCGAAGTCGCGATCGAGCCCGGCGATAATGTTGAGCAGGGTCGTCTTGCCGCAACCGGAGGGTCCGAGCAGGCAGACGAACTCGCCTCGGCGCGCGGTGAATCGCAGATCCTTCAGCGCGATATGCGGGGCAGCCCGGCCCACCGCGGGATAGCGCTTCAGGCGGACGTCGATCTCCAGGCCGCTCATCGCCGCCATCGGTTGGCACGCCGTTCGAGAGGCTGGAGAATCGCGAGCTCGATGAACTGGATCACGCCTACGAACGCGATCGTGTAGGCGAGGATGCTCGCGACATCGAAGAACTGGAAGAACAGGTGGATCTGGAAACCTACGCCGTTGCTGCGCCCCAGCAGTTCGACCACGAGCACGATCTTCCAGATGAGGGCCAGCCCGGAGCGCGACGCAGCGACGATGAAGGGCAAGAGTTCGGGCAGGATCACATGGCGCAGCGTCTTGGCGCGTCCGAGCCGAAAGACCTGGGCCATCTCCAGATGGTCCTTGTTCAGCGTTCTTGCGCCCTCGCGCAAGGTGACGATGACGTTTGGAATCTTGTTGACCGCCACCGCCGCGATCGCCGCGGCCTCGATCAGCCCGAACCAGACATAGCAAAGCACGATCGTGACGAGGGCCGGGATGTTGAGGAAGAGAACCAGCCAGGAATCGAAGAAGCGGTCGAGCGACCTCGATCGGCCCATGGCGATACCGATGGGGACACCGACGAGCATTGCCAAGGTGAAGCTGGCGGCCACACGGGCCAGCGTGATCCCGACATGCCAGAGCAGCTCGCCATCGCGAATTCCGGCCACCAGCACGGAAAACACCACGGCCGGTGGCGGCAACAGGCGGGCATCCGTGAGCGCCGATGCTACATGCCAGATCAGCAGAAGCGCCGCGGCCGACGCGGCGTGCCACCAGACGGCGGACCAGGGTGTCGGTGCGTTCAGTAGGTGACGTGTTGCCAAAAGGTCCCTGCCTGGAGCTCACGGCTCTTGCCGACAAGCTCTTCGCCGCCGAGCTCCGCCATCAGCGCGAAGGCGCGTGCCGCGTCCGCTCGTTCGGCGTTGCCCCAGCTTTCCGGGATGCCCTGGCGAAAGCTGTCCCGAAGCGCCCGAAAGGTCGCCTCGTCCGACGCCCCCATCATCGGGCGGAGGCGCTCCCACTCGGCTTCAGATTGCTCGAGAATCCGTTTTGCCTTGCGGCTTGCGCGGACCAGGGCGGAGACGGCGTCGCGATGCGCCTCGCCCCAGCTTTCGTCGAACACATAGCCGAGCAGCGGCAGGTCCGAGCCGATGCCGAGCTCGCGCGCCGCCGCCTCTACGCTGATCACGGTTCGGAAGCCTTTGGCTTCGAGCGGCGCCAGGTAATTCCAGTAGTTGATGATGGCGTCGATCCGGCCGAGCCGGATCTGCTCGTTGAGCAGCGGCGGCGCGCCAAACACCGCGTCGACCTCTCCGGCCAGGTCCATGCCATGCCGCTCCCTGGCCAGGGCGCGTATCAGCAGCCAGCTCTTGTCGGCGGGCCCGCCGGCGATGCCCAGGCGCTTGCCCTTCAGATCGGATAGTGTCCGGATCGGCGATTCGGCCGGGACCATCAACGCCCCGACGGCGGTGGAATAGGGAACGAAGGTGAAGTCGGCGCCGGCCGCGCGCTGTCGCGACACCCAAATCCAGTCGGTGACGATCACATCGACCTTTCCCGCCTGCAGGGCCACCGCGGTCGCATCCTTTCCCGCGAGTTCGACCACCTCGACGTCGATGCCTTCCGCCTTGTCCAAGCCATGCGTCTTGATGACGTCGAGCTCCCAGGAGACGGTGCCGAACTTCAGAATGCCGACCCGCACCGTCTCGGCCGCCGCGGGAGTGGCGGCCAGGGCGAGGCAGGACAAAGCGATGGCGATCAACAGGTGTCTTGCGCGGTGCTGCGGAGTCATGGAAGCTCTTTTCTCGCCTCCCTCATTGCCGGTCGAAGCGTCGGCTCACGGCACATGGTGGCTAGAGCGCGATCCGATCAGGTTGGATCAACCTGATCGGTCAATCGCCCTCTATTTCGAATAACTAGAGACTGATTCACCGATCACATCGATTCGATGTGATCGGATCAGGCTCTAGGCGGCATGCTAGATCGCGGTTCCGCCGCTTCGCAACCCGGCAGGCCGCTCGATGAATGTCCCGTATCCATCACTCGGGTTCGGATGGCTTCAGAAGCCGGTGACGAAGTAGATAGGACACGCCGCGCGACCATGATTCGTCGGTGTTGCCGCGGAGGTCGGCGCTCATGGCTCGAAGCGGCTTGCCCGTCGCCGTGTCCCATAGCTGAAGATTGATGTTGAGGATCAAGTTGCTCACCTTCTGGACCGTGCCTGTAATCGCCACTTCGGCGCCCAGAGAGCGGCCGATCCGCGCGGCGCATCCGTTGCAGCCATGGAGATAGCCCGCCGCCTGAATCCGGTCCCGGGCCGGCGCCAAGTCGATCACGGCATATCGACCCGAAGCGGCAAGCTCCCGGCGCAATTGCTCGCTGATGAGGGCAAGCCGCTTCTGCTCGTCGGGCCTGACGTCTTCCATTGCGCCCTGCAGGCTCGTGTCGATGAGCTCGAAATCAAAGACCGCGGCCTCGATCGGCTGTTGCGCCGCATCACTTCGCGAAGCGGAGGCGAACGCCGCCAACACGAAAAGAAGCAGCCCGACTCCCGTTCGACGCGTCATGTCTCCTGGCATCGCCTTCTCCCTGATCGCCAAAGCGCCGGCAGATCCGCGTGCGGTTGTATGCGGTGGGCGTTGACGTTATCGTGAGAACAAAAATTAATTCAGCTTAGCACGGTTCGGCGCATTCAACGGTGCGAAGCTGATCGGAGGCAAGGTATTGCGCTTTTTACGAACCTCTCCCATCGGGGTTGTTGTCGGGATGCTGGCGGCTTTCACCGGGGCATTTGCCCAGGATAAACAGGCCGATGTCGCCACCGTTCCGATCGCCTACATCACCGAACGGATCGCGCATGTGCCGCTCTCCCTCGTTGAGCCGATCCTGACCGATGCGGGGGTGCAGGGCGCCCGGCTGGGCATCGCCGACAACAACACGACCGGGCGCTTCCTGGGGCAGAAGTTCGTGCTCGACGAGGCGGTGGTGCCGGAGGGCGGCGACGTGGGCGCGGCGTTCGAGGCGCTGCTGGCCGCCGGCCACAGGCTGATCGTCGCCGATCTGCAAGCTGACGACCTGCTGGCGATCGCCGATTTGCCGGCGGCGCGGGACGTCCTGATCTTCAACACCCGGGCGCCGGACGACGCCCTGCGCAACGATGCGTGCCGGGCAAACGTCCTGCACGTCATCCCGAGCCGGGCGATGCGGGCCGACGCGCTGGCCCAGTATCTCGTCTGGAAGAAGTGGCGCGACTGGTTCCTGATCGTGGGGGCGGGCGACGGCGACCGGCGCTATGCCGAGGCGATCCGCCGCGCCGCCACCAAGTTCGGCGCCGAGATCGTCGGCGCGCGCGATTACGACGCCGGCTCCACGGCGCGCCGCACCGATACCGGCCACGCGCAGATCCAGAAGCAGATGCCGGTGTTGACCCAGGGCGAGGGCTACGACGTCGTCGTGGTCGCCGACGAGAGCGATCTGTTCGGCGAGTATCTGCCCTACCGGACCTGGCTGCCGCGCCCGGTGGTCGGCACGCAAGGGCTGGTGCCGACATCCTGGCACCGCAGCTTCGAGCAATGGGGCGCGACCCAGATGCAGAACCGCTTCCACGCGGCGGCCGGGCGCGGGATGAGCGAGCGCGACTACACCGCCTGGCTGGCGGTGCGCAGCATCGGCGAGGCGGCGACCCGGACCGACAGCACCGACGCCGCGACGATCGAGGCCTACATCCGCGGCGACGAGTTCGCGCTCGCCGGGTTCAAGGGCCTGGCGCTGACCTATCGCGCCTGGAACGGGCAGCTGCGCCAGCCGGTGCTGCTGGCGGCGCCGCGGGCGCTGGTCTCGGTCTCGCCGCAGGAGGGCTTCCTGCACCAGCACAGCGAGCTCGACACGCTCGGCTTCGACCGGCCGGAATCGACCTGCCGGCTCGACTGAGGGCCGGCGCCATTGTCAGGCAGGAGATGCACATGAAGACCCAACTGAGTCTGGCCGGGGCGGCGCTGCTGGCGCTGGTCATGCCGGCGGCGGCGGAGACGATCTACGTCTCGAACGAGAAGAGCAACGACATCACGGTGATCGACGGCGAAACCCTCGAAGTCACCGCCACGGTCGCGGTCGGCCAGCGGCCGCGCGGCATCACGCTGAGCCACGACCACAAGTTCCTCTATATCTGCGCCAGCGACGACGACACGGTCGAGGTGCTCGACCTTGAAGCACTTGAGATCGTCGGCACGATGCCGTCGGGACCGGACCCGGAATTGTTCGTGCTGCATCCCGACGGCAACCCGCTCTACATCGCCAACGAGGACGACAACATGGTCACCGTGGTCGACGTCGAGAAGGGCACGGTGCTGGCCGAGGTCCCGGTCGGCGTCGAGCCCGAGGGGATGGGGATCAGCCCGGACGGGGCGGTGCTGGTCAACACCTCGGAGACGACCAACATGGCGCACTTCATCGACACCGCGACGCACCAGATCACCGCCAACGTGCTGGTCGACAATCGGCCGCGCTTCGCGGAGTTCAGCGGGGACGGCAAGCAAGTCTGGGTCTCCGCCGAGATCGGCGGCACGGTCAGCGTGATCGATACCGGGACGAAGGAGATCATCACGAAGATCGGCTTCGAGATCCCCGGCGTCCAGCCGGAGGCGATCCAGCCGGTCGGCGTCGCGCTGACCGACGATGGAAAATACGCCTTCGTCGCGCTCGGGCCATCGAACCGGGTCGCGGTGATCGATCAGCAGTCCTTCGAGGTGCTCGAATATCTGCTCGTCGGGCAGCGAGTGTGGCAGCTCGGCTTCAACGCCGACCAGAGCCGGCTCTACACCACCAACGGCAACAGCAACGACATCTCGGTGATCGACGTCGCCGATCGCGAGGTCGTCAAGTCGATCACCGTCGGTCAGGCCCCGTGGGGCGTCGTTGTCAAGCCGTAGCGAAATTGATGTTCCTGCCGAAGAGCTGCTGACCGGCGACACTGCGTCGGCGGTTCCGGCGCTGGCGGTCGAGGGGCTGAGCCACAGTTTCGGCGAGCGCAAGGCGCTCGACGGGGTATCCTTCACAATCCCGCCAGGCGCCTTCACGGTGCTGCTCGGCCAGAACGGCGCGGGCAAGACGACTCTCTTCTCGCTGGTCACGCGGCTGTACAACAATCGCAGCGGCACAATCCGCGTCTATGGCTCCGACGTGGCGCGCCGCCCGTCCGAGGCGCTTGCGCGAATCGGCGTCGTATTCCAGCAGCGCACCCTCGATCTCGACCTCACGGTCGCGCAGAACCTTCGCTATCACGCCGCCCTCCACGGCATGAGCGGCGGCGAGGCGCGCCGGCGGATCGAGGCGGAGCTTGCCCGGCTGGCGCTATCCGACCGGGCGGGCGACAAGGTGCGCCAGCTGAGCGGCGGCCAGATCCGGCGGATCGAGATCGCCGCGGCGCTGCTCCACCGGCCGCGCTTGATGCTGCTCGACGAGCCGACGGTCGGCCTCGATATCGGCAGCCGCCAAGGCATTCTCGACCATGTGCGCCGCCTGTGTCGTGAAGATGGAATCGGCCTGCTCTGGGCCACCCATCTCATCGACGAGGTCATTCCCGGCGACCGCGTCGTCATGCTGCACAAGGGACGCGTCGTTGCCGATGGAACGGTGGAGGATGTGGCGCGCGCGGCCGGTGCCGCGACGATCCGCGACGCCTTCACCAAACTCACCGGCGCAGGTGCATCGTGACCGCTGTCCACTATCTCCGCTGCCTGAACGGGATCGTCGCGCGCGAGGCGCTCCGTTTCCTGCATCAGCGGGGCCGGTTCATCGCCGCGCTGGTGCGGCCGCTGGTCTGGCTGTTCATCTTCGCCGCGGGCTTCCGCGCGGTGCTGGGCGTCTCGATCATCCCGCCCTACGAGACCTATGTGCTCTACGAGGTCTATATAACCCCTGGTCTGGTCGCGATGATCCAGCTGTTCAACGGTATGCAGAGTTCGCTATCCATGGTCTACGATCGCGAGATGGGCAGCATGAAGACCCTGCTCGTCAGTCCGCTGCCGCGCTGGTATCTGCTCGTCTGCAAGCTGTTCGCCGGTGTGGCGGTCTCGATTCTCCAGGTCTATGTCTTTCTCGCGATCGCCTGGTTCTGGGGTATCGAGGCGCCGGCCTATGGCTATGTCGCGGTGCTTCCCGCCTTGATCCTGTCGGGCCTGATGCTGGGCGCTTTGGGGTTGCTGCTGTCGTCGGCGATCAAGCAGCTCGAGAACTTCGCCGGGGTGATGAACTTCGTGATCTTCCCGATGTTCTTCGCATCCTCGGCGCTCTATCCGCTGTGGCGCATCAACGAATCGAGTCCGCTGCTCTATCAGATCTGCGCGGTGAATCCCTTCACCCATGCGGTCGAGTTGATCCGCTTCGCGCTGTATGGGCAGGTCAACCCAACGGCCTCGCTTTGGGTCCTGGGCTGCTTGGTCCTGTTTCTTGGCCTAGCGATATATGGCTATGATCCTGCGCGCGGGTTGATCGCCCGCCGCGGCGCGCCCGGATGACGGTTTCGACCGATGAGGAGGGCATTTATTGGAGGAGCCGCAATGTTTTGGAACTGCCGCAAGCCAATTTCCCGCAAAGGCGCGCGGGCGGCCACGGCCCGGGCCGGGCTGATCGCGGCGATTCTGCTGTCCGCCGCGGGCCAGACCGCGCAATCGCAACCCGTGGAAGATCCGGATTGGCCTTGCATTCAGCGCAAGGTGCCCGAGATTTCGCCCGGCATGGTCTGGGCTGGGCCACCCTTGGACGCCGCCGCCGCATCCTGGCGGGACGATCCCGAGATCGCCGCACTCGCGATGAAAATCGCTTCCCGAAGGACTCCGATCGAAGAGGCCAACGCCGCGATCAAGGAGCTCGCCGAAGCGGCCGGCGCGGACGAGGATAAAAAGCTGACCATGCTATTCGCCGGGGCTCTCGGCATAATCAATCACGATCGCGCGTCGATCATGAGCGGTATCCAACGCTATGCGACCCGGCAGCGCGCGCTCGCGGACAAGATAGAGCGCCAGTCGGCCCAACTCGCCGCACTCCCCGTTGAAGAGACGCCCCCTGGGGTGACCAGCGAACGCGACGATCTGCTGGAAGTTCAGAACTGGGACATCAGGATCTTCGAAGAGCGCGAACACGCTTTGACCTATGTCTGCGAGCAGCCCGTTCTTCTGGAGCAGCGCGCGTTCGCCCTCGGGCGGGAGATCATGAAATATCTCGATTGAGCGTCGGCGCGACCGCCTCAGGCGGGTGGCGTGGCGGCATCTGGTAACGGTACGGGCCGGCTCTCCTCGAGCGGCAGCCCTGCCGCCGCCCAGCCATCGGTCCCCTCAGGATACCAGTAGACGCTGGCGTAGCCGTAGTCGATCGCCCGCTTCGCCGCATTCCACGACATCCAGCAGTCCGAAAGGCAATAGAAGACGAGCTTGCGCTCCTTGTCGCCGCCGGCCAGCCTTTCGAGATTGCTTCGAAAGTAGGACTCGAGCGCTTGCGACAGTTCGCCGCGCCCGACGTCGGGCAGCCAGACACTTCCCGGGATGTTGTTGCGCGGCTTCGGGAACCACAGAGTCGAAGCTGGCAGATTGTCCGGTTTCCGCTGTTCCGGCAGGACGTCGATGAGGATGACGCCGTCATCCGCGAGGAGTGCTTGCAGCTTCTCCGTCGAAACGACTGTCCCGCCGGCAATGGTGTCCGGTGTCGGTGCCCTGTACAGGTCCAGCCTGTAGCCTTCGGGCTCGGGAACCGCTTGGGCTGCCGTCCCGTCGGCAAAGGCCGGCGCGGCGACGAGCAGGAGCGCTGCGGCTACGCCGCTGCGGACCCGACGAGCAGCCTGATGGTCGAGCATGCTTGAATCCCTCTCCGTTGGCCGGCATGCGGACCATCCTAGTTTCTTGTTTTGCCGGCTGTCGATACCGAGTTCGGAACCGTCGGTATTCGCCCCGACCGTCCCAAGGAACCGCTGTCCGGGCGGCATTCGTCCCCCGGATTCGTCCTTGCGTCCCCTCGTAGGCGGAACTAAATTTAGAATCGTTCGACTTATCAGAGGCGAGTCGGGCGAGTTGGGATTACGCCTGAGTCCCCAAACAACGGGAGGAATGCGACATGGCTTGGACTTCCCCGAAGATCGTCGAGATTTCTGTCGGTCTCGAAATCAACTGCTACGCTTGCGCTGAGCTCTAAGCGCCGTTTTCGACGCCCCGAGGTCAGGTCACTGGACCGACCCGGGGCGTTTTCATACTAAGCTCGGATGGTGTTACGGCTCCTTATCGTAGGATCGGCCGCGGGGGGCGGCTTCCCTCAGTGGAACAGCAACGACGAAGGATCTCGTCGTGCCCGTTCGGGTGATCCGAACGCCCTGCCGCGCAGCCAATCCTCCATCGCGGTCAGCGCGGATGGACGGCGCTGGACACTGTTCAACGCATCGCCCGACCTCCGACAGCAGATCAACGCGAACCCGCAACTCCATCCGCAGGACGGCAAGCGGCACAGCCCGCTGACCAGCGTCGTTCTGACCAATGGCGACGTCGACCATGTCGCCGGGCTGCTGACGCTGCGCGAAAGCCACCCTCTGGCGCTCTATGCGACCGACCGGGTGCTGCAGGTCTTGCGCGAGAACAGCATCTTCAACGTGTTGAACCCGAATTTCGTGGAGCGCCGGAAACTGCCGCTCGATACGGAGTTCGAGGTGTCGACGCGCGACGGGGACGGAACCGGCCTGTTCGTCGAGGCCTTCGCGGTGCCCGGCAAGGTCGCCCTCTATCGCGAGGACGTCGCGGCCGGGCCGGATTTCGGCACGCAGCCCGAAGACACGATCGGCCTGAAGATCTCGTCCGGCGGCTCGTCGCTGTTTTATATCCCGGGCTGCGCGCGGATGTCGGAGGATCTGGGCGAGCGCCTGCGCGGCGCGGCACTTGTCCTGTTCGACGGCACGCTGTGGCGCGACGACGAGATGATCGTTGCCGGCGTCGGCAGCAAGACCGGCAAGCGCATGGGACATATCAGCGTTTCCGGGCCCGACGGCAGCATTGCCGCCTTCGAACCGCTCGGCGTCAAGCGCAAGGTCTTCGTCCATATGAACAACAGCAATCCAATTCTGCTGGCCGATTCCGCCGAACGCGCGATCGCCGAAAAGGCAGGCTGGGAGATCGCCTTCGATGGAATGGAACTGACGCTATGAGCGAAGCCCTCAGTCCGGCCGAGTTCGAACGGCAGCTTCGGCGGATCGGCGAGGAGCGCTATCACAGCCGGCATCCGTTCCATAAGCTGCTGCACGACGGCAAGCTGAACCAGGGCCAGCTGCAGGCCTGGGTCCTCAACCGCTTCTATTATCAAAGCCGTATTCCGATGAAGGACGCGGCGCTGATTTCCCGCGTCGAGGATCCGGCGCTCCGGCGGGAATGGATCAGCCGGATTCTCGATCATGACGGTTCCGGCGGGGAGGAAGGCGGGATCGAGCGCTGGCTCGTTCTGGCGGAAGGCGTCGGCCTTGATCGCGACCTGGTGCGGTCGACGCAGAGCGTGCTGCCGGCTACGCGGTTTGCCGTCGATGCCTATGTGCGATTCGTGCGCGAAAAAAGCCTGCTCGAGGCCGTTGCCTCGTCGCTCACCGAGTTGTTCGCCCCCGACCTTCACAAGACCCGTATCGCCGCCTTGCTCGAGAACTACGATTTCGCCACGGACGCGACCCTGGCCTATTTCCGGACGCGCCTGACGCAGGCGCCGAAGGATGTGGCGTTCGGGCTCGCCTATGTGCAGCGCGAGGCGCGGACCCGCGAGCAGCAGGAAGCGGCCCTTGCGGCACTGCGCTTCAAGACCGATGTGTTATGGGCGCAACTCGATGCGCTGCATTTCGCCTATGTCGAGCCGGGTTTCATCCCGCCGGGTGCATTCGTCCCGAAGGACCGACAGTGAAGGAACGTGTCGTCATCGCCGAAACCTCCGTGCCGCGGCTCGTGCCGCACGCGCGGCTGCGGTTCGACAAGCAGCGCGATCAATGGATCGTGCTGGCCCCCGAGCGCCTGTTCGTTCCTGACCCGATCGCACTCGAAATTCTCCAGCGTTGCGATGGGGTGGCGACCGTCGCGACAATTGTCGACGGCCTTGCCGAGAAGTTCAATGCGCCGCGCGAGGTGATCCTGGGCGATGTCATCGCGCTCCTGCAGGATCTGACCGACAAGGGGGTGATGACCGAATGACAGGTCTGGCCGCGCCCTTCGCGATGCTCGCGGAACTCACGCATCGCTGTCCGCTGCAGTGCCCCTACTGCTCGAATCCGCTGGAACTCGAGCGCGCGAGCAACGAGCTGACGACCGAGGAGTGGGGCCGCGTCATCGACGAAGCGGCCGAGATGGGCATGCTGCAGATCCATTTTTCCGGCGGCGAGCCCACCGTTCGGCGCGACCTTGCGGTGCTGGTCAAACGCGCTTCGGAGGCCGGGCTCTACAGCAACCTCATCACCTCCGGCGTGCTGCTCGACGCGGCACGCCTGAAGGCCCTTGCCGATGTCGGGCTCGAGCATGTGCAGCTCAGCTTCCAGGACAGCGAGGCGCAGTCCGGCGATCGCATCGGCGGCTTGCAGGGCGGCCATGAGAAGAAGGTCGGGGTGGCCAGGCTGGTGCGGGCGGCCGGCCTGCCCCTCACGCTCAATCTGGTCGTGCATCGCCAGAATCTCGACCATCTCGATGACCTGCTTGCCATGGCGGTGGAGATGGATGCCCAGCGCGTCGAGATCGCGCATGTGCAGTATTACGGCTGGGCCCTGAAGAACCGGCGGGCGCTGATGCCGACCCGGGCACAGCTCGAACGCGCGACTGCCACGGTCGAAGCGGCCCGCGAGCGGCTCAAGGGCGTGCTCGTCATCGACTATGTGGTGCCCGATTATTACGCGCGGCGGCCGAAGGCCTGCATGGGTGGCTGGGCGCGCCAGTTCCTCAACATCTCGCCGTCGGGCCGGGTGCTGCCCTGCCATGCCGCCGAATCGATCACCAGCCTGACCTTCGATACGGTGCGCGAGCGCAGCCTTCAGGACATCTGGGCGAATTCGGACGCCTTCAACAAGTTTCGCGGTACCGATTGGATGCCGGAGCCCTGCCGCTCCTGCAATCGGCGCGAGATCGACTGGGGCGGTTGCCGCTGCCAGGCCTTCGCGCTGACCGGCGAGGTCGCGGCGACCGACCCGGCCTGTGCCTTGTCGCCCCATCACGAAGAACTGGTACGCGTCGCCGAGGCCGAATCGAGCGTCGCGCCGCCCGCCTTCGTCTATCGCCGCATCGGCGCAGCCTGACACAGGCTTTTACACCCGGGTTCTCCTGAGATCGCTGTTCGGGCCATTGGTTCGCCGCAAGTTCCGATTCTCCGGAACTCGCGGGCTCCCAGCGTGTTTCGCTTCCATCTTGGGCATTTTTGCGCGGGGTGGCGTGGTTTTGCCCCGCGTGGTCCAGCTAGCCTTTATCTGCGGCTGAAACGGAGGAGGACCTCACCATGACCATCATGCCAACGTCCCGCAGCTTACCGGTTTCCCTTTTTGCCGCGGCTCTCTTGATCGGTGCCGCGCCGGCGGCTTACGCCCAATGCGAGGCCGGGACCGGCGGTTCGATGATCCAGGACATGGCAAAGACCCAGGAGTCGGCCGGGGCGGCGGCCAACGCCACCACCGGGCAGAGCGGAACGACAACGGCGGAGTCCGATATCCAGCCCGATCAAGGCGGAGTCACGACGGACAAAGAAGGCGCGGCCACGGCACAAAGCGGCGGCACGCCGGAGGAGAGCGGGGCGACCACGGCGGGAGCCGGCGGCGCGACGACCTCGTCGGGCGAGACACAAGCCGTAATGGATTCGCCGGAGATTGAAGGCGCCGACGAAGAGCGAATCGTGGCCATGTTGGAGCAGGAGGGATACAGCGATATCAGCAGCGTCGTCAGCTGCGGCGCCTATTACGAGGTCGAGGCCAAGCAGGGCGACCAGCAGGCGAAACTGCAGGTCGACATGGCTACTGGCCGAGTCAATCCCCTCTAAATCTATGTGCATCGAGAGGAGATCTGCCCCGGTCTCCTCTCGACCGAGATGACGGCGCCCGTCGGGTCACACAAGCCAGGGGGTCATAGCCAGGTCACGCGGCCGACAGTCAGCAGTACCAGCACGCTCACGCCGGCGCCGACGCCGAGCAGCAGGTTGCGCCGGGTCGCGAGAAAGATCGCGAGCGCAACGACCGATGCGGCGAGCCGATCGGTCAAGGCCGTCGCTTCGAGCGGGCCGACCGGCAGCACGATCAGCCGCGCGATCAGGCCGGCGAGAAAGGCGTAGGTAACCGCGCCGATCCATTGGAACAACTGCCCCTCCGGATTGATCCGGTCGGAGAGCGCCACGCCCATACCGCGCCAGACATAGGTCGCCACGGCGCCGGTCAGCACCACGATCCAGGGCCAGATACCGGGCCAAGCTTCAGACCAAGCCTCAGGCATGGGGGCGACCTGCGCGAGCGTCGAGCGCTCGATCCACGAGAAATGCCGCGCTGCCCGCAAGCAGCCCGGTCGCCAGCAAGCCCCAATCCGGATCGACCAGATGCAGAAACGGTCCGGTCACGGCACCCAGGCCGAGGGCGAGCGCCCGGATCCGATGCCGGAAGTCCGCGGCGAAGACCAGCATGAAATAGATCGGATTAAGGAAGACGAGGCCGAGCGTGATGTAATCCGGGACCAGGCTGGCGAGGACGAACCCGAAGCCGGTCGCGGCCAAGGTCACCGACCACAACGTCATCGCAAAGCCCGCGAAATAGGGCAGGCGCTGGTCGGTGGGCAGGTCGGGGCAGCGCTGCATCGCGATCGTCCAGCCGGTGATCGCGATGAAATGGGCGAAAAAATAATAGCGCCAGCGCGGCGTGCCGGGATGCCGCAACAGCGGCATCAGCGCGACCGTCATCGGCAGCAGCCGGGCATTGGTCAGGGCGACGGCGGAACCGATGGCGAGTAGCGAGGCGCCGACGGCGTAAAGCTCGACCAGTGCGATCTGACCCGGCAGCGCCCAGCCGGTGGCGGTCGAGGCGAACCCGAGCCACAGCGAAAAGCCGGCCTCTCGACAGAGCGAGCCGAAGCCGAGATAGCTGGCGCCCAGGATCACTGCCGGCATGCCGAGCGAGGCCCGCATTCCGCCGAGAGCGGCGGCACGCGGCGACCGATAGGCCGATTCCGCCATCAGGGCGCCCGGCCCGAAATCTGCGCGAAGAGGAGAGGCATGGGCGGAGGAATTAGCAGGCGCGGCGGTTGCCGCGCAATGCCGTCGAACGTCAGGCCAGAAACGTCAGGCCGGAATCAGGCGCTCCGCCGGAAGCCGGACCGTCACCGTTGTGCCGGCGCCGAGTTCGCTCTTCAGATCGATGCTGCCGCCATGCAGGCTCACCAGACCCTGGGTCAGCGGCAGGCCCAACCCGGTGCCGTCATATTTGCGGTTAAGCCGGCTGTCGACCTGGCCGAACGGTTCCATGACCCGTTCCAGATCCCCGGGGCCGATGCCGATACCCGTGTCCGCCACCGCCATCAGCAGGTCGCCGTTCTCGTCGAGCCTTGCCGAAAGCTCGATCCGCCCGCCGGCCGGTGTGAACTTGACGGCGTTGGAAAGCAGGTTAATCAGCACCTGCTTGAGCTTGCGGTCGTCGGCGCGGAGCAACGGCACATCGGGTGCGACCGCGCTCACCAGCGCTACCTCCGCTCTCGTCGCTCGCTCGCGGATCAGCCGGAGCACGGCCTCGAAGATGCGCAGGACATCCACCTCCTGCTCGATCAGATTGGCCTTCCCCGCCTCGATCTTCGAAACGTCCAGGATATCGTTGATGACTTCGAGAAGATGTCGGGCGCTGTCATGGATGTCGCCGACATATTCTTGATATTGCCGGGTGCCGACCGGACCGAGCAACTCCATCTGCATGATCTCGGAGAAGCCGATGATGGCATTGAGCGGCGTCCGCAGCTCGTGGCTCATATTTGCCAGGAACTCGGTTTTCGCCCGGCTCGCCATCTCCGCCATGTCCTTGGCGGTTCGCAGTCCCAACTCGCGCTTGTGCAGTTCGGTGATGTCCGACGCCGTGCCGCGAAAGCCGATCAGGGCGCCGCTCTTGTTGCAGAAGACCGGCACCGCGTTCAGCAGGAAGAGCTTGCTCTCGCCGTTTCTGGTAAGGGCCTCGAAGGGCAGGTCGCGAAACGGCGATTGCTGCGCAAAGCGCTGCTCGATCGTCGAATGGTTCGTGCCGCTGCCGCTGAGCGAGAGGAAATTGCGGCCGATCAGCTCACGCGGATGGAAGCCGAGAACCTCAATGACCCGATGCGAGACGCTGGTGAGGGTGAGCTTGGTGTCCGTCTCCCAGATCCAATCTGAGACGAGCCGCGTGATGTCGTCGAGGCGCTCCCGCGTTCGCGCCAGGGTCTCGATCTGCTGTGAATCTTCCGGCGCCGTCTGGACAATGCCGGCGATTGCGACGATCCGGCCGGCCTCGTCATGCAGCGGCAGGTGTCGCGAGCGTAGATGCTGGACCGTTTGCCCGATGGCCACGGTGTCTTCCCGGAAGACCATGCTTTCCAGGAGCAGGACTTCCGCGGCGATTTTGTCCGTGGGCAGGAGGGTGTCACCGTTCTTCGGCTCGCCCATGGCCGCCGCGACCAGGCGGCGGAACCCCAGATTCGCCCAGATGATCGTTCCGTTGAGGTCGCCGACATAGATCGCCGGTCCGTGGTCGAGAAGCTCCTTCTTGAAGATCTCGCGCAGGATACCCGGCGGGGGTGCCTGTTCCTCCAGCGACTCGGCCCAAAGAATATTATCGGCCGCCCGTAAAGACGTCTGGGAGGAGGCCCCGGGAGCAACCTGAGGCGCCGCGACCTCGGTGACATCAGGTCGCCGCGTCGTCACTCCGGGTCTCCTCAACCTGCTTGATGGCGTAGAGCAGCCTTCGGTCGCGACGCCAGCGTGCAAGGACGGTCTTGGCCGCCTCCGGCGTGATTCGATCGTACAGTGCCAATATCCGCGACAATTCCCGTGGATCCGTAACCCTGTCACTGGGCCGCGCCCTACGGCTCAGCAGAAAGATCGAGGCAAATAATGACTTATCAATATCTATTGCTCGGCAGACGATGGCAAGGCCTTCTCCGCCGGGCTCGAAGAGAAAGCGCCGAATTAAGGTCAGCCTAAGCTTGCTCAATTGGGCGAGTAGCGCCTCGAACAGGGGGATTTCGCCTTGCCGCAGCGTCTGGATCAGCAGTTGCGGCGTGATCTCGTTCGCTTCGGCGATCCGTCGGGCCAGCACCATGGCCGCGCCGGAGTCGGCCGGGTCGGCGTCCTCCGCGACCTTCTTCAGCGCCTCTGCCGTGACCGCCTCGATCGCATTGTCCAGCGCCGTCACATCGATGTCGAAGCTCTCCACGATATGCTGGCGCAGGGCCGCCGAGACCCAGAAATACATCTTCTTCGCCAAGCTCGGGCTGAGGTCGCGCCGCCGCAGGATCGGCTCCTGGAAACTGTCGACGGTCTTCGACCGGTCGACGAGGTAGGCCATCGTCGCCTCAGAGATCCGTGCGTTCGGATTTTCGAGAAGCGTCTTGATGACGTCGACATTGTTGGTCTCGACCAGTGCGTCGGACACGGGCTCGGTCACCGTCCGCCGCATTGCGACAGTCAGCTGGTGGTCGAGCGACCGGTGGCGGACGATCTCGATGAGCTCGATGTCCAGCAGCGCATCGCTCTTCAGCAGGATCGGCGCGGCGACGTCGATCTCATCATTGGCCAGAGTGACGACGATCTCGTGCGGAACATTGCCGGCCGTCGCCAGTCGCTCGCTGAGTGCGCGCCGCACCGGCAAAGCGACGTCGTGGATCAGCTTCTTCAGGATATCGGTCATTAAGACGCGTTCCTGCGCCGTGACGACCGTCTCCCGCTCCGAGAGCAGGTCGGCGACGATAGCCACAAGGCGTTTGCGCCCCTCGACGGACTTGTCGCGCGCTAGGCCAAGCAGATGGTTTGCGTCTGCCATCGTCGGTGCCATTGGATCACTGTTGTCCTCATGCAGCCATCATTGCCCGACCGGTAACGTCCTGCGGCCTGGTTCCCGGACCTGGCTTCGCCGAAAACCGGTCCATCGGGCTTCGCTCGAAGCCCTTCGTGCGTCGATCGCTCCGACGGTGGAGCGCCAAGGGCTGCAAGGCCGCATGATCCGGCGGCGGCACGCATCGGCCGACATGTCAAAGACGCACATGAGGGCCTTTGTATTTAGGCAGCATTACATAGGCATTTTAAGAAACCATTACCGCTAAACTTGAGCGTTCCGTCCTATATTTCGGGTGCGCCTGCTCCGCCGTCGGCAGGTTCGCGGCGGGGCACCGACCGGGCCGATGCCGCCGGATGGGAGTGATCCGACGCATCGAAAACCGCAAGTAATTGAGATTCAATTTTCTTATCCCTTTCTTCCATGCTATGTAATGGCGCTGGCGAGGAAATATTGCTGCATGCAGTATCGTCGCCACGGGGCGCCGTCACTTAAGGCAGGCGGGAGATTCAGCACGCGGCGTCGCGAGCGGCGCTGCTGCTCGGTCCCGCGCCGTTTCGGCTCCTCACCCATAGTTTTTGACTGACCAAAACGAAGGATGGCGGCGATATCGGTCGGCCGCCTTCCGACAAAAAACAAGATCGGGCGTCATCTTATGCGCAGCTTTCCGGGTCGGCGCGCTCGGCGTGCCATTCTTTTTCCATGTCTTCTCCTCGTTGCAATCTGCGGTATGGCCGCGGATCAGGGGGCTGACGCGGCAGCCGCTCGGCCCTCCACAGATCAGGCCGTTCTCCAGCGCGCCTATGAGTCGGCGTTTCAGGAGATGCTCCGCCGCCCGGCCGATCTCGATCTCGTCTTCCGTTATGCGGAGCTGGCGATCCGGCTCGAGAATTACGAGGCCGCGATCGCGGCGCTCGAGCGGCTGCTGCTGTTCAACCCCGATCTGCCGCGGGTGCGGCTGGAGCTCGGCGCCCTCTATTACCGCCTCGGTTCCTATGATCTCGCGCGCAGCTATTTGGTCCGGGCGCTCGAAAGCGAAGCGGTGCCGGAGCCGGTGCGCCACCGGGCGCGGACCTATCTCGACGAGATCGACGAGCGCACGGCCCGCCACCGCATCGACGGCGCGGTCCTTTTCGGTGGCCGTTGGCAGAGTAACGCGAATGCCGGCCCCGCCTCGCCCGAGGTAAGGGTCTTCGGCGGCACCGGCCGGCTGGACGATGCCTTCACTGAGCAGAGCGACGCCAATATGTTCCTCTCGGCGCGCGCGACCCACAGTTACGACCTCGGCACGCAGTGGCCGGACGAGCGGTTCGAGACGACGGCGACCGGCTATTTCTCGCGTCACGAGGACGAGGAGCAGCTCGATGCCGGGCTCCTCGAGCTGGCAAGCGGCCCGCGCTTCGCGCTGCTTCCCGATTTTCTCGACGGCGCCACCATCCGGCCCTATAGCATCGCCAATTACGTATGGCTGGACGACGAGTCCTATTTCCGGACGCTGGGCGCCGGCCTCGAGGCGGACTACCTGCCTTGGGACCGGCTGCGCCTGACCGGCGGCGGCGCCTATCTCGACCGCGACTACAACGATACCCGAAAGCGGCCGAATGCGCATGATCGCGACGGCCACGAATGGGTGTTCGACCTCGGCGGTGCCTATGCGCTGACTCCGACCAGCCTCTTCTCCGCGACGGTCGGGCTAAGCGACGAATCGCTGCATGCCGCCTTCGCCTCGAACCGCGAATATCGCCTGTTCGTCGGCTACACCAAACAGTACCAGGCGCCGTTCGGGCTGACCGGCCTGCCGTGGGTGACGACCCTTTCCGCGGGGCGCATCTGGACCGATTACGACGCATCCGATCCTCTGGTCGATCCGACCGTCAAGCGGTCCGATCGGGAGTGGCGACTGGGTGTGGCGACGGATATCGGCCTTGCCGAGGATTGGTCGCTGATCGTCAATCTCCAGCGGTTCGTCGTCGATAGCAACCTGCCGAATTATGAGTATGACAACTGGTCGGCGACCGTCGGCGCGGCCTGGAGCTTCTAGCAGAAGGAAGGATATCGATGCGTCGACGATTGGGTAGTCTCGGTCTGCTTCTTGCCGGCGCGGCGCTGGCACAGGATGCCTCGGCGCAGGAGGTCGAGGTCGGCGTGACCGCCGCGGTCAATCCGACGACGAAAGGATTCTCCCAGACCTTCGGCCAGCGGACCCTGGTGATCGGCTATGACATCGTCTTCGGCGAGCGGATCACCACGACCGATCGGGGGCAGGCGCAGATCCTGTTCATCGACGAATCGTCGCTGACCGTGGGCCCTAATTCCGACCTCGTCATCGACGCTTTCCTGTTCGATCCCGAAGCCGGCTCGGGGGAGCTCGCCGGCAGCCTGGCGAAGGGTGTGTTCCGTTATGTCGGAGGACGGATCAGCAAGACCAATCCGGTCGAGTTGCGCACGCCGACTGCGGTCCTCAGCATCCGCGGCGGCGTCGCCCTGTTCCGGGTCGACGGAGCCGGAACCACCACTGCGATCTTCATTTATGGAGAAGAGCTTCTGGTCGCCTCGGCCGCAGGCGGCGATGCGCGGCTGCAGCGCCCCGGCTATAAGGTGACGGTGCGGCCGGACGGCGCCCTGACTGCGATCGAGCCGGCTTCGCCGGAGGAGATTGCCGCCATTCTGGACGGCCTCGAAGGCACCGAGGGCGAGTCCGGCGGTGCCGGCGAAACGCCGACCGACGCGCGGGTCGCGCGGACGGCCATCGTCACGATCGGCTCCGGCGTCCAGCCCGGTACGATCGACGACCCGTCGCGGCGCAGCCTTGCGGTGACTGAACGGCTGGCCGATCCCGCCACGGCGGAGATCGCCGATCCGGCCGCCACCGATGATGCCGTCCAAGCGACTGAGGCAAGCCAATCCTTCGACCTCACCGATATCGACGCCATCGGCGGCGGTAGCGGCGGCGTGTCGGTCGATTTCGATGCGATCGGCGCTCAGTTCGGTCTTGCGAACCTCGACCCGTTGCCGCTTCCGGCGGCAGGAACGGCAACGCTCACGGGCTTCGCCATCGGAACAGTGGAGGATGGCGGCACGCTCCGCGTTGCGGATGGCGACTTCTCGCTGACGGCCGACTTCGCGAGCCGCACGGGAGATCTGTCGATCACCGACTTCGACGGCCGCGCCTTCGGCGGCACGGTCAGCGAGTCCGGCACCCACCATCGGCTCGTCGGCATGTTCAGTGGCACGTTGACCGAGATGGATCAGAACGGACCGCTCAACGGCACGGCCGACGGCGTCTTGGTGAGGTTCACGAATCCGGATCCGATAACCGCGACGGTCGGCAATTTCTCGGTGACCGACGGCAAGAGCTATACCGTCGATGGCGGCTTCATCGGCACCGATGATGGATCGATCATCAAGCCGTAGGGCTTCGACCCGCCCGGATCGGCTTGCTTGATCAGGCTCTGCGCGCCACATTAGCCCCATGTCCGAGTCTGCTGGAACACCGCCCGGGACTTTTCCGGGTAGCTTCGTCCGACGCGTTCCCGAAGGGGACAATCGTTCGCGGCTGGTCTGCACCGATTGCGGCTTCGTCAATTACGAGAACCCGAAGGTCGTCGTCGGTTCGGTCTGCGGCTGGGAGGACAAGATCCTGCTCTGCCGACGGTCGATCCACCCGCGCGCCGGCTTCTGGACATTGCCGGCCGGCTATCTGGAACTGCAGGAGACGACGGACGAAGGCGCGCTCCGCGAAGCGTGGGAGGAGGCGCGGGCGCGCATCGAGCTCGAGGGTGTGCTCGGCGTCTACAGCATCCCGCGGCTGAGTCAGGTCCAGGTGATCTATCGCGCCCGCCTGATTTCGCCCGACATTTCCGCCGGCCCGGAAAGCGCCGAGGTCGGGCTGTTCCGCTGGGACGAGATCCCGTGGGACGACATCGCCTTCCCATCGGTGCGCTGGGCGCTCTCGCATTACGACGAGGCGCGCGGCCACGCCGCGTTCCACGCCCGCGGCAATCCTGTCGGGGAGGCAGGGAACTTCTAGGGCTCGACCGCTTCCCCGCCTGCCGTCGCGGGCAGGCGGGGAAGCGGTCCGGCGGTCCCGAACCGCTGGGTTGCGCCTAGCTCGACTCCAACCGCGCCTCGATCAGCGGCATGAGCCAGGCACCGCGGTCGATGATGTTCATATGCGTCGTGCCCGGCAGGACGGCAAGTTGGGCGTCGGGAATTAGGCGCGCCATCTCCGCGGCATGCTCGATCCGCACGAAATCGTTGTCACCGATGACGAGCAGGGCCGGCGCACGCACGGCGCGAAGTTCGGCCTGGCTCCAGCCTTCCCATTCCGCCAGCATCTTGTTCAGCTTGGCCAGCACGCGGTCGAACACAGCCGGATCGGGGGCGTTGCGCTGGTAGCTCGCCTGCCAGGCGATGAAGTCGGCTTCGGTCGGCAGAAGCGGGATCAGGTCGGCCGAGGGCTGGTGCGCCGGGTTGCGCTGCATCTGAACCAGTTCGGGCAGCATCCCCTCAAGGGTGTAGGTCGCGCTGATCGGGGTGATGCTGCGGACCAGGTCCGGATGGCGGACCGCCATGCCGAGTGCGATCATTCCGCCCAGGCTGTGGCCGACGAAGTGGGCCTGCCTGATCCCCAGATGCGTCAGCACGCCGGCCGTGTCGTCGACCATCCGGTCGACCTTCGCCGGACCCTCGCGGTCGGCGGTATGCCCGTGCCCCTGTTGCTCGATGGCGATCACCGGCCGCGTGCCTGCGAGGCGGGGAAGCAGGTCGTCGGCGAAGGCCGTATCGATCGACATCATCCCGCCATGCAGCAGCACGACCGGTGTTTCTCCGGCGTCCGGCGCTCCGCCGTGCAGCTCGTAATAGACACGCAGGCCGTCGACCGTCGCATAGCCGCTGTTTCCAGTCATTTCCTTGTTTTCCATCGCGAACCCCCTATCGCTGCGGCCGAGACCCGCGGCCATTAGTGCGCCTCCGACCAACAGCAGCCGGCGGCTGCAGGTCGGACTCTCATGCGGGCCGATGCCGATCCGCCCTTGTGTCGCTCCGAACGTCATCACCGCTCCCCCAGTAGTGTGGCAACCAGAGGACGACCGAGGGGCGCCCGATCCGACATGCGGAACTAGAAAATGTTCAGGCGCCTTGCCGGTCGATGCCCGCTCTCCAACCCAAGCTGAAATTCAACCTGAGGCAAGATCAACTGCTGTACCAACTTTCCACGAAAGTTGGTAACAAGCAGGCATTCCACGCTTGGCCGGAATGAACCGGCTCGCCGGAAAGCAGAAGAGGTTCGTATTGCCCTTCGACCGATCGTCCGAACGGGCCGCCGCTGTCGGCCGTCGCGATGTCGCGGAGGCCGGCCCGGTCCCCTGGCTCGCCATTGCCGCCGTCATCGTGACGCTCGGAATTTTCGCGGTCACGATGGGTCTCACTTACCCACTGCTCGCGCTGGTGCTGGAGGCGCAGGGCGTTGACGCGGCCCTGATCGGCCTCAACGCCGCCATGACGCCGTTGGGATTGCTGGCCTTCTCGCTGGTCATCCCGAAGGTGGCGCAGCGCTTCGGCGCGTGGCAGGTGGTTGTCGCCTCGATTGCTCTCACCGGGCTGGTACTGCTGGCGCTCGGCGCCACCCGCTCGCTCACCCTATGGTTCCTGCTGCGCTTCCTCCTCGGCATCGGAATCAACGGCCTGTATGTGGTCAGCGAAACCTGGATCAACCAGCTCTCGACCGCCAAGGTCCGCGGCCGGGTCATGGGGCTTTACGCGACCGTCCTCTCCGGCGGCTTCGCCGCCGGCCCCTTCACGCTATCGCTCACCGGACCGGACGGGTGGGCGCCGTTCCTGATCGGGGCGGGCACCGCCTTCGCCTCCTTGCCGCTGCTGTTCCTCGCCCGCAGATCGCTGCCCGCCTTCGCCAACGAACAGGGCCCGACGCTGCTGCGCTTCCTGCCGCTTGCCCCCGTCCTCCTCACGGCCGTCGCCATATTGGCGCTGTTCGATCAGGCCGTGCTGTCGCTGTTGCCGATCTACGCCCTGCGCCACGGGCTGGGCGAGGCCACAGCCGCGGCGATCGTCGGCGTTCTGGCCATTGGCAATGTGCTGCTGCAATACCCGATCGGCTGGCTCTCCGACCGCCTGTCGCGCCGCGCTGTCATGATCGGCTGCGCCGTGCTCGCCGTTGCCGGCAGCCTGGCCTTGCCCTTCTCCATCACCGTGCCGGTCGTACTCTGGCCGCTGCTGATCCTGTGGGGCGCCGTCGCCTTCGGCGTCTTCACCGTGGCTTTGGCGGAGTTGGGCGATCGGTTCACCGGAGCCCTGCTGCTCGCCGGCAACGCCGCCTTCGCCTTCATGTGGGGCATCGGCGGCATCATCGGCCCGCCGGTGGCCGGCGGCGCCATGCGGCTTCTCGGGCCCGAGGGCCTGCCGCTGACGCTCGCCGTCAGCTTCGCCGCGCTCGCGCTGCTTGCCGGCCTCCGCCGCGATCAGGGTTAGCCCCTGGTCGCGTAATTTCGGGAACTGCACCCCGGCTCCGCTGTTCTATTCGCCATCGGCGGGAGCCAGATCATGCGCATTCATCATTTGAGCTGCGGGACCATGTGTCCCTGGGGTGGAGCCCTGATGTATGGCTGGCGCCGCGATCCCAGCCTGCGCCGGCTCGTCTGCCATTGCCTGTTGATCGAGACGGACCGCCACGGGCTGGTTCTGGTCGATACCGGTATCGGTTTGCGCGACGTGCGGAAGCCGAGGCCGCGGCTCGGCTGGTTCTTCCTGTTGCTGAACGGCATCCGGCTGCAGGATGAGCAGACCGCGCTGCACCAGATCGAGCAGCTTGGCTTCCGGGCAACCGATGTTCGCCACATCGTCCTTACCCATCTGGACTTCGACCATGCCGGCGGGATCGAGGACTTTCCGGAGGCTGTGGTCCATCTCCTCGGTGCAGAACTGCAGGCGGCAAGCCAAGGGCGCCGCGGCTTCATCGCCCGCCAGCGCTATCGGCCGCTGCAATGGGACAAGCATGTCCGCTGGCGGAACTATGGGGCGGGCGGCGAGCCCTGGTTCGGGTTCGACTGCGTACGCGACCTCGACGGCCTGCCGCCGGAAATTCTGCTGGTCCCATTGATCGGGCACACCTGGGGCCACAGCGGCGTTGTAATCCGGCTGCCGGACCGCTGGCTGCTGCATGCCGGCGATGCCTACTTTCACGTGGAGGAGATGAATCCGGCGGCCCCGTCCTGCCCGCCCGGCTTGCGTGCCTATCAACGGATGATGGAGGTCGACCGACGCGCGCGCCTGCATAACCAGCATCGCCTGCGCGGGCTGGCGCGAGCGCAGCCGGAACCGGTGGAGGTCTTTTGCAGTCATGACCCGCTGGAATACATTCGTCTGCGGAATCGGGCTTGGTACGACACCGACACGCAGCCGCCGGCGGATATCCGGCCGCCGCGCTATCCGGGTGCGGAAGAGTCGCCCTATGCCGCCGGGCAGGCGGCACTCTGACCTCTCAGCGCGCGAAGGCTTAAGAGTCCAACCCCATCAGCGAGCGGGCGAAGGTGCGGGCCTCGAAGGGACGCAGATCGTCGGCGCCCTCGCCGACACCGATCGCATGGACCGGCAGCTTGAACTTCTCGGCGAGCGCAACCAGGACGCCGCCGCGGGCGGTGCCGTCCAGCTTCGTTACCACCAGGCCGGTCACGTTGGTGATCTCACGGAACACCTCGACCTGCTGATGCGCGTTCTGCCCCGTCGTTGCGTCGAGCACGAGCAGGCAGTCATGCGGCGCCGTCTCGTCGACCTTGCGCAGCACGCGGATGATCTTGGACAGCCCGGCCATCAGATCGGCCTTGTTATGCAGCCGGCCGGCCGTGTCGATCAGCAGCAGGTCCACGCCCGCCCGCTGTGCCTCGACAAGCGCGTCATAGGCGAGGCCCGCGGCGTCGGCGCCGGTCTCGCGCGCGATTACTGGCGCACCGGTCCGGTCTCCCCAGATCTTGAGCTGCTCGACGGCGGCGGCGCGGAAAGTGTCGCCGGCCGCCAGCATCACCGACTTGCCTTCCTCGCGCAGCGCCTTGGCCAGCTTGCCGATGGTCGTGGTCTTGCCGCTGCCGTTGACGCCGACCACCAGCATCACCTGCGGCTTCTTCGCGGGATCGAGTTCGAAGGGCTCGGCCACCGGTTCGAGGATCTTGGCGATCTCCTCGGCCAGCGCGGCGCGCACCTCCTCCGGCGTGACCTCCTGGTTGAAGCGGTTCCGGCGCAGGGTCGCCGTCAGTTCCGCCGCCGTCGTGACGCCGAGGTCGGCGGCGATCAGCAGCTCCTCCAGCTCCTCCAGCGTCGCGTCGTCGAGCCGACGCTTGGTGAAGATGCCCGTGATGCCCTCGCTCAGCCGGCTGGAGGACCGGCTGAGGCCCTCGCGCATGCGCGCGAACCAGCCGCGCTTGGCGGCCGCCTCTTGTGTGGTCTCGGTCTCGCTCATCCGATTCTCTGCCCAATCAGTTCCTGCTCGGTCACGCCGGTGATTCGGGCGGTCACGATCGCCCCGGGTGCGGCTTCGCCGTCGATCCGCACCGGGGCGAAATGCTCGCTATGGCCGTGGGACCGTCCGTCCACGGTCTTTTCAACCAGGACGGCGGCGTCCCGATCCCGGCGCGCTGCGAAAAACCGATGTCGCGCCGCATCGCCGGCCGCCCGCAGGCGCGCCGCCCGCTCCTTGCGCGCCGCACCTGGGACCTGCGGCATCCGCGCCGCCGGCGTCCCCTGCCGCGCCGAATAGGGGAAGACATGCAGATAGGTGAGGTCGCACTCTTCGACCAGCCCCAGGCTGTTCTCGAACATCGCCTCGGTCTCGGTCGGGAAGCCGGCGATGAGATCGGCGCCGAACACGATATCCGGCCGAAGATCACGCGCCCGCCGGCAGAACGCGATCGCGTCCGTCCGGCTGTGGCGGCGCTTCATCCGCTTCAGGATCATGTCGTCGCCGGCCTGCAGGCTCAGATGCAGATGCGGCATCAGCCGCGGCTCGCCCTCGATCAGCCGGATCAGGTCGGCGTCGACCTCCACCGGATCGAGCGAGGAAAGCCGCAGCCGGGGCAACTCCGGCACCTGTGCCAGCAGGCGCCGCGCGATCTGGCCCAGCGTCGGCCGGCCGGGCAGGTCGGCGCCATAGGCGGTGATGTCGACGCCGGTCAGCACCACCTCGCGGGTGCCGGCCTCGACCAGCGCGCGGACCTGCGCGACGATCTCGCCCAGCGGCACGCTGCGGCTCGGCCCCCGGCCATAGGGGATGATGCAGAAGGTGCAGCGATGGTCGCAACCCTGCTGGACCTGGACGAAGGCGCGCGTCCGGCCCTCGAAACCGGAAATCAGATGGCTGGCGGTCTCGCGCACGCTCATGATGTCGTTGACCGCCACGCGCCGATGTTCACCCGCTGCGCCGAAGCTCTCGGCCTTCAGCTTCTCTTCATTGCCCAGCACCCGGTCGACCTCGGGCATCGCGGCGAAGCCCTGCGGGTCGATCTGTGCGGCGCAGCCGGTAACGATGATCCGCGCTTCCGGATGGTCGCGCCGTGCCTTGCGGATCGCCTGCCGGGCCTGCCGCTCCGCCTCGGCGGTTACGGCGCAGGTGTTGACGATGATCGTATCGGCGAGGCCGGCGCTCTTCGCGTGCTCGCGCATCACTTCGGACTCGAAGGCGTTCAGGCGGCAGCCGAAAGTCAGGATCTGTGGCTCACTCATGACCGCCTCCCGCCAGCAGCGACTCGTCGATCCTGCCCGCGAAGCTGCGCGCCGCCGGCCCGGTCATCCGGACATGGCCGTTCTCCAGCCATTCGATCTCCAGCGCGCCGCCGTCGAGCCGCAGCTCCGCCTTGCGCTCGGCCAGGCCGCGTCGCACCGCCGCCACCAGGGTCGCGCAGGCGCCGGTGCCGCAGGCCCGGGTGATGCCGGCGCCGCGCTCCCACACCCGCATCCGGATGCGGGTCGGCGACAGCACCGTGGCGACCTCGATATTGGCGCGCGCCGGGAACATCGGATGGCGCTCCAGCACCGGCCCGATCCGGGCAAGGTCGATCGCCTCGGCATTCTCGACGAAGAAGACGGCGTGCGGGTTGCCGATATTGACCGCGACCGGGTCGGCCAGCGGCCCCTCGGCCAAGTCGAGATGCAGCGTGTCGGCCGCCGCGGCCAGCGGAACCTCCTGCCAGTCGAGCCGCGCCGGCCCCATATCGACGGCGATCCGGTCTGCCCCGGCGGCCTCCGCCGTCAAAAGCCCGGCCTCGGTCTCGATCGTCACCCGGTCGGTCTGCCGCTCGGCCATCAGCAGCGCCGCGACACAGCGGGTCGCGTTGCCGCAGGCCTCAACCTCGCCGCCATCGGCATTGCGGATGCGCATGCGCAAGTCGGCGCCATTTCGCGCCGGTTCCAGCAGGATCAACTGGTCGCAGCCGATCCCCGTCTTCCGGTCGGCGATCGCCCGCGCCTGCGCCGCCGTAAGGTCGAGCGGCCGCACCCGCCCGTCGAGAACGACGAAGTCGTTGCCCAGCCCATGCATCTTGGTAAAACTCAGCGCGCCCATGATGCCCTGCTATATGGCGCGAGATCGGGCCGGAGTCTAATGGGATTTCCCGCGCTCCTACCCGCGCCGGGCCATGGCAGGCACAGGGAAATGCGCCGGTCCGCGCGGGACCGGCGCTTCGCGGAAGACCTTAGGCGCGGCGACGCCGCCGCATCAGACCGAGTCCGGCGAGGCCGACGCCCAGGAGAGCGAGCGTCGCCGGTTCGGGAACGGGTGTGGTCGTCAGATCTTCGGTGGTCAGGCGGAAATTGTCGAACGTCCAGGCGCCACGGTCGGGAAGCGGCGATGCCGCGAGCCGAATACCCAGGGAGGTGGCGCCCGCATCGATAAGGTCATTGAAAATCGACGTGATGTCGAAGCTGAGCGTGTTGCCGATCACAAGCCCGCTCGTCAGAAAGGAGCCGACGGTACCGATGGACGCCGCGTGATAGTCGGCGACGTTCTCCGTATTGTTTCCGGAATAGGCGAAGATCGAGATGCTTCCGTCGAACGGGAAATCGTTCTCTCCTTCGAATAACCCTCCGTCGTCGAAGACCTCGAAGCTCACGAAAGCGCTGGCGGTGTTCGAAAGGCCCGTCAGATTATATTCGGAAAGTCCGCGGACCTCTTCGTTGTTAGATACGTCGTTGTACCGGCCGACCTCAGCCTTTCCGGCCGGGTTCCCGAACTCTCCTCCGGTGCTGGAGTGAAAGTGAGTCCCGAAGGATGTATCCCCGTGGCTGGCCACGGAGAAAGTAAAACCATTCGTGATCACGGCCGCATGAGCAGTGGATCCGATTGTGTTCCAGGAACCCAAGGAAACCGCGGCTGCCAGTATAACCGACCGCGTAAGCCCCCTAATATTAACCATTTTAGCCACCCCCTTATTAAAAAATTTCAGAACGACGGACGTATTGCAAAATTTGTGCCAAATTATTATGTTGTTTTCTTATAGTTACTTATCGAAAGCAGTCGACCTGCTGAGGTATGAATTGTAAAATTCCTTGACGGCTTGATTCGGTCTGTCCGGACGCTGAGGCGAACAGGTGGTCGGGGGGGATTAAGGCTGCTGCAATCGCCTTGACTCCGCCAAACGGCGCGCCTACGTTCCGGTTCGCCTGCTACAGCAAGGAATTCCGGCCCCGAGGGGCTCCGCCCGTCCGCGAGTGTCGCGCACGGGCGTTAATGCGCTTTTGCGTTGGGGGTACGGCGACTCTCGATCGCAGATTCACGGTGGTTGGACGAAGCATGTTTGAAAACCTAAGCAATCGACTGGGCGAGGTGTTCGACCGGCTGCGGAAGCGCGGTGCGCTGTCCGAGGCCGATGTCGACGCCGCGCTGCGCGAGGTGCGCGTGGCCCTGCTCGAGGCCGACGTGGCGCTGCCGGTGGTGAAGGACTTCGTCGCCGGGGTGAAGGAGAAGGCCGTCGGCGAGCAGGTGGTGAAGAGCGTCACCCCCGGCCAGATGGTCGTCAAGATCGTCCATGATCACTTGGTCGAGACGCTGGGCGCCGAGTCCAAGGGCGTCAATCTGAATGCCCCGGCGCCGGTGCCCGTGCTGATGCTGGGCCTGCAGGGCTCGGGCAAGACGACCAGCACGGCCAAGATCGCGCTGCGGCTGAAGACCCGCGACAAGCGCAAGGTGCTGATGGCCTCGCTCGACACGCGGCGGCCCGCCGCGCAGGAGCAGCTCGCCATCCTCGGCATCCAGGCGGATGTCCCCACTCTGCCGATCGTGCCCGGCGAGCCGCCGGTGGCGATCGCCCGCCGGGCGATGCAGACGGCGCGGCTCGAAGGCTATGACGTGGTGATGCTCGACACCGCCGGCCGGCTGCATGTCGATGACGAGCTGATGGGCGAGGTCGCGGCGGTGCGCGACGCGGTCAAACCGGTGGAATCGCTGCTCGTCGCCGACGCGATGACCGGTCAGGACGCGGTCAACGTGGCGAAGAGCTTTAACGAGCGCGTCGGCCTCACCGGCATCATGCTGACCCGCATCGACGGCGACGCCCGCGGCGGCGCGGCGCTCTCGATGCGCGCGGTCACCGGCTGCCCGATCAAGCTGCTCGGCGTCGGCGAGAAGCTGGACGCGCTGGAGGACTTCCATCCGGACCGGGTCGCCGGCCGCATCCTCGGCATGGGCGACGTGGTCAGCCTGGTCGAGAAGGCGGCCGAGACCATCGAGCAGGAAGAGGCGGAGAAGCTTGCCGCCAGGATGCAGAAGGGGCAGTTCGACCTGAACGACCTCGCCCAGCAGCTCAAGCAGCTTCAGAAGATGGGCGGCCTCGGCGGGGTCATGGGCATGCTGCCCGGTATCGGCAAGATGCAGAAGCAGCTCGCCGGCGCCAAGCTCGACGACAAGCTTCTCGGCCGCCAGCAGGCGATCATCTCCTCGATGACCAAGATCGAGCGGCGCAAGCCTGAGCTGATCAAGGCCTCGCGCAAGCAGCGCATCGCCGCCGGATCCGGCACCACGGTGCAGGAGGTCAACAAGCTCCTGAAGCAGCATCAGGAGATGGGCCGAATGATGAAGCAGATGAACAAGCTCGGCAAGAAGGGCCTGATGCGCCACGGCCTCGGCGGCCTGATGCCGCGCTAGGCCAACCAAACCCATTTAATCGTCCATAAGGCGTCCACAAGGAGCAAGCAAAGCATGTCGTTGAAGATCCGTCTCGCCCGCGCCGGTGCGAAGAAGCGCCCCTTCTACCGCCTCGTGATCGCCGATTCGCGCAGCCCGCGCGACGGCCGGTTCATCGAGAAGGTCGGCACCTACAACCCGATGGTCGCGCGGGATCATCCGGAGCGGGTCACGTTGAACAACGAACGGCTCGAGCATTGGCTGAAGGTCGGCGCCCAGCCGACGGACCGCGTCGCGAAGTTCCTCAGCCAGGCCGGCCTGATGCCGGAGCGGCCGCGCACGGAGCAGACGAAGAAGAGTCAGCCGAAGGCCAAGGCGCAGGAGCGGCTGAAGGCGGCGGAAGAGGCCCGGGCCGCGGCCGCCGAGGCGCCGGCGGAATAGGCGCAGGCGCTTGGCGGACTCGCCATGGCCGGAAACGCCGAACCGCGAATCCTGGTCGGGGCGATCGCCGGGGCGCACGGGGTCCGGGGCCAGGTGCGGATCAAGAGCTTCACGGCCGAGCCGGCGGATGTCGCGGCCTATGGCCCGGTGTCCGACGAGAGCGGGGCGCGCCGGTTCACGCTGGCGGTCATCGGGCCGGCCAAGGGGGGGGTGATCGCCCGCATCGACGGAATCGGTGACCGCAATGCGGCGGAGGCGTTGAAGGGGATGCGGCTCTATGTCCCGCGCGCGGCATTGCCGGAGCCGGAGGAAGAGGCATTCTACCATGCCGATCTGATCGGCCTTGCCGTCGATCTGGCGGACGGATCGCGCTTCGGCCGGGTGGTGGCGGTGCAGAACTACGGAGCGGGTGACGTGCTCGAGATCCAGCCGGCATCCGGCGGCACGACGATCGTCGCGCCCTTCACCCGGGCCGTGGTTCCGCTGGTGGACATTGCGGGGCGGCGTATCCTGCTCGATCCGCCGTCGGGGTTGCTGGAGCCGGCCGGCCGGCCGGAGGAAGCGGAATGACTGCAGCTGCACCCTGCTGGACCGCCCGGGTCCTGACGATCTTCCCGGAGATGTTTCCGGGTCCGCTCGGCCTGTCGCTCGCCGGTAAGGCCCTGGAATCGGGGCTCTGGGCGCTGGAAACAGTAGACATGCGCGCGTTTGCGCGCGATAAACACCGCTCCGTCGACGACACTCCCTTCGGCGGCGGTCCGGGCATGGTAATGCGGCCCGACGTGGTCGATGCGGCGATCGCGGCGACTGCCGATGCCGATACGGGCGACGCCGATGCGGCACCCGCCATCTATCTCAGCCCGCGCGGACGGCTGCTGACGCAGTCCATCGTGCGAGAGCTTGCGGCGCGGCCGTCGGTGACGCTGCTCTGCGGGCGTTATGAAGGGGTCGACGAGCGGGTGCTGGCAGCGCGGCAGGTCGACGAGATCAGCCTCGGCGATTTCGTGCTGTCGGGCGGGGAACCGGCGGCGATCGCGCTGATCGACGCGGTCGTGCGGCTGTTGCCGGGCGTGCTTGGCGCGCCGGCGACGCTGGAGGAAGAGAGTTTCGAGCGGGGGTTGCTCGAATACCCCCATTATACCCGGCCGGCCGAATGGCAAGGGCGGGCGGTGCCGGAAGTTCTGCTGTCCGGCCACCATGAACGGATACGGGCTTGGCGGCGGCGCCAGGCCGAGGAGACAACCAGGGCCCGGCGTCCGGATTTATGGACCCGCTACGTCGCCGGCCTAAAAAATTTGGACCAAGCGGCGGCCGAGGAAGAAGGAAGCAAGCGATGAACATGATCCAGCAGCTCGACCAAGAGCAGATTACCAAGCTCAGCGCGAACGGGGCGGCGCCGGACTTCGCCCCTGGCGATACCGTGCGGGTAAACGTCAAGGTGGTGGAAGGCTCGCGTGAGCGCGTTCAGGCCTTCGAGGGGGTCTGCATCGCGCGCCGGAACGCCGGGCTGCAATCCTCCTTCACGATCCGCAAGATCTCCTACGGTGAAGGCGTTGAGCGTATTTTCCCGCTCTACAGCCCGCGCATCGCCAGCATCGAACTGGTCCGGCGCGGCGCTGTCCGGCGGGCGAAGCTGTATTATCTGCGCGGCCGGCGCGGCAAGTCGGCCCGGATCGCGGAGAAGACGACCGGTGCCGCCGGCAAGGCGAATGTCGACCGGAGCGCCAAGACCGTCGTCGATACCGAAGCGTCCTCGTAAGGTTCCGCGCCCCGGGACCGCCTTCCAGGGGCCGTATCGGGAAGAGTGAGCATGGCGAATCCGCGTACCCTGTTCGACAAGATCTGGGATGGTCACGTCGTCGATCGTCAGGAAGACGGCGTCTGCCGCCTCTATATCGACCGCCATCTGGTTCATGAGGTGACGAGCCCGCAGGCCTTCGAAGGGCTGCGGGCCGCCGGGCGTCAGGTCCGCCGGCCGCAAGCGACGCTGGCGGTGGCCGACCATAACGTCCCGACCACGGATCGCAGCGCGGGCATCAAGGAAGCGGAATCACGCATCCAGGTCGAGACGCTGGAGAAGAACTGCGCCGAGTTCGGCGTGCCTTACTTCTCCATGCAGGACGTCCGGCAGGGCATCGTCCATATCATCGGGCCGGAGCAGGGGCTGACGCAGCCGGGCATGACCATCGTCTGCGGCGACAGCCACACCGCCACCCACGGCGCCTTCGGCGCGCTCGCCTTCGGCATCGGCACCTCGGAGGTCGAGCATGTGCTCGCCACTCAGACGCTGATCCAGCAGCCGGCCAAGAACATGCGGATCACGGTCGAAGGCGATCTGCCGGTCGGCCTCACCGCCAAGGACCTGATCCTGGCGATCATCGGCAAGATCGGCACCGCCGGCGGCAACGGCCACGTCATCGAATATGCCGGCAAGGCGATCCGCGACCTCTCGATGGAGGGGCGGATGACGGTCTGCAACATGTCGATCGAGGGCGGCGCGCGGGCCGGCCTCATCGCACCGGACGAGACCACTTTCGCCTATCTCAAAGGCCGGCCGATGGCCCCGAAGGCCGGGGCATGGGAGCAGGCGGTCGCCCATTGGCGGACCCTGCCGTCCGATCCCGGCGCGCGCTATGACAAGGAGGTCACGCTCGACGTGGCCGAGATCGCGCCGCAGGTCACCTGGGGCACCAGCCCCGAGGATGTGCTGCCGATCACCGCATCGGTACCGGACCCGGCAAGCGCCAAGGACGAGACCCGGCGCCGTGCCATGCAGCGGGCGCTCGATTACATGGGGCTGACGCCCGGCACCCCGCTCAGCGACGTTGCCGTCGACCGGGTGTTCATCGGCTCCTGCACCAACGGCCGGATCGAGGATCTGCGCGCCGTCGCGCAACTGGTCCAGGGCCGCAAGGTGGCCGCGTCCGTCCAGGCGATGGTCGTACCCGGTTCGGGCCTGGTCAAGGAACAGGCGGAATCGGAAGGGCTCGACCGGGTTTTCATCGAGGCCGGCTTCGAGTGGCGCGAGCCCGGCTGCTCCATGTGCCTGGCGATGAACGCCGATAAGCTGGAGCCCGGCGAGCGCTGCGCCTCGACCTCGAACCGCAATTTCGAAGGTCGCCAGGGCCGCGGCGGGCGCACTCACCTGATGAGCCCGGCCATGGCCGCTGCCGCCGCCGTCACCGGCCGGCTGACCGACGTGCGGGATTTGACCTGAGAGCCTAGTTCGACCATGCCGGCGCCGCTCGACATCAAGGTCCGCGCGGTGCACCCTGATGACGCTACCGCCATTCTTCGGGTGCATGAGCAATCGATCCGGGAGCTCGGGCCGACCGGTTATGCACCGGAGGAGGTAGAGAGCTGGGCCGCGGGCCTGCGGGCTGAAGGCTATGTCGAGGAGATGGCATCCGGCGAGACCCTGTTGGTCGCGGAGGCGGAGAGCCGAATCGTCGGCTTCGGCGGATTGAAGAGCGAAGAGATCAACACCCTCTATGTTGCACCGGAGATGGCTCGCCGCGGCGTCGGGAGCGCCCTTCTGCAATCTCTCGAGAGTATCGCGCGGGACCGGGGGCGCCGTCGGTTGAGACTGACTGCAACCTTGATCGGTGAACCCTTTTATCGAAGGCACGGCTATCGCGAACTGGACCGCCGGAAGCATCCCACGCGCGGCGGCATCCTGATCGATAGCGTGGTGATGGAGAAGGATCTCGCCGCGTGACACGGCCCGGCCCGGCCGCTAAAGTCGGGCGGCCTCAAGACATCGGACCAGACATGCAGAAATTCACCTCCCTCACCGGCGTCGCCGCGCCGCTGCCGATGATCAATGTCGATACCGACATGATCATCCCCAAGCAGTTCCTGAAGACGATCAAGCGCACCGGGCTTGGCCGCAATCTGTTCGACGAGATGCGCTATGAGCCGGACGGGACCGAGAAGCCAGACTTCGTGCTCAACCGGCCGGCCTACCGCAAGGCGGTGATCCTGGTCGCGGGCGAGAATTTCGGCTGCGGGTCGAGCCGCGAGCACGCGCCCTGGGCGCTGCTCGATTTCGGCATCCGGTGCGTCATCGCCCCCAGCTTCGCCGACATCTTCTACAATAACTGCTTCAAGAACGGCATTCTGCCGATCGCGCTGCCGCAGGAACAGGTCGACAAGCTGATGGACGACGCCGAGCGCGGCGCCAACGCGATCCTGGCCATCAATCTCGAAAAGCAGGAGATCACCGGCCCCGACGGCGGGCGCATCCAGTTCGATATCGATCCGTTCCGCAAGCACTGCCTGCTGAACGGTCTGGACGATATCGGCCTGACGCTGCAGAAGGCGCCGGCGATCGAGGATTTCGAAGCACGGAACCGGGCCAGCCAGCCCTGGCTCTGGGCGTAAGCCGTAGCGGTGTGTCCTTCGACAGGCTCAGGACGAGGTCCTTGCAATTCCTCATGCTGAGCTTGTCGAAGCATGGATCACCTCGCGGCCGCTGATTTTTGATGATTTGTTAAATCGGAACAGACAGATGACATCCAACAAGAAACTTTTGATCCTCCCCGGCGACGGTATCGGGCCGGAGGTGATGCGTCAGGTCCGGCGGGTGATCGACTGGTTCGATCAGCGGCGCGCCGTGTCCTTCGATCTCTCCGAGGGGCTGGTCGGCGGCGCCGCGATCGATGCGCAGGGCGTGCCGCTGACGGACGAGACAATGGCGCAGGCGATGGCGGTCGACGCGGTTCTGCTCGGCGCCGTCGGCGGCCCGAAATGGGACGCCCTCCCCTTCGAGCGGAAGCCGGAGCGCGGTCTCCTGCGGCTGCGCAAGGAGATGGACCTCTTCGCGAATCTGCGGCCTGCCCTGGTCTTCGACGCGCTGGCCGACGCTTCCTCCCTGAAGACCGATCTCGTCCGCGGTCTGGACATGATGATCGTGCGCGAGCTGACCGGCGGCGTCTATTTCGGCAGCCCTCGCGGCATCGAAACCCTGCCCGACGGCACCCGGCGCGGCATCAACACGCAGGTCTACACCTCGCCGGAGATCCAACGCGTCGCTCGCGTCGCCTTCGACCTCGCCCGGCTGCGCCGCAAGCAGGTCTGCTCGGTCGAGAAGGCGAACGTGATGGAGAGCGGCATTCTCTGGCGCGAGGAGGTGCAGGCGGTGCACGATGCCGACTATGCTGATATCCAGCTCAGCCATATGTATGCCGACAACTGCGCCATGCAGCTCGTCCGCCAGCCCAAGCAGTTCGACGTGATCGTCACCGACAATCTGTTCGGCGACCTCCTGTCCGACTGCGCGGCGATGCTGACCGGCTCGCTCGGCATGCTGCCGTCGGCCTCGCTCGGCGCGGCGGACGCTTCCGGGCGTCGGCGCGCGCTCTACGAACCGGTTCACGGCACCGCGCCGGATATCGCCGGCAAGGACATGGCGAACCCGCTCGCAACGCTGCTCAGCTTCGCGATGCTGCTGCGCTACTCGCTCAATCTCGGCGACGATGCCGACCTGATCGAGCGCGCCGTGCAGAAGGTGCTGGCGGGCGGCCTGCGCACGGCCGATATCGTGACCCCGGGTGCGACCAAGGTCTCGACCTCCGGCATGGGTGACGCGATCCTCGGCGAGCTGGACAAGCTGGCGGCGTGATACTGGCCCAGCTTGACCGGCCAGCTTGACCGGTGGGGTGGCCGAGGCCTAACCTCGTCAGTTAGACAGAGCCGAGGTGCCGGAAATGCGCGTTATCTGCCTGACTGTCCTGGCCCTTTTCGCGATTGCCGCCTCGGGGTGGAGCGGTGCAGTGGCTGCTTGCTCCTGCCCGAAGGAAGCCATGATCAAGAAGCATGGTACAGTCAGCGCGATAGAGCCGTCGCCGCAAACGCCGCCGGCCGAAACGGCGACGCCTGCTGAACCGGCATCGACGGTGGAAGCGGCGGCCGCCAACGATTCGGCGGAATCGCTCGACAGCGCGGTCGGGACCGGTTACAGTCCGGGTCCGGAACTCCAATAGAGGAGTAGAGCCGATGGGTAGAATAACTGCTTTGTCCTTGGCTGGCCTGTTTGCCGCCGCCGTGACGATCCCGGGGATCGCCGCGGCTGCCTGCGCTGGCCATAACGTGACGGCTGAAACCACGACGGTGACCACGGTGGACGGAACCGGGAAAACCCCGGTGACCCCGATTCCGGAGACGAAAACCGGCGGCTGATCGTTTCCTCTACAAGCACACCAAAAGGGCCGCTTCGAGCGGCCCTTTTTCGTTGGATATTTTCTAATTGGGTATTTTCAAGCGTGCGGAGCGGCGATGCCGTGCTTGACGAGTTCGCGGTCGAGGCGGCCCGCCAGCCACAGGGCCAGCATGCGGAGATCGCTGATGAGGGACCAGACGGGATGACGGAAGGTGGCGGGCCGGTTGTGCTCGACGAACAGATGCGCGGCCCAGGCGAAGGCGTAGCCGCTGGTTACCGCGGCGATCAGCCAGCGCCAGTCGGCCGTGAGAATCGCCGTCGCAATCAGCGCGAGGGCGATCCCGGTTCCGAGCAGGTGCAAGGCGCGCGTCATCGGGTGGCGGTGCTCCGCGAGGTAGAAAGGCCAGAACTCGGCATAGCTGCGGATCGGTTTCGGCATTGGCGGCGACTTGAAGAGGATACCCGGCGGCGTACGTCACGCACGCCGGAGGTTTCTAGGTTATAGACATCAGACCCAACCAAAGGACGGTACTTGCCATGGGCTACAAGGTAGCAGTTGTCGGAGCGACGGGAAATGTCGGGCGCGAAATCCTGTCCACCCTCGCCGAGCGCGAATTTCCGGCTACGGAGGTGGTGCCGCTCGCATCCTCGCGCTCGACCGGCATCGAGGTTTCCTATGGCGAGGACGACGTTCTGAAGGTGCGCGATCTGGACGGGTTCGACTTCAAGGGGTGCGACATCGCGCTGTTTTCGCCCGGCGCCAAGGTCTCGGCGGTCCACGCGCCGCGCGCGGCCGCGGCCGGCTGCGTCGTCATCGACAACACCTCGCAGTTCCGCATGGATCCCGAGGTTCCGCTGGTCGTGCCGGAGGTGAACCCTCAGGACATCGCCGGCTACACCCGCCGCAACATCATCGCCAACCCGAACTGCTCGACCATCCAGATGGTTGTCGCGCTGAAGCCGCTGCACGATCTGGCGCGGATCAAGCGGGTCGTCGTCGCGACCTATCAGTCGGTGTCGGGCGCCGGCAAGGAAGCGATGGATGAACTGTTCACCCAGACGCGCGGGATCTACGTCAACGACCCGATCAAGAACGAGCGGTTCACCAAGCAGATCGCCTTCAACGTCATTCCCCATATCGACGTCTTCCTGGACGACGGCTCGACGAAGGAGGAATGGAAGATGGTGGTCGAGACGAAGAAGATCCTCGATCCGAGCATCACGGTTTCCGCGACTTGCGTGCGGGTCCCGGTCTTCATCGGCCATGCCGAGGCGGTGAACCTCGAATTCGAGAGCCCGATCTCGGCCGACGAGGCGCGCACCGCGCTCCGTGAGGCCCCGGGCGTCACCGTCATCGATCACCGCGTCGACGAGGGCTATGTGACCCCCGCCGAATGCGTCGGCGAGGACGCGGTCTTCGTCAGCCGCCTCCGCGAGGACCCGACCGTTCCGGATGGCCTCTCCCTCTGGGTCGTCTCGGACAATCTGCGCAAGGGCGCGGCGCTCAACGCGGTGCAGATCGCCGAGCATCTGATCAAGGACTATCTGCCGGGCGGCCGGTAGGCTGGAATTAGATAAACCAAATCAGTCTATTAGCGTCGCCGCGTGGTTGCCGTGTGGTTTCTGGCAAGCATATGGCAATCACGCGGCGTGCTAATTGCCCGGGGCTGTGTCACTGCGTCACCAGCGCCGCTCCAGATCGACGGCGGTGCAGATCACGTTGACCGTCCGGCCGTCGTCCGCCAGCGGAAACAGCGCATGGGCCAGTCGCCGAACGTAATCGGCCGCACCCACATAGTCGATTCCGGCGCACAAGGGCGCACCGCTTGCGACGACCCGCTCGTACTCAGCCCAAACCTTGTTCCCGCGCCGCATGTGGGACAGGTCCGAGAAACATATGCCGGTGTAGTTCCCCGCCACGATCCGATCAATTTCCGTGCCGACCAGGCGGAAGCGAAAGTCCAGCGGATCGCGGAGTACGTCGATCAGGAGAAGATAGGGCAGTAGCGGCTTGATCGCGGCCGGGTCGATATCGGCTCGCGCCGGCATCGGCCTGCCCGTGCGGAGGCTGTCCCAGTACGCCCAGGCTCGGCTGATATTGGGGAAATCGTCCGGGCGCAATGTGCTCCCCGCGGCGGGAGCGCTGTTATTCAAGACCGCACCCGTCCATGCTTCCTCGTCGGGCCTATCCGTCATGGGTACACGCTCATTTCGATGGAGCCGACCTCGTCTGTGCCCAGGAACCAGCTTGCCGTTGCAGAACGTTAGATGATGACGAATTGCTGGTCTAAAAAATGATAAATTACAGGGGCGCTCCAACCGTTGCGCCGCACTCAATCGCACACTGGACTGTGATTAATCGTCTTTTGCAGCCGTTTACCGAAGGCGTGGTAGAGCGGGCCGTGCGCTTCCTTTCGTGGCTGGTCACAGCGTCCGTTCCCGGGAGGGATGGCCGATGGCGGTGCCTCCGCTGGGATCGAGGCGGCCGCCCGATTCCCTTCACCGGACCTTCACCGGCGTGAATCGCGGTTCGGCCGCGACGAGCGCGTCCTGCGCGGCGATGATCCGAAGCTCCTCGGTGCCGGCTTCGGAACTCGCCTCGACGACGGCGTAGATCGCCGACACGGCGCGGGCGAGGGCCGTTTCCAAGCTCCGGTCGCGCAGATAGTGGCCCAGGAAGAGCGCGGCGAAGGTATCGCCGGCGCCAAAGGTCGGACAGTTCAGCGACGGCGTCGTCGCCAGCCAGGCGCCGTCTTGATCAACGCCGAGGACCTCGATCCGACCGGCCGGGCCGTCCTGCCGCCGCAGGCTGGTCACGATCACGAGATCGGGGCCGGATCGGCGCAGCCGATCGACCGCCTCGAGCGCCGCCGCCAGCGTCGCGGTGCTGCCGCCGGTCAGCTGTTCCAGCTCGAAGGCATTGGGAAGCGCGATATCGGCCGCCGCCGTCAGCCCGTCGAAGACCGGCGGGATGTCCGGCCCGACGAACAGTCCGCCCTCGCGGTCACCCATCACCGGATCGCAGCAATAGAGCGCCCGCGGATTGGCGGCGCGAACCCGGGCGACGGCGTCCAGCACGACCGCGCCGGTCCCGGCCGCGCCGAGATAGCCGCTGAGCACCGCGTCGCAGCGCTCCAACACCCCCAGCCGGGCGAGCCCGTCCAAGATCTCGGCGAGTTCGGCCGGCTCGTGCACTCGCCCGCTCCAGGTGTCATAGCCGAGATGGTTCGAGAAGCCGACCGTGTCGATCGGCCAGACATCAAAGCCCAGGCGCTGCAGGGGAAACACCGCGGCGGCATTGCCGACATGGCCATAGGCGACGCGGGACTGGATCGAGAGGATGTTCAAGGTTTCCGTGCCCTTGGAGGAGTTTGTTGGGGGAGGAGTCTGCGGGCCGCAAGCTTGCCACAGGCCGGCCTTTCTTTATAGTCGTGGAAATCAATCGGGGATTGACCTGTAAAATGGGGGGCCGGACCACATGGATCGCAGTTCGCGGCCGCGCCGTAGCGTCTTGTACATGCCGGGGTCGAACGCCCGGGCGCTCGAGAAGGGGAGGACTCTGGCGGCCGATGCGCTGATCCTCGATCTGGAGGACGCCGTCGCGCCGGAGGCGAAACGAGATGCGCGAGCCCAGGTCTGCAAGCAGGTCCAGGCCGGCGGCTTCGGCCTGCGCGAGGTCGTCATCCGGGTCAATGGCCTGAATACGCCCTGGGGCTATGCCGATCTGGTCGCGGCGAGCGGCTCGGGCGCCGACGCCATCCTCCTGCCGAAGACCGAGAACGTCGAATCGGTGCGGCAGGCCGAGGCGGTAATGGCCGCCAACGGGGCGCCGCAGGACCTCGATCTCTGGTGCATGATCGAGACGCCGCGGGCGATCCTCAATGCCGAGGCGATCGCCAGCGCCAGCCCGCGCGTCACTTGCCTGGTCATGGGAACGTCCGACCTGACCAACGATCTGCGGGCGCGGCATACGCCGGACCGCCTGCCGATGCTGACGAGCCTCAGCCTGTGCGTGCTGGCGGCGCGGGCCTATGGGCTGGCGATCCTCGACGGCGTGCATCTCGACCTCGATGACAGGGACGGTTTCGCCCGGTCCTGTCAGCAGGGGCTCGAGCTCGGCTTCGACGGCAAGACGCTGATCCATCCGAAGACGATTGCCGTCGCCAACCAGATCTTCGCCCCCTCGGCTGAGGAAGTCGATTGGTCGCGGCGAATCATCAAGGCCCATGCCGACGCGATGGCCGAGGGCCGCGGCATCGTCGTAGTTGACGGCAAGCTGGTCGAGAACCTCCATGTGCTGAACGCGCGCCGCATCGTCGACTTGGCCGAGTCCATCGCGGAGCTCGAACGGGCCGCAGCGGCGTCATGAGCGCTTCGCCCGCAGTCGCCGGAGAATGATGCCCACAGAATGATGAAAGCCAATCCGGGCAATTTCTTCGAGGATTTCCATTTCGGCCAGGAGATCCGCCACGCTACGCCGCGGACCGTCACAGCGGGCGATGCGGCGCTCTATGTCGGACTGACCGGCTCGCGCTTCGCGGTGCCGTCGTCCGATGAATTCGCCCGCTCTCTCGGGCTCCCGCGCGCGCCGATCGACGACCTGCTGCTCTTTCACGTCGTCTTCGGCAAGACGGTTCCGGACATCTCGCTGAACGCGGTCGCCAATCTGGGCTATGCCGCCTGCCGGTTCGGGGCGCCGGCCTATCCCGGCGACACCCTCTCTGCGACCTCTACGGTGATCGGCCTGAAGGAGAACTCCAACCGGCAGACCGGCGTGGTCTATGTCCGCTCGCGGGGCGTCAATCAGTGGGATGAGACGGTGCTGGATTACATCCGCTGGGTGATGGTCCGCAAACGCGACGCGGCTGCCGCGGCGCCTGCGCCGGTGGTACCGGATCTGCCCGAGGCGGTACCGGCGGCGGACCTGGTCGTTCCAGCCGGGCTCGATCTATCCCGCTACGACACGGTGCTCGCCGGGTCGCCCCATCGCTGGGAGGACTATGCGGCGGGCGAGCGCATCGACCATATCGACGGAATGACGGTGGAAGAGGCTTGCCACATGACGGCGACTCGCCTCTACCAGAACACCGCCCGCGTGCATTTCAACCAGCATGCCGAGAAGGATGGGCGGTTCGGTCGCCGGCTGGTCTATGGCGGGCATGTCATCAGCCTTGCGCGGGCGCTCAGCTTCAACGGCCTTGCCAACGGCTTCCGCATCGCCGCGATCAATGGCGGGCGGCACGCCGCCCCGGTCTTCGCCGGCGATACGATCTATGCCTGGACCATGGTAACGCAGACGATCGATCTGCCCGGCCGCGCAGATCTGGGCGCCTTGCGCCTGCGGACCGTCGCGACGAAGGATCGCCCTTGTGGGGACTTTCCGGGGCTGGAGGCCGGGCAGGCCGATTCCGCCGTCGTGCTGGACCTCGATTACACGGTGCTGATGCCGCGCCACTGAAGTCCCGTTGATCTCCAGCGGGGTGCATGATTAGATGGAGGCGTCAGGCGCGGACAGACCGAGAGTCCTCGCATCGTGCCCTGGAGGCGGGCGCATCCTGACGCCTCCGAAGCCTTTCGGCTCCCATACGGGAAAGCGGTGAGGCTTCTTGCCGTCCCTCCGGACGACTCCGTCGGATGGTGCAGATCCGACCGAAGCGTTCTGACGGCCTTTCGCCGCCCCGAAGGACGGCCCGCCCGGCGATGGGCTAGCGTCTCTCGACTACCTCCCGGCGGCGCTCGAGGGTCTCGGATTGGTCCGAAGACGAACCTCGGCGCAGGCTTGCGGCGACACCGCGGGTGGCTGCCTAGTGCCGCCTCTGATCCGCCGTCTCTCCCCTAAACGAGGCCGGTCGGAACCGGGAAGGCAGGTCCTTGCGAGGGACGCCTGACCCTTCACCCCGGCCGTCACGCCGTGCAAGTCGCCTTGCACCGGCCCGGCGGCCGGCACGTGGCGGCACCTGCCCCAAAGACCCGGCGCCGCCACGACCCGTCGCCCCTTCGCGGTTCTCTCTGTCGCCCCGAAGTCCTGATCCGACAGGCTTCGTGCAAGAGCGCGCTGGAGCCGACGGTGTCACGCTTTCGCGTATGAAGCACAGTGTTAAGGAGGCTCCGAAAGGGCGCAATCCGGAAGTTAAGAAAATTTGAAAAAAGCTGTGAGTGGATTCGCAGATGACTCACAAAGGCCCAACAGGATACCCACATTTCTGTCCACACTTCCCCGGGAAAGGGCGGTGGAGCAGCCAGTGATTGGCCTGTCCGATCGTCGGAAACCGATATTTTGCGCTGCAGATATTGCTGGGATAATCTCGAGCTGCTGCCGCTCGCTCGCGTCGAAAACGCACAGGAAACCAGCGATCGGCAGCCGGCGCGGCGCGCTTCGTCCAAGGTTGCAGCGCAGCGCGGAACGTTGACTTGGTTGGCGCGGGGGCCTAAGAGTGCCTGGCAGCATGTATCGTCCGACATCGCATCATCGGCGCGCGCCGCCTTGATTTCCGCGAGTTCATGCAAGCACAGTTCAGGACGATGCTGAAGGATTGACTCATGCCAACGCAAGACAGGCCGCTGTCGCCACACCTGCAGATTTATCAGCCGCAACTGACGTGGACGATGTCGATCAGTCATCGTCTCACCGGGATCGCGTTGGCCGTCGGAACATTGCTGCTCGTCTATTGGCTGATCGCCGCCGCGCAGGGGCCCGAGGCCTTCGCGACGGCGCAGGCGCTCGTCGGGTCCTGGATCGGCCGGCTGCTTCTGTTCGGCTGGACGATCGCGCTGTTCTATCATCTCGCCAACGGCATCCGGCATCTGGTCTGGGACACCGGGCTGTGGCTCGACCTGCCCTCCGTCTATGCCTCCGGCCGGGGCGTATTGATCGCGACCGCACTACTCACGATCGTCACCTGGATCGCCGGATATTGGTTCAGGGGGGGCGCCTGATGCACCGCGCGACCCGCTCCTATCGGTCCGACCTCGCCCGCGTGCGCGGCCTCGGCTCCGCCAAGGAAGGAGCCCGGGAGTGGTGGATGACGCGCCTGACCTCGGCGGCGCTCGTGCCGCTGACCGTATGGTTCGTCGTCTCGATCGTCGGCCTGGTCGGCGCCGACCATGCTGCCGTGGTCGCCTGGCTTGGTTCGCCGGTCGCCGCCGGCATCATGATCCTGTTCATCGTCGTCACGTTCCATCACACCCAATCGGGCTTGAAGGTCGTGATCGAGGACTATGTCCATGTCGAATGGCTGAAGATCGGCGCGATCGTGCTGGTGACGTTCGCCAGCATCGTCCTCGCGTTGGCGGCGATCATCGCCGTCCTCGTGATTGCCTTCGGAGATTAGCTTGTCCATGACTGACGGAACGCAAGAGGTTGCCGGCCCGGGGGCGAACCAGGGGGTAAAGCGGGGCAATTCAAGGCTCCCCAGCGGCACCATGGTCCATAAGAAGGCGTATGAGATCGTTGAGCATGACTATGACGTGGTCGTGGTCGGCGGCGGCGGCGCCGGCCTGCGCGCCACGCTCGGCATGGCCGCCAAGGGGCTGAAGACGGCCTGCGTCAGCAAGGTGTTCCCGACCCGCAGCCACACTGTCGCCGCGCAGGGCGGAATCAGCGCTGCCCTCGGCAATATGGGCGAGGACGACTGGCGCTGGCACATGTACGACACGGTCAAGGGATCGGACTGGCTCGGCGATCAGGACGCCATCGAATATATGGTGCGCGAGGCGATTCCCGCCGTGATCGAGCTGGAGCATTTCGGCGTGCCCTTCAGCCGCACTCTCGACGGCAAGATCTACCAGCGTCCGTTCGGCGGCATGACCACGCGCTTCGGCGAAGGCATCGCGCAACGGACCTGCGCCGCCGCGGATCGCACCGGTCACGCGATCCTGCATGCGCTCTATCAGCAGGCGCTGAAGTTTTCGGCCGAGTTCTTCGTCGAGTATTTCGTGATCGACCTGATCATGGACGACGATGGGTCCTGCCGCGGGATCATGGCTTGGAACCTCGACGACGGCACGCTGCATCGCTTCCGCGCCCATATGGTCGTGCTGGCGACGGGCGGTTATGGCCGGACCTACTTCTCCTGCACTTCGGCCCACACCTCGACCGGCGACGGCAACGCCATGGCGCTGCGGGCCGGCCTGCCGTTGCAGGATATGGAGTTCATCCAGTTCCACCCGACCGGCATCTATGGCGCCGGCTGCCTGATCACCGAGGGCGCGCGCGGTGAAGGCGGCTATCTGACGAACTCCGAAGGCGAGCGGTTCATGGAGCGCTATGCGCCCTCCGCGAAGGACTTGGCATCGCGCGACGTCGTCAGCCGCTCGATGACGATCGAGATCCGCGAGGGCCGCGGCGTCGGGCCGGAGAAGGACCATATCCACCTGCATCTCGAGCATCTCGATCCGCAGTTGCTCCACGAGCGGCTGCCCGGCATTTCCGACACCGCGCGGATCTTCGCCGGCGTCGACGTGACGCGCGAGCCGATCCCCGTCCTTCCGACCTGCCACTACAATATGGGCGGCGTGCCGACGAACTATCATGGCGAGGTGATGACACTTAGGAACGGCGGTGCCGAGGGCGTCGTGCCGGGCCTGATGGCCATCGGCGAGGCGGCTTGCGTCTCGGTGCACGGCGCCAACCGTCTCGGCTCGAACTCGCTGCTCGACCTGGTGGTGTTCGGCAGAGCGGCGGCGAACCGCTGCGCCGAGATCATCACGCCGGGCGAGTCGCACAGGCCCTTGCCGACCGATGCCGGGGAGATGGCGCTGGTCCGGCTCGACAGGGCGCGCCATGCGAACGGCAGCACCCCGACCGCAGCGCTGCGGCTCGAGATGCAGAAGATCATGCAGCAGAACTGTGCGGTGTTCCGCACCGGCGAGGTCCTCGCCGAGGGCGTGGCGAAGCTGAGCGAGGCCTGGGCGCGGCGCGGCGACATCCGGGTCACCGACCGCTCGATGATCTGGAACAGCGATCTGGTCGAGACGCTCGAGCTCGACAATCTGCTCTATCAGGCGGTCGTCTCAATGGCCTCCGCGGCAAACCGGACGGAGAGCCGCGGCGCCCATGCGCGCGAGGATTATCCTGACCGCGACGACACCGACTGGCTGAAGCATACGCTGGTCTGGTGCGACGAGCGCGGGCAGGCGACGATAGACTACCGTCCGGTGCATCTGCAGCCGTTGACCAACGAGGTGCAGTCCTTTCCGCCGAAGGCACGCGTCTACTAACGGATGCCGGTACCTCCGACGGGATTTCACGCGTGATTCGAGGAATGTGACGGATGGTTCAACTCACGCTCCCGGCCAACTCCAAGATCCGGGCCGGCAAGACGGTCAAAGCGCCGCCGGGCGCCAAGCGGGTGAAGACCTTCAAGGTTTATCGCTGGAACCCGGAGGACGGGCAGACGCCGCAGGTCGATGCGTTTGAGATCGATCTCGACGCCTGCGGTCCGATGGTTCTCGACGCGCTCATCAAGATCAAGAACGAGATCGATTCGACCCTGGCCTTCCGCCGCTCCTGCCGCGAGGGCGTCTGCGGCAGCTGCGCGATGAATATCGACGGCGCCAACACGCTCGCCTGCACCAAGTTCATCGACGACGTGAAGGGCGACACCCGGGTCTATCCGCTGCCGCATATGAAGGTGGTCAAGGATCTCGTGCCCGATCTCGGCGGCGTCTTCGCGCAATATGCCTTGATCGAGCCGTGGCTGAAGACGCAATCCCCGCCGCCCGAGCGCGAGCGGCCGCAATCGCCGGAGGAGCGGGCGCGGCTCGACGGGATGTGGGAGTGCATCCTCTGCTTCTGCTGCACCACCTCCTGCCCGAGCTACTGGTGGAACGGCGACCGCTATCTCGGCCCCGCGGTTCTGCTGCAGGCCTATCGCTGGATCGCCGACAGTCGCGACGAATATACCGGCGAGCGCCTCGACGCGCTCGAGGATCCGTTCCGCCTCTATCGCTGCCACACCATCCTGAACTGCACCCGGACCTGCCCGAAGGGCCTGAACCCGGCAAAGGCGATTGCCGAAATCAAGAAGCTGATGGTGGTCCGTCGCTGATCGAGATCGCTCATCGCACCGAAGCTGCAAAGCCGTCAGGAGGGCCGATGCGGTCGATCGCGCTGCGCCTCATCTTGCTTCTTGGCTTGTTGATTCCCATTGAGGCTGGGGCCGTCGACGCGCAGCAGGTCGAGCGCGACGTCGTCGCGGCGCTCGAAGCCCTCGCGGGCGGCGCGAATGCGATGCTGGCCTATAACGATGTCGAGGCGCATGCGGCCGGGCCCGCCTTCAACGTCGCGGTCCACGGCCTGCGCCTGATGCCGGACACATCGAGCTATCTCGACGTCGGCACGCTCCGCTTCCGATTGACGCCGGACCCGGCGGATGCCGACCTCTCCACGATCAGTGACGTCCGGTTTCCGGCCGAGCTTCCCTATCGAGGTGTCGACGGCGCGACCGAAGCTATCATCGAGCTGCCATCCTTCAGCTTCACCGGCTCATGGTCACACCGGCTGCAGATGCTCCTCGCGGGAAACGCCGCCGTCGGCAATCTCCGCGTGCTGGATGCAGCCGGTACCGAACTGCTCCGGCTCGCGCAGGCCGTGGTCGATCTCACGACGTCCGACTTCGACGGCGACTCCGCGCGCGCGAACTTATCGCTGCAGCATGGCGGCCTCGCCCTTCGACCCGCGATGATCGGCGATCATCCGCTCGCGCCGCATCTCGTGCCGCGCGACATGACGCTTCAAGCCGGGCTGGAGGACCTGCCCGGACGCGAACTGGCCGGTGCCTTCCAGGCGTTCATCGCATCGGGAGACGCGGACGAGGCTGCCGCAGCCGCGCGGCGGCTGCTGGTGGAGGCCGGCAGCAAGCTTCGCCTCTCCGATACGGTGATCGACACGGGGACCGTGCGCCTTTCGCTGGACGGATCGGTGCAGGCCGATCCGGCCGCGGCGCGCGACGCCGTCGCCGCCATGGATATCGAAATCGCCGGGCTGGACGCGCTCATCGCTCTCGCCGTTGCCGCGCCGCCCGTGGCCGGCGGGATCGATGCGGCGGCGCCGCTGCAGATTCTGCGCGCCTTCGGCACGCCGGCAAGCGCGGCCGACGGCGTGGTGGTCTATCGCTATGCGATCTCGCTGTCGCCGGCCGGGGAGTTGCTGGTGAACGGACGGGACTTCCGCTTTCTGCTGCCGCAGCTGTCGTCTCCGGCCAACTGACGCGATTTCAGGACAGTGAAATCTCGCCGTCGATCTTGTGATCGACATCGAGTGTCTCGATCGTCAGCGTCATCCGCGCTTTGATCTTTTCTGTTCCCGTCAGCTTCCCCGATTCAATCGCGGCATTGACCGCGGCCTCGATCTCGCGTTGCGACGTAACGCCCACGCGCTTGAGAAACTTGCGCAGATCCATATTGAAGACATCGACGTTCATCTGATCCTCCTTCGATTCGATCGAGGGAGGATAAAGGCGACACCTGCGGTACGCCAGTGGGGCGATGCTTAGCACGCCGTTCGCCCGATGCGGAGGGGCGGGTTTCAAACCCGCACCCTGCTTCCGACGTTTCAATGCCTATATTGTTCCTTGCCCGAAGTAATTCAGATGGCGGCGATGTCGCATCAAGGCTTCCTTAATCATTTTCCGTCTGTCATTTTCCCGCTTGTTGTTGGTTGTCATGAATGATGCGACGCCGGCCTATTCGATGACGACCGACGGACCGTTGACTGCCTATCGTGCCCGACGACATGCGGGCAAGCTGCAGCCGGATCCCGCGCAGGTTCTTGCCGCGGAGAAGTTGCAGAGCCTGCATAACGCGCTGAAGCGTTATCAGCCGGCAATGGGAAAGGGACGGTGGCGCGAGCGATTGGGGCTCACGCGGCGGCGCGAAGAACCGCCGCAGGGGCTGTATATGTTCGGGGGCGTCGGGCGCGGCAAGTCGATGTTGATGGATCTGTTCTACGAGACCGCGCCGGTCGCCGCGAAGCGTCGCGTCCACTTCCACGAATTCATGCTCGACGTTCATGATCGCCTGCATCGAGCCCGGCATCGAACGGCCGCCGACGGCGATCCGATTCCGCCGCTGGCCGACGACATCGCCGAAGAGGCGTGGCTGTTGTGCTTCGATGAATTCCACGTTGGCAACATCGCCGACGCGATGCTGCTCGGGCGCTTGTTCGGCGCGCTCTTCGATCGCGGCGTCGTGATGGTGGCGACGTCGAACGTCGCGCCGGATGCGCTCTATGAAGGCGGCTTGCAGCGCGAGCGCTTCTTGCCCTTCATCGACCTGCTGAAGCAGCGCCTCGACATTCTCGAACTCGACGGTGAGCGGGACTATCGGCGCGCGCGGGTCAAGGGAATGACCGTCTATCACTGGCCGCTCGGCGATGCCGCGGAGCAGGCCCTGAAGGATGCCTTCGCGCAGCTGACGGATAAGGCGTCAGGCGAGTCCACGTCGCTGACGGTGCATGGACGCCGCGTCATGGTGCCGAAGGCGGCGAAAGGCGTCGCGTGGTTTGCGTTCGCGGACCTTTGCGAGCAGCCGCTCGGCGCCGCCGACTATCTCGCGATCGCCACCCATTTCCACACCTTGATTCTGTCCGGCGTGCCGAAGATGGCGGCGGTGAACAGGAATGAAGCGCGTCGATTCGTGACGCTTGTCGATGCGCTCTACGAACACAAAGTCAATTTCATCTGCGCCGCGGCCGATGCACCGGAACAGCTTTATGCAACCGGTGAAGGTGCGCTCGAGTTCCGTCGGACGTCCTCTCGTCTGATGGAAATGCAATCGGCCGATTACTTGGCGTGCGCGCACCTACCATAAAAATGATGACCGCATACCACTTCTACTTGCTCTTGGGGTTGAAAGAGAGTAGCAACACAATAACTAGTGATGTATGCGCGTCCGTTGAAACTGTCGTCCTGATCTTGAAAGGCCGACCTCGGACTTCGCTAGGAGAATAAATGTCGCGCAAGAAAATCGCCCTGGTCGGCGCGGGCAATATCGGCGGAACATTGGCCCTGTTAGTCGGCCTCAAGGAGTTGGGCGATGTCGTTCTCATCGACGTCGCCGACGGCATCCCGCAGGGAAAGTCACTCGACCTCGCACAATCCTCATCGATCGAAGGCTTCGACGCCGACCTTCGCGGCTCGACCGATTTTCGCCAGATCAAAGGCGCCGACGTGGTGATCGTCACCGCCGGCATTCCGCGAAAGCCAGGCATGAGCCGCGACGATCTGATCGAGGTGAACGCGAAGGTCATGAACAAGGTCGGCGCCGCGATCAAGCGGCATTGTCCGAAAGCGTTCGTGATCGTCATCACCAATCCGCTCGACGTCATGGTCTGGGTGATGCGCGAGGCGAGCGGCCTACCGCACAACAAGGTTGTTGGCATGGCGGGCGTTCTCGACAGCGCGCGCTTCCGCTATTTCCTCGCGCAGGAGTTCAAGGTTTCGGTCGAGGACGTGACCGCATTCGTCCTTGGTGGCCACGGTGACACGATGGTGCCGCTGGTGCGCTACTCGACGGTGGCGGGCATTCCGCTGCCCGATTTGGTGAAGATGGGTTGGACCACGAAGCAGAGGCTCGGTGAGATCGTTCAGCGCACGCGCGACGGCGGCGCCGAGATCGTCGGCCTCTTGAAGACGGGGTCCGCATTCTATGCTCCGGCAGCCGCCGCCATTACGATGGCCGAGTCATATCTCAAGGATAAGAAGCGCGTGCTGCCCTGTGCTGCCTACCTCAACGGCCAGTATGGAGTGAAGGGTCTCTATGTCGGCGTGCCAGTGGTGCTCGGTGCCGGCGGCGTGGAGAGGGTGGTCGAGATCGATCTGAACAAGGCCGAGAAGGCGATGTTCGACAAATCGGTCACGGCCGTTAGGGGCCTCATCGATGTGGTGAGGAAGCTTCAGAGAGGAGATCTTTGATGAAGAAGCCTGTGAAGAAAGCTGCGCCGAAGAAGAAGGCGACGGCGAAGGCGGCTGCCAAGTCGACGGCCAAGAAGGCCGCGCCGAAGAAGAAGGCGGCCGCGAAGGCGGCTGTCAAATCCACGGCTAAGAAAGCCGCGACCAAGAAGACCGCGACCAAGAAGACCGCGACCAAGAAGACTGCGGCTAAAAAGACCGCAAAGTCCGCGGCTAAGAAGACGACCGCCAAGAAGGCCGCGCGGCCGAAGGCGAAGAAGGCAAGCTAGCCCGGGGGTATTAGGCCAGCTTCTCAAGTTTTTACGGTCTGCGGCGGCGGCGCACCGACGGTTAGCGCAAACTTCTTCGGGGCTCAGGCTTGCACCACCCCCCGAAGGTGCTAGAGTACGCGCCGCGCTCGAACAGAGCACCTTGGGCGCCGCCGCCAATATAGCAACGTGATAGCAGGCCGATGAATATCCACGAATACCAGGCCAAGGGCCTGATGAGGAAATTCGGCGTCGCCGTACCGCGCGGCGCTGTTGCCTATACAGCCGAGGAAGCGGAAGCCGCAGCGCGTGATCTAGGCGGGTCGGTTTGGGTCGTCAAGGCCCAGATCCACGCCGGGGGCCGCGGCAAGGCGGGCGGCGTCAAGGTCGCGAAATCGATGTCCGACGTCCGGGACGCCGCGACCAAGATGCTGGGGATGACCCTGGTCACGCATCAGACCGGCCCGGCGGGAAAAGAGGTCAAGCGCGTCTATATCGAGGAAGGCTGCGACATCAAGCGCGAGCTTTATCTCGGCATGCTGATAGACCGCGCGACCTCGCGCGTGACTTGCATGGCCTCGACCGAAGGCGGCACCGAGATCGAGGAGGTCGCGGCCAAGACGCCGGAGAAGATCCTCAAGGTGGATATCGACCCGGCGACCGGGATCATGCCGCACCATGCGCGGCGGATCGCCTTCGGCCTCGGCCTCGAAGGTCCACAGGTCGGCGCCGCCACGAAGTTCATCATCGCGATGTACAAGGCCTTCACCGAGCTGGACGCCAGCATCGTCGAGATCAATCCGCTGGTCGTGACCGGATCGGGCGAGGTGATCGCCCTCGACGCGAAGATGAACTTCGACGACAACGCGCTCTATCGTCACAAGGACGTTGCCGAGCTGCGCGACGAGGACGAGGAAGATCCGGCCGAACTCGAGGCGGCGCGGCACGACCTCAACTACATCAAGCTCGACGGCAATATCGGCTGCATGGTCAACGGCGCCGGTCTCGCCATGGCGACCATGGACATCATCAAGCTCTATGGCGGCGAGCCTGCGAACTTCCTCGATGTCGGCGGCGGCGCGACCAAGGACCGGGTGACGACGGCCTTCAAGCTCATTCTTTCGGATGCGAACGTCGAGGGTATCCTGGTCAATATCTTCGGCGGCATCATGCGCTGCGACGTGATAGCCGAGGGCGTCGTCGCGGCGGCGCGCGAGGTCAGCCTGCATGTGCCGCTGGTGGTCCGCCTCGAAGGGACCAATGTCGAGCTGGGAAAGAAGATCCTGCGGGAATCGGGACTGCCGATCGTGTCGGCCGACAATCTTGCCGATGCCGCGGAGAAGATCGTCAACGCTGTGCGTGAGGTTGCCTGATGGCCGTTCTCGTCAACTCCGACACCAAGGTGATTTGCCAGGGCTTCACCGGCGCGCAGGGCACCTTCCACTCCGAGCAGGCGATCGCCTACGGCACTAAGATGGTCGGCGGCGTGACGCCGGGCAAAGGCGGCACGACCCATCTCGACCTGCCGGTCTTCGACACGGTTGCCGAAGCGGTGCGGCAGACGGGCGCCAACGCCTCGGTCATCTATGTGCCGCCGCCCTTCGCCGCCGATGCGATCCTGGAAGCGGAGGATGCCGGGGTCGAACTCGTCGTCTGCATCACCGAGGGCATTCCGGTGCTCGACATGGTGCGGGTGAAGCGGGCGCTTGCCGGCAGCAGGACCCGCCTGATCGGCCCCAATTGCCCCGGCATCATCACGCCGGATGCCTGCAAGATCGGCATCATGCCGGGTCACATCCATTCCCGTGGCCGGATCGGTGTTGTTTCCCGCTCGGGCACGCTTACTTATGAAGCGGTGGCACAGACCACCACGGCCGGGCTCGGCCAGTCGACCTGCATCGGGATTGGCGGCGATCCCGTCAACGGGACGAACTTCATCGACTGCCTCGACCTGTTCCTGGCCGACGACGAGACCGACGGGATCATCATGATCGGCGAGATCGGCGGAACGGCCGAGGAGGACGCGGCGGCGTTCCTGAAGAGCCAGAAGAAAAAGAAACCCGTCGTCGGCTTCATCGCCGGCGTCACGGCGCCGCCAGGGCGCCGGATGGGACATGCCGGGGCGATCATCTCCGGCGGCAAGGGAGGAGCAGCGGGCAAGATCGAGGCGATGCGCAGTGCAGGCATTGCGGTCGCCGAGTCGCCTGCCAGCCTGGGGAGCACTATGTTAAGGGTCATGAAAGGCTGACCGCGCCATAAAGTGCGGTCGCCGGAATTGTCAGGCGGCGGGGCCTTACCGGCCGCGCACTTTCAAGAGGCTCGTGCGATTCGGGCTCCAATTCTTGGGGACAAGTATTGGAGCCGTCGCACGAAGGTAAGCGAGAGAGATGCAACCTTACGAGAACTCCTTCCTTTCCGGTCCGAACGCAAGCTTCATCGTCGAACTCTACGCCCGCTATATAGAAGACCCGGACTCGGTCGACCCGAGTTGGCGCAGCTTTTTCGCAGACCTGCAGGATGATGCCCGTTCGGTCCTGCAGGAGTTGCGCGGGGCCAGCTGGGCGCCACAGCGCCCGGGTATAATCGGGGACGAGTCGGCCGGAAACGGTCAGCAGGTCGAGGCGCCGACCACGCCCCGGAGCGCCCGCGGCAATGGCGCTTTGGCTCCGACCTCGGCGGGCTTCGATCAGGTTCGCGCCGCGGCCAAGGATTCGATCTGCGCGCTGATGCTGATCCGCTCCTATCGGGTCCGTGGCCATCTCGAGGCCAACCTCGATCCGCTGAAGCTTCGGCCGCACGAGCCGCATCCCGAGCTGGACCCCCGGACCTACGGCTTTACCGAGGCCGACATGGACCGGCCGATCTTCATCGGCAATGTTCTCGGCCTGGAAACCGCCACGGTCCGCCAGATCGTCCGGGTTCTCCGCGAGACCTATTGCGGCAATATCGGCGTCGAGTACATGCATATCGCGGATCCCGAGCAGAAGGCTTGGATCCAGGAGCGTATCGAGGGGATCCGCAACCAGACCGACTTCACCGACCGGGGCAAGCGGGCGATCCTCGACCGGCTGACCGCGGCGGAGATGTTCGAGCAGTTCCTTGACCGGAAATATACCGGGACCAAGCGGTTCGGCCTCGACGGCGGTGAATCGACCATCCCCGCGCTCGAGCAGATCCTGAAGCGCGGCATCCAGCTCGGGGTGAGCGAGGTCGTCGTCGGCATGGCCCATCGCGGCCGGTTGAACGTGCTGGCCAACTTCATGGGCAAGCCGTTCGCCGCGATCTTCGCCGAGTTCCAGGGCAATCCGGCGCATCCCGAGGACGTGCAGGGCTCGGGCGACGTGAAATACCATCTCGGCACCTCCGGCGACCGCGAGTTCGACGGCAAGACCGTGCATCTGTCGCTGACCGCCAACCCCTCGCATCTGGAGGCGGTCAACACCGTCGTGCTCGGCAAGGTCCGCGCCAAGCAGCAGCAGAAGGGCGACGTCAACCGCGAGCATACGATGGCGCTCCTGCTGCATGGTGATGCCGCCTTCGCCGGGCAGGGCCTGGTTGCCGAGACGCTCGATCTCTCGGAGCTCAAGGGCTATCGCGTGGGCGGTACGATCCACTTCATCATCAACAACCAGATCGGCTTCACCACCAATCCGGTGAACGCGCGCTCCGGCCCCTATTGCTCGGACGTCGCAAAGATCTGCCAAGCACCAATTCTCCACGTCAATGGCGACGATCCGGAGTCGGTCGTGCATGCCGCGCGCATCGCCATGGAGTTCCGCCAGCAGTTCAAGAAGGACGTCGTCGTCGACATGTTCTGCTATCGGCGCTTCGGACACAGCGAGATCGACGACCCGGCCTTCACGCAGCCGGCGATGTACCGCAGGATCGCCGGCCATCCGTCGGTGCGCGAGATCTATGCCGACCGGCTGGTCGCCGAAGGCACGCTGACGCGCGACCAAGCCGACGATGTGGTCGAGCGCTTCCGCAAAAATCTCGATGCGGAGTTCGAGGCCGCCGGCAGCTACCGGCCGAACAAGGCGGACTGGCTCGAGGGCGCCTGGTCGGGCCTCGAGATCGCCTCCGGCGAGGATCGGCGCGGCGAAACCTCCGTCGGGATCGAGACCCTGAAGAATGTCGGCCGCGCGATCACCGCTATCCCGGAAGGCTTCCACGCCAACCGCAAGGTTGCACGCCTCTATGGAACGCGGCGGCAGATGATCGAGACCGGCGAGGGCGTCGACTGGGCGACCGCCGAGGCGCTCGCCTTCGGAACCCTGCTGATCGAGGGTTCGCCGATCCGCATGTCCGGACAGGACTGCTCGCGCGGCACCTTCTCGCAGCGCCATGCCGCGCTCATCGATCAGGAGAGCGAGGAGCGCTACACGCCGCTGAACCATGTCGGCGACGGTCAGGCGCCGTTCGAGATCATCGACAGCCCGCTCTCGGAGGCGGGCGTGCTCGGTTTCGAGTATGGATACAGCCTGGCCGACCCGACGGCCCTGGTGATCTGGGAGGCGCAGTTCGGCGATTTCGCCAACGGCGCGCAGGTCATCATCGACCAGTTCATCAGCTCCGGCGAGGCCAAGTGGCTGCGCATGTCCGGCCTGACCATGCTGCTGCCGCACGGCTATGAGGGGCAGGGGCCGGAGCATTCCTCGGCCCGGCTGGAACGCTATCTCCAGCTCTGCGCCGAGGACAACATGCAGGTCGTGAACTGCACGACGCCGGCCAACTATTTCCACGTCCTGCGCCGGCAGTTGCATCGCAATTTCCGGAAGCCGCTGGTGATGATGACGCCCAAATCGCTGCTGCGTCACAAGCTCGCGGTGTCGAAACTCGCCGACATGGCGGAAGGCACCAGCTTCCACCGCGTCCTGTGGGACGATGCGCAACCGGACGCGGATAAGGACGTGAAGCGGGTCGTGCTTTGCTCGGGCAAGGTCTATTATGACCTCTTCGAGGAGCGGGCACGGCGCGGCTCGTCGAACATCTATCTGATGCGGCTGGAGCAGCTCTACCCATTCCCCTGCAAGGCGCTGACCCAGGAGCTTGGGCGCTTTCCCCAGGCCGAGATCGTCTGGTGCCAGGAGGAGCCGAAGAACATGGGCGCCTGGAGCTTCGCCGCGCCGGAGGTCGAGACCCTGATGGCCGAGATCGGCTCGAAGCAGCGGCGGCTGATCTATTGCGGGCGCCCGGCAGCGGCGGCGCCGGCGACGGGGCTGCTGCGGCGCCACAACCGGGAGCAGGCGCAGCTCGTGGACTCGGCGTTGACCATCTGAAGATGCCTTAGCGACTCTGGAACGAAGCTGGATCGGAATTGTCATGGCGACGGAAATCGTAGTGCCCGCCTTGGGTGAATCGGTGACGGAAGCGACCGTCGCCCAATGGATGAAGTCGGTCGGCGATCCGATCGCAGTCGACGATCCGCTGGTCGAGCTCGAGACCGATAAGGTGACGCTGGAGGTTTACGCCTCCGCCGCTGGCACCCTCGGCGAGATTCGCGTCGAGCAGGGCGAGACCGTCGAGGTCGGCGCCGTGCTCGGCCTGATCAACGAAGGCGGCGCGGCGGCCCAGGCGAAGCCGTCGCCGTCCAAGGCAGAGGCGCCCGCCCAGGAAAAGGCGCCGGAAAAGGCCCCAGAAAAGGCAGCAGCGCCGGAACCGGCCCCGAAGCCTGCGGCTGCCGAGTCCCTAGCGCCGGCGGTGCGCAAGCTCGTCGAGGAGAACGGCCTGGAGCCGAGTGCCATTCCCGCCAGCGGCAAGGACGGTCGGCTGACTAAGGGCGACGTGCTCTCGTTCCTCGAACGGCGGCGGCCCGACGAGGCTAGATCGGCCGAACCCAAACCGGCGGCAACACCGACCGAAGCGCGGCCGGCGCCGTCACCCCCACCGTCGCCCCCACCGTCGCCCACTGGCGGCGCGCGCGAAGAGCGCGTCCGGATGACGCGGCTTCGCAAGCGCATCGCCGAACGGCTGAAGCAGGCGCAGAACACCGCCGCCATGCTGACCACCTTCAACGAGGTGGATATGAGCAACATCATGGCGGTCCGCAGCCAGTTCAAGGACAGCTTCGAGAAGAAGCATGGCGTGAAGCTCGGCTTCATGTCCTTCTTCGTGAAGGCCTGCATCGTCGCGTTGAAGGAGATCCCGGCGGTTAATGCCGAGATCGACGGCGACGACATCGTCTACAAGAATCATTACGACATCGGCGTCGCCGTCGGGACGGAGCAGGGGCTCGTCGTGCCGGTGGTACGCGACGCCGACCGCATGAGCTTCGCCGAGATCGAGGCGGAGATCACCGAGCTCGGCCGCAAGGCGCGCGACGGCAAGCTGACGATCGACGAGCTGACCGGCGGCACCTTCACCATTTCGAACGGCGGCGTCTATGGCTCGCTGATGTCGACGCCGATTCTCAACCCCCCGCAGTCCGGCATCCTGGGGATGCACAAATCGCAGATGCGGCCTGTCGCTGTCGACGGTAAGGTCGAGATCCGGCCGATGATGTATCTCGCCCTGTCCTACGATCATCGGGTCATCGACGGTCGCGAGGCGGTGACGTTCCTGGTCCGGGTCAAGGAATGCCTGGAGGATCCGCAGCGGATCCTGCTGGAAATGTAATCGATCCGTCGCCGGCCGCCCGATAGGGGAGACGCCGCGTGAGCACGCTTGATCAGAGAACATCGCAGAGCGCCGCTTGTGCCGCCGGACAGGGGGCTGTCGGCGCGCCGATCCTCCTGCCGGTGCCGCATTACGCGCAGACCCTCGATTTCACCTGCGGCCCGTCCGCGCTGATGATGGTGATGAAGGCGCTTGATCCGACGGTGGAGATGAGCCGCGCCCTTGAGATGCAGCTCTGGCGTGAGGCGACCACCATCTTCATGGGGGCGGGCCATGGCGGCAGCGGTGCCTTCGGCCTCGCCATCGCCGCCCATCGGCGTGGTTTCGACGCCGAGGTCACCGTGAATCACAAAGGCGTGCTGCTCGCCGACCGGGCACGCAGCGACGTGAAGCGCGAGGTGATGCGGCTAGTGCAGGAAACCGATCTGCGCGAGGCGCGCGAGCGCGGCATTCCCGTCGCCTACGGCCGTCTCGGCGCCGACGATTTGGAGCGCAAGGCCCGCGAGGGCTGGCTGCCGATCGTCCTGGTCAGCACCTTTTATATTCATGGCGATCACGTGCCGCATTGGGTCGTCGTTACCGGCCTCGACGCCGAGGCGGTCACTCTCAACGATCCTTGGGTCGATGTGGCGGGCGGCAAGACCGCGGCCGACATGTCCAATCTGCGCGTTCCGCGCAAGGACTTCGACGGCATGGCGCGCTACGGCAAGGCCAGAGAGCGGGCCGCGGTTCTGGTGCGCCGGCGCCCGGCGCCATAGGTTCAGCCTTCTTTATCCGACCCCATCCTCGCGACAAGGACACGATCATGACGGACAACAACCGGTACGATCTGGTGATCATCGGCGGCGGGCCCGGCGGCTATGTCGCCGCAATCCGCGCGGCGCAGCTCGGCTTTCGCACCGCCTGCGTCGAAAAGCGGGACCGGCTCGGCGGCACCTGCCTCAATGTCGGCTGCATTCCATCCAAGGCGCTGCTGCAATCCTCGGAGAAGTATGAGGAGGCGAATCACACGCTCGCCGCGCATGGCGTCAAGCTCGGCAAGGTCGGGCTCGACCTGAAGACGATGATGGGCCGCAAGGATACGGTCGTCGACGGGCTGACCAAGGGCATCGAGCTGCTGTTCAAGAAGAACAAGGTCGCCTTCATAAAGGGCGCCGCCCGCATCGCCTCGCCTACCGAGATCGCGGTCGATCTGGCCGATGGTGGGACCCAGACGCTGTCGACCGACCGCATCGTGATCGCCACCGGCTCGGACGTGGCGCCCTTGCGCGGCGTCGAGATCGACGAGCAGCGGATCGTCTCCTCGACCGGTGCCCTGTCGCTCGATCGGGTGCCCGGCCATCTCGCCGTGATCGGCGGCGGCTATATCGGCCTCGAGATGGGTTCCGTCTGGCGTCGCCTCGGCGCCGAAGTCACGGTGATCGAGTTCCTCGACCGCATCGTGCCCGGCATGGACGGCGAGATCGGCAAGCAGTTCCAGCGGGTCCTGTCGAAGCAGGGCGTCAAGTTCCGGCTCGGCACGAAGGTGACGGCCGCGAAGAAGACGAACAAGGCGGTAACGCTGACGCTGGAGCCGGCGAAGGGCGGCGAGTCGGAAACGCTGGACGCCGACATAGTCCTAGTGGCGATCGGCCGCAGGCCCTTCACCGATGGGCTCGGCCTCGAGGAAGTCGGCGTCGAGCGCGACGAGGCGGGACGCGTCAAGACTAACGGGCGGTTCGAAAGCAGCGTGCCCGGCATCTACGCCATCGGCGACGTGATCGCCGGTCCGATGCTGGCCCACAAGGCGGAGGAGGAGGGCGTCGCGCTGGTCGAGATGCTGGCCGGCCAAGCCGGGCATGTGAATTACGAGACGGTGCCGGGCATCGTCTATACCTGGCCCGAAGTGGCGAGCGTCGGCCGGACCGAGGAGCAGCTCAAGGTCGACGGCGTCGACTATAAATCCGGCAAGTTCCCTTTCACGGCCAACAGCCGCGCCCGCACCAACGCCGACACGGACGGCTTCGTCAAGATTCTGGCGGACGCCAAGACCGACCGGGTTCTGGGCGTACATATCATCGGCCCCGATGCCGGCACGATGATCCATGAATGCGTGATGGCGATGGAGTTCGGCGGCTCGGCCGAGGATATCGCCCGCGCCTTCCACGGCCATCCGACCCTGAACGAAGCGGTGAAGGAAGCCGCCCTCGCCGTCGACGGCCGGCCGATACATATCTGAGGGCGCACGGCCGGAGAATCTTCGGAACTACCGCCGCGGCCTGCTGTTCTAAAGGGCATTGTCCCAGCAAGAGGCGTGGAAGGTGTCCGATGGACCTGTGGCAGCTGATCAAGAACGATCACGACAATGTCGACGAGATCTTCCGACAGATCCTTCAAGAAAGCAGCGGTGATCTCCGCGACAAGCTGTTCCTGCAGCTCAAGCGCGAACTGATGCTGCACACCAAGGTCGAGGAAGATGTTTTCTATCCGGCGCTCAAGCACTTCGACGAAACGCGAATGTACCTCGCCGATGCGCATAAGGAGCATGACGAGGTGAAGACGAGACTCGAAGAACTCGGCAAGGGCTCCAAGGACAGCCCGGAATGGGCGCGGAAGCTGGGTGAGCTCAAGGGAGTGATTCAGCACCACGTCCGCGACGAGGAGGACAAGATCTTCCCCGCCGCCCAGAAGGTGATCGACGCCTCACGGGCCGAAGATCTGAAGCGCCAGATCGAACGGGAGAAGAGCCAGGTTCTCCAACATGAGCTCGTTTGAGGCTGCCGTCTCTGGCGCGGCACGCATCCATCGTCACCGCCGCGCCCGCGGATGCGCGCCGTCATAGACCGAGAGCAGCCGGGCGGTATCGACATGGGTATAGCGCTGCGTCGTCGAGAGCGAGGCGTGGCCGAGCAGTTCCTGGATCGCGCGCAGATCGCCCCCCGAGGCGAGAAGATGGGTGGCGAAGCTGTGGCGCAGCGCATGCGGCGTCGCCGTTTCGGGCAGGCCGAGCAGATAGCGTAATCGCTCCATCTGAAGCTGCACCTGGCGCGGACCCAGCCGCCGCCCGCGCGCGCCGAAGAAGAGCGGATCCTCCGGCGCGCCGCCGAACGGGCAGGCGGCGAGATAGTCGGCGACCGCCGCCGCGACCACCGGCAGGACCGGCACGGTCCGCTGCTTGTTGCCCTTGCCGGTGATGACGAGGTCGGTGACCCGGTCGGTCGCGGGCGGTGCATCGCCGCGATTGAGCGCCAGCGCTTCGCCGATCCGCAGGCCGCAGCCGTAGAGCAGGGTCAGGACGGCGGTATCGCGCTTGGCGATCCAGGACTCGTCGGACAGCTCGGCGGCGCTGTCGAGCGCGTCGAACGCCTCCGCGCCGGTCAGCGCCTTCGGCACCGATCGCGGCAGGCGCGGCGCGCGAATGCCGGACAGCGCGGCGTTCTCGACAAGGCCGCGCCGCGCCAGGAAGGTGAAGAAGCCGCGCAGCACGCTCAGCGCCCGCGCGGTCGAGCTGCTTTCGAGCCCGTTGCCGGCGCGGGCGCTGAGCCAAGCGCGGAAATCGGCGCGGCGCAAGGCCGCGAGATCGGCGAGTGACGGCAGCCCGCCGAGATGTCCGGTCAGGAAGGCGAGGAAGCCGGCGAGATCGCGGACATAAGCATCGATTGTATGCGGCGAGGCGCGCCGCTCATGCCGCAGCCAGCGCTGCCATTGCTCGACGCCGACGGCGAGATCCGGCGCCGCGGCGAACCCTATTACTCCGGCAGATCGAGCCACGTCCGGATGCAATGTTCGAGGACGCGGGCCAGGAAACCAAGCAGCTCGGTGCCCTGACCGGGATTGAAATAGCCCGGATGCCTCGTGCCGAAGGCGAGGACGCCGGTCGGCGTCCGCTGGCTGACCGAAAGGCGCAGCAGCGCGTCCGAGCGGACCAGCCCGGCCGCGCCGGCGAAGATCAACTCGTCACCGCGGACGTCGTCGCGCAGCAGAACGGCGCGGTCCGGGCCGATGATCGAGTCGACCGTGCCCGGCTCGAGGATCTGGACGCCGTCGATCCGGGCGCGATGTGGCGACTGCTCGGTCGCCTCGATGCCGAGCGTCACCACATCGACATCGAGAAGGATGGCAAGGTCCGTCGTCACCGTCTCGATCAGATGCTCGAAGCTCCGCGCCGACAGAAGCGCCAGCGCCGCCCTGTGCACGCGATCCTGCGTCGAGAGATTGTCGCGGCTGTTGGCGAGCAGGTCGTCCTGATCGGCGCGCAGCCGGGCGAGATCATGACGGAGCCGCATCACCATGAACTGCTGAAGGTCGATCAGCCGGTCGCCGTCGCAGCGCCCCGGCGGCAATTGACCGTCGAGCAGTTCCGGATGGCGCTGCAGGAAGTCAGGGTGGTGGCGCAGATAATCGATGACCTGGGCGGCCGAGACCTGTGGATGATCCGGGTTCGTCATCCCGACGGCGTCCTCGGGCGTTTGCGACATGGCGTGGCCTTTGTTGCGCTATGAATTGCCTGAGCGCGAGTGGACTGGGCGTTAAAGGATCGACTGGCCGGTCTTCGACCAGTCGGCGAGGAACGCGGCCAGTCCCTTTTCGGTCAGCGGATGATTGAACATCTGGCGCAGGATCGCCGGCGGCATGGTCACTACATCGGCCCCCATCTTCGCCGCTTCGACGACATGCATGGGATGTCGGATCGATGCGACGAGCACTTCCGTCGTGATCGTCTCATAGGCGCTGTAGATCTGCACGATGTCGGCGATCAGCGCCATCCCGTCGGCGCCGATGTCGTCGAGGCGGCCGACGAAGGGCGAGATATAGCTCGCGCCCGCCTTGGCGGCGAGAATCGCCTGGGCCGGCGAGAAGCACAACGTCACATTGACCGGGACGCCTTCGCTCGACAGCGCCTTGCAGGTCTTCAGCCCGTCCGGCGTCAGGGGCACCTTGACCGCGACATTGTCGGCGATCCGGGCGAGCTTCCGGCCTTCGGCCAGCATCGTCTCGTGATCGAGCGCGGTGACCTCGGCGCTGACTGGCCCGGGGACGATGGCGCAGATCTCCTTGACCATGTCGATGAATGTCCCGCCGGACTTGGCGATCAGGGACGGGTTGGTCGTCACGCCGTCGACAAGTCCCGTCGCGGCCAGATCGCGGATCTCGCCGATATCGGCGGAATCGAGGAAGAACTTCATGATGCTTTACGATGTGCCTTTCGTTTCCTTGGAAGTGCCGAGCTCTTCGGTTAGACGGTCGGCGCCTGATGCGGATGCGTTGGCCTCAGCCACTGTCCACCCGGAGGCGCTCGTCGACAGCCCCCAGTCCTCCCCTAGGTTCTTCCCCGGGGCTCGTCCTATCGTGGCCTGACCGGCGTGCGTAAGATAGTGTATCGCATGCCCGATCGCCATGCCAATTCCCGCGCAATCGAAACGGCGCCCGAAGTGGGGGCCGAGGCCGCCGGGCGTGACCTCGTCCGGGTCCTGCTTCCGCTGCCGCTGCCGGAGGCTTATGATTATCGCGCCGGCGATGGCCTGACGCTGGAGCCCGGCGACTTCGTCACCGTGCCGCTCGGCCGGCGCGAGGTCATCGGCGTCGTCTGGGGCCCGGGCGAAGGCGCGGTCGAGGCGGCGCGCCTGCGAGACGTCATCGACCGGCTCGACGCGCCGCCGATGCCGGCGGTTCTGCGCCGGTTCGTCGAATGGGTCGCCGCCTACACCCTGTCGCCCACCGGGGCCGTGCTGCGCATGGCGATGAGCGTGCCGGCCGCGCTGACGCCGCCCCGACCGATCGCCGCCCTGCGCCTGGCCGAGGGCGATCCCGCCGCGCGCGGCGTCCGCCTGACGCCTGCCCGGCAGCGGGTGATCGATGCGCTGGCCGGCGAGCCGCCGCGGTCGGC
>QOZR01000011.1 GCA_003576685.1 Virgifigura deserti
TGGCGGGCGGGCTCGCCGATCCCGCCGCCCTGCTCGCCGCCGCCACCGCCGACGCCGACGGCAACGCCGTCCTCCAGCTCGACCCCGACAGCTCCATCACACTCATCGGCGTCAATCCCGACGAACTTAACGCGAAGATGGTCGCAACCGCTCCATGAAGTGGCAGTCGCTGCGGCGTCAGTCCATATTTAGATCGTCTTCCTATCGGCCCTATCCGGGGCCGATCGGTTTTCGTCTGTGCGCGGGTGCGACGCGGGGGCGTAGCATCGGCGATCGGCTTCGCGATGCTTTGGCTTCCGCCTTCACGGTCTGAGTGACCAGCATCCTCAGATTGGCCAGGACTGCAAGCAGCGCGAAATACACGTCATAGTAGGCGAGCGACAGGGCGCCTCCCGCGACGAAAAAGACGAAGAGGCTGACCTGGATCATGCTCGAGAGATCGCGTGCCCAGACGAGGTCCTCCCTGCCCTTAGTCCTGGCAATGATCCAGCGCGCATTGAGCCAGCCGATCAGCGCGACCATCATGAACAGCCCGAATCCGACAAAGCCGTGATCGCCAAGGACTTGAAAATAGATGCTATGCGCCGCTCGCCCCCGGTCCTGGGTATAGACGGCACTAGGATTGTAAGCCATAAAGATGCGCCGGTTTTCGATCGCCGAGAAGCCGCCGCCGACCAGCGGCCGCGCCTTGGCGAGATTGAAGGAGGCTGTCCAAGCGTCGATCCGACTTTGGAAAGATCTGTCCTCCTCATATTCGGAGATTGTTTCGGCTCGGCCGAACCATTTCTCCGGCATGAAGAAGATCGCGGGGATCAGCAGAAGCGGAAGCAATATGAGAAACTTGAACTTCTCCTTGGATTTCAGGATGAAGAACAGGATCAACGCGGCAAGCGCGACCAGGCCGCCGCGCGAATAGGTGCCAATGACGGCAATGATGGTCAGCCCGCCGGCACCCATGAGAGCAAGACGGATCCATTTCTCTTCTGTGTGCAACCGAAGATAATTGATCAAGGGAAGAACCAGGACCATCGCCAAGGCGACGACATTGTTGTCGCCGATCATCGTATCGGCCGGGCCGAGGACCTTGTACTGCCCACCGGTGATGATCGTGAAGGCGCCCCCCTTCACGCCGTAGAAGCCGATCGATATTACGATCACCCAAATCAACGCATGCAGTCGGACGCGATTCTGCATGACGGAAACGATGACGAAGACGAGCGCGACCGTCGTGAGATTGCGCTGCCACAGGTCCCACGAATGGCCCGGAACGAGCGCGGTCGCCGTCGTCAGGGTCGTCCAAAGCGCGAACAACCCAACCACGAGAACGGTCGAGTTCATCGGGATGCGCTTCGGTTCTCTCGAGATTAACCAAGCAACGATCGTGGCGATCGCGACCATTTTGTTGAAGGGCTGATCGTAGGCGAAGCCGTAGGTTTCGCGGTGCGGATTCATGAACGCGATCCACGCCCAGGTCAGGACGCCCACATGCGGCAGAAAGAACGATGGGACCAGCAGGCCGAGAAAAATCATGAGAAGAGCCAGATCGCGCATTTAATTCGGCCTCTATCTACCTGCTTGCTCTTTCGGATCCGTCTCTTGTATCGCTGTGCATATATCCGAACTCGAGATTATGGCAAAGGGACAGGGTAACGACTTAACGTCGGCCAGTGGAGGCACCCCGCCGTGGTGCGACCGTAGCAATAGCGCTGGCTCCTGCGGCGAGTGATCGCCAACGAAACTTGGCCAACTGAACTTGGAAGGTATCGTTAACGCATGTCTGGATTTCTGCTTTTGTTGGCGATGCTGGCTGTCGTCGCGGTCATCTATTGGAGCGTGAAGAATGACAAGCAATGAACGGATGTCACGCCATCTCCAAGGCATCGCGATGAGAACGGGTTGCGCCGACTCGCCGCGGCTCTCCGGAAACGGGAGCGTCACCTCGCGCAGAAGGGGCAACCGAGCATGATCGTCGCGTGCCGTTCCGTGGCGTTCAGGCACGGGCCGGTCAGGCCCCTTTTTCGATCGAACCGAGTCATGATACAAAATCATAGGATCCGCGGGGGGGCTAAATCAACCGAGACCTGTGGGTTCGAGCCGGCCAAGATGGCGCAAATCCGACGGCCGGTGCGCGTCGAGGCGGTGGAACAACTTGCCCCGGCAAGCCTTCAATCGGCCCGAATCAGCCGGAAGACCGCAGGGTTCGACCGACAATCATATGGCGAAGCCGACCAGATGGTTAATGAATTAGCGGGCAAGTTCGAGAAGTCCGTTCGTTGGCGCCGGAGTGTCGCCGATGGTGAGCGTCAGTCGGCGCCCAGCGCGGCGCGCTTTCGGCTGGCATAGGGACCGGGATGTCGCCGCTTGATCCAGCACTTTCGCCCGTGCACTCACCGGTAGTTGGCCCGGGCGATCGTCTGGGCATCCTATCGGTGACGACGCTTTATCCCAACGCGGCGCAGCCCGGGCATGGCGTGTTCGTCGAGAACCGCTTGCGGCACCTGGTTGAAAGCGGCGAGGTGGCGCTGCGCGTTGTCGCTCCGGTGCCCTGGTTTCCGTCCGGTTCCGCGCGCTTCGGCCGCTATGCTGCCTTCGCCCGCGCGCCGCTCCAGGAGACGCGGCATGGCATTGCCGTCACTCACCCGCGCTATCCGGTGATCCCGAAGATCGGCATGAGCGTGGCCCCGGCGCTCCTGTACCGACCCCTGGTACGCCATGTGGAGGCGCTGGTGGCCGCCGGTCATCGCTTCGATCTGATCGACGCCCATTATTTCTATCCGGACGGGGTTGCCGCCGCGCTGCTCGGCCGGCGGCTGGGCAAGCCGGTTCTGATCACCGCCCGCGGGACGGACCTGAACCTGATCCCGCAGCATGTCCTGCCGCGGCGGATGATCCTGTGGGCGGCGAACCAGGCGGCCGGACTGATCACGGTGTGCCAAGCCCTGAAGGATGTTCTGGTGGATCTCGGCGTTCCTTCCGGGCGTGTTTCTGTCCTGCGCAACGGGGTCGATCTGGCGCAGTTCCGGCCGGTCGAGCGGGAGTCCGCGCGCAAGGCGCTCGGGTTGACGAATCCGACCCTCCTGTCGGTTGGGCACCTGATCGAGCGCAAAGGGCATCATCTCGTGATCGAGGCGCTGGCGAACCTGCCGGGAATGACGCTGCTGATCGCCGGCGATGGGCCGGAGCGATCCGCACTCCAGCGCCTAGTGGAACGGCACGGTTTGGGCGACCGCGTGCGACTGCTAGGATCGGTCCCCCATGATCGGCTGCCGCAGATCTACGGTGCCGCCGATGCTCTCATCCTCGCCTCGAGCCGCGAAGGCTGGGCGAATGTGCTGCTCGAGGCGATGGCCTGCGGCACACCGGTCGTCGCCTCGAATGTCTGGGGAACGCCCGAAGTGGTGGCCGACCCCGCCGCCGGAACGCTCGCGGCCGAGCGCACGCCCCGCGGCATCGCCGATGGCGTCCGACGCCTGTTCCAGGCCCTGCCGGATCGCGCCGCCACCCGGGCCTATGCGGAGCAGTTCTCCTGGGATTCGACGACTCAAGGGCAACTTGACCTCTTCCGGAAAGTTCTGGAAGGTCGGACCTCACGATAGTCGGATGACGGCACAGCAGCAGGGAAGGGCGAATGGCACGATATCTGGTCACCGGTGGCTGCGGTTTCATCGGCTCCCATCTGGCGGACGCCTTGGTCGCCGGAGGGCATGATGTTCGTATTCTCGACGACCTTTCCACCGGCCGGCGGAGCAATGCGCCGGAGGCGGCGGAGCTTCGAATCGGGGATGTTGCCGACCCGGCCGCCGTCGCCGAAGCGATGGCGGGTGTGGACGGCTGCTTCCATCTTGCCGCCGTCGCTTCGGTTGCGAGATGCAACACCGACTGGGCCGGTGCCCATCGGGTGAATCTGACGGGGGCGATCAACATCCTGTCGGCCGCGCGGGCGACCGACGGGCAAGCCCGCGTGCCGGTGGTCTATGCCTCGTCGGCGGCCGTCTATGGCGACAACCCGGAGCTGCCGCTCGGTGAGGATGCGCGAACCTTGCCGCTCTCCGCCTACGGTGCGGACAAGCTCGGCTGCGAACTCCATGCGCGAGCGGCCGCGATCGTTCATGATCTGCCGACCATCGGATTCCGCTTCTTCAACGTCTATGGGCCGCGCCAGGATCCGAAATCGCCCTATTCCGGTGTAATCTCCATATTTGCCGGCCGTGTCGGACGCGGCGATCCGCTGCAGATCTTCGGAGACGGTGAGCAGACGCGGGACTTCGTCTATGTCGATGATGTCGTGCGATGTGTTCTGGCCGGCATGCGCCGCCTGCAGGATGCGCGCGACGAGACGCCACGCGCGGAGGTAATGAACGTCTGCACCGGGGCGGCGACGGCCGTGCGGCAGCTCGCCGAAGTGATGATCGACTTAGCGGGACAGCGCGTGCCTATCGAGCACCAGCCGCCGCGCGAGGGCGATATCAAGGTCTCGGTCGGAGATCCCCGGACGGCAGGCCAGCGACTGAACTTCAAGGCGACAGTACCGTTGCGGGAGGGCCTCAGCCGGACTCTTGCCAGCCTTGCCCATGGTTCGCCGCCGATAGCCACTGTTGGCTAGAGGTGGTTTTGCAGGTGTAAGGTACGACCTTCCTTCACAAGCGCTTGTCGATGGCCGCTGCCCGGAGATGAAATTGAAAGTCTTAGAGAATACGCGGAAAGTCTTATCGGCCGACGAGCCGGCACCGTTTCTGCGGTTGCCTCCGCAAGGCGATCTGACGCCGGAGCAGATTCGAGCGCACTATTTGGTTGAGAAAGACCTTGCGCGACAACTCATCGATGCGGGCAAGGAAGATCGGCGCATTCTGTACAATAAGCTCTATGACGAGCTTTTCGAAAAAGTCCCTTTCCATCCACAAATTCGGAAGAAGCAGGATCCTGCCTATTCGGAGCAGCAACTCCAATCGCAACTAAAGTTACTGCGGCGTTTTTTCGACAAGCAGAAGGTGTTTCTGGAAATCGGTGCTGGAGACTGTGCGCTCTCCAGGGCGGTGGCCGATCATTTCCGGCTCGTCTATGCGGTTGATGTGAGTGAGCAGATTTCTCGTGGCAACGGATTCAAGGAGAATGTCCGGTTTGCCCTCTCCGACGGCACCAGCATCCCTGTACCGGCTGGGACGATCGATCTCGCCTACAGCAATCAGTTAATGGAACATTTGCACCCGGACGATGCGGCCGAACAGTTGGGCAACATCTATGCCGCGCTGGCGCCCGGAGGATCTTATCTTTGCATTACTCCAAATCGCTTGTCCGGACCGCACGACGTGTCACGGTATTTTGACGAGGTGGCGACTGGATTCCATTTGAAGGAATATGTCTCCTCAGAGTTACGGCAGATGTTCTCGGATGTCGGCTTCACGAACTGCCAGGTTCTGATCGGCGTCGCGGGCCAGTACCGCAGGTTACCAGCCGGCAATTTCTTTCATTCCATTTTGGAAGGGGTGCTGCGGCGCTTACCACGCCGGTTGCGTCAGCAAGTTGTGTCGTTGTCTCCTGTAAATTCGGCTTTGGGTCTGGTCTGCATCGCGCAGAAACCGGACCAGTGTTAACTCAAAGCGCATCACTCATACGCCAAAGTTTGGAAACAACATGTCTCCCGAGCTTGCACGTTCAAAGGCTGGTGGATAGAGGCAGTAGGGGAGGTGGGGGCAATTTGTACATAGTTGTTGATGTTGGTCTGGAATGCCTTCGGTCGCTGCTGCGTTAACCGCTCTGTTCGGGCTTAAATCGGGTGCGGCGTGTGCACGGATTGAAACGGCCAGGGTTTCATGCCATAGACGACCGACAATTGACCCATTTTCGGATGCGTCAAACAGCCGGAGCGCCCTCGGAGGACCTCAGCCTCGCAGAGCGGCTTCCTGAGATTTAGAGAAAAGTATCAAGAAAATACGCGCGAAGGTACTGGATGAAGATCTTAATGCTATCCTGGTACTTTCCGCCGGGCAATTCGATCGGCGCAGTGCGCGTCGGAAAGCTTGCAAAATATTTTCACGAGCGGGGACATGAGGTTAGAGTCGTAGCAGGCCGTCATTGGGATCTTCCGGAGACACTCCCTTTGGAGTTGCCAGCGGAACGTGTGCACTTCACCAAATTCTTAGATGTTAATTGGCCAAGGGACAGGATCCAAGGATTATACAGTCGGCTCTTCGGTGGTGATGAGGCACAAGGGACGCCGAATGGAACCGCGAAATACCAGCCCAGAAGTGGGGCAGCCTCCATCACGACGGCGTTGCGCCATCTCAGCAATCTCTACACGGATGCGCTGAATTTCCCCGACAGCCGGATCGGCTGGCTGCCTTGGGCGATGTCGGAAGCAAAGCGCATCTGCCAGCAATCGCCGCCCGACCTGATCTATGCCAGCGGACCGCCTTTCACCTGCCTGTTGGCCGGCCACCTCATCAGCCGGCAGACCAAGACGCCGTGGATTGCCGAGTTTCGCGACCGCTGGGTCGACGATCCCTATAACGAATATCCCGATTGGCGTACCAATATGCTGGCGCGGCTCGAACGGCGTGTCGTCAACAGCACGCTGGGCATCGTCACAGTGTCCGAGCCTTGGGCCGAGTTCTACCGCGAGAAGTTCGGCAAGCCTATCGCCGCGATTTATAACGGTTACGATTCTCGCGACTTCGCCCTCGAGCCGGATGACGAACCCAAGCCGGCCTCAGAAAAGCTGGAGATCGTCTACACCGGAGTCATCTATTCCGGGCGGCGCGATCCGTCGCCGCTGTTCGAGGCGCTCCGGTTGCTCGGCCCGGATCGGGAGCGCTGCCGGGTCGTCTTCTATGGGTCCGCCCCGGAACTCGTCCATCCGGTGGCGGAGCGGTGCGGAGTGAGCGACCTCGTCGAGGTGCATCCGGCCGTCCCCTACAAGGATTCTATCCAAATTCAACGGGCGGCCGACATCCTCCTGCTGTTGCAGTGGAGCGATCCCAAGGAGCAGGGCAACTGTCCGGCGAAACTTTTCGAATATTTCGGTGTTCTGCGGCCGATCCTTGGGCTCGGTCTCGAGAACGGCGTTCCGGCCAAGTTCATTCGAGAGCGATCGGCCGGCTTCTTCTCGAACGACCCGCGACTGATCGCCGACCGATTGAGGGAGTGGCTAGAGGAAAAGGAACGGAATGGCTCCATCAAATCCTTGCCCCCGAGCGCGCGCGAGGGGCTGTCCAGAGAAGTTCAGTTCGAGAAGCTCGAGCATTTCTGCCTTGAGCGCTTGGCATCGGTCCGCTGAAGGCAGGAGAGAGAGCGGCAAGGGGGTCGGTAAAGTGCCGAACAGCATCCCTGTATTCTGTCGAGCCGCTATCTGCATCGCATGAACGATATCCCGGCGAGACTACGGCGACTGTCGCTTCTTCGGCTGAAGCGGATGCGACAGGTTTGGCGCCACCGATTCCTGTCGGATGCCGAACGGGAACTCACCTTCGTTTCGGGCGTTCAACGCTCGGGCACGAACCTTGTCATGGATATTCTGGAACGTGGCTGGGAGACCGATGTCTTCCATGAAAGCGATCCGCGCGCGTTCGATAACTACGTCATGCGAGATGTGCCGGTGATCCGCCGTCTGGTTGAAACTTCGCCATCGAGACGTGTGGTGGTCAAGGCGCTTTGCGAGGCGAGCGACCTTACGAGACTGATGGATGTGTTCGCGCCCGCACGAGCGATATGGATGTTCCGCCATTATGACGACATGATCAACTCGAACATGGTGGCCTGGCCGGGCGGCCGGAATCAGATCGACGCGATCGTCAAGGATCGAGCCAGCGGTGACTGGCGCGGCAAGGGCATGACCGACGAAACCCATGCGATCGTCCGCGAGCATTATCATCCCGGCATGAATGACGCCTCGGCCCTCGCCCTGTTCTGGTACTACCGTAACCAGCTGTTTTTCGACCAGGGTTTCGACCGGCATGACCGGGTGATGCTGATGCAATATGAAGCGCTCGTCACTGATCCGGCGAAGCATGTCGGCGGCATGACGCGGTTCATGGATGTTGCGTGCAGGCCGTCGATGTCGACCATGATCTCGCGAGGATCGATCGGGAAGAAATTCCCGCCGGTGATTGACGACAGGATTCGCGCGCTTTGCGATGCGATGCTCGCGCGGCTGGACGCAGTATGGAAGGCCCGATGGGAAGATTACGCGTGATGCGCCGATGTTCACGGTGCGGGGTTCGCAATCGGACGAGGTCGCACCACACCACCTCGGCGCGTGCCGGGCCATAACGATCCTCTCGGGAGCAGTTTAGCATGACCATGATCGCCGGCATCGTCGGCCTGCGGGATGACTTCCCCATTTCGAACGAGGTTTGCGACGATCTGCGGCAAGCGATTTCTCGTCATTCCGGCGAGCAGGTGCTCGAGCTGCGGGGAGACCGCCACTATCTTATCAAATTCGATATCGGCGCCTTCGGTTCTTCGGGGCTTCACCAAGACGATGCCGGCGCCATCAGTCTGTTGGCTGGCGAGCCCTTGCTTGATCGGACCGGCAAGGCGCGCAAACGGCCGCGCGCCGATGACCTCTCGGAGCTTCATCACTGCTGGCGGCGAAACGATCGGTCCGCTCTCAAGGCGGCGCGTGGTGCGTTTTGCATGGCGCAGTTCGACCCTGCGTCGCGCCGGCTCGACTTGGTTGCCGACAAGCTTGGCTTGCGGTCCCTGTACTACTATCGCGCGGACGATTATGTCGTTTTCGCATCGGCCCTCCGGGTGCTGGAGGCCAGCCGCGTCGTCAAGAAGCACATGGATGTCCGTGGCGTCGCGGAGATCGCGGCCATGCGGACTGCCCTTGCGGACCGCACGCCCTATGCGGGTGTAAAGGTCCTGAAGGCGGGGCAGATTATTAGCTTCCCGGAGAACGGCCATGCCGAAGAGCCTTATTGGCGATGGGACACGATCCGACCAGCTTCGGCGGATCTGCAGGATCTGCGGCGCGAGGCCTATCGGCTGTTCAGCGAATCGGTGAAACTCCGATTGGGCGAACATCAAACCGCCGTCGCCTTCTTGAGCGGGGGACTCGATTCGCGCTGCATCGTTACCGCGCTCAAGTCAGCCGTCGATGACGTTCATACCTATAGCGTCGCCTTTCCGGACACGCTCGACCAGCCGCTGGCTGAGCGATATGCCGAAGCCATCGGCTCCATTCACCGCCACGTGCCCATTTCCGACGATGGCGCGCATTCTCCCCTGACGAACGTCCTGCCTGTGCTCAATCCCGTGGAATTCGGGGCGAGCGAAAGCCCGAAACGGCCTCGCATCATCTGGTCGGGAGAGGGCGGAAGCGGCGTGATCGGCTATGTTTCTCAGACTACCCAACTGGTGGAGTTGCTGAGAAACGGGCGGATCGAAGAGGCTGCCACGCGTTACCTGGCAAGGAAGAACCAGATGTTGCCTCGAAGGCTCTTCGCACGATCCATCGCGGACCTCGTCTGCGACCTTCCCCGACGCGGCATGGTCGAGCGTCTGAGCAGTTTCGAATGTGCCGATCCGGGGCGCGCCATCAGCTTTTTCGATCTGATCGATTATCAGAGCCGGCATTTGGACGATCATTACGAGGACATCGACGTCACGCGCGTCGAGTTCGAGACGCCATTCTATGACAGCGACTTTGTCGCCCTGATGTATTCGGTCGGCATCGACGCCTGCCTCTATCACGATTTTTATCACAAGTGGCTTGCCGAGTTCCCGCCGGTAACGACGACTGTTCCCTGGCAGACCTATCCGGGTCATCGGCCTTGTCCACTTCCTCTTCCGGAGAATTTTCGGGACCAGTGGTCCAACTCGCATGGGCGCGACTGGAAACGGTTACGGGCGCGCCTTCAGCTCGATGAGCTGAACCGGGAACTCCGCGAATCGAAGTTTCCGTCGCCGATTCTAAATAGATTTTCCGTCAACTTGGCACGGTGGACGGCCAGGGCGGGAGTGGGGAATTACGGCCATATCCTGACCAAGGCGGCAATCTTCACCAAATACTGGAAGGCCTGTGGCGGACAATATGTTCTATCCGATCCGATCCGGACGACCGTCACCCACTAAAAATTAACGTTCTCAACCAAGTTCGCTTTCTGATGTATTCAGTTGCAGGCATCGCGGCTTGCGATGTACTTTTGGAAAGGGCGCTTGCGGCGGTATCGGTAATTGCGGTTGTCCAATGGGCCGTTTTTGGGGGAAGTGCCGGTTTTTCAAGCGCTCGCTGACTTCGGCCAGCTTCCTGCGCGAGGAGGGCTGGTGGTTGTATTCGGATGCCCGCCGTTGGTGGCTCCGGCCGGCGACGTTGCCGTACATATGGCTCCCATTTAACGGGTTTTTCAGGCAACTGGCTCCAGGGTTCGGTCATGCCTGAACCCAAGAGCCAAATGGCAGCGCCTGTTCGGGAGCGCACCTTCAAGCTGATCAAGACGGTCGTGCCGTCGCCGCTACTGGCTTTCGCCAGCAGGATCTTGCCGAAAGGCGTAAAGCGCGCCGTCAACCAGGCAGTCCAATCGATAGGCGGGCCAGTCGAGGGGCTGCTGCTGCGGCGCGCCGAGGCGCGAGTCCGCGAAAGCCGCCCTACCGTCACCCGAGATGCGCTGATCGCCGATCTGGAGGCGCTGGCGCTGCCCTCCGGCGGGATCGTGTTCGTCCACAGTTCACTGAAAGCCCTCGGCTATGTCGAAGGTGGTGCCGCCGCGGTCGTGGATGTGCTGAGGACCGTGATCGTCGAGCGAGGCGGCGGCACCTTGGCGATGCCGACCTTCACCGGCCTCGGCAGCATGTCCGAGACGCTGCGCTCGGGCGCAGTGTTCTGCAGCCGGACGAGCCCATCGCGGGTCGGTGCGATCACGGAGCTGTTCCGTCACGAGCCGGGCGTCCGCCGCAGCCTGCATCCGACGCATTCCGTGGCCGCGCTCGGGCCGCGCGCGGACTGGCTGGTGGAGTCGCATCACCGCTGCGTCGGCGCTTTTTCCGAGGGGTCGCCGTTGGCGCGCCTGCTCGAGGCGGACGGTCACTTGCTCGGGCTGGGCACCGGCCTTGGAACGGTCACCTTCTACCATGTTCTCGAGGACCTGCGTCCGGACTTCCCGTTCAGTGTCTACACGCCTGATTCGCCGATCGAAGCGATTTGTCGCGACGAAAGCGGTGTCGAGCATCGGCTGCGCGTGATGGCGCATGATCCCTCTGTCTCGCGAACCCGGATCGACCGACCGGAAGGCGAATGGATCCGCGGCTACATCACCCGTCATTTCGAGGCGGCCGGCAGCCTGCGCTGGGCCAGCGTGGGGGCAGGCAGCGCCTGGACGATTCCGGCGCGGAGCATGTATGTGGGCCTCGAGGCGCTGCTTGCCCGTGGGATCACGATCTACAGCACACGTAGAGAGGTTGAAGGGAAGGCGCTCGGCGAAGCGATTTAACCACCGAGTCGGCGCGGGGAAGCTAAGGGGGAGACATCGATGGTTCTTGTGATGGGAAGGACTTACGCTTCGGCTTGCGCGTCGGCCGGAGACACGGGACGTGGCCATGAGTGAGCAGCCTCGGCCGCGTGCGCATCGGCCATGGGGGTCTTTGCGGCATTCGGTGCTACGCTTGAAGCCGGCGCGCCGGCTGATCGATCGAGTCCGCGACCGTTTCGAATTGCCGGCGGCGGCACGGGCAGAGCGTGACCGCGATGCGCGCGGTCTGGCCGAGCATGAGGATCCCGGATTAGATCGAGTGATTGCCGAGGGAATCGAGTGGATTGGGCGGGCACAGGACCATTCGGCGACCGCCGATGGCGGTGTCGCGCGGCACTATTCTCTGGTCGGCGGCTGGGGGCCGTCCTACCCGGAAACCACGGGCTACATCGTTCCGACTCTGCTGCAATACGCTGAGCGGAGCGGCGAGGCCTCGGCTCGTGAACGCGCGCGAAGGATGCTCGACTGGTTCGTCAAGATCCAAATGCCGGGCGGCGGCTTTCAGGGCGGCACCATCGATGCCGCGCCCGTCGTTCCCGTGACCTTCAACACGGGCCAGATCCTTATAGGCTTGGCCGCGGGCGTGCGGGCATTCGACGAATATCGGGAGCAGACGATCGCAGCCGCCGACTGGCTCGTCGCGACGATGGATTCTGACGGCTGCTGGCGGAAGCACCCGACTCCGTTTGCTCGGGTCGGCGAGAAGACCTATGAGACGCATGTTGCCTGGGGCCTGTTTGAGGCCGACCGTGTCATCCCGGGCCGCGACTACGGCGCGGCGGGGCTGCGGAACGTCGGCTGGGCCCTGACGCACCAGCAGAGCAACGGATGGTTCGCCCGATGCTGTCTCACCGACCCTACGCAGCCGCTGACCCACACGATCGGCTATGTCCTCCGCGGCGTGATCGAGGGCTATCGGTTCGGCGGCGACGCAGCCCTGCTGCAAGCCGCGCAGCGAACCGCCGACGGCGTGTTAACTGCCTTGCAGCCGGACGGCTTCCTGCCCGGCCGACTGAATTCCGACTGGAAAGGTGCGGTGCCGTGGGTCTGCCTGACCGGAACCGCGCAGATCGCCCATTGCTGGCTGCTGCTGTTCCGCGAAACCGGCGACGCGCGATATCGTGACGCCGCCTTTGCCGCGCTGCGCTATGTTCGTCGCACGGTTCGCATTGGCGGTTCGCCCGAGATCCGGGGCGCGGTCAAAGGTTCCTTTCCGATCAGCGGCGACTATGGGCGCTACGAGTATCTGAATTGGGCGTGCAAGTTTCTGGTCGACGCCTGCATGCTCGAGCAGGAGATTCGCGCGGTCGAGGGGGCGGAAACCGTCGCTGCGGCGATATCGTAACGCGAAGCCGAGGCCCTGGGAACAAGCCGCCTAATAGCGTCCGCCCGACAGGAGGCCGGCCATCCAGCGCCAGTTCTCGGGCCGTGTCAGCAAGCCCTTCAGCTGTGCCTGCGCGCCACCGGCATCCTTGCGGGCGAGCGCGTAGTACACGCCCATGAAAGCACTCTTTGCTTCGGATTTGCAGGAAGTGAAGCGGCTTCGTCGTACCAGCGCCGGATGACTCGTTTCCTCCGATAGGCGCTTCAGCGCATGGTTTCGCTGTTCGGCCTCAGTCGCGTCGCACGGTACCGGGCACCCATCGTCGTCGATCCGCAATGGGATAGGATCCATCTCGATCCGGACGTCGTCTCCGTGGATGTTCAATGTGACTGCCAGGAGCATGCTGTCGGATGTTCCCGGGCGACGCTCCTGATAAGAATTCCCCTTCACCGGGAAGACATAGTTCCCCAGGGAATAGGCGATCAGGCCGTCTTTGTAGGCTTCCAGGCCTTGGACGACGTGCGGGTGGTGCTGAATGACCATCGTCGCACCCAAGTCAATTAGACGACGCGACAGCCGTTGACGGAACGGAGCGGGATGAGAGACGAACTCAAGATCAGCATGAAGGATCACGATAACGATATCGGCGATCTGCTTGGCAGCGATGACCCGGCGCACGAGACGTCGCTGCATCAGGGGAGCGATGCCAGGGCGGCTTCGGTCAGCATAGAAGAGGGACGCATCGCAGGCGCCAAGGAAGGCGATCCTCTTGCCCTTGCAGGTAAGGATCAAAGGCTTCTCGGCCTCCGCGAGGTCGGAACCCGCGCCGAAAAAGCGAAAGCCGTTCTCCCGCAGGAAACTGGCGGTCGCCTGCAGGCCGCGTGCGCCGAAGTCCATGATATGGTTGTTCGCTAGGCTGAAGATTTCGATTCCCGAGTGCTTGAGAGTCTCCGCCTGGTCATGCGGAACGACAAGGCGCCCTCTCACCTCCTCGAATGCGCCATCGGAGAGGCAGAGCTCGAAATTGCCCACCGTGAGATCGAACTGTTCGAGGAGTGGCAGCATTGCGGCGAAAGGTGCCCGCGGTCCTCGCCTTTGCACGAGATCCCAAACGGCCCTGCCCAGAAAGACATCGCCGACAAATCCGATTGTGATTGATGCGGGATTCGACGATGAGGTCATGGTTGGGCTCTGCAAGCTGCCGGCTCGTGCTGGCGTTCGTTGAACGATCGTTGATTAGTGCGGCTTTGGTATCGGATATAGGTGAAAAGTAAAACTGTTATTTCTACCCAATCAAAAGAAAGAAAATTTGAATTCATTAGTTGAAGGCGTCCTCAGAATACTTAACCTTAAAGCGGGATGGTTAAAGACTAGGGGCGCTACGCTTGCGGGGCTTCAGCGCGGCCAGGCGCGTGCCGAGATATTGAAGCCCCGCACGCTCCGCCCCTGATGGCCGTCCCGAAACGACCCAGAGCAACGCTAGCGATGCAACAAAGGTCGCGGCACCGAGCGGAACTTTGATTGCGAGCCGCAGCGCAGGCTCCAGGTCCGAGAGATCCACAGGAAGTTTCTGAACGACAACGGCCATCGCGAGCGCGGCGATCAGCGGGCGCCAAGTGAAACTAAAGAGCCGCCGGACAGAGAACGGAAGCACCGACTTCAGGAGGATGAAGTAGGTGGGCATGAGCAGCACGACTCCCGCGAGGTAGGTGGCGGCCACACCTTCCGGACCGACGTAATAAGCGGCGGCGGCCAAAACCGGGATCATGACGATCAGGCGCCACCAAGCCTGTAATGCGGCGTATCGGATGTGACCCAGTGTGCCCAGGATCAGGAAAACGCTATGGCTGTAGGCGGACACGCCCGCTGCGAGGGAGAGCCAGAAAATGAACGGAGCGGCATCGATCCATTGAGGTCCCAGAAGAACATACACCAGATCCTCGGCAATCAGGGCGATGCCGGCTGATGTCGACGCGGCCACGATGACGATAACGGACAGGACATTGAAATAGGCGTCGAGCAGCTGTTTCGGATCGTGGCTGAGCTTGGAGTATGCTGGGAACAGGGCGCGTTGGAGAGGACGGATCAACTCGTCACTGGGCAGTTTCGCCAGTTCGACGGCGATCTGATAGAAGCCCATCAGACCCGATGTGGCGATGGCGCCGACCGTGTACTGGTCAAGCCGGTTATGGAGATAACCGCCCATCGTCATGACCCAACTCCAGAACGAGAAATGCCAGATCTCTCGGATCTTCGTGAAGCAGATGCGTGGGCGATAGGGGTGGAGCAGATAGCTGAGCGCGACCGAGAAGACTTGGCCGAAGACGATTCCGCCGACAAGCGCCCAGTAGCTCCGCAGATAGAAGGCAAGGGCGAGCGTGGTGACGAACGACAGAAGCTTCTTGTAGACGCCAAACCGGAATTCCTTGGCGAAATCGAGTTCCTTGCGGAACAGAACGGTCCCGATGTTCTCGAATCCGATCAGATAGACGCGAAGCGAGAATATCTGGACCAGCAGCACGGCGCGCGGGTCATCGAAATACATGCCGGCCAGCGGGGCGGCCAGAACCACGGTCGTGCCGAGGACCAAGCCGACGAGCACCTGGGTCGTCCAGGCGGAGTCGAAATGTTCCCGCGTCGGGTTGGGGTGCCGGATCAGGGCCGCCTGCTGCCCGGTTTCTCCCATCATCTCGATCAGGCCGACGAACAGCATCGACATCGCAACGAGGCCGAAGTCCTGCGGAGTCAGGAGTCGGGCCAAAATGATCGTGCTGACGAGCCCGATCGCGCGAATGCTCCAGCGCATCACGACCATCCAGATCGAGCCGCGGATCATGTGTGGCCGAACGGCGGCTTCGGTCAGCTTCTGACTTTCGGGTCTGCTCGTCATGATGGCCTATCGGCTCGGACTGGTATCGGGGTCGGAATGTTTAATAGGCCGTGAATAGGGGCCAGCAGGCATCTTTAACCAGCAGGCATCTTTAACATATGCATGCGGGAGTTACAGAATCCCTGTCCGATTGATAATGTCGCCGTTGGTTCGAAGTCCATTCGGCCGAGCATAATCGATGAGTCCTCACGACGCCGGTGCGGTGGTGGGCGACGGCGCCTCAACCGGATCGGTGATGCCGGGCAGTTTGTTGCACGCGACCGGGGCGGGTTGCTCTGTGTTTCTCCAGTGATAGACGTGCAGCTTGACGTCGAGCGGCAGGACAATGGGCTCAGCCTGCGCGACGAGGAGATCGGCCGCCGCATCGGTCAGGCCTTCCGGGCTGCGCCAGTAGTACTCGTTCGAAATGAACAAGCCGGTCGGATAGCAAGCCAGGACCAGTCGCACCGACTCCGTCGCGCTGATAATCGGCCGGCCGGTGCGTGGATCGTCCTTGAACTCCGCCGGGTTCGGCGTCTCCATGAGGCGGATTCTGTTTACCAGAATGTCGGAGCGCCCGAAATAATAGAGCGAGCGCAATTCGTCGGTGGTGACGAGGACATCGACGCTCTCGATCAGGGGCGCGAGTTCCTCGCGGAGCGTGGTCCAGGCCTCGGTCCGTTCCGGCTCCGGCGGCTGGAGCAGCTCGCCGAACGTCTGGGTAAAGGCCGGATTGCCAAGCACCAGAAACGCGGCGACGACTGCGAGCAGCGTCCACCGGGCCGGACGCCGGATCCAGGTTCGATCGCCGATCTCCAATGCGCTCAGCGTCCGGTCGGCGGCGGCATTCAGGCCGCGGCCGAAGGCCGGCAGCCAGTGGGCGAGGGCGATGCCCCAGATCACGAAGAAGTACGGCATCGCGTAATAGATATATCGCTCCAGCTTGTTGCCGGCGAAAGAGTGCAGAACGAAGGCAGTGCCGAAGACGAGGCTCGCGAACAGCGCCGGCTGCGGCCGGGCGGCGATGGCCGCCAGTGCCGCGGCAGGCAGGAGCGGCCACAACGTGGGATACTGCTCCAGGAAGAGATTGAAGTAGAAGCCCGGGTAATCCTGATTCACGCGATTCCAGTAGGCCACGCTGCGGTAACTGCGAAACAGGTCTTCGGCCAAACCGCTATAGACCAGGACGACAGCGACGAGCACCGCGGCGCCGGCCAATGCCGCGATCCCAAGCAGACGGGTAGGGCGGGAGTAGCCGGAGCGAAGCCATGCGGTGGCCAGCTCATAGGCGACCCAAAGGCCGATTCCGAGAATGCCGATCAGCGTCGTCACCTGAAGATGCGTGGCGATCGCGAAGCAGACGGCCGTGCCGATGGCAACGGCCGCGCGAGCCGGGATGTTCGCGCGCCGGAACGGGTGGGCGAACAGATGGTAGACTCCGGCCGCGCCGAGCCAGAACAGAAGGCCGTGGACGGTGTAGAAGCGGGTGAACTGCGATAGCCAGATCGCGGCGGGCGCCAAGCCGAACAGGGCGGCGGCGATCCAGGCGGCGCCGCTGCCGGCGACCGCGCGAGTCCACAGGAAAACGGCCGCAACCCAGAGGCTGCCGGCAAGTGCCGAGGGAATCCGGGCGCTGATCAGGCTGTCGCCGAACAGCCCGAACCACCAGCCCAGCCCCATCGTATAGAGCGCTCCGCGGTCATAGATGCCGTCGGCGATCCGCAGCGTGCCCTCCGCCAGCCAGGACCGCGCCGCCAAAACATGGAAGAACTCGTCGATATGGGCGTCGTGATCCAAGTTGACCAAGCGGATCAACAGCGCGGCCGTGAAGACGATGGTTGCCTGAACCCAAATCTGAGCCCCGATCTGCGCCGGCGAGATATCGCGCTCCGACATCGATCGTCAGGCGCTCTGCCGCAGTTCGTCGACGGCGGATGAGACCAACGCCCGGGCCGCTCGCGCCGGCGAGAGCAGCCGCGAGCAGTTCCCGAACTCTTGACGCAGGCTGGCGAACGCCTTCGCCCGAATCAGGAGCCGGAACAATACCTGGAACTCACGATAAATCCGCATGGTGAAGATTCGGGAATAGTCCGATGGAAGCGATCTCTCCTCGATCCACCGCCGCACCCTGTCCATGGCGAAGATCTTGGCTTTGGTGTTCGTCTCCGGCGTAAGCGAACGTCCCAGGCTGTTTTTCGTTTGAACCACGACGGTATCGCAGCTTTGGACGTATCCGATGGCGCTTGCCTCCATCACCGCCCGCCAGAACAGATGAAAATCCTCATAGAGCGGCGAATCCGTATAGAAATACCCGCCGATTCGGTCAAGAAGGTCCCTTCGGAGCATAATAGTGGATGTCTTTAGAGAAAATGAACTTAACAAATGAGTTTTCGAGGAAAGAGCGTCGAAGTTCTTCGTATCACGGGGTTTGCTTCTTGTTCCGTCGAGATAGAGTGCCTGCCAATTCGTGTGTAGGAAATCGATCCTTGGGTTCGCTTCGACGACCGTGGCGAAGTTCGAAAGCTTGTCCGGTTCCCAAAGATCATCTGAATCCAGAAAGGCGATCCACGCGCCGCATGCCTCCCCGATTCCCCGATTCCGCGCCGCACCAGGCCCGGCATTCTCCTGCGGGACATATCGGATCCGTCTCTCGCGATCCGAGAATGTCTTGACGATGTCGGCCGTTCCATCGGTGGACCCATCATCGACGACGATCACTTCAAAGCCGTCGAACCGCTGCGAGAGCAGAGATTCGAGCGTATCCGCAATCAGCTTTTCCCTGTTATAGACCGGCACGATGACGCTGACGGCGACAGCGGGCGATGAAGAGCGTTCCGAAGTCACGACCGCACGCCCATCCGGATCAAATCCCGTTGCATATGCACCTGTTTCATATGCAATCGAACGGCGGCTCCGGTTGGCTTCCAGCTCTCTAGTCCGCTCGTCATGACGGCCCCATAAGCCCCGGCTTGCCGGTCTCGACGGCATGCGAGCATGCGCCGGCGGGTCCAGAGAATGGGTTGGCCACCCACTGGCCGATTGCCAACGCCGAAGGGAGCCTCGTGATGACGAGATCGTCATCGAACAGACTGAACCACCAACCCAGGAATGTGGTGTAAAGCCACCCGCGCGTGTAGACGCCCTCGGCGATACGCATCTCGCCGTCTGCCGCCCAGGAGCGTTCAGCCAGAATATGATAGAACTCGTCGAAATGGAGGAGCTGATCTAGGCTGACCAAGAAAACCGACAATGCGAGAGCGAAAACAGCCGTTGTCTGTACCCAAGCCGGCGTGACGCCGAAGGCACCAGCAGGCGATAGGGCGTGTTCCGAATTCACGGCGCAATCCGAACAGGAAGTGGAACGGCTATCAAAGCGGGCACAGTACACTGGAAATCAACGGAAAGCGAAGACCATTGGCCGGCGGAAAGGGAGCGGTCCATGCCGTAGCGATACGGGATCGACGATGGTAAACGCCTCTTCCGCGAGGAAAGTTCATCAGTCTCTGCTAGGGATTCCAAGACGAACCGGCAAATTCTCGAATCCCGGAAATTTTCGGAACCTGGCCAGTGTGGTTGGCGTTCGGAGAACCTGGATGATCGGCGGATGAGGGGGCAATGAAGATCGCGGTCCACATCGGTGGGACGGACACGGAGCGGATGCTCGCGCGGCAGGCTCTCACCGCAGGTGAATGCGAGGTCCGGTCGATCGACGGCGGCAGCATCGGCTGCCTTCAGGGCCTATTCGAGGAACGGGACGGCAATCTTCTCGCGATGACCGGGACGCCGCTCGATATTCCGGACTTTTCCCAGATCCGCGACTATCGTGACGCGATGCGCTGGCTGCCGCAATGCAACGGCGCCTTCGCCGCCCTCTACTGGGACGCGGCGAACCGGAAGTTGGTCGCCGTCACCGACTTTCTCGGATTCAAGCCGCTCTATCTGCGCCGTGGGCCGGGGGAACTCCGGCTGTCGAGCGATATGAGGGCGATGCCGGGCGCGCCTGATCCGGCTGGCTGGGGCGCCTTCATTGCTCTCGGCCACACGATCGGCGATCGGACCCTGATCGAAGGCGTCGAGCGGGTCCGGCCGGCCACGATCCTTGTCTATGACGTCGCGGCCGACCGTTTGGAGCAAGAGCAATATTGGCGCTGGCCCACACCCGCCGGGTCGCGTTCCTCGGAAACCGCTGACGGCGACGGCCTTGTCGAGGGCTTGCGCCACAGCGTGGCCGAATACGCCAAATATGGCGATCCTGGCACGGTGCTGCTGAGCGGCGGATTCGATTCCCGCCTCATCCTGTTCCTGCTGAAGGAGGCCGCGCTGACCCCCCGAGCCACGATCGTCTCCCACCGCGACGAGTTCCTGGATGCCGACGGGCGGCTGGCCGCCGCAATCGCCGGGCGGGCGAAGCTACCCTATGATCGCGTCTTCTCCAGCCAGCATTTCTTTTCGTCCGAAGCCTTTCTCGACTACCTCGTCGCGAGCGATGCCTCGACACCAAGTCTTTACCTTTTTATCTCTCAAATTGCGCAGTTCGTTGGCGACAGCGCCGTTTGGGAGGGCGTCGTGCCGGGCTATACGCTGACCGTGCCGCATCAGCCGCCGGGCGGGTTCAAGGCCTATCTCGCGCAGGAGTGCAAGGGCCGGGACGCGCCGATCTGGCGCGCCGCGGCGGTCCTCTTCCGGAGGCAAGCCGTGGAGGCGATGTATGAAGGTTTCCGGACCGACTTGCAGGCGGAAATGAGCAAATACGCGGATGACGGGTTCGGCGTCTCCGAGTTCATCGTCCGAAATCGGATGCGCAACCGGACCTCCATCAATCCCTACAAGGTCTACGAGAACCGCGTCAGGGCGTTCACGCCGGGAATGACGCGGGCCTATTGGGATATCGCCGGCACCCTGTCCTATGACGCCCGAAAGCAGAATCGGTTTTATCTCGATCTCTTCAGGCGACATTTCCCGGCCGCTCTCGCGGTCCCGATCCTCTCGGGGAACAGTCTGGTCCGGCCCTCGCCCTGGTCGGTGAGCTTCCTTTATAACCGTGTTCTCGCGGTGGCGGCGCGCCGGGCGGCGATGCATCCGAATGTCATTCGCCGGTTCGTCCCCTCCGGCGCGTTTCCTTTCTCCTACGCACGGTCGCGGTTCTTGGACAGCCCTCTGCTGCGGGCGCCGGACGATCCGTTCCTTGAGCCTGGCGCCAAGATCCCCGACCAGGAGTTGTTGGGCAAGGCGGCGGAGCGGCTGCTGTTCCATTGGCGGGCCTGGCATTGGGTGCAGGAGGGGCGCCTGCAGGAGGTACTTTCGCCCTTTCTGGAGCCGGCGGCCACGCCGTCCCGGTCGTGAGGGGGCTGTCATCCTTGTGCTTTATCAACCATCTTGACGTTGCGGCCTCTTCCGATCAGGCTCCCCGCCGGAACTTGGAACGCGGTCAGCGGCCAGACATAGCCTGAATGTTGAAAGTCCTCACTGTTTTCGGGACGCGCCCCGAGGCGATCAAAATGGCGCCCGTCGTCCGTGCGCTCGCCGCGAGCCCGTCCATCGACGGCCGTGTCTGCGTGACGGCCCAGCACCGGTCGATGCTCGATCAGGTCCTGCGGCTGTTCGACATCACGCCGGACTACGACCTGAACATCATGAAGGCCGGCCAGAGCCTGAGCGACATCACCACCGCCGTGCTCGATGGCCTGACACCGCTGCTGGAGGCGGAGCGGCCCGACCGTATCCTGGTCCATGGTGACACGACCACGGCGATGGCGGCGACGCTCGCCGCCTTCTATCAGCGGATCCCGGTCGGCCATGTCGAGGCGGGTCTGCGCACCGGCGATCTGGCGCGCCCCTGGCCGGAGGAAATGAACCGCAAAGTGGTCGACGCCATGGCCGACCTTCTCTTCGCGCCGACCGAGAGTGCGCAGGCAAACCTGCTGCGTGAAGGGTTGCAGGATCGTCGAATCCTGATCACTGGCAATACAGTGATCGACGCCCTACTGCATACGGTCGGGCGGTTGCGCAGCGAGCCTGCCCTGGCCGCAGAATGCGCTGAGCAATTTACTTTCCTGGACCCGGCCAAGCGGCTTATCCTCGTCACCGGACATCGACGCGAGAGCTTCGGCGATGGCTTCGACCGGATCTGCGAGGCCCTCGCCAAGCTTGCGGAGCGGGGGGATACGGAGATCGTCTATCCGGTGCATCTCAATCCCAATGTCCGCGAGCCGGTCCACCGGTGGCTCGGGGATCGACCGGGCGTGCATCTGATCGCGCCGATGGATTACCTGCCGTTCGTCTATCTGATGGACCGTTCATATCTGATCGTCACCGATTCCGGCGGCGTTCAGGAGGAGGCGCCGTCGCTCGGGAAACCTGTGCTTGTCATGCGCGAGGTCACCGAGCGACCCGAAGCGGTGGCGGCGGGTACCGTGCAGTTGGTCGGGACCGACGTTGACCGAATCGTGAAAGCAGCAACGGCGCTGCTGGATGACGCGGCTGCCTATAGCCGGGTTCAGCGGGCGCATAACCCCTATGGCGATGGACACGCCAGCGATCGTATAGCCAAGGAGCTTCTTCGTGCGGCACCAATTCAGTAAGATTTCCGTCATCGGCCTGGGCTATATCGGCCTGCCGACGGCGGCCACGATCGCCAGCCGCGGTATCGAGGTGGTCGGCGTGGACGTCAATGATCGCGCGGTCTCCCTGATCAACCAGGGCCATGTGCATTTCATCGAACCCGATCTCGACATGCTGGTCCGCGCCGCGGTCACGACCGGCCGACTCCGGGCCTTGGCCAAACCGGAGCCGGCCGAGGCTTTCATCGTCGCCGTGCCGACGCCGCTGACCGCGGACAAGCGGCCGGATCTCAGCTATATCGACGCGGCGGTCCGCTCGATCGCCCCGGTTCTGGAAGCCGGCAATCTCGTGGTGCTGGAATCGACCTCGCCGGTCGGAACGACGGCGCAGCTCGCCAAGAGCCTCGCCGAACTGCGGCCCGATCTCAGTTTCCCGCACGAGGCGGGCGAGCGTTCGGATATCCGGATCGCCTATTGCCCCGAGCGCATCCTGCCCGGCCGCATGGTTCTCGAACTGGTCGAGAACGACCGGATCATCGGCGGCTTGACCGCGACCTGCGCGGCGCGCGCGAACGAGCTCTACAAGACCTTCGTCAAAGGCTCCTGCTTCCTGACCGACGCCAGCAGCGCCGAACTCGTCAAGCTGACCGAAAACGCCTATCGCGACGTCAACATCGCCTTCGCCAACGAGCTGTCAATGATCTGTGATCGGCTCGGCGTCGACGTCTGGCGCGTCATCGAGCTGTCGAACCGTCATCCCCGGGTCAACATCCTGCAGCCCGGTCCGGGTGTCGGGGGCCATTGCATCGCGGTCGATCCCTGGTTCATCGTCGACAGCGTCCCCGAGGTGGCCCGATTGATCCGGACGGCGCGCGACGTCAATGACGGCAAGCCGCATCAGGTAGTGGCGAAGATTCGGCGCCATGCCGAGCGCTTCAAGGACCCGGTCATCGCCTGCCTGGGCTTGAGCTACAAGGCGAATGTCGACGACCTGCGCGAGAGCCCGGCGGTCGATATCGTCGGGCAGATCGTTTCCGAGCGCATCGGCAAGGTTCTCGCTGTCGAACCTCATATCGAGTCGCTGCCGCCCGCCCTCGCCGGACAGGACGGTCTGGAATTTATGGATGTGCGCGCCGCGCTCGAGAAGGCCGATATCGCCGTGCTTCTGGTCGATCACAACGCCTTCCGCTCGGTGGAGGCGGCGCAGTTGCTAAACAAAATCGTGATCGACACGCGCGGCTTCTGGCGTGATCGGCTGGCCGTCGTAGAACGCCCGAACTGATTTGTCGCATCCGGCCCAGTCAGCGATTAGCGGACCGTCGGCGTTCAGGCGAAGATGATCAGAAACAGCAGCCCCCAGAAGAGCAGGGCGATCGCTGAAATGAATTTCGCCCCCTTCACCTTGCGCCAAGCTGCGAACTCCTGGTCCGCATAGACGAGCGCCGGGACGCGTTCCCGATTTGATGATAGTGCCGCTTGCATTTGCCGGCGCATTCATCCCTCCCGAGTTATTCTTTTTATGCCGCGCTCGAGACCGTCAACCACAACACTTAGTAGATAGACGACCGACCCAACACAAATATTGTCTATTCTTTAGCGTGGGTCGTCAAGATGTCACAGCCGTATCATTTTTGTGGCAAATTCGCGCTCCTGTTGGTCCTCTATGCTGAGGCTTGAGAGCGGACCTGTTCTTGATAAATTCCATCGACGACTCCGTCGCGGTTCTTTACAGAACGCGTCGGTCGCGACATCAGGGAAATTCACCGCTGCTAGCTGGTTGAACGTTGACGGTGTTTGCGAAACCATTCGCCCGCCAAGTCACGATGTTTCGCGTCACCCGAGTTCGCAAGGATATGCGCCTGCTCCGCGCAGGTGATTTCCGAGGGTCCAAGACGATAAAGTATCTTCGCAATGGTATGAGGGAATACGTCGCAGAACACGTCAAAATCCGGAATCGTGTCCCGCATGTACTCATATAAATCGTTTATGAGGTAAAGGCGTTTGCTCCAGTCCTGGTCTTCCAGTTGCTTTACCCATCGCTCGGAAAGCTCCTGGGCCAAGTCCTCGTTCGCCAAATCTGCAGTCGGCATATCGTACCCTCGAGGTGAGCGGACCCCAAGCGGTTCCCTGTGTCCATAACCCATCTATAGCGTCCGAAGCAATTTTTGCGCCAATCTCACAACCTCTTCACAGGACGCGAAAATTTCTAAATTCGTAACATCGTTCGAAGGAATTTGTAAAGATTTCCGACTCCTGCCATCGGGGTATTAGGTATCGGGAGCTAGCCGAATGCTCCGACCGCCGCCTCCAGCACTTGGCCGAGCTCCGGCGCGAACAGCGCCCCGCCGATGAATGCGAAGGCGACACCCACCAGCCAGATCGTCGCGGAGGATGTGAGCAGGCGCGGCCTGTCGATCAACTGTAAAAGATCCGCCTGCTGCTGATGCAGAACCAGGTTGAGATTTTCGATTTCGGGTAGCAGCTTTCGCTCGACGGATGCTACGGCGACCTCCGCGACGCGCTCCTCCAGTGCCCGCTCATCCTGCGGCCGCGACTTTACTGCTTGCTCGAGCTCGTCGCAGAGACGGCCGAGGACCGTAGCCTGATCGCGCCATAGATCGCTCAGGTTCTTGCGATGATCTGCTTCGATGCGGCTCAGCGCCTGTTGCAGATGGCCGCCGAGCGCTTCGTCGATGAGGCGCGCGGCGCGGATGCGCATCTGCTCCGGGTCGGAGCCGGCCGAATCTCCGTCCGCGCCGACCAGTCGCGCGGAGGCCAAGCTGCCAGTCAGCTGCCGAACCTCGCCAACGATCTCCTCCAGAGACTTCTCCGCCAAGATTTCGACCCCCTCAATGGTGTTCGGCTGCTCTCGCTAGCGTTGTCGAGCGCAGTTTGATCTGGATCTTATCTCTAGTTAGCCTCTAGTTACGAATTAGTTGCGATTTTCGTCAAGTACGCTTCGGTGGTCGTAAAAGGCGGTGTTTCAGCCGCCGTAGGGCGCCTTCGACCTTCCGGGGCAAGCCTTCGGCCGTCAGGGCGAGCCACACTAGGCGCGTGGCGTGCGTCGACAGGCTGCGTTTGTGCTGCCCATCCCCGGCCATGAAGTCGTAGACGAGCCGTCCCTCGTCAAGCGCATGACGGATCGCCAGATAGTGGCTCACGAGGCCCGGCTTCAGGCGGTTGTCTTTGTCATAGGCGAAACCACTCTGGTAGGCATGCACCCACCCGCGCCAGGTGAAATTGTAGAGATAGCCGATCTCACGGTCGCCTGCGGAAACGCGGCAGAGCTCGACGGAGCCGGCCGCGACGCCGTCGCGGATCAGCCCATCATGAAACCGCTCGAAGACGGGCGCGGCGAAGGCGCCCGGCTGGCCCCGTCTGCGCCAATGCGCCTGATGCAGCAGCTTCATCCGGGCGAAATAATCCAGGGCTTCGGCCGAATCTCGGGCGACGCTGAACCGCAGCGGGCCGGAGGCCTCGTACAGGCGAACCGCGCGGCGTACCGCATGGCGTGTGCCGCGGCCGAGCAGGGCAAGATAGTCGTCGTCCCCATCATGCCCGAGGCGGTGTCCTTGGCCGCGTGCCGCACTCAGATCGACATAGGGGCGGACGGTCTCGCTGAGTATCCGCGGCGCGAAGCCGGCGGCAGTGGCGGCGCACCCGGCGGCAAGCTCGAGTTCCGGCCCGATGCCGCCGAGGATCATCTCGTCGCATCCGGGCAGGTTTTCGAGAAGCCAGCCTAGGATGATGCAGGGCAGGTCGCTTCCGCAATCACGTGCCAGAAGAATGCCATTGTCCTCGATGGTCAGGATGTCGGCTAGCGGGTCGCCGGTCTCGTGCAGCCACCATCGGCGCATCGGCAGCAGGGCCAGCCGGCGACAGCATCGCGAGACGAACAACGCCAGCCCGACGATGGACGAGCCATCGCGCAAGATCAGGAGCCAGGGTTTCGTTTCCGGCGGTAGAGTGCGAACCCAGCAGCCGATCCACGTCCAGGACAGGAAGAAAGACGGCTCCGCACGGCGTTCGAGATCGAGCCAAAACGCCTTCAGCGTTGCAGGGTCCGGGGCTGGTTCGAGCGTCAGCGTGAACCTGCCGAAAGCGGCCGGGAAGAGTCCGCGATTCTTCCGCGTTTCCGGCTTCCGCATCGGCTCCCCCGTCATCGGTTCCGCGGCCGGGAGGCGAAATCCCGTGACATTTCGAGTCGAACCTTCCGCTGGCCCATAAAACTCTTACGGCAAATCAGGAGGAATGTCCCCGTTTCGGATCGGAAGGGCAGGCTTCACGACGGCAGCCAGCCGCCGAAAGCGAGTGCGACTTCGCCATCCATGATGGCCTCCCCCTGGCTGGTAAGCGTGATGCGCACCGCGCCACCGGGCATGCGGACCTCGATTTCGTCGGCGGCAAGTAGGCCGCGCGCCCGCGCGCCGGCGGCGGCCACGCAGGCACCCGATCCGCATGCTTCCGTCAGGATGCCGGGGCGCTCCCAGACCCGAAGCCGGATCGCATCGGGGCCGAGGATCTGCGCCACTCCTACATTGGCCTGCGCGGGAAACAAGGGGTGGTTCTGAATAGCCGGGGCATAAGCCGGAATGTCGATGGCATTAAGGTCGTCGACGAAGAATACCGCGTGGGGATTGCCTATGCTCATGCCGACGGGATCCCGCAGCGGCCCGGAGGTCAATCCGAGATGGAGCGTGTCACGCGGCTCGCTCAAGGGCAGCGCTCGCCAGTCGGTCTCGATGGCGCCCATATCGACCGACACCGACATCGCCCCGGTCCGAGTGCAGTGCAGGAGTCTGGCGATGGTTTCGATAATGACCTCGTCGCGGCCGGTTTCCTCCATCAGCAGCCAGCCCACGCAACGGGTTGCGTTGCCGCACATTCCGGCCTCGCGCCCATCCACATTGAGGATGCGGAGAAAGACATCGGCCCCGGCCGCGCGCGGGTGTTCCAGCACCAGCAGTTGATCGCCGCCCACGCCACCGTGACGGTCGCAGATCCGAACGATCTCCGGCACGCTCGGGCGAAAGGGATCGTTGCGCCCGTCGACGATCACGAAGTCGTTGCGCAGACCGTGCATCTTCAGGAACTCACGGTCGCGTCTGATTATCCGCCTCATCGAGGGCGTTTCCCTATTGCCGGACGTCAATCGCATTTCTCCCCAAGGCAGCCGCGCCGTCGCACAGCCTTGGGAGTAGTCTGCACGTTCCCGCCGTTGGCTGCCAGTCTCCTTGCCATGCGTGTCACCCGGGCTCTCAATGAAAAGTCGCTACCGATCATCCGATATCAGCAGCTAAATTGCATTGCGGATCGCTTTGCTGCTAGGATCGCGAATAATGCCTCGCCTAAGAATATCAAGAATATCATGTCAGACGCGCTGACTGTCGCCGAACGTCGGCGGCCCTGGCTGTTGTTGGCACCGACATTGATCACGCTCGCGGTGCTGATGGTCATTCCGATGATCATCATGTTCACCTATTCCTTTCATGTTTATCTCGGAAACGGGCGCGATCAGCCGGACTTCTATCTCGGCAACTGGGCCGAGTTCTTCACCGACGGCTATTATCACTACGGTATCTGGCAGACGGCGCGGATCGCCGCGATCACGACGGTGATGTGCGCCCTCATGGGCTATCCGGCGGCGTATTGCATCGCGATGTCGCGTTTTCGGCGCAAATGGATGCTGCTGCTGCTGCTCATCCTGCCGTTCTGGATCAGCTTCATCATCCGCACGCTGTCATGGATCCATATCCTCGGCGAGCAAGGGGCGATCAACGCGACGTTGCGCTGGCTCGGCCTCATATCGGAGCCGATCCCGATGCTCTACAACGAGGGCTCGGTGATCATGGGCATGATTCACTTCCTGCTGCCCTACATGATCCTGAATGTCTATGTCAGCCTGGAGGGCATCGACCGCAATCTCGTATCGGCGGCCCGCACGCTCGGCTGTACCGCTTGGCAGGCCTTTCGCGAGGTGACGCTGCCCTTGTCCTTGCCGGGCTTGGCCGCTGGCTGTCTGCTTTGCTTCGTGCTCGCGGCGGGGAGCTATGTGACGCCGCTGATCCTGGGCGGCCCGAGCAACTTCCTGTTCGGCAATCTGGTCTTCGACGCCGTGATGGCCGAGTTGAACTGGCCGATGGGGGCGACGCTTTCCATGGTGCTGCTGATCCTGCTCGGTGCCATCGCCGCGATCTACAGCCGCTATATGGGGTTGAGCCGGATTTATAAGGGACTCAGCCGATGAACGGGCAGGGCGGCTGGGGCTGGCGAGCGGTCAAGGCGTTCACCGTTCTCGTCTATCTCTTCATGTTCGCGCCGATCGCGGTGACGGTGCTGCTGTCATTCAATCCGGCGCAGTTCGGTGGCTTTCCGATGGAGGGCGTCACGCTTCGCTGGTTCTGGGAGCTGGCCGCCAACGACATGGTGCTGCGTGCGCTCCGGACGTCGCTGCTCATCGGCGCGCTCAGCGCACTGATCTGTACGCTGCTCGGCATCCTCGCCGCCATGGCCTTGGTGCGCTATGAATTCCGCGGCAAGGAATGGATCAACACGCTGCTGATCTCGCCGGTTCTGATCCCGGAGACGGTGCTTGCGGTCGGCCTTCTGCTGTTCCTGCGCTGGCTCGAGCAGCCGCGGAGCCTTGTCCTGCTGCTGCTCGGCCATGTCATGCTCACCCTGCCGTTCGTCGTGCTGGTGGTTCAGGCTAGGTTGATCGGGATCAAGCGCGTCTATGAGGAGGCTGCGCTGAGCCTCGGCGCCAACCGTTTCCAGACCTTTCGCGAGGTCACGCTGCCGCTTCTGATGCCGGCGGTGCTGGCGGGAATCTTGCTGGCCTTCACCATCTCGTTCGATAATGTCACGGCGACGATGTTCTGGAGGCCGGCGGGTGTCGAGACGATGCCGACGCAGATCTTCTCGATGCTCCGCAATTCGATCAGCCCGGAAATCAATGCATTGGGCACGCTGATGATCGTCGTCACGGTCGGTTTGCCTGTTATCGGCGCCGCGCTTGCCCGCTATGTGGGCCGAGGTCAACGCTAATCCACGATAACCAAAAACGAATGGAGGGAAGAATGAAGATGGACACCACGAAGCGCCTCGAGCGTCTGGTCGAGCGATATGGGAACGGCGGGCTGGAGCGCCGCACCTTTCTTGGATTGATCGCGGCCGCCGGCGCTTCCGCCGGCATCATGACCCGGTGGAGCGGGACAGCGCTTGCCGCCGTCTCGGAGGTGCGCTTCGACGGCTGGGGCGGCATCGTGTCGGAAGCGTTGCGCAAGCACGCCTTCGATCCCTATGAGGCGAAGACCGGCCGCACCGTCGTCGAGGGAACCTTCGGCGACGAGATCGACGTGCTGACCAAGGTGAAGGCGAGCGAGCCCGGTGCCCTTCACGTGATCCATAGCTCAGGCATCGAGTGGTACAAGCGCTATGCCGATCTCGGCTTCACGTCGGTGATCAACGAGGCGAATGTTCCGAACCTGAAATATGTCATGACGGCGCTCATCGAGCCGTTCCGCAAGGTGACGCCGGAGGGGTTGTCCGCGGCGCCCTACGACTACGGGACGACCGGCATTGCCTACAACACCAAGTACATCTCCAAGGAGGAGGCCGAGGAACTTGGCGCCAACCTGCTGATCAAGCCGGAACTGAAGGGCAAGATCGGTGCTCTCGACCAGATGTCGACGCGCGTCTGGTACGGCGCCCTGCAGACCGGGCAGGACCCGAACAACATCGAGGACATTGATGCCGTCTGGGCGAAGGCGCGCGAGCAGCGCGAGCTGGTGAAGAAATATTGGGGATCCGGCGCCGAGTTGATGGACCTGCTCAGCCGCGAGGAGATCGTGGTCACCGACGGCTGGTCCGGCCGCATCGCCCACCTGCAGCAGGAAGGCTTCCCGATCGGCTATCTCGACCCGCCGAACAGCATGGCCTGGATGGAGGATATGCTGATCCTCAAGGGCGCGCCGATGGCGGAATGCGAGGAACTGGTCAACTTCATGCTCGAGCCCGACGTCGCGATTGCTGTCGCCGAGGGGCAGAACTATCCGCCCGCCCTTGATCCGACGAAGGTGACCCTGACCGAGAAGATCAAGAATCTGCCGGCGTTCGATCCCACCGGCACGATGAAGAACCTGACCTTCGCCGATCCGAACTACTGGGCAGCCCACTTCGATGAGTGGGAGAAGCAGTGGAATCGGATCGCCAAGGGCGCGTAACCGAGCCAACTATGCGCGGCGCCGGCCGCCGTTCCGGTCGGCGCCGCACTTCGATCATCGAGGGATCACAATAACATGACGCAGGGGGAGCCCACCGTCGAGCTGAGACGGGTGACGCTCGGCTATGGCGGTTTCATCGCGGTCAAGGACGTCGACCTGACCGTGCCGACCGGCACGTTCGTGACGTTGCTCGGCCCGTCCGGCTGCGGCAAGACGACCATTCTACGCGCGATCGCCGGACTGGTACCGGCGCTGGGCGGCGAGATCATCATCAAGGGAAGGCGCGTCAACGATGTGCCGATCCATAAGCGGAACATCGGCCTCGTTTTTCAGAACTACGCGCTGTTCCCGCACAAGACGGTGTTCGACAATGTCGCCTTCGGCCTGAAATATCGCGGCGTCGACAAGGCGGCGATCGAGAAGCGTGTGAAGCGGGCGCTCGATGTCGTCCGTCTGCCCGGAGTCGAGAGCAAGCTGCCGTCCGAACTGTCGGGCGGTCAGCAGCAGCGCATCGCGCTCGCCCGCGCGGTCGTCATCGAGCCCGACGTGCTGCTGCTCGACGAGCCGCTGTCGGCGCTCGACGCCAATCTGCGCGAGGAGATGCGCGTCGAGCTCAAATCGATCCAGCGGACTCTCGGCATCACGACCATATTCGTCACCCACGATCAGGAGGAGGCGCTCGCCCTTTCGGACTGCGTCGTGGTGATGGACCATGGGCGCATCGAGCAGGCCGGCGCACCCGAGGAAGTCTATCGCTGGCCCGCATCGCGCTTCGTCGCCGACTTCCTCGGCCAATCGAACCTTCTTCCCGGCCAGATCATTGATGTGGCGAACAGCGGTGCGACGGTCCGGCTCTCCGGCGGCGGCGAAATTCTGGTGCGCAACGGCGCCGGCGCGCAGCTGGGGCAGGCGGTGGAGACGGTGATCCGCGCCCATCGCGTGATGGTTCGTCCGCCGGGCCACGAGACGGGCCCCAACCTGTTCGATGGGCGCGTGCAAAGCGTCGCTTATCTCGGCGGCATGGCGGCCTATGTCATCGAAGGTGAGATCGGCGTCCACGCGATCAACACGATCGATCGGCAGATCTTTCGCGAAGGGGACCGGGTGCAGGTCTCGATCGCGCCGGAAGACTGCGTTCTGTTGGACGACAAGGGACTCCGGATCGGTCACTGATTCCGTTGATCCGGACGCGAGGGGGTCGGTGCGACTTGACCCAGCCTGTGCTACTCTTCAGTGGTGCAAGCCGAAGCGGGGGAGCCGTGCGCCAATGGACATGGTGATCGACTGTGCCGCCTATAAGGATGGGCGGCGCATCGCCAGTCCGGAGCTCGATCAGATCGGGGAGATTGTCCGCTCGGCCGAGCATTTCGTCTGGGTCGGCCTGCATGAGCCGGATGCGGATCTGCTGCGCAAGGTTCAGGCACAGTTCGGCCTGCATGACCTTGCCATCGAGGACGCGCACCGCGCGCATCAGCGACCCAAGATCGAGGTTTACGGCGACTCGCTGTTCGTCGTCATGCGTACGGCCCAGCTCGTCGACGGGAAGATCCTGTTCGGCGAAACGCATATCTTCGTCGGCCGGAATTATGTGGTCACCGTCCGCCATGGCCCGTCGATCTCCCATGCTGAGCTTCGCTCGCGCTGCGAGAGCACGCCTCGACTGCTGAAAAAGGGCTCGGATTTCGTCCTCTACGCCGTGATGGATTTCATTGTCGACAACTACTTTCCGATCGTCGACGCGCTCGAGGCCAAGGTGGACGTGATCGAGGACAGCGTCTTCGAGGCCTCATTCGAGAGCGACGACGTCAAGCGGGTTCACGATCTGCGACGCCGGTTGCTGACGCTGCGGCGTGCCGTGTCACCACTGTTGGAGATGTGCAATCGCCTGGCGCGCTTCGACCTGCCGCTGATCGACAAGGAGATGCGGCCTTATTTCCGGGATGTCCACGACCACGCGATCCGCGTGAACGAGGGCATCGATGCACTCCGCGACGAGCTGACCGTGGCGCTGGAGGCGAATCTTCATCTCGCTTCTGTCCGTCAGAACGAGGTTATGAAGAAGTTGGCCGGCTGGGCGGCGATTCTCGCCGTCCCGACCGCGATCGCCGGAATCTACGGCATGAATTTCGTGTTCATGCCGGAGCTCGAATGGCGCTTCGGCTATCCGGTGACGATCGCCGTAATCGTCGGAATATGCGGCTATCTCTACTACCGCTTCCGGCGCTCCGGCTGGCTCTAGCGTGCGCGGTCAGCTGCCGTCGCGCATCTCCTTGACGGCGTTGATCAGGCCGTTGGTCGACGAATCGTGACTGGAGACCGGATCGGGCGTTTCCAGCTCCGCGAGGATAACGGTCGCGAGCTGCTTGCCGAGCTCGACGCCCCATTGGTCGAACGAGTTGATCCGCCAGATCATGCCCTGAACGAAGATCTTGTGCTCGTAGAGGGCGATCAGCGCGCCCAGGGTGCCGGGATCGAGCTTGCGCAGAAGGATCGAGTTCGTCGGCTGGTTGCCGGGAAAGAGCTTGTGCGGCAGGAGCCGCTCCAAGGCGTCGCCCGACAGGCCGCCGGCCTGAAGCTCCGCCCGAACCTCGGCGGCGGTCTTGCCCCGCATCAGCGCTTCGGTCTGCGCGAAGAAGTTGGCGAGCAGCATGTCATGATGCCGGTCGATCGGATAATGGCTCTCCGCCGCCGCGATGAAATCGGCGGGGATCAGCTTGCCGCCCTGATGCAGCGCCTGAAAGAAGGCGTGCTGACCGTTGGTTCCGGGCTCGCCCCAGACGACGGGCGCGGTCGCGTAGTCGACTGCTTCACCGTCGCGGGTGACGCGCTTGCCGTTGCTTTCCATGTCCAGCTGCTGAAGGAAGGCGGGAAAGCGATGCAGGGTCTGGTCGTAAGGCAGCACGGCGAGCGTCTCCGCGCCGAAGAAACTGCCGTACCAGAGGCCGAGAAGGCCCATCAGCACAGGCATGTTCTCGTGCAGCGGCGCCGTCCGAAAATGCTCGTCCATGGAATGCGCACCGTCGAGCAGTTCGGTAAACCGCTCGAATCCGACGGCGAGCGCGATCGGCAGGCCGACGGCCGACCAGAGCGAATAGCGGCCGCCGACCCAATCCCAGATCTCGAAGGTCCGCTGCGGGTCGATTCCGAATGCGGCGGCCGCATCCTTGTTGTTGGTCACGGCGACGAAATGCTGCGCCAGCGACGCCATGTCGCCGCCGTTCTCGAGAAACCAGCTCCGGGCAGTCCGGGCGTTCGCCAGCGTTTCCTGCGTGGTGAAGGTCTTCGAAGTGATGATGAACAGGGTCGAAGCAGGATTCAGCCGTTGCAATGTCTGCGCAATCTGCGCGCCGTCGACGTTCGAGACGAAATGGACGCTGAGTTCCGCCGAACCGTAGGGCTTAAGCGCCTCGCAGACCATCTCCGGCCCGAGATGCGACCCGCCGATGCCGATATTGACGATATCGGTGATGCGGCCCTGGGCATAGCCCGCCCAGGCGCCGGACCGGACTGTCTCGCTGAACGCCTGCATCCGCGACAGGACCGCATTGACGGCCGGCATCACGTCCTGTCCATCGACGGCGATGAGGCGGTTGCTTCGGTTGCGGAGCGCGATATGGAGCGCCGCGCGCCCTTCGGTCGTGTTGATCCGCTCGCCACCGACCATGTGCTCGATCCAGTCCGGCAGGTCCGCCTCGCGCGCCAGGTCGAGCAGCAGCGACCGCGTCTTCGTCGTGATCCTGTTCTTGGAATAGTCGAGCAGGATGTCGCCGACTTGGAGCGAGAACCGCTCGAAGCGGTTCGGCTCCTGGGCGAATAGATCGCGCATCTGAACCCGCGCTATCGTCTTGTGATGGGCCTGCAAGGCCTGCCAACCGGGGGACTGCGTCAGCACCGACATCTTATCTCCTCTCGTTGCACACGAACGGAACAACCGACGCCACGCCCGCATGTCCTGTTTGCGGCCCCCGTTTGCGGCCCAACGTCGGTCGGCTGGTGTTATCACTGTCGATGATTGTTCAGAGTAGGGAGGCGATCGACCACGGCAAAGAAAAAATTGCGCAACGATTCAGCCGCTCGGCCATTGACAGCAATGGGATGGTGCGGCAAATCCGATCGCTTGGTTTGTTGACCCCATAGTACCGCCCTGGCCGCTGGGCCTTTTCACGGGCTTTGACTGATGAGTTCAAACGTTTCCTCGGATGCATGCTGGCTGGTCGGCGACGTTGGAAGCACCAATGCGCGCTTTGGTCTCGTCGCGGCCGGAGATCGGTCGGCCGCGCTGCGCGACGTTGCCAGCCTGCGGTGTGCCGACTACCCGGGCCTTGCCGCCGCGGTCGAGGCTTATCTGGCACGAGTTCCGGAACCGCGGCCGCGCGTGGCGGCCATTGCAATCGCGGCACCGCCGACCGGAGACCGCCTGTCCCTGACGAACCATCCCTGGACGTTCTCGATTTCCGAAACGCGGCAGGTCCTCGGCCTCGACCGGCTCGACATCCTGAACGACTTCACCGCGCTGGCCCTGTCGCTGCCGGTTCTGCCCATGGAAGATCTGGTGAAAGTCGGCGAGGGGAGCCCGACGGCGGATGCGCCCCTCGCGGTCATCGGACCGGGCACCGGGCTGGGCGTGTCAGGGCTGATCAAGACGGGCGATCGGTGGATGGCCCTCACCGGGGAAGGCGGCCATGCGGCGTTCTCGCCGGTGACGGAGCGGGAGATGGATGTCGCCCGCATGCTCAAGCGACGCTATGGCCATGTCTCGTGGGAGCGGCTGCTTTCGGGTCCGGGGCTGGTCAATCTCTACGAATCGCTCGCCGAGCTGACAGGCCAGGCGCTCGAGCCGCTGTCGCCGAGGGATGTGAGCAAGCGGGGGATGGAGCGGTCCTGTCCGATCTGCAGCGAAGCGCTGGATATGTTCTGCGGCACGCTCGGCACCGCGGCGGGCAATCTGGCCCTGACCCTCGGCGCCCGTGGCGGCGTTTATATCGGTGGCGGGATCGTGCCGAAGCTCGGCGCCTTCTTCCAGCGGTCGGCGTTCCGTCAGCGCTTCGAGGAGAAGGGGCGATTCGCCGACTATCTCGCCGCCATTCCCACCTATGTCATCAGCGCCCGTTATCCGGCTCTGATCGGCTCCGCCATCGCGCTTCTTGCTCCGGCGGTTTCGGCATGACGGGCCGTACCCTTGTCGACTCGTAAGAGACTCTAGGGGTGCGTCGTTCAACCCTGTGGCGGCGGATCGGCTACCGCCTTGAAGCAATTCTGCTGCATGCGCTGTTCGGGCTGGCGCGGCTGCTGCCTATCGACGCGGCGTCGGCGATCGGCGGCTCGATCGCCCGCACCATCGGGCCGCGGCTGCCGGTCAGCAACACCGGGCGTCGCAACCTGTCACAGGCCTTTCCGAAGAAATCGAAAGCGGAGATCGAAGCCATTCTGCGCGGCGTCTGGGACAATCTTGGGCGCACCACAGCCGAATATCCGCACCTCACCAAGATCTGGGATTACACGGAGGAATCGACGGGTGCGAAACGCCGCGTCGAATTTGTCGGGCTCGAACATTTCGCGGCTCTGCGCGACGACGGCGCCCCCGGTCTGATCTTCTCCGGCCATCTCGCAAACTGGGAGCTGCTGCCCGTCGGCGCAGCGCGGCACAATCTCTCCGTCGCGTCGCTTTATCGCCCGCCCAACAATCCCTACGCTGCGGAGCTGGTGCGCCAGATCCGCAGCGCCGCGATGGGCGGCCTGATCGCGAGCGGCCTCGAGGGCGCGATCGGCGCCGTGAGGGTGATGGAGAAGGGGGGACATATTGGAATGCTGATCGATCAGCGGTTCCGTCGCGGCATCCCGGTTCCCTTCTTCGGTCAGCCCGCGCTGACGGCTACGGTCCTCGCGAAGCTCGCGCGGCGGTTCGACTGCCCGGTTCACGGCGCACGCGTCGAACGGCTCGGCGGCGCCCGTTTCCGGGTGACCCTCTCGCCGCCCCTCCCGGTGCCGCGAACGGAGGACGCGAACGCGGACATCGCGGCGATCATGGCCGAAGCCACCGCGATGCTCGAGGGCTGGATCCGCGAGCGGCCGGAGCAATGGCTGTGGCTTCATAACCGCTGGCGCTCTTAGAGTGCCTAACAGGCCCTCTCGATGTGTTCGCGCGGCAGGAACATTGCGATTCGGAGACGAGTTGCCTAAAGTTTTTCCGCGAGTGGTCTGATCGGCATGCTTGGCTCCCAGACATTGCGTGAATCGGCTCATTCGGTCATAGAATTTGTGGTTTGATACCGAAGAGGGGGCAGTCATCGGCATCAAGCCACAGGGTGCCAGTTATTTCGAAAGCTAGTCATTTCGCGGGGACGAGAGCATATGGCCGAAACGTTCGACGCGGTCGCCGACATCATCGCCGATGTCTGCAACATCGACCGCTCGGAACTCCAACCGGAGTCGCACACGATCAACGACCTCGGGATCGACAGCCTGGACTTCCTCGACGTCACCTTCGCCATCGACAAGCGCTTCGGGATCAAGCTGCCGATCGAGCGCTGGATGCAGGATGTGAACGAAGGCAAGGTCGCGGCGGAGCATTATTTCATCCTCAAAAACCTGTGTGACCGGATCGATGAACTGGTTGCGGCCAAGGGCGCGTGACGACTGAGCATCCGACCGCTGCGGCGACAAAGCGGCCTGCCGGAGTGCCGGTGAAGTCGGCCGCCGGGCGATAACGGTCAATGCGCATCGATTATTTTCAACTTATCGATGCGGTGGAGGAATTTGCGCCGACCGAGGGGCGAATCCGTTGTCGGGCGACGGTGCCGGAGACTTCCACGATTTTCGAGGGGCATTTTCCGGGTTATCCGATCATGCCCGGTGTCCTGCTGGTGGAGTCGATGGCGCAGACCTCCGGGCATCTGCTCCTCGCGAGCAACGGCTTCTCGCGGATGCCTTTCCTGGCCGAGATCAAGACGGCCAAGCTCCGGAGCTTCGTGCAACCCGGCACGGCGTTGAGCGTGACCGCCATCCTCGAGCATGAGGGTTCGGGCTACGCCGTAACCCGCGGCCGCATCGAGCTGGCTGGCAAGGCCATCGCCGAGGCGGAGCTGCGGTTCCGGACGATGCCCTTCCCCTCGGATGCGTTCCGCGATCTGATGCGCGATCACGCGAGGCGGCTCGGCGTCCAATGAGCCAGAACGGACAGGCGGATCGGCCTTTGATGCGCGACGTTTGGATTACCGGCTGCGGTCTTGTCTCGGCCCTGGGCGAGGGCAAGGCGCAGCACTGGGCGCGCCTCGACGGCGCTGCGGCCGGCGAAGCGGTCGACAGCACCAGCTTCGCGCCCTTCCACGTCTATCCGATCGGCCCGTTGGAACTCGACCGCCACATTCCAAGGCGGGGCGATCAGCGCGCCATGGGACCCCTGATGCAGTACGGGACCTATGCCGCGGGCATGGCGCTCCAAGCCGCCGGTGTTGCCGGAGACGAAGACCTGCTCAGCCGCATGCATCTGCTGGCGGCGTCGGGAGGCGGCGAGCGCGATGTCGAACTCGACGAGCAGATCCTAGCCACCCTGTGCGGCGGCGAGGCGTCTCAAGCCGCGCTGAACGAGGCGACATTGAACGAGCAGCTGATGAATGGGCTGCGGCCGACCCTCTTCCTGGCGCAGCTTCCCAACCTTTTCGCCGGCAACATCTCGATCGTGCACGGCGTTAGCGGCTCCAGCCGTACTTTCATGGGCGAGGAATCGGCCGGCGTCGATGCGGTGCGCATCGGCTTCGAGCGGATCGCAGCCGGGCAGGGCGACCTTGTTCTCGTCGGGTCGGCCTTCAATGCCAGCCGCTGGGACACCCATCTGATTTATCAGCCGGGAGGCTTGCTGCTGAGCGGGCCGATGCGCGGGCTGTGGGATCGGCCGCGAGATGGGATCTGTCTCGGCAGTGCCGGCGCCTTTCTGGTTCTCGAAGCGCGGGACCATGCGGTGCGGCGCGGTGTGGCGCCCCTGGCGCGCCTCTCGGCCATCCAGAGCGACCGTTGCGGCCGGACCGCCGGAGCGGCGGCGAGCAACGCGGCGCGGCAATGGGCGACGGTGCGGCCGAAACTGCGCGACAGTGCCCTCGCGGTGCTGAGCGGCGCCTGCGGCTCCGGGCCGATCACGCGGGAGGAGAGGGGCTTCCTTCAGGATCTTGCCGGCTGGGGCGTCGATCTCACGGTCCGCGGCACGGCGGGGGTGCTCGGCCATTCGGTCGAGGCCGCCTTCCTCACGAACCTGATCCTCGCTATTTCATGTCTTGAGCGGCGCAAGCTGTTCGCACCGTTGGCCCCGGAGGAGCCGCTGGAGGTGAGGGATGTTGGCGCGGTCGATCAGGTCCTCGTCACCGGCTGGGGGCACCGGCGCGGCGAGGGCATGGCGCTGCTGCAGACGGTGGAATGATGTGATGACGATCGGGGCATTGAGAGATGTCTAGAAAAAGCGCATCCAATCGCCCTGTTGCGGTGACCGGGATTGGCATCATCACGTCGCTCGGCCGCGGACGGCAGGAGAACTGGCGGAAGCTGGTGGCCGGAAGCTCGGGTATTCATCGCCTCACCCGGTTTCCGATCGAAGGGCTGCGGACGACGATCGGCGGGTCGGTCGACTTCCTCGATCTCGATCCGATCAGCGTGCCGGCGCTGAGCCTCGCGCTGGCCCGCGAGGTCTGTGCCGAGGCTATCGCGCAGAGCGGGGTCGGCGAGGCGAAGAGCTTCCCCGGCGAGCTGTTTCTGGCTTCGCCGCCGCTGGAGCAGGGCTGGCCGCAGCGCATGATACTGGCGCAGCGTATGCCGGGCATTCGCGAGACCGGGCCGCGCTATGCCGACCTCCTGCAGGCGGCGGCGCAGGACTGCGGCGACATGCATACCGACTTCCTCAATGGAACCATTGCCGACAGTTTGGCGGAGGAGTTCGGCACGCAGGGGTCGCCGATCACTCTCTCGACCGCCTGCGCTTCGGGTGCGACGGCAATTCAGCTCGGCGTCGAGGCGATCCGCCGCGGCAGCAAGGCGGCGCTGTCGGTCGGCACCGACGGGTCGCTGCAGGCCGAGGCGCTGATCCGCTTCACGCTACTCTCGGCGCTCTCGACCGCGAACGAGATTCCGGAGCAGGCGGCGAAGCCGTTCTCGAAGAATCGCGACGGCTTTGTCATGGCCGAGGGCGCGGCGGCGCTGGTCCTCGAGGACGCCGACCATGCCAAGACCCGCGGCGCCAAGATCCTCGCTTATGTCCGCGGCTGCGGCGAGGCGGCCGATACCTTTCACCGCACCCGCAGCAACCCGAACGGGGCAGCAATCGTCGGTTGCATGCAGCGGGCGCTGGCCGATGCAGGCATCGGGCCCGAAGACGTGGATTACATCAACGCGCATGGCACCGGAACGCCTGAGAACGACAAGATGGAATCCTTCGGCATTCAGCAGGTCTTCGGAGCACGCGCTTCGAGCGTTCCAGTCAGCTCGAACAAGTCGATGATCGGCCACACTTTGACTGCGGCCGGCGCGGTAGAGGCGGCCTTCTCGGTCTTGACGCTGAATGAAGGATTGCTGCCGCCGACAATCAACTACGCCCAGCCCGATCCGGCGATCCCGCTCGACGTAGTGCCGAACGAGGCGCGCCGGGCCGACGTCGCCTTCATATTGTCGAACTCCTTCGGCTTCGGCGGGCAGAACGTCAGTCTCGTTCTCAGCCGGGAGGCAACCTGATGGCACCAAGCATCCGAGCCCGGCGTGTCCTCGTTACTGGCGGTGCCCGGGGGATCGGTGCCGCGATCGTCCATGAGCTCATTGATCAGGGCTATACCGTCGATTTTACCTTCAACGCCTCGGCCGAGCCGGCGCGGGAACTGGAGCATGAGATCCTCGCCCGCCATCCGCGCGCGGTACTGCGGCCGCGGATCTGTAACCTCGCCGATGCCGATGCGGTCGAGTTGCTGGCGCATGATCTGGAGCAGGTCGAGACCGGCTATTATGGCTTCGTCCATAACGCCGGGACCACCTATGATTCGCTGTCGGCGCTCGTCGATCTGGAGACGGCGGAGCGGGTGATGCAGGTGAATTTCTGGTCGATGGTGCGGCTGTTGCAGGCGGTAATGCGCGGCATGACGTCGCGCGGCGAGGGGCGCATCGTCCTGATCGGCTCGCTGACGGCGCTACGCGGCGCGCGCGGCAACGCGCCCTATGCCGCGAGCAAGGCGGCCATGCTGGGCTATATGCGCTCGGTCGTCGAGGAGGTGGCGCGCAAGGGCGTGACAGCCAACTATGTCGCCCCCGGATTTATCGATACCGACATGCTGGAGCCCTATGCCGCACAGCGGGGGACGCTCGAGCCGCAGATTCCCGCCGGGCGCTATGGCCAACCGGAGGAGGTCGCCGCGGCGGTCGGCTTCCTACTTTCCGAGCGCGCCGCCTACATCAACGGCGCGACGCTGGAGATCGACGGCGGTCTCGGCGCCACGCTCGCCGCGCAACCCTGAGGCAATCCATGCGGGCCTTGCGTCTCGTCGAGGAGGGGCGCCTCGCGCTCGAGGCACTGCCCGATCCGCCGCCGCCTGAGGCCGGGCAGGTGCGCATCCGCATGAGGGCGGTGGCGCTCAACCACATCGACCTCTGGGGGATGCGCGGCATGGCTTTTGCAAAGCGCCGCCTGCCGATCACCGTCGGGGTCGAGGGTGCGGGCATCGTCGAGGCGGTCGGTCCCGGCGTCATCAACCCGGCGCCCGGCACACCGGTCGTCGTCTATGCCGGCCTGACCTGCCAAGTCTGTCGCGCTTGCCGCGAGGGGCGCGAGAACCTGTGCGAGAACATCGGCGGCATCATGGGTTTTCATGTCGACGGCATCGCGGCCGAGACGGTTACGATTCCTGCCCACTTGGCGCTACCGATTCCCGATGGCGTGGACTGGCCGCAGGCGGCCTGCGCACCGGTGACCTTTGCGACCGTGCAGCACATGCTGTTCGACAATGCGCGGCTGGAGTCGGGCGAATCGATCCTAGTCCATGCCGGCGGCAGCGGCGTCGGCTCAACGGCGATCCTGATGGCGAAGGCGATCGGCGCGACCGTATTCACCACCGTCGGCAGCGGCGGCAAGATCGAGAAGGTGACGGCGCTCGGCGCCGATCACGCAATCAACTACCGCACTGACCGCTTCGAGGGCGTGATCCGCCGGCTGACCAATAAGCGCGGTGTCGACGTCGTGTTCGAGCATGTCGGGCCGGATACCTGGGGCGGTAGTCTGCTTTCACTGAAGAAAGGCGGGCGGCTGGTGACCTGCGGCTCGACCAGCGGCATCACCGCGCCGACCAACCTGTTTCACCTGTTCCAGCAGCAGATCCGGATCATCGCCTCCTTCGGCGCCAACTTCCGCAACGTGCAGGAAGGGCTGGCGAAGATGGCGTCGGGCGCGGTGCTGCCGGTGATCGACAGCGTGCTGCCGCTGCAGGATTTCGGCGCCGGCCTGGAGCGGCTGAACAACCGCCAGGTCTTCGGCAAGATCATCGTCGAGGTGCCCTAGCGGGAGAGAATCGAGTCTGCGACTGACGGCTGATTTACCCCGTCGCCTTCGACGACCAGATCGCCGCCATGACGGCACCTTTGATATAGGGCAGCAGCCCGAGCGTCAGGATCAGTGTGGCCGGCAACCAGATCGAGAGCTGCACCCAAGTGGGCGGGGCGTACCACTGCTCCATCATCAGAAGGCCGGGCACGACGACATGACCTACGAGAAAGATCGTGAAATAGGCTGGTGCGTCATCCGCGCGGATCGGGTCGAATGCCAGCCGGCATCGGCCGCAGGATTCGGGAACGGACAGATAGCCCGAGAACAGCCGCCCCTCACCGCAGCGCGGGCAGCGCCGGCAGAAGCCCCGCCGCAAGCAGTCGAGCCAGGAGGGGGTCGAGCCGTAAATGGTGGTGCCGGGTCTGTAATCCATCATTGCGATCGCCGTTCTCCGCGTCTCTTTGGCACAGGAAATTAGTCGTCGCAGCGTGCCGCGTCACCTGCGACGTGATGCCGCGTTCATCGCCGTCGTTAAATCGCCGGCATCGTGAAGGGCCGCGCCCGCTCGAAGGCCCTGGCGGCGCGCAGGACAGCCGCATCGGCATAGGACGGTCCGACAATCTGCAAGCCCACCGGCAGCCCGGCCTTGGTGACGCCGCAGGGGACCGTCGCCGCCGGCTGGCGCGTCAGGTTGAACGGGTAACTGAATGGCGTCCAATCGACCCAGCGTGCGCCGTCCGAGGTCAGCGGGGTCTCGTGTCCCGCCTCGAACGCGGTCAACGGCATGGTCGGCGTCAGCAGCAGGTCCCAGTCCTGGTGGAACAGGTTCATCTTCACACCCATGGCCTCGCGCTGCTTCACCGCATCGAGGTGGTCGAGCGCCGACAGCCGCGCACCGATCTCGGCGACCTCGACCAGCCCCGGGTCCATCAGCTTGCGCTGCTCCGGGGTGAAGGTGCGCAGCGCGTTGGCCGCGCCTGGGAACCAGTGGCGGCCGAAGATGTCGGAGCTGTCGCCGAGGCCCGGATCGGCTTCCTCCAGATGGGCTCCCAAGTCGGCGAAAACCCGCGCGGCATCGGCCACGAGCGCCGCGACCTCCGGCTCCACCCGCGCGCCGCCGAGCGTCGGGCTGAAGGCGATGCGCACGCCCTTGACGCCCTCCTCGAGACCCTCGCGATAGTCGCGTCCATCGGGCGGCAGGGCGTACCAGTCGCGCGGGTCCGGTTCGGCCAGCACCGTCAGCATTAATGCCGCGTCGGTGACGGTCCGGGTCATCGGGCCGAGATGAGCGACCGTGCCGAACGGGCTCAACGGATAGGCCGGCACGCGCCCGAAGCTCTGCTTGAACCCGAAGATTCCGGTGAAGCTCGCCGGGATGCGGATCGAGCCGCCACCGTCGGTGCCGATATGCAGTGCCCCCATGCCGGTCGCTGCCGCGACCGCCGCACCGCCACTGCTGCCGCCGGGGGTCTTCTCCGGGTTCCACGGGTTGCGGGTGATGCCCGTGAGCGGGTTGTCGGTCACGCCCTTCCAGCCGAACTCCGGTGTCGTCGTCTTGCCCAGCAGCACGGCATTGTGCTCGCGCAGCCGTGCGACAGCCGGCGCGTCCTCGTCCCAGGGCTGGTCCGGTGACACGGCCCTGGAGCCGCGCAAGGTCGGCCACCCCTTGGTCAACACCAGGTCCTTCACCGTTGTGGGAACGCCGTCCAGCAGGCCTTGCGGCCTGCCCTCCTGCCAGCGTTGCTCCGACGCCCGGGCGGCGGTAAGCGCCGCCGTCTCGTCCACCAGGCAGAAGGCGTTCAGCGTTCCGTTCAGCTCGGTGATGCGCTTCAGCGCGGCCTGCGTCGCCTCGACTGGGGAGAGCCGCTTGGTCCGGTAGTTGTCCAGAAGCTCGGTAGCGGGCATCAAGGCGAGATCGCGCGACATGAAAGCTGTTCTCCCTGTGCTTGGTATGACGAATGTTGATTTCTGGCACGGCATGGGCGGGTTTGTCGAGCGGGCGACGGTCAGGAGGGAAGAGGAACAGGTCGCGGGGCTGGCGCGTTGGCTCCCGGCGGCTGTAGACTGCCGCTCCCTCCGGGCTCACCCCCGTTTACCGGTATCGCCATGTCCACCGACGCCCTCACCGAACGGCAACGCTGGCTGAGTTTAAGCGCTCCCATTGCGGGCGTGCTCGGGGTCGGCGTCGGTTTCGGCGCCATGATTCCGCTGATCGCGCTGCGGCTGGAGCAGGACGGCGTCGATGCGGGGTTGATCGGCATGAATTCCGCCATGTCTCCGGCCGCCGTGCTGCTGATCGGCCCTTTTCTGCCGCGTCTTATCGGCTGGCTTGGAACCCTGCGGTCCATGTATGTGGCGCTGGCGGTCGGCACCGTCGCGATTCTTCTATTCCCGCTACTGCCGACCCTGTGGGTCTGGTTCGTCCTGCGCTTCGTGATCGGCTTGGCGACGGCGGTGCATTGGGTGGTGACGGAAACCTGGGTCAACACCGTCGCCTCCGATCGCACCCGCGGCCGGGTCATGGGTGTCTATGCGACCGTCATCGCCGCCGGCTTCACGGTCGGGCCGCTGATCGTCAGCCTCATTGGCATCGAGGGCTGGTTGCCGTTCGTACTGGTCGCCCTCTGCATCGCATTATCGGCGGTCCCCTTGCTTCTTGCCCGTGATCTGGCGCCGCCCTTGCCGCATCGGCCGGACATTCGCCTGTGGCGGCTGGTCGTTTTTGCGCCCACTGTGATGCTGGGGGCACTCGCTGCCGGCTTCATCGACATCAGCCTGTTCGTGATGCTGCCGGTCTACGGCTTGCGGGCCGGCTTCGACCAGGCGCTCGCGGTGCAGATGCTGAGCGTTTTCGTCGCCGGCAACCTCGTCCTGCAGATGCCGCTCGGCTGGTTGGCCGATCACACGAACCCGCGTACGGTGCTGATCGGCTGCACAGCGGCCGGAGTCATCGGCATTCTGCTGCTGCCGGTGCTGTTGCCCCACGGACCGCTGCTCTGGATCATGATGTTCCTGTGGGGCGGCACGACCTTCGGTCTCTATACCGTCGGCCTCACCTTGCTTGGCCGGCGGTTCCCGGCGGCACAGCTCGCCGGCGCCAACACCGCCTTCGTGATGATCTACGAGATCGGCAGCATCTCCGGCCCGGTCATATCGGGCTTCGCGATGGATATCTGGGGCGGGAATGGGCTCGTCGTCACTGTCGGCACAGTCGCCGCGGCCTTCCTGCTGTTCAGCCTGCTGCGCGCCAGATTGGCAGGGCGGGATCCCGAATAGTCATATGCCCAGCTTCGCCATCAGATGCTGGGCGGTGCCGAGATCCTCATGTCCGCCGCCGCCGGACTTGAAGAGGGTGATCTCGTCCGCCGTGCGGCGCCCCGGCCGCTCGCGGCGGGCGAGCTGGAACGTATCGGTGATGTCGGCCTCGGCGATCAGGCCGGAGGCCAAGGGCTGACAGATATCGCCGGCCTGCTCCAGCGTGGTGAAGCGCGCGTCGACGAAGATGCGGGCCCGGCGGATGGCCGCGTCATCGGCCTCCCGCATGTCGGGACGGAAGCCGCCCACCAGATCGAGATGGGTCCCGGGCCGAAGCCAGTCGCCACGAACCAACGGCGTCGTCGCCATCGTCGCGCAGGAAATCACGTCTGCGTCGCGCGTCGCGTCCTCGATGGTCTCCGTCACGGCGATGTCGATGTCGCGGGTCCAGTCCTGCACCGCAAGATGCGCGGCGACCTCCTGCGCGCGGGTGGGTGTGCGGTTCCAGATCCGCACGCGCCGGATCGGCCGTACGGCGGTATGCGCCTGGATCAGATGAGGCGCGAGCGCGCCGGCGCCGACCATGAGAAGCGACTGCGCTTCCTCGCGCGCGAGATAGCTTGCCGCGAGCGCCGAGTTCGCCGCCGTCTTGCGCAGCGTCAGCGCCGCTCCGTCGATCACGGCGAGCGGCAGGCCGCTGGTCCCGTCGAACAGCAGATAGACGCCCTGGATCGACTCGAGGTTCTTGGCCGCGTTCTCGGGGAAGACGCTGACCAGCTTCACGCCGTAATGGCGGTCGAACTGCCAGGCCGGCAGCAGCAGCCAATCGTTCTGCCGCCCGTCGGGCAGCGGTTGCGCCAGCCCGATTCGCTCCATCCGATCGACCCCGCGGCGGAACAGATCGCGGAGCGCTTCGACGAGCGCAGGATAGTCGAGCAGGCGGTGGACCTCTTCAGCGGGGACGACTCTCATGCGCAGGGGCTCCATGGATTTTCCGCGACGCTGCAACCATGTCATTCTAGCGGATCAAATCGCGGGCGGCGCGGGACTGCAAGACGGAGGTTCCGATGGCAGAACGGATCGAACGGCGGCGGCTGATCGGGTGGATCATGGCGCTGCTCGCCCTGCCTGCGCTCGCCGCCTGCGAGTCCAACGGCATGTTCGGCCAGCGCGGGGACGACGAAGACGATAGCGACGGCGGCATGGGCGGCAGTACGGGTGGCGGTACCGGCGGCGGCTACTGAGCCGTTATCCAGAGACGGGTGAGGAGCGGCCGAGCGCGGCGCCGGTGAGGGCGGAGAGACTCTCCCGCTGGCGGCCGGCGGCGTCGAAATTCGCCGGAGCGAGCCATCGCTCGAACGCGGCTTCGAGCGCCGGCCAGTCCTGGTCGATGATCGAATACCAGGCGGTGTCGCGATTGCGCCCCTTATAGATAGTCGCCTGCCGGAAGATGCCTTCGAAGGTGAAGCCGAGCCGTTCGGCGGCCGCGCGCGACGGCGCGTTCAGCGCATCGCACTTCCACTCATATCGGCGGTAGCCCAGCTCGGCGAAGACACGCCGCATCATCAGATACATCGCTTCCGTCGCTGCCGCAGTCCGCTGAAGCGCCGGAGCGTAGTTGATGTGCCCCACCTCGATCACCCCGGCGCGGGTGTCGATCCGCAGATAGCTCGCCACGCCCAAGGCGCGGCCGCTCTCCTGCTCGGTGATGGCGTGGAAGAAGGGATCGTCGCCGGCACAGCTCACTCGCATCCAGTTCCGGAATTCTTCCAACATCTCGAACGGGCCGTAGGGCAGATAGGTCCAGATCCGCCCTTCGCCGTCCGCCCGCGTGGCGGCATGGAAATCGGCGGCGTGGCGGTCAGGGTCGAGCGGCTCGAGGCGGCAGAAGCGACCCTCCATCGCGCTACGCGGTGGCGCCGACCGCGCCGTCCAATAGGCAAGCGGAGAGCCGACCGGCTGGCCCAGAGGATTCCGGTTGACTGTCATCTCTACAATGCCCGACCGAGCTTCCGCCCTTCATAGATCGCCGCCGGCGCATGGCGCGGTGCGACGCAGTCGCCGATCGCGTGGATCTCTAGGCCGGACTCACGCAGCTCCTCGACAAGGCTGGCCTCCGCGAGGTTCGGCGTGTTCAGGACGAGGCTGTCGAACGGCTGCCGCTCCATGGTCCCGGTCAGCAGGTCGAGAATCGTGGCGCCGTCCCCATGCCATTCGGCGACCGCGGAATCGGTCATGAACCGGACGCCGAGCTCGCGCAGCTTGCGTCGCAGCGGAAACTCCGTCCCGGTATGGATCAGCTCGCGCGCGACCGTCGAGTCGGGTGTCATCAGCGTCACTTCATGACCGCGTTCCGCCATGGACCAGGCGGTGCCGGCCCCGCGCCAGTTGCCGCCGTCGTCGAGCAGCAGCACGCGCTTGCCGAGCCGCGCGGCGCGGCCCATCACATCCTCGACCGACCAGGCATTGCCGCGCTCGATTCCCGGCATCTGCGCCACATCGGGAAGGGCGCGCTGATAGCCGGTGCCGGTCGGAAGCGAACCGGTGGCGAGCACCACCGTATCCGCACCAAAGGCGCGAATCTCGTCCGCCTCCATGTAGCTGTTGAGCTGGGTGGCGACCTGGAATTTCTCGAGCTGCGTCTCGTACCAGCCGAGGAAATCGAGGATCTGCGCCCGGCGCGGCTGCTCGCCGGCGAGGCGGAACTGCCCGCCGAGCTTGTCGGAGGCCTCTGCCAGTGTCACGTGATGGCCGCGTTCGGCGGCGACGCGCGCTGCCTCCAACCCTGCCGGGCCGCCGCCCACGACTAGGACCCGGCGCGGCGTCTCGGCCCGCTCGAACCGGTCGCCGTCCCACTGGAATTCGCGTCCCGCGGAGGGATTGATGAGGCAGGAGATCCAATAATCGCGCGACCGCCGGCCCCAGCACATCTGGTTGCAGGAGATGCAGGGGCGGATGTCCTCCGGCCGGCCCTGGTACGCCTTATTGGCGAGATGCGGGTCGGCGATCTGCCCGCGCACAATACTGACCATGTCGGCCTGGCCGGAGGCGATCACGTAATCGGCGTTTTCCGGTGTGCGGATATGGCTCTCGGCCTGGACGCGGACATGCTTCACCACGCCCTTGATGGCTTCCGCGAAGGGCGGACCCAGCTTGTCCTCATAGACGAAGGGGGGAATGATGCGGGTGAAGTCGTAATAGCTGCCCGTGCCGACCGTCACGTAGTCGTACAGGCCGCGGGCATCGTGCCAGGCGGCGATTTCCTGCTGATCGGCGACCGACATGACCTTCGGCTGCGTCGGGTCGACGCTGATCGCCATGCCGACGATGAAGTCGTCGCCGCAATAGGCTCGAATGCGTTCCAGGATCGCGGTCGAGAAGCGCATCCGGTTTTCGAAGCTGCCGCCCCAGCCATCGTCCCGGCGATTGGTCAGCGGCGACCAGAACTGCTCGATGATCGCGTTATAGGCGGCCATCAGCTCGCAGCCGTCGAAGCCTGCCTGCTTCGCCCGCCGCGCCGCCCGGGCGAAGGAGTCGACGATCTCCTCGATCTCCAGCTCCGTCATGGCGTGGCTGCCGTCGGAATCATGCATCGAGGGTCTGCCCGAGGGCGACCAGCTCGGCTCGAACGAGTTGTGCCACTCGCCATGCGCGCCGACATGATAGATCTGCTGGATCATCACCGTGCCGTGCTCGTGGCAGACATCGGTGATGCGCCGGAAATGCGGAATCACCGCATCGTCGTCCGGCCGGAAATTGCCGCGCGTCAGAACGCCCGTCCGGTGCGGCGGCACCGGCTCGACCACGATCATTGCGGCCCCGCCGCGTGCCCGCTCCCGGTAATAGCCGAGATGCCGCTCGCCCGGGAGGCCCTCGACGCTCATATTCGCCGTATGCGCGCCGAAGTTCAGCCGATGCTTCAGCGTCTTGTGCCGCAGGGTGAGAGGCTGGAAGAGGTGAGGGAAGGGCTGGGACACTGATTGTTGCTCCATCTTACCGCTGCAACCCCTCGCCTTCGCTCCATCTCCCTCGAGGAGGCGAGAGAAATTCGACCGCACATTCGTACAGAAAGGCTACGGCGTGGCGGCTAGGCGGGTCAAAGGGAATTGAGGCTCGGCTTCTCCGTCCGGAGAGGCATATAGTGGATTTATCGGGCGCGGCCGGTTTGTTTGGAGGTCTTTTGCGGCCATCGCAAACCAAGTGGCGCCGCCGCGCTGTCGGTGCCCTGCTGGTAGCGCCGCTCGGCTATGCGGTGCTGGCCTATGGCGTCGCGCCGGCCCTCTGGCGCCATTACGAGCATCATCCGGCAATGGAAGGCGCCCCGAAGAAGACCACGACCGCGGCGGGCCTGCCGGGCGATCCGTTGAATATCGGGCTGGTGGGCAGGCAGGAGGAGGTCGTGCGCGCCTTTCTGACCGCGGGCTGGGCACCGGCGGACCCAATCACGCTGCGCACCAGCCTAGCAATCGTGGAGAGCGTGCTGCTCCGGCGAGCCGATCCGACCGCGCCGGTCAGCCCCCTGTTCCTGTGGGGCCGGCGCCAGGATCTGGCCTTCGAGCAGGCGGTCGGCGCTAGCGCGCGGGAACGGCACCATGTGCGGTTGTGGCGCTCGGACGCGCTCGGCGTCGACGGCCGTCCGTTCTGGCTCGGCGCGGCGACGTTCGACCGCGGCGTCGGCATCGGCCATCGGACCGGGCAGGTGACCCATCACATCGCGCCCGATATCGACGCCGAGCGCGCGGCGCTGATGACCGATCTCGTCCGCGCCGGGCAGGTGACGCACCTCTACCAGGTGACCGGCGTCGGCCCGACGCTGCTGGGCCGCAACGGCGAGGGCGACCGCTACTTCACGGACGGCGAGGTGACCGTCGCCGTCCTGTCCCACGGGAATGCGCCTCGGTCGCAACCGCCGGAGCGGCTGCCCAATCCTGCCCCGGTGACATTGAAGAACCGGGTCTGGGCGTGGGCGCGGACCCTGTTGTGAGGATTGCCCCTACCGCATCGTCGGCATGACGAACTCGGCGCCGGCGCGGATGCCGGTGGGCCAGCGGGAGGTGATGGTCTTCAGCTTGGTGTAGAAGCGTACGCCCTCGGGGCCGTGCATATGATGGTCGCCGAAGAGGGAGCGCTTCCAGCCGCCGAAGCTATGGAAGGCCATCGGCACCGGGATCGGCACGTTGACGCCGACCATGCCGATGTCGATCTTCGCCGAGAAGTCGCGGGCGGCATCGCCGTCGCGGGTGAAGATCGCCGCGCCATTGCCGAACTCGTGCTCATTCACGAGGCGAACCGCGCTGTCATAGTCGGGCGCGCGCACGACCGAGAGCACGGGGCCGAAGATCTCCTCCTTATAGATCCGCATCTCCGGCGTCACCTGGTCGAACAGGCAGCCGCCGAGGAAATAGCCGTTCTCGTAGCCCTGCAGCTTCAGGCCGCGGCCGTCGACCACCAGCTTGGCGCCTTCCTCGACGCCCAGATCGACATAGCCGCGCACCTTCTCGAGATGCTGCTTGGTGACGAGCGGGCCCATCTCCGCCTCCGGGTCGGCGCCGGGGCCGACCTTGAGCGCCCGCACCCGCGGCTCCAGCCGCTCGATCAGGGCATCGCCGACGCCACCGACCGCGACCGCGACCGAGACGGCCATGCAGCGCTCGCCGGCCGAGCCGTAGGCGGCGCCCATCAGCGCGTCGGTCGCCTGATCAAGGTCCGCGTCCGGCATCACCACCATGTGGTTCTTGGCCCCGCCCAGCGCCTGCACCCGCTTATTCTGCGCGGCGGCGGTGTGATAGATGTACTCGGCGATCGGCGTCGAGCCGACGAAGCTGACGGCGGCGACGTCGGGATGATGGAGCAGCGCGTCGACCGCCTCCTTGTCGCCATTGACCACATTGAAGACGCCGTCGGGCAGGCCGGCCTGCTTCAGCATCTCGGCCATGAACAGGCCGGCCGACGGGTCGCGCTCGGACGGCTTTAGGATGAAGCTGTTGCCGCAGGCGAGCGCGATCGGGAACATCCACATCGGGACCATGGCGGGGAAGTTGAACGGGGTGATCCCGGCGACCACCCCCAAGGGCTGGCGCACCGACCAGCTGTCCACGGCGGTGCCGACATTCTCGGTGAACTCGCCCTTGAGGAGCTGCGGAATGCCGCAGGCGAACTCGACCACCTCCAGCCCGCGCTGGCAGGAGCCCTTGGCGTCGCTCAGCACCTTGCCGTGTTCGGCCGTCACCAGCGCGGCGAATTCGTCGAGATTGGCCTCGACCAGTGCCTTGAAGTTGAACAGCACGCGCGCCCGGCGCAGCGGCGGCGTCGCCGCCCAGGCGGGAAAGGCTGCTGCTGCGGCGGCGACGGCTTGGCCAACCTCGGCGGTCGAGGCCAGCGGGACGCGACTTGCGACCTCGCCGGTCGCCGGGTTGAACACGTCGCCGAACCGGCCGCTCGCCCCCTCGACGCGTGCGCCGTTGATGAAATGATGCAAGCTCTTCGCCATGACTGTCTCTCCCGCCGCAAGATCGTCCTGTCGCCCGCCCTGCGGTTGTGCGTTTCGATTTTGCTGTATGCGCGGCAAAGTATCCCATCGATGGAGCGCGGCGCAAAGGGCGTCGGTGCGGCGTGGCCGCTGAAAAGCCGCGGGCGCGACCCTATATGCAGCGGATGGGGCCCGGCGGACGCCGGGCGGGTATGGAGCGAGGTGCCGATGCGGAGTTTCATGACGATTACGGCCCTGGCGTTGCTTCTGACGGCGTCGAGCGGCGTTCAGGCGCAAGACAGGGACGAGGCCGACCGGTCGCCGGGCGCGCTTGCCGCGGAGGGGTTGGCGACGGTCTTGCAGGCACTCGACCTTTTCATCCAGTCGATCCCGCAATATGAGCCGCCGGAACTGACGGAAGAGGGCGACATCATCCTCCGCCGCAAGCGGGAGGAGGCCGAGCCCGTGCCGCAGCCCCCGTCGCGGTCGGACGACCGGATCACGATCTAACCTTCGTCGCCCCCTCACCCGTAAGCGTGTGCCGGGCCGTAGTCGCCGATATAGCTGACATGGGTGACGAGGCCGTCTTCCGGCCACCAGTGATGGAGGTGGCAGGCGGGCGGCTCGAGGATCCATGAGACCGGCGCATCCGGATCGACGTCGAGCAAGACCTGATGGGCCGTGCCGGGCGCCGTGGTCACGACCGTTCCGTGCCAGCGCAGGCAGATCGGCCGATGGATATGGCCGCAGAGGATGCGCTCGATCTGCGGGTTGCGGGCGACGATCGTACCGAGTGCCGCGCTGTTCGCGCAGTTGATCGCATCCATCTCGGCGATGCCGCTGACGAAGGGCGGATGATGCATCGCAATCACCGTCGGCTCCGCCGGAGCTTCGGCGAGCCGCGCCTCGAGCCAAGCCAGCCGCTCGCGGCAGAGCAGTCCGCCGGTTTCGCCTGCAACCACCGTGTCGAGAGCGATGATCCGCAGCGGAAATTCGTCCACGACATAGTTCATGAACGTCCCTGCCCGAAGATAGCAATGGTCGGCGAAGACCGCGCGCAGGCTGTCCCGGTCGTCATGATTGCCGGGCATCAGCCGATAGGGCAAGTCCAGTGCTGCAAGCCGCGCGCGAAGATGCTCGTACTCCGAGACCGCGCCGCCATCGACCAGATCCCCGGTTACCAGAACGAGATCGGGACGCGGCCGCAGCCCCTTGAGATGATCGATCGCCCGCGCGAGATAGGCGCCCGTGTCCAAACGGTCGAACAGACGGTGGCCGGCGGCGGTGACGTGCAGATCGCTGATCTGGGCGAGAAGCATAGGCTCGACCGCGTTCTCAGGGTTGCCGGTCCGTGAACTCCCTCTATAAAGGATAGCGACATTCGAATGACGGGACCAGCAGCGGGGGAGACATAGCAATGCCGATCGACGATCCGCTGGGCGCCTTCATGCAGCAGGTCGAGGCGGTCCTGCCGGGCGCGCGGACGGGCCCGCTTGCTGGGCTGCGCTTCGCCGCCAAGGACATCTTCGATGTCGCCCGCCATGTCACCGGCGCCGGCAATCCGGACTGGCTGGCGACACACGCTCCCGCTCCCGCGACCGCCCCGGCGGTCGAAGCGCTCGTCGCCGCCGGCGCCACGATGATCGGCAAGACGATTACCGACGAACTGGCCTACAGCCTCAACGGCGAGAATTTCCATTACGGAACGCCCAAGAACGTCAACGCCCCGGGCCGGATTCCCGGCGGCTCGTCGAGCGGGTCGGCGGCGGCGGTGGCCGGCGGCCTGGTGGATTTCGCCCTCGGCTCCGACACCGGCGGCTCGATCCGTCTTCCGGCCAGCCTGTGCGGCATCTTCGGCTTGCGACCGAGCCACGGCCGCGTGCCGGCCGCGCGGGTCGTGCCGCTCGCGCCCAGCTTCGACGTGGTCGGCTGGTTCGCCCGCGACGCCGATTTGCTGGCCCGTGTGGGAGCGGTCCTGCTCGGGCCGGATCCGACTCCGGCGCGGCTCACGACCCTGTGCGTCGCCGAAGATGCCTTCGCCCTGGCGGAGGAGCCTGTCCGAGCCGCGCTTCGGCCGGCAGTGGATGCCGCGACCACCCTTCTCGGTCCGGCGAAACCGGTGGATGTGGGCGGCGAAGGCGGGGGGCTCGGTGCCTGGATGACCGTCTTCCGCATCCTGCAGGCGCGTGAGATCTGGGCCACCCACGGCGACTGGATCGAATCGGCAAAGCCGCGCTTTGGGCCGGAGATCGCCGCCCGGTTCGCCTGGGCAAAGTCGGTCGCCGAGACGCCGGCCGGCGACGAGGCGGCGCGGCGCGAGGCCTTCACCGCCCGGCTGGACGGACTCCTGGCCGACGGCGCGGTGCTGTGCCTGCCTTCGGCCCCCAGCATTGCTCCGTTGCGCGATCAGCCGGCGGAGGCGTCACAGCAGTTCCGAGACCGGACGCTCAGCCTCACCTGCATTGCCGGCTTGGCCCGGCTGCCGCAGGTGAGCCTGCCGGCGGCACAAATCGAGGGCTGTCCTGTCGGATTTTCCCTGATCGCCCGGCGTGGCGCCGACCGCGCGCTGCTCGATCTCGCGCGGGAATTGGCGCGGCGGCTGAATATCTAACCGGCGACCACCGTAGGAATGATGCGCCGGGCGGGCAGTCGCACCGTCGCCGTGGTGCCTGCTCCAACCTTGCTCTCGAGACTCAGCGTGCCGCCATGGAGTTCGACAAGCGACTTGGTGAGGGGCAGGCCAAGGCCGGCGCCATCGGACTTGCGGCTCAATGAGCAATCGACTTGGCCGAAGGGCTGCATGATCTGTTCCATGTCCTCAGCCGCGATGCCGATTCCGGTGTCCGCGACTGTGAAGACAAAGCCCTGCTGCGGGTCCGCGCCCGCCGAGACGGTGATCGAGCCGCCGCTCGGAGTGAATTTGACCGCATTCGAGAGGAGGTTGATCAGCACCTGTTTCAGCCGCCGCTCGTCGGCGAACAGTCGCGGCAGCGCCGGCGGCAGTTCGCTGTGCAGCGTGACGCCGCCGCGAACGGCGCTGTTCTCGATCAGATTGAGGCAGCAGTCCACCAGAACGGCGCAGTCGACCGGCTCCTCGAACAGTTCGATCTTTCCGGCTCCGGCCTTGGATACATCGAGAATGTCATTGATCAGCGACAGCAGATGGTTGCCGCTCTGGCAGATATGACCGGCATATTCGCGATATTGCGCGTTGCCCAGCGGGCCGAGCACGCCACCTCGCATGATCTCGGAAAAGCCGATGATGGCGTTCAGCGGCGTGCGCAGCTCGTGGCTCATATTGGCCAGAAACTCGCCCTTCGCCCGGCTCGCCTGTTCCGCCGCTTCCTTGGCTTCGCGTAGGGCCTGTTCAGCCTGCCGCCGCTGCAGTTCCATTCCGACCGAGTTGGCGATCAGGTGGACAAGCTGCTCGCCGCGATCGCTGTGGGCGTGGGGCTTGTCGTCCATGGCGAAGACATGGCCGATTCTCCGGCCGGCATCGTCCAAGAACGCCTTACCTTGATAGCTCACTGCCCCAATGTCAGCCAGAAAGCGATCGTCGGGGAAGAGATCGGCGACGCGATTCGGAAAGAAGCAATACGGTCGGTCGTCATACACCGCGGCGCAGGGTGTTCCGGCGAGCTCGTAGGTGAACAGATTGCCGGGCGCGCCATCGCTCCAATGGGAAAGCAGTCGGACCTGCCGCCCGTCGGGAAGCAATTCGGTGACACCGGCCCAGCGGCAACCGAAACCGACCGCAAGAGCCTGCCCGGCGGCCTGCAAGAACGACGAGCCGGAGGATCGATGGCCGACGATGATTGCAAGCGCGTTCTCATGCCGCCACAGATCGGTGATATCGGTCCAGACGCAGACGGTCGATCCGTCCGACATCCTGCGTTCGACGATCTGAACATATCGGCCGTCGGCGAGCCACAGCTCGCGTGGGCCCTCCGGTGCGCGGTGCGCCGCGAGCCGGGTTTCGGCGGAGGCTTCGATCTCTTCTCGGTCGCCAGCATAGACCCCCCGTTCGATCGACACTCGAACAAGCTCTTCGAAGCGCAGGCGTGTATCGAGCAAGTCGGCTAGTTGGGGAAAGAAGCTGGCATAGGTACTGTTCCAGAGCGTGAGGCGATCGTCGGAATCGAACAGGGCAAAGCCGTAGGGAACGCTCTCCAGCGCCGCGAGCAGTTGCGCCTGGGTCAACGCGGCCTGATCATCGCTCCGGCCAGTCATGGCCGCGATCGTCCAGGGTCCGTGGCGATCCGTCCCAGCCTCCAGGATCCGGATAGCGGCTGAGTCTGGTCAAGGCATATGGGCGGCATGGTGTGGTCCGGACTGGAGGAAGTCGACGATCCGTGGAGCATGCGACGGGTGAAAGAGGTGATCTGGGCCGCCGGGGGCTATGAGCCTATCCTCTTTCACGAACGTAACCCATTTCTTAACAGCTGACGGCTGCTCTCCCGGTGCTCCGTCAGGAATCGTATGACACGACCGAAAAGAATGGAACGGCTAGCTTTGCCCGCCCCTTCAGGAAGGCCAGTTCGATGATGCAGGCGGCGGCGCGGACGTCGGCTTCGACCTTGCGGAGCAGGTCTATGGAGGCGGCCATGGTCCCGCCGGTGGCGAGAAGGTCATCCAGCACGACGACGCTTTGCCCCGGGCGGATGGCGTCGGCCTGGATCTCGACCGTATCCGTGCCGTATTCGAGGTCGTAGGTATAGGGGATCGTTGGTCCGGGCAGCTTGCCTTTCTTGCGGACCATGACGAAGCCGCATCCGATTTCATAGGCCAGAGGTGCCGCCACCAGGAAGCCTCGCGATTCGATTCCGACCAGAAGGTCCGGCTGACAAGGCCGCACCGCCTCGGCGAGTTGGCGCACCGTCTCCCGCCATGCATCGGCATGCGCCAAAAGCGTTGAGATGTCGTAGAACAGGATGCCTGGCTTCGGGAAGTCGGGGACCTGACGGATATGAGTCTTGATGAGCATGCATCGGTTCCATGGGCTGTCGCGGGAGATCGCCGGCTTTTGCTCCGGCAAATTCAGTCGCCTTCAGTATATCCCCGAGTATTATAGCGCCCGGGGCAGGGGAACAATCTGAATGGCGACTGCCGCAGGGTGGTTCGATACCGCGCGGGACGGCGAAGATCTGGTCATTGCGATCGGTGGCCGCTGGACCCTCGAGGCGGCGAAGTCGCTGGATGCGTCGCTGCAACGGCTTTTGCCTGCCGGGGCGCGCAGCGCACGCTTCGATCTCGCGCCTCTCGAGGAGCTGGATACCGCCGGCGCCTGGCTGATCGAGCGGACGCGTCTGGCGTTCGACGCCGCGGGCGTGCCGGTGACGATCAGCGGCGTGCATCCGGAGCACGCCCAGCTTCTCGATCGTGTCGCCGAAGCGGGGCCGCCGCCACCGCCGATGGTCCGGGCGCGCAAGGTTCCTGGCGTCGATTTCGTCGCAGGTGTCGGCGAGGGGGCTGTCGCCGCCCTGCGCCAAGGGCGCGATCTGCTGGGCTTCTTCGGCCTTGTCATCTTGACCGCCCTGGGCGTGATTGCTCGTCCCGGCCGGATTCGAATGGTGTCCGCCGTCAGCCATCTCGAGCGGGTCGGCCTGAATGCCATGCCGATCGTGGGGTTGATCTCCTTCCTCGTCGGCGTCGTCCTCGCCTATCAGGGCGTCGATCAGCTTCGCCAGTTCGGCGCCGAGGTCTTCACGGTAAATCTGGTCGGCATCGCCGTGCTCCGCGAGATGGGGATTCTGCTGACGGCGATCGTCGTTGCCGGTCGCTCGGGGAGCGCCTTCACGGCGCAGATCGGCACCATGAAGGTGAACGAGGAAGTGGATGCGCTGCGCACCCTCGGGCTCGATCCGGTGGAAGTCCTCGTCCTACCGCGGATTCTGGCGCTGATGATCGCCCTGCCGCTGCTGGCGTTCTTCGCCGACATCATGGCGCTGCTCGGCGGCGGCCTGATGTTGGTCGTGCTGATCGACGCGACCTTTCCGCAGATGATGCAGCAAATGCAGGACGCCGTCGCGCTTTCTCATCTCTGGGTCGGGCTGAGCAAGGCGCCGGTCTTCGCATTCCTGATCGCCATGGTCGGCTGCTTCGAGGGGCTGCGGGTGAGCGGCAGCGCCGAAAGCGTCGGGCGCCTGACGACCCAGTCCGTCGTCGAGTCGATCTTCCTGGTTATCGTGGTCGACGCCATCTTCTCGATCCTGTTCTCGTATATGGGGGTGTAGCGGGTCGTGACGGAACCAGAGCGCGACCGCCGGGCGCCGGCGATCTCCATCCGCGGCCTGCGTACGCAGTTCGGCCGGCAGGTGATCCACGACGGCCTCGATCTCGACGTGCGACTCGGCGAAGTCCTGGGCGTGGTCGGCGGGTCCGGCACCGGAAAGTCGGTCCTGCTGCGCACGATCATCGGTCTCAACCGGCCCCGCGCCGGGACCATCAAGGTCCTCGGCCAGGAGCAAGCCCGAATGAGCGCGGCGCAATGGCGCCGGCTTCAGGTTCGCTGGGGCGTCCTGTTTCAGAACGGGGCTCTGTTCAGCTCCATGACCGTCGCACAGAACGTTCAGCTGTCGTTGAAGGAGCATACCGCCCTGCCGCAACGGCTGATGAACGAACTGGCGGCCTTGAAGATCGAACTGGTCGGGCTTCCGGCCGACGCGGCGGGAAAATACCCGGCGGAACTCTCCGGCGGCATGCGCAAGCGGGCCGGCTTGGCGCGTGCACTGGCGCTCGATCCCGAAATTCTGTTCCTCGACGAGCCGACCTCCGGACTCGACCCGATCGGCGCGGCGGCCTTCGACGAGCTGATCCGCAGCCTTCAGCAGAGTCTCGGACTGACCGTGTTCATGGTCACGCACGATCTGGACAGTCTTCGGGCGATCTGCGACCGTATCGCCGTCCTTGTCGAAAAGCGCATTCGAATCGGTACCATGGAGCAGCTTCTGCAAGACGATCACCCGTGGATTCACGAATATTTCCACGGACCGCGCGCGCGCGCGGCGCTGGGCGCGTAGTCTGCGATGGAAACGCGGGCCAGCTATGTTGCCGTCGGCTCCTTTGTTCTCATCCTTGTGGCGGGGCTGGTCGGGTTCATCATTTGGCTGGGCAAGGTCCAAGGCCAGGAAGATTTCGCTTTCTATGATGTCCTCTTCGAGGGTGCGGTCACGAACCTGCAGGTCGGTAGCGCCGTCCGCTATCGCGGCCTTGCGGTCGGTCGCGTCGTCGATATGCGCATCGACGACGAGGATATCGACCGGGTACGGGTAACGATCCAGGTCAAGCCGGACACACCGATCCGCACCAACACGGTGGCGTCCCTGGAGTATCAGGGGATTACCGGGGTCGCCTACGTCCAGCTCACCGGCGGCGCGCCGGCCGGCGAACCGCTTCCCGAGAGAACCCAGCCGCCTTATCCGGTCATCGCGTCGAAGCCGTCGCAATTGGCGCAGCTCTTCGAGGGTGCGCCGGACTTGGTGACGAGTCTCAACGCGCTGGTCGACCGCGTGACGCTGCTGTTCAGCGACCGGAACCGGCAGGCGATCGACGAGACTCTTCGATCCCTCCAACTTCTGACCACCACCTTGGCGCGCGACACGGGCGGCCTCAACCAAGTCCTGACCGATGGCGCCGCCGCGGCCGACCAAGTGCGTATGATGGCGGCGGAGTTCGAACGGCTCGCCAGCGATGCTCGCGGTCAGTTGAACAGTGTCGGCGGCGAGGCGGAAGCAACGATCGCGGAGCTTCAGGAAACCGCCGATTCATTCTCGGCCGTGGCCAGCGAGATCGAGCTGCTGGTCCATGATAGTCGCGCTCCGATCCGGGACTTCACCGCGAGCGGCCTCTATGAGCTGACGCAGTTGATCACGGAGACGCGCCTTTTGGTAGCATCGCTGTCGCGCGTTTCATCGCAGATCGAGCGTGACCCGGCACGCTTTTTCTTCGGCGACCGGAGCAGAGGATTCGAGGCGCAATGACGTCCACCACATTCATGCGGCGCGGCATCGTCCCGGTCATGGTCCGGATGATCTTCCTCGGGCTGGTGCTGGCCACGGCGTCCGGTTGCGGCGTGCTGCCGTCTACCGTGAACGACCCGCTTCAGCTCTACACGCTGACGCCGAAGACGACGTTCGAGGGAACGCTTCCGAAAGTCGATTGGCAGCTCGTCGTCGAACTGCCGAATGCCGCCGCAGGGTTGGACACATCGCGAGTGGCCCTCTCCCGCTCGCCCTATACGATCGAGTATTACAGTAATGCCACCTGGACCGACAACGCGCCGGCGATGATCCAGACCCTGCTGATCGAGTCCTTCGAGAGCACCCGCAGCATCGTTGCGGTGGGGCGCGAGGTCATCGGCCTTCGGCCGGACTTCATCCTGCAAACGGACCTGCGGGAGTTCCAGGCGGTTTACGAAGAGAACGCCGCCGTTCCGACCGTTTGGGTCCGCATGAACGCGAAGCTGGTAGAGATGCCGGAGCGGCGGATCATCGCCTCGCAAACATTCGAGCGGCGCGTAGCGGCATCCGGCCGCAGCTTCGAGAATGTGATCGAGGCCTTCGACACGGCGTTGGGCGGGGTAATCAAGCAGATCGTGCTGTTCACCCTCACCACGCCGCCGGCAAGTCTCCAAGGCGACGCGTAACCCCAGCCACCATCTTGCGCAAAATCCGACAGAACGGGTGACCCTATGACCTGTGTGATTCCATGACTCATGTCTTCCATCGCGATCCCCGCGCGACGCTGCCGGTCGCAGTGCGCGGCGAGGGTGTCTATATCCTGGATGAGGCTGGCCGCCGCTACCTCGATGCGTCGGGCGGGGCGGCGGTGTCCTGTCTCGGCCATAGCCACAAAAAGGTCGTCGAAGCGATTCAGAGGCAGGCGGCGACGCTGCCGTTCGCCCATACCGGCTTCTTCACCAATCGACCGATGGAGGAACTGGCGGACGTCCTGATCGCCGACGCACCCGCCGGGCTCGATAAAGTCTATTTTGTGTCGGGCGGGTCGGAGGCAACCGAGGCAGCGTTGAAGCTGGCGCGCCAATATTTCCTTGAGCAGGGCCAGCCGAAGCGCCGGCATTTCATCGCGCGGCGGCAGAGCTATCACGGGAATACGCTCGGCGCGCTGGCGGTCGGCGGCAATGCGAACCGTCGCCGGCCTTACGAGCCCCTGCTGATGGCGGTGAGTCATATCGCTCCCTGCTACGCTTATCGGGAGCAGCGGCCGGAGGAGACGGACGAGGCTTATGGCCAGCGCGCGGCCGACGCGCTGGAGGCGGCGATCCTGGAACTGGGCGCGGAGTCGGTCGCCGGTTTCATCGCCGAGCCTGTCGTGGGGGCGACGCTCGGCGCGGTGCCGGCGGTGCCGGGCTATTTCAAGCGCATCCGCGAGATCTGCGATCGTCACGGGGTGCTGCTGATCCTCGACGAGGTGATGTGCGGGATGGGCCGCACCGGCACGCTCTATGCCTGTACCCAGGACGGCGTGGCGCCGGACCTGCTGACCGTCGCCAAGGGATTGGGCGCCGGCTACCAGCCGGTCGGCGCGCTTCTGGCCTCGCGCCGGATCTTCGAAACTGTGACGTCGGGCTCGGGTCAGTTCCGTCATGGTCATACCTATATGGGGCATGCCACCGCTTGCGCCGCCGCCCTGGCAGTGCAGCAGGTGATTCGGGAGGACGATCTGCTGGAAGCGGTGAACCGCCAGGGGCGCTTGTTGCGCGCGCTCCTCGACGACCGTTTTGCCGACCACCCCAATGTCGGTGACATCCGCGGTCGCGGCCTTTTCCTGGGACTCGAGATTGTCGCCGATCGGGCGACCAAGGCGCCATTCGATCCGGCACTGCAGCTCCATGCGCGCATCAAGACCGAAGCAATGCGTCAGGGGCTGATGTGCTATCCGATGGGTGGAACGGCCGATGGAATCGCGGGTGACCATGTGCTGCTGGCGCCGCCCTTCATCATCACTGACGACGAGGTGCGGGAGATCGTCGATCGGTTGGCCAAGGCGATCGATCTGGCGCTCGACACGGCCCCTCTTTCACGGTGAAGAAAAGAACATCCGGCGCATGAGAATGATACGTATCAACACGATTGCCGCGGCCGGCCTGGCCATCTGCCTTCTCTTCGGAACGACCCGGAGCGACGCGGCGGACTCGGAGTCCGGATCGGAGGGCCAGGATCCGGCCCCGCCGGCCGAACAGATCCTCTTCGTCGGCACGGGGCCGGTCGTTGGCGTGTATTTTCCCGCCGGCGGCGCCGTCTGCAGCATGGTCAATCGCGAGCGGGCGCTCCACGGGATCCGCTGCACCGTCGAGAGCACCGAAGGCTCGATCGACAATCTCGCGGCGCTGCGCAGTGGCGACCTGGACATGGCGGTCACCCAATCGGACTGGCAGTATTACGCCTATGAGGGCAAGGCGCTGTTCGAGGAGGACGGCGCGTTCGAGGAGTTGCGGTCGATCCTCACCCTGCATGGCGAGCCGATCACCGTGGTCGCGCATCCCGATGCGGATATCGAGACGCTGCCCGACCTCGTGGGGAAACGCATCAATATCGGCGTACCTGGGTCTGGTCAGCATGTCATGGCCGAGACGCTGATCGAGACGCTTGGCTGGACGTCGGAAGACTTCGCGGCGCTGTTGGAGATTGAGGTGAATGAGCAGTCACGTGGGCTCTGCGCCGGCGCGTTCGACGCCTTTATCCTTCCGGTCGGGCATCCGAACGGTGCCATTCAGGAAGCGGTCCGGGGCTGCGGCGCCGTGCTCATCGACCTCTCCGGCGCCGAAATTGACCAGTTGATCGAAGACACGCCCTACTTCGCGAAGACGGTGATTCCGGCCGGGACCTATCCCGGGAACCCCGACGCTATAGCAGCCTTTGGCGTGAAGGCGACGCTCGTGGCGACGACGCGCTTGAGCGAGGAGATGGTGTATCAGGTCGTCAAGGCCGTCTTCGAGAATTTCGACCACTTCAAGGCCATGCATCCGGCGTTTGCCGGACTGACTCCCGAAGAGATGATCGGGGCCGGGAACTCGGCCCCCCTGCATCCAGGGGCGCTTCGCTATTACAAGGAGCGGGGCTGGCGGTGACAGGCGCCCTGGAGCGTCGGGAATCGGGTGTCGGGCGGTTAACGTTTGAGCTGCCGCCGACGTCTTGATCCTTCTGAGTTTCGATCTTAAGACCGCCTTAACCGGACGTCGACATACTGTCAACCGGTCCGACAGAGGCCACGCGGGCTTGCGGCCGGAATAGGCAAATGGTGGAAGCCGTCCAAGGCGATGACGAGCAATCTTACGGAAGCCGACGTCACCCGTCTTCTGCATGACCCGTCGCCGGAGGCGCGTGCGGAGACGGCGGCAAAAATCGCCGTCAGCTTCGAGCGAGCCAAACTCAACGAGACCGAGCGCCGTATCGCCACCGATATCTTTCGCGTCATGGCGCGCGACGTCGCCGTGCATGTTCGCGAGACGCTCTCCCGGAACCTGAAGGCGAGTGACGATCTGCCGCACGATCTGGCGCTCGTCCTGGCGCGCGATGTCGAGTCCGTGGCGCTCCCGATCCTCGAGCACTCCGCTGTTCTGACCGACGAGGACCTGGTCGAGATCGTTCGCGGATCGAGCGCCGAGAAGCAGGCCGCGATCGCCCGGCGGACATCGGTTTCCGCGCCCGTTGCGGACGCCTTGATCGACAGCCGGAACGAAGGCGCCGTTGCCCATCTGGTCGAGAACGCGGGCGCCGAACTGTCTGAAAAGGCGCTGCAGCAGGTTCTCGACAGCTATGGCGAGGAAGACTCGGTCAAGGGATCGATGGCTCGTCGCGCGAAGCTCCCGATCACGGTGGCCGAAAGGCTTGTCGTGATGGTTTCCGACAACCTGCGCGAATATCTGGTCACCCACCATGAGCTGTCGCCCGCACTCGCCACCGACTTGATTCTCGAGAGCCGCGAGCGCGCGACGGTCGGCCTCCTCCCGCCCGCCGCGGAGGCACCGGACATCGAGAAGCTAGTGCGGCAGCTGAAGGTGAATGGCCGGCTCACGCCGTCGATCGTCCTGCGGGCACTGTGCTTGGGCGACCTTGCCTTCTTTGAAGCGAGCCTGGCGGTTCTCGCGAAGACTCCGATCGTCAATGCGCACACGCTGATCCACGATCCCGGCTCGCTCGGGCTGAAGTCTCTGTATCTCCGCGCCAGTCTTCCGGAGCGCATGTACCCGGCTTTCCGCGTCGCGGTGGATGTCGCCCGTGAAACCGAATATGACGGCGGCGAGCGCGATCGCGAGCGCTATGTCTCCCGCATGATCGAGCGGATTCTGACGCAGTATGAGAATGTCGGTTTCGACAATCTGGACTATCTGCTGAAGAAGTTGAAGCAGCTCGCAGCCTGACGGGCCGGCGGCCGGTCACCCGGATCCGTCGGACCGGCGGCTAAAGATGGTCGGTCTCGAGATCCCCGCAGGAATAGCCGAGCGCGGACAGGGCCTCCTCCATATAGTCGGCGACGAGCGGCGTTCCGATCAGATAGTCGGGCGCCTGGTCGTTCTCGATTTGCTTCGCCTCTTCCAGGACAGTCTCCCATTCGTCCTTGGTGTAGTCGCCGCGTCCGATCCACATCAGCGCGAGCAGCGAGGCGGTCTCCTCCTCGTTCAGGGACTCGAGGAAGGATCGCATCTCGATCTGAACCGGGTCGCTTCCGTAATCCTCAAGAATTTCCCGGAAATCGTCGTCCGAGACATTCGACCCCGGGTCCGGTTCGACCACCCCGGTCTTGGCTTGGAACTGCCGGGCTTTGATGATGAAGTAGCAGGCTTTCTCCGGATCGATCGCTATCATCTCGCCTCCAATCTTGACGGCCTCTGGCTTTATGTCTCCATGATTAGGAAAGGGGCGGAGAATCACAATTGCCGCCCGGCAAAGAAAAGGCCGGGGCTTTCAGAGCCCCGGCGAGTCGACAGGGAGGCTGCCGTAATTCGCTGCCAGGGGAAGCAGCAACCGCCACGGGCACGGGCGGATCTCTACCTCAATAACGGTTCGTGATTTCCGAAGGTTCCACCTGGTCCGGAAATCTCGGACGGTTCCGCAATACTACCCGCAGGAACAATGTCTTTACCAAGAACGTTATCGGGCCATGGAACCAAGCGTCAGCGGCGCGGCGCTCACAGCACTGTTGGAGGAAGCGTGTCTGGAAAGCGGGCCCTACTGCTGGTGAACGCGAAGAGCCGGCGTGGAAAGGTCGATTTCACGGCCGCGCTCGATCGGCTGCGTCAGGACGATTTGGAACTGATCGAGGCGTTCACGCGCCGGCCGCGGGAGATCCCGGAGGTCATCCGCCGTCATCGGGACGAGATCGATTGCATCATTCTCGGCGGTGGCGACGGCACGCTGAATGCCGCAGCGGAAGCCCTGCTCAACGCCGGCTTGCCGCTCGGTATCCTGCCGATGGGGACCGCCAACGATTTCGCCCGGACGCTAGGAATCCCGACGACGCTGCCGGAGGCCTGCGAAGTTATCGTCGGTGGCGTTCTGCACCCGATCGACCTCGGCGTGGTCAACGGAAAATATTTCTTCAACGTTGCGAGCATGGGGTTGAGCGTGCAGTGTGCTCGCCGTCTGACGGGCGAGGTCAAGCGCCGTTGGGGTGTGCTGGGATACGCGATCTGCACGCGTGACGCGCTGAAGGCGACCCGGACCTTCTCGGCGGAAGTGACTTGCGACGGGCGGACTTCCCGCTTCCGCTCCATTCAGATCGCTGTCGGCAACGGGCGGCACTATGGTGGCGGGCTCACCGTCTCCGAGGACGCGGCCATCGACGATGCGCGACTAGACCTCTACAGCCTCAGGCCGCAGAGCATCTGGTCGCTGATTGCGCTGATCCCATCGATGCGCAGCGGGCGGCATGGTCGGTGGGAGAGCGTCGATCTGCTGCATGGGCAGAAGATGCGAATCGTTACCGATGAGCCGATGCGCATCAACACCGACGGAGAGGTGACGACGCGCACGCCGGCTGAGTTCCGCGTGCTCCCGGGCGCGCTGTCCGTATTCGTGCCCGAACGTTACGTGCTCGACCGAAAGGAGGCCCTCCGTGCTGCGGGATGAACGGCAGATCGCGTTGAACGACGTGATCGTGGCGTGCAAGGACGCCGCGGACGGATATGACGACGCTGCAGACGCGTCGGGAGAGCCGGAACTGGCGGCTCTCTTTCGCACCTACGGGCGGCGGCGGCGCGAGGTCGCCGCGGAGCTGGAGACGCATATTCGGGATCTCGGGGACCTGCCGCGCAACCCCGACGCCGATGCGGAAACCATCGAGCGGCTGTTCACCCAATTGAAGGCGATCCTTTCCGCTGACGAGCGCGCGACGCTGCTGGAAGAGCGCGAGCGCGGCGAAGTGGAGATCGGCCGTCTTGTCGAGGCCGCTCTGAACACGGACCTGCCGGAGGGGACGAAGACGGCCCTGCGTCAGCTCGGGCAGGAGGCGTCGGAGGCGGCGCAGTGCCTGGCCGCGGCGCGCGCGCCGCAAAATACCTGACCGCGGCGCGCGCGATGATGGCCTTCAGAGTCCGCGGGCGTCGGAGAAGTCCGTCCGCTCAAGATTCGTGAAGGAAAACTTGGCGCCCGTGAGATCGGCGCCGCGAAACCGTCCACGCCGCAGATCGGCTCTGCTGAAATCGACGGGCCAATAGCGCTGGTCGCCCTGGTCGGTGCCTTCGAACGGCGCGGCCGTGAAGCTTGTATTTACCGCATCGATGTCGCAGAGCTTCGCACCGCGAAAGGACGCCCCCGAGCAGTCGGCTCCGGCGAGTGATGCTCCCGAGAGATCGGCGGCGTCGAAGCAGGCGAACCGCAGGCGCGTATGATCGAATCTCGCCTTCTGCAGGCGTGCGTTGCTGAAGGAGGCGGCACTGAGTTCCTGGCCCGCAAAATCGACGCCCTGAAGGTCCGCCCCATCAAACGCGGCCCGTCGCCCGCGCCGACCGCCGCTTTCGACCCAAACGGCGTGATCGCGAAGCATATCGGTGACCGCGGCGGCGTCGACGACGCGGTCGGCGAGAATCGCCTGCGACAGGTCCGCGTCGACCAGTCGGCACTCCATCAAATCGGCTCCGGTCAGCACCGTCCGTGTCAGCTTGACATTGGCAAGCTGCGCCCGGTTCAGCTTGGCATTGGTCAGGTCCGCGCCGGTGAGATCGGCACCGCTGAGATCGGCATCCGTGAAATCGGCGTTGCGCAGCACGGTCCCGGTCAACACGGCATCGCGCAGCAGAACGCCGGACAGGTTGGCGCCTGTGAGATCGGTGTTGGTGATCGTCGCGCCTTCCATCCGCAGGCCGGCCAGATCGGCATAAATCATGTTGGAATCGCTGATTGTGACGCCGTCCGCCTTGGACAGCGATAGGCTGATGAGCTGCCCGTTGTCCCAGCAGGCGAAGGAGCTTTCCTGGAGGTTCACGCCTTGCATGTCGCAGCCGATGATCCGCGCTCCGCCGAGGTGCGTGCCCCGCATGTTGGCCCGCAGGAGTGTTGTCCGCTCCAGTGTCGCGTCGGTCAGATCGGCGCCGAAGAGATCCGCTTCGGCCAGGTCGCAGTCGGCGAAGAGACATGCGACCATGCAACTGCCGAGGAAGCGTGCACGGCTCAGGTTCCGCTCCGTGAAGCGCTGCCCGCCCAGCATCTGACGCGAGAAGTCGGCCTGCGCTCCGCCGGCGTTGGAAAGCCATTTCAGGTGCTTGTCGAAGACCTGCTGCAGCTGTGCCTGCTCCATCGCCATTCCGCATCCGGAAATCGTCTCGACGACCCAGGACAGCATGAAATAATTACCAAGTCCTTCAGGGGCCGGAGCAACAGGCGTTAAGCACTTCGTCAGCCGCCGCCGATCCCCTCGGTGATGCGGCCCGTTCCGTTACAGGTCGGGCATCTGTCCCCATCCTGGCGGCCGGTGCCGGAGCAGTCGCGGCACAGATCCTCACCGGTTCCGGGGGTGTCGGGCGGAGCCTCGTCTCCGGGATTCAGCTCGTCGCCGCCGGATGCACGGTATTGCCAGGGTATTTCGCCTTCCTGTTCGACCATTCTCGTACTCCACTCGCCATATTCTTCCTGTGAGAGGCCCTATTCGGCGCCTTTTGAACCAGGAACCCGGAACAAGGCGTCCGGTTCCGCCGCCGCGGATGCGACCGGCCGCTGAAACAGGCGGATTCGGAAAATTGCAATCCGCCGTGTTTTGCCGCATCATTTAGGGTGTTTCGGGAGTGCTTGTTGCAAGTTCAGCGACGGGCAGGAACCGAAGCAAGGCGGCAGAGTGCCGTGACACCAGCAATCATCCAGCGGCGAAGGATCGTTGCGATGATGTGCATTCGCTTTAGCAAAGGAGAGATGGCGCGTTCGAACGCCCCGTCCGATGTGCCTTCACTCCGGAGGTGCTGCGTCGTGCCGCAACTCCGACGACCAGGGAGGAATGAATGGCTGAGGTCGACTGGCGTCTGAAAGGGGAGTGGGTGAAGAATTGCAACTGCGCCTTCGGCTGCCCGTGCGACTTCAACGCGCGGCCGACCCAAGGGCACTGCGAAGGTCTGGTGGCGATGAACATCCAGGAGGGCCATTTCGGCGATGTCCGGCTGGACGGCCTGAAGTTCGTCGTGACGGTGAGTTGGCCGGGAGCGCTGCACGAGGGCAACGGAACCATCCAACCGATCATCGACGAGCGCGCGGACCAGCAGCAGCGCGAGGCGCTTCTGGCAATCATGTCGGGCCAGCATTCGGCGGACGGCACGCTCTTCAATATCATGAGCCTGATCGTGACCGAGATTCTGGAGCCGCAGTTCGCGCCGATCGATTTCACGTTCGACATGGAGGCGCGGCGGGCACGGGTCTCGGTTCCGGGCATTCTCGAGACGGAGGTGGAGCCGATCCGCAACCCGGTGACCGGCGCCGAGCATCGGATCCAGGTGATGATGCCGGACGGCTTCGAACACCGCGGTGCCGAGGTCGCCAGCGCCCGCATCGCCAGCACCGGCGGGATCAAGTTCGAGACGCCACAGGGCCACAGCTCGCTGGCGACGGTCGAGCAGACGCCGACGGGCGTCGCTGCCTAGAGCCCGGACAGGATAATAGGGAGGGGGCCGATGACCGGCACGACCACGCTGGAACGGCTGCTGCGCCGTGACCGCGCGGTGGTGGTTGCGGGGCTCGTCGGCGTGATCCTCCTGTCCTGGGCCTATCTGCTCCTTGGCGCCGGGATGCCGATGGACCCGATGTCGATGGGCGAGGCGATGGCCGGCATGGCGCCGATGGCCTGGTCGCCGTCCTACGCCCTGCTGATGGTCGTCATGTGGGCGGTGATGATGGCGGCGATGATGCTGCCGAGCGCGGCGCCGATGATCCTTCTGTTCGCGGCCATCGACAGAAAGCGCCGCCAGGGCGGTTCGCCCTATGGCCGGACCTGGGCTTTCGCGTTGGGTTACGTCGTCGTCTGGCTGGGCTTCAGCCTCGTGGCCGCCGCCCTGCAATGGCAGTTGGAACGCGTCGCGCTCTTGTCGCCGATGATGGCCAGCACGAGCGCCGTTTTTGGCGGCGTCGTCCTGCTGGCCGTGGGATTCTATCAGCTGACACCGCTGAAGCAGGCCTGTCTGAAGCACTGCCGCTCGCCTTTGGACTTCATCCTTCATCACTGGCGTGCCGGTATGGGCGGCGCGACGGCAATGGGCTTGGCACATGGGGCCTATTGCCTGGGTTGCTGCTGGATGCTGATGGCGCTGCTGTTCGTCGGCGGTGTCATGAACCTGCTCTGGATCGCCGCCATCGCGGCGTTCGTGCTGGTCGAGAAGACAGCGCCTGCCGGTCACTGGCTCGGTCATGCCGCGGGACTCGTCCTGATCGTCTGGGGGGGCGCGACCATCGCATCCGCTCTGCCGTAATTTAAATCAGTCGCCTGCGCGGAATGCGCGGCGGAACTCGCCTCGAGGGGAAGGCGTTCTCGTCTCGTGGGACGATCGGCAAAGGGCGAAGCCATGGAGCATAGAAGACGTCAGAGCATTGCAATCTATCATGCGCCGGGATCCGAGCGCCTGGAACGGTTGGCAGGCTTTCTGGACGATCTGTCCGCCGATGCGCTCACCTTCTGCTGCTGGTACAGCCGGGGAAAGGGGTGCGCGGTCGGCTTGGCCGCCGCCATGAATCCCTGGTTCCGGGCCCAGGGCCTTCGACTCGAAAGCGCGGAGAGCGTGAAGGATTGCCGGCCGGTCTATCGCAACCATTCGGATTGGCAGGCCGTGGCGACGTTCTTCGGGCTCACCAACGAGGATGCGCGGGCCCTGTTCGATCGGGGCGGCTATGGCGGTCAGGCGCGCCCGCACCCGCGGCAGGTGGCGCGAAAGATCCGCGCCCATCTGAAAGCGAGCGAGCTTCACGCGATCCCCGCGTGAACGCGCCGCCTCGCGTCGCTCGACATCGCCATAGAGTGAACCAGCCGCACAGAGTGATGTGAGGCGTCGGCGGGACGGGCGATCGGCGATGACGGTGTTCTTCACCAGCGACACGCATTTCGGCCATGGCGGCGCGCTCGGCCTGTTCGGGCGTCCCTTCGCGTCCGTGGCGGAGATGGATGCGGAGCTGATCCGGCGCTGGAACGACAGCGTCGGCCCGGAGGACGACGTCTGGCATCTCGGCGATTTCGCGATTCGGCAACGGGCCGGGCGCATGGCGGAGATCCTCGAGGCGCTCGCCGGTCGCAAGCATCTGGTCGTCGGCAACAATGACGGCGAGGTGACCACCAGCCTACCGGGTTGGGCCAGTGTGCAGCCCTATGCGGAAATCATGCTCGACGACACGCGCCTCGTCCTGTGCCACTACCCGTTCCGGTCTTGGAACGGCATGGGCAAAGGCGCCGTCAATCTGCATGGCCACAGCCATGGCCGCATGGCGCCACTGCCGCGACAGGCGGATGTCGGCGTCGATCTATGGGACTTCCGGCCGGTGACGTTGGCGCAGCTTCGCCTCGGCCGGCGGCGCAAGGCGCGATGATTCTCTCCCCATACCGGGACGGGCGCCAGGGCCTGTGTCCTGCGCTATGCTCGGGAACGGTCGATCGGAAGGCGAATTTCGAAGCGGGCGCCATGCGGGGCCGGGACGCTGTCAAACTGCGCGTCGAGCTGGCTGGTCAAGGCGGTAACGATCTTGATGCCGAGAGTGCCGCACGCCGTGAGGCGGATGCCTTCGGGCAGGCCGGCCCCATCGTCCGACACGGTGATTCGCAGCAACCCGTCGGAGTCCAGCTTGCTTTCGACGCGAACCGTTCCCTCGGTCGCTTGCGAAAATGCGTGCTTCAACGCGTTGGTGACGAGCTCGTTGATAATGAGCGCGAGCGGGATCACGCGGTCAGTCGGCAAGGTGACGTCTGCCGCATCGACCAGTAGCGTGATCGGCTTTTCTCCGGCGGACAGCATGTCGGCGAGGTCAGCGCAGAACTCCCGAAGGTACTGACCGAACTCAATCGATTCCGTGTTTGTGCCTTGATAGAGACGCTGATGGACGCGCGCGACCGTGCCGATTCGGTTGCGGGCTTCGACCAGGTACTTCCGCGACTCCTCCGGGACGGTCGTGCTCTGAAGCATGAGGAGGCTCGATATAAGCTGAAGATTGTTCTTGATCCGGTGATTCGCCTCCCTTAACAGGACGTTCTTCTGCTCGACCAGCATGTCCTTTCGCTGCAGCAGGGTCTCCTTTTCCGAAAGCGCATCCTGGAGGGCCGCTTCCTTGGCCTTCCGCCGCGTGATGTCTGTCACCACGCCGACGATGCGCGCGGGCGCGCCATCCGCGTCCGCGACGACCTCTCCGCGAATCGCCAGCCAGCGAATGGAGCCGTCGGCCCGGATCACGCGGTGTTCGCCGGCGACGCCGCCTGATTCGGCAATGGCAGTGGTCAGCTGATTCCGCAGCGCTGCGGCGTCCTCCGGCTGCATGCGGGTGAGGATGTGAGAGATCTCCGGCGGGGCTTGGCCGGGTTCGAGCTCGAAGAATCGATCGACGGCGGGGGACCGCAGAACTCTTTGAGTTTGCAAGTCATAGTCCCAGATGCCCATTTTGGCCGTTTCCAAGGCCAGGGCCAGCCGCTGCTCGCTCGCATGGAGCGCCGAGATAAACCGCTTCAGCCTCACCATCCTCTGGTTCAGCGTCGCCAGGGTGCGTCGCGTCGCGCCGAGATGTTTCCGGAAGGCAACCGGACCCTGACAGAGCGCCGCCGACGCCCGCCTGACCGCCGCGCCGCAGTGAGTCAGCGCGCGCATGCAGTGCTTCAGGGTGCGCAGAGCGCGACCGCCGGAGCCGTGGTCACCAAGCCCGGTTTCCATATCGTTGCCGATATCCGGCTTCGGCGGAGCGAACCTGTCTTGCACGTCGATCATTCTCCCTCTTCTCCACCGAAACGCTTCGGATTGAAGCATGCTTAGCGGCCGCTTCTCTTGACGGGCAGATCATCGGGACGGCTGTTCCAAAGTGAGCTTCAGCCGCGCGGCATCGCGCTAAACTTGGTGCGGTGTCCAGGCGGGACAATGCCCGGTCGCGCCGACCCTTGCGCCCTTCAAACGAAAAATCCGCGCGGCGCTGGAACGTACGTTGACCGCGACTGTTTACCATGCGCAGACCGAAAACCCAATCGCGAGAGACGGAGTCGCCGTTCAGCGCGGCGAAAGGATGGAGAACAGGATGCTTGACGGCTATGGCCCGGAGGAGCTTCGACAAGTTGTGCGCGATCTTGCCGAGGCAACAGCGATGGTCGTGGGAAAGGCGAGCCTTACCCATGCCGCTGCGATGCGAGCGATCAGGACGGGGACGAAGGCGGACGCCGAACAGTTCTTTCTCCATCTGGGCCGTCTCAATGAAGCCGATCAGATTCGTATCGCGCAGAAGCGGGATTCGCTCCTGATCGAGCGGTGGACGCAGGCGGTTTTCGGCTCGGCCGAGCCTGCGGACGAATATTGGTCGCGTTGGAAGGAGTAGGAGGCGCGGCACACCCCGACGTGCGGTGGCATATAGCGCAGCCGCCGGGAGCCGCGGGGATGCCGCTGTCTCAAGGACTGGCGTACCCTTTGGGACGAAGATCGAGCCGGTACTGCGATGGGTCCCGGGTGAAGAACAGGCCCGCTTGACGTTCGGATGACCGCGGCAGGTAATCGATCGTCGCCTCGCTGCTCTCCACGATCGAGCCGTCCCGCATCAATGTTCCCTCGATCGTCAGTGCCGCCGCGGTTGATCCGCCGCGGTTGGCGGCCTTGACCGTCACCAGGTAACCCTCGCCGCTCGGCGCGACAGACTCGGCGGTAACGAGGACCGACGGCGGTTCGGACCGGGTGGTCAGCGCAAAATATGCCAGATAGCCGACCGCGCCGACGATCAGGACCAAGCCCAGCGCCGCCACCGCCCACTCCCACGGCGATGTCGCCTCCGCCGGATGCGCGTGATGTCGCGCGTCGCGGGTATCTGCCTGTGCGGCCTTCGCGTTGCTCATCGGATCGCTCCCATGCTCAAAGAAGCAGGCGCGCTGCGGCGGCGCCGATGGCGCCGGGAAAGCCGAGCACGACCGTTGTGCTCAGGATTTCCTCGAGCGCCGTCCCGGTCGTTCGCCCGAAGCTCCAAAGGATATACAGGCTGATGATCAGCACGATGGCGTAGCCGACGACAGTGAATCGGAGAAAGAGGCTCCAGAAGGTTGCCGTGTCGGGCGGCTCGGGCCGTCCTCGGAAATCGACGGCATAAACGAATGCGTGCATGAGCGCCAAGGACAGAAGGACAAGCGCGATCTCCTGCCACGTTGCCATTGTGTAGGCGATCAGAATCATTTCTTCGGTCGGCGCCACGTTGAGGGACAGAAACAGCGCACCGACCGCCATCAGGAAGATTTCGCCGGCATAACTCGACTTCTCTTTCCTCTCCTTTTGTTCGCGGTCTTCCTGCTTGGACTGCGCGTCATTGTTCTGTTGCCCAGATAGCTGACTGCGTGCCAGCATCGCGCCTATGCTGGCCGGAATCGCCTGCAGAGCGATCTTGCCGATCAGCTCGTCCGGAGACATTTCGGGCGTGACGATGCCGAAGATCGCCAGGATGATGGCGGAGGCGATCGAGCCGACGGCAAAGGCGACGAAGGCATCGACGATTTCGTCGCGCAGCCCTGACGTCTCCTTGAAGCCGCTGTAATAGCCCAGCCCCGCAAGCAGCGGCAGAAGCAGCACAAGAAGCAGTATCAGCCGCAACGGGTCCATGTAGAATCCGAGCTGCCACATCTCCATCGTCATCAGCATGGGAAGCGCAAAGATGAGCGCTCCTGCGAAAGCGCGTGCCAGACCAACGGCGAAGCGGCGATTCTGGGCGGACCTCCGTTCGGAGATTGCGCCTGATGAGAGAGTTGCCATGGAAATGTCGGGACCTCTCTTGGCCGCCCTTCGTGGATCGGTCGCGGGATGAGCCTCGTTCTCGATAACCCTGCGGTTCCTGCAGGATCGTCGTAAGTTCACAGTCTTGAACGTTGATTTTCGAGGCTTGGTTCCGCCGCAACCACCCGGAGGCGAACGCCCGCAGCAGATGTGGAAGCTGCCGGCCGTGCGACGACGGGATTGAAGCGGTTGCCTCTCCCGGCGCTCTATAGGCTATTCTCCCTCGAGGTGGCCGCTCCGACTGCCTCAGGATTTGGGCAAGCGGCTACTCGGCGTCGGCTGACGACCCCCGAGCGTTTTACCCGGCTCGGCACCTCGAAGGCTGAGTGAAGGGGAAAGAAAACCCCCGCTCCCGTTAGGGAGCGAGGGCTTGGGTGAGGTGTGAAGATGACTCAAATTCGATTGAGTCGATATTATTCGCCGATCTCGCCGGTGACCCAGTAGTTGACGCGCTCTTCGTGCGTCTCGATGTACTCGGCCACGGCCTCCTCATAAGAGGTCTCCTGGGCCTTGAACATCACCGTTTCCAGCTCCTCCAGCGGGATATACATCCGTGCGAGGAACGCGGCGGCTTCCGGATGGTCGTTGTAGAAGCCTTTGCGAGCCAGGGCGTCGATATGCTCGACCCCGGCCAGGACACCCTTCGGATCCTCGAGATAGCGGAGCTCGTAGGCGCTGAACATCCAGTGCGGATTCCAGGCGGTCACCACGACCCACTCGTCGCGCTGGACCGCGCGGTCCAGCTCCGCCGTCATGCCGGCGCCGCTCGACGACACGAGTTGATAGTCGTCGAGGCCGTACTCCTCGACCGCCTCATTCGAGAGGCGCATCAGCCCGGCGCCCGGATCGATGCCGACGATCCTGTTGCCGAGCTTTTCGGCGACCTCTTCCTTCTGCAGGTCCTCGATCGAGCTGAGCTGATCCTTGGGGATGTAGTTCGGGATCGCCCAGCCGAGCCGGGCGCCCGTATAGAGCGGCCCCAGATCGATGACCTCACCAGCGAACTTCTCCATGTAGTCCTGATGGGTCTGGGGCAGCCACGCCATCATCATCAGGTCGATATCGCCGCTCGCGACGCCGCTGTACTGGATGGCGACGTCGGCCAGGGTGAGCTCGACGTCATAGCCGAGCCGCTCCTCGAGAATCTTCGCGGCCATCTTCGTCACCGCCTCGGCATCGGACCAGGCGGTCCAGCCGATATTGATGGATTTGTCGTCCTGAGCGTTGGCCGGCGTGCCGGCCGACCCGGCCAGCAAGCCGCCGATCAGCGCCGTGCCGAGTGCGAGGTTCTTGACGGCGTCAAGCATCTCTTTCTTCCCTCCTGGTCTGTTGGTGAGCCCCGCTTTTGCCGTGAGGACGGGGCGTCGATCGTCCCGTTTCAGCGAGCGCCGCGTCGCACGGCCGGCGACGGCTCCCGGGAACTCGATTTTGCTTCGTCGCCGGTGTTGGCAGTCTGCCGCCGGGGTCCGAAGAAGTTGCGAAGCGCGGCGAACAGGCTGCTCCGCTGGCCGAAGCTCTGGGTGATCCGGTCGAGGATGATCGCCAGGATCACGACGCCGAGCCCACCTTCGAAGCCGAGACCGACATTCAACCGCTGAATGCCCGTCAAGACCGTATTGCCGAGGCCGCCCGCGCCGATCATCGAGGCGATCACCACCATCGACAGCGCCAGCATGATGGTCTGGTTGACGCCGGCCATGATCGACGGCATGGCGAGCGGCAACTGGACCTTGAAGAGCAACTGCCTGTCCGTGCAGCCGAACGCAAGGCCCGCTTCGACATTCTCGACGCTGACCTGGCGAATGCCGAGATTGGTCAGGCGCACCACCGGCGGCATCGCGAATACCAGGGTCGCGATCGTGCCGGGAACCTTGCCGAGGCCGAAGAACATGACGGCCGGAATCAGATAGACGAAGGGCGGCATCGTCTGCATGAAATCGAGAACCGGGCGTACCGCGGTGGCAACCATGTCGTTCTTGGCCATTGCGATACCGAGCGGTATGCCGAGGAGCAGGGCCACGAAGCTCGCCGACAGCACCAGGGCCAATGTCGAGATCGACGCCTCCCACAGGCCCATGCCGACGATCAGGACAAGCGCAATGGCGGTGAACAGCGCAAACCGCCAGCCGACCCGCCAGAGCCCGATGCCGACGAGAATCAGGGCCAGCAACCAGATGGGGAGGGCCAGAAGACCGTCCTCGACGGTTTCGGCGACAAGGCCGACGGCGCCCGAGATGGCGTCGAAGAACGGGCCGAAATTGTCGACCATGAACTCGACCGCCGCGCTGACCCATTCTCCGATATGGATTTCAAAGTCCATCGCTCAGTTCACCTTGTCCAGAGCCTGAAGAAGGGCGGTCTTCGAGATCGAGCCGATATAGCGCCCCTGATCGTCAATCACTGGCACCGGCCACTGGCTTCCGGCAACCCGACCAAGGACGTCCGACAGGTTCATATCCTGCGGAATCGGTTCAATCTCCGCTACGAAGGCGTTCCGGTAGCTTGGTTCCTCCTCGGCCTGGATCTGCTGGATCAGGGAGTCGACCGTAACGACGCCTTGAAATTTGCGGTCGCCGCCGATCACGATGCCGATATCCCGGTCGTGCTCGCGCAGCATCTCCAGTGCCGCGCGCACGCCGAGGCCGGGCCGTTCGATCACCGTCACCTGCTCCCGGCGGGCGATATCGCCGGCGGTGAACACTTGGCTGACATCCACGCCGCGGAAGAACGAGCGAACATAATCATTGGCCGGCTGCCGGACGATCTCTTCCGGCGTGCCGATCTGCACAACCTCGCCGCCCTGCATGATGGCGATGCGACTGCCGATCCGCATCGCCTCATCCAGATCGTGGGTGATGAAGACGACTGTCCGGGCATGCTCCTGCTGCAGCCGCAACAGCTCGTCCTGCATCTCCGTTCGGATCAGGGGGTCGAGGGCGGAGAACGCCTCATCCATCAGCAGGATCGAGGGGTCGGTGGCCAGGGCTCGGGCCAGCCCCACGCGCTGCTTCATGCCGCCCGACAATTCGTCAGGATAGCTGGCGGCATAGGGCTTGAGGCCGACGGCGTCGAGCGCATCGAGCGCCCGGTCCTGCCGCTTGGCGCGATCGACGCCGGCGACTTCCAAGCCGAAGGCGGCATTCTCGAGCACGGTCTGGTGCGGCATTAAGGCGAAGGACTGAAACACCATGCCGATATCCCGCCGGCGCACCGCGATCAGCTCGCGCTTCGACATTCGGGTGATATCGCGTCCGTCGATCAGGACTTCTCCGGAGGTCGGGTCGATCAGCCGGTTGAGCATGCGCACCAGCGTCGATTTGCCGGAGCCGGACAGGCCCATCACGACGAAGACTTCCCCCTCTTCGACGCTGAAGCTCGCATCCTGTACACCGACGGTCTGGCCGGTTTTCCGGAAGATCTCGTCCTTGCCCTCGCCGCGACGCAGCATCTGCATCGCCGCCTCCGACTTGGAACCGAAGATCTTGTACAGGTTCTTAACGACGATCTTTTCGGTCAATCTCGCTCCCTTTGGATGCTCCCTCGCGACTGGCGCGCGGCCAAGACCAAACCGCACTGTTCCATCGGGGAAAAGGTCGCGCTACTCCCCTAACAGCGCGATTTACTCAAAGTTCCGCTGGCTACAGACGGGACGGATGGAGAACATCCGGCCGGGCAGTTGGCGCCAGGCCAGTCAATGAACAACCCGGCGAACCCTATCAGCCGTAGGATTGGCCGGTCAATGATCGGCGAGCAACTGCTTGAGAAGGCGGCCTTACGCCGCTGCTCTTCAATCAGTTTGTGCCGATGACGCGGGATGATGGGGACGTTCGCCGTGAAAGGACCAGCCTTCAATATGGGGCGGACGCGGGATCTTGGGGGAATGGTCGGAGTGAGAGGATTCGAACCTCCGGCCCCTGCGTCCCGAACACAGTGCTCTACCAGGCTGAGCTACACTCCGACAGCGGCGCCTTATAGCGCCAACCCCAACAGGCTGCAAGGGGCGCCTGCAACGAAATAAGTAGCCCCGTGGGCCGGCTCAAGAATCAGTAAGCCCGCTCGATGCAGAAATCGATCACGTCGAGCAGCGCGCGTTTCTCGGAACTCTCCGGGAACAGGCCGAGCGCGTCCCGCGCGATGGCGCCATAGTGGCTGGCGCGGGCGACCGTGTCGCGCAGGGCGTCATGCCGCTCCATCAGCTCGATGCCGTGCACGAGGTCGGCCTCCTGCTGGTCGAGGGTTTCGAGGGCGCGCCGCCAGAAGGTTCGCTCCGGCTCGTCGCCCCGCCGGAAGGCGAGGATCACCGGCAGAGTGATTTTCCCTTCCCGGAAGTCGTCGCCGATGGTCTTGCCGAGTTCCGCCTGCTTGGCCGAGTAGTCCAGAACGTCGTCGATGAGCTGAAAGGCAATGCCGAGATTGAGGCCATAGCTCTCAAGGGCTTCCTCCTCAGCCTTCGGACGGTCCGCGACGACCGCGCCGATGCGGCAGGCGGCCGCGAACAGGGCCGCCGTCTTGCGCCGGATCACGTCGAGATAGGCTTGCTCGCTGGCCTCGGTATCGTTGCTGGTCACGAGCTGGAGCACCTCGCCCTCGGCGATGACCGCGGAGGCGTTCGAGAGAATCTCCAGCACCTTCAGGGACCCGTCCCCGACCATGACCTGGAAGGCGCGGCTGAACAGAAAGTCGCCGACGAGCACGCTCGCCTTGTTGCCCCAGACCGAGTTGGCGGTGGCGAGGCCCCGGCGCAGGTTGCTGTCGTCCACGACATCGTCATGCAGCAATGTGGCGGTGTGAATGAACTCGACGCAGCTCGCCAGGGCGACATGCCGGTGTCCCTGATAACCGCAGAGCCGTGCCGCGGCGAGGGTCAGCATCGGGCGCAGCCGCTTGCCGCCCGCGGCGACGATATGGCCGGCGAGCTGCGGGATCAGCGCCACCGGACTCTGCATGTTCTGGATGATGAGGTCGTTGACGGCCCTCAGGTCGTCGCCGACCAGATGGCCGATCGCATCCAGCGACGGCTTGCGCGGCTTGCCCCGCTCCTCTCCCAGATTGACGACGACGGCCACCGATGCTCCCAATTCTGCTCGCTTGACGCACTTCTTAACAGCGGCGAGCATAGTTGGAACAATTTCCGGGTCAAGCCTGCGCGCTGTCCAGGGAATGCTGCCAAGGGCCCTGCCAAGGGGGCCTGGGGGCGGAGCACCGAAGCCCGGCTAGGCTCGCCGACATTTGGCGGGGACGTGAAAGATTGAAGGAATTACTGCGAACAAACGATCCGATTCGGCTGTCCTGGCTGATTGCCCTGCTGGCCGGCGAAGGCATTGAAGCCACCGTCCTCGACATGCACACGAGCATCGTCGAAGGCAGTATCGGCGCCATTCCCCGCCGCCTGATGGTGCGCGCGGCGGATGCCGCGCGGGCGCAACGGGTGCTTGCCGATGCAGGCGAGGCGGTGGACGGTGACTGAGGATGGGCAGTCGGGCGAGAGGCGGGCGGGCGAGGCGGCGGCGGGCGCGATCAGCGCCGACGCGCTTCTCGACGGGAACATCCGGCTGCTGCAGCCGCAAGCCGGCTATCGAGCCGCGATCGATCCGGTTTTCCTGGCCGCAGCCGTGCCGGCCGGCCCGGGGGACATGGTACTCGATGTTGGGGCCGGCGTCGGCGCCGTATCGCTTTGCCTCGCCTGGCGCGAACGCGGCTGCCGGGTCCGCGGTATCGAGCCACAGCGCGACCTCGCGCGGCTGGCGGCCCGCAACGTCGAGTTGAACGGATTCGTCGGCCGGGTCGAGATCATGATCGGTGATCTTCTGCGGGCGCCGCCGCGGCTCGCGCCCGGATCCTTCGATCATGTGATGGCGAACCCGCCCTACCTGCCGGCACGTGAAGGGTCGGCGCCGGTCAACCCAGGCCGGGCGACGGCGCAGTTCGAGGGCGATGCCGGCCTGACGGACTGGATGCGCTTCTGCTTCTCGATGGTTCGGCCGAAAGGGAGCGTGACCTTCGTCTACCGGGCCGATCGCATCGACCTCCTGCTGAGCGAGCTTCGGACGCGCGCCGGAGAAATCGTCGTGTTCCCGCTCTGGCCGGGCGGCAGCAAGCCCGCCGGGCGGATTCTCGTGCGGGCGCGCAAGGGCGTTGCCGCCCCGACCCGGCTGGCGGCCGGCCTCGTGCTGCACGAGGCCGACGGCCGTTACACGGAGGCGGCCGATGCGGTGCTGCGGCGAGGCGCGGGGCTGATCCTGTGACGACGCAACGTCGGATCAGTCCTGACTGGCACCCGTCCTGATTGGCACCAGCCCTCCGAACGCCTATCTTGAACGCCATGACAGAACGATCCTTTCTCGCCAAGCTCCCGTTGCCGTTCCTCCGTCGCCATATTCCCGTCGTCACCGTCGTCCGCCTCGCCGGGGTCATTGGGACGATGGGTCCGTTGCGCGGCGGATTGACGCTGGCCGGTGTCGCCGGCGCGCTGGAACGCGCGTTTAAGTCCAGCAACCTGAAGGCGGTTGCGCTGGCCGTCAATTCGCCGGGCGGCTCGCCCGTCCAGTCGGCGCTGATCGCCCGACGCATTCGGGCGCTCGCGGCGGAGAAGGGCGTGCCGGTCTTCGTCTTCGCCGAGGACGTCGCGGCTTCCGGCGGCTATTGGCTGGCCTGCGCCGGGGACGAGATTTATGCCGAGGAGGCGTCGATCGTCGGTTCGATTGGGGTCGTCAGCAGCGGGTTCGGATTCCCGGAGCTGTTGAAGCGGCTCGGCATCGAGCGCCGCGTCCACACCGCCGGCGAGCGGAAGGGCATGCTCGATCCGTTCCGCGACGAGGAGCCCGAGGACGTCGCCCGGCTGAAGGCTCTGCAGCAGGACATCTACGAAAGCTTCAAGACGCAGGTTCGAAGTCGCCGCGGCGAGCGCCTGAAGGCAGAGGACGAGGTTCTTTTCAACGGCGATATTTGGACCGGAAAACGCGCTCTCGAGCTCGGCCTCATCGACGGGATCGGTGATCTCCGCTCGGTGATGCGGGCGCGTTTCGGCGACAAGGTGAAGCTGAAGGCGGTCGGTGTCGAACGTGGCTGGCTGATGCGCCGGCTGCGCGTGTCGGCGCCGCCGCACGCCGCCGACTGGATCCAAGAGGGGGTCGCCGCGCTCGAAGAGCGGGCCTTATGGGCGCGGTACGGGCTGTAGCAGCCCACCAACCTGTCCGGCCGCAAGCCTGTCCTACCAATAGGGCCGGCGGCCGTAATAACCGTAGAGCCGATTCTCGTAATCGCGGTGGATGCCAGCCTCCGGATCATATTCCGGGCTGTTTCGAACCTGCTCCTGGGTGAGGTCGAGATCGACCCTGCGCTCGCTCCAATCGACCCGAAGCACCCAGTCCGGCGATATGAGGACCCGCTTGCCGGGCAACCAGTTCCGGGTGTCGGCGACGAGATACCGAATCGACCAGCCGTTCTCGTCGATCAGAAAATCCTCGATATGGCCAATCTCGCCGTCCCGGGCACCAATATAATAGCCGCCCACCTCCTGCGCGCTGCGGAGATGGGGGTTGCCGTGCTCGGCCTCCTCCTCGGCGCGCTCCTCCAGTTCCGCCCGGGCACCGGTGGCGGGGAAGGCACCGCGGCCGCCGTCATAGGGCGGTATGGCGTCGGCGGCCGGCATCATCCAGTAGTTGGGCCAGCCATAATAGCCGTGCAGTGTTGTTTCCTGTTGGCGGCTGACCGGTTTGTCCGTATCGATATCAGGACTGTTTCGGACCTGATCCTGGGTCAGGGAAATGGGAAATTCGCGCCGCTCCGGATCGGGTTTGTCAAGGACCGAGGGGATGAGCAGCACGCGTCGGCCGAACAGCCATTTGCCGGTATCGACGACGAGATAGCGAACTGTCCACTCGGAGTCGTCGAAGAGCATATCCTTCACGTCGCCGAGAGTGCCATCGGTGGCGCGCAGGGCATAATCGCGCAGGTGCTCATAGCTCCACAACATTGTTCGCTCCATTCCAGCTCTCACCTTGATCTCCCTGTTAAACACCGATCGCCAGCCCGTCGTTCCGCGTGGTTCAGCCGGCAGGGAGGCCAGCGGGGGAGGCCGCGCTTGACCAGCTCGGCGACCACCCGCTAAATGGTTGGATGTTCACGTTTCCCAGCCTGACGAAAATCCTCGTCCTGGCCACCATCCTGCTGGCGGTCTGGTTCGGCTTTCGGCTCCTCGGCCAACTCGACCGGGCGCGCAAGGAGGAGGCTCGCCTGAACCAGGGCGGCGGCCGCCGACGGTGGGCGGCCCGGGGCGCCGGAAAGGCGAAATCGGCCGATATCCAGGACATGATGAAATGCTCGGCTTGCGGCGCCTACGTGCCGTCGGCCGGAGCCACTGCCTGCGGACGGACCGATTGCCCTTATTAACTATCCGCAGGCGGCACGCGGTCCAATCTTGCGCTTGCTAGATCCTCGGGGGCGCCGCTAAGTTGCGCTGCACCATAATCGCTTCCGACCGATGATCGAGTGACGTCTGATATGGCATCCGCCGACCCCGAAACCTGTTTCCAGGCGCTGATCCTGAAGCTGCAAAGCTATTGGGCGGCGCAGGGCTGCGTCGTGCTGCAGCCCTATGATCTGGAGGTCGGGGCGGGCACCTTTCATCCGGCGACGACCCTGCGGGCCCTGGGGCCGCAGCGGTGGAGCGCCGCCTATGTCCAGCCGTCCCGCCGGCCGCAGGACGGGCGCTATGGCGACAACCCGAACCGGCTGCAGCATTACTATCAGTTCCAGGTGATCCTGAAGCCGTCGCCGCCGGACAGCCAGGCGCTTTACCTCGGCAGCCTGAAGGCGCTCGGCATCGATCCGCTGGCCCACGACATCCGCTTCGTCGAGGATGACTGGGAGAGCCCGACGCTGGGCGCCTGGGGGCTCGGCTGGGAGGTCTGGTGCGACGGCATGGAGGTGACGCAGTTCACCTATTTCCAGCAGGTTGGCGGCATCGAGTGCGACCCCGTCTCGGTCGAGCTGACCTATGGCCTGGAGCGGCTGGCGATGTATGTGCAGGGGGTCGACAATGTCTACGAACTCGACTGGAACGGGGTTGCCGGCGCCGGCAATGTCCGTTATGGCGACGTCTTCCTGCAGGCCGAGCGGGAGTTCTCGACCTTCAATTTCGAGCGCGCCGACACCGATCAGCTGTTCAAGCGGTTCGCCGAGGTGGAGCGCGAGTGCCAGGCCTTGCTCGACGGCGACCGGCCGCTTCCTCTTCCGGCCTACGACCAGTGCATGAAGGCGAGCCACATCTTCAATCTGCTGGATGCGCGCGGCGTCATCTCGGTGACCGAGCGGCAGGCCTATATCGGCCGCGTGCGGACACTTGCCAAGGGCTGCTGCGAGGCGTGGCTCGCGACGCAGGTCGGGCAGGGGTGAGTCATGGGTGAGCTTCTGCTCGAGCTGTTCTCGGAGGAGATCCCGGCGCGCATGCAAGGTCGCGCCGCCGAGGATCTTAAGCGGCTCGTCACGGAACGACTCGCCCGGGCCTGCCTGACCTTCGACGCCGCCGAATCCTATGTGACGCCGCGCCGCCTGACGCTGGTGGTGGATGGCCTGCCAGCGGGCCAGCCCGACGTTACCGAGGAGAAGAAGGGCCCGCGCGTCGGCGCGCCGGAGCAGGCCGTCCAGGGCTTCCTGAAGAGCGCCGGCCTCGCGAGCCTGGATCAATGCGAGCAGCGGGACACCGGCAAGGGCGTGTTCTGGTTCGCCGTCGCGCAGCGGAAGGGGCAGGCCACGGCGGCGGTGCTGCCGGGGTTGATCACCGAGGCCGTGATGGCGCTGCCCTGGCCGAAATCGATGCGCTGGGCGGGGCACGCGATTCGCTGGGTGCGACCGCTCCACGGCATCGTCGCGATGCTCGACGGCATGGTGCTGGACGGCCACCTGCCGCTCGGTGGCGGCCAAGCCATCACGTTCGGGACCGCAACCTGCGGCCATCGCTTCCTCCATCCGGAGGCGATCTCCGTCACGGGCTTTGCCGACTACCGGACGAAGCTGTACGACGCCAAGGTGATGCTCGATCCAGCCGACCGGCGCGCGGCGGTTCGTGCCCAGTCGGACTCGCTGGCCGCGGCCGAGGGCCTGACGATCCGGCCGGACGAGGCGCTGCTCGAGGAAGTGACGGGGCTCGTCGAATGGCCGGTGGTCCTGATGGGGCAGATCGACCGCGGCTTCATGGAACTGCCGCCGGAGGTGTTGATCACCTCAATGCGGGCGCATCAGAAATATTTCTCGCTGCTCGACAAAGTGGGCGGCCTCGCGCCGCGCTTCCTGGTGGTCTCGAACATGGAGACGGCCGACCGCGGCCAGACGATCGTCGCCGGCAACGAGCGGGTCCTGAGGGCCCGTCTGTCGGACGCGAAGTTCTTCTGGGACCAGGATCGCAAGACGAAGCTGGAAGCGCGGGTGCCGGCGCTCAACGACATCGTCTTCCATGCGAAGCTGGGCACGGTCGCCGACAAGGTGCGGCGCGTGCAGGAGTTGGCGGCGGCGCTGGCGCCGTCCGTCCCGGGCGCCGATCCGGACCGGGTGCGGCGGGCGGCGCTGCTCGCCAAGGCGGACCTGACGACGGGCGTGGTCGGCGAGTTCCCCGAGCTTCAGGGCGTCATGGGCCGGTACTATGCGCTGGGCGAAGGCGAAGAGTCGGCGGTCGCCGATGCCATCGCCGAGCATTACGCGCCGCTTGGCCCAAACGACCGCTGTCCGACCGCGCCGCTCAGCGTGGCCGTGGCGCTGGCCGACAAGATCGACACGCTCGTCGGCTTCTTCGGCATCGATGAAAAGCCGACCGGCTCCAAAGATCCCTATGCGCTCCGCCGCGCCGCGCTTGGCGTAATTCGCCTGATCATCGAAAATAAACTGCGGTTGCCGCTCGGTCCTATTTTCGCCGAGGCAGGTCGTCTGCTGACGGAACAAAAATCCGCGATCGGCGATTATTTTAAGCCGGACGAACTGATGGAGTTTTTCGCCGATCGGCTCAAAGTGGCGCTCAAGGAGCAGGGCGTGCGACATGACCTGGTTTCTGCGGTGTTCGCGCTCGGCGGCGAGGATGACTTGGTACGGCTGCTGGCGCGGGTGGACGCGCTCAAGGCCTTTCTCGAAAGCGACGACGGGGCGAACCTGCTCACGGCCTACAAGCGCGCCGGGAACATCGTCCGCATCGAGGAGAAGAAGGACAAGACGCGCTATGACGGCGGGATCAACCGGACGCTGCTGCGCGCGCCTGAGGAGCAGGCCCTGGCCGCAGGCCTGGCCGAGGCGGGCGAGGCCAGCCGCCGGTCGCTCGCGGCGGAGGATTTTACGGGCGCAATGGCGGCCCTGTCGCGGTTGCGCCGGCCGATCGACACTTTTTTCGACGAGGTCACGGTGAACAGTGACGAGGTCGATCTGCGCGCCAACCGGCTTCGGCTGCTGTCGCAGATTCGGGCGACGCTCGGGGGCGTCGCCGACTTCTCAAAAATCGAGGGATAGAGGACGTCATGAGCCAGTGGGTGTACGGATTCGGCGACGGCCGCGCCGAGGGGCGCGCCGAGATGAGGAACTTGCTCGGCGGCAAGGGCGCCAATCTGGCGGAGATGAGCAATCTCGGCCTCCCGGTGCCGCCCGGATTCACCATCACGACCGAGGTCTGCACCTACTATTACGCGAACGGCAAGACCTATCCCGCCGAACTGGAAGACCAGGTCGCGAAGGCCTTCGCCATCATCGAGAAAGCGGTAGGCGCCCGCTTCGGCGACGCGAAGAACCCGCTGCTGGTCTCGGTGCGGTCGGGCGCGCGGGTGTCGATGCCGGGCATGATGGATACGGTCCTGAATCTCGGCCTCAACGACGAGACTGCCGCCGGCCTCGCCGCGCAGTCCGGCGATCCGCGCTTCACCTATGACAGCTATCGCCGGTTCATCCAGATGTACGGCAATGTCGTCCTCGGCGTCGACCATCATCATTTCGAAGAGTTGCTGGAGCTTCACAAGGAAGACCGCGGCGTCACGCTCGACACCGAGCTGGGCGCCGAGGACTGGAAGGCTCTGGTCGGGGCCTACAAGGCCAAGGTCGAGGAGGAGCGGGGCGAGCCCTTCCCGCAGGACCCGATGGTTCAGCTCTGGGGTGCGATCAGCGCCGTGTTCGGAAGCTGGCACACGCCGCGCGCCGTGACTTATCGCCGCCTCCATCGCATCCCCGAGGATTGGGGCACGGCGGTAAACGTCCAGGCGATGGTGTTCGGCAATATGGGTGACGACTGCGCGACCGGTGTGGCGTTCACGCGCAATCCCTCGACCGGAGAGGACGAGTTCTATGGCGAGTTCCTGGTCAATGCCCAGGGCGAGGACGTCGTCGCCGGCATCCGCACGCCACAGCATCTGACGGTCAAGGGCAAGACGGCGAACCGGTCGACGCTGCCGGCGATGGAAGAGGTGATGCCCGGCGTCTTCGCCGAGCTGGAGCGGGTGCGCGAGAAGCTCGAGGCGCATTATCGCGACATGCAGGACATCGAGTTCACGGTCCAGAAGGGCAAGCTCTGGATGCTGCAGACGCGCAGCGGCAAGCGCACGGCGGCTGCGGCGCTGCGGATCGCGGTCGATATGGAGCAGAAGAAGCTGATCGACCGGCGGCAAGCCGTCGCCCGCATCGATCCCGCGTCGCTCGACCAGTTGCTGCACCCGATGCTGGATCCCAAGGCGAAGCGCAACGTGATCGCTCGCGGCCTGCCGGCCTCGCCGGGTGCGGCGGCCGGCCGGGCGGTGTTCAGCGCCGATGAGGCGGAGGATCGCGCGGCGAAGGGCGAGACGGTGATCCTGGTGCGGGTCGAGACCAGCCCGGAAGACATCCATGGCATGCATGCCGCGGCGGGCATCCTGACGACGCGTGGCGGCATGACCAGCCATGCGGCGGTGGTCGCGCGCGGCATGGGCCGCCCCTGTGTGGCCGGCGCCGGCGATCTGCGAATCGATGCGAAGGCCCGCACCATGAAGGTCCGAGACGTCGTCGTCCGCGATGGCGAGATGATCACGATCGACGGCGGGACCGGCGAGGTGATCCTCGGCGAAGTGCCGACGATCCAGCCGGAGATGTCCGGCGACTTCGCGACGCTGATGGGCTGGGCGGACGAAATCCGCCGGCTGGGCATCCGGGCCAACGCCGATACGCCGACCGACGCGCGGACCGCCCGGCGGTTCGGCGCCGAGGGCATCGGGCTGTGCCGGACCGAGCATATGTTCTTCGACGGCGACCGCATCATCGCCATGCGCGAGATGATCATCGCGGAGAACACGGCCGGCCGGCGCGCCGCGCTCGACAAGATCCTGCCGATGCAGCGTGAAGATTTCATCGAGCTCTTCCGCATCATGAAAGGGCTGCCGGTGACGATCCGGCTGCTCGACCCGCCGCTGCACGAATTCCTCCCGCATACCACCGCGGAGATGGAGGAGGTGGCGAAGGCCGCTGGCGTCGATCTCGATACCGTCCGGCACCGTGCGGCCATGTTGAAGGAGCAGAACCCGATGCTGGGGCATCGCGGCTGCCGACTCGGCATAAGCTATCCCGAGATTTCCGAGATGCAGGCCCGCGCCATCTTCGAGGCCGCCGCGGCGGTGCAGAAGGAGACCGGGGAGACGGTCGAGCCCGAGGTGATGGTCCCGTTGATCGCGGTGCCGCGTGAGTTCGATATCCTGAAGGAGTTGATCGATCGCGTGGCCGGCGAGGTGAAGGCGGCGACGGGGGTCGAGGTGTCCTATCTCGTCGGCACGATGATCGAGCTGCCGCGCGCCGTGCTGTGCGCGGCCGAGATCGCCAAGACCGCCGAGTTCTTCAGCTACGGGACCAACGACCTGACCCAGACCACCTACGGCCTCAGCCGCGACGACGCGGCCAGCTTCCTGCAGACCTACGAGCGGCGCGGAATCCTGGCGCAGGACCCGTTCATCAGCATCGATGTCGAAGGCGTGGGCGAGCTGGTGCGCATCGGCACCGAACGCGGCCGCAGCACCCGGCCGGACATCAAGCTCGGCATCTGCGGCGAGCACGGCGGCGATCCGGCCTCGGTCCGGTTCTGCCACGAGGTCGGGCTCGACTACGTCTCCTGCTCGCCCTACCGGGTGCCGATCGCCAGGCTCGCGGCCGCGCAGGCGGCCTTGGCCGAGGCCGAGACGCAGGCGGAGCCGAGTCAGGTCTGAGCGCTTCTTCCTAAGAACGGCGATTCAGGCGCCGGCGAGTCGAGAGACCGCCGCCTCTCCTGCGCGCCTCGGTTGTAGGCTCGCCAGGTAAGAAACAGGTGTGGCAAACCACCGAGCACGACGATGCTGCGCCACAGCCAGCGTTCGGGGTCGGTCGGTTCCAGGCCGGCAACGGACGCGGTTTCGCAGGATTCCGCGTGACCGCCTTGCTTGACCTCAAAAACTGGCGACCGCTAAATGGCGACCATTCTCATTGACGGTCGGGAAAACGATGGATCTGGACTCCCTTCGGAGTGGCGGAAAACCAGCTCTGGCGGCCGCGCTGGCGGCGCTCGAGCGGCGGCCGGACGCGGCCGAGAATCTCGCGCTTCTCAACGCGGCCTATGCGGCGCCACAGGCGCATGTGATCGGCGTGACCGGGCCGCCGGGTGTGGGCAAGTCGACGCTCACCGGCGCGGTCATCGCCGCGTTGCGGGCGCAGGGGCGGAGCGTGGGGGTCATCGCTGTCGACCCGTCCTCGCGGCGGTCGGGCGGGGCGCTGCTCGGTGACCGGACGCGGCTCGCGACCGATCCGGAGGATGCCGGCATCTTCGTCCGCTCGATGGCGGCGCGCGACCGGCTGGGCGGACTGGCCGAGCTGACCGTCGCCGCAATGGTCGTGATGCGGGCCGTCTTCGACGTGGTGCTGATCGAGACGGTGGGCGTGGGGCAATCGGAGACGGACGTGGTCGAAGCAGTGGACACGGTCCTCTTCTGCGTTCAGCCCGGCGCCGGCGACAGCCTGCAGTTCATGAAGGCCGGCATCGTCGAGATCCCGCATGTGATCGCGGTGACGAAGGGCGATGTCGGCGCGGCGGCCCGCCGTGCTTGCGCAGACGTCCGGGGCGCGCTCAGCCTCGCCGATGCGGAGGGCGACGGCTGGTCCGTGCCGGTACTGACCGTCTCGGCCCTGCGCCGCGAGGGTATCGAGGAGTTGATCGAGGCGCTCGACAGCCACGGGCGCTGGCTGGAGCAGGAGGGGCGCCTCGCCGCCCAGCGGCAGGCGCAGGCCGCCTTCTGGCTCGCCGAGGCCGTGCGCGAGCGTTTCGGGCGCGAGGGGGTGAAGCGGGCAGGGACGTTGACGCTGGCGCCCGGCGACTCGCCATTCGCGCGGTTGGCGGCGATCAGCAGCGAACTGGCCCGCTGATTCTGAGTTACCGTCCGTAGATCTGGTCCAGCACGCGGGCCACCTCCACCAGCCGTTCCGCTGTGGGCGCGAATCGCTCCCCTCCGGCCAGGCGCGTCGCCCAGTCGGCTGCCGCGCGTCCGAACCACGCATCCGGCGGCGTTGCCAGCATCTCGCCTGCGGTGCCGTGGTAGCGCTCCGCGATGAAGTCATAGAAAGAGCCGTCGACGTTGCGGAGCGCCGCTCCGCCGTCCGTTCCGTAGAACGCGGCGGAGATCATGGCATCGCACCCAGCCTGGAGGCGCCAGGAGCAAGCGAGCCGCACCGTAGCCCCCGTCTCCAGCTCCATGGTGGCGACGGCGTAGTCCTCCACCCGGTCGGGGCGCTTGCCGAGCGGTTCACCACCTGCGAACAGCTTTCCGGAGACGCCGGAGACCGCCGGAAAATCGAGCGTCCACAGCGCGAGGTCTACCAGATGCACGCCCAAATCCATGACGCACCCGCCGCCGGAAAGCGCGGGGTCGTAGAACCAGCGCTTATCCGGTCCGTAGGCGTTATGGAAGACCAGGTCCACGGCATAGACGCGCCCGAGCTCTCCGGAGCGGACCACCTCACGGATCCGGCGCATCCCCTCCGTGAACCGGTAGGAGAGATCCACGCCCAGAAGCCGGTCCGCCGCGCGCGCCGCGTCCAGGACGGCGCGCACCTCTGCCGCCGTTCGCCCCAGCGGCTTCTGGCAGAAGACCGCCGCGCCGCGTTCCAGGGATTGAATGGACTGCTCCGCATGCATCGCGCTCGGCGTTGCGATCACCACTCCGTCCACGCCTGCGTCCAGAAGATCATCCAGCGTGGAGACCAGCTTGGCGTCCGGTGCCAGCCGCCCTGCCTCCGCGGCCATCTCCGGCGATGGGTCGGCAATGGCCGCGGCTTCGACCGCGCCCGTTTCCAGGATGGCCTTCATGCGGTGGCGGCCGATCCAGCCCACGCCCAGGAAGCCGAGGCGCGGGCGGGTCAGCGGCGCTTCGGGCGGCGTTTCCGCCAGGACCTGTGTCATCAGGGTGTTACCACAGCTTTGATGAACCCGTCCGGCTTGTCGCGCGTGGCGTCGAGCGCCTCGTCCAGACGATCCAGAGGGAAGCTGTGGGTATACAGGGCGCTAGGGTCGAGACGGCCGGATGCGACCGCGTCCACGGCCTCGCGGATGCCCTGGATGGAGACCCTGGGGTCGCGCTCATGGGCGTTGATCACGTCGAAACCGCGCCAGTTCCAGAGCTGCATATTGACCTGTCGCGGTCCGTCCTGGTGGTACCCGGCCACCACCATGCGTCCGCCTTCGCGGGTCAACTCCGCGGAGAGGTCGAGCGGCCACTGCTTCCCGACCGCCTCGATCACGCGGTCGCAGAAGACGCCGCCGGTCAACGCCTTCACCCGGTCGATGATCCCATTGTGATCATCCATCGGGATGGCTTCGGCGGCGCCCATTTCGCGGGCCACGTCCAGCGAGAAGGGACGCCGCGAGATTGCGATGACCCGCGCCCCGGCATCGGTCGCGAGTCGCGTCAGGATTGCGCCCAGGAAGCCGATCCCGACGATGGCGACGGTCTGCCCCGCCTCGATCTCGCTCCGGCGAAAAATGTTCATAGCGCAGCCGAGCGGCTCGCCCGGGAAAGGCTGGCTCGCGAGCGACTCCGGGAGCGCGACCACGGCGTCCGCATCGGCCAGGTCGTACTCCGCATAGCTATTGTAGGAGAGCGCCGCGACCCGGTCGCCTACAGAGAGCCCCTGGACATCGTCCCCGACGGCGTCCACCACACCCCAGCCCTCATGCCCAAGCGCGCCCGGCTCGGTGGGGAACTGCATCCACTCCGGCCCGGCCCAGGGAGTCAGATTGGAGGCGCATACCCCGCAGCCCTCCAGCCGAACGCGTACTTGCCCGGGTCCCGGCTCAGGGCGCCCGACCTCGTTCATCCGCAACTGCCCCGGTCCGGTCAGGACCGCGGCCCGCATCGTTCCCGTCACGGCGGGCGCTCCACTCATTCAGCCTTCCTCCACCAAAGCGTGTACCCGGTGGAAGAACGCCTCAAAGCGTGCTCTTGTTCATCGGAGCGCCGAAGATTGACGCATTTCCTGGCAGGATAGGGGCGGGTTTGAAACCCGCCCCTACAGCCTCAGGCGTTGTCCTTTGGCCGATAACGCTGCATTACCTGCTGGAGGCGGTCGAGCGGCAGGGCGTGGACGGTGCGGCCCTGGAATCCGGTCATCGTCTCGGCCGCGGTCATCGCATTGAGGATCGCCTCCTGCGTCGCCTCGGCGGCGGCGAGGAACAGCGGCGTCATCGAGTCGGGGGACAGGGTGCGGACCTCGCTGACGGGGGCATCGGGGCGAACGGCATTGCCGGTGGAGAAAGCGATGAAGATGTCGCCGCTGCCGTTCGCCCCGATGCCGCCGACCCAGGCGAGGCCGGTCGTCGCACGGCGCGCCAGCCGCTTGCACTGGATCGGAAGAAGCGGCGCGTCGGTCGCCAGGACCACGATGATAGAGCCGGCATCGCGGGGCGCACCCTTATGGGAGGGAACCTCGTCCGGGCCGATCTCCAGACCGACCGGAACGCCGTCGACCCGCAGCAGCTCACGGCTGCCGTAATTCGCCTGGACCAGTGCGCCGACGGTGTAGTCGGTTCCCGACAGGCTGGCGATTCGCGAGGCGGTGCCGATACCGCCCTTGAACTCGTGGCAGATCATGCCGGTGCCGCCGCCGACATTGCCTTCTGCAACCGGTCCGCCGACTGCGGAGTCGAGCGCTGCGAAGGCGAGATCCTGCGTCACGGGAAAGCTGTCGGCGTCGCTCAGCCAACCGTCATAGGTTTCGGCGACCACCGGCAGATGGAAAGCCTGGAACGCCTTTTCGCGGACGGCGTAAGCGCAGATCGCATCGCGCACGATGCCGACGGCATGGGTGTTGGTGATGCAGATCGGCGCGCCCAACAGGCCCTGCTCCTCGAGCCAGACCACCCCCGTCATCTCGCCATAGCCGTTGAAGCAATGGTAGCCGGCGAAGACGTAGTTTCGCCAGATGTCGGGGCCACCCGGCCAGATCGCGGTGACGCCGGTCCGTGCGACGGTCGGTTCGTCGCGGATCAGCGTCGCATGTCCGACGCGGACGCCGGCCACGTCGGTAATGGCGTTCAAGCTGCCGGTCGGCAGCCGGCCGATGGTGATGCCGAGGTCGCGGAGGCGGGCGCGCGTCATGGTGATCCTGCATCTGGAAGCGAAATGAAGACACGATAAGACTTCAGGGAGCGTCGAGGACGCAAGCGCCTGGATGGGCTAGAAGACCGCCCAGTCCGGCTTGCGCGGCGTCAGGCGGCTTTCGCCGGCGCGGAAGGCGCCGGGACTGGCGGCCTGATCGAGATATTCGAGGCGAAGCACCGCCAGGCCGATGCCATCGGCGCCGGACCGCATCTCGCCGGCCGCCTTTTCGTCGAACAGGATCGGTGTTCCCCAGTCCGGCGTCGGACCCTCGATCTCGACGGGCACCAAGCGCTTGCGGACGATCCCACGGTACTTGGTACGGGCGGTCAGCTCCTGGCCCATATAGCAGCCCTTCTCCCAGTCGACCCCATGCAACTCCTCGAAGCCGTTCTCCAGGAGGATGGCTTTCTCCACGGGAAGGTCGCGGCTGCCATCGGGGATGCCGAGAGAAAGGCGCAGCCGGTCGTAATGCTCGTCCGGCGCGGGCGTGAAGGCGGCGGCGGAAAGCCACTCGGCCGCGACCTCTCGCGGCAGGATGGCCCGCGCGCCGAGCTCGGCAAGGCGGGGATCGGTGAAGACGATTCCGCCGGCGCGCGCGACCGCATGGCCGGGCTCCGGCGGAAGGTCGAGCGTGGCCAGCGCCTCGGTGCCGAAGGACTGTGCCACCGAGAAATCGGCGGTCGCGTCGGTGACGCTCACCTTCGAACGGAGCTTGTAGATCGATAACCGCCGACGCAGATCCTCACGCCGCGCCGCCTCGCAATCGAGATAGAGCGCTTCGCCGACCTCGGCGATGAAGAAATCGTGGAGATACTTGCCCTGCGGCGTCAGGAGCGCGGCATAGACCGCACGCTCGGCCGAGACTTTGTTTACGTCGTTCGACACGAGGCCCTGGAGAAAGCTGCGGCGATCCTCGCCGGTCACGGCGATAACGCCGCGCTCCTCCGCCAACCGATAAGATTTCGCCGTCATCACCGCCGTTCCGTTCGCTGAGTCGAGACCTAGAGATTGGCCGATTCGCCGCTTCGCGCAAGAGTGTCGGTTTATCCTTACCTCGCGCGGCGCGATGCGCTAAACGCTCGTGGGACAGATCGACCGCCGGGATGACGGTCGCAACAAGCAGGAGCCGGCTCATGGCGGACAGCTACGATCTCATTCTGAAAGGCGGAATCGCGGCGACCCCGAACGGGATTGCCGAATCCGACATTGCCGTGAAGGACGGCAGGATCGCGGCGATCGGCGATCTCGGCCGGGCTTCGGCCGCGGAGGTTTTCGACGCCAAGGGGCTTCATATCCTGCCCGGCGTCATCGACTCGCAGGTGCATTTCCGCGAGCCGGGCCTGGAGCATAAGGAGGACCTCGCGACCGGCACGGCCGGGGCGGCGCTGGGCGGCGTCACCGCGATCTTCGAAATGCCGAACACCAATCCGAACACGCTGACCGCCGCCGATCTGGCCGACAAGGTCGCGCGAGCCCGCGGCCGGGCTTGGTGCGACTTCGCCTTCTTCATGGGCGCTGCAGAATCGAACGCGGCGGTGCTGGGGGAGCTCGAGCGGCTGCCCGGCTGCGCCGGCGTGAAGATCTTCATGGGCAGCTCTACCGGCAATCTGCTGGTCGCCGAGGACGACGCGATTCGCGCGGTGCTGCAGAGCGGCCGCCGTCGGGTCGCCGTCCATTCCGAGGACGAGAAGCGCCTGCGGGAACGCTTCGCACTGGTGCGCGACGGCGCTGATGTCGCTTTGCATCCGGAATGGCGCGACGTCGAGACGGCGGTGACCGCGACGCGGCGGCTGATGCGCCTTGTCCGGGAGACGGGGCGACGCGTGCATGTACTGCATGTGACGACCTCGGAAGAGACGGAGATCTTGGCGGAGCACAAGGACCTCGTCACCTTCGAGGTGACGCCGCAGCATCTGACCCTTGCCGCGCCCGAGTGCTATGCCGAGCTCGGCAGCTTCGCCCAGATGAACCCGCCGATCCGCGAAGCCCGCCATCGCGACGGGCTGTGGCGGGCCGTCGGGCAGGGGCTAGCCGATTGCGTCGGGTCGGACCATGCGCCGCATACGCGTGAGGAGAAGGCGCGGCCCTATCCGCAGAGCCCGTCGGGCATGCCCGGCGTCCAGACGCTGCTGCCGCTGCTACTCGATCACCTGAATGCGGGCCGCCTCACGCTGGAACGCCTCGTAGACCTGACCAGCACGGGGCCGGCGCGGATCTATAACATTGCCGGCAAGGGGAGGCTCGCCATCGGCTATGACGCCGACCTAACGGTCGTTGACCTGAAGGCGCAGCGGACGATCACGAAGAACTGGATCGCGGCGAAATGCGGCTGGACGCCGTTCGACGGCCGCCGCGTCACCGGATGGCCGAAGGCAACGATCCTGCGCGGGCAGATCGTGATGCGCGACGACGCGCTGATCGGCGCGCCGAGCGGCGAGGTGGTGCGCTTCGCGGAGTGCTTGGCACCCGGGGACAGTACTTCCTGAGCGGGTAGTGTCTCAGTCCGAATTTCAGCTATGTGTCGATCCAGTTGAAAAGCTCTTTGGGACCGCTTGAGCCAGCTACTCCTGGTACTCATAGGAAACGGAGGGCGGCGGACTTCGGCGTTTGTGCGTCGGTCATATCGGACTCCCTTGTCGAAATCGTGGGGAAGCTTGTCGGCCGGTCGCGGAGCGCGGTCACGCGGGGGGCGAGCCGAACGCCCAGGTGACGCCGTGGGGATCCTTCACCATACCGTAGCGATCGCCCCAGAACTGCAGCTCTATGGGCATCAGCACGTTGCAGCCCGCCGTGACGGCCCGGTCGAACCAGCGGTCGGCGTCGTCTACCTGGAGATGAAGGTTGAAGGCCTGAGGGGCGACGGCCGGGTAGCTGTGCTCGGGCATCGGGTCCATCAGCATGACCGAGCCGCCGTTGACGTCGATGCATGCGTTGAGAATTCGGCCGTCCTCCGTCCTGGTCCGCTCGCCGGCCTCCTCGGCGCCGAGCGCGCCCTTGTAAAAGTCGATGGCTGCGGCCGCGCCGTCGAGCATCAGGTAGGGAACCACGCCGCCGTTCAGGGGCGGCGCGGTATCGGGTCGATTGGTCGAGGCGGCGTCTGACACTTCAGGGTCTCCCAGGACTGAGTTGACGCACATCGTTGACATCAACATATATGGGGCATGTCAAAGATGCCGATGATCCCCTACGGGACCACCCTGTTCGTTCGCGACCACTGCCTGTGCCTTCATGCGCAGCGGGTGGCCCGGGCGCTGGCGCGGCGGTTCGACGAGGCGCTGCGCCCGCTCGGACTGACCAACGGACAATTCTCCCTGATGATGTCGCTCAACCGGCCGGAACCGCCCAGCATGGGATCGGTGGCATCTCTGCTCGCCATGGACCGAACCACGCTGACGGCGGCGCTCAAGCCGCTGGAGCGGCGCGGGCTGGTTACGGTGGTCGCGAACCCAGATGACAGACGCAGCCGACTTCTGGCGCTCACGAGCGAAGGGGAGTCGTTACTGGCGGATGCCCTCCCGCTCTGGGAGCGGACACACTCCGATGTTGATCGCCTGCTCGCCGAACATGATGCCGGTCAGATTCGCTCCGCCCTCCGCGCCTTGGCCTGAAGATGATCGTCGCTAATGAGACGCCACTTCGGAGCGAGTCTTGTTGCGCGGCGAAGCGTAAACCGCTTTGTTAGACTTCGGAAATCGATCAGCGATGGATAGAGCGGAGGCCGTTTCATGGTCGCTTGCATCGTCGGCTGGAGTCATACGCCCTTCGGGCGCCATCAAGGCGAGGATGTCGAAAGCCTGATCGTCCAGGTGGCCGGCGCCGCCTTGGCAGACGCGGGTATTCCGGCGGCGGATCTCGACGAGGTCTTCGTCGGCCATTTCAATGGCGGGTTCTCGCGCCAGGATTTTCCGGCCTCGCTGGCGCTGCAGGCCGACCCCGCCATGCGCTTCAAGCCGGCAACGCGGGTCGAGAATGCCTGCGCCACCGGAACCGCGGCGATCCATGCGGGCCTGCGCGGCATCGCCGCGGGGCAGGCGCGCCTATCGCTCGTCGTCGGCGTCGAGAAGATGACAGACGTGACGGCGCTGGAGATCGCCGGCAATCTGCTGAAGGCCAGTTACGTCAAGGAGGAGGCGGAGATCGCCGGCGGCTTCGCCGGGGTATTCGGCCGGATCGCCGACCTCTATTTCCAGAAGCACGGCGACCAGTCCGACGCGCTGGCGCGTATCGCGGCGAAGAACCACAGGAACGGTGCCGCCAACCCGCTGGCCCAGATGCGCAAGGATTTGGGCTATGAATTCTGCCGCACCGTTTCGGACAAGAACCCGCTGGTCGCGGGGCCGCTGAAGCGCACCGACTGCAGTCCCGTCTCGGACGGGGCGGCGGCGGTCGTGCTGGCCGATCTCGAAACCGCCCTGCGGCTGCGCAAGGCCATCGTCTTCCGGGCGGCGGAGCAGGTGAACGACTTCCTGCCGATGAGCCGGCGGGACGTCACGCTGTTCGAGGGTGCGGCGGTTGCTTGGCGGCGGGCCCTGGAGAAGGCGCGGCTGACGCTCGATGATCTGAGTCTGGTGGAGACGCATGATTGCTTCACCATCGCCGAACTGATCGAATATGAGGCAATGGGCCTGACGCCGCGCGGCGAGGGCGCGCGTGCCATCCTCGAAGGCTGGACGGAGAAGGACGGAAAGCTTCCCGTCAATCCGTCCGGGGGGCTGAAGGCGAAGGGGCATCCGATCGGGGCGACCGGCGTGTCGATGCATGTAATGGCGGCGATGCAGCTTTCCGGCCAAGCGGATGAGATGCAGGTGAAGGACGCCAAGCTGGCCGGTATATTCAACATGGGCGGGACGGCGGTCGCCAATTACGTCAGCATTCTGGAGCCGCTGCGCTAGCGTCCCGAAAAGCGAATCAAGAGAGGGAGTCGAAGGAAGCCATGTTCAAGGCGCTCGTCCTGCAAGAGAAAGACGGCAAGGTGTCGAGTTCGGTCCAGGAGTTGGAGGAGACGGCGCTGCCGGCCGGCGACGTCACCGTCGCCGTCGACTATTCGACGCTGAACTATAAGGACGGGCTGGTGCTCAACGGCCTCGGCCGGCTGGTGCGCAATTATCCGCATGTGCCGGGCATCGACTTCGTCGGTCGGGTGGAGCAGTCGGACGACCCGGCCTGGAAGCCGGGTGACGCGGTCATCCTCACCGGCTGGCGCGTCGGCGAGGCGCATTGGGGCGGCTATGCCCAGAAGGCGAGGGTCAAGGGGCAATGGCTGGTGCCGCTGCCCGACGGGCTGACGCCGCAGCGCGCGATGGCCATCGGCACGGCGGGGTTCACGGCCATGCTCGCGGTCATGGCGCTGGAGGAGCATGGCGTGACGCCCGAGAAGGGCGAGGTGCTGGTGACCGGCGCGGCCGGCGGCGTCGGCAGCGTGGCGACCGCGGTGCTGGCCAGGCTCGGCTATCAGGTGGTCGCATCGACCGGTCGGTCGGAAACGGAGGAGTATCTGAAGGAGCTTGGCGCCGCGACGATCATCGAACGATCGGCGGTCGAGACGCCGTCGGGCAAGCCGCTCGATACCGAACGGTGGGCCGGCTGTATCGACTCGGTCGGCGGCTCGACGCTCGCGACGGTGCTGCCCGGCGTCAAATATCATGGCTCCGTTGCCGCCGTGGGACTCGCCGGCGGAACGAAGCTCGAGACGACGGTGATCCCGTTCCTGCTCCGCGGCGTCAACCTGCTCGGCATCGATTCCGTGATGTGCCCGACGGAGCGGCGCAAGCAGGCCTGGGCGCGGCTGGTGCAGGACCTGCCGACGGCGAAGCTCGACGGGATGATGCAGCCGGCAAGCTTGGCGGACCTGCCGCGGCTCGGCAGCGAGATTCTGGCCGGCAAGGTGCGAGGGCGCGTGGTTGTCGACGTTAATCGATAGACCGGCACGGCAGACGAGGAGCGCCGTCGCCTGGGCAGTGCTCGCGCTGTCGCTTTCCGCCTGCAATCCGCTGGCGCCCTTCGCGCCGACGGAAACGGAGCTGCTGCAGGCCGGGTTCATCGAGCCTGACCGGTTTCCGCCGCCACGGCCGAGCTTCTGCTACCGTACCCTGGCGGAGGCGGACTGCTTCGTGATGCCGCAGCCCGGCGAGGCCCACCGGCTGGTGGGTGCCTATGCTCCCGCTTATATGCTGATCGACTGAAAGGTTAAGCCGCCACGGCTTCGTTCACCGGCGGTTCGACACAAGATTCGAGCGCCGCGACGCCGACCGATCCCGCCGGATCGACGACAGTCACGGCTAAACTCGCCATCGCGACTCGCCCACCGGCGATTAGGTTGACGATGATCTGGTCGCCGCTCCGGACCATTTCCCGCGCGGCGTCGAAATAGCCCTGCGTGGCACCGTTCGGCTGGCGCGTGAGCGTTTCGAGGCTGTCCTCGGTGCGGTAGTGCCAGAGCGTGAAGCCGTTGGCATAGGCAAGGACGCTGAGTTCGCGCGATTCGAAAGCCATTCCATTCCCCCGCTGGAACTGTTTGATCAGCGCGGAGTATTATAACGCATATTACGTAATACGAAAAGCAGAAATCGAGCTGCGCGGTGGCGGGTGGGGCCTAGCCCGGCTCTCCGGACCCCGTAATCCGGTAGATGCGCCTCACCTCGCGCGCGGGTAGCCGGATGTCCTTCCGCGGATTGAACTGGCGCAGAAGGACGTAGTCGTCGCTGCGGCTGACGAACTGCTTGATCATGCCCTGGCCGTCGCTCAGCTCGACGGCGACGAAGCAGTTTCGGGTGAGCGGCCGGTTCGGATTCACATAGAGGATCTCGCCGGCGAAATAGCGGGGTTCCATGCTGTCGCCATAGACATAGAGCGCGAACGCGTCGGTCGCGCCGGCCAGGTTCGCCGGGCGCAGGAGGAACTCCTTCGGCTCGCCCTCATTGAAATAAAACCCTTCAGATCCGCCCTTTACGGCGCCGAGGACCGGCAGGTCGCGCGCCGGGCCGGGCGATGGCGCGACGGAGGCAAGCCGGAGCGGGGACGTTCCGCCGGCTGACGCGGCGGGTGCCGTTCCGATACCGGCCAGCTCCAGGACGGACGCGGGGTCGATGCCCTCGGCCTTGAAGATTTCCGCGAGCGCATAAGCGAGGTCCGCCGGCAGGAAGGGCCGTTTGTAGCGGTCCTCGTAATGCTGGTACCGCGTGAGCGCCCAGCCGAGCGCCTCGGCGACCGACCGCATGGAAAGCCCGGACTGCTCCCGCAGCGCCTTCAGGCGCCGGGCGGCCTCGGAGACCTCGATCGTCGGGTTATCCGTCATCTCACATCATCATACGTAAAAAGCGGTTGACGCTGTTTCCGTGTTATGCGTAATATTTGCGTATGAAACTGCATCAGTCAAGCTCCAATCAAGAATGGGCCGGGGCGCCGGCGGCGGGATCCGCGCCGGTCGACTCCGGTTCCGACCACAGGCCCGGCGTCGGACGGCGCCGGGCGCGCAACTGCCTGTGCTGCCGGCGCCCGTTCCCGAGCGGCGGCAGTCATGAACGAATCTGCGGCCCCTGTAAGGAGCGGGAGGACTGGAGCTGCGGGCCGGCCGTCACGAAAGGACATATCGCATGGTGAAAGTATGACGCGGGTGATCGCATTTCCAACGTCGGAGACGCTGCGGCCGCAGCAGGCCGTTGCCGAGATCGGCAAGGTCGCCTGGGAGCAGGTGATCGGCCTCGGCGTGACGGCGGACGGGGACTTCGAGGTCATCAACAGCGAAATGACGGCGGAACGCGCGCTGTGGCTGATCGAATGGGCCAAGCGCTGGGCGATGGGCCTGGAGGAAGAGGAGTCGTGACGGTGAATGAACAGCCCGAGGAGGAGATGCGATGAAGGCGTGGCGGAGCGGCCGGCGCGGCCGGCCGAGAAGCGAACAGCCGAAGATCGACCAGGGAACGCCGGAGCTGCGGGCGCGTCGTGCGGCACTCGCCGGGGGAGGTGATCCGGCGCTGACGGAATCGCCGCTCGGCCTGATGCTGGCGCGCGGCCTGGTCACGCCGCAGCAGCATGAGGCGGGCTGCTATTACGCCTTCCTCTATCGCCGGACCATCGGCCGGACGCAGATCGCCAGCGACCGTGTATATGCCCGGATAGCGGCCGGCGCCGGTGGAGATTCCGGTGGCGGCGGCCCACTCAGCGAGGGTGCGCAAGCCCGGATCGAGGGGCTGTTCCGTCTCGGCAAGAACCGGCTTCTCGCGGCGAGCCGCCGGATCTGCGACGCGACGGAGAATCTCGCGGTGTTCGCACGGCCGCCGCGCTTCCTGGATACCGGCGGCCAGCGGCCGGCCTCTGCCCGCCGCGCCGACGCGACCGAACTGGAAGCGGTTCTCGAGGGCCTCGATATTCTCGCAGCCTGCTATGGCCGCTCGGCCTGCCGGATCGGCCGCATGGAGACGCACAAGGCGCCGAGCCTGGCGCAACGCCGGGACGATTTTTCTGTTGACAGAGATAGGAATAAAAGCATATAGTGAGGTTATTCTTTGATGGGGTCGTGCGCCGAGGCGCCGGCCCCATTTTCTTTGAGGCCCTCCCCATCCGGGGATTCGTGCCGAGGGGGCAGCATGACGAAACAACCTCGGCGGGCAGGCCGCAAGCGGGCGAGTGAAGGCAGCGGGACCGCTGTCGCCTCGGACAAACCACCTACCAACACAACAGCGCCGCCGAAGGCGGCGAAGCGGCGCCAGGCCACCGATCCGGCGGTTCGGGTGCTGGCGCGCGCGCATGCGGATGCGGCGGTGGCGGCGCTGGCGGCGGTGATGACGGATGCGGACGCGACGCCGGCGGCGCGGGTCTCGGCGGCGAGCGCGCTCTTGAGCTGGGGCTATGGCAAAAGCGGGCCCGGGGCGGCCGGCGACAAGCCGGATCAAAGGAAACTGGAGCAGGTGGTCCGACTGATATGGGGCGGCGAACCGAAATCGTGATCGCGCTGCCCTATAGGCCGCGACCGCTCCAGGCAGAGCTTCATCGGACTCTCGGACGCTTCAACGTGCTGGTCGCGCATCGGCGGTTCGGCAAGACGGTGTTCTGCATCAACGAGCTGATCGCGAAGGCGGTGGCGAATGCCCTTGTCGAGCCGCGCTACGCCTATGTCGCGCCGTTCTACCGGCAGGCGAAGAGCGTCGCCTGGGATTATCTCAAGCACTACACGGCGCCGATCCCGGGCGTCCGCCACAACGAGAGCGAACTGCGCTGCGACCTGCCGGGCGGGGCGCGGATCCGGCTGTTCGGGGCCGACGATCCGGACCGGCTGCGCGGACTCTATTTCGACGGCGTGGTGCTCGACGAATATGCGCAGATGAACCCGCGGGTCTGGTCAGAGGTGCTGCGGCCGGCGCTCACCGACCGCAAGGGCTGGGCGATCTTCATCGGCACGCCGATGGGGCGCAACGGGTTCTGGGAGATCTACGACCGGGCGACCCGGGAGCCGGACTGGTTCGCCGCGCGGTTCCGCGCCTCCGAGACGGGGGTGATCGATGCGGGCGAGTTGGCGGCGGCACGGGCGGTGATGTCGGAGGATGAATATGCCCAGGAGTTCGAATGCTCCTTCGACGTCGCGGTGACCGGTTCCTATTACGGCAAGCTGATCGCCGCGGCGGAGGGGGAGGGACGAATCGGCAAGGTGCCGTGGGAGCCGGCGCTGCCGGTCCATACCGCCTGGGATCTCGGCGTCGGCGACTCGACGGCGATCTGGTTCTGCCAACAGGCGGGCCGCGAGGTCAGGCTGATCGACTATTACGAAGCGTCGGGCGTGGGGCTCGATCACTACGCCAAGGTCCTGAGCGCGAAGCCCTATGCCTATGGCGAGCATCTGCTGCCGCACGACGTTCGAGTAACGGAACTCGGGACCGGCAAGAGCCGGCTCGAGACGCTGGCCGGGCTCGGCCTCCGGGCGCGGGTGGTGGCGAACCTGCCGGTCGACGACGGCATCCAGGCGGTGCGCAACCTGCTGCCCCGCTGCTGGGTCGACGCGGAGCGGTGCGCGCGGGGGCTGGAGGCGCTGCGGCAGTACCGTCGTGAATATGACGACAAGCTGAAGGCCTTCAAGGCGCGGCCGCTGCATGACTGGACGAGCCATGCGGCCGATGCGCTGCGCTATCTCGCGGTGGGGCTGCGGCCGGCCGAGGGCGCGGCGGCACCGATCAAGTACGACAACCGATGGATCGTGTGAGAGGGGCCGAAATGATGAACTCTTCGCAACCGTATCAGCTGATGCCCGCGCGCATACCGTCCTTCGATTTGGGAGATTTGGCGCAATGGTTACAGCCGATGCCTTTCAAGCCGCGAGCTGTACCGCAACGGTACCAGCCGTTGCCCTGGCGCACGCCGCCCTTCAATCCGGACGCGGCGCCGCAAGGGTCTACATATCCCGGCGGGGGATTGCTCGACCCGATCGTGCAGTTCGAGACGCCGGTGATCGGCGGTCTCCTCGATCCGGCCGGGTGGCAGGGAATCCGCGGAGAGGAAGGGCAGCTAGCAGGGCGACGGGTAAAGCGGAAGGATCTGCCTGAAATCCTGCGCGACCTGCCACTCGGACTGGAGGGCGGTCTGATCGGCGCCATGCTTGCCGAGTATGTCGAACCCGATGCCGAACCGCAGATGACCCGGAAGCTACGCTCGAGAATGGCCAACGGCGGTCAAGCGGACATTCCGGCTGTGACCAATGCCGATCTGCCGATTCCGCCGACAAAGCCCAGTCCGCCACTGCCTTATCCGCAGCTTCCGCTACCGCCATCGGCGGAGTGGGCGGACAAGGGCTTCGGCGGTCCACGCGGCGACGTCAGCACTCCGACGATTAACCTGGAACCGAGGCGGCGGGCGAACATCCTAGACGACCGGCCGGCGCGATTCGATATTGCCAACAGCCGCGAGGCGGACGGAGAGGAGCCGTTCCACGCGGACCACGACATCGGACGCGACGCGGTGGCAAAGCACACGACATTGATAGAAGAAGAGGCACGACGGCAGGGCGTTGATCCCGACCTGGTGAAGGCCGTCATGTATGTCGAGAACGCTCAAGGACACTACTTCGGCTTGGCTCGACTTGCCGAACAGTTTGGGTTGGCTGACAGCCTTTTCCCCATGAATATCAATCCCAAGCTCTGGTCCGATTTGGCAGGGCCCAAGGCGGATCTAAGCGACCCAGATTCGAATATCCGAGCCGGTGTCACATTGATTCGACGAATACAGGATCGGTTAAATCAACCAGAGGTTGCAAAAATCGCTACAATCTATAATGCTGGTGCTGCCGAGCATGTGAACGACTATGGCGCACGGGTTGCCGACGTCTATCAGTCCAGGCTCTGGGAGCAATAACAGAGAAGGCCCGTATATGCGCCGCTCGCGAATCTTCCTTAAGGTTTATGTGGCATTTTCGCTCCTATCAGGAATGCTTGGCGGAGCGGCGACGGTTTACATGGCTTTGGACCACAATCCTCAGGGAGCCTACTGCGAGTATGTTCCAAAAGGGGAGCGCGGCGATATCATCTTGCAGCATGGCTATTGCAATATCGTCTTCGGTAACCTCGCCCCTCTCGTTGCCATCAATGCAGCGTTCGTCTCTGGCATTTTCCTCCTGCCTGTCGCGCTATACCTGAGTGTCGCTGCCTTACTGAGGTGGCTCAGACGCAGCCCTCAGGCGTAAGGACAGGGCGCGGTAGCTGCACGAGACGAGCGAAGATGAGCGGCTCTCGAATCTTCCTAAAATCCTACGTCGGCTCGTCTCTTTTCCTTGGCGTATTGGTCAGCTTGACGGTTTGCTATCTCACGTTCGAACGTTCGCCTCGGGAACTCTGCGAATTTGTGTCGGGGCTGGAGCCGGCGAACTTCACGCACATTATCCGAATCTGCGACGTACGTCTCGGGGCGCTGGCAGGCCTGTTTTTTACATCGTTTGCTGTTATATCCGGCCCGCTGCTTGGACCGCTCGCACTCGCCTTAGGCGGTATCGCACTTCTGCGTTACCTGCTGCGTAGACGCGGCGGCATGACACAGACGATGCCGCAGGATCGGGAGACGGCGCCGAGATTCCGAACGCCTCCGAAGCAGGCGCCGGAGAGCCGTTCCGAGAGGGGGTGGCGGATGGCGAAACGGTGCTACTTCATCGTCTGCGGTTTTGTTTTTGCCATGGGTTTGACATGGTCCGTTGCGGCAACTTACGCCGCCTTGCAGCATAATCCGCAAGGCGAGTTCTGCGACTACAGCAGCTTTGATGGGGACGGCCTTTCGGCTTGGCTAGGCGTTGACTGCAACCTGCAATGGCACAACTTGGTGCTGTTCCCGCTGTTCGGCGGCGTCATCGGTGCTATTCCGCTGATCCTTTACTTCTGCGTTCTCGCCGCTACCAGATCATGGCAGTGGCTCGTTCGAATGGTCCGCGCCTGATCGATTCTGAAAGCGTCGCACGCTCAAGACCATTCATCTGAGCGGTCGAGCGGACCCGGTCTATCGACATCATTGCAAGAGGACGACGTCATGAGCATCGCCTTGGAGAGGCGGCTGCGGCTGCTCGAGTCGCGTGTGGCCGAGCTGGAGCGGCAGATGGTGCCGCGTCCGGTCGCCTGCGCGGCCGATGAGTCCGGACCGCCACCCATACCGTCTCCGCCGCCAATCCCACCGATGCTGCGTTCCAAGCCACGGAAGGACAGGACAACGCGATGACGACCATGACCGACAGCGAATTGAAGGCCGTCCTCTCCGCGGAGATCGACGGGGCGGTGGCGCATCTCGGCGGCGAGCTCGCCGAGCAGCGGCGCAAGGCGCTCGACTACTATCTCGGCGAGCCGTTCGGCAACGAGATCGAAGGCCGCAGCCGCGTGGTCTCGACCGACGTGGCCGATACGATCGAGTGGATCTTGCCGTCGCTGCTGAAGGTCTTTACCGCCGGCGATGACGTGGTCCGCTTCGAGCCGACCGGGCCGGAGGACGAGGAGGCTGCCCGCCAGGCGACCGAGTACGCCAACTGGATCTTCACGCGGGATAATCCGGGATTCCTGATCCTCTATACGCTGTTCAAGGATGCGCTGCTGCAGAAGAACGGCATTGCCAAAGTCTGGTGGGACTCGGGCGAGGAGGCGGTGCGCGAGAGCTATGCGGGCAAGAGCTTCGAGGAGATGCAGCTCGTCCTTGCCGATCCCGAGGTCGAGGTCATCGAGCACAGTGCCTATGAGGCGCTCGGTGTCGTCGCCGGGCCGCAAGGGCAGGCCGTGGAGGCGCCGGTCACGCTTCATGACTTCGTCGTCAAGCGGCGGACGGGCTATGGCTGCGTCCGGATTCTGCCGGTGCCGCCGGAGGAGTTCCTGATCTCGCCGCGGGCGCGGTCGATCGACGAGGCGGCCTTCGTCGGCCACCGCATCCGGAAGACCGTCTCCGAGCTGATCGAGGCGGGCTATGACCCGGATATGGTGGATCGGCTGGCGAGTGCGGACGAAGATGACGATCCGACAGGCGAGCGGCGGGCGCGGTTCGGCCCGGAGGGGCTGTCGGATTTCGGTGACGCCGGCGGGGTCAACCGCGCGATGCGCGAGGTCTGGATCACCGAATGCTATGTCAAAGTCGACTGGGACGGCGACGGCATCGCCGAACGGCGCAAGGTGACGGTCGGCGGCGGGGCGCATGAGATCCTCGACAACGAGCCGTTCGAGGGCGTGCCGTTCGTGTCCGTCACGCCGATCATCATGCCGCATCGGTTCTTCGGCCTGTCGGTCGCCGATCTGGTGATGGATCTGCAGCTCATCAAATCGACCGTGCTGCGGCAGATCCTCGACAATCTCTATCTCAGCAACAACGGGCGGCACGTCATCAGCGAGCAGGTCAATCTCGACGATATGCTGACGAGCCGGCCGGGCGGCATCGTGCGCCTCAAGAGCGGCGCCATGCCGGGGCAGGGGCATGTGATGCCGCTCGACACACCGCTCGTTGCGGCGCAGGCCTTTCCGATGCTGGACTATATCGACGGCATCCGCGAGAGCCGGACGGGAGTCACGAAGTACAACCAGGGCCTCGACGCCAACAGCCTGAACAAGACGGCGACCGGCATCGCGCAGATCATGACTGCGGCGCAGCAGCGCATCGAGCTGATCGCGCGCGTCTTCGCCGAAACCGGCGTGAAGGACCTGTTCCGCAAGATCCTCGCGTTGATCGGCAGGTATCAGCACGCGCCGCGCATCATCCGGCTGCGCAACCGCTGGGTGCCAATGGACCCGCGCCAGTGGAACACGGGCATGGACCTGACGATCAATGTGGGGCTCGGCACCGGCAACAAGGACCAGATGCTGATGCATCTGCAGACCCTGCTCGGTATCCAGGTGCAGGCGATCCAGTTCCAGGGCGGCGCCGACGGGCCGCTGGTAACGCTCGAGAACATCTACAACACGCTTTCGAAGCTGGTGGAGAACGCCGGGCTGAAGTCGGCCGACCCCTACTTCGCGGATCCGGCGCAGCGGCCGGCTGCGCCGCCGGCACCACCGCCGGTTGCTCCGCCCCAGGCGCCGCCACCCGATCCACGGCTGATGGCGCTGCAGCAGCAGATGAAGCTGGACGAGGCAAAGCTGCAACTCGACCGGGAACGGCTGCAGGCGGAGCTTGCCCTCGATCGGGCGAAGCTGGAGGCCGAGCTGGCGCTCAAGCGCGAGGAGCTGACGGCGGAGATCGCGCTGAAGCGCGAAGCGCAGGCGATGCGCGCAGCCAATGGAACGGGAGCAGCGCGATGAGACTGGAACAGGAATCGACGCGCGGTGAGCAGGCGCGGCGGCTGCTTGCGGACCCGCTGCTGGTCGAGGCGTTCGAGACCGTGGAGGCCGACCTGCGCGCGGCCTGGGCCGCAACGGCCGAGCCGCAGGAACGCGAGCGTGAGCGGCTCTGGCTGATGGTCAAGCTGCTCGGCCGCCTGAAGGGGCATCTGACCAGCGCGCTGGACACGGGCAAGCTGGCCGATCGGCAACTCGCGGCATTGGAGGAGTCGACGGCGCGAGTGGACTGATCTCAATCTTCCGGTTGGCCGCCTCGGCATTTCAAATGACGGCCGGCTTGCGGCCGGGTCATGCCGCCACTCTTTGAAGAGGATATGCATCAATGTTGCCTCCCACGAAGTATCGGCCGCAGTTCGGATCGATGTCAGCGTTCGTCCGGCCAGCGATGACGGGTGGACTCCTCGAAGTCTGGGACGAGCGGCTTCGAGTGCCACCGTTGGCACCGAAGGTCGATCTGTTCCAGATCAGCGAGGATGACCTGCTGCCGCAGAGCGTCATCAATCTGTACCGTGAGCAACTGGATGAGGACGAGTTGGATTTCCTGAAGCGGGGGCCGCGCTCGCCAGCCGAACATCTGGCTTTCGTGCAACGTGTTCATCCGGCAGCGCACCAGACGGCCGAACCGGCCTCAGAACCCGAACAGCGGCTCTTCCGCGAACGCAGAATGCTCGACGAGCATTCCACCTTGGTTGGTCCGGATGGGATCGTTTATCGGCGCGGTGAGGACAGCGGGGAAGGATTGGCGGCGCGGATCCGGCGCGGGCTTGAGAATGCCGTAGGCAGTTACAAGCGGCTAGAACTCACGTCTGTTCTCCGTCAAGGAGCGCCCTCCATCGCTGATAGTACATCTATGAACACGGCAGAAGTTGAAGATCTTCATAAATCCGAGAATGGTCAAACACACCCGATACGGGGGGTGACTCAAAACGAAGCCGGACCACCATCTCTGATCAGCCCCGTACCAGATGGTCGAGTTCGCGGGAATGATACCTTTGGTGAAGGCCGCTTCGGTGCGCGGCGGGATGGTGGCAAGCGGCAGCACCAGGGTGTCGATATCATCGCCGAGCCGGCCGCAACCGTCGTCAGCGCAGTGAGCGGAACTGTGACGAAGATCGGTTATCCGTATGGTGACGATCTCAGCTACCGTTATGTCGAAGTGACGACAGAAGACGGATATGTCGTTCGACACTTTTATGTCAGTCCCGCCGACGGCTTGAAGGTTGGCGATCGCGTTGAGGCCGGCCGTACGCAGATCGGTGTTTCACAGGATCTCGGCACGCGGTACGAAGGCATCACAAACCACATACATATCGAGGTGCGTGATCCGAGTGGACGCGTTATCGATCCGACACCATGGTTAGAAGGGATGCAAGCGCCCGAACTCGTTGACAGCGAGATAATTCTACCATAAGTTGCAGAAATGAAAATTCGCGCTCGTCTTCTTGTTGTGGCGACTGCCGTGGCTGTCTTTGCAGTCTTGCGACCCAGCCACGGCGAAGTCCGGACCGTAACGGAGACGGATGCGACAAGCCGTTGCATCGGGGATCCGATCACCGCCACTTGCGCGGTCGAGACGCTGATCGCCTGCTTTGCGCGTGGCCAGAGGGATCTCTGCAAGAGCGTCGGTGTCGGTGCTTTCGAACCGTCTGCCATGCAATCGGTCCGAACAGCGCATTATGTAATCATAGATGTCCTCGCCCTGCGATCTGGCGATCGATTGTGCTGGTCCGGAAATCCGGGCGGAAAATGCATCATCCGCGAAGCGGGTCTGGTCCAGGTGGATACGCTTCAGGAATTTGGTGGCGGAAGTGAGAACGGCGAAGTAAAGCCGTGGCGTCCCGTTGGTTACCTCCTCCGCAAAGTTGGTGGACGCTGGCAGGTGCTCGAGTGGGCCGCTGGCGAACCTGGTAGAGGTGCCTATCGCCATAGCCGAGGGTACAGGGGCGACTTCGACGTGATCTCCGTAGCCGATGCGACTAGCGATTGCATCGGCGATCCGGTGACGCCGGTTTGCGCGGTCGAGACGTTTGCCGCTTGCGGCGTCCGGGCTGAGCTGCGGCTGTGTCAACGCGCCGGCATTCAGGACGTGCGCCGTTGGCGAGGAAAGCGCGGAGTGCTGGTGACCTATTTTGTTGACCATGTCCAGGAGTTCGCTCCGGGTGACATCTATTGCTCGGATCTGATCGCATCCGACGATTGCCGCATTTCGAAACCAGGCTTCGCGGCGGTTTATATCTCTTTCCAGCAATGCCGCGCTGGGGACGTTAGCTGCGCGGAAGGTCCATTCGCAGACGAACGATGCTTGGTAAAGGAAGTAAAGGGGCGATGGCACGTGATCGGATGCGAAGAGGATTATTCGACAACACTCCCGTAATGCTCCAGCGAGTTGGCACCGCTTGCCCGAATAGCCGTTCAAGCTCCACTCCGAGTGGAGGGAGAGGGCTGAGGGCGCAGTCGCCGTGAGTTTTGGCAGGTCCAGCGAAGACTTTGGCGCTATACGTGCCGAGTGGTCCGACCAGATTTGAATCGTCGACAGTCGCAGGGTGGGGTTTAAGAGCCGGGTTGGTGAGGTGATGGAAGATGTCTGGGCGCGCTTGCTGCCATCCTATCGGCTCTACTTGGCAATGTGCGCCGTGACGGCATTACTGCTGCCGGCGGTCTTCGCCGTGACGCAGGGATATATCGCCTCCGCCGCTTTCCATTATTCGACGTGGGTGCGATTGACTTTCTCGGCTCCGGCCCCGACCGACTATCCGATCGACGTGATCGCCGCGTTCCTCGCTTCCGCCTTCCCGGGGACGATGATCGCCCTATGGCGGGTAGCAACGAGACCGCGCCTCGCGCAGAGGATCGCCTACACTCGCTGTCCTTAAGTACAGCGCCGATCTCGGCCTGATCTGGGTGTCCGGTTCGACCAAGAGGGCATCGGCGACCTGGTGATACCGGTTCGTACGGTCGAGGTGTTCGCTCGTCGAACGGTTGCAGTATTTCGCTCTTTACAGACGGTGGTGGCTGGCCTGGTGCCAGATCGCACCGTCATTCCCAGAAAGGATTTGCAGCGATGTCGCTTTCCACGAAATACCGGCCGCAATCCGGATCGATGACGCGCGTACGGCAGCCGGCGATGACGAGCGGGCTTCTCGATGTATGGGAGGAGAGAATGCCCGAGGCTGCCGGCAGAGCGGTTGAGCGAGTTCTGCCAGTGCTACCCCTGCCGACAAGCATCGATCCGTTTCGGACCGACGAAGACGATCTGCTGCCGCAGAGCGTCGTTAAACTATACCGTGAGCAACTGGACGATGACGGGTTGGACTTCCTGAAGCGGGGACCGCGTTCAACGGCCGAGCGGCTGGCGTTCGCGCAGCGCGTTCATCCAGCCGCCTATCGGACGGCCGAACGGCTATCCGAGGACGACCAGCGGCGTTTCGAGGCACATGGCGAGATCGACTCGTATGCCGCCTTTGTGGGTCCGGACGGTGTTGTCTATCGGCGCAATGGGGACAGCGACGAGAGCTTGGCGGCGCGGATCCGGCGCGGTTTCGAAACCGCGGTCGGCGGGTATGATCGCAGCGATCCGGTGCGGCTTCTTGCGGCGGGTCGACCAGTCACGAGCGTATCGGAAGATAGGAGCGTCGCCCAAGGCGCGGATGACGGCCAGCCCGTCAGGTCCGATCGCGAGAGTACTGCCGATAGAAGGGAATGGCGGGAGCGCCCTATCTCTGACAATCCCGCCGAGACGGCGCCTAGCTCTTCGCCGCAAAGGACGAAGTGGCTTCCTAAGGGGGTTTTTCGGTCAAGCCCGGGGGGCGAGGGGCATCCCGTGATCTTCGAATATCTGAACGGCGATCAGTATGTCGCGCGAAATTCGGAGAATGACGAACGCCTCCTCGTCAGAGGAGACAAACCTCTGGTGATCCAGGCCGATGAGGCGGAGCAACTCGGCCTCGCGGAATGGATGCCCTATACCAGACCGGAGCCCGAAGCGCAGGTGTATGTTCCCAGCAGCCCACCTCCCATACGGGGGCGGAGGCAAATCCTCCCTGGTTACCTCGGCGCAGTAGCCAAATATTTCGCAACTGAAATCCCGGACATTGTGCGGGTCTTGGACGATGTGGAAGGAAAGATCCGCGCCCAGGAACTCTATACGCCGCGCGAGTAGATAACCTCGTTCCGCATCAACGCGGCAATGGTTGTGGCGACCAGGCTTCGACGCGGCGCTTGGCTTCGATGAGATCCTCGGTGACCATTCTCTCGGCAATCCAATCGCGCATCTTCTCGGCATCAGGGTGCGGACGTCGATGGCGGGCAGCAAGCGCGTACCATTTGTAAGCCTCAATGATATCCGGCGTGAGAATATCGCGATCGGGAAGTGGCAACTCACGGTCTGCGGATTTTTCGGTCGGCCGCAAGTACCAGTAGCCGAGCATCATCTGAGCGGCCGCGACGTTGATCTCCGCAGCCGCGTGATAGAGGCGCGCAGCCTCGCGCATGTCGCGCGCGACCCCCTGTCCCGCATGGTATAGCCGCGCAAGAAAGTACTGACCATAAACCTCGCCGTTCGCGATATCCGCCTGAAGGGTGGCAGCGGCTCGTTTATACCAATGCTGCGCCTCTGTGATGCTGATCGATACACCGTTCCAGCCGTAATGGTAAATGTCACCGAGCAGAAACTGAGCTTCGGCCTTTCCGCGCTCCGCGGCAAAGCGGTACCAGCGAACTGCCTCAACCGGGTCCTGCTCGCTCGGATCTCCCATATGGTATATCATCCCGAGATGATAGGCCGCATCGGGATGGCCTTGTGCGATGGCGCGGTGATACCACTGCGCCGCTTCGCCAGAGTCTGTTGGCATGCCCTGGCCGAAATGCAGCATCATGCCGATACGCCACTGCGCTTCAGCGTTGCCGCCCTCCGCCAGCGGCAGCAACTCACGGTAAGCGGTTTCGTAGTCCCAGCTTTCCTGAGCGGCGATGCCTGCCGCAAGATCGGCCCGGGCCGCCGGCGCAATACCTACGAGCAGGCCGATGAGTGCGAGGACAAGAACGCAAGACTTCATGACGATAGGCTCCCCACCCGCTAACAAACCCGGAGCCAAATTAGCATAACGACGCATCGAGGACAACCTGGGGTTGTCTGTCGACCGCGCGCAAGTCGTGGTCGTGGAGACGATGCCAGCCCCCATCGGGCGGGTTATGACCGACGCTGAGCGGCTGTCTACTGCCTGTCATCACATCTTCAATCACAACCAAGGAACACCACCATGACCGACGCAGCGACGCTGGAACCGGCAACTGCATCCGAACACACCCAGGCGTTGGATCTTCCCACTGCCGCCCGCAAGATCGAGCGCCTGATCGAGGCCGAAGAGGCCTCCGGGCGGGCCGATCAGGGGCGACGCAAGCCCACGGCCCCTGAAACGGATCGGCCGACCGGACGTGACGACGGGACGGACGATGCCGATCCTGTCACTGACGCGGATTTGTCCGCCGCACCGGAGTCCGAGGAGGATGAGGGCGAGCAGCCCCGCTATACCGTCAAGATCGATGGGCAGGAGCAGGAGGTCACGCTCGCCGAGCTTCTCAAGGGCTACCAGCGCGGCGCCGACTACACGCGCAAGACCATGCGTCTCGGCGACGAGCGGCGGGAACTCCGGCAGGCACGCGAACGCGTCGAGCAGGAGGCCGCGGCAACCCAGGCGGAGCGGCAGCGCTATGTGCAAGAGCTCGACGTTTTCATCCCCTATCTGCGGCAGCAGATGCAGGCGCAGTTCGCCGGCATCGACTGGGCGCGGCTGGCGGCCGAGGACCCGGTCCGGTTCAATCAGCTTCAGCCCATCCACGAAACCATGTCGGCACAGCTCGGCCAAGCCGAGGCGACGCAAGTCGCGCTTCGGCAGCAGGAGCAGCAGCGTGCCTTCGAACTGCAGCAGGCCGATCTGCGCTATATAGCCGAGCAGCGGCGGGCGCTTGCCGAAAAGCTCCCCGACTTCGCCGATCCGGTGAAGGGACCGCGGGAGAAGGCGGCGCTCTCGGCCTATCTGATCGACGCCGGCTATCAGCCGGAGGACCTTGCCCGGCTGACCGACCACCGCGATGTCATCCTCGCCCGCAAGGCGATGCTCCATGACCGGATGATGGCATCGAAGGACAAGGTCTCCCAGCGGCTGGCGTCGCTCCCGAAAGTGCAGAAGCCGGGAACCGCGCCGGGGCGGGGCGAGCGGGCGAAAGAGCGGCGCGCTGCCATGTTGAAACGCCTCAAGAGCACCGGCCGGACGGAGGATGCCGCCCGGCTTATCGAAGACATGCTTTAGCGGTTCGATGCCAACGAATGATTCACATTCGTTGGCTGAATCGAACCGCCAATTTCCGATTTAGCGGGCTGATTCACGCACCGCTTGATCCTCAAGCGCTGCGATCAGACCGCGAGGAGAGAGTTATGGGACAACCGACGCACACGTTCGACAGCTACGATTCGATCGGCGATCGCGAGGACCTGAGCGAGGTGATCTACAACCTCAGCCCGACGCAGACGCCGTTCCTTGCCATGGCGCAGAAGCTGAAGGCAAAGAACACGCTGCATGAATGGCAGACCGACAGCCTCGCCAGCCCCGACGAGAGCAACGCGGTGATCGAGGGCGACGATGCGAGCCTCGACGACGTGATGCCGACGGCGCGGGTCGGCAACTACACGCAGATCTCCGACAAGACCGTGGTGGTCAGCGGCACGCAGGAGGCGACCGACAAGGCCGGCCGCAAGTCAGAGCTGAGCTACCAAATCGCCAAGAAGGGGAAGGAGCTGAAGCGGGACATGGAGGCCATTCTGACCCGCAACCAGGCGTCCGTCGGAGGCTCTTCCTCGGTGGCCCGTACCACGGGGTCGGTCGAGGCGTGGCTGACCTCGAACGTCAGCCGCGGAACCGGCGGGCTGTCCGGCGGTTTTTCCGCCGGCACGGTGTCCGTTGCGACCGACGGTACCGAGCGACCCTACACGGAAGACCTGCTGAAGGAGGTCATCCAGTCCTGCTGGAGCAATGGCGGCGATCCGTCGACTATTCTCGTCGGGCCGAAGAACAAGGCCGTCGGCTCCAGCTTCGCCGGCATCGCGACGCAGTACCGCGAGAACAGCGGCATGAAGCAGGCGACGATCATCGCCGGGGCGGACGTCTATGTCTCCGATTTCGGCGAGCACAAGATCGTGGCTAGCCGCTTCAGCCGCGACCGCTCGGCGCTCGTGCTCGACATGGAGTATTGGGGCGTCGCCTATTTGCGGCCGTTCCAGCAGCACACTCTTTCGAAGACCGGCGACAGCGAGAAGCGGCAGCTCCTCGCCGAATACGCGCTGGTCGCCAAGCAGGAAGCGGCCTCGGGCGTGGTCGCCGATTTGACGACGCCGTAGGCGGCAAGGAAGACGGGCACTTGGGGCGGCTCGGACGGGCCGCCCCTGATTTTGTTGACGAGCTGGCTGTGCCGCGCGGTCCTGGCCAAGGCTCTGGCGCACCCGGTGAGCGGCAATTTGAAGGGCTACTGGCAGGGCAACAAGCCGCCGGAGACGCTGGGCTGAAAGCCGATGGCGACGTAGGCGTCTATCATGCGATCTCCCAGTGGACGGTGTGTCCGTCGCCGTTGTGCAACCGACGCACTCGATCCCGCTTCACGAGGGTCGTCAACGTGGCCGCGACGTTCGCCTTGACGCGGCCGAGCGTGTCGTCGGGCAGCGCCTTCGCCCTGACGATCGCCGCGGCGCAGTCGGCCACCGTCAGAGGTTCCTTGGCATCGCGCGGGATGGCCAGCGTGGCGTCCGACAGCTCGCCGCGGCCGAAGTACCGCTCGATCGTCTTCGTCCGCCGCTTCGCTGGCGCGCTGGGCCGATAGCTCGGGTCCAGCAGGACCAGAACACGGTCGAGCGCGATGAGGTTCTCGTCGATCTCGACGATCTCGAGCTTGATTTCCTCCTGGCGCGCGGCCAGGGCGGCGCGCCTTTCCAGCAACTCGGCAATGGCTTTCAACATTGATGACACCCCAGATCGGTTGTCGATCCAGGATGCCTTAGTCACGCCCTAAGCGCTGGTCGCCTTTGCGCCATAATGGCGCGTCTATCTCAAGCCCAGCTTGCCCCATCGCCGCCTTGGTTGGGTTCGCCTCAGGCTTGATCGGGACTGCAATGCTTGAGAACGCCCGCACTGATGGTGTGTTCCTCGCGTCCTGACAGACGACGCAAGGCGAGGAAGGAGCCAATTCCCAGAAGGCCGAAAGCGAGGAGAGAAGCGGCGGATGGCTCTGGAACTGCCGTCGCCTCTCCCAACTCGATGTTCATCGCCTCAAACACGATCTGGGTCGCTAAAGTTGTGTAACGGAACGTAGAAGGACGGATTGTACCATCGGTATTGATGATTATACGCAGCAGAAAGTCATCACTTCCCCGGCCTATGCCGTTTGCATCTAGGTCTAGTCCTCCAAGAACAATGTTATAATAAGGAAGATTGCCGACATAGGTGTAGTTTACGGAGACCTGAGACGACACGTCGTCTAGGCCGTAAGAAACGCCAGCAATTTCCACGTTCACGAAGTTTGGCGTGATGTTCCTTTGGTAGAGTGGCCAAGTGTCATCATAGGTAATCCCGAAGCTCCCACGGACGATTGGGTCCGGGGCCGTGACAGGCTCGCGAGTGTGGTAGTTTCGAAAGTCCGTTGCCGAAAACGAGAACGATTGCGTGATGGGAGCGGCACTGGCCGTCGAAACAGCCATTGCCGCAAGAACACCTGCCATCAAAACCAAACGCCACTTCATGCTCCAGCCTCCCCTGGGTAGTGCGAAAAAACAAGTACGGCCATCGAACGCAAGACCTATGCCAATCTCGCTTTCTGTATCGGTTCAGCGCACTAGGGATGCGCAGGAAACGCCTGTGTAAATTTTCCCGACAGGCCTAGCGAGGCGCTTCAATGGGTTTCCTCGATGCACCGCCTGCTAAGTATATGACGTGCAACACAACGTCGCCGAGATGTTCATCATGTGGGGCTCCGTCATCCTCACCGACCTGGTGACGCCCTTGGCGATCATGGGCCTAATGCGGCTCGCACGATAATGGGTTGGACTGGCGAGGCGGTTGGGGCGGTCTGATCGAGTTGCCCGATCCATCTCTTCGGAAGCATCAAGGCGAGTTGGCAACAGGTCGCCAGCCCAACTCTTTGCCGCATTCCTGGTTGCGGTGGTTCTCACCGGGCCCCTGATTGTCGTGCTGCTTTCCTTCCTTTTTAATTTTCCGTTCTTTTGGCCTTATGGCACAGGGTGGCCCTATATTGCTTCTACGCTAATATCGTTCATCGCCCTTCTTTTTGGCGTCTGCGTCGCTGGCAGATATCTTCTGACATGGCTGTTTCGACGATATGTCCTGAGGCGACAGGCATTGCAGCACTGAATCGATCGCTGCGTCCTTTCCGCTTGACAGGATCAGGAATATAAACCTATAATCTAGATATTCTTGGATGGGGTCGTGCGCCGATGGGCCGCGGTCCCTTTTTCTTTGCCGGCCTTCGCTGCGCCGCCCGGCCGATCCGCCATTTCGGAGACAGTCTCGATGCGCAAACGGGTTCTGGGCTTCGACCCTCTGACAGGTCTGCTCGAGTATCACAGCTACGATCCCCTTACCGGCCGGACGACCATCGAGAGCGTGCAGGACGTGGCGCCGGTTCTGGAGCGTAACAAGGCGCTGCAGACTGCTGACGACCAGGGCTGGTCCCGCACGCGGGAGGTGCGTCGCGCCGCGGCCATTCCGGACATCATCATTCTGAAATGGCGCAGCGAGGACGGCATCGACCTGTTCGATCGCAATCACTGGCCGGCGGTGAGGCGGAAGCTGAACAGCAGCGAATATCGCTATCTGCGCACCGCGCCCGGCCGACTCTAGGAGAAATCGATCATGGCGCTTGCCACCTATGCGGACCTGAAGAGTGCGATCGCGAACTGGCTCGCGCGGCCGGACGACCCGACCCTGACGCCGTTCATTCCCGACTTCATCGCGCTGGCCGAGACGCGGATAAACCGCGACCTGCGGCTGCGCGCGATGGAGACGCGGGCGACCGCGAGCCTGACGGGCGGCTATGTCGCGCTGCCGCCGGGCTTTCTGGAGATGCGGAACTTTCAGCTGAACACGAATCCGGTGACGGCGCTGTCCTATGTGACGCCGCAGCAGCTCGACGCGAGCTGGGCCGGATCGAGCGCCGGCCGCCCGGTCGTCTACACCATCATCGGCGACGCGATCCAGGTCGGGCCGGCGCCGGATGCCGCCTATGACGCCGAGATGGCCTATTACAAGAAGATCGACGCCCTCTCGCCCAGCCGGCCGGCGAACCGGCTGCTGACCGGCGCACCGGACATCTATCTCTATGCCAGTCTCCTCGAGGCGACGCCGTTTCTGATGAACGACGAGCGGCTGCCGGTCTGGAGCGCAGCCTATGAGAATGCCGTGCGCGCCGCAATGACGGCGGAGGATCGGGCCCGCTGGGGCGGCTCCGTGCTCCAGGTCCGCGGGGATCGGCCGGCGCTCTAGAAGCGCGCGATCGCTCGTTCCCGATTGCAAGGAGACAAGACGATGGCCATCACCCAGGCGATGTGTGACAGCTTCAAGCGCGAACTGCTTCAGGGCATCCACCGTTTCAACGCGGCGGACGGGCACGATTTCAAGGTTGCCCTCTATAGCAGCGCGGCAAACCTTGGCGCCGCGACGACCGTCTATACGACCAGCGGCGAGATCTCCGGGGCGGGATATGCGGCCGGCGGCAAGTCGCTGAGTCGCGTCGATCCGACAGCCGCCGGCGGTACCGCCTATACCGACTTCGCGGATATCTCGTGGGACGGCGCCAGCTTCACCGCGCGCGCTGCCCTGATCTACAACGCCAGCGACGGCAACCGGGCCGTGGCGGTGCTGGATTTCGGTGCGGACAAGACCGTCTCGTCGGGCACTTTCACGATCCAGTTCCCGGCGGCGGATCCGGCCAGCGCGATTATCCGGATCGGCTGATATGGATGTCCATATGGCCGCAATCATCTTCATCGGCGGATAACGGGCCATGGCGACGATCCTCGCCTTCGGCGTCTCGCCGGCCGCCAATTACACGGCGGAATCTTCGCGGAACACGGAAACAATCGCCGGCTTCACGATGCCGGCCGGCGCCAATGCGCTGTATTTCGGTGTGTCCTACCGCAGCACTGGCGATGCGGCGATTTCCAGCATCGACTGGAACGGCGACACCAGCGCCGTTGCGGTCAATTCGGTTAAGACGGGCGGCGGCAGTTACTACGCGAAGCTCTGGAAGCTCCCCGGCGCAACGCCGGGCACCGGCGATGTAACCGTTACCGTCGCAGCCAACGTTCAGGCACTGCGGCTGTTCGTCTGGGCCGTCGGTGGCGTCGATACTCTCGACGACATTGGCGTTTCGCCGACCTTCACGGGCGTGGGCTTCAACACTAGCGGCGGCGATAACTTCTACACGCCGGAGGCGGACGGCAGCCTGTTGCTCGCCGTGGTCGCCGGCATCGACGACGACAGCGAGCCCAGCGGCAGCTATGCCAGCGGATGGGAATTGGACGAAGAAGCGGGGGCCTTTCACGGAAACGACGCCGCGTCGGGCTATAGCGGGTTCTTCCATAAGCAAGGCTCCGCGGCGGGCATTCAAGAGAGCTTCACTATTACTTTCTCGGATGGAGGCGCCAAGGCATTGGCGTTGATGGAGATCCGCGCCGCTGAGAACACAGGCGGCTCCGACGTCGTCGTGTTTCCGTCGGGCATCGCCGTCATGGGAGCTGTCGGGAGTGTCGGGGTCGGGATCGACTGCGCCGTGGCGGTCGTGGGCGTTTCGGGGATCGGGGCGGCTGGAAGCGCCACGGTCGACACGGCCGGTGATGCGATGATCGCGGTGTCCGGCATCTCGGGAATCGGAAGCGTCGGAGCGGCGACGATCTTCGGCTGGGCGCAGGCGGCGGATGCGTCAGGCAGCTGGTCCGGCGAGGGCGAGGCGAACGATATCTGGGCAGCAATTCCTGTAGCGCCGGGAGGGTGGTCATGATTCCAGTAGGGGACTATCGTCCGGATCTGCCGGACTTCCAGAATCCGGGAGCGACCCGGGCGCTGAACGTGCTTCCGTCGGCGACGAGCTATCGGCCGCTCAGCGGACTCGTCGCCTATAGCGACGCGCTGGCAGGGCGTTGCCAGGGCGCATTCGCGACGCGCGATTCTTCCGCGAATGTCTTCAACTTCGCCGGCGATGCCGGCCATCTCTATCACCTCGACGGCGCCGCTTGGACGGGCGTCACGCGGGCCAGCGGCGGCCCCTATGGCACGGCATCCGATGGCGGCTGGAGCTTCACCCAGTTCGGCGATCTCGTGATCGCGGTCAACGGCGTCGACGCGCCGCAGAGCTGGGCGCTTGGGAGCGCCACCCGTTTCGCTGCGCTGGCCGGCGATCCGCCATTCGGGCGCTTCGTCTCGACAGTGCGCGATTTCGTGGTGATCGGTCGCATCAGCGGCTTTCCCAACCGGGTCCAATGGAGCGGGATCAACAATCCGGAAACCTGGTCCCCCTCGGCTGCGACGCAGGCCGACTTCCAGACGCTTCCGGACGGCGGATGGGTGCAGGGGCTGGTCGGCGGCGAGTACGGCATCGTCTTCCAAGAGCGGTCGATCAAGCGGATGACCTATATCGGTGCTCCGCTGATCTTCCAGTTCGACGAGATCGCGCGCAATCGCGGCGTTGTCGCCGAAGGATCGATCGCCAACTTCGAGACGACGGCGTTCTTTCTCGACAATGACGGCTTCCATGCCTTGATCGGCGGTCAGCAACTGCAGCCGATCGGCGACCAGAAGGTGGACAAGTCCTTCTGGCGGACGGTCGATCAGAATCACCTGCATCGCATCAGCGCGGCAATCGATCCGATCAACAAGTTGTACATCGTTTCCTATCCGGGGAACGGCAGTGTCAACGGCACGCCGAACCGTCTGCTGATCTACAACTGGACCGCCGGGCGGTGGTCCGAAGCCGAAGTCGAGATGGACCTGGTCTACCCGTCGCTGTCGGAATCCTCCTATACGCTGGACAGTCTCGACAGCGTTTCGAGCAGCCTCGACGCACTCGGCTTCTCCCTCGACTCGCGCAACTGGACCGGCGGCCTGATTCTGCTTTCGGCCTTCGATCCGGCACGCCGGCTCAGCCTGTTCACCGGTCCCACGCTTCCGGCGACCGTGGACACCGGCGAGGCGCAGCTGTTTCCCGGCCGGCGGGCGGTGATCTCGTCGGTGCGGCCGATCGTCGAGGGCGGTCTTTCGACAGGGACGGAGCCGTCCATCCAACTCGGCGTACGGAACCGGACGATGGACGAGGTAGCTTGGGGACCGGCGACCCGCACCAACATTCATGGCGAATGCCCTGCGCGGTCGGCGGGACGGTATCATCGGGCGCGGATCAGCCTGCCGGCCGGCGCGGAGTGGCGGCACATTCAGGGCGTCGATCTCGTCGCCAAACCGGAGGGGCGGCGATGATGAGCTTCCCCGGGACGAGTTTCCCCAGCCTGCCGCCCGGCGGCGGCGACCCGCGACAGGTCGCCACCGTGGTCAATCGGATGAACCAGGGCAAGCTCAACTGTACGGGGGAGCTGACCCTCTCGGCCGCCCAATCCAGCACAACCGTCAGCGACCCGCGCGCAGGAGTCGGAAGCACCATTCTTCTCATCCCGCTGACCCCGAGCGCCGCGGCGGAGCAGGCCGCCGGTGGCTTGTATCTGTCCGCGCGCGCCAACGGCAGCTTCGTCGTCGGTCATGCGGACACGGCGCAAGCCGATCGCCGGTTCGGCTACGCGATCATCGGTTAGGGCTCCACGTCGTCATCGATCGTCGAAACCCTCAGAAGGCGAGGCGTCTCGCCAGGAGTTGCCCATGCTGCTTGGCCAGCTACCCAGTCAGATCACCGCCGGTTCGACCGGCATGTATTCGGGCGCCGGATACGCACCGGCCCTGATGCAGGCCTTCCTCAACCGCTTCGGTCCGTACCGGCTTCAGCCTTACGAGGTGCCGCAGATCCCGGCGCAGTTCATGGCGCCGACCTTCCAGCCCAGGGGATTGCGCGAATCGGGTCTGCTCACCCCGGCAGTTCCGCGGCAGTGGGAGAGTCGGTTCGGCGGCAATGGCCGGACTGGCGGTGGGCCGCGGAGTGCCGACCGCAACGGCGCGAACAGGTCCGGCGGCAAGGCAAGCGGTCCCGGCGGGCCTGCCGGCGGACGGTCCGGTCCCGTCTCGCGGTGACGGTCCGTATCAAGGCCGTGGCTCCGCCGGAATTGCCAGCGGTCTGGCCGTCCGTTGCCCCGCTTCTGGAGCGCGCCATTGCCAGGGAGCCGCTTTGGACCTTACGGGCCTTGAAGCAAATGTTGATCGCCGGACATAGCCGGCTCTGGATCGCCGCTGATGGCGATGGGATCAGGGCCGCTCTGGTAACACGCATCGTGACATATCCGGCGGGACGACTCTGTGACCTGACATGGTGCGCCGGAACGGACCCCGGAGATTGGGCCGATGCGCTGGAGCCCATCGAGGCATGGGCCAGGGAGCAGGGATGCGGCGGCATGGAGATCACGGGAAGGCCAGGATGGGAGCGGCGGCTGCGCGGCTTCCATCGTTCATCAGTGATATTGCGGAAGGATTTTTGAGCGATGGCCAAAGGCGGTAGCAACACCACCACACAGACCTCGGAGCCGTGGTCCGAGCAGATCCCCTATCTCAAGAACATCTTCAGCGAGGCTGAACGGCTCTACACCGCGCCGGGGCCGAACCACTTCCCCGGCACGACGGTTGCGCCCTTCGCGCCCGAGACGGAGCTGGCGCTTAACGCCCAGGCCGCACGGGCGATGGCGGGATCTCCCCTCACCAGGGTGGCCGGCGAGGCGCTGGGCGACACGCTGTCGGGCGGGTATCTCGGGGCGAACCCCTATTTGCAGGGCGCCATCGACAGCGCCGGGCGCGGAGTCGTCCGGAACTATCGGAATGCGGTGACGTCGGGGATCGACAGCAGCTTTGCGCAGGCCGGCCGCTATGGTTCCGGCGCGCATGTCGCGGCGCATTCGAACGCGCAGCAGAATCTGGCCCAGCAGCTCGCCGATATCTCGTCCGGCATGTCCTATCAGAACTATGGTGACGAACGGGCGCGCATGCAGCAAGCGGCGACGGCCGCGCCGGGCCTGGCGCAGCAGGATTATTTGGATATCGCGCAGCTCGCGGCGGTCGGTCGGGCGCGAGAGGGGATGGCCCAGAACCTCATCGACGATCAGGTCGCACGGTTCAACTTCGCCCAGCAGCTTCCCTACAACAAGCTGGCGCAATATGCGGGCCTCATTCAGGGGAACTATGGCGGCACCAGCACAACAACGCAGTCTTCTGGCGGTGCGGGTCCGCTCGGCGGTGCCGCGACCGGATTCACGCTCGGGGGACAAGTGGGTGGACCCTGGGGAGCGGCAATCGGCGCCGGTCTGGGCGGGCTGCTGAGCCTCTGGTGACGGCGGAGGGATTGGCGTCAAGCCGACTTCCGCGCTGTCCATTCAATGCATAACGGGAGCATGCCATGGCAGGCATCAAAGACTACTCGCCGGTCCCGGCGAGCAATACCGCCCTCTTTCCCGAGGGTATGGCGCCCTCGGCCGTCAATGACGGCATGCGCCAGGTGCAGGCGGACATCCGTACCGAGGTTGCAAGCAAGGGGGCGGATATCGCCTCCGCCGAGACCGTGGACCTCGGTGCGGCGACGGGCGATTTCGTGGACATCACCGGGACGACGACGATTGTTTCTCTCGGTACCGTCTCTGCGGGAATCCGGCGAACGGTCCGGTTCCGTGGCGCGCTTACGCTCACCCACAACGCAACCTCGCTCATTCTCCCCGGTGGGGCGAACATTACGACGGCGGACGGGGATATTGCGCGATTCCGGTCGCTGGAGTCGGGGAATTGGGTGTGCGAGGGGTATAGCAGGGCAGATGGAACGGCGGTCAACGACGGGAACTATGCGAAGCTGGATACCGCTAATATCTTCGCGGAAGACCTGACAATCCGGTCGGACGACGCTGGGACATCCCTTGAGCCAACTCTCACGTTTAACCGAAACAACACCTCACCGGCCGCGTCGGATAGTGTCGGGTCGCTCGTACTATCGGGTCGTAACGCGGCCGATGAAGCCATGATCTACGGGCGGCTGCGATCTCAGATCGACGATCCGACGGATGGGAGCGAAGACGGCCGGTTGATCTTCGACACGGCCCAAGCCGGAGACACGTCCGTTCGGATGCAGTTGGCCGCCGGGCTGTTCATGACGGGTGCGACCGGCGATGATCCAGGGGCAGGAAAGATAAACGCGACCGCGTATGAGGCCAACGGTGCGGCACTCCCGTTCCAAAAGGCCTATGAGAGTGGGCAGCAGGGGATTACCTCTGGGGGCACATTAACGCTGGCGCATTCACTAGGGTCCCAGCCGAAACTGTATATGGTCTTCCTCAAGTGCGTGTCGGCAGAACACGGCTACCACGTCGGTGACGAAGTAAATGTCCTGAATCTTCAAGGCACCCACCAAGGCGTGACGATCGTGCCGGATGCGACGAACCTAAACATCCAGTACGGCCAAGCCGCAGCGCCTTTCAACGTCATCAATACGAGCGGCCAAGCCGTCAGTGCTACGAGCAGCCGATGGCGGGCCATCTTTCGGGCATGGGCGTAGACGTGGGCACTTGCCCATTGTAGCGTGTACAGCGCGAAGGGGGCGAGATTGCTTAACACACTCATCAAGGCTGCTCTAAAGAGAGCCGGATACGGGGTTTACAACCTTGCAGTGTACAAGGTGGTTCCACAAGATTCGCTTGTCGTTCCCCAAGGTAAGCTGCTGTACGACCCCAACGCCGAAGGGGTCTATGACCTGAAGACGAAAACGGTTGTGTCGAGGGTTCAGGCCCCGCACGAGCAGTCGCTCAACCTTGAGCGGGAGCATGAAAGGCTTCGGGCCTACGTCTTCAAGAACCCGGACAAGAGACTGTCGAAGGACCGCTACGCCAACGCACTGGCATGGCTTGACCCGGGTTCTGGGCTTCTGCTGGACGCTTGCACCCCAAGACCAAGGGCTGATGTGCGGGAGAGGGTCGAGGGCCTTGGCTACACCTATCAGGCAATCGACCTGAACGACAGCAACCCAGAGGTATGCAAGGAAGACCTAACGAAACTGTCGTTCGAGACGGGTAGCGTCGCGCGGGTGCTGTCCTGTGACACGCTTGAGCATATCGAGGACTTCCCCGCAGCAATGCGAGAGATCTACCGAGTCCTTCAGGAAGACGGAATGGCGCTCATTCACGTGCCGTGCCGCTGGTGGGATCGGCCGGAAGGTGAGCCGATCAAGCCTGGTATCGACCAGTTCGGGCATGTTTACTACCACTCGGCGCGCGAGTTGTTACGCCTTGCCTCGGATACGGGCTTCGTGATTGCCCGGGCTGGTCTCCTGCTCGATCCCGGCGCCGTTCTGATGGCGCTAGTTAAGAGTAAGCCTCTGCCGATCTAGCGTCTCGCTTCATACCCTATCTCACAGCCGCCGTCATGGCGGCTTTTTTCATGGTCCGGTGCGTCGCGATGACCGTCGCCGGCCAAGCCTGATTCGATCTGCAGCAAGACATTGCGAGGAGGTGATGCGCATGACTTCACCGGCGCAGAAATTCGTGCTCGACGTCGTCGGTATCGGCGGGGCGGTGGCGTTCTCGCCGGTTTGGCTTCAATGGCTAGAGTCCGGCGGGAAGGTGATCGCGATCGTCGGCGGATCGCTCATCATCCTCGGCCGGCTGTGGCTGGTATATCGCGAAATCCGGGCGAAGCGGCGGGGCGACTGAAGCGCTGCGCCGGCTTTCTCGACGATGTGACGAACGGGTCGGGATGCCCCGGCCGTGGATCCGGAACTACTGAAAGGACTCGATCATGCCTTCGACGACCGCGCACAAGGCGTGGGTCTCGGGCGCGCTCACGGCGCTCGTGACCCTGTTGCTGATCTATCTCTACGGCGAGTCGCCGGACGGGCCGACCCTGGAGGAGGGGCTGAAGGCGCTCGCCACGTCGCTCGCCACCGGTGCGGCGTCGTGGCTCGCCACCTGGGCCATTCCGAATCGGGCAAAGGACTCCGGCGGCGCTACGTTCCAGGCACCGCCGCTGGCGGTATGCGCGGCCGTCGCGCTGGCCGTTCTCACCATCCTCAGCCTGGCCGGATGCGCCTCCACGGCCCGCGACCCGGCGCTGGTCGCGACCGCGACCTGCCGGGCCTATGCCGCGACCCTCTCCAGCCTTGCCGGCTTCCGCGCGGCCGGAGAGATCGACGACGCTATGGCGGGTCGGATCAACGATGTCCGCGCCGTCGCCACGCCGCTCTGCACCGGCGCGCCGCCGACCGATGCCGCCACCCTGGCACAGCTGGAGGACCGGCTCTTCGATTTGCTCATCATCGAACAGGAGGCCAGCAATGCCGGCTAACCCGATTCTCCAAATCGCCCCGTACCTCCTGGCGGCCTCCCAGATCAGCCGGGCGGTGGCCGATATCGTCGAGGGCCTGCAGCTCGGCAAGATGACGCCGGAACAGGTTCAGGCCCGCTGGCAGGCCGCCGCCGATGCAGTGCTGCTCGCCGATGCCCAGTGGAGCCGAGCGGACGGGAGCCAAGCGGACGCGGCGGCGGGATCGGGCTGACGCTAATGGAGCGGGAGGGGCGGATCATGCAGAGGCATTCCGCCCGACCGCGGTTTCGACGTTTTCTGTATTATCTTGGAATAACAAAGCATTAGATGGTGCCGCCGGACAGGATTGAACTGTCGACCTCACCCTTACCAAGGGTGCGCTCTACCACTGAGCTACGGCGGCCCTGCTGAACGGCGCGAACCATGCCACAGCGCGCCCGGTCGGCGCAAGCGTCGGAAATTCCCTCGCTCACCAGAGCTGTTGGAAGCGCAACGTTCCGTCGGACTCCTGAGGCGCTTGGGTATATGATGTAAGCCTCTCCGATCAACAGCGGAGGAGGGTGGTCTTATGTCCGAGCGTTTGGAATTCGGGTCGATCGAGCCGCTGGATGTCGAGGGCGGCGTCTGGTTCAAAGTGACCTTCCGTTACGTCGCGCATCGGCTGAGCCTGAAGATGCGGGACGGCAGCCGGCGCAATGAGGAGCAGCAGGCCTTGCTGGATGTCTTCGTCAGCGCCAACGAGGTCGTTCCCGAAAACGAGGAGCCGCCAGGGGTCGACGACGAGATTCGACGGATCGCGCTGCGGCGCGCCGAAGCCGTGATGGCGAACGCGCGGCTGGCCATGGAACGGGAGCTTCGCTGACGTTTCGGAAGTCGCGGTGGCGGTCGGCCTCGGGCCGACGTCCGAGCCCCTTAAGCCACGGTGTCGAGCAGCCTCTTGGTCATGTCGTTCGCCGTTTCGACCGTGCGCAGGTTCGCCTCGAAGGCGCGCTGCGCGATGATCTGCTCGACGATCTCCCCCGCCAGGGCGACGTTCGGCCGCTCCGTCACCGCGCCACCTTCACCCCTCGCGCCGTCGAAGTCGAAAAACGGCACCGACGCCGGCTTGACCGGAACGGTGACCGCGCGGGTTCCGCCATCCGCATTTGCGATGTTCTGGACGCGGTGCGGCAGGTAGCCTTCCGACCGGCTGTTCACGACATTGCCGGCCGATACCGAAAACCGCCTTTGGGCGGCCTGCAGGCCGGATAGCGCGTTGAGCACGGACAGATCCATGAGCCTATTATCGTCGAGGAACGCGATGTCCCAAAGCAGTATCGAGTCCGATCTGCCCGAAATTAAGGTAAAGTTCGTGCTGTCTTGAGCGGACGGCGGTTGGCGGCGCGTCCAGCCGGATGCTCGCCTTGACGCTATGCCCGACAGGTCGCACCATGGGCCGCATCGAAGGAAACAGCGCCGACCCACCGAGTTCGGAAGACGCCACCGATGCCAAACGACCGGAAACGACCTCCTACCCGCTCCGAGGCGGGAACGCTGGGGGCACGCGAACGGGAAGCGCGCCTTTCCGGTGCGTTGCGCGACAATCTCTTGAAGCGGAAAATGCAGCAGCGGGCCCGGGCGGATGCGCCGGAACAGGGCGGGGCCCCGGAATGCCCGGAAGCTGCGCAGCCGTCGACCTCAACCGCAAAGCCCGGGAAAGCACCCGCGCGGAAGCCGTAGGCCGCAAGACCCCGACGGTCATTCTCGCCTCCCTGAAGTCCTCATGATTGCCGTGCTTGAGGCGCTCGGCCTGTTACAGTACAAACCGTTGCACTGCAACAGGACATCGACGGCTGCCCGAGGCGCGACGCCGCGGATCATCGTCGTGGAGGACGTTTTCGATGGCAATCCTGCCCGATACCTGGATCCGTGACATGGCGGTCACGCACGGCATGATCGAACCGTTCGTCGAGGCGCAGAGGCGCGACGGCGCGATCTCCTATGGCCTGTCCTCCTACGGTTACGACGCCCGGGTCGCCGAAGATTTCAAGATCTTCACCAATGTCGACAGCGCGATCGTCGATCCCAAGGCGTTCTCGACCGCCAGTTTCGTCGACCGAAAGACCGATGTCTGCATCATTCCGCCGAACAGCTTCGCGCTTGCCCGCACGGTGGAGTATTTCCGGGTGCCGCGCGACGTGCTGGTCATCTGCCTCGGCAAATCGACCTATGCGCGCTGCGGCATTATCGTGAACGTGACGCCGCTCGAGCCGGAGTGGGAGGGGCATGTCACGCTCGAGTTCTCCAACACCACGCCGCTGCCGGCGAAGATCTACGCCAACGAGGGCGCGTGCCAGTTCCTGTTCCTGAAGGGGGAGGGGCCGTGCGAGGTGTCTTATGCCGAGCGGGCGGGAAAATACATGAAGCAGCAGGGCGTCACGCTGCCGCGGCTGTAGCCATGCCGGCCGCCATTCGTCGCGCTGAAGCAGGGGGTTTTTGATGGACAAGATCCGCATTCGCGGCGGACAGCAGCTCACCGGCACGATTCCGATCAGCGGCGCCAAGAACGCCGCGCTTCCATTGATGGCCGCGTCGCTGCTGACCGACGAAACCCTCACGCTGAATAATCTGCCGCATCTCGCCGACATCGTCACGATGGCGAATCTGCTGGCGCAGCTCGGCGTCAAGATGCACCTCAACGGGCATGCGACAGAGGGGGGGCATGCCGGTCGCGTGTTCGAGCTGACTGCGGGTGACGTTGGCGAGACGACGGCGCCCTATGACCTGGTCCGCAAGATGCGCGCGTCGATTCTCGTCCTGGGCCCGCTGGTCGCGCGCCACGGTCGCGCGCAGGTGTCCCTGCCGGGCGGCTGCGCGATCGGGACGCGACCCGTGGATCTTCATCTCAAGGGGCTGGCCCAACTCGGCGCGGAGATCGAGCTTCGCGAAGGCTATGTCCACGCCACGGCGCCGCGCGGACTGACGGGCGCGAAGATCGTGTTCCCAATGGTATCGGTCGGCGCGACCGAGAATCTGATGATGGCTGCCTGCTTGGCCGAAGGCGAGACGCAGCTGGTCAACGCGGCCCGCGAACCCGAGATCGTCGATCTTGCGACATGTCTCGTTGCCATGGGGGCGAACATCGACGGGATCGGCACCGACAGGCTCCGCATCGTCGGTTGCCGGAAGCTGCACGGCACGACGCATATGGTGGTGCCGGACCGTATCGAGATCGGCACCTTCGCCATGGCGGCGGCGATCACCCGCGGCGATCTGGAGCTTGTCGGCGCCCGGCTCGACCTGATCGGCGCCGTTGTGGAGGCGCTGACGCAGGCCGGCGTCAGAGTGCAGGAAACCGAGCGCGGCCTGAGGGTGTCGCGCGCCGCGGACGATCTGGTCGGCGTCGACGTGATGACCGAGCCCTATCCGGGCTTTCCAACCGATATGCAGGCGCAGATGATGGCGCTGATGACAACGGCCAGCGGCGCGGCCATGATTACGGAGACGATCTTCGAGAACAGGTTCATGCATGTGCCGGAGCTGGCCCGCATGGGCGCAAGCATCAATGTCCACGGCGCCTCGGCGATGGTGCGGGGCGTGCCGCGACTGACCGGGGCGCCGGTGATGGCGACGGACCTGCGCGCCTCGGTGTCGCTGGTTCTGGCGGGTCTCGCCGCGGAAGGCGACACCATCCTCAACCGCGTCTACCACCTGGATCGCGGCTATGAGCAGCTGGTGGAGAAGCTCGCGGCCTGCGGCGCCGAGATCGAGCGGTTGAAAGCCTGAGATGTCTGACGTCCTAAAGCTGCGCGCTCGCGACAAGGAGGATTTCGGCGTCATAGCCGCGCTGCTTCAGGACGCCCTCCTGCCGATCTCGGAAATGGCTTACCTGCCGGACGAGAAGCGGTTCGTCATGGTCCTCAACCGCTATCGCTGGGAGGCGGAGAATCCGGCGGCTCGCGGTGCGGTGCCCAGCGAGCCGGCCGAGTCGCCGTCCGCTGAGGACGCATCATTCGAGGACGAGGCGGCGCCAAGCCCTTACTTCGAGCGCGTTCATTGCGGCGTGTGTTTCGATCGCGTGCTGGCCGTGCGGACCCGGGGGATCGAACAGCGGGCACGGGATCAGATCCTCGAGCTTCTGACGGCTCAGGCGGAGGACCGGTCGGTCCTTCTGGTCTTCGCTGGCAATGCGGCGGTCCGGCTCGAGGTCGAGGCGTTGCATTGCCATCTCGAGGATCTCGGCGAGGCCTGGCCGACACGGTGGCGGCCGCAGCATTCCTTGGAAGACGGCGGCGAGGATCGATGAGCAGCGTCCGCGAGCGGGACGACCGGTCGACTCCGTCGTCCCAGACATCCGAATCATTGGTTCTGGCCCTGCCGAAGGGCCGCATCCTGTCCGAGGTCATGCCGCTGCTGCGGCGTGCCGGAATCGAGCCGGAAGATGCCTTCTCCGACCCGGAGTCGCGCGCGCTGTCCTTCGCCACGAACCATCCGAACATCCGGATCATCCGCGTGCGGAGCTTCGACGTCGCTACCTTCGTCGCATTCGGTGCCGCGCAGCTCGGCATCGTCGGGAACGACGTTCTGCTGGAGTTCGATTATCCGGAGGTCTATGCGCCCGTCGATCTTGGGGTCGGCCGCTGCCGCCTTGCTGTCGCCGAGCCGGCGGAGATGGTTGCGTCCGACGATCCGGCGCGCTGGAGCCATGTCCGGATCGCGACGAAATATCCCGAGATCACCCGGCGCCATTTTGCCGCGCGCGGCGTCCAGGCCGAATGCATCAAGTTGAGCGGCGCGATGGAACTGGCGCCGCAGCTCGGGCTGTGTAGACGGATCGTTGACCTCGTTTCCAGCGGTGCGACGCTGCGGGCCAACGCCCTGGTTGAAGTCGAGCATATCGCGGACATCACGTCGCGACTGGCGGTCAATCGGGCCGCCTTGAAAACGTTCCCCGACGAGATCGGTTGGTGGATCGAACGGATCCGGGAGGCTGCCGATGCCGCTTAGACTGAACAGCCGGGATCCCGGCTTCGACTCAGCTTTCACCGCCTTTCTGTCGGCCAATCGCGAGGCGCAGCAGGATGTCGAGGCGGCGGTCGCCGCGATTCTTGCCGACGTCCGTGCCCGCGGCGACGATGCGGTCATCGAGTACACGCGGCGGTTTGATCGGATCGATCCGGCGCCCGCCGATCTGCCGATCTCGGTGGCCGAGCGCAAGGCGGCCGAGGCGCGCTGCTCGGCGGATGATCTGGCGGCGCTGCGCTTGGCGGCCGGGCGGATCGAGGATTACCACCGCCGTCAGCTGCCGACCGATTTCGACTATGAGGATGCCGCCGGTGTCCGCCTGGGGTCCCGCTGGCGGTCGATCGCGGCGGCCGGGCTCTATGTCCCGGGCGGCACCGCGGCCTATCCCAGCTCGGTGCTGATGAATGCGATTCCCGCCCGCGTCGCCGGTGTCGAACGGTTGGTGATGGTCGTGCCGGCGCCGGGCGGCGTGCTGAATCCGCTGGTTCTGGCCGCGGCCGAGATCGCGGGTATCGACGAGATCTATCGGATCGGCGGGGCGCAGGCGGTCGGTGCGCTGGCTTTCGGCACGGCGACGATCGCGCCGGTCGACAAGATCTGCGGTCCAGGCAATGCCTACGTCGCCGCGGCGAAGCGGCAGGTGTTCGGAACCGTCGGCATCGACATGATCGCCGGGCCTTCGGAGATCCTTGTCGTCGCCGACCGGGACAATGATCCCGACTGGATCGCCGCCGACCTTCTCTCGCAGGCGGAGCACGACACGGCCGCCCAGGCCGTGCTGATTACCGACGATGCGGAATTCGCCGATGCCGTCGCCCAGGCGGTGGAACGGCATTTGGGTCGGCTGCCACGGCAGGCGATCGCCAGCCAGAGCTGGACCGATCACGGCGCGATCATCCTCGTGGATGATCTTGAAACAGCCCCGTCCTTGATCGACCGGATCGCGCCCGAGCATCTGGAGTTGGCCGTCGGGGCGCCTGACCGTCTTGCTGCGGGCGTGCGTAATGCGGGTTCCATTTTTCTCGGCCGCTACACGCCCGAGGCGGTGGGTGATTACGTCGCCGGACCGAATCACGTGCTGCCGACGGCGCGCAGCGCGCGGTTCTCCTCCGGGCTCGGCGTTCTCGATTTCATGAAGCGTAGCTCGTTGATCGCCTGCAGTCCGCAGGGCCTCGCCGCTATCGGCCCGGCCGCCGTCACGCTGGCCGAGGCCGAAGGCCTCCATGCCCACGCGCTGTCGGTGGCGTTGCGGCTGCGCTCACCGCACCGCGGTTGAGTGGCTGCTTTGACGTCGAGCTGCGACAGGTCGAAATCGATCATCAAGATCACGCTCGATGAACATTCGGTCGTTCGGCGCAGCCCCGAGGTGGAACATGAGCGGGCGGTCGCGATCTTCGACTTGATCGAGGAGAACGTCTTCGCGCCGGTCGGCGACTTCAGCGGCCCTTTCTGTCTGCATCTCGCGATCGAAGAGAACAGGCTGATCATCGACATCCGCGGTACGGACGAGCAGCCGCTGGTCAAGGTCGGCTTGGCGCTGACGCCGTTCCGCCGGGTCATCAAGGACTACTTCACCGTCTGCGAAAGCTATTACGCGGCGATCCGGCGCGCATCGCCGTCGCAGATCGAAGCCATCGACATGGGACGGCGCGGCCTTCACAACGAGGGGTCGGAGCTCCTGCGGGAAAGGCTGAACGGAAAGATCGAGCTCGACACCAACACGGCGCGTCGCCTGTTCACGCTGATCTGCGTCCTGCATATTCGCGGCTAGCGGATTTTCGCCTATCGCCATGGCCGATCTACCGGGAAGCGTCTTGTTTTGCTGCACGAGGAATTCCATCCGCTCGCCGATGGCGGAAGGCCTCCTCAAGCATCTGCATGGCCGTCGCGTCTATGTCGATTCGGTGGGCGTGCATGGCGATAGGGAGATCGATGCCTTCGCCGTCGCCGTGATGGACGAGCTCGGGATCGACCTCCGACGGCATCGGTCCAAAACGTTCGACGACCTCGAGGACGGCCTGTTCGATCTGGTGATCTCCCTCTCGCCGGAGGCACAGCACCGTGCCGTGGAAATGACGCGGACGGCCGCCTGCGAGGTGGAATTCTGGCATACGATGGACCCCAGCATCATCGAAGGAAACCGGGAAGCGCGGCTCAACGCCTATCGCGAGGTCCGCGATACTCTGATGCGCCGTATCAAGGACCGTTTCCCGGGTCCGCTGACCCCGGTGCTTTAGGCTTCTTGCCGTAGGTCCGGATCCGCCTATTTGCGGTATTGGCGCGAATTTCACCCATATGTACTGGACGTTTGTCCGGGAAAGAAGATGGCGCTATCATCCCGCGCCGATTCGCGATGCCCGGAACTTGGCCTTGGCAGGGAGCCGCCTGCCGTCGAGTGCCCTTTTCCGAAAGCAGCCAGTGGAGAGTTGATGGCCAAAGAGGATCTGATCGAGTTTTCCGGAACGGTGACGGAACTGCTTCCGAACGCCATGTTCCGGGTAAAGCTGGATAATAACCACGAAGTGCTCGCACACACCTCTGGCAAGATGCGCAAGAACCGCATTCGGGTCCTGGCGGGGGACCGGGTGAACGTGGAGATGACGCCGTACGACCTCACCAAGGGTCGAATTACGTTCCGCTTCAAGTAATCGTCCATCAGGCGCTTGGTGGCATGATCGCGCGATCGCCGGAACGGCCATCCCTCGTCCTGGCATCGGCATCGCCGCGGCGGCTGGACCTGCTACAGCAGATCGGCATTCAGCCGGATCTCATCGACCCACCTGAAATCGACGAAACACCTTTGCGGCGCGAACTTCCCGCGGCCTATGCGCGGCGCATCGCCGCCTGCAAGGCCGAGGTGGTCGCCAGTCGCCATCCCCAATCCTTCGTCCTCGCGGCCGACACGGTGGTTGCCTGCGGTCGCCGCATTCTCCCCAAGCCGGAAGACGCCGCGACGGCGCGCGACTGTCTGGTGCAATTGTCCGGCCGACGGCATCGGGTGCTGGGCGGAATATTCCTCAGGGCGCCCGGTGGAAAGCAGGTTGGCCGCCTCGTGACCACGATCGTCGTCTTCAAGCGCCTGAGCGCCGACGAGATCGACACCTACCTCGCCGGCGGCGAGTGGCATGGCAAGGCCGGTGGCTATGCGATCCAGGGTCGCGCTGCCGCCTTCATATCCTGGATCAGCGGCTCCTACTCGAATGTGGTGGGACTGCCGCTGTTCGAGACGAACGGGCTCCTGACCGGCTTGGGCTATCACGGATCGGTACAGGGCCGGAAGCGGCGATGACGAGTCGCCTGCTGGTTTCCGTCCGGCCCCGGGAGACGCAGATCGCGCTCTGGTCCGATGATCGGCTGACCGAGTTTCGGATCGAGCGCGAGGGCGCGGAGAGCCTAATCGGCAATATTTATCTCGGGCGTGTGACGCAGGTCGAAAGGGGGCTCGACGCGGCTTTCGTCGACATTGGCGAGTCGCGGCCGGGTTTCCTGCCGCTCGGCGAGTTCGAGCGGGCACCGACGGAGGGGGCTGCCGTCCTGGTCCAGGTCGTCCGCGAGGCGCGGGAGGGGAAGGGGGCCAAGCTGACGGCCCGGCCGCTGCTCCCGGGCCGGCTGCTTCTGTTCGACCCTCATGGTGGCGGGCCGCAGGGCTCGGGGTTGTCGTTCTCCGCTCGGCTCCAAGATAAGGGGGAGCGGAAGAGGCTGACCGGGCTGATGGCAGAGATCCAACCCGACGGAGATGGCTTCGTTTTGCGTCGCGCGGCGGCCAGCGCCGCGGCGGCGGCGCTCAGGGCCGAGGCAGTCGGGCTGCGCACGATCTGGCAGCAGGTTCTGCAAGCCCAAGCCACGGCGCGCCCACCGCAGCGGCTCCACCGCGACGATCCCGTGATCGGGATGTTGCGGGATCATGGCACCGATCTGCAGGCGGTGATCGTCGATGGCCGCCGTGCGGCCGAGCTGCTGCAACAGCGCTGCGCCGGGACGATGCCGGATCTGGCCGACCGCATCATTTTTGAGCCGCAGCGCGACTGGGTGCCCGAGCCTGATGAGATCTGGGAGCAGGTGGAGGCAGCGTTGGAGCCCGCCGTGCCGCTTCCCTCCGGCGGCTCGTTGCTTTTCGAGTCGGGGACGACCTTGACGGCGGTCGATGTCAACAGCGGGCGCCAAGTCGGCGATCCCTACGGGCAATCCGGCGCGGAGCGAGCCCTGCTGCGGACCAACCTCGAGGCCGTGGCAGAAATCGCCCGCCAACTGCGCCTGCGCAATCTGGGCGGGGTGATCATCGTCGATTTTATCGATCTTAAGTCGCGGGATCATCGTCGTCAGGTGGTTGAGGCGCTGCGTCGGGCGCTGTCGACGGACCCGGCACCCTGCCGGGTGGAGGCAATGTCCCCGCTGGGCTTGGTCGAGATGACGCGCCGCCGTCGCGGGCCATCGCTCGAGGAGCTGCTGTCCCGCCCCTGTGCTGCCTGCGCCGGCAGCGGTCGCGTTCGACACCGCGGCCCGACGGGAGAGGCGAAGGAAGGAGAGGATGACTGATGGCGAAGATCGAGGATCTTGCGGCGCGGCGGGCGGCCGTTCGCGGAAATGCCGGCACGACTGGTCGAGCGCGTAAGGCGCGGGGCTGCCCCATCTGCGGTGAGCCGATGATGGAGAAATACCGACCGTTCTGCTCCCGCCGCTGTGCCGATATCGACCTCGGCCGATGGCTGAAGGAGGGCTATCACATTCCGGCGGAGGAGACGCCCGATTCTGATGGCGACGCGACGGAACGGGATGACTGATTCTCGACCGCCAAAAGGGTCACATCCGCTGGACAGGCCGGGCGATTTTCTCTATAAGCCGGGTCTCCCGGGTCCGTGGCCCGCGGATGCCCAGGTAGCTCAGTTGGTAGAGCACGTGACTGAAAATCACGGTGTCGGTGGTTCGATTCCGCCCCTGGGCACCATATTTCAAAGACTTAGCTGACATTCTGGGGCAACAAATTAACTGGTTCTGCTTCGGGGCAACGCCGGGGCAACAGCAAGAAAAAGCCCCGCCTACATGGCAGGGCTAGGTTCGTCAGGCCGCTTCCGGCTCGCCGTCGTCGTCATCCTCCAACGGCTCTTCCTCGCCGTCGCTGTCCGGTTCGTCGTCCTCGCCTTCCGACAGGAACGCTAAGAGGTCGTCCATCATCAGGGGCGAGATTTCCACTAGGAGCTGCATCGTCTCGGTCTTGCGGTTGAACGCGACGATTTCCGACCGCTCCATCATGGCGCGTAGCATCTCGGGCGCGCTCATGCCACGCCCCGGCACTTTGCCCGCCGCTCAATACCGAGAACGCGGGTCGCATGAGACGCCGCGTACAGGGCGAACAGGTCGCTCTTGTAGAGGTCGCCAACGTCCTTCGGTGAGCCTTCGCACCAGTCGGGCGCGTAGTCCTGCCACGTCTCTTCCCATGCCATCCGGACGAACACCCAAACGCCAGCCATCGTCTTCGGCTGCATCGCGAGGATAGCGTCCTCTATCTGCTTCATGCGGTCATAGCGCGCGCCGGCCTCATCGCTGTCATAGTCCACGCCCTCGCGGGCAAAGCGACGTTGCAGGTCATCGCTCTCTTGCTTCAGCGCCGTCCACTCGAAGAACAGCAGCGATATTTCCCGGTCGTCATCGGACGGCGGAATGAGAAACTTCAGCCACTCAAACGGTGAGGTCATGATTTGGCTTCCCCTCGGTTTGGCTTTCCACAGCCATTGCCGGAAGCGGCCCGGCAGCCGGGGGGTGGAAACCTGCCGAGAGACAGGTCAGCGGCTTTTAAGCTTTCGCTCTGGACATGGCGCACCGCCCCCGGCCATAATGGTCGGGTCGGGCGCCACCGCTAAGCGGCGCTCCTAGCGCCAAACCCCGGCAAGGGTTCGCGCTAATCAGCAGTCACCGGCGGCAACCGGCTGTCTGCCTATCTCGGTCAGGGTTTCCACACCCATATTCACGCTAACGCCCCGCTTGGTTAACTTCAAGCGGCAAGGCGTTTGCGTGTGTGCATCGTGCCCGGCATTCGTCAATGAAGCGTGAAGCCCGCCAGAAGCCCCAGGACGCGCGTTGACGGGTGCGGGGATCACCGGGCCTACCTCGGAACGGCCTAAGCGACTCAGCGGCCTTCCTATGGCTATGCGGGGCGCTCCAGGCGACGGCGGGAGGGGTGTCGGATCGCTCCAGGGCGATTACCCGCAGGACCGCGCCGGGCCGCTCTGTTCATAATCGTTCCGAAAAAAAGTTTCATGCAGGGAAATCCTCCCGGATTAGCGACGGAAGGAACCGGCGTGGTCCCGTCTGTAGCTGCCGCCGGGATCGCCCATGCCCCTCCCCAACTTTCGCTTTTTAATTCGCGACGTTGCGTGCAAACGCCCGGCGCGGTCGCGGGAAGTGATCGCGGCCAGGATCGCCTAGGCCCTCCCGGTCACCGCTTCCGCCACGCATGGTTAGGATCGAGCGGCCAGCCGTCGACGGTGCAGCCGGGCACGCGCAACGCCCCGTTGCCGCTCGCGGTGCGCCGGTTATGGCAGCTCTGGCATAGCCCGCGAAGATTGCCCAGGTGATCGGGTCCGCCCTTCGATCTCGGAATGATGTGATCGGCATGGCTGGACGGCCGGTCGCATCCGGGCGCGCGGCAGAACGGATCGCGGGCTATGCAGTCCGCCCGAAGCTGCTTCCATTCCGGAGTGCGGTAAAAGGGATCGCTCATGAGGCCATGACGGCGGCTGTAGGATGCGGTATGAAGCGAGCGGGCCTCAAGGGGGAACAGGGGGAGCTATGGCAATCGACTACATCACCGACAGGCGCCAGGAAGCGCTGTATCAATGCTTCCTGCGCTACCGGCCGACGAAGCAGGGGCACAACTACCTGCCGATCTATGACCGCTATTTCTCGCCCATCAGACAAGATGTGCGGAAGGTTCTCGAAATCGGCGTGCAGAGCGGAAAGTCCCTGCGGATGTGGCGCGACTACTTCCCCAACGCGGAAATCTACGGCCTTGACCTGGACCCCGCGTGCAAGGCCGTCGAGGAAGATCGAATCCGTATCGCGATCGGCGACCAGTCCAATCCGTCCGATCTCGCCAAGCTCCCGACCGACTTCGACATCATCATTGACGACGGCAGCCATATCCCGGCTCATCAGATCAACACGTTCCGGTATCTGTTCCGGCACAACATGAACGAGCGGGGCGTCTATGCGGTCGAGGACTGCGTCAGCCGGCCGACGACGATCAAATGGTTCAAGAAGCTGGCCGACCATGTGAACTATTGGCCGCGCGGGCTGTCGACGAGGGAATGGCCCAAGTTCAACAGTTTTGACCGGATATGGGCGACGGCCGAGCGTGAGCATCTGATACGAAATGTCCTCGGCGTGTCGTTCTACCGCTTCCTCGTGATGATCGACAAAGGCCGCAATCCAGAGGACGGGACAGCAGCCCATCGGCTTCACGGACGCTCCGGCCAGACGACCAAAGCGGCATCGTCATAGGTCTGCGGAACGTCGCGAAGGGCCTGCCGATAGGTGGCCCACGCTTCCTTATCGACAGGCGCATCCGGCACTTGCGTCCAGTCGGATTGACGGAGCAGATGGTCACGCTTGGCCCGGATCTGTTCCCAGGTCGGCACATGGACGGGCGGGTCGCAGACCTCCAGCCGGCCCGCATTCCAGCGGCGGGTTTCCTGGTTCTGCACCCACTCGCTATGGGTTGCCTTGTCCACCTCGATAGCGCCGTCGGGGATCGACTTGTTGGCGTCGGAATAGGCCCCGGTCAGCCGGCCGTCCGCATCGACGGTCATGAAGTATTTCGGCATTAGATTTTCCCCCACGACCAAAAGTAGATGACCTGAGACGAGCCCACGCTGTTAATGAGCCGGACCTGTGTCGTGCCAAGCGGCGTCGCGAACGCGCCTCCCGCCTCTGCCGTGGATTGGTTCGCCCCGGAGGCGATGGCGCCATATTCCGTCGTGTACGATTGCGACAGGGTTGCGTTGTGAATCGAGTTCGCGCTTACCGTCGGCCGGCCCCAGTTAATGACAAAGCCGTTGCTGAACCGAACGAACCCGGTCGAAGCAAACAGGCCATCGACGATCGACCACGCATCATCGCCGTCGATCTGAAACCCAAGCGCGTTGATGATGTCCGGGCCGGGATCGCCGCCGGTCGCGTTCGGCGTCCAGATGCCTTGCGCGAGGTGCAGAACCGCCGCCAGCGTGCCGGCCGTCATTGCATCGATGGAAAGCCGGCCGTCCTCCGCGCCGTCAGTCGCATCGGCCAGCACGGCGCGAAGCCGCGCGTAGATCGTCTCCTCGGCCGCGTCGTTGTTGCCCTTGAAGGGGATCAAGCCGACCGTATCGTCCGCTGCGGGCGAATCGCTGTCATGGTAGAGGCTGAGGGTCGGCCCGGTCGTACCGGCGTCGGTGGATTTGACGGTCGTGTCTCCAGGAAAGGAGATAGCCCCGGTCGACATATCGATCGCGTAAATCAGGGTATCGTCCGTCCCGTCGAAGAGATAGACCTCCCAAGGCGTTCCTGAGTTGTCGATCCACTGCCCGCCCGCTTCAAGCCATGCCGGGCGGGATGTTCCGATGTTCCCCTTCAGCAGCGCGGAGAGAATGACGGCATTCGGGATCGAGGAGAGGTACTTGGTCCCGGCGCCCCAATTGATCTTCGCCCCGCTGTTGCTGGATGCGAGGATGGTATCGCGCGTCAGCGTGTCCGGTGTCGCATCGGTTACGGTGCCAATCCCGGCTTCCCAGATCGAGCCGTCCGCAACCTGAGCATAGTACGCACATAGCGCTCCGGTCCCGAAGCCGGTAACGAACGTACGCCATCCGCTCGGCGCTCCGTCCAAGCCATAAGTCCCCGTCCCGGTCGTGGTCGTGGATTCAAGGGTCTTGTCTGCGAACATCGTCATCGTGTTTCCCCCTCGATCGCGCGGCGAATCCGTCCCTCAAGATCCGCCGATCGGAGCGTCGCGGGCGTCGTCGCCAGCAAGCCCCAGAACCGGCGCTCGGCGTCCTCGTCGCCGCTGTCCGCGACCTGTGCCGCTGCGGCCTGCAGCGCGCCGTCGAGTCCGATACCGCCCTTCAGCATCTCGGCAACCGCAGCGAACTTCACGCGGCGCTGTGTCGTCAGATCAATTTGCATCGTCTCATCCACCGTTCGGGTTTGAGAGACGGGACCGGCCCCATAAAGCCGGCCCCGCCGTTATCAAAGTCCCTGCCGCGCCGGCCATAGGAACAATCCGGCCGCAGGGTGTCGGGGTTGTCGCGGACACTCGCCGACTTGTCCGGGCGCTTCGGCCAATGAGCGAACCAGGGCGCGCCAGCCCCTGTCAGGCTTAGTGCGTGACGCCCGTGATCTGTACGAAGGCGTTCTCGTGCTCCGCCGCCACGTCGGCCCGCAGATGCGCGAGGAAGCCGTATTGCAGCGTGTCGGCGTACCGCTCCCGAAGAACCTCGATGCGGATTTCCTGCCGCATGCCGATCATCAGGGACGGCCACCAACCGGCCAGGATCTCGGTATCGGGCGGCGGGCTTGACGACGCGAAGTCGGCATCAACGGATGTCGATGTCAGGATCGGCACGTCACGAATGGCGGGCGGAACCATAAGCGGCTGATTGTCGGTCGCCGTCAGGCCCGCAAGCGTGCCCTCATCCTCCGGGTGCATGACATAGGCCGTGACGCCCGGCATATTCGCCGTCATCAGCTTTGTCCGCGCCTGGAGCAACGGGGCGTAGGACGTGAGCGCCGCCGAATGCGCCACCGTCTGAATGCCGGTGAAGGTGGTAACGCCGCCCGGCTCGGAGCCGGTGCCGCTGCCGAACAGGGCGACGCGATCGAGTTCCACCGCCATTGCACTGGCAATGATGCGCGGAAGCATCTGCTCCATGTTGAGCGAGTCCGCGAGAAGCTCGCGCGATGCCTTCACCAGCACCGCCAGCGAGCGGGGGTTGAACGTCACGCGGGTGAAGGTCGGATCAGACTCCGCAACCGCGCCCGCCTCGGCACGCCAGCCCGGAACCGGGTCGGTCAGCACCTTGGCGATATGGTTCACGTCGCTGGTCAACGGCACCGTCCGTGCGCCCGCCCGGATCGCAACCGACGCGGCCCGCATCAGGTCGATAAGCCGGCTCGACAGAACATCGGGAACCGAGTAGCCGCCGGCGCTGTCGGTGCCCTCGGAAAGCGCCCGCTTCTCAACGTCGTCTTTCGCCCCCACAACCATGGCGCGGAGATACCGGCCGAGAGACAGGCCGTCGTGACGCTCCCCGCCGCGCGCGCTCTGCCAGTCGGCGAAACGCTGCTCGGGCGCCAGGGCATAGGTGATCTCGCCGTCATCGGCCCCGCCGTTGATAACGCGGTCCTCGCCGATCGGCCGGCGGTTGTCGCCGCCATGCTTGCGCGGCTCACGGCTGCCGAGTTCCTTCCGGGCGTCCATCTCGCCATCGATGCCGTCGAGAAGAATCATCAGGGCGTCATTTGCCGCTTCCGCCTCTGCAAGCCGGTCCTGCGGCGCGTCGTCGCCGATGCCGTCGAGAACGTTGCGTGCCTCGCGGATTACCGCCTTGCGGGTGTCGTGCAGGGCGTTCCAGTCGAGGGAATGGACGGTGGAAAGAAGCTCGTCCGGATTGCCGATGCCGGCCTTGCGGAGTCGCGGGCCGCACAGCTTCCGAACGGCCAACTTTTGCGTGTCAGTGAGAAACATTTTTCGTCTCCATAGCGACGGCCAAACGCAAACACGCGCCGGCTCGCCGCGATCAATCGTTATCGCGGTTTGCCCGGCGCGCGGTCGTCATCGACAATCGCCGCTCGGAGAGGCTGAAGTTCTGCGGCGCCATCAGCAGCCGGCAGAACAATCAACGATCTGAGTTTAGTTGAATCGGGCATTGGTTTCAAGAACTTCCGCCTCGGCTTCCAAGATATCGGCCAGATGCCGAAGCGTTTTCACCGCCTCCACTTTGCCGATGCCCATGTAGAGAAGCCCCGCGCCTTCATGCACAAGGCCAAGGCCGACTTGCTCGGGCGCCGTGCCCTTCTGCATCAGGTCGGCTGCAAGATTGCGGATCGCCTGTCGCTCCATCGTGTAATCAGTCGTCATGTCATGCTCCTTTGCGGTTCTCTGCCGCCGTGTAACCTGTAACTTTTGTAACCTGTAACTTCGGCAGTTTTCCTAGGGTTACAGAAGTTACAAAGGTTACAGAGGTTTCGGGGTTACAGAAGTTACGGGGTTTAGCGTCAATCAAGGGCAAGGTAAGACCCTCCTAAGTTCTTCAACTTCCCTTCCTTCGTCATTCGGTAGACGGTGCCTTTGACGGTTCCGAGTTTCAGGTTTGTGGCCTCGGCAATCTCTTTGACCGACGGGGCGTTGTCGGCGTCCCGCACCGCTCGCCAAATCTTCTGTTGCGCTTCGGACTGGCGGTATTCGTCGGCGGGGCCTAGGCGGGTCCAGCGGCCCGTATCGCTATCGAAGGCGAGGGCGGTTTCCGATTCCTCGATATCGCGCCCCGTCGCCCATAGCGCCGCGTCATGCGCGCCCCGGTCCCGCTTGAGCAGCAGCAGCGTATCGGCGGAACCGGTCAGCCCGGTTGAACCGCTGATCTCTTCAAACGGATCATCGGAATCGCCCTTGCGGACGTGATGGACAAGGAGGACGCAAAGCGAGCGCGCGTCCGCCAACTCCTTCAGCGGAGAGAGGGCGGCATAGTCCTCATCGTAGATGTTGGCGTTGCGCCCGCCCTTCTGGCGCGGCTTCACCTTCGCCCAAGTGTCGATGATGATAAGTCGGGCATCGGGTCGGCCATCCAGCCAATAATTCAGGGCATCGATCCCGCCGTCATCCAGCCTCGGCCAGGACGTGACAAGCTCCAGGCGGGGCGTTGGCGGCAACTCTTGTCGAACCGCCCTCAGGCGGCCTTGCAAGCGCCGCTCGGTGTCCTCTAGCGCCAGATAGAGAACGTCGCCCGCTGCAACGTCGATCCCGCCTAGAGCCTGCCCGCCGCGCCCCACGGCATCGCCGACGCCAAGCGCCAGCCAGGACTTGCCCTGCTTCGGCTTGCCCGCCAGGAATGCCAGCCCTTCGGTGAGAATGCCGGGAATGACGAATCTCGGTTCCGGAAACTCTTTCGTGTCGAGTGTCGCCGCGTCAATGATCCCCGTTCCCTCACTCGGCCGGAAGCTCTGCGCGGGATTATGCGGCGGCGGGGTGCCTTCGTTCCGGTCGCGCGGTTTCATGCCGCCCTCGCAATCCGGAACGCTGGCGCAACATGGCGCGCGATCTCGTCTTTAAGCTTCTGTTGAAGTGCGGTCGAAGTGCAGACAACTTCCGAGGCAAGCCCCAATGTGGCGCGCGGGTCGGCGCTCCAATCGAGAACGCAAACCCATAGCTTGTTAGGCCATAGATAGCGTTGCTCTAGCCATTCGGCGGGCGTTGCGGCGAGCATCACCGGCCGCTCTTCCCACCAAGCGCCGTTCAAGTCGTCTTCGCCGAGAACGGTAGCCAGGCCGTGCCGAAGCCACCAGCGCGACGGGTCGGCGGAAGCCCACGCCACAAGGTCAACCGGCTCGCCGAGGCGATCATAAACCGGCATCGTCTTGGCGTAGATCGCGCCCGGCATCGGTTCGCAGGGATCGAAGGTGCCGTCGCGATAGGTGGCGATATGGGCCATTCCCAGGGCGCTAAGGTCGATCATGGGCGCACCCCCAGGCCAGCCAAGCCGGCGACAACCGAAGCAAGATGAATCGGAAGGTCGGCGCGGCGCGACACGTAACGCGCGGCCATCTTCGCAACGATTCGCGCCGCTATATCGTCAAGTCGGCGGAACTGTTGCGGAGTGTCGGGCGCGGGGTTATCTTCGGATCGTCCCGCTAGGACATTGCTTTCCAAAGCCCGGTTGCCCGCCAGCGGCGCCGGGCTTCTCTTTGCGGTGTCCATTGTTCAAGCGGCCTTCCCACGGGAAGCCGCAACGCGGGCCGCGATCCAGTCGTCTACCTCTGACTCGATCCACGCGCTAAACCCGTCCGTCACTTTCACGCGCTTGGGGAATTTGCCGCTCTCTTCCAAGCGGCCAAGATGAACCCGGCTGTAGTGAATGCCCTTCAGCGGGCCGAGGTCTTTATAGCGAATGAGTTTCATCGTCTGCTCCGGTTGTTGGTGAACGCCCGTGTGCGTTCCCGGAGCAAAGATGAAGCGCGGCCTTATACTCGGTCAGTTACAATCGAAATTGTAACCGTGAGAATCGTTTCTAAGCGCGCTTGTAATCGTCAGGTACAACGCCTTGTCGCCATTTCAGCGTGACTTCAGGCAAGGGAATGCTCGGCGGCACGGCCAAGGCCACACCGGGCGGTAGTAGCGCGCCGCCGCTTTTCACAGACTGTCTATGGGGTGCGGTTCCCTCTGCCTTGACGCGGATCGCCTCGGCGAGCGCGAGAAAGTCCGGCAGATCGGGAAGCGGGCAGGGGAAGATGTATTCCGTTGTTGATGGGTCGAGGCGTGCGACATGGGCCGCCCAAAGATGCTGAACGGGCCGGTATCTCGGGAGTATCGTGGTATTGATCGTGAAAACCGATATGCCCCGCTGCATGTTTAGGCGCTGCTTTAGATAACCAACGATTTCATCCTTTAGGTCCTCCAGCTTGACATAGCTGCCTTCGACTTCCGAACGGATCAAATATTGGACGGGAATCCAGCCGGCGATCATTCCGTGCAGGTGGGGCGTTTCCGCATCCTCCCGCACTTGCGCTAATGGCGGCTTCGCCAACGCCTCTTGGAAAAGGTCGGCTACAATTGGAAGCTTCAGGGCGTCGGCTTGGGCGGGCCACGCCTTGATATTGTCGAGCATGAATTGCCCCTTCCCCGCCTCGATTGCCCGCGCCCGCTTCTGCTCATCGTCGGGCCACAACATCAGGTTTTCGAGGTAGCTCAGCACAAGCGGCGTTCTCTGCGGTCCAACCATTTCCGGTGTTAGATCGAGATATGGCATAGCGCGCCCTCCGTTGACGCTCCGCAGAATGGCGGCATGGAAGGCCGGGCGGAAACCGGCTTTTCGGGAGCTACCCTATCCATGCCGAAGGGCATCATAGCACGTCAGCGGGCAAGTCGGACGACGTTGCTCGGGGCCGGAATCGCCTTCTCGGCCGCAGCAAGGATTTCCCGCAACCGCGTCTCCCATGCCTCGAATGCCCGCCGCTTCTCTTCGCGGTAAGCGTGCCTGTCGTAGACGCGACGAACGCCGCCGTCGATATGGTTCACGCACCGCTCGGCAATGTGCGGGTCAACGCCACACTCGGAAAGCCGGGTCCGGAACGTCCGCCGCAGATCGTGAACGATCCAGTCCTCCGACCACTCCGATGCACGGCAGAACTTATCCAGCCGCTCTTTCGCCTTGCCGAATCCGGAAACCGGACGGTCGCCCGCATAGCCTGACGTGAACGCGCTATCCACGTCGGCGAAGGAGGGCAGGGCGGCAAGCTCGGCTTGCGCCAGCGGGGCAAGCGGAACCTCATGGGCCAACTTGTTCTTTGTGCGCGCTCCGGGGATCGTCCAGAGGGTCGGCGTCTCCCCGTCATCCCATTCCGGCCGCTGCATTCCGGAAACCTCGCTTCGCCGTTGCCCGGTCAAGAGCAGGGTCCGGAACATCGGGCCGAACGGATAACCCATGAGGAACGTCGCGCGCCAGAAGTCGCGAATCTCCGAATCCGTCAGAACGCGCTCCCGCGACTCTTCGGGCGAAGGGGCCTCGATGCCCGCGACGGGCGATGCCTCGATGATGTCTTGTGCAACCGCCCAATTGAACAGCTTGCGCGTATGGGCGAGGGCGCGGTTTGCCAGAATCGGATGCTTGCGGGCGATCCCGTTCAGGGCGATCACGACTTCGCGCTTCCGGATCTCGGCAATCGGCCGATCGCCGATCGCGGGAAGAACGTGCTGCTTCAAGACGCGCTCGGTCTGGTCCCAACTCCGTTGATGCTTCTTCGCGTAAGTCTCGATGAACTCCGCCGCCACCTTCCGGACGGTGCAAACGTCTACCGTGGCAACCTCCGCCTGCTGCCGTGCCTGCTGCCGCTCCGCCGCCGGATCGCCGCCAAGGGAAACCTCCCGCTTGAGCCTGTTCGCTTCCTTCCGCGCGTCCTTCAGCCCCAGGGACTTGCTGTAATCGCCTATCCTGTGTCGGCACCATTTCCCGCTGCTGCGATAGACGAAGTTCCACACCTTGCGCGTGCGGTCCTTGCTGTCGCGCCAGACGCGAAGCGATAGCCCCTTCGGGTCGTCATCCCAATGGTCCTTCCGCCCTTTCTCGGGCGGTTGAACCGTCTCCACGAACCGCGCTGTCAGTCCTGCCATTTTCTCCTCCGGGGCAACAAATCCGCTCTAAGCCCATCTGGGGCAACGCTGGGGCAACAAATCGACACGGCATCAGTTGTTGCCCCAAGTAACGCCATGTTACAGGAACAACGCTGGATAGCAAGCAATACTGCGGATTTCAGAGGATCAATGTATCACGGTGTATCTCGGTGTAGAGTGTCCGGGCGTGACTGAAAATCACGGTGTCGGTGGTTCGATTCCGCCCCTGGGCACCATCTCAACTTCTCGAACTTGGTTTCTAACGATTTTTGTCCCTTTTTGGCCTACCGGGCGGCGCCGGGGCTAAAAGTAGGTCACTTTTGTCCGCCGTTCGGAAGCTGGCGGCCGTGAACGGTTTCCTGAATTTGGTGACCAGATAGGCCAGATGCCCACTGGGGCAGGCGTCGAGCGCCTCGCGGAGCTCGGGCGGAATCGGGATCTCGCGCTGCTTCACCTTCCGGCCCTGGCCCTCCGTCTCCAGAAATGCAGCCGGCCGTCCCGCTCCATCTGCGGGCCGAGCCGGATCGCATCGGAGCGTTGGACGCCGGTGAACAGCTCGATCGCGAGCGCCAAGCGGGTCCGGCTGCCGAGCGGATGCTGCCTGCCATTCAGCCGGGCGTGCTTAGTCCAATGGAGGATTGTTTAAGGAACTCAGTGAACCGGACGAGGCCTGGCGACGCTTCCGTTGCGTTCCAAGCGGCGAATACCGGGATTGTCTCTCGCACGTCTTCGAGGGGGCGGATGACGAGCCCGCGCCGCTGAATGTTGCGCGCACAGCTGGCATAAACCGTGACGCCGGTTCCGGCCGCGACGAGACCGAAGATGCCCTCGCTGCTGGACGCCTCCTGCACGATCTCGGGAAAAAATCCGGCTTGGTGGCAGAGGACGAAGAGCCGATCGCGGTAAGCGCTCCAGTTTTCACCATTGCCGAGCACGAAGGGCTCCTTCGCAAGATCGGCGAGCCGCAAGTCCTTGACGTTGGCCAGCCGATGCGTGGCCGGCAGGAGAGCCACATATCCCTCCTGGTCGAACGGATAGTTGCAGATCCGCGGATTGTCGAGCGTGCCGATCAGGAAGCCGAGGTCGATCTTGTGTTCCATTAATGCGACCTTTTGATGCGACGTCGCCAAGAAGCTGAGATTGAGACGGATGCCCGGGTGCGTCTCGCGGAACGCGCGCAGCAGCTCGGGCACACGCCCGTTGATGGCGAAGTCCATATAGGCGATTCGCAACTCGCCGGTTTCCCCATCCGCCGTTCGGCGCGCAACCGTGACGGCATGCTCAAGGTGTCCCAATCCCAGTCGGCATTGAACGAGGAAAGCGCGGCCCGCCGCGGTCAGCTCGACGCTGCGCGTGCTCCGCTTCAGCAGCACGACGCCGACGCTCTCTTCGAGCGCCTGGATCGTTCGGCTCAGCGCCGGTTGGGCGATGTGCAGACGCTCCGCCGCCCGGTTGAAATGCAGTTCCTCCGACAGTGCGCAGAAAGCCCGAAGATGCCGCAGGTCGAATCGCATGTGCGTTCCACTTATGCCGAGAGCGCATCAATCTTGGCCGATTTAATATTTCTTGGCAATTCCAGAATGCCGCAGAGTGTCGTGACGGACCAATGATCCCGCCACTCGATCGACATTCTTCTGTGGAGAAGACGACGTCATGCAAACAGACCTGAACAGCGTCCTCAACCAAGCCTTTGAGGCGGCTGCCGAGCTTTACCGTGAGCGCGGCTTCCAGCGCCGGATCGGATTCGGCGCGAGGCCGGCACTCATCAATGTCGACCTCGCCAACGCCTGGACGCGGCCTGGAAATCCTTTCACCTGCGAGGAGATCGACGACCGCATCATTCCGGGCGTACAGCAACTGCTGACGGCATGCCGCCGCAACGGTCATCCGATTATCCATGTCACCACCTGCTATCAGGTCGCCGACCGCGCCAACCCGAACACCGACATGGGGCTGTGGCACCACAAGATCCCGATCGAGGCGGTGCCGGAGGATCGTCCGGATCTGTGGGCGATCGATTCCCGGATCGAGCCGATGCCGGGCGAACAGGTCCTGATCAAGAAACGGGCGAGCGCCTTCCATGGCACCTATCTCGCCGGTTACCTCCGGGCGGCAGGTGTCGACACGATCCTGGTGACCGGCGTCACGGCATCGGCTTGCGTCCGCGAAACGCTCTGCGACGGCCTGGCCGACGGCTTTCGCACGATTGCAGTGAAGGAATGCATTGGCGACCGCGTCGCGGGAGCCGTTGCGTGGAATTTGTTCGATATCGATGCGAAGTTCGCCGACGTCGAGTCTGTGAGCCGCTGCGTCGCGTATCTGGATGAGGTGGGAACGGTCCGGAAAGCCTCTGCCGCGCAATAACAAGGCGTCGGCAAAGGACGCCGACGATGCTTGGCGGCAGCCACACTGCCGCCAAGCGAGCCGGGAGCAACACGACAAGAGGAGGAGACGACAAATGCGCGTGATATCGAGAAAGACGTTCCTGGCCGCCATGGGTGGCGGTCTGCTGCTCGCGAGCGCGGCCGCGACGACACCCGCCTGGGCGCAGGACGTGATTGAGCTCAAGATGCACAGCCAGATCGTCGAGTCGCGGCCCGAAGCCGAGTGGCTCAACGCGTTCGCTGATCTGGTCGCGGAGAAGTCTGGCGGCAAGCTGAAGATCAATGTCTATCACGCCGGCTCGCTCGGTCTGAAGGATGCCGATCTGCTGCGCATTCTGCAGAGCGGCGCGGTCGACATGGCGATGATGTATGGCGAGTACTACACGCGCGATGCGCCGGAGCTGGCAGCGGTCTACGTCCAGGGCGCGATCCGCGAGCCGGAGGAGCATCTCGCTCTCCTGCCCACCATGCGCGCCATCTATGAGGAGGCCTACGCCGAGTGGGGCATTAGGACCGTAGGCGGCGTCGTCAGTCCCGTGTTTGACGTCGGCATCCACTGCAAGCAGCCGGTGAACACGCTGGAACAGCTTCAGAGCAAGAAGCTGCGCGTCTGGGCGGCTCACCTCGTCGACACCTTCAACGGCCTCGACGTGGCTGCCCAGGTGATCCCGCAGAATGACATGTATCTTGCGCTGCAGACCGGCGTGGTGGACTGCGCCTACTACCTCTCCACCGTAGCCCCGACGGTGTCGCTGCAGGAGGTGACTAAATACGAGTCCTACCTCCATCCCTGGGCCGCGGTGCCCTGGATCTTCGGCATCAGCGAGCAGGGCTGGGCCAAGCTGACGCCGGAGCTTCAGGCTGTCCTGGTCGAGGCAGGGGAGGAGATCTGGAGCAAGACCCGAGAGGCGGCCGTCGATCCCGAGCGCGAAGCTGCGGCCCGCGCCGAACGGGAAAAGCTTGGGGTTACGATACTGGAGCCGTTCTCCGAGGCGGACGTGAACATGTTCATGCAGGCTGCCGACGAGGCCTGGGCAGCCATGGCCAAGGCCGCAGGTCCCGAAGGTCAGGAATATTACGAGCGGATGCAGGCGGAGATCTCGAAGTTGCGTTAAGACCGCCCTTTGACAGGCCTCCCCGTTGCCTCCCGGCGGCGGAAGGAGCGGGGAGGCCGAGATCCCGCGTTCGATAGCCGAGGAAATGGAGGCTTATGGAACTCCTTGCGCGCAACCTGCACCGTCTGGTGTCCGCCATGAACGTACTGGGCGCGATCGCCGCCATTCTCATGACGACACTCGTCTTCTCCGGCGCCGTAATGCGCTACATGTTTGGTGCGCCGCTCCGATTCTCCGATGAGCTGGTCGGTCTGCTCTTCGTCTCGATGGCCTTCCTCGCGCTTCCGCTTGGCCTGCTTCAACGGCAGCACATTACCATAAACATCGTCACTCGGACCCTGAGCGGCCCTTGGCGTCGGCTTGCCGATCTGGTGGCCGTCCTGATCCTGATAACCTTCTCCACGGCCTTCATCGTCGTATCCTACAAGTTCGCGTCCTTCTCCTTCCTCATTGATTCCCGCTCGGAGATCGGCGCGCTTCTGCTGTGGCCGTGGATGGCGGTCATGCCTCTCTGCATGACGATCGCCCTGCTCGTCGCCCTCGTTCAGCTCTATGACATCGTGCGTCAGATCCTGGGGAAACCACCCCTGCTCGAAACGCACGCGGCGGATCCCGTGCCATGACCTGGGGCATACTCGCGGCCAGTCTTCTGACGCTGCTTGCGACTGGTGCCGTGCTGGGAGCCGGCCTTGGTCTGACGGGCCTTATCCTGCTGCATTTCCAGGCGGGCGGAGCGACGGGGCTCGCCGTCATGTCGGTCTGGAACGTCTTTACCGATTTTACCCTGAGCGCGGTGCCGATCTTCATCTTCCTCGGCGACATCCTGCTCGCGAGCGGCATCAGCGACCGCATCTACAGCGGCCTAACGCCGCTCTTCCACCGGATTCCGGGAAAGCTCCTGCACACCAACATCGCTGTCTGTACGGTCTTCGGCGCGGTGAGCGGCTCGAGCAGTTCCACGGCCGCCGCGGTCGGATCCGTCGGCTATCCGGAGTTGGCCAAGCGCGGCTATCATGGGCCAACCATCGTCGGCAGCTTGGCGGCCGGCGGCACGCTGGGGCTTCTTGTGCCGCCCAGCTTGGCGCTGTTGATCTATGGCGCGACCCAGAACGTCTCCATCGGCAAGCTGTTTCTTGCCGGGATTCTGCCGGGCTTAATGCTCGCCTGCTTTTTCAGCCTCTTCATCGCCGCACTCTGCACGCTGCGCCCCGGCCTCGTGCCGGAGGAGACGACACGGCCGGGGCTCAGGCAAATTCTCCTCGGACTGCGCAGCATCTGGCCGCTGCCGATTCTGATCTTTTTCGTGCTAGGGACCATCTATCTCGGTTTCGCGACGGCGACCGAGGCCGCCGCCCTGGGTGTCGCGGCCGCCATCGTGCTGGGCTTCGTCTGGGGCAACCTGACGCTCGCCAAGCTCTGGCAGTCATTCCTCGGCTCGACCCTGGTCTTCGGCGCGATCGCGCTGATCATGGTGGGCACCCTTATCCTTGCTCAGGCGATCAGCATCCTCGGTCTGCCACAGGCCCTCGTCGACTGGGCCGCCGGTCTCGGGCTGTCGCCGCATGCCGTGTTGCTAGTGATCATCCTCGTCTATCTCGTTCTCGGCTGCTTCTTCGACGGCATCTCGCTCCTGCTGATGACGCTGCCGATCACGTTCCCGGTCGTTACCGCCGTCGGGTTCGACCCTGTCTGGTTCGGTGTGATCGTGACCATCCTGATGGAGGTCGGCATGATCACGCCGCCGGTCGGCCTCAATCTCTTCGTGCTCGTCACCATGACAGGCCAGAAGGTCAGCCTGATGGAGGCCGCCCTGGCGACCGTGCCCTACTGGTTCATCATGATGGGCGCGATCGGCCTCTTCACCGCCTGGCCCCAGATCGTCCTCTTTCTGCCGAGCTTCTACTGATTTCACCTTTCGCGGAGTGTGGCATGACTGCTGATTTGCATAGCAGGCTCACCGTTATCGACGGGCTTATCGTCTCCCATTGGGCCAGACCGGTCTTCGAAGCGATGCATCGCGGCGGCCTGGCGGCGGCCAACTGCACCTGCTCGGTCTGGGAAGACTTCCCGACGACGATGAAGGCAGTCGCCGACTGGAAGCGGTGGATCCGGGAGAACGACGACATCCTGACCCAGGTCTACAGCACGGCCGATATCCGCCGGGCCAAAGAGGAGGGAAGGGTCGGCATCATCCTGGGCTGGCAGAATTCGACCGGCTTCGGCGACTATCTCCCTCTGGTAGCCGTCTACAAGGAGCTGGGGCTTGGCATCGTGCAGCTCACCTACAACACCGCCAACACGGTGGGTTGCGGCTGTTATGAAGGCAAGGACGGCGGTCTGACGGATTTCGGGCGCGAGCTGGTGGAGGAACTCAACCGCGTCGGCATCCTCATCGATTTGAGCCATGTCGGTTCCAGTACCTCGCGCGACGCGATCGTCCATTCTCGCCAGCCTGTCGCCTATTCCCACTGTCTGCCGGCGGCCCTGAAAGCGCATCCCCGAAACAAGAGCGACGAGGATCTTCGCTTCATTGCCGAGCGTGGTGGCTTCGCCGGCATCACGATGTTCCCGCCCTTCCTGGCCCGGGGCGTGGATTCGACGGTGGACGACTACGTCGATGCGATCGCGCATGTTCTCAACATCGTCGGGGAGGATCAGGTCGGGATCGGCACCGACTTCACGCAGGATCACGGCGAGGATTTCTTCCGGTACATCACCGAAGACAAGGGCTATGCCCGCTCGCTGACCAAGTTCGGCGAGATCGTCATGCCCGAGGGCTTCCGCCGCATCGAGGACTTCCCGAATCTGACGCGCGCGATGGAGCGCCGCGGCTGGTCAGAGGGCCGGATCGCCAAGATCATGGGCGAGAACTGGATCGCGCTGCTCAAGTCGGTATGGGGCGCGTGAAGGCTCGGACGGCTCGGCCAATTTACCGTCGACCAGCAAGAGTATTGCCATGCCTGCTGCTGATGAACTCACACGATTGACGGCCACGGAGGCCGTGACGCTGCTCAAGAGGCGCGAGATTTCGCCGGTGGAGCTCGTCGATGCAGCCGCGGCGCGGATCGAAGCGGTTGATGGGCAGGTGAACGCCCTGCCGATCCGCTTTTTCGAGCAGGCGCGAACGGCGGCGAAGCGCTTGTCAGCAACAACAGCTAAGGACAGTGCGCGACCGGGCTGGCTGGCCGGTCTGCCGATCGCGGTCAAGGATTACAATGATGTTGCCGGCCAGATCACGACCTATGGGTCGCCGATCTTCGCGAACAGCGTTGCGGAGACATCAGATTTGACCGTGCAAACGCTTGTGGCCCATGGGGCGATCCCGATCGCGAAATCCAATGTGCCCGAGTTTGCAGGCTCCAACACCTTCAACAAGGTGTTCGGGGCGACCAGAACGCCTTGGGACACGCGACTGACATCCGGCGGCTCTTCAGGAGGATCCGCGGCGGCATTGGCGTCCGGGCAGGTTTGGCTGGCCACCGGGAATGATCTCGGCGGAAGCCTGAGAATACCCGCCAGCTATTGCGGGATTGTCGGAATGCGGCCGAGCGTCGGCAGGGTGCCCCGCCCGATATCGAGCCTGCCTTTCGATCCGCTGTGGGTCGAAGGCCCCATGGGCCGCACCGTCGCCGATGTGGCACTGATGCTCGATGCGCAGGCTTGGCCGAGCCGTCACGATCCACTATCCCTGCCAAGGCCGGAGACGCCTTTCGCGGCAGCCATAACAGAGCCGAAATTTCCACGACGGGTTGGCTTCACTCCGGATCTCGGGCTGTCGAGGGCTGTCGATCCCGAGGTGGTCGAGATCTGCCGGGCGGGAGCCCGCAAGCTCGAAGAGGTGGGTGTTCAGGTCGAGGAAGGCGGCCCCGATTTGTCTGGCGGGATCGAAACCTTCCAGACTCTCCGTGCCCTGCTTTTCTCCGCCCTCCGGGGCGACCTCCTGGAAACGCACCGCGATCAGATCGCTCCAGAAATCGTCTGGAATCTTGAGAAAGGCCTGGCCCTCGAAACCGACGAGATCCTGCGCGCAGAACGACAGCGAGCCATCCTGTGCCGCAAGGTCTCGGCGTACTTCGACGGTTTCGACATGTTGGCCTGCCCGACCGTTGCGCTGCCGCCTTTTCCGGTAGAGCAGCGTTATCCGACCGAGATCGACGGTGAAAAGCTCACGACCTACATCGACTGGATGTTTCTGACGTTCGTGATCACGCTCACCGGCTGCCCCGCCATATCGGTTCCGTGCGGAGTTACGCGGACTGGGCTTCCCGTCGGATTGCAGCTGATCGGTCGGCCGCGCGGTGATTTCGAACTGATTTCCGCCGCGCGGCTGCTGGAACAGGGTTGCGGGATCGCCCGGCAAGTCCCTTTGACTCCACGAGCGCCGTAGCGCGTGTTCCGGACAATCAGGCCATGATCGGCTCGGCCAGCGCGGGCTTGGCCCTCTGGCTGTCCCGCCAAGTCTCGGGCGTCATGCCTTCGCTGGCCTTGAAGAGCCGTACGAAGTGGGAGGCGTCGCAGAAACCCGCTTCGGCGGCCACCGTTGTCACCGTCTTTCCCGTCCGCAGCATCAGATGCTTGGCGTGGGACAGCCGGATATGCCGGAAGGCGCGCATCGGCGTCATGCCGAGGCTTGCGGTAAAGCGGCGCTCGATCCGGCGCGTGCTCGTTCCCAGGCGGCGCGCGAGATCAGCCGTGGTGAAAGGCACGTCGATATTCTGCAGCATGATATGCAGGCTCTGAAGCACCAGCGGGTCGTCGCACTCCAGGTCCAGTGAGGAGGCCGGCTGCGGTGCATCGGCGAACTGCGGCCGGTCGATGATCATGATGTGCAGGCTCTTCGTCGCCTCGGCGCGGCCGACATGGCGGTCGACGAGGAAGGCTGCGAGATGCGCGGCGCTCGCGCCGCCTGAACAGGTGAGGCGATCGCGATCGACCACGAAGATCTGGCCGGACACCGGGTGGAGCCCGTCGAACTGCTCAAGAAAATCGTTGTGGTGGAACCAGCTCACGCAACAGCGATAGCCCTGCATCAGGCCGGCCCGGTGAAGCAGGAAGGCGCCGGTGCACAGGCCGACGAGCGGCACCTTCTTGTCTGCGGCCTCCCTCAGATAGCCGAGATAGGCCGCATCCATATGCTCCAGCTCTTCCAGCAAGCCGCCGACCACGACGATGTAGTCGAAGGCCTCCGGGTTGATCAGCCGGGCCTGCGGCTGTACCGCAACGCCGCAACTCGACGTCACCGGTTTCATGGAGGTCGATAGCACCGTCCATTCGCAGAGGATTGGCCGGCTTCGGTCTCCTTCGTCGGCGGCCAGCCGCAGCACGTCGACGAAATTGGCGAAGGCCGACAAGGTGAAGCGCCGGGCGAGGATGAAACCGATCGACAGGCGCGGCGCCACGGCGCCGGCCGCCGCCTTCCGAAGATCGCCTTTAGCCATGATCGTCACCTTTCCGCTATCTGTTGCGGCCGTTCCATGCCGTCGGAATCCTACCATATGATTGCCGGTTTCATTCTATATGGATTATGGGAATTTCGGAAACATACAGGCTGGAAATTCTCATGGCGGCGAAATTGACGAAATTCTCCTTTGCGACGCTCGCAAGAAAGGCTCTCGAAGGCCATAAGTCATGGCCGCAGCAATGGCCGCAGGCTGAACCGAAGGCCCAGTACGACGTCGTCATCGTCGGGGCCGGCGGCCACGGTCTGGGTGCGGCTCATTATCTGGCGAAAGAGCATGGAATCACCAATGTCGCGGTGATCGAAAAGGGCTGGCTCGGCGGCGGCAACACCGGCCGTAACACCACGATCATCCGCTCGAATTATCTCTATGACGAGAGTGCCCGGCTCTATGACCACGCGCTCGATCTGTGGGAGGGGCTGAGTCAGGATCTCGACTACAACGTCATGTTCTCGCAGCGCGGCGTGATGATGCTGGCGCACAGTGTCCATGACGTGCAGAGCTTCAAGCGCCATATCCACGCCAACCGGCTGAACGGCGTGATGAACGAGTGGCTGACGCCGCAGGAGGCCAAGGCCTTCTGTCCGCCGCTCGACATTTCGTCGACCGCCCGCTACCCGGTGATGGGGGCGGCGCTGCAGCGGCGCGGGGGCGTGGCGCGGCACGACGCAGTCGCCTGGGGCTATGCCCGCTCGGCTGCGGCACGCGGCGTCGATATCATCCAGAACTGCCCGGTGCTCGCTATCCGTCGGGACACTGCCGGTGGGGTCACCGGCGTGGAAACCGCCAAGGGCTTCATCGCGGCCAAGAAGGTGGCGGTGTCAGCCGCCGGCTATACCTCGGTCGTGATGGATACCGCAGGCGTTCGTCTGCCGCTGGAAAGTTTCCCGCTGCAGGCGCTCGTCTCCGAGCCGGTCAAGCCGGTCTTTCCTTGCGTCGTCATGTCGAACACGGTGCACGCCTATATCAGCCAGTCCGACAAAGGCGAGCTGGTCATTGGCTCGGGCACCGACCAGTATGTGTCCTATAGCCAGCGCGGCGGGCTGCACCTGATCGAGCATACGCTGGCCGCGATCTGCGAAATCTTCCCGCTCTTCTCGCGCATGCGGATGCTGCGGAAATGGGGCGGCGTTGTTGATGTGACGCCGGATCGCTCGCCGATTCTCGGCAAGACGCCGGTTTCCGGTCTCTACGTCAATTGCGGCTGGGGTACCGGCGGCTTCAAGGCGACGCCGGGGGCTGCGCATGTCTTCGCGCACACTATCGCACGTGACGAGCCGCACCCGATCAACGCGCCCTATACCCTCGACCGTTTCCGCACCGGCCGGCTGATCGATGAAGCCGCCGCGGCTGCCGTTGCGCACTAAGGAAGACGTCATGCTCCTGATCCATTGCCCCTATTGCCGGGAAGCGCGGCCCGAGATCGAATTCAGCTATGCGGGCGAGGCACATATCGCGCGGCCGGCCGACCCGTCGGTGCTCAGCGACGAGGCGTGGCGGGATTTTCTCTTCATCCGCTCCAACCCGCGCGGCACCCACTACGAGCGCTGGCGCCACACTCATGGCTGCGCGCGCTTCTTCAACGCCGTCCGGGACACCGTATCCGACAAGTTCCTGATGACCTATGAGGCCGGTCGGCCCCGTCCGAGCGAGGCCGAAATCGAAGAGCACCGGTCATGACCGGCTATCGCGTTGCCGGGCGCGGCCGGGTCGATCCCGATGCGCGCCTCCGTTTCATCTTCGACGGACGGTCCTATGAGGGGCTGCATGGTGACACGCTCGCCTCCGCGCTGCTCGCCAACGGCGTCCATTTCGTCGGCCGCTCCTTCAAGTACCACCGGCCGCGCGGCATCATGTCGGCCGGTGTGGAAGAGGCGAACGCGCTGGTCGGCGTCGATCGGGGCAGGGGGCGCTACACCCCGAACACCCGCGCCACCGTTCTCGAACTCTATGACGGCCTCACGGCGGAAAGCCAGAATTACTGGCCCTCGCTGCGGTACGACATCGGTGCGGTCAACGACATCGCCGCGCCCCTGATTCCGGCTGGCTTCTACTACAAGACCTTCAAGTGGCCTGCCTCGTTCTGGAACAAGGTTTACGAGCCGGTCATCCGCCGCTCCGCGGGCCTTGGCCGCGCGCCGACGGCACCGGATGCGGACCGCTATGCCAGCCGCTTCGCACATTGCGACGTGCTGATCGTCGGTGCCGGGCCCGCCGGCCTTGCCGCGGCGCTCACCGCCTCGGAAAGCGGGGCGCGGGTGATCCTGGCCGATGAGAACCCGGAAATCGGCGGTTCGCTGCTGTCCGACCCGGCGGTGCAGATCGACGGGAAGGACGCGTGGAACTGGCTGGAGGAGGCGCGGGCCACGCTGGCGGGGCGCGCCAATGTCACCCTGCTGACCCGGACGACGGCGATCGGCTATTATCACCAGAATTTCCTCGGCCTCGTGCAGCGGCTGACCGATCACCTGCCGGCCGCCGCATCATCGTTGCCGCGCGAGCGGATGTGGAAGGTGCGCGCGGCGCAGGTCGTCCTGGCGCAGGGGGCGATCGAGCGGCCGCTGGTCTTCGACGGCAATGATCGGCCGGGCGTCATGCTGGCGGGGGCGGGACGGAGCTTTCTCAACCGTTACGGTGTCAAGGTCGGCAACCGCGTGGCCGTCGTGACGGTCCATGATTCGGCCTATCTCGCCGCCTTCGATCTGGCGCGCGCCGGTGCCGGTGTCGCGACGATCGTCGATCTGCGGCGCAACCCGCGGGCGGCGCTGCTGGCGGAGGCTCGGTCGCTGGGCATCGAGGTGCTGAGCGGCTGGACGGTGACCGCGACCAAGGGTCGGGCACGGATTGCGGAGATCCGCGTCAACCCGGTCGACCAGAACGGGAAGGTCGGGGCCGCGCGGATGATCGGCTGCGATGCCCTGCTGATGAGCGGCGGGTGGACACCGAGCGTCCATCTCTTCTCGCATAGCAAGGGCGCGCTGGACTGGCGCGAGGATCTACAGGCTTTCGTGCCGGGAGCACCGAATGAAGCCGTCCGCTGCGCTGGCGCCGGCAACGGGACCTTCGGCCTTGCCGCGGCGCTCGCCGAAGGCGCTGCGGCCGGTGCGGCGACTGCGGGCAGCGCCGGCACCCCGACCGTCTTCAGCGTGGACGGCGAAGCGCCGTTCAGCGGCGTCTATTTCCGCGAACTGCCGACGGATCGCGACCCGACACGCGCCAAGGCCTTCATCGATTTCCAGAACGATGTGACCGCCAAGGACATCCGGCTTGCCGTGCGCGAGGGGTTCCGCTCCATCGAGCATGTGAAGCGCTATACGACGAACGGCATGGCGACCGACCAGGGCAAGACCTCGAACATCAACGGCCTGATGATCGCTGCCGATGCGGTCGGCAAGCCGGCGCCGGAAGTCGGCCTGACGACGTTCCGGCCGCCCTATACGCCGACGACCTTCGGGGCGTTCGTCGGCTACAGCCGCGATGCCCATTTCGAGGTGGAGCGCAAGACGTCGATCGATTCTTGGGCCGAAGCCAATGGCGCGGTCTTCGAGCCGGTCAGCCTGTGGCGGCGCGCTTGGTATTTCCCGCGGTCGGGCGAATCCATGCACGAGGCGGTGGCGCGGGAATGCCGCGCGACGCGCCGGTCGCTCGGCATCTTCGATGCCTCCACCCTTGGCAAGATCGAGGTGGTTGGGCCGGATGCCGCGGAGTTCATGAACCGCATGTACACCAATGCCTGGACGAAGCTCGCGCCGGGGCGCTGCCGCTATGGCCTGCTGCTGGGCGAGGACGGCTTCATCCGCGACGACGGCGTGATCGGCCGGCTGTCGGATGAGCGCTTCCATGTCACGACGACGACCGGCGGCGCCGCGCGTGTGCTCGCGACGATGGAGGACTATCTCCAGACCGAGTGGCCGGACCTCAAGGTTTGGCTGACCTCGACGAGCGAGCAGTGGGCCGTCATCGCCCTCAACGGTCCCAATGCGCGCAAGGTCCTAGAGCCGCTCGTGCAGGGCATCGATCTCAATGGCGAGGCCTTTCCGCACATGGCGGTGCGCGAGGGCAAGATCTGTGGCGTTCCCACCCGCCTTTTCCGGGTGAGTTTCACTGGCGAGCTCGGCTTCGAGGTCAATGTCCCTGCGCGCTTTGGCCTGTCGGTTTGGAAGGCGCTGATCGAGCAGGGACGACCATACGATATCACGCCCTATGGCACGGAAACCATGCATGCGCTGCGCGCCGAGAAGGGTTTCATCATCGTCGGCCAGGATACCGACGGCACCGTGACGCCGCATGACGCCGGGATGAGCTGGGCGATCGGCAAGACGAAGCCGGATTTCGTCGGCAAGCGCTCGCTGGCGCGGCCGGACATGCAGGATCCGAAGCGTAAGCAGCTGGTCGGCCTCCTGACGGAAAAGCCGGAAACGGTGCTGGAGGAGGGGGCGCAGATCGTCGACGGCCCGTACGCAGCCGTGCCGATGCCGATGATCGGCCACGTCACCTCCAGCTACCACAGTGAAACGCTCGGCCGCTCGATCGCCTTGGCCCTGATTCAGGGCGGGCATGGCCGGAAGGGCGAGACCGTCTACGTGCCGATGCCGGGTGCCATGCATAAGGCGACGATCACCGACACCGTCTTCGTCGATAAGGAGGGAGCGAAGCTCAATGTCTGATCCTGGACTGATGGTAGCGAGCCAATACCGCCCGCTACCTGAGCGACCTTCTGAGATCGACGGAGGAGGGGTGCTGCGGCTCGCGATGCTTCCCGACTGCGCCCGTTTCGTCCTGCGGATCGCACCGGCCGATATGGCGGCGGCCGGCCAGGTCTTCGGCCTCGCGTTGCCGGAAGCAATCGGTGCGGTGGCTGAGGCCGATGGCCGGCTGGCCTTGAAGCTCGGCCCCGATGAATGGCGGCTCCATGCCGCCGAGAGCGACGGCGCGGAAATCGCCGCCCGGTTCGCGGCAGAGCTCGGCACCACGCCGCATAGCCTCGTCGATATCAGTCACCGCGAGATCGGCATCGAGGTGAGCGGGACGGCGGCGCTCGACGTGCTTACGGCGCTCTGTCCGCTCGATCTCGCCGCGCGGCCCGTCGGTTCGGGGACACGCACCGTCTTTGATCGCGTGGAAGCCGTGGTCCTGCGGCAGGCCGAGAACCAGTTCCGGCTGGAGGTCTGGCAGTCCTTCGCACCATTCCTATACTCGCTTCTCGAGATCGTCGGGCAGGAGGTCGAGGCCGGTCTCTGAGTGCCGCAAGGGCGCTCACGGCTTTGCCGCTTGCATCCGATCGACGCCGACCGTTCCATAGCAGGCGGCGCAGCTTGATAGGGCCAACCCATGTTCCTGAGCGTTCTCGACATCTTCAAGATCGGCATCGGGCCGTCCAGTTCCCATACGATGGGGCCGATGGTCGCCGCGGAGCGCTTCCTGACCGATCTGGCCACGCTTGACGGGCCGCCGGCGCGTATCCGCGTCAGTCTGCACGGCTCATTGGCATTCACCGGCAAGGGGCATGCCTCCGACCAAGCCGTGATGCTCGGGCTCTGCGGCGAGACGCCGGACCGGATCGACCCCGATGCCGCGCCGGCGATCTTGGCCGAACTGGCAGAGAAGAAGCGGCTTCTCGCGCCCGGGCACGAGGAGGTTGCCTTCGACCCGGAAGCCGACCTGGTCTTCGACTACGGCCCGCCCTTGCCGGGGCACGCCAACGGCATGATCTTCCAGGCGCTTGACGAGAACGGAGCCTGCCTGCTGCGGCGCGTCTACTATTCCATCGGCGGCGGTTTCGTGGCGGACGAGGGGGAGCTTTCAAACCTGACTGCTGGGCCGGCGCGCAGCGATCCGGTTCCCTATCCCTTCGCCAGCGCACGGGAAATGCTCGAGATGGGCCGGCAGTCCGGCCTTTCGATCGCCGAGATGAAGCGGGCGAACGAGCAGGCGCGCCATCCCGGCCTCGATCTGGATGCTGCGCTCGATCACATCTGGGATGCGATGAGTCGCTGCATGGAACGGGGCCTCGGCCAAGCCGGGACCCTGCCGGGCGGGCTATCTGTCAAGCGGCGGGCCAGCAGCATCTATGAAAAGCTGCGGTCCGAGCAGGGGCAGAATGCGCTGCAACCGCATCGCCTGATGGACTGGCTCAGCGTCTATGCCATGGCGGTTAATGAGGAGAATGCCGCCGGCGGGCGAATCGTTACGGCCCCGACCAATGGTGCGGCCGGTGTGGTGCCGGCGGTGATCCGCTACTATCTCGATCACTGCATCGGCGCGGGTCCGGCGGGTCTCCGGACCTTCCTGCTGGTCGCGGCGGCGATCGGTGGAATCATCAAGTGCAACGCCTCCATCTCCGGCGCCGAAGTCGGCTGTCAGGGCGAGGTGGGCTCGGCCTCCGCGATGGCGGCGGCCGGCCTCGCGGCAGCGCTTGGCGCCACGAACGAGCAGGTGGAGAATGCGGCCGAAATTGCCCTGGAGCACCATCTCGGCATGACCTGCGACCCGATCGGCGGGCTGGTTCAGGTCCCCTGCATCGAGCGCAACGCCCTCGGCGCGATCAAGGCGGTGACGGCCTCATCCCTGGCGCTGCGCGGTGACGGCAAGCACTTCGTTGCGCTCGACCACTGCATCGAAACGATGCGTCAGACCGGCCTCGACATGAACGAGAAATACAAGGAAACCTCGACCGGCGGTCTGGCCGTCAACGCCCCTGCCTGCTGAGCAGCCGGGTGCTGCCTGTATTCTCCCTCGACGAGGGCGGCTGATTCGCCTCAAGCCGCCTCCGAGACGAGGAGCCGCACCCGGCCGGGCGACGGGCGGCGATCGTCGTTTCGGATCATATTACTGTCGAAAGCCGTCATGCGCGTCAGTCGGGCGCGGTCGAGACTTCCGGATAGATCCGCCGGGACACTCGCCATGTAGGAGGAATCATGCAGCTTGGCCTGACAACGGAACAGCAAATGCTCGTCGACAGCGTCCGCCGCTTCGTCGAAGCCGAGCTCGTTCCCTATGAGGAGGAGGTCGAGCGGACGGATCACGTGCGGCCGGAATTGATCCGGCAGATCCGGGAGCGGGCGCTCGCCAGCGGCTTCTACGCGGCGAATATGCCGGAGGAACTGGGCGGCGGCGGGCTCGATCACGTCAGCCTCGCACTCGTGGAACGGGAACTCGGCCGCACCGCCTTTGCGCTCCAGTACGCCGTCGCGCGGCCGAGTAACATCCTGCGTGCCTGCAAGGGCGATCAGGTGGAGCGCTATTTGCTGCCGACGATCCGTGGCGAGCGGGTCGAATGCCTGGCGATGACCGAGCCGAACGCCGGCTCTGACCTCCGGTCCATGCAGACCCGGGCCGTCCGCGAGGGCGAGGACTATGTCATCAACGGGACGAAGCATTTCATCAGCTATGCCGACGTTGCGGATTACATCATTCTGTTCGCGGCCAGCGGCGTCGAGGACACGCCGAAAGGCCAGAGGAAGCTGATCACCTCGTTCCTGGTGGATAAGGATACGCCCGGCCTCGAAGTGCGGATGGGCTCGCGATCCGTATCGCATCGCGGTTTCCATCATTGCGAGCTCGTCTTCAGCAATTGTCGCGTGGGCGTCGGCCAGATTCTGGGCGAGGAACATCGCGGCTTCGACGTCGCCAACGAATGGCTCGGCGGCACGCGCCTGACGGTCGCGGCGCAGTGCATCGGCCGCGCCCGGCGGGCGCTCGAGATGGCAACCGAATGGTCAGCCACGCGGCGGCAGTTCGGCCAGCCGATCGGCAAATTTCAGGGCACGAGCTTCAAGCTTGCAGACATGTTGACCGAAGTGACGGCGGCCGAGCTTCTGGTCCTGCGGGCCGCGTGGAAGGCCGACCAGGGCACCGCCGCCGACGAGGACTTCGCCATGGCGAAGCTCTATGCCACCGAGATGCTTGCCCGCGTCACGGACCATGCCGTGCAGATCTTCGGCGGGATGGGTCTGATGGAGGAGCTGCCGATCGAGCGCTTCTGGCGCGACGCACGGGTCGAGCGGATCTGGGACGGCACCTCGGAGATCCAGCGCCACATCATCTCGCGGGCGCTGCTGCGGCCGCACGGCGCCTAGAGCCTTGTCGGTGGTCAGCGCCCTTTGAAGTCGGCCTTGCGTTTCTCGGCAAAGGCCTTGACGCCCTCCTTCGAATCTTCGGATGCCAGTGCCCGCTCATAGGCCGGCAGGTTGCCGCCGCGGATGAGCTGGAAGGCCTCGCGCAGGCTGAGCGCCTCAATCTCGCGCAGCGCCTCCTTCAGCGCCTGGATCGTCAGCGGCGCACCCGATGCGATCAGCTCCGCCCACTCACGCGCCTTCGGCATGAGCTGATCCTTCGGCACGACGGCGTTGACCATTCCGTAACGATGCGCCTCCGCTGCGGTCATGCGGCGGCCGAGGAGAAGCAGCTCGAGTGCGATGTTGTAGGGCAGGCGCCGTGGGATACGCTGGATACCGCCTGAGTCCGGCAGGATGCCGATCGGCAGCTCGGGCATGGCGAATTCGGCATGATCGGCGGCGATGAGCAGGTCGCAGGCGATGGCGAGCTCAAACCCGCCGCCGAGGGCGTGACCGTTGATCGCGGCGATGACCGGTTTGTTCAGGTCCCACAACTCGGTCAGGCCGGCGAACTTGCCCGGACCGTAGTCGAGCTCCCACCACTTGCCCACCTCCTCATTGGCGGCGGCCGCCTTAAGATCCCACCCGGCCGAGAAGATCCGGTCGCCGGCGGCGGTCACGATGCCGACGCGCAGCTCGGGATCGTCGCGCAGCATGACGAATGCGTCGCCGAGCCGGCGGCTCGCTTCGATGTCGATGGCGTTGACCTTCGGCCGATCCAGCGTCACCTCAAGAACATGGCCCCGCCGTTCGACCCGCACCCCGTTTGTCATGTCTTGTTTCTTCGCTCCCTGTCCTGGCTCTTTTGGCAGTCCGAAAGGCAATCTCTCGCCAGCATCGTCAATGAAGGTCCGTCGCGCCACTTGCAGGAAACCGACGCACGCCTGATGCTAAGCGACGAAATCTTCGGTTCGGAGCGGGGGTGATGCTCGCCCTCCTCGTTGATCCATCGAGCATCGGCTTCGAATGCCGGAGATAGAGCCCGAGCGACAGCTGGACCTCGGGCTCACCCGTCGCGGCCTGGGTCGTCAGCCCTTCAAGCGAGTGACCGGGTTTGCCCCATGACCTTCCTTGGAATAACATCGCCGCCGGATCACTTCGCAAAGCTCGACGAGGATGGCCGTGGTGGTGGCGCCGAGGCCGCAGCCCCGCGATCGGTAGAAACGCGCTCGGCGCTGACGGGCGCAGGGATGGAGACAATATTGGACGAATCTTATGCGGTATGAAGCGCCGGAAAGGGTCGAAACAGCGGTGAGTCTGCTGTCGGGCGAGCGCGGGTTGGCGCGAATCCTGGCGGGCGGGACCGACCTGTTGGTCCAGCTCAAGTCGGGCATGGTCGAGCCCGACCTGATCGTTGACATCAAGAAGATCCCCGAAATGCGTCGGATCGGTGCAGAGAACGGTGGCTTTCGCATCGGCGCGGCCGTGCCGAGCGCCGAACTCAGCGAGCATCCGGGGATCAGGGCCCTATGGCCTGGTGTGGTTGAGGCGGCCGGGCTCATCGGCTCGACGCAGATCCAGGGACGCGCGACCATCGTCGGCAACCTATGTAACGCCTCGCCGGCCGCGGACAGCGTTCCCGCCATGATCGTCGCGGGCGCGATCGCAACAGTTGCGGGGCCGCAGGGGCGTCGCGAGCTTCCTGTCGAAGCGATCGCCGCGGGACCCGGCCAAACGTCGCTTGCCAAGGGAGAACTCGTTATCTCCATCTTCCTGCCGGGGCGTCCGCCGCGGTCCGGTGACGCCTATCTGCGGTTCATCCCGCGTACCGAGATGGATATTGCCGTTGTCGGTGTCGGCGTCAGCTTGACGCTGGGCGAGGACGGGCTGTGCACGGCTGCGCGCGTGGCGCTGGGTGCCGTCGCCGTACGGGCGCTGCTCGTTGACGAGGCGGCAGATGCCCTGATCGGCACGGCCGTCGACGAGGCGGCGCTCGAGCGTCTGGCTGCGGCCGCATCCGCCGCCTGCCGGCCGATCGACGACAAGCGCGGCACGAAAGAATTTCGAATCAAGGTCGCCGGCGTCCTTGCGCGCCGTGCCGCCGAGACGGCGTTAGAACGGGCGAGGAGAAACTGATGGCTGGACATCACGTCAGCACGACGATCAACGGCGATGCCTTCGAGTTCGTATGCGAACCGGACGAGACGCTGCTCGACGTCCTGCGCGACCGGCTCTCGCTGACCGGCAGCAAGGAAGGATGTGGTACGGGCGATTGTGGCGCCTGCTCCGTCATCCTCGATGGCCGTCTCGTCTGCTCCTGCCTCGTTCTCGGCGCCGAAGCCGAGGGACGCACCATCGCAACCATCGAAGGCATGGCCGATGGCGACCGGCTGCATCCCCTGCAAAGGAAATTCCTGGAGCATGCGGCGTTGCAATGCGGAATCTGCACGCCGGGGATCCTGGTCGCGGCCAAGGCGCTGCTGGAGAAGCACCCGGACCCGTCCGAGACGGAGATCCGCTATTGGCTCGCCGGCAACCTGTGCCGGTGCACGGGCTATGACAAGATCGTGAGAGCCGTGCTCGACGCGGCTGCAGAGATCAGGGAGGGACGTGATGCCGCGTGACGATGTGACGGCCGAGACACGTCAGTCATTTACCAAGGTTGGAACGCGGCCGCTGCGGCCCGATGGCGTCGACAAGGTCACGGGCCGTGCGCGGTTCGGCGCCGACATGGCGGCGCCCGGCATGCTGATCGGCAAGGTGCTGCGCAGCCCGCATGCGCATGCGCGGATCCGTTCCATCGATACGTCGAAGGCCGAGGCGCTCCCGGGCGTCAAGGCCGTCGTAACGCGCGACGATTTCGCGAACCGGACCGACGAGCTGCGGGATATCCTGGTCAACGTCATGGCGCGCGAGAAGGCGCTCTATGAGGGCCATGCCGTCGCTGCCGTCGCGGCGGTCAGCGCAGCGGTGGCGCGCAAGGCGCTGCGCCTGATCGAGGTCGACTACGAGCTATTGCCTCATGTCATCGACGTCGAAGAGGCGATGCGTCCCGATTCAGTTCTCCTGCATGACGACATGTTCACCGCCGGCGTCGATCCCGTACCGGACCAGCCGTCCAACGTCGCGAAGCGCTGTGAGTTCGGTCACGGCGAAGTCGAGAAGGGCTTTGCGGAAGCAGACATCGTCATCGAGCGCAGCTTCCGGACCGAGGCCTCGCATCAGGGCTATATCGAGCCGCATGCCTGCTTGGCCAGCGTCGGAGCCGACGGACAGGGCGAGCTGTGGTGCTGCACGCAGGGCCATTTCATGGTGCGCGACACCTGCGCGGCGCTCCTCGGCATGGACGTCTCCAGGCTGCGCGTGATCGCTTCCGAGATTGGCGGCGGCTTCGGCGGCAAGACCACGGTGTTCATCGAGCCAGTGGCGCTCACCCTGTCGCGCAAGGCCGGCCGGCCTGTGAAGCTGGTGATGACGCGGGACGAGGTCTTCCGTGCCTCCGGTCCGACCGCCAGCACTAGCGTTTGGGTCAGGATCGGCGTCACCAAGGATGGCCGGATCACAGCCGGCGAAGCGGTGCTCAAATATCAAGGCGGCGCCTTTGCCGGGTCGCCGGTCGAGCCGGGCGCAATGACCGCTTTCGCCTGCTACGATCTGGAAAATGTCAGGGCCATCGGCTACGACGTTGTCACCAATCGGCCGAAGCAAGCGGCCTATCGGGCGCCCGGGGCGCCGATGGCGGCCTTTGCGGTCGAGAGCGTCGTTGCGGAACTCGCCGACAGGATCGGCATGGATCCGATCGAGTTTCGTCTGAAGAACGCTTCCAGGGAAGGTACCCGGTCGGCCTACGGGCCCACCTTCGGTCCGATCGGCCTTGTCGAGACCCTGAAAGCGGCCAAGGCGCATCCGCATTATTCGGCGCCGCTCGGCAACAACCAGGGTCGGGGCGTGGCGAGCGGCTTCTGGTTCAACTTCGGCGGCCAGACTTGCGTGTCGCTCAATATCAACATCGATGGCACGGTCGGGCTGGCCGTCGGGACGCCGGACATCGGCGGTTCGCGCGCGTCCATGTGTTTGATGGCGGCCGAGGAACTCGGCATCGAGTATGACCGGGTGCGGGTCATCGTCGCGGACACGAGTTCGCTGGGCTTCAATGACGTTACCGACGGCAGCCGCGTCACCTTCGCCAGCGGCATGGCAACGATCCAAGCCGCCCGCGATGCGGTGAAGAAGCTCTGCGCGCGCGCCGCGCGGATGTGGGACATCCCGGAAGATGCCGTGGTGTGGGAGGGTGGCTACGCCAAGCCGGCTGGTGCTAACGCCGGCGACTTCCAGCCGCTGTCGCTGAGGGACATTGCCGCGGCAGCCGCAAAGACGGGCGGTCCGATCGCCGGACATTGGGAGTTCAACGCCGAAAATGCTGGGCCGAGCTTCGCGACTCACATCGTCGATGCCGAGGTGGACCCGGAGACGGGGCGTACCTCTATCCTGCGCTACACCGTGGTCCAGGACGCGGGCAAGGCGGTCCATCCAAGCTATGTCGAGGGCCAGTTTCAAGGCGGCGCCGCGCAGGGGATCGGCTGGGCGCTCAACGAGGAGTACATCTACGGCGCGGACGGGAAGCTGCAGAACCCGGGATTCCTGGATTACCGCATGCCGGTCGCGTCCGACCTGCCGATGATCGACACCGTGATCGTCGAGGTGCCCAATCCGGGCCACCCCTATGGCGTGCGCGGCGTTGGCGAGACCTCGATCGTCCCGCCGCTTGCGGCCGTCGCCAATGCGGTTTCGGCGGCGGCCGGCGTGCGCCTCACTTCGCTCCCGATGTCGCCGCCGAAGATCCTCGCGGCTCTCGAGGCGGAGAAAGGGGCGCAGGCGGCTGAGTGATGGTCCAGGTCAGGCTGAGCGGGACTTTCAAGTCGTACGCCGGCGGCCGCGACGCGTTCGAGATCGAAGCGGCCAACGTGCGGCAGCTCCTGGATGGACTCGGAGAAGCCTGTCCGAAGCTCAGGCCGATTCTGGATAAGGGCGTTGCCGTAGCCATTGACGGCGAGATCTACCGCGACTCCTGGTTCCAGTCCCTCCGGCCCGATAGCGAGGTTTTCATCCTTCCGCGCCTTGCCGGCGGATAAAGGCACGCTCCGTCATCCTCAGTGGGGGCGGAGAGTCTCCTCCGCCAATTCGACTTTTCGCTCGGGGAACGCGCAACGTTGCGCGAGCGCGGTGGCTCAGGCGAACGATCGCGGCACGACGACCGACCAGCGGCGCTCAAGGATATCCTGACCATCCTCCGCGGCCGTCAGTCGGGTTTCCAGCCGGCTCGCGCCGTCCGGCGCGACGTCGCAGAGCCGCGCGACCACCATCCCCGTCGGCCGATGCGCCTCGATCTCCAACTCGACTTCCGGCGCAGCCAGGATCGCAACCGCCTTCGGCAGGGGCGCGCTGTCGAAGCATAGTGAGCGAGCGTCGTCCGCCGCCTGATCGTTGGGCATCTCCGGTGCCAGGCCGGAGGCCAGATAAGGCATCCATTCCCCCGCCGTTTCGCCGATATCTTGCGGCGTATCAAGTGTGACCCGGGTCTCGGTTTCCGGCCTTTCGCTCAGCCCCGATCGGTTCAATGTCAGGCGCCAAGTCTCGAGCCGCGGCGAGGGCCAGGCATCTTCCGTCACCCAGCGGCCGGACTGCTCGGCGGGAACGGCGCTTGGCCTGTTCCCGTCGGGCAGCCAGGCGGTGAGCATGGGCTCATCCATGTTCCCGGTCTCGCGGCCCTTCAGCCAGTGGTCGAACCAGCGCAGCGCCTCTTGAATATAGCCAATGGCCGGTCCCGGGAGCCCGAGATGCGGGTAGCGGTGTGCCCACGGTCCAATCAGACCCCTGCGCGGCGCGGGGGTCTTCTCGAGCAACCGCAGGACCACACCGACGAAGCCCGGATCGGCCCAGCCGCTTTCCACGTAAACCGGACAGGTGAGCCGTTCGTAAGAATCCAGCACCGACTCCTGCCGCCAATAAGCGTCCCGGGTCGGGTGACGCAGCCACGCCTCGCCATATACTGCAGCCTGCTCCAGACGCTCGACCCAGATCGACCGCCATTCCGGCCCGACAAGGGCAGGGTCGGGCGGTCGCGGAGGAATAATCAAGACCTGTGGATCGGCGTGTCACGCGACTTGCTGATCACCACCCTCTGATCCGTTGGGTCGTTCGATGAGCTTGCCGTTCTTGAATACCGCGCCGGAACGGACCAGCGCGACGAGGTGGGGTGCGTTGACGGCCCGCCACCGGGCCTGCGCTGATTCGGTGAGCTTGAACGCCATCGCGACACCGGCGGCGCGGGAGCCAGCGCCCTTGGTGACTCGCTGGCGAAGCCTGACGGTGGCGAGGAAGTTCCACGACAACGCCGTGAGGTCCCTCCCGGAGGAGCGCGCGGCCGAGATCGCAGCCCGAACGCTCGCCCTTCCTGACGCTCAGAGCGTCGAGGATCTCACCGCACTGCTGACCTCGGCGGGGGAGCGCTGAGGTCGAGACAGTTACCGCTCCTGGACTGTGTAGGTCAGGTGGGTCACCCGCTGCGTCGGCTCCGCGCGGACCGGCTCCAGGGCCACGCGGCCCGCGTCCACGCCCTCGAACAGGCGGATTCCGGAGCCGAACAGCACGGGTGAGAGCGCGATCGAGAACTCGTCGACCAGGCCGGCGTTCACGTACTCCAGAATCGTTGCGCCGCCGCCCGCGATGCGGACGTCTCGGTCGCCGGCGGCCTCGCGGGCCTGGTCGAGCGCGGACTCGATGCCGTCGTTGACGAAGTGGAAGGTGGTCCCACCCGGCCGCTCCCAGGGAGCACGCTTCTCGTGCGTCACGACGAACACCGGCGTGTGGAACGGCGCCTCCTCCGGCCACGCCTGCTCGCCGGCATCGAACATGCGCTTGCCCATCACGCTCGCGCCGGTGCGCTCGAACGTCTCCCGCACAATGTCGTTGTCGCGCCCCTCCTCGCCGCCCTCGCCGAGCTTCAGGTTCTCCCGGATGAACCGCTGCGGGAACATCCACTGCTGCAGTTCCATCCACTGCTGCCCCATCAAGTCCTCGAGGGACTCGGGCGCGATGAAACCGTCCAGCGACATCGACACGCTGAAGAACACCTTTCCGGCCATCAGTCCTCAACTCCCTTCCGAACGATCTCGGTGACATAGGCAGCCAGCTTGCTCAGGGTCTGCTGGCCGCCCTCGATCGCGTGGTACTTCTCGACCGCCTCGTCGCGCAGTTCCTTGGTGGGGAACACCGTGCGCATCTCGATCCGGGTCGCCGCGCCGTCGGGCGCGAACGTGAGGACGGACTCGAAAGCGTTCGGGTCGCCGCGGGACTCACCGTGCAGCATCGCGATCCGCTCCGGCGGGGCGATCTCGGTCCAGGAGATCCACTCCTGGTAGTCCGTCCCGTCCGGTCCGTGCATCACGAAGTCCCACTCCCCGCCGACGCGGAACTCGAACGCCCGCGTGGTGGTGGTGAACCCCTTCGGTCCCCACCATCGCGACAGGTGCCGGACTTCGGTGAACGCCTCGAACACCAGCTCCCGTGGGGCACTGATGACCCGGGAGATAACGATCTCGCGGTCGGCCGTCGCTGACTGCGCCGGCGCGTCCCGTCCTGTCGCTGCCATCGGTCACTCCTCCTGCCTTGCCTGCTTGAGGTCCTGCACGTACGCGTCCAGGCGGTCGAAGCTCTCGTTCCAGAACCGCTCGAACCCGCCGGTCCACTCGTGGACCGGTCGCAGCCCGCGGGCGTCAAGGTCGTACAGGCGCTGCTTGCCTGCCTTGCGGTCCCGCACCAGCCCGACCTCCCGGAGCACCCGCAGGTGTTTGGACGTCCCCGGCTGGGTCATCCCCAACTCCTGGGCCAATTCGGTCACCGGCCGCTCACCCGCCCGCAGCAGTACCAGGATCTCCCGGCGCTGCGGCTCGGCGATCGCGTTGAAGACGTCCGACGTCGTCGCTGCTCGTGCCATGGGCGCCATTATATGCCGATATAGGCATGCGTCAAGTCAGAGGAATCAGGCGGGTCTTGTCAGATGACGATCGCGCCAGCAGAACCACCAGGATCTGCGCGCCGACCAGCGGCAGCCCGGTCAGCCAGTGCACGCCGGTGGTGGCCAGCTCGAGGCCGGGGTCGAACGACGACACCGCCAGCAGGTCGTTGCCGGCGAAGAACAGCGGGATCCACTGACGGGCAATCTCGCGCGTCCGTTGGGGTAGATCGGTAGCGTGCCCCCGTGCCCCATAGATTCTCCTCGCGCGCCCGTGTCGCTCGACACCGTCGATCCGACGGACCGCGGCGGACGCCACGGACGTAGCTCCACGGACGTAGCTCCACGGACGTAGCTAAGGAGCATTGTCGCCAGAACGGGAGACGGAACGTCAAGGGCCGTAGGGCGATTTCGCATCGCGGCAAGGGGAGTGATTGTATAGGCTTGAGACAAACTGATCGTGCAGGGCTCGCTCGGGGCGAGGCTGCACGGCTCGACGAGGTGGCACTGGGGAGGATCGCGATGCCTTGGGACGACGAATTGAAGCAGCCGGTGGACGGATGGGATGTAACGCGCCGCGAGTTCATGGGCCGGGCTGCCGCGCTCGGCGTCTCGACCGCGCTCGCGACATCTCTGGTGGGCGCGCCCGTCCGCGCGCAGACGGGGCCGCAGAAGGGCGGCAATCTGAAGCTTGGCATCGACGGCGCCGAATCGACCGATAGCCTGGATCCGGCGACCGTCAGTTCCACCTATCCCGGCGTGGTCACGATGCAGTGGGGCAACTGCCTGGTCGAGATCGACGCGAACAACGAAGCGATTCCCGAACTGGCCGAGAGCTGGGAGCCGAATGCGGATGCGACGCAGTGGGTGTTCAAGCTGCGCAAAGGCGTTCAGTTCCACAACGGCAAGGAGATGACCGCGGCCGATGTGGTCCACTCGATCAATTATCATCGAAACGAGAAGTCCGAGTCCGGCGCCAAGGGCTACCTTGAGCCGATCGCCGACGTGAAGGCGAGCGATACGCACGAGGTGACCATCACGATGGCGACGCGGCACGCGGACGTGCCCTACATCATGGCCGATTTCCATCTGGTGATCATGCCGGAGGACTCGGATCCGGCATCCGGCATCGGCACGGGTGCCTTCGTGATCGAGGCCTTCGAGCCGGGCCTGCGCACCGTTGCCACGCGCAACCCGAACTATTGGAAAGAGGGTCGCGGCCACGTCGATCGCGTGGAGACGCTGGCGATCAATGACCTCACGGCGCGCACCAGCGCTCTGCAAACCGGGTCGGTCCACTTCATCAGCCGGGTGGACCCCAAGACGGTATCGCTGCTTGAAAGGGCGCCGAACGTCACGGTGCTTAACGTTCCCAGTGCCGCGCACTACACGTTTCCGATGCGTTGCGACATCCCGCCGTTCGATAATGTCGACCTGCGGCTGGCGCTGAAGCACGCCGTTGACCGGCAGGACATCGTCGACAAGATCCTGCGCGGTTACGGCAAGGTCGGCAACGACCATCCGATTCCGGAGTTCGACCCGTTCTATGCCGCGGACTTGCCGCAGCATGAGTTCGATCCGGACAAGGCCAAGCATCATTTCCGGAAAGCCGGCGTCGACGGGCCGGTCGTCCTCTACATATCCGACGCGGCGTTCACCGGCGCCACGGATGCGGCGATCCTGTTCAAGGAACATGCGGCCAGGGCCGGGATCGCCATCGAGGTGCAGCGCACGCCGGAGGACGGCTACTGGTCGGATGTCTGGATGCAGAAGCCCTTCTTCGGGTCCTACTGGACGGGACGGCCGACCGCGGACCTGATGCTGTCGGTGGCCTACAAGTCGGACGCACCCTGGAACGAGGCGTTTTGGAAACGCGAGGACTTCGACAAGGTACTGGCCGCCGCCCGCGGCGAGCTCGATTCCGGTAAGCGCAAGCAGATGTACCATGACCTGCAGGAAATGATCTGGCGGGATGGCGGCCAGCTCATCCCGATGTTCAATAACGTGCTCTTTGCCGGCCGTAACGATCTGGGTGGCTTCGTCCCGTCACCGGTCATGACCGGTCTGCGCGTCGCAGAACAACTATACTTCGCTGGCTAGAGTCCGATCCGATCATATCGAACCGATGTGATCGATGAATCAGCCTCTAATTATTTGAGCGAGAGGGCGATTCACCGATCAGGTTGATCCAACCTGATCGGACATCGGATCTCCTCACGCAATTCGTTGGACCGGGTGGAACACGGTCGGTCGCTCCAGCTCGCATATTGGTTCGCATGTCGACGCGGGATCCGAGCGCGCTCAGGATCTGCGTGACCCAAGCGAACCTCTCAGGAAGGCGAGGAAGCGGGGATCGGCGCCATAGGCGTATTGACCCGCGTGGCCGCTCGTCGCCGGGGGGGGACGGTCGGGGCGAAACACCTGGCCCGGCGAAAGAAAGATACTTTAGGCGTTCTCCGGATAGGCCATGACCAGGCCGAAATGGATGGGATCAGATGGCCCGCCCTTCGTCGACGAGGTGCGGAAGGAACTTTCATGTACAGGTGACGTTCGCGAGACGGGGGCAAGATATGGTCAGGGAGGCTGCCCATGCTGAGGCATCTGCTTGCGACCACCGGCATCCTGATCGCGCTCGGCGCTCCTGCCTTCGCCGAAGAGCCGGCGGCCGGCGCCACGGATCAGACTACTACGACAGGCACGACCGCCCAGACGGACACCCAGACGGACGCCCAGGGCACTGTGCGGCCGGATCCGGAGGGGGCGACAGGGAGCACCGCAGCGGGCGGTATCACACCGCCCGCCAAGGAGATCATCCCCGATACCCCGTCGGAGGACGAAGCGGCAATCGAACCGCAGGACCTCGACGCGACCGGAGCGCCCGAGATGGGGCAGGCGACGCAGTCCGGTGCGGCTGGAAGCGGAGTCGTCAGCAGGGAGGTGATCCAGGAGTTGCGGCAGATGGCCTTGGAAGCCGAGAAGGAAGCCGCGAAGCCGCCCGAGACCAAGACCGAGGAGGAGATTGCGGCCGAGCGTGAGGCGATCGAGCGCCATCGGACGGGGCTGTTCGGGCGCGTGGACGAACGCTCGTAGCCGACCGAACCCGCATTCTGACCGATTTCATCGACGCTTCGCTGCGGGAGCGCCGAACGGGCTTGACCCGATCCGTTGCGTCGCCGCCAAATAGGCCTGGGCCTACATGTAGGTCTGGGCCTATTGTGAAAGCGGGGCAGATGATGATTTCTCGAGATCCCGGCCGCGTTGCGGCACGATGACGACGCCGTCGCTTCCGCCGGTCTACCGCCCGATCGTCCTTGGCGGTCGGGAAGATCCCTTTGCCCATGCACAGAAGGCCGCGGCGGCGGGCGCGGCCGATGGAACGCTCGTCTGGAGTCGCCGCCCGGACCGGTTCGACTGCGCCGTGATCCTCGCTCCTGATGCACCTCTGGGTTCGTCGCTGCGCGTCAGCTATGTCGCGCTGCTCGGCCTGGGCGACGCGCTGGGCACTCTGGCGCCGCCGGTGACCGCCGTCACCTTCGGCTGGCCGGACCGCCTCGAGGTCAATGGAGCGACGGCCGGTGGAGTGCGGCTCGCGGCGGCCGAAGCAGACGACTCTGGCGACGCGGTGCCCGCCTGGATGGTGGTCGGCGCCACCGTGGCGATCAGCAATGAAAGCGAAGATGAGGAGCCGGGACGGGATCTCGCGCGAACCACGCTCAGGGATGAGGGTTGCGGCGAGATCGAGGCCGCCGCGTTGCTCGAAAGCTTCGGCCGTCACTTCCTCGCCTGGGTCAATCGCTGGCAGGAGGACGGCTTCGGACCGGTGCGCGAGGCGTGGCTGAACCGCGCCGCCGCCCGCGGCCAACCTGTCGAGTTCGACCTTGCCGGCGAGAGCCTGTCCGGAACCTTCGCCGGTCTCGACGAAGCCGGCGGCCTGCTGCTCGTCGAGGCGGCCCGGACCAGAACGGTCCCCTTGACGCCGGCGTTGAGTGCCGCCTCCTGGTCGCTGTAATGTGGGCGCTGTGATGCGATTCCTGCGGACCATCCGGCTCGATTCCTCCGACGAGTCCGTCTTTCCGACGGCGGCCCGGTCCGGCGAGTGGGCGGTCTCGGGAGCCTTCGCCTTTGCCGATGCCGATCCGGCAGTGCTGGCCGGCAAGGAGCGGCAGGCCTTCACCAATGGATTCCTCGGCACGGAAAGCTTCGGCTGGTCGACGCTGGCGATCGTCAGCGAGATCGAACGGGCGGACTATGAGGCGGTGGTCGTCGCGCTTGCCGGGCATTTCGTCGCGCGCTACGGCGCGCCGGATCTGGCTGCGGCCCTGCCGGCCGCCCGCGCGGAGGCGGACTTCGCCGCAAGCCTCTGCGAGCACAAGGTCAACACCCTGATCGCGGTCGAGCGCTCGTTCGGCGACTCCGGTATCGTCGAACGCTTCCGCGCGATCAAACCGCCGCGCGAGCCGGCGCATGCCCGGATCTGGCAGATCGTGGAGGCGGAGGATGCCTGACTTCTGGCTGACCTCCGGCTTCCATCTCCTGCAACGGAACGGCAATGGCGGCCTCACCGTCACCGACGCCTTTCTCCGTGCCTATTTTGGGCGACAGGAACTTCAGCCGATCGCGGAGTCCTGCGCCGCCGAGCGCGCGCTCCATGCAGAGTTGCTGGCCGATCCGCGGCGGCCCGTGCCGGCCGAGCGGCTGGCGGCGCTTGCCGATCCCGATGCGCGCGACAACTACCGGGCCGTCCTGCAATTCCGCGACCTGCTGCTGGCGCATGACACCGTCGAGGGCTGCTACCTTGCGCTATTCCGGGGCGGGCATGTGGCTGTCCCGCCGCTGTTCGTCGATCAGCTCGCGCACGTCATTCTGCGCAACCTTCTCGACGGCTGCGACGACCCGATCCGCCTGCGCGCGGCGGAAGCGCTGTTTCGCAGCCAGAAAGTCAGCCTGCAGGACGGCGCGATCCTGCTGGCCGATGAAGAGGTGGTCGAAATGCATGCGTCGGGTGCGTCCCTCGGCCCACTCGAACGGCTCATCGCCGACAGCGGCATGCCGGTGCGCCAGGTCGATCTCGACGTGCTCGATCGCGCCAACGCCGCGCTCTATTGGGAGCGCAGCGATCGCTTCGATATGGTGCTCAATGTCAGCTTCACCCGTCCTGGCCTGGATGCTCTCTGCCGGGTGATGGAGGCATGGACCGAGCATTTCCTCGGCGTCGGCGTCGAGATCCATTCGGTGCAGACGATCCGCGACGAACGCTGGGCCTGGCATATCGGTCTCGACGCCGAGGCGAGCGGTCTCCTGAACGATCTTTATGCCGGCAAGACGGTGGAGGAGGCGCGGTTGGCGCGGCTTCTCTCGCTGTTCCGGCTGGAATTCCGTGATCCCGCGGCCATGCTGCCGCAGGTCGCCGGACGCCCGGTCTATCTCGGTATGGCGATGACACCGGATAATCGGCTGCGGTTAAAGCCGCAGAACCTGCTGGTCAACCTGCCTCTGGCGAAGGCGGCGTGACGGCGGCCTTTCTCGACCGCCCGGCCGCGCGCGTTCTGGCGCTGCTCTGCTTCGCCCTGTGTGTCGCCCTTCTGGCCTATATCCACCGCGACGATCTGTTCCCGAGGGCGGTGCCGGAGACCGCCGGGAATGATCTCTTCGCCAGATGCTTCGCGGAGCGCGCCGCTGGGATCGACAAGATGCGCGCGGAAGGCGTGATCGACGAGTCGCAGGAGGCGCTGTTCAAGAGCCGCGCCGAGGCCCTGTGCCGCGCCCAGACGCAAGAGGACGGACTTCCGCCCGGCGCGCCGCCGCTGCCCCAATAGGCTCGCCCAGTAAGCCCGCAACGATCATCGACGAAGCGATGCTCGATCAACTCAGGCAGTGGGCGCGGACGATCAAATGCGACGTGGTGGCGCTGTGGATCGCTGCGCGAGATCCACGCGTGCCTTGGTACGCGAAAGTATCCGCAGCAGCCGTTGCCGCCTATGCGTTAAGTCCGATCGACCTTATTCCGGATTTCGTGCCAGCACTCGGCTACCTTGACGACATGATAATCGTGCCTCTGGGCATCCTGCTCGTCATATGGATGATCCCGGAGGGTTTAATGGCGGAGTTCCGTGAGGAGGCCGCCAAGCGCGAGGGCAAACCCAAGAGCTATGCCGGGGCCGCCGCCATAGTCCTGCTTTGGGTGATGGCCGCAGCTCTCGCCTTGTGGTGGTTCTGGCCGCGTCTATTCTCCGCCACGGCAGCAGGCGGTCGCGCCGGAACCTAGCCCTTGTAGCCGAGAACCGCGCCATTTGCCCCGGTCCCGTCGAACCAGACGGTCCGGATGTCGCGGAAGCCGAGTTCGTCCAGCCAAGCGCCATACTCGGCCGGCGTGTAGTTCCGCCCCTCCGTCTCGATCAGCATGTTGAGGCTCATCAGCGCCGCTGGGGCCGGGCCGGTCTTCTCGTCGTTCACGAGCAACTCTGTGATGATCACCACCCCACCGCTCGGAAGCGCCTCATGGCACTTGCGCAGGATCTCGCGGTCCTTCGCCTCGCTCCAGTCATGCAGGATCATCGACAGCAGAATGGCGTCATGCCCGCCCGGGAACACCGCATCGGCGAAGAAGTCGCCGGCAGCCACCTCGATGCGGTCGCTCAGCCCAGCCTCCGCGACCTTGCCGGCCGCGATCTCAGTCACGAACGGCAGGTCGTAAACCGTGGCCCGCAGCTGCGGATAGCGCCGGCACAGCTCGATGTCATAGGCCCCGGAGCCGCCGCCGACATCGAGGAGGCGCCGGAAACGGCCGAAATCCATGGCTTCGGCCAGCGCGCGCGCCGTGAAGGTGGAGATCGAGTGCATGGCCTCCCAAAAGAAGGCGAGCATCGCCGGGTCCTCGCCGTCGAACAGCGACGCCTGCCTGTCGGGATCCCAGGTGGTCGGACGGTTGGTGCGGATCGCCTCGGTGAGCTTGCCCCAGCCAGGATACAGACGCTTGTCGAGCATCTTGACGAACCCGCCGAAATAGTAGGGCTTGCCGCGCACGAGGAACTCTTCGGCAAGAGGGCTGTTGCGGTAACGGCTGCCCTCCTTCTCCAGGAGCCCCAGGGCGGCACAGCCGGTGAGCAGCATCTCCGCTGGCCGCGGGTGGATACCCAGGGCCTGCACCAGCTCCTCGCTGGTGATCCCCGCCGTATCCGATAGGCGGGTGAAGAGGTCCAGCTCGTCGGCCGCGGCCAAGGTCTTGAAGGCCCAGAAGCCGGTCGAAAGCTGCATCAGCGGGACAGGCGACAGATTGGAACGGCTCACAGCAGGATCGGGCATCGCATCCTCCATACGGCAATTCACCAGCCCAGATTATCAACTTACGAGGCGGCCGACGAGAATGCAGCCATCCATGCTGCCCATTTCGACGCATCTGGAGGCGCCGAACGGGTTCGAAAACAGCAGCGACTCGGTTCGAGACCGAGTTCAGCTCACGCTGCCATTCCCACGGTCTGTCCGGACGCGCGCGCGGGCTTCTTCGATCTCGCGCTCGCGCAGATAATCCTCGGTCGTGCGCGTCACCGGCCGCGGCGCGCCGGCGAACGGGTCGCCGCGCGCCTCGAACTGGGCGATCACGCGGCAGTCGCTGCACATCTTGATCCGGTCGACGGCGCCGGCATCCTGGAACATCCAATGCTTCTCGGCGAGCTGGCCGACGATCCGCTCGATCGAGCCCTTAGTGCCGAACGGCTTGCCGCAGCGGATGCAGTGGAACGGCTCCTCGGACTTGACGACCAGCGCCTCGCGCGCGGCCGGCGTGAAGTTCAGACGCGGCTCGAGCGCGATGACCTTCTCCGGGCACGTGGCCTTGCACAACCCGCATTGCACGCAGGCATCCTCCTGGAAGCGCAGCTCCGGCCGCTCCGGATTGTCCTGCAGGGCGCCGGTCGGGCAGGCGCTGACGCAGGCGAGACAGAGGGTGCAGCCCTCGGTATCGACCTTGACCGTGCCGAAAGGCGCTTGCGGCGGCAGCGGCAGAAGATCGACCGGCTCCGGCGCCACGCTGTGAAGATGTTCCAACGCAAGCCGGATCAAACTCCGCTTGCCGCCCATCGGGAGGAACGATCCCGCCGGCGCCGGTTCGACGGCCGGCAACTCGTAGAGCGCACGTTCAATCGCGTCGGGATCAACCTCGCTCATCACATCGATGCGGCCGCTGCCGAAGCCGAGCCCGACCATCGCCGTCTCCGCCAAGCTGGCTTGCGCGGCCAGGCCATCGAGCTCGTCCCGCTTCTCCGGCCCGACCAGAATCACCATCTGCGCCGCGCCATAGGCCAGGGCCGTCGACAGGAACTCGAATCCCAGCTGCGTCACCTCATTGACGGCGAAGGGCAGAACATTCGCCGGCAGGCCCCGGCCGTACCGGGCCATCAGCGCGACCGTGTCCTCGCCGCGTGCGTCATGGACGAGCAGCACCGCCCGCCGTCCGCCCGCCTCGGCATAGGTGGCGAGCAGGGTTCGCACCCGGTCGAGCAGCGCCGTCGCCGGTGGCAGCGCATAATCCGCGGCGCCGGTCGGGCAGACGCTGTGACAGGCGCCGCAGCCGCCGCAGACGAACGGATCGATCGCGACCGTATCGCCGGCGGGCTGAATCGCCGAGGTGGGGCAGACGTCGAGGCAGCGGGTGCAGCCGGTCTTGCGGCTGCGCGAATGGGCGCAGAGCTCGGCATGGAACGTGACATAGCGCGGCTTCTCGAACTCGCCCACCATGTCGGCGAGCTGAAACAGCGTGCGTTGCACGGCCGCCGGGTTCTTCGGGTCCGGCCGGAAATAGCCGTCCCGCCGCTCGCCTCCCGGGAACAGCGGCGCGCCGCCGGTCAAATCGAGGATCAGATCGCACTGCGATGCCGCGCCGTCGCGCGGCGCCTCGAAGGCGATGCTGCGGCGCGACGAAACGACGAGCGGCGCATAGCCGTTCACGACGATTTCGAAGGCACCCAGATGGCCCTTGGCCGCAGCGATGGTGCCGGTGAAGATCGGCACGTCCATCACCCGCGGCGGCAGGATGTCTTCGGGCTGCGACAGCAGGACCGTGACATCCAGCCGCCCGGCCAATTGCCGGGCCGCTTCGATCGCCGTCTCGTCCCGGCCATAGATCAGGCAGGTGCCTTCGGAGCGCATGGTGACGCTGGTCGTGTCCGGCATGTCCAGCGCGGCCTCGGCCAGCAACGCCGCCATCTTCGGCAGCGCCTTGGCTCCCTCGTCCGACCAGCCGGCCCGCTCCCGGATGTTGGTGTAGGTGATCGTTGCATCCGGTGCCGTGTCCTGCGCGATCTCGTCGAACAGCGGCGCTTCCTGGGTGCAGGCGACCAGCAGCGGCCGGCCTTCGGCCAGCGCATCGCGGAACCGGTCGATCTCGGCGCGGCAGAGCTGCCTGCTCGGCTCGGCCGACCCGGCGCTGCCGCAGGCCTTGGCGAGGCCCTTGCCGTCGAGCGTCATCGTCCGTTCGCAATTGCAGACGAGAACCCGCCTGCCGTTGAACTCCATCTAAACTCTCCTTCGGTTTCGCCGCCGGTCCCTGGTGACGCCGGCCGCCCGGCTCTTGTTGATATTATCGCCGGAATTGACAATTGTGCCACAAGAGACGGCATTACCAGTAGGCCATGGCGAAGAACGAAAGCATGCGGGTCGGCGTCGTCGTCGAGCGACGCAAGATCGACCATCCCTGGCAGGAGTACGCTTGGCGGCCTGTCGCCGTCGTTCCCGGCGCGCCGTCGACCGATGGATGGCGACTCCTTCACGAGGAGGGCGAGCGTGCGCGGTATCTTGCCGGCGGTCTCAGCATCGAGCTATTCCCCGGCGAGACTGGGGGCTATCGCCACAATCTTTCGCAGAAGGTGCCGGTCGTCTTCGTCATTCTTCGCAGTGGTGATGACGAGAGCGGGCCGCCCTTCAAGCCGTTCCATACGACAGTCTGTCCCTACGAAGCGGAAGAGTATCTGGATGGCGGCGACGACACGGTGGAAGCTGTTCCCATGCCGGAGGCCATTGCAGCATGGGTCGGCGCCTATGTCGCGGCCTATCATCGGGATGTTCCCTTCAAGAAGCGCAAGCGCAAGCCGCACCGCGCGCGCGGCGATGGTTCTGGCGGATTAGGCCTTGAGGATACGGAGGGCGGAAGCGATGACTGAGGAGCGTCAGGGCTTTCTCGAGCGATGGTCGCGTCTCAAGCAGGCGCGCGGCGCCGGCGATTCATCAGCGGAACCGAAGACCGCGCCGCCGGAAGAGCAAGCGGTGCCGGCCACGGCAGAGACTGGCGAAGGAGAGGCGGCTGCCGATCAAGGCAGCAACCCACCGGACTTGCCGCCGATCGAGAGTCTCGATAAGGACTCCGACTTCACCGCATTCATGAAGGAGGGGATCCCGGAGGAAACGAAGCGCCTCGCCTTGCGCACGCTGTGGCGGAGTGATCCCGTCCTCGCCAATCTCGACGGACTCCTCGAATATGGCGAGGATTTCAGTGCTCCCTGGAAGACGACCGGGGTCGTGGCGACCGTCTATCGGGTGGGGAAGGGTATGCCCGATCTGCTCGAGCGGCTCGCCAAGGAGGTGGAGGACGGAGACGCTCCGAAGGGGGAGGAGGAGGTGACGTCGCAGGCGGCCTTGTGCATCCGCGAAGAAACTCCCGTGCCAGATAACGCGAGCGAGGCTTCCCGCGACGTCGAAACCGCAGACAAGGAAGGGTCGGAGGAAACGCCCTCGCAGTCATGAAATTTTCCGATTTTATGATGCGTTGCACAAATTCCGTCTGTGACTAATCCGCTGAATTTGAGTGGACGGCAAATAGAGGTTGGGTTAACCTTTGCATAAGCAAGTGCGGATAAAAAATTCAGGGCTTCTGCGTCGTTTCTGGGAGGAGTGTGGCCATAAAAATGGCCAAGGTACGTACGTCAAGTGCCGCGGCAGCGGCTGTCTCGCCGGATATGGATCTTTCGGAAGAGGATTCGCTGCGGGCGCAATTCTATAAGTTTCTTGCGCGGTTTCTGGCAGCGCCGCCTGATGATTGGGTGCTGAATTTCGCAGCCAACCTCCAGGGCGACGAGACGCCGCTTGGGCAGGCGCTGAACAGCTTGGCGCGAATCGCTGCCAAGACGGCGCCGGCTGTGGCCCGCAACGAGTATCACGTCCTGTTCATCGGCCTCGGGCGCGGGGAGCTGGTTCCCTTCGGCTCCTACTATCTGACCGGCTTCCTGAACGAGAAGCCGCTCGCCAAGTTGCGCGGGGACATGGCCGCCCTCGGCCTCGCGCGCGCCGACCACGTAAAGGAGCCGGAGGACCATATCGCCAGCCTGTGCGAAATCATGGCGGGATTGATCACCGGCGAGTTCGGGTGCGCCCGGACTCTCGAGGAGCAGCGGGCCTTCTTCCGAGCTCACCTCCTGCCCTGGGCGGGACGGTTCTTCGAGAATCTGGAAGCGGCCGAGTCGGCTGTTCTCTATGCACCGGTCGGAACACTCGGCCGGCTGTTCATCGCGGTCGAGGAGACTGCATTCGAGATGGAAGCATAAGGCTCGCCCTATGAAACCTCGCAAGTCGGAGGATGGAGCAATGAAGAAGGATAAGGACCTGCAATCGACCCCGCGCCGCGATTTCCTGAAGCTCGCGGGGCTCGGCACCGTCGCGGGCGCGGCGGCAGTCGCAGGCGCCCCCGAGGCTGCCGAGGCGGCAGCGCCGGAGGAAGCAAAGCCGGGCTATCAAGAAACCGAACATGTTAAGAGGTTCTACAGCCTTGCTCGGTTCTAACGATCCGGTGCCGACTGTCCAAACCATGAACCTGAATAAGGCAGGAGAAGGCAATGCTTAGGAAGCGAACCAATGGCGTTGCGAGCGGTCCGAGGCTGTCGCGGACGGTCGCGGGGCTCACCGGCGGCACGATCGACCGGCGGACCTTCTTCCGACGATCCGGGCTCGCGGCGGGCGGCCTTGCCGCCGCATCGACCCTCGGCGCCGGGATGGTGAAGAGCGCGTCGGCGCAAACGGCGGCGGGCGGCGACATCAAGCAGATCAAATCGGTCTGCACCCATTGCTCCGTCGGCTGCACCGTGATCGCCGAAGTCCAGAACGGTGTCTGGATCGGGCAGGAGCCGGGCTTCGACAGCCCGTTCAACCTCGGGGCGCACTGCGCCAAGGGCGCCTCGGTGCGTGAGCACGCCCATGGCGAGCGCCGGTTGAAGTACCCGATGAAGATGGTCGACGGAAAATATCAGCGGATCTCGTGGGAGCAGGCGATCCAGGAGATCGGCGACAAGCTGCTAGAGATCCGCGAGAAGAATGGCCCGGATTCGGTCTACTGGATGGGTGGCTCCAAGCACAGCAACGAAGGCGCCTACCTGTATCGCAAGTTCACGGCGTTCTGGGGCACGAACAACACCGATAACCAGGCCCGCATCTGTCATTCCACTACGGTCGCCGGCGTCGCCAATACCTGGGGGTACGGCGCCATGACCAACAGCTACAACGACATGCACAATTCGCGGTCGATGTTCTTCATCGGCAGCAACGCCGCCGAAGCTCATCCGGTCGCGATGTTCCACATCCTGAAGGCGAAGGAGCAGAACAACGCGCCGCTAATCGTCTGCGATCCGCGCTTCACCCGCACCGCCGCCCACGCCGACGAGTATGTCCGGTTCCGGTCGGGCACCGACGTGCCGGTGATCTGGGGCATTCTCTGGCACATCTTCGAGAATGGCTGGGAAGACAAGGAATATATCCGCCAGCGCGTCTGGGGCATGGACGAGATCCGGGCCGAGGTGGCGAAGTGGACTCCCGAGGAGGTCGAGCGCGTCAGCGGCGTCCCGGGATCGCAGCTCGAGCGCGTGGCGCGGACGATGGCCAACAACCGCCCTGGCACGCTGGTGTGGTGCATGGGCGCCACGCAGCATCACTCGGCCAACAACAACATTCGTGCCTACTGCGCGCTTCAGCTCGCGCTGGGCAATGTCGGCGTTGCCGGTGGCGGCACCAACATCTTCCGCGGACATGACAATGTGCAGGGGGCGACCGATCTCGGCCCGATACCCGACAGCCTGCCAGGCTATTACGGCGTCGCCGAAGGGGCCTGGAAGCACTGGGCGCGCGTCTGGGACGTCGATCACGACTACCTGCTGAGCCGTTTCACCTCCAAGGAGCTGATGGAGACGAAGGGCATTCCCGAATCGCGCTGGTTCGACGGGGTGCTCGAGGCGAAGGAGAATCTCGATCAGCCGGACACCCTTCACGCCATGGTCTATATGGGCCATGCGCCGAACTCGCAGACACGTCAGCCGGACCTGAAGAAGGCGATGGAGCAGCTTGACCTGCTGGTCGTCATCGATCCCTATCCGACGGTGTCGGCAGTGCTGCACGACCGCAAGGACAACACCTACCTCTTGCCAGCGGCGACGCAGTTCGAGACTTCCGGCTCGGTGACGGCGTCCAACCGCTCGCTCCAGTGGCGGGATAAGGTCTTCGATCCGATCTTCGAGGCCAAGACGGATCATGAGATCCTTTATCTCTTCGCCCAGAAATTCGGCTTCGCCGACGAGATGTTCAAGCACATCCCGGTCAATGGCACCGAGCCCTCGATCGAGGACATTACTCGCGAGTTCAACCGCGGCACCTGGACGATCGGCTATACCGGCCAGTCGCCGGAACGCATCAAGCTGCATATGGCAAATCAGCATACCTTCGACCCGACGACGCTGCGGGCGGTCGGAGGGCCGTGCGACGGAGATATCTACGGCATGCCGTGGCCGTGCTGGGGCACGCCGGAGATGAAGCATCCGGGCACCCCCATCCTGTACGATCCATCGCAGCCGGTGGCGAAGGGCGGCCTTACCTTCCGCGCCCGTTTCGGTGTCGAGCGGGACGGCGAGAACCTGCTTGCCGAAGGCTCCTACGCTCAGGGGTCCGAGATCGAGGACGGCTATCCCGAGTTCACGATGGCGATGCTCCAGAAGCTCGGCTGGGACAAGGACCTCACGCCCGAGGAGATGGAGGTCATTCGGAAGGTCGGCGGCAACAAAGTGGCTGCAGTGAACTGGAAGACCGATCTTTCGGGCGGCATCCAGCGGGTGGCAATCATGCATGGCTGCGCGCCCTTCGGAAATGCCAAGGCCCGGACCGTGGTGTGGAACTTCCCCGATCCGGTCCCGATCCATCGCGAGCCCTTGTATACGCCGCGACGCGATCTCGTGGCGGATTACCCGACCTACGACGACACGAAATCGTGGCGTGTGCCGACCCTCTACAAGTCCATCCAGGAGAAGGATTTCGCGAAGGACTTTCCGATCATCCTCACCTCCGGCCGGTTGGTCGAATATGAGGGCGGCGGCGACGAGACCCGCTCGAATCCGTGGCTGGCCGAACTTCAGCAGGATATGTTCGTCGAGATCAACCCGTTCGACGCCAACTCGAACGGAATCAAGGACGGCAGCATGGTCTGGGTGTATGGGCCGGAAGGTGCCAGGGCACGGGTCATGGCGATGGTGACCGAACGGGTCGGCCGTGGCGTGGCGTTCATGCCGTTCCATTTCGGCGGCCATTTCCAGGGCAAAGATCTGCGGTCCAAATATCCTGAAGGCGCCGATCCGTACGTGCTCGGCGAGGCGGTGAACACGGTCACCACTTACGGCTACGACTCCGTCACGCAGATGCAGGAGTCGAAGACCACCCTTTGTCGCATCGAACCGGCCTGAGGAGTCGAGCCATGGCACGGATGAAGTTTCTTTGCGACGCCGAGCGCTGCATCGAGTGCAACGCCTGCGTCACCGCTTGCAAGAACGAGCATGAGGTTCCCTGGGGCGTGAACCGCCGCCGCGTCGTTACGATCAACGACGGCAAACCCGGCGAACGGTCGATCTCGGTCGCCTGCATGCACTGCTCCGACGCGCCCTGTATGGCCGTCTGCCCGGTCGACTGCTTCTATCAGACGGCGGAAGGCGTGGTGCTGCATTCCAAGGACCTGTGCATCGGCTGCGGCTATTGTTTCTACGCCTGTCCCTTCGGGGCGCCGCAATACCCACAGGCCGGCAATTTCGGCAGCCGCGGCAAAATGGACAAGTGCACCTTCTGTGCCGGCGGTCCCGAGGAGGCCAACAGCGAGGCGGAGTTCCAGAAGTACGGCCGCAACCGGCTGGCCGAGGGCAAGCTGCCGCTTTGCGCCGAGATGTGCTCGACCAAGGCGCTGCTCGCCGGCGATGGAGACGTCGTTTCGGACATCTATCGCGAGCGTGTGGTGGCGCGGGGCTTCGGTTCGGGCGCGTGGGGCTGGGGCACCGCCTATGAAATAAAGGCCGGCGGCTGAGGTCGATCCTCGTCGGTCTTGCGGAGCATGAAGGAGGTGTGGGTGGTCGAAAGACGGTCGCTTCTGGTCGGCCTGTGTGCCCTGGTCGCCGGTGCGGCGCTTCAAGGCTGTCGGAAGGAAGAGCAGGATCGTGTCCTGTATTTCGACAAGGGGACCTATCTTGGAAAGTCCGATGAGCCGCTGACGGAGGAGCAGGTCAAAGCCCTCCGTCAACGCGCTTCCGGTCAAGTGATGTAAGCACGGGAAATCCTGTCATGCAGAAGAACCGACGGTTTGCGGCCGGCCTCGCCACGGCCCTGACGATCTTCGCGCTCGCTTGCCTGGTGGTTGCGGCGGTCGCTGGCTCCTTGGACTTCGCCAACCCGGCATTGGCGCAGCAGGAGGGGCAGGTCCCGGGCAATACGCTCGGCGGCAATAGCGATGCGGACATCTGGCGCGCCATTCGTCAGGGCGAGCAGGGCACGGTATCGATTCCGAATGAGCAGGCCGGGGTTCTGGTCCAGTCGGAGGGCGAGAACTGGCGGTCCATCCGCAACGGCCCCCTGTCGGTTTACGGTGTCTGGGCGATGCTCGGCATCATCGCGCTGCTCGCGCTTTTCTTCGCATTGCGCGGGCGGATTCGGATCGAGCATGGTCGCAGCGGGCGCGTGGTCGAGCGGTTCAACTTCATCGAACGCTTCGCCCATTGGCTGACTGCCGGGTCGTTCGTCGTCCTGGCCCTCACCGGGCTCAACATGCTCTATGGGCGCTATGTCGTTCTGCCGCTGCTTGGGCCGGAGATCTTCTCCGCGATCACCCTGGCCGGGAAATACGCGCACAATTATCTTGCCTTTGCCTTCATGGCGGGGCTGGTACTGATCTTCGTCCTCTGGATTCGTGACAACATTCCCGACCGCACCGACGCGAAATGGGTGGCGGCGGGCGGCGGCATGTTCCGCAAGGGCGTTCATCCTCCGGCCAAGCGGTTCAATGCCGGCCAGAAGATCGTGTTCTGGCTCGTCATTCTCGGTGGGCTGTCCGTCAGCTTGTCCGGTATCGCGCTGCTGTTCCCCTTCGAGTTCTCGATGTTCTCGAAGACCTTCGCCTTCTTCAACCTATTCGGCTTCGACCTGCCAGCCAACCTCACGCCGATGCAGGAGATGCAGCTCTCCCATATCTGGCATGGGATCATCGGCCTGCTGCTGATCGCCGTGATCATCGCCCACATCTATATCGGGACGATCGGCATGGAGGGCGCATTCGATGCCATGGGCAGCGGCATGGTCGACGAGAATTGGGCGCGCGAGCATCACAGCCTGTGGGTTGATGAGCTCGAGCGGAAACCCTCCTCCCAGCCGTCTCCCCCGGCCCGCGCCGCAGGTGGCGACGACTGACGGGATAGGAACCGGCGGAGATGCGCGGGACCGGCGGACCGATGCTCGGGGCGTTTGGACCCTTGTCGCGATTGGCACGGCCGACCGGAGCCGGATTGGCAGGACCGACCGCGATGGCGGTTATTGTCCTGACCCTTGCATCAAGTCTTGTATCGGCCGCGCACGCTGCGGAGCGGCTGTCGCGGGATGAGATCGCCGCAAAGGTTGCTGAGACCTATGGTGTCGAGGTGCTTCGCCTGCGCGATGCGAAGGTGGATGGCCGCGCGGCCTATGCGGTAACTGTGATGAATCCCGACGGAAACTCGAACGCGGCATTTCAGGTGAGCACGTTGCTGGTCGATGCCGCAACGGGCGCGCTGATTCCCACCTTCCGGCATGGCGCCTCCGGCTATGACCATCCGGGCGGCGCGACGTATGAAACCGGCGTTGAAGGCACGGGCCCCACGATGCGGCAGCGAAGCCTGACGGATTGAGCGGCGCTGTACTCAGTGAAATTTCCACGGCCGGAACGGTAGGGCGGCGGTCGCGTTTGTCTTCTGTAACTGCGTCCAAAGATCATGCGCCTGCGCCTTCTATCGCTTCTCGTGCTGCTTCTCGCTGCCGCTCCGGTCAAGGCAGAGCTTGCCGGCCACGGTGGCGCCGTGAAGGGGATCGCCGTGTCGCCGGACGGTCGGCGCGTGCTCACGGCAAGCTTCGACTACAGCCTGATCCTGTGGGACCTGGAGAGCCAGCGCCCGCTCGCTCGTCTCCTCGGCCACGATGCGCCGGTGAACGCGGTCACGTTTCTCCCGGACGGCCGGCATGCGGTGACTGGCAGCGACGACGGCACCGTGGGCCTGTGGGATCTCGAGGAGACGCGGCTGACGGATCGCTTCCGCGGCCATGAGGGAAAAGTCGCAGCGGTCGCCGTTTCGCCCGACGGCCGGCTTGCCGCCTCTGCCGGCTGGGACCGCACCGTGCGCATCTGGGATCTTGTCGCCCGCCGCGCGCTTCTGGTCCTCGAGGGCCATGCCAATAATGTCAACGCCGTGACCTTCTCCGCGGACGGCACGCGTCTGATCAGCGGTGACTATGACGGCGTGATCCGCGTGTGGGACGTGGCGGAAGGCACCGAGCGGAAAGTCATTACCGGGCATGATTTCAGCGTGAACATGCTGGCGGCGGTTCCGGGAAGCAGTTCCGTCGTCTCCGTGTCGATCGACGAGTCGGTCCGGCTGTGGGACGTCGAGGCGGGCCGCGAGATTGCCGAGATGGTCGGGCATGAAGGGCCGGTGCTCTCCATCGCGGCATCGGCGGACGGCCGGCGAGTGGCATCCGGCGGAATCGATGGCAGGCTTCGGGTCTGGGAGCTGGCGGAACAGCGGACGGTCGGCGGGGTCGAACTACGGACCGGCCCGATCTGGGCGATCGCATTCGCGCCGGATGGAAAGACGCTCCTGTCGGCCGCGGGCGATACGGTGCGCGTCTGGGACATAGCGGCGGATGGCGAGATCGGTGTTGCCGGTAATGACGCAGTCGCGGCGGCCGGAAATCCGAGCGGAGATACGAGCAATGCGGGCCGCGGGGCCCGCGTGTTCCGAAAATGCGTCGCTTGCCACAGCGTCACCGCGGACGACGGAAACAAGGCCGGGCCGACGCTGTACAGCCTGTTCGGCCGGCGTGCCGGTGCCTTGCCCGGCTATCCCTATTCGGACGCCCTGCGCGAGAGCGGCGTGGTCTGGACCGAGGAGACTGTCGATAAGCTGTTCGAGGTTGGGCCGGACGTGCTGACGCCGGGATCGAAAATGCCGCTGCAGCGAATGCCCGATCCGCATGACCGGGCGGATCTGATCCGGTATCTTAAGCGCGTGACCGAGCCGAACGCCGAGGACTGAGGCGTCGGGCTTCGGGTGATGAAGGAGGGGGGGAAGATGAAGGCATTCTTGAGCAGCATCGCTGTTACGGTCGCGATTGCCGTGGTCGCGGCGCTCATTCTGACGTCTCTCGACTGGAGTACGGCCGAAATCTATCAGTCGTCGCACGACAGCGTTCGTCTGTGACTCTTGGTCGGGGTTCAAGCGGGTTGCCATGGCCTTGGCCGATGTTCGGACAACGGCCCGGGAGGGGGCGGGCGGATGTGGTATTGCAGCATCCGTCCCGCAGAGGTCAGGCGATATCCCCTTCCGCAGGATTCGCGGTTGCGCTAGAACTCGCCCTGCTCGACGGAGCAGCCCTCTTCCATTTGAGTAGAGTCGATGAATCAAAAAGAACTGATCGAGAAGATTTCCAAGAAGACCGGTTGGACGGCGAAGGACTCCAAGCTCGCCCTCGACGCCGTCACCGAGAACATCGGCGCGGCCCTCGCCAAGGGCGATACGGTGCGGACGGCGATTGGCACCTTCTCGATGAACAAGCGCCCGGCCCGAACGGGCCGCAATCCGAAGACCGGCGAATCCATCAAGATCAAGGCCAGCAAGAATGTCCGCTTCCGGCTTGCCAAGCCGATCAAGGACAAGCTCAACAAGCGCTGAGGCCTTTAGCGGCTCGTTAGCGTTTCGGCAGCAGGGTCTGACCCGTCGACGATCCTCATGTCCCGGTTCCGATCCTGTTGCGGCCGCCCCGCCGAAGGGCTCGCCGCTCGCTTCCGGGATCTGGTCGGCGGCCCGTTCTACCAGGTAAAACGATAGGATGCGCTCAACACCGTTCCCTGCGCTGCCAAGCGGCTGCTGTTGTTGCCGCTCCGCAGAAGTTGCGAAAAGGGCGTGTGGTACTGGGTGTTGAACAGGTTCTCGACGCCGAGCCTGAGCGTACCTGGGCCGACATCGAAGGCGCTGATCAGGTCGACGACCGCGAAGTCGTCGACCGGCTGACCGCCGAATCCGACGCCGGCTTCGGCCGCCCGGTCGCGCTCTCCTGAATAGAGCAGCTGAAGCCGGTTGCGCCACCATGGCCGCGGGTCGTACTCGACATAGCTGGTCACCTTGACCGGCGGAATCCGGAAGCCGTTGAGCGGTGTGAAATCGTCATCCAGGTCCGGATCGCTCTCGCCCTCAGTCCAGGTGAACGTGCCGCCGACCTGCCATTGATCGCTCAATTGCGCATCGAGCGTGGCCTCCACGCCGTAGACACGCTCTGGTGCTCGGACCATGGTCGTCGTGAAGCCCGCCGAGCTTACACCTAGATCGGACTCATTGTAGAAGCCGGCCAGCGAAGCCTGGATCGCCGTCCAGGTGCCGCGCACGCCGACCTCGTATTCATCGACCTTGACCGGCTCCAGGAGCGAGTCTGCAATGGAAAAGCCGGTCGGTGCGCCCCGCAACCCAAGACCGAGATCCGGCAGAGAAAACCCCTGTGAGAAATTGGCGTAGAGATCGATAGCCTCAGTCGCGTAGAACACCGCCCCGGCATTGTAGACGGTGTCCGAGTAATCGACCGAGCCGCCCTCGATGGCGTTACCTTGGCCCAAGGTCACGAAGTCATCGACTTCGGCGCGGATGCGTTCATGCCGAAGGCCGGTGCGGAGCACCCAACGCCCGCCGAGTGCCCATTCGAGCTGCGCGAACAGACCCACGCTGTCATGCGTGATCGGTGGAACGAATGTGCGGTCGTCGGTCTGCTCGAAGATCAAGCCGCCGCTTCCGTCGAACGCCGTCGGATCGAAGATGGCGGCCGGCTGCTCGCTGACCTCGTGCTCGTAGTCAACGCCCCACAGGACGGTCAGGTCCTCATCGTCCAGCATGGAAACCGGCGTCTCGATATTGAGGCGTCCGCCCGCCGCCTCGGATTCCAGGCGGGTCTGCGCGATGTTGTTCCAAATGCCGAAAGCACGACCATCGAAAGGGAAGAAGCGAGTAAAATAATCGCGGTAGTAGATCTGTCCGTGCAGCCGGCTGCCGAGTACGTCCGCATGGCTGTAACCCAGGTTCAACAGCAGGTTGCGGGTTTCTGGCTGATCCTCCAGGGCCAGCCCTTTGAGCGCCCGGGCCTTGGTCGCGCCATCCGGCAGGGCATTGACGGACGGGTCGGAGACGAAATCGGTGTTCTGTTCGGCATCGAAGTAGTTGACCGTGGCTTCCAGGCGCTGGTCGCCGACATCGAAGCCGGTCTTCCCAAGAATGTTGAACTCGTCGGTATCGGAGAAATCGCCCTGGCTCAGCTCCGGTGGAATCCGATCTCCGTCGGCGTCGTAGAACGCGCCCGTGGTCTCGGCCGACAGGTTGAGCAGGTAGTCGACCCGGCCTTGGCGCCCGGCGATATTCTGCTCGATATAGCCGCCCAGACCGTCTCTGTCCGGATTGCTCAGCGACGTGCGGCCGCCGAACTCGGTCGTGAAACGAGGCTCGTCACTGTCCGGCTTGCGGGTGATGATGTTGATGACGCCGCCCGCGGCGCCGTTGCCGTATATTGCCGTTGCGCCGCGGATGACCTCGATCCGCTCGACCGCCGCGGCATTGATCGTCGTGAGGTCGCGCGAGACATCGCGGTTGGTGTTCTGCGGCACACCGTCGATCAGCACTAGCACGGTCCGACCGCGCAGCGTCTGGCCGAAAATGGTATTGGTTTCGCTGCTCGTCGCCAAGCCAGGCACGAGTTGCCCGAGCATCTCGCTGAGGCTCTCCGTCACTTGTGATTGCTCTTCAATATCCTGACGCGTGATCACGGTGACCGCGCCGGGAATCGAGGCGGTCGTCTCGATGCTGCGGGTTGCCGAAACGACGACCGGGTCGAGCTGAAGCACATCGTCCGTGGGTTCCGCTTGTCCATGCGTGGCCCCGGTCGAACCCAGCACAACGAGCGAGGTTGTCGCCAACAGAACGGCAGCCCGCCGGGCCACCGCCTTTCCAAGAGTCTGATTCATCCCGTTTTGCCCCCTGACTGAGATCGCAACGTGCCCACGCGAATAGTTGTGCGAATGGTTCGCAGTCGCAGTAACAGATCGTGGCGCTGTTGTCCATGTCCGATGCTCCGAAAAAGGTGGTCCACTAGCGCCACGCTGCGGCCGAGCGCTCAATCGAGGGGACTTAGGGGTGGATCGGGGGAACTCGCCGGCGGTCTGCGGCCCAGCTATGCGCAAGCGACGTTAGGCGCGTTGGGATATGCCTCAACCTGCGATGCCCAGTGCTTGGCTTCCTCCTAAGCGCTGAAAGCGTCACGCCGGAGTCAGGGCCGGTCGGACATGTTCGGCTTGCAGGGGAGCGTCACGGTGACCATCGTTCCGACGTCCGGGGTGCTTTCAATCTCCAGGCGGCCACCATGCAGTTCGCTCAAGGTCTTTGCGAGCGGAAGCCCCAGGCCGGTCCCCTCATATTTCCGCGCGAGCGAATTGTCGGTTTGGCGAAAGGGCTGGAGCGCGAGGTCGATCTCGTCCGCCCTCATTCCGACTCCGGTATCGGCGATCCGGATGCGCATGGCCCGCCCATCGGACGTCACGGCAATGTGCACAGTCCCGCCGGCCGGCGTGAACTTGACCGCGTTCGATAGCAGATTGAGCACGATCTGCTTCAACCGCGTCTCGTCCGCTTGCAATGGCGGCAGGTCGGTGGGCAGGTCGACGAGGAGCGTGACGCCCTTGTCCTGTGCACGGCTGCGGACCAAGGCGACGCAGGCGTCGATTGCCTGCGGCAGGTCGACCACCTCGAGCGAGAGCTCGATACGCCCCATCTCCACCTTGGACAGATCGAGAATGTCGTTGACGACCTGAAGCAGGTGCCGGCCCGAAGCATGAATGTCGCGCACATAGCTTCGCTGCTTCTCGGACATCTCGCCGAACTTGCCGCTCGTCAGCAATTCCGAGAAGCCAATGATCGCGTTGAGCGGCGTGCGCAGCTCGTGGCTCATATTGGCAAGAAATTCGGACTTGGTCCGGTTGGCGAGCTCGGCCTGCACCTTCGTCTCTCGCAGGGCGGCCTCCGCCAGCTTGCGGTCCGTGATGTCGGTCATGGCGCCGGTCATGCTGACCGGCTGACCGGTATCGTCCTCGAACAGCTTTCCGCGTTCCGCCAGCCAGCGAACGGCGCCGTCCGCACGGACGATGCGGTAATCCATCGCCAAGTCGACGGCCTCATGCGCGCAGCGCCGGGTCTCCTGAGCAACGGCTGCGCGATCGTCGGGATGGACGCGTCCGAGATACTGCGCGAAGCTGGTGATCTCGCCTGGCGCCGCTCCGAGCAGGCGCTCCAGGCTTTCGTCGATCTCCAGGGCATCCGTTCGGACGTCCCAGCTATAGGTGCCGGTGGAGGAGGCGAGAAGCGCTGCATTCAGCCGCTTGTCGCGTTCGCGCAGGGCCCGTTCGGCTTCTTTCAGTTCCGTGATGTCCTGAAGGGTGCCCATCCAGTAATGGACCGTGCCGTCCTCGCGCCGCACCAGCTCGGCAACGTCGCGCACAATGCGAATCGCCCCGTCGGCGCGAGCGATCTGATATTCGAGCGACCAACTGTCCGTCTTGCCGTCGAGCGCCTCCTCAAGATGCTTATTCAGGCGTTGGCGGTCGGCCGGATGGACGAACCGTTCGAGATAATCGGCGTTCGGGATCGCCAGCTCCGAAGGATCGACGCCGAAGATCGCCGCCGCCGCGGGCGAATAGTCGTAAGTACCGTCGCGCCACGACGACGCGCTTTCCGGCTTCCACGTCCAATGGCCGATCTTGGCGATGGCCTGGGCGTGCCGAAGCTGCCGTTCGCTCCGCGACAGCCGTTCCTCCGCCCGTTTGCGCTCGGTGATATCGGCGACCATGCCGAGGGTGCCGGCGAACTGGCCGCTCTCGTCATAGCTCGGGCTGACGCTGACGATGGTCCAAAGGTCGGAGCCGTCCTTCCGCTTGAACCGGCGCTCGAATTGTTCGGAGATGCCTTGCTGACGCCTAGTCCAGTGACGGCGAGCGTCCTGGCGCACCGATTCGTCCATGAAATCGAACATCGGCCGACCGAACATCTCGTGGATCCCGAAGCCGAGCATTTCGGTCATGTGCCGGTTCACATAGGTCGTTCGCGCATCGGCATCGAGGACCCATACGCCCTCATGCGCCGTCTCGACGATGCGCCGGAACCGCTCCGCCCCTTCCCGGATCGCGGCCTCCGCCTCGCGCTGTGCGGTCAGGTCCGTTCCGGTTCCCCGATAGCCGCGAAACCGGCCCTCGGAATCGAAGAGGGGACGCCCGCTGGCGCGATAGTGGCGGAGTCGGCCGGTTTCGTCGGTGAACGCATACTCGAAGTTCCGGAATGGCCGATGGGCCTCCAGATCCTCTATGTGCTGGCGCCACTTGGGGTTGTCAGTGTCGGCTGCCGCATAGTCCCAGCGTGTTTGTCCGATCGCTGGCTCCTCGTTCCTCACCGGGTCCGCGAACGTCCCCGGACGCGGGTTGGAGAAATAGGTGAAGCGGAATTGCTCGTCCATCTCCCACAGCCAATCGGAAGCGATCTCGGCAAAGGCCTGGAAGCGCCGCTCGGCTGCCCGGGCCGCTTCGAGGAGGCGCATATTCTCCACCGCGACGGCAGCCATCTGCGCGAGTTGAACGAGAATGGCTTCATCCTCGGCGCTGAAGCCGTCCTCATATCTGTCGGAGAGTTGGATCAGGCCGAGACTCTTTCCGTCCCGGTTGATCAATGGTGCCGCCAGCAAGCCTCGCGTCGGCGGTGGCTGGTTGCTGCCCAAGCCATTCCATTCCGGATGTCCCTCCGGCGCCGCCTGGATCGCGGGAGCCGGCGGCACGGGCTGATCGCCGGGCGTCACGCTGATGAACGCATGATGCGCGCCGATGAGGGCGCGCGCTCCCTCGGTCACCTGTCTGAGCGCTTCATCGACCGAGGTGGCGCTGTTGATCCGGGTTGCCGTACCGGCGAGGCGGCCGAGCTTGGTCGCGGATCTCGTCGCCAAAGCCTTTGTCTGACGCTTCTCCAGCTCGCTCATCACCAGCGCGGCCAGCGCCGTCAGTCCGGTTTCATCCGCGAGTGTCAGCGGCTTGCGCGGTCCCCGATCCATGATACAGATCGTGCCGATCGCGAGTCCGTCATCGGTGTGCAGCGGGGCTCCGGCATAGAACCGGATGCCGGACGCCGCCCTTACGAGCGGGCTGTCGGCGAACCGGGCATCCTTGCCGGCATCCGGCACGATCAGCACACCCGGTCCGCGGATGGCATGGTCGCAGAAAGAGCCCTGTCGCGGCGACTCGGCAATCTCGACGCCTAGGCGCGATTTCGACCAACAGCGCCGGTCATCGATGAAGTTGACGAGCGCGATTGGCGCCTGGAACATCTGCGCGGCAAAACGCGTGGCTGCGTCGAAGGCCGGCTCGGGCCCGGTATCGAGAATCTCGTAGGATTTGAGTCTGATCAGGCGGCGGCGCTCGGCATCGGCATCGTCCATGCCATTCCCTGTCTACGCTTTCGCCGCACCGTGGCACTTTCCCGCATGGCATTGCTTCTCTCGCCGCGAGTAGGCCGGAACGGCGGATGGTCGGGAGCGTGACCCGCCGACTGCAGATCGCAGGTCTCCTCAAGCAAAGAGGGCGGATGGGGCGTCAAGTAAGGCATCTGATCATTTGGAACATCGGGGTCTAGGCGGTCTTGACGGCCGAGAGGAATTCGGTCACCTGAGCGGTCATATCCTCGGCGTGGCGGGACAGTTCACCGGCCGCGCCGAGCACCTGACTCGCCGCTGCCCCGGTATCGGTTGCGGCTTGCTTGACACCGGCGATGTTGCTCGAGACTTCCTCGGTGCCGGCCGCGGCCTGCTGCACGTTGCGGGCGATCTCCTGCGTTGCGGCACCCTGCTCTTCGACCGCCGAGGCGATCGCGGCCGCGATCTCGCTGATCTCGCCGATCGTTTCTCCGATTCCCCGAATGGCTTCGACGGCCTGCTTCGTCGCATCCTGGATCTGCGAGATCTGCCCGGCGATCTCCTCCGTGGCCTTGGATGTCTGATTGGCCAGCGTCTTCACTTCGGATGCGACCACGGCGAAGCCTTTCCCGGTTTCGCCGGCCCGTGCGGCCTCGATCGTCGCGTTGAGCGCAAGGAGATTGGTCTGGTTCGCGATGTCCTGAATGAGATTCACAACCTCGCCGATCTTCTGGGCCCCCTCCGCCAGGACCTGAACGGTGCCATTCGTACGCCGCGCATCCTCCACCGCCTGCCCGGCGATTCGGGCGGATTGCGACACTTGGCGACCGATCTCGGAGATGGAGGACGACAGTTCCTCAGCCGCCGTTGCAACCGTTTGCACATTGACGGAAGCCTCTTCGGCGGCCGCGGCCACGGAAACCGATTGCTGATTCGTCTGATCTGCCGTTGCCGTCATCGACCGTGCAGTCGCCTGCATTTCCGTTGCCGCCGATGAGAGTGAGCCGACCAAATCGCCGACCTTCGCCTCGAAGGCCCGGGTCAGCTCGTCCATCACCTGCGCCCGTCTTTCCTTGCTGATCCGCTCTTGGGCCTGCTGCGCCTCGAGTTGCTCCCGCTGGATGCCGTTTTCCTTGAAGATCTGCACCGCCTGCGCCATCTCGCCGATCTCGTCGCGCCGCGCGCGATCGGGCACGTCCACCGACGAATCGCCGCCGGCGAGTGTGGTCATGATCCGGGTCAGACGCACGACCGGCTGCGAAATCGCCCGGCCGACCATGACTGCCGAGAGAATGGAAAGCAGCGCGGCTCCGATGACGAGGATCACGAGAGTGTTGCGTGCCGTTGCCATGCCCGCCAGCATGTCCGCGACGATGCTTGTCCGACGTTCCTGCAACCCGTCGCTCAGGGCTTCGAACTGCGCTCGCAGGATTTCGAACTGCTTGTTGGTATCCCCCATCATCATGACGCCATAGGCGGCGTCCAGCTGCGCCATCTCGATCGTCTCCGCGGCGCCTTCGGAATAGGCCTTGAACGTGGTTTCCGCCGCCGCGACCCGCTCCTGCCCCGTGGGGTCGTTCGACAGGGCTCCTGTCAACTCCTCTAGCATGGCCTGATTCTGCTCGAGCAGGGGAGTAAGCGCGGCAGCCTCCACCGCAAGCCTTTCCTTGTCGGTTTCATTCGCCGCCGTGGAGATGAGGGCGAACAGGCGGGCATGGAACAGTGTCGTGGCGTCCTTCAGTTCCATCGCATCGCGCAGCGGCTCGAAGACGTGATTGTCCAACCGTTGGGTCGCAGTCTGCTGTTCGTTGGCGTTGAAGGTCGCCAGGATCGCCATCAGGAGCAGCGCGAGCAGGACAACGCCCGGAGCGATCAGGACTTTGATCGAGAGACGGAGATCATTGAATTTTTGCATGGGGCGGACCGCCTTTTGGCGCATAAGCAGGGTAGGTTCCGTTCGGTTATCGGTTGTCGACGTCGGAGACGGCCCCGGCCTCCGCCGGAACCGTCCCGCGCCGTCGGACATCAGCCTTTAAAATAGCCGGAGCCGCACACCGTCTTATCGTCGACCTTCATGACGTAGGCGGACTTCGCCTCGACCTTCTTGCTGACTGGGTTCGGCCATTTGAAGTCGAGCCAGCCTGTGCCCTGCGACATGCCGAGCTTGATGATCTCGGCATTGACCTGGACGCCGTCCGGATCCTTCACGTCGAGCAGGTTCTTGCCGACGAAGGCCGGATTGCCGCCATGAGCCACGTTGGTGCCGTCCTTCTCGTAGCAGAACATGTAAAGCTCGCCATCGACGAACCCGCCGTCCTTCCGACTGAAATCGGCGAACGCCTGTTTCTTGCCGACGGCCTTGATGTGTGCGACGGCGTTCTCGGCGAAAGCCTTCGCCTCCGCCGCGCTATTCGCGGCAGCCGGCACGGCCATTGCGGAAACGAGCAGCGCTGCCATGAAAGCGGCGGACACGCCGGACAGCGTCTTGTTGTGATGTCGCATGAACATGATTTTTCCCATAGAATATTTCAGCGGCAAAATCATCGATAGGCAGGAAAACCCTGGCCCTCAGGATGTAATATGTCCTGTCTTGTTAAAGAGCGACTAACAAATTTCTACAGTTTGTCTCTAAGTTTTTGGTGTTCGGCTTGGCGTGGTTCCGGTGCCTTGCGTTGGGGATCGCCAGCGGCGCGACTCCGCATTCCTGCTGACGCATAGCGTGGACTGGCCCTGCTGAGCGCTCTTCGAAGCAGTATCGCCTCGATCAAAGCGTTTTGGCCGAAGGGACGGCGTGGGAACTCTCGGGCGCGGCTCACGTTTTTCAGGGAGGTATAGGAGAAGCGGAGCGCCCGCGATGATGCAGCGATGTCTGTCGCAGCAGGAGTTTGTATTGAACGTCAGGTCTGGCGAGCCGCCTCCCGATTCGCCTGGACAACCCCCCGGCGATCCTCCCGGCGAACCGCTACGGCCGCCCACCCCGCCCGAGCCGTTGCGGCCGCCCACCCCGCCCGAGCCGTTACGGCCGCCGACTCCGGCCGAGCCTGCACGCCCTCCGATGCCGGGCGAGCCGATCTGGCCGCCACCGACTGATTAAAGCAGCAATCTGTCGCACCCCCATGCCGTTGACCGGACGGCTACCGACTCCTATGGTCCGGCCGGTTCCCTCCTGTGACGGTTGCAGTCGTTGCTTCCCGATATCGGCGATGGAACCTTTAGAGCGCGATCCGATCAGGTTGGATCAACCTGATCGGTGAATCGCCCTCTTACTTAAATGGTTAGAGGCTGATTCACCGATCACAGCGGTTCGGTGTGATCGGATCAGACTCCAGGGCCTGCCGCCATCGTTGAACAGGCTGCCGCGGCGAGGGGGAGAGGATGCGGACGCGAATTGCTGCACTTGCGCTGAGTTTGACGTTAGGATTTTCCGCCGAGGTGATCGGACAGGAGGCCCACGTCGGCGATCTGGTCGTCGAGGACCCCTGGGCCCGGGCCACTGCGAGTCCGGCGATGCCGGGCGCGGCCTATCTGAAGGTCGAGAACCACGGAGCCGCTGCCGACACGCTCATCGCGGTCGCGAGCCCGGTTGCCGAACGCGCGGAACTGCATAGGAGCGAAGCGGAAGACGGCGTGATGAAGATGCGATCCGTGGAGGCGATCAAGGTCGCGCCGGGCGCACCCGTGATCTTCGCGCCGGGTGGTCTGCACATCATGCTGCATGGTCTGAAGCAGCCGCTGACGGAGGGGAGTCGCTTTCCGCTCGCCTTGACGTTCGAGAAGGCCGGATCGGTGACCGTCGAGGTCGTGGTCCGACCGCTGGGTGCGATGGGGCCTGTGCCTGGGCATTCACCTGAGCATTCACATTAACGCGAAGCCGAAAGGCGGAGTCCGAGCAGAACTCGGACCCGCAGGGCTTCGATGCAGATCCTGCCGCTTTTGGCCGTCCGGTTGATTGCCGTCAGAATGAGGGTGCAGGCACGAATGGCAGGATGGTATCGACGATACTCGGAATGGCGGTCTGCGGAGCCGCGGCGGTGATGCCCGGAGCGAGCGACGGCGGCTGCGCGTTTGACAGATCCTGGGAAAGGCCGGACAGGCCACCCTGCAGGCCGGTCGTCAGCTCGGCCCGCGGTCCTGCCGTCGCGGCATCGACCTTCGCCTTGTTGGCCCTTTGCTCCGGCGTCATCGTTTCCTCGATATAGGGTTCGATAAGCGCCACCGAGGGCGGTATGGCCGTGATCGCCCCGAGCGCTTCGTCGGATACGAGCGGTCCGGGCGGAATCTCGAGCGTTACGCTGTCCGCGTCGAGCGGCGGAACCTTAAGATCCGCAGACATTGCCGTCGCGGCAAATAAAATCGCAAGAAGAGCGCTTCCGCTGCCGGCTGCTAACGGTTTCACGGCGCTTGGCTTCGTCATGGCGACCTCCCGAATTCATTCAGGTGATCTTGTCAGTCGGAACCGGCCCCACGTCGATGACCATATTGCGGCGCATCCGCAAAAGCAATTGCAATCGCCAACCACTATATGGCCGGCGGACCAAACATGACGAAAGATTAATGTCGAGGAGAGCGGCCGGAAAGGTGCTGCATGCTAGAGATTGAATCATCGTCGTTGATCTTTCGCTTAGAGAGCGGTGCGGCGTTGCCTCCAAGGCCGCACCGCCTTCAGCATTCGAAAGCTCCTTATCCCGCTTCAGTTTGTCATACGCGTTTCGGATGTTTCGGCGCTTCCGAATAGGATGGTGAGGGCCAAGTCATTCTCGCTTCGCCGGAGCTAATGACTCGTGCTATTGTTGTTTCTATTCGAGGGGATCGGTCGAGAAAACGGCGATGTTCGCGAATTTCATCCTGTCCACCGGTCGATGCGGTACCCAGTGGCTGGCGAAGCATCTCGATGCCACCTTCGGCGACCGCCTCACCGTCGTCCACGAGCCGCTCTATATCCGCTATTTGCCGCGGCAACTCCTTCATGTCCGGGATCCCGCCAAGTCCGACAATGCGCAGTTGATCCTCGGGCATGTTGAGAAGATCGAGCAGCAGCTTACAACTCGGCCCTATATCGAATGCGGTTGGGAATGCTACAGCGCGCTTGCCTATTTCGCCGATCGCTTCGATGGCCGCATTCGCATCGTCCATCTTACACGGCATCCGGTTCCCACCGCCTGTTCCATGGTCTCGCACCGATATTATTGCTTGCCGCCACGGCCAGATCAGCTGACGGAGAAGGCGCTGCTGACTCCGTTCGATGTCGGCATCCGGTTCGTCGAGTATCGTTCGCAGTGGGAGAAGCTGGAGCCGTTCGAGAAATGCCTGTTTTTCTGGACTGAAATCAATTCGCTGGGATTGCGGCTCGAGCGGACGCTCGACGTGCAATGGCTGCGGCTGCGCAGCGAGGAGCTGTTTCACGGCGACGGGCTTGGCCGGCTGCTGGATTTCCTCGAGCTGCCGCATCGTGACGAGATCTATGAGGCGCGCGGCCGGCGGCAGGACGCCTACAGCTTCAAGACGGAGCTCAATCTGAATGTGGCGGCGATCAGCCAGCATCCCCGCGTGATGGCGATCGCCGAAGCGCTCGGCTATGACCCACTTCAAGTGAATGAGGAGGAGATTCGCGGCCGCTATAGCGTCTGATCACCGAGGCAGGCGGAACCGAAAAGCAGGACGGCCCGGGCGTGAGACAGGATCGATTGTGATGGCGAGGCCCGTTGGATGAGGCAAGAGCAGGATCACCGGTTCTTCATATCGCGGAACGAGGAACTCGGAGCGGTTGCGACGACCGACCCCCAGTTTCCGACTTATGTCGAGATGCTGTTCTCCGTTGCCGATGCGCGAGCCAAGTCCGGGAAGATGACGGAGGCCGAGGCGATCTATCGGCAGATCGCGACGCTCGATCCGGAAGAGGCGAGGCCTCACTTCGAGCTCGGTCGGCTGTTGAGGCAGCAGGGTAAGCATGCGGCGGCGGCGGTCGCCTATCGCAATGCCATCGCGATCAAGCCGGCGTTGGCCGCGGCCCATTTCGATCTCGGCGATTGCCTGCGCCAAATGGGGCGTCTCGAAGAAGCCGTCGAGTCCTATCGCATGGCGATCATACATCAGCCAGGGAATGCGGAGGCTGCCTACCATCTCGGCATCGTCCTGCAGGCGCTCGGCCGCACCGATGAGGCGGTGGAGGCCTACAGTCAGGCGACGGCTCTCAAGCCGGATCATGCCGAGGCCCACAACAATCTCGGCACGTCGCTCAAGGCGCTCGACCGCCTGCACGAGGCGGTCGCCGCGTTGCACCGGGCAATTCGGATCAATCCGACCTACGCCGACGCGTTTCATAATTTGGGCAATGTGTTGAAGCTCGGGGGAGAACCCGCGAAGGCGGAGCGAGCGTACCGCCACGCCCTCACGATCGACCCCATGCATCTCAAGGCGCTGAGTGCTCTTGCGGATGTTCTCCGGGAACAAGGCAAGCTGGAGGAGGCGAGGGGCTGTCTGGAGCGCATCCTCGCGGTCAAGCCGGACGATCCTCTGGTCTTAGCCACTCTCTGCTTCATCAAGGAAATTCTCTGCGATTGGCGGGACCGCGACGCGGAGTTCGCGCGGCTGATGGAGATCACCAATCGGCAGCTCGCCGCAGGAGAGCGGACGGCGCTCACCTCCTTCTGCGCACTCTCGCGCCCGCTTTCGGAGGCGCAGCATCTCGCGATCGCCCGGAGCTGGGCGCAGGAGGCGGAGCGCAAGATGGCTCCGCTTCGTCGGTCCTTAGGGTTTTCGTTCACTCGATATCCGCGTGATCGGCTGCGGATCGGCTATCTGTCGAGCGATTTCTATAATCATGCCACGGCGCATCTGATTCAGGGTCTGTTCGGGCTGCACGACCGGGACGGGTTCGAGGTGTTCGTCTACTCCTACGGCAAGGACGACGGCTCGAGCTACCGTCGGCGGATCGCCGCCGA
>QOZR01000012.1 GCA_003576685.1 Virgifigura deserti
GCTGGTGGTGGGCGGCGGGCCGGCCGGTCTGGCGGCGGCGCTCGCCGCGGGCCGCGCCGGCGCCCGGGTGATCCTCGCCGACGAGCAAGCGGAGCTCGGCGGGTCGCTGCTCGGCGGCCGCGCGACCATCGACGGCATGCCGGCGGCCGACTGGGTCGCCGCGACCGAGGCCGAATTACGGGCGATGCCGGAGGTCCGGCTGCTCCCCCGCGCCACCGTCTTCGGCTATTACGACCACAACTATCTGACGATCATCGAGCGCGTCAGCGACCATCTGAGCGATCGCGGCAGGCAGCCGCGCCTGCGGCTGTGGAAGCTGCGCGCAAAGCAGGTGGTACTGGCGACCGGGGCTATCGAGCGGCCGCTGGTCTTCGCCGACAATGACCGGCCGGGAATCATGCTGGCCTCGGCGGCGCAGACCTATACGAACCGCTACGGTGTCGCGCCGGGCCGGCGGGCGGTGCTGTTCACCAACAATGACGGCGCCTATCGCGCCGCGCTGGACCTCGCCAAGGCCGGGGTCGACGTGGCAGCGGTGGTCGACCTTCGCACCGATCCGCACGGCCCCCTGCCGGCAGAGGCGCGCGAGCGCGGCATCCGGGTAATCGGCGGCCATGCAATCGTCGGTACGACCGGCTTCCGCCGCGTCGCTTCGGTCAAGGTGGCGCCGCTCGATGCCGCCGGTGAACCGATCGGCGGCCCAGTGCAGAGCCTCGCCTGCGATCTGGTGCTGAACTCCGGCGGCTGGAATCCGGCGGTGCATCTGTTCTCGCAATCACGCGGCAAGCTGCGCTACGACGCTGATCTTTCGGCATTCCTGCCCGATCTGTCGGCACAGCAGGAACGCTCGGCCGGCGCCGCCAAGGGCTCCTACGCCCTCGCCGCCTGTTTGGCGGAGGGTTTCGAGGCTGGCGCCGCGGCCGCCTCGAAGGCCGGTCACGACGGAGGCACGGGCCAGGCGCCGGAAGCAGGGCCGGAACCGGAAGAGACGCCGGCCAAGCCGGTCTGGTTGGTGCCGGGCGAGAAGCAGATCGGCCAAGGCGGCAAGCATTTCGTCGATTACCAGAATGACGTCACCGCCGCCGACGTGCTGCTGGCCTCGCGCGAGGGCTATCGCTCGGTCGAGCATCTGAAGCGCTATACCACGACCGGCATGGGTACTGATCAGGGCAAGACCAGCAACGTCAACGCCTTGGCGATCCTGGCTGCGAGTCTGGGTCAGGAGATTCCGGCGGTCGGCACGACCACCTTCCGCCCGCCCTACACGCCGGTGACGATCGGCGCCTTCTCCGGCTATGACCAGGGCGACCTGGTAGAGCCGATCCGGCGGACGCCGATGCATTCCTGGCATGAGAGCGTCGGCGCCCTGTTCGAGAATGTCGGCCAGTGGCGCCGGGCCTGGTACTACCCGCGCCCCGGCGAGACCATGCAGGACGCCGTCAATCGCGAGACCAAGGCGGCGCGGACCAGCGTCGGCATTGTCGACGCCTCCACCCTGGGCAAGATCGACATCCAGGGGCCGGATGCGGCGAAGCTGCTGAACTGGGTCTATACCAATGCCTGGAGCAAGCTGGAGATCGGCCGCTGCCGCTATGGCCTGATGCTCGGCGAGGACGGCATGGTATTCGACGACGGCGTGACGACCCGTGTCGGCGAGAACCACTATCTGATGAGCACCACCACCGGCAACGCCGCCCGGGTGCTGAGCTGGCTCGAGGAGTGGCTGCAATGCGAATGGCCCGACCTCGAAGTCTATTGCACCAGCGTGACCGAGCAATGGGCGACGGTGGCGATCAACGGGCCGATGAGCCGCAAGCTGCTGAGCGAGTTGACGCAGGACATCGACCTCGATCCGCAGGCCTTCCCCTTCATGTCGATGCGTGAGGGCCATGTCGCCGGCATCCCGGCGCGCGTCTTCCGGATCAGCTTCACCGGCGAATTGAGCTTCGAGGTGAGTGTACCTGCATGCTATGGCCTCGCTTTGTGGCAGGCGCTGATGACGGCCGGCGAGAAGTATCAGATCACCCCCTATGGCACCGAGGCGATGCACGTGCTGCGCGCCGAGAAGGGCTATATCATTGTGGGCCAGGAAACCGACGGCACCCAGACGCCCGGCGATCTCGGCATGGACTGGATCGTCAGCAAGAAGAAGGGCGATTTCCTCGGCCGCCGCTCGCTGGCCCGCAGCGACACGGCGCGTGGCGACCGCAAGCATCTGATCGGCCTGTTGACCGACAATCCGAGCGAGGTGCTCCCGGAGGGCGGCCAGATCGTCGCCGAGTTGAAGGACAAGCCGCCGATGATCATGATCGGCCATGTTACCTCGAGCTATTACAGCCCCAATGTCGGGCGCTCGATCGCGATGGCGGTGGTGAAGAACGGCCGCAACCGCATGGGCGAGACGGTCTTCGTTCCTCTTGAGGATCGCGTGATCCGCGCGACGGTGACGGAGCCGCGCTTCTTCGATCTGGAGGGGAAACGCATCGATGGGTAGAACGTCGTTTGCGGCCCGCGTGCGTCGACAAGTTCAGCATGAGGGTTGCGGTACCTTTGAACGAGTCCTCATCCTGAGCCTGTCGAAGGATGAAGCTGCCGCGTCAAAGCGGGCGAGTGTTTATGACCATGATTGACTTCTCTCTGCGGCGCAGCCCCCTCGCCCATCGCGGCTTGATCGCCCGCGCCGCCTCCGACGCCGCGGCGCGCGAGGCCGGCGTGACGCTCGGCGAGCAGCCGCATCGCTGCCAGATCAATCTGCGCGGCGACGCCGGCGATTCAGGCTTCCTTGCAGCCGTCGAGGACGTCACCGGTCTGCGCCTGCCGGTCGAGCCGAACACCGTCGCGACGGTGGAAGACCTGTCAGCCCTGTGGCTCGGCCCGGATGAGTGGCTGATCGTCGGGCCGGGCGGTCGCGAAGGCGATCTCACCGGCGGCCTGCGCGGTGCGCTCGAGGGTCGTCATTTCGCCGTTACCGACGTATCCGAAGCACGGACGGTGATCGCCATATCGGGCCCGCACGCCCGCGACCTGCTGGCCAAGGGCACCAGCCTCGACCTGCATCCGCGGGTCTTCGGCCCCGGCCGCTGTGCCCAGAGCGGCATTGCGAAGGCGACGATGATCCTGCATCAGCTCGATGCCAATGGGGACGGGGCCGACGGAGCCGGGGCTGATGAGCAGCCCACCTTCGAGATCTATATCGCCAACAGCTTCGCCGACTATCTCTGGACCTGGCTGGAGCGGGCCGCGGCCGAATACCGTGTCGCGGTGACGGCAGGTTGACCGGGCGGCCGACGTGAAACCGGAAACCTTCAAGCTCGAGCGGTACTTCGCGCGTTACGAGTTCTCGACGAAGTACCTGCTGTCTTCGAGCGATTGCGAGTCGGTGACGGTGGCCGATCTCCTGACGCTCGAGCCGAACGCGCGGGAGGACTTCGACCGGCTCTGGCTCGGCTATACCGAGAGTCACGGCGATCCGGCACTCCGGCAGACCGTCAGCGCGCTCTACGATACCGTATCGGCCGATGAGGTCCTGATCCATACCGGTGCCGAGGAGGCGATCTTCGCTTTCATGAATGTCGTGCTCCAGCCCGGCGATCACATCATCGTCCACGCGCCCGCCTACCAGTCGCTGCATGAGATCGCCCGTACGATCGGCGCCGAGGTGACGGAATGGCGTGCCGACGAACAGGACGGCTGGAGCCTGGATCCCGAGGCTCTGCGCCAGGCGATCCGCGGCAACACCAAGGCGATTGTCCTCAACTGCCCGCATAACCCGACCGGCTATCTCATGGATCGTGAACGGTTTTCCACCGTGGTGGCGGTCGCACGGGCGCATGGCCTGTATCTTTTCTCCGATGAGGTCTATCGCGAGCTGGAGCACGACCCCGCGGACCGGCTGCCGGCCGCCTGCGACCTTTATGAGCGCGCGGTGTCGCTCGGCGTGATGTCGAAGACCTATGGCTTGCCGGGCCTCAGGATCGGCTGGATCGCAACCAAGGACGCGACGCTCTATAACGCGATGGCCGGCTTCAAGGACTATCTGACCATCTGTAATAGCGCGCCTAGCGAGTTTCTCGCCCGCCTCGCGCTGCAGCATCGCCGGATGCTGGCCGAGCGCAGCCGGCGGATCGTGCTCGACAATCTCGACCTGCTCGACGGCTTCTTCGACCGACAGCAGCACCTGTTCGCTTGGCAGCGGCCGGAGGCCGGGCCGATCGCCTTCCCGCGACTCCTCACCGGCGGCGCGGAGGCCTTTTGCAAGCGCATCGTAGAGCAGGCCGGCGTCCTCCTCTTACCGAGCACCCTCTACGATGCCGGCGACTCCCATATCCGCTTCGGCTTCGGCCGGAAGAACCTTCCGGAAGCCGTGGAGCATCTGGAAGCGGCGCTGTCCCCCTAGGGCACTGAGATGCTGCTCGCCTGCAGGAAACGGATCCTGTAGGATCTTCTGCGCGATAAAAATGCCACGCCGCCATCAGGCAGCGTGGCTCAGGTTGGGAGGAAACGTTAGCGGCAGACCGGAACCGTGCCAAACAGAAGTCTCGGCTGCCGTTAACGCCAACATAATCTCATGCTGCGTCGCAGCATAACAAGCTTCTTTTTGCTCCCCTGCCTTTTTTTAATGCCACCGTCATCTTCTGGCATTTTCGCTATTCCATTGAGCATACTGCCTAAATTTTCAGCGTTGCTGAGAAGCAGGCTCGATCGCACTCTCACGCGCCGACACAACTGACACCCCCTAAAATGCTGCGCTGCAATATTCTGGCGGGAGCGGCCATGGATTGCCCTGCGCATCGTCAAACGGCTCAAACTTCACCGTCCCTTGCATTGGACAATTCGCACCCCGCCTCGGCCAACAACCAATCGCGAAACGCGGCGATCCGCGGGTCCTCCGCCGCCGCCTCGAGGCAGACGATGTAATAGGCGAAGCTCGTCGGAACGCAGAGGTCGAACGGCCAGACCAGCCGGCCGGCGGCAAGATCGTCGGCCACCAGTGCACGGCTGCCCAGCGCCACCCCCTGTCCCTGAACGGCCGCCTGCAGCACCATGGAATGCTGAGTGAATCGCGGCCCGCGGGTGACATCGACCGACTCGACTCCGGCAGCGCTGAGCCAACTGCGCCAGTCCGGCCACTCCCCCTTCGCCGGCGTCCACTCCAGATGCAGCAGCCGATGCCATCGCAGGTCGGCCGGCTCGCGCAGCGGATGTTCGCCCTCCAGCAGCGCTGGGCTGCAGACCGGGAACACCTCATCCTCGAACAGACGAACCGCGTGGAGCCCGGGAAAATCACCGGCGCCGTAGCGGATCGCCATGTCGATCTCCTCGCGCGTCAGATCGACATGCGCGCTCGACGCGTCCAGAAAGACGTCGATCTCGGGATGGCGCTGCTTGAAGCGGTCGAGCCGGGCAATGAGCCACGTTGCGGCGAGGGACGGATCGACGCTGACCGTGAGAAGCCGCGCGTTGCTCGCCCGCATCTTGCGCGCCGCCTGGGAAAGCCGGTCGAAGCCGGCGCGCAGATCCTCGAGCCCGCTGGCGCCGGCCTCTGTCAGTCGAAGGCCGCCTTCGGCACGTCGCAGCAGCTTCACGCCCAGCCCCTCCTCCAGCGCCTTCACCTGCTGGCTGACGGCAGCCGGCGTCACATGCAATTCGTCGGCCGCGGCCCTGATGCTGCCATGCCGTGACACGGCCTCGAAGGCTCGCAATGCGTTCAAGGAGGGAAGCCGCCGCGCCATTCGGAACCTGAATTAAGCTTTTCTTACTTTGTATCTCAGGAAATCCCGTTTGGCTAGAAGCCTAATTCACTATAGCTAAAGGGAATGACATGCACAATTCCACCTTCTCCAGCTCGACACAGACCAGAAAGATTAAAGAGAAGCTTACTCTCAGCGCATGATTTGTGGCGTAGATTGCGCGAACGGGTGGCGCGCGGAATCGGGCGGATCGAAATTTCCCTTCGCCGGCGCCGAAACCGGGCCGACGCGATCCGTTGGCTGATGCGGCTTGATGACCGAATGTTGCGAGACGTCGGCCTGACGCGCGAAGATGCGCTCGAACTCAACCGCTCCTGGCGGTCGGGCCGGTGGCAACCAACGCGACGGTGCCGGACGCGTGACGACGCGTCGTGACGCGCGATCAGCCCATCTCGTGACGGAGTCAGGCTTTCGCCATGTAGGCGTCGCGGAGGACCGTGGCCTCCAGCTCGATCTCCTCGAGGCGGTTCTTGACAACGTCGCCGATGCTGATGATGCCGCACAGCCGGCCATTCTCAAGGACCGGCAAATGGCGGATGCGGCCGCGCGTCATCTTCGCCATCACCTGCTTGATGCCGTCCTCCGGCGTGCAGGTGGCCAGCTCGTGCACCATCACGTCGCCGACTGTAAGACCGAGCAATTCGACACCCCGCTCGGCAAGACCGTAGACGATGTCCCGCTCCGAGATGATGCCGAGCGGCGTCGCCCCGTCACGGCTGACCACGAGCGCGCCGATCCGTTCCAGCCGCAACCGTTGGATCGCGGTGGTCAGCGGCGTCTCCGGCCGCGTCGTGACAACCGTTCGCCCCTTCGCCTTCAGAATCGCGTCGACCTTCATGGACGTCCTCCCATCGCACGGTTCTTTCTTTCCGTCCGAGCGTTGCTTCGCCCCTCGAGATTCAGATAGGCAGCCCTGGGCGGCGCCCCAAGGCGAATCCCAGGGGCCAAACCTGAGCAGGAATCGAGGCGGCAAAAACAAAATCCGCCGGCGCAAGCGCCGGCGGATCGGAGACAAAGTTCGATCGTTCGCTCCGTCGTGGCACGACCGAAGCGAGCGCGGGCTGACGCGGCCACCGACAGGCGAGTCAGAGCACCGAGACGGTGAAGAGGATCGCGGCAGCCACGGAGCCGACCGTGAAGACGGTCTCAAGGCTCGGCCACCTGTGCTCGTCCGCCCGAGTCGCAGCGATGCGGACGCGACCGGCAACCTCCTTCGCCGACATTGTATGGCCATAATGGCAATAACAAACGATGCTGTGGACTTCCCAGTCGGACAACCCGAAATACCGCATGGCCTCGCCCAGCTTGTCGCTGCGCAGGCCGTCGGCGCGAAGCACCGGGTCCTCGAACGCCACCGTCAGGGGCGAGTTGTCGCTACGCATCCAGGCACGCTCCGCCTGTGGCGCAAACTCCGTCCGCATCAGGGAACGCAGGGACCCGCCCTGGTGCTGCTCCAGAACCTCGGCCCAGCGCTCAAGACGCTGGCGCTTCGTCATCTTCTTCCGGTGCGAAACTTTCGGGTAAACTTCGGCGACTTCCGTGAGTTCGTTCAAGCTCCTGAGTTTCATAGTCTCTCCTCCGATTATCGCGGATCGACTTCACTGCGCCCTTTTGATCTTAGCACTCTTTGGCAAACCATCCAGCGGCAGTCGGGTATTTTTCTTTCGCCGCATCCGGGCGGTTTACGGGTGGCAAACTCCGCCTTTGAATCGTCATTAAATCCGGCGACAGTTCCAGAAACATTTCCGTGTCCCGTAGAATGACGCATCGGATCGTTCCCGAACGAAAGGTATCCATCATGAAGTCTCCCAAGGCCGTCGCGCTTCTCATCTTCCTGCTGGCGGGCGGTTGCACGACGCCCACAATGAATGGTGTGGCACCCGCCGATGAACTTTCGCCCGTCCCCGCCAGTGTTGCCGGAACCTATCGGCTGCAGAGCGTGAACGACCAGGCGCTGCCGGCACTCGTCGGAAGCTGGGACGACTGCCGGGAAGATCTTCTGAGCGCGGCGCTGACCCTCCGTCCCAACCGACGCTATCTAATGACCGCAACCGCTCGTCAGGAATGCGCCGGTGCCGCGCCGATCGAGAGCCGCGGCCGCGGGACGCAGGGCCGCTATACGGTTCAAGGCGACACCATCCGGCTCGATGACGAGCCCACCATGCTGGCCGGCGCCGCGGGGCCGGGCTGGGTCGACGACTATTCCGGTCGCCGTTTCGCCGTCGAGGAGATCGAGGGTGTCGGCATGCTCGATGGCGACACCCTGACGCTCCGCCTCGAAGGCGGCGGGATCGCCACATTCCGCAGAATGCAGCGCTAAACTGCTTAGGTTCGGCCGACAAGTGGTGTCATTAACAGGGCTGCGGATCTTTTTCTCCGGCATGGCGGTTATATCCGCATGGCCGCCGCGACGGCAACTTCCGGAGGATGGTCCATGTACGCCCGGCAAATGCTCGAGACGCACCCGCGCAAGCCAGTCGCCGACGCGGATGTCCTGGTCGCCTGCATCGAAGCCTGTCACGCCTGCGCGCAAAGCTGCACCGCCTGCGCCGACGCCTGTCTGGGCGAGCAGGAAATCGGCATGCTGATCCGTTGCATCCGCCTGAACCAGGATTGCGAGGACATCTGCGCGATCACCGGCGCGATGCTATCGCGCCAGACCGAACCAGACTGGCACCTCATGCGCCGCCAGTTGGAAGCCTGCGCGATGTCCTGCCGGATCTGCGGCGACGAGTGCGGCCGGCACGGCGACCGTCACGCGCACTGCCGGATCTGCGCCGAAGCCTGCCGCGCCTGCGAGGAGGCATGCAACCGCATGATCACGGCCGTGCCGGCGTAACACCGCCGGGTGCGAGGCAAGTGCGTCTCGAGCGCATCCCGGCGGCTTCGACGATCTTGTCTACCGCGATTCGCTCTGGCAGATTGGATGCGAGAATAAAAATTCCAATCATTCAGGGAGGATGGCGGTGATGGTAGGCAGGTCGGGCGGAGTATCGCGACGCAACCTCATCCAATATGGCGCGTTGACGATCGGAGCGGTGGCGGTCGGCGCGCCCTTCATGCGCACGGCGCGCGCCCAGGCATCCACGTTCAAGGTCGGCGTCATCACCTCCTTGTCCGGCGAGAACATATTCGGCGGCAACCTGACGCGTCAGGGATATGATCTCTGGGCCGAGGTGATGAACGAGAAAGGCGGCGTCGAGGTTGGCGGCGAGCGCTTCCAGATCGAGATGTTCTACGGCGACGACCAGAGCAATCCAGCTACCGGCGCCGATGCGGCCGAGCGCCTGATCGTCCAGGAGGAGGTCGATGTCCTCTTCGGCCCCTATACCAGCGGCGTGACCCTAGCCGTGCAGCCGATCTGCCACAAATACGGCGTGCCGATGATTTCCGGATCGGCGGAATCGCCAAACGTCTGGAAGGCCAAGCCCGAGTTCAATTTCGGCATGATCCCGGCGGTCGACACCTCGTCCGGGAAGTCGGTCGGCGTGCTGGCCGACATGTCGGACCCCAAGGCCAGAAGCATCGCCGTCATCGGTGTGAACGAGCCGTTCTCGAAGGAAACCGCGGAAGGTTTCCGTGCGGGCGCCGAGGACGCCGGCCTCGAGGTGCTAGCCTACGAGTTGGTTCCGTCCACGGCCGACATGACGCCGACCATCTCCAAGATCGCCGCGCTCAATCCCGATCTGGTCGCCGTCGGTGGACATGAGGAAGCCCTCATCAACGTCGTCAAGGCCTCGAAGTCCCTCAACTTCCGCCCCAAGGGCCTGATCATGCATTACGGCGTGACCAACCCGGCCTTTGCCAGGGAACTGGGCGCCGACGCCGACGGCACCTCTGGCATTGCCGTCTGGCTGCCCTCCGTCCCCTATGAGGATGAGGTCTTCGGCACGGCCAAGGAGTATGACGAGCGCGCGCACAACCGCTGGGGCAGCCATCCCGACTACACCGAAGCAGCCTGCTCGGCGAGTGGCCTCGTCTTCGCCGACGCCGCCAAGCGGCTCGGCAAGAAGCCTCCCTTCAGCGCCGAGGACAAGGTCGCCCTCAAGGACGCGATCGCCGAAACCGATATCACGACCTTCTACGGCCCCGTGAAGTTCGAGAAGGAAGGCAACCACTATCACGACAATATCCAACCGGTTCCGGTCCTCATCCAGATCAAGGACGGAGTGTCGGTCCCGGTCGGGCCCAAGGATGCGGCGGAGGCCGAACTCACCTACCCGCTGCCTGCGTGGAAATAGCGCAGCTGGGCCGGCGGCTCGCCCGGGTCGCCGGCCTATCCTTTCACTGTTGATCAACGGACGGGCCCGGTGGACCTGCTTCTCCAGACCCTGCTCAACGGCATCTTGATCGGGGGCATCATTGCCTCGTTCTCGATCGGCTTCCAACTGACCTTCGGCGTACTGCATGTTATCGATTTCGCGGTCGGCGCCTGGGTCGTTCTGGGCGGATATCTCGCTTATTGGATGTCGACGCTGCTCGGCGTCGGCGGTTTTGTCAGCCTGCCGGTCGCCTTCGTGGTCTTCGGCGCCATCGGTTATCTGATCGGACCCGTCATCTACCGCGTGCGCAACAGCCGCTACGCGCGACCGGAACTCATGGCGCTCGCGCTCACCTTCGGCCTCTTCACGCTACTGCGCGGCGGGGCGCTCACGCTTTGGGGATTCAACACGCGCAGCGTGCCGACGGCACTGAGCGGCGAGAGCCTGATGATCGGCTCGGTCACGGTGCCGCTCCTGCGCGTCGTCGCCTTTGCCTTCGCCTGCGCTGTCGCCGCCGCGCTCTTCCTCATCCTCTACCGCACGCGCTACGGGCTGGCGATCCGCGCGACTGCGGAGAACCGGCACAATGCCGGCCTGATGGGAGTCGACGTGCAGCGCCTGAGCGCCAACGTCTACGGCCTTTACGCGGCAGTCACCGGCATGGCTGGCGTACTCATGGCCGCGATCTATTCGGTCAATCCGGAAATCGGCCTGCGCTATACGCTGTTCGCCTTCTTCGTCGCCGTTCTGGCCGGGCTCGGCTCGGTCGGCGGCGCGATTCTCGCCGCGCTCCTGTTCGGCATCATGGAGTCCGTCGTCGCGACCTATGTCGGGTCGAGCTATTCGCATCTTGCGATCTTCGCAACGCTCTATCTCGTGCTGCTGGTGTCGCCCCGCGGCATCCTTCAGCGCGGCCTTTGAGGAGATCCCCGGTGCGAGGTTGGTTTCCCATAGTCCTGCTCGTCTGCGGCGCAGCGGTTGTTTTCGCGCTTCCCGAGCTGCTCAATGCCTATTGGCTGCGCATCGCCACCGGCGTCCTGATGTGGGCGGGACTCGCCTGCTCCTGGAACATCATCGGCGGCTATGCCGGCTATATCGACTTCGGCCATTCCGTCTTCTTCGGCATCGGCGCCTATGCGAGCGCGATCCTCATGGGCGATGCGTTTGGCTGGCCTTTCGCGGCGACGATTCCCGTCGGCCTGCTCGCCGCCGGCGGCGTCGCCGCCGTGATCGGGGGCCCGACGCTCCGGCTGCGCGGCGCCTATTTTGCGATCGCGACCTGGGCCTTCGCAGAGACGCTGCTGCAGCTCGCCACCGTGCTCGAGATCACCGGCGGCACCGCCGGGCTCAGCCTGCCGCCGTTCCTCAACGAGCGCTTCTTCTATTTCGCCATGCTGACGGCCGCGGCAGCGACCTATGCGCTTACCTGGCTTCTGTTCGAGCGGTCGCGCTTCGGCCTCAAGGTCAAGGCGCTGCGCGACCATGAGCCGGCGGCCGAGGCGATGGGCATCAACACCGCCGCGGTCAAGCTGCAGGCATTCGCGCTCAGCGCCGCGACCGCCGCGGTCTTCGGCAGCATCTATGCCTACTGGGTCACCTTCATCAACCCGCGCAGCACGCTCGGCGGCGACATCACCGACCAGATGGTCGTCATGGTCCTGCTCGGCGGGTTGGGCAGCCTTTGGGGGCCGGCGCTCGGTGCCGCCGCCCTCTTCATCGTCAACCGCATCTTCTGGATGTACTGGGGCGACACGACCTTCTACATCGCGATTCTCGGCCTTGCCATCATCGTCGTGGTGCTGTTCCTGCCGAACGGGCTCGCGGGGCTCTTCGCCCGGAAGACACAGAACGGAAGCCAGAACGCAGGCCGCGCACTGTGGCGTGCGCTCACCCGCCCGGGAGTTGAACGTTGACCGGGAGCGTGGAAAGCGTCGCCGGAGGACCGATCCTTGTCGTGCGCGATCTCCGGCGGAGCTTCGGCGGGATCAAGGCGGCGGACGGCGTCAACCTGGAGGTTCGGCGCAAGGAAATTGTCGGCCTCATCGGGCCGAACGGAAGCGGCAAGTCGACGCTCTTCAATTTGGTATCCGGGGCGATCAACCCGGAGGGCGGGGAGATCCTCTTCAACGGCCGCGACATCGCCGGCTGGAAGCCGCACCGCGTCGCCCGTGCCGGTCTGGCGCGCACCTTCCAGATCCCGGCCCTCTTCGACAATATGAGCGTGATGGAGAATCTTCTGTCCGCCGCCGCCGAGGGGCACTGGAACGGGGCGCGGGGCCGCGCCGAGGAGGTGCTGCGGCTGCTGCGGATCGAGGCCGTACGCGACAACCGCGCGGTGGACCTCTCCGGCGGCCAGCAGAAGCTGCTCGAGTTCGGCCGCGCGATGATGCGCGAAGCCCCTCTCGTCCTGCTCGACGAGGTGACTGCGGGCGTCCACCTCAACATCCGCAGCATCATCCTCGACGCGGTCGCCCGGCTGCGCGACAGCGGCACGACATTCTTCCTCATCGAGCACGACATGGAGCTCGTGAAGAACGTCTGCGATCGCATCATCGTCATGGATGCCGGCCAAGTGATCACGACCGGGCGTTTCGACGAGATCGCAACGAACTCGGAAGTGATGCAGGCTTATCTGGGACGGCGCGCCGAGGTGAGCCCATGAGTCGCCTGATCGCCAGCGACATCGTCACCGGCTACGGCAAGCAGGAGATCGTGCATGGCGTGTCGCTGACCGCCGACAGCGGCGAGATCACCTGCATCTTCGGGCCGAACGGCTGCGGCAAGTCGACGCTGCTCAAGGCCATCGCCGGCGCGCTCCCCGCCTGGCGCGGCGAGGTGCGCATCGACGAGCGTGCCTTGAGCAACCTGCCGGCGCATATGATCGTCCGTCATGGCCTCGTGATGATGCCCCAGGGGGGCGGCGTCTTTCCGCGGCTGACCGTGCTGGAGAACCTGCGCATGGGCGGCTATGCCGTCGTCGACGGCCGGCTAGTCGAGCAGCGCATCGAGACATTGCTGGAAGAGTACCCGTCGCTGAAGCGCCGGACGACGGTCGCGGCCGGATCGCTCAGCGGCGGCGAGCAGATGATGCTGGCGCTCGCGCGGGCCCTCGTGTCGGAGCCGCGCTTTATCCTGCTCGACGAGCCGTCGGCGGGGCTGTCGCCTGCCCTCGTGTCGCAGACCCTGGAACGCGTGCAGGCGCTGACCAGGCACGGCATCGGCATCGTCATGGTCGAGCAGAACATCCGAGAGGCACTGCCGATGGCGGACCGGCTCTACATCCTCGCGGCCGGCGAGACACGATTCGAAGGTACGCCGCAGGACGTGCGCGACGATGCGCAGCTGATGGAGATCTATATGGGCCAGGACAGCGCATCCGCAACGGACGCGCTGTCCTGAGGCCCCGGCTGAGCACCGGGTACCGGAAACCGATCAGACGTTCGAATCCGGGACCGCGGCCTTCTTCTTGGCGATGAATTCCTGCAGCGCCTCGTCCACACCGGGGTCGATCTCCGGCGCCTCATAGTCGGCCAGCATGCGCTTCCAGAGCTTGTTCGCGCGCTGCGCCGCGTCGAGGGCGCCTTCCGCCTCCCACTGCTCGAAGCTGTTGTTGTCGGCGATCTTCGAGCGATAGAACGCGGTCTCGAAATTAGCCTGGGTGTGGCTGCAGCCGAGATAGTGGCTGCCCGGCCCGACCTCGCGGATCGCGTCGAGCGCCTGGCCGTTCTCGGACAGGTCAATGCCTCCTGCCAGCACCTGCATCATGCCGAGCTGGTCGGTGTCCATCACGAACTTCTCATAGCCGGAGGCGAGGCCGCCCTCAAGCCACCCCGCCCCATGCAGGACGAAGTTGGTGCCGGCCTGCACGGTCGGCAGCAGGGTCTGCGCGCTCTCATAGGCCGCCTGCGCGTCGGGAATCTTCGAGGCGCAGAGCGAGCCGCCGGTGCGGAACGGAATGCCGAGCCGCCGGGCAAGCTGCGCCGCCGCGAGCGAGACCAGCGCCGGCTCCGGCGTACCGAAGGTGGGCGCCCCCGACTGCATCGAGATCGAACTGGCGAACACGCCGAATATGACGGGCGCGCCCGGCCGCACGAGCTGAGTCGTGCCGGCGCCGGCCAGCACCTCCGCCAGCACTTGGGCCAGCGTCCCGGCGGCGGTCACCGGGCTCATGGCGCCGGCCAGGATGAACGGCGTCACGATGCAGGCTTGGTTCGCGCGGGCATAGACCTTGAGCGCACCCAGCATGGTGCCGTCCCAGACCATCGGCGAGTTGGCGTTGATCAGGCTGGTGATGACGGTGTTGTTCTCGACAAAGTCGGCACCGAACAGGATCCGCGCCATTTCCACCGTGTCGGCCGCGCGGTCCGGCTGCGTCACCGAGCCCATGAACGGCTTATCCGAATAGCGGATGTGGCTGTAGACCATGTCGAGATGCCGCTTGTTCACCGGCAGATCTACCGGCTCGCACACTGTGCCGCCGGAATGGTGGATCGCCGGCGACATGTAGGCGAGCTTCACGAAGTTGCGGAAATCCTCGATCGTGGCGTAGCGGCGCCCCTCGTCGAGCGAGCGGATGAAGGGTGGCCCATAGACCGGCGCGAAGACCGTGTGGTTGCCGCCGATGACGACGTTGCGCTCCGGGTTGCGGGCATGCTGCGTATACTGGCGCGGAGCCGATTTCTGGATGATCGAGCGGGGCAGCCCGCGGGGAAAGCGCACACGGGTGCCCTTGACATCGGCGCCGGCGTCCTTCCAAAGCTGCAGGGCCTCCTCATCATCGCGGAACTCGATGCCGACCTCTTCCAGAATGGTGTCGGCGTTGCGCTCGATGAGCTCGAGGCCCTCCTCGCCCAGCACCTCGGTCAGCGGGATTTTCCGCGTAATGTAGGGAAGCTGCTCGATCTTCGGCTTGGTGCGCGCAGCCCGGCGGGCCTCGGCGCCACCACGGGCGCGACGGCCGCCACTTGGCGGTTCGGCTGCTGATGCTTCGGTCGGCTGCGGACGGGTCATCGCTGGTCTCATCCTGTTCACGGAGTCTGGCGCAGAGTATCCGCCTGCGGCCAAGCGCCCATCTTGCGAATTCGCGACAGCAGCTTGCGTGTTCGCGCCAGCATTTACCTGGTGGAACGCCCGGAAATTCTCGCCGGAAAGCTGCCGGGGAAAGCCGCCGGGGAAAGCCGCCAAGGAAAGCCGATTGACCCTCGCCCGCCTCGGTGCGATTCTATTACTTAATATTCTGTTTCCGACGCCGGACGGTTTCGCCAAATGCGGGCCCAGCCGCAGTTGGGCCAACGACCGAATGACGGGCCGTCCTTCGCCACTAGCCGAGGGAGGATCCGCCTGATGTCAGCCTGCTTGCGTTTCGCCGCTGCCGCGTTTGCCATCCTCTTGCCCTGGAGCGTCGCTGACGCCGCCCCGCAGGTGCTGGGGCTCGTCGCCAGCAACGGCAGCCCGACGCCGCTCATCTGCAAGGGCGCCGAATGCAGCGCCCATCTCAGCGCCTTCTGCCTGCAGGAGGCGCGCGAGGCGCCCTCGTCCGGAACCGCCTATGCGCCGGCCGCGGGCGACACGGTCACACTCGTCGCGACGATGGCGGACGGCCGCACGCTCCGCGTGCCGGGCCAGGATTATCTGGACTTCACAAGCCTGATCGGCTTCACCTCGGTGCGGGTCAGCCTGCCGCTGGGCACCTTCGACGCCCTGGGCGCAGTCGATGCCGCCGTCGAGGTCGGCCCGGCGGTTTCGCTGCTGCCGGCCACGCTGGCGCATGACCCGGATCCGCAGACGGCGCAAGAGATCGCACTGGCCACCGGCCCGATCCGGCAGGCGGCGGGCCGGGTCTTCGAAGCACCGGGCACCGCCAGCGACGCGGCCCGGATCACCAGCCTGTTCATCAATGCCCTTACCCCTGGCCAGATGGAACCGCAGGCGACGCGGGACGGGCTGTGGCAGGCCAAGGCCGCCCATCCGACGATCGCCGGCGCCACGACAGACGGCATTGTCATGGCGCAGCGCATTTACGACGCCTGCCGCGGCGCCGTCGACTCGCGCTCGGCCAACTCGTTGCGGAGCTGCCTCGAACTCCGCCACGCCGAGCTGATGGGTCGGACGAACCATAAGTTCTGGGACTCGATTGGCGGATCGTAATCGGAAGGTGGCGCTCGGCCCCACCCCGACTCTCCCCCACTTCGCGGGGAGGGAGTGGTCGGCATCTTTCAAATCATGAAGGGGCTGTTCCGAGGCGCCGTCCAACTGGCGTGAATCCGACAGTTGCCGTCGCGGAATCGAAAGCCCACAGGGGCAGCGAGGATATCTAAAGGCCTGGAGAGTGTCGTCAGGCCTAGGATGGCCGGTGCGCTTAGACTTAATGGCTCGGGCGGGAGGCTAAGGATGAAGAATCATGCGCGGGTGGTGGTGATCGGCGGCGGCGTCGTCGGCGTCAGCATCCTCTACCATCTGACGAAGAAGGGCTGGTCGGACGTGGTGCTGTGCGAGCGGACCGAGCTGACCGCCGGCTCGACCTGGCATGCCGCCGGCCTCCTGCCGCTCTTCAATATGAGCTACTGCGTCGGCCAGCTGCACAAATACTCGGTCGACCTCTACAAGCGGCTGCCGGAAGAGACTGGGCAGGATGTGAGCTTCCACGTCACCGGCAATCTGCGGCTCGCCACCAACAAGGAGCGGATGGACGAGTACCAGAAGTACTGCGGCACCGCGAACACCATCGGCGTCCCCTTCGAGATCATCGGTCCGAAGGAGGTCAAGGAACTCTGGCCGCTCTGCAACACCGACGGCATCGTAGGCGCGCTGTACCACCCGCAAGACGGCCATATCGCGCCGGTCGACGTGACGCAGGCGCTGGCGATCGGCGCCCGCAAGGGCGGCGCCGACATCTATCGCGACACACCGGTTACCGGTATCGAGCAGAAGCCGAATGGCGAGTGGCTGGTCAAGACCACCAAGGGCGACATCACCTGCGAGCATGTGGTGACCGCGACCGGCAATTATGCGCGGCAGACCGGCGCCATGGTCGGCCTCGACCTGCCGGTCATTCCCGTGGAGCACCAGTACATCGTCACCGAGGCGCATCCGGAGCTGATCAAGCGCAAGGAGCAGGGCCTGCCCGAGATGGCGGTGCTGCGCGAGAGCGACGCCTCCTACTATATGCGCGAGGAGCGCCAGGGCCTGATCCTCGGCCCGTATGAGAAGCACGCCCCGGCCTGCTTCGTCGACGGCGTGCCGGACAGCTTCGGCCAGGACCTCTTCCCCGGCGATCTAGAGCGCCTGGAGCCCTATATCGAGGCGGCGATCAACCGAGTGCCGATCTTCGGCGAAGCCGGCATCAAGGACGTCGTCAACGGCCCGATCGCCTACACGCCGGATGGCAGCCCGCTGATCGGTCCGGCCTGGGGCCTGAAGAACTTCTGGCTCTGCGAGGGGCACAGCTTCGGCGTGACCGCCGCCGGCGGGTCCGGCTGGCAGCTCGCCGAATGGATCACCGAGGGCGAGCCCGGCATCGATCTGTGGGACGTGGACCCACGGCGCTTCGGCCCCTACGCCAACAAGCGCTACACCAAGATCAAGAACGAGGAAGCCTACGAGCACGTCTTCATCGTTCATTACCCGTTCGAGGAGCGCCCGGCGGCGCGGCCGGCGAAGGCGACGCCCAGCTATGACCGGCAGGCGGCGATGGGCGCCGTCTGGGGCCAGAAATACGGCTGGGAGCGGGCGAACTGGTTCGCGCCGAAGGGCATGGAGCCGAAGGAGGAATACAGCTTCCGCCGCACCAACTTCTTTGAGCCGGTGCGCGCGGAATGTCAGGCGGTGCGGGAGCGGGCCGGGCTGATAGACCTGACCGGTTTCTCGAAGTTCGAGGTCTCCGGACCGGGCGCCGAGGCCTTTCTCGACCGCCTCGTCGCCAACCGACTGCCGAAGAAGATCGGCCGCATCGCGCTGGCCCATGTGCTGACCGAGACCGGCGGCGTCAAGACCGAGTTCACGATCACGCGCTTGGCTGAGGATCGTTTCTATCTGATCAGCGCTGCGGCGGCCGAGCGGCATGACTATGACCTGCTGCTGAAGAACCTGCCGGCCGACGGCAGCGTCCGGCTCGACAACCTGACGCTCGGCACCGGCGTGCTGGTGCTGGCGGGACCGAAGGCGCGCGACGTGCTGTCGAAGGTTACCGATGCCGATCTCTCGAACGCCGCCTTCCCGTGGCTGTCGGCCCAGGAAATCCAGATCGGGGTCGCGCCGGTCCGGGCGATCCGCGTCAATTTCGTCGGCGAGCTGGGCTGGGAACTGCACCATCCGCTGCCCTACCAGAACACGATCTTCGACGCGCTGATGGCCGCCGGCGAGGAGTTCGGCATCGCTCCCTTCGGCATCCGCGCCATGGACTCGCTGCGGATCGAGAAAGGCTATCGCTACTGGCGGGTCGATCTAACCACCGACTATTCCGCCTTCCAAGCCGGGCTCGACCGGTTCGTCCATCTGAACAAGGGCGAGTTCATCGGCCGCGAGGCGCTGGTCCGCGAGCAGCAGCAGGGGATTCCCCGCCGCTTCGTGACGCTCGCCGTCGACGTCAAGGACGCCGATCCGCTGGGCAACGAGCCCGTATACCAGAACGGCCAGATAGTCGGCCGCGCGACCTCCGGCGCCTATGGCTATGCGGTCGAGAAGAGCCTGGCGCTGGCCTATGTCAGCCCAGAGGTCGCGGCCCCCGGCACCAAGCTCGAGATGGAGATCCTGGGCGAGCGTTTCCCGGCGACGGTCATCGAGGAGTCGCCCTGGGATCCGGAGAACGCCCGCTTGCGGGCATGACACAACCGCAGGTAACATAACCGCAAAGGCGAATATCGAACGCCCGGACGAACAGTCCGGGCGTTCCGCTCATCGGATCTTTTCGCCGAGGCCATGAGGCCGATGGGCAGCAGTTAAGAACAAATTCGCGTCCGACAGGTAAGGCCGAATGCGGATATTATCTGCAACAAGTCATGGAGACCGTCATGTCCACAAGAATGCTGCTGGCCTGTGGCGCCAGCATCCTTTGCCTTTCGGCCACCCAGGCCCAGGCTGAAATCGAGCTTGGCCTGGCGACGGCGCTTACCGGCCAGATTGCTGCGCTCGGCCAGCAGTCCCGTCGCGGCGCCGAAGCTGCGATTGAGGACATCAACGAGAAGGGCGGCGTCCTCGGCGAAGAACTCGTGCTCACGGCCGGCGACGATGCCTGCGATCCGAAGCAGGCGGTCGCGCTCGCCAATCAATTCGTGTCCGACGGGGTTGAGATCGTCATAGGCCATCTCTGCTCCTCTGCCGCTATCGCCGCCGCGGACGTCTATGCCGAGGAGGGGACGGTGATGCTCACCGCTTCGGCAACGAGCCCGGCGCTCACCGCGAAAGCCTACGACACCATCTTCCGCGCCTGCGGTCGCGACGACCAGCAGGCCACCCTGGCGGCGGAGCTGATCCTGAAGCAGTTTCCCGACAAGCGGATTGCCATCGTTCATGACAAGGGGGCCTATGGCCAGGGCTTGGCGATGGAGATGGAGAAGGCACTCGCCAATGCCGGCGTCACGCCGGCCTACACGGGATCGATCGCGGCCGGCGAGAGAGACTACTCGGCGTTGATCACGCGATTGAAGGCGGACAATGTCGACGTCCTGTACTATGGCGGATATCATTCGGAGCTTGGGCTGATCGCCCGGCAGGCCGCGCAGCAAGGCTATGACCTGCAGCTGATTGCGGCGGACGGCCTCGCGACCGATGAGTACTGGGCGATCGCGGGCGAGGCCGGCGAGGGCACCCTGTTCACCTTCAGCCCGGACCCGAAGCGCAACCCGGAGATCACGTCCATTCTGGAGGAACTGCGCGCGGAGGGTCCAGAACCCGACAATTTCACGCTCTACCACTATGCAGCGGTGCAGATCCTGGCTCAGGCTATCGAAGAAGCCGGCTCCGCCGATCCGGAAGCGGTGGCAGAGGCCCTGCATTCGGGAACATTCGACACGATCGTCGGCACCATGCAGTTCGACGAGCGCGGCGACCTGACGAAGCCGGACTATGTCTTCTACGAATGGAAGGACGGCAGCTACGACTACGCCGCTCAGTAAACCCGCCCGATCCCGCGCTCACCGCCAGTCCGGCTGGCAGCAAGCGCGGGATCATCTCTTGCTGATGCGGGGCGAAAGTCCTACGGTTCGCCATATCGACAACTGCCGACCGTAACAGAAGGCCAGACCTCATGTCCGACCGCCTTGCCCGACTGCTCGCCTCGCGCCCGTTCCTGCTCGCCGATGGTGCGACAGGAACCAACCTATTCGAGGCGGGGCTGCAGACCGGCGACGCGCCGGAGCTGTGGAACATCGACCATCCGGAGAAGATCGAGGCGCTGCATCAAGGCATGCTGGATGCCGGCGCCGACATCATCCTGACCAACAGCTTCGGCGGCACGCGTCACCGGCTGAAGCTCCATAAGGCGCAGGACCGCGTGGCCGAGATCAATGGAGCGGCGGCGCGGATCGCCCGGCGCACGGCAGACGCGCACGCGGCCGCGACCGGCCGCGAGATCATCGTTGCCGGGTCGATCGGCCCGACCGGCGAGCTGTTCGAGCCGCTGGGGCCGCTCACCATCGCCGACGGAACGGAAGCCTTCGCCGAGCAGGCGCGCGCGCTCGCGGATAACGGCGTGGACGTACTGTGGGTCGAGACCATGTCGTCGAAGGACGAGCTTCAGGCGGCCGTCGCCGGCGCCGGCTCGGCCGGCCTACCGGTGGTTTCGACGCTGAGCTTCGACACCAACGGCCGGACCATGATGGGCGTGACGCCGGCCGAGGTGGCGACGCTCTGCCACCATCTGCAGCCGCGGCCGCTGGCCTATGGCGCGAACTGCGGCGTCGGCGCGGCCGAACTGGTGGCGGCTGTGGTCAATATGAGCGCCGGCGCCGAGGACGGCGACGTGATCGTCGCCAAGGCCAACTGCGGCATCCCCTATTTCGAGGGCAGCGAAATCCGCTATGACGGAACGCCTGAGCTGATGGCCGACTATGCGCGCATGGCGCTCGACGCCGGCGCCCGGATCATCGGCGGCTGCTGCGGCACGAGCCCTGCGCACCTGAAGGCGATGCGTGCGGCGCTGGACAGCTACAGCCCGGGCGAGAAGCCGAGCATGCAAGACATCGTCGCCCGCCTCGGCCAGATCTCGACCGGTGCCGAGCGGCAGGCCTCGGGCGAAACCGCCGGCGAGGCGGAGGGCGGCAGCCGTCGCCGCAGCCGGCGGCGGGGCAGCGACGCGGCGGAGTAGGTGTGCCGATTCTCATCCTTCCACAGGCTCAGGATGAGGTTCTTTCCAAACTCCTCACGCTGAGCTTATCGAAGCATGAGGGCCGGCGCGCTGAGCGTCAGCCCAGCACCGTCTCGATCTCGGCGATGCTTTCCAGGACGTAATCCGCCCGTGAGGCCAGGCTTTCGCGCGGGCTGGCGCCGGTAAGGACGCCGATCGCAAGGCCGGCGCCGGCGGCGCGGGCCATCTCCAGATCGTGCGGCGTGTCGCCGACGACAGCCACCGCCGCGCAGGGAACATCGACCGCGCGGCAGAAGGCCCGAACCATGCCGGGACCGGGCTTCGTCCCATGCCCCGTGTCATAGCCACAGACGAAGTCGAGCAGCGCCGAGAGTCCGAAATTCGCCATCGTCTCCTCGGCCGCCGCATGGCTGTCCATCGTCGCGAGGCCGAGCCGAAGGCCGCGCTGCTTCAGGCGGGCGAAAAGTTGCGGGAGGTCGGTTACCGGCTTCGCGCTCGCGACGCCATGCCGACGGAAGTAATCGTCGAACTGCTGGGCAAGCGCTAGGACGTCGGTCCGCCCAAGCACCGATCCCCAAAGCTCCGCAAGCTCGCGATTCGTTCCCGCGGCCATCACCGAATGCGGATCGAGCCGCCCGGTCGCCGGATCGCGGCCGCCGATGGTCAGCAGATGCTGGGCCAACGCCGCATCGCGCCCGGCGGCCTGCTGCGCGACCGCCTCCATGGCCGGCAGCCAGGTCCCGAAGAAATCGAACAGGGTGCCGTCCTTGTCGAACAGGATGGCGCGGATCGGTTCAGGCAAGGCGGACCTCATCCTTCGACAAGCTCAGGATGAGGTCCTCATGTTGAGCTTGTCGAAACATGGGGGCCGGGGATCGGGTTTCCGGGTTTACGAAATCGGCTTTCAGCTCGCGGCAACCGCAGGCGTCGCGTCCGTCTGGCCTTTCAGGTCGGTCTGCTTCAGCATGCCGCGATAGATCTCATGTTCGCCGACGACGCCGAGCAGCCGGCCGGACTCGTCGAGCAGGATTAGCGGCCGGCGCGTCGTCTGGCGGACCAGGATCGCCGCCCGCATGGGCGATTGCGCATCGCCAGTCACCATGACTGTCGGCGGCAACTGAGCAAGGTCCAGATCCGGCGTATAGGCAACGAACCGGCCCGGCGCATCGCCGACGCGCAAGGCCACGGGCCGGCCGGCCTCGTCGAGCCGGCAGCGGCAGCGTCCCGCCCGGTCGAGCAGCACGGTCGCGCCGTCGCCCGGATCGCGCGCGAGATCCTGCAACGGCCGCATCAGCGTACCGCCGGTCAGCACGTTCAGCGGATTCATTGAGGCGACGAACTGCCGGACATAATCGTTGACAGGCTTCGTCACGATCTCCTCCGGCGGGCCGAACTGGACGATCCGCCCCGCCTCCATGATCGCGATGTGGGTCCCGATCTTCAGCGCCTCGTCGAGGTCGTGGCTGACGAAGACGATCGTCTTCTTGAGGCTGCGCTGCAGTTCCAGGAGCTCGTCCTGCAGATGCTCGCGGATCAGCGGGTCGAGCGCCGAGAACGGCTCGTCCATCAGCAGGATATCGGCGTCGGTGGCGAAAGCGCGCGCCAAGCCGACGCGCTGCTGCATGCCGCCCGAGAGCTCGTGCGGGAACTTGTGCGCCCACTGATCCAGCCGGACCAGCTTCAGCTTCTCGGCGACATGGCTGTCGCGCTCCGCCTTGGACATGCCGCGGATCTCGAGGCCGAAGCCGACATTGTCGCGGATGTTGCGCCAGGGCATCAAGGCGAACTGCTGGAATACCATCGAGATCCGTTTCATGCGCAAGCGGCGCAATGTGGCCGGATCGCAGGAGGCGACGTCGATGTCCCTGCCGCCGTCATGGACGAGGACGCGGCCGCGGCTCGCCTTGTTCAGCCCGTTGATGCAGCGGAGCAGCGAGGACTTGCCCGAGCCGGACAGGCCCATCAGCACGCAGATCTCGCCGGTATTGACGGAAATCGACGCGTCATGCACCGCGACCAGATTGCCGGTCGCCTCAAAGATCGCGTCCCGCCCCTCCCCCTGGTCGAGCATCCCCAAGGCCTTCTTCGGATCGGGGCCGAAGACGACATCGACGGAATCGAAAGCGACGGCGGCCATCGGCTCAGCGCTCCTTCGCGTCGCCGGTCGGCTCGACCTGCTTCAGCACGCGGTCGAGGATGATGGCGACGATGACGATGGCGAGGCCGGCTTCGAAGCCTTGCGCGATGTTGACCGAATTCAGGGCCCGCACGACCGGCTTGCCGAGCCCGTCGGCGCCGACGAGCGCGGCGATCACGACCATCGACAGCGACAGCATGATGCATTGGGTGATGCCGGCCATGATGGTCGGCATGGCATGCGGCAGCTCGACCTTGTAGAGCAGCTGCCACCGCGTCGCGCCGAAGGACTCGCCCGCCTCGACCAGCGGCTTCGGCACGCCGATGATGCCGAGATAGGTCAGGCGGATCGGCGCGGGGATCGCGAAGATGACGGTCGAGATCAGGCCCGGCACCATGCCGAGGCCGAACAGGATCAGGGTCGGGATCAGATAGACGAAGGTCGGGATCGTCTGCATCATGTCGAGAACCGGCCGCAGGCCCGCATAGAACCAGGGTCGCCGTGCCGCATAGATGCCGATCGGCACGCCGATCGCAATCGAGATGGCCGTGGCGAACAGCACCAGGGCCAAAGTCTCGGTCATCTCCTCCCAGAATCCCAGGTTCAGGATCAGCAGCAGCCCCAGGCCGATGAGCGCCACCAGCCGCCAGCTTCTGTGCAGCCAATAGCCGAAGACGCAGAGCAGCAGGATCAGGGCAAGCGGCGGCGTCGCCGCGAGGAGGTCGACGAGCGCCTCGATCAGAAAGCCCAGCCCCTCGGAAATGGCGTCGAACAGCCAGTCGAAATTGTCGGTGATCCAGCCGACGAAGGCCTCGACCCACTTGCCGAGCGGAATCTTATTGTCGGTGAGGAATTCGTTCAGCCATTCCATGGGAAAGCGCCGATCTGTTGGAGTGCGGCGGGGTCGCTCCCCATCCTTCGCCCCTCGACAAGCTCGGGGTGAGGAGGCTCAGGATAAGGAACTCGGGAGTCGAACGAGACCCTCATGTTGAGCTTGTCAAAACATGAGGGTCCCATCGGCATCGCTTGAAACCTAAACGCCGAGATCTTCCTTCACGGCGGCCAGGCCGTCCTCGCCCTCGATGGTCTCGACCCCGGCCAGCCACTCGTCGAGCACCGTCGGATTGGCCTGGAGCCACTCCTCCGCCGCATCTTCAGGCTGCATCCCGCCATCAAGGATCTTGCCCATCACCTCGTTCTCCATCGGCAGCGTGAATTTCAGGTTTCTGAGGAGCTTGGCCACGTTCGGGCATTCTTCCAAATAGCCCTTGCGGACGTTGGTGAAGACGGTGGCGCCGCCGAAATTCGGACCGAAATAGTCGTCACCACCGGCGAGATAGGTCAAATCGAAGTTGCTGTTCATCGGATGCGGCTCCCAGCCGAGGAAGACGATCCACTCCTCGTCGTCCACCGCGCGGGCAACCTGCGAGAGCATCCCCTGCTCGCTCGATTCCACGATCTCGAAGTCGCCCAGGCCGAAGGCGTCGGCCTCAATCATGTCGAGGATCAGCCGGTTGCCGTCGTTGCCGGGCTCGATCCCGTAGATCTTGCCTTCGAACTGCTCCTGGTGCTCGGCGATGTCGGCGAAATCCTTGACGCCGGCCTCGGCGACATATTGCGGAACGGCAAGCGTGTATTTGGCGCCTTCGAGATTGGGCTCGTCCAACTGCACGACCGTGCCGGCCTTCAGATAGGGCGTGATGTCCCCGGTCATTGTCGGCATCCAGTTGCCGAGAAAGACGTCGATGTCGTTGTTGGCGAGGCTGGTGTAGGTGACCGGAACCGACAGTACGTTCACTTCCGGATCATAGCCGAGCCCCTCCAGCACGACCGAGGTCAGCGCCGTCGTCGCCGTGATATCGGTCCAGCCGACGTCGGAGAACCGAACCGTCTCGCAGGACTCCGGATCCGCGGCATGCGCGGCACCGGCAACAAGCAGGACCGTTGCGGCGGATGCGGTGAAAAGCGTTTTCAGGGCCATAGGACTGCGTCTCCCTTTATCCTCTCATTGCGACAAGCTGTCCGGGCTTGGTTTTTCCACCAGCCCGGTTGTTCATACCGCTGTGGGCCTGCTTGTCTGTTTGCGGCTTCTCCGTCCGCCTGCACCTTGAATCAAGCGCGCAACGGGAACGGCAAATCAAGCGGAAACTCGTTGCCGCGAACGACTAGACGATGCACCGTTACCTGCGGTTCATTTTTTTAATTGACCGTCCAATTTAAATTCGATAAGCCTGACCTTGTCAAGCGGCATGGGTGGCCCCTATTTGGCCGGCATCGATTTGCCAGCCCGCTGCGGCGTCGCAGAGGCCGCCCGCGATCCTGCGGAGTAGCGTGACCTTGCCGAAAGTGGGAATGGAACCGATCCGGCGACGTCAGCTCATCGACGCGACGATTGGCGCTATCCACGAGCATGGCTTCGCCGACACGACCGTGTCGCGCATCAGCGCCCGTGCCGGCGTCTCCACCGGAATCGTGCATCATTACTTCCGGGGCAAGGACGATCTGCTCGAGGCGACGCTGCGGGCGATCGCCGCCGCGCTGCGGCGCGACACGACCGATCGGCTGGCGCGGGCGCGGTCGCCCCGCGAGCGGATCGACGCCGTGATCGACAGCAACCTGGCGCCCGACCGGTTCACGCCCGAGGCCGTCTCAGCCTGGCTCGCCTTCTGGTCGCAAGTGCCAACCTCGGCGCAGCTCGCCCGCATCCAACGGATCATCATGCAGCGCGTGCACAGCAACCTCGTCCACGCGCTGCGCGCCCTCGTGCCCGGCGAGCAGGCCCAGAAGATCGCCGCCGGGCTCGGCATTCTGATCGACGGGCTGTGGCTGCGCGCGGCGCTGAGCAAGGAATTGCCCGATACCGAATTCGCGCTGATGCTGGCGCGCGACTATCTCGATCGCCAATTGCGGGAGTTCCGCCATGAAGAATTTGCCTGAACAGAAACTCTATATCGACGGCGGCTATGTCGATGCCCGGTCCGGAGAAACCTTCGAGACGATCAATCCGGCAACAGGCGAGATGATCTGCGCGATTCAAGTCGCCGGCGCGGCGGATGTCGACCGCGCGGTGGAGTCGGCCCAGAAGGGCTTCCGAGAATGGTCCGCAATGACCGGGGCGCAGCGCGGCCGCGTCCTGCTGAACGCGGTTAAGCTGCTGCGCGAGCGCAACCAGGAAATCGCCGAGCTCGAGGTCATGGACACCGGGAAGCCGATCCAGGAAGCGGTCGCGGTGGACGTATCGTCGGGCGCCGACGCGATCGAGTATTACGCCGGCATCGCCGCCTCGATCCATGGCGACCATTACGACCTCGGCACCGCCTTCGCCTATACCCGGCGCGAGCCGCTCGGCGTCTGCGCCGGCATCGGCGCCTGGAATTATCCGATTCAGATCGCTTGCTGGAAGTCCGGCCCGGCGCTGGCCTGCGGCAACGCGATGATCTTCAAGCCGGCGGAGCTCACCCCCCTCACGGCTCTGAAGCTGGCCGAGATCTATACCGAGGCCGGCGTTCCGGCTGGTGTCTTCAATGTGGTTCAGGGCGCGGCGCCGACCGGCCAGGCGATGACGCGGCATCCCGGCATCGCCAAGGTTTCGCTCACCGGCGAGGTCTCGACCGGCAAGCGGGTGATGGCCGATGCCGCGGCGACGCTGAAATATGTGACCCTGGAGCTCGGCGGCAAGTCGCCGCTGATCGTCTTCGCCGACGCCGACCTCGACAATGCGGTCTCGGCGGCGATGATGGCAAACTTCTACACCCAGGGCGAGATCTGCTCCAACGGCACCCGCGTCTATGTCGAGGCGGCGGTGCATGATGCCTTTATCGAGAAGCTGGCGGCGCGCACCCGCAACATGCGGATCGGCGACCCGACCGACCCGGAGACCCATGTCGGCGCGCTGATCAGCCGCGAGCATATGGAGAAGGTGCTGGGCTATATCGAGGCCGGCAAGCGCGAGGGGGCAACCCTGGTCTGCGGCGGCGGCCGTCCGACCGACCCGGCGCTCGCCAACGGATTCTTCGTTGAGCCCACCATATTCGACGCCTGCCGCGACGATATGCGGATCGTGCGCGAGGAGATCTTCGGCCCGGTGATGTCGGTGCTAACCTTCACCGGCGAGGAGGAGGTGATCGCGCGGGCCAACGACACCGAGTACGGTCTCGCCGCCGGCGTCTTCACACGCGACCTGCAGCGCGGCCACCGGGTGGTCGCCCGGCTCGAGGCCGGTACCTGCTGGATCAACAACTACAACGTCACGCCCATCGAGATGCCGTTCGGCGGCTATAAGCAGTCCGGCATCGGACGCGAGAACAGCCTCGCCACCATCGAACATTACACGCAGCTGAAGAGCGTCTATGTCGAGATGGGTGACGTCGAGGCACCCTATTGAGCATGGCAGAACGATGAACCAGCCAAACACATATGACTACATTATCGTCGGTGCGGGCTCGGCCGGGTGCGTGCTGGCGAACCGGCTGTCGGCCGATCCGAAGACGAAGGTCCTGCTGCTGGAGGCGGGGCCGAAGGACCGCAGCATCTATATCCATATGCCGTCGGCCTTCGCCTACCCGCTGGCGGACGACAAGTTCAACTGGTACTACGAGTCCGAGCCCGAACCCTATATGGACGGACGGCGGATGTATTGTCCGCGCGGGCGAGTAATCGGCGGCTCCTCCTCGATCAACGGCATGGTCTATATCCGCGGCCACGCCCGCGACTATGACCGCTGGGCCCAAGGGGGACTCAGCAACTGGTCCTATGCCGACGTGCTGCCTTACTTCAAGAAGGCCGAGACGCGGAACAAGGGCGGCGACGCCTATCGCGGCGACAGCGGACCACTGCATGTCTCAACCGCCCGGATGGACAATCCACTGTTCAAGGCCTTCATCGAGGCCGGCGTCCAGGCGGGATATCCGTTCACCGAGGACATGAACGGCTATCAGCAGGAAGGCCTCGGCGTGATGGACATGACCGTCCATAAGGGCCGGCGCTGGAGCGCCGCCAAGGCCTATCTCTACCCGGTCATGGATCGGCCGAACCTGACGGTCGAGACTGGCGCCTTCACCACGCGGCTCCTGTTCGAGAAGACCCGGGCCGTCGGCGTCGAGTTCGCCCAGAAGGGCGCGGTGCGACAGGTTCGGGCGGAGCGCGAGGTGATCCTCTCCAGCGGCGCCATAAACTCGCCGCAGCTCCTGATGCTTTCCGGCATCGGCAATGCCGATGCGCTGCGCGCGCTGGAAATTCCGGTGGTGGCGGACCTGCCGGGTGTCGGCGAGAATCTGCAGGACCATATCGAGATCTACGTCCAGTATGAATGTACACAGCCGATCTCGCTCTATCCTTCCTTGAAGCCGTGGAACAAGCTGAAGATCGGCGTCGACTGGCTGTTCTTCGGCAAGGGGATCGGCGCCAGCAATCAGTTCGAGTCCGGCGGCTTCATCCGCAGCCATGCGGGCATCGAGCATCCCAACCTGCAATATCACTTCCTGCCGATCGCCATCTCCTACGACGCGCGGGAGAAGCCGGACCGGCACGGCTTTCAGGCGCATGTCGGGCCGATGCGGCCGACCAGCGTCGGCCATGTCCGGCTGACCTCGAAGGACCCGCGGGCGCATCCGAGCATCCTGTTCAACTACAATCAGACGGAAAGCGACCGGCGCGAGATGCGCGAGGGCGTCCGGCTGACGCGCGAGATCTTCGCCCAGAAGGCGTTCGATCCCTATCGCGGCCCGGAAATGGCGCCGGGCAGCCAAGTTCAAAGCGACGCGGACATCGACGCCTTCGTGCGGGCCAAGGCTGAGAGCGCCTATCACCCCTCCTGCACCTGCAAGATGGGCACGGACTCGGACCCGATGGCGGTGGTCGACGGTTCGATGCGGGTGCGCGGGATCGAATCCCTGCGCGTGGTCGACGCCTCGGTCATGCCGAGCATCGTCAGCGGCAATCTGAACGCGCCGACCATCATGATCGCCGAGAAGGCCGCGGACATCATTCTCGGCAAGCCGCCGCTGCCGCGTGCCGACGTCCCGGTCTATATCGCCGAGAACTGGATGACGGCGCAGCGATAGGAGTCGCGGGAGCGCACGCATAAGTACAAGTAATGAGATGCACCAGAATTTTCCAAGGTGAGGCTCCACACTCCACAGTTTAGAGTCGGCGTGACATGGTCGGGAGCTAACACAAGGGAGGACGGCGTGCCGGAACAGAGCACTCTATCGGCAGACAGCAGCAGACCCGCACGCCGTGGCAGCGAGGCGCGGCGTGCGCGGCGCAGCGAGCGGGACCGTCAGGCGCCGCCCTACATCTCCCGGCGAATTCCCCTCTATGACCTGCTCGGCGAGGAGGGCTTGGCCGCGCTCGACGATCATGCAGACAGGATCCTTCAGGAGATCGGGATCGAGTTTCACGGCGATGCCGAATGCCTTCGCCTCTGGAAGGAGGCCGGCGCCGATGTCCAGGGCGAGCGGGTCCGGTTCGAGCGCGGCATGGTCCGACGGATCATCCAGGCGACGACGCCCCGGCAGTTCACCCAGCAGGCGCGCAACCCGGCGCGCTCCGTGGAGATCGGCGGCGACAATGTCGTCTTCTCCCCCGCCTATGGCTCGCCCTTTGTGCGCGACCTGGAGGGCGGGCGGCGCTATGGCTCGATCGAGGATTTCCGGAATTTCGTGAAGCTGGCCTATTCGTCGCCCTGGCTGCACCATTCCGGCGGCACGATCTGCGAGCCGGTCGACATCCCGGTCAACAAGCGCCATCTCGACATGGTCTATGCCCATATCCGCTGGTCGGACAAGGCCTTCATGGGCTCGGTCACAGCGCCGGAGCGGGCCGAGGATTCTATTGAGATGTGCCGCCTGTTGTTCGGCGCCGAGTTCGTCGACCGGAACTGCGTCATCCTCGGCAACATCAACGTGAATTCGCCGCTGGTCTATGACGTCACCATGACCGGCGCGCTGCGCGCATATGCGGCGGCGAACCAGGCGGCGGTCGTCGTCCCGTTCATCCTGGGCGGCGCCATGGGGCCGGTGACGACGGCGGGCGCGATCGCGCAGGCCCATGCCGAAGCGATGGTCGGCGTCGCCCTGACTCAGCTCGTCCGCCCTGGCGCGCCGGTGATCTATGGCAATTTCCTGAGCTCGATGTCGCTGCGCTCGGGCGCGCCGACCTTCGGCATGCCGGAGCCGGCGCTCGCCTATCTCGCGGTTGGCCAGCTCGCGCGGCGACTCGGCGTTCCGCTGCGCTGCGGCGGATCGCTGACGGCTTCGAAGGTCGCCGACGCCCAGGCCGCGCAGGAGAGCGCCGACTCGCTGATGCCGGCCCTGCTCTGCGGCGCGAACTTCATCCTGCATGCCGCCGGCTGGCTCGAAGGCGGACTGACCATGGGCTATGAGAAGTTCGTCATCGATGCCGACCATCTCGGCATGATGCATGTGTTCACGCAGGGCCTGACGCTCGACGACAACGCTTTCGCGCTCGACGCCTTCCGGGAGGTCGGGCCGGGCAAGCATTTCCTCGGCTGCGCCCATACCATGGCGAACTACCAGACGGCCTTCTACGACCCGGAGGTCGCCGACAACGATTCCTTCGAGCAATGGCGGGATGCCGGCGAGAAGGACACGCAGGCCCGCGCTCATGCACGCTGGAAGAAGATGCTGTCGGAATATGTTCCGCCGCCGATCGATCCGGCCGTCGACGAGGCGCTGCAGGACTTCATCGCGCGCAAGAAGGAGGCGATTGCCGACGCCTGGCACTAATCCATCAGAGTTAGCCGCCGAGTCGAAGGATCAGGAAATCCCCTTGCATGCCGGTGTCCGGCTGGGGTTCGCTTGTCGTCCGACCGACCGCCTCAACCAAGTGAGACGCCATGACCTCGAAAGACCCCCTCCTCCAGCCCTTCCAGCTCAAGCACCTCACGCTCAAGAACCGGGTGATGAGCACGGCGCACGAGCCGGCTTATTCCGAGGACGGGATGCCGAAGGAAAGGTATCGGCTTTATCACGAGGAGAAGGCGAAGGGCGGCATCGCGCTGACCGTGATCGGCGGCTCGGCCATCGTCGCGCCGGACAGCGCCCCCGCCTTCGGCAATCTGTACGTCTATAAGGACGAGATCGTGCCCTGGTTCCGGGAACTGTCGGACGCGGTCCATGCCCATGGCTGCGCGGTGATGTGCCAGATCACCCATCTCGGCCGCCGCACCAACTGGAACAAGGCCGATTGGCTGCCCGTGATCTCCCCCTCGCCGGTCCGCGAGCCGGCGCACCGGGCCTTTCCGAAGGAGGCCGAGGATTTCGACCTTCGCCGTGTCGTAAAGGCCTATGGCGATGCCGCCCGTCGCTGCCGGGAGGGCGGTCTCGACGGCATCGAGATCGAGGCCTACGGCCATCTGTTCGACGCCTTCTGGTCGCCCGCGACGAACCAGCGGACCGACGCCTATGGCGGAAGCCTGGAGAACCGCCTGCGCTTCGGCCTCGAAGTACTGGAGGAGATCCGCCGACAGGTCGGCCAGGACTATATCGTCGGTGTCCGCCTGGTCGTCGACGAGGATCGGAAGCGGCAAACCGGGGTGGACGCCGCGGAGGGGCTGGAAATCGCCCGGCGTCTCGTCGCAACCGGCTGGGTCGACTTCCTCAACGTCATCAAGGGGCATATCGACACCGACGAGGCGCTCAGCCACGTCATCCCGAGCATGGGCACGCCCGCCGCGCCGCATCTCGCGCTAGCCGGGGATGTCCGCCGCGAGATGGGAGTTCCGGTCTTTCATGCCGCGCGGATCAACGACGTCGCGACCGCGCGCTACGCCGTCTCCGAGGGGCTGCTCGACATGGTGGGCATGACCCGCGCCCATATGGCCGATCCGCATATCGTCGCCAAGATCGAGCGCGGCGAGGAACAGCAGATCCGGCCCTGCGTCGGCGCCAGCTACTGCATCGACCGGATCTATGAGGGCAATGAGGCGCTCTGCGTCCACAACCCGGCGACGGGCCGCGAGGCTACGATGCCGCATGTCATCCGCCGCACGGACGGGCCGACGCAGAAGGTGGTCGTGGTCGGTGCCGGTCCCGCGGGGCTCGAGGCCGCGCGCGTCGCCGCGGCGCGTGGGCATGAGGTCGTGCTGCTCGAAGCGTCGGCGCAGACGGGCGGCCAGGTGCGGCTCGCCGCGGCGCTGTCGCGGCGGAAAGAGATCGTCGGCATCGTCGATTGGCGCACCGAACAGTGCGAGCGCCTGGGCGTTTCGATGCGCTTCAACATCCTGGCCGAGGCGGAGGACGTGCGCGCCGAGAAGCCGGATGTCGCGATCATCGCCACCGGCGGCTTGCCGAACACGTCGTTCCTGCCGGACGGCGAGGATCTCGTCGTCACGACCTGGGACATCCTCAGCGGCGCGGCGAAGCCGGCCGACGACGTCCTTCTGTTCGACGACAACGGCGCGCATCCGGGCATGACCGCGGCCGAAGCGATCGCGCTCGCCGGTGCGCGGCTGGAGATCGCTACGCCGGAGCGGACCCTTGCGCCGGATGTCGGCGGCATGAATTACCCGGCCTATTTCAAGGTGTTCGCCGAATATGGCGTGACGATCACGCTCAACCAGCGCCTGATCGGCGTTCGGCGCGAAGGCAACAAGCTCGCGGCCACGCTCTACAGCGACTATGCCCGCGCGACGCAGGAGCGGCTGGTCGATCAGGTGGTCGTCGAGCACGGAACCTTGCCGTTCGACGACCTTTACTTCGCGCTGAAGCCCGATTCGAGGAATGGGGGCGAGATCGACATCGATGCCCTCACTGCGGGACAGCCGCAGGCAACCGTCAATAACCGGGACGGCGCGTTTCAGCTCTTCCGCATCGGCGATGCGGTGTCCAGCCGCAACATCCACGCTGCGATCTATGACGCGCTGCGGCTTTGCGTCGCGATGTAATGCGGGGGATCAGCCGGCCGTAGCCCGGCGAGGCTCCTCCTCCGCCGGCGGCAGATCGTCCCCAGTGTCGGTGCGCGGGTCGAGCTGACTGCCTACCGCGATGGCGTCGAGCGGAACGAACGGTCCCTGCTCCTCGGCCGGAAGGGCCGGACGCTGACGCATCCGATGCCGCGCAAAGGCGGCCAGGGCGGCCCCGGTCACCATCAGGAACAGGAACAGGCTCGAGGGGCCGAGCTGCCCCATTACGGCCGCGGCGAGAAGGGGTCCGCAGGTCGCGCCGATGGCCCAGGCGAGCAGCATCCCGGCGCTCGCCGCGACCGTCTGGTCACGATCCACATAGTCGAAGGCGTGAGCGACGCTGATCGGGTAGAGCGTCGCCATGAAGCCGCCGAACAGACCGGTCAAGGCGAACATCATCCCGAACGTTCCGACGTCCATCACCGCCACGAGATATTGGGCGAAGCAGACCACAGCCGTAGCCGTCAATACCCAGACGAGCACGGTCCGCCGGTCGAACCGGTCGGACAGACGGCCGATCGGCCACTGCAGGAGCAGGCCGCCAAAGACGGACGCACCCATGAATAGCGAGACGGAGAAGATCGACAGGCCGATCGCCTGTCCGAAGATCGCCCCCATCCCGTAGAAGGCGCCACTGAGCAGCCCGGCGCCGAAGGTGCCGGCGACGCCCAGAGGCGAGATCTCGTAGAGCTGACGGAACGACAGCGCCCGGATATGCCCAAGGTCCGGCGCATCGACCCGGGTCAGCACCACCGGCACGAGCGACAGGCTAAACATCAGCGCGGCGAGACAGAACAGCTCGACGCCGGTTACCTGCCAGCCATTCACCAGAAGCTGGCCGACACCGGACGAGAAATAAGCGGTGACCATGTAGAAGGACAGAATCTGGCCTCGCGTCTCGTTGCTGCTGCGGACGTTCAGCCAGCTTTCGATCGACGCGAACAGGCCCGCCAGGCAGAACCCGCTGACGCCCCTCAGGATCGCCCAAGGCAGGACGTCGAACCAGAGCGCGTGCAGCAACGTCGCCGCCGAGGCGACGGCGGCGAAGGCCGCGAAGGCGCGGATATGGCCGACGCGCCCGATGATCCGCTGGCCGAAGATGCAGCCGCCGACCAAGCCCGCGTAATAGGACGACATGACGAGGCCCGACACCTCCGGGGGCAGTCCTTCGATGCCCATCCGGATCGGCAGCGTGATGCCCATCAGGCCATTGGCGAGGATAAGAATGCCGGCGCCCAGCAGGAGCGAGGCGACGGAACGGAGCGCTTCGATCAAGGCGGCAGGCCCCCCGCGAAAGAGTCCGCCCCCTTGTGCCTGACCCGAGCACCGGAGGCAAGCGCGCCGACGCTGTCGATCGGGCGATACGTCACTCCGCCGATCCACAGATCCCTTGCAATGCCGCCCAATCCTCCGGCGTCATGGCCGGCCCTCCGGCCGGCGAGCCGCGTGCCGTGGCGATTTGACGCAGCGCCGCCGCGGGGTGCGTCGAGAGATAGGCGAAGACCTGGGGCAGTTCCTCCTCCTCTCGCGCCAGACGCGCGAAGAAGTCGGCCAGCCCGTCAGTCCGGATGTTTGCCGCGGCCAGCAGTTCAACGGCGCGGGCATCCGCTTCCGCCTCGAAGTCACGGCTATAGGCGAGCATCGTCAGGACCGGCGCCACATTGGCGAGGCTCGAGCCGCCGGACAAGAGCTCGAAGATCAAGCCCGCCCCCAGGTTCCGGACCATTGACCGCATGCCATGGCGTTCGACGGTGTGGCCGACCTCATGCGCCAGCACGCCTGCGACCTCCTCGGCGGATCCGGCCGTTTCGATCAATCCGCTCAAAAGCAGGATATGTCCACCGGGCGCGGCAAAGGCGTTGATCTCCGCTCGATCGACGACCGTCACGGTGACTGGGTGTGGAGGCGTGAGGCTCTCCGTCAGCCGCGCCGCCAATCGGTCGAGCGCTTCGGTCCCCGCAGGCTCGTTGCAAACCTTGCCCGTCGCCAGCAGCTCCTCGACGAGTCGGCGGCCGAGCCGGTCCTCCCAACTCCGCGGCACCAGCCCTGCGGTGAGGTCCGCGACCGGTGGCCAGAGGAACCACAGGGCGGCCGCGACGGCGGCGAAGCCTGCCGTCGCCAGTCCGAAGCGACGAACCGCCTGCCGGGAGAGGCGGGACCGCGAGGCGAGCTGCGGCGCAAGCGTCAACAGCTCGGTCAGCCGCGAGCCGTCTAGCGGAGCATCGTCCGCCAGAACTTCGCTGAGGACGAGGCGGGCCTCGTCGGCCTCGCCGCGAGCCAGCCGCAACACCTGTCCGGCACGAATCCGCTTGGCGCTAATCCGCTCGGTGGCGCGGAGCTCGGCATAAGGCCAGGTTGCCAGCGGCAGGCCGTCGGCATCGGCGATCTCCAGCGCCGAGGTGCCGAACGCGACGGTCACGGCATGGCGTTCGGCGGCCCTCCCGTCAAGGAAATAGCCCGTCCAGGGCGTCCCGTTCAAACGCCCACCGCGTCCATGCCGAAATAGCTGGCAAGTCCTTCGCCGGTCTTCGGACCCTGCTCGGCCTGTGAAATCTTCTTGAAATCCACAGCGCCCTCCACGGCCAGATTCTGGCACCAGAAGTCGAGTGTCCGCCGGACGACCACCGGATAGAGGAGCCCCAGGCTGACGACCAGCAGGAGGAGATTGCTGATCTGCAGCCAGGCGACCTGCAATCCGGTCACCGGCATCGCGAAGCGCAAGCCGGCAACGCTCAGCCGGCTGGCATAGTAGCGATAGGAGCGCGCGGCGAACCAGAACATCGACAGGAAGAGCGTCGGGAGCGCCAGGGCCCAGGCGATCAGAAAGGGCTTGAAGAGATCCTTGCCCTGACCGTCGAACGCGAAAGGCTGGCTCCCGAACGACAGGTTGTTCATCTCATAGCTCTTCAGCCGAACATTGACGAACGGCGTGTAGAGGCCGAGGGTCAGCACCGTGAGCAGGAGGCCGCGCATCGCCAGGCCGAGATAGACCCAAGCCGAGCCCGCCTGCTGGAAGCGGATGCCGCGCCACAGCGTGCGACTCATGCGATAGCGTTGGGCGGCGTAGGTCCCCAGATAGATCAGCGACATGATGATCGTGAACCGGAGAAGTTCACTGGCCCAATAGAACTCCGGAAGAAACTGGAAAAAAAGGAAGTCCAACACGCCGAGCCCGATGAAGATTGGGATCAAGGCCAGCATCGCCTTCAGGAAACCGAGGAACAGTTCCTTGCCCGTACCAACATATTCGAACGGCTCGTCCAGAAACCGCAGATGGGACCAGATGAAGCGCCGGATGCGCGTCGTCGCCCAAAACCGGTAGATGCCGAGCGTCACGAAGGTGAGGACGAGGTTCTTCAGATAGATCCAGAACAGATCCAGGCTTCGCCCGTCATAGCGCACGCGGCGCCCCGGCTCTTTCGGGCCGGGTGCTTTCGCGGCAATGTGATCGGCACCCAGCGGCGGCGTCATCGCCGCGGAAAAGGTCGCATCGGTCATATCGGCTTCCCCTGTTCAGCCTACCCGGCGAATACGACCGTAGCTTGTTGCGGCAGTTTCTAATTATTCCTTTTCAGAGACGCTTTAGGCTTCGTTAACGGCCCGGGACCAGGCACCCAGAGAACGATATGAGCCGCCGGATCAGCGGCCCGAATCGCTCGAAGGCGTCGCCGGGCCGCGTCGACCAGCCGATATGCGGCAAGTCGAGGCCGGACGGCAGCCCGTCCTCCAACACCAGCCCACCCAGGCACTCCTAGACACCGGACCCGGACATTCGAACCGGACGTCACAAACCCCGGCGCTGGATCGTCATGAGGCTGAAGGGCGGATTTGCCCATGACGGAGGAGAAAGCTATGAGCGAAGCTAGCGCCGTCAGATACGACCAGGAGATCCCGGATGTCCTCCAGGCACTCGCCGCCGTGCACACCAAGGTGGATGCGCATGGCCTGGATCGGACCATCCATCATCTCGTCCAGCTCCGCGCGTCTCAGATCAACCGGTGCGCCTTCTGCATCAAGATGCATGTGAAGGAAGCCCGACAGGACGGCGAGCCAACGAACGGCTGGACCGGGTGATCATCTGGGACCATGTCAACGACTTCAGCGAGCGCGAAAAGGCGGCGCTGGCATGGACCGAAGCGCTGACTCTGCTGGACCCGAAAGCCGATCTCGGAGCACTCCGCGCCCGGCTGAGGGCGCATTTCTCCGATGAGGAGATCGGCGCCCTGACCGCCACCGTGACCATGATCAACCTGTGGAACCGCATCCAGGTGTCGAGGCACTGACATGCCGGACCGCGACGACGCCCTCGTCTTCGAGGAAACCCGTCCCAGGCTCCTGGGCCTGGCTTATCGCATCCTCGGCTCGCGGGCCGACACCGAGGATGCCGTCCAGGACACCTTCCTCAAGTGGCGGAAGGCCGACAGGGACAAGATCGAGACGCCGGCGGCATGGCTGACGACCATCTGCACCCGCCGGTGCCTTGACCTGCTCCGGTCCGCTCACAAGTCACGGGTGGACTATGTCGGCGCCTGGTTGCCCGAGCCGATCCACACGCCGATCGACGATGGGACCGAGAACACCCTGTCACTGGCGTCGTCGCTGACCACCGCATTCCTGCTGATGCTCGAGCGGCTCACGCCGAAGGAGTGGGCCGCCTACCTGCTGCACGATATCTTCGACGTCTCATACGCCGAGGTCGCGGAAACGCTCGATATCCGGGAGAGCACCTGCCGGTAGCTGGTGTCCAGGGCACGCGCCAATATCGAGCAGGCGAAGGTCAGGCATACCACTCCGGTCGAAAGGCAGGAGCAGCTTCTAGCGGCCTTCGGAGCGGCCGTCACCGACGGCTCCACGGGACCGCTCGCCGCCCTCCTCTCGGACGACATCCAACTCGCCGCCGACGGCGGCGGCAAGGTGCCGACGGTTCCCCGCGTGCTGCACGGCGAGGCGGAAGTCATCGGCTTCATCGCGGAAAGCCTTCGCGAATATTGGGCCGACTATCAATGGATCACGTTGGACATCAATGGCGGCCGAGGCATCGTCCTGCGGAAGGATGGCGTGACCACGGCGGCCGTCTCCTTCGCCTATGACGAAGCCGGCCGAACGACGAACATCTACATCATGCGCAATCCCGACAAGCTTTCGCGCGTGGGAGAGACCGCGATCCATTGGGCGAGCGACGCGGCTCCCGGCCTGAACCGCAAACTCCGCATTCTGTTGCCGTCTTCGCGCTGGCACCGGCCCCGCTTAGTTGAACAAAGTGGAGTACGATCCGATGGGGTTGAGCCAAGCTGATCGGATCGTACTCCAAGGTCGGGAGGATCGGCACTGGAAGAGGTGCCCGAGGCGGCTCCGTTACTCGACCTCGTCGGCGGTAAACTGGGCCGTGGTTCCGTCAAGCTCATCGGCCTCGATCACCCCGGGATCCGACAAGGTTCCGACGACGATCATCACGAGCAGGATACCGACCGAGACGATCCCGGCGGCGATGACGTCCCGGCCGGTCAGTTCGGGTGCGGGCTCAATCTTCCTCATCGGACAGCTCCTTCGAAGAGATGCAACAACCGTTGATGGAAGCAACTATCTCGCAAAAGAGGCCGAAGCGATGTGACCCCAATCACAGTCCGGGTCACAATCCGAAGTGATTTCACCACGCCATGATGAAGGGTTCGTAAGCGCCGCTAGCTCACCACCATCGCCGCCAGCGTCTCGACGCGGTCGGCCTCCTCTGGCGGCTTGTCCCAGCGGATGCGGTGGACGCGCGGAAACCGCATGGCCAAGCCGGACTTGTGACGGGTCGAGGGATGGACGCTGTCGAAGGCGACCTCCAGCACAAGGCCAGGCCGGACCTGCCGCACCGGCCCAAACCGGTCGATGGTGTTATCGCGGACCCACTTGTCGAGGCGCAGCAGCTCCGCGTCGGTGAAGCCGAAATAGGCCTTGCCGACGGGCACCAGCTCGGCCGCCCCGTCGGTCGGATCACCGCGCCAGGCACCGAAGGTGTAGTCGGAGTAGTAGGAGGACCGTTTGCCATGGCCGCGCTGGGCATACATTACCACGACGTCGAGCGTCAGCGCGCCGCGTTTCCATTTGAACCAGGGCCCCTTCGGGCGGCCGGAGACATAGGGGCTGTCGCAGCGCTTCAGCATCAGCCCTTCGATCCCCGCCATGCGCGCTCCGTCGCGCAGGGCCGTGAGCTCATCCCAGCTCGCGAAGGGGACCAGCGGCGACAGGTCCATGCGGTCCTTCATTCTCGAACGCGGCGCCGTCGCAGCATGCCACGCCTCGAGCCGCCGCCGCCGCTCCATAAAGGGCAGCGGCCGCAGATCCTCCCCTCCTTCGAACAGGATGTCATAGAGCCGCAGGAAGGCCGGATAATCGGCCAGCATCTTCGCGGTCACGACCTTACGGTTCAGCCGCTGCTGCAGGTCGTTGAATGGCGCGACCACACCGTCGCGGCAGACCAGCAGCTCGCCATCCAGCACCGCGTCGAAATCGAGCGCACCCACAAGGTCGGGAAACGCACCACCGACATCATCTCCCGTGCGGGAGAACAGGCGGCTTTCCCCCTGCCCCAGGCTGCCCCCCAGGCCACCATCGGCCCGCGCGACGATCTGGACACGGATGCCGTCCCACTTCCATTCGGCGGCGTAATCAGCCGGGTCGAGGCCCGCCAGTTCCGCCGCCTCGATCGGATTGGCCAGCATCAGCGGCCGGAACATCGCGAGGCTGTCGACGCTCGGCCGCGGCGCCCGCCCTTCCAGCCAGGCGAACAGCGCCTCATAGGGCGGGGTCAGGCCATGCCAGACCTCCTCGACCGCGCCCACGTCCACCGTCTGCCCGTTTCCGGCGCCGAACTGGGCCAGCGCGGTCTTGGCCAGACGGGCGGAGACGCCGACGCGGAGGCCGCCAGTGATCAGCTTCAAGAGCGCCCAGCGGCCGTTCGCATCAAGCGCATCGAGCCAGCGCTCGACCAAGGCCGGGACCTCGGTCTTCTTGGCGGCGGACAGCCCCTCCACGACCTCGGTCAGCTCCGGCTCGCGATTGGCGCCCGGCCGCTGCGGCCAGATCAGCGCGACCGTCTCGGCCAGATCGCCGACGAAGTCGTAGGACCATTCGAACAGCGCCGCGTCGACCCGCGTCGCGACCAGCGCCCGAATCATCGCCGGCTTGGCGGCGTCGAAGGCCAGCCCGCCGGTGAGCGCTGCCAGCGCATAGCCACGATCCGGATCCGGTGTCGCGGCGAAATGGGCCTCGATCAACCGCAGCTTGCCGAGCCGACCGGGCGTGAAGGCGAGCCGGTCGAGCAGCATGGCGAAGGCTTTCACTGACCCTCCTCATCCCGACCGACCAGGGCCAGTGCGCGAGCCCGGTAGCCGCGGCCGGCGGCATGATGGATCAGAGCCTCCTCGCGACCGTGCGTTACCCAAACCTCCGGCGCACCGACATCGTCGAGCGTCTGCGTCAGCTCGTCCCAATCGGCATGGTCGGAGATCACCAATGGCAGTTCGACGCCGCGCTGCCGGGCGCGGGCGCGCACCCGCATCCAGCCGCTCGCCATCGCGGTGAGAGGGTCCGGCAGCCGCCGCGCCCAGCGGTCGGCGATCGCCGACGGCGGCGCCAGTACGATCTGCCCCGCCATCTCCGCCTTCGTCGCGACCGTCACCGGCCGAAGATCGCCGAGCGCCACGCCTTCCGCCTCATAGAGGTCGCACAAGGCCGTCAGCGCGCCGTGAACATAGATCGGCGCGTCGTAGCCGGCCGCGCGCAGCAGCGTGATCACCCGCTGGCATTTGCCGAGCGCATAGACGCCGACGACATGCCCCCGCTCGGGAAAGAGCCGGAGTGAGTCGAGGAGCTTGCCGATCTCCTCGCCGTCTGGCGGATGGCGGAACACTGGCAGGCCGAAGGTCGCCTCCGTGACGAAGACGTCGCAGGGCACTGGCTCGAATGCGGCGCAGGTGGCGTCGAGCCGGCGCTTGTAGTCGCCGGAGACGACGATGCGACTGCCGCGATACTCCAGCACCGCCTGCGCGCTGCCGAGGATGTGGCCCGCTGGCGCGAGGTGGACCGTGACGTCGCCGACCCGCAAGGGCTCACCATAGGCAAGCGGCTGTGTCGCAGCGGCCATTTCCGGCCCGTAGCGCGCCGCCATGATCGCCAGCGTGCCGGGGGTTGCCAGCACGCGGCCATGGCCCGGCCGCGCATGGTCGGCATGGCCGTGCGTGACCACCGCCCGATCGACCGCGCGAGTCGGATCGACATAGAAGCCGCCGGGCTCGCAAAAGAGTCCCCGGGGCGTTACCTTCACCCAATCCTCGGGTCTTTTTTGCGGAGCGGGTGTGGGAACGGACATGGCGTCGGAGCTTGCTTTCCCGGATTTCGTCTTGGACCGGCGCCTGGCGGCGGACACGGTGGAGCTCGCACGCTGGCCGCTGTCGCTGGTGCTGTTGATGAACGAGCGTCGCTGGCCGTGGCTGATCCTCGTGCCGCGCCGACCGGAGCTGCGCGATGTGGACGACCTTCCGCCGGCCGAGCGGACGGTCCTGATCGAGGAGACGGCACGCGTCAGCCGCGTCCTGAAAGATACGATGCGACCGGCGAAAATCAATGTCGCCGCCCTAGGCAATGTGGTGCCGCAACTGCATGTCCATGTCATCGCCCGATTCACCGACGATCCGGCTTGGCCTAGGCCTGTCTGGGGCACGCCCCCGGAGCTTTATGAAGCCGAGGCGCTGCGGAAACGCTCGGCGTTTTTCCGGCAGGCGCTGAACGACGGCTAAGCCTCGTTTTTCTTCTTTTCTCGCGCCACCCACGCTCTACAATTCCGGCTCTCTCATCCTCACAGGGGAGGTTCAGTTGGCCACCATCGATCAAGACCCAGGCGCTCGCGTGGACGAGATCGCCGGTGGGATTTACCGGATCTCCATGCCACTTCCTCCCAGCGCCGTTCCCGGCGGTTTCACTCTGAACCAGTATCTCATCGTCGACGATGAGCCGATGCTGATCCATACGGGGCCGCGGCGGCTGTTTCCGCTGCTACGCAGCGCCGTCGCGCATGTCATGCCGGTAGACGGCTTGCGGCACGTCGCCTTTTCACACTTCGAGGCGGACGAGTGCGGTGCGCTTAATGAGCTCCTCGCGGTCGCACCGAACGCGACGCCGCTCTGCGGCCGCGTCGCGGCGATGGTATCGGTAGAGGACTATGCCGACCGGCCGCCTCGCGCGTTGAGCGACGGTGAGACGGTGTCGTTGGGATCGCATTCGGTCCGCTGGTACGACACGCCGCATCTGCCGCATGCCTGGGAATGCGGGTTCCTGATGGAAACCAGCACCGACACGCTGCTCTGCGGCGATCTTTTCACCCAGGGCGGCCTCGGCGATCCGCCGCTAACCGAGGCGGATATCCTGGAGCCGAGCGAAGCGTTCCGCATGGGAATGGATTACTTCTCCCACACGAGGCACGCCCGCGCGATGCTCGACCGCCTCGCCGAAGCGAAGCCGACAACGCTGGCCTGCATGCATGGCAGCGCTTGGCGCGGCGATGGCGCGGCACTGCTGCGCGCGCTCGCCGATCGGCTCGACCCGCAATGAGGCCACTTCTGCGTCCCGGCGACCGGCATGTCTTCTCCTACCAAGTGCCGCGGGAGAAGACGGTGCCGTTCCTCTATGGCGAGTCGCCGGACTTTCGGGCCATGCCGGAGGTGTTCGCGACCGGCTTCATGGTCGGCCTGCTGGAGTGGGCCTGCCTCGATCATCTGCGCGTCTGCGTCGAGCCCGGCGAGGGCAGCCTCGGCATCGCGATCGACGTGACCCATGCGGCGCCGACCGTGCCCGGCATGACGGTGACGGTCACGGCCGTGATCGAGGCGATCGACGGGCGCCGCGTTACCTGGCGGGTGGAGGCGCGGGACGAGGTCGACCTGATCAGCGAGGGCCGCCACCAGCGCATGATCGTGACCTGGGACCGGTTCGCGAAGAAGCTCGACGGGAAGCGCGCCGCCTGGGCGGTGCGGCCGCCAAGAGAAAAACAAGATTCGTAGAAGCCAATCGGAGAATTGGTTTCCGAACGACGCGGAACGAACATGGGTTGCCACCTTTATTCACAGCCGCTAGCATAATTGTAATCGAATCGCGCTCGAAACGGTTGTGGCCGCCAGAGTTCCCGATTTGGAAACAATAAAGACAAAAATAAAAGATGAGCCGCCAAAGGCGGCCACGATTGGGGAGCCGGCGCAACTGGAACTGTCCAATGCCGGACGCTAGGGAGGAAAAAATGAAAGAATCTCGAACCGCGATCAAAACCGTTCGGGCCGCGCAGGCATTCTCGCGTCGCGGCTTGCTGAAGGGCGCGGCCGTCGCGGGCGGCACCGCGGCCGTTCTCGGCGTCGCCGGCGAGGTCGGTGCGCCTTATATCGGCACCGCCAAAGCTCAGACGACGACCTGGAAGATCCAGACCTCGTGGCCCGGCGGGGTCGGACTACAGATCTTCGAGGATTGGTGCAACGGCATCGTCGAGAAGACGGGCGGCGAACTCGCCTTCGAACCTTATGGCGCCCAGGCCGTGGTCGGCGACTTCCAGCTGTTCGACGCTGTGAAGAACGGCGTGCTCCAGGCGATGAACCCGTTCACCATCTACTGGGCGGGTCGCATGCCGGCCTCGGTCTTCCTCACCTCCTACCCGCTGGGCCCGCGCAACCCGCATGAGTGGGATGTCTTCTATTACAGCCTGGGCGGCCTCGAGATCACCCGCGAGCTGTTCGCGAACGAGGGGATGTACTATGTCGGCCCGATCCATCACGGCGCCAACATCATCCACTCCAAGGTGCCGATCAACTCGATCGAGGACTTCCGCGGGCGCAAGATGCGGCTGCCCGGCGGCATGGTCGCCGAGGTCTTCCAGGCGGCAGGCGCCAAGACGACGCTGCTTCCGGGCTCGGAGATCTTCCCGGCCCTCGAGAAGGGCACCATCGACGTTGCCGACTATACCGGCCCGGCGGTCAACTGGGCGCTCGGCTTCGCCGAGGTCACCAACTTCATCTCGACCGGCCCGGCGGGCTTCATGTCGATCTACCAGCCGGTCGACCTGATGGACCTGACGGTCGGCATGGACGCCTGGAACGCCCTGTCGCCCGAAATGAAGCAGTTCGTCGAGATGGAAGTCCATGTCTACTCCGACATGCATCATGCCCTCATCCAGGCAGCGGATCTGGAGGCATGGAAGAAGTTCGAGGAGGCGGGCACCATCATCACCCGCCTGTCGCAGGCGGATGTCGACAAGTTCACCGAACTCGCTGTGCCGCGCTGGTATGCCTGGGCGAACAAGGACAAGAGCGCAGCCCGGATCTTCAAGATCCAGCTCGACTACATGATGTCCGGCAGCCTCGGCTACGTGACGCCGGATATGATCAAGGGGCAGACACTCAACCTGTAGCGCACCATAGCCGAACACAGAGCGCAGGAAGCCGGGGGCGCCGTGACGGCGCCCCCGGTGCGCGAGTCGTGCGACGGCTTGCAAATTTCGGAAGCGAGTCTCGATGCCTGACCTGAATTTTGTCCTGCCACATTGGCTGTACTGGTTGGTTCTTCTTCTAGTTCCGCTCATCGCCATGGTGGTCGTGCGGCGGAGCAGCCGGGACCGCACCCGTTCCGCCCTGTCGCTCCCCTTCGCCTATCTGCTCTGGCTTTCCGGCGGCTTCGTCGGCCTGCACCGCTTCTACGTGAAGAACTGGCTCGGTGCAGTCTACATTCCTCTCTTTCTCGCCATTCTGTACGGCAATGTCCATATGCGCGACGCCCGCCTCGTCATCTCCGAGGCGCGCACCGCCGTGACGGTTGCCGATTTTCAGGTGGAGCACTTTCAGGCGGCTGTCGACGCCGGTGACGAGGGGGCGAGCGAGAGGCTAGCCGCCGCCGAACAGGCGCTTGTCGCTGCAAACGAACAACTCGCGACGGCAACCGACAGCATCTCGTGGTGGCGGACGGCCACCGGCGGCGTTGCCGCCGCCATCGCGCTCCTACTGCTCATCGATGCCGTTCTGTTGCCGGGCCTCGTGCGCCGCCGGGCCGCGCTGGAAGGTCCGGCGCCTGAATTCAGCACAGCCCCGACCGCGGAGGTGCCGCAGGCCGGCACCAGGGAGGATCCCGCCCGTCTTGTGCGGACGCGCGTGACCGACGTGATCGATGCGATCAGCGGATGGACGGGCGAGTTCGTCGCCTATTGGTCGATCATCGCCGTGTTCGCCTACTACTACGAGGTGGTCGCCCGGTACGTCTTCAACTCGCCGACGAACTGGGTCCATGAGAGCATGTTCCTCATGTTCGGCATGCAGTACCTGATCTCCGGCGCCTATGCCTATCGGGAGGATGCGCATGTCCGTGTCGACGTGCTCTACCTCTACCTGTCGGAGCGCGGGAAGGTCATCACCGACATCATCACGTCGATTTTCTTCTTTATCTTCAGCGGTTCGCTGCTCGTCACCGGCTGGATCTTCATGATGGATTCCGTGAACGTGTGGGAAGTGTCCTTCACGGAGTGGGCGATCCAGTACTGGCCGGTGAAGATAGCGATCCCGCTCGGGGCTTTTCTGATCCTGCTGCAGGGCCTGTCCAAGCTGATCAAGGACATCACCCTGCTGAGACGAATGGGGGCGTAGAGAATGGGTCTGGAGGTCGGGATCGGGTGGCTCACCATCATCATGTTCGGATCGCTGGTGGTCCTGCTGATGGCGGGGCTGCCGCTGGCATTCGTCACTGGCGGGCTGGCCTGCGTGTTCCTCTTTCTCTTCGGCGACGCGCAGATGTTGAACATCCTGCCGTCCCGCATCTTTCCGTTCATGACGAACTATCAGCTCTCCGCCATTCCGATGTTCATCTTCATGGCGTCGATGCTGGAACGGGCCGGACTGATCGAGGACCTGTTCGATATTATCTATAAAATTCTCGGCGGTCTTCGCGGCGGGCTCGCTTCGGCGGCGATCATCGCTGCAACCATCCTCGCGGCCATGGTCGGGGTGATCGGCGCCACCGAGGTCACGATGGGCATGATCGCTTTGCCGGCCATGCTGAAGCGCAAGTACGACCCTGAGCTTGCCTGCGGCTCGATCCTTGCCGGCGGCACCCTCGGCATCCTGATCCCGCCATCGATCCTGGCGATCCTCTTTGCCGTCATCGCGCAGCAATCCGTCGGCGCGCTGTTCATGGGCTCCTTCCTCCCGGGCTTCCTTTTGTCCGGCCTGTACATCCTTTATGTCACGGCGCGGAGCTACCTGAACCCGGCCATGGGGCCGGCCCTGCCGCCGGAAGAGCGGATCAGCCTGCGCGAGAAGGTCCGGCTTGTCTCCGGCATGGTCCCCGCAATCATCCTGGTCGTACTGGTGCTGGGCGTGATCTTCACCGGCATCGCCACCCCCGTCGAGGCGGCGGGAATCGGCACCTTCGGCGCGATCGTGGTGGCGGCGCTGCACCGGCGCCTATCCTGGCAATCGCTTCGCGAGGCGGCGATCACGACCCTCAAGGCCACGTCGATGGTGCTCTGGATCGTCTTCGGGGCGAGCGTCTTCGTCGGCCTTTATATCGTCGAAGGCGGCCGCGAGTTCGTCACCGACATGCTCGTCGGAACCGGATTGGGATCCTATGGCGTCCTGGTGATCATGATGATCATCCTGGTCGTGCTGGGCATGTTCCTGGACTGGGTCGGCATTCTCCTGCTGGCCGTTCCCATCTTCGTGCCGATCATGATGAGCCTCGAATGGAATGGCCTCTTCGGCTTTCCGGGCATCGCCCCGGAGGATGTGCCGCTGTGGTTCGGCGTGGTCTACATGGTGAACATGCAGATGTCGTTCCTGAGCCCGCCCTTCGGCTATGCACTGTTCTATCTCAAGAGCGTCGCGCCGCCGGAGGTCACGATGGCCATGATCTTCCGGAGTGCGATCCCCTTCCTGTTCATCCAGGTGTTCGCGCTCGCCCTCTGCATCATCTTCCCCGAGATCATCCTGTGGCTGCCGAGGTTGGTCTACGGTTGAGCCAACGCTCCATTGCAGGACGGGCGAGCCGTTATCGGCGCGCAGGAAGAATCGAGAGACGCGACGACAAGTGCACGCGCGAGAAGCCTGTTCATATCCACGAGTTGCCGACCCACGGCTTGCACGGCAATCAGGGGGAGCTCCGTGCATGCAAGCACTACCGTCCTCGATTGGAGCGTTTCGAGGAGCGTGCTGAAGCGGGTGGCGACCAACCCGTCAGTGGGGCCGAGGCGCTTGATGTCGAGGATCAGCCGATGGACCGCATCGCTGTCACGTGGCCTTTCAATCGATACCAGTGCCCCCAGGCGCCGATAGGGTGACCACCGCCCGAGTTCCATGACCGGACGAGCTCCGAGCAGAGCCACCTGCCGCAGCCCTTGCGCCCGAACATAGTCGCTGAGAACATCGGAAAGCGACACGAGCCGAGCCGGCAACCGGAGCGAGCCTATCCGCGCCTCGAAGTAATGCAGCGTGTTGCAGGCAATCGCGATCAGGTCGACTTGGCAGGCAAGGGTCCGAAGCGCCGTCTCCAGTTGTGACCAGACCTCCTCCTCGTGCGTTTCGAGATGCATCGACAGCCCCAGCCGCGGTTCGGAGAGGATGATGACATAGGGCGCATCGAGGTCGCCCGAAAAGGCCGTCCCGAGAAGCTCCCTGTTTTCTTCCAGGAGCTTGGACCACAAGTCGACACCCGCCTCCGGACCTGAGCCGGAGATGATGCCGATCCGAAGGCGGCATTCGGACGTCACGGAGTGTGCGCCGGAACACGCCCGTATCGCTGCTTGGCGATATGGACCGCCCAGGGAAAGAGGAAATGGAACAGCGGCGGGGGGCGGTGCATGGTGAGCCGCCACAGCCCCGGCATGTTGTTCAGGCGCGATGCGCTCCGTTCCGTCAGGTTGTTTACCCGCCCGACGATCGCGGTTCGCGCGTCATCGATCCGTTCGGCCCAAAGGGGCGGAAGCGAGCCGGACCGGACGAATTGCCCGGACAGGCGGCGCAGCCAGGCGCGGTAATCGGCCAGGGACCGCTCGGTCAGGAACGCCTCGGACTCAGCCCGATTCCAGAGCACGACGGAGGCAGCGCGCTTGACCTGCCCGAAAAACTCGCGCGGGACGCCCGCTTCCTCGGCGATCCGCCGGCTCAGCGGTTGACTGTACTGGCTGGACACGTCCCACGGCTTCATCTCGTCGGCGTGGGTAATGGCGTGGATCTGCCGGTACTCCCGCGCGCCCCAGAACGGGACCGGACAGTTCAGAAAGCCCACCCATAGGCGGTATTCGGTGAGCGACAGGCCACTCGGGTCGGCCCGAACGATATCCGGCCCCAGCCCCTTGTCCGGCTTGGACCAGATCTTGCCACCATGGAAGCCCGTGAAGACGACGCGGCCCCGCAGGAGATCCTCCGCACCGCTGAAGTGCATCTCCTCACCATAGGCATTCGCTGCGAGGAAGGGCACTTCCGGAAGCGCACGCGCCCGCCACGCATCCCGATCCAGGATGGTGCAATCGAGCCCTAGATGCGCGGCGATCCGGTCGCCGCAATCATTGAATCCGCCTCTTGCCGTCCGGAAGGAGAAGACCTCCCGGTTGCCCGCTTCCTTGGCAAGGGCTGTCACTGCCGGCGAGTCATAACCCGTGGAAACGGTGCCGATAGTTCGGTACGGGAACCGGCGAGCGAGGCTTCTTGCATTCTCCACGAGCTCCGCCGTCACTGAGACCAGGAACGTGCGGTAAGGCTCGAAACCGGAGAAATCGCGATCGGGCCACGGCTTCCGTCGGACTTCGAGGGAAGCGCCATCCCAGACCAGATTGTCGAAGTAGCAGAGTTCGAGATCGCCCTGCAATATCCGGACCCGGCGTTGGAACGCATCGAGGCCTGCGACGACTGTCCGAAAATCTGAATAATAGCCTGGATAGCAAGGATCGAGCTCGATCCCCAAGGTCGCAATGAGACACAGAAGAGAGTTCGAAACGTAGACCGCGTCCTCCTGGCGCGAGACCTGCAGGCGGTCGATCGTCGAACCGGATCCGACGAACGTGACCGTCCCCGCGCGACGACGCCCGCCGCTTCCAGCCACGATGTCGGTGCGGTCGAAGCCGCCATCCTCATAGGGGCCGGCCCACGCCGCCTCACAGAACCATTCATCCGCGACCTCGACGCGCTGACCGTGCCATATGACGATCTCGCTCGAATCGCGCCGGCACATTGCCAACCATGCCAGCGGCGGCCAATCGGCGATCGGTTCAAACCGGAAGCGCACGCTCACGCCCTCGCGGAGTCAGCTGATTGCGATCTTCGACGTCGAACGGCAACGGCGTCCGCCCGGAGATACCCCGGAAACCAATGTGCGATCCGCTGATAGGCTCGACTTTCCACCACCGAGTACCATTAAAGCCCACCCTCTCGTTTCACAGTATAGCTTTCCAGTATACATCGCCACAGCGAAATTTGACGCCAGTCGAAAGAAGGCCTGAAGAAATGCTGTTCGAATTACTTTATCTTGGCTGTGCGGTCTCTTCGGCCTGTCACAGCGCTGGAATCACCCGGCGTAGCACCCGCGCCGCGCCTTCGGCGGTCGCGGCGAGGAAGGCGGCGAAGTCGAGATGGCTGTCGGCGCCGGCGAGGTCGCTGAGCGAGCGGAAGATCACGCAGGGGGCACCATAGCGCTCTGCAACCTGAGCGACGGCGCCGCCTTCCATCTCCACGGCCTGGGCGGCGAAGCTCTCGAACAGGCGCCGGCGCGTCGCCTCGCAATTGATGAACTGGTCGCCGGTCAGCACCGTACCGAAGCGGAGCCGCGGCACCCGCGGCGCGCCGCCTGTCGCCGCGGCCGAGAGCGACGGCAGAGTAAAGCCGTCGAGCGCGCCGGCAACCGCCGCGCGCAGGCCTGCATTCATCTCGTAACCCAGCCTGTCCCGCCACTCGCCCAAGGGCGGCACGCCGGGGCGGTAGGGCTTCAGGCGGCCCTCGACCATGGCGCCGTAATCATGCTGGATCAGACGCTCAGCGATCACCACGTCGCCGATGCCGAGGTCCGGGTCGAGCCCGCCGGCGACGCCGGACAGCAGCAGGCCGCGGCAGTCGAAGCGCTCGAGCAGCAGCGTGGCGACCAGCGCCCCACCGACCTTGCCAATCCCGCCCTCGACCAGCACCACCGGGCAACCGTCGAGGTGGCCCTGGCGGAACTGATACCCGGCGCGCTCGGTCGTCGCGTCAATATCGAGCGCGGCATCAAGATGCTCGAGTTCCTCGGGCAGCGCGCAGATCACACCGAGCGGCTTCATATCCTTCGGCACCAGCCCCTCCCTATCCCTGTCGCCCAGCATCGTAAGGTGCGCCGCGGACGGGCGAAAGGTCGGAGAACACATCGGCGAAGCGCCGCGAGGTTATGCCCGTCACCTCCCTGAAGGGCTGCGGATCGGCGGTGTTGTCCCGCATCATAACCGTGAGCGCCGCGGTCGTGACCGGCTCGCGGCCCCACCGATCGCCCAGCCGCCCGATCAGTCGCACCAATGGCAGGGGCAGATGCACCAGTCGGGCTGGTGGGGAGCCGAGGCGCCGCCGGAACTCCGCCAGCAGGATTGCCAGACTCACCGGTTCCTGGCCGACGGCATCGATCACCTGTCGCCGCCCGACGCCGTTTTCGACGACGCGACGAACCGCCTCGGCCAGATCCGCCATATGGATCGGCTGAAATGTCTGCTCGCCCGTGCCGACCACCGGCAGGAACCAAGGCACGGTCGCGAACGTGCGAAACTGGGAGGCGCAGCCGGCGGGCCCTGCCTCGGTGTAGACGACCGACGGCCGCAGAATCGTCCAGTCGAGCCCAAGGCTTTGGAGGTAGTCGTCGGCCGCCAGCTTGCTGTGCGCATAGTCGCTATCCGCGCCGGAGCCGACGCCCAGGGCCGAGAGCTGGACGACGCGCTCGACACCGGCCACGAGGCAGGCGGTGAACAGCGCCTTCGGCGCCGCCCGATGGATTGCCGCTATGGACTCAGCGTCCCGGGCATGCAAGATCCCGGCACAGTTGATGACCGCATCGACTCCCCTGACGCGGGGCAGCCACAGTTCCGGATCGACGGCGCGCGTGAAGTCGCAGGCGACGACCATTTGCGCCGGAAACATCCGGCGGGCGCGCTCGAGATCGCGCACGCAGCAGACGATCCGGTGCCCGGCGGTAGAGAGCGCCGCGACGAGATGACGGCCGATGAACCCGGATGCGCCGGTGATCAGGATCCGCATGATCGCTTCTCCTCCGAGAACGCCGCTGCCGAAAACGAGCTAAGCGCGATTCGCGATATGAGTGTAGAGAGATCTTCGCCCGCCTCCCTCCCGCCCGGCTTCCTCGACTGGTTCGCGAGCCGGGGCTGGGCACCGCATGCGCATCAGCAGGAGATGCTGGCGGCGGACGCCGCCGGGCAATCGTCGCTCCTGATCGCGCCGACCGGCGGCGGCAAGACGCTGGCCGGGTTCCTGCCAACGCTCGTCGATCTTGCGGAGAACCCGCGCGCGGGGCTGCACACGCTCTATATCTCGCCGCTGAAGGCGCTGGCGGTGGACATCCACCGCAACCTCGAGCAGCCGATCGCCGAGATGGGCTTGGCCGTGACGAGCGAGACGCGCACCGGCGACACGCCGCAGGCGAAGCGGCAGCGGCAACGGCGCCGGCCGCCCCATATCCTGATGACCACGCCCGAATCGCTGGCCCTACTCCTCTCCTATCCGGATGCGCCGGAGCTGTTTCGCGGCCTGAACCGGATCGTCGTCGACGAGCTGCATGCGCTGGCTGGGACGAAGCGCGGCGACCTGCTGGCGCTCGGCCTCGCCCGGCTGCAGCGGCTGGCGCCGGACTGCCGGCGCGCGGGACTGTCGGCGACCGTCGCCGACGAGGCGACGCTGATCGCGTGGCTGTCGCCGACCGGTCGCGCCGAAAACGCGCCCGTGCGGCTGGTGCGCGGCCGGGCCGGCGCAACGGCGGAGGTTGCGATCCTGGCCACGGCGGAGCGGCTACCCTGGTCCGGGCATATGGCCATCCATGCGATGGCCGAGCTCTATGCGGCGATCCGCGACGCCGGAACGACGCTGGTCTTCGTCAACACCCGGGCGCAGGCCGAGCTCGTGTTCCAGGCGCTGTGGCGCCTCAACGACGACAACCTGCCGATCGCGCTGCATCATGGCAGCCTCGCGGCCGAGCAGCGCCGCAAGGTCGAGGCCGCGATGGCGCGCGGCATCCTGCGCGCGGTGGTGGCCACCTCCTCGCTCGACCTCGGGGTCGATTGGGCCGCGGTCGATCTGGTGGCGCAGGTCGGCGCGCCGAAGGGCGCGAGCCGGCTGATCCAGCGGATCGGCCGCGCCAACCATCGGCTGGATGAGCCGAGCCGAGCATTGCTGGTGCCGGCCAACCGGTTCGAGGTCCTGGAATGCCGCGCCGCGCTGGAGGCGATCCGCGATAATGCGCTCGACGGCGCGCCGTCACGCGCCGGCGGGCTCGACGTGCTCGCCCAGCATATCCTGGGCATGGCCTGCTCTGCGCCCTTCGCCGCCGAAGACCTGTTCGCCGAGGTGCGATCGGCTGCGCCCTATGCCGACCTCGCGCGCAACGACTTCGACGACACGCTCGCCTTCGTCGCGACCGGCGGGTATGCGCTTCGCACCTACGACCGCTGGCGCCGGCTGGAGCGCGACGAGGCGGGATGCTACCGGGTCGCCGGCCCCGCGTTCGTCCGACGCTACCGCATGAATGTCGGCACCATCGTCGAGGCGCCGATGCTGCGCGTCCGGCTGCGGCGCGGCCGCACGCTCGGCGAGATCGAGGAATATTTTGTCCAGGGCCTAGTGCCCGGCGACAGCTTCATCTTCGCCGGCCAGCTCCTGCGCTTCGAGGGCGTCCGTGAGACCACCGTGGAGGTCAGTCGCGGAACCGGGACGCTGCCGAAGGTGCCGGCCTATGCCGGCGGACGGCTGCCGCTGACGACGCAACTCGCCGATCGGGTCCGCGCAATGTTGGCCGATCCCGACCGCTGGCGCGATCTGCCCGAGGCGGTGCGAGAGTGGCTCCGGCTGCAGCGCCGCCGCTCCGTCCTGCCGCAGCGCGACGGCCTGCTCGTCGAGAGCTTTCCCCGCGGCGGCAAGGAGTATCTGGTCGCCTATTGCTTCGAGGGCCGCAACGCGCACCAGACCCTCGGCATGCTGCTGACGCGGCGGATGGAACGCGCCGGCCTGGGGCCGCTGGGCTTCGTCGCCAGCGATTACGTGCTCGCCGTCTGGAGCCTGCGGCCGGCGCGCGATATCGACGCGCTGTTCGACGAGGACATGCTGGGCGACGATCTCGAGGCCTGGATGGAGGAGTCGAGCATGCTAAAGCGGACGTTCCGCAACGTCGCGGTGATCGCCGGGCTGATCGAGCGGCGCCATCCCGGGCAGGAGAAGACCGGCCGCCAGGTCACCTTCAACTCCGATTTGATCTATGACGTGCTGCGCCGCCATGAGCCCGACCACATCCTGCTCCGGGCGACCCGGGCGGAGGCCGCTGGAGGCCTCACCGACGTCGCCCGGCTGGGCGCGATGCTGGCGCGCGCCAAAGGGCGCATCACCCATCGGCGGCTGCCGCGCGTGTCGCCGCTCGCCCTGCCGGTGCTGCTCGAGATCGGCAAGGAATCGGTTTATGGCGCGGCCCTCGACGATCTGCTAGACGAGGCGGCCGAAGCCCTGATCGAAGAGGCGATGCGCGACGAGTCGGCGCCGCAGCTTCCCCGGCGCCGCAGCTTCAATTGTGATGCCGCTTCTGAATGAAGATGCCCCAACCGCTATCCCCATCCACCCTGAGCCTCAACGGCGCCGAGCTGCTCGCCGACCTCTCCGGCGCGCTGGTCTGGCCGGCGCAGCGCACGCTCGTCGTCGCCGACCTGCATCTGGAGAAGGGGTCGGCCCTCGCCCGCTCCGGCAGCCTGCTGCCGCCCTACGATACGCGCGCGACGCTCGCGACCCTGACGGACCTGCTCGCGCGGCATTGCCCCGAGCGGGTGATCTGCCTCGGCGACAGCTTTCATGATCCGCAGGCCGCCGACCGCCTCGCGCCGCGGGATCGCGCCACGCTGCGCCGCCTGACCGGGAGTCGCGACTGGGTGTGGATCTGCGGCAATCACGATCCGGCGCCGCCGGCGGAACTCGGCGGCCGCTTCGCCGAAGAGGAGAAGATCGGTCCGCTGCTGTTCCGGCATCAAGCCGCACCTGATTCTGTCACCGGCGAGGTGTCCGGGCACTTCCATCCGAAGATCAGCCTGTCGGTGCGCGGCAAGCGCGTCGGCGGACGCTGCTTCGTCGGGAACGCGCGACGCCTGATCCTGCCGGCCTTCGGCGCCTATGCCGGCGGCCTCGACGTGCGCGACCCGGCAATCGCCTGCCTGTTCGCCGACGGGTTCTCGGTGCATCTGCTCGGCCGCGCCAAGCTGCATAGCTTTCGGGTTCGCTAGACGGCAGACCGAGCCCGCGTGGGGCCGCTCTCAACCGGTGTCATTTGCACCTACCCCGAAACGCGCCCAAGCCGGATGATGTCGTTGAGGGCGAGGCCAGCCGGCAGGGTCCCGTAGGTCCATCCCCAGTCGCCATCCAGCCGGGAGGCGCAGAATGCGTCCGCCACCGGGGCCGGCCCATGCCGGACCAGCAGTGCCGCCTGCAGCAGGACGGCCATCGATTCGGCGATCCGGCGCGCGCGCGGTTCCCGGTCCGTCTTGTCGCCGATGTCGGTCTTCAGCCGGTCGATCGCACGGTCCAGCCGTCGGTCGCCGCCGCGCGCGACCTCGAGTTCCGCGAACAGGGCCTCCACGGCCGCCGGATCCCGGTCCATGGTGCGAAGCACATCCAGGCAGATGACGTTGCCGGAGCCCTCCCAGATGCTGTTGAGCGGCGCCTGGCGGTACAGCCTCGGCATGACCGATTCTTCGACATATCCCGACCCGCCATGGCATTCCAACGCCTCGCAGACGTGACCGGGAAGACGCTTGTTGATCCAGTACTTCCCGATCGCGACGGCGAGCCGCGAAAAGGACGCGGCCGCCGGGTCCGCGGCCGACTCGTCGAAGCTGCGCGCGACCCGGGCCGCCATCATCGTCGCCGCCACCCACTCCACGACCAGATCGGCCAGCACGTCCCGCATCAGCGGCTGATCCGAGAGCAGCCGCTGAAAGGCCGATCGGTGGGAGGTGTGGTGGACCGCCTGCACGACCGCCTGCCGCATCAGGCCGGCGGCGGCGAGCGCCGTGTCGAGGCGCGTGTGATGCACCATCTCGATGATCGTGCGTACTCCCTGCCCCTCCTCGCCGATCAGCCGCGCCCAGGTCTGTCGATATTCGATTTCGGACGATGCGTTCGAGCGGTCGCCCAGCTTGTCCTTGAGGCGTTGGATGAAGAACGGATTGCGGGTGCCGTCCGGGCGCCAGCGCGGCACCAGGAAGCAGGACAGCCCAGCCCCAGTCTGGGCCAGCGTAAGGAAGGCATCCGACATGGGCGCGGAGCAGAACCATTTGTGACCGGTCAGCTCGAACGCGCCCGCATCGCCGAGCGCCACGGCACGGGTGGTGTTGGCCCGGACGTCGGAACCGCCCTGCTTTTCCGTCATGGCCATCCCGATCGTGACGCCGGCCTTTTCCGCCGCGGGGATGAAGCGCGGATCATAGGATGCGGCGGTGGCAAGCACCTCCCATTCGGTGGCGACGTCCGGCTGCTTCCTGAGCGCCGGGATCGCGGCGTAGGTCATGGTGATCGGGCAGCAGACGCCCGCTTCGGCCTGAACCAGAAGATATTCGAGCGCCATATGGGCGACCTGCCCACCAGATCGGGGCGCGGTCCAGGCTATCGAATGCACCTCATGTGTCTTGGCCAGGGCCATGAGTTCATGATAGGCCGGGTGGTAGACTACCTCATCCAGGCGATGGCCGAACCGGTCGAATGTGCGGAGCTCGGGCGGGTAGCGGTTGGCAGCCTCGGCGAGTTCCGCCACGCGCTCGCTGCCGAGAACGGCACCGAAGGCGCGGACCTTGTCCGCGGCCCAGCCGGCGCCTTCCCGCGCAAGGGCCAGACGCAGGATCGGATCGCTGTCGAAGAGATTATAGTCGACCAGCGGCGGCGATTGATTCGTCACCTCATGGCTGTCGAAGACGGATATAGGCCGTCTTGGTGGCATGGGGTTCCCTCGCAGCCGCAGGATAAACGCCCGCGATCGCCGACGCCTCTTTGATTAACGTAAACGCCCTCAGAACCTTAACTAAACTTAGGAAATGAAATATTAGCACAATCGACGTACCATACGAATAGAGACAGGATGTCAGGGAGTCCGGGACGCTGATGCCGGTTCTTAAGACCGGCCACGGCCGAACGGTCCACGCGATGAGCGGCAGCCCCGAGATTGAAATCAACGAGGCGCTCTATCAATGGTGCGTGCGGGCGTTCTCCCTGCTGCGCCATCGTCTCGGAATCAACATCAGGGTCCACGACGCCGACGGCCATATCAAAGCGGGCCAGATATTTCTGTTCAATCACTTCGCCCGCTTCGAAACAATCATTCCCCAATATTTCATTTACCAAGCGACGGGCGCCTATTGCCGGTGCGTGGCGACGCACGAACTCTTCCTCGGAAACGATCGGTTCGCGAAATTTCTATGGAATTGCGGCGCCGTGCCGAGCAACCATCCGGGCCTGCTGCCGTTCCTCGCTGCCGAGATCCTGCGCGGGCGGAAGATCATCATCTTTCCCGAAGGCGGCATGATCAAGGACCGCAACGTCCTCGACGAAGCGGAATTCAGCATTCTTTCGCCGATGGCGCGGACCACTCGCAAGCACCGCCGGGGCGCCGCCGCCTTAGCGGTGATCCTCGAAACCTACAAAAAACGCATTCTCTCGGTGTTCGAGGCGGGCGATACGCAGCGACTCGATCGATGGGTCCAGGCCCTGGGATTGGCGGACATAGACTCGCTGATCGCCGCGGCACGCCAACCGACGCTGATCGTACCGTCCAACATCACATTCTATCCGATCCACACCAGCGACAACATCCTGCGCAAGGCCGCCGAACTCTTTGGCCAGGACATCGGTGAGCAGCTCAAGGAAGAGCTGCTGATCGAGGGCAATCTTCTGCTCAAGCGCACGGATATGGATATCCGGTTCGGCAAGCCGATTCATCCGCACGTCACCTGGAACCCGGCGGACCGGCTGATTCTCAGCCAGGCGTTTGAACGGATCGACAGCCTGGAGGATCTGTTCGCGCTGAAGGACACGGCCAGCCGCTGGATCGAGCGCATCGTCGCCACGACGATGCAGCGTAAGATGCGGCGTTTGCGCGATCTGTGCATGCAGGAAATGTACGCCCGCGTCACCGTCAACCTGAACCACCTGGCGTCGCGGCTGATCCTGTCTCTGGTCAACCGGGGAACGATGGAGATCGAGCGCGACCGCTTCCATCGGCTTCTTTATCTGGCATTCAAGAACGCGCAGAAGGAGCCGCTGATCCATCTGCATCAAAGCCTGGCCGATCCCGAAACCTATGACGGCATTCACGATGGCACCAGCCGCCTGGTCACACAGCTTATGGAAGGCGCGATTGCATCGGGACTGATCGTGGCGACCTCCGATCATTACCGGTTCCTGCCGGCGCTTCGCCAGGAGAACGGCGGCCGCGACCCGCGCATCGAGAACGTGATCGTCGTCTACGCCAACGAGATCGCGCCGGTATCCGCCGCCTGCCGAGCCGTCGATCGGGCGATCCGGGCCGAGGCCGCGATCGACGGGGGCCCGCTGGCGCGGCTTCTGTTCGACGATGAAGTCCGCGCCTATGCGCGGTGCAAGGAAACCTATTCCCGTCCGCAATATGCGGCGATCAACGATCAGGAGACGGCGACCGAAAGCGGCGAGCCCTATCTGCTCGTTCCCAACCGGCCGAAGGATCTCGGCGTGGTTCTGGTCCACGGCTTTCTTGCCTCTCCCGCAGAACTCAAGGCCTTCGGACAACGGCTGGCGGCCTTAGGTCATCCGGTGATCGGCGTCCGCCTCAAAGGCCATGGAACGTCGCCATGGGATCTCCGCGAGCGGACTTGGCAGGACTGGCTCGAGTCGGTCCGGCGCGGCTATGAGATCATGTCCCATCTCAGCGACCGGGTCTGCCTGGTCGGCTTCTCGACCGGCGGCTCCCTGGCATTGCTTCTGGCGGCCGACAAGCCTCGTGGCCTTGCCGGTGTCGCGGCGGTTTCGCCTGCGCTCAGATTCCGCAATCGGAACCTGATTTTCGTGCCCGTCATCCATCACATCAACAGGCTGACGGAATGGGCCTACGTCCAGGAAGGCGTGATGCCCTTCCGAATCAATGAATCGGAGCATCCTGAAACGAATTACCGCCATATGCCGATACGCGGCCTGTTCGAGCTCCGCCGGACCACGGAGGAACTGGAGCGGCGTCTGCCGCAAGTCGTCTGCCCGACCGAGATTCTCCAAGGGACCGAGGATCCGGTTATCGATCCGGAAAGCGCCACGCTCATCCACGACAAGATCGGATCGGTCAAGAAGTCGCTGCACATGATCCCGTCGCAACGGCACGGAATCCTGAACGAGAATGTCGGGAGCACCCAAGCGCTGATCATTTCTTTCCTCGACACCCTTTCTCCAACGGTTGCCAGAAGTACGTCATTCAAGGCAGTTCTCTCCGCAGCACCCATGGGAGTCGCCGCTTCGCTGAATTTTTCCGGAGGTGGGTCGATAATGATTAATGTCGGTGATGCGATCTCGCGCTCGCTGCGACCATTCCTCAGCCGGTTCCGCCGCGGCGGACCAGGAGAGGCACCGCCTCTCAAGCGCCCTTATCCTTGGGAGAGGTCCTATCCCAAGGACCTCGACTGGCAGATCAATATCGACCCCAAACCCGTCCCTGCTCTGCTCGACGAGGCGGTAAAAACCTATGCCGACAGAACCTGCATCAGCTTCCGCGGGAGGCATTATCGTTATCGCGAGGTCGGCCGCTTGGTCGACAAGGCGGCTAAGGGCTTCCAGGCGCTCGGCGTACGCCGGGGAATCAAGGTCGGCCTTATGCTGCCCAACTGCCCATATGCCGTGATCTGCTATTACGCCGTGCTCAAGGCCGGCGGCACCGTCGTCAACATCAATCCCCTCTATTCAGGATACGAGATCGAACGGCAGCTTGCCGATTCCGACTCTCGGATTCTGGTCACCCTCGACGTCAACGCACTCTATGAAAAGGTCGCGGGCCTCGTCCGGGAAGACGGGCACATTGAGAAGTTGGTCGTCTGCCGCATGAGGGGCGTGCTGCGCTTCACCGAAAAGATACTCTTCGATTTCTTCAAAAGCCGCGAGATGGCGTCCTTCTCGGACGATGAGCGACACGTCTCCTTCGAACGCCTGATCGATAATGATGGTGCCGTCAAACCGTCAGCCATCGATCCCGTCACCGACATTGCGGTGCTCCAGTACACCGGCGGCACGACCGGATTCCCAAAAGGCGCACAGCTGACCCATGCCAATCTTTTCGTCAATACGGCACAGCTCGCCCTCTGGGCGCCCGACGTCAAGCGCGGCGAGGAGAAATCACTCGCCGTGCTGCCCTTGTTCCACTCTTTCGGTATGACGGCGGTGATGAATTTGAGCCTTTGGATCGGCGCCGAGATCATCCTGCTGGCCAAGTTCGAGACGGCGGAGGTTTTGGATGCGATTAATCGCGAAAAGCCGACCGTTTTCATCGGGGTACCGACCATGTTTTCGGCCCTGACTGCGGCGCGCGACGTTGCCAAGCATGATCTCTCCAGCCTTAAGTTCTGTATTTCCGGCGGCGCCCCGCTGCCAAGCGAGCTCCAGCGCCGTTTCGAGGCGCTCTCCGGCTGCACGCTCGTCGAGGGCTATGGCCTGAGTGAGGCTGGCCCGGTCTGTACGGTCAATCCACTCACGGGCGGCAAGCCGGGATCGGTCGGGCTGCCGCTCCCGGGAACAGTGATCGAGATCGTATCGATGGAGGATCCGGATCGAACGCTGGAGATCGGGGAACGCGGCGAGATCTGTGTTACCGGTCCTCAAGTAATGGCCGGCTATGCGAATCGGGCCAAGGAGAGCGTCGACATCCTGCAAGGCGCCCGTTTGCACACCGGTGACGTCGGCTACCTGGACGAGGACGGCTATCTCTACATCGTCGATAGGATCAAGGACCTGATTCTCAGCGGCGGCTTCAACGTCTATCCACGCCAGGTCGAGGAAGTCATATACCTACATCCCGCCGTCGAGGAGGCTGCGGTCTGCGGCGTTCCGGACCTGCATCGTGGAGAAATCGTCAAGGCCTTCATCAAGTTGCGTGAGGGCGCTTCGGTGACAGCGGCGGAACTGCGCGCGTTCCTGAGGGACAAGCTCGCGCCGTTCCAGATGCCGAGGCAGATCGAATTCCGCGACGAGTTGCCGAAGACACTGATCGGCAAGATATCGAAGAAGGATCTCGTCGCCGAAGCGGCGACCGCCAATACCGAGCAAGGCCCTGCCCTAACCGTCGAGGCCTAGAGCCTGATCGGGTCGTGCTCAGAACGTCGAAAGGCAGGATGTGAAGATGAAGAATGTCGTGATCGCCGGATATGTCCGGTCCCCGTTCACGCCCGCCACGAAGGGCGAGCTCCGGAAGGTGCGTCCGGACGAGCTGGCCGCGCAGGTCGTAAAGGGCCTGATTCGCAAGACTGACGTCAATCCAGACGATATCGAGGACCTGATCCTCGGCTGCGCCTTTCCAGAAGGCGAACAGGGCCTGAACGTGGCGCGGCTGGTAGTCTTTCAGGCGGAGCTGCCGGCCTCCGTCGCCGGCGTCACGGTGAACCGCTTCTGCGGCTCGTCGATGTACGCGATCCACATGGCGGCCGGTGCCATCCGGATGAATGCCGGCGAGGCCTTCATCTGCGCGGGCGTGGAGTCAATGACCAGGGTGCCGATGATGGGCTTCAACCCGATGCCGCATCCCGGTCTCTATGAGAGCTACCCCCAGGCCTATATGTCGATGGGCGAGACGGCCGAGAACCTTGCCACCAAATACCAGATCACGCGCGACCAGCAGGAAGCCTTCGCGATCGAATCCCAGGCCCGCGCGGCAAGAGCGCAGGCGGACGGACGGTTCGACGAAGAGATCGTGCCGATTGCGGCCAACGGCGCCGTGGTCGGCACCGACGGCTGCATTCGGCCCGACACCACGGCCGAGGGTCTCGCCGGGCTGAAGCCGGCTTTCGACGAGCAGGGTTCAGTGACCGCCGGCACCTCCTCGCCGCTGACCGACGGGGCGGCCGCGACCCTGGTCTGCAGCGAGGATTACGCGAAGAGCCACGGGCTCCGGCCGCTCGCCCGGATCCGAAGCATCGCGGTGGCGGGCTGTGCGCCGGAGATCATGGGAATCGGGCCGGTGCCGGCCTCCCGGAAGGCCCTGGAGCGGGCTGGCCTCTCCGTCGCCGACATCGACGTCACCGAACTCAACGAGGCCTTCGCCTCGCAAAGCCTGGCCGTCTTGCGGGACCTCGACCTCGATCCGGCGAAGGTCAATCTCGACGGCGGGGCCATCGCGCTCGGCCACCCGCTGGGCGCCAGCGGCGCCCGCATCACCGGGAAGGCAGCGAGCCTGCTGATCCGCGAGGGCGGCACCTTCGCCCTCTCCACCCAGTGCATCGGCGGCGGACAGGGCATCGCTACGGTCCTCGAGGCCGTCGAATGAACGAGATTCGCAAGGTCGCGGTCTTCGGCGCGGGGGTGATGGGCGCCGGCATTGCCGCGCAGATCGCCAATGCCGGCGTGCCGGTGATGCTGTTCGACATCGCGGCGCCCGACGGCCCTGACCGCAGCGCCATGGCCGCCGCGGCCATCAAGCGGTTGCTCAAGGCCGATCCGGCACCGCTCATGCATAAGCGCAATGCCGAACTGATCACGCCCGCCAACATAGACGACGACATTGACCGGATCGCCGACTGCGACTGGATCGTCGAGGCGATCGTCGAGCGGGTCGACATCAAGCGGGCGCTTTACGAGAAGATCGATCGGGCCCGCCGACCGGGCTCGGTCGTCTCCTCCAACACCTCGACCATCAGGCTGGCGACTCTGATCGAGACCCTGCCCGAAAGCTTCGCCCGCGATTTTCTCATCACCCATTTCTTCAACCCGCCGCGCTACCTGCGACTTCTCGAGCTGGTCCCCGGCTCCCGCACCGGCGAGCAGGCACTGGCCACCATCGAGCGCTTCGCCGACCTGCGCCTCGGCAAGACGCCGGTTCGCTGCAAGGACAGGCCGGGCTTCATCGCGAACCGGATCGGCATTTATTGGCTGCAATGCGCCGTTATGCAGGCAATGGATGCCGGCCTCACGGTCGAGGAAGCGGACGCCGTTCTCGGCCGGCCCATGGGCGTCCCCAAGACCGGCGTCTTCGGGTTGCTCGACATGGTCGGGCTCGACCTGATGCCGCATGTGCTCGGGAGCATGGCGACGTCGCTTCCGGAGGAGGATCCCTTCCACACTGTCTATAACGAACCGGAGCTCATCAAGCGGCTGATCGCCGAGGGCTATACCGGACGAAAGGGCAAGGGCGGCTTCTATCGCCTGAAGCCGGACACGCCGGGAAAGGTCAAGGAGTCGCTGGATCTTGCGAGCGGCAACTACCGAGCGAGTCGCAAGGCCGCTCTGGAGAGCGTAGCCAAGGCCCGTCGCGGCGGCCTGCGCGCGCTGCTCGAACATCCGGACAAGGGCGGGCGCTATGCCTGGTGGGTGCTGTCGCGGACCCTGAGCTATGCCGCCCGACTGGTGCCGGAGATTGCCGACGACATCGTCTCCGTCGATGAGGCAATGCGCCTCGGCTATAATTGGAAATATGGCCCCTTCGAGCTGATCGACCAGCTTGGCGCCGACTGGTTCGCACAGAAACTCCGCGAAGCGGGCTTGCCTGTGCCGCCACTGCTTGCACAGGCGGAAGGGCGCCGCTTCTACCGGACCGAAGCCGGCCGACTTCAGTATCTCGCCGTCGACGGCGGCTATCGGGATGTGGTTCGTCCGGAAGGCGTGCTGCTGCTGGCGGATATCAAGCGGCGCAAACGGCCCTTGGCCCGCAATCGCTCGGCCAGCCTCTGGGATATCGATGACGGCGTGCTGTGTCTTGAGTTCCACAGCAAGATGAACTCGCTCAACCCGCTGACGCTGGCCATGGTCGAAAAGGCGGTCCGGCTGGTGCCCGGGCGCTATCGCGCGCTCGTCATCTATAACGAAGGAAGCAACTTCTCGGTCGGCGCCAATATCGGGCTGCTGCTGCTCGCCATGAAACTGCGCGCTTGGTTCCTGGTGCGCGCGCTCGTTCGCCATGGCCAGAAGACCTACAAGCGGCTCAAATACGCGCCCTTCCCGATTGTCGGCGCACCGTCCGGGATGGCGCTCGGCGGCGGCTGCGAGATACTGCTCCATTGCGATGCGGTGCAGGCGCATGCCGAAACCTATGCCGGCCTCGTCGAAGCCGGCGTCGGTATCGTCCCGGCCTGGGGCGGCTGCAAGGAGTTGCTGCTGCGCCGAATCACTGGCAAGAAGCCGCCATTCGGCCCGATGCCGCCGGTGATCAAGGCCTTCGAGACCATCGGCATGGCCAGCGTCGCGAAGTCGGCCGAGCAAGCGAAGGACCTCTTATTCCTGCGCCCCGGCGACGGCATCACCATGAACCGGGACCGCCTGCTTGCCGACGCCAAGGCGAAGGCCTTGGCCCTGGCGGAAAGTTACGTTCCCCCTGAGACGCCGCGCGTTTCCTTGCCGGGGAGAACGGCGTTCGCCGCTCTGTCCCTCGCCGTCGACGGCTTTCGCAAGACCGGCAAGGCGACGCCGCATGACGTGGTCGTCGGCAAACAGCTCGCGACAGTCCTTAGTGGCGGCGACACCGACATGACCGAGACGCTCAGCGAGGACGATCTGCTTTCTCTCGAGTGCCAGGCCTTCGTCGCTCTGGCACGCCAGCCGGCAAGCATCGCCCGTGTGGCGCATATGCTCAAGACCGGCAAGCCACTCAGGAACTGAGCAATGACCCAAAGCTTGCTGGCCGCGGCCGTTCTTGCCTTCGTCCTGCTGCTCTATTTCGGGTTCGGATATTGGGCCTGGACCTCGGCCGCCGCCCTCGGACTGGCAGCCTGGGCGCTGGCCGGGGTGGACTCGCCGATCGCATTCGCGGCGACACTGGCCGCGGCCCTTGTCGCCGCCGTCCTCTTCGGCATTCCGGTGATCCGCCGGCCGCTGATCTCGGCACCGGCGATGCGCCGCGCACGCTCCTTCCTGCCCCGCCTGGGGGATACCGAGCGCATCGCCCTCGAGGCAGGCACGGTCTGGTGGGACGGCGACTTGTTTTCGGGAGACCCCGACTGGCGGAAGCTTCTCAATTTTCAGCCTCAGCCCCTCTCGGAACGCGAACGGGCCTTCCTCGATGGGCCGACGGACGCGCTCTGCCGGATGATCGACGACTGGCAGATCACGCAGGAGCGCGACCTGCCGCAGCAGGTCTGGGAGCATCTCAAGCGCGAGCGCTTCTTCGGCATGATCATCCCGGAGGAGTATGGCGGCCTCGGCTTCTCCGCCATCGGCCACTCCGCCGTCGTCACCAAGGTGGCGAGCCGCAGCATACCCGCCGCCTGCACGCTCATGGTCCCCAACTCGCTGGGGCCGGCGGAACTGCTGCTCCACTACGGAACCGACGAGCAGCGCGACCATTACCTGCCGCGCCTTGCGGCGGGCGAGGAGATCCCCTGCTTCGCGCTCACCGAACCCCATGCCGGCAGCGACGCCGCCTCAAGCCGAAGCACCGGCATCGTTTGCCGCGGCGCCTTCGACGGCAAAGAGGTGATCGGCATCCGCCTCAATTGGAGCAAGCGCTATATCACGTTGGCGCCGGTAGCGACCGTGATCGGCTTAGCCTTCCGGATGTACGACCCGGACGGCCTGCTGGGCGGCGCCAAGGATCTCGGCATCACCTGCGCGCTGATCCCGCGCGAGACGCCGGGAGTCACGATCGGCGCGCGCCATGACCCGATGGGCGTCGCCTTCCCCAACGGGCCGATCACCGGGGTCGACGTGTTCGTGCCGCTCGATTTCATTATCGGCGGACAAAGCGGCGTGGGCCAGGGCTGGCGCATGCTGATGGAGTGCCTGGCGGCTGGCCGCTCCATCTCGCTGCCGGCGCTGTCCGTCGCCGCTGTGGAGCTGGCGGCGCGCTTCACCGGCGCCTATGCCTCGATCCGCGAGCAGTTCAACATGCCGATCGGGCGCTTCGAGGGCATCGAGGAGGCATTGGCCCGCATCGCCGGCCACGCCTATCTGATGAACGCAACACGCGTGCTTACCTGCGGCGCGGTCGATGCCGGCGAGAAGCCGGCCGTGCTCTCGGGCGTGGCCAAGGCCTATCTCACGGACGGCATGCGCGCCTGCATCGTCGATGCGATGGACATCGTAGCCGGCGCCGGCATCTCCCGTGGTCCGCGCAACTTCCTGTCGCGGATCTATGTCGCCGCGCCCATCGCCATCACGGTCGAGGGAGCCAACATCCTCACGCGGTCGCTGATCATCTTCGGCCAAGGCTCGATCCGCTGCCATCCGTTCGTTCGGGACGAGATCCGGGCCATCCAGGAGAACGATTCGGCGCTGTTCGACCGGGTGCTGTTCAAGCATCTGGGCTTTGCCGGTCGCAACGCCCTCCGCTCCTTCCTGCTGGCATTGACCGGAGGACGGCTGGCGGAAGCGCCGGGCGGAACGCCATCGGCGCGCTATTTCCGTCGCCTGACGCGATTCAGTGCCGCCTTCACCCTGGTCACGGACGTGACCTTGGCCACGCTTGGCGGAGCCCTCAAGCGCCGCGAGAAGATTAGCGGTCGCCTGGCCGACGCGCTCGCCTGGATGTATCTGGCATCGGCGGCGCTCAAACGGTTCCACGACGACGGCCGGCCGGCGGCGGACCTGCCGCTGCTGCGTTGGTCGTGCGACCTGGCGCTGTGGAAGGTTCAGCAGGCGCTCATCGGCGTCCTCGACAACCTGCCGAACCGGCCGGCGGCCGCGACGCTGCGCGTGCTGATCTTCCCCCTTGGCGCGCGCCTGCGGCCGCCGCGCGACGCGCTGGGGTCCAAGGTGGCGCGCGGCCTGCTTGACGGCGACGACATGCGGCGACGGCTGTCGCGGGATATTTTCGTTCCGGACGCGGCCGACGACGGCCTCGGCCGCCTTGAAGCAGCTCTCGATCTCGTGGTCGCAACGCGGGAGATTCAGAAGAAAATCCGCGAGGCCGTGCGCCAGCGCCGCCTCGACGCGGAGCCCGTCGCCACCCTGACGGAGCGGGCCTTCGCCCTGGGCCTTATCGACGCCGACGAAAGGCAGCGCATGGACAAGGCGGCACAGGCGCAAGACGCCGCCATCCAGGTCGACGCCTTCCCGGCTGCGGACTACGCGCTTCTTAAGGGTTAGCGGGGGCGCGAGACCGACGCGGAGAATTTTTCAGGCGTCGGTCGCCGCACCCCTGCCTGGCGGCCCCCGTCACATGGTCGGGAAATTGAACGAGGCGCCGGCGCGGATGCCCGTGGGCCACCGTGCGGTGACGGTCTTCAGGCGTGTATAGAAATGCACGCCTTCCGGTCCGTAGATACCGTGGCTTCCGAACAGCGAGCGCTTCCAGCCGCCGAAGCTGTGATAGGCCACCGGAACCGGGATCGGGACGTTCACGCCCACCATCCCGATTTGGATGCGGCTGACGAAATCGCGGGCGGCGTCGCCGTCGCGGGTAAAGATTGCCGTGCCGTTGCCGAACTCGTGCTCGTTGACGAGGCGGACCGCCTCCTCATAGGACTTGGCGCGGGCCACGCTCAGCACCGGACCGAAGATTTCCTCGCGATAGATTGCCATCTCCGGCGTCACGCGATCGAACAGGGTTCCGCCCAGGAAATAGCCGTTTTCATAGCCCTGCAGGCGGAAGTCGCGGCCGTCCACCACGATCTCGGCGCCTTCCTGCACGCCCTTGTCGATATAGCCCTTCACCTTCTCCAGATGCTGTTTCGTCACCAGCGGCCCCATCTCGGTGTCGGGGTCGGTGGAGGGGCCGATCTTCAATGTCCGAACGCGCGGCGCGAGCTTGGCCACCAGCTTGTCTGCCGTCTCCTCGCCCACCGGCACGGCGACTGAGACCGCCATGCAGCGCTCGCCGGCCGCTCCATAGCCGGAGCCTATGAGCGCGTCGGCCGCCATGTCGAGATCGGCATCGGGCATCACCACCATGTGGTTCTTGGCGCCGCCGAGGGCTTGGACGCGCTTTCCATGCGCCGTGCCGGTCGCATAGACATATTCGGCGATCGGCGTTGAGCCCACGAAGGAGACGGCGGCGACGTCCGGATGCTTCAGCAGGCCGTCCACGACCTCCTTGCCGCCATGTAGGACCACCAGCACGCCTTCCGGCACGCCGGCCTCATGGGCGAGCTCCGCGATCGCCACCGTGGCGGAGGGATCGCGCTCCGACGGCTTCAGGACGAAGCTGTTGCCGCAGGCGAGCGCCATGGGAAACATCCACATCGGCACCATGGCCGGGAAGTTGAACGGCGTGATGCCGGCAACCACGCCCAGGGGCTCGCGGGCGGCGAAGCTGTCGACGGCCGTACCGACGTCCTTCGAGTACTCCCCCTTCAGGAGATGCGGGATGCCACAGGCGAACTCCACCACTTCCACGCCCCTCTGGATCTCGCCCAGCGCGTCCGAATGGGTCTTGCCGTGCTCCGCCGAGATCAACTCGGCGATGCGCTCTGCATTGTCCTCGAGCAGCGCCTTGAACTTGAACATGACGCGCGCGCGCTTCAGCGGCGTCAGCGCGGACCAGGCCGGAAAGGCCGCCTTGGCGGCGGCGACGGCCGCGTCCGCGTCCGCCTTCGTCCCGGCGGCAACCGTTGCGGTCTGCTCACCGGTTGCGGGATTGAAGATGGGAGTGCCCTCCCCGGCCGCGGACGCGTGGCCGGGAATTCTATGGTCGATGAACGTCATGAAACTCCTCTTTCACAAGACTGGTCCGGCCTGAAGCCGGAGAATGCGGCAATGACCATTGGACCGGTTTCAGGAGGGCCGACGGCTAGCCGCCGCGACCCGAAACCGTGCAGGCTGGTTGATGATCGGTACGACAGGTCGCCAGAAACCGATCGGCGCGGTCGGTGCGAACGGTCGTCAAAGGCAGGTCGGTCACAGTCTCCTGCCAGTGGTCGGCGCGTCCGCACAGGATGTTCTCCACCATCATCGGTTCGCCCTTGTGGCGACCGAAGCCGAGCGATCCGTTCCCATTGTCGCGCCACAATTCTAGGCTCGCCATTCCACCGGGGGAAATGGGGCCGATGTCACGCGTTATGAAGTGTGCGAGGACGACCAAGCAGCGCAGTGGTCGATCCGTTCGGTTGTCGATATCGAGTGTAACAGTGTTGGTTCCCAATGCGGAGACGGATGCCCGTCCCGTGTCGGCGCAAGCATGCAGCAGGAGGCCCGTCGCGACAAGACAGGACAGAACCCCATACCTGATCAGTGGCGGAATGGAAGGCAAGCCGACCTCACACACCGGCTTGGCGCGCCGCGGCCGGAGCCATCGGCGCGAGCGGCCGGCGGCTGGAGATCAGATCGCCGGCGCGCTCCGCCATGGCGATGATGGCCGCATTGACCGGACCCGTGGTGATGGACGGCATGACGGAGGCATCCATCACGTAAAGTCCCGCGATATTCCGCACGGCAAGATCGGGGCCGACCACCGCCTCGGCATCGGTGCCCATCCGACAGGTTCCGACGGGATGGTGATGGGTATAGGCCGCGCGTTCCAGGAAGGACTCGACCGCCTGCGGCGAAGCCAGATCCTCGGCGCCGGGCAGCACTTCCTCCGCCCGCCAGTCGTCCAGCGCCGCCGAGGCTCCCACAGTCCGGGCCCAGTCCAGGGCCTCCTTGTAGATCCGCCGATCATAGTCTTCGCGCAGATAGCCGGGATCGATCAACGGCGCGGCGCGGACGTCCGCGGATGCGAGCCTGACGGTCCCCCGACTTCGCGGATGGGTGAAGCCGTACATGATGGTATAGCCTTCGCCCGGCGGCGGAGCGGAAAAGCATTCCGTCGTGATCGGCGCGACCACGCAGGCCAGAACGATCTCGGGCGCCGCCGTCGGTCCCGCACCGTCGATATAGCAGAGGGATTCTGAATGCTGATAGCGCGACGGCGCGACCGGACGCTTCGACCGGTAGACATTGCCCCCGGCAAGCAGATGGTCATGCAGATTGCGCCCGACGCCGGGCATGTCCTGTCGGCAGGCGATGTCCAGGGCGGTCAGCTCGTCGGCCGGGCCGAGCCCTGACCGCATCAGAATGCTCGGCGACCCGATCGCGCCGGCGCAAAGAATGACGCCGGCATTGGCCCAGATCTCTTCGATGCCGGCCGCAGTGAGGATTCGCACGCCCCTGCAGCCTCCGCCTCCGGACGCAAGAACGACGCTGTCCACCATCACGCCGGACAGGACCGACAGATTGGGGCGGGCCTTGACCTCGGCGGTCAGATAGGCGTCGGCGACGGTCTGTCGTTTCCCGTCCTTGATGGTCAGCGTGTTCACCGTCGGACCCGTCATTCGGGCGCCGTTATGCTCGGCCGTGGGCTCGAGGCCACAGAGCGTCCCGGCCCGCATATAGGCCTGGGTGATCGGGTGCGGCGTTTCCGGCTGGATCAGATGGATGGGACCGTCGGTCCCGTGGTAGGGCGACGGACCATGCGAGGAGCTTTCGGACTTGATGAAGTAGGGCAGAAGATCCGCATAGCCCCAACCGGCACAGCCGGCCCGCGCCCATCGGTCGAAGTCCTCCGGATGGCCGCGAACATGCGCCATGGCGTTGATCAGCGTCGACCCGCCGAGCCCCCGGCCGCGCGGCCAGGCGTGGGAGCGACCGGCGCAATGGTCCTGGGCGGTAGTGGCATAGCCCCAGTCATAGGCTCGCCCCTGCAGCGCCGGCCACTTCAGCGGATCACGGACATCCGGGTCCGTGATCTCGCCGCCAGCATCCAGCAGGACGACCTCGGCATCCGGGTTTTCCGACAGGCGCGCGGCGAGCACGCACCCGGCCGTTCCGGCACCGACAACGATGTAATCTGCCTCCAACGCCCTTCTCCGCCCCGCCGTCAGGCGACCGCGTCGTTGATCACCGCCATGGCCGCGGCGACACCCGCGGCGGGATCGGCCGAAAAGCCGAGCTTGCTCAGCGCACCTCCGAGGGCCGCGACAGCGACGACAGCATAGATCGGCTCCGCCGTCGGCCCCATATGGCCGATCCGCAGCAGCTTGCCCAGGGTCTCCCCCCGTCCGATCGACAGCATCACGCCGTAGTCGTTGCGCACCGTTTCGATGATACGGCTATCGGTGAGCCCGTCCGGCACACGGATCGATGTCGTGCTCGGCGAGGCGATGGCCTCGCTCGCGGCCCACAGTTCCACGCCCATGGCCCGCACCCCGGCGCGGCAGGCCTTCGCGGTCAGGGCATGACGCCTCCAGACGGCCTCCGGCCCCTCCGCGAGATACAGGTCGATCGCGGCGGACAAACCGCTGATTTCGGCGACCGACGGCGTAAAGGGAAACGGCTCCGTGCGGCGCCAGGCATTTTTCCAATCGAGCAGACTGAGGATCGAGGCCCTCGGCGAGTCCGGATTCGCCTCCATATGCGCCCAGGCCGCCTCGCTGATGGCCATGAAGGTGACTCCGGGGGTCCCACCGAGGCATTTCCCGGGGCCGGTGATGAAGACGTCGGCGTGGCAATCGCCCGGGTGAACGTCCATCCCGCCGAAGGACGACACCGCATCCACGAGAAGCAGGGCGCCGTGCTTCTCCACGATCTTGCCGATCTCGACGAGCGGATTGATGGTTCCAGACGGCGTGTCGTGATGGACCATCGAGACGATAGAAATGTCGGGCCGCTCCTTGAAGGCCTGCTCGACGGCGTCGGGCAAGATGGCCTCGTTGTAGGGTACCTCGATCTCGATCATCTCCTTATGGTGCCGCGCGGACCAGTATCCGAAGCCCTTGCCATAGACGCCGGATGCAAGGTTGAGCACCACATCCTGCCTGGAAATCAGGGAGGCGGCCGCCGCCTCGATCGCGACTGCGGGCTCGGCCTGGATGATCAGCGCCGGATCCTTCACCCGCATCGCCGTCGCGCACTTCTTCGCCACCTCCTCGTAGAAAGCCAGAAAGGAGGGGTCGTAGTCGTAGCCGAGCGGCTGCGCCATCGCCTGGAGCACCTCCGGATATCCCTGGACGGGACCGGCGGCGAGGGTAATCACGGGCTTCTTGATCATGTCAGACACCATCTGTCGTTTCTCTGGCCATCACATTTTTCCGGCCGTCTTTCGTCTAGCCGCCTCCCGCGTTACGAGTAGTAACCGGGCGCCTTGATGTAGTCGCCGAACGTCTCCGGATCGTGGGAATAGAACAGCTCCGCGTCATACTTCTCGGCGAGATCCTTCAGCCGCTGCATGGACTTCAGGTTCTCGGTAGGATCCAGGTGGAAGCTGGAGATGCACATCATCTCCATGTTCTTCCGGCTGTAGCAGGCGTCGGCGGTGAACAGCATCGGCCGGCGGTTGGCGAGCTCCACCATCATGCTGTAATGGCCAGCGGTGTGCCCCGGAGTCTCGAACAGCCAGATCCCCTTCGCGATCTCCTGATCGCCAGTCACGGTCTCGAATTTGGGCGTATAGATGTCGAGCGGCGGATCGCCGGCGTCGCCGGAGGCGCCCTCGCCCTGCGACGCCGGTTTCTTCGCGAGCTCGGGGGCGAAGCTCATGTCCGAATAGCCGAGACGCTCGAAGGGTTGGAAACAGCTGCAGGCCTCGAGCTCCTTGGCGTGGCAGACCGTGCAGGCGTTCGTGAGGTACTTGTTCCCGCCGCAATGATCGAAGTGGTAGTGCGAGTTGATGACGTAGTTGATGTCTTCCGGACGTTTCCCGATCTTGGCCAGCGCCCCGGGAATGGTCTGGTCCTTCGACTGGATCGGCTTCTCGAACGGCAGCACGCGGCTGACATGATCGAAGTCATAGCCGGTATCGAAGATGTAGAGGCCGTCCTTGTGCTCCACGAGAACGGAATAGCAGGGAAAGCGTATGTCGCCGCCCGGCCCCTTGTTCCAGAACACATGGTACCCGTCGATCACCAAGGTACCACCATCAAGCAGGTAGACTTTCGTATCCGACATGAAAAATTCTCCTTATCGGGGAATCGGGATTCGGCCTTCGGTCCTAGCGGGCGCCCCGATGGTAGGGGTTGCCCAGGGCCGGTGGCAGGTAGCTGTTTCTCGCGAAAATGATCAGCACCAGGATCACCATCGCGAAGGGCAGCATCTGGATGACGTCCGTGGGAATATTGACCCCGGCCACCTGCATGGCCGTGGTCATCGACAGGCTTCCGCCGAACATGAAGGCGCCGAACAGCACCCACATCGGCTTGCCCCGCGCCAGCATCGCCAAGACAATCGCGATGAAGCCGGCGCCGCCGGTCATGAAGGGCAAGAACAATCCGCCGCCGATGGTCGACAGGTAAGCGCCGCCCAGGCCGCTCAGAAGGCCCGTGCTCAGCACCGCCAGCGATCGTGTCAGCGTAACGCTGACCCCCGCGGCGTCCAGGGCCGCCGGCTTGTCGCCGGCTGCCTGCAGGTTCAGACCGACATGCGTCCGCTTGAAGACCCAGACCAGCGCCACGGTCAGCAGGACGGCCGCATAGACCAGCGGGTTCCGATCGAAGAAAGCCGACCCGACGATCGGCAGGTCGCTCAGCCAGGGAACCGGCAGCGTTTCCGGCCGACCGAGGCGCGGGTAGCTGCGGCTGAACTGAAAATGGTGCAGCAACGCCGTCAGCCCTTCGCCGCCAAGCGTGATGGCGATTCCGACGACGATCTGGTTCATGCTGAGCAGAACGCACAGCACGACCATTACGGCCGCCGCCATAACCCCAGCGAGACCGCCGATCAAGAACCCCAGCGTGAAGGAATCAGTGTAGTAGGCCCCCGCGAATCCCGCATAGGCACCCATCAACATCATCCCTTCGATGCCGATGTTCAGCACGCCAGCCTTCTCGGAGATCTGCTCCCCCAGACCACTCAGCAGCAGGGGAACGCCGGCGGTCACCGCGCCGAACAGCAACGAGCCCAGGAATACCTCGGTGAGAAGCCCTTCCATGTCTCAGCCTGCCTTCCGCTGCCGCAAATTCTGTTCCAGGAATTCCGTCACCGCGAGGAACAGCATCAACAGTGCCACCAAAACCAGCACGAAATAATGGGGAACGGCCAGCCGACGGGCCGCGCTTTCGCCCCCAATCATCAGAACCGCGAAGAAAAAGACGAAGCCGATTACCGCATAGCCGTTGTACCGGGCCAGAAAGACCAGCGGGATCACCATGATCCCATAGGCCGGATTCCAGTCCGCCCGGATCGTGCCCTGGACGCCCAGCACGTCGACAGCGCCGCCCAGCCCAGCCAGACCCGCGCTCGCGGCGAAGGCGATGATGGTAAGAAGCCGTAGATCGAGCCCGGCATGCTTGGCGGTTCGCGGATTGCTTCCGACGAGTTGGAGGCGCAGGCCCAACGCCGTATGCTCCATGACGTAATGAACAGCGATCACCGCGACCACAGCCAGGATGATCCCCCAGTGGACGGTCGTGTCGCCAAGTCGCGCAAGCCGATCCGCGACATCCAGGGTCTCCGTCTGCGGGACGGTCGTCGCGGGATCGTTGAAGGGGATCTTGATCAGGACATTGGCTAGGCTGACGCCGAGGAAGCTCATCATCAGGCTCGAGATGATCTCGTTGATCCCGTGCCTGGCCTTTAGATAGGCCGGGATGAACGACCACGATGCCGACACGACAATGGCGATGAGAAAGCAGATGAGAAAGACCAGCGTCGACGGCAGGTGTCGCGCGAGTATTGGCGCCAGCGCCGCCACGAAGACGGCGGCCAGCAGAAACTGCCCGTCCACGCCGAGATTCCACAGGCCGGAGCGAAAGGCGACAATCAGCCCCGCAGCAATCAGCAGAAGCGGCGCCATCCGTGTGATCGAAGCCTGGAGCCCGGTATCGCTCAGCAGGCCCCTCCTCAGCACATACCCGTAATAGGTCAGCGGATCCTTGCCGAAGGCCAGAAGGATCAGCCCGCCGACCACCAGCGCAAGCACCACCGGCAAAAGGATGCGCAGAACACGCGACAAGGTTTCCATCGCCTTCTGGGCCTCCATCGCCTTTCCGTCCTTCACGACGTCACGCATGCGCCGGGACTCGCGCGCCGGTCATGAGCAGGCCGATCTCGGTTTCGGCTCCCTTTCGGTTATCGACGATCCCGCGCAACTCTCCGCGGTCCATCACGGCGATCCGGTGACAGGTTTCCATCAACTCGTCCAACTCCGTCGAGATGACAATGACGACCGCATTGTCGGCACCGGCCCCGCGTCGAATACGATCTCGCGCCAGCTTCGTGCTCTGGATGTCGAGCCCATATGTCGGCTTGTTGAAGATGACGAGCTTCGCATCCGGCGACAGCTCCCGCGCAAGCAGGACCTTTTGGATGTTGCCGCCGGAAAGCTTGGCGATCGGCGTGTGCTCGGACGGCGTGCGCACGTCATAAGCCTCGATCTGCGTGCGTGCATGTCCGTGGATCACGCCCCACCGGGTGATGCCGTTTCGCCAGAATGGCGGCTTTCCCGTCTCCTTGAGAACCAGATTGACCGAGACTGAATGGGTTCCTGCCGTGCCCTCGTCGAGACGTTCGTCCGTGATGTAGCGAACGCCGTGCGCCCGCCGGGCTGGCACCCCCATCCTGGTCACGTCTTTCTGGTTCAGCATGACCGTGCCGCCGGACACCGGCCGCTGTCCCGACAGCACCTCGGCCAGATGCTTCTGGCCGTTGCCGTCGACGCCCGCAACGCCGAAGATTTCACCGGGCCAGACATCGAAGCTGACATGATTCAGGGCGCATTCGCCGAACTGGCCGGTAGTCGAAACATCATGCAGGGCAAGGGCGGGCGAACCGGACCGGTCGACCGGCTTCAAGCCGTCATGATCAAGAGCCGTACCGACCAGGGCCGCTTCGGCGCCTTTCGACAGATCGTTGCGGCCGAACATCATGGTGATGACCTCGTCGATCACCTGCTTCTCCGTCATCTTCCCCAGGCGCTCCTTCGGCAGCTCGCCGACGACATGTCCCAGCCGGAGCACCGAGATGTGATCGGCCAGTTCATAGGCCTCGCGCAGCTTATGCGTGATGAAGATGACCGCGACCCCGTGATCCCGCAGCCGGCGCACCACCGCCGACAGTTCCTTGACCCCATCGGGCGTCAGCATCGAGGTCGGCTCATCCAGGATCAGGGCCCGCTCGCCATGCCACAGGGCACGCATGATCTCGACCTGCTGCTGCTCACCAAGCGAGAGGCGACCGACCAGGGCATCGGGGTCCAGTTGCACGGACAGAAGCTTGCTCAACTCCCTGAAGCGGGGAAGAACGCTTTCCGGGTCGCAGCGGCGCCACCAGGGGGAGCCGAGCATGAGATTTTCCAGAATGGTCAGGCTGGGGATCAAAAGCACATGCTGATAGACCGTGCCGATTCCCAGCTTGAGCGCATCGCGAGGCGACGACAGCCGAACGGTCGCCCCGCCGACGGCAATCGTTCCCTCGTCGGGTTGCTGCATGCCGGCAATGATGCTTATGAGGGTGGATTTTCCGGCGCCGTTCTCCCCCAGCAAGGCATGGATTTCGCCGTGACGGAAGGTCAATGAAACGCGATCGTTAGCAAGGACGCCGGGAAACCGCTTGGTAACGTCCGACAAGGAAATCGCAATGCCGTTCGGACCTGCGGTAGACGCATCCATCCGCGCACTCCGTTGTCTGGGGTAATCGATAATCTAGGGCAGCAACGGGCCTACAGGCCCGACGTGGCGGCGACTCCATCATGGAGAGATGGCCGCCACGCCGGGGGCGCCGGGCGGCCGCGAAAACAGACGCGGCCGCGTTGACTTCTTCTACTCCTGCGACTCCACCGATGTCATCAGGCTGCGAACCTCCTGGGCATCGCTAATGCGGTCGACCTTCGTCTTCCCGGAGACAATGTCATCGCGGATCGCCATCACGCTGTCCCAGACTTCCGCCGGAATATGATCGGTCTTGAGAATACGGACCGAATCGTCGGCCAGCTGGATCTTGTAGCCGACGGTCCCGAACTTGTCCGCCTTCAGATCCTCGACCATCGCACTGTAGACCGGGACAAGGTCCCAGACCACGGACGACAGAAGATGCCCCTGATCGAGTTCCGACTTGTCACCGATGACATCGATGAACCACGCCTTGCCGCCATCGACGGCCTTCGTCGTTTCCACGGCCTGGATCATGCCGAAGCTCGAACCGTTGCCCTGGCCGAAGATGATATCCGCGCCGGCCGCGATCACCGACTCGGTGACGCGGCGACCGCCGGCGGCATCGCCGTAGGCAGCCGGGCCGATGACCGCGTAAATGATCTTCACGTCAGGATCCTGGGCCCGAACGCCGAGCGCGAAGCCGGCCGACTGGCTGTTCCAGGACGGCGGCTCACCCGAAACGACGATGCCGACCGTGCCGGTGCGCGTCATCCGCGCCGCCATGATGCCCGCAAGGTACGAGCCTTCATGGCCGGACAGCGTGTAATCGGCGACGAGGCCGGGCTTCATATCGTCCGGAAGGTCCACGATCGCGACGGGAACGCCCGTCTCGGCCGCAATCTCCGGTGCCGCTGTATTGTAGCCGCTGGCATGGGCAATCATCAGGTCCGCCCCGTCCTCGGCAATCTCGCGCAGTGCCGGCCGCACATCGCCATAGCCGAGGCCTTCGGCCGGGATCAGCTCCAGCCCATACTTCTCGGCGACCTCCCGCGCGGCATCGACGCCCTGCTGGTTCCAACCATAGTCCGTCCCCTGCTCGGGCGTAAGGATGGCAATGGTTTCGACCTCGGCCGCACCTGCCGACCATGCCACGCATGTCCCAAGCACCAGGCCAGAGACCAATGTTCCAAACTTAGTCCTCGAACGAGTCACCCTTGCCTCCTCAATTTCTTCGCTGCCGAAGGACGGAACCTGCAGCACCGCTAGAACCATGTCCCATCGGCGCAATATTGGTTCCCAAAACTTAACGACCCCTTTTACTGGGCTACGCGGCGATCCTTCGCACAAGAGCAGAGAACACGCCTCCCCACTGCACCGTGCATATTGTCCCCTAGACGTAACGCTCACAACATTAAGATGACACCAATTCAAGATGTTTTGTCAACGCTCCGCAGGAGTGAGAACCACTTCCTCCGAAGAGCGAACCATTAAGGCGAACGATGAACCACCACATGGCAAATCATCCACCAGGCCATCTCCCGATGGCCCGCGCCTCTCACGCTCCCTCCGGCAACAGCCCCCGCAATCGACTGATTCCCATAGGAGGCTTTGTACTTACGACGCCTCATGTCGCGTAACGACTCATCTCTCTTCTGTTGAGAAAAGGGAACAAATCATCTATTTTTCGGATCTGTATAGGAACCATAACCTCTTGATCGGGTTTCATGAGATACCTTTCCGGCAAGAGCTGCGCCAAGCGTGTCAACCAGACCAAGGTAGCAGATGGGTGCACGGCCGTCACGGCTCCGACCAATGACGGCCAACGGGCCGCAGCGCCGGGACGACAGTATGGCTGGAGTGGATTGGCTTGCTAAGTATGTGACGGATTTTCTAGGTACGGTGTAGGAAAAATGGACCGCTATCAGAGTACTTTGGAGAAGCTTCGGCATATGCTTGAGGGCTGGTCCCGCGACAATGGGGGACGATTGCCGGCCGAGCGCGAGCTTGCGGATCAACTCGGCGTCGGTCGCCGCGTCCTGAGGCGTGCGCTCGGCGCCCTTGAAGCGGACGGGCTGATCTCTCGCCGCCAGGGAAGCGGCACCTTTGTCGCGAATCGCCGGGAACCTCCGATCGCGAGTCGGTCCGAAACGGCCGACGAGGTGGCGCCGCGCAGCACGGTCATCGCGCATCCGAACGTCAATTGGCTGACGCAGCGCGGGACGCCGATGGAGTTGGTCGAGCTGCGCCTCAACATCGAGCCGATCATGGCGCGTCTCGCGGCCTTGCGCTCTTCCCAGATAGATGTGGAAAGCTTGCGGGCGCTCGCGCGAGAAAGCCGCGATGCCAGGAACCATGAAGACTACCAGGCCGCCGATTTGGCGTTTCACAGAAAAATCGCCGAACTGTCGCGAAATTCGCTGCTTCTGATTCTATTCGACTCGCTGTGCGGCGCATTGCGGGACGAGGCGATGAGGCGCTTCGGCGAGAACGGTCACTGCTTCAAGCGCCAGGCGGACCATGTCCGGTTTCACGAGTCGATCGCCGAGGCGGTAGCCCAGCGGGATCCCGAACTGGCGGAACGACTGATGCAGGACCACCTTGCCGACGTGCATCAAAGCCTGTTCGTGACGGCAATGCCCGCCGGATATCGCCAGTGGCGCGAAGCGCAGGCCGGGTAAGGACCCAGCTAACGCCCAGCTAGCGCCCCCGGGCATACGTCACCGCCGCCCCGGGTCAGCTCCTGCGTCAGGCGGCGGCGACGGCTCCGCGAAACCGTGCGTCGGGCGCCAGGGTCGGCCGCCCAAGGATAAGGTCGGATGCCCGCTCGGCGATCATCACGATCGGCGCGTTGATGTTGCCGCTGGTCAGGTCCGGCATCACCGCGGCGTCAACCACACGAAGCCCCGAGGTTCCCCGGACCCGAAGCTGCGGATCGACCACCGCCAGCGGATCCGCTTCCAGGCCCATCCGACATGTTCCGAGAGGGTGGTGAACGGTAATCGACGTCGACCGGATGTAAGCGTCGACCTCCGCCGCGGAACTTGCGTTCGATCCGGGAGCGATTTCCTTGGCGATATAGGGCCGCATCGAGGGCCGGGCAGCGACATCGCGGGCGATCTCCACGCCCCGCCTCACGACCTGCCAGTCGGAGTCCGTGGACAGGAAGTTCTGACGGATGATCGCGGGCGACAGCGGATTGCCATTGGCCAGCTCCACCACACCCCGGCTTTCGGGCCGCAGCATGACGATGCGGCAGGCGAAGCCATCCTTGAACGGCTCCTTGAACGGCTTGAAATAGGGCCAGGCATTGAGCGGCGCAGCCGTCAGAAGCAGTTGGAGATCGGGCCGCTCCAGCCCATCGCGGCTCTTCAGGAATGCCGTGATTCCGCCGGGAACATCCGCGGCGCCGCCCTTGCCGAACAGATGCGCCTTGATCATCTCCTGCCCGATCCGGTCGAACCGCATCATGCGATGGAACGGGCCGGGCTCCTTCCGTTCGTACATCAGGATCACCGAGACATGGTCCTGCAGGTTCTTGCCGACCCCCGGGACCTCGGCCCGCACCGGGATGCCGTGCCGTGCCAGTTCCGCCGGGTCGCCCACGCCGGATAGCATGAGAAGCTGCGGCGAATTGATCACGCCGCCGGACAGAATGACCTCACGATCCGCACGGACGCGGAACTTCTTTCCGTCTTGCAGATACTCGATTCCGACCGCCCGCTCACCCTCGAACAGGATGCGCGTCACATGGGCCTTGACGCGAATCTCCAGATTATCGCGCGCCAGCGCGGGCCGAAGATAGGCGGTGGCCCCGCTGCTGCGGCGGCCGTTGCGAATGGTCATCTGCAGGCGGCCGAAGCCCTCCTGCCGCTCTCCGTTATAGTCGTCCGTCCAGCCATGGCCCGCATCCATACCAGCCTGGGCGAAAGCGTCTACCAGCGAGTCCTGGTACCGGCAGAACTGTGTGCCGAGCGGGCCGGCGCCGCCCCGAAAGGCATCCGCCCCTTCCGCCCAGGTTTCCTGCTTGCGGAAGTAAGGAAGCGCGTGGGCATAGGACCATTCATCGAGGCCCTTGGCCGCCCACCCGTCGAAGTCGCCGCGGTTGCCCCGTACATAGGCCATCGCATTGACCGATGACGAGCCGCCGACGATCTTGCCGCGCGCGCATTCGACACGGCGTCCGCCGACATTGTCTTCCGGTTCGCAGAAATACATCCAGTCGTGCAACCGCTTCTGGAGGATCTTGCCCCAGCCCAGTGGAATATGGATCAACGGATCGCGGTCCCAGCCGCCGGCCTCTAGCACGAGAACCTTGGCGTTCGGATCTTCCGAGAGCCTGTTGGCCAACGTACAGCCGGCAGACCCCGCGCCGACCACGATGTAGTCGTAACTGCTGTGCCTCGTCATCGGGCGTTCCTACAGATTTCACTAGAGGGCGATTCTCGGATCAGGCACTCGCCTGAACCATTTATCGCCCGAACGAGAGGCGCCTGCCACGGCGCCTCTCTCCGTCCGGTATCAAACGCGGACCATTCCGGCGTTCGCGTTCAGCGCCTGGCCGGTGATCCAATGTGCTTCCTCGGATGCCAGGAAGGCGATGGCCGGCACGATATCCGAGGGCGTGCCGCGACCCTTGATCGCCTGCAGCATGTTGACGATCTCGAAGCTGTCCTTGTGCCCAGTCTCCTGAACGCCTTCGGTGTCGGTCAGGCCGGGGCAGACGCAATTGACGGTGATCCGGTCGGCACCGAGTTCCGTCGCCAGCGCGCGGGAGAAGGTCAGCACGCCGCCCTTCGAGGCGACGTAATGCGCCATGTTCGGCGTGCCGGCGAAGATGGAGTCGGAAGCAATGTTCACGATCCTGCCGTACCCACCCTTGCGCATCGCGTCCGACGAGGCGCGGCACATTAGGTAGAGACCGTCCAGATTGACCCGCATGACCCGACGCCACTCCTCGAAGGTCAGTTCCGACCAGGGAACGAACGGTACGATGCCGGCCCCGTTGATCAGGACGTCGATCTTGCCGCAGCGCTTCAGGACCGTTTCGTGAAGCGCCGCAACGGACTCCGGATCGCCGATGTCGCATTGAACGGCGAAGGCCGAGCCACCTGCGGCTGTGGCCTTCGCCTTCGCACCTTCCCCGTTGACGTCGACGAAAGCCACGGTCCCGCCTTCGTCCGACAGCCGCTTCGCAGCTGCGGCGCCAATCCCCTGGGCGGCTCCCGTGACGATGGCCACACGGCCGGTAAATCTATTCATGTCCGTCTCCTTGCTATGCAGATTATCGCTTCCCCTCAACGACCGTGGTGAGCAACTCGTACTCTTCGGCGATTTCAGCGTCCTCAGTGAGGATCTGCTCCCCGATCTCCCGGAAGACCGACATCATCCGCTCCCGGTCCTCATCGCTCAGCTTCAGGATCTCCCCGCCATTCTCGACCCACTTCGCATTCGACCGCTCCACATTGTCGATGCCCCATTGAAGGACGGCCTCCTCCGCCGCGCGGCCGGATTCGATGATCGCCTTGCGGACATCCTCCGGCTGGGACTGGAACCAGGTTTCATTCACGACATTCACCGAGACGATCTGCGAGAACGACAGGTCCGTCACATATTTCGCGACGTCGTAGTAGCGGAAAGCCGTCAGGATCGGCATCCCGGCGAGCATGCCGTCGATGTTGCCGGATTGCAGCGCCGGCACCACCTCGGTCAGCGGCAGGGGAAGCGGGTTCGCGCCGATCGCCTTCAGGGGCTCCATCTGCAGGGGCGACGCGAAGGTGCGGATTTTCATGCCGGCCAGATCATCCAGCTTTGGCGCCGGTTCCTTGGTCAGCACGAGAAACGGGCTGTTGAAGATGACGCCGATAACGCGAAGGTCGCTATCCAGCGCCAAGGTCTCCAGGTGGTCGCGATAGTCGGGGTCGTGAATCACCCGGCCCACATGTTCCGGCGAGTCGAAGAGTCCCGGCGCGTCCAGAACCTGGAACGCCGGATCAGTCCCGACCAGGAACGAGGTCGGCGAGATGAAGGATTCGATCGTGCCGAACAGAACCCCCTCCACCATGCGCGGAATGGCACCCAGCTGACTGGCCGGATAAATCTCCACCGTCACCTTGTCGCCGGCGCGACTTTCCAGCTCTCGGGCGAAGGTCTTCTGCCATTCGTGCTGAACGTCATTGATTGTCGCGCTGGCCAGCTTCATGACGGTCTGAGCCTCGGCCCGGTCCGCCGGATAGCCCAGCAGCATCGTCAGCGACAGCGCGGTACAAATCGCGGCGCCTTTCCAACAGCGGAAGCGAGAAGACATGGACATCGTCCTTTCCTTCTAAAGGGTCTCGACAAGGTAGAGGGAGAGCTCCGGGACATAGGTAATGACCAACAGGGCAATCACCTGGGCGACGAAGAATCCGAACAGGCCCCGATAGATGTCGGAGATTTTCGCATTCAGGACCGACTGCGCGACGAATATGTTCAGGCCGAACGGAGGCGTGAACATGCCGATGCTCAGATTGACCGTCATGATGACCCCGAAATGAACGAGGTCGATCCCCAGTGCTTGCACGATGGGTGCGAGAATCGGCGTCAGCACCAGAATCGCCGAGGTCGGGTCGATGAGGCATCCGAGAATGAGAAGGAGCAGGTTGATCGCGAGCAGGAACATCACGGGCGTCAATTGCGCCGCCTCTACCCAGGCTATCAGTGACTGCGGGATGCCCTGGACGGTCAGGATCCAGGCGAAGACGGCGGCGCTCGCCACGATGATGAGGATCTGTCCCGTCAGGAAGGCGGATTCCGACGCCGCCTCCAGAATTTGGCGCCAAGTCACGCTGCGATAGACATAGCGGCCGAGCAGCATGGCATAGAGGCAGGCCACGCCGCCGGCCTCGGTGGGCGAAAAGAAGCCCAGATAGATGCCCAGCAGAACGATCGCCGGCATGGCCAGGGCGCCCGATGCGCGGGCGGTCGCGGTGGCGAAGCCGACATCCGCGCGGCGATCACCTGCGCCTGGCTCCGTCGCAATGACGCCATTCTGGGCGCTTCCCTGCGTGCTTCCCTGGCGCCTGACCCAGAGTAGAACATAGAGGCCCATCAGGAGCGCGATCAGAAGACCCGGCAGGATGCCCGCGATGAACAGCTTTGGAATCGATTGTTCGGCGCTCGCGCCGTAAAGGATCATCGCGATGCTGGGCGGAACGACGATGGCTATCGATCCGCTGGAGGTGATGATGCCGAGCGAAAACGGCCGTCCATACCCGTTTCGCAGAAGCGGCTCGTAAAGCGTCTTGCCGATAGCCGCGACGGTAGCCGGGCTGGAGCCGGACACCGCACCCAGCATCGTCGAACTGGCGATGGTGGTGAGGCCGAGACTGCCCCGGACATGCCCGATGAGGCTCATCACCCACTGGACGAGGCGTTCGGATACGCCGCATCGATTCATCAGCTCGCCAGCGAAAATGAAAAACGGAACCGCCAGGAGCGCGTAGTTCGCGACTCCGCCATACACGATCTGATGAATGACCAGGGGCGGCACGTTCATGATCGTCAGGAGGGTCGTCGCGCTGGCTGCCAGCAGGACCACATAGACCGGGAACCCCAGCAGGAACAGACCGACGGGCAGGACCATCAAGGACCACATGTCAGTTCGCCCCTTCGCCCGGTTCCGACCGCGGGGTGATTCCTGCGGCGGCCAGCAGCGCCGCGACCGCGAGAACGGCTGATATCAGGGCGATCAGCGCGAAACCCATGAAAACCGCGGCATGGGGCACCGTCATCGGCACTCCCATGTCCATGCTCTTCTGCCCGATCCGCCCCAGCTTCGAAAGCGCTTCCCAAGATTGCAGGCAGACGAACCCGGCCAGGACCGCAGCGAATGTGCACCTGATGGCGTCGAGCAGAAACTCCAGGCGCCGGGGCAGCACTATCGCAAGCAGGTCGAAGCGCAGGTGCCGGCCGCCGGCCGTCGCCAGGGCGGCACCGAGGAACACCAGCCACACCATGGAGAAGACGAGCAGCTCGTCGGAACCCGGAATGGTTTGCCCGAAGACGTAGCGGCCGAACGCATTGGCGACGTTCAGCACCACCATCATGATCAGCAGAAGACCGATGATAGATCCCAGGGCCGTCCGGGTCATTCCCCAAGCTCGCTGCATTCACCAGCTCCCTACCGCGTCGGTATCGATCGCGCCGGCCATTCCGCCGATCAGGGCTCCCGCTCGAGCGCGCGGCGCACGGCCACGAAGCGTCGCGCTCTCTCGGCGCGGAGTCGCTCGATTTCCTCCGGTGTGTATTGGAAGATCCCTGCACCGCTCTTGACGCCCAGCTTGCCCTCGGCCGTTCGGTCCGTGACATAACCGGCGACATCGTCGCGCGTGCACAAATCGGCGTTCAGGTAGCTGCCGACGGACTGGTAGATGTCCAGCCCGGCCATGTCCAGAAGCGCCATGGGGCCGATGATGGCCAGTTTGTAGCCGATGCCCCACGATACGCAGGTGTCCAACCCCTCCGGCTCGATGACGCCGCGCTCGACGAGATCCACCGCCTCCCGCATGATCGCGTAAAGGATGCGGTTCTCGACGAAGCCGGGGACATCCTGCTTCACCACCACCGGGCGCAGGCTAAGGCCCTCGATGAACTTGACCAGCCAATCCCTGGTTTCCGCACTGGTATGCGCGCCGGCGATCACCTCGATCATCGGGATCAGATGCGGTGGGTTGGACCAGTGCATGCCGATCACCCGCTCGGGCGCCGAAACGGCCTGCTGAAGCTTGGTAATCGGGATCCCCGAGGTATCGGATGCGAGAACGCAATCGGACGATACCAGCCGGTCGAGCTGCCGGAACAGCTCCAGCTTGAGATCAAGCCTTTCCGGGACGTTCTCGATGACCATGTCGGCGCCCGCGACTGTCTCCTCGACAGTGTCGGCAAAGGCGACGGCCGTTCCGTCGCCCTTGTTCGGCATGTCGAGCTCGTCGAGGATGCGGGTGATGATCGGGAGGCTGTCGCGTGCCTTCTCAATCGCTTCCGGCTTGATGTCGTGGGCCCGCACGGTCATGCCGGCCCGTGCGATCGTGGCGGCCATGCCGGCCCCCATTGTTCCCAGTCCGATGATCGCCACGGTTGTCATTAATCCGTCCCCGAACCTGTTCGTTTCTTTTTCACTCGGCCCCGCCAAGGCCCTGCACTGCCGATAGGCACCGAGGCCGGTCCCGTGCTGCCGGGCCCGGCCTCGTTCCATTGTGTCCTAGGCTGCCACCACTTTCCCGAAGGCCGGCCGCTCGGAAAGGCGCTTGTGCCAGCCCTTGAGAGCGGGCAGCTCGGGAAGTGCGACCGGGAAGTTGATGCAACGGTGGACGATGGGCGCCAGGCAGATGTCAGCGATCGTGAAAGCATCGCCGGCGAGGTAGGCATTCTTGGCAAGATGCCCGTCCATGATCTTCAAGCAGTCGACCATGGTCTTCGCAGCCCCCTCCGGCACGGTGTCGCCGCCCTTGGCCGCCTTGAAGATCGTGACATAGCTGTCATTAAGGCTGGCGAGGAGCCAGTCCATCCAGCGCTCGACCTGGGTTCGGGCGGCCAAATCCGTGGGATAAAGCGCGGAGCCGGTCTTCGCCGCCACGTAGCGCAGGATCGTATTGGATTCCCAGATCACAAGATCACCGTCGATGAACGTCGGGACCTTGCCGTTTGGGTTCAGCGACAGGTACGCCGCATCGCCGGTGTTACCGAACTGACGGCCGTAATCTTCCCGAATGTAATCCACCCCCAATTCCTCCAGGAGGAACAAAACCTTCTGCACGTTTCCCGAGGTCTTTCGGCCGAGGACTTTCATGTAGCTTCTCCATTTCGCTGCCCGGAGCCGGAGGCTTCCAGGGCCTTGCTTCGTTAGATTCTTAGGAATTGACCGGCTTGTAGGCGATGGCGTCCATCTCGATCTTGGTGTCGATCGCGGCGCGCGCTTCCACGGTCGTACGTGAAATGTTTCCGTTGGGGAAGTATTCCGCGAAAACCCGGTTGTACCGCCCGAAATTGCGGGCATCCTCGAGATAGACGGTGATCTTGACGACGTCGGACAAGTCCGCGCCGGCGGCATTCAGGACGCGCCGGATGGACTCGATCGTCCAGCGGGTCTGCTCCTCGATCGTGCCGCCGCACATGTTTCCGTTCTCGTCCTTGGCCACCTGCCCCGAGACGAAGATGAAATCGCCCGCCCTTACGCCCGGATGGAACGGGAGGTTCGGATTCTTCTTGCCGATGGGGGTGATGTTCGGGTTTGCGCCCGTCGCCGACTCGGCCATTGCTGCCTCTCTTCTTGCTTACAGAACCGTTGTCTCGATGATATCGACGCCGCGCTGGCGATCGATCAGATAGACGAGCCCACGCCCGTCAAGCGTCACGTCGTTCGAGGAGGAGCGCTCGAAGCCCTGCGGCGCATCCGGCTCGAAATAGCCGACCTCCTTCGGGGCGAACGGATCGGCCACATCGATGAGACGAAGCCCCTGCGCGAACCAGGCGAAAGGAACGACCGTACCGCCGGCAAACCGCTCGGACGGCTGATGACAGCCGGTCATCGGCTGCTGCGGGCTGCCGTCCCGATCGACTCCCTCCACTTGGAAGGTCGAAATGGGCGTCGGGTTGAACTCGTCGGTAATGTCATAGATCCAAGTGAAAGCCGGCGCGGACGGGTAGAGCTTCGCCACGTCCTCGTCGGCGACGAGCATGACGTCGCGGCCCTTCAGCGTCATCGGCATCTTGAGGCAGGTGTGGGTCGGATGCGGGAAGGAGGTGCTCGTATTCCGTGCGGATATCAGCGTCGGTTTGCTCATGTCGCTGATGTCCAGGATGAAGAAGCCATGATGCCAGTAGCTCACATACAGGCGATTGCCGACCCGCAAGGGATGGTGACAGCGCGGCGGCACCCAGTTGGCCCACGGATAATCCTCACCGCCGGCTTCCCACTGGCCCGGAATCCACCAGCGCCCCACCTCCTCGGGCTTGGTCGGATCCTTCAGGTCGAGGATCATGGCGATATTGCCGACATATCCTTTGGCGGTCGGCGAGATATAGGCGTAGCGGCCGTCGAAGTCGTACCGATGAACGCCCTTGCCTTCCGTCATCCACTTGCCGATCTGCCTGGGCTCGGCCGGATTCTGAACATCGTAGATGGCAATCCCGCCACCGAACTCCGGATTGTCCTGACCGAACCGTTCATGGTTCACGACCATCAGCCCGTCGGCGACCCGGACCTTGTGCGAGTGCCATCCTTCAGGCACGTCGATACGGTGAAGGAGCTTCGGGTTCCTGGGATCGGCGATATCGTAGATCGACGTGCCGCTGGGATTGCGCATATGGCCGACATACAGCGTGTCGCCGTCGACCCACACCTGACCGCCCCCCGGGCAGTCGATATGGCCGATCAGTTTCGCGTTCTTTGCTTTGCTCATGGATTTCCCGTTGCCTGGTGCGGCGATTGGCGGCCGCCCCGAAAATTACGCTATTCCGGAAGACGGCATGGCCGGAACCGGCGTCCGACAGCCGCCTGCCCCTTAGTCGAGGCGGATCGTGTCGCCGTCCCGGGTCTGTCCCCACCGCTTGAACAGGCCGAGCTTCGTCAGAGCCGGCTCGTCGCTGGCGACGAACAGGATCACCGACTCGCTCGTGTCGTTGACATGCTGGCACCAGCTTCCGCCGGGCACGGCGAGAGTGTCGAACAGCCCCCACTCGTGGCGCTGCCCATCGACGAGGGAATAGCCCTTCGGCCCCTCGAAGGGCGTGACCAGAAGGCTCGCGGTCTGCTTCAGCGGCAACGTCTTCTCGCCGGCACGCAGCATCTGCGCGAAGAACGTCATCGTCTTGAAGATCGGCTGGCCGTTGGTCGGATCGATGTATTCGATCTTGAGACCATCGTACGGATCGCCGTCCCAATCCTTGTGCTCCTCAAGGAACTCGCGCATCGGCTCCCACCGATAGACATACATGGGAGAGGCGGCGCCGGTGCCCCGGTCATGCGAGACGAATCTCGGCATATAGCCGCCGCGGCCATAGACGCGCTGCGAGTAGTCGGACGTGAAGCGCGCCGACTGCTCCTTCTTCTTTACCAGAGCGTCGCCTTCCTTCTCCTTATAGTCATGCTCGAAGTAGATAGCGTTCAACACCTCGACGAGCGGAAGGTCGAGGACCGAAAGGTTAACGGCGGGCTCACCGCCCTTATTTCCGTGGTTGTGCCAGGTGTCGTGCGGCGTCAGGACCATATCCCCCGGACCGAAGACGATGTCCTCGCCCTCCACGCCCGTGAAGTTCTGGTGTCCGGTCAGGCCGAACCGGATCGCGTTCGGCGAGTGGCGGTGCGGCGGCATCACCTCGTTCGGATCGTTGAGGCGGTACGAGCTGTACATCGTGGATACGGTCGCGCGCGTCGGCGCCAAACCGGGATTGATGAGGATCAGCGACCGTCGCTCGGAATCCGCAGTGCTGATAAGGTCGGCCGACCGTTTCAGCAGAGGGCCGATGAGCGCGTCATAGCTCCAGACGAAGGGGATGGCCCGTCGCGACTGCATGAGCTGCCGGATTTCGTCGTTGGGCACGTCCGTCGTCGTTGCCCAGAACGGGAACATGTTGCCGCTGTGTACATCGGCGTAAAGCTGTTCCAAGGCCGCTTTGAGATTGCTTCTGTCTGCCATGCGATCCTCTGCCATAGTCTGCGCCGCCGCAACCTTACGGGGTGACGGTCCACGCCAAATCGGGACCACTCGGATTCTATTGGTGCGCACCCCTCTGCGCGGCGCGGCGCATAGTAAACGTCGGCCGCGACCAAAGTCAAAAGGATTGAAGGCGACCGAACCATGCGCGCTAAAATTGGTGCGTCATACTACGAAACCAGCTTGAAATCTCGATCTCTTGGACGATGAAAGGTGACGTGCGCGCCGGCGGCATCGCGCGAGATCGCACCTTTCCCGGTACCACTCAGCCGCAACCGCAACCACTGACGCGCCATCACGGGCTTGGCGGACAAGACCTGCGGCGGGCGATCCGCTCCGTGAAAGAGCATCGGGCCGACTGGTCGGCGGCCGATCCCTTGTCGCAGGTGCGGCACCGGCGAAGCGACATTCTGCGGCTGATGCTCGAAATATCGTAGTGTGCGCGGCTCTGGCTTGATTTGGTTGCGGAGCCCCGCAAGCACCGTTACCAGGCAACCTCGGACGGCCGTGAGGGCACATGATCAACGACGCTCGAATGCGCCTGATTCCGGTCAGACGTTATGCCTTCTTTAGTTCGCGCGCGTTATACGCTGGACGCGTTGCATGCACGACCCTCTCGGAACTCCCATCCGGAAGAACTGCCTTTAGCCGCGACGAAAAATTCACGTCTCGGATTTTGCAACGCGATACCCGGCATGGTCGTCAGGACTGCCGCTTACCGGGAAGCCGATATCGGGAATCCGTAGTGCATTCCTGGCATGCGCCAGATAGCCCCGCACCCCGTCCGCGCCTTCCGTAAGGCTGTTCGAAAGGCCGATCAAGGCCTCGACCGCAGCAGGCAGGTCATAGCCCTTCCGAGTTATCAGTGCGCGCGTCAAACGTGTCGCCGACCGGTCGAAGCTCTGCAATTCTGCCGCTAACACCCGCAGTTTCGCCACATTATGGTTCAAGTCGAGGCGATCATAGGCTTCTGGTCTGATCGGAGCGCACAGGAGCAGCTCGACATAGATCCGGTTGCGCAGACCAGAAAGATCCCACAGCGGAGAAAGGACAATATTCAAGGCCGCGGCGCCGACAACGCCGGCCACGAAGCCAATGAGCGCCGCTTCCATGATGCCCCCTTCCGGTCATCCTGCACAGACATGTCCGCTGCCGCAGATGCACGTCTTGAACCATCCCGCGTCCTTCGGATTACCTCTTTCTTGTGAATCAATCAACCAAGCGCCGGAAGTGATCGCTCCCTCGCTTCGGTCATTGGATGACATTTGGGATTTCAAAAGCCGCAGAAATCCTAGTTTAAGCTGACTTTTGATCTTGATTAACCTCGCCCGCCGAAATAACGTCCAGCCGTTCCCGCCGGCATGATCATGGAGTCTGCGGGAGCGCATGTCGCAGGGGAATTCAATGTGTCGTGGCAAGAAGCCGCTGATCGATCCTTGGCGCTGACAAATCGCCCCGGAGCGGCGCTCGCGACACTGGCGCTGGCGTTGGCGCCGGTGGCGATTTTTGCCAGCAAGGGAACCGTGGTGATTCTCGCGGTCACTGGCCTCGTTCTCGCTCTGTCGCAGGCGCAGCGCCGCAATGCGCTCCAAGCACTGGCGACTCCGCTTTCCTTGGCACTCGTTGCCTTCCTTCTCTGGGCCGCCTTGTCCTCGGCCTGGGCACCGGACCCGATGCGCAGCATCACGCTTGTTGCGCGTTGCACTCTGCTGTTCGCCGCAGGATTGGTCTGCGTGACGGCTGCGGCCCGGATGACCTTGTCCGAGCGGCAGGTGGCGGTGTGCGGCGTCGCGCTCGGTGGCGCCATCATGCTGCTGCTCCTCGCCATCGAGACGGTAAGCGACGCCGCCCTGACCCGGCTGGTCCGGGGAATGGACATGGAGACGCTCATTGCACGCAAGAACGGCGCGCCGCTGTCTTATGGCGCAACGCTGCTCACGGTATTCTGTTGGCCCGCGCTCCTAGCTGTCGCGCGGCTGAAGGGCCATCGCCTTGCCCTCTTGCTCTTCCTGCCGATCCCCTTGGTTCTGGGATTTCAATGGATCACCGCCTCGACGGTGGCCATCGGCTTCGGCATGGCGGTATTCCTGCTCGTCTATGCTTGGCCCCGAACGACGCTCGGGCTACTTTTCGGCGCCTTCGCGGTCAGCATCATCGCGGCGCCGCTGCTGCCGCCCATTCTGGCCAGCACGGCAAATATCGAGGCGAACGCGGAATATCTGCCGCTGTCCTGGCAGCACCGCATCGAGATCTGGCAGTTCGCGGCCGAGAAGGCAGCAGAGCGGCCGCTGGCCGGCTGGGGGTTCGACGCGACGCGCGTCCTCGGCCGCATTGCCGAGAGCGAGATCTTTTCAGGCGGCACGCTTGCACTGCATCCGCACAATCTCTCGCTCCAGCTCTGGATCGAACTGGGAGGCATCGGGGCGCTGCTGGTCGTGGGCTTCGGCTTCCTCCTGTTTCGCTGGCTGTGGCGGAATTCCGACGACCGTGCCACCGCCGCAACGGCGGCGGCGACATTGACCTGCTATCTCGTATACGCACAAATCAGCCGGGGCGCTTGGCAGAACTGGTGGTTGGCGACGGCATGGCTGCTGGCCGTGGTCCTTCTTGTCGTCGCGCCGTTTCGGCCGGCCGGCCGCGTGAATGAACCGTCCTTATGGCGGAGCACCGCTTGAGCATCACGAGAGGATGATCGATTGCGACGACCGACGCTCCTGACCAAACGCGCCGCCTGTGCGTATATCCACGACCTGATGATGGTCGGGATCGGCTTCGTGGCAGCGATGTACCTGCGCGTCGGTTCCCTACTGTTCGGCCCCTATCTCGATGCGACGCTGGCGTCGCTGCCGCTGATCTTGGCCATCGGCGCCGTAACGCTTCCCACCCTCCGCCTCTATCGCGGCATCTGGCGCTACGCTTCCATCAACGACCTGATCCAACTCACCAAGGCCGTGACGGCGGTGATCGTCGTCTTCCTGCTTGTTCTCTTCCTCGTCAACCGCCTCGATCCAATTCCACGCTCGGTGCCGGTCATTCAGTGGTTCATTACCCTGGTCCTGATGGGCGGTACCCGCTTTGCCTATCGATTGAGAAAGGACCGCCGGCTTGCCCTGTCTCTCGCGGCGACAGGCGAGAAACGCACCCCGATCGTCCTGGTCGGAACCAGCGATGCAATGGATTTGTTCCTGCGTTCGCTGGCGAAGACCCCATCATGCCCATATCGCGCCGTGGGGATCATCGCCGTCAAGCCCGCCCATGTTGGCCGGACACTGCAAGGTGTGCCGGTCATCGCTTCGCTTGACGGCCTCGAAGAGGCGATAGAGAAACTGCAGCGAAGCGGAGACCGGCCGCACCGCATCGTCGTGGCACAGGACGACGCCAAGATCCACGGTCCGACCATGCGACGGCTGGTTGAAACCTGCGGGCGGCTCGGCCTCCCCATCAGCCGGATGTCGCGCCCCACCGAATTCAGAGAAATGGCCCGATCGGGCCATATAGAGCTGCAGCCGATCGCGATCGAGGATCTGCTCGGCCGGCCGCAGATGGCGCTCGACCTCACCGCAATCCGCGAGCTGGTGGCGGGCCGGCGCGTGCTGGTGACCGGAGCCGGGGGAACGATCGGCAGCGAGCTGAGCCGTCAGATCGCGGCCTTGGCGCCCGACCGGCTGGTGCTCCTCGATAATAGCGAATTCAACCTCTATGCCATCGATCTCGAGGTCCAGCAGACCCATCCGGCCACGCCTTTGTCCACGGTGTTTTGCGACGTGCGCGATCGGCAGCGGATCTCGACGGTGTTCGCCAAGCACCGTCCGGAGTTCGTTTTCCACGCGGCCGCGCTCAAGCATGTTCCGGTGGTCGAAGCCAACCCGTGCGAGGGCGTGCTGACCAATGTAGTGGGAACGCGCAACGTCGCCGACGCAGCGGCGGCCACCGGCACGATCGCCATGGTGCTGATTTCCACCGACAAAGCCGTGCGGCCGACCAGTGTAATGGGGGCGACGAAGCGAATCGCCGAAGCCTACTGTCAGGCCCTGGATGTGCGCGGCGAGCGGTCCGGGACGCGCCTGATGACGGTGCGTTTCGGCAATGTATTGGGGTCGAGCGGCTCGGTCGTGCCGCTGTTTCGCCAGCAATTGGCGCGTGGCGGGCCGATCACGATCACGCATCCCGAGATGAAGCGGTACTTCATGACCGTTCGCGAGGCCGTCGAGCTGGTGTTGCAAGCCTCCGCCTACGGATTGACGCGTCCCGATGATCGCGGCCGGGTCCTTATCCTCGACATGGGCGAACCGGTGCGCATTGTCGATCTAGCGCGCCAGATGATCCGGCTCGCGGGGCTGAATCCGGAAAGGGACGTCACGATTCGCTATACGGGCCTTCGTCCGGGCGAAAAGCTGATCGAAGAGCTCTTCGATCCGGCCGAGATGCCCTCGCCGACCGAAGCCGCCGGCGTGTTCTGCGGCTCTCCGGCGGTTTTTGACGGGACGACGATCACCCGAATGATCGACGACCTCGAGGCGGCCGCGCGCGCCGGGGATGCCGAGCAGGTTACCATGATTCACCGACGCGCCGTGCCGGACTATGCGGCAGCGGCAACCGAAACCTGGCTTCCCCCGGCCAAGCTTGCCCATGAGATGGACCACGAGATGGACCGCCGGGCCGCGCGATGAACGCGAATCGATGACGCGCGTCCTTGTTACCGGCGCGACCGGCTTCATCGGCCGGACTCTCGTCCCTGCCCTCGCCCATCGCGGTTATCGTGTTCGCCTCGCCCTGCGCCGTGAAACGGCCCGGTGGCCGGACTTCGAGAACTGCGTCGTCGGCGACATCAACGGCGCAACCCACTGGTCGGCCGCGATGGACGGCGTCGATCATGTGGTCCACCTCGCCGCGCGCGTGCATGTCATGCAGGAAACCGCAAGCGACCCGCTGGCGGCCTTCCGCGCGACGAACGTTACCGGAACGCACCGGCTTGCGGTTGCAGCAGCAGCAGCTGGCGTGAAGCGGTTCGTTCATCTCAGCAGCGTCAAGGCGCTGCGTGACGTCAGCGACGGCGGACCGCTCGATGACGAAACGCCTCCGGCCCCCGGCACGCCCTATGGCCTATCGAAACGCGAGGCCGAGCTGGCGCTCGCCGATGCCGCCCGCGGCAGCAGCCTGGAGGCGGTCAGCCTCCGCCTTCCGCTCGTCTACGGCCCTGGGGTGGAAGGCAATTTCCGCACCCTCCTCGACCTCTGCTGGCAGCGCCGGACTCTACCACTCGCCAGCGTCCGTAATCGGCGCAGCCTGCTTTTCGTCGGTAATCTGACGGACGCGATCATGAAGACCCTGGAGGCACCCGGTCCGCTCGGCGGTACCTATCTGATTTGCGACAGACCCGCCATATCGACCCCGGCGCTGATCCGGGACATCGGCGAGACGCTCGGCCGGCGCGCCCGGCTGGTGCCGTTCCCGACATCCGGACTCAAGCTCGCCGGAACCCTCCTTCGGCAACCCGGGCTGGTCGACCGCTTGCTGGCTGATCTGGCGATCGACGATGCCGCGTTGCGCCATCGCCTGAACTGGCGCTCTCCGTATGATCTTTCGGCGGGCCTCTACGAAACCGTGATGTGGTATGTAAAGACGCAGCGGGGTCTCTAAAGGGGAGCGCTCACCAGAAGTGCGGCTACGGGCCTGCAGCGTGCTCGCGTCGAGCGCGGCCCAGCCGTCTGTTCCTCTGTACCTGCAGCGAACTGGCCGGAGAGTGTTACGATGCACGCGCGCGCGCATGAGAGAGGCGATCATTCCACCAAGCAGCAGATCGCCCCTCACCTGTTGTATGTGGTGACCGAAGACTGGTTCTTCGCCTCGCATTTTCTTCCTGCCGCACGCAAAGCGCTGGAAGCCGGATACCGCGTCACGGTCGTCACGCGCACGCAATCTCGTGGTAAACATCTGCAAGACAACGGCCTGCGCGTGCTTCCCTTCGACTTGCGCCGCGATTCGTTCAATCCCCTGATATCCCTCGCTCAGGTTCTGCGGCTCGCGCGGCTCTTGCGTCGGGAGCGGGCGGACATCGTTCATCTCATCGCGCTAAAGCCCGTTCTCCTGGGCGGGCTGGCCGCGTTGCTCGCGCGGACCCCGGGCATGGTGCTCGCAGTAACCGGCCTGGGATACCTGTCGGTGGCCCCGACATTGCCAGCTCGCCTGACGCGGCCTCTCGTCACCTGGATTCTCGGCGGTCTCGCCCGTCTCTCTCGCAGCCGCGTCCTCCTTGAGAACCCGGACGATGCCGCGACGATGCGGTGGCTTGCACCGAACCTCGGCACACGGCTGAAAGTCGTTGGCGGCGCTGGTGTCGACATCAACCATTTCCGCGCATTTCCGCCGCCCAAGAACGCCATCCCGACGGCCGCGGTCGTCGCCCGCATGCTGTGGTCGAAGGGCATCGATGTCGCGGTGCAGGCACAGGAGGATCTGGCGCGGCGCGGCATTCAACTGCGCCTCCTCCTTGTGGGCGCCCCGGACTCGAAGAATCCCAGAGCGATCTCCGAATCGGTCCTGAATCAGTGGAGCGGCGTTGAGAACATTCGTTGGCTGGGGCATTGCGATGACGTTCGCGAGATCTGGCAGCAGGCCGATATCGCGTTGCTCCCTTCACGCGGCGGCGAGGGTCTGCCGAAATGCCTGTTGGAGGCGGCAGCCTGCGGCCGGCCGATCGTGACGACGGACGTGCCGGGCTGTCGCACGCTGGTGCGTCACGAGAAAGAAGGCCTGATCGTACCGCCGGGCGACGCAATGGCGCTCGCCGATGCACTCGCTACGCTCGTCACCGACGCATCAACCCGTCACGCGATGGGCACGGCCGCTCGGCAACGCATTCTCGAAGGCTTCACCGAAGCCCAAGTCACGGATGCCATGCTGGCGCTATATACGGAACTTTGCCCGACACAATCGCCTCCGCCTAACGTTGACGAGACCGGCAGCGCATCGGTGGTCACCCGGCCTGACGCCGCTCCCGAACTCTCGCCAGCATCAACGCACACGCTCGGTAGACCTCGGGCGTGAGCAATCGACTGACCGCCCAGAGGAAGAGATAGGCGAAGAGCGGGCGACGGGAGGGAACGCGGCGCCACCGCAGCCAGAGGTCGATCAGCGCGCGTAGCTTGAAGACGTCGCGGTGCTTGCGCTCGATATAGCGCCGCGCCGCCGCAAGGTTATCCACGCCGACCGATTGATGCAGACCGCTCTCCGCGATCTGATAGATGAGCAGCGGCTCATCGACACGAACGCCGTGATACCCTGCGAGGCCGAGCCGGATATTGAACTCCCAATCCTCGTTGCCCAACCGCATCGCCTCGTCATACCCGCCGGCGGCCTCGAATACCGATCGGCCGATGAGCATGGCGTAGGGGCGCCGGTTTGCGAACAGGCATTCAAAGAAGTTCGGTTCGCTGCCGATGATACCGCTGGCGCTGCCGGCGAGGCGAACGAGCGAATAGGCGAAGCCCTCGGCGGGCCGCCGCTGCAAAGCCTCGAATAAGGCGGCGAGGCACTCCGGCGCGAGCTCGTCATCGCTGTCGAGAAAAAAGATGAATTGGCCCGCTGCATGGCGGACGCCCGTGTTGCGCGCGGCCGCCGGCCCAGCCTGGGCTTGTCGAATAAGGACAACATCGGCGGAGAGCGTGTCAAGGAAGGACAGCGCACCGGGATTCGTTGAACCGTCGTCGACGACGACGATCTCGACATCGGGAAATGTCTGCTGCCGCACGCTGCCAATGGCACGGCCTAGCTCATCGGCACGATTGTGCGTTGGGATGACGACGCTGATCTGCGGCATCGGTTGCGTTCAGAAGGCGCGGAAACGAATGCGCCGAGCGAGAATTCTCGGCAGTTCGACGGGCGCGATCGACAGGGCGAGGACCGGCCAGAGAATGTCGTCACGCCACAGGGCGCGGCTGTCCCGCCGGATTGCACCGAGGTCGGCCTGGCGAAGATCGCGCCAGAGCCGCACCGTCGCCTCGCGGGCGCGCCACAGCCGCAGCGGCAGCCGCGCCGCCATAGGATGCTGAAGATAGGCGGTCGCCATGCGTACATGCTCGTCGGCAGTCAGCCGGCGCCTTTTGCCGCCGCGATCCATCGTCAAAGAGCCGGCATGGCGCCGATAGCGGTAGACGGTCTGGTTCACACGGCATCCGACAGCACCTGCGAGCACCAGACGCAGCATGAACTCGCGATCGGCCGAGATCGGATAATGCTGATCAAATGCACCGACGCGGTCGAGCAAATGACGGCGGAAGATATGCGCGTTGACAAGAGGGGGGGCCGTCACCGCCTCTCGCAGGCGCTCCGGCGCATAGGGGGCGCGTTGGTTCGGGCGTCCCATCGGCGACAGGCTCGTGATGATTCGATCTTCCCCGCTCGCCAAACGATCGAAAAGAACGGCGTTCCCGACGGCGTATTCGGCCTTGCTGTCGGCCTGGATTGCGGCAAGGGCGGATGCAAGACCTTCTGCGTCGTAGAGATCGTCGGAATTGAGAATGCCGATGAGCGACCCCCGGGCCGCGGCAATGCCCCTGTTCAAGGCGTCATAGACACCGCTGCCAGGATCCTCGATCACACGCAGGTGGGGATAGCGCATGAGCACGTCACGCGTGCCGTCGGTCGAACCGCCATCGACGATAATGTGCTCGGTCGGCAGATCACGCCCGACCGAGAGCAGGCTTTCGATCGCCTCGGCGATCATGTCGCGCCGGTTCAGGCAGGGCGTGATGACACTGAGAACCGGTGTAGTCATCCCGCCCAATTCCGAACTCCGTTCCTGTTGTCGCGCCCCCGTCCGGCGGGCACGGTAGCATCGCAGCGGAATCATCGTCCATTACAAAGAGGCGCATCTCCGTGCCGCGATTATAAGCGCGCGCGTTCATGCGTGTTTTCGCATTCCGGTTTATGATATCAAGGCCTCGGCCGCGCCGGGGCACTCTCGTCGCCATGCCTGAGGGGAGCAATATGACTTTCGAATTGGCGGGAAAGCGAGTCTGGGTGGCGGGCCATAACGGTATGGTCGGCGGCGCCCTGGTCCGTCGATTGCAGCGCGAAAACTGCGATGTGCTGACCGTCGGGCGACAGGAGGTCGATTTGCGGCGGCAAGGCGACGTGGAAATCTGGATGGCCGCCAACCGGCCCGATGCGGTTGTCGTCGCGGCGGCACGGGTAGGCGGGATCCACGCGAACAACAGCTTCCCGGCCGACTTCCTCTATGACAATCTCGCCATCGAAACGAACATTATTCACACGGCCCAGGAGGTCGAGGTCCGGAAACTGCTGTTTCTGGGCTCGTCCTGCATCTATCCGCGCGAGGCGCCGCAACCCATTCCCGAGGATGCGCTGCTGACGGGCCCCCTCGAGCCGACGAACGAATGGTACGCGGTCGCCAAGATCGCGGGCATGAAGCTCTGCGAGGCCTATCGCCGGCAGCATGGCTGCGATTTCATCGCCGCGATGCCGACCAACCTCTTCGGACCAGGCGACAATTTCCACCCGGAGAACAGCCATGTCCCGGCCGCCCTGCTACGGCGCTTTCACGACGCCAAGGTGGCGAGCCAGCCTGAAGTCGTCGTCTGGGGGACCGGAAGGCCGCGGCGCGAGTTTCTTTATGTCGACGACTTGGCCGACGCCTGCGTCTTTCTGCTCAAGCGATACTCCGGCGAGCAGCCGGTTAATGTCGGCACCGGCCGCGACCTGCCGATATCCGAGTTTGCCGAGGCGATCCAGCGCACGGTCGGCTATGAGGGACGGCTGGTCTATGACACGTCGCGTCCGGACGGAACGCCTCGGAAGCTGCTGGATACGAGCCGTCTCACGGAGTTGGGCTGGACCGCGCCCACCCCGCTGGAAAAGGGGCTGAAACTCTATTACGACTGGTTTCTGCAAAATATCGAAGGTCTGCGGCAGTAGCTGCGGCCTGTATGGCGCATCGGAAAGAAGGGGAACGCGGGATTGACGGAGAAGACTGCGCTGGTGACCGGAATCACGGGCCAGGACGGTGCCTATTTGGCCGAATTTCTGCTGGAGAAGGGATACCGTGTGCACGGCGTGAAGCGGCGCTCGTCTTCCTTCAACACGGAGCGGGTGGACCATCTCTATGTCGACCCGCATGTCGACGATTCGCGTTTCCGGATGCATTACGGCGACATGACCGACGCCACGAACCTGATCCGGATCATCCAGGAGACGCAGCCCGACGAGATCTACAACCTGGCGGCGCAGAGCCACGTGCAGGTCAGCTTCGAGACGCCGGAATACACGGCCAACGCCGACGCGCTCGGCACGCTGCGCCTGCTCGAGGCGATCCGGATCCTGCGGCTGGAGCGGCAGACCCGGTTCTATCAGGCCTCCACCTCCGAGCTCTACGGCAAGGCGCAGGCGGTCCCGCAGGACGAGACGACGCCGTTCCACCCGCGCTCGCCCTATGCGGCGGCCAAGCTCTATGCCTACTGGATCACCGTGAACTATCGCGAGGCCTACGACATGCACGCCTCGAACGGGATCCTGTTCAACCATGAGAGCCCGATCCGCGGCGAGACCTTCGTCACGCGCAAGATCACCCGCGCGGTCGCGGCGATCCATCACGGGTTTCAAGACCGCCTCTATCTCGGCAACTTGGACGCCCAGCGCGACTGGGGCCATGCCCGCGACTATGTCGAGGGCATGTGGCGCATTTTGCAGCAGGACAGGCCCGACGATTATGTGCTCGCCACCGGCGAGACCCGCAGCGTGCGCGAGTTCGTCGAGCTCGCCTTCGCGGAGATCGGACGCAGCATCGCGTGGCGCGGGAAAGGCGTGGAGGAGACGGGTGTCGACAGCGCCACCGGTCAGGTCCTGGTCGAGGTCGACCCGCGCTATTTCCGTCCGACGGAGGTGGACCTGCTGCTCGGCGACGCGACCAAGGCGCGTGAGACGCTCGGCTGGACCCCCCGCACCTCCTTCCGCCAGCTCGTGCGCGAGATGGTCGCGGCGGATTTGGAGGCGGTGGTCAACGAGAATGGGCGGCGCAACCGTGACGGCGCCTGATTGCGCATGTTGAAAACCGCTGCATCGTTTCAGCGAGCCCATCAGCAGCTACAGCCCATGGAAGAAAGAATCAACTCTGCGGAAAGCGTCCTGCGCCACCCCGGCCCCGCCCTGCGAAGCTGGTGGCGCGAGGCGCGTATGGCGGTTCCCCTCGGGTATCAGTTGGCGAAGCGGGACATACAAGCCAAGTACCGCCAGACCCTTCTCGGCTATATCTGGGCTCTGCTGCCGGCCGTTGCTACGACGTTGGCGTTCACGTTCATGCGCAGCACGAAGCTCCTCAATACCGGCGACACGCAGATCCCCTATCCGTTGTACGCGTTTCTTGGCGCAATGTTTTGGCAGCTCTTCAGCAACTCGCTGTTGCAACCGATGACCGTCGTTCAGGCTTCGAAGTCGATCCTCTCCAAGGTGCAGTTCCCGCGCGAGGCGCTCCTGGTCTCCGCGGTTCTTCTGGTCGCGATCGATTTTCTGATCAACATGAGCGTGTTGCCAGTGGTGTTCCTGGCGTTCGGCGCCTGGCCCGGCTGGGACATTCTTCTGCTGCCCGCCATAGTGGCGGGCACTGTCGTGGCCGGCATGGCGATCGGTATCCTGTTGGTACCGCTGAACCTGATTTTTCAGGACACCAGAATGGCTGTGCAGATGGTCCTGTCTTTCATGATTCTGATCACGCCGATTGGTTACGTCACGCCGGCTGAGGGGTGGCTGCGGCTCTTGGTGACCCTCAATCCGATGTCGGCGCTGATCGAGGCGGGACGGGCGAGCCTGACGTCGCTGCCGATGCCGGCGTTCGCCAGCTGGGGCCCGACGGTTGGTGGCTCCTGCGTTCTTCTGCTGGTCGCATTGGCCTTTTATCTCATTGCGCTTCCGATCGTCGTCGAGAGGCAGAGTGCATGACGTCCAAGTTCGCTGACCTCGAAGCGGACTCGGCTGCTGCATCTCGAGCCGAAGACGAGACACTGGTCGAGGTCGAGGAGGTTTCGAAGAAGTTCGCTCGCAGCCTGCGCAAGACGCTGTTCTATGCCGTTCGGGACCTTGGCAGCGAACTGACCGGCCGATCGGTAAGCCCCGTTCTTCGAGCGGACGAATTCTGGGCGCTGCAGGGAGTGTCGTTCACTCTGCGCCGCGGCGAAGCTCTCGGCATCATCGGCCCCAACGGCGCCGGCAAGTCGACGCTGCTCAAGATCATCACCGGCATCATCAAGCCGACCACCGGGTTCGTCCGGACCCGCGGACGAGTTCAGGCCTTGATCGAACTCAGCAGCGGCATGAACCCTACGCTCACGGGGCGCGAGAACATCTATATCCGCGCCGCCCTGCTCGGCATGCCGAGGTCGGTAATCAACGAACGCTTCGACGAAATCGTGCGCTTCGCCGAGCTGGAGGACGACATCGACATGCCGGTGCAGAATTACAGCAGCGGCATGCGCGTCAAATTGGGCTTCTCGATCGCCATCAATGTCGACCCGGACGTTCTGATCCTCGACGAGGTGCTCGCGGTCGGCGACCAGCGCTTCCGCGCCAAGGCGCGCGAGGCCATGTCGGCGCTGCTGCGGCGGGACGTGGCCCTTATCTATATCTCTCACAATATGAACCAGGTCCTGAGCATCACCGACCGTGCGGTGTGGCTTGACCATGGACGGATGAAGGAGATCGGGCCATCGCGGGAGGTGTGCTCCCGATATCTGACGCAACAGCAGAAAGCGGCCGTGGACCAGTTGGACAGTCAGCCGGTCCCGATCAACAGGAGTATCGACACCTTCCGCCTCGAGAGTATTCAGCTGTCCGACGGCGCCCAACTGCTTCCGAAAGACTTCGTGATTCCGTCATCCGAGACAGACCGAATCTATGATCTCGATCTGGAGTTCTCAGTCCAAGATGACGCGGAGGTAGACGAATTCTATCACGGGCTTTTTGTCGGGCGGAACGACACGGAATGGCAGGCTTACTGCTTTATCCAAGACAGGCTCACGGTCAGGCTCGGCGAGCGCTTCAAACGCCGGTTCCGAGTCGATCTTTCCCAGTTCAATCCCGGCTATTACCAATTGGGACTTCTGATTCTGCCGGAACATGACATTTCGGTCGTCTCATTCGGAGCTTATGCGATCCTTCGTTTCACGGTGGAACCCAGAGAGGTTCTCCAGGACATATGGGAACCCGGCCGCATCCACTATCGGCGAATGATCGACAACTCTTTGGGGGCTAACTTCCTGCCGGTGAACCTTCAAGATCACACCGACTCGCGCCCCCCTGATCCAAGTCGGCAAAGGCATGACTTGGATGCATGTGAGTCCGTTTCGCATGAGATCGGATCTCCACCGAGGGGCCACTCTCTTGGAGAAGCAGACAATGTCGGCCGCATGCCTGCCTCGGCAGCCAGCGCTCTCGAGCGCCATATTGGACGCAAACAGTGACAGGCGAGCACCTTCTCACAAGGCGCCGTGACGAATGAGAGATATGGTCGATGCGTGAGCGCCTTTACGATGGAGCCTTAGCGCTTCACAAGCGGCTCGGTTACTGGCTTGGGCAGGGATTTGGAGGTCGTCACACGCTCCGCGCGGAAGCGGGCGCCGCGCGACGCTTCCTGCCCTCTTCCGGCGCTATCATACTTGATGTCGGCGCACATCGCGGTGAATGGAGCCGGGCACTTCTCGACATAGCCGGCCCGCAACTGGCAAGCATTTACGCTTTCGAGCCGGCACCCGAGAATCACGACTTCATCAGGAAAATTGCCGACCCACGCCTCGAACTCGTTCCGCTCGCCGCCAGCGACAACCCAGGCCAACTCGTTCTTTACAGCCACGTCTCGGGCGCCAGCATATCCTCGGTCTATCGCCGGAAGCTGGATCATTACGGCATGGAGTTCGATAAGGAACGCCCCGTTGAGTGCACCACCGTCGACGCGTTTCTTTCGGAGAGGAATATCGAAAGAGTCGATTTTCTCAAGTTGGACGTCGAAGGGCACGAGATGAAGGTTCTGGAGGGAGCTCAGAAGAGCCTAACTTCAGGGAAAATTAGAGCCCTATCGTTTGAATTTGGCGGATGCAACATCGATTCCAGAACCTACCTGCGCGATTTCTGGTTTTTCTTGGATGATCTCGGATTCGCAATTTACATCATCAATCCGTTGTCTGGCATACACGCAATTGAGAAATATCATGAACGGCAGGAGTCTTTCCTTACGACAAATTATATCGCCGTCCAAAGCTAGATAGGTTTCAGATCGTGACCGAGCGAGCGGAGAAAGCATTCGCGGTGCAGAGTTCAATAATGACGACCGGACAAGGCCCGGCACCCGATGGCATCGACGGAGAGCGGGCACCGGAGGCCATGAAGGCGGAAGAGCCTGATTTTCGGAATGTCGTCCTGAGCCATGCCCGAAAGAGCCTGAATCCGAAAGATCTTGGAGCGCTTCAGGATCTGCTGGCGTCGGAACAAGGAGCGATGCTTGCAGAAGTTCTGATGCAGCGCCGGTGCCTGACAGACTTGCTCGAATTGAACAGGCGGAAGAATCAATGGCTCCTGAATTACCGTCGGGATGTCACCTCCCAATCAGGCGAAGATGGCGTTATCGAGAAGATTCTTGAGCTCATCCCCAATCAGACGGAATGGTGCGTCGAGTTTGGCGCACTGAATGGAGAGCTCTACAGCAACACATATAATCTGATCATGAACCGTGGCTGGTCATCCATCCAGATCGAGGGTGAGCCGGCCTATCATAAAAGGCTTCAGCAGACCCATGCGGGTAGGGAGAACGTTCATTGCCTTAACCAGTATGTCGGGTTGGAAGCGGGAAGTACCCTCGACGAAATTCTTGCAAAATTCCCGATTCCGAAAGATTTCGACCTCCTATCGATCGACATTGATGGATGTGACTATCACGTCTGGCGGTCGTTGAAGAACTACAGGCCGAAGATTATCGTCATCGAGTTCAACCCGGCCATCCCCCCCCACATCACCTTCGTTCAGGCGCCAGACTTCCGGCTACGCGAAGGCAGCTCCCTCCGCGCGATGTGGGAACTCGGCAAGGAACTGGGCTATACGCTGGTCTGCAACACCTTCGCGAATGCGATATTTGTGCGAACCGATTACGCGGCCCCCTTCGGCGTGGAAACAGATGATCCCGAGCCGTTCTTTCGATCGCGGGAACTTCTCCTCGATCTTTTCCAGCTCTTCGACGGCACGCTCGTTGTCGAGGGAAACCGGACCCTTAACTGGAGTAAGGTGCCCTTCGGCAGCCGGGATCTGCAGGTAATGCCGTCGCTATGTAGAGGGCCGTACTGGACGCGATTCCCCTTCATCAGAAAGAAATGGTTGCAACTGTTCCACCCGAATAGGGTGCGGAATCGCAAGCGTGCTTCCAAGGATTATTGACAGTAACTGTATCGGCCGCCCCACCATGGGGCGGGACGGCCGAGAGCACTCTTCAAACAACGAATAATGCAGAGACGGATCCGTGCTCTTCCTCAACAGGATTTCGACAAGACAAAAGAAAATAAATGCCTGGATGCGAGGCATCAAGAGGGCAAGAGCATCCCGACGGATCAATTTTTTTCTGAAGCGCTCGCGCGGCGTGATCCATATCGGTGCGAGCAGCGGCCAAGAACGCGACCTCTATGCCGAGCACAATCTAAAGGTCTTGTGGCTTGAGCCTATCCCGGGCGTTTTCGACCAACTGGTCGAGAACATACGGGGCTATGCGAATCAACGAGCGCTTCAAGCCCTGCTCCTCGATCAGGATGACGTCGAGGTCGCGCTACATATCGCGAGCAATTCGGGAAAGTCGTCGTCCGTCCTGCCGATGAAAGATCACAAGCGGATGTGGCCGCATGTGCATTACGACGGGCAGCTTTCCATGCGCAGCACCACCCTCGATACCCTGATCCGAAGAGAGAGCGTCGACGAACGGAGCTATGACACGATCGTCATGGATACGCAGGGATCGGAGCTCCGCGTCCTCATGGGGGCCCGTTCCACCCTGCAAGGGATCACTTACGTCAAGGTAGAGGCGGCGGACTTCGAATCCTACGAAGGCGGATGTACGGTCGAGGATCTGAGCGCCTTCTTCGGTGAGGCGGGCTTCGTCGAAGAGCGACGCCAGTGCTTCTCGAGCATGCCGGGCGTCGGCAGCTATTTCGACCTGGTCTTTCGTCGGCTGGACAAAGCGCAGCAGCCGACATGAGTGGGCGAATGGGAGCGGTAGAGACGCTGGCGAGAGTGGTTCGGAACCGGCACCTGATCAAGCGGGCGGCAGCGGCCCCTACCCTCAAGCTCAATCTCGGCTGTGGCGGCAATCGGCAGGATGGATATGTCAATGTCGACGTCCGGCCACTGCCCAGCGTCGACCTCGTCGCGGGGCCGAAGGATTGTCTGCGCTACTTTTCCGGGCGCTGTGACGAGATCTACATCTCCCATGTCCTCGAGCATTTCGCCAGCCCGGGAAAGGCGAAGCGCGATCACGACGAAACGGTCCTCGGTTTCTTGAAAGCCATCCACATGCTTCTCAAGCCGGGCGGCGTCATACGGGTTGCGGTTCCTGACTTCGGGGCGATCACAAGGCTCTATGTGGAGGGCCGGCTCCCGCTCTACCCGCGCCTCCTCGGGCGGCTGTGCGGCGAGCAGGACTACCGGGAAAACCTCCACAAATGCCTGTTCGACCGCGCCTTTCTGGAGCAGTGCCTGACCGAAACGGGGTTCGTGAACGTGCAGGAATGGGATCCGGAGACCACCGGTCTACGCCGAGATTCCAGTTTCGACGAGCTCGACGGCATACGAACCAGCCTCAACCTGATGGCCGAGAAAGGTTGATGGGGAACCGGCCGCGCCTCCTGTTCGTCCACGCCGGCGGACGTCGGGAACGGCTTGCGCAGCTCGAACAGGGGGTGCCGATGGCGCAGGAGTTCTTCTATGGCCTGCCCCAACTGCGACAGCGGGGACTGGAGGTCGAGCTGCTCGAAACGACGGAGCTCGCACCTGATCCGGAAACATGGCGCTATCGGTGGGCCGCCCACAAAGACCGTCGGCGCAGCCGCGAATTGGGGATGGAGCATTGCGAGCGCCTGTTCGTCGAGGAGAGGCACCATCTGCGGACCTACGATCTCCTGCTCGCCGGTACCGAATATGTCGCCCTCGGACTTGCCGATCATTTGCGAGGCTGGCGCGGGCGGGCGCGCGTGCCGATGCTGTTCTTCGTCATGGGCATGCTCAGCAAGCCGCTGCGCCGCTTCCCCGACGGCAGCCGGCAGCGGCGGCAGGCACTGGACAGGTATCGCGATCTGTTGCGGGCGTCGCGAGGTGCCCTGTTCCTCGGCGAGGGCGAATATCGCGCGGCACTGACTCTCTTCCCCGACTTGCATTCGCGGCTGCACTTCGTTCCCTTCGGGGTCGACATGGATTTCTGGACGCCCGGTCAGGAGGCGTCGGACGCAGGCGGGCAATATGTCCTCTTCGTCGGCAATGACGCGAACCGGGACATCGACATGCTGCATCAGATCGCGCGGGCGATGCCGGAGCAGCGGTTTGTAGCACTGTCGTCGCTGCTCGGGGACAGGACTGTTCCGCCCAACCTGAAGGTTATAGCCAGTCATTGGAAGAAGGCCGTTCTGACAGACGAGGAGGTTCGCGCCTACTACCGGAACGCCGCGGCCGTTCTCCTCCCCATCAGAGAAACCCTTCAGCCATCGGGACAGAGCGTCGCGCTTCAGGCGATGGCGTGTGGCTGCCCGGTCGTGATCTCGGAGTTCGGCGGCTTTTGGGAACGCGGCGTTTTCAGCAATGGCGAAGATATTCTCTTCGCCCAACCAAACACGCCAGAGGCGTTCGTCAGAATTCTGTCGAGCTTGGCTCGCAATCCGGACTCGGCTCGCCGGATTGGGCGGAACGGCCGGGCACGGGTGCTCGAGCGGTATCGGCTTGACCTCTTCGCCGACCGCCTCGCATACATAGCAGCAGGCAACGGAGCCGAGGCTTTCCCTTGGAAAGGTTGCCTCGGTACAGTAAGCGTGAGTCCGTTGGTCTAATTGATACACGGCAATGTCGAGGACACTCATCCTTCTCAGCCACAAACGGTCTGGCACGACCGCTCTGTTCCGCGCATTTCAGGAGCACCCCCAGGTGAAGGTCTGTCATTGGAACCAGGAGATTCGCATTTGGGAGCCTAATTTCTGGAATCTGGCGGCCCGGGCGATTGAGGGCGATGTGGAGCCTTTCCGCAGTCGTCTCGCCGAAAGTCACCCATTCCTTGATGTTCCGAGGTCTCCGACGAAGGACGATATTTTCGACCTGTGGGACCAGAGTCTCGCGCGGCTCGGCCCGGTTCTCTTTGATAAATCGCCGCAGTATCTCGGGAATCGATCTGCCCTAAACCTCATAAGGCAATATCGTGATGGCGGTCGCGACGTCCGTTTCTTTGCTGTTATTCGCAATCCCGAAGACGTAATTGCTAGCCAGTACGAAGTTCTAGGGCGTGGATCGCGCCGTCATGCAATAGAGCGGTGGCGCCGGTTGGTGCAGGAGTTCCGGCACTTGGAGGACGACAGCCTTGAAAGGCGCGAGACTCACTGGCTGGCGAAGAATGATCATCTTTTCGAGCTTATCACCAAGGGCGAGAACATTCCGATCTTCCGCTATGAGGATCTGGCCGCCGCGCCGCATGTTTACATGCCCCATATTTTCCACCATTGCGGCGTCGAGCATGTTCCTGAAAGCTATGCGGACTTTCATCCCACGAACGTCGGCCGACGCAGGCGCTCTACGGATCGAGAGGTACGCAACTGGCGCCCGGGAGCGCGGCTTGCGAAGGCCATGGCCTTCTATGGCTACAGTACGGCGATATCGGGCCCCCACGGTCTCGGCCGCTTCGCCCAGTGCTTTAGGCGATAACGGGAGGCGCCTCTTGGTTTCGGGGACAGAGCTACGCAGAATAGGATCGACTCACGCGATCACTCCGATACATAGCAACGCATTAATAGAATATAGAAAACGGCGATGAAGAAAATTCTTGGCGTCCGATTTGGCCACGACGCAGCGGCATGTCTGGTCATCGGGGGGCGCATCATTGCAGATGTCGCGGAAGAGCGCTTTACCCGCAAGAAGAACGACGGCTCCTTTCCGGTCCATGCCATTCGCTTCTGCCTGGAATCCGCCGAAATCGAACCGTCCGATCTCGATGCCGTTGCCGTTGCCTCGGAGTATGTGGCGCCGGAATTCGCCTATTTCTTCCCGGGCCTGATTCCACCGGAAGCCGCTGCGCCCGTGTCGCAGGATCCGCTCCCAATCTACATGGACCGTTTTCCGGTCACCCGCGAATGCCGGCTTGTGCGCGTCGAGCACCACCGCGCCCACGCCGCAAGCGCCTATTACACGGCCGGTCTCGGTCGGACTGAGCGCACACTGGTCGCCGTGTTGGACGGCATGGGCGACCGCTCATCCGTGAGCATCTGGCGAGGACAAGGCAATCGGCTCGAACCGCTGGCCTCCTGGGATGGCAGTGGGTCTATCGGTCGATTCTACTCGGCCGCCACCGAAGCTCTCGGATGGCGCCACGGAAGCGACGAGTGGAAACTGATGGGCCTTGCGCCTTACGGCACGCCCCGACCAGGGTTGTTCGATCGCTTCTATCCTGTCTACCGGGACGGCGAGCTGATCGAGGCGCGGAGCTACGCCAGGGTTCATCGCTTTCCCGATCACGGCACCTTCCACTATCATATGGAAGAGGCGCTGGCACTTCGGGACCTGCTGCGCGAAGTATCCCGGGAAGACTTCGCCGCGGAGGCACAGCGCGTCGCGGAAGAGCAGGCTCAGGCTCTTATCCTGCCCTGGCTGGACCGTGAAGGCACGCGCACGCTCTGCTGCGCCGGCGGCTTCTTCCTTAACGTGAAGCTCAATGGAAAACTTTGGCAGTCGGGACGGATCGATCAGCACTGGGTCTATCCCAACCCGGGCGACTCAGGCCTGCCGGCAGGGGCCGCCCTGGCCGCATATTACGAGGCGCACCCCGAAGCCGAAATGGAGCGCTTGGAACATCTCTATCATGGCCCCGAATTCTCCAATGCGGAGATCCAGGCGGCGCTGGAGGCCCGCCATATTCCATACACACGCCCGGCGGACCTTCCCGAGACGGTGGCCCGACTCCTGGCGGACAACAGGATCCTCGGCTGGTTTCAGGGCCGCATGGAGTCCGGTCCTCGCGCCCTTGGGGGCCGCTCGATCCTGATGAGTCCGCTGCGCGCCGAGAACAAGGACATCATCAACGCGTCGGTGAAGTACCGCGAGGCCTTTCGGCCGTTCTGCCCGGCCCTGTTGGACGAGAAGAAGGAAGACTACCTCGTGCAGCCGCGCTCCGAGCCCTTCATGATCACCGGTTTCGACGCGGCTCCGGGCCGGCGCGACAACATTCCGGCGGTGGTCCATGTCGACGGATCGTTGCGGCCGCAGACCGTACAGGCCGATGTGAACCCGCGCTTCCACGCCCTGATCGAGGCGTTCGGCAACCTCACGAACGAGTATGTGGTTCTCAACACATCCTTCAATGTGAAGGGTGAACCGATTGTCTGCACGCCGAGCGACGCGATCAAGTGCTTCTTCGATACCGGGCTGGAATATCTGGCGATCGGCGATTTCCTCGTGGCGAAACCCGGCATCGCATGATGCGCGCCGGTCCATCGATGGCCGAGACCCAAGCCGTCGCGACGACGGAGCCCCTTAGACCGGAGGAAACCGGACCGCTGCCGGCAGTGGTGGCCTATATCCATCACGGGCAGGTTCCGGGCGGCGCGCCGACAAGCTTGCGCATTCTGGTCGAGGAGATCGGACGCCAGGCCCCGCGGACCGAGCGGCGGATCTGGTGCGTCTTCAGCCCTATGATGCCTTATTTCGCACAGATCGAAGGGGCGCAAGTCGACAAGTACATCGAAACCCCGGTCCTGACCGGCAAGAAGCTCATCGGCTGGAGCCCGCTTTTCCAGGCCAGCGCACTCGGCCTGTTGCTACGCCAGCTGATGGCCGCCCGGGCAACGATCGCCCGCGAGGTGGCCTGGTTGCGTCGCCATCGGCCGGATATCGTGCATTTGAACTCCGCCACTCTGTGGACGTCCGCCATCGCGGCACGGCGCGCCGGCATCCCACTCGTCTGGCATGTTCGCGAGACCTTGCATGGGAGGGCTTGGAATCCTCGCAAGCACCTTTATGGCTCCTTCCTGCGTCGCACCGCCGACGCCGTCATCGCCATCAGCCCACAAGATGCGGCGAGCCTCGGCAGTGACCGCGAGGGCAAGGTCAACGTCGTCTACAACGCGGTCAATTTGGATCGCTTCGCGCCGGAACGTCACGATGGGCAGGCAGCGCGCAAGTCCCACGGAATTCCCGACGACGCTTTCGTGATCCTGAGCCTCGGCGGCTTTTCCTATCGCAAGGGCGCGTGGCAGCTCATTAGAGCGTTGAAGGCATTGCCCGACCGATTCCATCTCGTGGTTGCCGGCGACCACCTGCCGAGACAGCCGATACGCCCGACGATGCCCATGCGGCTCCGATGGCGGCTTGAGAACCTGGCGGTTCGAATCGGCTGGCGGGCGACGCAGACCTGGCGCTATCCCGAGCGCGTGAAAGCCGAATGCGCCGGTGTCGAAAGCCGGCTCCATCAAGTCGGTCATGTCGACGACGTTGCGCCTCTGATCGCGGCCTGCGACGCTCTCGTCTTCGCCGGAACCATTCCCCACTTCGCCCGCCCCGTCTATGAGGCGTGGGCGATGGAGAAGCCGGTCGTGGCATTCGACACGCCGGTCATGCGATCCGAGATCGCGAACGGCGAGGATGGCCTTCTCGTCCCGCGTGACGCGCCGGAGGCGCTGGCTGCGGCCTTCACATTCATCGCGCAGAACCCTTCCCGCGCCCGCGAGTTCGGGAAGCATGGCCGCGTCAAGGCCCTCGGTCGTTTCGACAGCGGCGCGAACGTTAGGGCCGTGCTGAACATTTATCGCAAGCTCATGACCGACCTTTCCGCCAAGGCCGAGGTCGCCACTGCGGCTTCACGCGATTTGCCGAAGAGGCCGTGATGCGCATTCTGCTCACGACCGAGCGAACACAGGCGGTCTCGACGCTTATCAACCTGGAGAACCTCCGCCGCCTGGACGAGATCGACGGCGTCACCTTCACCGCCTTCCGCCAGGACTACGAGAACTTCGACGTGGTCTTGTTCATGGGCTACGACCCGAGGATACGCGAGGCCCAGGCCGCCAACCCGGCGGCAAAGATCGGCGTGATTGATATTCGGCCTGGAACGCTCGAAGCAGCTCGCGGCGCGGACTTTCTCGTTTCCAATGGCCCCGAGATGAGCGCCATGGCCGCGCGCTACTTCTCGAACATCTTCGAGTACCCGATCTTTCCCGAGGCCAGGCAGCAGACGTGGGCGCCCGCGGCCGAGAAGCCGGTGATCGTCACCTATCATGGCAACCGCGCGCACGCGACCTCCATGTTCCCTCATGTGACCCGAGCGCTCGAAGAGCTAGCGCAAGACGTGCCGCTGGAGCTTCACGTCATCTACAATGTCCGGGCCCTATCTCCGATACCTAAGAAATTCCTCCCCGGGCGATCCGTTCGGGTGCGCACCATCGATTGGCATGATCGCGTATACGAACGGGAACTTGCACAAGCCGATATCGGTATCGTGCCGAACCTCACGCCGATGCACCGGCGACGCGAGGCGCTGCGGAGCACGGCACCGTATGATGACGCCTTCGGCGCGCATCCGAGCGAGTATCTGGTCCGCTACAAGGCGACCAGCAATGCGGGCCGCATCCTGACTTTCGCACAGCATGGCATACCCGTGATCGCCGATATGTTTCCGTCCGCCGCACAGATCATCCGAAACGGCGAAAACGGCTATCTCGTCCATGATGCATTCAGTTGGTATCAGGCCCTTCGGACCCTCTGCGAAGATCCACAGAGGCGCCGGGAGATGGGCCAGGCGTTGCGCGCCACCTACCTGGAGCACTACTCGATCGCAGCGTTGAACCATCGGTTCGTCGCCTTCTGCCGCACTTTGCCGCCAGCACGCGAGGCACCCGCGGCGCTCAGTGATGCCGAAGCGCTCTTCGACAGCACCGACCCGCCGGCTGATCCGCGAGCAGGCCGGACGGCGGCTTTGTGGCGTCTATTCCTTCCGGGTGTCAGCACTTCATGACAAGGTTTTACGACAAGACCGAGAATCGCCTGGTCTTCGTCGAGCAGGCCGCCTCTTCCGCGTTCTGGGACGACCACTGGCAGAGCGAGAAACTGCGCCAGCGCATCGAGCGGGGCAACGGCTTCGTCGTGCGCGAGACGATGCGATATCTTGCCCAAGGGGCGCGGGTGCTGGAGGGCGGCTGCGGGCAGGCCAATACGGTCTGGGGACTGTACAAGGCCGGTTTTCAAGCCGTTGGCGTCGATTTCGCCGAGCGGACGGTGGCAGCGGTAAACGATGCTGCGCCGGAACTCAACGTCCAGGTGGAGGATGTGCGGCGCCTCTCTTTCTCGGACGCATCCTTCGACGGATACTGGTCGCTCGGCGTCATCGAGCATTTCTATGACGGCTTCGATCCCATTCTCGAGGAAATGTGGCGCGTGCTGCGGCCGGGCGGCTATCTGTTCATGACGGTCCCGGCCATGTCGCCGCTGCGGCGCCTGAAGGCGCGGCTCGGCCTGTATGCACGTTACGAGGAGACGCCGGGGCGGATCGACAGCTTCTATCAGTTCGCGCTCGACCCAGCGCGCGTCACTGCCCGCTTCGAGAAGCGGGGCTTCAAGCTCGTCCACAGGAGCGGGATGGACGGCATCAAGGGTCTCAAGGACGAGGTCCCCTTCATCAAGGGGCCGCTGCAGCGGCTCTATGATACGCCAGGACCGACTGCGGCACGAATGAAGCGCCTCCTGAATCGCGTTCTGGCGCCGAGCTATCACATGGCGTACTACGTCATGCGGCGCTCCTGATCTGGCGCCACCCATCCAACCTGCACCGCTCCATGACTTCGCTCCGCTCCACCCATCTCGTCCTGTTCATGACCCGCGGAATGTCCCTGGCCGCGTGGGACGCCAGTGGCTCCTTCGATCGGGAGGTGCAACTCTACCGCGAGCTGCGGCCGCAGGTCGGACGATTGACTCTGGTCACCTACGGCGACCGTCGCGACCTCGACTACCGCAAGCGCCTGGACGGCATCAAGGTCGTCTGCAATCGCCTCGGTTTGACGAACGCTTGGTACGAGCGCTTTCTGGTGCATGGCTGGGCCCGTACCTTGCGCCGGCCGACCATCGTTAAGACGAACCAGATGCCGGGTGCCCGCTTGGCGCTGGACGTGGCCCGTGCCGCCGGCGCCCGCTTCGTGGCGAGGTGCGGCTACCTGCACTCCTTTGTCGTCGAGCAGAGGAACGACCCGGAATCGGCCACCGCCAAACGCGCACGCGAGGAAGAGCAGGCCGCCTTTGCCGGCGCAGACCGGGCCGTGGTAACGACACAGCAGATCCGTGCGATGGTGATCGAGCGCTACCGGCTCGATCCGGCCAAAGTCGACGTCATTCCCAACTATGTCGATACCACACAGTTTGCCCCTCGCCCCGTTAGCGGAACCGGCGAACGGCGGATCATCTATGTGGGGCGGCTTGGCGTGGAGAAGAACCTCCTCACGCTCGTTACCGCCTTGGCCGGACTACCTGGCCTCGAACTGGCGATTGCCGGAGCTGGTGATCAGAAGGAGGAGGTTATCCGGGCAGCGGCCGAGTTGAACCTGCCCCTGACCCTTCTAGGATCGGTTCCTCACAAGAAACTCCCGGAGATGATCAACGGCGGTGCGATTTTCGTCCTGCCATCGCATTACGAAGGCCATCCCAAAGCGCTGATCGAGGCCATGGCGTGTGGGCGGGCGGTTGTCGGAACCAACGTGCCCGGCATTCGCGACGTAATCCGCCATGAGGAGAACGGCTTGCTGTGTCCAACCGATGCTGCGGGCTTGCGGGCTGCCGTGACGCGTCTGCTGAATGATGCTCCGCTACGAGAACGGCTCGGTCATCAGGCACGGCAGGATGTGCTGGCCCATTACGCGCTCGACCGCATCGTGAGTCGCGAAAGTGAGCTCTACGAGGAACTGCTCCAGGCAGGAAAGGGCAAATAATGTTCGGCCGGTTAACGCGATGGGTTTGGACCGCGCTGCCGCGCCGGATCGAGCGGATGGCAGGCAATCGCCTGCAAGAAGTCCTGCTTGGCATCGTGCAGGCCCGCGCGGCACGCCTGCCGCCCGACGAGGCGCTTCGTTTCGTCTTGGGGCTGGAGGCCGCGCTTTACCCGATTGAAGGGCGATTATCCGTGGCTTATGGCGGCGGACTGCACACGAAGCACCGCCACATGCGCTATCACGATTTCTTCGTCGACCGTATCGCCTCCGGCGAGCGTGTACTCGATATCGGCTGTGGCCTCGGCAAGCTCGCTTACGAAATCGCCGAGCGGTCGGACGCCATCGTCACGGCCGTTGATCTCGTTCCCCGCAACATCGAGATTGCGACGCAACGCTTCGCCCATCCTCGCGTGACCTACAAGATCGCCGATGCGACCCGGCAGATGGAGGATGGCCCCTTCAACGTGGTGGTGCTCTCCAACGTGCTTGAGCACCTGCATGAACGACCCGACTTCCTGCGCCGCGTCCGGGCGGCGGCCCTCCCCGACCGCTTCCTGATCAGGGTGCCGCTATTCGAACGGGACTGGCGAGTTCCGCTGAAGAAGGAGCTGGGCCTGGAGTGGCGCCTCGACCAGGACCACAAGGTCGAGTACACATATGAGGCGTTCGTGGGAGAATTGCGGGAGGCCGGCTTGCGGCTGACCTATCACGAGATTCGATGGGGCGAAATCTGGGCCGAGGCTGTACCGAATGGCTGAGCCCCAGGTTTCAGTGCTGATGAGTGCCTACAATGCGGAAGCGCATCTGCATGAGGCCGTGGAGAGCATTCTCAGGCAGACCTTCACCGATTTCGAATTCATTATCATCGATGACGGCTCGACGGATGCGACGCCGGCCATTCTTGCGTCCCACGCAGACTCACGCATCCGCATCCTGACGAATCGCCGCAACATTGGACTCACCGCCTCGCTCAACCGGGGACTCGCCGCTTGCCGGGGCGCGTACATCGCCCGCCAGGACGCTGATGACCGTTCCCTGCCGCAGCGCCTGGAAAAACAGGTTCGATGGCTCGGTGAGCATCCCGAAGTGGCGCTCATCGGAACCGCCTACCGCGCCTTCGATGAGGCCCGTGGTATCGACGCAATCCACCGCCCGCCTGCGACCGATGGCGCCATCCGGTGGCACATGCTGTTCCACAACGCCTTCTGCCACAGCTCGGTAATGTTCCGGGCCGAGGCAACTGGGCGACACGGATCGGGTTACGACGAAACCCTGCCATTCGCGCAGGACTACGAGCTCTGGCAGAGGCTTCTCCAGTCGGGCCGCGGCGCCAACCTTCCCGACCCGCTGCTGGAGCATCGCGTTCACGGTGACGCGATCACCTCGACCCGCTTTGCCGAACAACAAGCCGTGGCGGACGAGATCGCCCGGCGGCAGATCGCGCGCCTGCTCGGGGAGGACCGCATGGGGGCGTTGGATGTCCGCCGGCTGCGATCGTGGTTCCAGCGGCTGCCGGACGATCTCTCGCGGCGAGACCTGCGCGATGTCGCGATATTCTTCGATCTGCTGGACCGTCTGGCCGCCGCTGAACGGATCGGCGACGATGAGCTCGCGACTTTGCGTCGGGCGCTACAGGTGCGCTTCGCCCGCGCTCTCGGACTTCCAATGGTGATCCTGGCGCGAAGGGCCAGGTTTCTGCGCGGCGATGGCGCCTTGTGGGACTGGCTCCGCTCCCACCTTCCATTCAGGCTCCGCAACGCCGTTCGCGCAGACATGCCGCGCTAACGCCCTCCGCTCGACCTCAGCAGATGCTTACAATCTTCACCTCTCCGAAACCGTTCACCGGCCATGCCGGCGTCATCCAGCGCAACGCGATGCTCAGCTGGACGAGGCTGTACCCCCGCGCCGAAGTCATCCTCTTCGGCAATGACCCGGGCACGGCCGAGGTGGCCGGGCGATTGGGCTTCATCCATGTGCCGGACGTGACGTGCACCGAGTTCGGCACCCCGTTGCTCAGCGATATGTTCCGGCGGGCGCAAGAGATCGGGCGCAACGACCTCTTCTGCTACATAAATGCCGACATCATCCTGTTTTCCGACCTGACCGAGCAGATCGCACGGCATCGCGATGCCTTTGGCGAACGGTTCCTGCTGATCGGACGGCGCTGGAATCTCGACGTGACGAGGCCGCTCGCCTTCCGGAACATTTGGGAAATGGAATTGCGGCAAGTCGTCGCCGCCAGGGGCGTCCGGCACCCGCCGACCGGCATCGACTACTTCATCTACCCGCGCGGTCAACTCGCGGCGATCCCGGATTTCGCGATCGGCCGGCCGGGTTGGGACAACTGGCTGATTCACCATGCCGAGCAGGAAGGCTATCGGATCATCGACGGAACGCCGTCGATCACGATAGTCCATCAGAACCACGATTATGCCCATGTTCCGCAGGGTGTTGGTCGTGAGGGACCTGAGGCGAACCGTAACAGGCGCATCGCGCGCGCGCTGGCGCCGGGCTTTCAGGAACGCCACTATACGATCGACAATGCGGCTTGGCGGCTTACCCGCGGGGGTTTGCGCCGAAGCGGCCTACTGCACGCCTGGTGGCGGCTCCTCACCACAACGCGGATTGCCTATACGGAAACGGCTGGCGCCTTTCGACCCCGGGGCAAATTCGTCGGCACGGACGGCTGGCAGATCCTGCCCGAGGACCGGCGCCGGAGCCGCCTTTGGCGTGCTTGGTGTCAGTTCATCTTCGCCATAAAGCCGATCCTCTTCGTGGCACACTGGTTGGTTGTCAAATGGCTAAAGGCACGGGAGCGACTGGCGGCGCCCAGCAAGGGCGAAGTGCCGGCAAGTCCGAAGGCCGCAGGAGGATCGGAAGATCGGCATCAGGTCGACACGCTTTTTGCGGATGTGGCATCGATGCCGGCTGAGGTGGCGAGAGCGGACACCGAGCATGACGGTTTGCTGTTCAGCGTCGTCATCTGCACCTACAACCGGGCGGATATGCTGCCTCCCTGCCTCAATAGTCTCTGCAAACAGAAATTCGACCGAGGCAGTTACGAAATCATCGTCGTCGACAACAATTCGACAGACCGCACGAGGCAGGTTGTCGATGGATTCGCCGCCCATACGTCGAACCTGTCCTATCTCTTTGAACCGGCGCAAGGTTTGTCGCATGCCCGCAATGCCGGATGGCGAAACGCACGCGGGCGCTTCGTTGCTTACGTCGACGACGAGTGCCGCATGCCGGCAAACTGGCTGAAGGCCGCCGCCGATATCGTGAATGCATACGATCCCCATATGTTCGGCGGCCCCTATGTCTCCGCGTTCGACGGCCCGAAGCCGGACTGGTTCCGGCCGACCTATCTGTCAACATACGCTTTTGGAGCCGTCCGCCGCACACTCGGTCAGAGCGAATATCTCAGCGGCGGCAACATGTTCATTCGCCGTGACCTGATTCGGCGTCATGGCGGCTTCCGGCCGGATCTCGGCATGCAGGGAGAGCGGATGGGGTTCGGCGAAGAGGTCGCGCTGCAGCAGCTCATCCGATCCAGGGAGACCGATCCGCGCATCATCATCGACCCGGCCCTGACAGTCACGCACCTGGTCCGCCCCGAAAAGACGCGGATCCGGAAATTCTTGACGCATAGAGTCCAGGCAACTCGTTTCTCGTGGTATGGCAAGCGGATCACAGCAAAAGACCTACCGGTTCGCCACAGATCTTCCGGCGAAGCGGCAAGCCTTGCGCTCGAGGTTGCCCAATTCGCCGGTCGAGCTTTCCGTCTGGCTCTGTACCGGGTCTTCGTGCGAAATCGTGCTCTGTATCCGTACTGGCGAAACAGCTACATCGAGGAAATCCTGCCCCTCGTTGCTCATGCCGTTCGCGTTGGGCTCGATCTGACGCTGGGTTCATCAAAGATGACGACCGGCAGACCGGTGCCAAGCAAAGCGCAGGACAAAGTATCCGAGGAGGCTCAGCAATGAACTTTCGCCCTTCCGGCTCCGGTTCGGCCTCAAGCCGGGGGCCTGTCATGCTGTGGAGATCGGAGACGGAAACACGACCGGAGTGCAATCGGGGATGACATACCAAGACATCCATCTTAGCCACACAAACCACTGGGTGAAGGACAGTCGTAATCGCGAGCGACAACCGGTGCATGACAGTTGGTTTCGAACCGACACCGCCGACTATTGGCGGCATGAACGAATGTACGAGCCGGTGCAGTGCTTCACACACCGGCCCGACCTCTCTTGGCTGACGATCGGAGACGGCCGCTTCGGGCTTGATGCAATCCGCATCCGGAAGCTTGGCTTCGAAAATGTTCTACCGACGGATATCGGCGACGCCCTGCTCAAGAAGGCCAAGGAGCGCGATCTAATCGATGATTATCGCGTGGAGAACGCCGAAAACCTGTCCTTCCCAGACGACAGCTTCGACATCGTCTTCTGCAAGGAAAGCTATCACCATTTCCCACGGGCACCTGTCGCTCTGTTCGAGATGATCCGAGCATGCCGCGAGGCGGTGATCCTGGTCGAGCCGCGCGATCAGGCCGTCGACGGACCGACGTCGCTGCTCGCTGGCCCGAGGCAGATGCTTAAAGCGCTCGTTCGCTGGCTGGCCGCCCGCCTAGGCTACGGAAGCGGTGTGCAAGTTGTCCCATCCGCACTTTACAAGCTTGGGAACCAGCCGGCTTATGAGGATTCCGGCAATTACGTATACACAGTGTCATCGCGGGAGATCGAAAAGGCGGCCTTGGGAGCGAATCTTCCGGCGATTGCCCTGAAGGGCCTGAACGACCATTACGTGAAGGGCTGCGAATTCGAGCCCGCGGATGAAACCTCGCTGATCTTTCGCGAGATCAAGAGGCAAGTGACAGCCGCTGATGCCCGTGCGCGAACCGGGCGCTCCAGCACCGCGCTTCTCATGGCGATTCTGTTCAAGCGAGAGCCTGATCCACAGACTAGGAAATGCCTCTCGGAACAGGGATGGCTCATCAGGGACTTGCCGAGAAATCCTTATATTCTGTCGGCGTAGGAGAACTCGCTCGAGGAGAGCGGCCTCGACATCGAAGATGTCTCGATCGGGGGACCGCCAACGATAATGGCGACGAAAGATAGGGGAATGACGCTGAACACATTCAGGAAGAGCCTGGAAGGCAAGCTCCGAAGCCTTGTCCGGCGCAGATTTTCCCGGAAGATCGTCACGGATCACGGGTTGGCGCTCGAGAAGATCGGCAGCGGCTATGGCGGATGGACGGTCCCCACCAATTTGATACGGCCGGACTGGATCTGCTATTGCGGCGGAGTCGGCGAGGACATCACCTTCGATCTGGGGCTCATCGCACGCTTCGGCTGCCGCGTGTTCGCCTTCGACCCGACGCCGCGCGCCGTCGCGCATGTCGAGCAGCAGGCCGCCGACATCTCGCTCTTCCACTTCCTGCCGGTCGGCCTATGGTCCGAGGATAAGGCGCTCAGGTTCTTCGCACCGCGCGATCCGGCGCATGTGTCGCATTCCATTCTGAACCTTCAGGAGACCAGCGACTATTTTGAGGCAAAATGCCGTAGCCTGCCGTCTCTGATGGCAGAGCTCGAGCATCGACGGATCGATCTGCTGAAAGTCGACATAGAGGGCGCCGAACACGAAGTCGTCCGGTCGATGCTGAAGCAGCGGATCCACCCGACGGTTCTGTGTATGGAGATCGATCAGCCTGTACCGCCCTTCCGCTTCCGGAAGACCATCGGCCGCGTCCTCGATTCCGGATACAAGCTGGTGGCCCTCGACGGCTGGAACTTCACTTTCGTCACGGACGAGGCGCTTGCGGCGGCCGGCGCCGCATCCCGGCACTGAGTCCGGCGCCGATATGTCTCTGCCCCGCGTTACCTTCGGCATCATCGTCCTCAACGGCGAGCCCTTCACCCGCTACACCCTGCGCGCGCTCTACCCATTCGCGCATGAGATTATCGTCGCCGAAGGCGCGGCACCGGGCGCGCAGAACGTCGCCTCCAGTGATGGGCATTCGCGCGATGGCACGCTGGATATCCTGCGCCGCTTCAAGGCCGAGGAGGACCCCGAGAACAAGGTGACGATCGTCACCGCCGAGGATGAGGGCCACCCGAACGGCTTCTGGCCGGGCGAAAAGGACGAACAGAGTCAAGCTTACGCCAAGCGCGCCACCGGCGACTATCTATGGCAGGTCGACATGGATGAGTTCTACCGCGCCGAGGAGATGGCGCGGGTTCTCGCCATGCTCCGCGATGACCCGACCATCACCGCCGTCACATTCAAGCAGATCACGTTCTGGGGCGGGCTCGACTACAGGGTGGACGGTTGGTATCTTCGCCGCGGCGCGACCTACTATCACCGGCTGTTCAAGTGGGGGCACGGCTACAGCTATGCGACTCATCGTCCGCCCACCGTCCTCGACGATCAGGGCCGCAACCTGCGCGACCTGCACTGGATAAAGGGCGAAACCTTGGCGGCCCGCGGCATTCATCTCTATCACTACTCGTTGCTGCTGCCCAAGCAGGTCATCGAGAAATGCGATTACTACGCCAATGCCGAATGGGCGATGCGCGCGGGCGCCGTCCAGTGGGCGCAGGATGCCTTCCTGTCGTTACGCCGCCCCTTCCGCGTTCACAATGTCTATAACTTCCTGAGCTGGTTGGAACGGTACAGCGGGCCTCACCCCGACCAAGTCCAGGCCATGATTCATGACGTGAGGACCGGTGGCGTCTCTGGTGTTTCGCTCCGCGAGACCGCCGACATCGAGCGTCTGCTGGCCTCTCCCTGGTACGCTCTCGGACGGTGGATCGTGCAGCGGCTCGACCCCGTGGATCTGTGGCTGCGCCGCATCCGGCGCCGGCTCATAAATGCAGGAGCCGTTCGGCTGCCAGCGGCGATACTGCGCGCCGCACCGAAGCCGTTCGACTGACCCGACCGTTGCAGCATCCCGTCGCTCCGCTCAAAGTCCTTGTCGTCAGCGGCGCCGCCCAAGGCGGTGGCGCCGAGCGTATGGCCCTCACCCTGCACGAAGGCCTGAAATACCGTGGTCATCGCTCATGGATGGCCGTAGGCCGGCGCAATATAGAAAGCCCCGACATCTTCGCGATTCCGGGCAATCCGGCTGAAAGCCGGTGGGCGCGATTGGTGCAGGAAGGGAGCGCCGCCCTCGAACCGCTGGTGAGCCGGGTGCGCGGCATCCGCCGGATTCAGCAGGGACTAAACTTGCTGAGCAATCCGCTTTACTCCGTAGACCGGCTTCGGGGCCGTGAACATTTCCGCTATCCCGGCACGGCCGGGATCCTCGACCTGCCCCCTCATCGCCCCGACGTCGTTCATTGCCACAATCTGCATGGCCGGTATTTCGACCTGCGCCAACTCGTCCGGCTCAGCCGCTCGGTCCCGGTCGTCCTCACCTTGCATGACGAGTGGGCCTTTACCGGCCATTGCGCCTACACCATGGGCTGCGAGCGTTGGCGTTCCGGCTGTGGCGCCTGTCCGGGGCTGCACATCTATCCGCCGGTCCGGCGCGACGCCACGGCCGCGAACTGGCGTGCCAAGCGCGCCGTCTATGCCGCCTCCCGCCTTTATGTCAGCACGCCCTCCCAGTGGCTCATGGACCGGGCCCGCGAATCCATCCTGTTCGAGGGCGTGTCGGAGTCGCGGGTCATCTACAACGGCGTCGACCGGTCGGTCTTCCGGCCGGCCGATCGAGCGGCGGCGCGACAACGTCTCGGCCTCCCCGTCGAACCGCGCATGCTCCTGTTCACCGCCAACGCCGCAAGGCGCAACATGTTCAAGGACTACGAGACGGTGCGCGAAGCGGTCCGGATCTGCGGCCAGGCGAGCGGCGACAGGCCCCTGCTCCTGATCGCCCTCGGCGACACCGGCCCCAGCGAGCGCTTCGGCTCGGCCGAGCTCCGCTTCGTGCCCTATGAGGAGAGCCCGGCACTGGTCGCTGCCTATTATCAGGCGGCCGACCTCTATCTGCATGGCGCGAAGGCCGACAATCTGCCGACCACCATCGTCGAGGCGCTGGCATCAGCGGTTCCGGTGATCGCCACGGCGGTCGGCGGCATTTCCGAACAGGTCAGGAGTCTGGCGGACGCGCCGGGCGGCTGGGCCGGTCCCGCCGTACCGCGCGATCAAGCCACCGGCGTTCTCGTGCAAGCGGGAGACGCGGCGGGAATGGCGGCCGCGGCGCTCGCACTGCTGGCAGACGACGATTTGCGTGCATGCCTGTCCGCCAATGCGGCGCGGGACGCCGCCGAGCGCTTCGATCTCCGCGATCAGGTCGAGAACACCGTCGCGTGGTATCAGGAGGTTCTTCGTGGACATGCCCGGGACTCCGTTACGCTCCGTCCCATGGGGCCGTAGGGACGACCCATTCGCGTCCCCGGACCGTGGTGACATATTCCGGCCAGCGGAAGTGAATCGGCGGGTCGTAATCCGCGAGCGGAGGAATCCAGTGCCTGCCGCCGACCCCGCCGCCGGTGCGTTCGATGAACTCCGCCTTGGCCGCGGCGAGGAGAGCGTCGTCGGTCACCAGATCGAGGATCGTCGCGGCAATGGTCTTGCCAGCGACCTCGATCATCGGATCGATGCAGGGCGAAAGTCCACCCAGCGCATTCATCACCCAGGCGGGATAGGCATGGCCCGGACGCGCCGGCCTGAGCGCGGGCCGGCCGACATACAGCCGCACCGTCGGCGCATGCCAGCAATAGTCGGTGTAATCGTCCGAGGTGAAGTGGGTCTGGCTGGGCGGGAGGATGCGGCGAAGCCGATGCTCGGCCTCCTCGGGGGCGATCAGTTCGGAGATCGCCGGCAGATAGGGAGCCTCCATCTGCTCCAGGCCCAGACTGCGCTGCATCTCCTGGGCGAGGCGCACCGCCTCGCCCTCGAAGCGGGGGGCGCCGACGGCTTCGAGGTTTCCATAGGTTGCCCGCGCCATCACATGGTTCGCCAGGCCGGGCCGCGACTTCGACACCCAGTCGCGTCGCCAGGAGCAATGGGCGAGCCGCGCCGCGCAGTCCGCGTAATGGTCGAGCCCCTTCGTGATGTGCTCCGCCATCTCAAGCGTGGGCACGCGCATGATGTACTGAATCTGCGCCATCGCGGCGGGAATGTTGTCGGCCGTCGCCTGCCCCATGGCGAGAATCGCCTCGCTCATCGACCAGGAGACGCCGGTGCCAGCGAGATGCTCCTTGAGCGCCTTGCCCGAAAGATACATCTGAACGACCGCATCGTTGGCACCCGGCGCGCGCGGTTCGGCATGGGCGGCCGGAATCGGCGAAGCGGAGGCCGCCGCGAGCCAGCTCTCCGGCGCGTCGCAGGTGAAGCTGTAGACCATGGCGTAGGCGGCACCGCAATGGGTGTCCCAGCGCACCGTGTTGCATAGGGGCAGCATGTAGAAGGGGTGGAAGCTGATCGCGGCGTCGAGGTCGTCGTAATAGCCCCGCGCCGCATGGATCGGCTTCGAGCCGCGCAGCTTCTCGGCCGGCTCACCCAGGAACTTGAGCCTCCCCTTCAGCCCATGCTTCTCCATGGCGTGCTTGGCGGCGAGAAAGCCCGCGAGCGCGCCGGTGCCGAGGGCAGAATGGGGATCGGTGTGGCCGCCGGCATGGGGACTGAGACCCTCGCGCGGACGCTTCACCGTGTCGGCCGCCTGGCAGTTGCCCGGAACGCCGTCATATTCGGCATAGCCGCCGATCGTCGGGCCCGGGCCGTTCTCCCACACCGCGCAGAACGCCGTCGGCATGCCCCCCGAGCCCTTCTCGACCGAGAAGCCCTCCGAGGTCAGGAGGTCGACATAGAAATCGACCGAGCGATATTCCCGCCAAGCGGTCTCGCCGAAATCCCAGATGGTTCGCGTCCAGGCCGACCAATCCGGCCGGTTCGCTTCGACCCAGTCGAGGGCCGCAGCCTTCGCGTTCGACATCGCGTCCTCTCCGTTGGCGATCCTTGCTGCGGTCTATTGATCCTTGAACCGATCTTGACGAAAAGTGAAAAGATTGCCTCGGTTCGGCGAATATCATTCTACAATTCGGCCCAGGGCTATAATTGGAGCGACCCATGTACCTGCCGTCGATGAATGCGCTTAGGGCGTTCGAGGCGGCCGCCCGGCTCGGCGGCGTCTCGAAGGCGGCGGCCGAGCTCAACCTCACCCGCAGCGCGATCAGCCATCAGCTTCGCTTTCTCGAAGGCGAGCTCGGCACCAAGCTCGTCAAGCGGGAAGGCCGGGGCATCGCCCTCACCCCGGCGGGGCGACGCTATGCACGCCAGATTCAAAGAGCCTTCTCCCTCCTGCGCGAGCCGCCGAGCGCGGCGGGCACGACATCCCTGACGGGCACGCTGCGCGTCGCGTGCGTGTCGGGCTTCTGCACCTATTGGCTCTCCCGCCATATCGACGATTTCCACCGACTCCATCCCGATCTCCAGCTCGAGGTCATCCGGCCCGCCCATCTCGCCGATGTGACCTCCGGCGCCGCCCATATCTACATCGTGTTCGGCCATGGCGACTGGCCGGGGCGATGGGTCGAGCTCGTGGCCGCGCTCGATTTCTTTCCCGTCTGCAGCCCGAGCCTCCTCAATAAGGCCGGCGGTCTGAGCAGCCCGGACGACCTTGCCCGGTGCACGCTTCTCCATCTCATCGATCCGACCGACTGGCGGCGCTGGCTCGGCGCGGCGCGCACGCGCAGCGTCGATCCCGATTCCGGCATCTATTTCTCGGATATTCATTTCGTGATCTCGGCCACGCTGGCGGGGCAAGGCGTGGCGATGGGCGACGACCTGATCTGCGCCCAAGCGCTGCGCCAGGGGCAGCTCATCAGGCCGTTCGCCTTCAACATCTCCGGCACCGGCTCCTACTACTTCGTGGCCGAGCACGACGTCGTGGAGCAGCCTGCGGTCGCTGCGTTCCGGACCTGGCTCAAGGACAAGCTGTCGGAAGATCTCGGAATATCGATTCCCAGGAACACGGAGATTGCCTCAGAGCATGGCGGAGACGGGCAGATACGATAATTTCATTTCACATTTCGGCAAAAATTATTCGATTGTTGGCCAATTCGTTTCAATTTACCGTGCTATTAACAACAATGAAGGCGCCGGCACGGAATCGGCGCGTTGGGAGGTAGTGCTGAAACGTCCGGAAATGGGCTGAACCGCAGTGACGGATGTTCAGCTTCGTGCCACGGGGATCCGCAAGCTGTTCGGACGCTTCGTGGCGCTAGACGGCATCGATCTAAGCATCGACCGCGGCGAGTTCCTGACGCTGCTCGGCCCGTCGGGCTCGGGCAAGACGACCTTCCTGATGACCCTCGCGGGATTTCTTGAGCCGACATCCGGCCACCTCGAGGAGGCCGGTATCGACATAACCCGACAACCGGCCGAAGTACGAAAATACGGCATGGTCTTTCAGGGCTATGCGCTCTTTCCGCACATGACGGTCGAAGAGAACGTCGCCTTTCCCTTGAAGATCCAAAAGATCGGGGCGGCCGAGCGAAGGCAACGGGTCGGCGCGATGCTCACGACCGTCGGCCTGGAGGCGCATCGAAACAAGCGGCCGAGTCAGCTCTCCGGCGGGCAGCAGCAACGGGTCGCACTGGCGCGTGCGCTGGTGTTTCAGCCCAAGGTGCTGCTGCTCGACGAGCCCCTTTCGGCACTCGACAAGAATCTGCGCGAGCAGATGCAAGGCGAGATCAAGCAACTCCATCAAAAAACCGGCGCCACTTTCGTCTTCGTCACCCACGACCAGACCGAGGCGCTCGCCCTCTCGACGCGCATCGCTATATTCGACCGCGGCCGCCTTCAGCAGGTCGGCCGGCCGGACCTTGTGTATGAAAGGCCCGTCAACCGTTTTGTGGCCGAGTTCCTGGGGCGCATCAATCTTCTGCCCCTGCATGAGGCGCGCTGCGATGGCGGGTTTCTGCGCGGCCGTTTCGAGGATTGTACGCTGACCGCACCGGCCGGGGATGGCGCCGGCCAGAACGGGGCTTCGGACAACTCTATTGTCGCCGTGCGTCCGGAATACATGGCCCTTTCCGCGAGCCGCCCGGACGCCGACGGATGGAACGGAGTGCCCGCGACTGTCGCGAATCGAATCTATTCCGGCGCCACCTCCTTGCTGGAGCTTCGCACCAGAAGCGGAGTCGAATTGTGTCTCGACGTCCGCAGTGCGGACGCGAGTGCGGAGTTCAGGCCCGGGGCCGACGTCTGGGCAACATGGCCGGTCGAGCGCGGCTTCGCTCTGCCAGAGAAGAGCTCGCACTGACGCGAGCGACAAGATCGATCAGGGAGAACGGTAATGAATAAAGGATTTCAGCAGGACTGTCTTCAAATCCTCCTTCGGCAGGCCGAAGCTGGCCGCATCAGCCGGCGAAGCTTCGTCAGGGCGACCGGCGCCCTTCTCGCGCTTCCCGTGGCGCTTCGCGCGAACCTCTCCTATGCGCAGGCCAGGGAGCTTGTCCTCGTCAACTGGGGCGGAGATGCGATCGACGCCTATTCGAAGGCCTATGGCGAGCCGTTCGAGGAGGAAACCGGTATCAAGGTGAAGATGGACGGCTCCGGCCCGACCGAAGGCGCAATCACGGCACAGGCCAGGAGCGGCAAGATCACCTGGGACCTCCTCGACATCGATTCGTTCTCGGCCATGACGCTGGGCGAGCAGGGTTATCTGCAACCGATCGACTACACCGTCGTCGACGAGTCAAAGGTCCGGCCCGGTTTCGTCTGGGACTATGCCCTGTCCACTTACTTCTTCAGCTATGTCATTGCCTATGACTCCGAGCTGTATGGCGACGACGCCCCTACGACGATGTCCGACTTCTTCGATATCGAGAGGTTTCCCGGCAATCGCTCGATGTACAAATGGGGAGTGTCAAGCTGGGAAGCGGCGTTGCTCGCCGATGGGGTGGCGCCGGACGCGCTCTATCCGCTCGACATCGAGCGGGCGCACGAGAAGCTCGCGGCCTTCAAGGAGAATGTAATCTCGTTCTGGGGCGGCGGCGCGGAAAGCCAGACCGTCCTCCTCACCGGCGAGGCCCCCATGGCCATCGTCTGGAATACGCGCGCCAAGCTGATCGAGCAGGAATCGGGCGGTCGCATCAAGTATATCTGGGACCAGGGCCTGCTCTCCCCCGGCGCTCTCGGCGTGATGGCGAACAATCCAGGGGGCACGGAAGCGGCCATGAGGTTCCTGGCCTCCACCCAGGATCCGAAGCGCCAGCTCGTCATGTTCGAGATGCTGGGCCAGGGTCCGGCCAATCCGGCGGCGGATGCCCTCATCCCGGCTGATCAGGCGCGCCATAACTGCGTAGCGCCCGAGAACATGGCCAAGCAGATCGTCTTGAACGTGGACTGGTACGCCGAAAACTATTCCAAGACGTTGGACCAGTACCTCGCGCTCATCTCGGCCTGAGCCGGGACAAGCGGCCGGCGGAGCGAAGAGCGCGATGATTTGGACCAGGCGGGGCGTCGGATATCTGGCGCTCATCGCCCCGTTGCCGGTCTTTCTGGCGCTCGCCTATGGGGTGCCTTTCTTTGGCGTGGCGGGCTGGAGCCTGACGCTGCCCGAACCGGGGCTCTCCAATTACGAGCGCGTGTTCACGGACCCCATCGTCCTTGGCGTTCTGCTGCGAACGCTCCGCATCTGCGCCGTGGTGACGATCGTCACCACGGCGGCCGCCTATGCGCTCGCCTACATCTGGGTGCAGGGTTCGCCGCGCCAGCGTATCTTCGTCGAGTTCTGCATCCTGGTTCCGTTCTGGATCTCGACCCTGACGCGCGCTTTCGGCTGGCTGGTCCTGCTCTACAACCGGGGACTGGTGAACACGTGGCTGCAGGATCTGGGCGTGACCACCGAGCCGCTGACGCTGGTCCGCAACGAGTTCGGCGTCATTGTCGGAATGACCCACTTCCTGATCCCCTTCGCCGTGTTTCCGATCGCCTCGGCCATGCGGCATCTCGACGAGCGCGTCCTGCTCGCGTCCCGCGGGCTGGGAGCCGGACGGCTGCGCACCTTTTGGTCCGTGTTCCTGCCGATGACGATGCCGGGCATTCTCGGTGCCGCCCTCATCGTCTTCGTCTTCTCCCTGGGATTCTTCATCACCCCCGCCATCCTCGGCGGCGGGCGCAGCGTCATGGCGGCCGAGTTCGTCTATGTACAGCTTTTCCAGACGGCCAACTGGGGGCTCGCCGCCGCGATCAGCGTCGTCATGGTGGCGATCGTAGCGGTCCTGGTGACGCTCCTGTTCCGCCTGACCCGGGTCGAGAAGCTGATGGGGTAACATTGTGAATATTTACCGACCCGGCCCCGTGGCGCTTCTGATCACCACGGCGATCATGCTGTTCCTCCTGGCACCGCTGGTCGCCATCGTTCCGATTTCCCTGACGCCGTTCGAGTATCTCTCGCTGCCCGATGACGAGCTGTCGCTGCGGCACTACCGTACGTTGGTCGAGGATCCGGCCTGGGGCGCCAGCATTCTTCTCAGTCTCCGCGTGGCGCTTGTCAGCAGCATCCTGGCCACGGTCTTCGCCACCACCTTCGGGCTCGGCGTCTGGTATCTTCAGCCTCGCCTCGGGGGCCTGCTGGTCGGCTTCGTGCTGCTGCCGATGGTCGTTCCACCGGTCGTATCGGCCGTCACGCTCTATTTTCTGACGACCTGGATTTCCAGGGTCTTCGAGCCCCTCGGCTATGATACGTGGTTCGGCGTCGTCCTCTGCCACGTCGTGATGGTCACGCCGTTCGCCGTCGTCATCATACTCGTCGCGCTCAGCCAGTTCGATCGGCGCATCGAGATGGCAGCGCGCGGGCTTGGTGCTTCGCTCGTACAGAGGACGGTTTCGATCGTCCTGCCGAACATCCGCTTCGGCATTGCCTCGGCCGCGTTCCTCTCCTTCGTGCTGTCCTGGGAGGAGATCGCAGTCACGCTGTTCGTCACCAGCGTCGACGCCATAACCTTGCCGCGCCGCGTCTGGATGGGCTTGCGCGACAATGTCGACCCGGCCGTCGCCGCCATCTCGGTGGTGCTTACCGCCATAACCGTAATCGTGATTCTCGTCCGCATGATCGTTGCGAACGCCCGAGCCAAGCGGGTCGCCGAGGAGGCCCTTGGCCAACCGTAATCCACATGGCGTGATCAACATGGAAGGAGACGCTCCAATGAACGAGGTAAGGAAGATCGATGTCGACGAGGCATTCACGCTGAAGCGGCGCATTGAGGCCGGCGGAACCCCAATGCTCAATTCCTGGGGGTGCAACAACGAATATGATGCCCTCACGGACGTCCTGCTCGGAAAGCCCGATCATCTCAGGCACTTGGCGACAAGCTCGCTGTCGCGCAAATATCTGCGCGATGCTCCCTGCGACGTCGCGGTCGCCAAGGCGCAGCACAAGGAGCTCGTCGCCGCTTACGAGCATTTCGGCGTCACCGTTCACTATCACGAGCCTACGCCCGAGCTCCCGATGCAGGTCTATGCCCGCGACTCCAGCTTCATGACACCCTATGGCGCGGTCATCACCAACATGTGCAACTGGTGGCGCAGGGGCGAGAACTTCGCCGCGATCCGCACCTATCAGCGGCTCGGCATCCCGGTCTACGACATGGTGACCGCGGGGCTGTTCGAAGGCGGCGACTTCGACATCATCGAGGACGGCTGCGTCCTCATCGGCTGCGGCGGCGAGCGCACCAACGAGGAAGGCGCGCAGCAGGTCAAGGCCTGGTTCGACAAGGAAGGCTGGGAAACCAAGCTCGTCTATTTCGACCCGTTCTTCGTCCATATCGATCTCATGGTCGTCATGATCGCCGAGAAACTCGCCGCGGTCTGCCTCGACACCACGCCGGCGGAGGTGGTCGACTGGCTGCGGGCCAAGAGAATCGAGATCATCGACGTGCCCTATCCGGACACCGTCACGCTCGGCTGCAACGTGATGTCGCTGGGCCGCGACCGCATTATCGCGCCCGAGCATTCGCGCACGCTGATCGAAGCCTTGAAAGCGCGCGGTTTCGAGGTGGCGGAGGTCGATATGAGCGAGATCTCCAAGACCGGCGGCGGCATCCACTGCATGGCCCAGGCGTTGCGACGAGCGCCCCTGTGATCTTCCACGGACATGCGAAAGCCCCCGATCGCCTCTGATCGGGGGCTGCATATCGGCTCACATCGAGGGAGCGCGACCACATCCGGGAACCCTTCGCGGAACGGCCCGTTCCATCTTGATCCGGGCATTCGCGACGAGGTTCGATTTGGATCGGCAGAGGTACGATGGCACGGGCAGCCGCAGTTCACCTTCCGTGCCCGAGGATCGGCGCACTGCGGCCGGGCGCCCCTTGAGCGGCCACGGCCAGAGCCTGTGGTACAAGGACGTCATTATCTACCAGACGCATGTTCGTGCCTATTGTGACTCCAACGACGACGGTGTCGGCGACTTTCCCGGCCTGACGAGCAGGCTCGACTACATCCAGGATCTCGGCGTCAACGCCATCTGGCTTCTGCCCTTCTATCCGAGCCCGCTGCGCGACGACGGCTACGACATCTCGAACTACTGCGACGTCAACCCGGCCTACGGGAGGCTCGACGATTTCCGGGACTTCGTCGAGGCGGCGCACGCGCGGGGGCTGCGCGTTCTCACCGAACTGGTCATCAATCACTCCTCTGACCAGCACCCGTGGTTCCAGCGCGCCCGCCGCGCGCCCAAGGGCTCCGTCGAGCGCGACTTCTATGTCTGGAGCGACACCGGCCGGGAATATGAGGACGCCCGCGTCATCTTCCAGGACTCGGAGATCTCGAACTGGTGCTGGGACCCGGTCGCGCAGCAGTATTACTGGCATCGATTCTACCACCACCAGCCGGACCTGAACTTCCGCAATCCCCACGTCATGCGGAAGATCACCAAGATCCTGAACTTCTGGCTCGACCTCGGCGTCGATGGCTTTCGCCTCGACGCGGTGCCCTATCTCGTCGAGCGCGAGGGAACGGGTGGCGAGAACCTGCCCGAAACGCACAGCATCCTGAAGCGCATCCGTACCGAGATCGAGCGGCGCAACCCCGACTGCGTGCTGCTGGCCGAAGCGAACCAGTGGCCGGCAGACACACTGCCCTATTTCGGCCGCGGCGACGAATGCCACATGGCCTTTCACTTCCCGCTGATGCCGCGGATCTTCATGGGGCTGGCGCGCGAGGACAGCCAACCCATCACCGACATCGTCGAGAAGACGATGCGTCTGCCGGAATGCTGTCAATGGGTGATCTTCCTGCGCAATCATGATGAGCTGACGCTCGAGATGGTCAGCGACCGCGAGCGTGACTATCTCTGGGAGTTCTATGCAATCCACCGGCGCCTGCGTCTCAATCTCGGAATCCGCCGCCGGCTCGCCACGATGATGGAGGGCGACCGCCGCCGAATCGAGCTGTTGAACAGTCTGCTTTTCTCGATGCCCGGCACGCCGGTGATCTATTACGGCGACGAGATCGGCATGGGCGACAACCCGTTTCTCGGCGATCGCGACGGGGTGCGCACGCCGATGCAGTGGTCCGCGGACCGCAATGCCGGCTTTTCGCGCGCCGATACCGTGGCCCTCTATCTACCGCCGATCATCGATTCCCTGTTCGATTACCACGCCGTCAATGTCGAGCAGCAGCAGCGTCAGCGCTCGTCGCTGCTCAACTGGATGCGCTGGATCGCCCGCGTGCGTAACGCCCACCATGCATTCGGTCGGGGTGACTTCCGCTTCCTCAGGCCCGCAAACGAGAAGGTTCTGGCCTATCTCCGCCTTTATGAGGAGGAAATCATCCTTTGCGCCGCCAACCTCTCGGAAACGGCGCAGGCCGCTCAGCTCGACCTTGCCGATCTCGCGGGACGAGTGCCGGTGGACCTGTTCGGCGGCTGCCGCTTTCCCGCAGTCGGGGCTACGCCTTACATGCTCGCCCTTCCGGGCCACGGCTTCTATTGGTTCAAGCTTCTTACGCCTGCGGAGGCGGAGACCCGGCGCGAGCGGCCGCTTGAGGCGATGGACCGCCCCAACCTGCCCCCGGCCCTGCGGCCGCAGCCGATGCCGGCCAAGGGCTAGCATGACTCCGGCATTTCACCCGCAGCGGCGCAATGATCCGGCATGATGCGCGCGCTGAATCGTCCCTCATGCGACGATTCACGCCCTTGCTCGTCATCCTTGTTCTGTTGCTCGCCGGCTTTCTGCTCTATCGCACGCTGAGCGGCTACAGCCTTGATCAGATCGTCACCTCGGTTGCGGCAATCCCACCTGTCCGGCTTGCTCTGGCGGGCGTCCTCGCGGCCGCAAGCTATCTCTGCCTCACCGGCTTCGATGCGCTGGCGGTGCGCTATGCCGGCCGACCGTTGCCCTATCGCCGGGTGGCGCTGGCCTCCTTCGTCAGCCTGTCGATCGGGCACAATATCGGCTTCGCGGCCCTGAGCAGCGGCGCCATTCGCTATCGCTTCTACTCCCGTTGGGGCATGGGCCCCGGCGAAGTCGCCAAAGTGATCCTGTTCTGCGGAGCCACGGTCGGTCTCGGCCTGATGATACTGGCCGGGGCTGCATTACTGCTGCGCCCGGCTCTGGCGCAAGAGATCACGGGTCTTCAGCAGCCAATCGTTCTCGGGATCGGCGCAACCTGTCTGGGGCTTGTAGCGGCCTATATCGTGCTGGCCGCGACCGTGCGGCGGCCGCTCCAACTCGGCAAGTGGTCGTTGCAGATGCCGACTGTCCCACTCGCGCTCGGCCAGATCATCATCGGCCCGCTCAACTTCGCCTTCGTCGCGGCCTGCCTCCACCAAACCCTCGCCGCGGTGGCGGATGTGGCCTATCTCGGCGTTGTCTCCGTCTATGTGATTGCCAACGCAGCTGCCCTCATCACCCATGTTCCCGGCGGGCTCGGCGTGATCGAGAGCGTCGTCCTCTTGCTTCTTCCGCAGGCGGAGATCATCGGCGCCCTGGTCGTCTTCCGTTTCATCTACTTCCTCGTGCCGCTCAGCCTTGGCTGCCCCATTCTTGCCCTGACCGAGCTGACGCGGCGAGGTCGCAAACCGGCGCGCGATCGTGGGGCCTATCCGGAACGGAACTGAGGAAATTCCAGCGGCACTCAACGTCCCGCTATCCATCGCGTCTGCCGCGCAGAAGCCGCAGCGGCTCGAACGGCTCCTCGGGATCGAACAGATCCGTGCCGGGAAAGGGAGTAGTCGGCCCATCCTCCGCCTGCGCTGCAAACGGGCGCAGCCCGCGGGGATTGCGGTTCAAGCGCTCAATCGCGCGGATGAGGGAGCCTTCGGCGGTAATGGCCTGCGCCACCATTTCGGGGCTGGTACCGAGATGCTCCGCCAAGAGCCGCTCCCGCAAACGGGCGATGGCTTGGCCTGCCACGTCGGTCTCCGCTTCTATGGCGAGATCGCACTCGCTGTCGAGGCCGACCGAGCGGTTGTTGAGGTTGGAGGAGCCGACGCGGAGGAATGCATCATCGGTGATGATGAGCTTCGAGTGGATGAGGACCTCACGCTCGCCCTGCGCGCTTGGGATGACGGGATAATAGACCCGCAGGCGGTCGAACCCGTCCACCTGCTTCAGCCGGCGAATGAGACGGTCGCGGTTGCTTCCCATGATGAAGCGCTCGACCCAGCCCTGCGAGTTGCGCGTTGCCAGGACGACGATTTCGGGCCCCTCCGCTGCGGCGAGGCGCTCGGCCAGGAGGTCGCCGACAGCCGTGGCGGTGAGGTATTGCGCCTCGATATAGATCCAGCGTTGCGCTGCCGCCAGCGCGTCGGCGGTGAGTGTCGCCGCCTCGCAAATGGCTGGCTCCCTGCCCCAGGCCGGCTCCGTACGCGCGATCGCAACCGGCACATCGACGAAGTCGGCGGCAAGGCTTGGTGGCCACGGGTCCTCGCTCAGCGAAACCGGTGCCAGCGCCTCGCCGGTCGCCATATGCCAGCGCTCGCGAGCGAGATCGGCGAGCGCGCGGGCCGCCTCGCCATCGACAGCCATCTGGAGGTCATGAACCGGGTTGTAGGGCGTACCGTCGGAGTCGACCCGGGCGGGATCGTCCGCTGCGTGACGGTCGGTATCCCAGCGCCGTACCGTAAGATCGATGCCCCCGGCAAAGGCCAAGGCGTCGTCGATGCAGACGAGCTTCTGGTGATGAGCGCCGTAGAGCGGGTGCTTGTTGTCGAGGCGCAGATGGATGCGCGAGTGCTCCTGCCAATCTGCGCCGAGAAGAAGCGGTAGCGGCGCGCCCGGTCCGTAGAACACGGAAAAGTCCCACACGAGAATGCGGATCTCGAGCTCGGGACGACTCTGGACGAGCGAGAGGAACAGATCGCTTAATCGCGTCCGGGCTACGTCCTCGTCCTCGCTGTCCGGGCGCAGCGTGATATGGCCGTCGAAGTCCCAACCGATGATGAGGATCGACCGCTTGGCATGCCGGAACGCCTGCTCGAGATGGGCGAAATAAGATGCCGCGTCGATGAGAACGGTCGCATGTCGAGCCGGCGCCACGCGCCAGCAATTACGCCCCGGTTCGAGGATCCGCCATGTTGACGTAGCTTCGAAGCGAGCCGGTTGGCCGGCGCGCGCCGTGATGTCGCCAGATCGAGATAAGCTGGACACCATGTTCCGTTCGCCTCGGCAGCTTCTCACGGAACGCGCCGATGTCCTGGGAACAATGCCCTAGGAACACCGGCGCGCGTCTCCTATGTCAGCTAACGCCTTGGCGCGCGTTTTTGTTCAGCAGTGTCCTGCACCGAAGGGATCAGGCCGCCTCGCTTCTGACTAACGTGGGGCATGTAGCCGCAGCGTCCCGGGTAGCCCCCTTGGCAACGTCCCCGGCGACATCCCAGGTGATGACGGCGCGCAGCGGTAAATGGTCGGATGCAACGCGAGCACCGCGCGACCGGTGAACCTGCGCCGCCACGGACGGTCCTGCATTGCCGTTCCCCCCAGACGCGAAGATGCGGTCGAGCGACAGTACCGGGCACCAGGACGGAAAGGTCGACGAGACCGGCGTCGGGTCGAAGTTGGTCTCGAGCGGTTGCAGGCTGCCGCCCCGGCGGCGCCATTCGTTCAGATCGCCCAGGAGAATGGAGGGCCGACAGTCCGACTCCGCCGCGTCCAGCGCCTTCAGCAGGTTCGCCACTTGCTGCCGCCGCTCCGCCGGGCGAAGGCCCAGATGCGTCGCAATCACCCGGACGTCGCCGCCGACGGTCGCGACGTCAACATCGATCGCGCCGCGCGGCTCCCGGCCAGGAATGCTGAGGTCGATCCGCCGCACCGCCTTGACTGGCCGGCGAGTGAGCAGGACATTGCCGAAGATGCCGCGTCGGTCGATGAGACACGGGCCGGGCACCGCATCGAAACCGGTCACCTTCGCCAGATATACAAATTCGTCGATCATCGTTCCCCGGCGGTCACGGGCCGAGACCTCCTGGAGGGCGACGATATCGGCGTCCAGTTCCCGGATGACGGCTGCAACACGATCGGGATCGTACCGCCGATCCACGCCGACGCAGGCATGCACGTTATAGGTCGCGACGACCAAGGAGCGCGCAGGACAGGCGACTGGGGGATTTGCGAAGGTCGAGGGGATATCGCGGCCCTTCAGTGATATTCCCGGGGAGCGGCCTCATGTCGCTCTCCGACAGGGCGACCGCGATGCAAATAGTCCGCCCGTTATGCCCATTCAAGGCCGCGGCCGCAAGACTCGCATACGAGAATAAACGCGTAGCCGACAGCCATCCTACATGGCGACTATTCCCTGGCTCCCGCCGTCTGCGCCGGAACCTGCCTGCACCGGCGGCGTTCATTCTAAGTCCGCAACGTTTGCTCACCCGGAACGCGATGCCGAGAAAACTGCGCGACTCCGTCATTATCATTACCGGCGCCTCCAGCGGCATCGGGCGTGCTGCCGCACGCGCCTTTGCGCAGGAGGGCGCAACGCTCGTCCTCGCGGCGCGGCGAGCACCGCTTCTGGACGAGGCCGAGGACGAATGCGCGCGCCTGGGCGGACGGGCGATCGCCGTTCCCACCGACGTCACCCAGCCGGATGCCGTCGAGGCGCTGGCCCGGCGGGCGATCGAGACCTACGGCCGCATCGACGTCTGGGTGAACAACGCCGCAGTCACGCTCTTCGGCCGGCTCGAGGAAACCCCACTCGAGGATTATGAGCGGGTGATTCGCACGAATCTCTTCGGCTATGTCTACGGCGCCCGAAGCGTGATCCCCTATTTCCGCGAGCAGGGCGCGGGCGTACTGATCAATGTCGCCTCGGCAGTCGCCGCCGTCGGCCAGCCGCATACGAGCGCCTATGTCCTGACCAAGTGGGCGATCCGCGGCCTGTCGGAATGTCTGCGGATGGAGCTGCGCGATGCGCCAGGCATTCGGGTCTGCACCGTTTTGCCGGCCAGTATCGATACGCCGCTGTTCCAGCATGCCGCCAACTATTCGGGCCGCGCCGTGCAACCCATGCCGCCGGTCTATCCACCCGAGATGGTCGCCGACGTCATCATCGATCTCGCCCAGCATCCCAGGCGCGAGGCCTTCGCCGGCCTGTCGGGACGAATCGCCGCGCTCGGTCACGGCGTGGCCCCTGCCCTCGTCGAACCGATGATGGCGCGCCAGGTCGAGAGGAAGCATTTCCAGCCCCTGCCGGCCGCACCCACGCGCGGCAACCTGTTCGAGCCGATGGGCGAAGGTGCCGACGCCCGTGGCGGCTGGCAACAGCTCAACCAGCGGCAACGCTCCGGACCGAGTACAACTTGGACCGCCTTGGCCCTGCTGAGCATTCCGCTCGGCATCTACGCCTGGCGTCGGGCACGCCTTGGCAGCCGCTAGCCGCCCGGTTCCGTTTGTGCCGGAGCTTCCATGCACCACACTGCAGCGGCCGTCGGGCCCTCGGACCGGACGTCTGAGCAGCCGTTGGGTGCGGCTCGACGACGGCCTCGAAATGCACTACCGGACGTCGATCGGTCCGGCCCCGCCGAATCCGGTTGCGGTGGTCCTGGTCCACGGCTTCGTCGTCTCGAGCCGCTATTTGGTTCCGCTCGGCGAGCATCTCGCACCCGACTTCCGAGTCTATGCGCCTGACCTTCCAGGCTTCGGACGAAGCGATAAACCGCCACAGACCCTGAGCATCGATAAGCTGGCCCATGCCCTCGCCGCCTGGATGCAGGCTATCGGTCTCGAGCGCGCGCACCTGATCGGCAACTCGATGAGCTGTAACATTCTAGTCGAGTTCGCCGTTCACCATCCGCATCTCGTCGACCGCTTGGTTCTGCAGGGGCCGACGACCGATCCGCGGGCGCGGAGCACGCTGAGCCAAGCGATCCGCTGGCTGCAGAACGCTCTACGCGAGCCGCCCCAGCCCGGCCTGATGATCAAGGACTACGCCACCACCGGGCTGCGCAGCGCCTTCGAAAACTTCCGCTATCTTCTGGACCATCGGATCGAGGAGCGTTTGCCCTCGGTGCAGGCGCCGACGCTGGTCGTGCGCGGCACGCGGGATCCGATCGTGCCGCAGGGCTGGGCATGTCAGGTCACGACTCTTCTTCCGCGGGGACGACTGATCGAAATTCCGGGCGCGGCCCACACGATCAATCTCTATGCGCCGCTGGAGTTTACGCGCGTGCTGCGCCCCTTCCTGATTGAGACGACACGGGGATCGACGGCCGCATGAGTCTCTCGCCGCTCTCCTATGTCGCGAACTTCGACTCCGCCACGGGCATGCTGCGGGCGCTCGGCCATTTCCTGAACGGTCAGGACTTCCCTGCGGTGGGCCAATCGCAGAAGCTCAAGCCGCTGGCCGTCGCCGTGAACTGGCTGCCGCCTCGGCTTCGCGAGCAGGTCTACACTTTCATGGGCGCCATCGAAGCGGTGTCCCGAAAGGACGTCGGCCGGATCGATGCCGAAGCGGTGTCGCGCTGGATGGTCAGCCAGTACCCCGAACGTTGCTATCCGGCTGTCGCGGTCGGCTCGTCGAGCGGCGCCCTCGTCCATCTCTGCGCGGCGCTTGGGATGCCGTGGTTGCCGCAGACCTACCTGATTCCGGTACGCCAGCCCTACACCGATGCCGACGAGCCGAAGCGCGCGCTCGCGCTGGGCCGGGAGTCAGGACGGCGGTTGCTCGAGTCCAACCCCGATCTGCAACTCCATCATATGCACGACCCGAACCAGGATCGCCTGATGGTCCGTTACATGACCTATTTCCGGGTCAAGCGGCGTCGCCTGGGCGAGGCTTATGAGCGCTTCCTGATCGACCGCCTGGAGCCCGGCGGAACGATTATCTTGAGCGAATGCCGGCGGACTTGGCCGACCACGCGCATCGGTGAGCGCCACGTTTTCCAGTTCGGTGCGCTCGGCGGCGCGACCGAGGAGGAATTCTTCAAGGGCAGCGATCGCGTTGCGCATTACCTGGCGAAGTACGGCTCATGCAGACGGCGTTGGGACCCGCCGCAACCGAACGGCCGGACTCCGGAGGCCGAATGGGGCTTCGAGCCGACACTGCGCGACGATGTCGAGGCGTTCGCCCGCCGCCACGGCTATCGGGTCGCGCGGATCGTCTTCGAGGAGCCCGAGCATTTGAGCCCGCTCGTCGCCGATCTCTACCGCTGGTGGTACCGAATGCGACGGATCCCGGCAAACCGGCTGCTGGCGGAATCCTTTATCGTGATGGAGCCTTATTGGGCCCTGCGCACGGGCTCCGTGCCGTTCTGGATGAAGTTCAACATGATGCCGTCGGCCGACTGGCTCGAGCAGTATCTCACGGCCGGCGAGCCCTTCGACGACGTCAACCTGATGCTGTTCTCGAACGGAATCGAGGGCGCCGGCTGGGCACCGATCGAGCGCTGGCGGAGACTGTTCCGCCATGCGCGCCGTAAAGGCAGCTTTCTCGGCATCGACGAACGCAAGTTCCCGCGCGATTTCGCGACGTTCGCCCAATACCACCCGGCGATCCGGAACATTCCGGCACGCTACCCGCTGCCGGGCCCATTGAGCTTCGGCCAGTTCGGCCAATTCCTCGAAGAGGCCGGGAAATGCTATTCGGTCGAATTCGAGAACTTTCCGGAAGGCGATCGTCGATAAGCCCGACCGCTACGGCATCTTCCGGCAACGGTTGCCCCGATATCGCTTCCAGGGCCGCCAAGCGTCCACCGCCCCATATGGATCCATAAGATGGCTTGCCCCGATCGCCGAACCGATAGCACCGCCCCCTGACGCGTCGAAAGACTGCAGACGCCGTCCGGATTTCCGGTTGAGTGCCTCAATGCTCGCGACGAGACTACCGGTCCGTGCCAGGCCTGCACTTACCTGCCCCACTAGTGCGCCGAGACTCTCCGTAAGCAGCCGATCGAGAAAGCGACGAATCTCAACGCTGGTGCGATCGGCGCCCGGTTCGCCCGCCACCGCCTCGATCGCGAGATCGCATTCGGTGTCGAAGCCCATCGAGCGGTTGTTCAGATTGGCTGAGCCGATGCGAAGCAGCCTGTCGTCAATCACCGTCACCTTCGAATGAATGATGACCGGTGTCCCGCCTTCCGTCAGCGGTGCATAAATCTGAAAACGACCGAAACGATCGGCGGCGCGCACGCGCCGGATCAGGAGGTTCCGGGCAGGATCCATGACGATCTGCTCGAAAGCGCTCGGGCTATGAGCCGGGCACAGGACGACGACGTCCGGCCCGTCCGGCTCGGCGAGCCGGATGGCGAGGGCGTCAGCGATTCTGAACGAGGCGAAATATTGGCTCTCCAGGTAGATCCAGCGACGCGCCGCCGCGATCGCTTTCAGATACAGCGCCTCGTTCTCGCGAACCTCTGCCCGGCCTTGCCACGCAGGCTCGGTGCGCGCGATGCCGATTGGCAGGTTGGTCAATTCAGGCTTCAGCCCGTCCGGCCAAGGGGCGCTCGCCGAGGAATCGTTCGCCCGGACGGGCGGCGGAGCGAGCCGCACGCCGGTTGCGCGATACCACCGCTCGCGCGCCAAATCGCCGAGAGCGGCCGCCGCTGCGCCGTCCACGACCATCATAACGTCGTGGCGTGGCTCGTAGGCACGGCCCTCCGGTGTTCGCCGGCACGGGTCGGCATCGCGGTGAGCCGGTGTGTCCCAGCGGTTACCCGCGAAGTCCATGCCGCCGCTGAAGGCGATCGCGTCATCCACCACCACGATCTTCTGATGGTGGCTAGCGCCGACCGGGTGGTGATCGTCCAGCCAGTACCGGACCCGATCGCTTTGCAGCCAGCGCCGTGATCGCTGCGGGATCAGCCGGCGTTGAAGTGCGATGGGCAGTGCCATGTCCCAGATCAGCACGTGAATGCGCAAGCTCTCGCGCTCGGCCGCCAAGTGCTTGAGGAGCGCGCCAAATATGTCGGGCTGCTTCGCCGTCGGGTTGTCGGGTTCGAGCCGCACACGCGGGTCGAAATCCCATCCGAGGATCAGGATCGAATGCCTCGCCTTCCACATCGCGGCCTTGACGGCGACGAAATAGGCCGCCGTATCGACGATGAAGGCCGCTCGATGCGCCCCCTCGATCCGCCAACAGGTCGAGCCGATCTCAAGCAGCCGCGATGCTTCTCCGGGTAGGCCGACCCCGCCGATTTCGTCGGCGGCGATTGCCGGGCCGCCCGTGACCTCCGCTTCCGAGTTATTCATGTCTCAGCAGGCGACCGATGTGCGAGCGTGCCTCTCCTCTGCGTCGCGCTGTCCTGACACGAAAGGATGTCGCGGAACTGTCCAAGCTACTCAGGGCGCGTATAGCCTTTGCCCTCACCAGCCTTCCGGCCGGCTCTGCCTTTTTCCTTGTTATCGGCGGTCTCAGCCTCCTCCTCGCGCCGGTGCTGCGCGTGGGTCCCGGTTCCAGTCGGCAATGCATTGCCCTGACTTGTCTTGGACAGTTCGTCCGTGTCGATGTTGCGCTTGTTCCCGCTCAAGACGACCTCCAATGCGACGTCCTGGAGCACGATCCGATCAGGCTGAATCGACGTGATCAGTGAATCGTCCTCTCATTCAAACAATTAGGGACTGATCCACCGATCACATCGAACGGATGCGATCGGATCAGGCCCCAACTATCTCCTGCAAGCTCAACACCGAGGCCGATAACCAAGTTCCGAAGGCAGTCGCGTGCCGATCAAATGACGCGGCACGGGTGCGCATCTACTCCCCCATCCTGCCTGAAGCTGCGGCCGATTCGACTCGGGCCAGGCCAAGAACGCGATTTTCGGCAGCTTGGCCATTCCGGCCGGGGAATGAGGGCAAGTTTGCGCCGCGCCCCCATCCGCCTCCTGGTCATCCACGTATACCGGACTCTGCTTCGAGCAGGTCAGTCAACCGTCCGTCGGCATTCAGGCGCCGGATCGCTTCAGCGACGAGACCGGCGATCTGAACGATGACAATCTTCTTATCCAGCAACTCGGATGGAATCGGCATCGAATCGACGGTGTCGCTCAGCAGAATGCGGTCGAACACCGGATCCGTGAGGACCTCGGAGGGTTCGGCTGCCAGGATCCCGTGCGTGACAGCCGCCAGGACGGTTCGGGCGCCGCGATGTCGACATTGGCGGGCCGCCTCCCGCAGCGTCGTTCCGGTGCTGATGAGGTCATCGACCAGGACCGCGGTACGGTCGCGCACCTCGCCCACCAAGGCCGAGGTGGCGATGGTGCCGTCCTGCCGCCGCTTCTCGACGAAGCCGAGGCCGATGTCGCGCCCGAGCACGCGACAGAGATCTTGACGGAAGGCATCGGCCCGCCTCATGCCGCCCACGTCCGGAGATAGGACGATGACCTCATCTCCACCCAGCATCCCGGCCAAGCGTTGAACGAACAATGGCTTCGCTTCGAGCTGTTCGGCAGGGCATCGGAACGCATTCTCGAAAGCGGCAGGATTGTGAACATCGAAGCTGACGATGCGATGAATGCCGACCGCTTCCATCATCTGCGCGATGTAGCGGGTCGTCACCGGACCACAGGCTTCGGTCCGCCGATCCGCCCGGCTGTACCCAAGATAAGGCGCAATCGCGGTGATCCGATCCGCACCGGCATCGCCGAGCGTACCGGCGAGGAATAACAGCAGACAGAGCCTGTCATGGACAGATCGGTGTTCATCGGCCTGCAGTGAGCTGAGCAGATAGACGTCCCGCCCGCGTACAGGCACCAGCGGTCGGAGCTTGTGCTCACCGCTCTCGAAGATACGATGCTCAATTGCGGCCGGCGTCAGCCCAAGATGCTCGGCCACGCGTGTGCCTTGCTCCTCGCTTCCGGGTAGCGCGAACAGCAGGATGGAGCTTGAATCGGTCAAGGCGGCTCCTCGTTCGACGAAGCAGGATCGGGAGCGAATCATCCTCGCTGCTCGGGCGCCCGCTCCAGCATCTCGATCACCTCCGCGTCGCTCACTTGTTCGAAATTGTCGTAGTAGAAGCCGACCGCTCCGAAGACCTCTGGTGTGGCGATAAATACAGCCTCATCGCATTCCGACCGGAGATCGTCGGCCGTGCTGGCGGGAGCCACCGGGACTGCGAGCACGACGCGCGTCGCGCCGGCCTCTCGGAGCGCCCGCAGTGCCACCCGCACGGTCGCGCCGGTCGCGATGCCGTCATCGACGACGATGGCCGTGCGCCCGCGGACGTCGATCGGCGATCGCCCGCGGGCGTAGAGTTCTCGGCGCCGTTCGATCTCTTGGAGCTCCCGTTGGCTCGCTTCTTCGATGTAGGATGCTGGCAGCCCGAGCCGCTCCACGAGGTCGCGGTTGATGAAGCGTTCCTGATGGTGGCCGTCCACCACTGCGCCGATCGCGAGCTCCGGCTGGTGCGGCGCGCCCACCTTGCGGACCAGCATGAGGTCGAGCGGCGCGTCGAGCGCCAGCGCGATCTCCAGCCCCACCGGCACGCCGCCGCGCGGCAGCGCCAAGACAATCGGCCGCTCGTTCTTCAGATGGCCGAGCTTCTCGGCGAGGTGCCGGCCCGCCTCGGCGCGATTGCGGAACATAGCCTCTTTCATCGGGATACCGGGGTCCTGAGCCGCAGGTCGAACCAGCGGCGCGCCAGTTGCACGACCATGTCCAGGGTGCCCGGTTCCTCGAACAGGTGGCCGGCTCCGTTGACGATGGCGATCTCCTTCTCACAGGTAAGCTGGGCGAGCGCCTCCTGGTTCAACTCGATCACGCCGTGATCCAGGCTACCCACGATCAGAAGGGTCGGCGCCCGGACCTTCAGAAGCGCCGGGCCGGCGAGATCGGGACGCCCACCACGCGAGACGATCGCGCTTATCGGCGGGACCGAATAAGTCTCGGCCACCAGGGCCGCGGCTGCTCCGGTGCTGGCGCCGAAGAAGCCGACAGGCATGGTGCGTGCGTCCTCCCGCTCGCGAAGCCAGTCGCTCGCCAGGATAAGCCGGCGCGCCAGCAACTCGATATCGAACACATTGGCACGGTCCCGCGCCTCCTCTTCCGTCAAGAGATCGAGCAGCAGCGTGCCCAAGCCGGCTCCCTGCAGCTGCCGCGCGACCTGGTTGTTGCGCGGGCTTTTACGGCCGCTACCGCTCCCGTGGGCGAAGACAACAGTACCCTTTCCGGGTTGTGGAAGCACCAGAATGCCGGCGAGTCCGACTGGGCCGATGACGACTTCCTGTTCCCGGGATCGGGCAGCGTCTTCGGGAGCGGTCGCGTTGTCCCGCTCTGCGTTCCTCTGCATCGGATCCATCCTTCAAAAGAACGGCTCGGTCGCGATCCCGTCCGGCGGCCGTGCCGCGGATTGCCCATTGATATCGATTCAACAGCCATGCCGCGATGCGGTTCCGACAGCCGCCCGATCCGTCCAACCAGCGGAACCCTCGCCCGCGCGTCGGGTTTAGAGGGCAAACCGAACGACCGAACGCACGGAGGGGCCCTATGGCATTTACAATGAACAGTGCGGCGTTCACCGATGGGCACGAGATCCCATCCAAATACACGCGCGACGGTGAGAATCTGTCGCCGCCGCTGGAATGGTCGGGCGAGCCGACCGGCACTCAGAGTTTCCTGCTCGTGGTCGACGATCCCGATGCGCCATCGGGTCTGTTCCAGCACTGGGCGGCTTACAACATCGGGGCGGACCAGCATCGGTTGCCCGAGGGCGCCAGCGCGGAGAGCTTCGGCCAAGGCGTCAACGATTTCGGCAACCGGCAGTATGACGGGCCGGAGCCGCCGAAAGGCGACAAGGCGCACCACTATCATTTCCGGCTGGCGGCACTCAGCACACCGAAGATCGATGTCCCGCCGCAGGCGAAGGTGGCCGACATCTGGGAAGCGGCAAGGCCGCACATGATCGGTGAGGCTGAGTGCGTGGGCACCTACGCCCGCTAAGGCTGGCCGGAAGCGACGAACGCTCAGGCTGGATCAACCTGAGCGAATCGCGCTCTATGTCGCGTGCGGATACTGCCTGGAAGCGAGTCAGGCCGAAGGCGGATTCGGCCAGAGATCGCGCACCTCCTGCGGCATCGCCTGCCGCACCTTGGCGATCTCGCCCTGGGTCAGATGCTCGTTGAGGACACGAAACACGGCGCGCGCCGCGTCATCGCTTCCTATAGGTCGAATGTTCCGGAGTTCCTCACTGACATGCTGAAGGAATTCATCCAGCGATCGCGCCGTTCGCGGCGTGGCGGCAGGATGCCACCCTTCATAGTAGATGCCGCGGACGAGCATCGGCAACTGCGCACCAAGATGCGCGGCTTGGTCGACGGTCAGCCGGTCGCGGAGGGTGTGCAGCACCGCGCGCAGCGCGTGATAGCAGCGCTGGTGATCGGGGCCGAGTTCCTCGCCGAGCTCCTTCAACCAGATATTCGTCGTCTGCACCGTCTCATCGAATACTTCCAGGCCGGTCTGACTCATCTTGCGCCCTCCGCTTCAGAAAGCCTCCTGGGAGAGAGGTCATCAAACTGCGCCGTCTGCAGGCTGCCACTGGAACCGGTTCCATGGCATCCGAACAACACGGGTGCACTGTATCAGTTCCATTGAACCGCCGATCCTCGCGCTCACCGCCCACGCCCCCAGGCGTGCTCACCGGTCGGAAGCGCCGCGTTCAGGAACGGCCGACTCACGCGGACCAGCTCGAGGGGGGACGTATAGACCAGCGTGTGCGCCACGCCGGGGATTACGACGAGCCGCCCATGCGGCAACCGTCGAGCAACCTCCTCCGCCCAAGGCTGGCGGCAGATAGGATCGCGCCCGCCGCGCACGACCAGAACCGGCGCGCGCACCCTGGGCAACTTCAGCTCTACGCGATCCTGCATGAAGTACCACGTCGTCTTGAACAGCCGCCATAGGCCGCACTTTCGGTAATCGCTTCGCGTCAGGGGGCCGAGCGAAGGCGGGTTGTATGGCGAATTCTGCCGCCACCGGACGAACTGCCGAAGCCAGGACCGCTCCTTCGGATCCGTGGTGGGGCCTTGGAGCACAGCCCGGTCGACCCGTTCCGGATGGCGCGCGGCGAGGTCGGCGATGATCTGGCAGCCGAACGAATTACCGAGCAGAGCGGCACGATCGAGCCTGATCGCCTGCATCCAGGAGGCTAACGCATCGGCGAGCCCCGGCACGTCGAGTACGCGTGGCGGCTTTCCACTGTCGCCAAAGCCCGGCAGATCAGGCACGTAGACACGATATTCGGGCGCCAGCTGCTCGGCGGTCGGGATCATGTACCGGCCGGAGAGACCGAGGCCATGCACAAGTACGACCGGCGGCGGCCCAAGCGGGACCGGGGCGGCCGAAGCCAGCGCGTGGACCGGCAACCCGTCCACCTCGGTCCAGATCCGTCGAAGCCTTACGTGGCGCCGTCTCATCGAGCACTCCTCGTCGATGACGGTGACCTGCCGCGGGGCCCGGTTGCGAAATCTGCCAGGGCCATCGTCAAACAGTCGCCTATGTCGGCGGTCGACGGAACAACGCGGCGGATCAGGCCTGGTTCCTGCCAGCGCGAGCCCTTTCGAGCAGCCAAGACCAGGAACCCGCCATCAACTGACGGGTTTCGCTCTGAGCGGCAGAGCGCACATGGTCGTCGAAGGAAGAGAGGTCATGGGCCGAAGGAAGGTGACTGTATTCGGCGGAACCGGCTTTCTAGGCCAGTGCGTCGTGCGCCGGCTGCTCGAGCAGGACCTTTCCGTGCGGGTCGCATCGCGGCACCCGCAACGCGGTGCAGAGCTTTTTGACAACAACGACGCCCGCACCGAGCCCGTCACGGCCGACGTCAATGACGACCGCTCCGTTGCCGCTGCGGTCGCAGGTGCCGAAGGCGTAGTGAATGCCGTCAGCCTCTATGTGGAGCGCGGATCGCAGACCTTCCATTCGGTCCATGTGGAGGCCGCCGCACGGGTCGCACGGCTCGCCCGAGACGCTGGGGTCGCGCAGCTCATCCATGTTTCCGGCATCGGTTCCGATGCCCGGTCCGAGTCACCATATATCCGCAGCCGCGGACAAGGCGAACGGGTCGTTCGCGAGGTATTTCCCGCCGCGACGCTCATCCGCCCCGCCGTCATGTTCGGCCGAGGTGACGCCTTCGTCGTTCCGATCGCGCACTTGTTACGTCGTCTTCCCGTCTTCGCTCTGTTCGGGCGCGGCCGAACGAAGTTGCAGCCCGCCCATGTCGAGAACGTCGCCGAGGCGGTGGCCCGGACGATGACGGGAACCCAGCATCGACTGTGCTACGAGCTAGGCGGGCCACGCATCTACACCTATCGATCCCTGCTCGAAGTGATCTCACGGCACCTCGGCAGGAAGCCGCTTCTGGTTCCCATCCCTTTCGGCATCTGGCGTCCGCTGGCCCATGTCGCGGAGATGCTGCCCCGGCCTCCCATCACGCGAAATCAGGTCGAGCTCATGCAGAGCAACAATGTGGCTGCGCCGGATGCACCTGGTTTCGACGATTTGCAGATCGCCCCGACATCCATCGAGGATGCACTTACGACAATCCTTGGAAGGACATGACGGTGCAGTCCAAAGAGGCGTGTGACGGAATCAACGGGCGAGCCGAGGACCGATCTAAGTCGAGGACGGCGACGACAAGATCGGCGATCGAGACACGCGAACAATGTCCCCGGCAACGTGGAACTCCATCGGTGACCCTCTGTTATCGAGTTAGAGCATGTTATCGCAGGGAGCAGAGTTCCATGCAGGTGCAAGAAGTGATGACCCACTCGGTCGATCTGATCGACCCGAACGCGAAGATCATGGACGCCGCGGTCAAGATGCGGGAGGACAATATCGGCGCCCTCCCCATCGGTGAGAATGATCGCCTGATCGGCATGGTCACCGATCGTGACATCGCGATGCGCATGGTCGCGGAAGGCAGGTCGCCGGGAACGACCTCCGTCCGCGACGTGATGTCGGAGCACATCTACTACTGCTTCGATGACGACTCGCTGGAGCGTGCAGCGGAGATCATGGCGGAGCATCAGATCCGTCGCCTGCCGGTGTTGAACCACGACAAGCGGCTCGTCGGCGTCATCGCGCTCGCCGATCTCGGTCGGGCCAGCCCGGATGGTCCGGACCCGGCGAATAAGGCGCTTAAGGGCATCTCCGAGCCGACGGACGTGCCGCGCCGATAGGCCGAACGGGCGGGTTCCGGCCGGCAGTTCCTTCGTGGTCCATGCCGGCCGGGCCTATAGTACGGCTAGTACGGCTCTCGCCCGATCGGCGTCCGCGGGCAGAGCAGCGAAGTCACCGAGCAGCGCCTTGAGGGCGTACCGCTCCTGATCGATTTCAGCGGCGGTTCGGAACCCGCACTTGCGGAAGAAAGTCAGTGGCGGGCACCAGCCCTGTAGCGCGTGCTGGAGCAGGAAACCGGTCACGAGCGCCGGCAGGATCAGGAAGCGGCGATCGAGGAATGCGCCCAGCGCCACGCCCGCGAGCGCCAGGGAGGCTGCGTTCGCCTCCAATGCGCACTCGATATCCCACTCCCGGTCGAGAGCCTGCAATCGGCCGCTGATTTCCTGCGGGTGCGTCGCGCAGTAATGCAGACGGGCTTTGGACCGCCAGACTCTGTCGAGAGAACTGTCGATAACGCGTTGTCCGCCCCTATAAGCGGACTCGTCTGTTCGGGACGGCCAGCGTGCTAAGGATGCTCGGTATCCCGCGGATCCACGACAGGACTGCCGCATCGGACAGGACGGTGTACTGGAAGCGGAGAACGCGGTGTCCTCTCAGATCGCCTTGAGGTTCACGCGAGCCTCCAGCTTTGCGGCGTCTTCCTTCCGCTCGCTGTAACGGTCCGTCAGGTAGTCCGAAACGTCGCGCGTCAGCAGGGTGAACTTGACCAGCTCCTCCATCACGTCGACGACCCGGTCATAATAGGACGACGGCTTCATTCGGCCCGCCTCGTCGAACTCCTGATACGCCTTTGCGACCGAGGACTGGTTCGGGATGGTGATCATCCGCATCCAGCGCCCGAGGACGCGCATCTGGTTGACAGCATTGAAGGACTGCGAGCCGCCGCTGACCTGCATGACGGCAAGCGTGCGGCCCTGCGTCGGCCGGATCGACCCAACCGCAAGCGGGATCCAGTCGATCTGCGCCTTCATGACCCCGCTCATGGCGCCATGCCGTTCCGGACTGGTCCAGACCTGGCCTTCGGACCATTCCGACAATTGCCGCAGTTCATGCACCTTGGGGTGATCGGTCGGGGCGCCGTCGGGTAACGGTAGGCCCGCAGGGTCGAAGATCCGCGTCTCGGCGCCGAACCTTTCCAGCAGCCTCGCGGCTTCGTATGTGAGAAAGCGGCTGTAGGAGCGGCTTCTCAGCGAGCCGTAGAGTAGAAGGATGCGGGGCCGATGGGTCGAGACGGGACCCGAGAGTTTCGCCGGATCGGGGATCTCGGCCACGTCCGGGTGGAGATTCGTGAGGTCAGACAACACGGCGTCCCTCCGCATCGATGACGGCTTCGCCGTCCTCCTTCGTGAACGGCCCTTTCTGAGGTGCGGACAGGATGTCCAACACCACCTCGGACGGCCGGCACAGCCGCACGCCCTCAGGGGTCACGACGAAGGGGCGGTTGATCAGGATCGGATGCGCCGTCATAGCGTCGAGAATCTGATCGTCGGTGAGGCCGGGGCCGTCGAGGTCAAGCTCGGCATAGGGCGTTCCCTTCTGCCGGATGGCCGCGCGCACGGTGAGGCCGGCCCGGGCGATCAGATCGCGCAGCGTGGCCCGGTTGGGCGGCGTCTTCAGATATTCGACGACCGTCGGCTCGATGCCGGCGTTGCGGATCAGCCCCAAGGTGTTGCGCGAGGTCCCGCAGGCGGGATTGTGGAAGATGGTGACGCTCATCGGACCGCTCCTTCCGCTTCGGTGGTCGCGCGGACGGCGGCGCCACCTTCGTACCAGGGCTTGGTCCGGCGGACGATGTGGACGACCGACAGCATGACTGGCACCTCGATCAGCACGCCGACCACGGTCGCGAGCGCCGCGCCGGATTGGAAGCCGAACAGGGCGATGGCGGCCGCGACCGCAAGCTCGAAGAAGTTGCTGGCGCCGATCAGCGCCGAGGGTCCGGCGACGCAATGGGCCACGCCGAACCGCCGGTTCAGCCAGTAGGCCAGCCCGGCATTGAAATAGACCTGGATTAGGATCGGCACCGCCAGCAGTAGGATGACGAGCGGTTGGGCAAGTATCTGCTCGCCCTGGAAGCCGAACAGCAGCACCAGCGTCAGCAGCAGGGCCGAGAGCGAAATCGGGTTCAGCGTCTTCAGCGTGCGGGCGAGTGCCGCGGAACCACCGGACGCCAGCAGCCGGCGGCGCCAGAGCTGCGCCGCGATCACCGGCACGACGATGTAGAGCAGGACGGACAGGATCAGTGTCTCCCACGGCACCGTGATCGCGGACAGGCCGAGCAGCAATCCGACGATCGGCGCGAAGGCAACCACCATGATCGTGTCGTTGAGCGCCACCTGCGAGAGCGTGAAATGCGGCTCGCCGTCGAGCAGGTTCGACCAGACAAAGACCATCGCCGTGCAGGGTGCGGCGGCGAGCAGGATCAGGCCGGCGATGTAGCTGTCGATCTGACCCGTCGGTAGAAGCGGCGCGAAGAGCCAGCCGATGAACAGCCAGCCGAGCAACGCCATCGAGAAGGGTTTGACCGCCCAGTTGATGAAGAGCGTGACGCCGATGCCGCGCCAATGCTCCCTCACCTGATGAAGGGCGCCGAAGTCGATCTTCAACAGCATCGGCACGATCATCAGCCAGATCAGGACCGCAACCGGGATGTTGACCTCGGCCACGGTCATCGCGCCCAAGGTCCGGAACGGTCCGGGCAGGAGCTGCCCGAGGCCGATGCCGACCAGGATGCAGAGCGCCACCCAAAGGGAGAGCCAGCGCTCGAAGCGGCCCATCGCGACTGCGGGCTTGCGGCCGGTACTCAGTGCGGTATCGATGGTCATGATGCCTCGTCTTATCTGTTCGCCGGTTCCGCCTGCGCGTGGCCGATCTCGTCCACTTTGCGCTTCAGGCTCATGCGGTCGAGCGCCTCGACACGGAGGCTGGTGAACAGCTTGATCCGACTGTCGAGGATGTGGAACGTCTCGCGGAAGGCTTGCATCTGGACGGGCTCCGGCCCCTCGACCGCGGCCGGATCGGGCACGCCCCAATGCGCGGTCACCGGATTACCCGGCCAGACCGGGCAGACCTCGCCAGCGGCCTGATCGCAGACCGTGAACACGAAATCCATCACCGGCGCCTCGGGCCGGGCGAACTCATCCCAGCTCTTGCTGCGCAGGCCTTCGGTCGGCATACCAAGCGATTCGAGCAGTCTAATCGCCAGCGGATGCACTTGACCCTTGGGGAAGCTGCCGGCGCTGTAGCCTTTGAATTGGCCATAGGCCTGGAAGCGACCGCTGCCCCAGTGGTCGATCAGTGACTCGGCCAGGATGCTCCGGGCGGAGTTGCCGGTGCACAGGAAGAGAACATTGTAGGTTCGCTCTGTCATTGTCGTGCTCACTTCCACGAAGGTCAGCAGCCGCAGGACGCGGTCTTCGCAGCGGCCGGATCCGCCGGCTCGGACATGCAGCAGGGCTTGCCCTTGGTCAGGGTGCGCAGGTCACCGTCCGTTCCATAGACCGTGCTTTCGCCATGCGTCAGGAAGGTCTCCCAGGCGACTCCCTGCGGATCGCTGATCCAGCTCTTCTCCGACTTGGCGTAACAGCAGGTGACCTGGCCCTGCTCCAGCACGGGACGCTCGGCCGCCGTGAGGCGGCCATAGACCTCGCGCAGCTCGGCCTCGGTCTCAACCTGGATGCCGAGGTGATCGACACCGCTGCCCCGCCCGCGGGCCGCGATGGCGAAGTTGACCCGCGGGTCGTCGAGCATCCACTTCGCGTAGTCCGGCTTGACGACGGTCGGCTCAGCCGCGAACAGGGCAGTGTAGAAGCGGATCGACTCCGCCAGATTCTCAACGGCGACGTTGACGTGCAGGCGCTTCATCGGACTCTCCTTGGGCAAAGGCGGCTGCGGGATCGCAGCCGGTGGGGGCGCATGCCGCGGCACTGCCGCCGCAGCAGTTCTCGGTGAGAAAGGCCATGAGGGCGTTCATCGCACCATAGTCGGCGGCGTAGATCTGCTGGCGGCTCAGGCGGCGCTGCGTGATCAGGCCGGCGTGGACGAGCTGCGCCAGATGGAACGACAGCGATGACGGCGGCACGCCGAGCCGGTCCGCCAGCACGCCCGCCGACAGGCCGTCCGGGCCCTGCTGCACCAGCAAACGGAAGAGCTGGAGCCGGGTCTCCTGCGCCAACGCGCCGAGCGCCGTTATCGCCTGCTTCGAGTGCATGGTCTTGTCACCTCCGAGTTGAGGAGCAACGGTGAGAGACGCCGGTTAGCGGGCTTGTCAGCCGGCAACGGCAGACCGCAACAGATCGGAACGGACGCCATGGCGCCATATCCATTTGATTCTTCCAACGGAGTCGAATATACGGCGGCTCTCCAAAAGAGTCAACGACATTTCCAGAATACTCGAACCATAAGTTGCCCAAAGCCCCTTGAACCGAAGGCGATGGAGAGAGTGCGAAGAACCAGGACTCCCGCTGTCGACCAGGGACCGACGGGGAGCAGTCGGATCCAGTCGTTCGAAACGCCGAAAGCTCCGCTCGATCTCTCGGCGGGGCCTTTCTATGGGATTGATATGCAGCTTCAACCGCTCGCCCTTTCACCCAGTTCCGGAGAAAGTGAACCTATGCGTGGTAGGGCCACGGCCGCCGCGGCGAACAATGCGGCAACGGCGGCCAAGGCCGAGGCCAGCACATAGCTTCCCGAAGCATCAAACAGGATGCCCGCGATCCCAGGTGCGCCTGCCCCGCAACACCCCAGGCGGTGAACATACGGCGTGCATCTCTTCCGCCGACCAGAGCAGACACCACACGCGCTGCCCGAGCAGTGCACAGTGGTGCTGGTTTTACACACCGTACACTTGCGCGGGGCTCTGCGGCTTCGGCACGATGATGACCGCCGAAAGAGATCCATCAGCGGCAATCAGTCTCTCGGCCTCCGGCGCGCCCCAGATCGCTACAATGGTGAAATCCCTTAACCCCTTGTCGCTCGGGTGCTGCCGATGCCGGCAGGATTGTCGCCGACTGCGACCGCCTCTTCAGCGGCGACACAGAGCTTTTCAAGTGCTTTCAGAATGGGGTCCTTTGCACCCTCGACGCACCGCGCGTCCTCGCTGATATCGGCAAGCGGGCCGGAATGTCAAAGTCCTTGCGGCGAGCAGACGATCCTGTCAGGTGAGCCCAATCCCGCGGTCATCTCACCTCGGAAAACTCATCCGTTGCGACGCTGAGGAAAAGTCTATGCTCCGTCGGCAGCCTCATTTCACCGCGCCGTCACGCCTTGAACCGTGCGCCCGCCTCGAGCGCCTCGAGTACCTGCATGTGCAGCCAGTGCAGCTGATACTCGGTGAACCAGCTGTCTTCCGCGTCGCAAATGTACCGGCCCTGATCATAGCCGTTGGAGGCCAGCCCGCGCTGCACGCTTTCGACGATCGAGATATCCTCGATGTTGAACATATGCATGAAGAGATCACGCACGGCGTGCAGCTTTGGATTGTCGGTTTGTCCTTCGGGTGTGTAGATGTCGACCCGCTCAGCACAACGCGAGACACCGTCGGGCGCCATGCGCAGCACGATGAGGTTCGTCGACCCCGGCAGACTCAGAGCGCAGAAATTTGGCCAAGCCTGCCATGCGTAGTAGGGCGAGCCGCGCTTGAGCTCGAGGCCGGGAAAGCCTTCCTTGCTCTTGAAGCGGTTAAAGGTCCAGCGCCGCTCGGCCTTCAACTCCTCCATCTCCCGCTCCAGCACCTTGGACAGCTGCGGGTGCGCGATGGGGATGTGATAGGCTTCGGAAAAATTGTCGACAACTGTCTTCCAGTTCGCCTTGATGTCGTAGTGCAGCCGCTCGGCGACGATGAAATCCTTTGCACCGGGCAAAAACTGCTCGATATTCTCGGCAAAGCCGCGCATCCCCTCCTCGAACGGCATGCAATCGGGATCGAGGTTGAGGAAGATCAATCCGGCGGCGACGGCGATGTTGATCTGCTTCAGGGAAAACTGCGATTTGTCGAAGTTCCTGACGTTCTCCGTCAGCCGCGCAACGTTTAGCCGGCCGTCCAGATGGTACATCCAGGCGTGGTAGGGGCACACAATGCCCTTGGCCTTCAGCCGGCCAGCACCCTTCAGCAACTCGTGCCCGCGATGTGAACAGACATTATAGAAGCACCGGATCACATCATCTGCGCCCCGCACCACGACGATCGGTTGCTCGCCCACGGTATCCGTGAAGTAAGAACCGGCTTCAGGCACGTCGCTGATATGGCCGACATAACACCATGACTTACGGTGAATATGTTCCATCTCCTGCCGGTAGATTCCTTCATCGATGTAGTAGCGGGACGGCAGGGTCGGCGACTCCAAGGGATCGAGCGAGACCCTGCCCCGCTCCCCTTCCGGCAGCGAGCCGGGTTTCAGGCTGACGTTCATGAAACCTCCATTCGTCTCAAACTGCACTCAGCTCGCTTGCCGGCCGGACCTCTGCGGCGAGCCGCGCGGCGGTGTCGATGACCACCTCCTGATGCTGATAGAGTTGATGCCCGCCCATTCCGTTCAGGATCGGCGCAAAAGGGTCTTCGATGCGGGTTTCGGCATCGGCGAGCTCCTCGATGACCGCATGGGCGCAGAACGGCACATGCACCGCGGAATAGCCGCCTTCGTGCGTGAAGAGAAGCCGCCCTTCGCAAAGCTCGCGCGCAAGCCGTTTCAGCGTCGCGGTCATGCTGCGATAGGTATCGCTCGACAGCATCATGCGGCCCAGCGGGTCGAACCCGCCGGCATCGAACCCAGAGGGCACGACGATAAGATCCGGTCTGAACGCCGTTAGTGCTGGAACGACCACGCGTTCGATTGCGGTCAGGTAGGCGTCACGCCCGCTGCCCGGCGGAAGCGGGACGTTGATGTTGTAACCCTTCCCTGCCGCTCGGCCGGTGTCTTCCAGCGCGCCCGAGTCGGGTGGGAAGCAGTTGTCCTGATGCAGCGAGATGGTCAGGACGTTCGGATCGTCATAGAATGCATGCTCCGTACCGTTGCCGTGGTGCACGTCGTAATCCACGACGGCGACCCGGCCGACCCCGCGCGTCGCCTGTACATGGCGGATGCCCAGAACTGCATTGGCCAGAAGGCAGAAGCCTTTGCCCATGTCGGCTTCGGCATGGTGTCCCGGCGGGCGGACCAGCGCATAGGCATTCTCGACCTTGCCATCGACAACGGCCTCGGCTGCGGCGAGCACCCCGCCCGCCGACAGAAGCGCGATCTCGAAGCCGCCATGGGCGAAGGGTGTTCCTATCCCGGCATCGCCGCCATCGGCTTCGCTCATCGCTTCGAGCCGGTCGATGTAGTCGGCGGTGTGATAGCGCAGCACCTCCTCGCGAGTGGCCGAGCGTGGCTGGATGATTTCCAGCCGTTCGATGAGTCCGGTGACCTCCATTAGGTTGCGGATGCGCCGCTTGCTTTCGGGGTGCTCCACATGGCTTGCGGGCTGGATGTACCCGGTCGAGGGTACGAAGAGACCGGCGCTCCCGGTATCGTGCCACATATACCGTTCGTGACAGACAAAACCTGTGGTCACCTCGGCCTCCCTGGAAGAATCGGTAAAGCGGCACGCCCGGCCGTGGGCCGAGCGTGCCCGGTATCAGCGCAGGACGTTGGTCCAGACGCGGTCGATCAGGCTCTGCGCCTTGGCATTGCAGGCGAAGGAGAAGATCATTTTGGTATCGTTGGGGATGTTGATCTCCGGTGCGTTCCTGAGGGCTTCATCCATGAACTCCTCCTGCCCCTCGATTGGCCCGCCATATCCGGCATAATTGGACTGAATGCCCATGTTTTCCGGATCCATGATGAAGTTCATGAAGATCTTGGCGTTCTCAACATTCTCTGCCGACGCCGGGATCATCAGCCCGTCCATCCAGCCGATCACGCCTTCCTTGGGGTAGGCGTAGACAAGTTCCTTGCCGGCTTCCTCGGCCAGTGTGCGGCCCTTGTAGGCATAGCCGTTCCAGTGGGTCGAGATTATCGCGTCGCCATTAATCAGGCGGTCGTTCATGCCCTCCGAGCTGTAGGCCATCACATGGGGCTTTTGGGCGATGAGAAGATCCTGCACGCGTTGCATGGCGGCAGGATCCTCGTTGCAGAACTCCTGACCCAGATAGAGATGCGCGAGATTCACAACCTCTTCGGGTGTCTTGAAAACGCTGATCCGGCCCGATACCTCCTCACTCGGCTCGAAGAATTCGCCATAGGATTCCAGCTCCTTTCCGTAGAGGTCGGGCCTATAGGCGACAGAAGCGGACCCCCAGTGAAACGGCACGGTGTATTTCTGCTCAGGATCCCAGTCGGGGTGGCGCCACCGCTCCTTGACGTTCTTGAAGTTCGGCATGGCGGTGGCGTCCACTTCCTGCACCAGCCCTTCCTCGATAAAGATCGGGATGAAGTTGTGGCTGGGCACGATGATGTCGTAGCCAGTCGCGCCCGCTTGCATCTTGGCCAGCAGCGTCTCGTTTGAATCATAGGTGTCGAGCGTTACATCGATCCCAGTTTCCTTCTCGAATTTCTCGATCATTTCAGGCGAAGTGTAGTCGGTCCAGTTGTAGATATTGAGGCTACCTTCCGCCTGCGCCGCGCCCGCCATGAGGGCCAGCGCCGATGCCGCCCAGAGTGCTGTCTTGAGTATCATGTCTTCCTCTCCCTTTTTGCCGGATTGTCAGTGGGACTTTGCTCCCGGCTTCTGCCTGGTTGTGAACCAGTAGGCGGTGACGATCAGGATCGAGAACAGCAGCAGGATCGACGACACCGCATTGACCTCGGGTGTGATCCCCTGCCGGATCATGCTGTAAATATAGACGGGCAGCGTCGTGTCTCCGGCGCCGGCGACCATTAGCGTGATGATGAAATCATCCATCGAGATCACGAAGCTCAGCATCGCCCCGGCCAGAACGCCTGGCATCAGCAGCGGCAGCGTGACGAGCCGGAACGTCTCCCAGTCAGAGGCGTAGAGGTCGCGCGAGGCCTGCTCCAGCGTGGTATCCATCCCCTCGAGCCGCGCCCGGATCGGCATGAAGGCGAAGGGGATACAGAAGGTCGTATGCGCTAGGATCACGTTGCCCAGCCCAAGATTCAGACCAAGATTGGCGAAGAAAACAAGCATCGCCACGGCGGTCACGATCTCCGGCACCATCAACGGCAATGTAATGACGCCGAGCGACACAACCTTGCCTCGGAAACTGCCGCCACGCGCCAAGGCAAGCGCTGCCAGCGTCGCGCAGGTCGTGGCGATAGCTGTAGCCGAGACGGCCACGATCAGCGAATTAAGCGTTGCCTTGCGGATATCCTCGTTGGCGAACGCCTTGGCATACCAGTCGGTGCTGAACCCGGTCCAGACCATGACGATATTGCCTGCGTTGAAGGAATAGACGACGAGCACCGCAATCGGCAGATAGAGGAATACCAGAAACCCGAAGGCGAGCGTGGCAAGACCCGGCACCTCGCCGAAAGCGCGGCGCTTTTCCGTTTTGCGGACAGGTGCGGCGAGCGGCGGGACGTCTACCTGAACGGCCATCAGTGCAGGTCCATCGCTTTGGCGTTACGGGCGGCACGCGCGTAGAGGATCAGGAACAGCATCACGAAGGCCAGCAGGATCATCGCGATCGCCGACCCGAACGGCCAGTTGCGCGCGGTCGAGAACTGGAACTGCACCAGCGTGCCCAGCATAAGCTTCTTGCCGCCGCCCAGAAGGTCCGGTTGGATGAAGGCGCCGAGGCTCGGGATGAACACCAGAAGGCAGCCGGCGATAATTCCCGGCTTGGCCAGCGGGATGATGACCTTGGAGAACGCCTCCCAGCGAGAGGAATACAAATCAGCTGCCGCCTCCACGAGACTGAAATCGAGCTTTTCGAGACTGGCGTAGATCGGCAGCACCATCAGCGGAATGAATGTGTAGGTCAGCCCAACGGTGATCGCGAAATCGCTATACATCAGGCCCAGCGTCTCGTCCGCGCCCAAAAGCCCGGCAAAGCGGAACGGCGCCTCGATCACGCCGTTGCGCCCCAGGATGATGATCCAGGCGAAGGTGCGCACCAGCTGGTTGGTCCAGAACGGGATGGTGATCAGCAGCACCCACATGTTGCGGTGCTGGATCGGCTGGCGCGAGATGAAATAGGCAACCGGAAAGCCCACGATCAGGCAGCACACCATGGCGACGAAGGCCAGCAAGAAGGACCGCGCGATGATGATGAGATAGCCCGGACTGAGCCGCAGGCTATCGTCGAGCATCCGTTCATAGAGCAGCTGAATGTAGGCGCTGCCGGAGAAGTTCCAGACCACGCCCCCGAAGGATTTTGCCTCCAGGAAGGAGAAGATCGCCATGACTACCATGGGGATCAGCATGAAGACGCCAATGATGATCAGCGCCGGTGCGAGAGCCAGCGAGCGGCGCAGAACCGGGCTGTCGGGCAGGTTCGCAATCATTCCGCCAGCACCTGAAGCGCATGCGGGTCAAGCACGACGCCAACCGTGTCTCCCGGTCTGCAGGCCGGCTGATTCACGTCGCCGCTCTGCCTCACGATCACCGATGCGGGCTCGCCGATGTCGATCTCCATCAGTGTCGAGTTGCCGAGATACTGAATGTCGCGGACCGTGCCGTTCACGGTGCCCGCGCCCGGTTCGGTCAGCCTGACCTTTTCGGGGCGCAGGAAAAGCACCGCGTCGCGCTGTCCCGAGCTTGCCTTGGTTGCGTCGGCTTGCAACTCCAGCCCGCCCCTCGTGCGGCAGGTGACCTTGGCGCCGATTGGTGAAGCAATCTCCGCCTCGATGAAATTCGCGTCGCCCACGAAACCCGCGACAAAGCGGTTGACGGGATGTTCGTAGATCTCGGTCGGCGTGCCGACCTGCTGCAAATGCCCCTCCGACATGACCGCGATCCGGTCACTCATTGAGAGCGCCTCGTCCTGATCATGGGTAACGAAAATAAAGGTGATGCCGGTGCGCGCCTGGATCTGTTTGAGCTCTTGCCGCATCGCTTGGCGCAGCTTCAAGTCAAGCGCAGAGAGCGGCTCGTCCAGAAGCAGCACCTTCGGGCTTGGCGCCAACGCGCGGGCCAGCGCCACGCGCTGCTGCTGCCCGCCCGAAAGCTGAGCCGGCAGACGATCGGCGAAGCGCTCCATCTTCACCAACCGCAACATCTCGTCCACCGTTCCGCGGATCTCGTCCGCAGGCTTCTTCAGCCGGCGCAGCCCATAGGCCACGTTGTCGGCTACAGTCATGTGTGGAAAGAGCGAATAGTGCTGAAAGACGGTGTTCACCGGGCGCTTGTGGGTCGGCACGTCAACAATGTCCTGCCCAAAGAGCCGGATCACGCCGCGGGTGACATGCTCGAACCCCGCGAGCGTCCGCAGGAGCGTGGTCTTGCCACAGCCTGAGGGGCCGAGCAGGGTGAAGAACTCGTTGTCGCGGATGTCGAAGGAGATCTCGTGCAGCGCCTCGACGGCGGTGGTCCCGTGTCCGTAGATTTTTCCGACGCGGTCCAGCTCAACTGCTGTGCGCGCCGGCCCGGCCTCCTCTATTGGCCGTGATACCGGATCGGGATGGAGCGGCGATACACTCGTGGCTTTATTCGTCATATATCTCCATCACTCCACCGGGGTCAGTTCGGTCACTTCGCGGCGGAAAGGTAGCGCACCCTCTTCCAGCTCGGTGTCCAGTTCGCGCGCGAAGCGGTGCCCGGCATAGACGGCCCAGGCGATCGGCGCGGGCGCGTTGGCGTCGCCGATCCGCTCGATCCTCTTGATGCCGGCCGCGGGCCATTCGTTCTCGCGCGCCTTCAGCTCCTGCCAGAGCCCGTCGTTGGGCAGCCGCGTCGTCACCAGCACCACCGCGTCGCAGGCCAGATCGCGGGTGCGACCTGTGAATGTGCAGTCGAGCGTCACGCCCACCGAACCGACTTCGTTCAACCCGTGAGCGGTAACGATCTCCACGCCCAGTTCGATCAGTTTGGCCTGGATGCAGTGCTGCTCCAGCGTGTTGATCGTCCATTCCGATACGAGGTTCGACGGGGTCACCAGCGTGACCCTCGCGCCCTTCTGCACCAGCAGTTCGGCTAGAACGCCGCCCATGTAGTAGTGATCGTCGTCATAGAGCACGACATGCCTGCCTTCGGGCAGCCTGCCGGCCATCAGGTCGTCGGGCGTGAAGATCGGCATTGCGCCATCAATCGAAATCGGCAGCAGCTTGTGGCGGGCAACCCCGTCGCGGCGCCAGGTTGATCCCGTGGCGATGGCCACATTCTCGAATCCGAAATCGAGCACGTCCTGCGCGGTCAGGCGGGAATCGTAATAGATCTCGACATTGGCCATCTGGCTGATCTGGTGCACGCGGTAGTCGCGCACCCGCCCCCATGTCGCCAGCCCCGGCAGCAGCGATTCCAACCGCACGCGCCCGCCAAGCTCGGTTCCCGCCTCAGCCAGCGCCACGTCATAGCCACGCGTCGCCGCGGCGCGCGCCGCCTCAAGCCCCGCCGGACCCGCGCCGATCACCAAAACGGTGCCGCTCTCACCCTTCTCGTTCATCTTCTCGGGGTGCCAGCCCTTGCGCCACTCTTCCATGAAGGTGGGATTTTGAGTGCATCGGCTGATCGACATGGTCATGTCGCCGGTCACGCAGATGTTGCAACCGATGCATTCGCGAATATCCTCGACCCGGCCCTCGTCGATCTTGCGCGGGATGAAGGGATCGGCAATGGACGGCCGCGCGCAACCGATGAAATCGAGCACCCCGCGCCTGATCTGGCTGACCATCGAATCGGGCGAGGTGAAGCGGCCCACACCGACGACCGGCTTGTCGGTCAGATCGCGGATCCCGCCGACGAGCGGCTCCTGCGCCCCTTCCTCCGTAAAGCGCGAAGTGCCGGAACATTCCTCCCAGGTGCCGTGCCCCAGATCCCACAGATCGGGCAGATCGCTGTGCATCTCGATCACGTCACGGACTTGCGGGTTTCCCAGTCCGCCCAACTCGTTCAGCGATAGCCGCACCGAAATGGCCACCGTATCGCCCACTGCGTCCTTACATTCCGAGATCAGTTCGCGGAAGAGCCGCGCCCGGTTCTCCAGCGAGCCGCCGTATTCGTCGTCGCGCTGGTTGGTGAGTGGCGACAGGAAGTGCTGGATCACGCCGAAGCCGTGCGCGCCGTAGAGTTCGATGATGTCGTACCCCGCCTTCCTGGCGCGCAGGCACGCGTTGCGGTGCCATTTGCGCAGGTCGCGGATGTCCTGTTTGTCCATTGCGCGGGCGCATACGGGATCCTTGGTAAAGGTCCGGATTGGAGAATTCATCGGCGCTCGCGGAACTTCCCTGGTGTAGAAGTTGGAGCCGTTTACTCCGCTATAGGCCAACTCGATCCCGGCCAGCGCCCCGTTAGACTTCATCGCGTCCGCCATGCGCGCCAGGGCGGGGATGTCCTTGTCCTCCCAGAGCCGCAGCTCGATGAAGGGCGTAATCTCCGAGGTGTAGTGCATCTCCACCTGCTCGGTGAAGATGACGCCCCAGCCGCCTTCGGACTTGATCCTGCGCATCTCCGCCACTGCGGATGGGTCGCGATAACCGCCGCCATTGCAATGCGGTACCTGGTAGAAGCGGTTCTTCGCGGTGACGGGTCCGATTCTGACCGGCTCGAAGAGCACGTCGTAGCGCGGATCGCGTTTCGACAGCGTGTCCTTGGGCATTCTAGAAATTCTTCCTGCTGGGCTGACGACAGTTTTGTCCTTAGCTATTCCGCGGTTTGTACGGGCGTCTGGTACCAATCGAGGCTGCCGCCTGGCAGCCAGCGGGTCTTCTGTTTCGGCTCCAGAAAGCTCTCCAGCCCCCAACGCCCCAGTTCGCGGCCCATGCCGCTCTTCTTAACCCCGCCCCAGGGTGCCTGAATCACGACCATGTTGTTGCAGTTCTGCCAGGTGATGCCCGCCTCGAGCGCGTCGGCGACACGCTCCGCCCGGTCGCGGTCGGCGCTCAGCACTGTCGCGGCGAGGCCATAGGGCGTGTCATTGGCCAGCCGAACCGCCTCGGCCTCGTCCTCGAACCGCATGACGCTGAGAACGGGGCCGAAAATTTCATCGGTCCAGATCGACATGTCCGGGGTAACGTCTACGAAGATCGTCGGCGCAACGAAATACCCGACATCGAAACCCTCGGCGCGACCGCCGCCGCACAGTACGCTCGCTCCCTCGGCTTTGCCGGCCTCAATATAGCCCATCACCTTGTCATATTGTGCCTTGCTGACCAGCGGGCCCATCTTGACGCCCTCAGCATCGCCGGGGCCGATGCGGATCGCCTTTACGACCTCGGCGAGCCGCGCGAGGAACCGGCCGGCGATCGGCTCATGGATCAGCAGGCGCGAGGTTGCGGTGCAGACCTGCCCCTGGTTGACGAAGGCTCCGAAAGCCACCCACTCAACCGCCGGCTCAATATCGACGTCGTCGAAGACGATCACAGGATTCTTGCCGCCGAGTTCGAGGCTAACGCGCTTGAGGTCTTCGGCGGCGGTTTTCATGATGTGGCGGCCGGTTATCGTACTGCCGGTGAAAGAGATTTTGTCCACTCCGGGATGCCGAACTAGCGCCTCGCCCGCCTCCGCGCCGGTGCCAGTGACGACGTTGAGTACGCCAGCCGGAAGCCCCGCCGCCCCGATGATCCGGGCGATTTCCAGAGACGAGAGCGACGTGAACTCCGACGGCTTGACCACGGCGCAGCAACCGGCAGCAAGCGCTGGCGCGACCTTCCAGGTGAACTGCTCTAACGGAAAATTCCAGGGCGTGATCATGCCGATCACGCCGATTGGGCGATAGGCCACGGTCGTGCGCATAGCATCGCCCGGAACCTCAAGCACCTCCTCGCCCCGGGCATCGAGCTCTTCGGCCATCCCGGCATACATGTCGAAGATTTGGGCGATGGTGTCGACGTCAATGAAGGACTCGGGCAACGGCTTGCCATTGTCGCGAGTCTCCAGCGCCGCGAGCGCCTCGCGGTTCTGGCGGATACCTTCGGCGATCGCTCTGAGGATCACGGCCCGTTCCCGGCCGGTCGTCTCACGCCAGGGCCCGGAAAACGCAGCGCGGGCCGCGGCCACGGCCTGATCGATCTCTTCGGCGCTCCCAGCGGGAATTCTGGCGAAGACCTCCTCGCTGGCTGGGTCGATACAGTCGATTTCCTTGCCGGACTTCGCTGAAAGCCACTCGTTGCCGATATAGATTTTACCCATTGCGCCCTCGCTCCTTTACACAGAAATGCTAGAGGAGGCGGCAATCATCGGAAAATAACAAAAACCTATCCATTGATTAACAAAGAGCTATGGGCCAGCAGAAGTCCCAGGGCTTCATTTTGCTTCCGGCAACCGATTTTTTCGTTCATCCGGAACAGAATTGCTCGACGCGCGAGCACTCGGATTTGATTTCCTTGCAGCCGACGGCCGCAAGAACCGGCAATGATATTTGGCGGATTGAACGCTGCTTTGGCGGGCTCCGCCTTTTCCAAAGAGACTTTCAAACGCTAGCAGGCGAGAACACCGCCAGCAATGGGTGAGCGGTTGCGGTCGCCCACCGAGCGGCTTCTCAGCGTCCTGCGTTCGGGCCGGGTCGAGATCCTGGTCGAGCCCCGCCCCTGGCGACCGCGCCGCGATCCGAAGCGCCGGTCGCGCCTCGTCGAGGAACACCGCCGCCGGCGCGGCGATCCGGTCCACGGCGGTGGCGCGCGGCGGCCGATCATGACCGCCTATCGGCAGCAGGCGCTGAGCTGTGCGGCGGCGCTTCAAGACGGTCCGCGGCGGCCGCGCGACCTGAAGCCGGCGATCCCGGACGCCCCGAAGATCCTGCTGGGGAACGTGTACGGCTGGTTCGTTCGGGTCGAGCGCGGGCTCTATGCGCTGACGGACGAGGGGCGGGCAGCCTTGACGCGCTGGTCACCCGCTTAGACGCATGGCACCCGGTTCCGTGTACGGCACAATGCTTGGTCGGGACCCGCCCTGCGATAGAATGGTAGGCGTATAGGCAGGACTAACGAGACTCTGAGGCTGTGGATGGCGGCAACGGCTGGTGATGCAGTGAGGAAGATGTCGCCCTTCTCGAAGGGCTTTTCTGTTTACCTTGATGTGCTTCGAGTATCGGCGGCATTTGTTGTCTTCGGCGCGCATGCTACAAGCTCGCCGTTTTTGAAAGACTTCCCGTGGCTGCAGGACTTCGCCCATGACGCCGTGATCGTCTTCTTTGTCCTGTCTGGCTACATCATCGCACACACGGCGGCCACGCGTGATCATGATCTCACCGCCTACGCCGTCAATCGCTCCGCCCGGATCTACTCTGTGGCGCTTCCCGCGGTGCTGCTGGTCCCGGTGCTCGATCAGATCGCGATGGCTTGGCGCCCGGATCTGTACGGACGACTCTATCAATATGACGCTCTCTGGCTTTACATCCCCTTCTTTCTCGCCTTTGCGACCGACCTGTGGTTCTTCGCCGAAGATGCATTCTCCAACGTGCCCTATTGGTCGTTGTGCTATGAGGTCTGGTACTATGTTCTGTTTGCCGCGATCTTTTTCCTGCGCGGTCCATGGCGGGTCATCTCAGTCGGCCTCACGCTGTTAATCATGGGGCCGCGATTGTGGTTGCTGTTCCCTCTTTGGGCGGCGGGAGCTTGGATGGCTCTGCGTGTTAGGCGGGTTCCAACTCCGAGAGTTATCTTCGCTCTGGCTCTCGCGGGCTTCATCGCGGTGAAGGCAACCGGGCTCGACACCATCATTGATGATTGGGTGAATAGCTTCCTCGGTGGATGGCCGGAGACCCATCTCCGTTACTCCCAGCATTTTCTGGGCGATTGGTTGATCGGTGCGCTGATCCTGATGAACATACTGGCCGCCCGGTCCTGTGGCTTCGCCGGGCTGGCACGGAGGTCGGTTCGGCGGCCGATCGTTGCGGTGGCCTCGTTCAGCTTCACGATCTATCTGTTTCATATGCCGCTCCTGAAATTCTTCACGGCTGCCCTGGATCATGACTCGGCGTCCGTGGCGAGCTGGGCTGTCTTGATGGCTGCCGTTGCGGTCGCTCTAATCGGGCTTGGCTTGGCGACAGAGCACCAGAAGCAGTATTTTCGGCGGTTCTTCTCATGGGCCGCCAGCATCGTGTGGCGCTCTCTTTCGCGGCTGCCTGCAGTGAAGACAAGGGTCCGCGATATTCCGGATGTTCGATGAAGATCGTGAAGATCTTGGGCTTCCTCGCGATGACGGTGAGAAGGTCACCCGCTGGCCGTAGGCAAGCACCAGACAGGCGCCGTTCGCCTGAGTGAATGGCGCCTCGGCGAATGGCGGCCCGCCGGAGGTGATGCCTCAGTTAAAGCTGTGCATCCGGAGCTTCAGCGACCCGAATTCCTGCCGCTCGAACACATGCATCGCGATGCCGCCGATGGTCTGGGTGGCGCCGTCTGTCGACTGCCCGCACCGCACCCTGGCCGGTAGCGACGTTGCCGTTCCACCTTTCCCTTCTTCGCTCCTTTACCCTCTCCTGCGCCATGGCCAAGCTGGTTGCGCATTCCGCCTGCAGGAGCCGAATCTGACGCCCAGTGCGCGTTCGGGGCTCAGCTCAGGCAATCCGGCTGAGCGCGCAAGACCTGGCGCCCGAAGTAATGGAATGTCCCGCGGACAATGCCCGGCTTGAGAAGGTAGTCATGGGCCTCGCGCGCGCGTTCGGGGCGAATCGTCTTGACGGGACCGATCGCGGCGGCCCTGATCTGCATGCGCGCGGCGCGCTCCATCAGAATAGCCATGACCGCGCTCTCTTCGATGCTCGCGCAGGCGACCAGATGGCCGTGATGGGCGAGAAGGATCGCGCGCCGCTGTCCCAACGCCTCGGAAATCAGAACGCCTTCATCGTCGGCGATAGGTACCCCCGGCCACTCCGCCAGGAAGGCGCAATCCTCGAACATCGGCGTGGCGTCCATATGCGCGACCGCGAGTTCCTTGCCGACCATCGACAGTGCGCTGATGTAAGGCGGATGCGTATGGATGATACAGTTGACATCGGGACGGGCTCGATAGACCCAGAGGTGGAAACGCGTCGCCGGGTTGGCCATTCCGTCGCCTTCAAAAACGGCAAGATCGTCGCCAACCCGGACAAAGCTGTCGGGCGTCGCCTCATCGAAGCCCAACCCGAATCGCAGGGTCCAGAGGGTATCCGGGTCGTCGGCCCGCGCCGTGATCTGGCCGGCCAGCCCGGACTCATGCCCCTCGCGAGCCATCATCCGACAGGCGAGCGCGAGCTTCTCCCTGTCGCTCCAGCCCGGATCGCGCAGATGAACGGCCATGTCGTGGGTCGCGCGCTGATCGAAGTAGTCTTTCGTCCTCGCTTCCATTCCTCTCACTCCTGTTCGTCACTTCCTATTGGCTTACAGACTTGATCCAGCCCTGACGCAACGAGGATCCGGCCTTGGTCACCGCAGCAGGTAGTGCGGCAGCCAGAGCGCAATCTGCGGGAACGCGGCAACGGCCACGACGGCGAGCATCTGCAGTACGACGAAGGGGATGATCCCGCGATAGATGCGCGGCATCGTAACCTCGGGCGGCGCCGCGCCGCGCATATAGAACAGCGCGTAGCCGAACGGCGGCGTCAGGTACGACGTCTGGAGATTGACCGCGACAAGAATCGCGAACCAGGGCACCAGATCGGTTGCGCCGACATGGTCGCCGAAGTCTAGAAGCTCCAGGATCGGGACGAAGATCGGCAGAACAATCAGCAGAATCTCGATCCAGTCGAAGAGAAAGCCGAGCAGGAAGATAACGATCAGCATCAGCAGCAGCGCCGGCCAAGGCCCGAGATTCATCCCCTCGAAGAAATCGACGACGAGGTAATCGCCGCCCAGGGAGCGGAAGACATAGGCGAAGGCGGTCGCCCCGAGAAAGATCATGAACAGCATGACATTGGTCATGGCCGTGCGCTGAACGACTTCCTTCAGCACGGCCAGGGACAGGCGCCCGTTCATCAGGGCAAGAAGCGTCGCCCCGAGCGCGCCGACGCCGGCCGCCTCCGTCGGTGTCGCCCAGCCGAGAAAGATCGACCCAAGGACGACGATCATGAGAAAGGCAGGCGGTAGCAGGCTTTTCGACAGCATGAACAGCACGGCGGACAGGTGCTGGGGGCCCTCTTCCTTCCGCATCGGCGGCGCCAGATGCGGCTTGGCCGCCGCAAGGATGCCGATATAGCCGAGATAGAATGCGGCCAGGATGAGGCCGGGGATGAGCGCGGCCACGAAGAGCGTGCCGACCGAGATCGCCAGAAGGTCGGCCATGATCACCAGCATGATGCTGGGTGGGATCAGGATCCCGAGCGTTCCGGATGCGGCAATCGTGCCGGCGGCGAGCTCGATATTGTAACCGCGCGACAGGAGAACGGGAATCGCCAGCAGGGTCATCATGATGACCGACGCGCCGACGATCCCGGTCGTTGCCGCCATGACGACGCCCATGAGCGTGACGGACAGGGCGAGTCCGCCCGGGATGCGGCGGAGTGCAACCTGCAGGCTCTGCAGAAGGTCCTCGGCGACGCCGCTCTTCTCGAGCATCGTGCCCATGAAGATGAACATGGGAACAGCGGTCAGGATGAGGTTCGCGGCTACCGACCCGTAGATGCGCGCCGCGATGTTCTGGAATTCGATCAGCGAGAACACGTCGAAAGCCCAGCCGCCGAATCCGAAGGCTACCGCTGTTCCCCCGAGCACGAAAGCGACGGGATAGCCGGTGAAGATGAATGCCGCCAACATCAGGAACATGAAGACCGGCAGAAGATCGACGAGATACATGTCCGCCCTGCCCTACTCCTTGCCAAGGCCCTTGGCCAAAGGCGACGTCACGATGACGTCCGTCTCGCGGCCGGCACGGGTCAACCGTCGGTCGACTGCGACGCCGGAGAGAGCGGCCACACTCTTCAGGATCGAGGACATCGCGCTGAGCAGAAGAACCAGCATGCCCAGTGGGATCACCGACCGGATGATCCAGCGATGCGTCAGCCCGGTTGCCGATGCCGATGTCTCCTCGTCAAGAAGGGAGCCGTAGGTCAGCGTGGCGCCGAAATAGATCACGACGGCGCAGAACGGGATCAGGAACAGCAGCGAGCCGAGAAGCTCGATCCAGAGTTTGACGCGATCGCTGAAGTGAGTGCTCAGGAGGTCGACACGCACATGCGCCTCTCTCAGGTAGCCGTAGCCCAGGCAGAACATGAAGAGCACCGCATGGAGGTGCCATTCGAGTTCCTGGAGCTCCGTTGAGCCGACGACGAAGAAGCGCCGGCTGATCACGTCGAAGATCACCACGACGACCAGAGGCACGATTGCCCAGGCAGCAACCCTGCCGAAGATCGAGACGATCCGGTCCAGTGCGACTGTGATCTTGAGGAGAGCGGACATGGCGCCTCACCGGATCGTTGCGGGAGAAGATGAGGCGAGGCCGTCCGGCGGACGGCCTCACCCGATGGCCGAGCACGTCATCCGGCCCGGTGCTCGATCGAGCACCGGGCGCGCATCACTCGATGTAGCCCAGGCGATGCCAGGTCGCGTAGTCCGCCCGGAACGCCGTCAGCGAGTCCCAGGCCTCCTTGAAGCGGGCATCCTCGGCGGAGATCTCCTTGGCGACTTCCTCCCATTTCTCCCGCAGCGCCTGCAGAACCTCTGGAGACCACTCGCGGATCTGCACGCCCTTCTCCTCTAGTTCCTTCAGCGCCGCGACCTGCGCCGCCTCGCCCTCGGCAATCGCCTGGCGGACATTGTCGCCGCAAACCATCTCGAACTGCGCCTGCTGGGTGTCCGACAGCGCCTCCCACTGCTCCTTGTTCATGATCAGCTCGTAGAGCGTCGCCGGCTGGTGCCAGCCCGGGAAGTAGTAGTAGTCGGCGACCTGATGGAAGCCGAGTTGAAGGTCAACGGAGGGCATGGCGAACTCGGTGGCGTCGATCGTCCCGAGCTCGAGCGCCGGGAAGATGTCGCCGGCGGGCAGGAGCTGGGTGGAAACCCCCATCTTCTCCATCACCTTGGCGCCGAGCCCGAAGAAGCGCATCTTCAGGCCGCGAAGATCCTCGACGCTCCGGATCTCCTTCTTGAACCAGCCCGAGGCCTCAGGCACCGTCCCGCCGCAGACGAGCGCCTTGATGTTGTGCTCGTCATAGATTGCGTCATAGATCTCCTGACCGCCACCATAGTAGAACCACGCCAGCATCTCGGGCCAGGCGGGGCCGAAGGGCACCGCCGAGAAGACCGCGAGCCCGGGCTCCTTACCGAACCAGTAGCCTGACACTGCCCAGCAGGCGTCGACCGCTCCAGTGGAGACTGAATCGAAACATTCACTCGGGGGAACCAGCGAGCCGGGCTCATGAAACCGCACGCGGATCTCCCCGCCCGAGACCCGCTCCAGTTTGTCCTCGATGGCCTTGCCCAAGGTCCCAACCTGCGGAAGCCGCGCGGGGAACCAGCTCGCCATCTTCCATCTGACAGGGTCGTCATCGGCACGCGCCCTGTCCGCCGTGGACATTGCTGTGATCAGGCAGGCTCCGGCGAGCGCCAGCGCGAACGGCTTCAACCTCTCAACGAACATCGAGCGTCCTCCCTATCTCGTTGGCCGATTCCGGCCTTTCTTCGCAGCCGGCTGATGGATTCGTCCTGGACTCGGTTCAAACTCCTTCTGCAGTTCGCCGACGCGCGCCCTGCGGGCGCCCGGGTGTTACAATCTGGCGCAATTCGGTCCTCGGGAACCGGCGCGGCGCATCAGGCGACTTCGGTCGCGTTGTCGATCGCCGGCAAGGCATCCCGGTTGGCGCGCCAAGCGACCCCATATTCGATTGTCGTCGCGGTATCCCCCGCCGCCTTCGGCCCATAGAGCCGTTCGAGGAGATGCAGCGTCGTATCGATCGCCAGGCTGACGCCGCCGCCGGTCACGACCGCCCCCTGATCCACCAGGAGCGCTTCGACCGGCGTGACTGCCGGGCGGAGGTCGTGCATCTGTCGAAGCGGTGCGGCCGGCTCGCCGCCCACGGCGTGCCGGCGCGTCGTCGCCTTAAGCCCGTCGAGGACGCCCGACGCGGCCAGGATCATCCCGCCCGTGCAGACCGAGGCTAGCAGGCCGCGCGGGGCCCAGTTACGAATGAAGTCGAGGACCGCAGGCTTCTTGATCTGATCGCTCCAGCCGGGCCCGCCGCAGACGATCAGGACATCGACCGGCGGGCAATCCGCCAGTCCGTGGTCGGCGATCACCGTCAAGCCGTTCGCGAGTCTCACCGGTCCCCGCCGCTCGGCGATCACCGTCATTGCGATGTTCGGCAGCACCCGCTTGGCCATAGAGAGGACGCCGTGCGTGGCGCCGATATCGATCGGCTCGACGCCGTCATAGATGAAGATGCCGAAGGAAGTCTTGTCCTGCGTCGACCGCATCGTTCGTCTCCCCAGCTGTCCGCCCCGCGCTGCGTTCATCCCCGATGGGACTCTCATGCCGCACGACGAATGTAGCCCGTTAGGAAACATCGTTCATCGCGTCGGGCGCGATGTCAATCACCAATCACCAGTCTCCCGAACAATCAGCAGTCTCCCGAAATTGAAATAACCTGAGGCTTTCCCTGGATCAAACCGGAATTCACGAAGACAGCACTGTTGCGGACCATCCGTTCTTGACGCAAGGTTTCCCAAAGGGATACTCTGGCGGACACTTGAGACCCGTCAATTCATCTCCAATCCAGCGAGGAATAGCCATGAATGACACCGCCGTGGACGAATTCGAAGTTGGTGCCATGAAGAAGGGCGGAAAGGTGCAGCCGACACCGGGCGGCTCGGTTTACGTCAAGCCGCAGGACATGGAATGGGCGCCGACCAAGTTCAAAGGCATCTCGATCAAGGTCCTCTACGAAGATAAGGCGAAGGGTGAGATGACCTGCCTGCTGAAGTGGGAGCCGGGCGCGACACTGCCGATGCACAAGCATCCGGAGATCGAGCAATCCTTCGTGCTCGAGGGATCCTTCTACGATCATGACGGCATCTGCCGGGCGGGCGAGTATGTCTGGCGGCATCCCGGGTCTTTCCACGAGACCCATTCGGACGAAGGTGCCGTGTTCCTGGCCGTCTATCGGAAGCCGAACGTCTTCCAGCATATGTCTGGCTTCGGAAGCGACGGTAAGAAGAAATCCTGATCGTCTGAGCGCGGTTCTGTCTGCGCACCGGTCGACCTCAGCAACGCCGGAGGCGGACATCCCACGGATGAAGGCCGCGATGCGTACCGCGGCCGCTTGCAGATCGATGGATTCCCGGCTCCTGATCGCGCAATATCACGGGCTCCGCGAGGTATCCTTAAGCGGGAGGCAGGCGTGGAGAAACCGGGAGCGAGACCATTGACGAGATGACGGAAGAGATAGAACCTGACACCAAGCCGGCCCCGCGGCGCCGGCGCGGGTCGGTCGACAACAGGGAGCCTGCGGCGTCGGCGGATGCCGCCATGCCGGAGCTCGGTCAGCTGATCGGTGAGCGATTGCGGCAGCTCCGAAGGCTGCGCGGCGCGACTCTCGAATCCCTGGCGCACAGCACCGGATTCACGCGCGGCTATCTTTCGAAGATCGAGAATTCCCGGAAGGTGCCGCCGATCGCCTCGTTGGCGCGGATCTCTCAGGCGCTCGAGACGGATATCGCGTATTTCTTTACTACGGCCGAGGCGCCCGAGCCTCAGGATGACAAGGTGTCCGTCGTGCGCGCCGGCGAGCGGCGCCGCGTCGAGCGTGGCGGAACCACCTTCGGGTACGACTATGCGAGCGTGGCCTATCGCAAGCGCCACAAGCACATGGAGCCGTTCGTCTTCACCTACCCGTCAAACCTGAGCCGGGATGTATCCTTCGAGCATGAGGGCGAGGAGCTGGTCTTCGTGCTCAGCGGTCGGGTCGAGTTCGAGGCGGATGGCAAGAAGTTCGTCCTCGAGCCCGGCGATACCCTCTATCTCGACTCCGAGGTGCCGCACCGGGCGCGCAGCCTTGGCGGGGAGGCGAAGGCGTTCGTCGTGATCTTCAAGCCGGAGAAGAAGGCGACGTAGCGGCACTCCCCGATTGCCCTGTGCAACGCCAGATGCGCCGCTTCCGCTGCAGCAACGGCCAGAATCTTCGCCGAGCGCCTGCGTTTGCACCGGCTTATCGGCCATCATCGACTCATCGATGTAGAAGGCGTCATCCGTTGAGATTCCCCGAGATCCCCGCATGCTGCATCGTAGTCCTTCGCAGATGGGCGAATCCGTCCTCGACGCCGGAGCATCCCCGGATCTGTTGACGAGTTACATTCCCCTCCTCGTCCGCTAGTCTCGGAATTGCCGCCAATCGCCTCGGCGAGCATCACGCGGTGCTGTGCCGAACTGTCGGAAGAAGGCTCGGCTGAACACCGAAGGGGACGAGAAGCCCAACCGTACCGCGATCTCTGCCAGCGGAAATGCCGTCTCCTGCAGCAGCCGTTTGGCTGCGGCCAATCGCAGAGATCGGTAATAGCGATGGGGCGCCACCCCAAGAGCTGCGACGAACTGTCTCTCCAGATGCCGCTGCGAACATCCAACCGCGGCCGCAATCTGCGGGATGGCAAGCGGCTCCTCCAATGCATTCTCCATTATGACAACAGCCTTCGCCACCACCGGAGCTCGCGTGGCGAACGGCGCGTCAATCGGGCCGCGTTGCGGTGCCGCCGCGGAATGCTCGGCATCGTAGAGGAAAAGGCGCATGACATCGAGAGCAAGCGCATCGCCGTTTCGCTCGCGGATCAGACGCAGCATGAGATCCAGAACGGTCGTGGCACCACCCGCCGTGATGCGGTCGCGATCAATGACATACCGCTCCATGCTGCAGTAGACATCCGGAAACTCTTCCTCCATCCGACTCATTTCTTGCCAGTGGATCGTCGCGCGATACCCATTCAGGAGCCCTGCTTTGGCAAGAAGCCATGCACCGGTATCGAGTCCACCCAGAATACGGGCCTGACGCGCTGCGCGGTGAAGACGAGCGTTGAACGCGGGAGAGGCGGCGTCCGTATAGCCGTAGCTCGAAACCAGAAACAGGGCGTCACACCGCCCCAGGTCCCCCAACTTGCCATCCACGCTGATCTCGATGCCACTGGAGGACGCAACGGCCGATCCATCCACGGAGAGGAGAAACCTTCTGTAAAGATGTGCGTCGGCAAGCGTGTTCGCCGCGCGCAGCGGTTCCACCGCATTGGCGAGGCACAACGTGCTGAAACCCGGAAAAAGCAGGAAAGCGTGCGTCTGCGGCATTGGAGGCAAAAACTGCGATGTCGTTGGCGAATTCTGCAAAATGAATATCCCTACCAAGGCATAGCCTTGCAAGACCGACGCAGGGGAGCAAGTTCGGGTATGGCCTTGGATGTCTTTATCATCTGCGCCGTCCCGGGCGCTGGCGACACCACAAGCAAGAAGGTCGGGCATATTCAGCTTCGCGATTCCGAGGCGGGTCACCTTCCCGAGGTGTGGCTCCGCATCGGGGAGTGATGGAGTACGCACGCGCCCGCTCTTCGTCTTCCGGGTTGCCGCCGCCGGTACGCCAGCGTGCTGGCACCGGACGTTCGGTCGACCTGCAACCGCATGCTGAGGAGATGAGGGTATGGAGAATGCCGCTGCTGCACCCGCCGCAGAGGCGCCCATTCCGGACTTTGACGTCTATCCCGTCCGCCATACCATTGCCTCTGCAGGGCCTTGGTCGAGCGGAACCGAACTACGTTGGAGCGATGGACATACAAGCCGTTTTCACGGCCTATGGTTGCGCGACAATTGCCCGTGCCCAAACTGCGTCAATCCGGTGACGCGAGAACAGGTCTTCGACATTTCCACCGTGCCGGAAGATGTCGCCCCCACTGCAATCTCCGTGGACGAAGCTGGGGCGCTCTTGCTCAATTGGCCGGACGGACATGAAAGCCGGTACCATCCCGGTTGGCTGCGCGCCCACTGCTATTCCGTGCCCGCGACCGCCAAGATCCCGGTGACGACCTGGGGCGGCGGGTTCGATATTCCCACGTTTGATGGTCGTCAGGTGCTGGACGACGACAAGGCCCTTCTGGAGTGGCTGGAGGCACTGCGGTCAACCGGACTGACGCTGTTGCGGAAGTGCCCTCTGGAGCTTGGCGCGGTCGAACACTTCGCCGACCGCATCGCGTTCCTGCGTGAGACCAACTTCGGGCGGGTCTTTGACGTGCGCTCAAAGGTCACGCCGGATTCCAACGCCTATACGGCCCTGGAATTGCCGCTTCACACGGATCTGCCGACCAGAGAGCTGCAACCAGGTCTCCAGTTCCTGCTGTGCCGCGTCAACGACGCGACCGGCGGGGACAGCATCATGGCGGACGGCTTTCGGATCGCCGAAGCCTTACGGATCGAGACACCGGAACATTTCCGGGCACTGACAACCCTGCCCATGGAGTTCCGCAACCGGGCGCAAACCAGCGATTACCGCACCCGGGGTCCAGCCATCCGCCTGAACGACAACGGGGAGATCACCGAGATCAGATTGGGCAACTTCCTGCGCGGCCCGATGCGCGTGGCCGAACAGGACATGCCCCTCCTCTATGCCGCCTACCGCCGTTTCATGTCCATGACGCGCGAGGATCGCTTCCGAGTCTCGTTCCGACTGAACGCGGGATGCATGGCCGCTTTCGACAACCGTCGAGTTCTGCACGCGCGCAGCGCCTTCGATCCCGCGAGCGGTGACCGGCACCTGCAAGGCTGCTATGTCGATACGGACGAACTTCTGTCCCGCATCCGTATCCTGCGCCGGGAGCCCGCCAACGGCACGGTCTGATCTAGAATCCGGAGGACGAAGTATGGACGAAGCTGGCACTGTTTATGGTTACGCCGTTGCTGTAGATCCAAGGGGGCGCCTGCGGTACGGCCATGTCGACGGACGAACGGCGGAATTTCACCCGCTTTGGCTACGGGAGCGCGCACCGGATCCCGCAACCACGGATCCGCAGACCGGCCAGCGGCTGATCGAGGCTGCCGATATACCGCTCGATTTGGCGGTGACGGACGCATGTGTGGAAAACGATGGCGTGCGGCTCTCCTTCTCGGACGGTCACAGCACCGTTTTTTCGTTCGCTGTTCTTGATGAAGCGATCAGCGGCCGGGCCGAGGAAAGACGCCTCTGGGGCCGAGACCTGACGCCTCTCCCTCAAGCCGATGCACAGGCGGTTGTCACGGACGACGCTGCGCTCCACGCCATGCTCGAGGCCTTGGACAGATACGGCTGCGTGATTGTCCGCGGTCTCGCTGCGACGGAAGACGGCATGAGCCCGGTGGTGGATCGGATCGGGCCTTTGCGCCGAACCAACTGGGGCGGGATCGCGGACGTCAAGGCCATCCCGTCGGCATACGATCTCACTATGACTGCGCGCCACCTGGAGAAGCACGCGGACAACCCGTACCGCGATCCTATCCCCGGATACATCTTCCTGCACTGCATCGTGAACAATGCGGAGGGCGGCGACAGCGAGATCGCCGACGGATTCGCGGTCGCGGAGCGTATGCGCCGGGAGCATCCCGAGGAGTTTTCGATCCTCACGACGGTCCGTCCCCGATTTCGCTACGTGGACGAGACGACGCACCTGGAACACGAGGGTCCGCTCATCGAACTGGGCTCTTCGGGCGAGGTATTCCGCGTGCGCTACTCGAACCGCACCGAAACGGTCGACGCGCTGGAGCCGGACGTCCTCGATCCGTACTACCGAGCCCGCGCTCGCTTCCACGCTCTGATAAATTCGCCGGAAATGACCGTGCAGTTCAAACTCGGGCCCGGCGACATGATCGTCATGGACAACTACCGTCTGCTCCACGGGCGCCGCGGCTACAAGCTGGAGACAGGCATGCGGCACTTGCGCCAAGGCTACGTTGACCGTGACACACTGCAAAGCCGCCGTCGCATCCTGGCGCGATCGCATAAGAAGGCGGTTTCATGACCGACACCAAGACCGCTGCCACATTTACCAAGTTCGATAAGAGCACAGCGGAAGACTGGGCCGTCATCGACGCCCATTTCGCCCCCTTTGCGGCCGCCACACCATCCGTCTCGATCGTCTCGGCCGCATCGCCCTCCGCGTCACGCTCGCCACGCCTTAATCCCACATCTTGAAACAGCACAAGGTAATTCCCCCTGCCCACTGTCGCTGATGGGCTCGACCGTCCGGTCAATGGACTGGCCGCCGTCCTCGGCTCCCAGGGCGATGTTCCGCCGCGCGACAGGGCGGCCGCTCTCGGCCACCCTGTGGAGGGCCGCCCGAAGCGCGCACCGCAGACGCGGTAACCGCCATTCTCCCGGCGGAAGAAGCGCGCGAGACGGTCGTGTAGAATGTCCGCCTCGATGGTCTTGGGATAGCGACCGCTGTGCGCGAACTGCAGCGCCTTTTCGTCGATGTCGCTGACGAGGACCTGCACCTTCGGGACGGTGTCGAGCTGCGCCATGCGCTTTTGAAAGAGGATGGCAATCGAATAGGCCTCTTCGCCGGTGGCACAGCCGGACACCCAGATCCGGACCTCGTCATCCGCCGTCTTTCCCTCCAGCAACGGGGCGACGATGGTCTCTTCGAGGTGCTTGAAGGCGTCCGGATCGCGGAAGAACTGAGTGACGCCGATCAGCAGGTCTCGAAACAGCCGGTCGGCTTCGGACGGCTCCGCGTCCAAGCATTCGATGTAGCGCGGCACCGCGTCGATCTGGAGGACCTGCGTGCGCCGCTGGATAAGCCGGCTCATCGTCCTTTCCTTGTATTCGCTAAAGTCGTGTCCAGTCCGCTTGCGCAGGATCGCGCTGATTCGCTGCAACTGATCGGTCACTCCATCGAGCAGACTCGCGATACCCGCTCGGCCTCTCATTGCCTCCAGATGCCGGAAATGGTCGACGAGCTTGGCCGGCATCTGCTCGACCGGCATCTCGATATCGACCAGTCCCGTGTTGATCGTGCTCAGCACCATGCTGTCGTAGGCTGCCGTCTTGGCGCTTTGCGCCAAGGTCAGTCCGCCCTTCTCCTTGATGGCCGCCAAGCCGAGCGTTCCATCGGTGCCTGCACCGGAGAGGAGGACAGGGTTGGTTGCGGGGGCCAGCAACCAACGAGAATCACGGCGGCTAAAAGTAGTGATGTGAGGGCCCGAGCGTCGGCGCGCACCAGTACCGTCGAGAGCGGGAGAAGTCACGAGTCATCGACCACCTCGATCTGACGCGAGACCTCGGGCACATGGATCGTCACCGAGGCCTGGCCATCGATGTCAAAGAGCGTCGTGCGGTCATGACAGGGCGAGCGGCCGGCGAGAACAGGGGCCGACGGGCCTGCTAACTGAGGCAATTTCCCCGCCGCCCATCGGAGGTGGAACTCAACACCGTCCAGCTACGCCGGCGGCCTCAACGCCCACTCCGAGTTTCGGGGTTCAGCCTCTAAGCGGACGTAAGGCGCTGGCTGGGACGACTACCGTTCCTGACCCAATCCGGACCTCGCGATCGTCGGATCGCGTTCCCGAACGCGGCCGCTCACGCGAACCGCCGCTTCTTGCCCCACTTCCGCCGTTCCAGGCCTTTGTTGCGTCACCTCAAAGCGGGCCGGAGCAGCCACACGCTCGGGCTGCCTGATCGCTACCGGCGGCCGCTACCGGACGCTTATGGGGAAAACGGTATCGAGTTCGATCGGCCGCCAATTGATCCAGCCCCGCTTCGAGTGCACGCGTCGCGGCGGCAATCAGCGACTCCATCGGAATACCGCCATACTTGTTACTCCCACCGTTCGATTTCCGGTGCCAAAACTATCTCACGACCAACAACGAGCGATGAGCACCGAATGGAACCGCGCTTCAGCCTCGAGGCGCGGGAATTCGCCCAGATTAGGAAGGTTTCAAAAGCCATGACTACATCAGCCGAGAACAGACGGAAAGGCGGGCAGCCTGCCATGCACACACCACCGGTCGTGTCGCCGCAGGCGTGGGAGGCGGCCCGCAAGCAGCTCCTCGTGAAGGAAAAGGCTCAAACCCGCGCCCGTGACGCCTTGGCCGCTGAGCGCCGGCGAATGCCGTGGATGGCCGTGGAGACGGCGTATGCGTTCGAGGGGCCTGCGGGCAAGGCCAGTCTGCTCGACCTGTTCGACGCCCGGCGTCAGCTGATCGTCTATCGCGCTTTCTTCGAGCCGGGGGTGTTCGGCTGGCCCGAGCATGCCTGCCGGGGCTGCTCCATGGTGGCCGACCAAGTCGCCCACGTCGCCCACCTGAACGCCCGTGACACGACGCTCATCTTCGTCTCGCGCGCGCCTCAGGCGGACATCGCCCGGCTGAAGGCGCGGATGGGCTGGGAGATGCCGTGGTTCACCATCACGGACAGCTTCGACGCCGACTTCGGCGTGGACGAGTGGCACGGCACGAACGTGTTCTACCGCGACGGCGACCGCGTGTTCCGCACCTACTTCATCAACAACCGCGGCGACGAGCAGATGGGGAGCACCTGGAACTACCTCGACATCACGCCGTTGGGTCGGCAGGAGGTCTGGGAAAACTCGCCCGAGGGCTATCCTCAGACCCCGACCTACAAGTGGTGGAACTGGCACGACAGCTACGTCGCGGACGCGGCGCCCGACAAGAAGTGGGTCGAGGTGTCGGACGCCGGAGAGGCGGCGTTCCGGAACCAGCACGCGAGCACGAAGCCATGAGCCAGGCCTGTTCCGGCGGATCCGACTGGCAGGCGACCCGCCGGAACGCCGCCGCGCTCAGGGCGGCTGACGGGCTGGCCCTCGCGGCGTCGCCGACTTTCGCCATCATGGCGCTGCTGACCGGTGTCCTGGGCGGTGGCCCAGCGGAGATGCTCTGCTCGGCCGCGCACGTATCGCCGCTGAGCGGAATGGTCACGATGTACCTGCTGATGAGCGCCTTCCACGCGACCCCATGGCTGAAGCTGATCCGCGCGAGCGCCCGCCGGTGGGTCTGAGGGGTCCGCGATCGGCCGTAGCGCGAAGCTCCGCTATGAAGAGCGGCCGCGAACGTCCGGAACTGGCACGGATGCGAAGTCCTTTGGGTTGAAGACCGAAGTCCGCTTCGAAGCTTCAGCGCCCCTGGAGGAGTAGGATTGCTCAGAGTGGCGGCTTCGTCCTCAATATGCGAAAGAGGCGCGTGCGGCCATCATGGATCGTGCCGGTGGTCCGCGGTGTGCTTCAGGCGATCGTCGCGGTAGCGGGCTGCGCGATGCCACCGTGCGGTCTGCCTGCGCCAACGTCGCCCCACAGGACGGCATGGTCCTCAGGCAGGGTGCGCGAGTTAGGCATGGACAGCCACAGGCGCATGAGCATGCGGTTCTGGCCCGTGCTGGCGTCGTCCTTGAACGCCGTGCGCCCGTGGTAGACGATGTGATTGTTCAGCAGCTGGATGTCTCCAGGCGCAAAGCGCATCTCGAAACATTCCTCCTCAGCCACATCCATCAACATTTGGATCGCCTCGTGTTCGGCACCGGTTAGCTTCCGGACACCCGGCAGCATCTGCGCGTTCTCGATGTAGGTGAGCGAGAAGTGGCTGGTGAGTTTGCCCTCACGTACACCAAAGATCGGCAGGTCGTAGACCACATGCTCGCCGCCCGCCTCTTCGCCAAACCGGCTGCGCGGGATTGGCTTGCACAGCAGGGCATGCAGGTCCGGGCGACGCTTGAGAATCTCGTTATAGACCGTGGCACTGCTGGCAAGCTTGCTAACCCCTCCCTCGGAAGCTTGGCGCACGCACAGCAGGCCCACCACGTCGCAACGGTCCGTGTGGAAGCGCAACTGCCCCGGCGACAATGTGCGGGCACCCGAGGAGAGAAACTGGTTGCCCGAGGCATCAACGGTTGCGCCGTAAAGCTTGGCGCCGATGCCCATACCCTCGTCCTTAATCTCACGCATCACTTCGCCGCGACAGTTCTGGTACATGGGTGTGCCGAGGTGACAGCCAAGACCATACCAGATGCGACGCAATTGCTCTTGGTCGTAGCAACTCACATCCAACCCGCGCATCTTGACCATGCCGGAGCCATTCTCCAGTTCTTCACGCACATCATCAAAGAAGGCGGCAGCATCAGGCAGCGGGAAGCTGCGGCGATTGACGTTGCGCCAGTCGAGATCCTCGACCTTCTTGAGCGCGACATCGATCTGCTCCAGTACGACTGCCGGGAACTCTTTGACCCACCGACGGTTCTGTCTCATCTCGGCACCCTTCCAAACACAGGCACCTTGCAGATAGTTCGGCTTAGACATGAACTCTCCAGAAAGGCAGACATGAAGGAATGTTATTTGCCTAGTCTTGGCCAACCCAGATGGTGCCGCGCATCCCCTTGTCGGCTCCTTAGGGCAGGGCTGCCAGAATAGTATAGACTGCATTGCCATTGCGGTTGGATAGTCGGTTTCTGGCACGAGCCGGCTGTGCTGCCGGGCCGGCTGTCACGTCCGCCCGTGGCCACTAAGCCGATTTCGATGAGCGAGGACGGCCCGAATGTCGGCTTTTGGGTGCTCAATGGACCTCAGTTTCCCGCTGGGGAAAGACGGCTCCTGACCCAAACCGGACAAGAGCCGCATCGCGTATCAAGCGGTTGTGACGACCGCTTCTTAGCTTAGAGCCCGGCCGCCGCCGTCCCCCACGCCGGCCCGGAACCACCATGTATCAGCCCCATCTTGAAATCGATGCGAATGGCGTTGACCCGACCGAACCAGCCATAGACATTGCCGTCCGGCGTCGGCTCCTGCACGACCAGCTCGTGCCCCATGGCGGCCAGACGGTCGCGGACCGATGCAGGAATTCGGGCATCCACGAACGTGATGTTTCCCTGACAGTGCACGCGCGACGCGTCGACGGCCGACTCCTTCAGCCACCGGACTTGAGCTGTTGCATCAGTTCGGGCGGAGGCGCCCACCCTTCTGCCAGAACGAGATTGAATGTTCCAACGCGCACGCCGTCCGCTCTCTTCGTGTCGAACGCGACCTGCAGCCTCGCCCTTTGCTCCGCCGGCAGCGCCGCCTGGAGGAGATCTTTCTCATTGAGCGGATCACCGGCGAAATACATTTGCGTTGTCAGGGACGGACTGAATGGAGCGTGAACCTTGATATGGATGTGGGGCGGCCGAACCCAGTCGCCCATCGCCACATACGATCCGGGCTTGATCGTCAGGAAGCGATAGAACCCATCCTTGTCGGTTGCGATTCGCGCGTAGCCTTGGAAGTTGACATCCAACGGCCGGCCCCTGGGTTCATCGAGCGGATGCGCGTAGCGTCCGTGCGCGTCAGCCTGCCACACGTCGATGATGCAGCCGGGCAGAGGCCGGCACATGCCATCCTGCACCTGTCCGATGATCTCGATGATCTCACCGCTGGCCCGACCCGAGCCGCCGGCCACGTTCGTGAGATCTGCGTCCTGCTCGGGCGGCAGGGCCAGAGGATAGAACGGACCATCGATCTGATACCCGGTCAACCTGCAAGCGGCCTTGGCAAGACGCCCGGTCGTGAGCGTGACAGCGCCGAGCGCCAAGCCGGCGAGCGCGCCTCGGCGCGAAACGCCGAGCCGGGAACCCTGCCACATTCGGTTGGCGGCATTCTCGTTTGACATGATCACCTTCCTCCCTGGAGAGATGTTGGTTTCCAGATTGATCCGCCGAGCCCCAAATCTATCATGCGCCTCGAGCAGCGCATGCCTTTCTTTCCGTCGCTCGCAGCACTGAACCGACCTCGGCACCACGCACAGCGACATGCACCCGGCGGCTGCGCCAACATCGACCCCGATTCTGCGTTGCCTTTCGAGTGGGCTCCGCCACGGAGCATCGCCTCGCTGCCATCTTCGCCGCTGGTGTGGTCGGCTACCGTCGGCTCATGGATCGAGACGAGGTGCCACGTTCCAGCGACCGCGCATGCACCGGGTGAAGGCGCCCTTCTCGTGCCCGAACAGCTCGCTCTCCAGGAGCTCGCTCGGGATCGCAGCGCAATTGACGGCGACAAACGGCCGATCGGCTCGCTTCGAGATCCGATGGACGAACCGCACCGCCACCTCCTTGCCGACGCCGCTCTCACCGGTCAGCAGAAGCGTACTGTCGATATCGGCAACGCGCCGGAGCAGGGCCTCGACCCGCCGCATGGCCTCGGATTTGCCGAGCGCCGGTGGTTGATCACTTCCAGCCGGCGGGCGGCGCTTGAGGACTCGCCGACGTTTACCGGGGCAAGGTCGACGCTCTGCACGCGGCGCTGAACGAACCGGCGACGAAGGACGCCGCGGCCCCGCTGCTCCGCGGCCTCATCGAGGAGATCCGGCCGGTGCCCGTCGCGGGCGAGCTCGCCATCTATCTTGTCGGCGACCTGGCGGCGATTCTGGCGCTGAGCGCACACGGCAACGGGCCCGCCTCCAGAGGAGACGGGCCTGTGTAAGGGATTAATATGTAGAGGCTTATCTTGGTTGCCGGGGCCTGAAACCACCGACAGTTAACAGTTACTTGATGTGACAGTCCTGAGCAGCGCTTCGGTCGGAAGGCGCATGATAAGCGAGTTAGACCGAATATCGCCCGGATCCAGAGCGTCGGCCCGGGTCGTCGTCATAGTACATAGCGCCCAGTTGCCGGACTTGGAGCTCAATCGTTCCCATCTTTTCAGAGGCGCAAAAACGAGAGTCCATCTGACCATGTGCAGCGTCATCTCCGACCTTCCCGTTCTTCTCGCCCAACCTGCTGCTCTCGCACGCCTAAGAGTATAGGGGCTCGATCAATTTCGGTAAGCGATACGCTCTCGGATGCACTTGTTCACTCTAGAATCCTGCAAGCCACTTCGCCTAGGCGCATACCTCAGAGACGTCGAGGCAAGAACCGGGAATAAAGAGCCAGCAGAGCCATCGCGGCGCCGCTGGCTATGAAGACGATCCTGACATCGAATGCGGTCAGCAGCACTGTGAAGACACCAGGAGGTAAGGTCTGCCCGGCATCCCGATAGGTGCCGAACACCGCGGCCATCTCAGTCCGCTCGCGTGGTCGTACGGCCCGAAGAAAATGGACATTGCCGGCCCCGTCCAGCGTTGCGGCGGCGAGCGCAGCCGCCACAAGCATGCCGATGCCGAACCATGGCGCCGACATCTCGATCCCCGCAATGATCGTGCAGATCCCGGCGAGCCCGTAGCCGGCGATCAGCAGGCGGCGAACGCCGAAAATGCGAGCGATCCGCCCCCATGCCGGCACCAATAGAAGCCAAGCCAAGCCGATCGAGACGATTGCCCCGCTCGTCGTTTCTGACAGACCGGAGGAGATCGCAAAGAGCGGGGCATAAACGAAAAACATCGACCACCAGCCGGAGCGGCCGACGGCGAGCAGATATGACAGACGCAGCCTTGGTTGGCGGAAAAACCGCGGGATATAGACCAGTGGGTTTGCTGCCGGCTTCAGCGCCGATCGGCATGGACCGGAATCCGAAAGGCGCAAGCGCCAGGCAAGGACGACAAGCGATACGGCGGCGGCGGCAGACAGCAGGTAGGGCAAAGACCAAGCGACATCGTGCTGAAGCCGAACGCCGAGCCATGGCCCGATCGTGAAGGTGCAGGATGCGAAGAAGGCGCGGAGCGCCTCGAACCTGAGAAACTGATCGCGCGGAAGATGATCCATCACGTAAAGGCTGATGACCATCTCGGTGAGCGCGAGCCCGAGCATCTGGAACCCCAGGCCGATCACAAAGCTGGGAATTGCGGCCGTCGCGAACAGGCCGCAGGCGCCGATCAGACAAAGAGGTCCTAAAAGCAATAGGCCGCGCCGACGCACCCGCCGCGCCAATACAGGCAGGAACAGGAACGCCGCCATGCTGGCGAGGCTAACCGCGAAGTAGACGAAGCTGACACGCTGTGTGCTCCCGAGCAGATCATAGGCCTGCAGCGGAAGGACGGTCAGGAGAAGCGCCCGCGAGAGCACTGCGAGCCCGTAGAGGAATGCCAGGCTCGTCAGAGGGGTCACGCGCAAGGTCGCTTCTCAATTCCTGGAGTTCATCCCACCGCGGCCGCACCGCATCCCGGTCGCGGGCGCACAAGCACGCTTCGCTGATGCGCCCGCCGGACTTACCGACCCCTTCTCGGCTCTGGTCCGGCACAGCGCTCATAGACCAGGACCGCCGCGGCCAGATCCTCGATCGCCGCGCCGACGGACTTGAAGAACGTGACGGCCTGCGCCGTTTCGCGGCCAGGGGCTTGCTCGCGCGTGAGTTCGAAGAGGTCGGCACGGATATCAGTCTCCCGCAGGACACCGGTCGCCAGCGGCTGGACGATGTCGCCAGCCTCTTTGAGCGCGCCGCCACGCGTGTCGACGAAGACCTCGGCCCGGCGGATCGCGGCATCATCCGTCTCGCGCATCTGCGGCGTAAAGCCGCCGACAAGGTCGAGGTGCGATCCCGGTTGCAGCCACTCACCACGGATCAGGGGCTCCTTCGACAGGGTTGCGCAGGAGACGATGTCCGCCTCC
>QOZR01000013.1 GCA_003576685.1 Virgifigura deserti
CGCGAGCAGGCAGCCGGGCGTGGCATCCAGCGCCGCCAGCATCGCGGCGACAGCCGGCGCGAGGCCGCAGGCCGCAACGGTCAGGTCGTTGCCGCGCGCGGCAAGCAGCGCGGCGAGCGCGGCGGCATCGGCCGGTGCCTCGGCAAAGCGCGCGGCCTCCGAGAAGGGGCCCGATCGCGCCTGGAAGACCGCGGCGGTCGGCAGTGGCACGCCGGGATTCACGAGGACGAGATGAGCCGGCGGCAACGGCGGCACAGGTGCTAATTCTTCGCCGATTCCGCCGACGAAGCAGGGCGATCCGGCGAGGCAGACGGGCAGGTCGGCACCGAGCATCAACGCGATCCGATCGAGCTGCTTCTCGCCCGGCCTGATCTTCCAAAGCCGCATCAGCGCGAGCAGCGTGGCGGCCGCATCGGCGGAGCCGCCGCCGACGCCGGCCGCGACCGGCAACCGCTTCGTCAGGCGGATCGTCGCACCAGTCCGATTATCCGATCCGAAGGCCTCAGCCAGGAAACGGGCCGCGCGCAGGACGAGGTTGTCGTCATCGGACGGCAGGCGGTCGGCGAACGGCCCGTCCACCGCGAGCGTGAGGTCGGGCGCCGCCTCCACCGTCACGCTGTCGCCCACGCCCGCGAAAACGATCAGGCTGTCGAGCCGATGCAGACCGTCGGCACGGCGGCCGAGAAGATGCAGATAGAGATTGACCTTGGCGGGGGCGTCGACACGGACGGTTCGCCGAGCCGAGGTCGCCCCGCTGTCAACCTCCATCGGCGCCCAAATCAACTACCGGAGGCGTGCGTGCTGGCGAGTCCGCGCTCGATCTTCGACTCGATATGCGGAATCTGCTCCGCCTCGGGCTCGAAATTCAGCGCCCGCGTCCATTGGAAGCGGGCCTCATTCCGCCGCCCGACCTTCCAATAGGCGTCGCCGAGATGATCGTTGATCACCGGGTCCGTCGGGTTCAGCTCGACCGCCCGCTCCAGATATTTCACCGCCTTGCCATAGTCGCCGAGGCGGTAAAGCACCCAGCCGAGGCTGTCGACGATGTAGCCGTCCTGCGGCCGCAGGTCGACCGCGCGACGCAGCATGTCCAGCGCGCGGTCATAGTTCTGGCCCTTCTCGACCCAGGAATAGGCGAGATAATTCATTACATAGGGATGCTCGGGCTCCAGCTCGAGCGCCTTCAGGAAATCGGCCTCGGCAAGCGGCCACTGGTCGCTGCGCTCGCGCGCGATGCCGCGAAAATACAATGTCGACCAATGCTGCGGCTCAAGCTTGGCGATCCGGTCCACGGCGACGTCATAGGCTTCCGCGGCCTCGGCAAAGCGCTCCTTGCTGCGAAGCAGATTGCCCAGCCGCAGCGGCGCGTCCTGTCGATCCGGCCGCTCCTCCGACATTGCCCGGAGCGTTGCGATGGCCTCCTCCGTCTCGCCGAGCATATCGAGGCACTCGGCAATATTGAGGCGCGCCTGCCAGTGCAGCGGCGAACTCCGCGGAATGTCCCGGTAGGCCTCGACCGCATCGGCGATCCGCTCCTGCCCGATAAGAATGTCGCCCAGCAGCATCTGCGCGATCGGAAGCTGCGGACGCATGTCGAGCGCCATGCGGGTATAGATCAGCGCCAGGTCGCTCGCGTTCTCCTGATAGAGTACCGTCGCGAGGTCGAACAGCGCCTCGGCAAACCCCTCGCGCAACGTCGCCACGACCGGGGGCGGCGGCGTGTCGGACTCGAGCGACCGCAGCAGCGGCTCGATCAGCACCGTTCCCAGATTCTGCGCGGCGTATTCCCGATAGAGGGTCCGCGCCTCATCCGAACGGCCGTGCTGCTGATAGAAGCTTCCCAGAAGCTCGACCAGCCGGAACGACGGTTGCACCGCATCGTCGATCGCCGCCCGATAGCTCTTCTCCGCGTCGGCCAACCGACCGGCGCGTTCGTTCAGCAGACCGGCATGTAGGTGATAGACCGGCGTGAAGCCGTCCACCTCGCTCAACGGGGCCAAGATGGCGAGCGCGGGATCGATGCCCTCGAGTTCGAGCGCAAGCCAAGCCTGCAGGATCGGCGTGATGAACTTGCTGAGGCCGTCGGACGGCATCTCCGCAAGCTGTACCTTCGCCGCCTCCAGATTGCCGGCTGAAACCTCCGCCAGAACGACGGACAATCCCGCCGTTGAAATGTCGGCATTGCGCGCCTCCAGCCGACGGGCGAGTTCCGCCGCTTCGGCCATGCGGCCTTCGCTGGCCATCAGCAGATAGGTGTTCTGCAGCAACTCCAGATTCTGCGGATCGTCCGCCAACACGAGGGCCATGAAGTCGGCGGCCGAATCGAGATCGCGCTCGTTTTGGGCATGGCGGCCGGCCAGATATTGGCCGAATGTCGATGTGCCCATCGGCAGGGCGGCAGTTGCGGCGCCGGTCTCGGTGGTCGCGCCCCCGCTCGCCGCACAGGCGGGCAACAGCAGCAATCCCGCAAGCATGCCGCGGCTCAGCAGCAAAGGCAGAGATCGGCTCTTCAGGATTCTTCTCACATGAAACTCCTTCGGAAGCGGCCGATTTCGGACCGGCCGCCACGGGTATGTCGGGGGGCCGGCCGGATCTGCCTCATTCTGCCGCTCGAAAACCCAATACGTCCACAGCTTAACGCATGGCAGCTTAACGAATGCCAAACCTTAACGAACGATCGGCGACTCCGCCACCCCTCGAAAGCCCCCCGAGGGCGCCTGGTGAGAATCTAGTGAGAAGCCTTGGGTGGGGCTACATGTTCGGATAGTTCGGCCCTCCGCCGCCCTCGGGAACGACCCAGTTGATGTTCTGCTGCGGATCCTTGATGTCGCAGGTCTTACAGTGCACGCAGTTCTGGGCGTTAATCTGCAGGCGCGGATTGTCTCCGGCCGCGTCGCGCACGATTTCATAGACGCCGGCCGGGCAATAACGCTGCTCCGGCGCGTCATAGAGCGCAAGGTTGACGGTGATCGGAACCGCCGGATCCTTCAGCGTCAGGTGGCTCGGCTGGTTCTCCTCATGGTTCGTGCCGGAGAGGAAGACCGAGGACAGCCGATCGAAGGTGACCTTGCCGTCCGGCTTCGGATAGTCGATGCGCGGCGCGGCGCTGGCCTTCCTGAGCGTCGTGTTGTCGGCATGGTGATGGAAGGTCCAGGGCGCCCGTCCACGCAGCAGGTAGGTGTCGACCGCCGAATAGGCAAGCCCGCCCCACAGGCCGCGCTGGAAGGACGGCCGGATATTGCGGACCTTGGCGAGTTCGTCCCACAGCCAGCTCTGCTTCAACCGCTCCGGATAGGTGGTCAGCTCGCCCACCGCCTCCCCCGCCGGCTCAGCTTGGCGCAGCGCATCGAACGCCGCTTCCGCCGCAACCATCGCGGATTTCATCGCGGTATGCGTACCCTTGATCTTCGGCACGTTCAGGAAACCGGCGGCGCAGCCGACCAGGACGCCGCCAGGCACCGTCAGCTTCGGGATCGACTGGAAGCCGCCCTCGTTGAGGGCGCGCGCGCCATAGGCGACGCGCCGCCCGCCCTCGAAGATCGGGCGGATCGCCGGATGCGTCTTGAAGCGCTGCATCTCGTCGAACGGGCTGAGATGCGGGTTGCTGTAGTCGAGCCCGATGACGAAACCGACCGCCACCTGGTTGTTCTCGAGGTGATAGAGGAACGAGCCGCCATAGGTCGACCGATCGAGTGGCCAGCCGACGGTGTGCACCACCTTGCCCTGCTGGTGCTTGGCCGGATCGACCTCCCACAGCTCCTTGATGCCGATGCCATAGGTCTGCGGATCGGCGCCGTCGCGTAAGGAGAACCGCTCAACGAGGCCCTTGGTGAGCGAGCCGCGAGCGCCTTCGGCGAAGAAGGTCAGCCGGCCGTGAAGCTCGACGCCAGGCTGATAGTTGTCCGTCTGCTGGCCATCCTTGCCGATGCCCATATCACCGGTCGCCACGCCCTTGACCCGGCCGCTCTCGTCATAGAGGACCTCGGCCGCGGCGAAACCCGGATAAATCTCGACGCCCAGCTCCTCGGCTTGGCCGGCCAGCCACCGGCACAGATTGCCGAGGCTGACGATATAATTGCCGGAATTGTGCATCTGCGGCGGGGTGGGCAGGCGAATCGCCCGCGTCGCGGTCAGGAATAGGAACTGGTCGTCGGCCGCCGGCGTGTTGAGCGGCGCGCCTTTCTCCTTCCAATCGGGAATCAGCTCGTTCAAGGCGCGCGGCTCGACCACCGCGCCAGACAGGATGTGGGCGCCGACCTCCGACCCCTTCTCGACGATACAGACGGACAGCTCATGCTCCTGCTCGAGGCTGAGCTGCTTCAGGCGAATCGCCGCGGCGAGGCCGGCCGGCCCCGCGCCGACGATCACCACGTCATATTCCATGGCCTCGCGTTGCATATCGATCTCCATCGACTAAACTACACTACAGTTCACGACACTGGCCGCACGGCCGTGTAACATGGGCGCGCACGTCGTTGTAAGTCAGATAATGGCCGTGGCAGGTTATGTCGATGTCCTCCGACAGCGACTCGTTTCAGCGTAGTTCAGACACTTTTCGCGACCTGTTGCGCTGGCAGGTCGACGCCGGTGCCGACGAGGCGATCGGCGAAGTGGCGATTAACCGCTACGCGATCGCGGCCGTGCCGACCTCCCCACAGCCTCCGCCGCCTGAGTCGCGGGCGGCGCCTGCCGCGCCCCGGCCGGCGGTTGTGACAGCCCCGGAAGCCGCCCGGCGCACAGCGCCCGCTGAGGCCGATGACGGGCGCGGTCTCGCGGCATCGGCACGCACGCTGGATGAACTGGAAAAGGCGTTGAACGCCTTCAAGGGATGCGCGCTGAAGGAAACTGCGACCAACACCGTCTTCGGTGACGGCAATCCGGAAGCGCGAATCATGCTTGTCGGCGAGGCGCCAGGCGCCGACGAGGATCGCCTGGGCCGGCCGTTCGTCGGCGTCAGCGGGCAGCTTCTCGACCGGATGCTGGCCTGCATCCAGCTCGACCGCCAGAGCGTCTACATCACCAACGTGGTCTATTGGCGTCCGCCGGGAAACCGGAAGCCGACTGCCGCGGAACTATCCGCCTGCCTTCCCTTCATCGAGCGGCATATCGAGCTGGTATCGCCGGAGATCCTGGTCCTGGTCGGCGGCACGCCGACGAGCGCGCTTCTCGCCCGCAAGGAGGGCATCATGAAGCTGCGCGGCCGATGGTTTCAGTATCAGTCCCCCGGCATGCCCCATCCGATCCCGACGATCCCGACCTATCATCCGGCCTTTCTTCTGCGTCAGGCGAGCCAGAAACGCATGGCTTGGCGGGATCTCCTGGCCATTCGCGAAAAGATCGATGGCCTGGATGCGCAAACGTAACTTGCGCGTCAGAGAGCGAATCCAGACAGCATTCCCCGAGGTCGCCGCTGAATACAGGAAAATTATAAGCTTCTTCTTCGTGTCTGACGCTTAGTACTTAATACCCAAATTTCTTGCCCCAACAGTCGGCTTGTTATAGAAGTCGGCCGATGGGTATTAATAAAAGATTAATGGCTTTCCGCATGAGCGGAAAGCAGCGGATTTGTTTTTTTCTTGTGATGGTGGCGGCCGGAGTCCTGCTGGCCGTGCCGTCCGCTTGGTCACAATCATCGAAGGACTCGGCACGGACCGCGGCACTGCCGCCGGGTGCGGCGGTGGGAGAAGGCAAAGCCGGAATCGCCGAATTTCCGAAGCCGCTCACCGCCATCGACGCGGATCGGTATCGCGACATCTTCCGACTGCAGCGCGAGGGCGATTGGCGCGCCGCGGACGCCCTGATCGGCAGCTTGACCGACCTCCGCCTGCTCGGCCATGTGCTCGCGCAGCGCTATCTCCATCCGACGGCTTACCGCTCGAGCTATCGGGAGTTGCGCGACTGGCTGGCGGCCTATGCCGACCATTCGGACGCGCCCGCGATCTACCGGCTCGCCGTCAAGCGGATGCCGATCGGCGGCACGCCGCCTGCGGAACCGACGGTCTCGATTCCCGCGACCGGAACGCCCGACAAGGCCGTCGAGCCGGAGAGTCCGCATTGGCAGGCCGGGCTCGACGCCTGGCGCCGCGGCGAGATCGCCGCGGCAGCGCGCCACTTCGAGAAGGTGGCTCTCGCCGAGGAAAGATCGCCTTGGAACCAAGCGGCCGGCGCGTTCTGGGCCGCGCGCAGCCATCTTAGGGCGCGCCAGCCGGAGCAGGTCAGTCGCTGGCTGGCGATGGCGGCCGAGCATCCGAGAACCTTCTACGGCCAGATCGCCCGCCGGTCGCTGGGCATGGACTCGGCCTTGGATTGGGAGGTTCGGCCGCTGGTTCAGGCGGAAGCCCGGGCCCTGCTCGGCACACGCGCCGGGCAGCGCGCGCTGGCGCTGCTTCAGATCGACCAGAGGGACAGGGCCGAGCGCGAATTGCGGATTCTGCAGACCCGGGCCGGGCCGGAGCTGGCCGATGCCCTGTTCGCCATCTCGCAGGCAGCGGAGATGCCTGCCCTCGCCTTGCGGCTGGGGGCGGTCGTCAAACTGCGGGAGGGCAAGCCGCTCGACGCGGCGCTCTATCCCCTGCCGGCTTGGCGGCCCGAGGGCGGTTTCATCGTCGACCGTGCGCTGCTCTATGCGCTGATGCGTCAGGAATCGGCCTTCAATCCGGATGCGGAGAGTCCGGCCGGCGCGATGGGCCTGATGCAGCTGATGCCGCAGACGGCGGGCTATATCGCCGGCAACGGGGCCGACTTCACCGGGATGAACCGCCTGGCCCTGCGCGACCCCGCGCTCAACCTGACGCTTGCGCAGAAATATGTCGATTATCTGCTCACCGACGCGGATATCGGCGGCGACCTTCTGCTGCTCGCCGCCGCCTATAACGCCGGCCCGGGCAACCTTGCCAAGTGGCGCGGGCGGTTCAGCTATGAGGACGATCCGCTGCTGTTCATCGAAACCATCCCGGTGCGCGAAACGCGCCTGTTCATCGAGCGGGTGCTGACCAACCTGTGGATCTATCGCGAACGCATGGACCAGCGGGCACCGTCGCTCGACGCCATCGTCGCCGGAGGGTGGCCGGTGTATCATCCGCAGGATTTGGAGACGGCCAGAATAAGGTGACGCTCGCCGGCATCGCACGCGACATTAGAGCGGGCGGTGCTGCGTCCCCTCGCCGGCGGTGACGAACATCAGCTCGCCCGGGGTGCGGACGATGATCCGATGCCATACCCCCTTCGGCACGATGCAGGCCTCTTTCGCCCGCAGCGCGATACGCCGCTCGCCCCCCATCTCCTCCAGGAGGATGTCGGCCGCACCCGACAGAAGATAGAGGAGCTCGTCGCCGGCCGGATGCATCTCCCAATGCGTCATGTCCCCGGTCAAAGGAAAAGCCCCCATAAGCCGCCCACCGACGCGGAGGGCGCCGGACTCGAGCTCGGCCCAAAAATCGGCCGTCAGTTCGATCGGGGTCGTGACGCCTCCATCCTTGAGATCCACATAAGTGCCGGAGAGGTCGAAGGCGGGCTTCTCGGATGTCGTCATGTTTCCTCCCTTGCGATCGCCATCGAACTATGGCTTTCCGCTCCTGTTAACAGCGCTTAGAGTCCGCCCAAGATCTTCAACATCCCGGATCGGTGGCAGGTCATGGCACGTATCGACGAATCCCAACCCTTTCTCCCGGTCAGTATCGCCGTCCTGACCGTCTCGGACACGCGCAGCGAGGTCGACGATAAATCCGGCCGGACCCTGGTCGAGATGATCGAGCGCGACGGCCACAGAGTTGCGGCGCGCACCATCGTCCGCGACGAGATTGAAGCGATCGTGAATCAGCTGCGCGCCTGGATCGCCGATCCCGCGATCGACGTGGTGATCTCGACCGGCGGCACCGGGCTCACCGGCCGGGACGTGACGCCGGAGGCTTTCAAGACGGTCTATGAAAAGGAGATCGAGGGCTTCGGCGAGCTGTTCCGGATGATCAGCTATGGGAAGGTCAAGACCTCGACGATCCAGTCCCGGGCGACCGGCGGCGTCGCCGAAGGCACCTACCTCTTCGCCCTGCCCGGCTCGCCCGGCGCCTGCCGCGACGGCTGGGACGAGATCCTGCGCTGGCAGCTCGACAGCCGGCACCGCCCCTGCAACCTCGTGGAGCTGATGCCGAGGCTGAAGGAGCATCTGACCACGGGCGGATAAGGCATTCTTGCTGCCGGCGACCGACCTTCCATCAATACAGGCCCGCAGCGAAGCATTGCATCGTATGTTCTTGATTTGTTCTAGATTTGCGAATAGCATTTCTGGATGGGCGTTACCGATACCGAACCGCCGGATTCGATTCCCGACGACCGGTTGCCGGACCAGCCGCTGAAAGGGCGCGGCGCCGTCAGCAACCGGAGCGGCCGGTTCGAGGCGGCAGCGCGCGAGGCAAGCGACGACGGCTGGCGCATCGACGAGAGCGACGACGATCTGCCGCCGCTGCGCACGACGGTCATGCCGGATGCGAGCCGGACGGTGATCGCCCGCAACCGCTCACCTGACATTCCGTTCGACCGGTCGATCAACCCCTATCGCGGCTGCGAGCATGGCTGCGTCTACTGCTTCGCCCGCCCGACACATGCCTTCCTGGGCTTCTCCCCGGGCCTCGATTTCGAGACGCGGCTGGTAGCGAAGTTCGATGCGCCCGAGCTGCTGGCCAAGGAGCTGAGCGCCAAAAGCTATCGATGCGACGTGATGGCGCTCGGCACCAACACCGATCCCTACCAGCCGATCGAGCGCGAGCATCGCATCACCCGCCGCGTTCTCGAGGTGCTGGCCGCCTTCAACCATCCCGTCGCGATCGTCACCAAGTCAACGCTGGTGACACGGGACATCGACATCCTGGCGCCGATGGCGGCCAAGGGCTTGGCCCAGGTCTGCATCTCAGTCACGACGCTGGATCGCGAGCTCGCCCGGCGGATGGAGCCGCGGGCCGCGACGCCCGGCCGGCGGCTCGCCACCATCGGCACTCTCGCCGCGGCCGGCATCCCCACGGGCGTGATGGCGGCGCCGATGATCCCGGCGCTGAACGATTCCGAGCTGGAGGCGATCCTTCAGACCGCCGAGACGGCGGGCGCGACCAGCGCCGCCTATGTGCTGCTGCGCCTGCCGCTCGAGATCAAGGATCTATTCGCGGAATGGCTCGAAGCCCATGCGCCCGGCAAGGCGAAGCATGTGATGAGCCTGGTCCGGCAGATGCGCGGCGGCCGGCTCAACGATCCCGATTTCGGCAGCCGGTTCGCCGGCGACGGCCCCTATGCCGCGCTGCTACGCCAACGCTTCCGTCTCGCCTGCCGCCGCCTCGGCCTCAATAAGCGGTCCTACCGGCTCGATTGCTCGCAGTTCCGCCCGCCGCCCCCGGCTGGAGAGCAGTTCAGATTGCTGTAGATCCGACCGGACCAATCGAATCTTCGGCAATAACAATCGATCAAGAATTGTCCTGGAGAATGGCGCGGAGAACGCCTGACTGCGGCGATCCGCGGATGCGCCGTCGCGCTCTTATGCTAGGGTGCCACCATGCATGGCCATGAATCGTTGACCGGCCTCGCGATCGTCGCCCTCGCGGCGCTGGTTTGCGGCATGGTCATGACCCGCCTGAAACAGCCGGCAGTCGTCGGCTACATCCTGGCGGGCATCCTGCTTGGGCCCTCTGCGCTCGGCTTCGTCGAGAATCGCGACCATGTTCAACTGCTCGCCGAGTTGGGCGTGCTGATGCTGCTGTTTCTGGTCGGCATGGAGCTGTCTCTGCGCAGCTTCAAGGCGATCTGGCGGGTGGCGCTGCTCGCGACCCTGATGCAGATCGGCGGCGGCGTGCTGGTAATGCTGGCGGTGTCGCGGGTGCTCGGCTGGTCGGTGGAGCTGGCGATCCTTCTCGGCTTCGTGGTCGCCCTCAGCAGCACGGCCGTCACCATCAAGATGCTGCAGGATATCGGCGAGCTGCGCACGCAGACCGGGCAGATCACGCTCGGCATCCTGATCGCCCAGGATCTCGCCGTGGTGCCGATGATGATCGTCGTCGGCAGCATGGCCGGCGCCGGATTCGGCTGGGCCGCCCTGGCCAAGGTCGCGCTGTCGATCGGCTTTCTCGCGCTGCTGATTCTTTATCTCAGCCGGCGCCGGCGGGTGGCGCTGCCTTTCGCCTCGGTCGTGCGCGGCAGCGCCGACCTGACGCCCCTGGTGGGCTTGGTCTTCTGCTTCGGCGCGGCGTCGATCACCGGCCTCCTCGGCCTGTCGCCGGCCTATGGCGCGTTCATCGGCGGTCTTGTGCTGGGCAACAGCACGGCGCGGCCGGTGATGATCCGCAGCACGGCGCCGATCCAGAGCGTGCTGCTGATGATCTTCTTCCTGTCGATCGGCCTGCTGCTTGACCTCGGCTTCCTGCGCGACAATCTGGGCGAAGTCCTGGTCCTGCTGCTGATGGTGACGGTGGTGAAGACAGTCTTCAATGTCGGAACGCTGCGGCTGCTCGGCGAGCCTTGGGCCCGCGCCTTTCTCGCCGGCGTTCTGCTGGCGCAGCTCGGCGAGTTCTCGTTCCTGCTGGCTGCCATCGGCCTGGGGAACGGCCTGATCGATTCCTACAATCACAGTCTCATCGTCGCCGTGACCGTGCTGTCGCTGATGATCAGCCCGTTCTGGCTCGAGAGCGCGCGGCGCCTTCACCGGATGACGCTGCTCGGCATCACCTCGAGCCGCGAGATCCTGCGGCTGCTCTATGGCGACGAGACCCGCGCCTTCGTCCAGTTTTCCGGCCGGATGGGACGCGGCGCCGTTGCAGCGGCGCGGGCCGTCGGCCGCCGCGCGCGCCGGCTGCGCGCAGAACGGCTCGACGCCCAGGGGCAAGAGCGGGTACAAGACACCGCTGCGGAGCATAGCGAAGGGCGGAGCGAGCCGCCCGCCGAAGAGGCGCGGGATCCTAGATCGGACAATGGACGGGAAGCGGCGCGTGCCTGACTTCACCTTCGAACACGCCGCCGGTTGCATCGATGGCCGGCTCGTCGCCGGGATCGACGAGGTCGGCCGCGGGCCGCTGGCCGGTCCGGTGGTGGCCTGCGCGGTGATCCTCGATGCAACCCGGCTGCCGATGGACCTCGCGCTGCGGATCGACGATTCCAAGGCGCTTCGCCCCGTCGCACGCCGCGAGCTGTTCCTGCGGCTCCAGGAGCACGCGCAGCTCGGCATCGGCGCGGCCAGCGTCGAGGAGATCGACGGGCTGAACATCCTGGCCGCCAGCCTTCTCGCCATGCGGCGAGCGGTGGAGAGCCTCCCCGTATCGCCGGACGTCGCGCTGGTGGATGGGAACCAGGCGCCGGACCTGCGCTGCCCCGCGCGCACGGTGGTCAAGGGGGACCAGCTCAGCCTCTCCATCGCCGCCGCCTCGATCATCGCCAAGGTGACGCGAGACCGGATCATGGCGGATCTCGCCCAGACCCATCCGGGCTATGGCTGGGAGCGCAATGCCGGCTATGGCACGGCCGAGCACCGGGCGGCGCTGGAACGGCTCGGCGCCACGCCGGAGCACCGCCGCTCGTTCCTGCCCGTCAGGCAATGTCTCAGTCGCCAGCGCCAAGGGCCTGATTCGCAAGACTCTTGACGGCCGAATCGTCCTGACTCATGGTGCAGGCCATGACCAGCCAGGCGGAACCCTCCCCCGACCAGCCTGCTTCCGGCCCCGCGGCCGACGAGATTCTCGTCGGCGACTGCACCGCCGTGATGAACGGCCTGCCGGAAAAGTCTGTCGACATGATCTTCGCCGACCCGCCCTACAACCTGCAGCTCGAGGGCGATCTGCGCCGGCCGAACAACAGCCGCGTCGATGGGGTGGATCAGGCCTGGGACAAGTTCGACGATCTCGCGACCTATGACCGCTTCACCTCGGATTGGCTCGGCGCCGCCCGCCGCATCCTGAAGGATGACGGCACCCTCTGGGTGATCGGCAGCTATCACAACATCTTCCGCGTCGGCGCACGGCTTCAGGATCTGGGGTTCTGGATCCTCAACGACGTGATCTGGCGGAAGACCAACCCGATGCCCAACTTCCGCGGCCGTCGCTTCACCAACGCGCATGAGACGCTGATCTGGTGCGCCAAAGGCCGCGAGGCGCGCTACACCTTCAACTACGCGGCGATGAAGGCGCTGAACGACGAGCTGCAGATGCGCAGCGACTGGCTGCTGCCGATCTGCAATGGCGGCGAGCGGCTGAAGGACGAAGACGGCCGCAAGGTGCATCCGACGCAGAAGCCGGAAGCGCTCCTGCATCGGGTGATCCTGGCGGCGACCCGGCCCGGCGATCTGGTGCTCGACCCCTTTTTCGGCACCGGAACGACCGGCGTCGTCGCCAAGCGGCTCGGCCGGCACTATCTGGGCATCGAACGCGATCCGGACTATATCGCGGCGGCGCAGGCGCGGCTGGCCGCGACCTCGGCAATCGTCGATCCGGAACTGATCGGCTCGCGCTCGAAGCGCGAGGAGCCGCGCATTCCCTTCGGCTGGCTGGTCGAGCGGGGCCTGCTCGCTCCCGGAGATATCCTCATCAGCCCGAACCGCCGCTGGACCGCCCGGGTCCGCGCCGACGGCACGCTGATGACCGCGGAATTCCGCGGCTCGATCCATCAGGTCGGCGCCCAGGTCCAGGGCGCGCCGGCCTGCAACGGCTGGCAGTTCTGGTGCAAGGAGGAGGCTGGCGAGCTCCGCCCGATCGACCTGCTGCGGCAGAAGCTGCGCGCTGAGCTTGCGTAAAAATAAGGTGGGCCCCACCCTCGGACCCGCCGTCGAGGCTGCCGATCGCCCGGTTTACGCCGTCTTGCCCCGGCGCCTTGCAATGAAGCCGAGGCCGAAGAGACCAGCCCCGAGCATGGCCATGGTCCCGGGCTCCGGCACCTCGGTTACCTGAACGATGTCGCCGTTCAGAACCGGCAGAACCGCCTTGTAGCCGGCAGTGCCGTCGGCCTCGTTGATCGGGAAATCCGGATTGGGGACGCCGGCGCCCTCCGGCAATGTCAGCCCATGTACCACCAGGTGGCGCAGTTCCAACGCCGATGGATCGAGACTGTCTCCCAGGAGAGCGGTTATGTCGAATTGCTGGCTGGTCGGGTCCAGCGGATCGACCGTCCCGTAGAGACTCGAATCGTGGAGGTCGAACACCTCGACCGCGTCGTAGGTGCCGTCGGCCTCGGCCCGGAACGCACCCAGATCAAGGATGACCGGCCCATAGGTCTGAGCCCCCTCCAGAAACTCGATGAAGTTATCGTTGTCAACGTCCTGGGCCAGCGTCGGAATGGTCGATTCAAGCGGCTGAAGGTTCGCATCGACATTGCCGTGAATGTGACGCGGGTGATCCTGACCAATCTCGAGACCGCTGAGCTGGAAGTGCGTCGTCAACGTGCGGTTGTCCAAATCCAGCGTCAAATCCACGGTGCCGCTGGCCGGGTTCGGCACCCCGGTTTGTGACTCGGGGTTGATGTTGACCATCGGAGCGGTGAATTGTATCGGGGCGGCCAAGGCCAAGGATGGGGCTGCCGCAAGAACGCCGACAGCCAATATCGCGAATAGTCGCATGAGGCTTTCTCCCTGATGCGAGTTGGCGCAACACCGTCAGGAACAACATGCGGGGCAAAAGAATGTTCCAGCGGCCGGTCGCTTTCAGCCGATCTGAAAAAAGAAACCACATAGGTGCATCCGAGCCGGCGACCTGTTCGTAGAGGGGAGACGGATCGGCTGAAGGCCGGCCGCCAATGCTTGGCTACCTTCGCCCGCAGCTCTCCCGATCCGAACGCACTCTGCCCAGAAATCGACCATGGGCAGAGGTATGTTCGTCCGGCGGCGGTGAGGCCCGCGACACCCCTATACCGCCGTCGGCGGACTGCCCTTGTGGGGCAAAAAAAACCCGCGCGTAGGGCGGGGCTCCACGATCGACCAACTGCGCCTCGGTCATTGTTGCTCGGCGACATCCATGATGGCTTCGCCCGGATCGCCGGCGTAATCGCGTGGCACGTCGAAGACCAGCTTTTGGGTATTCTCCGGCGGGTTGCCCTGCATCATCGCCTGCATCGCATCGGCGTAGGCCTGCCGGGCCTCCTCCACGCTCTTGTTGCCCTGAAGGATATCATTGGCGAGATTGATCGCGAGGAGATTGGCGGCCTCCTTGTCGCAGCGCGCCATTATTTCGCCCTTGGTGCGTTCCACGATGACGCTGCCATCGTAATTGGCCAACTCGTCGAACATATCGGGAGCGACGCCGTAGGGAACGACCTGCTCGAGCACGTCCTTGTGCGGCATCGGGAAATCGTGCGGGATCTCCTCCTTGTAGACGGTCGTGCGCAGCCACGGCCCGTTGTCGAACCAGATCAACCGGCTGGGGGTCGCCTCCTGGGGCTGCCCGTATTTTTCGATCATCGCTTTGGCGGCCTCGGTCGCGCTCTCGGGCCAATCCTGGATGATCTGATTGACGGTGGCTTCATCCGGCTGCCCGCCCGGCGCGGCTGTCTGGGCTGCCGCAGGCGTGACGAGTGCACCGGTCGTCGCACCGGCAGCAATGCCAGCCACCAGAAACGAGCGACGGTCGAATTTCTGCCTCTCAGCCTGTCCACACATGTCTTTCTCCTTTCATCCGATGACGATAAGAACATGGACACACAAACCGAGGGATCGACCCAATCGCAGCGATCACGAATCGTTCACCGATGATTCACCCTTGGCGGCATCTTTCGACGCATGGCGGGCAGAACAAACCTGCGGGCGTTCGGCCGCAGATCGACGAGCCTCGATAAATTCCTTTCGCTAGGACTTACCCAGCGCGTGCCGGGCGATCTTCTTCATGACCGTCGGCAGGGCGTGTTCGGAAAGGCGATCGATCGGACACCAGAGACCCGCACCATCATCTTCGGCTTCGGCAACTCGCCCGGCCAACAGAGTCAATTCGAGATTGAAGTGCGTGAAGGCGTGCCGCACGCGCCCGGCGAGCGGCACCCAGCTTGCGGGGACGGGAGCCAGCGCCGTCGCTTCCTCGACTGTCCAGGGCGCCGAGCGCCAGTCCGTCGACGGAACTTCTATCATGCCGCCGAGCAGCCCGGTTTCCGGCCGGCGGCGCAGCAGAACCGCGCCCGCTTCGTTCACCGCCCAGAAGGCGACGCCGTGGCGCGTCGGCTTCTTCGCCTTAGGCGCCTTGGCGGGCAGCGCCTCCGCCGTTCCGGCTGCCCGGGCGGCACAGGCCTCGGCCCAGGGGCAGAGCAGGCATTTCGGCTTGCGCGGAACGCAGACCGTGGCGCCGAGATCCATGATCGCCTGGGCGTAGTCTCCGGAGCGGTCCCCCGGCGTGAGGCTTTCGGCCAGCCGCCGGAGTTCCGCCTTCGCCGCGGGCAGCGGCGTCGTCACCGCGAACAGCCGCGCGATCACCCGTTCGACATTGCCGTCGACGACCGTCGCGCGCCGCCCGAAGGCGATCGCCGCGATCGCCGCCGCGGTATAGGCGCCGACGCCGGGCAGCCGGCACAACTCCGCCTCGTCGCTCGGAAAGCGGCCGCCATAATCCTGCGTGACGACCTGCGCGCATCGATGGAGGTTGCGCGCCCGGGCATAATAGCCAAGGCCCTGCCAAGCGTGCAGAACGGCGTCGAGATCGCTCGCGGCGAGAGCCTGTACCGTCGGCCAGCGGCGCAGAAACTCCTGATAGTACGGGGCGACGGCCACCACCGTCGTCTGCTGCAGCATAATTTCGCTGAGCCAGACCCGATAGGGGTCCGCCGGCTCGCCCGGTCGCGCCCGCCACGGCAAGATGCGCGCATGGCGGTCGTACCAGGTCAGCAGGCGATGCGGAAGATCCACCGCGTCGAAACTATGGCGGGGCTGCATGATGTCTTGCGGAGCGAGTCGCTGTTGCGTGAAGATGCCGAGGCGGCATTCCAATAAATGGACCGGCCAATAAATGGGCCAGACTGGGCCAATGGGCAAGGTGATGAGCAAACCCGGGGGCAAGGCGGTGCGACCGAAGCCGGAGCGCGAGACGACCGAGCGGCGCGGGAGCCTGCGATCGCTCGCGGCGATGCTGCCCAAAGTCGCGCGATCGGCTCTCGGCCAGCGCGGCTTCGCGGAGAACGGGATCATCACGGACTGGCCGGCAATCGTCGGCCCGACGCTCGCGGCCCGCAGCGCGCCCGTCAAGCTCGCCTTCCCGCCCGGTCAGCGGCGGGAAGCGACGCTGACGGTCCGCGTCGGCGGCTCGCTCGCCCTCGAGCTGCAGCATCTCGAGCCCCTGATCCTCGAGCGCCTGAACGGCTATTTCGGATATCGCGCTGTCGGCCGGCTGAAGATCCAGCAGGGACCCTTGCCGATACCGCCCAACGCACGGGCAGACCCGCCGCCGCTCGAGCCCGTCGAGGAAGCCGAGATCGCGCGTGATGTCGCGACGATCGCCGACGAGCGCCTGCGCGAAGCACTGGCCGGTCTCGGCCGGGCGGTCCGGCGCGACGGCAAGGCGCCGCGCCGGCGCTGAGATCGAGCCCGAGGATCGCCGCCGGGGATCGTTAATAAGGATTGCGCGAGGCCGCGAATCCTGCGAAATAGCCGGCCAGCATCGGCTTTCATCGAAAGTCGATCTGCCGGAAGTCAATCAAGGACCCGATCCACGAGCGTGCTGCGATCGGGTATTGGGGGCGGCGCACGGCGCCTTGCCGTTGCCGCGCGAGTGGAACATTCAGGCGCACGGTGACGTGCGGATCGGAGGCAAGGGTGCGCAATTTCTGGGCAGGCGCAGCCGTGGTGGTGGTGCTGGGTGTCGCGGTCGGCGGCTGGCAGACCTTCGGCGGCAACGAGGAGCCGGAATCGCCAATCTCGGCAGTTGCGAGTTCCGACGTAACCACAACCGAAACGCCACCCGCGACCGTGACCGAGGCCACCGCATCGACGGCGCCGGCCACGGTGCAGCTTGCCCAGGATACGGACCAGGCGGCGGTGCAGCCCGATGACCGGGTCCTTGGCGAAGCCGATGCGCCGGTCACGATCATCGAATACGCCTCGCTCACCTGCCCCCACTGCGCGAGCTTCCATAGCGAGACGCTGCCGAAGCTGAAGTCCGAATATATCGACAAGGGGCAGGTCCGCCTCGTCTTCCGGGATTTCCCGCTCGACCAGCGGGCGCTGCGCGCCAGCATGCTGGCGCGTTGCATGCCGGAAAACCGCTATTTCAGCATGCTGGACGTGCTGTTCCGCACCCAGCGCGATTGGGCGACCGCCGAGGATCCGATGGCGGCGTTGTCACAGATCGCCCGGCTCGGGGGAATGAGCCAGGAGGAATTCGACCGCTGTATGGCGAACGAGGCAATGGTCGAGAACATCCTGACCGGCCTGCAGGCCGCCCAGAGCGAATTCGACATCCGTTCGACCCCGAGCTTCATCGTCGACGGGACGACACATGCCGGCGCCCTGTCGTTCGAGCAGTTCGACGAGATCCTCAAGGATCTGCTGCCGGATTCCTGACGGCGGGTTGCGAGCGACGCGGCGGAGCAGCGATTGGTCCAGTTCACAAAACTCCGGCTTACCGGCTTCAAGTCCTTCGTCGAGCAGACCGAGCTGCTGATCGAGCCCGGAATCACCGGAATCGTCGGCCCCAACGGCTGCGGCAAGTCGAACCTGGTCGAGGCCCTGCGCTGGGTGATGGGCGAGACTTCCGCCAAGCGGATGCGCGGCAGCGAGATGGACGACGTGATCTTCGGCGGCAATTCGAACCGGCCGCCGCGCAACGTCGCCGACGTGGTGCTGACGCTCGATAATGCGGCGCGCAAGGTCCCCGCCCAGTTCAACGATTTCGACGAGCTGGAGATCGAACGGCGGATCGAGCGGGGCAGCGGATCGGTCTATCGGGTGAACGGCCGCGAGGCGCGGGCGCGCGACGTGCAGTTGCTGTTCGCCGATGCGGCGACCGGCGCGCACTCGACGGCCCTGGTCAGCCAGGGCCGGGTCGGCGCCATCATCAATGCCAAGCCGACGGACCGGCGGTCGCTGCTCGAAGAGGCGGCCGGGATCACCGGCCTGCATTCGCGCCGGCATGAGGCCGAGCTGCGGCTGCGCGCGGCGGAGGCGAACCTCGCCCGGCTGGACGATGTGATCGTCACGCTGGAGAGCCAGCTTCAGGCCTTGAAGAAGCAGGCGCGCCAGGCAACCCGCTATCGCAACATCAACGATCATGTCCGGCGCGCCGAGGCCGTGCTGCTGCACCTGCAATGGCTCGAGGCGGCAGCGGCGACGGAGACGACGGCGACGGCGCTCACCGCGGCGGAAGCGCAGGTGACGGCCTTGACCGCGACCGCCGCGGCCGCCGCGACCGAGCAAGGCGAGGCGGCAGTGGCGCTGCCCGAACTGCGCCGCACGGAGGCGGAAGCCGCCGCGGAGCTGCAGCGCCTCAACCTCGCCCGCGAGGGGCTCGATCAGGAGGAAGCGCGCGTCGAGGCCGCCCGCGCGGAGGCGAGCCGCCGGCTCGCCCAGATCGACGACGACATCCGCCGCGAAACCGCCTTGGCCGCGGACGCCGCGGCAGCGCAGGCGCGGTTGGAGAGCGAGCAGGAGGACCTGACCGAAGCGGCGATGCGCGAGAAGTCGGCGGCGGAAGAGGCCGTCGAGGCGGTCGCCGCGGCGCAGGCCGCCGTCGAGGCCTGCGAAGGCGAGCTGACCGAGCTGACCCAGGAGGTGGCGACCGGCGAGGCGCGTCAAACGGCGCTGGCGCGGCGGATCGCCGATCTGGAGAACCGCCTGATGCGGCTGCGCCAGCGCAGCGCGGAGATCGCCGAGGAACGCAGCCGGCTCGAAGCCGCGGCCCAGGACGATTCGACGCTCGCCCTCGCTCGCGACGCGCTGGATACGGCGGAGGCCGAATTGGAACGCGCCCAGGCAGAGGCAAGCGCGGCGGAGGAGATGCGGCAGTCCGCCGCCGCCGCCGAGGCGACCGCCCGCGATAGCCTGCAGACCGCGCAGACGGCGCGCCAGAAGCTGACCGCGGAGGTCGAGGCGCTGGCCGCGCTATTCGCGGCGACCGACTCGGATCTTTGGCCGCCGCTGATCGATTCGCTGAGCGTGGCGCCGGGATATGAAGCCGCGCTCGGCGCGGCGCTGGGCGACGATTTGACCGCCTCGACCGATGCCGGCGCGCCCGTCCATTGGCTGGTCCCGCCGGAGGATTCCTCGGCGCCCGCTTTGCCCGCGGGCGCCGAACCCTTGTCCCGGCATGTCCGGGGCTCCGCCGCGCTGGCGCGGCGGCTGAGCCAGATCGGCCTTGTCCCCGACGAAGCAGCCGGACGGGCGCTCGCTTCGACACTTGCCCAAGGTCAGCGCCTCGTCACCGCCGACGGGGCGATGTGGCGATGGGACGGCTATACCGTCGTCGCCGGCACGCCGACCGCGGCCGTCACGCGGATGCAGCAGCGCAACCGGCTGCAGGAACTGCGCGGCGAGCTGGAGATGGCAAGCGCCGCGCATGCCGAAGAAGAGGCTCGCTTCGCCGAGGTCCGCTCGGCCGCCGCCACGGCGGCGGACCGCGAGCAGGCCGCGCGCCAGGCGGTGCAGGCGGCCTACGGCGGCGCCAACAAGGCGCGCGAGGCCTTCGCAGGGGCGGAGCGCGCCGCCGCCGCGGCCAATTCTCGCCTGACGGCCCTCGACGAGACGGCGGCGAGCGTGGCCGCCGACTTGGCGGAAGCGGAGGATGACAGCGCTACCGCGCGGGAGGATCAGGCATCGCTGCCCGATCTCGCCGCCGCGCAAGCGCGCGTCGCCCTTCTCCGGCCGCAGCTTGCGGAGAGGCGCGCGGAGCTCATCGAATGCCGTAGCGCCGACGACCGCCTCCGGCGCGAAGCCGAAATGCGCCGCCGTCGCCTGGACGCGATCGCGCAGGAGCGGAGCTCATGGGCGGAACGAGCGGCGGCGGCAATGCGCCAACTCGAGGTTTTCGCGACAAGGCGGGCCGAGCTGGATGAGGACCTGCAACGCCTCGCCGGCCGGCCGGACGAGATCTCCGAACAGCGCCGGGCTTTGGTCGAGCATATCGAAGCCGCCAAGGCGAAGCGGCGGGACGCGGCCGATCGCCTCGCCGAAGCGGAGACGCGGCTGACCGAGGCCGACCGCCGGCTCAGGCAGGAAGAGGCGCGGCTGGCCGAGGCACGGGAAGACCGCGTGCGCGCCGAGGCGGCGGTGGCCCAGGCCAGCCAAACGACCAGCATTCTGACCGAGCGGATCCGCGAGCGGCTCGACTGCGCGCCCGATGAGGTCGCCGCGATCGCCGAACTCGCCGCCGACGCCACTCTTCCGGACCGGCAGGCAGCCGAAACCCGCTTGCAGCGCCTGCTGCGCGAGCGCGATGCGATCGGCCCGGTCAATCTGCGGGCCGAAACCGAAGCCGCCGAGCTCGAGCAGCAGATCACCGGCCTGCAGTCGGAGCGATCCGACCTGATCGCGGCGATCAGCCGCCTGCGGCAGGGCATCGCCAGCCTGAACCGCGAGGGCCGGGAGCGGCTGCTCGCCGCGTTCGAGCTGGTGAACGGCCATTTCGAGCAGCTCTTCATGCATCTGTTCGGCGGCGGTCGCGCGCATCTCAAGCTGACCGAGGCCGAGGACCCGCTGGAAGCGGGGCTCGAGATCATGGCCAGCCCGCCCGGCAAGCGGCTACAGGTGATGTCGCTCCTGTCCGGCGGCGAGCAGGCGCTGACGGCGCTCTCCCTGCTCTTCGCCGTATTCCAGACCAACCCCGCGCCGATTTGCGTGCTCGACGAGGTCGATGCGCCGCTCGACGACGCCAATGTCGATCGCTTCTGCAGTCTGGTCGAGCAGCTCGCCCACAGCACCGCGACGCGCTTCCTCGTCATCACCCACCACCGGATGACCATGGCGCGCGTCGATCGTCTGTTCGGCGTGACGATGGGCGAACGCGGCGTCTCGCAATTGGTTTCCGTCGACTTGCAAGGCGCCATACAGATCCGTGCAAGCGCCTGAACGGGATGTGAAAATGGTTGTTCTTTCAGTCAGTTGGCGGGCACCCTTTGAACCTTGACAGGGTATTCACCACACCTTATGGTGCGCGCCGCTTGCGCCGCGGACGTGACGTGACCGACCTGTCTTTTGCGCGCCAAGCCGATGACTGAGGATAAGCCTCCGCCGCCGAAGGACTTCGAGACGCGGTTGCGCGATTTGCGCAAACGGACGTCGCAAGACCAGGGCGATCGAGGTGGGCCGCTCGGTGTGCCGCAGACGACATTCGGCGTCGCCTTGCGGGCAGGCGTCGAGCTGGTGGCGGGATTGGTCGTCGGAGGCGGGATCGGTTGGCTTCTCGATCGCTGGTTGGGGACCGGGCCGTTCCTTATGGTTCTGTTCTTCTTCCTCGGCTCGGGCGCGGGAATGTTGAACGTGTTCAGGCTCGCCCGGCGGATCAACCGCCTCGATCCTGACGATCGCGGATAAGGACAAGCCGGGCCCCGTCCGGCGCAAAGAAGAACGATAGGGTCAGAACGGCGTCATGGAAGAGCAGAACCCGGAAAGCCTCGCTGGAGCGGAGAGCCATGGCGCTGAGGCGGGCCACGGCGGCGCAGAGGCGGCTCACGGTGGCCACAGCCCGCTGTCGGTGTTCGAGATTGAACGCGTGATCCCGATGCATATCGGCGGCATCGACGTGTCGATCACGAACTCCGCGATTTACATGATAATCGCGGTGCTGGCGATCACGCTGTTCCTGACGGTCGGCATGCGCGGGCGCGCGCTGGTGCCGGGCCGGTGGCAGTCGATGGCGGAGCTCAGCTACGAGTTCATCGCCAAGATGGTCCGCGACAATGCGGGCAGCGAAGGACGGAAGTACTTTCCGTTCATCTTCACGCTGTTCATGTTCATCCTGTTCGCCAACCTGATCGGGATGATCCCCTTCTCCTTCACGGTGACCAGCCATATCATCGTGACCTTTGCGCTTGCCGCCGTTGTCTTTCTGGGCGTCACGGCGATCGGCTTCATCCGGCATGGCGCCAGCTTCCTGAAGCTGTTCGTGCCGTCGGGCGTTCCGATCTTTCTGTTGCCGCTGATGGTGGTGATCGAGCTGCTGTCCTATCTGACGCGCCCGGTCAGCCTCTCCTTGCGTCTGTTCGCCAACATGATGGCCGGACATACGATGCTGGAGGTGTTCGGCGGGTTCGTGATCGCGCTCGGCATCCTCGGCGGCTGGGCGCCACTTGCCTTCATCGTTGCCCTGACCGGGCTCGAGGTCGGCATCGCTATGCTGCAGGCCTATGTCTTCACTATCCTGACCTGCATCTATCTCAACGACGCACTTCACCCGCATCACTGAGGCGAAGCGCCGTCAGCCTTCAACCCACGACCCCTACGGAAGAGAGAGGAAAGATCATGGAAGCAGAAGCCGCCAGGCTCATCGGCGCCGGCCTCGCCACCATCGCACTTGCTGGCGTCGGCGTCGGCATCGGCAATATCTTCGGCAGCTTCGTCTCGGGCGCGCTGCGCAACCCTGCGGCAGCGCCGAAGGTGTTCGGCAACGTGCTGCTCGGCTTCGCGCTCACGGAAGCCATCGCGCTGTTCGCGCTGCTGATCGCCTTCCTGCTGCTCTTCGCGGTCTGATTTCGGACCATCTATGACGGTAGCCACGCCGGATGCCTCCGGCGTGGCTCCTGAACCGCAGGACGACCGATGCCGCAGCTTAATCCCGAATTCTTCGCGCCGCAGCTTGTCTGGCTCGCGATCACCTTCACCATCCTTTATTTCCTCATGGCGCGGATCGTGCTGCCGCGCATCTCCGGAGTGCTGGAGAATCGCGAGCAGCGTATCCAGAGCGATCTGGAGAAGGCCGAGAAGCTGAAGGCCGAAGCGGACGAGGTGCTTGCCGCCTATAACAAGGCGCAGGCAGATGCCCGAGCCCAGGCGCAGGCGGAGCTGCAGAAGGCAGCCGCGGCGATCGCCGCCGAAGCAGCGAAACGCGAGGAAGCATTCGCCGCGACTCTGGCCGAGCGCGGCGCCGAGGCCGAACAGCGCATCGCCGCAACCAAGACCGCAGCCATGGCGGAGTTGCGGACGATCGCAACCGACGTCGCGGGAGCCGTCATGACCAAGCTCACCGATACCAAGGTACCGCCGGCGCAGATCGAAGCAGCGGTCGATTCCGCGATTGGAGCGCGCAGCTGATGGAACTCCTACAGGATCCGAGGTTCTGGGTTGCCGTTGCGTTCGTGATTTTTGTCGTACTCGTCGCACGGCCGGCAGGGCGCATGATCGGCGGCAATCTCGACAGCCGAAGCAGCCGCATCAAGGCGGAGCTCGATGAAGCGCGCAAGCTGCGTGAGGAGGCCCAAAGCCTGCTTGCCGATTACCAGCGCAAGCAGCGCGACGCGCTAAAGGAAGCCGAGGACGTTCTGGCCCATGCCGTGGCCGAGGCCGAGCGGATGCAGCGCGAGGCCTCCGCCAATCTCGACGCGGCGCTCGCCCGGCGCGAGCGGATGGCTATGGACAAGATCGCCCAGGCTGAAGCACAGGCGATCGCCGATGTCCGCAACCGGGCCGTCGATGTCGCCATCGGCGCGACGACCCGCCTGCTCTCCGACACGATCGACGCGCATCAGGCCGGCGCCCTGGTCGACTCGGCCATCACCGACTTGAGCAAGCAACTGCATTAGGACGCGGTCCGACGCGCCGTTCCACTGGGTGCCAGATGGCCGGGCTCGTCCCGGCCATTTTTTTGATTATCGGTAAGTGCCCGCCCCGTCCTGAACTGATCCGTCTGACGATTCCTGTCAACCGAACCAGAGACCGACAAGGCCGACGACCGCGGCCAGGATCAGCACGCCATTCAGCATCAGAATCAAAGGAAAGGGGATCGAGCGAACTCGGGCGCGCTGCAAACGGGCCTGCAAACCGTGATAGCGCCATGCCGAGAAGCTGAATGCAGCGACGGCACACAAAACCAGCATCGCGGCAATGATCTCGACCGCCCACTCAGGCAGTGTGCCGCCGAGAAAGCGGGCGACGCCGAGGCCAGCGGCCAAGGCTGCCAATCCGGTGCGAATCCAGGCCGAACAGGTTCGCTCATTGGCCAAGGCGGTTCGGTCCGCCGCGTATTCGGTGCGATCCTCGGCAAGGTCAGTCCTGGTCTCCGGCTCGGATGAGGCGTGCAGGTCGTTCATCTTGCCGGCTCTCCCAGCGCGCAATCCGCGTTCGCCCAGCCTTATCGGCGCCCTATCCTTGCTTAGCTCCGGCCTCCGTTGCGAGCTCTGCGATTGCGGCGGCGTCCAGCCGGTAGGATCGCCACTCGGCCATCTCGGTGAAGCCGAGCCGCTCATAGAATTGACGCGCCGGATTCCAGTCGAGGACACTGAGATCGATCCGCGTGTAGCCGCGAGCCTCGGCGATCGCCGCGACCTCGGCGAGGAGGCGACGGCCGAGGCCATGACCGCGGACCTGCTCGCCGACATAGAGATCCTGAACATACAGGCCCGCCCGGCCCTCCCAGGTGGACCAGGTTGCGAAGAACAGGGCGAGGCCGACCGCGATGCCGTCGGATTCGGCGAGCAGCACCTCGAAGCGCGGCTCCGGCCCGAAACCGTCGCGCAGGATGTCGGCTTCGGCGAGCTTCACGCTCGACGGCGGCTCGCCTTCGAACGCCGCCAGCTCATGCACCAGCCGCAGGATGGTGGTGGCGTCTTCAGGCGTGGCCGGTCGAACGATGAAATCGACGGCTAACGCAGGGTCTTTCCGCATCCCGTATAGTCATCCTCGTCAAGGCGAACTGAAACTCGTGTATCGAACATCGCGCCGCTCATCGTATCTTGGCACCCTTCGCCGCGGAGGGTGACGGACAGCGCATGCGCATCATTTCCGGCTTGGAAGACGGTCATCGCCACCTTCTGATGAACGCGCGGCTCGGGAGTTCGAAACTCATATCGGCGCTCGCCGTAATCCGTGACGAACAGGATTGTCTCTCCCTCCGTGATCTCCAGGAGCCATCCCGGTTCGTTGCCGGTGGCCCGGAAGTCGACACCCCGGAGCCGGGCTGCTTCCCAGACCGCCCGCCCGGGATCGCTTGCGCAGCTATAGGACCGATCCGGAGCGACCTCGAGACGCGCGCTCTCGCCGAAGATCGAAAACGCCGTGCCCCCCTCGCCGCCATAGATCGCAAGCGTCGATGCGGGCGCGCGCTGAAGGGTGAGCGTTCGATCCGGCAGGAACAGCTCCGCCTGCCCGTCCTTCAGTTGCGCAACGAACTCAAAGGCGGGCTCGCATTCATAGACGATCGTCGTCACCCCCGAAGTTTCGACGGATTCGGAAGCGACCACCGGTTCACTCGCCTGTCGCGCGTCCTTGGCCGTGCAGGCGCTCAAAAGGGCGAGGCCCACGGGCAGGAGCCATGCCCGCCGAAGCCCCCGCAAACGGCGGCATCCCATCTGTTCGATGGTGGTCGAAATCATCGTCACGCGGCCCCCTCCCCACGTCAGACAGACTACAGCCTCGCGACGGATTGTCCAAACCGGCCGTTCGATGCCTCTACTCCGCCGCCTCTCCTCGCGGTTGCGGCGGGCGCCAGCGCAGGACCGGATTGCGCGCGGCGGCGGTTTCATCGAGCCGCCGGCGCGGCGTGAGCCGGGGCGCCTCCTGGAACGACACGGCATCCCGCGCCTTGGCGCGCAGCGCCAGTGCCCGAACCACCGCGATGAACTGGTCGAGCGCATCCTTGCTCTCCGTCTCGGTCGGTTCCATCAGCAGCGCGCCATGGACGACGAGCGGGAAGTACATCGTCATCGGATGGAAGCCCTCGTCGATCATCGCCTTGGCAAAATCTAAGGTGGAGACGCCGGTATCCTTGAGGAACCGGTCGTCGAACAGCACCTCATGCATGCAGGGGCCGTCGAAAGCCGGCGTCAGCTCGTCACGCAGGCTGGCCATCAGATAGTTGGCGTTCAGCACCGCATCGCTGGAGGCCTGGCGCAGCCCGTCGGCGCCGTGGCTCATCATGTAGGCGAGCGCCCGGATGAACATGCCCATCTGGCCGTGGAAGCTCTTCAGCCGGCCGAACGCCTTGCCGGTCGCCGCGGGGTCACCGTCCTGCTCGACCAGCCGGAAGCCGTCGGCTCCGTGGACGACATAGGGCAGCGGCGCGAAGGACGCGAGCGCCTCCGACAGCACCACCGGCCCGCTGCCGGGGCCGCCCCCGCCATGCGGAGTGGAGAAAGTCTTGTGCAGGTTGATATGCATGCAGTCGACGCCGAGATCGCCGGGCCGGACCCGGCCGACGATCGCGTTGAAGTTCGCGCCGTCGGCGTAGAAGTACCCGCCCACGCCATGGATTGCCTCGGCGATCTCGAGAATGTCGGTCTCGAACAGGCCGCAGGTGTTGGGATTCGTGATCATGATCCCCGCGACGTCGGGCCCCAGCGCCTCCTTGAAGGCGGCGAGGTCGACGCGACCGCGCTCGTTCGCGGGGATCGCCTCGACGGCATAACCGCAGGCCGCCGCCGTGGCCGGGTTGGTGCCGTGCGCCGATTCGGGCACGAGGATGCGCCGCCTCGGATCGCCGCGAGCCTCCAGCGCGGCGCGGATCGCCATGATACCACAGAGTTCGCCATGGGCACCGGCAGCCGGGGACATCGCCACCGCCGGCATGCCGGTCAGCGTCTTCAGCCAGTGCGCCAGGGTGTCGATCAGCTCCAGCGCGCCCTGCACTGTGCGGCGCGGCTGCAGCGGATGCAGATCGGCCAGGCCGGGCAGCCGCGCGAGCTTCTCGTTCAGCCGCGGATTATGCTTCATCGTGCAGGAGCCGAGCGGATAGAGCCCCATATCGATCGCGTAGTTCTTCTGGCTGAGCCGGGTATAGTGCCGCACCACCTGCGGCTCGGAGAGCCCGGGGAGACCGATCGCCCCCTGGCGATCAAGCCCGCCGAGCCGGCTCTCGATCTTCGGAGGCTCCGGCAGATCGACGCCGGTGCGGCCGGGCCGGTCCTGCTCGAAGATCAGCGGCTCCTCGATCTGCAGGCCGCGATTGCCGCTGAAGGTGCCGGTCACGGGATTGCGGTCCATCACAGAACCTCCTCGAGCGTGCCGGCGAGGGCGTCCATGTCGGCGTCGCTGTTGGCTTCAGTCGCGGCGACGAGCAGCAGCGGGGCAAGATCGGCCTCGTCCGGATAGAGGCGCGAGACCGGCACGCCGCCGAGAATGCCGCGCTCAGCCAGCCGATCCACCACCTCGGCCGCGGGGCGCGGCAGCTTGACGGTAAATTCGTTGAAGAAGCTGTCGTTCAGCAGTTCGACCCCCTTGAGCGCGGTAAGGCGATCGGCGAGCTGCACCGCCTTGCCATGGTTGAGCGCCGCCAGCCGGGTGAAGCCGGCCTCGCCCAGCAGCGACAGATGGATCGTGAAGGCCAGCGCGCAGAGGCCGGAATTGGTGCAGATGTTGCTGGTCGCCTTCTCGCGCCGGATATGCTGCTCGCGGGTCGAGAGCGTGAGCACCCAGCCGCGCCGCCCATCGGCGTCCACCGCCTCGCCGGCAAGGCGGCCCGGCATCTGGCGGACATATTTCTCGCGCGTCGCGAACAGACCGACATACGGCCCGCCGAAGCTGAGTGCATTGCCGATCGACTGCCCCTCGGCAGTGACGATGTCGGCGCCCATCGCGCCCGGCGGCATCAGCGCGCCGAGCGAGACCACCTCGCCGACTGCGACGACGAGCAGCGCGCCGGCGGCGTGACAGGCCTCGGCAAGCTTCCGGAGGTCGCGAACATGACCGAAGAAGCTGGGGTTCTGGACGACGACGCAGGCGGTCTTGTCGTCGATCAGGCCGATGATATCCTCCGTGCCGCGCGCATCGGGCGGCGCCATCGCAAGCTCGAAACCGAGGAACCGCGCGTGGGTCTGCGTCACCTCGTGGTAGTGCGGATGCAGGCCGCCGGACAGCACGGCCCGGCTTCGGCGGGTCACGCGGTTCGCCATCATCACCGCCTCGGCCGTCGCCGTCGCGCCGTCATACATCGAGGCGTTGGCGACATCCATGCCGGTGATCAGCGCGACCTGGGTCTGGAACTCGAACAGATATTGCAGCGTCCCCTGCGACACCTCCGGCTGATAGGGCGTGTAGGAGGTCAGCAGCTCGCCGCGTTGGATCAGATAGTCGACCGCGGCCGGAACGTGATGCTTGTAGGCGCCGGCGCCGAGAAAGGCGGGAGCGGCGCCGACGCCTAGGTTCTTCGCCGCGAGGCCCGCGATCGCGCGTTCGACCTCCATCTCGCCCTGGTGGTTCGGCAGGTCGACAGGGGTCTTGAGATGCGCGCGTTCGGGCACGTCGCGGAACAGGTCGTCGACCGACGGCGCGCCGATCGTCGCCAGCATGGCGCGGCGGTCGGCGTCGGTCAGGGGCAGGTAGCGCATCAATGCAGCCCTTCGACGTAGCTCTTGTAGGCGGCCTCGTCCATCAGGCCGTCGAGCTCCCCTGTGTTGGACAGGCGGATCTTGACGAACCAGCCGTCGCCCGCCGCGTCGCGATTGACCGTGGCCGGGTCGGCGGTCAGCGCCTCGTTCACCTCGACCACCTCGCCGCTGACCGGGGCGTAGATCTCGCTTGCCGCCTTCACCGACTCGACGACGGCCATCTCCTTGCCTTTCTCGACCTTGCGGCCGACCTCCGGCAGCTCGACATAGACGACGTCGCCAAGCTGCTCCTGGGCGTAGACGGTGATTCCCATGGTTCCGACGTCGCCATCGACCCGGATCCACTCATGCTCTTCGGTATAGCGCTCCTTGCTCATTGGTCTGTCCTTTCAGCCTCGATAATAGTGAGTTTGCACGAAGGGAAGCGGCGCCACTCTGGCCGGCAGATCCCGGCCGCGGACGGCGAGGCGCAGGGCGGTGCCTTCAGCGGCGGAGCCGCTCTCGACATAGCCCATCGCGATCGGGCCGCCGACGCTGGGGCCGAAACTGCCGCTGGTGACTTCGCCGATGCGCCGCCCCGCCTCGTCACGGATTTCGGTATGGGCGCGGGCCGGTGTCCGGTCCTCGGGCCTGATGCCGACGCGACGGCGCGGCGCGCCTGCACGCAGCTGTTCCAGAATAATTTCCGCGCCCGGAAACCCGCCCTCGGCACGCCGGCGCTTGCCGATGGTCCAGGCGAGCCCCGCCTCGATCGGCGTCGTCGTCCGGTCGATGTCCTGACCGTAGAGGCAGAGCCCCGCTTCGAGGCGCAGCGAATCCCGTGCGCCGAGGCCGACCGGCTTCACCTCCGGCTCGGCGAGCAGAAGACGCGCCAAGCGCTCCGCCTCCTTGCCGGCGACCGAGATCTCGAAGCCGTCCTCCCCGGTATAGCCGGAGCGCGAGACGAAGCAGGCGATGCCGCCGATCAGCAGATCCTCGACGGACATGAAGGGCATGGTTTCCGCCGCCTTCGCGAAGCGGCCCAGCACCGATGAAGCGGCCGGCCCCTGCAACGCCAGCAAAGCGCGGTCGGCAAGCTCCTGCACCGTGCATCGGTCACCGAGACGGGTGCGGAGATGCTCGAGGTCCTGTGCCTTGCAGGCGGCGTTGACGACGAGGAACAGATGATCGCCGGCGTTCGTCACCATCAGATCATCGAGAATGCCGCCGGTCTCGTCGGTGAACAGGGTATAGCGCTGCCGCAGCGGCGCCAGCCCCTGGATGTCGCCGGGCACCAGCGTCTCGAGCGCGGCCGCGGCGTCCGCGAAGCCGGTTCCGGCGATAATCCGGGCCTGCCCCATATGCGAGACGTCGAACAGCCCGGCCGCGGCCCGTGTCTGCTTATGCTCGGCCAGAATCCCGGCAGGATAGCTCACCGGCATGTCATAGCCGGCGAACGGCACCATCTTCGCGCCCAGCTCCTGGTGCAGGACGTAAAGCGGCGTGCGCTTCGAGGGAGTGGTGTCGGTGTTATTGGTCAAGGCCGTCCTCCGACAGGGTTGCGAACTCGTCGGACGCCTCTCGGCGTCTCGTGAGCCCCCTCTGTCTTCGGAACCTGAAAGATTCACCGGCCCGGCAGACTGCGCCGGTCGCCCCGGTTTACCTCTTCGGTGAGACGAGCGGCGCCGATCCGACCCGGCCGCCGCGCGCCTGCTTTCCAGAGTGCTTCCCCCTGCGGTCCTTTTGCCTGAGAGTTTCCGGGGGCGGTTGCTCCTTCGGCGCCGGCGGGACATGGACGATCTGTCCCGGCCGATCTCTCCCACAGGGGTCGCTAGCGTGGTATCCCAGCTTCCCCGGACTTGCCCGCCCGGTCAAGCCGGAAAGCCATGATGACAAACAATGCGCCGCGAACAGGAGTCAAGATCGGGCAACCGGGCAGCTTGGTAACCCGCTCTATGAGCCCTGCCGCCGGTTGTACTCGAGCTCCTCGCGGCTCACCTCGAAGCCGACATAGATCACATAGTCGGCCCCGGTCCGGCCCTCGGCGAGGGGAACGCGCCGTTCCACCTCCTCGATGATGCTGGCCCGCGTGGCGGTGCCGGGGAATTCGATCGCCGTGTCGAAGCCCTCCCGGCTGAGGACCTGCTGGTCTAGGTCGGCGACCGCGACGAGATAGCCGAAGGCTGCGCGGCGGTCGGTGTCCGCGGGTCCGCGCGCGGCGATAATGCGAAGTTGAAACGTGACGTCGATGCCCTCATCGTCATAACTGCAGCTGCCGGTCAGCTGGGCAATCTCCGCCTCGAAGGCAATGTCGGTCAGGTCGCGGCCAGCCCCGGCGAATCGGGTCAGCGAGTCGGCACCATCAAGGGCAACGATCCGGGGACAGGGCGGCGGTGGGGCTGATTCCCCAGTCAAACCGCAACCGGCGAGGGCCAGAGCCGACAGCAGCACGGCCGGCAGGGAGGAGGAAAGCCGTGTCACGATGCGCTAGCCTCGACCGTGGCACAGGGCGCCTTCCGCGCCGGGATCGCTCCTGACATCTTCCCCTTCCTTCACGCTGGCGACTGTATTAATTTCCGGGCAGCGTCGTTCCGCCGGATCCCGGCCCGTTGCGCGGGGAACTTTAGAGAACGACGGATTGCCGCACAAGGCTTAGCCCCAGAGGTTTTGGTTCCCGAGGGCTTGGCCGAGAGGACCTAAGCCGTTCGGATTGGGACAGGAATCATGGAACGTCCGCCGCTGACCATCCTGCTGGCGGCGCCGCGTGGATTTTGCGCCGGCGTCGACCGGGCGATCCAGATCGTCGAGAAGGCGCTGGAGACCTATGGCGCGCCGGTCTATGTCCGGCACGAGATCGTCCATAACCGTTTTGTGGTCGAAAGCCTGGAGGCCAAGGGCGCGGTATTCGTCGACGAGCTGGACGAGGTGCCCGACGACGCGCCCGTGGTATTCTCCGCCCATGGCGTGCCGAAATCGGTGCCGGAGGAGGCGAAGCGGCGCGCCATGCTGTATCTCGACGCCACCTGCCCCCTGGTCAGCAAGGTTCATCGCGAGGCCGAGCGCCATCATGCGGCGGGGCGGCACATCATCCTGATCGGCCATGCCGGCCATCCCGAGGTCGTTGGCACCATGGGGCAGCTGCCACCCGGCGCGGTCACGCTGGTCGAGACGCGCGCGGAGGCGGAAAGCGTGCAGCCGGCGGATACGCACAATCTCGCCCACATCACACAGACGACGCTGTCGGTCGACGACACGGCGGACATCATTACCGTGCTGCAGCGCCGCTTCCCCGAGATCCAGGGGCCGAAGCGGGAAGATATCTGCTACGCCACCACGAACCGGCAGCAGGCGATCAAGGCTATCGCCGCGCAATGCGATGCAGTCCTGGTTCTGGGCGCGCCCAATTCCTCGAACTCGGTGCGGCTCGTGGAAGTGGCGAAGAGCGCCGGCTGCCCGCGCGCGCTGCTGGTGCAGCGCGCCGAGGAGATCGACTGGCGCTGGCTCGAAGGCGTCGGCAAGCTCGGCGTCTCCGCCGGCGCCTCGGCACCGGAAACGCTTGTCGAGGAAGTGATCGCCGCCTGCCGCGAGCGGTTCACGGTCACGATCGAGGAGACCGTGGTCAGCCGTGAGGACGTCCATTTCAAGCTGCCGCGGGCGCTTAGTGCATAGCTTTTTCCTGCACGGGGCCTGAGCGCGCCATGGCTGTCTACACCGAAGTTCCCGACGGCGAGCTCGAGGCGTTCGTCGCGCAGTACGAGATCGGGCCCGTCATCTCCTGCAAGGGCATCGCCGAAGGCGTCGAGAACAGCAACTTCCTGCTGCGCGCCGGCGAAGACTCCTACATCCTCACTCTCTACGAGAAGCGGGTGGCGCGGGCGGATCTGCCGTTCTTCCTCGGCCTGATGGAGCATTTGGCCGCCCATGGCATCGCCTGCCCGACCCCGATCAAGGGCCGCGACGGCGACGCCCTGCGCGAGCTGTGCGGCCGGCCCGCGGCGATCATCAGCTTTCTCGAAGGGATGTGGCCGCGCCGTCCGACGCCGCGCCACTGCCAGCTTCTGGGCGAGACCCTCGCCCGCATGCATCTGGCCGGCAGCAGCTTCGATGGTGCCCGGCCCAACGACCTGTCGCTCGCCGGGTGGCGGCGGTTGTTCGCGGCCTGCGCGGACCGCGCCGACGAGGTTCGGCCGGGCCTCGCCGATCAGCTTTCGGCGGAGCTCGAAAAGCTCGAATCCTGCTGGCCGACGGAGTTGGCGACCGGCGTGATCCATGCCGATCTGTTTCCCGACAACGTCTTCTTCCTCGGTGACCGGCTCTCCGGCCTGATCGACTTCTACTTCGCCTGCAACGACTTCTTCGCCTACGACCTGGCGATCTGCCTCAATGCCTGGTGCTTCGAGGCGGACGGCAGCTTCAATACGACCAAGGCGCGGCTGATGCTGGCGAGCTATCGGAAGGTGCGTCCCTTCCCGGTGAGCGAGCTTGCCGCCCTGCCCATCCTGGCGCGCGGCAGCGCCATCCGGTTCCTGCTGACCCGACTCTATGACTGGCTGCATCATCCGGTAGGGGCCTTCGTCAAGCCGAAGGATCCGCTCGAATATCTGCACAAGCTGCGCTTCCACACCGAGGTGCGCGGCCCCGGCGCTTACGGATTGGAATAATGGCGGCGAAATCAGAAGAGGGGCGAGTCGTCGACATCTATACCGACGGTGCCTGCAGTGGAAATCCAGGGCCCGGCGGCTGGGGCGCGGTACTGCGCTACAACGGCGTCGAACGGGAGCTGAGCGGCGGCGAATCACCGACGACGAACAACCGGATGGAGCTGATGGCGGCGATCCAGGCGCTCGAGAGCCTGAAGCGACCGGTCACGGTACGCATCCACACCGACAGCATGTATCTGCGTGACGGCATCACGAAATGGCTGCGCGGCTGGAAAGCCAAGGGCTGGAAGACGGCCGACCGGAAGCCGGTCAAGAATATCGATCTGTGGCAGCGGCTGGAAGCGGCGACCCTGCCGCACCGGATCGAATGGCACTGGGTCCGCGGCCATGCCGGACACCCCGAGAACGAGCGCGCCGACGCGCTGGCCCGCGACGGGTTGAAGCGCTTCGGTCGTTAGAGCACGGAGTCTACTCCTCTTATTGCGGGACGGGACCAAGGGGAGGGGCTTGCGCGCGGACGCGCGCAAATGAATTTTTGGATAACCCCTCACCCTCCCGCTCTGCGGATCCCTCCCTCTCCCCGCAAACTGGGAGAGGGTACAATTCAAAGCGCCTTCATGACCGCCTCGGCGCTCGACACCTCGAAGGCGCCGGGGGCTTCAACATTGAGCGTCTTCACCACGCCGTCGTCGACGACCATGGCATAGCGCTGCGAGCGCTCGCCCATGCCGTAGCCGGTGCCGTCCATGGTGAGGCCGACCGCCCGCGAGAATTCGCCATTGCCGTCGGCCAGCATCATCACCTTGTCCTCGACCTTCTGGTCCTTGCCCCAGGCGTTCATGACAAAGGCATCATTGACCGACAGGCAGGCGATCGCGTCGACGCCCTTCGCCTTGAGCGCGTCCGCGTTCTGGACGAATCCCGGCAGATGCTTTGCCGAGCAGGTCGGCGTGAAGGCACCGGGCAGCGCGAACAGCACCACCTTCTTCCCCTTGAACAGCTCGTCGGTGGTGACCGCCTTCATATTGCCGTCCTGCATCGCCTTCAGGGTGACCGAGGGGATCTTGTCGCCGACCTTGATCGTCATGACTGCGTCCTTTCGTTTTTAAGAACTTTGAGAACCGGAACATCGAGGCCTTGGCTGGCCGCTTCCGAAACATAGGCATGCCGCGACTTCTGTCCAGAGTCAGAATCCGATCGGCGTCAGCCCCCAGCCCGCCCGGCCGCCCGTCCGTCGGCTCGGTCGATCGCGTCGAGCACGGTGCCCTCGGTCAGCAATTCGGGAAGCGGAACACCCTCTGGCGCGCCGGGGCCATAGACGACGTTGAACGGAATTCCGTAGCGGCCGAACGAGGCGAGATAGGCGGCGATCGCGTCATCGGGACGCGTCCAGTCGGCACGCATCGCGACCATGCCCTCGCCGGCCAGCCGCTCGGCGACATCTGCGGACCCCAGCACCATGCGCTTGTTCACTTGGCAGGTAATGCACCAGTCGGCGGTCACGTCGACAAATACCGATTTCCCCGAAGCCACCAACTCCGCGATCTGCGCGGCCTCGAAGGGCCGCCACAGCCCTTCGCCCACTTCCACCTCGGCAGCGGCCGGCCGCTCCGACATCTCCGCCGGCAGAAGAAAGGCGACCAGGGCCAACAGGCCGACCGCCGCCGGCGTCGCAAGGCGGAATCCATCCGGCAGTCGGCGACGGGCCCAGAGTGCGCCGGCGACTGCCAGCATCAGCCCGCCAACCAGCAGGGCCGCCGTCGGGCTGATCTGCGCCGCCAGAACGCTCAGGAGCCACAGGGCGGTCCCCGCCAGGGCGACGGCCAGGATGCGCCGGAGCGTGATCATCCAGCGGCCAGGACGCGGCAGCCGCGTCGCCAGGGACGGAACCGCCGCGACCAGAAGGTACGGCGCGGCGAGGCCCAGGCCCAGCGCGGCGAAGATCGCGAAGATTTCGCCGCCGCCGTGCGCCAGGGCGAAGCCGACGGCGGTGCCGAGGAACGGCGCCGAGCAGGGCGTCGCCAGGAGCGTCGCGAAGGCGCCAGTCACGAAATGACCGCCCAGGCCGTGCCCTTCCGGCGCGCCCGGCTTGCCGCCGGCGACCCCGCCTAGCCAGCCGGGCAGCGGGATCTCGAACCAGCCCCACAGATTGCAGGCGAAGAGCGTCAGCATCAGCACCATGGCGACCAGAAACAGTGGCTGCTGGAACTGGATACCCCAGCCGACCGCCACCCCCGCCATCTTCAGGGACGCCAGAACGCCGGCGAGCGCCAGGAACGAAACAAGTACACCCGCGGCCGAAGCGAGGAACGAGGCGCGGACGGCGCGCGCCGCGCCGCCACCATGACCGACGACTCCCAGAAGCTTCAATGAAAGGACGGGAAGGACGCAGGGCATCAAATTGAGGATCAGCCCGCCCAGCAGGGCCACCATCAGCATCGGCAGAAGCGCCGTAGAGGCGGCCAATGGAGCCGAATGCCCCGGTCCGGCGGCAAGGCTCGCCACGTCCCGCTCCAGACCGCGTGTGCCGTCGACCAGCGTCAGGGTCAGCGAGGCATCGGTCAGGGCAGGCGCCCCCTCATCAAGGGTTACCGGCGCCCGCAGGACCGCCCGGGTGCCGCCGTCGCTCAGCGTCACCTCCGGCGCGGCGAAATAGAGGCCGGGCGGCCCCTCGACGATCAGATCCGGTGCCGCGAAGGGAATGCGCGACTGCGCCACCACCTCCAGCACCGGGGCCTCCGGGCCGCCAGTAAGGCCGATCCGCTCGAGACGAAGGTCGTGCGCGACGCCGTCTCCCGGGACCTGATCGGCGAAGCGGTCGATCAATTGACCGTGGCCCGTCGGGCTCGCCGGTCCCGCGGGAAGATCGAGCGCGAGCACCGTCTGATGGGGGATGCAGATCTGCTCGCAGACCAGATAATTGACCGCGGCGCGCAACCTGACCGGCTCGCCGGCCCGAGTCGGGCGGACCGCGATCGGAAACACCACCTCGCGCTCATAACCGAAGGTGTCGAGTCCGAACAGGGTAAAACGGTGCGGCACGGGCCAGGCCATGTCCGCCGAGGCCAGATTCTCCGATCCGGTCCAATCCACCGTCACCGGAATGCCGGCGTCGCCCGGCGAACGCCAGTAGGTCTTCCAGCCCGGCTTCAGCGTAAACTGAAGGCCGAGCGGAATCGCGTCGAGATCGCCGACGCCCGCGACCGCCGAGACCAGCCGGACAGCTGTCTGATCCGTATGGGCCCAATCGGACGCCGCCCCCTGCTCGGCGGAAACCGCAATCGGCAGGAGGGCCATCAGGACAGCGGCAAACGCCGCCGCGACGAACCGCCGGGTGGAGCCCGGGCCGGAGGGCCTCCGAGCCGGATATTCGGATGCGTTGCTCATGGATTGCGATTGTAAGGCATCCGGCAGCCTTCCGGCCTCACAAATCCGTGTATAATCACTCGACAGACCACCGATATCCTTGCGATCCGTTGCCGGAGATCCTAGCTAAATGACTATGAATTCGGCATTTTCAACGAATGGCTATCTGACCGGTCAGTTGCTGGTCGCGATGCCGCAGATGCGGGACGTCCGGTTCACCAGGACGGTCATCTATGTCTGCGCGCACAATGCCGATGGGGCGATGGGGCTGGTGCTCAACCGGCTGGTCGAGTCGATCAGCTTCCCGGCCCTGCTGGCGCAGCTCGGAATCGACAGCGGCGACCTGGGCGAGGAGATCCGCGTGCATTTCGGCGGGCCGGTCGAGTCGGGCCGCGGGTTCGTCCTGCATTCGGCGGATTACGTGCATAACGGGACGATGCTCGTAGACGAGGGCGTGGCGCTGACGGCCAGCATCGACATCCTGAAAGACATGGCCGACGGAACCGGGCCGCGGCACAGCCTGCTCGCGCTCGGCTATGCCGGATGGGGGCCGGGCCAGCTCGATGCCGAGATGCAGGCGAACGGCTGGCTCTCCGTCCCCCCGGACGAGCAGCTCATTTTCGGCAACGATCTCGACACAAAGTGGGAACATGCCATCGGCAAGATCGGCATCGACATCAACCAGCTGTCCGGTGAAGCCGGACACGCCTGATCCTGTCGCCCTGATCCTATCGCAAGGGCCGGGTTTGAAACCTGCCCTTACTTCTTCAGCCACGGATCGTCGCGCAGCAGCCCGTAGAGCACGTGGTCCTGCCAGCTGCCATTGATCTTCAGATAGGCCCGGGCATAGCCTTCCTCGCGGAATCCGATCTTCGTCAATAGCCCGCGGCTGGCTGCGTTGTGCGGTAGGCAGGCCGCCTCGATCCGGTGCAGCCCGAGACGATCGAAGGCGAAGGGCAGCAGGCTCTGGAGCGTCTCGGTCATGAAGCCCTGCCGGGCGAAGGGCGCCCCGATCCAGTAGCCGAGGCTCGCCGTCTGGGCGACGCCGCGGCGAATGTTGCTGAGCGTGACGCCGCCGAGCAGCGCGTCGTCCTCGCGTCGGAAGATCGCGAAGCTGTAGCCCGCATCGTCGCGCCATTCGAGCGCGATATGCCGCAGCCGCCGGCGATAGGCTGCCCGTCCCAGAGCATCGGACGACCAGGCCGGTTCCCATGGAATCAGGAAATCGCGGCTGCGGGCGCGCAGGTCCGCCCAGGCGTGCCAATCCGCGAAGCGTGGCGGAGAGAGATAAACGCGCGGTCCGGTGAGCTTGGCAGTGCGCGGAATGTAAAACCGCGTCCAGCCGAAGCGGATCACCGGCCCTCTCCGCCGATCGGCAGACCCCGCGCCGGGGACCCGTCCATGATCTCTCCGTCAGCGAAGCCGGGCGGCGATGGCGTCGAACGCCTCGACCCGATCGATCGGGCCAAGCGCCGCCACGGTCGGCCGGCTCGCCGCCAAGCGACGCGCGACACGGCTCAACTGCGGGCCATCGACGGCATCGATTTTCGCCACGACCTCGGCGGTCGACAACGGCCGGTCGAACACGAGCAAATGCTGTGCCAGCTGCTCGCAGCGCGCGCCGGTGCTCTCGCGCGCCATCAGGATGCCAGCCTTGAGCTGCGCGCGGGCACGCCGGATCTCCTCGTCATCGAGCGTCTCGGGCAACCGGACGAGCTCATCGCAGATCAGCGGAACCAGGTCCGCCGCCTCCGTCTCGCCGGTCCCGGCATAGATGCCGAACAGCCCGCCATCGGTATAGGCGGAAGCGAAGCTGTAGATGCTGTAGACGAGACCACGCTTCTCGCGAATCTCCTGGAACAGGCGCGACGACATGCCGCCGCCGAGCAATGTCGACAGCACCGACGCGGCATAGTGGTCCGGGTCCCGGTATCCGACGCCATCGAACCCGAGGACCAGATGGACCTGTTCGAGATCGCGGGGCTGACGGAAGTCGCCGCCCTGGTATCGAGCCGGCTCGATCGATTCCGGTTCTCCGGTCGGCAGGTTTCGAAACGCGGCGGCGGCCAGTTCGACCAGCCGGTCGTGCTCGATCCGCCCAGCGGCGGCGAGAACGAGGCGATCGGCGCGATAGTGGCGGTGCAGATAGCCGCGGATCGCCTCGCGCGGAAGGCTGCCGACGATTTCGGCCAAGCCCAGCACGGGGCGGCCCAGCGCCTGGCCGGGATAGGCGGTCTCCTGGAAATGGTCGAAGATGATGTCGTCCGGCGTGTCCTCCGCCTGCCCGATCTCCTGCAGCACCACGGCGCGCTCGCGCGCCAGCTCGCCCTCGTCGAAGGTCGAATGCTGAAGAATGTCGGCGATGATGTCGACCGCGAGCGGCAGGTCCTCGACCAGGACCTTGGCATAGTAGGCCGTCTGCTCGCGCGAGGTGTAGGCGTTCAGGTGGCCGCCCACGGCTTCGATCTCGACCGCGATGTCGCGCGCCGAGCGCCGATCCGTCCCCTTGAAGGCCATATGCTCCAGCAGATGCGCGACGCCGTTGACCGCCGCCGGCTCGTTGCGCGTGCCGACGCCGGCCCAGATGCCGAGCGAGACCGTGTCGACCGCCGGCATCGCGTCGGTGGCGACGCGCAGGCCGTTGTCGAGCGTGGTGACGCGAATGCCGGTGTCTTCGATCATACTCTCGCTCACGCGCCCCCCTTGGTGCGACGGTCGCGCATGAAGGCCTGCACGACCCTGAGATCATTCGGCAGGATATCGGCCCGCTCCGGCCGTCCGAACAGGTCGGCGAGACGGTTCGGCATCGCCGGTCGAAGGCCCGTCGCCCGCTCGACCGCCTCGGGGAACTTGGCCGGGTGCGCGGTGGCCAACGCGACCATCGGCACCGCCCCATGGCGGCGATAGCAGGCATGGCCGGCGGCGACGCCGATCGCGGTGTGCGGATCGAGTAGCTCGCCGCTTTGGCGGTAGACTTCGGCGATCGCCTGCAGCGTGTCGGCGTCGTCCAAGCGGAAGCCGTCGAACAGCGCCCTGGCGGCGCGCCAGCGGTCGTCGCCGACGGCGAGACGGCCGTTCCGGCGGAAGCTCGCCATCGCTTTGGAGAGCGCCACGCCGTCACGCTCATAGAGGTCGAACAGGAGCCGCTCGACGTTGCTCGATACCTGGATGTCCATGCTCGGACTCAAGGTCGGGCGCACCGACTCGATCGTCATCTGGCCGGTCGCCAGGAAGCGGGTCAACACGTCGTTGCTGTTGGAGCCGATCACCAGCTGGTCTATCGCCAAGCCCATCTCGCGGGCCGCATAACCGGCATAGACATTGCCGAAATTTCCGGTCGGAACGGCGAAGGCAACCGCCCGCTCGGGCGCGCCGAGTGCGACGGCCGCGGCGAAGTAATAGACGACCTGCGCCATCACCCGCGCCCAGTTGATCGAGTTGACGGCCGACAGGTTCATCTCGTCGCGGAACTGGGCGTCATTGAACATCGCTTTCAGCAGATCCTGGCAGTCGTCGAACGTTCCTTCGACCGCGATGTTCCAGACGTTCGGTGAATCGACAGTCGTCATCTGGCGGCGCTGCACCTCCGAGACACGGCCGAGGGGGTGCAGAATGAAGATATCGATCGTGTCGCGGTCGCGGCAGGCCTCGATCGCCGCCGATCCCGTATCGCCGGAGGTCGCGCCGACGATGGTGACGCGCTCGCCACGCCGGCGCAGGACATAGTCGAAGAGCCGCCCGAGGAGCTGCATCGCCACGTCCTTGAAAGCCAGCGTCGGGCCGTGAAACAGCTCCATCAGCCAGGTCCGCCCGTCGAGTTGCTTCAGGGGGACCACGGCGGCGTGGTTGAAGCCGGCATAGGCGTCCTCGACGAGGGCGGCGAAGTCCGCCTCGGGAATCCGGCCGCCGAGGAACGGCGCCATCACGCGGACCGCCAACTCAACATAGTCGAGACCGGACAGGGACCGAATATCCGCGGCGCTGAACTGCGGCCAGCTTTCCGGCACATAAAGGCCCCCGTCGCGCGCCAGCCCGGCCAGCAACGCTTCGTCGAAGGCAAGTGCCGGGGCGGCGCCCCGAGTACTGATATAACGCAACAGGAGGTGCTCCGATCCAGTTCGGATTTAGGGCCTGGACTAAAGGCGGCCTAGACTATCGACCGCCCCCTGACGGTGCAACACCGACCAGGGCACGTCATCCCTTGTCATTAATCGAGATAGCGGCTCCGCAGATGATGCTTGAAGATCGCCGGATCGAGCGGTCGGCCGGTAGCCTGGTGCAGCAGATCGTCGGTCGACAGCAGCGAGCCCTTCGAATGGACCTTCTCCCGAAGCCAGCCGAGCAAGGGCGTGAAATCGCCGCGGGCGATCGCCTTGGGAATTTCGGGGTGGGCGCGGCGGGCGGCGTCGAAGAGCTGCGCCGCCGTCATCGCGCCCAGGGTATAGGTCGGGAAATAGCCCCAGGCACCGTCGAACCAATGGATGTCCTGCAGGCAGCCCTCGCGGTCGGTGGGCGGCGTAATGCCGAGCAGGTCCTGCATCCCGGCGTTCCAGGCCGCCGGTAGATCGGCCAGGTCGAGCGCGCCGGCGATCATGTCCTTCTCCAGCCGATAGCGGAGAATCACATGCGCCGGATAGGTCACCTCGTCGGCGTCGACCCGGATATAGCCCGGCTCCACCCGTGTATAGAGGCGATAGAGGTTCTCCGCATCCCAGGCTCGCGCAGGAGAGCCGGTGGCGAAGGTCTGGCGCAGCAGCGGGGCCAGATACTCGATGAAGGAGCGCGAGCGGCAGGCCTGCATCTCGATCAGCAGCGATTGGCTTTCATGCACGCTCATGCCGCGCGCCTGCCCGACCGGCTGAAAGCGCCAATCGACCGGCAGGCCGCGCTCATAGAGCGCATGGCCGGTCTCATGCAGCACGCCCATCAGGGCCGAGGCGAAATCGGACTCGTCATAGCGCGTGGTGATGCGGACGTCGTCCGGCACGCCGCCGCAGAACGGATGCAGGCTGGTGTCGAGCCGCCCGTGATCGAACTCGAAGCCGAGCTGCGTCATCAGCCGTTCGGCGAGCGCGCGCTGCGCCGCGACGGGAAACGGCCCGGCAGGCTCGATCGAGTCCGGCAGCGTCCGCTGGCGCGCCAGCACGGCCTCGCGAAAGTCGGGCAGAAAGGCGGCGAGATCGTCGAAAATGCGGTCGATCTCCACCGTCCGCCCGCCCGGCTCATATTCGTCGAGCAGCGCCTCGTAGGTCGAGCAGCCGAGACGGGCCGTCTTGGCTTGACCGGCCTCGCGCACCAGCGCGAGAACCTCGGCTAGCGCCGGCCGCACCATGGTGAAATCCGCCGCCGGGCGAGCCTTGCGCCAGACCGTCTCGCAGAGGCTGACGGCCTTCGACAGCGCCTCGACAAGCTTCGCATCGACAGCCGTGGCGTGGATCCACTGGTGCCGCATCTCGCGCAGATTTGCCGCCTGCCACGGATCGAGCGCCTCCACCCCCGCGCCGGCTTCGTCCATCAGATCGGCCAAGGCCGGATCGACCAGGATGCCATGGCAGACAACCTGCAGGCTGGCGAGCTGTTCCGCCCGCGCCGCGGCCCCGCCCGACGGCATCATCGTCGACATGTCCCAATGCAGCACCCCGGTCGCGTCGCGCAGCGCGCGCAGCCGATGGAAGCGCCGTTCAAGCTCCTGATAGGCGGACATCGAGACTCCTACTGGGAGATTCCTACTGGGAAGCTTCCTGTTCCGGCTTCTGCCGGTGATAGACAAGGTAGATCACCACGAGCGCGACCGCCAGACTGTACCAGGTGAGCGCATATTGCAGATGGTCGTTGGGAAGCTGGATGCGGGTCTGGCCGCCGAGCGGATAAGTGCCGGGGACCTCGGCCTTGCCGGCATCGAGATAGACCGGCGCCACATCGCCGGCAAGATCCGCATGCGCCGCCATCGTCGGCAGATCGACCCAGAACCAGATATTGTCCTCCGGCTGGTTGTCGGGTGCCAGCCAGCCGGGCCGGCCGTCCAGCCGGATGATCCCGTCGACAGTCACCTGCCCCTCGATCTGCCCGGGCTGTCGCGTCGCCGGGTCCTTGTTGTCGATCGGGACCCAGCCGCGGTTGATCAGCACATGGTCTGCCCCGGGGTCTGCCCCAGGGTCTGCCCCGGGCCCAGGTTCTGCGAGCCGGAACGGCGTCACCACCTGATAACCCGGATTGCCCCGCATCGAGCGGGCGGCGAGGTACATCTCGCGATCATGCAGGAACTCGCCGGTGACGACGACGCGGCGGTACTGGAGGGCGTCGCGCTCGTCCGCCGACAGGTCATCGCCCCGCGGCAGCGGGATGGGTGCCGAGGTCGTCCGCTCGACGCGCTCGGCGATCTGCGCCTCCTTCCACTGCATGCGCTGAAGCTGCCAAGTGCCGAGCGCGAGCAGGATCAACACCGCCGGGATGGTGAAGACAGTCGGCCAGAAGATCGGGCGGAACTTCATCGATGTCATGACTGGGCAATCGGCATGGTGGCGGCGCGAGGTTCGGCCGCGGCTATGCCCCTGCTTTGTGGCGGAACTGCAGCGCGACCATGACAGCCTTCATCGGCCGCAGCAGCCCAAGCGCGCCGCCGAGAATCAGCGGCGGCCAGATCAGCACGTGAACCCAGAAGGGCGGCCCGGCCTGCGCTTCGAGAACCAGCGCCATCGGCACGACGAGAGCGCCGAGCAGAAGGATGATCAGAACCGCCGGGCCGTCGCCGGTGTCCGCCTTGCTGTAATCGAGGCTGCAGACCGGGCATGTCGCCCGCAGCGTCAGGAAGCCTGTGAATAGCCGTCCCCGGCCACAGCGTGGGCAGCGGCAGGCGAGCCCGGTCCGGAACGGCGACTGCCGCAGATGGTACCCACCTGCCTGCATGACTCAATGCCTGCCCGGCCTCAATGCGCGGCCGGCGTTCCGGCGCCCCAGATATAGATCGAGACGAAGAGGAACAGCCAGACGACATCGACGAAGTGCCAGTACCAGGCGGCGGCCTCGAACCCGAAATGCTCGTCCGGGGTGAAGTGCCCCTTGTAGGCACGCCAGAAGGTGACAATCAGGAAGATCGTCCCGACGATCACGTGGAAGCCGTGGAAGCCGGTCGCCATGAAGAAGGTCGACGGATAGATGCCGTCGGTGAAGCCGAACGCGGCATGGGCATACTCATACGCCTGAAGCGCGGTGAAGATCGCACCGAGCATGACGGTGAGGGCCAGCCCCTGCAGCATACCCTGGCGGTCGCGCTCGCGCAGGGCGTGGTGCGCCCAGGTGACGGTCACGCCAGACATTAGCAGGATCAACGTGTTCAGCAGCGGAATGTCGAAGGGATCGAAGGTGCGGATGTTCTCCGGCGGCCAGACGGAGCCGATCGCTTCGGTCGGGAACAACGCGGCGTTGAAATAGGCCCAGAAGAAGGCGGCGAAGAACATCACCTCGGAGGCGATGAACAGCGCCATGCCGTAGCGCAAGCCGATCTTCACGATCGGCGTGTGCAGGCGCTCGTAGGTCGCCTCCTTGATCACGTCGCGCCACCACATGAACATCGTCAGCGCGATCAGGAAAACGCCGATCGGCAGCACCCAGGGCGTGTAGTCGTGCATGTAGAGCACCAGCCCCACCGCCGCGACGAATCCGGCAAAGGAGCCGAATACCGGCCAAGGGCTCGGGTCGACCAGGTGGTACGGGTGCTTGTGCTGATGACCGGCGGCGTGCGTGTCGCTCATCCCTTGCTTATCCTTGCTATGTGGTACGGCGGCCGTCAATTGACTGAGCCTTCTCTTGCTGAATTCGTGTCGTTCGCACCGGTTGCGCTGCTGACCTCCGGCGCGGCATCCGGCTGATCGAGCGCCTCGAAGAAGGTGTAGGACAGCGTGATCGTCTTGACCTCGTCCAGGTTCGGATCGTCGAGGATCGCCGGATCGACGAAGAAGCTGACCGGCATGTCGACGCTCTGCCCCGGCTGCAGGGTCTGCTCCGTAAAGCAGAAGCAGTCGATCTTCGCGAAATACTGGCCGGCCTTGGCCGGCGTCACGTTGAACGTCGCCGTGCCGGTCACGGCCCGGCTCGACCGGTTCTCCGCCTTGTAGAAGGCCAGCGAGGTCTCGCCGATGGGCATCGTGACTTTCCGCTGCTCCGGATAGAAGGACCAGGGCAGACGGTCGTCGACGTCGGCATTGAAGCGGACCGTCATCAGCCGATCGCTGACCACATCGGGCGCCGCATCGGCCCGCTGCGTATAGCCGCCATAGCCGGTCACCTGGCAGAACAGGCGGTAGAGCGGGACGGATGCGAAGGCGAGCCCAACCATGCCGGCGACGACGCCGAGGAGTATGGCCATGACGCTCAGATTCTTGCTCGCGGTTGTCCTACTCATCCTCGACCGTCCTCAGCCGCCGCTCATGCGGATGATGGCAACGATATAGATCAGCACGGCGAAGCCCACCAGGATCAGTAGCAGGGCGATATTCTTCGACCGCCGATGCCGCTGCTGAAGGCGCGGGTCGCCATTGGCCGGCGGTTGGGAGGTCGCCCGCTCCCCCGGCCCGTTACGATCGCGCTGGCTCACGACCATCCCCCCAGAAGCCCCGGCGACCGGTCGATGATCAGGAGGGCGAAGAGAAGGAATAGGTACAGGATTGAGAAGCCGAACATCTGCCGCGCGCTGCGTTCGCCCCGATCACCCTCGCCGAGCAGGACCCGGACGGCCATGAGGATGAAGAGAGCGCCGAGCACCAGGGCGGCCGCGCCATAGACCCAGCCGGCGATGCCGAGCAGCGTCGGCATCAGCGCCAGGGGAAACAGCAGTAACGTGTAGATCAGCATCTGCCGCTTCGTCGCCTGCGGCCCGGCGACGACCGGCAGCATCGGCACGCCGGCCTTGGCGTAATCACCCTGGCGATACAGGGACAGGGCCCAGAAATGCGGCGGCGTCCACATGAAGATCAGCAGGAAGAGAACGATCGCCGGAACACCGACCTCGCCGGTGACCGCCGCCCAGCCGATCATCGGTGGAAAGGCCCCGGCGGCACCGCCGATGACGATGTTCTGGGGGGTCCGACGCTTCAGCCACATCGTATAGATGAAGACATAGAAACCGATCGCCGCCGCCAGCAACCCGGCCGCAAGCCAATTGACGGCGAGCCCCATCATCATCACCGCGCCGAGAGCCAGCACGACGCCGAACCCGAGCGCCTCGCTCGCCTCCACGCGGCCGTCCGGAATCGGCCGGCGACGGGTGCGCTGCATCACCGCGTCGATGTCGCGGTCATACCACATATTGATGGCGCCCGCGGCGCCCGAACCCACAGCAATGCAGAGCACCGCGACGCAAGCGAGCACCGGATGGAGATCACCGGGCGCGACCACGAGGCCTGCCAGCCCGCTGAAGACAACGAGCGACATCACCCGCGGCTTCAGCAGCACGAAGAAGTCGGCGACCCGGGCGTCCTCCTCGCGGAGAACGCCCTCGCCCGAAGCTCCAAGCTGTATACTCGCGTCAGACACGGCTCAAGACTCCACCCCGGCTACCGGCATCGCCGACCCCGGATCGCTTGATCGATCGCTCGACTCGGTCACTTGACCCGGGGCAACTCATCGAAGCTGTGGAACGGCGGCGGCGAACTGACCGTCCACTCCAAGGTCGTCGCACCCTCGCCCCAGGGATTGGCGCCGATACGCTTGCCGAAGAACACCGTATAGATGGCGATCACAACGAACAGGATCGTTGCGGCAAAGCTGACATAGGAGCCGATCGACGCCACCTCGTTCCACCCGGCATAGGCATCCGGATAGTCCGGATAGCGCCGCGGCATCCCGGCAAGGCCGAGGAAGTGCATGGGGAAGAAGGTGATATTGACGCCGACGAAGGTCAACCAGAAGTGTACCTTGCCCCAGAACTCGGGGTACTGGCGCCCCGACATCTTCCCGATCCAGTAGTAGAATCCGGCGAAGATCGCGAACACGGCGCCCAGCGACAGTACGTAATGGAAGTGGGCCACCACGTAATAGGTATCGTGCATCGCGATGTCGATGCCGGCATTCGCCAGCACGATTCCGGTAACACCGCCGACGGTGAACAGGAAAATGAAGCCGATCGCCCACAGCATCGGCGTGTCGAAGCGGATCGAGCCGCCCCACATCGTCGCGATCCAGGAGAAGATCTTGATGCCGGTCGGCACCGCGATCACCATCGTCGCCGCCGTGAAATAGGCCCGGGTGTCGACGCCGATGCCGGTCGTGAACATATGGTGCGCCCAGACGACGAAGCCGACCACCCCGATCGCGACCATCGCGTAGGCCATGCCCATATAGCCGAACACCGGCTTCTTCGAGAAGGTCGAGACGATATGGCTGATCATGCCGAAGCCCGGCAGGATCAGGATGTACACCTCGGGATGGCCGAAGAACCAGAACAGGTGCTGGAACAGGATCGGATCGCCGCCACCGGCTGGATCGAAGAAGGTGGTGCCGAAGTTGCGGTCGGTCAGCAGCATCGTGATCGCGCCGCCCAGCACCGGCAGGGATAGGAGCAGCAGGAACGCGGTCACCAGCACCGACCAGACAAACAGCGGCATCTTGTGGAGCGTCATGCCCGGCGCGCGCATGTTGAAGATCGTGGTGATGAAGTTGATCGCGCCCAGGATCGACGAGGCGCCGGCAAGGTGGAGCGCGAAGATCACCAGGTCGACCGATGGTCCGCTATGGCCTAGGACGGACGCCAACGGCGGATAGATTGTCCAGCCGGTGCCCGCGCCTTGGCCGACGAAGGCGGAGCCGAGCAGCAGCAGGAAGGCCGGCACGAGCAGCCAGAAGCTGATGTTGTTCATCCGCGGGAAGGCCATGTCCGGCGCGCCGATCATCAGCGGCACGAACCAGTTGCCGAATCCGCCGATCATCGCCGGCATGACCATGAAGAAGATCATGATCAGGCCGTGCGCGGTGATCAGCACGTTCCACATCTGCCCGTCCGGCTGCCCATCGACCATCAGGTACTGCAGTCCAGGCACATGCAGTTCCATGCGCATCATCACGGAAGCGGCGCCGCCGAGGAGGCCGGCGATGATGGCGAACACCAAGTACATCGTGCCGATGTCCTTGTGGTTCGTCGAATAGAGGTAACGACGCCATCCCGTCGGATGGTGGTCGTGATGGTCGGTGTGCTGGACCGTCCCGCTGCTCATGATCCGTTCCTTCCTCTACGCCTTAGTTCGCGCTCTGCGTCTGGGCCACGGTCGTCGTCGGACCGTCGACCCGCGCGAAATTCTGCTGAGCCTCGGCGACCCACTGCGCGAACTCTTCCTTCGAGACCGCCTCGACGGCGATCGGCATGTAGGCGTGGCCGACACCGCAGAGTTCCGAGCACTGGCCGTAATAGACGCCCTCCTTCGTGACGCGGAACCAGGTCTCGTTCAATCGGCCGGGAACGGCATCCTTCTTCACGCCGAAGCCGGGAATCGCCCAGGAGTGCAGCACGTCGCTGCCCGTCACTAGAACCCGGATGTTCGTGTCGACCGGCACCACGACGCGGTTGTCCGTCTCCAGCAGCCGGAGCTGTCCGGGACCGAGGTCCTCTTCCGCGACAGGGAAGGCATCGAAGGTAAAGTTGCCGTTGTCCGGGTACTCGTAGGACCAGTACCACTGATGGCCGACCGCCTTGATGGTCATGTCGGCATTTTCGACGTGGTCGGTGAAGTACAGGATCTTGAAAGACGGGATCGCGATCCCGACCAGGATCAGGACCGGCACAACCGTCCAGATCACCTCGATGACGGTGTGATGGGAGGTTCTCGAGGGAACCGGGTTCCGCCTCTCGTTGAAGCGGACCATCACATAGATCAGCAGCGCCAGAACGAAGACCGAGATGGCGGTGATGATCACCAGCAGCCAATTGTGGAATTCATGGAGCATTTCCATCGTCGGCGTGGCTGCCTCCTGGAAACCCAACTGCCAGGGCTCCGGAGCGCCCGCCAACGCCGGCGCCGCCAGCGCGGCAGCCGAAACCGTCAGCGTTCCGAGAAACGCAAAACCTCTCGCCAAAGACATTCTCTCTCCGTCCAAGCTCGCCCCACCAAATCGGCCCGAATCGGCGCCATCACGAGCACCGGCGGGACCGGGCGAAAGGTCCCCCGCCACTCGACCGTTCGTGATGTTCGCTGGCAAGGCCCCCCAAGAGCGTCGACCCCGCCGCGGCGGAACCTACACGGACGGTAGCAACATCACAAGTCCCGGAAAGCCGGGCGCCGCTTGATTCCGCGGGGAGTCCAGCCGCTTCCCGCGCGGTTCGGACGCTCTTATAGAGCTCCAGACTTGCGAGAGGGTAAATGTGCGACGATCTGTCGCGGCGAGGGCGGGCGCGCCAATGGATGGCGCGCCCGCCTCTGCGGTCATCGCCCTCCGCCCCATTCCGCGGGCAGCCATCCCGAAAATAGGCCATTGGCCTATAATTCCCTTTGCGTTCCATAGGCCAATGGCCTATTTTTATGAACAAAAAAGGAATACCCATGCGAATCGAGCTCGCGCCCCGCGATGTGGCGAGCGGCTGTTCGGCACTGTCGCGCGCCGTCTTCGACCATGACGCCCGAGCCGTGGCATTCGATGCGAGCGCCGCCGCCCGGTCCCAAGGCGGGAGGATCGCGTCATGACCGATACCACCGGTCGCTTCGCGCGCCCGCCGCGTTCGGAGGCGGATATCCTTGCCGAACTCGGACAGCTGGAGCGCCGTTACAACGGCCCGCACGACCGCAGCCGGCTTCTCGACGAAGCGGCCCAGCGCCACCGCTGGGAGCACTACCGTCCACGGGCCGTGCTACGGGCAGATTTGCTGCGCTACGAGAACATCCGGGCCGAGCATCTGCGGTGGCTGCGCATCTCGGTCCGCCAATTCCGCGCCGTGCTGCGACGGCCGGACTCCGCGGGTCGGGCGCACCAGATCGCCTTCGCCCGCGACGCCATCCAGCACAACAAGGAGTCGGTGCGGATCTGGAGCGAGAAGGTCGCGGACGCGCGGGCGAAGCTCAAAAGGGCGAGTTTCCGGACCGTGGCGGCGGAATGAGGCGAAAGCGTCGCGGCGGGCTACAGCGTCCGCAGAGGTGCAGATCACTGCGGGAGAGGGTCGCCAGAACACAAGATTTGGCCAGAACACAAGGTTTGGTAGGTCTGGAGGTATCGTGACACTAACAGCTGGATCGTCTATGATCTTGGTCATGATCGATGGGGAGTTTCGCGAGACACTTGCCTCGCTCGACCTGACGCAAGCTGATTTTGGCCGGATCCTGCAATATCTGTCCGGTCAGCCGGCAGACCGGGGAACCATCAACCGATGGGCCACCGGCCGCCGGGCGGTTCCCCCGACCGTTGTCGCCATCCTGCGGCTCTGGGGCATGCTCCCTGAGAGCCGCCGCAGGCAAATCCTGGACGCGGCACCACCTCTCGCAGACCGATCCTCGTGGGGCGCTTCTAAGACTCGCGATTCGAGAGGTTTGGCTGACCGGCGGAGTGCCACCGACACCCGCACCGGTTCCGGCCCGAGACCGATGGAGGTGTCGTCATGTCCAGAACCATTCGAACCCACGGCAGCACAAGCCCCGCTGCCGCGCCCGCCGAAGACGCCCTGACGGCACTCACCGAAGAGTGGCGAGAGGTCGTCGCCGAGCAGGCGCGGTTGTGGAAACTGTATGATGACGCGGAGGGTCGTCCAGAAGAGGCGGAACTGGAACGGCGGTTTGAGGCAACTCTAGATCGTCGGTTCGCCCTGGAGCGCCGGATCGTCGCCACGCCGGCCCTTACGCTCGCGGGCGTCGCCTTCAAGCTTCAGGTATTGCGTCTCCTCATGGCCGAGAGCCGGCCGTGCGACAAGGCATCGCAAGCCGATGAGCGTTTTGACGTCGAAAAGCGGTTCGCGCTGTCCGCGCTCCGCGATGTCGAGCAGATGATCGGCGCTTAACCGCCGGAGAGTGCCTGTTCGGCCGCGCCGATGTGGCGGGCATAGGTCGCGGTATCGATGTTCGCGCCGCAGACGATGAGCCCAACGCGCTTGCCCCGAAGCTCGTCGCGGAGCGGGCCCATGAGCGCCGCCGTCGCGGCGGCCCCGGCCGGCTCGACCGCCAGCTTCATGTCCCGGAACAGGAGGTGCATCGCCCGCCGCAGGGCATCATCGTCGACGAGGACGATCCGTTCGAGGTTCCGGCGGAGGATCCCGAAGGTCAGGGGCATGGCGTACGGTGCCCCGAGGCTGTCGGCAATGGTGTCCACCCTGTCAATCGCCATGGGCTCGCCGGCGGCGAAACTTTTGGACAAAGTGGGCGCACCCTCGGGCTCGACGCCGAAGACCCGGCATTCGGGCCAGACCGCCTTGAGTGCGCTCGAGACGCCGGCGCTCAGGCCGCCACCGCCGATCGGGATGATCACGGCATCGAGGGCGTCGCCCGCCTGACGGCAGAGTTCCCACCCCAGCGTGGCGGTCCCGAGGACCGTGAAGGGCCCTTCGAACGGATGGACGAGGGTCAGCCCCTCGGTCTCCTCGATCCGGCGCACCGTGTCGAAGGCCGCCGCGATCGTGTCTGCGAGCACGACCTCGGCACCGTACTGCTTGCATCGCTCCACCCGGAACGGGCTCGCCGTCTTCGGCATCACGACCTTCGCGGAGGTTCCCAGAAGCCGCGCGGCGTAGGCGACGGCGATGGCGTGGTTGCCGGCGCTTACCGCCGTCACGCCGCGCGCCGCCTGCTCGTCCGGCAGGTTCAACATGACCGAGAGGGCCCCGCGCGGCTTGAAGGTCCCGGTGTGCTGGAAGAGCTCCAGCTTCAGGAGGACATCGGTTTCGGGACCGACGGCCTGGGCGAGATCGGCGCTGCGCCAACGATGCACCGGCGTCTCCACGATCCGGTCGCCGAGTCGGGCGCGCATTTCAGCGATTTCGTCGACCGTCGGGGGAGTCACCATCGCTTCGCCTCCTTCATTCTTTCTGGCATTCTTCCCGGCATTCTCGCCGGGTGCTGGCCGGGGCGGGATGATACATCAGAGCCGAAGCAGATAAAGCGCCTCTCACGAGAGCCGGCCGCGGTGACATCGCGGGCGAACGCGCCTATATCTCCAACAGGCAATCGCGCCACGAAACGACCGAACCCGCGCAGACCCACGCAGACTAAGGAATTCATCGATGACCAACCTCGCCTTGACGGACGACCTGTTCTTCGTGCGCGCCGGCCTCGACCGCGGCCGCGTCGAGAGCCGCGTGAACGAGGCGCTGAAGGGCGCCGACGACGGCGAATTGTTCCTGGAATACAGCCAGTCGGAGGCGCTGAGCTATGACGACGGTCGGCTGAAGAGCGCGAGCTTCGACACGACACAGGGTTTCGGCCTGCGCTCGATCGCCGGCGAGGCCGCCGGCTATGCCCATGCCAGCGAGCTGTCGGAAGAAGCGATCGCCCGCGCCGCCGAGACGGTGAAGGCGGTGCATGCGGGGCGGGGCGGCAGCATGGCGATGGCGCCGACGGGTACCAACCGCGGCCTCTACACGGACGCAAACCCGCTGGCCCAAGTCGATTTCGAGACGAAGGTGAAGCTGCTCGCCGAGATCGACGCCTATGCGCGGGCGAAGGACCCCCGCGTGCGCCAGGTCATGGCTTCGCTCTCCGGCGTCTGGCAGGCGGTGCAGATCATCCGCGCCGACGGCGTGCGCGTGGCCGACGTCCGCCCACTCGTCCGGATCAACATCACGGTGATGGTCGGCGAGGGCGACCGGATGGAGACCGGCAGCCATGGCACCGGCGGGCGGACCTCCTACCAGGCCTATCTCGACCCGGCGAGCTGGCAGGCTGGGGTGGACGAGGCGCTGCGCCAGGCGCTGGTCAATCTCGAATCCGTGGCGGCGCCGGCGGGCGAGATGCCGGTCGTGCTCGGCCCCGGCTGGCCCGGCATCCTGCTGCATGAGGCGATCGGCCATGGGCTGGAGGGCGACTTCAACCGCAAGAAGACCTCGGCCTTCGCCGGCCTGCTCGGACAGCGCATCGCGGCCCCGGGCGTCACCGTCGTCGACGACGGCACGATCGCCGACCGGCGCGGCTCGCTCACCATCGACGACGAGGGCACGCCCTCGCAATCGACGACGCTGATCGAGGACGGCATCCTGGTCGGCTTCATGCAGGACCGGCAGAACGCACGGCTGATGGGCATGAAGCCCACCGGCAACGGGCGGCGGGAGAGCTTCGCGCATATCCCGATGCCGCGCATGACCAACACCTGCATGCTGTCCGGCAAGCAGGACCCTGCGGAGATCCTCCGTTCGGTGAAGAAGGGCCTTTACGCCGTGAATTTCGGCGGCGGGCAGGTCGACATCACCTCCGGCAAGTTCGTCTTCACCTGCACCGAGGCCTACAAAATCGAGGACGGCAAGATCGGCCCGGCGGTGAAAGGCGCGACGCTGATCGGCAACGGCCCCGATGTGCTGACCAAGGTCAGCATGATCGGCAACGACATGCAGCTCGACCCCGGCATCGGCACCTGCGGCAAGGAGGGCCAAGGCGTTCCCGTCGGCGTCGGCCAGCCGACCCTGAAGATCGAGGCGCTCACCGTCGGCGGCACCGGGGAGTAAAGGCCCCGAGAAAGCTACCGGGTTAGGTGGCGCGCTTCAGCGCGGCGGTAGCCACACCGGCGCCGATCAAGATGCCGCCACCGACCCGGTTGATCGCCTTCAGGACCGAGGGCTTCCGGATGGCTCCGCGCAGGCGGCCCGCCAGATAGGCATAGAGCGCGGCGTTCAGCGTCGCCAATATGAGGAACGTCGCCTCCAGCACCGCCATCTGGGGCAGGAGCGGTGCGCCCGCATTGATGAACTGCGGCAGGAAGGCGACGAAGAACACGATGCTCTTGGGATTGAGCGCCGTGACCGCGAAGGCATGCCCCATCATCGACCGGTGCGACCGCCCGCCGTTCCCGGCTCCGCCTTGATCGACGGACGGCTCGGCACGCCAGAGCCTGATTCCGAGATAGATCAGATAGGCCGCGCCGACCCATTTCAGCAGGGTGAACAGCGCCGCCGACGTCGCCAGCAGAGCGCCGAGGCCGAGAAGCGAGAGCGTCATCGCGGTGAAGTCGCCGAGCGCGACGCCGACCACGGTCGCCCAGGCGGAGCGGCGCCCTTCGCCGAGGGCGTAGCTGACGACGAGCATCACGGTCGGCCCCGGAATCGCAACCATGATCGCTGCCGCGGCCGTGAAGGCGAGCCAAAGTTCGACGGTCATAGGGCCTCCCTTGCACAAGCGGTCTGATTCGAGGACAAGCTATCCATGGTTTGGCCGAGCCGGTCCAGAGGCCGTTTAAATGGTCGGCTCAACCTCAAGGCCGCTATCGAGTTCAATGGCATAGTCGTGGTGGCGGATTAGCTGATTGCATGGACCAGAGTTGCTGCACCGGTGAAGGGGGACCAGAAATGGCTAACGGGGGTAAAGCCGATACGCACAGTGTCGTCGTCAAGAAAGCTGCTGGAGAGCTTCGAATGACGATCGTTCCGGGGTCGGTCTTCTACATTGTGGGACCGAACGGCGCAGGGAAATCCGCGCTCCTTTCCGTTATCATCCAGCAACTGCCTATGACACTCATCAAGCGGATTTCCGCACATCGGCAGAATTGGTTGTCAGGCGATGGAGCGACATTCGCTCCATTCCAGCGCCACACTTATGAAAGCAGTATTCTTACCCATTCCCGCAATCATCGCGCCCGGTATATCGAAGAACACGCGGGTGAACGGATTGGGCTTGCCATTTCTTCATTTATATCGAAAGAGAACCACTGGCATCGAGAGTTAATTAAGGCATGTGAAGCGAGCGGAGAAAGTGTCGAGAGCTACAAACGTAAGAATCCTTCTCCCCTCCAAGATTTAAATGAGATCCTCCGCCAAGGCGCCCTTTCCGTTCAGATAGAGATTACGGATGACGATCTCCTCAAGGGCTGCCATGGCGATACCACTCTGATCGGCGTGTCGAAGCTTTCGGACGGAGAAAGAAACGCGATCTTGCTGGCAACCGACGTCGTATCGGCACGAGCAGGAACAATCTTCCTCGTCGACGAGCCGGAACGGCACCTGCACCGATCAATAACCGAACCCCTGCTAGCTGCGCTGTTCAAGAGACGACCTGACTGCGCTTTCATCATCGGCACCCACGAGATTGCTCTTCCCACTGTGGAAGAAGGGGCTTCCACACTCATCCTCCGAAGCTGCACCTGGGCGGGTGAGGAGCCTCAAAGTTTTGACTTGGAGCTACTCGAACCCCGGTCCGACCTACCCCAGGACCTTCGCGCAGCAATCCTTGGGTCTCGGAAGCGAATCCTGTTCGTGGAAGGGGACGAGACCAGTCTTGATCGACGCCTCTACGGTATTCTGTTCCCGACGGTCTCCGTGACTCCAAAGGGTGGTTGCCCGAATGTAATTGAAGCGGTGCGCGGGCTGAGGTCAGCGGAAAACCTTCACTGGGTCGAAGCCTTCGGCTTGGTGGATCGTGACAACAGGCCCGAAGAGGAAGTCGAAAAGCTGGCCACCGAACACATCCATGCGCTCAGCGTATGCTCCATCGAATCCCTTTACTTCGGCCGGGTGGCCCGGGAGGCGATGGCAAAGCAACAGGCCGAGCATCAGGGCAAGGATGCCTCGAAATTGCTTGAGGCATGCGAAGCGGCTGCACTGAAAGCCTTAAGTGATCCGAATACTATGAGGAACCTGTGCGCCCTTCGCTGTGAAAGGAAGGCGCGCGATAGCGTGTTCGGCTGTCTGCCGAAAGCAAAAGATTTGCTGGAAGGAACGGCGACTCCGATCACTCTCGACTTCGAGACAGTGCTGAACGACGAAATTGAGGTCTTCGAGAGCTTGGTCAGGGACAAGAAACTCGACGAATTAATGACCAGATATCAGCTCCGGAAGTCTGGATGCTATGGTGCGATTTCTACGAAGCTCCTCTTCCCGGCCAAGGAAAACTACGAGAATGCGGTCGTCGCCCTCTGCCAGCGAGATGCTAGCTTTTGCGCAGCGCTTCGCAAGGTTCTCGGCCCGCTCACGAACGAGTTGATCTCCGAGGAGGAGCCAGAGAGAGCCATCAAGACGATCGAAAAGCCCGTCGCGGCCGCGTGAAGGCGCAATCTTGTTCGGTCTCATATGCGCTTCGTCACATTGTCGAATGCAGAGTACTGTTTCTTCAGGCCCCGGATGTCCGCTTCGGTCAGCAGCAGTCACACTTGATTTTTTGATTTACTCCAGCGCCGATCCGGCGAATCCAGACTGCTAATGTGGTAGCCGATCCAACACCGCAGTTTGCTGCGGCTTTAATTTTGATCGGCAGAATTCCTCCGCGATGCCCACTGCTTATTCATATCTGCGCATGAGCCGGCCCGAGCAGCTTCGTGGCCACTCAACTGGTGCGCCAGGGAAGAATTGAGCCCGGCTCCGTTCTGATCGTGGAAAGCCTGGACAGGCTTTCGCGTGAGCAGGTTCTAGAGACACAAGCCTTATTCCTGCTGATTATCAACGCTGGTGTTACGATTGTGACGCTCGTTGACCTCGGCCGCGATCTGCTCTTCGCTCGGGACGCCAAGCGCCCTCCGCGGACCTCCGCCTGACACTCCGACCGAGGCCAACGCGCGACCGCGATTGATGAGCGGACAGTGCCAAAAGGCACCGACTAAGCCCGTTTAGTTCACAAGGACTACTGTCGTGAACTAAATTAGAACCTTTTATAGCCTCTCTCCAACATATATAATCTCCTGAAAATAAACAGAAAACTCTGAATTTGACCGGAACTCCCGCCAGATTGTCTCTAGAACTAGAAACAGGGAAAGCGCTAAAAAATCGCTCGTTGAAAATCAAGGAGCGATTTCGATGGAAATTTTCACGAATTTAGTAGCGGCATTTGCAAATCTGTCGCGCGACCATGTGATTGCGCTGATAGCACTCGGCGCATTCGGGCTATCGGCATGGGCGATTTATGTCGTCTTCACTGTGGCGAAGGAGCGGAAGGGGCGATGAGAAAACTGCGGCACTGGGTGAAGCTCCCCACCCGCTGGATCGAAGACGGGGGCTTGCGGAATTTTCGCTGGGCGCATGGCGAAGGTGGCACCAATCTTGCCGCATTAATGGGGCTGACCGTGATCAGCCATCATGCCGATGAGAGGAGCGGGATTGCGCAGCTGACCTATGATGCGCTCAGCAGCATGACGACGCTCAGCCGGGCGAAGCTGTCGGCCGGCCTTGGTGCCCTCGCGGAGCGCGGCCTGATCGAGCGCGAGCCGGAAGGGCGTAGCACCTATCGGCTGGCCGGCTATGACCCAGAAAGAGGCTGGGCGCAGTTCCCGGCCAAAGGTCTATACCGCAACGCCGCGGTCGCGGCCTTCGGCGATTTCCGGCTCCGCCGCCCCGCCGAACTCGAGGCGCTCAAGCTGTATTTCCTATTCGCCTCGCGTCGAGACCGGCGCAGGAACATGGCAATGATTACCTACGCTAAGATCGAGGAATACAGCGGGGTAGCGCGAAGCAATATCCGACGTGCCCTTTCCGTTCTGGCAGCCAATAACCTCGTTCATGTGGAGCAGGTGCCCAGTACCATCAGCGAGAATGGTTTCGCCAACGCCTATCGCCTCGCGCATCTTAATACACGCAGCCACATGGGAACCTTAGGCCGCAGGGATGACGTGTTCGGTCTTGAGACAGGGCCCGACGATATATGGCGCGACTGAACGGCGCGAGAATGCCTTAGGCTGCGCAGGGGCTTGTAAAATTGGGCATAACCTACTGATGATCGGGCCGCCGGGTAGTCGAGTTTGTCCACAAGATCCAGGAACCCGAAGGGCATTCGAATCGGGACGGCCATGCAGGGCCGCCCCTACGGCAATGACCGGGCCAGTTTAATAAGCAAATTAATAAGCGAACTCGCGGAACACCGGATCGACGCTGCCCTGCCAGCGGCCGTGATAGAGCGCCAGCTTCTGCTCGGCCGGACAGAGGCCTGAATCCGCGATCTCCTGCAGGATGGCGAGGAAATGGGTCTCGTCGTCGCCCACTTTGTCGAAGCGGGCGCGGCGGCTGAGCCCGCCCCGGGCGATTCCCAGCACCTCCAGCGCCAACTCGCGCATCGTGCGGCCCTTGAAGGGCGTGTGCAGCGCCTGGCGCGGCACCTCGCGGCGCAGATAGTCATGATCGGTTTGGGTCCAGCCCTTGATGAGATCCGCGGCGGCGTCGAGCGCGGTCGAATCGTAGAGCAGGCCGACCCATAGGGCCGGCAGGGCACAGAGACGGTCCCAGGGGCCCCCATCGGCGCCGCGCATCTCGAGATAACGCTTCAGCCGCACTTCGGGAAACGCCGTCGTCAGGTGGTCGGACCAGTCGCCCATGCCCGGGATCTCGCCCGGCAGCGCCGGAAGCTTGCCGGCCATGAAGTCGCGGAAGGACTGGCCACTGGCGTCGATATAGGCGCCGTCGCGATAGACGAAATACATCGGCACGTCGAGCATGTAGTCGACATAGCGCTCGAACCCCATGCCCTCCTCGAAGACGAACGGCAGGGTGCCGCAGCGGTCGGGATCGGTGTCGGTCCAGATATGGCTGCGATAGCTCATGAAGCCGTTGGGCTTGCCTTCGATGAAGGGCGAATCGGCGAACAGCGCGGTCGCCACCGGCTGCAGGGCCATGCTGACGCGCATCTTGCGCACCATGTCGGCCTCCGACGCGAAGTCTAGATTGGTCTGCACGGTGCAGGTCCGCAGCATCATGTCGAGGCCGAGATTGCCCTTCTTCGGCATATAGTCGCGCATGATGCCGTAGCGGCCCTTCGGCATCCAGGGCGAGTCGGCGCGCGACCATTTCGGCTGGAAGCCCATGCCGAGCATGCCGATGCCGAGCTCACCGCCGACCTCCTTCACCTGCTGCAGATGCCGCTGCACCTCGGCGCAGGTGTCGTGCAGGGCTTCGACGGGCGCGCCCGACAACTCGACTTGGCCGCCCGGTTCGAGCGTGATGTTGCAGCGCCCCTTCATCAGGGCGATGGGATTGCCGTTCTCGATGATCGGCTCCCAGCCGAACCGCTGCATCCCTTCGAGCAGCGCGCGAATACCCGACGGCCCGTCATAGGGCAGCGGCCGCAGGTCCGACCAGGTGAAGGCGAACTTCTCATGCTCGGTACCGATGCGCCAGTCGGCGAGCGGCTTGCAGCCGGCCTCCAGATAGGCGACGAGCTGACTCTTGTCGGTGATCGGCTCACCGTGCGACTTCGGAGGGGCTGACATGAATGAGGCTCTAGCACTGACCTGTTGGTACGTCTTCTGAAAGCATACGCACCGGCGGACGATCTTCACCGTCTCCGAGGATCGCCTGCCAGCAGGCAAGGGCCGCCAATGCCGCCGTGTCGGCCCTGAGCACGCGGGGCCCCAGGCCGACGGGCGTAACAAAGGGCAGTTTCCCCAGAGCGTCAAGCTCGGATCGCGCGAAGCCGCCCTCCGGCCCGGTGAGCACCGCCCAGGGCTGCAGACCGGCTTCCGGACCGGTCCCCCGCGTTCGTGCGATCTCGCTCAGCACCGTCGCGATCGGCCGGGCCGGACCGGCCTCGGCGCAGACCAGCAGCCGGCGCTCCACCGGCCATTCGGCCAGCAGCTTCTCAAGCGAGAGCGGCTCGAACACCTCCGGCACGCTCAGCCGCTCCGTCTGCTCCGCCGCCTCGACGGCGTTGGCGCGCAGCCGCTCGGTATTGACGCGCGTCATCGCGGTAAAGCGCGTGAACACCGGCTGCAGGGCCGCGACTCCGAGCTCGGTCGCCTTCTCGGCGACGAAATCGATCCGTGCCCGCTTGATCGGCGCGAAGACCAACCACAGGTCGCGGTCGGGCGCCTGCGGGCGGCGGCGCTCGCCGATGGTGAGCGAGCACCAGCCCTTGCCGAAGCCGTCGATGCGGGCGAGCCATTCGCCGTCGCGCCCGTTGAACAGCGCCACGACCGCGCCGGCATCGAGACGCAGCACATGGCGCAGATAATGAGCGCGCGCATGATCGAGGCCGAGGCTCTGGCCCGCGGCAAGATCAGCTTCGACATAGAGCCGCGTCTCCGGCTGCCCATCCATCTTGTCGCCTGCCGCTCTATCCTCCGCCATGGCGATCCCTGCTTGAGTGCCCTTGTTCTGATGCTAAACATAGCCAATGCATGAAGGCTTCGGAACCGACCCGCTGAACGACGCCGCCGACATCCGTCCGGGCGATTGGATCGACCGCTTTGCGCCAGAACCGACGCGGCCCTATCTGCGGCTGGCGCGACTCGACCGGCCGATCGGCACTTGGCTGCTGCTGTTCCCTGGCTGGTGGGCGATCGCCCTCGCCGCCCCACCCGGTAGCTGGCCGGATTGGCGGCTGCTGGTCCTGTTCGGGATCGGCGCGGTCGTGATGCGCGGGGCCGGATGCACCTTCAACGACATCGTCGACCGCGACTTCGATGCCCGAGTCGCCCGCACCGCGACGCGGCCGATCCCGAGCGGCGCCGTCACCGTGCTACGGGCCGCGGCCTTCCTCGGCCTGCAGCTCGCGATCGGGCTGGCGGTCCTGCTGAGCCTGAACGGCTTCGCCATCGGGCTCGGCGTCGCCTCGCTGGCGCTCATCGCGATCTATCCCTTCATGAAGCGGATCACCTATTGGCCGCAGGCCTTTCTCGGCCTCACCTTCAATTGGGGTGCGCTGATGGGCTGGGCGGCGGTGACCGGGCGGCTCGACCCGCCGGCGCTGGCGCTCTATGCCGCCGGCATCGCCTGGACGATGGTCTACGACACCATCTATGCGCACCAGGACAAGGAGGACGACGCGCTGATCGGCGTCAAGTCGACGGCGCTGCGCTTCGGCGCGCAGACCCGGCCCTGGCTGTTCGGCTTCGCCGGGGTGGCGCTCCTGCTGTTCGGGGCGAGCCTGCATCTCGCCGGCATCGGCTGGCCGGGCTGGATCGCGCTGGCGCTGGTCGCCGCGCATCTCGCCTGGCAGGGGTTGCAAGTGAAGCTCGACGATCCGCATGACTGCCTCACCAAGTTCCGCGCCAATCGCTGGCTCGGCTGGATCCTGCTGACCGGCATCGTGCTTGGGCGCCTGAACGGGTGACCAATCCCCTCACCGATCCCGCCGACTTTGTCCGCGCAGAGACCGCGCTTGCCCACCCGCCGCTGGTGCCGGAAATTCAACTTTATCTCGCCGACGCGATCACGCCGATCTGGGAGGCGACGGAAGCGACGCTCGCCGCGTCGGGCGTGCCGCCGCCCTACTGGGCCTTCGCCTGGCCGGGCGGTCAGGCCCTGGCGCGTCACATCCTCGACAATCCGGCGCTCGTCGCTGGCCGTCGCGTGCTGGATTTCGCGGCGGGAAGCGGCCTCGGCGCCATCGCCGCCGCGAAGGCGGGCGCCGCGGCGGTTACCGCGAACGACATCGACGCCTTCGCCGCCGCCGCGATCCGCCTCAATGCCGCGGCCAACGCAGTTTCCGTCGCGGTCGCGACCGAAAATCTGCTCGACCACGACGATCCGGGAGTCGATCTGGTGCTGGCGGGCGACATCTGCTACGAGCGCCCGCTCGCCGGCCGGGTCGAAGCCTGGCTGAAGCGCCTCGCCCGTCGCGGGACGACGGTGCTGCTCGGCGATCCCGGCCGCGCCTATCTGCCGCGCGACGGGCTCGAACCCCTCGCCCGCTACGCGGTACCGACGACCCGGGAGCTCGAAGACCAAGAGGTTCGCGACACGGTGGTCTGGCGCGTGACGGGCTGACGGTTGCACCATTCTATCGGCAGATGTCATCCTTCCCCGCCACTGCGGAGGGGATGATGGGACAGAACGGCGAACGGATCGGAACGGTCGGCGCATTGTGGCGCTATCCCGTCCAGTCGATGCGCGGCGAAGCCCTGGTGGAGGCCGAAGTCGGCGCGTCCGGAATCTGCGGCGACCGCGCCTATGGCGTCGTCGACCCGGAGATCGGCAAAGCCATCACCTCCGCCGGCGGCAAGCGGAAATGGCGGGATCTCGTCACCTATACCGCCCGGTTCACCGCACCGCCCGAGCCCGACGCCCCGATGCCGCCGGTCGAGATTACCCTGCCCGACGGCACCCGGTTTACCGGCGACCTGCCGGACATCGACGCGCGGCTTTCGAAGCATCTCGGCCGGCCAGTGCGCTTCGCGTCGCTCGCCACCGCGGAGGCCGCCTATGCCCTGTCGCCGCTGCATCTGCTGACCACGGCGACGCTCCGGGAACTCGGCCGGCATTATCCGGAGGGCCGGTTCGAGCTGGCGCGGTTCCGGCCGAACGTCGTGATCGATACCGGGGAGAGCACCGGATTTCCCGAGACCGGTTGGATCGGCCGAGAGCTTGCGATCGGTGAGTCCCTTCGCCTGCGGATCGCGGATCATTGCAAGCGCTGCGTGATGACCGTGCTGCCGCAGGGCGATCTGCCCCAGGATCCCGCGATCCTGCAGACGGTGCGCGAGCACAATGCGACGCGCGCCGGCATCTATGCGGAGCTTCTGCAGCCGGGCGCGATTCGCCAAGGCGACGAGGTCAGGCTGCTGCCAAACGGTTGAGCCGCGGCATCAGCGAGCCCATCCAGAGCGCGGCGATGAAGCAGTAGGCCGCCATCGCCAGAAACTGCGCCTCCAGCGCCACGCCGGCATCCATGAGGATACCGATCAGCCCCGGCGACAGCGCCGTGGAGAAGACCATCCCCGCCGTGGCGAACGCCCGGATCGCGCCCAGATGCCTGGTCCCATAGAGCTCCGCCCAGAGCGCGCCCTGGATGGTGGCGGAGCTCCCGAGCGTGAGCCCGACGAGCGCCATGAAGACCGGCAGGACATAGGGGCTCGTCACATAGGTCAGGATCAGGATGGCGACCCCGAGCGGGACGAGGAACGACGGCAGCAGACGGCGCGCGCCGAAGCGGTCCACCATCCAGCCGGCCGCGAGCGCCGACAGGACACTGACCCCAGCCAGGACCGGGAAACCGGCCGCGAACCAAGCGAGCTCCCAGCCCTTCATCTCGACGATGGTGACTTGGTTGAAGAAGATGCCGGTCGCAATGAAAGGCTGCGCCAGAACGCCCGGCATCAACGCGTAGAAGAGGCGGCTCTTCAGAACCTCGCCGCGGGTCCAGTCACGGCGGACGGGATCCTCGCCGCAATCGCCCGGCGCGGCGGGGCCGGCGGTCGGGGTCCGCTCGCGCCTCAGAAGGGCGATCAGAACGGGTACCGGCACCGCAACGAGGGCGACGGCTGCCGCGACCCACATCAGTCGCCAGCCAACGAGACCGATAGCCGTGACGGCGATCAGCGGCAGTACCGCCTCGCCTGCCGGAAAGCCGAGCGCGGCGATGGAAACGGCCCGTCCCCGCTTGCGGTTGAACCACCGACCCATGGCCGTCATCGCCACGTGGGTCAGCATGCCCTGGCCGAAGAAGCGCAGGCCGAACAGCACCAAAGCAAGCATCCAGGCGGAAGCGACGGACGCCATGGCCAGCGACGTCAAGGCCAGTCCTGCCATCACGCCAACCCCAAGCCAGCGAATCGAGAACTTGTCGGCGAACTTCCCGGCCCACATGAGCAGGGCCGCGCTCGCCAGCGTACCGACCGTATAGAGGCTGCCGAACTGGCCATCCGTCATGGCAAGATCCGCCTTCAGATAGCCGGCGAAGATGGCGATGAAATAGGTCTGTCCGAAGCCGGAGCAGAGCGTCAGAAGGAAGCCGCTCGAAAGCCAGCGGATCTCCGAGCGCAGGTCGGGTGCAAGCATGGCCTAACCGAATCGCAGCTTGAACCACAGGATTGCGCTGGCAAGCAACAGGGTCGCAATGTTGGCCAGAATGATGGCGAGCGATCCCAGCAGGACGCCATAGACGATCCAGAGAACGATCCCGAGCCAGAACAGCAGGAACATGGCGAGCGACAGGTCCCTCGCCGAGCGCGTTCGATAGACTTTGAGCGCCTGAGGCAGGAAAGACAGCGTTGTCAGCGCCCCCGCGAAGAGGCCGATGAACTCGCCGGCTCCGCCGAGATCAAGCATTGATGGTCCCCCGAGTCGCGCAGTCCCCAAGCCGCGTCCCGCATCGCCAGTCGAATAGCAGATTCCGTCGACGCGCGCATCAGCAACCTCTATCCGGTCTCGACGACATCGAGATGGGTCCAGGCGAAAGGCAGGCCGTCCGCGCGCAGCCGCTGCGTGCAGGCGTCGCGGAGGTCCGGGTCGGTGACCAGCGCGAGGATGAAATCGTCGAGCGCGAGCGGCGAGGCGCAGCGGCGGCGCAGCAGCTCCAGCATCGCTTCCTGCGGCAGGCCGGGATAGGGGCGGCCCTCGGCCCGGATCGCGGCCAGCCCGACCGGTGCGTCATCCTCCCGCAGGCAGCCCTGCAGGCTGACATAGCCATGGACCTGGCGCAGCATCGGCCCGTTGTCGATCGCCAGTTCGACCGCGCCGAGCCGGCCGAAGACATAGTGCTCGCCGGCGATCTCTGTGGCGTGCATCGCGGCGAGCTGCTCCGCGTCGAGCCAGGTGACCGAGAGCCGCACCCGCGCCCCCGGCGTCGGGAAGAGGTTGCCCGGGATCGAGCCGTAGCGGGTGATGTGGGTCGCATAGACAACGTCGAAATCGGCGAGCCAGGCCCGCGTCACCGGGATGCGGGCCGGCGGCGGAAAATGCGCGAACTTCCGCCGCAACTGATCGGGCGACTGGTTGGAGCCGACAGCCAGCACTGGCGTGCGCCCCGCGAACACCGGGTCATCCAGCGCCGGTAGCGGGCGGACCGCGCCGTCGGCGAGGAGATAGGACTCCTCAGGAATGAAGAAGGGATAGCCCTTCGCCAGGGCCAAGCGCTCGGCCGCGCCATTGGGCACCGGCCAGAGCGTCATCGCGCGGCGGTCTTGTGGTCCGCGGGAAGATGGTCGTCGGACAGGCGCTCGATCCGGTAGCGGGAGAGCGCGTCGTCGACCGTTGCCCAGGCATGCCGCTGCCATTCGGCTTTCGCCGCCTCGTAGGAGTCGAAGGGTCCGAACCATTGCTCCTTCGTACCCGCCGCCGGCTCCTTGAAATGCGTGTCCTTGTAGACTCCGCCGACCACCCAGTAATGCTGCGGGCCTTGCTCCGACTCTTCCTCGATGCGATAGCGGCTGTTGGCATCGTCGACGGTCGACCAGGCGAGGCGCTGCCATTCGGCCTTCGCCGCCTCGTAATCCTTGAACGGGCCGGCCCGCTGCTCAGGGCCGCCGCCGGCAATCTTATCGAAATCCGTATCGGTGTACTGTCCGCCGACCACCCAATATCGCGCCATCGTTCCAAATCGCTCCTGCGTCATTGCGCCCGACCGCGCCGTTTGTATAGTCGAGATATGACCAAAACACCAAGCATCCAACCCGACGACTTCCGAGAGATCTATGACCGCTTCCAGGCCTCGATCTCGCGCCATGACTGCGGCCGCAAATGCGCGCCCCTGAACGGCGGCGAACCTGTCTGCTGCTCGACCAAGAACGCGATACCGATCGTGCAGAAGGCGGAATGGCGCCTGCTGAAGACGCGCACCGACATGTGGCGCCGCTTCAAGCCCCATGACAGCGCCAGCCGCCAGATCGTCGCCGAGCTGTCGACGGACTGCGCCGCCATCGAGTGCCGAGGGGCGCGCCACTGCGAGCGCGACAACCGCAGCCTCGCCTGCCGCGCCTTTCCCTTCTGCCCCTATATCACGCGGGAGGGCGACTTCATCGGCCTCGCCTGCTACTGGACCTTCGAGGACCGCTGCTGGGTGATCTCGAACCTGCAGGAGGTCGACGCGGACTTCGTGCGCGATTTCGTTGCCGCCTACGAGTATCTGTTCGAGAAGGACCCGGAGGAGTTCAAGACGTTTCGCGACTATTCCGCCACCATGCGCCGCACCTTCTCGCGGCAGGGGCGCTATATCCCGCTGATCGGCCGCGACGGCGGCTATTCGAAGGTCCTGCCGCATGGCCGCGGCATCGTCAAGGCGGACCCGGCCAAGTTCCCGAAGCACGGCCCCTACAAGTCGGAGCGAGCCTACGAGCGTGCCGTCAAGGAGGCGGGCGGTACGGTCGCGGACTGACGGATAGATCGCGCGGTTCAATGACGGACCAGAGCGAAAAGGAGAAGATGCTCGCGGGCGTGCTCTACCGCGCCTCGGACCCCGAGCTTGTGGCGGAGCGTCGGAGTGCGCGGGCGCTGGTCCGGGCGTACAACGCGACGACGGGCGATGATCCCGAGGAGCGGATCGCGCTTCTGCGCCGTCTATTCGGAGAGGTCGGGCCGGACGTGGAGATCGAGCCGAGCTTCGCCTGCGACTATGGCTACAACATCCGCGTTGGCCGAAACCTGTTCGTGAATTTCGGCGGTGTCTTTCTGGACTGCGCGCCGATCACGATTGGCGACGATGTGCAGATCGGCCCGCAGGTGCAGATCTACACCGCAAAGCATCCGATCGATGCGGCGGAGCGCCGAGCCGGGCTCGAATCGGCAGCGCCGGTCGTCATCGGCAACGGCGCATGGATCGGCGGCGGCGCCATCGTTCTGCCTGGCGTGACGATCGGCGACGAAACCGTGGTGGGCGCCGGCAGCATCGTGACGCGGAACCTGCCGGCGGGCGTCGTGGCGGTCGGCAATCCCTGCCGTATCATTCGCAGGTGCAATGGCGACAAGCCCAATCTATAGAACCACAGAGACACAGAGGCACAGAGTTCGGTAGATTTCCTGCTCCTCTGTGCCTCTGTGGTAAATCCTTCTCGATGCCTTACTCCTCCCTGCGCGATTTCATCGACCGGCTGGACCGCGAGCGGCGGCTCGTCCGCGTTTCGACGCCCGTCAGCCCGATCCTGGAAATGACCGAGATCCAGACGCGGCTGCTCGCCGAAGGCGGGCCCGCGGTGCTGTTCGAGAATGTCGTCGGTGAGAACGGGGGCTATGACATGCCGGTGCTCGTCAATCTGTTCGGCACCGTCGAGCGCGTCGCCTGGGGCATGAACCGCGAGCCGAAACAGCTCCGCGAGGTCGGCGAGACACTCGCCTTCCTGAAGCAACCGGAGCCACCCGGCGGCTGGCGCGAGGCGCTGGAACTGTTCCCGCTGCTCAAGACGGTGATGGCGATGAAGCCGCGGAGCGTCGGCTCCGCGCCGGCGCAGGAAGTGGTGCTCACGGGCGACGAGATCGACCTCGCCCGCCTGCCGATCCAGACCTGCTGGCCGGGCGAGCCGGCGCCGCTGATCACCTGGCCTCTGGTGGTGACGAAGGGGCCCGGCAAGCGCCGCGAGGACGATTTCAACCTCGGCATCTATCGGATGCAGGTGACCGGGCGCAACACCACGCTGATGCGCTGGCTGAAGCATCGCGGCGGCGCGCAGCACCATGCCCGCTGGAAGGCCGAGAAGCCGGAGCCGCTGCCGGCCGCCGTGGTGATCGGCGCCGATCCGGGCACGATCCTCGCCGCCGTCACGCCGGTGCCGGACACGCTGTCGGAGTACCAGTTCGCCGGCCTGCTGCGCGGCGCGAAGGTGGAGCTGGTCGACTGTAAGACCGTGCCGCTGAAGGTGCCGGCGCAGGCGGAAATCGTGCTGGAGGGCCATGTCTCGCTGACCGATTACGGCGACGAGGGCCCCTATGGCGACCACACCGGCTATTACAACGCGGTGGAACCCTTTCCCGTCTTCACGGTCAGCGCGATCACGATGCGGCGGCAGCCGATCTATCTCTCGACCTTCACCGGCCGGCCGCCGGACGAGCCCTCGGTGCTGGGCGAGGCACTGAACGAGGTGTTCATTCCGCTGCTGACCCAGCAATTCCCGGAGATCGTCGATTTCTGGCTGCCGCCGGAAGGCTGCTCCTACCGCATTGCCGTGGTGTCGATGCGCAAGGCCTACCCCGGCCATGCCAAGCGGGTGATGATGGGCGTCTGGTCCTTCCTGCGGCAGTTCATGTACACCAAGTTCGTGATCGTCGTGGACGACGACATCGACGCGCGCGACTGGAAGGAAGTGATGTGGGCGATCTCGACCCGCATGGACCCGGCGCGCGACATCACCGTGGTCGAGAACACGCCGATCGACTATCTCGACTTCGCGAGCCCCGAGAGCGGGCTGGGCGGCAAGCTCGGCCTCGACGCCACCAACAAGCTGCCGCCGGAGACGAAGCGCGAATGGGGCCGCAAGATCCGCATGGCCGACGCGGTGATCGAGGAGGTGACGCGGAAATGGGCGGAATATGGCCTGCCAGGGAGCGGCAAGCCGATTTGGAAGTAGCATCGCCGCCATGACCATCGACCTGTCCGGCATGCAGCCATTCCGCATCGGCCGGAATCGCGTCTGCTACCTGCATCCCGACGACCCGTCGAAATGCATCAAGATCCGCTCGCAATCTGCGGACCCCAAGCCCCGGAAGCTGGCGAACCGGCTGCATCACAGGATCATCGACCTGACCGGTTGGCTCGATTTCAACAGCGCGGAGATGCGGAACTACTGCCTTGTGAAGGAGTCGCTGCGCGGTCACCTCCCGGAATATTTCGGCATCCAGCCGACCAACCTCGGCCCCGGCCTGGTGGTCGAGCTGGTCCGGGACCATGACGGGCAGCAGTCGGTCGCGCTAGCCGAGCATATCGGCCGGCACGGCAAGATCGCGGACCCCGATCTGTGGCGTCGCTTCGAGAGCCTGTTCGAGCGGCTGCGGGCGCATGACGTTCTGCTCTATGACCTGAACCTGCTGAACATCATCCTGCGGCAGGACGAGGCCGGGGTCGTCACCCCGGTCATCGTCGACCTCAAGAGCCTGAACAGCAGGCGGACCCTGCTGCAGCTCGCCGGCTGGTCGAAGGCCGAGGCTCGCCGCAAGCTGGACCGGCGCATCCGACAGCTCACGCAGCGGGCGAGCGCGTTCGCCTGAGCCCGCAGCCGAAGCAGCCTTGACCGGAGCGAGTCCCTCGCCTACCCTTTGATCCATGTATCGGCTAACGCATCGCTGGGTTTCGGAGCTTCGACTTCTGACCCCGGCGTCCTGAGGGACGCCGGGTCACCGTCGTTTTCCGTTAACCGCTTGCGTGCGTTGTTCGATGTGCTCTCAAAGACTCCCTGACTCCCTCCTCCTTCTGCGACTTATCGGCAGCCGTCGAGCCTAACGGCTGCTCGACGGCTGTATGCCGGTCGCCGTTCCCGCAATATCTGCGCTGATGGAGAAGGAAAGTTCAGATGACCGCCATGCCCATTCACAAATACCGACCATTCCCGCCGATCGACCTGCCCGACCGGCGCTGGCCCGGCCGCGTGATCGAGACCGCGCCGATCTGGTGCAGCGTCGATCTGCGCGACGGCAATCAGGCGCTGATCGAGCCGATGGGGCCGGACCGCAAGCGGCAGATGTTCGAGTTGCTGCTGCGCATGGGCTTCAAGGAGATCGAGGTCGGGTTCCCGAGCGCCTCGCAGACCGATTTCGACTTCGTCCGCAGCCTGATCGAGGAGGATCTGATCCCCGAGGACGTGACGATCCAGGTCCTGACCCAGGCGCGGGAAGAGCTGATCCGCCGGACCTTCGAGTCGATCCGCGGGGCGCGGCGCGCGATCGTGCATCTCTACAACTCGACCTCGACCCTGCAGCGCCGGGTCGTGTTCGGGCTCGACCGGCCGGGCATCGTCGATATCGCCGTCAACGGTGCCAAGCTGGTGAAGGAATGCACCGGGGCGATGCCGGAGACGGAGATCGTGCTGCAATATTCGCCCGAGAGCTTCACCGGGACCGAACTCGACTTCGCCGTCGAGATCTGCGAGGCGGTGATGGAAGTCTGGCAACCGACGTCCGCGCGCAAGATGATCCTGAACCTGCCCTCGACGGTCGAGATGGCGACGCCCAACATCTTCGCCGACCAGATCGAATGGTTCGGCCGCAACATCCGCGACCGCGACGCCATCGTCCTCAGCGTGCATCCGCATAACGACCGCGGCACCGGAGTCGCCGCGGCGGAGCTGGCGCTGATGGCCGGGGCGGACCGCATCGAGGGTACGCTGCTCGGCAATGGCGAGCGCACCGGCAATGTCGACGTCGTGACCCTGGCGCTCAACATGCTGACGCAGGGCGTCGATCCGGGCCTGCAGATTAACGACATCGACGAGATCGTCCAGGCGGTCGAGCATTGCAATCAGCTTCCGGTTCACCCGCGCCACCCCTATGCCGGCGAACTGGTCTTCACCGCCTTCTCCGGCTCGCACCAGGACGCGATCAAGAAGGGCTTGGTGGCGCAGGCGAAGAGCAATAGCGGGCTGTGGGAAGTGCCGTATTTGCCGATCGACCCCGCCGATCTCGGCCGGACCTACGAAGCGGTGATCCGCATCAACAGCCAGTCGGGCAAGGGCGGCGTCGCCTATGTCCTCGAGCAGGGGCATGGGCTGCGCCTGCCGCGCCGGTTGCAGATCGAGTTCAGCCAGGTCGTGCAGCGCATCACCGACGAGACCGGCAAGGAACTGCGGCCGGGCGATATCTGGACGAGCTTCGAGCGGGAATATCTCGCCGAGGACCGGCCGCTCGCCTTCGTCGAGCATCTGACCATCCCCGATACCCATGCCGGGGAGATGCGGCGGTTGAAGGCTGTCATCCGTGACCAGGGCGTGGAGCGCACCATCGAGGGCAAGGGCAACGGCCCGATCGACGCCTTCATCGACGCGCTGCGCACCCATTGCGGCGAGACGATCCGGGTCATCGACTATGGCGAGCATGCGGTGGGCCAAGGCGCCTCGGCCACGGCCGTCGCCTATGTCGAGATCAAGACGGATGACGGAAGGACGCTGTTCGGCGTCGGCATGAATCCGAACATCGTCTCCGCGTCGTTCAAGGCGATCGTCAGCGCAGTCAACCGGCTTCGCCGCGGACGATCATGATCGACGATCGATCCTGATGTCGGGTACGCTTTGGTGCTTTGACTCAGGAGCGTGACAGATCGAAAGCACCTTCTCCCTCTCCCCTTGTGGGAGAGAGCGGCCGAGTGGATGTGCCTTTTATCATCCGCCCGGCCCGCAGTGAAGAAGCGCAGGCCCTGACCGATCTTTCGCTGCGCTCGAAGGCGGTGTGGGGCTATGAGGCGAGCTTCATGGCCCGCTGCCGCGCCGTCATGACGCTGAAGGTCGCGGCGATCGAGGCGCAGCCGCATTATGTCGCCGAGGCTGACGGGAGACTGCTCGGCTTCTACGGGTTCGAGCCGGAGAAGGACGGAGTCGGCCTCGATTATCTGTTCGTCGCGCCGGAGGCGATCGGCCGGGGCGTGGGCCGGGCGCTCTGGGAGCATGCCGTCGCCACGGCCCGCCAGCTGGGCCATGCCACCTTGATTGTCGTCAGCGACCCGAACGCCGAGGGGTTCTATCGCCGCATGGGCGCGCGACCGGCCGGTGCGCAGCCCTCGGACCTGGAACCCGGCCGCTGGCTTCCGGTCTTGCGCTTTCCGCTCGGCTGAGCCAAGTAAGCCCTAGCTCTTTAAGCCTAGCCCTTCTGGCCCCCCAATCCGGAGTTCGTCATGCCCACCGCCACGACCCCGTCCTCCCAAGCCGATGCGCTCGATCTCCTGAACGACCTGATCGGCCGCGCGCGCAAGGCCGGGGCCGATGCCGCCGACGCCCTGCTGGTCGACTCGGCTTCGATGTCGCTGGCCCAGCGGCTGGGCCAGCCGGAGCGGCTGGAGCGGGCGGAGAGCCGGGATCTGGGACTGCGCGTGCTGATCGGCAGGCGGCAGGCGATGGTCTCCTCGACCGACACCGCGCCCGCCATGCTCGCCGAACTGGTCGACCGTGCCGTCGCGATGGCGAAGAGCGTGCCCGAGGATCCCTATTGCGGCCTCGCCGACCCGGACCAGCTCGCGACCGAGCATCCCGAGATCGAACTCTGCGATCCGGAAGAACCGGCGCCCGACATGCTCGTGGAGCGCGCCCGCGCGGCGGAGGAGTCGGCCCGCGCCGTCGAGGGCGTGACCAATTCCGAAGGCGCCGAGGCGGGATGGGCGCGCTCGGCCGTGTCGCTCGCCGCGTCGAACGGGTTCACCGGCAGCTATGCCGTGTCGCGCCACAGCGTCAGCGTCTCCGTCCTGGCGGGCGAGGGCACGCAGATGGAGCGCGACTACGACTACTCCTCGACCGTGTTCGGCAGCGACCTGGAGGACCCGGCCACCGTCGGGCGGCGCGCCGGCGAGCGAGCGGTGAAGCGGCTCAAGCCGCGCAGAGCAGCGACGGCGCGGTTGCCGGTGGTCTTCGACCCGCGGGTTTCGAACAGCTTGGTCGGCCATCTGGCGTCGGCGATCAACGGCACGGCGATCGCCCGCGGCACCAGCTTCCTGAAGGACAAGATGGGGCAGCGCGTCCTGCCGATCGGCGTCACCATCACCGACGATCCGCACCGCCAACGCGGCCTGCGCTCCAAGCCCTTCGATGGCGAGGGCGTCGCAAACCGGCGGCGCGCCATTGTCGAGGACGGCGTGCTCGCGAGCTGGATCCTCGATCTGCGCGCGGCCCGGCAGCTTGGCCTCACCAGCACGGGCCATGCCTCGCGCGGCACCTCATCCCCGCCCTCGCCCTCCACGACCAACCTCTATCTGTCGGCGGGAGAGCTGTCGCCGGAGGAGCTGATCGCCGGCATCCCGAACGGCTTCTACGTCACCGAGTTGATCGGCTTTGGCGTCAATGGCGTCACCGGCGACTACAGCCGCGGCGCCAGCGGCTTCTGGATCGAGCAGGGCGCGCTGGCCTATCCCGTCTCTGAGATCACGATCGCCGGCAATCTCAAGGACATGTTCCTGAATCTGACGCCCGCCAGCGATCTCGTCTTCCGCTACGGCACCGACGCGCCGACGATCCGCGTCGACGGCATGACCATCGCGGGAACGTGAAGAACATCGTCGTCCGTAGGGGGCGGTTTCAAACGGGCCATTAAGCCAATCTGTGGAAGCGACTGCCGATCTACAGGTCGGCAGCGATGAAAATCGCGTATTCAGAAGAATTTCTGGAAGAACGTCAGCGAGAACCGAATCGGCATCACCACCTGTCGCACCTTCTCTTTATAGATCGGCGGGAAGGGTGGCACCGGGGACGCCTCGCGCACCAATTTCATGGCGGCGGCGTCCAGCGCTGGAAAGCCTGAGCTGCGCCGGATCCCGACGCTGAGCACCGTGCCATCACGAGCGAGCGCAAAGGATAGGATAACCGTTCCCTCTTCCTTCCGTTCCTTCGCGGCCTCGGGGTACGCCTCGTCCTTGAATTGATTCAGCCAGCGGCGCAGGCGCTCGAGATAGTCGTCGCCGGATCCGTTCCGTCCGGCGCCGCCCGCCTCGCTGTCCGCTCGTCCAGTCGTGAGAGCGAGTTTACGCGTCTCCTTGTCGCTGACAGGCGCCGTTCTCGTCGACGACGCGGTGGTGGTCCGTGTGGGTTCCGCCGGTGGGACCGGCGCGATCAGCGCGGTCACATTGGAAAGCCGACGCTCGCTCTGCTCGGTCAGACGCGGGGCTGAAGATCGCGGTGGCTCGGGCTTGCGCTCTGGTAGCGGCCACGGCGGCTCGACAGCCGGCGGGAGCGCGGGCTGGTCGATGACGGTGGGCGGTGTCAGTTCTTGCTTCACCTCTCGACCGGCGCCGGATGGCGATGCCGCTGCGCTCGGTGCGGCCGCCGAATCGCTCACAGCGGCCGGTTCCGGCGGGCCGGGCGAGACGGTCGATTCGGTGACATCCGCCTGGGAACCGCCCGCGCCGACGGGGCCGGTCGGCGCCTTGGCCCCACCGATGCCAACCAGGCCAACCGGGATCGCCAGTAGCGGCTCGGAACTTCTCTCTTCGATTGGCAGCCGATTCAGGGCACCGAGGACGGCCAAGTGGAATAGGAGGGAAGCGGCGATGGACCGCCACCATGTCGAGCGGTCTTTCGCGCCCGGCACTGCTCTCTCGATAGCCGCCGGAGCGCGTATATTGCCGACCTCTTGCCGCACATCCGCGCGGGCATCGCGGCGGTCCAGAGGAAGCGCGTTGCGCATGGCAGCCCCCTTCATGGGGTTGCCCCGCGTCCTCCTGCCGCCGGGCCATTCTGGCCGGAGACGTGCCGAGAGTCGAACCGATCTTGCGATCCTGTCGCCCGAACCGTTAGCATTCCCGAACGAATCGACGGCGTCTCACAAGCAATCGCGCCCCCGGCGCCAAGCCGGGCATATCGGCGCACTTTCCAGGGGGCGTTCCGTGGCTTGGATCGGTACCGTCGGCTACCTCCTTGCGGCCAGCATCCTGCTCACGGCCTGCGGGTCGATTGAGCGGGCCTCGATCGATGGCGGGCCGGCGGGTACCGGCCCGCTGACCTTCGGGCTGGAGATCGACAAGGAGATCGCTTACGCGGAGCGCGAGACCCGACTGCGGATCGAGATCGATCCACCCAAGGCGAGCAAGCTTCCGGCGGCCGAGGCCGAGTATACGAGCCTGGATCCGAACACGTTGCTGACTGCATGGGATACACCGTCGACCCGCTTCTACGAAGTCGGTCCATTGCTAGCGCCGGGCTTACCGCCAGGCACCCAGGTCTGGAGCAGCTGGGAGGTTCGCTTTGCTGACCGGACGGAAACGGTGACGATGCAGGGAGCGGTCGGCGACGATATAGCTATCACCGGGCTCTGGCTACTCGATGCGGATGGCGACGCGCTGTCAGTTTACCCCAACGCGACCACAGATTCTGCTCTCGACGGCGTGCCGATTGTCCGGTCGGGCGAGTCGTTTCTGTTGCGGGTGGATATTCGGAACAACTCCTTCCGCGACGTACCGGGGCCGGTCACCGTCGAGTTGCGTTTCAAGGGACCGGTATCGGCGAATTTCGATCGCCCGGAACCCTTGAAGCTGATGGCGAGCGCAACCGAGACAGTTCTGTTCGAGAACGTCGTCTTGGATCTGAACTTGGGCGTCTCCGGCGAAACGGCGGTCGGCGTGACGGCTGCTGTCGCTCACCGCAGAGAGGACCATGCCCCGCAGAACAATGCCTTATCGTCAACGCTGATCCTGCGGCCGTAGCCGCAAATTGGCTGAATAGCCCTGGTTTCAAACCCGCCCCTAAACTGTCAGATTGACGAAGTCCTGCGGCTGCCCTCTTCTAATCCTCCGGGATAATCCACAGGGAGCTTGGCCATGCCGCCGGACACGACGCCACCCGCCCGCTCGGCCCCGTCCATTACCGTGGCCCGCAGAAGCTCCGGGGCAAGCCTGACCAACAGCGAAGCGGGAATCGATATGCGCGCCTTGCGCGCCTATCGCCTGCAACGGCTGCGGAACGAGCTGAAGGCGCGCGATCTTGCCGGCTGCGTGCTGTACGACCCGATCAATGTCCGCTACGCCACCGGCAGCCGCAACATGGCGGTGTGGACGTTGCACAATCCGGCCCGCTACTGCTTCGTCGCGACCGAAGGGCCGGTCATCCTATTCGACTTCCACAATTGCGAGTTCCTGTCGGAGGGGTTGGAGACGATCGACGAGGTACGACCGGCGACCTCCTGGTTCTATTTCGGCGCGGGGCCGCGGGTCGAGGAGCGCGCAAAGCGCTGGGCCGACGAGATCGCCGACCTCCTGCTTACCCATGGCAGCGGCAACCGGCGCTTGGCGCTCGACCATTGCGATCCGGCGGGCGCCACGATACTCGCGGCGCATGGAATCGAGATCCAGGACGCCCAGGCGCCGATCGAGATGGCGCGGCGGATCAAGTCGGCCGAGGAAATCGCCTGCATGAATGCCGCGGTCGCCGTGTGCGAAACCGGCATGGCCCGGATGCGCGAGGCACTGCGGCCCGGCATGACGGAGAACGAGCTGTGGTCGATCCTGCATCAGACCAATATCGCCATGGGCGGCGAATGGATCGAGACGCGCCTGCTCAGTTCGGGCGGGCGGACCAATCCCTGGTTCCAGGAATGCGGCGACCGTATCATCCGGGCCGGCGAGCTGGTCAGCTTCGACAGCGACCTGATCGGCCCGTTCGGCTATTGCGCCGACATTTCGCGCACCTATTTCTGCGGCCCCGGCAAGCCGAGCACCGAGCAGCGGCGGCTCTACCGCCTGGCCTGGGAACAGATCCACCACAATATCGACCTGCTCGAGCCGGGCTTGTCCTTCCGCGCCTTCGCGGAGCGGTCCTGGACGCTGCCGGCGTCCTGTGCCGCCAACCGCTATTCGGTCGTCGCGCACGGGGTCGGGCTGTGCGACGAATATCCGCACTGCGCCTACCTGCAGGATTTCGAGCGGGGCGGCTATGACGGCCTGTTCGAGGCAGGCATGACCGTCTGCATCGAGAGCTATATCGGCGAGGTCGGCGGCGACGAAGGCGTGAAGCTCGAACAGCAGGTCCTGATCACCGAAACCGGGATCGAGCTGCTGTCGACCTTCCCGTTCGAGGAGGAACTCCTGGCGCGCGAGATCTAGGAAGACACCCCCTACCGTTCCGCGTCGACCGGCATAACCAGAGTGAGGTGGCGCGGTGACAGCTCGATCGCGACCGGCAGACGGGCGATGATGTCGCCGTCGCCCTGGACCGGATCGCCCTCCGGCCCGGTGATGATGATCCGCTTGCCCTGAATGATCCGGTAATCCGGCAATCTGTGCAGACGCCCGAGCGCGAGCGCAACCGCGTAACGGATCGCGTTCCACCGGCCACTCTTCAGGAACAGGCAGACCTGGAAGTCGGGCGCGTCGAGCCGAGCCAGCGGAGCGCAGATGAAGCGCCCACCATAAAAGTGGCATTTGGCGACGATCACGGATGCGGCATCGAAGTGGATGTCGTCGATCGTGACCGCGTAGCGATGGAAGGGGAAGCGGCGAAGCTGGCGCAGCGTCTCGACCAGATAGGCGCCCTTGCCGATCAGCCGTTTCAGGCGAAGGCTCACACCGGCCACCACATGCGCGTCGAACCCGACACCGGCCATCATGGTGAAGTAGCGGCCGTTCGCCCGGCCGACGGCGACCGGCAGGGCCGGTCCGGCGGCGATGCCGTCCGCGACCGCCGAAGGCTTCGGATCGAGCCCGATCTCGGCCGCCAGGACATTCGCCGTACCGAGCGGCAGGATGGCCAACGGCGGAGGCGGGACATCACCGGCCGCCGTCGCGAGGCCATTCACCACCTCGTTGATCGTGCCGTCGCCCCCGGCCGCGACGATCACGTCGTAGGAGCCGCCGGCGCCGTCCGCCATGCGGGCGAGGGACTCGGCATCGCCCGGCGCCGTCGTCTCGCGAACCGTGATCCGGCAGCCCTGCCGCCGCAGCCGATCCAGCACCGCCTGCAGCCGCCGCCGACGGCGCCAGCCCGCCTTGGGGTTGAAGATGACGAGGAGGCGGTGACGCTCGGCCAAACCGCCAATCTCTGCAACCCGTTCGGAAATCACAGTTGTCACGAAACACTGCCTTTCTTAATACAGCAGATACACTTGTTGCATTTACATTGCAGTTTTATGAAGGGACCTTGAAGTTTCACCCCATCACACCTTCATCTACACTTTCTTTCTTGTGTGATCATCAAATATTGCTATCAGTTTCATCGCCTCGTCCGTCATTGGGTGGAGTGCTGATGAACAGCATCGTTGCCGCAAAGCATTATCGAGCGATCTGGATCTCCGACGTCCATCTCGGCACACGCGGCTGCAAGGCCGAGTATCTCCTCGATTTCCTGCGGCACACCGACTCGGACTATCTCTACCTCGTCGGTGACATCATCGATTGCTGGCGGCTCCGCCGCTCCTGGTTCTGGGCACAGAGCCACAACGACGTGGTGCAGAAGCTGCTGCGCAAGGCGCGCAAGGGGACGAAGGTGATCTACGTCCCCGGCAATCATGACGAGCCGTTGCGCGACTACACCGAGCTGCAGTTCGGCGGCGTCACCGTCGTCGGCGAGGCGATTCACGAAATGGCCGATGGGCGGCGCTTCCTGGTGATCCACGGCGACGAATTCGACGGCATCGTCAAATATGCCCGCTGGCTGGCGCTCCTGGGCGATCAGGCCTACCGCCTGATGCTGGTGATCAATCACTGGTTCAACCGGGCGCGGCGCCGGCTGGGCTATCCCTACTGGTCGCTCTCGGCCTATCTGAAGCACAAGGTCAAGAACGCGGTTAAGTACATCAGCGAGTACGAGCAGACCGTCGCGGAGGAAGCACGGCGACGCGGCGTCGACGGGGTGATCTGCGGGCATATCCACAAGGCGGAAATGCGGCAGATCGGCTCGGTTCTCTACTGCAATGACGGCGACTGGGTCGAAAGCTGCACGGCGCTGGTCGAGCATCGCGATGGCCGGCTCGAGATCATCGACTGGGCGGCGTCGCGCCAGCTCTCGATGCTCGAGGTCGAGGCCGTTCCGGCCTGATCGCCGCGCCGACTCACGCCAGCCCCAACAGCCGAATGCGCATCGTCATCGTCTCCGACGCCTGGCTGCCGCAGATCAACGGCGTCGTCCGCACCATGACCCGGGTGAAGCACGAGCTTGAGCAACTCGGCCATCCGATCGAGGTGATCTCACCGAACCTGTTCCGCACCGTACCCTGCCCGACCTATCCGGAGATCCGCCTCGCTCTTGCCCCCGGCCGGCGCCTCGCGGCGCTGATCGATTCCTTCCAGCCCTGTGCCGTCCATATCTCGACCGAAGGGCCGCTGGGTCAGGCGGCGCGGCGCTATTGCCGCAAGCGCGGCCTGCCCTTCACCACCGCCTATCACACCCGGTTCCCGGAATATATCCATGCCCGCGCGCGGATTCCGCTGCGCCTCAGCTATGCGGTGCTGCGCCGGTTCCATGGCGCCGCCGCGAACGTCATGGTGGCGACCGAGTCGATCGAGAAGGAGCTCGCCGCGCGCGGCTTCCGCAACATCCGGCGCTGGTCGCGCGGCGTCGACACCGACCTGTTCCGCCCCCAGGACAAAGACTTCCTGGACGCCCCGCGCCCGATCTTCCTCTCGGTCGGCCGCGTGGCGGTGGAGAAGAACATCGAGGCCTTCCTGCGGCTCGACCTGCCCGGCAGCAAGCTGGTGGTGGGCGACGGCCCGATGCTGGGCGAGCTCCGGCGCCGCTATCCGGATGTCCGCTTCGTCGGCGCCAAGCAGGGCGAGGAGCTGGCGCGGCATTACGCGGCGGCCGACGTCTTCGTCTTCCCGAGCCGCACCGACACCTTCGGTCTCGTGCTGCTGGAGGCGCTCGCCTCCGGCCTGCCGGTCGCCGCCTATCCGGTGCCCGGCCCGCTCGACGTGATCGGCCACTCCGGTGTCGGCTGCCTGGACGAGGATCTCGCCAAAGCGGCCAGATCGGCGCTGACGATCGACCCCGAGCAGTGCCGCGCCTATGCGCTGGGCTATTCCTGGCGGGCCTGCGCCCAGCAGTTCCTGGACAATCTCCATCCTTTCCGCTGATCGAGCGCGTTAATCAACACCCGGCCGGTCTGATCGGAAATTGGCGCATCCGGGGTGGTGCTATGCTATGGTCGCGCCGACTTTCTGGGACAGGGCATTTGACGGACTCCAGCCAACGCATCGGCCTTGCCGATAGCCGAACCCGCCCGCTGATGGGGCGGCTTCTGCACAGGAACGTCCGGCCGCAGGCCGGGCGGATCGTGCTCGCGCTCGTCTGCATGGCGGTCGCGGCAGCGGCCACCGCCGCGCTCGCCTATCAGATGGAGCCGGTGATCGATCGGGTCTTCACGGAGGGGGATCGCGGGGCGCTGCTCGGCATCTCGCTCACGGTCCTCGCCATCTTCATCGTCAAGGGCGCCGCCAGCTATGGCCAAGCGGTCATCATGACCTATGTCGGCCAGCGCATCGTCGCCGACCTCCAGACGACGATGTTCCGCCACCTGATGAATGCGGACCTCGGCTTCTTCCACGATCACGCGCCGGGCCAGCTGATCTCCCGCTTCACCCACGACACCAATCTGCTGCGGGCCGCCGTTTCCACCACGCTCACCAGCCTCGGCAAGGACTCGCTGACGCTTGTCTTCCTCGTCGGGCTGATGTTCTACCAGGACTGGCTGCTCGCGGCCGTCGCCTTTGTCGTGTTCCCGACGGCGGTGCTGCCGATCGCCCGCATCGGGCGGCGCATGCGCAAGGTCTCGAAGAGTTCGCAGACCCAGACGGGCGAACTGTCGGGACTGCTCGACGAGACATTCCAGGGCGCGCGGCAGGTGAAGGCCTACGGCATGGAGGCCTATGAGACGGGCCGGGCCGCCGCGGCGATCGAGCGGTTGTTCCGCCTGCTGCTCAAGGCTGGGCGAATCCGCGCGATCGCGCATCCGGTGATGGAGACGCTGGGCGGCGTGGCGATCGTCGCCGTCATCCTTTATGGCGGCCATCAGGTCATTGAGGGGACAAAGACGCCGGGCGCCTTCTTCTCCTTCATCACCGCGCTGTTGCTGGCCTATGAGCCGATGAAACGCCTCGCCATCCTCAACACCCAGATGCAGGAAGGCCTCGCCGCCGCCGAGCGCGTCTTTACCCTCCTGGACATGCACCCGCGGATCACCGACCGGCCGGGCGCCGGACCGCTGCAGATCGCCGGCGGGGCGATCGCCCTGCAGCAGGTCGAATTCAGCTATGACAGCGAGGGGGACGGGGCACCGGCCCTGCACGACCTCAGCCTCGACATACCCGCCGGCTGGACGGTGGCACTGGTCGGCCCGTCCGGCGCCGGCAAATCGACCGTGCTGAATCTGATTCCGCGCCTCTTCGACGTCGATGCCGGCCATGTCCGGATCGACGGGCAGGATGTGCGCGACGTCACGCTCGACTCGCTGCGCGCCGCCATCGCGCTGGTCAGCCAGGAAAGCATCCTGTTCGACGATACGGTGCGCGCCAACATCCTGTATGGGCGGCCCGATGCGAGCGAGGCGGAGATGATCGCCGCCGCCAAGGCCGCCGACGCGCACCATTTCATCGACACGCTGCCGGACGGCTATGACACGCCCGTCGGGCCGAGAGGCGTCCGGCTTTCCGGCGGCCAGCGCCAGCGCATCGTGATCGCGCGGGCGATGCTGCGCGATGCGCCGATCCTGCTGCTCGACGAGGCGACGTCGGCGCTCGACACCGAATCCGAGCGCCAGGTCCAGCTCGCTCTCGGCCGGCTGAAGCGCGGCCGGACCACGGTGGTCATCGCCCATCGCCTGTCTACGGTGGTCAGCGCCGACCGGATCTATGTCATGAACAAGGGCGCCATCGTCGAATCGGGCAGCCATGCCGAGTTGATCGCCCGCGACGGCGCCTATGCGCGCCTCTACAGCCTCCAGTTTACTCCGGATGCCGATGGGGTGGACGCCGGCGGCGAGAGCGAGCGGGCGCGGGCTTGATGTCGCTGTGGTTCAAGCCTCCGCGGCTTTGATATAACCCCCGCCGTGCGGCCACAGTCTTTCACCTCGGCGAGGCATTCATGAGGCCCCTGAAGCGCCTGCTCGGCAGCGATGCCGGCCAGGCGGTGCTGGCGTGGATCGCGGCGCTCTATATCAGGCTGGTCTTCCGGACGACCCGCTGGCAGTGGCAGGGCTTCGAAGCGGTGGATGCGCTGATCCGCGCCAAGCGCCCGTTCGTGGTGTGCTTCTGGCACAACCGGCTGTTGCTGATGCCCTGCGCGCAGCGCCCGCCAATGCGCTATCACATGCTGATCTCTGGTCATCGCGACGGGCGTCTGATCGCCCGGACGATCGGCCATTTCGGCAGCGGCGTCGTGGCCGGCTCGTCCTCACGTGGCGGGGCAACCGCCCTGAAGCGATGCGTGGGTTTGCTGGACGCCGGCGATTCCGTCGGCATTACTCCCGATGGCCCGCGCGGCCCGCGCATGCGGGCGGCGGCCGGCGCGGTCGAAATCGCGCGGCTCGGCGGTGCGCCGATGCTGCCAGTGACCTATTCGGTGGCCCGGCGGCATGTGCTGAAGAGCTGGGATCGTTTCCTGCTGCCGCACCCCTTCAATCGCGGCCTGTTCATCGTCGGCGCGCCGATCGAGGTGCCGGCGCAGGCCGACGCCGAGCAGGTCGAGGCGACGAGGCTCGAGCTGGAGCGGCGCCTCAACGCGATCTCGGCGGAGGCCGACCGTCTGACGGGGCATGCCCCAATCGAGCCGGCGGAACCGGCCGCGAACCGCAAGGACCGGTTCCGGAATGCGAAGCGCCGGCTCGGCGCCGGTGGTCGATGACGACCCCGCTCTACCGCCTGCTGACCGATCTGGGCGAGCCGGCGATCCGGTTCTATCTCGCCCGCCGCCTGCGCCGCGGCAAGGAGGATCCGGAGCGTCTAGGCGAACGCCTCGGCCGGCCCACGCGCCCGCGGCCGCCGGGATCGCTGATCTGGCTTCATGCGGCTAGCGTCGGCGAAACCTTCTCCGTCCTCGCCCTGATCGAGCGGCTGCTGGCCGAGCGCCCGGGAACCGCCCTGCTCGTCACCAGCGGCACGGTCAGCTCCGCCGGCCTGCTGGCCAAGCGCCTGCCGGCTGGCGCCTTCCACCAGTTCGTGCCGGTCGACCGGATGGCCTGGGTGCGCGGCTTCCTCGATCATTGGCGGCCGGATCTCGCTTTGTGGGTCGAGTCGGAATTCTGGCCCAACCTGATCGGCGAAACGCAGCGGCGCGGGATTCCGATGGCGCTGCTGAATGCGCGGCTGTCGGACCGGTCGTTCCGGCGATGGCACCGCTTTCCCGGCCTGATCCGGCCGCTGCTGCAGGGCTTCGCCGTCACGCTCGGCCAGGATGAGGCGCAAGCGGCGCGCCTCGCCGCGCTTGGCGCGCGGCAGGCAAGGGCCGTCGGTAATCTGAAGTTCGCCGCCGCGCCGCTTCCGGCCGACCCGGCCGAGCTTCGGCAGCTCCGGCACGGCATCGGCGATCGGCCGGTTTGGCTCGCCGCCAGCACCCATCCGGGCGAGGAAGCGGTGGCCGCGCAGACCCATCGGCGGCTGAAGGAACGGCATCCGACCCTGCTGACCATCGTCGTGCCGCGCCACGCGACCCGTGCGCCCGAGATCCTCGCGACGCTCGCCTCCTCCGGTCTGCGCGTCGCGCAGCGATCGCGCGGCGACGTGCTCGACGACACCGTGGACATCTATCTGGCCGACAGCATGGGCGAGCTGGGGCTATTCTATCGGGCCGTCGACATCGCTTTCGTCGGCGGCTCGCTCGTCCCCATCGGCGGCCACAATCCGATAGAGCCGGCGCAACTCGACACGGCCGTCCTGACCGGCCCGCATGTCTTCAACTTCGAGACGATCTATGACCGGATGATCGCAGCCGGCGCGGCATCGAAGATCGCCGACGAACCTGCGCTGGTGGAAGCGCTTGCCGGGTTGCTCGCCGACCGGGCGATGCGCGACCGGCAAGCGGACGCCGCGGCGAGCTTCGCGACGCGCGAGGCAGGCGTGCTCGATGCCGTGCTGGTCGAGCTTGCGCCCCTGCTCGACCCTATCGACGGAAACGCCCATGCGCGCGCCTGACTTCTGGGAGAAGGATGGCCGGCTGCTGCCGGCGCTGCTGGCTCCGCTGGCAGCCGGCTATGCCGCCGCGGGCCGGCTGCGGCAGGCGGCGATCCAGCCATGGAAGGCCCCGGTTCCGATAATCTGCGTCGGCGCCCTGACCGTGGGCGGCGCGGGCAAGACGCCGGTGGCCTTGGCGCTCGGCCGGCATCTCGGATCGCAGGGCCGGCAGGTGCATTTCCTGACCCGTGGTTATGGCGGGCGCGATGCCGGACCGCTCCGCGTCGATCCGGCGCGCCATCACGCGGGGGACGTGGGCGACGAGGCGCTGCTGCTGGCGCAGACGGCGCCCTGCTGGGTCGCGCGGAATCGGCCGGCGGGCGCCCGTGCCGCCGCCACGGCCGGTGCCGAGGTGATCGTGATGGATGACGGTTTCCAGAACCCGAGCTTGGCGAAGGACCTGGCGCTGCTGGTGATCGACGGCGGACACGGCCTCGGCAACGGGCGGGTGCTGCCCGCCGGTCCGCTGCGCGAGCCGGTCGGCCGTGCCCTTGCCCGCGCCGACGCGGTGGTCCTGATCGGCGAGGACCGCGCCGGCCTGCATCCCATCCTATCCGATAGGCCGGTACTCGGTGCCCGCCTCCTGCCCGGCCCGGAGGCCCAGGCTCTGGCCGGACGTAAGCTGCTGGCCTTCGCCGGACTCGGTCGGCCGGAGAAGTTCTTCGCCAGCCTTCGGGCGATCGGCGCCGACGTCGCGGCAACGGTCGTCTTCCCCGACCACCATCCCTATAGCGCCGACGAGGTCGAGCAGCTCTGCGATCAGGCGGACCGGCTTCACGCCCGGCCCGTAACCACCGCCAAGGATGCGGTGCGCCTACCGCCTGCGCTGCGCGACCGCGTCCAGGTGGCTACCGTCCATATCGAATGGGCCGACAGCGCAGCCCTCGACCGGCTGCTGGCTTCAAAAATTCATCCGGCCGGAGAAGCCGGGGAGCACCCTGACGTCTGCCGTCAGCTATTTCATTCGCCGCCGGTTTGAGACGCGGGCACGATAGACTCCGGCATCGGCCCGACCACGAGTTCCGGGTCGATGCGGGCGTCGAACAGGTTGATCCGCCAGTCGAGATGCGGGCCGGTGGCGCGGCCGGTCGCGCCGACGGTGCCGATCGGGTCGCCCGGGCGGACATGATCGCCGACCTCGACCGTCACGGTCTCGAGATGCAGCAGGGCAGAGGTGAGGCCGTGGCCATGGTCGATGATGATCGTGCCGCCGGTATAATAGAGGTCGGGCTCGGCCAGCACGACGACGCCCTCGCCCGGCGAACCGACCGGCGTACCGACCGGCATGGCGATGTCGACGCCGTAATGGGGCCGGCGCGGCTCGCCGTTCAGGATGCGCTGGCTGCCATAGATGCCGCTGATCGGCCCGATGACCGGCCAGACGAATCCGTCGGCAAACCAAGCCTGGTCGGTATTGCGCTTCCGGACCTCCGCGATCGCGGCGTTCTCGGCGGCGATGCGCGCCCAGACGGCCTCGCTCGGGCTCACCATGGCCTTCGGCAGGCCGTCGATCCGCTGAATGTCATAGGTCCGGGGGGCAATATCGAGCTGCCGCTCCTCGACCGTGCCGTTCGGATTGACAACGCGCAGTGTCGCCGTCGGGGGCGCGTCGCGGCTGAAGCCGATGACGAACAGCCCCTCGGTCGAGACAAGGACCGGATGCCCGTTGAACAGGACCCTGCTGCCGGGCGCCGTCTCGCCGACGACCAGCCCGCCTTGGGTGAAGGTGCCGTTCAGCGCCAGCGGCTCGGCCCGGGCGCCATCCATCCCGAACCATTCGGCACAGGCGATCAGCAGGAAAACCAGGGCCGCGATCAGCGGCCGGCACCATATGCGGTTCATAGCAACGATCCCTGACGATCTTTCCCACCATTTGCGGCACGCGGCTTGGCCGCCGCGGCCCGCCCCGGCTTGCCCCCTGGCCCGCTGGCGGCGACCGTTGACACTTCCCCATCCTTGAACTGAAGGACAAGCTCCGATCCGGGCTCGACCGCCGCCGCCGCGGTGACCGGCTGGTCGCTGGCATCGCGCACGAGGGCGAAGCCGCGAGCAAGCACCCGCTGATAGGAATAGCTTTCGAGCAGCCCCGAGAGCCGGTCGAGATGCAGCCGGCGGTAATCGATCAGCTTGATCAGAGTCGACGGGCGCAGCATAGCGACGGTCTGCTGCAAGGCATGATCACGCCCGGCCAGGGACCGCTCCATCGCCTTCTGCAGCGTCACGCCGTCATGCTGGACCTGCAAGCGAGCCCGGTCGATCTGCTGCTGCGGCGTGCGCAGCGCCGCGCCATGGCGGGCCACCTGCTCGGTCCGAGCGCGAAAGAAGGGCTGCCGCGCGTTCATCAGACGCTCGGTCCAGCCGTCGAGCCGCTGCGCCTTCTCCTCGAGCAGCCGCCGCGGGCTCGGCAGGCCGCGCGCCAGGTCCTCGGTGCGGGTCCGGCGATCCGCGATCATGCGATGCGTGCAATCGACGAGCCGGCGCGTGTCCTCCATCACCTGGGCGAGCAGCTCGGCGCGGACCGGCACCGCCATTTCGGCGGCGGCGGTGGGTGTCGGCGCGCGCAGGTCGGCGGCGAAGTCGATCAGCGTCGTATCGGTCTCATGCCCGACCGCGGAGATCAGCGGAATCGCGCTGGCGGCCGCGGCGCGCACAACGATTTCCTCGTTGAAGGCCCAGAGGTCTTCCAGGCTGCCGCCGCCGCGGGCGACGATCAGAAGGTCGGGCCGCGGCACCGTCCCGTCCGCGGCCAGCGCATTAAAGCCCTGGATCGCCGCGGCGATCTGCGCCGCCGCGCCGTCGCCCTGCACCAGCACGGGCCACAGGATCACATGGCGCGGGAAGCGGTCGGCCAGCCGATGCAGGATGTCGCGGATCACCGCCCCGGTCGGCGAGGTGACGACGCCGATCACCTCAGGCAGCAGCGGGATCGGTCGCTTGCGGTCGGCATCGAACAGCCCTTCGGCGGCGAGGCGCCGGCGCCGCTCCTCGAGCAACTTCAGGAGCGCACCCTCGCCGGCGACCTCGAGGCTGTCGATCACGAGCTGATATTTGGACCGGCCGGGGAAGCTGGTCACCCGGCCCGTCGCCACAACCTCCAGCCCATCCTCCGGCGTCACCGCGAGGCGCCCCGCCGTGCCGCGCCAGCAGACGGCGTCGAGCACTGCGTCGGCATCCTTCAGGCAGAGATAGACATGGCCCGAGCCGGCGCGCTTCAGGCCGGAAATCTCGCCACGCACGCGCACCCGCTCGAAGGCGTTCTCGAGCGTGCGCTTCACCGCCTGGCTGATCTCGCCGACGGAATATTCGGGCAAATTGCTGGGTTTTGCGGCGGGAGCGACGCCGATGGTCCGGAGATCGTTCATCGCGCCGCATTCTATGCTAAGAGAGCCGCCGTCCTAAGAGAAAATCGTGTCGGAAGGAAGTTGGCGGATGAGACTGTTGGTCGTCGGATCGGGCGGGCGCGAACATGCGCTGTGCTGGGCGCTCGCGGCATCGCCGCTCTGCGATACGCTCTACTGCGCGCCGGGCAATGCCGGAATCGCGCAGGAGGCCACCTGCGTGCCGATCACGGCCGAGGATATCGACGGGCTGGTTGCCTTCGCGCAGGAACAACGGATCGACTTCGTCGTCGTCGGGCCGGAGGCCCCGCTGGTCCTGGGCCTCGTGGACCGGCTGGAAGCGGCCGGGATCAAGGCCTTCGGACCGACCGCCGCGGCCGCGGCGCTGGAAGGTTCCAAGGGGTTCATGAAGGATCTCTGCGCCCGCCACGGCATTCCGACTGCCGCCTATGGCCGTTTCACCGACGCCGAGGCGGCAAAGGCCTTCGTCCGCGAGCGCGGCGAACCGATCGTGGTTAAGGCCGACGGCCTCGCCGCCGGCAAGGGCGTCGTCATCGCCCGCGGTCCGGCCGAGGCCGAGGCCGCGATCGATGCGATGCTGACGCAGGGGCAGTTCGGCGCGGCCGGCGCTGCGGTGGTGATCGAGGAGTTCCTCGAGGGCGAGGAAGCGAGCTTCTTCGCGCTGGTGGACGGCGCGACGGCGCTGCCGCTCGCCTCGGCCCAGGACCACAAGGCCGTCGGCGAAGGCGACACCGGGCCCAACACCGGCGGCATGGGCGCCTATTCGCCCGCGCCGGTGGTGACCGAGGCGATGGCGGATGAGATCATGGCCCGGATCATCGAGCCGACGGTGCGGGCGATGGCGGCCGAGGGGCGGCCGTTCAAGGGCGTGCTTTTCGCCGGGCTGATGATCACGAAGGACGGGCCGAAGCTGCTCGAATACAATACGCGCTTCGGCGACCCCGAATGCCAGGTCCTGTGCATGCGGCTGATGTCGGACCTTCTGCCGGCGCTGATCGCCGCCCGCGACGGCGTGCTGAAGAACTTCCAGCTACGCTGGTACGAGCAGGCGGCCCTCACCGTGGTGATGGCCGCCAAGGGCTATCCCGGCGACTACCGCAAGGGCACGGAGATCCGTAACCTCGACAAGGCGGCCGCGTTGCCCGACGTCACCATCTTCCATGCCGGAACGCAACGCGCCGAGGACGGCCGCCTGCTGGCGGCCGGCGGCCGGGTTTTGGGCGTTACCGCGCTTGGGCCAAACGTCGCCGAGGCGCGGAAACGCGCCTACGAAGCCGTGGACCGGATCGATTGGCCGAACGGCTTCTGCCGTCGGGATATCGGCTGGCGAGCCCTGGAACGTTGATCGCCCGGTTCCGCTCCGGGGCAACCCCTGTTATGCTGACTCATCCGTTAAGGGGGAGCCACAGATGAGCGACGCCGATTCGTTGCCGCGCCCGAAGATGGGCGGGCAATTCGCCGAGGTTTTTACGCTTAAGATCCAGGTTGAGTTGAAGGACCTCGGCGACGGCCAGTATGCGGAGAGCTTCGAGATCGATCCGGGGCAGTCCCTGCAGCCCTATTACGTCGAACGCCCGGTGAAGCTCGGCCGGGAAACCGACCCCGACATGCTGGCAGCACTGCTTGCCCGCGCCCTGCGAAGCTTCGGCGGCGTCGCCCCGAAGGCATGACGCGGGGCCACCCCTCCGGGCATAATCGCAAGCCCCGTTAGAGCTCTATCAGCCGGTTCGGCAGCTCGTCCTTGTCGTCGGGGCGCCGTGGGAAATCCCGGGCCAGCAGGTCGCCGCATTCGGTGACGGCAAGAATGAAGCCGTCGGCGACCCGCCGCTCGCGGACGGCGCGGGTGAAATCACCGATGATCGCGGCCCAGGCGCCCGGCGGGACCTTCCGGTCGATGCCGTAATCCGCCAGGATCTCGACATAATGCTCGGCAACCGAGACGAAGAGCAGCAGGCCGGTGCCGTCGCGCGTGCGGTGCAGCCCCTGGGCATAGAACTGCTCCTGCGCAAGCCGGCGCGCCCGCTCCTGCTTCACCGAGGTGGGGATCAACCGCATGGTGATCGGCTGCCATGAGAGAAAAAGCAGCAACAGGACGAAGCTCGCGAGCTGCAGGGCGTAAAGCATCGGGAAGCCCCAGGAGGGCATCAGCAGCGACGCGATGCCCTGTACGATGAAGGCCCCAGCCGCCGCGATCAGCAGCGGAACGAAGCGGTAATCGTCGCTCGCCGGCGCGATGACGGTAAGGATCTCGCCGCTGGTGCGCGCCTCCGCCTGGCGGATCGCATCGGCGATACGTCTGCGGTCGGCATCTGTCAGGAAAGCCATGCCTGTCAACTCCCCTACCAGCTTCCTGAGGCGCCGCCGCCCCCGAAGGATCCGCCGCCGCCACCGAAGCCACCCCCACCGCCGAATCCGCCGCGATGCCGGGCACCATGCCCGCCGACGATCACACCCGGCCCATAGCCCCAGCCGCGCCGGCGGGAGCGACGATTGCCCTTGAAATAGCGCATCAGGGCAACGACCGATATGAAGGCGAAGAACAGGATCATCGGCGCGACCGGCTCCCGCGACTCAGTGCGGCGGTCGCCGACAGGCGTGTAGCCGCCGTCGAGGACCGACAGGATCCCGGTCACGCCAGCCTCGATTCCCGCCTCGTAATCGCCTTGCCGGAACTGTGGCAGGATCCGGTTCTGGATGATGTCGTGGCTGAGCGCGTCGGTCATTGTGCCTTCGAGGCCGTAGCCGACCTCGATCCGCACCTGCCGCTCATTCGGCGCGACGATCAGCAGCAGCCCGTCATCCTCGCCTTCGCGGCCGATCTTCCAGGCGCGCCCGAGCTGATAGCCGTAATCGGCGATGTCGTAGCCTTGCAACGAGTCGAGGGTGACGACGACAACCTGGTTGCCGCTCGCCGCCTCATGCGCCGCAAGGCGCTCCGTGAGCCGCTGCTCGGTGGCAGGCGCGATCACGCCTGCCTGATCGACGACGCGACCGGTGAGCGACGGGAACTCCTGCGCCGCGGCGGCCGCGATGCCCAGCAGCAGGCAGGCGAGCGCGACTGCGGCCCACTGGCGGAGGTGCAAACTCACCACGAATGCCAACTTACGAGGGCCAACTTACGAGGGATCACCGAAATCGACCTGCGGCGCCTGCGTGGCCGAAGCCTCCGCGGTGAAGTTCTGCATCGGCTCCGCATCCGTATAGACCAGCGCCGCCCACCAGCGGCCGGGAATGGTGCGCAGCTCGGTGTTGTAGCGCTGCACCGCCTGGATGTAGTCGCGGCGTGCGACCGCGATGCGGTTCTCGGTGCCTTCGAGCTGCGACTGCAGCGTTAGGAAGTTCTGATTGGAGCGAAGCTCGGGATAGCGCTCGACCACGACGAGGAGCCGCGATAGCGCGCTCGAGAGCGCCGCCTGATTCTGCTGAAACTGCTCGAAGGCCTGCGGGTCGGTCAGCATCTCGGGCGAAATCTGCGTCTGCCCAACCCGCGCCCGCGCCTCGACGACCTCGGTCAGCACCTCGCGCTCCTGGGCCGCGAAGCCCTTCACCGTCTCGACCAGATTGGGCACCAGATCGGCGCGACGCTGATACTGGTTCTGAACCTGGCTCCAGGCCGCCTTGGCCTGCTCCTCCAGGGTCGGGATCGTGTTGACGCCGCAGCCGCTGAGCAGCGTCAGCAGGAAGAGCGCCAGAAGCAGAGCCGGCCAGCGGTGCCCGCTGGATCGAAGAGAAACCGTCATCGAAGATGTCCCCAAATGCCGCATCGCCACTCACAGATGGCGGTTCGCAGGCGGTTTGTCGAGCGCAGCGGCATCATCGCCGCTCGCGGAAGAACGCTTTCAGCAGATCGCCGGCGCGGGTCTCGCCGATGCCGCCATAGACCTCCGGCCGGTGGTGGCAGGTCGGCTGACCGAAAATGCGCGGCCCATGGTCGACGCCGCCGCCCTTGGGGTCGTAGGCGCCGAAATAGAGGCGGCGGATCCGGGCGAAGGACATGGCCTGGGCGCACATCGGGCAAGGCTCGAGCGTCACGTAGAGATCGGCGCCGGTCAGGCGCTTGAGTCCCGAGCCGGCGGCGTCACGGATCACCAGCATCTCCGCATGCGCCGTTGGGTCGTGGAGCTCTTCCACCCGGTTTCCCGCCTTGGCCAGCAGCGCACCGGTCGTTCCATCGACGATCACGGCGCCGACCGGCACCTCGCCACGCGTAGCAGCGGCCTCTGCCTCGGCCAGCGCCAGCGTCATGGGATCGAGCTTCGACATGCCCCGTGACATGCCCTCGGCGATCGCGCCCGGTCAACCTGAAAACGGGCGCCGCCGAGCGGCGAGAGCTTGAAACCTGTATGACAATAGGCCCGTCATATGGAATTGTAAGGCAATACTTGACAGAGTGATAGGTAACGCCTTACACTCCGTCCGTGATTGAGAGCTTCAGACACAAGGGCTTGAAGGAGCTGTTCGAGACTGGCCGGTCGTCAAAAGTAGCAGCGAAGCTTCAGAAGCGGGTCATTGTTCGACTCGACGCTCTTGAGGCGGCAGCGGCCCTCTCGGAACTCAGCCAGCCGGGGTTCGACTTTCACGCCCTGCACCGTAAGCCGCAACACTACACGATCCATGTCAATGGCCCGTCGTGCATCACCTTCGAATGGCAAGACGGCAATGCGCTCAGGGTCGATCTGGAGCAGTACCACTAACCTTGATCGCTTCACCAAGGAGGTCACCATGAGCGAGCATCATTTATCCCGTCCCATCAAGCGTCCGCCGACACATCCCGGCGTGCTCATGCGCGAGATACTCGACGATCATGTCCGACTGTCGATCTCCGAGGCCGCGCGCCGGATGAAGGTGAGCCGCCCATCCCTCTATGCCGCGCTCAACGGTACGGGGTCGGTCACCGCCGATATGGCTCTGCGCTTCGGCCGTCTGGTCGGCGGGGCTCCAGAACTCTATCTGCGCATGCAGGACAATTACGACCTGTGGCATGCCCGCAACCGACTACGCGATACGTTGGAGCAGATCGAACCAGCCGCATGATACGGGCGCACGAACCAAGTAATGGAATCGAGCTGGATGAGCTAGACTGACTTCGACGAAGGAGGATGCCATGGTGTGGACGGGTGGATGCCTTTGCGGTGACGTGCAGTATCGCGCCGAAGCAGATCCGCTGCGCGCCGTCATCTGCCACTGCGGCATGTGCCGCCGGGTTTCCGGCGCCCCTTTCCTGGCCTTCGTCCATTTTCCGGTCGAGGCCTTCACATGGACGAAGGGCGGGCCGACCCGCTATCGCTCTTCGGCCGACGCTGAGCGGGGATTCTGCCGGCGCTGCGGCAGCACGCTGACGATGCATGAAACCGTCCTGGCCGACCGGGTCCAGGTGACGCTCGGCAGCCTCGACCGGCCGCAGGATGTGAGGCCGGACGATCATGTCTGGACCGAGGAGCAGCTTCCCTGGCTGCGCATCGACGACGACCGGCCGCGCTTTCCGACGATCAGCACCGCCGTGCCCTCCAACGCATTGAAGGAGGAGACATGAAGTCGGACGTCACAGCATTGTCCGGTCGATGCCATTGCGGCAACATCGAACTCGTTTTCGAGACCGAGTTGCCGATTGATCGATTGCCCCTACGGGCCTGCGCCTGCTCCTTCTGTTCCAGTCACGGCGCACGCTGCACCTCCGATCCGCAGGGTCGCGTCCGGATCACCATTCAGGATACCGATCGATTGAGCCGCTATCAGTTTGGTCTGAAGGCGGCGGACTTCCTCGTTTGCAAGACTTGCGGCGTCTACGTTGGTGCCCTGCTGACCGAGGACGACTCCGCCTGGGCCACGGTGAACGTCAATGCGTTCGAGCCCTCGGACGGACTCGGACGCAATCCAGTCACAGTGACCTACGACGCCGAAACCGAGGAGGAACGAAGGGCGAGGCGGAAGAAGGCGTGGACGCCGGCCGTTCTCGAGTTCAGGGCATTCGCTCCTTGAGACGCGGCATCAGAGCCTGACAGGTCTTTTTCATCCCGCCTCGCCGTCCTTGGGCTTTCCTGAACCGCAGCAGGAGTCCGCAGCCTCGGGGCGAAGGTCGTCATAGCGGTCATGGTGCCGTTGCCACCCATAGGTGGGGGTTTGCGGCCAGCCCTCGGGTGAGTCCTCCCAGTCCTCCTGTCGGCCGAAGGGCGTCAAATCGAGATAGTTGTAGGTTCCGGTGAGCAGGTCGACGCCGCGCGCATAGGCCGAATAGCTGTGGAAGATGTCGTCGCCGTCACGCAGGAAGACGCTCAGGCCGTGCTGCTCGCCCCGTAGGAACCAGGGCTCGTCCCTCCGCTCGAGCTCCGCCTTGGTCCGGTAGTTGTGCTGGACGGGAGCAACGGCTTCGTCCAGCGTCGCATGGAAGTCGTGGTTGAAGTCGCTCCCGAACGACGAATACCAGGGGACGGTCCAGCCCATGCGGGCCTTGAACGGCTCGATCTTCCGCAACGGCGCGCGGGAGACGAGGACGAGGGACGTGTCGCGCGCATGCAGATGCGCGAGATGGCCGACATTGTCGACCAGGAGAGAGCAGCCCGCACAGCCTTCATCCCAATCCGGGTCGAACATGAAGTGATAGACGATGAGCTGGCGGCGCCCGGCGAACAGGTCGAGCAGACCGGCCGGACCATCCGGACCTTCGAAAACATAGTTCTTCTCGACCCTGACCCAGGGTAGCCGGCGCCGCTCGGCGCTCACTTGGTCGCGCAGCCGGGTGAGTTCCTTCTCCCGCGCCAGATGCGCTTTGCGGGCGACGAGCCATTCATCCCGCGACACGATTTTCGGACGATTCATGCTGCTCTCCTTCAGTCCGGAAACGGATGGCGCCAGGCCTCCAGCTCATTGAGTCGGGCATGCCAGCGCTGGATCTCGGAGAAACCGTCCAGCGGTATTCCGGCTTCGTCGGCGTAGGGCAGACTCGCGGCGACGGCGAAATCAGCAACCGTCAGGCCGTCGCCCACTAGATAGTCGCGGCCGCGCAAATGATTGTTCAGCACGCCGGCGAACCGTTTGAACTGAACCGTCGCGCGCTCGAGCGCGGTCGCATCGGGATCGCCTAGGCTGTAGCGGGGTTTGATGATGTGCTCGAAATAGAACGTGCCGGCCTGCGGCGCGAATTCGAGCGCGTCCCAACTCAGCCAGCGGATGATCTCGATCTGGCGTTCGTCATGCGGCCACAGATCCGACCCCGCCTTGTCGGCCAGATAGCACATGATCGCGTTCGATTCCCAAAGCGTCTTGCCGGAGTCTTCAAGCGCCGGGACGACGCCGTTGGGATTGATCGCCAGGTATTCGGGCCTCTTATGCTCGCCCTTGCCGAGGTCGACAGGAACGAACTCCACGGGCGAATTCAGGTACTTCGCGACAGCGCACGCCTTTCGCGGATTGAGCGTGTCCCAATAATAGAGCTTCATGCGGACTCCTTCGTCATCATGCGAATTGTCGTTCCAGTCGGTCGAGCGCCTCGCTCCACCCTTCCCGGTGGCCGTCGCGGGCAGCTTCGTCGAAGAACTGCTCATGGAGCAGGGTCAGTTCGGTCCCGTCCTGGATCGGCCGGAGTGAAATCGTCACTTGCGATTCGCGCTCGGGCGTCGTGATCCATGCCCAGGAGAAGACCAGCTTCCGGTCGGGCTCCACCTCGCGATAGACGCCGCTGACGTCGTGCTGCTCGCCATCGGTGGCGCGCATGATCACGCGGAACCGGCCGCCGATGCGCGGGTCGGCTTCGGCATGCACGACCTCGGTGTTGTGCGGCCCCCACCACCCGGACATCTGCTCCGGCCGGGTCAAGGCGGCATATACCTTCGCGGGCGGCGCCTTGATGCGGCGGACCAGCGTCAGGCTCGGCTTGGTCGTCATTCATCCTCCTCCACGAGCGTGGCCAGGCGGTCGAGGCTCTCCGACCAGAAGCGCTGGTAGCGTTCCAGCCAGTCGGTCGCTTCCTTCATCGGGCCGGCATTCAACCGGCAGGACACCGTGCGGCCGGTCTTCTTCCGGGTGACCAGCCCGGCATCCGACAAGACGTCGAGATGCTTCATGACCGCCGGCAGCGACATCTCGAAAGGGCGCGCCAGTTCGCTGACCGACAAAGGCTGCTGCTCGCTCAGCCGCGCGATCAGGGCACGCCGCGTCGGGTCGGAAAGCGCGGCGAAGGTGCGATCCAGGGCGGAATCTTGATACTTAACCATCCGGATAAGTATTGCGCGGCGGCGGCCGTTTGTCAATCGGCCATGGACGCAATGCCATGGAACCGCTACCCATGACGCCTCATGGCGATTTCTTAACCGGCCCCCTGTGATAAGATTATTTGTATGACCCAACCCGTGATCGGCCTGACTCTGGATTCCGAAGAGCCGGGCGGCTATTCCAAGTTTCCCTGGTACGCGGTCCGCGAGAACTATTGCGGTGCGGTGACGCGCGCCGGGGGCCTGCCCATCCTGCTGCCGCACGAGCCGGAGCAGGCCGCGGCCTATCTCGACCGGATCGACGGGCTGATCGTCACCGGCGGCGCCTTCGACGTCGATCCCAGCCTGTTCGGCGCGACGAGCCGGCACGCGACGGTGAAGACCAAGGGCCGGCGCACCGCCTTCGAGGCGGCGATGACGCGCGGCGCGCTGGAGCGCGATATGCCCGTCCTCGGAATCTGCGGCGGGCAGCAGCTTCTCAACGTCATCCTGGGCGGCACGCTGATCCAGCACATCCCCGACGAAGTGGGCGCGGCCCTAGCGCATGAGCAACCCAACCCGCGCGACGAGCCGGGGCACAGCGTCCGGGTCGAGGCCGGCACGCTGCTGCACCGCATCTGCGGCGTGGCCGAGCTGTCGGTGAACAGCGCCCATCATCAGGCGGCGAAGGCGGTCGGCCCGGGCATCATCGTCAATGCGGTCGCCGAGGATGGCGTGATCGAAGGCATCGAGGATCCGGGCCGGCGCTTCTGTCTCGGCGTCCAGTGGCATCCGGAATTCTCGATCAGCGTCGGCGACGCGAAGATCTTCGACGCCTTCATCGCCTCCTGTCGCTGAGACAATCGCTCCTCCTGTCATTCGATCCCTTGTCATTCACCGAAGAATGTTGAACATCCCCTGACGCGCTTTACCTCCCTCTCCCCTTGTGCGAGATGGGCAGGGTGAGGGGTTTTGCGCGCGTCCACGCGCGGAAGAATCTTGCCTCACGCCCCCTCACCCTCCCCGTGCTTCGCATGGGTCCCCTTCCTCTCCCACAAGGGTAGAGGGCTTATATCTGCAGGCTTATTCACCGATGGTCCGACATAAGCGCGACAGCGAACTGACCGAAGGCACAAACGAGCGCATCGCCAAGCGCCTTGCGCGCGTCGGCCTGTGCTCGCGGCGCGAGGCGGAGCGGTGGATCGCCGAGGGCCGCGTCATGGTCGACGGCAAGGTCCTGACCAGCCCGGCGGTCAATGTCGGCCCGGCGGCGCAGATCGCCGTCGACGGGCGGCCGATTCCCGAGAAGCAGCCGCCGCGGCTATGGCGCTATCACAAACCACGCGGCTTGGTCACCACGGCGAAGGATCCGCAGGGCCGTCCAACGGTGTTCGACAATCTGCCCGAAGACCTGCCGCGGGTCATCGCCGTCGGCCGGCTCGACCTCGGCTCGGAAGGGCTGCTGCTGCTCACCAATGATGGCGCCCTGGCCCGCCGGCTGGAGCTGCCGAGCAACGCCTGGACCCGCCGCTATCGGGTGCGGGTGCACGGCCGGGTTGATCTCGACCGCCTGGACGCGCTTGCCGAAGGCGTGACCGTCGACGGCGTCGCCTATGGTCCGATCCGGGCCCGGCTCGACCGCCAGCAGGGCGAAAATGCCTGGCTGACCATGAGCCTGAGTGAGGGCAAGAACCGCGAGATCCGCCGCGTCTGCGAACATCTCGGCTGGCCGGTCAGCCGACTGATCCGCGTCGCCTTCGGCCCATTCCAGCTCGGCAACCTGCTGCCCGGTGCCGCTGAGGAGGTGCCGGCGAGGGTGCTGCGCGACCAGCTCGGCTCAGAACCGGAGAGGCCCGCGCCCCGGCGGGCCGCCGCCAAGAAACCCTCGGCGATAAAACATCATGCGAATCGTCGCCGGACGCCATAAGGGCCGGCCCCTGCAGGCGCCCGAGGGACTCGACGTCCGCCCAACCTCCGATCGGGCGCGGCAGGGGCTGTTCAATATCCTGGAGCATGGCGGCTTCACCGAGGACGGCACCTCGCCGCTCGTCGATGCCGTCGTGCTCGACGCCTTCGCCGGGACCGGAGCGCTGGGCTTGGAGGCGCTGTCGCGCGGCGCCGCGCGCCTGACTTGCATGGACAGCGAGCCTCGCGCGATCGCGGTGATCCGCGCCAACGTCGCGACATTGGGCGAGCGTGCCCGGGTGACACTGCACCAGGCCGATGCGACGCGCCCACCGCCCGGCCCGGCCGAACCCTGCAGCCTCGCCTTCCTCGACCCGCCCTATCGCAGCGGCCTCGGCGCCCCCGCCCTCGCCGCCCTTGCCGACCGAGGCTGGGTTGCGGACGGCGCACTCTGCATCGTCGAAGTCGAGGCGAAGGAGAATTTCGCAGCGCCCTCGGGGTTCACGAGCTTTGACGAGCGCCGCTACGGCAAGGCGCGGTTCGTGTTCCTCCGGTTCCGGACATAAGTCACGTCTCAGAAAAGCGCCAGGACGGCAGCACCGCCGGCGACGACGACAACCACCAGCCAGGACGGCGCCTTCCAGACCGTGAGCAGGACGAAGCCGGTCAGCGCCAGCCCGAAATCACCGGGGCTGCGGATCGCGCTGGTCCAGACCGGGTCGTAGAGCGCGGCACCGAGGAGGCCGACCACGGCGGCATTGACGCCGCGCAGGGCAGCCTGTGCGGTGGAGCGGCGGCGGAACGCGTCCCAGAACGGCAGCGCGCCGACGACCAACAGCAGGCCCGGCAGGAAAATCGCGACGAGGCAGAGGGCCGCGCCGGCCACGCCGTTCGGCGCCGGCCCCATCACCGTGCCCAGATAGGCGGCGAAGGTGAAGAGCGGCCCCGGCACCGCCTGGGCGGCACCGTAGCCGGCGAGGAACGCGTCCTCGCCGATCCAACCGGGGGGGACGACCTCCGCCTGCAGCAGCGGCAGCACCACATGGCCGCCGCCGAACACGAGCGCGCCGGAGCGGTAGAAGGAATCGAGCAGCGCGACGGATTGGCCTGGGAGCAGTGCCGCGGCAATCGGCAGCATCCCGAGCAGCAGAAAGAAGAGAGCCAGCGCCATCGCGCCGACCGAACGCGGAATCGGGGCAGATAGATGGTCCGACGGCATGACCGGATCGGCCCGGCAGAGCCACAGGCCGGCCAGACCGCCCAGGAGGATCGCCGCGATCTGGCCGAAGGCGGTGGACAGGCCGAGCACGATCAGCGTCGCCGCGAGCGCGATGCTCGCGCGCTGCCGGTCGGGACAGAGCGTCCGGGCCATGCCCCAGACCGCCTGCGCCACGACCGCGACCGCCACGATTTTCAGCCCATGCAGGATGCCGGCGCCAGCCGTCCCCGCGAAGAGGTCCGCGCCATAGGCGAAGAGGACCAAGACAAGGGCGGACGGCAGGGTGAAGCCGAGCCAGGCGGCTGCACCGCCCGCGAAGCCGCCGCGGGTGAGGCCGAGCGCGAAACCGACCTGGCTGCTGGCCGGGCCGGGCAGGAACTGACAGAGCGCAACCAGGTCGGCATAGGCCCGCTCGTCCAGCCACTTGCGGCGGGTCACCAGTTCGTCGCGGAAATAGCCGAGGTGAGCGATCGGACCGCCGAAGGAGGTGACGCCGAGCTTCAGGAACACCAGGAGAATGCTCAGGAACGAGCGCTCGTCGGCTCCGGCGGCGATTCGGCTCGACGTCGTTTCTTCCATGACCAATCCGATACGGCATGTGAGATGGTTGCGCGGCAACATAGTGGGCCGTAATTACGACGACATGACAACAGAGACCGAGATCGACAAGCAGTGCCGCGCGCGCGCCGGCGTTTACCGCGTCGAGGACGCCCCCCAGGGGGTGCTCCGCCGCGTCTTCCGGCTGCCCGACATCAAGGTCCGCTGTCGGACCCAGGCGGCGGACGAACCGCCGATGTTCGCCCGACCGCGCTTCGGCCGCGATCCGCGCGAAATTTCCGGCGCGCTCGGCGATCTCGGCACGTTCCTGCCGCACATCATCGGCGCGATCACCGTGGTCGGCATGGCGCCTGCCGGCATCCTGACCACCTTCGGACTGTTCTACGCCTTCTCCGGCGCGTTCTACGGCCTGCCGATCGCGATTCAGCCGATGAAGGCGGCTTCCGCCGCCGTGCTGATCGAGCCGATGGACACCCATTCCATCGCCGGCGCCGGGCTGGTGATCGGGCTGTTCTTCCTGATCGTCGGCGCGACCGGCCTCGTCGACCGGATCGCCCGGATCATCCCGCCGACCGTCGCCGCGGGCCTGCAGCTCGGCCTCGGCCTCTCGCTCGCCGCGCTCGGCATCGAGCTGCTCAGCGAGCATCTCTGGCTCGGTCTCGGCATCTGCGCGCTGATCCTGGTGATGCTGCGCAACAGCCGCCTGCCGGCGGCGCTGGCGGCGGTCGTCGTTGGCGTGATCGCCGGGCAGGTCTTCGGCGAGTCGCCGCCCTTCCCGGACCTGGAACTCGGCCTTCACCTGCCGCCGATCGTGATCCCGAGCTGGGAGCAGATCCTGCACGGCACGCAATATGCCGTGCTGCCGCAGATCCCGCTGACACTGACCAACGCGATCATCGTCACCGCCGCGGTCACGCGGGAACTCTTCCCGCGCGAGGTCCATGCGGTCACCGAGCGCAATTTATCGTTGACGACCGGGATCGGCAATTTGCTGGCGGCACCGTTGGGCGGCTATCCGATGTGCCACGGCGCCGGGGGCGTCACCGGGCATTACCGCTTCGGCGCCCGCACGGCGACCGCGCCGCTGCTGATCGGCCTCACCTTCGTGGCGCTCGGCGTGCTGCTGGGCGACGGCGGGTTCCTGCTGCTGCAGCTCGTCCCCGACGCGGTGCTCGGCGCCCTGCTGCTGTTTTCCGGCATCGACCTCGCGCAGTCCTCCAAGCCGCAGCGCTACAGGGACGAGGAGCTGTTCATCGTCCTCACGCTGGCAGCGATCGGCGTCGCCCTCAACCCGGCGATCGCCTTCGCTATCGGCCTGCCGCTGGCCTATGCGGCGCAGCGCGGCTGGCTGCGGCTCTGAAACTCGTCGGACCTCGCCCTTCGACTAGCTCAGGGTGAGGCCCTCATGCTGAGCTTATCGAAGCACGGCGACTCAATCGCGATCAAAGATCAGCCTCACCGCCGCCCGAACAGCCTTTCGATGTCGGCGAGCTTCAGCTCGACATAGGTCGGGCGACCGTGGTTGCACTGCCCGGAATGGGGCGTCGCCTCCATCTGGCGCAGGAGCGCGTCCATCTCCTGCGGGTTGAGGCGTCGGCCGGCGCGCACGCTGCCGTGACAGGCCAGCGTGCCGCAGACCGTCTCCAGCCGCTCCTTCAGCCCGAGCGCCTGGCCGAACTCGGCGAGCTCGTCGGCGAGGTCGCGGATCAGGCCGGGCACATCGGTGGCGCCGAGCAGCGCCGGCACCTCGCGCACCACGACGGCGCCGGGACCGAAGGGCTCCAGCACTAGGCCGAGTTCCGCCAGCTCCGCCGCGCGGGCCGCCAACCGGGCCGCCGCCGGCTCATCTAGCTCCACCACCTCCGGAATCAGCAGGCCCTGGCGCTTTACCCCGCCGTCGGCGAGCGCCTGCTTCATCCGCTCATAGACCAGCCGCTCATGCGCCGCATGCTGATCGACGATCACGATTCCGTCCGCCGTCTGCGCGACGATGTAGGTGCCATGGACCTGCGCCCGCGCGGCGCCGAGCGGATAGGCTTCGGCGGCGGGCTCGGTTTCGCGGGGCTGCGGCTGTCCGGGCGGCGCGGCCGGCGCATCAAAGCCTGGCAGTTCGCCGATCCGGTCAGTTTCCGTCAGCGGCGCGAAGGCGGCCGCCGCCTGCTCGGCGAGGCCGCGCGGTAGCGTCGCATGATGCTGTAGATAGGGTAAGGCCCCGCCGCCAACGGCGGGCCGGAAGCTGCCGAGCGCCGCCGTCGCCACCGTGGTCGAGGCGCGGTGGCCGGCCGCCGCCAGCGCATGCTTGGCACCGCCTACGATCAGCCCGCGCACCAGGCCGGGATCGCGGAACCGGACCTCGGCCTTGGCTGGGTGGACGTTGACGTCCACCTCCTCCGCCGGCAGCTCGAGGAAGAGGGCGACCAGCGGGTGGCGGTCGCGGGCCAGGAAATCCTGATAGGCGCCGCGCACCGCCCCTTGCAGCAACCGGTCGCGCACCGGCCGGCCGTTGACGAACAGGAACTGCATCGCCGCCGTCGCGCGGTTGAGGGTCGGCAGACCGATATGGCCGGTCAGCCGGACGCCCTCGCGCGTGGCGTCGAGCGCCAGCGCGTTGTCGGCGAAGTCCCGTCCCATGATTGCGGCCAACCGCGCAAGCCGCGCCGCCTCCGCACCGCCGACGAGGTCGGGCGCCTGCGCGGCCAGACGCACCACCGCCCGCGTGTCGTCATGGACCGCGAAGGCGATGTGCGGATGCGCCATCGCGAGGCGGTGCACGACATCGACCGCATGGGTGAACTCAGTGCGCGGCGCCTTCAGGAACTTCAACCGCGCCGGCGTGGCGAAGAACAGGTCGCGCAGCTCGATCCGCGTGCCGACCGCCAGCGCCGCCGGCTGCGGCGCGCCCTTCACGCCGCCTTCGACGGTCAGGCTCCAGGCGCTGTCGGCGCCGCGCTTGCGACTGGTCAGGGTCAGCCGGCCGACCGCGCCGATGGAGGGCAGCGCCTCGCCGCGGAATCCCAGGCTGGCGATATGCGTCAGGTCGTCGCCCGGCAGCTTCGAGGTGGCGTGGCGCTCGATCGCGAGCGCGAGCTCGGCGGCATCCATGCCACAGCCGTCGTCGGTCACCGCGATCAGGCTGCGCCCGCCATCGCGCAGGACCACCTCGATCCGGGTGGCGCCGGCATCGATCGCGTTCTCGACCAGCTCCTTGACGGCGGAGGCCGGGCGCTCAACCACCTCGCCGGCGGCGATTCGGTTGATCAGATCGGGCGGCAGCAGGCGGATCGGCATACTGAACTCTCTTGGAGACGGCAGTGATTGAGTCAGCTTCAGAAACCCAGGAGTCGCCCCTCATCTTTCGGCGAGCTCAAGATGAGGACCTCGTGCTGAGCCTGTCGAAGCACGAGCTTCTCAAACGTAGAAGCCGGCGCTCCGTGCCGTCTAGCTGTGACTCCGAACAGTAGCAAACAACTCGGTCAGCGGCCAACGCCGGCGTCAGCTCGCGTCGTCCGGCGCGGATCGGGTCGGGGTGAGGCCTTCGGGCGCGCCGACCACGATCGTGGCGAGGTTCGCCGGATCAAGCAGTTCGCCGGCGACCCGCTTGGCCTCATCGAGCGTCACGCCTTCGATCAGAGCGGTACGCCGGTTGAAATAGTCGATGCCCAGATTTTCGAGCTGCACCGCGACCAGCACCTGCGCTGTGCTGCCCGTGCTGGTGAAGTTCAGGGGATAGGAGCCGATCAGATAGGTCTTGGCGTCCGCCAGCTCCTCCGCCGTGGGTCCCTCCTCCTGCATGCGCCGCCACTCGGCGCGGATCACGTCGATCGACTCGCCGACCCGCGTGTTCTGCGTGGCGACATGCCCCATCAGAAGTCCGGCGTGATCGAGCGGATAGAGATAGGTACCTATGGAATAGGCAAGGCCGCGCTTCACCCGGACCTCCTGCATGAGCCGTGACGAGAACCCGCCGCCGCCGAGGATGTGGTTGACGAGGGATGCGGCGTAAAAGTCCGGATCGTTGCGCTGGAGACCGCGCTGGCCGAACATGACGACGCTCTGCGGCACAGTTCGGTCGACGACGATCAGCTCGCCGGCCGCGCTCGGTGTCACCGGCTCCACGGATACGGGCGTGGCAGCCGGCGGCAGGGCGCCGAAGGTTTCGTCGAGCAGCGGCCCGAGCTCGGCCGCCGTGATGTCGCCGACCACGCCGAGCACCAGATTGTCGCGAGCAAAGCGCTGGTCGACGAAATTGTGAAGGTCCTCCGTCGTGATGCGGCCGATCGTCTCCGGCCTGCCCGACGGCTGACGGCCATAGGGATGATCGGGGAAGGTCGCCCGCCACCAGACGCGATCGGCGATCTCCGTCGGGTCGTTGACCCTGCTGGCGAGCCGAGCCAGAACCTGGCTGCGGATGCGCTCGACCGGTCCGGGATCGAAGCGAGGCTCGGTCAAAGCGAGACGCAGCAGATCGAAGGCAGCATCGCGATTCTCCGTCAGGGTCCGCATCGACCCGGTGAAGCTGTCGCGACCGGCATCGAAACCGAGGTCCACGGCGAGATCGGCGAGACGCTGCTGAAAGGCTTGGGACTCGAGGTCCCCGGCGCCCTCGTCGAGCAGGCCCGACACCATCTCGGCAAGCCCCGCCTTGCCTTCGGGGTCGCTGGCGGCGCCGGCGCGGAAGCCCAGCGCGACCGAGATGATCGGGTTGCCGTGGTCCTCGACCAGCCAGGCCTCGATGCCGCCGGGGCTCACCACCCGTTCGACCGGGATCGCCCGCTCGACCGGATTCGATTGCGCCGACGCGCCACCCGCCGCGGTCATGAGCGCGATCGCGCCGGCGGCGAGAAACTTCTGGACTCGCATCATCCCTTGTCTCCTCAAGAGCGCTGGCTCGGAATGTCTAAGATGTCGGCTTGGGAAGCAGCAGCCCGGTGACCGAAGTCTCCGGCGTCAGAACGGCACGCGCCGCCTCGTTCACTTGCTCGACCGTCACCGCCCCGATCCGCTCGGGCCAGGACTCGACATCCTCGATCGTGCTGCCGGTGGTGAGCGCCGCGCCGAACGTGCGCGCCGGGCCGAAGAGGCTGTCGCGCGCCTTGACCGCGCCCGCCTGCAGTCGTCCCTTCGCCGCCTCGACCTCCGCCTCGGTCACGCCCTCCTTCAGCAGCCGGTCGATCGCCGCATCGATCGCCGCTTCGACGGGCTCGATCTCCGCGCCGGGGAGCGGGCTGCCATAGAAGCCGAAGGTGCCGAGATCGAAGGCGTCGGCGCTGTAATAGGCTCCGGCGCTGGTCGCCACCTTGTCCTCGACGACCAGGCCGCGATAGAGCCGGCCGGGCGGGCCGTCGCCGAGGATCTCGGCCAGCACCTCCAGCGCATAGGCGGCATTCTCCGGATCGCGGTTATAGCTCGGCGCCAGATAGAGGCGCGACCAGGAAGGCTGCTGCACCTGGGCGCTCTCCAACACCACGCGCCGCGGCGCGGTCTGCGCCGGCTCCTCGACCCGCTTGCGCTCCGGTACCGCGCGGCGGGGGACTTGGCCGTAGGTCCGCTCGGCCATCGGCCGGACCTCCTCCGCCGTCACATCGCCCGAGATCACTACGATCGCGTTGTTCGGCGTATACCATTTCTCATAGAAGGCGAGGGCGTCCGCGGTCGTCAGGCCGCGCATCTCATGCTCCCAGCCGATGATGGGCGTGCCATAGGGGTGATGGAGGAACAGGCTGGCGCGCATCATCTCGCTGAGTTGGGCGCCGGGATCGTTCTCGACCCGCTGCCGCCGCTCCTCGAGGATTACCTGACGCTCGGGCAGCACATGCTCGTCGGTCAGCGCCAGGTTTGCCATACGATCCGCTTCGAAGCGCATCATCGTCTCCAGATGCTCGGCGGCCACGGTCTGGAAGTAGGCGGTATAGTCCTGCGCGGTGAAGGCGTTCTCATTACCGCCCAGCCGGGCGACTTCGCTCGAGAACGCGCCCGGCGGCATCGTCTCGGTGCCTTTGAACATCAGATGTTCGAGGAAATGGGCGATACCTGAGTTGCCCAGGGGCTCGTCGGCGGCGCCGACGCGGTACCACACCATATGGGTGACGACCGGCGCCCGATGATTGGGGACCACCACCACCTGCAGCCCGTTGTCGAGCGTGAAGGTCTCCGGATTGAAGACCGCCGCAGGAGCCGGTCCGGCCCCAACGAGGGTAAAGGCGAACAAGGCGCTCAAGCAAAGGCGTCTCGCCAGCGTCGATCGGATCATGCCTGCTCCTGGAAAGGTCTTCGGCAGATAGGCCAGAGAAATTGGCCAAAGATATGGCGATCGATCGCGTCGATTCAAAGGACGGTGTTGCGTTCGCGTCATCGGAACGAGTTGCCGTACCTCATGCTTCGACAAGCTCAGCATGAGGACTCGGTATCCTCATCCCGGGCTTGTTGAGGGACGAAGGGCGAGGCCCGGCCTCACGGAGTTCCGATAGCGCGGGCTAGAACAGCCCTTCGAGCGGCGCGCGCTTCTTGGGCTCGATCGTCGGTGTCTCGCCTGCCGTCACGGGCTTGCCGAGCGCCGCATTCTCCTGGATCCGCTGCTCCTCCTCGGCCGGATCGACGACGGTGCCGAAGGGCTCCGGGTCGCGCCAGAAGATCAGCCGCTCGACGAAATCGCTGTCCTGCTCGACCAGGGCTGCCGTCTCCCGCTCAATTACTGCGCGAATTTCGGGGTTGGCGTCCATGGCCCCCGCCTCTGCCAGAAGGGCCTGCTCGCCCGACGACGGCCCGGTCGGCCGGGCTGTCCCGCCCGTATAGTCACCGCCCAAGGTGCCTCCCGTGCCCCCTCCCAGGGCACCGCCGGGCGTTAGATTCCCGAACATCGCCGTCTGTGTGGAACTCGTCCCGGCTTCGCCGAACACAGCGGATTCCGCCCGATCCCGCGCCGTTCCTTCCTGCGGCCGCGGTGCCCCGGGCTCAGGCGGGCGCAGGGCGAAGTTCGGCGGCAGGCTGAGCGGCGCACGCTGGAAGACCTGGAACTCGTCCGGTGCGCTCTTGGTCAGGCCGAGCGCGTCCTGGGTCTGGCTGCAGCCACTGAGGCCGGCCATGAGGGCGATGGCGGCAAGACCGCGGATACAAGCCTTGGCGGCAAAACCGCCAGTCCAGGCATTCTTTTGCATCTGCATCCTCTCCTGCGGGGGTCCCTATTTAGCGCGTTCCGGCTTATCGAACAACCCGTCCACGATCAGCATCCCGACTCCGACCGTGATGGCGGCATCGGCCAGATTGAAAGCCGGCCAGTGCCAGCCGGCGAGGTGGAAGTCGAGGAAATCGACAACCGCGCCGTACCGCAACCGATCGATGATGTTGCCGAGAGCGCCGCCCATCACCAGCCCAATGCCGACAGCCGGCCAACGGCGGTCGATACGGCCGAGCCACCAAGCCAGGCCGAGGACGATCGCGCCGGCCATCCCCGCCAGTATGAAGGGGCCGGCCGCCGTGTCGTTCGTGAGCAGGCTGAAGCTGATTCCGCGGTTCCAGGCCAGAACCAGGTTGAAGAACGGCGTCACCTCGATCCCGCGCGGCGGCTGCATCACCTGCGACAGGATCACCCATTTGGTGAGCTGATCCAGCACCATCACGAGGCCGGCCAGCGGAATGCCGAGGCGCCACATGCTGTGCGAACGGGCCATCAAGGGCTAATCTGCCGCTTCAGGACGGGACGCCACCACTTCGGCGCAGCGCTCGCAGATATCCGGATGGTCGGGCTGCGTGCCCACCTCGGGCAGGACCCGCCAGCAGCGCTCGCATTTCTCCCCCTCCGCCGGCTCGACGACAACGCCGACGCCCGGCACGTCGGGCAGCGTGAAGGCGCCCTCCGGGGCGGTGCCTTCGACCAGGGCGACCGCGGAGGTGATGGCGATCTCTGCCAGGTCGACCCCGTCGAGAGCGGCAATGAAATCGGCCCCGGCATAGACCGTCGGCCGCGCCTGCAGGCTCGACCCGATGCGCTTGGCGGCACGCTCGAGCTCCAGCGCGCCGGTGACGACCCGCCGAAGCGCGCGCAGCGTCTCCCACTTCTCGGCAAGCCTGTCGTCCCGCCATGTCGCCGGAATCTCGGGAAACAGGCGCAGATGCACACTGCTCTCGTCATCCTGGTTCCGATGCTGCCACGCCTCCTCGGCAGTGAAGCAGAGGATCGGCGCAAGCCATGCGGTGAGACAGGAGAACAGATGGTCGAGCACGGTCCGGGCCGCCCGCCGCCGCGGCGCGTCCACAGCATCGCAATAGAGCGAATCCTTGCGGACGTCGAAATAGAAGGCCGACAACTCGACCGCGCAAAAATTATGCAATGCCGTGAACAGGCTGTGGAAGGTGAACCCCTCTCCCGCGGCGCGGACTTCGCCGTCGAGTTCGTAGAGCCGATGCAGCACCCACCGCTCCAGCTCCGGCATCTCCGACTCCGGCAGCCGTTCGGCCTCGCTGAAACCCGCCAGCGCACCCAGGAGATAGCGCAGCGTGTTGCGCAGCCGCCGATAGGCTTCGGCGTGATGCTTCAGGATCTCCGGCCCGATCTTCAGATCCTCGGAATAGTCGGAGGCGACGACCCAGAGCCGCAGGATGTCCGCGCCGTGCTGCTTCATCACCTGCTGCGGCACGACGACATTGCCCAGCGACTTCGACATCTTGCGGCCCTGCTCGTCGAGCACGAAGCCATGCGTCAGCACCGCCTCGTAGGGCGCGCGTCCGCGCGTGCCGCAGGATTCGAGCAACGAAGAATGGAACCAGCCGCGATGCTGGTCCGAGCCTTCGAGATAGAGCGAGGCCGGCCATTGCAGGTCGTCACGCTTCTCGAGCACGAAGCTGTGGGTCGAGCCGCTGTCGAACCAAACGTCGACGATGTCGGTGACCTGTTCACAGTCGTCGGGATTGTGATCGCTGCCGAGGAACCGTGCCGGATCGCTGGCGAACCAAGCGTCGGCCCCCTCCGCCTCGAAGGCCTCGGCGACGCGGTCGATCACCGCCTGGTCGCGCAAGGGCTGGCCAGTTTTCTTGTCGACGAAGACGGGGATCGGCACGCCCCAGGCGCGCTGCCGCGAGATGACCCAGTCGGGCCGGTTCGCGACCATCGAATTGAGGCGCGTGCGCCCTTGCGGCGGGACGAAGCGGGTTTCCGCGATGGCCTTCAACGCCGTCTCGCGCAAGCCGTTCGTCTCCATCGAGATAAACCATTGCGGCGTGTTGCGGAAGATCAGCGGCGCCTTCGAGCGCCAGGAATGCGGATAGCTGTGGGTCAGCTTGCCGGAGGCCAGCAACGCGCCGGCCTCGGTCAGCGCCGTCACAACGGCCGGGTCGGCATCGCCCTTCTTGCCGTAGGGCGTGAGAACATGGCGCCCGGCGAAGAGCGGGACGTGATCGTAATAGATGCCATCCTCGCCGACCGTCTGCGGCACCTCGACGCCATGCGCCATGCCGAGTTCCCAGTCATCGGCACCGTGACCGGGCGCGATATGGACGAGGCCCGTTCCCTGCTCGGTGGTGACGAAGTCCCCCGGAAGCAGAGGCACGGCGAAATCGTAGCCTTGGCGATGCAAGGGATGATGGCAGACGGTCCCCGCGAGATCGAGTCCCGCGATCGTGGCGATGACCTCATGCGCCGTTGCGCCGGCCTCGGCGAGCACCGTTTGCGCCAGTTCGCGGGCCAGCAGCAGCCGCTCGCCCACGACCGCGCCACCGCCCTCGGCAACCTCCGTGACCTCGACCACGCAATAGTCGATATCCTCGCCATAGGCGACGGCGCGGTTGCCCGGAATCGTCCAGGGCGTCGTCGTCCAGATCACGACGTTCGCGCCTTCGAGCGCGGGAACCGAGGCCGTCACGATCGGGAAGCGCACGAAGATCGTCGTCGAGACGTGATCGTGATACTCGACCTCGGCCTCGGCCAGCGCGGTCTTCTCAACCACCGACCAGAGCACCGGCTTCGAGCCCTTGTAGAGCCCGCCATTCATCAGGAACTTGCCGATCTCGCGGACGATCTGCGCCTCGGCGGCATAGGCCATGGTGGTGTAGGGGTGGCTCCAGTCGCCCTCGACGCCGAGACGCTTGAAGTCCTCCCGCTGCACGTCGATCCAGTGCTCGGCGAACTCCCGGCACTCCCGGCGGAACTCGACGATCGGCACGGCGTCCTTATCCTGCCCCGCCGCGCGATATTTCTCCTCGATCTTCCATTCGATGGGCAGGCCGTGGCAGTCCCAGCCGGGAACATAGTTCGCGTCCTTGCCCAGCATCTGCTGCGAGCGATTGACGACGTCCTTCAGGATCTTGTTCAGCGCGGTGCCCATATGGATGGCGCCGTTGGCGTAGGGCGGACCGTCATGCAGGATGAACTTCTCGCGCCCGCGTGCCTCCGCGCGCAAGCGGCGCCACAGATCCATCGCCTGCCAGCGCTTCAGAATCTCGGGCTCGCGTTCGGGGAGATTGGCGCGCATCGGGAAGCCGGTGCGCGGCAGGAAGACGGTCGATTTATAATCCACGCTGATCTCGCTCAATTCCTCGACTTGGTCCGTGGACGCAACGCGCCCTCATAGACGCCCGGACGGATGAACCGATCCTCCGGGATCTTGGGCCGCGACGGCGCCGCCCCCGGCGCCGGACCGGTATAAGCGGCCATGAGGCGGCGCGCCTCCTCGGTGTCCGCGGCAATTTGTGCCTTTAAACTCTCGAGCCCGTCAAACTTCTTCTCGCCGCGGAGGAAGTCGATCAGGGCCACACGCAGATGACGGCCATAGAGATCGCCCGCGAAATCGAAGAGATGGACCTCGAGCTGCACCCGCTCGCCGCCGACCGTCGGCCGCCGGCCGAGATTGGCGACGCCGTCGCGCCAGACCGTGCCGCGCCCCTCGTCGATGCCGGCCTTCACCGCATAGACGCCGAGTGCCGGTTGCATATAGTCGCCCAGCGCCAGGTTCGCGGTTGGAAAACCCAGCAGCCGGCCGCGGGCGTCGCCATGCTCGACCCGCCCCTCGATCTCCCACGGGCGACCGAGAAGAATGCCGGCCTTCAGCGGCTGTCCGGCGCGCAGATGCTCGCGGATCCGGGTCGAGGAGAAGACCTCGCCGGATTCGCTCGTCACCGGCTCGACCGAGGTGACGCCGACGCCCTGCGGTCCTGCCAGATCACGCAGCAGCGCCGCGTTGCCGCGCCGTTGATGGCCGAACACGAAATCGTAGCCGACGACGATGTGCGCCGCCTCCAGCCCCTCGCCTAGCACCTCGACCACGAACGCCTCGGCGCTCTTGCGGGCGAGCTCCGCATCGAAATGCAGCACGAACAGGTAATCGACGCCGATCGTCTCGAGCTGACGGACCTTGATCCGGAACGGCGTCAGTCGGAAGGGCGGCTGATCGGGCTGGAAGAATTCGCGCGGATGCGGCTCGAAGGTCAGCACGGCGAGGGGCGCGCGCGCTTCGCGCGCGAGGCGCGCCGCCTCGCCGATCACCGCCTGATGGCCGCGATGCACGCCGTCGAAGTTGCCGAGCGCGACGACGGCGCCCCGCGCCTCCACCGGCACTTCGCTATAATGTCGAAACAATCGCATCGAATCGGCAGCCTCCGACGTCTTCCGCGCGGCCCTCATCCTTCGCCCTAGACAGGCTCGGAATGAGGAAGCTCAGGATGAGGATCTCATGGTGAGCCTGCCGAACCGCAGGGTGAGGAAGCTCAGGACGAGGACCTCATGGTGAGCCTGTCGAACCATGAGGTCCGACATGCGTCAAGTCCGATATGAAGATATCGCCTGCTCTCAGCCCTGGGTAGGGCGTTTACCGAAAAACGGGCAATGAGCTTGCGCTTACTCCGCCGCGACCTTCTGGACCGGCCGGCGCGGCACCAGGAGCTTGGCCTCGCCCTCGATCACCACCACGTCGCCGACGCGGCAAACGGTCTCGACGACGAGACGTCCGCGCTTCTCGTCAACCGCGGTGACCGTCACCCGGGCGCGCACGGTGTCGCCGATCCGGACCGGCGCCTTGAAGTTCAAATTTTGGCTGACATAGATGCAGCCCGGCCCGGGCAGCTTGGTCCCGAGCACCGTTGAGATGAAGCTGGCCGTCAGCATGCCGTGGGCGATACGGCCCTCGAACATCGTCTGCTTGGCGAATTCCTGGTCGAGATGGACCGGGTTGCTGTCGCCGGTGATGCCCGCGAACAGGACGACATCGGCATCGGTCACCGTCTTCGCATAGGTCGCGGTCATGCCGACGGAGAGGTCTTCGAGGTAATAGCCGTGCAGTTCTTCCATGTCCTCGACCCTCCAACCGTGATGCCGCGCCATTTTGCGTCGCAATACATTGTTGCACTGCAATATAGGCGCAAAATGATCATGTGGCAATGTCGACGGGCAATTGTGCGAACAGATCGCGAACAACAGGCCGCCGTTCTCACGATCCCGCGGGCCGGGGTTCGCTGCGCGGCTCGATCGGGACTAGCCCGGCCGGATCGGCGATCTCTTCGAAGGCCGCGGCGGCGGCGAGGAGGGGCGCCTCGCCGCGCGGCCTGCCGACGAGCTGCAGGCCGACAGGACGGCCGTCAGCGGTGAAGCCGCAGGGGACGGAAATCGCCGGACAGGAGGTCAGGGTGATGGCCGAGGAGAGGCGCAGCCAGTCGATGTAATTGTCGAAGACGGTGCCCTCGACTGCCCGGACCCAGCGCGTCTTCACGTCGAAGGGCGGAACGCAGGCCGCCGGGCAGGCCAGCAGATCGTGAGTCGAGAAGAAGGCGGCCATGCGGTGATAAAGCGCACCCCGCGCCCGCTCGGCGCGGCCGATCCGATCGCTCGTCAGGGCAAGCCCCTCTTCGATGTTCCAGATGACGTCGGGCTTGAGCCGGTCACGATGGGCGTCATAGAGCGGGCCCAGACCGGCGACGAAGCCCATGGCGCGGAGCACCTGAAAGATCTCGGGCGCGTCGCCGAAATCGGGACAGGCATCGTCCACCACGACGCCCGCCGCCTCGAACCGGCGAAGGGCGGCGGCGCAGATCGCCCGGACCTCGGCATCGACCGGCGAGATGCCGAGATCCGCGCTGAAGCCGATGCGCCGCGGCAAGCGGCGCGACGCGGCAGCGCTCTGGAACGATTCCACCGGGGCCGGAAGGGACAGCGGGTCCTCGAGGTGCCAGCCGGCCATGGCATCCAGCATCAGCGCCACGTCGCCGACGGTGCGGCCCATCGGCCCTTCGACTGAAAGCGTCCCGAACGGCCGGTCCTGCGGCCCGGTCGCGACCCGGCCGGGGCTGGGCCGCAGGCCGACGACGGCGCAGAAGCTCGCCGGAGTCCGCAGACTGCCGCCGAGGTCCGACCCGGTCGCGAGCCAGACCTGACCCGAGGCCAGCGCCGCCGCCGCGCCGCCGGACGAACCGCCACAGGTGAGATCGGTGTTCCACGGGTTGCGCGTCTCACCGAATACCTCGTTGAAGGTGTTGGCCCCGGCGCCGAACTCCGGCGTGTTCGACTTCGCGAGCACGATGCCGCCATTCGCCTCCAGCGTCTCGACCATGATGTCGGAGCGGTCCGGAACATGGTCCGCATAGATCGGCGAGCCGTAGGTGGTGCGCACGCCGGCCACGTCGTTCAGGTCCTTGACCGCCAGCGGCAGGCCGGCGAGCCAGCCGGCCGGCGACGGGTCGGACTGCACCGCCGTCAGCCGCCGCACCCGGTCGCGGGCGCGATCGAGACAGAGCGTCGGCAGCGCGTTCAGCGTGCCGTCGGTCGCCTCGATGCGCGCGGCCGCCGCATCGATCAGCTCGAGCGGCGACAGCTCGCCCCGCCGCAGCAGCGCGACGGCCTGCTGCGCCGTCAAAGCCGTGAGTTCCGATGCCCGGTCCATCCTCTTCCCCTCCGCGACACAGCCTCGGCTCCGCGATCCTGCGGCCTGACCTGTTGAGCGCAAACCGCACCCAACTAAATCATGGTCGGCATCGATCCGAAACCAGGTGCAATGCGTTGCATCTGAACGGGAACAGCGCAACCGGAGAACACAGTGAGCGAGCCATATCATAACGGTGCCTTTTCGGGGATCCGCGAGTTCTTTCGCCTCGAAGCATCGGCCGGGATCCTTCTGCTGATCGCCGCGTTGCTCGCGCTGATCGCAAGCAACACGCGCCTTGCCGAGTTCTATGACCTGTTTCTGCAGATTCCGGTCGAGATCCGCCTGGGCGCGCTTCATATCGCCAAGCCGCTGCTGCTCTGGATTAATGACGGGCTGATGGCGATCTTCTTCCTGCTCGTCGGGCTCGAGATCAAGCGGGAGTTGCGGGAGGGCGAGTTATCGACGACGTCGCAGGCCATGCTGCCCGGAGTCGCCGCGGTCGGCGGCATGCTGGTTCCGGCGCTGATCTATGTCTCGCTCAACAGCGGCGATCCGATGGCGTTGCGCGGCTGGGCCATTCCGGCGGCGACGGACATCGCCTTCGCCCTTGGCGTGCTGACACTGCTCGGGCGGAGCGTTCCGGTCTCCTTGAAGGTGTTTCTCGTCGCGCTGGCGATCATCGACGATCTCGGCGCGATCATCATTATCGCGCTGTTCTATACGGGCGACCTGTCAGTGCTGGCACTGCTGCTCGGCCTCGGCGTCCTGCTTATCATGCTGATGCTGAACCGTCTCGGCGTAACCCGGATCGCGCCCTATGCGCTGCTCGGCATCGTGCTATGGGTCCTCGTCCTGAAGTCCGGCGTTCATGCGACGCTGGCCGGCGTCGCGACAGCCTTCGCCATTCCACTGACCCCGCGGGACGACACCGGCTTTTCACCGCTCACACATCTTGAGCATATCCTGCATCCATGGGTGGCCTTCCTGGTGATGCCGCTGTTCGGCTTCGCCAACGCCGGCGTGTCCTTCGCCGGCGTGACGCTGGCCTCGCTGGCCGAGGGTATTCCGCTCGGCATCGCCGCCGGGCTGTTCATCGGCAAGCAGCTTGGCGCTTTCGGTTTCGCCTGGGCGGCGATCAGGCTGGGTTGGACGAAACTTCCAGAGGGCGCCGGCTGGCTCAGCTTCTACGCGACCTGCATGCTGGCCGGCATCGGCTTCACAATGAGTCTCTTCATCGGGACGCTCGCCTGGGAGTCCTCGGATTATGCGGCGCCGGTCCGGCTGGGCGTCTTGATCGGCTCCCTGGCCTCGGGCGTCATCGGTTATCTCCTGCTGCGCATTGCCGGCAGCAAACGCATCAGCGCGCCGACGGTCGCGGAGTGAAATGGCTTCGCCGCCACCGGGCGCACCGCTCAGGACATGTCGATTCCGCCCTCTTCCTTGCGCTTGGCGATGAAGGCCTGGAGCTCCTCGTCGATGGCGGGGTCGAGCGGCGGCGGCGTGTAGTCGGCCAGGATCCGCTTCCACAAGGCATTGGCCCGCTGCGCGGTGTCTTGGGCGCCGGCCTCGCGCCAGCTCTCGAAGTTGCGCCAGTCGGAGAGGATCGGCGCATAGAACGCCGTCTCGTAGCGCGCCAGCGTGTGCGCCGCGCCGAAGAAGTGGCCGCCCGGCCCGACCTCGGCGATCGCGTCGAGCCCCAGCGTGTCGTCGTTGACCTCGATCGGCTGCAGCAGCTCGGCCATCATCTGCAGGATCTCGGCGTCGACGATCATCTTCTCGAAAGACGCGACCAGGCCGCCCTCCATCCAGCCCGCGCCGTGCTTGACGAGACTGGCATGGCCCATCACCGCGCCCCAGGCCGACATCTCGGTCTCGTAGGCGGCCTGGGCGTCGACCGCGTTGGCCGCGCAAGGCGCACTCGAGCGGTAAGGCAGGCCATAGCGCCGCGCCAACTGGCCACCGGCGAGCGCGCCGAGCGTGTATTCCGGCGTCCCGAAGGCAGGCGCGCCGCTCTTCATGTCGACGTTCGAGGTGAAGCCGCCATACAGAACGGGCGCCCCCGCTCGCACCATCTGGGTGAAGGCGATGACGCCTAGCGCCTCGGCGTTCTGCTGGGCGAGCGCACCGGCCAGCGTCGCCGGGGCCATCGCGCCGCTCAAGGTGAAGGGCGTGATCACGTTGGCTTGGCCATGACGGGCCATCGCCATCAAGCCGTCCAGCATCGCGCCGTCGACGCGCAGCGGCGAGTTGGTATTGATCGTCGTGAGCAGCCCGGGCTTCTCGGCAAGCTCCTCGCGGCTGATGCCGCGGGCGATGCAGTTCATCGCAATGCCATCCAGGACCCGGTGCGGGCCGATCCCCGAGGGCTGCCAGACCCGGTCGGTCAGCGTGATATAGGCGTAATGGCAGTCCAGGTGACGGATTGACGGCGGGATGTCGATCGGCTCCACCGGATAGCCGGCAGCGACGTGAATGATGTTGAGGCTGTGGGCGAGCTTCAGCAGGTTGGAGAAATCGGCGAAGCTGCCGGGGCGGCGCCCACGGTCGAGGTCCGAGCAGTTGGGCGCCCCGGACACGGTGCAGAAATTCACGTTCGCGCCGCCGATCCGGACGTTCCGCGCCGGATTGCGAGCATGGAGCGTGAACTCGGATGGCGCCTTCGCGACATAGTCCGCGATCAGGCCGCGGTCGAAGCGGACTCGGTTGTTCGAACGGTCGACCGTGGCGCCGGCCTTCTCGAGAATGCCGAGCGCCTCGTCATTCAGGAATTCGAGGCCGTAAGTCTCCAGGATCCGCATCGAGGCGTCGTGAATCCGGTCGAGCTGCTCGGGCGTCAGCACCTCGATCGGCTTGTAGGGATTGACCAAGTTCCGCCACGGCAATTGCTTCAGGCCGCCGACCTCGCGACGGCTTCGCCGTCGGGGCCCGCCTGCCGCCCCTAAACTCTCCGCCCCTGAACGCACCGCCTGGCCTCTGCGCATCCCAATCCGCTCCATTGCTCATGCGTCCAAGGCAGACGCGACAAGATGCTTGACCATCCGGGAGCGGCCGATCGACCGCTCGTCGAAGTTCGACCTTCCTCGTCCCGTATTCGACAGCGGGCAGCCCCCTCCGAAGGGATCGAGCAGCCACCACCGAACGCGCCTGCATCGACTTCTGTCGCCAAAGACAGAAGCTGTGCTATCTCCTCCGCCCGAGACCGCCTGACACCCTCACCCGACCGCCCATCGCGCCAAACCCGCCCATCCGCAACCCATGCATGTCAATCACCCGATCTGGCTGCGACAGGTCAGCACCCCCGGTGCGGTCGTCTTCGCCATCATGTTCACGCTGGAGTCGCTGGCCAGGGCGTCGCTGGCGACGGTGATTCCGCTGCAGGCCTATGCGCTCCTGCAGGATGCGCGCGATGTCAGCCTGCTCTATTTCGGCGTAGGGACCACCGGCCTCATCGGCAGCTTCACCATTCCGCTGCTGATCCGCCGGTTTCGTCGCCGCTGGGTCTATTCGATGGGCGTCGCCTTCCTGATTCTGGCGGCGGCGCTGCTGGCGACGGGCACGATCGCCGGTCAGGCCTTCGGCATGCTGATTCGGGCGTTCGGCGTCGCTTCGACCAACATCGCGCTCAGCCTTTATGTGATGGACTATATCCGCAGGCGCGACCTCGTCCGCTCCGAGCCGCTGAAGCTGATGTTCGGTTCGCTCGCCTGGACCGCGGGCCCGGCGCTGGGCGTCTATCTCTATCGCGATGTCGGCCAGGCGGCGGCCGAGCTTCTCAGCGCGGCCAGTGCCGCCCTGCTGCTCGGCTATTTCTGGGTTCTGCGCCTGCAGGAGAATCCGGCGGTCGCCGCGGCCACCCGGCCGCCGCCCAACCCGATCCGGAGCATTGCCCGCTTCCTCGCCCAGCCGCGACTCCGGCTCGCCTGGGTCATCCCGTTCGGGCGCTCATGCTGGTGGGCGATGTTCTTCGTCTATCCGCCGCTCTACATGGTCAAGACCGGGGTCGGCGAACTGGCCGGCGCCCTTCTCGTCTCGGCGGGAAACGCCATGCTGATCATGACGCCGCTGGTCGGCCGAGCGGCAGGGCGCTATGGCATGCGTGTCCTGATCGTCGGCGCCTTCATCGCCTCCGCCCTCTTCACCTCGATGGCGGTTCTGTTCTTCGAGGTCCCGTGGGCCGTCGCCGCCTGCCTGCTGACGGCGGCCGTCGCCGCGGTGGTGCTGGACGCGGTCGGCAACATTCCGTTCCTGCGGTCCGTCCATCCCTATGAGCGGCCGCAGATGACCACGGTCTTCCGCACTTACATCGATTTCTCGGAACTGCTGCCGGGCGCCGTCTTCGCCCTGCTGCTGACCTTCTTCGACATGCGGGCCGTGTTCCTGGCCAGCGGCCTGCTGATGCTGACTGCGGCGCTGCTCGCCCGCCACCTCCCGCGCCGCATGTAGGGCGGAGCAGAGGCCTCGCAGAATCCGTAACGGCTGGGCTTTCCGCACGGGTCCAAGGTTGTCGTCAAGCCCCGCCTTTATCGCCTGTTAAGGATGAGCGGGTAGCTTCGATGCTGGCAGATCTTAACCCTGCAATCCGGAGAGGGCTGTGACCGAAACCGCCATTCCGCAAGGGTTGGCCACGGCGCCCAAAGAACGATCGAGGGGACGTTCGGGGACACGGTCCGGGGCACGATCAGGTGTGAAGCGCAGCATCGTCGCCTTCGGGGCTTCGATGGTTCTGATCGTTGCCCTGTTGACCGGCGCGAATCTTTGGCGCGATCACAGCCGCGCGCTCGACGAAGCGACACGGCGGACCAACGGCGTCGCACAGATGCTGGCGGAGCACACGGCGCAAACCGTCCAGGCAATCGACCTCACCCTGGCGCAGATCGCCGACGCCATCACGCGTGACGGCGCACGCGCGCCTTTCGATCCAGAGATCCAGAGCCTGATGCAGCGCGAGATCATCGAGGCGCCCCAGATGCGAGCGATCCTCGTCACCGACGCCGCCGGCAACCTCGTCCAGAACTCGATCGGACAGCCGACACAGCCGATCCGACTCGCCGACCGCCGCTATTTCGTGGCACAGCGCGACAATTCCGCCGCCGGCCTCTTCATCGATCGGCCGGTGCAGAGCCGGCTGAACGGCAAATGGTTCATCGGCATGAGCCGACGCCTGTCCGAGCCGGACGGCAGCTTCGCCGGAACCGTCGTCGCCATTGTCGAGCCGAACTATTTCCGCGACCTTTACCGATCGGTCCAGTCGGACCATTTCGGCAAGTCTGCCGGCAACGGATTCATCGGCCTGTTCCGGGCCGACGGATCGCCGCTGGTGCTCTCACCCGACATTCTGTTTCGCGATGACGCCGTTCACGGCGTGCCAGACGCCGGGGTCCGATGGTCCCTGGCGCCGCCTGACGAGTCCGCCATCGTCAGCAGGCGCGCGGTGTCGGGCTGGCCGCTGACCGTGACCGTCGAGCAATCGAGGGAACTCGCCCTGTCTCGGTGGAAGACCGATCTCGTCGAAGGGATCGCCCTTTGCGCCGTCATCGCCGCGGCCGTCTCGCTGCTGACCTATCTCCTGGCGAATCAGCTAGTACGCCGCGAGCGGTCCGACGCAGCGCTGCGGGAAAGCAAGCAGCGTCTGGAGCTTGCGCTCAGCGGCACCTCGGACGGGGTCTGGGACTGGAGCATTCCGTCACGGACGGTCTGGTGCTCGCCGCGGTTCCGCGAGTTGCTCGGCTATGCCGACGAGGAGTGCACCGTCGATCTCATGGCCTTCGAGGGCTTGGTTCATCCGGAGGATCGCGAGCAGACTCGCGCCGAGTTCCGCCGCCATTGGCGGGAGCGGACGCCGTTCGAGACCGAATGCCGGCTGCGCCGCCGCGACGGCACCTACAACTGGTACAGCATCCGCGGACAGAGCTTCTGGGACGCCGCCGGCAAGCCGATGCGCATGGCAGGATCGCTCTGTGACGTCAACGAACGCCGGCAGGCCGAGACCTGGCTGATGTCGGCCCTTGGCGACCTGCGGGAAAGCGAGGCAACGCTCCGCACGCTGATCGCGAACATTCCCGGCGCCTGCTATCGCCGCGCCCGCGATGCCGACTGGACGATGCAGTTCATCAGCGATGCGATCGGCGATATTTCCGGCTACCCGGCCGACGAGCTTCTGCTCAACCGGGTCCGCAGCTTCGCCAGCCTGATTCACCCGGACGACCGCGCAGCGGTCACGCGGATGGTCGCCGAGGCGCTTGAAGGACGGCGCTCGTTCGACCTCGAATATCGCCTCCTGCACCGGGTCGGTTCCGTCCGCTGGGTCCATGAGAAGGGCCAGGGCTGTTTCGGCGAGGATGGAACCCTGCTCTATCTGGACGGTGCGATCTTCGACATCACGAAACGTAAGCGGAGCGAAGAGGAACTGCGCGCCGCCAAGGAGGCAGCAGAGGCCGGGAACTCGGCGAAGTCCGACTTCCTCGCGACCATGAGCCACGAGATCCGCACCCCGATGAACGGAATTCTCGGGATGACGGGGCTGCTGCTGGACAGCGCACTCGACGCGGAACAGCGACTCTATGCGCGCTCCATCCACCAATCGGCGGAAGCCCTGCTCACCGTGATCAACGATATCCTCGACTTCTCCAAGCTCGAGGCGAGCAAGCTGACTCTCGAATCGATCGATTTCGACATCGCCGCGATCGTCGCCAGCGTCACCGAACTGTGCGAGCCGCGCGCGCGCGCGAAGGGGCTGGATCTCGGCGTTTTTATCGCTCCGGGATCGCCTCGCTGGGTGCGCGGCGATCCGGGCCGGCTTCGGCAGATTCTCCTGAACCTCGTCAGCAATGCCATCAAGTTCACGGAAGAGGGCGGCGTCGCGATCGAGGTCTCCAGCCCCGGCGCACAGGTTGGAACGCATACCGGAGAGCAGGATGATGGAGTGATCCTGCATTTCAAGGTGATCGACTCGGGCATCGGCATTTCGGCGGAGCATCGGGACCATCTGTTCGAGAAGTTCACGCAGGCGGATTCCTCGACCACGCGCCGCTTCGGCGGCACCGGCCTTGGCTTGGCGATCAGTAAGCAGCTTGCCGAACGGATGGGCGGCGGCATCGGCGTCGACAGCGAGCCCGGCAAGGGCAGCAGCTTCTGGTTCACCGTGCAGGTCGCGGTTGCGGACGATCGGACCGTAACGGCGGACCCGCCTGTCGCGGCGCTGCAGGGTCTGCGCGCCCTGATCGTCGACGACAATGCCGTCAACCGCCTGATCTTCCAGAGGCAGTTGGAATCCTGGGGGATGAGCGTCGAGCCGACCGATGGCGGAGCGGCGGCGCTCGACGCGCTCGAGGCGGGCGAGCGGCTCGGGCAGCCGTTCGATATCGCCCTGATCGACCGATCGATGCCGGGAATGGGCGGCGAGGAATTGGCCCGCCGAATCCGGGAGAACGCCGCTTTCGCGGCGACGCGCCTCGTCCTCGTCACCTCGTTCGGCGAGTTGCTGGACGAGGCGACGCCGCCGCCTGTCTTCGCCGCAAGGCTGTGCAAGCCAGTTTCCCAATCGCAGCTTCTGGCCTGTCTGCGAAGCCTGGTCGGAGCGTCCGAAGCCATATCGTTGGAATCACAGCAAGACACTGCGGCCCCGCTTCCCGACCTGAAGGCGTTCGGCGGTCGGCCGCTCCGCCTGCTGCTCGCCGAGGACAATCAAGTGAACCAGCTTCTGGCGATCGCCACGCTGCAGAAGGCCGGGCACCGAGTCGACGTCGCCGGCAACGGCATCGAGGCGGTGGAGGCGGTGCTGAGCCGGCCCTACGACATGGTCCTGATGGATATCCAGATGCCGGAGATGGACGGAATCCAGGCGACTCGACGGATCCGTGCATTACCCGGCGCGAAAGGCCGGATTCCGATCATCGCGATCACCGCCAACGCAATGCGCGGCGATCGGGAGCGACTGCTGCAGGCCGGCATGAACGACTACGTGGCGAAGCCGATCGACCGGAAGCAGCTGTTCGAGATCCTCCTGCGATGGAGCGGCACCGCCACCGCTCCCGGTTCCGGACTGGCCGACGCGACCCCCCTGCCGGAGCCGGGCGCTGAGGCGAGTTCAGATCCGGCGCCCGCCGACCCGGACACCGAGGCGGCGCTTACCGGCATGCTGGACTCGCTCGAGACGTTGAGGCCCACAGGCTCGGACGGCGGGCGATGACCGCACCTCCGTACAATCCTGCCGCGCATGGAGCGGCAGCCGGCAGCGAAGGGGAAAGATCCTGGGCCGAGACCCTCGCCCGTGCCGAAGCCGCGGTCGCCGAACTGGCCGCGAACTACGCCGAGGTGGCGCTCAAGGACATTGCCGACGCGCAGGCGGCGCTCGACGCCGCAAAGGCGAAACCGGAACAGCGGCAGGACCATATTCAGCACCTCTATGGCATCGCCCACAACGTCAAGGGCCAGGGCGGGAGCTTCGGCTATCCGCTGGTCACGCGGATCGGGCAGTCTCTCTGTCAGTTGATCAAGCAGTCAGCCGCAATTCGCGACGCCGATCTGCCGATCATTCAGGCCCATCTCGATGCGCTGCGGCTGATCCTCGAGAGGCAGGTCAAGGGCGACGGCAGCGAAACCGCGAACAAGCTGGCCGCGCGCCTGGAGACGTTGGTCGGCCGGGACTCCTGAAGCGCTATTTCGTGCCGAACAGGCGGTCGCCCGCATCGCCCAGTCCGGGGACGATATAGGCGTGATCGTCGAGGCGCTCGTCGAGCGCCGCGGCATAGACCGGGATGTCCGGATGGGCGTCACGGAAGACCCGCATGCCTTCGGGCGCGGCGACCAACGCCATCAGGCGGATATGGCTGTCGGCGACTCCGCGGCGGTTGAGCAGGTCGGCGGCATAGCGCGCGGAATAGCCCGTCGCCAGCATCGGATCGACCAGGATGAACAGCCGCCCTTCCGGCTCCGGCAGCTTGACGAAATATTCGACCGGCCGCTTGGTTACGGGATCGCGATAGAGGCCGATATGTCCCATCCGCGCGGAGGGGATCAGGTCCTGCAGCCCGTCGGCCATGCCGAGGCCGGCCCGCAGGATCGAGACGATCACAACCTTCTTGCCGGCGATCCTCGGCGCGTCCATCACGGCCAACGGCGTCTCGATCCGCTCGGTCCCGACCGGCAGGTCCCGCGTGATCTCGTAGCCCATCAGCAGGGCGATCTCGCGCAGAAGCTGCCGGAACTGGATGGTCGGCGTGCGCTTGTCGCGCAGCAGCGACAGCTTGTGCTGGATCAGCGGATGGCCGAGCACCCGGAGGCTGGGAAACTCATCGGCGTTCGAGGTCATGGCACCTCCTGAAATCGAATTGCCGGCGACACGCGCGCGAGCAGGGCCGCCACCATGGTACCGGCGATCGCCAGCCCCGTCATCGCGAAGAAAGCCGCGCCGCCGAAGGTTTCGTAGAGCGTCCCCGAGAACAGCATGACGACCCCCGAGACGGCGCCGAGCGCGACCGCGCCGTAGAGACTCTGTGCCGTGGCCGACAGTCCGGGCGGCGCGGCATGGCCCAGAAAGTCGATGGCGGCGAGGTGTGTCGCGCCGAAAGTGAGGCCGTGCAGCACTTGCGCCAGGATCAGAACCGGCAGATCCGTGCTGAACCCCAGGAGCATCCAGCGGACGACGGCCGCGACGCCGCCGAGGATGAGCAGACCCGGACTGCCGAGACGGCGCAGGACAGTGGCGCCGAAACTGAAGAGCAGGATTTCGGCGACGACGCCCTCCGCCCACAACCAGCCGATCGTGTCTCTCGCGTAACCTGCCGCCTGCCAATGCAGCGTGCCGAAGCCATAGAGGACGCCGTGGCTCGCCTGGATCAGGCTGGCGCCGGCGAGAAACAGAAGAAAGCGCCGGTCGGCCAGAAGGCCGGAGACGCCCCCATCGGCGGCGCGGCGCGGCGCGGGCCGCTGCTCGGGCAGGCCGAGGCAAGCGGCGACGGTGAGGGCCAGGGCCACCAGCAGGGCGTCGAGGATCAGGTTCGGCGAGCGGCCGGCGAACAGGCCGCCGCCGACGCTGGCGGCGAGGATGAAGGAGAGCGAGCCCCAAAGCCGGATACGCCCATAGTCCAACTGCCGGTCGATCGCCGTTCGGATCGTCAAGCTGTCGCCGAGCGGCATCAGTGCGGTCAGGCAGATGCTGGACAAAACGGTGATGACGAGGATGGACCAGAATCCGCCGGCAAAGATGAACAGCGCATAGCCCGCGAGGCTGCCGAGGGCCAACAGGATCAGCGGCCGCCGCGCTTGGCCGAGGCGGTCGGCCTTGCGCGCGATCAGCGGATTGGTCAGCAGCTTCACCCAGAACGGGAGCGAGAGCAGGATGCCGATCTCGCCGCCGTCGAGCCCCTGCGCCTTCAGCCAGACCGGCCAGAACGGCAGTGTGATCCCGACAACGGTGAAGTAGGCGACGTAGAACAGGGACAGGCGGAGCGGGAGGAACATTCGGCTCAGCGCATGAGCGCGGCAATCCGCTCGCGGATCACCGGTCCGGCATCGGGCTGTGCGGCACCGATGGCGAAGGCGGCGCGGACATCCTCGGCCGCCCGATCCGCCGCGGCTTCGGTGCGCGCATGAACCAGCGCCAGGGGCCGCGAGGCTCCGACCGCTTCGCCAAGCCCGGCAACCTCGTCGAGACCAACGCGATGGTCGATCGCATCTTCCGCGCGCTTGCGGCCGCCGCCGAGGTTCACAACGGCAAGCCCGAGCGCGCGGACATCGATCATGGTGACGGTTCCGGGACGGACAGGCCGCACCGGACGGCAGACCGGCGCGCGCGGGAGATGCCGGCCCAGCGCTTCGGTAAGATCGGTGGGGCCGCCGAGCGCCGCCACCATCCGCTCGAAGCGCTCCGCCGCCGCTCCGGATTCGAGCGCCCGCAGCAGCGCGGCGCGGGCGGTGGCCGGATCCTCGGCAAGGCGCCCGAGAATCAGCATCTCGGCGCCAAGCGCGAGCACGACCTCGTGCAGCCGCGGATCGCGCGCGCCGCCGGTCAGGTAATCGATCGCCTCCCCCACCTCGAGGGCATTGCCGGCGGTTCGGCCCAGCACCTGGTTCATGTCGGTAAGCAGCGCCACCGTCGGCAGGCCGGCGCCGCCGGCCACGCGCACGAGGCTGTCGGCCAGCTCCCGTGCCGTATCGAGCCCGGTGGCAAAGGCGCCGCTGCCGAGCTTGACGTCCATGACGAGCCCGTCGAGCCCGGCGGCGAGCTTCTTCGACAGAATCGACGCGGTGATCAACGGAACCGATTCGACCGTCGCAGTCACGTCGCGGATCGCGTAGAAGCGCCGGTCGGCCGGCGCGAGATCCGGCGTCTGGCCGACGATCGCACAGCCGGTTCCGGCGACAGCCGCCCGGAAACGGGCGAGATCCGGCTGGGCTCGATAGCCGGGAATACTTTCGAGCTTGTCGGTCGTGCCGCCGGTATGGCCGAGGCCGCGGCCGGCGATCATTGGCACGGCGCCGCCACAGGCGGCGACGAGCGGCGCCAGCATCAGGCTGACCTTGTCGCCGACGCCGCCTGTCGAGTGCTTGTCGAGGACGGGCCCCGGCAGATCGAGCGCGGACCAGTCCAGCACGGTGCCCGAATGGGTCATCGCCCGGGTCAGCGCGATCCGTTCGTCCATGTTCATGCCGCGGAAGAAGACGGCCATGGCGAAGGCGGCAACCTGGCCCTCGCCGATCGAGCCATCGATCAGGCCGCGCACGAAGGCTTCGATCTCGGCAGCGTCGAGCACCGCCCCGTCACGTTTGCGCCGTATAATCTCCTGGGGAAGGAATGGCGTCCCGGCCATAGGATCAAGATCCGCCGTCGGCCTGCCCCGGTTCAGCGCCGGTCGCCATTGGAGAGCCGTTCGAGAAAGGCGACGAGAAGTCGCGACAGATCCTCGCCCGCCCGCGCGGCCATCGCCAGGGTCTGCTCATGGCTGGTCGCCTCACTTCCGGCCGCTGTCTCGACACCGGCAGATGGGCTGACGATGGCGGAAATCGCCGCGACGCGCAGGCCGCAATGGCGCGCGACGATCACTTCCGGCACGGTCGACATGCCGACCGCATCGGCGCCGAGCCGGATGAAGGCGCGCGATTCCGCCACGGTGGAAAAGCTGGGGCCGAGATAGGCGAGATAGACGCCTTCCGTAAGCGCCAAGCCGGCCGCGCCGGCCGCCGCGCGGAAGCGGTCGCGGAGTACCGGATCATAGGCCTCGTCCAGCGCCGGAAAGCGCGGACCGAAGGCGTCGTCGTTCGGCCCGACCAGCGGATTCATGGGCAGCAGGTTGATGTGGTCGGCGAGCATCATCAGGCTGCCCGCCGCCATGCCGGCGCGCAGCGACCCGGCCGCGTTGGTGGCGATCAGGATTTCGCATCCCAGACGCTTAAGGGTCCGGACCAGAAGCCGGATGTCCGCCGCGTCGGCGCCCTCGAACAGATGCACCCGCCCCTGCAGGCAGGCGACGGCTTCGCCGCCAAGCCGCCCGAGGACCAGCCGCCCCGCATGCCCTTCCACCCCCGGCTGCGGAAAGCCGGGCAGATCGGCATAGGGAATCGCGATCGGATCGACGATTCTGTCGGCCACACCGCCGAGCCCGGAGCCGAGGATCAGCCCGACCCGGGGCACGAAGCCCGGCGCGCGCTCGGCGACCGCCGCGGCGGCGCGGTCAGCGGACGGAGCCGTCATCATGCGCCGAACCCGACGGCAGTGAACGGAAAGGGCAGCAACTCGCCGAACGACAGCGTCCGACGCAGACCCGACAGGTCGCAAAGATGAACCGGGACGTCCGGCCCGGCAAACTCGCCGAGCCGCTGCCGGCAACCGCCGCAGGGCGTGCAGAGCGGCTCGCCATCCGCCAGCAGAAGGACCTCGATGATGCGCGACTCACCGGCGGCCACCATCGCGCCGATCGCGACCGCCTCGGCGCACAGGCCCTGCGGAAAGGCCGCGTTCTCGACATTGCATCCGCTATGGAGCCGACCGCTGCCGCCCCGGATGCAGGCGCCGACGGCGAACTTCGAATAGGGCGCGTAGGCATTCGCCCGCGCGGCCCGCGCCGCCTCGATCATCGCGGCAAGATCCGACATGCTTACCTCATGCGGCTGTCATGGAACCGCAGCATAGCTAAGCCAAGATGAGCGGAACAGCGCGACGTTGCGGCGCCAAACGGATGTCGGCGAACAACCCTTTTATGAGCTATCGGCGGTCCACGGCGAGGAACGCGGCGAAAATGCCGGGGTGGCGGCAGCTCGGGCCATGCGCGATGCGGTCGATCGCCGCCGCATCCGGCGCCGGCTGGCCGAACGACAGCGGCGCGACGGCCACGGCCGCGGCGACCGCCTCGCCGGTCAATTCGGGATGGAACTGGACGCCCCAGACCGGCCGGCCGGCCACATGGTAGGCCTGCACGGCACAGGCCTCGCTCCTCGCCAGCAGGGTGAGGCCGAGAGCCGGAACCGCCGTTTCGGCGACGACCTCGTCGGCATGCAGATTATACCCCCTGAGTGGGCGACCGAGCCCTCGGCCGACGACCGGATCGCTCGCAAATGCGGGCAGCGGCGTGAGCTCAGTAATGCCGAACTCACCTACATCCGCCCGCCGAACCATGTCGGGTGCGCCGAGCGACTGGACAATGAGCTGATGGCCGAAACAGATGCCGAAAACCGGCAGGCCGCTCTCGATCACGGTCCGCACTTGGCGGCGGGTCGGTTCGAACCAGGCTTCCGACCGTGGCAGCGGAATATCCGAGCCCGACAGGATCAGATGGCTGACCTCGGAGGCTCTCCGCCCCCAGTCATCGACCGCATCGCAACGGACGATCTCGTGATCGACCCCGGCCGGCAGGGCCGCGGCGACCGCACTGCCAAAAGGCCGATTCCGGCTATCCGCCGAGAAATCGACGATCAGAACGCGCCGCTCGGACATGAGCCCCCCTCGAGGACGGTAACGATCCCGCCGCGCACTATGGCGAGACGCTCATGTCCCGGCAAGAGACCTGAAATAGATGCGGGAGGGGCGCGCCACTTTCGGCAGCGCGCCCCCTTGATGCATTCGCTCACAGGCTGCGAAAGGCAGCCCGGGTCAGGGTCGATGCCGACCCTTACGCAAGATCAATAGCCGACATTGCGGCCTTGAACATGTCGGAGACATAGGTGAAGAGGTCGAATGACTCACCCATCGCGGTCAGCGCGATGATCGCAGCGACCGAAACGAGAGCGGCGATCAGGCCGTACTCGATGGCCGTGGCACCGGACTCTTCCGCAGCGAAGCTCTTGAAGAAGTTGATCATGGTCGTGGATCTCCTCTTGCCAAGCCGGACGGGAAGATTGCCACTGATGCCTGAACCGACTGTTAATGTTCAGAAATGCGTAATATTGTTCCTATTCTTGATACACGTCCGAAATTTTCATAGATAAACGCCGTTTTCTTTCGCGCTCACATCGCCCAGCATTCCCACTCCAGAGGCGGCGAGGAGCGGCTTGGTTGTTCCGCCCGGCAACCCTATTCTTTCCGAGAGGAACGCACGGATCGGGAGGTCGTCAACGATGTCGACAAACGAGACGGCGCTGATCGTCGGGGTCGGTCCGGGGCTTGGCGCGGCGCTGGCGCGGCGCTTCGCCAAGGCCGGGCTGACCGTAGCCATGGCCGCGCGCGAGGCGAGCCGGCTGACGGCGCTGGCCGACGAGATATCGGGCCGCGCCTATGACTGCGACGCGACGCAGGAGGATCAGGTCGAGACGCTTTTCAAGCGGGTGGCTGCGGATATCGGCGCGCCGACTCTCGCCGTCTACAATGCCGGGGCTTATTTGCCGAAATCCGTCCTGGAGACCGAACCCGCGGAGTTCGAGCGTTGCTGGCGGATCGGCTGCCTCGGCGGCTTCCTGATTGGCCGCGCGGCAGCGCAGATGATGTTGGCCGAAGGAGGCGGCACCATCCTGTTCACCGGCGCGACCGCCTCGCTGCGTGGCAGCGCCGGTTTCGTCAATCTGGCGGTTGGAAAGTTCGGCCTGCGCGCGGTGGCCCAGAGCATGGCACGGGAACTCGGTCCTCGCGGCATCCATGTTGCCCATATCGTAATCGACGGCCAGATCGGATCCGGCGAAGACGGCACGCTGAAGCCCGAAGCGATCGCGGAAACCTATTGGCAGCTCCACCAACAGCCGCCGAGCGCCTGGACGCAGGAGATCGACCTGCGGCCGGCGACGGAGAAGTTCTGAGGTCACGGTCCTTGACGGCCTTGCGATGCCGGCGGGATGATCCCTACCGTTGAAATGCGCGCCGAACCATTCCGGGTGATGCACTGGTGCCAGCGAAGAAACTGACTGTCGCCGAGGTCGGCCTGCCCCGCTTCGAGGCCGGCCCGTGCGAAGGCGCTGATATTTTCGGCCTGTCCAGCCACTGGCGCGCGCGCGAGGCGCTCGAGATCGGGCTGTCGATCGACGAGCCGGGCTTCAACGTCTTCGTCCTCGGCGAGGATCGCAGCGGCCGGATGAGCGCGACGGTCGCATTCCTGGAGCAGGCGGTCGCGCGGCGGCCTCAGCCGAACGACTGGGTCTATCTGAACAACTTCCGGCGGCCGCATCGGCCGCGGCCATACCGCCTTCCGGCCGGAGTCGGCCGCCGGTTCCGCGACCGGATGGCCGCGCTGGTTCCGCAGATCCGTGAGGCGTTGGTGCAGGCCTTCGGCAGCGAGGCCGTCCAGAAGCAGATTGGCACCAAGCGAGAGGCGGCGCAGAGCGAGGTAGCGCTGCGCCTCGAAGCCCTGCGGGCAGAGGCAAGCCGGCACGGCCTCGATCTGGCGCAGGCGCCGCAGGGCGGCATGGCCATCGTGGCACGGTCGGACGAAAGCGGCGATACCGCAACGGCGCCGGCGGCGGTCGACGAGGAAGCGCGCCGCCGCATCGCGGAACAGCTCGCCGAGATCAATCGCTGGGCCGCCGCGCGACAGATCGCCTTCACCGAGTGGGCCCGAACATTTGAGCGTGAGATCGCCGAGCAGGCGACCGATGCTCTGCTCGATGCCCTTGTCGGCGAGTTCTCCAGCTATGCCGGCCTTGCCCGCTGGCTCACCGAGATGCGCATCGACATCCTCGACAACCTGGAACGGTTCCGGCCGAAGCCTGATGACCAGTCGGCCGCCACGGCAGAGCCGCCGGAACGGCGCTATGCGGTCAATCTTCTGGTCGATCATTCCGACGATCCGCATCCCAGCGTCGTCGTCGAGGCCAATCCGAGCTACGAGGCCCTGTTCGGCCGGATCGACTATGAGCAGGCGAACGGCGCGCTCAGGACGAATTTCGCCCTGATCCGCGCCGGATCGCTGCACCGGGCCAATGGCGGCGTCCTGGTCCTGCGGGCCGAGGCGCTGGCGAACGACGCCCGGCTCTGGAGTTCTCTCAAGGCGGCTCTGCGCGACCGGGAGATCCGCGTCGAGGAGCCCTATCGCGCCGGCGCGATGCCGATCGCGGGGGCGCCGCGACCGAAACCCATTCCGCTCGACGTCAAGATCGTTATCGTCGGCGCGCCCCGTTGGTACTACACCTTCTTCTCGGCCGATCCCGACTTCCAGATCCATTTCAAAATCAAGGCGGACATCGACACCGACATGGACGCGACGCCGCAGAACCTCGCCTGCTATGCCGCGCTGATCCGCCGCATGGCGGCGGCGCATCAGAACGCGACCTGCGAGGAAGGGGCGCTCCGGCGGCTGCTCGGCATCTCCGCGCGTTGGGCGGCGCGGCGCGACAAGCTGACGGCGCAGTTCGAGCGGCTCGAGGACCTGATCGGCGAAGCCCTGCTGCTCCAGGGCGGCGCCCGTTCCGCCGTCCTCTCGGAACAGGCGGTGATCGACGCGATGAGGGCCCGGCGGCAGCGCAATGCGCGGGTCGAGGACCGGCTGCACGAGAACATCGCCCGCGGGATGGTGATGATCGACACTGTCGGCGCGGTCGTCGGCCAAGTCAACGCGCTGACGGTGCGCGACCTCGGCGACCACGCCTTCGGGGCGCCGACCCGCGTGACGGCGCGGGCCTCGGTCGGTCGGCTCGGCGTGATCAATGTCGAGCGCGACACCACCCTCGGCGGACCGATCCAGCAGAAGGGCGTCATGGTGCTGCAGGGGTTCCTCGCCGGCCATTTCGCCCGGCGTATCCCCTTGTCCTTCAACTGCTCCATCACCTTCGAGCAGAGCTATGGCGGGGTCGAGGGCGATAGCGCCTCGATCGCCGAGCTGCTGGCGATTCTGTCCGATCTCGCAGGCGTGCCGCTGCGCCAGGATCTGGCGATCACCGGCTCGGTCAATCAGCGCGGGCAGGCGCAGGCCGTGGGCGGCATCCACCACAAGATCGAGGGCTTTTTCCGCTGCTGCGTCGACGCCGGCGGGCTGAGCGGAACCCAGGGCGTGGCGATCCCGGCCGCCAACGAAGCCGACCTCATTCTCCGCGACGAGATCACCGAAGCGGTGGCCGCCGGTCGCTTCCACATCTGGAGCATTGCGACTATCGAGGAGGCCATCGAGCTGTTCACCGGCCGCCCGGCCGGAGAGCGTGACGCCGACGGCGGCTATCCGCCGGACTCGGTCTATGGCCGGGTCGCGGCCGAGCTGACGACCTTCGACCGGATTCTCGCCGAACGGATCCAGGTCTGATGCCCCCTCCCCCAGCTTGGCTGGGGGAGGGGGCAACCCGCGGAGCGGGAGGGTGGGGGCCATGCCTCAAACGACACCGATTCCCGTCCGGGCCGGCCTTTTCTAGACCATGCTTTGAATGTCGTTGGAGACAGTCGGGAAGGCCAGGATCGCGCGCTTCAGGTCCCGCGCCGGTAGCCCCGTCCGAATGGCGATCGCGAACAGGTTGATCACCTCCCCGGCCTCCGGCCCGACGAGATGGGCGCCGAGGATCCGATCCGTCTCCGTCTCGATCAGGACCTTGTGGCCGGAGCAGGTTTCGCCGACATGCCGGGCGCTGAAGTAGTCCGGCGTCGGTCGATGATTGACCCGGAACCGCAGCCCGGCCGCGCGCGCCTGAGCCTCGAGATAGCCGACGCCGGCGATCGGCGGGCTGGTGAAGACGACGCTCGGCGTGCCCGTATAGTCCGGCTTCACATGATTCCCTTGCAGCAGGTTGGCCGTGACGACATCGGCATCGAGCGAGGCTACCGGAGTCAAAGGCGCGCCCCTGCCCGTGACGTCGCCGGCGAAATAGACGGCGTCGTTCGACATGCTCTGCAGATAGTCGTTCAGCTTCGGTCCGCGGCCATCGCGCACGACTTCGCCCGCCGCCAGATCGAGCCGATCGAGCTGCGGCGCCCGCCCGGCACTGTGGACGGCGAAATCCGCTTCGAACCGCTGCTCGCCCTCGGTGCCATCGGCATGGACGATCACCCCTCGCGGCGTCTTCTCCACCCGCTTCACCTCATGCTTGACGCGCAGATCGACGCCGATCGCGCGCGTCCGCTCGACGAGCAGACCGACGAGATCGGGATCGAACCGCTCGAGCGGCTGGTCGCCGCGATGCAGGATCGTGGCCTGCGCGCCGGCCCGCGCCGCGAGATGCGCGAACTCGAAGGCGATATACCCGCCGCCGACGAAAATGATCCGGTCCGGCAACGCGTCGAGTTCCAGGAAATCATCGCTGGTGGAAAGGTGCTGGGTCCCGTCGATCGGCAGCGTCACCGGTTCGGCGCCGCTGGCGACGACGATGCGCCGGGCCTCGAGAACGTCGTCGCCGACGCGGACGCTGCGCGGGCCGACGAAGCGGGCCGCCCCATGGAAGCTGTCGATGCCCTGCTCGTCGAAGCTTCTTTCATTCCGTTCCGGCACCGGATCCGTGAAGGAGCGTTTGAACGCTATCAGTTCGGCCCAGTCGATGTGAGCACCTTCGCCGGCGATCCCCTTGCCCCGCAGCCGCGCGACGCTGTCGATGACTGCGGCCGCATGCGCCAGCACCTTCTTCGGCGTACAGCCCCGAAGCGCGCAGGTGCCGCCGAAGGGGCGGCTGTCGACGACAGCGACCCGCCACCCGGCCGCGCGACATTCCCGCGCGATCGGCGAGGCCGCGACGCCGGTTCCGATCACCACGAGGTCGTAAGATCCAACCATTTCACATCCTGTACGCAGCCGGCACGGCACCCCAAGGGCGCACCGCGGCCCTTGCCCTCCTTCCGGTAACACCGCTGAACCTCGGCACGTTCCCGTCCCCGCCCGCCCCTTTTCGGATCCATGATCGATGAATTGTCGCAGGCGGCGGAACTACTTATCGGAAAAAAACCTCGGGCGGAAATCCATCCACCTACCGTATAAGAATTTTTTCCTACGAAACTTTCTGTCGGTTTGTGAGTTCTTGCTACAGGAAGGCAGCGCTCGTCGCTTCCACCTTCCAACTCCAAGATCTGACATGTGCGCCGCAGGTCCGATACTCGGCTTCGCGGCGCATATCTTGGGAACCATCGCTGCATTTTCTTGTTTTCCCTATAGGGAGTCGCGGATGTCGAAGCAGGTACTGGTTACGGGTGGGGCCGGTTTCATCGGATCGCACTTGGCCGACGAACTTCTTCGGAACGGATACCGGGTTCGCGTCCTCGATAATCTGTCGGAGCAAGTCCATGACGGCCATCCCGCACGTCCGGGTTATCTTGCGGATGACGTCGACCTGATGGTCGGCGACATTACCGATCCTGGCGCGGTCGGGCGGGCGCTGGACGGTGTCGACGCGGTGTTCCATTTCGCCTCGATGGTCGGCGTCGGCCAAAGCATGTATCAGATCGCCGACTATGTCGCCGCCAACGATCTCGGGACGGCCGTTCTTCTCGAGCAGCTCGCGGAACAGCCGATCGAGCGGCTGATCGTCGCCTCGTCAATGAGCGTTTATGGCGAGGGGCTGTACCGGACGACTTCCGGCGAGCTTCGCGAAGGACAGGAAAGAAGCTTCGAGCAGCTCAAGGCCGGAGAGTGGGAGCTTCATGACGCCACCGGCGCTCCGCTGACGCCGGTGCCGACGCCGGAGAGCAAGACCCCGTCTCTCGCCTCGATCTACGCCCTGTCGAAATATATGCAGGAACGCGCCTGTCTGATCATCGGGCGCGCCTATTCGATTCCGACCGTCGCGCTGCGCTTCTTCAACGTCTATGGGCCGAGGCAGGCGTTGTCGAACCCCTATACCGGCGTGCTGGCAATCTTCGCCTCGCGGCTGTTGAACGACAACCGCCCCATCGTCTTCGAGGATGGGCGGCAGCGGCGCGACTTCGTGCATGTCCGCGACGTGGCGCGCGCTTGCCGTCTGGCGCTGGAGCGTACGGACGCCGCCGGCCGCGTCTTCAATATCGGCAGCGGGCAAAGCCAGTCGATCCTGGATATCGCGGCGAAGCTGAGTCACCTGCTGGGCCGTCCTCAGCTTACGGCCGACATCAGCGGACGCTATCGCGCCGGCGATATCCGCCACTGCTTCGCCGATCTGTCGACAGCGCGCAGTGGCCTCGGTTTTGAGCCGGAGATCGACCTCGATGAAGGCTTATCCGAGTTGACCGGCTGGCTTCGCCAGCAGGACGCGACGGACCGCTTCGACCAGGCGAACCGCGAACTCGCCTGTAGAGGCCTGGCGGTATGAACGCCGGCGGATCCATCCTGCAGGTCGCGCGGAGGGCGCGGCGGCAACCGTTCCTCGGCGTGGCTGAGCGGTTTCGGCCCGGAGAGCATGATCGCGTCGAAACGGTCGTTGCCGGGCTCAGGCGGCTTGGCATCGGCACCCTGCGCACCAAGCTGTGCTGGGCGGAATACCATCAGCCGGGCGGCAAGGAATGGTATGACTGGCTGCTGACGCGCCTCGCCCACGATGTCGACGTCCTTCCCTGCTTCACCCATCCCGCGCTGTCCTGCGGCGCTCCGTCTCGGGCATTCTCCCGGGCGCAGGAACTCAAGAACTATGTCGACTTCCTCGATCGCATGGTGATTCGGCATGGCGCGCATTTCGAGTGGCTGGAACTGTGGACCGAGCCGGATGGTCGGAACGACTGGAACTGGCATCTCGATCCCGACTCGGCCGCCGTCTGCGATGCCGTCGCCACCGCTGCACGCCGGGTAAAACAGCGCGGCAAGAAGACGATCCTCAGCGGTCTTTGTCCGACTGGCGTGAACTGGCTGCGCCTGACCTGCGAGCGCAGCGTCATCGATCATTGCGACGCCATAGGCATTCATCGCCTCTCCGGCAACGAGGAGACTCAAGCAGGGGCTCCTTGGCAAGGCTGGCAGGAAACGATCGGCGCGATCCGGGGTATTCTCGACCGCTTCGACCTCGATCCGGAAATCTGGATCACCGAGGCCGGTCACGCGATGTCGACGGCCAATGGGGCAGCCAACGGAATGGGTCAAGTCGATAGCCTTCTGGCGGCCCTCGATGCGCCGGTCCGCCGTGTCTATTGGTGCCGCTATCAGGACGCCGATCAGAGGGCGCCGAATGGGGCCGGAAGAAGCGAGGTCGACGAGCGGTGCCATCTTGGCCTGGTCACGGCGAGCGGCGATCCCAAGCTGCTCTCGCGCCTGTTGATGCAGGGTGGAATCGACAACGCGCGCGCGCTGCGACGGCGAGTCACCATTCCGAAGGAGCTTCGGACGTCGCGCCTCGCCCGCGTCGGGTTCGGCCGGAAGCAGGCGGTCATCACGGGTGGTGCCGGCTTCATCGGCATCAACCTTGCCGACCGCCTTGCGCAATCGGGGCAGCAGGTGTTGATCTTCGACAATCTGAGCCGCGCCGGGGTCGAGGAAAACCTAACTTGGCTCATGGAGAAGCATCGCGGCAGAGTATCGGCGGAGATTGCCGACGTCCGCGATGCCGACGCGGCGCGCGATGCGGTGAAGCAAGCCGACTGGCTGTTCCACTTCGCCGCCCAGGTGGCCGTGACGACGAGCCTGTGCGCGCCCGTGGAGGATTTCGAAATCAATGCCCGCGGCACCCTCAATCTGCTCGAGGGGCTGCGTGCCGCCGATCAACCGCCGGGGCTGGTCTACACCTCGACCAACAAGGTTTATGGCGCCTTGAGCGACATCCCGCTGGAATGCCAAGCGCACCGTCACGTTCCGATCGATCCGAATGTGGCGAAGCGAGGTGTGGCTGAAACGCGGGCGCTCGACTTCCACAGCCCTTATGGCTGCTCGAAGGGCGCGGCGGATCAGTATGTCCTCGACTATGCCCGCACCTACGGCCTGCCGGCCGTCGTATTTCGCATGAGCTGCATCTACGGGCCGCATCAACGCGGAACGGAGGATCAGGGCTGGGTCGCCCATTTCCTCATCAAGGCGCTGCAGGGCGGAGACATCACAATCTATGGCGACGGCAAGCAGGTGCGCGACATTCTCTATGTCGAGGATCTGGTGGATGCCATGGTTCTCGCCCAGCACCACATGCCGAAGATCCGGGGGCAGGCCTTCAATATCGGCGGCGGGTCCAAGAACACGACCAGCCTGATCGAGCTGCTCGATCTCATCCGCCGGCTCGGCCCGCTGCAACCGAACGTCACCCACGGCCCGGCGCGGCCCGGAGACCAGCTCTACTACGTCTCCGACATCGGCAAGTTCCACAGCGCGACGGGCTGGGCCCCGACCGTCAACGTGGAGGCCGGTGTGGCCAAGCTGATGACCTGGCTCAGCGAAACCCGCGACGACCGCACGGTCGTGCCGCTGTATGAAAGGAGCGCATCATGAAACACCGGCCATGCTGGAGGCCCTAGGAGTGCAGCGGGTTCTGATGACCGCCGATCCGGTCGGCGGAGTCTGGGACTATGCCCTCGAACTCGCCCGCGGGCTGAGCGATCTGCAGATTTCGACCGTCCTCGCCGTGATGGGCGGTCGCCGATCGGATGCGCAGCGTGCCGCTAGCGAAGCGGTTCCCGGCCTCCTCGTCGAGGAGGGGGACTTCAGGCTGGAATGGATGCGGGATGCGGACATCGATCTGATCGAGGCGGGGCGGTGGCTGCTCGCGCTGGAGGAGACGCATCGCCCCGATATCGTTCACCTGAACAATTACGCGCATGCGACGCTGCCCTGGCGTGCGCCCTGTCTGGTCGTCGCCCACTCCTGCATCGCTTCCTGGTGGTGCGCCGTGAAGCGGTCGCCGCTGCCGCGCGACTTGTCGTCCTATACCGACATGGTCGCGGCGGCCCTGCAGGGCGCAAATGCGGTGGTCGCGCCGAGCCAATCGCTGCTCGCTGCCCTCCAACCGCTTTACGGGCCGTTGCCGGGCGCGCGTGTCATCCATAACGGTCGGTCCGCGGCCGCGTTTCCCGCCTTGGCGAAGGAACCCTTCGTGATCACCGCCGGACGCGCCTGGGACGAGGCCAAGAACATCCGGGCACTTGACGAGATCGCGCCAGCCTTGCCCTGGCCGATTTATCTCGCGGGTGACTGCCGAGGTCCCGACGATGCGGGCTGGCAGCCCTGCAACCTCACCCCTCTCGGCCGCCTGCCAAGCGACGATCTCGCACGCTGGCTCGGCCGCGCCGCGATCTTCGCGCTGCCTGCCCATTACGAGCCCTTCGGGCTGACTGCCCTCGAAGCCGCGCTCGCCGGCTGCGCGCTCGTCCTTGGCGACAACCCGACGATGCGCGAGCTGTGGGAGGGGGCGGCATTGTTCGTGCCGCCCGACGACCGGGCGCAACTCGCGGCGGCGATCCATCAGCTGATCCGCCGCCCCCATCTTCGCGACGCGCTCGGCGCGGCGGCTCGGGCTCGCGCGCACCGCTACAACGCGCCGGCGATGACGCAGGCCTACCGGGGCCTTTATCAGGAAATCATCGCGGATCGGCGTTCGCCGGTCGGCACTCGAGTTGGCGCCCCAGTCGGGGTCGGGGTCGGGGTCGGGGCCGATGCCGGCACTGGCGTCGGCAGTGCCGACATCGTCACACCGGCACTTATCTAGGGCGCCATGCGTTTTGCCCTCTTCTATCACTCCATCGCGTCGGACTGGAATCACGGTAACGCCCATTTTCTTCGCGGCGTCGTTCGCGACCTGCTGCGCCGCGGCCATGAGGTCCGCGTCTACGAGCCGAAGGACGGCTGGAGCCGCGCCAACCTGATCGCCGGGCACGGCACGGCGCCGATCGCGGCGTTCGAGTCACTCTTTCCCGAGATCGTCCGGCATGAATATGCGCTAGCGACACTCGACCTCGACGCGGCACTCGACGGCGTCGACATTGTCCTCGTCCATGAGTGGAACGAGCCAGAACTCGTCGCGGCCTTGGGCCGACGCCGAAAACGCGGCGGACGGTTCCTGCTGTTCTTCCACGATACCCATCACCGATCGGTGACGGCGCCCGAGACCATGGCGGCCTTCGATCTCGACGGCTATGATGGAGTGCTCGCCTTCGGCGAGGTGATCCGCGAAATCTATGTCCGCCATGGCTGGGCGCGCTCAGCCTGGACCTGGCATGAAGCGGCCGATATCAGCCTGTTCCGCCCGATGCCGCGGGAGAAACGCGGCGATCTGGTCTGGATCGGCAATTGGGGCGACGGCGAACGGACCGCCGAGCTCCGCGACTTCCTGCTGTCGCCGGTCGAACGGCTTCGTCTCCGGGCCGAGATCTACGGCGTCCGTTATCCGGACGACGCCATCGCGGCAATCGCCGGGGCGGGCGCGGACTATCGCGGCTGGCTGCCAAACTATGCGGTGCCGGAGGCGTTCGCGCAGTTCCGCGTCACGGTGCACGTCCCGCGACGGCCGTATGTCGAAGCGCTGCCCGGCATCCCGACCATCCGCCTTTTCGAGGCGCTGGCCTGCGGCATCCCGCTGATCTGCGCGCCTTGGCGGGATTCGGAAGGCCTGTTCACGCCGGGCAGCGATTTCCTGCTCGTCGACAGCGGCGAGGACATGACGCGCGCGCTGCGGGATCTGCTGAACGACGATCTCCGCGCCGCGGCACTCGCCCGACAAGGGCGGGAGACGATCCTGCGCCATCACACCTGCACCCATCGCGTCGACGAGCTTCTGGCGATCTGCGCCGCGCTTCGCGAGCCGGCGGTGCAAGCGAACGAACAGCTTCTGGTCGGGGAGACCTAGATGGAGATCGCATTCTTCGGCTCAAGCCTTCTGTCCGCTTACTGGAACGGCGCGGCGACCTATTACCGGGGCGTCATCCGGGCGCTGCATGCGCTCGGCCATCGCACGACCTTCTATGAGCCCGACGCCTTCGATCGCCAGAAGCATCGCGACCTCGACCCGCCGGACTGGGCGCGGGTGGTCGTCTATCAGGCGACCGAGGCGGCGGCGGCGCGGGCGCTCGACGCGGCGCGCGGCGCGGACGTCATTGTCAAGGCGAGCGGCGTCGGCGTGCTAGACGAATGGCTCGAGGCGGCAGTCGCGGCGGCGAAGCGGCCCGACAATCTCGTCCTGTTCTGGGATGTCGACGCGCCGGCGACGCTGGAGCGGATGAGCGTGAATCCGAAGGACCCGTTCCGCGCCCTGGTCCCGGACTACGACCTCGTCCTCACCTATGGTGGCGGCGATCCGGTCGTCGCCGGATATGCGGCGCTGGGCGCGCGCGCCTGCGTGCCGATCTACAACGCCCTCGACCCGACGACGCATTTCCCGGCGCCGCCGGACGATCGCTTCGCCGGCGATCTCGGCTTCCTCGGCAATCGGCTGCCCGATCGTGAGGCGCGGGTCGAGAGCTTCTTCATCCGGACCGCCGAGCGGCTGCCGAATCGCCGCTTCGTCCTCGGCGGCAATGGCTGGCACGATAAGCCGCTGCCGTCCAACGTCCGGGTCCTGGGCCACGTCTATACCGGCGACCACAACGCCTTCAACGCGTCGTCGCTGGCGATCCTGAACATCCATCGCGAAAGCATGGTGCGAAACGGCTACTCCCCGGCGACGCGCCTGTTCGAAGCGGCGGGCGCCGGCGCCTGTCAGATCACCGACCGGTGGGAAGGCATCGAGCTGTTCCTCGAGCCGGAGGTCGAGGTGCTGGTCGCGAGCGACGCCGATGAGGTCGCACAGCATCTGGAACGGCTCTCGCCGGAGCGCGCCCGCCGCATCGGCGTGGCGGCGCAGCGGCGGATCCTGGCCGAGCACACCTATGCGCATCGTGCGAGACAGGTCGAATCGATTCTCGATGGACAGGGGGGTAGCCACAGAGTCGGGGCGGCAGGACTCTCCGGCAGGAGGGCGTCTGCATGAGCGCGCTCTCGATCGTCTTCATCGGTCTGTCGATCACCTCCTCCTGGGGCAACGGCCATGCGACCACCTACCGCAGCCTGATCGGCGCGCTGGCCAAGCGTGGACATGACGTGCTGTTCCTCGAGCGCGACCTGCCCTGGTACGCCGACAGTCGCGATCTGCCGCATCCGCCTTACGGGCGGACATGCCTCTATCGGAATTTGCGGGAACTCGAACGGAGGTTCTCGGCGGCGGTGGCACAAGCGGACCTCGTGGTGGTCGGGTCCTATGTGCCCGAGGGTGTCGAGGTCGGCCGTTGGGTGATCGATACCGCCCGGGGGATCACCGCGTTCTACGATATCGACACGCCGGTCACGGTGGCGAAGCTGGATCGCGGCGACAAGGAGTATCTGAGCGCCGATCAGATCCCGCTCTACGACCTTTATTTATCCTTCACCGGCGGCCCGCTGCTGGCGCGGCTGGCCCATGACTACGGGGCGCGACGGCCGCTGCCGCTCTACTGCTCGGCCGACCCGGACCTGTATTTTCCCGAACCGGTCGAGCGATCCTGGGATCTGGGATATCTCGGAACCTATAGCGCCGATCGCCAGCCCGGCCTGGAGCGGCGGCTGCTGGCCGTCGCACGCCGGCTGCCGGAGCACCGGTTCGCCGTCGCCGGGCCACAATATCCAGACAGCCTGACTTGGCCGCGAAACGTCACCCGCATTGAGCATCTGGCGCCGGGCGAGCATCGGCGGTTCTACAATGCGCAGCGCTTCACCCTGAACCTGACCCGACAGGAGATGGTTCGCGCCGGCTGGTCGCCCAGCGTCCGCCTATTTGAGGCCGCCGCTGCGGGGGCGCCGATCATCAGCGACTGGTGGGAAGGGCTGGACCGGCTGTTCGAGCCCGATCGGGAGATTCTGATCGCCAACGACGCCGACGATGTCGTGCGGTTCCTCACGGAGATCCCGGAGGCCCGTCGCCGGGCAATCGGATTCGCGGCACGACGGCGCGTGCTGTCGGCCCATACGGCGGCGCATCGGACGGCCGAACTCGAGCATTACGTGCGAACCGAGCAAAGCCGGGCGGCGGTCCGAAGCGCGATCGGCCGCGCCCGGACCGCGACGATGGCCGCGAACAAGGCATAGAGCCCGCTCCGGTCAACCTCGCCTTACGAACTTGTTGAACCGGCTGAGGCTGCCGTCGGCCGTCTTGTCCTGATAGAGGAAGGACAGGCGCTGCGCCTCGAACTTTTCAAAGAAGTCGTCCCAGCCGATCGGCTCCAGCTTGTCGTCCTTTTCGTCGTCCTCGAAATCGATTCGCAGCAGTCCGGGATCGTCGCCACCGCCCGTCCCGGCGACGGAAGCCGGCTTGCCGCCGCGCTCTTCCGCCCAATGCTTGATGGTGTCGTGATCCGTCGTCGTTTTCGAATCGGCTGCCATGCCTACCTCCTCCAGCCTAGCCGGCCCCACATTCGTCATATGCCTATAGAACGGTCGAGTGGGTGAAGCGTTCCGGACCTCACTCCTCTTGGCCATGGCGAGCGGGTGGGAAAAACCGCTACAGTAACCATCTATTAACCATGAAATCGTAGGGTTGGGTCTGGAGCGGAGGACCGGAACACGCGCCACCGCGCGATTGGGGTCACGTTCTCGGCAGACGAGTCCGCAGGGCCGCCGGCACCTGCTATGGACATCCCGAATGGGCATCCAGACGATGTCACAAAGAGTGCGCATCCATCCGGCAGCCCCGTCGCTAAAACCTCCAGTCAGGACGACAAACGTGGGCGGCGAAATTCCGACACATTTTGAATCGAAAAGGGGTCGGATGAGGGCCTCCCGAACAGACGCAAGTAGAGCGATGGCAAAGTTTAGAAGCGACGTATCCCCGGGCACTCAGCCCGTATTGACCCGTGAGTCGGTGAAACAGCGGCTCGAAGAGAATCTCCTGCACGGAATGGGAAAGGACCCCGGCGCGGCGCAGGGGCGCGACTGGTTTCTCGCGACGGCCGCCCTGGTCCGCGGGCTTCTCGCGCAGCGGCGGATCGAGACCGCGCGCCGCCACGACTGGCAGGACGGCAAGCGCGTCTACTATCTGTCGATGGAGTTTCTGCTCGGGCGCCTTCTCACCGATGCCTTGCGCAGCCTGGGCCTGCATGACGTCGTTCGTGAGGCGCTCGCCGATGTCGGCCACGATCTCGAGACACTCGCCGACTCCGAATGCGACGCCGCGCTCGGCAATGGCGGTCTCGGCCGCCTTGCCGCCTGCCTGCTCGACAGCATGGCGACCGTCGGGTTGCCGGGCTACGGTTATGGCATTCGCTATGAATACGGCATGTTCCGGCAGCAGATCGAGGACGGCTGGCAGGTGGAGCAGCCGGACGATTGGCTGCGGTTCGGCAATCCCTGGGAGTTTCCGCGCCCGGAGCTGCACTATCCGGTGAGCTTCTACGGCCGCGTCGAGACGGCACGGGATCGCCAGGGGCGCCTCCGCCAGCGCTGGGTCGACACGGAGGATATGCTTGCCGTTGCCCAGGATGTGGCGGTCCCCGGCTTCCGGTCGGAGACGGTGAACACCCTGCGCCTTTGGTCGGCAAAGGCGAAGCGGGAGCTCGACCTGGGGCATTTCAACAATGGCGATCACGCCCGCGCGGTGGAGCACAAGAACCGGTGGGAGAATCTGTCGCGGGTGCTTTACCCGAACGATGTCACCGTCGCCGGCCAGCAGCTTCGCCTGAAGCAGCAATATTTCTTCGTCAGCGCCTCGATCCAGGACATCCTGCGCGAGTTCATGAAGTCCGGCCGTCCCTTTGCCGCACTTCCGGACAAGGTCGCGATCCACATCAACGATACCCATCCGGCGCTCGGCATCGCCGAGTTGATGCGGCTTCTGGTGGACGTCCACCTCCTGGACTGGAGCCAAGCCTGGAGCATCACGCAGCGGACCTTCGCCTACACCAACCACACGCTGATGCCGGAAGCGCTCGAAAGCTGGCCGCTCGCCTTTTTCGAGGAGATGCTGCCCCGCCACCTGCAGATCATCTACGAAATCAATGACCGGTTCCTGAGGGAGGCGGCGCAACGCGCGCCAGACGACCCCGACCTGCCGCGACGCGTTTCGCTGATCGACGAGCGCGGCGAGCGCCGCGTCCGCATGGCGCATCTTGCCTTTATCGGCAGCCATAAAGTGAACGGCGTCTCCGAGGTTCATACCGGGCTGATGAAGGAAACGGTGTTCGCCGATTTCGACCGGCTGTTCCCCGACCGCATCGTGAACGTGACCAACGGCGTCACGCCGCGACGTTGGCTCGATCAGGCCAATCCGGGGCTTGCGCGGTTGATCTCCGGGCACATCGGCCAAGCTTGGAAGACGGAGCTCACGGCCCTCGAAGCCCTCGCGCCGCTAGCCGGGGATTCGGCATTCCGCCGGGACTTCCAGGCGGTGAAGCGCGCCAACAAGGAGAGGCTTGCCGCCTATATCGGCCGGACCTGCGGCATCGAGGTCAATGTCAACTCCCTGTTCGACGTGCAGATCAAGCGGATCCACGAATACAAACGTCAGCTTCTGAACCTGCTGCATGTGGTGACGCTGTATAACCGCCTGCGCAGCGGGCCGGCCGGCGATCTTCAGCCGCGGACCGTGATCCTCGCCGGCAAGGCGGCGCCGGGCTATGCCACGGCCAAGCTGATCATCAAGCTGACCCATGCGGTGGCGAAGGCCGTGAACAGCGACCCGGCCGTCGGGGACCGCCTGAAGCTGGTGTTCGTTCCGAACTACGGCGTCAGCGCGGCCGAGGTGATCATCCCGGCCGCCGACCTGTCCGAGCAGATCTCGACCGCCGGGACCGAGGCATCGGGCACCGGCAATATGAAATTGGCCCTCAACGGCGCCCTCACCATCGGCACGCTCGACGGCGCCAATATCGAGATGCGCGAGGCGGTCGGCGCCGAGAACTTCTTCACTTTCGGCCTGACGGTGGACGACATCGCCGCGCTGCATGCGGCTGGATATGATCCGGTCGCGCGATATCAGCGCGATCCGGAGCTGAAGGCGGCGCTCGATCTGATCGCGGGCGATCACTTCTCGCCGGAGCAGCCCGGCCTATTCCGGCCGATCGTCGAGTCACTGACGCAGGGCGGCGACCGCTATCTGCTCCTTGCCGACTATGCGGCCTATCTCGACTGCCAGCGGTCCGTCGACGCGGTCTATCGCGATCCCGAGGAGTGGACGCGGCGGGCGATCCTGAACGTCGCCCGGATGGGCGGGTTCTCGAGCGACCGCGCGGTGCGCGACTATGCCGAAACGATCTGGGAAGTCGAGCCGGACATCGCCGGCGGGCACTTGCCCGACCCGGCAGAGCACCGGCAAGCCGCATCATCGGAGCGCTGAGCCAGAGACACTCCACCCTATTGGCCGCCCCATCGGCATTGCGGGCGTCGCGCGCAACTTCTTCCCGGCCTTGATTGTTGACTCCGTATCCATCACGGAATCGCGATCAAGGCCGCGGAGGAGCACTTGCCATGCAAACGGAATCCCTGCTGCAGGAGTGGTACTGGAAGAACCGGGTCCTGCTTCTCTTCGCGCCGCGCCGCGAGAGTATTCCCTACCAGCAGCAGGTCGCGGCGCTCGACGGCAATCGCGCCGGCTTGGCCGAGCGCGACGTCATCGTGCTGGAGGCGGTCGGAGATCGCGCCATACCCTTCGGCGGCGGCCTCGGCGAGACGCTCGAGACGGCAAGGCTCCGCGACAGCTTCAACATCGCCCCAGACGAGTTCCAAGTCGTCCTGATCGGCGAGGACGGCACCGAGAAGCTGCGATCGGCCGAGCCCATCGCCACCGACCGGCTGTTCCAGATCATGGACGCCATGCCGACGCGCCAGCGCGAGACGCAGGGCGAGCGCAAGGAATAGATGCTTCCGTCAGGCCGCAGCCGACCCGGATCCGCGGGAAATTTTTCGCGGAAGCGTCCTGATTTTCCGCCATTAAGAAAATATTAACCGTAAGAGTCGAAGTTCGGGGTCTCGCCACGGAGATCCCGCCTCGTGAAGTATGTCCTATTCGTCATGGCCTGCCTGTCCAATGAACCGGGCCAATGCATCGGGGAGCCGATCGATCTTCCCGAGGTGACGAACGCTACGGCCTGCCATCTCGCCAGCCGGCTGCGCATGCATGAATGGGCAGAGGCGCATCCCGACATGCAGATCAAGGAAGCCAAATGCATGGGGCGGCCGCTGACCCTGACCGAGGCGAAGACGGCGTTCTGAAATTTCTCGAATCAGAGGCGAGACGGCGATCGCATCAGCGGACCGTCTCGCAAGCGGGGGGCCCTGCCGCGGCTGAAAGAGCCGCGGCAGGTGCCCGCTTCCTTTAGGACCTGATCTGATCACATTGAACCGATGTGATCAGATCGTGCTCTAGCGCTCTTCAGATCCGTACTGCCCTCAATCGCAGCGCGTTCGCGATGACCGACACCGAGCTCAGGCTCATCGCCGCCGCGGCGATGATCGGACTCAGCAGCAGGCCGGTCATCGGATAGAGCACGCCCGCCGCAATCGGAACGCCGAGCGCGTTGTAGACGAAGGCGAGGAACAGGTTCTGGCGGATGTTGCGCATCGTCGCCCGGCTGAGCGCGCGGGCGCGGGCGATTCCGGCCAGATCGCCCTTCACCAGGGTGACGCCGGCGCTTTCGATCGCGACGTCGGTGCCCGTCCCCATGGCGATTCCGACATCGGCCTCGGCCAGGGCCGGAGCGTCGTTGACGCCGTCTCCCGCCATGGCGACGACGCGGCCCTGTTCGCGCAGGCGCCTGACCACCTCGCCTTTCTGCTGCGGCAGGATCTCGGCCTCGATCTCGTCGATGCCGAGCCGGCGCGCCACCGCCTCGGCCGTCGTCCGGTTGTCCCCGGTCAGCATGACGATGTGGATGCCGCTCCGCCGCAGCGCGTCCAGCGCGGCCGATGTCGACTCCTTGATGGGATCGGCCACGGCGACCAGCCCCGCCGCCCGGCGATCTACAACAACGAACATCACTGTCGCCCCCTCGCCGCGCATCTCTTCCGCCTGCACGGCGAGCGGCCCCGGATCGACGCCGAGCGCGGAGAGCAGCGCGGCATTGCCGAGCGCCACCGCCCGCCCCTCGACCGTTCCGGCGACACCCTTTCCCGTGATCGAATCGAAGTCGCGGGCCTCACGCAGCGGCAGGTCTCGTTCCTTCGCCGCGGCGACGATGGCTGCGGCCAGGGGATGCTCGCTGCTTCGCTCGAGGCTCGCCGCAAGGCCTAGCAGCTCGGCTTCCTCGACTTCGCCGCCTGAGCGGACCGCGGTCACGCGGGGCTTGCCTTCGGTCAGGGTGCCGGTCTTGTCGACGACGAGCGTGTCGACCTTCTCGAAGCGCTCCAGCGCCTCGGCATTCTTGATCAGCACGCCCGCATTGGCGCCGCGCCCGACACCGACCATGATCGACATCGGCGTGGCGAGGCCCAGCGCACAGGGACAGGCGATGATCAGCACCGACACCGCCGCGACGAGCGCATAGGCCATCGCCGGATCGGGCCCGATCGCCGCCCAGGCGACGAAGGCAAGCAGGGCGACGGCGACGACGGCGGGCACGAAGTACCCGGACACGGTATCGGCCAGCCGCTGGATCGGCGCGCGGCTGCGCTGTGCCTGCGCGACCATCTGAACGATCTGCGCCAGCATCGTCTCCCGCCCGACGCGCTCCGCCCGCATGACGAGCGCGCCGGAGCCGTTCAGAGTGCCGCCGATCACCGTTGCGCCCGCGGTCTTCTCGACCGGCATCGACTCGCCGGTGACCATCGACTCGTCGACCGCGCTGCGGCCCTCGACGACTTCGCCGTCCACGGGGATCTTCTCGCCGGGCCGGACCCGCAGGCAATCGCCGATCTGCACCTGCTCCAGCGGGACCTCCTCGTCATGGCCGTCGCGCAGCAGCCGCGCGGTCTTCGGCGCCAGATCCAGCAGCCCGCGCAAGGCGCCGCTGGTCCGCTCGCGCGCCCGAAGCTCGAGAACCTGGCCCAGCAGAACCAGGACGGTGATCACCGCCGCCGCTTCGAAATAGACGCCGACCTCGCCATGCGGTCCGCGGAACGCGGCGGGAAAGATGTCCGGCGCCAGGACGGCGACGACGCTGTAGGCATAGGCCGCGCCGGTGCCCATCGCGATCAGCGTGAACATATTGAGGTTGCGCGACCGGATTGACGCCCAGCCGCGCTGGAAGAACGGCCAGCCGGCCCAGAGCACGACCGGCGTCGCCAGAATCAACTGCAGCCAGGACGAGAGGGCGGGCGGAACGATCCGCTCCACCGGCAGGCCGGGAATATGCGCGCCCATCTCCAGGACAAGCAGCGGCAGGGTCAGCGCGGCACCGATCCAGAACCGTCGGGTCATATCGGCCAGCTCGGGATTTGGCTCCGCCTCGGCCGTCACCATCTCGGGCTCCAGCGCCATGCCGCAGATCGGACAGGAGCCGGGGCCTTCCTGGCGGATCTGCGGATGCATCGGGCAGGTATAGATCGCGCCCGGGATCGCCTCTGGCTCTTCTGTTGATGGCGCCAGATATCGATCCGGATCGGCCGCGAATTTCGCGCGGCATCCGGCGCTGCAGAAGTGATAGGTCTCGCCGGCATGCTCGTGCCGGTGCTTGGACGTCGCCGGATCGACGGACATGCCGCAGACCGGGTCGATCACCGTGCCGGGAGTTTCGTGAGCCGCATGGTCGTGTGTCATGGTGGTGTTCCAGTTCTCCTCCGCCCGTTGCGGCGCCGTGATATCGGCAAGTTTCCGCTTGAGGCTTATACCCTACAGGGGTATAGTATCGGCCATGGAACATGCAACCCAAAAATCCTGCATCGCGCGATTGCGCCGCATCGAGGGGCAGGTTCGCGGTATCGCCCGGATGATCGAAGACGAGCGTTACTGCATCGATGTCGTGACCCAGGTGCAGGCGGTGAAGGCCGCGCTGCAGAAGGTCGAGACGGAGGTCCTGAAGGACCACGTCCAGCACTGCGTGGAGCATGCGATCACCAGCGGCAATGCCAAGGAGCAACGCCAGAAGGTCGCCGAGCTGCTGCAGGTCCTGGGCAGAACCTCGTTCTAACCGAACGCGCTTCAAAGGAGAGGATATGCCCCGTCGCGACAATCGCCCGGCCACCACCATCACCGGCGCCATCGCTATTTTTCTCCTGACCGCCGCCGTTGCAGCAGGATCGTCGCGGGCCGACGAGGCCGCTGCCGCGAAGGCAGTCGTCGAAGCCTTCGAGGCCGCGAGCGTAAACATGCATGCCGGCATGGCGGCGCCCTTGTCCGGCGACGCCGATCGTGACTTCGTCACGGCTATGATTCCGCACCATCAAGGCGCTATCGACATGGCGAAGATCGTGCTCGAGCACGGGCAGGATCCGCAGATCAAGGCGCTGGCGCGCGACATCATCGACGCGCAATCGGAAGAAATCGCCGTGCTGGAAGCCTGGCTCGCCAGCTATCCGGCGGCCGGGGAGGCGCAGGCTCCCTATGCCGGCCTGGAGCAGCGCCGGATCAAGGCGCTGTCGGCGCGGCAGATCGACGATCTGCGTGCCGGGCGCGGCATGGGTTTGGCGCTGGCCGCCGAACTCAACGGCTATCCCGGCCCCACGCATGTCCTCGATCTGGCCGACGATCTCTCCCTGAAGCCCGAGCAGATCGCGGAGACGGCGACGATCCGCACGAAGATGTCCGATGAAGCTGCCCAGTTGGGCGCGGAGATCCTGCGGCGCGAGGAGGCACTCGACCGGCTTTTCGCCTCCGGCGCGGCCGAGTCCGAGGAACTGCGTCGGCAGGTCGCCGAGCTCGCCCGACTTGGGGGCGAACTCCGCTTCGTGCATCTGAACACCCACCTGGCGATGCGACGGCTCCTGACTCCCGAGCAGGTTGCTGCCTATGCCCGTCTGCGCGGCTATGGCGCCGAGGATGGGGACAGTAAAGGCCATCACGGCCAGCACGGGTCCCAGTGAGGCAGGGAGGCCACGGATGTGACCTCCCTCCTCGTTCAATCCCGATCGTAAGAATGGTCAGCCGACGGCGTCAGCTCCCCGACTCCGTCTGCACCGTGCCGGTGCGGGCGTCGATCTGAAGCTCGACCTGCCGATCGCCGGATTGGGCGGTCGCGATATAGGTGTTGCCCTCACGGGATAGGTCGCTGATCTCCGAATAGCCCTGCCGCTGGAGCATGGTACGGATGCCGGCCGGCGTCAGCCTGCTGCTCTCGATGATGCCCGTCTCGGCATCAATCTCCAGGTCGTAGGTTTGATCGCTGCGCTGCGCCGTCACCTCGTAGCTGCCGCCGTCGCGGGACAGATCGGAAATTTCCGTGAAACCCTGACGGCGCAGCATCTCCCGGACCTCGTCGGGGCTGATCCGAGCTTCCTGGGTGGTGCCGCCCTGTTCGAACTGGGCCACGGCCGTCGGCGGCTGCCAGTAGGGCATGACGCCGAACTGCGCGTGCAGCATCGCCAGATCGTGACCGCTGACCATGACGGGAAGCCGTTCCGGAGGCAGCGCCGGCATGGCCATTAGTTGCTGCGGGTCGGCGGCGAGCACGTAGGTCTGGGCTTCCGCCAGCCACTCCAGCGACTGGAAGGGAACGGGGATCCAGTTCTGATCCATGCCGAGGAAGCCGCCGCTCGCCAGCAGGACGAAGGCGACGTGGCCACGCTCGACATCGATCATCACCTGGTCGATGGCGCCGATCGGCCGACCATTCGGCGCGACGACCTGCGTGCCGCGCAACGCCGTTGGCGATACCAGGACCGGCGGATGCAGCATCGTGGCGACTCGCCGCCCGACGAGGATCGCCGGCTGGCCAGGTCCGCCGCTGGGCACCGCCTGCTGCGTCCAGCCCTGCTGCGATTGCGCCTGCTGCCGGGTCGTCTGGCCCTGCCCTTGCTGCTGTGCCGCCCCTTGTTGCAGCGGTTGCTGGGCCTGGGCCAAGGCCTGCCGGGCTTGATCCGGATTATCCTGCTGGATCGCCAGATGAGCCTGCTGCAATGAATCGAATACGCGCTGCAGTCGCCGCTGCTGACGGTCGGAAGGCTGCTCCATGGCCTGCTGAATCGCCTGCTGCGCCGCTTGAGTGGCCTGATCGAGCGCCTGCTTGGCGCCCTGCGTATCGTCCCGCTGCAGCGACTGCTCGGCCTTCTGCAAGGACTGCTGGAGCCGGCGGATCTGCTGTTCGCCCTGCTGTTGACCCTGTTCACTCTGGGCCTGCTGTTGACCCTGTTCACTCTGGGCCTGCTGCTGACCCTGCGCGCCTTGGGTCTGGCTCCCTTGAGTCCGGTCGCTCTGAGTCTGACCGCTCTGGGCCTGACCGGCCGCCTCCTGTCCGCTCTGCCCCTCGGGCACCGCATAGAAGTTGGTGACGTGGGCAAGCAGGGCGGGATTCGTCAGCTCGGCGAGCTCGTTCTCGCTGAGGCGCGGTGCCTGCATCAGCCGGTCCCGACTGACGTCGAGGGCAAGCCTTCGCTCGTCCTCGGGACGGACGACCACCGCCGACCACGGAACCGCGACATAGTCCGCGCCGATATCGAGACCGCGGCCGGCGCCGAGAATCACATAGCTGACATCGCCGGCGAGCGCGTCGATCATCAAATATTCGACTTCGCCGGCACGCTCGCCGTCGAGGTCGCGCACGGTACGGCCGACGAGCTCGCTGGCCGAGGTCAACAGGATTCGGCCGGGAGCGGCGGTGTCCAGCCCCTGGTCCCGATTCGACATCGACGGCTGGGGCATAGGCTCAAGCTGTCCGAACTGGTGATAGGCGGAATCCGGACCGAACCGCTCCTGGAAGGCGCGTTCCCGATCCTGGATGGAGCGCTGCTGGCCCAACGCGTATTGATCGAAGCCCTGGGGACCCCGGTAATCCCGGGCGAACCTGTCTTGGCCCTGGCCGTACCGAGGCTGCCCATATTGCCGGGCACCCTCCTGGCTTCCCTCACGGTAAGGCGGAAAGCCGTACTGCTCGCGGCTGCCATAGCGGAGGGCGCGATCGTTCGGGTCGAACGGCGGGAAGCCATATTGGTCGCGGCTCCCATATTGCTGATAACGGCCGGCCTGACCGAACGCTTCGGGTCCGAACTGCCGATCACGTTGCTGGTCTTGACTATATTGGCGGAACCGATCGCCCTGCTCGTAGGGCATGCCCATTTGGGGTGACATGCCCGGCCCCATGCCCATCCCGGGCGGCATATCCATCCGCATCCCCATGTCAGGTGGCATGCCCATCTGGCTCATATCCATCTGGCCCATGCCCGTCTGGCCGCCTTGGCCGAACTGACCGGGCTGTTGCGCGCGATCGCCCGGGCCATAGGGCTGATCATAGGGGTGATATTGCCCGAATTGCTGCTGGTTCTGGCCATATGGGTGATATTGCTGAGCACTGGCGCTCGGCGGCGCGGTCGCGGCGACGCCGGTCAAAAGCATCGACGCGAACGAGAAAGCCGTGATTCGTCTCATTCCATCCTCCATTTTTTGGATCTTCGGCCAGACTGCCGGCCGCGGCGCGGGATCGGGCGCTGCCCCGCCTAAAGCCAGACAGATGGCCGCATGGCCCATCCGTCTCCCCGTTTGTTCCTCACGGTTTTCCGGCCGACGGATGACGGATGGGAAGGTCACAGTTTTTCAACAGAAGTCGTCCGGCATGGTTCCGAGACTGCCGGACAATCGGAAGGACAGGGTCGTTAAACAGGCCAGTAGTAGGGAAGGTCGGCCGGCTCCACCCAGCCGAAGCGACTGTAATGCTCCGGTGCCTTGCGCAACAGGTTCGAGCGATGCGAGCGATGCAACCGCTCGTCACCCCACCAAGGCGGCCTTGCCGGGTCAGCCACCGCAAGCGGCGCGCGCGGAATGCTGTTACGGAAGCCGCGCCGCTCCCATTCGTCCAGCGACCGGTTGAGATAGAGGCGGAGCAGGTCGTCATGGCCCTGCCACATCCGTACGGCGGGGTGCCGCTTCCATCCGTAGGGCCGCTCCTCCCGAATGGCTTCGAGCGCCTTCAGGATCTGCATCGTCTCGACCCGCTGCTTGCCGAGCCGGCGATCGTCGAGACAGGCAAGCGCGGCAGCCAGATCCGGATAGGGCAGGAAAGTCTGCATCAGGCACCGGTGCGCTGCACCGCCCGGCGCGCGCGCTCGGTAATGCGCGACCAGGCGCCTGCAGCGATATCCGCGGCCGGCGCCAGCCACGAGCCGCCGACCGCGACGACGTTGGGCAGAGCGAGATAGTCACGCAGACTGTGCTCGTCGATTCCGCCGGTCGGGCAGAAGCGCAGATCCGGAAAGGGCCCGCGCAACGCGCGCAAGGCGGCAACACCGCCCGATGGCTCGGCCGGAAAGTATTTGAGCAGCGTGAATCCCGCCGCGCGCGCCTGCATCATCTCGGATGGGGTTGCGACGCCGGGCAGGAACGGTAAGCCGCTGTCGGCCGCGGCCGACAGCAGCGCCGGCGTCGCGCCGGGACTGACCGCGAAGAGCGCGCCGACGGCCCGTGCCCGGTCGAGATCCGCGGGGGTGAGCACGGTGCCGAGACCGACCACGGCGCTCGGAACCTCGGCGGCGATCGCGGCGGCGGCATCGAGCCCCGCATCCGTTCGCAGAGTCACTTCGAGGACCGGGAAGCCACCCTCGACCAAGGCCCGCGCGAGCGGAACCGCATCCTCGCGCCGTTCGATCGTCAGAACCGGTACAATCCCGACCGACGCCAGGAGAGAGCCCAGGTCCGGTCCATCCGTCGCTGCTGTCGAGGTCATCGCTCCATCCTCTCGATCATCGACGAGACACGAATCGATAACGGCGCAACCGGGCGTTACGATCCATCGGGAAACCCGAACAGGGAAATCCCGTTTAGGAAAAGGCAGCAGCCAGGAAGCGGAGATGATCGACAGACCGAAGAAACCGCTGCGCAGCCGGCTCTGGTTCGCCGATTCGGCGGCACCGGACATGACCGGGCTCTATCTCGAGCGTTATCTCAATTATGGGCTGACGCGGCAGGAGCTGCAGTCCGGCCGGCCGATCATCGGCATCGCCCAGTCGGGCAGCGACTTGGTGCCCTGCAACCGGCATCATCTGGAGCTTGCCAAGCGGGTGAAGGACGGGGTGCGCGACGCCGGCGGCATTGCCCTCGAATTCCCGATGCACCCACTGCAGGAGACCGGCCGGCGGCCGACCACGGGGCTCGACCGCAACCTCGCTTATCTAGGGCTGGTCGAGATCCTGCACGGCTATCCGATCGACGGGGTGGTGCTGACGACGGGCTGCGACAAGACGACGCCGGCCGCCCTGATGGCCGCCGCGACGGTCAATCTGCCGGCCATCGTGCTGTCCGGCGGGCCGATGCTGAACGGCTATTTCGAGGGGCGGCGCGCCGGCGCCGGCTTCACTATCTGGCGGGCGCGCGAATTGCTGACCGCCGGCGCGATCGACACCGAGGGATTCATGGAGATGGCGGCGGCCTCGGCCCCCAGCATCGGCCACTGCAACACGATGGGGACGGCCCTTTCGATGAACGCGCTGGCCGAGGCGCTCGGCATGTCGCTGCCGGGCTGCGCCGCCATTCCGGCGCCTTATCGCGAGCGGGCGCAGATGGCCTATGCCACCGGGCAGCGCATCGTCGGCATGGTGCGGGAGGACCTGACGCCGAAGCGCATCCTGACGCGGGCCGCGTTCGAGAATGCGATCATGGTCGCCTCGGCGATCGGCGCGTCGAGCAACTGCCCCCCGCATCTGATCGCGATCGCACGCCATATCGGGGTACCGCTGTCGCTGGCCGACTGGCAGGAGATCGGCCACGCGGTGCCGCTGCTGGTCAACTGCCAACCGGCAGGCGCCTATCTCGGCGAGGACTTCTTCCGCGCCGGGGGCGTGCCGGCGGTGATGAACGCGCTGCTGCAGGCCGGCCGGCTGCGGGGCGCCGCGACGACGGTGACCGGCCGGACGGTAGCCGAGATCGCGATCGATCGCGCGACGACCGACAGTGACGTGATCCTCCCCTATGACCAGCCGCTGAAGACGGAGGCCGGCTTCCTGGTCCTGGGCGGCAACCTGTTCGACGAAGCGGTGATGAAAACCTCCGTCATCAGCGAGCGCTTCCGCGAGCGCTATCTGTCGACCCCGGGCGACGAGAACGCCTTCGAGGGGCGCGCCATCGTCTTCGACGGGCCGGAGGACTATCACCGCCGCATCGAGAACCCGGCGCTCGATATCGACGAACATTGCATCCTGGTGATGCGCAATTGCGGGCCGATCGGCTATCCGGGTTCTGGCGAAGTGGTGAACATGCTGCCGCCGGCGGCCCTGGTGCGGCGCGGCGTCACGACGCTGCCCTGCATCGGCGACGGCCGCCAGAGCGGCACCTCGGCCAGCCCGTCGATCCTCAACGCCTCGCCCGAGGCCGCCATCGGCGGCGGCCTGGCGCTCCTGCGCACCGGCGACCGCATCCGCATCGACCTCAACAGCCGCCGGGTCGACGTCCTGCTGCCGCCGGAAGAACTGGAAGCGCGCCGCGCCGCCCTTCGGCCTGCCATGCTGGAGAACCAGACGCCTTGGCAGGAGCTGTCCCGGCGCTTCACCGGCCAGCTCGCCACCGGGGCCTGCTTCGAGCCGGCCACGCTCTATCTCGATGTCATCGAACAGCGCGGGAACCCGCGTCACTCGCATTGAGACCTTAACGACACGGCCAATGTCGCGCTTGCGACCGTCCGATGGCCTTCACTGCGCGCCGGCCTGATCCGGCGACTTCCGCGCCTCGCTGAGTTCCGGCAGCCCCGGATCGGCCCGCTTCCACTGGCGCAGGAATTCGGAATAGAAGGCCATAGCATTCTCGCTGTCGCCGCTCCGGGCGGCGGCGCGCGCGGCGCCGAGCAGCGAGCGCGCGCGATCCGGATGCCGGAACAGCGCCGCCGTGAACTGCCGCGCGGCGTCCTCGGGCCGGCCGGCGGCCAGGAGAATCTCGCCGAGCAGCTCGTGCGGCGGCTTGATCACGAGCGGCGGCCCCGTCGGGGGCGGCATCGCGTCCGTCAGGGCGATCGCTTCCTTCATGGTCCGGATCGCCTGATCGAAGTCGCCCTTCCCGGCGTCGACCGCGGCGGCGATCTCCATCGCCTGAATCTTCAGCACCGGATCCAGCCTCGCGACGAACGGAACGGCGACGCCGGCGATCTGCTCGCGGGTGGCTTCCAGCGCATCGATGCTTCGCTGCGCGTCGGCCGAGCCGGTACCTGCCGAGCCGGTCTTGGCCGCCGCCAAGCCACGGGCGAAGACGGCCGGAGTCCGGGCCAGAGCGGCGAAGGCCTGATACGGACCGGCGCCCGGCTTCGCCTCGGCCCGCGCCGGCTGCTGCGGCGGGGCGCCAATAAGCGCATCCGCGGCCTCCCACCGCTCCGTCTCCACGACGAAAGTCGCGGCCATCGTCGCGAGGGTATAGGCGCCATAGGCCCGCATGCGGACGTCGCCCTCGGGAAGCCCGGCGAGGCTCTCGCGCATCGTCGCGAGCAGCGGTTCCGCCACGTTATAGCGGCCCTGCTGCAGATAGGCGTAAAGCAGCCAATGCAGGCCATGATAGTTGGGTTCGCCCAGCTCGACCGAGGCCTTCCACGACGCCTCGTTCGAGGCGGCGGCCTCCGGCCACATCCCGAGCTGCAGGAAAATGTGCGACGGCATGTGCAGGGCATGGGGCGCCGCCGGCGCGATCTCGGCATAGCGCCGTGCGGCCGGCAGGGCCAGGACGGCATGGTTCGGATCGTCGAACGCATGAAGGATGTAATGTGCCGCGCCCGGATGGTTGGGCTCCTTGCGGTAGACCTCCTGGGCGACGGCGGCGGCCCGCATCCGGGTCCGCAGGGCGGCGGGATCGTCCGGCGTGGCGGCGTCGGGCGACCGGTTCGGATAGGCCGTCCCGAGCAGGGCGAGAGAATAGAAGGCGGCCGCCTCCAGGTCCTCCGGGTAGTCCCGGTGGATCTCCGCCATGGCTTCGGCGTAGGCCCAATCGCGGGCGGGCTTTTCGCCCGGGCCGTACAGGATTTTGACTGCCTGGAGATAGGCCTGCTCCCGCGGCGTCAGCTTCGGCGTGATACGGATCTTGGCCAGGACTTTCCGTGCGGCTTCCGTTTCCTGCGGATCGCCCCAGATCGGGTGATTGTGGGCCAGCGCCTCGCCCCAATAGCCCATCATGAAATCCGGCTCGATCGCGGTGGCCGCGCGAAACTCTTCGAGGGCGACCGGGTACCAGAAGGAATGGAGCGCGGCGACCCCGCGCAGGAAATGGGCTTGGGCCTCCTCGGAGCGCGCGGAGGTCGGGAAATCCACCGTTCCGAGCCCCGCCCCCTGTGCGCGGGCGTGAGAGGCGGACATCGCGACGGCGAGTCCGATCAGCAGAAGTAGTGCTCTCAGTCGCCGCACTCTGATGTCGACTCCACGCATACTTTCGATAACCAAGAGGAACCGAAGCGGTTCCAACGAGGTTATGCGGGCAGGTTATTGGAGGGGCCCATGTCGAAAGCAAAGAAAGCGCGCGCCGTCGGATTCAATCATATCGCTCTCGAGGTCGGCGATATCGAAGAGGCCCTGGCTTTCTACGGCCGCCTGTTCGACTTCGAGCTTCGCAGTAGGAGCGACGATTCCGCCTTCATCGATCTGGGCGACCAGTTCCTCGCGCTCCAGAAGGGCCGGACCCAGCCCGCCGATGACGGCCGTCATTTCGGACTTGTCGTCGACGACAAGGATGCTGTCCGCAAAGCCCTGGCCGACGCCGGTGTCCAGCCATTGCCCGGTCCGTTTCTTGACTTCCTCGACCCATGGGGCAACCGCATCGAGATCGTCGGATATGGCAACATCCAGTTCACCAAGGCGCCGCACGTGCTGCGCGGTATGGGGCTGACGCATCTGTCGAAGACCGAGAACGCGATCAAGGAGCTCACGGACAAGGGCATGGCGCCGAACTGACGGAAGAGATCGCTCGCAGGGTTTGCGGCTCAACTGAAGGCACAAGAATTCGCGCAGTATTCGCGCTCCAGAGATTTGACCGGTCGTCTGTCATCGCCTATCTTGTGGCCGTGTAGAGCTTCCCGCTGCTCACAGAGCTTCCCGCTGCTCACGAGGATCGCCTTGCCAACGCGCTGACCGATCTCAGTTGAACTCCGTTATTCGGTTGGACCAGGTCTTTCGGGCCTTGGTTCGGCTGTGGCTTCGTGCTCGTAGCGGTGGGCTGAGATCGGGAAGGCAAGGGTTCCGGGGTTCCTCCACCGCCGCTAAAATTTGAGTTCGATATCCGTCCGGTCCGCAGGCTCCGCCGTGACTCGAATTTGGGTCTCCCACGGGATCTCCCACGTCGCCTGACCGCTTGCCCGGAACAGCCCGGGCGTCTCTCCAGCATGCCGCTATGCAGCACTTCCCAATGGGAAGGCTGTTGTCGGCATGCAGGATATCCTCCGCGTACTCTGGCAGGTGACACCCCTCAAGCCTCCCCGGATCTGGCAGAATTGCAGCCGTTGCGACGCGAGAACACCGTTCGTCTGCAGCGGCAGGTTTCGCATCAACGCCCAGAGGAAGCGCCTCGACGCCTGGCTGATCTATCGATGCGCGTCTTGTGATCAGACCTGGAACTATCCGGTTCTCGAAAGGGGCCTGTTGAAGAACATCGATCCGTCCGTTTTCCGGGCGCTCTCCGAAAACTGCGGCGACCTTGCCCGGCGCCATGCGTTCGACCTGCCCCGCTTAAGGCGCTACTCGGACCAGGTCGAGGAATTCGCCGAAGTGACTGTGGAGAAGCGCCTGCGGGATCGGTGCGTTCATGAGCCGGGACAGGTGGTCATCTCGATCGCCTCGTCGCTTCCGTGCCGGATTCGCCTGGACCGCCTGCTGGCAGGCGAGCTGGGGCTTTCGCGCTCCACCGTTCAACGGCTCCACGACGCTGCAATGCTGGTCGTATCACCGGGGAACCGAGCCGCCATGCGGCAACCGGTGCGCGATGGGCAAACGGTCGCGATCGATCTGCGATCCCTGGAGCGGACGCCCGATCTGGTTTCCGCGATCCTCAAGGGTGCAGCATGACGGCTGCAGCCCCGGGGAGAAGGCGGCCGCGTGAACCAACGGCCCGGCTCGCCTGTTGTGCCCGTTGACTACACAATCGCGAGGTTCCTATTCCGATGATTCGCATGAAGCCGACGAATCTCTGGTTCCTGCTCGCGCTCTCCGCCTGCACCGGCTCTGGCAGAACGGAACCCGCCATGTCCGTGCCCGGCACAAAAGAAACCACTAGGACGAATATCCTGGAAGCCAGCGCTACCGCCCTGCAGGAGGATGCACCGACCGACGGGCTGGACATCTATCTCGTCGGCTTTCACCCGATGAACGAGGATCCCGCACAGCAGTTCGAGGCGCACCACTTCTGCAAGCAGATCGAGGCCAAGCCAGGCCTCGCAGAACGCCGCGACGAACGCATGGGCATCAGCACAGGGGCGCGGCGACAGGCGCGACAAGAACTGACGCCACTCGCCCGTCCGCAGGCAGGCGTCGACGCACTGAAAGGTAGGTTCAAGGGGCCGATACGACCAATCCATGGCGTCATCGACAAACAAGCGGCCGGCAGTTGAGGGGTGGAGGAGGAGAGAATGGCATCGACGCTACCCGGAACGGCAGAGCGCGTATCGGCTCACACGTCCAGAGCGGTGAACCAGCGCATCCGCCAGGACATCGAGAAAAGCGTTACCCACCACGCATACTACCCCGAGGAGATCGACCGCCGGCTGGAAGCGCTCGACCGTGAGTGGGACATCGAGCGCACGTTAGAGACAAACGCGGCGACGTTGGCGCTTACCGGCGTCCTGCTCGGCGCCTTCGTCGACCGCCGCTTCCTCGTCCTGCCAGCCGCCGTCACCGCCTTCCTACTGCAGCACGCGCTGCAAGGCTGGTGCCCACCGGTCCCGCTCTTCCGCAGGTGGGGTGTCCGAACGGCGCAAGAGATCAATGAGGAGCGCTTCGCATTGAAGGCGCTGCGCGGCGATTTCGACGGAGTGGCCCGGGGACACAGCTCCAGGAGACATCTCTCCAGACGCGAGGTGGGAAGCAACGCACTCGCGGCGGTTCGCGCGTGACGGGCAAGTCACATCGCGCGGCGGACTCCCGGTTACCGGGCTGGCTCAGCGCGGCGCTGGTCGTGGGCGCCTTCGGTGCGCTGGTCTGGCTCGAGCAGCGCCGCCCGTTGCGCCGTCCCTGGATCGAACCGAAACTCCGGCGCGACGCCCGCAACCTGGCGGTGGCCGCCGCCAGCGCGGCGACGCTGCGGGTTCTGGAGCGCCCCGTGGTCGAACCGCTCGCCGAGGCCGTCCTGCGGCATCGCCGGGGGCTGCTCCAGCAGGTCCGCCTGCCGGTCTGGGCCGAGGTGCCGCTCGCCGTCGCGCTGATGGATTACACGCTCTATCTCTGGCACATCCTGACCCACCAGGTGCCATTTCTCTGGCGCTTCCACATGATCCATCATCTGGACCTCGATCTGAGCGCCTCGACGGCGCTGCGGTTCCACTTCGCCGAGATGGCGCTGTCGGTGCCCTGGCGGGCAGCTCAAGTGCTGCTGATCGGCGCGTCGCCCCGCGCGCTCTCGGTGTGGCAGACCGCGACCTTCGTCTCGATCCTGTTCCACCATTCGAACCTGCGGCTGCCGATCGCGGTCGAGCGCCGCTTGGTCCGGCTGATCGTGACCCCGCGCATGCACGGCATCCACCATTCAATCGTCCAGGAGGAGACCGATTCCAACTGGTCGAGCGGCCTCACCCTCTGGGACCGGCTGCACGGAACGCTGCGGCTCAACGTTCCCCAGACGGCGATCACGATCGGCGTGCCGAGCTATCGCGACCCGGAGGAGATCACGCTGCCGAAGATCCTCGCGATACCGTTCGGGCCCGAGCGGCCCGCATGGCGTCTATCCGATGCCGAACGGCGGGAGCGTAGCCGGCCGCGGGTGTCGCCGGACAGGCTGCTGCAATAACATCGCCCGACGACGCGGCAATTCAGAACACATAGGCGTCCCACCCACCGTAATGCTGCGCGCTGCGCCGTCCGCGCGGGAGGCTGAGCGCGATGACGACGACGCCCGCGATGACGTCGTTCCAGGCGCCCGGCGCGGAGAAACCGTCGGCCAGAAGCCACGGCGCCGCGATCAGCCAGATCCCGAACAGCGCGTTGAGGAAGCGCAAAGGCCGCACGACCTCGGCCATGGCGATGACCGCGACCGTGATGATCATCGCGCCCACGAGATGATCGCTGTCGGCCAGCAGCCCGCTCGTGCCGAAGAGCATGCGGGAGAACATCAGCCAGGCGCCGACCACGCAGCTTGCGACCAGCGTCCACGGCATGGTGACGCCCCAGACCGCCGCCGCGGCCTGGGTCGCGAGCGGCGCGCCGAATGCGGGATTCTCGTCCGGACGGTCGGACGGATCCGCGCCGCCTTGCAGGAATGTTCTCCAGAAGGGCTGCCCCGCGCGCGTCGACCGGACCATGAACTGGCCCATGGCGACCACCTCGTCGATGGCCAACGGGATCATCACCAGCATGGCGAAGGCCTGGATCAGGCACAGCGTGCAATAGGTGCCGATCATGATCGGCTGAATGACGATGAAGCCGATGCTGACGGCGCCGAGCGGCACCACGAGGATGAAGAAGAACGTCACCATCCACGGCATGGTGCGCCAGCGCTTGGCCGAACCCATCGCCCCCATCAGCGTCTCCAGCATGTAGGCGAGGCCGCCGAACGCCGCATCGGATACCGGGAACGCCTTGGACACGTCCGAGGTGATGATGTCCTCGGTGCCATTCAGGGCCTCCCGGCCCGGGAAGACCGGGTCCCACACCGCATCAATATGGCCGAACTGGTAGGCGGCGAGATAGCGGGCAAGCAGGAAGCCGAAGAAGCCGAGCGTGATGATCGGCAGACGCTGGAGCCAGGTGGAAGGGTTGTAGGTCCAACCCGCCGGGAGGGTGTTCTCGTCCATCATGCCCTCATGGCTCATGCCGGGCATCATCGGGACGAGCACCGAGAAGATGATGGCAAGAGCCCCCACCGCCGTGTCATTGGCGTAGGCCGCGGCGCTGGGGGTCCAGAACAGCAAAGGCGCGAACAGCAACCACAGACCAACAACCGTCGTGCCCCACTGCGCCCATTTGAACCGGGGCGAGAGGGAGAGCGCTCCGAACAGCATCAGGAGCAGACCGCTGGCGAGATCGTTCCAACCGGTAAGGGCGTTGCGCAGCGCCGGATCCCACAGATTCCGCTCGCCCGTCACGTCGCGCAGGGTGTTCGGCGATGCCGGGTCGAGCAGGGCAAACTGGAACGGGCTGGTCAGCAGCCACGCGCCAAGGCCGATCACCACGAAATGCGTCCAGAGCATCCGCACGCGCATCGCATGCATCTCGGCATGATGCCGCGCCATGGCGTCGTTCCTGCGCTCGTGCACTTGGCCGTGATCATGATCGGTTTGCGGGCGATGACGGAACATCCCTATTCCTCGACGTGGTTGGAGCTCTTTCTGACAACGCGAGGCCCTATGGCTGGTTCCGGGTCGGCTGACGATCCGGAACCAGCCGGCAGCGCCGCTGTTATCTCGGCTATGGCAACCGGGAGAGCGTGATGAGGCTGAAGCCGCTGCGGGAGCAGGTGATCGTGATTACCGGCGCGACGAGCGGGATCGGACTCGCCACCGCGCGAATGGCATCGGACTGCGGCGCGCGGCTGGTCATTGCCGCCCGCAATGAAGAGGCTCTGCAGGCTGTCGTCGCGGAAATTCAAAACAAGGGCGGCGAAGCCGTTTCCGTGATCGCGGATGTCGGCCGCGAAGCGGATGTGAACCGGATCAAGGACGAGGCGATCCGCCGGTTCGGCGGGTTCGACACCTGGATCAACAACGCCGCCGTCTCGATCTATGGCCGCCTCGACGAGGTGTCGATCGAAGACATGCAGCGGCTTTTCGACACCAATTTCTGGGGCCAGGTCTACGGATCGCGGGCGGCGCTGTCGCATTTCCGCGACCGTGGGACACCGGCCAAGCTGATCAATATGGGCAGCGTGCTGGGCGAACGCGCGATCCCCATACAGGGCATCTACTCAGCGTCCAAGCATGCGGTGGCCGGCTTCACGGAGAGTTTCCGGATGGAGATCGATGCCGCGGGGCTTCCCGTCTCGGTCACGTTGATCAAGCCGAGCGCCATCGATACGCCCTACAAGGATCACGCGAAGAACTATCTGGACGAGGCGCCCAAGAACCCGCCACCCGTCTACGACGTCCGCGTCGTGGCGCGGGCCATCCTGTATGCCTGCGAGCATGACCGGCGCGACATCACCGTCGGCGGTGCCGGCCGGCTTATCAATCTGGCATCCAGCATGGCGCCGCGGATGTCGGACCGCGTCATGACCCGGATAATGCCCTATCTTCAGCAGTCTCGGGACCCGGCGGGTCCGCGCGATCACAACAATCTCTATGCGCCTCAGGACGATCTGGAAGAGCGCAGCAACTATCCCTTCGCGCTCAAAAGCAGCTTGTACACGCAGGCAAGTCTGCACCCCCTTGCGGCGGTGGGGATGGCCGCTGTCGCCGTTGCGCTCGCGGCAGGCGTAATCCGCGCCCGGCAGAAACTCTGAGCCGACTCACGCCGGCAGGGCGCCGCCATGCTCGCGGTCGAGGCCCTCGTGATACAGGCTCCGCAGGCGGAAGGCGCGGAATATCCAGAGCACGCCGTCGAACAGCGCGTAAAGACCGACGAGCCAGACGAGCGCGAGCAGACCGCCGGCCGGGCTCATCGTGATTAGCAGAGTCCCGACGAGAACGGATGCCGCGCCGGCAAGGCCGAAGGCCCAGCGCAGCTCGGACGGGAATCCCGACCGGAAGGCCGCAGCAAGCTCGAAGATGCCGATGACCAGCGCCCAGGCGGCGAAGAGATAGAGTAGCGCCAACGCCGTGATGCCGGGCCAGAAAAAGGCCAGTACGCCGGCGATCAGGGCAGCGATGCCGGCGATCGCCTCGAGCCACCAGAGCCGGAAGACGCGCCGGGCGCTGAAGGCGCTGATCAGGGCCGAAACGCCATAGACGATTGCGAGCACGCCGTAGAAGAGGATCAGGACGCCGAGCGTGACGGCCGGCCAGACGAAGGCGAGAATGCCGAAGATCACGGCGGCAATGCCCTGCAAGAGGACCAGCCACCAATAGCGTGAAATGCTGGTGTCCATGGGCTTCTCCTTCTTTCTCCTGTCGGGCACGAGGAGCCGGCAAATTACTGTCGGTCCTCATCCTGAGCTTGCCGAAGGATGAGGACCGCGATGCGCGTCCTCATGGTGGCGGCGCAGCAGGTCGTCGCCGAACGCGTCCTGCGGATCGTGCCAGACGGAATGCGCGTGGTTGGCGCCGTTCTGAGTGTTGTCGTACTCGATCACGAGCGTTGGGCCATGGATGCGGTAGTAATGCGGCCGCCCCGGCGCGAGCGACCCGGCCCAGGCGAAATGCAGCCGCTCGACTCCGGCCTCGCGGATGCGGGTCCACTGCCTGCCGGCGACCGCCTGCTCCATATTGCCGACGTAGGCGCCGAGGAGATGCATCATGCCGTCGCGCTGCGCCTCGCTCATGTCGGCGAGCGGCAGCCCGGCCGGCGTTCGCAGGCTCTGCTCCCGCCCCGGCCCGGTGAGGATGTCGCCCATCGACCGGTCTGCGATCACCGCCGCCTCGCGCTGCACCGCTTCGAGGCCTTGGACCAGGGCGAAGGCCAGATCCTGCTCGTCGGCGAGGATGCGCAGGCCGGCATGCCGATGCCCGTCCGGAACTTGGTTGGGATTGGCGCCGAAGAAGGTCGGGGTCGCCGCGACGCCCTCGTCGGGCACGATCGTGAAGGTGAGGGACAGATGATGGCCCTCGACCCGCCAGGACCAGGGTTCCGCCGATCCAGGCGTGCCGAAGAGCGCGACCGCGTAATTGAGCCGATCGCGGCGGTCGACCTCGCCGGTCAGTTCGCCGAGGATGGCCTCGAGGTCGACGACGCCCCGCGCTTTGCGATAGCCGGTTTCGCTCAGCGCCGTACCGACAAGCGCCCAGGCACGCTCGCGCTGTGCCTCGTCCATCGCCTTCAGCGGCAGGCCCGGCCGGCGACGCGGCACATAGTGCCAGTCGCGCCGCCTGTCCTCGTCGAAGCCGTGAAGGGCCGCGCGCCGCTGATCCGCCGAGAGACCCTCGACGAATTCGATCGCCCGCCGGGTCATGACCTCGCCCGCGGACCCAAGCATGGCACCTCCCAAGCTGCGTCACGGCCGCGCCGTTCGAACGCCGGCCGTAGCGAGTCAGGAACGTGCAAACGTCGGGGATCGTTCCGCTCCTGGCGGGCCGAGATGACCAAAAGGGACGACTCAGCAATCCGGATCGATGAGAGCCTGGGCCGATGACGGAAACCCCGCCACTTCCTGGGGAAAGAGAGTGCCCTTCATGCTGGCGCGGCTCGCCATGCGCTCGAACCATGTGCCCAGATGCGGACGGCCGGCCAGCAGGCGGCGTCCCGTCGGCGCAATTCGGAGACAGGCGATCATCGGCGCGCAATAAAGATCGGCCAGCGTAACGCGATCGCCGAGCATGAAGGGGGCTGACGCGAGATCCTCCAGCACCTTCAGGCAATGCGCGGCTGGATCGATCGATGCCGCCAGCTTGTCGGGATCGGGCCGCTCGCCGGCCTCGTTGACATAGAGCCCCCAGACCAGCCTGGGATAGGCGTAGTTGTCCATCACCCGCATGATCCGCGTCATGCGGGCGCGCGCCTCCGCGCCTGCCGGCGTCAGCGACGGCCCCTCGAAGACGTCGTCCACATATCTGACGATCGCGTCGGTCTCGTAGAGCGTGAACTCGCCATGCCGAAGCGCCGGAATCTTTCCGAACGGATGAAGGCGCTGATAATCCTCGGGCACCCCCGTCTCCGCGAAGATGTCGACCGGCTCCAGATCATAGCCAACGCCCTTCTCCTCGAATGCCAACCGCGCGATGCGGACATAAACGCTATAGGTCGCGCCATAAAGGGTTAGGCGATCCTGCATCCTCGGCACGCTAGGAAATTCCACGAAGGGCGACGACGGCCACGACCCCCACGGCGACTGTCGCGAGCAGCGGCAGGCGCGTCGCGGCGACGGCGGTGACGAGGGCGGCGAGCGTCTCGGGCCAGCCGGTCGCGAGCGCGGTCGGGGCGATGACGGCGACGAGCACGGCGGGCGGAATGGCCTCGAAGGCCGCCTTGGCCCGGCCTTCAAGCGCGAGCCGGCCGGCGACGAAGATGCCGGCGATGCGGGTCAGGTAGGTGACGACCGCCATGGCAAGGATGGCGGCAAGGGTCGTCGGGTCGACGGTCATGCGGTCTCGTCCCCTGGTCTGGCGGCAAGATAGGCGGCCGCGATGCCGGCGAAGGCCCCCGCCGCCACATGCCAGGGCGGCCCGGCAAGACCGTAGGTCAGGGCGGAGGCGGCGCCGCTCGCCGCGATGGTGAAGCCCGTGACGCGGCCATTCCAGAACCCGGCGATCAGCCCGATGAAGAGCGCGGTGAAGGCGAAGTCGGCGCCGAGCCGCTGGGGATCGCCGAGGAAGGAGCCGAGCCAGGCGCCGAGAAAGGTCGAGCCGATCCAGGAGATCGGCAGCATCGTCGCCAGCGGGAACCAGTAGGCCGGCGTGATCGGCCGCCGCATCGCGCGCCGCTCGGCGAGCGCCCAGGCTTCATCCGTCAGGAAGTAGAAGGCGCCGAGACGCTGGAGCAGGGAGAAGCCCCGCATCTTCGGCATCAACGACGCACCCATCAGCACGTGACGCGCATTGATGAGCAGCGTCGAGAAGACGAGCGTGAGCACGGGCACCGGATAGGTCCACAGCTCCACGGCTGCGAACTGCGCCCCGCCGGCGAAGACAAGCAGCGACATGAGACCGGCCTCCAGAATCGACAGGCCCTTGGCCCGGCAGAGCGCACCGAACAGCAGGCCGATCGGCGCGGCCGCGATCAGGATCGGCAGGATGTCGCGCAGCCCGTCGCGAGCGCGGTCCGTCTCGTTCGGCCCGACCGCCGCCGCCTCATCCTGCGTCATGGCGCCCCGCTTTCTCGAAGAGATGCAACATAGTTACTCCAACTCCGCAGCGAGTCGCTTGCGCTGCTGCGCGGCCCAGACCACAGCGAGGATCACCAAGCCGCTTCCGGCCGCCAGCGGCCAACGCAGTCCCGTGCTCTCCGACACCGCGCCCATCGCCAGCGCGCCGACCGCGGGTCCGCCGCGGAAGATCAGGCCGTAGAGGCTGAGCACGCGGCCGCGCATGGCCTGGTCGACGGCGAGTTGCAGGAGAATCTGGGTGCCGACACCCGCGGCGACCATGCACCAGCCGGCGATCGCCAGCGCCGGAACCGCGACCCGGAGGTCAGCGCTCGCCACGAAGACAAGCAGCGCCAGGGCGAGGACCAGCATATGGCCGAGGACCACCCCCGTCAGGCCAGAACTCCGTCCGCGCTGGGCCAGCCATATGCCGCCGAGGATCGCACCGGCGCCGACGGTCGAGGTCAGGAGCGCGAGGCCAGGTGCGCCCGTGGCGAAGACCGCGGCGGCGAATCCCGGCAGCAGCTCGACGAAGGGCCGCGCGCCGACGCTCACCGCGATCATGAGCAGGAGCAGCGGACCGATGCCCGGATGCCGGACCGCATAGCGGATGCCGTCACGGATTTCGGCGAAGAAGCCCGACCGGACCGGCACCGGTGCCTCTGAATTGGGCTGGAGCCGAATTTGCGACAGGGCGAAGAGGAAGGCCGCGAAGCTGATCGTGTTTGCGCCGAAGGCCGCCGCGACCCCGCCGCCGACGATGAGGAGGCCGGCGATGGCCGGGCCGATGAAGCGGGCGGCGTTGAAGATGATGGAGTTGATCGCCACCGCCGCAGTCAGGTCGGCAGGCGGCACGAGGCTGGGGATGAGAGCGAGGCGTGCCGGCTGGTTGAAGGCGGCAACGATGCCCAGAAAGGCGGTCAGCGCGAGCAGCCAGCCGATCGTCATCTCCCCCGCCAAGGTGAGCCCGAGCAGCAGCAGGGACTGCAGCATCGCCAATGCCTGGCTCGTCTTGATGACCCGCAGGCGGTCCCACCGGTCGGCCACCGCCCCGGCGAACGGCCCGATTACCACCGTCGGAAAGAGGTCGGCGAAGGCGACGGCGCCGAGCCAGGCGCCGGACTGGGTGAGCTGCCACGCCATCCAGCCGACCGCGACGCGCTGCGTCCAGGTGCCGATCAGCGAAACCGCACTGCCGGCCGTGTAGATGCCGTAGTTCGGATTGCGGAGCGCGCTGACGATGCTGCCGAAGCCGGCGGAGACTTCCATGGACGGAGACGATGGGTGATTGCGGGACGGGCCGATCAACGAAACGAAGGCTCGGGAGGCTGAATGCGATCCCTCACCGTCAGGAAGGGTTATGCAGTTGATGCGAGAATCGCAAGCCCCAGGCCCGCTACAGTTCCAGGAACGTCTCGAACCCGCCATAGATCATGCGCTTGCCGTCGAACGGCATGTCCGACATGTCGCCCTTTAGCCTGGGGTCCGCCATCACCTTTGCATTGATCGCGTCACGCTGCTCGCGGGATTCGTAGACGATCCAGGCGAAGATGACGATCTCATCATCCTTTGCCTGCACAGCGCGCGGGAAGGAGGTGAGCTCGCCGCGGGGCACATCGTCGCCAACACACTCGACATAGGCGAGCGCCCCGTGCTCTTTCCAGACTTCACCGGCCATGCGCGCTATCACCTTGTAGGCCTCGATATTCTGCTTCGGCACCGCGAGCACGAAACCGTCGACATAGGACATGTAAGCCTCCTCTCGTTGGGATCGGTCAAAGGACGATCAGGCGGACGACAATCCGACAGCATGCCTCACTGTTCTCTCTGCGGCTGAGTTTCTTCTGCCGATGCCCGCATTCGGCGAAAGGCAGCCGATCTCCCACCCGGGCGGTCATTTGCCGGCGGCTCGTCCACAGAGCTTGGATTGCAGGGTCAAGCCCGACTGCATACTATCCCCCGTCTCATCAATCCTGCCGTCGTGAGTTCCAGCACCAATGGACATCCTGATCATCCAGAACGACCCCATCGCGCCCGCCGGCATCGTCGAGGAGCGGATCGTGGCGCGCGGCGCGGCCCCGGTCGTGATCTATCCGCATGAGGGCGACCCGGTGCCGGCCGACGCCGACGACTTCATCGGCGCGGTGGTGCTGGGCGGGCCGATGAGCGCGATGGACGAGGCGGGATATCCGGCGTTTCCGCCGATGCTGGATCTGCTGCGCGACTTTCACGCCAAGGACAGGCCGCTGCTCGGCCTCTGCCTCGGTGCCCAGCTCCTGGCGCGCAGCTTCGACAAGCCGGTCCGCCGCCACACGGCGCTGGAGCTGGGATTCGCGCCGATCGAGATCACCGACCAGGGCGCGGACGACCCACTGCTCGCCGGTCTGCCGCGACGGCAGCGGATCATGCAGTGGCATGAAGATACCTTCGAGATGCCGGATGGCGCCGTGCCGCTGATGACCGGCGGCGCCTGCCGCAACCAGGCCTTCCGCATCGGTCGCGCGACCTATGGGTTCCAGGGCCATTTCGAAGCGACGCCCCGCCTCGTCGAGGCCTGGATCAACGGCTTCGGCCACAGCCTGCCCGCGCATCTCGGCGAGGAGGCCCCGGCCGCGGTCGATCGCGTCCGGCAGGAGGTCGAGGACCATGCCGAAGACGCCCGCGCCTTCGCCGAGGCCGTCTCCGATCGCTGGCTCGACCTCGCGGTTCCGCCGGGACGATAAAGATCAGGCGACCAACACCTCGACCCCAGCCGCGTCGAGGGCGCCGCGCAGCGGCTCCGCAGGCGTCCGGTCGGTGACCAGCCGGCCGAGCTCGCGCAGCTCGCAGACCTTGACGAGCGCTAGGCGGCCGAGCTTGGTGTGGTCGACCAATATGGTCGTCGCCCTCCCTCTGCCGCTACTGGCGGTCTTGACTCGACTCCTTCCTCCACGCACTCCTTACGGTACGCGTGGGGATCAAGTCAGAATCAACCGAGGCAATCATGACGCAAGCGCGCAAACCGGACGCGTCGCGGCGGGTTCGGGTCGACGGGTACGAGGTCGTCACCTACAGCTACGGTGAGGGCGACGAGGTCGTGTTCCTGCTCAATGGCGGGCCCGGCCTGCCCAGTACCTATCTGCGCGAGCCGATGTTGCGGCTACTGGAACACGGCTATCGCGTCGTCACCTACGACCAGCTCGGCACCGGCGCCTCGGATCGGCCGTCGGACCCGGCGCTGTGGACCATCACGCGCTATGTCGGCGAGGTGGAGACCGTCCGCCGCGCGCTCGGCCTCGGCCCCGTGCATCTGTTCGGCCATTCCTGGGGCGGCTGGCTCGGCATAGAGTACGCGCTTACCCACCCGGCGGCGCTGAAGACCCTGACCTTATCCAACAGCTGCGGGGACATGCCGCATCTGATCTCCGAGCTCAATCGGCTGCGCGCGGCGCTCGGGTCCGAGACGGTGGCGATGATGCAGCGCCATGAGGCGGAAGGCCGGTTCGATCATCCGGAGTACAAGGCGGCGATCACGATTCTGAACCACCGCCATGGCTGCCGGCTCGACGACTGGCCGGAGCCGCTGACGCAGTCGATCCGCGAAGCCAACAGAGAACCCTACAACATCATGCAGGGGCCGAACGAGTTCCTCTATGTCGGCAATCTGAAGGATTGGAACCGGGTGCCCGACATGCACCGGATCACCGTGCCCTGCCTCGTGCTGGTCGGTCAGCATGACGAGCTGACGCCGGCCTGCGCCATGCGCATGCATCGGGCGCTGCCGGACAGCCGGATCCGGGTGTTCAAGAACAGCGGCCACATGCCGATCTATGAGGAGCCGGAGGCCTATTTCGCGACCCTGCTTGAATTCCTCGCGGCACACCGCGGGTAAAGTGGCGGCGAT
>QOZR01000014.1 GCA_003576685.1 Virgifigura deserti
GGCCGACCGCGGCGACCAGCCGGCTCTCGGCCCGGATGTAGCTGTTCCTGAGCCCGGCGGCGAGGACGTCGCCGATGAGCGTGTTGCCGGCGCCATCCTTCGCCGCCGTCTCCCACAGTGCGGCCCACGAGCCGACGTCGCTCCAGCCGATGTCGAGCGGCACGACGGCGGCGCTGTCGGTCCGCTCCATCACGGCATAGTCGATCGAGCGCGCCGGCGCGCCGGCGAAGGCCTCCTGGTCGAGGCGGAGGAAGTCGAGATCGCGCACCGCCCGCGCGACGGCTTCGCGGGTCGCCGCCAGCATCTCCGGCTCCAGCCGCGCGAGCTCGGCGAGATAGCGGGCGGCGCGGAACAGGAACATGCCGCTGTTCCAGGCATAGCCGCCATCGGCGAGGTAGGACTCGGCCGTCGCGCGGTCGGGCTTCTCGACGAACCGGTCGACCCGAAAACAGCCGGGACAGCCGTCGAGGACACCGCCGCGCCGGATGTAGCCATAGCCGGTCTCCGGCTTGTCGGGGGCGATGCCGAAGGTGACCAGCGCGCCCGCATCCGCCGCGCGGACGGCCTGGTCGACCGCCTCCCGGAACCGCTCGGGCGCCGCGACATAATGGTCCGACGGCAGCACCAGCATCACCGCCTCGCCATCCTGCGCGGCGAGAAGATGCGCGGCCGCCGCGATCGCGGGCGCGGTGTTGCGGCCGATCGGCTCCAGCAGGATGGTGATCGGTGCGCCGCCCAATTCACGCGCCTGCTCGGCGACCAGGAAGCGGTGCTCGTCGTTGCAGACGACGAGCGGCGCGGCGAAGCGGGCGGGGTCGGCGACCCGCTGCAGCGTCTCCTGCAGCAGCGTCAGCTCCGAGGTCAGCGGCATCAGCTGCTTCGGATAGGCCGCCCGCGACACCGGCCACAGCCGCGTGCCGGAGCCGCCGGAGAGAATGACCGGGTAGATCTTCATCGCCTCGCTGCCTTTTGACGCCCGAACGATAAAACCACAGAGGCACAGAGACACGGAGAAGTAAAAAATTCCCTCTGTGTCTCTGTGCCTCTGTGGTTCAGAACTTCGGAAGACTAGCCGTTGATCGCGCGGGGGTCGAGTGCGTCCTGCAGGCCGTCGCCAAGGAAGTTGAAGGCGATCACGGTCAGGAAGATCATCAGCCCCGGCCAGACCGCGAGCGCCGGTGCGGCCCAGATCAGCTCCTGCGCGTTAGTCAGCATGTTGCCCCAGCTCGGCAGCGGCGGCTGGATGCCGAGCCCGAGGAAGCTCAGCACCGATTCGAGCAGGATGATGTTGCCGACCGAGAGCGTCGTCGCGACCACCAGCGGCGAGATCACGTTCGGCAGGACATGCATCGCCATAACCCGAAGCGGGCCGGCGCCGAGCGCGACCGCTGCGCGGACGAACTCGCGCTCGCGCATCGACAGGGTGGCACCCCGCACCAGCCGCGCGACGGTGGTCCAGCCGACGAGCGTGATCAGAATGGCCATGCGATAGAAGCTGGCCTGGTCGGACGCGGCGATGGCGTCCGGCAGCCCCAGCTTGGAAAAGTCGATCGCGGCCAGGACGATCAGCAGCGGCAGCAGCGGCAGCGCGATCACCCCGTCGGTCAAGCGCATCAGCAGCGCATCGAAGCGGCCGCCGAAATAGCCGGCGACGAGTCCGATTGCGGTGCCGATCACGCCGACGGCCAGGGCGACGACGAGGCCGATCCCGAGCGAAACCCGGCCGCCATAGAGCAGCCGCACCAGAAGATCCCGGCCAAGCTCGTCAGTGCCCAGCGGGTGGGCGGGCGATGGCGGCTGGAACCGGTTCAGGAGGTCCACAGCGTTGGCGTTGATGCCGAGCCAGGCTTCGATCAGCGGCGCCGCCAGCACCATGACCGCCAGAAGCAACAACAGCCCGGCGCTCGCCGCGGCCAGGCGATGACGCAGGAACCGCCGCCACAACCGCCCATGTTGCAGGGTTGCGCCGGTCGGCAGCCGCGCCGCAGCGCTCAGGAGAGGCTCGATCCGATCCGCCTGCCTGTCCACTCCCCGGCTCATCGATAGCTGATCCGCGGATCGAGCCAGGCATAGGCGAGGTCGGCGAGCAGGTTCGCCAGCAGCACCACCGCCGTCGCGAGCAGCAGGCCGACGAGCGCCAGATTGTAGTCGTTGCCCATCACCGCGTCGTAGATCGTCTTGCCCATGCCGAGATAGGCGAAGATCGTCTCGGCCACGAGCGCGCCTGAGAACAGCGTGCCGAAATCGAGCGCCAGGATCGTGACCACCGGAATCATCGCGTTGCGCAGCGCATGATGGAGCAGCAGCCGTATCGGCCCGACCCCCTTGGCGCGGGCGGTGCGAATATGGTCCTGGCGCAGCGCCTCGATCATCGCCGCCCGGATGTAGCGGATCAGCGTGCCGGCGCTGACCAGCGTCAGGGTCAGGACCGGCAGCACCAGATAGGTCGCCCGGTCGGCCAGCGCCGCGAGACTGCCGGGCGCGATGCCGACCGTCGCCGTGCCCCCGGCCGGCAGGACGCCGAGCACCACCGCGAACAGGATGATCAGCAGGATCGCGAGCCAGAAGGTCGGGATCGAAATGCCGGCGAAGGCAACGAGATTGATGAGATTGTCGCCCAGGCCGTGCGGCCGCGCCGCCGCCAGGATGCCGGCCGGCAGCGCCAGCAGAAGGGCGAGGGTGAAGCTCGCGCCCATCAGCAGGACCGTGTTGCCGAGCCGTGGCCACAACACCTCCAGCACCGGCCGGGCATAGAGCCGGGAATAGCCGAAATCGCCCTGCAGCGCCGCGCCGAGCCAGGCGAGATAGCGCTCATGCAGCGGCCGGTCGAGGCCGTAGACCGCCTTCAGCCGGGCGGCATCCTCCGGCGTCAGCGACGGGTCGGAGGCGATCATCAGGTCGATCGGATCGCCCGGCATCAGGCTGATCAGCCCGTAGATCACGAATGACATGACCAGCAGCACCAGCGCGGTCTCGGCCAGCCGCTGCAGGATGAAGCGGATCATCCGAGCGGCGCCCGTTTCATACTCCTGTCGTCGGCCTCGGGCGCGAGCCGTCCGTGAAGCGGGAGAACCGGAAGGGCGCGGGGTCGACGACCGGTGGGCCGCCGGTGACCAGATCGGCCATCAGCCGGCCCGCGCCGGGGCCGATGCCGAAGCCGTGGCCTGAGAAGCCCGTGGCAATGAAGAAGCCGGGAATCGTCTCAACGGGAGAGATGACCGGGACGGCGTCCGGGGTCGCGTCGATCAGGCCCGCCCAGCGCTCCGCGATCGGAACGTCCTTGAACAGCGGGAAGGCGCGCGCGAGGTTCGCCTTCGCCGCGTCGATATCCGCCGCGGCCGGTTCGGGGTCGAGGACGCGAACGCGCTCGAACGGCGAAATCTCGTCGAGCGCCCAGCGCTTGGGCATGCGCCATTCGTCGAGAAAGCGCCTGCCGGGTCTGAGCCTTATGTCCTTCCACTCGATTCGCAGCACGGGAAGGAAATCGAAGAAGAAGCGGAAGCTGTCGGGCACGATCTCGGCGACGTTCGAGCTGCCATGCGCGACCGTGTAGCCGCCGTCGAGCCGCTTGCGGAAGGCGAAGCCCGGCCCCCAGGCTGCCGCCTCCGGCCCGCCATCGACCGGTGCCGTGCGCATGACGGAGGCCAGCACCTTGAGCTGGGGGAGCCGCAGTCCGAGATTGCGGCAGAACCGACTGGACCAGGCGCCTCCGGCCAGCACCACGGCGTCGCAGGCGATCCGCCCCTTCTCCGTGACGACGGCCGCCGTCCGGCCCGCCGAGGTCTCGATGCCGCGGACGGCGCAGCCCGTGAGGATGGTGGCGCCGAGCCGCCTTGCGGCGTTGGCGATTGCGGGCGCCGCCCTCTGCGGCTCCGCCCGCCCGTCGCTCGCGGTATAGAGCGCGCCGGCCCAGCGCCCCGCCGAGCCGGGCAGGAGCCGGTCGAACTCTTCGCCGGTGACGATTCGCGAATCGAGCTGGTACGGCTTCGCGTGTGCGAGCCAGGCTTCGCGTTTGGCGAGGTCCTGCTTGCTCTCGCAGAGATAGAAGATGCCGGTGTTCCGGAAGCCGGTCTCGGCCTCCACCCGCTCGTTCATGCCTTGCCAGAGACGCGAGCTCTCGATGATCAGCGGAAGCTCGCGCGGGTCGCGTCCCATCTTGCGGACCCAGCCCCAGTTGCGGCTCGACTGCTCGCCCGCGATATGTCCCTTCTCGCAGAGCACGGTCGAGACGCCCTTCTGTGCAAGGAACAGGGCGGTGCTTACACCGATGATCCCGCCGCCGACGATCACGACATCGGCGCGGGCGGGAAGGGTTTCGTCGGCTGTTACGGGATCGACTCGCGGGGCCATTCTTCATGCTTTCATGATGCTGCAGCCCCCGATCACAGGCTAGCTTGCGGCTCGGTGTCAAGGTCGTGATACAAAGGGCCGAAAGCGCGATGTTATTCGGCTGGGCTGCTCACCCGCCAATCTTCGATCCACAGCGTCGACGGGTCCAAATGTCCCGTCGGCGTCACGCCATCGAGCCACGGCGGCAGGATGAAGGCCTGCGCCCGGAAGAACAGCGGCAGGGCCGGCAGCCCCTCGGCATAGAGGACCTGAAGCCGGTGCCATAGCTGCTCGCGCTTCGCCCGGTCCAGCTCGACCTCGATCGCGTCGATCAGCCGGTCCATCTTGGCGTTTCGGAAGCCGGTATAGTTCTGGCCGGTGAAATTGTTTTCCGGCGTCGGGATACTTTCCGAATGCAGGATCGTGCGCGGCACGTTCTCCGGTGCGCTCAGCCAAGCGAACAGCACCATCCCCTCGAATTGCCGCTTGCTCAGCGTCTCGCTGAACAAGACGCGGGCCGGCTGATTCCGGATGCGGATGTCGACGCCGACCGCGCGCCACTGGCTCTGCAGAACCTGCTCCACCAGCTCGCGGGTGCGGTCGCCGGCCGTGGACATCAGCTCCAGGCTCAAGGGATCGCCGGCGGCGTTGTGGCGGATGCCGTCGCGCATCTTTGTCCAGCCGGCCTCGTCGAGAAGCGCTGCCGCGCGCTCCGGATCATAGGCGTAGCGCGGCACGGAGCCGGTATGCACCCAATCGAGCGGACTCACGCTCGTGAATGCGACCGGCTGCTGTCCGCCGAACAGTTGTTGGGTGATCTTTTGCCGGTCGAGCGCGAAGAGCAGCGCCTGCCGCACGCGCCGGTCGGCCAGGATCGGGTTCTCGAGATTCAGGTCGAGATGCTCGTAGAACAGCACAGGCTTGTAGAGGATATCGAAGCGGTCGCCATGCCGGGTCTCGAAGGCGAGCGCCTGATCGACGGTCAGGCCGACCTCGCCGGCGATATAGTCGATGGCGCCGGACAGGAGATTGGCTTCCAGCGCCGCCGTATTCTCGATTACCCGGACGACGACGCGCTCGAAGGCGGGCGGCTCTCCCCACCAGGTGGGGTTGCGCTCCAGCACGATCTGCGCGCCGGGCGTCACCGAGACGATCCTATAGGGGCCGAACCACAGGCCCGGATTGGCGGGATCGGCATCGTAGGTCGTCCGGTTGCGATATTCGGCCGGCTCGGCGAAGGCGTCGCGTTCGAGATGGGCGGGCAGCAGCTCGAAATCGTTGATCGCATTGTAGGTGAACTCGACCCGGTCGAAATGCATCGTGAAGGTCTTGTCGTCCTTCACGTCGATCCGGAGGATCCGCCGATAGAACTCGGCATTGGCGATGCCGCTCTGCGGATGGGCGCCGGTCTCGTAGGTGAACATCACGTCCTCGGTCGTGACCGGAACGCCATCGCCCCAGGTGGCGTCGGAATGGATGCTGTAGGTGACGGCGATGCCTTGCCTCCCGTCGTCCAGAGTCTCCAGCTTGGCGAGGCCGTTCTCCAGCGTCGGCAATTTGGTACAGAGCAGACAGACGAGTTCCCAATCGGCGTCATAGGCGGTGAAGGGCCGATGCGCCATGCCCAGCACATAGGCCTTCGCCATCATCGAATCGATGTTCGGATTGAGGGTGGAGGGGAACTGCGTCATGCCGATGACGAGCTGCTCGCGCGCCGCGGCCGAACCCGATGCGACGAGCAGCAGCGCAAGCGCCCCGAGCATCGCACGAAGCGATGCAGGCAGCATTTTCACCATCGCCGCCTCCCTTCGACGTTGTTTGTCGCCGATGTTAGCAACCACCGACGGCGAAACAAAATCGGGCGGCGGTTTATGCCGACTCCGCCTTCCCGCCATGCTTGGCGGACCAGCCCTCCGGGTCCTCGAGGAAGGCGCGGACCTGTGTGATGCCCTTGGCATCGAGTGCGCCGGACTCCTCGGCGGCGGCGAGCACGTCCCACCAAGTGCCGAGCCCGTGCAGCCGCACGCCCTCGGCCGCCAGGGTCTCCACGCTCTGCGGAAAGATGCCGTAGTGGAAGACGACGAGCGCGTCGGCCACCGCACCGCCGCCGTCGCGGATCGCGTGGACGAAGTTCAGCTTGCTGCCGCCGTCGGTCGCCAGATCCTCGACCAGAAGCGTGCGGCAGCCGGGCGGCATGGCGCCCTCGATCTGGGCGCCGCGGCCGAAGCCCTTCGGCTTCTTGCGGACATAAAGCATCGGCAGGCCGAGACGCTCGGCGATCCAGGCGGCATAGGGAATGCCCGCGGTCTCGCCCCCGGCCACCGCGTCGATCGATTCGAAGCCGATCTCGCGCTCGATCAGCGCCACCGCCATGTCGATCACCTTCCGCCGTGCCCGCGGGAAGGAGATGATCTTGCGGCAGTCGATATAGACCGGGCTCGCCCGGCCGGAGGTCAGGATGAACGGGTCGTCCGGGCGGAAATGCACCGCCTCGATCTCCAGCAGGATGCGGGCAGTGGTGCGGCCGGCCTCGGCCGCTGCGGGGGAGGGGGACGGGAGAGTCATCGGTCGGCTCCTTCGGTCAGGCGCCCTCTATCTATCGGCAAAGCGCGACCGCGACAACCGGCGCTTGCGGCGCTTGTGTGGGGTCTCATAGCTGCTAGCTTTGCGGCGCTCTCTTGCTTCGAAAAGGTCCGACCATGTCCGACGTCGTCCTGCTCGCCCGCGAAGGCGATATCGCCACCGTCACCCTGAACCGCCCGGAGAAGCTGAACGCGCTGAACCTCGCCATGTGGCGGCGGCTCGGCGATGTGATGCGGGAGGTCGCCGCCGACGATGGCGTCCGCTGCGTCGTGCTGCGCGGCGCCGGCGGACAGGCCTTCAGCCCCGGCGCCGATATCTCCGAGTTCGAGAGCCTGCGAGCGACGCCGGCGCAGGCGGAGGCCTATGCCGAGGTGATGTATCCGGCGCTGCGGGCGGTGCGCGACTGTCCGCAGCCGACTGTGGCGATGATCCAGGGCCTTTGCGTCGGCGCCGGGCTGGAGATCGCCAGCCTGTGCGACCTCCGGATCTGCGGCCGGTCGAGCCGGTTTGGCGTGCCGATCCAGCGGCTCGGCCTGACCATGGGCTATCCAGAGATCGCCGCACTGATCGAGCTCGTTGGCCGGGCCACGGCGCTGGAGATCCTGCTCGAGGGGCGCGTCTTCGATGCGGCGGAGGCCTATGACAAGCGCCTCGTCAGCCGCGTCGTACCCGACAAGGCGGTGGCGGAGGAGGCGATGGCCGCCGCCCGGCGCATCGCCGACGGCGCGCCGCTGGTTCATCGCTGGCACAAGAAGTTCGCCCGCCGCTGCCTCGACCCCGCGCCCTTCTCCGCGGCCGAGATCGCCGAAAGCTTCGCCGCCTGCGCGACCGAGGACTACCGGACCGGTATCCGCGCCTTCCTCGCCAAGGAGAAGCCGCGGTTTGAGGGGCGGTGAGGGTGCGTCCGGTAGAAATTAACCGCAACTAATGCCAAATTTGTGTCAATCGACTTTGCATATAATGGTTAATTTTTTGGCGCGACCTTGGTTTCCAGCATCGTCTTCAGCGCCAGCCCAGACGGCGAGTGGTTCGACAATGACTTCTCGGTGGCCGGCCTCACCACTGCTGTGTCGGAGCTGGCAACGCTTACACTGGTTGGGCGCCGGCCTGCTCGGCCTGGGCCTGCTGCGCCGTCGCCGCGCGGCCTAACAAGACTGTCGAAATTCTTTAGAGCGGCGGCTCCAGTTCGGAGCCGCCTTTATTCTTTGGGCGGAGCTACCTTTCGGCGACAGGCTCGCCTTCGGGTGTCTCGCTGCCGCAGCGATAGCGGAACACGCCTTCGCCCTGGGCGATCAGCCGGCCGGCCTGGTCTCGGACTTCGCATTGGGTGAAAAAGATCCGGCGCCCACCGGCGGTTGCCCGCCCGACGGCGGTGAGGATGTCACCGGCGCGGGCTTGGCCGACGAACTGTGTGTTTAGGGAGAGCGTCACCGCCCGGCGCCGGTTGCCCGGCACGGTGCAGTAGCAGCCGGAATAGCCGCAGGCCGTGTCGATGAGGGTGGCCAGCAGCCCGCCATGCGGAACGCCGGTCCGGTTCAGATGATCGGGGCCGACGGTCAGCGCGACCTCGGCATATCCCTCCCGCCAGGCGATCAGGCGATAGCCGACGAGACGGCCGAACTGTCCCGGAACTTCCAGCGACTCCTGCATGGGCGGCGAGAGTGCCGGATCGCCTCTCGCCTGTCCAGGGCACTACCAAGACTCAAGGAATTTTTGAGAGAGTCGGAAGGAGGTAATCAACCAAATCCTGTGGAAGGGCGGGTAAGCCATTGTTATGATGCGACGACACACGCATGGCCCTGCAAGGTTTGCCGAAATGCCGCCCCTTGATGCCGCTCCGGATGCTGACCTGCCGATGACGTCGGGTGAGCCCGCCTCATCGCCTTTATCAGCGAGTCAGATCGCGGCGCTGGTCGGAATGGTTGTCGGGGCCCTGGCGCGGGGACAGAGCGTGACCGTGATGTCGGAAGGGCGGATGCTGGCTCGATATCTTCCGACACCCGCCGAGGACGAGGGCGATGGCTCGAAAGACGAAACCGGCCGGAAGCCGTGAGCGTCCGGCCGGATGTCGTCACCGAGCACCGTCATTAATAGCGCGTAGTCGTCGTTGCTGTCAGGACCGTCTCTTCGCGGGGCGTGCCCATACGGCCGCCGATCGCGCCGGCGATCGCCCCGAGCAGCAGCGCGATGAAGCTCGAGATCGCCGCCGTCGAGACCGCATCGGTGGTCGCCTCGGCGGCCTGGACGGCCTGCTGCTCTGCCTGGGCCATGGTCTGCTGGTAGCTGTTGACCCATTCCTGCAGACGTTGCTCCGCCTGCTGCGGCGTCATTCCGGTCTGCTGCGACAGGATGTCGATGACGGTCTGCCGGTCGGCGGGTGAGGGCTCGCCGCCCGAGGCCGCGATGCGGGCGAGCGCCGCGGTAAGGGAGTCTGCGGCGGCTTGCGGGTTGTCCGTATTGGCGGCCAACAGGTCACGCGCCTGCTGCTGCAGGGTTTCCAGGGGGTTTCCCGCGCCGCCGGTGACGGCGGAGGCCGCCGTGGTCGCCGCCTGTCCGGCCGCTTGGCCGAGTCCCGAAACGGCGTTTCCCAGAACGCCGAAGGCGCCGCCGAGGAGACTGCCGGCCGTGCTGGTCAGCAGGTAGATAACGACAAGCGTGGTCGCCGCCCAGGTCACCAGCCCGTGCAGGACGCCGTCCGTCCGGACGGGTATGCCGGCCAAGCGGCTCGCCACCCAGCCGCCGGCGAGGGCGGCGAGGATGCCGGAGACCGCCCACCAGATACTGGCCCCGAGCGTGAGCGGGGTGGCGTCCGGCGAGCCGCCGCGGGTCGGATCGATGGTGCTCATGCCGATGCCGAGCCCCAGTGTCGTCAGCAGCAGATGCGTGATGAGCGAGATCACGACGCCGGCGAATACGGCGCCCCAGGAAATTCGACGGAGCGCGCTGGTCATCGGGGTGGCTGTGGTAACGGGCGCCGACGCGCCTCGGTCCAAGTCGTAGTCGGTCCGGGTAGTCATGAGGTGACTCCTCACAATTGGGAATTGCGGGCCGGAATCGCTGGAACAAACAGGGGACGGAGCGAAAAGTTCCTCCGAAGGTTGGCGAGGAATCTCTTTTCAGGTCGGAATTCGGCTGGTAGCCCAGGCATACGGTCGATTCTCCATTGATTACTGCATCTACTTGACTCCAGCCTGCCCCAATTCTAGAACAAATAGAGAACATCTATTGACGTAGGGGAGTGATGGAGGGGCCGGAGGGCGATCTGGACAAGGCGGTGCGGCTGGCCGGCTTACGGGCCATGCTGCGGCGACTGGAGCAGGGGAGCGTGGCTGCCGATCGTCCGCCGCTGGTCTTCGGGTTACCGTCGATCGACGACGCGCTTGGCGGCGGTCTGTCCCTCGGCTGCCTGCATGAGATCGTCGCGGCCGTGGAGGGTGACGATGCCGCGACCGGCTTCTGTGCCGCGCTGCTCGGCCGGCTCGCCGCGGACAGCAAGCCGATCCTGTGGATCGGCCATGAACTCTATGCGCCGGGGTTACTTGCTTTCGGCCTCGACCCCGGACGGTTGATCACGGTCGATCCCTCACGGCCCGCCGACCGGCTTACGGCGATGGAGGAGGGCATGCGCTGTTCCGCTCTGGCGGCCGTGCTGTGTGAATCGGACCTCCTCGATCTGACAGCCGGTCGCCGTCTGCAATTGGCGGCTGAGGCCCATGGCGTGACCGGACTTCTCCTGTGTCGCCAGCCGCCTCCTTCGGCAGGCCAAGGGACGGGGCGGGCGAGTGCTGCCGTGACGCGCTGGCGCATTGCCGCGGCGCCGAGCGCGGCAAGACGTGTCGGTTCGGCCCAGGGCTCCTCGGGGGGCTCGGTGGGGGGGCCGCCTTTGCTGGGTCGGCCGCGCTGGCGGGTGGAACTGCTGCGGTGCCGCGGCGGCAGGACGGGCGAATGGTTGGTGGAGTGGCGCGATGAGACGGGTGATTTCGCTTTGGCTGCCGCGCTTTGCGACGGATCGGCTGCGCCGGCTCGCAACGACATCCTCCAATGGGATATCGCGCGGCAGGCTGCCGACGGAACAGGATAAGCCTCTCGTCACCGTCCTGACTGCCGGCGGTCGGCAAATGGTGGTCGCCGTCGACCGGAGGGCCACGGCGGCGGGACTCCGTCCCGGGCTGCCGCTTGCCGATGCCCGGGCACTCGCGCCCGATCTCGCGGTCCGGCCGGCCGATCCGGAGGGCGAAGCGGCGACGCTTGCCCGCCTTGCCGAATGGTGTGGCCGTTACAGCCCCTGGACGGCGGTCGAAGCCGCGGAGGACGGGACCGGGGCTGGATACGGGGCGGGACTCTGGCTGGATGTCACCGGATGCGCCCATCTTTTCGGCGGCGAGGCGGCGCTGCTCGACGATCTGCTCGGCCGGTTCCGCCGCTGGGGCTATGCGGCACGGGCGGCGCTTGCCGATACGCCCGGCGCAGCCTGGGCACTGGCGCGTTTCAAGGATGGAGCTGCTGGGGGCGAGACGATCGACGATACCCTGACAACCGGTCCTGGTGGGAGTGTCGTCCTCGTCCCAGGCGGGGCGCGGGCCGCGCTGGCACCGCTTCCGGTGGCCGCGCTGCGCCTCGCGCCAGAAGTAACAGAGGGGCTCGACCGGCTCGGTCTGCGGCGGATCGTCGATCTTTATCCGATACCGCGGGCAACGCTGGTGCGCCGCTTCGGGCCGTCGCCGGGACTCCGTCTCGATCAGGCGCTGGGGTGTGTCGCCGAGCCGATCTCGCCGCGCCCGCCGGCGGCGGATCTCGTCGCGCGGCTGATCTTCGCCGAGCCGATCCTCCATATCGAGGGTTTGACCGAAGGGCTGCGACGATCGACCGCGGAACTCTGCCGCGTTCTGACCGCAGCGGCTCTCGGCGCGCGGCGACTCGAGCTGGCTCTCTACCGGGTCGACGGTGGCGTGCGCCGCGCCCGCATCGGTACCAGCCGCCCGACCCGCGATCCCGCCGCCCTGCAGCGGCTGTTCGCGGAACGGCTCGAAGATCTCGATCTCGGCTTCGGTATCGAGGCGATGACTCTGACCGCTCTCGAGGTCGCCCCCCTGCCTGCCCTGCAACTAGGGCTCGCGGGCAGGCAAGGCGCGCCGCTCGGGACCCCGGCGGATGACGCACTGGCGCCGTTGGTCGACCGTCTCGGCAACCGGCCCGGCCTTGCTGCCATCCTCCGCTTCGGCCCCCGGGAAAGCCATCTGCCGGAGCGCGCCGTGGCGGCGAAGAGGGCACTCGACCCGGGGGCATCCGGTGTTTGGCATCCGATGCCGCCACGGCCGTCGCGCCTGCTCGCGCGCCCCGAGCCTGTCGAGGTGACGGCGCTGCTGCCCGATCATCCGCCGGTCCTGTTCCGCTGGCGCGCGCGGCTGCACCGCGTCGCCCGCGCCGGGGGACCGGAACGCATCGCCCCCGAATGGTGGAGAGCGCCGCGCCAGGATGCGTCATCTGATGTGATCCGCGACTACTTCCAGGTCGAGGACGAAGACGGCCGCCGCTTCTGGCTCTATCGCGAAGGGTCGGAGGGGGCGGGACGATGGTACCTGCACGGGTTGTTCGCTTGAGCAAGGTGGTGAGGATGACACGGGCCTATGCCGAACTGCAGATCACCAGCAATTTCAGCTTCCTGCGCGGCGCCTCGCATCCGGAGGAGTTGGCCGCCGCCGCTGCCGAGCTGGGCTTGGCAGCGATCGCGCTGACCGACCGCAACAGCCTGGCCGGGGTGGTGCGCGCGCATCAGGCGGCGAAGGTCGCCGGCCTCCGCTTTATCGTCGGCGCGCGCGTGGATTTGCGAGAATCTCTTCTCTCCCCCTCGACGGGGGATGGGTGGGGAGGAGGTAAGGCCTCAGGCTGGGATGCTTCGAAACCAAGTCTCAGCCTTCTCGTCTTCCCCATCGACCGTGCCGCCTATGGCCGGCTGGCCCGGCTGCTCACGCTGGGCAAGCGCCGCGCGCCGAAGGGGCAGTGTTATTTGGCCCTCACCGACCTTCTCGCCCATGGCGAAGGGCAGATCGTCGTCGCCCTGCCGCCGGACACCCCCTGGGGGATGGAGGCCGATGGCTTCGTGGAGACCCTGCAGAGGCTGTGCTGGGAGTTTCCCGACCGCGCCTATCTCGCGACGCATCATCTCTATCGCGGCGATGACGCCCGCCGGCTGGCGGAGCTGGCGGACCTCGCCGCGCGCTGCGGCACGCCGCTGGTCGCGACCAACGATGTGCACATGCATGAGCCCGGCCGCCGGCCGCTGCAGGATGTGCTCACCTGTATCCGCGAGCATTGCACGATCGACGAGGCCGGCTACCGGCTGTTCGCCAATGCGGAGCGGCATCTGAAATCGCCGGCGGAGATGGCGCGGCTGTTCGCCGCCTATCCCGATGCCATCGCCCGCACCGTCGAGATCGCCGAGCGCTGCCGCTTCAGTCTCGACGAGCTGCGCTATGAATATCCGACGGAGCTGACGCGCGAGGGTCGCACGCCGCAGCAGGAGCTTGTCCATCTCGCCTGGGAGGGCGCGCGGCAGCGCTATCCAGGCGGCCTGCCCGCCAAGGTGAAGAAGGCGCTGGAAGACGAGCTCGGCCTGATCGGGCAGCTCGGCTACGCGCCCTATTTCCTCACCGTGCACGACATCGTGCGCTTTGCCCGGGAACAGGACATCCTCTGCCAAGGCCGCGGTTCGGCGGCCAATTCGGTGGTCTGCTATTGCCTCGGCGTCACCGCCGTCGATCCGATCCGGATCGATCTTCTGTTCGAGCGCTTCGTCAGCGCCGAGCGCAACGAGCCGCCCGATATAGACGTCGATTTCGAGCATGAGCGGCGCGAGGAGGTGATCCAGTACATCTATAAAAAATATACGCGCGAGCGGGCCGGACTCGCCGCAACGGTGATCCGCTATCGCGGCCGCAGCGCCATCCGCGAGGTCGGCAAGGCGATGGGGCTGTCGCTCGACACCGTTGGCGCGCTGGCCGAGACGGTGTGGAGCTGGAGCCGCGACGAAATGACGAAGGCGCATGTGCGCGAGGTCGGGCTCAACCCCGAGAGCCCGCGCCTGGCGATGGCGCTCACCCTCACCAGGCAGCTGATCGGCTTCCCGCGCCATCTGTCGCAGCATGTCGGCGGCTTCGTCATGACCCGCGGGCTGCTCGAGGAGCTGGTGCCGATCGAGAACGCGGCGATGCCGGACCGCACGATGGTCGAATGGGACAAGGACGACCTCGATGCGCTCGGCATCCTCAAGGTCGACGTGCTGGCGCTCGGCATGCTGACCTGCCTCGCCAAGGGCTTCGACCTGCTGCGGCGTCATTACGGGGTCGATTACGATCTCGCCACTGTACCGGCCGAGGATCCCGCGGTTTACGACATGCTCTGCGCGGCCGATTCGATCGGCGTGTTCCAGGTCGAAAGCCGGGCGCAGATGACTATGCTGCCGCGCCTCAGACCGCGCGAATTCTACGATCTGGTGATCGAGGTGGCGATCGTCCGGCCGGGGCCGATCCAGGGCGACATGGTGCATCCGTACTTACGTCGTCGCAACGGGGAGGAGAAGATCGACTACCCCTCCCCGGAACTGCGCGAGGTCCTGGAGAAGACGAAGGGCGTGCCGCTGTTCCAGGAACAGGCGATGCGCATCGCGATCGCCGCCGCCGGCTTCACCCCGGCGCAAGCCGACCAGCTGCGCCGGGCGATGGCGACCTTCCGCAGGGCCGGAACGATTCACACGCTCCGGGAGAAGTTCATCGAGGGCATGGTCGCGCGCAGCTACGACCGTGGCTTTGCAGAGCGCTGCTTCAATCAGATCGAGGGTTTCGGCGAATACGGCTTTCCAGAGAGCCATGCCGCCAGCTTCGCGCTGCTGGTCTATGTCTCGGCCTGGCTGAAATGCCGCTACCCGGCGGTGTTCGCGGCGGCGCTGCTGAACAGCCAGCCGATGGGCTTCTACGCGCCGGCGCAGATCGTCCGCGACGCGCGCGAACATGGCATCGAGGCGCGACCGGTCGACGTCAATGCCAGCCTGTGGGACTGCACGCTCGAGCCGGCGGCTGACGGCGGGCAGGCGCTCCGCCTCGGCTTCCGCCAAGTCAAGGGCTTTGGCCGCACCGATGCCGACCGGCTGGTGGCGGCGCGCGGCAACGGCTATGCCGATCCGCTGATGCTATGGCGCAAGGGCGGCCTCGACGCGCCGGCACTCGAAGCGCTGGCCCGCGCGGACGCCTTCCGCTCGATGGGGCTCGACCGGCGCGAGGCGCTGTGGGCGGTGAAGGGGCTGGGAGGGATAAGGACGCAAGGTCCTCTGCCGCTGTTCGCCGCCATGGGCGAAGAGGAGCAGGGGGCCGAGCCCGAGGTCGCCTTGCCGGCGATGTCGCTTGGCGAGCATGTCGCCGACGATTATGCCAGCCTGCGCCTCTCCCTGAAGCAGCATCCGCTGGCGCTCCTGCGCGAAGGCCTCGCCCGCGACGGCTGGACTCCGGCCGTGCAGTTCGCGCAGTTCGCGAGCGGCCGGCGGGTCCGGGTTGCCGGAATCGTGCTGCTGCGCCAGCGCCCGGGAACCGCCAGCGGCGTCATCTTCTCCACCATCGAGGACGAGACGGGCGTCGCCAATATCGTCCTTTGGCCGCGTGTGTTCGAGCGCTTTCGCAAGACCGTCCTGACGGCAAGCCTGCTCGGCGTCGAGGGCAAGCTGCAGCGGGAAGGCATCGTCACCCATGTAGTGGCCGACAGCCTCGTCGACCTCTCGCCGCTGCTGCGCGGCCTAGCCAATGGACCTCCGGTACCTGATAGGCGCCATCCGGATTTCCCGTCGCGGGATTTCCGCTGAGAGTGAGCGTGGATTTCCTGAAAGTTGCCAGCCTAATGCTGCTGGCGGGCGCGGAAATCGATTCGGATCACGTTCTCGTTGGCGGGCTCATTGGCGGGCTGACCGGAGGGAGGCAGGGCAGGCACCGGCCAGTTCGGGTTGTCGTTGAAATAGTGCACGAGCGGCAAGGCCCGTTCCCCCAACCCCTGCGCAAAGCTGCGGGCGGTGCGCGGATTGTCGTGGCTGCACATGACGAACCGCATCGCCTGCGTCACCAGCCGTCGCAGGCTGCGGTCGATCGCCGGAAATGATTCCGTGCACCGCGTCCGCGCCTGCACCATGGCCGTCAACAGGGAGAAGAGCTGCTGCTGGTGTGTTCGGAAGTTGGCTGCGTCGGCGGTATTCATCGCACGCGAAACATGCCAGGCGGAGAAGACGAAGCGCTTCGCATATTCGGCGAAGACGGCCTCGTCTCCGGCGGTCGAAGAGGTCATCGAGCTTCCTTCAAACTAAAATTATTACAAAACCTTAGGGGATGCTTCCTGACTCGTCAAGGAAGCGGGCGGCTGGTCTGTTCTCATCTTTGCGCTTGTTTTCACACCGCTGCGGATCGGACCTCATGTTTCGACAAGCTCAACATGAGGTCCTCGTCCTGAGCCCGTCGAAGGACGAGGACCGGGTGATGGACTCGAACGGAAGGCGCTCTCGTTTATTGAGAATGCTTCGCAAAGACAAGGGTATCGGGTAGTCTGGCGAGAATCTGGACCACGGCACGAACCCCGATGAGCGAAGCCGTCTATAACCTGACCTCCGATCGCCCTCCTGTTCGCCGCCGCTCCTGGCGGCCCGACGGTTTGACCATGGTCGCGCTGATCGTGGCCGTGCTGCTGTCGATTCCGGTCGCGACCGTCTTCGTCCATGTCTTCGTGCCGAGCGAGGGCACGCTCGCTCATCTCGCCGATACGGTGCTGCCGCTCTACGTCACGAACACCCTGTCGCTCGTCGTCGGTGTCGGGGTCGGTGTGCTGCTGCTCGGCGTCAGTACTGCGTGGCTCGTCACCATGTGCAGCTTCCCGGGACAGCGGGTCTTCGAGTGGGCGCTGATCCTGCCCCTGGCGGTTCCGGCCTATGTGATGGCCTATGCCTATACCGACTTCCTGCAGTTCGCCGGGCCGGTGCAGGGCCTTCTGCGCGATATCACCGGCTGGGGTGCGCGCGACTACTGGTTCCCGGAGATTCGCTCGCCCGGCGGCGCGATCGCGATGCTGATCCTGGTGCTCTATCCCTATGTCTACCTGCTGGCCCGCGCCGCCTTTCTCGAACAGTCGGTCTGCGCGCTCGAGGTCAGCCGCACGCTCGGCTGCACGCCCTGGTCCAGCTTCTTCCGCGTCGCGCTGCCGCTCGCGCGGCCGGCGATTGCCGCCGGCGTGGCGCTCGCGCTGATGGAGACGCTGGCCGATTTCGGCACCGTCTCCTATTTCGGCGTCCCGACCTTCACCACCGGCATCTACCGGGCTTGGTTCTCGATGGGCGACCGGATCGCGGCGGCGCAGCTTGCGACGGGCCTGATGGCATTCGTTTTCGCCGTTCTGCTGCTCGAACGCTGGAGCCGCGGCCGCGGCCGGTATCACCACACCTCGAACCGCTATCGGAATCTCGGACGTTATCGGCTGACCGGTAGCCGCGCTGCACTGGCCGCCGCCGCCTGCGCCCTGCCGCTGACGCTCGGATTTCTGCTGCCGTTCGGGATTCTTCTTGAAATGTCGCTGACCAACGGCGATGCGCAGTTCGGACCGCGCTTCATCGGGCTGGCGCTCAACAGCTTTACGCTGTCGACGATCGGCGCGCTGCTGGCGGTCCTGCTTGCATTGCTCATGGCGTTTGCCGTGCGGCACGGTAAGAGCCACCTTGCACTGCTGGCCAACCGTGTCGCCGGGATGGGCTATGCCGTGCCGGGGTCCGTGATCGCGGTCGGCGCGCTGATTCCGCTGGGGCTGTTCGACAATACGCTCGATGCCTGGATGCGCGCGACGTTCGGCATCTCGACCGGGTTGCTCCTCACCGGCACCATCGCGGCGCTGATCTTCGCTTACATGGTCCGCTTCCTCGCCGTGTCGCTGCAGGCGGTGGAGGCGAGCCTGGGAAAGGTCCGGCCCAGCATGGACGATGCCGCGCGCTCGCTCGGCGTTCGCCCCTTGCGCATGTTGGGCCGGGTCCATATTCCGCTGATGTGGAGCAGCCTGCTGACCGCCGGGCTCGTCGTCTTCGTCGATATCATGAAGGAACTGCCGGCCACCTTGATCATGCGGCCGTTCAACTTCGATACGCTGGCGGTGCAGGCCTATCACCTCGCCTCCGACGAACGGCTGAGCGAGGCGTCGACCGCTGCACTCGCGATCGTCGCCGTCGGCCTTCTGCCGCTGATCCTTCTCTCGCGCACGATCACCCGCTCGCGTCCGGGGCAGGACGGCGACCAGCTATAAACCGACCATAAAAAAAGACCCTGCCCGAAGAGGGCAGGGTCCGGCAGTCGGGTCGAGGCATTCTGCTTCGACGGATTATTTCCAGCCGGCGCGGTCGAAGATCTTCTGCGCCAGCGGCTGGTTCTCGCCGTAAAGGCTGACGTTGATCTTGTCGGCCTTGAAATCGCCGAGCGTCGAGAGCGCGTCGCTCTCCGTCACGCCCTCTACGACGGGGTACTCGTTGTTGCCATGCGCGAAATAGCGCTGCGCCTCGTCGCTGGCGAGATACTCGAGGAACTTCACCGCCGCTTCCTTGTGCGGTGCATTCTTGAGGACTCCGGCGCCGGAGATGTTGACATGCGTGCCGCGCCCGTCCTGGTTGGGGAAGATCACGCCGACATTCTCCACGACTTCCTTATCGGCCGGGTCGTCGGACTGGAGCAGCCGCACGAAGTAGTAGGTGTTGGCGACGGCCAGCCCGCATTCTCCGGTCCCGACAGCCCTGATCTGGTCGGTGTCGCCGCCCTGCGGGTCGCGCGCGAAATTCGCGACGACGCCCTCGGCCCACTCCTGAGCCTTCTCTTCCCCGTGATGCGCCACCAGGGAGGCGAGGAGGGACAGGTTATAGATGTTCGAACTGGAGCGGATGCAGATCATGTCGTTCCACTTCGAGTCGGCAAGATCCTCGTAGGTGCTGATCTCCGCCGGATCGACCATGTCCTTGTTGTAGAAGATCACCCGCGCCCGGGTCGAGAAGCCGAACCAATGGCCGTCCGGATGACGCAGATTGTCCGGAATGCGTTCCTCCAGTACCTTGGAGTTGATTGGCTGGAACAGGCCCTCCTGGTCGGCGCGCCACAGCCGGCCCACATCGACGGTGATCAGCACGTCGGCCGGGCTGTTCATGCCTTCCGCCTTGAGACGCGCGATCAGCGGGTCTTCCTTGTCCTCGATCCGATTGATCCGGATCCCGGTCTGCTCGGTGAAGGTCGAATAGAGCGCCTCGTCGGTCTGGTAGTGGCGCGAGGAATAGATGTTGAGCTCTTGAGCCGCGGCTTGGCCGCCTGCGCCGGCGAGCAGTGCGATGCCGGTGACCGCCGCCAGCGAGGTCAACAGCACAGTCCGAAGCTTTCCGTTCATTGTGTAACTCCCGAACAGTGGTGGACGCAAATAAGAACAGTTCTCATTCGCGAACAATAGAGGATCGCGGCAGCCCGTCAAGCCGCTCAGCGCGTCTCGTTTAGGTCGGCAAGGCCGGAGCCTTGTGCCGGCGGAGCAGGGGAAACGGCAAGCGGCAGGACGCAACCATGGTCGCGAAGCGCCGCCGCGATGAGTTCGACCAGGGGCAACGCCTGCCGGGCGGCGTCCGCCGGCATGAGCCAGGCGAGGTGCATCTGCATCTGCTCACCCGATCGCGCCTGCGCCGCCGAGAAGAGCCGCAGCAGCCGATGCTCGTGCGGCGTCGCGCCGGGCCATCCGGGCGGGCCGAGCGCCAAGGGGCGCCTGCCGTGCCGGGCCAGCAGGAGAAGCATCTGCCGAAACGCGGTGGACGCCGCCCGACCGTCGCGATCTCCGCAGGCTTCCCGGAACGCACGTTCGACGAGGCAGGCGGTGGCGCAGCGGAACGCATATTTGCGTGTCGCCCAGACGAGGAGGCGTTCACCGCCGCTCAGCGCGAGGGCTGTTGGGCCTGTATCCGCGTGCCGGGCCGCCATTTCGCTCATCCGATCCTCCATGCCCTCGACGCTGACAACGCTGAAGTTACGATAATGAGAATGAGTTGCAATTGCAAATGGAGATCCGTATTGTTATCGACGTGATGTCCCAACCCTGGCCAACCCGAGAGGCCACCCCTGGCTCGGAGGCGGAAGACGACAATGAACAGCGGAGACGAGCGCAGAACCGACGAACTGACCTGCTCGGAACAGTTCGTTCTATGGACGGCCCGCAGCTGGGTGGCCGCGTTCAAGCATCGGCAGCCGGTGTATCCCCATCTGAGGCAGGGGTTCGAGGTGGCCGGCATTCCCGACGGACTCTTCGCCCTGGATGAGTTGATGGGGCTGCTCGCTTCGGCGGCGCGGCGGCCGCTCGACTTCCGTTGCGTGAAGTGTCGCAAGGTCGGTGCCGACGAAGCCTTGCTGCTGCGCTGTCTGGCGGCCTGTCAGTCCGGCCCCGCGCCCGAGATCGATCGGGTGCTGATGGATTGGCTGCCGCCCGCCGCGGCCCGAACGGCGTTGCGACCGGTGATGATTCTCGCGATGCTGCTCGATAGCATCGGCATGCGCGTCCCGGTAGCCGATCCGGGGCCGTCGGTTCCGCAGCACCATGCCGATGGTCGCCTCATGCCCTGCGCCGACCCGGGCCTCCACCGCATTCAATAAGAGTGTCGAACAGACCTTATCCACGGCCCGTCGTTGCGGTTCCGGGCCGGACGGGCTAGCTTCCTTTTCAGCAAATCGATTCAGGGAAGGACAGCCGGCATGAAGGGCGATCCGAAGGTCATCGAGTATCTCAACCGGGTCCTTAAGGGCGAACTGACGGCGATCAATCAGTATTTCCTGCATGCCCGCATGCTCGAAAATTGGGGACTGAAGGAACTCGGCGAGTACGAATACAAAGAGTCGATCGACGAGATGAAGCATGCCGACGACTTGATCAAGCGGATCTTGTTTCTCGAAGGCCTGCCGAACCTCCAGGACCTCAACAAGCTGCTGATCGGGGAGGGCGTGAAGGAGATTCTGGAGTGCGATCTCAAGGTCGAGCAGACCGCCCTAACCCTGCTGCGCGAAGCGATCGCCTATTGTGAGACGGAGCGCGATTATGTCAGCCGCGATCTGTTCGAGGATATTCTTGAAGACGAGGAGGAACATGTCGACTGGCTGGAGACCCAGCTTGGGTTGATCGACAAGATGGGACTACAGAACTACATCCAGTCGCAGGCCTGAACGGAGGCCGAGCAGGGAGCTTAACGGGTCACCCTATCCGCCATTCCGGCCGGTCGGCCGTTTGAAGCCACATCGACGGGAGCCGGGCTGAAATCGCTGCTTCCGGCTGCGTCGGCGGCCTTTTCCGCTGGGCGGCTTCGGCCTCGCCGCTCGATGGCGAATGCGAGAACGTTCGCCAAGGTCTGCGGGGACAGGCTTCGCCAAATCATCATCGGCTACGACCTCCCTTCAGCCGACGGCGTGGCGTGCGTTGGCGGGGCCGACCTGCGGCACCTTGCTGCTGCCATCGCCATCGAGAAAGGACCGAATCATTTCGCCGCACTTGCCGCATTGGGGCGCGACGCCGCAATTGCGGTAGACGCTTCCGAGAGATGCGGCGCCCGACTCGATCGCGCCGCGAATCCGCCTGTCGGTCAGGGCATTGCAAATGCAGACATACATGTCGTGCCGACCCTCCTCAATTCGATGACAGAATGCCGCTAACTAAGAATGATTGTCAATTTCATTCTTAGCTAATGGAGCAATATTCCGGTCGGTTCCATGGAGCGGGGCGGGGGTATATGCCCTGCCCGGAGTCGTTGCGAATGTGTCAGATTTATGACTAGGGTTATGCCGAAGCCGACCCCGCGACCTAAAGTCGCAGGGCCTGCTTGTGGTGGAGAACCGGATAGGCCCGGCATCGGGCGAAAAATTACAAGAAGGAGGAAGAATAATGACGGATGCGGCGTCCCCGATGTCTCCCGGACCGGCCTACGGGCTGCGGACGCTTGGCGTAGCCCTGTGCTCGCTCGTCTTTCTCGCCGTGCCGCTCGTCGCCGGTGGAGAGGCGCAGGCGCAGGATTGTCCCAATCGCGGCGATCTCGATTCGATGTATTGCGATGCGAATGGTGATCTGGTCGCCGATCCGCCCGCCGAGCTCGTCGACCCGTCGACCCTGGTCTTCGCCTATACCCCGGTCGAGGACCCGGCCATCTATGAGGACATCTGGCAGCCCTTCATCGACCATCTGGAGGAGGTGACCGGCCGCGACGTCCAGTTCTTCGCCGTGCAGTCGAATTCGGCCGAGGTCGAGGCGATGCGTAGCGGCCGGCTCCACATCGCCGGCTTCTCCACCGGGCCCACGCCCTTCGCCGTCAATCTGGCCGGCGCCGTTCCGTTCGCGATCATGGGCTCGGAGGATGGGCGGTTCGGCTATACGCTCCAGCTCTACACCCGCAAGGACAGCGGCATCGATTCGATGAAGGACCTGAAGGGCAAACGCGTGGCCCATACCTCGCCGACCTCCAACTCGGGCAACCAGGCGCCCCGCGCGCTGTTCCCGAAGCAGGGGATCGTCCCGGACGAGGATTACGAGGTCGTCTATTCCGGCTCGCATGACCAGTCGATGCTGGGCGTGGTCGCGGGAGACTATGACGCGGCGCCCGTCGCCTCCGAGGTGGTGGATCGGATGGCCGACCGCGGCCTCTATGATCCGGAGGAGGTGAAGATCATCTACGAATCGAAGCCGTTCCCCACGACCTCCTATACCTACGCCCATAATCTCGACTCGGCGCTGGTGGAGAAGATCAAGGAAGCCTTCTTTACCTTCGATCTGGAGGGAACGGCGCTGGGGGAGGAGTTCTCCGGCGTCAGCAAGTTCGTTCCGATCGAGTACAAGGAAGACTGGGAAGTGATCCGCGAGATCCAGGAGGCCAACGGCGTCGAATACACGCCGGAAAGGCTGGCGGAAGAGTAACCGCCTTTCTTCGGGTGGCCGTCGGGATGGCGGCCACCCTCTCCTGATCCTTGGCACCCGCAATATCCAAATGCTGCAAATTACAAATCTCGTGAAGCGTTACGGCTCCGACGAGCCGGTCCTGAAGAATCTGAGCCTGACCGTTCCCGAGCGAAACGTCGTGTCGGTGATCGGCGCCTCCGGCGCCGGCAAGAGCACGCTGCTGCGCTGCATCAACCGGCTGGTGGAGCCGACCTCCGGCGATATCGAGCTGAACGGAGTCAACCTGACCAAGCTCCGCGGCGGCCAGCTCCGACATGCGCGCCAGCGCATCGGGATGATCTTCCAGGGGTTCAACCTGGTCGAGCGCCTGACGGTCATGGAGAATGTACTGTCCGGGCGGCTGGGCTATGTCTCGTTCCTGCGCGCGGCGTTCCGCCGGTTTCCGCAGGCGGACATCGACCGCGCCTTCCATTTCATGGAGCGCGTTGGCATCGCCCACTATGCCAACAAGCGCGCCGACGAGCTCTCCGGCGGCGAGCGGCAGCGGGTCGGCGTCGTCCGGGCGCTGATGCAGGAGCCGGAAATCCTGCTCGCGGACGAGCCGACGGCGTCGCTCGACCCGAAGACCTCCGAGCAGATCATGGCGCTGCTGCGCTCGCTGTCCGAGGAGCTGTCGCTGCCGGTGCTGATCAACATCCACAACGTCACCGAAGCCAAGGCCTATACCGATCGGATCGTCGGCATGCGCTATGGCCGGATCATCTTCGATGGAGCGCCGACCTCGCTCGATGAGGCGGCGATGGACGAGATCTACGCCGGAACGCCCGTCGACGATCGCGCCGCCGATCAAGCAGCGGGCCGGCCGCTGGAGACCGTCCCGTCATGAGTGCGGAGGTGGTTGCCGGCGCCGGGCGCAAATGGCGCAAGCCGCCCTTCATCCGCAATCCAGTGCTGCGATACGGGCTGCTGCTTGCCGCGGCGGTCTACATTTATTGGGTGATGACCACCCTGCCGTTCGACTGGGAGCGCATCCAGGAGGGCCTACCGCGGGCGGCGCGAATCTTCAACGGCGCCTTTCCGCCGAGCTTCGAACGCTCGGGCCTGCTGATCGAAGGCTTCGTGGAAAGCCTCCAGATCGCGATCCTCGCCACCATCTTCGGTCTCCTGCTCAGCATCCCGCTCGCCATCATGGCGGCCCGCAATCTGGCGCCGAAACCAATCTATCTGCTCGGCCGCGCCATCATCATCGTGGCCCGCAGCTTCCATCCCGTGATCGTCGCGATCCTATTCGTCAAGGCCGTGGGGTTCGGGCCGCTTGCCGGCATCCTGACCCTGATCGTCTATTCGATCGGCTTCGTGGCCAAGCTCCTCGCCGAGCGGCTCGAGGAGATCGATTGGGGCCAAGTCGAGGCGGTGCGGGCCACCGGCGCGGGCTATTTCAAGACGCTGCTCTACGCCGTCTTTCCGCAGGTCATGCCCCGCCAGATCGGGCTCAGCATTTATCAGCTCGACAGCAATCTCCGGGCCTCGGCCGTCGTCGGCATCGTGGGTGCGGGCGGAATCGGGTCGACGCTGATGAACGCGTTCGGGCGCTATGATTATGACTTCGCGCTGGCGATCACGATGGTGATCATCGCGGTGATTCTCGTGAGCGAGGCCATCAGCGGCCGGATCCGGAAGAGGATATGGTAACCCAATCCCCAATGGAACGTGCCCCCATGGCACGCGGCGGCGAGTCGCGCCAGTGGCACCGCTACACGCCGCGTCAGCGGCTGGTCCGTTTCATCTCCTATCTGCTGTTCGTCGCAGTCACCGTCTGGGCGCTTCGCTCGGTCGACATCTTCTGGCCGTGGCTCTTCGATGCACCCAACGCAATGGGCGATCTGTTCGGCCGCATGGTGCCGCCGGATTTCTCGCGCTGGAGCGATATCGTCCGGGCCCTGCTCGAGACGCTGAACATCGCCACCATCGCGACATTCTTCGCAATCCTGATGGCACTGCCGGTCGCCTATATCGCGGCCCAGAACACGACACCGAACAAGGCGTTCCTCTGGCTCGGGCGCTTCATCCTGGTTTCGAGCCGGTCGGTGAACACGCTGATCTGGGCACTACTGTTCGTGGCGATCTTCGGTCCCGGCGTGCTGGCCGGCATTCTCGCCATCACCTTCCGGTCTGTCGGCTTCCTGGGCAAGCTGCTCGGCGAGGCGATCGAGGAGATCGACCGTAATCCCGTCGAGGCGATCGAGGCGACCGGTGCCTCGCGCGGCAAGGTCATCCTCTATGCCATCGTGCCACAGGTCGTGCCGACCTTCTTCGCCGTCAGCATCCTGCGCTGGGACATCAACCTCCGGGAATCGACGGTGCTCGGCCTCGTCGGCGCCGGTGGTATCGGCCTGCTCCTGCAGGGTGCGATCGACACCTTCCAGTGGCAGGTAGTCGCGGCCATCCTGCTGGCTATCATCGTTCTGGTACTGCTCGGCGAGGCGATCTCCGGCTGGCTGCGCAGCAAGGTGATCTGACCTCTGCAATGCGGTTGGGACCGGCCGTGCGACCTGCCGCGAAAGGCATAAGCCCAAAGGTCGCGATGCCGAGCCTCGACAGCGTGATATCGTAGGGCAAGAGTTTCGGTCCTGTGCGGGCCTGCGGCCGGATCGGCCGGGGCCCGCGTCACCGAGCGCGGTTGTGACCCATGACGCGCGATATCCACGCCCTCACATCGCTGCGCGGCGTTGCGGCGCTGTCTGTCGCCACCCTCCATGTGCACCGGGATTTCGGCTATAGCTGGAACTTCGCCGGCCATACGCTTTACATCGAAATGGCCTATCTCTGGGTGGACTTCTTCTTCATTTTGTCGGGCTTCGTGATGAGCCACGTCTATGCAGGCGATTTCACCCATGGCGTCACGGCGAAAACGGCCCGGCGGTTCCTGGCGAAGCGGTTCGCCCGAATCTATCCCCTTCACCTTCTGACCCTATGCTTCTTCTGGGCGTGGGCGATCACGAAGCTGATGGCCGATGTGCGAACGTCCGGTCATGTCGACCCGGCCGTGATTCCAATTCATTTGTTCATGATGCAAGGGTGGGGGTGGCTTCAGGATCTGTATTGGAACTATCCCGCATGGTCCGTCAGCGCAGAGGTCGCCGCCTATCTGCTGTTTCCATGGCTGTGCCTGTTCGTCGGCTGGGGACCTCGATCGAGGTCGATTGCGACGGCGTTCGGATGTGTCGTGGGGCTGGCGCTGTTGCAGGCCCTGGAATCGAAGCACTCCCTGAAGCACGCAACCTATGACACCGGGGTCATACGTTGCCTGTTCGAGTTCGTGCTCGGCATGCTGCTCTACCGAGCCTATGGCTTTCTGTCCGCGTCCCGGCGGATGAGTTGGATCGGCGGAGATGCCATCGCGTTCGGAGGCTTCGGGGCCCTCGTTATGGCGATGCATTTCGGGGCGCCGGAACTAGCGATCATCGGCGCCTGTGCACTGGTCATTCTCAGCGGCTCGCTGAACCAGGGCGGGTTCTCCCGCTTCTTCGCACTCCCGCCGCTGCTGTGGCTCGGCTCTGCATCTTATGCGATCTATATGCTGCATGCGCCTCTTCTCGCCGCCTGGGGGCCGATCAGCACACGCCTGCCGCAAGAATGGATCGGAAGCCCATTGCTGGCGGCCACTTACCTTGCCGTCTTCATGATGGTATTGCTTAGTGTCGCCGGTTTGACGCATCGCTTCTTCGAGGTGCCGGCCCGGACCCATATCTACCGATTCACGTCGGCGCGGTTCGGCGGCAGGGCTTCGCCGCGTCTCGTCGGCCCGGCGGTCGGGGGGAGCCTGCGAGACTCTTAGAACAATCGGCACGATAAGGCAGGCGACGAGGGAGGGTCACCATGATGGGAAGGACTTTTGCCGTCTTCGTGGCGGCGCTGACCGTTTGGTTTGCGGTTCCGGCCGTTTCGATCGGTTGGGCGCAGACCGTGAAGATCACGCCGCTGGGCAGCCATGACGGCGAGTTCTGCCGCAGCGATCGCGCATTCCTGCTGGAGGACTCCGACGGAACCACGCTGCTCTTCGACGTCGGACGGACCGTCGCCGGACCGGAGGATCCGCGCCTCGGAGAAGTCGATGTCGTGCTACTGAGCGGCGTGCATGGCGACCATATCGGTGACCAGAGGATTGCGGAGGTCAATGCCGGAAGCTGCGCCGAGCCGGCGACGACGGTCGCGACGACGCCAGCTTCCAACACCGCCCTGATCTCCGCGGGAAAGGGGGCCACGATCATCGTCGGCGGCCATATGCACGAGTTCCTGGCTGCCAAGCTGGAGCAAGCCGGCGGGTCCGCGGATCAGGTCCAAATCCTGCGCTTCGGCGGCAAGCGGACGGTGAACGGTGTTCAGATCGCGATCATTCCGGTGGTGCATGCGAACGGCGTATCACCGGACTTCCTCAATACGGAGATAACCGCAGCACTCGAGCCCGACGGGCTGACCGCCTATGTCGGCCCGGATAATGGCTATGTCGTCTCCTTCAGCAACGGGCTCGTGGTCTATCTCTCCGGCGACACGGGGCATACCTCGGACATGGAGACGATCGTACAGCGCTATTACCAGGCCGAGCTCGCGATCATGAATATGGGCGACATCTACACCATGGGGCCCGAAGAGGCAGCTTGGGCGGTCGAGGAACTGATCAAGCCCAAGGCGGTGATTCCGTCGCACGCCAATGAGGCGGCGACCGAGGGCGGCGCGGTGGTTCCGGGAACCCGGACGCAGAGATTCGTCGAGCTCGTCGAAAACATTCCCGTCCATCTGCCACTGAGCGGCCGGACGATGGAGTTCGACGGCGACGGCAGCTGCGTCAAAGGCTGCTGAAGGTCCCCCGCGCTCCGCCCTCAGCTATAGCCGCCCCTCGAGGCTGGCCACGAACATCTGCTTGAGCTCGGGCGCGCCGATCGGGACCGGGTTACCGCCGGCGCTCGGGTCGTCGGCCGCCATCGCCGACAGCTCGTCGAGCCGGTCATTGCCGACGCCGAGATCCTTCAGCGTATGCGGGATGCCAAGGTCTTTGCGCAGGGCCAGCACCCAATCCATCACCGACTGGTAGGAGGGGTCGGGCAGACCGAGCCAGGCGGCGAGCCGCGTCATCTTCGGCTCGATCGCCTTGCGGTTGAACGCCAGCACATAGGGCATGAAGACTGCGTTGGTCAGGCCATGATGGGTGTCGTAGACGGCGCCCACCGGGTGGCTCAGCGCATGGATCGCGCCGAGGCCCTTCTGGAAGGCGGTGGCGCCCATGCTGGCCGCCGCCATCATATGGGCGCGGGCGGCGACGTTCTTGCCGTCCTTCACCGCGACCGGCAGCCACTCCTTGACCAGCCGCATGCCCTCGACGGCGATGCCGTCCGCCATCGGGTGATAGCCGGGGGCGCAGTAGGCCTCGAGGCAATGGGCGAGTGCATCCATCCCCGTGGCCGCCGTCACATGCGGCGGCAGGCCGACGGTCAGCTCCGGGTCCGAGATCACGATCACCGGCAGCATCTTCGGGTGGAAGATGATCTTCTTGACGTGTGTCGCCTCGTTGGTGATGACCGAGGCGCGGCCGACCTCCGATCCGGTGCCGGCGGTCGTGGGAACCGCGATCACCGGCGCGACCCCGTCGGGATCGACGCGCATCCAGTTGTCGCCGACATCCTCGAAGTCCCAGATCGGCCGGGTCTGCCCGGCCATCAGCGCCACCGCCTTGGCCGCGTCGAGCGCGCTGCCGCCGCCGAAGGCGATCACGCCGTCATGGCCGCCGGCGCGATAGACCTCGAGCCCGTCCTCGACATTCTTGCCGATCGGGTTCCCCTTCACCTCCGCGAAGAGGCCGGTGGGAATCCCCGCCGCCTCGTTGCGCGCGATCGCGTCCTTCACCATCTGCAGATTGGCGAGGCCGGGATCCGTGACCAGCAACGGCCGGCCCATGCCGGCGGCCTTGCAGGCGTCCGGCAGCTCGGCGATCCGGCCGGGGCCGAAGCGCATCGCGGTGGGGTAGTTCCAGTTGCCGCGGAGCGCGGCGGCATTATCGGTCATGGGGATGATCCTTCGCGACTGCACCGTTGTCGAAACGAGGCGGTATCGTAGCGCCTTACCGGCTCCGTTCGCCTCTGAATTCTATTGCTGCGCCTTCAAATGGCCGTCCGCAGATGGAAGGACTTCGGCCGGGTTAAATGCTCGTAGCCGACCTTGCTCAGCGTACAGCCGCGGCCCGAATCCTTGACGCCGGTCCAGGCCAGAGCCGGGTCGAGATAGTCGCAGCGGTTCATGAACCAGGTGCCGGTCGCGATGCGGTCGCCAATGCGGATCGCGGCGTCTTCGTCCGCAGTCCAGATCGCGGCGGTCAGGCCATAGGCGTTGTCGTTCATCAGCCGGATCGCCTGGTCGTCGTTGCGCACCTTCATGATGGCGGCGACCGGGCCGAAGCATTCGTCCTGCATGATCGGATTGCCGTTACTGGTCACCGTCAGGACCTGTGGCGCGAGATAGGCGGTGCCCTTCTTCGCCGCCTTGAACGGCTTCGCGTCGATTAGCGCCTTGGCGCCGTTACGCACGGCCTTGGCAACCTGCTTGCGGATCTGGTCGGCCGCGCTCGCCCGCACGACGGGCCCGAGATTGGTGTCGGCGTCGAGCGGGTTGCCCAGGCGATAGTTCCGCGTCAGGTCGACGAAACCCTCGAGGAACGGCTTGTAGACGTCGGCATGGACGTAGATCCGCTGAATGCCGCAGCAGGACTGACCGGAATTGAAGAAGGCGCCGTCGACCAGGTTCTCAATGGCGTGCGGCAGCTTGGCGTCGGGCCGGACATAGGCCGGGTCGCAGCCGCCGAGCTCGAGGCCGATGCCGATGAAGCGCTCGGCCGCCGCCTGCTGCACGGCGCGGCCGCCGGCGACCGAACCGGTGAAGGCGACGAAGTCGACGCCGTCGCTGCCGATCAGCTTCGCGGTGTCGGCGTGGCTCAGATGCAGGAACTGGAACAGACCCTTCGGCAGGCCGGCCGCCTTGAAGGCCTGAGCGAAGCGCTCGGCGCAGAGCGGCGTCTGCGCCGAATGCTTCAGGATCACGGCATTGCCGGCCATCAGCGCGGGGATGACGGCGTTGACCGCGGTCAGATAGGGGAAGTTCCAGGGCGCGACCACGAAGGCGACGCCGAGCGGCTCGCGGCGGATGAAGCGAGTGAAGCCCGGCTTGTCGCCGACCGCGACATCAGCCAGCGCCTCGGGTGCGATCGCGATCATATGCCGCGCCCGCTCCTCGAAGCCGCGCACCTCGCCCGGCGCCTGGGAGAGGGGGCGACCGATCTGCCGGGTGATCTCCTCGGCGATCTCGTCCCTGCGAGCGACGAAGGCGTCGACCGCGCGGGAAAGGATCTTGCCGCGTTCTTCGACCGGCAGGTCCTTCCACTTCTGGGCGGCTTTTCGCGCCGCCGTCAGCGCCTTGTCGATTTCCGCGCCACTTGCCAGCGTCCGCTCCACATAGATGCTGCCGTCGATCGGCGTGATCGTCTGCTGGCTCCCGGCCATGATTCCTCTTCCCTTTTGTCGAAAGCAGAACTCAAGCCACAGAGACACGGAGAGTGGAGAAAAGTCAAATAGGGCGCCCTCAGGTTTCTTTCTGTTAAGTATTCTTCAGCCTACCAGCCAGTGGAATAGAAAGATGAAGACGGTGACCGGACCAGGAGTCGTTTTTCGGAGCGAAGCGCCGCGCCTCCTGCTCGCCGTCACGCTCGCGGCCATCGCCGGCTGGGTGGATGCGGTCGGCTATCTGCATTTCGCGCATCTGTTCGTGTCATTCATGAGTGGCAACAGCACGATCTTCGGCGTCGAAGTCGGAGGCGGCAACTGGACCGCCGCGATCACGCCGGTCCTGGCCATCGCAGCCTTCGTGTTCGGCTCGTTCCTGGGCACGCTCACCGCCGCCGTGACCGGGCGCTGGCGGATGCCGGCCATCCTCGCGCTCGAGGCGGTCCTTCTTGCCCTTGCGCTTGCGCTGCCGCGATCTAGCGGCGTGCTCGCTCCGCCGCTTGTCCCGATTGCCGTCGCTATGGGCGCGCAGAACGCAGCGCTGCAGCATGTCGGGCGGATCAGCGTCAGCCTGACCTACGTCACCGGCGCGCTGGTGAAGCTCGGCCAGAGCCTCGCCGAGGCCATTCTCGGTCGCTCCGGGCGCTGGACATGGAGCCTCTATGCGGTCATGTGGCTGGGGCTCACGCTCGGCGCCATCGGCGGGGCGGTCGCCTATAAGCGCATTGATTATGACGGAGCGCTGATGGCGCCTGCGATAGTCCTTGCAAGCCTTAGCCTCTCCGCGACCCTATGGATCCTGGTGGCAGGGCGGTCTCGCAACCAAGCGGCAAAACGGACTTTTCGTTGATTGTAGAGGCGCGATATCGCAAGGGATACCCCCACCTCGACCCTCCCCCGCGAGGTGGGGGAGGGCCGGGGTCCAGGCGACGAACAGTTTCTTCTAGATGTGGCCGAGCGCCTTCTGGCGCTCGCGGACGGCGAAATCCTCCTCGGGGGAATAGACCAGCTTATGCCGCCCGATCAGGGCGAAATAGAGGATGCCGACGGCGTACCAGATTGCCGCGCCGTACACGCCGTCCCGGTAGACTGGGTCCTGGAGCTGCATGATCAGCGTGACGATCGCGATCACCAGCGTGATCACCGCACCGGGAACGCCGACCGGACTGCGGTAGGGCCGCTCGATATGCGGCAGGTTCTTCCGCAGCAGGATGAACGAGATCGCCTGGAAGCCGTAGGAGATCACCGCGCCGAAGACGGCCATGTTCAGAAGTGTCCCGCCGATCACCGCGCCTGCATCCTCGCCCTTCCACCACAACACCAGCAGCATGACGAGGAAGCCGACGGTGCAGCCGGTGAGCAGCGCCAGATGGGGCACCTTGTGCTTGCCGTGCGTCACCGAGAGCACGCGCGGGAAATAGCCGGCGCGCGACAGCGAATAGATCTGCCGCCCCTGCGCATAGATGATGGTGTGTAGGCTGGCGATGAGGCCGATCACCGCAAGCAGCGCCAGAATGTTGGCGATGCCCGGCATGGTTATCCGGAAGCCATCGAGTATCGGCTCGCCGGACTGGCCGAGATAGAACGCGCCGGAGGCAGTACCGTTGGTGACCGGAATACTCGAATTGAGGAACGTCACCAGCATCGCCGAGATGCAGAGGGTCAGGATCCCCAGCATCAGGCCGCGCGGCATGTCGCGTTTCGGATTGTGGCTCTCCTCGGCTGCCAGCGGCAACTGCTCGATGGCGAGGAAAAGCCAGACCGCGAAGGGCAGGGCCGCGAGGATGCCGCTGATGCCGAGCGGCAGGAACGGTCCGCCGCCCTCGGGCAGTTCGATCAGATTGCCCTCGGGGCCGACACCGATGTTCAAGGCCCAGCGGCTGAAATCGACATGCGGGATTGCGCTGATCCAGAACACGATCAGCACGAGGAGCGCAAGCAGCGTCACCGTGACCGACACCTTGAACGAGAGTTCGACCCCCAGGAGATTGAGAGTGAGGAACACGGCATAGGCAAAGATCCACCAGACCGGTTGGAACGCTGGCCCGGTCCCGAAAATGCCGCTGAGATAGGCGCCGATGAAGAAGGTGATGACCGCTGGAGTGATGACATATTCGATGTTTTCGGCCAGTCCTGTGACGAAGCCGCCCCACGGTCCCATGGCGCTGCGTGCGAAGGAATAAGCGGCGCCGGTATGCGGTAGTGCCGGCGACATCTCGGCCAGCGAGTAGCACAGGCAAACATACATGGTGCCGATGAGGATGGCGGCGATCAGGAGGCCGCCGAAACCGCCGACGCCGATGCCGAGGTTCCAGCCGGAGAAATGGCCGGAGATGACGGCACCGACGCCAAGTGCCCAGAGCGAGCCGACGCCCGCATAGCGCCTGAGTCCGCGCTTCTCGAAATATTCCTGGCCGACGGTTTCGTAGTGAACGCCTTCGTAGGACACGCGGGAACTGGGCGTGCCTGCATCTTCTTGTCTTGCCATAAGCCCCCTCCGTTGATTCGTTAAAGAAAGGCCTTCTGCCCTCTCATCCGATCGGTCGTGGGCGAGTACAGTGGGGCACTCCCTCCAGAACAAGATTTGAAACGATGACGTGAAGCGAGCGAGCCCCGCTTTCCGATCGAGCCGGAGTTCCGACTCCGGCAGCAAGCCGCCCCCTCTGCGGCTCGGCAGAAATATTGCCGCTCAAAAAAAAACTTTGTAAAGGCTCGTCGCGCATGCCGAGCTTCAGTCGTCCTTCAATGTCGGTGCCCGAAAGGCCCTGAACAGGTGCTGAAGGCTTGGTGGCGCTATGTTTTCTCTATATCTTATGGAAAGAAGCGCCGCTGCGAGGGGTGGCTCCACCCTTGGGCGACGTCAATCCAGCCATCGGTTCCAGAGAGAATGGCAAGCATCAGCTTCGTCAATACACTGCTGTTGCTCGGCGCGATGCTGGTGCTCGCAGGCATCTTCTCGAGCCTGATCGCCTCCCGATTCGGCGCACCCTTGCTGCTGGTCTTCCTGATCATCGGCATGCTCGCGGGAGAAGACGGGCCGGGCGGGCTCCTCTTCAACGATTATCAGCTCGCCTATCTGGTCGGCTCGCTGTCGCTGGCCGTCATCCTCTTCGATGGCGGCCTGCGCACGAAGCTGTCGAGCTTCCGCGGAGTGCTCGTGCCCTCGATGCTTCTGGCCACGGTCGGCGTCGTCGTCACGGCCACGCTCACCGGCATCGCCGCACTCTATCTTCTCGACCTGTCACTCATCGAGGGCCTGCTGGTCGGCTCCATCGTGGCGTCGACCGATGCTGCGGCGGTGTTCTTTCTGCTGCGCGCCGGCGGCTTGCAGCTCAGGCGACGGGTCGGCTCGACCCTGGAGATCGAATCGGCGACCAACGACCCGGCCGCGGTACTCATGACGGTCGTCCTAGTCGAGCTCCTGCTCGCGGGCGAAGGCGGGCCAACCTGGGACGTCGTTGGCATGCTCGGCCGACAGGCGTTGATCGGGACTACGGTCGGCGTTGCCGGTGGCCTTGCCGCGTCCTGGCTGCTCAATAAGGTCGAACTGCCGGCGGGCCTGCACCCCCTGTTCGTGGTCGCGAGCGCTGTGCTGATCTTCGCCTTGACCGCGGTCGGCGGCGGCAGCGGCTTTCTCGCCGTCTACCTTGCCGGCCTCGTGCTCGGGAACCGCCCAATCCGCGCGTTCGCCAGCATCACAAGCTTCCATGATGCCGCCACCTGGCTCTGCCAGATCGCCATGTTCATCGTGCTGGGCCTGCTCGTCACGCCGTCCCGGCTTCTCGAATACGCCATCCCGGCGCTGCTTATCGCCGCGTGGCTTATCATCTTCGCACGGCCGTTGGCGGTCTGGCTCTGCGTCCTGCCGTTCAAGTACTCCCGTGCCGAGACGGTCTTCGTTTCCTGGGTGGGACTGCGCGGCGCGGTCAGCATCTTTCTGGCGGCGATCCCGATGCTGACGGGTCTTCCTCACGCCGAAGTCTATTTCAACGTGGCGTTCTTCGTCGTTCTCGTTTCGCTGGTGGTTCAGGGCTGGACCATCAACGCCGCCGCCAAGCGGCTCGGTCTGGCATTGCCGCGCAAGGGCGCCGAGGTGCGACGCGTCGAGCTCGACCTGCCGGGCCAGCTCGACTATGAAATGGTCGGCTATCCGATCTCGGCGGACAGCGCCGTCCTCGAGCATGTCGCGGTGCCCGGCTGGGCGCGGCTCGTGCTGGTGATCCGCGAGAACCGGGTCCTGAATCCCACCGAGGCCGGGCCTCTTCGGGTCGGCGATTACGCCTATTTTCTGGCGCCGCCCTGGCAGGTTTACCGACTCGATCGGCTGTTCGCGACGTCGGCCGAAGCCAGAGAGGCGGACGGAGAGCTGTTCGGCGAGTTTGCGATCAACGGGAACGTCGCTCTCGGCGTGCTGACGGACATCTATGGCCTGACGATTCCGCCGGAGATACGCGGCACCACCATCGCGGACCTGTTCGATGAGCGTTTCGAGGAGGAGCCGCAGACCGGCGACCGCCTGCCGCTCGGCGAGGCGACATTGGTGGTGCGCGAGGTCGATGGGGACAGGGTCGTCCGGGCCGGGTTGCAGCTCCCCGAAGCCGCGGGGGCGGTGGGTTCACCGCTCCTGCGGAAGGGAGTCCGGCGCTTCCTGACACCGGCGGTTGCTTGGGCGCGGCGCGTCCAGATGGCTTTGTCGCAGCTCTCGAAGCGGGCATGGTTCGGTCTGTCGCGGAGCAGAGAAACCAGTCAGGGCCCCCTCTCTGGCGACCAACAAGAGAATCGATAATCGCATCGAATTCCTGCGCGCCGAACGGCTCATCCTCGGGATCGGCGGGCAGGCGGCTCGGAACCGACAGGACGGCTTCGCGTTACAGGAGAGGGTGTCGGAGACGATGTTCCGGCAACCAAGTCCACATTGAAGAACGAGGTTATGATGTCGAATCGAGGAATGCTTTCGCGATTCGCGGTGGTGCTTGCGTTCGCCTTGCCGGGGACGGCCTTGGCTCAGGATCTGAATCCGCAGAGCCTTCGTGAGGTCGACGACGACCAGACGGAGATCACGTATGAGGGCCGGTCCGTCGACGAGCTCGAGGATACGCATGTCGTCGCCGGCACCGGCCAGAAGATCGGCGAGATCGAGGAGGTTCTGGCGAACGCCGAGGACGAGATCGTCGCGGTCGTCGTCGAGTATGACGATGGATTCCTCGATCTGGGCGAGCGCGAGGTGGTGATGCCAGTCGATCAACTGCAGTTCGGTCAGGAAGGCCGGGAGGTGACGACGGCGCTGACCGACACGGAGCTGAAGTCGCTCCAGGTTTGGGACGACTGAGGTCAAACGTCCTGGGGCGGTCCCTTCCTGCTCAGCCGAGGCGTGACGCGACGAGATCGCCGATCGCCAGTGCCGATGTCAGCCCGGGCGATTCGATTCCGTAGAGATTGACGAGTCCGGCGATGCCGTGGCGGTCCGCGCCCTGGATGACGAAGTCCGCGGCCGGATCGCCCAGCCCCTGCAGCTTCGGCCGGACGCCGGCATAGCCCGGTAGCAGCACGTCGTCTGCGAGGTCGGGATAATAGCGCCGGATGGCTGCATAGAATTGGGTCGCGCGACTCGGGTCTACGCCATAGTCGATCCGGTCGACCCATTCCACGTCCGGCCCGAATCGGGCTTGACCCGCGAGGTCGAGCCCAAGATGGATGCCGAGTCCCGCCGCCTCGGGCATGGGATAGATCAGCCGTCGGAACGGCGAGCGCCCGGCCAGGGTGAAGTAGTTTCCCTTAGCGAGGAACAGCGGCGGGACCGTGTCCGGCGGCAGGCCGTCGAGACGGCGGGCGAGATCCTGGGCATGGAGGCCGGCCGCGTTCACGAGCCGTCGGCAGGAAAGCCGCATCGGTTCCGTGCCGCCGACATCCAGCGTGAACCCATGCTTGGCCACTCCGCCGCCGAGGACGGGGCTGTTGAGGGCGAGCATCGCGCCGGCCGCTTCCGCCTCGCCGAGCAGGCTCAGCATCAGCCCATGGCTGTCGATGATGCCGGTCGATGGAGAGCGGAGCGCGGCCACGCAGCGCAGCGCCGGCTCCAGGCCTCGCGCCGCGGGGCCGTCGAGTGGTTCGAGATCGTCGGCGCCGTTGGCCCGGGCCGTCTGCTGCAGCCGCTTCAAGCTGGGAAGCTGATCTTCCATGGTCGCGACGACCAGTTTCTCGACTCTGCGATGGGCGATGCCGCGGGAGGCGCAATAGTCGTAGAGCCGTCGTCGGCCGGCGAGACAGAGGCGCGCCTTCAGGCTGCCGGGCGGGTAGTAGAGGCCGGCATGGATCACCTCGCTGTTGCGCGAACTTGTCTCGCTGCCGATCGTCGTTGTCGCTTCGAGGATCACGACCTCGCGGCCGGCGAGGGCCAGCGCCCGGGCGATCGCAAGGCCGACGACGCCGGCGCCGACCACCACGCAGTCGACGTCCGCCGTCATCCGGCACTTCCGGGGTTCGGCAACTGGCGGCGCGCCGTGACGGCCTCGCGATGCACGATATAGAGGCTGCTGGCGATCACCAGGGCGGCGCCGCCGAGGACCGTCCAGCTCGGCACCTCGCCCCACAGGACGAAGCCGAAGAGGATCGCCCAGAGCAGCGCGCTATACTCGATCGGCGCTAGCAGCGAAACCTCGCCATAGCGGAAGGCCTGGGCCAGGAAGAATTGCCCGAAGCTGCCGGCCACGCCGGCCAGCAGGAAGATCCAGACATCGGCCAGGCTCGGCGTCGTCCATTGCCAGGGCAGTACCGCTCCGGTCGCGAGCAGCACCGAGACCGAGTAATAGAACAGGATCGTATGGCTGGGCTCGGTGGTGCTGAGCTGGCGCGACGAGATCAAGGTGAGCGCATAGAGCAGGGCGGAGGTGAGGGCCAGCAGTGCCGCGAGATCGAGCCCGGCGCCCGACGGGCGGAGAATGATCAGGACGCCGGCGAAGCCGATGACGACCGCGGTCCACCGTCGCGGCCCGACGCGCTCGCGCAGCATCGGTACCGAAAGCGCGGTCATGAACAGGGGCGCCGCGAAGGCGATGGCGACCGCGTCGGCGAGCGGCATCAGCGCCAGCGCGTAATAGAAGGTCAGCATCGTCGCGATGTTGAAAACGGACCGCAGGGCATGGCCCGGCAGCCGCCGGGTCCGCAGCGTACGGACCCCGCCCAGGCGTAGCGCAAGCGCGATTGCGAGGCCCAATCCGACAATGTAGCGCAGAAACGCGATCTGCGGCACCGAGTAGCCGGTCGTCAGCCATTTCACGGCAGCATCCAGCACGGCCAGCGCCGACACGGCAGCGAACATATAGAGCACCGCCCTCACGGGCAGGTTGCGCGGCGTCGCTCCGACCTGTGCTTCGGCCATGGGGTTACTCGCGATTGTCGATCGCTTCTTCCCTACCGGTTAATTCGGCCGACCGCCAGCGGGATTCCTGCAGAGCTGCTCCGCGGTCAGACGTTGACGCCCTTCATGCCTTCCTCGGTATAGCGGGCGCCGGCGGCGCTGCCGACCGGTGCCGCCGCGGCGATGCGGGACAGGTCGTCTTGCGTGAGCTCGACCTCCGCGGCGGCGGCGTTCTCGTCGAGATATTTGCGCCGTTTCGTGCCGGGAATCGGAACGATGTCGTCACCTTGCGCCAGCAGCCAAGCGAGCGCCAACTGCGCCGGCGTGCAGCCCTTCTCGGCGGCAACCTGCTTGACCGCGTCGACCAGGGTCAGGTTGTGCTGCAGGTTTCCGTCCTGGAACCGCGGCGCCATGCGGCGGAAGTCGTCCTCCGGCAGGTCGGCCGTCGCGGTAATGGCGCCGGTGAGAAAGCCGCGGCCCAGCGGGGAATAGGGCACGAAGCCGATGCCGAGTTCCCGGCACGCAGGAAGAATTTCCTGCTCCGGATCGCGACTCCACAAGGAATATTCGCTCTGCACGGCGGCCACGGGATGTTCGGCATGGGCGCGGCGCAGCGTCGCGGCGGAAACCTCGCAGAGGCCGATCGCCCGAATCTTGCCCTCGCGCACGAGTTCGGCCAGGGCGCCCATCGTGTCGGCGATAGGGTGCGACGGATTCACGCGATGCACGTAATAGAGGTCGATGACATCGGTGCCGAGGCGTCGCAGCGACGCCTCGCAGGCCTGCCGGATGTAGTCGGGCCGGTTGTCTATCGAACGGCCGTACCCGCTGTCCGGGCTGCGGACGATGCCGAACTTGGTGGCAAGCACGACACGATCCCTGTGTCCGCGGAGAAAACGGCCGACGAGTTCCTCATTGTGGCCGAGGCCATAGGTGTCCGCCGTGTCGAACAGCGTGATGCCGAGCTCGATCGCACGCTGCAGAGTGGCGAGCGACTCCTCGTCATTCCTCGATCCGTAGAACTCCGACATGCCCATGCAGCCGAGGCCGATCGCGGAAACGATAGGGCCGCTTGTGCCCAAAGTACGAGTTTTCATCGGGTGATCCTTTTCTGAACACGATAGATTGGAACGATCTCCGCCGTCTTCCAGTTCACTTGCGGCCGATGATTGCCTGCCGGTAACGATCGGCATAATCTGCGGTCGTCCGCCCGGATGCTGTGGTAAGGTTGCTCCATGCCGCTCGACATCGTGCCGTCCGTTTGTCCGCATGACTGTCCCAGCACCTGCGCGCTGGAGGTCGAGCGGCTCGATTCCTCGCGCATCGGCAAGGTCCGCGGGGCGGCCGGCAATAGCTATACTGCGGGCGTGATCTGCGCCAAGGTCTCGCGCTATGCCGAGCGGCAGCATCATCCGGCGCGACTCGGGCAACCGCTGCGCCGGGTGGGGGCGAAAGGGCAGGGGATCGACGCCTTCGAGCCGATCTCCTGGGACGACGCGCTCGACAGCGTCGCCGAGGCGCTGATTCGCCAGACCCAGCGCTATGGTTCGGAAACCGTGTGGCCGCATTTCTATGCCGGCACCATGGGGCTGGTGCAGCGCGATGGGATCGAGCGGCTGCGCCATGTTATGCGCTATTCCCGCCAGCACTCGACGATCTGCGTCGCGCTCGCCGACGCTGGGTGGCTCGCCGGCGCCGGCGTGCGGCGCGGCCTCGATTCGCGCGAGATGGCCGAATCTGACCTGATCGTGGTCTGGGGCGGCAACCCGGTCTCGACCCAGGTCAACGCCATGACCCACATCAGCCGCGCCCGCAAGGATCGCGGTGCCAAGCTGGTGGTGGTCGACCCTTACCGGACCGGCACGGCGGCGGTTGCCGATACGCATCTGGCGCTTCGTCCGGGCACCGACGGCGCGCTCGTCTGCGGCATGATGCATGTGCTGTTCAAGGAGGGGCTGGTCGACCGCGCCTATATGGCGCGCTACACGGATGCGCCGGAGGAGCTGGCGGCCCATGTGGCGACGCGGACGCCGGAATGGGCGGCGGCGATCACTGGGCTCGATCCGCAGGTGATCATCGATTTCGCCCGGCTTTATGGCGAGACCAAGCGCAGCTTCATCCGGATCGGCTACGGCTTCTCCCGCTCGCGCAACGGCGCCGCCAATCTTCATGCGGTGAGCTGCCTGCCGGCGGTGACCGGCGCCTGGCAGTATCGCGGCGGCGGCGCGCTCTACAGCAATGGCGGGCTTTACGGTCTCGACAAGACGTTGATCGAGGGGCTCGACGTCAAGGACCGCTCGGTGCGGATCCTCGACCAGTGCCGCATTGGCCCGATCCTCCTGGGCGATCGCCGCGATCTGGGCGACGGGCCGCCAATCACGGCGCTCTTCATCCAGAACACGAATCCGATGGTCGTCTGCCCGGACACGACGAAGGTGCGCGCCGGCTTCGCCCGCGACGACCTGTTCGTCTGCGTGCATGAGCAGTTCATGACCGAGACGGCGGCGATGGCCGACATCGTGCTGCCGGCGACCACGTTCCTCGAGCATGACGACCTCTATGTCGCCAGCGGACACACGCATATCCAGATTGCCCGCAAGGTGGTCGAGCCCTTCGCCGAGGCCCGCTCCAATCACGCGGTTCTCTGCGCGCTGGCGGAACGGCTCGGCGCCGACCATCCCGGTTTTCGGATGAGTGAGTGGGAGCTCATCGAGGACATGCTCGCGACGTCCGGAAAACCGAGCGCGACGGAGATCCATGCGGCGCGCTGGCTCGATTGCGCGCTCGATTTCGAAACGGCGCATTTCCTCGACGGCTTCGGCCATCCCGACGGCCGGTTCCGGTTCAAGCCCGACTGGGCGGCCGTCGGCCCCGATCATAAGTCGATGCCGGCTCTCCCCGATTTCGCGCCGATCATCGACGCGGCGGACGCGGAGCATCCGTTCCGCCTCGTCGCTGCACCGGCGCGGCAGTTCCTCAACACCAGCTTCACCGAGACGCCGTCCTCGCAAGCCCGCGAGAAGCGGCCCACGGTCCTCGTCCATCCCGCCGATTGCGACCGGCTCGGCATCGCCGAAGGGGCGCGGGTGCGCCTCGGCAACCGGCTCGCCTCGGTCGTGCTGCATGCCCGCGTTTTCGATGGGTTGCAGCCGGGGGTTCTCGTGGTCGAAAGCATTTGGCCGAACAACGCCTTCGAGGAGGGCCTGGGCATCAACGCGCTGGTCAGCGCCGATGCCGGACCGCCGCGCGGCGGCGGGGTGTTCCACGACACCGCGGTTTGGATGCGCCCGGCGTGAACGTTCAATCTCCCGCCGCCGTCGTGCCGCACCCTTCACGGCGTCCGCACGTCATCGTTCTCGGCAACGAAAAGGGCGGGTCCGGGAAATCGACCACTGCGATGCATCTGATCGTCGCCCTGCTGCGTCAGGGTTATCGCGTCGGCAGTATCGACCTCGACGCGCGCCAGGGCACGCTGTCGCGCTATATCGAGAACCGGCAGAGGTGCAGCGCCGAGGACGGCTTGGCGCTTCCGGTTCCAACCCACCACCGGGTGCCGCGCAGCACGCTCGATTCGGCGAGCGCCGCGCGCGACGACGAGACCGAGCGGCTCGCCGCGGCGATGGCTTCGCTGAGCGCGTACGATTTCATCGTGATCGATACGCCGGGCAGCGACAACAGCCTGTCGCGACTGGGCCATGCCCGCGCGGACACGCTGATCACGCCGCTGAACGACAGCTTCCTCGATCTCGATCTGCTGGCGCGGCTGGACGGGCCGGGGCGGCGCATCCTCGGCCCCAGCCTCTACAGCGAGATGGCCTGGGAGCAGAAGAAGCAGCGCGCGCTGGCCGATGGCGGATCGATCGACTGGATCGTGATGCGCAACCGGTTGAGCAGTCTCGACGCCCGCAACAAGCGTAATATCGGCCGCCTGCTCGAGCAATTGTCGCACCGTATCGGCTTTCGCCTGGCGCCCGGATTCAGCGAGCGGGTCATTTTCCGCGAACTCTTCCCGCGCGGTCTGACCCTGCTCGATATCCGCGAGAGCAAGGCCGGCATGCCGCTCAGCATGTCGCATGTCGCGGCCCGGCAGGAGGTTCGCGCCCTGCTGAACGCGATCGGCCTTACCGGGTCTTTCGATACGGGTGCTTCGGAGGTACGTGAAAGCCTCCCTTTAACACAGGTTCAGACTGGAAGCCCCTGATCGGTCACACTACCTCAAAACGAGGGACAGGTAGGTTCGACCATGGCCGATGATCGCGACAAACTCCCGAGCACCGCTTCCAGCAACGAGATCGATCAGTTTCTGCGCAAATTGGCGGCGACGCCCGCCGCACCGCGCAGGGCCGACCGGCGCGGCCGGCTGATATTCGCGATGGATGCGACGGCCAGCCGTGAGCCGACCTGGGACCGCGCCTGTCATATCCAGGGGCAGATGTTCAAGGAGACGGCGGCCCTTGGCGGCCTCGACATCCAGCTTGCCTATTACCGCGGCTTCGGCGAGTTCAAGGCGGAGCCCTGGCTCAACAACGCGGCCGATCTCTTGAAGCGCATGACCGGGGTATTCTGCCTCGGCGGCCAGACGCAGATCGCCAAGGTTCTCCGTCACACCGTGGCGGAGACCAAAAAGCAGAAGGTCAACGCCCTCGTCTTCGTCGGTGACTGCATGGAGGAGGATGTCGACAAGCTCTGCCACTTTGCGGGCGAGCTCGGCGTCCTGGGCGTCCCAGTCTTTCTCTTCCACGAGGGGGGCGAACCGGTCGCCGCTCGGGCGTTCAAGCAGATCGCACGTCTCACCAACGGCGCCTACTGCTCCTTCGATTCGCGGAGTGCCAAGCAGCTTCGCGATCTTCTCAATGCCGTCGCCATCTTCGCCGCCGGCGGGCGGAACGCTCTCGAGGATTTCAGCCGTCGGACCGGCGGCGCTGCGCTCCAGATCACGCATCAATTGAACAAGTAGGGCCGGGCGGTGCTCGCCTATCTGTTCCTCGGTCTGCTCGTCCTGGTCGGTGTGGTTTCCCTCCTTTACATGTATGTCGGCGCGAACCCGGCGACGCTTGCTCGCGTGCTGAAGTGGGCGGCGATCTTCCTCGGCGGCTTTGCGGTCGTTCTGCTGATTCTGGGCGGGCGGCTCGGCCTGGTGCTGATGCTGATCGCCGGACTCATGCCGATGTTCATGCGCTGGCGCGCCGTGCGCGACCGGATGCGGGCGGCATCCGGCCCTGCCGGCGGCCGGGCGTCCCATGTCGATACGAGCTATCTCAGCATGACGCTGGACCATGACACGGGCGAACTCGACGGCACCGTCGTCGCGGGTCGCTATAAGGGGCGGCAGCTGGGCGACCTGCCGCTCAACGCCCTGTTCGACCTGCTGGCCGAGTGCCGGGTCGCGGATCCGCAATCGGCGGCCGTGCTGGAAGCCTATCTCGATCGCACCCATGGCGCGGAGTGGCGCGCCCAGGCGGAAGCTGGGGACGCGGATGCCAGTGGGGCCGGTGGGGCGGGGGCCGGGTCTGCCGGCGGATCGGCGGGCGGACGCTCCGAAGGGAAAAGGAATACGCCGAAAGGCGGAATGACGCGCGAGGAGGCCTATGAGATCCTCGGGCTTCGCCCTGGCGCCAGCCCCGACGAGGTCAAGGAGGCGCATCGCCGCTTGATGCTGAAGAATCACCCGGATCACGGCGGCTCGACCTATCTTGCGGCCAAGATCAACATGGCGAAGGATCTTCTTCTAGGGAACTGAATCGGCCGGATTTGCCTTCTTCAAGTACCCTATGGCAAAAAGACGGCCATCTTGGGACGACCATCCTGGCGTTAGCCATCCCATCCGTTAGAGAAAGTTAATATGCAGCAACGCGTTCGTAAGGCGATCTTTCCGGTCGGCGGTCTCGGCGTCCGCTTTCTCCCCGCGACGAAGGCGATGCCGAAGGAAATGCTGCCCGTCGTGGACAAGCCCCTGATCCAATATGTGGTCGAGGAGGCGAGGGCGGCCGGCATCGAGCAGTTCATCTTCGTCAGCAGCCACGGCAAATCGGTTCTCGAGGATCATTTCGACTTCTCCCCCGAGTTGCACGAAACCCTTGTCCGGCGCGGCAAGACGCGCGAGCTCGAGCTGCTCGACGAGCTGTATCTCGAAGCCGGCCAGATCGCCGCGGTACGCCAGCCGGAGCCTCTCGGGCTCGGCCATGCGGTCTGGTGCGCACGCCATCTGGTGGGGGACGAGCCGGTGGCGGTGCTGCTGCCCGACGATCTGGTCCGGGCACGGACCCCTTGCCTCAAGCAGATGGTCGAGGTCTATAACGAGGTCGGCGGGAATATCGTCGCGGTCATGGACGTGCCGCGGGAACATACCGACCGCTATGGCGTTCTCAAATGCGGCCGGGAAAAGGATCGTCTGGTCGAGGTGCAGGCGCTGGTGGAAAAACCGAAGCCGGCGGCGGCGCCTTCGACCCTCTCCATCATCGGCCGCTATATTCTGCAGCCGCAGGTGTTCGAACTTCTGGAGAATCAGGAACCCGGTGCCGGCAATGAGGTGCAATTGACGGACGCGTTGGCCGGGATGATCGGACACGGGCCGTTTCATGGCTACCGCTTCGAGGGAACGCGGTATGATTGCGGGGACAAGGCGGGCTTCGTCGCGGCGACGATCGCCTTCGGGCTGGATCATGAGAAGATCGGAACCGCGGTCCGGCAGATCCTTCTTGACCAGGTCCAGCAACTCGAGTCCGGCGACCCGGCACGCTGAGGCGGCGTGTCAAGACAAGCGCTATAGGGGAAAAAGAAGATGCGGATTGCGGTTATCGGGACCGGGTATGTCGGGCTGGTATCGGGCGCCTGCTTTTCCGAGTTCGGCGTCAACGTCGTTTGCGTCGACAAGGATGGCGGCAAGATCGAGGATCTGTGCGCCGGGAAAATACCGATCTACGAGCCGGGGCTGGACACGATGGTCGAGACCAACTGCCGGGCCGGCCGCCTGTCCTTCACCACGGACCTGAAGGCCGCCGTGGATGGGGCCGATGCCGTGTTCATCGCGGTCGGGACGCCGAGTCGCCGCGGCGACGGTCATGCCGACCTGTCCTATGTGTTTTCCGCCGCCGAGGAGATTGCCGCCTCGCTTACCGGCTATGCTGTCATCGTCACGAAATCCACGGTGCCGGTCGGCACCGGCCGCGAGGTCGCCCGTATCATTCGAGAGGCACGCCCGGACGCGGATTTCGATGTCGCGTCCAACCCGGAATTCCTGCGTGAGGGCTCGGCGCTCAACGACTTCATGCGGCCTGATCGGGTGGTGATCGGCACCGACAGCGACCGCGCCCGCCAGGTTATGCGGGCGCTCTACCGGCCGCTCTATCTGATCGAGACGCCGATCATCTTCACCAACCTGGAAACGTCGGAGATGATCAAGTACGCGGCGAACACGTTTCTCGCCACCAAGATCACTTTCATCAACGAGATCGCCGACCTGTGCGAGCGGGTCGGCGCCGACGTGCATGACGTTGCCCGGGGAATCGGGCTCGACGGCCGTATCGGGCGGAAATTCCTCCATCCCGGCCCGGGCTATGGCGGCTCCTGTTTCCCGAAGGACACCTTGGCGCTGGTGCGCACCGCGCAGCAGGTCGATTCGCCGCTTCGGATCATCGAGACGGTGGTCGCCGTCAATGATGCGCGCAAGGCCCGGATGGCCGATCGAATCATCTCGGTCTGCGGAGACTCGGTCGCGGGCAAGACAATCGCGATCCTCGGCCTGACCTTCAAGCCGAACACCGACGATATGCGGGACAGCCCCAGCCTGACGATCATCCCGGCGCTCCAGCGGGCGGGTGCCACGATTCGCGCCTTCGACCCCGAGGGCATGCGGGAAGCGCGGGCCCTGCTACAGGACATCGCCTTCTGCGGCGACGCCTATGAGACGATGGCCGACGCCGACGCGCTGGTGATCCTCACCGAGTGGAACGAGTTCCGCGCCCTCGATCTCGACCGGGTGAAGAAACTCCTCCGACGCCCGCTCATTCTCGACCTCAGAAACATCTATAATCCAGCCGAAATGGCGGCGGCAGGCTTCGAGTACGACTGCATCGGCCGGCGCTTCAACGGAGCAGGGAGCCCGCAGCAGGTATGAGCAACACCCATCGATTCGAACCGACCGTTCTTCGGGAATACGATATCCGTGGCATCGTCGGAGACACTCTGTCGGCCGAGGACGCCCGGGCCGTCGGCCGCAGCTTCGGCACGCTCGTCCGCGAGGCCGGTGGGCAGGCGGTCTGCGTCGGCTATGACGGCCGCCTCAGCTCGTCGGAGATGGAAGCGGCGCTGATCGATGGCCTGAGTTCCTGCGGGCTTGAGGTCTGGCGTGTCGGCCTCGGGCCGACGCCGATGCTATACTATGCGACGCTAACGCTCGGCGCGGGCGGCGGCGTCATGGTGACCGGCTCGCACAACCCGCCGGACTATAACGGCTTCAAGATGATGCTGGGCAAGAAGGCGTTCTATGGCGCCGCCATCCAGCGCATGGGCGAGATCGCCGAAGCCGGGGCTTACGCCGAAGGGTCGCGTGGGGCGGTCAGCGACCGGCCGGTGCTCGACGCCTATGTCGACCGGCTGGTCCAGGACTATCGCAGCGCCGAGGGTCGGGAGGGTCGCCCCCTGACCGTTGCCTGGGATGCTGGGAACGGTGCGGCCGGTCAGGCGATGCAGCAACTGACCGCGCGCCTGCCCGGTCGGCATATCATCCTGAACGAGGTCATCGACGGGACCTTTCCCGCGCACCATCCGGACCCGACCGTGCCGGAGAACCTGATGCAGCTTCAACAGGCGGTTGCCGATCATCGCTGCGATCTCGGTGTCGCCTTCGATGGCGATGGCGATCGCATCGGCGTGGTCGACGGCCGCGGCCGGATTCTGTGGGGCGACCAGCTGATGGTCGTACTGGCCCGCGAGATCCTGGCCGAGAAGCCCGGCGCCACGGTCATCGCCGACGTCAAGGCAAGCCAAGTGCTGTTCGACGAGATCGCGCGCGCCGGCGGCGAGCCGCTGATGTACCGCACCGGTCATTCGCTGATCAAGTCGAAGATGGCGGAAACCGGCGCACCGCTCGCCGGTGAGATGAGCGGGCATATCTTTTTCGCCGACCGCTATTACGGGTTCGACGACGCGCTCTATGCGGCCGTCCGGCTGCTCGGCATCCTCAGCCGATCGGAGCAGAGCCTGGCCGAGATACGGGACGGCCTGCCGGATGTCGTCAACACGCCGGAACTGCGCTTCCCCTGCGAGGAGGCGCGCAAGTTCGCCGTCGTCAAGGAGGTCAAGCAACGCCTCCAGGCCCAGGACGCCGATCTTTCCGATATCGACGGCGTGCGGGTTCGGACGGCGGACGGCTGGTGGCTGCTGCGCGCCTCCAACACGCAGAACGTTTTGGTCGCCCGCTGCGAGGCCCGCGACCAGGCCGGCCTGGAGCGTTTGAAGCAGGCGGTGGTGGCGCAGCTTCGCGAAAGCGGAATCGTCCCGCCGCAGTTCTGAGGCGCGATGGTGCGCTGATTCCGGCACCGGTGGTGTGAGGCCGTCATTGCCGACGCGGCTGCCGGCTACAGCCGGCATCTCTGACGAGAGTTCACTCCCATGCACACCCATTCCATCGACTCCTGGCGCCACGAGCACGTCTTTCTCGGCGGCGACCATTCCCGCAACGAGCGGCGCACATGGATCGTCATCGCTCTTACGGCCGCGATGATGGTCGCCGAGATCGTCGGCGGTGCGGTCTTCGGATCCATGGCGCTGATGGCCGACGGCTGGCACATGTCCACCCATGCCGGCGCCCTCGCTATTTCGGCGCTTGCATACCGTTATGCCCGGCGCCACGCCCGCGACCCGCGCTTCGCCTTCGGCACGGGCAAGTTCGGCGACCTCGCCGGCTTCTCGAGCGCGATCATATTGGCGTTGATCGCGCTTCTAATCGGCTACGAGTCGTTCATGCGTTTCGCCGCGCCGGTGCCGATCCGCTTCGGCGAGGCGATCGCGGTCGCCGTGCTCGGCCTTGCCGTCAACCTCATGAGCGCCTGGCTCCTGCATGACGGATCCCACCAAGGTCACGATCATCACGACCAACATGATCATGGCGATCACCATCATCATCACCATGGCGCGGCGCGGGACAACAACCTGCGCTCGGCCTATCTCCACGTCATCGCCGACGCGACCACGTCGGTGCTGGCGATCCTCGGCTTGCTGGCCGGCCGCAGCTATGGGTGGGTCTGGATGGACCCGCTGATGGGTATTGTCGGCGCTGCGGTCATTGCCCGCTGGTCATGGGGATTGATGCGTGACGCCGGGGCCGTTCTGATCGACGCCGTCCCCGACCGGGGTCTTGCCGAGACGGTCCGCCGCCAGCTCGAGATCGAGGGCGATCGCGTAACGGATTTACATCTGTGGCGGGTCGGGCCGGGGCATAATGCGGCGGTTGTCGCGCTCGTGTCGGACCATCCGAAACCGCCGGACCACTACAAGAAGCGGCTGGCGGAGTTGCGCGGCCTATCGCATGTCACGGTGGAGGTGCAGCCCTGCGGCTAGAGTACGATCCGATCAGGTTGATTCAACCTGATCGGTGAATCGTCCTCTAACTCAAATTATTAGGGCCTGATCCGATCACATCGTTTCGATGTGGTCGGATCAGGCAAGGGCCGGTGCGCAGCGTAAAAGCCGCGTCCTACTGCCTGCTCATCGCCGTAGAGAGGTCGAGCCGCACGACGAGGCAGGGCATCTTCTTCGATTCCAACAGCCGGCAGGCCGCTCGGGCATCCTTTTCGCTCAGCCCGATGATGCGCGCCCGATAGAGCCTCCTGCTGTTCTTCGCTCGCTCGTGGACGACGACCCGTGCATCCCGCAGCAGCATCTCGGCGCTTTCCGCCGCCTTCGTCGCGACCCGGTGTGCCGGCTCGAACTGGCTGAAGGCGCCGACCTGGATGCCCCAAGGACCGGCCATCGGTCCATCCGTTTCCGCGGCCACGGCCGCAGGCGCCAAGGCCGCGACGGCGGCTGACAGGATGGAGGTCGGCGGCTCGGGCTTGCGGCCCGGAACCACGAAGTTCTCCGGCGCCGCACCGGCGACGTAGATCGGGATCGAATCCGCTTTCGCGAAGCTGCGGTCCAGCAGGGCTATCATATGATCGTCGCGGGATCGCGCAGTGCGGCCCCCGACGACGACCGCGATCAAGCGTCGCCCGTCCCGGATCACGGAGGTCGCTACATTGAAGCCGGAGGCGCTGATGTAGCCGGTCTTCAGCCCGTCGACCCCATCATAACGCGTCAAGACGTTGTTATGGGTTTCATAGGTCTTGCCGCCGTAGGTGAATTTCAGCGCGGAAAAATAGTCGTAATAGTGCGGGAAATCCTGCATCAACGCCCGGGCGAGGGTCGCCATGTCGCGGACGGTGGTCACCTGCGCCCTGTTCGGCAGGCCCGAGGCGTTGCGGAAGACCGTGTCCGCCATGCCGAGCTCACGTGCCTTCTTGGTCATCATCCGGGCGAATTTGGATTCGGTTTCGCCAATCGCTTCGGCGACCACGGTCGCGACATCGTTGGCCGACCGGATGATGAGCGCGTAGATCGCATCCTCGACGCTGATCCTGTCGCCGGTGCGCAGCGAAAGGTTGGTCTGCGGCTGTCCTGCCGCGCGCCGCGATACCTTGAGCTTCTGATCCATGCTGAAGACGCCCTTGTCCAAGTGTTCGAACAAGAGATAGAGCGTCATCATCTTCGTCAGCGAGGCCGGGTAGACTTTCCGGTCGAGATTGTCCTCATGCAGAATGGTGCCGGTCTGGGCATCGATCACGATCGACGCGTAGCGCCGCGCTTCCGCCGGGGCTGCAATGAGGGTCGCGCACAAGATGAGGGCGAGAAAGGCGAGGGTCCACCGATGAATCTGGCCGCCGCAACTCTGCAGCCCGCCGGCTCGCCCTTCCTGCATTTGATTCCCCCCTAGCCTGAGCGCCCCTAGGCAAACAGCATAAAAAATCCGAGATTTCCTGTCTACCTAGCAAAAGAAACTTTAAATTAGGTTTAACGGGAATCCGTCTGAAATGCGGCGCCGAAGCGGCCTGAACGGCGGCTTTCGCGACCGGACGGACCGGTGCAACAGCACGATTTTCGGCCGTAATGGTTAACAATGACCAATCGCGAGCCTGCTCGATTATCCGGCTCCGGCGTTTCGTGATACCGGCAGGTCCGCAACGGGCGCCGCCCGAAGATCGTCGCCCGGTCGAACGATTTCGGAGAAGCCGGATGGACGGAACGATTCGAAGCTGGATGGTCCGGCTATGGCCTGCCCTGCTTCTCGCAGTAGCGGGGTGCAGCTACCGCGGCAATATCGATAAGCCGATTGCCCGGCGCCTCACCTGGTTCAGCTATATCGGCGGTGACGATATCCGTGCCGCCTGCGGTCCGGGGATGCTGGACTGGTATCGGCTTGTCTACAATGCCCGCTACGAAGAGCAACTGCGGACCTATGAAGTCGTGGCAGACGGGGCGGGCGGCGCCATTCTTGTCGCACGAGTCCTTGGATCCACGGCTCCTCTCCACGTGGTGGGTGCTCCGTTGTCGCCGTGGCGCTGGGCGCGCTCCGAGGCCCGCTTGGACGAAGCGACTTTTGCCGCGTTCGAGCAGACTATGGTCGACAGCGGCTTCTTCGAGCCGCTCCCCGTCGGCTTGCGGCTGTTCTCCGGCGATTTCTGGTGGGTTGCCACCGGTTGTATCGATGAAGCGTTCCATTTCGGCGCTTGGCGCTATACGCCGGACCATGCGGCGGACCTGGACTTTCCTGCGTTTCTTTTTGTCCATGACGCAACCGGCGTACCGGTGAATCCACCCCCGGCCCGTTACCAGCGCGCGTTTCGGTCCGCGCGGGTTGTTCTGAACCCATTCCGCTGTGCTGCGTTGCACAAGTTTAATTTGATTCTTTCGTGACTCTACCTATCTGGTCTGGTCTAGAGACGATGCTGCATCGCAGCACGGTGGGTAATATTCGGAACTTGGGATCGCTCCGGCCGGATCATGGTCAGACGGCCGACGGGATCCTCGTACCGCTGAAGGAGGAATACCGATGCGAACCGTGAAATCGAAATCGAGCCGGTCGGCGCCGCGGAAGCGCGCGGCCGGAAAGGCGGCAGCCGTGAGGACCGAGAGCGTGAAGGAGACGTCCAAGATCCCTGCGGAGGCGGCCGCGGCAGGTCGCGAGCAGGTCGAGACGCTGCGTTCGGATGTGTCGCGGGCGGCGAACGAGGCGACCGCACTCAACAAGACGGCGGTCGACGCCTGGGCCGGTTCCGGCACAGTCTTCGCCAAGGGCGTCGAGGATATGAGCAAGGCCTGGCTGCGCCTCACGCAGCAATCCATGGAGAACGGCGTCGCCGCGGCGCGGGCGATGCTGCAGGCCAGAACGCTGCATGACGTGGTCGGGGTGCAGAGCGACTACGCCCGCAACAGCTTCGGAAGCCTGATGGCCGAGACCGCGCAGCTGTCCGAGCTCTCGGTCCGAGTGGCGCAGGGGCTGACCCAGGAGGCGATGCGGCCGATCCAGGCGCGCCTCGACGAGAGGGCGGAGAGAACGTCCCGCCCAACCGCGTAACCCATTCTTCGCGGCGGATTTTCGGGCCCGACGGTACCCTGTCGGGCCCTTTTGTTTCTTCAAGGTCTTAATTTTCTAACCAATCAGCCATATCTTCATTCTGTCCCGATGATCCTGTCCCAATGCCCTTTGCCGCGACCGGGCTGATTCAATATCATGCGGTGGAGGGCAGCCTAGGGGTGAAGAGACTTAACCGGATGGCATGAGCGACAACGATAGAATTCGAAAGGATGGTCCGTCGACCGGCGTCGTCGTCAAAAGCAAGCCGAAGACGAAGAAGCCGTCGATGTACAAGGTGCTGTTGCTCAACGACGATTATACGCCCATGGAGTTCGTCGTTCTCGTGCTTGAGCGTTTTTTCAACAAGAACCGGGACGATGCTACCCGGATCATGCTGCACGTTCATCGTCGGGGCGTGGGTATCTGCGGCGTTTACACCTACGAAGTGGCCGAAACGAAGGTGACGCAGGTGATCGACTTCGCGCGCCGCAACGAGCACCCTCTCCAATGCACGCTGGAAAAGGAATAGGCTGTTAATGCTCTCGTCGAACCTGGAGAAGACCCTGCATAGGGCGCTCGCTTATGCCAATGAGCGGCGCCACGAATACGCAACGCTCGAACATCTCCTCCTCGCGCTGACGGAGGATCAGGATGCGGTCGCCGTGTTGCGCGCCTGCAATCTCGACCTCGAGCGCCTGCGGCGGGACCTGATCGAATATATCGACGGGCAGCTCGCCAACCTTGTCGGCAGCGATCTCGGTGATGCGAAGCCGACCGCCGGCTTCCAGCGGGTGCTGCAGCGCGCCGCGATCCATGTCCAGTCCTCCGGACGGGAGGAGGTGACTGGCGCCAATGTCCTGGTCGCGCTCTTCTCGGAACGCGAGAGCCATGCCGTTTATTTCCTGCAGGAGCAGGAGATGTCACGGCTCGACGCGGTTAACTACATCAGTCACGGCATCGCCAAGGCGCGCGGCCGGTCGGAGACCCGGCGGGTGCAGGGCGCCGATGCGGACGCGGCCGCCGAGAAGGTGGTGAAGAACGGGACGGAGGCGCTCGACGCCTACTGCGTGAACCTCAACAAGAAGGCGGAGAACGGCAAGATCGACCCGCTGATCGGCCGTCAGGCCGAGGTCGAGCGGACGATCCAGATCCTCTGCCGCCGGTCGAAGAACAATCCGCTTTATGTCGGCGATCCGGGCGTCGGCAAGACGGCCATCGCCGAAGGGCTGGCGCGGCGGATCATTCATGGCGAGGTGCCCGAGGTCCTGCGCGACGCCACCATCTACAGCCTGGACATGGGCTCGCTGCTGGCGGGAACCCGCTATCGCGGCGATTTCGAGGAGCGGTTGAAGGCGGTGCTGGCCGAGCTCGAGGCGATAGACAAGGCCGTCCTCTTCATCGACGAGATCCACACCGTGATCGGGGCCGGCGCCACCAGTGGCGGCGCGATGGACGCGTCGAACCTGCTGAAGCCGGCGCTCGCGAGCGGCACGCTCCGCTGCATCGGCTCGACCACCTATAAGGAATACCGCAACTACTTCGAGAAGGACCGGGCACTCGTCCGCCGGTTCCAGAAGATCGACGTGAGCGAGCCCTCGATCGAGGATTCGGTGAAGATCCTGCGCGGGCTGAAGCCCTATTACGAGCAGCATCACCGCGTCCGCTACACGGCGGAGGCAATCCGCAGCTCGGTCGAGCTGGCGGCCCGCTATATCAATGACCGCAAGCTGCCAGACAAGGCGATCGACATCATTGACGAGGTCGGCGCGGCCCAGATGCTGGTGCCGGAGAGCCGGCGGCGGAAGACGATCACCGTGAAGGACGTCGAGGCCGTGGTTGCCAAGATCGCGCGGATCCCGCCGAAGAGCGTGTCGCGCGACGACAAGTCGACGCTGCAGAACCTGGAGCGGGACCTGAAGACGATGGTATTCGGCCAGGACAAGGCGATCGTGGCGCTGTCGAGCGCCATCAAGCTGGCCCGCGCCGGTCTGCGCGAGCCGGAGAAGCCGATCGGCAGCTATCTGTTCTCGGGCCCCACCGGCGTCGGCAAGACCGAGGTCGCGCGGCAGCTGGCGCGCAGCTTGGCTATCGAGCTGATCCGTTTCGACATGTCGGAATATATGGAGCGGCACACCGTATCGCGCCTGCTGGGCGCGCCGCCGGGCTATGTCGGCTTCGACCAGGGCGGGCTGCTCACCGACGCGATCGACCAGCATCCGCATGCGGTTCTGCTGCTCGACGAGATCGAGAAGGCGCATCCGGACCTGTTCAACGTGCTGCTGCAGGTGATGGACCACGGCAAGCTGACCGACCATAACGGGAAGTCGGTCGATTTCCGCAACGTGATCCTGATCATGACCACGAACGCCGGCGCGGCCGACATGGCGAAGCCCGCGATCGGTTTCGCCCGCGAGCAGCGGCTCGGCGAGGATACGGACGCGATCAACCGGATGTTCACGCCCGAGTTCCGCAACCGGCTCGACGCGGTCATCGGGTTCGCCAACCTGGCGCCCGAGACGGTCGCCCGCGTCGTCGACAAGTTCGTCATGCAGCTCGAGGTGCAGCTCGCCGACCGCAGCGTCACGATCGAGCTGTCGGACGGCGCGCGGGCTTGGCTGGCGAAGGCGGGCTTCGATCCGCTCTACGGCGCCCGGCCGCTCGCCCGGGTCATTCAGGAGCACATCAAGAAACCGCTTGCCGAGGAGCTGCTGTTCGGCAAGCTGGAGAAGGGCGGCGTGGTCCGCGTCGACGTCAAGGACGACGCGCTCACCTTCTCCTACATCCCCGGCAAGCCCAGCGGCGGGTCCGGCGGCGACGAAGCGCCGGGCAGCGATACGCCGCCCGAGAACAGCCCCGGCAAGACGCCGGCCCTGGTGGAGTAGAGGGTGGAGTAGGGGCGGGTTTCAAACCCGCCCCAACCCCTCAGTCACCCGGCCTCTTAATTACCGCGCCGAAACGGAGAATAGTCCGCCAACGTCCGGATATCCTGCTCGACGGCCAGCTGCTCGCGGCGCAGAAACCCCTCGACTGCCGCGGCGAACGGCTCGTCACGGATCCAATGGGCGCTGTGGGTCATGACTGGCAGATAGCCGCGCTGGATCTTGTGCTCGCCCTGGGCCCCGGCCTCGACGCGGGCGAGGCGATGGGCGATCGCGTACTCGATGGCCTGATAGTAGCAGGCCTCGAAATGCAGGAACCTGTAGTCTCCGTCGCAGCCCCAGTTGCGGCCATAGAGCGCGTCCGTTCCGCGGAGGTTTAGGGCGCCCGCCACGGGCCGGCCGCGATCCTCCGCCATCACCAGAACGATTCGGTCGGCCATCCGCTCGCCCAGCCGCGAGAAGAACTCGCGCGTCAGATAGGGTGAGCCCCATTTTCGATCGCTGGTGCTGATGTAGAAGCCGTAGAAGGCGTCCCAATGCTGCTCCTCGATCGCATCGCCGGTGAGCGCCCGGATCTCGATGCCCGATTCGGCGACCTCGCGCCGCTCCTTGCGGATCGCCTTGCGCTTGCGCGAGGAGAGCGCGGCCAGGAAGTCCTCGAAGCTGTCATAGCCCGGGTTGGTCCAGTGGAACTGATAGCCGGCGCGCAGCATCAGGCCCGCCTCGGCGAGGGCGCGGCTGTCCGCCTCGGATGCGAAGGTGACGTGCAGCGACGACACCTTGTGGCGGCGCGCCACCTCGACCATCGCCTGGATCAGCGTCCGGCGGACCGTGTCCGCCGACGGCCCCGGCCGCACCAGCAGTCGCGGGCCCGGAACGGGGGTGAAGGGCACGGCGACCTGCAGCTTCGGGTAATAGTGGCCGCCCGCGCGCTCATAGGCGGCGGCCCAGCCATGGTCGAAGACATACTCGCCGTAGGAGTGGCCTTTCAGATACATCGGCGCGGCGGCGCAGAGCGCGCCTGCCGCATCCTCCACCAGCAGATGCTGCGGCAGCCACCCGGTCTCGGCCTCGACAGAGCCGCTGTCTTCGAGCGCGGCGAGGAAGGCGTGGGAGACGAATGGGTTGTCGCCGCCGGCGCAGGCATCCCACTGGGCCGCATCAACCGTGCCGATGCGCTCGGTCACGCGGGCGGTGACCGGTTCCCGCCCGTCAGGCACGGGCGGGTCCGGTGGCGAGTGGCTTGGTCATGGCAACCAGATTGGTAGCCATGCGCCCCCGGGCAAGAGGAAAACCGGCCCCTGCGCCTCAGGCGACCTCGAAGACGGCGTCGACCTCGACCGCCACATTGAGCGGCAGCACGTTGGTGCCGACGGCGAAGCGGGCATGTTTGCCGGCGTCGCCGAACACCTCGACCATCAGGTCGGAGACGCCGTTGGCGATCTTCGGCTGGTCAGTGAAATCCTCGGTCGAGTTGACGAAGACGCCGAGCTTGACGCAGCGCCGCGCTCGGTCGAGGTCGCCGTTCAACGCTGCCTTGAGCTGCGCGATGATGTTCAGGCCGCAGAGGCGCGCTGCGGCCTGTCCGTCCTCGACCGAAAAGTCGCGGCCGAGCTTGCCGACATATTTGAACTCTCCGTTCCAGACCGTCACCTGGCCGGAGATGAAGACGAGATTGCCGGTGGCGACGGCCGGCACATAGTTTGCGACGGGCGCCGCCGCCTTCGGCAGCTCGATCTTCAGTTCCGCCAACCGCTGGTCGATCTTTCCGGCCATCTTTATCTGCTCCTGCTTCCGCTCAGGTTTGAAAGGAGCGGCAGCATAGCCAGATCGCATGGCTTGATCCAGAGAGCTGAGGCGCTCCGGAGAGGTCAGACGGCCGTGGCCTCCGCTCGCAGATAGATTCCGAGATCGGAGATCTCCATATGCCGCTCGGGATTGGCGAGGGCGGCGAAGCCGTGCGGGCGGCAGAGGGCGTGCGCGTCGCGGGTAACGAGGCTCCAGCGGCGCAGGTTTTGCAGCTCCGGATGCGCCATGACGGCGCCGACCAGCCAACGGCCGAGGTCATTCCCGCGAAATGCCGAGTCGATGAAGACGTCGCCCAGTAGGACTCGGCGAGAAAGCCGTGGATATAGTCGATATTGAGCCGCTGCTTGTCGGTGCTGATCGTGAGGCCGTCGCGGTGCCAGTCGTGATTCATGGCCGTCTGCCGGTGAAACGCTCCAATGGAAAACCGGGCTCGCGCCGTCGACGCGAGCCCGGAAGTCTACAGGGAGAGTTCAGGCCATCGTTACGTCAAATGTGATGGCTCCTCACGAGCAACCCGATGTCCCGCCGCAGGTCGCGCATTTCAGGCAGGTGCCGTTGCGTACCAGCGTGAAATTGCCGCACTCGCCGCAGGCGTCGCCCTCATAGCCCTTGAGGCGCGCTTCGCGGACCCGGTCGAAGCGATCATCGACGGCCTGGACGACTGGGGCCGCAGCTGTGGCGGTTCCAGTGACTAGCCCCGGTGCCGTTGCGGCTGCCGCGGCATTACCGGAGATCTCGGCCGTCCCCCGCGCCGCGCTGCGCCCGCCGCCCGCATCGCCGTTGCCATGCAGGACGATCAAGTTGTTGCGGACATAGCCGACGCTGGCGAAGCGCTTGACCGCGTCGAGCGCGGCGTCGGCCTGGGCCGGCTCGGGCAGGTTGCTCTCGCCGACGCCCTGGCCGACGCTGTCGGGCAGCAAATCGTTCGGCTCGACATGGGCGAGATCGGTCCGCGAGAGATAGGAGATCGCGAGCTCGCGGAAGATGTAGTCGAGCACCGAGGTTGCCATCTTGATCGCGTCGTTGCCTTCGACCATGCCCGACGGCTCGAACCGAGTGAAGGTGAAGGCTTCGACGAACTCCTCGAGCGGCACGCCATATTGCAGGCCGATCGAGATCGCGATGGCGAAATTATTCATCAGGCTGCGGAAGGCGGCGCCTTCCTTGTGCATGTCGATGAAGATCTCGCCGAGCTTGCCGTCCTCATACTCGCCGGTCCGCAAATAGACCTTGTGGTTGCCGACGATCGCCTTCTGGGTATAGCCCTTGCGCCGGCCGGGTAGCTTGTGGCGCTCGGCCGCGGCCACGCGCTCGATCACCCGCTCGACGATGCGTTCGGCCAGCATCGGCGCCCGCGCCGCCGCCGGCGCCTCGATGATCTCGTCGAGATCGTCCTCCTCGTCGCCGAGGATCGAAGACGAGAGCGGCTGCGACAGCTTCGAGCCGTCGCGATAGAGCGCGTTGGCCTTCAGCCCCAGGCGCCAGGACAGCATGTAGGCGTCCTTGCAGTCCTTGACCGTCGCCGGGTTCGGCATGTTGATGGTCTTCGAGATCGCGCCGGAGATGAAGGGCTGTGCCGCCGCCATCATCCGGATGTGGCTCTCCACCGACAGGAACCGCTTGCCGGTCCGGCCGCAGGGATTGGCGCAGTCGAAGATCGGCAGGTCCTCGTCCCGGAGATGCGGCGCCCCTTCGAGCGTCATGGCGCCGCAGCAATAGGTGTTCGCCGCCTCGATCTGCGCCCGCGTGAAGCCCAGTTCCGCCAGCATGTCGAAGCGGACGTCGTTGAGTTGCGCGGTGGTGAAGCCCAGCGCGGCGGTGCAGAACTCCTCGCCCAGCGTCCATTTGTTGAAGGCGAAGCGGATGTCGAAGGCGCTGGCCAACGTCGTCTCCAGCGCCTGCAGGGTGGAGGCGGTGAAGCCCTTCGCCGTCAGGGTCTCGTGGTTGATGCCGGGGGCATTCTCCAAGGTGCCGTGGCCGACGGCATAGCGGATAATGTCTTCGATCTCGACCTCGGAATAGCCCAGCGCCATCAAGGCTTGCGGGACCATCCGGTTGATGATCTTGAAATATCCGCCGCCGGCGAGCTTCTTGAACTTGACCAGCGCGAAATCGGGCTCGATGCCGGTGGTGTCGCAATCCATCACCAGGCCGATAGTGCCGGTGGGCGCGATCACCGTCGTCTGGGCATTGCGGTAGCCGTGCTTCTGGCCGAGCTCGAGCGCCCGGTCCCAGGCTGTCCGCGCGGCGACGGCGACCTCGACGATCGGGCAGTTGCGCAGGTCGAGCGGCACCGGCAGCACGGCTAGCCCCTCATACCCGCCGCGCTCGCCATAAGCGGCCCGCCGGTGGTTGCGGATGACCCGCAGCATCGGCTCGCGGTTCGCCGTGAAGCCGGGGAAGGTGCCGAGCTCGCCCGACATCTCGGCCGAGGTGGCGTAGGCGACGCCGGTCATCAGCGCGGTGATGGCGCTGACCAGGGCGCGGCCCGAATCGCTGTCATAGGGAATGCCCATCGCCATCAGCAAACCGCCGATATTGGCGTAGCCGAGGCCGAGCGTACGGAAATCATAGGACCGCTGAGCGATCTCCCGCGACGGGAACTGCGCCATCAGCACGGAAACTTCGAGGACGATCGTCCACAGCCGGACCGCATGCTCGAAGCCTGCGATGTCGAAGCCGCCGCCCTCCTCGCGGAAGGTCATCAGGTTCAGCGACGCCAGGTTGCAGGCGGTGTCGTCGAGGAACATGTACTCGGAGCAGGGGTTCGACGCCTCGATCCGGCCACTGTTGGGGCAGGTGTGCCATTCGTTGATCGTGGTGTCGTACTGCACGCCCGGATCGGCGCAGGCCCAGGCGGCATGGCCGATCTTCTCCCACAAGTCGCGCGCTCGGACCGTCTTGGCGACCTTGCCGTCGGTGCGGCGGATCAGCTGCCAGGGTCCGTCCTCCTGGACCCGCTTGATGAAGTCGTTGGAGATCCGCACCGAATTGTTCGAGTTCTGGCCGGACACCGTCAGATAGGCGTCCGAATCCCAGTCCGTGTCATAGCTGCGGAAGTCGATCTCGGTATAGCCCTGCTCGGCGAACTGCATCACCCGCTTGATGTAGTTCTCCGGGATCATCACCTTGCGGGCGGCCTTGACGGCCTTTTTCAGGTCCGGGTTTTGCTGCGGGTCGAACCGACCGTCGCCGGTGCCGGCATGGCAGGCGCGGATGATCGTGTTCAGATGCTCGCGGGCGAGGCGCGAGCCGGCGACGAGCGCCGCCACCTTCTGCTCCTCGACCACCTTCCAGTCGATATAGTCCTCGATGTCGGGGTGATCGAGGTCGACCGTCACCATCTTGGCGGCACGGCGCGTCGTGCCCCCGGACTTGATCGCGCCGGCGGCGCGGTCGCCGATCTTGAGGAAGCTCATCAGCCCCGAGGACTTGCCGCCGCCGGCGAGCGATTCGCCGTTGCCGCGCAGCTTCGAGAAGTTGCTGCCGGTGCCGGAGCCGTATTTGAAAAGCCGCGCCTCGCGCACCCACAGATCCATGATGCCGCCGTCATTCACCAGATCGTCGGCGACCGACTGGATGAAGCAGGCATGTGGCTGCGGATGCTCATAGGCCGAGGCCGAGGCGGTCAGCTTGCCGGTCTTGTAGTCGACGTAATAGTGGCCCTGGGCCGGACCATCGATCCCATAGGCCCAATGCAGGCCGGTGTTGAACCATTGCGGCGAGTTCGGCGCGCCCATCTGCTGGCAGATCATGTAGCGCATCTCGTCATAGAAGGCGCGGGCATCGGCCTCGGCCTCGAAATAGCCGCCCTTCCAGCCCCAATAGGTCCAGGTCCCGGCCAGCCGGTCGAACACCTGCTTGGCGCTGGCTTCGCCAACGGTGCGCTGCTCGGGCTCGAGCTGTTCGAGGGCGGCTTGGTCGGGCTCGTGCCGCCAGAGCCATTCCGGCAGATCGGCTTCGGGCACCGGCCGCAGCTTCGCCGGCACGCCGGCCTTGCGGAAATATTTCTGCGCCAGAACGTCGCAGGCGACCTGCGACCAGTCGGCCGGCACCTCGATATCGCGAAGCTGGAACACCAGCGACCCGTCCGGATTGCGGATCTCGCTGTTGGTCCGGCGAAACTCGATAGCGGCGTAAGGTCCGGTCTCTGCTTCGGTAAAACGACGTTCGATCCGCATGGCGCGCTCACCCCTTAAATCTATTGTGGTCCGTTCCGTGCCGCTCGCCCCCAGACAATGCGACTTCGGAACCCGGTCTCGCCTGCCGCTAGTAGGCCGATCGATCCGGGACGCAAGATATAGGACTCATGGTAGTGATCGTGCAATTGAAAATCGAGTGCGTTAATCAAAAAATTCTCTTGAAAGTTTTTGAATAAGAGAATGCAAAAACAATCCACAGACTACCATCTGCAGATATTGTCATCCGTAAGATTTTTATTGCTCAGGTCGGCGCCGACGTCGTGCCAGCGCTGCCATTTTATCTTACGTCACAAAATGACGTTTCATAGTCTCTTTTGATGCCGGCGAAATCCGGCACGCAGCCAAGCCGTCAAATTGTCCCGTCGCGTTTGCCGCTTTGGATCATCGCCGAGACAACCTTAATCGATCGTTAAGTCCGTCCCGGCGCTGTCCGCTAGCCATTGTGGGCAACCGGCTGAAGAGACCTACATATTGTTAAAGTTAACAGACGATGGCAAGGCATGTTCCATCGTGGACGAAAAAATTTCGGTGGATAACGCAAGATGTTGTGGCTGGTGGCACGGGATGAGCCCAACATAAGGGCCTCGGATGCGCGGCATCAAGTCTCGGCACGGTCCCATGGCCCAACCGCCGGTCGGCGGTTGGGCCATGCAATGGATTCCGCAATCGCCGCTTAGATCCTTCCGCGCATTCACGGCGACCCCGGACTGCCGCCATTCAGCGGCAGATCGATGGTTTGAGATAAGAGCTTGAATTTTATCTGATTCTTCCCAGATTTAGAGCCTCGATTCCGGTCCAAATCGGCCTTTCACCCCTTGAAATCAGACTGATTCAGTCATATTTAAACCTTGTCAGTCGGAGGGACCTGGAGCAAGCCGGCTGCGCCACTTTTTTGACCATCTTCCGAGTAGATTCCGTACGGCTCCGCCGCACGGGCGCATTCGCGTCTGCGCACGAGACTGGTCGGGAAGGGGGCTCTGAAGGAATGGAGGGCTTAAGGAATGGCAGTTCAACGCGCTATCTTGGATACCGGCCTGTCGCGCTATCTGGAGGAAGCCAAGAAGTTTCCGATGCTGACGCTAGAGCGGGAGCAGGAACTGGCGATCGCCTGGCGCGATCATAAGGATGAGGAGGCCTTGAGGCAGCTCATCGGCAGCCATATGCGGCTGGTGGTGAAGAGCGCCCGGAGCTTCAGCGGCTATGGCCTGCCGATCACCGACCTTATTGCCGAGGGCAATGTCGGCCTGATGCAGGCGGCTCAGAAGTTCGATCCGAGCCGCGGCTTCCGGTTCGCGACCTATGCGATCTGGTGGATTCGCGCTCAGATTCAGGAGCATATCCTGCACAACTGGTCGCTCGTGAAGATGGGCACCACCGCGGCGCAGAAGAAGCTGTTCTTCAACCTGCGGCGGCTGAAGAGCCAGATGGAGGAGCTGGGCCAGGGCGACCTCTCGCCCGAGACGGTCTCGGCCATTGCCACTGAGCTGGACGTGCCGGAGACGGAGGTGGTCGAGATGAACCGGCGCCTGACGGCCGGGGACAGCTCGCTGAACGCGACGGTCGGCGGCGAAAGCGAAACCGACTGGCTGGAGATGCTGATGGACAATCGGCCGAACCAGGAGGCGTTGATCGCGGATGCCGACGAGCTGGCCCTACGCCGTCGATTGCTGCATGACGCGCTGCAGCAGCTCAACGAGCGCGAGCGGCACATCCTGGTCGAGCGGCGGCTCAAGGACGACCCCTCGACCCTGGAGACGCTGAGCCAGCATTACGAGGTGTCGCGCGAACGCGTGCGCCAGATCGAGGTGCGGGCGTTCGAGAAGCTGCAGAAGGCTATGAAGACCGCGGCCAATGCGCTGGAACAGCAGCCGATGCTCGCGGCGGCCTAAGGCAGCCTCAGACCGGCCGCGAGAAACAGGCCGGCGGCATCAAACAGAATACCAAGCCACGCGGCGGAGACGCCGACGTGGCATTTTTTTTGCCTATCGCCGGAAAGCGGTGATCCTTGCGCCGGCCCAAAGAAACAATGCGGTGCCGATCCCCCACGCACCGTTGACCATCAGCCCGGTTGCCATCGCCGAGGCGCGCCACCCGCCTGCGACCGGAAGTCCCTTCAAGGGCGAAACCACGAACCAGGCCACGAGGGTCGGGGCAATGGCGCCGAACAGCAGCGCGCCCAGAAAATATGCCCAGCCACGCCGCAGGTGCGGCTCCAGATAGGCAAAGACGATGCCCCAGATCCCGCCCCAGAACGCAATGGACCAGATCTGCGGAACGCCCAAGAGTGCCGTCGGTTGCGTCTGGTACGGCATGGCGGGCGTGACGCCAACGGCATTCAGAATGCCCAGCATGCCCTGATGGAAAACCAGGACGGCAAGGGCCCCGGCAATGAAGGCGGCGGCCAAGTGGCCCACGGAGGGGCCGGACTGGACATCGGTGTAGTGCTGCTCTTTCGTCATTGCGATCACCTCCGCATGGATAGGTCACGCAAACGTCCAGAGAGTTTAAAGGAAAAGAGGCTGCCGATCGCCGCTGGTTTTTCCGATGCGGCGTTCACAAAAGCGCGAGCCGCTTCATCTCGATGACCGGTTGGTTGCAGCCCCTCACCGCGCGCTGGAGCGGCGCCAAGCGACGACGAGCAGCAGGACGAGTGCCAGAAGGAGCGCTGCGCTGATCGGCCGTGTCAGGAAGACGGTCGGGTCCATCTGGTTGGCGATCAGCGCATTGCGGAGGTTGACCTCGACGATCGGCCCCAGCACCAAGCCGATCACCAGCGGTGGCATCGGAAAACCGAAACAGGTCAGGATGAACCCGGCGAGCCCGAGCACCGCGACGAGCGTCACGTCAAAGCTAGCATTGCCGATCGCGAAGCCGCCGGTCGCGCACAGCACGCCGATGATCGGAAGCAGGATGCGGGGCGGCACGCGCAGGATCGCCGGCAGATAGCGCCGCAGGCCGAGGCCGAGCACGAGGATCAGGATGTTCGCTGCGACTAGGATCAGGAGAATCAGGGCAAACAGGTCGCCGTTCGTCACCATGAAGAACGGCCCGGGATCGATGCCCTGGATGAGGAACGCACCAAGCAGAACGGCCGTTACGGTGTCGCCCGGGATGCCGAGGGTCAGGAGCGGAACCAGAGCGCCGCCCGTCACGGCATTGTTCGCGGTTTCGGGCGCGATCACCCCGGCGGGTACTCCCTCTCCGAGCCTCTCGTCGCGCGTGCTGCGCGCCGCCTCGCCATAGCTGATCCAGGAGGCGATTGTGGGTCCCGTTCCCGGCAGGATGCCGGTGCTCGTGCCGATTACGGCGCTTTTCAGGACCAGCCATTTGTGGCGGACATAGATCGGCACGAGATCGCGCAACCGGATCGGCTGCTGTCGGGAAACGGCCACACCGGTCGCGGGTGCGGCCGCCTGCGCGAGGATCTCGGTGACCGCGAAGAAGGCGATCAACGCCGGCAGAAGCGACACGCCGCTCTGGAGCTCGGGCAGTCCGAGCGTGAACCGCATCATGCCGCCGACCGGGTCGATACCGACTGTGCCGAGCAGCATGCCGAGCGCGGCGCTGATCATGCCCTTCACGAGCGAGCCGCGGGATACCGCGGCGACGCAGATGAGGCCGAACAGGGCGAGGGTGAAGTACTCGACGGAGGTGAACTCCAGTGCCAAGCCGGCGAGAACGGGCGCGAATACCATCAGGATCGCCGCCGAGATCACCCCACCGGCGAAGGAGGAGACGACGGACAGGCTGATGGCGAGGTCGGCGCGCCCACTATGCGCCATCGCATAGCCGTCGACGGACGTCGCGGCATTCCCCGGCGCACCTGGCGTGTTGACCAGAATCGCCGGAATCGAGCCAGCGAAATATCCCGCGCAGTAGAGGCCGAGGAGAAGCGCCATCGATGCCTCGAACCCCAGGCCAAAGGTGAGCGGTGTCGCCAGGGCCACTCCGGCCGTTGCGGTCAGGCCCGGCGACGCGCCGAATACGGCCCCCACGGCGACGCCGACGACAATCCAGCCGAGGACGAGCGGATCCGCGAGGCGAACGAAGGCCGCGGCCAAATCGGAGAGGCTGATCAGATCCATACTGGCAGCAGGACCGTGAAGCCGTAGCGGAACAGGAAATAGACTCCAAATGATACAGCGATGGGAACGGCGGCGAGCTCGAGGGGACGGCGGGATCCGAGCAGCATCATCGCGAGGAGCATGAATAGCCACGTCCCGACTCGGAAGTCGACGTACGGGAAGCTGAGGAAATAGAGGAGCAGGAGCCCGGCTAGCAGAACGGCGCGGCGGGCCAGCATCTGGCGAAGCGCATCGCCGGCCGTCCGCTCGCCGGGACGAATCGCCAGGACGGCTCCAAGCCCTATCAAAGCGAGGCTGAGCAGCAGCGGAAAGAAGCGGGCCGAGAGCCCCGGTGCTACCAGCGTCTCGATCTGCAGGCTCGCCAGCCCCAGCCCGATACCGGCCGCGACCGTCGCGATGCCCGTCGCCCGATCGGCGCGCAACCTGCCCTCCAAGCTCCTTGCCGGTTTCGCTACTCGATCAGCCCGATATCGCTCAGCACCACACGATGCTGCGCCACATTGTCTTCGATCCGCTCCTGAAACGCCGGGGCGTCGAGATAGGCGTCGGTGAGATGGAATTTGTCGTAGAGTGTCTTGGTCTCCGGCTCCCTTGCCACCTGCGCAACAGCCTCTCCGAGTTGGTCGATCACCGGCTGCGGCGTGTCCTTGCGTGCGACGATCCCAAACCACACGGCGGCGTCGAGGTCATAGCCTTGCTCACCGAAGGTGGGTACATCCCGAAGGTAGGGGACGCGCTCGGGCGCGGCGACGCCGAGCACGCGGAGCTTTCCGCCGTCGGCCAGCGACGTGTAGTTGGAGGCGCCGACGAACACGAAATCGACCTCGCCGGTCAGCGCCTTGGTGACTGCGCCCTTGCCGCCCTGCCCACCGATATGCGTCAGTTCGATGCCCTGTTCCTTGGCGAACCGCTCCATATTGATGTGCTGTGTGCTGCCGGGGGCGGGGGTTGCGTAGGTCACGCCGCCAGGATCGCTCTTCGCCGCCTCGACGACATCCTCGATCGACTGGTAGGGGCTGTCCGCCCGCACCGCGAGGCCGATCGGCACTTCGACGAGCTGCGCGACGGCGACGAAATCGTCCGTCTTATATCCCGCATTGCGGATCAGCGGGCCCGCGGTCAGGGCACCGGTCGAGCCCATCAGCAGCGTATAGCCGTCGGCCGGCGCTTGCGCGGCCGAAAGCGCGCCTCGGCTGCCACCGGCACCAGGAACGTTCTGGACGATAATTGGAACTTCGAGCTCCTCCTTGAGGCGGTCGGCGATGACCCGGGCGGTGCCGTCGATCGCGTCGCCCGCGCCGAACGGCACGATAACCCGGATCGCCTGGCTCGGATAATCTTGCGCGCGGAGAGTCCCCGCCGCCAGGAGCCCGAGCCCCATGACCAGCACCGCCTGCAAGGCTATCTTGATCGGACGGATCATCGCGCTCTCCCGCTGATGTTGGATCGGGTGTGATATCTTCTTGATATTCCAAGCCGCACCATGCGGAGTCTATACAGGTCGGCCTGTCCAAGGGTCAACATGCAGGGGGCGTGAATGTCGAAGAGCAGCAGTCGGGATCTCAGGAGCTTCCTGGCGGAATTCGAGGCCGTCTATCCGAGCGAGGTGTTGCGGATCGCCGACCCGATCGATCTCGATTACGAGGCGACGGCAATCGCGCTCGAACTGGAGCGGCACGGCCGCAGCCCGGTCTTGTGGTTCGAGAATGTGCGCAATTCCGGCTTTCCGGTTCTCATGAATCTTTACGGTCGGCGCAACCGGTTCGCCTTCGCCCTGGGCCTCGAGGAGGATCGCCTGATCGAAACCTGGGCAAGCGTCGACGCTTCGCCGATCGCGCCGACCGTGGTGGAGACCGGGCCGGTGCTCGATGTGGTCGCGACGGGAGCGGAGGTCGATCTCGCAAGGCTGCCGATCATGCGGCATTTCGTCGAGGACGGCGGGTCCTATCTCACGAATGCGATGTTTGTCGCGAAGGATCCGGAAACCGGCGTTCGCAATGCCTCGTTCCACCGTCTGCAGGTCAATGGGCGGGCGCGCTTCGGCACCAGCCTGCACAGCCGACGGCATCTCTGGAACTATGCCCGCAAGGCCCGGGCGATGGGGCTGGATCGCCTGCCGGTCGTCGTGGTGGTGGGGTGCCATCCGCTGATCACCTTCGGCTCCGGCTTGTGGAAAGGGCCCATCGACGCCGATGAGTATGCGGTGGCCGGTGGCTTCCTGGGCGAACCATTGCCGGTGGTGAACGGCGTGACTGTACCCGTCGAGATTCCGGCGACCGCCGAGATCGCGATCGAGGGCCACCTGCTGCTCGATGTCGACGAGCCGGAAGGGCCGTTCGGCGAGTTCACCGGCTATGCTTCGGAACGGTCGACCCATAACGCCATGGAGGTGACGGCAATTCTGCACCGCCGCGACGCGATCTATCACAGCATCGTGCCCGGAATCTCGGACGAGCATACCCTGCTGCTCGGAATCTCGCAGGAGGCGCGGCAGTTGAAGGCGTTGCGCGTGCAGTTTCCGAACGTCAGGGCGGTCGCCTATCCGAAGTCCGGAACCTGCCTGATGCACTGCTATGTCTCGGTCAGCGACCCGGCGCCCGGCCAGCCGCGCAACATCGCCGCTGCCGCCCTGGGCGACAATCTGAGCCTGAAGCTGGTCGTCGTGGTGGACGAGGATGTGGACGTCCATGACGAGCAGGAGGTCCTCTGGGCCATGGCCACCCGCTTCCAGGCTGACACCGATCTCGACGTTATCCGCTCCGCGATGGGCGCGACGCTCGACCCCTCGAACCATGACGGCCTGACTGCCAAACTGATCGTCGACGCAACCCGGAAGAAGCGGCCCTATGCAAGCCGCCACAGCCTGCCCGAGGACACGCTCGCCAAGGCACGCGCATTACTCGCCAGAACTCGGTAATCGGCGACACAGCTCCGGCCCTGCGTCCTCCACTTGTTGTACGGCGACCCTGATGATAGCCTTCTATAGTTAACAAGGGATCCGGATTACTGCTGATTAGGGGCTTGATAGACAAACCGGGCGTAATATTCAGGGAGAGCCGCCATGAAGAAATTGGCCTGCAGGTGCGCGTTGAGCCTTCTTCTTGCAATTCCCTTCTCCGGCCAGAGCTTCGCTCAGAACAATATGGAGAAGCTCCAGGACTTCCGGCAGACCGGCACGGAGCTCGAGATCGAAAGCATCCCTCAGGATGCGGAGAGAATCGAAGCGATCCGGAAGAATCTCGAGAGAATCCAGCTCCCGCCGGGCTTCAAGATCGATCTCTATGCCATCGTTCCGGATGCGCGCCATATGGCGGTCGGGACCAATGTGGGCGTCGTCTTCGTCGGCACCCGCAAGACCAAGGTCTGGGCGGTGACCGATCGCGACAAGGACCGGGTCGCTGACGAGGTGAAGCAGTTCGCCCCAAGCGTGAAGTTCAAGTTCCCTAACGGCCCCGTGATGAGCAAGGAGGGCGTGCTCTACATCGCCGGGCACAACCGCATCCTCGCCTTCCCGGCGGCCGAGTTCTTCTACGAAGGGCCCGACGTTGCCGTGGCGGTGGTGAAGGACCAGTTCATCCCCCTGGAGGAGGAGTATTTCAATCACGCATTCCGAGTGCTCGATATCGGCCCAGACGGAAAGCTCTATGTCGCGCTGGGACAGCCCTACAACGTCTTCCCGGCGGACAAGATGCCGATGGAGCCGCTGGGCTCGATCGCCCGCCTCAACCAGGACGGGACCGGATGGGAGATCTATGCCCACGGCATCCGCAACTCGGTCGGGCTGGATTTCCATCCCGTCACCGGCGAACTCTGGTTCAACGACAATCAGGTGGACGGCATGGGCGATGATATTCCGTCCGGCGAGCTGAACCGCGCGCCGAGCCCGGGCCTGAATTTCGGTTTCCCATGGTACGGGGGCGGAAGCACCCGGACGGTCGAGTACAAGGACATGGAGCCGCCGGAAGGACTCGTCTTTCCCGAGATCGAGTGGCAGGCGCATGCCGCCGATCTGGGCATGACCTTCTACACCGGCAACCAGTTCCCGTCCTCCTACAAGAACGACCTGTTCAGCGCCCAGCACGGCTCCTGGAACCGGACGACGCCCGTCGGAGCCCAGATCATGCATGTCGATTTCGACGAGGACGGCAATATCGTCTCCTCCGAGGTGTTCGCCAAAGGCTGGCTCGACGAGGAGACCGGGGAGTATCTCGGGCGGCCGGTCGACGTGAAGCAATATCTCGACGGATCGCTTCTCGTTTCCGACGATCTCGTGGGCGCCATCTACCGGATCTATTACAACGGCGAAAGCCAGTAGATCCGGCGGAATTGCCGCAACCGCGGGCGTGCCTCGAAGGTGCGCCCGCCTTCAACCTCGATGGCAGAAGGTCGACCGCGATGCGTCTGCTGGTCCTGTTTGTCGGTGCCGTGTTGGTGATGGCCGGTCTTATGGCTTCACCGGCCGCGGCGGGCGATGTCGCGGCCGGTGAAGCCAAGGTCGGGCCCTGCGTCACCTGTCATGGCCGGGATGGCATCGGTACGGCACCTCAGTTCCCGAACCTCGCCGGGCAGAGCGCGATCTACATGATCCAGCAGCTCCAGGCGTTCCGGGACGGGGCGCGCCAAAGCGAAATGATGAGCTTGGTGGCGCAGCCTTTGAGCGACCAGGACATCGAGGATCTAGCCGCCTATTACGAAAGCCTCGGACCGGACTGCGCCGGCGAGTGACCATGCCGGCCTGTCCGGTGTTGTTCCGTTATGGCAGACGCGCGGATCCGCATCGGCATCTCCGGCTGGACCTATCCGTCCTGGCGCGGAGTCTTCTATCCGAAGGGCCTGCCGCACCGCCGGGAGCTGACCTATGCGAGCCGATGCTTCAACTCGATCGAGATCAACGGCACCTTCTACGCACTGCAGAGGCCGGACAGCTTCCAGCGCTGGTACCAGGAGACGCCCGAGGGCTTCGTCTTCGCGATCAAGGGCGGGCGGTTCATCACCCATATGAAGAAGCTCAACGAGGTCGCCACGCCGCTGGCGAACTTCTTCGCCTCCGGCGTCCTGGCGCTGCGCGAGAAGCTCGGCCCCATTCTCTGGCAACTACCCGCATCCGTCCGGTTCGACGAGGCGAGGTTCGAGCGCTTCTTCGACCAGATCCCGCGCAACACCGAGGTGGCCGCCAAGCTCGCCGACCGGCACGACCATCGCGTCACCGGCCGCGCCTGGACAATCGCGGATGCAGGCCGGCCGATTCGCCATGCCGTTGAGGTGCGGCATGAGAGCTTCCGAACCGCGCGCTTCATCGAGTTGCTGCGCCGGCAGGACATCGCGCTGGTCTTCGCCGATGCCGTGGACTGGCCCTATATCGAGGACGTCACGGCTGACTTTATCTATCTCAGGCTGCATGGATCGGAAGAGCTTTACGTCAGCGGCTATGACGACGCGGCGCTCGATAACTGGGCGAGGCGGGTTCGCGTCTGGGCGGCCGGCGGCGAGTCCGCGGACGCCAAGCGCACGACGGCAGAGGCGCCGCCCCGGAGCCGCCGCGATGTCTATGTCTATTTCGACAACGACGCGAAGGTCCGCGCCCCGTTCGACGCCATGAACCTTGCGCAGCGACTGGTTTAGAATGTTCAGTGGAGCCGAGCGCATTCGTTCCGGAGGCTGAGCCCGGCCGAGAGCCGGGATTGCCGCCGGCTCGGAAGCGGGGGTAGTGTCTCAGTTTGAGTTTCGGCTTACGACCGGAGCGGACTCGCGATGCGTGGCGCGGCACTTCTCAGAAGTGCCATGAGCGGACGTTCACCGCCGTGTCGGCGATCTGACAGAACATGTACCGAGCCGTTGCGCCGAGAACGTGATCAGAGCATCCGCGCTGGTGCCTCTCGCAGGCTGATCCAGCATCACTTCGCAGCGCAGCTGACGTTTGCTTCCTCGAACAGACGTAACGCCTTCTCCATGTCGTATCGCTGTTCGCGGAGCGTCTCCGGATCCCATTCGCTCCGCTCGGCGCCGAAGAAGTTGCCGCCATAGACGTGCAACGCGCCGGTGAAGCGCGAAATCGGATTGGTCACCGAATGGATGATGTCGCGCCCGAGCGGTTCGGCATCCTTCTCGCAAAGCGCCCGCGCACCGGCGGCCTCCACCCTGCCTTTCGGATCGCCCGGCACCCGACGCCAGAAGATGTTGTCCTCGCGGCCGCTGTAGATTCCGATAACCGCCCACATCTGGTGGTTATGGGGCATCAGGGTCATCCGAGGTCCCCAGACGACATTGAGGATGGTCAGATCGTTGGTGTGGTAGAGCCTTTGGATTTCGGCGCGCGTCGGTGCACCGAGGACTTTGAGCATGGCGGCCGGATTCGAGACGGCACGCGCGACGACATCGCGCACGAGCTTGTGGGACGTGTCGGCTGCGAGAGCGCTGCGGCAATCAGCGATGAACTCGTCGAGGTCAAACATGGTCCTGACTTCCTTGTCTTGTGCTGTGACTATGTGTCGCGATCCGGTTGGGCCACCCTGCCGCCGACCTGCTGCGGCGGGGTGGCCCAGCGCATCGCCATCGGAACGTTCTAGGTCGTCTTCACTGGCCTGTCGCGAAGATCAATCGGCCTTGACCATCTGCGGCTCCCCTTCGGGCGTCACCTGGAAGACGACAATCTTGAGCGGCTCGGAGGCATTCAGGTTCCGCGCCTGCATCGGCGCCCCGAGCGGTTCCTTGTACAGTTCGCCTGCTTTCAAGGTGCGGCGTTCTTTGCCTTGCTCGTCGATCGCGAACGAGCCTTCAAGCACGTACACGTAGACAGGACCGGTATGATAGTGCTTTCCGCCGATCCAGCCGGGAGGCAGCGTGTAGTGATCGATGGTGACCACCTGGGCCTCCACCCCAGGCAGAGGCTCGCTGATCAGGGTCGTCTTGTCCGCTCCCGGCGAAACGTACGCCTCTTTCTCCTCGGCAGCGCGCGCATCTTGCCCGGTAATAGCCGCGGCGATGAGGCCGCTGGCAACGATGAGGCTCATGGCAATTGCTGATCGGTCCATTGTGCCCTCCCAAGAATAGCCTGGGGAACCCGTGGTTCCCGCTGACGGTCGCAGCAATCGTTACGGAGGCGCGATTTCCTCTGGTCGGTATGGTCGGCCATTTTTCCTGATGCGTCCAATGCATTTGTTTTCTCAACTATGATGCTTTAAAGTTATCAGCGATGAACCTCCGGAGCCTGCGCACCTTCGTAACCATCGCCGATACCGGTGGCGTTCACCGGGCAGCCGCCCGATTGAATCTGAGTCAGCCGGCGCTCTCGCGGCAGATCCGTGCGCTGGAAATCGAACTGGGCGTACCGCTTTTCGACCGTATCGGCCGGCGCGTACAACTGACCTCGGAGGGGGAAGACCTGCTCCGGCGCAGTCGCCAACTCCTGAGCGACGCAGACTCGCTCGTAGAGCGGGCGGACGCCCTCAAAAAGGGAGAGACGGGTATCTTGCGGATAGGGGCGACGCCGCAGGTGATCGAGAATACGCTCGCACCATTCCTCGGCCATTACCGGCGCCGTCACCCCGCCATAGAGGTCCAACTGGTCGAGGACGGTGGTGTCCGTCTGCCGGATCGGCTCGCGAACGGCGACGTTCAGCTTGTGCTCACCGTCGTCATCGACGAGCGCTTCCGGCAACGACTGCTCTATCCGGGATACGGCATCGCGGTGCTATCGACAAAGCATCGGCTCAGTCAACGTCGCACGATCGACGTCGAAGAGTTGGCGGATGAGCCGTTGCTGCTGCTCCACCGAACATTCGCATCGCGTGAATGGTTGGATACGGCGTGCAATGCGGCGCACATCCGGCCGCGGGTGCTTCTGGAGAGCGCCGCCCCTCACACGATCATCGCGTTGGCGGGCGCGGAATATGGAATTGCGATCATTCCCTCGACCGTAACGGTTCCGCGCGGGAACATCTGGGCCGCTCTGCTTACCCAGCGCGGAGTCCCACTCGGGCGATGGCTGACCGTGGGCTGGGACGCGCACCGCTTCCTGGCGCCTTACGCCGAGCAGTTTGTCGAGGAACTGGTGGCCTACTGCGATCGCTACTATCCCGGTCGTGAGTTCACAAAGCGCGCGCCCCTGCCTCCCCGACCGAGAGAGGCAATCTGGACGATGCCCCTAACGAGAGCTATGAGCGGCCCGGCACAGCGACAAACGCGGTAGAAATTGAGGCTCGCCGCTAATAGGTCGAATAGGCTGCCCATGTCTGCTCAGGGTCATGGACGGAAGTCTGAGGCGATCGCACCAAAGTCTGCAATCCACACAGAGCCGAAATTCAAACTGAGACATTACCGAAGCGGGGGCCAGGGCTGGACGTGGCGGTGGGTCGGTGCCATATTCCCGGCGGCGCAGGGGAAGGGGACCCGGTGCCGGGGTAAGTCGCGGGCCGGTGGATCGCCGATATGGCAAGGGTTTCCGCCGGAAGAGGTCCCGGAAGAGGTTTAGGCATGACGATAGGAACCCGGTTGTTCACCTGGTGGCGGGGCGAGTTGGTTGGCACCGATTCGTTCGGCAACCGCTATTACCGGGACAAGCGGACGGCCGGCCGGAAGCGCGAGCGGCGGTGGGTTCTTTATAAGGGCGAGCCCGAGGCGTCGAAGGTTCCGCCGGAGTGGCACGCTTGGCTGCATGCGATCGTCAAGGATCCGCCGAAGCCGGGCGCGGTGTCGCAACGGCCCTGGCAGAAGGAGCATCTCCCCAACCTGACCGGAACCGAGGCGGCCTACCGGCCGCTCGGCAGCCAATTGCGCGGCGGCCAGCGGGCCAAGGCGACCGGCGATTACGAGCCCTGGGTGCCCTCCTAGGCCCCATCCGGTCGCATCGCCCAACCCTGGGGGGAGTTGATGAAGCGGAGCGTCATCGAAACGATCATGGGTGGCCTTGTGCTCTTGGTCGCCGCGACTTTCGTCGTTTTCGCCTATACCGCCAGCGACGTGCGGCGGGTCGGGGGCTATGAGATCAGTGCGAAGTTCAATCGGGTCGACGGCCTCGCCGAAGGCAGCGACGTGCGGATGAGCGGCATCAAGATCGGCAGCGTCATCGATCAGGAACTCGATCCCGAAACCTATCTCGCGGTCATCCATATGGGGATCTCCGACTCGATCAAGCTGCCGCTGGACACGACCGCGAAGATCCAGAGCGACGGTCTGCTCGGCGGCAATTATGTGGCGCTGGAGCCCGGGGCAGAGGTCACGATGATCGAGCCCGGCGGCGAGATCCGCTACACCCAGGACGCGGTCAATCTGACCGATCTCATCGGCCGCTTCATCTTCAGCGCCGGTGACCAGGAGAAGGCGGAATAGCGATGACGGCTTCACCGGGCGGCTCGGCGGCAGGCGTCCGCGGCCAGCACTGGGACCCGAATCGCTATGTCCGCAACGCCGGTTTCGTCGCCGACCTAGGCGGCCCGGCGCTCGAGCTTCTGGCGCCATGCGCCGGCGAGCGTATTCTCGATCTCGGCTGCGGCGACGGCCGGCTCACCCGGCGCCTCGCCGATCTCGGGGTCGAGGTCGTCGGGATCGACAGCAGCACGGAGCAGATCGCGGCCGCGCGGGCGACCGGTCTCGATGCCCGGGTCGCGGACGGCGAGGCGCTACGCTTCAGCGACGAATTCGATGCCGTCTTTTCCAACGCGGCCCTGCATTGGATGCGGCGGCCCGCGGCCGTGATCGACGGCGTGTGGCGGGCGCTGCGCCACGGCGGGCGCTTCGTCGGCGAGATGGGCGGCCACGGCAATGTGGCGCGGATCACCGCTGCCCTTGTGTCCGCGCTCGACCGCCGCGGACTCGACGGGGCGGCCGCCGTCCCGTGGTATTTTCCGACGCCCGAGGCCTATGGTGCCTTGCTGCGGGCGCAGGGCTTTCGGGTTTCCAGCATAGCCCTGATCCCGCGGCCGACGCCGCTGCCGGGGGAGATTGCCGGCTGGCTGGAAACCTTCGCCGAGAGCTTCGTTCGGCGGATCGCGCCGGAAGATCGGGCGGACTTCATCGCCGAGGTGGCCGAGAGCCTGCGTCCGATCCTGTCCGACGGGAGCGGCAATTGGACGGCCGATTATGTCCGTCTTCGGTTTGCTGCCTGGAAGCCTGCCCCCGAGTCCGGCCCTGGCCGGGCCGGGTTGCGGGACGCCTAAAGAGCGCTATGCTGTCCAGACCCGTTTCGCACCCCAACTCTCTCGGGCGGTTCAGACCTGTTGGCATTCCTATGACAGAACCCTTCAGCCCTCCGACCTGGCGGCAGCCGGATGGAAGCCCCGTCTCCTGCGTCGAGAAGATCAAGGTGTTGAACGAGAACCTCGCCGAGATTCAGCAGATGGCCCAGGATGCCTTCGAGGATGCGATCCTTATGGGATGCGATGAAGCGCAGCTGCGGGCCGTGCTGCAGGGCCTCGTCGAGTCCCTCCATAATCCCTACCGGAAGTAGCTCTGACGTGCGTTCAATCCTCTTCCTAGCAACGCTGATCCCCGTCGCCGCACTCCTGGCCTCGGGCACATCGGCGTCGCCGATGCAGATCGCCGTTCTGCAGGCCCTCGACAAGATCACGGCCCGCGTGTCGACGATCGAGGCACCGATCAACAGCACCGTACAGTTCGGCACGCTTCAGATCACCGCCCGCCATTGCGACAAGCGGCCGCCGGAGGAGACGCCGGAGAGCGCCGCATTCCTGGAGATCGTCGAGGTCAAGCCGGACGAGGAGCCGACGGAGCGATTCACCGGCTGGATGTTCGCCTCGAGCCCGGCGCTCTCGGCTCTTGAGCATCCGGTCTATGATCTCTGGGTCATCGACTGCAAGAACGCGTCGACGTCGGACGCCGAAATCTCCGAGTAGAAGCGGGCCGGCGCCGCGATGGCGCGAACGAGGCGCTGGCGATATTCGGCGCGCGTGATCTCGATCGCACCAAAGCGCTGCAGGTGGTGGGTGACGAACTGCGTATCGAGGAGCTGAAAGGCTCCGAGCCGCAGGCGGATTGCCAGATGGACGAGCGCCACCTTGCTGGCGTCCGGCTCGCGGCTGAACATGCTCTCGCCGAAGAACGCACCGCCGATCGCGATGCCGTAGAGCCCGCCGACCAGCCGTCCGTCGCGCCAGCATTCGACGGTGTGGGCATAGCCCATCTCGAACAGCTCGGTATTGAGGCGCAGGATCTCATCGTTGATCCAGGTGTCCGGCCGGTCGGATGCTGGCTCCGCACAGCCCATGATCACCTCTCGGAAGGCGGTGTCGCAACGCACCTCGAATAGCCCCCGGCGCAGCGTCCGGCGGAGCCGGCGCGGGACGTGAAGGCGCTCGAGCGGCAGAATTCCCCGGTCTTCCGGATCGATCCAATAGACTTCCGGATCATGCCGGCTTTCTGCCATCGGGAACACCCCGAGAGCATAGGCCCGCAGGAGCATCTGGGGCGTCAGCGCGGGCATGAGCCGCCCCGATGTTGTTGCCTTCCTGTCACTCCTTGGATGCGACGAACTTCTCTAACCAACGAATATCGTAGTCTCCGTTGATGAAGTCCGGGGCGGCGATCAGCCGACGGTGGAGCGGAATGCTCGTCTCGATCCCGCCGATGAAGAACTCCTCCAGAGCACGGCGCAGGCGCATTAGGCACTCGTTTCGGCTCGATCCGGAAACGATCAGCTTCGCGATCAGGCTATCGTAGTGCGACGGCACGCGGTAGCCGGCATAGAGCGCGGAATCGACGCGGACGCCCAATCCGCCGGGCGCATGATAGTCCGTCACGAGGCCCGGCGACGGCAGGAAAGTCTCCGAGCTTTCGGCGTTGATCCGGCACTCGATGGCATGGCCGTTGAAGGTGACATCGTCTTGCGCGAGGCTGAGCGGCGCACCGGCCGCGACCCGGATCTGCTCGCGTACGAGGTCGATTCCGGTAATCATCTCCGAGACCGGATGCTCCACCTGAAGCCGCGTGTTCATCTCGATGAAATAGAACTCGCCGTCCTGGAACAGGAACTCCAGCGTGCCGGCGCCGCGATAGCCGAAGCGGCGCATCGCCGCCGTCGCCGTCTCGCCGATGGCCGTTCTCTGGCTGGCGTTGAGGGCGGGCGAGGGGGCCTCTTCCAGGAGCTTCTGATGGCGCCGCTGCAGCGAGCAGTCGCGCTCGCCGAGATGGATCACGTTGCCGTGGCTGTCCGCGAGAATCTGGATTTCGATGTGACGCGGATGGGAGAGGTATTTTTCGAGATAGACGGCGTCATTGCCGAAATTCGCCTTGGCTTCCGCCCGGGCAAGGCTCAACGCCTGGACCAAATCGTTGCTCGACTCGGCGACCTTCATTCCCTTGCCGCCGCCACCGGCTGCCGCCTTCACCAGGACCGGAAAGCCGATCTCCTCGGCAACCCGCATCGCCTCCACGTCGTTGTCGATGGCGCCGTCAGAGCCGGGCACGACCGGAATGTTGAGCGAGCGGGCCGCGTCCTTGGCCGCGACCTTGTCGCCCATCAGCGTGATGTGCTCCGGCGACGGGCCGATGAAAGTAAAGCCGTGCTCCTCGACCATCGCCGCGAACTGGGCGTTCTCGGACAGGAAGCCGATGCCGGGATGGATCGCGTCGGCACCCGCGATCGTCGCGGCCGACAGGATCGCCGGCATGTTGAGGTAGCTTTGGCGTGACGGCGGCGGACCGATGCAGACGCTCTCGTCGGCGAGCCGCACATGCATGGCGTCGGCATCGGCGGTCGAATGGACGGCGACAGTGCGGATGCCCATCTCGCGGCAGGCGCGATGGATCCGCAGCGCGATCTCGCCACGGTTCGCGATGAGGACTTTCTCGAACATGATGTGAGGCCCGGCCGGTCTACTGCACGACCAAAAGCACGTCGCCGTACTCGACCGGCTGGGCGTCGCTGACAAGGATCTGCTCGACCTTGCCCGCTCGCGGCGCCGGGATCGGGTTCATCACCTTCATCGCCTCGACGATCAGCAGCGTCTGTCCCTCGGCAACCTGATCCCCGACCTTGACATAGGGCGGCGCGCCCGGCTCCGGGCTCACATAGACGGTGCCCACCATCGGCGACAGGACGGCGCCTGCCGGCGGCGCATCGGACGGGGCCGCGGCCGGCGCTGCGCCAGCCATCGCGGGCGCTTGTGCCATCGGTGCGGCCTGTGCCGCAGCGATCATCGTGGCGCCGCCACGAGTCACGCGGATGCGCTGATCGCTGATTTCATACTCGATCTCGTTGAGACCAGTCTCCTCGAGTAGCCCCGCCAGCTTGCGGACCAGGCTCTCGTCCACGTCGAATTTCGGCATCAGACCTCTTTCTCGGTTTTCAGAAATTGCGCCATGGCATCAAGCGCAAGCCGGTAGCCGAGACTGCCCAGCCCGCAGATGATGCCGCGCGCGGCCTCGCTGACATAGGAATGCCGTCGATAGGACTCGCGCCGGAAGATGTTGGAAAGGTGCACCTCGATCACGGGAAAGTCCGCAAGCTGCAGCGCATCGAGGATGGCGATCGAGCTGTGGCTGTAGGCACCCGCATTGATGATGAGCCCCGCGGCGCGGCCGCGCGCCTCCTGAATCCAGGTGACGATCTCGCCCTCGTGGTTCGATTGCCGAAAATCGACGGCGAGCCCGATTTCGCCCGCGCGCCGGCGGCAAGCCTTCTCGATGTCCGCCAGGCTGTCCCGGCCGTACAAAGCGGGATCGCGCGACCCGAGCATGTTCAGGTTCGGGCCGTTCACGATCAGAATCGTCGGTGCTTTGGGCAACCCGCGCCCCTCTCACTTCACCAGTCCGCGAGGGTTATAGCACGGCCGGCGGGGCGTGCAACGGCATGGGCGATCACCCGGGCCTCATTTGGCGGCGTCGGCTTCGACGACGATCGCCTTGCCGATGCCGCGCGAGCTGCCGGTGAGGACTGCCGATCGGTTGCGACGGTCCATGGTCGTTCTCCCTGTCCTGCCTCGTGGCTGAGGTTACGGGGAGTTTCGGGTGGACGCCACGGCGCGTCGCGGGTTCCGCCTTCTAACTGCTGCGTTCGGCCTCGAGCAATTGCTGGATCAGATTTATCATGTTGGCTTGTCCGGGAACGACCGTTTTGCCAACCACGAAAGCAGGTGTGCCGTTCACCTGCAGGGCCGTGGCGAGCTCGTGGTTCCGCTCCAGGGCGGCGGCGATCTCCGGCGAGTCCATATCTGCTTGGAGACGCTCCACATCGAGGCCGACCCGCCGGGCCTCCTCGATCACCATCCGTTCGTTGAGCTTGCCCCTTGCCGCCATCAGCGCCTGGTGAAATTCGAGATATTTGCCCTGCCGGTGCGCCGCCAGCGCGGCTTTGGCCGCGTACTCCGACGCCTGCCCCAGGATCGGAAACTCCTTGAAGACGATGCGGACGTCGCCCTCGGCTTCCAGGGTCTCGATCATGTCGGCCGCGATGGTCTTGCAGTAGGGGCACTGATAATCGAAGAACTCGACGACCGTGAGCGGCCCCTCCGGATTGCCGGCGACCGGTGCCGCTTTGTCCGCCAGCAGGGCATCGATGGCCTGCTGCCTGTTGCGCGTCTCGAGCACCTGAAGCGCCTCGATGATGATCTCCGGGTGCTCCAGCAGATAGCCGCGGACCACGCGCTCGATCGCTTCGGTTTCCGCCTCGGTCATCGTCTCGTCGGCCGCCGCCGGCGTCGACAGCATCAGCGCCAGTCCGGCACAGACGCTGGCGGCGAGCGAACGAAAGCGGGCCTTTGGCATGTCGGTCACATCCTCGTCTTCTGCCGCGGCGTGGTCCGCCGCAGCCTTATATTCGCCGATGCTCCGGGACGGCACAACGGCACAAGGCCGCCAAGTTCCAGAGTACGAAGAATTGTATGGTTGGTGGCCTTGTCGGGGGCGGGGTCAGCTTCTGGGGCGTGACGCTTGGTCCAGGATGTCCTGTGCCCGGATCCAGGCGGACGACCCTTCCGGAAGCTGACGCAGGGCGCGATCCGCCTGAACTTGCGCCTCGCTCTTGTCGCCGCGGGACAGGGCCGCCTCGGCGAGGGAGAGCGCCGCCATCGACAATTGACCGTCACGGCCATAGCCGATGCTTAGAAAGCGCCAGGCGCCGGGGTTTCGCGGCTCGGCGCGCACGACCTCTTCCAGATTCCCGATCGCCGATTTGATGAAGGCCGAATCCTCGAGGTCGAGCTGCACGCGGGCCAGCCCCAGCCGCAACATCGGCGAGTGGGGCTGCAGGGCGACTGCAGCTTTGTAATAGGGCAGCGCCTCTGCCGTGCGGCCGTTTTCATAAAGGATCTGGCCTTTCAACTCCTGAAAATACGGATCCTGCGGATACTCGGCGATAAGGCCGTCGATCAGCGGCAGCGCTTCGTTCAGCCGCGCGTCCCGATAAAAGGCGATGGCACGTGCGTACCGTGCCTCGAGGCTGTCGTCCGACTTCGGATAATGCTGAAGGACACGGCCGAGCGGCTCGAGAAAGCCGATGAGCTTGGCCCGCATGCGCGCGTGGCTTTTCACGAACTCGGGCGACGGGGGAGTATCGGTATATTGCGAGATATCGAGGTGCCGTCGCACGAACTCGACACGCTCCGAGGTCAGCGGATGGGTGCGGAGATAGGGGTCCTGGTTGCCCGACAGCAGCAGATCCTGCGCGCCGAGAATCTCAAAGAATTCCAGCATGCCGCGCGAAGACTGGCCCGTCGCGTCGAGATAGGCGACGGCGGCATGGTCGGCCGCCGATTCCTGCGTGCGGGTGTATTTCAGCAGCGACCGCTGCGCCATCGACTGCCCGCCACCGATCACGGCCGCGCCGGCCGCGCCGTCGCCGGTTGCGATGGCGGCGCCGATGCCCAGGACATAGGCAATGATCGCTTCCGCCGTGGCGGCGCGCAGCGCCTCTTGCGTGCGGGCGAGGTGGCCGCCCGCTATGTGCCCGGTCTCATGGGCGATCACGCCGATGACTTGATTGGCGCTTTCGCTACGCATCAGCAATCCGGTATTGAGGAACAGGTTCATGCCGCCGGCGACGAAGGCGTTCAGCGTGTCGTCATTGACGATATGAACGCGAACCGCCTCCGGGTCGAGGCCGGCCGCCGTGAACAGTGGCGTGGCATATGACCGGATGGTAGCTTCGATCTCCGCGTCGCGGATCAGGCTGATCTGCTGCGCTGTCGCGGTCGTCGGCGCCAGCAGGGCAAGGGCGAGCGAGAAGAAGACGGCAACGGAGGTAAGGCGCTTGCTCAATACACGAATCCTGTTTGCCCCGTCACAACTTGGGGCTGGCAGCAGGTGGTGTCAACGGAAGGCCCAGGGGAAGGCCCAGGGGAATCCGCCGGGGAAGCCGCTGGCGAGGCTGCTTCTCGGCGCTTCGCTGGGTATGGTCTTGCTGGCCGGCTGTGAATCCGCGCCTCCGCCGGGAGCCATCGGCAGCGTCGAGGGGTTCGCGGGGGCGATCGCCGCCGATGAGCCGCGGGCAGTCCTGATCGCTCGCGACACGCTGAGCGCCGGCGGCACCGCCGCCGACGCCGCCGTCGCGCTCTATTTCGCGCTTTCGGTCACCCTGCCGTCGACGGCGGGTCTCGGCGGCGGAGGGGTTTGCCTGATCCACGACCCGACGGACGTGCAGCCGGAGGGAGGGCAGACCGTCGCGCTCGACTTCCTGCCGCGCCCGGCCCCGAATAGCTCGACCTATGGCGGCTCCGTCGCCCTGCCGGGCAATGTTCGGGGGATGGCGGCGCTCCATGCCCGCTACGGGCGGCTGCGCTGGGAGCAGCTTCTCTCTCCGGCCGAAAATCTGGCGCGGTTCGGCACACCGGTGAGCCGCGCCTTGGCGCGCGAAGTGGCGACGGCGGGCGACAAGCTGCTCCACGATTCGGAGGTCCGCCGCATCTTCACAGGACCCAATGGAAGCCTGATCACCGAGGGCGACAGGTTCCGGCAGGTCGAACTGGCCGCCGTTCTCGCGCAGATCCGATTGAAGGGGGCCGGGGCATTCTACACAGATCAGCTTGCCTTGCGCCTGTCCGAGGCGGCGCAGTCGATCGGGGCGCCCTTGCCTCTTGAGGCGCTGCGCGGTGCCGTGCCCGAGTTCCGCGACACCGTGCGGGTCGCGTTCGACGACCATCTCCTGCATGTCGCGCCGCCGCCTGCGGCCGGCGGCGCCGTGACCGCGGCGCTCGTGCTGATGCTGACCCGGGGCCGCGAGATCAACGAGGTGCCCGCTGAAGAGCGCGCCCATCTCTTCGCCGAAGCGTCGGCCCGAGCTTTCATCGACCGCGACCGCTGGATGGCCCCCGACGGCGGCATCGACGAGGCTGCCGCCACCCCTGTTTCGGTAGAGCGGGCCGAGGCGCTGATGCAAGGCTACGAGGCCGATGCGGCGACCGCCGGCGCACAGCAAGGGAAGGGGAGCCCGCCCGAGAATCCATGGGCGACCGGTTTCGTCGTGGTCGACAAGGACGGTGGCGCCGTCGCCTGCAACGTGACCATGAACGATCTCTTCGGCAGCGGACGGATGGCGCCCGGCACGGGCATCATTCTGGCTCCGGCGCCCAGCGAGCGGCCGGGCTCCATCGCGCTGGGGCCGGCAATCATGGCCAATGCGCAAACCGGCCGTCTCTTCTATGCCGCCGGCGCGTCGGGCGGACCGACCGCTTCGACCGCGATGGCCAACCTGTTCTTGCGCGTCGCCGTCGAGGATCAGCCTCTGGAAGCCGCGATCGAGGCCAAGCGCCTGCATCATAACGGATTCCCCGACATCGTCTTTCACGAGGCCGGCGAGAGCGACGAGACGCTGTCGGCCCTCAGGCGGCGGAACCACAGCGTGCGCGAGGCGGGGATCCTCGGCCGCGTCAACGCCATCTGGTGCCCCGGCGGGCTTCCCACACGGCCGGAGACCTGCCAGGCGCAATCGGATCCGCGCGCCAACGGCTTGGCAACGATTCTTGCCGAATAATGTGCAGTTGAACAGCCGAGCAAGGCTTCGAGAGATGCCCCGAGGGATACTATGGTCCTGAAAGCCGCCAAGCGCGGATCGATCCCACCATTCATCGCCCTCGAGGTGCTGCGGGCCGCCAATGAACGCTCGGCGGCCGGAGAGGATGTCATCCATCTGGAGATCGGGCAGCCGAGCACCGGGGCCCCGGCCGCCGTTGTCGAGGCGGCGAAGCGCGCCCTCGACCGTGACGCCCTCGGCTACACCGAAGCGCTGGGCATGCCGGCGCTCCGTCAGCGGATCGCCCGGCATTACGAGGAAAGCTACGGCCTCGAGGTCGATCCGGCGCGGATCGCCGTGACCACCGGCTCGTCCGGCGCGTTCCTGCTCGGGTTCTTGGCCGCGTTCGACGCCGGCGATCGGGTAGCCTTGGCGAGCCCCGGCTATCCTGCCTACCGCAACATCCTGATGGCGCTCGGCATCACGCCGGTCGAGCTGCCGGCCGGCCCCGAAACGCGGTTTCAGCCGACTCCCGACCTGCTCGATGCGATCGATGGCCGGATCGACGGGCTGATCGTGGCAAGCCCCTCCAATCCGGCTGGGACGATGCTGGATGGCGACGCGCTCGAACGGCTCGTCGCCTATTGCAATCGGCACGGCATCCGCCTCGTCTCCGACGAGATCTATCACGGCATCACCTACGGTCAGACGCCGATAACGGCAGCGTCGCTCACTGACGAGGCGCTGATCGTCAACAGCTTCTCGAAATATTTCGCGATGACCGGCTGGCGGCTCGGTTGGGCCATTCTGCCGCAGTCGCTGCTGCGGCCGGTCGAAAGCCTGGCTCAGAACTTGTTCATCTCGCCGCCGACCCTGCCGCAGCACGGCGCGATGGCGGTCTTCGGCTGTCGCGACGAGCTGGAGGCAAACGTTCGTCGCTATGCCGACAACCGGGCGCGGCTTCTCACGGAGCTGCCGAAAGCCGGCTTCGACCGGCTGGCGCCGGTCGACGGAGCCTTCTACATCTTCGCGGACGTCACGCAACTGACGAACGACAGCGAGTCCTTCTGCCGCCGGATGCTCGCGGAAACCGGCGTCGCGACGACGCCGGGTAGCGACTTCGATCCGGAGCGCGGGCACCGCTACCTGCGGTTCTCGTTCGCCGGGTCGGCCGAGGACATCAGCGAGGCCGCGCGCCGCCTGATCGCTTGGCGGCGCTGACCTTCGCAGTTCTCCCGGCCACAGCTCGTCTGCCTATCGCCTCCACCAGCCACGTCGACGCGATCCCGTCGACGGCGTGTTCTCGTCGGACGGCTGCTCCCGGTGTGCCCCGGGTTCGCCGCTCGCCTCGATCCGATCGTGAGCGGAGGGCAGGGGAATGTAAGACAGCGCTGCCACGGGCTCCGGAGAGCCCCGCTCTTGCTCGTCAGAGGTTTCGTCGTCGGCAGGTTGTTGCTCCTGCTCTTGTTCCTGCTCCTCTGGGCCAGCCGCCGCCAAAGGTTCGATGGTCTCGTCCAGCCAGGACGGCGTGGTCGTGCCGGGCCGTTCCTGCTCGAACTCGCTTTCGGCCTCATGCTCGGGCTCTCTTGCCCTTGGAGTATCTGCTTCCGGGGTCTGGAGTTCGGGGGTCTGGAGTTCGGGCTCCGGCTCATCTTCCGCATAGGAATGTGGTGCAGCCATATCGTCTTGCGACGGCTCGACAGGCGTCTCGGCGATCGGTTGCTCGATATCGGCCGGAAGTGCCTCCGGTTCAGCCTCCTGAACCTCTCCTTGGGTTTCCCCTTGGGTCTCGAAGCCTGCCGACTCCGGTTCGGACGGCTGCATCTCCAGACCCGCCGGCTCTGTTTCGGGCGTTGGCTCGTCGGACGTGGACTCGTCGGGCGTTGATTCGGCCGCTGTTGCGGTCTCGCCGCGCCGCGAACGCCGCCGACCGCCGCGGCGGCCACGCCGCCGGCGCCGGCCGCCCTCCTCGGTCGCGCCTTCGCCGGCCTCATCTGCGTCCGCGGTGCCCAGGTTGCCGTCGGTCTGCTCGATCGCCGCCTGCTCGGCATCGCCGACGCGCAGTTCGGCCGCTTCGTCCTGTCGGGGCGATTCGCCGGCCTCGACCGCTGCGCCGTCGTCGTCCCGCCGCCGCCGGCGGCGGCGCGAGCGGCGCCGGACGCTGGGTTGCTCGCCATGCTCGGCGGCCTCCGACGTCGCCTCGACGGCTTCCTCGTCGGCTTCGTCCGGCTCATCCTCGATCAGCGGAGCGCTGACGTGGCTCACGGGATGCATGGCCTCGCTTTCGGGCGTCAGCGCGCGCATGCGCTCGATTCGGAAGTCGGGCGGGATCAGCGTATCGTCGCCGGACAGGAACACGCGCAGATTATGACGCATCTCCACCTCGGCCAGCGCCCTGCGCTTCTGATTGAGCACGTAGAGCGCGACCGCTGTCGGCACCTGCACGGTGATCGCCGCGCTGCGATTGCGGATGCCTTCCTCCTCGATCGAGCGGAGAACGTGAAGGGCGGTCGATTCGGTCGAGCGGATATGGCCGACGCCGCGACAGCGCGGGCATATCTCGGTGCTCGCTTCGACCAGGCTGGGGCGCAGCCGCTGGCGTGACAGCTCAAGAAGGCCGAAGGGGCTGATATGCCCCAACTGGATCCGCGCGCGGTCGTTGCGCATGGCCTCTTTCAGCCGGCGCTCGACCGCGGAATTGTGGCGCGCCTCCTCCATGTCGATGAAGTCGATGACGATCAGTCCCGCCAGATCGCGCAGGCGCAGCTGGCGCGCAACCTCTTCGGCCGCCTCCAGATTGGTCCTGAGCGCCGTCTCCTCGATGTTGCGCTCACGCGTCGATCGACCCGAATTGACGTCGATCGCGACCAGCGCCTCGGTCGGATTGATGACGATATAGCCGCCCGATTTGAGCTGGACGACCGGGTTGTGGATGGCGTCGAGCTGACCCTCCACCTGATAGCGATGGAACAGGGGCGTGGTCGGGTCCTTGTAGAGCTGAACCCGCTTGGCGTGGCTCGGCGTCAGGGTGCGCATGAACGCCTTGGCCGCCTTGTAGCCGTCCTCGCCCTCGACGAGAATGTCCTCGGTGTCGCGGCTGTAGAGGTCGCGGATCGATCGTTTGATCAGATTGGCCTCTTCATAGATCAGCGCCGGCGCCGTCGATTTCAGCGTCAGCTCGCGGATCTCGTCCCACAGGCGCAGGAGATACTCGTAGTCGCGGCGGATCTCCGCCTTGCTGCGCTCGCTCCCGGCGGTCCGGACGATCACCGCCATGCCTTCCGGTATATCGAGTTCCTCGATGATCGACTTGAGGCGCTTGCGATCGGCGGCGTTGGTGATCTTGCGCGAGACGCCGCCGCCGCGGTCGGTGTTGGGCATGAGGACGCAGTAGCGGCCAGCGAGCGACAGATAGGTCGTCAAGGCCGCGCCCTTGTTGCCGCGTTCCTCCTTGGTCACCTGCACCAGCATGATCTGCCGGCGCTTGATCACCTCCTGGATCTTGTAGCGGCGGCTGTTACGCGGCCGGCGCGGCTCGACGGCGTCCTCGATCTCGTCGCCGCCGACGGTTTCGAGCGATCTGGACGGGGCGGTGGAGCGGCGAGGGGCGGGGTCGTCGCTGCCCGCCTCGTCGGTGTCGTCCGCAGCCTCGGCCGCTTCGCCAGCTTCTCCGGCGGTCTCCTCGGCCGCGGCCGAAAACCCGTCCGGTTCAGTGGGCCAGGTGCCTGCCAGGCCGCCGGTCGCCTCTCCGGCGATATCCCCGGGAATAGCCTCAGGGGTTTCCTCAGGAGCCTCCCCAGGCTCATCGTCGGTCAGATCCTCGGGGTTGCCGGCAATTCGATCCGCAGCGGCATCGGCGGCCATGCTTCTTGCCGCCCCGTTCTCCGCCTCCGGTTCCCCGTCGCTGCGGGCTTCGCTTTCGGCGCCTTCCGGCCGGGCGTCCGCTGAATCGTCGTCTTCCTCGTCCTCGACATCCTCGGCATCACCCAGCGCGGCCTGTTCGGCCAGCAACGCCTCGCGATCCGCGACCGGAATGCGGTAGTAATCCGGATGAATCTCGTTGAAAGCGAGGAAACCGTGGCGATTGCCGCCGTAGTCGACGAAGGCCGCCTGAAGCGACGGCTCGACCCGGGTTACCTTGGCGAGATAGATGTTTCCTTTGAGCTGTTTCTTGCTTGTCGTCTCGAAATCAAATTCTTCCAGTCTCTTGCCCGACACCACCACGACCCGAGTCTCTTCCGGGTGGGTAGCGTCGACCAGCATGCGTTTTGCCATTATCGTGCTGCTCCAATTCGCGCCCGGCACGGCCTGCCGATACCGGCGGCGGCGGCGCGAAACTATTGAGTAGGAACCAGGTCTGCCTCATGTCCAACCTGTCAAACGGCGCGCCGACAAGATGCTGCGGAGCGCCAGGACCGGGACCCTGGGGCGGACACGCCGAGCGCGACCGCCAGAAAGGGCTTCGGAACACAATCCGCCTCGCCATGTCGCGAAGTCGCTGGCCTCTGACGCACCGGCTGCCGAATTCGGTCAGGCTGCGGGGCGGAAGGCCGCTCATCGCCATCCCGACGCGGATGCCGGGGCGGCCGACAACACGGGGTCGGATGAACGGAAAATAACCATTGCGTAGTGATTCGACAATAACCTTGTGAATTCCCCGTGTGAGTCCCTGGGGGAGCCGCCGTGCCGGGCCTGTTCTCTGGCCGTTTTCCAGCCTTTGTTGGCGGCCGCAACCGGCCTGGCCGCGCGCCGGGTTGAATTTTTGCATTGCCCCCAAACGCATTTTCGATGATATATCGGGCGGTTGTGGAGCAGAGATCAGACGGAATGTTCGGTATTCGCCGGTTCTGGGCAGCCCTCCTCATCCTGCTGCTGGTACCCATCGTGGGGGCGGCCAAGCCGGCAGTCATCAATGTGAGGCTCGGCCTTCATCCCGATAAGACGCGAGTCGTGCTCGATCTCTCGGAGGCGCCCGAGTACCGGATCTTCACGCTGCCTGACCCCTACCGGGTCGTCATCGACATGACGGAGGTGGATTGGCAGCTTTCAGCCGGAAATCCGCCGGAGGGGCGCGGCCTCGTCGCGGCCCTGCGCTACGGGCTGTTCGCGGTCGGCACCTCGCGCCTCGTGCTCGATGCGAAGGGGCCGGTAGGGATCAAGCTCGTCGATCTGCTGCCGGGCAAGGGCTCGACGCCGACCCGGCTCGTGATCGATCTGGAATCGGTCCCGGAGTCGGAATTCATTCGGCAGTCCCAGGGCGCTCCGCTGATCTCGACGCCGATGATGGCCAGCCTCACATCGACCTTCGTCCCGCCGCCACCGAAGCCGATGCAAAGCCCTCCCAGCACCAAGCCGGTGATCGTTATCGATGCCGGCCATGGCGGCGTCGATCCGGGGGCGATCGGGACCCGGGGAACCACGGAGAAGAGCATCACCTTGGCCATGGCCAAGGAACTGCGGCGGCAGCTTGAGGAGACCGGCCGATACAAGGTCGTGCTGACCCGCGACACGGACATTTTCATCAGGCTGCGCGACCGCATCGCCATCGCCCGCGCGGCGCACGGTGATCTGTTCGTGTCCCTGCATGCCGATTCCCACGAGAGCAGCGAGCCACGCGGCGCGTCGGTCTATACCCTGTCCGAGACGGCTTCCGATGCCGAGGCGGCAGCGCTGGCGGCGAAGGAGAACAAGGCGGATCTGATCGCCGGCGTTGATCTTTCCGCCGAGAACAATATCGTTACCAACATCCTGATCGACCTCGCGCAGCGTGAGACGAAGAATCTATCGGCGCATTTTGCCGCCATGCTGATCGACGAGCTGGGGCGCGACGTCCGGTTGCTGCGCAACACGCACCGGTTCGCCGGGTTCGCGGTCCTGAAGGCGCCGGACATCGCGTCCGTTCTGGTGGAAACCGGCTATCTTTCCAACCCCAAGGACGAAGCCTTGTTGCGCTCGGCGGATCATCGGGCCAAGCTGTGCGAGGCGCTGCTGCGGTCGATTGACAGCTTTTTCGCGTGGCAGGAAACCTTGCGGCGGTCATAAAAGCGCCATCTCTTCCGGAGACTATCATGCTGCATGATCTTTCCAGGACAGCCGCTGCCGGCCCGGCAGCCAAAGGAACCGCGACTTGCTGAAGGTATTTGCGACAATTTGCGGCGTGGCGCTGGCACTCGCCATCGCGGGGCTCGCGGCTGCCTATGCGGTCGTGAGCTATTACGCGGTCGATCTGCCGGACTACAGGAGTCTCGCCGCTTACGAGCCGCCGGTGGTCACGCGCATCCATGCCGGCGATGGCCGGCTGCTAGCCGAGCTCGCCGTCGAGAAGCGGGCCTTCGTTCCGATCGAGGCGATTCCGAAGCGGGTGATCAACGCCTTTCTTGCGGCCGAGGACAAGACGTTCTACAGCCACCCCGGCGTCGATCTGCCCGGCGTTCTTCGCGCCATCGTCACCAATATCGCCAATCTGGGGACGGACCGGCGCCCGGTCGGCGCCTCGACGATCACCCAGCAGGTTGCCAAGAACTTCCTGCTCTCGAGCGAGGTTTCGATCGAGCGCAAGCTGAAGGAAGCCATCCTGGCTTTCCGCATAGAGCAGACCTACAGCAAGGACCGCATTCTCGAACTCTACCTGAACGAGATCTATCTCGGCGGTGGTTCCTATGGTATCGCGGCCGCGGCGCTGAACTATTTCGACAAGTCGCTGGACGAGTTGACGATTGCCGAGGCGGCTTATCTCGGGGCGCTTCCGAAGGCGCCGAACAACTATCATCCGATCCACGATCTGCAGGCGGCAACGGCCCGTCGGAACTGGGTGATCGGGCGGATGACCGAGGATGGCCATATCACGCCGGAAGAGGCGGCGGCGGCGCAGGCCGAACCACTCATCGCTCGCGAGGAGGGTGAAGCCGATGCCGTCCAGGCCGATTACTTCGCCGAGGAGGTGCGGCGCGAGCTCTTGGCGCAGTTCGGCGAGGACCAGCTCTATGGCGGCGGGCTGTCGGTGCGTACGACACTTGATCCGCGCCTTCAGGCGATTGCCGAGCGGACATTGCGCGCGGGGCTCGAGGCCTATGACCGCCGTCATGGCTGGCGCGGACCGATCGCCCGCATCGAGCCGGGCGTCGACTGGATCGGGGAGCTGGAGGCGTTGGAGCGGCCGGCAGGGCTGTTCGGCTGGCAGATTGCCGCCGTGCTCGCGGTCGAGGCGGACGGCGCCCGGATCGGGCTGATGGACGGCACCGAAGGGTGGATCCCGCTGGCCGAGTTGGAATGGGCGCGGCCATGGCTGGAAGGGCAGCTGGTCGGTGGAGCCGTGCGGGCCACCGGCGACGTTCTGGCGGTCGGCGATGTGGTCGCGGTCGAGGCTGTCGCGGAGAATGGCGAGGGGCAGTCCTATCCGGAGGGCAGCTTCGGGTTGCGGCAGATTCCGGCCATCGGCGGCGCAATCGTCGCGCTCGACCCGCATACCGGACGGGTGCTGGCGATGAGCGGCGGCTGGAGCTACGCGACCAGCGAATTCAACCGCGCGACACAGGCGATGCGGCAGCCGGGCTCGGCTTTCAAGCCGTTCGTCTATCTCGCCGCGCTCGAAAACGGCTACACGCCGTCGACGATCATTCTCGATGCTCCTATCGTTATCGACCAGGGCCCCGGCCTGCCGAAATGGAAGCCGGAGAATTACTCGAACGTGTTCTACGGCCCTAGCACCATGCGCCTGGGGATTGAGAAATCGCGCAACCTGATGACCGTCCGGCTGGCGCAGGCGGTGGGCATAGACAAGGTCGCCGAAATGGCGGCGCGCTTCGGCGTGATCAGCAACAGGAAGCCGAGGCTCGCGATGGCGCTCGGTGCCAGCGAGACGACGTTGCTCCGGTTGACGACCGGTTACGCGATGATCGTCAATGGCGGCAAGCGCATCGAGCCGGCGCTGATCGACCGGGTGCAGGATCGCCGCGGGCAGACCGTGTTCCGGAACGACGCACGGCCCTGCGAAGGCTGCCAGGCGGTGGCGTGGGCCGGCCAGCCGGTGCCCCAGATTCCCGATATCCGCGAACAGGTCATCGATGCGGGCAGCGCCTATCAGATGGTCTCGATGCTGGAGGGCGTGGTCGAGCGCGGCACCGGCATTCGCGTTTCGAGCGTCGGCAAGCCGCTCGCCGGCAAGACCGGCACCACGAACGAAAGCCGCGACGCCTGGTTCATCGGCTTCGCGCCGGACCTTGCGGTCGGGGTCTATGCCGGCTTCGATAATCCTCACAGCCTTGGGCCCCACGAGCAGGGGGCCAGCGTTGCCGCGCCGATCTTCCGTGATTTCATGGCTGCGGCGCTCAAGGGCAAGCCCGCGATCCCGTTCCGCATCCCGCCGGACATCCGGCTGGTCCGGGTTGATGCCGTCACCGGTCAGCGCGCCGGCCCCGGCTCGGACAAGGTGATCCTCGAGGCATTCAAGCCGGGCACCGAGCCGACCGGGCAAAGCGTCGTCATCGACGGGTACGGCGCCGGAGTCCCGGGAGGAGCCATCGGAACGGGGAGCACGGTGCCGTCAGGCCTCGGCGGCCTTTACTGACGTTTTGATCTGGAACGATCCCGAATTTTTCTGGTAAGGGATGCCGCTTCCAGCCGTCATCGGCGGGTTCGAACCCGGGCATGGCGGGCGTGAAAAATCATGGGCAGATACTAAATAGCTGCTGATTCATCGCGAGAAGGAGAGTGCGCATGCGCGCGGACGTTGAAGCGGTCGCCGAGGAGATTCGATCTTCCCTGGCGCTGCTGAGGAGGCATCTTTGACTGGGATACTGCCAATCGCCGGCTCGAGGAGCTGAACGCTCTCGCCGAGAATCCGAAGCTTTGGGACAACGCTGCCGAGGCGCAGAAGCTGATGCGCGAGCGCACGCATCTGGCGAACGCGCTCGAGGGCTATCGCGACCTCGAGCGCGGGCTGGATGACGCGCTGACCCTGATCGAGCTAGGCGAGGCCGAGGACGACGCGGCGGCCGTCGCCGAGGCGGAGGCCCAGCTCAAGGAGGTGAAGGAGCGCGCGGCCAAGCGCGAGCTCGAGAGCCTGCTCTCGGGCGAGGCGGACCTCAATGACTGCTATCTCGAGGTGCATGCCGGTGCCGGCGGCACCGAGGCGCAGGATTGGGCCGAGATGCTGCTGCGCATGTATATCCGCTGGGCCGAGCAGCATGGCTATAAGGTCGAATGGCTCGAGGAGAGCCCCGGCGAGGAGGCCGGGCTGAAGTCCGCCACCATCAAGGTCAGCGGCCCCAACGCCTATGGCTGGCTGAAGACGGAGAGCGGCGTTCACCGCCTGGTCCGCATCTCGCCCTATGACAGCCAGGCGCGGCGGCACACCAGCTTCTCCTCGGTCTGGGTCTATCCGGTCGTCGACGAGACGATCGAGGTCGAGTACCAGGAGAAGGACCTGCGCGTCGACACTTTCCGCGCCTCCGGCGCCGGCGGCCAGCACGTCAACAAGACCGACAGCGCGATCCGCATCACCCATCTGCCGACCGGCATCGTCGTTCAGTGCCAGAGCGACCGCTCGCAGCATCGCAACCGCGCGGCCGCCTACGAAATGCTGAAGGCGCGGCTCTACGAGCTGGAACTCCAGAAGCGCGAGGCCGAGGCGGAAGCGACCGAGGCGTCCAAGACCGATATCGGCTGGGGCCACCAGATCCGCTCCTACGTGCTGCAACCCTATCAGATGGTGAAGGACCTGCGCACCAACGTCGAGACCAGTGCCACCCAGTCCGTCCTCGATGGCGACATCGACGACTTCCTTGGCGCCGCCTTGGCCGCACGGGTGGAGGGGAACGCTTAGCCGCTAGCCGTCAGCCCGCGATCTCGATTTGGCGTGGGGCTTCGCCGCGGGCCTTGATTGCCCACATCTCGCGATAGGCGCGCTCGAGGGCGCCTCCGTCACGGCACCGCGCCGGCGCAGGCTCATCGCGAGATGAAGCTTTGCATCGAGCAGCCGCGGGCAAGCTGCAGCGCCCGCCGCCAGGCCGCTTCCGCCGCGGCGATATCGCCGGCTTCATGCAGGGCATTTCACAGGTCGAGATGAAGCTCCGGATGTCGGGCATTATGCCGAAATGCCCTTCCGCATGACGCTTCTCCTTATGCGCCGCGACGGCTTGGCGCATCAGCGAGGCGGGCGAGGCGTGGTCCGGCTTCTCCAAATCTCAAATTCCTGTCGGCATGCTGACGCGGAGGCCGGGCAGTGCGCTCGCCTCGGGCATCGCTCTCAGCGGTTGGCCAGAGGAGCATAGAACGCCGACGGAAACCCTGCTGCATCGCGGGCGGCCTCGTTGAAGGGCGGCTTCAACATGCCTTTGAAGTGTCGGCGCACCAGCCCCTGCCAGGATGTCTGCGGGTCCAGTCCGCGGGCGGCGCAGATCGTCTCGAACCAGCGTCGGCCGATGGCGACATGGCCAATCTCCTCGTCATAGATCACCTGGAGGATGGCGGCGCTGGCCTCGTCGTCGGCGCGGGCAAGGTCGGCAATCATCGCCGGCGTCACATCCAAGCCGCGCGCCTCGAGGACCAGCGGCACGATGGCGAGGCGGGCGAGCAGATCATGCGCGGTCTCCGTCGCCGCCTGCCACAGGCCGTCATGGGCCGGCAGGTCGCCATAGGCCGCGCCGAGTTCCGCCATCCGCTTGGCGAGGAGGCCATAATGCTTCGCCTCTTCCGACGCCACGCGGACCCAGTCGTCGAAGAAGGCGCGCGGCATTTCTTCGTCGGCGAAGCGTGCGACCAGGTCCCAGGCAAGGTCGATGGCATTCAGCTCGATATGGGCGAGCGCATGCAGCAGCGCGACGCGGCGACCGCTTCCCTTCCGTTTCGGCATGTCGCGGGGCGCCAGCAGGTCCGGGCGTGCCGGCCGCGCCGGCCGGTCCGGCGGCTGCACGCGGCCGAGGGTGGCAATCGCCTCGGCCCGCCACGCTGCGGTCGCCTCCTGCGTCAGCCGGACCTTCTCGGCCGGCTCGGCCGCGGTGAGGACGGCGACGGCGGCATCGGTCAGGTTACTCCCGATAGTCGACAAGCTCGGAGGAAGACCCTCATACTGAGCTTGTCGAAGCATGCCTTGGCTCCTGGACTTGCAGCGCGCGCATCAAATCTCCTTCGCCGCGTTCAGCACGGCGTCGACATGGCCGGGTACCTTGACCTTGCGCCAGATGCGCCGCACCGTTCCCGTACCGTCGATCAGGAAGGTCGCGCGCTCGATGCCCATATATTTCCGGCCGTACATGCTCTTCTCTACCCAGGTGCCGTAGGCCTCGCAGACTTCGCCCTGCTCGTCCGAGGCGAGCGTGAAGGGCAGATCGTGCTTGGCCTTGAACTTGTCGTGCTTCGCGACGCTGTCGCGCGATATGCCGATCACCGTGGCGTCGATCTCGGAGAAGTCCGGAAAGGCGTCGCGGAAGCCGCAGGCCTCGGCGGTGCAACCGGAGGTGTCGTCCTTCGGATAGAAGTAGAGGATGACTTTCTGTCCCTGAAGCTTCGACAGAGAGACCTGGCCATCGCCGTCCGTCGGCAGCGTAAAGTTCGGGGCCTTGTCACCTTCCTTCAGGTCGCTCCGTTGCGGGCTCATGTCTCGCGCTCCTCCTGCTGCGGTGTCGATATGCCGGCGGCGGCCATGATCTTTTCCGTCAGATCGGCAAAGTCAATGGTCCTTGCCGCCGACAGACCATCCTGTCAGGCGCTCCGAGTCTAATGAATCGCGATCGGGTTGCCTGGCGACCCCGATGCGCCCTTTAGGCGGAGCGGCGCGAAGATAAACGCAAACTCATAAGCGCCGTCCTGCGCCAGTTCCTCGGTAATGATGCTTTCGAGAAGGTAGATACCATTCTGTGCCAGGAATAGCTGGTGCACTGGAAAGACGAGCGAGGGGTCCGGATTGGGCACGACTTCGACGCCCGCATTGTCAGACCCAACCACCACGATCTTTTCGTCCACCAGAAACTGGGCTGCCTCAAGGCCGATCCCAGGCCCGGCGCCATAGTATTTGGCGTTGTCCATCGCCCAATGCGATCCCCAACCTGTGTGAATGAGCACCGCATCGCCTTCGTTTATCTCGGTACCTTGCCGTTCAAGGGCTCCCTTGAGATCGGCGACGGTAATCTCGTAACCAGCCTCAAGCCGATCCAACCCTTTGTAGCCGGCGACATCAATGAGCACGCCTCTGGACACGATGGGTCCTACATGTTCGACGCCAAGGTGAGCCAATCCATGCTCGTCGCCAAGATCGCTGTGGTGATATCCGTTAAAGAAACGGTCTCCGATTCCGATGTGACCGAGAGCATCGAATTGGGTGCCGACCTGATCAAGTTCACCGCTGAAATATCCTTCGTGGGCCCGTAATTGATTCTTGGCGAGCGGTCCGACCTCGAGGATGCGCATCTCGTAGCTTCGTTCCCCGAAGAATGGCATATCCGGCTGGTAGACACGGCCAAGCTGATAAACCTGCCCCCGTTCGATCAGGTTTTTCGCCTCAAGCACCTTAGCCGGCGTCAGTCGATTCGCTGCGCCCCGTTCGTCCTCCGGTCCCCATGGCGAAGGGTACCAGTCGCCTCCCTGTGCGAGTGCGGCCGAGCCGCCATCTGCGAGGGCTGTGAGCATCACGGCTGTGCATAGCGCTCCACGGATCCGCGAAAGAGTGATTCCTTCGTGCTTCATGGCATCTCCCCCATGAGATCGGGCCTGGGCCGTGAGTCGATCCAGGACGTTCCATTTCGCCGTCGGAACGTTGTGTGCGTCAAGCTCAGAGAACCGGACAAGCTATTGGCAGATATCCTCGTTCCCCGTCAGAACCGGTAGCTGAGAATGAGCCCGCCCATGAACTGGTCCGCAGAGCCCCCGTCTTCGACGAGCGGGCTGTCGGCGGCATCGCCGAGCAACCGCGTATAGCCGGCAAGGCTGCTAACCGCCCATTGCGGGGTCAGCGCATAACTGAACATCACAAAAAAGCCGGCATCCTTGAACCCGCTGCTCGCATCATACTGCTGCCGACCGCTGCGGGCCGCCTGCGTCGGTGTAATGCCGAAATAGGCCTGCATATAGTTGTCGTCGACCCAGGTCGCCGATACCTCCATACCGGCGTGTATCCGTTCCGTAATCGGAAAGCCATAGCCGGCCCCGATCTCGGCGATGGTGCCCTCATGGCCGTTGGCGATGTCCTTGGCGACCGTCAGCTCGGCCGACCAGCCGCCGATCTCGTAACGCATGAACGCGCCGGCCTCCACGCTCTCATCGACATCGCCGAGCCGGTCGAGGGCGTCGTTATCATCTTCGTCCCGCCCGAACTCAAGGCGGATGATCGGCCCGGCCTGGAGGTCATGGTCGGGCCAGGGGCTCAGCGCGAGCAGATCGGCGCCCAGCGACGGCCCGCTCAGGAACAGAAGGTCGCGATAGCTGAGCTCGACCTGCGGCAGCGGAACCGGGCCGTAGTCGTCCGAACCCGGATAATCCGGCGCGAATGCTCCGCCGATGCTCAGCGACCCGCTCCAATCCTGCCGGTCGGGTGTTTCCTCGGCTCCGGTGTCGGTTGCGTGGGCAAGCTGGCGTTCAGTGGATATCGGCCCGAGGCGCTCCTGGCCGGCCGCATCGTTGACGGATACGAGGCCGGCGATTCCCGCAAGCAGTGCAGTCCTGGCTTGGCGATGGCTTGGAGCGGGGGGTGTGGGTGAAGAAAGCCGCGGCTTCGCGATATTCCCGAAATTTGTTGCAATATTTTTGATAATATTCGCAACAAAACAGTAACGCTCGCCAATCATGATGTGTCTTTTGTTTTTAACCAGCCTGTCGATAAGAATAATTATAGAGCCGGGGACTTCCGCTCAACAACTTATAACTTTTCGGCTCTCAAATGGTCGCGGCGCGAGCCGGCGTTTCGATCAGCGTTTCGAACTGCGTCCGCACAGTTGCCGCCGCGGCCATGATCTTCTCCTTCAGATCGGCGAAGTCCGCGCCGCCGCCGGCCTCGGCGAGGGCTTGACGAAGGGCGTCGGGCAGCGCCTCCTCCGCAGGCCGGTCACCAACCGTGAGGCGCAGTAGCCCCTGAAGCCGCCGCCAGAGCCGCATCGCGGCGATCAGCTCGTCGGCCGCCTTGCCATCCAGAAGGCCGGCCGCGGCCATGCTCGCCAACGCGTCGGTGGTGTTGGGGTGCAGGATCTCGGGATGGGCGGCGGCGTGGCGGAGCTGCAGATACTGGGCGATGAAGTCGACATCGACGAGGCCGCCGCGGAGGTGCTTCACGTCCCACAGTCGGTCGGTCGGATGCTGTCCGGCCATCCGCGCCCGCATCGCGGCCACATCCTGAACCAGCTTCGCCGGATCGCGCGGCCGGGTCAGAACCTCGCGCAGCACGGCTTCGACGGTCGCGGCGAGGATCGGGTTGCCGGCTACCACCCGGGCTCGCGTCAGCGCCATATGCTCCCAGGTCCAGGCGTTCTCCTCCTGATAGCGGCGGAAGCCCGAGAGGCTGGAGGCGATCGGGCCGGCATTGCCGGAGGGCCGCAGCCGCATGTCCACCTCGAAGAGCCGCCCCTCGCCGGTCGGCGCGTTGATCGCGTTGATCAGCCGCTGCGACAACCGCGCATAGTAGTGGATCGGCGCCAAGGGCTTCGGCCCATCGGACATCAGCCCCGGGTCGTCCGGCGCGTCGTAGATGAAGATGAGGTCGAGATCGGAGTTGACCGTCATCTCCCGCCCGCCGAGCTTGCCCAGCGCCACGGTGACGAGGCCGTTGCCCGGCAATCTTCCATGGCGGTTCGCGAACTCGGCCTCGACATGGGGCTGCAGGGCGGCGAGGGCCGTCTGCGCGATGTTGGACAGCGCTGGGCCGGCAGCGTCGGCATCAGCGATGTTGCGCAGGATGCGCACGCCCACCTGGAACTGGCGGTCCTTGGTCCAGCGGCGGACGATGTCGAGCACGTCTTGGAAGTCGTTCGCCTGGCCGAGAATGTCCTGCAGCTCTTTCGCTAACTCCGCGGCCGCCGGCGGGGGCTCGGAGAGGCCATGGGCCAGCACGGCCTCGAGCAGCGCCGGGTTCCGGCTGAGATGGTCGGCCAATCGCGGCGCCCCGCCCATGATCTCGGCCAGGAGGCCGAGGAGGGCAGGGTTGGCGTAGAGCAGAGAGAAGAGCTGCACGCCGGCCGGCAGCCCGGCAAGGAACTCGTCGAATTTTGTGAAAGCCGCATCCGGCTGCGAGGTGCGCCCCAGCGCCTCCAGCAGCGTCGGCATCAGTTCCGTCAGCAGCTCGCGGGCACGGGTGCTCCGCGTCGCGCGATAGCGCCCGGCATGCCAGCCCCGGATTATGGCCGAGATCGAGCTGCCGTCCGTGAAGCCGATCTGGGTCAGGGTTCGGACAGTGTCCGGGTCGTTCTCGGCGCCGGTGAAGACCAGGCTTCCCGGCCCGCTGAGCGATGGCGCCTCCTCGAACAGCTCGGCATAATGGTCCTCCACCCTGCCGAGATGGCCAAGCAGCTCCTCGGTGAAGGCCGCGGTCGTTTCATGGCCGACGAAGCGCGCGAGCGTGTCCAGCTCCGGCCCCTCGGGCGGCAGTGTCTGTGTCTGCTGGTCGTTCGTCATCTGCAGGCGATGCTCGACTTGGCGGAGATATCGATAGGCCGCGATCATCTCCTCGGCCGTCCGCTCCTCGACGCGGCCGGCGGCGACCAGGGCTCGAATCGCCTCGCAGGTGCCGGCCGGCCGCAGTTCCGGGCTGCGGCCACCCCAGATCAGCTGCTGCGTCTGGGCGAAGAATTCGATCTCACGGATGCCGCCGCGGCCGAGCTTGATGTTGTGGCCGCCGACGGCGATGTGGCGGAAGCCCTTTACGGCGTGGATCTGGCGTTTGATCGAGTGAATGTCCTGAATTGCCGCAAAATCGAGATGCTTGCGCCAGACGAACGGCCGCAGCCGGTGCAGGAACTGCGCGCCGGCCTGCCGGTCGCCGGCGACCGCCCGCGCCTTGATCATCGCCGCCCGCTCCCAGTTCTGCCCCATGCCCTCGTAATAGGTCTCGGCGGCGAGGACGGAGAGGGCGAGCGGCGTGGAGGCGGGGTCCGGCCGCAGCCGCAGATCGGTGCGGAAGACATAGCCGGCGGGCGTGCGATCCTGGAGTAGGTGCACCAGATCGCGGGCCATCCGCACGAATGCGTCCTGCAGGCTGCGCTTGCCGCGATAATCGATGCGCTCGCGGTCATAGAGCACGATCAGGTCGATATCGCTGGAATAGTTCAGTTCGCCCGCGCCCAGCTTGCCCATGGCCAGGATGATGAGGCCGGAGCCGCGCTCGGGGTCTTCCGGGTGCGGCAGCACAATCTCACCATTCTCGGCGCTCCGGCGCAGCAGATAGGCGGCGGCGGCGGAGAGCACCGTCTCCGCGAAGTCGCTGAGCGCCGCCGTCACCCGTTCCAGCGGCCACCGGCCGGCGATGTCGGCCAGCGCGATCAGCAGGGCCGCCCGCCGCCGGGCGACGCGCAAGGTCTGCGTCAGCCGGTTAAAATCTCGTTCCGATTCCGTGTCCCGGCGGAGCTGGTTGAGCAGATCGGCGAAGACAGCGTCGGTTTCGTGCGTTAAGAAGGAGCCCGCCAGCTGTGGCTCCGCGAGCAGGCACTGGGTGAGGAACGGACTGTTGCCGAAGACGGCCTCGAGAAGAGCCCGGCTCGTGGCATCCTCGGCCAGCGCCGCGATGGAGGCGGCCAGCTCAGGGTCGCCGGTTTGCCGCCCGCTCTCGCGCCAGCGTTCCATCCCGACGGCGGCGCGTTCGGGACTTCCCAGCTTCGGGAGCGATCGGATGTCGAGGGGTCGGAAAGAGGCCAGCATGGTCCCCGTCATGGTTTTCGGCACACTGCGGAAAGCTTGATCCAGGGTCAAGACCGAGAGGAAGACGAGCCAGATTGATCCGCCGATCCTCGCGCATCCTGTTGGAGGCCGTCGCCGCGTTGCTCGCGGGTATTACCATTATTTTCGCGCTCGGCGCCTGGCGTTTGGCCGGTGACGAGCCGATCCGGCTCGGTTTCCTCACGCCTTACCTCGAGCAGGCGCTGACCGCTCCCGACAGGTCTTTCAGCGTTCGCATCGACGAGACCTTGCTGACCTGGGCCGGGTGGGAGCGCACCTTCGATCTCCGCGCCCGGGGTGTCCGCGCCGTCGGGCCCGGTGGTCGCACGATCGCGGCGGTTCCGGAGATCGCGGTGTCCCTCAGCGCTCCGGCACTGCTGCGCGGCCTCGTCGCCCCGACCTCAATCGACCTTTTCCGTCCCCGCCTGTTCCTTAGCCGCGGGCCGGGCGGCCGGCTCAAGATCGGCCGCATCGGCGCCGAAGAGGAAGTGAGCGGCGACGAGGAACACGGTGCGTCGATTCTGCCGGGGTTGCTCGCTGAGCTTCTCCGGCCGCCCGACCGGGACCGCCCGACCGGCTATCTCCGCAGCGCCAGCATCATCGACGGCAAGCTGGTCTTCTCCGACAGGCAGAGCGGCCTCACCTGGCGAGCACCAGACGCCGACATCACCCTGCGCCGCCAGCGGCGAGGAATTGCCGGCGATCTCTCGATCGCGCTGGAGCAGCTCGGCGACCCGGCCCGGCTGCAGGCCGCTTTCTCCTACAGCCGATCGCGGCGCAACATCGATCTGTCGGTACAGTTCGTCGACGTGGCCGTGGCCGCGCTTGCGGCGTTCGATCCGGGTTTGGCGCCCCTTGCCGGGGCCGAACTGATCGCGGAGGGCCGGATCGAGACCACAATCGGGCTGGACGGGACGGTCGGCGCCAGCCGTTTTCGGCTCGCCACCGGGAGCGGACGGCTCGTCCTGCCGGCTCTCTACGACGCGCCGCTGCCGGTTCGGCACCTGACGGTTGCGGGTGGCATAGACGCCGGAGGTGACCGGCTCACGCTGGACGAGGCCGCCCTGCAGTTGGATGGCCCGCGGCTGACCGTGACGGGCACCGCGACGGGTCTCGCCCAAACGGGCCTCGCTCCGCATGGCGCATCCGGCGCCGGATCCATCCACCTGGCCGGATATGCCACCGCCGTGGATATTCCGGCCCAGGATCTGGCGCGCTACTGGCCCGCCGATGTCGCCCACGGTGCCCGCGACTGGGTGACCCGCAATATCGACGAAGGGATGGTCGAGCGTGCCGAGGCGGATTTTGCGCTCCGGCTGCCCGGCGGCGACGTCGGTGCTGCCGTGGTCGAGCGTCTCAGCGGCGCGCTCAGCGCCGTCGGATTGGCCGTGCATTACATGAGGGAGATGCCGCCGATTCGCGGGGTGGGCGGCGCCGCGAGCTTCACCAGAGAGACGTTCGTCGCCGATTTCAGCGGCGGCGGTGCCGAAGGCCTGTCGATCGAAAGCGGCCAGGTTCGAATTACCGAGTTGGACCGCCGGCGTCACGAGATGATCGAGATCGACGGCCGAGTCCGGGGGGCGCTGCCGGATGCGCTGCGCCTGCTCGACTCTCCCAGGCTCGGCTATCCGAGCAAGCTCGGGCTGAACCCGGCGGAAACCGCTGGCGAGGCCGTCGCGCATCTGTGGTTCCGCTTTCCAGCGAAAAAGGACCTCACCTTCGACGAGGTGGAGGTCGACGTGAACGCCGATGTGGCCGACGCCGCGTTCGACAATGCGATGTTCAAGCGCGACGTGACCCATGGAGACTTCACCGTCCAGGTGACGAGCGAGGCGATGACGGTCGCCGGGGATGCCCTGTTCGGCGGCGTTCCGGCGGCGGTCCGATGGGTCGAGAATTTCTTCGATGCGGAGTTCCGCAGCCGGATTGTCCTGTCGGGCACGGCCGATGCCGGGCAGCTGGCGTCGCTCGGCTTCGATTTCCGGCCCTATGTCGGGGGGGCGGTCTCGACGGATCTGCGGCTGACCCGGTTCGAGGATGGGCGGGGCCAGCTGACGGCGACCTTCGACCTTGCGGCGGCGACCCTCGAACTGCCGTTCGTCGGCTGGTCCAAGGCGTCGGGCGAGTCGGGCACGGCCAAGCTGGAAGTGACGCTCAATGGCGAGCGCGCCGTCGAGATCCGCAATTTCTCGGTCACCGCCGGGACGCTGCTGGCGACGGGGCATGGCCGTTTCGTGGAAACGGGTGAAAAGCTGCGGCGCGTCGTTCTCGATTTCGTGGCCTTCGGCGAGTCGGAGCTGGAGGATGTGACCGTCGGCCTTGACGAGGACGGGCTCGATATCGCGATTGGCGGCGGGCGGCTCGATGCCGAGCCACTGCTTTCCAATATCGCGGAGGCAGCGGAGAAGATGCCGGATGACGAGGCTCGCACGACCTTCACCCTGCGGGCAGATCGGCTTCACGAGGTCAGGCTCGGCCCGGACCGGAGCATCGCGGGGGTCACGGCGATCCTGGATAATGACGGCGAATTCTGGAACCGGATCGCCATCGACGGGACGGTCGCCAACGCCGCTCCCATGAGCCTTCGCTACGGGCCGGCGGCGGCCGGCAAGCACCAGCTCGTCGTGACCGCCGCCGATGCCGGGGCGGCGCTGCGGACCTTCGGCATCGTCGACAATGTCATCGGCGGACGGCTGCGGATCACCGCCGAAACCGACGATGCCGCGCCCGACCGGCCGTTGCGCGGCAGGGCGGAGATCTCGGAGTTCCGGTTGGTCGACGCGCCGGTTCTCGCACAGTTGCTGACCGTCGCCACGCTGACCGGGCTGGTCGACGTGCTGACCGGCGAAGGCTTTCTATTCAACCGATTCGTCGGCGACTTCACGAGGACCGGCGACCGGCTCGAAGTTCCGCTGGCGCGGGCCTATGGCCCATCGATCGGCCTGACGGCGACCGGCGACCTGAATTTCGGCGCAGATACCGTGGATATGAAGGGGACGATCGTTCCCGCCTACGCGATCAACAATATCCTCGGCAACATTCCGGTCGTCGGAGACGCGCTGCAGGGTGGCAAGGGCGAGGGCATCTTCGCCGCCACCTATGCCGTCTCCGGCTCAATTACGGATCCGCGGATCACCATCAATCCCCTGGCTGCCCTCGCGCCAGGGTTTCTGCGCAGTCTCTTCGAGCTTCTGGGAACCTCGGGTGAACAGACCGGCCCGACAGCGCTGCCGGAACCGGGAAAAAACAAGTGAACCGCTAGACCGGCCGGACGAGCGCGTGCCGCTTCTTCCCCGCGGAGAGCTTGATGATGCCCTCCGGCGTCACGTCCGCCAGCGAGACGGTGGCGGCCTCATCGGGAATGACGGCGTCGTTGATGCGGGCGCCGCCGCCGCGGATCAGCCGGCGCGCCTCGCCGTTGCTGGCGGCGAGGCCGGACCGTCGCAGCAGGTCGAAGGCCGGAATGCCCGATTCCAACTCATTGCGCGCGATTTCGACGGTCGGTAGCTCGGCGCCGACTCCGCCTTCGGCGAAGGTCCGCCGCGCCGTCTCGGCCGCTGCTTCGGCTGCTTCCGCGCCGTGGGCGAGAGTGGTCGCCTTGTTGGCCAGCGCAATCTTCGCCGCGTTGATCTCGGCGCCTTGCAACCCCTCCAGCCGCTCGACCTCGCCGAGCGGCAAGTCCGTGAACAGTCGCAGGAACCGGCCGACATCCGTGTCGTCGGTGTTACGCCAGAACTGCCAGTAGTCATAGGGGCTGAGCCGGTCGGCGTTGAGCCAGACCGCGCCGGCTGCCGTCTTCCCCATCTTCGCGCCGGAGGCGGTGGTGATCAGCGGCGTCGTGAGGCCGAACAGCGTACGGTTGTCGATCCGCCGCCCGAGTTCGACGCCGTTGACGATGTTTCCCCACTGGTCCGAGCCGCCCATCTGCAGCACGCAATCGTGCCGCCGCCCCAGCTCCAGAAAGTCGTAGGCCTGGAGGATCATGTAGTTGAATTCGAGGAAGCTCAGCGATTGCTCTCGCTCGAGGCGCAGCTTCACGCTCTCGAAGGAGAGCATGCGGTTGACCGAGAAGTGGCTGCCATAGTCGCGCAGGAAAGGAATGTAGTCGAGGCCGTCGAGCCAATCCGCGTTGTTGACCATCAGCGCGTCGGTTGGCCCATCCCCGAAGGTGAGGAACTGGCCGAAGACGCGCCGAATGCCGGCGATGTTCCTGGCGATCTCGGCGTCGCTGAGCAGCCGCCGCGACTCGTCCCGGAACGAGGGGTCGCCGATCTTGGTGGTGCCGCCGCCCATCAGCACGATCGGCTTGTGGCCGGTCTGCTGCAGGCGCCGCAGCAGCATGATCGAAACCAGGCTGCCGACATGCAGGCTGTCCGCGGTCGCATCGAAGCCGATATAGGCGGCTATGGGCTTGGCCTCCGCCAGCGCGTCCAGCGCCTCGAGGTCGGTGCATTGGTGAAGATAGCCGCGGTTGACGACCTGCTGCAGAAATTCGGATCGAGGCATGTCCATTGGCGATCGGCTCGTTCTAGTCTTGCCCCAGGGACTTGTTCCAGAGACTTGTCCGAGGGGCCGCGTCATGTAACACAGTCGCTCTTCATTAACAATCAACGCCCGGGATGGAAGATCCGACGAGGCGTTTAGGGATTAAAATCGAAGGAGAACGGCGTGCCGGCGGACTCATCTTCCGAATCGCTTCTGGCGCTTGGCCTGATGAGCGGGACCTCGCGGGATGGTGTCGACGCCGCTCTGGTCCGCACCGACGGGCGCGGCAGCCTAGTCTGTGGTTCGGCCCTGACGCAGCCCTTTTCTCCGGAGTTCCGCCAGCGGCTGGCCGGCGTGATCGGCGGGCAGGGGCCGGTCGCCGCTGTCGAGCGCGAGTTGACCCTGATCCATGCCGAGCTCGTCGACGCCCTGCTGGCACGGGACGCCGTGAGCCCGGCTGAGGTGGCCGTCATCGGCTTTCACGGCCAGACGATCCTGCACGCGCCGGAGCGCGGCCGAACCTGGCAGATCGGCGACGGGGCGTTGCTGGCCGAGCGTACCGGGATCGACGTCGTCAATGACTTCCGCAGCCGAGACGTCGCCGAGGGCGGCCAAGGGGCGCCGCTGGTTCCGCTGTTCCATGCGGCGCTCAGCCGCGACCTGCCGCGGCCGCTCGCAGTGGTCAATATCGGCGGCGTCGCCAATGTCACGTGGGTCGGAGCGCTTGGGAACGGCGAGGACCGCCTTCTCGCCTTTGACACCGGACCCGGCAATGCGCTGCTCGATGATTGGGCGCTCCGCCATACCGGCTGCCCGTTCGACGCGGACGGTGCCCTGGCGGGAGCGGGGCGTGCCGATCCTGCCATCGTCGCCAACCTCCTGGCGCATCCCTATTTCGGTTTGCCGGCCCCGAAATCGCTCGACCGCGACGCCTTCGATCCGGCGCCGGTGGCGCGGTTGTCCGCGGCGGACGGTGCGGCCACCCTGGTTGCCTTCACCGCCGCCGCCATCGCCCGAGCAGGCGAGCTGTTCCCTGTGCCGCCGCAGCGCTGGCTGATCGCCGGCGGCGGGCGCCGCAATCCCGCCTTGATGGCGGCGCTGGCGGAACATCTGGCGGCGCCGGTCGCGCCGGTCGAGGCCGTCGGCTGGGACGGCGACGCGCTGGAGGCCCAGGCCTTCGCCTATCTTGCGGTGCGGGCGCTGCGGGGGCTGCCGCTTAGCCTGCCGGAAACCACCGGGGTCCGCCGGCCCGTGACCGGCGGAACCCTGCATCGCCGGCCGGCTGCCAAGAGCTAGCGGACGGCCGCCGCGCTCGGCGGTTCCAGGACCTTCTCGAGATAGTCCTCGAGCTCGGTGGTCAGCTCATCCAGGTGGTCGTGGAAGAAGTGGTTCGCCCCGGGAATCCGGCGATAATCGATATAGATGTCGCGCTGGTTGGACAGCTTGTGGATCAGCTTCGCAACCGATTCGTGCGGCACCACCTCATCGGCGTCGCCCTGCAGGACGAGGCCGGAGGATGGGCAGGGGGCGAGAAAGCTGAAGTCGTAGAGGTTCGCCGGCGGAGCGACGGAGATGAAGCCGCTGATCTCCGGCCGCCGCATCAGAAGCTGCATGCCGATCCACGCACCGAAGGAGAAGCCGGCGATCCAGCAGGTGCTGGCGTTCGGGTTGTAGATCTGCAGCCAGTCCAGTGCCGACGCGGCGTCGCTCAACTCTCCCTCGCCGCGGTCGAACCGCCCCTGCGAACGGCCGACCCCGCGGAAATTGAAGCGCAGCACGGAGAAGCCCCGGCGGGCGAACGCGTGATAGATGCTGTAGATGACCTTGTTGTTCATCGTGCCGCCATGCTGCGGATGCGGATGCAACATGAGCGCAGTCGGCGAATCGGGCCGCCGACCGTGCTGGTAACGACCCTCCAGGCGGCCTTCCGGGCCGTTTATGATCACTTCCGGCATCTTTGACCATTGCTCCAGAGGTTCGCTGCCGACGCGTGTCCTCCATGCGTCGGCAGCGAACCATACAGGTTTTTATTCAGCGGTCTGATCGCAGCGTTCGAGTTTCGAGCGCTGCGATCAGACCACGAAACCATGACCCTGTACCGAACCCGGGTTCGGGGCCATAGCGACGTGCTGGACAGGCCTCGCGAGCCCGGCCGGGTAAACTTGACCAATTTAGTCGGACATACTATATCAAACCACTGGCCGGTTTTGCGTCAGCGAGCGACGGTGCTGATGACGCCACCGATCTTACCATGACGGGCGACATGACTTTCAAGACTCTTCGAGACGAAATTGATTCAATGATTGCGCGAGATCCGGCCGCCCGGTCGCGCTTGGAGGTCGTGCTTGCCTATCCCGGGTTCCAGGCGCTGCTGTTCTATCGGGCGGCGAATGCGGTCTGGCGCCGCCAGTGGTACCTGCTCGGACGTCTGATCTCCACGCTCGGCCGCCACGTCACCGGGATCGAGATCCATCCGGGCGCCATCATCGGCAAGCGGCTCTTCATCGACCACGGGATGGGGCTGGTGATCGGCGAGACGGCCGAGATCGGCGACGATGTGACGCTCTATCACGGCGTGACGCTCGGAGGCATCGCGCCGTCCGTCAACTCCGCGGCGCAGGTTAACCGGAAGCGCCATCCGACCATTCGGGACCGGGCGATTATCGGCTCGGGCGCGCAGGTCCTGGGACCGGTTACGGTCGGGGAGGACGCCCGGATCGGCGCCAATGCAGTAGTCGTGCGAGATGTCAGCCCCGGCGTGACGGTCGTCGGGATTCCGGCGAAGGTCGTCGCGCCGCGGGAGGAAACCCACGAGTTCCGCGCTTACGGCCTGCCGACGGGCGATTGTCCGGACCCGGTGGCACGCGCTGTTGATGGACTGCTCGATCAGGTATCGAGCCTGAAGACGCGGATCGACCTCCTCGAACGGGAGTTGGAGCGGCGCGAGCCTGTCCCCGGAGTTCGACCGGACGGGCAGGCGGCGAACGACGTGAACGCCAACGGGGGCGCCGATGCCCGCCGCGAGAAGGCCGCCGGCTCGCGGGGCGATTGCTAGGGGGCTGCCGTGAAGCTCAGCACCAAGGGCCGGTATGCGGTGATGGCGCTTGTCGATCTGGCGAGCTACAGCCACGGCCGCCCAATCGCCCTGGCCGATATCGCAGCGCGGCAGGAGATTTCTCTGTCCTATCTCGAACAGCTCTTCGCGAAGCTCCGCCGCGGCGGGCTGGTCCGCAGCGTCCGGGGGCCCGGCGGCGGCTATCTGCTGGCGCGGCCCGATGACGAGATGCGGATCGCCGACATCATCCTGGCGGTCGACGAGCCGATCCGGGCGACCCGCTGCACGCCGGGCTCGCCGGCCGGCTGCCGCGGCAACCGGAGCCGCTGCCTGACCCACGACCTTTGGGAGGAGCTGGGCAACCAGATCCATCTCTATCTGAGCTCCGTCTCGCTTGCCGATGTCTGCGCCCGCCGAGTGCTCGGCACCAGCGGCCTCATCCGCCACGACACCGCCGCGGATGGACGGGCCGGCATCGCGGCGGCGGAATAGATCACCGTCTTTCCCGCCGGAATGGAGGGCTGGAGACAGAGCCGTCATGGATCGCGCCGTCTATCTGGACTACAACGCTACCGCCCCGGCCCGTCCGGCTGTCATCGCGGCGATGGCCCGCGCCTTGGCGCTCTGCGGCAATCCTTCCTCGGTGCATCAGTTCGGCCGCACGGCACGTCGTCAGGTCGAAGAGGCGCGGGAGCGCGTCGCCGCGCTCGTCCATGCTCGGCCCGAGCAGGTGACCTTCACCAGCGGCGGCACCGAGGCCAATAATCTTGCCCTCACCGGCACAGGCCGCGATCGTCTCGTCCTGTCCGCCATCGAGCATGACTCCGTGCTGCGTGCGGCACCAGAGGCCGAAATCCTGCCGGTCAGCACGGACGGCATCGTCGACCTGGCGGCACTAGCCGAGGGGTTGGGGCGCGATCCGCGGCCGGCCTTGCTGTCGGTGATGCTCGCCAACAACGAAACCGGCGTCATCCAGCCGGTCGCCGAAGCGGCGGAGATCGCCCGCGCTCATGGCGCGCTGCTGCATTGCGACGCGGTGCAGGCGGCCGGCAAGGTCCCCTTGGATATCACCGCTCTCGGCGTCGACCTCCTCAGCCTGTCGGCACACAAGCTGGGCGGTCCGCAGGGAATTGGCGCCTTGGTCGTCGGCGACGATCTCGCGCTTCGACCGCTGCTCCGCGGCGGCGGCCAGGAGCGGAGCCGGCGCGCCGGCACGGAGAATGTTGCGGCGATCGTCGGTTTTGGCGTCGCCGCGGAGGAGGCGGCTGCCGAGCTCCCGGCGCAGGGCAGGATCGCGCAGCTCCGCGACCGTCTGGAGCGGCGCGTGCGCGAGACGGCGCCGGAGGCGCGGGTCTTCGGAGCCGCGTCGCCACGGCTGCCGAACACCTCCTGCTTCGCCTGGGCGGGAATGCCGAGCGAGACACAGGTGATGGCGCTCGACCTCGCGGGCATCGCGGTGAGCGCGGGGTCGGCCTGCTCGTCGGGCAAGGTGCGCGCCTCGCACGTGCTGCGGGCGATGGGCGCGACGGTGGAGGAGGCGGGCAGCGCGATCCGGGTCAGCCTCGGTTGGCGGTCCACGGAGGTGGATATCGACCGCTTCATCGAAGCCTGGAGCGGGCTGGTCACGCAGCGGCCGAACCACCGATCGGACCGATCCTCGGCTGCTTGATCCATGGGAATAAGCCTTTGACCAAGAACCTACCCGCGCTGCCGATCTACCTGGATTACCAGGCGACCACCCCGACCGACCCGCGGGTCGTCGAGGCGATGCTGCCCTATTTCACCGAGCAGTTCGGCAATCCCCATTCGGGCCACCACGCCTTCGGCGCGGCGGCGGCAGGGGCGGTCGAGACGGCCCGCGCGCAGGTCGCGGCGCTGATCGGTGCCGATCCGCGGGAAATCATCTTCACCTCCGGGGCCACCGAATCCAACAATCTGGCGCTCGCCGGCGTCGCCCGGTTCCAGCGAAATCTCCAGGGTGACCGGAAGACCCATCTCGTGACCGCCGCGACCGAGCACAAATGCGTGCTGGAGAGCGCGGCGCAGCTCGAGCGGGAGGGGTTCGCGGTCACCTATCTTCCCGTCGGCCGGACCGGGCTGATCGATCTCGAAAGGCTCGCCGCCGCGATCACCGAGCGCACGGTGCTCGTCTCGATCATGGCGGTCAACAACGAGATCGGGGTCGTCCAGCCGCTCGCCGAGATCGGCGCCCTCTGCCGCGCGCGCGGCGTCCATTTCCACACCGACGCGGCCCAGGCCGTCGGCAAGATCCCACTGGACGTGGAGGCGATGAACATCGATCTGATGAGCCTCTCCGGCCATAAGATCTATGGACCCAAGGGCATCGGCGCCCTTTATGTGCGCCGCCGGCCGCGCGTGCGCCTCGCGCCGCTGTTCCAGGGCGGCGGCCAGGAGCGCGGCCTGCGGTCGGGGACCCTGCCGACGCCGCTCTGCGTCGGCCTCGGCGCGGCCTGCGAGATAGCGATGCGGGAGATGGCGCCCGAGGCGGACCGGCTGCGCCGGCTCGCGGCGCGGCTTCATCAGGGTGTTGTTCGTCAGTTGCCGGACGCTTATCTAAACGGCGACCCGGGCCGACGGGTGCCTGGGAACCTGAATCTCGGCTTCCCCGGCATTGACGGCGACCGGCTGATCGGTGAGTTGAAGGATCTCGCCGTCTCGAGCGGGTCCGCTTGCAGCTCGGCGGCGCTGGAGCCCTCCTATGTGCTTCGGGCGCTGGGCCTCGACGAGGCGCAGGCCCGCGCCTCCCTGCGGATCGGCCTCGGCCGGTTCACCACGGAGGCCGAGGTGGATTATGCCGTGGAGCGGCTGGTTGCCGCCGTCCAACGGCTCCGCGACGGCCCGCCGGCTGCCGCGATCGTCCCGGAGGGCGCCGACGCGCCGTCCGCCCCGGTGGCACACCGTTAACGGTTTGGCAACGTTAAGCCGTTAGCGGCTTGATCTGCCGTGCTGCGGAGTTGCCTTGACCTGTGAGGGCACCTGTGGCACCCGATGCCGGCGTAGCCCGTGCCGGAGCCTCAGACGACGGCGAGCGGCGCCGAACCGGCCACATCCGGTGAAAGAGTTCGCGAACGTCCGAGCGACGGACAATTTATTAGAGAGACTAGTGGTTACGGAGACTGGCCTGATGCCGAAGATGACCTTCATTAACACCGACGGGACTCGCCTCGAGGTCGACGCGCCGATCGGGCTGTCGGTGCTCGAGATCGCCCACCGGAACAATATCGATCTGGAGGGCGCGTGCGAAGGCTCTCTGGCCTGCTCCACCTGTCACGTCATCATCGATCCCGAATGGTACGAGGCGCTCGCCGAGGCGACGGAGGACGAGGAGGACATGCTCGACCTCGCCTTCGGTCTGACCCAGACCTCGCGGCTTGGCTGCCAGATCATCATGACCGAGGAGCTCAACGGGTTGACCGTCGCCCTGCCGGCCGGCACCCGCAACATGATGGCCGGCGAGTGAGGCACTCGGGTGACGCCCCGGGCGCATCGCTTTATGCACCAAACAGGCCGCGCCGGCCCCGACATCTGATCCACCATTGAGGGGCCGCCGTACCGAGCGCGTCATGCCGCTGCTCACGAGTCCGATCGGCGGGCTGGTCACGCGCCCCTGGTTCGACCGCGCCGCCCTTTGGGGTCTGTCGCGCTGGGCCTTTCCGCTGTCGCGCGCCTGGGCGGCAGGCTCGGTTGCGGAGGGGGCGATCGACCGCTTCCTGGCGGCGTTGCCGCTGCGCCGCTTGCCCGGCGGGACGGAGGCCCAGATTCAGAATGCCCTCGCCCGGACGGCGGCGCTGCGCCGGCGGTCCGAAGCGGCCGCGCAGCGCTGGGAGGCGGCTTTCTTCGGCGAACACGCGACTTCGCCGAGCACGCTTGCGGCGATCGATCGCGAGCGGCGGCGGGCGAGCAACGCCTATATGATGGCGCGCTGGAGCTATCTACCGCTGCGGCTGCGCACCAATCTGCCGGCGGCGCGGTTCGCGATTCCCGATCCGGCGCGGGTCGAGGCGGAATACCGCCCGCTTCTCGCCGACCCGGAGTCAGCCTGCGACGTGCCCGATCCGCTGCCCCCGGTCCAGGAATCGCAGCGGATCTCAGGCCCGTTCGGCACCGAATACTGGCTGCGGTTCCCATCGCCCTGCGCGGCGATCGGCGATACGGCCTGGGCGCATGTCTTCGAGCCGGTCGGGGTGCCCGACCCGGCGACACTGGTCTATATCCATGGCCTCGGCGTCGAGCTCGAGTCCCTCGACGGGATCGACGACCAGATCGTCGTTGCGCTCGCACAGAGCGGCGTGCGCGTCGTGCGGCTCGACGCCCCCTGGCATGGCCGCCGGCGGCAACCTGGATATTACGGCGGCGAGCCGTTCATCGCCGGACTGCCGATATCGGCCTTCTCGTTCCTGTCGGCGGTGGTGCCCGAGCTCGCCACGCTCGTCGCTTGGTGCCGCTCCAACAGCGCCGGCCGCGTGGCGATCGGCGGGGTCAGCCTGGGGGCGCTGTCGGCGCAGCTCGCCGCCTGCCGCGCCCGCCATTGGCACCCGTCGGCGCAGCCGGATGCGCTCTATCTCACCACCACCACCGACGATGTCGGGAGCCTCGCCTTCGGCAGTTCGCTGGCCAAGGCGCTGGGCCTTGACCAGGCGCTTCGCCGGGCCGGCTGGACGGCGGAGCGGTTCGCCCGCTGGAATCCGCTCTGGGAACCCCTCGGAGCGCTGGCGATGGCGCCGGAGGACGTCGTCATGGTGCTCGGCTGCTATGACGACGTGACGCCGTTCCACCGCGGCATGGCCCTGGCGACTCGCTGGCACCTGCCGCAGGAGAACGTATTCCTGCGCGATCAGGGCCATTTCACGGTGCCGCTCGGCTTACCGCGCGACCCGGCGCCGCTGAACCGCTTGGTCGATCGGCTGCAGCGACCATAGCGCTCGACGCGGCAAGACATTATATTACGCGCCATGAATTCGCTAGGTTTCGACAGGGCTCCGGCTGAGACGCGCGTGGTCGTCGCGATGTCCGGCGGGGTCGACAGCTCGGTGGTCGCCGCTCTCCTGAAGGGGGAGGGGTACGACGTCGTCGGCATCACGCTGCAGCTCTACGACCACGGGGCCGCGGTCGGCCGTAAGGGCGCCTGCTGCGCGGGCCAGGACATCCACGACGCGCGGCGCGTCGCCGACCGGCTCGGCATCCCCCATTACGTGCTCGATTACGAGAGCCGCTTCCGTAGCGCGGTGATGGAGGATTTTGCCGAGACTTACCTCGCCGGCGAGACGCCAATCCCCTGTGTGCGCTGCAATCAGCGGGTGAAGTTCCGCGACCTGCTGGACACCGCCCGCGACCTCGGCGCCGCGGCGCTTGCCACCGGCCACTATGTGCGCCGGATGATGGGGGGCGAAGGGCCGGAACTCCACCGCGCCGTCGATCCGGTGCGCGACCAGAGTTATTTCCTGTTCGCGACGACGGCGGAGCAGCTCGATTTCCTACGTTTCCCGCTCGGCGACAAGCCGAAGGCCGAGACCCGCGCGCTCGCCGAGCGGCTGGGGCTTGCCGTCGCCGCCAAGCCGGACAGCCAGGATATCTGCTTCGTGCCGACCGGCGGCTATGCCCGTGTGGTCGAGAAGCTGCGGCCCGGCGCGGTCGAGCCGGGCGACATCGTCCATGTCGACGGTCGCGTGCTCGGCCGCCATGACGGAATCATCAATTACACCGTCGGGCAGCGCCGGGGCCTGCGGGTGGCCGACGACGGGACACCGCTCTATGTCGTCCGCCTCGATCCGACGAGCCGCCGGGTGGTCGTCGGCCCGAAGGCGGCGCTCGCCACCGGCAGCCTCACGGTTCGTGATCTCAACTGGCTGGCGCGCGAGCCGCTCGGCCCCGAGGGTCGCCCCGTCACGGTCAAGCTGCGCTCGGCCAGCCCGCCGGCGCCGGCGCGGATCTTCGCCGCGGATGGCACGGTGCGGGTGCAGCTCACGCAACCGCAGTTCGGCGTCGCGCCGGGGCAGGCCTGCGTGGTCTATGACGGCGACCGCGTCCTCGGCGGCGGCTGGATCGCCCGCGACCAAGCGGCGCTCGCCGCCTGAATCGGCCGCGGGAAGCGCCGGAGCCCGGCTCGCTTGACAGGTACAAGGCGAAGGCCATATACCCTGTCGCCGCCAAGGCGCGGCGATCGACCTTGTGGCGGAGTAGCTCAGCTGGTTAGAGCAGCGGAATCATAATCCGCGTGTCGGGGGTTCAAGTCCCTCCTCCGCTACCAATCTTTTCAATCACTTAGTACAGCCGCCTTCGGGCGGTTTTCCGTTTTTGGTCCGCAGGCGTTCCAAATTCACGATTCCGACCTTGGCCTGGCGGCGCTGTTCAGCCTCTTTTGTGTACTTCGCCGCCATAGCGTCCTTCTGGTGTCTAATCACGGCCATGATAGTCCGCATGTCGCATTCCGCGCCGACCAGCGCCTTGCCGATCGAATGCTGGAAACCATGGAACGTCAGGCCCGGTTCGATCTTCCCCTCAGCCTTCAACTGGCGCGTCTCGATAGCAGAGCCATCATAGCTCTTCCATGTCATCCGCAGGACATCGCCCTCGCGCAATCCTTATTCCAGCCGATCACGACGGGCACCTTCAATTCGAGGGGCGCGGCCTCCATAGCCGTCGCCCGCCGATCCCCATCGGTTTAGCAGGACAGTGCTGCTCAAAGAAGGCAATGGAGACGCCACCGCAATAAGCGGCCGCGACGTCGCGACTCATCAGCAGCGGCCAGTCGGGCATATCGACGAGGCGCGCCTGCTCAGCCATTCCCGCGCTCCCTCTTGAACGCATCGCGCACCACGTTGATCGCCGCCACGCGCTGGCCCCCAGGAAAGATTGCGCCTTGCGGCCCGACAGCGCATGATCCGACCTCGCCGACGAAGGGAAGCAACCCATGTCGCTGCAATTTGCCCGCCAGGATGGCGTCTATAACGCGGACACACAGGCCGTCCGCTTCTTCGCGACGGACGGCAAGGCGTCCGTGATGTTCACAATTTCCCGTGAGGCGCTGTCGGATATGGAGAGGGCAGAGAGCCTGACGCCAAAGCAGGTTGCCGCCGCGCACCGGAGGCATCTTTTGAAGATTCGAGACGTGGCCCGAAAGGTCTATGCCGCCCAAGGACCTGGCAGATCTGGGCCGTATATTCTCAAGACCGAGCACTTCTGACGCGGACAACAAGCGGGGAATCCGAGTCACGCCGCCTCCTTCCCGAGCCGATCGATGTTGATGGAGAGCGTCAGTCCGGCGCCTTGCACAGTGGATGACGGGGCCCGGCACGGTCCGCCAGTTCGCGGACCTCGCGGGCGTATTCGGGATCATCCAACTTTGCCGCGTCCGCATAGGCACGGAGCGCCGCCTGCGCATACTTGTCCTTCAATTTGATGGCGAAGAACTCTTCGGGGGAACTTGGCGTTGCCAAGTCGACGCGCCCGCCGTGTACGAGTGTCTGCAGCGCACGTTGCTCAGCGGGCGTGAGGTCTCCACGCAGGCGAACCAGCGCATACTTACCCTTGCCGTCTCGATTGAGATTGCGGTCGAGTTTCATACTGCCGTCCTCCATTGGTCGATGTTGACGAGGTGCGGCTTGAAAACAGTTATGACGACCTGGGGGTTCACCTCCCAGGCACCGGCGCCGTGGATGGAGCGCCACAGGCTGGCAAAGCTACGCTTGGCGGTCGGCTCGTCGGTGTCGCGAATATCCTCCACCGAGAAATGCCGCCGTCCATCGCTATCTTGGGGCTGGAACTTGCTCACGCCCTCCGCGATCGCATCCGCCTCGCTGATCACCTGCAGGCGCTACAGGCGAATGTCGGCGACATGCCAACTAAGGCTATCGACAGAGGCTCTGGTACAGACACGGACTCAGGAAACTGTGCTCGAGTTAAAAGGGGGTGCCGAGGTGGTGCCTCTAAAGGTCAAAGCATAAGCTTTCTGGCTTATGCGCTTATCTCAAAGATCTCTGTTCGCCGAGTACTCTTCCTTGGCAGACTTGCCGTCTCAGGCAGAACGATCCTGAGCGCATCTGGAATCGCTCGAAGGCCTCATCCGAAGTCACGATCAAGCCAGTGGCGGGCGGTGCTCGGCGCCATCGCACATTCAGCCCCAAGACGGACTCCAGCCGCGTCGTCTGCCTCTATGGGGCGCTGCGCTTCTCGGATGGTTCAGATGTCACGACCGCCAGAGGAACGACCCGGGACAGTTGGCGGCAGGGGAGAGATGTGATGAACCAGAGGGTCACGGCGCTGCTGCGGTCCGAGGCGGCCGAGATGGAGCCCGACGAGGTATTGCGGGCGCCCACGGCCATGCTGATGGGCGTCTCCGCCGCCGCCCAGTCGGCGCTTGCCGCCATCAACATCCGGTCGATCTTCGATCTCGCCGCGGCGCGCGTCTTCGCCGGCGCCACGCGCCTGCTCGAGATCGGGCGCGATCCGAACGCCGTCGAAGCCCGCCTCGACGCGGTCGCCGGCGACATCGCCGACGTCCCGCCGGGGGTGCCCGTCCGCGACCTCGTCAACCAGCCGATCGGCGTTCTGCGCGACATCGGGCCGGCGAACGCCGCCACGCTCTCCAATGCACTGGATGTCGGCACGGTCCGCGACCTCGCGCTGTGGCCGCCCTATCGGTCGGCCAGGGAGATCCTGAAGGTCGCCTTCTATCCGGAGCAGGTCGAGGGCTTCGATCCCGAGGCTCCGCCCGACCTGTTGCCGGCGACGGGCAATTATCCGACGGAGCGGGTGTTCTTCCGCAAGCTTGTCATGGACCGCCTGCCGAACCCCGGCGAGGGCGCGCAGCCAATCGAGGATGCCGACGCGCTCGATCTCGCTGCGACGATGGCCGCAGCCGACGGTTTCACAAGGCTGGCAACCGGCGCGCTTCTGACGTTCAGCCAGTCGTGGTACTCGCAGGGCGTCACGCTCGGTCAGCTGCTGCACAGCATGTCGCTCGCACCGGGGGAGAGCACACGAGTCGCCGTGGTCGACTGGTCACGCCGCAGTCGTGCGGCCGCGAGCGAGGACATCTCGGAATCGGAACTGCTGTCGAACACGATGACGCACAGCCGCTCGCTGAGCGAGGTGACGAACGCGACCGCGACCGAGTTCCAGAGCGGTAAATCAAGCACCCGGTCGGAATCGACGACGGGGCAGGCCGGCGGAGGATTCGGACTCGATCTCGGCCCGCTCGCCATCGGCGGATCGGGTGGCACGTCGAACACGACGACCGAGGTGATGAGCGCATCGTCATCGTTCGGCGCACGCGATCTTGCCGCCGAGTACGCGCAGCAGATCAACGACAGAAGCCAGCAGAACGCCTCGTCGGTGCGCAATCGCCGCGCGTCGATCGTCCGCGAGGTCTCGCAGACCGAACACGAAGCGATCTCGACGCGCGTGGTGACGAACTACAACCACATGCATGCGCTGTCGATCAGCTACTACGAGGTCGTGCAGGCGTTTCGGACGACAACGCAGCTCGAGCGCGCGGAACGCTGCCTGTTCGTGCCGGTCAGGATCGTCGATTTCCGCGATCACGCGACGATCGACCGCTGGCGACTCGCACTGGCGGATGCCGCGCTGACGGCCCGCGTCCGGCGCCAGCTCACCGTCGAGTACGGCGTCGTCGAGGTCGTCCCGCAGACGCCGCGCGTGACGCCTGGCATGGTCATCGCTGGGCATGTCGCCGATCTTCGGGCGACCGGCGTCCTCACGAGGCGCCGGCTCTCAACCGGAGCTGCCCCGGCGGCCGGCCCGGCAGCAGCCGCCGCGGCTGCGCCGTCAACCCAGCCCGCGGACGCGCCGACCGACGCGGGAACGGAGAAGACGGAGCCGCCGGCCCTCGATTACCGGCGCGCCCCCGCCAATTCACCCGCCGCGCTGCTGACCGTGAAGGGCTGGGACCTCGACCAGCTGAATCGCATCGGCTGGGCGACCGGCCGGCCATCCGCACAACCCAACTCGGATTCAGTGTTCGTCTCCGATGATGCGCTGGTGATCGGACTTTCGCTGCGGGAAGGACAGGCGGCCCGCTTCGTCGTGCGCCTGCGCGACGGCCGTACCGTTGAGCCGGCCAGCACGAGCACCACCGACGTTGCGTTCGCCGTACCGGTCGCGATCGTCGAGCTCGACTCGATCGCCGTGCAGTATGCCGGCGAGTCGGTCCTTCGGACGTCGCTCGTCCTGCAGCTCATGCTTTCGGGCACAGTCCTGCCGCTCAGCGTACCGGTCGAGTTGCGGCCGATGAGCCAACCCAAGGATGTCATCAAGTTCGGCGGGGCCGGTGCCGCCGGCGAACTCGTTGCGCACCTCGAGGCGAATCGGCTGCATTATACGCAGGCGATTCTGCGCACACTCGACGTCGCCATGATCGGCGCACTTCTCGCGCGCTACACCTATCGCGGCTTGCCGCTGATCCAGCTCGTCGATTCGCAGCCGGTCGCCGTCGTCGCAAACAGCTTGGTCTTCAAACTCAGCGTCTCCGCGGACGGCGAACCCGACGACCGGCGCTGGACGGAGGAGCAGGCCGCGTGGAAAGACTGGCTGTCGCGCCACGGGCTCAACCATCCGGTTCCCCGAAGCGAGACGATTCCGCTTCCGTCCGGGGGTGTGTTCGCGGAAGCGGTTCTCGGGCGGTACAACGCCGCCGAGAAGGTCGATCTCACGCGCTTTTGGAACTGGCAGGATTCGCCGATCCCGATCACGGCACCGGAGATCGCCGCGGTGCAAGCCGGCTCGCGCGCGCAGTCCGACGAGATCCGCCCCGGACAGTTGTCGGCGCCCGTGCTGTCGATCCAGAGCCCGACCGCGCTCCCGGATCCGACCGGCGTCGCGGCGATCATCAGCGCCGTGCAGAACGGCAACATGTTCCGCGACATGAGCGGCATGGTGCAGACCGCCGCGCTCGCACAAGCCGCCCTGCAGGCGAGCGCGCAGGGTGCGACCGCGGTCGGCGAGCAGGCGGGCCAGAATCTTGCGACTGTGATGTCGAACCACACCGAACGGATGCGGATCGCCGCGCAGCTGCTCAGCGCGGCGGCAGGCGTGCCGTCCATCGGCGGCGCTGGCGGCGCTACGCCTCCGCCCGGGAAGGGAACAGTGAGCGAGCGAGGCGGTGAGCTGAATACGGCCCGTGCGCTGGACGCCGAACGCAGCGCAGCCGAACCCAGCCCAGAGGGCGAACCGATACGCATGACCGACATCTCTCCGACGGAATTCGCCGCAGACACGTCCGGCGCGTCTTCGTCGATGCAGCCGCGCACGATAACCGAGGACATCTTTCGCCGGCAGGCGTCAGGGCCGACAGGCGGCATCGTCGGCGACGGCATCCTGAAGCTGGTGAACGCAGTCACCGAGGAGGACGAGACCGGCGCCACGGGCGGGGGTGGCAGCGGGTCGACCGCCCCATCGGCTCGCCGGCTCCAGGTCACGACGCAGTTCTGGATCCACTCGACGGCGTCCGTTCCCGGTCCGCCCCACCCGAACGGCCCGATGGCCGACCAGGAAATTGCGGTGCGGATCTGGGACGGCCGCGGCAACCGGCTGCTCTGGCCGTCCAAGAGAAGGCTGGGGGTCTACTACGAGGCAAAGCAAATCAATGGCCTCATCACGGGCCCGATGCTGACGGGAATCGAATCGGACGAGGTCGCGATCATGGCCGTCGTGCGTTACGGCGGCCCCGGCGGCAAGATCTACTCCAAAGCTGTCGCCTACAAGCTACCGGCCGGCGATTCGCTCGACGTGACTGTCTACGTGACCTATACCACGACGTCGGTCGTGGTGAAGGCAGCAGACGACACGGCGGCCATTACAAAGGCCCGCAAGACGCTGCGCGAGAAGTATGGCATTACGGATGCGATGATCTTCAGCCCCTTGGTCAAGTTCATGGAGGACGACCCGGGCTGGTTCACGGTAGACCTCGATCACTTCACGGGCGAGATGCGATTCGACCCGAGACCCCTGGTGTCGTTGAGCGGAGGGCGAGGATAAATGTCCGTCACTTTATTGGGACCCGACGCGCTCGATGCCTTGCTCGACACGGACCCGCGGGTCACCGTCTCCAACCGCGCCCGCGCGCCATCGCCCGTTACGATCCTCGCGGCGGTGGTCGCGCTTCACGACGAGGATGGCGAGGTGCGGTTCAAGACGGCCTACCGGCTGAATCTCGGGCCCGGCGCGGCACGCGCGCTCGATCCGTTTCCGCCGACGCCGAAAGCGCTGCTCGCTGCGGAGATCGTGCTGCGCGTGCTGGCGGGAGAGAATCCGCAGGTGGTAGAGGTCTATGCGAAAGTAGGGGCCGACCCGGCCGATTCGCTCGGTGATGTGGAGTTCGGCGTGACGAACGCCGGTGATCCCGACGAGCCGAACGCGACGCTCATCGCCGACGCGCCAGAGTTTGCAGTCTATACACGCACGATGAACTGAGAGGCGCTGTCACGTCGGTCAGTCGGATTCCGTGGGCCGGATAACCGGCCATCACTCACCTCCTGCGGATCGATGACCACCGCCCTGGATCGCCATCCAGGCAGTCGACCGGAGCTATGTTGTCGTGACAAGCGACCGCGGGTTTCCGTCGGCATTCTTACCGACGGGCGCCGGTAGTGAGATAATAATGGGCGGCCTCGGCCCGATGGCGGTAGCTCCCAGGCCGGATGGCTGCCCAGGACGTCGCGGCCCAGGCATCCATCTAGGGACGGTGCAGGAAAGCTTGCGGTAACTCGAAGGATAAAATCATCTTCGACCAATGCGAAAGAAAGGGGCTCCGCGCCAAAGCCAAACGCGGCTTCCGCTTCTCGGATCGCCGCACTTAAGAGTGACCTTGCCGAGCATTGGTCCGGCGGCTTACGATGGCTTTCAGCCTATCGGAGCAGGGGGACGCGCCTGCGCGCATCGCAGGTGAACCGCTCGAGTCAGGCCGGTCAATGGAGACGCCGAGGAGACGGCGCGGCATTCACGGTACCCGTAGGCTCGCTCGGGGCTGCGGACTGCTGCTTATCCTCTTGCTATCGCACGGCGTCTCCAGCGCCGCAGCGGACACCTTCAAGATCCGCGTGAAGGACGGCCAAACTCTTCGCGACATTGCCGAGGAGTATCTCGGCGACCCCGATATGTGGGTCGAGATTCTCCGCGCCAACGCACTACCGTCCATCACCGACGTGCGTGCGGGGACTGAGCTCGTGATTCCGGCGGCTGAGATCTCCACGACCAACCGGGCGCTCGGTAAGGCGCTCCGGGAAATTCAGCAGGCGACCGAGGAAGGTGCACGGCTATTTGCAGGCGCCGAGATCGAGAAGGCCATCGGGCTCTACGAGGAGGGGCTCGCGAAGCGAAAGGCCGGTGAATGGGAGGCGGCAGCGACTCTTGCCGGGGAGGCGAGTCTCGCGGCCGCGGAGGCCCTCAGGATCGCTGCCGCGCAGCGCGACGTGGCGGCCGAAGCGCTGCTCACCGACCGCCACGGCTGGGTCGAGGGAAGGCGGGCGCAGGACCTGGTCTGGACCGATCGCGCACTGAACGTGCTCCTGATCGAGGAGGAGAACGTCCGCACGCTCTCGCGCTCTTCGGCGCAGATTACCTTCCGGGACGAGAGCCGGCTTCGCCTCAGCGCGAACTCGCAGGCCGTCATTCAGCGCATGCGTGTCGATCCGCTCAGCCGCCGTGAGGAGGCCAAGGTCAGTCTTGTCGAAGGCGACTTCTACGCACTGCTCAGCGGCAGGAGTGAAAGGACGACATTCGCGCTCGAAGTGCCTGAGGTCCGCACCACCGTAGAAAGCCGCAACTTCTGGGTCCGGCGCGACGACAGCGGTGCCAAGTTCACGAACTATGACGACCGGGCACTTGGCGTCGAGGCCAATGGTGACGTGGTCACGCTCGGCCGCAATGAGGGCACCCTCGTGCGCAGCGGACAGGCGCCCAGCGATAAGGTCAGTGTTCTGGCCGCCACGGCACTCCTCGCGCCGGCGGACAACAGCCAGGCGTTCGACTCGCAGGTAGCATTGAGTTGGGCGGTACTTCCAGGTGCCGCCGGCTATTGGCTCGAACTTGCCCACGATCCCGGCTTCGAGCGGATGGCGATCAGCCGATGGGGCCTCAAGGCTGCGGGCTTTGATGCCGGGCCGCTCGAGGTCGGCACCTATTACTGGCGCGTCGCGGCGCTCGACAAGTTTGGTCTGCCGGGCGAGCGCAGTGTGGCTTGGCGCTTTCACATGCGGGTGGACCGCACGCCGCCCTACTTGACGATTCAGGAGCCGACAGAGGGAACAATCATCCGCCTGGGCCCGGTCCGGATCCGCGGCGAGATCGAGGCGAACGCCCGGCTCCGGCTCAACGGGGAAGATGTCCAAGTCGGCGAAGGCGGTGCGTTCGACCTGACGTTCGGGGCTGCACCGGGCGACAACGCACTGATCCTGGAGGCAATCGATCCCGCAGGCAATGTCACCAAGCGCACACGCTCCTTTGTCTACATGCCGGACACCCGCGCTGCTTTGCTCTTCGACGACAGAATTCCGCACCTCACGCCGCGCCATTTCCTCACCAACCGGAATGTCATCTCGCTCGCCGGCATGACGAGCCCGGGAGCGCAGCTCGTGGTTCACTCGGCAGGAGGGGCGCCACGCGTCTCGACCTATGCGAACGGCGACGGCCGCTTCGCTCTCAACCTGCCGCTCAGTCAACTCAGCGAGAATTTCATCATCGAGGTCGTTCAGCGCTCGGGCTTTGCCAGCCAGGACCGCTTCATTGTCTCTCAGGATCAGGAGCCGCCGGCGATCGAGCTGGAGGAATCGCCGCCCGGCGTCACGGCGGTCGAATGGCTCTCGCTTCGTGGCCGAGCCGACGGCGCGCGGAGTCTCTCTCTGAACGGCCAGCCGGTTCAGCTGATCGATGGCGTGTTCGATGAGACGGTGACCCTGCGTCAGGGAGACAACCACTTCGAGCTCATTGCCACGGACGCGGTCGGCAATGTTCGGGTCGAAAGATTCGATGTGGGTCTGGACCAGGAGCCGCCCGAGCTCGTGAGCTACGATCTGTCTCCGCGAACGCTGCGTCGCGGCGAGCCGCTTCGGATCGAGGTGACCGCTCACGACACCTCTGGCTTGCGCAAGGCCGCATCGGTCCGGATGCGAATTGCCGACATCGACTATGCCGACTTTCTCGAGCTCAGCGGCGTCACCGGAACCTATCAACGGACGGTGCTGCTGCCGCCCGAGGCGGTCGGCCGGGTGACATTGACGGAAGTCGAAATCGAGGATTACGCGGGAAACAGGGCCCGCTTGAGGCTGGACAACGACTGACCTTGAGTTGGATAGCCAAAGGCGGCCGCGGCAGAAGAGGCGATCATGCAACCGAACGTGAGCGGCACGCGCATAGGGTATCTTTTTCTTGCCGCGGTCCTTTCGGGCTGGACGATGGCCGCAGCCGCAGCCGAGGAACCGCTCTCCGTCACTTATGGAGAGGCAGCGCTCACGACCGAGGGCGATCCCGAGTTCCGCGAGATCATCTACTTCCGGGTGCCTCAGTCGACGACGGGCCGCCTCTATCTCCGGGTCTTCGACGCAGAGGTCGGCGGAGCGCATGATCTGCGCTACGGGACCGGCTGGGACACAGGCATGCGCTATGTCGTCTATGGCGGGAAGGGCGCCGCTACCCTGCCGGACTCCCCGCTTGCAAGGAGACGCGATGCCGGCACGGTGGAACCGGGCATGGAGTCGGAGGAGGCTACCTCCCATGGTCTGGGAGGCACGATCCTGGCTGACCTGACGATCGGCGAGGAAGCGGCGCATGACGACATATGGCAGACGCTCGCGAATTTCATGCCCGAGCAAGGCGATCCGATCGACGGCCAGTATGTCTTTCGGCTCGAGGTCGTCGGACATTCCGGCGATGACGCCAATCTTTTCATGGCGACACTGAGCTTGCGCGATCGGCGGAATGCCACCCCCTCCAGCCTCGAGACGTTGAGCTTCGCACCGACCATTCGCATTCCCGACCGCAGCCGCCTCACCGAGCTCGCGTTCGAGATCCCGGCCGACGCCGAACGAATCATCGTGCACAATTTCGATGCCGCGTACGGTCGCGTCGCGTTTGCCGGGACCTACCGTACGATTGAACTCGCCGCATCTGGCCAGGACGAGTGGCAGCAGAGCGAGATCACGCTTCTCCCTGAGGAGCAGGGTACCGACGGTTCGATCACGGTTGCCGGTGGCGAAGAGAGTCCAAACGATCTCACCCTCTTCGTCACGGACAGCGCCGGGCACCCGCTGCCGATGCGCCTGCAGGCCGAGAGCTGGTCGCCGAACGGTCGGCCGCAGCCGGTGGCAGACAGCACGCTGCTCGCCGACTGCTCCGCGTTTGCCTTCGACGCGGCACGCTCGAGCGACCCGGACGGGGACCAGCTGAGCTATCTCTGGGACTTCGGCGATGGTGCCAGCGGCGTCGGCATCGCGGTCGTGCACCGCTATCAGGAGCCTGGCAGCTACAATGGCGCGCTGCGCGTCCTCGACGACTCGGGGCAGATCGGCAGTGGCGCCATGCAGCCGTTTCGCGTCGTTGCGAAACGCCCTCCTCGTGCCGATGCCGGTCCCGACATTGTCGTGGCGCCCGGCGAACCCGTGAACTTCGACGGCACGGGCTCCACACCTGGCGACCGGCCGATCTCCCGCTACAGCTGGAACTTTCAGGATGGTACAGAGGACTCCGGCCCGAAGACCGCTCACGCGTTCACGAACTCCGGCCGCTACGCCGTGACCCTTCTGGTTCAGGATGATCAGCCGGGAGCCTGCAATTCATCGACCGACCAGATCATCGTAGATGTCAATGTGCCGCCCGTGGCCGTCGCGGGCCTCGACCGGCGCGCCTCGGTCGGGGAGACCGTCGAGCTGGACGGTCGGCCGAGCTACGACATCGACGGGCAAGTTACAGGGTGGTCCTGGGATCTCGGTGACGGTACGACGGCGGAAGGTCCGACGGTTGCGCATCGCTATGAGCGGCCGGGCACCTACGCGGTGACGCTTACGGTGCGCGATGCCGCCGGTCTTGCCAACAGCACGGCCACGAACAGCGCGCGAATCATCGTCAATGACCCGCCGGTAGCTGCGGCCGGGCCGGACCGAAAAGTGGCGGTCGGCGAGATTATCGCCTTTGATGGACGCGGGTCACTCGATCACGACGGCAAGCTCGTCCACTATGCGTGGGATTTCGGCGACAAGTCGGAGGGCGTCGGGGCCGAGGTGCCTTACGCCTATGATCGGCCTGGGACCTACGAGGCCGCTCTGGTGGTCACCGACGACTCCGCTACCTCCACCAACACGAGCAGCGACACAGCGATCATCGTCGTGAATGCTCCGCCGATCGCCCGGGCCGGTGACGATCAGATCGTGACCTCAAGCGAGGTTCGCTTCGACGCGACGGCTTCCGAAGATCCCGACGGCAAGATCGCCCGCTATGCATGGGACTTCGGCGACGGGGCCACCGGTGAAGGTGCCAGGACGGCTCACGTCTATCGCAAGGCGGGCCACTACCGCGTCAGCCTCACCGTGACCGATGATTCCGGCACGTCGCGGAGCAGTGCAACGGACACCTTGCTCCTGCTCGTCAACGAGGCGCCCATCGCCGACGCCGGAAAGGATCAGCTCGGCGCGCCCGGCCAAGAGCTCACTTTCCTGGGCTCGGGATCGCTCGATCCGGACGGCGACGTGGCAGACTATTTCTGGGACTTCAAGGACGGTTCCACCGCTACTGGCGAGCAGGTTGCCCATCGCTTCACGCGGCCCGGGATCTACCAGGTTCAGCTGTCCGTCCGCGACAACACAGGTCAGCCCGACGCAGTCGATTTCGACGAAGCGGAGGTGGTGATCAATGCACCCCCCGTCGCCAACGCTGGCGCCGATATCTTCGCCACGCCAGGCGACGAGGTAGTGCTGGACGCCGGAAACGCATTTGACCCGGATGGCAGCATCGTCAGCTATCGCTGGGACTTCAACGACATCGCCGAACCCGCGACCGGACGCACGGTTTCACGGGTCTATGCATCGCCCGGGATCTATAGCGCACGGCTCACCGTTACCGACGGCAGCGGCGCGAGCAACGGCGTCGCTCAAGACGAAGTGGTTATTCGGATCAACCATGCTCCGGTCGCGCACCCCGGAGAGGATATCTTCACCTCGAGCAGTACCATCACCGTCGATGGTGGCGCCTCGACCGATGCCGACGGCGACGCCCTCGTCTATAGCTGGGACTTCGGCGACGGCTCACCGCTGGCGGGTGGCGTCAAGGCGACCCATACCTACGTGACGGGCGGCACCTATCCCGTGGTGCTGACCGTTGATGACGGGACCGGGTTAGGCAATGCCAAGACACAGGCCGCGATCACCGTAACCGTCGATCGCCCGCCGGTGGCCGACGCAGGCGGCAACAGAGAGGTCTGTGCAGGTGATGTGGTGGTCTTCGACGGCAGCAATTCGCGCGACCCGGAGGACGGCCTGCTACGCTACCACTGGGACTTCGGGGACGGCAGCGATGCCGACATCGTGAATCCGACCAAGACTTATCATCACGGCGCCGCCTATCCGGTCACGCTGACCGTCGAGGACGACTCGGGCTTCCCGGCAAACCGACATACCGAGCGCGTCCTTGTCCGGGTCAACGAGTCGCCGATTGCGGATGCGGGGCCCGACCAGAGGGTCTGCGCTGGTACGGAGGTGCACTTCGACGGGTCGGGCTCGCGCGATTCCGACGGCGTGGTCAACCGCTTCACCTGGAACTTCGGAGACGGCGCCGCCGGCGGTGGCGATCGACCTGTCCACATCTTCGGCAAGCCGGGCGACTATCGCGTCGTTCTCACCATCGAGGGAGATCAGGTTGGCCAGTGCGCGAACACCAACTCCAATGAGATGATCGTGCGCGTCGTGGAAGCGCCGATTCCCCGCATCCTTGCGCCGGCCGGCATTGCGGTCGGCGATGCCGCTGCCTTCGACGCCTCAAGCTCAACAACGACGTCTGGCCGGATTGTCGCCTGGGAGTGGGACTTTGGTGACGGCAGCTCAGCCGAAGGCCCGTCGGTGCGACATGCCTACGAAAAGTCCGGCAGTTTCGTCGTCACGCTCACGCTTCGTACTGAAGGCAGCGTCGGTACGTGCAGTGTGGTGACCGCACAGCACGCGATCGTCGTCAATGCACCACCGGTGGCCGATGCCGGTGGCGACCGAACCGTCGGGATGGAGGAGATCCTGTTCGACGCCTCGAAGTCCCATGACCCGGATGGCGGCATCGTCGCCTATTCCTGGGATTTCGGTGACGGTACGACCGCGTCTGGGGTCAATGCCCGGCATAGCTTCCGCAGGAGCGGCCGCTACGAGGTGACGCTCACGGTCACGGACAATACGAATCTGTCGAACAACAAAGCCACGGATACGATCATTGCTGTCGCCAACCAGGCGCCAATGCCGGTCATTACGGCGCCGAAGGCCGCCTGTCCCGGCGACGAGATCGCCCTCGGTGCCGGCACTTCCCTCGACCCGGACGGACGGATTGTCGATTTTGACTGGAGCTTCGGCGACGGCCAGACGGCGCAGGGGCAGGACGTGTCGCACGTCTACCAAGCCTCCGGGCTCTACGAGCTGGTGCTGACCGTCGACGACGGCGCCGGCCTCAACAACAGCCGACAGCACAGTGTGGTCCGGGTTCGCGTGAATCAGCCGCCCCATGCCGAGGCCGGACCCAATCGCTTCGTCTGCCCAGACCAGGAGGTGACGTTTGATGGTAGCGCATCGGTCGATTGGGACGATCGCCTGGTCGAATATCGGTGGGATTTTGGCGACGGCACAGGTGCGGACGGGATGAACGCCACGCACAGCTTCACCAAAGCGGGTGTCTACGATGTCCGCCTCACGGTCACGGACGATTCGGGGTCGAGCTGCGCTGCCGACACGGACGTCGCGCGCATTATTGTCAACACGCCACCGGTTGCCCAAGCCGGTCACGATCGTGAAGGCTTCGTTGGCGGGGCGCATGACGAACTCATGTTCGACGCGTCTGGGTCGCAGGATGCCGATGGCCACCCGTTGAGCTTCCTGTGGGATCTCGGTGATGGGGTCGTGCTTGCCGGGGACAAGGTCCGGCACAGCTACGCCGAGCCAGGGACCTATCCCGTACGGCTGACAGTCAGCGACGGCTCGGGCCTGTCCTGCGGCAAATCCTCCGACACGGTGGAGGTGAACGCACGTCGTCGCGAGTAGCAAGCAGGAGCGATTGGAAAAGCACAATGCCACGCCTCACGCTGCGCTGGAAGCTGCTGCTGTTTGCGGTTGCGATCGCCGTGGTGCCGATCCTGGTCGCCGGGCGTACCATGATTCGCATCGGCGAGGACGAACTCAAGAGCTCTGCCAACGAGCAGCTCCTGGGCGTCGCCAGCGAGCTCTCCCGCGAGATCAACGATGTCTTCGAGGGAAGCTGGCTCGGCCCCCTGCTTCTAATCCGCAACGCGATCGACGACGATCAGTTGGGGGTCGAGGAAAAAATCGCCATTCTCACCCTCGGTATCTCGGATATTGCCGACATCGTCGCCCTGCAGATCACCGTGGACGGCGCCGATATTCCGCTCATCGTGACGAAGGACGATTTCAGCAAGTCCCTGCAGGCGGCCGGTCTCGATCCGCTCGAAGTGCTCCGCGTGTCGCCGGAACAGGTAAGAGCGCTTCGTGAATCCGAGATCGTCGTTGCGGAGGATGCAATTTACGTTCCGGAGAGCGACAATTGGCTGGCGACCATCGTGCTGCCACTGCGCTCGAGAATTGCCGGCGCCGATGCCGTCCTGTCGGCAAGGATCGACCTGCACCGCTTATGGCAGATCATCTACGGCAATCCATTCACGAAGGTAGGGTTTCTCACCGTCGTGGACCGGAAGGGACGGGAGGTCCTTAATGCGGGGCAGCGCGATCTCAGCCACCATGCCATGGTCGCCGACGCGATGACTCTGCTGTCGTCTTCGACGCGGTCTCTTGGCGTTGCGCCCTATGCGCGCCCGGATGGCGAGGTCATGCTGGGCGCCTATGCGTTTCCCCGGCCCTTCAGATGGGCCCTTCTCGTCGAACTCCGGCAACGTGACGCTTATCTCGCCGTCGAGAAGATGACCCGCAGCCTTGTGCTCTGGGGGGCGGCGGGCTTGGCCGTCGCCGTCCTGGGCGCGATCGCCCTCGCATTCGGGATCAGTCGGCCGATCCTTGAAATTGACCGCGTGGCGGGGGAGGTCGCCAAGGGTAACTTCGCGGTCCGGGTCTTGCGGGGCGTGCGCCTCAACGACGAGATCGGCGACCTCGCGCGGCGCATGAATGCGATGATTGTTGGCCTTGCCGAGCGGCTTCAGCTGGAGAAGTTCGTCTCCCTCGGCACTATAACGGCGATCAGAGGGGCCGAGCAGTATGGTGTTCGCCTGGGTGGCGCGCGCCACCGCGCCACGATGCTGTTCTGCGATATCCGCGGCTACACGGCGTTCGCGGAGCAGCACGAGCCCGATCTGGTCATCGACGTGCTGAACTTCTACTTCCAGCATCTGGCTGGCCTCGTAAAGGAGCATCACGGCGATATCGACAAATTCGTGGGCGATCAGATCCTGGCGGTCTTCGCAGGAGAGGGGGGAGAGGGCTATGCGGTACGCTGCGCGCTCGCGATGCAGGCCAAGATGAGTGAACTGAGCGCCGACCGCCCGAGCTGGAATCTCGCTGTGGGCGTCGGAATCAACACCGGCGACGTGATCATGGGCGCCATGGGCAGTGTCGAGCGGATGGACTACACGGTGTTGGGAGACGCCGTAAACGTGGCGGCCCGTCTGTGCTCGCTGGCCGAGCGCGGGCAGTCTCTGGTAAGCCAGACCACATTCGAGGCTATTGGCGAGATCACCGATCTGCGGATCGAGGCGCTCGCACCGATTCAGCTCAAGGGCAAGCGCGACCCGGTCCAACTTTATCAGGTTTGCCCGAATCCAACGGTCGGACTCGTTGCTGAGCGCGACACATGCGCGGTCGAGGCTGACTAATCGCTCTTCCACACCTATCGCTGGAAGGAGGAAACGTTCTAACGTCCCGAGGTCCGCTTCCGCCTCCTCTCCGCGTCGTCTCAGCGCTTGAGCCGTTTCCGCGTCCTTGAGAAGGAGGGGCGGATCGCGGAGGCCAGCCTAGGGAGTGCATTCATCACGTGAACCGCTCGATCCTTTGACCGCCAGTCATTGCGTGCGCGGCGATGATGGCCCGTCGCGGCGTGAGCCATGCCGGGCCTCGCCCAGGGTAATTCCGGCAAAATCCATCTGGAGCCCCACCAAAGCAAGCGTCCGCTGGTCGGGCTCGCGCTCGGCCAGCAGGAACGGTCCGAAGTCGGCCGCCTTGGTTCGCGCGATCAGCACCAGCCCGGCCGGCAGGACGACGAGCTGCCAGAGCACGTCTTCGGGTTCGCAGCTGGCGGTGATCGGATCGATCCCGCTCGCGCTGTGCGCCGCCATCCGCGCGAAGGTGAGCATGCCGGCCGCATCGTGCATCGCGCGCCGGTAGGCCGGATGCGCGCCAAGCGGCACCGGCCCCATTTCAGCCGGCAGGTCCATCGTCGCGACGATCTTCGGCCCGAACGGCGTGCCCAGCAGGCGGCCCTCGATCAGAATGGCGGAGGCGCCCAGATCGCGCATCAGGGTGCGGCAGTGCCCCAGCATCGGGTGCCAGAGCGGGGGCGGGTTCGGGATCAGGACGGGCGTACAGTGCGGCATGACCCGTAGATGGTCCTTGCATCGCCTCAAGGCGAGAGGCAGGACCATGATGAAGCTGGTCGGCGATCACGCGAAGACGCGGCTCGCGGATCTCAATCGGATCGCCGTCGATCACGATCGCCTGCCCTGCTGGATCGGCAGCGAGGCTCGGCCACGTCAAGCCACAAAGCCGGCGACGGAACCGGGTGCCGCGCGTCTAAGCGGGTGGCCAGCGCGTCAAGGCTGCCCGCCCCTCGTCCGTCAGCGCATAGAGCCCGCGCTCGACCCGAACGAACCAGCCGTACACGTTCCCCAGCAGGATCTTCGGGGCGTCCGGGATCGCCGGCTTCAGGTCGCGCGGCCGCCGCGGACCGTCTTGAAGCGCCGCCGCACAGCTCAGCGCCTGCTGCCGATAGGCGGTCATGATCGGCCGCCGCGCGCCACAGCCGTGGACCGGATCGCCGCGCCGGCGGCGGTGTTCCTCGACGAGGCGCGACCGGCGCTTCGGATCGCGGCGCGGTCGCCAGGGGCGAGGCTCGACCAGGATCTCGACCCGGCCCGAACGCAGGACGCTGAGAAGGCCGAAGCCCAGCAACCGGCAGAGCTTCCGCGTTCGCGGGTCGCGATCTCGGCCGCGCGTCGAGGCGCGCACGGCGAGCCAGACTTCATCGCAGGCTGTCGCCCGATCGACGCCTTGCAGCACAAGCTCGAGATTGAAACTGAGCTTCAGCTCGCCGATCACGACGAAGGGGGGTGTGTCGCTGCGGAGCGCCACCAGATCGCAGCCGCAGACCTCGCCCTTGACCTCGAATCCGAGGGTCTCGAGAAAGGATTTGACGGGCAGGTAAAGCGACGTCTCCAAGGCCATCGGCTCCCACTAATGTGGCGCGAGAATGCCGATGCGCGGCCGCGCAGAGCAAGGCTGATTGCGTGTCTTTGATTGGGGGGACGCGTGATGGTCCTCCCCGTGGCTAGACGGGGAAACGTTGCAATTCGCCTTCGCAGGGGGGCGCGGGACTCCGGATAAGGCGAACGACAAACGACCACCACGCGACGGTTGTAATCTGCCATACGCGATCCGCGGCTGCCTTAACCTAAAGCAAGCCGCCACGGGTTTTTACAAACCCGCAACGCTCCTACTTCGGCGACCGGCGTTGGAGCGGGCTTTTCCTGCGCCAAACGGGGCAAAAGGCGTGTGCCGCGGTCGATTCAAATAAGTTCATGACATGGAACGGTCCCATGCAGGTGCACTTGACAGGCGACGAGTCGCCGCGCCAAGTCCCCGATCAGTTGCCACCGAGGCTGAGCTCATATCCTCAGCAGCTCGCATTGGTCGGTCTGCTCGTACTATACCGCCGCGCTGTCGGCAGGCCGCCCAGGCCGACGAGAATCAGCGCCGGCGAGCTTCCTCGGGAACAGGGCCTGCGCGCAACATTGGCCGGCGCCAAGCCGGCACAGGTTCGGCTCAGAACCGCAGCCGAAGACGCAAACCCACGACCTGCGATCCGGCGACCGGCGCGACGCTCAATTGGTCGTCATCCGGGAAGGGGCTGTAGGCGCTGACGATCTTGCCGACACCGTAGCCGATCAGGGCACCGACGGCCGCATCCGTCGCCCAATGCTCGTCGTCGTTGATGCGCGACAGGGCGGTTCCCGTGGCGAGGCCGTAGGTTGCCCATGGGACCCATGGGATCTCCTCATATTCCTCGGCGATTACGGTCGCGACGGCGAAGGCGGTGGTGGCATGGCCGGAGGGAAGGGCGCGATCCTCACGATCACCCGAAAGGGGGGCGAACTCGAAAGAATCCCCGCTGGCGTCCGGCCGCTCGCGGCCAATCATGTATTTCAGCCCCTGGGTGAAGCCTTCGCTGATGATCACGGCCTGGAGGGCGTCGAGACCGAGCCGTTGGAGACGAGGCTCCTCTGCCGCCTCACCGAGCGCCCAGATCCCTAGGGTGCCGGCTCCGACTAAGGCGGTATCGCCGAACGGCCGCGTCACGTCGGCGGCCGCATCCGTGAAATCGCTGCGCAGGTCCTGGGAAGCGTCCCGGATGGGGTCGTCGAGCAAGAGCAGTCCGGCGAGACCGAGGCCGACGAAGCCCGCGTTGGTCCAGTCCTCGCGGTCCCAGGCCAGGGGTTGCGCGATGAAGCGGCCGGCGTTGGCCGGAAAGCCAAGCAGCCACTCCTTGTCGAGCGGGCTGATTGCGTCCTCGGCCAGCGCAGGAGCCGAGAGCAGCGTGATGCTGAAGCCGAGCGCGAGGAAGGGCGGCGGAAGAGAGGTGATCCGAAATCCGGTGATGGGCATAGCCCTTCCCGCGATGCGGCGCCCCGACGCCGATTATGAAGCGCAGCAGCGGCGGAGTCACTCACGACCAAGTTGCTCCACTGGCCGGGCTGACCCGGTACGGCCCTGGCAGCTTTGTCATAAGATTTGATTATCAAGGCGCGTTCCTTCCGTATGACCGGCCGGGTGCATGCGACGAAATTTTCGTCTTCAGCCTCATTTATGATCTCCTGATGGCGGGAGCGGCCGGCCCCCCCGGAACGATGGCGGACGTGCGCAATGCAAGCACGGCGGCGGTCGGGGCTCACCAGTTTCCCGAGGCCGCCTCCTTGAGGATCAGCTTGTCAAGCGTGAGATCGGCAACTGCCTTCCGGAGTGGATTGGGAACACCGCATTAAGTGCGACGCCGCCGGCACCGACAGGATGGGCGGTCGCGCTTTCGAACCTGACGCCGCTCCACGGCGGCCTGGAACTTCCGGTCCTCGGGCGTGTTTGTCGCTATCTTCGGCAGCTCGCCGCGCTCAGGCGGAGCTTGCACCTTCGGCTGAGCCCTGCGAACCGAACACTCTAAGGAGGGATCTCCCATGATCGCGAAGACATTGGGTCACCGCTGGACGCTGTCGGCGTTGGCTGCGGCTCTGCTGATCGGCAGCGCACCTGTGGCTTATGCCCAGTGCGCGACCGGTGGCACGACCGCACAGACATCAGGCGAAGAGCAAGCAGAGGCCGCCACCGGAGAGAGCGGGATGACCGTGGGCCAAAGCCTGACCCCGGCGGAGCAGCCTGACGCCGAGATCACCACGAACCAGGGCGGGACGACCACGGATCAGAGCGGAGCGGCCACTGCGCAAACCGGCACGACGGGGCAGGGTACCGGCGCGACGGCACAGACCGGGCAAGGGGCAACGGCGGGGACATCGGAAGAGACCGCGACGGCAGAGTCTCGGGCAATCAGCGGCGCGGATGAAGAGAGACTCAAGACCCTGCTCCAGCAGGAGGGCTATACCGAGGTCAGCAGCATCGTCAGCTGCGGCACATACTACGAGGCAGACGCCACCCAGGGCGGCAAGCAGGTGACCGTGCAGATCGACCTGCAGACGGGCCGTATCAGCCCGCCGCAATGATCCTGGAGAGGAGGCCGACGGTGGCCTCCTCGCCGTTACCCGCCGTCATGGAGGCGGAGCCTTTATCTCCGGGAGTGGAACAACTTGGCCGGCGCGGCGTTCTGTCTCTCCGCTGGGACCGCAGTCCGCACAGCTCCCCCACTGTGCGGCGTTCGCGGAATCTCCCCCGCCTACGGTCCCAGCGTTTCGATGCACCCCCTTGAAAATGGTGGAGACCTGAATGGCCTCTACTCCGGTTCGGGAGTTCCCGATCTCCGCCGGCATTCTGTTCGGGCTTGGGCTTGGCGGGTTCTTCGATGGAATTGTCCTGCATCAGTTGCTCCAATGGCATCATATGCTCAGCAGTGCCGTTCCGCCGGATACGGTCTCAAACCTCCGATGGAACGTGGTCTGGGACGGCGCCTTCCACGCCAGCACCTACATCTTCACGGTGCTGGGGCTTGTCATCCTGTGGCACGCATCCCGGCGGGCCACACTGCGCTGGTCTTGGAAGCTGCTGCCTGGCACGATACTGATGGGCTGGGGTGTCTTCAATTTGGTGGAGGGCGTTCTCGACCATCACCTGCTCGGCATTCACCATGTCAATGAGACAGCCCCGCGCGCGCAGTGGATCTATTGGGATATTGGCTTTCTGGTCTGGGGAGCCGCGATGCTTGTTGGCGGTTGGCTTTTAACGAGAGCGGGTCAGCGAGAGACGCCGAATGCGATAGCGGCTCCTGATTCGAGGCGGGGCCGATAGCGACATGATCGGTGCATGACGATCGAGGTCGCGGTCAGCGTTCTGGATCTACATTTTTCGATGCCAACCGTCATTGGTCGCGCGCCTGCGCGGACACCATAGCGTTCTTGCCTGAACGACTTGGTGCTGAGCGCCGGGTGAGAGCGTCGAGCAACACGGCCGGAGGCAGGAGCCCAGGACAAGCGACCTGCCGTGCTTGATTATGTTGGAGCCGGTTGGCTACGCCGCCGCGGTTTGCTGCGCGGGCTTAAGGGAGCAGTCCTTCGCCCTTCAGCATGCGCAGGGCCGCTTCTGCCAAGCGGCAGTGAGCCTCGGTGGTCGGGTGGATGTCATCCCAGAACAGATGACCCTCGCAACTGGCCAACCCGTTGCAGGGCGTCGTGACATCAACGAAGCCGAACGTCGCGGGATCCGATCGAGCTCGCTCCGCCAGTGCATGCAAGTCGAGGCGGTAGAGCCGCAGATCAGGGGCCGCGGCGATGTCGGTGAGGGCGCGCTCGACCGCGGCGTTGAAGCGGTCGGTCAGGTGCGCAGCTTCCACCATGGCACCGCTGCCACGCGCGCGCATCGCCGGCGTCATTCCGACATCGGGCAGGTTCGGCACGAGAATGTCCGTGGCGCCGCGCGCGACGAGATCGGCCAAGATGCTCTTCAGCGACATCACCGCGGCATCCACCATGGCCCTGGCGTCGGATGATCCGACGGCGGCAAGGAGGTCGTTGCCACCGCCGAAGACGATATGGAGTGTGCGACCGTTCGGCTGCGGCATGCCGAAGAAGAGATCCGCCTGGGCGCGTAAACTGTAAATGCCCGAGCGCGGATCGAGACGCGCGCCGCCGACCGCGAAGTTGCCGCCGCCGATCCGGGCCGGTTCCAGTGCGAGGGCGAGGCGCTCGGCCAAGTGCTCGACCCACACCGGCCCGTTCGAGAAGCGCCCGGCATTGCCGTTGTCGGAGAGGCTGTCGCCGAACACCACCAGCCGGTCGAAGGCTGGAGCAGCGGCCGCCTTCGTGCTTATGGTCAACGCCATGCCGACAAGCAACGCGATGAAAACGTTAAAGCCGCGCAAAGGGATCGCATCCTCCGAAGCAAAGCTCCGGGATCAGGAGCCGCCGCCGCCCGCGCCTCCGCCACCGCCGCTGCTCGTGCCGCCCGTGGTGCTGCCGCCCATGCCGCCGGCTGCGCTGCCAGAGGTACCGCCGTTCACGCTGCCGCTTCCAGGACTCGCACCCCCGGGTCCCGCCGCGCCGCCCATCGTCCCGGTGCCGCCCAGGGTCCCGGTGCCTGGGGTACCGGCATCCGCGGCGTCGGGCAAGGTCGCGGCGGAGCCGGCGCTACCCATGGTGCTGGAAGCGCCGTTGCCGGTCGTTCCTTCCTCCGCGCTGCCGACAGGGGATCCCGCCTGGGCCGAGCCGATGCCGGCCTCGCGGAGGAACGTGCGCGCCTCGGTCAGGCGTTGCAGGCAGCCCCGGCTATCGCCCCGCTCACCCGCCGCGCGGGCCTGCTCGACGAGATCGTCGAGCTGCCGGCGCTGCTCGGTTCCGAGCGAGACTCCTTTGCGGGCGCTGGGCTGCTGCGCGATCGCGGTGCTCTCCTGACCTTGCGCGTCGATGATCGGAAACGCCTCCGATAGCCGCTGAACTTCGTTCTCGCAGGCTTGCGCATCCTGCGCGGCGGCGGGACGGGTCGCGAACGGTTGGGCTCCACAGGCAAGGACGAGAGCGGCTATCGAGAAGGCGGTGCTTGGGCGCATGGCGGATCTCCACCAGAGGGTCGGGCCAGGAGCGGCCGGCCGAGGGCTGCGTTATCGCAACACGCGCGGAACGGGTTCGTTCCCGGATTTCGTTCTGGCGCAACCCTGACGCCACGGATCTCGTCGGCCGTCATCATCTTCATACTCCGTCCCGATACCGGCCTTATCGCGGCGGTGTCTATCAATCACCCCGCGCTCTCCAAATGCGTGAATGCAGATCGGCAGGGATCGAAGTGTTCTCGGCGGTGTTATGCGACAACCAAAACAGTCTTCAGCGCATGAGATCCCATGAGCAAGATCGGCTTCCACGCATCACATGAGCAGTTCACGCCGGCGAGGCTGCTTGCCTGCGTTAGGCTCGCGGAGCAGGCAGGCTTCCAGGCCGCCATGTCGTCCGACCATTTCCACCCCTGGAGCGAGCGGCAGGGCCAATCAGGTTTCGCCTGGTCTTGGCTCGGCGCGGCGATGGAGGCGACGCGTCTTCCATTCGGTGTCATCTCTGCGCCGGGCTGGCGCTACCATCCCGCGATCCTCGCCCAAGCGGCCGCGACGCTGCTGCAGATGTATCCGGGACGGCTCTGGCTGTCGCTCGGCAGCGGCCAGCGTCTGAACGAGGGCATCACAGGCGTACCCTGGCCGGAGAAGCCCGAGCGGAACGCAAGGCTCCGCGAATGTGCCGATATCATTCGCGCGCTGTTTCGCGGCGAGACCGTTACGCACCGCGGACGTGTAACGGTGGTCGAGGCGAAGCTCTACACCCGGCCCGAGACGCCGCCGGTTCTGATTGGCGCGGCAGTGACCGCAGAGACGGCCGAATGGCTGGGCGGCTGGGCGGACGGGCTGATCACGGTGAGCGCGAAGCCGGATGCGCTGCGGCCGGTCGTGGACGCGTTCCGCCGTGGCGGGGGCGAGGGCAAGCCGCTCTACCTCCAGGTTGGCCTGTCCTGGGCGCCCGACGAGGCGGAGGCACTGCGGCAGGCACATGAGCAGTGGGGCTCGAACGCGATCGGCGGCGACGTGAACTGGGAGCTGCGGACACCGCAACAGTTCGAGACCGCGTCCCGGCATGTCCGGCCCGAGGACATGCGCGACTCCCTCTTGGTCTCTGCCGACCTCGGGCGCCATGCCGGATGGCTCGCGGAGTATATCGAGATCGGCTTCGACGAGCTTCACCTGCACAATATCGGCACCAACCAAGAGGCCTTCATCGAGGCATTCGGCGAGCGGGTCCTTCCAGGGCTCGTGCAGACGGCGGCCGAACATTAGGCCGATGACCGAGTTTGCCTGGTGGCAGCATGGGATCGTGTATCAGATCTATCCGCGCTCGTTTCAGGACAGCAACGGCGACGGGGTCGGCGACCTGCCGGGCGTGCTGGCGCGGCTCGACTATCTGGTCGAGCTCGGCGTCGACGCGCTCTGGCTGTCGCCGATCTATCCCTCGCCGATGGCCGATTTCGGCTACGACATCGCCGATTACACCGGCATCC
>QOZR01000015.1 GCA_003576685.1 Virgifigura deserti
CTCCGCCAGGACCTTCGTGATCGCCGCCGTCAACGACGTCTTGCCGTGATCGACATGCCCGATCGTCCCGACATTCACATGCGGCTTCGTCCGCTCAAACTTCGCCTTCGCCATCGCTTTCCGTTCCTACTTCGTCGAGTCTGTTGCCGACGCCCCGTAAATACACCGATGCTTAACCCCACCGGCCCGATACTACGCTCGCCCCTTCATCAACCATCGGGGCCACCTGGCCGGAATCACCTGACTTGGAGCGGGTGATGGGAATCGAACCCACGTAGCCAGCTTGGAAGGCTGGAGCTCTACCATTGAGCTACACCCGCGGTTTTCCTTACGCCCTTCCCTACATCCTTGCCCGGCTTTGCCCATCCGGGGCGCCGCCGTCCGCTCGCCAGCGCGGCGCCCGTTGGTGGAGGGGGTAGGATTCGAACCTACGTAGGCGTACGCCAACGGGTTTACAGCCCGTCCCCTTTAGCCACTCGGGCACCCCTCCGAACACCGCAGCGCCCGGCGCAACGGAGTTGCGAACTATGAGGATTCGCGCTTGCTTGTCAACTTTAAAACATACGAAATCGCCACCATTCGGCGGGGATCGACACGGCCAGCCACCGAAGGCGCTTGCATCAACCATTTGTCTAGGAGAGATATTAGCCGCACACCATGAGCAAACGCAAGACGTTCCCCAAAAAGCCATCCGCGAGCAGGCCCCACGGCCACCCGGCCGCTGCGCGACCGCGCGGCGCCGGACTGCGCGACTCCAAAAGCCATGGTGGCCGCCCGAATCACCTCTCCAGCCGGCATCCGCGGGGCCAAGGTGACGGCGACGCCTATTGGCTCTATGGCAGCCATCCCGTGACGGCGGCACTCGGCAATGCGCGCCGCCATCTGTTGCGTCTGCTCTATACCGCCGAGGCGGCCACGACCGTCGAGTCGCTGACCAAGGGAATGAGTGATCGCGCCACCGGCTTGCCGGCACCCGAGCGGGTCGACCGCGATACGCTCACCCATCTTCTCCCGGAGGGTGCCGTGCATCAGGGGCTGGCGGCGTTGGTCCGGCCCCTCCCGGCGGCCGCACTCGACGAGGTCTGCGCGACCCTGCCGCCCGACGAGGGCACCGTTCTGCTGCTCGACCAAGTAACCGATCCGCACAATGTCGGCGCCATCCTCCGCTCGGCGGCCGCTTTCGGCGCCGCGGCCGTGGTCCTGACGGAGCGGAACGCCGCACCCGAGTCGGGCGCTCTCGCCAAAGCGGCCTCCGGCGCTCTCGAGCATATGCCCCTGGTCCGCGTCACCAATCTCGCCCGCGCTCTGGACGATCTGAAGCAGGCCGGATTCTGGTGCGTCGGCCTGGCGGCGGAGGCCGGCGAGACTCTCGCAGCAATTCCCCTCTCCGGCCGTGTCGCGTTGGCGCTCGGCTCCGAAGGCGCCGGCCTGCGCCGCCTCACGCGCGAGCGGTGCGATTTTCTGGCGCGCCTGCCCACTGGAGGCCCCATTGCCGATCTGAACGTCTCCAATGCGGCGGCTGTTGCGCTCTATGAGCGCGCCCGGAGCCAGCTTCAGAGCCGATCCGGCGCGCGCGGCTAAAAACTGGGCGGTGTGCAGGCGGAAACCACCTCGCACTCCTCCTCGCCGAGATTGCGAAAGCGATGCGGCAGGCGGCTGTCGAAATAATAGGCCTCCCCCGGCCCCAGCACCCGGCTCTGGTCGCCGACCGTGATCTCCAGCCGTCCGCGGATGACGACGCCGCCTTCCTCCGACTCATGGTGCAGCATCGCCTCGCCGGTGTCGGCACCCGGTGCGTAGTGCTCATGCAGGATCTGCAGCGCCCGCCCGGCGAGGTCCGGCCCGACCTGACGATAGGAGATCCGGCCGCCGGCCAGCTCGACGAGTTCGTCCGCGTTAAAGAACACGCGCGGCCTGGGCGCCGGATCGACGGCGAAGAACTCGGCGAGCGAGATCGGCAGCCCGTCCAGCACCTTCTTGAGCGAGCCGACAGATGGGCTGCTGCGGTTCTGCTCGATCAGTGAGATGATGGCGTTGCTGACGCCGGCCCGCTTCGCCAGTTCCCGCTGCGAGAGCCCATGCATCTCGCGCAGGATCCGCAGCCGCGCCCCGACGTCGAATTCCGCTCGATTCATTCTATCCTCTCACTCGGGCCGTTAAGTCTGTTTAATATATTCAACATTCACATCGTTGTTCCACTCGTTTTTGGGCCTTCCTGAATTCTTGCAACATCCCACTTGTCGACTTTTTTAAGCATGATAGGTTGGTTGACCTTCTTCGAAACCGACAAGAACCTGGCGAGCAGCCCATGCAGAGCACGACCCTCCCGACGGATTTCGACATCTCCCCGAACAATCTCGAAGCCTACTGGATGCCGTTCACGGCGAACCGGCAGTTCAAGCAGAAGCCGCGCCTGCTGGTCTCCGCCGAGGGTATGCACTACACGGCGATCGACGGCCGCCGCATCCTCGACGGCACCGCCGGGCTGTGGTGCGTGAATGCCGGCCACGGTCGCGAAAAGATCACCGAGGCGGTGCGCGCGCAGGTCGGCAAGCTCGACTACGCGCCCTCTTTCCAGCTCGGCCACCCCCTCGCCTTCGAGTTGGCCTCGCGGCTGACGACCCTCATGCCTGCCGATCTGGACCACGTATTCTTCACCAACTCCGGCTCGGAGTCGGTGGACACGGCGCTGAAGATCGCGATCGCCTATCACCGCGCCCGCGGCGAGGGTGCGCGCCAGCGCCTGATCGGCCGCGAGCGCGGCTATCACGGCGTCGGCTTCGGCGGGATCTCGGTCGGCGGCATCGTCAGCAACCGCAAGGTCTTCGGTAGCCTGCTCGCCGGCGTCGACCACCTGCCCCACACCCACAATCCGGCGAAGAACGCCTTCAGCCGCGGCCAGCCGGGCTGGGGCGCGGAGCTGGCCGATGAACTAGAGCGGATCGTCACGCTGCATGACGCCTCGACGATCGCCGCGGTGATCGTCGAGCCGGTCGCCGGCTCGACCGGCGTGCTGGTCCCGCCGAAGGGCTATCTGCAGCGACTGCGTGAGATCTGCGACCGTCACGGCATCCTGCTGATCTTCGACGAGGTGATTACCGGCTTCGGCCGCCTCGGCGCGAGCTTCGCGACCGAATATTTCGGCGTCCGGCCCGACATCATCACCACCGCCAAGGGCCTGACCAACGGCACGATCCCGATGGGCGCGGTGTTCGTCCGCAAGGGCATCTACGACGCCTTCATGGACGCGCCGGAGAACACGATCGAGCTGTTCCACGGCTATACCTATTCCGGCCATCCAGTCGCCGCGGCCGCCGGCCTCGCAACCCTCGACACCTACAAGGAGGAGGGTCTTTTCGAGCGGGCGGCGGAGCTCTCGGGCTATTGGGAGGATGCGGTCCATTCGCTGAAGGGAACGCGCAACGTCATCGACCTGCGCAACCTCGGAATCATCGCCGGCATCGAACTCGAGCCGCTCCCCGGCAAGCCGACCAAGCGGGCGTTCGACGCCTTCCAGCGCTGCTACGAGAAGGGCTTGCTGATTCGAACGACCGGAGACATCATCGCGCTATCGCCGCCGTTGATCCTGGAGAAGAGCCACATCGACCAGATCTTTGGCACTCTCGCGGAGGTGCTGCGCGACCTCGACTGATCGGCCGAAGGTTTTTCTAGACCAGCGCCCGCTCGCCGACCGGCGGGCGGACGAACCTGTTTTGATATCGCTCATTCTTGTTTTGCCATTACCGGAGTGAACCCATGCTCATTGGTGTGCCGAAGGAGATCAAGACTCACGAGTACCGCGTCGGCCTCGTGCCCGCGAGCGTTCGCGAACTAGTGCATCACGGGCACAAGGTGCTCGTCGAGACCCAGGCCGGCACCGGCATCGGCTTCGAGGACGATGCCTATCGCGCCGCCGGTGCCGAGATCGCGAAAGACGCCGCGGCGGTGTTCGCCGAGTCCGAGATGGTCATCAAGGTCAAGGAGCCGCAGCCCGGCGAATGCAAGATGCTGCGGCCGGGCCAGATCCTGTTCACCTACCTGCATCTCGCCCCCGACCCCGAGCAGACCAAGGGACTGATCGACTCCGGCTGCATCGCGATCGCTTATGAGACCGTCACGAACGCGCGCGGCGGCTTGCCGCTGCTCGGCCCCATGAGCGAGGTCGCCGGCCGGATGTCGGTGCAGGTCGGCGCCCATTGCCTGGAGAAGGAGTCCGGCGGCGCCGGCATCCTGCTCGGCGGCGTCGCGGGCGTCGCCGCGGCCCGGGTCGTGATCATCGGCGGCGGCGTCTCCGGCACCAACGCGGCGCGCATGGCGATGGGCATGGAGGCGCATGTCACGGTGATCGATCGGTCGCTCGACCGGCTGGGCGAGCTCGACAGCCAATTCGGGCCGAAGCTGAACACGATCTATTCCACCGTCGACGCGATCGAGAAGCACGTCGTCAACGCCGACCTCGTGATCGGCGCGGTGCTCGTCCCCGGCGCCGCGGCGCCGAAGCTGGTGACGCGCGAGATGGTGAAGCAGATGCGTCCCGGCTCCGTGCTCGTCGACATCGCGATCGACCAGGGCGGCTGCTTCGAGACGAGCAAGGCGACCACGCATGCCGACCCCACCTTCATCGTCGACGGCGTCGTTCATTACTGCGTCGCCAACATGCCGGGCGCGGTCGCGCGCACCTCGACCTTCGCGCTGAACAACGCCACCCTGCCCTTTGCCCTGGCGCTCGCCGACAAGGGTTACCGCCGGGCGCTGACCGAGGACAAGCATCTCCGCAACGGGCTGAACGTCCATGAAGGCCGCATCACCTACAAGGCGGTCGCCGACGCGCTGAAGCTCGACTTCACACCGGTCGAGGAGGCGCTGAGCCTCTAACCGGCCCGTCGGCTCCCGGGGCGCCGCTGCGTCATATAGAGCGCCGGTCCGTCGGGCGTTTCGATCAGCCCGACCCGGCTGAATCCCGCCTTCTCATAGGCGCGGATTGCCGCGGCATTGTGCGGGTCGGGGTCGATATGGATGCGCGCGACCTCCGGCATGGCGAAGAGTCGGGCGACCGCAAGGCGCAGGAACCGCGGACCGAGCCCGCGCCCGACGACCTCCGACTCGCCGATGAAGAGATCGACGCCATGGGTCTCCCGCGGAAGGTCGTGTCCGCTCCAGAACGGGTCGCCATCAGCGCGATAGATCTGCAGATAGCCGACCGGCCGGCCCTGCCGTTCCATCAAGAACGGCGCAACCGAATCGCCTCGCAGATGAGCTGCGATCTCTGCGATGCCAGCCTCGGCTGGATTCCACCACCGGGCGACATGCGGCGCTCCGAGCCAGCGCCGGATGAGCGGCAGGCCGGACTCGGTCAGCGCGACCAGCGCGAGGCCGCCATCCGCCCCACTATCGATCCGCTGGTCCGGTAGCTTCGATCTATGTCGCATCCGGATAACAGCATCCGCTCAAGCGTTCGGCGGACCCTTCAGTTCGAGCCTGTTGCCCTCGGGATCCTCAAGGTAGATCGACGACCCCTCGCCCTCGGCGCCGTAGCGGTCGGTGACCTCGCCGGGCGTGAGGCCATGCGCTTCGAGATGGGCGCGAATCACCGCGCTGTCGAACGGCTCGATCCGCAGGCAGAGATGGTCCATGTTGCGACCCTCCGCGCTGGGTGCTGCGCCGCCTTCCGTCCCGAGCTTGCCGGCGACGTCGACCAGGTCGATCAGCGAGCGGCCGGCCCGGAGCTGCACCAGACCCAGATCCTCCCGCCGTCGTTCGACGGCACAGCCCAGCACCGTGCCGTAGAAGCGCACCATACGCTCCACGTCCCGAACGCGGAGGACGACGTGATCGATTCCCTGAACGGTGATGGGCGCCCCGGCGGTCATCGCATCAGACGGTCCGCAGATACCACTCATATTCCAGGTTCGAGACGACCGAATGGAAGTTCCGTCGCTCGGCCCAGCGGCAGGTGCTGTAGACGCGGCAGAACTCCGCGCCGAGATAATCGGGCAGGACCTCCGCCTCGTCGAAGGCGCGCAGCGCGTCGTGCCAGGTCGTCGGCAGAGTTGAATCGACCTGCTCGTAGGCGTTGCCGGTGATCGGCGGGCCGGGATCGATGCGCTGGGCGAGGCCGTAATGCGCCCCGGCCAGGACCGCCGCCACCACGAGGTAGATGTTCGCGTCGGCGCCGGCGACCCGGTGCTCGATACGGCGCGCCATGCCGTTGCCGCTCGGAATGCGCAACGCGGTCGTCCGATTGTTATAGGCCCAGGCGGCGGCCGTTGGTGCATAGCTTCCGGTCTGGAAGCGGCGATAGGAATTGGCGTTGGGCGCAAGGATCGCCATCGATTCGCCCATCGACTCGGCCAGGCCGCCGATCCCATGGCGGAGCCGCTCGCTGCCCTGGCCCGTGCCGTCGTCGAAGACATTGCGCCCATCCTGGTCGAGCAGGCTGAAGTGAATATGCAGACCGTTGCCCGCCTGATCCGCGAAAGGCTTCGCCATGAAGGTGGCGTCGAACCCGACATCGGCCGCCACGCCCTTGATCAGCCGCTTCAGCAGAACGCCATGGTCCGCCGCCGCGAGCGCGTCGGGAACATGCTTCAGATTGATCTCATATTGCCCGGGCGCCGCCTCGGAAACCGCGGCATCGGCCGGAATTCCCTGCGCCGCAGCGGCCGTCTCGACATTGGCGAAGAACTCGTCGAACTCGCTCAGCCGCGCCATGCCGTAGGTCTGCATCGCACGCTCGCGCAGCCCCGTCATCGGCGAGACGGGCGGCCGCGGCCGGCCCTCCGGCGTGAGTTCCCGATCGATCAGGTAGAACTCGAGTTCGACGGCGACCACCGGCGTCAGGCCGTCCGCCTTGTAGCGGTCGAGCACGCGGGACAGGACCTGCCGTGGATCGGCGAAGAACGGCCGGCCGTCCTCCTCGGACATCGCCAGCAGAACCTGGCCGAGCGGCCGCTTGTGCCACGGCACAGGCTTCAGCGTGCCGGCCACCGGCCAGCAGATGCGGTCGGCATCGCCGTCTTCCCATTGCAGCCCGGCCTCCTCGACATCCGCGCCGGTGCAGTCGAGAGCGAAGATCGAGCCCGGCAGGCGCACCCCCTCCTCATAGAGCTTCAGCAGTCCCTCGCGCGCCAGCCGTTTGCCGCGGATGATTCCGGAGCTGTCGGGGACCAGCAGCTCGACGCCGGAGATCTCGGGATGTGCGGACAGGAACGCTTCGGCCTCGGCCGATGGAAGCTTCGGGCTCATGGAAATGTCATGGTTGTGAACGGTCGACGCCATCCTGCCGATCCCGCACGGGCCGTCAAGGGGCGTGACGCTCCCCCGAGGAGCCAGTAGGCCAGAGGGCCCCATCTTGCCAGAATCCGGGCCTCATGCTAGCCATAGCCTACCTTTTTCGGCGGATCCCGGCTTGGGGCGGGTGCGAAAGGGGAATCCGCGTCGCCCCTCCTTGTCCCGATCATGCTCCCCGGCCAGGCCCCAACCAGGCTTGTTGGCCGAGGGCGCCTTAGAGGGCCCGTCAACGGCGCCCGACCTGGTGCCGTTCGCCCAAACATTGAACCATGCTGGACATATGAAGCAATTGGAAGAGTGGCTGACCGAGCGGAAGATCGACGAGGTGGAATGCCTCGTCCCCGACATGGCCGGCATCGCCCGCGGCAAGATCCTGCCGGCGAACAAATTCATCAAAAGCGCCCGGGGCCACGCCCTCCGGCTACCCGAAAGCATCTTCATCCAGACCGTCACGGGTGATTATGGGGGCGACGAAGAGGGGGTCTTCGTCACCAGCCCACAGGACGTCGACGTTTATCTCCAGCCCGACGCCAGCACCGTGCGGCTGGTACCGTGGTACGACGAGCCGACCGCCCAGGTGCTGAACGACTGCTATTACGCCGATGGGTCGCCGGTCGAGATCGCCTCGCGCCACGTCCTGCGTCGCGTTCTGGAGCTTTATGACGAGCGCGGCTGGAAGCCGATCGTGGCGCCGGAGCTGGAGTTCTTCCTGGTCCAGATCAACACCGATCCGGACCTGCCGCTGGTCCCGCCGATCGGCCAGTCGGGCCGGCCAGAAAGCGGCCGCCAATCCTACGGCATCGATGCGGTCAACGAGTTCGACCCGATCTTCGAGGACGTCTACGATTTCTGTGAGGCGCAGGAGATCGACATCGACACGCTGACCCACGAATCCGGCGCCGCGCAGATGGAGATCAACTTCAACCACGGCGACCCGATGAAGCTCGCCGATCAGGCCTTTCTGTTCAAGCGCACGGTCCGTCACGCGGCGATGCGCCACCAGGTCTACGCGACCTTCATGGCGAAGCCGCTGGCCAACGAACCCGGCAGCTCCATGCATATCCACCAGTCGGTCGTCGACAAGCGCAGCGGCCGCAATCTCTTCGCCGACAGCCGCGGCCGCGATTCGGCGCTGTTCCGCGCGCATGTGGCGGGGCTGCAGCGCTATCTGCCGATGGTGATGCCGCTGCTGGCACCGAACGTGAACTCGTTCCGCCGGCTGCAGCCCCATTCCGATGCGCCGATCAACGTGCATTGGGGCGTCGACAACCGCACCGTGGGCCTGCGCGTCCCGATCTCGTCGCCGGGTGCGCGGCGCGTCGAGAACCGCCTCGCCGGCGCCGACGCGAACCCCTATCTCGCGATCGCGGCCTCGCTCGCCTGCGGCTATCTCGGCATGGCCGAGAAGCTGAAGCCGACCAAGCAGATCGAGGGCAGCGCCTACCGGCTCGCCCACACCCTGCCGCGGACGCTCTACGACGCCCTGCACAAGTTCAACGGCTGCCGACCGCTCCGGCCGGTTCTCGGCGAGAAGTTCATGCGCGCCGTCGACGCGGTGAAGAAGACCGAGCTCGACGCCTATCAGCGGGTGATCAGCTCCTGGGAGCGGGAGCACCTTCTCTTGAACGTTTAGCGTCCCGTCGCGAACGCTTGATTCCCAAGCGTTCGCGTGAACGGGCCGCAAATTTTGAATTGTCGTGTGATTCAGCTTCTAACGCTTGAATCAAGCGTTGGAACCATCACACGAGCCTGTGCTAGACTGCGTTCATGGTTCGGACAAACTGCAACCAGGGGGCGCAACGCGCCCTCGGCCTCTTCGCAGGCCCGGCCGGGTCGGTACGGCGCCATGAGCGCCGCTGCTCGGCCTTGTCGCTTCGCGCCGAACTAATGATCCTCTGCGCCCGGATCGGCTTCAATCCCTGATCACCCCTGATCGACGCGCGGCTGCGCCGCCCTAGTGGTATGCCATGGGCGGTCGCGGCCGCATCCCCTATTGCGCCGTTCCACATTGTCACTTCAGGGAGCACAATCATGCCGCAGACTGCCGTTCGCAACAGCACCGCCGAGTGGCGGGCCATCGATACCCGGCACCATCTCCATCCGTTCACCCACTACCAGGACTTGGCCGAGGAAGGCAGCCGCATCATCACGCGCGCCGACGGCGCCTATTTCTGGGACTCCGAGGGCAAGCGCGTCCTCGACGGCATGGCCGGGCTGTGGTGCGTGAATATCGGCTACGGCCGCAAGGAGCTGGCCGAGGCGGCCTATCGCCAGATGCTGGAGCTGCCCTACTACAACACCTTCTTCAAGACCGCGACGCCGCCCTCCATCGAACTGTCTGAGATTCTCGTCGGCCTGACGCCGGAAGGCCTCAACCGCGTCTTCTACGGCAGCTCCGGCTCGGACGCGAACGACTCGATCGTCCGCATGGTCCGGCATTTCTGGAATCTGCAGGGCAAGCCGGGCAAGAAGACCTTCATCAGCCGCGAATACGGTTATCACGGCAGCACCATGGCGTCGGCAAGCCTCGGCGGGATGTCGGCGATGCATAGCCAAGCCGATCTGCCGCTGCCCGGTTTCGTCCATGTCATGCCGCCGTACTGGTACGCGATGGGCGGCGACCTGTCGCCGGCCGAGTTCGGCCGCAAGGCGGCGGAGGCCCTGGAGCAGCGCATCCTCGAGCTCGGCCCGGACAATGTCGCCGCCTTCATCGGCGAACCGATTCAGGGTGCCGGCGGCGTCCTGGTGCCGCCGGAGACTTACTGGCCGGAAGTGCAGCGCATCTGCAAGCAGTACGATCTGCTGCTGATCGCCGACGAGGTGATCTGCGGCTTCGGCCGGACCGGCCGCTGGTTCGGCAGCGAGCTTTTCGACATCAAGCCGGACTTCATGACTTTGGCGAAGGGCATCACCTCGGGCTATCTGCCGCTCTCCGCCGTGATGGTCGGCGACCGCGTCGCCGAGACGCTGATCGAAAAGGGCGGCGAGTTCCACCACGGCTACACCTATTCAGGCCACCCGGTCGCCTGCGCCGTCGCGATCGAGAACATCCGCATCATGAAGGAGGAAGGGCTGATCGATCGGGTGCAGACTGAGACCGGCCCCTATCTCGCGCAGCGGATGAAGGAGCTTGAGGCTCACCCGCTGGTCGGCGAGGTGCGCTGCGTCGGCTTCATCGGCGCGATCGAGCTGGTCAAGGACAAGGCGAAGCGGCAGCTCTTCGACCCGGCCGACGAGGTCGGGGTGAAGTGCCGCGATCACTGCATCGAGCAGGGCATCATCATGCGTGCGGTCCGCGACGCGCTGGTGTTCTCCCCGCCGCTGATCTGGACCCGCGAGCATATCGACGAGTTCGTCGACGGGGTGCGCAAGGCGTTGGACCTGACGCTCGCCGACATCGGTGGGAAGTAGGCCGGAAACAGCTCCGGCCTCTCTCACCTACCGTCTCTTCCCTCCCCTCGCCATGCGGGGGGAGGGCCCTCGAACAGAAATCTTCCTCCGCCGTCGCCCGTGGGCTTGAAGCACGTTGCCGCCGACCTTTATTCTCGGGCGGTATTTGTCGCGAGTCCGGAAAAGGATCGAGCATGGCTCAGGTAACGGTGGCGGCTACGCAGTTCGCCTGTGGTCCGAAAGTCGCGGAGAACGTCGCAAAGGCGGAGCAGATGGTCCGCGACGCGGCGGCCAAGGGCGCCCAGGTCATCCTGCTGCAGGAGCTGTTCGAAACCCCTTACTTCTGCAAGGACCAGAAGCAGGAGATGTTCGCGCTTGCCCACCCGATGAAGGACCACCCGACACTGCGGCGCATGAGCCGTCTGGCGAGCGAGCTGGAGGTGGTTCTGCCGGTCAGCTTCTTCGAGCGTGCAAACAATGCCTATTACAACTCGCTGATGGTCTTCGATGCCAATGGCGAGGCGCTCGGTCATTACCGCAAGTCGCATATTCCCGACGGGCCGGGCTATCAGGAGAAGTACTATTTCAATCCCGGCGACACGGGCTTCCGCGTCTGGGACACGAAGTACGCTATGATCGGGATCGGCATCTGCTGGGACCAATGGTTTCCGGAATGTGCCCGCGCCATGGCCCTTCAGGGCGCCGAGATCCTGTTTTACCCGACCGCGATCGGCTCCGAGCCGCAAGATCCGACGATCAACAGCCGCGATCACTGGCAGCGGGTGATGCAGGGCCATGCCGGCGCCAATATGACGCCGCTCGTCGCCTCGAACCGGATCGGGCTCGAGAAGGGCGAAAGCTGCAGCCTGACTTTCTACGGCTCTTCCTTCATCGCTGGCCCGCATGGCGAGAAGGTGGCTGAGGCCGGCGAGGATGAAGATGCGGTGCTGACCGCGACCTTCGATCTCGACCGCATCCGCGCGATGCGCGCCTCGTGGGGCTTCTTCCGCGATCGGCGGCCGGAACTCTACACGCCGCTCCTGACGCTTGACGGCAATAGCTGGGCCGACTGACCGGACGGCTCAACCGGCCGTGTGACCGCCATCCACTGCGAGGGTCGCGCCGGTGATGTAGCTGGCGTCATCGGATGCGAGGAAGACGACCGATTTCGCGATCTCCTCCGGCGTCGCCACCCGGCCCATCGGCACCGCCGCGCCGAGTTGCGCCAGTCCCTCGTCGCGACCGACGCCGCGCAGCGCAATCGCGCTGTCGAGCATCGGCGTTGCCGTATCGCCCGGGCAGACCGCGTTGACGCGGATCCCGTCCGGGGCATGATCGAGCGCCAGCGATTTCGTGATCTGCACGACGGCGCCCTTGCTGGCACAATAGGCGAGCGCGTTCCGCCCGCCGACGAGCCCCCAATCGGAGGCGATATTGACGATCGCGCCGCCGCCCTGTCGCTTCATCTCGCGGACAGCCGCGCGGCTCAGATAGAAGACGGCATGCAGGTTGACCGCCATGGTTCGGTGCCATTCTTCATCGCTGCAACGGTCGATCGTTCCGCGAAACAGCAGGCCGGCATTGTTCACCAGGATGTCCAACCGGCCGAACCGCTCCAGTGTCGCAGCGACGAGTCGCTCCGCAAAGCCGGGCTCGGCGAGATCGCCGGCGAGGAAGGTCGCTTGGCCGCCGCTCTCCTCGACCCGTCGACGCACGGCCTCGCCCCGCTGCGCCGAACGGCCGGACAGCATCTGAATCGCGCCTTCTGTCGCCATGGCCGCCGCGATCGCCGCGCCAATTCCAGAAGTGGCACCGGTGACCAGGACGATCTTTCCGTCGAGTTTCACGATCCCTGCCTCCAAAGAAAAACGGGGACGCGCCCGTTCGCCTCCCCGTCCAGCTTGACCGACGGTCGAGCCGCAACCGCACGTACCAGTGTGTCTCCCGCGAGCGGCGCGGCTTCTACGCGAAGCGAGGCTGGATCCAGATCGAGGAGGACGTCGGGGAAGACCGTCTCACGGTGCTGCTGAGAGACGCGTAGGTCAAGGCCTTTCCGACGCCGGTCACCCATCATGGACGCCATGGCGAGCCATTGTCCTCCTGGGAGCGTGTGAAAAGACTCAAGAAAATGGAAAACGTTCAAGAATAGACATGTCCGTGTGAGAACCCTCAACTGGACCCTGGCCCGGCACATGGGAGCGCACCCTGACAAGGATGGCCGATCCACAGTGGTGCTGAAAGACGCGGGCGGGTGATCGCTGTTCTCTGGTTTCAGCACTGTCCCGCTTTCTTCGAAATGGCCTTCGAGAGACTGCCAGCCCGACTGCGGCGGCCAGATCGGGATGGGAGAATGATGTCGCTCCGGATCCGGCTCGGCCATCACTGTCCACCATGACTCGTCACCCAGACATCTGCCCCAACTCCGATCTGGTCATCTTCGACTGCAGTGGCGTACTCGTCGATAGAGAGCTCATCGCCTGCCGCACGGATGCGGCGTGCTTGACCGAGATCGGCATTTCCATCTCGGCGGAAGAGATCATGGACCGATATCTCGGCCTCAGTACGACGGCGATGTTCGCGGACCTTGAGATCCGCTACGGCCGGAAATTGCCAGCGGACCTCGGGGACACGCTTCGGCATCGAACGGCGGCGGCGTTCAGGTCCGAGCTCAAGGCGACGGCCGGGATCGAGGCGGCTCTCGACATGCTGGCGTGCAAGGCTTGCGTCGCTTCGAGCAACGGGCCCGCGCGGCTGCGGCATTCGCTGTCGGTCTCGGCCTGCTTCGCCGCTTGGATCCGCACATTTTCAGTGCGGCGCAGGTTCCGCGCGGCAATCCGGCGCCGGATCTGGTCTTGTTCGCCGCCCGCCGCATGGGTACAGCGCCGCAAGCGTGCTTGGTGATCGAGGGCAGCGTGGCTGGAGCTCAAGCGGCGGTCGCCGCCGAGATGCGGGTCCTTGGATTCGCGGGCGGAGGCCACTGTCGGCCCGGACATGCCGAGCGCCTGCGCGCCGCTGGCGCGGCCCCCACCTTCGCGCACATGCAGCATCTCGCCGATCTGACGACGAACTACCCGCCAAGCGCCGTACCGCGCGCAAGTGCTCCTTGCAACGACGTGGCGCACGATCCCCGTATGGGGATATCTCCGATGCATTCGAACGTGCGATCCCTCCAATCCGGGGAGCCGATAGACAGGGGGAAGTCGCATGATCGAGATTCGAGGAATGACTGCGTCGACCATCGCGACTGCGACCGGAACGGCCCGACAGTCCGAACTCACGACCCTGGTCCTACGGAGCGCCGGAGGCGCCCCATGGTGACCACTCATCCGGGCGTCCATGAGCGTGCGGCCAACGGCGCGCCGCCGTGGGCGGCATCGACTGTCTCGCCTCGCGCTCCCGCAGCTTGATGACTTACCCAGGACAGGCTTATTACAATAAATTCGGTAGCATTAATCTTGTATTGCGCATGTTTCAGTGGTTCATTGAAATGCATTTTACATAATTTATCAGGGATCAACTGTCCGTCGCACGAGGCGGTTTGAATGGAGGACACATGCAAGCACTTCGTTGCGTGGCGGTTGCGCTCACGCTGGCCTGCGCGCCTGTCGCGGCATCCGCCGCGCCCATCGCTTACGCCGTGGAGTTCGACGGCTCGGTATCAGGTAGCCCGGGAACCGGGTCGTTCCTCTATGACGCGGATTCGGGGGTCATGACCGACTTCGTCTGGGACTTCGGCGCCGGGCGGACTGGCGGTTTGGATAACAGCCTGTTTCTGCTTAGCATCCCTGTTCCGTCTGGCGACCAACAGTTGATTGGACATGTGCTCTATTCGTTCATGGCCGGGAGCACGGCCTTTGAGGGCTTTCTGAACGACACCACCAATTTCGGTTCATTTCCCGAGGCCGTCAGGTTTTGCTCGATTGGCCGTCACATAGATTGCGGCGTGGCTGATGACGCGGGAGCCCCGACCTATCGATTTGCCGAGGGCGAGGACCTATTCCGCGGCATTGTCAGCTTGACACAGGCAACGACCGTCCCGGAGCCGGCAACAATCGCGCTGCTCGGAATTGGCCTCGCAGGTCTTAGACTGATCGCACGGCGCAGAGCCGAACAGCCGTAAGGCGGGTCACCCGCTCCGCGCCGCAGCCATGACGCCGCTTCTCAAACCGGATCGACGGCGGGACACCGATCTCTGCGGCGTTCGCCGCCGATCCGGGAAGCGCACAGCGCCCGTGCGTGGAGGGTGACGGCGATGGTGCGGCGGCCCTCGAACGAGGACGACTCGCCGCGACGGCAGCCACGCTCGACCGGATCGACGTCGGCATCATCCTCGTCGACGCGGGGCTGCGCGTTCAAGCGGTCAACCGCATGGCCGAGGCGATCCTGCGCGCCAACGACGGGCTTCACCTGCGCAACGGTCGCCTGAGCGTGTCGGTGCCTGCCAAGGACCGGGTGCTGGAGGCACTGGTCCGGCGCACGATCTTGACGGCGCAGGGCTAGGCCATGCAGCCCGGCGCCTCCGTCGCGGTCTCGCGGCCGTCGCTCGGGCGGCTGCTCTCGGCTCCTCGTCGTGCCGTTGCCGGAGGCGACTGGCGGCAGCCGCCCGAGGTTCCTTCTTTGACCCTAAGCGCCGACGTTGATCCAGGTGGTCTTCAGCTCGGTGTACTTGTCCATCGCGTGCAGCGACTTGTCACGGCCGAAGCCGGACTGCTTGAAGCCGCCGAACGGCGAGGTGATGTCGCCGGCGTCGAAGCAATTGACCCATACGACCCCGGCACGCAGCGCGCGGGCGGCCTTGTGCGCCTTGGTGATGTCGCGCGTCCACACGGCGGCCGCCAAGCCGTAGATCGTGTCGTTGCCGATCCGGATCGCCTCGTCGGCATCCTTGAAGCTGATGGTCGACAGAACCGGGCCGAAGATCTCCTCCTGGGCAATCTTCATCTTGTTGTCGACCTCGTCGAACAGGGTCGGCTCGATGAAGAAGCCGCCCTTATCGGTGTTCACCCGGCCGCCGCCCATCCGCAGCTTGGCGCCCTCGCCCTTGCCGGCCTCGATATAGCCGAGCACCCGCTCCATCTGCGTCTTGTCGACGATCGCGCCCATCCGGGTCTTGGGGTCAAGCGGATCGCCAGGCCGCAGCTTCTCGGCGACCGCCATCACCTTCTCGATCACTTGGTCCTTGATCGACTCCTCGACGATCAGCCGCGAGCCGGCGTTGCAGACTTCGCCCTGGTTGAAGAAGATGCCCCAGGCCGCGGCGGTGGCCGCGGCGTCGAGGTCCGGCGCGTCGGCCATGATGATGTTCGGTGTCTTGCCACCGCACTCGAGCGACACGCGCTTCATATTTGATTCGCCGGAATATTTCAGGAAATACTTCCCGACCTCGGCGGACCCGGTGAAGGTGACGCAGTCGACGTCCATATGGCGGCCGATCGCCTGCCCTGCGGTTTCGCCGAAGCCCGGCACGACGTTGAACACGCCGTCGGGAATGCCTGCCTCCGCCGCGAGCTCGGCGATGCGGATGGCGGTCAGCGGCGACTGCTCGGCGGGCTTCAGCACCATGCTGTTGCCGGTGGCGAGCGCCGGGCCGATCTTCCAGGCCGCCATCATCAGCGGGAAGTTCCACGGCACCACGGCGCCGACGACACCGACCGGCTCGCGCCGGATCATGGCCACCGCCTCGGGTCCGGTCGGCGCGATCTCGTCATAGATCTTGTCGAGCGCCTCGCCGTACCAGCGGATGCAGTTGGCCGAGCCCGGGATGTCGATGCTCGAGCTGTCGCGGATCGGCTTGCCCATGTCGAGCGTCTCGAGCAACGCCAGCTCGGTCCCATGCTTCTCGATAAGATCGGCGAACTTCTGCAGAATCTTCTTCCGCTTGGCCGGCGCCATCTGCGACCAGCTGCCCTTCTCAAAGGCGGTGCGCGCGGCCTTGACGGCGCGATCGATATCCGCCTTGTCGCCGGCCGCGACTTTGGTCAGAACCTCGCCGGTCGCGGGATTGATGCAGTCGAAGGTTTCGCCCGATGCGGCGTCGACATATTTCCCGTCGATGAAGGCCTGATTGCGGTAGGAAAGGCTGGAGGCCTGAGACTTCCAGGCGTCGAGGGACAACGCAGCAGACATCAATGTTCTCCCGGTCTGATGATTCTTGGGATGTTTGATTGCGGCTATAGTGATGGACTGTAGCGTCCGCTCAGCGGCCGGGCAAGGCGGAACCCGGACAGAATATGGGGGCGTCAGCCGCCCGGCAACTCGCCCCCACGCGGCCCATAGAAAATGACCCAGACGGTCAAATCGCCGGTGAAGTTCTCGAACCGATGGACCGCGCCGGCCGGCGCGAACAGGAGGTCGCCCGGCCCGAAATCGAAGCGGTCGTCGCGGCAGACGAACTCGCCGCTGCCATGCATCACGACATAGACCTCGTCGCGGTCGTGCGGCTTCTGCGGGTCGCTACCCCGCGGCGCGTACAGCTCGACAGTCAAGCTGCCGCGTTCGAAGGCGACCGCGAAGCGCTCGCCGTTCGGCCTAGGGAGGCGGCCCAGCAGGTCAGCGACGGTCGCTCGTCGTCCACCGTCTGCCATGGCCGCCTCCCTTCATATTTGCCCGCGTTTAGAACAGGCCTTCGACCTGCCCGCTTTCATTGACGCGGATGCTGTTCGCCGCCGGTACGCGCGGCAAGCCGGGCATGGTCATGATCTCGCCGCAGATCACGACCAGGAACTCGGCCCCGGCCGACAGCCGAACCTCGCGGACCGGGACGACATGGTTGCTCGGCGCGCCCTTCAGGTTCGGATCGGTCGAGAAGCTGTACTGGGTCTTGGCCATGCAGATCGGGAAATGCCCGAATCCGGCCTTCTGCAGCTCGGCGAACTGATCGCGCACCTTCTTATCGGCGACGATGCCCTGAGCGCCATAGAGATGCTGGGCAATGGTGCGCACCTTGTCCCACAGCGGCATGTCGTCCGGATAGAGGGTGCGGAACCCGCCGCCGTCCGTCTCCGTCAGCTCGACGACCTTGCGCGCGAGCTTCTCCGTGCCGGCGCCGCCGTCGGCCCAGTGCGTGCACTCGATCGCCTCGGTGCCGAGCTCGGCGCAGAGCTGGCGCACCGCGTCCAACTCGGCATCCGTATCGGCCGAGAAGCGGTTGATGGCAACCACTGCCGGAACGCCGAAGCTGCGCACGTTCTCAACATGGCGGGCCAGGTTCGTCATGCCTTTCTTCAGGGCTTCGACGTTCTCCTTGCCCAAGTCTTCCTTCGTCACGCCGCCATGCATCTTCAGCGCCCGGATAGTCGCGACGATCACCGCCGCCCGCGGGCTGAGACCCGCCTTGCGGCATTTGATGTCGAAGAACTTCTCGGCGCCCAGATCAGCACCGAAGCCCGCCTCGGTCACGACATAGTCCGCCAGCTTCAACGCAGTCTTCGTCGCGATGACCGAGTTGCAGCCGTGAGCTATGTTGGCGAAGGGGCCGCCATGAATGAAGGCCGGGTTATTCTCCAGCGTCTGCACCAGGTTCGGCATCAGCGCGTCCTTGAGCAGCACGGTCATCGCGCCCTGGGCCTTCAGGTCGCGGGCGTAGACTGGCTTGCGGTCGCGGGTGTAGCCGACGATGATGTTGCCGAGCCGCCGGGTCAGGTCATCGAGGTCGGTGGCGAGGCAGAAGATCGCCATCACCTCCGAGGCCACGGTGATGTCGAAGCCGTCCTCGCGCGGGAAGCCGTTCGAGATGCCGCCCAACGAGTTGGTGATCACCCGCAGCGCCCGGTCGTTCATGTCGACGACGCGGCGCCACGTGATCCGCCGCTGGTCGATGCCCAGCTCGTTGCCCCAGTAAATGTGATTGTCGATCAGCGCCGCGAGCAGGTTGTTGGCCGTGCCGATCGCATGGAAGTCGCCGGTGAAGTGCATGTTGATGTCTTCCATCGGCACGACCTGGGCATAGCCGCCGCCGGCGGCGCCGCCCTTCATGCCGAAGCACGGCCCGAGGCTCGGCTCGCGCAGGCAGATCATCGTCTTCTTGCCGATCCGGTTCAGCCCGTCGCCGAGGCCCACGGTCGTCGTCGTCTTGCCCTCGCCCGCCGGCGTCGGCGTGATCGCCGTCACCAGGATGAGCTTGCCGTCAGGCTTCGACTGAAGATTATTGACGAAATCAAAGGACAGCTTCGCCTTGGTCGGACCGTAGCGGTACAGATCCTTTTCGGGGATACCGAGGGCGGCCGCCACCTTCTCGATCGGCTGCATCTCCGCCGCGCGAGCAATCTCGATATCGCTTCCGACCTTCTTCGCCATCCGTTGCTTCTCCCTCATTTTTCATTCGCTGCCGGAGCCGCCCGACATACGGTCCCGGTGTGTTTGCCAAAAAACGGAAGCAGGCGCAACCGCCACGCCACCCCCCGACCGGCCGTCAAGGCGTTTGCGAGGCGTTTGCGGCCACACCTGCCTGCGACGAATCGTCGCGCCTTTACGCAGCGGTCAGCAATCGAGCGTATTGGCGGTTTCCCAGCCCGACAGGTGCCGCATGTAGCTCCGCCATTCCTCGTTCTTCATCTTGACGTAGCTGTCCACGAACGCGTCGCCGAGCTGGGCGCGGAGGACCTTGCTCTGGTCCGTGATGCGGATCGCATCGAGAAGATTGAGCGGAAGCCGCCGGACGTTCTCCAGCTTGTGGCCATCCGTGTACATGTTGATGTCGAGCCGCTCGCCCGGGTCGCGCTGGTTGGCGATACCGTCGAGGCCGGCCGCCAGCACGCCGGCCTGAAGCAGATACGGATTGACCGCGCCGTCCATCAGCCGCAGCTCGAACCGGCCGGCATCGGGAATCCGCACCATGTGGGTCCGGTTGTTCCCGGTATAGCTGATGGTGTTCGGCGACCATGTCGCGCCGGAGGTCGTCCGCGGCGCGTTGATCCGCTTGAAGCTGTTGACGGTGGGCGTGAAAATCGAGCAGAGCGCCTCGCTCGAATGCATGATGCCGCCGAGGAACTGATAGGCGAGCTTCGACAATCCGAGTTCGCCCGCATCGTCCTGGAACAGGTTGGTCTTGCCCGTCTCGTCCCAGACCGAGATATGAGCGTGGCAGCCATTGCCGGTCAGGTTCATGAAGGGCTTCGGCATGAAGGTCGCCCGCAAACCATGCTTCTCGGCGATGGTCTTGACCATGTACTTGAAGAATACGTGGCGGTCGGCCGTCTTCATGCAGTCGTCATAGTCCCAGTTCATCTCGAACTGGCCGTTGGCATCCTCATGGTCGTTCTGATACGGACCCCAGCCGAGCTGGAGCATGCTGTCGCAGATCTCGGTGATCACGTCATAGCGCCGCATCAGCGCCGTCTGGTCGTAGCAGGGCTTTTCCAGCGTATCATGCGGATCGGCCAGAGCCTTGCCGTCCGGCGTGACGAGGTGGAATTCGCATTCCACGCCGCTCTTCATGCGATAGCCCTGCTTCGCGGCGGCCGCGATCTGCTTCTTCAGCATCACGCGCGGCGTGTTCGCCACCTCTTTGCCGTCCATCCACAGGTCGCTGGCCAGCCAGCCGACCTCCGGCTTCCAGGGGAGCTGGATGAGGCTGTCCGGATCAGGCTTGCCGAACAGGTCGGGATCGGCCGGCGACATGTCGAGCCAGGTGGCGAAGCCGGCGAACCCGGCGCCGTCGCGCTGCATCTGTCCGATCGCCTGTGCCGGGACCAGCTTGGCCCGCAGCCCGCCGAACATGTCGACGAAGCTGATCAGGAAATATTTGATATTCCTCTCTTTAGCTACTTTCTGAAGATCGACGGGCATCTATCGCTCCCTGCTTCTCTTTCCGCGCCCGGCATCGCCGGGTGTTTTGTTGCATCATTCCACTGCATGGTCCCCGGGCCGGCCCGCGGGCCGGCAAGTCCCCGCCTCGCTCGCTAGCTTCGCCCGGGAATCCACCCGGTCCCGGCCAGCGGGACGCCGGCCATCGCCGCCGCCTCGATCGTCAGCGCGACGAGATCGTCAGGCTCCAGATTGTGGACGTGGGTCTTGCCGCAGGCGCGGGCCAGCGTCTGGCACTCCAGGGTCAGCACCTGCAGGTAGTTGGCGATCCGGCGGCCGCCGAGGACCGGATCGAGCCGCTTCTCGAGCTCCGGATCCTGCGTCGAGATACCGGCCGGATCCCGCCCTTCCTGCCAATCGTCGTAATAGCCCGGCGCCGTCCCGAGCTTGCGATACTCGTCGACGAGATGCGGGCTGTTGTCGCCGAGCGCGACCATGGCCGCGGTCCCGATGGAGACGGCATCGGCGCCCAGCGCGAGCGCCTTGGCCACGTCGGCGCCGGTCCGGATACCGCCGGAGACGATCAACTGCACCTTGCGATGCATGTCGAGCTCCTGCAAGGCCTCGACGGCGAGACGAACGGCCGCCAGGGTCGGAATTCCGACATGCTCGATGAACACGTCCTGGGTCGCCGCGGTACCGCCCTGCATGCCGTCGACGACGACCACGTCGGCGCCCGCCTTGACCGCCAGCGCAACATCGTAACGCGTCCGCGTGGCGCCGACTTTAACATAGATCGGCTTTTCCCAGTCGGTGATCTCGCGGATCTCCTGGATCTTGATCGTCAGGTCGTCCGGGCCGGTCCAGTCTGGATGACGGCAGGCGCTTCGCTGGTCGATCCCCTTGGGCAGGTTCCGCATCGCAGCCACCCGGTCGCTGATCTTCTGGCCGAGCAGCATGCCGCCGCCACCGGGCTTGGCGCCCTGACCGATCACCACCTCGATGGCGTCGGCCCGGCGCAGGTCGTCGGGGTTGAGGCCATAGCGGGAGGGCAGAAGCTGATAGACGAGCATCTTCGACGCCTTGCGCTCCTCGTCCGTCATGCCGCCGTCGCCCGTGGTGGTGCTGGTGCCGGCTTGGCTGGCGCCACGGCCCAGCGCCTCCTTGGCATGGGCCGAAAGGGCGCCGAACGACATGCCGGCGATCGTCACCGGAATCTTCAGCTCGATCGGCTTCTTGGCGAAACGGGTTCCCAGCGCGACGTTGGTGTCGCACCGCTCGCGATAGCCCTCGAGCGGGTACCGGGAGACGCTCGCTCCGAGGAGCAGAAGATCGTCGAAATGCGGAACGCGGCGCTTGGCGCCACCACCGCGGATATCATAGATGCCCGTCGTCGCGGCGCGCTGGATGTAGGAGATCGTCGGTTGATCGAACGTCCAGGACTCGCGACCACCCCAGGGGGCTTCGCCGCCGGACGGGAACGAACGGGAATCGTCAGCCATCAGTACTGCTCCGCTTGATCGACGTGGAAGCTGTAGAGCCGCCGCGCCGAGCCATATCGGCGAAAGCGACGAGGGTCGGCCTCGATCCCGGCGCGGGACAGCAGCCGCTCGAGTTTTGCCAGATGATGCGGCGTCATCTCCTTCTCGATGCAGTCGGAGCCGAGGCTCTCGACGCTTCCCTGGACATAGAGCCTGGCTTCATAGATCGAGTCGCCCAGGCTCTGCCCCGCATCGCCGCAGACGACCAGACTCCCGCTCTGTCCCATGAAGGCGCTCATATGTCCGACCGATCCGCCGACGACAATGTCGACGCCCTTCATCGAGATGCCGCAGCGGGCGCTGGCGTCGCCCTCGATGACCACGAGGCCGCCATGACCAGACGCCGCGGCCGCCTGCGATGCGTTGCCCTTTACCCGCACCTCGCCGGACATGATGTTCTCGGCCACGCCGACGCCGCAATGGCCGGTGATCACGACCTTGGCCTCCTTGTTCATGCCGGCGCAGTAGTAACCGACATGCCCGTCGATCTCGACCTCGATGGGGACCGTGAGACCGACGGCGAGCGCGTGCTCACCCTTTAGATTGGTGATCCGCCACAGGCGCTCGTTCGTGTCCGGGGTCAGATCGTGGAGGCGCTGATTGAGTTCGCGGACCGGTGTTTTGGAAAGATCGATGGTATTCATGCGGCTTCCTGCAGGCTCCAGGTATAGACAACGGCCGGCTCCGGCTCCCAGATATTGGCCTTCTCGACGCCGGGCAGGTTGGCGAGGCTGCGGAACTCCGACGCCATGGCGACCCAGTCGTCGGTCTCCGCGAGCACCGCCGGCTTGCAGGCGATGCCGTCGCGCAACACGGCGAAGCCGTCGCGGGTGCCCATGGTGAAGGTGTAGAAGCCGTCGAGGTCGCGCAGGCCGGCCTCCAGCGCTTCGGCCAGGGTCGCACCCTCGCCGAGGCGGTAGGCGAAGTAACGCGCCGCCACCTCGCTGTCATTGTCGGTCTCGAACTCCAGCCCGCGCCGACGCAGCCACTTCCTGAGATTGTTGTGGTTGCTGAGCGAGCCGTTATGGACCAGGCACATATCGGGCGCCGCGGTGAAGGGATGCGAATGCTCGGTCGTCACCGCGCTTTCCGTCGCCATGCGGGTGTGGCCGATCGCGTGCGACCCTTCCATCCCCTCCAGGGAATATCGCCGCGCCACGTCGGCCGGCAGGCCCATGTCCTTATAGACCTCCATCAGCTGGCCATAGCCCATGATCCGGACCTCCGGATGGCTGCGGGTGATCCAGGCGCGCGCCGAGCCTTCGGCGGCGCCGACAGTGATCACCGCGTGATTGGCCTTGATCTCGACATCCACCTCGGCGTTGAGCGCCTCGGCGAGCTGCCCCCCGAGCTTCCGCCAGGGATAGTCCGGGTTGGCGTGAAAGGTCGTCAATTTGCACTGATTCGCCTCGACCGGGCGATGATAGACGGCGATGCCGGCACTATCGGGCCCGCGATCGGTCATGCCGACCAGCATGGTCTGCAGATGCGCGCCGAGTTGCGGCCGAAGTTCCGGCTTTTTCAGAAAAAGACCGACGATTCCACACATGATGACACTGCCCTTTCGTGGACACCCAAGCACAGGCGACGTTAGCGGAAAATCATCCGCTGCGCAATGATGAGGAAAAAAAATTTCCTCTCAGGAATTTTCAGCCTACTCTTCCGGTCCCCGGGCGTAGGTGATGATCGAGAGGAAACGGATGGGCAGGCGTCGCAGATCGTCGGGGCCATGCGGCACGTCGGCATCGAAGAACAGCGAATCGCCGGGCGTGAGGATGTAGGTCTTGTCACCGTGGCGATAGCCGACCTCGCCTTCGAGCATATAGAGGAACTCGACGCCGGCGTGCTGAAAGAGCGGAAAGACGTCGGACCGCTCGCTCAAGGTGATCAGGTAAGGTTCGACCGCAATATTCTTGCGCATCGTATGGCCGAGCAGCTGATACTGATGCCCGGCCCGCGTCCCGCGCCGCTCGATCGTCAGACCCTGGCCAGCCTTGACGAAGGTGGCGTCGCGCTCCTCCTCATATTTTCGGAAGAAGGCGGTGACCGGTACATGCAGCGCGCGGGACAGCGACTGCAATGTGGCCAGAGACGGCGAGGTCATTCCGTTCTCGATCTTGGACAGCATGCCCGCGGACAGGTCTGCGAGACGCGCCAACTCGGCCACCGTCATGTCGAGCTTGCGGCGAAATTCCCGGACTTCCCGGCCGATCGAAACCTCAAGACCGCTGTCGCGAGCACCGGAAAGCGCGTGCGGATCCTGAAACTCCTCGTTCTGTCGACTTTTCGTCAACCTCCCCCTTCCTTCCCGGGCACCGAAACGCCTGCCTGATCACGGCAATCCAGGCAGGGTCCCTGCACCCGGCCAACCTGGCCAGAGGTCGGAGGCTGCCTAGACGCCGCTGCTCAGCTCCCGAACTGCCGCCAAGCCGACCGGCCCGCCATCGAACTCAAGCATCGCGTCCATTACGCCATGCCACAGATACTCTGCGGAGGCGCTGTCTGCGAGCAGATAATAGCTTGGCAGGGCCGTCGCCTGCCGAATCACGATTCCATTAATCCTGGCGACCGAGGTCTGGGCAATCGCCCCCTCGGGAAACTTGTTCGGGCGCAGATCGACGCCACAGATCTTCGCGAACATGGCGGGGGCCTGCTCTCCGGTCACCGCGAACCAGCAATGGCTGTCGGCGCGCGGCATCGGATAGCCGATCGGCTTCCGCGGCGTCTCGGTGCTCCAGCCCCATGCGCCGTTCAACCGCTCGATCAGCGCCCCGTCACCGGACAGGGAGTCGAGCAGCAGCACTTCCGTCGGCGCCAGCCGCGCCGCAAGCTCGCCACCGCTCTGCCGGTAGGCGCGGTTGCTGTCCGGACCGATGGTCAGGCCCTGCGCCGTCAGCCAGTCGACCGTGCCGACACCTTTAAAACCGGTGCGCGGCAGCGGCGACAGGTCGGCAAGGCCGAGCCTGCGGGCCTTCGCAACCTCCGACTCGGTCGAAGCGCCGAACCTCATCGCGACGGCGCCGCCGTTGATCTCCTCGAAGACGGCGCCATTCGCCTGCAGGATGCGATAGACGAAGCTGCGCCGCAGGCGATCGGTCGGCTGAAGGGCATTGACTGCAGCCACGGCTACATCTCCTGTCGCTTGTTTTCCGGGTCGTAGAAGGGAATCGGAACGACGCGGGCCTCGATCATCCGGCCCCCGCCGATGCGAATGTCGAAGGATTGGCCGACCTCCGCCTGGTCCGGCGCCACATAAGCGAGGCCGATCACCTTGCCGACCGAAGGCGACCGCACGGCCGAGGTGACGCGGCCGACGATAGCGCCGCCGCGGATCACCAGATGGCACTCCTCGGGGACCGGTGCCTGCGGGTCATCAAGAGTGAAGCCGACCAATTTCCGCGTCAGGCCCTTCTCGGCCTGGATCTCGATGGAGCGCCCGCCGACGAAGAACGGCTTCTTGCGGCTGATCGCCCAGGCCATATCCGCCTCGTAGGGATGGGTAAGGCCGTCGGTATCCTGGCCGACGATGATGTGCCCCTTCTCCAGGCGCAGCACGCGCTGCGCTTCGACGCCGAAGGGGCGGATGCTGAAGGGCTGGCCGGCCGCCATCAAAGCATCCCAGACCACCTCGCCCTGGCTCGCCGGAATATGGATCTCATAGCCGAGTTCGCCGACGAAGCCGACCCGCAGCAGGCGCACCGGCACGCCGGCGACCGTGCCCGTGCGCACGCCCATATAGGGAAATGCCTCGGCCGACAGGTCGACGTCGTCGCAGAGCTTCTGCAGGACCTCGCGGGAGCGCGGCCCGGCGATGTTGACGCCGGCATAGGCGGCGGTGACGTTGGCCACGTCGACATCGAGCCGCCACTGGGCGTTCCAGAACAGCATCTGGCGGTAGACCGCATCGACGCCGCCCGTCGTCGCGGTGACGTAGAAATGCTCGTCATGGAAGCGGCAGGCGACGCCGTCGTCGATGATCGCGCCCGCCTGCTCGGTCATCAGGACGTAGCGCGACCGGCCCACGGGCTGCTTCGCATAGGCGAAGGTGTAGAGGCGGTTGAGAAACTCCGCCGCGTCCGCCCCCCGGATGTCGAGCCCGCCGAGCGTCGACACGTCGATGAGGCCGACATTCTCGCGGACGCTCAGCACCTCTTCGCGGATCGCCTGCTCGCGGTTCTCGGACGGGCCATAGAAGGCAGGGCGGTACCAGAGTCCCGCCACCATCATCTTCGCGCCCGCCTCGATATGGCGGTGATGCATCGCCGTATGGCGCTCGGGTTCGAAGACGCGGCCGGCGAGATGGCCGAACTTCTCCGGCATATAGGGCGGCCGCTGCGTCGTCACGCTCATGCCGGCAATGTCGCGGCCAGTCTCCTTCGCCGTGATGCGGACCGCGGCGACGGCGGAATGGCGGCCCTGCGACGGGCCCATGCCGACCGTCGAGTAGCGCTTCAGCAGCTCGATATTGTCATATCCGTCGGCGAGGCCGTTTATGAGATCCTTCACCTGCAGGTCCTCGTCGAAATCGACGAAGTCCTTGCCTTTCGGGTGCGGGAAGATCGGCCAGGGATGGGTCTGGCCGGCCGCGCCCTTTTCACCGGACATGGCCGGTTCCGCGCCGGCGGCCAAGCCGGCATCCTTCGCCGCCGCCCATCCGGCATGGCGCCCCTCCGCGATCACGGTGTCGAGATTATAGGTCCCGTTCACCGACCCCGCCGGGAAGACATGCGCCGGAACGACCCCCGGCTGGAACATGTGGGAGGCCCGGTCATAGAAGAACTTGGTACCGGCATGATGCAGCAGCTGCCCCGCCGGGGTGTAACCGACGGACATGCAGACCAGATCGCATTCGATCGTCTCCGCCGCCTGCGCGAAGGTGCCCTCGCCCGTGATCTCGGCGACGAGCACGCCCGCGACCCGGTCCCGCGCGGCCGACGGCATCGCCTCGGCGATCGTGTGGCCGGTCACCACGCGGATGCCGCGATTGAAGATCGCCTTCGCCAGCGGTGACGGCGCGACCGACGGGCGCAGGTCGACGACCGCCTGAACGGCCACCCCCGCCTCGATAAGGTCGAGCGCCACGCCATAGCCATCGGCGTTCGCGGTGGCGACGACAGCCCGGCGACCCGGCTTCACACCGTAGAAGCTGATCAGGCGTTGCGCCGCCGAGCCGAGCATGACGCCCGGCAGGTCGTTATTGCGGAACACCATCGGCTGCTCGATCGAGCCGGTCGCCATGACCACGGCCTTCGCCCGCATCTTGTAAAGCCGGTCGCCGGCGATGACCGGCAGCCAGTTGTCGGAGAACCAGCCGGTGCAGGTCGCCGCGCTCAGCACGCGGATGTTGGGAGTCAGCGCGACCGCCGCCCGCAACTCGCCGCCGACCGTGCGGGCCATCTCGCCGCTGCCGTCGAACCGGGCGTAGTTCAGCGATCCGCCGAGCTCGGGCGTATCGTCCACCAGGATCACCTCGGCACCCGCCTCTGCCGCCTGCAGCGCCGCCGACAATCCGGCGGGGCCGCCGCCGATCACCGCGACGTCGGCGAACAGATATTGCTTGTCGAAGTAGCCGTGGTGGGCGTCGACGTCGACCTTGCCGAGCCCGGCTTTGTTCCGGATGACGCGCTCCCAGAACTTCCAGGCGCTCTTCGGCTTGTAGAACGCTTTGTAATAGAAGCCGACCGGCATGAACCGGCCGAACGACTCGACCCAGCGGCCGCGATCGTTCTCAAGGCTGCCGTCATAGTTCTGGCCCAGCACGCTGATGCCGTTGCCGATACTGCGCCGGTCGGCGAGGACGTTCGGCTCCGGGCCGATCTGGACCAGCGTGTTCGCATCCTGTCCGGCCATCGTCAGAACGCCGCGCGGACGCCGATATTTGAACGAGCGGGACAGCAGCCAGACGTCGTTCGCCGCGAGCGCGCTGGCGATCGTGTCGCCGGCGAAGCCCTCATAGCTGCGCCCTTCGAAGTTGAACTGGACAGTCCGATTACGATCGATCAGCCGCCCCGCTGGTGCCGGCAGCCGCCCAGCTCCGTTCATTCCGGCCCCGTTCACCCCGGTTCCATTCATCGCGTGCCCTCTTGCGTCTTCGGACGCGGCGCGAAGTCGACGCGCGTCTTGAAAACCTCCCCAGCCGGGTAGGTCCTGATGATCTCATCCGTCACTGTGTTGCGCTCCGCGATGAACCAGAACGAGGTCGGGACATGGCACCACCACTCGCGAACGATGCCGGCGGTATTGTTTTCCAGGAACACGTAGTCCGCCCACTCTTCGGTCGTGCAGCCGTTCGGGTCCGGCATGGTCCTGACCTCGCCGCCCCAGACGAACTCGGAGATGTTGCGCGGCCCATTGAGCGGGCAATTCATGATTTTCATGGCAGGAACCCTCTCAGTGACCGACCGACGCGGCGCCCTTCTCGCCCACCTGGGCGAACTCATCGAACCGGCTGAGCCGGAAAGGCTCGATGAGCTTCGGCGCGACGCCGGTCGCCACCGTGTCCGCCATGGTCCGGCCGCAGATCGGCGTCGCCTTGAAGCCCCAGGTTCCCCAGCCCGAGTCGATGTAATAGTTCTCGATCGGCGTCAGGCCCATGACCGGGCTGAAGTCGGGGGTCATATCGGTCATCCCCGCCCACTGCCGGAGAACCGAGACCTCGCCGAGGAAGGGAAACAGCTCGAGCATATGGCCGAGCAGCGACTCCTTGAAATCGAGCGTCGAGCGCGTCGAGTAGAGGGCGTAGGGATCGGTCGATCCGCCCATCACCAACTCGCCACGCGACGACTGCGAGACATAGACATGCAGGCTGCCCGAGACGACGATCTGGTCGAGGAACGGCTTCAAGGGCACCGAGACGCAGGCCTGCAGCGGAATGGTCCGGATCGGCAGGCGAAGGCCGGCCATCTTGCCGACCAGGGAACTCGAACCGGCGACCGCCTGCAGCACCTTGTTGCAATGGATCGTGCCGCGGTTGGTCTCGACGCCCTTGACGCGCCCGTTCTCCGTCAGGATGCCGGTGACCTCGGTCATCTGATGAATCTCGACCCCGCGCCGCGCCGCGCCGGCGGCATAGCCCCAGGCGACGGCGTCATGGCGCGCGATCGCGCCCGGCGGATGGTAGAGCGCGCCCAGAATCGGATAGCGCACGTCGTCGCTGAGATTCATCGACGGGCAGAGCTTGCGGATGTCGTCCGGATAAATGAGCTCGGAATCGACGCCGAGATGCTTGTTGACCTCGGCGCGCCAGCGGCTGGTCCGCATCGCCGCATCGGTATGGGCCAACGTGAAATGACCCCGGACCGAGTAGAGGATGTTGTAGGAGAACTCCTCGCTCAACTCGCGATACAGCCTCATCGATTCTTCGTAGAACCGGACGCCTTCAGGGGTCAGATAGTTCGACCGGATGATCGCGGTGTTGCGCGCCGTGTTGCCGCCGGCGAGATAGCCCTTGTCGAGCACGGCGACATTGGTGATGCCGTAATCGCGGGCCAGATAGTAGGCGGCGGCGAGGCCATGTCCGCCGCCGCCGATGATCACGACGTCATAGCTTCGCTTGAGATCCTTGGCCGGCGGGAAATGGCGCCGGGCCGGATATTTGCTGCTCAAACCGTATTTCAGAAGACCGAGGGGCATTCCTACACCTGCACTCTGCGGGCGACATTCTCGCGGCGAAACCTCGCATAAGACGCGAGGTTACGCCAGATGCGCCGGCAACAGATCGACCCTATTCGCCTGAAAATTCCGGCTTTGAAAATCCAGGCCGGCGCCGGAGCATCCGGCATCGCGAAGACGGGCCTTCTTACCTCTGTGCAAGCTACCGCTATGTTTCTTATCAAGCAAGATTTTTTCCTGTGGTTCAGCCCTGATTTTGCGCCCCCGACAGGCCGAACCACGGCAACGGGCGATGTTCCGCTACGCCCGTAAAGAATGGCGGACGCCGGAAAACCGACGTCCGCCTGATCGCGCCTCGCCCAGGCTACATCGGCCGGAGCACGCTTTCGCCGCGCAGCGCCTTATCCATATTGTTGTTCTGCTTCAAGGTCTCCGAGTCGTCCCGATAGTTGCTGTTCTCCATCCGGAACTGCCAGATATGCCAGCCGATCCAGAAGGCCATGCCGACGAGGAACAGCAAATATTCCGATCCGACGAACGGATAGAGCGGACCGACATCGGCCATCGTGCCCGTCCAGTCGACGATATCTCCGGTACTCATCTCTCATTTCCTCCCATTCTATCGGACGTAGCCGGCGCCGCGCGCCTCATCGAGTTCCGCGTTCTTCACATCTTCTTCGCTCATATAGCGCCCCGCATATTCGGACAGGTCGAGACCGACCAGTTCGATCTCCCGCGGAATCCGGAGCGCGCCCATCCCCTTGAGGATGGCCGACAGGACATAGGCGGGAACGAAGCCGAGGACGAAGAACATGATGATCGCGCCGATGAAGTTGCCCCACGGCGAGATCGCGGCGTATTCGGGATTCGGCGAGGCCGGATAGCCCCACAGCATGAAGCCGGCGATGACCACGCCGAGGAAGCCGGCATAGCCATGCACGGCCACGGCGCCGACCGCATCGTCGATCTTGAACCGCCGCTCCACCCAGTGGTGCAGCTTATAGATGATCGCGGCCACGACGGCGCCGATCAGCATCGCCTGGACCGGGTGGTACAGATCGTTGCCGGCCGATGCGCCGATGAGACCCGCCAGCCCACCGGAATAGGTCCAGAAGGCGTCGCCTCGCGAGACGATATAGGCGGCCATCAGCCCGCCCGACAGCGACATCAGGAAGTTCAGCGTGATGCCCGACAGAGTGGTCGGCGCCAGATAGATATTGGTCGCCGAATAGAACACGCCGTCGCCGGCCTGGATGTCCCAGATCGGGATGTTGCAGGCGACATAGAAGCCCCAGAACCCGGTATAGATGAGGAACAGCCCCACTGTGACCAGCCATGGGTTATGCGGCACGATGTTGCGCGGGGTGCCGTCGGCCCGGAACTTGCCGATGCGCGGGCCGAGGTTGAGCAACACCGCAAGCGCCGCACCGCCGGCGATCGCATGGATAACGCCCGAGGCATAGGCATCGTGATAGCCGAGAACGCGGACCATCCAGCCGTCCGGATGCCAGCCCCAGGCGGCGTCGATGATCCAGGCGAACGAGCCGACCAGCACAGCAATGAGCCAGAACGCGCCGGACCGGATCCGCTCGATCACCGCACCCGACACGATCGAAGCCGCCGTCCAGGAGAACAGCAGGAAAGCAGCCCAGAAGACGCCGGTGATGCGGTCTTGCATGTTGGGCGCCATCACCTCGGACCAGGCGGTGTTCGCCGCCGCCAACTCCGGAACATCGCCGGTGATATAGGGGATCCCGTTGGGGAACGCCCAATAGATCCACCAGCCGAAGAAGAAGAAGGTGACGGTGACGAGAGGGATCAGCATCGTGTTCTTCATCAGGGTGTGCATCATGTTCTTGGTCCGCGAAGCACCGACTTCATACATGCAGAATCCAACATGGATCAGGAACATGAAAACCACGGTCACCCAGTAGTAGAACTCGGTAAATATGATTGTTAGAGCGCCAATATCACTATCCATTCCGTCCCCCTTTTTTAAGGACTTGGTTTTCGTTGGGCCGGCTCGTTCGGCCAGCTCGAATCACGCGAGCCGGAGCCGGACCGGTTCAGCCTCGATTGGATATGATTCAGACTTTCAGTACCGCGCCTCCTCACCGCGAGGGCTGTCGCCCGAGATGCTAAGGTTGAAAGGATACGCCGGCGTTGCCCTTCGGCGGCAACGCACCACCACCGCATGCCCCGCCGCGCGGAAAAATTCCATTAACATGACGGACAAAGGGTCGCCATCTGTAGTACTGCCGACACTTGCTTTTGTCCCTGCCCCATTCCAGATTCCCCTTAGGAACAGTTTTTGAATGATAGGTGAGTCGTTCAAGAAGATAAAGACGAGAAAGCCGGCAGAGACTGGTCGGCAACCTGGAGCAAACAAGAAGAACAAGAAGGTTCGAAGGCGCCGGTTTTCGAACCCATCAGAAAAGGAGCGCTGAAGATGACCGACGACGACCGCGACAATGTCATTCTGCTCGAGCCGGCCGCGGCGGCGTTGCGGGACGAGTTTCTCGGCTGGCAATGCCGCTTGCGGCAACTGGCGGTCCGCGAGAATTCCGGTCGACCGTCGCAGGGAATGCGGCCGCATGTGACCACCGTGAGGGGCGAGGAGATCGCCGGCGGAATAACCGTCCTGATCGTGCAGGACGACCCGGAGCCCAGCACTCAGCTGTTCCGCTATCAGGTCCTGAAGACCCTCGATCCGGTCGAGCGCTACGACAAGGCTTTGCAGATCCTTGCCTCCAACTACTTTCAGCGGCCCCGAGACTTCAGCGACGTTATGACTGCGCTGTTCGGCCCCGCCATGCCGCTCGTCGATCACCTTCTCGCGGAAGGCCGTTGCATGCTCGAGTTCTCGCAGTTCAGTAAGGGATACCGTATCCCTTGCGAAGTCGACGAGCTAGACGAGAACGACGCATTCTACCAAGCGACCTACTGGCATAATCGTCTATTCAATTCCGACATCCCGGCTGGCGTCCGCGTCTTGTCGTTCACGCCGGACTGGATGCGGAGCTCAAGCCTCCCGGCCGACTGATCGGCCCAAACGAAAACAGGCGGGATTCTCGTGTGATGGTTCCAACGCTTGGTCCCCAAGTGTTGGAGGCTGAATCACACGAGATTCAAACTTGGTGGGCTGATTCACGCAACGCTTGGTTTCCAAGCGTTGCGATCAGACCACTAGACATCCCGCCTGCATCCTCCACCTCATCAGAACTTCTTGTAGGCCTTCCGAAGATCCACCATCGGGTGGCGCTTCGACATCTGGAACTTGATAAGAAGCTCTCGGGCCAGCATGTCGCGATCCTGCTGGTTGTCCGGCAGCTTCATGTTCTCCGGAACGGTGACCCAGCCATTGATGTTCCGGTCGAACACCGCCGCCCGGCCCTCTTCATAGCCCAGATGGACATCCTCGAGCCAGTTGAGGTCGTCCCAGCCCATCGTCTCCATATAGGTCTTGAGAAATGGCGTGAGACGGCTGTAGTCCGGCACCAGGTTGACGTCGTAGCGGTAGCCGATGTGCTGCCCAATCTCCTTCTCGCGCGCGGTATCGAGGCCCTCAGTCTTGATGAAGTGATCAATGTCCTTGACCGACTCCAGCGACTTGGGTTGGGTCGGCGCAGCCTTGCCTGTGGTTGCCATGAGTGCCCCTCCTTAATACCGGTGCATGTCGGGACGCCCGACCGTGTGCTGGGATCCGGCAAGCGGGACCATGGCGAGCGCAGAGGCCTCCATGGTCAGCGCCGCAAGATCCTCCGGCTCGAGCGAATGCACGTTGGTCTTGCCGCAGGCCCGCGCCATCATCTGGCACTCGATGGCGAGGCAGTGCAGGAAGTTGTAGACGCGCTCGGCCGCCTCATCGGGATCGAGACGCTTGCGGAGTTCCGGATCCTGGGTCGTGACACCGACAGGGCAACGGCCTGTATGGCAGTGATAGCAGTCGCCGGCCTCGACACCGACCTCGTTGATGTAGTCGGCCTCGGGGATGTCCTTGTTGCAGTTCAACGCCATCAGCGCCGAGTGGCCGATCGCGACCGCGTCCGCTCCAAGGGCGATGGCCTTGGCCACATCGGCGCCGTTGCGGATACCGCCGGCATAGACCAGCGAGATCTCGCCCGTCTTGCCGACATCGTCCAGCGCCTTGCGCGCCTGGCGGATCGCGGCGATGCCGGGCACGCCGGTTTCCTCGGTCGCCAAATGCGGGCCGGCGCCGGTGCTGCCTTCCATACCGTCGATATAGATGCTGTCCGGACCGGTCTTCGCCGCCATGCGGACGTCGTCATAGACGCGCGCCGCGCCGAGCTTGAGCTGGATCGGGATCTCCCAGTTGGTCGCCTCCCGGATCTCCTGGATCTTGAGCGCGAGATCGTCGGGACCGAGCCAGTCGGGATGACGGGCAGGCGAGCGCTGGTCGATGCCGGCCGGCAGCGAGCGCATCTCCGCCACCTGGTCGGTCACCTTCTGGCCCATCAGATGGCCGCCGAGACCGACCTTGCAGCCCTGGCCGATGAAGAATTCGACCGCGTCGGCAAGCTGCAGGTGATGCGGGTTGAAGCCATAGCGCGACTGGATGCACTGGTAGAACCATTTCGACGAGAACCGCCGCTCGTCGGGGATCATGCCGCCCTCGCCCGAGCAGGTTGCGGTCCCGGCCATCGTGGCGCCGCGCGCGAGCGCGATCTTCGACTCGAAGCTCAGCGCGCCGAAGCTCATGCCGGTGATGTAGATCGGAATATCGAGCTCCAGCGGCCGCTTCGCCTTAGGACCGATGATCGTCTTCGTCAGGCACTTCTCGCGATAGCCTTCGATGACGAAGCGGGTCAGCGTGCCGGGCAGGAAGGTGAGATCGTCCCAGGTCGGGATCTTCTTGAAAAGCGAGAAGCCGCGCATCCGGTAGCGGCCGAGCTCCGCCTTGATGTGGATATCGTCGATGACTTCATGCGGGAAGATGAAGCTACGACCGAGGAGACTCGTGTTGCGCTTCGGCTTCTTCCCGGCCGGTGCCGTCTGCGGCGCCTGTTTCTCTTTCGCCATGTTTACCTGTTCCTTTCGTTCGAGCCTGCGAGGATCGGCCGAGGCCTAAAGCACGATCTTCTTTTCGGACGGCTCGAGATTGTCGTAGTTCCAGAGCTTCTTGCCGGCGACGATCTTGGTCATGTTCTCGACGCCGTTCGGCGTCTCCAGCCCGTAAAGCTTCAGCTTGCGATTCAGCCAAGCCACGTCGAGATCGGTCATCTCACCCGGAACGGCATCGACGCCGAGGTCGGCGATCTTGCCGCCCACATAGATCGTGCCGTCATACATGGAATCGCCGAGGTTCTTGCCGGCGTCGCCAAGAACGACCATGCGGCCGCGCTGCATCATGAAGCCGGAGAAGGCGCCGGTGCGGCCGCCGACGATGATAGTGCCGCCCTTCATATCGATGCCGGTTCGGGCGCCGACGTCACCGAGGCAGACCAGATCGCCGCCACGCAGCGCAGCGCCAAAGGTCGAGCCTGCGTTCTTCTCGACGATGATGGTGCCCGCCATCATGTTCTCGCCGCAGGACCAGCCCACGCGGCCCTTGATACGGATGTTCGGGCCGTCGATCAGGCCGCAACCGAAATAGCCGAGACTGCCCTCGATATAGAGCTGCAGGCGGTTCAGGATGCCGACGGCAACGCCGTGCTTGGCGCCAGGGTTCTTCAGCACGATGGTGCCGTAGCCCTGGCTCATCAACTCGCGAAGCTTCAGGTTGATCTGCTTCGCGTCGAGCGGTCCGGCGTCGAGCTCCGTGCGTTTGTTGAAGTCGACGTCGAACGACCCCGGATAGACGAAATTCTCCTCCTCCTCGGGCGAGAAGAAGCGTTGCTGGGTGCGACCGGCGAGCTGCTCGGTGTGCATCCCCATTTCGTGAGAGATATGCTGTTTCATGCGTGGCTCTTCCAAACGCGAACTTCGCCCTCGTAAGGATCGAAGGTGTTGATTTCGTGCGGGAACACGCTGCGGATCGCGACCTCTTCCGAGGCCAGGCCGATGAAGTCGTCACCCTCGTAGAGGACCATCGGCTTCGCCGCCATCGTGTCCTTGGCCATGCCGAGGCTGTCGGACGTCGCAACCAGATAGGTGAAGACGCCATCGAGTTCCTCGATCGAGTCGCGCATGGCGTCCTCGAGCTCGGCTCCCTGCTCCATCTTGTCGGCGAGATAGACGGCGATCAGCTCCGAGTCGCAGTTCGACATGAACCGATGGCCCCGCCGCTCGAGAGCGCGCCGGCCGTTCCAGTAGTTCGTGAGCTGGCCGTTATGCACCACCGAGACATCGGCGAAGGGATAGGCCCAATAGGGATGGGCCGAGCGGATATCGACGTCGGACTCCGTCGCCATGCGGGTGTGGCCGATGGCGTGCGTGCCGCTGAAGCTGGAGAGGCTGTACTGATTGGCGACGCGACCGGCGTCGCCGAGATCCTTGATCAACTCCAGCCCATGGCCGAGCGACAGGATCTCCGCGCCATCGACATCCTCGATATAATCGGCCAGCTTCCGCCGGTCGCCGTCATATTTCATCCGATAACGGAAGGCGTATTCGGTCGCCGGCTCCTCCTCGACGATCTTCGCGCCAAGTTCCTCCAGCCGACGGTTCACTTCCGCCTTGCGCTGCTTCACCTGGTCGTGGATGTCGAAGCCCTTGTTCATCTCCTCCTGCTCGGCGACCTTGAACCGCATGACAAGCTCGTCGCTCTTGGGCTTGCCGTAGAGCGCGAATCCGGTCGAGTCCGGTCCACGATGCTTGAGGGACTGCAGCATCGAGGTCATTTCCCGGCCGATGTCGCCGGTCTTACGCCGATGTATCAATCCGGCTATTCCGCACATTGCGTAGAACTCCCTTCACTTTAAGGCAGGTAATCCCAGTAGGTCTCGACGTCCCAGTCCGTGACGGTGGCCATGTACTTCTCCCACTCGTCGCGCTTGTAATGCGTGAAGACCTTGTACATCTCGTCCGGCATCGCCTCCCGGATCACGGTGTCGTTCTCGAGTTCGGTCAGCGCCTCGCCCAGCGACATCGGCAGCTTCTTCACCTTCTTGCCGGCCGCCATCGCCTCGTAGATGTTGCGCTCCTCGGGCTCGCCCGGGTCGAGCTTGTTCTTGATGCCGTCGTCGAACGCCTTGAGCAGCGCGCCGGCCATCAGATACGGGTTCACCATCGAATCGACCGAGCGGTATTCGAACCGGCCGGGCGCGGAGACGCGCAGGGCACAGGTCCGGTTCTGATAGCCCCAGTCGGCATAGACCGGCGCCCAGAAGCCGGTATCCCACAGCCGGCGATAGGAATTGACCGTCGACGAACCGATCGCGGTCAGCGCACCCAGATGCCGGATCACACCGCCGATGCTGTAGAGGCCGATCGGACCAGGCTTGCCCTCGCCATTCTCGGGCAGGAAGGTGTTCTCGCCGCCCTTGCGATAGAGGAAGTTCTGCTCCATTCCCGGCATCGGATCCTGGTGCAGCGTGTTGAGCCGGTCCTCGCCGCCATGCCAAAGCGACAGGTTGTGATGGCAGCCCGAGGCCGAGACGCCCATGAACGGCTTCGACATGAAGCAGGCGATCAGGTTGAACTCGCGGGCGACCTGCGCGCAGATCTGCCGGTAGGTGGTCAGCCGGTCGGCGGTGCGCAGCGCGTCGTCGAAGGTGAAGTTCAGCTCGAGCTGGCCGGGGGCGTCCTCGTGATCGCCCTGGATCATGTCCAGGCCCATCGCCTCGGCGTACTCGATGACCTTCATGAACACCGGGCGCAGCGATTCGAACTGGTCGATGTGATAGCAGTTCGGCTTCGAGAAGCCGCCGGACGGCAGCCCGTCCTCGCCCTTTCTCAGCCACATCATCTCCGGCTCGGTGCCGTGGCGCAGATGCAGACCGTTATGGTCCTTCTGGAACTGCTCGTGGATGATCCTGAGATTGCCGCGGCAGTCGGAGGTCAGGTGACCACCCGGGTTCACCCTCTCCTCGCGATTGCGGAAGCAGGTGCAGAAGACGCGCGCGATCCGCTTGTCCCAGGGGAGCTGAACGAAGGTGTCCGGGTCGGGAATGCCGACCAGCTCCGACGCCTCCGGCCCATAGCCGATATAGTTGCGATGACGATCGACGAAGAGATTCGCGGTCGATCCGTAGACGAGCTGGAAGCCACGCTCGGCGATCTGCTCCCAATGGTCGGACGGTACGCCCTTGCCGACGATGCGGCCGGTCACGGAGACGAATTGGTAGTAGATGTATTTGATGCCCAGTTCGTCGATCTTCGACCGGACCTGCTTGACCAGTTCCGCGCGCCCTTCAGCGCTTACATATGCCTCCAAATCGGTCATGGTTTACCCCTGTCCTGTTAGGATTGATGGAACGTTTCCTCTACGAAGGGGGGTTGGCTCGGACTGGCCAACGCAAACCATTTCCAAACCAATTTATTCCTCCCTGTCCATATTATGCCGTCGCTCCCGGATTAGCTCCAGGGGAACGGGCTGTTTGAGGTCGGATGGAGCCGACCTTCGGCGAAGCGTGAAAACCGGAAGGGCTCGAGCAGCTCGCTGCCTGCACCCACGATATCGTCAGCGACCAGCTTGCCGACCCCGATCATCTTATAGCCGTGGTTTGAATCGGCGATGATGTAGGCGTTCTCGCAGAATCGGTCGAAGACCGGGAAGCTGTCGGCCGTGAAGCAGCCGATGCCACCCGACGGCTCCTTCTTGTAGACCTTGATCTGCCCCTCGAAGCGCTTCTGGCAGAAGGCCAGCGCCGAGCACCACATATGGGCGAAATCGTCGCCAACGATGAAGTCGGGCGAGTCGGGGCCGTAGGGGTCAACCGCCACTTCGTCGGGCGGCGTCTCGATCTTGTAGGGCATGGCGCCGCCCTGGATGCCGCCGAAATTGAAGTCCGGCTTGTAGTAGATGCCCCAGAGCCGATCGGTGACGACCGAGCCGTCGACATCGGAGTAGAGCGTCGCGTCGGTGTCGACATGGATCACCGGCGGCATCTTGCCGTCATTGGTCCGCTGCAGCTTCGGATCGACGCCGAGGGTGCCCTCCTGCAGGCTCCAATAAGCCCACATCGGCACGTTCTCGTGCGTCCTGCCGTCGCGCCCCTTGATGTTGATCGCGTTGGGCAGCTCGAGCATGTCCCAGATATGCTTGACCCACGGGCCGACGCCGACGATCACCTGATCGCAAGCGATCGTGCCGCGGTCGGTCTCCACCGCCTTCACGGCGCCGCCATTGTCCCGCTGCATGCCGGTGACCTTGACGCCGGTCAGGATCCGGACGCCCTCGCTCTCGGCCTTCTTCGCCAGGCCGTACATCGAGGCGCGGTTGTTGGCGTAGCCGCCCCGCTTCTCGTGCAGGACCGAGGTGATGCCCTTGGCCTGCCAATCGTCGAGCAGGCCTTTCATGTAGGTCATGCTGTCGGCCTCGCCCTCGATGAAGACCGACTCGTAGCCGATCTCCTTCTGCTCCTTGGCGATCTGGGCGACGTCCTTGTGCATCACCTCGGGGCTGATCTGCATATAGCCCACGGGATGATAGCTGTAGGCTTCGGGATCGCTCTCCCAGATCGAGACGCTGTGCGCCATCAGGCGGCGCATCGCCGGCTGGAAGTAGTTGTTCCGCACCACGCCGCAGGCGATCCCCGACGCGCCGGAGGCAATGCCCCCCTTGTCGACGACCAGGATGTCCTTGCCGCTGCCCTTGCCGCGTTCCCGCAGGTTCTTCGCCAAGTGATAGGCGGAACTCAGCCCGTGAATTCCGGCACCGATGATGAGGTATTTAACGTGTGAGGGTATAGCCATGTTGCGTCCCTTCGCAGGCGACCCCGATGAAATCCCGACGCCATCTGCAGCGGCGGGACCATGGGCTTGACGGAATCGGATATTATTTCAATCATAAGACGGTCCGCTTTCAAACCAATTTTTTCAAAAGGCACAGAAATGGCCAAAATTGGTGCGCGCGGCTTGCCGGATCCGGGGGCGCATGGCGGCGTGCTCGATTCGCCCGCCGGTGTCGCGAGCCTATCCGCCTCCGCAGCGCCCCGCCCGGGCACCCCGGACCGGGTCCTCAGCGACCCGGTCCGGGGCTCGGCCTGGATCACGGCGCAGCTGCGCCAAGCAATCATCGACGGTTGCTACGCCTATGGAGAAAAGCTACCGGCCGAGCGGCAATTGGCGGAGGCCTTCGGCGCCTCTCGCACGACGGTCCGGATCGCCCTGGATCAGCTCGAGGAAGAACAGCTGGTCACGCGGCGGGTCGGCAGCGGCACCTTCGTCAATTTCCGTGCGCGGAGCCATACCGACGATATCGCCGAGCTGACCAGCCCAGTCGAACTGATCGAGGTCCGGCTCGGGATGGAGCCGCATATGACGCGGCTGGCCGTGCTCAACGCCACGGCCCGCGACATCGATCGTCTCAGCGAGATGATCGACCGGGCGGAGGCATCGAGCGGCGATCCGGAGGGCTTCACCCTCTGGGACGAGCAGTTCCACCTTCTAATCGCCGAATGCACGCACAATCCGCTGATGGTCTGGCTCTATCGCCAGATCAACGAGGTCCGCACCCACGACCAGTGGAACGCGATGAAGGACAAGGTCCTCACGACGGAGCGGATCACCGAGTACAACCGGCAGCATCGCAGTCTCTATGAGGCAATCCGCACCCGCGACGTCGAGGGTGCCGTCGCGATCGTCACCAATCACCTGCATTATGCGCGGCGACAACTCCTGGGCGCGGACCAGGATTAGAGTGCCTGGTGCCGCCGTCGGAGACAGCATGAAGAGGCGGCGAGCGTGACGCCGGGACTTTGGGGCGGCGTGACTGCGCTCAGCTGGGGCACCGCCGACTTCGTCGCCCGCTTCAGCGGGCGGGCGGTCGGCCACCAGAGCGCCCTGTTCGGCATGCTGCTCGTCGGCTCCGCAGTGCTCTCGCTCTGGGTCTGGCTCGCCGAGGTCCCGCTCCACTGGGCGCCCGCCGGACTCTGGCTGCTCGGCGCCGCGGGCATGACCACGATGCTGGCGACCCTACTGCTCTATCAGGGGCTGGCGCGCGGACCGTTGTCCGTCGTCTCGCCCATCGTCGGCAGTTATCCGGCGCTCGTCGTGGCCTTCGCCGTGCTTGCCGGTGCGCGTCCCGACGCGGTGCAATGGGCAGCGATGGCGGCCACCCTGGTCGGGATCATCATCGTCGCCCGTTCCACCGGCCATTTCGAGGAGGCGGGCGTGGCGAGCCGCGGCGATCTGCGCAAGACCGTGGTCATCGCGCTCGGCTCCGCCGTGGCTTTCGCGGTCGCGGTTTCCACCGCCCAGCTCGCGGTCCCGATCTACGGCAATTTGCAGACTCTATGGGTTACGCGCGTCATCAGCCTGCTATCGCTTCTCGTTCTGTTTCTCGCCCAGCGTGCGGCGCCGACGGTGCCGCTGCCTTGGTGGCCGGTCCTGGCGGCGCAAGGCCTGCTGGATGCCGGTGGCTATCTTGCGCTGTACGAGGGCAGCTATGGTGAGGGGGCCGAAATCGCCGCGGTCACCGCCTCGACCTTCGGTGCGGTCACGGCGGTGCTCGCGCGGCTCATCCTGCGCGAGCCGATACGCGCCGCGCAGTGGATCGGCATCGCCGTTATCTTTTGCGGTGTTGCGGTGCTATCGATCTGACAGGGTCTGGTCCTGTCAGAGTACGATCCGATCAGGTTGAATGAACCTGACTGGTGAATCGTCCTCCATTTCACATGATTAGAGTCTGGTCCGATCACATCGAACCGACGTGATCGGACCAGACTCTAGCGGCCGGATGCGCCCTTCTCCGCAACGGCCGAGGCAGAGTGGTTAGCCACCGCCCCCGGGAAGACGCGGCTGGCCGGCAGTTCGACGAGAATTTCGGTGCCGACGCCGATCTCGCTGCTGACCGCGATGGTGCCGCCATGCAGTTCGATGAAGGCCTTGGCCAACGGAAGACCGAGGCCGGTCCCCTTCTGCTTACGTGCATAGGCGCTGTCGACCTGTTCGAAAGCGTTGAAGACCTTCCGTAGCTCGTCGCTCTCGATGCCGATGCCCGTGTCGGTGACGGTGACGCGGATGCCACCGGCCGGAGGCCGGGCGAGATTGAATCGGATGGCGCCGCCGGCGGGCGTGAACTTGATCGCGTTGGACAATAGGTTATCGATGACCTGCCGCATCCTGGCCGCGTCGCCCCGAATGGCCGGAAGCGCGGGCTCGGCTTCGATATGGACAGTGAGCGAGGCCCGCCGGACGATTTCGCGCGCGTCGTGAACCGCCTGTCGGACCACTTGGTCGAGGAACATCTCCTCCTCGGCGAGCGTCTGCTTTCCGGCCTCCACCTTCGAAAGGTCGAGGATGTCGTTGATCAGCAACAGCAGCCGCTCCGCCGAATTGTGGATGTCCTCGACATACTCGACCTGCTTCTGGCTAAGGGCGCCGGCATAGCCGCCCTGCAGCAACTCCGAAAAGCCGATGATGCCGTTGAGCGGCGTCCGAAGCTCGTGGCTGGCATTGGCCAGGAACCGTCCTTTGGCGCGGCTTGCCTCGACGGCTGCGTCTCGCGCCTTGCTGAGCCCGATGGCCATTTCGGTGAGCCGCTGGTTCGAGGCGCGCAGATCACGCTCGGACCGGATGTAGCGCACCATGAGGTAGATGAGACCGAGAACCAGGAGAATGAATCCGATCGCGTAGGCGAGCAGCTTTTGCTGAAAGCCCTTGAACAGCGCCTGGAGCGCGCCAACAAGGGAGTTCTGCCGTTCGGCGACCCGAAGCGACAAGGCACGGCTATGCTCGAGCGTGGCGTCGATATGGGCGATGGCAATCGCCAGGAAGGCCGGTCGGTCCGATTCGAGAAGCGGCAAGGTGGCGTCGATCGCCTCTATTTCCCGGCGGATCAAGCCGATTTCCTTCAGGTCGGCGATACCCTGGGTGTGCCAGTCATTGTCACGGCGCTTCGGCAGCGTGTTGAGGCGGCTGAAGACAAGATCGATCTGGAATCGGATGTCGGCATCCGATGTCGCCGCCTCACCACCGAGCTTCGCCTGCGTCAGCTCCAGCTTCAGCCGAAGCACCTCCCGGTTCAACTGCGCCTCGTACCAGAAATCCGCGCCGCTGGACTCCTCGACGCTGCGTTGCAGCATGAGCAGGTCGCTGACCAGCAAGGGTGTGCTCAGCAATAGAAGGGCGAAGCAGATCGCCCAGGTTAGTTTTCCCCCGGTGACCATAACGCCGTCATTTCAATTCAGCCGATCTGACCCACGCCATCACTCGACGGTGATCTTCGCAAGCTGCCAAACCCATCGCGACAGATATTCCCGACTGCCAAGCTCCGGATAGGCATGCTGCGGGTAGACGACCCACAGCGGCCCCCGTTCGCGCCGCGACATGTAGGCCCCGTTCTCCTTGAAAGCGAGAATTACGGGCCAATCGCGGGCGTCGGAAATCGGTATCGGAATGCTGTAATCGTTCAAGGCGGTCAGGATGAGCCTCGTCGCGTCCGCTTCGGCGCCGAGGACCTCCAGAAGACGGGACAGCAGCACGCCTTCAAAGACAACCTTCCCTTCGGTCCAGTTGGTCGACGTCGTGAACCGGACCACCCCCAGCCGTTCCAAGGTCGGCATGTCGAAGGCAGCCACCCCGTCTTCACCGGCATCGACACGCCCGCTCACCCGAAGCACCATCGGGCCCTCGGGTTTGGGAACCGGATCGCCCGGCATCAGCGTCTGTTCGCTGACGACCTCATAGACCGCGGACTGCGCAGAGACGGGATCGATCTGGCCAAACAGGCCCAGGATGGCAAAGAACGCCGCTCTTCCGGAGATGATCCGGGCCGCCAGCAAGAACAGGCGTTGCATGTTTCGCTCCTTTGCTCAACGTCCTGTAGAACAGGCCATTTCATCATGATGAAGATAGCCCGAGCTCTTTAAGAGGACGTTAAGGTACTTGCCGGGTGCCTGTCAGGCACTCTTAATCACGACGGCCGAACTGACGAGCGGCATCTGGACGATCGTCTCCGGCCGATCGGCGAAGAACCGCTCCGCGGCGCGTGTGGCTCCAGGGCACTCGGCATGACCGTAGTCGTCGATCACCATAACGCCCCCCGGCAGGAGGCGTGGATAGACGAAGGCCAGGCAGTCATGGACGGAACTTTCGATGTCGACGTCGATGTGAGCGAAACGGAAACAGTGATCGTGAAGGCCCGGCGGAATCGTATCGGGAAAGATACCGGGATGGAGATGGACGTGGGGGTTGTTTGCCAGGAGACGCCGGACCTCGGCAACCGAGGTGTCGGCGAAGCACCCTTTCAGGCCAGCCTCGTCGAGCGACAGCCGGTCGGGCATCCCGGCGAAGGTGTCGAACAGATGGAGTTCGCCGCCGGCCTGGCGGCGCAGCAGCGTCTCCGAGATTAGCTTCGCCGTTCCGCCCCGGAAGCTGCCGATCTCGATACAGTCTCCGGGCAGGCGCAGGGTCGTCAGGAGCCATTGATACAGGAGATAGAGACGACTGAGATCGACCACGGTCGCGTCCCGCACGCCGCTCGCCAGGATCGCTTCGAACTCCTCCATCGTCTGCCATTGCGCCCGCGCGGCGATGGCCGCCTCGGTCAGCTTCACCAGCATCTGTATCTCCGGCGCGTCGTTCGACTGCACCGGCGTCAGCGGATGTGGCCGCTTGCGCAGCAGGACCTCGATCCGCCGGTGGAAGCCCTCGGGGGCGTCCTTGGGCATACGCTCTGGATCCGAACCGTTCGCCGATGCCGCGCGGGAATCCGGAGTCCCTGGCATCAGGGCGACATACTCCACCTCCGCCAGATGGCAAATCACCCGCAGGAGTTCGAGGAGATTGACGCTGCCGTCGGCCACCGCTGGATCCTGCATGGTGAAGCGCCAAGAAGCGGCCTTGCCGTCGCACCCTTGCGGCACGGTAAGAACCATTGCGCCGCCGGGCCGCACGACCCGCGTCCAGTTGGCAAGAGCGACCGACAGTCTCGGCAAGGTTTGCAGGACATCTTCGGCATAGAGGACGTCGTAGCGATCGTCGCCATAGCCCGAGAGCAGTTGCGGATCCTCCATTGCCGGATCCAGAATGTCCCAGGTCGCCGCGCCCGCCGTGATCGGCACGCCGGAGGGACGCTCCGATACGCCATCTCCGGACGTGATGATCAACCCCGCTCCGGCCGGCAACCGGTCGGCGAGCGTCGAGATTGAAATCGTCGAGTGATCGACGAGGCCACTATGCTTGCTCGACAAGGCGAAAACCTCCCCCCACATGAACGGCTTTGCCCGGTCAAGGCGCGGCGTCGATGAAACCCATGATTCGTCGGGAATTTCGCCGAATGGGCTTGCTCGTCCGAGAGCCTATGGGCGCCCCCTACTCCTAACGAGGGTTTATGCTATATGAACAGCCATGCATATTGCCATAGCCGAAATGTGGTTCGAGACCCGCAGCCTTGAGGACGGCGTCACCCATATCTGGGAGCCTTGCGTCAAGCCGTTCTATCGCTGCAACATCTGGCATGTCCGGGGCCGCGACCGCGATCTCCTGCTCGATTCCGGCATGGGCGTCGTCAGCCTCAGGGACCGGATCGCGGCGCTCGCCGAACGGCCGGTTATGGCGGTCGCCAGCCATACCCATTTCGACCATATCGGCAGCCATCACGAGTTCCCCGAGCGGGCGGTGCATCGGGCCGAGGCGGCGATCATGGCACAGCCGACGCGCGTCAACACGCTCGCCGACCTCTATGTCAGCGACGAGATCTTCACCGCCCTGCCGCCGGGCAGCTACAGCGCCGAGCGCTATGAGGTCGCGCCCGCACCGGCGACGCGCCTACTCGAGGACGGTGACGTGATCGATCTGGGCGACCGCCGCTTCGAAGTGTTGAGCCTGCCCGGGCATTCGCCCGGCTCGATCGCGCTCTGGGAAAGCGCCACCGGGACTCTGTTCTCGGGCGACACGGTCTATGACGGCCCGCTGATCGATGATTGCTATCATTCGAACGTGGACGACTACGTCGAGAGCATGGAGCGGCTGCGCGACCTGCCGGTGCGAATCGTCCATGGCGGCCATTTCCCGAGCTTCGGGCCCGAGCGTTACCGGACGCTGATCGACGAATACGTCGCCGGCAAGCGCCGCCCCGGCTGCCCGGCTGAAGTCGGCTAATCCTTCAGCAGCACAATATCGGCCGGCCAAGCGCGCAGTTCGATCGCCTCGCCGACGGCGACCGGCGCATCGACGCGAGCGCGCAGCAGCAGCTCGAGATCGCCGCTCTCGCTTCGTGCGTGGCAGCGCAGATGCGTCCCTTGGAACGACATCTCGGCGATCCGGGCACGGCCGAGCGAAACCTCGCCTGCTGCCGGCTCGAGCAGAAGCTGTTCCGGCCGGATCGAAAGATGCACGCGGTCGCCCGGCGCTGCTTGTCCCGCAGCCGTCAGAACGCCAAGCGCCGTCTCGACCCGCACCCCCTCCCCTGCCCGTTCCGTGACGCGGCCGGACAGGATGTTGCTCTCGCCCATGAAGGTCGCCGAGAACAGCGTCGCCGGCTTGAGATAGACGCGCGCCGGCTGCCCGCTGTCCTCGACCCGCCCCCGGTTCATGACGATGACCGTGTCGGCCACGCTCATCGCCTCCTCCTGGTCGTGGGTGACATGGACGAAGGTGGTGCCGAGCCGCTTCTGGATTCGCACCAGCTCCTCCTGCATCTGGCGCCGGAGCGCGAGGTCGAGCGCGCCCAGCGGCTCGTCTAGCAGCAACACCGTCGGCTCCACCGCGATCGCCCGGGCCAGCGCCACGCGCTGCCGCTGCCCGCCGGAGAGCTGATGGATCGAGCGCGGGCCGAACCCTTCGAGGCCGACCAGCCGCAGCATGTCCTCGGCGCGCCGCTCGCGCTCCGCCCTCCGCACCTTCCGCATCGCGAGGCCGAAACCGACATTGGCCGACACGCTCATATGCGGAAACAGGGCATAATCCTGGAATACGGTCGCGGTCGGACGGCGCGCCGGGGGCATGGCCGTCACGTCGATGCCCCCGATCCGCACCCGCCCCTCGGTCGGCTCCGTGAAGCCGCCGATCATCGACAGGATCGTCGTCTTGCCGCTGCCTGACGGGCCGAGCAGCACAACGAACTCGCCCTTGCCGATCGCCAGGTCGATCTTGTCGACGGCAACGGCGCGGTCATAGGTCTTGCGAAGGCCGACGAGCTCGACCAGCGGTTCGGTCATTTTGTTCTCCGGCCACGCCGCAGCGCGAATTCGACCAGAAGGGCAAGCAGGATCGAGACGCCGAACACCAGCGTGCCGACCGCGTTCAGTTCGGGGCTGAGTCCCGAGCGCAGCATGCTCCAGATGATCACCGGCAGAGTGACGTCGAAGCGACTCAGCAGGAAGGCGATCACGAACTCGTCCCAGGACAGGGTGAAAGCGATGAAGAAGGCGGCGAGCAGGGCCGGCCAGAGCATCGGCATGGTGATCAGCAGCAAGGCCTGCAGGTCGCCGGCGCCGAGGTCGTGCGCCGCGCGCTCGACATTGGCCTGATGCTCGCCCATCTGCGAATAGAGGATCGCGAAGGTGAGCGGCAGGTTGATCACGACATGGCCGATGCCGATCGCCAGCAGCGACTTGCCGATGCCGCTCATGTTGAAGGTGATCAGCAGGCCCATGCCGATGATCAGATAGGAGACGGTGATCGGCGCCATCAGCAGATACTGCACCGCCCCGGCAAACCGCGGGCGGCTGCGCGCGAGGCCATAGGCGGCAAGGAATCCGAGGACCGTCGCGACCAGCGACGACAGCAGGCCGACGAGGACCGAGTTCCACAGCGCCTCCATCAGGCGCCGGTTGTCGAACACCCGCTCGTACCATTGCGTGCTGAAGCCCTTGAAGGGCGGCACGGGCAGGATACCGTCCTGGAACGAGAACTGCACCAGCACGACCACCGGCAGGAAGATGAAGCCGATGGCGATGATGACATAGACGATTGCCGGCAGGTCGCGCAGCCGCATCAGACCCGCTCCATCTTCAGCCGGCGGGCAAACAGCAGGAAGGCGACGGTCACCACCAGCATCAGGATCATGCTCAGCGCCGAGGCCAGCGGGAAATCGGCCTGGCGGCCGATCTGCAGCATGATCGCCTGGGGCAGCAGCAGTTCCCGGCTGCCGCCCAGGATCTGCGGCGTGATGTAGTCGCCGATCGCCAGCACGAAGGTCAGGAAGGCGCCGACGGCAACGCCCGGAAGGCTGAGCGGCAGGGTGATGCGCAGGAAGACCTGTGCCGCCGAGGCGCCGAGATCGGCCGCCGCCTTGCGGTAGGACTCCTTGATCTGCACCAGATTGGCGTAGATCGTCAGCGTCAGCAGCATCGTGAAGAAATGGACGAACCCGAGAATCGTCGCGCCGCGGGTGTTGCCGAGACCGATCGGCTGGTCGATCAGGCCGAGGCCCGTCATGGCCGCATTGAGGGTGCCGTTCTCGGAGAGAACCAGAAGCCAGCTATAGGACCGGATCACGTAGGAGGTCCAGAACGGCAGCACGACCAACACGAGCAGCAGCCGCTGCCAGCGCGCCGGAACGCGGTAGGCCAGAATGTAGGCGAGCGGATAGGCCACCAGGATGCTGAGCACCGTGACCGCAACCGTCACCTCCATCGAGTTGAGCAGCGCCTCGACGAAGGCGCCGTCGGCGCGGGTGAAAAACGCCGCGTAGTTCGCCAGAGAAAAGCTCCAGACCGTCCGGCCGGCCACGCGCTCCGTAAAGCTCAGCGCCAGCATGGCCGAGAGCGGCAGGATGAAGAACAGCGCCGTCCAGAGGAGGGCTGGTACGTACGCCCAGCGCTTCATCCGCACTAAGCCTCATCCTTCGACAAGCTCAGGATGAGGTTCTTTCCAAAGCCCTCATGCTGAGCCTGTCGAAGCATAAGAGAACACACCGAATACATGAAGGCGACGCCTTAGGCCTGCAGGAACTCCGTCCAGACCTCGAGCATCTGTGCGTCGAGCTCCGCATCGGGAATGAAATAGGGATAGGAGTTCGCGATGAAGCCGAGCTGTTCGTCCCAGCGCAGGCGCGCCTTCTCGGCATCGCCGAGGGCGGCGCTGCGGTTCGCCGGCATGGCCCAGTAACAGCTCGCGGTCGCGAGCTGCGCCTGCCCTTCCGGCCCGACGATATACTTCACGAACTCGGTCGCCAGGTCCTTCCGCGTCGAATCGGCGAAAACGCCGATCCCCTGCATCCAGCGGATGCCGCCCGACTCCGGAATGGTCCAGTCGAGCGCCGCGTTCTCACCCGACAGACCGGCGACGACGAACTCCCCGCCGGCGACAATGATGTCGGCGGCGCCAGTGATCAGCGCGTTCTGAACCGTCGGCACGTCGCCGATGACGGCGGCGAGTTGCTTCATCTCCAGAAGTTTGTTCCGAATCTTCGGCAGATTGTCGGCCGTCAGGTCCTGCGGTTTGATGCCCATGCCGAGCGCGACCATCTCCATTGCCGGGATGTAGTAGTCATAGATCGCGATGCGGCCTGCGTAGTCCGGGTTCCACATGATGTCGGCCCGTCGGACGTCGGCGGAATCGACCTTCTTATTGTTGTAGGCGATCGCGTTGTAGCCGAACTTCTCCGGCACGGCGTAAAGCTTGCCGCCGGCATAGTGCAGCTCGGGCGCGCGCAACTCCGGGAAGATGGTATCCCATGGCATCTCGTCATCCGGGAGCTCCGCCAGCAGGCCTTGGCTGACGAATTTCGGCAGCACGTCCACCGAATCGACCACGATGACGTCCCAGTCGCCCGGCTGCGACTGCTCTAGGATCGCCAAGGCGGCGCCCGTTTCCTGATAGTCCTTGATGTTGATCCGGCAGTCGAACGCCTCCTCGAAGGGCTGCAGCAGCGCCGCGTCCGTGTGATCGCACCAGACGAGCGCGTTCAGCTCCTCGGCGGCACGCGCGCGGCGTGGCAGCCCGACCGCGCCGGTCGCGGCGAGCGCGGCGCCGGCGCCCAGAAGCCGGCGGCGGCTGATCGGGGAAAACGGCAGCGGAGAACGCAGCATCGGAGCCTCCCAATCTTATTGATTATCGAGTTGGCGAACATTCACCTTGACCAAAAAATGAACCGACTTCAAAAATGGGTCAATTCATTTTTTGAAGTCGGTTCATGACCAGTCTCAGGGTGCGACAAAAGGCGGGGCGACGGCGCGATATCCTCGCCGCCGCGGGCGAGCTGTTCCGGCGCGACGGGTTCGACCGCACGAGCATCGAGGGAATCGCCGAGCGCGCGGCCGTGGCGCCCGGAACCGTCTACAACTACTTCCGCTCGAAAGGAGACTTGCTTCTGGCACTGGTCGCTCTCGACGGTGAGGAGATCCGCGCGGACGGAAAGCGACTGATTGCCCGCCCGCCTGCCGACCCCGTCGCCGCGGTCAACCGTCTCCTCGAAGGCTATGTCGATCATGCGCTCGTCTATCTCGACAAGCGGCTGTGGCGGAACATCATGGCGACGGCCCTGACCCAGGCGGCGACGCCGTTCGGCCAAGGCTATGCGGAACTGGACGGCAAGCTGGCCCGGCAAGTGGCGGACCTGCTGGCTGCCTTACAGGACCGCGGTCGGCTGCCCACGACGCTGCGCTGCGATGATGCCGGCCAGATCCTGTTCGCCGTCTGCAACACGCATTTCATGACCTTCGTGGCCCAGGACGACATGCCACTGGCGGCAATGAAGGAGGCGATGTTCCGCCATATCCGCATGGTCTTCGAAGGGCTGATCGCGCCGGCCGGTACCGCGACGCCCGAACGGAAGCGGCCTCAGGCCGATGAACGTCGGGAGCCGCTCGCGACGTAATCCGCGATCCGGTCGCAGGCCGTCCGGAGCGCCTCCTCCGACACGCCGAGGCTAAGGCGGACATGGCCGGCCGCGCTCGGGCCGAAGGCATCGCCGGCGAGGACCGAAACGCCCGCAACCTCCAGAAGACCCTCGGAGAACGCATAGGCGGATTGCCCTGTGTCGCGGACGTCGAGCATCACGAACATGCCGCCCTCCGGCCGATGGCAGCGCAGCCCGGGAACGCTACCCAGCCGCTCGCAGACGAGGTCGCGCCGGCTCCGATAGGCCTCGCGCATCATTGCCACCTCCTGCAGCTCCGCCTCGAGCGCGACCACGGCGGCGTCCTGGACGAAGCCGGGGCAGCCATAGAGCATGCACAAGGCGAGATTGGCCATATGCTCGACCATCTCGGGCGGCGTGACCGCCCATCCCAGGCGCCAGCCGGTCATGGCGTGCGACTTGGACAGGCTGTTCACCGTGACCGTCCGCTCCGCCATGCCGGGCAGGCCGCAAGGGCTGACGAACGGGCGGTCATAGGCAAGCGACGCATAGACTTCGTCGGAGATCAGCCAGAGGTCATGCCGAATGCAGATCTCGGCGACCGCCTCGACCGCCTCGCGCGTCAGCACCGCCCCGGTCGGGTTGTGGGGTGAATTCAGGAGCACCGCGCGAGTCCGCCCGGTCACCGCCGCGGCGAGGTCGCGCGGATCGAGATGGAAATGCCGCTCGGACCTCAGCGGCACCGTGACGAGGCGCGCGCCGGTGGCGCCGATCACCGCCTCGTAGGTGACATACATCGGCTCCGGCACGACGATCTCGTCGCCCGGCTCGAGGATGCACAGGGCGGCACTGAACAGTCCGCATTGCGCCCCGGCAAGGACGATTACCTGCTCCGGCCCGGCCTCCTGACTGGTGCTGCGACGGTGTCGCGCGGCGATGACACGCCGGAGTTCCGGCTCGCCGACGACACTGGTGTAGTGGGTGTTCCCGGCCCGCAGGCTCGCGATCGCCGCATCGGTGATCGGCGCCGGCGTGTCGAAATCGGGATCGCCGACGCTGAGCAGGATCACGTCCTCGCCGCGGCGCAGCCGCTCGACGGCGCGAGAATGGATGTTCCATGCCGCGGCGCCCTCGCCCCCGATGCGTTCGACGAAAGAGGAGAATTTCATGACCATCATCCCGAGTCCGTGTTCCGGCGGCGGATGGTGCGCGATCCGCGGCCGAACCGCAACAGGGGACGCCTTCAGGGGGTAGCGCGTCCAGACCGGCGGTCAGACATAGGCGATCAGCCGGCCTGAAATGATCACGGCGAACCAAAGGGTCAGCGACAGCAGCCCGGAGAGCCGCGCCGCGGCCGGCACCGGCTTCGCCGGGTGCCATAGATCGATCGTCCGATATGGCCCCAGGTGAAAATACAGAACGTTGAGAAGCCCAAGCGCGATCAGGCCGAGCTTCACCAGGAACAGCGGATTGCGGGCATAGGCGGTCGCCTCGGTCACGAACAGCAGCGCGCCCGTAACCAGCGCCAACAGAAAGCCGAAAGCCGGAATCGGCAGGACAAAGCCCGCCAGCCGATCGATCGGAAGCGATCGCCCAAACCCGAGAAGCCGGAGATCGAAGAGCGTGATCGTGCCGACCAAAATCACGAATCCGAGAATATGCGCCGTCTCGACTAGGGGATAGAGCCAGGTAGACTGGCGCATCGCCTGCCCGACCGCCGACAGCTCGACCATCGAGAGCCATTCCGGCCCCGACGCGGCGGCATGCTCCATCAGCGCAGCTCGACCGTCTGGCCGTCGACCGTGATCCGCTCCGCCCGCAATTCGTCCTCGACGCTTTGATGGGCATAGCCCTCGACCGTCACCTCGCTGCCGACCGTGATCGCTTCGGCGGGCAGGCCGCGGCGCACCATCCGCGAGGGCGGCGACAGCACGATGGTCCAGGTCTTCTCCGGCGTCTCGAGCTGCAGCATGCCATGCGGATTCTCGATCGTGACCTCCTGCACCATGCCCGTGAGCGTCAGCAGGTTCGTCGAGTCGTAGCTGCTCCATCCATGGTGCGCCTCGACCGCCGGCGCGATACCGAGGACGGCCGCGAACAGGGCGCCGCCGAACAGGCTTCCGAACATCAGTCTTTTACGCATGCCGTCTCTCCTTTCTCTTTGATGCAGGATGTTTCGCCCCGATCTATATAGGGCGGCAAGTGCGGAAAGCGTCCGCGTCGTTCAGGAGCGATAGAAAGAGGTAAACCATGACCAAGACCCATTATCAGCCGCTCGGCGGCAACCAGATGCCGCGCTTTGCCGGACCGGCGACGATGATGCGGCTGCCGAGCCGGCCCAGCGCCGAAGGGCTGGACGCCTGCTTCGTCGGCGTGCCATTCGATATCGGTACCTCGAATCGCTCCGGCACCCGCTTCGGCCCGCGCGAGATCCGCGCCGAGTCCTGCCTGATCCGGCCTTACAACATGGCGACGCGCGCGGCGCCGTTCGACAGCCTGTCGGTCGCCGACATCGGCGACGTGGCGATCAACACCTTCAACCTGGCCAAGAGCATCGAGATCATCGAGGAAGCCTATGACACGATCCTCGCCACCGGCTGCAAGCCTCTGACGCTGGGCGGCGACCATACGATCGCGTTGCCGATCCTGCGCGCGATGCGCAAGAGGCACGGCCCGGTGGGCCTCGTCCATGTCGACGCCCATGCCGATATCAACGAGCATATGTTCGGCGAAAGGATCGCCCACGGCACGCCGTTCCGCCGCGCGGTCGAGGAAGGGCTGCTCGACGGCAAGCGGGTGGCGCAGATCGGCCTGCGCGGCAGCGGCTATGCCGCCGAGGATTTCGACTGGCCGCGCGACCAGGGCTTCCGCGTGGTTCAGGCGGAGGAGTGCTGGTACAAATCGCTGGCGCCGCTGATGGCCGAAATACGCGAGCAGCTCGGCAACGGGCCGGTCTATCTGAGCTTCGACATCGACGGGCTCGACCCGGCCTTCGCGCCCGGCACCGGCACGCCGGAGATTGGCGGCCTCACCGTTACGCAGGGAATGGAGATCATCCGCGGCTGCCGCGGCCTCGACATTGTCGGCTGCGACCTGGTCGAGGTTTCGCCGCCCTACGACTCGTCCGGCAACACGTCGCTGGTCGGCGCCAACCTCCTGTTCGAGATGCTGTGCGTGCTGCCGGGCGTGCAGTATCGGAACTGAAGAGGAGCCCGCGTCACTCGCAGGCGAAAGTGGCGACGATCGGCCAGTTTCCCACCCGTGGGGTCTGGCCGATATAGAGCGCCTGACGGCCGTAGTCCGCGCAATGCTCCGCCGCGCGGCGATGTGCGGCGCGCTGCAAGGACGCCACGCTGCCGGGGAAGTCGTCAGGGAGCAGGATCTCGACCATGTTCGGCGTGGCGTTGACGATCGGCGGGCCATCGGGTTCGCCGATTCCGCAACCGGCGAGACCGAGCACCACCGAAACCACTGTCATGCCACGGGCAATTGCCGTCATCGCTGCTCCTTCTACAGCGGCTTTTGGACCGCTTTCGAGTCCTCCCCCTTATGTTGTCATTGCCGGGCTTGACCCGGCAATCCAGGTGGCCACGACACGATCGATGCCCGGATCATGTCCGGGCACGACACTGAATAAAATCTCCGGATGTACCAGTAACTGTTAGATCGATATTTTAACCAGCAGAACTTCTTTCGACAGGGCCCTGTGGGGAAAGACCATAACATGTCGGTCGGTCAGCGGGGGCCGGACCCGATTCGGCGGTATTTTGTGCTCCGGCAGGGAATCTTGATGGGATCGGCCGCAGCCTCTGCTACATAGGTGCGGCCGAGGCGATCTCGGGGGCAGCCCTGCTGTAGCGTCTCGGCAGTTCCGCCGGAATCGGGGATTCATGCTCGCAGTTATCTCCGCCACCTGGGCGCTTCTGCTCGGCATCGCGCTGATCATGATCGGCAACGGCCTGCAGGGCAGCCTGCTCGGTATCCGGGCGTCGCTGGAAGCCTTCCCGACGGCGGTCACTGGCATTGTCATGTCGGGCTATTACATCGGCTTCCTCGCCGGCTCGACCCTGGCGCCGCGCGCGGTCGGCCGCGTCGGCCATATCCGGGTATTCGCCGCGCTCGGTTCGCTCGCCGGAACCGCGGTTCTGCTGCATGCGATCTTCGTCGATCCGGTGACCTGGACGGCGATGCGGATCGTCACCGGATTCTCCTATGCCGGCCTCTATGTCGTCGCCGAAAGCTGGCTCAACGAGCGCAGCACGAACGAGACGCGCGGCCAGCTCCTGTCCATCTACATGGTCGTTCAGTTCGCCGGCCTGACCTGCGGGCAGCTCCTGCTCAATGCCGCCGACCCCGGCAGCTTCGAGCTATTCACGCTTGTCTCCGTCCTGGTTTCACTCGCGATCGTGCCGATCCTGCTGACGACCGGCCCGGCGCCGAGCTTCGCCGCCCCGGCGCCGGTCAGGCTGAAGCAGCTCTACCGGATCTCGCCGCTCGGTGTCTGCGGCTGCCTCGGCATCGGCCTCGCGCACAGCGCCTTCTTCGGGATGGGTGCGGTTTACGGCAAGGGGATCGGCCTCTCCATACCGGAGATCTCGCTGTTCATGTCGTCCGTGATCCTGGGCGGCGTCCTGCTGCAATTGCCGGTCGGCCGGCTATCGGATCGGTTCGACCGCCGCAGCGTGATGACCATCGTCACGCTGCTGGCCGGCGCGGTCGCGCTTGCCGCGATCCCGGTATCGGCGATATCGCAGGTCGGGCTTTTTGCCCTGGTCTGCCTGTTCGGCGGCCTGTCGCTGCCGATGTATTCGCTCTGCCTGGCCCACACCAACGACTTCCTGAGGCCGGACCAGATGGTGGCGGCGAGCAGCGGACTCGTCCTGGTCTTCGGCATCGGCGCGATCTTCGGCCCGTTCACCGCCGGGTCGTTGATGTCGGGAATGGGCCCGGCCGGATTCTTCATCTATCTCGCCGCCATTCACGGCGCGATCGGCCTGTTCGCGATCTATCGCATGTTCATGCGGGCGAGCCCGCCCCTCGAGGAGCAGGGGCCTTACGTATCCGTTCCGCCGAGCGGGTCGCCTGTCGCCGCATCGCTTACTCCCCAATCGGCCGAAGAACCCGCGGATGAAGAGGCACCGGCGGAGGCGACGCATGGCTGATGACACCGCAAGTCAACGAGAGGGCCAAGGAAACGCGGCGGCGCGGTCGCTCAAGGGACTCGCGTTGTTCGACGGCCTGGACGAGGCGGAGCTGCGGCGTCTCGAAACTTCCTGCCGCTGGCGCCTCTTCCGCGTCGGAGAGCAGGTCCTGGAGACGGGCAGCGACAGCCGCGACGTATTCTTCATCGTCCAGGGCGCCGTCAACATCGTCGACTTCTCGCTGTCGGGCCGCGAGATCGGCTTCGCCACGGCAGGGACCGGCACCTATTTCGGGGAGTTGTCGGCAATCGACGGGCAGCCGCGGTCGGCCTATGCGATCGCCGCGGAGGACTCGCTGCTCGCCAGCCTGGCGCCGAACCTGTTTCTCGAGCTTCTGCAACGACGGGCCGAGATCACCTTCAAGGTGCTGCAGCGATTGGCGCAGATGGTTCGCGCGGGCGATCTACGGATCATGGAGTTGAGCACGCTCGCCGCCACGCAACGCGTCTATGCGGAGCTGCTGCGGATGGCCGTGCCCGACTCCGCCGTGCCAGGGCTGTGGGTCGTGCGCCCGCTGCCGCCGCTCCGCGAGATCGCCAGCCGGACCAGCACCACGCGCGAGACGGTCAACCGAGCCCTGGCCCAGCTCTATCCGCTCGACCTGCTGCGCCGGAAGGGCCGAAACCTGTATGTGATGAACCGCGCCGCGCTCGAGGACATCGTCCGAACCCTGCAACTGCAGGGCAGCGCTAGAGCCTGATCCGATCAGACTCTAGGGCAGGCAGCTGGGACGCTCAGGCCGCAGGGCCGCAAGCACCGCACGGATCCAACATTTACCCCACCACAATAGTGTATTAACAGAGCTAGGTGCTGGCGAAATACCGGTGGAACTGTGATGGCTATCACTGCGTTCCCTCTACGAATGATCCAGCATTTCCACATTGCGTGATTGGCGCGTGGTGCGGGTTGACAGAGTCAGTATGGAAAAAATGATACTTATTGTTGATGACAACGAGTTGAGCGCGAAGCTGTTCCGCGATCTTCTGGGCACTCAAGGCTATGAGACGCTTCATGCCGGAGACGGCGCGCAGGGCTTGGCGCTGGCCTGGTCCCACCGGCCCGGCCTGATCATCATGGATCTGGAATTGCCGGTAATGTGCGGCCGCGAGGCCATGGGGCGCGCCAAGCAGGATTCCGAGCTGCGCTCGATCCCGATCATAGCCGTCACGGCATTCGCCGCGGACGACGAGATGGAAACCCTGAACCAAACCGGCTGCGACGCTTATCTGGAGAAGCCGATTCGGGCGGCACCGTTCCTCGCCACGGTCCGCCGGTTCCTCGCCTGATTCGCGCCGCCGCCGCTTGAGTCAACCTAATTGGATCGTGCTCTAGCGAATCCCTCGGAGCAGCAGAATCGCGTGAATCGCCAGTGCTACTATCACCACCGCGCCGCCGACGAGCGTGGCGGTCGATACAGCCTCGCCGAGCACTAGCCAGACCAGCACCGGGCCGAGGACCGTCTCCAGCAGAAGCAGTAGGCTGACCTCCGGCGCCGGCAGATAGCGCGGCCCCAGCGTGATCAGGCCGAAGGAGACCGGCAGTACGACGAGCCCCATGAGGCCGAGGACCAGCGCATCCTCGATTCCGATGGAGAAGGGGGTGGCAACACCGGCGACGGACAGCGCCGCGATGACGCCGCTCAAGGCGGTCGCCGGCACCATGTTCACCGCGCGCGACCGCCGCAGCACGACGAAGGTCGCGGCCGCGAAGCCAGCGGCGGCAAGGGCCGCGAGATCCCCCCCCAGAGTGCCGTGGCCGAGCCCGTTCCAGACGACGATGGCGACGCCGAAGAGGGTCGCCGCGATCGCTGCCCAGGTCCGCGCGCCGACCGGCTCGCGGAGGAACAGATGGCTGAGGATCGCCGCGATCATCGGCACCGCGGCGATGATGATCAGCGTATTGGCGATCGAGGTGTGGGTGATGGCGACGACGAACAGAACGGCGTTGCCGGCCCAGAGGATCGCAATCAGGAGGCCGGCGCCGCCGATCGAGCGGGCGGTGCTCCGCAGCCCGCCCTCGCCGAACGCCTGAATGCCGGCGGCAAGGGTCACCGCCATCAGCAGCCCGCGCCAGAACACGATGGTCCAGGGGTCTGCCGAAAGCAACCGCAGCAGCAGCGCGTCCGGCGTCAGAACCAGCACGCCCGCCGTCGTCAGCGCCAGACCGCGGAGATGATCGGAACTCGGCCCCGTCGATTTGCCCATCGGCTCCTATCGTTCTCCTGCCGACCGCCCCAATGATCGGCTCGCCGCAGGACGACGAGGGGGAGCGCCGAGTGTCACAAAATGGCCCTTTTGTTAGCATCTTTTTAGCATTCTCACATCGATTCTAGGCATTGGCGATCCGGCGCAGCGTCGGAAAGCACCCCGAACCTGCAGAACACCCGGCAGAACGTTTTGATGAAGCAGATTTCATATCGTTGGCGGTTCATCCTGAATTGCGGCGCGATGGCCTTCGTCCTGGTCGTCGCGATCACCACCCGGTTGACTTCGGCGTCGACCAGCACCGCCGAGGCGATGGACGTTCTCAGCGCCGGCGACGAGGCACGGGCCATCGCAATACTGAACGCCGCCGTCGATCGTGGCGATATCGAAGCCCTGAACCTGCTCGGCGAGTGGGCCCGCCTCGGCCTCGCCTCCGCGCTGGACCATCACCGAGCCTGCGATCTGTTCGAGACGGCCGCCCTGGCCGGTCTTGCTGCCGCCCAGCACAACCTCGCGACCTGCTATTACACGGGAGCCGGCCGGGATCTCGACTACAGCCTGTCCTTCGCCTGGTACCAGCGCGCGGCGGATCAGGGGCTGGCACGCTCCTACTGCGCGCTCGGCAATCACTTCCTCTATGGCCAGGGGGCCCCGCGCGACAGCGCCGCCGCGATCAATCTTTGCTACCAGGGCGCGCGGGCGGGCGACAGCTATGCCCAGGCCGATCTAGGACAGCTCTACCTCATCGGATACGGCATCGAACGGGATTACGATGAAGCGGCGAAATGGCTGTCCCTTGCGGCAAGTAACGGCCAGCCGAACGCCGCCTTTCATCTGGGGCGGCTGCATTCGAAGGGTCTGGGCGTGCCGCGCGATCCGCATGCCGCAGCTTACTGGTTCCGCATGGCTGCCGAGCGCGGCCGCATGGATGCCTTCTTCCTCGCCGGCCGGACCTATTTCGCGATGGCGATGGACCCGGAGGAACGCGACATCAACGAGCTCTACGCTCCTCAGGCGCTTGTCTGGCTGGCGCTCGCCACCGAGTTCGAGCCGAACGCCGAGAAAAGGGCAGAGGCGGCCCGGATGCGATCGATCGTGGCCACGGCCGCACCACATCTCGAACCCAAGGCCGAGCAGAAGACCGCCGCCTGGCGCGTGCGGGTCACGAAGGCGTCCTGGCGGTCCTAGGGGGGTGATTCATCGATCACATCGTTCCGATGTGATCGCATCAGGTTCTAAGGAAACTCCCTCTCCCCTATCATTTCCCCCGTTGCCGGATGATGCTTCTCCACGCATTCTGATGCCCGGCGCGGCCTCGGCGGCGCCGATTCGCAGGCAAAGGGGGCATCATGGCAGAGATCGACCGCAATCGCCTGGGCCGGGCGCTGGCTGAGGAGCAGCATCGCTTCGTCGAGGACCATCCGCGCTCGCAGGCGCTGTTCGAGGAGGCCAAGGCCAGCCTGCTCGACGGCGTGCCGATGAACTGGATGGTGCGCTGGGCGGGCGCCTTCCCGATCTTCGTCCGCGAGGCCAAGGGCGCGCATTTCACTGATGTCGACGGCCATAACTATGTCGATCTCTGCCTCGGCGACACCGGCGCGATGACTGGGCACGCGCCGGAGGAGGCCATCGGGCCGATCGTCGAGCGGCTGCGCCGCGGCACGACCTTCATGCTGCCGACCGAGGATTCGATTCGGGTCGGGGCGGAGCTGCAGCGCCGCTTCGGGCTGCGCTACTGGCAGGTCGCGCTGACCGCGACCGACGCCAACCGGTTCGCCATCCGCCTGGCGCGGCAGATCACCGGCCGCAGCAAGATCCTGGTCCACAACTGGTGCTATCACGGTTCGGTCGACGAGACGATCGTGACGCTGCAGAACGGCGCGCCCGGACCGAAGCCCGGCAATATCGGGCCGGCGGTCGACCCGGCGCTCACCACCAAAGTGGTCGAGATCAACGACGTTCCGGCGCTCGAGGCCGCGCTCGAGGCCGGCGACGTGGCCTGCGTGCTCGCCGAGCCGGCGCTCACCAATATCGGCATCGTCCATCCCGAGCCCGGCTATCATGCGGCGCTGCGCGAGATCAGTCGGCGCACCGGCACGCTGCTGATCATCGACGAGACGCACACGATCTGCGCCGGCCCCGGCGGCTATACCAAGGCCTATGGGCTGGAGCCCGACATGCTGACGATCGGCAAGCCGATCGCGAGCGGCGTGCCGGCCGCCGTCTACGGCTTCACGTCGGAGATCGCCGAGCGCATCCGTGCCGCCATGGACCTCCAGACCGCCGACACCGGCGGGATCGGCGGCACACTCGCGGGTAATGCGCTGTCGCTCGCCGCGATACGGGCGACGCTCGAATCCGTGCTGACCGAGGCGGCTTTCGCCCACACCATCGCGCTCGCCGAACGCTTCACCGCGGGGGTGCAGGCGGTGATCGAGGAGAGGGCCTTGCCCTGGCATGTGACCCGGCTCGGCTGCCGCGCCGAATACTGGTTCTGCCCACGGCCGCCGAGGAACGGCGGCGAGGCCGCGGCGGCGATCGATGCGGAGCTCGACCGATATATGCATCTGGCGGCTTTGAACCGCGGCATCCTGATGACACCGTTCCACAACATGGCGCTGATCGCGCCACAGGCGACCGAGGCCGACATCGACCGGCACACCACCGCGTTCCGCGAGAGCGTTGAGGCGCTGGTCGACTAAAATTTTCTGAAATTTTAAAGTATTTCGTGTATTTTTTCTTGCTGAAGGATGGACAAGCGCTATAAGCGCATTTGCCGTTCAATGATCAGTCATATAACAATGGGGAAGCGCAGATGAATCCCGCACTCGCCTTGCAGATGCTGCGCGGCCAGACGACCCTCGAATTCTTGAAGACGACGGTCGTCACCATCGGCGGTGCGAGCAGCGCCGGCGCGGCCGACTTCTACATTTCCGCCCCGCTCAAGTCGAAGAACGACAGGCGCGAAAAATGCGATATCAAGGCCAAATCCGGCGCGCCTGGCGAAGTGAAGTTCCGTGCCTTCAACGTTCCGATGCAAAACCGCGACGGGATTTCCAGTGCGGCGAACATCAACGGGGTCCAGCTTCCGATGGACGGTCCGGATCTCATGGTGACCGGCATGCTCACCGCCTGCAGCTTCGGGTTTACGACGGACAAAAAGAACGTCTATTGCTGCCATATCCAGCCAAGGACCTCGGTCAATGCCGCCAACAAAGGCTTGGCCCTCGGCGTCGAGCTGGTGAACGGCGGGAAGTTCGGCAACAGCGCCGACGCCATGACGGTGTTTTCGCATCGCGAATATTCGGAATGCACGAGCGCGACCGTTCTCGGCGTCAGGCGGTTGGACGGCTGGTCCCTCTATTGCCAGGGCATTCTCGGAATGACCATGGACGTGAAGTTCGCCGTTCAGATTCTCTGATCGCCATCGGCGCGCGCGATCCCTACGCCCCGGCGACTCGTTCGACCACCGGCGCATCCGGCTCGGCGAAACGCCGGTCATGCCGGAGCGCCGGGATCATCGACCGCGCCGCCGCCACCTTGGCCGGATCGATCTCCGCCGTGATGAAGCCGACGTCGCTGCCGGCGTCGGCCAGAACCTCGCCCCAGGGATCGACGATCAGCGAATGGCCGAAGGTGCGTCGCCCCTCCGCATGGGTCCCCGACTGGGTGGCCGCGAAAACGTAGGACCCGGTTTCGATCGCCCGGGCCCGCACCAGCACATGCCAATGCGCCTTCCCCGTGGTGTAGGTGAAAGCGGCGGGAATGCTGAGAAAGCTGGCCCCGGCCTGCGCCAGCGCGCGGTATAGATAGGCGAAGCGGACATCGTAGCAGACTGACATGCCGAGCAGCCCCCAGGGTGTCGGCGCCAGCACGGCCCGGTCGCCTGGCTGCACCGTTGCTGATTCGCGGTAGCTCTCGCCCTCTTCCAGGTCAATGTCGAAGAGATGCAGCTTGTCGTAGCGGGCGACGATCGCCCCCTCGCCGTCGAGCAGAAAGGACCGGTTGACGACTCGGGACCGGCCCGACTCCTTCAGCAGCAGCGAGCCGACGAGAATCCAGGCCCCGGTCTCCCGCGCCAGGTCGCGAAAGGCGGCGAGTCCCGGATCCGCCGCCTCGGGCACCGCTTTCTCGAGCACCAGGGCGTTCTGCGGCTCGATCATCGTGACCATCTCCGGCAGCACGATTAGCGTGGCGCCGGCCGCCGCCGCGCCGCGGATCAGATCGGTCACCGCGGCGATGCTCGGCGCCATGTCGCGCTCGGCGCAATTCTGCACGCACGCCACCGTGAAACTCCCGTTCATCTCGTCCGTCCTCCACGTCTCGCCGCCCGATGAATCCATCTGAGTACCAGAGACTATAAGGGCGCGGTGCCCGCCGATAAACCCGCGCCGACGCTCCGACAATGATGCAGTCGAGACACCGCCGGCCGGTACCACAATTTTGCCACATTGCGGCAATAACATTCAGGATTGGCAAATAAGAAAAATATGCGCCAAGAGGAAATAATATGGGGACCTTCCATGATAAATAAAGAAAGATTTGAAGCGGCAAAGCCTTATATCAAGGGCGTTGTCGGCGGACTCGTCTTGGCGCCGATTATCGCATTCAGCTTCGGCTGGGTCGTCACCACGGGAACCATGAACGAGGCTGTCGCGAATGCTAAAGTCGAGCAGTTGGCAGCGGTCTGCGCCAACGCCGCGACGGCGCATTGGACATCCGAGAACAAGGAGATGGCCGCACTCGAGGGCTGGGAGCATCGGGATGAGCGGGAAAATCTCGCGAAGCGCTTCGCGGTCGGCCTACCGGGAAACGAAGCCATCCAGGACGACGTTATCGACGAATGTGGTGACCTGCTCGACACCTGAGGCCACCCTGCCTTTCGACTGAGACCGATCAGGCCTCGGGTCACGCGCCCGAGGCCTGATCGGCGCTTCCGCTTCATCGCGGCCGCCCCATTCCGGTCGCCCATGACGGCTGACAGTGAAAAAGGCTCGATCCGGCGCGAAACGTGACTATTATGCACCCGGCTCGGCGGGAACGGCGTCCTCGCCCTCAGAAGCCGGCTTAGCTCAGCTGGTAGAGCACCTGATTTGTAATCAGGGGGTCACGGGTTCGAATCCTGTAGCCGGCACCATTCTTTTCAATCCTTTAGCCTGCGGCGACGATACCGTTTGGTATATCGACGAAATCAACACGCCCCTTCAATGATTGGCCTGCCTTTCGTCCGCCAAATTAGGGTGCTGTAATTTAATGCAGCTTGGTTCTGGGCGGAGGCTCCTGCGCCTGCTGGGCACTGCCGCACCCTGATGCGCGATCTGGGCGCCTCCGCCATTCTGATCGAGGGCCGCCTGCTGGGCACGCCGTTCGGGCCGAAGATCGTCGCGACGATGGGCCTGCCGGCTGAAATGGGGCCGGTGCCGCTTGGCGCGCATCCGGCCTACCGGCGCGCGATGCGCGATGCGGCCGGCATGCTCACCTTCGCGCGGATGGCGGCGCACAGCGCGAGCGGGATCGATCCGATCACCGCCAGCTGCGAACCCGAAGACGTGCTCTGGCAGCTCGTCGTCCTGCCGGCCGGGCTGGTGCTGATCGCGCGAACCAAGGCGGCCGACTTCGGACCGTTCCTGCTGGCCGAGCGCGAGCCCGACCAGCGGACGCTTGCTTTGGTGGGGCTCCAGATGGATTTTGCCGGAATTACCCTGGGCGAGGCCCGGCATGGCTCATGCCGCGACGGGCCATCATCGCCGCGCACGCAATGAGTGGCGGTCAAAGGATCGAGCGGTTCACGTGATGAATGCACTCCCTAGGCTGGCGTCCGCGATCCGCCCCTCCTTCTCAAGGACGCGGAAACGGCTCAAGCCCCTGTTTCCCGGTGTGATGCTCAGCATCACGCTCGGTATGGCCGCGAGCTTCGTATCGAACGCGCATGGCGGGCCGATAATTCTGTTCGCCCTTCTTCTCGGGATGGCATTCAATTTCCTCGCTGCGGATGGGCGATTCGAGCCCGGGCTGGCGTTCACCTCAAGATCGATCCTGCGGATCGGCGTCGCATTGCTCGGGGCCCGCATCACGGTCGAGCAGGTTCTGGCACTGGGCTGGACAACTCTCGCCGGCGTGGCAATGGCGGTGGCGCTGACGATTGGCTTCGGCTTCGTCATCGCACAGGTGCTCGGACTGAAGCGGCGCTTCGGCGTCCTGTCCGCGGGCGCCGTCGCGATCTGCGGCGCCTCCGCCGCCGCGGCCATTTCGGCCGTCTTGCCAAAGTACAAGATGCACGAGCGGGATACCGCGTTCACCATAATTGGCGTGACGACGCTGAGCACCGTGGCAATGGTGCTGTATCCGATCCTGGTCTCGTGGCTTCGTCTCGACCCGGTTCAGACCGGGGTGTTCCTCGGCGGTACGATCCATGATGTGGCTCAGGTGGTCGGCGCCGGCTACAGCGTCTCGCCGGAGGCGGGCGATGCCGCGACGATTGTCAAGCTGCTGAGGGTCGCGTTGCTGCTGCCGACCGTCCTGGCGATCTCGCTCCTCAACCGGCGCGCAAGCCCGGAGGAAGACGGTGGCAGGGCGTCAGGGCTCGTTCCCGGATTTCTCATGGTCTTTGTCGCCATCGTGGCCCTCAACAGTCTCGGCACGATCCCGGCGCAGGTTCAGTCCGCACTGAGCGAGGCATCGCAGTGGTGCATCGTGACAGCCATCGCCGCGCTCGGTGTGAAAACCTCGATCGCTGCAATGGCCAAAGTTGGAGGCCGGCCAATCGCCCTCATCGCGGCCGAGACCGCCTTCATCGCCCTGCTTGTTCTCGCTCTTGTTGGCCTAGGCTGAGCCGCAGCACCGATTCACCCGAGGGGGTGCGAGAAAACCACGAAATGCTGGCGACCCGCCTTGGCCAAAGTGGTCCGAGTTGAGCGAGAGGAGCAGGCTTGTTCGACGCGCTTGGGATCGGTAGTCCGGAGCCAGCGTTCGTTTTCGACCGCAGTCAGCCCCGCCGGGTCCGTCAAAGTCACTGCCCGCACAGCGTCTTCGCCGGGCGGGGTAGTTCCAAGCACCTATGAAGTCTGCTCAGGTTGTAATCGACCCTCCAGGCTCCGATCAGGTGCCGTGTTCCTAGCGGTCGGCTCCGTCGACGGCGGGTGTATGTCGTCCTTCAGCACCCGCGCGAGGAGCCCAAAGGCGCTCGAGAAGAAATGGGCATGAACCAAGGGCATGCCCGCGGCCATCGCATTGTAGCAGGTCTCTTGTTGCCACTCCTCGAGGAATTCGTCCTGCTCCTCTCCAGCGAGATTGCCGGCTTCCCGGGCGATGCACGCGGCATCGGCGAGGAAATCGACATATAAACTCTTGCGCGGATGGTCGGTGCCGAGCACTTCGGCGAGAATTTCATCAAGGGTCGCCATGATCTGCCCTCTTGCTGGCCGATCGCGTACGGAGCGCCCTCGCGAACTGTATGCCGGGCGACGGGCCGCAACGGTTGTGTTCTTGCGGTGGCCGTGGCGAACGCATTGCCCTGTCCGCAAACCGCTGGTTGCAAGATCGCCGGCTCATCCCGGCAGAGAGGACCGGGGGAGACGCTCAGATGGGGGCGTCACTCCGATCTTGCAAACCTATACGCCGCGTGACAGCGCCCAAGGCCGCCGGCGTCTCGTCAGACCTGGTTCAGTGCGCGCCTGAGGCTCTGCGCCAGGTCGGCCTGAGACGACAGGAAGGTCAGCTTCGCCGCATGGGGGGTCCGGTCATGGAGCGCACCGTCAACGGCGTCATCGATGCTGGCCGCATCGCCATGGCCATAGCGGTACAGTCCAATAAGCTCGGCGAGGGCCTGATCGGACAGGTCGCCGAGATAGCGCCCGAACGCCGTGCCCCAGTCGCGGCTTGGCTGCGGTTCCAGGGGCGTGTCGGGCACCGTCACCCCATGATCGCCGGAGGGACCGCCCCGTTGGGGGTCAGCGGCTATCTCATGCGGCGCACGATGCGCCTGCTCCGCAAGCCGGATGACCTCCTCCACCTTCTCGAACGTGATGTGTTCCAGCATGGGCCTAGTCCTCCACAATGTGCGTCAAGGCTGCTGTCCTACGAACCACCGGCGCCAGGGCCGGTTCCGAATTACGGTGCCCGGCTCCTCGGTCTCGCTCCGAGACGGCATTCGACCTTGGCGCAAGGCGTTGGAGAAGTGGCGCGGTGAAGCGCCGCGGCCGCACCCGGATGGCGGCGGCAAGCGCCTCCGGATCACAAGGGCCACACAGCTCGCCAACCCGCTGTAGAAGGTAGTCGCGCTCGACGATGGACGTCCGCGGTACGTAGATTGGCTCGCCCCACCTGTTGATCCGATTCCGGCCGGCGAGCATCACTGGCGATTGTCGAACATCACCGCCCAGTGGTCATTCAACGCGACAACAACATCCGACGGCTGGCGCCCTCTTCTTGCGGTATATACACCGCCAGAACCGCGCTGGGCGCGCGTTGGGCGTCAAATCGGGCGGTCGGCTAAGGGGAGTTCCGCGTGTCCGATCGTTACCGGCAGGACAAGATCTCACTGCCCCGTGCATGTCCCGTGTGTCCCATCCTAGCGCAACACGTTGAAGAACCGTGATAGTGGAAAGTCGTTTGGACATGAACGGGGCACTTTGTAATTTCCCTTCAGCACATTTGCTCGTGCCCCAATCGTAGCTTCTCGGTATATCCGAGAATGCCCCGGCCTTCAGCTTGGATCTTATTTCGACCTCCGGTGTTTACACTAAACCAACTGCCAAAGGAGGCGCGGGATGCGTTTCGCTTGGATTATCGCTTTAGCTCCGCTCGCTCTGATCGCGTGTGTCGACCGCGATCCAGTGATTGTCACGCCGTCAGGCGAGGCGGCGGCCCCGTCAACAGTCGTTGTCCCAGACGACGACGATGACGCTGTCGTTGTAGATCCGGATGACGAACCTGCCAGGCTAGTGGATCCGGACTTGGACGACGACGCGGTCATAGTGGACCCGGACTAGAAGCCGCAAGGCATTCAACAAAGGTGCGGGCGACCAGATGCTAGGCTGGTCGCCCGCCGTCCTTGGCCGGACCCTTGATCCTCTGTCGGTTCGGGAAGCGTCAGATCGTTCCCGGCGCCCGCAAGGCTGCGCCGGAGTCAACTACCTGCTCGTACCAATCGGAATCGATCACGATGATGGCGTTAGCCCTGATCTCGGTCGTCGAGCCGATCTGCAGAATCCCATCGGTCGGCAGCGCCCCGCTCGTTCCGCCCCCTCGTGTTATCAGCGCCTAGTGGGAGCGTATCGGTAGCAGACGGCTGGCGTCTGATGCTATCGGATGGATTCGTATTTCAGATAAGCCTTTGCTTTCATTGCATTACCATTTCCGATTATCGAAATTGATTTGGTTTATCGAATCTGCACCTGACTTGTAATCGGGGGGGGGGCACGGGTTCGAATCCTGTAGCGGGCACCATTCCCTTCGATAAATCCATGCAGTTGAATGCACTTCGGATCGGCGTCGGACGGGGACGGCGCTGCACCGACGTCGGTCGCGGCAATCTTGCCGTTCGACGACTCGCAGTTATCTGATATCTTGGAGTTTTAGCCGGAACGGATGCCGCCGATGATCCTTCTTTTCCGCTTCAAGATTTTTGCCTCGCTCCTGGTCGCGGCGGCGCTCGCCGGCGCGGTGAGCCCGATCTCGGCTCAGAGCTTAACTCAGGAGTCCGTTCCAGACCCTGGGGCGGGCTCCAGTCTCGACGGCGCCGAGCGCACGCTGGAAGAGATGCCGCCCGATGACGCGCAGGCGCTCACGCCCGAGCTGAATGAGCAGCAATATTATGAGGCGCAGCTCCGCGACCTCTGCGACATGGGCAATGCCGAAGCCTGCGAGCTATTGAACAACCTGTTCCAGGGCGGGACGGGCCAACCGCAGGACGAGTCCTATTACGACGATTGAGCTGAGCGCCTCGCGGAGCTGGTCACGATCGGCCACCTCTCAGTCCGACGGCCCCAATTTCAGTGATGGATTCCGGTCGCCTTCAGGGCGATAACCGGATCTTCGGGGAACGGACTGCAGGGGGACTCATGGCAACGGTCGGCAGGGAGCTGGGGGACTTCGTCAAGGAGGCGCTCGCGCGGCGCACACCGCGCGCGGAGATCGAGCGCGTCCTCCTTGAGGCCGGATGGCCGCCGGAGCCTGTGCGTGCGGCCCTGGCGGCCTATGCGGATCTGGAGTTCCCGATCCCGGTGCCGCGACCGCGCCCCTCCCTGTCGGCACGGGAGGCGTTTCTCTATCTCCTGCTATTCTCGGCGCTCGGCATGAGCGCCTATCGCCTCGGCGCCCTGCTGTTCGGCATCATCGACAGCGTCATTCCGGACCCTGTTGCCGCCGACTGGGTCGTGGCTTCGGCCGCCGACCGGATCCGCTGGTCGATCGCGACGCTGCTCGTCGCCTTCCCGGTCTACCTTCTCGTCGCCCGGAGAATCGCGCGAGAAACGAAGAAGGAGCCGGGAAAGCGCGCCTCGCGCGTGCGCAGATGGTTGACGTACCTGACGCTGTTCATCGCAGCGGTCACGGTGATCGGCGATCTTGTCGTCCTTATCTACGGCTTCCTGAGCGGCGATCTCACGGTCCGCGTGTCGCTCAAGATCCTGACCGTAGGTGTGATCGCCGGCACGATCTTCCTTTATTATCTGCACTCCGCCGCGCGGGACGAGCGGGAGGCTTAGCATGGCACGCCCTCAGCTTGGCGTGAGCCTCGCCGTCGCCGCGACGATCACGGTGCTGGCCGCCGTGGCGTCAGGCCTTTTCCTGATCGGAAGCCCGGAGACCGAACGAGGGCGCCGGATCGATGCGCGGCGGGTCCAGGATCTGGACGTCTTAGCGCATGCGATCGATTGCTACTGGACATTACGGGGCACGCTGCCGTCCGACCTCGACTCCCTCGCTTCGCAGATGGAGCAGCTTTCCAACGAGCGGCCGATCGATGGGCGCTGCAGACCGGCCGGCATGGCCGATCCCGAAACGGACGCGCCCTATCGCTATCGCGTCCTCTCGGCCTCGACCTTCGAGCTTTGTGCGACCTTTGCCGAGCCCTCCCCGCAAGATCCCGCAGCCGCGCCACGCCGCGCGGACGATGTCGCGCGGACCTGGACGCATGAGGCCGGCGAGCAGTGCTTCACGGTTGCGGCGACCGAAATCAGCCTCGATCCCTGAAAACCCGAGACAACGCCTGAAAAAAGAGGCCCCGCCGAAGCGGGGCAGTGTTGACCAAGAGGATATACCAGGGTCCGCGCTTCAAGGAGTTCCGGGTTTCCGGAGCATCCTTCGGGGGCACACGCAAAGCCCTGACAAAGGAATAAACGCCTCGACCGACGATTTCGTCCCATCCTGCTCTAATCGGCTTCCGGATGTGCCCGATGCTCGGCTGGCCCGGCGACATAGGTCAGGTTGCGGGCGGTATTCACGAGAGCCACGTGCGAGAACGCCTGCGGGAAGTTTCCCAGCATGCGCCGGCTGTGCGGGTCGTACTCCTCGGCCAGGAGGCCGACGTCGTTCTGCAGCGCCAGCAGGCGTTCGAACAGGCGGCGCGCCTCCTCCCGCCGGCCGAGCAGCACGAAATTGTCGGCAAGCCAGAAGCTGCAGGCGAGGAATGCGCCCTCGCCCGCCGGCAACCCGTCGACCGAACTGGCGGTGTTGTAGCGCAGCACGAAGCCGTCGATCATCAAGTCGCGCTCGATCGCCTCGACCGTGCCGCGCACCCGCGGATCGTCCGGCGGCAGGAATCCGACCAGCGGGAGCAGGAGAAGGCTGGCGTCGAGTTGCTTCGACCCGTAGGACTGCACGAACGTGCCCCGCTCGGAATCGAACCCCTCGCGACAGACCTCGTCATGGATCTGCTGGCGCAAGGCGCGCCACCGGTCGAGCCGACCCGCGGCCTCCAGTCCGAACTCCTCGATGCTACGGACCGCGCGGTCGAGCGCCACCCATGCCATGACCTTCGAGTGGGTGAAGTGGCGCCGGGGGCCGCGCACCTCCCAGATGCCTTCGTCCGGCTGATCCCAGATCGTCTCGAGATAACCGACCAGCGCGCGCTCGAGCTGCCAAATGACCTTGTTTTCCGCTAGGCCGCCGCGCCGCCCCTGATGCAGCGCGTCCATCACCTCTCCGAAGACGTCGAGCTGAAGCTGGGTGGAAGCGGCGTTGCCGACCCGCACCGGCGCCGACTGCTCGTAGCCCGGCAGCCACGGGATCTCCAACTCCGTCAGGCGTCGCTCGCCGGCGAGGCCATACATGATCTGGATCTGCGACGGGCTGCCGGCGACAGCGCGGAGCAGCCAGTCGCGCCAGGCCTGCGCCTCGTCGTAGTAGCCGGCATCCATCAGGGCCATCAGCGTGAAGGTCGTGTCGCGCAGCCAACAGAATCGGTAATCCCAGTTGCGCGTTCCGCCGATCTGCTCGGGCAGCGACGTGGTCGGCGCCGCGACGATGCCGCCGGTCGGCCGCGAGGTGAGCGCCTTCAGCGTGATCAGCGAGCGCGTGACCGCATCCGACCATTCGCGCGTCGGGTTGCACCGGCTCGACCAGTCGCGCCAGAACCGCTCGGTGTCGGCGAGGGCGCGCTCCGGATCGAGGCGTGTGGGTGGGAGCTGATGCGACCGCGCATAGGTGAGCACGAAGCAGGCCGTCTCTCCATCCGACACCGTGAAGTCGGCTACCGTCGTGAGACCCTCGCCATGCGTGGGCACGGTGGTCCGCAGGATCAGCATGTCGGGCCCGGCGATAGCGCGAAGCGAGCCGTCCTCGAGCCGCGAAACCCAGGGGACCAGCGCGCCATAATCGAAGCGCGCAACCAACTCCATGCGCATGGAGACTTGACCGCGCCGGCCGACGACCATTCGCACCAGGTCCGATGCGACCCCGCGCAGCGGCATGAAGTCGATCAGGGTGACCGCGCCCTCATCCGTCTCGAATTCGGTCTCCAGGATCAACGTGCCGTCGCGATAGCGCCGGGTCGTCCGCCGGACGGCGCCGGACGGCGCCAGACGCCAGCGCCCATGTTCGGGACCGCCGAGGAGCGCGGCGAAGCAAGCGCCTGAATCGAAGCGCGGCCAGCAAAGCCAGTCGATCGAGCCATCGCGCGCCACCAGCGCGGCCGTTTCGCAATCACCGATCAGCGCGTAGTCCTCGATCCGCGAGGGCATGGATACGCTCCCTCCTCATAGCAGTTCATTTGGTCACGCCCCGCGGGACGGTTCCGTCGCGGCATGGGGGACGAGACTAACCAGATAGGCAGGCCGAGGACAAATGATGACGCCCGCCGCCACGATCCGTCACCACTGCATTGAATGCCGCTTGCGATTTCCTATCTCTTCCGAAGCGGCATTTTCTAAGTTTGTCGGCGCCCGTCGCGCCTGGACCGTGGCTTACAGCCCACGCCGCATCGATATCAGCACAGACCGCAAGATCGGCCGCTTGGGCATCAGCCCCGGAGATCGAAGATGAGCGACGTCTCCAACAGCTTCCCGGACCGTTCACCGCGCTCGGACTCGGAGCTGCTCCATGACACCGCGCGCGTCGAACGTCGCCATGACGGCCCATTCGAGCGCGATCTCGGCGAGCGCGATCTCGACGAGATCGCTGCGCGTCGCCGATGGGAACGGGATAACCCGCAGGGTCTGCTGCGCGCCGATCTGCTCCGCTTTCGATGTGTCCGCGCCGAGCATCTTCGGTGGCTCCGCATCTCGGTCCGGCAGCTCCGCGCCGTGCTGCGGCGGCCTGAGTCGGCAGACCGTGCGCGCCAAATCGCCTTCGCACGAGACGCGGTCCAGCACAACAAGGAGTCCGTGCGGATCTGGACCGCGAAGGTTGCCGATGCGCAAGCGAAGCTTGATCGCCTCCAGCCCTGGGCCGCGGCGGCCGAATGACCAACCCATCTGCGCAGCAGACTCGGGGTCTCACGCTGTAAACCGGCCGGATCGTCAGCGCCCGCGGGCTGCGCCCCCTCCGGCTTTGCTCCCGGCCCCCCTTGCCTCGCCGACGGCCTTGCCAATCGCCCTGCCCGCCTTGCCTAAAGCCTTGCCGACCTTGCTCTTTGCCTTGGCACCGGCATTCTTGGCCTTGTCCCCCGCTTTGCTTGCGGCGCCGTTCGCCTTGCTCCCGTGATCGGACCCTGCGCCTTTATCTCCGTTACTGTCCGCCCCTGAACCTGCACTATCGCCGGCATTGCCGCCAGCGCCGTTGCCAGCGCTATCGCCAGCACCGGTATCGCCACCTCCGGATCCGGTATCACCGCCGGAGTCAGGGCCGGCACCTCCGCCCGCGCTTCCACGGGCGCCACCATTGGACGATGCGCCACCGTCGTCGCCGGACGCAGCCGCCCGACCTGAGGGGCCATCGCCAGGACCTGCCGAGAATTCGGCTGCGATCGGTCCGACGGCAGGCTCGACCTCCTCAACGTAGCGCGCGAATGCGTCGAGGCACTGCCCTTCGTCCGCCAACGCCGCTAACTGCGCCGGCTCGACCACCCAGCAATCGACGACCTGGGTTCTTGGTTCGAAGAAGGCACATCCGCCAAGGAGGAGGAGCGTTGCGCCGGCCACCGACCGCAAGGCACGCCGGGATGATTGTGGCGTGCCGGCCTGCATTGGGTGAACGGGTGATTCGGACCAGTTCTTCATCTGCGCCTTTTCTCTCGCCAAAGCCAACCGATCGGTTTCGACAATGCGGCATGAATTCCAGAAGGTCCCGGGCGGTTCCCAGGTCGGTTACTGTCCGCCGATACGAGACTCGAAGAAGTTCTTGCGAGGTGCTTCTGACTCGTTTCTTGGCAGATAACCCCCGAAGGCGCCGACGAGTTCCCGGTCCACCGGCATTTGCGCCCTGGCACAGCTTCTTCTTCCGCATCAAACGGCATTTACTCGGCCGAAGCCCTCCGGCGGAGGGAGCTTTTTCCTGGCCGGCGCGTTGGTCAAGACGGGGCCGTCATCGTTGGCCCCTTATGAAGGGGATATGATGGACAAGCTGGAGGACCCTGCCGCGTCGACCTCGATGAGCGCCGTTCAGATCGGCGTCGTCGGGCTTTGGGTGCTAGCCCTTCTCTTCACGCTTTATTTCGCGTCCAGCATCCTGCTGCCGTTCTTCGTCGCCCTGTTCCTCGCGATCATCGTCTATCCCGTCGTGCGATGGCTCCGTTTGATCGGAATTCCGGAAGGTATCGGCGCGGCGATCACGCTGTTTCTCGTCTTCGCGCTGATCGGCGCCGGGCTATACGGTCTTGCCGAACCGGCAGCCGACTGGATCAATCGCAGCCCGCAGATCATCGAGGAGCTGCGGACAAAAACCTGGTCTCTGCGCCGGGCCGTCGAGGACGCGCAGGAGGCGGCGAAAGACGTCGAGGAGATGACGGACCTAGACGGCGCACAGCCCGATGCGGTGGTCCGCCGGGAGCCGTCGCTCGCCGGACAGATCTTCGCCCTGACCTGGTCCACGGCGGCGAGCACCATCGTCACGCTGTTCATCATGTATTTTCTTCTCGCCCTCGGCCGGCGCACCGTCGAACGGATGTTCGAAGCCCTGTCATCCAAGTCGCGTCAGGTCTATGCCCGCGATCTATGCCGCAGGCTCCAAGCGCAGCTCGCCGCCTATCTGCAGACGCTGACGCTGATCAATATTGCGCTCGGCACCATCACCGGGATCGTCATGGCCGTGCTCGGCCTGCCGAATCCGGTGCTGTGGGGCGCCCTGTCCGGCTTTCTCGGCTATATTCCGTATCTCGGCCCCTTCCTGATGTTCCTGGTCATCAGCACCGTCTCGCTCCTGACCTTCGACGATTGGGCCCGCATCCTTCTGCCGATGATCGCCTTCGCGCTGATCGAAACCATCGAGGGGCACTTCACGACTCCTTGGATCATCGGCCGACGCCTGACGCTGAATCCCATTGCCGTCTTCGTGTTTATCCTGTTCTGGGGGTCTCTCTGGGGCGTCATGGGCGCGATCCTGGCGGTGCCGATTCTCGTGAGCCTCAAGATCATTTGCGACGGCCGCCCGGCCCTTGCACCGGTCAGCGCGCTGCTCGGAACGGAGCACGGGTGAGCCGGAGGTGGCTGGTGATCAAGACGACGACGGGCCTTGCCGCAGCATGGATCGGATCAACGCGACCATCTCGTCTGGGTCGCCGGGCTTGTGCAGAAGCCGGCAGCCGGCGTCCTTGATCTCCCGCAGCAGGCTGCGCGACACGTCGCCCGTCAGGATGATGCCGGGGATCCCGCGGCCGATGCTCTCGCGAACGCTCCGAACCGCCTGCACGCCGGTATTCTCCGCCGACAGCCTGTAATCGGCGATGACGAGATCCGGGGGCCGTCCGGCCGCCGCGATCTCTTTCGCGGCCCCGGCCAGCCCGGTCGAGGTCAGCACTTCGAACGCCTCAACCCGCAGGAAGGCGGCAAGGGACTCAAGGACCGCCGGATCGTCGTCGATCACGAGAAGCCGGGCGCCGCTCCAATCACCCTGATCGTCCGATGCCGGCGCAGCGGCCACGTCCTGCTTGACCTCGGCGCTGCCGAGCGGAACCAGCAGCGAGAAAACGGAACCCTTGCCCGGCTGCGAACGGACCTCGACGGCATATCCCAGAAGATCCGCCATCCGCTTCGCGATCGACAGGCCCAGCCCAAGGCCCTTCTTCCGCTCACGCGCGACATTGTCGATCTGGTAGAATTCCTCGAAGATCCGGACGAGCTGATCCTCGGCCATTCCGATCCCAGTGTCCCAAACCTCGATCCGAAGCTGCTGGCCGCGCTGTCGACAGCCGAACAGGACCTTGCCGTCATTCGTGTATTTGAGGGCGTTGACGATCAGGTTCTGAACGATCTGTTTCAACAAGCCGAAGTCGCTGCGCACGCAGGCACTGGAGCGGACAACCCGCAGATCAAGCCCCTTCGCCCGCGCGATCGGCTCGGCATCGACAAGCAGCCTGTCCAGCAAGGTCATCACAGGGAAGTTCGCGATCTGCGGCGTGGTCACCCCGACTTCGAGCTGGTTGATGTCCAGCAGCGTGTTCAGCAGGGTGACCATCGATCCGTGCGCTTCTCCAAGCGCCTTCACGCAGCGTCGTCCGTCTTCGTCCCCGACCAGTTTCGACAGGGAGCCCCAGACTGCGCCGATGGTCTGCAGCGGCTGGCGAAGATCGTGGCTTGCGGCCGCCAGGAACCGCGATTTCGAAAGATTCGCCTGCTCAGCCTGCGCCTTGGCCAAGGCAAGCGCCTCCTCTGCTCTCTTGAGCTCGGTGATATCGGTCCCGACGGCCTGGAACTCGACGGGCGTGTTCGTCTCATCGAAGAAGGCGCGCGTCGTCCAGATATGCCAGCAGGCTTCGCCCGAGGGGCTTTCCCACGCCCCCTCCTTTCGACGCACCGGCTCCTGCGGACTGAGGGACGCCAGATCGGCAAGAAACTCGGGCCGCCTGCTCGGCGCGATGAGCTCGGCTACCTTTCGGCCGAGTAGCTCGTCCGGCGCAAAGCCCAGATAGGCGGCGCAGGAGGCGTTGGCGAAGACGATCGTTGTATCCGGAAGAAAGCGGCAGACCAGCTCGGTCTGGTCCTCGACGACCCTGCGGTAGCGTTCTTCGCTGATGCGCAGCGCCCCCTCCGTCACCTTCCGATCCGAAATGTCGACATAGACGGCGATTGCGCCGCTTATGCGTCCCTGTTCGTCGAGGAGCGGCTTGGCGTTGCCGAGAAAAATTCTGACATCGCCCCCGTCCACTTGAATCTCCTCTTCCCAATCCTGGATCTCGAGTCCCCGCGCCGCCATCTGGAGCGGCAGCTGGTCATGCGGGATTTCGACGCCGCCCTGAAGAATGCGGAAGTTGTCCGGCCCGCCGTCCGGCGCGGTTTTGGAAAGATTGGTTCCGCGCGGCAGACGAAGAATCTCGTACGCCGCACGATTGCCCGTGATCCGCTCGCAGGCCGGGTCATGCGCGATTAGGATGAATGCGGGCGCGGCCTCCATCAGTACCTCGAGTTCGGCGGCCTTGCGCGCCAGGGCCTCCTCCGCCTGTCGACGCTGGGCGACTTCCCGCTGCAATTCGCCCGTCCGCTCGTCGACCCGGAGCTCGAGTTCGCCATGTGCCCGTCGCAGGGCCTCTTCGGTCTCGCGGCGGGCGGTGATGTCGAAATGCATGACGGCGACGCTGCCAAGCCGGCGCTCGGACAGGGGGGCGATCACGGCCAGATACCACGCCCGTCTCGTCGGCGAATCATATGGATACTCGACGCACTCCCACTCGCTTCCGCCCGACAGTACCGCACGCAGCGCCCTTGCCATCGCCTGCGCATCATCGGTCTCGACGCCCCTCGCCGCATCGCAGAATTCGATGTAGTTGGCGCCAACTCCGAAGTTCGGGATGCCTAGATCGTTCGCAACGGCAAAGTTCCGCCAATGCCTGTTGCAGGAGACGATCCTGCCGGTCTCGTCCAGGATCGCGATATTGGCCGGAAAGGCGTCGGCAAGGGATAAGAGCTTACGCTCGCTGTCCCGAAGCTCGGCCTGCAGCTGATCGCGGTCGGTGAGAATACTGATCGCCACGCCGACGCCGACGACCGCCCGGCCGAACCGGACAGGATGCGCGGCCACGTACCAGCAGAGCGGCCGGCGCCCGAGTCCCGGCCCCTCGCCGGTCACTGCCGCGTTGTCGATCGCCTCTCCAGTATCGAGCACCGTCTCCAGGATCGGCAGCAGCTCGTCCGCGCAGTCCGGCGGAAGACTGTCTTGCACTCTCTGACCGATGATCACGCCTTGCGGCTGACCGATCATGTCGGCAAAGCGCTCGTTCGCTTGGACTAGGCACAAATCGCCATCAAGGACGGCATAACCGATCGAGATGGAGGACAAGAGGTCGGCGTACGGATCCTCGACCGCTGTCGCGGCGATCGAAAGCGTTCGGTCTCTGAATGCCGTTCCGCCGTTTGCCATCGTCCGGTCACGCGTCTGCAGGGCGCGGGAGAAATCACGAACATGGTCGAACTGTCATCTTATCGCCAAATGGCGCCGTACCGAAACAATTCCGCGGCACGTCGTTCCCGCCGCCGCCCCCAGCGCTTGGTAATCAAATGTTGGAAGCATCAACTAGTGGTCTGATCGCAACGCTTGGGAACCAAGCGTTGGAAGCATCACACTAGACGGGGAAGTTGTAGCCGGCACGTTTCGGACGTCGACGCAGCGGCTTCCGAATGACGTCCGAGGTCATCAGGAACTCGGCAATGACCGGCACGCCGCGAATGACGCAGATCGCCGTCGAGGCATAGACGAGAGTCATTGTCACCGTCTCGATCGGCAGCGACCACGCGGCCCACAGCTCCGGATCGAGCCGCGGCCAGGGTTGAACCAGGAAGATCCAGCCGAAGGTGACAGCCTTCACGGCGCCGTAGGACCCGCGCATGAAACGCCCAGCGACCAAGAACCGGCCGAGCGGGGACTGCATCATGCCGAAGGCGGTTTTGCCGCCGGAGATCGCGGCATAGCGGATCGAATCGACGATCGACCCGCGCGTGATGAAGACGATCGCCACCCAGACCGGTACCAGATCGAGATGCGCGAGCACCACCCAGAGCACGTTCTCGACGACACGGTCAACTGCGATATCGAAGATGGCCCCGAACGCCGAGGCCTCGCCGCGGCGCCGCGCCACATAGCCATCGACGCCGTCGAGCGCGATGATCAGCAGCAGCAGCGGCGCATTCAGCAGCTGCCACTTCGCAGCGGCAAAGTATGCCGATGCGACCAGAACAAACAGAAGCGCAAACCGGATCGTCGTGATCAGATTCGCCATTTCCGCCGCCCGCTAACAAAGCGAGAGAAGATCATGTTCCTAAAGTCTAGTTATGAGATGGTCAAAAGGAAACCCCCGGCCCGACAAGAAAGTTCCGGTAAATCGCCACAATAGCCGTCAGAGCGTCCTTCGAATGCTTGATACCGGACGATCAGCCGCAATGACGGTCAGGGCGCCATAAGGGCGGGAGGCCCCGCTGCCTCCTCCTTCATAGCCATCCCTAGGAAGTGGAAGCCCGCCGGCGCCCCGAAGTTCCCTCCGCGGGCGAATCGTCTGCAATTCGAGGCGGCGTAGCCGACCCGGGCCGGACGCGTCAAAGGCGCCCGTCGCCCTAGAGCACGATCCGATCAGGTTGGGGCAACCTGATCGGTGAGTCGTTCTTTCATTCAAATGATTAGAGGCTGATTCACCGATCATATCGCTTCGATGTGATCGGATCAGGCCCTAGGTCAGCGGCAGCAGGCCTTCGGGCCGGACCTCATCGAACCGCGCCTCGGTGATGATCAGATCCATCGGGATGTCGACGGGCTGCGGATGGATCGTCGCCATTTGCGACAGCTCGAATCCGACGCCGACAGTCAACGGCTTGCTGCCGGTTCGGGCCATGATCGCGGCCAGCGTGCGATCATAGAAGCCGCCGCCATAACCCAGCCGATAGCCCTGCTGGTCGAAGCCGACCAGCGGCACCAACAGCGCTTCGGGCGTCACCGGCTCTCCCTCCGCCGGTACCGGGATGTTCCAGACACCCGGCGTCAGCGTCTTTCCCGGCCACCATTCCCGGAAAATGAGCGGCGCCGCCTTCTCGACCACGACCGGCAGCGCGAAGCGCGCGCCCTCCTTGAGCAGTGCGCGCGCCAGCGGCCGCGCATCGAATTCACCCTTGAACGGCCAATAGAAGCCGACCAGCATCTGCCGGAACTGGGGAAGCCGTTGCGCGATCGTTGCGGCGATCGCTTCGTTCCAGCGGGCGCGGTCCTCGCGCGATGCGGCGAGGCGGCGCTCGATCATGACGGCGCGCTCGGTCTTGCGCCAACGGCGAATTTCGTCCCAGCTTTCCATGAAATCGTCCTTTCTTGATCGACGGGCGGGTTTCAAGCCCGTCCGTCCGCCCTACCGCACAGCCGCGCGACGGTCGCTTCCGCCTCGGCGACCATCCGGCGCACGACGTCGCCGGCCGGCCGGACCGCATTGACCAGCCCGCAGCTCTGGCCGGCGAAGGGAGCCAGCGCCTCAAAATCGCCGGTCATGCTGCGCAACGGCGAATCGGTGCTGAAGCGATAGACCGGCCGCCCCTCCTCCTCGGCCACGGGCTCGCGTGGGAAGTCGTCCGGCCCGTGCCCTAGAAGATCGTCGCGATAGGCGTCCGTCACGCTGTTGCGCAGCGTGCGCACCGGCGAGCGCGGCGGCCAATTGATCGCGAAAACATCGGAATAGACCGTTTCGTCGGAGCCAGCCTCGACGACACGGCGCTTGTGAAAGTCGTGCGCGAAGGATTCATCGGTCGCCAGGAACATCGTGCCGCAATGAATCCCCTGGGCGCCCAGCGCCAGCGCAGCGACGAGGCCGGCGCCCGAGGCGAACCCGCCGGAGCCGAGAACGGGAATGGACAGGGCGTTGGTCACCTGCGGCAGCAAGGCCAGCGAGGCGACACCGCCATGCACATGGCCGCCCGCCTCGACGCCCTGGCAAATGACGATGTCGGCGCCAGCCTGCTCCGCCGCACGCGCATCTGCCAGATTGCCTACCTGATACAGCACCCGACAGCCTGCCTCGCGAGCGCGGGCGATCAGGTCCGGCCGCACCTCCCAGAAGAAGCAGACGGAATGGACCCGCGCCTCGAAACAGGCAAGGAGCTCCGCCTCGAGCAAGGCCGGGTCGGTACCATAGGGAATCAGATTGACGCCGAACGGCCGGTCTGTCCGCGCCCGCACCGCCGCGATCTCGCGCCGGATCAGGTCCGGCGATTCCCGAACCATGCCGAGCAGCCCGTACCCGCCGGCAGCGACGACGGCAGCGACCAACTCCGATCGCGAGACCCCGCCCATGCCCGCCAGCATGATCGGATAGTCGCAGCCAAGGAGATCACAGGCGGCGGTTCGGATCGGAGAATCAATCGGCATCTCGGCCCTCACATTTCGACAGGTTCATGCTTCGACAGGCTCAACATGAGGACTCGGCCTCCTCGTCACCCCGACCATGTCGAAGGAGCAGGAACGAAGAGGAGCCGACTCGCGGAACTTGAGCAGGCGCGGCAACAGGCCATGCCTGGAACCATTCCACTCCGAGCGCGGTTCGCTTGTCAAAGCGAGCGCGCTCCTCCCGACGGGGGAGCATGCACGGATAGTCGCTCCGGCCGGATGGCTCTAGCAGACGACTCCGACAAACAAGGAGGTGGGAGATGCACGTAACACGCATGCTCGACAGGATAGATCGTCGTGCCTTTAGCAACGCGCTGGCGGCCGCCGGCTTGAGCCTCGTGGCGATGCCGTTGCTGCGGCGGCCGGCGCGGGCGGAGAACGGGGCGACCCTGTTCACCTGGGCCGGCTATGACCGGCCGGACCTGTTTGCGGCCTATGCCGACACCTATGGCGGCCCCCCGGCCATCACCATTTTCGGCCAGGAAGAGGAGGCGCTGCAGAAGCTGCGGGCGGGATTCGCCGCCGACGTGCTGCATCCCTGCACCTACAGCGTTTCGCGCTGGCGCGACGCCGACGTGATCCAGCCGGTCGACACCGGCCGGCTGGCGCATTGGGGAGACCTGTTCGACCGCCTGACCACCGTCGAGGGCACCGTGTTCGACGGCCAGCACTATCTCGTTCCGTTCGACTGGGGCAACGCCTCGGTGGTCTACCGCACCGACATCGTCGGGGAGAAGTACCAGGAGGAGAACTCCTGGGAGATCCTTTACGATCCTGAATATAAGGGCCGGCTCGCCATGTTCGACGGCGAGACGGCGGCGGTCGGCGTCGCGGCGCTGGTCCTCGGCTACGACAACCCCTGGTCGCTGAGCGACGAGCAGCTCGCCGAGGTTCAGGAGCTGATGAGGAAGCAGCGCGACCTGCTGCGCTTCTACTGGACCTCGCAGACCGAGGTCCAGCAGGCGATGGCAAGCGGCGAAGTGGTCGCGGCTTATGCCTGGAACGACGCGGTCGTCGAGCTGAAGCAGCAAGGCGTTCCGGTCGACTACATGAATCCCAAGGAAGGCATCTTCACCTGGGTTTGCGGTCTGGCGCTGCATTCCGAGCCGCCCGGCAGCCTCGATGCGGCCTACGCCCTGATCGATTCGATGACCTCGCCGGACTCCGGCGAGATCCTGATACAGGAGTTCGGCCTCGGCCATTCGAACCGCAAGGCCTTCGAACGGGTACCGGCGGAACGGCTGGAGGAGCTCGCGATTTCCTCGCCGGAAGCGCTGTTCGAGCGGGGCGTGTTCCTCAAGGAGGTCGAGCCGGAACTCAAAGCGAAATACATCGCAACCCTCGAGCAGGTCCAGGCCGGCATCTGAGCGGGTGCAACCGAGCCCATAGGACACTCCTTGGAGGCAATTCCTCTATTCCAGATGGGTTGCCGGCAAGAGAGGGATGGATTCCGCGAATCACCAGAACTACTCTTGCCGCACGCGGCGACCGGACGCCGATTGATCGGGTGTGCTGAAGGAGAATGAGTGCATGGCGCGTCCAGCCTTGACGGGACGACGCGTTCTCATCGTCGAGGATCAGGCAATTCTGGCCTTCGAGGTGCAAGCACTGCTCCAGCAGCTGGGCTGCGAGGTGATCGGGCCGGTCGGAACACTGGAGCAAGCCCTGGATGCGGCCCGGACCGAGCAGCTCGATGGTGCCATCCTCGACGTTAATCTAGACGGCGAGCCGGCCTATCTGGTGGCCGACATCCTGCTTGCACGTCAGGTCCCCGTCCTCTTTGCGACCGGCTACGGCATCGAGTCGCTGCCGGACCGCTTCCTCGATTGTCCGATCCTGGAGAAGCCATTCATCTTCGAGGATTTGAAACGGCTGGCGACCAGGCTGTGGGCGACTGCATAGGGCCGGCGCGGTCAGAACACCCCTTGCGTGATCATCACATGGCCCGGCTGGTCGGCGACCCGGTCGAGCCAGGCGCGGATTCGGGGATAGCCGGAGAGGTCGAATTCACCCTCCTCGGCAACATGGGTGTAGGCATAAAGCGCGATATCGGCGATGCCGTAGCGCTCGCCGACGAAGAACCGGCGGCCGTCGAGATGACGCTCCATCACCGCGAGCGCCTGATGGCCGCGCTGCCACTTCTCCTCCAGCCGCGCCGCCCATTCCGTCCGTTTGCCGAGCGAATGAATCCAGAATCGGGCGACGGCGATGCTCGGCTCATGGCTGTATTGCTCGAAGAACAGCCATTGCAGCACTTCGGCCCGCTCGAATCGGTCCTCCGGCAGGTAGGGCGTGCCCTCGGCAAGATAGAACAGGATCGCGTCGCTCTCCGCGAGCCGTCGGCCGTCCTCCAGCACCAGCACCGGAATTCGGCCGTTCGGGTTGATCGCCAGGAACTCCGGCGTCCGCGTCTCTCCCTTCAGGATGTCCTTCTCGACGAGCTCGAAGGGCCGCCCAAGTTGCGACAGCAGGAGCCGGACCTTATAGCCGTTGCCGGACGGCAGGTAATCGTACAGCGTAAGCAAGCAATCCCCCTCTACGCGACCGTCCCGCTCCCCTCGCCCTCGTCCGGCACCGCGAACTCCTCGGCCATCTCCGCCTGCATCGCGACGAGGTCGGCCGGCAGCGGCATGCCGAGCGCTTTCATGCCGTTAAGGATCGCGGTTAGCCGCATGAATATCTCGTGGCTGTCGACATCCTCGTTCTCCATCTGCCCGACGAGGAGCGACAGCGCCGCCTCGAATTCCTGCTCGTCCATGATCGCCTCCCGCGAAAACAAGAATGGCGTCCCCGGCTGGGGACGCCATTCTATACGCGATATCGAAAGCCCGCGAGTCGGGCCTCACCCTTCGACAGGCTTAGGGTGAGGCCCTCCTGCTGAGCGAAGCCGAAGCATGCGGACCGGCTCAGGCCGCTTGGCTCTTGGCCGCCTTGGCCGCCGGAGTTCCTGTCGCCTCGGCGAGATAGTCGAGCGCCGCCAGGACGCCGCCGCTCTTGTACGGCACTCCCGCCTGCTTCAGCCCCATCTCGACGCCGCCGAGCGTGCCGGCCAGCATCAGTTCGTTCACGCTGGCGAGATGGCCGATGCGGAACACCTTGTCGGCCAGCCGGCCGAGGCCGGAACCCAGCGCCATGTTGAAGTTATCGAGCACATTCTTCCGGAACGCGTCGGCCGAATGGCCCTGCGGCATGAAGACGGCAGTCACCGAGCTACTGTATTCGCGCGGCTCGGCGCAGACGATCTCGAGGCCCCAGGCGCGCACGGCCCGGCGCGTCGCTTCGGCCAGCCGGTCGTGGCGGGCGAAGACGTTGTCGAGTCCTTCCTCCTCCAGGATGGAGAGGGCTTCGCGCAGGCCATAGAACAGGTTCGTCGCCGGCGTGTAGGGGAAGAAGCCGTTCTTGTTGTTCTGGAACATCCAGTCCCAGTCCCAGTAGCATTTCGGCAGCTTCGCGGTCTTCGCCGCCTTCAGCGCCTTCTCGCTGATGCCGTTGAAGCTGAGGCCCGCCGGCAGCATAAGGCCCTTCTGCGAGCCGCCGACCGCGACGTCCACGCCCCATTCGTCCTGCCGGAAGTCGCTGCTGCCGAGCGAGGAGATGGTATCGACCATGAAGAGGGCCGGATGCTTCGCGCGGTCGATCGCCTTGCGGATCTCCGCAACCCGGGCCAGCACGCCGTTCGAGGTTTCGTTATGGACGACGAGCACGGCCTTGATCTTGTGCTCCTTGTCCTCGGCCAGCTTGGCCTCGACGATCTCCGGATCGGGGCCGCGGCGCCAGTCGGTGTCGACATACTCGGCCTCGAGACCGAAGCGGGTAACCATGTCGTACCAGAGCGCGGCGAACATTCCGGTGTTGAACATCAGGACCTTGTCGCCGGGCGACAGCGTGTTCACCAGCGCAGCCTCCCAGCCGCCGGTGCCCGACGACGGGAAGATCACCACAGGCCCCTTGGTCTTGAACACCGGCTTGATCCGCTCGAGCAGCTCGAGAGCGAGCTTCTGCAGCTCGGGTCCGCGATGGTCGATGACAGGGGCGCTGATGGCGCGCAACACCCGATCGGGAATATTGGTCGGGCCGGGCACCTGCAGGAAATGACGTCCACTCTGGTTCGGCACAGCGCTTCTCCTCCGCTGGTTCAAGGAATTTCCCAGTTATTCGCAAGTCACGCCTCGGAGCGCGCGAACCCTGTCCCGAACCGCTCGAGCGTGAACGACCAGTTTAGGCAGGGAGGTCAGCCCGCCTCAAGCCTCACGGACGCCGTAAGCCGTTGTTGCGACATGATGACGCATGAGTATGTTGAACGGCCAAAGTGCCATGCTTCGACTTTGCTCAGCATGAGGTCCTGGTAGAATCCTCGTCCTGAGCCTGTCGAAGGACGTCACTCCCCGTCCATCACCACCAGCGCATCGACGGCAAGCGCGCCCTGCCCTTCAGGCAGGACCAGGAGGGGGTTGACGTCGAGCTCGACCAGGCGATCGCGGTGGGCCTCCGCGAAGGCGGCCACCGCCATCACCGCATCGACAACCGCTACCTTGTCGCCGGCCGGCCGGCCGCGATAGCCGGCCAGCAGCTTGGCCACCCGCAGGCCGCGTATCGCCCGCTCGACGATGGCGCGGCTCGTCGGCAGCAGCAGCGTCGCCGCATCCTCCACCATCTCGACCAGAATACCGCCGGCGCCGACGACCAGCACCAGGCCGAACTGCTCGTCCCGCCGAACGCCGACGATCAGCTCGGCGACGGGACTGCCAACTTGCTTCTCGATCAGGAATCGCTCGGCAACCAGCCCCGGCTTGTAGCGGGCGACCGACTCGGTCATCGCGGCGACCGCATCCGCCACCGCCGCCGCATCCCGCAGATTAAGCGCGACGGCCCCCGCCTCCGTCTTGTGGGCAAGCGCCGGCCGTGCCAGCTTGGCGACGACCGGGAAGCCGAGCGCCGCCGCGACCGCCGGTGCCTCGGCGGCGCTCGCGAGACGTCCTTCGGGCACCCGCAGGCCGTACCGGACGAGACGCTGCTTGCTGTCGAACTCGTCGAGCAGCCGGGGATCGGACGGAGCGGCTGTGCGGGGCGGGAGAACCGCCGCCTGCACCCCGCCGGCCGCGCTCAGCTCCTGTCGGCGACATGCCTGCACCGCCGCCGCGGCAAAGGCGCTCAGCGCTTCATCGAGGCCCTGGATCGGCGCCACGCCTTTCGCGATCGCCCGCCGCCGCTCGCTCTCCGGCAAGAGCTCCGGCAAGGTGCTGCAAAAGCCGACCCGCTTTCCGGTTTGCTCGGAGGCATCGATCAGCCCGTCGATCACGGCATTGTAGGCGACCTGCCCGACGGGATCGGCCATCGGATAATCGATCACCAGAAGACCGAAATCGAAATCGCCCGCCAGGACCGTGCCGAAGCACGCGGCACAGGCGGCGCGGTCGCCCCAGACCGAGGTGTTGTAATCGAACGGGTTCGAGATCGTCGCGAAGTCCGGAAGCCGGGTGCGCAGCTTGGCCACCTGCGCCGGCGCCAGCTCCGGCAGCGCGAGCCCGAGCGCGGCGGCCCGGTCGGCCGACATCAGGCTCTCGCCCCCGGAGCAGGTGAAGATCGCGAGCCGATCGCCCGTCGGCAAGCCGGCGACCGAGAGCAGCTTCAGCGTCTCGAGCAGCGCCGGCAAGGAGGTCACGCGGACAATGCCAAGCCGCTCGAACAAGGCGGCGTAAAGCTTGTCGTCGCCGGCCAGCGAACTGGTATGGCTGAGCGCCAGCTTGGCGCCCAGCTCCGATTGCCCGGCCTTCAGCGCGACGATCGGGATGCCCCGCTCCAGCGCCTTGGCCGCCGCACGGCTGAAGGCCGGAACGTCGCTCAGCCCCTCGATATAGAGGCCGATCGCCGTCACGCTGGGATCATCGGCCAGCACCTCGACATAGTCGGAGATCTGCAGCACCGCCTGATTCCCGGCGCTGATCACATAGGCAAAGGGCACCGAGCGCTGATTCATCGTTGCGTTGAGCGCGATGTTGCCGCTCTGCGCGACGAAGGCGGCGCCCTGCTCCACCCGCTCGCCGCCCGGTCCGGAGGCGAACATCTGCACGCCGTCGACATAGTTCAGCAGGCCGTAGCAGTTCGGCCCGACCACGGCGAGATCGCCGGCCGCCTCGACCAGCTCGCGCTGCCGCTCCACGCCGTCGCCGCCGATCTCGGCGAAGCCGGCGGCATAGCAGACCGCCCCGCCGGCGCCGCACTTTGCGAGATCGCGCACCACCTCGATGGTCGCTTCGCGCGGGACCGCGATGAAGGTGGCGTCCGGCGCTTCCGGCAAGGCGTCGATCGACGGATAGCAACGCTTCCCGGCCAGTTCGTCATATTTCGGATTCACCGGCCAGACCGCGCCGGAGAAGCCGCCGGCGACGCACTGCTCGATCGCGTCGACCATGCTCCGGCCGCCGACGAAGGCGACATGGCGCGGCGACAACAGCCGCTTGAGGTTGCGCTGCCGTTTCGTCGGTGAGTATGTAATGTCGTGCATGGCTAGAACCGAAGAGTGTTGCCGCCCCGCACCCTCCCGCTGACGCGGGTTCCGCCCGCTCCCCACCCGCCGGCTGCGCCGGCTACTGAATAGAATCGCGGGCGAAGCCTGTGGACTGGGAGAGGATTGGGGTGAGGGGTCGCAGAAGAAATGCGTGGACGGTCGATCACTGATCCACCCAGCCGGTGTAGAGTCCGAGCCCGCGCCGCTTGATTTGGCCGCCGAGGATCACGCGCGCGCCGAGACCGCCCAGCTCTTCCGCGATGGCGAGGCCGATACCGGTTCCGCCCGCGGTCACCGAGGCCGTCCGCCCGGCCAGCAGCCCCGGCGCGAAGATCCGCTCGTGCGTCATCCCGAGAAACATCTTCCATGGCCCACCGACGCGCCCGCAATGCCGTCAAACTCCGCGATTTCCTATTGCCTTACTTGATGCGATTCGACAGGAATGTGATGTCCAGCGACGATCGAAACCCACGATGTTCGGCGACAAGAGTACTGAATTTCCGCAGCGGATCGGCTTCTTTCTGGTTCCGCAATTCTCGATGATGGCCTTCTTCTCGGCCATCGAGCCGCTGCGCGTGGCAAACCGCATGGCCGGCACCCCCGTTTATCGCTGGCATGTCCTGTCGCGCGACGGCGCACCGGTCGAGGCGAGCAACGGCATGAGCCTGCCGGCAGAGAACTCGATCGACGACGCGCCGCCGTTCGCGACGCTCATCGTCTGCGCCAGCTTCGAGCCGCATCTCCATATCGACAAGGCGGTGCTCAAGTGGCTGCGTGCGCTGGATCGGCAGGGCGCCGATCTCGGCTCGCTCGACACCGGCTGCTATCTTCTGGCGAAGGCCGGGCTGCTTGAAGGCTACCGGACCACGGTCCATTGGGAAGCGATGGAGAGCTTCACCGAGGAGTTCCCGGACATCGAGGTCGTCCCGAACCTGTTCGAGATCGACCGGCGACGATTCTCCTGCTCGGGCGGGACGGCCGCGATCGACATGATGCTGCACATGATCGCGCTTCAGCACGGTCACGAGATCGCCGCCTCGATCTCGGAGCAGTTCATCCACGACCGCATTCGCACCGCCCGCGATCATCAGCGGATGGCGCTGCACGCCCGGCTCGGCACCAGCGCACCGAAACTGGTCCGCGCGATCGGGCTGATGGAGGCCAATCTGGAAGAGCCGCTGTCCCCCGGTCGGGTAGCCGCAGAGGCCGGGCTGTCGCTGCGCCAGCTTGAACGGCTGTTCCATCGGCATCTGAAATCGACGCCGCGCCGCACCTATCACGAGCTACGGCTGAACCGGGCGCGGTCGCTGCTCCTGCATACCGGCATGCCGGTTCTCGATGTCGGCATCGCCTGCGGCTTCGCCTCCGCTGCCCACTTCTCGCGCTCCTACCGCGCTTTCTTCGGCAAGCCCCCACGCGCGGAGCGCGGCGCACCGGAGTAGAAATTGTCGATGGCCGGCTCAGGCTCGGTTAAGCGACGACAGCGAACCGAATGCGCCGCTTCGGCAGGATGAGCCGCGCCACCGTGCCCTCGCCCGGCTTGCTCGACAGCTCGAGCCGACCGTCATGCAGCTCCGCCAGGGATTTCGCGATCGCCAGGCCGAGCCCGGTCCCCTCCTGGTTCCGCGCCAGCGACCCGTCGACCTGATAGAACGGTTCGAAGACCTGCTTCACCTTATCGGCCGGTATGCCGACGCCGCTATCCGAAACGGCAAACTCCAGCTCGCCCTCGACCGTCCGGCCGGTGCGGAGGTCGACATGGCCCTCGTCGGGCGTGAATTTGACGGCGTTCGACAGCAAGTTGAGGAGAACCTGGCGCAATCGCCGCTCGTCACCCAGAAACGACGGCGTGCCGGGCGCAATCGCATGGCCGACCCGAATGCCCTTCTTGGCGGCAATCGGCACCACGAACCGGATGCAGTCGCCGACCAGCCCGTCGGGCTCGACGACGCCCTCGTTGAGCGTGATCTGCCCGACCTCGGCCCTGGAAAAATCGAGGATATCGTTGATCACGGCAAGAAGCTGCGAGCCGCTTCTGTAGATGTCGCCGGCATATTCGCGATAGGTTTCCGGCGCCAGCCGATTCTCCTCGTCGGTCGCCAGGATCTCGGAGAAGCCGATGATGGCGTTTAGCGGTGTCCGGAGTTCATGGTTCATGTTGGCGATGAACTCGCTCTTCAGGCGGTTGGCCTCATCGGCAATCGCCTTGGCATGGCGCAGTTCGGCCGCCGACCGCTCGCGCTCGGTGACATCGTGGAATGTGAGAACGATTCCCTTGACCGACGGCTCGTCGAGCAGGTTGCAAACCGTTGCCTCGTAGTCGCGCATCGAGCCGTCGCCATTCCGAATCCGCAGCTTGTCGATGAAGGCGAATGCGTTCCGTTTCTCCTCCGTCATGAGTGCGGCGCCCAGGCCTTCGAGGCCAGCACCGCTGACCCGTTCGAAGATATTGCGCCCCTCCAGCGCGGCCGGCTCTTCACCGATGGCCATGCGGCTGGATGGCGCGGCGAAATCAATCCGTCCGGTTTTGTCGACAACGAGAATCAGATCGTTCGAACTCTGCACCAGGTTCTGGAACCGCAGCGCGCTGAGCCGCAGGATCTCCCCTTCCCGCATGCGGAAAGCCGCGAACCGGCGATCGATCGCTGCGGAAAGGAGCTCGAGCGCCAGGATCAGCAGCGTGCCGGCCGCGACGATCAGCGCAAGCGATCCCCGCTCGAACTGCACGGCACCGGGATTGAGCAGCGACGGCGCAAAGGTGAAGCATGCCGCCGCCATCCCGACATAGTGCATGCCCGACACCGCCACAGCCATGACGACCGCAGCGCCGAGCCGCCACCAGAGTCCGGTAACGCGAACGGCGATCCAGAGCGCGGCCGTCGCCGCGACGCAGGCGATCGCGATGGATGTCGCGACGATGGACGGCGTGTAGGTCAGGGTCGCCGGCAGCCGCATGGCGGCCATGCCGGTGTAGTGCATCGCCACGACCCCCAGGCCCATCACCGCGCCGGCCGACAGCAGACGGCGCCAACCTTGCGCGTCGGCGATGATCGCGAAAGCGACGCCGGTGACCGCGACGGCTGTCACGAGCGAGGCGAGCGTGATCCAGACATCGTAGCCGATGTCGATCGGCAGCGAGAACGCGAGCATGCCGATGAAATGCATTGACCAGATACCACCGCCCATCGCCGTCGCCGCAGCCACGATCCAGACGCCCCGAGGCCAGCCGCGAGCCGGCCAGATCCGCGCGGCGACATCGAGAGACACGAACGAGGCGAGTATCGATACGCCCATCGAAAGAGCGACGAGCACCGAGTCGTAGGTCGGGTCGAGAAGCTCCGTCATTAGGACGTCTCGCTCGGTGGGCCAGGCAATGGGTCGTGATCAGGTATTGCCTGGAACTTCTTGACTTTTTCTTAAGACTGGAAGGTCATGGCCCGCGTTCAGAATATCCGCCGGCCCTCATTCGCGGCCTGCGCCTGGTGCGGTGGCCGGGATTGTCGGGTCAGCCCTCCGATCGGGCCTCAGCCTTCGTAGAAGCGCCCGGGCGCCGTGAGCGTCACCTGCGTTCCCTCGTCGCTCTCGAAGCGCACGACCGCGTCGATCTGCTTGGCCAGCGCACTGGTGACGCGCATGCCGAGGCCATGTCGCAGGTCCTGCGGGGCGGCGGGGAGCCCGGCGCCGTTGTCGGCCACGACCAGCGATACCGTACCGGACTCCATCCGGCGCAGGGACACATGCACCCAACCCGACCGGCCGTCGCGGAAGCCGTGCTTGAAGCAGTTTGAGACAAGTTCGTTGGTGATCAGGCCGATCGGGATCGCCGTCTCGATATTGCAGAACAGCTTTTCCGCATCGACCGTGACCGTGACCGCGTCATTGCGGTAAAGACTGGCCAGGCTGCGGCAGATCTCCTGGAGCCGCGCGCCGATATCGATCCGCGCGAAGTCGTCCGAGCGATAGAGCTGCTCGTGGATGTTCCCCAGAATCACGATCCGCTGGCTGACCAGCCTCAAACGCTCGCGCGCGTCGTCATCCTCGACCTGCAGGGCCTCGAGATTCATCAGGCTTGAGATCACCTGCAGGTTGTTCTTGACCCGATGATGGATTTCCCGCAGGAGCGTGTCCTTCTGCTGAAGCAGATTGTCCTGTTCCGCAAGGGCCGCCGCCAGCGCCTCCTCGGAACTCTTGCGCGCGGTAATGTCCCGGACCGTACCGATGAAGCGTACCGCGCGGCGCACGCTCTCATCGTCGTCGAACATCGCCTGTCCCCGCGCCGCGACCCAGCGCACCGTGCCATCGGGCCAGCGCGAGCGGAATTCGAGGTTGAGCTCGGCTACGCCGCCCGGGTCCAGGGCATGCTTGAGCGCCCGGTGCGTACGTTGTCGGTCCTCCGGGTGCACGCGCGCGAGGAAGACCTGATAGTCCACCGGCACCTCCAGTGCCAAGCCGAAGATGCTCTTGCTCCGATCGGAACAGGTGAAGGACGCGTTCTGCGGATTCCAGTCCCAAGCGCCGAGCTCCGTCGCTTCGACTGCCAGCCGAAGGCGCTCATCGCTGTCGCGCAGCGCCAGCTCGGTCTCCTTCAGGTCGGAGATGTCGAGCATGACACCGTCCCAGACAACGGTGCCATCTCCCTCGCGCTGGGCGTAAGCCATGCTGCGCACCCATCGGACCCCGCCCTCCGGATCGCGGATCCGGTATTCGAGGCGATAGGGTTCCAGCGTCCGCGCCGAAACCAGCACCGCATCCCGCCAGCGCGGCAGGTCTTCCGCGAAGATGCATTGCCGGCCGAACTCCTCCAGCGGCATCTGGCGCTTGATCTGCTCCGGTTTCAGCCCCATCAGCGGCTCGGCTCGCGCGCTGATATAGGGGAAGCTGATCAGTCCATCGGCTTGCAGCGCCCGCCGATATATCAGGCCCGGAAAATTGGCGGCGATATCGGTGAGGCGGCGCTCGGCAGTCTGCTCCGCTTGGATGCCCGCCAGCCGCTGCTCCGCCTCATGGCGGCCCGCGAGATTACGAGTGAGGATCGTGGCCAGCGCCAACGCCAGGAGCAGCGCCGTGACGCCGCCGCCGCCAACTACAAGAAGCGAGCGCCGCAGCGGCCCCTCGATAATGTCGACCGGGGCGCCGACCGCGACGGTCCAACCGGAGAAGTAGGAGCTGCTGATTGCCGCATAGAGCGGGTCACCCTCCTTGGATTGGACGAAGAGAAAGCCTCCAGTAGCGTCGCCTTCCATCACCGGCATCGACACCAAGGCCGGCGTGCCGACGAACGCCTTCTGGCTTACGTTGCGCCCGACGATGGTGTTCTGCTGGTCGATCACGGTGGCGATCCAGCCCTCGGGAATACCGTGGTTGATCAGGATCTCGGAAAACGCCTCGGCTCGCACGGATGCGGACAGGGTATAAAGAACGGTGCCGTCGCGTATTACGGGCACGCGGAGGATCACGGAGGGCTCGGTGTCGCTCGTATCGGCCGGACGGACGCTCCCGATCAGCGGCCGGCGGGTTTCCACGACGGTGTCGATATCCTCCGGATCGAGCGCCGACGGAAGGACGTCGCCCAGCGGCGTCAGCAGGTTGATGATTTGACGATGCGTCTTTGCATCGCTGAGCCGCATGGTCAGCCATTCGTGACGGCTGTCGAGCACCCGTTTGGCGTGCCGGTAGACGCCGGCCATGTCCCGGTCGTCGATCCGCGGCGAATCCGCCAGCGCCTCCAGTGTCGCGATGTGGGACGCGAGCTCGCGGTCGATCGCGGCCATCGCCGACAGGGCGCTTTGCCGGAGGATCTGCTCGACCGAGTGCTGCTGCTGACGGTCGAACAGGACCACCATGACGATCGAGAAGATGAGGATCGGCAAGACCGCCGTTGCCGCCAGGGCGAACAGCTGAACATGTCGCCGCCCTTTGATCTGCTTCGCCCATTCGGGCAAGGCAAACCAGCTTGGACGCAACACCTTAGATTGAGCCGTCGAAAGAATCGCCATCAGAGCGAGTCGTCACCAGGGATGATCCCCGTCAAGAGGTCCGCAAACCGGAGCGCCCGTAACTGGCCGAAAAGCGCGCCAAATAGCCGCTAACCCGATGCTCGATTAAACGTTAATAAGGGTTACCAAAATATTAACGGAGCTCGACCGCCATCAGCGGCCGCCGTTGACAGTGTCGTGCGGCCACACTCAGGATGTGGACCTGCGGCGGAGGAGATCTGAGATGACGGATGCGGTGCAGACGGAGCGGCGGGGTGCGGTACTCGAAATCGTGATCGACCGGCCGAAGGCCAATGCAATCGATGCGGCGACCAGCCGCCGTCTCGGCGAGATCTTCGCCGGCTTCCGCGACGACCGCGAATTGCGCGTCGCCATCGTCACCGCGGCCGGCGACAAGTTCTTCTCCGCCGGCTGGGACCTCAAGGCGGCCGCCGGCGGAGAAGCGCAGGATTACGGTGTCGGCGGCTTCGCCGGCCTGACCGAACTGTTCGACCTGAGGAAGCCGGTCATCGCCGCGGTGAACGGCATGGCGGTCGGCGGCGGCTTCGAGCTGGCGCTTGCCTGCGACCTGATCGTCGCCGCCGACAGGGCGACCTTCTTCCTGCCCGAGGTGAATATCGGGCTGATCCCGGATGCCGGCGGCGTACTGCGGCTGCCGCGCCGCCTGCCCCGGGCCATCGCCATGGAGATGCTGCTGACCGGCAGCCGTCTCGATGCGGCCGATGCCTATCGGCTGGGCCTCGTGAACCGGGTGGTGTCAGGATCCGAACTGCACGCGGCAGCCCGCGAGCTGGCCGACCGCATCGTCGCCGCGGCGCCGCTGTCCATTGCGGCGGTCAAGGAAGTGATTGCCGTGACCGAGCATCTGCCGATCGATCAGGCCTACGCGGCGATGCGGACCGGGCAAGCGCCCGCCTATGATCGCCTGCTCGCCTCCGAGGATACCCAGGAAGGGCCGCGCGCCTTCGCGGAGAAGCGGCCGCCCGTCTGGCGCGGCCGCTGACGCCGTCAGCCGTCGAGAGCGCTCCGGATCGCGCAGGCCATCTCGTGATCGCGATAGGGCTTCCTTAGCAGGCGGCCTTGATTGGGGAGCGTGGACTCCTTCACGAACTGGCCCGCATAGGCGGAGGTGAAGAGTACCTTCAGGTCCGGTCGACGCTTGATGGCCTCGGCCGCCAAATCCGGGCCGCTCAGCCCGCCCGACATGACGACGTCCGTGAACAGAAGATGCACAGGACCCTGTTCGTCCAGGATATGCAGCGCCACCCTGCCGTTCTCCGCTTCGAGCACCGTATATCCCAGCTCTTGCAGGATCGAGACCGCCAGATTGCGTACCTCCTGGTCATCCTCGACCGTCAGGACGACTTCGCCGTCATGGGCCCGCGGGACAGTGAAGTCGGCTGCGTGACGGTCGCGCTCGGTTGTTCCGGATGCCGTTCCACGCGGCAGATAGACCTGAATCGTCGTGCCGCGGCCCGGTTGGCTGTCGATCTTGATGTGCCCGCCCGACTGTTTGACGAAGCCGTAGGTGATACTGAGCCCCAGCCCCGTTCCCCGTCCGGTATCCTTGGTCGTGAAGAACGGCTCGAACACGCGGTCCAGCAGTTCCGGCGGAATTCCGGTGCCCGTGTCACGGATCGTCAGCATCACATAGTCGCCGGGAAGCAGATCCGGCTCCTGCGCGGCGAAGGCTTCCGACACGCTGACATTTCCCGTTTCGATGGTCAGGGTGCCGCCATCCAGCATGGCATCGCGCGCGTTGATCACCAGATTGACGAGCACCGACTCGACCTGCGAGGGATCGGCCCATGCGATCCAGAGCTGCGGCGCCGGTCGGATCTCGATCTCGATCATCTCACCGAGCGTCCGGCGCAGCATGCCCGCCATCCGCGGGACGAGTTCGTTCAGATTGAGAGCTTGCGGCTGCAGAGGCTGGCGGCGGGCGAACGCCAGCAGACGTTGCGTCAGGTCGGAGCAGCGAAGCGCGCCCTGGAGCGCCATCTCGATACGGTTGGCGGCCCGCTTGTCGTCCTGTAGCGATCGGTGGAGCCGGTCGAGACTACCGATCACCACGGTCAGCATATTGTTGAAGTCGTGGGCGATTCCGCCCGTCAGCTGACCGATCGCCTCCATCTTATGGGCATGGACGAGTTGCTGTTCCAGCCGCCGCCGCTCGGTCACGTCCAGCCAAGTGCCGAAGATCTCCTTCGGCTTGCCATGGTCGTCCCGCACCAGCACGGCCTGGTCCAGGAAGCAGCGATAGGCGTCGTCGGCGCAACGCCACTGATATTCGATCGCGAACGAACCGGCGGCCCCGAGCCTGCCGAACTCCCGGAGCACGCGCCCGCGATCCTCCGGATGGATTCGGCTTGCCCAGATCTCCGGGTCCTCCTCGAACCGCGCGCTCGGGAAGCCGCAGATTCCCTCGGTATTGCCGCTCATGAGCCGGATACCGGGAGCCTTCTCGGAAAAATCCATGGCGTAGAGGGCGATCGGCAGCGACTCGATGATCAGCGCCTGTCGCTCCTCGCTGCGGCGCAGCGCCTGCTCCGCCAGCATCTTCTCCGTACGGGCCCGGAGATTCTCCGACAGCAGCGTACGCTCCTGTGCGGCACTTCGCCGGATTTCCTGGGTCTTCTTGAAGAGATCGACGAAGACCGCGACCTTCGACCTGAGAATGAACGGCTCGACGGGCTTGAAGACATAGTCGACGGCGCCGGCCGAATAGCCGCGAAACATATGGACCTCGTCCTTGTTGATCGCCGTCAGGAAGATGATCGGGATATGGCGCGATCGCTCCCGTTGCCGGATCATCGACGCGGTCTCATAGCCGTCCAGCCCGGGCATCAGGACATCCAGCAGAATGACCGCGAAATCCTCGCGCAGAAGGCGCCGCAGCGCTTCTTCGCCGGATCGGACCGCCACGATCTCCTCGCCCAGCTCCTCGAGCACGCGTTCGAGCGCGAAGAGATTCCGCTCATCGTCATCGACAATCAGGATCTTCGCGACATCGTCCGTAATCGAGCGTTCCTGCTCGTCATGGAACGGCTCCTCGCCTTCCTCCAACTGCTTCGCCCGATCGTCGGTTGCGCTCATCTTCGCCGATCCTATGCGCGCCGTTTCACTCTCCTCAATCACCAGCCTCGACCGTACGCGACGGCAGCGCCGCGGCTCCTCCCGCCCAGGCCGGCATCTCGTCCTGCCGCTGAAGCCACACGCGGATCAGCGACAGCAGCAAGTCGATGTCGACGGGCTTCGCAACATAATCCGATGCCCCGGCCGCGATGCATTTCTGCCTGTCGCCCTTCATCGCCTTGGCGGTGACCGCGATCAGCGGCATGGCCTTGAGGTCCTCGCGCTGCCGAATCTGCCGCATCGTCTGAAAGCCGTCCATATCCGGCATCATGATGTCGATCAAGGCAACGTCGATGTCCGGCGTGTCTTCCAGGAGGGCGATGCCGTCACGGCCATTCTCGGCATAAAGCACTTCCATCGCGTGCCGCTCGAACACGCTGATCAGCGAGAAGATATTGCGGATGTCGTCGTCGATGATCAGGACCTTCCTGCCGCGCAGGATCGGGTCCTTCAACCGGGTCTGCTGCAGGAGCCGCCGCTTCTCGTCGGCCAGGTTCATTACGATGCGGTGCAGAAACAGCGCCGTGTCGTCGAACAGCTCGCCGGTTGATTCCGCGCAGCGCAGGACGGCGGTCTCAGCCAGCTTCCGGAGCCGCTCGTCCGTCCCCATCTCGTGCTCCGCCGCGTAGACCACGATCGGCATGGCCGCGAGACGATCGCTCGACCGGACGCCCTCGATCAGTTCGATGCCCCCTGCCTCGGGAGTCGTCAGATTCACGACGAGACAGTCGAATTCCTGCTCGGTCAGAGTCTTCAGCGCCTTATCGGGTGACGTCACCGTCTCGATCTGCACATCCTCGTCGCTGATCAGGCTGACGATGCTGCGTCGCTGTACCTCATCGTCGTCGACCAGAAGCAGTTTCTTCACCCACCGCTCGGTGAAGCGCTTCAGCCGGTCGAAAGCGGCGACCAGCGCGTCCTTATCGGCGGGTTTGCCGGCGGGCTTTGCGGTGAAGTTGAAGGCGCCCATGTTCAGCGCGCGCCATCTGTACGCCTCGGCCGAAATCACATGCACGGGAACGTGGCGGGTCTGAGAGTCCCGCTTCAGCAGATCCAGCAGCACCCAGCCGTCCATATCCGACAAGCCGATCTCCAGCATGATCGCGTCGGGGCGGAACTTCTTGGCTAGGGACAGGGTGCCCGCGCCCGTCGTCGATACCGCACCCTTGAAGCCATGCTCGCGCGCCAGATCGAGCAGGAGTCCGGCGAGCTTCACGTCCTGCTCCACGATCAGCGCGACCGGGTCGCCCAGCCGGATATGCTCGCGGTCGTCCTTTATCTCCGTCGACGGCAGAAGGGCGAGTCCGGCATCCTCCGCCCCGCCGATATAGGGCTGCGTCGGCGCCGCGGCGTCCGCTGCAAAACCGAGAGCCGCCGGCACCTCGAGCGGCAGGTAAAGTGTGAAGGTGCTTCCGGTGCCCGGCGTGCTGGCGACGTGGATCTCGCCGCCCAGCAGCCGCGCGATCTCGCGGCTGATCGACAGGCCGAGTCCCGTTCCGCCATATTTGCGGCTGGTCGTGCCGTCGGCCTGCTGGAACGCCTCGAAGATGATTCGCTGCTTGTCTTCGGGAATGCCGATTCCCGTATCGGAGACGGCGATGGACAAGGCGCGCTTCGCATTCTTCAGCGCCGGATGAATGCCGCTCCATCCTTCCGTGACCGGTTTCACCTGCAGCCTGACTGATCCCTCCTTGGTGAATTTGAAGGCATTGGACAGAAGGTTCATCACGACCTGTTGCAAACGCTTCTCGTCGGTCTTGATGCTGCGCGGCAGCGCATCGGAGAACTCGATCGAGAAGTCGAGTTCCTTGTCGTCCGCGACTTGGCCGAAGGTCCGTTCCATATGGTGCCGCAGACTCAGGAACGGCATGTCGCTGACGTCGAGGGTGACGGTGCCGGATTCGATCTTCGAAAGGTCCAGGATGTCGTTGATGAGCGACAGCAGATCGGACCCCGCCGCATTGATGGTTCGCGCGAACTCCGTCTGCTTCTCGGTGAGGTTTCCGTCCGTGTTCTCGCCCAGCAGCTTGGACAGGATCAGCAGGCTGTTGAGCGGCGTCCGCAGCTCGTGGGACATGTTGGCGAGAAACTCGGACTTGTATTTCGAGGTCAGCGCCAGCTGCTCCGCCTTCTCCTCGAGCGCGCTCTTGGCCAGCTCGACTTCGAGGTTCTTTGCCTCGACCTGCTTCTTCTCGTTGGAAAGGAGCTGCGCCTTCTCTTGCAGCTCCTCGTTGGTGCGCCGCAGCTCCTCTCTCTGGCTCTTCAGCATCTCCTCGGACTTGCGCAGCGAACGCGCCTGCATCTCCAGCCGGTCGTTCGTCTTCTTCAGCTCTTCCTGCTGGCTCTGCAATTCTCCGGTCAGAAGCTGCGACTGCTTCAGGAGGCCTTCGGTGCGCATCGTCGCGGCGATCGTGTTGAGCACGATGCCGATGCTCTCCATCAACTGGTCGAGGAAGGATTGGTGCGTGTCGCTGAACTGACCGAAGGAGGCCAGCTCGATGACCGCCTTGATCTCGCCTTCGAACAGCACGGGTAGGACGATGATTGTGACCGGCGCCGACCGGCCGAGGCCGGACCCGATGTGCAGGTAGTCGCCCGGAACATTGGTCAGCAGCATGCGCCGCTTGTCCTGGGCGCATTGGCCGATCAGGCCCTCGCGGAGGCGGAACCGGCTGGTCAGGCTCTCGGCCGGTTCCGACGCATAGCTGGCGACGAGATCGAGAACGGTCTCGTCGTTCTCCCGATTGCCGACATAGAAGACGCCGTACTGCGCATCCACAAGCGGTGCCAGCTCCGACAGGATCAGGTTGGATACGGTCATGAGGTCGCGCTCGCCCTGCAGCATGCGCGTGAACCGGGTCAGGTTGGTCTTCAGCCAATCCTGCTCCATGTTCTTCTGCGTCGTGTCCTTGAGATTACGGATCATCTCGTTGATGTTGTCGCTCAACGCGGCGACCTCGCCCGATGCCTCGACGGTAATGGAGCGCGTCAGGTCGCCCTTGGTCACCGCGGTGGCGACCTCCGCGATGGCGCGGACCTGCGTCGTCAGATTGGCGGCGAGCTGGTTGACGTTGTCGGTCAGGTCGCGCCACAGGCCGGCGGCGCCTGGCACCTTCGCCTGACCGCCGAGCTTGCCCTCGATGCCGACCTCGCGGGCCACATTCGTCACCTGGTCGGCGAAGGTCGCGAGCGTCTCGATCATGCCGTTGATGGTATTCGCCAGGGCGGCGATCTCGCCCTTCGCATCGACCGCAAGCTTCCGCTTCAGATCGCCGCGCGCCACCGCGGTCACCACGTCGGCGATGCCGCGCACCTGATTGGTCAGATTCGTCGCCATCAGATTGACGTTGTCGGTCAGGTCCTTCCAGGTGCCGGCGACGCCTTCGACCCGCGCCTGCCCGCCCAGCTTGCCCTCGGTGCCGACCTCGCGCGCCACGCGCGTCACCTCGGACGCGAAGGAGTTGAGCTGGTCCACCATCGTGTTGATGGTGTCCTTGAGCTCCAAGATCTCGCCCTTCACGTCGACGGTGATCTTCTTCGACAGGTCGCCTTTCGCGACCGCCGTCGTCACCTCGGCGATGTTGCGGACCTGACCCGTCAGATTCGCCGCCATCAGATTGACGTTGTCGGTCAGGTCCTTCCAGGTGCCGGCGACGCCTTCGACGCGAGCCTGCCCGCCCAGATTACCTTCCGTGCCGACCTCGCGCGCGACGCGCGTCACCTCCGACGCGAAGGAGCCGAGCTGATCGACCATCGTGTTGATCGTGTTCTTCAGCTCCAGGATCTCGCCCTTCACATCGACCGTGATCTTCTTCGACAGGTCACCCTTGGCGACCGCCGTCGTCACCTCGGCGATGTTGCGGACCTGACCCGTCAGGTTGGTCGCCATCGCGTTCACGTTGTCGGTGAGGTCCTTCCAGGTACCGGCGACGCCCTCCACTCGCGCCTGGCCACCCAGATTACCCTCAGTGCCGACCTCGCGGGCGACGCGCGTCACCTCCGACGCGAAGGAGTTGAGCTGATCGACCATCGTGTTGATCGTGTTCTTCAGCTCGAGAATCTCGCCTTTGACGTCGACGGTGATCTTCTTCGACAAGTCACCGCTCGCCACGGCGGTCGTCACCTCGGCGATATTGCGGACCTGACCGGTCAGGTTGGTCGCCATCGCGTTCACGTTCTCGGTCAGGTCCTTCCAGGTACCGGCCACGCCCTCCACCCGCGCCTGCCCGCCCAGCTTGCCCTCGGTGCCGACCTCGCGCGCCACGCGCGTCACCTCGGACGCGAAGGAGTTGAGCTGGTCCACCATCGTGTTGATGGTGTCCTTGAGCTCTAAGATCTCGCCCTTCACGTCGACGGTGATCTTCTTCGACAGGTCGCCCTTCGCGACCGCCGTCGTCACCTCGGCGATATTGCGGACCTGGCCGGTCAGGTTGGTCGCCATCGCGTTCACGTTGTCGGTCAGGTCCTTCCAGGTGCCGGCGACGCCTTTGACTCGAGCTTGGCCGCCCAGCTTGCCCTCGGTGCCCACTTCGCGGGCGACGCGCGTCACTTCCGACGCGAAGGAGCCGAGCTGCCCGACCATCGTATTGACGGTCTTGCCGATCCGCAGAAACTCGCCGCGCAGCGGGCTTCCGTCGATCTCCAGCACCATCGTCTGCGACAGGTCGCCCTTGGCGACTGCGCCGATCACCCGCGCCACTTCGGTCGTCGGCTGAACCAAGTCGCCGATTAGCCGGTTCACCGAGTCGACGCAGGCTTCCCATCCGCCCTGCGCACCGGCAACCTTTCCGCGCTGACCAATCTTGCCCTCCTTGCCGACGACCGTGCTCAGCCGTTCGAACTCCCGGGTCATGGACTGGTTCAGCTCGACAACCTCGTTGAAGGATCGGGCGATCTCGCCGTCCACGCCGGCCATATCCTCGGGCAGGCGCACCGAAAAATCGCCGCGGCGGAACGCGCGCAAGGCTCGGAGCAGGCGCCGCGATTCGAGGTGATCGGTTTGAACGGCGGTTTGCATGCTATCCTTCTCCCCTTCTACGGCTTGGCCTGATGGATGTTGGCCTTGTGCTGCTTAGCGTCGCGCGGGCTCATCTGCGCCACCGGTTTCGCACGGCTTCTCTGGTCCGCGCCGGAAGCCCGCGTTGCCGGTCGATCGCCGGCGCGCTTGCATTGGCCATTTGGTGCCCCCGGCAGAGGTCCGCAAAGACGCGCAAGCCCGACTTGATCCAAGTGAGCGTCCGACAGGGATTAAAGCCTGTCGAATATTGCAAGTCCACGCCGATGATCCTCCCGCCGTTCCCGGCGACCTCGCCCTTGCGCTCCGCCGCCGAATAAGCTCTATGACAGCGGGAAAACCGGCCTGCCCTTTTCGATCGGCGAGGAAACTTTCCGCATGAGCATCCAGGACCCCCTTCCCGGACGGACCCTCCGCGACCTGGCCGACTCCCTCGGGGCAAGGCTCGTCGGCGACGGGTCGTTCCGGGTGCGCCAGGTCGTGCATCCTTCAGCGGCACAGGCGGAGTCCGATCTTGCGCTGGCCATCGAGCCGAGCGCCTACGCGGCGCTGGCCAAGACCGCCGCCGGCGCAGCGATCGTCACCGAGAAGCCGGCGCCCTCTGAAGAGCCGCCAGCGGGGCCACCCAACTATCTCGTCGTTCAGCGGCCGCGCTACGCGCTGGCGCTTCTGCTCGACCTCTTCGACAAACCGCTCCACGCCCCGGACGGCATTCATCCAACGGCAGTGATCGATCCCTCGGCGCAGGTCGCCGAGTTCTGCTCGGTCGGCGCCTTCGTCTATATCGGGCCGCGGGCCGTCGTCGGCGCGCAGACCGTATTGATGCCGCATGTGACGATCGGCGCCGACGCCCGGATCGGCCAGAACTGCCGGCTGCACTCGGGCGCGCGCATCGGCGAGCGGGTGGTGCTCGGCGATCGCGTGATCCTCCAGCACAACGCATCGATCGGCGCCGATGGCTTCAGCTATGCGACGCCGGAGGCCGGCAGCATCGATACCGTCCGGGCCACGGGACGGGTCGAAGCGCAGAACACACGGATCGTCCGTATCAACTCCGTCGGGACCGTGATCCTGGAGGACGATGTCGAGGTCGGCGCGAACGCGGCCATCGACCGCGGGACCCTTGGCGTCACGACCGTGCGCCGCGGCACCAAGATTGACAACCTTGTGCAGATTGGCCACAACACGACGATTGGTGAGAATTGTCTGATCGCCGGACTGGTGGGAATATCGGGCAGTTGCCGGATCGGCGACCGCGTCGTGCTCGCCGGACAGGCCGGCGTCGCGGACCACATCACCATCGGTGATGATGCGATCGCCCTGGCGGGATCGGGCATTGCCCGCGATGTTGCGCCCCGCTCCGTGGTCGTCGGCTCTCCGGCAATGCCGAAGAACGAGACGTTCGAGCAGATTGCCTATGTCAAGCGCCTGAAGAGGATGTTCCGAGATCTTATGAATCTGACGCAGCGGGTCGACAGAATCGAGAAGGCGCACGGTGAGCGGGAAGGCAGCGAAACGTAGGAGAGGCTGAGGATGGCAGCGGTTCGGGAGCAGATCTTCGATATCATCGCGAAAGAAGGCAACACCGACCGCGATCGCATCCAGACAACATCGACTCTCGATGATCTGGAAATCGAGTCCCTCGACGTCGTGCAGATCATCTTCGCCATCGAAGAACATTTCCAGATCTACATGCCTTATAACAATCCGACTTTCGACGTCCGCACGGTGGGCGATCTGGTCGAGACCGTCGAGCGCGTGCTGCGCGAAAAAGAAACCGCCTGACCGGCGACCGCCCCTCCCCCATGTATCGCGTCGTCATCACCGGGTATGGCTGCATCTCGGCGCTCGGCCATCGGGCCGAAGATTGCTGGCAGGCGATGCGGGACGGCCGCTCCGGCATCGCTCCAATCACTACGATTCCGACCGACCTCCTCAGCGTCCGCGTCGCGGCCGAGGTGAAGGACTACGTACCGACGCGCCATTTCGAGGAAAAGCGGTTGGCTTACCTCGACCGCGTCGTGCAGTTCGCCTTGATTGCCGCGGGCGAAGCCCTCGCCGGGTCGGGTCTGCCACTCGCCGAAAGCGGCTTGGCCGAGGAGACGGCCGTAATCGTCGGCACCGGTGTCGGTGGTCAGAACACGCAGGACGACTCCTATCGCCGGCTCTATGGCGAGGGCATCGCGCGGCTGCACCCGTTCACGATCCCGAAGCTGATGGTGAACGCGGCCGCCAGCCATATTTCGATGACGTTCGGGATCTCCGGCCCCGCTTTTTCGGTCGCCAGCGCCTGCGCCTCGGCGAATCACGCGATCGGTCAGGCTTTCTGGATGGTGCGCCACGGCCAGGCACGCGCTGCCGTCACCGGCGGCAGCGAAGCCTGCATCACCGTCGGCACCATGAAGGGTTGGGAGGCGATGCGGGTTATGGCGATGGACACCTGCCGGCCGTTCTGTCGCGAGCGGCGCGGCATGATCCTTGGCGAGGGTGCCGGGATTCTGGTTCTGGAACGGCTGGAGGATGCCCGCGCCCGCGGTGCCCCGATCCTCGCCGAACTGGCCGGCTTCGGCATGTCCGCCGATGCCGGCGACCTCGTTCAGCCCTCCGCGGCGGGCGCCGCCCGGGCGATCGTGGGCGCGCTGAAGGATGCCGAACTGCCGACCGATCGAATCGACTACGTCAACGCCCACGGCACCGGCACGGTCGCCAATGACGCGACCGAGACGCAGGCCCTGCTCCGCGTGTTCGGCGATCATGCCGGCCGGCTGGCGGTGTCGTCGACCAAGTCGATGCACGGCCACGCGCTCGGCGCCGCCGGCGCGCTCGAGCTGCTCGCCGCGATTCGCGCCATCACCGACGGGGTCGTGCCGCCGACAGCCAACTTCATGACGCCCGATCCGGACTGCAGCCTCGACTACGTGCCGAACGAAGCGCGCGAGCGGGTGGTGGGCGCCGCGCTCTCGAACTCCTTCGCCTTCGGCGGGCTGAACGCGGTCCTCGCGCTGCGTCGGTTCGATTAGATCAGTCATCAACCGCCGCAACGATTCCGGATCAGCCGGACGACGAACCAGGCGACGATCAGGCCGACGACGATGGAGCCGATCGGGCCGACATAATCCCCGACGACGCTCCAGTTGCTCTGCAGCAGGACGCCGGCATAGGCGAGCACCGCGGTCCAGCCCAGCGTGCCGATGCCCGAGTAGATCAGAAACGACAGCAAGGGCATGCCGCAGACGCCGGCGGGCGCCGAGATCAAGGTCCGCACGCCCGGCACGAGGCGGCCGATCAGGACGGCCGTTCGACCGTGATGACCGAACCATGCGGTCACCCGCTCGATGTCGTCCCGCGAGACGCCGAGCCACCGGCCATGCCGGTCGGCGAACCGCTTCAACCGATCGCCCCCGTAAAGCCGGCCAGCGAAATACCAGGGCAGCGCGCCGATCAGCGATCCCGCGACGCCGGCCACCACCACGCCGATCAGCGTGAGCTCGCCGCTGCTGGCCGTGAAGCCCGCCATCGGCATGATCACCTCGGAGGGAATCGGCGGGAAGATGTTCTCTAGAAACATCAGCAGCGCGATGCCTGGATAGCCCAGCGAATCCATCACACCCTTGATCCAGTCGGCCATCCGCTCCCGTCCGCTGCCGCGATGAGTCCCAAGTCCCAATCGTCAACGACCGCAAGCCCGGTTCGTTCCGACGACCTGCGCGGGATCCGTTTAGAGAGCGCCTGCTCCGGCGACGCGGCCGATGCCGGTAATGGCCTGAGAGATGGATGGAGCGCCATGTGGATATCTTGGGCCTGAATGCTGCCGGCGCCTGTAAGTTCGAGTCCCTCCACATCCTCCAGCTTGAGCCGGTACAGGATCGGCTTGGTCGGATGGATCGCATACGCCTCGCCGGTTTCGATCGAAAGTGTGAGCACCCCGTCGCTGACCGCCATTTTCACATGGGGCAGGATATTGTCTTCCGCTTCGACGGCCAGGGAGACGCCCTCGCCTTGCTCGAGAATGAGCGTACCGATGCCGGCCAGCCTTACGCAGTCGACATCACCGACCTCCCCATTTTCGATGTTCCTTGGTTCGACGATGACCTTTCCCGACCTTTCGATCACGCCATGCGCGAGTCCGGGGAGCGGCCCGATCACGATCGCCGGCAAGACGAACAGGAGGACGGAAAGTCCCTTCATGCCGATCCCGACCTGCTAAGAGCGCCCCGCCAGAGGCAGAACGCATGACGGAACGCCGCCGAGATTCGGAAAGTTAACATGGCGCGGCCGAAAGGCTATTCCCGCCATCCGGATACAACGGGTGTGGCCGTTCGGATCTTCATATTTTAGTCAAAGTTCTCCTGGACTGTGACATCTTGGGGGACCTGAGGGAGCCTGCGGGAGCCAACATGATGGACGAGCTTGGTTGGAGATCCTATCGGCGCCTTTTCGACCAGCGGCGGATCTCGCGACGCGACCGGCGCGCCTGTCTCGGGACTGTTCTCGGAACCTTGGCCGGCTGCCTGACGCTAACCGCCCTGCCAGCCTTGGCGCAGGAGATTCGCTTCTTCCGGATCGGAACCGGCGCGACCGGCGGCTCCTATTTCCCAGTCGGCGGCATGATCGCCAATGCAATCAGCAACCCGCCGGGTTCGCGGTCATGCGACCGTGGCGGCAGTTGCGGCATTCCCGGCCTGATCGCCGTGGCGCAGACGACGCAGGGCTCGGTCGAGAATGTCCGTGCGATCGGATCGGGGCAGTTCGACTCCGCCCTCTGTCAGGCGGATGTGGCCCATTGGGCTTTCACCGGAAGCAGCATCTTCGCTGAGACCGGCGCGATCGACAGCCTGCGCGCCATTGCCCATTTGTACCAGGAGAGCCTGCATGTCGTGGTCCGCGCCGACTCCGACATTCACGCGATCGAGGATCTGACCGGCAAGCGCGTGTCGATCAGCGAGAAGGGATCGGGGACGCTGCTGACCGCCGACATGGTGCTGGACAGCTTCGGCATCGCGCGGAAGGCGCTGAAGGCCGAATATCTTTCGATCGGCGCGGCGGCGAGCCGGCTGGCCGCGGGCGAGATCGACGCCTTCTTCATGGTCGGCGGTCACCCGCTGCCGGCCATCGTCGACCTTGCGCGACGGCAGGACATCCGGCTGCTGCCCGTCGACGGCGAGGGCGCCGAGGCCCTGCGCATGAAATACCCCTTCCTGACGGTGGACCTCATTCCCGCCACCGCCTATCGCGGCACCGACACGACCATCACCATCGGCATCGGCACGCTCTGGCTGGTGAGCGCGACGCTTTCGGAGGACGTGGTCTTCGGCCTCGCGCGGGCCCTATGGCACCCCTCGACGCGCAAGCTGCTGGACGAGGGCAATCCGATCGGCCGCCGCATCCGAATCGAAACCGCGCTGCTCGGCATACCGATCCCGCTCCACCCCGGCGCCGCCCGCTATTACGCCGAGGCCGACCAACTGCGCGGCCTTCGCCCGCTGCCGAAATAGCGCCGGCCGGCTTCGCCGTTCAACGCGAGGGGCTTTTCCGGGTCTCTGCAAGGAGGGCCACGACGAGGGCGCTGAAGCCGAGCCCGAAGAAAGCGGCATGCATGGCATGCCCGGCTTCCCACTGGTTGCGATAGCTGGTCCAGTCTGCAGGCAGCGTCTCCGCTGTCCAGCCGCTCAATGCCGCATTCATTGGGGCCACCATAAGGAACCAGCCGACAAGGCCTGCGGTGACGCAGAGCGCCGCGCCCAAGGTCCAGAAGAAGGCGGGCCGCCTGCGGACCAGAAAGACCACGACCCAGGTCAGCAGGATGGACAACAGCTCGATGGCGGCCCCCACGACCCCAAAGGCGAAATACAGATTGTGCTGGACCGTCAGCCACGCCGCGCCGCCGAGGCGCAGCTTTCCCGGAATCTCCATGACGTGGCAGAACGTCATCCCAAGCGTCAGCGCCACCAGAAGCAGGCTGAGAAAGCGCGCTCTTCAGGGCCATGATCGTCCTCCCAGCGCCGCCACCCGCTATGGGAAGGCAAGTCGCGACGGTTCGGAGCTTGGCCATTCGTTCCAGCCAACCCCGGAGCTGCCGCGTTCCCGCAGCTTAACTCGCCTTCTTTATGAGGAACGTAAAGACGCCATCCGCTTCGGTCGACTCGCGCAGCTCATGGCCGGCCGCCTCGCAGAAATGCGCGAAGTCCTTGACCGCGCCGGGGTCGGTGGCCAGGACCTGGAGCAGGCCGCCGGGCGGCACCTCCTTCATCGCCTTGCGGGCGCGCAGGACCGGCAGCGGACATTTCAGCCCCTTGGTGTTGAGGGTGGTGGTCATGATCTCTTTGCCTCCTCCTGCGAGCTTATCAAAGGGATTGCCGCCACCGAAAGCGCCACGGCGAAGTCCGGGCGCCGGTTTCGCGACAGCGGGTTTGACCTTGCCCGGTTTTCGCCTTTCTATGTCGCGGCGACCGTCGGAGAAAGGGACCCGAAGGGATGAGCGTCGATTCCATGCCGCGCGAAGAGCACGACGTCGATCTGTCGCCGCAGGTCGGCGACAGCGTCAAATTCTCGACCTGCTACATGTGCGCCTGCCGCTGCGGCATCAAGGTGCATCTGAAGGACGGGCGCATCCGCTACATCGAGGGCAACCGCAACCATCCGGTCAACAAGGGCGTGCTCTGCGCCAAGGGCTCGGCCGGCCTGATGACCCAGTATTCGCCGGCGCGGCTGTCGAAGCCGCTGCTCCGGGTCGGCGACCGGGGCGCCGGTGAATTCAAGGAGATCGAGTGGGACGAGGCCCTCGATCTGGCGACGCAGTGGCTCGGCGAGATCCGCCGGACCGACCCGCGCCGCCTCGCCTTCTTCACCGGGCGCGACCAGAGCCAGGCGCTGACCGGCTGGTGGGCGAGCCAGTTCGGCACTCTCAACTACGCCGCCCATGGCGGCTTTTGCTCGGTCAACATGGCGGCGGCCGGGCTCTATTCGATCGGCGGCTCGTTCTGGGAATTCGGCGAGCCTGACTGGGAGCGCACCCAGTACTTCCTGATGTTCGGCGTCGCCGAGGATCATGACAGCAACCCGATCAAGATCGGCCTCGGCAAGCTCAAGGAACGCGGCGCGAAGTTCGTCTCGATCAACCCGATCAAGACCGGCTATTCGGCGATCGCCGACGAATGGGTCGGCATCCGGCCCGGCACCGATGGCCTGCTCGTCTTCGCGCTCATCCACGAGCTGCTGAAGGCGGACAAGATCGATACCGCCTTCCTCGTCCGCTACACCAACGCGCCCTGGCTGGTGATCCAGGATCCGGGCGCGGCCGATGACGGCCTGTTCGCCCGCGACGCGGACGGCAATCCGCTCTGCTGGGACAAGACCGGCGGTGCCGCCGTCAACGCGCTCCTGCCCGAGGTGACGCCGGCGCTCGTCGGCCGCTTCACGCTGCCCGACGGCCGAGCCGCCGTGCCGGCCTTTCAGTTGATGGCGGCGCGCTATCTCGATGCCCGCTACGATCCCGAGGCGGTGGCGCCCGAGACGGGCATTTCCGCCGCGACCATCCGCCGGATCGCCGCCGAGCTCGCCCACGCCGCCTTCGCACAGGAGATCACGCTCGACGTTCCCTGGACCGACTGGGCCGGGCGCCGCCATGACAAGATGATCGGCCGGCCGGTCGCGATGCATGCGATGCGCGGCATCTCCGCCCATTCGAACGGCTTCCACACCTGCCGCGCGATTCATCTTCTGCAGATGCTGCTGGGCAGCATCGATTGCCCGGGCGGCTTCCGCTATAAGCCGCCCTTCCCGCGCGCCGCGCCGCCGGGACCGAGGCCGACCGGTCGTGTCGGCGAGGTCATGGCCGGCCAGCCGCTGCCCGGCCCGCCGCTGGGCTTCCCGATGGGCCCTGAGGATCTGCTGGTCGAGGCCGACGGCACGCCCCGGCGCATCGACAAGGCCTTCTCCTGGGAAGCGCCGCTCGCCGCCCACGGCATGATGCAAATGGTGATCGCCAACGCGTGGGCCGGCGATCCTTATCCGATCGACACGCTGTTCATGTACATGGCGAACATGAGCTGGAACTCGGCCATGAACACGGCCGGCACCATGACGATGCTGACGGATCGGGACGCGGCGACCGGTGACTACAAGATTCCGCGCATCATCTATGCCGACGCCTATTTCTCCGAGATGGTGGCCTATGCGGACCTGGTGCTGCCGGACACCACCTATCTCGAGCGGCATGACTGCATCTCGCTGCTCGACCGGCCGATCTGCGATGCGGACGGCGCCGCCGATGCGATCCGTCAGCCGATCCTGCCGCCGGATCGCGACGTGCGGCCGTTCCAGGATGTGCTGATCGATCTCGGCGCCCGCCTGGGCCTGCCCGGATTGGTCGATGCCGACGGCGCGCCAAAGTATCCCGGCGGCTATCCCGACTACATGGTGCGCCACGAGCGCAAGCCCGGCATTGGCATGCTCGCCGGCTGGCGCGGCCCGGAGGGCGCGCAGCACGGCAAGGGCACGCCGAACCCCGATCAGCTCGAACGCTACAAGGAGAACGAATGCTTCTGGCGGCACGAGCTGCCGGAGGAGCAGAGATTCTTCCGCCACGCCAACCGCGCCTATCTCGATTGGGCGGCGACGATCGGCTTCATCGAACGGCCGCAGCAGATCATCCTGCAGCTCTACAGCGAGCCGATGCAGAAATTCCGCTTGGCGGCGCGCGGTCACGGCGCCGTGCAGCCGCCCGAGCGCGACCGCGCCCGCGTCGAGGCCTATTTCGATCCGCTGCCGTTCTGGTATCCGCCGTTCGAGCAGTTGGTGATCGAGGAGGACGCCTTTCCGCTGCAGGCGATCACCCAGCGGCCGATGTCGATGTATCACTCATGGGGCTCGCAGAACGCCTGGCTGCGCCAGATCCACAACGCCAACCGGCTCTATGTCAACCGCCGCACCGGCGAGCAACTGGGGCTGGCCGACGGTGACTGGGTCTGGATCGTCAGCCATCACGGCCGGGTCAAGGCACCGATCAAGCTGATGGAGGGCGTGAACGAGCACACGGTTTGGACCTGGAACGCCATCGGCCGGCGCGCCGGCGCCGCCAACCTGGCGCCCGATGCGGGCGAGGCCGCGCGCGGCTTCCTGCTGAACCATGTGATCGCGGAACTGCTGCCGCCACGCGCCGATGGCTATCGCTATGCCAATGCCGATCCGATAACCGGCCAAGCCGCCTGGTACGATCTGCGCATCCGCCTGGAGAAGGTGGCGGCGGACGAGGCCGGCGAGCCGGCACCGCATTTCCCCACCTTGACGACCCCGCCCGGCCTTCCGAAGCGACCTGGGATTCTGCGCTACGGCGCCGCTTTCCGGGAGCGCCCGGAGCAGAAGCGGTGACGCGCCTTGCGGACCAGCGGAGCGCGACGCGTCTGGGTCTGGTGATCGATTTGGACACCTGCGTCGGCTGCCACGCCTGCGCGGTCAACTGCAAGCAGTGGAACAGCGGCGGGGCGATGGCGCCCCTGACCGACACGGAGCCCTACGGCGGCGCGCCCGACGGCGTCTGGTTCAACCGGGTGCACAGCTTCGAGGCCGGCGCCGGCGCCGCCGGCCGGATGGTCCACTTCCCGCGCTCCTGCCTGCACTGCGAAGAGCCGGCCTGCGTCCC
>QOZR01000016.1 GCA_003576685.1 Virgifigura deserti
CGCCCTGGGCCGCAAGCCTCGCCGCGCTCGCCGCCGCGCTCAGCGCCACCGCCGGCGTCCTGATCGAGCGCTGGCTGTTCTTCGCCGAGGCCAAGCACACCGTCACCCTCTATTACGGCGCGTCGAGCGCATGAGCGCCGAGGTGGCGCCCGCCGGCACGCTTACGCCGAGACAGCGTCGCCTCAGCCTGATCGCCGTCATCGCCTCGATGACCGTGATCAGCCTGATCTACGGCCTCTCGGTGCCGCTCTTGTCGCTGGCGCTCGACCGGCAGGGCGTGGGCAGCGTTCTGATCGGCCTGAACACGGCGGTGCAGCCGCTCGCCACCCTGGCGATGGCGCCCGTCGCGCCCTGGATCGTCGCCCGGCTGGGCCCGGCGCACACGATGATCTATGCGACGATTGGCTCCGCGGCGATCTTCCTGCTCTTCCCCACCATTCCCGACCTCTTCGTCTGGTTCCCGCTCCGGTTTCTGCTCGGCTGCGTCAGCTGCTTCTTCTGGATCGTCGGCGAGGCCTGGGTGAATCAGATGGCGACCGAGCGCAACCGCGGCCGCATCGTCTCGATCTATGCGGCGGCCGGCGCCGGCGGCACGGCGTTGGGGCCATTGCTGCTGACGCTTACCGGCACCGAGGGGTGGATGCCCTTCCTCGCCGCCGCGGCGCTGATCACCCTGTCGGGCACGCCGCTGCTGTTGGCGACCAAGCTTGCGCCCCGGCTGGAAGGCCGCCCTTCGGCCCGGCTGCACCTGTTCCTCATGCTGGCGCCCTTGGCGATGATTCTGAACCTCGTCCACGGCGCGTCGATCGAAATCTTCCTGACATTCTTCCCGCTCTACGGCCTGCGGCTCGGCCTGGGCGAGGCTGCGCCACTTTATCTGCTCACGATCTTGCTGCTCGGCGGCATCGTCCTGCAGGTCCCGCTTGGCTGGCTCGCCGATCATATGGACCGCCGGCTGCTGGTCAGCCTCTCGATCCTGTTCGTGATCGCCTGCCTCCTCGCCATGCCCGTCATCCTTCCCGTGCCCGGCTGGAACTGGGTGTTCATGTTCGTCTATGGTGGCGTGTTCAGCGCACTCTACGGCTTTGCCATCATGCTGCTCGGCGAGCGCTTCCGCGGCACCGATCTCGTCTATGCCGCGACCGTCTTCAATGTGATGTGGAGCGTCGGCAGCACGGCCGGCCCCGCCATCGGCGGCGTCGGCATGCGGCTGTGGGACCCGCATGGGATGATCGTGGTGCTGGTCGTTCTGTGGCTGCTCTATCTACCGATACCGATCATCAGCCACATTCGGCGACGTCGCGCCGGGTCTGTGCCCGACCGTCACCCGGAGTTGCAGAAGCAAGAATAGGTTAATACTTTGCGATTGCGGTGCCTCAGCACGGCTAAAAAATAAAGTACATTCGGAGCGGGACTAAAGGCTCGAGAGCCGCGTTTTTAAAGCGCACTCCCGTTCTCCGGATCATTTCCACGCTGAAGTCGCATTTTGTCCCCAAAAACCAAGTCTTCTATTCACCCCCACCACCTGACGGGGTCGATGGGGCCCATTGCCTCGAGCGGAGCCGAGTCCCAGGCCGTCAATCTCGGCCTGGGAGGCCTTCTCTGCCTCATCCAACTCTACCAGCTCTTCATCCTTCCAATCGGCCTGCTCCCCGAAAACGGCCTGTGGGGCCTGACGGTCCTGCCGCTGCTGTTTGCGACGACATCCTATTGGGCACTACTCCATGAGGCCTTCCACCGGCTTCTGCACCCGAATCCAGCTGTGAATGACCGGGTCGGCCGCACCATGGCCATCTTGTTCGGCGCACCCTATCGGGTCCTGCGGATCGGGCATCTAACGCATCACCGGCTGAACGGCATGGCCTGCGATCGGCCGGAAGCCTTCGATCCGACACGGCGCTCGCGCGGTGCCGCGGCGGCTCTTTTTTATCCCAGGCTCCTGTTCGGACTTTATCTTGCCGAGCTGTTCAGCAGCCTCCAGGCCTTTCTGCCCCGGGCGCTCGCGGAACGGCTCGTGCGCCGCATCTTCTACGACGGGGATCCCCAAGCTCGCGGCACCGCCGACATGGCGGTCCGCCGTATCGTCGGCAGCGGCGGGCTTAGCGAGGTGCGCGCGGATTCAGCCGCAATCATCGCCGTCTATGGCTCCGCCTTCTATTGTTATGGAGAGAACTGGCCCTGGCTTATTGCGGTGATCCTAGGTCGTGGCGTGGCCATATCCGTCATGGACAACGCGTTCCATTATGGCGCACCCCTCGGAGATAGCCGCCAAGCCTACAATCTACGTTTGCCAGACTTGGCCTCGCGATTGATCCTGAATTTCAACCTTCATCGCATCCATCACTGCCATCCGAACCTATCCTGGCGAGCCTTGCCCGCGATGCTCGACGCCCGGAGCGACGGCTATGATGAAAATCTCTCGAAGGCTTTGCTGCGACAGTTCCGCGGCCCGATCCCGCTGGACCGCCTGAAAGACGAATACCCGCAGGCCTCCCGATGAGGATTAAGATGGCGTCCGAAACGTTATCGAGGGGGCTCAAGCTTAGCGCAGCGCGTCGAGGATAGTTCGTGACAAAGAACGCTCTCATCCAGGAATTGACCAATCATATCGTCAGCCTTCGGCGTTACGCCCTGGTCTTGACGCGCGACCGCCAGGATGCCGAGGATCTGGTCCAGGAAAGCCTGATGCGGGCGATCGCCGCAGTGGATAGCTGGCGTCGTGGCTCGGATCTTCGCGCCTGGCTGTTCCGGATCATGCACAACCTGCATATCAGCAACATGCGCCGGCTCCAGGTTCGCGGAAGCCACAAACAGGGCGGCTCTTCCGCCGAAGCGGCGGAAGAGCCGTCGCAGATGCTGCGGATCGAAGTCCGAAATGTCCTGGCGGCGCTGGCCGAGCTTCCTGAAGCACAGCGCCAAGCGATCACGCTGATCGCGATCGAGGATCTGAGGTACGAGGAAGCGGCGAAGATCCTCGACATTCCCATGGGCACACTGATGTCGCGCCTGGCACGCGGGCGCGAAGCATTGCGGCAGAGCATGGATGGCCGGAAGACACCGACACTTCATGTGATCCGGAGCTCAAGATGACGCATAAAATCGAGGAATCCGATCTTCACGCCTTCGTCGACGATCGGCTCGACGATGCGCGGGCGGAAGCCGTGATGACCTACCTTGAAGCGAATCCGCAGGAGATGACGCGAGTTCGGGAGTTCATGGAGCAAAAGCAGCTCCTTCTCGAAGGTCTCGACGCGATCGCCGCGACTGCAGCCAACTCCTACACGGATCAACTGCGCGACCGCCTTGCCGGGAAGCTGGCAGGGCGGCCTAGCTTCGTCTGGCTGCGGACAGCGGCGGCCGTAGCGTTGCTGATCGGCTCCGGTTGGCTGGCCCACATGATGTACCAGACGCATGTCGAGGAGGAAATTCCCAATCTCGTCGAAGATGCGGCACAGGTGCATCAGATCTTCGCAGCCGACCAGAATCGCGCCGTTGAGATTCCGGGATCGGATAGGAACGAACTCGTCACGTCCTTTGCCGTTCATCTCGGCGAGCCCGTGAGCCTGCCGGATCTGTCCCCTATCGGCCTAGCTCTTGTGGGGGGGCGCCTGCTTGGAACCGAGGAAGGTCCGTTGGCGCAGCTAATATATGAAGACGGGAGCGGCCGGCGGCTCACGCTGTGCATGGCGGTCCAGGATACCGAGGCGGGCACCGAGGTTCATCTGGTCGAAGTGGATGGCCTCAACGCAGGTTATTGGCAGAATGGCGATCTGACCTATGCCGTCGTCGCCGAAACGGCGCCGGAGCAGCTTCTATCCATTGTCGCCGAGATCAGCGAGCAGAAACCTTCAGGCCATCTTTGAGCCTGTCTCCGGACCCGGTCGGCTCAACGCTCCATCCAACCGTGGCAACGCACGTGAAATTTCGGCTTGCCCGCTCGTTGGCCATTGTTTCGCTTTGCTCCATCGCAAGCGGCGCAGCCGGCTATCTCTATGGCGTGCGAAGCACGGAACCGCACCTCACGGTCGTGACGACCACCGCCTGCGGCGTGCCGGCGAGCACCAGCAGCTTCGCCATACCCATGCAGCTGCTCACCGCCACGATCCCGGCGCGTCCCGTGACGATCGGCCCGGTCGAGGTTCCCGGAGTGGTGAATAGCGTCTCCCTCAGATTCGATCCGACGATCGACGGCCGAAGCACAGAGGTAAGGCAAGTCGAGAACACGATTCATCTTCCGCTGATCTTCGGCCGCGCCGCTGCCCATCCCAACCGGATCAGGCTGATATGCCGCGATGGTCGGGTCGCGACGGTGCGTTACCGGCTCGACGTCCGCGAGCAGACAACCTTTCGGGTGATCGACTCGGCTCCGGAGTCCGGCCGGCGGGTCAGATAGAGGCGGGAACGGCTCCGTTGCGCCGCGTTGCCCGAAGGGCCGTCTTCGGCGACTTCGTGTGACGCTTGCGCGGCAGGTCAGGCCTCTCGATCAGCCGTAATGCACCTTCCCTGACCACTTCCGGGCAGAGGCCCGCGAGATCGCACACATCGCAGAAATCGCTGTTCGCTTCGTCGAACCAAGCGATGGCCGTCTGCCGGACCCGCTCCCGCTCACCCTTCTCGGCATAGGCGATGCGGCCCGACGCCTCGTAGAGGGTGTGAATGATCACAGCGCACCAGAGCTGGCGCTCGCGCGACAGACCCGGTTCGCCACCGCCATCATCTCGCCGTGCGATCCTTGCTCCCGACTGCAACGGGTCGGCGATGGAGATGGTCGTTCGAGCGGTAAACGCGCGTCCCGGTAAGGCTATCGCTTGCGCAACACTGAAAAACTTTGACGTTTCCAAGATCCCCCCGTCTGCGTCTATTTCTGCGCTTACCCTTAATTCGGCGGCAGCTTTCCGGGATAACGCATGACGTCGACGTTTAATCCCGCCTCTCGCTTGCAGCGTTGCCGTCGCCGAAGCTACTCTGCCGGCCAACATGCAGTGCAACCCGCCAGATTGGTTGTGAATCACAAAGGCACCGAGAGCAGGCCAATCTCTTCAGGTCTTTGTTATGAGTCTCCCGGAGGAAGAATGAGAATCGTCGACAAGTTCCCCCGCAGGGTGCGGGAGATCGAGAACACGTTCATCGAGATGTCCGACGGCTGCCGGCTTGCGGCGCGGATCTGGTTGCCGGAGGATGCCGAGCAGGACCCGGTTCCGGCGATCCTCGAATATCTGCCCTATCGCAAGCGCGACGGCACGGTCGAGCGGGATCAGCTCACCCAACCCTATTTCGCCGGCCATGGCTATGCCGGCGTGCGCGTAGACATGCGCGGCTCGGGCGAGTCCGACGGCATCCTCGAAGACGAGTATCTGAAGCTGGAGCAGGACGACTGCCTGGAGGTCCTGCGCTGGATCGCGGCACAGCCCTGGTGCAGCGGCGCCGTCGGCATGATTGGGATCTCCTGGGGCGGCTTCAACGGCCTGCAAGTCGCGGCGCGCCGGCCGCCGGAGCTGAAGGCGGTCGTCACCCTCTGCTCGACCGACGACCGTTATGCCGACGACGTGCATTATATGGGCGGCTGCCTGCTGAACGACAATCTCGCCTGGGCCTCGACCATGTTCGCCATTCAGTCGCAGCCGCCCGATCCGGCACTGGTCGGCGAGCGCTGGCGCGAGATGTGGATGCAGCGCCTCGAGGAAGAGCCGCTGCTCGTCGAGAACTGGCTGCGGCATCAGCGTCGGGATGAATTCTGGAAGCATGGCTCGGTCTGCGAGAACTTTGCCGACATCCAGTGCCCGGTCTATGCAGTGGGCGGCTGGGCCGACGGCTATTCCAACGCCATTCCGCGGCTGCTCGAAGGCTTGAACGTGCCGCGCAAGGGGCTGATCGGCCCCTGGGTGCACAAGTACCCGCATTTCGCCAAGCCGGGCCCGGCGATCGGGTTCCTGCAGGAGTGCCTGCGCTGGTGGGACCAGTGGCTGAAGGGCGAGGATACCGGCATCATGGACGAGCCGATGTATCGCGTCTGGATGCAGACGGAGACCGCGCCACAGCCCTCCTACAAGACGCGCCCGGGCCGCTGGGTCGCCGAGCCGTCCTGGCCGTCGGCCGCCATCGAGCCCCGCCGCTTCGCGCTCAATGCCGATGGTCTCGCCGCGGATGCCGCGGCGGAGGCGCCGCTGCTGCTGCGCTCGCCGCAGACCATCGGCCACGGGGCCGGCGCTTGGTGTGCCTACGGCACGGGGTCCGACCAGCCGACGGACCAGCGTGCCGACGACGGCAAGTCACTGTTGTTCGACAGCGCGCCGCTGGACGAGCGGCTGGAGATCCTCGGCGCGCCCGTCGTGACCCTCGACCTTGCCGCCGACCGGCCGAATGCGTTCGTCGCCGTGCGGCTGAACGACGTCGCGCCCGACGGCGCCTCGACCCGCATCAGCTATGGTCTCTTGAACCTGACGCACCGCGATAGCCATGAGCAGCCGACGCAGCTCGAGCCCGGCAAGCGGATCCGCGTCACGATCAAGCTGAACGACATCGCCCACTCCTTCGCGCCCGGCCACCGCATCCGGGTTGCCCTGTCCTCCAGCTACTGGCCGATCGCCTGGCCCTCGCCGGAGCCGGTCACGCTGACACTGTTCGCCGGCGCCAGCAGCCTGGACCTGCCGACGCGGTCGCCGCGCGAGGACGACGCCACGCTGCCGTCCTTCCCCGAGCCCGAGGGCGCGTCGCCGGTGGCACAGACGGTCCTGAGCCCGGGCCGAACCGAGCGGGTTGTCGAGCGGGACATCGCGACCGGTGAGATGCTGTACCGCAATGTGGATCATTCGGGCCGCTATCGGCTCGATGCGATCGGGCTCGAGCTGGAGAACAGCCAGGTCGAGAGCTACCGGATCGGCGAGCACGACCCGAACTCCGCCGTGGTCGACATCGCCTGGAGCATTCTGCTCTGTCGCGGCGATTGGCAGATCCGGACGGAGACCCGCACGGTGATGCGCTCGACCGCGACGGACTTCCTGATCGACGCGACCCTTGACGCCTATGAGGGCGAGACGCGGGTGCTGTCGCGCAACTGGAACCGCCGGGTACCGCGGGACCTGGTGTAGCGCGAAGCCCCCACCCTCCCGCTTCGCGGGTCCCTCCCCCGCAAAGCGGAGGAGGGACGGGGTGGAGGCAAACCTACCCAGCCAAACGCGGCGCGTTCCAGCCCTTTCCGGGCACCGAATCCAGCAGTTCGCGGGTGTAGTCGTGCCGCGGGTCGGCGAAAACCTGCTCCGTCGGCCCGAATTCGACGATCTCGCCGCGGCGCATCACGGCGATGCTGTCGCAGACCTGGGCGGCCACCCGCAGATCGTGGGTAATGAACAGCATGGAGAGATTGAGGCGATCGCGAATATCCGCGAGGAGCTGCAGGACCTGCGCCTGAACCGAGACGTCGAGCGCGGAGACCGGCTCGTCGGCGACCAGGATCTCCGGATCCAGCGCCAGCGCCCGGGCGACGCCGATCCGCTGGCGCTGCCCGCCCGAGAACTCATGCGGGTAGCGTTCGGCGACACGGGCATCGAGGCCGACCAGCTCCAGCAGCTCGTGAACCCGCTCGTAGGCCGCCCGCCTCTCAACGCCATGGATGATCATCCCTTCGGCGATCAGGCGGCCGACCTTGTAGCGCGGGTTCAACGACGCGTAGGGATCCTGGAACACCATCTGAACGCGCTTCCGATAGGGTCGCATCCGCTTGCGCGGGACGGCGAGGATGTCGGTCCCGTCCAGCCTGATCTGACCGCCGTCCGCTTCCGTCAGGCGGGTGATCAGCCGCGCCATCGTGGACTTCCCAGACCCCGATTCGCCGACGACGCCGAGCGTCTCGCCGCGTCGAAGCTTGAGCGCCACATCCTTGACGGCGCGGACATTTCGGCCCTTTCGCGCGAACAGGCCGCCGGAGTGGTAGGCCTTGTTCAACCCCTGGACCTCCAGCAGCACAGGCGCGTCGCCCGCCGGCCGCGGTTTTCGGGGTACCAGGCTGGGCACGGCGGCAATCAGGGACTGGGTATAGGGATGCTGCGGCGCGTTCAGGATCTGCGCGGCCTCGCCCACCTCCACCAGCTCGCCCATCCGCATCACCGCGATCCGGTCGGCGATCTCCGCCACCACGCCGAAATCATGGGTGATGAACAGGATGCCCGTGTGATGCTTCGCCTGCAGGGTCTTCAGGAGACTCAGAATCTGCGCCTGGGTGGTCACGTCGAGCGCAGTCGTCGGCTCGTCGGCGATGACGATCTTGGGCTCGAGCAGCAGCGCCATCGCGATCATGGCGCGCTGGCGCTGCCCACCCGACAGCTGATGCGGATAGGCGCCGAAGATGGCGGCCGGATCGGGCAGCTGGACGTCCCGGAGCAACTCGACGATACGCTCAACACGCTGCTTCCGGCTCAGCTTGGTATGGACCTGGATCACCTCGTCGATCTGGTTGCCGATCGTCATGAGCGGGTTCAGGGCGGTCATGGGCTCCTGGAAAATCATCGAGATTTCGCTGCCACGGATCTGGCGCATCCGCGCCGCGGAGACGGACCGCAGATCCTCGTCGCCAAATCGGATATGCCCGCCGCTGATGCGTACATGCGGCGACGGCATCAGCCCCACGATGGCGCGCGCGGTCAGCGACTTGCCCGAACCGGACTCGCCGACCAAACACAGGATCTCATTCGGCTCGAGCCGCAGGCTCACCCCCTCGACCGCATGAGTCCGGTCGCTGCCGGCGGGGAGCGACACCTGCAGATCCCTGATCTCGAGGATGGGAGAGCCCATGCCCGTCACCGGTTCCGCAGCCGCGGGTTGAAGGCGTCGTTCAGCCCTTCGCCCACCAGATTGATCGCCAGCACGGTCAGCAGGATCGCGATGCCGGGAAAGGCGCAGACCCACCATGCCGAGCGAAGCACGGTTCGCCCCGCCCCGACCATGAAGCCCCAGCTCATCACATTGGGATCGCCGAGACCGAGGAACGAAAGTCCGGACTCGATCAGGATCGCCGTCGCCACCATCAGCGAGCCGGTCACGATGATCGGAGAGAGGCAGTTCGGAAGAATCTGCAACGTGATGATCCGCCAGTCGCTCATGCCAACGCCGACACAGGCCTCGACGAACTCCCGCTTGCGCAGCGCCAGGAACTCGCCGCGCACCAGCCGCGCCACGGTCGGCCAGGAGACGACGGCGATCGCGATGACGATGCTTTCGATGGAGGGTGTCATGATCGCGACCAGCAGGATCGCGAACAGGAAGGATGGTATCGTCTGAAACAGCTCGGTGAGCCGCATCAGTGCGTCGTCGATCCAGCCGCCATAGTAGCCGGCCGCGGCGCCGATCAATATGCCGATCAGCATCGCCACGAGCGTCGCGAAGAGGCCGATCAGCAGCGAGACCTTCGCCCCATGCGCGATGCCGGCCGCCACGTTCCTCCCGAGGATGTCGGTGCCGAGCAGGAAACCCTCGAACGGCTCGACCATGGGAAGGCCGACGAGGCTGAAGGGGTCCTCTGGATAGAGGATCGGCGCCAGGATCGCGAGCAGGATGACCGCGATCAGGATGAGGAGGCCGGCGACCGCCGACCGGTTGCGGCTGAATCGCTTCCAGAACTCCTTCATGCGCCTGCTCCGGTCACCGCATTTCGATGCGGGGGTCGAGAAACGAATAGACAATGTCCACGATCAGATTCACGATCACCACCAGGCACGCCGACAGGAAGAAGATTCCGAGCAGCAGGTTCAGGTCCCGGGCGAAGAGCGCCTTGAAGGCGAGCATGCCGAGGCCCGGCCAGCCGAACACGGATTCCACGATCACCGAGCCGCCGATCAGGCTGCCGACCTGAACGCCGGCCATGGTCAGGACCGGAAGCAGCGCGTTGCGCAGGATATGCTTGAAGGTGATGCGCCGCTCGGTCAGCCCCTTGGCGCGTGCCGTCGTCACATAGTCCATGCCGGACTGCTCCAGCATCGAGGCGCGCATCAGCCGCGTATAGAGCGCGAGATAGAACAAGGAAAGCGTGATCGTCGGCAGCACCAGATGGTGCGCGATGTCGAGGACCCGGTCCCAGCCTTCATAGAAGGCACCGATCGTCTCCATCCCGCTGGTCGGGAACCAGCCGAGATTGATTGAGAAGACGACGATCAGCATCAGCCCGACCCAGAACAGCGGCGTCGCGTAGGAGACCAGGGCGAAGATCGAGATCAAATTGTCCCGCCAGCTGTTGAGCCCCATCGCGGCGAACAGGCCGAGCAGCACGCCGACCCCGACCGCCAGCAGGATCGTCGACACCATCAGCAGGAGGGTCGGCATCAGCCGGTCGAGGATCAGGTCCAGCACCGGCATGTTGTTCCGGAAGGAATAGCCGAGGTCGAGCTGGACGATGTTCTTTACATAAGCAAGCAGTTGGATGTGGAGTGGTTCGTCGAGGCCGAACTTCGCGCGAAGCTGCGCCATATATTCGGGCGTGGCCGACCCGGCCTCGCCCGCCAGGACGTCGGCAGCATCGCCTTCCGGCAGTTGCAGGAGAAGGAAGTTGAGGACGATGATCGCCAGGATGATCGGGATCGCCTGCAGCAGCCGCCGGGCCACATAGCGCAATCTGTTGGCGGCCATGCTCATCGATTCGGGGCCTCGCCTTTCCGATCGCGGGAAGAAGGATGGGCGCCGTCCACGAGAACGAGGTCTTCGAGACGGCGCCAGTTCACAACCCTACTCGTCCAGCCAGGCCCTGTCGAACGAGGCGTAGACTCCGAGCGGACTGATGATCGCGTCCTTGAGATTCGTGTCATAGACGTTCGTGAAGCCGATCTCGAACAGCGTTATGACCGGCACGTCCTCGACCAGAATCCGCTGGATCTCATCATAAAGGGCGGACCGCTTCTCCGGATCCCGTTCCGTCGCCGCCTGCTCGAACAGCTTGTCGATCTCCGGGTTGCTGTACCGGCTGCCATTGACGAAGACCGTGCCTGGCCGGATCTGCGACGTCAGATATTGACGGTGGACGCCGAGCACCGGGTCGGCCAGCTGGTAGAAGAAGTTCAGGTTCATGTCGAAATCGTAATCGGTGTAGATGCGCTTCAGCCATGTCGGCACATCCTCGTAGCGCAGCGTGACATCGATGCCGACTTCGCCCAGGGCCTGCTTGATATATTCACCCGTGCGGCGCCACTCCTCTCCGTAGGGAAGGATGTCGTGGACGATCTCGAAGCGCACGCCGTCCGGGCCGCGCGGATACCCCGCCTCGTCGAGTAGCGCGTTCGCTTTCTCGATCCGGTCCTTCGTCGCATAGTCCTTCACCTCGTCGGTATAGAACCCGGCAACTTCGAAGTTCGAGCTGATCGGGCCGGTCGCTGGCTTGCCGAAGCCGAAGAAGATGTTTTCGATGATGAAGTTACGGTCGATGGCATAGGAGACGGCCTGACGGACCTTCTTCTTGTCGAAGGGCGGCTGGGTCGTGTTGAGCTCGAGCAGCGCCATCGGGTTGATCATCGAGTACCCGTCGGTGCCGACCTCGATAGTGTCCATCTCCTGCAACCGCACGACGTCGATGTTCGGGATCGCGCTGAACCCCGCGAAATGGACTTCGCCGCTTTCCATCGCCGCGGTGCGGGTCGACGCGTCGGGGATGAACCGGGCGGCGATCCGGTCGAGATAGGGCAGGCCCTCCTTCCAATAATCCTCGTTCTTGTCGAGGCGGATATACTGGCCCCGTTCCCACTCCACGAACTTGAAGGGACCCGTCCCGATCGGCTCGTTGGCATATTCGCTGTTGCGCAGGTCGGTGCCCTCGAACAGGTGCTTCGGAAGGATCGGCGACTCGTAGCCGGAGAGCGCCCTGATCATGTAGGGTGCCGGATTCGCAAGCTTGAAGACCACCGTGTGCTCGTCCGGTGTTTCGACCGCGGTGAGTTCCTTGAAGGTAATCGCCGCGCGCGGATGGACCTTCTTCAACACCTCCATGAAGGTGAACTGCACGTCCTCGCTGGTGAAGGGCTCACCGTCATGGAATGTCACGCCTTCGCGCAGGTGAAAGGTGATCGTCTTGCCATCCTCGCTGACCTCCCAGGATTCGGCCAGGCTGGGGAGCGGGTTGAGGTTGAAATCATATTCGAGAAGGCCGTCATAGACCTTCGCCGAGACCTGCCCGATCGGCCCGGAGGTGGAAAGATAGGAGGCCAAGGACGGCGGCTCCGGCTGAACCACCATGATGAGCGTGCCGCCGGATTCCTGCGCGCCGGCGCCCTGAGGCCCGGCCATGACCGCCGCCACCGCGGCGACGCCGAACAATCGGGTCATGATCTTGAGAAAGCGACTTCGCATCCTGACCTGCTCCCTGTCTGTTCATCCCCCCTTGCGACGAAGGGAATCCTTCAACTAGAACACAGGCAACTAGAACACGGGCGATCGATGGTGAGCAAGGCAGCCGGTCGGGCTGGCCCCATGCTCTCGTCGAAATTGGCCCCATTCGAGACCCGGACTCGTTCTCGTCCCGGTCGGCGGGCGGCAACCCCGGCGCATATTTGCGCTTTCACTGCGGCGACGGCTTTGCTCTAATGCCGCGAACAATCAAGAACAAACCCCTCCGAAGGAGGCTTTCGAGCTTGGCAGCGATTTCCGACCGTCGTCCGTTGCGCCGTTCAGCGCGACGGGCGGGCGGTATATCAATTCATCAGGCATGCTGATCTACGCACTTCAACGAATTGGCCTGGCGATGCTGATCTGCGTCGTCGCGATGACGGTCCTGTTCAGCATCGCCTACGTGATTCCAGGCGATCCGGCGAGCATCACGCTCGGGCCGCGCGCCACGCCGGAGATGAGAGAGGCCCTGCGCGAGCGCATGGGTCTCGACCAGCCGCTGCCGATCCAGCTCGTCAACTTCTTCGGCAACGTGCTGACCGGCGATCTCGGTGTCGACGTCTGGAGCAAGCGTCCCGTCACCACCATCGTCTTCGACGCCCTGCCCTACACCTTGGCGCTCGCCGCCGCCGGCCTCGGCTGGGCCATCCTGCTCGGAATTCCCCTTGGCTGCTATTCGGCGATCCGCCGCAATACGCTGATCGACAAGCTGACGGGCGTCATCTCGGTCGGCGCGATCTCGGTGCCGTCCTTCGTCGTCGCGATCTACGGCATCCTGATCTTCGCTGTCGGGCTTCGATGGCTGCCGGCGCTGGGCGCCGGCGCCGAGGGCGACCTGCTCGATCAGCTCTGGCATCTCATTCTCCCGGCCTTCGCCATCGGCCTCGGCTGGGTCGGCTACCTGGCGCGCCTCGTGCGCGCCTCGATGCTGGAGGTGATGAGCGAGAACCATGTCCGCACCGCCCGCGCCTTTGGCCTGCCGGAGCGGATGATCGTCTTCCGCTACGCGCTTCGGATCGCCGTGCTGCCGACGGTGACCCTGCTCGGCATCGCCTATGGCGGCCTGCTCTCCAACGCGGTCTTCGTCGAGTTCGTCTTCAACCGCCCCGGCATCGGCCAGCTTGCCGTCGCCGCGGTGAACACGCGCAACTACCCGGTCATGATGGGGGCGACGCTCACAACCGTGTTCCTGTTCGCCATCTGCACGATGATCGCCGACCTCATCGTCGCCCTGCTGGATCCCCGTGTCCGTGCCAGCCTCTGACCCGATCGCCAGTGCGGCGTTGCCGGCGGGCACCGCGGCGCCGCGCGGCGCCGGAGTCTTCCGGCAGATCGCCCGCGACCCGATGGGGCTGCTGGGGCTCACGCTGGCGACGCTGCTCGTCGTCACCGGCCTGTTCGCCGATTGGCTGGCGCCCTACGATCCGATAGGGATCGATGTGCGCAACCGCTTCGCCGACCCGTCCTGGGCGCATCCGCTGGGCACCGACAATCTCGGCCGCGACCTGCTCTCGCGCGTGATCGCCGGCAGCCAGATCGCGCTGATCGTCGCCTTCTGCACCACTTTCCTGGCGATGATCGGCGGCCTCGTGCTCGGGCTCATCGCCGGCTATGGGCCGCGCTGGCTCGATAACACCCTGCTGCTGCTGTTCGATTCGATCTATTCCTTCCCCTACATCATGCTGGCGCTGGCGGTGATTACGCTGTTCGGCTCCAGCTTCTTCATCGTCATTCTGGTGATCGCGGTCACGACGCTCCCGGCTTATGCGCGCCTCGTCCGCACCTCGACGCTCGGCATCAAGAATTCCGAGTTCGTACTCGCCGAGCGCTCGCTGGGCGCTCGGGCGCCGCGTATCCTGTTCCGCCACATCATGCCGAACATCCTGGGGCCGCTGCTGATCATCGTCAGCATGGATATCCCGGTGGTCATCACCGTCGAGGCGGGCTTGAGCTTCCTCGGCCTCGGCGTGCCGCCGCCGGCGCCGAGTTGGGGCCGCATCCTGAACGAGGGCTACAGCTTCATCCGCCAGAGTTACTGGATCGTGATCGCCGGCGGCCTGCCGCTGATCCTGGCGACGCTCGGATTCACCTTCCTCGGCGAATCCTTGCGCGACATCTTCGATCCCAAGCTGCGGAAGCGGGGCTGACGCCATGGCCGCCGTGCACCCCGTCATCGCCCCGGAGGCCCGCGCCGACGCGGTCCTCGACGTCCGCGACCTCAGCATCGACTTCGCGACGCCGCGCGGCCCGGTGCATGCGCTGCGCGAGGTCAACCTGACCGTGCCCCGCGGAAGCGTGGTCGGCGTGGTCGGCGAAAGCGGCTCGGGCAAGACGACGCTGATCTCGGCGGCGATGCGCCTCCTCCCCGACAATGCCGAACTGCGCGGCGGCGCCGTGCTGTTCGAGGGCGAGGACGTGCTTCGCATGAGCCCGCAGGCGCTGCGGAACCTGCGCGGGCAGCGAATCTCGATGGTCTTTCAGGACCCGATGACGGCGCTCAACCCGGTTCTGTCGATCGGCCAGCAGATGGTCGACATCCAGTATCGCGACCGCGGTCTCGGCCGTGCGGCGAAGAAGCGCAAGGCGGCCGAGCTGCTGCGCCGCGTCGGCATTCCCGATCCGATGCAGCGGCTGGGCAACTATCCGCATGAATTCTCCGGCGGCATGCGCCAGCGCATCGCCATCGCCATGGCGCTTCTGGGCAACCCGGAGCTGCTGATCGCGGACGAGCCGACGACGGCGCTCGACGTCACCATGGAGGCGCAGATCATCCATCTGCTGCGCGAGCTTCAGCAGGACTATCAAAGCTCGATCCTGTTCATCTCGCACAATCTCGGCCTGATCGCCGAGCTCTGCGACTACGTCGTGATCCTCTACGCCGGCACCGTCGTCGAGCAGGGCACGGTGCGGGACGTCTTTCACCGGCCGCAGCACCCCTATACCGAGGCGCTGCTGGTCTGCGACCCGGCGCTCCTGCAGGACGTGACTCGCGAGCTGCCGACGATTCCCGGCGACGTGCCCGACCTCGTCAATCTGCCTCGGGGCTGCATCTTCGCCGAACGCTGCCCCAGGGTCTTCGAGCGCTGCCGCGCGGAGGACCCCGCCACCCGCTGGGTCAGCGCCGGCCATGCAGCGCGCTGCCATCTGGCGAGTCCCCTGGAGCGCTCATGACGGTTCTCCTCGACGTCAAGGATCTGCGCGTGCGCTTCCGTACGCTGGGGGCAATCCGGGCGAAGCTGGCCGGGGTCGCCGACCCGTTCCTCGACGCCGTGCTCGACGTCTCCTTCCAGCTCCGCGCCGGCACGACCTTCGGCCTAGTCGGCGAAAGCGGCTCGGGCAAGAGCACGTTGGGCCGGGCGATCCTGGGGCTGACGCCGATCGAGAGCGGGACGATCCGGTTCGACGGAATGGCGCCGATGGGCCTTTCCGGTTCGGCGCTTTCCGCCTATCGCCGGAACGCGGCGATGATGTTCCAGGACCCGGTGGCGAGCCTCAGCCCGCGGCTGACGGTGAAGGCGCTGATCACTGAGCCGTTCGTGATCCACGGGCTCAAGGATCGCGACCTCGACGCCGAGGCGCGCCGCCTCCTCGACATGGTCGGGCTGCCGGCGAACTTCGCCGGGCGCTATCCGCATCAGCTTTCCGGCGGCCAGGCGCGCCGGGTCGGCGTCGCCCGCGCGTTGGCGCTCGAGCCGAAGCTGATCATCGCCGACGAGCCGACCGCGGGCCTCGACGTCTCGGTGCAGGGCGAGATCCTGAATTTGATGGCGCGGCTGCAGCGCGAGCTGGGGCTGACCTATCTGATCATCACCCACAACCTCGCCGTGGTGCGCCATATCTGCGACGAGATGGCGATCATGTATATGGGCCGCTTCGTCGAGTGCGGCCCGACGGCCGAGATCTTCGCCAATCCGGGCCATCCCTACACGCACGGCCTTCTGGCCGCACAGCCGCACCCCGACCCTGACCGGCGGCGCCAGGACGTCGAGCTCAAGGGCGAGGTGCCGAGCCTGGCGCGCCGCCCCTCCGGCTGCGAGTTCCACACCCGCTGTCCCAGGGCGAAAGAGCGCTGCAGTACCGAGCGGCCGGAGCCGCGCGAGATTGTCCCGGGGCAGACGCTGCGGTGCCATTACCCGCTTCTCGATCCGGCTGCCTAAACAATTCGGCCATAGTGGCCGGACTCTGAAAGGGTAAGGCAGCGATTCGAAAAAGCCCGTACCGCCAGTTTATTTGAGGTAGTGTCTCAGTTTCAATTTTTGCTCTCGACCCAAAGCAGCCAGCCGAGCCACCACCCGCGAAGGACAGACAATAGTGGGAACGGGGTCATTGATTGCGCGCACAGGTGTGCAATTCATAACGGCCCGAAACTACGAACGGCGAGTGCGCGCGCTGTGAGGTGGATACTGCCGTCAGACGTTGTTGGCAGCTCGGCATGAAGCTTTTGTCTGAGAGCCTCGCGCTTGGCCTCCGGGAGTGAAACGCAGTAGCCGGGCGCCGGTCCCTGGCCGCCGAGGAATGGCAACCAATAGTCGTCGAAATCGCGGAAAACGGTCGGCACATCAATTGCGCGGTCTCGGATCTCACGGAGGCCAGCTTCAGCGAACAGCGCGCGCAGCGCCTCAGGGTTGCAGATCGGAAACCGGCGGCCTTCGTCTAAGTCGCGCGCGGCCGGATCGAGCGCCGCGGCGGCGTCCCAAAAACGGCGCATGAGCTGCATCTCGCCGGCATAGTCCCAGACATAGACGGATATGATCCCACCCGGGCGCACCGCGCGGGACATCTCGGCAAGCGCCTTGGCCGGCTCGGGAACGAAGTTGAGCACGAGGCCTGCCACGGCGGCATCAAAGGTTGCCTCATCGACCGGGAGGGCACGGGCATCGCCGATCCGGAACTCTACGCGCGGATCGCGTATGCTGTCCCGGGCGAAGCCGAGAAATGCTTCCGATGCGTCGACGCCGATCACCTGGCGCGGTGAGGCGCGATCAAGAATGGTCCAGGTCAGCGCCCCGGTGCCGCAGCCGACATCGAGCCAGCGTGCGCCTCTCCCGACAGCAAGCCAGTCCACGAACTCGGCAGCGACCAGCCGGCTCCAGCGTCCGACATAGGGCTCATAGGCATCACCGGCGCTCCATTTATCCTCGCGATGGGCTGCTTCGACCATATCCTCCTCCATTTGACATCCACAACGGGAGCAAGGGTGTTCTGCGGGCATTCTGGCTGACGGGCGGAACGTATCTCCAGTCCAGAAATTGAATCGCTCCGCAGGCGGACTTTCACTATGGTTGGGCGGAAGATGGAGGCCGCCATGGAGTACGGTCAGCTCTGTCCTCTGGCCAAGGCCACAGAGATTCTCGCCGAGCGCTGGACATTCCTGGTAATCCGGGAGCTGCTCTCCGGCGCAGTCCGGTTCAACCAGATCCGCCGCGGCGTGCCGTTGATGTCGCCATCGCTGCTATCGCAACGGCTACAGCGACTGGAACGCGAGGGGCTGGTCAGGCGAGAGTCCTCCGGCTCCAGTCACCTCTACCATCTAACCGAAGCCGGCCGAGACCTCGCACCGATCGTGCGGCGATTGAGCCGGTGGGGTGAGCGGTGGGTGCTGGGTCACATTGACTCGCGCAAGCCTGATGTCACCGCGCTGATGTGGGCAATCCGGCGGCGCGTCGATCCGTCAGTGTTCGGAGGGGTGCGGGTCACGGTTCAGTTCGAGTTCACCGATCAGCCCCAAGCGAAGCGCTGCTGGTGGCTCGTCAACGAAGCGACCTATGTCGATCTATGCCCGAAAGATCCTGGTTTCGAGGTCGACGTCTACGTGATCACTGATGTGCAAACATTGGCACAAATCTGGGTTGGCAAGCTGCAGCTTTCGGCCGCGATCAATGCCGGCAATTTGGAACTGACGGGACCCCGCGGGGTCCGCCAAACATTTGGCCAGTGGCTGCTCCTCAGCTCGTTCGCACAGCGAGAAGCGGCAAAATTGTAGCATCAGTTGGAAGGCGCCAGTCCTGTTGCAGGGTCGAAACCGCGCCCTAGGAGGAAGTCTGGCCTGCATCGGCATCCGACTTTCTAGACCTCACCCCCTTAGGCCCGCTATTTGCCTTGACCAAGTCGTTCTCATCTTCGGAGCGAACGGCAAGCTTCCACCCAGAGTCGGAATTCGGACTGAGACATTACCTTATTTGATACGGGCGTGTCTTAAGGCGCTTAATTGTTTTATTTACTGAAGTCGGCCCGGATTCTACTCGCCGCTACGGGACCGCTTGTAGAGAATATTGACTGGCCCGAACACGGTCCGGTCGGCGTACTTAACCTCAGGGGGCAACATTATATTGATCAATCGCTGCGTCGTCGTCCTCGGCCTCCTCGTCGGGGTATTCGCCAGCACGGCGGCATCGGCCGCAACTATCACCTATGAACTTTTCGTCATGCCTTCCGTAGGATCCTTGAAGAGATGTCCTCATTCGCCGCGGTCGAAGGCAGGGGAACTTGAGATCACCGCGCCGGCGATCACCAGATAGGCGAGCCGGCGGAAGAAATCTTCCGACGCCCTGACGAACAACCGCGCGCCGAGCCACATCGCCACGCCATAGGCCGGCATCAGGAACAGGGCCTGCTTGACCGTGGCCGGCTCGAAGATTCCGTAAAGCGCGAAACTGATACCCGCCACGAGTGCCATCGCGGCGAGATACACGATGATATTGGCCCGCACGGTCGCCGAGCTGCTTTGCCCGCCCAGCCAGAAGATCACGATCGGAGGGCCATAGAAGCTGGCCAGCCCGCCCAGGAAACCCGACGTCGAGCCGACGACAGCCGACAGGACCGGGCCGGGATGCGAGTGATATCGCCATCCCGACGCCAGCACCGCGACCGCGCCGAGCGCCAGCCCCGATAACGCCCAGCGCAAGGCCGTCGGATCGACCGACACGAGAAAGAAGGCGCCGATCGGAACCGTGACGGCCGCGCCGACGGAGAGCGGCACCACTTCCCCCCAGTTGCAGCGGCGGAGCGCGCGCGGCAGCAGCGGCAACGCCATGAGGCCGTCGATCACGAACAGAAGGACCACCGCTTTCGAAGGTTCGACATAGAGGCTCGCCAGCGGGACGAACAACAGCGCCGACCCGAAGCCGCTAAAGCCGCGCATCAGCCCCGCGAGCGCCGCCGCCAAGGCAAGAGGAGCGAAATGTGGTAAATCCGGGATCATCGCCTGTTCCTTAATTCACGACGCGCTTCAACCTGAAAGCCCGTCCGATAGCGACGTCCTGCACGCCGCGTCAGGCGAGGTCGTGATAGCCATGCCCCACCGCCGCCATCTTCAACTCTAAGATTCGGTCGTAAGTGGCGAGCGGCAGCACCTCAGCATCCGCAAGCAGCAGCGCATCGCGCGCCGCCGCCAGATCCGGATCATCAAGAGCGCGGCGGAGGCCCGCGCGCAGGCGGCGCAGCCGCTCCTCGTCGGCCGATATGGCGGTGACATAAGGCAGGCCCGGCGCCGCGGCGGTCTCGCACAGCACCCGCGTGCCGTCGAGCACCGCCGGGCTGTGCCGGGCGAGCAGCGCATGGGTGACACAGTCGATCGCGGCGACATCGGCGGCACCGGAGGCGACGAGACCAAGGCTTGCCCGATGGCTGCCGCTGGCGACAACCTGGCTGAAGAAGCGGCCGTCCCGGCTCAAGGGTGCGACCAGCGTCCGCAGCGCATTGTAGCCGGATTGGGAATCGGCGCTGTTCACCGCGCAGGTCTTGCCACGCAATGCCGTGAACTCTATGGCCGGCGACTCCGCCGCGACTATGACGAAGCTGCGGTACTCGGGACCGGCGCAGCCGGCCGCCTGATAGCAGGGCGTAGCGACCAGCGTCACCCGACCGGCCAGCGCATGGGTCAGCGGATAGCCGCAGGTCTGGCCGAACAGCAGATCGGGCGCCAGCCAGTGCTCCAGGGGGGTGCCTTCGCGGCGCAGCCGTTCCGGCACGTCGGGGAGTCCTTCACGCCGGAACGCGCGCGCCAGCCCGCCCCACCATGCGTCGGTGGCGGCGGCGACCTCCGGCAGGTCGTACATCGGCAGGCTGGCGCGTGCCATCGCTGATTTCCGCCCGCGCCGTCGATCGCTGTCAATCTCCACCCATCGTGCCGGGCAACTGCTCGAGATCGTCGGCGATACGGTAATAGTCGCCCGCATCCTTCACGAAGATATGGCGGACCGTCGTCACGCCGGTCGGCTCGTCCAGCGTGCCCGCGGCGATCGAGACGCGGCCGCTGTCGCGCCGTTCCCAGAACAGGCTCGATCCGCAGGTCCCGCAAAAGCCGCGCCGCGCGATATCGGAGGAGTCGAACCAGCGAAGCTGATCCTCGCCGGTCAGGGTGATCGCGTCCCATGGCGCGTTGCTGTAGGCGGCATAATGGCCGTGGAATCGCCGGCACTGGCCGCAATGGCAGTTCACCACCTCGCGCAAGGCACCGTGGATCGCGTAGCGGACAGCGCCGCAGAGACAGCTGCCGGTGGCCCGAACATCGGCATCATGCCGCTTGGTCGATGAATTCTCAGACATGGAGTCCCTCCTGATCGGCTGCGGCCGGACGCCCGTCCAGTTCCTCGAGCAATCGCCGCAAAAGAGTGGTGACCTCCGGCGGCTGCACAGCGGCGGCGCGGATCAGTTCGTCGAAATGCTGCGTCAGCACGCGGATGTGCTCGGTGCTGTTGAAGACGAAGTACATATGCCCGACATAGATCGCCGCCCGTTTCGGTCCGAAGATCGTCAGCGGCGCAGAATAGCGCTGAACCCCGTCATAAAGAAACCAGCGGAACGTCGGATAGAGCTCGTCGATGAGATAGATCATTGTCGAGATCTGCTCGCGTCGCGCTTCGACGTCGAGCTCGCGCCAGACGCCTTCGCCGCGAGCGAAGCTCTCCAGGCTCTGCCGCGAGCAACAGACCTCCATATCGCTTTCCGGGCGGCGCTGCGTAGCGAGCCGCTCCATCGCCGCTTGGAGCCGCGATTCCGGAATCGGTTCGCCGTAATTGCGATATTCGTACCGGATCACCGCCTCGGTCTTCAGCAGATCGGGCAGCGTGGTCGGAACATAGCGCACCTTGTAGCCCGCCACCTCCGCATGCCAGCGGGTAAGCCGCTCGTCGGCGGGCGAATGCGCGCCCGGTTCGATTTCAAGCGGCTGGTTGATGACCGAGGCGGTGAGCGGCCCGCCTTGGCTGAGCCCGAGGAGCCAATCGGCGCTTACCTGCTGATCCGTCGCGATCGCCGACAGCGTCTCTGCGCGCGGCAGCCGTTCGTTCGCCGGCGACAGGATCTGTGCGAGGGTCGAGCGATCGACCCCGATCCGCCCGGCAAAGGCCGAGCGGCTGAGCCCGGATCGCTCGATCACTTCCTCCAGGCGATCGCGGAAGATCCGCACCGTGTCGCGTCGATCCATTTGCAGCGCCCGATGATTGATATCTGTCAATCCACACCGAATGTGGCGTTTTGTCAACAAACGGTTTGAATTGAGATAATCCGTAACGTTTTCTGCGCATTCCCTCGTTGTGATGCATAAAAGAAGAGACATAATCTCTTGAAGAACAAGCATTCGACACTGCCGAGGGCCGATGACCGACCGCGTCTCAGAACCACTAGGTGCGCCTGCGATCTCCCGAAAAAGCGCGACATTTTACGCCGTCGACTGGCCGACGATCGCGGTCACCGTCGTGGTCTATGCGGGCTTCCTTCTGGTGACCTGGTTCTACGATGCTCTGCCATGGTGGGCGGTTGGGGTCTTCGGCGGCGCGATCGTCTGCCTGCACGGCTCGCTGCAGCATGAGGCGGTGCATGCTCAGCCGACCCGGACGGCCTGGCTCAACGCGCTCCTGGTCTTCCCGTCGCTCTGGCTGTGGCTGCCCTTCAGCCTCTATCGCGAGAGCCATCTGGCACATCATCGGGATGAACGGCTGACCGATCCGCTCGAGGACCCGGAGTCCAACTATCTCCGCCCCGCCGATTGGCAGGCGATGGGGCCACTCCACCGCCTGATCCGCCGGGCGCTGGCAACGCTGCTCGGCCGGCTGCTGCTGGGCCCGCCCTATGTCGCTCTTCGGGTGCTCGCGACCCTGGCCCGGCGCCTGGGACAGGGCGACCGGCACTATCTCCGGCATTGGCTGCTGCATGTTCCAGCCGTCACGCTGGTGCTGCTCTGGGTGATCGGCATCTGCGGCATCCCGTTCGGCGAATATCTGCTGCTCTTCGTCTATCCTGGAATGGCGCTGACACTGCTGCGCTCCTTCGCCGAGCATCGCGCGGCGGCCGAGGTCGCGCATCGCACCGCGCTGGTCGAGGCCGGGCCACTGATGAGCCTGCTCTATCTCAACAACAACCTGCACCTCGTCCACCACAACGAGCCCGGCCTTCCCTGGCACCAGCGGCCGGCGCGCTATCGCGCCTATCGCGCGGCGCTGCTGGAGGCGAATGGCGGCAATTGGTACGGCGGCTATGGCGAGCTCCTCGCCCGCTACCTCCTGCGCGCCCGCGAGCCGGTGGTGCATCCGCTGATCGAATCGTAAGATCGAGTCCGTTTAAAGACCTCGATTTCGCCACCCCCACCCTCCCGCTCGCGGGTCCCTCCCCCGGCCGAGCCGGGGAGGGCCGGGGTGGGGGCCGCCGCAATCATGATCGAACGCCGAACGAGCATTCCCCTTCTCCGCCTGCTGATACTGGCGCTCGTCTCCGGATCGGTCGCGTTCGTCGCGACAAGCCTATGGATGGGCACGCGACTGGCCGCGCCGGCGCCATCGTCGGCGGGCTTGCCGCCGCCCGAGCTCGCCGCAAGCGACGTGCGCTTCGAGAACGCCTATGGCGAGACATTGTCTGGCTGGTGGATCGAGGCAAAGCCGGCCTGCGGCACAATCCTGCTGATGCACGGCATCCGGCAGAACCGCCGCGCGATGCTCAGCCATGCCCCGTTCCTGGTCGAGGCGGGTTACGCCGTCCTGCTCTTCGATTTCCGCGCCCATGGCGAGAGCGAGGGCGACCGGATCACCTTCGGCCATCGCGAAAGCGGCGACGCCCGGGCCGCCATTTCCTTCGCCGCCAGGCAACTGCCCGGCCGGCCCGTCGCCGCCATCGGCTTCTCGATGGGCGGCGCGGCCGCCCTGCTCGCCGATCCGCCGCTCGATCTCGACGCGCTGGTCGTCGAGGCGGCCTATCCGACCTGGACCGAATCCGTCGTCAACAAGATCCGCATTCGCCTGGGACCGCTCGCCGAGCTGGTCGCGCCGGCCCTCCTGCTTCAGCTCGAGCCGCGCCTCGGCATCAGCCCCGACGCGCTACGACCGATCAACCGGATCACCGGGATCGACACCCCGGTCCTCGTCATCGCCGGAACGGATGACCCCCACGCACCGCTCGCCCAATCCCGGGCGCTCTACGAAGTAGCACGGCCACCGAAGGCGTTCTGGGCCGTCGAGGGCGCCGGCCATGTCGATTTCCACCGTGCCGCTCCCGCGGAATATGAACGGCGTGTCTTGGAATTTCTGAAAAGGCATCTCGGCCCCTGCCCGCCCCCCACCGGTTCGTAGGGGCGGGTTTCAAACCCGCCCCCATCGCCGTCACGCCGCTGTCCGCGCCTTCTCGCCGGTCAGCCGCCGCAGCTCGTCCTCGTTCAGCGTTTCCTTCTCCAAGAGCGCCCGCGCCGTTGTCTCGAGAACCTCGCGCCGCTCGCGCAGGATGCTGGTGGCCTTGGCGAAGGCGACGTTGACGATATCCCGCACTGCCATGTCGATCTCGCGCGCGGTGTCCTCGCTATATTGCCGCTCGCCGATATAGGGCGGGATTGCGCCGCCGCCGAGAAAGGATCTCTGCTCGGAATCGTAGGACACATGGCCCAGCTTCTCGACCATGCCATAGCGGGTCACCATGCTGCGGGCGATGTTGGTGACTTTGGCCAGATCGTCGGCGGCGCCGGTCGACAGATGGCCGAACACCACCGCCTCGGCGGCGCGGCCGCCAAGCAGCACGGCCATCTTGTTCTCCAGCTCCTCGCGGGTCATCAGGAAGCGGTCCTCGGTCGGCCGCTGGATCGTATAGCCGAGCGCGCCGACGCCGCGCGGGATGATCGAGACCTTGTGCACCGGGTCGGTGCCCGGCAGCGACATGGCGACGAGGGCATGGCCCATCTCGTGATAGGCGACGACCTCGCGCTCCTTTGGGTTGAGCAGCCGGTTGCGCTTCTCCAGCCCGGCGATCATCCGCTCGATCGCCGCGCCGAAGTCCTGCATCGTCACCGCGTCGGCGCCGCGCCGGGTCGCCAGCAGCGCCGCCTCGTTGACCAGGTTTGCCAGGTCGGCGCCGCTGAAGCCCGGCGTCAGCGCGGCGACCTGCTCGGGGTCGACGTCCTCGGCCAGCTTGGCCTTCTTCAAATGGACTTTGAGGATCTGGATGCGGCCGACCTTGTCCGGCCGGTCGACCAGCACCTGCCGGTCGAACCGCCCCGCGCGCAGCAGCGCCGGATCGAGGATCTCGGGCCGGTTCGTCGCCGCCAGCAGGACGAGCCCCTGCTGCGGATCGAAGCCGTCCATCTCCACCAGAAGCTGGTTGAGGGTCTGCTCCTTCTCGTCATGGCCGCCCTGAGCGTAGGCGCCCCGCGCCCGGCCCATCGCGTCGAGCTCGTCGATGAAGATGATGGCCGGGGCCTTCTGGCGCGCCTGCTCGAACAGGTCGCGCACTCGGGCGGCGCCGACGCCGACGAACATCTCGACGAACTCCGAGCCGCTGATCGAGAAGAACGGCACGCCGGCCTCGCCGGCGACGGCGCGGGCCAGCAGCGTCTTGCCGGTGCCCGGCGGGCCGACCAGCAGCACGCCCCGCGGCATGCGCCCGCCGAGCCGGCCATACTGCTTCGGGTCCTTCAGGAAATCGACGATCTCCTGCAGCTCGGCCTTGGCCTCGTCGACGCCGGCCACATCTTCGAAGGTGGTCTTCGTGTCGGTTTCGACATAGATCTTCGCCTTGCTCTTGCCGACCTGCATGAAGCCGCCGCCCAGCCCCGACCGCTCCGCGAAGCGGCGGATCAGGAACATCCAGAGCGCGAAGAACAGCAGGATCGGCACGACCCAGGACAGGATGTCGCGCAGGAAGGTGTTCTCGGTTCCGCCGGTGAATTCGATCCCATACTCATCGAGCTGGTTCGCGAGACCGGGCTCGACGCGGTTGGTGACGAACGCCTGCGGCTCGCCCTCCGCCGCGCCCTTTAGCGTGCCGCGAACATGGGTCTCTGTGACGACGATGTCGTCGACCCGCCCCTCCTCGAGGTAGCGCTGGAACTGGCTGTAGGGGATCGTCTCGACCTGCTGCGTCTGCAGGAACAGGCTCTGCAGCAGGAGCACGCCGAAAATGGCGGCCACGACATACCAGATATTGATGGTGGTTTTCTTGTCCACGGCGCAGCCTCCCTCGCCGTCCGGTGAGCCGACGGTTCTTGGGAAGGAACCCGCCGAGCGGCCGGCGAGTTCCGTGAAACGGCGCCGACGCTCCTATGCCGCGAGTGCGCCGCCCTCTTCCTTGCGCTTGGCGATGAAGGCCTGGAGTTCCTCGTCGATGGCGGGGTCGAGCGGCGGCGGCGTGTAGTCGGCCAGGATCCGCTTCCACAAGGCATTGGCCCGCTGCGCGGTGTCTTGGGCGCCGGCCTCGCGCCAGCTCTCGAAGTTGCGCCAATCGGAGAGGATCGGCGCATAGAACGCCGTCTCGTAGCGCGCCAGCGTGTGCGCCGCGCCGAAGAAGTGGCCGCCCGGCCCGACCTCGGCGATCGCGTCGAGCCCCAGCGTGTCGTCGTTGACCTCGATCGGCTGCAGCAGCTCGGCCATCATCTGCAGGATCTCGGCATCGACGATCATCTTCTCGAACGACGCGACCAGGCCGCCCTCCATCCAGCCCGCGCCGTGCATTACCATGTTCGCATGGCCCATCACCGCGCCCCAGATCGACATCTCGGACTCGTAGGCGGCTTGGGCGTCGACCGCGTTGGCCGCGCAGGCATTGCTCGACCGATAGGGCAGGCCATAGCGCCGCGCGAGCTGCCCGCCGGCGAAGGCGGCGCGGGTATATTCCGGCGTCCCGAAGGCGGGCGCGCCGCTCTTCATGTCGACGTTCGAGGTGAAGCCGCCATAGATTGCCGGCGCGCCGGGGGCGACCATCTGGATGAAGGCGATGCCGGCCAGCGCCTCGGCATTCTGCTGGGCGAGCGCGCCGGCCAGCGTCGCCGGGCACATCGCGCCGCTCAGGGTGAAGGGGGTCAGCACCACTGGTTGGCCGTTCCGCGCCATCTCCGTGAGGCCCTGCAGCATCGGCCCGTCGAGGCGCAGCGGCGAACTGCTGTTGACGATGGAGAACAGGCTGGGCTCCGCCTTCAGCTGCTCGCGGGTGACGCCGCGGGCGATGCACATCATGTCGATGCCGTCGGTAATCCGCTGCTGCCCGAGCGAATAGGGGTGCCAGATCCGATCGGTCAGCGTGATCGCCGCGTAATGCGCGTCGAGATGGCGCGTCGCCGGCGGCAGATCGCCCGGCTCCACCGGATAGCCGGAGATGAACTGAACGACGTTCAGGCTCTGCGACAGCCGCAGCAGGTTGCAATAATCGGCGAAGCTGCCGGGCCGCCGTCCCGAATCGAGATCCGATACGTTCGGCGCGCTGGCGACGGACCCGAAATTGACGTGGTTCCCGCCGAAGGTCAGGTTCCGTTCCGGGTTGCGGGCGTGAAGGGTGAACTCGGACGGCGCCTTCGCCACGCTCTCCAGCACCAGCCCGCGATCGAAACGCACCCGTTGCGTACCCGGCTCGACATCCGCACCGGCCCGTTTCAGAACCGCCAGGGCGTCCTCGTCGAGGAAGTCCATGCCGATCTCTTCCAGGATTCGCAGCGAGGCATTGTGGATCGCCTCGACCTGGTCGGCGCTCAACACCTCGACCGGCCGATAGGGATTACGCAGATTGCGCCAGGGCCTCTGGCCCAGACCGTGACCGCCGCGACGCTCGCGGCGGCGGGACCCATCCCGCGACATGCTTCCTCCACTCTTGAGTCAGAGCCGACGGCCGGCCTGTTTTCCGGAGATTAGGCGAGGCCGCAAGCCTTGTCTCTGGTCTTGTTATGAACACTCTATACAGCTTTCTCGACCGGTTGTATATACAACCTCGGCGGAAGCGGCGCATCAGCGCCCCGCGACGGACATAACCACGCAAGACACGTCATGGAGAGGCTGAAACGATGAGCACCCTTCCTTCTTCCATCACCTACGCAGTGGTCGGCGCCGGCATCCACGGCCTGAGCACCGCCTGGCACCTCGCCATGGAGCTCGAGGCGAAGGGCACGGGCTCCGGCAAGGACGTCATCGTCCTCGACAAGACCGGGCCGGGCGCGGGCGCCAGCGGCATCGCCTGCGGCTGCGTGCGCAACCTCTACATGACCGAGCCGCTGCACGCGATCCTGCGCCATTCGGTCGATGTCTGGACCTATGACCCGGTCGCCTTCGGCTTCCAGCAGGTCGGCTACGTCTCGGCCGGCGAGGCGAACCAGCTCGCCGATTACGAAAAGCTCCATGCCAGCCAGAACCGCGTCGGCTACCACTCCGACCTCTATGCCGGGAAGGACGCCAAGAGCTTCCTGCGGAACATCTGGCCGGACTTCAACACCGACGGCATCGACGTCGTGCTGCATGAGAAGATCAGCGGCTACGCCGGGACTCGGCAGGCGGTCGCCGGCCTGGCGCAGAAATGCGCCGACCACGGCGTGCGCGTCATCTCCGGCGTCGAGGTGCAGGGCTATGACGTGAAGAACGGCCGCGTCGCCAAGCTGCACACCAACAAGGGCGATGTTGCCTGCGACGTCGTCGTGCTCGGCCTCGGCGCCTGGACGGGCAAGCATTGGGAAATGCTGGGCCAGCCGGCGACGCTCGACCTCCACTATGCCGACGGTAAGGTGATCAAGAACAACGACATGTGGACCTATTGGCGCCTGCTCGAGGGCGAGGTCTATGTCCACGAGCCCTACCGCACCGCCGACGATCTCGACCCGCCGGTGCTGCATGTCGAACTGATGACCACGCCCGTCATCGACCAGAACACCGGCAAGGAGATCGCCGACCACACCTATGTTTACTGGAAGAACGGCGCCGAGCGGATGGACAAGCCGGGCGTCCAGGGCGGCTCCATCCCGATCAAGCTCGGTCCCAAGGCGACCCTCGACCCCTATGGCCACGACAACCCCGAATATCAGGCTGAGCCGGAGTTCGCCGACTATCTGACCTCGGCGATGGCGCAGCTCATGCCGCGCTTCAAGGGCAGCCGCAAGGATTTCCGCGAGCGGCCCAACGGCGGCATCGGCGCCTTCACGCCGGACAATGTGCCGATCTTCGACTGGATCCTGCCGAACGTCTATATGATCGCCGACTCGAATCACGGCTTCAAGATGACGGGTGTCGGCAAGCTGGCGGCGAAGCTGCTCGTCGGCGGCAACCGGGTTCCCGAGCTGGAGCCCTTCGCCTTTGACCGCTTCGCCAAGGGCCGCACCTTCGGCACGAGCAACAGCAACTGCCCGTGGGTATGAGCGACCCGATTCGACGATCGGACCGCGGAGGGGCGGGTTTCAAACCCGCCCCTACCCTCACCGGCAACGATCTGACTCCTGACCTCGTCGCGCAGGTTGCCCGCGACCACGCACGCGTCGACATCGACCCCGCCGCCGCATCGCGCCTGAAGGCGTCGCGCGCGGTCGTCGAGCGCTTTCTCGCGGAAGACCGTCCGGTCTATGGCCTGACGACCGGCCTCGGCCCGCGCGCCACCATGCGGCTGCCGCAGGAGACCCTCGCCGAGTTCTCGCGGCTGACAGTCCTCGGCCGCGCCCAGGCAGTCGGGCCGCGCCTTTCCGAAGACGTGGTGCGCGCGGCGATGTTGATCCGGGCGAACGGCATGGTGAAGGGCGGCGCCGGCGTCCAGCCATCGGTTCCCGAGATGCTGGTCGCGATGCTCAATGCCGGCGTTCATCCGGTGATGCCGGCGATCGCCTCGATCGGCGCCGCCGACCTCTGCCTAATGGCCCATATCGGCCTCGCGGCGATCGGCGAGGGCGAGGCGGTCCACCACGGCGAAACCTTGCCGGCCGCCGAGGCCCTGAAGCGCGCCGGCCTGCAACCGCTGGAGCTCGGCCCGAAGGACGGGCTGGCGCTCTGCAGCGCGAATGCGGTATCGGCCGGCCAGGGTGCGCTGGCGCTGTCCGACGCGACCGCCCTGAGTACGCTGCTCGATCTTGCCGCCGCCCTCAGCATGGAAGGCTTCCGCGCGAATCTAAGCCCGATCGATCCACGCATCGCCGCTGCCCGGCCCGCGCCGGGGCAGGAGGCCGCGGCCGCGCATCTGCGCGCGCTGCTGGCCGGCGGCGCGCTGACCGAGCCGGGTGCTGCGCGGCGGGTTCAGGACCCGATCAGCCTGCGCTGCGTCTCCCATGTGCATGGCAGCCTGCGCGCCGCGCTCGACTTCGCCGCCCCCGCTTTGCAGGCGGAGCTGAACGGCGCCGGCGACAACCCGCTGGTGCTGGTCGAGGACGGCGAGATGCTGTCGACCGGGAACTTCCACACGCCCGCCTTGGCGCTGGCCTTCGACACGGCCGGGCTGGCGATCAGCCAGACCGCCACGCTTCTCGTCAACCGGATCACGCGCCTGCTGACTGAGCGTTTGAGCGACCTGCCCGCGATGCTCTCGCCGCGCGCCCCGACCCGCTCCGGCTTCGGGCCACTGACCAAGACGGCGGAGGCGCTGGCTGCGGAGATCCGCCATCTCGCCAATCCAGTCAGCATCGATTCGCGGGGCGGCATCGACGTCGAGGATGACTCGACCAACGCGCCGCTCGCCGCGCGCAAGCTCGCCGACATGCTGGAGCGGCTGCGCCTGCTCGTCGCCCTCGAGTTGGTCGTGGCGACCCAGGCGGTCGATCTGGCCAAGGTGACCCGTCTCGGCCGCGGCACCGCGATCGCCCATGCCATAGTCCGCGAATTGGTACAGCCGCTCGACGAGGATCGCCCGCTCGGCGGCGACATCGAGCGCGTCGCGGCCGAGGCATTGGCGAGCGGCCGCCTTCTCGCCGCGGTCCGCGCCGTGCTCTCCGAATAGCCGACCGGGCCGTCGCAGCCCGGTTCCCGTCGCAGCCCTTATATGTTTCCCTTAGGGGAAACGGTGAGCCGGATACTGGCGGCAAGGAGAGACGGGATGGCTGACAATCTCAAAGCGGTCCGGACAGGCCTGCTGCAGCGCCGGGACGAGCTTCTGGCGCTCGGCAAGGCGGCCGCCGCGTCACGGCGGCCGGTGGAGCTGGACCAGACGACCGTCGGCCGGTTGTCGCGCATGGATGCGATGCAGGTTCAGGCCATGGCGATCGAGGCGGAACGCCGCCGCAGCCTGGAGCTGCGTCGGATCGAAGCGACGCTGCGGCGGATCGACGAGGACGAGTACGGCTATTGCGTTCAATGTGGCGAGGCGATCGCCGCCAAGCGGCTGGCGCTCGACCCGACCACACCCACCTGCATCGGCTGCGCCGGAACGCAGGGCACCGAAAGCTGACCTCAGCCTGGCGCCATCCTGCCGGCGGACTGCCAGCGAACGACCGGCAGGACGAGGAGGATGGCCAGGCCGATATAGGCCAGGCAAAGAAGCGCAACCGCCTCCATCGAAATTCCGCGGTCGATCATCCAGCCGATGGAGACTGGCGACAGGGCGCTCGACAACACTGCCAGCGCCGCAGCGAGAGCGCGGATCGCGCCGAGATGGAGAACGCCGTACAGCTCCGCCCAGACGGCCGTCACGATGGTCGCCGTCATGCCCGAGGTGACGCCCATCGCCATCAGATAGATCAGCGCGGCGCCGGGATGATCGAAGAACCAGAGAACCAGCAAGGCGCAGGCCAGCGGCATCAGGAAATAGGGCAGCAGCCGGACCGCGCCGATGCGATCGACGAGCGATCCGGTCTGGAGGACGGCGATCCCCTGGGCGACGGCGAAGCCGACGAAGCAGCTCGCCACCCAGGCCATGCTCCATCCCTTGGACTGCGCCAGATGGACCTGATGAAAGAACAGGCCGGTCACGATGAAGGACGGCGCCAGCGCGGCGGGCAGAATCAGATAGAAGCGCGGATCGCCCAGCATCTGCCGCCGCGACCATGACGCACTTCCGCCGGCGGTGTCCTGCGCCGTGCCCTGCATCCGGTCGCGGAGCCCGCGGTCGCGCGCCGCATGTCCTTTGAGCAGCCAGAGCAGGATCGGCACGAGGACCGTCGCCAAGATCACGCCGATCGCGATCCAGCTCTCCCGCCAGCCGAGCGCCGCGATCGACAGCACGGCCACCGTCGGGAAGAGAGCCTCGCCCGCCGGATAGCCGAACGAGGCGATGCTGATCGCCTTGCCCCGCCCCGACTCGAAATACCGTGCCATGCTGGTCATCGCGACATGCGACATCAGCCCCTGCCCGGTCAGGCGAAGCATGAAGATCGCCAGGCCGAGCATGACCGTCGAGACGACGCCAGCCATGAGCAGACAGGCGGCGACGATGCCGACGCCGACGAAAGCGCTGTAGATCCGTAGATCGAGCTGGTCGATCTTGCGTCCGAGCCAGATCAGACTGAACCCGCTGACCAGCGTGGCGGCGGAATACAATGCTCCGAAATCGCCATCCGAGAGGGCGAACTCGGCGCGAATCTCGCCGCTGAACAGGGAAATGAAAAAGGTCTGGCCGAAGCTGGAGCAGAAGGCGGCGAGGAAGCCGAAGGCAAGAAGCCGGCGGTTCTCGACGGCAAAGGTCCAGTAGGTTGAATTGCGGTCTCTGCCGAGGGTGACCACGGGATTTCGCTTTCTGACGGTGGAGCCGAAGCCCCCACCCTCCCGCTTGCGCGGGTCCCTCCCTCCCCCAGTTTTGCTGGGGAGGGCGGGGGGCTTATTTAGAACCGATCGACCCGATAAGACCTCATATCGACGCCCGGATCGCGGCCCGCGACGAGATCGCCGATCAGGCGGCCCGTCTGGGCGCCTAGCGTCAGGCCGATATGGCCGTGGCCGAAGCCGAAGAAAGCGTTGCGGCAGCGGTCGGAGCCGCTGATCACCGGTACGGAATCAGGCATCGATGGGCGGAAGCCCATCCATTTCGTGGCGCCAGCCTCGTTCAGGCCGGGGAACATGCGACGGCCGCGGGTCAGCAGCATGTCGGCTCGGGCATAGTTCGGCGCCGCGTCGAGGCCGCCCAGTTCCACCGTGCCGGCGAGGCGCAGGCCATGCTCCAGCGGCGTCACGGCGAAGCTGTGATCGCCGGAATAGATCGGCATTCGCGGCGCCACGCCGGAGTCGGGAAGCATCACGTGATAACCGCGCTCGGTGTCGAGCGGCACCCGGTGGCCGAGCTGGCGCGTCAATTCCTTCGACCAGGCACCGGCGGCGACGACCACCGCATCGATCGCGTGCCGGCCGGCGTCCGTGCGCAGATGCGTCGCCCGGCCATCGGCGATATCGAAGCCCGTCGCCGCCTCGCGCAGCAGCGTGCCGCCATTGCGGACGAAGTCCTCGGCCAGCGAGACGACCAACCGGAAATTATTCACGACATAGGCGTTCTCGGGATAGAACACCGCATGTTTGTAGATCGGCGCGAGGGCCGGCTCGAATTGCCGGATTTCCTCGGGCTTCAGGAACTCCATCCGCACGCCGCGGCGGCGCTGCAGCTCCAGATCCGCCCGGGCACCGGCGAATTTCGCTTCCGATTCATAGACGCCGAGCCAACCGGTGCGCCGGATCATCTCCTCGATCCCGGCGCTCTTCACCAGTGGCAGATAGGCCTCGATGGAGTCGGCCAGCAGGGCGCGCAGCGCGATCGAGATCGCCTCCACGCGGGCCGGCCGGCTCGCCAGCACGAAGCGCGTCAGCCAGGGCGCCAGCCGCGGCAGATATGCCCAGCGGATCGCCAGCGGCCCCAGCGGGTCGGCCAGCATGCCCGGCACGCGCCAGACGATCCCCGGCGTCGCGACCGGCACGCAGGACTCCACGGCAAGGACGCTGGCATTGCCCTTCGAGGTGCCCTCGCCGGGCCCACGGGGATCGACCAGCGTCACCCGGTGGCCGTCACGCTGCAGATAGAGCGCGGCGCAGACGCCGACGATGCCGGCGCCGATCACGGCGACATGACGCAGGCCGGCAGTGCTGTTCATCGGTGGAGGGTCCTCGGTCAGGGAATCGTCTATCCCCTCTCCGGGTAGACGAAGGCCGGACGGGAATCAAGAGGCGGCGTTGCGCAGCCGCTGAATGAACCGCTCGCGGGCGGCGGGCGCCTGGCTCGCCGCTCCCGCACCACCCGGTGAATGGCTGAAGACGTGCCGGTCGAGGAAGAAGCCGGTCAGCCGGAGTCCGGCCAGCACCGCCGGAGCATCCGCCGGCTCCGCCGTCTCCGCCGCAAGGAAGGCCGGAAGCGGCAGAAGCTGATCGCGGTAGGGCGCGCCGGCCGTGGCGGAGACGGCGCGGCCGGTCTTCGGCGAGACATAGGCCAGTTCCTCCCGGCTCCCGGTCGCCGCGCAGCAGGACAGGTCGAGCCCGAACCCGAGATCGGCGAGGAGCGCCAGCTCCCAACGCACATAGTCCGCCGACCAGCGCGCGGCGATTCCCTGATCGGATGGCGAGGTCTCCAGGGTTTCGAGCAGCTCCCGCAGGCCGTCATAGGCCCGCGGATGCGGCTCGCGCTCGGGCAGGCTGGCATCGGCCACGGCGGTCGCCGCGGTCAGTGCCGACAACCGCAGCGGATCGTCGAGCACCGCCGCCGCATAGCTTTCGAGAAGCTCGCAGCTGAAGTGACCGAGATGCTCGGCCAGCCGCGCGCGCCACGCCGCCTGCACCCGATTGCCGACCTCGAACAGCCCGCGGGCGCGCCGGCTCGCCCCGCCATGCACCAGCCCGGCATGCCGGCCATGCTCGCGCGTCAGCAGGATGACGACGGCGCCGCTTTCGCCGTGACGCCGTGCCGACAGGACGATGCCTTCGTCGGACCATTCCATGGGCGAAGCCTGTCCTTGCCTTCTCGGAAGTGTAACGATTATCCACCTTGTCACCCGCGGGCTTGACCCGCAGGTCCAGTGGACGCCCGGGTCAAGCCCGGGCATGACAACCTAAAATAGGCGCCCGCCGGTCCGGGACCTAGACCACCTCAAACGTCGTAATCGAGGCCCATCTCGCGGAAGCGGGCCGGGTCCTCGAGCCATTTCTCACGGACCTTCACGTACAGGAAGAGGTGGACCCTGCGGCCGAGCATCTCTTCGAGTTCCGCCTGAGCCGCCGCCCGGACCGCCTTGATCCGCTGGCCGTTCTTGCCGAGCACGATCGCCTTCTGGTTGTCGCGCTGAACGAAGATCACCTGCTGCAGCTTGACGCTGCCATCCTTGAAATCCTCCCAGGTTTCGCTCTCGACGGTGAGGGCGTAGGGGAGCTCCTGGTGGAGCTGGCGGAAAAGATGCTCGCGGGTGATCTCGGCGGCGAGCAGCCGGCTCGGCATGTCGGAGAGCTGATCCTCCGGGAAATGCCACGGTCCGGGTGGCACGCGCGCGGCCAGCGCGTTCCGCAGGTCCTCGACGCCGTCGCCATTCTCGGCCGAGATCATGAAGATGTCGGTGAAGATGCCCTCGGCATCGAACTGGCCGGCCAGCGCCAGCAGCTTCTCGCGCTTGATCAGGTCGACCTTGTTCAGCGCCAGGATCGCCTTCCGCCCGACGTCACGGAGGCCCGCGATGATCCGGGCCGTGTCCGGATCGATGGCGCGGCGGCTGGCGTCCACCAGCAGGACGACCAGATCGGCGTCCCCGGCGCCGCGCCAGGCCGCCTGCACCATCGCGCGGTCGAGCCGGCGGCGCGGCGCGAAGATGCCGGGCGTGTCGATGAAGATCAGCTGCGCCGGACCGGCAATACCGATGCCCAGCACGCGACTCCGCGTCGTCTGCACCTTCGGCGAGACGATCGACACCTTCGCTCCGACCAGCCGGTTGAGCAGCGTCGACTTTCCGGCATTCGGGGCGCCCAGCAGGGCGATGAATCCGCAGCGAGGCTCGGCGGCGCTCGGGCTTTCCCCCTCCGACCTGTTTGTCGGCATCTCAGTCATTTCGCGCGGCCACCAATTGTGTCAGCAAGGTCTCCGCGGCGATCTGCTCGGCGGCACGCTTCGAGCGCCCGGTCCCGGTCGCCGGCGCCTGCCCCTGCACCTGCACCTCGACGGCGAACAGCGGCTCATGCGGCGGCCCTTCGGTCCGCACCGTCCGATAGACCGGCAGCGGGAGGCCCGCCCCTTGCGCCCATTCCTGGAGCGCCGTCTTGGCATCCTGCGGCGGCCGGAGATCCTCCGCCATCAGCGGTTCCCAATAGCGCCGCACGAAATCGGCCGCCGCCTCCAGCCCGCCATCCAGATAGAGCGCGCCGATCACCGCCTCGCAGGCATCGGCCAGCAGGGTTCGACTTTCTCGCCCGCCTGCCTCCATCTCGCCACGTGAAAGCAGCAGGTGACGGCCGAGATCGACCGCCTGGGCGACCCGCGCCAGGCTCTCCCGCCGCACCAGCATCGCGAACCGCTTGGCCAGCGCGCCTTCATTCTCGTCGGTAAAACGACGAAACAGCAGATCGGCGATGACGAGCCCAAGAACCCGGTCGCCGAGAAACTCCAGCCGCTCGTAACCGTCCTGTCCGCGCTCCCGCTGCCGCGCCGCGGCGCCGATCGCGCTCGGATGGGTGAGCGCCCGGCGCAGCAGGTCGGGCTGCGCGAAGCGGTGGCCGAGCGCCTCGGTCAGGGCTGCGCCATCTTCGGCGGGGACGGAGGCGTGATGACTCACTCTATCGCGTCCAGCAATCGGTCGAAACGCGTGGCCGGAAGCCATTTCCAGATCTCCAGCGGGCTGGCATCCCGCGCGGAATGCGAATAGAAGATGAACTCGGCCCGGCCGACAAGGTTCTCCGCGGGAATGAAGCCGACCATCGAGGTTCGGCTGTCCTGCGAATTGTCCCGATTGTCGCCCATCGCGAAATAGTGGCCAGGGGGCACGGTAAAGACGGGAGTGTCGTCGAGCGCGGCATGGTCGCTCCGCTCGATGATGTAATGGGATTTGCCGTTTGGCAGCGTCTCCTCATATAGATCAACCGTCTCCCTCATTTCGATCATGCCGATTCCCGCATCGATCATATAGTCGTCGATCAGCGTCCGCTCCACGGGCTCGCCATTGATGTGGAGCACGCCCTCGCGAACCTGGATGCGGTCGCCAGGCAGTCCGACGATGCGTTTGATGTAATCGGTCTTGCCGTCGGTCGGCAGCTTGAAGACGGCGACATCGCCCCGCTCCGGCGGCGATTCGAAGATCCGTCCCTCGAACAGCGGCAGGCCGAAGGGTAGCGAGTAGCGGCTGTAGCCATAGGAGAATTTCGAGACGAACAGGAAGTCGCCGACCAGCAGCGTTGGGATCATCGACCCGGAGGGAATGTTGAACGGCTCATAGGCGAACGCCCGGACCACAACAGCGATCAGGACCGCGTAGATCACCGTCCGGATGGTGTCCAGCACGCCGCCGGATTTACGCTTTGACATTAAAGAAGCCACCTAAATATATACCTCATACGAAAACTGATGAAGCGAACGAGGCTCAAGCGAGGCGGCTCTCCCGAGGCCTCGACCGGCGCCGATCGCCGGGCACGCGCCTCAACCGGACGGATCCGGAGTTGCTGACGGGATTGCCGAAATGATCACGATGGCCTGAGCAAGGGGGTGATCGTCGGTGATGGTCAGATCGATCTGCGCCACCATGCCCTTTGGCGTGATCGCGGACAGCCGCTCCGCGGCGCCGCCGGTCAGCGCCAGGGTCGGCTTCCCCGAGGGCAGGTTCACGACCCCCATGTCGCGCCAGAAAACGCCATTGTTCAGCCCGGTGCCGAGCGCCTTCGCGCAAGCCTCCTTCGCGGCGAAACGCTTGGCATAGCTGGCGGCGCGGTTGCGCCGCCGATCGGACTTTCGTTGCTCGACCGTCGTGAAGACGCGCGCGACGAACCGCTCGCCATAGCGGTCGAGCGTGCGCTCGATCCGGCGAATATCGATCATGTCGTTGCCGAGGCCGAGAATCATGTCGCGAGGGTCATATCTTGGGGGCCATCTTCAGGCGCTTCGCTCGCCGCCAGCCTCGGCTCGCGCCTTATCCATCAGCGCGCGCATGCGGCGAACGGTGCTGTCGAGCCCGCCGAAGATTGCCTCGCCGATCAGGAAATGCCCGATATTGAGCTCGCTCAGCGTGGCGATCGCCGCGACCGGCCCGACCGTATCGAAGGTCAGCCCGTGTCCAGCATGGCATTCGAGGCCGATTCGCTCGGCATGGGCAGCCGCCTCGACGAGGCGCCGGAGATGGCGCTCGCGCGCGGCGCCTTCTGCCTCGCAATAGGTCCCGGTATGCAGTTCGACGATGTCAGCCCCGAGTTCCAGCGAGGCGTCGAGCTGCGCCGCATCCGGCTCCACGAACATCGACACCCGGATTCCGGCCTCGCGCAGCCGCCGGACGAAGGAGGCCAGATGGTCGCGCCCGCCGGCCACGTCGAGCCCGCCCTCCGTGGTCCGCTCCTCGCGCTTCTCCGGAACGAGGCAGGCCGCATGCGGCTTGTGCCGGAGCGCGATCGTCAGCATCTCCTCGGTCGCCGCCATCTCGAAATTGAGCGGCAGGTCGATTTCCCGGATCAGCCGCTCGATGTCGTCGTCTGAGATATGGCGGCGATCTTCGCGCAGATGCGCGGTGATTCCATCCGCACCCGATTGCGCGGCCAGCCGGGCGGCACGGACCGGATCCGGGTGGCGCCCGCCGCGGGCATTGCGGATCGTCGCCACATGGTCGATGTTCACTCCGAGACGCAATTGCCGCCTCATCGATTGATCTCTCCCGCCGCCTGGGCTCCTGCCCGGGACGCTGACTCGGACGCTGCCTGGGCCCGGAACGGCCGCTGCCGGCTCCCCCGCCGGGACCGCCGAGCATGCTGATAGGCGGCGACGGCCGCGCGCACGGGCCAGAAAGTCAGGAACCAGACCACCACCGCCGTCGGCACGCCGCCGACCATCATCGGCAGCAGGACCCGCCACGGATGATCAAAGACATAGGTCAGGGTCAGCTCATCGGGCAGATCGCTCACCCAGACCGTCCCCATCATCCAGTGGCCCAGATGATATATCCATAGAAAGATAAATGGAAATGTCCAAGGATTGCCGATCACGGTCCCCAGCGCCGAGGCGAGGATATTGCCGCGCAGCAGCCAAGCGAGCAGCGCCGCGCCGGCAAAATGGAAGCCGAGGAGCGGCGTGAAGGAGATCGCCGCCCCGCAGGCGAAGCCGGCGGCGATGCTGGCCGGCGTTCCTGGCAGGCGGCCGACCCGATGGGCGACATAGAGGGTCGATCGCCGCCAGCCGCGGCTCGGCCACAGGAATTCCTTGAGGCGCCGGATCGGATGGAGTTTCTTGCGGCGGCGAAACATCAGAACTCGACGCGGCCGCTGAACCGGAGAGCCGCGTTAGAAGCCGCTCGTGTGATGGTTCCGAAGTTCGGCATCGGAACCATCACACGAGTTTCAACAGGTGAGTGTCCCGATCGCGAAATTCGAATGTTCGAATTTCGCGATCGGGACACTGGCATGACAAAAGAAAAGCGCGCTGAACGCATTCCGATACGCCCCTATCCTCGCGCGCGCTCGACCGAGTTGATCAGGGGACTTGCCCGCAATGCCGCGATGATATTGGTCAGGTGCCGCAGATCCGTCACCTCAACATCGATCATCATCTCGAAGAAATCAATCGAACGGTTGGTGATCTTGAGGTTCGTGATGTTGCCACCGGCCTTGCCGATCACGGTCGTCAGGTTGCCGAGGCTGCCCGGCTCGTTGGCGATGACGACGTGGATTCGGCCGACATGGCCGTCCTCGCCGCCCGAGTCCACCTCCCATGCGACATCCAGCCAGCGTTCGGGCGAGTCGGCGAAGCTTTCGAGGGTGTCGCAGTCGATCGTGTGGATCGTCACACCCTTGCCGGTGGTGACGATACCGACGATCCGGTCGCCCGGCAGAGGGTGGCAGCAACCCGCGAAATGCACCGCCATGCCGGGGATCAGGCCGGTGATGGGGACGGCAAGGTCCTTCGACTTGCGCTGGCGTCCGCGATGCGGGCCGAGCGGCACCACCTTGTCGCCCTTGGCGCCGGGCTTGCTGCCGGGGAAGACAGTATTGATGACCTCGCGGCCCGTCTGGATTCCTTCGCCGACAATGGCATAGAGGTCGTCAACGCTATCGCACTTGAACTTCTTCAGCGCCGTATCAAGCGCTTTTTCGCTGAATTCATGGCCTTCCTGGCGGAACGCCTTCTGCAGGATCGCCCGGCCGAGCGCGAGGTACTGCGCCCTCTGCTGGGTGCGGATGAAGCGGCGGATATGGGCGCGCGCCTTGCCGCTGACGACGAACCGCTCCCAGGCCGGCGACGGCGTCTGGGCGCGCGAGGTGACGATCTCGACCTGATCGCCGTTATGCAGTTCGCTGCGCAACGGCATGATGCGGCCGTTGATCTTGGCGCCGACGCAGGTATCGCCCACCTCGGAATGGACCGCATAGGCGAAATCGACCGGCGTCGCGCCGCGCGGTAGCGCGATCAGATCGCCCTTCGGGGTGAAGCAGAAGACCTGGTCCTGGAACATCTCGAGCTTGGTGTGCTCGAGAAACTCCTCCGGGCCGGACGCCTTTTCCAGGATGTCGAGCAGCTCGCGCAGCCAGCGATATTGCCGGCCTTCGACCTGCCGCGCGGGCTGCCTGCTGCCGTCCTGCTTGTATTTCCAATGCGCGGCGACGCCGAACTCCGCAACCTCGTGCATCTCGCGGGTTCGGATCTGGATCTCAATGCGCTGCCGTTCGGGGCCGATCACGCCGGTATGGAGCGAGCGGTAGGCGTTCGGCTTGGGCGTGCTGATATAGTCCTTGAAGCGGCCGGGCACCATCGAATAGCGGCTGTGCAGGATGCCGAGCGCCTGATAGCACTGCCCGACATCGGCAACGGCGATGCGGAAGGCCATGATGTCGGAAAGCTGCTCGAAGCCGATGTTCTTCCGCTGCATCTTGCGCCAGATCGAATAGGGCGACTTCTCACGGCCCACGATCAGGGCCTGCAGGCCGCCCTCCGCGAGGGTGCGCTTCAGCTCGTCGATGATGCGGCCGACCATGTCGCCGCCCTGCTCGCGCAGGAACTTCAGCCGCTGGGTGATCGAATCGCGGGCCTCGGGGTTGAGTTCGGCGAAGGCGAGATCCTCGAGCTCGTCCTTCATCTGCTGCATGCCCATGCGCTCGGCGAGCGGCGCATAGATCTCCATGGTCTCCAGCGCGATCCGTTTCCGCTTCTCCGGGCTGCGGATGTAATGCAGCGTCTGCATGTTGTGCAGCCGGTCGGCCAGCTTGACCAGCAGCACGCGGATGTCCTCGGACATCGCCAGCACCAGCTTGCGGAAATTTTCCGCATGCTTGCTCTGGTCCGACTGCAGCTCGATTCGGGACAGCTTGGTCACGCCGTCGACGAGGCGGGCGATCTCCTTGCCGAAGAGCTGCTCGATCTGGTCGAGGGTCGCGTCGGTGTCCTCGACCGTATCGTGGAGCAGCGCCGTCACGATCGAGGCGCTGTCCAGCTTCATCTTGGTCAGGATGTCCGCGACTTCGAGCGGATGGGAGAAATAGGGGTCGCCCGAGGCCCGCTCCTGCGAGCCGTGGGCCTTCATCGAGAAGACATAGGCGCGGTTCAGGGCGTCTTCGTCCGCGCCCGGATCATAGGCCCTTACACGTTCAACCAGTTCAAACTGCCGGATCATGGCTCACCCCGGGCTCTCGCCACCCGGCCTTCGCCAGAGTGCGGCGTTGCCCGTTCAGGCAGCCTCTCCGGTCCGCGCCATGCCGGCAGCGTGAACTGCCTCCACCTACGCCTGGGAGTCGTCGTCGAGGTCCGTCGCGCCGGGCTCTTCCTCGGCCGGCTCCTCCACGCCCTCGTCCTCGCTCAGCGCTTCTTCATCCTCGCCGGACTCCTGCGGCGCCACCGTCTGCATCAGGTCGCTCAGCAGATCGCTGTCGGTCGCGCCGAAGCCGCCTTCCTCCTCGGGCTCGTCGGTTTCGACATGCTTCTGGAGGTCTTGGATCAGGCTGTTGCCGAGCGCATCGAGATCGACGGTCTCATCGGCGATCTCCCTGAGGGCGACCACCGGGTTCTTGTCGTTGTCGCGATCGATGGTCAGCGGCGCCCCCGCGGAGACGTCACGGGCCCGCTGCGCCGCCAGCATGACGAGGTCGAACCGGTTGGGAATTTTGATAACACAATCTTCGACGGTAACGCGCGCCATTCTTGTCTCGCTCCAAACAGCGGGAAAAACAGATGATTTCCCTGAATATATTGCCGCACCGCACACAAAGCAAGGCGGACTGCGGCATCTCGAGAGAGGGCGCCCACATAGGGGCGCCCGGCTTAGTTCGCCAGCGGCCGCACCACCTGTTCCGGCGGCAGGTCCGCGATCAGTGCCTGGATTGGTCGGTCGCTGGCCGGGTGGCGCCAGTCGGGCACGAGCTCGGCCAGCGGCCGGAGAACGAAGGCCCGCTCCGCCAGCCGGGGATGCGGCAGCAAAGGTGGCGTCGGCCCGTGGTTAACGCGGCGGCCGTAGACCAGCAGATCGAGATCGACGACCCGGGCCTCGTTCCGCTCGCGCCGCTCGCGGCCGAACGCCTGCTCGACCTCGTGAAGGGTCGCGAGCAGACCCGCCGGGTCCAGCGTCGTGTCGACGAGCGCCACGCCATTGACGAACCAGGGCTGGTCGGAGGCGGGCACGGGCATGCTCTCGTACCAGCGGGAGCGGCGGCGGATCGCGACGCCGTGCCGCTCCAGCGACTCCAGCGCCGCCTCGAGCGTCGCCCGGGGCGGCCCGAACCGGTGGCTCGGCAGGTTCGCTCCGAGTCCGATGAGAATATCTTCCATGAATGTGGACCTGAATGGGGCGTCGGGCGCCTTGTCGTTCCTCTTTCAGACGCTACTTATAGGTTAAGAACCGCAGGGCCGCCATATAAGGGTTTCTCTTAGGAATTTATGATCGTGAGCGCATTTCATCACTCGCTTTCAGCTCCGCTGCGGACCTGTGCCCATGGAGCCTTCGATTAACATTCGGGACCAGTCTCGCCATGACCTTTTATCCTCAGGAGCGTGTCGCCCTTTTCATCGACGGCGCCAATCTCTATGCCGCCGCCCGCGCCCTCGGCTTCGACATCGACTATAAGCGCCTGCTCGAGGTCTTCGCCGAGGAGTGCCAGTTGATCCGCGCCTTCTATTACACGGCCCTGATCGAAGACCAGGAATATTCGCCGATCCGCCCGCTGGTCGATTGGCTCGACTATAACGGCTATACGATGGTGACCAAGCCGACCAAGGAGTTCACCGACTCCTCCGGCCGCCGCAAGATCAAGGGGAACATGGACATCGAGCTCGCCATCGACGTGATGGAGATGGCCGAGCATCTCGACCATGTGGTGCTGTTCTCGGGCGACGGCGACTTCCGCCGGCTGGTCGAGGCGGTGCAGCGGAAGGGCCTTCGCGTCACCGTGGTGAGCACGATTCGCTCGGCGCCGCCGATGATCGCCGACGAGCTGCGGCGCCAGGCCGACACCTTCGTCGAGCTCGAGGAGTTGGCCGACCGCATCGCCCGCACCCACGGCAACCGCGCGCCCGCCGTGCCTTCCACCGGCGAGGACGATCCGATCCTCGAATCCGCGTGACCGGCCTGCCATTGTCGGCGCCAGCGGGCTCCGGGGCAGGCTCCGGCAGCGAACCGGGCCGCGACTGCCCCCTCTGCCCGCGCCTGGCTTCGCTGCGCGTGAGGATGCGCGGCGTCGAGCCGCTCTGGCACAACGCCCCGGTGCCGGCCTTCGGCGGGGTCGACGCCCGCTTGCTGGTCGTCGGGCTGGCGCCGGGCCTCAACGGCGCCAGCCGGACCGGCCGACCCTTCACCGGCGACTATGCCGGAGACCTCCTCTACGCCACGCTGCAGCGGTTCGGCTTCGCCGAGGGCGACTACGGCAAAAGCCCGGACGACGGGCTGCGTCTGGTCGATTGCCGGATCACCAACGCGGTCCGCTGCGTGCCGCCGGAGAACAAGCCGACGACGGCGGAGATTGCCGCCTGTCGCCCGTTCCTGGAAGCGGAAATCGCCGCCCTCCCCACCCTGCGAGCGATCCTCGCCCTCGGCCTGATCGCCCACAACGCGGTGCTGACGGCCTTCGGCGAACGCCGCAGCCGATGGCCCTTCGCCCATGGTGCCCGCCACCCTCTGCCGAACGGCCTCCTGCTCGCCGACAGCTATCACTGCTCGCGCTACAACACGAACACCGGCCGGCTGACCGAGGCGATGTTCCAGGAGGTGTTTCAGGGGCTGCGGCGGTATCTCGACGAGGCGGATTGAACCTAGCCAACACCCCAACGCCGGTTCAGGGCGTGTCCGGCAGCGGCGCGGCCCGTCGGGCGATTCTCCGCTCCCGGTGAAAGACGTAGAGGCCCGAGCCGATGATGATGGCGACCCCCGCCCAGGTCGTCGCGTCGGGGAAGTCGCCGAAGACCAGCAGCCCGAGCAGGGTCGCGCTGATGATCTCGATATACTGGAACGGCGCCAGGACGCCGGCCGGCGCGCGGCGGAAGGCGAACACGACCAGGATGTGCGAGACGGTCGCCAGAACGCCCAGCCCGACCATCAGCCCCCAGTCCCGCAGGCTCGGCCAGACCGGCTCGATGACGCCGATGCCGGCACCCGCGCCGATGCCGAGGGCGGCCGACAGGACGAGCGCGCCGAACAAGCCCGCCCAGAACTGCATCGCCGCCGCGCTCTCGCGCTTCGCGAGAAGCCGGGTCAGGATGAGATACAGGGCGAAGCAGAAGGCCGAGCCGAGCGGCAGCACGGCCGCCCAGCCGAAGGCCTGCCAGCTCGGCCGAATGATGACCAGCGCGCCGCCGAAGCCGACCGCGACCGCCGCCAGCCGGCGCCAGCCGATCGGCTCGCCCAGCAATAGCGCGGAGAGAAGCGTGAGGATCAGCGGCTCGACGAAGAAGATGGCGATCGCGTCCGCCATCGGCAGGTGCTTGAGGGCCCAGAAGAAGAGCAGCGTCGCCACCGCGATCAGGCCGCCGCGGGCGGCGTGCAGGTCGAGGCGCGGCGGCACCGCCTGCCCCCCTGCCGCCTGCCCTCTCGCCGATTTTCGCCGCATTGTGAGAACGGCCGGCAGCAGGAAGATCGTCTGAAAGAAGAAGCGCGCCCACGCGACCTGCCCGGGCGCGACGGTGGCCGCGAGCGTCTTGGCGATCGCGTCCATGCACGGCACCATCAGCATGGCCGCCGCCATGATCAGGATGCCGGTCTCGACGTCCCGGCCGGACGTCCCGGGCGTAGTGGCGGTGGGTGCGTTCACAAGCGGACCATAGCGGTGAGGCGTTCGAAGACACGGGGCGGGCCAACCCTCTCTGCCGACATACCAATAAACCACGCGCGCGCCAATGGTCGGCGTAGAAGGCTTTAAAGCAAGCGCATTTGGCCGCCGGGCGTCTGGTTTCCCCATCCTTCGTCCCTCGACAAGCTCGGGATGAGGAAAGAACCTCATGGTGAGCCTGTCGAACCATCAGGATGAGCCCCCGCGACCTCATGCTGAGCTTCCTCACCCCGAGCCTGTCGAGGGGCGAAGCATGAGCCGGCCGCGAAGCGGCCGGGTCGAAGGATCGTCTGTTACTCGGGCCCGTCCCCTGCGCTCATCTCCGAGCGCCCCGTATCAGGCCTGCCGGCCGATCGTCGTCATTCGTTGGCGCCGTAGGCTCGCATGGTCCGGCGCGGCTGGGCGATGGCAAGGCTGACCCGTGGCACGGCGCCACCTGATGCATTGCGAACCGGTGTCAACCTGATCGGTCACATGAGCGACGGGCTTGGCTCACCGATCGAGAGATGCGGGTGCGGCCGCGTTCTCTCCGAAGGTCAGCGGGTCCGCCGGCGGCGAAGCGCGCCGGCCAGTCCGACCACACCGACGCCGAACAAGGCCAGCGTCGTGGGCTCGGGCACCGGAGTATAGGTGACCGGCGTGTAGGTGTAGGTCACCTTAAACGTGCCGTACAAGTCCAGCCAGCCGCTTCGGCCGTAAATCATAGAGTTCTCGCTGCTGTATTCGGGGGTGCCGTGCAGCGCAAAGGCGATGTCGAAGAATCCGGGACCGACATAGTTGGCAAGCATATCGCCGGTCAGGTCCGACGTGGCGATGCCGAGAAAGAGCAAACCATTTACGTTAACATCACAGTTACCGATGTTGTCAGGGCAGGTGCCTACTCGATCGTCGAGTGGCTGAGACCAGGTGCCGTATCCCGGGACGGAGAATTCAAACGCCAAGTTCGTCAGGCTTACGGACCCCTCGGCCGATCCTTCGGCCGATGATTCATAGAGGAAACCTGCACCCACATTGTAGAGGCTGTTGCCATCGAAACGGAAGGCCACGCTGTCGAGCGTGCCGAGGCTCGGATCGAAACGCTCGGCGGATCTGCTCGTCGTCGCATTCAGGAAGGTTGTCGAGGACGCGCTGGCCTCGATGCTTCCGATTGTCTGAACGATCTGCAGTGCGTGAGCCCCGCCGGACCACGCCGCTACCGAAACGGTCGCGAAGACTGCGACCAAAGCTGACCTCAACCCCGTGTTCATCGGACTGCCCCCTGTGACCGGGATTTGGATACCCGTCTGCGTTTCCCGCCTCTGTCGTCGCGAGTACCATAGTCTGGCCTTCGGGCGGCAGACAAGTATTGTCAACGAATTCTTAAGAAATACTCGGGATCCGCATGGAATCCCCCTCTGCTCCGAGTCAGAGTGGGGTTTCTTGTGCAGCCGGTCGCTCTCACCGACGATCGCCTCTCGCCGGCCGGGGTGGCGCGCCTCGCCACTGTCACCATGGCGCCGGAGGGCAGCGCCAGGCACGGGCTGCTTCCGCGAAGCCCCGCTCAAGGACGAGCAACCGCGAGGTCGGCGGCGAAATGGCGCTTCGGCCCGCGGCTTCGCCGACCGCTCCCATGGCGGTCAGCGGGTCGGCTTCTGCGGCTCGGCACGAAAGTGCCCAGATGACAGAACCAAACAGAAGATCAGACCGGATTCCACATCTTAAGCGAATGGCTCGGCCGGAGGGCCCGGGCGTCAGGCCCCAGGCGTCAGGCCCCAGGCGTCAGGGCGGCGGGTGCGGTCACACGCGGCTCACGGCCCGGGGCGGTTGGGCGATGGCAAGGAATGCCAACGAGCAGAGGAAGATGGTGGCGCCAAACGCCGCGGCCGCGCCCAGAACGACCGGAAAGCCGCCCTGCCCATGCAGCAGGGCGATCAGCGGCACCGCGAACCCGCTGGTGGTGTAGCCGAGGAAATAGCGCACGCTGAACGCCTTGGCCCGGTACGTGGCCGGCACGTAGCGCGCCACCATGGCGTCGTTGACGATGACCTGCCCATAGATCGCGGCCATCGCCAGCACGAGCCCGAGAAGAAGGGGCGCGCCTGTCGTTGTCGCCGCGAGCGCAAGCCCGACCGGCTGCAGGACGGAGATGCCGACGAAGATCGTCGGCAGGCTGAAGCGGTCGACGAGGCGGCCCATGGCGAGTTGCGTCAGCGCGCCGAACATGAACACGAGCGTCGCGAGGGAGCCGGTCAGCGCGAGCGGCAAGGCGAGGCCGAGTCGCTCGTCGATGACCTTGGGCAGCGCGATCGTGGTGACGTTGAAGGTCATTCCGCCGGCCATGAGGGCGAGCGCGAACACGGCCAGCAGCGCCACCGGGCGTGCGACGGCGATCACGCCGGCACCGCCCTTCCGTCGATCGGTCCCGTCGCCGTCGCCCGGAACGAGGGCGAGGAATGCCACGCAGATCGCGAGGCAGACCAGGCCCGGCACCACGAAGGCGGCCTGCCAGCCGAGCGTCGCCGAGAGAAGCGCCGTGACGCCCGAGGCCGACGCCGCGCCGATATTGCCCCAGACCCCGTTCCAGCCGAGGTCGCGCCCGAGGCGTCGGGCATGGGTGACGAGCATCGCCGAGCCGATCGGGTGGTAGATCGCCGCGAAGGTCCCGAGGACCAGAAGCCAGGCCGCGAAGGCGATCGGCGACGTCGCGGTCGAGGCGCCGAGGCAGGCAAGGCCGCAGCCGCCGAAGAAGATCGCGAGCAGGTTGCGGCGCCCCAGCCGCTCGGCGAGCCAGCCCATCGGCAGCGAGAACAGGCCGAAGGCGATGAAGGAGCCGGTCGCGAGGCTGATGAGGGTGCCGTAGTCGAGACCGCGCTCGGCCGCGATGGCGATGACGGCGGTCGGATAGATCAGCAGCACGAAATGGTCGAGCGTGTGCGCGAGATTAACGAAGACGACGGTGCGTCGGGAGAGGGTATCTGCGTGCATGACACCGGACCTGGGACAGGAAGGCGCCACCATAGCATTGACCCGATCGCGCTGTCAGGCCATAGTTCCACGCGTTCGGGCCAAATTGGAGATCCTGGATGCGGCCGACGCGAGGCGAGGATTTTCATGATATCCCCCGCCCCGTGGGCGTGCTGGCCAAGGAATATGCGGCCGGTGCCAGCTCGGGCTGGCACTGTCACCCGCGCGGGCAACTCCTCTACGCGACGAAGGGGCTCATGGTCGCGAGCACCGAGGACGGAACCTGGACGGTCCCGACCGGCCACGCGCTCCTGATCCCGGCGGGCCTGAGGCACGAGGTCACCATGCATGGGGATGTGGCATTTCGAACGGCCTATCTCGCGCCGGAGGCCCTCGACGCGGCCGACTCGGAGGCCTGCCGCGTCATCTCGGTGTCGCCCCTGCTCGATGCGGCGCTTCAGGCGCTCGCGGACGAGCCGGTGCTCTATGATCCGGAGGGGCGCGGCCCCCATCTGGCGGCGCTGATCCTGTACGAGATCGCGCACGCCCCGGCGACGCCCTTCGCCCTGCCGCTCCCGTCCGACCGACGCCTTCGCAAGCTCTGCCAGGCCCTGATCGAGGCGCCGGCCCTGTCGCACGACATCGACGCCTGGGCGCGAGAGGTCGGGGTGAGCCGGCGCACGCTGACGCGGCGGTTCCGGAACGAGACGGGGCTCAGCTTCGGCTCATGGCGCCGGCGCCTCCGCCTCCTCCACACGGCGATGCGGCAGGCCGAAGGCCTCACGCTCAAGGACGCTGCCCGCGCGGTAGGCTATAGAAGCCCGCAGGCGCTTCAGGTCATGATGAAGCGCATGACCCGCGACAGAGATCATGAGGCGGGCGGCTTCGATAGTCGCCGGACCTGACGCAACCCGTGATGCGTCGGTAAACACTCTGCGGTAACCGTCGCGGACTATCGAGCTTTCGACATCGGGGTTGTCGCTTTCGCCTTTGCATGGGGTTATTTTTCGAGTCTGCGAAGGACACCCCCTCGCCCCGGGCTCAGCCGCGCCGCTTCCGGTCGAACAGCCCAAACAGCAGGAACCCGCCGAGGAAACCGCCGACATGGGCGGCCCAGGCGATCGCCGCGCCGCCGTCGCCGGGTATGCCTGTCACGCCGAATAGGATGCTGACGCCGATCCAGAGCAGGACGATCGGCCAGAGGCTCCCGCCCCGCCGCGGCAGGAATCGCAGCACGCCCCCGAACAGTCCGCTGATTGCGCCCGAGGCGCCGATCACCGGCATGATCGACAGCGGATGGAGGAGAAAGTGCGCGGCGGCGCCGAGCACGCCGCAGGCCAGTGCGAAGGCCAGCAGGCGCGGTCCGCCGATCCGGCGCTCGACGCCCGAGCCGAAGGCCATCAGCATCACCATGTTGATCAGCAGATGGACGAGGCTGCCATGCAGGAAAAGGTGCGTCACCGGGCTCACCAAGGCCTGCCAGCCGAACAGATCGGGCAGCATGTAGCGCGCCGGGATGAACCCGAAGCTCAGGATGACGCCGACATCGGTCGTGTCGGGCAGCATCCAGCGAATCCCATGAACCGCCAGATTGGCGACCAGCAGGCGCGTCACCATCGGCGGCAGGTTCAGAATCGGCTGGCGCGTTGTCGGCGGCGTCTGATCGGGATCGACGGTCAAGACCGGCTCAGCCCTTTTCCCGCATCAGCCGCGCCTTGTCGCGGCTCCAGTCGCGCTCCTTCTCAGTATCCCGCTTGTCGACCTTGCGCTTGCCCTTGGCAAGGCCGAGCTGGACCTTGGCGATTCCCCGCTCGTTGAAATAGATCGAGAGCGGCACCAGCGTCATTCCGCCGCGCTGCACCGAGCCCAGCAGGCGGTTCATCTCGCGCCGGTGAAGCAGCAGCTTGCGCGGCCGCCGCGGCGCGTGGTTGAAGCGGTTGGCCGCCTCATATTCCGGGATATAGGCGTTGAACAGGAAGAACTCGCCGCCCTGCTCCGCGGCGAAGGCTTCGCCGATGCTGGCGCGGCCCTGGCGCAGCGACTTCACCTCGGTGCCGAGCAGCATCACCCCCGCCTCGAAGGTGTCCTCGATGAAGTAGTCGTGCCGGGCCTTGCGGTTCTGGGCCGCGAAGCGGTCGGTGGCGGCGCTGCGGGCCATGGCGGCAGGCTCAGTTCAGCAGGCCGGCCGAGGTCAGCGCCGCACGGACCCGCTGCTTCGTCGCCTCGCCGACCTCGCAGAGCGGCAGGCGCAGCTCCGCCGACGCGCGGTCGAGCAGGCTGGCGGCATATTTCACCGGGCCCGGGCTCGATTCCACGAACAGCGCGCCGTGGAGCGGCATCAGCCGCTCGTTCAACGTCATGACGGTGTCCAGGTCGCGCCGGCCCCAGGCGTCATGCAGCTCCGCGCACAGCTTCGGCGCGACGTTCGCCGTCACCGAGATGCAGCCATGTCCGCCCTGCGCCAGGAACGGCACGATGGTGGCGTCCTCGCCGGAGAGCTGGCAGAAGTCGGGCCCGATCGCCAGCCGCGTCGCCATCGGCCGCACCAGATCCTGGGTCGCGTCCTTGACGCCGACGATGTTCGGCAGCTTCGCGAGGCGCGCCATGGTGTCCACCGACATGTCGACGACGCTGCGGCCCGGGATATTGTAGATCACGATCGGCAGGTCGACGGCGTCGTGGATCGCCTTGAAGTGGCGATACTGCCCCTCCGGCGTCGGCTTGTTGTAGTAGGGCATCACGACCAGCGCCGCGGCCGCGCCGGCGCGCTTCGCATGCTGCGTCAGGCGGATCGCCTCGGCGGTCGAGTTGGAGCCGGTGCCGGCGATCACCGGCACGCGACCGCTGGCCGCCTCGATGCAGAGCTCGACGACCCGCATATGCTCGTCGTGGCTGAGCGTGGGCGATTCGCCCGTGGTGCCGCAGGGCACGAGCCCGTCGGTGCCCTCCGTGATTTGCCAATCGACGAAACGCTGGAACGCATCCTCGTCGACCGCGCCGTCGCGGAACGGCGTAATGAGGGCGGTGAGAGACCCCGTGAACATACCGCTTCCCCCGAATCAAAAGTCCAGATCAATGATATAAGTTGGATGCGGACCATAACCACCGATCGTGCTGCCAGCAAGGTCGCTGCGCCGGGAGCGATCGACGGGGGCGATCGATGGGGGCGATCGATGGGGCGGCGCGCGTTTGATGTTGACCGCGGCGATATCCTTCGCCGAAGTTAATCTTTTTTACGCTTTCCTAATCAAAACTATCCAGCGAGCCGCCGCTTCTCTTGAGTTCCCGCCCCACATCTGCATGACCAGAGGTTCACGCGTGCCGAAGCTTGTTGCCTTCCTCCTGGCTCTCGCCGTCCTCGTCGCCCCCCTGACTGCCACCGCCGCCCGAGCCGATAGCGGCGCCCTGGCCCCGTCGGATATGAAGATTTATCGTGCGGCCTTCGAGGCGGTGGAGGCGGAGCGGTGGGAGGAGGCGCGGCAAATCGCCGCGTATGCCGAGAACCGGCTCCCGGCGAAGGTGATCCGGTGGCTCGACCTGACCCGCCCCGACCCCCGGCACTCGTTCGATGAGTTGAGCGCATTCCTGGACGCCAACCCGAACTGGCCGCTCCGAGCGACGATCCAGATGAAGGCCGAGCGGGCGATGCCCGACGACCTTCCGCCCGATGAGGTGGCCCGCTGGTTCCGCGACCGCCCGCAGTTGACGGCCTCTGGGTCCATTCAGAAGGCCCACGCCATGATCGCGCTCGGCCTGGAAACCCAGGCGGCGCTCATGCTGCGCCGCGACTGGGTGCGCTTCGACATGAGCGCGAGCGAGGAGAGGAAGTTCCTGGCGCTCTCCGAGCGGTATCTGAAGCCCAAGGACCATGTCGCGCGGCTCGACCGGCTGCTGTGGGACCGGGAGCGGGCTGCGGCGAAGCGGATGATGAAGCGCGTGGACTCCGGCCACCGAGCCCTGGCGGAGGCTCGGCTGCTGCTGATGAGCATGCGCTCCGGCGTAGATGCCGCGATCGACCGCGTGCCGGCCAGTCTGGTCAACGATCCGGGCCTCGTCTACGAACGGGCGCGGTGGCGGCGGCGCATGGGCCGCGCGAGCTCGGTGATCGAGCTTCTCAATGCGCCGCTCGACCTCAAGAACCTGCCCCGGCCGGAGCGGCTGTGGAACGAGAGCGAGAACGCCGCCCGGCTGGCGCTGGCACGCGGAGAGATCTCCGTCGCCTATAGCCTGGCGCAGAACCACGGAGCGACCGAAGGAATCGCGTTCGCCGAGGCCGAGTGGCTCGCCGGCTGGATCGCGCTGCGGTTCCTGTCGGAGCCTCAGGTCGCCTACAAGCATTTCAAGCGCCTCTATACCGGCGTCGGCTCCTCCGTCAGCCGGGCGCGCGGCGCCTACTGGACCGGCCGCGCGGTCGAGGAGATGGGCAACGTCGCCCTGGCGCGAAGCTGGTACCGGAAGGCGGCGGAAAACCTGACGGCCTATTACGGGCAGCTTGCCGCGCAACGTCTCGGCCCGGACTTCACGATGCGATTTACCCCACCGCGCAAGCCGACGGATCGGCAGCTTGCGCGCTTCGCCGATCGCGAACTGGTGCAGGTGGTCCGCCTTCTGGGGCAGCTTGACCAGGCCGACCACACCCGCCCCTTTCTCGTCCACCTAACCGACCTTGCCAGAACCCCGACGGATCACCGCATGGTCGCACATCTCGCCACGGAGCTCGGCCGGGACGACCTCTTGGTCACCGTCGCCAAGGCCGCCCGCATGGAGGAGGTGGAAATGGTCGAATATCTCTATCCGTTGCGCCTGCTGCCGGAGCATACCGGGCCCGAAGACGCCCTGATCCTCGCCGTCATGCGGCAGGAGAGCGTTTTCGCGGTGGACGCCGTCAGCCACGCCGGGGCGCGCGGCCTCATGCAGCTCATGCCGGCCACCGCACGACATGTGGCGAGAAAGCTCAAGCTGCCCTACGACAGAAAGCAGCTGACCAGGGATCCGATCCTGAACATCAAGCTCGGCAGCGCCTATCTGAGCCAGATGGTGGAGCGCTTCAGCGGTTCCTACCTGCTTGCGATCGCGGCCTACAACGCGGGGCCGTCGCGCGTGGTCGAATGGATGCGCGTCTATGGCGACCCGCGAGAGCCGGGCATCGATGCAATCGACTGGATCGAGTCGATCCCGTTCAGCGAGACCCGGAACTATGTCCAACGGGTGCTTGAGAACCTCCAGGTCTATCGGCATCGCCTGGGCCAGCCGATGCTCGCCTTCTCGTTCCAGGAAGATCTCAGCCGCCAAGCGGAGTATTGACGATAGGCCGGGGCCGGGACCCCGGCCGGCTCCATCTCCATTCGGAAGGTCCGGCCTCAGGAGGCTTGGATATGGCCGATACCGTTCTGTACCCGATCGACGCCTGCGTGTTCGATGCCTATGGGACGCTGCTCGACGTTCATTCGGCGGCGGCGCGCTGCAGCGACGCCCTGGGCGAGAAGGCTGCCGCGCTGTCGATGGTCTGGCGGCAGAAGCAGCTCGAATATACCTGGCTGCGAAGCCTTATGGGCAGCCACGCCGATTTCTGGCGGGTGACCCGGGACAGTCTCGATTATGCGCTCGCGCAGGTCGGGATCGAGGATCGAGCCTTGCGCGGCCGGCTGCTGGAGATCTACCGCATCCTCGACCCCTACCCGGAAGCGCACCCGACTCTCGCCAGGCTGAAGGACCGCGGCTTCAAGACCGCCCTTCTGTCGAACGGCTCGCCCGAGATGCTGTCGACCGCTGTCGACCGGGCGGCGCTCGGACCGCTGCTCGACCACGTCCTCTCGGTAGAGGAGGTCGGCATCTACAAACCGCACCCTTCGGTCTACCAGCTGGCCGTCGACCGGCTCGGCCTGCCGGCCGCGCGCATCTGCTTCGTCAGCTCCAACGGCTGGGATGCCGCCGGGGCGGCCCATTTCGGCTTTCGCGTCTGCTGGATCAACCGCTTCGGCCAGGTTCCGGAGCGCCTACCGGTACCGCCGGAGGCGACGCTGACAGAACTCTCCGAGCTCCCGCCCCTGCTTGGCCGGCGGGAGCACCCGTCGTGACGGAGCAAACCGAGCCAGGGGAATTTCGGGAGCGCCACTACCGGTCGCAGGACGGGCTGCGGCTCTATTTCCGCGACTATGGCGATCCTCTGTCGCCGCGGCATCCGGTTCTGTGTCTCAGCGGCCTGACCCGCAACGCGGCCGATTTCCATGACTTCGCCACGAGGTTGGCGCGCACGCGGCGGGTGATCTGCCCCGATTATCGTGGTCGCGGCAGATCGGCCTATGACCAGAACTGGCGCAACTATGAGCCGAAGACCTACATCAACGACATCGCCCATCTTCTGGCCCTGTGCAACATTCACTCGGTCGTCGTCGTCGGCGCCTCCCTGGGTGGGCTTCTCGCCATGGGGCTCGCGGTCGCCCGCCCGACGACGCTTGCCGGCATCGTGCTCAACGATGTCGGCCCGGATATCCAGGGCGACGGGCTCGTCCGGATCCTGAACTATATCGGCCACGACGCGCCGCAGCCGGACTGGGACACGGCGGTCGCGCATCTCAAGGTCCTGTTCCCCCACGCCCCGCCGGACACGCCGGCCAAATGGCTGCGCTTTGCACGGGCGACATTCCGGGAAGGCGAGGACGGCCTGCTGCACTTCAACTGGGACCCTGCGTTGGCGAGGCCGCTGCGCCGGTCGCATCGGGCAAGGCCGGATCTCTGGCCGCTGTTCGGCGCACTGCGCCCGTTTCCGGTCCTGGCACTGCGCGGAGAGTTGTCCGACGTCCTCGCGCCGGATACGTTCGAGCGCATGGGCCGCGAGCATCCCGACCTGATCCGGATCACCGTCCCGAAGGTGGGGCATGTTCCCCTGCTCGATGAACCGCCGGCATGCGAGGCAATCGATGGCTTTCTCGACTCCCTATGATACTCCCCCGGATGTGGCGCAGATCGAAGCGGCGGCGCGGCGGATCGCCGACCATGCTGTCCGAACGCCCCTGCTGGAGTCTCCCGAGCTCAATGCCCGAACCGGCGGCCGAATCCTGATCAAGCCCGAAACGTTGCAGCGCACCGGCTCGTTCAAGTTCCGCGGCGCCTTCAACAAGATCAGCCGCCTTGCCGAGGCGCCGGAGAAGCCCGGCGCGATCGTCGCCTATTCCTCCGGCAACCATGCGCAGGGCGTCGCCGCGGCGGCCGCCCTGCGCGGCTTTCCGGCGGTCATCGTGATGCCCGCCGACGCGCCCGCCATCAAGCTCGCCAACACGCGGGCCTATGGGGCCGAGGTGGTGACCTATGACCGCCACGGCGAAAGCCGGGAAGCAATCGCCGAAGCGATCGTCGCCGAGCGCGGCGGCGTGCTGGTGCGCCCCTATGACGATCACGACGTCATCGCCGGACAGGGCACCATCGGCGACGAGCTTGCCGACCAGGCGGCCGATCGCGGCCTGACCCTCGACGCCCTGCTGATCCCCTGCGGCGGCGGCGGGCTGACGGCGGGCTGCGCACTGGCTCTGGAGGCCAAGAGTCCGGCGACTCGCGTCTATGTGGTCGAACCGGAGGGCTTCGACGATACGCGGCGGTCTTTGGAGACCCATCGGCGACTGTCGAACGATGCCGGTGCTCGCTCATTTTGCGACGCACTGATGGCGCCGATGCCGGGTGCGTTGACCTTTCCGGTCAATGATCGCTTGGTGGCCGGCGGTTTCGCGGTCAGCGATGCGGAGGTGGCGCAGGCCATGGCCTTCGCCTTCCGGGTGCTGAAGCTGGTCGTCGAGCCCGGCGGCGCAGTCGCGCTGGCGGCGGTGCTGGCCGGCCGGCTCGACTGCCGCGACCGCACCGTCGCGGTCATCTGCTCCGGCGGGAATGTCGACCCGGAGACGTTCTGCCGGGTGCTCGCGGCGGACGAACGGTCCTGATCCGTCCGCGCGCCGCCAGCGGTGTTTCCTTATGCTCCCGCTGCGCGGGCCGCTCCTTCGTTCCGCGTCGCGGTCAGAGGACTCGCGTAGGAAGCTCCGGAATCCGCGTTCGAGGGTTTGGACTCCGATTTGGCCGCTGGCGCCGGAGTTGCGCTTCGGTCCTTGACCGACGCGATGTTCGAATCAGCGCCGGGCGCGCTCTGCTCCATCCTCCGGCAGTGTCCGTCGAGGAAGGCGCCGTCTTCGATCGATAGGCTTTGGTGCAGAATGTCGCCGTTCACCTTGGCGGTCTTCGCCAATGTCACCGACGTGCCCTTGATCTGTCCCGTCACCGAGCCGCAGACGCGTATCGTCTCGCCGGTGATTGCGCCGCGTACCTGCGCCGCCTCGCCGATCGTCAAGGTCCGGCTCTCAATGTCGCCCTCGACGGTGCCCTCGACCTGAATATCGCCGATGCTCATCAGATCGCCCGTGATCGTCAGGTCGGCACTGATGATCGAGGGCATCGCGTTCTTGGGCACCGCCCGCGGCGTCTCCGACATCTTGGGTCCAGTCGTCGGTGCCGTCTTGGTCTTAGCCTTTGAAAACATAGCGACCTGCCTTGAGAAAGTTCATGGGATCCGTAGGTTTGTCGTCGACGCGAATCTCGTAGTGCACATGCGGCCCGGTGCTGCGACCGCTGCTGCCCAACAGGCCGATCCTGTCGCGGTAGTCCACCATGTCTCCGACGGAGACAGAGATGGAATGCAGATGCCCGTAGCGCGTCGTGATGCCGAGGCCATGGTCGATCTCGACCATCCGACCATAGCCTCCGTTGCGGCCGGCGAACGTAACTCGGCCGGGCCCCGGGCTGAGGACCGGCGCCTTCATCGGGCCCGACAAATCGACGCCCTCATGCATCGCTCGCCTGCCGGTCACCGGGTCCTTGCGCGGGCCGAACAGGCTGGCGACCCAGTAAGAGTCGACTGGAGACGTCAGCGGCAGGGTCCGCAGGATGGCTTGCAGCCGCTCCCAACGCTGTACGGTATCGTCGAGGTCGGCGACACTGGCCAGCAGGATCTCGTTACCAACCTGCTGATCGAGGGGAATGAACGGCCCGCCGGTGCCCTGTTGCTCATTCTCGGTCCGGGATAAAAGCATCTCGACATCGAGGCCGGTCATGGCGACGGTTTTCTCGACCTCGTCGACGCCGCCGCGGGCGCGGTCCACCAAGCTCTGGACGATGGCGTCCTGCGACTCCTGCAAGGTTTCTAGCCGCTCCTCGACGTCCTCCACCTGCTCTCTCAGCTCCGCCCGCGCCGTCTGCAGCGTATCGCGCTCGCCGATCACGCCGGACAGGGAACCGACGATCGACCGCACGCGGTTCTCAAGCGTCGCTTCATCATTCCGAGCGTCCGAGAGCTGCTGCTTCAGGCTGGCGATCTGCCAGTTGAGCACCGCCTTGCCGTTGGCGCTGCCCGAATCCAACGCGGCGAGGCGCTCTTCGAGGGTCTGCAGGTTCGACGCAAGAAAGCCGTAGCGTTCGGTCGCCTGCGCCAGCTCTGCCTCGGCCCCTTTGAGTTCCGCGGACAGCTGTTCGCGGGTTGCGACGACCTGCGCCTTTTCGCCGACCACCGTCTGGAGCTCCTGCTTCAGCGCGGCGATGTTGTCCTTCAGCTCACGGTTATGGTCTGTGATGGTCTGCAGATCGGCACCAAAGCGGCGGAGATCCGCCTGAAGCGCCTCGCGGCCGGTGGCAATGCGGGTCCGTTCGGCCTCGGACCGCTGAATCGCTTCCTCGGCCGAAGCGATGTCGACCGTTGCGCCGTCCTCCCGCGGGGACAGCTCTGGCAGCACCAATTCGCCGGGTGTGGACTCGCCCGAAAGGACCGCGAATGCCTCATCGGACGCGCTGACGTCGGCCAGCAGATTCAGATAGCTGGCCTTCGCTTGGCGGATCTCCGACAGCTGGATCTGGCGCAGCAGGAGACTGCCTGAGCTGTAGACGAGCCAGCCGGTAAGCGCGACGCCGATGCTGGCCATCGCCGCCTGATGTGTCGTCGACAGGACGACATAGCGCAACTGGCCATCGGATCTGACGACGAACTCGCGCCGCCGGAACAGTCGGCGCAAGACCGCAACAAATCGCCCCCATGCCGTTCGAAGCGCCCGCCGCATTCTGCCCCCAACTCATCCAATTCAGCGCGCCAGACACGGCGCGTTGGGGACCCGACGGTGCCCCGCGCCGCAGTGACCGGGACCGCCTCCGCATGTCCGATAAAGCGGACATCATCGTGCGGAAGTCAGGTTCCGACTGTAGCGCGGGATGCTAAAGGCAAATGCTGTACGATTCGTTATCAGGACCGATAATGGTCGAAAATCTCTCCTGCAAGCCTCGCTAATATTCTTCTGCCGAGGCGTAGAGCCCCGACAAAATCAAGCTCCGTTGCCGTGATTTACTTTCAACAGAGAAAAATTCTCCTCAATATAGTGGAGAATTGTCGCGAGGCTCTGCTCCACCGACATGGCACCCGTATCGACGATGAGCTCGGCGGATTCGGGCGGCTCGTATGGCGCCGAGATGCCGGTGAACTCGGCGATCTCACCGCTGCGCGCTTTCTTGTAGAGCCCCTTCGGGTCACGCTGCTCGCAGGTCTCCACATCGGCCTGGATGTAGATCTCGTGCAGCCCGCCCTTCGCCGCCTCCCGGGCACGCTGGCGATCGGCGCGATAGGGAGAGATGAAGGCGGTGATGACGATCATCCCGGCATCGGCGAAGAGAGCGGCCACCTCGCCGACACGGCGAATATTCTCCGCACGGTCATCCGGCGAGAAACCCAGATTGGCGTTCAGCCCGTAGCGGACATTGTCGCCGTCAAGGACGTAGACCTGGTATCCCTTCCGGAACAGCTCCTGCTCGACCGCCATCGCGAGGGTCGACTTGCCGGCCCCGGACAGGCCGGTGAACCAGAGAATGCCGCCGCGGTGGCCGTTGCGCTCCGCCCGCGCGTCCGCCAGGACGCCGTGCTCGACCTTGTGGATGTTGCTCGACCGCTTGGTGACCAGCTCCCGCTGGTCGGGATAGCCTTCCATGTCGATGATGCCGCCAGCGACGATGTTGGTCCCGTCGCCGAGCACGAAACGCCCGGTGCGGGCGATGTGACGTCCCTCGTCCAGCGCGAGCAACGGCAGGCTGCGCAGAATCACGTCGGCGACACCATGCCGCGGCACCTCGACCGCCGGCTTGGCCGACAGGTCGTCGGCATCGAAGACGCGCTCGATCGCCTGGACCGTGACCCGCGCCTCACGCGTCGCAAGCTTCAGCAGATAGCTGTTGCCGACCTGCAGCGGCTCGTGGCCAAGCCAGAAGAGCCGGCCGCGAAAGACGTTGGTCTCGACCGGCGGATCCTGCTCGAGGCTGGCGATCTCGCCACGCTCGAGGAAGAGCTGGTCGTCGAGCGTGATGCCGATCGACTGTCCGGCATGGGCTTCCAAGACCGGCGCCGGGCTGTTCCAGCTCTCGATGCTGGCGATGCGCGCCGTCTTGTTGCTGGGCGAGAACAGGAGCTTGTCGCCTACCGAGAGACGGCCGCTCTCGACCCGCCCGACCAGGATACGCCGGTCGTCGAATTTATAGATGTCCTGGAGCGGCAGCCGGAGCGGCAGATCCGTCAGGCGCGCGGCCGGCTGAAAATTGTCCAGCGCCTCGATCAGGGTCGGGCCTTCGTACCACGGCATCAAGGCGGACCGCTCGACGATGTTGTCGCCGCCGCGCGCCGCGATCGGGATGAAGTAGCTGGGCGTGACGCCGATGCCCTCGAGATAGTCGGAGAACTCCCGGCGGATCGCGGCAAAGCGCGCCCCCGAATATTCCACCAGGTCCATCTTGTTGACGAGAACGACCAGTTGACGAATGCCGAGCAGATGCAGAAGAAAACCATGCAGCCGCGACTGCTGCTGCACGCCGTGCCCGGCATCGATCAGCAGGACCGCCGCCTCCGCGCTCGCCGCCCCGGTGATCATGTTCTTGATGAACTCGCGATGGCCGGGCGCGTCGATGATGACGTAGTCGCGCTTCTTGGTCTTGAACCAGATCTGCGCCGTGTCGATGGTGATGCCCTGGTCGCGCTCCGACTGGAACGCGTCCATCAGGAAGGCCCATTCGAACGGCATGCCGCGCCGCTCGCACATCGCCTTGATGGCGTCGAGCTTGCCGTCGGGCAGCGACCCGGTATCGTGGAACAGGCGGCCGACCAGCGTCGATTTGCCATGATCGACATGGCCGACGATGACGATGCGGAGCTGCTCCCGGAGCAGATCCGTGGCGGGAGAGACGGCCCGGCTCGACATTACATGTACCCCGCAGCGCGCAGCCGCTCGAAGGCGTCCTCGGTTTCCCGATCCATGGCCCGGCCGGCGCGCTCCGGCGCCCGTGTCACCTCGAGCTCGGTGATGATCGCCTCCAGCGTCGCGGCATCGCTGTCGATCGGAAAGGTGATGTCGCTGTCGCCGAGCGAGCGATAGCGCTTGCCGTTCTTGGCGAAATAGAGGTCGACCACGGGAATCCCTTCGCGCTCGATGTAACGCCAGATGTCGATCTCGGTCCAATGCAGCAGCGGATGCACGCGCAAATGCGTGCCCGGCGGCAGGTCGGTGTTGAAGTGGTCCCAGAACTCCGGCGGCTGATCGCGGAAGTCCCACTGGCCCGTATCGCCGCGCGGACTGAAGACGCGTTCCTTCGCCCGCACGCTCTCCTCGTCGCGGCGGATGCCGGCGATCACGCCGGTCAGCTTATGCCCGGCGATCGCGTTGCGCAGGCCCAGGGTCTTGCGTGCCGCGGAGCGGGCGTTGGGCGGCAGCGTCGGATCGACCTCCTCCACCGGCGGGCAGTCCTCGAGCACCAGGTTGAGGTTCCACTCGACGGCATAGCGGTCGCGGAACGCGTACATTTCCGGGAACTTCTTGCCGGTATCGATATGCATGACCGGGAACGGCACATGGCCGAGGAAGGCCTTGCGGGCCAGCCAGATCATGACATTGCTGTCTTTCCCCAGCGACCACAGCATCGCCAGCTTGTCGATGCGATTGAAGGCTTCGCGCAGGATGTAAACGCTTTGCGATTCGAGCTGGTCGAGATGGTCCATTGCGTCTCCGCGTGCTCTCTTTAGCCTGTCGTCCGATGCCCGACCCCGGCAGAACCGAGGAAGTACCGGAGGAAATCCGGTCATTATCGCTTCGGCGCCGGAGAAGCAAACGCTTCCAACGCACTTCTGCTCCTGTGACAGGCGAATATCTTGCCAGTGGTATCTATTTCGGGTTGGCGGGCTTGCCCCATTCGAAAACGGCGATGAGGCACCCTGGGCCGGTCCAGGAATTGTGCCGCGTGCCCGCCGCATAGCTGACGAAGTCTCCGACCTTGAATACACGCCCGTCGCTATCGGTAAGTTCCCCCTCGAGGATCAAAAAATCCTCGACCCCCGGATGATCGTGGGGAATGGTGACCGCCCCCGGCTCCATGCGCATCAGATAGCAGCCGTTGCCGCTCGCCCGGTCATAGCTGATCGGCAGCCAGCCCATCTCCGGCTGCTGCGGCCCATCCAAATCATAGGGCAGAAACTGGGCCGTCCCGGTCTCGATAACGCGCCGGCCCGGTAGATCCCTCGTCTGGTCCTTCGACATTCCGACCTCCCGGATTTCGCATGCGGTTTACCGAGCATACAGAACCCGACGGCGAGGCAAAGCCCCAGTGAGCCGGCCCCGCCGGTGAGCCGACGCCCACAACTGCGTGACGAGCAGTCAGGGGCGGCATGACCCACCGGGGAGGTCGTCGCGGAGCTCTCCGATAAAGCTATTTGCTCCTAGGCTCCGCGAGCAGACCCTTGACCAGCGCGACGCAGCCGAGCAGCAGAACCACGGTGAAGGGCAGCCCGGTCGATACCGAGGCCGCCTGCAGCGCTGCCAGGCCGCCGCCGAGCAGCAGGGCGATCGCCACCAAGCCCTCGAAGGTCGCCCAGAAGACGCGCTGGGCGACCGGGGCGTCGACCTTGCCGCCGGCGGTGATCGTGTCGATCACCAGCGAGCCGGAGTCCGAAGAGGTGACGAAAAACACGATCACCAGCACGATGCCGATGAAGGAGCTGATCGCCGCTATCGGGAGCTGCTCCAGCATGGTGAACAGTTGGAGCTCCAGGGCTGCATCGGCGATCTGGGTGTAGCCCTCGTTCACCAGGGTGATCGCGGTGCCGCCGAAGGCGGTCATCCAGAGCACGGACACGATGGACGGGATCAGCAGCACGGAGATGAGGAACTCGCGCACGGTGCGGCCGCGGCTGACCCGGGCGATGAACATGCCGACGAAGGGCGACCAGGAGATCCACCAAGCCCAGTAGAAGGAGGTCCAGCCCTGGCTGAAGTTCTCGTCCGAGCGCCCGAACGGATTGGAGAGCGCCGGCAGGTACTCGGCGTAGGCGACCAGATTACCGAAGAAGCCAGTGACGATCGCGAGCGTCGGCCCGAACAGGATGATGAACAGGAGCAGCAGGGCGGCCAGTACCATGTTGATCTCGGACAGGCGCTTGACGCCCGCGTCCAGACCGGCGACGACCGAGATCAGCGCGATCCCGGTGATGCCGGAGATCAGCAGCACCTTCGAAACATCGCTCACCGGGATGCCGAACAGATACTGCAGACCGGCGTTGGCCTGCTCCGCGCCCAAGCCAAGCGAGGTGGCCAGGCCGAACAGCGTGGCGAAGACCGCCAATGTGTCGATGATGTGGCCGGTCCAGCCCCACACGCGGTCTCCGAACAGCGGGTAGAATATGGAGCGGATGCTCAGCGGCAGGCCCTTGTTGTAGGAGAAGAGCGCCAGCGACAGCGCGACCACGGCATAGATCGCCCAAGGATGCAGGCCCCAGTGGAAGATCGTCGCTGCCATGCCCAGGCGCCGGGCCTCCAGCTCGTTGCCGGCCGCCCCGGCGAGCGGCGCCCAACTCTCCGGTGCTCCCGCGTCCGCCGCCATGGAGGAAGTATAGTGCGAGATCGGCTCGGAGACGCCGAAGAACATCAGGCCGATGCCCATGCCCGCCGCAAACAGCATGGAGAACCAACCGGCGTAGGAATAGTCGGGCGTGGCCTCCGTGCCGCCGATGCGCACGCGGCCGAGCGGCGAGATCATGATGCCGATCGCGACCAGCACGAAGATATTAGCGGCCAGCAGAAAGAACCAATCGAAGGTCGAGGTCACGGCCGGCAGTAGCCAGCCGAAGATCGCGGCGGCCTGCTCGGGCAGCGCTAGCGTGTAGAAGACAAAGGCCACGATGACGAGGCCCGAGATCAAGAAAACCGGGTTGTGAATGTCGAGTCCGAACGGCCCGAGCTTCGCTCGAATGTTGTCCTGGCCGACGACGTAGTCGGTCTGTACGACCGCGGACTCGCCTTCCGGAGTAACTGCCCCACCTGTATCACTCATAATTTCCCCCCAAGTTCGTTGGTCCCACGTTCGTTGGTTATGCCGTCGTTCGATCGGTCGCCGGGACCGATCCGATTACGCGCGCCTAGCGGACAACGAATACCGACACGTCGGCGTGCATCGCCACTGTGCCGGCGTTCGAAGCGAAGATGTGCTCGGGCAGACCGGGGATGTGCGACGCCATCACCACGAGGTCGGCGCCAACGTCCTTGATCGCCGCGAGCAGCTTTTCATCCAGGTCCACGGCCGGGTCATGGCTCGTATAGGCCTTCGCCTCGTGGCCGTTCAGGCCGCGGCTCCTAGCCTCCTCCGCAGCGAACGCATCAAGCTTCCTGGCATACTCCTGCGGCGTGCGCGCGACCTCGCTGGGCGTCGCCGTGGTGACGCCGACATAGCACACCGGGAGTCCGTAGGACTTGGAGAGATCGGCCGCGCTGGCCAGCGCCTTCTCCAGCCGATCGACATACGCCAAGTCCACGGGCACCATGATCTTCTTATACATCCGTTCCCTCTTTACTGATATTTCCCGGATGTCGCGCCGTAGCGGCCATGACGATAACCCGAACGAGACCGATCGGGAACCCCACGAACCGATTTCCCCACCAATTGACAGGAAAGCGGGTGACCGCCGAGACCTTCTCGGCACCAAATCGTGAGCGCGACGTTACTCCCGGGGAGCGCTATTGTAGTGGAGTCCTGTCGGTGTGATGGTCAAGCCGGCGTCGATGAAGCTGTTCCTCGACCTGGACGGCGTTCTCGCCGATTTCGACCGCGGCGTGAAGGCCGTGACCGGCAAGCGGCCGGAGCAGCTTCCGCTGAAGCAGATGTGGCGCGCCCTGGCGCAGGCGCCGGACTTCTACGGCACGCTCGAGATGATGCATGACGCCGAGATCCTTTGGGCGTTCTGCCGCCCCTATCACCCGACGATCCTGACCGGCCTCCCGCTCGGCAACTGGGCGCCGGACCAGAAGCGCCGCTGGGTCGCCCGCATGCTCGGAGCGGAGGTCCGGGTGATCACCTGCATGAGCCGCGATAAGCACAACTTCTCCGGCCCGAGCCACGTCCTGGTCGACGATCGGGCGAGCATTCGCGAGCCCTGGGAGCGCGCCGGCGGCATCTTCATCCTCCACGTCAGCGCCGAACACTCGATTCGCGCGTTGAAGGCACTCGGTTTTCGGTAGCGGATTTAGTTCCCGGCCGACTCCATCCCGGAATATTAATTGTAATCACCTCCGCCGGGCAAAAAATGCGCCCCCCTCAGTTCTTCGGAATACATCCCCACGCCCGATGAGGATATGGCCGTTGCGGCGAGCGACTCGATTTTTCTCGTGGACGGAAGAATAACGCCATGTAACAATAATGACACAATTCGGTCATCGATTCTAAAAAAAATCTTAACATATGTTAACGGAGAGATGACCGCGGCATGCGACGGTGGTGGGTTCTACGAGGCCGAAAACGCCAGGATAAAGGGCTTGCGGGGCGGAAAGCAGGGCCATGCTGCTCTACACAGCGACGTTCCGGGACTGGTTCAACCGCCACTTGAGCAGCCATGCCTGCGGCATTGTCAATGACGGGATGGACTCTTATGCGAGCCTGATCCCGAATCATTCGAGGCTCTTCAACCGCTTCGCCCCTGAAATCTGGTCGACGGCAGCCAAGGACGCCGAGCGGGCCGGATACGACAACGTCTTCGAATATATCGCCCGTTGGCGCTGCGCCGACAAGGTCGCCGAATGGCCCGACGTCGAAACGCTCATGGTTTGGTATGCCTGCGAGCGTGCCGCGCGCGAGGTGGCCGGTGAATAGAGGTCTCGCCCGCAGCAGTCGGCTCCAAGCGCCGAGCCTAGCTGGAGACGCGGCTCTTGAGGTGCCGCTTTCGTCAGGCAGGGATGCCTCCGTCGTTACCCGCGGTGATGGCGATGGCGGCGGTGCCGCAGACCTGACGAACGAGCAGCTTCGCGAGGTGCTTCGGCATCATTGCGCTCTTTCGCCTTCGGCGTCGGTGTCGATCGAGAAGACGAGCCGGATCTATTCGACGATCTGGTCGGCGACGATCTCGGAGAACGGCTCGCGCCGGACACATATCCTGAAGCAGGCAGGGAAGCGCGCGGAACGGCAGGTTTGGCTAAGCCAGAGGGCGGACAGGCTCTTCTTCGACCAGCCTTTCCATGCATCGCCCGGCTTGGCCTACGAACCCGGATACGACCTGACCATCGCCCGGCTTTATCCCGGCCGCAGCCTCGAGGCGCTGATGGCGGAGGGCGGCATTCCCGATCCCTTCCGCTGGTATCGGGACCTGTCCCGGAGGCTGGGCCTGGCCGGTATCTGGCTGAAACACTATCACCGTGCCGAACGGCGCATCGGCTCCGTATCCGGCCCCTTGATGGCCTATCTGGAACAGAGGCGCGATCAGCTCGACCACCTCCCGGCGCTATGCCGTCAACGGCTGCTCGGGCTGGTGGAAAGCGATCTCGTCGACGACATCGTCGTCACTCATAGCGACTTCTCGCCAGGCAACATACTGTCCGATGGGCGAACACTTTGCGTCATCGATTTCGGAATAAAAGAGTGGACGGAGATGTCTCCATGGTGGGACGTCGTGACGATTCTCACCGCGCTCGACCGTTACTTCCTGTTCAGAAGAACCTGCCCGGTCTACTGGATTCGGCCCCTCCTATCCCGCTTGAAGTCTACCTTCTGGACCGCCTATTCGAGCCGGCCGCCACACGATCAGCGGTCGTTCCTGGCATGCGCCGCCGTGCGGCATTTCTCCTTCGCCGGGGACCTATCCCCGAAGGCGCTTGACGGGAGTCCGCGGTCCCGATGGCATTTGGCCCAACTCGAGCAGATATTGGACAAGCTGTAGCTCCCCCTGCGCATAACAGCGATCTGCCCGGGCAACCTATCTGGTCGGCCGGTGCGTAGAACCATGAGGAATTGATTTCTTGAGCGACAAAGCCACCGACCTGTTTGCGAGCCCATGCTGCAAGGCAAAACTTACGAGACAGGAGACGCGCCTGGAATGCGTTGCCTGCGGGCACCCCTACGCGGTCGAGGACGGTCTTTTCAAATTCACCACCGGGACGAGCTCTCACGGTGAATTCTCGTCCGAGGAGATGGCGGAGCTGCTGAAGCTCGCGAAGACCGATGGCTGGAAGTCGGCCCTGGAGCGCTATATCCGCCCCAGGCGACCGCGCGCCGTTCAATTGCTGACCGATCCCCGGCGGTACAACTCCATAGAGCCGCTCAAAGCCGTCAAGAATGGGCGGGTTCTCGACTTCGGCTGCGGCTTGGGCGGCGTATCCCTGGCGCTTGCGACGGCTTTCGAAGAAGTCGTCGCCCTGGACGGATCGGAGGATCGCGTGTCCCTCCTCAACGTCATTCGACGCGAGGAGAACCTCGACAACATCGTTCCGGTCTGCCACATCGATCCCGCGAACCTGCCGTTCCCCGACAGCCATTTCGATGCCGTCCTGCTGATCGGGGTTCTGGAGTACCTGCCGCAGAGTCTGCCGGACGATACGGTCGAAGCGGCCCACGAGAAATGCCTTAAGGAATTCCACCGCATACTGCGCCCCGGCGGCAGCTTGCTGATCCACACGAAGAACCGCTTCGGATGGCAATATTGGCTGGGTGAGCGAGACCATTCCGGATTGCGTTTCGCCCCGATCCTTCCGGTCTCACTCACTGATCTGATCGCCCGGACCGTCAAGGGCCGGCCTTACCGGATCATCAACTACAGCGGTGGGGGATACAGAAAGCTCATGCGCAAGGCGGGCTTCGACAGCGTCGCGCTCGGATGGCCCGTCCCCGGCTACCAGACCCCCGATTATCTGCTGAGCCTGGAAGGCAGGATGCTCGGCGAATTGAGGAAAATCGCTCCCGATTATCACTCGATCGGGAAGCGCCTCGCCCTCCACGCCTTGGGCTTGACGGGCCTCTTGCGCTATGTCGTTCCGCATTACAGCGTCATGGCGACAAAGCGACGGTAGTTAAATCACCGGCGCCCTACGCACAGAGCTGTTTCAAGCGGCTCATGGCCTTGAGGGTGCTCGCGCATGCGGCCGCGGCTTCGGCGCCCTTCACGAGGAAATGCTCGCGAAAGAATTTCCGGTGCTCGTCATGGTCATGAAAGCTTTGCGGCGTGAGGACTGCCGAGATGACCGGGACCTCGGTTTCGAGCTGAACACGCATCAGCGAACTGATCACCGCATCGGCCACGAACTCATGCCGATAAATGCCGCCGTCGACGATGAAGCCGGACGCCACGATGGCGGCATATCGTCCGCTCTTCGCAAGAATCTTCGCGTGTAGGGGGATTTCGAATCCTCCGGGGACCTCGAAGAAATCAATCCGGCTTTCCGGACATCCGAGCTTCGCCATTTCGGCAACGAAGGCCAGGCGACACTGATCGACGATGTCCTTGTGCCAGCAGGATTGTATGAACGCGACGCGACCGGCCTCGTCACCCGGCGTCGCGCGTTCGGTTGGATCGATCGTTTCTGGATAGCGCTGATTCATGGCGGCTTCCTCGTAACTTAGGACCAGAATCAGGGCGCACGGGCTCTGGAAAGGCGACGCGAATCGCCAAACCGAAGACATCCCGCTCTCTTCCATCCGGACTGTGACCGTCGGCTTCGGAGTCGCACCGAATCTGCTGACCTCGCCGATGATGATCGGCGAGCGCTCGCGGGCTTATGCGATTTCTCGCAATCACCGCCGGTGGGGACTTCCACCCCGCCCCGAGAACGTTCGCCACCCGGACAGGCTGCCCAGGCGACCCGGATCATGTACGGCGATTCCGCCGGCGCGGCAACGGATTTTCATCGGCACCCGATTAAGAGTGCCTAACAGCCCCTATCCGCGCCCTGCAGATCGGCGGCTCGATCGTCTCGCCAGCCTCGTCGACGACGGCGCCGAGTCCGACGCCGTGGACCGTGGCGCCGCTCGGCAGGCGCGCGGTGTAGTGGCTGTGGTGATGACCATGGAAGACGGTCTTCACCCCCATCGCCTCCGCCAGCCGGTCGATCACCGCCCAGCCCAGCGGACGGCCGAACCGCCGCATCGTCGTCGGCGCTTCATGGCTGACGAGCACGTCGGCCTGCTGTCGAAGCAGGATGGCGTAATCCTCGTGCCAGATCGAAACTCGGTGCCGCCGCGGCAGGCCGTCCCGCCAGCGCTGGCGCGGTGTGAGCGACTCCAGGAAAGCAGCCCGTGTCGGCCAGACGGGCGCCTGATCCGGATGCCAGATCTTGTAGCGGAATACGCCACCCAGACCGGCGATCCGGCATACCGTCCCAGGCCCGCAGGTTTCCCCGCCGGTTTCGACCACACGAGCGTTCAGGTTGCGGTCCGCAAGCGCGGAATTGAACGCATGGTCGTACCAGGCGTCGGAGTTGCCCTCGTGATTGCCGGCGATCCAGTAGACAGTCGTGCCGGCGGCCGTGACGGGCCGGAGCACGACATCAAGCGGCCGGTCGAGATCGTAATCGCCGAGCAGAACGACAGCGTCCGGCCGGCAGCGTTCCGCAGCCCGAAGGACCGGCTCCCAGTGCCCATGCGGATCACCGCAATAGAGCGTGCGGGACACCCGTCAGCCCCGGCTTGCCGCAAAGAGATCGCCGGCGGGGCCGTCGTCGAGCGGAGCGAGCAGCTCCGCGTCGTCGTTGCGGGGGTTGTTGACGCGCGGATCGACCGGATAGGCCGTCATCGGCTCCGCGTGATAGGGCTTCAGCAAGGCCAGCGCGGGCTCGACCGCCGCCTCCCCTTCCCCGAGCCACAGCGCGTAATCGCCCGGATCGAGAATGACCGGCATCCGGTCGTGGATCGGGCCGACCAGCGCGTTCGCCTCGGTGACGATGATTGTGAAGGACTCGATTGTCTCGCCCTCCGCCCCGCGCCAGCGGTCCCACAGCCCGGCGAAGGCGAAGGGCGCGCCTTCCTTCATGGCGATGCGATAGGGCTGCTTGTGCTTGCCGACCGGCCGCCATTCATAGAAGCCGTCCGCCGGCACGAGGCAGCGATGCGACTTGAGAAGGCGGCGGAAGGCCGGCTTCTCGGACACCGTCTCGGCCCGGGCGTTGATCATGCTGTAGCCGCTCTTCGGCTCCTTCGACCAGGAGGGCACCAGCCCCCAGCGGAGCATCGCCAGCGCGCGGCCCTCCCTCTCCTCCGCGTCCCGGCGCACGACCGGCGCATCCTGCGAAGGCGCAAGATTGTAGCGCGGCGGCAGGTTTAGCGATGGCCGCTTAAGGTCGAAGATATCCTGCAAAGCCGACGGGGACTTGGTCAGCGTATAGCGTCCGCACATGGCAAGCCTCCCCTCAATGTTTCGCACCCTTGCCGATAACCATCCGATCCGCCTCGTGCAACGCCCAGGCGGCAGCGGCGCCCGCGAGCGCCAGAAGCGCCAGGAGCGCGATCAGCGCCGGCACGCCGATCAGCGCCGCGAGCAGGCCCAGCGCGCCGGCGGCCAGCGTGACGACCCCGACCGCGCTATTGGCGAAGGCGACATAGAGCGGCCGGTCGCGCTCGGGCGCAGCATCGACGAGATAGGTCTTGCGTCCAACCCGGACACCAGCCTGGGCTGCACCGATCAGAATGAAAATCGGTGCATAGACATACTGGTTCCATGCGGCCGGCGGCAGGAGCGCCAGGCCAAGGGCAAAGAAACCGGCCGCCGCCGCGACGAGGCCGGACAGCGCCATCACCCGGCGGCTGGATTTGTCCGCCAAGGCGCCCCAGACCGGATTCGACAGCACCTCCGCCAGGCCCAAGGCGAAGATATAGGCCGCGAGCGCACCAAGATTTTCGTCGCTGAGCCCCTGGGCGTGGAGCGCGAAGAATGGCGTCGCCACCTCGACGGCGACAAGCAGCGCCCGCGCGACGAGAAACCGCCGATAGCCCGGCACGTCGCGGACGAGCCGGAAGCCGCTCCGCACTTCGCGGATCATGCTGCGCCCCCCCTCGGTCGCGCCGGGCAACTCGATAACGACCGCAAATGCGATGGCGGCAAAGGCCCAGAGCGCCGCCGCAACGGCGAGCAGAAGAGCATAGGACCCGACGCTCGCTTCGTCGGACAGGACCGACTTCAGGAGGATCGCCGCAGCGAGCGTCAGGGCACCGCCGATTGCGGCGCGCTGTGCGAGCAGCCGCCCCCGCTTTCCCTGTGGAACGGTCTTGCCAACAACGTCCTGGAACGCGACCGAGCCCATGCCGCTTACCACGCTGAAGATGGAAAGAAACGCGACGATCGCGAGACCGGCGGCGGTCGGCGGCAGGGCCAGCGCCGCAACCGCCATCAGCAGCAGCATCGCGGCCTGGATGGCACCGGCCCCGACCCACACCCATTTTCGGCGGCGGATCCGGCGGATCTGCCCGGCGACCGCAAGTTGCGGCAGGAGCGATCCAGCTTGCCTGGCCGGAACCAGCAGGCCGACAAGACCGGTCGGCGCGCCGATCGCCGAGAGCAGCCAGGGCAGCACCAGCCCCGGGCTCGCGAGCTGCTCGGCCAGCTTGGTCGCGGCGCCGTTGGCGACGTTCAGAAGGAAGTTGCGCGGAACGTCGGTGCAGGCCTGCGCGGGAATCGCGGCGCAGCCACGCTCCTCCATATCGCCGCCGAGAAATTCGTAGGCACGGTCGAGGGTGGTGGGCGGGGAAACGGAGCGATCGGTCATGGCGGCCGATCAGTAATAGAGCTCGGCGGGACCCTTGTATTCCTGGATGATATTCCCGCCATCGACGACAATCGACTGTCCCGTGACATAGCTCGCGGCCTCCGACGCCAGAAAGGCGATTACCTCGCCCACCTCCTCCGGCCGCCCGGAGCGGCCCATTGGGGTGTTCACCCCACCGGCTCTCTCGCCCTCCGTCGTGGAGCCGGTCGCGATCCAGCCCGGCGCCACCGCATTCACCGTGAGCCCATGCCGCGCAACCTCGATCGCCAGACTGCGCATCATCCCGTCCATGCCGGCCTTCGCGGCGCTGTAGGCGGCGTCGCCGGGATTGCTCACCAGAGGGCCGGTGACCGACGAAACATTGATGATCCGCCCGTAGCCCTGGTCGATCATGCCCGGGAGAACGGCACGGGTGACGTTGAAGGTGGTCTTCAGGTTTCGAGCGATGCCGCGATCCCATTCCGCCTCGTCGAGCTCGACCATGTTCCGGAAGACCTGACTGCCGCCGATCTGCGCCATGCCGGCGTTGTTGACGAGGATGTCGATCCGGCCATAGCGCTGCAGCGCCGCGTCGATCAGGGATCGGGCCTGCGCGCCGTCGGTGAGATCGGCGACGAAGCCCACGGCGTCATGGCCGGCGCCGGTCAATGTGGCGGTCCGCTCCTCGATCCGCGCCGTCGTCGAGGTGACGGCAAGCCGGGCGCCTTCGCGGGCGAAGATCTTCGCCGTGGCAAAGCCGATGCCCGCGGGACCGCCCGCCCCTGTGATCAGCGCAACACGATTCTTGAGTGTCTCCGACATGACTTACCGCCTGGTGGTGGATGTAGCCCGGCATGATCCCGCAGACATGGCCCCACCAGCCAAAATTCTACCAGGAGAATATCGCAAAATATCTTGTGTCATTCTTGTGGCACAACTTATACTTGCAACGATTCGGCGCTCGGCATATCGGCAGCAGATGCATAGGAAAATGCAAGCCTCGCTGACGCCATCTGTGCTACACCGCGAGGCCCTGCAAGCCCGACCGCAATGCGGCGGAGCCACGTCGCAGGAACGCAAAACCCAGGCCAGCCGTTTAACGTGTCATGCCCGTCGACGAGCTCGATCGCGATCTTCAGCAGCACCCGAAGCTGGCCCAACTGTTGGACCTTTGGAACCGGAAACGCGGCGGCCGATCGATGCCGGCGCGCCGCGATATCGATACGATCGAACTCCGCGAATGGCTGGGCAACCTGATCCTCGTGGACGTGGCCGAAGATAACGGCGGCGTCTATCATTACCGAGTCTATGGCACGAAACTGGTCGACCTGTTCGGGTATGAGCTGACTGGCAAGGCCGTCAGCCATTTCGCGTCGATGCGCCAGCCGCTGATCGCCGGCGATTACGACCGCGTCCGGCGCGACAAAACGCCGGTATATTTCGACCGGCAGGGCGTGGCGCGTGGCGAGGCCGTGCGGATCCAGACCCTGGCGCTTCCCTTGTCTTCCACGGGCGCCGAGGTCGAGATGATCCTGGCCGCGGTCTATGCTGCGCCCCTCAAGCGGTCCCGTCAGCGGGCCGCCCCCCCGACCGCGGACTTGTGAGCGACCGCCGAGTCGATCTGACTCCTTCTTCCAGAGATGTCACGTCCAGGCCGATGCAGACCATGGACAGGCCCGGCTGGACACTCTTAAGCTGCGGATTTGCACCACAGCTTTGTCGGGTCCCCTGGTCGGGAGCTTTTCGCTTCGGGTGGCATTCAGGCGATGGCAGATCACGCCCGCAAGATCAACCGCGACAGGCTTCTCGAACAGATGACCGCGATTGCGCGCTTCGGCGGGCACGCGCTTCGTACCGACGATCTTCAAGCATTGCTGCAGGAGGCCTCGGCGCTCGCCGCGAAGGGCTTGGGCGTAACGCGGGCGATGATATTGGAAATCGAGTTCGAAGGGCAGTCACTGCTCGTGCGCGCCGGCATCGGCTGGCACCCTGGCGTGATCGGCAAGCTCAGCATCGGCGCAGGTAGCCGGTCGCCGGCCGGCCACGCCCTGCAGACCGGAAAGCCGGTAGCATCGGAGGATTTGGACGCCGAGGCACGGTTCGCTGTGCCGGAGGTGCTGCGCGAGCACGGCGTCAAGAGCGTGGCCAATGTCGTCATCAAGGGCGGCGGACGCCCGTTCGGCGTGCTCGAGATCGACAGCGACGAACGGCGCCGATTCACCCGTGAGGATATCGGCTTCCTGCAAAGCTACGCCAACCTTCTCGCGGCGGCGATCGATCGCCTGCGCACGAGCCGAGAGCTGGCGGCGGCGCGGGACGAGGCCGCGCTCCTGCTCCGCGAGCTGCAGCATAGGGTCAAGAACAATCTCCAGACGATCACATCGATCGTGCGGATTCAGAAGACGCTCTCGCGGAATCCCGAGGCGCAGCGGAGCTTCGAGACCTTGATGAACCGGCTGACCGCGCTGAGCCTGGTGCACAAGCAGCTCTATATCCACAACGGGGCGCGGCGCATTGCGCTGAATGGCTATCTCGAGGAGCTCTGCTCGAACCTGATCACCGCGGGCAATCTCGGCGCGGACGACATCAAGCTCGATCTCCGCCTGGAGCGCGTGGTCGTGCCTGTCGACATCGCATCCTCCCTCGGCCTGATCGTGAACGAGTTCGTCACCAACAGCATGCAGCACGCCTTCCCCGACCGACATGGGACCGTCATGGTCGCCCTGGCGCCGGTCGACCCCGGCAAGGTACGGCTCGTGCTGGCCGACAACGGCGTAGGTCGGTCGCAGGCGGAGACGGCAGGCGAGCCGGTTGCACCGTCTGGGCTCGGCCTGCAGCTGATCAAGAGCCTCACCGGCCAGATCGGCGGCACCATCGAATGGACCCGAAGCGTTGAGGACAGAGGCACCGAGGCGATCCTGACCTTTCCCGTTTGACGGTCGACCCGCGCCGACCGAAGAACGGCAACCGCAGCCCACCGACTCCGATATAGAGTAATAAGAAATGATTACTTGGGGCCGTTTCCAAATAGGTTTGGAGGAGTCCCCATCTTGTCATTGCCGGACCTGCCCGAACTTGATCCGAGGGTTGACCCGGCAATCCAGGCGGCCACGGCAGGATGGATGCCCGGATTAAGTCCGGGCATGGCACTGAATAAATATCCAGACACAATATTAGTCCTTGTTAGCAATATTTCATGAGAGGAGATTGAGAAATAGCTTGCCATCTGCCGGTCATATCGAGAAAAGCGAACCTTCCTTCCGCACAGATTGCGACCCTTGATATTTTGGCCGATGACAGTATGTAGGGCTTGTGCGTTGGCACAATTGTCATCTGCTGAAAGGAGATTGATTTGGCGTTTGAATTCGAAACACTGATTCTCGACGACGAACAGGAAAGCACCGAGGAGTGGTGCCGCGAGCGCGGTCTGAAAATGCAGATCGTCATGGAAAGAAACGTACGTTACCGCAAGCCAAATGTCGGCTTTCTGGATGCGCCGATGAAGCTGGTGCGGGTCTACAACATGACCCATGAGCAGAAAGAAGATTGGCTTCATGCGAGCCAGTTGACACCTGAGCGCACGCAATCCTACGGCCGCGGGAGATAGCAGCCGACGGTCCGGGCCGGCACCGGCCCTGATCCCAATCCGGTCTTAGCACCTATCGGGCCTATCGGGCCTCTCTCCCCTCATTCTCCTTATCCCGTTCTGAAGCGGTGGTTCACCATGCCGGCGAGTAGTGCGCCCGCTGGCATGGCTTGAGCCTATGGCAGATCGAAATGGCGCGTGGCAGCCGATCCAGCGTCGAACTTTCAGAGTCCTACAAGCCAAGCCGGAACCCGAAGCCGGAACCTATGACCACGAAAGAGCGATATTATGTGTCAGAACTGTTACAGCAAAGGCGGCGAGCAGCGTTGAGCCAGGATAATGGCTGTGGCGCAGCCTTGTTCTGCATTCGTCAGGGGGGGCCGGAAGATGTGGAACCATGCCGCAAAACGTCTCTCGCTCTTCGATCCTTGATTTGGCTTTCAGCCTCGCCGTCGCGGCCATCATCGTCGCCGCCATATTCTACCTGCATTACGACGATCCGGTCTGCTATGTCCGTCTGATCTCCGAGGACTCCTACGGCGAGTACGCGACGTCGGCCGGCTTCGCCTTTGCCGGAATATTACTCGTCACGCTGGCGTTTCGGGACGGGCCAGGGTTACGGCGTTGGGTGTGGGCCTTCATGGGCGCGGCCGCCCTCGTGATCGCAGCAGAGGAGATCAGCTGGGGCCAGAGAATCTTCGGCATCGCGCCTCCGGACGCGTTCATCGAAGCGAACACGCAGAAGGAGATGAATCTCCACAACCTGGGCGCAGTCTGGGAAGTGAACAAAAGGCTTCACCAGATTGCCGCTTACCTGATCCTCGGCTGGCTCGTCCTGTCCGTCGTCTTGTCGCTCGCAGCTCCCGCCCTGAAGCAACGGCTGCTCGATAGCGGCGTGCCGCTGATCCCGCTCGGCCTTGTGCCCCTGTTCCTGCTGCCTCCGCTCTTCGTGCTGAACTGGACCATCGTCAAAAGCGACGAGATCGCCGAGCTGACGCTCGCGCTGGCCGCCGTCGCCTGGGCCGCCCGTCTGTTCGTCCGCGAGGTCGGGATCGGGCCTCCGGCGTCGTGGCGCGGCGCGGGCGCCATGGCCGGCGCCTTCCTCCTCGTGGTGACGGCATCCACCCTGCTGACCCATCAGTTTCCCGGCGCGCTGGGGTGGCGGCTCAACATGACGGCCGCGCGAGACTATCCGCGGCTCGGCATGTACGACCAGGCGGAGGCGCTCTTCGACTACATCCTCGCACAGCCGGAACATATCCGCCCGGATACGCGGTCGAACTATGAAGAGGTGTTGAGGCTCGCCGCGCTGGAAGAGCGGCGGAAATAGACATAAGGCCGGGCGATGTCTGAGATCATGGAACGGAGTTCGAGCTCGGCAGCAGACCTGCGTGACCCTTCACGGCCTTAGAACCGCCGCATGACCGGATTCCCGTCGAACGTCATCGCCGCATTTTGGAAGACCGTTTGCCACGGAATATCCGTGTCGGCGCATCCGGCGTCTACCATGCTGATGCGGTTTTGCGGGCTGTAGGCGAAGAACAAACCGCGCCCGATGTTGGTCCTCGCCACGATGACATCGGCCTGTCGAAACCATTCCTTGAGCACGGCCATTCCCATCGCGGAGCCGTCCATCATGACGACGCCACAGGTCTTCAAGTGTCCGGCATTGTTGAACGCCTTGTGATAGACCGTCACCGAAACGGAGTCGTAATCCATGGTGAAATCGTAGGTTTTCCCTCGGTATGAACTGTCAGCGGCAAGCTTGCTATAGCCTTGATAGCGAGACTGGCAGGCCGCCAGAGACATTATGACCGCGCCCAAAAACGCAATACGCATGACTCAATTACATAGTCCACGCATTACTCACTCCCATTTCCCAAGTCAGAGGAAAATTATAATATCTTCCATTCGACTTCCGAGATGACCACAATCTTCACCTCCATACCGCAACACAGGCCAATTCTCGGTTCCGATCGAGCGCAACCAGCGACTCCCGCGCATCGGTTCCCAGCGGTAGGCGGGGGCCGGCTGCACCCGCAGGGCCGACGGCTGATCGAGATGCTCTTTGTCGCAGCGATCGCCGCACCGGAACGCAAGCGGCCGAGAAACGGAAAGCCGCCCGAATGCAGTTTTCCTAAGTTATTGAAATTATTGGTAGCGGAGGAGCGATCCGGTCGATATCACAACATCCGCCCGCAGCGGATATACGTTCGATTTCAGCACTGAGCGGCTGTCGCCCGGTGATAATCCCATCGGCAAGCCTGCCGATAATGCGAGTGTCGCTCAGTGGTTGCGGGGCGCGATACCCGCTTTACCGAAATCGAAGGCGCCGCTGTCGGAGCGCCAAAGGACGACGTCGCCGCTTCTGGCCGTGCAGTCCACGACCTCAACGCTGGCGCCCCGGTCGCCCGCCGCCTGCGCCGCATCAACGGCATCGAGCAAAGCGTCTCGGCGCGAGAGGTAGGGGCCGTGGCGATCGGAGCCCGCCTGCACCGTCCAGCCATGGCTGTTCCGCGTTAGTCGATATTGCTGCGGCGATGCGGCCGGCGGCCGCTTTGGTCCTAGCTTAACCATCTGCTCCTGCTGTTCTGATGCATCGATGATGTCACGCGACGAGGCCGGGGCGCCACATCACGGTCGAGGCTTGATCCTCCACCGCATAGGTCGGCTAATCTGACGATGGCGGCACGGCACCAATCGGATCCGCCGGCGAGGTGTCGACGATCGCGGGCCGAATCACGACCCAGACGACAAGCGCAAGGACCAGGGTTGCCGGAATGACGATGGGCGGGACAAAATAGCTCATAACAATCTCTCCAAATAAAGCAAACCGATCTGCCTCTCCGGTGGCGTTAGCCGACCGAGGCCGCATTGGCCGGCGCGGCCGGACGCGGCTGCCACTGTTCGACCAGACGGTTAGCCTTGCTGATCTCAGCAGGGCTCATGCGGTCCAGCAGCCGGCGCAGGTCGGTTCCGGCGAGGAAGCCGACGACGTCGCCGCCGCGAGTCGCGGCGAGCGCCAGCCACAGATGCGCCTGCACCAAGTCCTGATTTACGCCCTCGCCCGTCGCGTAGCGGTTGCCCAGACGCTGCATGGCAGCCGCATGGCCGCCCTCTGCGGCTCGGGTAAGCCACTGCACTGCCTGCGCCGGGTCGGGGTCCAGGCCATAGCCACTCTCGTACATTTCGGCGAGCTGGAACTGCGCCTCGGCATGCCCTTGCTCGGCGGCCTTGCGATACCATCGGCTGGCCTCGGTCATGTCGTAGGAAACGCCCTGGGCTTGCCGATACATCTCGCCGAGGTAGAACTGGGTGACTTGGTCGCCATGGTCGGCCAAAGGCTGCCATTCCTCGAGCGCGGCAGCGAAGTCATAGCGCTTGTAGGCGGTCAGCCCGTCCGCGAACTCAGCCTCTGCCGCGCCGGACAGCCCGAGCACGAAAGCGGCGGCCAACAGGTACATCCTTCTCACGACACCTCCTCCGCGATGGTTGGTTCTCGCTGTGACCGGGCGCTCAGGTCTTTCCCTTAGCGTTCGTCAGCCAGAAGCCTGACCATCACATCATCGAAAAGCCAACCAATAGAACACTACCGCCAATTAAGGCGATCCACGTCAGCTCATTGCTGTTTAAGACCAGCCAGTCACTGATCATCAATGTCACGCGACGACCAATTCCATTCTTGAGACTCATCTTGAGACTCGACATTTCCGTCTCCTGGAGCCGCTGCGAGGCTCCGAACCGCGGTTCATCCAGTGCTGCCTTTGGTCGTCCGTCGACGATCGCCTTTGCGGTTGAGAGCGCTACGCGATCGCGGCGTCGCGTTCCTGGGCCGCGTCCAGCTCCGAGGGATCGATGTCGATGGCGTGGAGCCATGTGGCGCCGGCAGATTGGGAGGGCAGGAAGATAACCGTCGCAACCCGCCGGTAGACGGGAAACGACAGACCCTGAACGAGCTCCTCGTCCGTCTCCACCTGGTAGGCTCCCGCCGGCAGCATCTCCTCGACCCCTCTCAGGCGGAAGGGCTGCGTAAACGTGACGATCTTTTGGCTCGTGCGCATCATCATGCGTCTCCCGGTTTCGGCGACTGCCCTGCGGTCCCGGCGGCTCTCGCCGCCACGAACGAGCGATCACGCGCTTGCATCGTCCAAACCACGGCTGTGACGTACCGGCCAGCCTTCTGAGACGGCGGCTTCGTATGAGTTCCGGTCGTCTGTCGAGCGCTGGCTCGGGTGTCCGGGCTTCGCGGCGATCTTCTTCGTTACGGCCGCGTCCGTCCGTTGCGCCGGCGGTCTTGACGGCGGCAGTGTCGACTTCTCGGGAATGTTCATGATCGCGGCCCTCCTCATGGAGCGCCGGCATGTCTTGGTTCGGCGCAGAGGCAGCCATGCTGGTTGATCTGTTCGGAGCGCACCAATCTCTGGCGCCGCCGCTCCGATCACATCCAGCCCAGAGTAAAAATATCTCCTGGGTATGAGTATCATATGGGGAGCGATTCCGATTTTACATCGACTTGCGAAAACTTCGTTGTTCGATCGCTTCGAATCCTGCGGAACCGGCTTGAGCATTTCCGTGAAGGATATGGCCCCGCTATCGCCTCGACCGCGGTCCAGGCGAACCAAACCTTGCCTCAATACGTTATAGGGATCATGCGCGTCACAACAGAGACGCCACATTCTGCGGAATCAGTGCGAGTTGTCGCCTCGCAACGCACGATTGGAACTCTGTCGAGATGTATGGGATATCCGGAGTCAAAAGGATCAAGGCCGGCTGAGGTGCCCAACCAATTAGGCGTCTCGCCGGCCTCGTTCCGTGTCCGGCGTCAGCTTCGATATCGGACGATTTGCATAGGCCCGGGTCGGATCGCCAGAAGGCTCTGAGTTCTGGAGCGGCGGCAGGTCAACTCATCCGTCGAGAGCTAGTCCATGCCTGTCTTTTCTGGAGATCCTGAACACTGGTCCTTTCGAACCTCCGTCTCTCGCTATCAATCCCCGAGTCTGGCGAAGAGCGTCGGGCAGATTGCCAACTCGTTCCTGCCGTTCCTCGGTCTCTGTGCTCTCATGTATGCGAGCCTCGACCTGAACTACGGGATCACCTTTGCACTCGCAATTCCCGCCGCCGGATTCGTCGTCCGCATCTTCATCATTCAGCATGACTGCGGACACGGCGCGTTCTTCCGATCGCGGCGCGCCAACGCCATCACCGGCACGCTGTGCAGCTTGGTGACCTTGGCGCCTTATGCCCATTGGCGCCGCCAGCACGCCGGCCACCACGCCAACTGGAACAACCTCGATCGTCGGCTGAGCGGCCTCGATATCTATTCCAGTTGCCTGACGACGGACGAATACCGGAACCTCGACGCCTGGCGACGGGCAGCCTATCGCGTGAGCCGGCACCCGCTCGTCTCGCTGGTCGTCCTGCCTCCGCTCGTGTTTCTGCTGCTCTACCGCGTGCCGTTCGACACCCCGAGGAGCTGGAAGGAAGAACGGCGCGCCGTGCACCTGACCAACCTGGCGCTGATCGGCCTCGTTCTCGCGCTCGGCTTCACCCTCGGATTCCCACAGGTGCTGATGGTGCAGCTGCCGATCTGCGTGATCGCGGCCATCTTCGGCGTCTTCCTGTTCTCGCTGCAGCATCGGTTCGAGAACACGCTATGGGCCCGGCGCGAAGACTGGAACTTCGTAGCGGCTTCGGTCCAGGGCAGCTCCTATTTGAAGCTGCCGAGAATCCTGCAATGGTTCACCGGGAATATCGGGTTTCACCACGTTCACCATCTGAACCCACGCATACCCAACTACCGGCTGCAGGCGTGCCACGACGCCAATCCGGTGTTGCAGGCGGCACCCGTCCTGACGCTCTGGAGTGGGCTCAGGAGCGTTCGTTACGCCCTCTGGGACGAACAACAGGGCAGGATGGTACCGTTCAGACCGCTGCGGTGAACACCGTGATCATCCTAAAGGCCGTTGAAAACACTCCGGGAGCGGTGCAGCAGACGGGAAGCGAGGACGGCGCGGCTGTTAATAGAGGATATGCCCCTGCCCGAGGCCGCGATATGACGCCGGAAAGCCGAACTCTGGTCGGCAACGTTAGTGCCGCACGGGCGTGCCGCACAGGCGCTCGCTCGGAACAATTCAGGCTAGTTCACCGATTATTCCCAGCGCGAAGCCCGGTAGTCGGTCTCGGGCGACAGACATGCGCGGCCGCTCTCGCAATGCGCGGCATGACCCGACGGCTGCTGGAAGCGGTTGGGAGTAATCGCCATGGCGGTTCCAATGCTGAAAACCCTGCTAAACTCGCTCCTTGGACTATTGACGGCATTCTTGGTGCTTGCCGCGACGTCGAGGCCGGCTTTGGCGGCAGATCCACAAGGAGTCTGGCTGACGGAGGACAAAGACGCCGCCCTCACGATCACCAAATGCAATAGTCGGCTTTGTGGCCGGATCATCTGGTTGGAGAGCGCTACAGATCGGAGCGGATCGCCTCGACTCGACCAAAACAATCCGGATCCCGCAAAGCAGACACAACCGATCTGTGGGCTCGTCGTCATAACCGGCCTCGAACCCTCCGGCCCCGATAGGTGGGACGGGTCTGTCTACAATCCACAGGACGGCAAGACCTACAGCGGTTACATTACCGTTCTGTCGGACACGACATTGGCACTTCGCGCATATATCGGTCTGCCGATCTTCGGCAAAAGCCAGACCTGGACGCGCGTGGACAGCGCGGCCGCCAGCGGCATTGAATACAACTGCCGCAGGCGCGGGTGAAACCTGCCGTCGAAGGTGCTGACAGCACCAGCTCGGGTCCCTCACGGGGCACCGCCCGGCTACCTTCTTGCTGAGTTGAGGATGCCCTCTCGGCTTAGACAATGTGCTTCGCCTACTCTGTCTTCTCGCTGTCTGAACTTCAGCGTCGGATAGAGCATCAGCCGCACGTCCTCCTTGCTCGCCTCGAAGACGGAGACGAGCGCCTTGAGGAACACGGCGATGGCAATGGTGGAGATGAACTTGGTCATGCTGCGCCGCGCCTCGCCAGCGTGGCGCATCTCGCTTGAGCGGACGGTCTCCTCCTCGAAGAGATACTCGGCCACATCGAAGACGGCGATCGAAATGATCGTGTAGCCGACGGCCTCGAGCAGAGTCGAGCCGACGTCCGCCTCGGGCTGCCGGAACACAGCGATCACCTGCGCCCCCGCATAGATGATCAGCCCGCCGGCGGCAGCATCAGCGCGATGCTCGCCGCCCGGAATACCGTCCGCGTCACCAAGTCCAGTAGGCGCATATCTCTCATCCCGTGGATCCGTACCGCGTCACCAGAGAAGGGAGTCAGGGAGATCGAGGTGATTCCGCCGGGCTCGGCTGCGCCATGTCTTGGTTCGGCGCAGAACTCGCCATGCTCGTCGATGCGATCGGCGCAGCCCGCTCAGCCTGCGGCGCCGCCTCAACAACACTCGAGAGTAAAGACGTCTCCTGGGTGCAGGCTGTTATATGGGGGCGATTATCACTACCCGCGTCAAGACCGGTGATCGACCCGCCAATCCAGGCACAACTGCGCCGATCAGATCATCTTCGCCTTGACCGCCTCGTCATAGCATCGCTGGCGATCAGCCGAATTGCCGAACATCGCCTTGATATGCGAACCCCGAACGGACCAGAACAGAACAGCGGCGGGATTCTCCCGCCCCCATCGGCCAAGCCAGGTTTCGGCATTCAGCGAGTGCGGAAGCTTGAGGTCGAAGTCAGTGTTTTTCATGGTTGGGCATGTCCAATGCGGTGTTGGCGCAGCTTTGGCGAAGGGCCGCCCACGGAGTCTACCCGAGGGCCGACTGTGTAACTGCCGGGCGCGCATGCCGCCATCGGCACTGTCCGGTTGGGAGCGCCAACGATATATGGCCCGCATTTCATTTTTTGCAATGAACGAAAATACTCGCCGTCATAATATTCGAACCGGGTAAAACAAGGTGCAAAATAAATTGATTGCGTGTAACGTCTCGACTTCCTCGATCTGTGAAAATCACCCAGCGCGGTCTATTCGCTGGCGATCATGACAGCACGCGGCTGCATTTATAATCGCCGCTCCGACACAGGTCTCTAACGCGAAAAATTTAGGAGAATGACGTTGGCCAAAGGTCAAAAGAGAAGCAATCGCGAACCGAAGAAACCGAAATCAACCAAAAAGGCGCCTGCCGCCTCAGTTTCGACATTTCCGGTAACGCCGGCCAAAAGGAAGCCGGCTTCGGCATAGGCCGATCGAGGAGGGCCAATCGACAAGCTTGCCGCGCCAGGAGGTCCGGCGCTGTGGCGGCACATCGACAAGGTGACCGGAACGACTAGTAAGATGGGTGCCTAGTGTGCACCCGGGATCCGGGCGGTACATCGTTGAAGCTACGGGCTGCAGCCAACGAAAACCACATCTACTCGGATGTGACAGACCAGCCAGAACGTGCATGCGCGCCCACCAACACCTTCTCGGGGTAGATCAAACTGCCCCACCTTCTCAGCCTGGTTCCGGAGAAGGCAAACCGACACACGGCAAGGTCATGGCCGTTGCGGCGGCGAACAAGGCGGCAACGGCGGCCAAGGCCAAGGCGAGCACATAGCTTCCGGAAGCATCAAACAGAATGCCCGCGATCCACGGCGCTGCCAGCCCCGCGATGCCCCAGGCGGTGAAGACACGGCCGAACACCTTGGCGACATCCTCAGGGCGATAATAATCAGCGATGGCAATCGGGTAGATGGCGATGATACCGCCATAGGCGAAGCCGACCGATGCGAGCGCCACGATCGCCGCGACCGGACTCGTCGTATAGGCGAGTAAGGCGAGCACCGCCGCGGATAGGATGGTGAAGAACATCAACAGAATGCGCCCGGGCCAGCGATCGGCCAGCCAGCCAGCGGTGAACCCGCCGGCACCGTTGCCCAGGCCGATCAGCATTGTCCCGAAGACCAGCTGCTCCGCCTGTCCGCCTTTGGCGGCGACGATGCCTGCGGCATGGCCCATGGCCATAAGCCCAGCTGCCGCCGCCAAGCAGTAGCCGGTCCATAGCAGGGAGAAGAGCCGACGATCGCGGAGCGCTCCATCTATAGGCAAGAGCAACGGCGCCGGCGCGAATTCACCAGCGCGCGACAGCTTGAGCAGACTGGCCGCGCCGGCTCCGGCACACAGCAGGACGCCCGCCATGACGAGCATCGCCGTTCCGGCGCCACCGACGGCGATGAGCACAGCGAATACCCGCGCGAAGATCACCACGCCGAAGGCATAAGCCGCTGTTACCGCGCCAATCGCAAATCCTTTGCGATCCGGCAGCGCCTGTCGCGCGATCTGAAGAGAGAAGCCGTAACCGATCCCGTTTGCCATGCCGAACAGCACGCTGTAGCCGAAACCGATGACCAGAAGGGATGAGCCGGCGCCGGCAACAGCCATGCCGATCGCCGCGACGAGGCCGACCAGCCCGGCCAGAGCCGCCGGTGGAATCAGGCGATAGAGGACGTGTCCGCCCAGTAGCGAGAGCGTGAGGCAAGCGGTTGCAAGCGAATAGAGCAGACTGACCTCCGCCCGCGTAGCACTGAAGCTGCGCTCCAGCGGCTCGAGAAAGACGCTGAAGGCATGCAGCGACCCGAGGCTGCCACTGAGCAAGATGGCCGCCAAGATTGTCAGGAGTGGCTTGCTCCGCAGCGCCGCCCCGAATCGAGACTGCAACACCGCCTTAGGCTAGCCCAAGCTGCCGCTTGCGCCGGAGACTCCAGGCGCCGATCAGCCGATCGGCGGTGATGCCGATGAAGGCAATGCAGAGGCCGGCGACCAGACCACGGCCGGTGTCGGCGTCGGTCAGCGCCTTGTTGATCTCCTGGCCAAGGTCACGCGTGCCGATGAGTGCCGTGATGGTCACCATGAAGAGCCCCATCATGATCGTCTGATTGACTCCGAGCATGATCTCCGGCAGGGCCAGCGGCAGTTCCACCTTCCACAGAATCTGCCGGCGGGTGCAGCCGGACGCGACCGCGGACTCGACGATCGTCGTCGGGACCCGCCGAAGTCCCAGATAGCTGTAGCGAATTGCCGGAACCATCGCATAGGCGATGATCGCCGTGATTGCGGCGACATCGCCGACCTTGAACAGCATGACGACGGGAATCAGGTAGATGAAGGACGGGAAGGTCTGCATCGTGTCGCAGATGGTCAGGACGACCGAGGCAACCTTGGGCTTTCGCGCCGCCCAGATGCCGAGCGGAACGCCGATCCCCGTGCAGATCACCACGGCGATCGACACGAGATAGACTGTGATCATCGCCGGCGTCCAGAAGCCGGTGATCACGATGAAGCCGATCAGCGCCGCGACCAGGAGCGACAGGCGCCAACCGCCAAGGCGATAGCCGAGCAGGGCGACCAGCCCGACGAAGATGGTCCAAGGGGTCCCGAGGAAGAGATTGCGGACCGGAATCAGGACGTTCACGAGAAGACCGTCCCGGATCAGCCCCAGATAGCCGTAAAGGTTCAGCGAGATCCATTCGACGATCGCATCCCAGAACGGCGCCGTGGTGATCGCCCAGCCCGACGGCAGGATACGCAGCGCGGGAGCCCAAGCCGACAGAAGATAGCCGACGACGAGCACCGCCACTGCCAAGGCGGCGTGCGCGTGGCGGTGCCAGATCGCCTCGCCATGGCGGTGGCGCACCGGCTGCTTGCGGGCGTAGGCTTGGCTCAGCCGATCCAGAACGATAGCCATGACGACGATGGCGACCCCCTGTTCCAGCGCCTGGCCGAGCTTCAGGCTCTGCAGCGAATAGAGCAGATCGAAGCCGAGACCAGATGCACCGATCAGCGAGGCGATCACCGCCATGGCGAGGGTCTGCATGATGACCTGATTGACGCCGACCATCAGCGTCGACCGCGCCGCCGGTAGCTGGACTTTCCAGAGCAGTTGGCGCGGCGTGCAGCCCGACATCCGTCCTGATTCGATGACTTCGCTCGGCACCGTCCGCAGTCCGAGGATCGTGCAGCGGGCCATCGGCGGCATCGCGAAGATGCCGGTGGCGATCATCGCCGGCACGTCACCGAACCCGAACAGCACGACGACCGGCACGAGATAGGCGAAATGCGGAATGCTCTGCATCAGGTCGAACATGCCGGTCAGCACGGCTTCCGCCCGCCGGTTGCGGGTCGCGAGGATGCCAAGCGCCAGCCCCGTCGCCGCGGCCAGCGGTACAGTGATCACGATGATCGACAGAGTCTGCATCGACCCCCGCCAGACGCCGAAGAGCGTGAGGTAGGACACGCACCCCCCGGCGAGCAGCGCCAGCCGCCATCCGGCGATGGCGTGCCCCAGGATCGTGATGAGTAGAACGAGCACGATCCAAGGCAATTGGGGCAGGCCGATCGCCGGAAAACCGGAATAAAGGATGCCATCGGCCCAGCTGAGCGGCCAAGCGAGCAGCCAGGCGATGCCCCGCGTCAGGTCGCGGAATGTGAACAAGCCGAGATCGGCCGAGTAGCCAAGCCAGTTGAAGAGCGCCGTGATCCAGTCGGCGACCGGCACGACCCACGCGTCGGGAAGCCGAAACGTCCAAGGCAGGAGGTCGCGCAGCAGGACGCCGGACCCGACGATCGCCAGCGCCAGCAACAGGGCGTTGCGGCCTGCCGACTGTCGCGGAATGCGTACGCGTCGCGCCACAATCGGGACGGCGGTCATAGCGTCGGCCTCTCGCCGCGCCCCTTCTCCGATTCCAGGCTACGCGGCCCTCCGAAGACGATCTCGACGACGGCGTCGCGACCCAGAACGCCGATCGGCTCACCAGCGTCGCCGAGGACCGGAACCGGCTCCGCGCGGCCCAGCACGTAGGCGGCGATCTCTTCGACCTTGGCGCTCGCCGGAACACCGCCCTCAGCGCTCACCAGCCCTCCCGCCGGCGTCATTGCGGTCCGGGCGGAGATCAGCTTGGCCCGAGGCGCATCCTTGGTGAATTCGGCGACGTACGCATCGGCAGGCCGCGTGATCATCTCCTCCGGCGAGCAGAGCTGAATCAGCGCGCCGTCCTTCATGATGCCGATGCGGTCGGCCAGCCGCGTCGCCTCGGCGAAGTCGTGAGTGATGAACACGATCGTCTTCTTCAGCAGGCGCTGCAGCCGCAGGAACTCGTCCTGCATCTCGCGCCGGATCAGCGGGTCGAGTGCCGAGAACGGCTCATCGAGGAACCAGACCTCCGGCTCGACCGCGAGGCTGCGGGCGATGCCGACGCGCTGCTGCTGACCGCCGGACAATTCCCGCGGATAGTACTCCTCGCGGCCGTCGAGGCCGACCAGACGAACCATCTCGCGCGCCCGCTCCTCGCGCCTTGGCCGGGATATGCCCTGGACCTCCAGCGGAAAGGCGACATTGTCGAGCACAGTTCGGTGCGGCAGCAGGCCGAAATGCTGGAACACCATGCCCATCTTGTGGCGGCGCAGCTCGATGAGATCGGTCTCCGAGGCCTGCAGCAGGTCTTGCCCCTCGAACAGGATCTGCCCCTCGGTCGGCTCGATCAGCCGGGAGAGACAGCGCACGAGCGTCGACTTGCCCGAGCCGCTCAAGCCCATGATGATCAGGATCTCGCCGGTGAAGACCTCGAACGAGACGTCGTGCACCGCGGCGATATATCCGCCGGCCGTCAAGTCGGCCGCGCTCGGTGCGCGATCATGCCGCGCCAGGAACTCGGTTGGCTTCGGCCCGAAAATCTTCCAAAGGTTATGGCAGGCGATCTTGACGGGTCGTTCCATTGATCGGGCGCCTCCGTCGGGTTATCGATCAGGGTCTTCGAAAGCGGCGTGCCGGGCAAGCGCGGCTTCGGCAGGAACCGCGGCCGGGCGCGAACGATCGTCCGCGCCCGGCCCGCCCTTGACGGCGAGATTCACTATCCGGCACCGATTACATGGTCGGCATCCAAGCCTTCCAAACCGGCTCGTTCTCCGCGATCCACTTAGCGGCGGCTTCTTCGGGCGTCAGGCCATCGACATCGACCAGGGAGGAAGCCTCAGCAAGTTGTGCATTGGTGAAATCCATGTTCTTGATCAAGGTGAAGGCAGCCGGCCATTTGTCCTCCATGCCGGCCCAGACTCCCTTCTTCAGCCAGCCCTTCTTGGTCGCACCGCAGTCATAGGCCAAGTCCGGATTCGTGCCCCAGCTCGGGTCGGTGAGGCATTCGGGCGCGAAGTCGGGAAAATCGACGAACTTGCCTTCGTACTTCGCCTCGACCCAGTTGGGCGTCCAGTTGAAGAGCACGATCGGCTCCTGGCGCTTGTAGGCGGAGTCGAGTTCCGCCCACAGGGTCGCCGCCTGCCCGACTGGCACCTCGACGAAGTTCATGCCCAGCGCTTCAATGCGCTCGCTGTGATGCTTTCCCCAATCGACTGGCCCGCCGACATAACGCCCCTTGGGCGCGGTCTCGGCCGTGGCGAACAGCTCGGCACACTTGTCGAGCGCCTTCCAGTCCGGCAGGCCGGGGCACTTCTCCTCCATGTAGATCGGGTACCACCATTCCTCGCGGGTGATCGCCGTGTGCGAGCCGGCATCGATCATCCGCCCGGCCTCGACCTCCTTCTCGAACGGCACCAGCATGGTGCCTTCCCAGACCTCGAGCTGGACGTGGAGATCGCCATTGCCCATGGCAGTGAACTGCAGCTGCGTGTTGGAGGGTACGTACTCGACGGTGTAACCCATCTTCTCAAGAAGCTGCCCAGCGATGTCCGACACCACCAGCTGGCTCGTCCAGTTGTTGTGAATGATTTTGATCGGGTCGCTCGATTCCGGCACCTCCGCCACGGCGGGTACCGTCAGGGTGAGCATGGCGGCCACGCCGATTCCCAATGTCCAATGCCTTACTCTCGCAGAACGCATGATGACCTCCTGTTGTTGATTGTCGGCTTTTGCCCGTTGTTCACGCTTCCGCGTGTTTTCGAAATGTCGCTTTGCGGTCGTGCGCATCCGTTCGGACTTACTTGCCGGCCCGACAGCAAGCATGTCGCGCCGTATGAAGGCCGACTTCGGCATGAGGATTGCTCCCCGTCCCGCCTTATTCTTCTGCGTCCGTCGTTCATCCGGTGCGGACCGGCAACAAACGGACGACAGTGGCGATAGCGCCAAAGCAGGCTCGAAACAATTCTATCGGGCAGTTGTGAACGACTCGACGGGACCTGGTGAACGGCCTGTGCTAAATTGTGAAAAAATGTTAAATAACGAGATTGCAGTGGAGGGTGAGACTTTGCTGGCAGCACCGTTTCACATCGTCATCGTCGAAGATGAGGTGGTGACCCGAGCCAAGCTGGCGGGCTATTTCGAGACTGAGGGCTATCGCGTCAGCGAGGCCGAGAACGGCGAGGACATGCGCGCGATTCTCGCCCGCGATCCGGCAGACCTTCTGATGATCGACATCAACCTGCCAGGCGAGGACGGGCTGCTTCTGACTCGCGAGCAGCGCAGCCGGTCCGACGTCGGCATTATCCTGGTCAGCGGGCGGTCCGACGATGTCGACCGGATCGTCGGGCTGGAGATCGGCGCCGACGACTATGTGACCAAGCCCTTCAACCAGCGCGAGCTGCTGGCCCGCGTGAAGGGCCTGCTGCGGCGATCGGCCTCACGGTCCGCCACCAAGCCGCCCGTCGCGCGATTCGCGGGATGGACCTTCGACATCGCCCGGCGGCGCCTCACCTCGCCCGAAGGAGAGACGGTCGATCTGACCCGCGCGGAATATCAGACGCTGGTCGCCTTCGTCCAGAATCCGGGCGTCGTGCTGAGCCGCGAGCGCCTGCTGCGCCAGGTAATGCGCCGTGCCTGGGACCCTTACGACCGCACGGTCGATGTTCTGGTGGGACGGCTGCGCCGCAAGCTGGAGCCGGAGCGGAAGATGCCGGAGCTCATCGTCACCGCCCATGGCGAGGGGTATCTGTTCACGGCCGAGATCCAGTGACTCAGCCCGCGGCGCGCTGCTGCAGGTCGTTCCAGCTTTGGCTCAGGCAGTCCCGTGACTGTTCATAGAGCGCAGCGTATCCGGCGAAAAGACTCGTCACTCGCGCCGAATCATCGCTTCCCGCCGCGCCTTCCAAACTCCCTGACCGATTGGCAAGCGCAAGCAGACCGAGGGCGGTGGCCGAGCTCTTCAGATAGTGGGCGGTCCAGCGCACCGCCTCCATATCGCCCGCCTCGACCGCGGCTTGCAGCCGGCCAATCTTCTCCGGCGTCGTTTCCAGGAACAGGTCGACCAGACGCCGCGCTCGCTCCGCGCCGAGCGCATCGACATCGCCGCGCAGAACGTTGAGCTGGATCAGCGCGGTCTGGTCCAGCGAGCGTTCATCCCAGTGGGTATCAATCCGGTGAGCGTCATCCCGGTGGGCGTCTCCATTTCGGGCCTCGCCCTCATGGACCGGCAGGAAGATCCGGCGGTCGCCGCCGGAGAGGACCTGGCCGAGGGCGGCCGACAGGGTTTCAGGCGAGATCGGCTTGCCGACGAAGGCGTCCATGCCGGCGTCCAGATGTTGGGCGATCTCGTTGCGGAAGACATGCGCCGACATTGCGATGATCGGGATCTGCCGCTTGCCCGGATCACCAAGCGCGCGGATGCGCCGCGTTGCCTCGATCCCGTCCATCCCCGGCAGGCTCACATCCATCAGGACCAAATCGAACCGTCCTGCCGCGACCGCAGCCACCGCCTGACGGCCATCGGTCACGATGGTCACCGCATGGCCCGCTTTCTCAAGGAAGGTCCGGGCAACCAGCTGGTTGACCTCGTTGTCCTCGACCACCAGCATGGTCTTCGGTTCCACGGGCCGGCCATCGCCGATCGGTTCCCGATCCGGCGCGACGAGGGCTCCCGGATCGCCGCGTTCAAATTCCAGCGTGAGGCTGAACAGGCTACCGACACCGGGCGTGCTCTCGAGCGCGAGCCGTCCGCCCAGAGTGTCCGCCAGCCGCTTGGAGATAGCGAGACCGAGACCGGTTCCGCCATAGCGGCGCGAGGTCGAGGCGTCCATCTGGGAGAAGGCCTCGAAGATGCGGTCGCGGCTCTCCTCTGGCACACCGATGCCGGTATCGCGGACCTGGAATTCAAGCGTGACCGCCGCCTCGTCGACCCTAATCGGCCGGACACCGACCAGAACCTCCCCCGTTTCGGTGAACTTGACGCCATTGCCGATGAGGTTGAATAGGATCTGCCGCAGCTTGCCGGGATCGCCCTTCAGCACTTCGGGCAGATCGTCGGCGTAAGCGGCCGCAAGCCGCAAGCCTTTCTCCTGGGCCCGGGGCCGCATCAGCGAGACGATGCCGTCGACCACGGCGCGCGAGTCGAAATCGGTGCTCTCGATCTCGATATGCCCGGACTCGATCTTGGAATAATCGAGAATGTTGTTGAGAATCGCGAGCAGGGTCGTACCCGAGGCGGTGATGATCTCCAGCTGGGCACGCTGCTCCGGGTCGAGCCGGGTGTCCGACAGAATGCGGACCATGCCGAGGATGCCGCTCATCGGCGTGCGGATCTCATGGCTCATGGTTGCGAGGAAGTCCGACTTCGCGCGATTGGCCGTCTCCGCGCGGGCGCGGGCCCTATCGTGATTGCGGACCTCCTCCTGCAGGCGGGCGTTGGCATCGGTCAGCTGCGCGGTCCGCTCGGCGACGAGACGCTGCAACTCGTTCCGGTGCTGGCGCAGCTCCTCCTGGACGCGTTCCCGCTCCTGCTCCAGCTCGCGCTTGCGGATCGCCTCGTCCTTGAAGACCTGGATCGCGCGCGCCATCTCGGTGAGCTCGTCGCGGCCTTCAGTCCGAACCGGCACCGTCAGGTCGCCGCGGGCGAGCCGTCGCATGGTGCCAGCCAGGAGGCCGAGGCGCCGAACCACGTTCCGCTCGACATAGAGCCAGACGATCAATGCGGCGACAACGAGCGAGGTAACCGACGTTAGGACGAGGATGCCAAGACCGAAGCGGACCGCCCGATCGGCCTCGCGGGTCGCCTGCGCCGCGAATGTCCGCGACGATTCGACGAGATCACGCACCAGTGCGCCGAGGGTCTCCGACAGTTCGCGATTCCGCTGGTTGAGCCCCTCGATGCTGGCGGACGCGGCCAGAACGCTTCGTCGCAAGCCGAAGACATCATCGCCGTCGCCGGGCGCACTCGCCGCAGACAGGTCGCCGAACAGGGCTTCCGCCTGGCGGCGGCGAACCGGATCCGAGATGCCGGAGACCCGCCGCGACAGGATCCGGAGATGCTGGGTGAAATCTTCCTGCAGCCGGCCGATTTCGGCGAGGTCGACGGACTTGCCAAGCTGATTCAGCAGCAGGCCGACCTGCGAGCTGCGAAGACGGAGCTCGAACATCCGCTCCATCAGATACAGCTCCTCCTCGATCAGCCGGTCGAGCGCGTCATAGGCCCGCTCCTCCTGCACCGGCGGCTCGATGAGGCTGTAGAGATGGGAGATGACGGCCGTCGCCCGCGTTGCGGCGTTGGAGACCAGGGTTTCCGACAGATCGGTGATCGCGGTTGCAGCCTGCAACGCCTCGGCGGTCAGGGTGCCGAGCTGCTCAAGGTGGGCGAGCCGTTCGGCGACCAGTTCGTTCTGGCGCAACAGATTCTCCAGGACGGCCTCGGCCGCTTGCTCGAGGGCCGCCAGCTGCTCCGCATCGAACTGCTCGCGGTCGACCGCGGCCACCGCCTCTCGCAAGGCGTCAGCCTGACTGAAAAGCGCGTCCGCCCGAAGGCGGCGCTCGTCTTCGTCACTGGCGCCGATGAGAGCGGGAGCCGCGGCGACCATCCGCGCACTGATCTCGGCGACGGTCTGCGCCGCGGCGACCGCCGGCATAGCCCGGGTGACGACGATCGCCTGCGTTTCCGCGATGTCGCGAAGAATCAGCCAGCCGACGAGGCCGGAGGTCAGCGACAGCGCCGAAATCCCAACGAACGCGAAGAACAGACGACCGCCGATTCCAATTCCCTTGGCCATGGCGCAATTAAACCGCTCTTTCAATTCCGGGAGAAGCAGCTAAAACTCGGTCACGGCATCTCGCCCTGCAGATATCCTTTCCGGACCGGGGACGACCGTGACCTTTGTTCGCAAGCCGCTGCCGCGATTCTCGGTGCTCCTGGCGCTGATATCCGGGCTCCTTCTCGGCGGACCGGGCCTGCTGCCGCAGGCTGAGGCCGAGACTTGGCAGCTGCAGAGTTGGGTTCCGCCGTTCGACTACCAGAGCGAGCCCCAAACGATCGCATATACGCCATTGAAGACGGCGTCGCGCAAGTGGCGCCTCTGCGCCTCCTATCCGCATTTGAAGGATTCCTACTGGCTCAGCGTCAATTACGGGATGGTCGAGGAGGCTCGGCGGCTCGGTGTCGCCCTGCGCGTCGTCGAGGCGGGCGGCTATCCGAACCTAGACCGGCAGATCGCCCAGATCGAGGAGTGCGTCGCCGCCGGGGCGGACGCCTTGATCGTCGGCCCCGTGTCCTATTCCGGACTGACGAATCTCGTGGCGCAGGTGGCGCAGCACATCCCGGTTATCGCCGCCGTCAACGATATCGACAACCGCGGGATTACCGCAAAATCAGCCGTCCCGTGGACCGATATGGGCGGATCGATTGGCGCCTATTTCGCACGGATCCACCCGAAAGGCAGCCCGCCGGTCAAAGTCGCCTGGTTCCCGGGCCCCAAGGGCGCCGGGTGGGTTCGCTTCGTTGAGACGGGATTCCGTGCGGCCATCGCCGGGAGCTCCGCCGAGGTGGTCGCCACGAAATGGGGCGACACCGGCACGGAGATCCAATTGATCCTGATCGAGGAAATGCTCGAGGAGCATCCCGACATCGACTATATCGTCGGCAGCGCCGTCACCGCCGGCGCCGCGGTCAGCCTCCTTCGGGCACGTGGGTTGACGGGAAAGATCCAAGTCCTCGCCGACTACTTCACCCATGCCGTCTATCGCGGGATCAAGCGAGACAAGATCCTCGCCGCACCGACGGATGCCCCCGTCCTTCAGGGGCGACTTGCCATCGACCAAGCCGTGCGCGCGCTTGAGGGTAAACTGGAAATTCTCCATGCCGGGCCGCGGATCAGAATAATCGATCAAGGCAACATCGAGACCATGGACCTTGAAGCGTCCGTCGCACCGGCTTGGTTCACCCCAACATTTACTGTCGAGTGAAAATTGTCGGCTCTCCCTATAGCCAACTGCGAATAGGAAAATGCGCCGATTAACCCGAGCCTGAGCGGCGTTACGCTATCGACCGGCTTCGCGCCGCCCAGGCCGAACGGCACCCGCCATGCCAACCAATTTGCTGAATTTGACGCACACAACTCCGAGGTCAGCTGCTACTCGAGTAGATAGACCCGGTCCGCGGTTTGGCCTAGCCGGGAGAGGATATCTCCCGTTGTGATCGTGGGCCGATACCCGCCTTATGAGAGGCGGCGGCGATGGGTTCGCAGAATCACGCCGCGTGGAGCTACCTGCCCTTCTCGTCTTCCGGCTCGACGACAACGTTCGGTGGTGCGTCTCCGTCAGATTTCTCGTCGAGCACGTCCGTCAGCTCACCCCGCTGCACAACTTCACGAGTTTCGCGCGGGGTCGGTCGGATGAGCTCGCAGGTCGGTTTCGGCGCCGGCTCATCCGGCTGCACCTTTCTCTCCTCTGCGACGGCGGACAGCGCCTCCGGCGCAATAAGGCCGTGCTCTGTCGCATGCCGCGCCATCGCCAAACTGTCCGAGGCAAGCAGCAGAGTGCTGCCGGCATTCACCACTTCGACGGCCAGCGCCTCAATCGCCCGGCGCCGCTCGGGATTTCGGCTGACATTGCGGATGTAGATCGCGGCAACCCGCCCGGGATGCTCTCGCACAATTTGGCTGTAGATCTCGGGATCGCGCTGGCCGCTGTCGCCGATCAGGACAAAGGGCAGATCGTCATAGAGTGCCAGCATGTTGCGGACCAGTTCGAGCTTGTGCCCTTTCGCCCGGCGCGGCAGCGGGCTCTGCAAGGTCAGCCCCCACTCCCGCAGGAACAGCACCGGTCCAATTGGAATGCCGTGCAGGTTGAAGAATTCATCGAGGACCTCGTAGAGACTCCATGGGGCGCGGGAAACATACAGCATCGGATTGCCTTCGGTTCCGGAGACGCCACGGTGCAGCGCCTGCAGAAAGGCCGCGATCCCGGGGAACGCGGCCCGGTTCCGCGCTTCCTGCATGAAGAGCCGCCACAGCATCTCCAGCTTGCGGACGACGCCCGTGTACATCACCGTATCGTCAATGTCGCTGATGACCACGTACCGGCAGGTGCCGGGCGGGATAAACAGCGCGCCTTCGGCCACAATCGCCACAGGGCTCATCAACTCAAGTGCTATGGAATGCCAGAGCCGATCCGTGGGCGATGACTGTGCGGGACGCAAATGAATCCGGAAGTAGCCGTCGCGATCCGTCGTCACCCTCTGCTCCGTCCCATAGAAGCGTACGACCAGGGTCGCATCGGCAATCCCCCGCCGCAGGAGTCGCCGTCCGGCGTCGATAGCGGCATGGCGCAACGTCCCACGATGCCCGGTTGGGCTCGTTCCCGGCTGCTTGAAGACTCGACCGATGAGGAATACTTCGTGGGCCGAGCCGTAACCCCGATAGGGCTGCAGAACGACGCCATTCTGGCCCCCCGCGGCATTATCGGATCGGCCCAGCAGTCGGAGCACCTTGCGGACGGCCCTTACTCTGTTTGCCATACGCTGCATGTTTATGAGCGTCTCCGGGGACGTCGTCGCCTCAACGGTAAAACTCAGGCCATTTCGATCCTGAACAGGTCAGGACCGCGCTATGGGCGCGCGATTGATCCGGCTGCAGCCCTTCGGCAGCGGATCGACCGTTCCGGGCGCTGCAGCCGGGTCCGGAAGTCTGTTGCCCACGCACTGCGCGGGGCGGCTCGTATTGCACCAGCGATCACCATCACGGCAATTCTCCGCCATTAAGAGGTCGTTCGCGTCCCATTTCACAATAGGAAGATCCAAATCGGCTCCAATCGTGACGGAAAGCCCGTGGGTCGTCGCAGCCCTCGCCAGGGTCTTGCCCGATGGTGGCGGTAACTGGGGCGCTCGATCGCAAGGACACGCGCGCCGAGGCGGCCAAGGCGCTGCGGGCGCTGATCGAGGGGATCCGGCTCGTGCCGGAATGGGGAGATGGAGATCGAACTGAGGGGCGACTTGGCGGCGATTCTGGCACTGAGCGCAAACGGCAACGGACCCGCCTCCAGAGGAGGCGGGCCTATGCAAGTAACGCTGGTCGCAGGGATCCGCAGCTGCTTTTATTTACCCCTCTGTGCACCCAGGGCTCCGGTGGTTTCTGGCTGAAGTTCCAGGCCGCACCCAACGAAAAATCGCATCTATTCAGATGTGCTTGTGCATCAGCCCAAGGAGATACTGCGCCTTGGCATGGCCGTGCCTTGCCGCCTGCTCGTACCAGCGGGCCGCCTCGACATCGTCCTGGGGAACGACCGTGCCCTCGTCATAGGCGCGACCGAGTTCGAACTGCGCCTCCGCGTGCCCCCGCTCGGCGGCTTTGCGGTACCAATGGATCGCCCTGTCCTCGTCCTGGGGCGTGCCCTTTCCGTCCCGGTATAGAGTCGCGACACAGTACTGAGCATCACGGTCGCCGGCCTCCGCCGCTGGCAGCAAGGCTCCCAAGGCGGCGGAATACTCGCCGCGCCGATAGGCCGCCTTGCCTTCGGCAAGGCTGAGCGCCGACGGCGCCAGCCCGATCCATCTCAGTACGGCGAGCAACCAACGTCGCGGCAAGCCCAAGGACTCCAGATCAGCGATCCCAGACCGGTGCTGTCCCTCCCCCGACGGAGGAGACCGTCTCGACCGCGGTTGGAACTGAACGGAGAAACGGCCGGGTGTGCAAACGGTTCCCGCGAACGATCTGGTCGTCCACTCCGCGGAAGATAATGCGCCGACTTTGTTAGGTGATCGAGATGAACCTGTTTGACTAATGGAGGCGTCATTGATCAGGGTGCCGCCATGGTCCTGGCTCCGAAACCGGCGCATCGGGGCCCTGTCTCGCGCGACGGGCGTCTCGCTAAGCCGGCCACGACGGCTTACAATGCTGCTCGGTGAGCTCACGGTATTCACCGTCCACCTTGGGACCGCCTCTCAGGTGGCGCGAGGCTTTGCCGAACAGGCGTAGGTCATGAGCCCTACTATAACGTGAAGTCCAATAGGGTTGTCGCCATGACGGAACGGATCACGCTCGTTTTGTCCGGAGGAAATGCGCTCGGCACTTATCAGGCAGGCGCCTACGAAGCGCTTCACCAACGGGGCTTGCAGCCGGACCGGATCGTCGCCGCCTCCATCGGTGCCGTGAACGCCGCTATCGTCGCCGGTAATCCGCCGGAACGGCGTGTGGAGAGCCTGCGACAGTTCTGGGACGGGGCCGCGCAGGACGGCGCAGCATGGGCTTTGAGCCCGGCGTTCTGGGGTGACGACCGGGCCCGAGTGTTGCAGTCCCAGGTCTTGGGCAGTCCGGGCGTCTTCAGGCCGCGCTTCCCGGGTGGGCTGTCCCTGCTACCCGGCATGCCTGCAGACACGAGCCTTTATGATCTTGCGCCGTTGCGCACCAGCCTGGAGCGCGTGACCAGTCTTGAGCGGTTGAACAGCGGGGCAATGCGTCTGACCGTGGTGGCGGTAGACCTGATCACCGGGGAAGAGGTCCGCTTCGATACGCAGGATGCGCCGATCGGGCTCAACCATCTGCTGGCAAGCAGCGGCTTTCCCCCGTTCTTTCCGCCGGTCGAGATTGATGGCCGTCTTCTGTGCGACGGCGGCATGGTCACGAACCTGCCGCTTGAGGCCGCCCTGGCCGAACCGTCGGCGGAGGATCACCTGTGCATAGCCATCGACCTTTTCCGCCGGCAGGGCGCCCCCCCGAAAACGGTGGGACAAGCCGTCGACCGGCAACTCGACCTGCTGCTCACCAGCCAGACCTGGAAGGCAATTGAAAAGCTGCGCCGGGTCCACGACTTGCGCCGGCATCTGCGGGTGCTCGGTCAAAGACTGCCGGCGGAACTGCGAACCGATGCTGACGTTGTTTCGGCCTTGGCGGAAGGGGCGAAGAGCGCCGACAGTTCGACCACGCTCCTCCTTCTGATCCACGCCCCCGTTCCACACGACGTGGAGATGAGGGCCTTCGACTTTTCCCGGCCGGTCCTGACGGAACGCTGGGAAGCCGGGCGCGCGGAGATGGAGCAGGCCCTGCGCGAATTCGATCGTCGCCAAGCCTCACCCGGAGAGTTCGTCGTACACACTGTCAACGGAGATGGGGGCGTGCAAAGCGCTCGGTGAGCGTGAGCATTGCCGGCCGCATCGATCCGCCGTCCTCCAACAGCCCGGCATTTTCGGAACTCTTCCTCCCGCCCGGTGTTCCTGGACAGTCATATCGCTTCCTATCCAGCTATCTACCGTAGCATGCATTCTTTTTAGCCTCGTCCGGCGCCAAGCGCGCATGCCCTTCGTCCTTGAAGGGGTCGAGATCAGCAGTCGCATGATAGCTCTGTTCCCGCTCCCCGAGCGGGTTCGGCCTTTGACCGGATCGGCCGCCCAACCACAGTGAGGTCCTCATGAAGATCAATTCTGCCGATGATCTGTTCACGAACGAATTGCGTGACATCTACAGCGCCGAGAAGCAGCTATCGCGGGCCTTGCCACGCCTGACGAAAGCCGTCCAGGCGGAGAGCCTGCGCGGCAAGCTCCAGGAGCGCGTCGAAGAAGGACAAACGATCCTGGAGGCGATCGATCAGGTCTTCGAGGAGCTCGAGGTCAGCAAGGGCCGTAAGAAGTGCGAGGCCATGGAGGGCCTGATCGAAGAGGCCAATCAGCTCGTCGAGGAGATTGAAAACGAGACGGTGCTGGACGCTGCTTTGATCGGTGCCGTGCAGAAGGTCGAGCATTACTGCATTGCTGCGTGGGGCACGGCGGCGGCGCTGGGCCGGGCGCTCGACCAGGACACGGCTGTCGGTGCATTCGAGAAGGCGCTGGAGAACGGCAAGCGCTTCGACGACGAGATGACGGCGCTCGCCGAGAATGAGGTAAATCCCGCCATGCTTGCTTCGGCTGAGGAAGATGCCTCTTCAAATGGCGGGAGAGCAACCCGGAAGACCGGTGCACGCAAGTCTACGGCCACAAAAGACAAAGGGAAGCGCTAAGGGCAAGGGCCGCCGCGAAGGCGATCGTCGCGAGCATGGGGCACCTCCTTCTCCGCCGCGGTTGCGGCGGCGGCGCCGACGGCATCCTTGCCTAGGGTCGCCTTCAGCCGATCCAGATCCGCTTGCTCGTGGACGAAGATGAAGTTGTTGATGTAGAGCCCGGCCGGGCTCTTGCCGCACCAGCCGACCGATCCGGGTTGCTGGTGCTTCCGCCGATCGAAGCCGTCGACCGCGACGAGGCGGCGGTCGAGCAGGAAGAACCCTCGGTAGCCGAGCGACGCGAGGACCGCGAACATCCGATCGGGGCAGTCGGGATGATGGCGCCGTTCGGACTCGATGATGAGGTTGGGGCGGTGCCGAACCAGGGTTTCGCGTGCCCCGCGCAGCACGGCGAGCTCATGGCCCTCGACGTCGATCTTGATGAGCCCGACCGCGCCCAATGCGAAGCTGTCGAGCGTCCGGGTCTCCACCGCCACCGCCGCGGCGCGGCGGTGGCCGCCGAACCCGTTCTCGGGTTCGATCGACGCTCGCCCGACGAACGCGCGCCCGGCGACGACGGGGACGCGCAGCGCTGCCGAGCCGGCCCGATCGGAGAGGGCGCAGTTCTTGACCGCGACCGCCGGCGCGAATGAGCCCCGCAGGAGCCTGTAGCGCCGCGGATCGGGTTCGAATGCGAGGACCTGCCGGGAGTACAGGAGCATGATGGCGGCATAGACGCCGAACCCGCTGCCGACATCGACGGAGATCCGGTCGCGGTCACACAGGGCCGGGAGCAGGCGCAGCTCGGCCTCGCCCCAGGTCACATGCGCCACCGCGCGTGCAAGCAAGGGCAGCCTCGGACCGACCCGCCGCAGGAGCTCGTGCGAGACCCGGTGCGGGGTCATCCTGCCGGCACCCGGATGGCGGTGCGATCCCGCGGACAGGACGACGCCAGGGCGGCCGCCGTCGCAGGCATCACATCGACCAGTGCTCATAGCGGACCATGGTTCGGCGCTGCGCGATGCAGATCTGGTCCGCCTCGTTGAGATGGTCGAGATGCCGAAAGAACTGCTGTGTATCGTCCGGGGTGCGGGTTGTGAGGGCGCGCAGCCCCGCGGCATAGACGAGGCTGCTCTTGCCCATGACGGCGCCGGCGGCCTCGACCAGTTCGGACAGCGAGCGGTGGAGCCGCTCTCGGGTGCGGGCGTCGTGCATGGCTCTCTCCTTCGCCGCCGGGCTCTGAGGTGGCAAGGCAACCCGCTCGGCGGGGTCTGGTTCCGCAGCATCGCCGGCCGCCGGAGACATTCCGGAGGGTACGGTCGGCCCGGAGGGTACGGTGGGCGCGGAGGGCACGGTCGGCGCGGCGTTGCTTGGTCGGATGAACCTCGAGGATCAGGGAGACCGGGCTTGGACTGCCGCGCACCATTCGGCCAACACCGGCTGGCACCTGGGACGCGGGTCTCGCCCGATCGAACGGATA
>QOZR01000017.1 GCA_003576685.1 Virgifigura deserti
GGAGATCCCCGCCGCCGAGCTCGCCGCCGCCGGGCCGCTCTGGCGCTGGCTCGACCGCCTGCTGGCGCGCTAGGGAGCCCGCCGCCGCCGCCCATGCATCCCGCCGCCTCGGTCATCCTGTTCACCACCCTCTCGGGCGCCGGCGCCGGCCTGCTCGCGCTGCTCGGCCTGCTCGGCCCGCTCGGGCTGCTGCCGGCGGCGCGCGGCTTCGGCCTCGCCGCCTTCGGCCTGGCGCTCGGCGCGATCAGCGCCGGCCTGCTCGCCTCGACCTTCCATCTCGGCCATCCCGAGCGCGCCTGGCGGGCCTTTTCGCAGTGGCGCTCGTCCTGGCTCTCGCGCGAGGGGGTGGCGGCGCTCGCGACCTACCCGCCGGCCGGGCTCTACGCGCTCGGCTGGGTCGGGCTGGAGCGCAATTCGGGGCCGTGGGCGCTGCTCGGCCTGCTCACCGCGGCGCTGGCCGTCCTGACCGTCTACTGCACGGCGATGATCTATGTCTCGCTCAAGCCGATCCAGCGCTGGGCCAACCGCTGGGTCGCGCCGAACTACCTCGCGCTGGCGCTGATGACGGGGGCGCTCTGGCTCCACCTCCTGGTCCGGCTCTTCGCCCTGCCGCAGCCGGCCGTGCCCGGGCTCGCCGTCGCCGCGCTCCTGCTCGCCGCCCCGCTGAAGCTGGCCTACTGGCGGTTCATCGACCGGACGCGGAGCGCCGCCACGCCGGAGAGCGCGACCGGGCTCAAGGGGCTCGGCCCGGTGCGGCTGTTCGAGGCGCCGCACACGCAGGAGAACTACCTGCTGCGCGAGATGGGCTACCGGATCGCCCGCAAGCATGCCGCGCGGCTGCGCCGCATCGCCGCGCTTCTTGCCTTCGCCCTGCCGCTGGCGCTGACCCTGGCCACCCTGGCGCTGCCGCCCTGGGCCGCAAGCCTCGCCGCGCTCGCCGCCGCGCTCAGCGCCACCGCCGGCGTCCTGATCGAGCGCTGGCTGTTCTTCGCCGAGGCCAAGCACACCGTCACCCTCTATTACGGACAGAACGCCGCGTAGGCGCGCTTGGCCCTAACGAAAGCCGAGGATTGGGCCTAGTCTGTGGCGGGGGCGCCGCTTATGGTATTCTGGGGACGGCAGAAATAAACTCGTCTGCCTGATTGGCAGCGCGACAACAAAGGCAGCCGAACGGCGACCATGCCGAACAGGAAGCTGCCACGACCACATTCGATGACTGCCGACCCTCGGGATCAGGCCTGCTGCGGGTACCGGACGAAGCCCTGCCCGCCGCAGGCAGGAATGAGCTTTCATCGCTATGGGAGGCGTAGATGAGCAAGACAAAGATTAGCCGGCGGACGACACCGAAGCGGGCGGGATCAGTGTCCCGCCGGACCCTGCTGAAGACCGCCGCGGCGGCCGGCAGCGTCGCCGCGATCGGCCCATGGTTCATCAAGGATGCCCGATCGTCGTCCGGCAGCCTCGACATCATGATGTGGTCGGACTACCTGCCGCAAGCCTTCACCTCGAAGTTCAAGGAGGCGACCGGCATCACCATCAATCACACGCCCTACGGCTCGAACGAGGAACTGATCCAGAAGATGCGCGCCACGAAGGGCCGCGGCTTCGACCTGATCAGCCCGACGAACGACCGCACCGGCCAGTGGCAGGATCTCGACCTGCTGCAGACCTTCGACATGAACCGCGTTCCGACGGACGCCATCCTGCCGTCCATGCTGAAGATCTCCGAAGGGTTCGCCTGGGATGGCAAGCCGCGGCACCTGCCCTATGTCTGGGGCACCGAGGCGCTGGCCTGGCGGACCGACAAATGGGAGAGCGATTACCAGAACCTGAGCTATGGCGATTTGTGGTCGGATGAGATGAAAGGCCGGATCATGGGCCGCGCGCATTCGATGATGTCCGGCATCGGGCTCTATCTCGACGCGTCTGGCAAGCTGCCGACGAACCGCCTGCACGACGCCTATAAGGACGAGGAGAACATGCGGCGGATCTGGACGGAGATCACCAAGTTCGCCGTCGAGCACAAGCCGTGGGTCAAGCAGTTCTGGAACGACGCCGACGGTCAGATCAACGGTCTGATGCAGAACAACGTCGTCCTCGGCCAGACCTGGGACGGCCCGCCGCTCCGCCTCAAGGCCGACGGCGAGCCGGTGACTTTCATGGCCCCGCAGGAAGGCGCCTTCACTTGGCTCGACGGGCTCTCCATTCCCGTCGGGGCCAAGAACATCGATGAGATCTACGAATTCATCAAGTTCATCTACACGCCGGAGACGGGCGGCCTGCTGGCGAATGAAACCGGCTATAACGCCACCGCGAAGGGCGCCGACGAATATCTCACGGAGACAGCCAAGAAGAACTTTAAGGAGGCCTATCCGGGTGACGCGCTCGACCGTCTGTGGCCGTGGCCGCCGACGCCGTCCTGGTACGCGGAAATCCGCAACGAATATGTCGACAAGTTCGTCGCCGCGTAAGCGGTCCCTTCCCTCCCTCTAGCGCGGGTCCCTCCCCCAGCCCGGCTGGGGGAGGGCCGCGGCGGGAGCCCCCGCTAGAGCGCGATCCGATCAGGTTGGATCAACCTGTTCGGTGAATCGCCCTCTATTTCAAATAGCGAGAGACTGATTCACCGATCACATCGGTCCGATGTGATCGGATCAGGCTCTAATATTCGCTCAGCACCTGTCGCAGCGTCGCGCACATCTCGTCGATATGCTTCTTTTCGGCGATCATGGCGGGCGCGAAGATTCCGGCATCGCCGGTGAATTTGATGTGCAGCCCGGCGGCGAACAGCCGCTTCTGGGCATCATAGCCGCGCGCGCCGGGCTTGTCCGCAGGCGCGAGATCGAAGCCGGCGAGCAGGCCGTAGCCCCGGATATCGGTGATGACCGGCAGGTCGCTCAGCGCGAACACTGACTCCAGCATATAGGACGATAGTTCCTCGGCCCTCTCGAAGAGCCCTTCCCGCTGATAGATCTCCAGGGTCGCGAGGCCCGCGGCACAGGCCGCCGGATGGGCCGAATAGGTGTAGCCGTGGAAGAACTCGACGGCGTGCTCGGGCGCGCTGTCGACGATGGTGTTGTAGATCTTGTCGCTGACCGCCACCGCGCCCATCGGCTGCGCGCCGTTGGTCAGCGCCTTCGCCATGGTGATGATGTCCGGCGTGACGCCGAAGCTCTGCGCCGCGAACGCCTTCCCGGTTCGGCCGAAGCCTGAGATCACCTCGTCGAAGACGAGAAGGATGCCGTTCTGGTCGCAGATTTCCCGCAGTCGCTCGAGATAGCCTTTGGGCGGCACCAGGACGCCGGTCGAGCCGGCGATCGGCTCGACGAAGCAGGCGGCGATGGTGCTGGCGCCGTACAGATCGACGAAGCGCTGTAGGTCGTCGGCCAGCTCCGCACCGGCCGCGGGCTGTCCTTTCGTGAACCGATTCTCCGGCAGCCAGGTGTGGCGCATATGGGCGATGCCGGGCATCACCGCGCCGAAGGTCTCGCGGTTCCGCATCATGCCGCTGAGCGAGACGCCGCCGATATTGACGCCGTGATAGGCGCGCTCGCGCGAGACGAACCGGACCCGCTGGCCCTCGCCGCGAGCCCGGTGATACGCCAGCGCGATCTTGATCGCCGTGTCAACGGATTCGGAACCCGAATTGGTGAAGAAGATGTAGTTCAAATCGTCGGGCGTGATCGAAGCGACCCGGCGGGCGAGTTCGAACGAAGAGGGGTGCGCGACCTGGAAGTGCGGCGCGTAGTCGAGCTCCGTCAGCTGATTCGCAACAGCCTCCGCGATCTCGGGCCGTCCATGGCCCGCCGCGCAGCAGAACAGGCCGGAACTCGCATCGATGATCTGGTCTCCCCGCTCGTTCCAATAATAAAGGCCCTCTCCTTTGACGAGCAACCGGGGCGCCGACTTGAAATCGCGATTGCTCGTGAACGGCATCCAATGATGTTCGAGACTGTTCGCAGCATACCGCATGGGAAACCCTCCAAAGCCAAACGAACGGCGCGACACCGCGCGCTCCGGGCGACCGGCAGTATCGAGGCTATGCGGGAACCATCGGGTGACGTAGGGCCAGTTCGCGTTTTCTTACGGGCCAGGCGGCCGCTCCAAGAGTGTCTAACAGAACTTATTCACGGTCTGCGCCGTTCTCCGGTCGCCGTGGGCTAGGAGGGCGGTGCGACGCGATGCTGGTGCATCGCGAGCGCCGGCCGACACCGTCCCGCGGCGATCGGAGAACGGCCCGTCGGGTTGGCCTGGGCTTGACGCGGGGCCGCGTCGCCGGACCTTGCCGATGCGCCCGGCATCGCCGGCGGCCCGGCTCCTAACCCGCGTCAAGCCCAGGCCAACGCAGACTATGAATAAGTTCTGTTAGACACTCTAAGCCTGGGGCGCCTGCGCGGCGGCTTGCGGCTCGCGGAAGCGCTTCTTGAGCTTGACGGCATCGGCTCCCGGCGCCTGCCTCCTGCTCTCGCGGCGCCGCAGGAGTTCATAGGAGACAGCCCCGACAAGCGTGACGCCGATGATGATGACCGCAAGCGCGCTGAGCGCCGGCGTCGTGCCCATGCGGACCCGGCCGGCCAGCACGGTGGTCAGGGTGCTTTCCGCCTGAATCGTGAAGACCGTCGTGTTGTAGTTCTCGAACGAGGTCAGGAAGGCGAGGACGGCGGCGGAGAAGATCGCCGGCCGCAGGAAGGGAATCAGAATCTGCCAGAAGACCTGGACATTGGTTGCGCCCAGATCGAGCGCCGCCTCCTCCTGCGAGTAGTCGAAGCGCTGCAGCCGCGCCAGAAAGACCAGCATGCAATAGGCGGAGATGAAGGTGGATTGGCCGATGATCGTGAGAAAGATCCCGTCATAGAAGAGCGATTCGTAGTCTGCGTCGAAAGCCGTTCCCATCCTGTCCCAGAAGACCAGGGTCGAGATCCCGAGGATCACCCCCGGCGTCAGAACCGGCGAAACGATGATCGTGTAATAGATCGGGCGCGCACGGCGGTGAATCTGCGTCATGATGATCGCGCCGGCCAGCCCGATCGGCACCGACAGGCAGATTACGCCCAACCCGATCCACAGACTGTTGCCGATGCCCTCCAGCAGTTGGTCGTCCTTGGCCAGTTCGGCGAACCACTGCAGCGTGGTGCCCTCCCACGGGGTCACCTGCGGGTAGGAATTCGCGTTGAAGGCGGTGATTCCCATCAGCACCAGGGGGCCGAACAGATAGGCGAAGAACAGGAGGATGTAGAATCCGACCATCAGCCGGAGGACCGTCTGCGACGTCATCTGGCGATCTCTCCCAGCCCGACCTTGAACAGGCGCATCACGAGCAGGACGAAGAGGATGCAGGCGATGAGCAGGACGAACGCATAAGCCGACCCCTGAGGCCAGTTTCCACCCTGGTAGAACCAGTCATAGATGACCTGCGTGAACCAGAGGCTGCTCGGCCCCCCGAGGATCTGCGGGACGGCGAGCGCGCCCGCCGAGAGCATGAACACCATCGTGCAGCCGGCAGCGATGCCGGGCTTGGCGAACGGCATGACGACGAAGAGGTGAATGTGCCACCAGGGCGCGCCGAGATCGCGCGCGGCTTCGACCTGATTGTGATCGAGGCTCTCGACCGCGTTGTAGATTGGAAACATCATCAGAAGGATGTAGGCGTAGCTCAGGCCGGCATAGAGCGCGACGTCCGCCCGCAGAAAGTCGATCGGCTGTTCGATCAGGCCCAATCCCAAGAGCGCCGTGTTGATCATGCCGCCCGAGGCGAACAGAAGGCGGAAGGCGAAGGCCCGCAGAATCTCGTTGACCCAGAATGGCAGAATGAGCAGCAGCAGCAGAAGCCGCGTCCGGCCGCCACGCGCCACCTGCGCCATGTAGTAGGCCAGCGGATAGCAGAGGCAGAAGTCCAGCAGCGTCACGCAGATGCTGGCGATGATCGTCCGGAAGAAGACTTCGAGGTGAAGCCAGTTCAGCAGCGCCTCGTCGGTCGGCCGGCCGAAGACTAGGTAGCGATAGTTCTCGAGCGTGTATTTGTCGTCGGGACCGCCGATCTCGTTCAGCGGCAGATTCGGCCGAAAGGAGAAATCGACCATATAGAGCTGCGGCAGCACGATCATGAAGACGATCCAGACCGTGACGGCGACCAGCAGATAGCCGGAAAGAAAAAGGCCGTTGCGCCGAACGAACCGCATTCGCGTCAGCTCCCGTCGGTTGCGCCGCCGCGACCCGGGACAAAAGTGTCTAACAACACCCGGCCACGGTCTGCGTTGGCCTGGGTCTTGTTAGACACTCCAAGCGGGAGACGCCGACTACTCACCGGCGAGCGCCCCCTCCGGCAGAACGACGGCGCGTTGCGGGTCGAAGGAGACCACGGCTTCCTCCCCAATCGCGAGGGAGGGAGCACCACCGCTATGCGGCATGAGCAGCATCACCTCCCGGCCGCCCTCGACACGGAGATAGAGGTTGACCGTTGGCCCCTCGAACTCCGCGTTCGTCACCATGCCTCGTATGACGTTAGCCTGCCCGTTAGCCGCCCCGTTGCCGACGACCAGCGCCTCGGGCCGGACGAAGACGATGGCCTTCTCTCCCTCCCGAAGCCCCTGCGGGTTGCGCCCGACCAGGGCCCCCGAGGCGGTATCGGCCACGGCAAATCCCGTTTCGGTCCGACTGACCCGGCCGAAGAAGGGATTGTTTTCGCCCACGAAGGACGCCACGAAGCTGGTCGCCGGATTGTCGTAAACGGTGGCGCCCTGGTCGATCTGCTGCACGACGCCGTCGCTCATCACGGCGATCCGATCCGACATGGTCAGCGCCTCGCCCTGGTCGTGCGTGATATAGATGAAGGTGATGCCGACGCGCTGCTGTATGGTGCGCAGCTCGGTGCGCATATGCTGCCGCAGCTTCAGGTCCAGGGCCGACAGAGGCTCGTCGAGGAGGAGGACATCGGGTTCGACGGCCAAGGCCCGCGCGATCGCCACGCGCTGCCGCTGTCCGCCGGACAGCTCGCCGACTTTCTTGTCGCCCTGGCCGCGCAACGCGATCAACTCGAGAAGCTCGTCCGCCTTCCGCCGCCGCTCGGCGCCGGAGACGCCCCTGACCCTCAAGCCATAGGTGATGTTGTCGGCGACGGACATTAGGGGGAAAAGCGCCAGATTCTGGAAAATCAGCGCCGTTGGGCGCCTGTTCGGCCCGATTCCCCTCATGTCGCGGCCGCCAATCCGGACGCCGCCCTCCGACGGCTCCAGGAAACCGGAAATCGTCCGCAGAATGGTGGTTTTGCCGCATCCCGAGGGGCCTAGAAAGCTGAAGAACTCTCCGTCCTCGACCCGCAGATCCGCGTCGTCGACCGCAACATAGTCGCCGAATCGGACAGTGATGTGATCGAGCTCGACGTCGGCGCTCATCGCGACAAGATCCCCTCGCTTCCCTGTCGGCCCAGGTTCAAAGCCGGGCTCTTGCTTGGATGCTACGATAGAACGGTCGCCGTGGCACCCGCTTATGTCTATTGGATTTTACCATAAGACGAGGTGTCGTCGACTCGGGAACCCTCTATCGCCGCTCCATCCTTTCGATGCTAGACTTTCCTTTCCTACGAGATGTAGTGCCAGTTGAGGAGGTTTGAGCGGGCCAACGGATGCGCGACGAGCTCTTCCACCTTCGGCATGACGGTGAGTCCACGCTTCAGGCGCAGCTCCGCCAGATGCTGGTTTCGGCGATCCTTCAGGGCCAGATCCCAAAGGGCGAGCCGCTGCCGTCCTGTCGGCGGCTGGCGCAGATCCTGTCGGTCGCACGTAATACGGTGACGCTTGCCTATCAGGATCTGGCCGCCGACGGGTTTCTGATCGCGCGGGAGCGGCGCGGCTATTTCGTCAATGAGGAGATCCTGGAAGGTCGCGCCAGCGGCATAACAGCGGCGCCGGCCCATGATACCGGCGCGCCGGACTGGGACTCCCGGTTCCAGGTCACGCCGTCGCGGCAGCGCAACATCGTCAAGCCACAGAATTGGCAGAGCTACCCCTATCCCTTCATCTACGGCCAATTCGATCCCGCATTGTTCCCGATCGCGGATTGGCGGCAATGCTCGCGGCAGGCGCTGAGCGTGGAAGCCGTGCGGGATTGGGCGAGCGACAGTTTCACCGAAGACGATCCTCTCCTGGTCGAACAGATTCGGACTCGGCTTCTGCCGCGCCGAGGCATCCGCGTTTCCCCGGACGAGATCCTCGTGACCGTAGGCGCGCAGCACGCCCTGTATCTGCTGGCGAGTCTGCTGATGGGCGCCGAGACGACGATCGGTTTCGAGGATCCGGGCTATGTCGATGCGCGGAACATCTTCGCGCTCAAGACCGACCGCATTCGCCCGTTGCCCGTCGACGCGCAGGGTATGGTCGCCGACGATGCGCTCGATGGCTGCGATTACGTCTATGTGACGCCGAGCCACCAGTTTCCGACGACAGCGACTATGACGCTCGAACGCCGCATGGCCTTGCTTGATCGCGCGCGACGCGCGGACTTCATCGTGATCGAGGACGATTACGACAGCGAGATCAATCATGTCGGATCCCCGACCGCCGCGCTCAAGTCGATCGATGCGAGCGGCCGCGTCATCTTCCTGGCGAGCCTGTCGAAGACCTTGGCGCCAGGCCTGCGCCTCGGCTACATGGTCGGCCCCAAGGCGCTGATCGCCGAGATGCGGGCACTCCGCCGCCTGATGCTGCGGCACCCGCCGACGAACAACCAGCGGACGCTCGCGACATTTCTGGCCCTCGGACATCACGACTCGCTGATACGCCGCCTCAGCCATGCCTATCGGGATCGTTGGGAGGTGATGCGGACGGCGTTGGAACGCCACCTGCCGACCTGCTCGTTCCATCGGGTCACCGGCGGCACGGCCTATTGGGTCGCCGGACCGCCGGGGCTCGATACCGCGCTCGTTGCCCAGGAGGCGGCGAAACGGGGCGTGCTGATCGAACCCGGTGCGGTCCACTTCATGTCCAAGGCCCCGTCGCACTATTTTCGGCTCGGCTTCTCCTCGATCCCGGTGAACCGGATCGAATCCGGTCTGAGCATCCTCGGCGAGATCATCGACGCCTGCTCCAAACCCTGACCGCGCGCCCTGGCATAGGCGAAAATCGCGAACTGGCCCTACAAGGCGGACCCTCGCCGCAGTGTCATAGGAAGAGCACTGGTCGATGGGAAAGTGCGATTCGGTTTAAGGAAAGGGAACGGTCATGACCCGCATGACGCCGAGCGAAGCATTCGTCGAGACGCTGGTCGCGCATAACGTCAAACATATCTTCGGCATCGTCGGCTCGGCTTATATGGATGCGCTCGACCTATTCGAGCCCGCCGGCATCCGCTTCATTTCCGTTGCCCATGAACAGGGTGCCGGCCATATGGCCGACGGCTATTCGCGGGTCAGCAATCAGCCGGGCGTCTGCATCGCCCAGAACGGCCCCGGCATCACCAACTTCGTCACCGCGGTCGCCGCCGCCTACTGGGCGCATTCGCCGGTCGTGGTGATCACGCCGGAGACCGGGACCAGCACCATTGGGCTCGGCGGCTTCCAGGAAACGGAGCAGCTGCCGATCTTCTCCAAGATCACGAAGTACCAGGCCCATGTCAGCCGCCAGGATCGTCTGGCCGAGCTGACGAGCCGCTGCTTCGACCTGGCGCTGACCGAGCGCGGGCCGACGCAGCTCAACATCCCGCGCGACCTGTTCTACGGCGACGTCGATGTCGAGATCCCGAAGCCGAACCGGGTCGAGCGCTCGGGCGGCGGGCCGAAGAGCCTCGACGAGGCGGCGCAGATGCTCGCCCAGGCCAAGTTCCCGGTGATCGTGGCCGGCGGCGGCATCATCATGTCGGATGGCCAGGACGAGGCGGTCGCGCTGGCCGAATATCTGTCCGCCCCGGTCGTTGCCAGCTATCTGCACAATGATTCGTTCCCCGCCAGCCATCCGCTGATGTGCGGCCCGCTGGGGTATCAGGGGTCGAAGGCGGCGATGAAGATCATCGCACAGGCCGACGTCGTGCTGGCGCTGGGCACCCGGCTTGGCCCGTTCGGCACACTGCCGCAGCACGACCTGGACTACTGGCCGAAGAATGCGAAGATCATTCAGGTCGATTCCGACCACCGCATGCTTGGCCTGGTGAAGCAGATCAGCGTCGGCGTCTGCGGCGACGCCAGGGCGGCGGCGGTCGAGATCCTGAACCGCCTGCAGACGATGAACGAGACGATCGCCGCCCGCGGCAACAAGGACGCCCGCATGGCGGAGATCACCAAGCAGAAATCGGCCTGGGAGACGGAACTCGACGCATGGTCGCTGAAGGACGGCGCGCCGATCGCGCCGCGCCGTGCCCTGCGCGAGCTCGAGAAGGCGATGCCGAAGACCGCCATGGTAACGACCGATATCGGCAACATCTGCTCGGTCGCCAACAGCTATCTCCGGTTCGAGACACCGCGGAGCTTCTTCGCCGCGATGAGCTTCGGCAATTGCGGCTATGCCTTCCCGACCGCGATCGGTGCCAAGGTCGCGGCGCCCGACCGGCCGGCGGTCGCCTATGTCGGCGACGGGGCTTGGGGTATGAGCCTGCAGGAGACGCTGACCTGCGTGCGCGAGAACATCCCCGTGACCGCGGTGGTGTTCAACAACGGCCAGTGGGGCGCCGAGAAGAAGAACCAGATCGACTTCTATGCCGACCGCTATGTCGGGACCAATCTCGAGAATCCGAGCTTCGCCGGCATCGCCCGATCCATGGGGGCCGACGGCATCAAGGTCGAGCATCCCGACCAGATCGGCGATGCGCTGCGCGAGGCGACCGCCTCGAACCGACCGACAATCGTCGAGATCATGGTGACGCAGGAGCTGGGCGACCCGTTCCGGCGCGACGCGCTGAAGAAGCCGAGGCGGATGCTCGACAAGTACAAGGGGTACACCGTCGCGTAGGCTGGCGTGTAGGTTCGGCGTCCGCATGACGGACGAGACGGGAACCGGAGGCCTTCATGCTTCGACAGGCTCAGCATGAGGGCCTCGTCCTGAGCTTGTCGAAGGACGAGGCTTGCAAAAACAGGCTGACCGGTCGCGCCGCAGAGTCGGAGCAGCGGCAATGACCGACCGTCTGCTGGTTCTGAATGCAGGCTCCTCCAGCCTGAAGTTCGCCCTTTACGAACCATCGCCGGGAAATGCCGATCCCGCTCTGACGCTTCGGGGGCAGATCGCCGGCATCGGCGTCTCGCCCCGCCTTCAGGCAGCCGACAGCAGCGGCCGTCCGCTGCCCTTCGAGACTGCCGAAGGGACGGTCCGCAATCATTGCGACGCCTTAGCGCTGCTGCTCGACTGGCTGGGACGGGATCGCGGTGGCGGGCTTGCCGGCGTGGGTCACCGGGTCGTCCATGGTGGCGCGCTCTTCTCGGCACCGATCCGGATCACCCCGGAGGTTGTCGAACAGCTCGCGGCGCTTGAGCCTCTGGCACCGCACCATCAGCCGCATAATGTCGCGGCCATCCGGGCGCTGGTCGAGCGTCTGCCGGATCTGCCGCAGGTCGCCTGCTTCGACACTGCGTTTCACGCGACGCAGCCGGCGGAGGCGAAGCATCTCGGCCTGCCGCGCGGCTATGCCGATCGCGGACTGCGGCGCTATGGGTTCCACGGACTCTCCTACGAATCCGTTGTATCCGGTCTGCCGCACGTCACCCGCGCACCGCTGCCGCGCCGTCTCGTCATCGCCCATCTCGGGAACGGCGCCAGCATGTGCGCCGTCGAGGACGGCCGCAGTGTCGCGACCACCATGGGGTTCTCCACGCTTGACGGGCTGGTCATGGGAACGCGCAGCGGCAGTCTCGATCCCGGCGCCCTCCTCCATTTGATGCGCACCGAGGGCATGAGCCTCGCTGAGGTCGAGGACCTGCTCTACAACCGCTCCGGCCTGCTCGGGCTCTCAGGGCTCAGTTCCGACATGAAGAGCCTGCTTGCCAGCGACGATCCGTCGGCGAGAGCGGCGGTCGCGCAATATTGCTATCAGATCCACCGCCATCTGGGCTCGCTGGCCGCTGCGCTGAACGGATTGGATGCGCTCGTCTTCACCGGCGGCATCGGCGAGAATGCGGCGCCGGTGCGGGCCGCCGTCTGCCGCGACGCGGACTGGCTCGGCATCATCCTCGACGAGGCCGCGAACCAAGCCGGCAGCCCGCTGATCACCGCTCCGGAGAGCCGCGTGCCCGTCTGGGTCATCGCGACGGACGAGGAAATGACCATCGCGCGTCACTGCCGCGCGGCGCTGAAGGGGTGACGGCCCGGAACCCGGTAGTTGTCACTACTTCCGCTTGGTTCCCGCCCGTACGGGGCTGGCGGGCGGCAGGTCCTCTTCGAGAATCGTGATGTGCAGCGCGTAAGAGACTTCGCCTTCCTCCTCGTCGCGATGTAGGACGCCGATGAATTCGTCGCCGACCCGAACTTCGACGGGCGCACCGCGCTTTATCGGCGGATCGATCGCGATACGGTCGTTGGCGAAGGTTCGGCGGAGGTAATCCTGAATTCTGGCAATCTCATTCGTCGTCATCTCGTCCTCTCCTGTGCATAGTCATTGAATCGGAGGACGACTCATCGATCCGGCTGAACCAACCCGATCGGATCGTGCTCTCGTAAACTCAATCTCGTCTGAGCGGCGAAGATAGCCCCACGGCTCCGAAGACGAAAGCCCAGCGGAGCCATTAACTTCCATCTCCGAACGAGGCGCAGCGGCCTGGCACAGATCCCTATCGCAATGGCTCCCGGCGCCGCATCCGACGCGTTGGCCACCTTCAATAGACCAGCCCTCCTTCATTCCATCGGAATCCGGCTGTACTCAACCAGCTCTCCAACGATCAGGTCGATGCGAACGCAAATACTTGGCACTGAAACCGAGTTAACTCATTTTCTTAGCAATGTTAACCAATACACCTGACCTCCTCTGTGCTATGCTTTCTAAAATATGAATGCAGGAGGCGCTGGTGACGGCCACGATCATTCCTCTGAACTTGTCTCGGTTCACTGCGGCCGACGAACGTCTGATGAGCCGCGTGGCGTCGCATCTCGAGCGTCTCGGCTTTGCCATGACGCGGGAGACGGCCGAGGCGTATGACAGTTTTCTGCTGTATTCGGCGTACAGCTGCTGCACGCCGCGGGACGGGTCGATGGTTCCGGCCTGGGTTCTCGTGCGCGACAAGCATGGGCGCTACCAGATTCAGGACGGTTTCGGCAGCGTGTTGTATCGCGGCGTGCGCCTCGACCAGGTCCTGCTTCCCGGCTGGCGGCCGCGGCGGCCTGCGGCGTAGGCAGCGGGCCGAACGGACCCGGCCCGCGGCGCATCCGGACACGCAGAAAGCCCACCCGATCAGCCGATCGGGTGGGCTTTTATCTCGGTTGCGGGCCCCCGATACCACCGACAATCGTCTCCGTTACGGCAATCTTGAATCGAAATGCTGTAGCCGTCCTTACCGCCGTGGCGTCCACCGGCCTCCAATCATTCAGGCTTGGCGGCGGTATTCACATAATGAGCGTTGCCGGGACGTGAGTTCGAGTGGAAGGCCAAATCCGAGCACTACATTGGTGCGTGTCCGATACGCACTCTCGCCGCGACCTCATCAAAGCTTATGCCAGGAGCGTCTTTCGTCCGTGGGTGACCTCAAATGGCCCTTTATGGCTACATATCGCCCTCCTCGGCGCCACGCCGGACCTCACCTTCATTCGATTTCCATTGGTTTCGGCCGCGGCACACCCCATTTATCCTTAATGCTTCCCGAGACATGGTCGCCAAGTCCCCGATCAGCGGCGTTGTCCGCCGACGTAGAGCGGAGCGAACCGGCTCGCTGGATGGATGTAATCCGTTCAGATCCCCACTTCGCCGGCTTGGGAGATGCGACCTGATCGCGCCCGGTCGGCATCTGCGCTGGCCCGGAACGGAGCCTCGGAATCGTGCGATGCCGACGGACAAGGTTCGCCTGGGCCGTAATGTTTCGAGCTTTTCAATTTCCGGAGAACCGTGGTGAAACAGATCACTCTCGCTGCCGAGCAGGGTAATGCCCATGCCCAAAACAATCTCGGCATAATCTTCAGAAACGGTCGCGGCACTCTCAATGCCACGCCGAACGATTACACCGAGGCGGTTAAGTGGTTCCAGAGAGCCGCTGAACAGGGCCATCCCGACGCACAGCACAGCCTCGGTGTCATGTGCAGTACCGGCGAGGGTACCCGCCAGAGCGTGGTGCAGGCTCATATGTGGCTGAGTCTTGCAATGACAGGTCGCCAGGGCGCCAATCGAGAGCTGTCGATCGAAGCACGTGAGCTCGTTGCCCTGAGCATGACGCCCGGGCAAATCACCAAAGCAAAGCGTTTGGCGCGAGCGTGGCAAGCAAAAGCCGAGATCACAGTAGAGGCCTAGGCGCCACTCTGCGAGGAAAGGTTGGCAACCCGCATGCAGGTCTTCGTTCGAGACAATGACGTCAATTCAGCCCTTCGCGTTCTCAAGAAGAAGATGCAGCGGGACGGTACGTTCCGTGAGATGAAGCGCAGGCGGGCCTATGAGAAGCCCTCAGAGCGCAGGGTGCGTGAGAAGACGCAAGCGGTGCGGCGTCACCGCAAGGCCATGCGGAAGCGATTGGAGCGCGAAGGGTACTGAGAACGGCGACGGACAGCGATACGCCCCCTTCGCGGGTGCGGGCAGCGATGTTCGTAAGCGTCCCGTTGAACTCGAGGAGAGTGAGGATGAGCAAGGCAGAGCAACGAAACGGAGACCTCCGACGCGCGGCGGAGGCACTCTGGAGCAAGAACAAGAAACGCAATGAGGAAGTCTTGACGGCGAAAGAGAACGAACGGCGAACGGACGCGCTGAAAACGGCACGGCTGCGCGAGCAGCGCCTGGAGAAGGAAGCCGCGGACAAGAAAGCGGCCGTAAAGGGAATTGGCACCTCTCGACGGAAGCCAGCGACGCCATAACCGGCGAGAAACGCCCCCGCTCCTGTCGAAATCTTGCCTCAGGATATGCGACGGCGCGGGAAATATAGTCCCCGCGGTGCTACAGTGCGGCCGTCAGAAGGAGGATCGATGGCATTCAAACCGAATTACAATCAGCAACGGGCGGAGCGCAATCGCGCCAAACAAGCGAAGAAGGAAGAGAAACTGAAACAGCAACAAGAACGGACGGCTCAGCGCAAGACCGCGAGTGCAGAACCGTCGATCAGTGACGACGCCGAGCACGGATGATGGGCAGAGGCAAAGATTTCCGCAGGCCGCGGCGGCACGGATTCGACGACGACGCGTTTTCGCTGCACGATCTCCCTGAAGTCCGATCGCGGCGTCCGTTCAGCGGCTTTGCAAGCGAGCCCCTGCCGGCCGACGGCCCACCCGTCGCCGCGGTCGTGAAATGGTTCAACGCCGAGAAGGGCTTCGGCTTTGTCGAACTGGGTGACGGTTCCGGCGACGCCTTTCTGCACATCGCGGTGTTGCAGGCGGTAGGGCACCAATCGGTGCCGCCCGGGGCGACGTTGCGTGTCCATGCCGGCCAAGGCGCCAAGGGGCGGCAGGTCACTCAGGTGCTCGAAGTCGACGAAAGCGCCGCCGTTCCTGTTCCCCGCAGGACACCCGCCAGCGCCGAGGCCCGTGGGCGGGAGGCTCCAGACCTGTCGACCGCGATCGAGACGACCGGGACGGTGAAGTGGTTCAATGGCAGCAAGGGCTTTGGCTTCGTCGCTGCCGAGGATGGCGGCAAGGACGTTTTCGTTCATATTTCCGTTCTTGAGCGAGCCGGACTGACCGGCCTCGCTGAGGGCCAACGGGTTTCGATGCGTATCGTCGAAGCGCCGAAAGGACGTGAGGCCGTTTCGATTGCCACGGCCGAATGAGCGCGCGAGCCCTCATCGTCCGTAGCGGGGTCGTGGTGTTGCCTCCGCATCTGCTCACGGCGGTTCAACCAGATTTCCCGCAGTAGCGAGCCAGAGCGCTCCCGGCAGTCGAGCACATGGGCGCGTCCGCACAGGTCCAAGCCCGCTATGCCTGGCGGAGGCTGCGGAACGGCACCAGCTTGCGTCGCTCCTCGTCCCAGAGGGCCAGTCGCGGGCACTTCAGGCTGTCCCAGAGGGTCAGGCGCTTAGCCTCCTGGAACTCCGGGTTCTGCTCGAAGCACTCGCGCAGCCGGTAATTCGGGATCTTGCTGGACAGATGATGGATGTGGTGGAAGCCGATGTGGCCGGTTATCCAGTGCAGCGCCCGGGGCAGGTCATAGAACGAGCAGCCCTCAAGCGCCGCGGCCTGGAAATTCCAGCGGGGCCGGCTTTCCCAGTAGGCGTCCTCGAATTGATGTTGGACATAGAACAGCCACACGCCGATCGAAGCGGCGAGCAGGATCACCGGTAGATAGCCGAGCAGAAGCGGCTTCAGCCCGACGGTCACCGCCGCCAGGACCACAAGCGCGGCGATCGCGCCATTGGTGCCGAGAACGCTGGACCACTCCTGCCAGTGCCGAAGCGGATGGCCCGTCGGAACGCGGTGGCGGATCACGAACTGATAGGCCGGCCCGACACCGAACATGACGAGCGGGTGCCGATACAACCGGTAGAGGAGCCGCCGCCGAGCCGGAAAGGACAGGTACTCGCGCAGCGTGACCGTGGTGACGTCGCCAACACCGCGCTGGTCCAGATTGCCCGAGGTCGCATGGTGGACGGCATGCCTTCGGCGCCAGAATGCGTAAGGCGTCAGCGTGAAGACGCCGAGAACCCGGCCGAGCAGGTTGTTCGCCCAGCGCGAGGCAAAGAACGAGCCGTGCCCGCAATCATGTTGGATCGCGAACAATCGGACCAGCAGCGCCGCCGCGACGGGAGCCAGCAAGAGCGCCGCCTCAATGCCGCGATCAAGCCCATAGAGCATTACGCCCATAGTGGCCAGGAACGGCAGCCCGGTATTCAGGAGTTGGATGATGCCGCGCCTCGTGTCGGGTTTGGCGTAAGGGACGACGATCTGCCGCCAAGAGCGACCGGCCACCGGCGTATCGAAGTCGGAAGTAGTTGCGCGAGCATTCGCGCGGATATCCAGCATGTTTCAATAATCTCTGAGGGAGGTTGTACAAGGCGAAATGGAACCTGAACCGCCGGGGGAGCCGTGGGGAAGCCGCTGGGAAATCGTTCCGCAGTATCTCACGCTGCCCGCCCCACCACGGCGGGTCGAAAGTCGATGATGGATGGAGTCGAATTTGGCGCGCAACGGCGAAACAAACAAGCGGGCCAACCCGAAGCAGATTGACTTCACATAAATGAGAAGCCGGCGACCGTTCCGCAATAGCTGGTCGTCGTGAAGACCGGCTGGTCGCCGCTTCCATGTCACGGCATCTATCAGCGACCGAGAACCGCTTCAAATATCGGCGCCCCCCTTCTTGCGCATTCGGGCACTGCCAATAGGATTCGCTCCAATATCCTGCGTGGAAGACATTCAATCCTGTCAGGACAAACTGGACGGACGCTCCGCACACCTCAAAACTGACACTCACCGCAACCAGCGCCGCCTATCGAGCGCCCCCGATCAACCTGAGACAGCGTCGCCACCGGCGCGCTTTCATTCCTGATCGAGGAAGAAACGGAGCATCTCCCGCGCGGCGTCGGGTCCCCGTGGATCCGTATAGGAACCGATGGCGTTGCCGCCCGACCAGGCATGGCCGCCCCCGTGAATGAGCCAGTGCTCGAGAATCGCCCGCCCGCGCGTGTCGGCATGGAGAATCCGGCTGTAGGCGTGCCCGCCGGGCACCTGACCGCGCTCGACGCGTGTCTGCAGCTCCATGGCCGTGCCTGCCCTCGCCTGCGCGATGACTTGATCGCCGTTGCTGGGATGCACGGTCCTGTCCTGATCCCCGTGGAACACGATCGTTGGGACGATCCGCCGACGCCCCTCGGCGCTGAATGCGCTGCCGGATCGGCCCCCGACGGCCCCACCCTGTCGCATCGCAGCGAACGCAGAGGGAACGTCGGTGGCGGCGCCGGATGCGAGGCCCGAATGTACACCGACCGCAGCGTAAAGGTCGGGGTAGGTCATCCCCATGGTGACGGCGGCGGCCGCACCAGCCGAGAGCCCGGCGACATAGACGCGTTGCGGGTCAACCGCGTAGTCGTCCATGATCTGGCGTGTGATGCCTGCGACCAGCGAGGGCTCGCCCTCGTCGCGCCGCTGGTCGCCCGGCCTGAACCAGTTCCAGCACTTCGAAGAATTGGCGGATGCAGCCTGTGCGGGATAGGCGACAAGGCAGGTGCGCTCTTCGGCGAGCGCGTTCATGCACGTGCCGGCGGCGAAGTCGTCGGGCGACTGGGTGCAGCCGTGCAACATGACGATCAAAGGGACCGCCTGGCCGCGATAACCGCTGGGGATGTAGAGCTTGTAGGCGCGGCTTCCGGCTTGGTTGCTGTAGGACCCCGCAACGAACTGTCCGCCGGTCGGCGTAATGTCGCGCGCCGATGCCGGCGACGGCTGCGCCAGCCCGCCCGTTCCCGGCCCGGTGTCGATTCGCCCGGTACCGATTCGGTTGACCCGTTCGAGAAACCGGCGAAGCGCCCCGGGGACGTTCGGCCGGGCCGCTCCGTCGGTCCTATTGGGGAGACGGCTGTCGGTGCCGACCCCGAACGCAGGCCCGCCGGGTGAAGACGGCCGGTGCTCCGTTACTTCGACTGCCTCGGGCACCATGTCAATGATGTGCGCCGTGCGCTCTGCCGACGCGTCCCTGGCAATGCTGGACGTGGTGTCCGACGCCGGCTCGTCTCGAAGCCTGCCTCGAAGGATGCGTTGCAGGAGCGCCGTCGCTTCGGCAAGCCGGCCTGCGCGGGTGAGGCGCGTCGCCTCGATCATGTCGGGGTGCAGTTTGTGGTTCATGCCTGGAGCGTCCTGTGCTCGGAAACAGCTCGAGCCTCCCCGCGAGGAAGCCTGTTCGGTTTCCCGGTTTGAAATGTCGTTGGTGGAGTCTGGCGGCGCGCCGCGATCGGTCAGCGCATCCGGTCGGCAAGAACGGCCTTGACCGCCGGGCTGGCGTGTAGCGCGCCCAACACGAAGACCGAGTCGATCGTGGCGCGGGCAAGCTCGGGTGGGACATCCATGGCGATGCTGGCAAGGCCCAGTACATGAATCTGGAGCGTCTGCCCGGCCGCTTGCACCGCTTCGAGGTCTTCGCGGCTGTAGTGCCGCAGGCCGAGATCGACGCTTCGTCGAGCGATGGATTGCTTGACCACGTCTGCATGCCGTTCGAGCTGGTTGCGGATGGCGGTACGGATGAAGTCGGTGCGGTTCGAGTAGAACCCCTCCTGCACCATCAGATCGACATGGCCAAGGTCGACATAGCCGAGATTGATTGTGATCTTCTCGCTGTCTCCCGCCTTCGGTCGCAGCTCCTGTACGTTGCTGGCCATCTTTTCACCATCCATTTACCATCCATGTGGATGGTAAATAGGCTGATAGAGGTTCCTGTCAAGGCCATGCACTATGACGCAGCGTGAGCCGGGCGAGCACGTGACCAAGCGGCCGGACAGCGCGGCCGTGTCTCACACGACCCCGGCTTGCCGCAGGGCTCTAACCAACCTGCCGAATGGAAAGGCTCTCAAATGCCGCAGGGCCCGAAGAGCTCTGCAGGACCATGGCGAGTGCGGTGCTGCGGTGCAGGATTTCGACTTGGCCGTAACCCCTCGGTACATCGGTCGGATCATGCTCGTACAAGCCGGCCTTGCCCCATTTGCTCTGAATCCTGGTGGCCGTTCCGCCCTGGACCGCGCTAACGATACCCGAATGCGTGATCACGCCTCCTTTTCGGTAGATCGCGATGTCGCCTACTTGCTGATCGCCATCTGCTCTGAGGATCCATCCTTGCTCGGCCAAGATGCTTTCGACGCGATCCTGTTGGGTCCATCCCCTACCCGCCCCAAAGGTAAATCCGTGGCAGTCGTAACGCGGCGTCGGGTCACCCAAGATCGTAACGGAGGGGTGGCTCGCGACAATGGCGTCGTTGATTGCGTCCATCTCTTCACGCGAAAATGCAGCTTGAGTAGGAGAGGCACCGACCATGGCGGCAGGAGCGCGACTGTCGCGCGTCGAGCTTCCAATATCAGCTGTGAGCGGGACAGGCTTTGGCGCTTCGACATGAGCGGACGCCGCTTGAGCAAGAAGAACAAGAGCGAATGCGAAGAGCGACCGCCTTATCTCCTTTCGTCTGCGCATCGGCAACTCCTGCCTTAGAGTGCCTAATAGACCCTATCGTGAGATCTCAGCCTTGCGTGCCGGCTCGATCTGTCGATTGCAACGCCAGGGCCGGAACCTCTCTCGACCGATGCAAAATAGGGCAATCAGCTACCGGTGACCCACGGGAAGGAGCGAAAATGGGTGGGCTTCTTCACCGAGGCCCCAGCAGGGCCGGAAGATCCGATTCTGATTGCGCCGGAGAACCACGCTGTTGAACCCGGCCTGACCGGCCGCCTGGGCTTCCGCGACCGCCCCCGCCATGGCGGCATGCAATGTGGGATAGGGGCCATATCGTTGATCTTCGCACTGGACATTCCACCCTGAGATCGTCTCGTCGATGAAATAAAGAAGTTCGGGTCTTGCCATTGTGCGCGTCCTCTTGCCTCAAGGCTGCATGGAAAATCGCGGCAGGTTCGGGCGAGGTACACAGTCAATCGCCGGGATCCGCGATTGCGGCTCTCTCGGACAACCGGATAAAGTCGCCGAGGACGGCGGCAATGAGCATCTGGCGGCGTGGATCCCGCGCTTCCGATGTGGCGGCAAAGAGGGTAATTAGATACCGGGCCTTCTCCGCTGCCTCTCGCCAGTTCTGTGCCGGAGCTGCAACAAGAAATTTCTCGAGCTCCTCCTGTCGGACCCGCAGTGCCGCCTGATCGGCTTGGACCTCAGAAAGGCGTCGCCGGATCTCAGTGGCCTCCTGCGCGGCCATGCCGCGATGCGTATCGAGTGCAATCGGATCGTCTGTCATGGTCACGTACCTCCGCAGGTTTGTGCTCTTCGGCCAGGAACGGCCATGGCGGTGGTCACGCCATCGGCTTAGAAAAGCAGGCCGACGAGCAGAACGATGCCAATCATCAGGGCGATCCATGTCCATTCACTGGTGTTGAAAGCCAACCAATCGCTGGTCATCGATTTCATCCGGTCACCCATTCCGCCCTTGAGTCTCGCCATATCCGCCTTCCGAAGCCGGTTGTGGGCTGGTCCTTCGCGATCAGGCCCGGTCCCAGCGAAACCGAACGCAAGATGCCGGCGAAAGGAGAACAAGTCACTCAGGCCCCGGACCTCGCATCCGACTGCGGCGAACCGCGACATCACGCAACCGCTCCTTGAATTCACTCGGCGTGAGACCCGCACTGCGCGCCGCCTGTTGCAGGACATCGTCGATCTGCAAGTCATCGAGGGTCGGTTCCATGGCAAGGCTTCAAGTGATCATGCATCTCCTTCCAATCTCTCCAGAGCCGCGGTCCGCTCCAGCGGATCGAAATCGACGACCCAGCAAGGCCGCGCCGCCGAACTGCGCGGGCCGGAAGATCAAAGTTTCGATCCGGCGATAAGCAGGAGACGAAACGCCCACGAGCAGCTTCTGGTGTGGCTGCAGATGGCTGCGTCGCCGTCGGGGACAGCAATATGAGTCTCCTTCGACGACGCATCACCCTAGACGCAGGAGTCACGACTCCCGTAGCCGATCCTAGGGCCTACTTCTGAGGCGTGGCCTCTGGCTCGGCTTTGCTCGGCTGCAGCTGCGGCTGTTGTGCGGGCGGCGCAACCTTGGTCTTGTCGCCTTCCGGAGTATCGGACCGGGGCAGCGTCTGGTTCTGGTTCATTTGAAAGCCTTTCAACGACACGACAATGATTTGCCGTGGAATCTCAAATTGGGCGATATGCCTTCGGATACAATCATTAAATGAACTTTGCCGAATCAGGAAAACTCGAAATGACATAAAGGCGAGCATTATCAATCTCTTTGATTTTTTTATGATCGAATATTTAACTCAGAGAGCCGATTTTCAGGATCACTTCGCCACATCAGAGGGAAAACGTACCGGCAGTGAAGCGGCGTTTCGTTCGACGTAATGGAGGCGATCCGATAGACTCATTGCATGTGAACGATCTGGCTTGGACAAGATGGATGCTTCCGAATCGGACCAGCCGCGATCCCAAGCAAGCGCAGGCTTGTCACCCGCCCCGAAAGAATGATCCGATGCAGGCGCGTCTTTCCCTTCGACAATTTGCATCGACGTCCGATCGCTTCGCTGATGAGACTGAAGGAACAGCGGAACGCTATCCTACAGAGCGAAACCTGATGCTGGCGCAAGCTTGGCACGCCTGTCTGGAAGAACGGGACAGCCTTGGACCTACATCGGTCGGGTAGGCAGAAGAACTGCGGCCAGCACGCGACGCCCTAGGGGCGCGCGGCGAACCAGAGCGAAAGCAGATTGGCACGACATGCCCAGTAACCAGACTCCCACGCTCAAGAACACGACCTTTGCGATCAAGGACATCTATGTGCCGGCCAAACGTCGGGGGACGCTCGATCCCGCGACCGTGCACGCGCTCGCCGAGAGCATGTTGACGTCAGGTCAGCAGACGCCGATTCTTGTTCGCCGCGACGGCGAGCGTCTTGTCCTTGTGGAAGGACTTCATCGCTTAGAGGCATGCAAGGCACTCGGCGAAGAGACGATTGTCGGTCTCCTGGTCCAAGCCCGGCGGCATTAGGTCCATTCGAAGCGATCGGCGAACGGAGCTCGAGAAGGCCTTTCTCGGCACGGCCAGCGGGAATAAGAGGTGCGCCTGCGGCGAGTCTGTGCCAGGGTGGAGTGGGTTCCTTTAGAACAGCGAGGCCAGGATGGCAACGGTGCGTTGCGGCGCGTGCGGGGCGTCCGTCAAATGTATTCGGACGGCGTTGAACGTCTACCATGTGAGCTACGGCAACGACTTCTATCGGGGATGTCCGAAGGCGCAGGAGCGGGCACGCCAGAATGGTCATTGGTCCACGATCAGGGATAAATGCCCCGACATCGATGCGGCGATCGATCGAGCCGTCCATGATCCCCAACTGTGGTCGGCGCCTGCCGTATAGAGCGAACTCGGAGCCGGTCGACGGCGAACTCAGCACCGTTGGCGGTGCGGGCCGGGCACGCTATTTCTGCTTTTCGAACTCCTGCCGCGCTTCGCTCAGCCGAGCGGAGAAATGCGTGTAGTAGTCCCAGAGGTCGGCGGGAATATCGCGGCGACGGGTGTCGCCGGCGGCAGTCTTCTGCCGCGATGCCTCGGCCGCGAGGATAGCGGCGACGATCTTGTCGACTTGCTCAGTGTCCATGAATGGTTCCCTTGCCGGTGTAAGCGCAAAGAGCCTCTACGATAATTGGGACCGCGTCTCGCCCAAAGCGCGGAGAAAGTTCTCCCGCCACGCCGTAATGTTGTTGCGGCGCAAGATCATCATCATGGCGCGCCAGCGTTCGCATCTCTCATCGAGCGTCATCTGCGCCGCCATCTGCAAGGCTTCGGCGACGGCGTCGGGATCATAAGGATTGGCGATGATCGCGCCATCCAGCTCATATGCCGCCCCGGCGAAGGGCGAGAGAATCAGGACGCCGGGATCACCGGGGTCCTGGGCCGCCACATACTCCTTGGCAACCAGATTCATCCCGTCCCGCAACGGGGTGACGAGGGCGATACGGCTGATACGGAGAAAGCCGCAGAGCGAGCGATGGGAGAAGCTCCTGTTCAGATACTGCATCGGCGTCCAATCGAGCTCCGAGAAGCGACCGGCGATATCACCGGCAAGCGCACCCAGCCTCTGGCGCAAAGCACGATACTCGGGAACGTTGCTGCGCGTTGCGGTGGCGATCTGTAGAAAGCGAACCCGGCCACGGTTCTCGGGATAGCGTTCGAGAAAGCAGGCGAAGGCTTTGAACCGGTGCTCCAGTCCCTTGCTGTAGTCGAGGCGGTCTACCCCGATGATCAGTTGCCGATTTCGGATGCCTTCCTCGAACCGTCGCAAGGTGCGGGACTTTACGGCGGGAACAGCCATTTCGGCGATGGCGTCGGGGTCGACGCCGATCGGAAACACACCGGCGCGGAAGGTCCGGCCAAAGGCACGAATACGGCCGTCGGGTAACACCGCGCCGCTTGCGCCGCGACAGACGGCCTCGTGAAACGCGGTCAAGTCCTCGTTCGTCTGGAACCCGACGAGATCGTAGGCGCACAGCGATTCCAGCAGGCTGTCATAATGGGGAAGAGCAGCCAGCACGCCAAAGGACGGAAAAGGCGTGTGCAAAAAGAAGCCGATCCGCTGCTTGGCGCCAGCACGCCGTAAGTTCTCGGCCATGGGGATCAGGTGGTAATCATGCACCCAGACAAGATCGTCTGGGTGCAGCATCGAAATGAGCGCGTCGGCGAACAACGTATTCACCCGCTGATAGGCAGCAAAGTCCTCGCGGGTGAAGCTCATGAGATCGAGTCGGTAATGAAACAGCGGCCACAGGGCGGCATTGGAAAAGCCGTTATAGTAGCCTTCATAGTCCTTGCGGGGGAGGTCGACAGTGGCATATGTCAGCCCGTCGGCCTTGGTGACCTTTGGCTCCGCTGCTTGCTTTCCGGCGATCTCACCGCTCCAGCCGAACCATATTCCTCCAGTGTCGCGCAGAGCGTCGAAGATCCCGGTGGTCAATCCACCGCTGGCTTGCTTGCCTTTTGCTGGTAACGCGACACGATTCGAAACGACGACCAAACGGCTCAAGCGCATTCCTCCGAGACTTTCGTGTCGCATCCGAGCCAGTTTAAGAGGCTTCCTCCAACCGAGCAACGCTACGCCGGGATCGGGCTTCCGATAAGGCTACGCGCAGATTTCTGCTTCTCTGAAGTGATGGAAGCACCAACTTCTTCCTGCGGGCGCCGAACCGACGACCGGGAGAGGGAAAGTGGAACCGACCAGAGGCCTTCCCTGTCGGCGGATAACATCAGGGGTTGCGTTTTCAATGCATCGTCGCCGCGAGCAGATCGCCGACAGTTGCATCCACGTCATGGGTGTGACGGCCAGTGTCGTTGCATTTGCCGCACTCATGGCTGTTGCGTTGAAGCAAGGCGGTTTGCTTCTGGTCGCCAGTTTGATGATCTATGGTACCGGCATTGTCACCACGTTCGGCTGCTCGGCACTTTACAACCTGACAGCGGCCCCCGCCCGGAAGGAAGTTCTCCGCCGCTTCGACCATGCCGCCATCTTTTTTATGATTGCGGGCACGTACACGCCCTTCACCCTGATCAACGTCGACGCTGCTTGGGAGCTGACCCTCTTCGTCTTCATATGGCTCATCGCTGCGAGCGGAGCCGCCGTGAAGCTGTTGTATCCGCGGCGCTTCGAGCGCCTCTCCATCGCACTCTATCTTCTGCTTGGTTGGAGCGTATCGATGACGTTGGAGCCGCTCCTTTCGACAGTCTCACTGCCGGTGATTATCCTTTTGGCAGTCGGAGGCCTGCTTTACAGCTTCGGTGTCGTTTTCCATCTCTGGGATCGCCTACCCTATCAAAACGCCATTTGGCATGGTTTCGTTCTTGCTGGCGCCGCCTGCCACTATGCAGCGATCCTCGACTATGTCACCGTCCCGAGCGGGCGCGCTTGACCCCGCCGCCACTCCTTGGCGCCGTACTTCGCCGGGTTGTAGGGCTATCGCCGAGTTCTGCCGATGCGGGTGCACAGGTGGGTGACATCGTCAGAAGACGGCCAGGGATTGCACCTCACCGAGACGCGCCCCATATTTAGAGTCTGTAGATTTTTTGCTTCACCTCTTGCCGTTTCGCCTTTCTCAGGCGTTCCTTCAAGATATCCATGAGGCCGAAAACTGCATGGCGCCACGCGAATGGTCGCGCGGCAGCTATCCAACTTTTATTGACGGAGGCCATCATGGCCAGTGGTATCGTGAAGTTTTTCAACACCCAGAAGGGCTACGGATTCATCCAGCCGGACGACGGCGCGAAGGACGTGTTCGTCCATATCAGCGCCCTCGAGCGAGCTGGCATGCATAGCCTGAGCGAGGGGCAGAAAGTGACCTTCGATGTGGTGAGCGAGCGCGGCAAACTCGCGGCCGCAAACCTAGAAACGGTTTAGCCCTGCCACTGGGCGCCGCTTGCGCCCAATCGCAAGCTGTTCCGGAGCGGCGCCCCCCTGGGGCCGCCGTTCTTTTTTCTTCGACTGGCGCCGATGACCGGCCTGGGTTCTCGTGCGCTACCGGCACGGACACGCACACACGTAGAGCGGGGAACACCCCGCCGATCTCTCGGCGGGGTGTTCTGTGTCTGTGCTGTCGGGCGGATATGGTTGGTTGCGGGGGCCTGAAACCACCGATAGTTGACTTGCCCGCTTAGTGATATATGAGACTTGAGCGAGCCGATTCTGGGGGCCGTCGTAGGTTCCTGGCGATGCGCTTGCCGTGGCTTTGCGGGGTGGTGGTAGGGCGCTCGTCAGTATCCTGGAAGAGATCCGGGTGGGCTTGCGCATAGATGTCGGCGCCTGGCGGTCCGGCGCTTATTCCTCCCGCAGCGCCCGATCGACGTGGTCCCGCAGCGGCTGAATGATGTAGCTCAAAGGCGTGCGTTCCTCGGTCCGGATGAACGCTTCGACCGGCATGCCGGGTATGAGCATCAGGTCCCCCAGACGCTCCCGTTCCTCGGCGGACAGCTCGATGCGCGCGACGTAATACAATTCGCCGGTCGATTGGTCCTGTGTGAGATCGGGCGAGACATGCGCCACGGCACCTGTGATCTCCGGCGTCGTGCGCCGATTGAATGCGGACAACTGCAGCACGGCCTGCTGTCCGGGAGAGACCTGATCGACATCCGTTGGCGCGACCCTTGCCTCGACCACGAGGGTCTCGTCGTCCGGCACGATCATCATGATGGTTTCCGCCGGGCCGATGACGCCGCCTACGGTATGCACCGCGAGCTGATGGACGACGCCGTCACGCGGCGCGCGGATGTCGACTCGGGTCTGCCGGTCCAGCGCCGCTACCTTGCGCTCCCGAAGCTCGGCGAGCTTGGCCTCGACCTCACGCAACTCTTCGATGACCTCGGTCTGCATGTCCTGATCGATCTGGATGATCTGCAGCTTGATCTCGCTGACCCGGCCGCGCGTGCTTGCCAGGTTCGCCTGGAGCTGGCCGCGCTCGCCCTCCAGCCGCGCCTTCTCCCGGCGCAGGGCGGTCAGGCGTGTCGCCGGGACGAGCTTCTTTTCGTACAGGCCCGCCAAGTCTCGCAGCTCGCTCTCGATCAGCGTCAATTCCTGATCTTTCGCCCCAATCTGCGCGGCAAGCCCCTGGCTTTCCTCTTTGAGCTGCGCGATGCGTTCCCGAAGTTGGGCGATCTGGCCGGCGCGACCCGCCCGCCGCGTGCGAAGGAGAGTCTGTTCGCCGGCGAAGGCGCGCGCGACGGCTCCCTCGTTTCCGGGCGAAAGCGCGGGCAGGACCTCCAGGTCGGCTCGACCGTCACGCTCGGCCTCCAGCCGCGCGCGCCGCGCCGTCAGCTCGATGAGCTGTTGCTCGACAATCATCAGGTTGGCGGCGATCACAGTGTCATCCAGACGAGCCACGAGCTCGCCCGCCACCACATGGTCGCCGTCACGGACGAGAATCTGGCTGACCACACCGCCTTCGGGGTGCTGTACCCGCTTGCTGCTGCCTTCGACGACAATGGAGCCGAAGGCGATTACCGCACCGTGCAGCGACGCGAGCGCCGCCCAACTGCCGAGACCACCGACCAGGCAGACGATCACAACGATGCCCAGGGTCAGGTAGCGGCGAATACCGTCCCTACCATCCGGGTCCCCGCCGGAGGGCTGAGGAGCGGCTTGGGGCTCGGCCCGGGATCCGGCCTGGGAACCGGACGGCACCATGGTCAATGCAGACTCCGACACGGCTTGCTCCTCAAGCGGCTGCGACAGGATGCTTCAGGACGCGGCCAAGCACCTCTTCCTTTGGTCCGAAGCTCTGCTGGCGGCCATCGGCCAGAACCAGGACGCGATCGACTGCGACCAGGGCGCTTGGCCGGTGGGCGATCACTACCACGATCCTTCCCCGCTCCCGCGCGGCGCGGATGGCGCCGGTCAGCGCCGCGTCCCCCTCAGCATCAAGATTGGAGTTGGGCTCGTCCAGCACGATGAGGAAGGGATCGCCATAGAGCGCGCGAGACAGCGCGATCCGCTGCCGTTGCCCGGCGGAGAGCGCGATCCCACCATCGCCGAGCCGAGTGCCATATCCTTCAGGCAGGCGCACGATCAGGTCGTGGGCGCCAGCATAAGTGGCAGCGGCGACCACCTCCTCCGATGTCCAGTCCGGTCTGAAGCGGGCGATGTTCTCGGCAACAGTGCCGTCGAACAGTTCGATGTCCTGTGGCAGATACCCGATATGCCGGCCGAGTTCGTGCGGCGCCCACTGGTCGAGAGCGGCCCCGTCGAGCCGGACGCCGCCCTTGCTGCCCGGCCAGGCCCCCACCAGCGCACGCGCCAGCGTCGATTTGCCGGACCCGCTCGGACCGATAACGCCGACCGCCTCGCCCGCCGCCAGGGAGAAGATGACGCCCGTCAGCGTCGGCCTTTGTTGGCCCGGAGGCGCGACCGCGAGATTCTCGACCTCCAGCCGCGAGGTCGGTGGCGGGAGGACGAGCCGATCCTCGTCCCTGAGCAGGGCCGCAGCCAGATCGCCGAGCCGCCGATAGCTTTGGCGTGCCGAGACGAAACCCTTCCAGTTGGCGATCGCGAGCTCGATCGGCGCCAGCGCGCGCGACGAGATGATGGAGACCGCGATCATCGCCCCGGCGGAGATCTCCTGCTGGATCGCCAGATAGGCGCCGGCCGCAAGCGTCAACGATTGCAGCAGAAGACGGAAGGTCTTGGACGCGGCGGTCAGCCCCCCGGCCGCGTCGCTCGCCGAGCGGCCGCTATCCAGGAATGCCCCATGAGCCGCGACCCAACGCTGCTTCATCGCCGGCGTCATGCCCAAGGCGGTGACCACCTCGATGTTCCGCCGCGCCGCCTCCGTCAGCGCGTTCCGCGCCGCCCCCTTCTCGACCGCGATTTTCGTGGGTCCCCGCGTGGCGAACTCCGTCAGCAGCGCAAAGGTGCAGAGGACAAACACCCCGATCACCGACAGAATGCCAAGCCAGGTGTGGAACAGGAACACGATGACCAGATAGAGTGGCATCCAGGGCATGTCGAAGATGGCGACCGGGCCCTGGCCACCGAGAAACTGGCGAAGCTGATCCAGATCGCGGACCGGCTGCTGGCCGTCGCCGCCCTTCCGGCCGCGCAGGGCCATCGTTGTCGAGGCATCGAAGACGAGGTCGGACAGCCACCGGTCGAGCCGATTGCCGATACGCAGCAAGAGGCGCGATCGGATGAAATCGAGTGCGCCCTGGAATGCGTACAGCACCGCGACCAGCCCCAGCAGGACCACGAGTGTCGGGACGCTGCGGCTCGCCAGCACCCGATCGTAGACCTGCAGCATAAATAGTGGCCCGGTCAGCATCAGGATGTTGATCATGCCGCTGAACAGCCCGATGCCGAGAAAGGCCCCCCGGCAGGATCGCAGTGCCGCCGCGACCACGGATCGCGGCGGCACCGGGAATCGATTTTGCACGCTCGACCTCGGTTGTTAGACGAAGCGGAAGTCGTCCTGCTGCAGATGGCTCAGATGCGCCCGCGCCAGGGTGAGAACGTTGTCCGGATCGAGGGTAATCACCACATCCGACCCGATCTGCTCGGCACTATCGACGACAGCATCGAAGTCAGCGAATAGGCTTGCGTCGAACTCGATTACGTCCCGCCCGTTGTCGAAGTCGGCGACGACGTCTTGCCCGAACGACGGGACGAAGACGAAGGCATCGTCGCCCGATCCGCCGGCCAGCACATCATCGCCCAGTCCGCCCGCAAGCCGGTCGTTGCCGGACCCGCCCAGGAGCCGGTCGTCCCCGTCCCCACCCTCGAGATCATCGGCACCCGCACCGCCCTGTAGCTCGTCGTCGCCCGATCCGCCGCGCAGCATATCCTCGCCATGGCCACCGAGCAGCCGGTCATCCCCGTCGCCGCCCTCGAGCAGATCGTCGCCACCGTCAGCAGTCAACTCGTCGTCGCCGGCGCCAGCCCGCATCACGTCATGGCCTTCGCCGCCGTCCAGCAGGTCGTCACCGTCGCCGCTCTCCAGTACGTCATCGCCGGCACCGCCGAAGAGCCGGTTGTCGCCCGAGCCGGACTGCAGGAGGTCATCGCCAATGCCGCCGACGAGCTCGTCGTCGCCGGCACCGCTCTGCAGGGCGTCATCGCCATGGCCGCCCATCAGCCGGTCATCGCCATCGCCGCTCTCCAGCACATCGTCGCCGCCATCGCCGAAGAGCTGATTGTTCCCGCCGGTCGTCCGCACGATGTCGTCACCCTCGCCGGCGTCCAGCAGGTCGTCACCGTCGCCGCTCTCCAGCACGTCATCGCCGGCACCGCCGAAGAGCCGGTTGTTCCCGACCAAATCCGTCAAGACGTCGTTGCCGATACCGCCGTCCAGCAGGTCGTTGCCGGCACCGCCATTGAGGATGTCGTCACCCCACTTGCCATAGAGCCGATCGTTTCCAGTGCCTCCGGTGAGCGTGTCGTCGCCCGCGGTCCCGTTGAGCGTTTGGTCCGGATTCGGCTCGCTCGGCCCGTCGCCCTTCACTAACGAGATCACATTCAAATCGTCGAAGCTCACGCCCTGGCTGCCCCAGGAATAGAGGCCCACTGTGCCGCTTTCGATGTTCTTGTCGCCGATCCTGTAGGCAAAGACCGCTTCGCCATCCACAAAGGCCTGCATCATGCCGTCGAGGATATCGACCCGCAGATTGATCTGCTGTCCCGGAACATATTTGCCCGGAACCTGGCCCAACGTCTTCTCATAGCCATCGACCATGCTGCGCAGCTGCCAATAGCCGCCCTCGCTGTCGAGCTCCATTTTGTAGTAGTTGTTGGGGTCCTGATAGTGCAGCAGCACGCCAAGGCCATCGTCATCCGGCGTGTCAACGGTGACTTCGACCGAATAATCGGTCCAGCCCGCGGCTTCCGGCTTGTTATAGAGCGCATAGGTACCCTTGCGCAGGGCATTGTGTCCGTCGCCAAGCGGGCTCCAACCGCGCTGCCACGGATCGGGATGCGAGGAATTGCCGCCCCAGGTAAGCTGCTTGGAGTGAACGTCCGAGTGCTGAACCAGCGCCCCGTCCTGCAACTGCCAATCCGAGGCCCCGCCGATATCGCCTTCATCGATAATGGTCCAATCCGAGAGATCGCCACCATTGAAGTCAACCGACAGCAGAACCTTCTCCTTGGCCACGATGTCGACATTGACCACATCGGTAGAAACATTGCCGGCCGCGTCGGCCGCTTCGAGCAAGACCGATTTGGTGCCGACGGGAAGGTCCACATTGACCTCCTTGCCCTGGGCGATTTGCTCACCGTCGAGCAACCAGCGATAAGAGACAACCGCGTCAGGACCGAAAGTGCCGGCTGCCGTCAGGTTCACCTCAGCCGTTCCATCACCGTCCGTATCGATGCTGCGCATGTCGCAGGCGCCATGGGCGGTCAGGGCAACCTGATTGACCATGACATTATCGAAGATCGCGCTCTTCTGGTTGCTGGAATAGACGCCGATCGTGCCGCCGGCGATCGGCGTTTCATCCACGACCGGACCGCCAAAGACGTCCTTGTCTTCGAGGAAAACGCTGATCGCGCCGTCCACGACCGCGACCCGCAGGTCGATCTCGTCATTGAAGCGATAGCCGCTGCGCGTTTCGGCCAGAACGGTTTCCTCGCCATTCTCCACCTTGATCAGCGACCGATGGGCACCTTCGCTGTCCATCTCGAAACGATAGTAATTGCTGGCATCCTGGAAATAGAAAACCGTGCCGATCGTATCGTCGTCAGTCGACCGCAGCGTCACGTCATAGACGTAGTCGGTCCAGGAAAGGGCCTCTGCGTCGTTCCACACCAGGATCTTATTGGGATTGTCCTGCGAGTAATAGAGCTTGCCTTCCGCGGCATCCAGGCCTTCGTCGTCGGTGCGGGAATGGACCGTACCCTTCACCTGCCAGAAGCCGGTTTCGGATTCATCGAGATAGTTGAGGGTGGCATCCCCGAAGCTGGCCGAAAGATCGGTCGAAAAGTCGAACTGGGTTACGCCGCCGATCGGGGTACTGAAGATGCCGCCGGCCGAAGGTCCGCCGATGGTGGCGATATCTTCAGCGGAGAGCGGGTTTTCCGTGAAGGCGACGCTGTTCACATAAGCGTCGACCATCTCGCGGCTCTCGTCGGCGAACAGCAGGAAGCCGTTTTCGCCGTCGAGAGTGAAGCGCTCCGCGTCCACAACCCGGCTGCCGACGCTGCTGCCGTTGACATATTTATGCAGGGTCATCGTGCCGTCTTCGCCCTGCTCGACGACCAGTGCAATCCGCTGCCATTCGCCATAGACGAAGCCGGTATCGTAGCCGCCACCACCGACGCCAGCCGTACCGTCGCCATTGTCGCGGATGAAGATGTCGCCGTCATCGCTATTGGTCGTATCGGTCTGCAGCAGCGAGAGGTAACGGCCCTGTTCGGGCGGCACCAGGATGTCCATCACGATGCTGTATTGCGTGATCGCCGGATCGCCGCTGGCGGGCTGCACCACGAACCCCTGCCGCTCGGTCGGCGCCGGGAAAAACATTACCTGGCCTTCGCCGCCTGCCAATTCCGGCAAGGTGAAGTCATTCGTTGAACCGAACCGGGTCGATGCCTCGAGCGCATCGCCCTTCTTGTCGACGATATCGATCGTTCCGCTACCCAGATTGGCCGACAGGTCGCCGTCGAAGGTGAACTGGACGGTCCGGTCGTCGACTTCTGTCAGCATGGCGCCGGCGGCCGGGCCACCAAGGGTTGCGATTTCGGCGGCGGAGAACACCTTGTCGGAGAAGACGAGATTGTTCAGGTGGCCATAGCCGCTCTCGCCATTATCGTCGGCGAGCAGCAGGAAACCGTTCTGCCCGTCGATCTTGAGGCGATCCATCGCCACCACCTGGCTGCCGACCAGCGCGCCATCGATATATTTCGTCAGCGTGGCATTCTGGTCGTCGATCTTCTCGACGGTCAGCGCGATTCGGTGCCACTGCTCGTAATTGATCGTGCCATGGATGCCGCGCAGGATCTCGAGCGAGCCGGTTCCATTATAATTGTTCTCGATGAAGATGACGCCGTCATTCTCATTGTCGAGATCGTTCTGGTATAGCGAAAAATAGTCGCCCTGACCGTCATGGACCAGCAGATCCATGACGATTGTGTAGCTGTCGAAATCATCGCCCGATGACGGCGCGAAACCGGCCTTCACCTGATAGTACTGGCCAGCCTCAAGTGGCGGGAACGACATGATTTCCGCATCGCCGCCCGCGAGTTCCGGCAGCGTCGTATCAGAGACCGTGCTGAACTCCGTGGCGTTGCTGAGGATGGGCCGCACCGTGGTCCAGCCGGCAGCGTCGCCGTCGTTGAAGTTATCGGCAAGCAGCGTACGATCACCGCTGACCGTCACAAGGATCTGGTCGCGCGTCACTTGGCCTGTCAGGTCTTCCGCCTCGAGCGTCAGTTCATGGCGGCCGACGCCGAGGGTGACCGACGGCTTCTCGCCGGTTGCCAGCAGCTGGCCGTCCTTGTCGAGCCAGCGATATTCGACGATGCCGTCATTGGGGTTGCGCGAGGCGCTGCCATCGAGCTCGACGGTCAGTTCGTCAGCGCCTTGCGGAGCTGACAAGAACAGGTCGTCGCCGGCATTGGCCAGCGCCTGCGGCACGACTGGGCCGAGATCGAGCCCTTCGATGACCTGCTCGTGCTCCTTGTAATCGCCGGCCAGTTCTCCCTCGGTGCGACCGCCGGTGAGATAGCCGTCAAACTCGGTGAAATAGGTCTGGGTCGAGATGGTCCCGGCGTCCGGGTCCACGACCACGAGGCGGATTGCGCCATTGCCGCCATTCCCGCCGTTGATCTCATTCGCGACGCCGTTCTGATAGTTCACCAGCATCTGATGGACGGGTTGTCCATACTGATTGTAGCTGGTGACGGTCTCGGCGCCGTCGCCGAAGATATGCCCGGAGAAGGTCATGACGACATTTGGATATTTGGCGGCCAGTTCGCGCCAGATCATCTCGCCGTCATTCGGGTTCTCGAGGGTATTGCCCATGCCGTAGTCATAACCGGTACCTTCACCGAACAGGGGATCGCCGAGAGGGTCGTGGCGGCCGGCAAAATTGGTCATCGAGTGATTGGCAATGATGACGCGGTGGTCGGCATGAGCCTCGATCACGTCGCCAGCCCAGCGGATGACGTCGTCGCGCACGCCGAATTCCATCGACAACACGAGCCACTTGGTCCCGTCGGGCGCGGCAAAAGTGTGGTAATTATTGGAGCTGCGGGTCGGTTCCTGGTCATAGACGCCGCCGAAGGTGGGATTGGTCGCCGCCTGCTTCTCCGGAGAAAAGATGCTGTCGAGAAAGTCCGACGTGTGGTCGTTCGCCCGGCCATTCTCACTCTGGTCATGGTTGCCCGGCAGCAGGGAGTAAGGGATCTCGCCATCCAGCTTGCGCAGGGCTTCCTCAGCGATAGCCCAGTTCTCGGCCGTATTGCGCTGGGTGATGTCGCCCACATGCACGACGAACTGGATGTTCTGGCCGTCCTTGTTGTCGACCAGCCATTGCGTCATGTCGCCGAAGATATGGTTGAGCTGCGGGTTGGATGTATAATCCTGCGTGTCCGGCAGCACGGCGATCGTATAGGCGTTCTCGCCGGTCACGCGGACCCTGACATTATCCGTCGCGCTGTGGCCAGATCCGTCGGTCGCGGTGATGCGGATGTCGCTGTGGCCGATCGCGCCGAAGCCGAAGGTGAGGATGCCGTTGGCGTCGATCTGGGCATCGGTGGCGACGTCGCCGTTGGCGTTCTCGATGGTGAAGGTCAGATCGCTGGAGCCGAAGACCTCGGTGAGGTCGATCGCGCGCGCCGCTGTGCCGCGCTTGACCATAATGTCCATGATCGGCTCGGCGACGCTGAGCGTCGTCTGGGCGGAAAGGTCATTGTCCGTCGTCGAAGCGGTCTGGTCGAGTGGCATCCTGTCTGTCCTCTGTTCTTCCGTCCGGTATTCTTCCGTCCGGCTTGATTAACGCCCAGATTGATCAATGCGTCGGCATTGGAAAGACGAGGCGCCCCGGCATCCCCCTGCCCCGAGTAACCACAGATCTAGCAGCCGATCATTGCAAGGCCGTGGAACACAGATGACATCGAAGGACTTGGCGGTCGCCGTGTCGAATGAAGAGGCCGCCGCGACGCCAAGTCGCGGCGGCCCCCGTTGATCAGGCGACGAAGCGGAAGTCGTCCTCCTGCAGCTGGCCGAGCGCGAGGCCGGCGAGCGTCAGCGCGTTGCCGTCGTCGAGCGTGATGACCACGTCCGAGCCGACCTGCGCGGCACTGGCCAACACCGCGTCGAAGCCGGCGAACAGCCCGGCGTCGAACTCGATCACGTCCTGGCCGTAGCGGCCGAAGTCGCCGATCGTGTCCTGGCCGAAGCCGACCGCGAACACGAACACGTCCGAGCCCCGTCCGCCGACGAGCTGGTCGTCGCCATAGCCGCCGGCAAGCACGTCGTCGCCGTAGCCGCCGTCGAGGGTGTCCGCGCCCTCGCCGCCGTCCAGCCGGTCGTCGCCGTGGCTGCCCAGCAGCGTATCCGTGCCCGACCCGCCGGCGAGCTGGTCGTCGCCATAGCCGCCGTCGAGGCTGTCGTCGCCCGCGCCGCCGTCCAGCCGGTCGTCGCCATGCCCGCCCAGCAGCATGTCCGTTCCCGCTCCGCCGGCGAGCCCGTCATCGCCATGGCCGCCGTCCAGCCGGTCGTCGCCGCCATTGCCGATCAGCACATCGTCGCCATGCCGGCCGACCAGCGTGTCGTCCCCGGCCCCGCCGACGAGTTCGTCGGCGCCCGCGGTGCCCTCCAGATGCCGGTCCGGCGCCTCGCCGACGAAGCGGAACGCGTCGTCCGTCAGCTGATCGAGGCTCACGCCCTCCAGCGTCAGGCTGCTGCCATCATCCAGCGTGATCACCGCGTCCGACCCGACCTGCGCCGAATTGGCCAGCACTTCGTCGCGGTCGCCGAACAGGGCGCGGTCGAACTCCAGCATGTCGCCGGCGGCGAAGTCGGCGATCACGTCCTGGCCGAAGGCCTCGTGGAACAGGAAGACGTCGTTCCCGGCGCCGCCGACGAGCACATCATCGCCCGTGCCGCCGTCGAGGCTGTCGTCGCCGTCACCGCCCTCCAGCACGTCGTCGCCCGCGCCGCCCGCAAGCGCGTCCAGGCCGGCCTCGCCCATCAGAAGGTCGTCGCCGGCCGCGCCGCGGAGCCGGTCGTTGTCGGCCCCGCCCTCGAGGATGTCGTCGCAGGCCCCGCCGTCGATCTCGTCCGCGCCGGCCCCGCCGACGACAATGTCGTCGCCGCTCCCGGCCTGGATCACGTCGTCGCCGTCACCGCCGTCGATCTCCAGATCGCCCTCGACCGCTGTGAGCGTGTCGTTGCCGGCCCCGAGCAGGATCGTCCCGGCGACCTCGGCGCCCGCCTCCAGGGTCACGCTGTCGTCGCCGTCGCCCATGTCGATGGCCGAGCCGCCGGACGCCATCATCGTGCCGCTGGTGACGAGCACGTCATCGCCGCCGCCCATCGACACACCGCCGATGATCGTGCCGGTGTTGGTCAGGCTGTCGGCATAGTCACCGACCAGGTTGATCGCCTCGTTGCCGCGCAGGTCGAACTGCTCTTCGTTGAAGACAGTTCCTTCGGGCTGGTGACCATCGCCATGGATCAGCCCGGCATTGACGATGGTGGTCGCGCCCAGGGCGTTGCTGTTGCTGGAGTTGTCGACCTGGATGCCGCGGCCGTAGCCGTAGATCTCGCCGCCCTCATGGTTGCGGATCACCCCGCCGCCGATGGCGATGCCCTCCGACACGTTCGGCTCGCCGTCATGGCGGCCCTCATGCCCCATGCCGCCGACAAAGCCGTAATTGTCGAGCTCCAGCAGCCCGTCGACGTCGATCGCGTCGCCGTCGCTGTCGCTGAGCTCCGCCGAGCGGCCCTCCATCGTGCCATGGTTGGTGATGTGGACGGTCTCCTCGACCGTGCCGTCATTGTCGATGTTCACCGCCGAGCCGTTGCGGCCGATCATCGTCGCCCCCACCTCGTTGACGACCCGGACGCTCTTGTCGCCCGTCACCGCGTGGCGCGCCGCCTCGATCCGGGCTCCGGCATAATTGTTCACCACGCCGCCATCATTGTTCTGGTAGTCGATGGCGTCACCGCCGCTGCCCGAAGTGGGCTCCATCATGATGGTGCCCCAGTTGTTGACGGCCGTGCCCTCACCCGGGCGGATCATGTCGGTGCCGCTCTCGCCCGTCTGCTGGATCACGCCGCCGGCGAGGTTGTTGATGACGCCCGTTCCACCCTTGACGGCATCGTGAAAATCGACGACGCGCCCGCTCCCGGTGACCGTGCCGGCATTGTTCAGCGCGATGCTGCTGCCATCGATCATGCGCGAGGGGTTGATCTCGCCCTCCATCACCCCGCCCTCGAGGTTGTTGATCGTCAGCGAGCCCCCAGCCTGGTTGTACGCGAAGTAAATGAGGCGACCGCCGTCTTCCACCTTCATCAGCCCGGCATTGTCGATCACCACGTTGCTGTCGGTGCCCTGCCAGGTTACGCCATAGGTTCCGATGCCCCCTTGAACGATCAGTTCACCGCCGGCCTCGACCACGAAGTGGTCATCGCCGGTGAGCACGATCGGCGCCGTGACCGTCTGGCCGGCGAGGATGGTCCGGTAATCGTCGTCATTGACGATGGTGCCGGTCGCAACGGACTGCGGGGCGACGGCGACCGGCGCCTCGGCATTGGTCGCCGTCTCGATCTCGAGCGTCACGGTCTCGTCGATCTCGAACACCGTGTCACCGGCCACGGTGATCGTCACCGCCGCCGAGGACTGGCCGGCGGGGATCGTGCCGCTGAAGGTCAGCGGCAGCCCGCCGACGAGATCGTCGCCGTTCAGATCCTTGCCCGGCGTGATCAGGCCGGAGAACTCGACCGCGCCGGTCGTGCTGCCGACGCGCTCGACTGTGAAGGTCAGCGTCGTGCTGCCGCTGTTCCCCTCGGGCTGCGAGACTTCGATTGACTCGGCGGTGAACCTGACGAGTTGTGCGTTCGGATCGATTTCGAAGGTCGGCACATCGAACGGCACGTCGGGCGCCGTGCCGTCCTGGCCCTGATTCCCATTACCATCCTGCGCGATCCAGTTCGACGGATTGTTGATGGCGGCCAGGTAGTCCGAAAAGGCCGGGAAGCCTGACGTGGGGCCATCATAAGCGGCAATGTCGGGAGTCATGCTCGGATCTCGAGTGCCGACGGCAACGGCCGTGAGACCTTCGGTCAGCCCGGTGTTCGCCAGGGTTGCCGGGAAGGAGGGGAATGCCCAACTGTTCGTGATCGCCGCCAAGAACTCGGCCGGGGCGCCCGGCTCGCCGACATAGGCGTAGACGATCTCGTTGGCAACTTCGATGTTGCGTGCCGCCTCCTCGCTGAAGGCGATGGTTCCGAGATTGCTGGTGGCGGTCTGCCCGGCCGCGAGCCCGTCCATGGTGACGATCGTGCCGGCGGCGATATCGGCCCCTGCGGTCCAACTCCAGGTCGCCTCGCCGGTGCTGAAGCTCGTGCCGTTCCATGCATTGTCGGTGAATTGGATCACCGTGCCGGCCGAGATCGGCTCGAGCGCGACGAAGGCGAGATTGTCAGCGCCATCGGCATTATAGCCGACGAAGGCGATGGAGCCTGGACCAAAAGCCATGCGTTGGGTCTCCTTTATGTGCTTTGAATGTTTCCGAATGTGTTCAAGGTGGCAATCCGCACCGCTCCAGAATGCTCCGCACTCCTGTCATCAATTCCCGGTTCGAAGCGCCGCCTGCGACGCTCATTAGCGATGCGAGTCGTTACGCCCCTGTGACAGATCGCTCGCCTTTTCTTGAACTTTAAAATAAATGCGAGAACTCGGACCGTCCCAGGCACAAGATGTCGCCTCTCTACGTCGCAACTCGCTGTACAGGATCCGTAAAGGAATGCGCCATAGCCGCATTTTCTGAGAGTGTTCTATTCTCCACTGCGCAATTATCTGAGGTCGTGCTTCCGTGCTCGATGGAGAACGAAGTGTCAGGCGCGATGATGCCGATCGGGCGGTCGCGCGCGATCGATTACGGCATCCCATTCCACAGAGACGTATTGACGGTCAGCGAATGCGGATCATCACAGCCGCACGACGCCACGCGCGCCTGCACGGGATGATCGAGCGCGTGATCCTGCACCGGTCCAGCCGGGGTTCGAGCTCGAGCTAGTCAGTGAGATCGCGCGGATGGCCGAGGCGAGCCTGAGCGAAGGCGAGAAAAGTCGCCTCCGGGAAGACGGCTTCGTGTTCGGCAAGTCCGGTTGCAGGGCCCGATACCCCCTTTACCGAAAAACGCTCCGGCGGTGCCGAGGTCGGCTGATACGCGAGTAGAGGAACCTATTAGGCAGGTTCAAATCCCGGGAGTGCAACCATTTCAAATTGCTCTTCTGCACCGCTGCATGAGCAATGGTTGTGGGGGCCCGCAACCACCCAGAGTTGACTCTGTTACCCGACCCGCACTGACTTCATGATCGTAATGCGCTCGATCACCAGATTGGCGTTCGCGTCCACCGAACGCCCGGAAGCGGTCACCGTATCGCACAAAATGGCAGGAGCTTTGGCGCTTGGCTGCTGAACACGTTGGACGGCGAGTTCTAGTAGGTCCGCGTGACCAGCCTCCGCTATATCGTCCGATCATAGGGTTAGTGCATCATCGTTTCGGGCGACATGGCGGCCCGCGCCGTGCGAGTTCCACGGAGATGGCCGCATCAATTCGACAACAATCCTGTCGAGCGCGCCATCCGACCCGTGGCGCTGGGCGCAAGAGCCACCTGTTCGCCGGTTTCCCAACAGCCGACTCGTCGTTGGCCTATCATAGCGATCGGAGATGACGGCGGTGAGCGGTGGGCAACTGTCTGCTCGTTCATCGCCGCGGCAAGGCTCAACGATGGCGAGCCCGATTCCTACCTCGCCGATGTTTTCCAGCGTGTGGTCGGCGGCCACCCAATGAGCCGGATCGACGACCTTCTGCCCTGGAACTGGGCGCCCGAAACCCGTCTATCCCCAACCAAGCGTGCAACGCCCGAACGCATACGAAGAGGGAAGGGTTAGGCACCCAGAGTAAGCTTTCCGAGAAAGTATCTTGGCTTTGGGCGGCCCGCTCTCGAGGTACCAGCGCAATGGATCGGATTCCACGCCAACGGATGAAGTTCGAAGCGAAGATACACAAGACACCTTTGATCGGGTTGCTTTAACTTTATACAGGCGAATAAAATCACTCCCGTGTGACGAGCCCGGTACACCCGGCGCTTGACGTCTTTCGCATCCACCCAGGGGAGAGCTAGAAAATTGAGAATGCAGTTTATCGATGTCGCGGGGACCCCGACTCGCTGCGTCATGGCGGGGAATAGCGATGCCCCGGCGATCTTGCTCCTGCACGGACTGGCCCTGACGGCGGAGGTCTGGCTGCGCAACATCGAAGCTCTGGCCCGCTCGCACCGGGTCATCGCGCCGGACATGCTCGGCCACGGCTTCACCAAGCCGGCCGATAATGCCCCAATCGATGTTCCGGCAAAGCTGCGACATCTCAAGGGACTCGTCGATGCTCTCGGTCTCAAGCGGCTGTCTCTCTGCGGCAGTTCCTACGGTGCCTTGATGGCATCGCTCTTCTTTCTCGAGAATGAGGATCGCGTCAGTAAGCTCGTCATCAATGGCAGCGGCTCCTGCTTCAACACGGAGGAACAGCTTCAGGCCCAGGTCGGCAAGCTGCACGCGCTCTACGGGCCGGACCAGGTCACGCAGTCGACGAGGGAGATGTGGCGCGAGCGCATCGGCAACAACTTCCACGACGCCTCGAAGGTCCCGGAGGAACTCTTGTCGATCGCCCAGCTGTGCTACGCCCAGCTTTGGGCCCCGTCCTGTTTGGCAGAGACGATGGCGGCCATGCAGGATCCCGAGCGCTTCCGACCCTTCCGGATCCTAGAGCGCCTGGAAGAGGTGAGTTGCCCGGCCCTGGTGGTCTGGGGGCGCAACGACCGCGGCGGCTCCCTGGAAAGCGCCGAGGCCGCAGTTGCGCGCCTGCCGAAGGGCCGCTTGGTAGTCTTCGACGATTGTGGGCACTACCCCATGCTCGAGCATCCGGAAAAGTACAACAATCTCGTCGCGGAATTCCTCGCGGGCGCTTGAGACTAGTCGAACGGCGTCGGATCGAGGAAACGCCGCACCACGTTTTCCGTGATGCGCGAGACGTTGTTATCGTAGCCGGCGTGGGACAAGGCGCCCGCCCAGGCGATGGAACTGGTCGAAAAGACGGCCCCGCCACTCGGCGTTTCGTAGAAGACCATGTCGCAGCGCACCAAGGGACAGGTCTCACCATTATTGGCCGAGTGGGTGTGGGTCAGCTCCTCCTTCATCCAGTGATAGGAGGCGGTGAAGTCCGTCGCCGTCGCGACCACCAGAGCATGCGGCGGCGTACCGAGCCCCGCATCCGCGCGGTCGACTTCCCAGCCGGCGGCCCCGCCACCGATCAGGCCAAAATCGCCGATGCGTTCCTCCGCGCCGATTCCCTCGAACGCGAAGGCGGCACGGGGATCGAAACTTGCCGGCATGCGCTCGAAATAGGTGGAGAAATCGAACCCCTGGGCTGACATGCCGGTGCCGGCGACCGACTGGGGCGCGCGTCCCATACGCCGCCACATGCCGCCCAGTTCTCCAGAGAAGCTGTGGTAATACTCGCCACCTTCTGCGGCCCAGGTGCGGATACCGTCTTCCGCCCGGCGCATCTCGATGACGCCCGGAAGCTCCGGATGGTAAGTGGTGCGCCAGTAGAACCCGTTGCCACCGAGATAGATGAAGCGACCGCCCTTCTCCTGATAGGCGGCGAAGGCGTCCAGCATGCGCTTGGAGGGATACTCCGGGTGGGTTCCCGTCATGACGCAGCTGTAGGGCCGCAGGAGCGCTTCCCCCTCACACTCCACGTCATCCTCCGTCAGGAGATCGTAGGCGATACCCTTCGCCTCCAGCCAATCGAGAATATGCGTATCGGCGGGCAGCTGCCAGAGACGCTCTCCGGGGCGCATGTTCAGGATCGGGCGCAAGCGCGAGGCATAGCAAACGCCGCTGCCGTCGCTGTGATGATCGTAGAGGGAACAGCCGAACTCGGGGTGCTCGTGCAGGAAGAGCGTGGTCGCGTCTATCGTCGTGAAGACGCCGCGAACGTTCTCCCCCTCGCGCCATTCGAGGTGATGGTGCGTGTTGCTGTACGCCCAGTAGCTCGCGGACGGCATAATCAAGGCCAAGGGGGCCCTCGCAGTGCCGCGCGGCGGCCGTACGACGAAGGGGATCCACTCCTCGTCCTGCTCTCTGGTCAGGCGCGCGCAATAAAGCCCGCTCGCTAGGTCTTCGGGAACCTCGAGCTCGAAATCCGTGTCCCAGCCGCAGTCATAGAGGTCGTCGTCGTGGAAGTGAATGGCGCCGTAGTGCTCCGGCCGGTGCGTCCAGTTGTACTCGCTGCCGTCCCAGTTCCAGCCTTTCATCGCGCGGGTCGGCAGATTCACCGTCCGCCCATGCACCCCTCGCGGAGAAGAATCGAGGATGCGGGTCGTGGAGATCTCGCGGCTGAAATTCCAAGCCGCGACGAGGCCCTCGTCGAGCGCAGGGACCCTCGCCTCTTCGAGAAGCGCGGAGCGCTCGTCCCTTGAAAGCGGGCGGGCAAGGACCGCCGGACTGTCGATCTTGCCGTTGTAGTGCGCGGTAGCGGCGCCGTCCGCGGCGAAGCCCGCGGCGATGCGGAAGCCGCTTGCGCACTGCGTGGCAACAGCCAGTTGGGCCTCCGCTTCGGCGGTGGTGTCGCCGGCGGTGGCGTAGCGCTGGAGCGGGCGTTGCGCCAGCCAAGTCTCCCCGGTTTCGGCGTCGAAGCTCGCCGCGATGAGGTACCAGTGGCGCTCCAGGAGAGCTCGTCCGGAAGAGAGCCCTGCCTCCCCGAGGCATAGCGAGAGACGGCCGGACTCGTCCAAAGCCAGGGAATAGCCCCGCCCACCCAGCACGACCTGGTATCGACCCAGCAGCGGCGTCGTCGGCCAGACGTAGGCAAGCAGGGTAAAGCTCTTCAGAGCGAAGGGCGCCCCCTCTTCGATTTCGATGTAGGAACCGCAGGCCACGCCTTGGCGGCGCCCAGGACGCTCGCCATCGACAGGCGTCCGAAGCCTTTCCGTTTTCAATCCGATATTGGCGTCATCTCCACAGATCAGACGCTCAAAGGCCACGCGATAAGCCCCCTCAGCACTGACCTTGAAGGCGATGCGGTGTCCCGCCTCCACGCTGAAGCGATCCGCGTAGCCGATCACCGAGCGGTGGGTGAGGTCAGTCTTCAAGCTGGAGGTGCTCGGCAGAGGCTCATCGCCGTCGAGGTACAGCGGCTGGCCCGTATGACGCTCCCAGCGCGCTCGGAAGATCGCCCATTGCGCCTCGGCCGGGGTAGCGAAGCCCTCGCCGTCGAAAATTTCCAGCGGACTTCCCTTGCGGCCCGTGCTCCGTGCCAGCTGCCAAGGGCCGCTGCGGCGCGGCTGCACCGCGATGATACGATCCTCGAAAGGATCCCACCGCAGGATCTTCAGCACCTTCTGAAGCTCCTCGCTGTGCGGTCCGAAGGGCCGCTCCCGGAATTCACGCGCGAGATCGAGACGTGACGGATCTACCTTGCGCATCTGTGCTCCTCGCGGGCTGGCGAAGCTCCCTCAATCGAGCCGGCGCGACATAGCATCATAGAGAGTCCTCAAGTGCTCGGGGCCGACGAAGCTGCCGCCGTCGACGATCTGGCTGTCGCCGATCCACACCGACTGATCGAGCACGATTCCATCGGGATGGTTCTCTCCACCTCCGGGTTCCCACCATGGAAGCCCCATGCCGATGGCGTTGCTTCCCGGTACGCGAATGTCCTCGATGAACTGGCGCTGTGTCAGCATCGCCGCTGGGTGGAAGCCGAAGGTGAAGTGAATGAAGTTCCCATAGCCCCGGCCTCCGCCGGAACGCCTGAGGGCCCGCTCGAAGCTGATACGATCTTCGGTGGCGCCCCCGGTGAAGCCGCGGATACCGCCTTCGGCTTCGATCGTGATCGGCTCGCGTAGCGCGCGGTAGTACTCGTCGAAGAGAGCCTGAATCACGATGCGGCCAGTCACACTTTCCATCACCGGGTAGAAGCTCTGGGTTCCGGGCACGGTGTACATGCCGGGGTCCTTGCAGATACCCTTACGCGCCAGCTTCATCTTATCGAGCTTCAAGCTGACCTCCGTGCCGCGCGGACAGGTGAAACGGAGGGCCTCCCCTTTCGCCTGGTCGAAGTACTCGGCAAGAGCGATGTTGAACTCCAGCATGGCGGCAAAATCGACGCAGCCATAGAGCCTCTCGAAGGTCTCGGCGGAGGAAAGCGCGAGCAGGCAGTAGCGGGTGCGCCGCCGCTCCATGGCCGCAGCATGCACGCCCGAGCCGGCGTGATAAGGAAAGCAGAAGTCGAGCCATACGTCGGACTCGACCGCCGCGGCCTTGAGCGAGTCGCCGACATAAGGGTCGGAGAGTCCGCCCTGGTAAGGCAAGGTCGGGGCAAGCGCGACCAAAGGCATGCCGCCGGCGCGCGCCACGCTTCCCGCGACCGTGTCCAGAAGCCGCATTTCGGTGCTGTAGTCGCCGGTGATCAGGACGCTCTCGCCCGGGGCCACGGCAAAACTCTCTGCAACCAGATTATCCGCTGCGCGCAGGAGCCGCGGAGACGTCATCGAAGTCATCGCAATACCCTTGGTTCGCCTCAGTTCTCGGCGCCGAGATAGGCGTTTTGCACAAACTCGTCTTCCAGCAGGGCCCGACCTTCTCCCTCGAGGATGATGCGCCCCTTCTCAAGGACATAGGCACGGGATGCCACTTCCAGAGACGCGCGGGCGTTCTGCTCGATCAGCAGGACGGAAACGCCGGTGCCGGCGATCCGTCGAATCAGCCCAAAGATCTCCTGCACCAGCTTCGGCATGATGCCGAGCGACGGCTCGTCCATGATCAGGAGGCGTGGCTCGCTCATCAGCCCGCGGGCGATGGCGAGCATCTGTTGCTCGCCGCCGCTAAGCGAACCGGCGATCTGGCTCCGCCGCTCCCGCAATCGTGGGAAAGTCTCATAGCTCCGCTCGAGGAGTTCCTTGACGCGGGCACGGCGGCGCTCCTTGTAGGCGCCCATAAGCAGGTTTTCCTGAATGGTCATCTGAGCGAAGACCTGCCGGCCCTCGGGCACGAGAACGATTCCTCGCCGCATGACCCGGTGAGCAGGCAGGCCCGAGACCGCTTGGCCTTCGAAGGTAACACTGCCCACCGCCGGCGCCAGGGCGCCGGCGGTGACCTTTGCCGTCGTTGTCTTCCCGGCACCGTTGGAACCGAGCAGAGCAACGACTTCTCCCGGGGCCACTTGGAAAGACACGCCTTCCAAGGCGCGCGCGCCTCCATAAGCAAAATGAACGCTATCGACGACAAGTCCGTTCATGAGGCCGTCGTCCCTAGATAGGCGTCGATCACCGTCTGGTCGGCGAAGACGTCGGCGGCGGCGCCGTCGGCGATCTTTCGGCCGGCTTCGATGACGATGACCCGGTCGGAAACGCGGCGCACCGCCTTGATGTCGTGCTCGACCAGGAGCACGGTCACCTCGGCCTCGCGGATCTTCGAAAGGACGTCGGTCAGCTCGCGCGTTTCCTTCTCGTTCAAGCCCGCGCAGGGTTCGTCCGCCAACAGCAGGATGGGCCGCGCGGCAATGGCGCGCGCCAGTTCCAGACGACGCAGGTTTCCGATGCTGAGAGAGCCGGCGGGCTGGTTCGCCCAGGGTGTCAGATGGCAGATGTCGATCGCTTGCGTCGTCGTCGCCATGGGATCTCGCACGCCGAGGCGGCCAAAGGAGGCCGCGACAAGTACGTTCTCCCGCACGCTCAGCTCGGGAAAGGGCTTCGAGATCTGGAAGGCCCGTGCAATGCCCTGGCGGCAGACGCGGTAGGGCGCACTGCCGGTGATATCCCGTCCATCGAACAGGATCTTGCCCGCCGTAGGTTTCAGATAGCCGGAAATCATGTTGAAGAGGGTCGACTTCCCGGCCCCGTTCGGCCCGACGATGCTGGTGATGCTCTGCGGCTCCACCGTGAAGGAAACCTCCTCGATCGCGCGCAGGCCCTTGAACTGCTTCGTCAGGCTGTCGATGGTCAGCAGAGTCATGGCGTCGCTTCCACTGTCTCTGCAAGACGCCGCCGGGACCAGGCCCTGCGAAACAGGCCCAGAAGCCCCTTCGGAGCCAGGATCACCATGGCGATAAGCACAGCTCCCGTCAGCATCATGTGCAGGTCGAGGAGGTCGCCAAGCACGACCTGAGTGAGAAGGATCATGATCGTCGCACCGATCAGCGGCCCGGCGACCGTGCCGATGCCGCCCACCATGCTGAAGAGGATCAAGTTAAGGCTGATGTCGATCCGGAAGACAGTCTCGCTTGTCATAAAGCCCAGGCCGTAGACGTAGAGCACCCCACCCGCCGCGGTCAGCATCGCGCTCAGCACGAAAGCGACCAGCTTGTACCGCTCCGTGGGAACCCCGAGCATAGCGGCGGTATCCTCGTCCTGGCCGATGCAGGTAAGACCAACGCCAAGCCTCGATCGCTTCACCAGAACAAAGACGGCGACGCTCACCAGGCAGAACAGCAGGAACAAGAAGTAAAACAGCTGCACTTTTTCCAGACCGGGGAACTTCAGTAACGGCAAGGGGAACCCCATCGCTCCCTGGAACAGGTCGAAGGTCTTGCTGACCTCGCCCAGGATTTGCGCGAAGGCCAGCATCGCGATCGCGAAGTAGATGCCACGAAGCCGTAGGACAGGCAGCGCAACGGCGACCGCCGCAACGAGAGAGATCGCTACCGCAAAGGCGAGGCCGATGATCAGGCGCGCCGCGACGGAGAACTCGGCGCCGAGCTGCTGGCCTAATAGGCCGGCCGCAAAGGCCCCGAGACCAAAGAAGGCGGCGTGGCCGAAGCTCCAATAGGTCGTGAATCCTCCGAGGAGATTCCAAGCAACGGCCAAACCGCCGAAGAGCAGGATTTGCTGCGCGAGACGCAGATGGAAAGGCGAGGCAACGAAGGGCAGAACCACGGCCCCTGCCAGCAGCAGCGCGGCCAGCGCCCAAACCGTCGCCGGAACCGGTTTATGGAACCCACGCATCAAACCGATCCCTTGTAGGCGTTACCGAGGAGACCGTTCGGCCGCACTATGAGCATGAGCAGAAGCGCACTGAAGATGAAGACGTTGGAATAGAGCGAGCCAACGTACTGCGAGGAGAAGGTGCTGATCTCCCCCAACAGCAAGCCGCCCAGCAAGGCGCCCACGGGACTGCCGACCCCACCGAGCACGACGGTGACGAAGGCATTCAATGTCCAGTAGGTGTCGTCAAAGGGCGAAAAGGGATTGATGAGGCCGATAATGATTCCCGACGCCCCGGCGAAGGCTGCGGAAATCCCGAAGGTGACCGCATATATGCGCCGCGCATCGATGCCGCAAAGCCCTGCCGCGAAGTCTTGCTGTGCGGTGGCCCGCATCGCACGCCCCACCTTCAAGTGGTAGAGAGCCAGCGAGAGAAGACCAAGCAACAAGAGGCTCGCGATCAGCCCCGTCGCGCGCGCGCCATCGACGATGACGTCACCGATGTGAAACGTATCGACCAGCCACGCCGAGGAGAGGAACTGGACATCCGGACCGAAGACAAGAATCACCGCATCTCGAAGAATCAAGCTCGCGCCGAAGGTGATCAGTAGGCTGCTCATGAGCGAACTGCGGCGGACCGCGCCGGCCACCAGGGTAAGCTGCAACAGCGCCCCCAGCACAAAAAGTGCGGCGCAGACGATAGGGATCGCCGCCAAGGGATCGATCCCCATCGTCTGCTTGAGGGCAAGGCCTAGGTAGGCGCCCAACAACACGAAAATTCCGTGCGCGAGGTTGACGATGCCGAGCACGCCGAAGATGAGCGAGAATCCCACCGCCGAGAGCGAGAAGATTCCCCCCAGAATCAGCCCATCGACAAGGGTCTGAAAAAAGAGTGTTCCGTCCATTTTTTAGGCTGCTGCCAATCCTTCCAGCGAACGGGAGATGGCGGAGCTACCCCTTTTGCGCCCAGGTCGGCGTCGGGTAGACGAGTTCGCCCGTCTTAAAATCGGTCGGGAAGATGACCTTGATCTTGCCATCCTGCACCTGGCCGATCTTCGCGCCCATCAAGATGGGGTCGCCATCGCCGTCCTCGGTGAACTTGACCGGGCCGAAGGCCGTCGTGATGTCGATCGCATCCAGGGCATCCCTCACCGCCGCCGGATCTATGCTTCCTGCGGCACGCATCGCCTCCACATAGGTGGTGATGCAGGCGGAGGCCCCAACGGTATGATAGCTCAGCGGACGCTTGTTCGTCTCATTGTAGTAGGAGATATAGGACTCGGTGTCGCCGAACACCGGATCGCTGAAGTCGAGGCTGGCGTCCCAGGGCAGCTGCATGATGACTCCTGTCGCCTTCGCACCCAGGCTTTCGCGATAGGCGGGAAGCTGCGGCCCCAGGAACTGGTACAGCAGGGGCACGTTCGTCTCTGTCGCAATCATCTGTCGCACGATCACGAGCGAGTTCTGATCGACCGTGGTCGTGATCAGGATATCCGGAGTTCGCGAGCGGATCGTCGCCAGCGCGCTGGAGGCATCGGTCACCTGCTCAGGTAATTCGAGGACATCCAGGACCTCGATCCCGATTTCCTTGCAGCCCGCGGCGGCGGCCTCCGCGTTCAGCTTCGAGAAGGCGCCGTTGGTCGCGATGATCGAAACCGACTTGGGCTTCGGCTCGATGGTCTTGAACAACTCGATGCTGGTGACCCACGCACGGCTCGCCCGAGGGAAGAGCCCGAAGATGTAGTCATAGCCCTGCGTGAAGATCTGATCCGCCGAAGCACCGACCTGGACCATGATCTTGCCGGCTGCCTCGGTAATACCGGCGCAGGGCAGCACGACATTGCTGCCGTAGGATCCCAGGAAGAAATCCACGCCCTCGTCGACCTGACGCTGGATCAGGGTCGTCGCGCGGGCCGGGTCGCTCGCGTCATCGACGATCCCAAGCTCGAAACGGTACGCCTTTCCCCCGATCTCGACGCCGCCCATCTCCTCGTTCAGGTACTTGATCGCAGTCTCGTAGCCGTGCCGAATGTTGAGGCCCGTTTCTGCGTAACGCCCGGACATGCCAAGCGAACCGCCGAACCGGATCACGCCGCCGTCTTGCGCGCGTGCCGGAGCAAAACGCAATGCGGTAGAACCGACCACGGATGCTCCGAACAATCCAAGCGCGGTCCTGCGCGAAATTTTCGTCATCATCATACTCCCTGTTCTCACGTTTGATTGTGATTTCCGTTAGATATCCAAGACGAGCAGATCACCCTTGCACCCCGAAACGCACACCGTCATGAGATCTCCGGAGCGCCTTTCTTCGTCCGACAGCACCTCGTCACGATGCTCCGGCTCGCCTTCAAGGACGCGCGTGATGCACAGGCCACAGACCCCCTCCATGCAGGAGCAGTCGACCGCGACGCCGTTCTCCTGCAGGACCTGGAGGATGGTTTTGCCCGGATCGACCCGCAAAGTCTTCCCCGTTCGGGCCAAGCGAACTGCGAATCCGGAGGTGGCCTCAGCGGCGGGCCGAGAGCCCGGCTCCGCGGTGAAAGATTCCCAGTGAACAGCGGACAAGGCTTGGCACGAGGCTGCGACGGAACGCGCTCGATCGATGAAAGCGTTCGGCCCACAGACATAGAGTTGCGAGCCGGTCGGAGCCCCCCGCAGCAAGGCATCCATCCGCGCGCCGACCGCATCGGCTTCCACGCCGAAATGAAACTGGACATGGGATGCAAAGACGTGGCTGGCGAGAAAGTCGTGAAAGGCGGCATGCTGGGGCGTGCGCGCGAAATAGTGCAGCTCGAAAGACTGGCCTCGCCGCCGCGCGTCCTTAGCCATGCTGAGGAGCGGCGTTATGCCGATCCCACCAGCAAGGAGCACAAGGTGCCGCGCGGAGCGGTCGAGGGGAAACTTGTTGTCCGGCGGTGCCACTCGAACGATGTCGCCGACGCGCAACCGATGCACGGCCTCGGAACCACCCCGGGAGTCCGCCTCGCGCTTCACGGCGATGTGGTAGTGGCGCTTTTCGCCCGGCCCATTGTATAGTGAATACTGTCGGACGAGCTTCTCCGCCAACCGAAGCGTAATGTGCGCGCCAGGACCCGCCGGAGGAAGGGCGAGACCGTCAGGATCAGCGAGCGTCAGAGAGAGGATGTCAATTGCCTCCGGGTGGAGCGCTGTTACCTGCAGCCGCATCTCCTTGGCAGTAGGTGACGTCACCGCCCCGACCCGAACATGCGGTCGATATATCCGTTTAGAAAATGATGGATCGGCTTTTCCATCACCGACATCCGACCGGGAACATAGTTCGGAAGAGACATCGCCTTCTGCATCGATTCGATCATCGAGCGATCCTCTTCGTAGATCTTCATCTGATAGTCCTTGTAGACCTTGAGCTTCTCGTCGAAGTCAGGGTCGCTGAAGAACTCCTCCGGGAAGAGGACGTAGATAAGAACCTCGCACTTGTTTGGCCCGACCGGCCACGCGACCAGCATTTTCACGCAATCGATGCGGCCGAAGAGCGTCAGATTCGGCAACCGGAACCCGGTGCAAGCGAAGCTATTTTCCTCGGACTCCAGCCAAGGCGCCTTGCTGAACAAGGTTTGGCCGTCCGGCGTCGACGGCGCGGCATCGTAGCGGATCGTAATACCGCCTTCGTCCTTCAAGGAGACATTATCAGTGGTCCAGGAGAACCGCGCCCCGAAGGTGTTCACGTGCAGGACCCCTACGTGATAGAAGTCCATCAGGTTTTCGTGCAGAAACTTCCAGTTGCAGTTCAGCTTCAGCGTCGTGACATCCGCCAGGCGGCACCTTTCCGTGTGAAGCTGCGCGAAATCCTTCTCGAACTCCACCATGGCCTCGGTAAAAGGCTGCGGTTCCGATGCGAAGCTGATGAAGATGTTGCCCCGCCAGGTCTCGAGATGGATGCGCGGAAGGCGGCAGGTGCTGGGATCGAATCCCTCCGACTCCTTCATGTAGGCCGCACCTAGCAGCTTACCGGAGAGATCGTAGGTCCAACCGTGATAGGGGCACTTGAAGTGCCGCAGGTTGCCCTTACCTTCCGCAACCTCTACGCCGCGGTGCCGGCACATATTGTGGAATGCGCCGAGAGTGCCATCCTTGTCACGGGCGATGATAGTCGGGCGATCGATGATGCGGCGCGCTTCGTAGTCGCCGGGATTCTCGAACTGCTCCTCCCGGCCGACGAAAAGCCAATCCTTGTAAAAGTACTCTTCCAGCTCCCTGCGATAGATTTCTTCCGAAGCGTAGATTCCACCCGGAAGATGGCGGGCCCGGATCAGATCTTCGCGCGTTTCGGCGATACTTGCCTTTTCATCCACAGCAGCCTTCGTTTGCGCGATGTCTGTCGTCATGATCACTCCCTCGCCTTCACCGGCTTCCTTTTTAGATGCTATCGAAGCTCCACAACCTTCGTCGTGGCGTAGCAACAATTCTCGTTCGATCACCGTTCCAAGCGACTTGATACGAACGTATAAAGTGGAAAATACAGATGCGGCCGGGCGGAATCAACAGTCTTTCTTGACGCCCCCGAACTATGGTGGCAGCCAATCCACCCTCCCCGGGATGTGAGGCCTTTTATGAGCGAGACGAAGAATGGCCGGCGGGCCAAACGCAGCGCGACCAGCAGCTTTTCCAAGAAGGCCCCGGAGGTACGCCGCAAGGAATTGATCGACGCGACCTTTCGCTGCCTATGCCGCTATGGGACGGGAGAAGTCAGTGTTCGGCTTATCGCACAGGAAGCCGGTCTCTCGTTGGGAATGGTGCGGCACCATTTTCGCACCAAGGACGAACTTTTGGCGGCAACGCTAAGGCACCTCTCTGCGAAGGTGCAGGCACAGACCCGCGAAGCGTTAGCCGCTACGGACTTGTCTCCCGTCGAGCGGCTTCACGCCTTCATCACCGCCTGTCTTCATCCCGGCGCGTTGGATGCGGACTATGTCCGAGCGCGCTTTCTATTCTGGAGCTTGGCCCAGACCAATCCGACCGTGCGGGCGGTGCATGACGAGATCTACGCCCGCTTCGAGGGCGAGGTGCGCCGCCTCGTGTCTGACGTCGCGCAGGAAAAGGGGGTCGATCTCGATCTTGATGTCATCACATTGGCGATCCTGGCGCTGCTCAAGGGAATCTGGGTCGAGTGGAGCCTTGCCCCGAATCGCGCCGACCCGCTCAAGCTTGCCGAGCAGATCCTACCGGGCCTCGACGGAACGTTCGCGACCAAGGCCCGACGTTCGCCAGGTCTCGGTAGACTCGTCGCGGAAACGCCTGTGCCAAGGCCCGCTGGCGGACACGCGCGATAGGTGTTTTATCGGGATTCGGAATCGCTCTCGACTTCCATTAGTCACACGGCGCCGGCTTTCGCCAAGCGTCCGACCTCCGCTTCCGACATGCCCAAAAGGTCCACGAAGACTTTTTTGTTGTGCTCGCCGACCTCGGGACCGGTCCAGCGAATCGCCTTGGCTTGGTCGAAGCCCATAGCGGGCACGACACCAGGATGCAGAACCTCGCCTAGGCGAGGATCGGGCATCCGCTGAAGCATGCCGCGATGGTGAAACTGGGAATCCGCGGCGATATCCGCGATGGTGTATATGCGGCTCGCCGGAACATCCGCCTCGTCCATTGCAGCCTCCAGCTCCGCGATCAGTTTCGTGCGCGTCCAGGCCGCGATTTCCCCGTCGAGCGCCGCCGCATTGCTGACCCTCGCGGGATTGTCCGCGAATCGCGCATCGCTGAGGAGCTCCGCCCGGCCCATCGCCTTGCAAAGCCTGGCGAAGAGGGAATCGGAATTGGCCCCGATCAAGAACCACTTCCCGTCTTTCGAGGGATAGGCATTCGATGGCGCCGTCGTCGCCAGCGACGAGCCCTGGGGCTGCCGGATATCCCCGAAGAAGCCGTACTCCGGCAAACAGCCCTCAAGCAGGCTGAAGACGGACTCCGTCAACGCGACGTCGACATGCCTCTTCGAACTCTTCTTTCCCGCCTGCTTCTCGTAAATGGCCGCCAGAAGGCCGAGGGCTCCATACAGACCGGCGATGCTGTCCCCTATGGAGATGCCGGTTCGAACAGGTGGCGAGTCGGTCGCTCCGGGCGGATAGCCGGTCAAGTGCCGTAGGCCGCCGATCGCTTCGCCGATGAGTCCGAAAGCGGCCCTGTCGCGCTGCGGGCCGGACTGACCGAAGCCCGAAATCTGCACGACTACGGCCTCAGGATTGGCCTTCTCGATCTCCGGCAAGCCCAGCCCCCACTTGTCGAGTTGACCGGGTTTGAAGTTCTCCACCACGGCATCGACATGGGCGACCAGTTGTCGCGCCACCTTGATGCCTTCCGGATCCTTCAGATTGATGGTCACGGACTTTTTGTTCCTTCCGTGGACCGACCACCAGACGGAATCGCCCTGCCCGTCCGGCACCTTTCCCCAACGGCGCACGGGGTCGCCCCTGCCGGGTGGCTCGACCTTGATCACCTCCGCGCCCAAGTCCGCCAGCACGCGCGTACAGAAGGGGGCCGCGATGAAATGCCCGAGTTCCAGGATTCTCAATCCGGATAACGGGGACGCCTTGCTACTCTTTTCGTTCATCACCAATCAGAAAACATAGGGTTGTGTACCGGGATCACATGAAGCCGAGCTGGCTCAGCTTTCGCGCTGGCTCCAGCAAGGCTGGTCGGGCGATCGCCCCATCACGAAATAGTTGTTCCGGCCCGATCCAGAGTGACTGCTGCGTGACGCCCCCGTCGGGATGATGCTTTCCGCCGCCCCGAGATCACTCTGCGTGTCGGCGGTCATCAACACTGTTTCCGAGGGCTTTACGCCAAAATGATTTCTGACCAGGCGATCCGCTCCACGCGCCGCCGAGCGCCCCCCTAGGTTCGCGCTCAAGTTCTCTCCGCATTATCATCTGCCGCCACTTCCTCATTCAGGAACCGGAGGACTTGCTCGTTACAAATTTCGGGATTCTCGATCATCGGAAGATGACCGCAGTTGTCGATTGCGACCAGGCTCGCGTCGTGCCCCAAGCACACTGAAGGAACCAACGCGCACCGCTCCTCGCACCATGTCATTGCGCCCGCTGCTCCGCCGTACGCTCGGGGAGCACCTGGGCGATCCGCTCCCTGGGGACTTGCCGCAGGTGGCTTTCGGTTTGCCCTCCGGGCAGCCTCGCTATCCGATCGGCCGCGTTCAGCAACCGCTCCAGATCGATTCCGGAGTCAACGCCGCCCCTGGTAAAGGCAAAGACCAAGTCTTCCATCGCTGTGTTGCCCGAGGCCCCGGGAGCGAAGGGGCACCCGCCGAGACCGGCGGTGGCAGCGTCGATGATTCGAACGCCGGCACTGTAGGCAGCGAAGGAGTTGGCCACGCCCATGCCGAAAGTATCGTGACCATGAAAGGCCCAGGTCGCCTGCGGATCCTCCTTGATCAGCGCCGAAAATCGTGTCTCTACGGAAAGGGGGTCCGCGCACCCCGTCGTGTCGCAAAGCGCGAACTCGGCATCGGGTGCGATGGAGCGGGCCGCAAGATAGACCCGGCGCAGGTCATCCAAGGAAACGGTCCCGTCGAAGGGACAGTCGAAGGCCGTTGCGAGATCGATGCGCAGCGCGTAGTCGCCCGATCGCCCAATCGTTTCGACGATCGACCGCAACTGATCGAGGGACTCTGCGACGGATCGCCTGACGTTCTTTCGATTGTGCGTTTCCGAGACCGAGACTACGAAGACGAGGGCACGGTAGCCGCTCTCGAGGGCAATCTCCGCGCCCTTGGAGTTCGGCACCAGTATGCTGAGCCTTGCATCCTTCCGGTCTCGGAAAGCGACCGCGACTTCGGCCATGTCCGCCATCTGGGGAACCGCCTTCGGATTCACGAACGAACCGATCTCCATCCGGCGGAACCCGGCCTCCAGCAGACCGTCGATGATCGCGATCTTTTCCGCGGTCGGTATCGGCTCGCCGATGGACTGGAAGCCGTCTCGCGGGGCGACTTCGACGAACTCGACTCTTCGGCGGTCAGTCACAGGATTTCCACCTCTTCATGCAGGTTCGGAAGAGAGCCGATCGCTCTTCAGGCTTGCCTGCCTTTGGGCTTGCCCGGCGAAGGCAGTGATTGCGGGACGTCGCAAAGACCCACACGCTCCCTCCTCATGGCGCTTTTCGCTCGACACCGAAGCAAGCCGCTCCCTCGTTCATCCGACGGCTTCACCCGACAGCGCGAATGTGCTTGACCGGACGGCCGGGAACCATGGCGGCGACCGCCATCGCGATGGACTCCGCGTCGATGCCGTAATGGCGATAGAGGTCCTGAATCGCCCCCGTTTGGCCGAAGCGTTCCACGCCGAGATTGACGGTGCGATGACCGTAGATTCCGGAAAGCCAAGATAGCGTCGCCGAGTGACCGTCGATCACCGTGATCAGCGTGCAGTGGCGCGGCAGCCCGGCCAACAACCGCTCGACGTGACTCGGCGCGGTCCGTCCCTGGATATATTCCTGCTGGGACGTCTTCCATTCGGCGTAAAGTCTGTCCGCGGAGGTCACTGCCAGGACACCGACGTCGCGGCGATCCTCGCTGATCATGCCCGCCGCGGCGATGACCTCGGGCGCGATCGCGCCTTGATAGGCAATCACCGCTTCGCAGTTTGGCCCCGGCTCGCGCAGCCAGTACGCGCCCGCAATCACAGAGCGGCTGAAGTCCTCGGTGACCGGGCGGCGGATTTGCTCGACGGGCTTCGTCGAGAGACGAAGGTAGACCGAGCCCCCCTCCTCCTCGCGCTGCATATAGTCGAAGGCCCAGTCCATGATCACTGCGAGCTCGTCGACATAGGCCGGCTCATAGGATAGGAGCCCGTCCTGCGACATCCCGATCATGGGCGTGGCCACCGATTGATGCGCGCCGCCTTCCGGCGCCAGAGTCACGCCCGAGGGCGTGCCGACCAGGAGGAAGCGGGCATCCTGGTAACAGGCATAGTTGAGCGCATCGAGCCCGCGCGCGATGAAGGGGTCGTAGAGCGTCCCGATCGGCAGCAGCCGTTCTCCAAAGAGCGAATGGGACAAGCCCGCCGCGCCGAGCAGCAGGAAGAGGTTCATCTCGGCGATACCGAGCTCGATGTGCTGGCCCTCGGGCGAAAAGCCCCACTTTTGGGTGCTTGGGATCCGCTCGTCCCGGAAGAGATCCGCAATGGGCTGCGGCGAGAAGAGCGCGCGCCGGTTGACCCAGGGCCCGAGATTGGTCGAGACCGTCACATCCGGAGACGTCGTGACGATCCGCTCGGCCAGCTTACTGTCGCCCCGGGCAAGCGCGTCCAAGACCTTTCCGAAGGCGGCCTGGGTCGCGATGACCTTGTCTTCGAGCCGCACGGGGCCGACCGACGACACACGCTCTGCCTTGTGGCGCCGCCGACCCTTCGCCTTGAAGGGGACGGTTTGAAGGAAGGCCTCGATTTTCGACCTGGACAGGGAGAGCCCCTCATAAGGCTCCCACTCATAGCCCTCCCGCACTCCCATTTGCTGGCGGAAAGCCTCCATGTGCTGCGGCGTCATCAGGCCGGCATGGTTGTCTTTGTGCCCCGCCAAGGGCGTTCCCCAGCCCTTTACGGTGTAGGCGATGAAGACCGTGGGACGGTCGTGATCGATGCTCTCGAACGCCTCGATCACCGTCTCCAGACAGTGCCCGCCGAGATTGGCCATCAGTTCGGCAAGCTCCGCATCGCTGCGCCTGTTCAACAGCGCCGTCACCTGGACCTGGTCGCCGATCTCGTCCATCAGACGCTTACGCCACGCTTCGCCGCCCTGGAACATCAGCGCGGAGTAGAGAGAGTTGGGGCAGCTATCGATCCAGTCCTTGAGCTTTTCGCCGCCGGGCTCCCCAAAGGCCGCACGCTGCAGGGCACCGTACTTCATCGTCACGACGTCCCAGCCGAAGGCACGGAAGACGCTCTCCACGCGCTCGTAGAGTCCCTCGCGGACCACGCCGTCGAGGCTCTGGCGGTTGTAGTCGATGATCCACCAAGTGTTGCGCAACCCCTGCTTCCAGCCCTCCTGAAGACATTCGTAGACGTTCCCCTCGTCCAGCTCGGCATCGCCGACCAGGGCGATCATACGACCCTCGCACAGCTTCTTGCCCCAGGGCTTCGCGCGCACATAGTCCTGGATCAGGGAGGCAAAAGCGGTCATTGCCACGCCCAAACCGACCGAGCCCGTCGAGAAATCCACGTCGTCCGCGTCCTTGGTGCGGCTGGGATAGGACTGGGCGCCGCCGTAGCCGCGGAAGGCCGCCAGCTTCTCGCGGGATTGCTGGCCCAGGAGATACTGGATTGCATGAAAGACGGGAGAGGCATGGGGCTTGACCGCAACCCGGTCCTCCGGACGCAGGATCCGGAAGTAGAGCGCGGTCATCAGCGTCACCATGGAGGCGCAGGAAGCTTGGTGCCCCCCGACCTTGATCTCGTCGACCGTTTCGCGGACGTGATTTGCGTTATGGATGGTCCAGGAGGCGAGCCAGAGCACTTTCCGCTCGAGCGCTTTCAAGACAGTCTTGGACTTGGCGTCGATCATGCGCGACCCGTGATGGTAAGGCCATTAATGATCGAGATCATGGCAGAAAGCCGGCGGCAGATGTTTGCTATCTTTCAGCAACCCTTCTATAGAATTGGCAGAATCTGCCAGGAAATCTCTTATGGACGAAATAGATTGGAAGATTATCACCGCCCTGCAGCAGAATGCGCGCCTGACGAACCAGGAGCTGGCGCAGAAGGTGGGGCTGTCGCCCTCACCCTGCTTGAGACGGCTGAGAAAGCTGGAGGAGGAAGGCGTCCTTTGCGGCTATCGGGCCTTGATCGATCAAGAGCAGTACGGCCTGCCGATCAACGCCTTCGTGTCGATCCGCTTGGAGCGCCAGACCGACGCCGCGATCCGCGCCTTTGAGCGGGCGATCCAGGATCTCGACGAGGTGCAAGAGTGCTATCTCATGACCGGCGCCCGCGACTACCTTCTGCGGGTTGTAAGCCACTCTCTTCAGGCTTACGAACGCTTCGTGCGCGAGCGCCTCACCCGCATTGAAGGCATCGCATCGATCGAATCCAGCTTCGCTTTCAATCAGGTCAAGAAGAACCCGAAACTGCCCCCTCCGGCCGCTCTGAGCTGATCTCATCCGCCAGAAGCTCGCGGGCCTGCGGGACGCCTTGGCCGATCCGGCGCTGCGCTCGGAAGCGTTTCGGAAGCGTTGGAGATTCTGCGCGGGCTGATTGAGCGCGTGATCGTGCGGCCGGCCGGGATCGGTTTCGAGATCGGATTGATCAGGGGATTGCGCGGATGGTGGCCGCGGCCTCTGGCGCAGACAACAAAAAAGCCGCGCTCCTCACGGAAGCGGCTTCATGTTCGGTCAAGGTGGTTGCGGGGGCCTGAAACCACCGACAGTTAACTCGGTCCTGTGAGGCTCAAATCGGAGGTACGCATTCGAACTTGCTGTCGATTGGTCAATGCTGCCTCGGCACGCTCAGTCTACTTCCGCGCCAGTCGAGCACGCGCGAGAGTACGGCTCCATAGCTAGGATGACCAGCCGCTCGATTATACGCCGGTCAACGAGGACGACGCCGTCGCGGACATTCGCCCAGAGATCGATGATCTTCTGGGCCTGTATCACTCCGTCCGCAGTGGGCGTATAGGCATTGTTGATGAGTGGGATCTGACGTGGATGGATCGCCATCTTGGCGGTAAAGCCAGAGCCAAGGTTCTCCGGGCCTCTGCGCCGCAGCCGTCCGAAGCATCGACGTCGATGTAGGGCATGTCGATTGCCGGAATCCCAGCATGCGCTGCGGCGTGAACGATGCGGGAGCGCGGAATCAGTAGCGCTTTCCACCCGGGGAAACCCCAAGCGCCGCCGACAGGTCCAGCCCGCCGAACATCAGGAAAGAGCCCGCTACAGCCCTGTGGTATCGCTGCGCCTTGAGGCTGAAACCTGAGCGCTTGGTCGTCATCGACGGGCGGGTGTCTCAACCAAGACTGCCAGCGATTCATTTCTCGGATCTGCGCAAGGATCTTCACTTGATTCTCGACCTAGCCCTCAGCGCGCGAGCAATGGATCAGGCGTCTTCGGGAAAATGGCAAGCGACCCTGTGACCCGGTGCCGTCTCCGACGTCTCTCCTAAAGCGGGTATCTCGGCCGTGCACTGGCCGACTGCTTTCCGGCAACGTGTCCGAAATCTGCAACCGGACGGTATGCGTATGGGGCTCGGAATCTCGCCCTGCAAGAGGGCCTGTTCACCGCGAACGCGTTCAGATAGCGCAGCCGATAGAAGGTCCCGCGTATAAGGATGCTGTGGTTGCTGAAACAGATCGTCGCTATTCGCCAGTTCGACAATTTTACCTAAATACATGACCGCCACGCGATCGCTGAGATACTCGACAACGTTGAGGTCGTGAGAAATGAATAGATAGGCGAGGCCGAGATCCCGCTGAAGATCTTGGAGAAGGTTGATGATCTGCGCCTGGATCGACAGATCGAGCGCGGAAACCGGTTCGTCCAGCACGATTAGTTTTGGACTCAGGGCAAGTGCTCGGGCGATGCCGATGCGTTGGCGCTGACCGCCAGAGAATTGGTGCGGATAGCGGTTGGCGTGGTTGGGATCCATGCCGACCTGCTCGAGCAGCTCGAGGACACGATCCCTTAGCGTCTTGCCCCGGTACTTTCCGCTGATTTCCAGTGGGTAAGCGATGATCTCGGCGATGGTTCGGCGGGGGTTGAGAGACGAATAGGGATCCTGAAATACCATCTGGACTTCTTGTCGCAGCCAGCGCAGTTCTTGGTACTTCAGTGTCTGAATGTCCTGCCCCTGGTATCGGATGATGCCGGACGTTGGATCGATGAGACGCATGACCATCTTTCCAGTGGTGCTTTTGCCGCAGCCGGACTCGCCGACGAGGCCGAGCGTCTCACCCGCGCGAATGCTAAAGCTGACGCCGTCGACCGCCGTCAGCCGGGCGGCCTCCCGGCTGAACACCCCCCCGGTCCGGATCGGAAAGCTCTTCGCCAAATCGCGGACCTCGAGCAGAGATGTGTCGCCGCTCATGCCGAGTCCTCCCGGATGCAGCGGACCTGCCGGTCAGGCCCGACGGCGCGCAGGCGTGGCACGTCGATCCAACAGCTGTCGTCCACCTCCGCGCAACGGTTTGCGAATGGGCAACCCGGCAGCGGGTTCGCGAGATTGGGGGGAGTGCCGGGGATCGCACGCAGGCGGCCGCGCTCGCCGATCCGCGGACGCGATGACAGCAGGGCCCGGGTATAGGGATGACGGGGAGTCTCTACGATACTGCGAACGCTCGCAGTCTCCATTACCCGGCCGGCATACATCACAGCCACCCGGTCGGCGATTCGCTGGACTACACCGAAATCGTGCGTAATCAGCAAGATCGCCATGTTGAACTCAGCCTGCACTTCCTTCAACAGGCTCAGGATCTGAGCCTGTACCGTGACATCGAGGGCTGTCGTCGGCTCGTCGGCGATCAACAGCGAGGGGCGAAGCGCTAGCTGCATGGCGATCATGACCCGTTGCCGGAGGCCGCCCGAGAGTTCGAACGGATAAGCGCCCAGGCGACGCGCCGGGTCGGGGATATGGACACGGGCCAGCATCTCTATTGCGATGTCGCGGGCCTCGGCGCCGCCGACGTCCCGATGCTGGAGAATCGCCTCGGCCATCTGGCTCTCGATGGTAAAGACCGGGTCGAGAGAGGTCATCGGATCCTGAAAGATCATGGCGATCCGGCTGCCCCGAATGGCCAGCATCTCCCTCTCTGACTTGCCGATCAGGTCTTCGCCGGCGAGCCGAATGGCACCGCTAGCGATTCGGCCCGGCGGGGACTGAACCAGGCCCATGATGGACATCGCGGTTACCGACTTTCCGCTTCCGGATTCGCCGACCACGGCCAGGACCTCGCCCGGATTGATCTCGTAGGAGACGCCATCAACCGCCTTGATAATGCCGCGATCGGTATCGAAATAGGTGCGCAGATCCTCGATCTGCAAAAGAGGCCGAGAAGGCGCCGTCGCCCCGGCGGGTCTCGACAGGCCATCGCCCTCGATTGGAGTGCCCTCTCTCGCATGAATGGCCGCCATCGGTGTGACCTCGCTCATTGACGCAGGCGCGGGTCGAGCGCATCGCGCAGGCCGTCGCCCAGGAGATTAAAGGCCAGTGCCACCAACAGCAACATGACCCCAGGCACGGCGCTGACATGCGGTGCGATGCCGAGAACACTGCGTCCCTCCGCGGTCATGATGCCCCAGTCAGCGATCGGCGGCTGTACACCGAGCCCGAGAAAGCTCAGCCCGGCCGCGAAGACGGTCTGCAGGCCCATGGTCGTCGTCCCGTAGACGATCACAGGCGAAAGCACGTTGGGCAGCACGTCATGCAGAATGATGCGCAAATCGCTGGCGCCGCAGGCTCGCGCCGCCTGAATGAACTCTTCCTCGGCGATTGTCATCGTCGCCGTGTAAACCACTCGCGTAATGAAAGGGATCAGGACGACGATGATGGAGAGCATCACGTTGGGCATCCCCGGACCGAGGATTCCTGCTATCGCAATGGCCAGCATGACGGTGGGAAAGGCATAGAAGACGTCCAGCACACGCATGATGAACTCGCCGATGCCTCTGCGATAGAAGCCGGCGATTAGGCCTAGCAGGAGGCTGATCGCCGTTGCGACGATTACAGGTGCAAGGGCGATCGGCAGCGAAACCCGAGCGCCATATATCAGACGGCTGAGGATGTCTCGGCCCTGGCCATCGAGACCGAGAATGTGGCCCTCGGTTCCAAAGCCTTGAAGCCGCAGAGCCGGATCAGCCTCGTACGGGTCGTAGGGCGCAACAACGGGCGCGAAGATCGTCATGATGACGACGACCGTCAGGAACAAGGCACTCGCCATCGCCAGCTTGTCACGCTGGAGGGCAATCCAGAAAAGCCGCAGCGAACTTTCCGCCTGACGCACCGCCTGAGCCTCTCGAGCTTCCCATTCGCGTCTACGGACAAGGCCATTGCTTGGTTCGCTTTGGCTCGCGGTCACGGTCGTTTCTGCCACGGATCCTCCTCAGGCTCAGTGCGCACGCAGCTTCGGATTGAGATAGGCGACAATGATGTCGGCCAGAAGATTCAGCAGGACGAAGAAGAAGGCGATAAAGAGCATGGCTCCCTGAACGACGGGCACGTCGCGGGCGAGGATTGCGTTGTAGAGCTGCAGCCCGATGCCGGGCCAAGAGAAAATGACTTCTGTGAACAGCGTGCCGCCGAGCAGAAAGCCGGCCTGAAGACCGGTAATGGAAACGATGGGCGGCAGCGCGTTGCGCAATGCATGCTTATAGATCACGTTGGCTTGAGGCATTCCCTTCGCGCGTAGGGCGGTGATGTAGTCGCGGCGGATCACCTCGAGCATGCTGGATCGAACGAGCCGGGTGATCACCGCCAGCGGTATCGCCGCCGTTGCGACGGCAGGCAGCACAAGATGATGCAGCAGATCAAGCGGGCCGCCGTCGCCGCGGATCGATGTCATGCCGCTGGTTGGGAACCAGCGCAGTTCGAGCGCAAAGATGTACATCAGCACCAGTGCCAACCAGAAGGTCGGGGCCGCGGCACCGATCACGGCAAAGACCGTGCTGATCCGGTCGACAAAGGAGTACTGCCGTACTGCTGATAGAATGCCGAGGGGCAGACCGATCGCGATCGCAATCAGCAGGCTCGCACCCGCAAGGATAAGGGTGTTGAGGAACTTCGGCAGGACCAAGTCGGCGACGGGGACTTGAAGTGCGATCGATCGGCCCATGTCGCCCTGCAGCATGCTGGTGAGCCAGGACCAGTACTGCTCGTGGATCGGCCGGTCGAGTCCGAGCTCCGCCCGAATCGCGGCGACCTTCTCAGCGGTTGCGCGCGGGCCGAGCAAGGTGGCGGCGACGTCGCCTGGCACGAGCTGCAGGAACAGGAAAATGACGATCGAGACGCCGAACAGGATCGGCAGCACGGCGATGAGTCGGTTGAGAGCGTATTTCCCCACGACGGTTCTCCGCAGCCTCGAAGATAATCAGGCGCCTGGGCGGCGGCCACGCGCTGCCGCCCAGGCGATTCGTCAGTTGTTCAACCAGACGGTGCGGAAATCCATCCAGTTCTGCGGCGCATGGACATAGCCCTCAACATTCGGCCCCAGAAGCACCGGGGTGTCCGAGTGGACCAGCGGCACCTGCGAGGCGTCCGACATGACGATCTCGTTCACCTTGGCGTAGAGCTCGTGGCGCTTGGCATCGTCCATTTCCAGAAGCGCCTGATCGAGGAGAGCGTCGGCCTGATTGCTGTCGTACCAGCCGACGTTCGAACCGCCGGGAGCCTGCCACTTGGAGTGGGCGAATACCTCCATCCAGAACGGCGTCGTCATGCCCCAGGACATCCAGTAGGCGTGTTGATCTTCCTGGATGCCCTTCCACCAGAAGCTGAGATAGGTCTGCCACTCATAGGTCTCGAGCTTGACGTTGAAGCCGGCCTCGTTGAGGTTCCGCTGCATCCATTCGGCGATCGGCAGGGGAACCATGTTGCCGGACCCGCCGGTCGGCACCAGTAAGTTCATTTCGGGAGGCTCGGGACAGGTGGAACTGGCGATGAGCTGCTTCGCCTTCGCCGGGTCATAGGGATAGGGAACGAACTCCGGATCGAAGGACGGGCTGCCCGGGGCGATCATGCCGTAGGCCGGTCGTGCCGCGCCCTGCAGCAGCGTTTTCGCCATGCCAGCGCGGTCGATGGCATAGTTGATGGCTTGGCGGATGTTCACATCTTCCAGGCACTTCTCGCGCATGTTGAGCGTCATGTAGATGATGTGCGGTGTCGGCCCGGACGCCACCTTGAAACCGGCGGCCTTCATGGGCTTGAGGGAGTCCGGCGGCGGGCTCCAGACGACATCGACTTCTCCTGCCTGGAGAGCGGCGACTCGCGTGGCCGGATCAGTCATCGGACGGAAGATGATGCGATCGACGTAGGGCGCCTTGTAGCGGGGATCTTCGAGCTTGTTGCCCCAGTAATCTTCGAAGCGCTCCAGCACGATTTTCTCACCACGGACGCGCTCGACGAATTTGAACGGACCGGTGCCGACAGGGTGCTCACCGACCTCATCATTACCCCATTTCTCCCAGTTCGCCGGGCTCATCAGACTGGTGTTGCCGCACCCGCCGTCAACGAGCTTGCCGATGAACTCGCCGAAAGGCCGTTCCTGGATCAGCTTGATCGTGTAGGTATCGACGATCTCGATCTCCTTCAGCGCCTGCCAGGAAAAGCCGGTGCAAGATGCGGCCTTGGCCGAGTATTGCGGGGCGCTTTCATCCCACATGCGCCGAATGTTCCACTCGACGGTTTCGGCCGTGAACTCCGTCCCGTCGTGAAACTTCACGCCCTTGCGCAGGAAGAACGTGTATTCCAACCCGTCCTCCGATACCTCCCAGCGCTCCGCCAGACCGGGAATGATCTGCGGGACATCGACATCGCTGACCGTCAGGTCCTCCATGAGCAGCGTGTCGAACATGTTGCGATTGACGCGCCAGGTAATCCAGCCGCCAGCCGCTTGGTTGTCCAGAAAATCGGCCTCGGCGTCCATAGCAACGACGAGTGTCCCGCCGCGTTTTGCCTCCTCCGCCTGAGGGGATGTCGCTGGCCAACCGATCGCAGTTGCCAGCAGCAGCGCATACATACCGATGTTTCGAGCCCTCATCGGTCCTATATCCTCCTCTGTTCAGGTTAGCTGTTCCCATGCCGCTTCTCGAGACTTCGGGGTGAGCCGAAGCATGGGCGCCTTGAAACCGTTGAGCGAGCCTTCTTCGGACCGTCTCTCGGTCAGCGCTGATGTGAAACCATATTTTTAAAATTGTCTAGTGTAAAACTCACTTTTCATTTCTTGAGTGACTCGCGACCAGCCGTGAGCGTCGGCCGCAGCGAGGGTTACGTGCAACGGTTTCAAGGTTGTCGCACCGCGGAGTGCGGGTGATCGTCAGGATCCGGTGTAGGCGATCTCGATCAATGCTTGGCTATTGACAGAGACCAGCCGGCCGTTTTCGACGAGACTGTTCGGCTCCACCAGCGTTCGGCCGAGCAGCCGGCCGTCCTGGCGCACCTCTGCGCCGAGATAGACGATCGCGCAGACATGTCGGCCCGTGGCTAGGGCAGCATCGCTGGTGATGATTCGGAGCGCCGCGAGATTGTCGTCAACCTCGACCATGTCTCGCGGGCCCGCGACCACGGGTGTTCCCGCGGCTACAGTCAGCCTGCCCTCCACCTGCGGCGCCGCGCCCATCGTGTCGAGCGCGATGTCCGCGGCCAAAGCGGCGACGCTCGCTGCAGGCCGGATGGCGTTGAGGAGCACGGCAACCGACGCGTTGCCGGGCCCTTTGCGCCGGGCTGCTGCGACATCTGGCCGGCGCGCCACGCGCTCGGTGTCGGCGGCAAAGATGCCGCCACTCGCCGCCACCGCGATCAGTCCAACATCGCCCGAGGGATGTGCGGCCAGTACATGGCGAACCGCCTGCTCCGGCGTTGCCCCCCTAGCCATCGCATTCAGGGATGCTTCATTGTAAGGCGGGCCGTCAGTGGTGCGTCCGTTGGGCAGTCGGTGCCCGGTGACGATACCCACGCCCGGCTTGGCAGCGATAAATTCGGAAAGCGGACAAACCCGGTCAGGTCCGCTGGAGATCAGGCCGGCGATGGGGGCTGCCGCAACCTCGGTCGGTGGCTCGACCCCCGTCATCTCTCCGGCCGTAAACAGGGTTGTGCTGCCGCCACGCTGTGTTTCAGCACGCAGCAACTTGCCGTCGCGCGTCAGAACGGCAATGGCTGCGAAGCCGCGGATCGAGCCGGCTGCGACCTGCTCCGTGGCCTGAAGCGCCCGGAAGATGGCAAGTCCCGCGTCAGGCCCGGTAGCCGCAATTCCGATGGTCATGAGCTTTGCCCGCTCATGTCATGCCCCGCCCGCACGCGCTCACTCAGGGATCTCGCTTCCGAATCGAGCAGCCGTATCCAACTCGTCCAGCTCATCATGTAATTCTTCGATCCGCCTTAAACGGGCGTACCCGTTCCGCATTCCTTGGCGGAAAAGGCTGATACACAGCATGTTGAGGACACTCAGCACCGCGACATAGGAATCAAAGAGGGATATGCCGCGCACCTCGCAGGCGATGGTCCATGTCGCCAGACGTCTGCTTCGATTGGCGGACGGATCGGCAATAAAGAGGATCTTGGCTCCCGCTCTGGCCGCGAGTTCCAGAATCTTCGAGACAATCACGACGCGCCGACGCAGCCCAATGACCACGAACATGTCATCGGCGGAGAGATCCGCCAGGTCCTCGCCCAGAGTCTGCCCGCCCGTCGGCAGCAACGTCACATTCTCTCGGATCAGCAGCAGCTGGCGAAACAGGTAGAGGGCGAAGATATGGCTGTTGCGGAATCCGACAACAAACACGCGGCGTGCCTTCGCAATCGCCTCTACGGCTTCGTGCAGGACTTCGGGATCAAGCGACTCCAGGGTTGCTGTCAGGATCGCGGTGTCCTGCTGGAGCTGCTCGCCGATGATCTCGCTTCGCGCTTCCGATTTCTGCGCGCGGCTCGCGAGATAAACCGGAGATCCCCACCGGCGCGCGTCTCGGACATGCTGGCGCACTTCGTTGAAGTCCTTGTAGCCGAGCCGCTGGAACAGCCGCGTGGCCGCCGCCTTCGACGTCCCCGCCATCTCGGCGAGCTCTGTCGCTGAATAGGTCGCGATGTCGCCCGGAAATCCCAGCAGCAGGTCCCCCAGCCGTTTCTCTGCGGGAGGAAGATCGTCGTAATGCTCTTGGAGCCTCGCTTCGAGGCCCGGTCCGTCGCCAGTGCCCATACTCTGCGAACTATCCTCCAGGGTTTCCATGGTCGACACCTGCTTTAGCACTTTGCGGGGGCGCTGGGTGGGTTCAAAACGATCATTTCATGAATTGACAAAATGAAAAAGTGGTTTCAGTGTTTACCCGCTTGATCATATCGGTCGTGCTCAAGCCCGCCGGGCGTGACTTCGACCATCTCGCGCGGGGAACTGCGAGCCATGCTTCTTTCATCACAATATGCGCTTGAGCATATCGCCAATCCAAGCGCCCGACCATCAGCGCCATTTGACGAGCGATGCCGCCGCATCGTTAACAATACGCGGTTCGAGGAGGCGTGGCGGGAGATCGTCAGTTGGCCCGGTTACGCGCCAACGCCACTGCGGCCGCTGACCGGTCTTGCCGCGGCGTCAGCGATCGAGGGAATCTGGTACAAGGATGAGGCTGGCCGGTTCGGCCTCGGCAGTTTCAAGGCACTCGGCGGCGCCTACGCCGTCCTCCGACTTCTGGCGCGTGAGACTGGAAGCAGCGCCAATGCTGAGCTGACCGCACAGAATCTTATTCACGGTGACGCGAGGAGCCGCGCCGCGGCCATCACGGTGACCTGCGCCACCGACGGAAATCACGGACGATCGGTCGCCTGGGGGGCCCAGCAATTTGGCTGCCGCTGCGTGATCTACATCCACGCGACGGTCAGTGAGGCGCGCCGGCAGGCAATCGCGCAGTACGGCGCCGAGGTGGTCCGGGTGGCGGGCACCTACGACGATGCCATTCGCCGGGCGGCAGCCGACGCCCGGGCCAACGGCTGGTTTGTCGTTTCGGATACATCCTATTCTGGTTACATGGACGTACCCCGCGACGTTATGCAGGGGTACACGGTCATGGCTGCGGAGGCCCTGTCGCAACTCCCGCCTGGCGAATCCTTTACTCACGTCTTTCTCCAGGGAGGAGTCGGTGGATTGGCGGCGGCGGTCTGCGGCCATCTCTGGGAAAGCCTGGGGCCGAATCGGCCGCGCATTGTGGTGGTGGAGCCGGAGAAGGCCGCTTGTCTGTTTGAGAGTGCGCGCAAGGGAGTTCCCACCTCCGTAGGGGGCGATCTGGATACCATCATGGCCGGACTCGCTTGCGGGGAAGTCTCACTGCTTGCCTGGGAAATCCTCCGGGACGGCGCGGATGATTTCCTGACCATACCCGACGAGGCGGCTGCGGACTGTATGCGGCTGCTGGCCAAGGGTGTAGGTGATGACTCTCCAATCGTCGCGGGCGAGTCCGCGGTGGCAGGCCTCGCTGGCCTCCTGCTCGCTCGCAGCCGACCGGACATGGCCCGGCGCCTTCATCTGGAATCCGACAGCCGTGTACTCCTGATCGGCAGCGAGGGAGCAACGGATGCCGAAGTCTATACGCGGATTGTCGGACGATCTCCCGAAGCGGCTGCAAGAGGCGCACAGTGAAGCACCATCTCACGATCAACCTTCCTCGTCTGCTCGGCCGACTCGAAGCTCTGGCAGAAGTCGGGGCCATTCCTGGCGGCGGAGTCTGTCGTTTGGCTCTCACGGACGAGGACAAGGCTGGGCGCGACATGGTCTCTGGCTGGATGCGCGCATTCGGCCTCAAGATCACGGTGGACGCGATCGGCAATGTGATCGGACTGCGGCCCGGCCGCAAGGAGGGACCGCCCGTCATGACCGGATCGCATATCGACACGGTACGGACGGGCGGCCGCTACGACGGAAACCTCGGTGTTCTGGCGGGCCTGGAGGCGATCGAAACCATTGCGGACGCCGGGCTGACCACCCGTCGACCATTAGCCGTTGCATTCTTCACCAATGAGGAAGGGGCGCGGTTTGCGCCCGATATGATGGGCAGCTTCGTCTTCCAGGGCGGACTGCCGCTGGAGGAGGCGCTGGCAACGACCGGAATCGACGGAACGACTGTCGCGGAGAATTTGCGCCGCATCGGCTACGCCGGCGAGGCGCCCTGCGGTAGAAGCGTTCACAGCTTTGTCGAGCTGCATGTCGAGCAGGGGCCGGTGCTCGAGACGGAGGGAATGACCATCGGCGCAGTGGAAAGCGTGCAGGGTATTTCCTGGGTCGAGCTCACGATCTCGGGCACATCGAATCACGCTGGCACCACGCCCTTGCGTCTCCGTCACGACGCGGGGTTTGCGGCCGGCGCTATCATCCATTTTCTGCGCGATCTCGCGCGGGAGATGGGCGGCAATCAGGTTGCCACCGTCGGGGCTGTCGAGTTCGGCCCCAACCTGATCAATGTAATTCCCGGACACGCAAAGCTGACGGTGGACCTGCGCAATACGGACGAGGCGCAGCTGCAGAGAGCCGAAGAGCGGCTGTTCGCCTTTCTTGATCAACTTGCCAGTAGCGAAGGCGTGACGATCGAGCACCGGCGCCTCGCCCGGTTTGAACCAGTGCTCTTCGCACCGGAGATGGTGGCGCGGGTCGAGCGCATCGCGGGCGACCTGGGCCATGCGGTGCGCCGCATGCCGAGCGGAGCGGGGCATGACGCTCAGATGCTCGCGCGCATTTGCCCGGCGGGCATGATCTTCGTGCCCAGTGTCGGGGGGCTCAGCCACAACGTGAAAGAATACACGGCGCCTGCAGACATCGAGGCAGGTGCAAACGTCCTGCTGCGCATGCTGCTCGAGCTGGCTGAATGATGTTGATGAAGAGAGGAGTTGGCAGAGATATGGCGCGGGTCATCACCGTCGGGGCGGCTCAGCTTGGCCCGGTTGCCCGGCACGAGGCCCGGAGCCAAGTGATCGCGCGGATGACCAATCTGATGCGGCAGGCCAAGATCAGAGGCTGCGATCTCGTCGTTTTTCCGGAGCTCGCGCTCACCACCTTCTTTCCGCGCTGGTACATGACGGATCAAGCGGAGATCGACACGTTCTTCGAGCGCCGCATACCGGGCCCGGACACGGAGCCCTTGTTCGAAGCCGCGGCTGAACTCCGAATCGCCTTCTACATCGGCTATGCCGAGCTTGAGGAGAACGAGGGGCATTCTCGCCGCTTCAACAGCGCGCTCTTGGTGGATAGAACAGGCTGCGTCATCGGCAAGTACCGAAAGATCCATCTGCCGGGGCATCGTGAACACGAGCCGTGGCGAGCCTTTCAGCATCTCGAGAAGCGCTACTTCGAACCCGGCAATCTGGGCTTCGGCGTATGGCGCGCGCTCGGTGGGAATGTTGGGATGGCGCTCTGCAATGATCGTCGCTGGCCAGAGACCTATCGTGTCATGGGCCTACAGGATGTCGAATTGCTTCTCATCGGCTACAACACCCCGGTCCACTATCCACCGGTGCCGAGCCACGATCATCTTCAAGGCTTTCACAATCATCTTGTAATGCAGGCGGGTGCCTATCAGAACGGAACATGGGTGGTTGGAGTGGCGAAGGCAGGCCGTGAGGAGGGCTGCGATCTTCTGGGGCAGAGTTGCATCATTGCGCCGACCGGCGAGATCGTCGCCATGTGCGCCACCCTTGAGGATGAGCTGATCGTGGCCGACTGTGATCTGGACCGATGCCGCGAGATCAAGGAAAACGTCTTCAATTTCTCGATGCACCGGGAACCCGAGCAGTACCGGCTGATTGTCGAAAGAAGGGGGGCTGCTTCACCAACGTCATGACCTTCACGGAACTTCATGGATTCGTGCTTCCTGTATGTTGGTTCAGTCTTTTCTGCACGGCTCGGCTATCCGACGGCAGTGCCCTGGAGGTATCCCGATCTCGCCTCGACGGTGGGCCGCCTGGTCCAGAAGCGCGCGGACTGTTGTCGTTTTTGGAAGTTGCCGCCAATCATATTACGCACCCAGGGCGTACTCGCTTCTTGCGCCGCGGCATCAGACCGCTCAAGTTTATAGCCAATATTTTAAGATTGATTGTATCCAGCAACGGAGTCTTACGCACGGCTCTGATCGTTCCTGCTATTTACGGGTCAGCTCCGCAGTGCGTCACGTTTCGCGCGTGTGGCGACGGCGAGAGGCCGGAAGCGGGAGACAGAATTGACGGCAGCCTGGGCTTTGCGGCCGGTGTCGCCTCCAGAGCGGACGTCAGAAGAGGAGCACCGTCGGCGTAGCCGGCCGGGCAATCGCAAATGGAAACGCCCGCCTCCGATGTCTCGGGGCGGGCGTTTGTGTCTGATGTCAGATGTCGTTGGTTGCGGGGGCCTGCAACCACCGACGGTTAACAGTTACTTGAAGTGACTGCTAGAGGAGCGCTTCGGCCAGAGAATGAGAGAAGATGAACGAGTTAGGCGCGACGGCTCAAAGGGCGACCCGCGCCCGATGCTGGCACGGTCCCTGCCCTCCCCGACAACATCTTTTCTGCGAGGGCTGAAGGCCCGGAGATCTCCGAGTTCAGCCTCTAAGCGGACATCGGATCTTGATCACTACCATGTCGCGGCCGAGACGGCGCAGCAGTGGCAGCAAGCCACCGCGGCAGCCTGAGCGGGATCTCACGCACGGCGACGTGCGGCCCCGCTCAGTTTCCCGTGACAACGCCCCTTGGCCCACCCCTTGACTGGGCACAGCAGGTGCGGGAGGAACCTTCCGAGGCGGCTTATAATGCATCCGCCAAGCGCGGCCGTTCGGTCGCAGCCCCGGATACGCCCTGATCCTCGTAGATCGTCTCGCAACCGGCCGCGCTCAGGGGGTGCCGTTGTTGATGCAGGTTCTGTTCATCGGCCGAAACGCGCATAGCCGATTTTCATGGCCAAAAATTTGCCTGACGTTTTTTCGCGATGCCGAGATCTTTTGGGATCAGGGGCTTAGAAAACTGTGGAGAGCCGCGCGAAAAGATTCGGTTTCGCGTGATCTACATGGAGTGCCGGCTGTCAGAGTCGCTTAATGGGCACTATGCCTGAGGCCCTGATCCCCGCGCCTTCTCGGCCGCCACGGCACAATGTGGGGCAACGTCCGAGAGAATGCCGTTGATCGTCGATATTCCGGTCCAGTAGCCGAAGGCGTGGGAGGCCACCCAGGCCGGGTTGTTGCCGGCGCGGTCCAGGATGCCGGGCGTCGCCTCCGAAAAAGAGGATACAGCCTCGGCTGCGCGACCTGGGTTGACAGGCTCGTCTCGGCGTACTGTTCAGCGACACGGGCCTGCACAGGCTCTATGGGGAAGGAAGAATGAGATCAGGGCTGCGATGATGTTTTACAAAGGATACGGCCCCCTCACCCTATTTGGTTGACCACTTGATCTGGAACTCAATCTCTTCTTCGCCTTCGCCTCTTTCATGTTCGATATTGTAGGTGGCACGAACAGGCACCGATATTCTTTCACCTGCAATCTGAATTTCGAAGCGCTGGCCATTCTCCAACGCATCCGCAAGGCGTCGGAGTTTCTCAATGAATTCCGGGAGGGGATAGTCCTTCTCGATATCTCTGTCGGGCTTCTGTGTCATTCGTCCTCTCTCAGTTAGCTTTCCGCTTCCGGCATATTGATGTCAAAAGTCGGAGATTCCACCTAGGAATGGCTTCGTTTTCTTCTGTCTGGGCTGGTAGCGCTGATCGTGACCGTACTGGTGTTGCGGCTGGTGCGTGGGAACTGCTGGCGCTGTGCGCGGCGTTGAAGTTGGCAGCTGGGCCGTAAGTGCCGTCGAGTTTTCAATGGTTTTGTCCAATTCGCCGCGATCCAGCCATACGCCGCGAAATTCAGGGCAATAATCGATCTCGATACCCCGGCGATCGGTCGTGAACAGATCAGAACGTCGATTGGGCATTTCACAAAGTCGACTCCGTTCGAAAAGACCGTGGCCGGCCGGGGATGGTATGCATGGTTGGAAGTTATTATTCAGTCCGCAGCGTTCAAGCAAACCGCCAGCTTCTAACCGAAGCTCGGCTGTCAGCACGAGATAGCCTGTATAGGCGATAGAGGCGGCGCATGTGACGATGAGCGCGGGAGTGAGTGTCTGCCCCGAAAAGAGTTAAGTGATTTCAGCTGGTTGTGATTCCGTCGTTGTGTCCAGCGACGATGGAGGCACAGCATGTGTACTGAAACCGCTCGGCCGAAATATGCCTGGGAGGAGTTGCGCCGTTCACGCGACATGACCGCGATGCCGAATGGGCGATCATCGAACCGTTGCTGCCGGGCGGGATGCGCCTTGGGCGCCCGCGCACGACCGTATTACGCGAGTCGTGACTGCGCCGCTGTACATGACGCGCGCCGGCCGCGTGCAGCCGGGCGATACGAGAAACTGAGCGCTGGCCGCGACGGCCCCGTCCATCTGCTTCGCCGTGCGAATCGTCCCGGCGCCGGTCACAATCCCTTCAACCTCCCCCGCGATCCGGCGGATCGCTTCGAAGGACGCCGCCGTCCGAAGGGTGATCTCAATGACGTTCAGCCCGCCGGCCGCGAGCGCCCGAGCCAGCGGGACAGCGATCTCAATCTCTTCGACGGTCAGGATCGGGATCACCGGAACGTCGAGAGCGCGGACGAAATCAGAAGAAGCTGCTGTCAGGTCACCATCGCAGCCTCGCTACTGACGCCTTGGCTTGTCTTCGACAGAACCGCTCGCCATCAAACCCGCCCAAGAGCTTTCATGGTTTCCTCCAGGCTCTTCCCCGAAAGGATCATGCGCGCGGCCTCCTGATCGCGCTCTTCCACGATCACGGCTTCGCGGAGGATCTCCAGCTCCTGCCCCTGCGGAATGACCACGACACCGTTCGAATCGCCGAAGACGAAGTCGCCGGGGTGCACCACGATGCCGCCGCACATCAGCGGCACCCCGATCTCGCCGAGCGTGAGGATCCCCGCCTGCCCGGCTGGCACGGAGCCGGTGCAAAAGCACGGCTGCTTGAGCTCCAGGATCTCGAGCGGATCGCGCACTGGCCCATCGGCGACCACGCCACCGAGCCCGTTCCGGCTGCCGCAGGCGGCGAGCAAGCCTCCCCACAGCGCCGCCTCATGATCCAGGTGGCCGTTGAACACCAGTACCGTTCCCGCAGGCGCTCCCTCGACGGCCTCGATCATCGCCGCGTTGGAGCGGCCACCGCTCCGCGGCGCCGTCGCGATCGGCCGTCGCTCAATGGTCAGGGCGGGCCCCGCCATCTTCGACTTCGGGTCGAGCGGCCGGACCCGCTGCTTCATGAAGAGCTTCAGGCCGCGCCTCATCAGAATGTCGCACACCGACGAGGTGGTGCTGCGCGCGACGAGATCGCGCAGCTCTGTCGAGATATCCATGAGAGCCTCCAACCATTCAGTCGACCGGCACGGCGCCGGCTGCGATCCGCTGCTTCATCACCTCGATGATGCCGCCCGCGTCGATGATGTTCTTGACGAGTTCACTGTAGGGTTCGATCGCCATCTCCGTGCCACGATCGAGGTTCCGTAGCCGCCACGCCTCGAGGTTGATCTCGAGCCTCTCGCCCTCATCGACAAAGGCGTCGATGCCGGGCACCTGAAAGGCATGGAACCCGATCGCCACAGAGTTGCGAAAGAACAGCCGCGCGATCGATTCCGCGACCACCGCGGAGAAGCCAAGGCTGACCAGGACCTTGTTCGCCGGCTCCCGGTGCGATCCCAGCCCGAAATTACGCCCCGCCACGAGGATGTCGCCGGGCTTCACGAGCTCGTGGAAGTTCGGACGGACAGCCCGGAACGCATTCTCCAGCACCTGTCGCTGCTCGGCCGCATCGCCCAGGCCGAACGAGATCGTGTCGGCCGGCGCGATAATGTCGGTATCGATGTTGTCGCCGAACTTCCAGACTCGCCCTGTCAGGATGCTTTTCTTGCTCATCACTGCACAACTCCCCGCGGATCCTCGATGACACCGGCGAGCGCCGAGACCGCGACGGTGGTCGGGCTCGCCAGATAGACCTGCGCCTCACTACTTCCCATCCGGCCACGGTGATTGCGGGTGGTCGAGGTGAGGCAGACTTCGCCGTCGGCCAGACGGCCCTGCATGCCGAGGCAGACATGGCAGCCCGGCGAGAGAACCTGCACGCCGGCGTCGAGCAGCACGTCGAACAGGCCGCGACTCGCACATTCGCGCCAGATGGCCCAGGACGCCGGCTGCACGAGGAAGCGGGTCCGCGGATGCACCTTGCGGCCCCGGACGACGCGCGCGACCGTCTCAATATCTTCCACATGGCCGTTGGCGCAGGAGCCGACCACAGCCTGGTCGATCCGCGTTCCGACGACGCTCGACACCGGCACGACGTTCTCGAAGGTGTGCGGCTTGGCCACCTGCGGCTCGAGCGTGCTGAGGTCGATCCGCACTTCCTGGCAATAGGTCGCGTCCGAGTCAGCCGCGACCGCCACCGCGCCGTCCAGCTGGTCTCGCAGCGCTTTCCGCTTGTCCAGGAACGCCGCTGCCTTGTCGTCGTAGTCGAACAGGCCGAACTTGCCGCCGAGCTCGACGGCATGGGCGGACAATGCGAAGCGCTGCTCGATCGACATGGCCGCGGCGCCGGCACCGGTGAACTCGATCGACTTGTAGAGCGCGAAGGCGGTGCCGTATCGGCCGCCCAGCCACAGCGCGACGTCCTTGCTGCCGATGGCCGGATTGGCTTGCCCGTCGAGCACGACCTTGATTGTCTCGGGCACCTTGAACCACAAGGTGCCGAACACCAGCGCGAAGGCGAGCTCATGCTCGCCCATGCCGGTACCAGCGCAGTTGAGCGCTCCCCAGGCGCAACTGTGCGAATCGCTGCCGAGCGCGAGTTCACCCGGCAAGACGTAATCCTCCATAACGATCCGGTGCAGAACGCCCGGTAGCGTGTCGCGGAAGTGACGGAGCTGATAGCGGTCGGCGAGCTCGCGCATCTTCACGGCACGAAGCGCCTGGACTTCGTCAATCGCGGGCTGGAAATGCTCGAGCACCACATGGAAGCGGTCGCGGTCGAAGATCCGCGGCAGTCCGCCCTCGATACCGTTGTTCACGGCAGCGGTGTGAATCCGGTAGAACTCCTCGTGCGCAATGATCCGATCGAGCCGGGCGTCGATGAACTGGCCGGGCGTGACGCGCGGCTGACCCGACGCGCGCGCCATGATCTTCTCGATAACCGTCATTCCCATATCTGCGTTTCCTTTGGGGAGAGTTGAACCTGTTCAGGAGCGTCGCGGCTGGACCGCCGCCGATTTTGATTCAGGTGGAACCCCAGCAGGACCGCGCCGAGGACCAGCCCCAGCACGCTAAGCAGCACCGCTGGATGCATCAGCAGAATGGCAGCGGCAAAATAACCGCCGCGCTCGATCCATCCGACCGGCCCGCGGTAGTATCCGATCATCGAAACTGCCAGCGCCGCGACGCCGATGAGTGCCGTTACAGCTGCCAAAACTGTGTCGAGAAACGGCGCTTGGCCGATGAACAGGGCGCTGTCCTCGGCGAAGAGAAAAGGAATGATGAAGGCCGACAGGCCGAGCTTCGTCGCGACCAGCGCGGTGCGCATTGGCGAGGCTCCGGCAATCCCGGCAGCGGCGTAGGCGGCGATGGCGACCGGCGGGGTGATCGAGGAGAGGCTCGCGAAGAACAGCACGAACATGTGCGCCGCCAGGCGATCGATGCCGATGGTGGTCAGCATTGGCGCGGCGAAGGCCGCGGCCACGGCATAGGCGGCCGGCGTCGGCAACCCCATGCCGAGTATGATGCAGAGCACCATCACGAAGAGCATCAGCATGGGGGCGTTCTGTCCCGCCAGCTCGACGAGTCCGTAGCTCAGCTGCAGGCTTGCTCCCGTCAGCGAGAGAATGCCGACGATGATTCCGGCTGTTGCGCAGGCGAGCACGACAGTGATCGCGGCCCTGCAAAAGTCGAGCACGATGGTCGCGAGCGTGCCCCGGCTGCACAGGGTCCGCCATCGGGGCAGACCGACGAGCACCGCCGCGACGCAGCCCCAGAAGGCAGCCTTCGTCGGCGAGTACATCGCGAACAGCAGCCAGGCGAGGACGACGATCGGCAGAAGAAGATAGGATTTTCGTAGGACCTCCTGGACGCTCGCGCGGGCCGTCTCGCCCCAGGCGGTCAGCAGGTTGAGTCGCCGCGACTCCAGATCCACCTCGATGAAGACGCAGACAAAGTAAAGCGCCGCCGGAATGATGGCCGCGAGCGCGATCGTGGCATAGGGAATACCGGTGACCTCGGCCATAAGGAAGGCGGCGACGCCCATCACCGGAGGCATGATCTGTCCGCCGGTCGAGGACACTGCTTCGACGCCCGCGGCAAAGGTCCGCGAAAATCCCGCCCGGCGCATGAGCGGGATCGTCGTCGTGCCGGTGGTGACGACATTGGCCGTCGAGCTTCCGGAGATCGTTCCCATGAACGCGCTCGACACGACCTCAATCTTGCCCGGCCCTCCGAACGCTCCGAAGCTCAGCTTGGCCGCCAGCTTCATGAACAGATCGGCGACGCCGACATGCTGCAGCAGCGCGCCGAACAGCAGGAAGGTGGCGACGAGGGTGACAGCGACGCCCAGCAGCGAGCTGAACAGCCCCTCATGCGTCAGATACTGGTTCACGACCACCCGCTGGAGGCTGAAGCCCTTATGCATGAAGGGCTCGGGCACGTAGCGGCCGAACAAGGCGTAGAGCAGCGCGATTACCGCGACGAGCGCGAGGGGCCAGCCGACGGCCCGCCGGGTCAGCTCGAGCACCGTCCCGACCGCAATGACACCGAGCACATATTCCTGCAGCGTCGGCTCGAAGTTCGACCGGTAAGCGAGTTCTTCCCAGTTGATGACCAGATAGCCGATCGACACTGTCGCGGCCGCAGCGAGCAACCCGTCGACGACCCGCAGCAGACCCGGCAACGGATTCAGCAGCAGGGCCATATAGATGATGCCGAGCAGGAAGACCCCGCGATGAACGGTCGGCTGAAGCGGAATCGTCGCGCTCGTGTAGATCGTGAAAGCGATGAGAGCGGCGCCCAGAGCAATGACGGCAGCCTGCCCATTGACGGCGATGCGCGAAACCGCGGAATGCGACGCCCCTTCGGCCATCTCGTCCTCCCCGCTACCCATCGATCCGGAAGCGCTTCAGCTGAGCTTCGTCGATCTCGACACCCAGGCCGGGCACGTCCGGAACCCGGACGCTTCCGTCGACGACGCGAATCGGCTCCCGGACGATATCGGCCCCGAGCATGCTGGCGCTGCCCGTCTGGAAATCGCCGACGAGAAGCGGCCCCGGCCAGGCTATACAGGTCTGCGCGACCGCCGCGGTGGCGACGCTGGTGCCGGGATGGTTGCCGGGGAATATCCCGATGCCGGCGGCCTGCGCGATGGCCCAGAGGCGGCGTATGCCGTGAATGCCGCCGTTCTTGCCCGTCTTGGTCTGAACGACGGCTGCGGCGCGGCGCCGCACAATCTCGACCAGCGAGTGGTCGGTATTGAGGCTCTCGTCTGCGGAGAGCGGGACTGAGACGCTTGAGGCGAGCGCGGCCATGCCGTCGAGATCCCACCCGGGAACAGGCTGCTCGATGATGTCGAGATCGAACGGCTCGAGCTTTTTGAGGAGCGGCAAGGCCTGACTGAAGGACAGGCCGCCATTCGCGTCTGCGCGCAGAACGACATCGTCGCCGAAATGCTCGCGCATGCGTCGGACATTCGTGACGTCGAGCGCTGGATCGAGACCGATCTTGATGCGCAGGTGGCGATAGCCGGCGGCAAAGGCGGCCTTGCCCTGCTCCACCATCGCATCCGGCGCGGTGATGCTGAGGGCGAGACCGACCGGCACCGTGTCGCGGCACCGGCCCCCGAGCAGCTGGTAGACCGGCACGCCGAGCGCCTTGCCCATCAGGTCGTAAAGCGCATCGCCAATCGCCGCTTGCGCGTAGAGGCTGTGATCGGCTGCGGCGGCGAGCCGTTGCATGATCGCCCCAACGTCGAAGGGTGAGCGTCCGACGAGAATCGGCTTGAAGATTTGCGTGATCGTGGCGTGCAAGCCCGTCAGGGTCTCGAAGCTCCCCTGGCGCCGCCAAGCCTGAGTCTCTCCGATCCCGACCAAGCCGGCGTCGGTATGGAGGCGCACCAGGAGCACCTCGACGGAGTCGCGCATGCTCTCGTGAGGCGCCGCGAAGGTGAACGGCTGCGCGAACGGAATCCGCAGCGGAACGACGTCCACGTCACGGATCGCGATCTTCGGGTCTGGAAACGTCATCCTGGATCTCCGGCGTGCGGCAAAGTCACCCGGCCGCCATTGGCGGCCGGGTGAGGGAACATCATTGCGTGACGTCGGGAGTCAGCCCACGTTCCGTGTAATACTTCACGGCGCCGGGATGACCAGGCACCGCCCAGGGACCGGTCAGCGCCTTCGGATTGCCGGCGAACGGCAGGAGATAGTCGGCCTGCTTCGCCATTTCCGGCAGAAGCTTCTCGACATAGGTCTTGGTGATGTCGTAGGCGGCCTTCTCGGAGAGGTTATCGCGGTGGGCGATCACGTAGTTGCGGTCACCGAGGGTCAACAGGTCCTGATCGAGCCCCTTGAAGCTGCCGGCCTTGACCGTCGTCGGCCACATCCAACGATAGAGCTTGGCAACGTCGCCGAACTTCTCCTTCTCGACGCCGATATAGCGAAGCGGCACACTGTAGGACAGCTCGGCGAAGGAGGGATCCGGCACCGGCTGGGTTGCGATCGCCGCGTCAATAGCCCCCTCCGCGAGTGCGTTCGCCGCTTCCGAATGCGACAGCTTCACCGTCGTCAGTTCGTTGAAGTCGGACTTGGTGTCCGGCGTCCGCGTGAAACCATGGGCCTCCAGGATGAAGGCGTTCTTGATCTCGTTCGACGAGCCGGCGGGTCCAATGGCAACGCGTTTGCCGCGGAGATCGTCGATGCTCTTGATCGAAGAATCGGCTCGCGTGAAGATGACGGTCGCCTGCTCGTTCATCACCCAGAGAATCGTCGCGGGAATGGGCTGACCTTCATAGCTTGCCTGCCCGTGATAGGCGGCGTGCAGCCGTTCCGGAGAGACGATCGCCATCTGAACCTCACCGCGGCGCAGGAGATCGAGATTCTGTGTCGTGCCGCTGACGGCCTCGTTGGTGATCGACATCTCCGGCAGATGCGGCCGGGCCATGCCGATAAGCATGCCGGCATAAACATATTGCGAGCTGCCACTCGCCGAGGAGCCGAACGAGATGAACTTGTCGTCCTGGGCCTCGGCATTGGGCACAACGGCCGCGGACAACACCAGGCCAGCCAAGCCACAAAGAATCGTCTTGAGTCTCATGAAGTTCCTCCCTTCAGGTTTGAGCGGCGTAACGGAACCGTTCAAGCGCTTCCATGCCTTTGGTCTTGTGGAAGCGCTTCCATGATCGAGTATGGAAGCGCTTCCATTTCACTGTCAACCGATTTAATGTTCGCGTGGAATTGGAGGGCAAGCGGTGGAGAAGACGCGCGATCAGGTTCGGATGATCGATGTGGCACGACGCGCCAAGGTCGGCCTCGTCACCGTTTCGCGCGTCCTGAACGAGCCTGGCAAGGTCGCCGAAGAGACCCGCCAGCGCGTTCTCCAAGCGATCCAGGAGATCGGCTATGTCCCGAACTTGGTCGCCGGCAGTCTCGCGTCCAACCGCACCCATGTCATTGCCGCGATCGTGCCGACGATCGGCAATCCCGTGTTCAGCGAGACGATCGACGCGATGGCGCAGGAACTGCGCGGCGAGGGCTATCACCTGCTGCTCGGCAACGGCGGCCACTCGGGCCGGGAGGAGGAAGGCCTGATCGCCAAGTTCCTTGCCCGCCGGCCGGACGGACTGTTCATCCACGGCGGCCGACACACGCCCGAGACCTGCGCGATGCTGCGCCGATCCGGAATCCCGATCGTCGAATCCGGCGATCTTCGCCGGCCCGAGCCCATCGACATGGTGGTGAGCTACTCGAACTTCGCCGCCGCGGAGGCGATGACGACCTATCTGCTCGAGCGGAATTACCGCCGGATCGGCTTCGTCGGCCGCGCCTCCAAGGAGAACGACCGCTCCCTGGAGCGGCAGCGGGGCTTCAGGGCGGCGTTCGAGCGATTGGGACTCGAGGTTGACCCCCGATGGATTCTGGAGACCTCCCTCGGCTATCGCGAGGGTGCCGAAGCGCTTGTCGCGCTGCGCGAGCGCACACCTGGACTCGAGGCCGTGTTCTTCGCTGGTGACGTCTGGGCCGCCGGCGCCCTTTACGAATGCTTGCGCCGCGGCTGGTCCGTCCCGACCGACATCGCGATTGCCGGCTTCGACGACCACGCCGTCGCCTCGCAGACCGTACCGACATTGACGACGGTGCGCGTGCTGCGCGGCGAGATCGGACGGCGGTCGGCACGGCTGATCCTGGACCGCTTGAATGGCGGGACAGTGGATGAACCGATCATCGACGTCGGCTTCGAGATCATCGCCCGGGAGAGTGCCTGAGTGATTGCGATGCGTTGCCGTCAGCGGGCGAGCCAGCCACCATCGACCGCGACGACGCTGCCGGTCACATAGGAGGACGCGGGCGATGCGAGGAACAGAACCGCCGTTGCGAGATCTTCCGGGCGGCCCCATCGCCCGGCCGGAATGCGGTCGAGGATCTGACGGTTCCGGGCGGGATCGACACGCAGAGCCTCGGTGTTGTCGGTCTCCATGTAACCCGGCGCGATCGCGTTGACCGTGATCCCGTGCGGCGCGAGTTCGTTGGCGAGAAGGCGCGTCACGCCGGCGACGCCGTGCTTGCTCGCCGTATAGGACGGCACTCGAATGCCTCCCTGGAAGGAGAGAATCGACGCGATGTTGATGATCCGGCCCTCCGCGCCCCGCGCGACCATGCGGCGCGCGACGGCTTGGGAGAGGAAGAACATGGCTTTCAGATTGACGGTCATCACCGCATCCCAGTCCTCTTCCTGGAAGTCGAGGACCGGCGCGCGACGAATTACGCCGGCATTGTTGACCAGGATATCGAGCGGTCCGACATCGGCCTGGGTTTCGCCAACGATCTCCTCGAGGTCAGAGACCCGGGCGAGATCGAACACGACTTCGGTGAACCGCCGGCCGGTGGCGAGGATCTGCTTGGCCGTCGCCGGCATCGGCGTGGATCCGAGTCCGACGATATCCGCGCCGGCCTCTGCAAGCGCGCAGGCGAGCGCACGACCAAGGCCCGACCGGGCGCCGGTGACGAGCGCGGTTCGTCCGGACAAATCGAACCAGTTCATCGGGTATCCCTCTCGTCGGTATCGACTTTACGCAGATCAGAACGGGCGGTCCGGCCCGGTTGCGCGAAGTGCCGCCGAGAATGACACCGGTTTTCCGCGAATTTCAATCCGGGCCGTACGGCACGATGGTAAGACCTTGCCACTGCCGACGCGAACGGAGCGCCGATGAGCGGTCCGGCCGAAACCCTCTGCGTGGGTGAATGCATGATCGAGTTCGCGCGCGGATGCGACCAACGATTCGACATCGCTTTCGGCGGCGATACGTTCAACACGGCCGCCTATCTCGCGCAGTCTAGCGTCACCGCGAACTGCGGGAGACCCGCAACGAGTCGTTTGCGCAGATCGTCCTCGGCAGCGAATGCTTCGCCCTCAAGCCGCATGGCCGGAACCCTTACAAATTCGTCCTGGCGAACAAGGCCTTCGAGGTCCGCCTGAGAGAGCGGATGCGGCCCAACTTTCATGTCCAAATCTTCAGCGAGGCGCTCTGGCAGGAGGGCCTCGACGCCGTGCTCCAGCGCCTGACGCAGTGGTTCGCCTCGCTCGGCTTCAGTCCCGAGCGCGACGAGGTCTGCGGCAAGTGGCACGAACACCAGCAGACGCAGACCGTCACGCTGAGCGTGGGTGTGACGTGGTGATCCGCGTCTATGACAAGGTGGCCGAGATCCGGCAGGCCAGCGCCAAGGTGTGGGTGCCGGGAGGAAGCTGATGCCGAATCGCAAACGCCCGCCCTGGTTTCCCAGGGCGGGCGTTTTGTATCGAGTCAGATGTCGGTGGTTGCGGGGCCCGATACCCCCTTTACCGAAAAGCGCTCTGGCTGCGTCGAGGTCGGCTGATACGCGAGTAGATGAACCTGTTAGGCAGGTTCAAATCCCGGGCCTGAAACCACCGACAGTTAACAGTTACTTGAAGTGACGGCCTAGAGAAACGCTTCGGCCAGAAAATAGGGCGAGACGAACGAGTTAAGCGCGATTAGGCACAAAGGGCTACCTGTGCCCCCTACTGGCAAGGTCCCTAGCCTCACTGACAGCATTCTTTCGACGAAGCCTGAAGGCCCGGTTCAGATCTCCGAGTTCAGCCTCTAGTCGGACATCAGATTCTGATCGCTGGTATATTGTGGTCTGACCCAGAGCCGTCATTCGATATGCCGAGGCGGCTCGTACGCAAAGGGTGGAAAGCGGCCGCTGCACATCCTCTGGGCGGCTCACCCGGATGCATCAGAGACCGATCTTCACGCCCTCGAACATGCTGATGTACTTCTCCCGGCGATCAGGAGCAATCGGCTCAAGGCGGCAGGCCTAGTGGATCGAATCCAACACTTGGTGCCCGCGCTTGACGGCGGCGATGATTCTGTCGGGATCGGCGGTCCAGGTGAAGGGTCTGGGGTCGGGGTTGGTCTCGGCGATGAAGCGGTTGATGGTGGCCTGAGCTCGACGATGGAGCGGAACACGCCGCGCGTCAGACGGCGCCTGGCATGCCGGGCACACTCGCATGGCCAAGCCGGCCTGTGAATCCTATGATTGCGTCAGTGCACTAGCATTCGGCTAGAACGCTTGCCGACGATCTGGTGAGAGAAAACAATGTGAAGTTGACGAGCGATGCGCAGGACGACCCTCCGTTCCTGCTTACGACGTCCCCACCTGGCCGGAGCCAAGAGCGGCTGGCGGTTTGCGTGCTGGTGGTGCTAGTTGGCCCACTATTGATCACGGCGCCGTTTGCGCGCGTTCCGCTGACGAACACCGAAGTACTGCTGCCGGCTTATGCCGGCGCCGTGTTTGTCATCGAACTGATTACCTCAGCCTTGCTGTTCGCGCTGTTTTCGATTCAGCGTTCTCGAGCCGTTCTCGCCCTCTCGATCGGCTACCTCTTCTCCGGGCTGATGGTGGTGCCGTGGGCGCTCACCTTCCCCGGCGTTTTCGCATCGCTCGGTCTCCCGGATGCGGGTCTGCAGAGCACCGCTTCGATCGCCACGCTGCGGCGCCTCGGCTTCCCGCTGTTCGTGCTCGCCTACGCGCTGCTGAAGAATGCGGATCCTTCCGTGCGAAGTTCGCAGGGCTCGGCGCGGAGGATAATTCTCGGAAGTGTTGCCGGGGTCGTCACCATCGCATGCGGCCTGAACTGGCTCATCGTCACGAGCGATGGCGCGCTGCCGCGGTTCATGAGCGACGCGAGGAATGTCTCCGAGTTGTGGCAGTACGTTCCAGCTACGGCAGTGTTTCTCTACCTGTCCGGACTCGTCGTCCTCTGGACGCGTCGGCGCTCGGTGCTCGATCTTTGGCTGATGTTCGTCCTGTGCACGCTGCTCATCGAGCTTGTTCTTCTCTCTTATGTTAGTGCGGGTCATCGCCTCAGCCTCGGCTGGTGGGCGGGACGTTTCTACGGATTCATCTCGGTAAGCGTCGTCCTGCTCGTCCTGCTTTCGGAGACGACGACGCTATACGCTCGACTCGCCCGTTCGGTTTCGGCGGAGCGCCGCGCGCGCGAGGCTCGACTCACGGCCATGGAGGCTTTGTCGGCCTCGATCGCGCACGAGGTCAACCAGCCACTGGCAAGCATGGTTACGAATGCCGATGCGGGCTTGCGCTGGCTTGGAAAGAAGAACCCCGAACTCGAAGAGACGCGTGCGGCACTGAAGCGTATCGTCAGTGACGGTCACCGCGCCGGCAAGGTGATCGAAGGCATCAGGACGATGTTCAAGAAAGGCGCTCAGGAACGCGTACCGCTGAATATGAATCAACTCATTCGCAATGTCCTCAAGCGCAATCAGGGCGAGGCGCAGCTTGGCCGCGTATCCGTCGAAGCTGAGCTCGATGAGCAATTGCCGCTCACAACCGGCAACCCGATCCAGCTCCAGCAGGTCGTGTCGAACCTGGTCGCCAATGCAATCGACGCCATGAGTTCCGTGACCGACCGGCCACGAGTCCTGCGTGTCAAATCCGAACGTCACGCTTCTGGCACTGTTCTCGTGTCCGTGGCAGATTCGGGAAGCGGACTGGATCCGGAGAGCAGGGACCGGATCTTCGAGCCGTTCTTTACGACCAAATCCGACGGGATGGGCATGGGCCTTATGTTTTGCCGGTCGATTATCGAGGCTCACGGTGGGCGGCTATGGGCGACAGACAACATTCCGCAGGGCAGCATCTTTCAGTTCACGCTGCCGGACAACGAGGACGATGCCTTGCCGACTGCGGGGCGGGTGCGATGAGCTCGGAGCAGTCCGTCGTCTTCGTCATCGATGACGAACCCTCCATGCGCGCATCCATTGAGAGCCTGCTGCTCTCCGTCGGGCATATGACACAGGCGTTCGCAACGACTCAAGAGTTCGTGCTCAGCGAGCGACCGGACGTGCCGGGCTGCCTGGTGCTCGACGTCCGATTGCCGGGCAGGAGCGGGCTCGAGTTCCAACAGGAGTTGGCCAGGTCGGACATCCGGCTTCCCATAGTTTTCATCACTGGCCATGGCGATGTCGCGATGTCCGTGACCGCGATGAAAGCAGGAGCTATTGAGTTTCTCACCAAGCCGTTCCGCGATCAGGATCTGCTCGACGCAGTTCATAGGGGTATCGAGATCGACCGTGGCCGCCGAGCAGAGTCGATGATGCTCGCGGAACTGTGGCAACGCTTCGACTCGCTGACGCCGCGCGAGCGCGAAGTCATGGCGCTCGTTGCTGCCGGGCAGTTGAACAAGCAGATTGCCGCAGAGCTCGATCTCAGCGAGATCACGGTAAAGGTTCATCGCGGCCAGGTCATGCGCAAGATGCAAGCGAAGTCGCTGCCGGATTTGGTGCGTTTCGCCGACAGGCTGGCTGCCGATACCATAAAGCCTTAGACGGCCGAAACCACAGTATAATTGTTCCCACCCACCTGATTTCTCCATCTTTCCCGTCGCGCACGTAGTTGTTGCGTGAGTGACACAGCGTCAGGCCCTGCTGAGACGGCCGGCCGGGCCAACGGAAAGTATGGTGATGTCTGACCACACTCTGATCTCCATCGTCGACGATGACGAATCGGCCCGGGAGGCGGTCGCCGGCCTCGTCAGGTCGCTTGGATTCGTTGCTGCTGAGTTCGAGAGCGCGGCCGATTTCCTGAAATCCGATTACCTGTCGCGAACGGCCTGCTTGATTGCAGACGTGCGGATGCCGGGGATGACCGGGCCCGAGCTTCAGAATTATCTGACGGCATCGGGCACCCCGATCCCGACGGTTCTCATCACCGCCTACCTCGATGAGGCAGCTCACGCGCGCGCGCTGAAGGCTGGGGTCCAATGCTATCTCGCGAAGCCGCTCAAGCCCGACGAGCTTCTCGCCTGCATTCGTTCAGCCATCGGCGATGGGAACGGGAGGCTCGAATGATCGCGATCGGCGCCACAAGCCCTAAGGAGCCAAAGGGAAGAGAGTTTCTGATGCGCTTTCCAACCCCGTCGCGACACGGTGTGACGTGTTGATCGGCGGCGCGGGCTTTATCGCCGCCGCAAACCTTCCAAGGACTGCGTTGGCCACTGAAACGAAATCGACCGAGCCTTCCAGCTCTCACGACCGAACACGAGGAACCCAACCGATGAGCACAATCACCACCAATGACGCAGTTGAGATCTTTTACAAGGATTGGGGCCCAAAGGACGCCCAGCCCATCGTATTTCACCATGGCTGGCCGCTCAGCTCCGACGACTGGGACGCGCAGATGCTTTTCTTCCTATCGAAGGGCTATCGCGTCGTCGCCCATGACCGGCGCGGCCACGGACGCTCGAGCCAAGTCGCCGACGGCCACGACATCGACCACTACGCGGCCGACGCCTTTGCCCTCGCCAATGCGCTGGATCTACGGAACGCGGTTCACATCGGCCATTCCACCGGTGGTGGCGAAGTGGCGCGGTATGTGGCGAGACACGGCGAACCTGCGGGCCGGGTGGCTAAGGCCGTCCTCGTCGCCGCCATTCCGCCGCTGATGCTGAAGACCGACGGCAACCCCGAAGGCACACCGATGGAGGTCTTCGACGGTTTTCGGTCGGCACTGGCCAACAATCGCGCGCAGTTCTTCCGCGACGTCCCGTCGGGCCCGTTCTACGGATTCAACCGCAAGGGCGCGACGGTCCATGAAGGTGTGATCCAGAACTGGTGGCGGCAGGGAATGATGGGCAGCGCCAAGGCGCACTACGAGGGCATCAAGGCCTTCTCGGAAACCGACCAGACCGAGGACCTCAAGGCGATCACCGTGCCGACTTTGGTGCTGCACGGTGAGGACGACCAGGTCGTTCCGATCGCCGCCTCGGCTTTGAAGGCGGTCAAGCTGCTGCCGAACGGCACGCTGAAGACCTATCCCGGTTTCTCGCACGGGATGCTGACAGTGAACGCCGATGTGTTGAACGCAGACCTTCTGGCGTTCGTCGTCAGCTGAGACGGCGGGCCTCCAACCAGATGGACCGGACACACCCCACGTAGAGGAGAGAAGACATGAACAAGCCTGAATTACTTACCAACAACAACTGCCAGCTCATTTTCATCGACCACCAGCCGCAGATGGCGTTCGGCGTCCAGTCGATCGACCGCCAAGTTCTGAAGAACAACACCGTAGCGCTCGCCAAGGCCGCGAAGGTGTTCGGCATCCCCACCACGATCACGACGGTCGAGACCGAGAGCTTCTCCGGCCACACCTATCCGGAACTGCTGGCCGTCTTTCCCGAGCATCCGCTGCTCGAGCGCACCTCGATGAACTCCTGGGACGACCAGAAGGTCCGCGACGCGCTCAAGAAGAACGGCCAGAAGAAGGTGATCGTTTCCGGCCTCTGGACCGAGGTCTGCAACAACACCTTCGCCTTTTCCGCGATGAGCGAGGGCGGCTATGAGATCTACATGGTCGCCGACGCCTCCGGCGGCACTTCGAAGGAGGCGCACGACTACTCCATGCAGCGCATGATTCAGGCGGGCGTGGTACCGGTCACCTGGCAGCAGGTCCTGCTCGAATGGCAGCGCGACTGGGCGCGCCGCGACACCTATGACGGCGTCATGGACATCGTCCGCGAGCATTCCGGGGCCTACGGGATGGGCGCGGACTACGCCTACACCATGGTGCACAAGGCGCCGGAGCGGGTGAAGCACGGTCCGCGGCTCGAGCCGGTGGCGGCTGGATCGGCTGTCGCCGCTGCGGAGTAGCCTTCCGAATACGTCGGATCTGACGGCTCGATCCTCCCCGCGGCCGTCTCACCCCCCTCCCGGCGCATCTAGCGGGCCTGCACCGCCCAGCGGGCCCGCCCTTTTTCCAACCGGGGAGACGAAACAGCGAGGACGCGAGACATGCGCGAGAACCGATGGAACCCCTTGGCAGGCGCCGCGAGCGTCACTCGCCGGCAGGTGACGAAGTCGGCCGGCGCGCTCGGTCTTCTCGCCTTCATCGCCCCCGTTTGCGCAACCGCCCGAAGCTCCGAGGAGAATGGCATGACCGGTACGATCATTATCAATGCGCGAGTGACGACGCTCGATCGCGCTAATCCCGAGGGCCAGGCGGTCGCCGTCAGAGATGGTCTGATCCAGGCCGTGGGACCCCGCGACGAGATCATGCGGTTCGCCAATCGCCGGACCCGCGTGATCGACGCCGGCGGACGGCGGGTGATCCCAGGGCTCAACGACAGCCACACGCACCTCATCCGTGGCGGGCTCAACTACAACATGGAGCTGAGGTGGGAAGGCGTACCCTCGCTCGCCGATGCGCTCCGCATGCTGAGGAACCAGGCGGAGCGCACCCCGGCGCCGCAATGGGTCCGCGTGGTCGGCGGCTGGTCCGAGTTCCAGTTCGCCGAACGGCGCATGCCGACGCTCGACGAGATCAACGCCGCCGCGCCCGACACGCCGGTCTTCATCCTGCACCTCTACGCCCGCGCGCTCCTCAATCGCGCTGCGCTCAATGCGCTCGGGATCACCAGGGACACGCCAAACCCGCCCGGCGGCGTGATCGAGAAGGACGCACGCGGCAACCCGACCGGCATGCTGATCGCCAAGCCCTCGGCGCTGATCCTCTACTCGACGCTGGCGCAGGGCCCGAAGCTGCCACTCGAGGATCAGATCAACTCGACGCGCCACTTCACGCGCGAACTCAATCGCCTCGGCATCACCAGCGTGATCGACGCGGGCGGCGGCGGGCAGAACTATCCGGAGGACTATCAGGTCATCCAGCGCCTGCACGACGCAGACGAGCTCACCGTACGGATCGCCTACAACCTTTTCGCGCAGAAGGCGGGCGAGGAGTTGTCGGACTATGAGCGCTGGGTGGAGATGACCGAGCCCGGTGCGGGCTCGGCCTTCTTCCGGATGAACGGCGCGGGCGAGAATCTCACCTGGTCGGCGGCGGATTTCGAGAACTTCCTTGAGCCGCGGCCCGACCTCGCGCCGACCATGGAACGCGACCTGGAAAAGATCGTCGAACTGCTCGCGACCAACGAATGGCCGTTTCGTATCCATGCGACCTATGACGAGTCGATCGACCGCTTCCTGACCGTCTTCGAGCGGGTCAACCAGAAACAGCCCTTCAAGACCCGCTTCATCATCGACCATGCCGAGACAATCTCGGACCGCAACATCGAGCGGGTGAAGGCGCTCGGCGGCGGCATCGCGACCCAGCACCGCATGGCCTTCCAGGGCGAATATTTCGTCGACCGCTACGGCGCCGAAGCCGCAAGGCTGACACCGCCGATCGCCAGAATGCTTGAAATGGACGTGCCCGTCGGCGCCGGGACCGACGCGACGCGCGTCGCATCCTACGACCCATGGGTCAGCCTCTACTGGCTGACGACCGGCAAGACACTCGGCGGCATGCCGCTCTACGGCGAGGAGAACGTCCTCGACCGCGAGACGGCGCTCAGGCTCTGGACGCAAGGGTCCGCCTGGTTCTCAGGCGAGCAGGACGTCAAGGGCACGCTCGCGCCCGGACAGTATGGAGATCTCGCGATCCTCTCGGCGGACCTGATGTCCGTCCCCCCGGAAGAGATCCGGCGCATCAACGCAGTGATGACTATGGTCGGCGGCAAGGTGGTCTATGGCGAGGAGGATTTCGCCGATCTCGCGCCGCCGCTGCCGCCGGCGAGCCCCTCATGGACGCCGGTCGGGGCGTTCGCCAGCCCGGGCATGCGGACCGCTTCTGTGCAGCCGTCCGTCCAGCACGCGCGCAGCTGCCATGACGGCTGCGCCAGCGCCTGCGGAATCCACGGCCACGACCACCGGATCGCCTGGGCCAACCCGATCCCCGTGCGCGACCTCAAGTCCTTCTGGGGCGCGCTCGGCTGCTCGTGCTTCGGGGTTTGAGCGGTGAGGAAAGCGGGTGAAACCATGACGCAAGCCGTTCCCAAGGCTACGGGGATGGAGGCCGGACCGCCGATCTCCTCCTGGTTGCCCTTCTCCCATCGAGCCTTCGCGCTGCTCTGGACCGCGACGCTGATCTCCAACGTCGGCACCTGGATGCACGATGTCGGCGCGGGCTGGCTCATGACGACCCTCAGTCCGTCCCCGGCGATCGTCGCCCTGGTGCAGGCGGCGACGACCTTGCCGTTCTTCCTCTTCGCCCTGTTCGCCGGCGCGCTCGCCGACCGCGTCGACAAGCGTCGCTTCTTGATCGTCGTGAACGTCGGTCTGGCGGTTGTGGTCACGGCGCTGGCCGCACTGACCGCCCTCGGCTGGATGACGTCCAGAGGGCTTCTGGCGTTCACCTTCGTGATCGGTACCGGCGCTGCCTTCATGGCGCCGGCCTGGCAGGCGATCGTGCCGTCCCTCGTGCCACGGGAGATCCTGCAGCCGGCGATCGCCCTCAACTCCATGGGCATCAACATCAGCCGGGCGATCGGGCCGGCCCTGGCCGGCTTCCTCATCACCGCGCTCGGCCTTGCCGCACCCTTCGTCGTCAACGCAGCGAGCTACCTCGTTATCATCGCCGCCTTGATCGCCTGGAGGCCACCGCCGTCACCGCCGCGCAGCCTGCCGCCTGAACCCCTGCTCGGTGCCATGGCGACCGGCATCCGGCATGCCAGCCGGAACGGCCCCCTCAAGGCGACGCTGGTGCGCTCCTTCGGCTTCTTTACCTTCGCAAGCGCCTATTGGGCGCTCCTGCCGCTGGCCGTGCGCGGGCTGCCGGGTGGTGGGGCCGAGCTTTACGGCCTGCTGCTCGCCGCCATCGGCGGCGGCGCCGTCGTGGGTGCGCTGGCGTTGCCGAAGATCCGGCCGAAGGCCGACTCGAACCTCCTCGCGGCGGCCGGTACGGTGGCGGTCGCCGCCGCGATGGCAGCGCTCGGACTGGCGACCAGTACCGCTTCCGCCCTTCCAGGCGCCGTTCTTTGCGGCCTCGGCTGGATCACGGTGCTGACCAGCATCAACGTCTCCGCCCAGACGGCGCTGCCCAACTGGGTACGGGCGCGTGGCCTGGCGATCTCGCTGATGGTCTTCTTCGGCTGCATGGCGGCGGGCTCCGCCATCTGGGGTCAGGTCGCCACATGGACGTCCATACCGACGGCACTCTTGATCGCCGCGGCCGGAGCGCTTGTCGCCATACCGCTCACCTGGCGTGCCAGACTCGGGCAAGGCGAAAACCTCGATCTCACGCCCTCCATGAGCTGGGCCGCGCCGGTCGTTGCCGAGGACTTTGACGACCACCTGGATCGAGGGCCAGTGCTAGTCACGATCCGCTATCGCATCGACGAGGCGGACTCAGGTCAATTCCTCAAAGCAATCCACGAGCTTTCAGACGAACGCTACCGGGATGGCGCGTACAACTGGGGCGTCTCTCAGGACTCCGCCGAGCCCCGCGTCTGGATCGAATGGTTCTTCGTTTCGAGCTGGGCGGAGCACTTGCGCCAGCACGAGCGCGCGACCGGGCACGATCAGGATGTCCATGACACCGTGCGCGCCTACCACCGCGGCGGGATCCCGCCGGAAGTCCGGCATTACCTCGCGCCGCCGCACAATGCGGCGCGCCATCTCACCAAGCCTGACGCAGAAAGGCCGCAACCATGAAGATCGCGCTCGGACTACTGCTTGCGCTTGCCATAGGAGTCGCCTGCCGTCTTGTCGCTATTCCGCTACCGGCGCCGCCGGTCCTGATCGGCGCGCTGCTCGTGCTTGCGATGACTCTAGGTTACGTCGTCACCGACCGTTTCGCTGCGCACCGGAAAGCGACGACGAAGCCGCTCTGCGGCGGCCCGTTGGGAAAGACAAAGGAAGCTCAAACATGATCAGCGCCTCTATCGGCCTCATCCTCGGCTGCCTGATCGGCGTCGGCTGCCGCTGGTTCGACCTCCCGCTGCCCGCCCCGCCACGCATCGTCGGCGCGCTCCTGGTCGTGGCGATGACGCTCGGGTTCCTTGGAGCCGACTTCGCCTTGGCCCAATGGGGGACTGTTCCGTGAGAGGCCCCATTCTTGATGCCCAGATACTGGTCGGTGCCGAAGCCGCTCGCGCAGCGGCGGATCATCAGTTGCTCCTCGCTGCCAGACTCTGCCTCGCCGCCGTTTTTCTCTATAGCGGCGCGACGAAACTCTTGAGCTGGCAGGCGGCGATTGCCGAGTTCGAGCAGCTCGGCTTGCCGTTTTCCCCTCTGGTCGTCGCCGCGACCGTGATCGTAGCTGTCGGGAGGGCTCGCCGTGGCTTTGGGATGGCGGGTCCGTCTTGCAGCCCTCGGACTTGCCGCATTCACGGTGATCGCCACATTAATCGGTCATCCGTTCTGGACTTTCGAAGGCGTAGACTTCCAGAGACAGCTGACAACCGCTCTTGAGCATCTCGCCGTTGTCGGCGGCTTTCTCGCGCTCACGGCTCGCGGAGCGGGACGCCTTTCCGTCAGTCACCGGGAGGCTTCGCCATGATCATCGTCCGTGATCGGAATACTCGAGGCCGCACCCAGTTGGGATGGCTCGACAGCCGCCACACCTTCTCGTTCGGTCACTACCACGACCCCAATCACATGGGCTTCGGCGCGCTCAGGGTCATTAACGACGACCGGGTGGCACCCGGCGCCGGATTCGACGAGCACAGCCACGCCGACATGGAAATCATTACCTACGTCCTCCAAGGCGCGCTCGAACACAAAGACAGCCTCGGCAACGGCTCGGTCATCTCTCCGGGCGACGTCCAGCGCATGTCGGCAGGGACCGGCGTCACTCACAGCGAATACAATCCATCCAGCAGTGAGCCCGTGCATTTCCTGCAGCTCTGGATCATCCCCGATGCAAGGGGCATTACGCCCAGCTATGAGCAGAAACGCTTTCGGCTCGACGAGCGGCAGGGACGCCTCCGCCTCATCGGCAACCGGTGGGGCTCGGAAGGCGCCATTACCATTCATCAAGACGTGGCGATCTATGCGGCCGAGATCGCCGAAGGAGAACGCATCGCCTATCAACTCGCCGACGGGCGAAAGGCCTGGGTACACGTCGCCCGCGGTATCGTTCGCCTTAACGGCGATGAGCTGCGCGAGGGTGACGGAGCCGCCATTGCGGATGAGCGCAAGATTGTGCTCGACACGGAGCACCGCGCCGAGGTTCTCCTCTTTGATCTCGAGTGACAAATGCGATGGGCGCTCCTCATGGCGGGAATCTGTGCGGCCGCCCTGAATGGACTACCGGCCCGCGCCGACGAGGTGTGCCAGGCGGGCATTAACAAGCTCCGCTACGAGGACGACATCGCCTGCTTTCGCGATCCGACCAATCGCGAGAGCCCGCTCGATGCGCTGAAATTCGTTCCCTTTGACGAAATAGGCGAGGTCTATCTCAGCCTCGGCGGCGAGCTCCGGCAACGCTACGAGTACACGCACGATCCCTCGTTCGGCGAGGACCCGCAGGACGAGGCGGGGGTCTGGCTCCAGCGCTATGTGCTCCATGGCGATCTCCAATTGGGGCCGCATTTGCGTGTCTTCGGTGAGCTCTTCAGCGCGCTTGAGGCAGGCCGCAAGCATGGGCCGAGCCCGGTCGACGAGAACGAGCTCGAGGTCCAAAACGCCTTCATCGACCTCAGCTTCTCCCCGACTCATCAGTCAGGGTTGACGCTCCGCACTGGGCGGCAGGAGCTACAGTACGGCTCCGGGCGCCTAGTCGACGTGCGCGAGGGGCCGAACGTCCGGCGTGCCTTCGACGCGGCCCGCGTCATCTTCGAATTGACGGATTGGCGCGTGGATGGTCTCGCCGCGCGCCCCCGTGCCACGAACCCGGGGGTGTTCGATGACGACGCGAATGACGATCAGGCCCTGTGGGGCCTCTATGCGACCGGCGGCGAGCGGATGCTGCCGTTTGGCAGCTTGGACCTCTACTATCTGGGATTCCAAGACGATAGGGGGACGTTCGAGCAGGGCACTGAAAAGGAAAAGCGTCATTCAGTTGGGTTCCGTCTCTGGGGCGAAGAAGGGAATTGGGACTGGAACTGGGAGGCCATCTACCAGTTCGGCTCATTCGGCGACGACGACATCCGCGCCTGGACCATCGCTTCGGAGACCGGCTACACATGGGTCGAGGTTGGCTGGCGGCCGCGCATTGCGCTTAGCGCCAATATCGCCAGCGGCGACGGCGATCCCGGCGACGCTAACCTCGGCACCTTCAACCCTCTATTCCCGCGCGGTAATTATTTCTCGGAGGCTGCGGCCCTGGGGCCACGCAACTTCTTCAATGTTCATCCCTTCCTAACGGTGAAGCCGGCCCAGGATTGGTCGGTCACTACTGACGTGAACTTTTTCTGGCGCCTTGAGACCGAGGATGGCCTCTACAGTCCGAGCGGCCGGCTGATCCGGGGGGCGAATGGCAGCGACGAGCGTTTCGTCGGTTCGGCCGTCTCGCTCACCTCGGATTATGCCATTACCGAGCATCTGACTTTCACGGCGATCTACACCCACTTCTTCGCCGGAGACTTCATCAAGGCGACGGGACCATCCGACGACATTGATTTCCTCGAATTCACCTTGCAGTTCAAGTTCTGACACGATTTTATTGGTCGTTTTCATAAAGAATTACTTCGAATTAATGGCATAAGACACTAGCTCTTAGAACCTGTTTGAGCGAAGGAGAGCATCATGAGCTGGAACCCCACGCAGACCCCCGATTGTCCCGAAGCCAGCGGCCTCGACGCGATCGAGACCCTCATCATCCCCCGCACCCGTGACCTTGGCGGGTTCGAGGTCCGCCGCGCCCTGCCCGCGCCCAAGCGGCAGATGGTCGGCCCCTTCATCTTTTTCGACCAGATGGGTCCGGCCGAATTCCTGACCGGAGGTGGCATTGACGTGCGCCCGCATCCGCATATCGGCCTTGCCACCGTGACCTATCTTTACGAGGGCGCGTTCCATCACCGCGACAGCACCGGCGCCGACCAGATGGTCTATCCCGGCGAGGTGAACTGGATGATCGCCGGCAATGGCGTCACCCATTCCGAACGCACCAGCGAAGAGATGCGCCGCCGGCCCGGCTCTGCATTCGGAATCCAGACCTGGGTTGCTCTGCCGGACCACGCGGAAGACACGGCCGCGACGTTCGAGCATCACGGTCGCGAGGCCTTGCCCTTCATCGAGGATGAAGGCAAGCAGGTTCGCCTGATCCTCGGCTCGGCCTGGGGCGCACGCGCGCCGGTCAAGACGTTCACCGAAACCTTCTATGCCGACGTCGTGCTGGCTGCAGGTGCCAAATTGCCGCTGCCCGACGATCACGAGGATCGGGGAGTCTATGTCGTCGAGGGCAGTATCCTTGTCGCCGGAACCAGCTTCGCCGCGGGGCAGATGATGGTCTTCCGCCCCGGTGACCACATCAGCCTGACGGCCGGCGAGACCGGCGCGCGGCTGATGGTGCTGGGCGGCGAGACGATGAATGGGCCGCGCTATATTTCGTGGAACTTCGTCGCATCGTCGCAAGAGAAGATCGACGCCGCAAAAGAGGCCTGGCGCAAGGGCGACTGGGAGCATGGCCGCTTCCGACTACCTCCCGGCGATGAGGCAGAGTTCATTCCACTGCCCGAACAGCTGAACTGATCAGGGCACAGGTTCAGCTGGCTCTCGGTGATGCCCATGTCACCTATCGCGCGACGCTAGGGCGGACCGGGCTGTCGAACAATGTTCGTCGGCATACCCATCCACAACTATGAAAGGAGAACGAGAAATGACTAAACGCCAAGCAATCTTTCCCGCAAACAGGCACGCTCTTTACGAAGAACATGGCTATTCCGCAGCGATCCGATCAGGCGATCTTCTTTTTATTTCGGGGCAAGTCGGCAGCCGTGGCGATGGAAAACCCGAACCCGATTTCGAACGTCAGGTCCAGCTGGCCTTCGACAACCTCAAGGCTACACTCGACGCTGCAGGCTGCACGTTCGACGATGTCGTGGACGTCACGACGTTCCACACGGACCCGGAAAACCAGTTCGCAGCTGTCATGGCAGTCAGGCAAAGGAACTTCACCCAAACGCCTTACGCGAACTGGACAGCCATTGGGGTGAACTGGCTTGCCGGTTTCGATTTCGAGATCAAGGTCATCGCGCGCATACCAGAGAGCAAGTAAATCCTGAGGCTCTCACTCATCCGGTGGCACAGCCAATCTCCCGCCGAACCGCATGATCTTTCGGTCCCGGATAGGCGGATCAGCCACCGGTTGCGTCAAGGACTGACGCGCAGGTTCCGAGATTCGATCGGGCGTTCCGCGTTCACCGCCACAGCTTCACGACGCTCCAGATTCCCACAGCCAATAATAAAGGAGACAGTCCATGACCATTCACAAGTTTGCCATTGCCGACGCCCCGCTGGAACGCTCGCCAGGGCAGGATGGCGACATCTTCGTCGGCAACGTCCTCGACCAGCGTCACGGCGGGCCAGTGACGATCGGTTTTGGGCGCTACGGGCCGACCCAGAGCCTGGAGGAGACCATGGCCGTGCACGACACGATGGTGATCCTCGAAGGAAAGAGCACTGTCTCCGATGACCACGGATCGGTGACGGCAGGTACCGGGGAGGTCATCGCAATGCAAAAAGGCGATAAGGTGACGATCCGTTCCCACGAGGATGGTGCTGTGACGGCTTATGTCACCTACCCTCATTGGCAAGAGCCGGACGCTTGATCGCCCCAGGTCGCGGTGGGGCACCTCAAAGGAGAACGTCTTGACGACGTTCCCAGGCCCGAATGCGGGCCTTCCACAGACATGCCGCAAAAAGGATGAAACATGATTGATCTCAAGGGCAAGCGCGCGCTCGTAACCGGAGGGTCCCGGGGCATCGGCGCCGCAATTGCGTAGGCGTTGGCCGAAAACGGTGCTGACATCGCGATTACGTATCAGAACTCGCCTGAGCGCGCGGACAGCGTCGTGTCCTCGATCGAGAAGCTGGGCCGCCTTGGATTGGCCGTCCAGGCCGACAGTGCCGATCCGGACGCTATCAAGCGGGCCGTCAACGAGACCGTCGAGGTGAAAGCGTCCTGCTCACAAGATCGGAATGCGGAGTGAGGTGACGTCCCGGGCCGAAGGGAAGGGATGCAGTATCATCGCCGGTTCGCTTCGCAAACCGGATCCACGGCCGATCGATGCGCCGACCCGGTGTCACGACAAACCGCCGGGAGCAGACTCAGGATCATCCCCGCGCGCCCGCTCCGCCAGCAACACGCCCCAGCGGATGTTCAGGCGCCGCCGGATCGCCGCGACGACGGCCATGTCGCCGCCCAAGGAGGCGATGGCCGTGCCATTCACAGATTTGGCGAGCGCCGCCATAACGCACGGCGGCGCCGCCGGGTCAGGCACCAC
>QOZR01000018.1 GCA_003576685.1 Virgifigura deserti
TATCCGTTCGATCGGGCGAGACCCGCGTCCCAGGTGCCAGCCGGTGTTGGCCGAATGGTGCGCGGCAGTCCAAGCCCGGTCTCCCTGATCCTCGAGGTTCATCCGACCAAGCAACGCCACGCCGACCGTGCCCTCCGCGCCGACCGTACCCTCCGGGCCGACCGTACCCTCCGGAATGTCTCCGGCGGCCGGCGATGCTGCGGAACCAGACCCCGCCGAGCGGGTTGCCTTGCCACCTCAGAGCCCGGCGGCGAAGGAGAGAGCCATGCACGACGCCCGCACCCGAGAGCGGCTCCACCGCTCGCTGTCCGAACTGGTCGAGGCCGCCGGCGCCGTCATGGGCAAGAGCAGCCTCGTCTATGCCGCGGGGCTGCGCGCCCTCACAACCCGCACCCCGGACGATACACAGCAGTTCTTTCGGCATCTCGACCACCTCAACGAGGCGGACCAGATCTGCATCGCGCAGCGCCGAACCATGGTCCGCTATGAGCACTGGTCGATGTGATGCCTGCGACGGCGGCCGGCTCCGTTCCGGCGATCAACAAGTCGGGCCCATGAGGACGTAGGACCCTGCGAGCAGTTGCAGCCCAGTCGGGGCATTCGGGTCTGTCGCCGCGGCCCTCCACGACGCAGCCCATGCTCCACCACCTTGGGATGCCGTAGTCGGGATGGGCCCGCCGCGCCATGGCGTCAGGGGCGTGAGCCTCCCAGGCTGTGGAGCGAGGTTCCGCATCAGCCTCGGCTTTAGCAGCGGAATGGCCCTTGCCGCGTGCCAGTAAGGACGCGCCGGCTTCGGCGTGGGCGGCACCCTGCGCGCGGCGGCTTTTCGTAACGGTGCCGGGCAGAGAGACATAAGGAAAGGAACGTGGATAAATCCTGGAGCGGGTGAAGGGAATCGAACCCTCGTCGTAAGCTTGGGAAGCTTCTGCTCTACCATTGAGCTACACCCGCATCGGCGAGATTTATAGGTGAAGCGACCGCCGCATTCAAGGTGCCGTGGCGTTGCCGGAGAATGATCCGATCACGCCTGCGTGAGGCCGGACCGGGCAAGCTGACAAGCGCGGCCGCGGCAGAGTAGTCTCGATGCCTGATTGACCCGTCCGCCTTCGCCCGATAGAGCCGCTTATGCCGCGCCGCGCCCCTTCCTTGTCGGCCTCCCTGCCCGCCGCTGCCCCAGCGGGTGATGTCCTGCCCTCCTGGGCGGCACAGATCGAGGCAGAATGGCGCCGCCGCCAAAACCGATAGCCGGCGCGGTCGCGCCCGCCGGCCCCCAGCCGCGGCGCGCCGGGCTGGTGCGCTATGCGCCGCCGCTGACGCTGGGCCTCTTCCTGGCCCCGATCGCCGCCGGTCTGGTCGGCACCTGGCTGCCCGCGGCCGGCTGGCTGCCGGCGCTGGGAGGCGACCGGGTCACCCTCGCGGCCTGGCGGGCGCTGCTGGCGGCCCCCGAACTGCCGGGCGCCGTGCGGTTAACGCTGGTCAGCGGGTTCCTGTCGACCGCGATCTCGTTCGCGCTCGCGATCGGGATCTGCGCGACCGGTCATCATACGGCGCTCTTCGCTCGGCTGCGCCAAGCCCTCACCCCTCTGCTCGCGGTGCCGCATGCGGCGATCGCCATCGGCTTGGCGTTCCTGATCGCGCCCAGCGGCTGGATCGTGCGCCTGTTTTCGCCCTGGGCCACCGGATGGGATCGGCCCCCCGATCTGATAATCTCCCAGGATCCCTATGGCCTGTCGTTGGTCTTCGGCCTCGTCATCAAGGAGACACCTTATCTTCTGCTGATGACACTCGGTGCGCTTGGCCAAGTTCGCGCCGAGCGCTCGATCTCCGTCGCGCGGGCACTGGGTTACAGGCCGGCGACGGCCTGGCTGAAGGTGGTGCTGCCGCAGATCTATCCGCAGATCCGCCTGCCGGTTTATGCGGTGCTCGCCTTCTCGCTCTCGGTAGTTGACGTGGCGCTGATCCTCGCGCCGACCACCCCGCCACCGCTCGCCCCGCTCCTGCTCCACTGGTTCAACGATCCGGACCTGACGATGCGCTTCCAGGCGGCGGCCGGGGCCAGCCTGCAGCTCGGCATCGCCGTCGCCGCGATCCTGGTCTGGATCGGCGGGGAGCGGCTGGTCGCGGCCCTCGCCCGGCCGTGGCTCTCGGCGGGCGGGCGCGGCGCCGGGCAAGGGCTCGGGAGACGGACCGCCGGAGCACTGATCGCCGGCCTGCTCGGCGTCGCCGCGCTCTGCTTCGCCGGCCTCGGCATCTGGTCGGTGGCGGAGCGCTGGCGCTATCCGGATCCGCTGCCGACGACCTGGACGCTCGGCACTTGGCAGAGCCATGCCTCGGCGCTGGCCGGGCCGGCCTGGACCACCCTGTGGGTCGGTCTCGCGGCGGCTGTCGTCGCCATAATCCTCGTGCTCGGCTGCCTCGAGAACGAGAAGCGGCGGGGGTTGCACCCGTCCGCCCGCGGGCTGTGGCTGCTCTATGTGCCGCTTCTGGTGCCGCAGGTCTCCTTCCTGTTCGGCGCGCAGATCCTGCTGGTGCGGATCGGCCTCGACGGCACCTGGCTGGCGCTCGCCTGGAGCCATCTGCTGTTCGTCCTGCCCTATGTCTTCCTGTCGCTGGCCGACCCGTACCGCGCGCTCGACGACCGCTATGCCCGGACCGCGTTCTGCCTCGGCGCATCGCCGGCGCGGGTCTTCTGGCGCGTCACGCTGCCTGTGTTGCTGCGGCCCGCCCTCGCCGCGCTGGCGATTGGCTTCGCCGTCAGCGCCGGGCTCTACCTGCCGACGCTTTTCGCCGGCGGCGGGCGCTATGTCACGCTGACCACGGAGGCGGTCAGCCTCGCAGCAGGCGCCGACCGTCGCGTTATCGGCGTCTATGCCTTCTTGCAGGCGGGCCTGCCGCTGCTGGCGTTCGCGGCGGCGCTGGCGCTGCCAGCGTGGCTCTACCGCAATCGCCGCGGACTGAGCGGGCGCGGATGAGCGCGAACATGCTGCAGCTGCGCGGGATTTCGCTGCAGCTCGGCGACCGTCCGCTGCTGGCGCCGTTATCGCTCACGGTGCGTGCCGGCGAAGTGGTCACCGTCATGGGGCCGAGTGGCTGCGGCAAATCGAGCCTGCTCGCCTATCTTTGCGGCATGCTCGACCCCACCTTCCGGGCGGCCGGGCGCGTCCTGGTCGGCGGCGTCGACGTGACGGACCGACCGCCGGAGCAACGCCGGATCGGCATCCTGTTTCAGGACGATCTGCTGTTTCCGCATCTCTCGGTAGGCGAGAATCTAGCGTTCGGCTTGCCGCCGACGGTGCGGAATCGACGCCAGAGGCGGGCGCTGGTCGCGGCGGCGCTGGCCGACGCCGAACTCGCCGGGTTCGCCGAGCGTGATCCGGCAACGCTGTCCGGTGGCCAACGCGCGCGAGTCGCGCTCCTTCGCATGCTGTTGTCGGAGCCGGCCGCCCTGTTGCTCGACGAGCCGTTCTCCAAGCTGGACGCCGACCTCAAGGCGAAATTCCGCCATTTCGTCTTCGATCACGCCCGCCGGCAATCCCTGCCGACCCTGCTGGTCACGCATGACCGGGCCGATGCCGTGGCGGCCGGCGGCCGGATCATCGAGATCGGTGAATTTTCGGAGGGCGCCCCAGCGGAGTCGCCTTCGGAGTCGCCTTCGGGGTCGTTTTGAGGCCCCGAACCGGAGATTTGGCTTAGGTACCGGCGGGTTACGGCGCGATGCGGAACCTTTTCGGGGTACTGGCATTTATAGGCCTGACGCCTAGTATCGAATGCGTGGCGAACCGTTAAATTCTGGTATAGGCCGGTATAGTCGGGGGCATAACTAACGGACGGCCACCACCAGTAGCCGATTTTCAGGCCGATATGAGACATGGGAGAGGATTTTCTATGAATAAATTCAGTCTTTTGGGCATCATGGCCGCGGTCGGCCTGCTCGCGGGCTGCGCCAGTCCCACCGACGAGATCCGGGGTATGCAACCCACCGGAGTCTCGTTCACCGAGGCGCTCGCGACAGAGTACCGGGATTTCGCGCTCTTCGAGACGGATCAGATGTACGACTTCGGCGACGGGCGCTATTTCGCGCAGAAGGGGCTCGCGGCCGCCGACGGCGAGGTCGTCCTGCCGGAATCGCTGGAGAACTGGGACCTGCCGGACTCGGCGATCGGCGATCTGTCCGCCGGCCGGACGCGCTTGGTCCAGCTGCTGGACGCCAACGGGCGCACGACGGCGCCCGGGTTGGCGGCGCACGCCCAGGCGCGCTTCGACTGCTGGGTCGAGCAGCAGGAGGAAAACCATCAGGCAGCCCATATCGCGGCCTGCCGTGAGGAGTTCCTGGCGGCGCTCGCCGAGCTCGAGATCGCGATGGCGCCGGAGGAAGAAGAGGCCGTGGTTGTGCCGATCGAGCCGGAGGAGTTCCGAATCTTCTTCGAATTCGACCGCTATCAGCTCGCCGACAGCATCAACGGGCAAGAAATCATCGATCAGGTCCTGGCCGAGGTGCAGGAACTGGGCATGCCGGCGATCTCGCTGATCGGCCATGCCGACCGCGCCGGGCCGGGCGACTACAACTTCGGTCTGTCGCTGCGGCGCGCTGACGCGGTCCGCCAGGCGCTGATCGATGGCGGCGTCCCGGCCGATCGGATCAGCGTGGCAGGCCGCGGCGAGGAAGACCCGCTGGTGCCGACCGCGGACGACGTCCCCTTGCAGGAGAATCGGCGGGTCGAGATCCTGATCCAATAACCGACGATAAGACCTGACGGGAATGGCGGCGCCGGGCCACCCGGCGCCGCCTTTTTTTGCCCGGCCGCCAATGGCGGGGCACGAGGAATCGAGGCTCGGCGGGATCAAGGCCCAGCGGAATCAAGGCCTGGGGCCGTCCGCTCAGGCGCTGTCTGGACATCCTCCAACCGAGGCGTAGAATAGCTTCGAGCGATGCCGAGCGACGGAATGAACCGAGCGCGGCATGATTTTGTTGTGAAGCCATGTACTCCCAGACCACGCGATCGATTACGGTGACGGTCAGACCGTTTTTCCTTGAAGATCAATCCTCTCCGGACGAGGCGCATTTCGTTTGGGCGTATCATGTGCGGATCGAGAACGATGGGTCGGAAACAGTTCAGTTGCGCAATCGCTATTGGCGAATCACGGATTCGCTGGGACGTATTCAAGAAGTCCGCGGCGCCGGGGTTGTGGGGGAGCAGCCGGTGCTGCGGCCGGGCGATTCCTTCGAATATACGAGCGGCGTTCCCTTACCGACGCCCTCGGGTATCATGCTTGGGTCCTATCAGATCGAGAACGAGACGGGCGAGCGGTTCGATATCGCGATTCCGCCGTTCTCGCTGGACAGTCCGCACCAGCCGATTCAATTGAATTGACCGGCTGCCGACCGATCTTCAAACCCCGGCGCGCCATGCAAGTGCCCGCTGCGCATCGGCACTGCCGCGGTTTCGGGATAGGGTGATCCTGCCCCCTTGGTTGGGCGCCCCCTGGTGGGCGTCCGCTTCGCGAGATAAAGAAAGGAAATCGCCTTGACGTCATCTCATCGAATTCAGGTACCGGCCGGCGAGTCCCTTGCCGCGGACGCGCGGCGGAGCCCGGCCCGGCCCAGTCGCGCCGAGGCTGAAGAGGCGATACGGACCCTGATCCGCTGGGCCGGAGATGACCCCAGCCGGGAGGGGCTGCTCGGTACGCCGGACCGCGTGGCCCGGGCCTATGAGGAGTTCTTTTCCGGTTACGAGACCGATCCGGTCGAGTTCCTGAAGCGCACCTTCGAGGAGACCGCCGGCTATGACGAGATGGTCGTCCTGCGCGACATCCGCTTCGAATCGCATTGCGAGCACCACATGGTGCCGATCATCGGACGCGCCCACATCGCCTATCTGCCGAACAAGCGCGTCGTCGGCATCAGCAAGCTCGCCCGGGTGCTCGATACCTATAGCCACCGCCTCCAGATCCAGGAAAAGATGACGGCGCAGATCGCCAACACCATCGACGAGGTGCTGCAGCCGAAGGGCGTGGCCGTGGTCATCGATGCGGCGCATCAATGCATGACCACACGCGGGGTGCATAAGCCCGGCATGAGCATGATCACGAGCCGCATGCTTGGCGCCTTCCGGACCGATCCATCAACGCGACGCGAATTCCTCGCCATCATCGGCAACCCGCCGACGACATCGCTCGGGAACGTTTAGTCCCTGATCGCGCAAATTCGGGAAATGCACCGTTTCCCGAATTGCGCGTGCATCAGGTAGTCATAATTAAATTCATGTACCAACTTCCCATGAAAGTTGGTACTAGGGCCGGATTACCGGTTGCCGAACTGCCATAGCAACCGCTTCAGGGGGGAGTGGACCGCGGCAGGCACATCATGGCGTTATGGCGTGCCACCGCTGTCGGACTCAATAGTCGCAAGCCGTGCCAGATTTTCGGCCCGTTCTCTTCACTGCCGGCATCCTGCTGATCGCGCTTTCGGCGGCGATGCTGCTTCCCGCCGCCGTCGACGCGCTGCGCGGCGATCCCGATTGGCAGGCCTTCGTCTGGTCCGCCGGGATCACCGGAGCGATCGGTGGGGCGCTGATGCTCGGCTACCGCCAGCCGGAAACCTCTTTGATGTCCGCACGCGAGGGTTTTGTCCTGACAGTGCTGGCCTGGCTTGCGCTTTGCACCGCTTCGACGCTGCCGTTTATGCTGTCGAAGCTCAGCCTCAGCTTCACCGATGCGTTCTTCGAGGCCATGTCCGGCCTGACGACCACCGGCAGCACCGTTGTCGTCGGCTTGGACGAGCTGTCTTCGGGGATCCTGCTCTGGCGCGCCATGCTGCATTGGATCGGCGGCATCGGCATCATCGTGATGGCGGTGGCGATCCTGCCAATCCTGCGGGTCGGCGGCATGCAGCTTTTTCGCATGGAGTCGTCTGAAAAGGCGGAAAAAGTCCGACCGCGCGTCACACAGATATCGAGCCTTCTGGCCTCCGTCTATGTCAGTCTCACCGCGCTCTGCGCCGTCGCCCTGGTACTCGCTGGAATGGGGCCGTTCGACGCCGTCTGTCACGCCATGTCGACGATCGCGACCGGCGGCTTCTCGAACTACGACGCCTCGATCGGACATTTCGACAGCCGCGCGATCGAATGGATCATTATAGTCTTCATGCTGATCGGCGGCACCACCTTTGTCCTGTTGGCGCGCGCGGCCCAGGGCGATGCGCGCGCCCTCTTCCGGGACGAGCAGATTCGTTGGTACATCATCTATATCGGCATCTTCATCACCGCGCTTTCGCTTTGGCAGATACTCGTCAATGACGAACCCATACGCGAGGCAGTCCGGTCGTCGGCCTTCAATGTTGTCTCCCTGGCGACCACGACCGGGTTCGCCTCGGAGGATTATCAGCTTTGGGGTAGCTTTGCGGTCGGCGCGGTGATGGCCTTGCTCTTCATCGGCGGTTGCACCGGATCGACATCCGGCGGCATCAAGGTTTTCCGGTTTTGCGTCCTGGGCAGCGTCGCGCACAGGCAGATCCTGCATCTCATTCATCCGCATCGGACGCTACCGCCGACCTACAACCGGAAACCGATCGCGGACGAGGTTGTGCGCTCGGTGCTGAGCTTCTTCGCGTTCTATATCGGCGCCTACGCGGTGCTGAGCGTCGCGCTGACCGCCCTCGGCCTCGATTTGGTGACGAGTCTCAGCGGCGCGGCGCAGGCGCTCGGCAATGTGGGTCCCGGCCTCGGCCCGATCATCGGCCCGGCAGGAAACTACGTGCCGCTGCCCGACGCCGCCAAATGGCTGCTGTCCTTCGCCATGCTACTGGGAAGGCTGGAGCTTCTGACTGTCGTAGTCCTGTTCAGCGCCACCTTCTGGCGCGGCTGACGGGTCCGGTCGTGAGCGGACCGACCTACAGCACCATCGAAATGATCGAGCGGCTGGTTGCGTTCGACACCGTCTCGGCGCGCTCCAATCTCGGCCTGATCGACTTCGTCCGCGACTACCTGGCCGGCCACGGCATCGACAGCCGGCTGACCTTCGATACGCGCCGCGAGAAAGCCAACCTGTTCGCGACGATTGAGCCGCAGACGGGTGGCAGTCCCGGGGGCGGTATCGTGCTGTCGGGCCATACCGACGTGGTACCGGTGGAAGGACAGCCCTGGGATACCGACCCGTTCCGGGTCGTCGTGAAGGACGGACGGCTCTATGGCCGCGGCACGGCCGACATGAAGAGCTTCATCGCCATCGCCCTGGCACTGGTACCGGAACTGCGTGCTCGCGACCTGAAGACGCCGATTCATCTCGCCCTTTCTTATGACGAGGAGATCGGCTGTCTCGGCGTGCCAGCGCTGCTGCGCGACATTGCCGACGCCCTGCCTGCCCCGCGACTCGCCATCATCGGCGAGCCGACGCTGATGCGGATCGCCAACCGGCATAAGGGCGTCCTCGCCTTCGAGACGCGGGTGACCGGTCGCGACGGCCATTCCAGCGGCACGCATCGCGGCGTCAACGCGGTCGTCCATGCCGCCGAGATCATCGGCTTCCTCGACCGGCTCGCCACCGAGCGTCGCCGGCAGGGACCGTTCGACGACGGCTTCGATCCGCCCTACACGACGCTCAACATCGGCACCATCGAAGGGGGAGCGGCGCTCAACATCATTCCGCGGCACTGCGCGTTCAAATGGGAGTTTCGCCCTGTCCCGGCCGACGATCCGGCCGCGATCCCGGCGCGTCTCGACAGCTTCGTCGCCGAGACGGTACTGCCGCGCATGCGCGGAACCGCACCGGAAGCGGACGTGACGACGACGCCACGCTGTGCCGTGCCGGCCTTGCTGCCGGAGGCCGACTCGCCGGCGGAAGCGCTGGCGCGGTCCCTGACCGGGGCCAATACCACGGTCGGCGCCGCCTTCGCCACCGAGGCCGGCCTGTTCCAGGAGGCCGGCATTCCAGCCATCGTCTGCGGCCCCGGCAGCATCGAGCAGGCGCATCAGCCGAACGAGTTCATCGCCCTGGAGCAGGTCGCCGCCTGCGAAGCCTTCCTGCGGCGGCTGGCGGATTGGGCGGCGAGCGGCTGACTGTCGGAGAGCTTGCGAGGCGGCTCTCGTCCTTCGACAAGCTCAGGACGAGGGCCTCATGCTGAGCCTGTCGAAGCATGAGGGCTAATACCGATCATCGCAGAAATGCCGCGAGGTGCTCCCGGATGTTCCGATCCAGCTCCGCGTTGAGGTCGCTCATCAATGCTTCGGTCAGGTTGTACCAGGTCATCTCGCGCTCGTTGAGTGTCGCGTCCTCGACGACCGTCATGCTGCGTTGGGCGCGCGCCGTCACCGTGCCGGTCCGCATGCCTTGGGCGTTCTTCACCTCGAGCCGCACCTCGATGATCGCGTCATAGCGCTCCGACTGTTCGTCGGTAAAGAAGCCCTCGACCCCCGTCGTCTGCTCGAGCGGCACCTCGACAGCGCTTGCCTGCAGCACCGTGAAGAGCGCCGAGCCGTTGGACCCCACCGCGACCAGCCGATCCCTGGCCCACTGCATCGCCGCATCCGCCGGCTCGACCGGGAACAGATGCTCGACATTCGGCGCTCGCCGCGGCGACCGATAGTCATTGACGATGTCGACGACTGCGACGTCGAGCGGGAAGGGAGAGAGATGGGAAAAGGTAAGCTCGTCAAACCCATAGCGGTGCTGCGACGAACTGCAGGACGTGAGCCCGACTCCGGCGAGCAGCAGAAAGACGGCGGCGGCAAGCCGCGGGCGAGAGAACATCGACGGACCCCCTGATCGATTATTCAGCCAACCCCCGCATAGATACCCGACCGCGGCGACGGGTCAAGCATCGTAGAGCTTGTCGAGATCCTCCTCCGAAAAGCGATAGTCGCCGTTGCAGAACTCGCAGGTCACCACCACCGCGCCGTCGTCCTTCAGATCTTCGATCTCGCTGCGCGGCAAGGACTGCAGCACGCGCTCCACCCGCTCGCGCGAGCAGCGGCAGGCGGCCCGCAGGCTGCCGGGGGCAAAGACCCGCACGCCATCCTCGTGGAACAACCGGAAGAGCAGATCGTTTGGCGCCAGTGCCGGGTCGAGAAGCTCGGTCGAGGTGCTGCTGGCCATGAAGATCAGCGCGCGCCGCCAATCCTCGTCCGCATCGTCTGCGGCGAGTTCGGGCACTCCGCCCTCCGGAGGCATGCGCTGGACCATCAGCGCCCCAGCCCGCCAGCCGCTTCCGCCGTCGCTCCGCGCCTCGCGGCCGACAGCGAGCTTGATGCCCGCCTGAAGCTGTTCCGACTGACGGAAATAGTGATGGACACAGTCGACGAGCGTGGCGCCGACCAGCTCGACGATGCCCTGATACCGCTCGGTGTCGGCGCCCTGATCGACGGTGAAGGCGAGATAGCCAGAGCCAAGCAGCCGCGGCACGGGCGATCCCGCCGCCGGCGCCGTCTCGACGGCCGCAAGCTTCTCCGCATCGAACTGAGCATAGCCACGGATGTCGCCCGTGCTGGTCACATCCGCGACCATCAGCCGGATGGGGCCGTCCCCCTTCGTCTGAAGCGTGAAGACACCCTCGTATTTCAACGCGCCCGACAGAACCGCCGCCAGCGCGACCATCTCCGCCAGAAGCGCCGCCACCGGTTCCGGATAGTTGTGCCGGTCGAGCACCTCGTCGACCAAGGGGCCCAGCCGAACGAGCCGGCCGCGCACGGCCTTCCCTTCGATCTGGAACGGCTGGATCATGTCGTCCGGCGCAGGGCGCGGGGCCATCTGCCCCCCGCTGTGGTCAAGTCCGGCCATCAGTCAAATTCCGTGTGAGGTCAGATTTCTTGAGTCGGATCTCGTGAGTCAAATCTCGTTCAGGCACCAGCAGAGGATCGCCTTCTGGGCGTGCAGGCGGTTTTCGGCCTCGTCCCAAACCACCGATTGCGGGCCGTCGATCACCTCCGCCGTGACCTCCTCGCCGCGATGGGCGGGCAGGCAGTGCATGAAGATCGCATCGGGGTTCGCCAGCGCCATGACCCTCTGGTCGACCTGATAGGGCATCAGCAGGTTATGGCGGTCGCCCGCGTCCTTGTCGCCCATCGACACCCAGGTGTCGGTCACCACGGCGTCGGCACCGCTGATCGCCGCCGTGACGTCGGAGCTGACCGAAACTCGGGCGCCTTCCTTCCGCGCCCAGGCGAGCGCCTCGGCCGGCGGCATCAGCTGCTCCGGACAGGCGAGCCGCAACTCGAAATCGAACCGCGCCGCCGCATGAATCCAGGAGGTCGCCATATTATTGCCGTCGCCGCTCCAGGCGATCCGCTTTCCGGCGATCGGTCCCCGATGCTCTTCGAACGTCATCACGTCCGCCATGAGCTGACAGGGATGCGTCCGATCGGTAAGCCCGTTGATCACCGGGACCGTCGCATGCGCCGCCAGTTCGTGCAGCTTCTCCTCGTTCGTGGTCCGCAACATGATCGCGTCAACATAGCGGGACAGCACCCGCGCCGTATCGGCGACGGTTTCACCTCGACCCAGTTGCGAGCCGTCCCGCTCGAGAACGATCACCTCGCCGCCGAGTTGCTTCATGCCGATCTCGAAGGAGACACGCGTGCGCGTCGACGGCTTCTCAAAGATAAGCGCCAGGGACTTGCCTGCAAGGGGCCGGTCGACCCCGCCGGGCATGTCGCGCCGCTTCATCGCGGCGCCGAGCCTGAGCATTCGCTGCAGCGTCTGCGACTCCAGCCGATCGAGATCGAGAAAATGCCGCGGCGCGGCCGAATCAGGGGATTGCTGTACCGCCGTCTGGCCGGCGGTCTGGATTGTCGCCATGTTAGGCTGCCTCCTGCCAACGCCGGCAGGTCTGGTCGACGATGTCGACCGCCTCCGCGACGTGGCTCTCCTCGATGATGAGCGGCGGCAGAAGCCGCACGACATTGTCGCCTGCGCCAACCGACAGCAGGCCGCGCTCGCGCAGTTCGGCCACCATCTCCGTGTTGGGCACGCCGCATTTCAGGCCGAGCATCAATCCGGCGCCGCGAACCTCCTCGATCACCTTGGGATGGCGTCGCGCCACCTCCTCGAGGCGATCGCGCAACAGGCGGCCGATGCGGTCAACGCGGTCGAAGAACCCGTCGGCCAGAATCACGTCGAGCACGGCGTTGCCGACCGCCATGGCGAGGGGATTGCCGCCGAAGGTGCTGCCGTGGCTGCCGGCGGTCAGCGCCGCGGCGACCTTCTCCTTCGCGAGGCAGGCGCCCATGGGAAAGCCGCCGCCAATGCCCTTGGCGGTGGCGACGACATCCGGCTCGATGCCGGCCCATTCATGGGCGAAGAGCCGGCCGGTGCGCCCCATGCCGGATTGCACCTCGTCGAAGAACAGCAGCAGCCCGTACTCGTCGGCGACCGCGCGCAGGCCGCGGAGATAATCGATGGAGGCGGCCCGCATGCCGCCCTCGCCCTGCACCGGCTCGACCAGGATCGCCGCGGTCTCGGCTGTGATCGCGGCGCGCAGCTCGTTCAGATTGCCGAAGGCGACCTGATCGAAGCCCTCGACCCGGGGCGCGAAGCCCTTCAAATGCTTCTCCTGCCCGGCCGCGGAGATGGTCGCCAGCGTGCGGCCGTGGAAGGCGCCGCCGCAGGTGATGACCCGATAGCGGTTCGGATCCCCGAAATCGTCATGGTATTTCCGCAGCATCTTCAACCCGCATTCGACGGCCTCGCCGCCCGAATTGGTGAAGAAGACGGCGTCGGCGAAGCTGTTCGCGACCAGCCGCTCGGCCAGCCGCTCCTGCCCCGGAATGCGGAACAGATTCGCCGTGTGCCAAAGCTTCGCCGCCTGATCGGTCAACGCCTTGACCAGATGCGGATGGGCATGACCGAGGGCGGTGACCGCGATGCCGCTGGCGAAATCGAGATATCGTCGGCCGTCGGTCGCGAAGAGATAGGCGCCCTCGCCCCGCTCGAACGCAAGATCTGCCCGAAGATAGGTCGGCATGACGGCTGGAATCACGATACGGTCCCTTGCTCTGGTCTGGCCTTTATACTGGTCTCGCCTTTGCAGACAGGGCGCTCACCCCGCTGCGGGCTTGGTTGACCCAGTGTTTTCCCGGAAAGCCTGAGACTATCGGGACAAAGGGAGCGGGTGTCAACGCGGGTGAGATAATCGGTAGTGTTTCGGTTGCCAACGACCGGGGTCACATAGCGACCCCGGTCGCAACGGGGCAGATGCGGGTCAGGCTCTGGCGGCGATCTTAACGTCGCCGAACATGACGTTACGAGTCAGCGGCCGCGCTAGGAACTCGTGCGGGAAGCCGAGTTCGACGTCGCTCGCTTCCTCCAGCCGTGTGCGCTGCTCCTCCGCAAGCGTTACATCGAGGGCACTGAGATTGTCATCGAGCTGCGCGAGCGTCCTGACCCCCATGATGGGTGCCGCGACTGCCGGATCGAGCAATGTCCAGGCGAGCGCCACCTGCGCCGGCGTCTTGCCCGCCTCGGCGGCGACCGCCTTCACCACATCGGCGATCTCCAGCCCCCTCTCCGTCAGTGTGCCATTACCGGCAGCGATATTCTTGCGCGTGCCCGCGGCCTCCGCGCTCCCACCCCCGATATCGAGATCGGCCTTGGAGTATTTCCCCGTCAGCACGCCCATGCCCAGCGGTGACCATGGAACGACGCCGAGCCCCATTTCGCGCGCCATCGGAATGAGATCGCGCTCTACCGTACGCTCGAGGAGATTGTATTCGATCTGCAAGGCGATCAGAGGCGACCAGCCGCGGAGATCCGCGATCGCCTGCATGCGCGCGACCTGCCAAGCCGGCGTGTCGGAAATTCCGACATAGACCACCTTGCCTGCGCGCACGAGATCGTCCATGGCGCGCAGCACCTCCTCTACCGGTGTGGTGAAGTCCCAGGCGTGAAGATAGAGAAGATCGATATAGTCCGTCTTCAGCCGCTCGAGGCTCGCCTCGACGGACCGCACCATGCTCTTACGATGATTGCCGCCCGAATTGGGGTCGTCAGGCCGGGAGGCGAGCGTGTATTTGGTGGCAATCACCAGCCGCTCCCGCCGGTCGCCCGCAAATTCGCCGACAAGGCGTTCGGACGTGCCGTTGGTATATTGATTCGCCGTGTCGATGAAGTTGCCGCCGCGATCGACATAGGTATCGAAGATGCGGCGGGCTTCGCGCTCGTCGGCGCCCCAACCCCAATCGGTCCCGAATGTCATCGCGCCGAGCGCCATGGGCGAAACTCTGAGGCCCGAACGGCCCAGGAGGCGATAGGTATCCAGGGAAAGCGTGTCAGTCATGGTCATCTCCTGTTGTTGTCGCCGGAAGATGGCCCGCTTATACAATTTAGTTTATCCTGTATTATCTGAATGGGTTAGTTAGGAGATAGCGCATAATGCGCGGCAGCGACTATGCCGAGTTGAGGGCCTTCGCCGCCATCGCCGAACATGGAAGCTTCGCCCGCGCTGCGGCCCATCTCGGCGTCTCGCCATCGGCGTTGAGCCAGACCATTCGCGGACTGGAGGAACGATTGGGCATCAGGCTGCTCAACCGCACCACCCGCAGCGTGGCGCCAAGCGAGGCAGGAGCCAGGCTTCTTACCCGCCTCCTTCCTGCGCTTGCTGATCTCGACGCGGCCGTCGCCGATGTGCGGACCTTGCGCGATACGCCGTCGGGCCTGCTGCGGATCAACGCCACCCGCATCGCGGCCGTTCAATATCTGGCGCCGCTGATCGGCCCGTTCCATCACGCCTATCCCGACATCGTTCTGGATTTGGTCGTTGAAGACAGGCTCATCGATATCGTGGCGGGTCGTTTTGATGCCGGCATCAGACTCGGTGAAATGGTAGAAAAGGACATGATCGCCGTGAAGCTCAGCGGCGACGTGGAGATGATGGTCGTGGCTGCACCATCCTATCTCAACCGCTTCGGTACTCCGCAAAGCCCGCGCGAGCTGCGGCACCACCGATGCATCAATTTCCGCTGGCCGACCGACGGCAATCTCTATCACTGGGAGTTCGAGCACGGCGAGGAGACGTTGGAAGCGGCCGTGGAAGGGCCTCTCATCGTGAACGAGGCGGACGTTGCGGTCCAGGCCGCGCTCGATGGCGTCGGCATTGCCTATCTCTTTGACCACCACGCTCAGCCCGCTATCGAGGCGGGAAAGCTGGTGCGCCTGCTCGATGAGTGGACGCCACCCTTTCCCGGCTTCTATCTCTACTATCCGAGCCGGCGGCAGGCGCCGCCCACCCTGCGCGCCTTCATTGATTTCCTCAAACAGCCGTCGACGATCTCGGCGAGGGTTCGTTGATCCGACAGATCGCGCTGCACGACCGCACCGGACGTCTCGTCAGTGTTGCAAGCCTGCCGGACGATCAGCAAGGTTTGCCGGTCCCGGAGCGCTTCTATAGCGTGTGAAGGGGATTCAGGCTTTCGAACGACTGCTCGCCGGAGACACGCCCCATGGCCCGCCTCGCCAGGTTGGATCAATCGAAGAAGATCGCGGACAAGAAGGCCTACAAGCGCGAACTCGATGCGCTGCAGATGACGATTCTACAGATCCAGCAGGCCTATTTCCGCCAGCAGCGGCGGGGCATCATCGTTCTCGAAGGATGGGACACGGCAGGCAAGGGCGGGCTGATCCGCCGGCTCGGCGAGCATCTCGATCCGCGTGGCTTCCGGGTCTGGCCGATCGGCGCGCCGACGCCCGTGGAACAGGGCCGGCACTATCTCTATCGGTTCTGGCAGAAGCTGCCGGAACCGGGCAGCATCGTCGTGTTCGACCGCTCCTGGTATGGGCGGGTCCTAGTCGAGCGAGTCGAAGGCTTCGCCGCACCGGGGGAATGGCGGCGCGCCTATGACGAGATCAATGCGTTCGAGCGGCTGCTGACCGACGACGGCGTGCACATGATCAAGCTGTTCCTCCATATCACGCCGGAGGAGCAGCTCGCCCGCTTTCAGGCCCGCCTCGAAACTCCGCACAAGCGCTGGAAGCTGACGGAGGAGGATCTGCGCAACCGCGCCCGCTGGACGGATTATGTGGCCGCCATCGAGGAGATGGTCGAACGCACCTCGCCAGAGTCAGCGCGATGGCATGTCATCCCAGCGAACTTCAAATGGTATGCGCGGATCGAGGGGCTGAGGCGGATCGCGGCGACGCTCGGCGACGGGATCGACTTGGCACCGCCGCCGGCCGACCCGGACATCGCCGCCGCGATCGAGGCCATGGCGGCACAGGAGCAGAATCAGTAGATGCGCTCGACGCGGAACCCTTGCGCTTCCAGCAGGTGAAGCACGCCTTCATCGCCGGGCAGATGTCCGGCGCCGATGGCGGTGCAGAGATTGCCGTCGCCAAGGAGAGGGACCAGACGCTCGGCCATACGGTGGTTCCGCTGCGTGATGACCCGATCCATGAACGACTGCGCGGCCTGCGGGTCGGCACCGCCCTGCACCTCGAAGGTGAGAGCCAGGATCGACGCGACGTCCCGGGCCAGATAGGCGCGCTTCATCCGGGCAAAGATCTCTCTGACCTTCGGATGCAGCGCGACCGTCGCATCCAAGAGCCGGCCCTGCTCGGCAAGCGGAATGCCGTCGAAAACGGCAAGAAACTCCGGAACGGTTTCCAGCCCGTGGATTTCCTTGCCCCGTGCGGCGCCTTCAGCCTGAAGCCGCTCGTCAAGGACCTTCGCGCCGTTTACCTGACGGGCGAGTTCTTCGGGCGGCAGGCTGAGCATCCACATCACGGCCCAGGGCGCCACCCCTTTCAGATGCTCGGGATCGAGGCCGTGATCGCGCGCCGCCGCGGCGAAGGCCCCGAACCGATCCGGACCGAGGATCCTGTCCAGGCTCTGTCCGCCGTCGAGGAGCATCGCCTCGGTCATCTGCCGCTTCGCGGCGGTATCGAGAACGCTCTCGAAGGCAAGATCGTCGCACCGGGCGAAGGCCTCGGCGACCGGCGTCGGCAGCGTGACGATGTCGCGGTCGGTCGCGTGGAACGTCCCGAACAGATAGCTGTCCGCGACGCCGGCGGCTTCGATGCGCCATAGCAACCCCTGACCATGCCGCAGGGCCTCGCCGCGCGAGTCGGTCGGCAGGACAAGCAGCAGGAAAGGCAGTCCGATCAGGACCCGCCGCCAGAAACGCATGATACCCCCTCAACCATATCGCCGGGGGAGAGCATGGAGGCCTTATGCTGAAGACAAAGTAAATGCATCGCCTCACGGCTTCACGCGGAAGCCGGTCGCGAAGAGCCGGTAGACGACCGCTCCCAGGCAAAGATCGACGAGCAGCAGCAGGATCGCACCGACCGCCAGGGAGCTTTCCGCCTGTCCGGTGAAGCCGAAGCGGAAGCCGTCGATGATGTAGAAGATGGGGTTCAGGATCACCAAACTCTGGCCCAGCTCCGGCAGCTGTTGGACCGAATAGAAGGTCCCGGACAGGAAGACCAGGGGAATCACCAGGAAGGTCAGAGACGCCGAGTAGTGGTCCCATTTCTCCGCCCACAGCCCGACCAGAATGCCGAGCAAGGCATGCAGCAACGCTCCGGCCAGGGCGAAGAAGACGATCGCGGCCGGCGCGCGCACCGGCAGATCGACGAAGAACAGCAGCAGGACGACCACGACCAGCCCCGTGAAGAGGCCAGCGGTGGCGGCGCTGGCAGCATAGCCGGCCATCCGCTCGGCCGGCGTCAGCGGCGCCATCAGAATGTCGGCGATGATGCCCTCATGCTTGTCGAAGATCAGCGACGCGGCCACCGTCTCGAAGGCGCGCTGGCTGATGGCGAGGATGATGAGCCCGGGCGCCAGGAACTGCAGAAACGATACGCCGCCGACCAGATTACTGCCGTCCGGCCCCCGGCCGGCGCCCAGCGCCAGATGGAACACCGCCAGGAACAGCAGGCTGGACACGGCCGGGCCTAGCACCGTGTCGCGATAGTCCTTCAGGACGCGGAGCACCTCGCGGCGGTAGAGCGTCCAGAGACCGAGCCAGTTGACGGCGCCGAACCGGCGCGGAGCGGGCATTACCACCGCGACTTCACCTTCCGGAAGGAAACCGATCCTTAGGCCTTCAGTTTGTAGCCGGCGGCGAACATGCGATAGACGACCCACCACATCGCCAGATTGATCCCCGTCAGCACCAGGAGCCCCGCCGTGAGCGATCCGTCGGCATGACCGATGAAGCCGTAGCGGAATCCGTCGATCATGTAGAAGAACGGGTTCAGATGCGCAATCGTATGCCAGATGCCGGGCAGGCGCTCCACCGAATAGAACGTGCCGGACAGGAAGGCCAGCGGCGTGATGACGAAGTTGGTCATCGCCGCCATATGGTCGAACTTTTCGGCCCAGATGCCGCCGATGATGCCGAGCAGCGACAGCAGCAGGCAGGCGGCGACGGCGTGAAACAACACGAAGAACGGCGCATGCATGCGCATCGGAATAATCATCCACATCACCAGGCCGACGGTGATGCCGACGGCCAGCCCCCGCGAGACGCCGCCGCCGGCGATACCGAGAGTCAGCTCGCCGGGACTCAAGGGCGGCATCAGCACATCGACGATGTTGCCCTGCACCTTGGAGATCAGCAGCGAGGAGGACGTGTTGGCGAAGGCGTTCTGCACCATCGCCATCATCACCAGCCCGGGGGCGAGAAACTGAACGAAGGAAACGCCGCCGACCGTCTCCACCGCGCGCCCCAGGGCGAGCGTGAAGATCGCCAGGAACAGCAGCGTGGTCACGACCGGCGCCAGCAGCGTCTGCGTCGCGACCTTGACGAAGCGGCGGACCTCCTTGAGGTACAAGGTCCAGAGGCCGAGCCAGTTGAAGGCGCCGAAGGGGCGCGGAGACGGGGGCGTTGGTGCGAGCATCGGTTCGACCGGAAACTGGGAATTCTTGCCGCTGACCATAGGGTCGGCCCGGGTGCCTTTCAAGCATCGGGCCGGATCGGTGGCGGGAAGCATGACGCCCCCCTATCTTTCAGCCATGTCAAACGACAAGGATAAAGCGGTCCCTGGTCCTCCCGGCGCCCCTGCCGGTCGAAGAGGCCGGCGCGCGCCGCGCCGGGCGACGCCGGAATATCTGGAGCGGGCGGCGCTGTTCTATCTCGAGCGCTATGCCAGCTCCTCGGAGAACCTCCGCCGCGTGCTGCGCCGGAAGGTCGAGCGCTCGGTCCGGGCGCACGGCACCGACCGCGAGGCCGGCTTCGCGGCGGTCGACGCGCTGGTCGCCCGGTTCGCGCGGAGCGGCCTGGTCGACGACCGGCGCTTCGCCGAGGGCAAGGCCGCCAGCCTGCACCGCCGCGGCGGCTCCGCCCGCGCCATCCGTGCCACGCTCGCGGCCAAGGGCGTGCCGGCGCAGGAGATCGACGCGGCCGTCACCGGCCTGGAAGACCTGTCCGCCGACCCCGAACTCGCTGCGGCCTGCGCCTTCGCCCGGCGCCGCCGGCTGGGACCATGGCGCCGTCCGGAGGATCGGGCCGAGATGCAGAGCAAGGATCTTGCGGCACTCGGCCGCGGCGGATTCAGCTTCGAGACGGCGCGCCGCGTGCTACAGGCGGAGACGCCGGAAGAGCTCGAGGCGGAGTACGGACTTTAGTTGCCCCGCGACAAGCTCGAGGTGGGGGAACTCAGGACGAAACCCTCATGCTGAGCTTGTCGAAGCATGCGGATCGGCGTCCTTTCCAGAAGAACTCGCTCCGGTCCCCGGTGACTCCATCCGCACATGCACCGGCGGCGCATTGCCCGTCTTGTCTTCGCCGAAGTAGAGCGTCTGGTGCGGGAACGGAATCTCGATGCCCTTCTCGTCGAACGCCCGCTTCACCCGGCGATTGAACTCGCGCGCGACCATCCATTGCTTGAGCGGCCGGGTCATGATCCGGCCCTTGATGTTCACGGCCGAGTCGCCGAAGCTGTCGAGGCCGAACACCTCCATCTCCCCGATGATTTCGGGGCCAAACTGCTCGTCGGCCTGCAACTCGGCGCCGATTCCTTTCAGCACCTCAATGACTTCGTCGACATCCTCGCGATAGGCGACGCCGATCGTGAAGACCGCGTAGGAAAACTCCTTCGTCAGGTTCTGGACGGTCGACACCGAGCTGAACGGGATGGTGTGCACCGTGCCGGACAGGTCTCGCAGGCGGATGGTCCGGATGGTCATCGCCTCGACCACGCCGGAATGGCCGCCAAGATCCACCACGTCGCCGATGGAGATACTGTCCTCCGCCAGGATGAAGACGCCGGTGATGATGTCCTGGACCAGGGTCTGGGCGCCGAAGCCGATCGCCAGCCCGGCAACGCCGGCGGCAGCCAGCAACGGCCCGATATTGATGCCGAGTTCGGCCAGCACGATCAGCCCCACCACGATCGCGAGGGTGACGCGGAAGGCGTTGCGCAGCAGCGGCAGCAGCGTCCGTACGCGGGCGCTGCGGGCGAGCACCATGCCATTGCCGTCCATGCGCTGCAGATATCGCTCGATGAGCATCCCGACCAGCTCGGAGAGCGCAACCGCGACAGCGAGGATCAGGAAAATCGCCAGCACGCTGCCGAAGATCCGACGTCCGACTTCGGACCGGAACCAGTCGAAAACCTCGAGACCCCAGACTTCGAGCAGGGCAAGGGCCGCGACGATATAGATGACGACCTCCAACACGCGCTGCAGCAGCGGCAGATAGCGGTTGGCCCGTGCCTCGAGATTCGGAAACTCGGTCCGAAGGTCGGTGCTCAGCCGGAAGGCGCGTTCGATGAGCCGGCGCAACGCCGCGACCGCCAGTCGCGCCAGCAGCACGATCAGAGCCGTCAACACCGTCGCGCGCAGCAAGAACCCAAACCCGCCGGCGATTCCGAGCGCCCAGACGGCGAAGATCGCAACCACATAGGCGATGGCGAGGATGTGCCAAACCTCGGCGAGCCGCTGGCGCACCTGCCTCAGGCGTCCGGCGCTTCCATCGCGTCGCAACCAGGCGGCTGTGGTCGCGCGGTTCTGCAGGATCAGCACCACGAGCATCGCGGTAACCACGAGGCCGAGGACGCGCAGCAGGAACCCATAAGCGTCATAGGGCAGGCCGAGCAGAAACGCCGCCTCCAGCAAGAAGTAGCCGTAGATGGTCACCGTGGCGAGCCGCAGCACCCATATGTACGCGTAATTGGCGCTCTCATCCGATAGCGGCGCGAGGCGCAGCGACGAAACGGCCGGCGCGAGCAGGATCTGGGCGATCACGGCGATCACCCGCACGGCGATATGAGCGTTGACGATCGCCAGAGTGACCAGCCGCGTCGCGGCGCGCGGCTCAGTCAGCGGCAGCACGCTATAAGCGACGGTCGCGAACGCCACGACGGGAATCAGATCGATCAGGGCATGGCCGACAATCAGGGGAATTCGCACCCAGAGACTGCGAGCGCCATTATTCTCGACAGCCCGACGCGACCGCGCGAGCAACCGGCCGATCAGCCACTGGGCGAAGAATGCGGCGATCAGGACGACAGCCAGCTTCATCAGGAGATCCAGCCAGCTCGCGCGCACGTCCGGATCGGCGGCTTGCGCCACAAGATCGCCGGCAAGCTCCGGGAGATCGGCCAAGACGCCGGCCGCCGCGGCCAGGGCGGCGCTCGTCCGGTCGACGCGATCGGACAGCGCCCCCAGGACGCCGGCCTCCGCCTCCGCTTCGGCAGGCTCGGCCTCGGCCTGGGCCGCACGGAGAAGGCGCAACTGCTCGATCAGCTTCTCGCGTGCCGCGGGATCCTCAAGCGTGGCAACCAGATTATCGATCTGCTCTGCCGTCGGCTGTGCGGCTGTCGCCGCCGGCGTCTCCTGCGCCTCGGCCGATGCCAAACCGATCAGCAGGGAGAGAACCGCCAGCAGACCAACGATCGGCGCAAGCCGATGGCCGCGTCCCGCCGCGGTCCGGATTATCCCGAACCCCCTAAGCATGTCCGGCAATTTAACGGTCCGATTCCACTAAGTCGAGAGACGAGTCCGCAGCCAGGCGAGCACAGCCTCATGTTCCGACTCCCGCCAGCGCCAGAATGCCCAGCAGTGCGAACACGCCGGCCGCGGCCGAGCGAATGGCCTTGAGCGGCAGGCTGCCAGCGAGGCCGTTCCCGAACAGCACCGCGGGCACGTTCGCAATCATCATTCCGAGGGTGGTGCCGAGGGTGACGAGCACGACCGCCTGATACTGCGCCGCGAGCGCCACGGTCGCGATCTGCGTCTTGTCGCCCATTTCGGCGAAGAAAAAGGTGATGGCGGTCGCACAGAACGCGCCCCAGTGACCCTTCGGCCCGTCATCTTCGAGCTTGTCCGGAATGAGCGCCCAGACCGCGACGGCCAGGAAAGAGAGGCCGAGCACCCATCGCATCCACGGGCCTTCCAGAAGCGCGCCAACAACAGTGCCGGCGAGCCCGGCGCCGAAATGATTGAGGATGGTTGCGAAGAAGATGCCGAGGATGATCGGTACGGGTCGGCGGAACCGCGCTGCCAGGCACATGCTGAGGAGCTGCGTCTTGTCGCCGACTTCCGCAAGTGCGACGACGCCGGTCGAGACGAGAAAGGGCTCGAATATCAAAAACTCGAACGCCACGGGGGAGCACCTTACGGGACCAGACGGAGGACGTGACCGATGGCACAACGCTCCTCCGCCCGGTCCGGTACGGAAGCGCCGATGCCATAGGTCTCGCCATGCCATTTGGCCTGATGCGCCACGGGACAGGGTCCCGAGTGTGTTGACGCACCCCCTCTGAGTTCGAGGCGGCTACTCCCCTAAGGATGCGCGGACGATAAAGCCTTCCGCCGCCCCGTGCAAGAGCCGGCGGCATGGAAGGGCGTTGTCCCGGAGTCCAACTGTCGGGCGCCCGCGCGAGCAGAGCGGAGACCCGGTGCGGCATCCGCGTCGGTCCGACCGTAACGAAACGCCCGCAACGCGGTAATGGAAAGCATTGCAACTCGTTAACTTCTAGGTTCCCGTTTCGACGTATAAACGCCGATATTCGAATTCGGCCAAGAAGATCCGGGGGGAAATTCACAATGGCAAAGCAGAAGGGGGCAAAGGGGCGGTATTTTCTTGCCGCAACTGGATTTGTCCTCAGCCTTACTGTGGCACTGCCGGATGCCGGACTGTCCACCGGCTTGAGCGGAGGCAGTAACCGCGGTTCCAACGCGAGCCAGAGTCTCGCCGAGGTGGAAGCCAGAATCGCGGCGCAGGACTTTGGCGGCGCGATCTCGCTCCTGGAGAGAATCGTGAAAGCCTCGCCGGGAGATGCGAACGCGCTACAATATCTCGGCTATAGCCACCGCGCGCTTGGCGATTACGAGGCGGCGCTCGACTATTATTTGAGGGCGCTGGCGGTCGAGCCGATGCATGTCCGCGCCAACGAGTATCTGGGCGAGCTCCATCTGGAGATGGGCGATGTCGCCGGGGCCGAGGAGCGGCTCCTGGCACTGACGAAGGCCTGCGCCGGTTGCGCGGAGCAGATCGATCTCGAGAGAAAGATCCGGGCCTACAAGCGCAACAACCAGAGCTGAAAGCCGGAGCTGACCTGTTTCAAAGGGAGCGAGTGATCCGCAGATAGCCGCGCCGCTCACCGTCGATATGGCTCATCGTCGCCATGCCTGCGACAAGCCGGTCGACCGGCGTCCAATAGGGCTCGAACCAAGCGCGGTCGACGTCGAGGACGAGCACGCGATCGCGGCCTTCGTCGTAGGCCCCGATTGGGGAGAAGTGGCCGTAATCGCCGTGGCCGACGACCGGAGCCACATGGAAGTTCACCACCAGCAGGTCGGCGGCCGAGGTTTCGATTCGCCGCAGGGCGGCACGGAACTCCGCCACCGCGGCCTCGTTCGGCCGCAGCACCGGCACGGTCTCAATGGCGACCCCGTCGACGCCGTAGACGGCGAAGCTCCGCTCGAGCAGCGGCCCCATCTGGCGCTGCGTGACCCCCTCGCCTCCGTCGGCCCCGACGCCGGCCGTCCAGAGTGCGCTGTTCACGGCGGCCAGGAGCGCCTGCTGGGTCACCAGCCTTTCCACCGGGGCGAGCCCGATGCTGCCGCGGAGGGCGTTGACCAGCATCGTCGCCGTCGCCAGGGAGCAGGAGCAGTCGTTGAACTGTCCGACATAGTAGGGCACCAAGGCCCAGTAGCTGGGCGCCAGCGCGCGGCGGAGATAGTCGGAATCGGTGGCCAGCAGCGTCAACCAGGACGCGTATCGCGCGCGCAAGGCCGCGCCTCCCTCGGTTGCAAAGCATCGCTACGGTAGCGCAAGCCGGATGATGCGCACAATCATTCAGACCAGTGGCATTCAGGCCAGTGGCATTCAGACCAGTGGCTCAGACGGTTGGCTGTCGGGGGACAAGACTGTCTCGCGCAAGTTTTCCATGATACAGAGAAGGCACCATGGCTACCGACAAAAGACGGCCTTCATCGGGGGATCGCCCCAGCCTCAACAGCATGTCATGAGCGAGCGAGACGAGAAGCGGCTCCAAGCGCGGGAACAGCGTCGCGCCGAACGGCGGCGCCTGCTGGCCGCAGGACCGCCGTCTCCCTGCATCAGCGTCTGCCAGATCGACGATTCGACGGGGCTGTGCATCGGCTGCCTGCGAACGATCGGCGAGATCCGCGACTGGATCATCCTGATGCCGGAGGATCGGCACCGCGTGCTGCGCCAGATCGAGGAGCGCCGGGCGGCAATAACGGCCAATAAAGACCGGAACCGGTAACGTCCTCGTTTCAGGCCGGCTGGTCAAGCCAACTGACGCGGCCGGCAACTGAGCAACCGGCCACCCCAGAGTTCGGTCATGTCCTGAAGGATCGGCACCCCATTGCGGCGCCTGGATCGCCGCAATGGAGGCCGCGCCTGAAATTACTCTGGAAACCGCTCTACGTCGCTCAATCCCACACCGGGTCGCCGAGATCCAGGTCCTCCTCGTCGGTCAGACCGCCGACTGCGGCGCCCGCGGCACCGCCGAGAAGGCCACCCGTGATCGGACTTCCGCCGGTAATGGCGCTGCCAGCCGCACCTGCACCGGCGCCAATGGCACCGCCACTCAGGGCCCGGTCCGTGGTGCTGCTACCGCAGCCGGTAACCGCCAGCATCGCCGCACCCCCAAGGATGCAGCCGAAGATGTGCGTCTTCGTCATAAGAATATCCTTTCCGGTTGTTTGTCGATACCGGTCCCTCAAGCCTTCGAAAGGGACCTTTGGCGGACCGGTCCGCCTTCACCCGGATGGGATCTCGCTAGACCGCTAGCCCGCGGTCGCCAGATCTAACGGAGATGTCGGCCCCTGCCGCCAGTAGCTTTCCCAGTCTTCCGGCCTCCACTTCCATGGCTGCCGCGATTCCTGCGACGGCTGGACCTGCGGCGGCGCCTCTGTCTCCGTCCGACGATCACCTCGCTCCTTGCCGGATCCCTGCGAACCGTTCATCTGCCCTCCCGATGAAAAACCGGCACTCGCATGCCGGATGATTGCCCTATAAACCGCTCGCCAGCGCGAAAGTTCCGCAGAGAAAATCCCATGGATCTGCGGCAGGCCGGAAGGCGACACTGATGGCACGGTCACCCACCCGGGCATTGCGTGCTAAAGTCACGGCGCAGCCGGAGCACAGGCTCGGCTCCGAAGGGATGATGAGGCGGGAGTGAGGCGGGATGAGGCCGGATAAGGACGATCGGATCAGGACCTCCTGGGACGACAATGCCGGGCGGTGGACCGAAGCGGTGCGCGCCGGCTCGATCCGGAGCCGCGGGGCAGGCACCGACACCGCCGTGGTCGAGGCCGTCGCGCGGCTACGGCCCGGATCGGTCCTCGATGTGGGGTGCGGCGAGGGCTGGCTCGCCCGCCGGCTGGCACAGGATCTCGGCTGCCGGGTGGTCGGGGTGGACGGGAGCGCGGAACTGGTCCGGTTGGCCCGTGACGCGGACCCGACCGGCGACTATCGCCGCATCGACTATGGAGCGATTGCCGCGGACCCGGCCCTGCTGGGCGGACCCTTCGATGCGGTGGTCGCCAACTTCGCGCTGCTGTCGGAGGAGATGTCCGGGTTGCTGCGGGCCCTTCTGCGCGCCGCTCCCGGCGGCGCGCTCGTGATCCAGACGGTCCATCCCTGGGTCGCCTGCGGCGACGGCCCCTACAAAGACGGATGGCGGGAGGAAACGTTCGCCGCCTTCGGCGCGGAAGGCTGGAGCCGCATGCCGTGGTTCTACCGGACCTTGGCATCCTGGCACGAAGAACTCACGGCCGCCGGATGGCGGGTCGATGCGGTGCGCGAGCCGGCCGACCCGGAGAGCGGACGGCCGCTTTCACTTCTATTGACCTGCACGTCGCGCCCGGCGGCCTGAACTCTCCACATCAGGAAACAGGCTTGCTGCCTGTTCAGCATCATGACGGGAAAGGAAACCGACGAGGCGGCAACCTTCTTTTGGGTCTATTCGGCGATGTGCGACGAGATCCATGATCCCGTCTATGAAGAGATCCGCATCGCGGCGGACATGGAGGCCCGCTCGGCGCAGTGCGAAGCGGTTGGCGTCGCGACCGGTCACGGCGAGCCGATTCGCAACCCGGTCACCGGTGCGGAGCATCGCGTTGGAATCCTACGGCCGAACGGCTTCGAATATACCCGGAACGAATGCAGGCGGGGCTGGTCGGCGTCGTCCGGAAACGTGGCGATGGCGCTCGAAGACAGCTATGCCCACTGGTGCGAGCTTCATATGAACCAGCATGGCCTGATGCGGTAGCTGATTGGACCATAGCTCTAGGCGTGGGCGCGGTCGGTCGGCTCGATGAGCAGGAGAACGTCGCCGGCCTGAATCTCGCCGGCTTCGGCATGCCAGAAGCCGATCTCCTTGCCGTCGCGCTGAATGCCGACGACCAGCCCGTCCGTCACGTCTCGCAGGCCGCGCCCGACCTCCTCGGGCCGCGCCGGGCGTTCGTTCAGCTTCACCCGTCCGTGTGAGGTCGCGAGGTCGCAGACATAATCGGAGGTGTGGCGATGCAGCACCGCCTCGGCCAGCAGATAACCGCTGACCTTCGCCGGCGACAGGATCATGTTCGCGCCGCTCTGCTGGATCAGCTTGAAGTTCTCGTCCTCCTTCACGCTCGCAATGATCTTCACGGTCGGACTGACGCTCCGGATCGTGAGGACGATCAGGACGTTCGTATCGTCGCGTCCAGGGCTGACGATCGCGGCGCGTGCGCGCTCGATTCCGCTGGCACGGATGATGCCTTCATGGGTGGCATCGCCGCGCAGCCCGACATATCCGGCGTCCGCAACGTCGTACAGCGCGTCCTCGGACGGGTCGATCACGACGATACAGTCGGGATCGCAGCCCTTTGCCACCAGTTCCCGGGCAGCGATGCGACCACTGTGGCCATAGCCGCAGATCACGATATGGTCGCGCAGGCGGCGCTGCAGTCTGCCCATCCGATAATCCTCCAACACTTTCTGGATGACGAACTCGTAGGCCGTGCCCAGGAAGATCAGCAAAAGGAAAACGCGCACGGGAGTGACGAGAAAGGCGTCGAGCAGGCGCGCCCGGTCGGAAACCGGGACGATGTCGCCATAGCCGACGGTAGTGATGGTGACCATGGTGAAATAAATCACGTCGCCGAACGAGATCTCGCCATCCCGAGCGTCGCGCAGTCCGGACCGGTCGAACCAGAACAGCGCCACGACGGCGGCAAGCAGAAGGGCGACGATACCGAGGCGCGTCACCAGCTTCTGTTGCGGCGCGGCTTCGGCCTTGGTGAACAGAATGCGGGCACCACGGCCAGCCCGCCTCCGGCGCCACCACCTGGGGAGACGCAGGCGATCGCGCCCACCAGCGCTCATGGATCAGGCCTCATAGGAAGATCATGCCGGCGAGACTTCGGCAAAATGGCGTTCCCGGCCATCTGCCGGGTTCCACAACCGCAGAGAGCAACGGAAGCGGCCCGCCTGCCGCGGCCGCTTCCGCCCAGATCGAACGTCAGTGTGCGTCTCGATGCCTCACATGCCACACCCGCGGGCCGACGCGTGGATCAAGTGCGCGAGCCCGTCGTCTGGCCTGTGCTGCCGGATTCGCCGTAGCGCGCCTGCGTTCCCGCACCATAGCCCGCCTGGTCCGCCGTTCCGTAGCCATATCCAGACTGCCCGGCGGACTGCCCAGTCGACTGGCCACTGGACTGGCCGGTCGAGCCGTAGCCATACCCCGACCGACCGGAACCATAGCCGGCCCGGCTTTGATCGCCGTATCCATAGCCGTAGCCGGTCTGGCGCCCGCGATAGCCGCTCTGACGCCCGCCATAGCTCGAGCTCGTCCCCGACCGCATGGACATGGACAGCAGAACGCCCAGGACCATGCCGAGGCCGAGCGCCAAAGCGGTGCCCATCATCGGCTTCTCGACCACGTAATGCTCGACGCCACTAGTGAGCGAGCCCATCGTGCGGCCCTGTTGCTGCTGCGCACCGCCCGTCGCCCCTAACATCGAGCGGAACCGGTTCCGCGAGTTCCGAGCGCTCGAATGCTGCTGCTGGAGCGTTTGCTGGACATCTTCCGGAAAGGTCATGCCCCGCAGGTCCTGCTTCAGAGCCTTGTCGTAGCATTCTTCAAGATAAGACTCGCCGCGGACGATCTCCTGCAAGATTGATCGGCGATCACCGCCGGTGAGGGTGCTTTTCAGATCCGTCCACAGGCGATGCGCGGTCCCGGCCGTGCTGCCTTGCGGCGACGGGGGGGTTCCGCCGAGACGTTGAATGATCCGGTCGAGTTCCTCCGCCTGTGTGCGGCGCTCACGCGACAGGTCCGAGAACATCGATCGCAAGTCGCCGTCCTTGGCATTCTCGGCGGAGTGCTTATAGCCTTGCTCGCTATCGCGGACTTCGGTGGCAAGCTCCTCAAGCGCACTCAACAGTTCTTTATTTTCAGATTCAGTCGCCTTGGCCATAGCAAACTCCTCCATAGGAAACACGAAACGTAACGGTTGGCGCGCCGGTAAGTTCCCGCAATGCAAGGGGAGCTCCCTGGAGGGCCTCTCGACGGAGGGCCTCTCGACGCCGCCCAGACAGACAACGAGCAAATCGGTAGCGGAAAAAGAAATCGCCACCGCAATGGAACCAAATGGCCTGCGCGCAGTTTGTCAGTGTGGGTCGCGTTTCGGACCGGATGGGCAGCGGCCTGCGAGAGCAGGTCGAAGCGCCCACGGCTTCCCCCCAGGTCCCCTTCCGAGACGCGATCTGGCCCCGCTTCGGCGGGGCCTTCCCTTTTTGGGGTTTTAGAGCGTCTGACAGAGCCTATCCACGATCCACACCGGGCAACGCAGGGCTCCGGGAAAGGGGCTAGGCTCCGGAGCCCTGCGATCAGGTTCTACTCCGCTGCAGCATCGCCGACGCCGGCGTTGTCGCCCGAGTCGGTCGTGCCGCGCCCAGCGCCTGGCTGATCCTCGTCGACCTGGACATCCTCACCGGTGATCACCCCCGGCTGCGATTCGGAAATGTCGGGAAGCTCCGTCTCGCTCTCCGTCCCAGACGTGCCGGTCGTCATACCGGTGGTACCGGTATCGATGCCACCGCCGGCCTGAGCTTCGGTGCCACCGCCCATCATCTCCGGGTTCAGATCCGTGACAATGGCCTGATCGCCCGGGCTCATGGTGACATCGTCCCAATCCAGCGCAATATGGCCCGGCTGGGTTCCGAGAAAGTTTCCGGCATCGACGACAATGCCAGCCACCTGGCTGTTCGCGCCCCAAAGTATGTCGCTGACCTGCCCGATGGTCTCACCGCTCGACGTCTGCACCGTTTTGCCCATGAGCTGGCCCGGATCCGGCGCGTTTGTGGCCTGCGCCAGCTGTACCGGATCGCTCGCTTGGTCCGCATTCGCTTGCGCCCAGGCAGGAACCGCGAGGGCCAGCGCAATTGCCGCACAAGACAAGACTTTCGGCATTTGTATTCTCCCGAAAATTGATTCGCCTCAGTTGCGAACCGACTTCCGTGAAAACACGTGAACGATCTTGCGGGTTCCCCGGACCGGCCGGTCCGACAGGACCCTCCCAGTTCTAGAAATACCGCTCGAACACGGTAATGACGTCGCCTGGCCGCACGATACTGTTGCGTTCGGCCGCCCACTCCACCGCCTGGCCATCCTTCTCGCGGACAATGGAAAACCGATCGGTTTCGGCGCGATAGGTCAAGCCACCGGCAATGGCAATAGCGGTCAGCACCGTCATGCCGTCGACATAAGGATATTGGCCGGGCGCCCTGACCTCACCGAGGATGTAGAATGGCCGATAACTGACCACTTCGACGCTGACGTCCGGGGAAACCAACGCCTTTTCCGACAGCTCTTCAGCGATCGCATCCTCGGCCGCCGGCACCGTCAGATCGTCGACCGAAACACCGCCGATCATCGGCATTGCAACGTGACCGCTTCCGTCGACCGTGTACTCGCCCGAAAATTGAGGTTCGTTGAAAACGGTCACCCGAACCTGATCGCCGCTGCCGAGCGTGTATTCCGGGGCCGTCGCGCCTCCCTCCAACGGCGGCAGACCGCGCCCGGCGCCGCAACCGGCGACAAGCAGAAAAATAAAAATCACCAGCGTATTGCGCAGGTTCTGTCGCTTCATCTCCGTTACGCCTCCCTGCTCAATATTTTGTGGAAAGTCAGAACTGCAACCTCAGAAAAGCAGTGATCGCGTTCGCCGCAAAGTCCTCGTTCTCCTGTTCTGCCGCGCTTTGGCGATATTGGTAGGCCAGCCCCAACGTCAGGTTGCGATTGACCAGATAGAGGCCTTGAAGGCCGAGCGACAAGTCATTCTGGTCCAGGTCACCCCCTCCCTGGAACTCGTTGGTGCTGAAGGCGACAACCCCTTCCAGCAGAACGTTGCGCAACAGCTCATGCTCGACCGACGCTCCGTATGTCGTCTGCACAAAGCTCGAAATATCCTCCCGCCTCGACTCCGCGACCGCTCGCTCCGCCAGCAATCGGATCGACGTCAAGCCGGTGACGTTCCACAGCACCGCAGCGCCCAGGTCGAGGCCTGACGGATCACGCAGATCCGGGTCATCATAGCGCTGCCTAAAGAAGCCGAGAAACACCTCTCCCGTAAAGTTGCCGGGACTGCCCGGCGTGACGCCGGTGAAATCAAGGGTTGTACCAACGCGGGCTCGGTATCCGTCCGAATCGCGCGAGGGCGCGTCGTCATGACGACGCATGTTATAGCCAACCTCAAGGAACGGCTGGACTCCGGGAAGAACGCGGTAGCCGACCCGCGTGGCGACGCCATAGCTGGTGTAGTCCCGCTCATCATTGTTGATGAAGCTTCCGTCTGCCGCCCTTACATTGCCGTAGTCGATACTGTCGACGGCGCCGTTGACCCGGACGGCAAAGCGGCTGAACTGCTGGATGCCGCCGACCGAGAGGGCGAGTGCGGTGATTTCCGTCGGCTCGGCCGTGTCTTGCTCGTCGGGCGCGCCACGCTCCTCGAAGCGGTGCTCGTAGGCGATGCCGCCGAACAGCCGGCTCTCATTCGTGACGTCCAGGACGCCTTCGAGATCGGCGCCATAGGATGTCGTGTCTTCGCTCTCGTTCTCGGCATACTGACTATCGGCCGCCTGCGCCGAGAAACTGAGACCGTGCCGGGCCCAATCGGTCGAGACGGATACGGACGGCGCGATCGTCCTGATGAAATCGCCTTCCTTGTCGGATTCGGTCGCGAAGATGTTGTCGTTGTACGTCGCGCGGAAATCGATCCGCGGCGCCACAATGAGCGAGCCGACCCGAATGTTGAGAGGGTCGACCTCCGGCCGGGGCCGCTCCAGGACGCTGACGTCCGGCTCAATCTCCTGGGCCTGCAGCACTCCCATTCCGGGAGCGGATGCAAGGATGACGAGCAACCAAACAGCAGGCCGAACAGCAGGCTTGAACCATCGTGTCATGGATCCCCACCACTTCGGACGGGGCCGTTGCCGGCGCCACGGAGCAGTAACCCACGATGACGAAGTTCACGAGAAAAGCCAAGTCCATCTCTGCGGAGCGGAACTTTCAGCAAGTATTTGCCGGTCGTGCAGGGTCCAACCACCGGTCCAGGTCCCTGTCGTCATATCCCTTTTGGCCATGCTCACGGAAAATCGGTGATGCGCCGCAGGATGGATCTTGCCGGTCCCTAGTGACATCATCAAGGTGAGTGATCGGTCTCGAGCGCGCCTCGATGACGGCATGACGGGAATCCTGACGCCGGCCGAGCGTACGCCCCCGCTCCTCAGCGTTCCGCCATCCAACTCGTGGAGATTTGTCCCGATGATGGCACGTCTCGCAATTCTTACCCTTCTTGTGTTTGCCCAGTGCCGGTTCGCAGCGGCCGGCGAAAGCCCGGACCTGACAATCGAGCAAGCCCGCCTTGGCAATGTTTTTCTGACCACGGAAACCGTGCGAATTCCGGTGCGCAGCAGCGCGAGCAGGATCGCATGGACGATCACCGATTTCTTCGGCTCGAGAATCGCCGACGGCGTCGCGGCCGTCCGCGGCGGCCGAGCCGTGGTCGAACCCGATCTCGGGCGCAACGGCTATTTCGAAATAACCCTTGCCGCCGAGCGGGCAGGCAAGACCGTTACCGAGGCCCAGACGACGTTTGCAGTGATCCGCCCGAGCGAGCCGATCGAGCCGGCCGGCTCCAGCTTCGGCGTCATGACGCATTTCGCCCAAGGCTGGAACACGGACATCATCCCGCTGATCGCCAAGGCGGGGATCCGACATGTCCGTGACGAGCAATACTGGAAATCCGTCGAACGGGAACCCTCCGAATACGTGTTCTCCGAAAAATATACCGGCTACATGGAGGCCTTGGCCGACCATGGCATCGAGCCGCTCATCGTCATGTCCTTCGACAACGAGCTTTATGACGAAGGTCAGACTCCGCACACGGAGGCGGGGCGCGAAGGATACGCCAAGTACGGCCGCGCGATTCTCGATCGTTATGGCGACCAGATCCGCACGCTGGAGATCTGGAACGAATATAATGGATCCTTTGCGGAGGGGCCGGCCACAAAGGACCGGCCGCGCTATTACACCCTTATGCTCAAGCGCGCCTACCAGGAGATCAAGTCGGCGCGGCCGGACGTCCAGGTCCTCGGCGCCGCCGTGGTGAAGGTCCCGCTCCCATATCTGGAGCGCCTGTTCCAGCATGGCGCTCTGGAATACATGGATGCGGTGGCGATTCATCCCTATCGGAAGCAGCCGGAGGGAATCGAGCAGGAGCTGGACGAGCTCAAGGCGCTCATCGAACGCTACAACGGCGGGGAGGGCAAACCGATATGGGTGACCGAGTCGGGACGCCAGGACAAGAGCCCCAGCGGTCGCCACGAGGCGGCAAGATATCTTGTCCAGTTCTATACGCTGCTGCTCAGCGAGAATGTGGAGCGGATCTATTGGTATCTCCTGCGCGACTATGAAAACTTCCAGGCAATGGGGCTGCTACACGACGAGGACGGCCCTCTCGGCCGCTACGCTCCCGCCCCCGCCTATCCTGCCTATGCCAACCTGATACGGCAGCTTGACAGTGCCCGCTATGTCCGGCGGGAGCCGACCGACCCGCGCACCCGCCTCTATCTCTTCGAGAAGGATGGCGAGGAAATCCGGGTGGGCTGGTCGACGGAACCGCCGTCGCGCGTCGTCTTCCGGACGCGTTCGCCGCTGACCGTGACCGACATCATGGGTGGGGAGCATCTCGTGCCACCCGCCAACAAGGAGGTCGTCCTGCTGCTCTCCGATAACCCGGTCTATGTCAAAGGCCCCGTTGCAGAGGTCCGGGAGAGCGGGCGCGACGAGATCCTGGCCGATTCCGAGAGCGATTTCGGCGGCACTCAGGGGGCGAACGGCTGGTACTACGGCTACTATGACGGCAACGGCCAAGGCGACGGCAACCGCGTCGAGCCGACCGGTCCATACACCGACGACGATTTCGAGCAGCTGGCCTGGATCGAGACGGAATGGGGGTACCATTGGACGCGCGACGGCCTACGCGAGCTGTCGGTGGCGGGCAACATGGTGCATCCCTCGAAGACGAAGGGCGCCCCGGTCTGGGCGGTGCGGCGCTGGAAGAGCAGTGTCGACGGCACGGTCCGCATCGCAGGCTCGTTCGACCGGTCCAGCTCTCGTGGTGACGGGACACAGGCGCGGATCCTCGTCGACGGCGTCACGGTATTCTCCATTGATCTTGGCTCGTCCGATCGTCAAGCCGCACTCACCTATGAGCTGGAGGTAGCGGTCGAGCGAGGCACGACGGTGGATTTTGCGATCACACCCGGTTCCGGCACGGACATCGATTACGACGCGACGGCGGCGGCGGCGCGGATCCTTTATCCCCGGCGCTCGCTCGGACCGTCTTGAGACGGTGGCTTGAGACGGTGGCTTGAGACGGTGGCTATTCAGCGATCGAGCTCAATGTCCGCCGCGACGTCCGAAACGCGAAATGCTTCGCCCCCAGGAAGTTGAAGAACATGGCGGTGACGGAGCCGACCGCCAAGGCAAGCGCGGGATAGCGGAAGGCCGTATCGAAGGACGCGACCAGCAGACCGTAAATTCCGAAATTGATCAGCGCGCCGACGAACTGGACACCGAAATAGCGCGAATATTCGCCGGGGCGCATCCCGGCGCCTTGCGGTACCGCAAAGGTGAACTGCCGGTTCAGCAACCAAGTGACGGTGACGGCAACGCCGAAGGAGATGACGCGGGCGCTGTAGCGGTCCACGCCCACAAGCGCAACGAGGATCGTGAGGACGCAGGCATCGACGGTGAAGCCGACCGTGCCGACACCGGCGAAGCATAGGAACTGGCGGGGCACCGGGAGCCTGTCGAACAGCATCTTGCAGGCGGACAGCATCATGCCGATCCGGCTCCGGTCGCCAGGGTCAATTCCCGACATCGGTACGCCTTTACTCCGTTCCCATTCCCGTACCCGGTCGAGCGACGGCCGATGCCTCGATCTGCCATTCGACCTTTTCGGAAATCCTCGCCCAAAACCTCGCCCTAGATCCTCACCCCAAGGGCCGAGCGGCGCCACACGCCTATCCGTATTACCCCGGATGCCCGATGCTTCGTGCCCGGCCCGCTCGAGCGCGGGCGAGCAGCGTTGCCGGTGATTCGATCTGTGGCCGGATGGGATCTCGATAGAGCGGCCGTTCCTCCGTATCCCGGCATTGGATCACGAAGGTGATAGTTCGTCCGCTCATGCCCCGAGGTCGCCGGATTGCTGTAGTAGTGGTTCCAGCACTGATGGAAATGTCGAGCGTCGAATACTCGGCCTGCGAACGAGGAGACCATGGCGACACTGAAGGCCGCATCGGCCGAAACCGTGTCTCTGCGAACGAGCGATGACGACGATGTGCTGGGCAAGTTTCCCTTCGCCGCCCCATCGATCGACATCGTCATATGTTTCCACAACGAGGAGGACACGATCGAGCTTCTGTTCGACCGGTTGCGCGCGGTCCTCCGCGAATGCGCGATCAGCTGGCGCGTGATCTGCGTCAATGACGGCAGCACCGATCGGACTCTGGAACTGCTGGTGAAGCAGCACGAGCATGACAGCCGCGTGAAGATCATCGATCTGAGCCGCAACTTCGGCAAGGAGCAGGCCCTGACTGCCGGGCTCGACGCCTGCGACGCCGACGCCGTCGTCTGCATGGATGCCGATCTTCAAGACCCGCCCGAGACGATCAAGGATTTCATCCAATACTGGCGGCAGGGCTATGAGGTCGTGTATGGCGTCCGTGCAAGACGCGATCGAGACACGCTCCTGAAGCGGGCGACCGCCGATCTCTTCTATCGTGCGTTCAACCTGTTGAGCAATTCCAGCATCCCGCGCAATGTCGGCGACTTCCGCTTGCTTGACCGCAAGGCTGTCATCGCCCTGCGCCAGCTGCAGGAGCGGAACCGCTTTATGAAGGGCCTATTCAACTGGGTCGGGTTCAGCCGCATCGGCGTTGACTATCACCGTGAGATGCGCATCGCGGGCAAGACGAAGTGGAACTACTGGCGGCTGTGGAACTTTGCCCTGGACGGGATTACCAGCTTCACGACATTGCCGCTGCGGGTCTGGGTCTATGTCGGCGTGATCACGGCGCTGGCCGCCTTCGTCTATGCGAGCTTCCTGGTGGTCAGGACGCTGATCCTCGGTGTGGATGTCCCCGGCTACGCGTCGCTGATGGTCGCGGTTCTCTTCATGGGCGGGATCCAGCTCCTCTCCCTCGGCATCCTCGGCGAGTATGTCGGCCGTCTTTACAACGAGGCGAAGGGCAGACCGCTCTACCTCGTCCGCCATCGCATCGGCTTCTGAATATCGGCAACCGGCGCCGAGCGTGGTCCGCGGGCGAGATCCGTGGCGGAACAGGAGATCTCGAGGCATGCTTCGCCGACCGGCCCGCCCGGAGTTCCGGCATGACGGTGTATAGAGAGAAGGCGAACCGTCCGATCGATCGCTCTTATCTGCCGGTATCGGCAGGATCGATCGCCGTCGCCCTCTTGCTCGTCGTGGCGCTGCTCGTGCATCTGATCGGCCTCGTCGACCGGTCGATCTGGGGGGACGAGGCGATAACGTTGCTCGAATTGTCCGGCCATGCCGACCCCGCATTGCCGGCGACGCCCGTGCCGCTCTCGGACCTGAAACGGCAGATGACGGAATCGACCAGTCCCGGCGCGCTTGTCGAAGCCTTGTGGTCGACCGACGTCCATCCGCCGCTCTATTACCTGGCTGCCGACCTCTGGCGCGACATGCTGGGCCCCGGCATCGCGCGCTTGCGTCTGTTCTCGCTGCTGGCCGTCGGTATTGCCGCCGCGATATTCTATGCGACGCTGCGGCAAGCGGCCGTGCCTCTACCCGGCTTCGCGGCCCTGATCTTTTTCCTGTCCGAATTCACCCTTTTCTGTTCCGCCAATGCCCGGTCGTATGGGGTGGCCCTGCTTCTGGTGGTTCTGACCCTGCATCTCGCCCTGCGTTCGGTCGATTGCCAAGCAAGATGCCGCGGGACGGCCGCACTGCTCGGTCTCTGCGTCGGTGCCGCTTTCCTGACCCATTACTTCACCCTGTTCATCACTGGCGCCGTGCTGATTTGGCACGGTGCCGCAACCTGGCGTCGCGATCCCGGGCAGGCAGTTGCGCCCATTGCGGCTGCGCTCCTGGTCGGGGCGGCGGCTCTGCCGATCCTGGCCGATCAACTCGGTGCGCGCCCGGAACAGTTTCTGGGCTTCTCCGGTCTCCTGGCCGAGGGCTGGATGGCGGTCAAGTCCAATCTCAAAGCCCTTACCCGGAAGCCGGCCGAGTTGCCCATTGCGCGAGTCGCGCTTGTCATTATCGCCGTCCCGCTTGCCGCCGGCCTGCTGGCAACGTTCCGCCGGAACGGCACGGACCGATTCACGCACATCTCGACCGTCGCCGTATTGGCGGTTGTCGCCAACAGCCTCGGGATACTCGGCCTGTTCTATGCGAGCGACAAAACCCTGATCCATGGAGCCGCGCTCCGGTATTTCGGCTTCGCCTTGCCGTTTCTGGTCATCTTCCTCGCATTCGGCATCCATGCGCTGGCCAAGGGATCCGAACGGCGCGCCGCGATCATCGCGCTGCTGGTCCTCGCGCTTCAGCTGGCCGGCTGGAGTAATGATTTCCGCCATCAGGCACGGTGGCGTGAGATCGCGCAGATGATCCGGGACTCGCCGACGCAGAAGGCGCTCGTCGTTCTGATTGGCGCCGGCAGAGGAGCCTTCGGCTCCACCATCTACGAGTTTCCCGGCGAGGCCTCCGTGGTGACGCCGCCGGTCACCGGCTTGTCGCCGGCGCTGATAGCGAACATCGCCCGCTACAACGAGATCTGGCTCATCGCAGCGCCGACATCCCGGCGCGCCATCAAGGATGCAGCGCTCCGGATCGAGGAGCATCCCGCACTGGCCTATATGGGCACCACGCCATCCGGAAAGACGCTCGATGCGGTGGAGGTGCACCACTGGAGGAGAGTACCGTGGTGACCGGGCGGAGCCGGAAGATGCCAACCGGAGTACGGTGCGCATACCAATGAGGCGGTTCGCGCCCGGGCGACAGTGGTTCCCGTGCCTCGCCATATTGCTCGTGAGCGTCGGCGCGGTCCTGCCCTCCCTTCTTTCGGAGCTGTTGCTGGCCGGACATGATGCGAAGCACCATGTCAGATGGCTGCATTTCTTCGCGGAGCAGTTCTGGCAGGGCACGCTGTATCCGCGCTGGCTCCCGGAGATGAACGCCGGATTTGGCAGCCCGGTCTTCTTCATCTATCCGCCGCTGCCTTATTTCGTCACGGCCCTGCTGCATCCGTTCGCTCCGGATCCTGCAGCCGCCCCCTACAGGCTCGCGGCAGGAATCGCGCTCAGCCTATTCGTGGGCGGCATGGGAACGTTCTGCTGGATGCGCGAGCTGGTGTCGCGCCGGAACGCTCTCCTTTCGGCGATCCTCTTCATTCTGCTGCCCTATCACCTCCTCATCGATGTCTATCTGCGTGTGGCCTATGCGGAGCTCTGGGCCCTGGCGTGGGCGCCCTGGGCCCTGTTCGCGATCCACCGATTCGACCGAAACCCGCCGCTTTACGGCATCCTTTGCGCGGCAAGCCTGGCAGCACTCGCGCTCAGCCATGCTCCATCGATCCCCCTGCTCGTCCCCGCCATTCTGGCCTACGGACTCTCCGTCGCGCTCATAAAGCGACAGCTGCTTCCCATCGGCATCACCATCGGCGCGGTCATCCTGTCATTCCCGCTCTGCGCGGCATATCTCGCGACGGCTCTGAATCACGGCGAACTCATCAACCAGGCGGCTTTGTTCGATGGCCGGCACCACTACTCGCGGTGGCTGCTGTTCGGGGCGGAGCCGTGGCCATCCGAGGAAACCTGGCGCATGATCCTGGCCACGGTTTTCGCTCAAGGCGGAATGACCGTCTTGTTCGGCCTGGTCCTGCTTTCGGGACCGACCTCCCTTCGCCGGTGGGGCTGGACTCCGCTGCTGCTGGCCGCCGGCAGCCTCTTCCTGATGACAACGTGGAGCGATCCGGTCTGGCGCCTGTTTCCGGTACTCCAGAAGGTCCAGTTCCCCTGGCGCTTTCTGATTGTCCAGACGGTCGCGCTTACGGCCCTCGCCGGACTCGCCCTGGAAGCATGCGCCCGTCGTCCTGCGCGCATTGCCGCCTGGATGCGGCCAGCGGTGCATTTCGGTCTGGTCGGCCTCGCGCTCGTGAATGTCGCGCTGCTGCCTCCAATCGCGGCAAATCGAGAAGCAATCTCGACCGAGTCGGTGTTTGCCCTCCCGCGGGGTCCCAAGGAATATGTCCTCGGCGACCTCGACAAGCTGCGCCAACTCTTTCCGAGGCGGAGCCGGGCCCTTGTCACCGCCGGCGAAGGTCGCGTGGCCGTTCGCGACTGGCGCTCCCGTCGGGTCGCCCTGGAGATTGACGCGCGAACGACGGTAACCGTGGCCGTTCGGCAGTTCCATTACACCGGCTGGCGATATGTCTCGGATAACGGAGTTGCCAAGGCGGCCGACGCACTGGTGCGGCTCGGCGTTGTCGGCCTGAAGCTTCCTCCAGGACGGCATCATGTCGAATTGACCCTCACGCCGACCGGGGAGGAGCGGTTCGGGCGAATGGCGTCGCTGCTCAGCGTCGCGGCCTTGATCGTCGCAGCTTTCTTCAGCGCCAAGAGGTCACGCCGGATTCCGTCCTGGGCCAACGCACGCCCGCCCGCATAAGCAATTTACTTATTATTATAGTTCCTATTCTACCGCTAAGTCCTCACGGGGCATCTCACATGCCCAATTCAATATTCTGGGGAAAAAATACATGTCGAAGTTTTTAGCCGGTGCCTTGCTGCCGGCGAGCCTGCTGCTCGCATCCTGCGCGTCGATCGTCGGGGACGCCGCCAAGACGGTCAACGTTAGCTCCCAGCCTTCCGAAGCGAGCGTCGCAATTACCGACGAAACAGGCAAGGAGATCTTCAACGGAACTACCCCGACCACCGTTTCTCTCGAAAAGAGCGACGGCTCCTATTGGGGCGGCAAGGAGTACACGGTCCGGTTCTCGAAGGAGGGCTTTCAGACGCAGATGGTTCACCTCGAGACGACGCCGAACGGCTGGTATCTCGCCGGGAATCTTGTCTTTGGCGGCCTGATCGGCTGGTTCATCGTCGATCCGTTCAGCGGCAAGATGTATACGCTGTCTCCCGACGAAGTGAATGCAACCCTGCCGGAGGGGTCTCAAATCAGCGCCAATGAACTCCGGATTGTCCTGCTCGAAGACGTCTCCGAAGCGATGCGCGAGAAGATGACGGCTGTCAACTGATCCGCGACCGCCGTTCTCTGGCGAGATTCAGTGGACATCTCCGATAAGAAACTCAGCACATCGGCCGCGACATAGCGCGTCAGTCTGGGCGGCGCATGCCGCCCAGACCACGACCCCGGCGGTGGCATCGGCACCACCGGAACCAACGGACAGCCTCGGATCAGGGCACCCGCGCATAAAATATCCGCTGATCATCCAGCCATGCGATACAGATGATCATTTTTGTTAACGCAAGATTTACGATACCATAGCTGATATGTGGCAATATTCAATGCGCGATCTCTTTTATTTTTTGTTGACTAACTACTGATACCTCTTTGATTCCGGAAAGGATAATTGCGGCACGCTGCCGAGTTCTCGCGTGCGGACAGGACAGGACACCTGATGTTCCGCCGACACCACTGCAGCATGCCGTCGTCATCGCAGAGAGGTCATTTATGAAGTGGGTACGTATCACCGCGGTCCTGTTTGCCCCCCTCGTCGCCACCCCGGCCCTGTCTCAGGAGATAGATGATGACGGGCCGGCCGGGACGTTCTCGATCGGTCCCAGTCTCAGCACCCTCGGCATCGGTCTCGAGGTGGGTTATCGGCCCAGCAATTATCTCGGCTTCCGGGTTGGCGGCAATTTCTTCGAGTACGATACGACCCACGAGCTTGACGGAATCGAGTATGACGGCAATCTGGAGCTGAAATCGGCCGGCCTGATCGCCGATCTCCACCCGTTCGGCGGCGGTTTCCGCATCTCGATCGGGGCACGCCTGAATCTGAACGAGGCGAGCCTGACGGCGACGCCGGCCGAGAGCGTGGAAATCGGCGGCGTGACCTACACGCCGGCGGAGATCGGGACGATAACCGGCGATATCGAGTTCAACCGGTTCGCCCCTTATGTCGGCCTTGGTTACGAGGGCGCGCCGTTTCCTACGGACGCATTTACGCTCGGCATCGAGGCCGGCGTGATGTACCACGGCGAGGCTGAGGTCAGCCTATCGGCCACCAAAGTGGCTGCGACCGCGAATCTCGCCGACGATCTGGAGGCGGAGCGCCGGGACGTCGAGGACGATATCGGAAAGTACAAATTCTACCCCGTTGTCATGCTGACGGCGAAATATCGGTTCTGACGATTCTTCGCCGACCGTTGGCGCCAACGGCTGATTGATTCGGGTCGGTCCATGATCGCGACCGACCCTCGGATGCCGGCCGGAAGGAACGCTCAGATCCGACAGCCGCAGTGGCCGTGGCCCGAGGCCGCCGAGCGCCAGGCCACATAACCCGCTGCCCACCGACGCCGGGCACGATCAGGCGAGCCCAGGCTTCTGCTTTCCGCCCCGGCCTTGCCCCTCGGGTTCCTCCTTTTGCGATGGGCGATACCTCGATCGCATCGTTCGGCACCAGCCAAGCCTGTTCTAACCTTTGCAAATGCAATCGAGGCGGCAAGCTGCGGCAAGGCAGCGCCGATGTCGACGGCCGACCCATCGGCAATGCTCCCCGTCAAAGAGCACGCTGCTTCCGTCATCATTGTACGAGGGCCGTAGCGATCGCCATGAACACTCTCTCAAATCCCTCGCGTTTCCCGGCCGTCGTAGCGACATCGCCGTCGGATGATATCGATATCCGCAGGCTTCTCCGGACGGTGTGGCGCCACAAGCTCCTGATCGTCTTCGTGACGTCCGTCCTTCTTGTCCTGAGCCACGCTTACATCACAAGCCTGACGCCGCTTTACACCGCCGAAGCCGTCATGGTGCTGGACATAAGGCGGCCGAACATCCTGGACATCGACCCGATCGTCGCCGACCGGACCGCGACCGACACCGTGATCCGCAGCGAAGTCGATATCCTGCGCTCGCGGTCGCTGGCACGGCGGGTGGTTCAGGAGATGGGACTGCTGCGGGATCCGGAATTCAATCCTCGCCTGCGGCCGCACGAACCCGGCCTGCTGGATCGTATTGCCGCTATCAAATGGGTGCCGTCTGAGATTCGGGCCTATCTCGTCAGTTCACCGGCAGAACCGGCGGAGGACATCTCGGAGCCGCTGCTGGCCTCGGTAACCGGTGGGGTCCTGAATCGCCTGACCGTCGTCAATGACGGCCGCTCCTACACGATCCGTCTGCGGTTCGAGTCCGAGGACGCCGAAAAGGCCGCACGCATCGTCAATGCCTTCGCCGATCTCTATCTGACCGGCCAGCTCGAAGCCAAGTACGACGCCGCGGAACGGGGTGCCGTGTGGCTCGAGAACAAGATCGGCGAACTGCGGGAGCGCGTGCAACGGGCCGAGAACAAGGTTGTCGAGTATCAGGAGCAGAACTCGCTGGTGACAGTCGGGGAGGAAACACCGCTGACGAAGCTTCTGACGAACCTCAGCAACGCGCTCATTGAAACCAAGACGGACGTCTTGAAGGCTCAAGCGCGTCTCGGCGAAGTCCAAGAGGGCGCGAAATCGTCCGACAGCCCATCCACGGCTTCGATCATCGCCAGTTCACCGCTGGTTCAAGGTCTCCGTGCTCAGATCATCGCCGCGGAGAGCCGCTTGGCCCAGTTGCGGAGCACCTATCGCCCCACCTACCCGACGGTCGTCCAGGCGGAAGCCGAGCTCAACGAGCTGAAAGCCCGACTGCAGACGGAGATCGACCGTGTCTTGGCAGGCGTAGAGGGCGACGCTCGGGTGACGGAGCATGAAGAGGAGACAATCGCGGCTCATGTCAAAAAGCTCGAGGCGCGCTATCTCGAAGCGTACCGCAGGCAGGTCGAACTGACCCAGCTCCAGAGCGAAGCCGCGGCGGCCCGATCCCTGTTCGATACGTTCGTCGGAAGCCTGGACCGGACGACCATTCAGCTCGACCTGCTGCAGCCCGATGCCCGCGTCCTGTCGCGCGCCGAGCCGCCCTCATGGCCCTCCTATCCGCAGCGGGAGATTCTTCTGGCTCTCGCCGCCACGGGATCGCTGTTGGTGAGTCTGGCCCTCGTCACCATCAAGGAGATGCTTCAGAAGGGCTTCCATAACGCAGAGCAGGTCGAAAAGGCGTTCGGCGTGCCGGTTATCGGGATGATTCCCCTGGTGAAGAACCGTGGCGTCGGACGCAAGCACCCGTCCATCTACGCCCTCCAGAATCCCTTGTCCGCCTATACCGAGTCGATCCGCCTGATCCGCACGCGGATCCAAGGCGTTCGCACGCATCGCCAGTCGCAGGTCGTGCTCGTCACCTCGGCGCTGCCGGATGAGGGAAAGACCGAGCTATCCCTGGCGCTTGGCCGTCTCAGCGCGGCGTCGGGTCAACGTGTGATGCTGATCGAGTGCGATCTTCGCCGACCGAGCATCGCGGCAAACCTCGGCATCGACGGCCGCAATGGCTTGGCGCAAGCCCTGGCCGGCGAGACCACGATCAAGGATGTCCTCCAGGTCGACGAGCGGTCCGGCATGCTGGTCATTCCCGCCGGCCGCAGCAGCGCCCGGGCGATCGAGCTGCTGATTTCCCAGGGCATGGACAAGCTGATCCGGGTGGCCGCCGAACTGAGCGATCTGGTCATCCTCGACGCTCCGCCGGTCACGCTCGTGACCGATCCCATCGTGCTGTCCGGGATCGCCGATACCACGCTGCTCGCGGTCCGCTGGGGCCGCACCCCGCGACCGCTTGTCGCCACAGCCCTGAAGAAGCTCGCCATGGCCGAGGCGCCGATGACGGGGATCGTCCTGTCGCAGGTCAATCTCTCGCGCCAGGCCAGCTACGGCTTCGGCGATGTCCCGAACGGCTATCTGAAGAGCTATCTCGCGTCGTGACGCGCAAGGTTGCCATGGAACGCGCGTTCTGGGGTATGAGCGGCCCGGGGAGCGTTCTGGCGCCTTACGCGCTGTGTCACGTCGATCTCGGACGCGTCCGGCCGCTAACGTCCTCGACAGTCCTCACCTATCGCGCCGAAACGGACAGGTATGAGCAGTAACCCGGCCGAAAGGCGCAGCACACCGAGCATCAACCTCTTGCGCGTGCGGGACAACGCTCCTGCGAAGGCGCTTACCGTCAACTCGTCCATGGTGCCGGAGCCGCAGCGCACAGCCGCCCGTCGTCTTAAGATCTGCTATGTCGCCGAAACGGTTCGTACCGGAGTCGGCCGTCATCTCCGGGATCTCATTGAGGCCATGACCGCCCGCGGGCATGAGATCCACCTCCTTCACTCCTTCCGCCGCACGGATCCGCACCTGCTGCGAGAAATCCAGGATCTGCCGAGAGTGCGCTGCAAGGCCTTCGCCATGCGGCGCGAGCCGCACTGGTCGGACATCAGCGTCATCTATGCGCTCGCCCGCTATATACGCAGAAAGGGGCCCTTCGATGTGGTGCATGGCCACAGCTCCAAGGGTGGCGCTTACGCCCGCCTCCTCGGCCTCCAAAGCCGGTGCAAGCGCGTCTATACGCCGCATGCCTTCGTGACGATGTCTCCGCACCTTTCCTCGCTCTATCGAGGAACCTATGCCTGTGTGGAGCGCGGATTGTCCCACCTGTCGGACCGGATCATTTGTACGTCGGACCTAGAAAGGACCCATGCCGTCGAGCTGGGGATCCGACTGGACAAGCTGACCGTCGTGCCCAACGGGCTGTCACCGTACGATGTTCGGATGGGGAGCCGCGCGCGGGAGCGCCTGGGGTCGGCGGCGGACGTGGTCGTCATCGGCTTCGTCGGGCGGATGGATGCGCAAAAGGCGCCGGAGCGGTTGGTGGAGGCGGCCGCGCGAATCATCGGGCGGGGACGCAAGTTACATATCGTCATGATCGGCGACGGCCCTCTTCGCGAAAGCCTTATGGCTCTCACACGGCGCCTTCATATCGCGGACGCCTTTTCCTGGCTCGGCGTGGCGGTGGCTCGAGAGTGGTTGACGGCGTTCGACGTGCTGGCCATGCCAAGCCGATATGAAGGCTTCTCCTACGTCCTTTTGGAGGCCCTTCACAATGGCGTGCCGGTCGTCTGCACGGCGGTCGGCGGCGTTGCGGAAGCGATCGAGGACGGCGTCAACGGCTTCGTGGTGCCGCATGACGACATCGATGCGCTCGCACACCGCCTCGCCCAGCTCGCCGACGACCCGGACCTGCGGGTCAGAATGGGGCTATGTGCGCGTCGGCGTTCGACGCAATTCTCGCTACAGCGTATGGTCGACGGAACTGAGGAAATCTATCTCAGCTGAACGGCCGCGTCCCGTCACCTCGAAAATCGACGGTATGAATGGGCACGTAGGAGGCGTTAATCCTGCTGCGGACGAGCCGATAGAGCGGAGCGGCCACCGCCGTCATACGCTGCGACATAGCCGTCTTTGCGATACGGAACAGGGCCTCCATGCGGGCAGCCACGGGGTGGCGGCCATGCGCTACGGCAATCGCCTCCACCTCGCGGATGGTCCGTACATAACGGGTATTGGAAATGCCGTCATGCGTCATATGGCCGATCAGCCCGGGCAGATGGACACCGCGCCCGCCGGCCACATGCAGACGCAGGAACCAGTCGTAATCCATCGCGCAGCGATATCGGAGATCGAAGAGGCCGATGCGCTCAAAGGCCGCGCGGCGCACCAAAACGGTCGGGTGATTCAGCGCCGGCATGCGGTTGTGAATGGTCGTCCGGTAATCCGGGTCGCCGAGATAGAGGAAGATCGGACGGTCGCTCCGATAGAAGATCAGATCCCCGAAGACGAAATCGGCGCGCGTCTCCTCCAGCCCTTGCACGGCAACGGAAACCTGTTCGGGCGACAGCCAATCGTCGGCATTAATGATCTGGACGTAATCGCCGCCGGCCAGGGCGATGCCCTTGTTGAAGGCATCGCTGATTCCCCGGTCCGCCTCGCTGATCCAATAGTCGCAAGGACGAAGGCGCTCCTTCAACAGCTCCGTCGTCCCGTCGGTGGAGCCGCCATCCACGACGACATGCTCGAAACCCGGGAACGATTGGCCTTGGACACTGGCGATGGTTCGCTCCAGCGTCGGCCGCGCGTTCAATGCGACGGTTATCAGCGTGACCTTCGGCCTCCGGGAGCCGGCCGGACCTGCGCCGGAAGCGCCGAAGCGGCGCTGACGCAGGAGGCGATAATCGTCGAGAGTCGGCGCCGCCATCCCGATCAGGACGGGCTCTGCCCGTCAAGGAGCGCGCGTTCCCGTCTATGGAAGCGATGCTCCTCGACGACCCGTCTGATCTTGTTCCTGAGCCGGGCGGAAAGCGACCTGTCGTCGATGAATTGCCTGTGCGCGTAATCGTCATAGGCATGATCGCGCGCGATCATCGGCGGATGCCGCAGCGGAAAGGATATATCTTGCAAGGCCAGCTTGCCGTAACCGCCACTCACCTTGGTATGGGTGGACTCCGGGCCGAAACCGATATTGCGCACCAGGTTCCGTCCGGGCACCGCCGTCAATCCGCCCTGGAGCCAGCAGGAGAACATGAACGGATAGCCCCAGGAATCGAACTTTCGAAGATAGGCGGAGGTCATGATCTTCTGCCAGTAGGCAGCCTGAGCCGGATCGGGAAAGACATGGGACAGCAGCGCGTTGTCGCGGACTTCCGGCCAAAGCGTCATCGCGGGATCGAAGGCCTCCCAGCTTCGTCGCCAGAAGGCGCGCCCCCAGGTGCATGGCAGGATCGAAAAGCCGTAGCTGTATTTGGACGACCAGGACGGCGACAGGCAGAGGCCGGTGATGGCCGCGACCCGGGGCTCATCCCGGTAGTGCCGCAGGAGATCCTGGCAGAACCGGAAAAAGCCGGGATGAGGAACCGTATCATCTTCGAGGAATATCGCCTCGTTCACCTGACTAAATACCCAGTCGGTTCCGCTGATCGTTCTCGCCCGGCACCCCATATTGGTGTCGGCGAAATCCGTCTTCACGTCACAAGGCCAAGTCACGTTCTCGATGACTGCGCGGGCTTGTCTACACTTCTCGTCGTCCGTCGAGTGAGATGGCCGCGGGCCGTCGGCAATGATGAAGAGCGTCTTCGGGCGGACCGCGGCGATCGCATCGAACACCCTCTTGGTGTGAGCGGGCCGGTTGAAGATCACGAAGGCCACCGGCGCTCTAAGATCGACGTCCGACATCGGCTCCGAGATGATCTCCGACATGGGCTCCGCCGCTCCTCCGATCAGGCTGTCGCCGCTCCGCCCCGGCACCTAGTGCAACACCGGAGAGCAGGCCTGTCACAAGCGCATGAGACCGACCCCCTATGAGCAGGCGATCGAACCGTAAGAGGTAATTGCGGTCGTGCCGACGGGTGTCGGATGATTCCCCCTGAACGCGTGCTCTCGAAGACCCGGCCGCCTCGCCCGGGCAGCTTTGTTTTTGCATCGAGAATTCAGATTGCTTGACAAGAAAACCATCGTGAAAAGCGCGATCTGGTCGACCGCCGGAAGCTGGGGCAGTCAAGTCATCGGGCTCGCGGTCTTCACCATTCTGGCGATCTTTCTCGGTCCGGAGGCTTACGGCCTGATCGCGATGGCAATGGCGGTCATCGCGGTTTCCGACGTTCTCATCGTCGGCGGCATCGCCGACGCGCTGATTCAGAGAAAGCAGCTCGCGCGGGAGCACATCGACAGTGTGTTCTGGCTGCTTATCGGGCTTGCCGCATGCATTGTCGCCTTGGCGCAGATTTGCGCCGGGCCGATCGCGAACGCCTTCGGCGAGCCACGCATCGCGGAGCTGATCCGATGGCTTGGCATTCTGCCGGTCCTGCATGCGCTGTCCGCCGTTCCCACCGCCCTGCTCACACGTGACATGCGCTTCGATCTGCTTGCCCTGCGCTCGGTGCTCGGGCTGAGCATCGGTGGCGCTGTCGGCATCGGCATGGCCCTAAACGGCTTCGGAGCCTGGAGCCTGGTGGGCCAGCAGCTGACCCAGCAGGCGATCATCGCCGCGGTTCTGTGGAGCACCGGGCGATGGCGCCCCGGGCTCAGATTCTCGCTCCGGCATCTGCGTGAGCTCCTGGGGTTCGGCAGCCAGATGATTGGCCTGAAGCTCGTCAAGCTGGGCGAACAGCAGTTGGTGCGCATCATCATCGGAGCGTCGCTCGGCCCGACGGCGCTGGGCTTCTTCCACATGGGATGGCGCCTGCTCGACATTCTGCGATCCTGTCTGCTCCTGCCGCTGGCCAATACGGCCATGCCGGCATTTTCGAAGATGCAATCGAACCTGCCGCAGGTTCGCCGCGCACTCCATACCGGTGCCCGACTCTCTACGCTGATCGGCTTTCCTAGTTTCCTGGGCTTGGCCGCCATAGCTCCGAGCCTGATCCCCTCCGTGTTCGGCGAGCAATGGGCCGGAAGCATCCGCGTGACACAGATTCTCGCGCTCCTGGGTGCCTTGTGGTCGCTGACCCATTTCTACGGCGCCGTGATGCGCGGATTGGGACGCCCGATGATGCAGTTGGCGCCGCAGATTCTGGGGTTCGCCCTGCTCTCGCTGATGCTGTTCTTCTTCGCGCGGCACGGCATCGAGGCGGTCGCGTGGTGCATGCTCATCCGGGCTCTGCTGATCCTTCCGCTCACCGCCTACCTGGCACGTCGCCTGACCGGTCTGCAGGTCAACAAGCAATATCGCGCCTGCTTGCCGGCGCTGGTCTCGTCGGTTGCCATGGCCGCCGCCGTGATCGGCTGGCGCTCGGCGATGACCGGCAGGTTAAGCGGCCTGATGATGCTGGCTTCCGGTGTCCTTGTCGGGGTCGCGGTTTATTGCGCCTGCATCGTCGTTCTCGATCGTCGCGTCGCCCGAGAGGTGATTGACCTGGGGATGGTGGCCCTGGGACGACGCCCCATTGCCGGAGTCGACTCATGACCGGTCCGCGAGAGGGCGGCCCGCGATCCAGTCGCCATCGCACCCCCTGAAGGAGCACCCGACAGATGAGCAGTGTCCTCGCGTTCTTCCTGTCCCCCGGCCGCAGCGGAACCCAGTGGATCACCGACGTGCTTCGCCGGGATTACTCGGACATCGCGGAGGTTGTGCACGAGCCGGTGACCCATAACTATCGGCCGAAATCGACCCTGCGCACCGGACGCTTTGCCGACGCCATCGAGCAAAGCGACGAGCTGAGGCAGCATCTGGCCCGCATCGAGACTCTGCTGCAGTCCGGACGATCCTATATCGAGACAGGATGGCCCGCCTTCGCTTGGATTCCCTACTTCATGGACAAGTACCAGCCGGCCATCAGGCTGGTTCATGTCACGCGCCATCCCGTCTACTTCGCGCTCTCGATGGAGACGCATGGCTTCTACAATCCTGATACTCGGAACGATGGCTATGTCCAGCATGCGCAGCTCGACCCGACGGATCCGGGCGTGCTGCACAAGGAATATGGCGATCGGTGGAACGGGCTGTCGCGTTTCGAGAAATGCCTTTTCCAGTGGCTCGAGATACATGCCTATGCGCTTGAGCTGCACCGCAAACATCCTGACGTGCCGTTCCTGCGCCTTCGCATGGAGGATCTCACAGCGTCAAACGCGGCCTGGGCTGAAATGACACACTTCCTCGGTCTGCCGGCCAGAGGCGCGAAGGCCCAAGCTCCGCGTCGAGGTCCCGTCGACAGATACAAATACAGACGCGACGCGATCTCCGACCCGACCCTCATTTTCAATCATCCCGCCGTTCTCAAGCTGGCGGCCGAATTCGGGTATGACCCCTACGACTTCGACAGGAGCGAAATCGCCGGCCGCTATCAGCGCCCTTGGCATCAACGGACACTGAAGAGCATTGGCAAGCGGATAATACCGAAGCGGTACCAACGCGCCGTCGGTCAGATGGCACATAGGCTGTGGGATAGTTGACGAGCCATTTCTTGCGAGGAAGCGAGCGGGCGCCCCCCTTTGGTGCCCCCTTGGTGCCATAGAGTTTCTCCGGGGCATGCAATGACGACACCAGGCCTCTTCCTTATTCCTCTGTCGCTGCTGCTGATCCTGCTGCCTTGGCGCCACAGCTTCGTTGCTCTCGTCCTGCTCATGATACTGGCCGATGTTGCGGTCATCATCGTCGGATCGTTCGGGGTGTCGCCCGTATTCTTCTACGGCAATCTGATAATTGCGCGCAGCGCGGTGGAGATTGCCTTCGGCCGACGCCATCTGAATCAGGGAGTGATCGAGGAAATCTATCCCCTGTTCTTTCTCTTCGCCGTCAACATCGTCGTCCTCTGGATCGCGCTGAGCGTCTTTCAGGGAAAGATCGACGTCATGACCGGCACGATGGGCTTCAATCTGAATCTGGCCCAGCCCTACCATCTCACGCGCGAAAACTTCACGCAGATCTTCTATCTCGCGTTCCACATCGTTCTGGTCTACGCGATCGCCCATCAACTGTCGTGGTTGGAACCGGTGGCGGCGGCGAAGATCGTGGATCGCGCCGTCGTTCTGGCGATACTGCTCGCGGCCGGCTTCGTCTTCTGGGAACTGGCGGCCTTTCACGCGGGCCTGACCTTTCCGGCGTGGTTTTTCCACTCCGATGTGCATTCCGGTGCATGGGGACAGGTGACCGCCGGCCACGTTCTGCGCGCGAGCGGCTCTTTCCCTGAACCGGCCGGGGCGGCCTTCGTCTTCGGTGGGTTCGTTCTCTATGCCTGGAAGCGCTACAAGCTGGGCATTGGCTCGACCATGCTGTCCATGGGGCTGCTTCTGATCAGTCTGGTCTCGCTCGGTGCGTCGACCTCAACGACCGCCTTCGCCCTTATGGGCTTCTTCGCGCTGGTGGCCGCCAAGGACATGCTCGGCTTCCATCTGAGGGCCCGCGGTGCACGATCCCGGCTGCGCCCCCAGGATTTCGTGGCCCTCCTTTTTCTCGGCGCGGGCCTTCTCGGCGCAAGTCTCTACCTCAACGCTCGCTGGGAGACTGTCGACGAGGTTCTGACCCGGGCCGTCTTCGAGAAGGATCAAACGGGCTCATTCGACGCACGGAGTTCAACCGACTTCATGGCACTCGACATTCTGGTCAAAACCGGCGGCCTCGGACTCGGCCTCGGCAGCCATAAGCCGAACAGCGCCGTGATGACGATCCTGTCCAACACTGGGATTCTCGGCTCTCTCGCCGTCGGACTGTTCTTGTTCATGCGCCTCAAGCCCTATCGCCCCCGTCTGTCCGCCACGGATGAAGAACCGATCCCGGTCACCGTACCGTTGCAATGGCTGCTGATCGGCTTCCTGCTCGCCCATGCCATCTCGAATCCGAATATAAATCACATCGGCGTCTGGATGGTCTCTGGACTGCTGATCGGGATCGCGGCCGGCCAGTGCCGACAGTTCGACGCAGAAGAGCGGTGGTACATGCTGCAGACCGAAGGAGCCGAGGGCCGTGTCAGATCATACCCGCGGCCGCTGCCATTACCGTCGGCGGGTCGGTCGAACGCGCGTTGATTGCCGTGGAAGAGATAGAGCAATGGGCGAAACCAGACGCCAGAACCCTCAAAGAAGGTGCTTTTGACACTATGACTACATACCGTACGAACTGGCTCCGCTCCGACCCCGTTTTCTACAACCAGCGGACAGGTAAGGTTAGCCGGTCGATCAACGACGTCATAGATTTCGCAAATCTCGAATTTCACCCTGAGGGCCTGAGCAACTATCTGGCCTTTGGATACTCGGTCTTCGAGCAGACGCCGATCAAGGACGTCAAGTTCCTGCGACACTCGTCCAAGCTGACCATAGAAGCGCAAGGGAACCTCTCACTCCAACAGTTGGACGATCCGGCGGAAGCGCTCCTGTCAGGACGGACCAGGGAGAGTGACGCAATCGAGCTGCTGCGGAACAGGGTCCAGGATTGGGAAAGCAGTGTCGACGGCCCGATCGTGATTCCAACCAGCGGCGGCTACGACTCGCGTATCCTCAATCTTCTCGTGAAGGACAAGTCACGCATCCGCTCCTTCACCTATGGCCTCTCCGACCGCCAGCTCGATCATTTCGAGGTGGTGCGCGCAAGAAAGCTCTCGGAGGTCATGGGAACGGATTGGACCTGGATACCGCTTGGCGATTTTCACGAATATCTCCCGGATTGGGATCGGCTCTTTGGACCATCGACGCACGCCCATGGAATGTACCACATGGAATTCTATGGAAAGATGCGCTCACTGGCCCCTGCGAACAGCTTCGTCCTCAGCGGCGTCAATGGAAGTGCTTGGGCGGGAGAGTTGCGTCCTCAATCCCCTCGGGGGCCGCGCGACCTGATCGCGCTGGGCTACACGCATGGGCTATGCGCTGATAGCAGCCAATGCGTCCTGCGGCACTCGGGAGACCTCTGGCTGCAATATTGGGAGGAGCACCGGGAGAAGCTTGCCGACCCTCTTTACTGCCTGCTCAGTCTCGTCCGGATGAAGGCGATCTTGCTCTGCTATCTGAAGCGCGTGCCGATCTCCCTGGGTTTTCAGGTATGGACTCCATTCCACGATATCGATGTCGCATTCGCGATGCTGACGCTCCCACCGGAGAGGCGGCTGCACCGGGCATGGCAACGGGATCTTTTCCGGCGGCATGGTTTGGATCTGGAGGCCCTTGGACTGCGGGCGGCGCGGGCCGACACGATCAATCATCACGCAATGCGGCGCGTGCCGCTCGCCCCCTTGGATGCGCGCCTCCTCAGAGAAGCGGTCAAGCCATCCTACGTCGAATGGATCAATCGGAAAGTCATCGGGCAGATGCCTCTGGAAGAAGCCAAGAGGTGGATGCTGGGTCTGCCGAAGATCGGCGGCGCGATGCGCCGGCTGGGCATCACCGACGATAAGCTCAAGGCCTATCGGGCCTATCTGACCCTCAGGCCGATCGAGAATGCGATAAGGATGAGATCGTTGGCGCAGAAGGGCGCCGGCGCCGTGATCGACAGGACGTTTCGCCCAGCGCAAAAGTCTGAGGCAAGCGTGGCAGCCTTCGCCCCGGTTCCAGACACCCGTTCGATGCGGCACTCATCATGACCGCGCTGACCCTCGGTTTGCCCGTTTTCAACGGATCGCCCTTTCTCGCCCGCACGATCGAATCGCTTCTCGACCAGACATTCCGGGACTTCTCGATCCTCATCAGCGACAACTGCTCGAGGGATGAGACGAAGGACATATGCGAGCGCTATGCCCGCCTCGACCGGCGCATCGCCTATATCAGACAAGACCGGAACATCGGCGCCATCCCGAACTACAACTTCATCTTCACCGCGTCCGAAGGTCGATATTTCAAATGGGCGGCCGCCGACGACATCTGCCATCCCGACTACCTGATGGAGTGCGTCGGCGCCCTGGACAGCGACCCGGGCATGGCGCTGTGCCACAGCCGCGTTCGACTGATCGACGAGTTCGACGAGCCCCTTCCCTATGACGCAACGCTGGACCGTTATATCGACCGTGACGGGCGCCCGCGCATCGGCCCCAACGAACAGCCGATGGCGAAGGACGGGAGCGCCGTGGAGCGGTTCAAGGACGCAATCCGCAAGACCCCGCCCTGCTTCGACGTGTTCGGCGTCATCCGGCGGGACGTGCTGGCGAAGACGCGGCTGCATCGCCCCTGGTATGGCTCGGACCGCGTTCTACTCGCCGAGTTGGCCCTCTATGGGCGCCTGCACCGCGTCGACCGGGAACTCTTCTTCGGTCGAGAGCATGCCGGACAGTCGATCGCCCTGTCCCGGCGAGAACAGGCGCGCTGGATCGGACATCAACTGCGGAGTCGGTTGATTCCGGCCAACATGCAGTTTCGCCTCCAGCTGGCGAGCGCAGTCATGGAAAGCCCGCTCGGCCTGGGGGAGAAACTCGAATGCCTTGCATTCCTGTGCAGCAAGAGCACCTATCGCAAGCTGCTGGGACGCCGTTTCACGGAATCGTACATGCGATCGGCGCAGGGGCTCTCTCGCAGGGCCGAGCCTTAGAATCCCGGCAATTCATCCGGCGATCTGCCGGACGACCTCGAAGAAGCGCTCTCCGAAGGCATTCCAGTTCAGGCGCTTTTCGTAATCCGCGAAGCTCGATCGGGCGAGGTCGCGGTAACGGTCCAGGCTGCGGAAGCTGCCCTCGATCGCTTCGGCAAAGGCATCGGGCGGGCTGTCGGGCGCAAAGGTGAAGCCCGTGCGTCCGTGCTGAACGATCGTCGGGATTCCTCCGACATTCGTCGTGACCGACGGAACGCCGTACGCGGCGGCTTCGCAGAACGCCATCCCGTAGTTCTCGGCACGCGACGGCACGAAGAAGAAATGCGCCTTGGCAAGCAGGCTCTCGAGCCGGCGCCGATCCGTCGGATCGTTCTTGTCGAGCAGGCCGTGCAAGCGGGCATAGGGCGGCAGAGGGACGGGCGTTTGCGTAACGCCGACGATGTCGAGGTGGACCGGCACCTTGGCGCGGGAGAGGTGATCGCAGACCGCCAGAACGATATCCCCCCCCTTGCGGCGCCAGTCGCGCCCGACGAAGAGGAGATCGAGCCTGTCGAAGGGCCGGGCATCGATCCAGCCCTTTACCGTCGCCGCATCATGAACCTCGACGTTTGCCCCGAACGGGATCACATGGATCTTGCCGGGGTCCACACCGTAGAACTCGATCGCGCTTCTCGCCGCCCAGTCCGACGGATAAATCGCCGCCGCGCAGTTCATCAGCGCCTTCTGATCCTGCGCATGCCCCTGGCGTATGAATTCGGGCGCGCAGTTCGTGAAAGTGTCGTAGAAGTCGATGACGTTGGCGAAGGTCGCATCGGCACAGAAGACCTTCGGATGCGGCGTGTCGAGCTCCGCAATGGCATGCGAGCCGGGAGCGAACAGAAAGTCCGCGGCGATGCCGTTCACCCGCCGTTCGATTTGATGGGCGAGACTTCGCAGAAGCGCGGATTCCCGATCCGGTCGATAGACTTCCTCACCCAACCGATAGCGGATCTTCTTCCAGAGGAAGAGATGCTGCAGCCGCTGCTCCAGCGGGAACACCGGGACGATATCGGTGCCGCGCCGCTTCATCTCGCGCAGCACCGAGAATGGACGCCCCGATTGGACATTAATGTTGCTAGCGTCGAATTCGTAAGCGTAGATCGCTCTCATGGTCTTCTCGGCATCTGGGTTCTCGATATTGCCGCTACGGCGCATCGCCGCTCAGGTAGCGCGAGCTGCGCTTGCAGGATCTCGCGATACACGCGCGTCAGCATTTCCGCGTGGCGCATTCGGTCCGGGGGAGCACGCCAATAGGCTTGGTAGGCGCCGCGACTCAGCCGCTCGGCCAGTCGGTCGTCCTGCAGCCGCCTCAGGCAATCCTCCAGGCCGCCGACATCGCCGGGATCGACCAGCAGACCCGACAGTCCGTCTTCGATCAGGTCCACGGCGGCTGTCGCACGGCTGACGATTGCCGGCACGCCATGGGCGAGAGCTTCAGCCACTACCAGACCGCTCGTTTCGAACCAGAGAGACGGGAACAGCAAGGCCCGCGCCGATGAGAGCGCTTCGGCGACCGCTTCGGCGGAGCCCCATGGCAGAATGCGTGCTTCGGGATAGGTCGTGCGGATCGCCTGCTCGGCTGGCCCGTCCCCGAGGAATGTGATCGGGACCTTGGCGGCATGCGCCGCCGCCGCCGCCTGGACGCACCCCTTCTCCGGCGTGAAGCGGCCGATATAAAGAAAGCCTCGGTTTCGGCCAACCTCGACGCGCGCCCGCCGGTCGGCGTCGACCGGGTTCGGAACGACGAAACTATTTGCGCCCTTCGGCAGGAATGGTTCGACGGCCCATTTGGCGAAGGACGATACATGGATCAGGTTGACCGGCTGCGAAGCTCTTCGCAGCGACCGCCGGATCGCTCCCTGGCGGATAAGACGGACGACCTTGTGCGGATAGCTTCGTGCGTCGCAGTTCGCGCCGATGCATGCCGCCGAGAGGGGCTTTACCTGGCAAGGGACCTGACGCTTGAAATCGTAATAGGCGCCGTTGGGGCAAACGGTGAAGTAGTCATGCAGAGTGATCGCGACCGGGCAGCCGGATGCTCCCGCCGCGGCAATGGCGCTCGGGCTGAAGCACTTGGTCCATTGGTGGAAGTGCACGATGGCGTCGCGCGAGCCGATCGCCTGCAGTTCCCCGGTCAGGCGACGAGCCGCCTCGACGTTCCAGATGCCCTGAATCGCCGCCTCGGTTCGTGACGGCCGATCCCAGATGTTCTGCAGATCGAAACAGCGGGTTTCGATATTGTGGTGCGACAGCAGCGGGTTGATCGGCGGAATCGCACAGATGAACAGGACGCTCACGCCGCGCTCCGCGAGCCCGCGTGCGCTGAGAATCGCGACTTTCGCGGCGCCGCCGGTGATATCGCCGAAGTCGCTGATGATGACAACCCGCATGAGCTGTGTTCCGTGATTGCCGAACCGGGCCGATCAGGAGAGGGAGGCCGCCGTCATCCGCGGGCCTCCGGCCGATACTTCAAAAGCCAGGCGCAGGTCCCGGAGATGCCGTCCCGAAGCGCGGATCTCAGCCGTGGCGATCATTGCGGCCCGCCTCGCGAAGCACCACGTTCAGATCGGATTGGACCATCTCCGCAACCAAGTCGCGGAAGCCGGTCTTGTGGGTCCAGCCGAGCGTCTCACGCGCCTTGGCCGCACTGCCCAGCAGAAGGTCGACTTCCGTCGGGCGGAAGTAGCGCGGATCCACCTCGATCAGGGCGTCGCCGGTCCTGGCGTCGAGCCCCTTTTCGTCGACGCCCTTGCCGCGCCACACGATCGTGCGGTCGACCTGGCCAAAGGCCACCTCGACGAACTCGCGCACGGTGTGTGTCTCGCCGGTGGCGAGCACATAATCGTCGGGCCTGTCCTGCTGCAAAATGCGCCACATGCCCTCGACATAGTCGCGCGCATGGCCCCAGTCGCGCTGGGCGTCCAAATTGCCGAGATAGAGGCGGTCTTGAAACCCGTAGTGGATCGCGGCGACCGCGCGGGTGATCTTGCGCGTGACGAAGGTCTCGCCGCGGATCGGGCTCTCATGGTTGAACAGGATCCCGTTCGAGGCATGCATGTCGTAGGCCTCGCGATAGTTCACGGTGATCCAGTAGGCATAGAGCTTGGCCGCCGCATAGGGCGAGCGCGGGTGGAACGGCGTCGTCTCGTCCTGCGGGACCGCCTGCGCCTTGCCGTAGAGCTCGGAGGTGGAGGCCTGATAGAACCGGGTCTGCCGCTCCAGCCGCAGGATCCGGATCGCCTCGAGCAGGCGCAGCGTGCCGAGCGCGTCGGCGTTGGCCGTGTATTCCGGCGTCTCGAAGCTGACCTGCACGTGGCTCTGCGCCGCCAGGTTGTAGATCTCGTCGGGCTGCGTCTCCTGGATGATCCGGATCAGGTTCGTGGCGTCGGTCATGTCGCCGTAATGCAGAAAGAAGCGGGCGTTCGTCTCGTGGGGATCCTGATAGAGATGGTCGATGCGCTCGGTGTTGAAGGAGGAGGAGCGCCGCTTGATTCCGTGAACCGTGTAGCCCTTCGACAACAGCAGTTCGGTGAGGCACGCGCCATCCTGCCCCGTCACCCCGGTAATAAGCGCAACTCGGTTCGACACTGAACAATCCCCTCACGTTGCGCCCAACCATGCCCCCAACCAACCCATGGGGCCGAGCATAACAACGAACCGGGTCGACAACCGCCGTTCAGCGGAGGTAGCCCGCTTGGGTGAGCCATATCGCCGCTCTCGCAATGTCGGTCCGCCGGGCACGTCGCGTGATGGAGGCGGTCGAATGCCGGGCACCGCCATCGGCCGCCCCATCAGTCGTCTGGGCACGCCCGCGATGCCTCATTTGGCTGGGATCGCTAGCTCGTTCTTTCCGCCCACTCCACTCCTGGGGTTCGGAAGTGCGGTGAGGCATTGCGCTATCATTTCCGGTCATCGTCGCTGCGACTGGGTATTTATCGTGGGAGAAGGATCATGACGGAGCGCGTTCTGGTAACCGGTGCCGGCGGCTTCATCGGGCATCACCTTGCCAAGTTTCTCGTCGCCCGTGGCGCATGGGTCCGGGGCGTCGATCTCAAGCATCCGCAGTTCGAGCCGTCCGCCGCGCATGAGTTCGAATGTCTCGATCTGCGGCGCATGGACAATTGCCTGGCCGCGCTGCGCGACATCGAGATCGTCTACCACTTGGCGGCGGATACGGGCGGGATCGGCTACATCACCAACAAGCACGCGCAGATCGCGCGCAACAATACGATGATCAACCTGCACATGCTCGAGGCGGCGCGGATGAAGCGCGTTCAGCGGTTCCTGTTCGCATCGTCCGCCTGCGTCTACCCGCAGCATCTCCAGAAGAACGCCGCGGCAAAGCCGCTTCGCGAGGACGATGTCTTTCCGGCCGATCCGGACGAGGGGCACGGCTTCGAAACGCTGTTCATGGAGAAGCTCTGTCAATATTACGCCGAGGATTGGGGCCTGGAGACGCGCGTCGTCCGGTTTCATGACGTCTACGGGCCGCTCGGCCCCTATGATGGCGGCAAGGACAAGGCACCGGCCGCGATCTGCCGCAAGGTGGCCCTCGCCGCGCCAGGGGACAGCATCGAGATATGGGGCGACGGCGAGCAGACCCGTTCCTTCATCTATATCGACGATTGTGTGGAGGGGCTCTACCGGATCATGCAGTCGGACTGCTGCGCGCCGCTGAACCTCGACACGGATGCCAGGATCACGATCAACGAGCTGGTCAACATCATCTCGGCTATCGCCGGCAAGAGCGTGATGGTGCGCCACAACCGCGCGATGCCGCAAGGCGCGCGCGGCCGCAACAGCGACGGCACGCTGCTGCGGCATGTGCTCGGCTGGGCACCACGAATTTCCTTGGACCATGGGCTGATCCCGACCTATCGCTGGATCTCCGACCAGCTTGCAGCGCGCAGCAACCTGATGGTCGGCGAACCGTTCCATAAGCCGAAGGAGATCCATCGCCCGAGGAACGTCGCGGCGGTCTAAGAGTGCCTAACGAATCGAGAAGGGGCGCCCTCTCGGAAGGACTCGCTCGTCCGCGCTGCTCCACCTTTGCGATGAATGGTACCTCGATCGCATCGTTCAGACCTTGGTCAGGCTGATTTAACCTTGGAGCATGGCGGCAGGCGGCAGCGCGGCCGGAGCTACCGTCAACCGCCGATGATCGGGCGCGAAGAAGGATGGCAGCCGGAATGTTCGCGGATTTCTTTAACGGCTTTTTCTCGGCGCCGGAGGGGGCCCAGCCATCGAGCGAAGCGAGTTCAGCTCAGTCCACAACCCGGCGCCGCGTTCACGAGCGTTTGTCGAAACGCAGCATCGACATTGTCGGCGCACTTGCAGGGCTCCTCTTCTTCATACCGTTATTCGCCCTCGTCTACCTGCTGGTTCGGATGGACGGCGGGCCCGCGATCTTCGCGCACTCCCGTGTCGGGCGGGATGGCACGTCGTTCAAATGCTACAAGTTTCGCTCGATGGTGGTCGATGCCGACCGCAAGCTCGCGGAATATCTCGCCCGCGACCCGGCCGCCCGGCTGGAATGGGAGCGGCACTTCAAGCTGGTCGACGATCCGCGGATCACGCCCGTTGGCCGCGCTTTGCGAAAGACGAGCCTCGACGAACTTCCGCAGCTGTGGAATGTGCTGAAGGGCGACATGAGCCTCGTCGGCCCCCGGCCGATCGTCACGGCCGAAGGAGCGCGATATCAGGACAACATCGTTTGCTACTACAGCTGCCGCCCCGGCATCACCGGGCTTTGGCAGGTCAGCGGGCGCAACGATGTCGATTACGAGTCCCGCGTCGGGCTCGATGTCTCCTATGTGAAGAACTGGTCGCTTCTCTTGGACGCAGCAATCATCATGAGGACCATCGGCATCGTCATCACACGCAAGGGGGCCTACTGAAGGAACGCCGCAGCCTCAGATCAGAAGAACGAGGGCAACGATAATACCCCAGCAGATCAGCGCGCTGCCGACCAGAAACCAGAATTTCTGCTGAATCGTCCAGCCTCGCGTTTGCTCGCGACGATGGACGCTTCTCAGAACCTTTCGAGCCGCTTCCAAATCCCGCCCCATGCCAATCGCGCCCCGTTCATTCGGATCAGGGGAAAGCTATTTACCATAACAAAGAGTTAACGCGGCAACCGCCTCATCGTCGCGCGCACGGCGCAAGCCATGCCCAGGGCGGCTTTCCAGCGCGTGGAATGGGCGAATGTCGTACGTCTATAGAGGAGCGATTGACCCGTTCCGCCGGGGCTAGCCATTTGGAGTGTTACCATTGTCCGTGCCCGCACCCCATTTGCCCTGGGCGCCGCCGCATTGCCCGATGACATCATGACATGCACGGCGCGACACCATGAGGGGAAGCGCCGGAACCGGATACGGCGAACGGGCGGTCATGAAAGTAGCAATCCTTGCCGGTGGACAGGGGACAAGGCTCGCGGAGGAAACCGCGGTCAGGCCCAAACCGATGGTCGAGATCGGCGGTCGGCCGATCCTCTGGCACATCATGAAGCATTACACCCATTACGGCTTTACCGAGTTCGTCATCGCGCTCGGTTACAAGGGCGAGTGCATCAAGCGCTATTTTCTCGACTACGCGGCCCTCGAGGCCGACCTCACGATCGATCTGCGCACACGAGCGGTTCGCTATCACCAGGCTGAATGCAGCGACTGGGTGGTCGACCTGATCGATACGGGAGAATCGACGGGCACCGGCGGGCGAATCCGACGCCTGAAGCCCCATATCGGGGACGGCACCTTCATGGTGACCTGGGGCGACGGAGTCTCCGATGTCGATCTGCACGGTCTGCTGGCGTTCCACCGGTCGCATGGGCGGCTCGCGACGATGACCGTCGTCCGGCCGCCCGGCCGCTTCGGATGCGTGGTTCTCGACGGTCCGCGTATCGCGGAGTTCAGGGAAAAGCCGGCGAAAGGCGAGAACTGGATCAACGGCGCCTTCTTCGTCCTGGAGCCCGGCGTCTTCGACTATATCGACGGCGATCCAACCATGTTCGAGCAAGAGCCGCTCGAGCGACTGGCCGCCGATGGCGAGCTCATGGCCTATCGGCACAGCTCGTTCTGGCAGTGCATGGATACGATCCGTGACAAGGCACTACTACAGGCTCTCTGGGAAGAGCCGCAGCCACCTTGGAAGCTTTGGGAGTAGAGCAATGCGAATTCTCGTCACCGGTCACTGCGGCTATATCGGTTCGGTCCTCGTGCGCATGCTGATCGACGCAGGCCACGACGTCGTGGGTCTCGACTCCAATCTCTTCGAGGCGTCCGTCTATGGTGGCTGGGACTGGCCCAGCTTCCCGAGCATTCACAAGGATATTCGCGACGTCGAACCCGCGGATGTCGACGGGTGCGACGCGGTCCTGCATTTGGCCGGCATGTGTAATGATCCGCTCGGCGACCTCATGCCGGCTCTGACAATGGCGATAAATCACGCGGCCACCGTTCATCTCGCCAAGGTCGCACGGAGCGTCGGCGTCTCGCGCTTCGTCTTCTCATCCTCCTGCAGCATCTACGGCGCCGCCGGCGAGGATTGGGTAGACGAATCGTCCCATCCCAATCCGGTGACCCCTTATGGCGTCTCCAAGCTTCGCGCGGAGCAGGATCTCGCGCGCCTGGCGACCGACGACTTCTCGCCCACCTTTCTGCGCAGCGCCACGGCCTATGGCTTCTCCCCGCGCATTCGGTTCGACCTCGTGCTCAACAACCTGGTCGCCTATGCCTTCTGCAAGCATCGCGTCCTCATCAAGAGCGACGGAACGCCCTGGCGCCCGATCGTCCATATCGAGGATATCAGCCGCGCCTTCCTGGCCGCGCTGGAAGCGCCGCGCGAACTCGTTCACAGGGAGGTCTTCAACGTCGGCATCACGACGGAGAACTACCAGATCCGAGAGCTGGCGACCCTGGTCGAGCGTACCGTGCGGAACTCGAGCATCGAATATGCGGCCGGAGCGTCGCCCGACAAGCGGACCTACCGCGTCGACTGCTCCAAGATCAGCCGGGCCCTGCCGGGCTTCAAGCCGCAATGGACGGCGCTGCGCGGCGTCGAGGAGCTCTATCACCGGTACCGCATCATTGGATTGAGCGTCGAGGATTTCGAAGGCCCACGCTACCAGCGCCTCGCTCATCTGAAGGCTCTGCTCTCCACCGGGCGGCTTGACGGCACGATGCGATGGAGCGGGCCGACGGCCGATGTTCCAGTCCCGGATGCAAGCGGCCGGGCGCCGGCCCTGTCCAAGGTGTAAGACCATGCAGATCACGGCATGCCGATCCTGCGGCGAATCCGATCTTGTCGACATTCTCGATCTCGGCGACATGCCGCTCGCCGACCGCCTTCTCGACCAGACATCGCTGGAGGAGCCCGAACCGCGCTTTCCCTTGAATCTCGTCTTCTGCCCGCATTGCAGCCTGGTCCAGATCACCTATACGGTCGCGCCGGAAGAACTGTTCTGCAGGGACTATCCGTACTATTCCTCGTTTTCTCCCGCCCTCCTCGCCCATTCCAAGGCCAACGCCCTGGAGCTGATAGCCAGCCGTCGTCTCAGTCCGAAGAGCTTCGTCGTCGAGATCGCGAGCAATGACGGCTATCTGCTGAAGAACTTCGTCGAGCGCGGCATTCCGGTTCTGGGCATCGATCCCGCCGAAGGGCCGGCCGGCATCGCCAACGCCGACGGCGTCGCCACCTGGAACAGGTTCTTCGACATGCCGACCGCCGAGGCGATCCGGCAGGAGCATGGCCGCGCCGACGTGATCATCGCCAACAACGTGCTGGCGCATGTGGCGGACACCAACGGCCTGGTCCAGGCGATTGCCAGCCTCCTGAACACCGACGGCGTCGCTTCGATCGAGGTTCCCTATGTGCGCGACCTCGTCGACCATTGCGAGTTCGACACAATCTACCATGAGCATCTCTGCTACTTCTCGCTGACGGCGCTGACCAAGCTGTTCGGCCGGCATGGCCTCACGGTAAACCATGTCCAGCATCTCGACATTCATGGCGGGTCCCTGCGCGTCCATGTCGGACATCGGCCGGACAGCAGCGCGGCCGTCACGGAGATGCTGGCGGACGAGCGCGCCATCGGCCTGGACAGCTCGGCCTATTTCGCGAATTTCGCCGGCCGCGTCCGGGCGCTGAAGACCGAGCTTCTGCAGCAGCTCGATCATCTGCGGACTCAGGGATATCGGGTCGCGGCATATGGGGCCGCGGCCAAGGGCGCGACGATGCTGAACTATCTTGGGGCGGACACGAGGCTGCTGGACTACGTGGTGGACCGCAACTTCCACAAGCACGGCAAATTCATGCCGGGCCAGCATCTGCCGATCCTCCCGACGGAACGGCTTGAAGAGGATCGGCCCGACTTCGTGCTGTTGCTGGCTTGGAACTTCGCGAGCGAAATTCTGACGCAGCAGAGTCGGTATCGGGAGGCGGGCGGACGCTTCATCATTCCGAGCCCCGAGCCGCGTGTTGTCTAGATCCGCAGTGATGACCTTCGAGCATTCGGAGAGGGAGCGCGCGATGACGAACGACTCTCGCTGTCCAAGCTGCGCGTCAACGAACTCTCACATGTTCTATGAAGTTCGGCAGGTCCCGACGAACAGCTGTCTGCTAATCGCCGACCGGGACGAGGCGCTGGCGTTCCGCCGCGGCGACATCGAGCTTCGGTTCTGCCGTGGCTGCGGCTTCATCTTCAACGCCGCCTTCGATCCCAGCCTGACGGAGTATTCCAGCAGTTATGAGGAGACGCAGGCTTTCTCATCGACCTTCAACACCTTCCATACGCGTCTCACCGGGCAGCTCATCAAGCGCTATGGGCTGACCGGAAAGCACATTCTGGAGATCGGTTGCGGCAAAGGCGAGTTCCTGACCCTGCTCTGCGAGCTCGGCGGCAATTCGGGCGTGGGGTTCGATCCCGGCTATGCGGCCGACCGACATGCCCCCCATGCGAACGACCAGATCACCTTCCGACGCGAATTCTTCACAGAGGAAACCGAGCTGGAGCCCAGCGACTTCGTTTGCAGCAAGATGACCCTGGAGCACATTCCCGAAACCGCTCGCTTCGTCGATCTTTTGAGACGGGCGACGACGCAGCGCGGCGCCACGCTGTTCCTGCAGGTGCCCGACGCCGTCCGGATCCTGAAGGAGTGCGCCTTCTGGGACATCTATTACGAGCACTGTTCCTACTTCAGCCCGGGGTCGCTGGAGCGGCTTCTGGTCAGTAACGGTTTCGATGTCGGCGACGTCTGGACCGATTTCGAAGATCAGTACCTGATGATCGACGCGCGCCCCACGGTCAACGGCTCGCCGCATCGGTCGGAAAGCGCAATCGTGGAGCCGGTCGGCCAGTTGGAGCAGCTCGTGGTCAACTTCACCAAACGCTGGATCGAGAAGCAGGCGCTGTGGCGGAAGACCCTGGCGGAGTTCGCCTCGATGGGGCGGAAGGTCGTGATCTGGGGGTCCGGGTCCAAGGCCGTCTCGTTCCTCACCACCCTGTCGCTGAGCCACGAAATCGACTGCGTCGTCGACGTTAATCCATACAGGCACGGAAAATACATGCCGGGAACCGGGCATCGGATCGTGGGACCGGACGAGGTAGCCCACATCCACCCGGACATGGTCGTAGTGATGAATCCCATCTACCGGACCGAGATCCGGCAGGCCCTGGTGGACCGTGGCTGTGCGCCCATGGTCCTGACGGTCTGATCACGATGCCGGCGGCACAGAATCGCACCTGCCTCATCTGCGCCGGCACGGACCTGCTTCCGGTTCTTGCGATTCCCGGCGTGCCGGTTCTCTGCAACCGCCTGCTCGCCCATCGAGAGGAGGCGGTTGCCGTCGCCCGCGGCGATATCGACCTGGTCGCCTGTCGGAGCTGCGGTCATCTGTTCAACCGCGCCTTCGACCCGGCTCTCGTCGGCTATGAGGGGAGCTATGACAACGCCTTGCACTTCTCCGGGCGCTATCAGCGCTACGCCACCGCCACAGCCCGGAGACTCGTCAATCGATATGATCTCAGGGGCCGGCGGATCGTCGAGATCGGTTGCGGCCGAGGCGACTTCCTCCGGTTGCTTTGCGGACTCGGCGGCAGTCGGGGCGTCGGCTATGATCCGAGCGCCCAAGAACCGCCATTGGCGCATCCATTGGCGCAGCCATCCACCGGAACCGAGTCCGACGATGTGACGATCATCGGGGACATCTACCGGGCCGGAGCGACACAGGACGCCGATTTCGTCTGCTGCCGGCACGTGCTGGAGCACCTCCTCGATCCCGTTGCGGTGCTCCGTGCGGTCGGCGAGGATCTCGAACGCACGAAAGGTGCGGCCTTCTTCGAGGTTCCCGACGCATCGCTCGTCCTGGATCAGCTCAGCCTCTGGGACGTCATTTACGAGCACGTGTCCTATTTCTCAGGCAGTTCGCTGGTGACGGCGTTTGCGCAGGCAGGGCTGTCGGTTCGCGACGTGCAGTCCGCCTTTGGCGGCCAGTTCCTGTGGGCCGAGGCGGTTGCCGGCGCGGGGGCAAATGCGAGTCCGACACCGCCCAGTCCCGCGCATCACGCTTCAGTCGCATCCTTCGCCGAACGGGTGGACCGTCTTCTGAGCCATTGGCGGAACAGGATCGCCGGCTATCGGCGCGACGGTGTCCGACTCGCCCTCTGGGGCGCCGGGTCGAAAGGCGTGATGTTTCTCAACCTGCTGCAGCTGAACGACACCAACGATCTGCCGTACGTCGTCGACATCAACCCGCGCAAGGCGGGCTGCCACATCGCCGGAACCGGACAGCGGATCGTCGCTCCGTCCGATCTCCGTCGCTATCAGCCAGACGTCGTGCTGGTGATGAACCCCGAATATCGCGGGGAGATCGCCCGGAGCCTGCGCGAACATCAGGTGCGCGCCCGAATCGACCTGGTGCTTCCGCGTCGAAGCCATGACGGTGCCGACGCGGACCCTGGGGACGCCCCTGGGAACACGTCGGCGGCCCGGATCGCCTGGGCCTGACGATTACAGCCTGCCTTTCAATCGGTGGTAGCCCGCACGAACGTCCTGATATCCCCACCGAGACGTTTGCCGACGCTCGGAACTGCGGTACCCAGCAATCATGGAAGATTCGAACACAGCAGTACCGGTGCATAATCGGACGGAGCACCTGGATGACGGGTATCCCATCGGAACATGTTACCCGGTGATTCTTTGCGGCGGCTCCGGCACGCGGCTGTGGCCGGTGTCGCGGGCGGCCTATCCGAAGCAGCTGATGCCGCTGACCTCGGAGCTGACGCTGCTGCAGGAGACGCTGCAGCGGGTCGCCGACCCCGCCCGCTTCGCCGCGCCGCTCGTCGTCTGCAACGACGAGCACCGCTTCCTGGTCGCCGAGCAGGCGCGCGCATTGGGCGGCGCGCCGATCACCATCCTGCTCGAGCCGACGGGCCGCAACACCGCGCCCGCGATCGCGGCGGCCGCGCATCTTCTCGCCGCGCAGGATGGCGAGGCGGTGATGCTGGTGCTGCCGTCGGACCATTATGTCGCGGCGCCCGGGCGGTTCCGGGAGGCGGTCGACCAGGCCGTCCGCGCGGCGGATGCGGGCGCGCTGGTCACCTTCGGCATCGCCCCCGACAAGCCGGAGACCGGCTATGGCTACGTCCGCCAGGGCGCGGCGCTGGCCGGCTGCCCCGGCTGCTTCGCGGTCGACCGGTTCGTCGAGAAGCCCGACCGCGCGACGGCCGAGGCCTATCTCGCCGAGGGCGGCTATGCCTGGAACAGCGGCATGTTCCTGTTCCGCGCCGCCCGCTATCTCGCCGAGCTCGCGCGGCTCGAGCCGGCGATGCTGGCGGCGACCCGCGAAGCCGTCGCGCGGGCGGTGCGCGATCTCGACTTCCTCCGCCTCGACCAGGAGGCCTTCGCCGGCGCGCCGGCGCGCTCGATCGACTATGCCGTGATGGAGCGGACCGACAGCGCCGCCGTCGTGCCGCTCGACATCGGCTGGAGCGACGTCGGCTCGTGGGCCGCGCTGTGGGAGACGGCGGCGAAGGATGGCGCCGGCAACACGCTCATCGGCGACGTCCTCGCCGCCGGGCTCAGGAACAGCTACATCCGGGCCGAGAGCCGGCTGGTCGCCGCGGTCGGCC
>QOZR01000019.1 GCA_003576685.1 Virgifigura deserti
CGCCCTGGTGCTGGCCGGGCGCGATCCGGACACCGGGCAGCTCGGGCTGCTCAACACCGGCACCTTGCGGGCCAGCGACGGCGGTATTCTCAGACTGTTCGCCGGGACCTACGACCAGACCGACGGCACCGACGCGGGCACGATCGAGGCGCTCGCCGGTTCACGCATCCAGATCGAGGGTTCTGCAGTCATGATCGACGGCGGCGCCTTGCGCACGGTGGGCAGCGGCACGCTTCTGGTTCAGGACGCAGGCGTCACACTCGACGGGGTCGCCTTTAGCAACGCGGGCACCACGACTGTCGACAGCGCCGGCTTCATGGTCAACGAAGGGGCCATCGTGAACAGTGGCGCGATGCGGTTCATCGGCACCAGCCCCGTGCTCAAGGGCGTCGACGTCCAGAACAGCGGCAGCATCACGGTCGAGGCGCAGGGGATCGGCTTTGCCAGGCTGCGGCTCGAGGGCGATGTGACCTTCGACGGCGGCGGCGTGCTGACGCTGGCCGGGCCAGCCCTTCAGCCGACTTGGCCGGGCGATCGCGCAGAGAGCCTGAAGGCACGAACCTCCATCGGCCCCGCCAGTGCCAATCCAACAACACTGATCAACCGGAACCATACGATCGAAGGCAGCGGCGACATCGGCTTCTTCTCGATGGGCATCGAGAACTTGGCGGGCGGCCTGATCGACGCCAACGTCGCCGACGCCGCCCTGGTGCTGGCCGGGCGCGATCCGGACACCGGGCAGCTCGGGCTGCTCAACACCGGCACCTTGCGGGCCAGCGACGGCGGTATTCTCAGACTGTTCGCCGGGACCTACGACCAGGACGACGGCACCGACCAAGGCACGACCGAGGCGCTCGCCGGCTCGCGCGTGCACGTCGAGGATTCGTTCGTCACGATCGACGGCGGCGCCCTGCGCACGGTGGGCAGCGGCGAGCTCCTGGTCCAGGACGCGGCCATGACGCTGAACGACGTCACCTTCTCCAATGAGGGCGTCACCACCGTCGACAGCGCCGGTTTCACTGTCAATCAAGGGCTGATCGACAACAGCGGCGCGATAACCGGCCAGACGGGCGCCACCATTCGTCTCAACGACACCAATGTTCGCGGCGGCGCGCTGAACATGAGCGCGGACGGCCAGCTATTTTCGACCGGCAACTCGTCCTTGGACGGGGTTTCGGTGGATGGCGACTTCGAGAATTCCGGCACCCTCACCATTGGCCGCGACGGCGCCGCCCTGACCGGCCGCTATCGGCAGACGGCGGGCAGCACGGTGCTCGACGGCGGCACGCTCGGCACGTCGTTCCTGGACATTCAAGGCGGCGGCCTGTCCGGCAACGGCACGATCGATGGACCGGCGCAGATCGCCGGGCTCGTGGATGCAGGCTTCTCCGCCGGCATCCTGAACTTCCTGGATGACGCGACCTTCTCCGGAACAATCAACCTCGAGATCGGCGGCATTCTCGTCGATACCGGCATCCCATCGCCGGATCGCATCAATGTCGGGTCTGATCCCGCCGGCACGGAATACGACCAGTACAATGTGTTCGGCACCGCGGTCCTGGACTCGGCCCTCGGTTTCTCCCTCTCCCTCATCGACGGCTTCGATCCGTTGGTCGGAGACTTCTTCGATGTGCTGACGGCCGATACCCTGCTGGCGGACCTCGGCGCGCTCGACTTCATGCTCCCGACCTTGCAGGACCGGGCCTTCATCGCCAGCATCGTCTCCTTCGACGGCCGCGATGCGCTGCGGGTGTCAGTCGTCGGCACGGCTGCACAGGTGCCGGAGCCCGGCGTGCTGCCGCTGTTCGGTACCGGTCTGCTCCTGTTGCTGGTTTGGCATCAGCGGTCCCGACGCTGCCCGGCGCATTCGGGAATATCTCGTTATGATTGGTGCGCCCGGCGGGATTCGAACCCACGACCCCAGGATTAGGAATCCTGAGGTCTGGCACGCCGAGGCTCGCCATATTTTTCCGCTTTCACATTGTTTCAGGCGGTTATCCTGCACCCTACAGCCACTGATCGTCATTGCTACTCATGATCGTGGTTGCTATATGGTTGCTATGAATCGTAACGACCATGGGGCACGAGTAGATGCCGGGGAAACGGAGCCGGAGCCAGATTACTGAGACCGCGGTCGCGGCGTTGAATCCTGGCGAGTTGCTGTGGGATGGAAAGATCACTGGTTTCGGCGTCCGCCGCCAAAAGGACGGCCGGATATTCGTCCTCAAGTACCGCGTGGGCGGACGGCAACGCTGGTACACGATCGGCAAGCACGGCTCGCCCTGGACGGTCCATAAGGCTCGAGAAAAGGCAAAGGCGTTGCTGGGTGATGTGGCCGAAGGGCGAGATCCGGCAGCCGCGCGTGATACCAGCAAGGGTGCGCCGACGGTGGCGGAACTATGCAAACGTTACTTCGCGGAGTATGCCGCCGAGCACAAAAAGGCCTCCAGTCAGGCGGCAGATGAACGAAATATTCGCAACCACATCTTGCCGATCCTCGGTAGGCTTCGCGTCGCCGATGTCACCCGCGCCGACATTGACCGCCTCAAGCTGGCTGTCGCGCAGGGCAAGACCGCAAAGGACGAGAAGGTCGGGCCCAGACGCCGCATTGTCGTCCGTGGCGGCACCGGAGCTGCCAACCGCTGCCTTGCACTGACAAGCAAAATGTTCAATCTGGCCGAACTTTGGGGCTGGCGGCCGGACGGTTCTAATCCCTGTCGCCATATACAGAAATATGCAGAACACAAGATTGAGCGATTCCTGAAACAGGCTGAGCTAGGGCGGTTGGCGTCAGTGTTGATCGAATGCGAGCGGCAGGGGGCGGAGCTGCTGAGCGTCATAGCTGCGATCCGGCTACTAATCTTCACGGGATGCCGCCGCGATGAGATATTGACGCTTCGTTGGGAGGACGTGGATTTAGAGGCTGCGTGCTTGCGGCTGCGCGACTCCAAATCCGGGGCCAAGGTGGTCTATCTGTCGGCCCCGGCGCTAAAGGTCCTCGCTGATTTGCCGCGTGTGGCCGGCAATCCCTACGTCGTCTTTGGTGAGCGGCTAGGCAGTCATCTCGTGAATCTCGAGAAGCCCTGGCGGCGCATCCGAGCAAAAGCCAAGCTGGATGACGTCCGCTTACACGACCTTCGGCATTCGTACGCGAGTTTCGGTACAGCCGGTGGGCTGTCGCTGCCGATGATCGGCAAACTATTGGGCCATGCACGGTCTGAAACGACGAACCGCTACAGCCATTTAGCTGACGACCCAGTTAAGGCCGCCAACGAGGCCATCGGCCGGCGCATTGCCGCCGCCATGGAGCAAAAATCACTCTGGCGTCGACCTCCAGAGCAGAGAGAGACACCGGTGGAGAGGCAAACGAGTTAGCCTGATTGCGTCGATGACTCATTAGATAGTCTTCGACGAATCGCAGGCAAAAAACGGGCAGGCAGTTGACTACTACGGCTTTGGCAGGTTTGCTCACGCTGTAGCGAACTGAGTTATAAATAAAACAAGAGCCCCATGCGCAGGACCGACTTTTGTCGTCCTGGTCGGAGAAATGTCGCCAGGAATATTGCCATTCTGCCACTGGCACTGATAGAACAAGGGACATGGACCTGGGGATTAACGAGCGCGCAGAGCCCAAACTCACCGCCTCGTCCGGCGCTGAAGCAGAAAGGCGCCAGAAGCTGAAGTATGGATCTGGTATCTCCTGAGCGGCGGTCGGCCAATATGGCCCGCATCCGCGGGCGTGACACCAAGCCCGAGGTTGCCGTGCGCCGGCTGGCGCACCGCCTCGGCTACCGCTTCAGGCTTCACCGCCGCGATCTGCCCGGTACGCCAGACCTGGTCTTCCCGGCACGAAGCAAGATAGTATTCGTACATGGTTGCTTCTGGCATCGGCATCCGGGGTGCCGATTCACCTATGAACCCAAGTCGAATGTTGAGTTCTGGCGCAAAAAATTCACGGCGAATAAGCAACGTGACGCGCGCGTGAAGGGGGAACTGAAGCAAATGGGGTGGGATGTCCTGACCATCTGGGAGTGTGAAGCGACCGACGACGAGGCCATGGCTACGGTTCTTAAGAGGTTCCTCGGCGATGCGGTCCGCTGAGCAACATCGGGCTCGGACTCTCAAGATCGAACAGCTCCGCGCTGGCGGCGCCCCGCGTGTCCTCGAACTGTGCTCAGGTTGCGGCGGCCTCGCGCTTGGCCTGAAGTCCGCTGGTTTCGAACTCGCCGCTCATATCGAGGCGGATCCGCTCGCAGCGGAGAGCTACGCGCTCAACTTCGCGGCCGACGAGCAGACTCGTGCCCGCTGGGCTGTGGCACGGGACATGGTCGAGTGTTCGGCGGACGATCTCGTGAATGATCTCGAGCTTGGAAGCGAAACTACGGCCGTGTTCGATATTCTGGCCGCCGGGCTCCCCTGCCAAGCCTTCGCCCGAATCGGCAGGTCGAAGCTGCGGGAACTGGCTGGCGGCGAGCATGATGCGTTCCGTAAGGATCCCCGTGCCGCGCTCTATCGCCGCTTCCTCGACTATGTTACCGACACACAGCCGCTTGCGATCATTATCGAGAATGTGCCCGATATTCTGAACTTCGGTGGCCACAACGTGCCAGAAGAGATCTGCGAGGTGCTTGAAGACGCCGGTTATCGTGCCGCCTATACCATTCTGAACGCCGCCTACTACGGCGTACCACAGATCCGCGAACGGCTGTTTCTTATTGCGATCGCCGATACGCTCAACGTTGAACCGACCTTCCCGGACCCGACGCATTTTGTCGAACTCCCGCGAGGCTACGAGAGCTCGCGCAGCGTTGCTCTGAAGTACGTCGCGCCCGACAGCCGACGCTTCCGCCCGATCCATCGGCCGGACCGTTCGCTGGGAAAGGCGGTGAGCGTCCGGGAAGCGCTCGGGGATCTGCCGAAGATCCAGGAGCACTGGTCCGATCCGAAAGCGATGAGGCGCCGGCACGTGACTGACCGTCTGCCCTATCGCAAGGGCACGAAGCTGTCCGACTATGCGCAGCTGATGCGGACATGGAGCGGTTTCGAGAGTCTAGTCGACGTCGATGGCCACGTTGTGCGGCTGACGCCGCGGGATTTCCCGATCTTCGCCAGGATGTCACACGGCGCCGACTACCCGCGGGCACGGGCTATCGCCGAGGCGATGTTTGCGCGGGAGTTGGACATGCGCGGAATCGCTCCAGGCCTCAAGGACTCGCCGGCTCGCGCAGCCCTCTGGAAGGCGATGGTTCCACCCTATGATCCGGCCAAGTTCCCCAATAAGTGGTGGAAGATGGATCCGTTCAGGCCCTCGCGCACGTTGACCGCGCATATCGGCAAGGACACCTATTCTCACATACACTATGACAGCCAGCAGCGCCGGACGGTGTCGGTCCGGGAGGCCGCGCGGCTGCAATCTTTCCCAGACGGGTTCCGCTTCGCCGGAGCAATGAACGCCGCATTCCGCCAGATCGGCAACGCCGTTCCTCCGCTCCTGGCGAAGGCGGTTGCCGAGCAGCTCAGAAAGGATCTTATGGGAGCAGCGGCTGCGCTACCCAGGGCGATCCGCAGGAGCAGGGCTGCATAGCGACACCATAGAATTCACGCAGGCCGGCAGCTCGACTGGAGAGCGCGATCGAACGAAGGCCGGTTCGGGCAAGCTGACGGCGAGAGTTGAGGGCATGGGGGCTGAACACGCGCGCACAGTGGAGATAATTCCTTCGGCGTCGGCGCTGTTGCAGTCGCTCCGCGGGCTCGGTTACGCGCCAGAAACCGCCCTGGCGGACCTTATCGACAACAGCATTGCCGCGGGTGCGGCCAGGATCGATGTGGATCTCGACTGGAATGGCGGCACACCTGTCGTCGCCATCCTCGACGACGGCCGTGGCCTGGATTTCGACGGGCTCTCTGCCGCAATGCGCTTCGGGGGAGATGGCCCAATGGCGGAGCGCACGTCCGACGACCTAGGCCGTTTCGGGCTGGGCCTGAAGACGGCGTCGCTGTCCCAGTGTCGGCGCATGACCGTTGCCAGCCGGAAGGATGGGCTGACCTCCTGTCTCGCCTGGGACGTTGACCAAGTGGCCGCGAAGGGCAAGTGGGAAGCACTGGTTCCTGAAGCCCTACCCGCGACCCGGCTGGCTGAAGCATTTGGCTCCAGAGCTCAGGGCACCCTCGTCGTCTGGGAACACATGGATGCGATCGGCGGCCTGTTCGGCCTCGACAGTGAGGATTTCTTCGCCCGACTCCAGAATATACGCGCTCACTTCGCGATGGTCTTTCACCGCTTCCTGGCCGGCGATGCCCGACGGATCGCCATCGCTATCAACGGCCGTGTTGTGCGGGGCTGGGATCCGTTCCAGCGGAATCATCCCGCGACGATCACGATGCCGACCGAACGGCTCCGGTCCACCGCCGGTGTCATGGATGTCTCGCCCTTCGTCCTACCGCACCGTGACCGCTTCGCGAACGAGGCAGAATACGAAGCGGCTGGCGGGTTCGGCGGCTGGAGCGAGCGCCAAGGCTTCTATGTCTACAGGGGCAAGCGGCTTGTGGCGGCTGGCGGCTGGCTGGGTTTGGGGGGTGCCCGCGCCTGGACGAGGGAGGAATCCAGCCGCCTCGCGAGATTGTCGGTGGACCTGCCCACCCACGTCGATGCCGAATGGCGGATCGATGTCCGCAAATCGCTGGCGCGGCCGCCCGCAGTGCTTCGCCCACGACTGACTGCCATAGCAGCAGCCTGCCGCGGGAAGGCCCGGGAGGTGTTTGCTTGGCGCGGCGGCAAGGTTCGCCGCCAAGCCGCCAAGCTGGGCCAACCGGTATGGACGGCCGAGCAGATCTCGGGCCGTGTACAGTACCGTATCAACCGCAATCATCCCGCCCTGCAACGTCTCTTCGCTGCTGCAGGAGACAATCAAAATCTCCTAACCGCTGCGCTCGTCCTGATCGAAAAGACTGTTCCGATCGAACGGATCTGGCTCGACGTTTCCGAGACCGGCGACACGCGGTCTACCGCGCTCAGCGACACCGAGATCTCCCTCCTCGCAGACCAGTTGGCGTCGGTGGTGACCGGCATGTCCGGAGACGATCCGGTCGAGGTCCGGCTTGACAGGATGCTCCAGCAGTTGCCTGTTAAAACTGGCGCCCTTCGCCGCTCCGTTCTCCGGATCATTGGAACACCGGATGAGTAACGACGCCGTCACGACACTCTCGAACATGACCCGACAGCTGCTGATGTCAGAGCAGGAGCGGCCGCTCGGACGGGACAAGATTGAGCAGGCTGTACGCACAGTGGCGCCGATCGTCTCTGCCACCACCGGCCGGTCCCTTTCCGACGACGACATCAACGACGTCGTCCGCGCGCTTGAGTCAATCTTCGTCGTCGAACAGGGCGAGTCGATCGCCATCAAGGACCGGCGCCTGCCGCCGGAGTGGTATGTTGGCGAGCGGAGACGGCCAGGCTCGTTCATGACCCGCTACCTGCAGAAGCTGGCCGAAGACGGCTGGGCGGCGCGTTCCGTCGAAGAGCTCCGCGACAGCACCGCCCGCGTTCTTGAGATGCTTGACGATCCTGAGCGCGAAGGCCCGTGGGACTGGCGCGGATTGGTCGTTGGCGATGTGCAGTCCGGCAAGACCGCTCACTACGCTGGCGTGGTCAACCGGGCCGCCGACGCCGGGTATCGGGTTATCGTGATCCTGGCTGGCATGCACAATCTCCTGCGCCTACAGACACAGCAGCGCCTGGAAGCCGATTTCCTTGGCTGGGACACCAATCCCGATTCCGCCTCAGCTGACGGCCGACGCAGAGCCGTCGGCGTAGGCCTGATACCTCCGCGGCTCATCGTCGACAGTCTCACCTTCGCTGCGGCCAATGGCGACTTCAATGTTAGCATAACGCGTCAGGCGAACTTCGCTCCGCTAAGCCAGCCTTGCCTGTTCGTGGTGAAGAAGAACGGAAGTATCCTGAAGAACCTCAACCGCTGGATCGCCCGTCTTCCCGACGAGTCCCGTGCGGCGCCGCTGCTCCTGATCGACGACGAGGCCGACCAAGCATCGGTCGACACACGCGATCAGCCGCTGCTTCCCGACGGCACCTTCGATGAAGACTATGACCCCACCCGCATCAACGGCGAGATCCGCAAGCTCCTGAAGGCGTTCAGCCGCTCCGCCTACGTGGCGTATACGGCCACGCCATTCGCCAACATCCTGATCCACGACGAACGCACCGCCGAGGACTACGGGGACGACCTCTTTCCCTCGACATTCATCCTGTCGCTGACGCCGCCGGACGACTATTTCGGACCAGTCGCGGTCTTTGGGACGAACAGCGAGGGCGATCAGGGTGGTCTGCCACTCATCCGGCATGTCGATCAGATCGGGGAAGTCTGGATTCCAGATCCGCACGACAAGACACTGAAGCCGGTCTTCGACGGGCGTGACAGCGTGCCGCCCAGCCTGGAAAGGGCGATCAGGGCCTTCCTCCTCGCCTGCGCCGGGCGCGCCGCGCGCGGGCAGGAGCGGGTGCACAACTCGATGCTGGTGCACGTCTCCCGTTTCGTGGACGTGCACGATATCGTGCACCGACAGGTGCTGCGCTGCCTGAACGACCTGCGCGCCCGGATCTCCGGGGCGGACGCAGCGACCATCGAGGATCTTCGCCAGCTGTGGGAAGAGGACTTCGTTCCGACGACGCATCAGGTTCTCGGAACGGTGTTTGGGCGGGAAATCGAGGCTACCGACTGGGACGCCGTGCTGTCCTGTCTCGCTGATACCGCTGACAAGATTCGCGTCGTCGTCACTAACGGCCGTTCTAAGGTTGGTCTCGACTATGACGCCTATCGCGAAACGGGTCTGTCCGTCATTGCCATTGGCGGCGACAAGCTCTCCCGCGGCCTGACCTTGGAAGGCCTCACCGTCAGCTACTTCCTCCGCATCTCAAAGCAGTACGACAGTCTTCTGCAGATGGGCCGCTGGTTCGGCTACCGCCGGGGCTTCGCCGATCTGTGCCGCCTCTACACCACCCCGGACATGGAGGACTGGTTCCGCCACGTGGCGACCGCGAACGAGGAGCTCCGCGCGCAGCTCGCTCACATGCAGCTGATGCTTGCGACGCCCAAGGAGTACGGACTGCGGGTGGCCGGCCACAGCATCATGGGTGTGACCGCCGCAAACAAGCAGCGGCATGCGGTGCAGCGCCAAGTCGGCTATGCCGGCGAGGGCAAGATCCAGACGGTGATGTTCCGGGACGCGGCCACGGTCGAACAGAACGCTGCGGCGACCGACGCCTTCATCGAGACTCTCGGCCGCGGACAGACAGGACTGCTTCGTCCCGGCACCGGCGTGGCGGCGGCGGGCGAGCTCTGGACCGGCGTGCCGGGCCGCTCGGTTGCCGACTATCTCAGGAGTCTGTCCTTCCCTCCGGAGAACTACGACATCGAAGGTCATCGCCTCGCCGGCTACATCGAGGACCAGATCCGGCTGGACGAGCTCACTGGCTGGACGGTCTACGTCGCGGCCGGCGACCGCGGCATACCCGTATTGCTCGCCGGCCGGTCATTCAAGAGCATTGTGCGCAATCCACGGGTGGATCGCTCGACTTCAACGCGATTCATCGTGAAGTCCATTCTCAACCCGCCCGACGAGGCTATCGATCTGTCTGACGCCGAGTTCGCCGAAGCACTGGCGCAGACGAACGCCGAGCGCCGGCTCGCCGGACTGGCCGAGTCGGATCGGCCATCGGGACCAAGCGTCCGCCAGATCCGCGGCCGCCGCCCTCAGAACGGGCTACTGATCATATACCCTCTGGACCCGAAGGTCGCCGACGTTGACACGGACAGGCCGGTAATCGGACTCGTCATCAGCTTTCCCGACAGCGCAACCGCCCTTCAGCGCCTCTATCTCGAAAACGTCGTCAGACAACGCGAGCAGGCATGGTGATCGGAGCGACCGATCGCCTGCGCGAGAGCTGGTCGAAACTCGCCCTGCATCCAGCACACGCCAAGCGGTTCCGGACGCTCCGGCTCACGCCCGAGCGGGCGCTCGACGCACACGCGGGGCTGCGCGCTGTCGACGATGCGCCCTGCCTCATCGTGGATATCGACGACCCGGCGCCTGTTGCGACTGCCGCCTTCGAGGTCGGCGGCATGCGGCTCTCGCACGCCCGGTCGGACGCCGGGCACATGCTTGTCCTCTCGCTGGAGGACCCCTCCCGGCTGGATCTCTTCATCACCGTCTGCGGCGACGTCCTCCAGGTCACAGATACTGCCGGCGACCGTCGCGAGGCGCTCCGGACCTTCCTGGGTCGGCTCGATGCTTGGCGGCTGTTTCTTAGGGAGCGGCGCGCCGGGCTCAGCCGAAGCGAGACGGTCGGCCTGATTGGCGAGCTGACGATCCTTCAGTCGCTGATCAGCCGGGGCGCCGGCAATCTAGACAGCTGGCGGGCCCCGTTTGAAGGGCTTCACGACTTTGAGCGGGCGGGCCATGCCATTGAGATCAAGACCACCCTGGGCTCAGCGACACGGCTGCGAATCTCCAGTCTGGATCAGCTCGACAACGCGGGGTTGCGACGGCTTAACCTAGTCCACGTCCGGCTTGCGGAGACACCGGACGGAAGAACCCTGGGCGGGCTGATCGAGGTGGTGACGGGAATGCTCCCTGCCGACGCGGACCGCCGACGATTTGACAATGCCCTGCTCCGTCGCGGTCTGATGCCCGATGACACCGCCGCGCGGGCGCTTCCCAGGGTCGACGTCCAGTCTGTTTCGATCTTTTCCGTAGGGCCCGCCTTTCCGCGCCTGCTGCGGTCCCAAGTCCCGTCGGGGGTCACTGACGCGGAGTACATGCTTGAGCTGCAGGCCCTGGCGCCGCATGGCTGTGACGTGAACGGTGTACTGGACGCCTTCACGAGGGAGGATGTTATTGACTGACGAGGCTGTCGACCGTTTCGCCGCCGAGCTGGCGGCCGAAATCGAGGAAGGGCTCTCCGATGAGGCACCGTTCTCGGCCAACATATTCACGCGCTTGGTGCTAGAGCGGCTGGAGGAGGCCGGTCATTTCGACGCGGCGTTCGATCTCCATCAGGAAGGTCGCCTCGGACAGGCCGCCTACCGGATCGACGGATATGCGTTCGACAAAGAACGGGCGCGTCTGGATCTCTTCACCACCATCTATCGCGGCGAACTGCCGGCGACCCGCATTCCAACTGCAGAGGTTTCACGGGCGATCGAACGTGCGCTCCGGTTCGCCGGCGCTTGCATGGACGGTCTCGCCGACCGACTTGAGCCATCGAATACTGACGCCAGCGATCTCGCCCGCAGTATCCAGCTCGAGGCGCCCCGCATCATGATTATCAGGATCGTCGTTCTGAGTGACGGTGTGCTGGCAACTGCGCCACTCACGGCGAGCGACTGGAACGGCCGAATCGTTGAACACGAAGCCTACGACATTGTCCGGCTGCAGCGCATTCTCGGTGAAGGAGAGACGCGATCCGACATCTCCGTTGATCTTGTCGCGCTGACCGGCGCGCCGGTCCCATGCCTTCATGTGCCGTCCGGCGACGGCGACTACGACGCCTACCTCTTGGTGCTTCCAGGGGAGGTGCTCTCACGTATCTACGATCGCTACGGGGTCCGGCTTCTCGAGCTGAATGTCCGCGCCTTCCTGGGGCTTCAGGGCCGCAAGAGCGTGAACGCCGAGCTGCGCCGCACGATCGTCGAACAACCCTCGATGTTCCTGGCCTTCAACAACGGAATTGTCGCGACGGTAGACGCCATCGACCTTGACGAAGAGGGCGGCGGGCCCCTGGCCATCCGTGCGCTACGCGGGCTGCAGATCGTCAACGGGGGGCAGACAACCGCTTCCCTCCACCGGGCACGCCGCAAAGAGAGCCTCAGTCTCGACCGGGTCGCCGTTCCCATCAAAATAATCCGCGTCGGCGGCGCGGACTTGGCGGAGATGGTCGGCTCGGTCTCGCGGGCGGCCAACCGTCAGAACACGGTTCAGCTCGCCGACTTCTCCGCCAATGATCCGTTTCATCATCAGGTCGAGACGCTCGCTAACAACACTTGGCTGGATGACGGCAGGGGGCGCTGGTTTTACGAACGCGCCCGCGGTGCTTATGTTGCTGCCGAACAGAAGGCCTCATATCGCAAGACCGAATACCAGACGTTCCGAAGCCTGACACCGAAGACCCGGCGTTTCAGCAAGCTCGATCTCGCGCGCTATTTGTCGGCCTGGGCAGGCCTTCCTCATCGGGTCTGCCTTGGCGGGCAGAAGAACTTCCATTTCTTTATGCAGCGCATGAAGGACGAACCACCGCCGCCGCCTGACGCTGAGTGGTTCCAGCGCCTTATTGCCATCGCGATCCTCTACAGAGCCGTCGAGCGCGTAATCCGGGCGATGAAGTTTCCCGCCTACCGAGCGCAGATCGTTTCCTACCTTGTGGCCGGGCTCAGCCATCGTACAGGTGGCCGCATCGACTTCGCACAGGTCTGGTCGAGCCAAGCGATCTCCCTGGAACTTGAAGCGCTGGTCCGGAGCTGGGCGCCGCAGATCGACGCAGCGATGCGGCAGTCCGCCGGCCAGCGGAATCCGAGCGAGTGGTATAAGAAGGAGGAGTGCTGGTCCGAGATCCGCGAACGCCTCCCCGCCTTCAGCGAACCGCTGCCGCCGGAGCTGTCCTATGGCGAGGCGCCGGCTATGAATGGCACCTCAGGCCGTCCGGCGGTTTCCGCGGAAGACTACGACCGGATCGCCCGATGCATGACGGTGGACGCAGCCTGCTGGCTCGAAGCCGCCGAGAAGGGCCAGCGCGCCAAGGTCCTCCATTGGAAGGTCGCCGGAATCTGCCGCACGATTGCGGGTTACGCTGCCGGCGGCTGGGTACGCAAGCCATCCGCGAAGCAGGCACGCTATGCGCTTGAGGCGCTGGCTGCTGTCGAGCAGGCCGGAATTCTATCGCCCCCGGAAGGCGATCACCAAAACATCGCCGCCGACTGAGGAGATCAAGACCATCTTCCTTGACCCGCGGACTCGCTGTTCTCTCGCATAGGCAAAGAAGTCTGCAAACTATCGTTGGTGCTGAGCAGACGCTCCAGAATCTCCAGGTCCGATGCGTTGGGCGGCAAGCGATAAACATCGAGGATCGCAGCATCGAGTTCTTGCCGCAACGGATGATCTCGGAGCCTATTCCGCCGCTTGTACTCGGCCGAGCGCCTGAAGTCAGGGTCTTCACTCAGGAGAGTGAGCCAATCCCGCGCGAGGCGGTAGAGCATCTTGTCGCTGTAACCGAGCATGAGTGCGGACGCCCCATCGGGCTGCCGCATTAGTTCGAAAGGAGGGACGACAGGAAAAGTTTCGAATGTCCCGCTGACGGAGAAGCGAGACATCCAGCTTGTCGAGCGAGAAAGGGTCACCCGTGCCCAGACCTCGAATACCTGCGATTGAAGGAGCGCCGGTACGGCAGCGTCGCCATCGACGATGAAAAAGTTTTGAGCAGGAACTTCACTTGGCACCAGCCGGATAAGCACCACGGGCACACGACCATCGGCGATTACAAATCGGATGCTTCCGTCCGGTGGAACGCTCCAAGCGGTCTGCAAGTCGGACCACCGTTTCGGAGAACGCAGCTGCTCAGAGTGCTCTCGTTCTAGCTGCCTCAGAAGGGCTGCAGCCGCATCACTCCCTCTAGCCGCGGCGTCTGCAATATCGTTCCGGGGCACCACATACTTTGCTGGCCCTTCGTTTTCTGCAATCGCGGCGCGATATTGCCGGATGCGCTCCACAAACGCATCGCGTCCCTTCTGCCGTAGATCGTCGACCTGCTGTTCCGAGAGCCGGATCACGTCTCGCGGATCTATTCCGCGCGTGGCCAAGCGCCGATTATGGGGTATGCGGCAAACGTTCGACAGCTGGATCTCCCGGGGCAGCACCACGCTGTCCCCACGCCGCTCAGCGGTAAGGAGTTCCCGAATAGTCTCGTGATCCGTATACCGCACGACGGCCCAGCCCACATCTGCAGCGGCCTTGATAATGCGGATGTTGGGCGTCTCCCCGATCAGAGCGAGGTTCCTGATTCGGTCATCTCTCTGCAGGCCCACGCCGCAAACATGTTCGGGAAACTCAAGAACTTGGCTCAGCGCCTGGGGCACGGGCCCGGTCTGTACGAAATTCGCCCTGTAGCCCTTGGCCGATTCCCTGATGCCATCAAGAATTGATCGCGCGAACCTCTTAAAATCAGGTTTTGCTTCGAGAACCGCTACTACTCCCTCGCGGGCGAATCCAGCATGCTGCGTCAGCCATCTCGCGCCGAAGCGGGCCGAGAACGGGGTAAACCCACGGGACCAACCCGAGTGGTCGCTCCATATCGCTTCAGATACCATGCCCATCACAGCGGAGTTCCACTCAAACCTGTGCCCACCGGCCTGGCGCGGCACCTCCAGTGAGAGCGTCAGCAGCGGAACCCTCAGATCCGAAGCACTACTTCTGAAATACTCTGAAAGCGGTCCCGGGCTAGCCGACAGGACGGCCGCACCGATGATAATATCAGCGATGCGCCGATCCAGAGCCCGCCGCGGATTGCCTGACCAGAAGAACGAGCGCGCCGTTGAGGTATCAAGCAAAGCTTGGAATCCCGTGTCTCCGTACCGGATCCAAGAGTTTCTCGCCGACATGACCCGGGCCGGCCGGTCACGCGGTAGCGCTGGCGCCAACAGCCGGATCACGCCTTTTTCGGACGTCAGTTGGTCGAGCTTGTGCACTGCCGCCTTCCGTATGCTGCCATCGACCAGATATTCGTCGTCGACGATTGCGATCAGGACGCCATAACGGTTTAGCTGAGGCAGGTCGGCGCCGCCGTGGACGATATGAATTGTGGCTTCACCCAGGCTAGCCGTCCGCGGGTACCGACGCGCTGGGAAATGCTTTACAGCATACCGCCCTGGCGCTTGTCCCGTAGACCAAGCTGGAACCCACTCGGGTGGACCGAGATGTCGCGCGATTTCCTCGGCACGCTTCCCTAGCACGACAATCAGGATGTCTGGGCGGTTGAATCCGCCGACGGTGTCTACACGGTCGTCTGGACCTTCGGTGGAAGGCGCGGTGACCAGTGGAGCCGTCGGGAGATCCGTATCGGCAAACATTTCGACCGTTAGCGAAAATGGGTCAGCGACGGTCTGCAGCTCCCTCAATATTTGGTCGGCGCGGCCTGTCGAAACCAGTTCGTTTATCAGTGGTTCAGGCGTTTCGATGCTCAGCGTTCCATCACTTCGATCATCGATCTCGACCGCCTGCGCCATCTTGAACGGCACCGCCAAGTCTCCGGCCTGGATAAGGCGGCGCAGATGAAGGATCACAAACTTGCGAATGAAGGTATCGCTCCGCCAGAGCCTTGCTTTCTCGTCTCCGAACCGGCCCTGGATATAGCTGAAGGCATTCCGGGCAAGGGATTGCCAGTCCCCCGCGCCGGCGAATAAGGCGAGGTCCAAAAGGGAGATCGGTGCGTGCGCGGCGATCTCGCCCCGCACGTCTGCCAATATCTCCCACAGTTCGCCGGGTTCACCGACGTGATGCTCGCCGTTCCAAAGAAAAACGTCACACCAGGAGTCGCCGATCTGAATGCGACGTGTACGGCTGGGTGACACCGGTAGTATCTCCTCGCCGGACGAGAATGGCTCAAAGCCGATGATCGTCCCGAGATGGTCCCCGGAGACAGAACAGATCGCGACGTGCCAAGTATTCGGGCACGGTCCGCTGGCGAAGCAGGGTAACGCAAACCCATGTTCGCTGAGGGCGACATAGCCAGCTAGATCGAGTGCAGGGATACTTTCGTCTGGTCCCATTACAGCGCACCCGATTTCTCAAAGTATTCCTGCGCGACCCGAGAGATCTCGTCTCGGTAATCATCAGGCGTCATATTCGGCTGCCAGTCGTAAATTGCCCACTCGACGTTAGCTGCAGTCAACTTGTCAATGAACTCTGTGTTCCGGGCCGTACCCTCCTCGATGTACTGCTTGGGAAGAATGGCAAACCTAACATTGCCTAGCGGCACGTGATCCCGGTAGGCCACCTCGACGGCAGATGCACGTTGATCAGGTTGGTTGTGGCTCGATGCGGCCAGCCCCGCAATGTTCACGAAGCTGTGGATCACATCCTTCCATTGGGGGAAATGCTGGCTCAACCCGGGCTTGAGATCACCCTTGAGATAGGCGTCGACCGAGCCGAATGCCCAGGCGATGTGTCGGCCGGCAGCCATAAGCGTCGGCTCTAATTCGTAGTCTTCAAGAAAGACGTATTCATCCGCACGGTCATCAAACACACCCGTAACGGCTCCGCCGGTATCAAACGGATAAACGTGAAAGGGAACGCCAAGGTCGTCGGGCGATACGACGAACACGAACGGAAATCGGTTAATCTGGTCGGACTTGACCTCGCCGTCCTTCATACGATAGGCCGGTCTGAAAACGAAGAAGTAGACTAGGTTCTTGGAAAAGACTTTGCACGGTCGCGACTCGAGTTTTCCGCTGTAAACAATTTCACGCGCCGCGCCTACCGCCGTGACATGCACGAGGAGGAGCGTGCTCGGAACCGTTTCAGGCACCGGCACTTCCCTGAGCTGCCGTTTGTTTGATGTTCCGTTACGCTTCTTCAATCCCGCCGCCCTTGGCTGCACTCCATTCCTCGCCGACACAAAGTCGCCATTTCCAGCGATCACAGAGATTTCCTCCGCAACACCAAATAACTGGATTCCGGCCGACGATTCTCATCCAAAACACCTTCGGCTTTGCTCTGAGTACGTATTTCCAAGCAAACACAGATAGCTCATTGTAGTTCACACGGAATACTCATACCCGCCAATCAAAAGCCAGTGTGCTGGCCAGAAGCGAAACACATTATAGTCTGCGCAAGCAAGTAGTCCTGGCCGAAAATGGCTAGAGATATTCACGATTCTGCTTCTTAGGCGCTCAGACTGCTCGGGAGAAGTCCGCTTTGGGTCAATGCGCGGGATGGCAGCAGCCGTATTGTATAGTCGACTGGCAACTGGAGGCGGCGCCCCGACGCATGCGGGCGGGTGCTGGTCCGGCACACTCCGCGCGATCGCGGTGGGCCTCGTCGCGACACCGGCCGACCTAGTATCTTCGAATAGCTGCCATCATCTCCTCGTCCCGGAAAATAAGCGGTGAGGGTGAGGCTGATGGGACCCGTCCACCGGCCGTCTATTGGGACCCGTTTTGGATTTGGGGGTACCCCCGGAGGCATCTCTGCCGTAACCGTCGACTGGTCTCTGGAGGCTGTGACCATCTCAGCGTCGGAGTCGTCGATCGATCAGGTGGGGCGCCGAGTGTCAGAATAGCCGACCTGCTGGAAGCCGCGACCGCGGTCCGTCAACCGGCAGATCTCGTGTGTTCCTTTATGCCCCGATGGAGCCCATACACTGGCGTCTGCCATCAAACCGACCATCACACAGCCGTCAATCGGGGATCGGAGGCTTTCCCCTGCCGCCCCGCCAGCTCGCCGCCCATTAGAACCTCAACAGCGTATTGTGGTCTCAGCGCCGCCCGCAATATGGTGTTCCAAAATCTCATCCGGATTGAGGCGGCCGAGGTCGTGGAAATCTGCGGCGACCGCAGTGTCGTCTGTTTGTTCGTAAAACAGTTGTTTCTCGAACAGCTCTGCCGTAGCCTGCTCAAATACTGCTGGGGAGCCAAACAGGATGGTTCGGAGCAAAGGCAAGCGCGTGGCGCTCTATTTGCGGGTGTCGACCGACGGCCAAACGACGGAAAACCAGCGACTGGAGCTGGCTGGCATTGCCGAGCGCAGCGGCTGGCAGGTGGTCGAGGTCTACGAGGATCATGCCGTCAGCGGAGCCAAGGGGCGGGATAAACGGCCCGCGTTCGATCGCCTGTGCAAGGACGCCACGCGCCGGCGCTTCGACCTAGTGGCGGCCTGGTCGGTCGATCGCCTGGGCCGCTCGCTGCAGGACCTGCTCGGCTTTCTCAACGAGCTCCATGCGCTTGGGGTCGATCTGTATCTCCACCAGCAGGCCATCGACACCACCACGCCCTCGGGCAAGGCGATGTTTCAGATGATGGGCGTCTTCGCCGAGTTCGAGCGGGCGATGATCCGCGAGCGGGTCAACGCCGGACTTGCCCGCGCCAGGGCCAAGGGCAAGCGCCTTGGGCGCCCGCCGGTTGAGGAGAATGTTCACCAGGCCGTCAAAGAGGCCCGCGCCGAGGGGCGGAGCGTGCGCAGCATCGCGGCGGAGCTCAAGCTGGGGGTCGGAACCGTTCACCGCATCCTGACGAGCCCTGACGCGTCGGGTCAGGCTATCGCGCGGCGATAGCCCGACAAGGGCCGCTGCCAGATTGGCATCTCTATGTAGCGCCCGGTGTCCGGGATGGCGCAGAGCCTCGCTATGCCGCACCAGCACCATCAACGCAGCCCCAAGGGGTTTCACCCAAAATGTCGTTAATAGGGCCGAGCGGCGCCTGCTCGGGCACAGCTTCTAATCTCCGTACGCCCAGCAAAGGCTCGTCAATGGGGCGTCGCGACTCCCGATGTCCGCCCACGGCCTCATACCGGCCGGCCGCTAGGAGCTCAGGAAAGCGCCGTGTTTGACCCTAAGCCGTCATTCATGAGGTTATGTGGCGTCTCCAAAGCTGACGTTTGGCGATCCGCAGCAAAGAACCAAGGGGAACGGATTCGGGCAGCTATAAGCTACCCAGGGTGCTATCAGCGGCCAGCTTCCGACCAGATTATTGGCGCAGACTTTCGAGCATATGCCACAACGCGACCATGCCGGGATCCGCGAGGCCGATTGAGCGCTCCCCAAACATGCGTGCCCGGCCTGTGCGGTTTGGCCGGTTTCGAAACTCCTCGATCGCCGCCGAAACGGCCTTGCATGCCGCGAGATGTTGCGCCTTTGGATCGTCGAGAGTCGCGAGGGAGAGCCGGGCTGCCTCAAGCGCATCGAGCACGGTCTTGTCGCCGAGCTGCGCGCCGCCGCGCGCGGCCAGGGTTCGAATGATGCTTTCAAGCAGCGCCGGCAGCTCGCGCCAAGGTAGCTCTGACCGGTTCGCGCTCTCTTTCGCGGCACACTGGAAGGCAACGGCGAGCAAGGTGCCGAAGCTGGAGCCCGAAGCCTTGCTGCAAGCCAGGGCACAGGCTCTGAACGCGCCGCTCAGGTCGTCGGGCAGGTCCGGGAGGATACCCTCCACATTGGCGGCACATTTCGCCAGCGTCGCGCCAAGATCGCCATCGCCGAGGGCGCCGTCGAGCTCGTTCAGCTCGGGCGCAACCGCCTTCAGTCTCGCGGCCCACCGCTCCAGGGCCGGCTTGAGCACGGCGGCGGTGAGCGCCACCCCTCAGACCCTCCAGAACGGGCAGTCCGCCGGCGCCTTCAGGAGAGCCTCGAGCTCGCCATCGAGGCGAAACAGCGTCAGCGACGCGCCGGCCATTTCCATCGACGTCGCGTAGCGTCCGACCAGCGGTGCGACGATCGCGATCCCCTTGGCCGTCAGCTCGCGCGCCACGTACCGATACAGGATGTACAGCTCCTCCAGCGGCGTGGCGCCGAGCGAGTTGACGAGCACCGAAACGCGCTCGCCCTTGGCGATGTCCGTATCGGACAACAGACGATCGAGCATCTCGCCGGCGATGGCGTCCGCCGGTTTCAGCTTGCCGCGCCATATTCCGGGCTCGCCGTGGATGCCCATGCCCATCTCCATCTCGTCGTCGGCAATGCTGAAGGTCGGCCGGCCGGCCTCGGGGACGGTGCAGGGCGTCAGAGCGACGCCGATGGACGCGCAGGCGTCGGCTGCCTTGCGGGCGGCTTCGGTGACCTCGGCGAGCGATGCGTTCTTTTGATCGGCCTTGGCGCCCGCGACCTTGTAGGCGTAGATCAGCCCCGCCACGCCGCGGCGCTTCCCACGCTCGTCCCTGGGAGCGCTGGAGACATCGTCCGCGACCAGGACCGTTGTCGTCGCCAAGCCTTCGGGCTCGAGCATCTCGCCGGCCATGTCGAAGTTCATCCGGTCGCCGCCGTAATTGCCGTAGAGCCGCAGGACGCCCGCCCCGGCATCGGCGGCGCGCATGGCGCCCATGCAATCGTCGACGCTCGGCCCGGCGAACACATTGCCGATGGCGCAGGCGTCGAGCAGGCCCCGGCCGACATAGCCAGTGAAGACCGGCAGGTGGCCCGACCCGCCTCCGGTTACAATGCCGACCTTCCCGGCAACGGGGCCATCGGCTCGGGCGATGACGCGGCCAGACTCGCCGAGACGGCGATAGCTTGCCGGATGGGCCGCGCACAACCCATCCAGCATCTCGTCGACATAGGCGTTCGGGTCGTTCAGAATCTTCTTCATCTCTACCCCTCGCTTACGGATGCATTGCGGTCCGCCCCAATCGGAAAGCCAAACCTGCCCTCAGACGGATCACCGGTAGCGGGCCAGCACCTCCTCGGTGTGCTCGCCGAGCGCGGGCGGTGGACGATCGGTGCCGAGCCGACCCGTCAGGAACTTGAAGGGGGCATTCATCACCTCGATGGGTCCGTCCAGCCCCTTCGTCCCGTCCAGGCGCAGGAAGAGATCGCGATGGGCGACCTGGGGATGCCGCAGGACTTCCGGCACGGTGCCGATGACCGAGGCCGCAAGGCCGGCCTTCTTCAGCCGGCGCTCCCAGCTTCGGGCGTCGTCCTGCGACAGGGCGTCCTCGATCGCGGCTCGCAGCGCGGCGCGGTTCGCCTTGCGCGCCGGCCAGTCCTTGAATCTCTCCTCCTCGAGCAAGCCCTCGATGCCCAGCGCCGCGCAGAGGCGCCGGAACTGCGGCTCGGTGTTGACCGTGATCATCAGGTGGCGGTCGCGAACCAGGAAGACATCGGAGGCCGGGATCTCCGTCCAGGCCATGTTGCCGAGCCGCCGCGGCTCCCGCTCGCCGATGTTCCACCAGGCGACCGCGTTGCGCATGGCGAACAGGATCGAATCGAGCATCGCCACGTCGATGAACTGCCCGCGTCCCGTCGCATTGCGCTGGTAGAGCGCCGAGACGATGGCGAAGGCCGCCGAGACGCCGCTGAAGAGGTCGCCGACCGGGATGCCGACGCGTGTCGGCGGTCCGTCCGGGAACCCGGTGATCGACATCAGGCCCGAGGCCGCCTGGATCGCGCCGTCATAGCCGGCGGACTGCGCCTCGGGCCCGGTCTGGCCGTAGCCCGAGATAGCGCAGTAGATCAGGTCCGGCCGTTCCGCCTTGAGGTGGTCGTAGGAGAGCCCGAGGCGCTCCATGACGCCCGGCCGGAAGTTCTCGACCACGACGTCGCAATCGCGGACGAGCCGGCGGACGATCTGCTGGTTCTCGGGTTCCTTGAGGTCGAGCGCGACAGACCGCTTGCCTGCGTTCAGGCTGAGAAAGGTCGATCCCAGGCCGCGGGACGCAAGTTCTTCGTTGCCGCAGAAGCCGCGCGCCTCGTCGCCGCCCTCAGGGTGCTCGATCTTGACGACCTCGGCCCCCATGAGTGCCAGCAGCAGCGTCCCGAACGGGCCAGAAACTACGCGCGTGAAATCGAGCACGCGGATTCCGGCAAGCGGCTGAGACTCGGTCGAGGCGAGATCTGCGGACTTGGCTGTCGTCATTAATGGGCCTTTCGCTACCTGCGGCGGAACACTGGAGCCCGCTTCTCGACGAAGGCCTGCTGGGCCTCGCGCGAATCCTCGGTGTGGGACAACTGAACCGTCGTGTTGGCCTCGAGCAGCGCCGCCTCGCGGAAGGGCAGGACCTCGGCAATGTTAAACATCTCCTTGGCTGCCTCGACGGCGAGCGGCGGCTTCTCGGCGATCTGCTTCGCCCAGTCGAGCGCGATCGCCATGACCTCGTCCCGCGGCGCCACCGCCTGCACAACGTCCAGGCGGTGGAGTTCGGAGGCCGGGATCTTGCTGCTGGTGAGGAACGCCCAGCGGGCGCGCCAGGGCGTGAAGGCCCGCGCGAGCAGCGCCGGTCCGCCGACCATGCCGCGGTCGATCTCGGGCATCCAGAGATAGGCGTCCTCGGCCGCCACGATCATGTCGCAGGCCGTGATGAAGGCGCCGCCCGCGCCGACGGCCGGACCGTTCAGCACGCCGATGACCGGCTTGCGGCACTCCCGGACGGCCTGGACGCTGGCCAGTGACATCCGGTTGACGGCCCGGTACTGGCCCTGTTCGGCCCGGACCTTGGCGCGCTCCTTGATGTCTGCGCCGCCGCTGAAATACTTGCCCTTGGCAGTGAAAATCACGACCGAGACGGCGTCGTCCTCGCTGAGGCGATCGAAGATCTCGATGATCTCGTGCCGGGTCGCCTCGCTGAAGGCGTTCACGGGCGGCCGCTCGAACGTGACCGTCGCGATCGCCCTCTCCGAGGACACGGTGAAGTATTCGTAGCTCATGTCGGGACCCCGTCTTTAAGTCTCGTAGCCACTTAACCAAGCCCACGCCCGAAAGGAACCTCATTCTGCGTTTCTGGAAATAGGTTCTCGGATCGCGGGAAACCGTGGCCGATCCATCGGGCTTGCGGTAGATGCGAACGGACTCAAACCAAGGGAGGACCCGTGCTTACCGACCCCGATTTGGAACAGGCCTTCGCCAAGGCGCTCGAGGATCACGAGTTCGCGTTCGAGCGCTTCTTCCTGGCACGGCTCTTCGGCTTTGAATTCGCCTATGACGACGAGACCTGCACCGTGTCGCTCGCGGTGCGCCCGTGGATGCACAACCCGAGAAAGTCGCTGCATGGCGGCGTCATCGCTCTGGGACTCGATATCTCGATGGGACATCTGTTGAACCGCACCGTCGGCCCGGCGGCCACCGTCGAGACGAAGGTTCAGTATCTCCGTCCCGTCACCGGGGGCACTGTCACCTTCCAGGGCGAGTTCATCAAGCGGGGGCGCGCGCTCCACCACCTCCAGTCGCGCCTGTTCACAGAGGACAGCAAGCTCGCCGCCTTTGCGACCGCGACCTGGGCCCCGATCGAGCCGAAGCCGGACCGAGCCTAAGCCCGTCCGCCGGGGCGGGCATCATGCCATCAGGAGCGGCTCAGTTCGCGAACAGGTCGGGCACCGCGGTCACGATCCAGGGAACATAGGCCGCGAGCGCGAGAACCAGGATGTTCACCAGGAGGAACGGCAGTATCGCCCGCGAGATCGCCCAGATGCTCCGCCCCGAAACGCTGCTCATGATGTAGAGCGTCAGCCCGACCGGCGGCGTGATTGTGCCGATCATCGCGGCGATGACGATCACCAGCGTCATGTGGAAGACGTCGAGCCCGAGGGCCTTCACGACCGGGATGAAGAGCGGCAGGGTGATGAGCAGGGCCTCCATGCCGGACAGGAAGGTGCCGAGCACGAGAACCACCGCGATGATAATCGCCTTCAGCAGGAAAGGACTGAGCGTCAGCTCGGTCGCCGCGGCGACCAGATGCTGGGGAATCTGCGAGAAGACGAGGACCCAGGCCAGCACCATTGCCATCGAGGCGATGAAGAGGACCTCGCCCGTCGTCTTGACGGTCGAGACGCAGCACTCCACGAACCGGCCCAAGGAGATCTCGCGGCGCAGGGCGCCGATCGCCAGAACATAAAGGACCGCCACGGCCGAGGCCTCGGTCGGGGTGAAGAAGCCGAAGACGATCCCGCCGATGACCACCGGCGGCATCATCAGGTCGATGAAGCCGTCCTTCATCGACAGGAGGAATCCCCGAACCCCGGGGAAGGGGTTGGAGGGGTGCCCGTGCACACGGGCGAGGACGTAGGCGACGATTCCCATGCCGATCCCCATGAGGACGCCGGGGAGGATGCCGCCCATGAAGAGGCGCGTGACCGAGACGTCGACCATGGTGCCCGCGACGATCATCGGGATGCTCGGCGGGATGATCGGGCCGACGGCGGCGGAGGCGGCGGAGACCGCCGCCGCGTAGTCGGGGTTGTAGCGCTCCTTGACCATCGCCCGCCACATGATCGTCCCGATGCTCGACGCATCGGCAATGGCCGCGCCCGAGACACCCGCGAACACCATGCTGGACAGGATGTTGACTTGGGACAGGCCGCCTCTCATCCAGCCGACGACGGCGTTCGCAATGCCGATGATGCGCGGCCCCATCGAGGTCTCCATCATCAGTTGGGCCGCGAAGATGAAGAGCGGGACGCTGAGCAGCACGAACTTCGACAGGAAGGCGAAGACGAGCTGCGGGATCATCAGCAGGTTTACGTCCGCGACCAGCAGGTACAGCGTCGAGCTGCAGGCGAGCGCGAAGCCGATGGGCATGCCGAAGAGCAGGAGGAAAACGAACGAGGCGACGAGGGCGAGAAGGGCCATGTCTCGATATCTCCTCGCTCAGCCGGCCTTGCCGGCCGGATCCGTCCCGTCCTCGCCATCCGGAGCGGCGCGCCCGGAGCGCAGCGTCGCGACGGCGTGATGCAGGAGCGCCCAGAGGAGAAGGATGCCCAGCACGAGAACACCCAGGTAGAAATACGCCATCGGCAGTCCGAGCGCCGAGGCGTGAACATCGAAGTTGCGGCGCATGACGTCCACGGACTGGTGGATCAGGATGCCGAGGAAACCGGCGATGAGCACCATGAAGCTCAGCGTAACGACCTTTCGCGCGCCCGCCGGGAGGAGATGAACGATCCCCTCGACGGCGCCGCGATATCCGTCCTGCTTGAGGGCGATGCCGGCGCCGATGGCGGTCAGCCAGACGATCAGCAGCCGCCCGAGCTCCTCGGTCCAGGGCGGCGCCGCCGGCAGGAAATGGCGTCCGGCGATCTGCAGCAGGACCGTGCCGAACATCGCCAGGATAGCGACGACGGACAGGGCGCGGAGGAACGCTTCAAGGGGTGATAGTTTGCGCATGAGCCAACCCTCCACCGGGGAGCCTTGCGGGGAATTCCGTGGCGAACCTTGCCGGCCGATCCGCCTGGTGCGTTGAGAAACAGCCGCCGGGCCAGAAGAGATCCGGCACGGCGGCTGCAGATTCCGTCCCTATTCGATGGCCTGAACGCGCTCGATCCAACCCTTAAGCTGAGGGAACTGGTCGTAGGACCGGCGAGCCGCCTCCCGGAAGGGCGCGAGGTCGGGCTCGGTGATCTGGAACCCGTTCTCCTTGAGCGTGGCTTCGGCCTCCGCGATCTCCGCCTCGGTGATCTTGCGCTCGAACGCGTGCGCCTCTTGCGCCGCCTTGTCGATCGCGGCCTTGTACTCCGGCGGCAGCGCCGCGTACTTCTCGGCCGACATGAACAGCCAAACCGGCGCGAAGACGTGATTCGTCCGGGCCCCGTGCGGCGTCACCTCGTAGGTCTTGCGGGCGACCATGTGCGGGAAGGGGTTCTCCTGGGCGTCGAGCACGCCCTGGCGCAGAGCCGTGAAGACCTCCCCGAAGGGCATCGGGACGGGCTTGGCACCGATGGCCGTCCAGCCGGCGATCGCCGACTTGCTTTCGGGCACCCGCAGCTTCATGCCCTGGACGTCCTCGACGGAGTCGACCGCGATATCGACCGTCGACAGCTGCCGCGGCGCCCGCGGGAAGTAGGTCAGGACCTCGAGGCCGGCCTTCTCGCGCACGAGGTCCTTGAGGGCCTGCCCTCCCTCGCCCTCCTCGAACCGGATCAGGTGGTCCATGTCCTCGAAGAGGTAGAGCAGCTGGTAGAGGTTGACCTCGGGAACCCAGAGGCTGATCGGCTCGAGGGAGATCGAGATGTCGTTGGTCCCGGTGTCGATGATCTGCTCGATCAGCTGGCGCTGCTCGCCCAGGAGCGCGGAATCGTAGATCTGGATCTGCAGCTTTCCATCCGTTTCGCGTTCCACGACCTCCTTGAACTTCTGCGCCGCCTTCCCCCAGCTCATGTCCGGCGTGAAGCCGTGCGCGAAGGTCAGCATCATCTCTTCCTGCGCGTGGGAGACGCCGGGAAGAGCCGCGGAGGCGGCGACAAGGGCGGCGCCGAGCAGGGCGTTTCGTGCGGCGGTAAGGTTCACTTTCGCATTCCTCCCGTTGGTGTTCCGTCGCGTTTCGGACTGCGGCCGACCGGCCGCAGGCGGGCCTTGGTGCGGCCTCTCACTTCCGTGTCCGTCACGCTACGCCGCGAGTCTCTGGGGTCAACCGACGAATGGCCCGATCAACGCCTGAAACCGGATTTCTGGAAATAGTTTCTAAGGACGATGCGGCACGCGGGCGCCAAGTAGCTCAGAGGAAACGGCAATTTCGAATGTTCGAGAATCGCTCAAGGTCAGAGCGTCGAGACGTCGGAGACCATCGCCAGCAGCTTCGACGCGTATTCCGGGCCGTGCTGCCGCAGGCGCTCGACCGGGGCGGCGACGCCCACGGCATAGTGCTGGTGCGCGAAAGCAAGCGGCGCCGCAATTACGCCGTGTCCCAGCCGGATCGTGTTCTCCGATACCGCGTATCCCTCTTCGCGGCACCGCTCGATCGCCCGCAGCACGGTGCCGGGATCGCAGTTGTCGGGCGGCGGGAGGATGGCGTTGGTTCGGCGGATGATGCTATTGACCGCGCGCCGGTCGAGAAAAGTCATCAGCGACCAGCCGAGCGCGGTGTGGACCAGGAACCGCGTGGCGCCCGGGCGCTGTGGGGGCGAACCGTACTTCTCGCCGACATTGATGTGCAGATACTGCATGTAGATGTCGTTGCGATGGGCGAGGTAGATGAGCTCGCCCGTCTCGGCGCAGAGCTGCCGGAGCGCGCTCATGCAGGTCTCGCTCGGCAGGTCGTGCGCCGCCGACCAGGTCCCGAGATGGGCGAGGCGCATCGTCGGGATGTAGGTCCGCGCCGAGCGGTCGTGGCGCAGGTAGCCCAGCGCCGCCATGCTCTTCAGGATCGCGGAGGTCGTCGACATGGGATACCCGAGCCATTCAACGATCTCGCGCAGGCTGAGCGGCCGCTGCTCGGATTCGAAGAGCTCGAGAATCTCGAAGATGCGCGCGACCGCCGGCGTCGCCGAACCGGCCATTCGATCGTGTTCCGTCCGGGTGATTACCGGGATCATCGTCGAGCTTGCCGCCATAGGCCGCAGTGGGCCTCCCTGGAGGTGGAAACCAAGCGCCAGTCGGCCGGTGCGCCAGCCGGTTCTGTAGAGGGCCGAACTTGACCAAGATGGCCTTTCGGCGTCAAGTCCTCCGTCCCATGACGAGACGTAGGCTGCGGCTAAGCTGTTCGCAGGTATGCGGTCCAAATCCTCAGGATTCTGCCTTTTGCAGTCATTACCTACGTAATCTTCTCGGCGAAGAGCTACGCGTTCCGAAAGGATTGGCTTGCCGCATGCTGAGCGGCAAGACCGAAGTCCCCTTCGACGCGGACGTGTCGATGTCGATTGCGGTCGAAGGGGATGTAACCCCAAGGAAATCGAGGAACTGCGATTCCGCAAAAGTGACTTCCAGTATGTCGAGCTTCACCCCTATGACCCTTACGGGTGAGAGGAACGAGTCGACATGCGATCGGTGGAGAGATCGGGGTGCGACCAAGCCCTGAGCGCATGGGAAAGCGCACTGATCGCATTCCATCGGAAACCTGTTTTCACCGAGCACTGGACTGCGGCTTTCGGTGGTATGCCAAATGTCGGCTAATGGCACCTCTGAGACGTGCCCGCCGATCTTCGGTGACGACTGATTTGCGTATGAGAGCCAACCTGTTGCCGATACGCTCGAATTGTTAGCGGCTGACCGATTCTGTTGAAGAACTCGGTGCCGGGCGAGAGCTGGTGGGGATCGGCATAGGCGCAGGCTCGCCGAGACCCCTTAGGAATGAGTTGTCGGCCATCTCTGCTCGGACACGGCTTTCACCGGCAGTCTGCGGCGGCTGGTCGAACGTAGCGACGAGTGCAATTACCGGCGCTAGAATTAACATAAGCGTTAGTGGCGCTGCGATGCAGATCATCGACCGAAATAGAGGATATCCTCTACTTCCGGTCGTGAATTCGGCGGTAGCTACCTCCTCCGTTTCCGCGCGCGCCTTGCCGGCCGAAGGGCACGATCCCGATCCGCTCGATCGGATCACTCTGCGGATCGAACGTTTCATCACGGTTGAAGACGGTTAGGGCAATTGGCATTGCATAGTCTGCGATCCGATCAGCCCACCCGATGAGCGCTCCCCATGATGGAGCGCGAGAAGCTCCGCAAGTGCTCTGGGGCGATGAACTCCGGGCCGCGGGATCCAGTCCAGCTGCACCCACACGGCCCCGGCCGCCACCGGCTCTCCCCCTTCGCGCGCGACGTGTTCATCGACGTCGACGAATTGGTAGCTTCGTCTGCCCGTTAGCAAGCGGACGGCGACTTGGCGACAGCAAAACCGAGCTACGTGCCGCCACGTAAGGTCGGCGCTGGCCTGAGATTTCTCAAGCAAGGGAGAAAGCCGCGTCGGCTCCGGCAGTGCGAGCATCTGCCGGTATGTTCGCGTGAAGATGCCCGAAATCGCTCGTTCCAAGTATCAATCGCTGCAAGCCTGGAAAAGGCGTTTATCCTCGACCTCCGATGACAACACCGCGGTGACGGCGATCGCGACGGCGGCGGGATCGTTTGCCGCGGTCGCCTCGCGGTGCGCTTGTATCACCCATTCGGCATCTCCCCGCCGCTCTATCTGATCGGCGTTGCCCCATAGGCCCCAAGTCGATCTATCAGAATCTCGCGCTCGCGCCGGGTGGCATAAGGAACGCCGAGAACCGGGCCGCTCGGGCGCCGCAGAATGCGCTCGAGCTGCTGAACCGCATCGCGCTCGAAGTACAATGCGGCGCGACACGGCTCGTCCCGGCGCGCCGCAGCCTCGAGGCAGAGCCGCCAGAGCGTCCGATGACCGGCCTTGGTTGGCCGGGCGAAGTTCCAATGTTCTTCGGCTCCGTGAACCAGGCCGACGATAAGCCGCCGGCCCTCGGGCGCGGTCCTGAACACCGGCAGGTCGCCCTGCGCAGTTACTTCGAAGATCGGCGGCGGTTCGCCACCGGGATCGACCAGCAGTCGCGATGACGGTATGGAGATCAAATGGTGGAACAGGGCGTCGCCAAGCACCGGATCGTCGACCGCGAAGGCGAACGCGCCACAGGCAGGATTCGCGGCGATCGCGGTCGCTAGGCAGGTCTCAATCTGGCCGTGATCCGACACACGAATGTCGACGAGCGAACTCACCTGCTTCAGGTGCAGCCAGATCGCGCGCCCGACCCCCGTCGTCGTGAAGGCGCCACCGAGCTCGGGGTCAAGGTCAGGCACGCGGCGCGTCCGAATGATCCCGGCGAAGTACCAGTTGTCTTCGTGCTCGATCCGGAAGAGCGCTGGGCGGTCGATTCGCGGAACCGGGCGCGGCGCCTCAACGTGCCGCCACTGCCGCGCGATGATCTCAAGATGGCCAGGCGTCATGAACAATGCTCCTCAAGATTCAGGTTCTCTTCGGCCAAATGGCGATATCTGCCTGCAACCGGCAGGTCCCAGATCGGTACGCGGTCAGGGTCGGCAGGACGGCGCCGGGTGAAGCTCTGACGGGCGCCGGTTTTGGTTTGAAGAATTACGACGTTGGGCGTGGCATCGATCACCCTCCGGCGAACGAGAAGCAGCACCAAACCGGCCCGATCGAGACGGACCAATGGCGCCTCGTGGCTGGCCCCGAACAGGTCGCCCGTCTGCCAGCCAAGGGCTGCCAAGGCGGCCCCCCAGTGAAGCAGGAGATCGCCGCCGGCGTCGATGAGCCGGTCCCACACGGCCGGCGAGACACCAATCGGGCGACCGTCCGTCACCATACGGCCAAAGCCATCCGCCCACTCGCGCGGAACGCTGCGACACAGTTTCTCCACCAGGGGAAGTCGCCACGGCTTATTCGGCGCACCGATGGAGCCAAGCCCATCATCGTGGGCAACCGGGGCAATCGGGGCAACTGTTGTCCCGATTTCAAGGGTTTCCTTGACGTTGCGGCGGGAACGATCGGTTGCCCAATCCGCGGGCTGCTGGGCAACCTGGGCAACGCCGCCTCGGAGGGGTAATTGCTCAGCCAGAATTGCCCAGGTTGCCCGGCCGGCACGCCGATGGGCAACCGCCTCGAACGGTCCCTTGAGCACCGTCTCTGGCGGGTTTGCTGCGCCGGTTGCCCAAGGTGCCCCAGTTGCCTCTGAATTTCCGGCATTCTCCGGCGCAAAGACGGCGAGCAAGTCCCTAGTCATGATTGCCTCCGTCGCGAAGGATGCGCGCTGCCAAGTGATAGTAGCGAGCACCGTTTGGCATGCCCGGGAAGGTGTGCCGACTCTGCGGCTTGCCGTCGAGCTTGTCGGGAATCAGGAGGCTGCGCCGCACCAGCTCTTTGGAGAGCACGCGAGCGTCGCGGCCCCGCAAGAGCTCAGACTTCCACGACGCCGGCAGGACGAAGTACTCGACTTCATCGGCGCCATTCACGCGGCGGAAGCCGACGCGGTTGACTGTGCGCCGATCCTTGTCGTCCCCCTCGGCTGGCGCGAACCTGCTCTCGCCATGCGCCTCGATGAACTCGCGGATCTGGGCGATGCCGGCCGCGATCTCGGCGGGGCCATGCCCCCCGCGCGCCTCCAGCCAAGCCCCAAAGCATACCGCGGCCGCCTTCATTGCCTCGCCGCGCGGCCAGGGCAGAACGCCCATGGTGGTCGCCAGTTCGCCCGCCGCGGCGATGAGGCCGAACCGGCCAGCGACGCGACTGACTTGCCCGTCGGCGCCGGCCGGGCAGTGCTTCGCGACAAAGTTACGTTGGTGGCCTACAATCGCTTTGGCCGCGCTATCGATCTGGCCGGCCACTTTCTCGATAAATGATCTTGCGGCGGTTCCGTAGGAGCGGCTCGCCGCCTCCTTTAGTGCGCGGGCGAAAGCATCCGCACTGGCATGGCCATGGAGGTCCTCAAACAGTCCCAGGCCGCGGCCGGCGTCGGCTGGGACGTCGATCACGCGGACCTCTTGACCGGCAGCGATTCGCCGCCCGCGGCCGTCTTCGGCGAGCTTGTCGGCGATCCCGATCTCGCCACTGGACAAAAACATCAGGCGCCATTCGAAGCTCGGTCGTGCGCTGCCGCCACGCCCGGCCCGAGCCTTTCCGGCTCCGTTCACTATCATGTAGGCCCCGGCTCCAGCCACCTTTGGCTCGGCCTGAGACAACTCGTCGAGGACGAGGAGAGCGTCGCATAGCGCCGCGGCTATGGCCTCCAGGCCGTTGTCGGTTGTGCGCCACTGTCGGACATATCCCTTGACGCCGCCGCCGCCCCAAACCGACCCGGCGGCAACAAGCGCCGTTGTTTTCCCGACAGAACTCGCGCCGCGGAGATGGAAGCCACCGTTCTCAGCTCCAATAACAGCGAGCAGGGGAGCCGCGAATGCGACCGACAGGGCCAATACCAGCCGCGAATTGCCGACTGCGCATGATGCGACATTGTCCTGCCAGTCTTGAAGCGTGCCCGCTGTTTGGAACGGATTGTCGCCCAAGCTCGGTGTCTGCAAGACAATCTGCTCACCGCGGGTGTCGCCGATCGTGGCATCGGGAAAGACAAAGAACGATCCATGCCAGCCGGTTCGATCGACCGCGCGGGCCAGCGCATCCGTCCGGACTGCGGCCAGATAGCGCGGGAGTTGCTCACGCGCCTTCCGATCGGGAGCGACATAAAGTCCGCGGTCCAGGAGGTACGCCCGAAGCTCGACGCCATCGCCGGCGAGCAGCGATCGCGGCATGGCCCATTGATGCCGTCGCCCGTCGCCATCGTTCCAGGACATCAAGAGTCCCCAGTTCCGACCGTCACCGCTGCGCGTCCCTGCCTCGATCGTAAAGGGACCGGAGATATGGAGATCCGGCTTCTCTGGATCAGGGTTAATCCACCAGAGACCGTCCTCGCGCATCCGGAACTCCCGCGCGATCATGATAGCGACCGGATCGAGCGCGGCCTTCTGTGCGTCGAGGCCACCGGTTGCCCCCGCGCCATCCCTGATTCGACCTCCGCCATCGAGGTCGTTCCGGATCAGTTCGCGTCTGGAGGATACCCCGGATCGTTGAGTTGCTGTTTGCTGTTCTAATCTGGTATCTGTCTTCTGCTTCTTACAGTTTGTTGCCTTAGATTTCGCCGCTTGGGTTGGGGCCGACCGGTGGTCTTTTTCGCGCGCTGGGCTCATTCCGCATACTCACTCGTGGAGTGTCGGAGGCCAGCAGCAATGAATGCATCCAGATCGGATTTGCGATACCGGACCGACCGCGACAGCTTGATATAAACGGGTCCGCTGCCCTCAAGCCGCCATCGCTGCAAAGTACGTTTCGAAACGGGACGCGTGCCACCGAGGTAACGCCCCGCACCTTCTTCATCGAACAGCAGTTCGTTCATGTGCATCTCCGAATCAACTTGGCATTGCCCATGCCGGTGCGTGCCAGTGAGAAACGGAGAGACCGTAAGCAGAGTTATGGCGCCTAGTCTAAATAGACACTCGATCAACCACCGGATTTATGGCGCAGTTGACGGACCAAATACCAAGCCCGCCAATGGGACATGTCGGGGACGAACGCCATAGCAGCGGCGAAAAATCGAACCGCCGGGGAGCTAGGCTTACCTGACTTTGCGCTACCAGTCGGGCTGAAAGTTGTTCCAGCACCCGGGCGGCTTCCAGTGATGTCCTCGTAAACAGCGGCAAGAAAATTTGCGTAGTTGCTCAAGGGCCAGTTGTCCTGATGACCACCATGAAAATCGAGAAGGCCAATCGGATCATTTAGGGCGACCTCGTAGGCTCGCCGCAGATCTTCTCCCCGGAGAATTTCCAGGTCGTCATTCAGTCCGAGCGAGCCAGCACCGTACTGGATAGCCTCCAGTCGGGCTTCTAGCGCCATCGCCTGCTGAAACTCATCCGGACGCCCGTCCCTCTGGCCGCGTTGCATCTCCCGCGCCAGACGGATCTCGGTGCCTAGTTTAGCCATATCAAGTCGCCCCCGATTCACCATTCGGCGGAGCCGTCGCCAAGCGTTGGGATCGTCAGGAAGGCGCTGTTGATCCGCCAGAAGACCCGTTTGGCACCACAGCGCTTGCTGCCGTAGCCGCGGAAGCCAGGCTCGGGTTATCGCCGTGCGTGGCTTTTGTCCAATGCGCGCCAGTTCCCAGAGGCACCGCACAAGAGCCGCCAACTCATTTCTGGTGAAGGGTTCAGTTTCCCAAGTGACAACGTCCTCATGTTCTCCGTCGAGGGCGGTTAGCCACTGGCGAGAATTACCGTCCTTACCTTGCATTTTTCGCTCGATCCTCTCGCGGGCTGCGCCTTCGGCCACTGGAGGAGTTGTTGTGTTCGATAAAACCAGGGAATCTACAGACAGACCGATGGCCGACTCATCAGCCATCGTTGCAAGCTAGGTTGGCCGGTCGAAGCTGGTTGCTACTTGGTTGCTGCCTCAAATGAGTCAGGAGTGAACCAAGCGTAACCCATTGATTTATTGGCGCGCCCGGCGGGATTCGAACCCACGACCCCAGGATTAGGAATCCTGTGCTCTATCCTGCTGAGCTACGGGCGCGGCGCGCGAGGCGCCGCTGACGGACGCTCGCTTAGGCGCACTCTACACAAGGCGGAAGGGATTGTCGCGGGTCGCGTTCCCGCCCAAGGACCCGCCCGTGGACTCGATTGTCCCGGCAGCTCCGCGCCATTGCTCCTCCGGAACAGAACCGGTCAGGACGGCGTTAGTCGGCCAGAGGGGACCGTCGGTTCCTACGAGATGGTGGAGAGAGCCCTTGGCCCCGACCCGTGGATCATCATCCGAACCAGGTAAGCCGGCTCCACTTCAGATCGACGAGGACATGCCCGTCCAGCGCCGAAGCTGGACCGTCCAGCGGGTCGGCTGGATTGTCATGGCCCTGGTCGTGATCGCCGCCCTCCTCGGCCTGTTCTCGTCCGGCCCGTTGAGTTCGACCACCGCGCAGGGCGCGGCAGGGTCGGTCCGGATCGAGTATGATCGTTTCGAACGCTTCCTGACTCCCTCAAGGTTACGCGTCGTCTTCCCGGCGGCGGCCGATGCCAACGGAACGGTGTCCCTCCGGTTTTCCCGCTCCTATCTCGAGTCCATTCAGATCGAGCAAATCCAGCCGGAACCGCGGCAATCGCTGACGGCGGCGGATGGGGTCGTGTTCGTTTTCAGCAGCGCGGCCGCAGATGGGCCTGGAATGGCGTTCTTCGCGATCAAGCCGCAGGAGATTGGCCTCGTCCAGGGCAGGATTGGCCTCGCCGGGCAGCCGCCGGTCCGGTTCACGCAGTTCGTCTATCCCTGAGCGGAGGAGGGAAGGTCATGGACGCCGTGCTTCGAGCGTTCGCCATCTACGCGGTCCTCCTGGTGCTGTTCCGGATTTCCGGCCGTCGCACCCTCTCTCAGATGACGACATTCGATTTCGTGCTGCTGCTGATCATCGGAGAGGCGACGCAGCAGGCGCTTCTCGGCGAGGACTTCTCCCTCACCAACGCGTTCCTGGTGATCATGACGCTCCTCGCCATCGATATCGGGCTGTCGCTGGTGAAGCAGCGGTCCAAGACGGCCGAGAAGCTGATCGACGGTGTGCCGATGATCATCGTCGAGAACGGGCGCCTTCTGCACGACCGGATGCGCAAGTCCCGCATCGATGAAGCGGACGTCCTCGAAGCGGCGCGCCGGCTTCAGGGTCTCGAGCGTCTCGATCAGATCAAGTTCGCCGTCGTCGAGGTCAGCGGCGGTATCACGGTCATTCCGAAGGAGCGGATATAGCCGCCCGCGCCTCATGCCTGGGCCTTGAATCGCTCCATCGCCTGCACGAGCGCGGCGCGGATGCCGGGCTCCATCGCCGAATGGCCGGCGTCGGGGACGATCACATACTCCGCCTCGGGCCAGGCGCGGGCCAGCTCGTCGGCGGTGATGATCGGGCAGACCAGATCATAGCGCCCCTGGATGATCACTGCCGGGATCTTCCGCAGGCGATCGATATTGTCGAGCAGCGAATTCTCCGGCAGGAAGATGTCGTTCAGGAAATAATGCGCCTCCATCCGGGCAAGGCCGAGCGCCAACACATCCTGCCCGAAGGCCGTCACCGTCTCCTGGCTCGGCAGCAGGGTGCAGCAGGTTCCCTCATAGACGCTCCAGGCCCGGGCCGCCGGCATATGCACCGCCGGGTCCGGGTCGACGAGGCGGCGGTGATAATTGCGCAGCAGATCCTCGCGCTCGGCCTCCGGCAGGAAGCCAGAGAAGGCGCGCCAGGCCTCCGGCGCCAGCACGCGCATGCCGTAGAGGAACCAGTCGATCTCGCTGCGCCGGCAGAGAAAAATGCCGCGCAGGATCAGCCCTTGGACCCTGTCGGGATGGGCCTCGGCATAGGCGATGGCGAGCGTCGAACCCCAGGACCCGCCGAACACTAGCCAGCGATCGATGCCGAGATGCTGTCGGAGCCGCTCGATATCGGCGATCAGATGCGGCGTGGTGTTGTCGGTCAGCTCGCCCAGCGGCTTGGACCGGCCGGCGCCGCGCTGGTCCAGGATGACGATGCGGTAATGGGCGGGATCGAAGAACCGGCGATGAACCGCGCTGGCGCCGGCACCGGGGCCGCCATGCAGGAAGACGACCGGCGCCCCCTTCGGGTTTCCCGACTGTTCCCAGTAGATCTGGTGCGGGCCGCCCATCGGGAGCATGCCGGACTCGTAGGGTTCGATTTCAGGATAAAGCTGGCTCCGCGCCATGACCGCCTCGTGCTTGGTCCAGACAATCGCCAGCGGGAGTGAACGGCTGATCCGCACCGGCGTAACCTATATAGTACGGGCCATGTGTCGCTCGGTCGCCCTGTTTATCGTTCTGTCCGCGCTTTTCGTCGCGAGCACCGCGACGGTAGCGCTCGAGCCGGTTGCGCTCGAGACGGGCGGCGCGTCCCGCGTGGTCGAGGTCATCGACGGCGATACGGTGCTGCTGGAGGACGGGCGCGAGGTCCGGCTAGTCGGCATCCAGGCGCCGAAGCTGCCGCTCGGCCGGCCCGGGTTCAAGACCTGGCCGCTCGCCGACGCCGCCAAGCGGGCGCTCGAGGATCTCGCCCTCGGTCGGACGGTGAGGTTGGCGTTCGGTGGCCGTCAGATGGATCGGCACGGGCGGGCGCTCGCCCACCTCTATGACACGGTCGATGACCGGTGGATCCAGGAGGCGATGCTCGCCCGCGGCCTGGCCCGCGTCTACAGCTTTCCCGACAACCGCGCGATGGTGTCCGAGATGCTCGCGCTCGAACGCGAGGCGCGCGACGCCGGCCGCGGCATCTGGTCCGACCCATTCTATGAGATCCTGACGCCGGAGGAGGCGGCGGACGCGATCGACAGCTTCCAGCTCGTCGAAGGGCGGGTCCTCGAGGCCGCCATCGTCCGCGGCCGCGGCTATCTCAATTTCGGCGAGGATCATCGCGCCGACTTCACGCTCTATATCGACCCCGAAAGCCGCCGTCGGTTCGAGGCCGCGGGCATCGACATCGAATCGCTGAGCGGGATGCAGATACGTGTCCGTGGCTGGCTTAAATCCTATAACGGGCCCGAAATCGAGCTGACCCATCCGGAGCAGCTCGAACTGCTCGGGGATTGAGCGTCGCGGGTGTTCAGCGCCGGTTCAGCTTGTCCGTGCAAACAATGTAATCACGGAGGCACAGAGACACAGAGGAAGGCTGCTCCCGGCATTTTTCTTCTCTGTGCCCCTGCGTCTCTGTGGTTCAAGAAGGAGGAATGTTTTTGACGCTGCGCCACCTGCTTTCCATCATGCCGATCGTTCTGCTGTCCCTGGCCGCTTGCGCCGTCAATCCGGCGACCGGCGAGCGGAGCTTCACCGGCTTCATGTCGGAGGCGCAGGAGATCGAGGTCGGCCAGGAAACTCATCCGAAAATTCTGGCGGAGTTCGGCGGCGCCTACGACAATGCGGCGCTGCAGCGCTATGTCGAGAGCATCGGCGAGCTTCTGGCGAGCACCACCGAGCGCCCGGATATCGACTTCACCTTCACGGTCATCGATTCGCCGATGATCAACGCCTTCGCGCTGCCTGGCGGCTATGTCTACGTCACCCGTGGCCTGCTGGCGCTGGCCGACAACGAGGCCGAGGTCGCGAGCGTCGTGGGCCACGAGATCGGCCATGTCATCGCGCGCCATTCGGCGCAGCGCTACAGCCGATCGGTGCTGGCGCAGATCGGCGCCATCGGTCTCGGCATCGCCACCGGCAGCGGGGAACTGGCCAATCTCGCCGGCAGCGGGGCGGCCGTCTATCTGCAGAGCTTTTCCCGCGATCAGGAGTTCGAGGCCGATACGCTGGGCATCCGCTACATGGCACGGGCCAACTTCGATCCGCAGGCGGCGGCCGACTTCCTCGCCAAGCTGCAGGCGCACAGCCAGCTCGAGGCGACACTCGCCGGCCAGCCCGAATCGACGGACAAATCAAACATCATGGCGACCCACCCGCGCACCGTCGACCGGGTCCAGCGGGCGATCGAAAACGCCGGCGCAACCCAGGTGACGGACCCGATTCTCGCCCGCGACATCTATCTCGACCAGATCGACGGCATGCTTTACGGCGAAGACCCGTCGCAAGGTGTCGTTCGCGGCCGGCGTTTTCTTCATCCGGATCTGCGCTTCGCCTTCGAGGTGCCGGAAGGCTTCACCTTGCGCAACAATCCTAATCAGGTCATCGCGCAAGGACCGGGCGACACCCTCATCGTTTTCGATCTCGCGCCGAAGCCCGGCAGCGACAGTATGCTGACCTATCTGACCCGCGAATGGGCCGGCAATATGAACTTCGCCGACGCGGAGCGGATCGAGATCGACGGCATGGAGGCGGCGACCGGATCGACCCGCCTCCGCACCCAGCAGGGTCCGCGCGACGTCCGCCTGGTCGCCATCCGGTACGACGCCGATACTGTCTATCGTTTCATGTTCCTGACGCCCCCCGACCTGACCGAAGAGCAGTCGCTCGGCCTGCGCGAAACCACCTACAGCTTCCGCCGGTTGAGCGAGGCGGAGGCGGCCGCGATCGAGCCGCTTCGGGTGAAGATCATCACCGTCCGCCCGGGCGACACGGTGGAGAGCCTGGCGGAGCAGATGCCGTTCGGCGATTATCGGGAGGAGCGATTCCGCGTGCTCAACGATCTGCCCGAGGACGCCGGGCTCATCCCCGGCCAGCGGGTCAAGATCATTTCCGGATAGCGAGGCGGTGAACCGCGCTTCGCGGCCGGTGGCCCGAGAAGAACGGCGCGCAGGCTGGCGGCCGTCGATCGCGACGGTGCTGCTGTTCGGATTCGGCGGGCTGGTGGCGCTGGCGGTGGCCACCGTGCTGCTGATCTCGCTCCGGGTCGCCGAGCGCAACACCGTTGAGCTGCTGCGCAGCGTCGCTCGGCTGAACATCGAGCTTCTGGAGCGGAATCTCAGCAGCCATCTCACGCCGGCCCGCAACCAGGCCGAGTTCCTTGCCGACCAGCTCAGCCGGGGCACGATCCCCCTTGACGATACGGCGCGGCTTCAGGATCTGCTTCGCGGCTCTCTCGCCGCGGCGCCGCAAATCAGCGGCGTCGCCTATGTGCGCGATGACCTCTATGCCGTATCGGCGAGCCCCGATCCCGGTGCAGGCGGCGTGGAAGCCGGCAGCTGGATCGATCGCCCGGACGCCCGCCTCGCCCTGCGCCAGGGCTCGGTCGAGGACGGGTTCACCTGGGGGGAGATCCTCTATCTGCAACGGCTCAACAATACCTACATCACCCTGCACGCGCCGGTCCGCCGTGACGATGCCTTCCGCGGCATCGTCTCGGCCGTCGTCTCGATCAGCGAGCTGTCGCGCTATCTCTCGAAAAGCGAACAGCCATCGGGCGGACGAAGCTTCGTCCTGTATGGCCGCGACCGGGTGCTGGCCCATCCGGCACTGGCCGGCGGTCCGCGTGGTCTCTCGGCCGAAAATCCCCTGCCGGCGCTGGGTGAGGTCGGCGATGCGGTGCTGGCCGATATCTGGGACACGCCCGCCGAGTCTGCGGATTACATTTTGTCCTTGCCGGGAAGGCCGATCGCGAACCGAATCGTCGAAAGCGGTGGCGAGCAGTATCTGTTCCTTTATCGCGAGCTGACCGGCTATGGCGAGACGCCCTGGATCGCCGGGCTTCATGTCCGACTGAAGGACGTGAATGCGCCGATGCAGCGGCTGAACTTCGCCCTGCTGGCGGGTGGCGGGATCTTCGTGGTCGCCGCGGTCCTTGCCCTGCTGCTCGGCCGCAGCCTCGGCGTTCCGCTTCGCCGGCTGGAGACGGCGACGGAAGCCATTCGGAGGTTCGAGATCGGGGCTGCACCGCGACTGTCCGGAAGCCCGTTCCGCGAGCTGGACGCGACCTCCAAGGCCTATAACGCGATGCTGAGCGGGCTGAAATCCTTCGAGACCTACGTCCCGAAGCCGCTCGTGCTGCGGCTGATGCGGCAATCCGCCGAGATCGAGCTCGCGTCCGAGGAGCGGATCGTCACGGTTCTCTTCACCGATATCGTCGGCTTCACCACGCTCGGCCGACAGCTTCCGGCGCCCGAGCTCGCCGCCTTCCTGAATCGGCACTTCGCCCTGCTGGGTGCCTGCATCGAGCGGGAAGAAGGCATCATCGACAAATATATCGGCGATTCGGTGATGGCGTTCTGGGGCGCCCCCGCCGACGAGCCGGCGCATGCGGCCCGCGCCTGCCGGGCCGCGCTGGCGATCGCCGAGGCAGTCCGCGACGAGAACGCGCGGCGTCGGGCAAGCGGGGCAGCGCCCGTCGCGCTGCGGATCGGCATCCATACCGGCCCCGCCATTGTCGGCAATGTCGGGGCCCCCAGCCGTATCAACTACACGCTGATCGGCGACACGGTGAACGTCGCGCAGCGGCTGGAGCAGCTCGGCAAGGAGATCGACGGAAGCGGGCCTGACGGAGGCCCGAACGAGGTGATGGCAATAATCAGCGCCGCCACGGCGGCGTCTCTGCCGCCCGACATCCCCGTAGTTCCCCTGGGACCACGGCAACTCCGCGGCGGAGAAACGATTGAGGTCTTCCGGCTGATCTGAGAGGGCTACGAGGGAAAGACAGCCACAGAGGATTTTCTTTTCTCTGTGCCTCCATGGTTTCAAAAGCCGGACGGCTTGGACCTCACAGCAGGAGCCGAACGTCGCCGGCGCGCTTCAGCATCGACACCCTCAGCTTGTTCAGCGCGCGGCTCTCAAGCTGTCGAATCCGCTCTTTGCTGACGCCGAGTTCGGAACCAAGCTGTTCAAGCGTGGCGCCGTCCTCCTCGAGCCGCCGCCGGGCGATGATGACGCGCTCGCGGTCGGACAGCTCGCCGAGCGCTTCCGCCAGCCAGCGCGACCGCGTCGCGGCATCGCGCATGCCGATCACCACGTCCTCCGGGCTCGGCCGCAGGTCGGCGATGAAGTTCGCGCGCTCTTCGCCACTGCTTCCGGCGTCCGTGGCGCTTACCGGGACGCTCAAGGACTGATCGCCGCCCGAAAGCCGCAGGTCCATCGCTTCGACCTCGGCGGCATCGACCCGCAGTTCCCGGGCGATCGCATCACGCCCTTCGGAACCGAGCGGGTCGCCGTTGGGACCGGCGATTCGGGCGCGCAGCCGGCGCAGGTTGAAGAACAGCAGCTTCTGCCCCGCCGTCGTGCCGGTGCGCACGATGGACCAGTTGCGCAGGATGAATTCCTGCATCGCGGCGCGGATCCACCAGGCGGCATAGGTCGAGAACCGGATCTCCCGCTCCGGCTCGAAACGCGCGGCCGCCTGCATCAGGCCGATATTGCCTTCCTGGATGAGATCACCCAACGGCAGGCCATAACCGCGGAAGCGCGAAGCCGTGCTCACCACCAGCCGGGTATAGGACAGGATGAGTTCGTGCAGAGCGCCTTCGTCCTGCTCGTCGCGCCAGCGCCGCGCCAGTTCGAATTCCCGCGCGCGTGCCAGGAGAGGCATGCGCATGATGCCCTGGATGTATCGGACATTCGCCCGCTGGGTCGACGGATCGTCGATATGGGTCATTCCGCCTGCCGCTCCATCGGAGCTTTGCTTCGGTTCGCGTCACCCCACAGGACGATGTACGCAGGGGAGCGGAAGACGGATCAATCTGCCCGTCCGATTAGATTCGGAGCTTGATCAAGTCAGATTTCGATCAGGTCGACGATCTCGCCGCGGAGATCGAAGCAGGCAGCCACGAGCGGACCGCCGAACCCGCAACCGGCATCGATGCTGGTCGTGAAGGGTGTCGTCTGGACTCCGGCATGCGTCCGGTCGAAGCCGCGAACGACCCGGTTGAAGCCGCCATAGGCTTGGTTCAGTCGGGCAAATCTGCCGTCGCCCCACCAGAAGCTGTCGCTTTGCGCCGACAACGGCCGATCCGGATCGATACCCGCATGGACGAAGAGGAGCGCCCCGTCATCGGTGTAGGCCGCGCGGCGAAGCGCGCTCATCAGCGCGTAGTGGCCGGGGGCCGCTTGCATCGCCGCGCGCAGACTGCCGGTCCATCGGGTCAGCGCGAGCGCGCCGTCCCGGGCATGGTTCAGCCCCTGCTGGACATTGCCCCCATAAGCCGTGAGCGTCGCGTCGACGCCCTGCTCCAGCATCCAGGCGAGAACCTCGCGCGGGTTGGGCGCGAACTGAAGCTGCAGAAGCTTCTGCCACATCTCCTCCTGGCTGCCGCGCAGATAGGCGATGTCGAAGGTGAACATGTCGGGGCGGGCGAGCAGCCAGCGGCGGAAGGCGAGCAACCCGTCGACGGTGGCACGCACCGCCGCACCGTAGCCGAGATAATTTCCGAGATAGACCAGCCGGTCGCCGTCGGCGAACCGTCGGCCAAGTTCGTGATGGAGCGCGTCGAGGCGCTCCGCGTCACCATGAATGGCTGCGACCGCCCAGACCCGCCGACTCCGCCGCAATATGACGAACTTCTCTTGATTCGACATTAGAGTTCGACGGCTATCGGCCGGTCGCTCCCATCGCTTCGGGGTGGGCGACCGGGCCGGGCCGGGCAATCCTCGAGGTCAGGCTGCTTTGAGCACTTGCTCGAGGCGCTGGGTTGCGGCTTGCTCGTCGATATCTTCGACGGCGGCGAGCTCGCGCACGAGACGGTCGAGCGCGGCCTGATAGATCTGCCGCTCGCTATAGGACTGGTCCGGCTGATCGGCGTTGCGATGCAGATCGCGGACGACTTCGGCGATGGACACCGGATCACCGGAATTGATCTTCGCCTCATATTCCTGGGCACGGCGGCTCCACATGGCACGCTTGATGCGGGACCGGCCCTTCAGCGTCGCCAGGGCGGTATCCATCACCTTGCGCGTGCTGAGACGGCGGAGGCCGGAATTCTTCGCCTTGGCCACCGGAACGCGTAGGGTCATCCGATCCTTGTCGAAGGTGATGATGATCACCTGCAGGCTCAAGCCGGAAATCTCCTGGGTTTCGATGCTTAGCACTCTGCCGACGCCATGGGCCGGATAGACGACGAAATCTCCCGGCTTGAATCCGATATCCTTGGACATTCCTTTTTTCTCTCACCTAATCAGCCGTGCCGGGCCCCGGAAGCGGCGCCGTCAGGCCGACGGGGGTCGGCCGTAACAGGCTTCATGCGGCGCGCCGGGTACCTGCGCCACCAAACCCAGTCGTCCGGATGACGAAATCGGGCGGTATGAGACCGCATAACACGCGTCGGGCAGCCCAAAGGCTGCCCGGGGCCTTGTCCAAAACAATATAGCAAAAAAATGACGCCGGTACAACCGATGCGCCGGCGCCGAGCGTCCCGGGGCCTCTCCTAGGGTCTTCCGCCGGACGTCCCGAGGGGCCATCCCCGGCCTGTCGCAGGACAGCCAAAGGCGCGCGGAGCGGGAGCGCCGGGTGCGGCGGCTCTCAGTCTTTTCCCGGCTCGGCGGAAAAATATTTCTCGAATTTGCCCGCTTCGCCCTTGTGCGCGTCGGCGTCGGCCGGCGGCTCGCCCTTGCGGGTGATATTCGGCCAAGTGGCCGAATATTCGCGGTTCAGCTCAAGCCATCGCTCCATCCCGGGCTCGGTGTCCGGCAGAATCGCATCGACCGGGCATTCGGGCTCGCAGACCCCGCAGTCGATGCACTCGTCGGGATGGATCACCAGCATGTTCTCGCCGACATAGAAACAGTCGACGGGACAGACCTCGACGCAGTCCATGTACTTGCACTTGATGCAGGCTTCGGTCACGACGTAGGTCATTGAGGTCTCCACTCACACTCTTGGCAAGCCGCGCGATCGACGCGAGCGCGTGGCGAAATCATCTTTGTCAGTCGCGCCATCAGTCACGCCCCGGATGCGTTCCCCACATCGCGTCGCGCCAGAACCCGCTTGCGGGCGGCGCCGCTTTCCTGATCCGGAACATGGATCAGCCCCGCCACCCGGCGCATCAAATTCGATTCGAGATCGTGGACATGATCGTCCGCATAGATCACTTCCCACAACATCTCGATCAGTTCAATGCGCTCCTCGAAGGAAAACTGCTCCTTGACGGTCCGCGTGAAGCCGAAAAGCTGGCTCGATTGCTCGGCCTTGGCCTCGGCAAGCGAAACCAGATCGTTCGCCTCCTCAGCGTTCAGGGAGAACCGCTCGCTGACCAGCCGCGTGATCGTGTCGCGTTCCATCGCGCCGACGGTCGAATCCATCCGCGCCGCCTCGACGAGGAGACATGCTGCCGCGACCTCCAGCTCGTCCCGGTCATGCCGGCCGGCCGGCGACGCCGCCCCACGCTCCGTCAGAAATGCCTTGATTCGATTGATCATCGCCTTGCCTATCATAGCGCCGACCGAAGGCGCAACCCTTGGGAAAGTACGGATTTTTGGGCCTGCGTCCACACCCGATACGCTTGCCCGTCCGGCACATCAATTCTAAGGTCGGAGGATGGCTTCCGACCCCGATGACCGGCGCCACGCACCCGCCACGTCGCGAAATCGCGGCCCCATCCTCAAGGTCCTGTCCCGCGTCCTACCGGCGACCGGCTGCGTGCTGGAGATCGCCAGCGGCACCGGCGAGCACGCGGCCTGGTTCGCGCCCCGCCTGCAGCCGCGGATCTGGCAGCCGAGCGACGCGGCTGCCGAGATGCGCGCCAGCATCGCCGCTCATGCGGCAGAGGCCGCGGCGCCCAATCTGCGGGCGCCGCTCGCCCTCGACGTCACCGCCGCGAACTGGCCGCAAGCGGTCACGGCGGCGCTGGACGACGCGCCGCTGCGGGCCATCGTCAACATCAACATGATTCACATCTCCCCGTGGAGCGCCGCCGAGGGACTCGTCGCCGGCGCGGGGCAGCTTCTTTCCGCCGGCGGAGTGCTTTTTCTATATGGTCCCTTCCGCATCGGCGGCAAGCACACGGCGCCAAGCAATGAGGCGTTCGACCGCATGCTCCGCGCACAGGATTCGACTTGGGGCGTGCGCGATCTGGAGGCCGTCGCGGCGCTCGCCGGGACGCACGGCTTCGCCCTGCGGGATCGGGTCGATATGCCGGCCAATAATCTGTCGCTGATCTTCGAACGGGCCTGACGTTTACGGCGGGACCGGTCTCGGGTGATCATTAAACCGAACGGTTGACCGTTCATTGCTCCGCTGATATATTCAACCACATGGTTGAACAACAATCCGAACGCCTCGACGCGGTGTTTCACGCCCTGGCCGACCCGACCCGGCGGGCGATGCTGCGCAGCCTCGCGGCGGGGGAGCGCAGCATCGGCGAGCTAGCGGCGCCATTCCGCATGTCCTTCGCCGGCGCGTCCAAGCATGTCAAGGCGCTGGAACGTGCGGGCCTGGTCCGGCGCACGGTGAAGGGCCGCACGCATGTCTGCCGCCTCGATCCTGCGCCGCTCGCCTCGGCCGACGAATGGCTGGGCTTCTATGAGCGCTTCTGGAGCGAGCGGCTCGACCTGCTCGAGCGCGAGCTGACGCAACCTGAAATCAGTGGAGAGTGAGGAGCAAGAAATGAACGACTATGGCGTTGTCACGGAAGCCGGCACGGTCCGCTTCGAGCGTGTGCTGCCCGGCCCGATCGAGCGCGTCTGGGCCTACCTGACGGACTCGGAGAAGCGGGGCAAATGGCTGGCCTCCGGCCCGATGGAGCTCCGCGTCGGCGGAGAGGTCGAGCTGCGATTCCGCCATGCCGAGTTGTCCCCGCAGAGAGAGCCGACACCGGATCGGTACAAGCATTACGAGAACGGGGTGACCACCCATGGCCGCATCACGCGCTGCGACCCGCCGCGCCTGCTGAGTTACACATGGGCCGACAAGCCGGAAGACTCGGAAGTCACCTTCGAGCTGACTCCACAGGGCGAGGGCGTGCTCCTCGTGCTGACGCATCGCCGGCTCGGCGACAGTGCGGCGATGACGGATGTCGCTAGTGGCTGGCACACCCATCTCGCCATCCTAATTGACCATCTGAACGGTGAAGTGCCACGACCCTTCTGGTCGACGCACACAAGAATCGAGGCGGAATATGAAAGGCGGTTTGGAGCGTCTTGAGGCTCCTAATCCTCCGCCCCTATATCCCCGAGGAGCCGGTCGGTCGCCTGGTGTTCCGATTTCGTCGGGCGGCCGGTTCCCGGTTCGCGCTGGGCCACTAACTTGACCAGCAACATTTCTCCAAGCGCACCCTTGCAGAACAGCCTCTTGGCTACGATATGTCCTACATCGTAGATCTAATCGAGAGGCTCCTCGTGACCCGAGAAACACTTGGGAACTTCGAGTTCCAGATTCTCAGCGTGCTACTTCAGCAACCACAAAATGCGTACGGCGTAATTATAAGGCAGCAAATTAAAGAGCGGACAAATAGGGACGTGAGTGTCGGAGCTCTTTACACGGCGCTAGACCGCTTGGAACGAAAAGGGTTTGTCTCTTCATGGTGGGGTGAACCCACAGCAGAACGCGGTGGTCGCCGAAAGAGATACTATAAGATTGAGGCGGCCGGTGTAGAAGCCATTAATCGGTCTCGAGACACACTGGCCAACTTTGCCACTCCTGCTTTGGTAGGAGCACAACCATGAACAGATCCAAAAATGTTTTCTCGCAGAAAAAAAATAATACAAATACTACTCGACCCTATGACCCTAATCTTGAAGATGAATTAAAGAGGCTCGATTCTCTATGGGCAGAAGCCACATTAGAGCGCCGAGAAGAAGCCATAGCAGGACTCCGCGACGACCTGAGGGAAATTATTGACGAATTGGAGCACCGCCCATTACTTAATGTTCTCCTTGTTGACGAGTACATACAATTTAAAAGCGGCAAATCAGAAGCGAGGCAGTCTACACTGACCGCATCTGCTCAAGTACCCGTTCTAGGTGAGGCGATCCTTTTCTACCTCTGCCCAGCGGAACAACTTGAGAGCATCCTCGGTGATCTCGAAGAATGTTTCCAACGTCGCGCCATTAAACGCGGTCTTGGATCAGCATGGCGATGGTATTATTGGCAGGTCCTCCGTTCTGCCGGAGCATTTGCGCTCAATTTGCTAGGCCGCATGGCTTTGGTAAAGGAACTGATTGACAGGCTGGGGTTTTGAAAGCCTAAGCGTGTGCATGGGTCGAGATAGTAGGTAGGCTCAGTTTTTAACCGTGAGCCGATCGGTTGCCCTGCGTTCCGATTTCGTCGGGCGGCCGGCTCCTCGATCGCGTGGGGCGACGGCGGCGGCCATCGGCTCGGCAGTGCGTGGCGCCGGCGGCGCCAGATCCTCGTACAGCGTCCGCGCCTCGACGGCCGGGCCGCGCCGCGTGCCGAGGCTCAGGATTCGGATGACGCGGATATGCGGCCCGAGCGGAAAGGTCAGCACGTCGCCGGGCCTTACCGCATGATGCGCCTTCTGCACCAGCGTGCCGCCGATCCGGATTTTTCCGGCGGCGCACAGCTTCGTGGCGAGCGCCCGACTCTTGCAGAAGCGCGCGAACCACAGCCACTTGTCGAGGCGCAGGGTCGCCCCAGTGGTCGCCCCGGTGCTGGTGATTTCCGTCATCCTCTCCATCATTTGCTGAACTGCAGGTCGCGCAGCGCCGAGAACGGCGAGTCGCCGTCGCGCTTGCGCGCCGATCTTCCGCGATGATCCGACTTCGACGCCGGCGCGGCGGCCCGCTTGCGCGCCTTCTGCCGACGCGGCCGCGCGACGAAGCGATCGTCCCCGCCTTCCTCCGTGCGCTGCTGATAGCCGAGCGCCAGGAGGATCGCGGGCAACGCGTCCTGCGGACAGCCGGCGAGCGCCCGCAGAGGTTCGGACGCGGCGAACGGCCCCTGCCGCGACAGCTTTCGTGTCGCCTTGGTCAGCCGCTCGAGCGCATCGACGCGGACTGCCGTGCCGCCGAACAGGCGATAGCCGAGAATCGGGTAGAGATCCGCCGGCAAAGCGGGATCGGGCACGAGGCTGAGCGGCCGGCCGGCCGGCGGTGCAGCGGGAGAATGGCCCCGATGCGCGGCCCAGAGCAGGGCCCGCAGGGTGAGCGGCCGCCCCTTCATCAGGCCGGGGAACCAGATGCTCTCGGCACCGATACGGACGCCGAGCCGCGCCAGGGTCTGGCGGTCCTCGGTGGTGAGGGCAGCGAGTTGCGGCGCCACGATGCGGCGCGGCAGCAGCCCGAGCGCTTCGACCAGTTGGAAGACGAGCCCGCGCGCCGGCCCGGACAAGGCGGCGTCGCGCGCGCGCCAAAGCGGACGCAGCTTTTGCCGCAGCCACGCCTCCAGCCAGAGCGTCAGGCGGCGGCGCACCCGGTCGCGCAAGGCGCCTTCGAGAAAGTCGCTGGGCAGCGGCTCGATCGCGGGCGTGAGCGGGCCTGCACCGGCCGCCAGACGCGCCACCGGCGTTCCGTGCCAGGTCGCCGTCCCGTCGGCGCGGAGATCGAAGGCACCATCCTCTTCGCCTTCAAGGCGGCGGACGCGCGTCGGGATCTCCTGAACCAAGGCGCGGCGAGCGGAAGCCAGCAGCGGCCGCGCCTCCTCACCGCCGACCACGCTGTCGGGAACGAAGCAAAAGCCGTCGAGCCGGCCGACCGGATGGCCCTCGACGATCACCGTACCGTCCTGGTCGACCGCGCTCAAGAGTCGGCCGCCGCCGGCCATCCGGCGGACCAGCACCGCGTGGCGGCGATCGACGAAACGTTGCGTCAGGCTGTGGTGCAAGGCATCCGACAGCCGATCCTCGATCGCGCGGGCACGGTCCTGCCAATGCACGGGATCGGCGAGCCAGTCGCCGCGATGGCTGATATAGGTCCAGGTGCGGATATGGGCGATCCGGGCGACGAGCGTGTCGATGTCGCCGTCGGTGCGGTCGATCCGGGCGATCTGCCGGCCCACCCAATCCTCCGGCAGCCGCCCTTCGGACTGGCCGGCCGGCGGGCCCGCCAGATAGCGGAAGATCTGGCCCAGCAGCCGCGTATGGGCGTCGCTCAACACCTTGCGGAAATCCGGAATCTGGCAGACCTCCCAGAGGAGGCGGAGGGCCGCTGGGTTGCCGGCGAGGCGGGCGATCTCCTCGTCGCGGGCCAGCGCCGCTAAGGCCAGATGGTCGTCGGCGTCGCGCACCCGGATCAGGCCGCCGGCCGGCGGCCGGCGCTCGAGGCACCGCAGAAGGAGGCCCAGGGAGCGGAATTCGAGGTCCGGGTTTCGCCAATGGAGGGCGGTCAGCGGATCGAACCGGTGGTTCTCGACGGCATCGACGATCTCCGGCTCGAGCGGTCCGACCTCGGCGAGCGTGCCGAAGCTGCCGTCGCTCATATGACGGCCGGCGCGGCCGGCGATCTGGGCCAGCTCCGCCGGCGTCAGGCGCCGGGGCGCGCGGCCGTCGAACTTGGTTAGCCGGGCGAAGGCGACATGGTCAAGATCCATGTTGAGGCCCATGCCGATGGCGTCGGTCGCCACCAGATAATCGACCTCGCCGGACTGATACATGTCGACCTGGGCATTGCGCGTGCGCGGGCTGAGCGCGCCCATGACGACGGCAGTGCCGCCGCGCTGGCGGCGCATCACTTCGGCGATCTGGTAGACGTCGGCGGCGGAGAAAGCGACGACGGCGCTGCGCGGCGGAAGGCGCGTCAGCTTCTTCGGCCCCGCATAGCTGAGCGTCGAGAAGCGCGGTCGGCTGAGGAACGCGGCCTCCGGCACCAGCTTGCGGATCAGCGGCCGGATGGTGTCGGAGCCGAGGAACATCGTCTCCTCGGTGCCGCGGGCGCGCAGGAGCCGGTCGGTGAAGATATGCCCGCGTTCCGGATCGGCGGCGAGCTGGATCTCGTCGACGGCGAGGAAGGCGACCCGCCGGTCGAGCGGCATGGATTCGACGGTGCAGACGAAATAGGCCGGATTCGGCGGGACGATCTTCTCCTCGCCGGTGACCAGCGCCACGGCACCCCGCCCCTTCAGCCGGACGATCCGGTCGTAGTTCTCGCGGGCGAGCAGCCGCAAGGGAAAGCCGATCATGCCTGACCGGTGGCCCAGCATCCGCTCGATGGCGAGATAGGTCTTGCCCGTATTGGTCGGGCCCAGGACGGCGGTGATCCGCCTCTCCGAGGGGAACTCCATAGCTGGAAAATCAGGATTCCGACGCGCTATTGCAAGGGGAACGGCAGTCTGATGATTGGACCTAAGCGGAGTCTTTGATCTGTATCGCGTTCACAGCTCCCGGCCTCCCAGCGCAGAGTAAAGGACCTCATGCTTCGATGGGCTCAATATGAGGCCCTCCCCTCACCCCGAGCTTATCGAGTGGGCAACACCAGACTTGATGCCCCGCCGCCGACTGCACATATCTGCCGGCATTAACGGCACGACTTGCCAGGGGCACCAGGATGCAAGAAGAAAAACACGGATTTCAGGCGGAGGTCAGCCGCCTTCTCGATATTGTTGCGCATTCGCTTTACAGCGATAAAACGGTCTTTCTGCGGGAGCTCATCTCCAACGCTTCGGACGCCTGTGACCGACTGCGCTATCTCAGCCTGACGCAGCCGGAACTGACGGCATCCGATCCGAACTTCCGAGTCACCTTGAGCGCCGACCGCGCGGCGCGGACGTTGACGATCGCCGACAACGGCATCGGCATGAACCACGACGACCTGGTGGAGAATCTCGGCACTATCGCGCGGTCCGGCACCTCGGCCTTCGTCGGCCAGATGACCGGCGATGCGGCGAAGGATCTCGCTTTGATCGGGCAGTTCGGCGTCGGGTTCTACTCCGCCTTCATGGTCGCCGAGCGCGTCGAGGTCACGAGCCGCAAGGCGGGCGAGGACCAGGGCTGGCGCTGGATCTCCGAAGGCAAGGGCGAGTTTACGGTGGCGCCGGCCGAGGTCGAGTCGCGCGGCACGCGCATCACCCTGCATCTGCGCGAGGGCGAGGACGAGTTTCTCGATTCCAATCAGCTCCGCCGCGTCGTCACCAAATATTCCGATCATATCGCGCTACCGATCCTGCTGATCGAGAACGGCAAGGAGCACACCATCAACGCGGCCTCGGCGCTGTGGACGCGGCCGAAATCGGAGATCACCGAGGCGCAGTACGCGGAGTTCTACCGCCACACCGCACACAGCTTCGACTCGCCCTGGCTCACCCTACACGCCCGCGTCGAGGGCAAGATCGAATATACCAGCCTGCTCTTCGTCCCCTCGGCGAAGCCGCTCGACCTGTTCCATCCGGACCGCAAGCATTGCGTCCGACTCTATGTCAGGCGCGTCTTCATCACCGAAAGCTGCGAGGAGGTGCTGCCTGCCTATCTGCGGTTCCTGCGCGGCATCATCGATTCGGAGGACCTGCCGCTCAACATCAGCCGCGAAATGCTGCAGCACAATCCGATACTGGCCAAGATCCGCGCCGGCGTGACCAAGCGCGTTCTGAACGAGCTGCAGAAGAAGGCGGACAGCGACCCCGAGGACTACACCACCTTCTGGAACAATTTCGGCGCCGTCCTGAAGGAGGGGCTGTATGAGGACAGCGACCAGCGCGACCCCATCCTGAAGCTGGCCCGGTTCCGCTCGACGGCCGGCGAAGGGCTCGTCAGCCTCGCCGACTATGTCGGGCGCATGAAGCCCGGACAGGATGCGATCTACTACATCACCGGTGACAGCACCGAAGCCGTTGCGCGGAGCCCGCAGCTCGAGGGCTTCGCCGCGCGCGGCGTCGAAGTGCTGCTGCTGACCGATCCGGTCGACGAGTTCTGGGTTCCCGCCGTCGGCCTATTCGAGGGCAAGGCCTTCAAGTCGGTCACCCGCGGCGGCGCCGATCTCGACCGGATCGAAGCGCCGGCCGGCGAGACGAAAAAGTCCGAGCCGCCAGCCGCCGGCATCGACAATCTGATCGCCCTCTTCCGCCTGACGCTCAAGGATGCAGTCAAGGATGTCCGCCTGTCGCAGCGCCTGACCGACAGCCCCGTCTGCCTGGTCGCCGATGAGGGCGACATGGATATCCATCTCGAGCGGCTTTTGAAGCAGCACCGGCAGATCGAGGCCGGCGCCAAGCGCGTTCTGGAAATCAATCCCGCGCACCCGCTGGTCGCTAGCTTGGCGAAGCGGATCGGCGACAATGGTCACGGCGACGAGGTTGCCGAGGCGGCTTGGCTGTTGCTCGACCAGGCACGCATCGTCGAGGGCGAGACGCTGCCCGATCCCGCCGCCTTCTCCCGCCGCCTGTCGGACGTCCTGCGCAGATCGATGGCCGCCTGACCGCTGCGCATCACGGTCCGGTAGAGAACAGTCCGTCACGGGAAATGGGTGCTACCGCGGCATCGGCCTCCGGCCGGAGAATGCGCTCCGGCGGCAGGCTGATGATCGCGGTGGTCCCTTGTCCCGGCGCGCTCCGCAGTTCGAGCTGACCGCCATGCAGCTCCACGAGGCGCTTGGTCAAGGGCAGGCCAAGCCCGGATCCCTCATGCCGGCGCGATTGCGCGTTCGCGACTTGACCGAACGGCTCCAGGGCCTTCGGGATGTCCTCGCTGGCGATGCCGATGCCCGTGTCCGCGATGGACAGCGTGAGCCAGCCATCCTCGCTTCGCTGCGCCCGCAGGACGACATGACCGCCGGCGGGCGTGAACTTGACCGAGTTGCTGAGCAGGTTCAGCAGGATCTGGCGCAGCTTGCGCCCGTCGGCGCGGACCGTTGGGAGCGGTGGTGCCGTCCGGTCGATCAGAAGCACCCGCGCCTTTGCCGCGACGGTCTCCATCATCCGCAGCGAGGCCGCCACGATCTCCGACAGGTCGACCGGCTCCTCGTCGATATCGAGACGCCCGGCCTCGGCCTTCGAGAGATCGAGGATATCATTGATCAGGGCCAGCAGGTGCATGCCGCTCTGATGGATGTCACCGGCATAGTCGCGATAGGAGGGATTGCCGATCGGGCCGAACACCTCCTGCTTCATCACCTCCGAGAACCCGATGATCGCGTTGAGCGGCGTGCGCAGCTCATGGCTCATATTGGCGAGGAACTGCGACTTGGCTGCGTTCGCCTGCTCCGCACGGCGCCACGCCGCCTCCGCCTCCCGTTCGCGGCGCACCGCATGCTCGGCGATCCGGCCGACCAGCTCCAGCATCGTTCCGATGCCGAGATACCCACCGTTCTCCGTGACGATGAACCCGGCGGTGAGCGCATCCGACCCGTCCAGCCGCAGCGACGCGCTGAGCTCGGTCAAGGTCATCCGCGCCTCGACGACGAGTGGTCGCCGGTTCATCAAGGCCGTCACCGGCCGGCGATCGTAAAGCTCGCGATAGAAGGGGCGCGCGAACTTGGCAAAGAAGTCGAACCGCTCGATCAAGCCGATCGGGCGGTCGCCTTCTACGACCGGCAGCACAGGCAGGTCGGGCCGCTCGGTCAGGATCTCCTGGACTTCGATGCATAATGTCGCCGCGCTCACCGGCGGAGCGGCGATGGTGAGCGAGCGGACACGCCAGATTTCTCCGTCCTGCTCGCTGCTCAAGGAGTGGATTCCCGCGTCGGTTTGGGGCCTGATCGGATCGTACTCTAATCGTACCCTAAAGGCCCGGCGAAGATGGCCGCGGGACGTTAAGAACCGCTGAATGCTGTTGTTACAGTATTGTGAAACCTGGGAAAATTACAGAGGCGAAGGTGATGACCGGCCACCGGCGGGATCGGGTTTCGAGCCCGCCGGTGGCCGGGTCGCCAATCAGGCCGCCTGCTGATTCAGATTGCGCAGGACGAAGCGCAGGATACCACCGTGACGGTAGTATTCGACCTCGTCCAGCGTATCGATCCGGCAGAGCAGCGTCATCTCCTCGCGCGTCCCGTCGGCGCGGGTGATCCGGCAGCCGAGATCCATTCCCGGCCTGATCTTGCCCGTAAGGCCGGCGATGTCGAAGATCTCGCTGCCGTCCAGGTTCAAGGTCTTGCGGGTCATGCCCGGCTTGAACTGCAGCGGCAGCACGCCCATGCCGACCAGATTGGAGCGGTGGATCCGCTCGAAGCTTTCGGCGATCACGGCGCGCACGCCAAGGAGCAGCGTGCCCTTCGCCGCCCAGTCGCGCGACGAGCCGGTGCCGTATTCCTTGCCGGCAACGACGACCAGGGGGCGGGCCTCGTCGCGATACTTCATCGCCGCGTCATAGATCGACATCACCCCGCCGTCCGGCATATGCCGGGTCACGCCGCCTTCGACGCCGGGCACCATCTCGTTGCGAAGTCGGATATTGGCGAAGGTGCCGCGCATCATCACCTCGTGATTGCCGCGCCGCGCGCCGTAGGAGTTGAAGTCGAGCGGGCTCACGCCATGCTCGATCAGATACCGCCCGGCCGGCGAGTCCTTCTTGATCGAACCGGCGGGGGAGATGTGGTCGGTGGTGATGCTGTCGCCGAGCAGCGCCAGCACGCGGGCCTGCGTGATGTCATGCATCGCGCCCGGCTCCATCGACATGTCCTCGAAATAGGGCGGATTCTGGATGTAGGTCGAGTCCGACTCCCATTCATAGGTCAGGCCCTTCGCCGTCTGGACCCGGCGCCACTGCTTGCCGCCCTCGAAGACGTTGCCGTACTGCTTCCGGAACATGGTCGGCGCGACGGCGCGGCGCACGGTCTCCTCGATCTCCTCGTTGGAGGGCCAGATGTCCCGCAGATAGACGGGACTGCCCTTGCGGTCTTCGCCGATCGGGTCCTTCAGCAGATCGATCTTCATCGAGCCGGCAAGGGCGTAGGCCACGACGAGCATCGGCGACGCCAGATAGTTCGCGCGCGTGTGCGGATTGATCCTCCCCTCGAAATTGCGGTTGCCCGACAGTACCGCGCCGACGACCAGGTCGCCCTTGGTCACCGCGTCGGCGATCGGATCGGGCAGCGGCCCGGAATTGCCGATGCAGGTGGTGCAACCATAGCCGACCAGGTTGAAGCCGAGCTTGTCGAGGTCCTTCTGCAGCCCGCTCTTGGCGAAGTAGTCGGTGACCACCTTCGAGCCGGGCGCCAGCGTGGTCTTGACCCACGGCTTGACCTTCATGCCGAGCTTGACCGCGTTGCGCGCCACCAGCCCCGCGCCCAGCATGACATGGGGGTTCGAGGTGTTGGTGCAGCTAGTGATCGCGGCGATGACCACATCGCCGTCGCCGAGGTCGTAGTCCCCGCCCTCGACGGGGACCCGCGGCTCGTCGACGCTGTTGCGCCCGAACACCTCCACGACGTCCTTCTTGAAAGCCTCTGCGGCCGTCGACAGCGGCACCCGGTCCTGCGGGCGGCGCGGGCCGGCGAGGCTCGATTCGACGGTGCCGATGTCAAGCTCCAGCGTGTCGGAGAAGACCGGGTCGGGTGTGCGCTTGGTGCGCCACAGGCCCTGCGCCTTGGCATAGGCTTCGACGAGCGCGATGCGGGCCGGGGTGCGCCCGGTCATCTTCAGATATTTGAGCGTCTCCTGATCGATCGGGAAGAAGCCGCAGGTCGCGCCATATTCCGGCGCCATGTTGGCGATGGTCGCGCGATCGGCCAGCGACAGATCGTCGAGGCCGGGGCCGTAGAACTCGACGAACTTGTTGACGACGCCCTTGCTCCGCAGCATCTGCGTGACCGTCAGCACCAGATCGGTGGCCGTCGTCCCTTCCTTCAGCTTGCCGGTCAGCTTGAAGCCGACGACCTCGGGGATCAGCATCGAGATCGGCTGGCCGAGCATCGCCGCCTCCGCCTCGATACCGCCGACGCCCCAGCCCAGCACGGCGAGGCCGTTGACCATCGTCGTATGGCTGTCGGTGCCGACGAGCGTGTCGGGATAGGCCAGTGTCCGCACGCCCTTCTTCGGGTCCTTGACCTTCGCGGTCCACACGACCTGCGCGAGATATTCCAGATTGACCTGATGGCAGATGCCGGTATGCGGCGGGACGACGCTGAAATTATCGAACGCCGTCTGCCCCCAACGCAGGAATCCATAGCGTTCGCCGTTGCGCTCGTAGTCCGTCTCGACATTTTCGGCCAGCGCCCGGCGCGTGCCGAAGCTGTCGGCCGTGATCGAGTGGTCGATCACCAGATCGACCGGGGAGAGCGGATTGATCATCTCGGGATCGCCGCCCATCGCCGCCATCGCCGAACGCATCGCCGCCAGATCGACCACCGCGGGGACGCCGGTGAAGTCCTGCATCAGCACGCGGGCGGGACGATAGGCGATCTCGCGGTCCGAGCTTCGCTTCTTGACCCATGTGTCGAGCGCCCTGACGTCGTCCACGGTGACGGTGCGGTCATCCTCATGCCGCAGCAGGTTCTCCAGCAGGATCTTCAAGGAAACCGGCAGGCGGGAAAACTCGCCCCCGACGGCCTTCTCCGCTGCCTTGATGCTGAAATAATCGTAGGACCTGTTGCCGACCTTCAAGGTGCGGCGGGTTTTTAAACTGTCGATTCCCGCAGTCACATCAATTCTCCCTCTCCGGACCCCACGAATTGGCGTCCGCTGCTTCGTCACTATATGGCGACATCGACCGGCGCAGAATAGCCTCCGGAAAATGCGGGACCCTAAATCCCCGTCGCTAACGCTTGGTTTCCAAGCGTTGACGTGAATGAACCGCTAATCGCACCAATATTACTCCTGCCCGACGATCATGTTCGCCATTGCTCGGCCGGACCATAGCAGGGGAATACCATAGTTTTGCCATTTTCGCGGCGCATTGGCGCCATATAGCCCCGGCATCCTGCGCGCCGTACGGAGACTTCCCTCTCTGTCGGAGGCTTGCCAGTCGGCCTCGATTAGCCCCCTCAGACTGGAGCGAGGATAGGTGCCGGACCGACCCCCGGCCCCTGTCGAGACTTCCGCGCCGCGTTCCGGTCCATCCCACGGAACGCGGCGCATTCTTCTTGAAAAACAAGACTCCCTTGCGCCCGACTCTCTTGCGAACACCCGGCCGGCATGGCACATGCTCGTCCGGTGAACAGCTTCACCGGCCATAACCTGCTCTGCGTCCGCGGCCAGCGGATGGTGTTCCACAAGCTCGATTTTTCCGTCCGGTCCGGCGGCGCCCTGCTGCTGACCGGGCCGAACGGCAGCGGCAAGTCGACCCTGCTCCGCTGCATGGCCGGGCTGCTGCGGCCCGCCGAAGGGCAGCTGCGCTGGAACGGCGCGGCCATTGCCGAGGAGCCGGAGGCCCATCGCCGGCGGCTTCACTTCCTGGGACACGCCGACGCCGTCAAGCCGACACTGTCCGTCGAGGAGAATCTGCGGTTCTGGGCCCGGATGCGATCCGGCGTTGCGGATCAGCCGGGCGCGGCGGACAGTCTGCGCGGTGCCCTCGCCCGGTTCGGGATCGAGCCGCTGGCAGACCTGCCGGCGCGGCTTCTGTCGGCCGGCCAGCGCCGCCGCCTTGCACTGGCCCGGCTTCTCGCGACGCCGGCGCCGCTCTGGCTGCTCGACGAGCCGACGACCGCCCTCGACACAGCCGGCATCGGCCAGCTCATCGACGCGATCGCCGCGCAGCGGGCGGCGGGCGGTAGCGTCGTCCTGTCGAGCCACGACGATCTCGGGCTACCGCAAGCGGTCCGACTCTCGCTGGCCGACTTCGCGCCAGCGGTGCTTGAACCAGCAGCCCTTGAAGCAGACTCGCCATGATCGCCCTTCATCTGATCGCCCGCGACCTGCGGCTGTCGCTGCGCCAGGGATCGGATGCCGCGACGGTCCTGATGTTCTTCGTGCTGGCCGTCGTGATGTTCCCGCTCGGTGTCGGGCCAGAGCCGAACATCCTGGCACGGATCAGCGCCGGCGTGATCTGGGTGATGGCGCTGTTCGCCGCGCTGCTGTCGCTCGAGCGGCTATTCCTCGCCGATGCCGAGGACGGCAGCCTCGACCAGCTTGCGCTGACACCGCTGCCGCTCGAGTTCGTGGTGCTGGCCAAGGTCGCGGCCCATTGGCTGACCACCGGACTGCCGCTGCTGCTGGCCGCACCTGTGCTCGGACTGCTGCTAGGCATGGAGGCGAGCGGCCTCGGCGTTCTGGTTCTGGCGCTGCTGCTCGGCACGCCGGTCCTCAGCCTGGTCGGCGCCATCGGGGCAGCGCTGACGCTCGGCGCCCGCCGCGGCGGAGTCCTTCTGCCGCTCCTGATCCTGCCGCTCTATGTCCCGGTGCTGATCTTCGGCGTCAGCGCGATCGATGCCGCCATCGCCGGGCTGCCGCCGCGGCCGCATCTCCTGATACTGGGCGGCCTCCTGCTCGCCGCCCTGCCGCTCGCCCCCTGGGCCACCGCCGCCGCGCTGCGCCAGGCACTCGATTAGTTCGGCTTCGCCTCGGGCGCCGCCTCCTGAGCAGCGGCAAGTTCCGCCTCCTTGGCTCTGGCCCTGGCGACTGCCGGCCTCGCATTCACGCGGTTCACATAGGCCGTGATCTCAGGAAGATCGGGCACCAGCTTCCATCCCATCGTCCAGGTCAGGGCCGTACCCCATAGAACATCCGCGGCGGAGAAGCGGTCGCCCAGGAGATATGGTCCCTTGCCGAGTTGGTCGACGAGCGTCTTCAGCATCGTGTCGTAGTCGCCATAGGGAGACATCGCCGGTGGCGCCGGCTCCCGCTTGAGCGCATGGTCGACGACCGCCGGCTCGAAGCAGCCGGCGTAATAGACCAGCCAGCGCAGATAGGGCCCGCGCAGAGGATCGCCGATTTGCGGCGCCAGCCCAGCCTCCGGAAACAGGTCGGCGAGATAAAGGAAGACGGCGACCTGTTCCGTGACGATCGCCTCGCCATGCTTCAGCGCAGGCACCTTGCCCATCGGGTTGATGGCAAGATAGGCCGGCTGGCGCTGCTCTCCGGCCTTCATGTCGAGCACATGCAGCTCGTAAGGCACGCCGAGCTCTTCCAGCAGGGTGAGGGCGCCCAACGATCTGGTGTTCGGGGAATAATAAAGCGTAACGCTGCGGTCCGGAGTCATCCTGTGCGCACCCTGCCGTGATGAGGAGGCCGCTATAGTCGGTTCAGGCCGGGCCCGCGATCAAGACTGCGTTACCGAGTTCCCCGAGATAGCAGATTTGCCCGGAAAGCTTGGCAGTCTGGTCCCATACTGCCATATAACTGCCGTCATGCTGCATCGCTTCGCTAATCCCAGCCGCTTCATGCGGATCGCCGGCGCGGTTTTGCCGTGGAGCGCCGCGGCGACCGCACTGCTTCTGGTCGCCGGCCTCTATTTCGCCTTGTTCGCCTCGCCGCCCGACTATCAGCAGGGCGAGACGGTGCGCATTATGTATGTGCATGTGCCGGCTGCTTGGATGGCGCTGTTCGTCTATACCTGCATGGCGGTGGCCAGCGCGACGGCGCTGATCTGGCGGCACCCGCTCGCCGATCTGATCGCCCGCTCCGCCGCCCCGATCGGTGCCGGCTTCACCTTTATCGCGCTGGTCACCGGATCGCTGTGGGGCAAGCCGATGTGGGGCACTTGGTGGGTCTGGGATGCGCGGCTGACCTCGGTGCTGATCCTGTTCTTCCTGTATCTCGGCTATATCGCGCTGGCGAACGCCTTCGACGATCCGACCCGGGGTGCCCGCGCCGCCGCGATCCTGGCGTTGGTCGGCTTCGTCAATGTGCCGATCATCAAGTTCTCCGTCGATTGGTGGAACACGCTGCATCAGCCGGCGAGCATCAGCCGCTTCGACGCGCCGGCGATCGACCCGGCGATGCTGACGCCGCTGCTGCTGATGGGGCTGGGCTTCACGGCCTATTTCGTCACGGTGCTGCTGCTGCGCGTAAAGTCCGAAGTGGTGGCAGCCAAATTGCGCACGGCGCAAATGGCGCAGATCCGCGGCTGAAGTCCGATCCGGGCATGGTTGGGGTGCGGCAGCCGGTCGCTGCCATTGCCACTGGAAGGTCTGTTATAAGAAGGGCGATTTTCGCAGGACAGCGGTGAATTCGATTACAGCATTCCTGGCGATGGGAGGATATGCGGCCTTCGTCTGGCCGGCCTTCGCCGTCACCTTCATCGTTCTGGCCGGCATGCTCGGCGTCAGCCTGCGCGCCTTGCGACGGCGCGAGGCGGCGCTGGCGCGCCTCCAGCGCAAAGCCGGCCCGTCGGCCGCGCCGGCTCGGGCGGCCGCCTCGGCCGGACGCGGAGCGCG
>QOZR01000002.1 GCA_003576685.1 Virgifigura deserti
TCGGCACCGTCCACCGCCTGGAGAACCTGACCGACGAGCCGCTCCACCTCATCGAGGTCCAGTCCGGCGCCTATCTCGGCGAGGACGACATCGTCCGACTCGAGGATACCTACGGGCGGAGTTGAGCCTCATCCGGTCGACCGGTCCGCGTCAATCTTCCCACCATTCCGCAGACTCGCTCCGGAGCACCGTCAGCAGGTTGAGGAGCGGAAAACCGATACCCGCGAGCAGGAATGTGAAAAGGCTTCCACTCCCGGACGCGCCCTCCGCCATGAGATAGAAAACGGCGACGATGAGCCACGCGGCGTTCGCGGCGACGGCGGCGTCGCGGAGCATCGGGCCTGCCTCCCGTCTCTGGCCCATCTCCTGATTCGTCATCGCGACGGTGGTGTCGGTCTCCGGCTGGTCAAAAACCCTGACTTGCATGGTCACTGTCCCCGTGAGTTGTCCGAAAGCCTCGGTCCGGCCGGCCACGGTCAACCGTGGACCGCACAGATTGCGCAAAGCGGCTATCATTCAACATATAGGTTCGCGACCGCTGCAGTTGGCGCCCTTAGGTGGCGGGCGGGATAGAGATGGGATACGCCGCGTTCTATCCGAAGAGCAACCTGTCCAGCCCGCGCACCAGACCCGTAATGGCACCGGCGCGCCGGGCGGCGAGCAGCGTGCCAGCGACATAGGGCTCGGCGCTGCTGCCGGCGTCATGGCGCAGGCTGAGGCGCTCGCCCGCCATCCCGAACACCACCTCGCAGGACAGCACATAGCTTGGCAGCCGAATCGAATGGACGCGGCTTCCGCCGATATCGGCGCCGCGCGCCTCTTTCGGGCCGACCAGCTTGTCGAGCGGCACGCCGAGCGGCGGTTGGCCGACCTGACCGAGGCGCTCGGCCAGTTCCCGGGCCGTGCCGCTCGGCACATCCGGCTTGGTCGACTTGCCGTAATCAAGGATCTCCCACTCCGGCACATGTGCCGCCGCGATTAGGGCGAAATGCTGCAGCAGCGTCGCCGTCAGCGAAAAATTGCCGGCGGCGACCACGCCGACGCCCCGATCCCGCGCCGCCCGGTCGATCTCGTCATAGTCGGCGGCGGTGAGGCCCGACGTGCCGACGATCGCGGCGACGCCTCGCTCCACCGCGGCCAGGACATGCGCCTTCACCGCCGTGGGATGGGTATAATCGATCAGCACGTCGGTCGGCACGGCAAGCGCGTCCGCGACACTCGCCGACAAGGCGACCCCGACGGGTTCGCGCCCCAGGGCCGTCCCGACATCCTCCCCCGCTCCCTTGCGCGCCACAGCGCCGGCGAGCGCCAGATCCTCGGCGGCGGCCACCGCCTCGACCAGGCTCTGCCCGACCCAGCCAGTCGCCCCGGCAATGCAAATTCTGATGGTCATGTCGCGTTCTCCCTCTTTCACCGAACACTACCCGAACCGGGCTCCCGTTCAATCTTTCCTTCGGCGGGCATTCCGGACGCTCGACGGTCGCTTCGGCGCCCCTTTGACACCGCTTCGGGCAAGGCGGATATTAGGCGCGGCTTCCAAACAGGCGCGGGCGTCGACGATCGCCCCATCACGACCCAAGCGAGGAAAGAATGACCCAGCTGAGCAATTCCGCCAGCGCGCGCGATATCGCCTACCACCTGCACCCCTATACCAATGCGGTAAAGCTCGAGGCCGAGGGCCCGCTGGTGCTGACCGAGGGCAAGGGCGTCTATGTCTATGACGAGAACGGCAAGCCCTATATCGAGGGCATGGCCGGCCTGTGGTGCACCTCTCTTGGATTCGGCGAGGAGCGGCTGGTCGAAGCGGCAACGCGACAGCTTCGCAAGCTGCCCTATTATCACACCTTCACTTTTAAGTCGCACGATACGGCCATCGACCTCGCCGAGAAGCTGATCGGCCTCGCGCCGGTGCCGATGTCGAAGGTCTTCTTCACCAATTCCGGGTCCGAAGCCAACGACACTGTGGTCAAGCTGGTCTGGTACTACAACAACGCCATCGGCCGGCCGGAGAAGAAGAAGATCATCGCCCGACTCAAGGGCTATCACGGCGTCACCGTCGCGGCGGCCAGCCTGACCGGACTGCCCTACAATCATATCGACTTCGACCTGCCGATCGCGAACATCCTGCATACCGACTGTCCGCATCATTACCGCTTCGGCCTGCCGGGCGAGTCGGAGGAAGACTTCGCCAGCCGGATGGCCGCCAACCTGGAAAAACTGATCCTCGACGAGGGGCCGGACACGGTGGCCGCCTTCATCGCCGAGCCGGTGCAGGGCGCCGGCGGCGTGATCATCCCGCCGCGGACCTATTTCGAGAAAATCCAGGCCGTTCTGAAGAAATACGACATCCTGTTCATCGCGGACGAGGTGATTACCGGCTTCGGGCGCACCGGCAGCATGTTCGGCATCGAGACCTATGGCCTGAAGCCGGACATCATCTCCGTCGCCAAGCAGCTCTCCTCCGCCTATCTGCCGATCGCCGCGGTAATGATCAACGAGAAGGTCTATCAGGCGATCCGCGACAACAGCGGCAAGCTCGGCACCTTCGGTCACGGCTTCACCTATTCCGGCCATCCGGCGAGCGTCGCGGTCGCGCTCGAGACGCTGAAGATCTATGAAGAGCGCGACATCGTCGCGCAGGTCCGCCGCCTTGCCCCCGTCTTCCAGGAGGGGTTGCAGCGGTTCGCCGATCACCCGCTGGTCGGCGAGGTGCGCGGCGTTGGCCTGGTCGGCGCGATCGAGCTGGTCAAGGACAAGGCGACCAAGGAGAGCTTCGACCCGAAGCAGGCCGTCGGCTCCTACGCCGTCGGCCGCGCCCAGGAACATGGCGTGATCCTGCGGGCGATTGTCGACAGCGTGGCCTTCTGCCCGCCGCTGATCGCCACCGAAGCCGAGATCACCGACATGTTCGACCGGTTCGGCCGCGCCCTCGACGACACCGCCACCTGGGTACAGGACCAGGGGCTGCGCTCGGTGGCGTGACAATCGCCCAGAAACTGTCGAAAAGGTGAAAACCACAGAGACATAGAGATTAACTTTTCTCTGTGCCTCTGTGGTTCTAGGGCAGCAAATGGCTGTACCGTCGCAGCCGGGCGCGGCAGCGTGACGCATTCCCTCCCGGCCGGTTCACGGTCATTTTACGGTTGTGGCCTAGCGTGTAAGGCGCTGCCCGCGCTATAGTGGGATCAATATGGATTTCGAGCAGTTCTTCCGCGATACGATCGCGGGCCTCAAGGCCGAGGGGCGTTACCGCGTTTTCGCGGATCTCGAACGCTGCGCCGGTGCTTTCCCGAAGGCTCTGCACCACCCGCCTGAAAAATCCGGACGCGGGGCTGAAGAGGTTATGGTCTGGTGCAGCAACGACTATCTCGGTATGGGCCAGCATCCGGCGGTGATCGCGGCCATGACCGAGGCGCTTCAGCGCTGCGGCGCCGGGGCCGGCGGCACGCGGAACATCTCCGGCACCAACCACTATCATGTCCTTCTCGAGCGGGAACTCGCCGATCTGCACGCCAAGGAAGCGGCGCTGCTCTTCACCTCCGGCTATATCTCGAACGAGACGACGCTGGGCACCTTGGCCTCCCTGCTGCCGGACTGCGTCGTTTTCTCGGACGAACAGAATCACGCCTCGATGATCCAGGGCATCCGTGCGAGCCGCGCCGAGAAGCACATCTTCCGCCATAACGACGTCGCACATCTCGACGAGCTGCTGGCCTCGGTGGCGCCGGGCCGGCCGAAGCTGGTCGCCTTCGAATCGGTCTATTCGATGGACGGCGACATCGCGCCGATCGCCGAGATCTGCGACGTGGCCGAGCGGCATGGCGCGATGACCTATCTCGACGAGGTTCATGCGGTCGGCATGTATGGCCCGCGTGGCGGCGGCGTCGCCGAGCGCGAGCGGCAGATGCAGCGGCTGACCGTGATCGAAGGCACCCTCGGCAAGGCCTTCGGCGTGATGGGCGGCTATATCGCCGGCTCGACGGCGCTCGTCGACGTGATCCGCAGCTTCGCCTCCGGCTTCATCTTCACCACGGCGCTGCCGCCGGTGATCGCCGCCGGGGCGCTGGCCAGCATTCGCCATCTGAAGACCGACGACACTAGGCGCGCCCTGCATCAGGAGCGCGCCGCAACCTGCAAGCGCCTGCTGGCCGAGGCCGGCCTGCCGGTGATGCCTTCGGAAAGCCATATCGTTCCTGTCCTAGTCGGCGACGCGCGAGCCTGCAAGCAGGCAAGCGACGAGCTTCTGGCGTCGCATCGGATCTACGTCCAGCCGATCAACTACCCGACCGTGCCGCGCGGGACCGAGCGGCTCCGCCTGACGCCGACGCCGTTCCACACCGACGCGATGATGGCGGAGCTGGTGGAGGCCATGGCCCAGGTCTGGCAGCGGCTCGGGCTTTCAGCAGCCGCCTGATGCGCAGCTGCGCCAAGGCGGCTGAGGCAATTTGGACCTCTTGACGCCGGCCTTCGAATAGCGAACGATTCCGCTTCCATCATCCCGTCGCGGAGCCAAGGACTGCGGAGATGTACAAGGACAACAGCCTGATTCCGAGCGAGTCGGTCCGCCTGGCGGCGCTGGGAATCCTAGCGCAGGCGCCGAAATCCTATGCGGAATTGGCCAGCGAGGTGCGCCACTTCAGCAGCCGGATCGTCGGCCCGTCGCTGGAGCTGATGGGGCCGTCCCTCGAGCTGCTGCGGGTGGAAGGTTTGGTCAAGGCTGAGGACGAGGCCGCCGACCACGAGACGGCCGTTCTGTCCATTACCGAAGCCGGTCGGGACGAGCTGCGCCGCCTCCTGACCGCCAATCTGCGCGGACCCATCGGGGAGGTGAACAAGCTGATCATCGCGCTGAAGATGCGCTTCCTCCACTTGCTGGACCCCGCAGACCAGCAGCTTCAGGCCGAAATCCTGGCGGACATCTGCGAAAGGGAGCTGGCCCGCCTGACCGATCTGCGCCAGCACCATGCCGGCGACCCGGGGCATCTGGTGCCCTGGCTGGATCACGACATCGGCGAGGTCGAGGGCCGCCTCGACTGGTTCCGCGCGCTTCAGGACCGGCTGTAACGCCCGCCCCTCGGCAAGTCAAAAATTGAACGGGTTGTCCCGGGTGGGAAGCTGGGCACGGAAGCTCCGGTAGTGATCGCCTGCCGACAGGTCGAGCATCTTTCGCAACTCGACGAGCGGGGCCGCGTGGTTGTCAACGCGGAAGTCGACGAGCGGATAGTCCTCGGTTCCCACCACGAGAAGGGAGGCGGACTGTCGGCCGCGCTTGTCGCCGCCCGCCGCCTCCCCGGCGACCAGCACCGCCAGCAACCGGTCGGCGAATGTCAGGCCGGCATTGCCGCGGTAGGCCTGGGCCATGGCGCCGAGCACTCTCTCATTGGCGAGCTTGTTGCCGGCGACGGAGAAACCGTCCTCGGCGCGGTGGCCGGTGACGGCCTCCGTTTCCCGTCCCGTCCAGCCGGCCGTGCGCCCCTGCCGGTCGATGACATGGACCTGGCGATGGTCGCGTCCCTCATCCGCTTCGACCAGCGTCGGAACCACGACCTCGGCCGGCCGGCCATCCGCCAGGAGATCCAGCCCGCGCGGACCATAGAACGGGTTCGTCGTCGCCTGGGTGGCAACGGCCCCGACGCCGGCGCGGGCATGCGGCACCAGCGAGCCGATCGCCATATGGAATGTCGCGGCCGCCACCCCGAAATGACCGGTCGCCCGGTCCAGGGCCACGATCGAATAGCTCATCCCGCGAGATCGGCCCCCGCGAGATCGATCAACGTGGCCGCCAGGACGCGGGCGCCGTCGGCCAGATCGCGCGGTCTCGCGTTCTCCGCCTCGTTGTGGCTGACGCCGCCTTCGCATGGCACGAAGATCATGCCGGCCGGGCAAACCTCGGCCAGATGCATCGCGTCGTGGCCCGCCCCTGAGATCATCTCCATGGCAGGGAGGTCCAAGGCATCGGCGGAGCGGCGTACCGTATCGATCACGGCCGGGTCGAAGCGGGTCGGCCGGACATCGCTCGTCCGCGTGACCTTGACCGCGCACCCGCCGGCGTGGTCCGCGCAGATCGGCTCGATCCGGCTCGTCAGCCGCTCGATCACCGCCGCGTCGGGGTGGCGGAAGTCGATCGTGAAGAAGACCCGGGCCGGCACCGTGTTGGGGGAGCCGGGCGAGACCTCGAAGCGGCCGACGGTGAAGCGAACCGTGTCGGCGGCATCGGCCATGGCCTCGTTCAGCGCGGTGACCATAGCCGCGGCGGCCATGAGCGCATCCTTGCGCATGCTCACCGGTGTTGTCCCGGCATGCGCCGCCTCGCCCAGAACCTCGACCGCGAACCAGCGTAGCCCCTGGATTCCGCCAACGACACCGATCGGCCTGCCCGTGGCCTCGAGCCGCGGCCCCTGCTCGATATGCGCCTCGACATAGGCGGCCAGGGGAAAGCCGATCGGCCGACGCGACAGATCGGGGGTAGCGGCGAGGAAATCCCGCAGCGCCTCGCCCGCCGTGATGCCGTCGCTGTCGGTCACGGCAAGCTGCTCGGCAAGGTTCATCTGGCCGGCGAACACGGCCGATCCCATGGCGCCGGGCTGGAAACGGCTGCCCTCCTCGTTGGTCCAGGCGACCACTTCGATGGAGCGTTGCGGCCGCAGGCCGGCGGCCTGGATCGCCTCGAGCGCCTCGAGACCGGCGAGCACGCCATAGGCACCGTCGAACTTGCCGCCGGTCGGCTGGCTGTCCAGGTGGCTGCCGGTCAGCACCGGCGCGGCCGCCGGATCCGTACCCTCGAGACGGAGAAACAGGTTGCCCGCATCATCGCCGCTGGCGGCGAGGCCGAGATCCTGCGCCCAGGCGACCATGCGACGGCGCGCCTCGGCGTCCTCCTTGGAGAGCGCCTGGCGGTTGACCCCGCCTTTGGGCGTGGCCCCGATCTGGCCCAACGCCATCAGCCGCCCCCACAGCCGCCCTTCGTCGACGGCCCCGGCGGCAGCGATTTTCGGTTCTGTTTCTTCCATCGGCTTAACTCTCCTTCGGTGATTCGCTCGCCTTCGCACCGCGGGATCGATCGGAAAAATCGACGGTTCGGGACTCGTCAATGAAGCGCCGTTCGATCACCGCCTCCAGCGCGATCATGTGCCGCTCGGCTTTGGCGATATGGTCATGCATCAGGCGACGCGCCTCCTCGGCATCGCGCCTGCGGAACGCCTCGAGCAGCTTCCGGTGCGCGGACAGCCCGTCCTCGGCCAATTGGTGAACGCGGCTCGGCACGTCACCATGATCCGGATCGGCGTAAAGCTTGCGAAAGACCGTGCAGTCCCGCAGCAGCGAATTCATGAATTGGCAGTTGAAGGCCAGCAGCGGATTGTCGCAAGCATTGACGAGCACATCGTGGAAATCCAGCTCGGCCTGACGCTGACGATAGGTCGTCCGCTTGTCGGCCGGCCCGCAGCTGCATAGCCCGATGGAGGCTTCCAGCGCCTGAAAATCGGCCTCGGTCAGGCGATCGACCACCGAGGCAGCCAGCTCTGGCTCGAGCAGCTTGCGGACCGCATAGACCTGTTCGAGCGTGAGGCCCTGGAAATAGAAGTAGTTGGCGAGGAGCTGGGTTGACCGGTTGGCCGAGACGCTCGCCACCGACGCGCCGCCCTTGGGACCCGTCGAGATTCGCACCAGCCCCTGAACCTCCAGAGACTTCAGCGCCTCGCGGATGGTACCCTTGCTGACGCCGAAGCGGTCGATCAGCGCTTTCTCCTGCGGCAGGCGGTCGCCCGGCGATAGCCCTTCGACCGCGATCCATGTCTTGATCTGCTCGGCCACCCAGTCCGAACGCTTCGGCAGGGGGCTGCGCTGCGGCTTGCTCATGCGCTCCATACCTAAATCATAATAATGCTATTTATAATGATAAATGTTGACACAGGCTGTTCTCCGGGACAAGGATTTCCTGAAATGAGAACCGCGTGGAGGAACGCGCGGGGCAATGATGGCTCGAACGGAGGAGGAGCAACTGGGCATGACACAAAGGACGAGAGTCGCGAAATATCTGGCCGCAGCTGCCGGGCTCATCGGCCTCGCGCTTTCCGCTGTCACGGCAGAGGCGCAGATTCCCGAGGATGTGCTGGTGGTCGGTCAGATCGCCGAGCCCAAGTCGCTGGACCCCGCCACGGTGACGGCCGTCAACGACTTCCGCATTCTGGTGAACGTTTATGACGGCCTGACCCGTTATGCCGACGGGACCCTGAAGGTCGTGCCCGGCCTCGCAGAATCCTGGGAGATCAGCGACGACGGGACGGTCTATACCTTCAAGCTCCGCGAGGATGTGACCTTTCACGACGGCACCCCGTTCAACGCAGAGGCGGTCAAGTTCAACTTCGACCGCATGCTGAAGGAAGACCATCCGCATCACGACACCGGCCCCTTCCCGCTGGCCTTCTTCTTCAGCGCCATCGAGGAGACCGAGGTCGTCGACGAGTACACGGTCGCGCTCCATCTGGGGGAGCCCTATGCGCCGCTTCTGTCGAACCTCGCCTATCCGACCGGCCTGATGGTCTCGCCTGCCGCGGTCGAGGAGTATGGGAAGGATTTCGGGCGCAACCCGGTCGGCACCGGCCCCTTCAAGTTCGCGCTCTGGGAGAGCAACCGCCAGGTCGCCCTCGAGCGCAACGAGGATTATTGGGACGGCGCGCCGCCGCTGCGGGGCGTCGTCTTCCGCCCGATCACCGATGCCAACGCCCGGGTCAGCGAGATGCTGTCGGGCGGCATCGACCTGATGGTCGAGGTGCCGCCGGATAACATCGCGACCTTCGCGCAGTCCGACGAGTTCGTCATCCACGAGCAGGCCGGTCCGCATCTCTGGTTCCTGATCCTGAACATGAAGGAGGCGCCGTTTGACGACAAGCGCGTGCGCCAGGCCGTCAACTACGCGATCGACAAGAGGGCACTGGTCGAGAACGTCCTGCAGGGCACCGCAACCGTCGCCACCGGCCCGATCCCGGCAGCCTTTGCCTGGGCCTATAACGAGTCCCTGGAGCCCTACCCTTACGATCCGGAGAAGGCGCGCGCCTTGATCGCCGAGGCCGGCGCGGAGGGCGCAGACCTGACTTTCTACGTGACCGAGGGCGGCTCCGGTATGCTCGCCCCGATTGCCATGGGCACGGCCATCCAGGCCGATCTGGCCGAGGTCGGCCTCAATGTCGAGATCGAAACCTATGAGTGGAATACCTTCCTCGGCAAGGTCAATCCCGGCCTTGAAGGCAAGGCCGACATGGCGGAGATGGCCTGGATGACCAACTCTCCGGACACGCTGCCCTATCTTGCGCTGCGCACCGATGCCTGGCCGGAGAATGGCGGGTTCAATTCCGGCTACTACTCGAACCCGAAGGTCGACGAATTGCTGGAGAAGGCCCGGACCTCCACGGACCAGGCGGAAAGGGCGAAGCTCTACAAGGAGATGCAGGCGATCGTCTATGAGGACGCGCCCTGGGCCTTCATCGCCAACTGGAAGCAGAATGCGGTGACCAGCAGCCGGGTGAAGAACTTCAAGCTTCAGCCGTCGTTCCTTCTGCTGCTGCATAAGACGGCGAAGGAGTAGCGTCCCGCCCCCACCCCCGACCCTCCCCCGCCTGCGGGCGCAGCCCGCGATTCCTTTCGTTGCCGGCGAAGCCGGAGGGCGGGAGAGGGAGTATCAGGAATTTCCCTCCCCGCCGCAGGTGGGGGAGGGTTAGGGTGGGGGCCCTTCGCGCACGGAGAGGGCCTTGCCATGATGGGCTATATCGTTCGGCGGCTGCTGCTCACGGTCCCCGTCTTGCTCGGCATCTCGGTGATCGTCTTTCTGGTGATCTCGCTGATCCCGGGCGATCCCGCCACGGCCATCCTCGGTGCTTATGCAACGCCGGAGAACGTCGCCCGGATCAACGCAGAGCTCGGGCTCGACAAGCCGTTGCCGGTCCAGTTCCTGACCTGGCTCGGCGGCGTTCTCGAAGGCGATCTCGGCCGCTCCTACTCGCTCAACCGTCCGGTGGCCGCCGAGGTGATCGACCGCCTCGTGCCGACGCTGATCCTCGCCGGCGCCGCCTTGACGCTGTGCACGCTGTTCGGCGTGCTCGGCGGCGTGGTCGCCGCGGTGAAGCAATATGGCTGGCAGGACAAGCTCGTCACGCTGCTGGTGCTGATCGGCATTTCGACGCCATCCTTCTTTCTCGGGATCGTCCTCATCCTCTGGTTCTCGGTGCGGCTGGAGTGGTTCCCGACCGGCGGCATGTACGCCCTGTTCGGCGACGGCGGCCTTTTGGACCTGCTGCACCATCTGGCCCTGCCGGCCCTGACCTTGGCCGTGGTGGCGACGGGGGTGGTCGCGCGCCTCACCCGGGCCAACATGCTGGAGGTGCTGCGCCAGGACTACGTCCGCACCGCGCGCGCCAAGGGGCTGCGCGAAGGCCGCGTGATCTACAAGCACGCCCTGAAGAACGCGCTGGTGAACATCATTCCGATCATCGGGATTCAGACGGGCTTCGTCCTGAGCGGCGCCGTCTATATCGAGAGCGTGTTCCAGTGGCCGGGGATCGGCCGCATGCTGGTCACGGCGATCTCGACCCGCGACATCCTCCTGGTGCAGGGCGGCGTTCTGGTGGTCGCGGCCTGCTATGTCCTGATCAATCTGCTGGCGGACGTGCTCCAGGCGGCGCTCGATCCGCGGGTGAAGGTCTGATGACCAGCCTTGCCCTCGACGAGACCGGCGACGCGCCGCCCCGAAGCCGCCCGAGCGCCTGGAACCGGCTGAGCCGGAACGCCCTGGCGACCTTCGGCCTGGTTCTGGTCGTCGCGATCGCGGCGATCGCCGCGGCGGCCCCGCTGCTGCCGCTGGCCGACCCGAACGCCACCGACGTCGCGAACCGGCTGCAACCGGTTTTCAGCGACGGGCACTGGCTCGGCACCGATCAGCTCGGCCGGGATATCCTCTCCCGCCTGATCTGGGGCACCCGCGTGAGCTTGGCCGTCGGTATCGCCGCGACGCTGGTCGCGACCGCCATCGGCGCGCTGATCGGTTTGGTCGCCGCCTATTACGGTCGCTGGACCGACACGCTGCTGATGCGCGGGATCGACATGCTCATGGCCTTCCCCTATCTGCTGCTGGCGCTCGCCATAGTCGCCGTGCTCGGGCCGGGCCTGCTGAACGCGATGGTCGCGATCGCCTTGGTCAACATCCCGTTCTTCGCCCGCGCGGTGCGCGGTGCGACGGTGAGCCTGGTGACCCGCGAATATGTCGACGCGGCGCGGCTCTGCGGCATGTCCAATCCGCGGATCATCGCGCGCGAAATCTTCCCCAACGTCCTGCCGGTGATCGTCATCACCATGTCGACCACGCTGGGCTGGATGATCCTGGAGACCGCCGGCCTGTCCTTCCTCGGCCTCGGTGCCCAGCCGCCTCAGGCGGATCTGGGCAGCATGCTGGGCGACGGGCGCAAGCTCATCGTCACCGCGCCCCACGTCGCCACCATTCCGGGCCTCGTGATCCTCCTGCTGGTGATCGGGACCAATCTGCTCGGTGACGGCCTGCGCGATGTGCTCGACCCGCGGCTGAAGTCGGGTGCCCTCGCACGCCCGATGGCGGTAACGGCCGTCGATGCGTCGGCCGGCCGACCCGCAGCCGGGGCGCCGAACGCGGCCGAAGCACCGCTTCTGTCCGTACAGGGGCTCGAGACCCACTTCGTGATGGGCCGCGCGGTCTTCCGCGCCGTGAACGGCGTCAGCTTCGATGTGGCCGCGGGCGAGGCGGTCGGGATTGTCGGCGAGTCCGGCTCCGGTAAGTCGGTGACGGCGCTCTCGCTCCTCGGTCTCGTCCCGACCCCGCCGGGGCGGATCGTCGGTGGCGACATCCGGTTCCGGGGCGAGAGCCTGATCGGCGCCCCCTTGAGCCGCCTGCAGGACATCCGCGGCAACCGGATCGCCTACATCTTCCAGGACCCGCTGACCACGCTCAATCCGCTGCTGACCGTCGGCGAGCAGGTGACGGAGGCCGTCCGACGCCACCAGAACCTCGACAGCGGCCGCGCCCGGCAATGGACGCTGGAACTTTTCGAGCGCGTCCAGATCCCGCGGGCGAAGGAGCGGCTCGCCTCCTATCCGCACGAGCTGTCGGGCGGCCAGCGGCAGCGGGTCGGCATTGCCATGGCGCTGGCCAACGACCCGGACCTGATCATCGCCGACGAGCCGACCACAGCGCTCGACGTGACCACCCAGGCCCAGGTGCTGAAACTGCTCGACGAGCTGCGCCGCGAGCGGGGGGCGGCGCTGATCTTCATCACCCACGATTTCGGCGTGGTCTCGGAGCTCTGCGACCGCATCCTGGTGATGTATGCCGGCCGCGTCGTCGAGGAAGGACCGGTCGAGGCGGTGTTCGCCGATCCGCGCCACCCCTACACGCGACGGCTGATGGCCTGCGTTCCGATTCTGGGCGAGCCCGAGCGGTCGATCGACGCGATCCCGGGCCTCCCGCCCGCGGTCAACCGCCTGCCGCCGGGTTGCGCCTTCGCACCGCGCTGCCCCTTGGTGCTCGACGCCTGCCGTCACGGCGAAATCCCGTTGGACCGGCTCGGCGACGGTCGCGCCGCCCGCTGCATCCGAGCCCAGGAAAGCGACCAAGAGAGTTCCGATGCCTGACGTCGTCGTCGAGACACGCGACCTCTGCCGCAGCTTCGGCGGCGGCCGGCGCCTGCTGGGCGGCCTCAAGCCCCTGGTCCGGGCGGTGGACGGCGTCTCGCTCCGGGTCGAGCGCGGCCGCACGCTCGGCATCGTCGGCGAGTCCGGTTGCGGCAAGTCGACTCTCGCCCGCATGCTGGTGGGGCTGCTCGAACCGTCCGCCGGGACCATCATCCTCGACGGCAAGCCGGTCGATGAGCGCAAGCGAGAGAACCGGCTCGACTTCCACCGGAAGGTGCAGCTCGTGTTCCAGGACCCACTCAGCTCGCTCAACCCGCGCAAGACGGTGCGCCAGATCCTGGAGGCGCCGCTTCAGGTCCTGCTCGGCATGAGCCGCGCCGAACGCGCCGCGCGGGTCACGGAGCTGATGCGCCTCGTCAGCCTCCGCCCGGAGTTCGTCGACCGCTATCCGCACGAGTTCTCCGGCGGGCAGTGCCAGCGCATCGGCATCGCCCGGGCGCTCGCCGCCGAGCCGGCGCTGATCGTGCTCGACGAGCCGGTCTCCGCCCTCGATGTCTCGATCCAGGCCCAAGTGCTGCGGCTGCTGAAGGACTTGCAGCAACGGCTCGGCCTCACCTATGTGTTCATCTCCCACGATTTGGCCGTGGTCGAGAACATCTGCGACCGGATCGCGGTCATGTATTTCGGCAAGGTGGTCGAAGAGGGCTCCAAGGCCGACATCTTCCGCCGGCCGGCCCACGACTACACCAAACTCCTGCTCGCCTCCGTCCCGGTGCCGGGCAGGCGGCACTCTCAGCGCTAAAGAGATCCCCTGAGGAAGCCGCCAAGCGCGGCGGCGCAGGCCTGCGGCTCCTCCTCGGCGACGAAGTGGCCGCAATCGAGCGCGACCTCCTGCACCTCGTCCGCCCACCGGCGCCAAGCCTCGGCGGGCGACGCCGCTTTGCTCGCGGCATAGCCGCGCCCCCAGATCACCAGAACGGGGCAGTCGAGCCTGCGCCCCGCATCGCGGTCTTCGCGGTCGTGCGCGCGGTCCAGCGTGGCGCCCGCCCGATAATCTTCGCAGGTCGCGGAGAGAACCGACGGCCGGTGGAACTGCTCGACATAGGCAGCCACCGCGCGGGGGTCAAGCGCATCGCTTCGCCCCGCCCAACGGTCCAGAAGATGCCTGATGTAGAAGTCGGGATCGGCGCCGATGAGCCGCTCCGGCACCGGCGCCGGCACGGCGAGGAAAGGCCAGTGATAGGTCCCCAGCGCCTTGTCCGCGTCCATCTCTTCCCAGGTATCGAGGGTCGGGATGATGTCTAGTGCGGCGAAGCGCGCGACGCGCCCTGGGTGGTCGAGGCAGAGGCGATAGCCGACCCGCCCCCCGCGGTCGTGGCCGGCCAACAGGAACCGCTCATGGCCGAGCGAGTCCATCAGCGCTACCATGTCGCGCGCCATCGCACGCTTCGCGTAGTTCCGATGCTCCGGATCCGGCGCGGGTCCCCTGCTCTGCCCATAGCCGCGAAGATCGGGCATGACTAGCGTGAACTCCCGCGCCAGCACCAGCGCGACGGCGTGCCAGACGAGATGCGTCTGCGGATAGCCGTGAAGCAGCAGGAGCGGCGGCCCTTCGCCGCCGATGCGCAGATAAATCTCCGCCTCATCCAGCGTCACACGACGGTCTTCGAAATCATCGAGCATGCGTCTTGCTCCGGTTCCGTTCGCCAGTTCTCGAGAGACGCTAATACAGGTGCTGGCCACCGGTGACGAAGATCTCCGTCCCGGTGACATAGCCGAAGTCGGCGCCGCAGAGCTGGAAGACGGCGGCCGCCACCTCCTCCGGCTTGCCCATGCGGTGCATCGGAATGCGCGGGATCAGCGCTTCATATTCCGGCCCGATCATACCGGTCTCGATCTCGCCGGGCGCGACCGCATTGACCCGCACGCCGAGGCTGGCGAACTCCACCGCCAACTCCCGCGTCAGCGCTGATAAGGCCGCCTTGGAGGTACTGTAGGCCGACCCCGCGAAGGGGTGGATCGCGTGGCCGGCGATCGAGGTGATGTTGACGATGACGCCCTTCCCGCGATGCAGGGCCGTGGCGAAGCCGCGCGCCAAGCCGAGCGGCGCGAAGAGGTTCAGCTCGAACACGTCGCGCCAGGCCGCGACATCGCCGTTCAGGCAGCCCAGCCGCTCTTTGAACGGCGTCTTGGGCGAGACCGCGGCGTTGTTGACAAGGGCGTGCAGCGGCCCTCCGTCGAGCAAGACGTTCGCCTCGGCAATGAACTGATCGAGATCTTCCGAATCGCCGAGATCGGCCGAGATGTGATGGGTCCAGTTGGGATCCCGCTTGCACTCCTCGGGGACCGTCTCGCGGCTGCAGGTGATGATGCGCCAACCCTCCAGGCTGAAGCGCTTCACGGTGGCGTGGCCGATGCCACGGCTCGCCCCGGTCAGGATCACGGTCTTGCGCACACTCGTCATGGCCGCGAGTTTAGTCGAACCGACGGCGGGCGCCAGAGCGGATTTAGAGCATAGCTATCGCCGCTCCGCCAGGACGAGCCGTGCAGCCAAGCCGATGAACACCACGCCCGGAAGCCATTTCAGGGCAGCCGCGACTTGGCGGTTTCGCAGCAGCGTCAGGCCCACGCGGCCGCTCAGCACACCGATGACGCTGTCGACAAGCAGGCCGACGATGACGAACAGGACTCCCAGCATCAGGAGCTGGCCGGCGACCGAGCCATTCGCGGGGCTCGCGAACTGGGGCAGAAAGGCGAGATAGAACAGCGCGATCTTCGGATTGAGGAGGTTCGTCGCCAGAGCTTGCCAGAAGATCCGCCGGAGCGGAGCGGCCGCCGTCTCGACGGCGCCGACCTGGATGGCGGGTTCGCGAAAGCTTTTGACGGCGAGCCAGAGCAGATAGGCGGCCCCGACATAGCGGACGATCTCGAAGGCGAGCGGCACGGTCGCCAGGAGCGCCGACAGGCCAAGGGCCACCGCCGCCGTGTGGCACACCATTCCCAGGGCCATCCCGCAGGCGGCCGTGAACCCGGCGGCGGGTCCCTTCGTCAAGCCGTTCGCCAGAATATAGAGCATATCGGGTCCGGGCGTGATGCAGATGGCGGTGGTCGCCATCAGAAAGACCAGAAGCGCCGCCGGTTCGATGAACATCCCCGCCTCTCTCGCAGTGACCGGCCAAGACTAGGTCCGCTAACCAACGGCGAAAATCGATAAATTCTCACCGCATCGGTTAGAAAAACTACGATGTTCAACGCAGTTTGCGGGCGGGTTCAGAGCACGCGCTCTGTACATTTCTGTCATGTCCGGACTTGATCCGGGTATCCATCATGCCGCGGCCCCATGGATCGCCGGGTCGAACCCGGCAATGACAAAGAGGGAGGCGATCCAACGCACATACCGCCTTTTTGTTTTACCGCCCGCGCTGTCGCCAGTCAGTGCGCCATCAGCACCGGCAGGCTGCTGCTCGAGAGCAGCTCGCGCGTGGCGCCGCCGAGGATCATCTCGCGCAGCCGGCTGTGGCCGTAGGCGCCCATCACGATCAGATCCGCCTGTACGGCCTTCGCCTGCTCCAGCAGGCCCTTGCCGATCGACCGCGAGCCGAGCTTGAAGGGTTCGTCCATGGCCCGGATGTCGTGACGGGCCAGGTAGGATCGCAGCATCGCCGCGGGAACGCGGCGGTCGGCCTCGTCGGCGGTCAGCACCGTCACCCGCTCGGCGTGGCGCAGAAACGGCAGAGCGGCGCCGACGGCGCGAGCCGACTGGATACTTCCATTCCAGCAGATTGCGGCGTGCGCGCCCATGCTGGGAGCCATACTGGACGAGAGCGGCTGCGACGCGACGAGCACCGGCCGCGCCGAATCGAACAGCGCCGCATCCAGGGTTGCCGCCAGGTTTCCCTCCCCCTCCGCTTCCGCGCCGGCGATCACGATAAGATCGGAGCAGCGGCCCGCGAAGGCGACCTCCTCCGGCTCCCGCCCCTCCGTATCGCGCCAGGCGACCGACAGGCCCGAACCGGCGCAAAAGGCATCGAAGCCCGCCCGGGCCCTGCGGACACGCTCCTCAGCCGCCTTCGTCATGGCATCCATCATCTGCTCGACCATCGCGCCGGACATGCCCTCGCCGACGATCGGGATCATGGTCTCAGGGTCCGCCCGCACATGCAGGACGTCGAGATGCGCGGAAAATTGGCGTGCCGCCGTAACCGCCATCTGCAGCGCTGCATCGTTGCCCGGCCCACCGTCGGCCAGCACCAGAATCGATTTGATCGTCATTCCAGCCTCCCATTTTGCCGCCCTCTCTCGTTCCGGGAGAGGTTCCTCGCATCACCCGAAGCGGGCCTGCTCCTCGCTCAGCCCGACCGGATCCTGATGGATCATGACCTCGGCTCCCGGAAAGGCCGTGCGGATCTCCGTCTCGACCGCATCGGCCACCGCATGGGCCTCGTACAAGGTCATCTTGCCGTCCATTTCGAGATGAACCTGGATGAAGGAGGTCGGACCGGCGCCACGGGTTCTCAGGTCGTGCAGGCTCTGCACTTCCGGATGCGCCATTGCGATGGCCCGGATGCGCTTTCGGTCCTCGTCCGGCAACTCGCGATCCATCAGCATGTCGAGTGCGCCGCGGGCGATCTGCCAGGCCGTATAGAGAATGTAGAGGGCGATGCCGGCGCCGAAGAGCGGGTCGATAAAGGTCCAGCCAAACTGCGCAACCAGGAGAAGTGCGACGATAACGCTGCCATTGACCAGCAGGTCGCCGAAATAGTGCAGCGAATCCGCCTTGATGGCGAGCGAGTTGGTGCGCCGGATCACATAGCGCTGATAGCTCACCAGGAGCAGCGTCGCCACAATCGCGAACAGCATCACCGCAATGCCGATGGCGGTGTTGTGCAATGGCTGCGGGTTCACCAGGCGACTTCCGGTCTCGAACAGAAGGAAGATCGCCGACCCGGTGATGAAGGCAGCTTGGCCGAGCGCCGCCAAAGGCTCGGCCTTGCCGTGACCGAAGCGGTGCTCGCGGTCGGCGGGCGTCAGCGCGGTTCGCACCGCGAACAGATTGACCACCGAGGCAACGGTATCGAGAAGCGAATCGAGCAGCGTCGACAGCAGGCTCACCGAATCGGTCATCAAATAGGCGAAGACCTTGGCGATGATCAGCACGCCGGCCGTAGCCACCGAGGCATAGGTCGCCCGGCGCATCAAGGTCGCCGTTCGATCGGCCGATTCCGCCCTGTCCGGCCCTGCTTCGGTCTGTCCTTGCTGCATTGCCCCGGCTCTCCCCGGCTCTGATCGCCTCTCGCCTAAGGATATAGGCGCTCGGTCTCCCAGCGATCACCCCGACGATGATAGACGAGACGGTCGTGCAGACGAAACGGCCGGTCCTCCCAGAATTCGATCCGCGACGGGATGACGCGAAAGCCGGACCAGTAAGCCGGGCGCGGAACCGCGCCCAGGCCGAACTTCGCCGTATATTGGGCGATCCGCTTCTCGAGCTCGAACCGCTGTGCCAGCGGTCGCGATTGCTGCGACGCCCAGGCTCCGATCTGGCTGCCGCGCGGCCGGGTCGCGAAATAGGCGTCGGCCTCGTCGTCGCTGACCGGCTCGGCCGCGCCTTCGACACGGACCTGCCGCTTCAGCGATTTCCAGTGGAAGCAGAGCGCTGCCCGCGGAACTTCGAGGAGTTGCTGGCCCTTGCGGCTCTCGCGGTTCGTATAGAAGGTGAAGCCCTGGTCGTCGACGCCTTTCAGCAGCACCATCCGGACCGACGGCTGACCCTGGCTGTCGACCGTGGCGAGCGCCATCGCGTTCGGGTCGGCCGGCTCCTTGTCCGCCGCCTCCTTGAACCAGACGTCGAACAACAGATAAGGGTCTTTCGGGTCCTGTTCGCTCATGGTGGTGTCGGTCTCGTTCTCTTCCGCGGATTGACGCCGCCCGATGCGGCGTTTATGTCCAGCCTAACTTAGCCTCGTCGGTTCCTTATGTGCACCCTCGGTCGAATCGGGTATTTTCGGCGAATGGGTCAAGATCGGGTGCGCGACCGTCTTGCTGAGAATAGTCGATGAAGGGTGAAGTACCATGCAAATGAAGAGAGTCCTGGCAATCGTCGCACTCGTGCTTCTGGTCGGCGGCTGCGAGAATTACGACCGTGGCACCAAGGAAACCGGCGGCACCATTCTCGGCGGCATCGGCGGGGCCTTGCTTGGCTCGCAGATCGGCGGCGGATCAGGCAAGATCGCCGCCACGGCCGCGGGAACGCTGCTCGGCGCCTGGATCGGCAACGAGGTGGGCCGCTCGCTCGACCGCGCCGATCAGCTCGAGGCGGAGCAGACCGCGGTGAGGGCGCTGGAGCGGAATCCAGACGGCCAGCGGTCGACTTGGCAGAACCCAAACACCGGCGCCAGCGGCTATACCGAGCCCGTCCGGACCTATGAAACAGCCGGCGGCACGCCATGTCGTGAATACCAGACGACCGTGATCATCGACGGCCGTTCGGAGACGGCGACCGGCACCGCCTGCCGGCAGTCGGACGGAACCTGGAGGATTGCCAGCTGAACGGGGCCATGACGCGGCGGCGCATCCTCCGATGAAAGACCCCTATGACGTGCTGGGCGTTTCCCGAAGCGCGAAGCCGGACGAGATCAAGCAGGCCTATCGCAAGCTGGCGAAGAAGCTGCACCCGGACCTGAATCCGGGAAACAGCAAGATCGAGCAGCAGTTCAAGGAAGCGTCGGCCGCCTACGACCTGCTGTCCGATCCGGAGAAGCGGGCCCGCTTCGATCGCGGCGAAATCGACGCAAGCGGTGCCGAACGGCCGAATCGTTCCTACTATCGGAACTATGCGGAAGGTGGCCAGGGCGCGAAGTATCAGGACTTCAATTTCGGCGAAGGCGTTTCGGCCGACGACCTGTTCGCCGACCTGTTCCGGGGCCGGCGAGCGGGTCGCACGGTCCGCATGCGCGGTGCCGACATCTCCTACACCGCGGCGGTGGATTTCATCGAAGCGGCGGTGGGAGCCAAGAAGCGCATGACGCTGGCCGACGGCAAATCGCTCGAGGTCACGATTCCGCCGGGAACGGAGGATGGCCAGACGCTGCGGCTCAAGGGTCAGGGCCTGCCCGGGATCGGCGGCGGGCCGTCGGGAGACGCGTTCGTCGAGGTTCACGTCCAACCTCACCCCTTCTTCACGCGCAGCGGCAACGACATTCGGGTCGAACTGCCGGTGACGCTGCAGGAGGCGGTGCTGGGCGCGCGGATCACCGTCCCGACGATCGACGGCAAGGTCTCCGTGAAGGTGCCGCCCGGCTCGAACACCGGATCGGTCCTGCGTCTGAAGGGCAAAGGGATTCCCGAGGCGCGCGGCCGCGAGCGCGGCGATCAGTACGTAACCCTGAAGGTGGTGCTCCCTGAGCGCATCGACAGCGACTTGCGCCAGTTCGTCGAGAGCTGGAGCAAGGAGCACGCTTACGACGTACGCGGCAGGATGGAAACGTCGTGATCCGGACGCTGCAGCAGGTTCTGGTCGAGGCGCAGCTGAGCGATGGCGAGCTGACCGCCTGGATCGAGCAGCGCTGGATTCTGCCGACGCAGGAGAACGGGGACTATATTTTCGACGACGCCGACGTCGCGCGCGTCCACCTTATTTGCGAGTTGCGCCGCGATCTGCAGGTCAACGAGGAGGCCATTCCCGTCGTGCTGTCGCTGCTCGATCAGGTTTACGCGCTGCGGCGCACGCTCAGCGAACTCAGCGATGCGATCAACGATCTCTCGGAAGATGCCCGGGCGCAAATCGCCGACCGCCTGGGCGGGGACCGCAAGCGCTAGAGCGCGATCCGAGTTTTTTTTGATCCGTCTGCTCTTTTGTGTAAGATGCTCTAAATCTTTATCTTTCCATTAAAGTGAGGAATTAATGACTGAAAGCAGCGGGCTGTTGGCCGGCAAGCGCGGCTTGGTCATGGGCGTGGCCAATGACCGATCGATCGCCTGGGGCATTGCCCGCGCCTTGGCCGCGCAGGGGGCGAGCCTGGCATTCACCTATCAGGGCGAAGCGCTCGGCAAGCGCGTCGCGCCCTTGGCCGGCTCTCTCGGTTCCGACTTCTTGCTGCCCTGCGACGTCGGCGACGATGCCAGCATCGACGCGACCTTCGCCGAGATCGCAGAGCGGTGGGGAACACTCGATTTCCTCGTCCACGCCATCGCCTTCTCGGACAAGGAGGAGCTGAAGGGCAAATATGTCGAGACGACGCGAAACAATTTCGCGATGACGCTCGACATTTCCTGCTTCTCCTTCACCGCCGTCTGCCAGCGGGCCGTCGCGCTGATGCCGAACGGCGGCAGCCTGCTCACCCTCTCCTATTACGGCGCCGAGCGCGTGATGCCGCACTACAACGTCATGGGCGTCGCCAAGGCAGCCCTGGAAGCCAGCGTCCGCTATCTCGCCGCCGATCTGGGGGACCAGGGAATCCGCGTGAACGCGATCTCCGCCGGCCCGATCAAGACGCTGGCGGCCTCGGGTATCGGCGACTTCCGGTACATCCTGAAATGGAACGAGCTGAACGCGCCGCTGAAGCGCAACGTCACGACCGATCAGGTCGGCGGGTCCGCGCTCTATCTGCTGAGTGACCTGTCGCAAGGCGTGACCGGGGAGGTCCATCACGTCGACAGCGGTTATCACGTCGTCGGCATGCTTCGAACCGATGCCGCCTCGGCCGTCGCTGATATGCTGCAGAACTTCAATCCGCAATCCTGATTCCACTGGCCCATGTCCGCCAACAGCTTCGGCCAACTATTCCGCTTCACCACCTGGGGCGAGAGCCATGGGCCGGCGATCGGCTGCGTCGTCGACGGGACACCGCCGCGCATTCCGCTGGCCGAGGCGGACATCCAGCATTGGCTCGACCGGCGGCGACCGGGGCAATCCCGCTTCACGACCCAGCGCCGCGAGCCCGATCGGGTGAAGATCCTGTCCGGCGTCTTCGAGGGCCAGACCACCGGCACGCCGATCAGCCTGCTGATCGAGAACCAGGACCAGCGCTCGAAAGACTATGGCGAGATCAAGGACCGGTTTCGGCCCGGCCATGCGGACTACACCTACTGGGCCAAGTACGGCATTCGCGACTATCGCGGCGGCGGGCGGTCCTCGGCCCGGGAGACGGCGAGCCGCGTCGCCGCCGGGGCGATCGCGCGCAAGGTCCTCGACCATCTCCTCGACGCGCCGGTCGCCGTCCGCGGCGCGCTGATCCAGGTGGGTCCGCATGCGATCGACCGCGGGCGCTGGGACTGGGCGGCGGTGGAGCAGAACCCCTTCTGGTGTCCAGACCCGGTCACTGCATCGGCCTGGGAATCCTATCTCGACGGCGTGCGCAAGGCCGGATCGTCGGCTGGGGCCATCATCGAGGTCACGGCTGGCGGCGTACCGGCCGGGCTCGGTGCGCCGGTCTATGGCAAGCTCGATGCCGATCTCGCCGCGGCGATGATGAGCATCAACGCCGTCAAGGGCGTGGAGATCGGCGCCGGCTTCGCCGCCGCATCCCTCTCCGGCGAAGCGAACGCCGACGAGATGCGCATGGACGGCGGCAAGGTCGCGTTCCTGTCGAACAATGCCGGCGGCGTTCTCGGCGGCATCTCGACCGGACAGGAGGTCGTGGTGCGTTTCGCGGTGAAGCCGACCAGCTCGATCCTCACGCCGCGCAGGGGCGTGACCAGCACGGGCGCCGAAGTCGAGGTTACGACGAAGGGCCGGCACGATCCCTGCGTCGGCATCCGCGCGGTACCTGTCGGCGAGGCGATGCTGGCGATCGTCCTGGCCGACCATCTTCTGCGCCATCGGGCGCAGTGCGGGTGACAGAGAACGGTTGACGGCGTCATTTTTTAAACCGTTTCGGGCTATGCTGCCGTCCCTCTAAGGCTTTTTGGCTGCGCATCGATGATCCTTTTCCGCTATCTTGGCCGATTGCTGGTTCTCCTGCTCGCCTTCGTCGGCGCGCTGGCCGTTCTGGCAATCGTCGCGGGCGCCTTCTTCTGGCAGCTCTTTCTACCGGACGGCGAGCGGGAGGTGCCGCAGCAGGCGGTGCTGACCCTGGACCTCGCCAACGGTCTGATCGAGACGCGGCCACGAAGTCCCCTGGCCTGGGCGGCGCTGGACGACGCGCTGGTGATGCGCGAGGTGATCCAGGGTCTGGAGGCTGCCGGCCGCGACGATCGGATCAAGGGTCTGGTGGCCCGGCTCGGCAGCGGCACGCTGGAAATGGCACAGGCGCAGGAGCTCCGCGACGCGATCCGGGCCTTTCGCGAACAGGGCAAGTTCACCGTCGCCTTCGCCGAGACGTTCGGCGAGGCCGGGACCGGCAATACGCACTACTACCTGGCGACCGCCTTCGAGGAAATCTGGCTGCAGCCCTCGGGCGAGGTCGGGCTGGTCGGCGCACGTCTCGAAACGCCGTTCCTGGCCGAGGTGCTGACCGATATTGGTATCCAGCCGCGCCTCGACCAGCGTCTGGAATACAAGGGCGGCATGGATATGTTCACCAGCGACCAGATGCCCGAGCCGGTGCGCGAGAACCTGCAGCGTCTGGTCGAGTCCTGGGTCGGCCAGATCGCCTCGGGTATCGCTGCGACCCGGAAGATGGATCAGGCCGCGGCACGGTCGCTGATCGACCGTGGACCGTTCCTCGCCGGCGAGGCGAAGACCGAGGGCCTTGTCGACCGCCTCGGCTATTGGGACGAGGTTGTGAACACCGTCTTCGCCCGCGCCGGGCTGCACGCGGAACGGATTGCCGTGAGCGACTATGTCGGCGGCCTGCCGCCGCCGCCCGAGGATGCGCCGCAGATCGCCGTCATCTATGGCCTGGGACCGGTCCAGCTTGCCGCAAGCGACGACGATCCCTTCTTCGGCAGCGTCACCATGGGCTCCGACACCGTTTCGAAGGCGATCCGTGAGGCGATCGAGGACGAGGACGTCGCGGCCATCATTCTGCGCATCGACAGCCCCGGCGGCTCCTATGTCGCCTCGGACACGATCTGGCGCGAGGTCGACCGGGCTCGTGAGATGGGCAAGCCGCTGATCGTGTCGATGGCCAACATCGCCGCGTCGGGCGGCTACTTCGTGGCGGTGCCGGCGCATCGGATCGTTGCCCAGCCCGGCACCGTCACCGGCTCCATCGGTGTTTATGGCGGCAAGTTCGTCCTGTCCGGCCTGTGGGACAAGCTGGGCGTGACATGGGAGGGTGTGCAGGCGGGCGCCAACGCCGACATGACGAGCGCGAATGTCGACTATTCGGAAGCCGGCTGGGCCAAGCTGCAGGCCAGTCTCGACTTCATCTATCAGGATTTCGTGGAGAAGGTGGCGGCGGGCCGCGACATACCGATCGAGACGGTGCAGGAGGTTGCCCAGGGCAAGGTCTGGAGCGGCGCCGACGCCCAGGCTCGCGGTCTGGTCGACGCGCTCGGAGGGATCGCCACCGCGGTCGACCTGGCGCGCGAGGCGGCCGGCATCGCGCCCGAGGCGGCGGTCCAGGTCGGGCCCTACCCACCGCGGGCCGAAGGATATGGCGCGCTGCTTCGCCGGATCCTGGGAGAGGAGCTCGCCCAGAGCGGTGCCGTCGAGATGCTGGCACCGTTTCTGCGGCTGATGGATGCAGCGGCGCCGATTGCCCGGACGCTCGCACCACTCACCCAGCCTTCGGCGCAGCGGGCAGTCCGGGCGCCGGAGTTTCGCGCGGCGCAGTGAGACGCTTCCGCGCTAAGCGCCTGTCGCGCCGCTCGATCGGCCGGCGATAAGGAACTCGCGGTTGCCCTCCGGCCCGGTGATCGGGCTCTCCGTCAGGCCGACAACGCTCCAGCTAGGCTGGCGGCCGAGCCAATCGACGACCCGCCGGCAAACTTCGTTATGGAGCGCTGGATCGCGCACCACGCCGCCCTTCCCCACCCGCTCCCGTCCGACCTCGAACTGCGGCTTGATCAGCGCCACGAGCCAGGCGCCAGGGCCAGCCAGGCGCAAGGATGCCGGGAGCACGGTTTCGAGCCCGATGAAGCTGGCGTCGCAGGTGATGAGATCGATCGGCTCGGGGATCTTCTCGATGGTCAGGTGGCGGGCGTTCGTCCGTTCGAGGACGACGACGCGGGCATCCTGACGCAGCTTCCAGGCGAGCTGTCCCTGGCCGACATCGACCGCATAGACCCGCGCCGCGCCGTGCTGAAGCAGCACGTCTGTGAACCCGCCGGTCGAGGCGCCGACATCCAGGCAGACCCGCCCGGTCGCATCAATCGCGAAATGCGCGAGGGCATGGGCGAGCTTGATCCCGCCGCGCGAGGCCCACGGATGGTCCTGCCCGCGCAACTCCAGGGGCGCGTCGGCCGCGATCGTCAAGCCCGGCTTGTCGAGCCGACGCTCGCCCGAGAAGACCAGACCCGCCATGATCAGCGCCTGCGCCTTGGCCCGGCTCTCGACGAGGCCGCGGTCGACCAAGGCGGTGTCGAGGCGGGATTTTTTAGCTTTTTCTGGCATAATCCATCATCGAGACACTCAAGCGGGCGTCGGCGTGGCTCCCGCCACGCTCCGCATCAGAAAGGCGGTTCGGCTGCGGAATCGCCAAGTGAGCAAGGCCGCCACCGTGACGAGGCCGAGCGCGAGCCCCCAGAACAGGCCAGGGCCGCCCAGGCCGAGCGGAAAGGCGAGGACATAGCCGCTCCCCAGGCCGACGATCCAATAGCCCGTGAGCCCCGCCAGGAACGGCACGGTCGTGTCCTTCAAGCCGCGCAGCGCGCCCGTCACCGAGACCTGAACGCCGTCGGCGATCTGGAAAATCGCGGTGATGCCGAGCAGAATGGCGGCAAGCGCCAGCACCTCGGCATTCGCCGGATCTTCGGTATCGAGATAGATCCCGGCGATCGCATCCGGGAACACCCACATCACGATGCTGACGACGGCCATGAAGGCGACGGTGAGCAAGATGCTGAGATAGCCCGCCTGGCGCGCCGCCGCCGCGCTGCCGATGCCGATGCCGTGCGCCACGCGATAGGTCGCCGCCTGGCTGATCGCCGCCGGAATCATGAAGGCGACCGAGGCCGAGACGATGGCGATCTGGCTGGCCGCCAGAACCGTCGCGCCGAGAACGCCCATCAGCACCGTCACGGCCGAGAACATCCCGACCTCCGCCGCCGTCACCCCGGCGACCGGCAGGCCGAGCCGCAGGATCTCGCGGCACTGCGCCCCGTCGATGCGGCCAAGCCCGCTGAACAGGTGATAGCCGCGGAAGACGGGCGAGAGCGCGACATGAGCCGCAAGCGCGCCGAACATCACCCAGCAGACGAAGCTGGTGCCATAACCCGCCCCCGCGACACCCAGCGCCGGCAGGCCGAACTTTCCGAACACCAGACTGTAGTTCGCCAACAAATTGAGTCCCACCGAGGCGACGCTGATCACCATGACCGATCCGGCTAGCGACAGGGCCGAGACGAAGTTGCGCAGCACTGTGAACCACATATAGGGCAGGAAGCACCAGACGGCCGCCTGCAGATACTGCTCGGCCAGCAGCACCACCTGCTCGTCCTGGCCGAGCAGCCGGAGCACCGGCGCCAGATTCCAGCCAAGCCAAGTCGCCGGGATCGAGAGGGCGGTCGCGACCCACAGGCCCTGCCGCACACTGCGGCCGACCGCCGCGCCGTCGCCCGCGCCGTGCGCCTGGGCGACGAACACACCGACGATCGAGACGACGCCCATACAGATCAGCAGAAGGCTGATCAGCAGGTTCGCGGCGAGCCCGACCGCCGCCAGTTCGACGCTGCCGAGGCGACCGACGATGACTGTGTCCGTGAAGCTCATCGCCATTTCGGCGAGATAGGCGGCGGCCAGCGGCCCGGTGATTCGCAGAGTCGCACGCAGCTCCGCCTGCGGCGTCGGCATGCCGGCCGAAGCCCGGGTCGGACCGTTCGAGAGATCCGTCGCCTGCATCGAGCCCTCACCACCTCCTCCGGCCGCACCGTCGGCCGGGAGACGGTGGGACTTGTCTCAATCAGGCACGCACGGGGGCCTGATCGCTGTCGCGCCCGAGCGCCTGCAGCGCCGTGGCGACGATATGACGTGCGTTGAGACCGGCCTCGTCATACTGACGCTCCGGCTTATCCTGATCGATGAACCGATCGGGCAGGCATAGAGGCCGGATCTTCAGCCCGAGATCCAGCAGCCCGGCGGTCGCCAGGAACTGTAGCACATGCGAACCGAAACCGCCGATTGAACCTTCCTCGACGGTGATCAGCACGTCATGCTCGATCGCGAGGCGCCGGACGAGATCCTCGTCGAGCGGCTTGCAGAATCGGGCATCGGCCACGGTCGTCGACAGGCCGCGCGTCGCCAGATCCTCCGCCGCCTTCAGGCACTCCTGCAGCCGCGTGCCGTACGACAGCAGCGCGACCGTCGTCCCTTCCTGCAGGATACGGCCCTTCCCGATCTCGAGCGGGACTCCTTCCGTCGGCAGATCGACGCCGCCCCCCTCGCCGCGCGGATAGCGGAAGGCGGAGGGGCGGTTGTCGATGGCCGCCGCCGTGGCAACCATATGCACCAGCTCCGCCTCGTCGGCCGCGGCCATCAGGACGAAGCCGGGCAGACAGCCGAGATAGGCGATATCATAGGCGCCGGCATGCGTCGCCCCGTCGGCGCCGACAAGGCCGGCCCGGTCGATCGCGAACCGCACCGGCAGTCGCTGGATCGCCACGTCATGCACAACTTGGTCATAGGCACGCTGTAGGAAGGTCGAGTAGATCGCGACGAAAGGCTTGAAGCCTTCGGTCGCGAGGCCGGCGGCGAAGGTGACGCCGTGCTGCTCGGCGATGCCGACATCGAAGCAGCGATCAGGGAAGCGGTCGCCGAACAAGTTCAGCCCCGTGCCATCCGGCATCGCCGCGGTGATGGCGACGATTCGCGGGTCGGCTTCGGCCTGGCGGATCAGGGACTCCGCGAACACGCGCGTATAGGTCGGCGCATTGGATGGCGCCTTCGCCAGCGTCCCAGTCACCACGTCGAACTTGCCGACACCGTGATACTTGTCGGCCGCGGCTTCGGCCGGGGCATAGCCGTGGCCCTTCTGGGTCACGACATGGATCAGCACCGGCCCTTCATTGGGGGCATCGCGCACATTCTTCAGCACTGGCAGCAGGTGGTCGAGATTGTGCCCGTCGATCGGCCCGATATAGTAGAAGCCCATCTCCTCGAACAGCGTGCCGCCGGTCATCAGGCCTCGGGCATACTCCTCGGCGCGCCGCGCCGTTTCCTTGAAGCTGTTCGGAAATCTCTTGGCCATCTCCTTGCCGAGGTGGCGGAACGACCGATAGGACTTCGACGACAGCAGGCGCGACAGGTACGCGCTCATAGCCCCGACCGGCGGCGCGATCGACATGTCGTTGTCGTTGAGGATCACGATCAGGCGACTGTCCATCGACCCGGCATTGTTCATCGCCTCATAGGCCATGCCGGCGCTCATCGCCCCGTCGCCGATCACGGCGATCACCTGGTTCTTGCCGCCGTCGAGATCGCGCGCCACCGCCATGCCGAGCCCGGCCGAGATCGAGGTCGAGCTGTGTGCGGCGCCGAACGGATCGTAGACGCTTTCCGAGCGCCGCGTGAAGCCACTCAGGCCGCCCCCCTGACGGAGCGTGCGGATGCGGTCGCGCCGGCCGGTCAGAATCTTGTGAGGATAGCTCTGATGCCCGACATCCCAGATCACGCGATCGTTCGGTGTGTCGAAGAGGTAGTGCAGCGCCACCGTCAGCTCGATGACGCCAAGGCCTGCGCCCAAATGGCCGCCGGTGAGAGACACCGCCTCCACGGTCTCGGTCCGCAACTCGTCCGCCAACTGGCGCAACTGCTGTGGCTCGAGCAGGCGCAGATCGGCCGGATTACGGATATTGTCGAGCAGTGGCGTCTTGTTGGTCGTGGTCAATGCGGAGTCCCTCTCCGTTAACGAAGGTCGCGCGGCCAAGCGGGTTTGTCTTGGCCGGGCCACGGATGGCCCGGCCAAGACAAACCCGCAGACTCTTGAATCCGGCAGGTTTTCCGAACCCGGCCATGGCAGCCGGGTTCGGAAAACCTGCCTGGTCAGCGGCGCCGGGCGACGACGAACCCCGCCATGCCCCGCAGAAGGTCTGCCTTTTCATCAAAGAAATCAAGATGCCGGACTGCCTGCTGGGCCAGCAGCTCCGCCTGGGCGCGGGCCCGCTCGACCCCCAGAATCGACACGAACGTCGCCTTTCCGGCGGCTTGGTCGCGGCCTATCGATTTGCCGACGGTCGCCTCGCTGCCCTCGACGTCGAGCAGGTCGTCAGTGATCTGGAAGGCAAGGCCGAGGTCGTGCGCATAGGCGTGAAGCGCCTGGCGCGCCGTCTCCGAAGCACGGCCCAGAATCGCGCCCGCCTCGCAGGAAAAGGCGATGATCTCGCCGGTCTTCAGACGCTGCAACCGGGTGATGGCGCCGATATCCAGCTCGAGATCCTCCGCCTCGAGATCGAGCATCTGACCGCCGACCATGCCATTGGCGCCGGCCGCCCGGGCCAGCGACAAGGCGAGCTGCGCGCGAACCTGCGCGTCGCCATGGGTATCGGGGTCCGCCAGCACCTCGAAGGCGAGCGTCAGCAGCCCGTCGCCGGCGAGAATTGCCGTCGCCTCGTCGAACTCCCGGTGCAGCGTGGGACGGCCGCGTCGAAGATCGCTGTCGTCCATCGCCGGCAGATCATCATGCACCAGACTATAGCAATGCAGCATCTCAACCGCGGCAGCGACGCGCAGTGCGCTCTCCTGAGCTACCTCGAACAGGCTCGCGCTGCTCAGCACCAGGAACGGCCGAATCCGCTTGCCGCCGCCCATCGTCGCATAGCGCATCGCCTCGGCCAGCCGATGTTCGGGCCCGATCGCCGCCGGCAGCAGCCGGTCCAGCATCGTGTTGACCGCCGCGGCGGCCTCGCTCAAGGCGCTGTCGATCGCCTCCGAGTCCTTCAGAGGCAGGTCCTTGGGAGCCAACCTGGACCTCAGTCCAGCCGCGCAGGCTCGGTGGAAACGGCGCCATCGGCGCCGAGAACGATCTTGTCGACCTTGGCCTGGGCCTCGGTCAGCTTCGCCTCGCAGTGACGCTTGAGCGCCACGCCGCGCTCGTAGGACTGGACGGCTTCATCGAGCTTGCTTTCGCCCTTTTCCAGGGATTTCACCAGCATCTGCAGCTCGTTGAGCGCATCCTCGAAGCTCATCCGCGCGATGTCCGGCGACGGATTACGGTCGGCCATTCCTTCTCCTCAGTTCGTTCGATAAATTTGGAGGTTGGCGGCGACTCTAGTCGCCTCTCGGCGAGCCAGCAAGGGCGGCCGCGGACCGATCTCCGCGTCCCGGCTCGACACAGGCCATCAGGCTCCGCACATGGACGGCCGCGCAGGACGCCAGCGCTCCGAGGTCATAGCCGCCCTCCAGCGCCGAGACGACGCGCCCGCCACAGCACTCGTCGGCCACTTGCAGCAGCTGCTCCGTGACCCAGGCGTAGTCCTCCTCATCCAGATTGAGCGACGCCAGCGGGTCGTCCCGATGGGCGTCGAACCCGGCGGAGATCAGCAGCAGCTCGGGCCGGAACACCCGGAGCGCCGGCAGCACGGTACCGGTCATCGCCTCTCGAAACTCCTGCGATCCCGCCATCGCCGACAGCGGCGCGTTGCAGATATTGCCGGCGCCGGTCTCGCTCTCGGCACCGGTTCCCGGATAGAACGGCCATTGGTGCGTCGAGCCATAGAAAAGGCCCGGATCACGCTCGAACATATGCTGCGTGCCGTTGCCGTGATGCACGTCGAAATCGATCACGGCGACACGGTTCAGCCCGTGCACGGCGCGCGCATGCGCGGCCCCGGCCGCCACCTGATTGAACAGGCAGAAGCCCATCGCCTGCGCGGCCTCGGCATGATGCCCCGGCGGCCGGATCGCGCAGAAGGCGTTCCGTGCCTCGCCCGCCATAACGGCATCGATCGCGGCACAGACGGCCCCCACCGCGCGCAACGCCGCCTCGCCCGAGGCGGGCGACATATAGGTGTCGGGATCGAGGCTGACCGTGCCGCTTTCCGGCACCGACTGCAGCAGCTGGTCGACGAAGGACCGCGGATGGACGCGGGCCACCTGCTCCGGGTCCGCCGCCGGCGCCTCGCGCCGTTCGAGACTCGCGAACGCGGGATCCTCCAGAGCCGCCAGAACGGCTTTCAGCCGCTCCGGGCGCTCCGGATGCATCGGTCCCGGATTGTGATCGATGCAGGCGGGATGGGTGTAGAGCAGGGTCGTCATGATGCTTTCCTTCTCTTCCGCCGGCGCAACCGAAAGCACACGCGGCATGTCGATAAGGCATTTCCACGGTTATGTAACGCATTCCCTCGCGAGCGCACGCGAAAAACGACTCGCCCGCTAGGGACGGGCTGTTCCGTACAGGATGACACAGCGCTCTTGCAGAATGAAAGCGATCGGTTCAGGCTGATCGTGAGGCGGTGGTCATTTCCTCCGAGCGGTGAGCATCACGACTCCCGGGATTTGGTGATGGCCGGTCCGGCGCGCCCAACGGACACGAGACCCCGACCACCGGCAGCGGCGCTCCTTAAGCATCATGTTTGCGACGCGGCGGCTCTCTTCGCTCAAGGGCCTGTCACGCAGTCCTACAAGCTGTGGAGGCGCTCATGAACGTTCCACACCTTCTGAGATCGGCGGTGAGATCGTTGTTTCGCCGGCCGGTCGGCTTCATCGTGCTCGCTCTCTGGCTGGCCCCCGCCTCGGGCCATGCGGTCCTCGTACAAGTTGGCTTCCCCGGTGCCGGCGGCGTTCGGATCGCCGACAACGCCGCCGACGATCTTGCGCCGGCGACGGCCGGCACGATTCGCTTCGAGCAGGAGATCATCGACCCGGGCGACCGCAATGTACGATTCATTACGAGCGGCACGGTCACCGAGAACATCGATCCCGGCAAATCAGCGGTGCTGACACTGACGGAGTTCGACGTGCGAGCGACCGGCACTGGGCGGGTCAGCGACATCATCGTGTTCGAGACCGGCATCTTCGCGCCGATCCCGCCGCCATCGACCGGCACGGTCCATCTCGATGGCCAATATCGCGTGTTCCGGGCTGAAGGAGGTCAGAGGATCCTGAATGCCGATGTCGAGTTCCTCGGTTTCGCGAATGCCGTCCAGATCGGCATCGTTGATCCCCCACCGGCCCGGAACGCGGCATCGCCGGTCGGGTTTGCGCCGGCCGACGTCACGAGGGCGCTTGCCAATCCGGTCACCCGCCTGTTCGGTCATCTGGCCTTCCGGCTCGAGCCGGGCGACGCCATTCGGCTCCCCACGAGCGCGCGCGTGGCCGTTGTTACTCCGGAGCCGGGCTCGCTTCTGTTGCTGGCCGTCGGCCTTGCGGTCGTGATGATCCTGCGGGCTGGATGCTATCCGAAGACAGTCACAGGCGGTTCACTGGAATCTTCAGATAGGTGACGCCATTGGCCTCGGGCGGTGGCAGGTGGCCGCCGCGCATGTTGACCTGAAGGGCCGGCAGAATCAGGTTCGGCGCTTCCAGTTCCACGTCCCGCGCTTCACGGCGCTTCACAAACTCGACCTCGCCGACGCCGACGATATGCTTGTTTTGGGTCCTCTGGGCCGCCACGCTGCTCTCCCAAGCGAAGGATCGGCCGTCGGGTCCATAGTCGTGGCCGGTAAAGACGCGGGTGTGGTCGGGCAGGCGAAGAAGGCGCTGGATCGAGCGATAGAGCGTCCGGGCGTCGCCGCCGGGAAAGTCGCAGCGCGCGGTCCCGTAATCCGGCATGAACAGCGCATCGCCAACAAAGACTGCATCGCCGATATGATAGCTGACGCAGCCGGGTGTGTGTCCCGGCGTATGGAGCACGGTCCCTTCCAGCGCGCCGATGCGGAACCGCTCGCCATCGACGAACAGATGATCGAATTGCGAACCGTCCGGCGTGAAGCCGTCCGTCACATTGAACAGCCGGGCGAAGGTCTCCTGGATCCCGACGACGCCCGCGCCGATGCCGGTGCGACCGCCAAGCTTCTTCTGCAGATAGGGCGCCGCGGTCAGGTGATCGGCATGGAGATGCGTTTCGAGAATCCACTCGACCTTGAGGTCATGCGTCAACGCCGCCGCCGCCAGCGCATCGGCCGATTCCGTTCCCGTGCGCCCCGCCTTATGGTCGTAATCCAGCACCGTGTCGATCAGGGCCGTCGCCCGCGAGATCGGGTCGGTTACCAGATAGGTCACCGAAAAGGTCGGCTTGTGAAAGAAGCCAGTCACCTCGGGTGTCGTTACCTCGCGATGTTCGCGGCCATCGGTCGCTGAAGACACCGCCATCGACTTTCCTCCCGCCTAGCTCAGTGGAACGGAAAGATCATACGATAGGAAACCGCCATCCCGAAGCGCTTCCGGTTGGCAAGTCAGGAGAAGGCCCGCCGGGCAAGTCCGGCGGGCCGTCGCAGAGTGAATCCGAACCGATCGGCGACCGGTCAAGGCCGCCGCGGCGTCTCCGGAGCCCGGGGAGCATTCGTGTCTTCAATGTTCTCCACCTCGACATCCGTCCGCCGGACCTTATCGCGGATATGCTCCTCGCGGGTCTCGGCGTCCTTGCCGACGACGACTTCCTCGACCACCCGCGCTTCCTTCGAGATGACCGCCTCTTCGTCGGTTTCCTTCACCTCGACCCAGCGTTCCTTGAAGGCCTCGCCGGCCTCGGCCGGATCCGCCGGCCGATCCACCGGGCGGCGTTCCACGTGAACGGTCTCGTCGCGCAACTGGATGGCCTCGTCGACCGGCCGCTCAGTGACATAGCTGCGAACGCGAACGCCACCGCGCTCGACCTCGCGTTTGCCGACTTGAACATTCTCCTCGACAATGGGGATGTGGGCCTCGCGGTCCCCGGTACGCTCTGCAGTCGCGGCACCTGTCGTCGCTGCACGATCCTGCGTCATCTCGGCGGCGGTATAGGGCGCCGCTTCCGCATCGAAACCGGTCCAGCCGCTCTCGCGCCACTGGCTGGCCCGTGTTTCGATATCGACCGGGTCGTGCCGCTCCATCAAGGCCGCGGCACGGTCGACATCGGCCTCGTCAGCGCGCACCGCGACCAACGTGCCACCGCGGCGCACGCCTTCCGCGTAATAGCCGGCTTCCTCCTCGGGCACGCCGGCATCGGTCAGCGCGCCGATCAGGCCGCCGGCAAGCGCACCCGTGCCGGCGCCGACCAGCGTGGCGGCGAGCGGACCGGCGGCCACGACGGGACCGATGCCCGGGATGGCAAGCGCACCCAGCCCGACCAGGAGTCCGCCGATGCCGCCGACGGCAGCGCCGATACCGGCGCCCGTGGCCGTGCCGCTGGTGTCGTCGGTCGCAGCGGTGGGGGCCGCGGCGGTGGGAGTCCCGACAGCGGCAGTTCCGGCTTCATCGGAATAGATGCCATCAGCGTTGTTGGCCATCAGGCTGATATCGTCACGCCGGAAGTCGGCGTCGGCGAGATCCTGCACCGTGCGCTGCGCCGACGGAAAGTCGTCATAGAGAGCGACTACGGTTTTGGTCATCACGAATCTCCTTGTATTGGGTTTCGGTATGAAGCGGCTGTGCCGCGAGCAGTCCGCGATGGGATGGAATCCTCTCGGGTCAGGACGACGAACTTGGTTCGGAATTGGCAGAACTGAGCGGCTCGACGACCGCCTCCTCGCTGCGGAGGGTCACCGTCTTCGGGTCGTGAAATTCGCTCCGGTGGGTCGTGATCCGAACCTCCTCGACGACCCGCAATCGCTTCTCCACTACGATGACCTCCTCGAGCAGCGGAATGATCATCGTGTCGCCCTCTCGCCAAGGCGGGACCGGCGCGTCGACCCATTGGCCGACCGGGACGCGCGTCACCTCGACCCGTTCGCGCAGGAGAGGCTCGTCGACGACCATCTCGCGCTCCCGGACCCGTTTCGTCACGCGAACTTTTCCGGTAACGACCTTCCGCTTCCGCACCGCCAGTCGTTCCTCGACGACCGGAATGCGATGCTCTTCGGTACCGGCATCACTGGTGATCGTGGAGAAGCTGAGTGGCAGACGGATGCTGTTGTCGTCCTCGGGATTGAGCATGTCCCGCGGCACCAGAACGTGGCGGCCGCCGGCCAGCTCGATCATCACCCGGGTACCGGTTTCATCATTCCCCGGCTCGAGGGCGACTATCCTGCCCTCCAAGCCATCGGAATCGGTGACGGTCCTGCCTTCAAGGGGCTTCATGCCAGTCATGACCCGTCGAGCACTGTGGACCGAGGCGGCCTACAGAACCCACATCAAGAGCAGAATGGCGACGATGATGGCAGCGACGATCGCAATGACGGTCGGCATCCTGCGTGATCGGTCGGCACCGGCCGGACGATCATAGACGCCGATAGTCTCGGATGACGGGTCAGTCGTCCGGCCGTTGTCAGCGGTACCGTATACACCGACCCTGCCCGTCCGGGCACCGCTGCCACTGGTGTCGTGATCTGTAGATTTGCTCATCCCATCAGTTCCTTGCGACGAACAACCAGCTTGGTTGCTCTCGCCAGCCGCGTTTACAGTGCGACCAGAACAGCGCTCAGGACCGATGGTTCCGGTGAATCTTGAAAAACCGGTCAGCCCCTCAAGCCGCGCGACGGCGATTGCGGGGTCAACGCACGGGATTCGCCCCGTTCCGCCACTGAGCGATTCCATACCAGCCGAGCGCAACCCAACCGACCAGGAAGGCGACGCCGCCGAACGGCGTGACCCAGACGAGGCCACGCGAGCCGGCCAGCGCCAGAAGATAGAGGCTGCCCGAGAACAGCAGCGCACCGAGGAAGAAACCGACCCCGGCGAGGGCCAGCGCGGCACCTCCCGGGGAACGCTCCCGCATTCCGTGATTTGCCGCCAGCGCCGCCACGGCGAGCAACGCCAGCGCATGCCACATCTGATAGGAGACGGCGGTCTCCATCCAGGCCTGCCGCTGCGGCTCGATGGTGCCGGCCATCCCATGCGCCGCGTAGGCGCCCATCGCCACCCCGACAAGGCCGTGGATTGCCGCCGCAACCAGCCAAAGCGCCATCACCCCTGCCCTCCAGACCATCGAACAGCCCAACTGCGGATCGAACGGCCGCGGCAGTTGACGGTTTCGCCCGGCGTCCGGTTCCTATATGTCATTGCTGGAAGCCGCCGACAATGTCGCCTCAACCGGACCCGCTGCCCATGGCTTTCCAGACCATTCTGTTCGACTCCGCCGATGGCATTGCCCGCCTGACGCTCAACCGGCCCGACAGGCTGAACAGCCTCGACCGCGTGATGCTGGTCGAGATTCGGGAGGCCTTCGATCGGATCAGAACAGACGCGTCGATCCGGGCCTTGCTGATCACCGGCAGCGGCCGCGCCTTCTGCGCCGGCCAGGACCTGCAGGATCCCGGTGCGCTCGAAAGCCCGGAAGCGGTCGGCGCACTCGTGAGCAAGTTCTACAATCCGATGATCGGCGATCTCCGCAATCTCGAGATTCCGGTGATCGCCGTCGTGAACGGCGTCGCTGCCGGCGCCGGCAGCAGCCTCGCGCTTGCCTGCGATCTGGTTCTGGCCGCGCGTTCGGCCAGCTTCGTCCAGGCCTTCGGCCGGATCGGCCTGATTCCCGATGCGGGCGGCAGCGCGATGCTGCCGCGCCTGGTCGGCCCGGCGCGGGCGCTCGGCCTCGCGCTCCTGGGCGAACCGCTGCCGGCCGAGACGGCGGAGGCTTGGGGGCTGATTTGGCGCTGCGTCCCCGACGAGGCGCTGTCGGGCGAGGCGGACGCGCTGGCCGCGCGTCTGGCGACGCAGGCGACCCGCGCCCTGGGGTTGACCAAGCGGGCGATCAACGGCGCCGCCGACCGCAGTCTTGAGCAGCAGCTCGACGTCGAGGCCGATCTCCAGGCCAAGGCGGCGGATACCGCAGACTTCCGGGAGGGGTTGGCGGCATTTCTCGAGAAACGGCCGGCCCGCTTCACCGGCCGGTAAGCCGAAGAGCGAAAGAAAAGCCGCATGCCCGTCGAGATCGCCGATCATTGGTTCGAGATCCGCCATATGGGCGACGACATCACGCTGCTGTGGGAGCCGCATGTGATTCCACTCATGCGCTGCAACATCTGGCATGTGCGGGGCCGGGAGCGCGACCTGATGATCGATACCGGCATGGGCATCTGCAGCCTGCGCGAGGCAGCGCGCGATCTCCTCGACAAGCCGATGATTGCGGTCGCCACCCATACGCACGCCGATCATGTCGGCGGCCATCACGAGTTCGACGACTGCCTCGTCCATGCGGCGGAGGCGGACAATCTGCAGCGGCCGACCGAGCGCGGGACGCTGGTCGCCCAGGAGATCGGCCCCGACAAGATCCGCAAGCTGCGGATTGCCGGATATGAGATCGGTGAGGCGCTGATCACCGCCCTGCCCCACGCCGGGTACGACCTCTCGGAGTATGGCGTGCGCCCGGCCAAGGCGACCCGGATCGTCGAAGAGGGCAGCATCGTCGACACGGGCGACCGCCGCTTCGAGGTGCTGCATCTGCCGGGGCATTCGCCCGGCAGCATCGGCCTTTGGGAAGCTGCAACGGGCACCCTGTTCTCCGGCGATGCAATCTATGACGGTCCCTTGCTGGACGAACTCCCCCATTCGAATATCGAGGATTACGTCAAGACGATGCGCCGCTTGCGAACGCTGCCGGTCCGCACCGTCCATGCCGGCCACGATCCGAGCTTCGGCCGTGACCGCCTGATCGAGCTGGTCGACGCCTATCTCGACCGCCGCGCCGGATAAGCGGCCGACCGATCTCGCATCCCTACATCCCGCTTTCAATCTGGCGTCCTGTTGCCTTATCGGGCTACTTTCTCGACGGTTTTACCACTCTGGAGTGTCGCCGCATGCCCCTCAACCCGATCGATCTCAGCCGTGCGGGAGCGCCGCATGTCGGGTCCTATTGGGCCGTCACGGCGGGCGACGAGGTATCCGGCGTTGTCCCTGTGACCGAGGATCTGGACGTCGATATCGCGATCATCGGCGGCGGCTATACGGGGCTTTCCACCGCCTACCACCTCGCCCGCGATCATGGCGTCGCGGCCCACGTCCTGGAGGCGAACCGGATCGGCTGGGGCTGCAGCGGGCGCAATGGCGGCTTCTGCTCGATCGGGATCGGCAAGGAGGATTTCGAAACCTGGGTGCGGCGTTGGGGCATCGACCAAGCGCGCACCGTATTCGAAATGGGCCGAGAGGCGGTCCGAACGGTCCGGGGACTGGTGACCGATGAAGGATTCGATGTCGAGATGACACCGGAGGGCGGGCTCGAGCTCGCCCACAAGGCGAATCGCATGCCGGGCTTCGCGACGCGATCGCAAATGCTCCACGATCTGTTCGGCGTCGAGACGCGGCTGCTCGACCGTGCCGCGTTGGAGCGCGATTATCTGGTCAGTCGCGAGGCGCACGGCGCGTTACTGTACAGCGAAGGCTTCGCCCTGCACGCGATGCGCTATGTCCGCGGCCTTGCCGAGGCCGCGCAGCGCCGAGGCGCAGTGCTGCACGGCTCGTCACCCGTCACCGAGTGGCGCCGCGACGGCGAGCGGCACCTGCTGGTCACGCCGCGCGGCACCGTCCGCGCCCGCCAAGTGGTGATCGCCACCAACGGCTACACCAACGACAGCCTGCACCCGCGAACCAACGGTCGGCTGCTGCCGGTGCTGTCGAACATCATCGTCACCCGGCCATTGACCGCGGCGGAGCGCGAATCGGTCAACTGGCAGACCTATCTGAAGATCTGGGACAGCCGTCGCCTGCTGTTCTACTATCGGTTGTTGCCGGACAACCGTGTGCTGTTCGGCGCGCGCGGCGGCATCCACGACACGCCGACCGCCAACCGCAAGCAGAAGGCCTGGTTACAGCGCCGGTTCGCCGACATGTTTCCGCCGCTGTCCGGTGTCGACACCGATTTCTTCTGGCGCGGCTGGGTCTGTGCCTCCTACGACAAGAACCCGCATCTCGGCACCACCGACGATCCGACGGTGCATTACGCCTTGGCCTATCTCGGGACAGGCGTCGCGCTGTCGACGCTGTGCGGCCGACTGCTCGCGACCCGGCTGGGAGGCGGCGCGGTCGATGCCGGCCCACTTCTCAGCCAGCCCTTGCCGCCCTTCCCGTTCCCCCGCTTCCGCCGCCTTTATCAACGCGCCGCCTACAGCTATTACGCGCTGCAGGACAGGCTGCTGTAGCGGACCTCGCCCTTCGACAGGCTCAGGGTGAGGTCCTCATGCTGACCCTGTCGAAGGATGCGTGGCAACGCCGTTGAGGCCGCCCGTCAGATCCCAGCAGCGAGAGCCAAACCGCCCGCCGCGATCGCGCCGCCGGCCAGCCGCAGCAGCGGGGCCGAGAGGCGGCTCACGACGACGGCGAGCCCGATTCCAGCGCGGTGCAGCAGCGCCGTCGCGAGAGCGAAGCCCGAGGCATAGAGCATCGGTGCCGCAGCCGTCGGTGCTTCCAGCCCATGCGCATGGCCGTGGAACAGCGCGAACAGCGCCACCAGCGCCATGCTCAGGGAGAGCGGCAATCGGGACTGGAGGGCGATCAAGCCGCCCAGCAGCACGACGGACGCGACGATGCCGAGCTCGATCATCGGCAGCGGAATACCGACCATGCCGACCAGCCCGCCGCCGATCATCGCCGCGACGAAGGCCGCCGGCACGAGCCACATCGCCCGCCCGCCGATCTGCGCCGCCCAGATGCCGACCGCGACCATGGCGAGAACATGATCGAGGCCGCCCAGCGGATGGAAGAAGCCTGCGCCGAACCCGCCCCCATGGATGCCATAGGTGTGAGCCAGCGCCGGCGAAGCTGCGGCCAGAACCCCGGCGCCGGCCGCGCCAGCCGTCAGGATGCGTCGAATCATGTTTTGCTCCCCAATTGAGACTGTCTGTGGGTGAAACTGTCTATCGGGGTCTATAGCAGAAAACGCGATCCCCTCGGCAACCGATTTTGCCCCGCTTCTTGTCCGTTTGCGACAACCGGACGGCCGTCCCGGCAGCGGACAATAAAGCATTGATCGACGCGCCGGTCGGTGGCTCTGTATCGGCTCCTGACAATCAAGTCGCCTCATGGAGCCGATGGCCGCCACTCTCCTCGTGCACGAGATCCCCTATCGCGATCCGCTTGACCTGTTCGCGCGATTCGCCCGCCTGCCGGGCACGGTCTTCCTGGACAGCGCGCTTCCCGACGGGCCGACCGGCCGTTACTCCTTCATCGCGGCGGACCCGTTCCGGACCTTGCGCAGCCGGGACGGCCGAATCACCGATGGCGCGGCGACCGCGAACGGCGACCCGTTCGCCGCCCTTCAGCGCCTTCTGGCCGAGTACCCGGTCGAGCCGCGGCCGGAGTTGCCGCCCTTCCAGACCGGCGTCGCCGGCTATTTCGGCTATGACCTGGCGCAGCATCTCGAACGGGTGCCGCCGCACGGGCACGATGACCAGGGCTTTCCCGACCTTCTGCTCGGCGCCTATGACGTGACGGTCGCGCTGGATCATGACCGCCGCCGCGCCTGGATTCTCTCCAGCGGCTATCCCGAGACGACCGCCGACGGCCGGGCGCAGCGCGCCGAAACGCGGCTCGATTGGTGCCGCTCGATCCTCGCCGGGCCGCCTCACGCGCCGCCACGGGCGACGCTGGGGCCGGGGGCGGCGGAGATGACGTGCGAGGATTACCTGACGATGATCCGCCGAACAATCGACTACATCTATGCCGGCGACATCTACCAGGCCAATCTCACGCAGCGGTTCCGGACCGAGCTGCCGCCGGACGCCGATCCCTTCGCCCTCTATTGCGCGCTGCGCCGCCGCAATCCGGCGCCCTTCGCCGCCTATCTCGGCTTCGGCGAGGTGGTCATCGCCTCCGCCTCGCCGGAGCGCTTCCTGCAGCTTCGCGACGGCCGGGTCGAAACCCGGCCGATCAAGGGCACCCGACCGCGCGGGCGGACTCCGGACGAGGATCGGGCGCTCGCCGCCGAACTGTCCGAAAGCGCCAAGGACCGCGCCGAGAACCTGATGATCGTCGATCTGCTGCGCAACGACCTGTCGCGCGTCTGCCGCGACCACAGCGTACAGGTGCCGGCATTGTTCGCCCTCGAAAGTTACGCCACCGTTCACCATCTCGTGTCCGTGGTAACGGGCGAGCTGCGCGACGGCATGGGACCGGTCGATCTGCTGCGGGCGACCTTTCCGGGCGGCTCGATCACCGGCGCGCCGAAGATCCGGGCGATGGAGATCATCGCCGAGCTGGAACCGACGCGCCGTGGCCCCTATTGCGGCAGCATCGGGTATATCGGCTTCGACGGTTCGATGGACACAAGCATCACGATCCGCACCTACAGCATCAAGGACCGTGTCGTGACCTTCCAAGTCGGCGGCGGAATCGTCGCCGACTCCGACCCGGTCGCCGAGTATGATGAGAGCCTGACGAAGGCGCGAGCGCTGCAGGAGGCGCTTGGCGCAGGAGAGGCATCGTGACGGTCCTGCTGATCGACAACTACGACTCCTTCGCGCACAACCTGGCGCGCTATATCCGCGAGCTGGGCCGGCCCTGCGCGGTGGCGCGCAACGATGCGGTGACGCTTGCCGACATCGCGCGCCTCGCGCCGTCGCATATCATCGTCTCGCCCGGTCCCTGCACGCCGAAGGAGGCCGGCATCTCGAATGCGGTGATCGCGCAGTTCGGGTCGAGCGTGCCGCTGCTGGGCGTCTGTCTCGGCCATCAGTGCATCGGCCATGTCTTCGGCGGCCGGGTCGTCCGGGCGATGCGGCCGATGCACGGCAAGACGACGTCACTGCGCCATGACGGTAGCGGCGTGTTCGCCGGGCTGCCGAGTCCGTTCCGCGTCACCCGCTATCATTCGCTGGTCGTCGCGGCCGAGGACCTGCCGGACTGCCTGGCGCCGACCGCATTCAGCGAGGAGGGCGAGATCATGGCGCTTCGGCACCGACGCGCCCCGATCTTCGGCGTCCAGTTCCATCCCGAGGCGGTGCTGACCGAGCATGGCCATGCCCTGCTCGAGAACTTCCTGCGGATCGGTACCGCGCAGCAGCAGCAAGGCGACGCCGCATGATTTTCCTAAACGGGGCGCTGGTGGATCCGGCTGAGGCGCGCATCGACCCGACCGATCGCGGGTTCCTGCTCGCCGACGGGCTACTCGCCACGTTGCGGGCCTATGCCGGCCGGCCGTTCCGCCTGCCCGATCACCTCGCCCAGCTGCGCGCCGACGCGGCCCGCCTCGGAATTACCGTGCCGCTGTCCGACGCGACCCTGAGTGACGCGGTGGCGGCCGTACTCGATGCCAACCGGCTCGACCGATCCGATGCATCGATTCGGATCACGCTCACTCGCGGCCCCGGGCCGCGCGGGCTTCTGCCGCCCGAGAGGCCGACGCCGACGCTGATGATCACCGCCGCACGCTATGCCCCGCCGGCCCCGCGGCCGCGCAGCGCCGGCATCGCCTCGATCCGCCGCAACGACCAGTCGCCGACGGCGCAGATCAAGTCGCTCGCCTATCTCGACAATATCCTGGCGCTGCACGAGGTCGTGGATCGCGGCTTCGACGAAGCCCTGCTGCTCAACACGCAGGGCCGCGTCGCCGGCGGCAGCCATGCGAACCTGTTCCTCGTGATCGACGGCGCACTCTGCACGCCGCCGCCGAGCGAGGGCGTGCGGCCGGGAATTGCCCGCGGCGTCGTCTTGGGGTTGGGTCGTCCAGTGCAGGAGAAGCCGCTCGAGGCCACTGACCTTGATCGTGCCGAGGAGGCCTTCCTCACGAACAGCTTGATCGAGATCGCGCCACTCAGTCAGATCGAGGATCGTGTGGTCGGTAACGGAGAAATCGGCCCACTTACGACGGTGCTCCTCGCGCGGTATCAGGCTGCTGTCGCAGAAAACCGCTTGTAGAGAAATCCCGTCAGCGAGCCTAGAACGAGCCAGAAGAGGAAGCTCGTCACCAGCGCCGCGACGACGAAGTCGCGGGCGAGGCTCGCCGGTGCAAGGCCGCTATGCGTCTCCGGCTGCGGCGCGCCGATCAGATGCGGCAGCAGCAGAAGTCCGACGCCCGCAGTTACCCAGACCGGCCGCCGCACCAGAAACATCAGCGCGAGACCGGCGCCGGTCGCCAGCACCGCGCCCAGCCACCAGACCTGCCGGTCCATAAGCGGTGCGGCCTCGGCACCAGGAATCTCCGGCGGCAGCCCGAGTGCCGGCGCCAGCGTGAAGGTGACGAAGCCCGCCGCGCCCCAATAGAGCCCGCTTTGCCAGTCGGCCCCGCCGCGCAGGGCGAAGGCCGCCGCCAGCAGCAGGCCGAAGCCGATTCCGGTGAGCACGTTCACGAGGAGGGTGTAGAGCGTGCGCTCCAGCCCGTCCTGCGGTGCCCAGCCGGCATGGCTGTGCTCATGTGCTGCCCCAGCATCATGATCATGGACATGATCTGGCTCGACCGGTGCGGCCGTCTCATAGGTTTCGGCCTCGAAGACGAGCGGCAGGACCCGCACGGCCTGCGCGGCCGTGACGAAGAGTCCGGCGAGCAGGCCGGCGAGCGCCGCGACGAAAACGATCTGCCGGAACATCGGCCGAGTGCCGATCAGTGGCAGGGGAAGGCGTGCGCATGCCGCCCGTCATGGGCGGCATTGTGGATCACCTGCGGGCCGGCGAAACCGACGCCCCAGATGAGCATGACTCCCAAGAACGCGGCCAGAAACGCCGGCAGCACTGCGGCGGTACGGCCGACCGCAGCCTGAGTGGAACGAGTGGTCGAGGACAGGTCCGATTGCAGCATGATGTCTCCTCTTGCTGTCATGGTCGCCAATATCCGCCGCAAGGCCTGAACGCACGGCCAGCAGCCTGAAAATGCCCCAGTTGAACCGCCGGGGCAAGACGGTCCTGATACCTCGGATCGCGCCGTCGGACGACCGGTCATCGGCCTTCTCCGGCAGGTGCTTCCGATACCCGGTCGATCAGATGGACGAAAGAGCCGAAGACGGTTCCGCAACGCCGACCGCTACTCCCCAGCGCCCGGCCGGTCGCGTCGCGGCACTCGAACAGCGGCTTCCCGTCCCCCTCGTCGACGATCGAGGCATAATGGAATTCATGGCCGCGGAACGCCTGCCCCGGATCTCCGAGAGCGCAGGCGCCGGCAAGCCGCGCCTGGCGATAACCGAGATGCAGCCGCCGGTCGGCGAAGGACGCCTCGAGCGGCAGCAGTCCGGCCATGGCGTGGCGCCGGCCTTCAGCATCGACGAGGCCGGCGCCCAGCGTCATATAGCCGCCGCACTCGCCGAAGACCGTCGCGCCGCGCACCGCAGCCTGCCGCAAGCCCGCCAGGAAAGCGTCGTTGCCGGCCAGCCGCCCGGCATGAAGCTCCGGATAGCCGCCGGGCAGATAAACTGCATCGGCATCGGCCGTCGGCGCCTCGTCCGCCAAGGGAGAGAAGAGGGACAGCTCGGCACCGGCCGCGCGCCAGTCTTCGAGCAGCGCCGCATAGGCGAAGGTGAAGGCGGCATCGTCGGCGACCGCGATCCGCTGTCCCAAGGGCGGGACCGCAGCGCCTTCGCCTGTCTGCGTCCTGCCATTAAATGAAAGCCGCATCGGTGCAGCGAGCGCTTGCAGCGCGCCCAGATCGACATGGCGGACGATCCAGTCGGCGGCGCGGTCAAGGAACGCCGCAAGGTCGGCGCGCTCGCTCGCCTGGACAAGGCCGAGATGCCTCTCCGGCACAGCGAGATCAGCGATGCGCGGCAGGCAGCCCAGCACAGGGATGCCGAGCGGCGCGACGGCGCGGCGGAGGATATCGGCATGCGCCGGACCGCCGACACGATTGAACAGGACGCCGGCGATTCGGACATCGGCGCGGTGCCCGGCGAAGCCGCGCAGTAGGGCGGCGGCCGAGGCGGCCTGGCCGCGCACGTCGATCACAAGAAGCACCGGCCAGCCGGTCAGCGCGGCAACGTCGGCGGTCGATCCGGTGCCGTCCACAGCACCATCGAACAGCCCCATCACCCCCTCGCCGAGGACGAGATCGGCGCCCTGCTGCAGCGCGCCCAGCAGACGCGCGATCGTTTCTGGCCGCATCGCCCAGGAATCGAGGTTCGGACAGGCCCGACCGCTCGCGGCGGCATGGAACGCCGGGTCAATATAGTCGGGACCGATCTTGAATGATCCCGCCGCGACGCCAGCCCGGCAAAGCGCGCGGAGCAGCGCCAGCGTCACCGTCGTCTTGCCGCTGCCCGAGGCGGGCGCGGCGATGATCAGGCCGGGCGTGAATGCAGTCATGCGCGCGTGCTCCCTCACCCTGTCTCGCCGCGGCTGCGAGAGCCGAGCGGGTCGGGAAAGAGGACGCGGCCGTCGAGCGCGCCCAGCCAGTCGAGCGCGGTGCGCAGACGCACCACCTCGCCGACGACGACGAGCGCCGGCGGCTCGAGCCCACTCGCGACGACATCGGCGGCACAGGCGCCCAGCGTGGTCTCCAGGACCCGCTGCTCGGGCAGCGTCGCCCGGCAGACCACGGCCACGGGCTCGTCGCGGCGGCGGCCGGCGGCGATCAGCCGTTCCGCGATCGCCTCGATATGCTTAAGCGCCATATAGAGGACCAGCACCGGCGAGCCGCGGGCGAGCGCAGTCCAATCCACCGAGTCGGGAACGGTGCCGTTGGTGTCATGGCCGGTGATGAAGGTCACGGCCGAGTTCACGTCGCGATGCGTCACGGGAATCCCGGCATAGGCGAGGCCGCCGATGCCGGCGCTGATGCCCGGCACGACGCGGAACGGCACGCCGGCCTCGACCAGCGACAGGGCTTCCTCGCCACCGCGGCCGAAGACGAAGGGATCGCCGCCCTTCAGCCGCAGCACTCGCTTGCCCTCGCGGGAGAGCTGGACCAGACGACGGGAGATATCCGGCTGCTTCGCCGAGGGCTTGCCGCCGCGCTTGCCGGCATATTCGAGAACCGCGCCGGGCCGTGCCAGATCGAGGATCTCGGACCCGACCAGCGCGTCATAGACGACGACGTCCGCCTGGCTCAGGCCACGCAGCGCCAGCAGCGTCAGCAGACCCGGATCGCCGGGACCGGCGCCGGTCAGCCAGACCCAGCCGGGATCCAGTGACGGAAGCGAAAGCGGAAAATCAACCATGCCGCATTCTAGAACGGGCGCGCCGTCCGACTAGCCAAATTGAGACGCCGGACTGTACGATAAGCGGCATGGGCCGAAAACCTGAAGGACCGTTGCGTCGCGGCTGGACGACGGGCGCCTGCGCCACCGCCGCGACGACGGCCGCCTATACGGCGCTGTTGACGGGTGCCTTTCCCGATCCGGTCGAGATCACCCTGCCGAAGGGCGAGCGGCCGAGCTTTCCGCTTGCCCGCGAGGCGCTGACGGAGGACGGCGCGACGGCGGGCGTGATCAAGGATGCGGGCGATGATCCGGACGTGACGCATGGCGCGCTGATCCTGGCGACGGTGCGCCGCGCCGCGCCGGGCAGCGGCATCCGATTCAAGGCGGGCGACGGCGTCGGCACGGTGACCAAGCCGGGCCTGCCGCTGCCGGTCGGCGAGCCCGCCATCAACCCGGTGCCGCGGCGAATGATGACCGAGGCGGTGGAGCGGCTGGCCGCTGCCCACAGTGGGTCCGGCGACGTCGAGATCACGATCACGATCCCGGACGGCCTTGAGATGGCGAAGCATACCTGGAACGGCCGGCTCGGCATCTTGGGCGGCCTGTCGGTGCTGGGCACCACCGGCATCGTCCACCCCTATTCCTGCTCGGCCTGGATCGCCTCGATCCATCGCGGCATCGATGTCTGCCGCGCGAACGGGCTGACCCATGCCGCCGCCTGCACCGGCTCGACCTCCGAGGCCGGGGTGCAGCGGCTCTACCACCTGCCACCATTCGCCTTCATCGACATGGGCGATTTTGCCGGCGGCACGCTGAAATATCTGCGCACGCACCCGCTGCCGCGGCTCACACTCGCCGGCGGCTTCGCCAAGATCTCGAAGCTGGCGGCCGGATTCACGGATCTCCATTCCGGGCGCAGCCAGATCGACCGCGAGGCGCTGGCCGCCGCGCTCGCGGCACTGGGCGCGCCGTCCGCCCAAGTCGAGTCCGCCCGCGGCGCCAACACCGCGAACGAGATCCTCGGCACGGCCGTGGCGGCGGGCCTGCCGCTCGGCGACCATGTCGCGCGGCAGGCGCAGGACCGGGCGCAGGAACTGGTCGACGGCAAGGTCGCGATCGAGGTTGTGATTTTCGACCGGCAAGGCGCACTGGTCGGCCGCGCGGGCTTCGGCTGAGATGCCGCGCGCGCCGTCGAAAGGGAACCAGAGGTCCCGCCGAGTGGTTCATGGACCATCGCAAACAGCCGCTCCCGATCGATCCATGCCGCTGCTATCGGAACGAGACCATCAGAGTCGCGTTCGTTCACGCCCCGCCGCCGGCCGTCGCCGCCTGCTGATCCTCGGCGGCACCGGCGAGGCCGCGGCGCTTGCCGACGCGCTGTCTGCGCATGACAATATCGAGCCGATCACCTCGCTCGCCGGCCGTACGGCTGCACCGGCCGCACCGGCGGGCGCCGTGCGGGTCGGCGGGTTCGGCGGCGTATCGGGCCTGCTCGGCTATCTCCGCACCGAATCGATCGACCTCGTGATCGACGCGACCCACCCCTTTGCGCAGCAGATCACCCGCAACGCGACGATCGCCTGCTGGTCGGCGGAGGTGCCGCTGCTGCGGCTGGAACGCCCGCTATGGCCGCGCCATCCCGACGATATCTGGCACGAGGTGAGCACCCTTGTCGATGCCGCGGCGGCGGTACCGAAGTTCGGCACGCGCGCCTTCCTCACCGTCGGCGCGGGCGAGCTGCAGCCCTTCGCCGGCCTGCCGCAGGTCTGGTTCCTGGTCCGCTTGATCGACGCACCGCCGAACCGCCTGCCGCTCGCGGATTACGAGGTCGTTCTCGGCCGTGGCCCCTTCTCCGCGGCGAAGGAGCTGCGCCTGCTGGACGAACAGCGGATCGACGTCGTCGTGGCGAAGCACAGCGGCGGCGAGGCAACCTACGGCAAGATCGCGGCGGCCCGCGCCCTCGGCCTGCCCGTGATCCTGCTCCACCGCCCGATCCTGCCACCCGCCGAACGGCCGGAAACGGAAGTCGGCACTGTCGACGAGGCACTGGCCTGGGTCGAGGCGCAGCTCACTTGATGCCGCCCACCGCTGATACCGCTCCTGTGAACACCTTCATAGACGCGCGACCGCTGACTGCCATCATGGTCGGTGATCTTCCAAAGATTGCGCTCACCGGCGCAAGCCAACAGGGAGGGAAAGCCATGACTGCTTGGGAAATCCACGGGATGGAGTTCGGCAACTGCAATTGCAGCTATGGGTGCCCGTGCCAGTTCAATGCCTTGCCGACGCACGGCCATTGCCGGGCGATCGGATTCTTCCGAATCGACGAAGGGCATTTCGGCGATACGCCGCTCGATGGCCTGAACATGGCGATCGCCGTCTCATGGCCCGGCCCCGTTCATGAAGGGCACGGGACGATGCAGCCCGTCATCGACGAGAGGGCCGACGAGGCGCAACGGCACGCGCTGCTCAGCATCCTGACGGGAAAGGAAACCGACGAGTTCGCAACCTTCTTCGCGGTCTACTCGGCCATGTGCGACAGGATCCACGATCCGGTCTACACGAAGATCCGAATCGATGCGGACATGGGCGCCCGGACCGCCGACTGCGAGGCCGTCGGCGTCGCAGCCGGCCGGGGCGAGCCGATTCGCAACCCGGTGACCGGCGCCGAGCATCGCGTTGGCATCCTGTTGCCGAACGGCTTCGAATACACGCAGAACGAAGTCGGGCGCGGCTGGTCGGCTTCGTCGGAACCCGTGACGGTGACGCTCGAAGACAGCTATGCCCACTGGTGCGAGCTTCATTTGAACCAACATGGTGTCATACGTTAGAGCACGATCCGATCAAGTTGACTCAAACCTGATCGGTGAATCGTCCTCTAACTCAAGTAATTAGAGGCTGATTCACCGATCACATCGAACCGATGTGATCGGATCAGGCTCTAGTCCGCCGCTCCGTGGTCCAGCGCTCCGCGGTCAGGGCGGAAAGAATGGCGGCGGCGAGCGCGGTCAGGTTCAGGGCCGCGCTCGCCGCGTGCGAATATTCCCACTGGGTGCGCAGTTCGCGCCAGTTGCCCGGCGCCTGCGTCCAATTCATCGTCGCCTGGTTGGCCGGAAAGGTCCAGGTCCAGAAGATGATCTGGGTCCCGGCGATCGCGAGCAGGGCGACAAGGGCCCACAGAAACGGCGTGCGTCGACGCCGGAACATGGCGGCCAGGACAAGATTGGCGAGCAGGGCCCCAACCACGATGAATCCGAACAGGGCCCAGCCGCGGTAAATGCCCTGCACGATGAAATACTGTTCCTGCGGCAGGCCGATTTTGTTCGGCAACTCGAAGAGATGCGCACCGGCCGGAACAAGGGCCAGGGCATTGAACAGGATTGCGAAGAAGTAGGCCGTCTTGAGCCGCATGGATCGGACCTCCGTGCCGTGTCCGGCCGCTCGCACGATATTCGCGCCAGCCTCATCTGTCGATTCGGGACATCCAGGGTGCGACCTGCGCGCGGCCGGCAGCCGCGAGGCCCGCTACGCCGGCTTCTTCAGGCGTCCGCCCAGGAAGACATGGCCGATTCGCGGGTCGGCGAGGACCGCCTTGGCGGTGTCGGCCAGGACGAGCCACCGCTGTTCGAGCACCAGGGCGTCGTCGGAGGCCGCGGCCCGTTCGCGGCCTTCTTACCAACAGGACGCAAACGGAGACAAGAACGGAATCCGGACTGGGCCGGCAGGTGAAGGCTTGGCGGTGCCAGAGCATTATCAATCGCGACGGCGCGCTGTATGGTGCCTGCACAACCATTCGCGCCGCTGGGGACGACTGGGGAGAGAGGAACTTTCATGCCGGATTCGACCATGTTCGACAGCGCGTTCCAGGCGCGCCTGCGCGATCTCCTCGTCTGGCGCCGCGACGTCCGGCGGTTCCGTCCCGATTCCCTGCCCGAGGGCGCGCTGGAACGGCTGATCGAGCTGGCCTGTCTCGCGCCCTCGGTGGGCTTGAGCCAGCCCTGGCGGTTCGTCGAGGTCGCCGGCCCGGCACGGCGCAAGGCGGTGCGGGAGAATTTCGAGGCCTGCAACGCGGCGGCGCTGTCAGCGCAGTCGGGCGAACGCGCCCAGCTATACGCCAGGCTGAAGCTGGCCGGGCTCGACGAGGCGCCGCTGCACTTGGCCGTCTTCGCCGATCGGGGAACGAGGCAGGGCCACGGCCTCGGCCGCCGCACCATGCCGGAAATGGCCGAGTACTCGACGGTGACCGCGATCCACACGCTCTGGCTCGCCGCCCGCGCCGAGGGTATCGGCCTGGGCTGGGTCTCGATCCTCGAGCCGGCGCGGATCACCGCGATTCTGGATATTCCGACCGAATGGCGCTTCATCGGCTATCTGTGCCTGGGCTACCCGCAGGCGGAAGACGACACGCCCGCGCTGGAGCGTGCCGACTGGGAGCGGCGTCGGGCCGCGTCCGACTTCTTGCTGCGCCGCTGAGAGTCAGCGCGCTTTCGGCCGCAGGATGTGCCGATGGTCGGCGTGATAGAGGCGGCTGTCGGTGAAATCCTGATTGTCGAAGACGCGGCCGATGAAGATCAGCGCGGTGCGGGTGATCTTCGTCGCCTTCACGAGGCCGCGGATGGTGTCAAGCGTGCCGCGGATCACCTCCTGGTCCGGCCAGCCGACGCGATAGACAACCACCACCGGGCAATCGGCGCCATAGAGCGGCGTCAGCTCGTTCACCACCAGATGAATGTTGCGGACCGAGAGATGGATTGCGAGCGTCGCGCCGGAAGCGCCGAGCGTCGTCAGATCCTCACCCGCCGGCATCGGCGAGGCTTTGCCGGAGGTGCGCGTCAGGATCACGGTCTGGCTCACCTCGGGCAGGGTCAGCTCCGTCTTCAGCACCGCCGCCGCCGCAGCATAGGCCGAGACGCCGGGCGTGATGTCGTAGGGAATGCCGAGCGCATCGAGCCGGCGCATCTGCTCGGCGATCGCGCCATAGAGCGAGGGGTCACCGGAATGGACCCGGGCGACGTCCCGCCCCGCCGCATGCGCCGCCTCCATATGGCCGATGATCTCGTCGAGGGTCAGCGGAGCGGTGTCGATCACGCTGGCCTCGGCCGGTGCGTAGGCGACGACCCGCTGCGGCACGAGCGAGCCGGCATAGAGCACCACGGGGCAGCGCGCGATCAGGTCGCGGCCGCGCACGGTGATCAGCTCCGGATCGCCCGGCCCGGCGCCGATGAAATGGACAGTCATGCCGAGTCTCCGTTCTTCCGGTCATAGCCGCGCGGCGTGTAGACCCAGGCACCGCCGTCGGGTCGCGGCACCGCGCGCGTCGCGCTGCTGCCGATCAACACCAGGGTCAGCATGTCGACCATCTCGGGATCGAGCGAGTCCAGCGTCGTGACCGTAACCCGCTCGCCCTCGCGGCCGAGATTGCGCGCCAGCACCACCGGCGTCTCCGCCGGGCGCGCCGCGAGCAGGATCTCGCGAGCCGTGGCAAGCTGGGTGCGGCGGCGCTGCGACACCGGGTTGTAGAAGGCGACGACGAAATCGCCGGCCGCCGCCGCCTTCAGCCGCTGCTCGATCACGTCCCAAGGCGTCAGCAGGTCGGAGAGCGAGATCGCGCAGAAATCATGGCCGAGCGGGGCGCCGATCCGTGCGGCCGCCGCTTGCATCGCCGAGATCCCCGGGATGCCGACGATGTCGACCCGCTCCCAATCCGGATCGCCGGACCGTTCGATCTGCTCGTAGACGAGGCTGCCCATCGCATAGATGCCGGCGTCGCCGGAACAGACCAGCGCCACCTCGCGCCCGGCGGCCGCAAGCGCCAGCGCGACACGCACCCGCGCCGTCTCCTCGCCGAGATCGTAACCATGCAGGGGCTTGCCGCGCGTCAGATCGCCGAGCAGGTCGAGATAGAGACGATAGCCGACAAGGTCGGTCGCCGCCTTGAGCGCGGCCGTCGCCTCCGGCGTGCGGGCCGCGGCATCGCCCGGACCGATGCCGACGATGGCGAGGCGGCCACGGGCGCGGCCGATCGCCTCCGGATCGATGATGTGCGGGCTTTGCGCGATCGCGCAGGTGGCGCGCGCGCTGCGGATCTTGGGCAGGACGAGGCGCCCTGCCGCGCCGGCAGCCGCAAGCGCCGCGCCTTCGGCGACACCGTGGCACCCGGTTTCGCGGAACACGAGATCGGAGGGATTGGCGAGGCGCGGCGCCTCCGCCTTCAGGGTCGCGGCGTCGAAGAACCGCGCCGGGACGCCGAGTTCGGCCGCCAGGGCATGGATCGCCGGCTCCGCCGCCTTCAAGGCGATGGAGACGACGCAGGCCACCGACTGCGGCGCAAGACCGGACTCATCGAGGCAGCGACGCGCTAGGCCGATTACCTCCTCCGGCGGCGCGTGGCGCTCGCAGCCGATGCCGAGGGCGAGGGTCGCCGGATGGAGGACTAGGGTTTGCGGGTCGGGAGCGGCGGATCGGTCGGTGACGAGAACGTGACAGCCCCCTCCTCCTTGACGGGCGATGGCTGTGGGGGTGGCCGACTCGGTGAACGGAGCCTTCCGCAACCAGCCACAATCCTCCTCCGCAGCCTCGACCGACAGACCGACCGCTTCACCGGCGAGCAGCGCAGCGGTCACCGGCTTCACCGCCCCCTCGTTCGCCACACGCCAACCGGGCGGCGGCGCGTCGAGCGCCAGACCGAAGCGCCGGTCGCCGGCGGTCGTCACGGCGGCGACGCCATCGAGGATTTCCGCGATCCGCCCTGCGAGATCGTTCGCCCCGTGATGGCCGCCGAGCAGCGGCACCGCGACGCGGCCATCCTCCGCCACGGCGACGACGGGCGGCTCGCTGTGCTTGTCGGCGAGCAGCGGCGCCAAGCTGCGGATCAGCACGCCGGCGGCGCAGACGCCGATGATCGGCTGTCCGGTGCGGAACAGGTCGCGCAGATGCTCGGCTGTTTCGTCGAAGGCGACATCCGCTTCCGCAACGCGTGGCGCGAAGCCATGCAGCTCCGCCCCTGGCAGCGCGGCGGCAATTCGCCGACCTGTCGCGAGGCCGCTCGGCCCTAGAACCACAATCGCAATCATCGCCATGCGTCGCCCCGGCTGTGCACCAGCACCATGGAGAAGTAGGGCGCCCCCTCGCCGGTCACCTCGGCGAGCGGCAGGATGCGCTGCCTGTCCAGCGTCGCCCGCTCGATATAGCGGGCGCGCTCGACCATGCCGAGCGCGTCCAGGATCCGGCGCAGCTTGCCGAGATGGCGGCCCACCTTGATGACCGCCGCCGCCTCGCTGGCAACCAGCCGGGCGCGAAGCTCGTCCTCAGGCAGCGGTGCCGGAATCACCGTCAGCGTGTCGTTGCGGGCGGCGAGCGGCGCGCCGGAGGCGTCGGCACAGGCCATCAGCGACGAGACGCCGGGCACGACCCGCACCGGACAGCGCGCGATCAGCCGCGCATAGAGATACATGAAGGAGCCATAGAAGAACGGATCGCCCTCGCACAGCACGGCGACATCGCGCCCCGCCGCCGCGTGATCGGCGATACGGACCGCGGCGCGGTCGTAGATGTTCCCCTTCGGGAACTGGCCGTCGCCGATCGGCATGCGGATCGCGATCTCCTCCTGCCCGCCCGGCAGATGCGGCGAGACGATCGCACGGGCGAAGCTGTCACCCTCCTCCGGCGCGGGATAGGCGATCACCGGCGCCGCGCGCAGCAGCCGCACCGCCTTCAGCGTCAACAGCTCCGGATCGCCCGGCCCGACGCCGAGGCCCCAAACGGTGCCGCTCATGGCTTCACCGCCGCGAACTGCGTGACCGGCATCAGCGGTCGCCAGCCGCTGAAAGGGCCGACCGGCTCGGCGCGGCTGACGGCGAGCCGGGTGAGCGTGCCACCAATCTCGTCGCGCAACGCAATCAGCCGTCCCTCCCCTTCGACCGTCACGACGTTCACGACAAGTCGCCCGCCGCACGGCAGTGCCGCCCAGCAGCGTTCCGCCAGCCCCGGCATGGTCACTCCGCCGCCGATGAAAACGGCATCGGGCGACGGCAGGTCGGCAAGCGCCGCCGGCGCGGCGCCAACGACGACCTGCAGCTGCGGCACGCCGAGGGTTACGGCGTTCTCGGTGATCATGGACACCCGCTCTGCATCGCGCTCGACGGCTACGGCGCGGAGCGAGCGGCCGCAGCGCAGCCACTCGATCGCGATGGAGCCGCAACCAGCGCCGATGTCCCAGAGACGCTGGCCAGGTAGCGGCGCCAGCGCCGCGACCGTCATTGCCCGGATCTCACGCTTGGTGAGCTGCCCGTCATGGCGGAATGCCTCGTCGGACAGGCCGGGCGTGTGCGGACGGATCACCGCATCGGGCCCCGCCATGCATTCGACGGCGACGGTGTTGAGGTCGCCGACCTGCGCCGCCGTCCAAGTCTCGGCGGTCGCCGCTACATGGCGCTCTGCCGCGCCGCCCATATGTTCGAGCGCGACGACGCGACTCGCCCCATAGCCGAGTTCGACCAGCGCCTTGGCAACCGTTGCCGGCGTCGTCCCGTCATGGCTCAGCAGCAGCAGCCGCGCGCCCGGCGCCACCGCGCCGTTCAGCAGCGCCAGCGGTCGGCCATGTAGGGTCAGGCACTCGGTCTCGGCGAGCGGCCAGCCCAGGCGGGCGCAGGCGAGGCTGAAGGCGGACGGCGCCGGCAGGATCAGCATTTCCTCCAGCGGCACGGCGCGGGCGAGCGTCACGCCGACGCCGTACCACATCGGATCGCCGGTCGCGAGCACGACCACGCGGCGGCCGCGCCAACGCAGGATCTCTTCCACCGTCAGCTTCAGCGGCGAGGCCCAGCTCATGCGCTCGGCGCCGCCCTCCGGCACCATCGCCAGATGCCGCGCGCCACCGACCAGCAGCTCCGCCTGGTCGATAAGCTCGCGAGCGAGAGCCGGGAGCGTCGCCAACCCGCCCTCGTCCAAACCAACGATCGAAAGCCAGCGGGTCATGATGACGTCGCCTCCGGCAGGAGCAGCGCGTTGACGGCTGCTGCGGCGAGCGCGCTGCCGCCGCGCCGGCCACGCAAGGTCAGATAGGGCACGCCGAGCTCGGCGGCGATCAACGCCTCCTTGGACTCCGCGGCGCCGACGAAACCGACGGGAAAGGCGAGAATTGCTGCCGGCCGCAAGCCGCCGCCTTCGATCAGCTCGATCAGATGAAAGAGCGCGGTCGGCGCGTTGCCGATCGCGACGACGGCGTCGGCCAAGCGGTCGCGCCACAGCTCGACCGCGGCAGCCGACCGCGTCGTACCGAGCCGCTGCGCGAGCGCCGGCACCTGCGGATCGTCGAGCGTGCAAAGCACGTCATTCGCTGCCGGCAAACGACGCCGCATGATACCCGACGCCACCATTGCCGCGTCGCAGAAGACCGGCGCACCATCGGCAAGCGCCGCCTGGGCCGCCTCCGGCAGATCCGGCGTGAAGGCGAGGTCGGCGGCGATATCCGGCATGCCGCAGGCATGGATCAGCCGCACTGCGACAGCGGCGACCGCCGGCGGCAGATGATCCAGCTTCGCCTCGGCGCGGATCAGCGCGAAGGACTGCCGATAGATCGCGTCGGGATCGCGGAGATATTGATAGGCGGCGGAGCTTTCGCTCTCTCCCCGCCCCTCCCCCGTCGAGGGGGAGGGAGCGGCGGCGCGTCTGCCTGCCGTCATCTCACTCCGCCGCATCGGGATTGCGCCGCTGCGGCCCATGCGGGTGATCGGCATGAGGATGCGGCGGGTGATGATAGTGATGACCGTGAGTGTGGTCATGGTGGTGGTGATCATGCCCGTGATGGTGATGCCCGTCCCCGGCATGGTCGGAGTCGGTGCCGATCCCTTCGACGTGATGGTGGTGACTTTCCTGTGCCAGACCCACCTCGGCCTCGAAACCCAGCACCTGCTCGCGATATTTGCAGAGCTGACAGTTCATGTTGTTCTCGCCCGCGAGGATCTCCTGTACCCGCTCGGCAAAGGCGTCGAGCACCAGCGGATGGTCGTTCAAATAGCCGGCCTTGAGGAACTCGATCTCCGGGTGGCGCGCCGCGATCTCGTCCGTGACGCGGTAGATCCGCTTGACGAGAACGCCAGTGAACAGGAAGTACGGAAAGACGATGATGCGGTGATAACCGAGCTTCACCGCATGCTCGAGACCCGGCGCCACCAGCGGGAAGGTCACGCCGCTGTAGCAGACCTCGGCCCAGCCGAAGCCCATACCCTCCCACAGCATGCGGGCGATCTTCGAGACGTTGGAGTTCGCATCGGGGTCCGAGGTGCCGCGACCGACCACGACCAGCAGGGTCTCATCCCGTGGTACCTTCCGGTTCGAGAGCTTCTCCGCCTCCTCGACCCGCTGCCCGGCCGCGCGCAGCAGCTTGAGGTCGACGGCCAGCTCGCGGCCATAGTCGATCGTCAATCCCGGATGCTGCGCCCGATAGGTGTTCAGCACCGAGGGGATATCGTTCTTGGCGTGGCCGGCCGCGAGTAGCATGCCGGGCACGGCGAGAATCCGCGTGACCCCCTTCCCGCGCAGCTCGTCGAGCCCGTCACGGATGATCGGCCGGGCGAACTCCAGGAATCCGCTACTCACCGGAAAATGCGGCAGACGCTGGGCGATACCGGTCGCCACCGCCGCGAACTCCCGCACCGCCTCGTCATCGCGACTGCCATGGCCGCAGACCATCACGCCGATCTTGCTCATTCGATTTCTCCCGAAGGCGGGACCGATGTCCCGCAATATCCCTTTGACGCGCGCCGCAGCTGCAGAACAAGCTGCGCCGCATGCTTGCCTCCGCTGCTTCCGACCCACTCCTCATCCTGCTCGTCGCGATCGCGCTCGACGCGGTCATCGGCGACCCGCCCTGGCTTTATCGCGCCCTGCCCCATCCGGTCGTCCTCATCGGCCGGACGATCGGCCGTCTCGATGGGCGGCTGAATCGTCCGGGCGCCGCCGACTCGGTCCGCCGGACGCGCGGCATCCTCGCCGTCCTCGTCATAGTCGGCGGCACCGTAACTATCGGCTGGGCGGTCGCAGCCGCGCTCGCGCGCCTGCCGTTCGGCTGGGCGCTGCAAGCGCTGATCATGAGCAGCCTGATCGCTCAGCACAGCTTGTACATACATGTCGCCATGGTCGCCCGCGGGCTCGCGCGCGACGGGCTCGCCGGCGGTCGCGGAGCGGTGGCACAGATCGTCGGGCGCGACCCGGAGAGCCTGGACCAGCCGGGCGTTGCCCGCGCCGCGATCGAGTCGCTGGCCGAGAACTTCTCCGATGGTGTCGTGGCGCCGGTGTTCTGGGCGGCGCTGTTCGGCCTGCCCGGTCTGCTCGCCTATAAGGCGATCAATACCGCTGACAGCATGATCGGCCACCGGACGCCGCGTCACGCCGCCTTCGGCTGGGCCGCGGCGCGTCTCGATGACGTCGCCAATCTGATCCCAGCACGTTTGGCTGGCCTGCTGATCACCGGCGCGGCGCTGCTGGTCCCGCGGGCGCGGGCCGGCAACGCGTTTCGTGCCATGTGGCGCGACGCGCCCAGGCACCGCTCGCCCAATGCCGGCTGGCAGGAGGCGGCGATGGCCGGCGCGCTCGGCCTCGCCCTTGCCGGTCCGCGCCGCTATGGCGGCCGGGTGGTCGAGGATGCCTGGATGGGCGCCAGCGGACGGACCGACGCCGGCCCGGCGGACATCCGGCGCGCGCTCCGCCTCTACCTCATGGCCTGCCTGCTGCAGGCGGCGCTGATCGGCATGATTGCCGGCGCATGATGGCTTCTGCTCAGCCCGCACGAGCGATCTCCAATATACGGTCGAGGTCGAGATGCGCCGCGAGATGGTCGGCGAGCGCGTCAAGGATCGTCTCGATCTCCTGTTCATAAGCAACGCCGCTGACCGCGCGCGCGCGAATCCGGTTCAGAAAGGCATGTCGGAATCCGTCGGCCGCGAATAGGCCATGGACATAGCAGCCGAGCACCCGGCCGTCCTTCGACTGCGCCCCCTCCGAGCGGTCCTCGCCAAGACGCAGCATCGGCCGAGCGAGGGCGGGTCCGTGGGTGCGACCGATATGCATTTCGTAGCCGATCACCGATTCGCCGGTCGCGATGTCGCGGCCGCTGACCGCGACCAGCGTCTTGTCGCCGGCGAGTTCGGTTTCGAGAGCGAGCAGGCCGAGGCCGTCGACCGCGCCGGCCGGGCCTTCGACGCCATCCGGATCGGCGAGGCGGCGGCCCAGCATCTGATAGCCGCCGCACAGACCCAGCACCCAGCCGCCGCGCCGCAGATGCGCGCGCATGTCGATGTCCCAACCCTCGGCGCGAATCATCGCGAGATCAGCGATCGTCGATTTGGAGCCGGGCAGGACCACGAGATCGGCGTCGCCCGGCAATGGCTGCCCGGGCGGTACCATCTCAATCGAGACGTCCGGCTCGGCGCGCAGCGGATCGAGATCGTCGAAATTGGCGATGCGGGCCAGCATCGGCACCGCGATCTTCAACGCGCCTGCATCGTTCTTCGCATAGCCGGAAAGCGCCATGGCGTCCTCCGCCGGGAGGCGCCCTGCCGCCGCGAAGAACGGCACGATGCCGAGGCTCGGCAGGGCGGTGCGCGCGCCGATCGCGGCGATGCCGTCGTCGAACAGCCGGACGTCGCCGCGGAACTTGTTGATCACATAGCCCTTGAGCCAGGCCCGATCCGGTGCGTCGAGCAGCGCATAGGTACCGACGATGCTGGCGATGACGCCGCCGCGATCGACGTCGCCCACCAGAAGAACCGGAACCTTCGCCGCGGCGGCAAAGCCCATATTCGCGATGTCACGGTCCCGGAGGTTCACCTCGGCCGGGCTGCCGGCGCCCTCGACCAGCACGAGGTCGGCGCCGCCGCGCTGCCGCGCGAAGCTGTCCAGCACCGCCGGCAGGAACGTCGCCTTGAGCGTCTGATAGTCGCGCGCCTTGGCCGTGCCCCAGACGCGGCCCTGCAGCACCACCTGAGCGCCGATCTCGCTCTGCGGCTTCAGCAACACCGGGTTCATATGGACGCTGGGCTCTACGCCGCAGGCGCGCGCCTGCAAAGCCTGGGCGCGACCGATCTCGCCGCCGTCCGCCGTGACCGCCGCGTTGTTCGACATGTTCTGCGGCTTGAACGGCCGCACCGCGAGGCCGCGCCGGCTATAGGCGCGCGCCAGCCCGGCGACGATCAGCGACTTGCCGACATCGGACCCGGTGCCCTGGAACATGATCGCGGCGGCGGTCATCGTTGCCCTAAAACTCGATCCCCGGCTGCGCCTTCACGCCTTCCCGGAAGGGATGCTTGACCATCGTCATCTCGGTGACGAGGTCGGCGAGGTCGATCAGCTCCGGCTTGGCGTTGCGACCGGTGACGACGATGTGCAGGTCCCTCGGCTTGTTCCGGAAGACCTCCAGCACCTCGTCAAGCGGCAAGTAGTCGTAGCGCAGGACAATGTTCAGCTCGTCCAGCAGGATCAGCTTGAAGGTCGGATCGGCGATCATCCGCTTCGCCTCGTCCCAGGCGGCGCGCGCCGCCTGGATATCGCGGGCGCGGTCCTGCGTCTCCCAGGTGAAGCCCTCGCCCATCGTGCGGATCGACACCAGCTCGGGAAAGCGCTCCAGCGCCGCACGCTCGCCGGTCTGCCAGCGGCCCTTGACGAACTGCACGATGCCGACCCGGAAGCCGTGGCCAAGGCAGCGCATCACCAGGCCGAAGGCGGCCGAGGACTTGCCCTTGCCCTTGCCGGTATGGACGATCAGCAGGCCCTTTTCGATGGTCTTCGTCGCCATCATCCGGTCGCGCGCTTCCTTGCGCCGACGCGCCTTCTCGTTGGCGCGCTGGTTGATCTCATCCTCGCTCAGGATCTCGTCGGTCATGCGCATTCTCCCTGCCGTCGATAGGCCAGCTCCGCGAGCCGGCCATAGGCCGCGTTCGAGCGCGGCCGCCACAATCCGCGCTCCTGCGCCTCGATCAAGCGCTCCGCCATCTCGCGGGCGGCATCCGGATTGGCATCGAGCATGAAGGCGCGCACCGCGTCGTCGGCGACATAAGCGTCGAACACGGCGTCGAAATGGTGGTCGGCGACGCAATCGGCGGTCGCGGCGAAGGCGAACAGGTAATCGACCGTCGCCGCCATCTCGAAAGCGCCCTTATAGCCGTGGCGCATCACGCCGCGAATCCATTTCGGATTGACCACGCGGGCGCGGACGACCCGGGCGATCTCCTCGTCCAGCGTGCGGATCTTCGGGTTTTCCGGTCGTGAATGGTCGTTGTGGTAGATCGCCGGCCGCCGGCCGGTCAGCTCGCGCACCGCCGCCGCAAGCCCGCCCTCGAACTGGTAGTAGTCGTCGCTGTCGAGCAAATCATGCTCGCGGTTGTCCTGGTTGTGCAGCACGCCCTCGACCTTGGCGAGTCGCGTCTCGAACAGCCGATGCTCCGCCGCCCCCGCCGCGCCGTCGCCATAGGCATAGCCGCCCCAGGCGATGTAGGCGCGGGCGAGGTCGGCCGCGCTCTCCCAGCCGCGCTCGTCGATCAGCGCCTGGAGGCCGGCGCCATAGGCGCCCGGCTTCGAGCCGAAGACGCGGAAGCCGGCGCGGCGCTTTGCCGCTTCGGACGAAAGTCCAGTCGCGACCAGCGCCTCCGCGTCCTGGCGAACGCGCTCGGCAAGCGGGTTCATCGCCGGCGGCTCGTCGAGCGCGGCGACGGCGCGGGCGGCGCTGTCGACCAAGTCGATCTGCGCCGGGAAGGCGTCGCGGAAGAAGCCGGACACGCGCAGCGTCACATCGACCCGCGGCCGGTCGAGCACGGAGAGCGGCAGGATCTCGAATCCGTTTACCCGGCCGGAGCCCGCATCCCAAGTCGGCCGCACACCCATTAGCGCCAGCGCCTGCGCGATGTCGTCGCCGCCGGTGCGCATGTTGGCCGTCCCCCAGGCCGAGAGCGCCAGCGCCTTCGGCCAGGCGCCATGCTCCTGGCGATGGCGGTCGAGCAGCAGGCTCGCCGATTTCCAGCCGAGCAGCCACGCGGTCGCGGTCGGCACGGTGCGGGTGTCGACGGAGTAGAAGTTGCGGCCCGTCGGCAGCACGTCGAGACGGCCCCGCGTCGGCGCGCCGGACGGGCCCGGCGCAACGAAGCGGCCGTCGAGTCCGGCGAGCAGCCCAGCGATTTCGGAGTCTCCGCAGGACTGCACGGTGGGACGCAGGTCGGTGTCGATAAAGGCGAGCACGGCCCGCGTCGCGGTCCAGGTCGGTTCGGGTTGAGTCTCACCGGCGACCAGACGCTGCGCCAGGAGTTCCAGACGCTCGACGGTGTCGCCGTGGGTGCGCCAAGCGCCCGGAGAAGTGAGTTCAAGCGCCGTCGGTCGCGGCTCGGTCCAGGGCTGCGCCATCTCGGCGGCGAGCGGATCGAATCCCTCGGAACAGAGGCCGAGATCCTGCGCCAGCGCGCGGATCAGGGATGTGTTCACCCCCTCGCCCTTGCCGCGCGGCAGGCGGGTCAGCGCGACCAGCAGATCGGTGAGCTGATCGCCGCCCGGCGACTCGCCGAAGATGTGCAGGCCGTCGCGGATCTGCAGCTCCTTCAGCTCGCAGAGGTGATTGTCGAGCTTGCCGAGCGCGGTCTGCGCGTCCTCATCGCGGGCGATGCCGCAATCTTTGTCGAGGCCGGTGGTCGCCGCTAGCTCCAGAATCTGCTCGCGCAGCACACGGCAGCGCCGCGGGTCGAGGCCCGCCGCCTCGTAATATTCATCGACGAGCCGCTCGAGGTCGCGCAGGGGACCGTAGCTCTCCGCCCGCGTCAGCGGCGGGGTCAGGTGATCGATTATCACCGCGGCGGTCCGACGCTTCGCCTGGCTGCCCTCGCCGGGGTCGTTGACGATGAAGGGATAGAGATGCGGCAGGGGCCCCAGCGCCGCCTCGGGATAGCACTCGGCCGAGAGCGCCAGCGCCTTGCCCGGCAACCATTCGAGATTGCCGTGCTTGCCCATATGGACCACAGCATGGACGTCGACCGCGCGCCGCAGCCAGGCATAGAAGGCGAGATAGCCATGCGGCGGCACGAGATCGGGGTCGTGATAGCTGCGTGCCGGATCGATGTTGTAGCCGCGCGCCGGCTGGATTGCGACGATGACCCGGCCGAGACGAAACGCCGGCAGGCGGAAGCCGTCATCCTCGAAGAACGGATCGTCCTCGGGCTGGCCCCAGCGCGCCGTGACCGCCGCACGCACGGCTTCCGGCAAATCGTCGAAGAACGCCCGGTAGGCGGACAAGGCAAAAGGCTCCCCGCCTGCCCGCGCACCGCTGTTGGTCGGGCCGGCGAGGAGGCGGGCGATCAGCGCGGCGCCGTCGGCCGGTGGATCCGCGACGTCGTAGCCGGCGGCCCGCATCGCGGCGAGGACGCGCACGGCGCCGGCCGGTGTGTCGAGCCCGACGCCGTTGCCGATGCGGCCATCCCGGTTCGGGTAGTTCGCGAGGATCAGCGCGACACGGCGCTCGGCTGCCGGCGTCGTCCGCAGCCGCGCCCAGGCGGCGGAGAGCGCGGCGCTGTAGTCGACCCGGTCGGGCACCGGCTCGTAGGTGACGATCGGGCATTCAGTCGCGGCGTCGAACCGCGCCTCGGCCTTGAAGGAGACGGCGCGGCCGAGGATCCGGCCATCGACCTCCGGCAGGGCGACATGCATTGCGATGTCGCGGGCCGAGAGCCCCTGCGCCCCGTCGCGCCATGCGGCTTCCGACCCGCCAGAGAATACGACCTGAAGCACCGGACAGTCGGCGGCGTCGAACGGTGTCTCGGCGCGGCTCGCACCCGGCTGCGACACCGCGAAGGCAGTGGCGTTGAGGATCACGGCCGGCGGAGCCTCGGCCAACAGCGCGCGCAGGGTATCGGCCGCAACAGCCTCCTTCAGGCTGGTGGTGTAGATCGGCAGTGGATTGAGTTCCTGCCGCTGAAGCGCCGCGACCAGGGCATCGATCACCGCAAGGTTCGCGCCCTGCAGCAGCGCCCGATAGAAGACGAGCGCCGCCACCGGCGCGTCGGCGCGCCAATGCGCCCGAAGATCGGCGAGGCTCGGCCGATCGATCCCCGGCCAGTAGAGGCCGGCACGTAGGAGAGCGGCCGGCTCGCGCCATGGTCTTTCGCGACCGATCAGGGTACCGGCATAAGCGAGCAGACTGGCGGCATTCTCAACACCGCCCTGGACGCAATATTGCCAGAGGCGATGCGCGGCTTCCTGCGGCATCGTCGTCAGCGCGGCCAGCTCCGGATCGGGCTGATCGTCGCCCGGCAGCACCGCGAGCGGAATACCGCACCGCCGACAGGTCTCCGCCACCTGCTCGATGCCGTAGGACCAGTAGCGGACGCCGCCGAGCAGGCGGACGATCACCAGCCGCGCCTCTGCGATCACCGTCTCGACATAGCCGTCGACCGACAGATTGTGCGCGAGGAACATCAGATTGGCGAGGCGCAGGCTCGGTCCGTCCTCCGCAACGCGCGCCTGCGCCGTGGAAAGGCAGGCGAGTTCCGTGTCGGCCGCTGACAGGAAGACGATGTCGCCCGGCGTCTGGCCGAGATCGACGGCCTCGCTGCCGTCGGCGATCACCCCCGGTTTGGCGGCGAGCAGATGCATCAGCGACGCCTCGGCATGGCGCGACGACGGTAGGAGCGGGTTTCAAACCCGCCCCTATGGCGGCACCGATCCTGCTTCATGATGCTCCGCCGATGGCGGCGGTGATGGCGTCACGGTCGAGACCCTGAAGGCCGATCACGACGAGGCGTCCGTCGCGCGCTTCATCCGCGCCCCAGGGGCGGTCGTAATAATGCTGCAGGCGGCTGCCGACGCCCTGCAGGACCAGCCGCATCTCCTTGCCCATCACCGGCAGGAAGCCCTTCACCCGCAGGATGTCATGATGCTCGATCACCGGCAGCAGCCGCGCGATCAGCGCCTCGGGCGAGGCGATCGGCGGTAGTGCGATCGGGAAGCTCTCGAACTCGTCATGGTCATGGTCGGCGTCGGGATCGTCATGATGCGACGGCCGCGCGTCGAGATCGTCCTCGACCGCCGCGCCGAGGCCGAGCAGCACCGCCGCATCGATCGCGCCGTAGGAGGCCGAGACGACTTTGACCGCGCGGGTGAGCTCGGCACCGATCGCCGCTTCCGCCGCCGTGCGGGCGGTGTCGTCGAGCTGGTCGAGCTTGTTCAGGACGACGAGGTCGGCACAGCTCAACTGGTCCTCGAACAGCTCCTCGAGCGGGCTGTCGTGATCAAGGGCGTCGTCGGCCGCCCGCTGCGCGGCGACGGCCTCCGGATCGCCGGCGAAGCGGCCGGCGGCGACCGCAGGCCCGTCGACGACCGCGATGACGCCGTCGACGGTGACGCGGGTCCGGATCTCCGGCCAGTTGAACGCCTTGACCAGCGGCTTCGGCAGGGCGAGGCCGGAGGTCTCGATCACGATATGGTCGGGCGGGTTCGGCCGGTTGATCAGCATCTCGATCGTCGGCAGGAAATCGTCGGCCACCGTGCAGCAGATGCAGCCGTTCGCCAGCTCGATCATGTCGTCTTCCGGGCAGCCTTCGATCCCGCAGCTCTTCAGGATCTCGCCGTCGACGCCGATATCGCCGAACTCATTAATGATCAGCGCCAGCCGCTTGCCGTTGGCGGTACGCAGCAGATGCTGGATCAGGCTGGTCTTGCCGGCGCCGAGAAAGCCGGTGACGACGGTGGCGGGAATTTTCTGGGTCATCGGTCCGAATCGGTTGTTGTTGCGGGTGCGGCGGTGGTGTTCTTGAGCGCGAGAGGCAACCCCGCGGCGACGAAATAGACGCGGTCGGCCGCTTCGGCGATGGCCTGATGCAGGCGCCCGGCGGCGTCGCGGAACGCCCGCGCCAGCGCGTTGTCGGGCACGATGCCGAGGCCGACTTCATTCGAAACGAAGACGACAGGCCCGCGAAGTTGCGGCAATTCCGCGACCAGACGCGACGTCTCCGCCGCGGGATCGCGTCCAGCGCCCATGAGATTGCTGAGCCAGAGGGTGAGACAATCGACCAGCACCGCCCGGCCGTTCGCGGATACAAGAGCATCAGCAAGATCCAACGGCGCCTCGATCGTCGCCCAATCGGCGCCGCGGCGGGCCAGGTGCTGCCGAATCCGTTCGGCCATCTCGGCATCGCCCGCCTCCGCCGTCGCCAGATAGACGCGGGGGCCGGGATGCGCCGCGACAAGCCGCTCGGCGAAGCGGCTCTTGCCCGAGCGCGCGCCGCCCAGCACCAGAGTGACGGGCGCCAAGCTCTCGGAAGCGGAGATTTGCCCGCGGACAGCGAGCGATGGGTCTGTCATCAAGCCTCTCCTCCCACCGAGGATGCGGTTGCAGGATCGGCTGAGGAGGTCTCCTGGCTCGGGGTCTCCGACCGACGGCGCCTTCCCAGCCTTTCAGCCAGTGGCGCGTTGCCCGGTTTCCCGAGCCGCCGTCAGCCTAACCGCTCACAGTTGCGGGGGCAGCGCCGGACTGGTCATCCACTCAAACACGAGCAGGTAACGGCACCGGCTTCCCTGATCTCAGCCAGCGGCGACGCTACAGCATGGGGGCGGCTTTGACCAGAGGCTTGCACCTCATCCGCAATCCGTGGCACGGGAGCGGCGCGACGAAGGAGAGAATGTGACGGCGATGGACGCGACCGGGAACGATTTGCATCATGGCGGCAACCTCGCCGCCGCCGAGGAGCGGTTCGGCCGTCCGCGGCAGGGCTGGCTCGATCTGTCGACCGGGATCAACCCGGCGGCCTATCCCCTGCCCGCGCTGCCGCCGGAGGCATGGGCGCGCCTGCCGGATGGCGCGCAGATCGCGGCGCTGCTCGCGGCGGCGCAAGACCATTACGGAGTGCCCGATCGCGGCTGCATCGTTGCGGCGCCGGGCTCGCAGGCGCTGATCCAATGGCTGCCGCGCTTGATGCATTCGCCCGCCACCGATACGACGGTGGCGGTCCTCACGCCGACCTATGGCGAGCATGCCCGAAGCTGGGCGGGTGCCGGCTTTGCCGTCGATCCGGTCGCGGATTTTTCGGCCGTCACGGACCGGCATACGATCGTCGTTCTCGCCAACCCGAACAATCCGGATGGCCGGCAGATCGCGCCGGACCGGCTGCTCGCCCTCGCCGGCCGGCTGGCCGCGCGCGGGGGGCTGCTGGTGGTGGACGAGGCCTTCGCCGACCTGACGCCGCGTCTCAGCTTGGCTAGTGCGGCCGGCCGGCCGGGGCTCGTGATCCTGCGTTCCTTCGGCAAGTTCTTCGGCCTCGGCGGACTGCGGCTCGGGTTCGCGCTCGGACCCGCGGCCCTGATCGACCGCCTTGCCGACGCTCTTGGTCCCTGGCCCGTCAGCGGCCCCGCAACGCGAATCGGCGCGGCGGCCCTGACCGATTCGGCATGGATCGCGATGACGCGACAGGCTCTGGCAAACGCAACACAGCGTCTCGATGCGTTGCTCACCGGCGCGGGCCTGTCGCTCGTCGGCGGGACCGACCTGTTCCGCCTCGTCGAGCACCCGGCCGCGCCGACACTGTTCGAGCGGCTCGGCCGTGCCGGCATTCTGGTCCGGGACTTTCCCGAGCGGCCGCGCTGGCTGCGCTTCGGCATCCCGACCGAATCCGGTTTCGACCGGCTGTCGGAGTCGCTGAATGGCTGGACGAGCCACAAGGATCGCAACGCCTCGGACGTTCGCGCCTAGGACGATCCGCCTTCGGGCAATGGTAGAAAGCAGCGCCCGGTTCGGGGCGCAATAGCGGTCGCCCTGATCGACCATGCCATCCTCGCCCCAACCCTACGCCGTTGGTTATGAGGACTGAGCCGTCACAGGCGCAATCAATATTACTTAAAACACCCTAAAATTTGATACTCGTTCCGAGCGGCTCTCGTAACCCGATATTTACCGTTATGCAGCAATACAACACATTATCGCATCAAGATTATGGCTCTCAGCGTTTTGGCTTAACCGATGGACCGAAAAAAACTCCCCGGATTCTTGAGACTACAATGCGAATTTCTTTTTACACTTAGTCGATACTGTCACTTAGGAAGAAACCAGAACACAGAAGCCGAAAAGCGGAATACGCCCGCATGATAACCAGAGGGATTCAAATCCTTCCGCGGCGACTGCTTGCCATTGCCCTGATCGTCATCGGCGTCGGAGTTCAGAATGCCTCGTGGGCCGCCGACACCATCGAGAGAACCGGCGACGTCATTCAGGTCCTGCTTCCGACAGCCGCATTCGGGGCGACGTACTACATGGATGATCTGCCGGGCCGCGGCCAATTCTACAAATCATTCCTCACGACGTTCGCCGTAACCCACAGCCTCAAATACCTCATCGACAAGAAACGCCCGGACGGCGGCGATCACGCTTTTCCATCCGGCCACACCGGGGCCGCGTTCCAGGGGGCCGCGTTCATACAGCGTCGATATGGATGGGTGTATGGGCTGCCCGCCTATCTTGGGGCCTCATTCGTCGGCTACAGCCGAATTCACGCGGACAAGCATGACCTTACCGACGTCTTGGCCGGCGCGACGCTCGGGATCGTCACCAACATACTCTTCACCACGACCTATAACAGCTATTCCGTCACACCCTCCGTGAATGACGGCGTCTATGGGGCGATGATCCGGATCCGCTGGTAGTCGCGGCCGGCCGGGCGGCCGGTCTCAGCCCGGCATCGGAAACCGGATCCTGACCTTCAGGCCGGGGTGGTTGTCCTCCAGGCTGAGCGTGGCATTGTGCAGCCGGGCGATAGCAGCGACGAGGCTGAGGCCGAGGCCACTGCCCGGCGTCGATCGGCTGGGATCGAGACGGACGAAGCGCTCGAGCACACGCGATCGGTCGCTCGCCGGGATGCCCGGCCCGTCATCGGCGACGACAAGTTCCGGGCGGCCGTTCCCCGGTTCTACCGTCAGGCTGATCCGCCGCCCCGGCCCCGCATATTTCACCGCATTGTCGATGAGGTTCGCGATCGCCTGGAACAGAAGCTGGCGATTGCCCGAAACGAGCGCCGGCCCCAGCAGCCTGGTTTCGAGAAAGAGGCCGCGCTCCTCGACCAGCGGCTCGTAGAGTTCGGCGACGTCACGCGCGACAGCTTCGAGGTCGACCGGCACCATATCGCCGCGACCGGCCCCCGCCTCCGCATCGGCGATGGAGAGCAGAGCGTTGAAGGTGGCAAGCAGCTGATCGGCTTCGGTCACTGCCTGCTCGACGGTTTCGCGTCGTGGATCGGATTCGTCCATTCCGGCGAGTGCCGATTCCAGGCGGTTCCTCACCCGCGTCAGCGGGCTGCGCAGATCATGGGCAATATTGTGGGTGACGGTGCGCATGCTGCCCATCAGCCGATCGATCTCATCGAGCATCGCATTCAGGTTCTCGGTAAGGCGATCGAACTCGTCGCCCCCGGCACGCCCCCCGGCCCGCCCCGGGATCCGGTGTTTGAGCTCGCCGCGCATGATGCGTTCGGCCGCGCTGTTGATCGATTCGATCCGGCGCAGCGTGTTACGGCTCATCACTAGGCCGACGACGAGGCCGAGGCAGAGGGTGATCGCGACCGACCAGATCAGCGCCTCGACGATCGCCCGCCGGAACCGCTCTTGCGTCCGCATGTCCTGGCCGACAAGAAGATGATAGCCGCCTGGAAGCACGGCATGCAGCGCCTTCGCGAGATAGACCTCCGGCTCGCCGAGCAGCTGCCGCTCGATCGGGAAGGTCAGCCAGGGGCCGTCCTGCTCGACAAGGGGCGGCCAGCCGGTGCCGTTCCCCGCGATCGGCCGGAACTGCGGATCGGTCAGGAGATAGATGTTGTCGCCGACCCGGTTCGGCTGCGCCCGCGCGAGGATCGCCGCCGCCAAGCCGCGCAGCCCGGTCGCGGCATAATGATCCTGCAGGCTCGCCATGTTGGCGGCGATGCTCTGCTCCCGCTCGCGGGCGATCAGAACGCTGGTGGTGCCATAGATGAACGCGAAGAGCACGAGGCTCGACGCGCTGAACAGCACCGCATAGAGCAGCGCCAGCCGGAAGGTCGTGGTCCGAAAGAACCTATGGAGCCGCACGGATGCAATATCCCGCGCCGCGCACGGTATGGAGCAGCGGCGCCTCGAAGCCCTTGTCGATCTTCTGGCGCAGGCGGCTGATATGCACGTCTATCACATTCGTCTGCGGGTCGAAGTGATAGTCCCAGACGTTTTCGAGCAGCATGGTCCGGGTCACCACCTGACCGGCATGGCGCATCAGATATTCGAGCAGCCGGAACTCCCGCGGCTGCAGCTCGATCAGCGTGCCGCCGCGCCGGACGGTGCGGGCGAGTAGGTCCATCTCGAGATCGCCGACGGTCAGCCGGGTCTCCGGGCCGGACCCGCCGCGGCGGCGCAGCAGGGATTCGACCCGCGCCAGCAGCTCGGAGAAGGCGAAGGGCTTGGTCAGGTAATCGTCGCCGCCGGCCCGCAGACCGCTGACCCGGTCGTCGACCTGACCGAGAGCGCTGAGGATCAGGATGGGCGTCTGGATGTTCGCAGCGCGCAGCGCCTGGATCAAGGACAAGCCGTCGAGTGCCGGCAACATGCGATCAACGATGGCGGCATCGTAGTCACCACTGGTCGCGAGAAAGAGACCGTCGCGGCCGGTCGCGGCATGATCGACGACATAGCCGGCCTCGTTCAGCCCCTTGACCATGAAGGCGGCCGTCTTCTCGTCGTCCTCTACCACCAAGATGCGCATGTAGCTGGCGCGCCTTCATCATCGTTCCGAGTGCGAGCCTACTGAAATTGCCGACGCGGGTCCAACCGCCGCGATCTCCCCTGTCACCCCTCCTGTCCCACGGGCATGGGCGCGACAAACCGGCATCGGAACCGTTGCTCGATCAGAATTGTTGATCCTGCTCAATAGTCCCCTCCCTTAAGGAGCCGACGCCGATGGAGCAGGACGCATCGACCCTTCCACAAACAGCGCCGAACAGTGTCCAACAAGTCAAGCACCATTTAGAAAACATCATAACTCCCTCCGGCAAAGAGACTTCCGCCGATCTCATCTGTTTCTCCCACCTTCGATGGCACTTTGTATATCAAAGGCCACAGCATTTAATGTCGCGCTTTGCCCACACTATGCGTGTCTTCTTCTTTGAAGAGCCGGTATCCACCGAGCAGGCGGCACCTTTTCTCGAGATTGGCACAACCCCGTGCGGTGTCACCGTCGTCGTTCCACACCTTCCAGCGCATCTCGACAACGTCGGCGCAGTCGCATGCCAGCGAAAGCTGCTGGACCAGCTCTGCGACGAATACAAGATCCACCACCCGATCCTCTGGTACTACACGCCGATGAGCGGTGCGTTCTCAGCGCATCTCGGCTCGGCGCGCGTCGTCTATGACTGCATGGATGAACTGTCGGGGTTTCGCGCCGCGCCGCCGGAACTTCTGCAACAGGAGCAGGATCTCTTTCGCCGTGCCGATGTGGTTTTCACCGGCGGCTACAGCCTCTACGAGGCAAAGCGTCCGTGCCATCCGCATGTCCACGCGTTTCCAAGCGGCATCGATGCCGACCACTTCCGCAAGGCTCGGAGCCGCCTGCCCGAGCCCGCGGACCAAGCGCCGATTCCCCACCCGCGAATCGGCCATTACGCTGTGCTCGATGAACGCCTCGACACCGCGTTGATCGATGAAGTCGCTAAAGTGCGGCCGAACTGGGAATTCATCCTCATCGGGCCGGTGGTGAAGATCGATCCGGCCGAGCTGCCGAAGCGGGCGAACATCCATTATCTCGGTCCGAAGAGCTATGACGAGTTGCCCGCCTATCTGGCCGGGTGGGACATGGCGATGATGCCGTTCGCATTGAACGAGGCGACGCGCTTCATCAGCCCGACCAAGACCCCGGAGTATCTCGCTGCGGGAAAGCCCGTCGTTTCGACGCCCATCACCGATGTCGTGCGCAGCTACGGCGATGCGGGTCTCGTACGCATTGCGCGTGATCCGGCCGAGTTCATGGCCGCCATCGACCAGCAACTCAGCGAGGCAGGCCGGCAGCGTACCTGGCTCAAGAAGGTCGATCGCGTGTTGCAGGAGATGTCCTGGGACCGCACCTGGGCAGAGATGAAGGCTCTGATCGCATGAGGCGCGAGCATGGTAATGGGAAGGAGCCGTCCGAGGAGATGCCGCCCGGGCACGGCTCCAACGGCCGCGACGGATCAGTACGATCGGCGCTCCAATGGCGGAGCAACGGCCGGAATTTCGACTATCTGGTCGTCGGCGCCGGATTCGCCGGCAGCGTCATTTCGGAACGGCTGGCGGCCGGCCTCGGCAAGCGCGTATTGCTGATCGACCGTCGCCCCCATATCGGCGGCAATGCCTATGATCACTACAACGACAACGGCATTCTCATTCATCGCTATGGGCCGCATATCTTCCACACGAATTCACGAGAGGTTGCGGATTATCTTTCGCGCTTCACGAGATGGCGACCCTATGAACATAAGGTGCAGGCACATGTCGACGGGATGCTGCTTCCGATCCCGATCAATCTCACGACGATCAACCGACTTTACGGCCTCACGCTGAACTCCGAACAGGCGGAAGCATTCCTGGCGGCGCGCGCCGAACCGGTGGACGATGTGCGCAGCTCCGAAGACGTGGTCATCAGCCGGGTCGGGCGAGAACTCTACGAAAAGTTCTTCCGTGGCTACACGCGCAAGCAATGGGGTATCGACCCCCGCGAGCTCGACAAGACGGTAACGGCTCGCGTTCCGACGCGGACTACCGAGGACGATCGATACTTTTCAGATAGCTTCCAAAACATGCCGCTGCACGGCTTCACGCGGCTGTTCGAGAACATGCTCGACCACCCGAATATCCGGATCATGCTGAACACGGACTATCGGGATGTCGGGCGAGCAGTGACGTACGAAGCTGCTATCTTCACCGGTCCGATCGACGAATTCTTCGACTATCGCTTCGGCAGGCTGCCGTACCGATCACTGCGGTTTCAACATGAGACGCTCGATCAGAAGATGGTTCAGCCGGTCGCAGTCGTGAACTACCCGTCGGAGCAGGTCCCCTATACCCGGATCACGGAATACAAGCATCTGACCGGGCAAGCGCACCGAAAAACGAGCATATCCTACGAGTTCCCGACGGACGGCGGAGACCCATACTATCCCGTACCGAAGTCGGAGAACCTGCAGCTCTTCAAGAAATATGAAGCCCTGGCGGACAGGACGCCAAACGTCCAGTTCGTGGGCCGTCTTGGATCCTACAGGTACTACAATATGGATCAGGTCGTGGGTCAGGCCTTGGCGCTCTATCGCAGGATGAGCGGAAGCCGCACGCGACCGGCCATTCTCCACGAAACCGCGAATCTCAGTCCAATGACGGCAGCAAGTTCATGATCAGGGAAGCACTCGATGTCGCCGAATGAACTCAAAGGCCCAGCAAGGCTGATTCTGTCGGAGCCTGAACGTACAAGGGGAGGCATGTTTTCGCCGCGCTTGTTCAACAGCTACTTTCTAGGCGGCTTCGAATGCGCGACGCACCGACGCCGAGACGGGCGTCGGCTCGATCTCCTGGCGGCCACTCAGCACGATTTATACGCAGCGGCGGATTACGAGCGACTGCGCAAACATGGTATCATGACGGTCCGCGAGGGCCTGCGCTGGCACATGATCGAGCGATCTGCAGGCCACTACGACTGGTCGAGCTTTCTGCCGATGCTGCGCGCGGCGAGAGCTGCGGGTGTGCAGGTGATCTGGGATTTGTGCCACTATGGCTGGCCCGACGACATCGAGATCTGGGACTCTGCGTTCATCGACCGCTTTGCGCGTTTTGCCGGGGCCGCGGCTCGACTGATCCGCGACGAAACCGATGCCGTTCCCGTCTACTGCCCGGTGAACGAGATCTCGTTCTGGGCCTGGGCCGGTGGCGATGCCAGAAAGCTGAACCCTTATTGCAGAGGACGAGGGCCGGAGCTGAAACGACAGCTCGTCCGCGCCTCGATCGCCGCCATCGAGGCGGTGTGGGAGGTCGACCCACGCGCGCGGATCGTGCATGTTGACCCGATTATCCACGTCACCACCCTTTCGTCTCGAAAGCAGGACAGGATTAGGGCGGAGAACTATCGGCGCGCGCAGTTCGAAGCGTGGGATATGCTTTCCGGCCGGCTTTTCCCGGAACTTGGGGGCAGGCCCGCTTACCTCGACATTCTCGGCGTCAATTTCTACAGCGACAATGAGTGGTTCTATAAAGGCGGCACGATCCCGCTTGGGCATCACCTTTACCGCCCGTTATCCGAGATCCTGGAAGAGACATATCGTCGTTATGACAGTCCGATCTTCGTGGCCGAGACGGGGGCCGAGGGAAGTGCCCGTTCGGCTTGGCTTCATTATGTCGCCAGCGAAGTCCGCGCGGCCATCGCCATCGGGGTCCCCATGGAAGGTATCTGCCTTTACCCGATCCTGGACTACCCAGGGTGGGACAATGATCGACCGTGCAACGTCGGCCTCTACGGTGCGGTCGACGCGCGGCGCGACCGGCCGATATGCCAAGCTCTCGCTGATGAGCTGGAACGGCAGCAAGTAATCTTTGGAGCCCTGCTTCAGGAGGATCCGGAGCGGGATTCACTTGTCGGAGAAGGACCCTTAGGGCGTCGCACCGCGATGTAAGCCGAATCGCCACCACAGCCCCCCAGCTTCCCGCATCGATGCGCGACAAAGAAGCATATCTGCAAAGCCCGAGCCGCTTCCTGGCGCGATACGTCCGCGGGAGGGCTGCGGCTTTTGGCGGCTTGCTGGCGCTCGTCGTCGGCGCATCGGCGTGCGCCGTCATCGTTCAGTATTGCATGAAGCTGCTGGTCGATTCGATGGCGGCGCCGGAGAGGGACATGAGCGCCGTCTGGGGGGCGCTCGGCCTGTTCATCGGGCTGATCGCCACGGAGAACATTCTGTGGCGCTTCAGCGGCTGGCTCGCCTGTCGGACCACCATCGGTGTCGGCGTGGATACGCGGCTCGACCTCTTCGAATATCTTTCCGGCCACCCAATGCGCTATTTCACCGGCCAGTTCGCAGGGTCGCTGGGGAGCCGGATCACGGCAACGGCCGGCAACATCGGCGCGCTGACGAACACTTTCGTCTGGAACATCGTTCCGCCCTGCACGGACTTCATCGGCGCGGTCATCATCTTCACCACCGTCGACTGGCGCATGGCCGCTGCGCTCACGGGCTTCGTCGCGCTTCTGGCCGGAGGGCTTGTTCTCCTCGGCATCCGGGGTCGCCCACTGCATCAAGCCTACGCCGAGCGGGCCAATATCGTCGGAGGCGAGCTGGTCGATGTGATTGCGAACGTCTGGGCGGTGAAGGCGTTCTCCGCTCGCGTGAGGGAGCGCGAGAGGCTGGCGCACAAGTTCGGCTTTGAAGCGCTGTCTCAGCGGCGGAGCTGGATGTATCTGGAAAAGATACGGGTGCTCCACGATCTCGCCTTGTGGGTCATGGCGAGCGCCATGCTCATCTGGGCTATTCGTCTCTGGAGTTCGGGGGATATCACGCCCGGTGACGTGGTCGTGGTCAGCGCCCTGACGTTCCGGATCCTGCACGGCTCACGGGATCTTGCCCTCGCCTTGATCGGCACCGCCCAGCAGTTCGGCTTCATTGCCGAAACCTTGCGAATTATCGGGCAGCCGCATGAAGTAGCCGACAATCCTGGTGCTGGGCAGATCGTGAACCGGGGCGGCTCGATAGACTTCGAGCATGTGCGCTTCGGCTACCGGCGCGACCAGCCGGTGTTCGACGATTTCACATTGCATATTCCTGCCGGCCAGAAGATCGGGATCGTGGGCTCCTCCGGGGCCGGGAAATCGACCATGGCAGGCCTGCTTCAGCGACTGTACGACGTTCAAAGCGGCCGGATCCTGATCGACGGCCAACCGCTCACCAACATCACGCAAGACAGCTTAAGGGCGATGATTGCCGTCGTGCCTCAGGAGGTCTCGCTCTTTCACCGGTCGATAAAGGAGAACATCCGCTATGCTCGGCCGACAGCGTCGGACGGGGAGGTGATCGCCGCCGCACGGGCCGCTCAATGCGAAGAGTTCATCCAAAACCTGCCTGATGGCTATGAAACGCTCGTCGGCGAACGTGGACTCGAACTCTCGGGCGGTCAGCGACAACGGGTCGGCATCGCTCGTGCGCTCTTGAAGGATGCCCCGATCATCATCCTGGACGAGGCGACGTCCGCGCTCGACAGCGAGCTGGAAATGGAGGTCCAGCGCGCGTGCGCCGAGGCGTTGGGCGATCGCACAGTGATCGCAATCGCTCATCGGCTTTCCACATTGACGGCTTTCGAACGCGTGATCGTTCTGGTCGACGGGCGCGTTGTCGAGGACGGGAGCCCCTGGGAGCTACGACGGCGAAGCGGGGTCTTCGAAAAGCTCTGGCGGATGCAAGTGGACGACGTCTCGCTCGACAGTGCCCGCAGGACGGGAACAGGAACGCTCCGGGTGTAGCTGTCCGTTGTCGGCGCCGCTCCGCAACGATGATATCCGCCAAAGCTGCCCCTAGCTGTCCGTGCGTTCCTCGCCCTTCAGTTCGAGCTTACCTGACTTGGTGGGAATCCCGGATCGAGCGATGCCGGATCGATGCGAGTGGCCCTGCTGAGGACGGGGATCAGCTCGTCACTGGTTCCGCCCCTCACGGGGTTCACATACTCCCAGACGATCGTGCCGTCGGGCGTGACCTCGAAGATGCGGCCGCCGTCGGACTCGGTGATGAGCGTGTTGCCGTTAGGCAGTCGATCCTGACCCGAGCGAACGATGCTCTCGAACGGGTGCTGCGCGTCACCCGCATAACTCCACGTGATCTGAAGCGTCTCGGGGTCAAACTCGATGACGCGCGACTCTCCGCCGTCGTCATAATGTCCGGCATTGTCGAACAGGAGGATATTGCCGTTCGGTAGCACGTCCGGATCATGTTGCCCGAGCCACGGCCCGCGCAGAGCCCAGACGATCTCCTCTCGATCGAGGTCGAGAAGGACGATCATGTCGAGTTCGCGGAGCGACAGGAGAACCTGCCCCTGCGTGGCGAAGGGCATGTTCGCCGCCGCTTCCGCACCGATCAGATCGACCGCGTTGGCATGGGTGAAGTCGCCGGTTCGGGACTCGCCCGTCGCATACCAGGGCACCCTGATCAGCAACCTTCCATACGGCGACTTGACCAAGGCATCGAGCACCGACACCTTCTTCAACTCTTCGCCGTCCGGTGAGAGAAGTACGACATAATCGTCGACCCGCGGCGGCGCCATGTGTTTTGCAGTCTCGATTTCATCGAAGCGAGTCTCGTGCGTGAGCAGATAGATCGTGCCGTCCTCGGCGACATCGAGATCGTGGTGCGCCCGCGCCAGATATTTCCAGACAACCTGGGAATCCTTATCCATCTTCACGAGACCGTAGCCCCAGGGCGTATCGCCGATGCCGACATAGATCGCCAGCAGATCGCCGTTCGGGTAGAGATAGACATCGTCCCACATCACGAAGGAATCCGGCCACGGATCCTTTACCGCCGCCGTATCATCCCATACGGCGCTGAACGGCAGATGCCACTCATGGACGACCTCGCCCTCCATCGAGATCAGGAAAGCCCGCTGGTCGTGACTCGAGGCATATAGGGTGAGCCCGTTCTGCGCCCGCGTCCTCTCATAGATCGTGCTGCCACGCTTGGTCGTGCGCGCGGGCGCATAGAGATCGGTCGCTTGTGCCTCCGCAAATTGGGTTTTCTGCACATACAGAGCGCGGCCGGCATGGTAGGCATTGTTGAGCTGCTCATAGGGAAAGATCCGGGCGAGAATCACGAAAGACCCACCCAAGAACGCCAGGAAGCCGATCGCCATCATGAAGATGATCGAGAATATTCTGTTCAGCACGGCTTCCATCTGTTTTCCCCAACAGCCAGGATACGCGCGCCTGAATTGCCGGCATCCGATTGGTACAGCACTCCAGGCCGGCATGTAGCCGGCACTGAGCTACCGGATTTGCCTGCAGTGGCGGCGCCGGCCACTGGCGCCTGGCCGATGAGACGTTCGACTCCGAGTAGGTCGGCCGGTTCAGCACAACGACATACTCATCCGTTGATCGCGGCATCATCCGTAAGCGAGCATTTGAGTAATGCTGGGCCGCCCCTAGTGGTTCCGGCGTCGTTGCCGGTCCGGTTCGAACTCTGCCGCACTGCCGACGGCGAGTGCTCGACCGTCGAATGGCAGAGGGCCGGCACGCCCTGCGGGGCGGCCGGCCCTCCAGATCGGCGATCAGCCGCTTGCGTTACGCCGCGTCGAGATCGAGCGCGACGAACTGCGAGTTGCCCTGCCGGTTGATCAGCAGCAGCACGGCATGCTCCGCCGCCTGCGCCGCCTCTTCGACCTCGGCGGGCGTCGAGACGGCGTTCTGGGACACCTTCTCGATCACGTCGCCTGGACGCAGGCCCTTCTCCGCCGCCGGACCGCCGGCTTCGACATCGACGACCACGACGCCTTCGACCTCGCTCGGGATCCCGAACTGCCGCTTCAGCTCCGGCGTCAGCGTCGCCAGGGTCGCGCCGAGCGCTTCCGACTGGCCGGAGCTTTCGCCGGTCGGCTCCGGTTGCGCGGCGGCGACCTGCTCCGGCTGCAGCTTGCCGATCTCGACCTCGACGGTCTGCTTCACGCCATCGCGCCAGATCGTGAGTTCCGCCTTCTTACCGGCGGGCGTGGTGGCGACCAGCAGCGGCAGCTCGCGCATCTTCTCGACCTCGGTACCGGCGAAGTCGAGGATCACGTCGCCCTGCCGAAGCTCGGCACGCGCGGCGGGGCTGTCGGGCTGAACGCTGGCGACCAGCGCGCCGACCGGCTCGTCGAGACCGAGCGCCGCAGCGATCTCCGGCGTCACCGGCTGAATCTGCACGCCGAGCCAGCCGCGATCGACGCTGCCGTCCTCGCGAAGCTGCGCAATGATCGGCTCGGCAAGCTTCGAGGGAATGGCGAAGCCGATACCCACGCTGCCGCCGTTGGGCGACGCGATCGCGGTGTTGATGCCGATCACCTCGCCCTCGGTGTTGAAGGTCGGCCCGCCGGAGTTACCCTGGTTGATCGCGGCGTCGATCTGCAGGAAATCGTCATAGGGCCCAGCATTGATGTAGCGGCCGTGGGCGGAGACGATGCCCGTAGTCACGCTGCCGCCGAGACCGAAGGGATTACCGACGGCGAGCACCCAATCGCCGACCCGGATGGCGTCGGAATCGCCGAACTCGACAGAGGGCAGCGGCTCATCGGCCTCGATCTTCAGCAACGCCAGATCGGTCTTCGGATCCGTGCCGACCAGTTCGGCCGGATATTCCTCGCCACCGGTGAGCGTAACCTTGATCTCGGATGCGTCGGCAATGACGTGATTGTTGGTCACGACATAGCCCTCCGGGTCGATGATGAATCCGGACCCGAGCGCCACGCGATCGGGCATTTGCCGCGGCGCGCCGTCACGGGGACCGAATCGGTCCTGGAACTGGCGGAAGAACTCTTCGAAGGGAGATCCCTCCGGGAATTCGAACGGCAGGCCCGGCTGCATTTGCCGCCCGGCCACCTCGGCGGTATGTTTCGAGGAGATATTGACGACGGCCGGGGTCACCTCCTCGGCCAAGTCGGCGAAGCTGCCGGGCGCGGTCTCGGCCTGGGCGGGCACCGCCATAGTCAACATGGGCGTGGCCAGCAACGCCGCGCCGGCGATTGCGCCCACGAACGTTCTGGACATCGCCGAACGTTCGGAATAGAGGCGTTTAACGCAGTGCATCTGCCTTTCTCCGTAGCTGTTGGTCGTAAGGCGTTCGCCTTTCGAGTCCGCCCATAGATGGGGGCCGGACATAAAATCCCCCTTGCCGGCACATTAAATCCTTGTAAGCAACGAGTCTTAACTCCAGCTAAGCGGCGTCGATCAAGCTCCGGCGGGAGCAAGGCGACGCCCCCATTCCACCAATCATCAAGCCACGCCCTTGTTCACCGAGCCTTACATTCTTCTCCTCGCCTGCCTCGGGGTGACGATCCTGGCCGTTGCGTGGTTGCCGCTTCTGCTGCGCGACCTTCCGCTGTCCCTGCCGATGGCCTGCGTCGCGTTCGGCTTCCTGATGTTCAGCCTCCCGGACATCGACGAGCCGCTGCCATTCCGCTATCCGGAAGTCACGGAGCGTCTGACGGAACTGGTCGTACTCATCGCCCTGATGGGCGCCGGCTTGAAGCTTGACAGACCGATCGGCTGGCGGCGCTGGCGCATCACTTGGCGTCTGCTCGCGATCACGATGCCGCTGTCGATCCTCGGTATCGCAGTCCTCGGCTGGGGGATCCTCGGGCTGAGCGTGGCAGCGGCGGTGCTGCTCGGCGCCGTTCTCGCGCCGACCGACCCAGTGCTCGCAGCCGACGTTCAAGTCGGGCCGCCGCACAGCGGCGAAGAGGACGAGATCCGCTTCAGCCTGACATCGGAAGCCGGGCTCAATGACGGCCTCGCATTTCCCTTTACCAATCTCGCGATCGCGATAGCGATTCACGGCGCCCTTCCCGGCAAATGGACCGCGGAGTGGCTTGTTTACGACGTGCTGTGGAAATGCGGAGTTGGAGTCGGAGTCGGGCTGCTGGTCGGATATGTTCTCGGCTTCCTCGTATTCCGGCTCCCGACGCACAGCCGGCTTGCCCGGACCGGCGACGGATTCGTGGCCCTGGGCATCACGCTTCTGTCCTACGGGCTGACGGAGATCGTCCACGGCTATGGTTTCCTCGCCGTGTTCGTCACCGCGCTCGCGCTGCGACACCAGGAACGACAGCACGCCTATCACGACAAGCTGCACGATTTCGCGGAACAGACGGAGCGGCTGCTGATGATGGTGCTCCTGGTGCTGTTCGGCGGTGCACTGGCCAGCGGACTTTTGGCGCCGCTGACCTGGAATGCCGCCATCGCGGGCCTTCTTTTCCTCATCCTCGTTCGCCCTCTGACCGGAATGATCGGCCTTATCGGCATCCGCGCGCCCATAGAAGAGCGGTTGGCGATCAGCTTCTTCGGAATCCGCGGAATCGGCTCCTTCTATTATCTGGCGTTCGCCGTCAATCAGGCGGAGTTCTCGGACGCTCAGATCCTATGGGCGACGATCGGCTTCGTCGTGCTGATATCGATCTTCGTGCATGGTATCAGTGTCACGCCGGCCATGACCTATTGCGATCACTGCCGAAACAGGAGACAAGGCGCCAGGCTTCGGAGTGGCGGCAAGCTGGACGATAATGCGTAAATCGAACTGGATCGATCTTCTGCGCGAAGGGCGCGCCGTCTATACCGTGATCCTGGTGCTCGGCATCGGGCTGCATGCGATCGACGTGTTCATCATCGCCACGGTGATGCCGGCCGTGGTTGCCGACATCGGCGGCGACGCGTTCTATGCCTGGTCGACGATGCTCTACATGATCGCGTCGATCATCGGCGCAGCCAGCGGGGGACCGTTGAAGGCGGCGCTCGGCGCGCGGAAGGGCTACAGCCTGGCCGGCCTGCTCTTCCTCGCCGGCACCGTCGGCTGCGCGATCAGCCCGACCATGCCGATCCTGCTCATCGCGCGCGTCGTTCAGGGGTTCGGCGGCGGCCTCCTGATCGCCCAGTCGATGGCACTGGTCCGCGAACTCTATCCGCAGGAGTTGCGCACCCGCGTTCTCGCGCTGATCTCCGGCATCTGGGGCGTCGCCGCGCTGATCGGGCCGCTGTTCGGCGGCGGCTTCGCCGAGCTCGGCTGGTGGCGCGGCGCCTTCTGGGCAGGCGCGCCCATCATCCTGATGTTCGTCGGCCTCGCCTGGTGGTCCCTGCCGGCATCGGCGCCGGCCGCATCGATCCCTCGATTCCCGATCCGCCGGCTCGTTCTGCTGGGCGCCGGCGTGCTCTGCGTCGGAGTCACCAGCACCATCGAGCAGCCGGCCCTGCAGATCGGCCTGCTGATCGCCGCCGTGGCAATGGTCGGCAAGACCTTCCGGCTCGACGCCGGCTCGGCCAACCCGCTGTTCCCGTCGAACCCGCTGTCGGTCCGCTCGCCGGTCGGAACCGGCTATTGGATCTTCTTTCTGCTGTCGATCACCCACACGGCGATCGGCATCTTCCTGCCCCTGGTCCTTCAGGTCCTGCATGGCGCGACGCCGCTGGTGGCGGGATATTTCAACGGCGTGCTGGCCCTGAGCTGGACGGCGGCGGCATTCCTGACATCCGGCTGGCGCGGCCGTGGCGAGGCGGCGGCGCTCGTCGGCGGCCCCTGCCTCGCCGTCTGCGGCCTCGTCGGGCTAGCCATCGGCGTGACCGACGCGTCGCTCACGGTCATTGCCCTGCTGGTGGCGATGCTCGGGCTGGGCATCGGCATGTGCAACCTGCATCTCACCGCCTCGACCATGGCGCTGGCGGCGCCCGGCGAGGAGAGCCTTACCGCCTCGTCCATCCCGACCATGCGTGCGCTGGGAATCGCCTTCGGCTCTGCCATTGCCGGCCTGGTCGCGAACTCGGCCGGTCTGGCGCGCGGCATCTCGCCCGAAACAGTCGCCAGCGCGATCACCTGGGTCAACGCCACGACCGCGCTGGCGCCCGCCGCCGCGGTCCTGCTGGCGCTGCGCCTCGTCAGGCTTAGCCGCCACAGGGCCGCGGCGCCGCTGCCCGCCGTCGAGCCTCGGCCATCCGGCGACGGTTCTTCACTCTGACGGGCGCAGGCGCAAGCTCCAGTCGCGGAGCGACGTCAACAGCCTGCCGATCATCTCCCGCGTCTTCTCGTCAGTCAGCCGCCCCTGGTCGTCGAACTTCGTCGGCGCGGCCGCGATCATCACCTCCGGTTTGTTCAGGAGGTGGGCGTTCAGAAACACGAACATCTGCCGCAGATGATATTGCGCGCGGGCGGTGCCCAGCATGCCGGGGCTGGCACCCATGATCGCGACCGGCTTGCCGTCGAAGGGCTGCTCGGGCGGGCGCGAGGCCCAGTCGATGGCGTTCTTCAGCACGCCCGGGGCGGAGTAGTTGTATTCAGGCGTCACGATCAACAGGGCGTCGGCCGCCGCGATCTGCTCGCGAAACGCCAGCACGGCGGGCGGCAGGCCTTTCGCCCGGATATCCTCGTTATAGAGCGGGATCGGCGCGATATCGAAGGTCTCGAGCGTCATGCCGTCGGGCAGCAGCTCCCCGGCCGCCCGCAGCGCCGCGGCATTGTAGGAGTTGACGCGCAGGCTCCCGCAGAAGCCGAGAATCTTGACTGGCTGTCGATCGGCCATGACGATACTCCTCCCTCTCTGGATGGTGATGAACTTCGGGAGGAACGCTATGGTTCAGCTACGTGAGACGCAACGGCAAACCCCGAAATGCGCGCATGTCGGCCAAGCCCGCGACGTCACGCCGAGCGCCGAAGGCTGCGAGGACTGTCTCAGAATCGGCGCGACTTGGGTGCATCTGCGGATCTGCATGACCTGCGGCCATGTCGGCTGCTGCGATTCGTCGGAGCACAAGCATGCGACGCAGCACTACCGGGCGACGGACCATCCCATCGTCAAGTCGCATGAGAGGAACGAGCACTGGGCCTGGTGCTATGTCGACGAGATTCTCCTGTAGCCTGGAAAATGTTTTGGCCCCTCTGTCACAATCGCGGCACCCGGCCGTCTGAGGAGTCAAATGCGTTGAAGGGTTGGCTATGACCGATCAGACCGTCGTTTTCGAGCGTCTCCGCCCGCGCCTGCATGGCCTCGCCTACCGGATGCTCGGCGCGCGGGACGAGGCGGAGGATGCGGTGCAAGAGGCGTTCCTGCGCTGGCACCGGGCCGATGCGTCCGAGATTCGCTCGCCCGAGGCGTGGCTCGTCACCGTGGTCACGCGCCTCTGCCTCGACCGGCTGCGCGCGGTAGCTGCCGAGCGCGAGGCCTATATAGGTCCGTGGCTGCCGGAGCCGCTGATCGGCGGCCAGACGGACGCGCCGGACCGGCGCGTTGAGCTCGCCTCCGATCTGTCGATGGCGTTCCTGATCATGCTGGAGCGGCTAGCGCCTGAGGAGCGCGCGGCGTTCCTGCTGCATGATGTGTTCGATTGCGGCTATCCTGATATCGCTCGCGCCCTCGGCAAGAGCGAGGCCGCCTGCCGCCAAATCGTGCATCGCGCCCGCGCGCGGGTTCGCCGCGAAAAGCCACGCTTTGAAGTGAGCGAGGCCGCGCACCGGCGCCTGCTGGAGCAATATGTCGCCGCCCTCCGCACCCGTGACGAAGCTAAGCTTCTGGCGCTATTCGCCGAGGATGCGACCCTCATCACCGACGGCGGCGGCAAGATGCGGGCAGCCCTCAATGTCATCCGCGGTGCCGACCGCGTCACTCGGGGCACGCTGGGGGCCATGCGCAAGGTTTCTGGCCAGTTCACCCACGAGATCGCCATGATCAACGGCCAGCTCGGCTTCGTCACCTATGTTGACGGCCGTCTCTACGCTGCCAGTTCGATCGAGACCGACGGGCAACGCATTCTCTCTGTCTTTCGCGTGCTCAACCCCGCCAAGCTACGCGGCCTCGCCGCTTCCGATACAGCCCCTGCCACGTGCGAACCGCAGGAAGCGGCGCACTGATCCGGCTCAGGCCTTCGTGGCCGTCGCGATATGCGCGGGAGAGTGGAACGCCACCGTGCCGTCGGGCTGGATGTAGCGGCTTAGCTCCCTCTCCGCTTCGCGCAGCAACGTCCGGTACTGTGCGTCGTCGATCAGGTCGGCAAGGGTCCACCCTTTTACGTCCACATGCACCCAAGCCTCGATCGAGGGATAGCGGGCCGTGCCGGCCGGTGTCTGGATCGCCCCGTTCGGGATGTCAGCTTGGATGAAAAGGGAACGCAAGGCGTCCGGATCCCCCAGAATGAATGGTGCCCGCAGTTCGTTCGCAATGCGGTCCCCGAACAGCCGCTGCAGCAGCGCCACCATCGCGGCATAGCCCGGCGTGTCGTCGAGTGGACCCCAGACCGCGACCGCCAACCGCCCCCCAGGCCGCAGCACGCGCCACATCTCCCGCAGTGCCGCGACCCGATCCTCGAAGAACATCAGGCCGAACTGGCTGACGACAGTGTCGAACGTGTGATCCGCGAAGGGGAGCAATTCGGCCCGCCCCAGCCGCCATTCGATGCTGGGCGCAACGCGGCGAGCCACCACGAGCATGTCTTCGTTGCGGTCCAGGCCGGTGACGGATCCGTCGGTTTCCGCGCGCCTCGCCGCTTCGCGGGCAAGCACGCCCGTCCCGCAGGCGACGTCAAGCACGGTCTGACCGGGCCAGATCTGCGCCGCATCCGCCACGCGCGGCGCCCATTCCTGGAACAGCGCCGGCACGAAGAATTCGTCGTAGATTTCCGCTGCGCTGCGCGTCACTTGGCCCTTGAGGGTATCGTCCATCTGCAGGTCCTCCCTGATGGTCCCTGCGCCCCGGCCGATTCATAAAAATATGACGATCATCATATTATATAGACCGGTTGGCATATTTTCGTCAAGCCTGCTAATGAGGACTATGGCCAAGGACACGCGCCTTCGCATGATCGAGACTACCGCCCGGTTGCTGCAGCACCGCGGCTATCACGGCACCTCGCTCAACGACATTCTCCAGGAAAGCGGCGCGCCGCGCGGTTCGCTGTACTTCCACTTTCCCGGCGGCAAGGACCAGCTCGTGATCGAGGCTACGCGCGCGGCGGTGGACGAGGCCACCGAGGCACTGCGTGAAGCGCTGGTAAATGCGAAGACCCCGGCGCAGGGAGTGCGCGCCTATGCCGAGACGGCCGCGGACATCATGCGCGAGACCGACTATACCTTCGGCTGTCCGGTGGCTCCCGTGATCCTGGACGCCACGGCTGGCCTTACCGAGCTCGCTGATCTGTGCCGGCAGGCATTAGAGGATTGGAGCGAGCTGCTACGGAAATCCTTTGTCGAGGCCGGCATCCCGAAGCGGCGCGCGGACGCCTTGGCCCTGCTCGTCATTTCCTCGATCGAGGGTGCGTTGGTGATCACCCGCGCCTATCGGGATTGCAGGTCCCTGACGACGACAGCCGCCGAACTGGAAGCGGCCGTGGCGGCGGCACTACCGCAGCAGCGCGTCACATAGGCAGCAGCGCGCAGGCAGCGGACGACTGACCCGCGATTTTTGGAACCCTCCTGTCACGGATACCTGTCTCCGTCCGTCTTATGACCGGAGCCCCGGAGTGGGCGTGTTCAAAGTTCAGGAGACATATCATGCAGGCCAGACTCGACCCTTTCCATGCAGCCCCGGAAGCCATGAAGGCGATGCGGGCGCTCAACGCCTATGTGACCGGCTGCGGGTTGGAGCCGTCGCTATTCGAATTGGTCAAGATTCGCGCTTCTCAGATCAACGGCTGCGCCTATTGCATCCACATGCATACTCGGGACGCGCGGGCGCAGGGCGAGAGCGAGGAGCGGCTCTATCTGCTCGACGCCTGGCGCGAATCGCCGCTCTACAGCGACCGCGAGCGCGCGGCTCTCGCCTGGACCGAGGCGCTGACGCTGATCGCGGAGACGCATGTCCCCGACGCCGTTTACGAGCAGGTCCGCCGCCAGTTCACGGAGGAGGAGATCGTGAATCTGACGGTCGCGGTAAGCCTGATCAATGGCTGGAACCGGGTCGCGGTCAGCTTCCGCTCCGTCCACCCGGTCGACGCCGCGCAATCGGCATGATCGGGCAGGGAGATCAGACCATGATTCGCTTTATGCGTTCGCTCACGCGGGCCTTTGTCCTGACGGCGCTCGTTGCCACCGTCCCGGGAATTGCCCGGGCGCAGGATTCGGAGGCTGCCATAAGCGGCGTCACCCAGAGCCCGCTTGCCGCTGAGAGCCTATCCGAGATTCCCGGCAAGAAGCTGACCGCTGTCATCGTCGAGTTCGCCCCGGGCGCAAAATCGAAGCCCCACCGGCATGGCGGCTTCATCTTCGCCTATGTCCTGTCGGGCGCAATCCGTTCCCAGCTCACCGGCGGCGCCACCGCCGTCTACGAAGCCGGCGAGCACTTCATCGAGCCAGCCGGCAGCGAGCATCTCGTGTCGGAGAATACCAGCAGCACCGAGCCCGCGCGCCTGCTCGCCATCTCCGTCGGGGACGAGGATGCGGAGCTCACCACCCTGTCCCGCTGACGCCGGGTCCGGACGATGATGGATGCGCCGGCCGGGACTCTGTTCCCGCAGCGGTAGAAGGCCGGCGCAATCCATCAACCGGCCGCAAGCCGCTGGTTCCGGGGCTGCTGAGCCCGCCTCTTGCCTAAATCCGCGCTCTGTTGGATCATTGCTGCCCCTTCCGGAGCATCCCGGTCCCGGGTTTCCGGACTACGCCACCCGACGCTGCCGCAGGGTCGCTCGAACGGCCTCCGGCCCGTGCCAGAAAGGAGGCGCCATGTATGTCCAATCGATACTCGATCGCAAGGGTGCGGAGATTGTGACTACCCGACCCGAGGAGACCATCGCAGCAACGGCTCGCCTGCTCAGCGAGCACCGGATCGGCGCCGTCCTCGTCCTGGATGGCTCCGGACATGTCGCCGGCGTGATCTCGGAACGCGACATCGTGTCCGGGATGGCGAAGCACGGTGCCGGCGTCGCCGCAATGACCGTTGCCGACCTGATGACACGGGATGTGCTACTCTGCCGACCAACCGACACCATCGAGGAAATCACGGCCATCATGACGGCGCGACGCGTGCGTCACCTTCCCGTCCTGGAAGATGACCAGCTGGTCGGCATCGTCAGCATCGGCGATGTCGTCAAGCAACGGCTAGACGAGACGGCGCTGGAGGTGGATTCGCTGCGCCAATATGTGCTGGCCGGCCGATAACCGTCCGCGGCAGGGTATCCTGCGGGAAAAGGATGAGCGAGACAGTCGATTTCCTGTCGATCTGCAGCGAAGGCATGGTTCTGTGCACGCGTGACGGTGGAGAGGCCACTATCACGCGCATCGCGGCGGCCGACGGCACACTGTATGGCGAGGTCAGGATGTTCGGGCCCTGCCGATGGCGGCGCGACGGGATCTACAGCAACTCGCCCTGCGCCGCCGCCGGACCGCTTGACCTCATGCCGCCAGGACCGCCGGATACGCCAGCACGCCAACACAAGCGGGTGAAGATGCAGGACGCGCTCTCCGCCGGGAACCGCCTTTTCTGCTGTGATTAACGCGGGCGTTCATTCAATTCGGCGCCAACGGCGACGCTCGCGCCCGGCTCCTGTGACGTCGCTCCAGGTCCAGCCCTGCGCTTCTACCAGTTCGAGGATCTGACGGCGTCGGTCTCGACTTTCACCGACACCGCCCTCGTCGAGATCGTCGATGACCGGGATTCCGGCCTGCCTGAGCGGACCGACGTCGGGGAGCGGTGGTTGTCGCGATTCCGATCCTGGTTTCGCCAGATACAGAGAGTCCAGGATCAGGTGGATAGCCCGACGCAGCGTCCTGAGCAACAGCGCTGGCGGGCGCTTCTCAGGGACGACACGAGCCAAGAGCAGAAGGAGGTCGTCGAGCATGGCGATTGCCGGACCGTTGGCCGTGCGCCAATCACTGCTGAAGAAGTAAGTGATGACCGGATACGCCAATTGCCGCTGAGAATAGGTCACCAACTCGGGCGCAAAGGTCGAGAGACGCTGGGTTAGCTGATCGAACCCCTGGTCATTCCAGCCGCAAATCGCGATACCCTCGGCCGACTCGCCCAAGCTGGTGATCTGCGCCGCCAGCGAGCGCTGTTGAACGACCGACGACAGCACGGAGAGCAGATAGGTTATCGAGAGCGTGACCTGAACGAGGCCGTTGATGGCCGCGCCCACGGTCGCGATCTGCGATAGACCGTCGCCGGGTCGATAATCCCCCACGCCCAGAGTCGAGAGAGTGAAGCCGGTGAAGTAGACCCGCGCCCAGAAATCGGCCGGCTGGCCCGTCTGGCTGTTAACGACGGACATTGGATCGGCAAGGAAAACCAGCGTCCATCCGAGCCACAAAAGAAGAGTCCACCCGCAGACAGTTGCCAGCAATATCGCCGGACCGACCAGCGTCAAGAACGCACTCGAGTTGCTTCGACGCGCGAGCCGCAAGGCCATTTGCCAGAGCCGGCGCGAAATCGTCCGGGTGATCGGGCCCGCCCCTGACGCCGTCAGCGTGGTCCAGACGAAATCCACCATCGTCCCGAGGATGATGGTAATGCCCAGGATCGGCCATATGGCATCCATATACGCCTACTCGACAATGCGCCGCCGACCACTACTCGATCAAATAGTGAGCACCGAAGACGTTCGTCAGCCCCATCCGAAACGGAACATCGGCGGTAACGAGTTGTTCAACTCACAGTTTTGGGAAGATGAACGGGAATCAGAGGGAGAGGATCATGTTCAAATTCATCGGCAAGAGCGTCCTGGTAATCTTTCTGATCGGGCTTGCCGTCGTCATCGGTCTGCTGATGTTGATCTTCTAGGGCACGATCCGATCAGCTGACGCAACCCGATCGGTGACTCGTCCTCTCCCCATATGATTGGAGACTGATCCGCAGGACGCTTCGACGGCCGACCCAGGTCCATCAGGGATAGCGGCAGCTGTCCGCCGTCACGTGAACGAAGCCCGACTCGCCAGCAAGCACGCTGAAGCGATATTCCGTGTCGTCAACGACGATCGAGTGATGCACCGGCAGAACGCCGGTCGCATTGGACGTTTCACCGCCGAGTTCGGTGAACCGCACATCCACGGGCTGCGCCGGATCGAAGCGCACCTCCATATTGCCGTTCTCATCGGTCGCGGACTGACCGGTCGCCGTGACGATGATCGACCCATCGGCGAAACTGACGGCGTCGTTGGCGCCGCTGTAGAACGGTGTCTGCACGATGAAGCGCTTGGTCATCGGCATGTTGTCGCAAGCATCCTCGTTCTTCGCGGAGCTGATGAGGAAAGCGAGGCGGCTCGGCTCGACCCCGGCGCGCAGCTTTTCGCGCGCGAGATCGAACAGCTTCTTCATCTCGCCGGCCGGCACATCCTGATCATAACGTTCTTGCCACTCGGCCAAATCCTGCCTGGCCGCCGCCATTGCCTGCTGCTGCCCGGCATTGGCCTGCTGCAGTCGGGCGATAGTATCGTTCAACTCGACGATCTCCTGCCTCAGCGCGGCGACCTCGCGCTCGACCAGAGCCGAGGCCGACAGATAGGCATAGACGCCAGCGGCGATAACGGCACCAAGTCCCACCGTCCATTTGAAGACGCCCAACCAGAGGCGGCGACGAGCGCGCGCTCTCCTTTCGTAAAGCCCGAGTGACATTCCGTCCGGCCTCTCCCGCTACTCGACGGTCCCCAAGACACTCTTAATGCCAAAGATCGACGGGAAGCGCCAACCGATTCGCGCGCCGACGGAGAGGCGGCGCAGCGTGGAGCGGGGTCAACGGAAAAGAAGGGGGAAAGCTTCGCTCAAAGGGGCGGCCCGGCGCAGGGCCGGGCCGCCTCCTGACAGGCCGACGAGGGCCGATCACTCGGTGGTTTGTATCTCCTCGCCCGTTTCCTCGAGAGCCTCGCCACTCTCTTCGACCGCGCCTTCGGTCGCCTCGCCGACATCGCTCGCCGGCTCCTCGATCACCTCGCCAACGTCTCCGGCCGGTTCTTCGACCGCTTCGCCGACATCAGTCTCGTCCTCGCAGGCGGCGAGCCCCGTCATGGCCAACAGAAAGACGCCCATGACCGAAAATTTGCGCAAGAACTCGCTATTCAACATCGCATCACTCCTTGTTGCCGGCGCCCACCGTCGGACGCTCTCGATATCAACGACTACCGATCCGATCCGATCCGCACCGAAGCCGCGGTCGACCCCGTGATCTTCGGCATCGCGCTCCGGCCTCCCGTCCCCCAGGATGCGATCGACCCATTCGTTGTAGAAACACGGGAAGCCCTCTATCTTCCGGCATTCCGGAATCGGATCGTCATAGGCCCAGACGATATCCTCATTTCGAGCCCCCGAAACGCTCGCCGATCACTCGCGGCCGATGCCGCGATCGCAAAGACATGAACTCCGGGGGACCGGATTTGATCCATGCGGATCGCGGGCCGCCGAAATGAAAAACGCCCCGGCGCCGGTCGGCGTCGGGGCGTTACAACGCGCCGATAGTCCGCTGACTAAGCACGCTCAGTCCGCGCCCTCGGGAATCAGGCCCTCCGACGGCATGGCGTCATTCGCCGGCCGCCGCATTCCTCCGAGCAGCGCTCCGAAGCTGACGGCGAGGCGGACCATCTCCGAGAACGGATAGGACGGATAGACCTCTTCAAAGGTTTTCGACATCGTCATGGCTATCTTCCCATAATGCTTGCATCGGCAGCATATGCTGCACTGCACACTATCGATATACGTTATATTTTAGGGTGTTAAACGCGCATTTTTTGCGCCGCGGCCATTCGCGCCCTGCATGGCTGGCTCCTCCGCAGAAAGGGAACGCCAAGACGCCATTCAGCAACAAAAAACGGCCGAAACGGCCGTTTTTATGGCGGTGGCCCTGCGGCGGTTCACCGCCGCAGGGGATCGGATCCGCGAGACCTGGCCTACTCGGCGGCGGCCGAGGCTGCGACCTTCTCGACCTTGGCAGCGCAGAACTTGAATTCGGGAATCTTCCCGAACGGATCGAGCGCCGGGTTGGTCAATAGGTTGGCAGCGGCCTCGGTATAGCAGAAGGGAATGAAGACCATGCCCGACGGCACATCGCGGTCGCTGCGCACCTTGAGCTCGATCGCGCCGCGACGGGTCGCCACGCGAACCTGCTCGCCCGGCCGGAGGTCGAGGCGGCTGAGGTCCGACGGCGACATTGCCGCGACCGCCTCGGGCTCGATCGCATCGAGATTGCTGGCCCGCCGGGTCATCGCGCCGGTATGCCAATGCTCCAGCACCCGCCCGGTCGAGAGGACCATCGGGAAGCGATCGTCCGGCAGCTCGTCGGGCGGCACGATATCGGTCGGCACCAGCTTGCCGCGCCCGCTCTCGGTCGGGAAGCCGGCCGCGAAGATGATCTCGTTGCCGGGCTTGTCCTCGGCGTCGCAGGGATAGGTGACCGCACCTTCGCGCTCCAGCCGCTCCCAGGTGATGTTGTCGAGCGACGGCATGAGCGACGCCATCTCGGCATAGACATCGCGCGGATGGGTATAGGTCCAGTCGAGGCCGAGGCGCCGGGCGATCTCCTGAATGATCCACCAGTCCTGGCGCGCGTCTCCCGGCGGCTGCAGCGCCTGCCGACCCATCTGGACCCGGCGATCGGTGTTGGTGAAGGTACCGTCCTTCTCCGGGAAGGCCGAGGCCGGCAGCACGACGTCGGCATGCCAGGCCGTCTCCGTCAGGAAGATGTCCTGCACTACCAGATGCTCGAGATGGGCGAGCGCGCCGCGCGCATGCTGCAGGTCGGGATCGGACATGGCCGGGTTCTCGCCCTCGATATACATGCCCTTGATCCGGTCATTGTGGACGGCGGTCATGATCTCGACCACCGTCAGGCCGTTCTTGGGGTCGAGCTTGGTACCCCAGGCCTGCTCGAAATGCTCGCGGATCGCGTCCTTCTGGACCGCCTGATAGTCGGGATAGACCATCGGGATCAGCCCGGCGTCCGAGGCGCCCTGCACGTTGTTCTGGCCGCGCAGCGGATGGAGGCCGGTGCCCGGCCGCCCGACCTGGCCGGTCAGCAGCGCTAGGCTGATCAGGCAGCGGGCATTGTCGGTCCCGTGGATATGCTGGGAGATGCCCATGCCCCAGAAGATGATCGAGGCTTTCGCCGTGGCATAGAGCCGCGCCACCGTCCGCAGCGTGCCGGCGTCGATGCCGCAGACCGGCGCCATCGCCTCGGGCGAGAACTTCGCGACCTTCGCCTTCAGCTCGGCGAACCCTTCGGTGAAGCCGTCGACATATTGCTGGTCGTGCAGCCCCTCCTCAAGGATCGTGTGGATCATCGCGTTCAGCATCGGCACGTCGTTGCCGGGCTTGAACTGCAGCATGTGGGTGGCGTGCCGGCTGAGCGCCGAACCGCGCGGGTCCATCACGATCAGCTTCGCACCCTTCTTGGCCGCGTTCTTGATGAAGGTGGCAGCGACCGGATGATTGACCGTCGGATTGGCGCCGATCACGATGATCACCTCGGCGTCGAGCGCCGCGCTGAACGGCGCGGTTACCGCGCCGGAACCGATCGTCTCCATCAGCGCCGCAACCGAGGAGGCGTGGCAGAGCCGCGTGCAGTGGTCGACATTGTTCGTGCCGAAGCCCGTCCGCACGAGCTTCTGGAAGAGATAGGCCTCCTCGTTCGACCCCTTGGCCGAGCCGAAGCCGGCCAGGGCCGAGCCACCGTCGCGGTCGCGGATGCGCCTCAAGCCCGACGCGGCGAACTCGAGCGCTTCCTCCCAGCTCGCCTCGCGGAAATGGGTCCAGGGATTCTTGGGATCGACCTGGTCATTCGCGTTCTTCGGCACGCCCTCCTTGCGGATCAGCGGCACGGTGAGGCGGTCCGAGTGGTGGATGTAGTCGAAGCCGAACCGGCCCTTCACGCACATCCGGCTGTGGTTCGCCGGCCCGTTGCGGCCATCAACATAGAGTAGCTTCTCGTCCTTGATGTTGAAGGTGAGCTGGCAGCCGACGCCGCAATAGGGGCAGACGCTGTCGACCTTTCGGTCGGCATATTCGGTCCGCACCTGCTGCTTATCGAGCAGGTTGGCCGGCATCAGCGCGCCGGTCGGGCAGGCCTGCACGCACTCGCCGCAGGCGACGCAGGTGCTGTTGCCCATCGGGTCGTCGAAGTCGAAGACGATCTTCTCGCCATGGCCGCGCCCGGCCATGCCGATCACGTCGTTGACCTGGACCTCGCGGCAGGCGCGCACGCAGAGATTGCAGTGGATGCAAGCGTCGAGATTGACGGCCATCGCCGCGTGGCTGAGGTCCGGCGCCGGCTGCCCGTCGCCGGCACGGCCGCGCGACGGAAACCGGCTCTCGGTCAAGTCGACCGCGTCGGTCCAGCGCCAGAACTCGGATTCGGGATCGCGCGCCACTTCCTTGGCGGGCTGATCGGCGAGCAGCATCTCAATGACCATGCGGCGCGCCGTCTTCGAGCGCTCGTTGTCGGTGGTCACCTCCATGCCGGCCGTCGGCTTGCGGATGCAGGACGCTGCCAGCACCCGCTCGCCCTTCACCTCGACCATGCAGGCGCGGCAATTGCCGTCGGCCCGGTAGTCCGGATAGGGCTGCCAGCAGAGATGGGGGATCTCGTTGCCCAGCCGATTCGCGACCTGCCAAATGGTTTCATCCGGCCCGGCGGTCACCTCACGGCCGTCGAGGATGAAGGAAATCCGATCGCTCATCGCAGGTCCTCTCGGAAGTGTTTCATGACCATCTTCAGCGGGTTGGGGGCCGCCTGGCCGAGACCGCAGATCGAGGCGTCGGTCATCGTCCGGGCCAGCTCGTCGAGCAGCGCCTCGTCCCACACCGGCTTCTCCATCAGCTTGACCGCCTTCTCGGTGCCGACGCGGCAGGGCGTGCACTGACCGCAGCTCTCGTCCTCGAAGAAGCGCATCAGGTTGAGGGCCGCCGCTTTCATATCGTCCTTGTCGGACAGGATCACAACCGCCGCGGAGCCGATGAAGCAGCCATGCTCCTCAAGCGTGCCGAAATCGAGCGGGATATCGCCCATCGAGGCCGGCAGGATCCCGCCCGAGGCGCCGCCGGGCAGATAGCCCTTGAAGGCGTGGCCTTCGGCCATGCCGCCGCAATATTCATCGATCAGCTCGCGCACGGTGATGCCGGCCGGGGCGAGCTTGACGCCCGGCTCCTTCACCCGGCCGGAGACGGAGAAGCTGCGCAGGCCCTTGCGCCCGTTGCGGCCGTGACCCTGGAACCATTCCGGGCCGCGCTCGACGATCTCGCGGACCCAATAGAGGGTCTCGACATTGTGGACCAGGGTCGGCCGTCCGAACACCCCGACCTGGGCGACGTAAGGCGGGCGATGCCGCGGCAAGCCGCGCTTGCCCTCGATGCTCTCGATCATCGCCGACTCTTCGCCGCAGATATAGGCGCCGGCGCCACGCCGCAGATGAATCGTCGTCGCGCCGTTGAGTCCCTCGGCCTCGATCTTGGCGATCTCGTCCAGAAGCACGGTTCGGACGGCCGGATACTCGTCGCGCAGATAGATATAGATGTCTGTCGCCTCGACGACCCAAGCGGCAACCAGCATGCCTTCCAGGAACCGGTGCGGGTTGGATTCGAGATAGACCCGGTCCTTGAACGTTCCGGGCTCGCCCTCGTCGGCGTTAACCGCCATCAGCCGCGGCCCTGCCTCCTGCCGCACGAAGCGCCATTTGCGACCCGACGGGAAGCCCGCGCCGCCGAGGCCGCGAAGGCCGGAATTCTCCATGACGCCGATCAGCTCGTCGGCGGTATGCCGCCCGGCTTGGCAGTCCTTCAGAAGCTTGTAGCCGCCCTCGGCCTTGTAGTCGGCCAGGCTTTCATAGGGCGGGATCTCGGGATGCGTATGCCCCTCGGCGGCCGCGCGGGCGACGCTCTCCACCGTCGCGTGATCGACGAAATTGTGGCCGACCTCGGCGACCGGCGCGCGCTCGCAGCGTCCGACGCAGGGCGCCCGAACGACGCGGACTCCGCCGTCCAGCTTCCCCTTCAGGGCCGCGAGAAGCTGCTGCGCGCCCATCATCTCGCAGGTCAGGCTGTCGCAGACCCGGATCGTCAGGGTGGGCGGCACCGTGTCGTCGTCGCGCATCACGTCGAAATGCGCGTAGAAAGTGGCGACCTCGTAAACCTCGGCCAGGGCCAGCTTCATCTCATGCGCGAGCGCGACCAGATGCGCCGCCGAGAGGCCGTTATAGCGGTCCTGGATCAGGTGCAGATGCTCGATCAGCAAATCGCGCCGGCGCGGGCGGTCGCCCAGCAGCGTCTGCACCTCGCGCAGCGCATCGGGATCGACCTGACGCCCCTTCGGATGGAGCTGGGTCTTGCGTCGCCCTGCACCGGGATGAATGAACTTCCGAACCTCTTCGGCCGCCCCGTTATGCCCCGAACCGTTATCTCTCGACACTGTCTACTCCGTCCAACTGCGCAGTCATTCTTTCCCACAACCGGGCACCTCTACAGCAGCGCCCACTAATGCACCAGGGCTTTCAGCACCGTCGTTCCGATGGTCGCGGCCGAGTCTGCAATGTGCACGCCCGCGCTCCGCAGCGCCTCGATTTTCTCGTCCGCGCCGCCCCTGCCCTCGGCATTCAGCGTGCCGGCATGGCCCATGCGCCGGCCCGCCGGCGCGTGGCGGCCGGCGACCAAGGCGATGACCGGCTTCTTCGGCTGCTCCGCCGCGAGGAAAGCCGCCGCCTCCTCCTCTCCGGTCCCGCCGATCTCGCCGATGAGGACGACGGCATCCGTGCCCGGATCGGCCAGGAACAGCGCCAGGCAGTCGACGAAGCTCATGCCCGACACCGGATCCCCGCCGATCCCGATCACCGTCGACTGGCCCAGCTTGGCGGCGGTGGTCTGCTCGACCGCCTCATAGGTCAGCGTGGCCGATCGGGAGACGATCCCGACCCGGCCGCGGCGATGGATCGACCCCGGCATGATGCCGATCTTGCAGGCGTCCGGCGTGATGATGCCGGGCGAGTTCGGACCGATCAGCCGCGTCTGCGAGTCTTCGAGCCGCCGCTTGACGCGAACCATGTCGAGCACCGGAATACGCTCGGTGACGCACACCACCAGCGGCAGGCCGGCGTCGATCGCCTCCAGGAGGGCGCTGGCCGCCGAGGGCGGCGGCACGAAGATCACGCTGGCGGTGGCGCCGGTCTCCTGCACCGCGGCGGCGACGGTATCGAACACCGGAAGGTAAAGATGCTTCGTTCCGCCCTTGCCGGGCGTGACGCCGCCGACGATCCGCGTACCGTAGGCGATCGCCTGCTCGGCGTGGAACGTCGCCTGGCGGCCGGTGAAGCCCTGGACGATCACCTTCGTGTCCGCATCGACCAGGATCGCCATCAGGCCGCCTCCTTCTTCGCCGCCTGGACCACCGCCTCCGCCGCATCGCCCATGTCGTCGGTGAAGACGGCGGCAAGCCCGGAGTTCTGGATCAGCTTGCGCCCGATATCCGCGTTGGTACCGGCGAAGCGGACAACGAGCGGCACCCGGAGGCTCACCTCCCGGGCGCCGGCGACCAGCGCCTCGGCGATCAGGTCGCAGCGCATGATGCCGCCGCCGAAGACATTGACGAGGATCGCCTTCAAATCGCCGCTCGCAAGCATCATCTTGAAGCCGTTGGCCACCTGCTGGCGCGTCGCCACCGGCCGGACATCCATGAAATTGGCGGGCCGTCCGCCATGCAGCCGGAGGATATCGAGCGTCGCCAGGGCAAGACCGGCGCCGCTGACGAGGCAGCCGATATTGCCGTCGAGCCCGACATAGTTGATCTCGTGGCGTGCGGCCTCGAGCTCCGACGGATCGGCCTCGTCGGCGTCGCGCAGTTCCTCCAGCTCCCGATGCCGGAACAGGGCGTGGTCGTCGAAGCTCATCCGCGCGTCGAGTGCGACGATGTCGCCATTTCGGGTGACCGCGAGCGGATTGATCTCGATCAGGCTGGCATCGAGGCGGACGAACGCATCATAGACTCCGGTGATCACATGCACCGCCGCCTCCGCTTGGCTGCCTTCGAGGCCGAGATCCGCCGCCAGCCGTTCCGCCTGGTCACGCGCCAATCCGACATCGGAATCGACCGCCGTCCGAATAACAGATCCCGAAGCCGCTCTCGCCATGTCCTCGATCCGCACGCCTCCTTCCGGGGCAGCCAAGATCGTCACACGGCAGGTCTTTCGATCGACCAGGACCGACAGATATAACTCGCGGGCGACATCGAAGCCCTCCTCGATATAGACGCGCCGCACCCGCTTACCCGCGGGGCCGGTCTGGTCGGTCACCAGCTTCGTTCCGAGCATCTCCATGGCCGCCGCCTTGGCGGCATCGATCGAATGCACAACTTTGACGCCGGCCGCCTTGCCGCGGCCGCCGGCATGGATCTGTGCCTTCACGACCCAAACCGGGCCGCCAAGCTCGCGCGCCAGAACCTCCGCTTCCAGCGGCGTATAGGCGACGCCGCCGCGCGGAACGGGGATGCCGTACTCCTTCAGGAGGCTCTTTGCCTGATACTCGTGAATGTTCATTCCGACGTCTCCCGAGCACCTGCGCTTCTGTCCCGCATTCAGTAAAGCAAGCCGTCTGGTATCCGAAAACAGGGTCCGAGGATATCCCGGAAGCGACGTCCTCGGCGGCCTCCTCGAAAAAACGCATTCTGGCGAATGCCTCCGGAGAGGGACTTCCGGGCGCAACGAGCTTGCGATCCAAATTCCGCCATCATCGCAAGCACGCTGGCATACTATATACCAGGCTGCATTGGTTGCCACCCCCCAAATCGATCGGCAGCGCGATCAATGGTATAGTGACGTCTCACCACCCGGATGACGGACGGCCGTCCGCTCCGCCTCGCTCGCTCCTCCGCGGCGCAGCGGCCCGGACGGCGCGCCGAAAAAACATCTGTACATTTTGATCGCGTTCCGGGTACCGTTTGGAGTGGTCCTGGTATCCAGTATACCACCACGCAGATTTCAAACAGGTGGAGGACATATCGGAGCACACGGCGCGATTTTCCAAACTTCGTTCAAAAACATTTCCAACAAACGATGAACGAAGCGATGATCGGATTGCCGACATTTCTTTAAACGCCACGCAAAACTTTAAGGGAGGAAGCGATGGCTAATATCGGAAGACTAGGCCTGGGCGTAGGACTCGGGCTGGCTATGGCGTCCGCGGCATCGACGAATGTTGCCGCGCAGGACTGGCAGCCACAGAAGCCCGTCGAATTCGTCATCATGGCGGGTGCAGGAGGCGGTGCCGACCAACTCGCCCGCCTCATTCAAAACATTATTCAAAAGAACGACTTCGCGAACGTCCCGTTCATCCCCATCAACAAGGGCGGCGGTTCGGGAGCTGAAGGCCTGCGCTATCTGGAGAGCAAGTCCGGCGATTGTCATACCATCATGGCGACGCTGAACAGCTTCTTCGCCACGCCGCTGCGGCAAGCGGACCTCGGTGTCGACCCGAGGACGTTCACGCCGATCGCGCAGCTCGCCCTGGATCCCTTTATCATCTGGGTCCAGGCGGATTCGGACGTCGAGACCCTCGACGACTGGGTGGCCGAAGTGAAGGAGGCCGGTTCGGACTATGTGGTCGGCGGCACCGGCACGGGCCAGGAGGATTCCCTGGTCTTCACGATGCTGCGGACGAGGCTCGACCTGCCCGAGTTCACCTATGTTCCCTTCGACGGCGGCGGCGACGTCGCGAAGAACCTGATCGGCGGGCATATCAACGCCAGCGTGAACAATCCGGCGGAGCAGCTAGGCTTCTATGAGGCCGGCATGTCCAAGCCGATCATGGCGATCGCGTCGGAGCGGCTTCCGGCCTATCCGGACACGCCTTCGGCGGCCGACGAGGGCATCGAGGATCTCGAATACTTCCAGTTCCGCTTCGTCGTCGGCCCGCCGGAGATGCCGGCGGAGTGCCAGCAGTTCTACATCGACACGTTCCGGAAGGTGCACGAGTCCGAGGAGTGGAAGAAGTACACCCAGGAGCAGGCCCTCGACCGCGTCTTCATGGCCGGCGACGAGCTCGGACAGTTCATCGACAAGCAGTACGACGTTCACGCCGAAATGCTGACGGCGATGGGCGAAAAGGTGACGAAGGCCGACTAATCGCGCCCGCAACATTAAGCTAGACGAAAAGATAAGACGGGGGAGACCGTTAGCATGCGAAGGGCAGAAATCATCACCGCCGCCATTCTGGCGATCTTCTCCGTCTTACTTATGATCAAGAGTGCGGAAGTCCCCATCGGCTGGAACTCAGCGAGGGGCGGCCCGTCCGCCGGAACCTTCCCGTTCTGGCTGTCGGGCGGGATGCTGCTGTCGAGCATCTGGATCTTCGTGCGCGGCCTGCGCGGCGTCACGCCGCAGTCGCGTTCGAGCGAGCCCTATATGGACCCCTTGACCCTGAAGCTGTTTGCGCTCACGGCGGGGTCACTCTTTTTGATGATTTTGGCAATTCATTTCGTCGGCATGTATGTGTCGATTCCGCTGTTTTTCATTTTTTACATGCGGTTCATGGGCCGACATTCCTGGATAACCACCGCGATTATCACGATCAGCGTTCCGATCTTCCTTTTCCTGTTCTTTGAAATCGCGCTGAAGATCACGCTTCCCAAGGGGATTACGGAGCCGCTGTTCTACCCCTTATACGCGCTCTTTTATTAAGAGCCTCCCGGTTTCTCCGGCACCGGAGAGTACGGGAGAAGTCGGACCAACGAGCACATAGTCTTCGGCCAGTGGCTGCTCGGCGAACGCAGCCGACCATAGCCGAAGACACGGGCACCAATAAGGTCTCTGCGGCACGTCTTGTCTGAGCGGCCGCGGAGTCCGGACAAACGAACGCAGGGACACATGGAAATTCTCGCCTCTCTCCTCGATGGGTTCTCCGTTTCGCTCCAGCCGCTGGCATTGACCATGATCGTGCTCGGCTGTGCGGGAGGCCTGGTCATCGGCGCACTGCCGGGCTTGGGATCGGTGAACGGCGTCGCCATCCTGCTGCCGGTTACCTTCCTGGTGCCGCCCAACGAGGCGATGATGTTCCTCGCCGCGATCTATTACGGCGCGATGTATGGCGGCTCCATCAGCTCCATCATGCTGGGCATTCCCGGCGCCTCGACCGCGGTTGCCACCACCTTTGACGGCCGCCCGCTGGCCCAGAAGGGACAGGCCGACAAGGCGCTGGTCGCTGCCGGGATCGGCTCGTTCGTCGGCGGCAGCGTTTCCATCGTCCTGTTCACGCTGTTCGCGCCGCCGCTGGCCCTGTTCGCGCTGAAGTTCGGCCCCGCCGAATCCTTCGCCCTGATGGCTTTAGCCTTCGCGACCTTCGTCGGACTGGGCGGCGATGACATTCCGAAGACGATCTTCTCGATCTGCATCGGGCTGGTATTCAGCGCCGTCGGCCTCGACCATGTCAGCGGCATGCCCCGCCTGATCTTCTTCGATATGTCCGGCTTCTATGCCGGGATCGGCTTCCTCGTGCTGGCAATCGGGATCTACGGCATCGGCGAGATCCTGTGGACGATCGAGACCAGCAAGGGCAAGGTCGAGATGTCGCAGGCCACGATCACCGCATCGCGCATCTTCGAAAACATAAAGCGGCTGAGACATTCCACCGGCGTGATGATGATGGGCTCGGTCATGGGCTATTTCGTCGGTATGCTTCCGGCGGCCGGCGCGACACCGGCTTCGCTGATGGCCTATGGCTTCGCCAAGAGCATGTCGCGCGACCCCGACAAGTTCGGCAAGGGCGAGGTCACGGGCGTCGTCGCGCCGGAAACCGCGAACAATGCCGCCAGCACCGGCGCCCTGCTGCCGATGATGACGCTGGGCATTCCCGGTTCGCCGACCACGGCGATCCTGCTCGGCGGCATGATCATCTGGGGCCTGCAGCCCGGCCCGATGCTGTTCATCCAGGAGCGGGACTTCGTCTGGGGCCTGATCTCGAGCCTTTATACGGCGAACCTGGTTACCGCCGTCCTGATGATATCCTGCATCCCGCTCTTCGTCTGGGTGCTGAAGATGCCCTTCACCATTCTGGCACCGATCATCTTCATGCTGTGCGTCGTCGGCGGCTTCGCGCCCACCAACGTGATGCACGATGTCTGGCTGATGTTCCTGTTCGGTGTCGGCGCCTATCTCCTGCGCAAGCTGGACTATCCCATGGCGCCTGCCGTGCTGGCGATCGTTCTCGGCCCGCTGGCGGAGAAGACCTTCCGGCAGGCCATGATCACTTCGCAGGGCGATTGGACGACGTTCTTCACGCGGCCGCTCTCGGCGATCTTCATGGCTTGCGCGGTGCTTCTGATCGTCTTCCCGCTCGTCCAGAACTGGCAGCGCAAGCGGCGGGCCGAGGCGAACGCGGCGGCCGAGTGAAGCAGGTCCGGAGACCGATCTAGCGGGTCAGCTTAGGGAGCCTCGAAACCCCTTAAAGGGTTTCGGGGCTCCCGCCAAAAAAGACCGCGGATGACTGTAACGGGGAGGCTTGCGTCTAGATCTGGCATATTGTATACCAAAGATCGAAGCGCGGTCTGCCGCCCCTGCCGCATTGGGCCGCGGGGGTTCTAGTGACCACGGAGGCTTCATGACGTCGCGACTTGTCGTAGAGCCCTTGGACGTAAATTACGTTCTCAAAGACAAGATCTACGACCGCCTGAAAGAGGCGATCACCTCCATGAACATCTATGCCGACCGCGAGGAGCCGCGGCTGGACGAGCGCCAGCTCTCGGCGATCCTGGGGGTCAGCCGAACGCCGATCCGCGAGGCGATCGCGCGGTTGGAGCAGGAGGGCTTTGTCCGGACGGCGCCGCGCAAAGGCGTTTTCGTCGTCCGCAAAACGAAGGCCGAAATCATCGAGATGATCACGGTTTGGGCGGCGCTGGAGAGCATGGCGGCACGGCTGATCACCTTGAATGCCAGCGATGAGGAGATCGCCACCCTGCGCCGGATGTTCACCACCTTCGGCGACGGAGAAGAGCAAGTCCAGGCGAAGATGGACGAGTATTCGGAGACGAACGTCTCCTTCCATCAAGCGATCTTGAAGATGAGCCGGTGCAACCTGCTGCATCAACTGGCTCAGAACCTGTTCATTCATATGCGTGCGATCCGGATGAAGACGATTTCGGAAGACAATCGGGCGAAGCGCTCGATCAAGGATCACATGCACATCATCGAGGCGTTGGAGGCCCGGGATACCGAGCTCGCCGAACGGCTTGCGCGCCAGCACACCTTGGATCTGGCGGAGCACGTCAGGACGCATATTCACGATTTGGATTGAGGCTAGGGGCACCGTCTGCCCGAAGGAGGAGAATCATGGCGGAAGCAGCGAAGAAAATTGAGACGACAGAACTTCCGGCCGAGAAGATTTCGGGCGGCCACTTGGTTGCGAAGGCCCTCAAGAACGAGGGCGTCGAGGTGATCTTCACGCTCTGCGGCGGCCATATCATCGACATCTATGACGGCTGTATCGACGAGGGCATCAAGATTATCGACGTGCGCCATGAGCAGGTCGCCGCCCACGCCGCCGACGGCTATGCGCGGATGACCGGGAAGCCCGGCTGCGCCGTGGTCACGGCCGGCCCGGGCACGACCGACGCCATGACCGGCGTCGCGAATGCGTTCCGCGCGGAAAGCCCGTTCCTGCTGATTGGCGGCCAGGGCTCGCTCAGCCAGCACAAAATGGGCTCGCTGCAGGACCTGCCGCATGTCGACATGATGCAGCCGGTCACCAAGTTCGCCGCCACCGTCCCGAGCACGGAGCGGATCGCCGACCTGGTCAGTATGGCCTTCCGGGAATGCTACAACGGCGCGCCGGGGCCCTCCTTCCTCGAGATCCCGCGCGATATTCTCGATGCTGAGGTTGACCTCAAGAAGGCGCGTATCCCAGCCGCCGGCCAATATCGGGCCTCCACACGCTCGGCCGGTGATCCGGACGACGTTCAGAAGCTGGCCGACATCCTGGTCAAGTCGGAGCGGCCCTGCGTGCTGCTCGGCAGCCAGGTCTGGACCTGCCGCGCGAGCGACGCGGCGCAAGAATTCGCCCGCAAGCTCAACATCCCCGCCTATATGAACGGCGCGGGACGCGGCACCCTGCCGCCGGGCGATCCGCATCACTTCAGCCGGACGCGCCGCTATGCCTTCGATAAGGCGGACGTGATCGTCATCGTCGGCACGCCCTTCGATTTCCGCATGGGCTATGGTAAGCGCCTGAGCACAAGCGCGACGGTGGTGCAGATCGATCTCGACTATCGCACCGTCGGCAAGAACCGAGACATCTCGCTCGGCATCGTCGGCGATGTCGGTCGCATCCTGCAGGCGGTAACCGACGCAGCGACCGGCCGCACCGACAACGGCGCGAAGAAGCGCGAGGCGTGGCTCGAGGAGCTGCGCGCCGGTGAGAAGGCTGGCGGCGAAAAGCTCGCCGCCATGTTCCACTCCGACTCCAAGCCGATCAACCCCTATCGCGTCGCCTGGGAGATCAATGAGTTCCTCACCGACGACACGATCTATATCGGCGACGGCGGCGACGTGGTGACGATCACCGCGCAGGCCGTGCAGCCGCGCCAGCCGGGCCACTGGATGGATCCGGGGCCGCTCGGCACGCTGGGCGTTGGCGTGCCCTTCGCGATGGCGGCGAAGTACGCCCATCCGGACAAGGAGGTGCTCGCCTACTTCGGCGACGGCGCCTTCGCGATGACCGGCTTCGACTTCGAGACCTGCGTGCGGTTCAACCTGCCCTTCCTGGGCGTCATCGGCAACAACTCGTCGATGAATCAGATCCGCTATGGGCAGATCGCCAAGTACGGCGCGAACCGGGGCGACATCGGCAACAAGCTCGGCGACGTTCCCTACAGCAAGTTCGCCCAGATGCTCGGCGGCCATGGCGAGGAGGTCTATGAGGCCAGCCAGATCCGCCCGGCCCTGGAGCGGGCGCGCGAGGCGGTGAAGTCCGGCAAGCCGGCGCTCGTCAATATCTGGGTCGACCCCGACGTCTACGCGCCGGGCACCATGAACCAGACGATGTACAAGTAAGCTGTTGCGAGGGGAGAGCCGCATCCCGGCTCTCCCCTTTGTTTTCGATCTCGTTTCTATTTGAGGACGTAGAAGACCATGGGAAAAGCCCTCGACGGAGTCCGCATCCTGGATATGACCCACGTCCAGTCGGGCCCCTCTGCCACGCAGATCCTCGCCTGGTTCGGCGCCGACGTCATCAAGGTGGAACTGCCCGGCCGGGGCGATATCACGCGTGAGCAGCTTCGTGACCTGCCGGATGTGGACAGCCTCTATTTCACGATGCTGAACTGCAACAAGCGCAGCATCACCATCAACACGAAGACCGAGCGGGGCAAGGAGATCTTCAGGAAGCTGGTGAAGACCTGCGACGTCCTCGTCGAGAACTTCGCCCCTGGCGCGCTAGCCCGCCAGGGCTTCGGCTGGGAGGTCATTCAGGAACTCAACCCGCGGATGATCTATGCCTCGATCAAGGGCTTCGGCCCTGGCCCCTATGTCGATTGCAAGGCCTATGAGAACGTCGCCCAGTGCATGGGCGGTTCATCCAGCACCACCGGGTTCGAGGACGGCCCGCCCACCGTCACCGGCGCGCAGATCGGCGATTCCGGAACCGGCATGCATTGTGTCGCCGGCATTCTCGCCGCGCTCCTTCAGCGAGAGAAGACGGGCCGCGGGCAGAAGGTCGAGGTGGCGATGCAGGATGCCGTGCTGAACCTCTGCCGGGTCAAGCTTCGGGATCAGCAGCGCCTCGCCCATGGCCCCTTGCGCGAGTATCCGAACAAGGAGTTCGGGGCCGCGGTGCCGCGGGCCGGCAACGCCTCGGGCGGTGGTCAGCCGGGCGCCGCGCTCCGTTGCAAGCCAGGCGGACCGAACGATTATGCCTATGTGATCATCCAGCCTCAGGGCTGGGCGCCGCTGATGAAGATCATCGGGCGCGAGGACCTGATCGAGCATCCCGACTATGCGACGCCGAAGGCGCGCCTCTCGCGCCTCGACGAATGCTTCGCGCTGGTCGAGCAGTGGACGCAGAAGCACACCAAGTTCGAGGTGATGAAGATCCTCAACGAGGTGGATGTCCCCTGCGGCCCGATCCTCGACATGAAGGATCTCATCGAGGACAAGTCCCTGCTCGAGCGCGGTACGGTCGTCGACGTGAAGCACCCGGAGCGCGGTGTCTTCAAGACGGTCGGCAATCCGATCAAGCTGTCCGACAATCAGGTCGAGGTCAGGAGTTCGCCCCTTCTCGGCGAGCATACCGACACGATCCTGAAGGAACTCGGCTACGGCGACGACGAGATTCATAACGCCCGCACCGAGGGTGCGATCTAAGGTCGTCGCCGAGACCCTCTCACCCAACCCTCTTCCCCTGAAGGGGGCGAGGGCTTCTCTTCCTCCCTCTCCCCGCTTGCGGGGAGAGGGGCGGAGTGAGGGGTGCGTCCCACTGCTCACAGATCAATAACTTCGGTCACACCGCTGACCGGAAGCGAACTTATGGGAGGATTCAATGACCTACGATAAGGCAACGGTTCGGGCGGTGTTGGATAAGGTCAAGCAGTCGGGCCGTACCGCCCTCAACGCGCCGGAAAGCAAGAGAGTCTGCGACGCCTACGGCATTCCGGTGCCGCAGGAAGGGTTGGCCACCTCCGCCGACGAAGCGGCGAGCCTGGCGGAAAAGCTCGGCTTCCCGGTCGTTCTGAAGATCGTTTCGAAGGACATTCTGCACAAGACGGATGCCGGCGGCGTGCTTGTCGGCCTGTCGAGCGCCGAAGAGGTCGAGCAGGGCTACAAGACCATCCTCAAGAACGCGCGCGCCTATCAGCCGAACGCCGATATCACCGGCGTCCAGGTGCAGCAGATGCTGTCATCAGCGCAGGAGGTCATCGTCGGGGCGGTTACCGACCCCAGCTTCGGCAAGCTCGTCGCCTTCGGCCTCGGCGGTGTTCTGGTCGAGGTGCTGAAGGACATCACCTTCCGCTTGGCGCCCGCCACGCGCGAGGATGCCCTGTCGATGCTCGACGGCATCGCCGCCGCCGAGATCCTCCGCGGCGTCCGCGGCGCGGAGCCCGTCGATCGCGAGGCCCTGGCGTCGATCATCGAGAACGTCTCGCGCTTGGTCGAGGATTTCCCTGAGATCAGCGAGATGGACCTCAATCCGGTTTTCGCAAGGCCCGACGGCGCAACGGCCGTCGACGTCCGCATCGTCGTCGACTTCTCGCCGCCGAAGCCGATTTTCCGGCCGACGCAGGACGAGATCCTGACGGCGATGAATCGGATCATGAAGCCGAATTCCGTGGCCGTCATCGGCGCCTCCGGCGAGGAAGGCAAAATCGGCAACTCGGTGATGAAGAATCTGATCAACGGCGGTTATCAGGGCACGATCTATCCGATTAACCCCAAGGCGGACGAGATTCTCGGCCTCAAAGCCTACAAGAGCATCAAGGACATTCCCGGCGCGGTCGACATCGCGGTCTTCGCAATTCCGGCCAAGTTCGTGCCGGCGGCACTGAACGAGGTCGGCGAGAAGGGCGTCGCGGGCGCTGTGATGATCCCCTCCGGCTTCGCCGAGACGGGCAACGAAGAGCTGCAGCAGGAGATGGTCGAGATCGCGCGGAAGCACAATGTCCGCGTGATGGGGCCGAACATCTACGGCTTCTACTATACGCACAAGAATCTGTGCGCGACCTTCTGCACCGCCTATGACGTCAAGGGCAAGGTCGCCCTCTCCTCCCAGAGCGGCGGCGTCGGCATGTCGATCATCGGCTTCAGCCGCTCGACGCGGATGGGCGTGTCGGCGATCGTCGGCCTCGGCAACAAGTCGGACATCGACGAGGACGATCTGCTGATCTTCTTCGAGCAGGACGACAACACCCAGGCCGTCGCCATGCATCTGGAGGATCTGAAGGACGGGCGCGCCTTCGCCGAGGCTGCGAAGCGGGTGTCGAAGAAGAAGCCTGTCATCGTGCTGAAGGCCGGCCGCACCTCGCTCGGCGCACGTGCCGCCGCGTCGCACACCGGCGCACTCGCCGGCAACGACAAGATCTACGAGGACGTCCTGCGGCAGAGCGGCGTGATCCGCGCGCGCAGCCTGAACGACATGCTGCAGTTCGCGCGCGGCGTTCCGGCGCTGCCGGCGCCGAAGGGCGAGAATGTGGTGATCATCACGGGCGCCGGCGGGTCCGGCGTGCTGCTGTCGGACGCCTGCGTCGACAACGGCCTGCAGCTCATGGCGATGCCGCAGGATCTGGACGCGGCATTCCGCAAGTTCATTCCGCCCTTCGGCGCGGCCGGGAACCCAGTCGACATCACCGGCGGCGAGCCGCCGAAGACCTACCAGAACACCATTCGGCTGGGCCTGGAGGAGGAGCGGATCCATTCCCTGATCCTGGGCTACTGGCACACGATCGTCACGCCGCCCATGGTGTTCGCGAAGCTCGTCGCCGAGGTCGTGGAGGAATACCGGGCAAAGGGCATCGACAAGCCGGTCGTCGCCTCCCTCGTGGGCGACGTCGAGGTCGAGCAGGCCTCCGACTATCTCTACGAGCGCGGCATCGTCGCCTACCCCTACACGACCGAACTGCCGGTCGCCGTACTCGGCGCGAAATATCGATGGGCGCGGGCCGCCGGCCTGCTGTAGCATCCAGAGGGCCTAACAGACCTTCACCATGGTCTGTTAGGCCTGCCATGTCTTGCTGGGAGGGAATGTCATGCTCAAGACCATTCTCGTACCACTCGATGGCGCCGATGGCGGCGAGACCGTCTTCGGCCCGGCGTTCAGCGTGGGGCGCCGGTTCGATGCGCATGTCGAGGTTCTGCTCGTCCGCCGGAATCCAGCCGACGCGCTCCGCTATCTGACGCGGGGGCTTTCTGTGACTGCCGCGATGAAGGACCAAGTCGTTCAGGCGGCGACGCAAGCCGCCGATGCGGCCGCAGCGAAGGTCCGGTCGGAGTTCGATGCCTATTGTGCAGCCAACCAGATCCCGGTCGGCGTTGAGCCGCCGGGCCCCGGCACCGTTTCGGCAGCCTGGCGCGAGGAAGTCGGCCGTGAGGGCGCCGGGATCGTCGCCCGCCGGGGGCGGCTGGCGGATCTTATCGTGCTCCCGCAGCCGGCCGCCGAGGCACCCGCCCCCGCAGTGCTCGAAGCGGCACTGATGCGGACCAGCAAGCCGGTGCTGGTGGTGCCGCCCGTCACCCGGGACTCCTTCGGGCAGACGATCGGAATCGGATGGGATGGAAGCGCCGAAGCCGCAAGCGCCGTGGCCGGCGCCATGCCGTTTCTGCAGCTCGCCGAGAAGATCCGGGTCTTCATGACCGACGAGGACGCAAGGCCACAGGCGACCGCGGCCGACCTCGTCCACTATCTCGCTTGGCAAGGGATCGCCGCTTCGACGCACAAATTCGATCCCGGCTCGCGATCGGTCGGCAAGGCACTCCTCGCCGAAGCCGAGACATGTCGGACCGACCTCCTGGTCCTCGGGGGCTATGGCCACAGCCGGACCCGGGAGCTGATTCTGGGCGGCGTGACGCGACAGGTACTGGCGACCGGCAAGATTCCGGTGCTGATGGCTCATTAACCAAGCCAAACCGGCAAAACGAACGGCAGCCCTGTGCGGCATCCGGTCGCATAGCATCTGCAGCAGAAGACCCTAATTCTCTAGGTTCGCGTTTGAGTACATGCGGATTTCTGGAGGACGCCCGGCAACCGGGGTAAATTCAAAAAGGGGTCGACGCTTTGAAAATATGCATTTTCGGCGCCGGGGCGACGGGCGGCTATCTAGCCGTTCCCCTGGCGCAGGCCGGAGCCGAGGTGAGCCTGGTGGCGCGCGGCGCGCATTTGACGGCGATGCGGTCAAACGGTCTAAAGCTGATCAAGGATGGCGAGGAGCATGTCGTCCATCCGACCTGCACCGATGATCCGGCCGAGCTTGGACCCCAGGACTATATCTTCGTGACCCTGAAGGCCCATTCGGTGCCCGGAACCGTCGACGCAATGGCGCCGCTGCTCGGCAACGATACCGCGGTGGTCACCGCCTTCAACGGCATTCCCTACTGGTATTTCTATCGTCACGGCGGCGCCTGGGAGAACCAGCAGCTGCAAACGGTGGATCGCGGCAGCAAGCAGTGGGACGTGCTGCGGCCCGATCGGGCCATCGGCTGCATCGTCTATCCTGCGACCGAAGTGGTCGAGCCGGGCGTCATCAAGCATGTCTATGGCGACAAGTTCCCGCTGGGCGAGCCGAGCGGCGAAGTGACCGAGCGGGTCCAGCGCCTGAGCGAGATTCTCACTGCGGCCGGGCTGCGGGCACCGGTCCTCGACCGGATCCGGGACGAGATCTGGCTGAAGCTGTGGGGCAATCTCTGCTTCAACCCGATCAGCGCCCTCACCCACGCGACGCTCGACGTGATCACCAGCGACCCAGGCACCCGCGCCGTCGCCAAGGCCATGATGCTCGAAGCGAAAGCCATCGCCGACAAGCTGGACGTGCATTTCCGGGTCGATGTCGAGCGGCGCATCGACGGCGCCGGCAAGGTCGGCGCCCACAAGACGTCGATGCTTCAGGATCTCGAACGCAGCAGGCCCATGGAGATCGACGCGCTCGTCAGCGTCATCCAGGAACTCGGCCAGTTGGTCGGCGTCGAGACGCCGACGATCGACGTGGTGCTTGCGCTGGTGCGGCAGCGCGCCTCGGTCGCGGGCCTGTACCACTAACCCCCCTCCCCCGCGAGACGCGGGGGAGGTCCGGGGTGGGCCCCAGCCGCCAGTCAGAACACCCATTCCGACAGCACGAAGAGCACACAGCCTACGAGTGCACCGACCAGAGTGCCGTTCATCCGGATATATTGGAGATCGCGGCCGACGGCGAGTTCCATGCGGTCCGAGACGGTTCGCGCGTCCCATCCGCGCACGACCTCGGCGATGAAGCGGCCGATCTCCACCCGCCATGGCACCACCACCTTCATCAGGAACCGCTCGACCGTCCGGTTCACGCGGTTCTGGATCCGCCGATCCTCCGCGAGCGCCCGGCCGAGGGAGCGCAAGCCGCCCGCAATCGCCTGTTTCGCCGTGGAGTCCGGCGCGATCGCGTCCTCGACGATCATGCGGCGCAACTCGTCCCAGACCACGCCGAGATAACCCTGGATTGCCGGATTCGCCAGGACCTGGTCCTTGATCGCCTGCACCTTCGTCGCATATTCGGGCGAGTGCTGCAGCTTGTCGACAAGCTCGATGACAGCACGATCGACCCTGCCGCGCGCCTCGTGATTGGGTTCTGCAAGCTCGTCGAGCAGTTCGTGGATGCCGGCCATGATCGATCGGGCGACCTTTCCGTCGATGCTCCGCGGGATCCACCAGCTGCTCCGCTTGCCGACCAGCTCGTAGATCTTTCCCTCATATTCGAAAAGGAGCTTTCGGGCGATCACGAGGGCCCGGTCGAACAGCGCCTGATGGTGCCCCGCCTCGGCGAGTACCTCCAGCGCGTTACCCAGCGCGGGCGCCAGATTGACGGTGCGAAGCTGCTCATCGAGCGCACGGCGGATGAATTCGCGGACGTCCTGATCCTCGATCGACTCGATCATATAAGGCAGGGTCGAAACCATGCGATCGGCGATCACATCCGCATGTTTCGGATCCGCGAGCCAAGCGCTCAATCGGGCGGCAATATCGATCGACCGCACCTTCTGCGCCACCAGGTCCGGAGCGAGGAAGTTCCGCTCCACGAAACGGCCGAGGCCCTCGCCGATCCTGTCCTTGTTGCGCGGCACGATCGCGGTATGCGGGATCGGCAGGCCGAGAGGATGGCGAAACAGCGCGGTGACCGCAAACCAATCGGCGAGACCGCCGACCAGAGCGGCCTCCGCCCCGGCCTGCACCAACAGGACCCAAATGCCGGGTTCGGCGACGAACTTGGTCGCGACGAACACTGCACCCATCAGAAACAGAAGCCCGGTCGCCAGCAGGCGATGGCGCCGCAATCCTCGCCTCTGGGCGGATTCCGATCCGGGCGCGCCGTCCGCGCCCGTGCGGCGCCCCTCAACGCTCGCTTCCATGGCCGATCTCCTGTGCGCTTGCGGCGGCATTCAAGGATAAACTCCCATGCGGAATTGCAAGAGATGGACCGACGGGTGGCTGATGAGCCCAGTCAACGAGCCGGATCAATCGGAAGCCGTTCGCGCGTTCGCGCGGTTCTGCCGACGACGGCGCCGCCGCGCCTGGTAGCGCTCGATAAACCACCGGGTTAGCCAATAGCTGAAGATCCAGCAGATCACGGCAAGCGGCAAGCTTCCGACCATCATCGGCATCCATATCGGCCTGACCCGACCGGGAAGCAGATCGAACTGAAACGTCAGGGCGGCCGCGGCGACGGCGCCGAAGGTCTTGAGGTAATCCAGCGTATCCGGGCTCGGTAAGCCGTAGCCTCCCGGTAGAATCCAGGCGCCGATGTGATAAGTGATTTCCCAGATCGCCGGCAATGTCCAGGGATTGGCGACGAAACTGCCGATCGCGGATGCAAGGACATTGCCGCGGATCGCCAGGGCCAGGAGCGCGGCCACGACGAACTGGATGCCGATCAGAGGTGTCAGCGCCACCGCCATGCCGCTGGCGAGGCCGGCGGCCACCTTGTGCGGCGTATCGGACATGCGCCCGATTCGATGAGCTCGATAGAGAACGGCACGCCGCCAGCCGGGCCGGGGCCAGACCCACCCGGCCAGTTGATGAAGCACGCCTGGCGGAACGCGGCGTCGAAACATGCTGGTCTTCGAAGTCCGGATTGACGGCTGAGTCCGTTATGGCAACATGCGAACACCATGGTGACCGGCCGCCATCGCGAGCGGCGCTGCCGCCGCGCAAACCCTGGCGACCCTTATTTCGGGTCCCGAGAGTGAGCGGCGCAACCGACACGCAGATCCATCGGGCGAATCACAGGGTTTCCAATCAGCGATCCGCGACGACGATATCGACGCGGTCGGCAGGCTCCTCCTCGGCCTGATTCCCCAGCGCCCGCACATCCATGCGGGTGGAAGGCACGCCTTGATCGATCAGGAAACGACGAACCGCCACCGCGCGCGCGAGAGATAGGCGCCGCGCTTGATTCGCGGCGTTCTCCTCACCGCTGGCGTAGGCGAGAAGCTGGATCCGTGCATCCTCGTTCTGCAGGAGTTGATCCGCGACGGCCGACAGTTCCGACTGCGCCGTCATTGACAGATCCGCCGATCCCTCGCCGAACAGAATTTGCGTTCCGGCGTCCAGGTCCTCGCCCGGCGGCAGGGCTGCGATTTTGGCCTCAGGCTCGACCAATTCGGTTGCCGGATCCGGTTCTGCGGCAGATGGCGCGCTATCGGCGCCCAATTCGGCAACCGGCGCCTCGGCGACGGGCGGCTCGGGAGGCAAGGTTTCGTCGGCCAGACTCGACGCCGGCGCGGACGCCGAGGAATCGGCAGGGGGAGCCACAGGCTCCAAGAGCTCGGAAGCCGGTGATGGCGGTATCTCGGCAACCTCGGGCGGCGGCTCGACCTCCGGCGGGACGGAACCGCCGGCCACGGTGTCGGAGGCGGGTTCGGGCGGCGGCGGGACGTCATTGCCGAGTGAAGCAGACTCGGCCGAAGCGGTTTCCTGCTCCAGCGACGCCAAGGGTTCGGCGCCCGACTCCGCCGGGATCGAATGAGAGCCTGGCGTGAGCGAGTTTTCCAGATTTGCCGTCGCTCCGCCCGGCAGCAGAGACTCGGTCGTATATTCGGCATTGGCACGATCAGCGACGAGCCCTTCTCTGATCCCCTCCCGCTCCTCGGACCCACTGACGACAGGCGGCTCGCCCGGAACGCTGGCGAGATTCGGAAATTCCGCATCCTCCGCCTCGATCTCGGCAGCCGTCTCCGAGAGACGCTCGGGCAGCTCCGAGGACCCGTCGGTCAAGAGAGTGCATGCACCGACCACAAGCGGCAGCGTGAAGACGGCAGCCCGGCGAATCACACATTGGCCCATCGCGAGACAGTGACCGGCATGGGTGAAAAGACGACGGCGTGAGCTAAGCATCCGCGGTGATCTCCTGCCCTACCCTCAAAGCCCCGCGCCCTTCACGGGGCAGCGGCCTAGGTGACGGCGAGGGCAGAGCGCCGACACGGCACGACGGGGATCTCGAACAAGCACATCATACCTGCTAGGCCCTGTCGAACTAACGACCCGCGCACAGCGGCGGTTCCCCTAGACACTCTTAGCATAGCGGGATCCGGTTGCGGAACGGCCTGGGAAAATCAGCCGGAACGCCCGGAACCAATGCCGGAGGACGCTGTTCCTCCGGTAGATCCAATCCAGAAACGCAAGACTGCGGCGTCACGCGCCGAAGGTCGGGCATAGCGGAAGGAGTCAACCATGCAGTTGAACGAGGTGATGACGGCCAAGGTCGACGTCGTCAATCCGGCAACAAAGCTGCAAGACGCCGCACAGAAGATGCGGGATCAAGGAATCGGTGCGCTCCCCGTCTGCGACGGCGAGCGGCTCGTCGGTATGGTCACCGACCGCGACATCGTCATCAAGATCGTCGCCGATGGCCGGGACGTCTCGGCCGCAACGGTCGAGCAAGCCATGTCGCCGGATGTGGTGTACTGCTTCGAGGATCAATCGGTCGAGGACGCCGCACAGGCGATGGCGAACAATCAAATCCGCCGGTTGCCGATCGTCAATCGCGACAAGCGCCTAGTGGGCATCGTATCGCTCGGCGACGTCTCGGTCGAGGGTTCGAAGGAGGCCGCCGGCGAAGCCCTCGAGGAGGTCTCGACGCCGGTCCACTGAGCGACGCGCGAGGCGACTTATTCCGAAACCCCGCGACGAAAAGTCGAGAGTCGGCGCTTCGGCCTTGGCGCTAGTGTCTTAACGCCCGAGCGTCAGGCATCGGCGTGAACAGGTCGCCAATCTCGAACTCCGGCCTGATCATCGTTGTCCCTGATCATCGTTGTCGACGGGTCGGCTTGTCGGAATCCGCCTCCGCGGACTCGGGCGGTTCATCTTCGGGCAGTTCCCCTCCCGCGTGGATCGCCTCGACGCAAGCGCTGTCGGCGTCGTCGCCGACAAGGGACGCAAACAGGTTCAGCGGCACGAGGAGTCCGCCGACAAGGCCGGTTACACCCCGACCTACGGCGACATCGGTCTGCGGCTTCACCTCGATGTCGGTGAAGCGCCCTTCGATATCGACAGGGACGGCCACCGTCGACAGTTTGCTGCTCTTGGCTTCCGGCACGAGTTCGAGGTCAAGCGTCTCGGCGCCGAAATCGACGACCCCGGTACCGACCATGGTCATCCTTTTCGTGTCGAGCAGAATCTTCGTCCGGGCCCGCCCCGCATCGATCGCCGCTTGCCCGACCATGCAGACGATTTCGACAGCGTCGTCCGAGTTCCAATCCCAGAACGCTGGAAGAAGGTTCAGCAGGTCGAGGTCGGTGACGAGCCGATGGAGCTGGGTTCCAACCACGCGGCCGTTGCGCATGATCAGGAGAGCACTGCCGTCCAACGCCGCCATCAGCGCATGCGGAGATTGGCCAACGCTCGTCAGATCGAGAGTCACACCGGCCCGGCCGGAGACGTTCTCGGACGCGACGAACCGGTCCAGCAGCTTGGCTACATCGACGCGTTCAGCCTCGAATCGGGTAGCGATCCTCAAGGGCGCCGTTCCCGCATCCAGCATCAGCCGCCCGTCGGCCCGCCCGTCCGCCACCTGGAACACGAACGGCTCGATGGTGAGCCGCCCCTGCTCGAGCGTCATATCAAGTGCGACATCCCGTAACTCGGTTTCCGCGAACGTCACCAGGGCGGCGCGAAGCGTCAGGTCCGCATCCGCGGCGCGCAGGAACGCCGGATCGAACGGCTCGTCGCTGAAGACACGGTCCGGGTTCGCCTGCGCGTCCGTCGGCGTCGATCCGGCTTCCAGGAACGGCCCGAGATCGAGCCGCTCCGACGACAACGTTCCCTCGATCCGGACTCCGTCATCCGCCGGCAAGGCCACGAGGAGGTGCCCGCCGAGATGGCTTCGACCGATCCGAGCGTCCATTTCTTCGACCTGGTACGTATCGCCCGGATCGGTCAGCCGGCCGTCGAGGCGATAGGGGCCGAGGTCCGGCAAGTCCATCCCGACAAGCGGCGAAAGCGCCGCCAGGGTGGTCCCTTCTGCCGTCACCGACAGGTCCAGCCCTTCGGCTTCGAGCGGTTGCCGGATGGCGCCCGCCGCCTCGATCCGGCTCGCTTCGGTTCCGGCCGTGCCGATGAAGTCGGTCAGCGCGAGATCGCCGCCTTGGTTTGTGAGCCGCGTCTCGATCCTATAAGGGCCGAAAGATGAGAGATCGATCTCGGCGAGAGCCGCGAGGTCCTGGAGGTCCGCCCCCTCGGCGCTCAGCCGCAGGTCGACGCCCTCGCCGGCGGTCACAGCCGCGATCCGGCCCTGGATCCGAAGCAAGGTCGATTGCAGATCGCCGGCGGTGACCTGGATCTCGCGCGCGGACACCTGCTCGTCCTTGTTGATCAGTTCGACATGAGCCTCGAAAGGGCCGAAGGGCGGCAGAGCAATGTCGGCCAGGGTGCCCAGCGGCGCGATATTCCCGCCCGTCGCATCCACCTCGATCGCGAAATCGCCCCCCTCCGGGTCCGCCCCGAGTTGCCCCCGCACGGTCGCGGCGATGTCCCCCGTCTCGATCCGCAGATCCAGCGGATAGGGATTGCTCTCCCGCAACAGGTTCGCGATCGAGCCGACGGTCCCCTCAAGTTCCAGAGGCAGGGACCGGTAGGCGCCGACACCGCTCAGGGACAAGCGGCTCGTCACATCGTCCGCCTGCCAGGTAAAACGGTCGATCCGGAGCGGATCGACAGCATCGGCATCAGGACCGCGCCTGATCACTGTACCATCGACGACCGTCACGTCTTCGAGCAGGAACTCGCCCTGCTCGGACGCCTCCGCGGACGGATCGGGCACGCGACCCTGGTGGAATTCCCAGTTTCCGTTTCCCTCGGCATCGGTTTCGAGAACGATATCCGGCCGGGCGATGACCAGCCGGTCAACCCGAACGTCGCCATCGAGCAGAAGCGGGATGAGTTGGATATCCATCTCGATCCGCTCGACCCGAACCATCGCGTCACGCGATCCCCAAGGAGCATTGCCGAGGGTTACCACCTCCGCGACCAGCGTCGGCGTTAAGGACAGCGTAACGTCGAAGTCGCCTTTGATTTCGACATCGCGTCCCGTGACGCGCTCGAGCCGGCTGACGACCACCGACCGATAGGCGCTGAAATCGACCGAACGCAGATACAGCACCGTTCCCACGATAACTAAGGCCACCGCGAGACACAGTCCGGCGATGATCAGGCTGCGGCGTGTGTGCATGTCCTCCGTCCGATCGATGAAGATGTGGCCGGGTCTAAGCCGCAACTGTCGACAAGAATTCGGAAACACCGTCCCACGGACGAAGTTCCGCGCCGATATCCCGCCCGTTCCGCTTTCCCGCAAAGAAAAGGCCCCGCCGAGGCAGGGCCAGGAGGATGCAATGACGCTAGAGCCTGCCGCGTGGAGGTATGCAGCATCACAGACGCAACCAGCCGGCCACTAGCAAAGAAGAAACGCACCGAATGGTCCGTTTAGTTCCGTCGGGGAGGAAAAGTTCCGATGCTCAAGCCGGAGTGGAGCGGAAGCAGCCCAGCCCCCTCCTGCTTGAGCAAATGGCCGCGATTTCTAGAAAGCCCGATCGGAACCGCGACGGCTGTGCCAATCTACGGCACGCCCATGTCGATCTGACGCAAATCCATAAACAATTCTAAACATAACAGTCATCCCCCCGTCAGCTTGGAACCGTAAGAGTCGCCCGTGCTTCAGCGGAGGTGGGGATGACGACAGCGACCATCGACGTGCGGAACCTGAGCAAGACATTCCGCAACAACAAACGCGCGCTCGACGGCGTTTCCGTGAGCGTTTCAGAAGGAGAAATGGTTGCGCTGATCGGCGCATCCGGATCAGGAAAGTCTACGCTGCTCCGCCTCATCTCCGGCCTCGTCCTGGCCGATCGAAGCGATGATTCCGAGGTGCGCGTCCTGCGCGAGACCGTGCAGCGCGGCGGACGGCCGGGGCGCGGCATCCGAAGCCTCCGCGCCAATGTCGGCGTGATCTTCCAGCAGTTCAATCTCGTCGAGCGCTTGTCTCTCCTGACCAATGTTGCGACTGGCGCCCTCGGCCGGACGCCCCGGTGGCGCGGGAATCTTGGCCTGTTCACCCGCGCCGAGAAGCTGCGGGCCATGCGGGCCCTCGATCGGGTCGGCATGGCCGAGCATGCGGCCCAGCGTGCCTCCACATTGTCGGGCGGTCAGCAACAGCGCGGCGCGATCGCCCGTACCCTCGTGCAAGGAGCGCGGATCATGCTCGCCGACGAGCCGATCGCCTCGCTCGATCCGAAGGCCGCGCGTCGGGTAATGGACATTCTCTCGCAGCTCAACCGGCAGGACGGGATGACGGTCCTGGTTTCCCTGCATCAGGTAGAATACGCGATTCGCTATTGCCCGCGCACGCTCGCCCTGCGCGATGGGAAGCTCGTCTATGACGGGCCGTCGAACGCCTTAACGCCCGAGTTCCTGAACGAGCTCTACGGCTCCGAGAGCGAGGAGCTCTTCCTGCCTGGGCTGACGGGCATGACGGAGAGTGACCCACGCGGAGACAGCGGACCCACGGCGCCGCACGATATCCCAAAGATCCGCGCCGTAGCGGGCGGCTGACGGATCGGTCACCCCGTCGGCCCAAACAAAACCCCAAACAATGCCAACGACAGGAGAAGAGACGATGAGGCTCAAGAACCTTGCTGCTACGAGCGTCGCGGCGATGATGCTTGCCGGGGCACTCGTGACCACCGCACCGGCTGCGGCCGACGAGATCAACTTCGGAATCATCTCGACCGAGTCGACCCAGAATCTGAGGGAGCAGTGGGAGCCCTTCCTCGCGGCCATGGAGGAGCAGACCGGCCACAAGGTGAATCCGTTCTTCGCTTCGGATTACGCCGGCGTCATCGAAGGGATGCGCTTCAAGAAGGTGGATGTGGCCTGGTACGGGAACAAGTCCGCGATGGAGGCCATCGATCGCGCGGACGGCGAGATCTTCGCCCAGACGGTCGACGTCACCGGCAACCCCGGCTACTGGTCGCTGCTGCTCGTGCCGGCGGACAGCCCGATCGACAGCCTGGACGATGTCCTCGCCTGCAACAAGTCGCTGGATTTCGGCATCGGCGATCCGAACTCCACCTCCGGGTTCCTCGTCCCCACGACCTTCATCTTCGCGGCCAACGGCATCAACCCGAAGGACTGCTTCAAGACCGTACGCAGCGCCAACCACGAGACGAACGCCATGGCGGTCGCCAACAAGCAGGTGGATGTGGCGACCAACAACACGGAGAACATGGCAAAGATCAAGGAGAACAATCCGGAAGCCTACGCGAAGATCAAGGAGATCTGGCGCTCGCCGCTGATCCCGAGCGATCCGATCGTCTGGCGGAAAGATCTCGACGCGGAGCTCAAGGCGGACATCTACCATTTCATCATGACCTATGGCCGCAACGGTTCGCCCGAGGAGATTGCCGAGGCGCGCAAGATTCTGGCCGCCCTGCAGTGGGCCCCCTTCGTCCCATCCTCCAACGCGCAGCTCTATCCGATCCGGCAGATGGAGCTGAACAAGGAGATGATGAAGGTCGAAGCCGATGAACGCCTCTCAGCCGAGGAGAAGAAGCAGCGGATGACCGAGATCGAGGCCGACCTCGCCGCGGTCGAGCAGCAGGAAGCGGCACTTCCGCGCAAGTAATTCCGCTTCGAACGGGTGGCGCGACTATCGCGCCACCCGTTCACCTTATCCAGGCATCCCCCTTCCGGAGAGACGACCATGACGGACGCAGCACTCCGCACCTTGCCGCAGGCGCCGACTGAACTGCCGCGCCGCGATCTCGGCCGCACCGCCTTCAACACTGTGATGTGGGCCGTGTTCATCGGCCTGCTCGTCTGGGGATGGGCGCCGGCCGGGATGAACAATGTCGTCTCGCTCTTCACCGGCGCCGGCAACATGGCCGAATATGCGCACGGCTTCCTGGCGCCCGACTTTCACAACTGGCCGACCTATCTGCAGGAAATGATCGTCACCGTCCAGATCGCGATCTGGGGGACCGTTCTCGCCGTCGTAGTGGGCGTGCCGTTCGGCATTCTGTCGTCGGAGAATATGGCGCCGATCTGGATCGTCCAGCCGGTGCGTCGCCTGATGGACGCGCTTCGGGCGATCAACGAACTGGTCTTCGCGATGCTGTTCGTCGTGGCCGTCGGGCTCGGCCCTTTCGCTGGCGTCATGGCACTCTTCGTGCACACGACCGGCATCATCGCCAAGCTGTTCTCCGAAGCCGTGGAAGCGATCGATCCGCGCCCGGTGGAAGCCATCCGCGCCACCGGCGCCGGCCGGATACAGGAAGTCGTTTTCGGCGTGATCCCGCAGGTGATTCCGCTGTGGATCTCCTACTCCCTCTACCGGTTCGAATCGAACGTCCGGTCCGCGACGGTGCTCGGCATCGTCGGCGCCGGCGGGATCGGCCAGCTCTTGTGGGAATATGTCCGCGGCTTCTACTACAGCGAGACGGCCGCGGTCATGATCATCATCGTGATCTCGGTGACAGTCATCGACATCATCTCGCAGCGGCTACGCAAGTTGGTGATCTGACTCCTCACAGGTCTTTCAGAAGAGCGACCAGGGCCTCGCCGGCAACGGCGAGGTCTCCGTCGTTGGAGATGGCCACGAGCCGCGGATGCGTGCAGGCAACCTCCGTCGCCCGCGCAACCCGCCGCTCGATCTCGGCCGCCGTCTCCCGGCCGCGTCGCTGAAGGCGCGCCCGCAGCGCCTCCGGCTTAATGGTGATCAGGAGGGGCAGCAGCGTGGGATAGCGCCGCGCCGCTTCGTCGAGATGGGCTCGCGAGCCGTTGACGACGATATGCAGGCCTCGGGCAAGCCAGAGATCAATCTCCGCGCCGATGCCATATCGATGGCCATGGCTGGACCAGTGGAGCCCGAAACAGCGCTGGCGGAGGCGGCTCTCGAATTCCAGCTCGCTGAGCGCGACATGGTTCTCGCCGCCCGCGTCGGCAGGGCGCGTGATGTAGCGATGGACGAATACCAGATTTGGAGAGCCGACAAGCCGCTGCCGCGCATAGCCGATCAGGCTGTCCTTCCCAGCGCCGGACGGCCCCATCACATAGACCAGCCGGCCCGCGCCCGGGGGTGTCTCCGAGGAGATCTCTGCAGAGGAGCCGCGGATCGCGTCGGCCACGATTTCAGCCGCCAAATGCGTACCGGCGAGCGATGCGGAACGGCGCCGTTCCGTCCGCCTGTTCGAAGAGGCAGATCGACTGGACGGCAACGGGCTCTTCGCAAAGGGGAGTCACTAGCGGTGCGAGCGTCCGCCGTACGGCCTCGCGCTCCCGCTCATCATCGAGCGACCCCGTCAGTGTCAGATGGAAGCGGAACTCGTCCAGCACATAGGGATAGCCCCAGCGGATCAGCAACTGATTCTGCCGCTCCGTCAGCCCATTCGCCCGTCGACGCGCGAGCTCGTCCGCACTTGGCGGCTTCCGGAAGCTGTCGAACGCCGTCACGCAGTCGGCGGCGAGCGAGGCCAGGGGCTCACAAGGTCCGCTCGACACCAGCGCCAGGAAGCGGCCGAGCGTTGCCAGCCGGAGCGGCGGAAGCTCGAACCCGGCGCGCGTCGCGGCAAAGGCCGTGATCGCCCGCTGCAGCGCCTCGAGGCTGTGCCCGTCAGCCAGCCGGAACGGTGCCTTCAGCGTGCCGTGAAATCCGTAATGCCGCGGCGCACGGGTGATCTCCTCGAGCCGAGGTGCCGCTTCTCTAGTCGCAGATTCGCATCCGAGCCAGCGGCGGCCGAACGTCTCCAGCGCGCTGCCCGGCTCCGGCGCGTAGTAGAGGGCATAGCGTGCCGCCATCAGCTGACCCGGTCGCCGGCGCGCCAGACGCTGCGGACGACCGGGAAGTCGTCATGCAGCGTCACCCGGACAAGATCACCCCGCTTGCCCGGCTCGATCCCGCCGCGGTCGCTCAGGCCGACGGCGGCGGCCGGGTTCGCCGACACGGTCGCGATCGCAGACGGCAGCGCGATCCCGAGCCGCTCATGCAGCAGGAAGGCGGCATGCAGAAGGCTGCTCGGGACATAGTCCGAGGACATCATGTCGAGGAGGCCGGCTTCGGCAAGCGTCGCTGCCGACACATTGCCGGAATGCGAGCCGCCGCGCACCAGATTGGGCGCGCCCATGATCACACTCATGCCGTGCCGTCGCGCCAGGGCGGCGGCGCTCAGCGTCGTCGGAAATTCGGAGATCGCGATGCCGAAGGCGGCGGCCTCCTCGACATGCGCTTCGGTCGTGTCGTCATGGCTGGCGAGCGGAATGCCGCGTTCCTTGCAGCGCGCGACGATCGCCTGCCGATGCTTGCCGGAGTTCCGTTCCATCAGCGTCTCGCGCCGGGCGATCACCTGCGCGAACTCCTCATCGCTCCACTTCTTGTCCCGATGGAATTCCCGGTAGACGGACAGGTCTCGCCACTGGCGATGGCCGGGCGTGTGATCCATCACCGAGACGAGCCGCAGCAGCGCCTCTCCGGCGAAGCTATCGAACATCTCGACGACGCCGTCATCGGCGACCTCGCAGCGGAGATGCAGGTGATGGTCGGCGCGGAGGGTCCCGCTTTCGGAGGCCTGTGCGATCGATCGGATGGACTCCGCCAGAATGCGGCGGCGCTCCCCACCCTCGCGATAGTCCCCGACGCAGACCGCATCGAGCACCGTTGTGATGCCGGCCGCGGCGATCTGGCTGTCATGGGCCAGCAGCGCCCCCAGCGCCGACGGCCAGCGTACACCCGGCCGCGGTTCGAGATGCCGCTCCAGATTGTCGGTATGCAGCTCGACGAGTCCCGGGAGCAGGAAATCGCCTTCGAGATCGAGGGCGCCAGGCGCATGGCTGCGCCCCTCCTCCACCGCTTCGATCATGCCGCCGGTCATCGACACCGTTCCGACGACGACCGCCGCGGGCGTCACCACCCGCGCATTGGTCAGGATGAGCTCGCCCGTCATGCCGCCAGTTCTCCGGGTTTCAGGTCGAAGAGACGATCGGCGATCGCATCGCGCACCTCCCGATCGTGAAATATTCCGATCACGGCCGTCCCGCGCGCCTTGGCCTCCAGGATCAGCTCGATCACGATCCGCCGGTTCGCGGCGTCGAGCGACGCCGTCGGCTCGTCCAGCAGCAGGATGGGGTAGCCGGCGATGAAGCCGCGGGCGATGTTGACGCGCTGCTGCTCGCCCCCGGAGAAGGTCGCGGGAGCGAGCGACCAGAGCCGCTCGGGGATCGCCAACCGCGCGAGCAGGGCGCGGGCCCGGTCGGTGGCCGCCGCTGCCTCGACGCCCGTCATCCGAAGCGGCTCGGCCACGATCTCCTCCGTGGCAACACGCGGGACGACGCGCAGGAACTGGCTGACATAGCCCATGGTGCGGCGCCTTATGTCGAGGATCGTGCGCGGCTCGGCACCGACCATGTCGACGACGGTACCGCGATGTTGCACCAGGATCCGGCCGCCGTTCGCGTGGTAGTTCGCATAGATCGACCGCATCAGCGTCGATTTTCCGGCACCGGACGCACCGACGAGGGCCAGGCACTCGCCCGGATGCAGGGCGAGATCGATACCGTCGAAGACGGGAATCTCGATGCCGCCTTGGACGTGGAGACGGAACGTCTTCGCAAGGTCGTGAATCTCAAGAACAGGGTTACGCATCGTCAGACCTGCAGGATCGAGGAAACCAGGAGCTGGCTATAGGCGTGCTGCGGATCGTCGAGCACCTGATCGGTCAGGCCGTGCTCGACCACCTCGCCGCCCCTCATCACCATCAAGCGATGGGCCAGGAGCCGCACCACGCCGAGGTCATGGGTGACGACGATCGCGGCGACACCGGTCGAGGCGACCAACTGCCGCAGCAGATCGAGAAGACGCGCCTGGACGGAGACGTCGAGGCCGCCGGTCGGCTCGTCCAGGAAGAGAAGACGCGGACGGCTGATCAGGTTCCGTGCAATCTGCACCCGCTGCTGCATGCCGCCGGAGAAGGTATCCGGCCGATCGTCGATCCGGCCTGTGTCGATCTCCACCCGATCGAGCCAGTCCAGAACCTCGCTCCGGATGTTGCCATAGTGCCGCGCGCCGACAGCCATCAGCCGCTCGCCGACATTGCCCCCGGCGGAGACACCCATGTGCAGACCGTCGCGTGGGTTCTGATGCACGATGCCCCAGTCGGTCCGCAACAGCATGCGGCGAGCGGGCTCCGACAGCGCGAAGACGTCGACCAAGCCGTCGGCGCGGGTGTCGTACTCGATCGTCCCGTCGGTCGGCTCGACCTGCGCCGAGAGGCATTTCAGAAGCGTCGTCTTGCCGGCGCCGGATTCGCCTACGACGCCCAGCACCTCGCCCGGCCACAGATCGAAGCTGACGTTCCGGCAGGCGACGGTCCGACCATAGAGGCGGGTGAGTCCGCGCACCCGGAGAATCGGTCTTTCCGTCATGCCGCCGTCTCCTCGCCGTTCTCGGCGCGCCGTCCGGCGCAATAATCCGTGTCGGAGCAGATGAACATGCGGCCGCCTTTGTCGTTCGTGACGATCTCGTCGAGGAAGCTGTCGGTCGCACCGCAGAGGGCGCAGGATTCCGGCCACTGCTCGACGGTGAAGGGATAGTCGTCGAAGTCGAGGCTTTCTACCGCGGTATAGGGCGGGATGGCGTAGATCCGCCGCTCGCGCCCCGCCCCGAAGAGCTGGATCGCCGGGTTGCGGTCCATCTTCGGGTTATCGAACTTCGGGATCGGGCTGGGCGAGGTGATGTAGCGGGCATGAACCCGGACCGGATAATTGTAGGCCTTGGCAATCCGTCCGTACCTGGCGATGTCCTCATAGAGGCTCACCTGCATCACGCCGTATTCCGCCAGCGCATGCATCTTTCGTGTCTCGGACTCCCGCGGCTCAAGCCAGCGCAGCGGCTCCGGGATCGGCACCTGATAGATGAGGACCTGCCCCTCCCGCAGCGGTGTTTCGGGGATGCGGTGCCGCGTCTGGATCAAGGTTGCCTCCGCCGTCCGTTCGGTGGTCGCGACGCCGGTCGTCTTCGCGAAGAAGGCGCGGATGCTGACCGCGTTCGTCGTGTCGTCGGCCCCCTGGTCGATGACCTTGAGGACGTCGTCCGGACCGATGACGCTGGCGGTGACCTGGATGCCGCCGGTGCCCCAGCCATAGGGCAGCGGCATCTCGCGCGAGCCGAACGGCACCTGATAGCCGGGGATCGCGATGGCCTTCAGGATCGCCCGCCGGATCATCCGTTTCGTCTGCTCGTCGAGATAGGCGAAGTTGTAACCGGCGACATGCTCCGCTCCGAAGGCCGCCGTGGTCTCGTCGCTCGTCATTCCGCGGCCACCTTTCTGCTGTTGTCCTGCTCTGCCGCATCCCGCATCGCGCGGACCATGACGAGTTCCGCCTGGAAATCGACATAGTGCGGCAGCTTCAGATGCTCGACGAAGCCGGTCGCCTGGACATTGTCGGCATGCGCGAGAACGAACTCCTCGTCCTGCGCCGGGGCGGCCGCCTCCTCGCCCAGCTCGCGCGCCCGCAGCGCTCGATCGACAAGCGCCATTGACATCGCCTTCCGCTCGCAATGGCCGAAGGTCAGGCCATAGCCGCGCGTGAACTGCGGCGGCATCGTCGCCGAGCCTTTGAACTGGTTCACCATCTGGCATTCCGTGACCGTGACCTCGCCGAGCTCGACTGGAAAGCCCAGCTCCTCCGGCACGAACTCGACATCGACCTCGCCGAGCCGGATCTCTCCGGCGAAGGGATGATTGTTGCCGTAGCCGCGCTGCGTCGAGTAGCCGAGCGCGAGCAGGAAGCCTTCATCGCCGCGCGCCAGCACCTGAAGGCGGAGATCGCGATCGGCGGGAAATTCGAGCGGGTCCCGCGTCACATCGCCGACCGGCGCGTCGTCCTCCGCCGTCTCGGCTTCGAACAGACCGTCGCGGCCCAGGATATCGGTCACGCGCGGCATTGCCGCCACTGACTGTTCCGCCTCCTCAGCTGCCGCGACCGGCGCGCCCTCCGCCGCCAGCGTGAAGTCGAGCAGCCGGTGGGTGTAGTCGAAGGTCGGCCCAAGGACCTGACCGCCCGGGATATCCTTGAAGGTCGCCGAGATCCGTCGGCGCACAACCATCTCCCCGGTATCGACCGGCTCGGACGCGCCGAACCTTGGAAGCGTCGTGCGATAGGCGCGAAGCAGGAAGATCGCCTCGATCAAGTCGCCGCGCGCCTGCTTGACCGCCAGCGCCGCAAGCTCCCGGTCATAGAGCGATCCCTCGGTCATCACCCGATCGACGGCATGGGCAAGCTGCTGGTCGATCTGCGCCAGGGTCAGCTCAGGCACCGCCGGGTCGCCGCGGCGCTCCTCCGCCAGCAGGCGATGCGCGTTCTCGATGGCCCGCTCGCCACCCTTCACCGCGACATACATCGGTCAGCCCTCCACGATTGTCGTTCGCGGTAGCCCGCAAAGCCGCGCACCGCAGGTCAGGAACATGTCGACGCCCTCCGGAAAGCGGTCGACGTTCTCCCTCCAGGCCCGCCAGAATCCGTCCGGCAGCCCCTCAACGGTCAGCCGATGCTCGGTCTCGATCCCGGGACCGCGGAGTCGAAGCGGGCCGCCCTCGCGCAGCTCACCGACCTCGACGATCAGTGTCGCTGAGCGATCGGGATAGGCGTCGGTACCAACGGTGAAGCGGATGAGCGGCCCCAGCGCCGTCCCATCGCCGATCACCGCGAACTGCGCGGCGCCGGCGTCCGTGACGATCGGGCAGCCGCAGTGAAACCGCAGCGCCGCCGCAGCATCGGCAGCCGCTGCGTCGAGCCAGACCGGCGTGTCGTGATCGACCAGGGAGAGGCAAAGCGATGCCGCAGCCGGCCCGATCGTCCAGCCCGCCTCATTCAAGGACGGGCTTTCGACGAGGCGACCGGGTCGCGCGAGCGCTTCGAGCGCGACGCGGAAGGTGCGCTGGGCATCGAGGACCGGATCGGCGAAGGCGCTGCCGATGGCGCCGGTTGTTGCGAGCGTCATAACGTCACCTGTCCCGAACCATCGTGAGGAACTCCACCCGTGTCGCCGCGGCCTTCCGGCGCCGCTCCGCCTTTCTCGCAGCCTGAGCCTCGGAAAGCGGCCGGGTGACCAGCGCCTCGACCTCCGCGCGCCGGTCTGAATCCTGCAGCAGCGCGTCGAAGATGGCGGCCAGCTCCGCCTTGCGGTGGTCGCGACCGGCGACATAGCCGTGGCCGACAATGCCGTTCTCCAGCGCGACGGCGCAGCGCGACACGGTCATCTCGCCGAGATTGAACCGCTGACCGGTGCCGCCCGCCCGGCCGCGCACCATAACCAGCCCCGTCTCAGGCCGCCGGAGATGCCGATAGGCGGGCTTCCCGCTCATTGCACCCCACGCGCGGACAAGTGCGTCCGTCGGTGCCTTGGCCAGAACGGCCATCCAGGCCCGGCGGGTGTCCGTCGCAGTGGACTTGGCCGGTTCGTTCGATTGCGGATGAGTTGTCATATTCATCTATACATCTAGACATCTATATGTTAGGAAGGATGCTGCAGCCGTTGCTTTCGATTGTAAAGGCGCGAAATGAGAAACTTTTCTGACAATGGGGTCGACATGGGATCTGACATGGACCGTGGCACCGGCGTGGCGCTGTGGCGCCAGATCCAGCAGGCCCTGCATGCGGAGATCGTCGGCGGCGCTTTCAAGCCGGGAGAGCGTCTGCCGACCGAGGCCGAGATGTCGCACCGTTTCGGCGTCAATCGCCATACCCTGCGGCGCGCCGTCGGTGCCCTGCAGGACGCCGGCGTGCTGCGAGTCGAGCAAGGCCGCGGCACCTTCGTCCAGGAGGACGTGATCGATTACCCGGTCGCCCGGCGGACCCGCTTCTCCGAGAACATCACGCGCCTGCACCGCCATCCGAGCGGTGAACTCCTCCGCGCTGCCGAAATTCCGGCTCCACCCGAGATCGCGCGCGGGCTCAAGATCCGCACCGGGCGCCGGGTGGCCCTGCTCGAGATCGTCGGCGCCGTTGACGGACGACCGGTCAGCATCGGCGCCCACCATTTCCCGAAGCCCCGCTTCGACGGCCTGATCGACAGCTATCGCGCGACCGGCTCGATCACCAAGGCTTTGGCGCAGCATGGGATTGGCGACTACTTCCGGCAGGTGACTCGGGTGACGTCGCGGATGCCCACGCCCGACGAGGCCCGCCATCTCCATCAGGCGAAGACGCTGCCGATTCTGGTGACGGAGAACGTCAACGTCGATCCTGAAGGCCGGCCCATCGAGTTCAGCGTCTCGCGCTTGGCGAGCGAGCGGGTTCAACTCGTCTTTGAGCCTTAAGCGACCGACACCTTCTCGGCAAGGAGATGCCAGTGCCAGGAACCCGGCCGGCGGTGCTCGACCTGCTTCAGGCTCAGGACCTCGAACTCGGCGAACAACGCCGCGAGCTCTCCGGCATCGCAATAGAAGTGCGGATGCCCCTTGTCGTTGTCGCCGTCGATCACGAAGGTACCACGGCCAACTTCACGCCCTCGGCCGAAATTCACGTTCCGCTTCGTTAGCATGGTGCCGAGATAGAGGCCGCCCGGCCTAAGCACCCGGAAGATCTCGCCGATCGTGCGCTCCACGACATCGGAGGCGCCATGATAGATCACGTTCCAGGCGACGACGAAATCGAACGCGCAGGACGGAACAGGCAGGTCCGTCATCAGCCCCGCGCGGAACGGGACCGCAAGTCCGCGCTCGGCCGCGGCGGCCTGGGCGAAGGTCAGCCCCTTCGGACTCCCGTCGATCGCCTCGACGGCGAAACCCGCCTCGGCGAGGAACAGGGCATGGCGGCCGACCCCGCAGCCGAGGTCCAGCGCATCGCGACAGCCACGCGCCCGCAGCTCCGGCAGGAGAAGGCGCAGATCCTCCTCCGGCTCTAGCCATTCGGCTCGACCTTCCGTCGTGCTCCACCGCCGGTCCCAGGCATGGTGGGCCGTCGCGGTTTCGAATCCGTTCGCATTAGCGGTCATGAACAACCCTCAGATGACGCGTTGCCGCAGGAAGGTGCTGACGCGCTCCACCACCAGCACCAGAAGAAAAATGCTCAGAATGATCGTTGCGGCCTGGGCATAGCTGAACAGGTCCATCGCGACCTTCAGCTCGATGCCGATGCCGCCCGCCCCGACGAGCCCGAGAACGACGGAGGCGCGCGTCGCCTTCTCGAGACTGAACAGCGAGGCGCCGATGAAGGACGGAAGCGCGGCCGGGATTACAGCACAGAACACCCGGCCGAGACGGGATGCGCCTAGCGCCGTCAACGCCTCTTGCGGGCCGTGATCGGCCTCTTCCATCGCCTCGGCGAAGAAGCGGCCGCAGAAGCCGATCGTGTCGATCATGATCGCCAGCGCCCCGGCGAACGGTCCGAGGCCGACGGCAATCACGAAGAGCAACGCCCAGACGAGATCGGGCACCGTCCGGAACAGCGAGATCAGCGCGCGGGAGCAGCCGTAAAGCAGGATGTGCGGCGTCTGGCTGCGCGTGGCGAGAATTGCCAGAGGCAGGCTGAGGACGATGCCGAAGACGGTGCCCACCAGCGCCATCTGAAAGGTCTCGAGAAGAGCGAGGGCGATCGAATCGAGACGGCTCAGATCCGGCGGAAACATCTGGCCGATCATGCGGCCGATGCCCGGAATTCCGGCGACGAGATCCTCGACCGAGATGCCGATGCCATCGATCGACGCCACGAAAAAGGCGATCGCCAGAAGATAGGCGAGAAAGGTGCCGATACCCGGCCGGTCGAACCGGCCGGGGACGGCGGGCCCACGCTCGGCTACCGCCGACGGACCGACGAAGGGCTCAGCCATAGATCTCTCTCAAGCCTGCGAAATCCTGCGCGCGCGCCGGGCCGTCCAGCTCGACCCGCCCGGCGCGCAAGCCGACGATGCGATCGGCATAATCCACGGCGTGGCGCAGATCGTGCGACGAGAAGAGCAGCGTCAGCCCCTCCCGACGCATGAGGTCGCTGAACAGGCCCATCACCTCCTCACCGGCATTGGGATCGAGGCTCGCGACCGGCTCGTCGGCCATGACGAACTGCGGGCGCTGCATCAAAGCGCGGGCGATCGCGACGCGCTGCGACTGGCCGCCCGACAAGCTGTCGACCCGCTGCCGCGCGATATGCGGCAAGCCGACGAGGTCGAGGCAATGCATCGCCTCCTCCCGGACCGCCTTAGGCGCCAGGCCGTGAAGCCAGTAGCGCGCGCCGGCGTGGCGTGCCTGCGCGCCGTGAACGACGTTCGACAGGGCGGAGAGCCGCGGCACCAGATTATGCCGCTGGAAGACGAAGCCGACGCGGGCACGCAGCCGCCTGAGGTCGCGCGGCGCCAGCCGCCTCACATCGCGCTCCAGCAGCCGTACGGAACCGCCTTCGGCTTCGATCAGGCGCAGGCAGCACCGCAGGAGGGTCGACTTACCGGCACCGTTCGCACCGATCAGGGCGACGGACTGCCCGCGGAGAACGGCGAGATCGACGCCGTTCAGCACCGGCTTCGCCTCGCCGAACGACTTGACCATGCCTCGGATGTCGAGGTCGACCGCCGCCGGGACCGCCGCTCCGGCGAGCGGAGTCGGAGCGGCGGCCTCGACGCGGATTGGGTCGGCGGCCAGCGGCCGCGGTTGAAGGGCCAACATTAGTTGCCGACGAACTCGGCATATTCCGGATGGCCGATGGTCTCGTACATCGACCGGACATAGTTGTAGTCGGCGTCACTGACGTTGGGGAGGAACTTCATTCCCAGATATTTCTGGTTGTCCTTGCCCACGAGAATCGCCTTCACCAGCGGCTCGGCATGCGAGACAAAGGCGCCGCGTACCGTCTCTACAACGTTCTTGTCGACATGCGCACCCGCAACGAGCACGTCGTTGGGGAGGTCAGGCCCGCGGCCGATCACGCGGAAAGCACCGGGCTCGAAGGCTGTCTCTTTCTCGCGGATCTCGAGAAACTTGCCGTAGTTCATGCCGACGGCGGCGATGTCGCCCCGCTTCAGCGCCTCCCAGGCGACGTTGCGGCTGATATGCGTCATCTGCACGTCGTGAACCGGGTCGACACCATAGTCCGCGAGCACCTGTGCCGGCGCGAGATGGTTGGAGGTCGAACCGATATCGCCGAGCGCGATCTTCTGCCCCTTGAGATCGGACGGCAGCGTATAGCTGCTCTCGGCCATGACGATGATCGCCGAGAAATAGTCCGGCCGAGAAAAGCCGACGACAGGATAGGCCTTGGCCCTCTTGCCCATCACGACATATTCGGAAGGTCCGGTGAGCACGAAATCGACCCTCTGCGCATTCAGCGCCTCAACCGCCGCAGTGCGGCTGTTGACGGGGAAGAACTCGAACTCCAGCCCCGTGGCGTCCGATAGGACCTGGCGGAATTCGCCGAACTCCGCCTGAAGCATCTCCAGGCCGGAGATATCGGTGATCGCAAAGCGGACGGCATCCGCCGCGCTGGCCACGCTTGCGGCAAGGCCGAGCGCCAACGCCGTAAGCACGCCTGTGACTTGTCTCAGTTTCATGACGAATCCCTCGTCGAAAATTGGCTTTTTTTCATCGCGCGACGATCGGCAGCGCGTCGTCGACGTCTAAACGTCTAAACAAATTTTGTGACGCCGCCGTGACTCGCCGGTGAACAGTTGGAGGATTGAGCCGCGCCGCCATTGGTCACTCGAGTCGAGGAATCAGCGAGCCCGATCAGCTACTTGCCGCCGCTCCCGATGGTCACGCCCCGCCGACGATGTCAGTGATTCATCCAGAAGAAAGCGCGGGACGACACTACCCTCTGTCAAACTCCTGTCATCCGATGCTGATAGGAGAAAGCCGACATACAGATCTTTTGGAAGTGCTGAATGAGACGCGTCTTACAAAGCGATCGCGTGCTGTGGCCGGACGGATCGCTGGCGGAAGGATCGGTCGTGATCGAGGACGGCGTGTTCGCGCCGGACACCGCGGCCGGTGCAGCCGCCGCTTCCGGCGATCGCACGATCCGGGCGGACGGCTTCGTTCTGCTCCCCGGCATCGTCGATTTGCATGGCGACGCCTTCGAGCGGCAGATCATGCCGCGGCCCGGCGTTGCGGTCCGACTCGACCTCGCCCTCACCGAGACCGACCGGCAGCTTGTCGCGAACGGCATCACCACCGCCTTTCACGGGGTGACGAATTCCTGGGAACCGGGCCTGCGGAGCCGCGATGCCTTCCTGCGCCTGGCGGATGCGCTCGCCGGGCTCGACGGCGCACTGGCCTGCGACACCCGTCTGCATCTCCGCTTCGAGACCTTCAACCTGGATGCCGTCGAGGAGATGGAGCAGTGGATCGCCGGGGGGCGGATCGGCATTCTCGCCTTCAACGATCATACGCCGGAGATCCATCGGGCGCGCAGCGACCCTGGCAAGGTCCGGAAATATGCCGAACGCGCCGGCCTGCCGGGCGAGGAGTTTCGGCTTCTGGTCGAGCATGTCTATGCGCGCCGCGACGCAGTCCCGGCGGCGGTAGAGCGCCTTGCGGCGGCGGCGCGGACGCATGCCATCGGCCTGATGTCCCATGACGACGACAGCCCCGCCCTGCGCCGCCACTATCACGGACTCGGCTGCCGGATCGCCGAATTCCCGAAGAACGCGGAGACCGCCGAGGCCGCACGAGCGCTGGGCGACGCGATCGTGATGGGCGCGCCGAACGTTCTGCGCGGCGGCAGCCACAACGGCGCGGTCTGCGCGACGAGCATGATCGAGGCGGGGCTCTGCACGATCCTCGCCTCGGATTACTACTACCCGGCGCCGTTCCATGCCGCGTTCCGCCTCACCCGCGACGGTCGCGCCTCTCTCGGGGAGGCTTGGCGCCTCGTCTCGATCAACCCGGCCCGCGCCGCAGGCCTCGACGACCGCGGCGAGATCGCGGTCGGGCAGCGCGCGGACTTCCTGCTGGTCGATGTCAGCCGGCCGGAACTGCCGCGCGTCGCCGCGACCTTCACCGCCGGACGGCCGGTCCATATCGCGGACTCGACTGTGGCGAGGATGTTGGAACCGTAGGGGCGGGTTTAAAAACCCCAACCCCTACCCTGCTATCGCCGGCCGGCGCTCCTCCCATAAGGGGAGGGAAATCGCAACAACGCCCCTCAGATGAAATCCCGTCGGTGCTTGCTGCGCCAGTTTCGCGTCGTCACGATCCGGCCGGCCTCATAGGCTTCGAGCGATCCTTCGACGTGGAAATGCTCGCGATCGCAGGTGACCGTCGTGCGCGTCTCGGTGCGGACCGACCAGTCGCCGCGCGTCAGTTCCTCCGTCCAATGGGTGTCGACCCGCGCCGAGGTCGGATCGTCGGGCAGGATCCGGTAGGTCTCGCGGCCGACGGAGCCGGTGACGAGATCATGCGCCCGGTTTCGGTTCGCGCCGAAATCGTCGATGATCCTGATGACCGTTTCGCCGGTTTCCATGTCACGCTCGATGCGCCGCAGGTGGCTCGGCTCGCGGATCGGCTCGAAGTCGACCGGCGGCGCGGACTCGGGCTCCGGCAGGGAGCGCAGCGTCTCGGGCCGCGGCGCACGAACGGGAAGCGCGAGTTCGCTGGCGCCGGTATGAAGCGTCAACGTGACCGGCTCCGGCGACGGCCAGATCAGGGGCCAGTAGGCGGTGGAGAGTGCGATGCGGATTCGGTGTCCGGCGGAGAATCCATAGGCGACATCGTCCATCTGCACCCGCACGCGATAGCGCCGGCCGGGCTCGAGCGCGGCGGGCTGCTCGTGACTATCGCGATGGCAGAGGTTCAGAACGCCGTAGGTGACGCGCGTCGACTCGCCGCCCGGCAGGACGTCGCACAGCCGGACCGCGATGTTGGCCTGCGGCCGATCGACCGACAGTTCGAGCTCGACTGTCGGGGCGCCGAAAATCTCGACAGCCTCGGTCAGCGGCTCGCTGTCGAAGACCAGGGAGCCGCCGTCGTCGAGTCGCTGGTCGGCCGGCGATTCCGGCCCGAGCCAGATCGGACAATATTCGCCGGCGGCGAGTCCCACCGTCTGCGGCGAGGCCAGCGTGAGCGCCTGCTCCGGCTCTGCGGCGATGGCGAGCCGGCCGGCGTTCAGCCGGTAACGGCGATTCTCGATGTTCGGCGACGGCCAGCTGTCCTCCGCGATCCAGCGGCCCGGCCGCTCGGTGTAGTAGGCACGCGGCGGCACGCTGTCCTGAAGGTAGGCGCGATAGAGCGGATCTTGCATCACGCCGGTGTCCCGGCCCTTGAGCCACTGGTCCCACCAGCGCAACGCCTCCTGAAGGAAGCCGATCGCCGGCCCGGGAACGGCGAAATGCGGATATTTATGCAGCCAGGGACCGACGAGGCCGCGCACGGGCGCCTTGATGTTGGCGACGAGCTGCGGCACGGCATTGGAATAGGCATCCGCCCAGCCGCCGACGGCGAGGACGGCGGCCTCGATCGTGCCATAGTCTTCGCAGACGGAGCCGTGCTTCCAGAATTCGTCCCGGCGCTGGTGGCCGAGCCAGTTCTCAACGAGGAGCGGCTCGTTCTCGAGGCGATTCAACCACATCTCCCGCCAGCGCTCGCCGACCAGCGACGGGTCCGGCGGCCGCGAGGAATAGGCCAGCATGGTCTGCGACCAGCCGACATTCTCGAGCAGCATGCAGCCGCCCTTGTAATGAATGTCGTCGGCATAGCGATCGACCGTCGAGCAGAGGGTGATGATCGCCTTCAGCGCCTTCGGTCGGCGCGCGGCGACTTGCAGCGCATTGAAGCCGCCCCAGGAGATTCCCATCATGCCCACGGTGCCGCTGCACCAGGGCTGCGCCGTGATCCAATCGATCACCTCAAGGCAGTCGTCCTGCTCCTGCTTCAGATATTCGTCCCACATCAACCCGTCGGACTCGCCATTGCCGCGCATGTCGACCCGCACACCGGCATAGCCGTGGCCGGCCAGATAGGGATGGGTCAGGTGGTCGCGAACGACTGTGCCGTCCCGCTTGCGATAAGGCAGATATTCGAGAACCGCCGGAACCGGATCCGCTTCGGCATCCTCCGGCAGCCAGATCCGCGCGGCCAGCCGGCAGCCGTCGGACAGCTCGATGAACACATTCTCGATCTCCCGCACCTTGCGCGGGAACGTCTCGACGATCTTCAATTCTCACTCCAGGAAATTCATCACAGAGACACAGAGGATCTGAATATCTTCTCCATGCCTCGGTGTCTCTGTGGTTTTTCAGTAGAAAATTTTCTAGACCAGCCCGCCATTCACATGGAGCACCTGGCCGGTGATATAGCTGGCCTCGCGCGAGCAGAGAAAGGCGACCAGGGCGGCGACCTCATCCGGCTCGCCGAGGCGGCCGAGCGGCACCTTCCCGGCGACCTCGCGCCATTCGTCGGCCGAAAGCGACGTCCCGGTTCCCGCCTCCTTGCGGATCAGCCCCGGCGCGACGCAATTGACGAGCACGCCATGCGGCGCAAGCTGCAGCGCGAGCGCCCGCGTCATCGCCTCGAGCCCAGCCTTCGCCGCAGCGGAGGCGGGAAAGACGGGATAGTCGGTGCGAAAGACATGGGCGTTGTAGGTGGAGATCGACACCACCCGCCCCTCGCGCGCCGCCTTCAGATACGGCAGGGCGACCGTCGCCAGATCGAAGAATGCGGCCGTCACCACCGACTGGACATGGTCCACACCCGCGCGATCCAGGGTGCCGAACGGCCGGCGATCGGCAAATCCGGCATTGCTGACCAGCACATCGAGGCCGCCGAACCGCTCGGCTGCCCGATCCACCAATCTGCGGCCGACGGCCGGATCGACAAGATCGCCCAGCTCGACCGCCGCCTCGGCGCCGGCCGTCCGGACCTCGGCCGCAACGGCCTCGGCACCGTCGCGGTTGCACCGCGCATGGATCAGGATACCGACGCCCGGCCTGGCGAGCCGGCGGCTAATCGCCGCGCCGATTCCGCTGGCCGATCCTGTGACCAGGATCGAGCGCAGGCGCGCGCCGGCACCCGCCATTCCGCCCCTACTCCGCCGCCAGTCTTGGGCGGGACTCCAGGCCACGCTCGACGATCGCGGCGACGCGGGCGCGCTCCTCTCCCTCGAGCGGCAGGCGCGGCGCCCGCAGGGTCTCGGTGCCGAGCCCGGCCATCGCCTGGGCGAACTTGATGTACTGTACAAGCTTCACATGCGTATCGAGATGGAGCAGCGGCATGAACCAGCGATAGAGCGCCCGCGCCTCCTCCCAATTGCCGGCGCGCGCGAGGGTCCACAGCCGCACCGATTCGCGTGGGAAGGCGTTGACGAGACCGGCGACCCATCCCGTCGCCCCGAGCAGCATGCTCTCCAGGATGAGGTCGTCGACGCCACAGAAGAGGGTGTAGCGATTGCCGCAGAGATTCACCAGGTCGGTGATTCTACGGACATCGTCGGACGATTCCTTCAGCGCCACCAGCGTCGGCTCGTCGGCCAGTTCCACGAACATCTCGGGGGTGATGTCAACGCCGTAAGAAACCGGATTGTTGTAGACCATGATCGGCAGATCGCTGGCCCGCGCGACCGCCCGGAAATGCGCAACCGTTTCACGCGCATCGGTCTTGTAGACCATCGTCGGCAGCACCATCAGCCCATCGGCGCCCAGCCCTTCGCAATCGGCCGCGACCCTGCAGGCCGCCGCGGTCGAGCACTCAGCCACGCCGACCACGACCGGCACGCGCTTCGCCGCGGTTTCCACCGCCATCCGCACGACCTTGCGCTTCTCCTCCGGCTCGAGGGCGGAATTCTCGCCGAGCGTGCCGAGCATCACGAGGCCATGCACCCCGGCTGCGATCAGCGTGTCGAGATGCCGCGCCGACGCTTCAAGATCGAGTGACTGGTCGGCCTTGAACTGGGTCGTGACCGCCGGAAAGACACCCGTCCAGTCCTGGGTCATCGGATTCTCCTCCTCTGTATCGCGGCCGCCGCACCATTGCTCCCGGCCGACCTCGAACCATTTTTCGGATATTTTATACAATCTGCACGTAGGCGAAGCAACCGAAGCTGCGCCATAGGCGGATGCAGCGAGTCCCCAGGCTTCAATCTACGGTAATTCACGCTCCCCCAAATGCAACCCGGATGCGTTTGTCACTTCTGTTACACCTCCGACGGAGCTAAGCTTGCCGCGGCAAGCGGGGCGAGGCTGCGGGACAAGACATCAGGGCGAAGACCGGATTGGCGCCAAGTCGGTCTATCGCTCACATTGCGTACCGTGGGAGGTCACATCATGCCGGCCGCCGCTGCAGACGAGGTTGGCCTGGACGGGCGGTCCAGATGGCTGTCGTCGTTCAAAGCGCTGATACGGCGCACCAGAAAGGCGGACACCCTCCAGCCGCTCCGGCTCCTGCTGGTCGCGTCCGTCCTTGTCCCGATGCTGCTGTTTGCGGCGGCAGCGTGGCAAAGCTACCAGAAAACGATCGAAGAAGCTGAAATGGAGGTTCGCAAGACCGTCTCCATTCTCCATGAACATGCACGCAAGGTTTTCGAGACGCACGAGCTCTTGATTGCGCGTGTCGACGACCACATCCGCGATATGTCCTGGGAAGCGATCGGCCATTCCGAGAGCCTGCACACATATCTTCGCATGGTCGCGGCCGGTCTGCCCCAAGTGGATGCGATCTGGCTGGCCGCTCCGAACGGCCTTGTCCGCAGCAGAAGTCATCTCTCTCCGGCGCCTGACATCCTTGTCGCGGACGAGGATTACTTCGCCGCGCAACGCGCCAGGAATGCCGGCACATATGTGAGCAGATCCCGCCACGACCGACCCGCCGCCGACACGCTGAACGTCACGCGCCGGCGCACGACGGCGGACGGGACGTTCGACGGTACCCTCACCGTTGCCGTGTCTCTGGATTATTTCCGTCGCTTCTACACCGATATCACGCCCCTTCACGATCACGTGGCGGGCCTGATCCGGATGGACGGAGACATCCTCGTTCGCAACCCGGCTCCCGCAGCGTTCCAGCGCTTGCCGGACAGCAGCGGCTTCAGGAAGGCCATAAAGCTTGCGGACGAGGGGTTGTTCACCGCCCCGTCCGCGATCGACGGCGTCGCGCGGATCAGCGGCTACAGCAAGCTGGCCGGCTATCCGGTCTATGTCGTGTTCGGCCTGGACAAGAACGCGGTGCTCGGCGAATGGCATCAGGACCTGCTGGCCTACGGCATCATCGCCGTCCCCGCTGCGGCCGGGCTTTTCCTGCTTACCTGGTTCGCACTGCGAAAGAGCATGGCACACCGCCTCGCTTTGCAGAGATGGCAGCAGGAACGAGAGCTTTGCGGGCTTCTCGTCAACAGCAGTTCGGATGGGATCCTGGCCTATGACCACCACTTGCGCTGCACGTTGTGGAATCCTGCAATGGAGGCGATTTCTGGCCTCTCAGGCGAGCGCATGCGCGGGAAGGACCTGCGTCACATCCTGCCATCCGTCCGAGGAACGCTGATCGAGCCTGTGATCCGCAACGCTCTCGCCGGGGCCGGGAACGGAGCCGGGATCGGGGATGCGGCCGAACAGCGCTTTTGGCCCGCGAACGCCGACGCAAGGAACCCTCTCGAGACCCGGAGCGGGCCACTGCGCGACTGGGACGGCAAGATCATCGGCGGGCTCTGCTTCGTTCGCGACCGGACGGAGCAGCGCCGCCTGGAGGAGGAGTTGCGGCGGGCGGAAGCGGCGGAAGCGCGGCGTGAAGCGGAACGGGAAGCCGAGCAGCGCCTTGCCGATATCGCCGCGAACTTCCCTGGACATATTTATCGGCGCATTCTCCATCGCGATGACCGCATCAGCCATCCCTATCTCGGCCATACGGCCGACACCATTCTTCGCTTTCAGCCTTCCGGCGCCAAGGAGCCGCTGCCCCTCGAAGAATTCGCCCGCCAATACATCCATCCGGACGATGCGTCGCGCTGGCGCGAGGCGGTCCTGGTTTCCGCCCGAACGCTCTCGCCCTACAGGCTTGAGTTTCGCGTCATCGATTCACATGGCGATGTTCACTGGCTGCGGAGCGACGCGCGCGCCTATCGAGGTGAGGACGGCACGGTGATCTGGGACGGCGTCGCGATCGATATCACCGATCTGAAAGAAACCGAAGAGGCATTGCGCGAGAGCGACGAGCGGATGAGCTTGGCTGCGGAAGCAGCCGAGCTTGGGCCGTGGAGTTGGGACATCGCCCGTCGGCGCGTCCGATGGTCCGACCGCTGCAAAGCAATCCTCGGCCTGCCGCCCGAAACCGAGAGTAGCTGCGAACGGCTGCTGTCCACGGTTCATCCCGAAGACCGCGACCGGGTGCACGAGGCAGTCCGATCGGCGCTGGACGAGCGCCGCGGTTACGAAGCCGAGTTTCGGGTGATTTGGCCGGATGGCAGTCAGCACTGGGTCCTGGACAAGGGCAGCGCCCTCTATGATGTGAATGACGTTCCGGTTCGGATGAGCGGTGTCATAGTCGACATTACGGCTCGTAAGCTGGCGGAGCTTGAGCGGCAGCAAAAGGGATGATATCGGCCGCAGCCGATGATGTGACGAGCGGGAGCCGGGAATGGACGCAGCGGATCTCAGGGTCTTCGAGGCGGTGGCGCGGCTGGGCGGGATGAACCGGGCGGCTGCCGAGCTGAACACCGTGCAATCGAACGTAACCGCCCGCATCCGCCTGCTCGAGGATGAGCTGAAGGCACCGCTCTTCCACCGTCACAGCCGCGGCGTGGCACTAACTGCCGCCGGGCGCCGTCTGCTGCCCTATGCCGTCCGGGTCCAGCACCTGCTGGAGGACGCGCGCCGGGCCGTCGAGGACGACGGCACACCCAAGGGGCCGCTGACGATCGGCTCGCTCGAGACCACGGCCGCGCTGCGGCTTTCGCCCCTTCTCTCAACCTATGTCGCGGCATACCCCGCAGTCGATCTGGTGCTTCGAACCGGCACCTCCTGCGAAATGATCGAGGCCGTGCTGGCGCACCGGCTGGAAGGCGCGTTCGTCTGCGGTCCGGTGAACCATCCGGAACTTGAGGAAGAGATCGTCTTCCGCGAGGAGCTCGTGATCCTCACGGCCCCGGCGGTCGGAAGCCTGGACGAGCTGATCGGGACAAGCGACCTCAAGGTCGTGGTGCTGCGCGCCGGCTGCTCCTATCGCCAGCGGCTTGAGGAAATCCTGGCCAGGCGCGGTGTCATCGGCGTCCGTCGGCTCGAGTTCGGCACGCTCGAGGCCATTTTCGGCTGTGTCGCCGCGGGGCTCGGCATAACCCTGCTGCCGAGGAGCTTGATCGGCCCGGTCTGGGACGACGGCCGGGTCGCTATCCATACGCTGCCGGAAATCGAGGCCCAAGTGGAGACGATGTTCATCCGCCGCCGCGACGCCTTCGTCTCCAGTGCGCTCGCCGCTTTCCTGCACTATGTCCGACCGGCGGGGTCCGCCCATGCGAATGCCGCGGAATAAGCGCAACCCATCTTTACCTCAGATAGGACTGATCACTTAAAATCGTTTTTCATGATTTCGGTGGCGCCCTAAGCTCACCCCCCTGTTCTCCTATATCGACAGTCAGGAGGTTTCTCCATGCCACTTCGGACCGCCCTGACGCAGCGGTTGGGGTTGAGCCACCCCATCATCCAGGCGCCCATGGCAGGCGGTGCGACGACAGTCGATCTCGTCGCCGCCGTCTGCGAGGCCGGCGCGTTGGGATTCATCGGAGCGGCCTATCTGACGCCGCGCCAGATCACGGATATATCGCAGGCCCTGCGGGCGCGGACAACCCGCCCCTTCGGGATCAATCTCTTCACCCCGCTTCCCGCACCCGACATGCCGAAAGAGGTTGGCCCCGCATTGGATCGCCTGGCCCCCTACCATATGGAGCTCGGCCTGCCACCGCCCACCCTCCCCGCCCTGCCCGCCGATCCGTTCGACGAACAGCTGGCAGCGGCCCTCGACAGCGGGGCGTCGGTATTCAGCTTCACCTTCGGCGTCCTGCCGGTGGGTGCGATCGAGTCCGTCAAGACCCGCGGCGTGGTCCTGATCGGCACGGCGACGACGGTCGAGGAAGCTGTCGCTTTGGAGCGGGTGGGCGTCGATGCCGTGGTTGCCCAGGGAAGCGAAGCGGGCGCGCACCGGGGCACGTTTGCGACCGGGTTCGACGCGGCGATGGTCGGGACCATGGCCCTGGTGCCGCAGGTCGTCGACGCCGTCACCGTGCCTGTGATCGCGTCAGGCGGCATCATGGACGGCCGTGGAATTGCCGCGGCGCTGACCCTGGGCGCGAGCGCCGTGCAGATGGGCACGGCCTTCCTGACCTGCGACGAAGCCGGTATTCCGGAAGCTCACAAGCAGGCGATCCTCACCGCTGCCGAGCACGATACGCGCCCGACGCGCGCCTTCTCCGGCCGCCCCGCGCGGGGGATCGTCAATCGTGTCATGACGGACCTCGACGGCAACGACGAGGCCATTCTCCCCTTTCCGCTTCAGAACGCGCTGACCCGGCCGCTCCGGACCGCGGCGGCCAAGCAAGGCCGGGCGGAGTTTCTGTCGCTCTGGGCAGGGCAAGGCGTCCGCTTGGCGCGCCGCCAATCGGCGGCAAGCCTAGTTGCGCGGCTCGCGGACGAAACGGCGGCGGCGATCGGCCGACTGACGGGATCGACCATTCCCGCCGAGCCACGCTGACGTTATTGACCCCGTCGAGGCGCGAGTCCTACGCTCGATCGGCACGGAAAATACGGACAGGGAGAAAATCCATGCGACGCAGATCGCCCGCATTCATCGCCGCGCTGGCGGCATTGCCGATGACTCTGTCGCCGGCTCTCGTACACAGCGAGGATGCAAGCCTCTGGGACGTTTACGAGACCGTGCTCAAGGATGCGAAATATATCGATCTCACGCATGCGTTCAGCCCGACCATCGCCGTCTGGCCCGGCTTCGGGACGGCAAAGTTCAAGCCGGCCTTGGCTGGCGCGGACATGCCGGGCTACATCGCCGAGGGCCAGGAGTTCACTTACGAGAAGCACGGCTTCGTTGCGACAGCCTACGAGCTGACGACCGACCAGTACGGAACGCAGCTCGACCCGCCGGCACACTGGGACGAGTACGGCGCGACAATCAGCGATCTGCCGCCGACTTACGCCGTTCGGCCGCTGGTCGTGATCGACATCCACGAGAAGGTGGCGCAGGACCCGGGCTATCACTGCACGGTCGAGGACATCCAGGCCTGGGAGGCGGAGCATGGCCGCATCCCCGAAGGCGCCGTCGTCATGATCCGCTCGGACTGGTACAAGAGGTGGGATGACGTCGAGCGCTTCAACAAGAAGCCGTTCCCGGGGATCACGCTCGATGCGCTCAAGTTCCTGCATCTGGAACGCAGCATCCTCTTCCATGGCCACGAGCCGCTCGACACCGACACGACTCCCACGCTCGAGGGCGAGGCCTGGCTGCTACACAACCATTTCACCCAGGCGGAAGGGGTCGCCAACCTGGATAAGGTGCCGGAGGCTGGCGCGCTGATCACGATTGGCTTTGCGAAGCCCGAAGGGGGAACCGGCGGATACGCCCGCTATGTCGCGATCGCGCCGTCGGACTGGCAATACGGCGTTTCCATCACCGAAATGCCCGGAGCGCCCCTGCCGAAGCAGCCTTATCCGCTGCAGCGCGACGAGAACGGCGTCATGCGGCCGACGCAACCATAGCCCGATGCACGGATCGGCTCGGCGGCGATCTTGAGGCGCTGATCAAGATCACCGCTTCCCCGCTTCGGGATTCGGTGCGTCCCGTTCATGGCACTTCAACGACGGGCTCACCCAAGAGTTCGAACCGTGGCCGGACGCCAAGGCCGGGCGCGGTGGAGGCCGCCATCCGTCCGTTCTCGCGGCGCGGCGCACCTTCGGCGATGCTGACGGTGACATAGCTGTTGAAGTCGGTCGCGGTGAAGCGGAACGGGGCCGGCGTGCTGTGGGCGAGATGGGCGATCGCCGCCGTCGCGATATCGCCGCCCCAGCTATCCTCGATAGTCATCGCCACGCCCATCGCGACGCAGAGGTCGCGGACCTGGCGTGCCGCCGTCAGGCCGCCCAGCTTGCTGATCTTGATGTTGACCACGTCCATCGCCTGATCGGCCTGGGCGCGCAGCAGCGTGTGGATGCTGTCCACCGACTCGTCGAGCACGAAGGGGTGGTCGGTGTGGCGACGGATCGTCAGGCACTCCTCATAGCTGAGACAGGGCTGCTCGATATAGACGTCGAGATTCCTGACGGCACGCACCACACGCATCGCCTGATGCGGCAGCCAGCCCGTGTTGGCGTCGGCGATCAGCACGTCGCCGGGTTTGAGCTCGGCCGCCACGGCGTGGATGCGCGCGATATCCGTGTCGGGATCGCCGCCGACCTTCAGCTGGAAGCGGTGATAGCCCTCGGCGCGATAGCCGGCGACCTTGGCGGCCATGCGATCCGGCGCCTCCTGCGAGATCGCGCGGTAGAGATCGACGCTGTCGCCATGCGGGCCGCCGAGCAGGGTGCAGACCGGCAGCCCCGCCGCCTGTCCCAGAATATCCCAGCAGGCGATGTCGATGCCCGACTTGACATAGGAATGGCCCTTGAGCCTGGCCTCCATCAACCGGTTCAACGGCCCGAGCGCCGTCGGGTCTTGGCCGATCAGATGCGGCGCAAGCTCGGCGATGCCGGTCCTGACCCCGGCCGCATAGGACGGCAGATAGGCCGGCCCGAGGGGACAGACCTCACCATGGCCCACGAGCCCCTCGTCGGTCTCGACGCGCACGACTGTGCTGTCGAAGACGCTGACCGACTTGCCGCCGGACCAGTTGTAGCTGCCTTCATGCAGCGGCAGATCCACCCGATATGCGGCGATTCTGCTGATCTTCATGAGGTCGGCTCCTTCGCTTCGATCGAAGCGCGATGTTCTGCGAGGAATTGGATGAGCGCGTTGCCAGCAGCGAGTATATGCCGCTCCAGCAGCGCACATGCCGCATCGGCCTCGCGCTTCCGGCAGAGTGCAAGGATCTGTCGGTGCTCCATTTGCGCGCGGGCGCTGCCGCGGGTCAGGAGTAGTTGTAGGCGCGAGTATCGGTCCGTGTTGTTGTGCAAATTCTGAATGATGGTCAGGGTGCGCGGCCGATCCGCCGGCTCGTAAAGAGCTGCGTGGAACTGCCAGTTCAGCTGCCCCCAGGCCGTGACTTCCTCGGTCTCGAACGCCTTATCGAAGCTGTCGAGGACCTGCCCCGCCCGGTCGCAGATCGCGTCGGTCAGATGCGGCACGGCGCGCGCCAGAATATCGGTCTCCAGCCGGGCGCGGATCTCGAACAGCTCGCCGATTTCGGCGAGCGAGAGTTCGGATACGGTGGCGCCGCGATGCGGGTAGAAGGTCACGATCCCTTCCGCCTCGAGCTGGCGGAGCGCCTCGCGGACCGGAATGCGGCTGACACCGTAGTCGGCGGCGATCGCATCCTGGCGCAGCTGTGCGCCGCCAGGGATTTGGCCGCCGAGAATCCGTTCGCGCAGCGCCTCCACGATCGCCCCGGTCACCGTTTGGCGACGGAACGGTTCGAAGGATGTGGGTTTCGAAACCAAGAGACGCTCCAATGCCCGATCAACCCCGGCATTTTGTATACAATATACGATTCCGTTGAACAACAGCGGAGGTGATCCGGAACCCGGTCGAGGATGGCGTGTTGGAGTGCCTGTCGGCGAAGCGCCGCATTCATGCATCACGCACTCCCAGGAGGGACTGACGATGAACAGATGGACGATACCGGTTACCGCAACGGCATTCTTCGCGATGGTATTGGCGGCGCCAATGACCACGGCCAGCGCCCAACAGATGGGCGGGGATTTGAGCGTCCAAGACCGTTACTTCCTGCTGCATGCCGCGCAGGATGGCGCTGCGGAGGTCGCGATGGGCAAAGTTGCTGTCGAGAAAGCGCAGAGTGAGGAAGTCAAGCAGTTCGCGCAGCGCATGATCGACGACCACACGCAGGCGAACCAGAAACTTATGGAGATGGCCGAGCAGAAGGACATAGAGGTGCCGCAGGAAGCCGGCGCGGTGCATGAACAGATGATGCAGTATCTGCAGGAGCTTTCCGGCGAGCAATTCGACCAGGCCTATATGCAGGAGCAGGTACTCGACCATGAGGCGGCCGTCAGCCTCTTCGAGAAAGAAGCCCAGCAAGGTCAGGACGCGGAACTGAAGAGCTTTGCTTCCGAAACGCTCCCGACGCTTCAGGAACATCTCGAGAGCGCTCAGCAGCTTGCCGGGGCCGGCCTGACGGCGGAACAGTAACGGCGAGGCATCATTTGGCCCGGAGCAACGAATTCCGCTCCGGGCCGCACGCAAATCCGGAAGACACTGGACCTAGCCGATGGCTGCCCCAGCTTGATGGGGCAGTCTGGATGAATTTTCCGAGTCGGCCGGATGACGTGCTCGTTTCTGCGGATGCTTTTCCCCGTTCTTCTGATGCTGGCAGCGGTCGCACCGGCCCACGCGCAGGGACGACTCAAAGATTGGAGCTGGAATCCCGCAATCGAGGTGGCCGGCCAAACGGTCGTCTTTCCGAGCCATAGCCCTTTCACCTTGGCCGATGTCGGGCGCGGCGCCGAGTCCGACCCGCCGCAGGATGCAACAGGCACCTTGTTCATGCCGCCCTCCGCCTCACCCGCGACTCCCGTACCGGCCGTCGTGCTGCTGCATGGCTCCAGCGGCGTGCAGGCGGCGCGCGAGTTGACCTACGGCCGGGAACTCGCGGCCATGGGAGTCGCCGTCCTCGTCGTCGACAGCTTCGCGCCGCGCCGCGACCGGGCGCGGGGATTTACCGAGCGCCTGCTCAAGATTACGGAAACGATGCTTCTCGCCGACGCCTATGCGGCCCTGCGGTTTCTCGCGAGCCGTTCCGAGATCGACGAGACGCGCATCGCGCTCGTCGGCTTCTCCTATGGCGGGATGGCGGCGACTTATGCCGTGTATGCTCAGGTGGCCGAGCGGCTGGCGCCGGAGGGTCGGCGCTTCGTCGGTCATGTCGCCTTCTACGCGCCCTGCATCGTCCGCTTCGACGACTCGCGAACCACGGGCGCGCCGGTGCTGATGCTCGCCGGGGCGGAGGACGAGATCGTGGATCGGGAGCGCTGTGCGGAAGTAGCCGATGACCTCCGCTCGGGCGGCTCCGCGGTGGAGACGATCGTTTATCCCGGTGCTTTTCACCAGTGGGACGGAAGCCTCACAGGCCCGCGGCGCATCGGCCGGCTCCTGACCGCCTGCGACTTCCGGGTCGAGACGGACGGCGCCGTGCGCGACAACCGCACCGGCTTGGTGATGAGCGGCCCCTTCACCCGAAGGCTGATTCTCGCTTTCTGCGTCGGCAGCGAGGGATACCTGATCGGCAGGGATGACCGAATTCGCGCACAGTCGAACCGCGATCTCGGACACTTTCTTGCCCGGATCTTCGACAAGGCGGGCGCATCTCGGACGGAGTAGAATCCGGTTGGCGACCCGTCAGTTCACGAGTTGCCAGGACCCGTCCGGCTGACGGCAGGCGGTGCCGTAGAGCTGTTGCCGTTCGCCGGCGATCACGGCCGACGTGGTGTAGTCACGGCAATAGGTGCCCGACTGGGTTTGGAAGGTCTTGACGGGCGTCACTTGGTAGGCGGGGCCGCCCTGCTCGTTCCAGGCGACGGTTCGCCCGTCCGGGGCGTGCTCGAGAATCTGGCCGACGCAGTTCTGATCCACTTGGTCCATGGCGCGCCCGATGCTGCCGCCGACGATGACGCCGATGATGGTGCCGCCGACGATCGCAACGGTGCGCCCGTCGCCGCTGCCGATCGTCGAGCCGATCGCCCCGCCGGCCACGCCGCCAAGCACGCTGCCGAGAAGTTCGCGATTGCAGCGACCGAGATCGATGTCGAACGGCGCGACATAGACCACGTCATGGTCATGCTTCTTCTTGTGCTTGTTCTTGGCCCGATGGCCATGGGCCGGCGCCCAGGGCGGCGGGTCCGCCTGAACCGGCGGAACGCTCCAGAGCATGGCGCAGAGAGCGATCATGACGACCGCAAACGCCTTTCGTACCTGTTCGCTCCAACGAACCGCGACATTCTGGAGGTTCATGCGCCCTTTCCCCCTGCAAGATCTCAGGAACTGTTGCGGCGTTTGGTTAACGAATTGCAAGGGATCTGTCCATGGGGCAACTCACCAGGAGTCCACCGGTGCGCCCGGAAGCGTCCGCCGAGCCACAAGAGGCGCCTCGGGCGGCAGATCCATCGCCTCGGCGAAGGCGAGAAGCAGCCTCTCATCGGCAAGAATAAAGTCGAGAACCGCGCCGAGCAGCGCCGCATCGTTCATCCGGCCCTTGACCTCCTCGATCGACAGGCCGGTCAGATTGACGAACCGGAGGAACAGATCTTCGTCGGCGGCGAGAAATCCGACGGCCTGAATCGCCATCGTCTCCGCATCCTCCCGCGTCGGGGGGCGACGTCTTTCTCGCATCCTGAGAACCTCCGATTCCAAGCATGATATCCGCTCCGGATTTCAAGCATGGAACGGGCCCGGCACTCAACCTTGCTCGGGACACACGGCTCGGGTTGACAGCGGGCGCTGGATCGCGTGGATGATGAGGCAAGCTCGGTCGCAAAAATCGGACAAGGGAGACAAGGGGATGGATTTGGGCATCGCGGGCCGGAGCGCCCTGGTGTGCGCCGCTAGCAAAGGGCTGGGCCGCGCCTGCGCGTTCGCGCTCGCCCGAGAGGGAGCCGCCATCACCATCGTCGCGCGCACGCCCGGACCGCTGGAGGTCACCGCCAAAGCGATCCGGAGGGAGACGGGCGTCGCCGTGACGGCGGTCGCGGCCGACATCACGACGGAGGAAGGGCGCGAGGCCGCGCTCGCCGCCTGCCCCAATCCCGATATCCTGGTGAACAATGCCGGCGGGCCGCCGCCCGGCGACTTCCGCGACTGGACGCGGGAAACCTGGATCGGCGCGCTCGACGCCAACATGCTGACGCCGATTGCGCTGATCAAGGCGACCGTCGACGGGATGATCGACCGACGTTTCGGCCGCATCGTCAACATCACCTCAGGCGCGGTGAAGGCGCCGATCGCCAGCCTCGGCCTGTCGAACGGCGCGCGCGCCGGTCTGACCGGCTTCGTCGCCGGCCTGGCCCGCCAGACCGTGCGGGCCAATGTGACGATCAACAACCTCCTGCCGGGTCCGTTCGCCACAGACCGGCTGCGGGCGAACACCCGGAACGCCGCCGAGAAGACCGGGCGCGGCTTCGACGAGCTTTGGACCGAGCGCATGACCAACAATCCCGCTGGCCGGTTCGGCGAGCCGGAAGAGTTCGGCGCGGCCTGCGCATTCCTTTGCGGCGTCCGGGCCGGCTATATCACCGGACAGAACCTGCTCCTCGACGGCGGCGCCTATCCGGGGACGTTGTAGAGAAGCAGATCAGGCCGCACCGCTCCCGCGGCACTGGATCACGACGGTCGTGACGTTATCGGAGGCACCGCGCTCAAGGGCGACGCCGACCAGCGCCTCGGCCGCTTCAGTGGTCGAGGTTCGCGCCAGCACCTCCGCGATCTCTCGATCGCTCAACATCTTGGTCAGCCCGTCGCTGCACAGCAGGAACAGGTCGGCCGGCAGGATCCGTTCGTGCCGCATCTCGAACTCCAAGCTGTCGGTCGCGCCGACGGCCCGCGTGACGACGTTCGCCTGCGGGTGGCGCCCGGCCTCTTCGGGCGTCAGAACGCCGATGTCCACCAGCTCCTGCACATGGCTGTGATCGCGGGTGATCTGCCGAAGCTCCGTCGCGCGCCACAGATAGAGACGGCTATCACCGGCCCAGATGCAAGCAAAGTGATGGTTGTAGGTCAGCAGGACGACCACGGTGCTCGCGATGATTCGGTCGGAACCTTGGGCGGTCGCTTCGGCGCGCAAGCTCCGGTTCGCCTCGGCCAGCTGCAGCTTGGCCTGGGCCAGGAAGGAGGGCGCATTCACCGGCGGCGGAATCCGGCTCAAGGATTCGACGACGAGGCGGCTCGCGAGATCGCCGGCGTCATGCCCGCCCATGCCGTCGGCCACGGCCCAGAGTCCGAGGTCCGGCCGATCGAGACAGGCATCCTCGTTCAGTTTTCGAATCATGCCGACATGCGTACAGGAGGCGGAGAGATACTGATAGGACCGCCCCGCCCCGTTCATGACGCGCCGTCGCTCCGCTCCCAGCAGCCGTCCAGAAGCGCGGCGTAACTGCCGATATGTGGTAGGCCTCGGCAGACCAGGAGCGATCGTTGGCGCTCCTCCGCATGCGCTGTCCACCACAGGCTGTAGGTCGGAGAGTCCAACCGGAGCAGACGATCGAGAAGATCGGGATAGCTGCCTGCAGGATCCGTCGTCAGCATTGCAATCCGCCAGCCGCCGGCCATCGGCCCGCCCGATGAGGGCATTTTGCCGACGGCGGTGGGAAAACCCATTGCCCGTAAGTCGGCATCGAAGCGCTCAATGTCGAAATCATCTTCGAGCGCAGACAACGCGAGCGCTTCCAGCCCGTCGAACCAGCCGCTTGCGCCGGCGGCCAGCGCCGCGGGGTTCCCACAGTCCGGAAGCGGCGCGGCCAGCACCAGCGGAAAATAGCGGCCGACCCGATCGACGCTCGGCATCAGCACGCCGGCGGCGACATGGTCGCCGCAAAGGCCGGGGCCAAGGACGAAATGCCAGACCGGACAAGTCAGATAGGCGGGAAGCCAATCCGCGCCGAGCTGCTCGCGGCTGCAGCTGATCGCTGCCTGCAGCCAAGCGTCCCATGGCTCAATGAAAGGACGCGGCAGACGCCGCGTCATAAAATCGCCGCGCGCCGGCAGCTTGCCGTAGAAGCCGGGCCCGGCCTGCGGATTATCCTGCCTTAGAGCGAGCCCGGGCACCGGAACGCCTCCAACTCCTTCAGCGTGAAGGGATTCATGACGCTGCTCGCGCGAAGCTCGAAGGTGGCGCTCCGCCCGCCAACGGTGAAGGTGACGGTGAACTGGTCACCGCGCGCGCCGCCGCTGACCGATGCCTCGTCCAGAAGCCGGAACCAGGACCACGGCCCGTCCTTCGTCAGGTTCGACATCTGTCCGGCGACCGGCGGGCTGAATGCGACCCGAACCTGTTTGGCGGCGCCCGTGCCCGGCCACTGCATCTCCACCGGCCGCGGCGGCCCGTGATTGTAGCTGACTGTCTGGCCTTCGAGCTCGATCAGCACCTGGGTCGCGCTGGCGTCGAGCGAAACCGGCAGGATCGTGAAATGGACGGACGGCGTGCTCGAGCCGGCCGGAAAGAAGCTGTCACGGATTGCGGCGGCCCGCTGGAACTGCGCCAGCACGGCGGACGAGATGCCGAGATCGACATTGTCCACCTGCCGCCACCGCCAGGGACGGCTGGAGGTGTCGACGAATTTGCTGAGATGCGTCTTGAAGAAATCGTCGATCAGCCCATTCGGCCCGAACAGGCGCGAGAAGTCGTCCAGCGTGACGCCGATCGTGCTGTCCTTGACCAGCGGATAGCGGTTATCCAGTGCGCGGCGGCACAGCGGCAGCACGTCAGCAGTCCAGATCGCGTTGAGCTGGGCACGCGCGCCGCCGACGGTAAGGGTCGCGGCGCCCTGGGCAACCGACTCGAGCCACCCGCCCAGCGGCACCGGCAAGCGCGCGGCGGCAGTCTGTAGCTGCTGCGCTGCGTTACCGCTTCCGCCAGCGGCACCGAGCAACGCTTCGCCCTGCGCCGTCGCGGCAGAGATCCGATTGAGCTCGAGATAGAGATCATTGAGTCCTGCGATCACCGAATCGAGCGGCGGCGGAGCGCCGTCGGCACCCTTCACCAGATCGTGCAAGGAGCGGAACCGGTCGTCGACGAACTTGCCCGGTGCCTCCGTGCCGTCATTGCCCGTGGCACCGACCACGACGCTGGCGAGCCGGTCGACGCCGGTCTGCACCGTCTGCGCCGGATCAGTGGCCGCCCCTTCGCCCGCTGGCGCCGCATTTTTCGGAGGGGCAGTCAAAGTCGTCTCGCGGGCCGCCGCCGCAAGGAAGCTGCGGATCGGCGAGTTCGGCCCGGAGAGGATGTTGAGCATCTCGACCGCGTGCTGCAGGCTGCTGAACGGCGCGATCACCACATCGGCCAGCAGCCCGTCCCAGAGCGCCGCGTAATCGTCGAGATAGAGCGACAGGACGTCCTGCTCGAGCCGGGCAAGCTCGGCATCCTCGACGGCGATCTCCGACTGCGGCCCGAGAACCCAGCTCTCGCTCGCGACCGCGCGGGCGACGTCGGCGACCGCCGGCAGGAACAGCTGGTGAAAGCCGTCATAGGTATAGAGGCCGGGCACACCCTCAGACAGCGGCCGGCCGGACGCGCGCGCAAGAACCCTCGCCGCCGCCGGTCCAGCGTGATCGACGATCCGCCACGCCGGCAGCCGCCGCGCCGCGGAGCTTTGCACGATCAGCGTATAGGCCCGCTCGGCAAGAGGGGATTCGCTCAGCGTGCGTCGCGACTGATCGATCAAGTCGCCATCGAGGCCAATCTCGCTCAACGGCGCCGCGAGCAGGGCATCGAGATGCGCCGCGAGAGCCTGCCGGGTCTCGGCGCCCGCGTCGCCCGGGAAGATCGATTGCCAGTCCAGCGCCATCCACTGCCGTACCAGCGCCGCGTCCAAGGGCCCCTGCCCACCGAGCATCAGATACACCTTGAGCGCTTCATACAGATAGTCGGGCCGATCGGCGTTGCCGCGAAGCTGGCCTTCGAGCCGCAGGATCAGACGGGGCAGCAGAAGCGCGTTGAGGGCGCGCCGGTAGGCCACGACGGCCTGGGAGCCGAGCTTGTCGCCCTGATAGAGGCCGAAGGTCATAGCCAGGGGCGCCCCCGCCTCGCGCCCGGCATAGCCGGCGGGTATCGTGCGGAGCGTGTTCAGCGGCGGCAGGATGAGATCGAGCCGCGTATCGTCGACCTGGGTCAGATCGAGGTCGGCGATCTGCTCGTCATAGTCGGCGATGGTCCCGTTGACCGCCGCGATCAGCAGCCTGTTCGACGCGTAGCTGTTGTACCAGAGGCCCGCCAGGCCGAGGATCAGCATGCCGGCCACGGCGAAGGCGCCGCGCTGCACCCAGCGGCGCAGGCGCTCGACGCGCGGGTTGGTGCCCACCACCCCCGCCTCGGCGAACATGACGGCGCGCAGCAGCCGCGTGAGGAAATAGCTCCGGCCCGAACCGCTGAAGGCCGACAGCCTCTGCCGGTCGACGCCGAAGGTCGAGGCCATCGCGCCCATCAGCCGGTCGATCGGCGTTCCTTCCTGGGTGCCACTGGTGAAATAGATACCGCGCAGCAGTGGCCGCGTCTCGAAACGGCTCGGCCGGAAGATCTCTTCGAGGAAGTCCTGGGCCGCCTGCTTCAACGAGGCGACCTGCGCCGGAAAGCCATAGATCAGGCTTCGCCGCTGAATGTCCGGCTCCTCATGAACGCGCTCGAGCAGCCGGTCGTTCAGCCGACCGACCAGCGCGTCGAACTCGTCATCGAATGCGGCGATGACGCCCTCGGCACTCTTACCGTCGTCGAGGGGGAGGGTCATGCCCCAGACCTGCTCGCGCTCCTCGCGCCCGAGGTCGTCGAAGAACTCGACGAACCCGGCGATGAGGTCCGCCTTGGTGAACAGCACATAAATCGGGAACTGCACGCCGAGCTGCTCATGCAACTCGTGGATGCGCTTCTTGATCGCATGCGCATGGGCCTGACGCTCGGTCGGACTCAGCGTCGCCAGGTCGGAAAGGCTGATCGCGACCAGCGCGCCATTGATCGGCTGGCGTGGGCGCGACTTCTTCAGCAGGCCCAGGAAGCCGGCCCAGGCCGCGCTATCGACGGCCTGATGGCTGTCCTGCGTCGTGTAGCGGCCGGCAGTGTCGATCAGCACCGCCTCGTTGGTGAACCACCAGTCGCAGTTGCGCGTCCCGCCGACGCCGCGCACCGCATCCTTGCCGAGTCGGTCGGCGAGCGGAAAGCTCAAGCCCGAATTGACGAGCGCGGTCGTCTTGCCTGAGCCCGGCGGCCCAATCAAGATGTACCAGGGCAGTTGATAGAGATATTGGCGGCCGGACGCGCCGCCGAGCTTCGCCTTCTTGAGCGTCGCCAACGCCTCGTGCAGACGCTCCTTCAGGATGTCCACTTCCTCCGCCGACGCGGTCGCATCCGGAGCCGGCGCAGCGGCTGGCGCCTGCGCCAGGTCGTTGACCAGCTGTTCGTTGGCACGCTTGGCCTTCGTCAGCGACAGCAGGTTGAAGAGGCCCCAGGCGATGAGGATGACCAGCGACGTGCCGAACCGCGCGATGTCGCTCTCCAGCGGACGAACCTCGCCGATCGCGATCAGCGGCCCGGCGAACCAGATCAGCAGCGACAGGACGATCGCGCCGATTAGGCTGATGAGCCACTTGGCCGTCACTATGGTGAGAATGCCCTTCAGCATACTTCTTCCCGCATCTGCAAGGCTGTGGTGTCTTCGGCGAAACGGAGTGCGCGGCGAGCCCGGGTCATTGGGTCGCCACGATTGCGTCGCCACCGCCGGTTTTCATCAGGAGCAGCTCGATCCGACGATTCGCCTCGCGGCCCTCGTCCGTGTCGTTGGACGCGATCGGCTCGCCATCGGCCCGACCTTCGGCGGTCAGCCTCGCCGGATCGACGCCGGCCGCCGCCACGACCTCGCGCACGGCCTCGGCGCGGGCGACCGACAGATGCCAGTTCGACGGAAACCGCAGCGAGCGGATCGGAACATTGTCGGTGTGGCCCGCCACGATCACGCGGCCGGGCTCGTCGCGCAGGGCCGCGGCGACCCGCTCCAGCAACGGTCGATAGCTCTCCTCCACCGTGGCGCTGCCCGAGGGGAACATGCCCCGGTTTCGGATCCGCACGGTGATCGCCTGCGGCCCGTCCTCGACCACGACGAGATTCTCTGCAATCTCCGGCTCCAGGAACTTGCGGATCCTCTCGAACTGGCTGCTATCAACAACCGGCGGCGGCGGCGGCGCCACGGTCCTGGCAAGCGAGACGGGACCTGTCGGCGGCAGAACGGCGAGCTGCGCATAGGTTGCGTCGGACGCGCGGTTGAGCGCATAGCTGAACCCCATGAAGATCAGCGTCAGCAACCCGGCCGTCGCGACGCTGACAACCCATAAGGGAACATACGAACTCATCGGGCGATGCGCCGCCTCGATGCCGCGCCAGCGGGGCGACAGCTCGCGCTCGAACTCGCCGCGACGCTGGCGCAGGGTGCGGAACAGCCCGTCGCGGACCCGGCTGAGCTCGGACGATCCGCGTGACTGCACGCGCAGCCGTCCCTCGAAGCCGAGCGACAGGCACAGATACATCAGTTCGAGGACTTCGGCATTGCGGCCCGGGTCCTGCTGCAGCCGCTGCAGGATGTCGAAGAAACGCTCGCCGCCGGTCACTTCGTTATGGAAGGTGCTGACCATGCCCCTCTTGGGCCAGACGCTATGGCTGCCCCAGGGCGTGTTCAGCACGATGTCATCGAGGGTGGCGCACAGCACGTAATGCCCGGCGCGGACGGTTCCGGGCGGCAGGCCCGACGCAACCGCGCTGCTCTCGAACGCCTTCAACTCGCGAATGACCCGCTCGCGCAGGCCGTCGACATCGTTCTGCGTCGGGCTGCTCCGCAGGCGGATCGCCAGCGTCAGGAGCGACGATGCGGCCGCGACGAGCGGGTTCAGCCCGGCCTGCGCGATCGCCGCCATGATCTCGGGATCGGCGGCCCGGCCAGGTGACGCGGTAGGTGCGGCAGCCCCCCCTTGTGGCGGCCGCGCCGGACCGCGTCCGCCCGGATTAGGCCGAATGATCGTCCGGTCGGCGTCGTCCGGCTCGGCGAAGGGATCGTCCTGGCTCATCGCACCTGTCCTTTGCCCGCCTAACCTTTAATGGCCCAGAATTCCATTTCGAGCTGAGGGAACTCGCCCGCCACATGGATCGCGAATCCGCCCGACGTCGCGAGCTGCTTCCAGTGCTGACCGCTTCGTTCCAGCTCGAAATAGGTGACGCCCGCGTGATAGGGAATTTGCCGCGGCGCCACCGGCAGCGGGCGCACGGTGATGCCCGGCAGCGCGACATTGACGAGCTCGCGGATCTGCTCCACCGGACCGATCTTCACCTGGTTCGGAAAATTCCGCCGCAGCACCTCCGCCGGCATGTCCGCCTTGACGGCGAGAACGAAGCCGGCCGAGTTCAGCAGCGTCCGATCCACGATCGGCGCGACGCGGATGCCGTAACGGCGTTCCTGCAACGGAATCGGAATCGCGGTCTGCTCCAGAACGGCGCTCAGGGACTGCCGCAGCTCGGCCATCACCGGCGCGAAGGTCTTCTGCAGGTCCTCGTGCCGATAGGGCGGAAAGGCGGGCGGGCGCTTGTTCTTGGAGGTGAAGGTCGCCAGTTCTCCGGCCATCTGCAGCATGATCTGATACAGGGCTTCCGGATGGATATCCCCCGCCGTCGCGAAATGGGACAGCAGCGGCTCATAACGGTTGACGGCCTGAAGCAGCAGGAAGTCGGCGATCTCGGCGACGCCCTTGGCGCCCGACTCCGACACGCGGCCGGCGAGCGCCTCGCCGCGGTGATGGAACAGACCTTGGAGCTCCGCCAGGAAACCGGTCAGGGTCGGAGAGGCGCCGCAGACCAGGCTGGGCGGGATGTAGCGGTCGTCGAGCACCACGTTCTTGTCGGCGCGGACCTCAGTGACTCGGGCAAGTCCCAGGCAGACATAGCCCGCGCGCTCTTCGCTCTCCAGCACGAAGCGCAGCCGCAGCTTGCCGACCTGAAGGCGCGCGACGCCTTCCGCCCCGGCATTGCCGTCGACCGCCTCGAACTCCTGCGTGCTGTAGCGGGCGACGGTCTCCTCATTGCCGGCGCGCTCGACCTCGACGCCGCCGGGCTGGCGCACCGGGAGCGCCAGATGGACGACGCAGTTGCGCGTGTTCTCCGGAAGCTCCAGGGGCGGCGGATGGTCGCAATCCTCGGGAACGCTGAACGGCGTTCCGTCCTCCAGAATGCCGCGGCAGGAGGTGATGGCGAACTTGCCCGTAGCGAGCAGCTCGCGGTTGATCTGCAGCTCGGTGAGTCCCCAGCTATGCGACCGCAGCCCCGCTGCACGTCCGCGGACGAGCTTCTCGACATATCGATCATATTGCTGGAAGTGCTGTGCCCGGAGGAACATGCCCTCCGACCAGACCACTTTGTTATCCCAAGACATCGGTCCGGCCATCCTTGTTGGCGGCATCAAGACGAGCCGCAAGCGTCATTGGAAGGAGCCTCGTCATCATGGTTCGCTCGGATCCAGCGAAACCGACAGCGCCCCAACCGACGCGGTGATTTCCGTCGTCCCATTTGGCGCCACCGGCGCGACGGCGCGCCAGCCGGCCGTTTCGAAGTCGCGATAAAACACCGCAACGCCGACGAATCGGGTGTCGGGCTCCAGCTCGCGCCGGAGGGTCTGCCCTTCGCCGGGCAAAAGCATGAGCTCGTCACGGCCCAGCAGATCGGGGCCGAGCGTCGAGGCCTCCTTCTCATAAAGCTGAAAGAAGTCCGCCGCCCGGAACGCGGAGTCCGAGGCCAGCCGGTAGACACGCAGGACGACGGGGGACGGCCGTCCGTTCCCATCCGGATTCAGATCGGCGGACGGCATCATCGAGAGCTCGACCACTGCCGGCTGCCCCGGCAAAGCGCAGCCCGCCACGACAACCAGGGCGAGACAGGCCAACAGGCCCGCCAACCGCCGTCCCGTCACTGCGAGTCGGCGGCCGAAGGCCCGGGCCGATACAACCGGCGCTCGGATCGCGGCTCCTGTAATTTCCTGGTTCACCCCTATCCCCCAAGGCATTCTAGACCAACTGCCCGCGATTGCATAAAGGTTCGGACTTCGCCGCAGCAGGCGGCCTCCCGCTCCCCCGATCGCGTCAAAGCTTTTTCACCTGCTCCTCATAGGCCCGAGCGAACGCCCGCCCGAACAAGCCGTGAAAGTCCTGCTCGGCTTCGCTGGCGATCTGCTGATAGAAGGTCTCGTAAAGCTCCCAATATTTCGCCTTTCTCGCGCCGGGCAGAATGCTGTCCAGAACCGAGCCCTTCTCGAGCCGCTGCTTCAGCCCCTCCGGATCGAAGCTCTTGAGCAGTGCGGTCAGCGCGACCTGCATGCCGGCCATCATAGCGAGCTGGTGGGCCTGGATATCCTTGAAGCCTTCCTGGACGGCGCCCACCGGCGGCAGATATCCGGGTTTCGCGCGCCGGACCATGGCGACCAGGGCTTCCTCGACGCTGACCGAGAACTTCAGCGGATTGTTGTTTGCCGGCCGGATCATCGTCGACTCGAGGCGGAACTCGTTCTTGATCGTCGACCGCGCCATCAGGACTTCCCGGAGCCCCTGCACCATCTCGCGAAACGCCTCGCCGGCGGCATGCATCAGCTCCGCCGCGTTCTCCCCAGACAGGTCGAGATGCTCGAGACCGGCGCCGGTCAGGAACGAGCGGAGCGCGTCGGCATCTGCCGCGCGCGGTGCTCCGGGCGCCGCCTGGGGCGCCGACTGGGGTTTCGGATCAGGCGGAACAGCAGCCGCATCCCTCACCGGGGGAGAGGACGGCGATGCGCCGGCCGCCGCCGGCGGCATCGGCCCGGCGAGGTCGTCCTCCGCGTCCCAGTCCTCGGGGATCTGGCCGGCCACGACGTCCGGCGGCCGGAAATAGGCCTGCTCCGACGGCACATGATCGGGTTCCGAGAACGGCGTGTCCAGCGCGCGCCCTCCATCGCTGAACAGCGCGTCATCATCGGGAATAGGCGGCGGCGGTGACTCCGCGGCGCCGGATCCCGGCCAGGATCCGAACAACGAGTCGTCCGTCACGTCGGAGACCGAAGGCCGCGGCGGCTCACTTGGCGCGGCCGGGTCCACGACCGGACCCAGGCCGTCATCGCGGTCGATTCCGAATGGATCGAGATCGTCGAACGGTCCCGCTCCCGGTGCGGCCCCTGGCCCGGCCTCTGGGCCAGCTCCCGGGCCAGCTCCCGGGCCAGCTCCCGGGCCAGCTCCCAGGCCAGCTAACGTCTCGGAGAACGGATCTCGGCCCGGCACAGCGGTCGCGTCCAGCGGCTGCGATCTTGGCGCGATTCGAACCTCGATCCGGTAATCGCCGAGCGTCAGGCTGTCGCCGTCCTGCAGCGGCCATTGCTGGCCGCGCCCCAGCGGTTCGGTGGATTGATTGAGATACAGGCCGTTCGTGCTGGTGTCGGTGACGACGTACTGGCCGTCCTGGAACGCGATCTCGCAATGCCGCTTCGACAGGTGCCGGTTCGGATCGGGCAGCACCCAATCATTCTCCGGCCCACGCCCGATCGTGGCGCCATGGCCGTCGAGCGTCTTGGCAATCTCCAACCCCGGGGAGGAGACCTGCTGATTGACGATCGTGAGTCTTAAAGTCATCGCTGTACTCAATGGCAGGAGGCTAAGACAGCGTCGCGCCTGGCGATGGGAATCGCCCCTTTGTCCTCAGCCTGGGTCCTTAGCCTGACCGGCCGTTTCCTTCGATCCGGCATTCAGCCGATCAGCACGGTCGGGAGTCCCAGGACGATGACGCCGCCATGCGCCGTGCTGTCGCCCATTCGCGCCGCCGGCAAGGAACCGATCAGAACCGTGGCGCTGCCCTTCACGATGGTATCCGGCGGGCCGACGCAGGTCACCACGTCGCTGACCCGCGCCGCGGGCAGCGATCCGATCAGAACGGTCGGCAACCCGGCCAGGATCGGGCCGCCCACATGCGGCACCACGCCGGTCACCATCGGGCAGGTATGCATATCGCTGAGTCGTGCCGCAGGCTGTCCCATCGTTCCTCCTCACGCGGCCATGTTGCCGGTTTCAGGCGCTCGCATTCTTTCGGCCATTGCCCCCATTCGCGATGTCGATGCCCTGCTCCAGGAACAGGCGGTACCGCTCCGCCGCTCGCTCCGGCTCCGTCTGCACCGCCGCCAGGATCACGGCACCGGCAACGGCGACCCCGGTCAGAGCCTCGCCCGGAGGCACCGGCGGGACATCGGGCGGCGCCATGCTGCCGCCGCTCCAGAACGCCGCCACCGCGGCCCAGCTCGACGGCGACTCGAACCCGACCGCCTCGGCGCGAGCCATCGCCGCCCGCCGATTCTCCTCGACCGGCTTGTAGACCCAGGCCTCGGCCGCCTTCAGCGCCTCCAGCAGGGCCGGCTTGGCGTCCGCCGTGAGGCTGGCGCGCGCGCAGAGGCAAGCCCACCACACCGCCTCGCGTTTCGGCAAGGCATGGGCCAGGAATCGCGCCGCGTCGGCATAGTGTTCCTGTTTGGTTAACAAAGTGAGAAAATCCGCCGGCGTCATGCCGTCGCTCAGAAGCGCCTGCGCTTCTTCGCCGAGATGAACCTGGCGGCAGATCTCTTCCGCCTTGCCCGCCGCGATCTTGCTCAATGCCTGCATGGGACGTCCCAGGATTCAGCTAGTTGATCATCGTGACGCCGCCCTTCAGCGTCAGCATGCCGTCGCCCTTCACCTGCGTCATCGGAGCCTTCGCCTCGACCATCGCCTGGCCCTCGATCTTGATCATCATCCCCTTCAGCGTGATGCCGGTTTGGTCGATCTTGATGCTGTTCTGGCCGACCTTGAGCTCGATCGACTGCATCGCCTCCAGACTGTCCTTACCGAGATTCAGCTTGACCGCACGATTGCCCATCTTGATCGTGAGCGTGTCGTTGCCCATCTCGATCGTTTCCTTGCGGTTGCCCTTCTTGATCGTGAGCTCTTCATTGCCATCGATCGTTTCGGTGCGGTTTCCCGTCTTGATCGTAAGTTCTTCGTTCCCCTTCTCGATCGTCTCGGTGCGGTTGCCCTTCTTGATCGTGATCTTCTCGTTGCCCTCTTCGATTATCTCGGTCCGGTTGTTCTTGACCGTGATCGTCTGATCGTTGCCGACCTCAAGGGAATCGTCGTTCTCGACGATGCGCTTGAAGTCCTTCTCCGCGTGGAAATAGACCTCCTCCGACCCCTTCTTGTCCTCGAACCGCAACTCGTTGAAGTTGGCGTCGGCGCCCTGCTTGGAGCTTCTGGTCTTGATGCCGGATTGGGTCTTGTTGTCCGGCAGCACATAGGGTGGCATCTGGTCCGCGTTGTAGACGCAGCCGACGATGATGGGGCGGTCGGGATCGCCCTCGAGGAAATCGACCAGCACCTCCATGCCGATCCGCGGCGTGAACAGCACGCCCCATTTGCGCCCCGCCCAGGACTGCGCCACCCGCATCCAGCAGGAGCTCTTCTCGTTCTTCTTACCCTCGCGGTCCCAATGAAACTGCACCTTCACGCGGCCGTACTTGTCGCAATAGATCTCCTCGCCGGACGGGCCGACGACGACGGCCGTCTGCGGCCCGCGAACGACGGGCCTGGGCGTCGTGCCAGGCGCGCGGTAGGTGACGCCTTCCGGGATACAGGTGAAGCTGTTCGCATATGTCGGGGTGCCGCCCTGCCCCGCGAAATGAGTCTCATCCGAAGCGGCGTGCCGCACGCCGGTAATGACGTAGGTCTTGCCCTCTTCGCTGCGGCATTCATGCTTCACCAGCGTGAACTTGGCGCCCGGGGAGAACGACCGGCAGTCGCTCTCGCCACTGGTAACGGCATAGGGCGCCTCCTGCTCCTCCATCCGAACTTCGGTCAAGGCCTGACCGTCCGCCTTCACGGCATAGCGGCCGGGATAGTCGTAGATCTCGAACTTGTCGAGCTTCGGCGTCTTGAGCAGCGTGTTGGTGGTCGTGGCGAGGCTGGTTCCCGGCGTCTCGAAATTGTAGTCCTGCTGGCTGACCTTGCCCGACCGGAATTCGAAGCTCGGGCGCCAGCTCGAAATCCGGCCCAGCATGCCGGTACCCGTGCGGAACTCGACCTCGCCGTCCTCACAATCGACATAGGCCGACCGCTGATCGGCGAGGACAAGGGTGTGCTTCCCGACTTCATGCTTGAAGAAGTAGAAGATGCCTTCTTCCTCGAGCAGCCGCGAGACGAAGTCAAAATCGCTCTCGCGATACTGGACGCAATAGTCCCGCGGCGGATGCTTGCCTTTGATTCCCGAAGCCTCGAAGTCGGTGAACCCCAGATCGCCGAAGATCTGCTTGACGATGTCGGGAACCGTCTTCTCCTGGAAAATCCGACAATCGGTCGTCCGCGTCAGGAACCAGAGCCACGGCACGACCTCGGCGTAATAGCGGCGATAGCCACGCGCCCACATCGGCCCGGCCGCGAACCGGTTGATGATGCCGTTGAAGCACCGTGTCTCACCGCCCGGCAGAGCGACATGGAAGGTGACCGGCTTGCCGAGCAGATCGTCGGCGGCGATCGCCTCCCGGGACGAGGCCATTTCCAGACGGTAGCTGAAAAGTCCCGATATCTGCTCGTCGCCCTCGAAGCCGGTCAGCACGAAGGCATCCTCGCCGAGGGCGGTCTCCACCGAGAGCCACCGCCCCGCCTGCGTCAGCGTGACCGTCTGAGCCGAACCGGCCATGGAACCCCCTTCATTGGCAAGGCTGCCGCGATCGCCTTCTGTACCAAATGCGATAGCGACCGCCGAGCATCGTTCCACGCGCCAACGTAGCAACGACCCTCGGCGGCGAGCTCAAACCCAGGACCAATCGCGCGAACGACGCGTCGCGGTGATGATCGTGCTCCGCAAGACGTCTACCGCCACGAATTTGGCCAAGAGCCCCACCGCCGACCGGCCGTGAGGCCCTTGATCCGCGCCTACGCCTTCTTCGCGGTCTTCAGATCGTAGCTGGTCGTGATCGGATTGCCCGGCTTGTGATTGGCGTCATAGGGCGTGTATTTCGTCTCGATCTTGGTGAAATTGAGGCTGAGCGACTCCGACGGCCGGTCGCCGCCCGAGGACATGCTGTATGCGCTGATCATCGCATCGGTCAGCGTATACTCCATGTAGGTGTCGCCCGGATTGCCGGTGGTGACGAGATGGATCTTCACCTCGGTAGCCTTGCCGGTGCAGGCCTCGGCGAACAGCGTGGGCGACGCCTCGTCCATCTGCTTGCTGATCGTCACCTCGCTGACCGAGGGCTCCGACGCCTCCCGATTGCTCGCTGAACCGACCGGCGTGTGGATTGCGCGCCCGACCCCCCACTGGAGACTGTCGATTGTAAGCCATTTCTGGTGCTTATCGTGCGTCGCATCGCCGTCGATCTTCCCGATCTTCGCGTAGATCGCCATCCTTACCCCCTTTGCTTATTCATTCTAAGTGTGAAACCCGTAGCTTGCGGGATCCGCCGCCAAAAAGTCTCGACCTCAACGACCCGATCCCAGCAAGCTTTCGCCTGTCCAGGTCGCAACTCGTTAAGAATTTATTAAGGGTTTTCAATCCCCCTGCCCGGATCATCTCCGGCGATACTTGGATCAGGTAATAAGATACTTAAAGGTTCCTTCACCGTCTACCGAAACATGGACCGAGGTGATGGCCTCGCCATCAGCCATCCGGGCAAGGAACCTCGCCGACATCTCCGGCAGCAGCCCGCGGCTCAGAATATGCTCGACATTGCGCCCACCGCTTTCGACCTCGCGGCAGCGTTCGGCGATCGCCTCGATCAGGTTCGGGTCGTGGGTGAACTCCGCCTTGTAGGTTTCGGCGACCCGGCGGCGAATTCGCCCGAGCTGCAGCTCAATGATCTGCCGGATGACGGAATCGCCGAGCGGGAAATAGGGAACCAGCGTGACCCGCCCCAGAAAGGCGGGCTTGAAGATCTTCAGCAGCTCCGGCCGCAACGCCTCCGCCAGGCCGACCGCGTCCGGCATCGTCTCCGGATCGGCGCAGAGCTTGGCGATAGCGTCGGTCCCGGCATTGGAGGTCATGATGATGACCGAGTTCTTGAAGTCGATGTCGCGCCCCTCGCCGTCGCGCAGCATGCCTTTATCGAAGACCTGATAGAACACATCCTGCACGCCCGGATGGGCCTTCTCCATCTCGTCGAGAAGCACCACGCCATAGGGCCGGCGGCGTACGGCTTCCGTCAGCACGCCGCCCTCGCCATAGCCGACATAGCCGGGCGGCGAGCCGAGCAGCATCGAGACCTTATGCTCCTCCTTGAATTCCGACATGTTGATGACTGTCAGGTTCTGCTCGCCGCCATAGAGCAGCTCGGCCAGCGTCAGCGCGGTTTCCGTCTTGCCGACGCCGCTCGTGCCGACCATCAGGAACACCCCGATCGGCTTCCGCGGGTCGGTCAGCTTGGCCCGGGCGGTCCGGATCGACTGGGCGATCGCCTCGAGCGCATGGCCCTGGCCGATGATCCGCTCCTCCATCCGCTCCTTCAGGGTGAGAACGGCCCGAATCTCGTTCGTCACCATCCGCCCGACCGGAATGCCGGTCCAGTTCGCGACGACCTCGGCGATCGCTTGGCCGTCGACGCAGGCTTGCAGCAGGGGCGCCTCGCCCTGGATCTCCTGCAGCTCCGCATCGAGCGCCGCCAGCTCCGCTCGCCAAGCCTCGACTTCCTCCGGGCTGAGCATCGCCACGGCGGAGTCTCCGGTGTCCTCGGCTTTGCCGGATTCCGTCTCACTCTTGGCTTGTCCGTGCGCTTGCTCCAGCTTGTCGCGCAGCGCGCGGATCCGGCCGACGAGGTCGCGCTCCGTCTTCCAGCGTTCCTCCAGCGCCGCAAGCTCGGCCTCGACCTCCGTACGCTGCTGAGCAAGCGCCTCGAGCTGGGCGGCGTGGTTCGCCCCGGCCGACGCTTCGCGCTCCAGGATGCCGATCTCGGTTCCCAGCAGCTCGACGCGGCGCCGGCGATCCTCGATGGCGGCGGGAACCGCCGTCTGGCTCATCGCGACACGAGCGCAGGCGGTGTCGATCAGGCTCACGCCCTTGTCGGGGAGCTGGCGGCCGGCGATGTAGCGATGCGACAGGCGGACCGCTTCGACGACCGCTTCATCCAGGATCCGGACCTTATGATGCTTTTCCAGGGTAGCGACCAGGCCGCGCATCATGTCGACGGCGGCGGCCTCTCCAGGCTCCTCGACCTTGACGACCTGAAAGCGGCGGGCAAGGGCGGCGTCACGCTCGAAATACTTCTTGTATTCCGCCCAGGTGGTGGCGGCGATCGTGCGCAGCTCGCCGCGCGCCAGCGCCGGCTTCAGCAGGTTCGCCGCGTCGCCCTGCCCCGCCTGACCGCCGGCGCCGATCATCGTGTGGGCCTCGTCGATGAACATGATAATCGGCCGCGGCGAGGCCTTCACTTCCTCGATCACCGCCTTCAAACGATTCTCGAACTCGCCCTTGACGCCTGCGCCGGCCTGCAGGAGGCCGAGGTCGAGCGAGCGGAGCGAGACCTGCTGCAGCGCGGGCGGCACGTCGCCCGCAGCAATGCGCAGCGCGAACCCCTCGACTACCGCCGTCTTGCCGACGCCGGGCTCGCCCGTCAGGATCGGGTTGTTCTGCCGCCGCCGGGTCAGGATGTCGACGACTTGGCGAATCTCCGTGTCGCGCCCGAGGACGGGGTCGATCTTGCCGTCGCGCGCCTGCTGCGTCAGATCGATCGTGAACTGATCCAGCGACGGGGTGCCGGTCTTTCCGGCCATGGCCGCACCGGGGGCTGTACCGGAGGCAGCGTCGCCGCCCTGCGCCGCAGCCGCCGACGTCGCCACAGCCTCTGCTGTCGCCGATGTGATCGTCGCCAGGTCCCGGCGCAGCGCATCCGGGGTGATGCGAGCAAGCTGGGCCGAGGCATCGCGACCGAGCGGCGCCAGAGAATCGTCGGCAAGCAGGGCACAAAGCAGATGACCCGACCGGATCCGCGGCGCCGCGAACTCCAGCGACGCGAGCACCCAGGCCTCGCGCGCCAGTGATACGAGATGCGGCGACAGCGCCGGCGCCCGCGTGTTGCCCGTCTTTAAGCGATCGAGCATTCGCGTCAGGTCGGTGTTGAGCCGCGACGAATCGATCTCGTAATGGCGCAGGATCGCCGCCAGATCACCGTCGGGCGCTTCGAGCAGCTTGAGCAACCAGTGCTCGATCTCGACATTGTAATGGCTGCGCGAGAGCGTCAGCCCGGCCGCCGCCTCGAGCGAGCGGCGACATTGATCGTTGAGCTTTCCAACCAGAGATTTGAGATCGACAGCGGCCATGACGGTTCCTTAAGCGATATGTACCGGACGTGGAGTCGCGATGTTGTTAGCGCGGATTGCGAATGGATGTGGTGTAGCGGCGCCCCTAGCGGATGCCGGGATCAAGCCCATGGGGCCCATGTATCGGCTGGCTATATCAGGCGGAATTGCTGCCATAGCGGAACCTTATGTTCGAGGATTGATTGGATCGCCTCCCGGATCAGCGCGAGGTTCTCCGCTTCGCTCTCGACCGAGGCTCCGTCCTTGAGGAGCGTCTCGCCCCGCGCGGCGATCGGTGCCCACAACAGCGGCGCGAGGTCTTCGGCAGTCGTGTCGACGCCGGAGGTGAGGCCGAAATAGGCCACCAGCTCCGCGACGCTCGCCAGGAGGCCGGAACCCAGCGACGCCACCGCGAACGCAACCTTGTTGTTGCTCTCCGCATGCTGGGCATCGCGCGACACCACGCGATTGAAGCGCCGCACGGCATCCTCCGCATCGGCGGAGACGGTCTCGACCACCGGCGCGGCCTGTGCCGAGCCCACCAGGATGCCGACGACTTCGCGCGGCGTGATCTTGGTCCTTCCCTTGAGCTCGGGCAGATCGAGCAGCTCCCCGACCGTCATTGGCTGCTCCGCCAGCGCGTCCAGAATGGGTCCGTAGACCCGCGATTCCAGCGTCGCTTCGCCGCGCGGCATTCCCAGCGTCAGCCGGGCGTCCCGCCTCGGTATCGTCAAGGCAAGCCGCGTCCGTCGCAGCCGCTCGTCCCGTCGGGCGGGCGGCAGGCGGCGCGCACCGCGCAGGAAGACATCCGACCGAAAAGCGCGGTTGACGCAGTAATCCTTCATCGTCTCGTAAAGGTCGGGATCGCCGATCTGCGACAGCAGATCCCGCTGATCCGGCGTCAGCATAAGGTCCGGGAAGTTCTCCAGCAGGCTTGCCGATCCGACGAAACCGAGCTTCGCCGCGGCAAGGTCGCGGGCGACGTCGACATGGTACAGCGGGCACCAGTGCTCGTTCAGATATTCATGCGCGAGATAGGCGATCTGCCCGGTCTTCAGCATCTGGCCGATTCTGGTCAGATACGGATTGTCCCGCAGATGATTCGCTTCGCGTGCCTGCAACGCCTCGGCGAAGGCGATGGCGCGGGTAATCCGCGAGTGACTGCCATCCGAAGTCAGCGCGGCATGCTCATAGAGCAGCCGCTGAATCGGCAGGGCCGCCGTCCAGCCGGGCATGCAGTTGTAGCTGACATAAACGATTCCGCCGGGCTTCAGATGGCGCCTCAGGAACGCGATGATCGCTTGGCGATTCTCGGCGGAGATCCAGCTATAGACACCGTGCAGCGTGACGAAGTCGAACTCAGGCAGTATCGACGGCGTTTCCTCGACGAGCTCGGCGAAGCTGCGTTCCAGAAACTGGATGTTTGACAGACCGGCCTCATCCGCGAGGGCGCGCGCGCGGGCGATATGGGCGGGGTTGAAATCGATCGCGTGGAACCGGCCCTTGGGGTTTGCGGCGGCGAGCAGCATCGAGGTGAAGCCCTGGCCGCAGCCAAGCTCGCAATAGGAAAAGCCGTTTTCGAGGGGCACTCCCTCGATGCCGTTGAGAAGGCAGGCGAGGTTCAGGTGGATCGGCGACTGCTCCGGATAGAAGCCCGCCATGTACTCCACGTCGCCGACATACCCGGCCGTCCAATCGCTCACTTGCGCCCCTCTCCCCGCCGCGCGTTCCGGTCAGATTTCATCGAGACCGAAGACGGTGTCCGACACATCCCGCGGATGGTCCCATTGTTTTAGCCACGTGTTCCAGCCGAGCCGCGGCGCGTCGTCACCGTCGGTCGCCAGGCGGCAGAACGGGACCTCAGCCTTGCTCAGCGTCAGTTGCAGGTCGAAGCTCAGATCGGGCCCGACATAGCTGCGCACGAGATGCGCGAGAGCCCCGAGATCCTTTCCGTCCGGCATGAAGCGCACGAACTCCCTATAGCCAAGCGGTCCGACGCGAATGCGGAAGCTGCCTTGCACGTCCCATACCCTGTCACCGATCACCGCGTTGCTGCCGAGCTGGCAGAAGGATCCTTCGGGATGCGCCCAACTCGGCAAGGTCGTGCGCTCGTCAGCCGCGAGATTGCCCCACCGCCCCTGAAACTGCTCGATCCAGACCGGCCGGCCGAAGTGATCCGACAGCATCGCCTCCAGGGCGACGGCGGACCGCGTCGACTGCGTCAGATGGCCGGCATAGTGCAGCAAGATCTCGTCATCGACCGCGAGCCGGCCGCGCAGATGATCCGTGCCGAATCCGACCAGGGCATAGAGGCTGGCGCTGATCGGGTCGTCGCCCTCCCTGCCGCTGCGCTCATAGACGGCGGGCAGCCGGTACTTCTCCCAGGCGCGGACGAACAGCGAAATGATACGGTGGTTGAAGAGGTCGAAGAAATCGCGGATCGCCACACTCTTGTCGCGGATGCTGCGGATCAGCATCTCGGTATAGTGCTGCGGCAAGACGCCCATCGGCCCGGTCAGGCCCATGAAGCTCACGATCATCTCCGGCGGCCCCGCCGGACGCCGGCCCTCCGGATCGGTCTTTCCCGGCGTCAGGCGATCAATCGGCGCGTCCGGAAAGGAGAGCGCCTGCAGCGCGCGAAACCGGACTGCCTCGCGCCGCGGATCCGCATCCTCGCCGACGGCGGCCCGCCCTTCGAATCGCGGGTCCTCGGAATCCTTGCGCGCCGCCTGCTCCAGGACCCGCACCGCCTGAAAGAACTCGAAGCGGTCGGCATCCTTGAACAGGGCTTGGATCAGAGGAGGATTCGGTCGCCTGCTCTTGGTCGCCATTTGCGGAGAATCCCCGGCCGGCCACGGACCTTGGCCGTCAGCCGCGTGAAGGAGTTGATGGAGGCATAGAGCGCGAGGAAGCGTTCCAGCACTGACGCCAGCAGGAACAGGCCGCTTTCCGAGAAGCGCCGATCGTCGAACTCGATATCGATCTCGACGCCTCGGCAGAACGCACCCGCGTCCTGGGACAATGCCTGAGACGGCGCCCGCGCCGTCCCGCGTCGGCTGCGGATGCCGAGAACGCTGTCGATGATGGCACGGGTATCCTGTGAATCCCGGAAGTCGTAGAGCTTCAGAATCTCGCGCAGCGCGTCCGCCCCCTCCTCGTGATCGATGAGGGAGAGGTGGCCGAGCGTCAGATGCGAGATCAGCCGCCAGCGGCCGCCTTCCCGCATGGGCGGGCGGAGCGTCGGTGTCGGCGGCGTGATGCAGGTGACGCTCGTGACGGCGGAAGCGCCTTCGGCGAGCTGCAGATGGGGATGGCCGCCGCCATAAGGCAGCTTCGCCGGCAGGTCCCGATTGAGGCAGGTGGTATCGACTGAAACGATCCAATCCGCCGGCGCCGCAGGGTTGAAATCGAGATCGACCAGGGAGAGAAACATATCCGTCCCCGGGTCCCGCGCGCCCGCGGCGCAACGCATCGGGTGCCAGAAACTGCTCGGGCCATCCGGATCGCCCGCATGCTTCACCGAATAGAAGGGCCTGAACGTGACCTCCTCGCCGCTCGGCGAACTCGCACTGACGCGGTCGATCGAATAGATCTCGGTCGCCGCCGGCCGCCGGGCGTCGGGTACGACGCGGTAGGACGAGTCTGCCTGGGTCAGCTGGATGGGCTCCGCCCGCTGACGGAAAAGATTGACGATCGGTGCGCAGCCCAGCGCGAAGCTCTCCGCGGAGACACTCCGCTCCAGCTCGGCCGAGGTGGAATTTAGATAGAAAAAGATCTCGAGCTTATTGCCGGCCTCGAGAAGCACCTTGCCTGAGAGGCGCGTCAGATCGAAGAACAGAAACTTCTCGGGAAAAGCGAAGAACTCCGTCAGCAGGCGATAGCCGATGAAGGACCGCGCCGGATAGGGCAGCATGCCCTCGTCGCGCTCGAAGCCCACGGCCCGGATACAGTCGGGGTCGAGGAAGACCGGGTTGGGATCGTTGGCCGAATCGGCAAGCGCGACGAGCAGCGTGTTGTTCAGGATCAGCTCATAGAGTGGGAACACCTGCTGCGGCTGTCCGCGGAGAAAGAAGCGAAGCGAGTCCGGTGCGAGCTGCGTGAAGGTCATATCCTCGGCGAGACAGCGCAGCCTCAGCCTCAGCGTCGCGACGGCCCCGCCGGCGCGCGACGCCGCCGGCGCCACCAGCGGCCGCCCGGTGAGGCTCGCCCCCTGCAGCGCGATCGGCCACAGGGTTGTCGGATAGCAAGTGCGGAATCGGCAGGTCTCGCCGCCGACGGGCTCCGTCTCGATCTCCACTCCGGCCGGGACGGTATAGGCGCCGGCCAGATCGGGCTGGCAGGCGAACTGGACGATCGCCATGGAGGGAACCGGCGCCAGATAATGCGGATAGAGGACGTTCAGCAGGGCATCCGTCAGCTCCGGAAAGTCGTCGTCCAGCTTGTGACGTATCCGGGCGTTCAGAAAGGCGAAGGATTCGACGAGGCGGCCGACATGCGGGTCCTCGATCGCATCGGCGCTCAGCCGCAGCCGTCCGGCGATCTTCGGATGCGCTTCGGCGAACTCCGCCGCGAGCCGGCGGATATAGGCGAGCTCGCGATTGTAGTAGGGAAGAAGCTCGTCAACCATCGCTCTTGCTGACCACCGAAACACTGCGCGAAGCCGGGTCGAGAAACGAATCGAAGACCACCGGCTCCGGCGCCGGGTCGGCATGCATCAGGGCCTCGATCCGGAATCGGAGCGTGCGGTCGAGCGGCTCAGCATTGTCGAGGATGCTAACCTCGACCGAGACGAAGCGCGGCTCGCTGCGCCGGATCACCTCTTCAACTTCGCGCCGGAACGCTTCACGTTGGTCGTCCGAGCCGAGGCTCGCCGCCGTGAAGTCGGAAATGCCGTAGGCAAGCAACGAGTCGTCAAGCTCGGTCTGCTCGGCCGGCCAGGACCGGCACCGTTCGCGCGTGTTCAGCAACGCTTCCAGATCACGGCGAACCGCATATCGCAGCTCCGCCAGATACTGGCCGCGCGATTTCGTCGGGTCGCGCCGCTCATCCGGATTGGCGTCGAGCAGCCTGTCCAGGACCGACGGCAGGATCGGCTGATCAAGATCGATTCTGGCCATGGCCCGAAATCACCGTTCCCCTGCCCGAACGATCGCGGATCACGCGGCGGCCTCACCGAACTCGATGGTGGAGATCTCCATGATCGTCTTGCTCTCGTTCCCGATCAGAAAGCCGCGTTGCCCGATGCCGCGAACCGGCGCGCCCTCGCCGCCCGCCCAATCGGTCACGCGGCCGAGCAAAGCACGGTCCTCCTGGTCGTCGGTGCCGGCATAGATGGCCGGCAGAAACACTTCGCCGTCCGGCCCCTCGGCCACGGTCATTTGAGCGCGCCGCCAGATCAGGTCGCGCGGCCGCTCGGGCGGCCGGAACTCCAGCGAGACGACCCGGTCCATTGGAATCCAGTAATACTTTCCCGTGCTCGTCAGGACCTCGAAGAAGGGCGCGGTCAAGTCGTCCAGGTCACGCATGTCTTCGAACGCGCGGCCGTCGCAGATACCGCCCACCGCGGGACGTTGATCCTCCGCCTGCGCCAGCAGCTTCGCCGCGTCGCCGGCATCGTTCTCCCGCAGTCGGATGGAGGCCTGCAGATGAAGCTGGAGCAGCGGCGAGGGCTGCCCCAGGAACTCCGGAAGCCGGCCTTCGGAATAGAACTGGCGGCGCGCCAGCTCGGCCCGGACTAGCTGGCGGAATAGCGCGATGCCGATCGCCGCCTTCGGATCCTGATCGGTCAGGACATCGAGCTGCAGGTCGGCACGCTCGAACCGGCCGGCGAAGCAGAGGAGCTCCGCGAGAAAGCCGCGGCGATTCGCATCCGTCGGATGCGACTTGACCTCGGCGTTCATCGCCTCGATCGCCTCCTGCAGGCGGCCGGCCTCGAAATGCTCTTTTGCCCCGAGAGTCATGCTGGAAACACCTTCGCTGCTAGGCCCGTTGCGGGGCCAGTTCCGTGACGAGTTTGAACGCCGACAACACCTGGTCGAGTTGGAAATGCGGCCGCAGATGCACCGTGCAGTGATAGATTCCCGGCCGGCTCGGCAGCTCGCGCACCCGGACGCTGGCCTCGCGGAGCGGATAGCGCGCCTTCGTCTCCGGCCCGGCATCGTCGTTTCCCGTGGTGTAGCCGTGGAGCCAGCGCTGCAGGAAGTCCTCGCAGACCTCCGGCGTCGCGAAGGAGCCGATCCGGTCTCGGCCGATCACCTTGATGTAATGGGCAAAGCGCGAGACGCACATGATGTATTGCAGCATCGTCGACAGCCGCGCGTTCGCCGCCGCCGCAGGGTTGTCGTAGTGCTTTGCGACCTGCGCGGACTGGTTGCTGTAGAACACCGAATATTCGGTGTTCGCCGCCTTGCTCAGCGGGATGAATCCGAGATCGCTCAATTCCTTCTCGCGGCGCTCCGACAGAATCACGTCGGTCGCGAATTTGACGGCGACGCCGGGTTTGTCCGTCTCGAAAGAATCGACCGGAAGGCCGACGACGATGCCGCCGCCGAGCACGTCCCGCCGGGCGCCGCGGATATCCGCGAACCAGCCCGAAGTCGCGAAGGCGCGGATCAGAACGGCGGCAAAGGCATAAACCGCATTGCCCCAGAGATAACCGTGATCTCGATAGCCATGACCCTCGGCCTTTGTCCCGCGCCCCTGAAAGCGGAATCCATCGATCCGCGAACCGTCATCCCGATGCCGTCGTCGCATCAGCACGCGCGGCAAGGTCAGGCCGATAAAACGTGCGTCCTCCGTTTCCTGAAGGCTCTTCCAACGCTGGTATTCGCCCTGCCGGAAGATCGCCTGGAGGTCGATCGGCAGCCCCAGATCGGAGAAGCTCTCGAGACTGAACATCCGGGGCGTGCAGCCGACGACGAACGGCGCGAAAGCGGCCGCCGCGACGCTGGAGAGCGCCTTGAGGGCCGCCACGTCGTCGGTCGCATGCTCGGCCCCGCGCAGATGCTGCACCTCATAGTCGCCGATCAGTACGCCGAACGGCTCGCCGCCCGGCATGCCGAACTCCTCGCTGTAGATCTTGGCGAAAAGCTGACTCTGATCGAACTCGATGGCCCGCTCCAGATCACGGCAGACCTCCGGCCAGGCGATGTTGAGGACACGGAGCTTGATGCCGTCGACCTCGTCGCTCAGATCGACGAGATAACGGATGCCGCGCCATGACGCTTCGAGCCGCTGCAGCCGCACATGACGCAGAATCGCATTGACCTGATCGGTCAAAAGCCGATCGAGCCAAGCGATATCGCGATCGATTGCCCGAAGGATCGCGGCACGGTCGTAAGGCCGTGCAAGCGCCCCGAACCAGAGCTGCAGCGCGCGGTACCATGCCGGCCCGGCGAGAAACTCGTCGAGGGCGGCGCCCTCCTCCGCCTTCACGAGGCCGAGCAGACGATCGCGCAGCGGCGCGTCCGCTGCTCGCTCAAACGACGTGGCAACGGCAGACGCTTCAACCTGCTCGGAGGATTCGTCCGCCGCCTCCACGGGATCATCGACCATACAGGGCATCAGCCCATCTGCGGAATTCTCGCGACCATCCGCAGCGAGGTGGTCAGCTCCTCCATCTGAAGCCAGGGCCGCATCCAGGCGACGGCGTTATAGGAACCGGGCTTGCCCGGGATCTCCTTCACCGAAACCTTTGCCTCGCGCAGCGGATATTTGGCCTTCATCTCCGGACCGGCCGCCTCGTTGGCGTTGACGTAGTTGAGGATCCACCGGTTCAGCCAGTCCTCGCAGTCCGACGCCTCCATGAACGAGCCGATCTTGTCGCGGGCCATCACCTTCAGGAAGTGGGCGAAGCGCGACGTCGCCATGATGTAGGGGAGCCGGGCCGAGATCGCGGCATTGGCCGTCGCTTCCGGCCGATCGTACTTCTTCGGCTTCTGCGTCGTCTGGGCCCCGAAGAACACGGCATAGTCAGTGTTCTTATAATGGCACAGCGGCAGGAAGCCGAGCTTGCTCAGCTCCGCCTCGCGGCGGTCGGTAATGCCGATCTCGGTCGGGCATTTCTGATCGGGATCGCCGTCGTCGCTGGTGAAGACATGGCTGGGCAGGTTCTCGACCTTGCCGCCGCCTTCGGCACCCCGAATGGCGGTGCACCAGCCATTTTTCGCGAAGGCATCGGTCAGGCGTGTGCCGAGCACATAGGCGGCATTCATCCAGCAATATTCGTTGTGCTCCATCGACTTGGCCGCGCCGCGCGCGTCGGACGGCGCCTCCTCATAGCCGAATTCCTCGACCGGCTTCGTCGCCGCGCCGTAGGGAAGGCGCGCCAGCACCCGCGGCATGGCGAGCGTGACGAAACGGGAGTCTTCGCTTTCGCGGAAGCTGCGCCACTTGGTGTATTCGAGGGAGTCGAAAATCTTCTCCAGGTCCCGCGGCTTCGAGAGTTCGGTGTAGGACTCGAACCCGAACAGGTTCGCGCTCGCGGCGGAGAGGAAGGGCGCGAACGCCGCCGCGGCGACGTTGGACATATTCCCCAGCAGCTCGATGTCTTCCGGGTGGTTGGTGAATTCATAGTCGCCGATCACGGCGCCGTAAGGCTCGCCGCCCGGCGTTCCGAACTCGTTCTCATAGAGCTTCTTGAAAATCTGGCTCTGATCGAACTCGACCGCCTTCGACAGGTCCTTGTAGAGGTCCCGCTTCGACAGGTTCATGGCCCGGATCTTCAGGGTCGAGCCCGTCTCCGTGTTCATGACCAGATGATGCAGGCCGCGCCAGGACCCCTCCAGCTTCGTGAAGGAGGGGTGGTGCATGATCGCGGCGAGCTGCTTCGACATGGCGGCATCGATCGAGGCGACCGCCTTGTTCAGCGTGACCGTCAGATTCTTGCTGTAGGTGACGGTTCCCTTCAGCGCTTCCTCGGTGAGCGTGCGCAGCAGTTCCTGGGCGCGCTCCGGCTCGGTCTGCTTCGTGGCGCCGATCGCCTGATCGAGCAGATTAACCTCTGCCTCCGTGGTCGCGGCGGCCGCTTCGGTCTTGGCCGATGTCTCGGCACTCATTACTTGTCCCCCTTGCCGCTGTCATCGCCGGACGGCTCCTCGACGCCGAGCGCCGTCTGGAACTGCTTCAGCTCCTCGCTGTTCTGCAGGACCCGCTCGAGAACGGCTTCCAGGTCCTCGGACCGGTCGATCTTCGTCATCAGGTCGCGGAGCTGGTTGCGGGTGTCGAGCAGCTTCTTCAGCGCCGGAACTTGGCCGACCACCTGCGCCGGCTCGAAATCGTCAATCGAGTTGAACTTCAGGTTCACGGCCATTTCGCTGCCGTCGCCCTGCAGCGTGTTCTCGACCTTCATGTTCAGCCCGGGCGCCATCCGCGCCATCACGTCGTTGAAGTTGTCGCGGTCGATCTGGATGAACTTGCGATCCTTGAGCGGCTTCAGCGGTTCGGTCGGATCGCCCGAGAAATCGCCCAGAACGCCGACCACGAAGGGCAGCTCCCGCTCGACCACCGCCCCTTCTGTTTCCACTTGGTAGCTGATGTGAACCCGCGGCTTGCGGACTCGCTCGAGCTTGTCGTGAATGCTTGCCATACCCCCCTCCAGCAGCACCGTCGATGCGACGGAAGCGATTGTAAGAATTGCAGTATTGGATGGATCTTCAGGCAATAAAGCAGTTGCCGCCCCTGAAGATCGTTTATGAACCCATAATCTCGGAATGCGTCAAGAAATGCAATCCTGCCGGTCGCGCTCGCGTTCGGCGCTCAACGGTATCGAGATCTGTCGTTATTTTGGGCAGTCGGCACGAGCAGGGCCCCGATTACGTGTTTCCCGCCGCATCGTCTTATTCTCGTACCGTTAAGGTTAATGACGCGTTAAGAAATTCACCCTTCCTCCTGCGGCGGCTTGATCCCTGCCGTGAGAAAGAAGGTGCGGCGCGCCTCCGAATCGGAGATGAGCTCGCCCAACAGCTCCGGCAGCGGCATCCGGCCGCGCCGAACGACCTCCTCCAGCGTGTAGGAGATCGGCGAATGAGGCTCGGTCTGCCGGAAAAATTCGGCGACCTTCAGCAAGGTCCGGAACGCGTCGTCACGCGTCTGCAGGCCGGCCGGCGCCAGGGCGCCGGGTACCGCCTGGCTCGGCGCCGCGCCATCAGCCGGCGCCGGTGCAGTCTCGACTGCGACGGCATCCCTGCCGAAGGCCCGCAGGATGTCCTGAACGGCGGTCAACGTCGTGCTGATCTGTGACGAGGGCGGTGCATCCGAGCCACATCGCTCCGCCAATGCGGCGTTCAGTTGGTCGAACTCGCTTTGGCAAAGCTCGAGATCCGGAATGATCCTGCGATAGAAGTCGGACAGAGTCGCTTTCGCGCTGGCCTCGAACTGGGAGAGCGTCACGGCGCCGGCCGCGATACGCTGCTCCCGCTTCTCCTCGGAGACCTCGAGCAGCTTGGAGGCCTGCTCGTAATGCCACAGGCCGAAGGGTCCGGGATCAGCGCCGTCGGTAATCGGGATCTTTCGGATCGGCTGGATCAGAGCCCCCTCGGCCCCTTCGCCATTCAGCCCGGCGAGCGGCGCCACCTTCGTGAGTACCCCTTCCTCGTCCTCCGCCGGATACAGGTCGTCCCAGAACGCCTCGACCAGCCCGCGCGCCAGTCGGAAACCGTCGCGCAGGCCGGCGAAGCCATGGAGGCGCACCAGCCCTTCGATCAGCCAAGCGGTGACCTCCAGGTCCTTCGTCTGCTCCGCCAGGACCTTCGGCGCCAGGTCGAGGACCGTGCGCCAATCCTTGAGAGGGGCCGCGGCCTCTCTCTCCATATCGGACTCGTCGTCGAGCGCCTCGAGGCTGCGCTCCGCGGCCCGCGCGGCCGAGCGCGCATCCTTGATCCGGTAATAAATCGGATTCGGGGAGGTGTCCTGCCGAAGATCGGCGCCGGCCGGACGATCGCCGGGGATCGGCGCCAGCAGGCGCTCGAAATCGAGAATGTCAGGCGACGACATGAGTGGCGCTTATCCCCTCCCCGCGTAGCGGCCATTAAGTATTCGCTGGCGGAGCGAATCCCGCTGACCGGTTAAGTCATCCTAAAATACTTAACTAAAATTTAAGAAATGCCGCGCGCAAGCCAAAAAAGCGGGAAAACGTCCACGCATCGGCGGCGGATCGGTGGTAGAGTGGTTGGAGGGGAGCGGCGAAAGCCGCGGTCATCTTCAGATCACGCACCGTAAGACAGTGATACTCGAACATAATTTCTCACGTCCGCATTCCGCCATGCGCCTTCTCCGCGCCTTGCCCTGTCTAGGCCGGGCGATAGCGTTCTCAGCCCTGGCCACCGGACTTCTGCTCCTCGCATCGGGCGGGCGGGCGGCTGTTGCCGGAGACGATCTGGCCGGAGACGAACGGGTTGCGCTTGTCATCGGCAACGGCGCCTACGAGTCGCTCGACACGCTGCCCGAAGCGGTCGCCGATGCGGCGGCGGTGGCGGATGCCCTGCGCGGCCTGGAGTTCGAGGTCATCGAACTCTTCAATGGCAGCAACGGAGAGATGAGCGCCCATCTGCAGACCTTCAGCCAGCGGCTGAAGCCGGGCACCGTCGCCCTGTTCTACTATTCCGGCCGTTCCGTTCAGTTTCAGGGCCGGAACTTCCTCCTGCCGGCGTCGGCTAACCTAGCGAGCGATTTTGCTGTCCTGACCGAAGGAATCGTTGCCGATGCGGTGATTAACGTGATGCAAAAGTCGGGCGCCGCGCTGAACCTGCTCTTCCTGGACGCCGCGCACCGGAACCGCTTCGCCGAGGGGTCCGAGACGTTGGCTCCCGGCCTGGTGGAGATTGCGTCCGAAAGGCCGGAAACGATCATTGTCCTCGCCGCGGAGCCGGGCCGCGTCATCGATGACGCCAACGGGGACGGAAGCCGGTTCGCCGACGCGCTCGTGACCGGCCTCTCGCGGCCGGTCGTCGAAGTGAACCGGCTGTTGGCGGAATTGCAGGCGCGCGTTTCGACGACGACGGCCGGAGATCAGCGTCCGTGGATATCCGTGACGGATGTCGATGAGGTCTATCTTCGGGCGCCGGAACTGTCCCCTGCCGAATCGACGGTTGTCCAGACCGAGCCCGAACCCGAATCACAGGACTCGACGGCGATTACCGATCCCGTCAAGGCCGCAGCGGAAGCCGTCGCCTCCAGCGCTGTGGATTCCGAGGCTTTCGCCCTGCCCGGGCAGGAGCCGGCCGTAGAGCCGCAGGACCAGACGATTGAGGCGCCGACCGATAGCGGAGATGCCACTCCTGAAACGACGGTGGCGGCTGCAACCGATGCGGCGGCCGAAGCGCCGGCGGAGCCGACTGCGACACAGCCCGCGACGCAGCCCGCCGGCCGCTTCGCCGAGCTTCAGGCGATCGAAGACGCTCTGGGCGCCAAGGACAAGGAGCGCATCCAGGCTTGGCTGGCGCGCAAAGGCTATTACAAGCGGACGGTGGACGGCGTCTTCGGCCCGGGGACGCGCCAGGCGATCCGCGCCTATCAGGAAGCGGCCGGCGCCGAGCCCACAGGCTGGCTCACCGTGGCCCAGCTCTATCGAATCCTGCGTGACTCGTAGAGTGCCTAATAGAACGTTAACCAAAAACTAGGCATTATTGACGTCTGCCGCCGGTGGGGACGGACGCGGCGGCGCCTTGTTTCAAGGGATGTCATCGCGCACTCTAAATAATCAAAACGAAATACATCCACTCTCAGAGGTCAGGGGGACGATATGGGGCTGAGAGCCAAATTCAACCTGGTCATGATCGTCGCGTTCATGATCGGTCTTGCCCTCGCGGGCGTGCTGTCTTACCGCATCGTTCAGGAGAACGCGCGCCACGAGGTAATTCAGAAAGCGCGAATCATGATGGAGAGCGCGCATGCGATCCGGAACTACACGGCCCAGGAGATCAAGCCGCTGATCGCCGCGCAGCTTGAGACCCGCTTCTTGCCGCACTCGGTACCCTCCTTCGCGGCACAGACCAATTTCCGGGCGTTGCAGGGAGAGTTCCCGAATTACGTCTACAAGGAAGCGGCGCTGAATCCGACGAATCCCGCCGACCGCGCCTCGGACTGGGAAGCCGACATCATCAACGAGTTCCGCAACAATCCGCAACGGAAGGAACTGATCATAGAGCGCGCGACGGCGACGGGCCGTGCCCTCGTCCTGTCGCGCCCCCTGCAGATCAAGGACGATGCCTGCCTCGCCTGCCACAGCACGGCTGCGGCCGCGCCGTCGACGATGATCGAGCTTTATGGGGAGGCGAACGGCTTCGGCTGGCAGATGAACGAGATCATCGGCGCGCAGGTCGTGTCCGTCCCGATGTCGGTGCCCCTCGAAAAGGCCGACAAGACGTTCATGGTGTTCATGGCCGTGCTCACTGCGGTGTTCGCAGTCGTCATGATCATCCTGAACGTCCTGCTGCACTATGTCGTCATCAAGCCGGTCGTGAAGATCTCCGAGATGGCGAGCGCGGTCAGCATGGGCAATATGAGCGTCGAAGAATATGAGCGGCGCGGCAAGGACGAGATCGCATCCCTGTCGGCCTCCTTCAACCGGATGCGGCGAAGCCTGGAGAATGCGATGCAGATGCTGAGCGATTGACGGGCTGACGGCGTGATCGGGACGACCCTTCGATGAGCGAACTCGAACTCCCTCGGACGCTCGGTCGGTATCGCCTCGACGGCGTGCTCGGCCGCGGCGCGATGGGCGTGGTCTACAAGGCCCACGACCCTGTCATCGACCGCGTGATCGCGATCAAGGTCGTCCGGACTGACCTGCTCGATGGCGACGGCGCCGAGGAGTATATGAGCCGCTTCCGGCGGGAAGCGCAGGCCGCCGGGCGCTGCACGCATCCGAACATCGTCGCGGTCTACGACTACTCGGAAGGCGACGGCACCGCCTTCATCGCCATGGAGTACGTCCAGGGCCGGGAACTGCAGGACTTCCTGCGCCAGAACGTCCGGTTCGAACCCAAGGAGGTTCTGCTCATCCTCCTGCAGGTCTTGAACGCGCTCGGCTATGCCCATGGCCTGGGAATCGTCCACCGGGACATCAAGCCGGCGAACGTGATCCTGCTGGACGGCGGCCGCGTCAAGGTCGCCGATTTCGGCGTCGCGAGGCTGGACTCGACGAACCTGACGCAGCACGGCTCGATCGTCGGCACGCCCAGCTACATGTCGCCGGAGCAGTTTAAGGGCGAGACCGTCGACCATCGCGCCGACCTGTTTTCGGCGGGCGTGATCCTCTACGAACTGCTGGCCGGCGAGAAGCCGTTCCCCGGCAGGAATGCGACGGAGGTGATGTACAAGCTGCTGAACCATGAGCCGCGCGACATCGCCGAGGCCAATGCCACGCTCCCGCCGGCGCTGAACATCGTCCTGCGCCGAGCGCTGGCCAAACGGCCGGAGGACCGGTTCCAGTCAGCGCAGGACTTCGCCGACGCGCTCAACGCCGCCTTCACCGGCGCGGCGCAGAAGCAGAATCAAACCTATCCGGATCAGACCGTCCTGATGCCCCAGGCGCAGACGATCGTCGGCATAGGCGGCCCGGCGGGCGGCTGGGACGCAAAGTTCCTGCAAGAGGTCGAGAAGGATCTCGCCTATCATGTCGGCCCGGTGGCGAAGGTGCTGGTGAAGAACGCGGCCGAGAAGACGAGCAACGTCGTCGAGCTCTACGAAACCCTGTCGCGCAAGATTCCCAACGATCTCGACAGAAGCCAATTCATGAAGAAGGCGTGGCGCGAGCAGGGCGGATCCTCGGGCTTGCGCTCGCGCGGCGGCAGCACCGGCTTCGCGACCGCCGGCGGCCCCGGGGTGACGACGGGGATGACGCCAGGCACAGGCAGCTTCGGCGGCTCGAGCAACTCGCGGCTGAGCCCGGAGGTGATCGAAGCGGCGCAGACCGCCCTGACCTTCCATGTCGGCCCCATCGCCAAGGTTCTGGTCAAGAAGGCGGCCGCTCAGGCGGCATCGATCGAGGACCTCTACAACCGCCTCGCGACGCACATCACCCGCGACGAGGACCGCGCCACGTTCCTGCGGACCCGGCCGAGAGGCTGACCCGCCGCCGCAGGGCATTGAAATAAGCTTGTGAAATTTCGCCCAAGAACTCTCCCCTCCCCTTGCGGGGGTAGCGGGAGGAGGATTCTTAATCGGCCATGAGTCCGGCGGACGAGCGCCGCCCTGTCTCCCCCACCCCCTCGCTCAACTTCGCGGCGACCCAGCGGTGGAAGCAATGGGTCGGGCCGTCCATGACAGGGGAGAAGGTGCCGCCGCCGAAGGCGGGCGAGGCGCGGCCCCGCTGCATCCCCTCGACAACGCCGATATCCTCCTCGAACACGGCGCGCCAGGCGCCGGCATTCGCGGCGCGCATCGCCGCATAATCCTCGCCGAGCGGCTCGTCGCCGACATAATAGAGGTCGAGATGCTCCACGGTCCGGTCGGCCGCGACCGGCTCGAGGCGCATGGCGAATAAGTGGTCCGCATGGATTCCCAGCAGAACGTTCGGGAAGAGCGCGACATATTCGGCGCCGGTGGTCCATTTCTCCGGCAGGTCCGGAAAGCGCGGGAAAGGCGGGCCGCCTTCGACGAGGACGGGCGTGTAGACGAGGCTTCCCTGCCCCGCATACTGCCCCTCGGCCTCGATATTGTAGTGGTCCTCGAGCCGCGAATAGCTGTTCAACCCGGGATGCACCCAGGGCAGGTGATAGGCCTCGCAATAGTTCTCGACCGCCAGCTTCCAGTTACAGTTCACCTCGAAGCGAAGCGAGGAGTCCGGGCCGCCATGCCGGATCAGGCCCGTGTCGAAATCCTTCCAGCGTGCGGCCAACGGCGCCGCATAGGCCTCGAAGGGCGGCGCGTCGTCCGACAGAGTCACGAACACCATGTCGAGCCAAACGGCCGTCCGGACCGGCTTCAGCCCGTACCGCGCGCGATCGAATCCCTCGCAGCTATTGCGCCCCGGCCCACCGATATGCGGCGTCGCGCGCAGCCGCCCGTCGAGATCATAGGCCCAGGAGTGGTAGGGGCAGCGCAGCACGGTCTCCACGCGGCAGGAGTGGGAAACGAGCTCCATGCCGCGATGGCTGCAGACATTGTGAAAGACCTTGATGCGCCCTTCATGGTCGCGCAGCAGCAGCAGCGGAAGGCCCAGGAGGTTGACGGGAACGGCGTCGCCCAGATTCGGCACGTCCTTGCCGAGGCCGACGCAGGTCCAAGTCCGGCCCAGGACATAGTCTCGCTCGAAGCGCAGATAGGCGTCGCTCACATAGGCGTCGTTCGGCAGGCCCGAGGCCTCGGCGATCGGCCGCCGGACGCTGGCGAGCTGACTTTCGGTCAAGGGCAATGCTGTCGACATCTCTGCATTCCTGCGATAGGGGGCACACCGCCCGACACCTCGCCATCTACGCACGGGAGAACACCGCTGTGAACCGACCTATTTTTCATGCGATGATGAGACTGGGTTATGGCAGCATAGTGTTGACGTCACACTAGGTAGGATCTGCCGGTCGATATCGATGAGGCGCCCTTATGGAAAGACTGCGCTCGAAACTACCGCCCGTGAGTTGCCTTCTAGCGTTCGAGGCGGCCGGCCGTCTGGCCAATTTCACGCTCGCCGCGGCCGAGCTGAACGTCACGCAGGCGGCGATCAGCCGGCAGATCCGGGCCTTGGAGGAACATCTCCGCTTTCCCGTCTTCCACCGCCGCCATCGCGCCGTCCAGTTGACGACGGAGGGGCGCAAGCTCCACCAGGCGGTGTCGATGGGCTTGGAGCATATCGCCGGCACGATGGCGGGCCTGCGGCGCTCGGCGGGAGAGTCCCACCTGACGATCGGCGCGACGATCGGGTTCGCGGCATTCTGGTTGATGCCCCGCCTGACGCGGTTTCGCGCCGCGTTCCCCGATATTGAGCTTCGGCTGATCGCATCGGACAAGCCTCTCGACCTCCTCTCCGACGGCATCGACATCGCCGTCCGATACGGGTCGGGAGACTGGCCGGGCCTAGCCGCGACCTATCTGTTCGAAGCGGAGATCTTCCCCGTCTGCAGCCCGGGTTTCCTCGCGAAGCATCCGGGCCTACGGTCGCCGGAGGACCTGCTGAACCTCACGCTCCTGGGGTTGGACGATGTCGACCCCTTATGGCTGAACTGGGAGGCCTGGTTCAAGGAGATGGGTCTCCCACTCGGCCGGGACCCCAAGGGAAACCACCGACGCGCCTATTTCAACAACTACCCCATCCTGATTCAGGCCGCGATCGACGGTCAGGGCGTGGGCCTAGGATGGCGCTACTTCCTCGACGACCTGCTGGAACGGGGCGCTCTGGTGCGCCCGATCGAGGCCGCGGTGCGGTCCGATCTCGGATTCTATCTAGTGGTCCCTGAGGGTGTGGAGCCGTCGCGGGACGCCCGCGCCTTCCATGACTGGCTGCTCGCGAACAGCCATGCGAAGCCGGATGCCGAAGCTCAGCGATCTGCCGGCGAATAGACCAGCAGGACCACGGCGCCCTCCTCGCTGCCGCTGGTATGCGGCTCTCCGGGAGCACGGCAGACGAAATCGCCGGCGCCGATCACCCGGTCCTGATCGTAGAACGACCCCTGAAGCACATAGACCTGCTCCAGCTCCTCATGCGCGTGCGACGGCGCAAAAGCGCCAGGGTCAACCTTCATCAGCCAAGTCTTCTCGCCCGACAGCGGATTCTCGAACAGCGGCCTTATCCAGAATCCCTCCACGCCGGAAGACTGCCAAGCCGCCTCGTCCGCATCGAGATACACCGACCCGGCGACCGGCGGCGCAATCGGCCCGACCCTGTCCGACGAGCCCGCGGGCTTCTGAAACATCTCGCTCATCCTGTCATTCCTCAACCGTGACCAAGACCTTCGCGTCTTTCGGGGTCCAATGTTGCGTACCTTATCGCAAAAGGCGGCAACGAACGAGATTGGAGAGCAACAACCGGAGTGAGCCCCGGAACCCGGATCGTCATCTTCCTCCGACAAGACTTTCCTAAAGAAGTGGAGTGGGAGATGACTGCACTGGCCGCCAAGGTCGCCATCGTCACCGGGGCAAGCTCCGGCATCGGATACGCAACATCGAAGCTGTTCGCCCGGGAGGGCGCCAAAGTCGTCGTCGCCGCGCGACGTCAAGCCGAGCTCGACGCGCTCGTCGCGGAGATCACGGCGGCTGGCGGCGAGGCCGTCGCACTTGCCGGCGACGTCAGGGACGAAGCATTCTCCGAAGCCCTGGTCGAAACGGCCATAGGTCGTTTCGGCGGCCTCGATGTGGCCTTCAACAACGCCGGCGTGCTCGGCGAGATGGGAGCGACGCCTGATGTCTCGCTCTCCGGCTGGAGGGACACGATCGAGACGAACCTGACGAGCGCCTTCCTTGGAGCGAAACATCAGATCCCCGCGTTGCTCGACCGAGGCGGCGGTTCCCTGATCTTCACTTCGACATTCGTCGGTTACACGGTCGGCATGCCGGGTCTGGCCGCCTATGCGGCGAGCAAGGCGGGGTTGATCGGCCTCACGCAGTCGCTCGCCGCCGAGCTCGGTCCGAAAGGCATCCGCGCGAATGCGATCCTGCCCGGCGCCGTCGACACGCCGGCATACCGCGCCATGAACGACACGGCGGAGGCGCGAAGCTTCGTTGCGGGCCTGCACGCCCTCAAGCGTATCGCAACCCCGGACGAGCTCGCGAGGTCGGCGCTATACCTCGCGTCGCACGCCTCGACCTTCACGACCGGCAGCGCGCTCCTCGTCGACGGCGGGGTTTCGATCAACAGGACCTGAGCTCGTCCCAACGACTTCGAAGCAATGCAGGAATCCCGCAAGACCCGGCGACTTGCGCAACAACCGCGAGCATGGCAATCGTCATCGGCCCGATAACTGCCTTGCCGCACAATGGAGAAGCAATGTTCGACGACTATCTCGCCCGTTGGCGCCTCACGCCGGACGGCGAGCCGATCGTCACCCACAGCAGCAAGCTTTTGCCCGTGCGCCGCGATGGCCTGCCCGCCATGCTGAAGATCGCCATGGAGGCGGAGGAGCGATGGGGCGGGCTCTTGATGGCCTGGTGGCGCGGAGAAGGCGCGGCGCGTGTCCTGGCCCACGAGGGCGATGCCCTGCTGATGGAGCGCGCGATGGGCGAGTCCTCGCTTGCCGAGATGGCCCGGAACGGTCGCGATGACGAGGCGAGCCGCATCATCTGCGCGGTGGCGGCCAAGCTGCATGCACCGAGGGGCCGCCCGCCGCCGGAGCTTATCCCCTTGTCGCGCTGGTTTGCGGAACTCTGGCCCGCCGCCGCACAGCATGGGGGTCTTCTGAGCAAAGCCGCCGCGACGGCGCGCGAACTTCTGGCCGAGCCGCAGGACGTCACCGTCTTGCATGGCGACCTCCACCATGAAAACGTCCTGGACGCCGGGCCTCGCGGCTGGCTCGCCATCGACCCGAAGCGCCTAGTGGGCGAGCGCGGCTTCGACTTCGCGAACATCTTCTGCAATCCCGATCTAGAGGTCGCGACCGCGACCGGCCGCTTAGCGCGGCAGGCGGCCGTGGTTGCCGAAGCGGCGGGACTGGAGCGTGTGCGGCTGCTGAAATGGATCCTGGCCTGGGCCGGCCTCTCGGCAGTCTGGTACCTTGGCGACGGCGTGAAGCCCGAGCTGGATCTGGCGGTCGCCGAGATCGCGGCCGCGGAACTTGCGGGCGCCGGATACAAGTGAGCGTATGAACCAATGCCTCCGAATTTCGCCCTTGCCGGCAAGTCCGTTCTCGTCACGGGAGCCAACTCCGGAATCGGTCGACGGATTGCAATCGCTGCCGCCGAGCATGGGGCTGACATTGCGGTCCACTATCTGGCAGGCACGGCGAAACCCGTAGGGGCGGAGCATTCCGCCCTTGGCGTTGAAGCCGCCGAAGCGGTAATAGCCGAGATTCGGGGTCTTGGAAGGCGCGCAGTCGCCATCGATGGCGATCTCTCTGTCTCCGAAGCCCCTGCTCGCCTCCTCGCTCTGGCCGAGGCCGAACTCGGCCCGCTCTATGGGCTCGTCAACAACGCGGCTCATTGCGAGCTTCCCGACAATCTGCTGGAGGCAGACTGGGGAGGTTATCGCCGTCACTACGATGTCAATCTTGGCGCCCCGACCATGCTCATGTCCGAATTCGCCCGGCGATACTCGAATCGCGCCCAACCTGCCGGCCGCATCGTGAATATCAGCACCGACGCGGCACGCGCCTTTCCCGGACAGATTTTCTACGGCACGAGCAAGGCTGCGCTGGAAGCGATGACGCGGGCGGCGGCGATCGAGTTGGGCCCTCTCGGCATCACCGTGAATGCCGTCGCACCGGGCCCGGTCCAAACCGGTTACATCGACGACCTTCTGGCGGAGAAGGTCATGCCCTCGATCCCGCTCCGCAGGCTCGGGGCGCCGGACGATGTCGCGCAGGCGGTCGCATTCCTGATGAGCGACGCGGCTGGGTGGATTACCGGCCAGGTAATTCAGGTCGCCGGCGGTCACGCTCTATGAATGGGTGAGGCATCCTCCTTCCCGTAGCGGCGCACTGTTCCAAGCATAACCACTTCCATAACCAGGCCTCATCCATAGGAACAGTTTTTCTACTGTTTACAGCGCGAAGCGGCGCTGCTGTGCTTATCCTTCGAACAAATAAAAATCTGACCGGACAATGCAGCCGGTCAGCAGCCAAGTTCGGCCAAAACAATCACGGGGAGCCGCAAAATGCCGAGGGACAGCCATCGCTACATTCCAGTACTCAAGGAAAAGCTGGTCGAGGGGAAGATCGACCGCCGGGAGTTTCTTCGGACATCGACGCTCCTCGGCCTCTCGGCGACAGCCGCCTACGGCTTCGTCGGCAAGCTGCTCGGCGAGGCTGCGGTCCCCTCGGCCCGGGCGCAGGCCGCCCTGCCGAAGGGCGGCACTCTTCGAATCGCGATGCGGGTCAAAGAGGTGGCGACGCCGCACACCTTCGACTGGGCCGAGAAGAGCAATGTCTGCCGCCAGGTCTGCGAGTACCTGACCAGGACCGGCTATGACAACATCACGCGCCCCCATCTGCTCGAGCGGTGGGATGCGAGCGACGACCTGCGGACCTGGACGCTGCATCTGCGCAAGGGCATCAAATGGCATAACGGCCGCGATTTCACGGCCGACGACGTGATCTGGAACCTCAACCACGTGCTCGACGCCGCCACCGGCTCCTCGATGCTGGGGCTGATGAAGGGCTACATGCTAAACGAGGTGGAGAAGGACGGCGTCGCGACGACCGAGCTTTGGGACGCCAACGCCATCGAGAAAATCGACGATCACACGGTCCGTCTGAACGCGAAGGTTGCCCAGCTCGCCGTGCCGGAGCATCTCTTCCACTATCCGTTCCCGATGATCGACCCCGAAGAGAACGGCGAGTTCGGGCCGGGATCGAATGGCACGGGTCCCTTCGAGCTTGTCGAACACAGCGTCGGCCAGAAGTCCGTCCTGAAGGCGCGGCCCGGCTATTGGGGCGGCGGCCCTCATCTCGACGGGCTGGAGTTCATCGATCTGGGCGACGATCCCGCCGCGTCTTTCGCCGCTTTGGCATCGAAGCAGATCCACGGTCTTTACGCCGCCGACACGAACACGCTGGATGGGCTTAAGTCCCTGGACTTCGTCGAGATGTATCAGGCGGGGACGGCCGAGACCGCAGTGGTCCGCGGCAAGGTGAGCGAGAAGCCATTCGACGATCCGCGGGTGCGCAAGGCGCTGCGACTGGCGATCGACCCCGAGAAGGTCCTCGAAGTCTCGCTGCGCTCGCTCGGCCTGCCGGGCGAGCACCATCATGTCTGCCCGATCCACCCGGAATATGCCAAGCTGCCATTCATGAGCCGCGACGTCGAGGCGGCGAAGCGCCTGCTCGCCGAGGCGGGCTATCCCGACGGCGTCGATCTTGAGCTCGCCTGCCCGAACGACCCGCAATGGCAGCCGATCTCCGTCCAGGCGATGGTCGAGCAGTGGGAGGATGCCGGGATCCGGGTCAAGATCAACACGATGCCCGGCGCGCAATATTGGGACGTCTGGACCAAGGTCCCGTTCGGCTACACGATCTGGTATCATCGGCCGCTCGGCGTCATGACCCTCGGCCTCGGCTACCGGTCGGGCGTACCGTGGAACGAGTCCGGCTATTCGAACGCGGAGTTCGACCGCCTGCTGACCGAAGCGGAAGGCATTCTCGACGTCGACAAGCGCCGCGAGGTGATCGCCAGGCTTGAGGAGATCATGCAGGAGGACGGGCCGATCGTGCAGCCGATCTGGCGCTCCATCTTCACCTTCTACGACAAGCGCGTGAAAGGCTTCCAGATGCACCCGTCGAACTACATCTTCGGCCAGGATCTGGCGATCGAGACTTAACAGCCCCCACCCCAACCCTCCTCCAGCTCGGCTGGGGGAGGGTTGGGGTGGGGCTCGAACCCATCGACGTTGACAAATCAAGTCATGCAGGTCATGAGCCTCGCATGACCCGACTGTTGCGTTCGCTTGGTCCACTCGCCGCGCTGTTTGTCGGCGCCTGCGCCACTCCCGACACAACACTGTCGCTCGAAAGTACCGGCGGCGATGCCTGGACGTTCGAGAAACGCATCGAAGGCACCCTGACCGGCGCCTGCAACGACATCGTCGTGACGGCACCGGGAGGCACGGTCCCCGCATGGCGCGACGGCACGCATTTCTCCGCCGTTGTCGAATTGCAGGAAGGCGCGAACGAGGTGCGCGCCGTCTGCCAAAGCAACGACGCCTCTGCCGCCCAGCACTGGACGGTGCAGCTGCGCGATCGGCCAAAAGCCTGGATCCGCACCGTCGTCACCAGCGCCGGCACCAAGAGGGGCCTGATCCTCGACGCCGGCCGCAGCGAGCCCGCCCCGGCGCGCGCCGTGCCGATCGTCCGCTATGAATGGCGCGCCCGCCCCGACAATCCGGCGCCGCTCTATGCGGCCGGCAGCGAAACGCCGCTCGACGCGGCGCCGACGACGGGCAAGCAGCTGGCCCTCGAGCCCCAGACCGTCGACGGCGCCTACTACGTCACGCTGCGTGCGGTCGATGCCCTCGGCCGCGCCGACGAGAGCACCGCGGTGTTCCGCGTCCGCGATGGCGAAGCGCGGGCCGTCAACCTCGCGCGCGAGCACCCCGCCTGGGTCGACGAGGCGGTGATCTATGGCGTGGTGCCGTTCTTCTTCGGCCCGCGTGGCTTCGACGACGTCACCGCGCGCCTCGACGAGATCGCGGCGCTCGGCGCGACCGTGCTCTGGCTTTCCCCGATTACCGATGCGCCCGAGGACGATTTCGGCTATGCCGTGACCGATCCGTTCGAGGTGCGCGAGCGCTTCGGCACCGAGGCGGATCTTCGCGCGCTGGTCAATGCGGCCCATGCGCGCGGCCTGCGGGTCGTCATGGACTTCATCCCGAACCATTTCTCCGACGAGCACGCATATTATGTCGACGTCGCAAGCCGCGGCGAGGCGTCGCCTTATTTCGACTTCTTCGACCGCGACGAGACCGGCGAGGTCACCACTTACTTCAACTGGGAGAACCTGAAGAACCTGAACTACGACAACTCGGAGGTGCAGCGCTATGTCATCGAGGCGTTCGCCCATTGGGTCCGCGATCTCGGCATCGACGGCTTCCGCGTCGATGTGAGCTGGGGCGTCCACGAGCGCGCGCCCGAGTTCTGGCCGCGCTGGCGCGCGGAGCTGAAGCGCATCGATCCGGACCTGCTGCTTCTCGCCGAGGCCTCGGCCCGCGACCCCTACTATGTCGCGAACGGCTTTGACGCCGCCTATGACTGGACCAACGACCTCGGCAAATGGGCTTGGTTCCGCGCCTTCGAGGATCGCGCCCACACCGCTGCCCATCTCCGCGCCGCGCTGACCAACGACGGCGCCGGTCGCCCGCCGGATACGTTGATCTTCCGCTTCATGAACAACAACGACACCGGCGCGCGCTTCATCACCCGCTATGGCATCGGGCGCACCCGGGTCGCCGCCGCCATGCTCCTGACCCTGCCGGGCATTCCCGGTATCTACACCGGCGACGAAGTCGGCGCGGCGTTCGAGCCCTATGCCGAGGGTCCGCCCATCACCTGGGAGGATCCGCACGGTCTGCGCCCTTACTATACGCGGCTCATCAGCCTGCGCCAGGCCGAGCCGGCCCTGCGCACGCGCGACCTGCAGCTCGTCGAGACGTCGCATGGCGAGACGGTACTCGCCTATCTGCGACCGGGGCCGTCTCCGGACGAGAGCCTGCTCGTCCTGCTCAACTATGGCGAAACGCCCGTACGCGCCTCGCTGTCACGCACCGACGAGATCACGGCCACGCTCGGCAGCGGCCAAGTCATCGACCTGCTGAGCGGCGAAACGCTCACGGTGAGCCCCGACGCGCCGATCCTGCCCCTACCCGCCTTCGGCGCCCGCGTCCTGCAGAGCATGCCTCCGGGTTAAGGCCCTGGGACCAGGGTCGGGCAACCATGAATAGGCGTAGTTCAAAAGCCGTATCGGCGGTGACGCCTAGCCGGGTGAACAACATTTACAAGGAACGACCGTCGAAGTCGATTGTTGGAACGGACGTAAGTTCAAGGCCTTCGAGGCAGCGAATGTTGATATAGGCCGATCGGTTGCCGTCTGCGTCTACGTCCTCGGCATACGGGTGAACGCCACATGTCCGGCAGAACCGATGACTGATAACGTGCCTGTTGAAAGTGTACGTATCAACGCCTTCTTCCGACGTGAGCAAGCGTAGATTGTCGCGGGGTACAGCCCATAGAAGCGAGCCTCTGCGGGAGCAGATAGAGCAGTTGCATGCCACCGCCGCGGTAAGCTCACCTTCAACCTCGAATGCAACTCTGCCGCAGTGACAACTACCTTTGTAGAGCATGTGTTCTCTCCTTTCCATATTGAGAACCGGCGGCAAACAGGGTCTGCGGCCGCGCCGGGCCAGCCTTCTTATGCCTGCGTCAATTTAGCGATTCGGCGAATCTGACTAAAAGACGATTGGGCGAAGAGCGATCCGACAGTGCACTTCGACTTTTCTCCAAGGCAGGTCAGGACTTCGCGGGCCACGGCTCCGAGCCGGTGTTGCGCCGTCGACGGCCCTACGGGCCAAAACATGGCTGCGGCCCCTATTCGAAAACTCCACTTGATCAATAGAACAAATCATGAACATACTCCCGGGACAACAAGCGACCGGGAGGGGAAACAATGGACAGGATCTTCAAACAACTCGCCGAAGGAGTCGGCCTCGGGCTGCTGATCGGGGCAGTCCTCCTCTGGATCAGTTTCGGCACGGCGGCGCTGGGTTAGGCGGTGATCAGCGACCGTCTTCCGACCGCGCCTGGCGGGCGCGAGCGAAGGCCTCGGCGAGCGCGCCGCCTGTGGCGGGTGGACGGCTCGCCGGACCGCGCTTCGCAGCCTTGGTTTCGAGCGCCTTCGCTCCAGACGCCTTGGTTCCGGACGCCTTGATTCCGGACCGGCGCTCCGCCTTGCCGACGCCCGGCTGAGTCGCGAGCCGGGTCGCGGAATCATCGCTCCGCATGCTAAGAGAGATGCGCCGGCGCTTTAGGTCGACCTCCAGCACGCGCACCTTGACGACATCGCCGGGCTTGACGACCGTGCGCGGATCCTTGATGAAGCGATCCGCCAGCGCCGAGACATGCACGAGCCCGTCCTGATGGACGCCGATATCCACGAAGGCGCCGAAGTTTGCCACATTGGTGACCACCCCCTCGAGCCGCATGCCGGGTTTGAGCTGCTCGAGCGTCTCGACGCCCTCGCGGAAGCTCGCCGTCTTGAACTGCGGCCGCGGATCGCGGCCAGGCTTCTCGAGTTCGCGCAGGATATCGACCACGGTCGGCAGGCCGAAGGTCGCGTCGGTGAAGTCATCGGGCGTGAGCTTGCGCAGCACCGGCGCATTGCCGATCAGCGCGCGGATATCGCCCTGCGTCGCGGCCGCGATGCGGCGCACAACCGGATAGGCCTCCGGATGCACCGCGGAGGCGTCGAGTGGGTCGTCGCCGTCCGCGATGCGCAGGAAGCCGGCCGCGAGTTCGAACGCCTTGGGCCCGAGCCGCGGCACCTCGCGCAATGCCTCGCGCGTGCGGAACGGTCCGTGCCGGTCGCGATGGGCGACAACGGCCTGGGCGAGCGCCTCGCCGAGGCCGGACACCCGCGCGAGTAGCCGCGCCGACGCCGTGTTGGCGTCGACGCCCACGGCGTTCACGCAGTCCTCGACCACTGCATCCAGCGAGCGCGACAGCTTCACCTCGCTCACATCATGCTGGTACTGGCCGACGCCAATCGATTTGGGATCGATCTTGACGAGCTCGGCAAGCGGATCCTGCAGCCGGCGCGCAATCGATACGGCGCCGCGCAGGGACACGTCGAGCTCCGGCAGCTCCTGCGAGGCATAGGCCGAGGCGGAATAGACCGAGGCCCCCGCCTCCGACACCATCGCCTTGGTCAGCGTCAGCTCCGGGTGCCGGCGAATCAGCTCGGCCGCCAGCTTGTCGGTCTCGCGCGAGGCCGTACCGTTACCGATGGCGATCAGCGCGACCGCATGCCGCCGCGCGAGCTCTGCCAGCGTCGCGATCGACTCGTCCCAGCGCTTCCGCGGCTCGTGCGGATAGATCGTCTCGGTCGCCACTATCTTGCCCGTGCCGTCGACGACCGCGACCTTGACGCCGGTCCGAAATCCGGGATCGAGCCCCATGGTCGACCGGGCACCGGCCGGCGCAGCGAGCAGAAGGTCGCGCAGATTGGCGGCGAAGACGTTGATCCCCTCCTCCTCGGCGATTTGCCAAAGCCTCAGCCGCAGATCGGTCTCGATATGCAGTGCGATGCGCACGCGCCAGGCCCAGCGCACCGTCTCGACGAGCCATTTGTCCGCCGCGCGGCCCTGGTCCGCGATGTCGAAGCGCTGCGCGATGCGTAGCTCGCAAGCGTTGAGGCGCGTCCGGTCCTCGCCGTCGCCGAGATCGAACGACAGCCACAGCACCTCCTCGCGCGAACCGCGAAACAGCGCCAGCGCGCGATGCGACGGAATCGCCTTGATCGGCTCGGCATAGTCGAAGTAATCGGCGAACTTAGCGCCGGCCTCCGCCTTGCCCTCGGCGACCTTGGAGACGAGCTTAGCGTTCTCCCACACATGCTCGCGCAGGGCGCCGACCAGATCGGCATCCTCGGCGAAGCGCTCCGTCAGGATCTGCCGCGCGCCGTCGAGCGCGGCGGTGGTGTCGGGCACGCCGCGCTCGGTGTCGAGATAGGCGGCCGCCGTCTCCTCCGGGTTGCGCGTGGGGTCGGCGAGCAGCGCGTCCGCCAGCGGCTCGAGGCCGGCTTCCTTGGCGATCTGCGCCTTGGTGCGGCGCTTCGGCTTGAAAGGTAAATAGAGGTCCTCGAGCCGTGCCTTGGTATCGGCCTCCTTTATCGCCGCTTCGAGCGCCGCGTCGAGCTTCCCCTGCTCCTGGATGCTGGCAAGGATCGCGGCCCGCCGCTCCTCAAGCTCGCGCAGATACCGCAGGCGCTCCTCCAGCGTGCGAAGCTGCGCATCGTCGAGGCCGCCGGTCGCCTCCTTGCGGTAGCGCGCGATGAACGGGACGGTGGCGCCGCCGTCGAGCAGCGCCACGGCAGCGTCGACCTGAGGGGTGCGGGCGCCGAGCTCGTCGGCAATGCGTTGGCTGATGGGGGTCATAGGGACTCGTCAGGTGATTGGGACCAAGAGGGCAGACTGGGCTCGTCGCAAGGGAAGCGAGAATAGGCAAGAGCGTCGGCGTTTGTGAAGGCGTCATGACGGGGATCTGCCGAACGCCCGCTCCGCAGATATGCCGACATCGGTCCAGGCACTTGAACGGACGATGGGCGCTTGCGTCTCCCATAAGTATGCACTTATATATTCGTCATGATCGAAACCAACGTCTTCCGTGCTCTGGCTGATCCAACGCGACGCGCCGTCTTCGAGCGGCTTGCCGGGCGCGAGATGAGCGTTTCGGAGCTGAAAGCCGGCTTTCCGGTTTCGCAGCCGGCGATCTCACAGCATCTGGCCGTGCTACGGGGAGCGGGTCTGGTCCTCGAACGCCGCGAGGGCCGGCGCGCCTACTATCGGGTCGATCCCGCCGGCCTCGTCCCTCTGGTCGATTGGGTCGACCGCTACCGCGCATTCTGGCCGGAACGTATCGAGAAGCTGAAGAACCTGCTCAAGGAAATGGATCAATGAATTACGACGACAGGCCGGACGAATCCGCCAACGGCTCCGAGAACGCCACGGACTCCATCATTACTGAATGCGATCTGGCCGAGCCGCCCGAGAAGGTCTGGCCGGCACTGACGGTCCCGGATCTGCTCGCCGCCTGGCTCATGCCCAACGACATCCGCCCGGAGGTCGGTCGCCGCTTCACCTTCCAGGCAAAGTCCGAATCGGGTGACGGCGCCATCAAATGCGAAGTGCTGGCGGTCGAGCCCAATCGCCTGCTCCGCTATAGCTGGCGCGGCGGCGAGGCCGAACGCGATGCCGGCGGTCGCACCCTCGACACCGTCGTGACCTTCGTTCTCACCAAGACCGCAACGGGCGGCACGCGTCTGCGCGTGATTCATAGCGGCTTCCCGCTTAGCCTGCGTCGGCCGGTGGTGCAACTCGCACGCACGGTTTCAAGCATGCGGCCGCACGACCTGCGAAGAAAGCCGCGACGAACGATCCTTGTCGCAAACTCTTTGCGACGGGCGGCCTGATGAAATTGGTCCTGATGGTGGTGGAGGAATGGCAATGAGCGGTCCGACGAACCTCGTCCCGATGGTGATTGAGCAGTCGAGCCGAGGCGAGCGGGCCTTCGACATCTTTTCGCGCCTGTTGCGCGAGCGGATCATCTTCTTGAACGGGCCGATCGACGACGGCGTCTCGGCTTTGGTCTGCGCCCAGCTTCTCTCGCTGGAGTCGGATAACCCCCGGAAGGAGATCGCTCTCTACATCAACTCGCCGGGCGGGGTGGTGACCAGCGGCCTCGCGATCTACGACACCATGCAGTACATCAGAAGCCCGGTGTCGACAGTATGCATGGGCACGGCCCGCTCCATGGGCTCGTTCCTGCTGATGGCCGGCGCAGCGGGCCGGCGCATCGCGCTGCCGAACGCAAGCATCATGCTGCACCAGCCATTAGGCGGTTTCCAGGGACAGGCCTCGGACATCGAGCGCCATGCCGAGGACGTCGTGAAGACGAAGCGCCGGCTGAACGAGCTCTATGCCAAGCATTGCGGCCGCTCCTACGAGGAGGTCGAGCGCACGCTAGACCGCGACCATTTCATGACCGCCGAAGAGGCGAAGGCCTGGGGCATCGTCGACCAGATCTGCGAGGCGCGCGGAGCTGGCGAGGCGATCTGACGACCACCGCGAGCTTGGGCTCGCGCAGTTTTCCTGTAGCGAAGTCGAACCGAACACCGGCGAGAAAACCGCCGGCGGGTTTGGCGCGACAATTTTGGTCGCTCCTTGAGTAAAGTCAGCCAGCCGGGTATGCAGGCTATGTCCGGAAACCGAGTGTCGGAATCGGGCCTCAACGCAGGAAAATCGAGAGATGAAATCGCATGTTCAGGTCGCCGTGATCGGCGGCGGAGTCGTCGGCGCCAGCGTCCTCTATCATCTGACGAAGGCGGGCTGGAAGGACGTGGTCCTGCTAGAGCGAGACGAGCTCACCTCGGGCTCCACTTGGCATGCCGCCGGCGGAATGCACACGATCAACGGCGACCCGAACGTCGCGAAGCTGCAGCAATACACGATCGACCTCTACAAGGAGATCGAGGAGATCTCCGGCCAGTCCTGCGGGGTCCATATCACCGGCGGCGTCATGCTGGCGGGAACGCAGGAACGCATGGATTGGCTGCGCCTCGTCCAGGCGCGTAGCCGCTATCTCGGCATGAAGACCGAGCTGATCTCGATTGACGAGGCCCACAAGCTCTTCCCCATCCTCGACAAGTCGCAGTTCTTGGGCGCGCTCTACGACCCCATAGAGGGCCATGTCGACCCCTCCGGCGTCACCCACGCCTACGCCAAGGCGGCACGGGTGCAGGGTGCCGAAATCTATCGCTTCACGCCGGTGACGGACTTGAAGCCGCGGCCCGACGGCAGCTGGGATGTCATCACCGAGAAGGGCAATCTGCATGCCGAGCATGTCGTCAATGCCGGCGGCCTTTGGGCGCGCGAGGTCGGCCGCATGGTCGGGCTGGAGCTGCCGATCCTCGCCATGGAGCATCAATACCTTATCACTGAGGAGATTCCCGAAGTCGTGGCCTTCAATGAGGCCGAAGGCAAGCAGATGCTCCACGCCATCGACTTCGAGGGCGAGATCTATATGCGCCAGGAGGGCAAGGGCATCCTCATGGGCACCTATGAGCGCGCCGGCGTCCCCTGGTCGGAGCGGCAAACCCCCTGGAACTTCAGCCATGAGCTGCTGCCGCCCGATCTCGACCGCATCGCGCCGTCGCTGGAGGTCGGCTTCAGGCACTATCCGGTACTTGAGCAGGCCGGGATCAAGCAGGTGATCAACGGCCCCTTCACCTTCGCGCCCGACGGCAACCCCGTGATCGGCCCGGTCCGCGGCCTGAAGAACTACTGGGTCGCCTGCGGCGTCATGGCCGGGTTCAGCCAGGGCGGCGGCGTCGGCCTCGTCCTGTCGAACTGGATGGTGAACGGCGACCCGGGCGCCGACGTCTGGGGTATGGACGTCGCGCGCTACGGTGATTGGGCGACGCTCGCCTACACGAACGCCAAGGTCCGCGAGAACTATTCGCGCCGCTTCCGCATCCGCTTCCCGAACGAGGAGCTTCCCGCCGCACGGCCGCTGCGCACGACGCCGGTCTATGACCGGCTGAAGGCGAAGGGTGCCGTCTTCGGCGTCGGCTATGGCCTCGAATATCCGCTGTGGTTCGCGCCCGAGGGCATGGAGCCGACAGAGGAGGTGACCTTCAAGCGCTCGAATGCGCATGGTCCGGTCGACGAGGAATGCCATGCGGTCCGTAACGCCGTCGGCCTGATCGAGACCTCGAGCTTCGCCAAATACGAAGTCACCGGGTCGGATGCCGAGGGCTGGCTGTCGCACCTGCTGGCCAACCGCATGCCCCGCCAGGGCCGCGTCGTTCTGACCCCGATGCTGAACCCGGACGGCAAGCTGATCGGCGACTTCACCGTGGCGAAGGCTGGCCCGGAGCGGTTCTACCTGTTCGGCTCGGGCCCGGCCGAGGATTATCACATGCGCTGGTTCGAGGCGCATCTCCCTGAGCAGGGCGTCGCCGTGCGCTCGCTGCGGAGCGAGATTCTCGGCTTCTCCGTCGCCGGCCCGAAGTCGCGCGAGCTCCTTCAGCGCTTGACGCCGGAAGACCTGTCGAACGCCGCGTTTCCCTTCATGTCGTTCCGTGAGCTGGATCTCGGCATGATTCCGGTCAAGGTCGGCCGCCTCACCTTCACCGGCGACCTCGGTTACGAGATCTGGGTTAAGGCCGACTATCAGCTCGCCCTCTATGAGCTGCTGCTCGAGGCCGGCAAGGATCTCGGCCTCCGGCAGTTCGGCTCTCGCGCCCTCGGCGCGCTGCGCCTCGAGAAGAGCTTCGGAACCTGGGCGCGCGAATTCCGGCCGATCTACGGCCCCTTCGAGGCCGGCCTCGACCGCTTCGTCGCACTGGAGAAGAACGACTTCATCGGCCGCGACGCCGCCTTGCGGGAGAAGGAGGAAGGCCCCCGCCACCGCCTCGTCACCTTCGCCGTCGACGAGACCGACGTGGACGTGATCGGCGACGAGCCGGTCTGGCACGACGGCAAGGTCGTCGGCTGGGTCACGTCGGGCGGCTACGCGCACCATATCGGCAAGTCGGTCGCGCTGGCCTACATCCCGGCCGAACTCGCCGCCGAGGCCAGCGGCTTCGAGATCGAGATCCTCGGTGAGCGGAAGCCGGCCGCAATCTCGCTGCAGCCGCTGTTCGATCCCCAGGGCAAGCGGATGCGTGGCTGATCGCCTCGGATTAGCTCGGCGGACAGGGGGCGATCAGACCAAGGGACGAGAAGCGCCCCCTCCCCCCCGTGACCGTTACGCCTCGCTTGCGAGCTCTTGGAGGAGCCAATCGCGGAAGGCCCGGATTTTTCCCGAACGCCGCCGCGCCTCGGGATAGACGAGCCAATAGCTCGCCCCGGATCTGTGGACCAGGGGGAAGGGCTGCACAAGGCGGCCTGCGGCGACCTCCTCGGCGAAGAATGCAGGTGTCAGGATGGCCACGCCATGGCCGGCGAGCGCGACGTTTCCCGCAAGATGCTGCGTGCCGACCCGCATCTCGGTGCGGCGCGAAAGGTCCGGCGCCGGGAGGCCCGCAGCAGTGAACCAGTCCATCCACCATGGGTCCGCCGGGTCTATCAGCGGCAGTTTCAAGAGATCGGCCGGGGCGTCGAGCGGCCCCATCCTGTCGAGGAGGCCCGGACTCAGCATGGGCGTGTAGTCGACCGCCATCAGCCGATGGGCCGCGAGACCCGACCAGCAACCGTCACCGCAGCGAATGCCGATGTCCATCTCCTGGCGGGCGAAGTCAACGAGGTGCCCCGACACGTCGAGCCGGACGGCGATGCCCGGATGGGCAAGCTGGAAGGCGCCGAGGCGTGGCACCAGCCAGTTCGAGGCGAAGGTGTTCACGGCGCTGACGGAGAGCACCCCTTCGGCCGTTTCGCCCAAATCCTCGAAGGCAGCGCGGAGGGTGGAAAAGGCCTCGGTGACCGCCGGGGCGAGGCGCCGCCCCGCCTCCGTCAGCACAACCCCGCGCGAACCGCGTAGGAAGAGCGGCCCGGCGAGCCGCTCTTCGAGAAGCTTGATCTGGTAGCTCATGGCCGCCTGCGTCATGCCGAGCTCGTGCGCCGCACGCGTGAAGCTCTGGTGGCGGGCGGCGGCCTCGAAACAGCGGATTGCGGCGAGTGGCGGCAGGTAAGCTGTCATAAGTGGGGCTTATGCTACCCCATCGAGCTTTCGTTGGAAAGCAGGGCCTGGTTGGCTCAAATGGATGGTGTGCCCATCAGCAAATCAGGCAACACCACCATGGCCCAGCCCTCGCACTGCCTCGCATCGCAGCCTGCCGCGCCGCCGCGGCTCCGGCTCTTTTGCTGGCTGCCGCACTGGCTCGCGCTGCGGCTCCCGGTGGTTTCCAGGGTCGCTCTCAGGGCCGTTCCCAGAATCGACCCGGACAGCCTTCCGGATTACCTTAAGCGGGATCTCGGCTTCGCCGATGGCCGTGGCGCACAACCGCGACACCCTCAGCGTGACTAGCGGTCCGCGCAGCCACCGGCCCAGGGACAGATCGCGCCTCGCCTTCATTCGGACGAGGCTGTATCCATCGCACCGTAGTCGAACGGCTGCAGGCGGGCGGCCTGCTCCGGCGTGTAAGGAACGGTATAGGCGTTGTACACCGGATCGTAGGCGTCTTCGAGATAAGGGAAGGCATAGGGTCCGCCCTCGTCGACGACATCGTCCGGATCCACGACCACGGCCATCAGCTTTCCCTTCCGGCTGAAGATCAGATCCTCGACCGTGCCGTAGTGGGAGAGGCCGGTCGCGGCGACATCGCCGCCGATCAGTGACGCGGCCTGCCAGCCGCCCGTCCTCTCGATTGCTTCGTCCACGGACTCGTCGCCGTCGATCAGATCGAAGTCGTCGACATTCTCCTCGTTCACGGGAATCGACACCGTCGCCATGTCTGCGGCAACCTCCGCGTCGGACCACGGGACGAGGAGATGCGTATCGCCGATATCGAGAACGCCGCCGGTCTCGACGATGATTCCCGCGAGTGCCCCCTCGGTTTCGACGAGAAGGTCCTCCACATCCCCGATTACGGTGCCGTCGCCGCCCTGCACCGAAGTCTCGATCAGTTCACCCGCGCGCCAGCCGGAGTCATACAGCGCATCATATCCCCAGCTCTCGATATCGGTGACCTCGCCACGGTCTTCGATCTCGGGCGTCTCCAACTGCTCTTCGAACACATCTGGCCCAAGAAATTCGTCTCCCTGTTGCGCGACGGCAGGCCCCGAAACGCCGAAAGCGAGCGCCGAAACGACGACGAGCATCTTTTCAGCCGCTCTTGGCTTCGGGTCCTCAGCCACACGCCGGGCGCGGTCCGTTGCGGAGACGACCACGTCGGTGAACCGGTGGATGCTCATTCCGTGCCTCATGCCCGCCGTTGCCTCGCTTCGCTTAGGAAACGAGGCGCCAATGGGAAGGTTCCCACCTGGAAGCGGCAGTCTCCGAAGGCTCGGGCCCTAATGCGTCATCCGCAGCGTGGCCTTGGGATCATAGGTGACGGTCGCGGTTCCGCTCTGCGCGAGCCGTCGCCCGATCAGAACGCGCGGCCGATGATTCGATCGATCGAGAAGCGCCGGGCGCCGTGGATCACGAAGAAGAAGCAGATGGCCGCCCAAAGAATCGACTTCTCCGCGCCGGGATAGCCCTGCCCCTGCACGGCCCAGTGGACCCAGACGGTTACGAGAAGCACGATCGTCGTGGCCAATGCGGCCGGACGGGTGAGGAAGCCGGCGGCCAGGAACAGGCCGCCGAAGAACTCCGTCGCGGCCAGAAGCGGAGACCAGATCTCGCCGGGCACGAAACCGAGGCTTTCGACCATGCCGATATTGCCGAACGGATCCATGATCTTGCCATAGCCATGCGTGGCGAGCGCGAGGCCGGCGAGCGCACGCAAGACGGCTTCGGACAGGCCGGCCAAGCCGGAGTAGACATTGCCGAGCGCCGGAATGATAAGCCGGCTTCCATGCCCTTGAACCGGATCTATTGCAGACATTCTCTTTCTCCGCTGAAAGCTTTCAACCGGGGTGTTCACCGCCTCGCTGACGAGGCGGCCGGCAGCATCTTATGCGGTGACTCGGCCACCGGCACAAGCGCTGCGGGCGAGGCACGAAGACCGCGGTTAACTCTTGCCTCGACTCCTGCGGAACCATTCTCCAACAACCTCATTAATGACTTACGAACGACTGACGCCGCTTCCTGGTGAGACAAAGGTAGAATGATGAAGAGGGTCACGGTCGGAACCGCCTGCGCGATCGCCCTGACGATCGGCTCTGGGACGATCGGCTTTGGGACGATCGGCTTTGGAAGCGCCAGAGCACAGGACCAAGGCACTCAAGACACGGCGGAGCGGATCTGTGCCCAGGGCACCTACTCGCTGCCCTGTCCGGAGGTCATCTGGTGTCCGGCCGGCAATTGCGGGATCGGCATCCCCCTTTCTGACGGGAACATCGAAATCATCTCCTCGAGCGAGGAGGAGATGCAGGGTACGCACCGGCGTCCTGTGCAGGCCGGCAATCCGATGTCGCTGCAGCACCTGGCCGGGAGGGTCATCGTCTTCGAGTGGGACGACAGCGGCGAGGTCGAGAACCCCGGCTCGGATCTCGTGATCAAAAACATTCTCTATGTCATCATGCCCCCGCCCAATGCCGGTTGAGATCGGTTGTGCATGAGGCAGGCGGGGCCGGCAAATTCTCGGAGAGCTCAATGGTCAAATTGCAGGTAAACGGTCAGGATCAGCAGTTCGATGGCGATCCTTCGATGCCCCTGCTCTGGTATCTCAGGGACGAGCTGGGTCTGACCGGTACGAAGTTCGGCTGCGGCATCGCCGCCTGCGGCGCCTGTACGATCCACCTCGACGGCGAAGCCGTCCGCTCCTGCGTGACTCCGGTAAGCGCTGCGGAAGGCCTGACCGTGACGACGATCGAGGGCCTTCACCCTGACGGGAATCATCCGGTTCAGAAGGCATGGCGGACCCTCGGGGTCGCGCAATGCGGCTACTGCCAGACCGGCCAGATCATGCAGGCGGTCGCCCTGCTGAACCAGACGCCGGAACCGACAGACGAAGACATCGACGCCACGATGTGGGGCAATATCTGCCGTTGCGGCACCTATACGCGCATTCGGACGGCCATCAAGCAAGCCGCCCAAGAGGCATGAGTCAAGGAAGCCTGACATGACTGAGTGGAGCATCACGAACATCAGCCGCCGCGGCCTGCTCAAGGGCTTCGGTTCGGCCGGAAGTCTTGTTCTCGCCGCACAGATCCTGCCAATTCGCACTCTGTCCGCTCAGGAAACGCCGGTCTATGGCGCCGCGGCGATGCCGCACGGCACGGTCAATAATCCGCATGTCTTCCTTTCGATCGACCCGGATGGCGGCGTGACCATCGTCAGCCATCGCGCGGAGATGGGGCAAGGCGTGCGCACGGGCCTGCCGATGATCGTCGCCGACGAGCTCGAGGCGGACTGGTCGCGGGTGCGCGTCGTCCAGGCGCCCGGCGACGAGCCCAAATACGGCAATCAGGACACCGACGGGTCGCGCAGCACGCGGCACTTCATGCAGCCGATGCGGGAGGCCGGCGCTGCGGCGCGGATGATGCTCGAAGCCGCCGCGGCCGCGCGCTGGAGCGTTGCCGCCGACGAGGTCGAGGCGAAGAACCACGAGGTGACCCATAAGCCGTCCGGCCGCAAGCTCGGCTATGGTGAGCTTGCGGCCGACGCAAGCGCCTTAGAGGTCCCGGAGAAAGACAAGATCCGCCTGAAGGACCCCTCGCAGTTCCGCTATATCGGCAAGGACATGCCGATCATCGACGGCTTCGACATCACGACCGGCCGCGCCCTATACGGGATCGACACGCGGCTGGAGGGCATGAAGTATGCCGTGATCATCCGGCCGCCCGTCTTTGGCGGCAAGGTCGCGTCACTCGACAGCGCGGAGGCGATGAAGGTCCCCGGCGTCGAGAAGATCATCGAGCTTGAAGGGGGCGTGGAGGCGCCGTCGAAGTTCCAACCGCTGGGCGGCGTCGCCGTCATCGCCCGCAACACATGGGCGGCCATCCAGGGCCGTGACGCGCTCAAGGTCACCTGGGACAACGGTTCGAACGGGTCATACGACTCGCGCGCCTACAGAAAGGAACTCGAGACAACGGCGCGCAAGCCTGCTCTGATCGTGCGCGACGATGGCGATGTCGACGCGGCGTTCGGTGAGGCCGCAACGACGATCGAAGCCGAATATTACATGCCTCATCTCGCCCAGGCGCCGATGGAGCCGCCGGCGGCCACGGCGCGGATCGTCGACGGGAAATGCGACGTCTGGGCCTGCGTGCAGGCGCCACAGGCGACGCGGGTCGAGGTGTCGGAAAGGCTTGGCCTCCCCATCGAGGACGTGACGGTCAACCAGACGCTGCTCGGCGGCGGCTTCGGGCGCAAGTCGAAGCCCGATTTCGTCGCCGAGGCGGCGCTTCTGTCGAAGGCGATGGGCGGTGCGCCCGTTAAGGTGACCTGGACGCGCGAGGACGACATCCGTCACAGCTATTATCACACGGTCTCGGTCGAGCGGATCGAGGCCGGGCTGGATTCGGACGGCAAGCCCGTCGCGTGGCGGCATCGGAGCGTGGCACCGACCATCGGGTCGATCTTCGTTCCCGACCCGAAGCATGAGGCGCCGTTCGAACTCGGCATGGGCTTCGTCGATCTGCCCTTCGCGATTCCGAACATCCGCTGCGAGAACGGCGAGGCGGCGGCGCACACACGTATCGGCTGGTTCCGGTCCGTCTCGAACATCCCGCATGCCTTCGCGATCCAGTCCTTCGCCGGAGAGCTCGCCGCGGCGGCCGGCAAGGATCAGAAGGATTACCTGCTGGAGCTGATCGGCCCGGCACGGATAGCTGACCTTCGGTCCGTGGACTCGCTCTGGAACTACGGCGAGTCGCTGGAGGTGTACCCGATCGACACGGGACGTCTGCGTCGGGTGGTCGAGGTAGCGGCCGAGAAAGCAGGCTGGGGGCGCGAGCTGCCGCCGGGGCATGGCCTCGGCATCGCCGCGCATCGAAGCTTCGTCACCTATGTCGCCACGGTCGTCGAGGCGCGGGTCGAGGAGGACGGGGCCCTGTCGATACCGCGCGTCGACGTCGCCGTCGATTGCGGCGCTTACGTGAACCCGGACCGCATCCGCTCGCAGATGGAGGGGGCCTGCATCTATGGCCTGAGTCTGGCCTTGAAGAGCGAGATTTCCTTCAAGGACGGCCGGGTCGAACAAGGGAACTTCGACGATTACGAGGTCGCCCGCATCGACGAGGCGCCGCGCGAGATCCATATCCATTTGGCGGAGCAGAATTTCGACATCCCGCCCGGCGGCGTCGGCGAGCCCGGCGTTCCGCCCTTCGCGCCAGCGCTGACGAACGCGATCTTCGCCGCCACGGGAAAGCGCATCCGCAACCTGCCGATCCGCAATCAGCTCAGGAGCTGAGCCACGGCGGGCACGCGGCGTCCGCGTTCACCCGGCGACCCGTTTCTTCTCCGCGGCGAACGGACTGAGGCCAAGCCATGTCCGCATGGAGCGGGCGAGTCCGTCATGCCCGGTGATCTGCATACGCTCCGCCGCGGCTTCGTCGGGGTCCGCCAAGCCCATCCAGATCGCGGTCATGGTGCGCAGGTCGGTCACGACGTAAAGATCGACATCCAGGCCAGGATCCACCGAGCACAGATCGACTTCTTCGCCCGGCTCCACGACCAGCCACCAATGACGTTTGGCTGGCTGAAGTTCCGGGTACAGAAAATGTATCACGCAGCGCCGATCAGGCATGGGCGCCGGGTTTAGATTTCGCCGCATGTCCCACATCAGCAGGCTGGGGTCGAGATTGCGCAGGCTAGGCTGCGACTGAACCCAGCGCTGGCCCCAGACGCCCACCGCCTCCACCACCCGGCGCAGGTCGCGGCCCGCCTCGGTCAGGCGATATTCGTGGACGCCGGGCTCGCCCGCCCGGACACGGCTGATCACGCCGGCTTCCTCCAGTTCTTTCAGCCGCTTGGAGAGTAAAGCCGGCGACATGCGCGGCACACCTCTGCGCAGCTCGTTGAACCGAGTACTGCCGGCGACCAGCTCGCGCACCACAATCATCGTCCATCGGTTGCAAAGAACTTCCGCCGCCATGGCGACCGGACAGAACTGGCCGTAGCTTTGCGTCTCCATTCCCTGCCTCCTGATTATTGGATGCCCTGTAAACAGATAGCGCCCCCCTGTCGGGCGACTTGGGCATCGCCGCAAGCCTAGTACAGGTCGTGAACTTGAGGCGAGTCGCAATGGAGGCGCATGCTCAGTCCAGGCACGACGACTGTCGAGCCGACAGGAGAAATACGCTTACAGGAGACAAAGCACCATGACGGAGTTGACGTTGCGAACCCTGGACGGACAGAGCCGACCGATGGACGACGAAGCCATCGATCGGTTGGGGTCACAGCTCCGTGGGACTGTGGTCAGGCCCCAATCCCCGGAATATGAGGAGGTGCGGCAGGTCTGGAACGCCATGATCGACCGGCGCCCCGGCCTCATCGTCCAGTGCGCCGGTGCGGCCGATGTGCTGGCATGCGTGCGCTTTGCTCGCAAGCACCGGCTGCTCACATCGGTCCGTGGGGCCGGCCATAACATTGCCGGCAGTTCCGTGTGCGACGGCGGACTGATGATCGACCTCACGCCAATGAAATCGGTGCGGGTCGACCCGACGAACCGCACCGCGCGCGTCGAGCCGGGCGTGACGCTCGGCGAGTTCGACAAGGAAGCCCAGGCCTTTGGTCTCGCCACGCCCCTCGGTATCAATTCGACCACGGGAGTCGCCGGGCTGACCCTGGGCGGCGGTTTCGGCTGGCTCTCGCGCAGATACGGCATGACCATCGACAATCTGGTTGCGGCCGATGTGGTGACCGCCGCCGGCGAGCTGATGCATGCCAGCGAGCAGGAGCACCCTGAGCTGTTCTGGGCCATCCGCGGCGGCGGAGGCAATTTCGGCATCGTCACGTCGTTCGAATTCCGGCTGCACGCGGTCGGGCCGGATGTGCTCGCAGGCCTGATCGTGCATCCGTTCGAGGGGGCCGGCGACCTGCTGCGCCGTTATCGCGATTTCGCCGCCAACAGCCCGGACGACCTGTCCTGCTGGGTCGTGCTGCGCAAGGCGCCGCCTCTGCCGTTCCTGCCGCCGGAGGTGCATGGCAAGGAGGTCGTGGTCTTCGCCCTCTGCCATGCCGGCGACCCTGCCGAAGGCCAGAAGGCGATCGAGCCGCTGATGGCGCTTGGCCAGCCGGTCGGAACCCATGTCGACATTATGCCTTACACCGCTTGGCAGTCGGCGTTCGATCCCCTGCTGACGCCGGGTGCGCGCAACTACTGGAAGTCCCATAACTTCACGGAACTCGACGACGAGGCCATCGACCTGACCGTTCGATATGCCGGGCAATTGCCGACCCCGCAATGCGAGATCTTCATCGGCCAGATCGGCGGGGCAACCAAACGGGTGGCGGCGGATGCTATGGCCTATCCCCACCGGGATGCCGATTTCGTGATGAACGTCCATACCCGGTGGGACGATCCGGCCGAGGACCAGCGGTGCATCGCGTGGGCTCGTGAGTTCTTCAACGCCGCCGCACCACACGCCACTGGCGGGGTCTATGTCAACTTCATCACCGAGGACGAGGAGCGGGTCGCGGCGGCCTATGGCGGAAACTACGACCGCTTGGCGGACATCAAGCGCCGATACGACCCGGAGAACCTGTTCCGCCTCAACCAGAATATCCCGGGCAAAGCGGCAGCGTAGACGACCCCCGATCCGGCGCGCCGTCCGCGCCGGATCGGAGCCGAGTGAACCGCGCGCCCGGCACGGCGTTTGTCTGGCATGCGCCGGACCTCCGCCGTCATCGCCCTGCTGACTGCCCTCGCCGGCGCGTCCGCCAATGCGGAAACGCCCGGGCGGTCGGCGGGCTGCGGGCGCCCGCCGCCAGACGCGCCACCGCAAAGCATCGACGTTGGCGGCGTGAGCCGCGTGCTGATTGCCTTCGTTCCGGACGGATACGACCCTGAGCGCGCCTATCGACTCGTCCTGGCCTTCCACGGACGAACAAACCCGGCCACCCGAGCGCGCCGATATTATGGCCTCGAGGCCGTGGACGAGGACGGCACGATCTTCGTCTATCCGCAGGCCTTGCGGCAGGAGGACGGAACGTTCGTGTGGCGCCTGCCGGAAGACCTTGCCCTCTTCGACAGGGTCGTCGATCGGTTCGCCGGCCGGTACTGCATCGCGATGGACGAGATCTTCGCGGTCGGCCATTCTCTGGGTGCCTCCTTCGTGAACAGCCTGGCCTGCGCGCGCGGGAACCTTCTGCGAGGCATCGCGACCGTGGCCGGGGGAATCAGCGAGGTGAACTGCTCGGGCCAAACCGCGGCCTTGCTGCTTCACAACCCGGAGGACCGGCTGGTGCCGATCTCGGAGGGCCGGGCCGCCCTCGAGGCCCTGCTCGTCCAGAACGATCTGTCCGGAGAGCCGATAGAGCGTTATGCGGCACCGTTTGCCTGTGAACGGTTCGGGACGCGCGAGAATCGAAACCCGGTTATCTGGTGCCTCTACGGCCAGGATGACACGCAAGCAAGCCGGGACTATCCCCATGGGTGGCCGGAGGGGGCCGAGCGGGCCGCGATGACCTTCTTCGCCGAACTCGAATGATGGCGACACCCTGACGGAATAGGGCGGATGTGACACCCGCCCCTAAAGCATCGGCATGATGCCTATGCCGCTTTGGCCCGGTCCTGCAGACGGTCTTGCTGCAGCGCGCGCAGCGTCGGCGGGTCGAATAGGACCGCCATCTGCTCCGGCACCGTCAGCAGCGCGGGGTCGGGACCGTCACCTTCGGACTGCGCGAGCTTGAGCCGAGCCGAGGCCAAGGCAGCCTCCTCGGCCGCGGTCGGCGTCGCGTCTCCGGGCAGCAGGGCGATATGGAGGGCGTTGACGAGCGGATCCTCGACGACCGCCGCGACGGCACCGTCCGACGAGACGGTCGCGCCCTCGATGCTATCGGCCAGTTCCGCGGCGCGGCGCAGCACCGGCATCGTTTCCGTCTCTTCCGGGATCAGGAACAGGCCGCGGCGCCGCGTCCACCGGCCAAGGCTCTGGCGCGCGGAAAGGATGGTCAGCGGAACCGCAAGCACCAGCCCGATGACGACCGGCATCATCCAGGGAAGCAGCGCCGGCTCGATCCAGTACGAGACCACTGCCAGAGCGAGGCCGATCAGGCTGTGGACGCCATGGCGCCGCAGCGCCTCGCCCCAGCCGATGCCGCCGTCGTCCCGACACTGCCCCCCCCAGCCCGTATCGCGTCCGACCAGGATGCTGGCGACGAAGCCGCTGTGGAACAGCATCATGATCGGCGCCAGCAGCGCGGAGAACACCGTCTCCAGCACCACGCCGAGGGTCGCGCGGCCGAATCCGCCGAAGCGGCGGGCGGCGCCGCGATAACGCAACAGCAGGACGAGGCTGTAGAGCTTCGGCGCCAACAGCATGCCGATGACGATCGCGAACAGGCTTTTGGCCAGCCCTTGGTCGATGAGCGGCCAAATCGGGAACAGGGTCTCGTAGGACGCGAAGTAAGTCGGTTCCGTCAGCGTCTCCTGCCAGGCGGCGAGCAGCCCGATCACGATCATCGCCAGCCAGAGTGGCGAAGCGAGATAGGACATCACCCCCATCACCAGATGCAGCCGGCTGAGCAAGCGCAGCCGTTGCGCCGGCAGCACGCGCAAATGCTGCAGGTTGCCCTGGCACCAGCGCCGGTCCCGCTTGGCATAGTCGATCACGGTCGGTGGGCATTCCTCGTAGCTGCCGCCCAGCTCCGGCACCAGCCAGACTGTCCAGCCGGCCCGACGGATCAGAGCCGCCTCGACGAAATCGTGGCTGAGGATGTGGCCGCCGAAGGGCGGGCGGCCCGACAGCGTCGGCAGGCCGCAGCTTTCGATGAAGGCCCGGGTGCGAATGATCGCGTTGTGGCCCCAGTAATTGCCGTCGCCGAGGCTCCAGAAAGCGAAGCCGGCGGTCGATACCGGACCGTAGAGGCGATTGGCGAACTGCTGGAAGCGGGCGAACAGCGTGTTGCGGTTGACCGTCACCGGCGGCGCCTGGATAATTCCGGCGCGCGGATTGGCCTCCATCAGGCGGGCCATCGCGACCAGCGTCTCGCCGGCCATGATGCTATCGGCGTCGAGCACGACCATATGGTCGTAGCGACAGCCCCAGCGACAACAGAAATCGGCGATGTTGCCAGCCTTGCGGGCGGTGTTGCGTCGACGCTTGCGATAGAAGATTCGCCCCTGCCCTCCGACCCGGCGGCAGAAGGAGAGCCAATTCATCTCCTCCGCGACCCAGACGGCCGGGTCGGTCGAGTCGCTCAGAATGAAGAAATCGAAGCTGTCGAGATGCCCGGTCTCGGCGAGCGATTCGTACATCGCCTGGAGATGCGCCGTGACCCGGGCCGGGTCCTCATTGTAGACCGGCATCAGGATGGCGGTGCGGGTCGCGAGCGGGGGCCCCTTTTCCTCTGCGGCTTCCGTTCCGGGGATGACCCCGGCCGGCATGACCAGCCCCGCGGTCTGCCGGCCGGCCATCAGAGCGAAAAACCCGGCGGTGACGCTCCAGAACGAGATCGCGATCCACGCGAAGCTGATCGTGAACAGCGCGAGCAGGACAACATCCAATTCGGTCAGGCCGCCGCTGCTAAGTACGGCATGCATGGCGCGCGTAGCCGCGACGATGGACAGGCCGGTTGCGCCGAAAACCAGCAAACGACGAGTCCAGGCCGATGCGGCCGAACCCTGCCAGCCGCCCTCGGAACCGTTAGACGAGGTGGGTACCATTCTCGACTCTCAGGCAATTCCTGGTGTTCAGGCCTGCGGCGCCTTGCTCGCCGGCCTGCGCAGAAGTTGGCGCACCGGACCCAGCGACCAGACCGGGCTCAAATTCTGCTCCGGCATCGTCACTGCCGGGTGCGGAATTGGGAGCGGGGCGGCCAAACGCAGGGCGTCGATCATCTCGACCGGCGGTGCTTCGGCATCAAGGAAATATTGGGGCCACCGCTGTGCCGCATCGGACAGCAGAAAAGCCACGCGGCCGATCGCCTCCGCATCGACCGATGCAGCCATGGCCAAGCCGAGGCTGTCGATGAACCATACTTCGACCCGCCGCCGAATCTGCGCCACGACGTCCTCGGCCCGCTCGGCCGGATCGAGCGCCGCCAGAGCCCGCTCGATCAACCGTTCGAGCGCCACCGATTCGTCGAATCCAAAGCCCAGGAAATATGTTCGCAACCGTTGGACGGCGTCGGAATCCACCCGCCGTTCCACGATCACGCCGTCCATTGATAACTCCAGCTTTCCGTCAACACGGACTCTCCCAGCTTGAGGAAACTGCGCAACTCCGCCGGACCCTCCCCCTCCGGGCGGAAATCGAAGAACAGGCGCCAACCACCGGTCATGGGGTTCCGATGCGCCACCGGCTTCAGAAGCTCGCCTTTCGAAGCGGTGACGACCGGCTCCACCACCGCCTTCGCATCGAGCGATGCGAGCGGTCCGCCGACAAACTCGATCACGAACTTGCGGAGGCCTTCCTCGTCGTCGGCGCCCGGGGTCGCACCGCTCCCGACCCGCGTGGCGACGACTTCCGCCAGATTCGTCCGTTGCGGCGCGATGCGAGCCCAGTGCAGCCGGTAATCCAGGTTCCACTCCGTGCCCGGGAGGATCTGCTCCTCCGGCACCCAGAAGGCGACGATGTTGTCGTGGATCTCCTCATCGGTCGGAAGCTCGATCAGAAGAACGGCGCCCCTTCCCCAGTCATTGGCCGGCTCGACCCAGACACTCGGCCGCCGTTCGTAATGCGACTCCAGGTCTTGATAACCTTCGAAGTCCCGCTCCCGCTGCAATAGGCCGAAGCCGCGCGGGTTCTGATCGCCGAAGACACTGAGCTGCAGGCGCTGCGGATTGACCAGGGGTCGCCAGACCCACTCGCCGGACCCGCGCCAGATCGACAGCCCGTCTGAATCATGAACCTGTGGCCGGAAGTCATCCACCCCGACACGGTCGTTCGGGCCGAACAGGTACATGCTCGTCATCGGCGCCACTCCCAGCCGTTCGATCGGTTGGCGGGGAAAGAGAGCCGCCGACACTTCGGTCACTGTCGTTTCTCCCGGACGTATGACAAAGGAATAGGCACCGGCGACGCTTGGACTGTCGAGTAACGCATGAACCGTCATTTCGGTTCCGCCTGGAGTCGGTCGTTCGAGCCAAAATTCGCGAAACGCCGGAAATTCCTCTCCTTTCGGCAAGCCGGTGTCGATCGCCAAGCCGCGGGCGGACAGTCCATATTGCTGATACCGGCCCACGGCGCGGAAATAGCTTGCGCCCAGAAACACCGCGACCTCGTCGCGGTAGTCCGGTCGATTGATCGGGAAATGCAGCCGGAAGCCGGCGAAACCGAGATCGGCAGGCAGCGGCTCCTCGAACCCGTTGTCCCCATAATTGAACAGCTCCTGCGAGAACTGGAGCTCGCGGGCAACGTTGTCGACGACCTCGTGAATCCGGACCGGCGTTCTGTAGTAGGAGCCGAGATGGTAAAACTGCGCGGTGAAAGGCAGATCGGCATCCAGCCACAGGGCCCGCTCGGGCCTGTAGCGAATATCGCGGAACTCGTCGTAGCTGAGATCGGCGATCGGCGGCGGCAGCGTGTTGCCGGGCGCCTCATAGGCCGCGGCACCGAGCGTGCGGGCGCGTTCACGCAGCCAGCCGACGGAGAAAGGTTGCGGCTCGGCCATACGCGGACCGGCGGCGAGCGCCGGTGACAGGGGCGCAGACATGCCGGCGACGAGCCACGGCGCGACCGCCAGCGAGGCAGCAAGAAAGTCTCTACGATACAAGATTGCTCTTTCGCTCTAAGCCTGTGGTACGGACATCTTGGGGGTTATCCACGGAACAGCAAATTTGCGGCAGAAGCATGACACTCTGGCTTCCGAAACGCGCACCCCTACATGACCGCCACGATCTGACACACCTCAAGAATGACCACGGCTTCTAACGCCCTGGAACATTTGGTGTTCCAGCAATGTTCGTTAAAGAGCATATTTTCCTATTATCGACCGCCGGTAAAGTTCCGACAGGCGTTACAGGCGGACGACCTTACCCGGATTCATGCGGTTGTCTGGATCGAGCGCCATCTTAAGCAGGCGCATCACACCGACCGCGTCGCCATGCTCCGCCGTCAGGAAATCGATCTTGCCGTAACCGATGCCATGTTCGCCGGTGCAGGTGCCGCCGAGTGCCAAGGCCCGCATCACCATGCGATCGTTGAGTCGCTTCGCCTCGGCCATCTCCCGAAGGTCGTCGGGATCCACGACGAACACGAGATGGAAGTTTCCGTCGCCGACATGGCCGACGATGGGCGCCAGCAGGTTCGACCGCCGGATATCCGCCTTGGTTTCCGATATGCACTCGGCTAGCCGGGAAATCGGCACGCAGACATCCGTCGCCCATCCCTTCGCGCCGGGCCGGAGCGCCAGCGCGGCGTAATAGGCGTCGTGCCGCGCCTGCCATAGGCGGCTGCGATCCTCCGGCCGTGTCGCCCAGCGGAAGTCGCCGACGCCGAACTCGGCGGCGAGGCCCTTCACCGTCTCGGCCTGCTCGACTACGCCGCGCGCGGTCCCATGGAACTCGAAGAACAGCGTCGGCTGCACCGGATAGTCGAGCTTCGAATAGCGGTTGACCGCCTCCATCTGGATCTCGTCGAGCAGCTCGATGCGCGCCACCGGCACGCCCGACTGGATCGTCAGGATCACGGTGTTCACCGCATCCTCCACCGTCGGAAAGGAAGCGACCGCAGCGGAGATCGCCTCCGGAACGCCGTAGAGCCGGAGCGTCAGCTCGGTTATGACGCCCAGCGTCCCCTCCGACCCGACGAACAGCCGCGTCAGGTCATAGCCCGCCGCCGATTTCCGTGCGCGTCCGCCGGTGCGGATCACCCGTCCGTCGGCCAGCACCACGGTCAAGCCGAGCACGTTCTCGCGCATCGTGCCATAGCGCACCGCGTTGGTGCCCGAAGCCCGCGTCGCCGCCATGCCGCCGAGCGACGCGTCGGCACCGGGATCGATCGGGAAGAACAGGCCGCTATGCCGCAAATGCTCATTGAGCTGCTTGCGGGTGACGCCCGCCTCCACCGTCACATCGAGGTCGCCCTCATTGACCGTCAGGACCCCGTTCATCTGGCTGAGGTCGATGCAGACGCCGCCTCTCAGCGCGGCAACATGGCCCTCGAGCGACGTCCCAGTACCGAACGGAATGACCGGCGCCCCATGGGCGGCGCAGATCTCGACGATCTTGCGCACCTCCTCGGTCGAACGGGCGAAGGCGACGGCATCGGGCGCGTGCGGAGCATGGTAGGACTCGTCGCGGCCATGCTGCTCGCGCACCGCCGCCGCAGTCGACAGGCGATCGCCGAGCCGGTCGCGGAGCGCTTCGATCAGCCTGCTCGAAACCGGCGTCGGCGGGAGGTTGGCTTGCCGAGTCATCATGCCACCGACGTCTTCCGATCAAACAACACGGCCGGAAAGCGTAGACCCTCGCTCGGGCCTCGGCAAGATACCCGACAAGATGATGGAATCCTGATCTACTCAGGCTATAGTCCTCGCCAGCTCGCCCCAGTCCGGCGCCGAGCCAGGGGGAACGTTCTTGGTCATCGAAGACCTTGTCGGCTGGCACCTCGTCTTCGCCGGCGGCGCCGTCGCGCTGGCCGGCGTCGTGCGCGGCTTCGCCGGTTTCGGCTCGGCGATGATCATCACGCCGGCCTTCAGCGCGATCTATGGACCGGCCGCCGCGGTACCGATAGGCCTGCTGATGGAGCTGATCCTTACCGCGCCGCTGATGCCGGGCGCCGCGCCGCTCGTCGAGTGGCGGCGGATCGCGACGCTGACGATCGCGGCCGCCGTGACCGTTCCGATGGGCGCCTGGCTGCTGCTCTCGCTCGACGCCGAGATCATGCGATGGGCGATCTCCATCGCGGTGCTCGCCTTCGTCGCGATGCTCTCCTTCGGCTGGCGCTACACCGGCCGCCCCAAGCCGCTCGCCACGCTCGCGACAGGGGCGAGCAGCGGCCTGCTGAACGGCGCCTCAGGCATGGGCGGGCCGCCGATCATCTTCTATTATCTGTCCGGTCCCGATGAGGCGCCGCGCGTCCGCGCGAGCTTCATCGTCTATTTCGCGCTGATCGACATTCTCGCCATCGCCGCGCTCTGGTGGAAAGGCGGAGTCACTGCCGATATTCTTCGTCAGGCGCTGCTGCTCGTTCCGCTCTATCTCGCTGCCGCCTGGATCGGCGCGCGGATGTTCGGTCGCGCCAACGATCGCACCTATCGTACGGTCGCGCTCGTCGTGCTGACGATTGTCGCCGTCATGAGTCTTGCAGTGTAGCTCCAATGATGGACATCGGCGCGAGAACTTGTCACAACATTATCACCGATGTCGCGATAATGACCAACATACCCTCGGCACCCGCTACGGCCTGCAGGATCTTTCCAGCGAGCGGCCATGTCTTGAGCAGGGGGATCTACCGCGCGGCAACGAGTAGCAACGGGACGAGTCAGTCAACAGGACGAGTCAGTCGCTGAGCGAGAGGTCACATCCATTATGCTGTTCCGAAGCAAAACCGAGAATCGAACCGAGCCAACCGCTGCCGACAGGGCGTCCCGCCTCGACAGGAGGCCGGAACCCTCAAGGGCGGGCGGAGTGCCGAATGCAACTGCCGCAGTGAACAGGAACCCGAACAACGAAGGAGCGAAAATGGCAGATTTCAGAGTCGGCCAGACCGGCCCGCGGCCGGAATTCGGCCAGAGAGGAATCGATATTCCGACCGCGTCATCGAAGTCGCAGACCGAGTCCGTATCGAAGCCGCAAACCGAGTCCGAGTCCAAGGAACCGGAAGGCAGCAAGCTGATCGTCGGCCGCAACATCCACCTCAAGGGTGAGATCACGGCCTGCGACACGCTCGTGGTCGAGGGCCGCGTCGAGGCATCGATGAAGAGCCGCGTCATTGAGATCGACGAGACCGGCCTGTTCAGCGGCAGCGCCGAGGTGGAGAACGCCGACATCCGCGGTCGGTTCGAGGGGGACCTGATGGTCAGCGGGCGCCTGTCGGTTCACGCGACCGGCCGCGTCTCCGGCTCGATCCGCTATGGCGAGATCGTCATCGCCTCGGGCGGTCAGATCGCCGGCGACGTCCGGCTCGCGTCGGACAAGCGGGCCGCGGACAAGCCGGCGGCCGACAAGCCGACCATTGCCACCACCCAGAAGCCCACAACGGCGTGGCAGGCGGAAAAGCCCGCCGTCGCCGCGGCGGCCAAGGGCTGACCCGGACGCCGATCAAAGAGCTGAAACGAAGGTGCGTCCAGAGTACGATCCGATCAGGTTGACCCAACCTGATCGGTGAATCGTCCTCTAGCTCATAAAACTAGAGACTGATTCACCGATCACATCGGTTCGATGTGATCGGATCAGGCTCTAGGGGTGGATCGAGGAATCGAGCCAGGACGCACCATCGCAGTCGCGACCGGCCATTGAAACGCGGGGTGCGAGAGGTCGGATCGCAACATCTGGGGATCGATGCCAACGAGTGGGTCCATTCGTTGGCATCGAACGCAGAGCAACAAAACAACTAGCGGATGAGATGAATTTCGATGGCCTTACTCGGTCGAGAGAAGATCGAGCGGCGTCGACTGGTCTTCGGTTTCCAACGCAGCGACGTGGCGCACGCCCTGCAACGCGATCGATAGCGCCGCATTGTCCTGCACATCCGGATAGACCAGATAAGCTGCCCGGCCGAACACCGGAGCTTTGGCGACGCGTTTGAGCGCGCCGGACTGGAGAAACGGGCGGACGACGCGCTCGGGGAAATAGCCCGAGCCGCCATTCTCCAGAATATACCGCAACGCCAAGGCGCCGAGGCTGGTCGACATGCCCGGCATCGGCAGGTCCGGATATTGCGCCGCGTGCGCGGCCTGAAATTCCGGTCCCCAATCGACATAGACATAGCCGGGCTCGAACGGCGCCGTCGACGTGCCGATGGTCGAGACGAGAATGAAACGCTCGTCGAACAGCCGTTCGACTACGAGGTCGGCGCTGCTTTCCGGCGTATACATCACGCCGATATCGAGGACGCCGTCCAAAAGCTGTCGCATCAGCCCCGGCGAAAGGCCGACCTCGGTCCGCAGGGCGATGTCCGGCGCCGCGGTTCGCATCCAATGCAGCCATTTCAGGAGCAGGCCGTCCCACAGGGTGAACTGGCCGCCCAGCCGCAACTGCCCGCGATAGCCCGGTGGAAGCGCCACCTCGAGCCGCGCCTGCTCCCAGATCCGGATGATGCCCCGGGCATAGCGCTGGAACTGCGTTCCGGCCGGGGTCAGCCGCGCGCCCGCCTTGCTGCGAAGGAACAGCAGACAGCCAAGCTGCTCCTCGAGGGCGCGGATGCGCATGCTGACCGTAGACTGCGTCACATTGAGACGTTCGGCCGCAGCGACGAAACTCCCCGTGGCGATCACCTCCGAAAACGTCCGGATCAACAAGATTTCCATGATGTCCTCATCGGCCGCATCCTCGTCATATCGGCGTTTCCGATGGAAAACTCGGGATATATTCGTTTGTTATCGCTTCTCCAGTCTCTCACATTCAGTAGCAGCAGCTACTCACGATTCGGCAGCTGCCCGCAATAATCGTCGGATTCCGTGACCTTCGGCGGGGCCCGGTGATCGAGTACCCAAACGACTGGAGAGCGTCATGCAGCATCAAACGGTTGGCTCTGGGCAGGCCCGGCATATCGATGACATTGTCGAGGGCGCGGATTCGGGAATACGGTTCGTGATCCAGAGCGTCATCTATTGGGGCGTTCTGGCGCTCGGCTTTGTCGTTCCGATCGCCGGAGCTATCTGGGGCGTCGTGCACTAGATTACTCGTCCGGGCAGCCGGGGGCACCAGCCACCGGTCGCGTTGCCCAGCGCCTTTCCAGCAAATCCTGATGTTCGGGCCTTCGGGCAAGGCAAGGTTGTGTCTTGCGCAGGGCAGGTGACTTTGCGTCTCGATTCTTCGAGCCGCGCCGTATGGTTCGTCGGCCGATAGGACCGCCGTCCCCTGACGCTCTGTCAGCCCTTTGCTGCGCAGTCCGGCGCGGCCTTTACCGCTCCATACAATCTATAGCCAGCCGCTGTTCACGATCTACGCGCGTGGAAAGCGCCTAGGTGCGAGTGGAATATGAGCAGACGACTCATGGCGTCGAGAAATTTTACAATTTCGGCTGCGCCTTTCTGCACCCATGTTGATATAATTTGAGAAATTTATTTGGCATATTTTTTGCTTTATAGACGACGGTAATAGTTTTTCTTCGTCCAGCGGCCTTCGGGGGGAATATTGTGAGCTTAAAATTCTGGGCATCTATCGCGATGACGGCCTATGCAAGCCTCGCTATCGGCTCCGCCGCCCATGCGGCGGTTATGGTCTATGAACTGCCGTTCATCGGCACCTGGGACGGATATAGCACGGAGGATACCTCGCTGACCTTCAGCGGCACCGGCTATGTCGGCATGTATGCGGACGGCGGGAGCGAATTCGCCGCGCTGTTCGGACTCGAAACAAGCAACTTTTCCCGCACCCATGCTCAGGTCGGGATCGGCGGCTTGACGGGGGCCTCCATCAGCTCCGCCATTCTTTCGTTCGATATTCTGGATGGCGACGAAGCTGGGCAACAAAGCGTCCAGGTCACCGGCTATTCCGGTACCGGCGCGCTCGGCTATCAGTGGGATGCGCCCGGCGTGAGCTATGGCGACGAGATTTTCAACGTGGCCCCTGGATCGAATGCGCTCGACATCACCGGCCTCTTGGCGGCGTCCGTCGGGGCGGGTGACGATTGGTTCAACCTGCACCTGCAAGGCCTCATCGATCAGACCTATATCTATACCTATGCTGGCAATTCCTATTCCGATGATCGGGCGAATGTGCGCCTGACCGTGACCTATGAAACCGGCCAGCCGAGCACGGTGCCGGCTCCCGCGCCCCTCGGGCTGCTGCTTGTTGGGCTGGCCGGCATGGGCATCCTGCACCGCCGGTCGCGCTGATCCCATTCTCCGGCATCGCAAGGAGGGTCCCGGCGTGGCCGGGACCTTCTTCGATTCAGGGCTAAAGGGCGACGAGCCAGCGTTCCATCACGCTTGCCATTTCGGCATCGCTCAGCCCTTCCTGATCGAGCGACCGCCATGTCGAAAATCGCAGGCAATGGCCCAGAGTCGCCTTCAGCAGACGGCGCGTGGCAGGCGCCGACGGCCAAGTCGCCAATAGGTCATCCCTAACCGCATCGAGATAGGCCTCGAACCCACTCATCACGGCCTTGAGTGCCGGGACTTCCTCCTCATCACGATAGGCACGGCTCCACATTCGCTCCGTTCGCCGGTAATAGCCGTGAAGCGCCGCGAAGGCGGCGCGGCAGCGCGCGGCCGGCTCTGCCAGATCCTGCCACTGCGCTGGGTCGGGTGGCGGATTGAGTTCGAGCCAGCGCGAGGAGCAGGCCGTGAACAGGCTGCCATCGTCTGGAAAATGCCGATAGACCGTGAGCCGCTGCACGCCCGCTCTCGCCGCGACGGCGCTGATGGTCGTATCCCGCGGCCCGAGTTCTTCATGCAACTCCATCGCGGCCCGCACGATCCGCGCGCGCGTCTGTTCCTGCTGCTCGGCGCGACGCGTGGGCGTGTATTTTCTCGCCTTCATTTCAGTGATCATATCTGTGCAACGAAATATTGACAAGGGCGGGGCGGCAGCTTAGGCTGCATTTTAGTGAACGTATGTGTTTACCGAAAGTGGCGACCGCGAAAGGCCGACCCTCGGCGCAAGCAGTCGCCGAATTGCACCTGGTTCCGGCCTGTTTGCCAGTCTGTTTGATCGAAAATGAGGACAAGATGGATCGCCCGATGATGTTCGAGCCGCGTTCGGTGGCGGTGGATACCGACTCCCTGCCCGCCTATATTCCCGTCCCGGGATACGGGGTTCTCCCGGTCAACGCCTTTCTGATCCGCGCCGCCCAGCCGGTTCTGGTCGACAGCGGGCTGGCGTCGTTGCGGGAAGGCTTCATGCAAAGCCTGAGATCCGCCGTCGCTCTAGACGACCTTCGCTGGATCTGGCTGACGCATATGGATCCCGATCATTTCGGCAATCTCGAAGCGGTTCTCGCCGAAGCTCCCAAGGCGCGGGTGGTCACGACCTTCCTGGGCATGGGCAAGATGGGCCTCCATCAACTCCCGCTCGACCGCGTGTATCTGCTCAATCCCGGCCAGAGCCTGGACATCGGCGACCGGCGACTCGTCGCGGTCACGCCGCCAGCCTTCGATGCGCCGGAGACGACCGGCCTGTTCGACACGAAGACGCGGGCCTTCTTCAGCGCGGACTGCTTCGGCGCCTTGATGAACGAGCCGGCCGAAACTGCGGCGGAGATTCCGCCCGGAGACCTGCGCGACGGTCTCGTCGCCTGGTCCACCGTCGACGCGCCGTGGCTCCGCACCGCGGACGAAGACAAGTTCGATCACGCGCTGGACGCGGTTAGCAGCCTTGCGCCGAGCGTCGTCCTGAGCAGCCACCTGCCCGCGGCCAACGGCATGACGGAGACTCTGCTGTGCCATCTCTCCTCCGCGCTCGCCGCACCGGCCTTCGAAGGCCCGGATCAGGCCGCGCTCGAGCAGATGATGGCCGCATGAGCAATCCGGCGGATCGAAGAGGCGCGCACGCTCGATAGAAGCGAGGAAGAGGGGAGTACCCTGTCAGACGTGTTTCCTGTTGAAGCTCGGAAGCCTACACTTCGTCGAATCGGGGCTAGGAACCTCTGACAGCTCTGGGCCGCACCGAATTCCGTCAAATGATCGGTTAGCAAGAGCGATTTCTTGCGTTAAGGTCGCAATAAGTTGCCGGTCGGCTCAGGATCAAGAGCCTGGGGCCGGCCTTATTGCCGCCGCAATCTCTCGCTAATAGGCAAGAAATCATGCGCTGGCTATTTGTCTTTCCCCTCGCCCTCACTTTGTTTTTGCTCGGACCGCTGTTCGTCATCGCCACGGGGAACGTGTCGGTCGGTGCCGATTGGCGCACCGCCAGCCGAAACCCGGTTGGACTGGCGCCCGATCCGGCAGTGGCGCGCGAAGCCGTGCTGCAGGTCTACGCCGCTCGTGCCTTCGGCTGGCGCGCGGCCTTCGCGGTGCATACCTGGATCGCCGTGAAGCCGACCGATGCCCGGAACTACACCGTCTACGAAGTCAATGGCTGGCGCAGCTATCGCGGCCTGCCGGCGCTCTATGCGAACGACCGGCCGCCGGACTCCGAATGGTTCGGCAGCGATCCGGAGATTCTCGTCGAGCTTCGCGGCGAGGGCGTGGACGCGTTGATCGAGCGCATCACCCAGGCCGCTGCAACCTATCCTTATGCCGACAGCTATCGTGCCTGGCCCGGCCCGAACAGCAACACGTTCGTTGCCTATGTCGCCCGGCAGATGCCGGAACTGCGCCTGGACCTGCCGCCAACCGCGATCGGCAAGGACTATCTGGGTGTCTCCAGCCCGCTGGCGGCTGCGCCTAGCGGCACGGGCTTCCAGCTTTCGGTGTTTGGCCTCCTGGGTATCCTGGTCGGCATCGAGGAGGGAATCGAGATCAATCTCCTGGGCCTGACAATGGGCATCGACCCTCTCGACCTTGCCATCAAGCTTCCCGGCGTCGGACGTCTGAGCCTGATCGGCGAAACGACGGTAGTAGCCCAGCCGCTGTCCTGGCCACCCACCGCGTCATAAGCGCGCTCCACCGTGCCAAACCGCATGAAAATGGTGGATCGGGCCATAACCCTGTCCGACCGTTAGCCGATCGCTCGCGGCGATGGCGGCCGTGATATAGGACTTGGCGGCACGGGCCGCCTGCGGAACATCGGGACTCTGCGGCAGCAGAGCGGCGAGCGCCGCGGAGAGCGTGCAGCCGGTCCCGTGCGTGTTTTTCGTCGAAACGCGCCGCGCCGGCAGATCGAGAAAAGCGCTTCCGTCGAACAGCAGATCGTCGCTGCAGATGCCCGCGAGATGCCCTCCCTTGAGCAGGACATATCGTGGGCCGATCGCATGCAGATCGATCGCCGCCCGCCGCATCGCCTCCGGGTCCGCCGGCGCAGCCCGGTCGAGCAGAACGCCCGCCTCGGGGAGGTTCGGGGTCACGATCGTCGCCAGCGGAAGAAGCTGTCCGCGCAGCGTTTCGACCGCCGCCTCGTCCAGGAGCCGATCGCCGCTCTTCGCCACCATCACCGGATCGACGACGACGCTTTCGGGCCGATGCCGGCGCAGCCGATCGGCGACCGCCGCGACCACCGCCGCGCCGCCGAGCATTCCCACCTTCACGGCATCGACCCTAATATCGGCGAACAGCATGTCGACCTGCTCGGCGACGAAGGCAGGCGGCACCGCGTGAACGCCGCTCACTCCCCGCGTGTTCTGGGCGGTCAGCGCCGTGATGGCCGCCATGCCGTAGGTGCCGAGCGCGGCAAAAGTCTTGAGATCCGCCTGGATACCCGCCCCGCCGCTGGGATCCGAGCCGGCGATCGAAAGAACGTTCGCCGTCATCGGACCCGAACTCTCTCGATGCTATGGACGAATGGCTTCACTGCCCGCACAGCGGACAGCATCTGCCGGACAACAATGCTGATGAACATGCGACTCCCTCGAAGAATGCGGGAGCCGCCGCGTGAACAGGGGAAAGCGGAGATTCGACATCGGATGACGGCTCCCTTCGCTGGCACTACCCAGATCAGGTTCAACGGGTGTGATCTCAGCCCGCGCGGCGGGCACCCCGTGTCACGAGCGCGATCATAGGAGCGGCGGACATCTTGTCAATGCGGCGGGCGCCGTCCCGCTGGCGCGAGCCGACCTTGCATACTATGGTGACGCTTCTTGGGGGGAGAGACCTTCTGGGGACAATCCAACGGCGATGATCTGACGCTGCACCGATGAGCATTTGGGGCAAGATCCTGGGCGGAGCGGCCGGCTTCGCCATTGGCGGACCGATCGGCGCGCTCCTCGGGGCCGTGGCCGGGCATGCGGTCGACAGCATGCGCGACGGAACCGCCGAGGAAGGCGGAGTGAAACCGGCGCGCGACGATTCCGGCACCGGGGCCGACGAGGAGGCCAACGATGGCCGCGATGCAACCAAGCAGATCGCCTTCACCATCGCGGTCATCGTGCTCGGTGCCAAGATGGCCAAGTCGGACGGGCACGTCACCCGGTCCGAGGTCGACGCCTTCAAGGAGGTGTTCCGGATACCGCCGCACGAGATGCGCAATGTCGGCTGGCTGTTCGACCGCGCGCGCCGTGACCCGCACGGGTTCGAACCTTATGCGCGACAGATCGCCGGCATGTTCCCGGCCCACTCGCCGGTTCTGGAGGAACTTCTTGACGGCCTGTTCCACATCGCCAAGGCGGAAGGCGGGGTGAAGCCGGGCGAATTCGACTTCCTGCGGCAGGTAGCGACGATCTTCGGCTTTTCGGAGCAGGAGTTCGAGCGCATCCGCGCCTCGCAAACCGGGCCGAACGGGGCCGACCCCTATGAGATCCTGGGCGTCCGACGCGACATGGAGGATGCGGCGATCAAGACCGCCTATCGAAGGCTGATCCGCGAGACGCATCCCGACCGGCTGGTCGCCGAGGGCATGCCGAAGGAGTTCATCGAACTGGCGAACGAGAAGATGGCGACGATCAACGCCGCCTATGACCACATCAGCAGAGAGCGTGGCATCCGTTAGCCGCTCCGCCTAGATAGTCAGCATGCCCCCTGCTCCTCCCCTCGCATCGCTGCGCGCGGCCCGCATCACCTTTGGCGGCGCGCCGCTGTTTGACGGTGTGACGCTGTCCATCGGGCGCGGCGACCGCGCCTGCCTCGTCGGGCGAAACGGCAGCGGCAAGTCGACCTTGCTCAAGGCCTTGGCCGGCGAGATAGAGATCGACGGCGGCGAGCGCTTCGTCCAGCCCGGGACCCGCATCGCCACCCTGCCGCAGAGCCCGGTGTTCCGCGAAGAGCAGGCGGTCGAAACCTATGTCGCCCGCGGCCTGCCCGCCACAGGCGAGGCGGCGGAGACGCATTATCGGGTGGAGGCGGTCCTCGACCGACTCGGCCTCGAGGGCGCGCGGCCGCTCGGCACCCTGTCGGGCGGCGAGGGCCGCCGCGCGACCCTCGCCCAGGCTCTCGTCGGCGATCCGGACCTGCTGCTCCTCGATGAGCCGACCAACCATCTCGACCTGCCGACGATCGAATGGCTGGAGGAGGAGCTCGCACGGTTTTCCGGCGGGCTGCTGATGATCAGCCATGATCGGGCGCTGCTGCGAAACCTGTCACAGCGCGTGCTGTGGCTCGATCGCGGCCAGATTCGCGAATTGAACGACGGCTTCGCCGCGTTCGACGCCTGGTCGACGGCAATCATCGAGGCCGAGGGGGAGGAGGCGCATCGCCTCGACCGCCGCATCGCCGCCGAAACCCACTGGCTGCAGCGCGGCGTCACGGCGCGGCGCAAGCGCAACGAGGGCCGCCTTCGCCGCCTGCAGACCTTGCGCCGGACGCGGGCCGAGCGGGTCAAGGCCGCCGGGCGCGCGAAGCTCGCGCTGGGCGCAGCCGAAACCGGCGGGCAGCTCGTGATCGAAGCGCAGGATCTCGGCAAGAGCTTCCCGGCTCCGGACGGGGAGCCGGGTGGGGAGAAAATGATCCTGCGCGGCTTTTCGACGCGCATCCTGCGCGGCGACCGGATCGGCATCATCGGGCCGAATGGAGCCGGCAAGACTACCCTTCTGAAGCTGCTGACCGGAGATCTGCCGCCCGACCAGGGGACAGTGCGGTTCGGGACCAACCTGCAGTCGCTCTATCTGGACCAGCATCGCGCCGCGCTCGACGACCAGGCCACGCTTTGGCAGACGCTGGTGCCGGGCGGCGGCGACAGCATCATGGTCCGCGGCGGTCAGCGCCATGTCGTCGCCTATCTGCGCGACTTCCTGTTCGACGAGCGGCAGGCGCTGATGCCGGTCGCCAGCCTGTCCGGCGGTGAGCGCGCGCGTCTGCTCCTCGCCAAGCTGTTCGCCGCGCCGAGTAACTTCGTCATCCTCGACGAACCGACAAACGATCTCGACATGGAGACGCTCGACCTGCTGCAAGAAGTGCTCGACGATTATGACGGCACGCTGCTTCTCGTCAGCCACGACCGCGACTTTCTTGACCGGCTGGTCACCAGCATCATCGCCGTCGAGGGGAACGGCGTGGCGGCCGAATATCCCGGCGGCTACTCCGACTATCGGCGACAGCGGCCGACTGAGGACGCAAGTCGGCCGGCGAAGAAGGCGACCACTACCGGCAAGCCGCCGCAGACGAAACCGGAAGAACAACGCCCCACGCGGCTCAGCTACAAGGAGCAGCGCGAGCTCGACGGCCTGCCGACACGGCTGGAGGCGCTGGAAACCGAGATCGCCGAACTCGAGCAGCGCCTCTCCGATAGCGGGCTCTATGCGCGCGATCCGGCGGCCTTCGAGCGGATCACGCAGCGGCTGAATGCCGCCAATGCCGAGTTGGCCAATGCCGAGAACCGGTGGCTCGAACTCGAGGAACGTTCGCAGGCGCTCGCCCGGAGCAAAGGGTGAGCCCGCCGCATTTCGCGATCATGCTGTTGGTGATCCTGGTCTTCGGCGCCAACTTCGTCGCCGTCAAGATCGGGCTTCTGTATTTAGAGCCGTTCCTGCTGCTGGCGCTGCGATTCATCGGCGTCGCCGCCGTCCTGCTGCCCTTTTTGAAATGGCCGCGCGGCCGCTTCGGCCAGGTCGCGGCCTTGTCGCTGACATTGGGCGTGATTCATTTCAGCCTGCTGTTCATCGGCATGCGCCAGATCGACGCCGCCACGGCGGCCATCGCCATTCAGCTGCAGGTGCCGTTCGCGGCGCTACTCGCCGCAATCCTCTTCAAGGACAGGATCGGCTGGCGGCGGACGACCGGCATGGCCGTCGCCTTCGCCGGCGTCGCGATTATTGCTGGCGAGCCGCGCTTCGCGGGCGGTCTCGTTCCTCTGCTTCTGGTGATCGGCGCGGCCGCGGCCTTCGCGGTCGCCAGTATCCAGATGAAGCAGCTCGGCCCCGAACCCAGCGTCCTGGTTATGTATGGCTGGCTGGCGCTCCTCTCGGCGCCGCCGATGATGCTGCTCTCGCTCTGGCTGGAGGACGGCCAGATGGAAACCCTGCGAACGGCACCCTGGCAAGCCTGGGCCGCGGTCGCGTTTCAGGTGTTGGTAACGGTTTTCGGGCATGGCTCGTGGTACTTTCTCGTCCGCCACTATCCGATCAGCCTCGTCATGCCGTTCACGCTTGTGGTTCCTGTCATCGGCGTCCTGTCGGGGGTCTTCATCCTCGGCGACCCGCTTACGACGAGCTTGGTGCTCGGCGGGATCGCGACGATCTGCGGCGTTGGCATCATCGTCATTCGCCGCCCGCGCGCCATGGAGCCGGCGACCAAGGGCGGGCTGTAGCGTCATGAGGGACCGACTCTCTCCCAATTTCGACCGGCGACCGGAGGGCCGGGCCGTCGAAATGCTGATCCTGCATTATACGGGGATGACCAGCGCGGAGGCCGCCCTTGATCGGCTGTGCGATCCGGCGGCCAAGGTCAGCGCCCACTATGCGATCGAGGAGGACGGCCGCGTCTGGCGGCTCGTGCCCGAGGAAGCCCGCGCTTGGCATGCCGGCGTCAGCTTCTGGCGCGGCGAGCGTGACGTCAACGGGCTGTCGATCGGGATCGAGCTGGTCAATCCCGGCCACGAATTCGGCTACCGCCCATTTCCCGAACCGCAGATGACGGCGCTGGAAGGGCTGACGCGCGCGATCCTCGCCCGCCATCCCATTCCGGCCCGCAATGTGCTTGGCCATTCCGATGTCGCGCCCGCCCGCAAGCTCGACCCCGGCGAGCTGTTCGATTGGCAGCGGCTCGCACGGGCCGGAATTGGCCTTTGGCCGGACGACCTTCCCCAAGCCGATACGATCGCCGAAACCGGCGACGATATCGCCGGAGTGCAGATCGCTCTGGCGCGCTTCGGCTACGAGGCGGTGGTGACGGGCGTTCTCGACGACGCGACGCGCTGCGCCGTCAGCGCCTTCCAACGCCATTTCCGCCCGGACCTCGTCGACGGAACGCCGGACGCCGGGACCCGTCGTCGGCTGGCGGCTCTCCTGGCCGGCACCGACCGCAAACAGGTCGGTTGACGGCGGGAGGCAGGGGCCTTACCTACAAGCTGCCAGACGGCCGGATGGCCGCCTTCCGGTCCGACTTGATCGAAAGCCGGGCCGGGGGGAGGAAAGTCCGGGCTCCACGGAAACACGGTGCCGGGTAACGCCCGGCGGGGGCGACCCCAGGGACAGTGCCACAGAAAGCAAACCGCCCCGCCCGCCGATCATCGATCGGCTACCGGGGTAAGGGTGAAAGGGTGCGGTAAGAGCGCACCGCGCGCCCGGCGACGGGAGCGGCACGGTAAACCCCACCGGGAGCAAGACCGCATAGGGGCGGCCGATCCCATGCTCTTCGGGGCTGAGGGTCAGGCGTGTTTCCGCGCCGCCGCCCGGGTAGGTCGCGCGAGGCGTCCGGCAACGGGCGTCCCAGATGAATGGTCATCCCCGACTCTCCCGATGGGAGGGTCGGGACAGAACCCGGCTTACAAGCCGTCTGGCCTCTTTTCCACAGGCTGTTTCCACGCCAATCTCACAGCCGATCCGTTCCGCGTTTCGTTATCCTTCGGAAATTTCCCGAAAAGAACACATCACGAACAGACTCCCGCCGCACTTTGGCGCGAGTTTTCCTCAGCTGTGGACAACTACTCCGTTAATCTCTGCTTGCCTGAGTATAACTCTGTTAGCAATTTGTTAATCGTTTGTTTTCTCCAGAGAATTACTGGTTAATCCCATTGACGCCCATCTAGGCCCATGCTATCCCAATCGCCTCAGCGAGAGCAATCTCTCGACCCAATTGTCGACCTGGGGGTGCCGCTGCGGGGCGGTGAAAGCGACAGAAGCCGAGCAATGGAGCGGCCGGGAATTCGATGGCTCTGTTCATCGATACATTCATCAATAGGGTGGACCGGAAGGGCCGGGTCTCCGTCCCCGCGACCTATCGCGCTGCCTTGACCGGCCAAACCTTCCACGGCGTCGTCGCGTTCCCCTCGTTCAAATACAAGGCGATCCAGTGCGCCGGCATGGACTGGATGGAGGGCCTCAGCGCGAACGTGAACCAAGTCGACCTGTTCTCCGACGAGCATGACGATCTGACGGCCACCCTGTTCGCTGATGCCAAGCAGCTGTCCTTCGACGGCGAAGGCCGTATCGTCCTGCCCGCCTCGCTCGCGGAGCATGCTGGCATCACCGACGAGGCCGCGTTCGTCGGCCGGGGGCCGAGCTTCGAGATCTGGCAGCCGGCCACCCTTGAAGAGTACAAGGCCGAGGCGCGCCGCCGGGCCTTGGAGAAGGGCCGCACCCTGCGTGTTCGGCCGAGTGAGCAGGCATGAGCGGGCCGGATGAGATCGAGCGCGGCGCCCGGCATCAGCCGGTTCTGCTGCAGGAGGTGACGGAGGCGCTCGCGCTGCGCGACGGCGGCGTCTATGTCGACGGGACCTTCGGTGCCGGCGGCTATGCGCGCGCGCTGCTCGAGGCCGCGGACTGCACCGTCTGGGGCATCGATCGCGATCCCGAGGCGATCACCGGCGCCGCTGAACTCGCCCGCCGCTTTCCGGGGCGCCTGCATCTCGTCCAGGGCCGGTTCGCGGACATGGTCGAGCTGCTGCAATCGCGCGGTGTCGCCGAGGCCGACGGCATCGCTCTCGATCTCGGCGTCTCCTCGATGCAGCTCGACGAGGCGGAGCGCGGCTTCTCGTTCCGCGCCGACGGCCCGCTCGACATGCGGATGGAGCGCGCCGGCGAAAGCGCCGCCGACGTCGTGAACCGGATGGACGAGCGCGAGTTGGCCGACGTGATCTTCCACCTGGGCGAGGAGCGCAAGGCCCGGGCGATCGCCCGGGCGATCGTCGCGGCGCGTGCCGAAGCGCCGATCACCCGGACCTCGCAGCTTGCCGAGATCGTCCGCCGAACCGTGCGGGCGGGCGCGAAGGGGCGACCGGACATGATCGACCCGGCGACGCGCACCTTCCAGGCGCTTCGGATCCATGTGAATGACGAGTTGGGACAGATCGAGCGCGGCCTCGTGGCCGCCGAAACGCTGCTGCGCGCGGGCGGACGTCTTGTGGTCGTCTCGTTCCATTCGCTCGAGGACCGGCGGGTGAAGACCTTCCTGCGGCAGCGCAGCGACCGGGCTCCGCGGCAATCCCGGCATCTGCCAGTCGACACCGGAGAAGCCGCGCGGGCGCCGTCCTTCCGGCTGCTTTCGAGCGGCGCGGTGACGCCGACGGCGGTCGAGATCGAACGGAACCCGAGGGCACGCTCGGCCCGGCTGCGCGCCGCCGAGCGCACTGCCGCGCAAGCTTGGGGGGATGCCGCATGATTCGTCTCGGCGCGATCCTTTGGCTGAGCTTCGCCGTGATCGCGGGCGTCGGCCTTTTCCAGGTCAAATACGAGGTTCAGGCGCTCGAAGAAAAATTGACCAGCCTGCACCGGCAGATCCTGAGCGACCAGAAGGCGATCCATGTACTGCGCGCCGAATGGAGCTATCTCAACGAGCCGGCCCGGTTGACCGAGCTGTCCCGCCGCCATCTCGACATGGCCCCCGTCACGGCGGCGCATCTGGCCCGCTTCGAAGATCTCCCGGAGCCATTGCCGATTCCGCCGCTGGCGCCCGATTTCGTGCCGCGGACCAGCGACGCTCCCGGAAATGCACCCGGAAGCACACCGGGCGACGCGCGGCGTCCCGATGAGACCCCGGCGGCTTCGGCCGCCATTCTTGCCAGCACCAGGATCGCCCCCAAGACCGGACTCAGGATCGCACAATGACGTCCCTCGTCGCCAGATCAACGCCATGCAATCCCCGTCACGCCGATCCGCGGCCGCCGCGACGGAACGACGTCGTCCATCTGGACGGCGACACGAAGCGGGCGCTGGAGATCGGCCGGACCCGACTCCTGCTCGCTGCCGCGCTCTTCGCCGTTGCCTTCTCCGTCGTCGGAATGCGGCTTATCGGCGTGACGTTGCTGCAGGAAGGGGGCGAGCCGAGCCTGGCCGACGTGCCGCAGCAGACGATGCGGACCGAGCGCGCGGACATTATCGACCGCAACGGGGTGCTGCTGGCGACAAACCTGGAGACGGCCTCCCTGTACGCCAATCCGCGTCAGGTGCTCGACGCTGAAGAAGCGGCGCGGCGGATCGTCGAAGTCCTGCCGGAGGTCGATCATGCCGATCTCGTCGCCAGGCTTTCGAGCGACCGCAGCTTCATTTGGATCAAGCGGAACCTGACGCCGCGGCAACAATATGAAGTCAACCGGCTCGGCATTCCTGGACTTCATTTTCAGAAGGAGGAGCGTCGGGTCTATCCGCAAGGTGCACTCACCGCCCATGTCGTTGGCTTCTCCGACATCGACAATCGCGGCCTCGCCGGAATCGAACTGTCCTTCAACGACGTACTACGCGGCGGCCAAGAGCCGCTCCAGCTGTCGCTCGACCTTCGCATCCAGCATATCCTGCATGAGGAGCTATCGCAGGCGATCACCGACTTCGACGGGATCGGCGGCGCCGGCATCGTCCTCGACACCCGCACCGGTGAGGTCCTGGCCATGGTCTCGCTGCCGGACTTCGATCCGAACGCGCCGGGATCGGCCACCGCCGATGCGCGCTTCAACCGCGCCACGCTCGGCCTTTACGAGATGGGCTCGACCTTCAAGATCTTTAACACGGCCATGGCGCTCGAGAGCGGCACCGCGCGATTGGACAGCACCTACGACGCGAGTAAGCCGATCCGCATCGGCGGCTTCACGATCCACGATTTCCACGGGGAAGATCGGCGGCTGACGGTGCCGGAGGTTTTCATCTACTCCTCCAACATCGGCTCGGCCAAAATGGCCGAGGAGGTCGGACCGCAGGCCCAGAAGGCATTCATGAAGCGACTCGGCATGCTTCGTGCGGCCGGCATCGAGTTGCCCGAAGTGGGCGAGCCGATGTATCCGGCGCCTTGGCGGCCGATCAATATGATGACGATCTCGTACGGCCATGGCATCGCGGTCAGCCCGCTGCACGTGGTCTCGGCCGTGTCCGCGATGGTCAATGGCGGAGTCATGCGGCCGGCGACCCTGATCGAACGGGCCCCGCACGAAGTTTCGGTCGGCGATCGCGTGATCTCGGCCGACACCTCGGCAATAATGCGGCGGCTGCTTCGACTCGTGGTCGAGGAAGGAACCGGCAGCTTCGCCAAGGCCCCCGGCTATCTCGTCGGCGGCAAGACCGGAACAGCCGAGAAACTGAGCGGCGGCAACTACAACAAAAATGCGCGCGTCGCATCCTTCGTCGGCGCCTTTCCGATGAACGATCCGCGCTATGTCGTCCTGGCTATGATCGACGAGCCGAAGCCGAACGCGACCTCCTATGGTTATGCGACCGGCGGCTGGGTGGCGGCGCCGGCGGTTGGGCGGCTGGTTCAGCGCATGGCGACGCTGGTCGGCATGCCGCCGGTCGACGAGAAGCAGGAGGCGGACCCACAGGGCGACCTGCTGATCGCGGTGAACGCGACGGACCAGACGCATGCTGCTGAATGACTTGGTAAGCGACCTGGTCGAAGGAGAAAGACCCGCAGTGCAGATCGCGACCCCAGCGGAACAGATCGATGTGCAAGGGCTGACCGCCGATTCCCGGCAGGTCCAGCCCGGCTGGCTGTTCGCCGCCCTGCCCGGCAGCCGGGCGGACGGGCGCGGCTTCATCGATGATGCGGTCGGACGCGGCGCGGTTGCGGTGCTTGCCGCCAGCGGCACGCATCTGAAGCCCTACGACCGGCCGGTCGCCCTGGTGACCGACGACAACCCACGCCGGCGCCTCGCGCTCCTGGCGGCAAGATTTCATCCTTCCCAGCCGCGGGTTGTCGCGGCGGTCACCGGGACGAGCGGAAAGACCTCCGTCGCTTCTTTCGCCCGCCAGCTCTGGACCCTGCTCGGCCACCGGGCCGGCAGCCTCGGGACGCTGGGCGTCGTGGCGCCCGGCTTCGACGCCGCCGGTTCGCTGACGACGCCCGATCCCGTCGCCCTCCATCGCTGTCTCGATGCGCTAGCCGGCGGCGGCATCGATCATCTCGCGCTCGAAGCGTCGAGCCACGGCCTCGAGCAGTACCGGCTCGACGGCGTGCGGATCACCGCCGCGGCCTTCACCAACCTGTCGCGGGACCACCTCGATTACCACCAATCGATGGATGCCTATCTTGCGGCGAAGCTGCGCCTGTTCGACGCGCTTCTGCCGCCCGACGCCGGCGCCGTTCTAAACGCCGACATGCCGGAATATGAGCAGCTGTCGGCGACCTGCCACGCTCGCGGGCTTCGCATCCTGAGCTATGGCTGCGGCGCGGTCGACATCCGGCTCGAGGATCGCGTCCCGGTCGCCGAAGGCCAGCAATTGACGATCGGGCTGTTCGGCCGGCGGCATCGCATTCTGCTTCCGCTGACCGGGGCTTTTCAGGCCCATAACGCGCTCTGCGCCCTCGGGCTGGTCATTGCCGGCGGCGAGGATGCCGCCTCGGCCGTCGCCGCGTTGGAGCGGCTGACCGGCGTGCATGGCCGCATCGAGCTTGTCGCGCGCCACCCGAACGGCGCTCCCGTTTATGTCGACTACGCGCATAAGCCGGACGCGCTGGAAACCGTGCTGAAAACTCTGCGCCCGCATGCGAAGGGCCGGCTCGTGGTCGTCTTCGGCTGCGGCGGCGATCGCGATCGCGGCAAGCGCCCGCTGATGGGGGCGATCGCGGCGGCACATGCCGACCGCGTGATCGTAACCGACGACAATCCGCGCAGCGAGGACCCGACGGCAATCCGTGCAGAGATCCTCGCCGCCTGCCCACAGGCGACGGAGATCGGCGACCGCGCCGAGGCGATCCGCGCGGCGATCACCCGCCTGGCACCGGACGACCTTCTGGTTATCGCGGGCAAGGGCCATGAGTCCGGCCAGACGGTCGCGGGCGTGACGCATCCTTTCGACGATAGCGATGTCGCGCGTTCCGTCGCGTCGGCCATGGACGCGGACGGAAAGTCCGGAGGCGGCGCATGACACCGGCGGCCATGGAAACGCAAACACCGCTCTGGACCGCGACCGAGGCGATCGCCGCGACGGGCGGACGCGGGACAGGCGATTGGACCGCCTCCGGCGTGTCGATCGACAGCCGTAGCCTGGAGACCGGCGACCTTTTCGTCGCCTTGCAGGGGCCGAACTTCGACGGACACGCCTTCATTGGCGCGGCGCTAGAGAAAGGTGCGGTCGCCGCCTTGGCCAGCCGGGTGCCGGACGGCCTGCCGAGCGGCGCGCCGCTGCTGCTGGTCGACGACACGCTGGCCGGGCTGGAGGCGCTGGGCGGGGCGGCGCGCGACCGGTCAGCGGCGCGGTTCGTCGCGGTCACCGGCAGCGTCGGCAAGACCGGCACCAAGGAGGCGCTGAAGCTGGCGCTCGAAACGACGGCGCCGACCTTCGCCAGCAGCGGCAATCTGAACAATCACTGGGGCGTGCCGCTCAGCCTCGCGCGGCTGCCGCGCGACGTCGCCTATGGCGTGTTCGAGCTCGGCATGAACCACGCCGGCGAGATCGGCCCGCTGTCGCGTCAGGTCCGGCCGGACGTCGCGATCATCACCACGATCGAGGCCGTGCATATGGAGTTCTTCTCGTCCGTGGAAGAGATCGCCGATGCCAAGGCCGAGATCTTCGAGGGAATGACCTCCTGCGCCACCGCTGTTTTGAACCGCGACAACCCGCAGTTCAATCGGCTGGCCGCGCACGCCCGGGCCCAGGGGCTCGCGCGCATCATCGGCTTCGGTCGCCACGAGGAGGCCGACGCCCGGCTCGTCGATTATGCGTTGAACGCGACCGGCAGCACGGTCTCGGCCAGCATTCTGGGTGAGCGCATCGACTATCGCCTGACCGTGTCCGGCCTGCATTGGGTGCTGAACAGCCTCGGCGTCCTGGCGGCCATCGTCGCGTCCGGCGGCGACCTCGGCGCCGCGGCGGCGGCGATGTCGAAGCTCGTACCGCTGAAGGGCCGCGGCAGGCGCGAGCATATCGCGCTGCCGGGCGGCCCGTTCGAGCTGATCGATGAAAGCTACAATGCGAGCCCGGCCGCAGTCCGGGCGGCGTTCCAGGTGCTCGCGCAGGCGAAACCCGGCGCCGGCGGACGGCGCATTGCGGTGCTGGGTGACATGCTTGAGCTTGGCGCCCAGGAGGAACGGCTCCATGCCGATCTGGCGCCGGAGTTGCGCGCCGCGCAGGTGGATCTGGTCTTCACCGCCGGACCGCTGATGGCGGCGCTCGACCGGGCGCTGCCGGCGTCGCAGCGGGGCGGCCATGCCGCCACGGCTGCCGATCTCATCGCCCAGGTGGCAGCGACGGTGCGGCCGGGCGACGTCGTTCTGGTCAAGGGCTCGCTCGGCAGCCGGATGGGGCCGCTCGTCGAAGCCCTGCGCGCCCTCGACCAGTCACCGCCCGACGCGGCATCGCCGCGCGCGGCGAACGGGAATTGAGCGGGGAGCGCCGGCCACATGCTCTTTAATCTGCTCGTCCCGTTGGCGGACCAGGTGCCGATCTTCAACCTGTTCCGCTACCTCACCTTCCGAAGCGGCGGCGCGGTGATGACCGCGCTCCTGATCAGCTTCGTATTGGGGCCGTCGGTGATCCGATGGCTCAAGCAGAAGCAGCGCGAAGGCCAGCCGATCCGCCTCGACGGACCGGAGTCCCATCTGCTGATGAAGAAGGGTACGCCGACGATGGGCGGCGTCCTGATCCTTCTGGCACTGGCTCTCAGCACTCTGCTGTGGGCGGATCTCAGCAATGCCTATGTCTGGATCATCCTTTGGGTCACGATCGGCTTCGGCCTCGTCGGTTTCGGCGACGACTATCTGAAGCTGACCCGGCGCAACAGCAAGGGATTGCCGGGCCGCTTCAAGCTGCTGGCCCAGATCCTGGTCGGTCTGGTCGCCGCCTTCGCCATCATGTGGATCACGCCGGAGCCGTTGAACTCCACGCTCGCCGTCCCCTTCCTCAAGGACCTGCTGATCAACCTCGGCTGGCTGTTCCTGGCGGTTGCGGTGTTCGTAATGGTCGGCGCATCCAACGCCGTCAACCTGACCGATGGGCTCGACGGCCTCGCCATCGTTCCGGTGATGATGGCCGGCGGCTGCTTCGCGCTGATCAGCTATCTGGTCGGCAATGCCGTGTTCGCCGATTACCTGCAGATTCATTACGTTCCCGGCGCGGGCGAGCTGGCGGTCTTCTGCGCCGCCCTGGTCGGGGCCAGCATCGGCTTCCTGTGGTTCAACGCGCCGCCGGCCATGGTCTTCATGGGCGACACCGGCTCGCTGTCCGTCGGCGGAGCGCTTGGCGGTATCAGCGTCATCGTCAAGCACGAGATCGTTCTAGCGATCATCGGCGGGCTGTTCGTCCTGGAGACGGTTTCGGTGATCGTCCAGGTGGCGTCTTTCAAGCTCACCGGCCGGCGCGTCTTCCGCATGGCGCCGCTGCATCACCATTTCGAGAAGAAGGGCTGGGCGGAGCCCACCATCGTGATCCGGTTCTGGATCATCGCGTCGATCCTCGCCATTGCGGGGCTCTCGACCTTGAAGCTCCGGTGACGGCCATGGAGTCGCAGTCGTGATCCGCCCCCCATTCCCGCCCGATCGCCCCGTCGCCGTCCTCGGCCTCGGCGGCTCCGGCCTTGCGACCGGTCGCGCGCTGGCGGCGAGCGGCGCCGAGATCTGGGCGTGGGACGACAGCGCCGAGCGCCGTGCGGCCGCGGAGATGGCGGGCATGTCGCTGACCGACCTCTCCCGCTGCGACTGGACCAGGCCGTCGAGCCTCGTGCTCAGCCCCGGCATTCCGCATACCCATCCGGCGCCGCATCCGGTGGCGCAGCTTGCCCGCAACGCCGATTGCCCGATCATCGGCGACATCGAGCTGCTGGCCCGCGCGCAGCCGAAGGCGACCTATCTCGGCATCACCGGAACCAACGGAAAATCCACCACCACGGCGCTGATTGGCCATCTGATGCAGAGTGCGGGCCGGCGGGTGGAGGTCGGCGGCAATCTCGGCACCCCTGCCCTGGCGCTCGAACCGCTCGAGGCCGGCGGCAGCTATGTGCTGGAATGCTCGTCCTATCAGCTCGAGTTGATGCGGTCGGCCCGGTTCGACGTCGCCGCTCTCCTGAACATCAGCCCGGATCATCTCGACCGCCACGGCGGCATGGCCGGCTACATCGCCGCGAAGAAGCGCATCTTCGCGAAGCAGGTCGCGCCACAAACGGCGGTGATCGGCGTCGACGACATCCACTGCCAGGAAATCCACGCCGGCCTCGCGGCCAAGGGCGAGCAGATCGTGATTCCCGTCTCCGCACGGGGACCAGTGCCCGGCGGGGTCTATGTCGAGAAGGGCCTGCTGATCGACGACAGCCACGGGCGCGCGCAGTCGGTCCTCGACATGCGGCTGGCCCCGACCCTGCCCGGCGGGCATAACTGGCAGAACGCCGCCGCCGCCTGCGCGGCCTGCCGGGCGGCCGGGCTCGAGGTGGCCGAGATCGCCGACGGCCTGCAAAGCTTCCCCGGCCTCGCGCATCGGCAGGAGCTGATCGCGCTGCTCGACGGCGTCCGTTACGTCAATGACAGCAAGGCGACGAACGCCGACGCCACCGCTAGAGCGCTGGCCTGCTACGATCCGATCTACTGGATCGTCGGTGGCAAGCCGAAAGAAGGCGGTCTGGCCGGCCTCGACCGGTACTACCCGCGCATCGCCCATGCCTTCCTGATCGGCGAAGCCGCCGCCGTTTTTGCCGAGCAGCTCGCCGGCAAGGTCGCTGTCACCCAGTCGGGAACGCTCGACAACGCCGTCTCGGCCGCGCATGCGCTCGCGCAGGCGCAAGGGCGGCCCGGCGCCGTCGTGCTGCTGTCGCCGGCCTGCGCGTCCTTCGACCAGTTCGCCAATTTCGAAGAGCGTGGCTTGGCATTCCGGCGTCTGATCACGGCACTGCAGAACAATCGAGGCGGCGCGCCGGACTCCGACCTGCTGCGGAGGGCGCAATGACGACCTTCTCACGGGCGGATACGAGCATTCTCGGGCGGTGGTGGTGGACTATCGACCGCTGGGCCCTGGCAGCGGTCGGCCTGCTGATGTTCTTCGGCGTGCTCCTGGTCCTCGCGGCCAGCCCGGCGGTCGCAGTGCGCATCGGCCTCGACAGCTTCTATCTGGCCCGGCAGCACTTCGCGATGCTGCCGGTGGCCGTCGCCCTGGTGATCTGCACCTCGCTGCTCAGCCCGCGCAATGTGCGGCGGTTGGCCGCCATCTGCTTCCTGGGCGCGCTGATACTGACGGCGATGACGCTGATCTCCGGGAGCGAGATCAAGGGCGCGACGCGCTGGGTCTCGATCTTCGGATTCTCGCTGCAGCCTTCCGAGTTCCTCAAGCCGACCTTCGCCGTCGTCGCGGCCTGGATGTTCGCCGCCCAGCACGGCAAGGAGCGAATTCCCGGCAACGCCATTTCCATCGCGCTGTTCGCCCTAGTGGTCACGCTGCTGATGCTGCAGCCCGACCTGGGCATGACGGTCGTCGTGGCGGCAACCTGGTTCGGACAGTTCTTCCTTGCCGGCCTGCCGATGTTCTGGGTCGTCGCACTCGCCCTGCTGAGCATCCTCGGGCTGATCACCGCCTACCTCACCTTTCCGCACGTCACCGACCGGATCGACCAGTTTCTCGATCCGGCATCCGGCGATCTCTATCAGGTGAACCGCTCGCTCGAAGCCTTCATGAACGGGGGCCTGTACGGGCGCGGCCCGGGCGAGGGCACCGTCAAGGAAGTGCTGCCCGATGCCCATTCCGACTTCATCTTCGCCGTCGCGGGAGAGGAGTTCGGCCTGCTCGTGTGCCTGCTCATCGTCGGCCTGTTCGCCTTCATCGTCCTGCGCGGCCTCGCCCGCCTGATGCAGGAGACCAACCTGTTCGTCCTTCTCGCGGCGACCGGCCTGTTCGTGACCTTCGGGCTGCAGGCGTTGATCAATATGGGGTCAACGCTTCATCTGCTGCCGACCAAGGGAATGACGCTGCCCTTCATCAGCTATGGCGGCTCGTCGCTTCTGGCGCTGTCGCTCGGCATGGGGATGGCGCTGGCGCTCACCCGGCGCCGCGTCGGCACGGGAGACCTGCGATGACGGCTGCACGCACCGATCAGGCCCTCGGCAAGGTCCTGCTCGCGGCCGGCGGGACCGGCGGCCATATGTTCCCGGCCGAAGCGCTGGCTGGCGAGCTGCTCGCCCGGGGCTTCCGCGTGGCGCTGATCACCGATCGCCGCGGCCGCGGCTTCGGCGACCGCCTGCCCGCGGTCGAAACCCATCATATCAGCGCCGGGGGCTTAAGCGGCGGGACCGTCATTCGGCGCGCCAAGGGCGCCTTCAAGCTTGCCGTCGGCTTGCTCCAAGCGCGCCGGATGGTTACGCAGCTCGCACCGGATGTTGCCGTCGGCTTCGGCGGTTATCCGTCGGTACCGACGATGCTGGCCGCGGGCCGGGCCGGGCTGCCGACCATCCTGCACGAGCAGAACGCCGTGCTTGGCCGTGCCAACCGCCTGCTCGCCCGGCGCGCAACGCGGATCGCCACCTCGTTCCCGGCGATCGAGGCGGCGATTCCGCTCGATCCCGGCAAGCTCGCACTGACCGGCAACCCGGTCCGGCCGGGCATCGCCGCCTTGGCCGACCAGCCCTACCCCACGCTCCAGCCCGGTAGCCCGATCATGCTTCTGATCCTGGGCGGAAGCCAGGGCGCACGAATCTTCGGTCGGGTGATGCCGTCCGCCATCGCGCGGCTGCCGCGGGACCTGCGGACGCGGTTGCGGATCACTCAGCAGTGCCGCGTCGAGGATCTGGAGGCGGCGCGGGCCGCCTATGCGCATCTCGGCCTCAAGGCCGAGCTCGCCACCTTCTTCGACGACATCCCGGCACGGCTCGCCGCGGCGCATCTGGTCGTCGCCCGTTCGGGCGCCTCTACCGTGGCCGAGGTCACGGCCGCCGGCCGGCCGGCCATCCTCGTCCCCTATCCCTTCGCGACGGACGATCATCAGACGGCCAACGCGAAGGCGATCAGCGATGTCGGCGGCGCCTGGCTGATGCCCGAGCGCGCCCTGACGCCCGAAACTCTGGCCGAACGGCTGCAGGCGGTCCTCAGCCGGCCCGAAACCCTAACGCAAACCGCTGACGCTGCGCGCAAGGCCGCGCATTGCGACGCCGCGATCCGGCTGGCCGACCTAGTGGTCGCGTTGATGCCCGAAAACGGGGCCGATCGCAGGGCCCGTCGAAGCGATGCGGACAATGAGGAGGTCGCCGCATGAGATCACTTCCGCTGAATATCGGCCTCATCCACTTCGTCGGCATCGGCGGCATCGGCATGAGCGGCATCGCCGAAATCCTCAACAATCTCGGCTATCGCGTGCAGGGCAGCGATCAGGCCGACAACGCGAACGTGAAGCGGTTACGGACGCTCGGCATTTCGGTCGAGATCGGCCATCGGGCCGAGAACGTGGCCAATGCCGAGGTCGTTGTCGTCTCCTCGGCGGTCAAGTCCGACAACCCGGAGGTCACCGCCGCGCGGGCGCGGCTGCTTCCCGTGGTGCGCCGGGCGGAGATGCTCGGCGAGCTGATGCGCCTGAAATGGGCGATCGCCGTCGGCGGCACGCACGGCAAGACGACGACGACTTCGCTGGTTTCCGCCCTGCTCGACGCCGCTGGATTCGACCCGACGGTCATCAATGGCGGCATCATCAACAATTACGGCACCAATGCCCGCCTCGGCGCCGGCGACTGGATGGTCGTCGAAGCCGACGAGTCGGACGGCACGTTCGTCAAGCTTCCGGCGACGGTTGCCATCGTCACGAACATGGACCCGGAGCATCTCGACTTCTACGGCACGGTCGAGACGATGAATCAGGCCTATGAGGATTTCATCAAGAACGTCCCGTTCTACGGCTTCGCCGCGCTGTGCATCGACCACCCCGTCGTGCAGTCGATGATCCCGCGGGTGTCCGATCGCCGCGTCGTCACCTACGGCTTGAGTCCGCAGGCCGACATCCGCGCGGTCGATATCGAGATCGGCCCCGACGGCGCCGTCTACGACGTGATCCTGACCGACCGCATCCAGGAAACGACGCGCACCATCTCGCGCCTGCGGCTGCCGATGTTCGGCGCCCACAATGTGCAGAACTCGCTCGCGGCCATCGCTGTCGCCAACGAGATCGGCATCACCGACGAGGTGCTGCGTCGCGGATTCGGCGGGTTCGGCGGCGTCAAACGCCGCTTCACCAAGACCGGCGAGACCCGCGGCATCACCGTGATCGACGATTACGGCCACCACCCGGTCGAGATCGCGGCCGTCCTGCGCGCCGCCCGGGCCGCGGCCGCGGGAAAGGTCATCGCCGTGGTGCAGCCGCACCGCTATTCGCGGCTGGCCAATCTGTTCGAGGAGTTCTGCACCTGCTTCAACGACGCGGACCATGTGCTGGTGGCCGATGTCTATGCGGCGGGCGAGAGCCCCATCGAAGGCATCGATCGCGACGCTCTGGTGGACGGTCTGCGGACGCATGGCCATCGCCACGCCGAGCCGCTGCCGGACGCCGCCGCGCTCGCCGGGCTGGTGGACGAGCTGGCCACCGCGGGGGACATGGTGGTCTGCCTCGGTGCGGGCAGCATCACCAACTGGGCGCATGCGCTGCCGGACGAACTCGCTCGATATCACGGAGCCGGGGGATGACGGTGGCCGCCAGCAAGACAAAACGGCTGATCGAGCGGCTGCCGCCGGTGCGCGGACGGCTGACCGAGAACGCGCCGCTCGCCGGCATCACCTGGTTCCGGGTCGGCGGTCCGGCCGAGATGATGTTTCGGCCGGCCGACCGCGAAGACCTTCTGGGTTTCCTGGCGGAGAAGCCGAGCGATGTTCCGGTCACCGTCATCGGTGTCGGCTCCAACCTCCTGGTGCGCGACGGTGGCATCCCCGGCGTGGTGCTCCGACTTGGGCGCGGCTTTGCTGGTATCACGGCGGCGGATGACAGGCTCACCGCCGGCGCCGGCGCCCTCGACCTGAACGTCGCCTTGGCCGCGCGCGATGCGGGGCTGGGCGGCATCGAGTTCCTGTCTGGCATTCCGGGCACGGTCGGCGGCGCCCTGCGCATGAATGCCGGCGCCTATGGCCGCGAGATCGCGGATGTGCTCGTGGCGGCGGAGGTCGTCGATTCGACCGGGCATGTCCACCGGCTGGAGCCGTCCGAGCTCGGCCTTGGCTATCGTCGGTCGGGCGTGCCGGAGGATTGGATCTTCCTCGGCGCGGAAATGCGGGGAGTAGCGTCGGCACCCGCCGATATCGGCCAGCGGATTCAAGAGATTCAGGCGGCGCGCGCGGACACCCAGCCGATCCGAACGCGGACCGGCGGCAGCACCTTCGCTAACCCGACCGGGTTCAAGGCCTGGGAGCTGATCGACCGTGCCGGCTGCCGCGGCCTGCGGCGCGGCGGCGCGATGGTGTCGGAGAAGCACTGCAACTTCCTGATCAACACCGGCACGGCGACGGCTGCCGAGATCGAGGCGCTGGGCGAAGAGGTCCGGCGGCGCGTGCATGAGACGAGCGGCGTGATGCTGAACTGGGAGATTCGCCGCATCGGCGAGCCGTCCGACCTTCGAGGGATGCCCGGGGGAGTACCGGGGGGGATGCCATCATGAAGCGGGTTCTGGTCCTGATGGGCGGGCGATCGGCGGAGCGCGAGGTGTCGCTCGTCAGCGGCGCAGAGGTCGCGAAGGGCTTGCGGGCCCGCGGCTATGACACCGCCACCCTCGATTTCCGTAACGATATGGCGGCCCTAATGGCTGCGCTCGAACCGCGCCCCGATGTCGTGTTCAACGCGCTGCACGGTCGCTATGGCGAGGATGGCTGCGTTCAGGGCGTGCTCGATCTGATGGGCGTTCCTTATACTCATTCCGGGCTCCTCGCGTCTGCCGTGGCGATGGACAAGACGATGGCCAAGCGGCTGTTCGCGGACGCCGGAATCCGCTGCCCCGAGGGTGTGGTGGTGGATCGCGCCACGGCGCTCGCCGGCGATGTCGTCGCCCGCCCCTATGTCATCAAGCCGAACAATGAGGGGTCGAGCGTCGGCGTCCGCATCGTCCGCGCGGGCGACAATGCGAAACCCTTCGACGAGGCCACCTGGCCCTATGGTGAGCAGGTCCTGATCGAGCCCTACGTTCCCGGCCGGGAGCTCACTGTCGGGGTCATGGGCGACCGCGCGTTGGCGGTAACGGAGCTGCAGCCGCAGGCCGGCTTCTACGATTACGAAGCGAAATACACGGCCGGCAAGACGACCCACGTGATCCCGGCGCCGATCCCGGACGACGTCTATCAGGAGTCGCTGCGCCTGGCCTTGCTGGCGCACCGGACGCTCGGCTGCCGCGGCGTAAGCCGCGCCGACTTCCGCTATGACGACACGGCCGAGGGCGGCGGCGGGACCGGCCGCCTCTATCTGCTCGAGGTGAACACTCAGCCCGGGATGACCCCGCTCTCTCTGGTGCCGGAGCAAGCCGCCCATCTCGGCATCTCCTTCACGGACCTTGTCGCATGGATGGTGGAGAACGCCCGATGCGACGATTGAAGCAACAACCCGCGAAGGCTGCATCGCACCCGACGCAGCCCGGCAAGAGGCGGGCTGCCGCCTCGCCCCGGCGCGCGCAGTCCCGGACGACGATCCGGCGCCGGCCGACGCCGTGGTGGCGCATGGCTCTGACGCGCTACTGCGCCGGCTTGGCTGCAGTCGGTCTCGTCTGCGGCGGCATTGGCTGGGCCTGGCAGAGCGGCTGGATCGCACAGACCTCGGCGACCGCCGTCGCGGGCGTCGTGGCGGCCTCGGCCGATGCCGGGCTCGCCGTTCGCCAAGTACTGGTCGAAGGGCGCGAGGAGACCGCTTCGGAGGATCTCATGGCCGCGCTTCAGGTCAGCCGGGGAGAACCGATCCTGGCCTTGGCGCCGGCTGAGATCAAGGCGCGGCTCGAGGCCCTGCCCTGGATCCGATCCGCCACCGTCGAGCGGCGTCTGCCGGACATCCTGTATCTGAAGCTCGAGGAGTTCGAGCCGATGGCGCTGTGGCAGCGGTCGCAAGAGCTAGTTCTGGTCAGCCACAGCGGCGAGGTCATCCCGGTACCGAAGATCGCGGCGTTCGGAAACCTGCCGGTCATCGTCGGCGACGGCGCTCCGGCGCACGCACCGGGCCTGTTCGAGATGCTGGCGCTGGAACCCGATCTCGGCCGGCGCGTCGTGGCGGCCGTCCGGGTTTCCGGGCGCCGCTGGAATCTGCGCCTCGACAGCGGAACCGACATAGAGCTGCCGGAAACCGGCGCCGCCGCCGCTTGGCAGAGGCTGGCGCGCCTCGACCGCGAGCATGGGGTGCTGGCCCGCGATGTCATGACGGTCGACCTCCGGCTTCCCGACCGGCTGGTGGTTCGCCTCTCACCGGAGACGGCGGCGCGTTATCGCGCGCCCGCCAACAACACGTAATGCCGCAAGTCGCAACAATGAAGATGATCGAACGGCGCAGAGGATCGGCCTGTTGGCGATGAAGAAGGCAAGAATGGCACCGCGCAACGGACTGGTGGCCGGCCTCGACATCGGCACGAGCAAGGTGTGCTGCTTCATCGCGCGCGCCGACGAGGAAGGGCGGCCGCACGTCACCGGCATCGGCCATCAGCTGTCGCGCGGCGTACGCAACGGCTCGATCATCGACATGGAGGCGGCGGAGACGGCCATTCTCACGGCCGTCCATGCGGCCGAGCAGATGTCGGGCGAGACCATCCATGAGGTGATCGTCAACATCTCCGGCGGCTATCCGGCTTCGCAGACCATCGGCGTCGAGGTCACGATCGCTGGGCACGAAGTCAATGACGGCGACCTGCGGCGGGTGCTCGATCAAGGCAAGCTATATGAAGGATCGGTCGATCGCCGGCTGATCCACTCGATCCCGGTCGGCTATATCATCGACGGCAGCCGCGGGATCCGTGACCCGCGCGGAATGTATGGCGAGCGCCTCGGCGTCGACATGCACGTGATCACCGCGGCGGCCGGCGCGGTGCGGAACATCACCACCTGCGTCGCCCGGTGCCATCTCGACATTCGCGCCCTCGTCATCTCTCCCTATGCCGCCGGGCTCGCCTCGCTGGTCGAAGACGAGATGGACCTCGGCGTGACCGTCATCGACATGGGCGGCGGCACCACGAATCTTGCGGTCTTCTTCGACGGCAACGTGGTCTATACCGACAGCGTGCCGATTGGCGGTGGCCATGTCACGAACGACATCGCGCGCGGCCTGTCGACGCCGCTCAGCCACGCCGAGCGGATGAAGACCCTTTACGGCAACTGCATTCCCTCGCCGGCGGACGAGCGGGACGTGATCAACGTGCCCCAGGTCGGCGAGGACGATGTCGGCCAGGCCAACGCCATCCCGAAATCGATCCTGGTCGGCATCATCCAGCCACGGCTAGAGGAGACCTTCGAGCTAGTCCGATCGCGGCTCGAGGCGGGCGGTTTCGAGAGGATTGCCGGCCGCCGCGTCGTCCTGACCGGCGGCGCCAGTCAGTTGGCCGGGGTGCGCGAGCTGGCGGCCCTGGTGCTCGACAAACAGGTGCGCATGGGCCGACCGATCCGCATCGGCGGCCTGGCGGAGGCGACCGGAGGCCCGGCCTTCGCGACCTGCGCCGGCCTGCTCACTTACGCGCTGGAGACGGAGGTCGACGCGCCGCGACCCACCCGCCCCCTTGAAGAGGGATCGAACGGCCTGATCGGCCGGATCGGTCATTGGTTCCGTGAATATTTCTGAGCCCTACTCCCCCACCCCGGCGGCCACGCGGGCCGGGGATCCCATCGTGCCGGCGAAGGCCGGTGAACCAAATCTGCTTTGCGAGGAACGGAGGCTGCCATGACTTTGAATCTGTCCATGCCCGTCACCCCTTTGGAAATCAAGCCGCGGATCACGGTGGTCGGCGTCGGCGGCGCCGGCGGCAACGCCGTCAACAACATGATCCGATCCAACCTAGAAGGGGTCGAATTCGTCGTCTGCAACACCGACTCCCAGGCGCTGGCCCAATCGATCTGCGAGCGCCGGATCCAGCTTGGCGTGAACATCACGCAAGGGTTGGGCGCCGGCTCCCGTCCCGATATCGGCCGGGGCGCCGCCGAGGAGGCCCTCGATGAGATCATCGAGCAGGTGCAGGGCAGCAACATGGTGTTCATCACCGCCGGAATGGGCGGCGGTACCGGCACCGGGGCCGCTCCGGTGATCGCCCGCGCCGCCCGCGAGCACGGGATCCTCACCGTCGGCGTCGTCACCAAGCCGTTCCACTTCGAGGGCCTGCACCGCATGCGCTTGGCCGATGGCGGCATCAACGAGCTGCAGCAGTTCGTCGATACGCTGATCATCATCCCGAACCAGAACCTGTTCCGGATCGCGAACGAGAAGACGACCTTCGCGGCCGCCTTCAACATGGCCGACGAAGTGCTGCATTCCGGCGTTCGCGGCGTCACCGACCTGATGGTCATGCCGGGCCTGATCAACCTCGACTTCGCCGACATCCGCGCGGTGATGACCGAGATGGGCAAGGCGATGATGGGCACCGGCGAGGCGGAGGGCGAGAACCGCGCGGTCGCTGCGGCCGAGGCGGCGATCTCCAATCCGCTCCTCGACGACGTGTCGATGAAGGGCGCCCGCGGCGTTCTGATCAACATCACCGGCGGCCTCGACATGACGCTGTTCGAGGTCGACGAGGCCGCGAACCGCATCCGCGACGAGGTCGATCCGGAGGCCAACATCATCTTCGGCTCGACCTTCGACCAGAGCCTCGAGGGCAAGATCCGCATCTCTGTGGTCGCGACCGGCATCGACGCCGAGGCGAACGCCATGCCGCGGCCGGTTTCGCTGAGCCTCGTCGCGAATGGCGGCCGGGTCGTGGGCGCCCAGGACTCGGCGGCACTCCGCGGTGCCGAGGCCACGCGCGCCGCCGAGCAGTCGGGGGTGGCGCAGGCGTCGGCGGCCGAAACGCAGGAGATGCTCTATGAGGAGCAGCAGCCGATGGCTGTCAACGGCATGCCGATGGGCCATGTCGAGCCGGCCTCGGGCGCGGGTGTCAATTCGGCGACGGCAACCTCGCAGCTCCGCTCGGAGCGCTCGACCTACGCGGCGGAGTCCGTCATTGCACGGACCGACGGAAAGCCCGTCGCCGCGGCGCAGCCGAACGGCGATCAGCCCTTCATCGCACCCCCCCCGGTCGAGGCGCCGGCCCGGATCGCTCAGGCGCCCGCCGGCCGCTCGCAGGGTGGGTACGCGGCAGACGCCGGAACGCAGGCCAATCAGGGCCAAGCCAACCAGGGCCAAGCCAATCAAGGCGCGGGGGGCGAGCGCCGGCGCATGCCGAACCTCTTCGCCCGCGTGACCGGCAGCGCCGCCGCTTGGGCCCGGCAGGCCGGTTCGGACCTGCGCGAGGCGTCTCCCGCGGCGATGATCAATCGCGTTGCCGGGCAGGAGCCATCGCCCCGATCCGGATCCGCGGGAAGCGGCTCCGCCTCGTCCGGCGCGACCGCTCCGCAGTCGGCGGCTCAGCCGCGGTTGGCCGGGCTCGATCCGAAGGAAAGGCTGTCCTCTGGACAGGCCGACGAAGACCTGCTGGACATTCCGGCCTTTCTCCGGCGTCAAGCCAATTAATAAGCGCAGCCGGGGTTTACGCCGGCTGAAATAAACTGTTACAAAGCGTGAATTGAATGCTCCAGAGGTAGTTTATTAACTACTTCTGGAGCATTTTTCGTCCTTTGGAACGAAATCCGCTCCAACACGTTTTCAACGGCTTGCGCCTTCCGGCCCGTCGTTAAGCGCGTGATCTAAGGCGTTGCGGTGATTTGAAGGTATGGCGAGTCACGTGGAATCAAGCGATTACGAGTCAAGCGGCCCGCGCCAGAGGACGTTGAAAAACGCCATCCAGTGCTCGGGGGTAAGCCTGCATTCGGGCAACAGAGTCTCGATGACCATGCGGCCGGCGGCGGTGAATACCGGAATCGTCTTCCGCCGTACCGATGTCGCTGGCGGCAGTGCGACGATCGAGGCCTCCTGGCGGAATATCGTCGAGAGCACGATGTGCACGGCGCTGGGCAATGCCGACGGCGTCACGATTGCGACCGTCGAGCATCTCATGGCGGCCCTCGCCGGATGCGGCATCGACAACCTGCTGGTCGAGATCGACGGCGCCGAGCTTCCGATCATGGATGGAAGCGCGTCACCCTTCGTCTTTCTGGCGGAATGCGCCGGCATCGTCGAACAGGATGCCCCGCGCGCCGCGATCCGGGTGCTGAAGCCCGTCAGGGTCGGTGATCGGAGCCGGTCGGCTGCCCTTGTTCCGGGCCCCGACTTTTCGGTTCGCTTCGAGATCGAATACGACAACCCCGCGATCGCCCATCAGGAATGCGTCGTCCAACTGGCGAACGGCACCTTCAAGTCGGAGATCAGCCGGGCCCGCACATACGGCTTCCTGGTCGAGGTTGAATCGTTGCGCGCCGCAGGCTTGGCGCAGGGGGCTTCACTGGACAACGCTGTGGTGATCGACGGAGACAGCGTCCTGAACGAAGGTGGCCTGCGCTATCGCGACGAGTTCGTCCGCCATAAGGTTCTGGATTCGGTCGGCGACCTGTATCTCGCCGGCGCGCCGCTGATCGGGCATTTCCATGGCCGATGCTCCGGTCACAAACTCAATCACCAACTCCTGTGGGCGCTCTTCGCCGATTCCAGCGCGTGGTGCTTCTCCACGCCAGGTCAGGAATCGGCCCAGGCGCCGGCGGAGCGCATTGCCGCGGCAGGCTAGCACCGACACCTTCATGATGTAGCGCGGAGGCCGGTTATCTCCTGCGCCAAGCCGCCGCAAGCTTCTCCATCGACCCAATCGGCTCCCACGGGCTATTGTCTCACCTCGACAGAGGCGTTAGACAATGGCCGGACCGGGGGCCGGACCCGGGCCGAGATCGGCTTTCCTCCCGGCGTACCGGATGCCCGCAGGTGAAGGCTGTCAACCGATGATCCATTCGCCCCGAACCCGAGCTTCGTCCCTTCGTCTGGCCGTCGCCTTCCTGTCGGCGCTGCTGCTCACGGCCTGCGGCAGCACCGACGAGGATGAATATGTCGAGCGGCCGCCGGAGGCGCTCTATAACGACGCCTACGACGCGATGCTGGATGAGAACTATGATCGCGCGGCGCAGCTGTTCGACGAGGTCGAGCGCCAGCATCCCTATTCGAGCTGGGCGACCCAGGCGCAGCTGATGGCCGCCTATTCCTACTACCAGAGAAACAAGTATGACGACGCGATAATCGCGCTCGACCGGTTCATCGAGCTGCACCCCGGTCACGAGGACGTCGCCTACGCCTATTATCTGAAGGCCCTCTCCTATTACGAGCAGATCACCGATGTCGAACGCGATCAGCGGACGACGAAGTTGGCGTTCGATGCGTTCGGCGAGGTCATCCGCCGATTCCCCAACACCGATTATGCCCGCGATGCCACCCTGAAGATCGACCTTGCCCGGGACCATCTGGCCGGGAAGGAGATGGAGATCGGCCGCTATTATCAGAACCGCGGCTATCATCTGGCGGCGATCAACCGGTATCGTCGGGTTCTCGAGCTGTACCAGACCACCACCCACGTCCCCGAGGCGCTGCACCGCCTGACCGAGTGCTATCTCGCGCTCGGCGTACCGGACGAGGCGCAGGCGGCGGCCGCGGTGCTCGGCTACAACTTCCCGGGCAGCGAGTGGTACCAGGACAGCTATGCCCTGCTGACCGACGCGGACCTGCGCCCCGAGGAGAAGGAAGAATCCTGGATCAGCAGCGCTTTCTGAGCCCGCAGGTTGATCCCCCCGCAGGTTGATTCCTTGGCCATGCTGCTCGGTCTTTCGATCCGGAACGTCGTCCTCATCGACCGCCTCGACCTCACCTTTCAGCGCGGCCTGTCCGTTCTCACCGGCGAAACAGGCGCCGGCAAATCCATCCTGTTGGATGCCCTCGGGCTGGCGCTTGGCGCCAGGTCCGACAGCACACTCGTCCGGCACGGCACCGATCAGGCCACGGTCAGCGCCGAGTTCGCGGTTCCTGAAGCGCATCCGGTCCGGGCGCTCCTGGCGGAGCAGGCGCTGGACGTCGAGGGCAATCTCCTGCTTCGCCGGCAGGTCGGGAGCGACGGCCGCAGCCGCGCCTTCATCAACGATCATCCGGTCAGCGTCGGTCTTCTGAAACAGGTCGGCGACGGCTTGGTCGAGATCGAGGGGCAGTTCGAGCAGCACGGCCTGATGGACGCGGCGACACACCGTGGCCTGCTCGATGCCTATGGCGGCCTGCGCGCCGCGGCGGGCGAGACGGCCGAGGCCTGGCGCGCCTGGCGACGGCTTCAAGACGCGCGGGCCGAGGCGGAGGCCGATCTTCAGCGCGCGCAACGCGACGAGGCGTTCCTGCGCCATGCCCTCGGCGAGCTGGATGCCCTTGACCCGAAGCCGAACGAAGAGGCGGCCTTGAGCGAGACGCGCAGCCTGCTGATGCATCGCGGCCAGGTCATCGAGGCGATGCAGGCGGCGCTGGCCGAGCTGTCCGGGGATCGCGGCGCCGATGCGGCGCTCGCCTCCGCCCAGCGCCGTCTGGACCGCATCGCGGCCAAGGCAGGCAGCCAGATCGAGCCGATCCTCGCGGCGCTCGACCGCGCGGCCGCGGAAATCGCCGATGCCACGGCCGAGTTGCAGCGGCTGAGCGCCGATCCGGACCTCGACCCGCGCCGGCTTGAGCAGGTCGAGGATCGCCTCTTCGCGCTGCGCGACCTGTCGCGCAAGCACGACACCCCTGTCGACGACCTGATACGGCTGCGCGAAGACTTCAGCGCGCGCCTGGCATCGGTTGAGGATCAGGGAGGCCTGCTCGAACGCCTGGCGAAGGAGGAGACGGTGGCGCGCCAAGCCTATGTCAAGGCGGCGACCGCCCTGAACAAGCGGCGGGTCGAGGCGGCGCGCCGGCTGGACGCCGCCATCAATACCGAGCTGCCGCCCTTGAAGCTCGAGAAGGCGACCTTCCGCACCGCCGTCGAACGGCTCGAGGAGAGCCAATGGAGCGAGGCCGGGCTCGACCGCGTCGCCTTCGAGGTGTCGACCAATCCCGGAACGCCGCCGGGCCCGCTCGGCCGCATCGCCTCCGGCGGCGAGCTGGCGCGCTTCATGCTGGCGCTGAAGGTCGTCCTCGCCACCGCCGACCCGGTGCCGACGCTGGTCTTCGACGAGGTCGACAGCGGCGTCGGCGGTGCCACCGCGGCGGCGGTGGGCGAACGGCTTGCCCGCCTCGCCGACGAACAGCAGGTCCTGGTCATCACCCATTCGCCGCAGGTGGCCGCCTTGGGCGCCCACCACTGGCGGGTTCAGAAGACCGCGGGCAAGACGGCACCAAAAAAGGACAAGGCCGACCGGCAGCCGGTGCTGACCCAAGTCGAGGCGCTGGAGGCTGCCGACCGCCGCGAGGAGATCGCCCGGATGCTGTCCGGCGCGACGATCACGGACGAGGCGCGCGCCGCCGCCGATCGCCTGATGGCCGGCCGGGAGGCCGTCTCGTGACGACGATGCCGAAGATCGTTCCGCCCGAGGAGCTGACGCCTGAGCAGGCGGCCGAGGAATTGGCGCGCCTGGCCGCCGAGATCGCCCGGCATGACCAGCTTTATCATCAGCTCGATGCGCCCGAGGTCTCCGACGCCGACTACGATGCGCTGGTGCGGCGCAATGCGGCGATCGAGATGCGCTTCCCCGGATTGCAACGCCCGGACAGCCCGAGCCTCCGCGTCGGCGCCCCGGTCGCCGCGGGCTTCACGAAAGTCACGCATGCGCGGCCGATGCTGTCCCTCGACAACGCCTTCGACGAAGCCGGCGTGCACGAGTTCTGCGCCCGCGTCCGGCGGTTTCTCGGCCTGCCGGCCGACGCACCGATCGAGGTGGTCGCCGAGCCGAAGATCGACGGCCTGTCCGCCTCCTTGCGTTATGAGAAGGGCCGGTTCGTCCGCGGCGCGACGCGCGGCGACGGCACCACCGGCGAGGATATCACCGCCAACCTTCGGACCTTGGCCGACATTCCGCAGAGCCTCGTGGACGGACCGCCGCCGGCGGTGCTGGAGGTGCGCGGCGAGGTTTATATGCGACGCGACGAGTTCGCGGAGATGAACGCGGCGCGCGCGGCGGAGGGTAAGCCGCTCTTCGCCAACCCGCGCAACGCCGCCGCCGGCTCCACCCGCCAGCTCGATCCGGCGATCACCGCCTCGCGCCCCCTGCGGTTCTTCGCCTACTCCTGGGGCGAGGTCGAGGGCGACGGGTGGGACACCCACTGGCAGTTCCTCGAACGGCTCAAGGGCTGGGGCTTTCCGGTTAATCCGATGGCGCAACTCTGCCCGACGATCGACGACGCCTTGGCGCTCTATCACCGCGTGGCCGCCGAGCGCGCCACCCTGCCCTATGATATCGACGGCGTCGTCTACAAGGTGAACCGGGTGGACTGGCAGCGGCGACTCGGTTTCGTCGGCCGGGCGCCGCGCTGGGCGCTCGCTCACAAGTTCCCGGCCGAGCAGGCCGAGACCCGGCTGAACGACATCACGATCCAGGTCGGACGCACCGGCGCGATGACTCCGGTGGCGGAGCTGGAGCCGATCACCGTCGGCGGCGTCGTCGTATCGCGGGCGACCCTGCACAACGAAGACGAGATCGCCCGCAAAGATATCCGCATCGGCGATTGGGTGGTGATCCAGCGGGCCGGCGACGTGATCCCGCAGGTCGTCAACATCGTGCCGGACAAGCGACCGCCGGATAGCCGCCCCTATGAATTTCCCGACCACTGCCCCGCCTGCGGCAGCCTCGCCATCCGCGAGCCCGGCGAGGCCGTGCGCCGCTGCACCGGCGGGCTGATCTGCCCGGCGCAGCGACTCGAGCGCCTGCGCCATTTCGTCAGCCGCGACGCCTTCGACATCGAGGGGCTCGGGGGCAAGCATATCGCGGCCTTTCTTCGGGACAAGCTGATCGAGACGCCGGCCGACGTCTTCCGCCTCAAGGACAAGACGACGGAGATCGAGGAGCGCGAGGGCTGGGGCAAGCAGTCCGTCGCCAACCTGCTCGCCGCCATCGAGCGGCGCCGCGAGATACCGCTCGACCGGTTCATCTACGCGCTCGGCATCCGCCAGGTTGGCCAAGTCACGGCGCGCCTCTTGGCGAAATGCTACGGCTCCTTCGACGCTTGGCGGGACGCCATGATCGCGGCGGAAGATCCCACCGGCGCGGCCTATGCCGATCTCGACAACATCGAGGGCATTGGCCCCTCCGTGGCGACCGATATCGTTGCCTTCTTCGCCGAGCAGCACAATCTCGAGGTCCTCGAGGATCTTCGGCGGGAGCTGACGATCGAGGATTTCGCCGGATCGGACGGCGCCAGCGAGACGCTTGGCGGCAAGACACTCGTCTTCACCGGCACGCTGGAGACGATGACCCGGAGCGAGGCGAAGGCTCGTGCCGAGGCGCTGGGGGCGAAGGTCGCGGCCTCGGTCTCGAAGAACACCGACTATGTCGTCGTCGGCGCCGATGCCGGCTCGAAGGCGAAGAAGGCGGCGGAGCTCGGCGTCACGGTGCTCAGCGAGACGGACTGGCTGGAGATGATCGGCGAGGCGTAAAGCTCCCGCGCATCGGTCCTGCCGCAACCGCCCGTCGGGGGGCGGGTTTGAAACCCGCCCCTACATCTCCAACGGCCGCGTCACCTCCACGAGCCACGCCGCGGTCGCCTCGTCGACCAGCGGCGTCAGTGTCTCGCGCACCCGTCGGTGGTAAGCGTCGAGCCAGGCGACCTCGGCCGGCGAGAGCAGCGCCGGCTCTATCAGGGTCCGGTCGATCGGCGCCAAGGTCAGGGTCTCGAAGCCCAGCGTCGGGCGTTCGCCAGCGTCAACCTCCGCCCCCTCGGCCGGAACCACCGTCACCAGGTTCTCGATGCGGATGCCGTAGGCGCCGGTCTTGTAGTAGCCCGGCTCGTTCGAGACGATCATCCCGACCTCGAGCGGCACCCGGTTCGGCACCTTTGAGATGCGCTGCGGCCCCTCATGGACGCCGAGATAGCTGCCAACGCCGTGGCCGGTGCCGTGGTCGTAATCGAGCCCCGCCTGCCAGAGCGCGAGCCGCGCCGGGGTGTCGAGCTGGCTCCCGGTGGTGCCGCGCGGAAAGCGGGCGGTGGCGAGCGCGATATGCCCCTTCAGCACCCGAGTGAAACGGTCGCGCATCTCCGCCCCCGCCGCGCCGGACGGCAGGGTGCCCACGGCGACGGTGCGGGTGATGTCGGTGGTGCCGTCGAGATATTGCGCGCCGGAATCGACGAGATAGATCTGCCCCGGCTCGAGCCGTCGGTCGGTCCGCTCGGTCACCCGATAATGAACGATGGCGCCGTTGGGACCGGCGCCGGAAATGGTATCGAAGCTGAAATCCCGGAACAGCTCGTTCTCGCGGCGGAAGGCGGCGAGGCGTTCGGCCGCGGCGATCTCAGTCAGTTTTCCGGCCGGTCCTTCCCGGGCGAGCCAGGCAAGGAAGCGGGTCACCGCCGCGCCGTCGCGTCGATGCGCGGCCCGCGCGCCCGCGATCTCCGTCTCGTTCTTGCAGGCCTTCGGCAGGGCGCAGGGGTCTTCTCCGGAGATCGGCTGTGCACCCGCCGCCGACAGTCGGTCAAAGATCCAGACGGCAGCGCTCGCCCCGTCGATCACAACGCGCCTGCGCGCCTGCCCCAGACGATCCAGCGCCGGCGCGAAGCCGTCCGGCGGGCTGACGGCAACGCCGTTGCCGAGATGGGCATCGAGGCCCGGCACCAGCTTGCGCCGGTCGATGAACAGTTCGACCGCGCCGTCGGCATGGAGAATCGCAAAGGATAGCGGCAAGGGCGTATGCGGCACGTCACCGCCGCGTATATTGAGAAGCCAAGCGATCGAATCGGGCGCGGTGAGGACGGCCGCCGCGAACCCGTCCGCCTTGAGCTTCTGGCCAAGGGTCGCGCGCTTCTCGGCCGAGGTTTGCCCGGCGAACCGCATCTCGTGCGGGACCACGGGCGCGACCGGCGGCGGCGGCTGATCCGGCCAGACGGCGTCCAGCGGATTCTCGGCACAGGCGACGAGTTCGCCCCCCGCCCGCTCCACAGCCCGGCGCAGGCGGGCCGTGCCATCGACCGTATGCAGCCACGGATCGTAGCCGAGCTTGCCACCGGCCGGCAGGTTCTCGGCGATCCAAGTCTCCGCCGGCTGCTCGATCAGGTGGCGCGGCTCGAACAGCCCGACATCCACTTGATCGACCACCTGCAGGGTATAGCGCCCATCGACGAAGATCGCCGCCCGACCCTGCAGGACGACCGCGACGCCGGCGGACCCGGTGAAGCCGGTCAGCCAAGCAAGCCGCTCGGCCCGCGGCGGCACATACTCGCCCTGGTGCTCGTCGGCGCGAGGCACGACGAAGCCGCCGAGGCCACGCCGATCGAGCTCTTGCCGCAGTGCAGCAAGACGCGCAGCCATGCGTTCCCCCGCCCCACTAGTTTTCTCCGCTCCGTCCCGTTCTGCTTCCAGAAGTCTTCGGAATGCGCGAAGTTGCGCTCGCAAGGCGTCGCTTGGCGCCTCGACGACCAGCCGCACCCAGGCTTCCGGATCCTCGGCCGGGGGTGCCGCATCGACGCCGGCTAAAAATTGCCGCAATTCCGCCACTGTCATGGCTGAACCGGCATCGGTCAGCAATCGAGCCAGCGCATCGTCACCGCAATAGGTTTCATCGGCTTTGGAAATTTTCGGTCGCACGAGCGCGTCTTTCTTTGTCATAAATGTCTCGAATCTTTCAATGCGCTGCTATTTTATCGAAATAAACCGCCTTTTGCGAACTTCCCTTCCATTTGGCAGGAGGGGTGGCCGATGTATTCCTGAACTAATCGTTACAAGCATCCATGCATTCCTCGCATTGCTGCGATGCAGCATCCCCTCTGCCTGACGGGCCTGGGACCTCATATATTGGGTTACGTCATCGCCGTCGGCAATGCCGCCGCCGGCATTTCGCAATGGATGTGAAACATGTACGCGACAATGGAAAATGAGAAGGTGATGCGAGATGCGATCGCCCGGACCGACGGCCGGCGCGGCTTAGCCGCCCTGGGCAGGAACTTTGCCGCTCTGATGCGGCAGCGTGTGCGCCGGGCCGCGGTCGCCCGCCAACTGATGGCGCTGGACGACCGGATGCTGTCCGATATCGGGCTGGAGCGCTGGCAGATCAACGAGGTCGCGGACCGCGTCGTCGCCGAGGCGCACGCACCGGTATCATCGCCGTCGGCAACAATCGGCGCGTTCTTCAAGACGAGCGTGGTTCAGCCGATCGTCCGGGCCTATCAGCGGCATGCCGCCTTCCGCGAGCTCTCGGCGCTCGACGACCGGCTGCTGAAGGACATCGGGATCACCCGGGGAGAGATCCCGGCCGTGGTTCACGCCCTGTCGATGATCGAGGCCGGCCGCGACGACCGGATCCAGGACGCGCAGAACGGTCACGATCTGGTTCGCTCGCTGCGCCTGTGGAACCGCAGCCGGTTCGCCGCGAAGGACCTGAATGCGCTGGACGATCGCACGCTGAGCGACATCGGCCTCGTGCGCGGCGACGTCAATCAGGTCGCCGAGGAGCTGGCGCAGCAATCTTTGCGCAAACCGGCGAACCGGAATGGGACGCGGCAAGCCGCGTAAGCGCAATGGCTTGGCGCCCGTAATAACGGCGGCTTCCGATGCGGAGCCGCCGTTTTGCGTCCTGAAGGGACGGGCAGCACCGATCAGAGGGGGACATGCAAGGCGATGGCCGGGTTCGTGACGGCGGTGAGCCGCAGCGCAACACACAGCTTGACCAAGCCGAACCAAGACTATATCCGGCTCCTCGCCGGTCTGGGCGTCGAAGGCGATGCGCATCTGGGCAAGACGGTAAAGCATCGCTCGCGGGTGGCGCGCGACCCGAACCAGCCCAACCTGCGCCAGGTACATCTGATCCATGCCGAACTGCATGACGAACTGCGGGCCGCCGGCTTCGCGCTGTCGCCCGGGCAGATGGGCGAGAACGTCACGACCCGCGGCGTCGACCTACTCGGGCTGCCGAACGGCACGCGGCTGCATCTGGGCGCCATGGCGGTGGTCGAGGTGACCGGCCTGCGCAACCCCTGCGCCCAGCTCAATCAGATCCAACCAGGGCTGATGGCGGCGACGCTGGGCCGCGACGAGCAGGGCAGGCTCGTCCGCAAGGCCGGCGTCATGGGCATCGTCCTGGCCGGCGGTGAGATCCGGCCCGGCGACCCGATCCGCGTCGAACTGCCGCCGGAGCCGCACCGCTCACTCGAGCGGGTCTGAGGCGATCCGGGCGCCAGGGTCAAGCACCGGAATCAGGCGCCAACACCAGTACCGACCAGTCGCCGAGCCGTTTACGGTCGACAAGCACCAAGCCATGGCGGCGATGCGCGGTGAGAATCTCCTCCTCCTGGCCCACCAGCAACCCCGACAGGATCGCCACGCCGTCATCGGCCAGATGCCGCGCGAGCCCGCGCGCCAGCCGGCAGAGCGGCCGTGCCAGGATATTCGCGACAATCAGGTCGAAGGGGCCGCCGCGGCGGATAGCCGATGCCGCATAGCCCTGGCTCTTCACGACGCGGACCAGCCGATCCAGACCGTTGAGCGCCGCATTCTCGCGGGCCACCGCGACCGCTTGGCGGTCGTTGTCGCAGGCCAGCACCGGGACGTTCCAGAGCTGCGCCATCGCCAGCGCCAGAATTCCGCTGCCGCATCCCATATCGAGCGGCCGGGAGAATCGGCGCCGACGGGCGAGATCGTCGAGCACCAGCAGGCAGCCGCTGGTGGTTTCGTGGCGGCCGGTGCCGAAGGCCAGCCCGGCATCGATCTGCAGCACGGAACTGCCGTGCGGCGCGGCGCCGGAGAAATGCGACCCATGAACGAAGAACCGGCCCGCCTGTAACGGCGGCAGCCGGCTTTGGCTCTCCACCACCCAGTCCCGCTCGGGCAAGACCGCCATGGCAACCGCCGCGTCGCCGATGCCGGTTCCCGCCAGCGCGCCGCGGATCGCGTGACGATCGGGCTCGCCGTCGCTCAGCGCCTCGACGGCCCAGGCCAGCCCGCCCTCGACTTCGAAGCTCGACAGCGCGACCGCGAAGGGTTCCAGCGCCGCCTCTATGGCGCTTATCTGTTCGGCCTCGCCCAACGGGACCGAAACGCGGATCGACCACAAGCCGCCGGACGACGTCATCGCGGGCCGCCGCTCAGCCGGCCTGATCGGCCGGAACGACGAAGCTCGCCATCACCTTCTTCGGGCCGGCCTTGTCGAACTCGATCTCCAGCTTGTCGCCCTCGGCGAGGGCGACGCTGCCATAGCCGAACTTCTGGTGAAAAACGCGGGCACCGGCCCGATAGGCACCCTGCCCCGCACTTCCGCTCGGGCTCGCCACCCGGCGCGCCTCGCCCTCGATCAGCGCCCCCTCGCTCCGGCTCTGCATGAACCGCCGCGCTGCCGGACTCTGCAGGCCACCCTGCCATTGCGGGATATTCGTCCCCCAGCGGGCACCAGGGCCACCATAGAGACCGGCCTCCGCCATCTGCTCGACATGCTCGCGCGGCAGCTCGTCGACGAAGCGCGACGGGATCGCGCTCTGCCACTGATTGTGGATACGGCGGTTGGCGGCGAAGGAGACATAGGCGCGTTGCCGGGCGCGGGTGAGGCCGACATAGGCGAGCCGCCGCTCCTCCTCCAGCCCGGCCGTCCCCGACTCGTCAAGGGCACGCTGATGCGGAAACAGCCCCTCCTCCCAGCCCGGCAGGAACACGACGTCGAACTCCAGCCCCTTGGCGCCATGCAGGGTCATCACACTGACCATGTCGGCGGAATCGCCGCCGGTGTTCTCCATCACCAGACTGATATGCTCGAGGAAACCGGCGAGGTTCTCGAACTCCTCCATCGCGGAGATCAGCTCCTTCAGGTTCTCCAGCCGGCCCGGTGCCTCCGGCGATTTGTCGGCCTGCCACATCGCGGTATAGCCGGACTCGTCAAGGATCACCTGCGCCAGTTCGGTATGCGGCATGTCGGCGGCGAGCCCACGCCAGCGCTCGAAGTCGCCGAGCAGGCCGGCAAGCGCGCGCCGGGCGGCCGGCTTCAGCTCGTCCGTCTCGACGAGTTGCAGCGCCGCCGTAGTCATGGCCACGCCTCCGGCGCGGGCGACAGCATGCAGCGTGCGGATGGTGGCATCGCCGAGGCCGCGCCGCGGCGTGTTGACGATCCGCTCGAAGGCCAGATCGTCGTCGGGCTGATGCAGGACGCGCAGATAGGCGAGCGCGTCGCGGATCTCTAGCCGCTCATAGAAGCGCGGCCCGCCGATCACCCGATAGGGAATGCCGAGCGTGATGAAACGCTCCTCGAACTCGCGGGTCTGGAAGCCGGCGCGCACCAGCACCGCCATATCGCCGGCGGAGGCGCCCTGGCGCTGCAACGCCTCGATCTCGTCGCCGACGAAGCGGGCCTCCTCCTCGCCGTCCCAGATGCCGCGCACCCGGACCTTCTCGCCCTCCGCGTCGTCGGTCCACAGCGTCTTGCCGAGTCGTCCCTGGTTCTTCGCGATCAGACCGGAGGCCGCGCCCAGGATGTGATGGGTCGAGCGGTAATTGCGCTCGAGCCGGACGATGCGGGCGCCGGGGAAGTCGGTTTCGAACCGCAGGATGTTGCCGACCTCGGCGCCGCGCCAGCCGTAAATCGACTGATCGTCGTCGCCGACGCAGCAGATGTTCTTGTGGCCCTGCGCGAGCAGGCGCAACCATAGATATTGCGCCACGTTGGTGTCCTGATACTCGTCCACCAGGATGTATTTGAACCGTCGCTGATAGTCCTGCAGCAGCTCCGGCTGGGTGGTGAACAGCGTCAGGTTGTGCAGCAGCAGGTCGCCGAAATCGCAGGCATTCAGCGTGCGCAGCCGCTCCTGATAGGCGCGGTAGAGCTCGAGCATCCGGCCGCCGGCGAGATCGCCCTGATCCCCTACTCCGACCTTATCGGGCGTCAGGCCGCGGTCCTTCCAGCGTTCGATCACGCCGAGGATCGCCCGCGCCGGCCACTTCTTGTCGTCGACGCCGGCAGCCTGCAACAACTGCTTCACCAGCCGGATCTGGTCGTCGGTATCGAGGATGGTGAAATTCGGCTTCAGCCCGACGAGCTCGGCATGACTGCGCAGCAGGCGCGCCGCCAGCGCATGGAAGGTACCGAGCCACCAGCCCTCGACCGGGCGGCCGATGAGCGCGGCGATGCGGTCCTTCATCTCGCGCGCCGCCTTGTTGGTGAAGGTGACGGCGAGGATCTGTCCCGGCATCGCGCGCCCGGTCATCAGGATATGGCCGAGCCGCGTCGTCAGCACGCGCGTCTTGCCGGTGCCGGCGCCGGCAAGAACCAGGACCGGCCCGTCGGCCGCCTCGACGGCGGCGCGCTGCGCCTCGTTCAGGCTGGCAAGGTAATAGGGCGCCGACGCGGCAACCGGTCGACCGCTCTGCGGTTCCGAAGAAGAAGGATAGGTCATGGCCCCGGTTATATAGCACCCCGCCGGCATCATCCCACCCCTAAGAGCGCCTGACATCACCTGTCCGTGGCGCATCGCACCCGTAGAATCCGCGTGGTGAAATGAACTTCATGGCCGGTCATAACGTTTCTGAAGAGGTTTTCTCCGCATCTCGTCGCACAATCCTCGTTGAGGCAGGGTCGTCCACAGATGACAAGGCGTTGGTTCCAAAGCGCCCGGTGGCGGACCCGGAGCCGGGGCGCGGCGATCATCGCGCCGTTTGCCGCGTTCCTTCTCGCAGCCTGTGACGGGGGCGACTCAGGGGGAGAACCTTCGCAGACGCAGTCACAGCCGGTGCCGGTCGGCATCATCGAAGTGCAGCCGGAACCGGTGGCGGTCGCGGAAACCTTCGTCGGCCGCCTCGAGGCGATCCAGAACGTGGAGATCCGCGCCCGCATCTCCGGAGTCATCGAAGAGCGCTTGTTCGATGCCGGCGAAACGGTGCGTCAGGGGCAATCTCTCTTCCGGATCGAACGCCAAGTCTATGAGGCCGTGGTCGAACAGCGGCGCGCCGACCTCGCCGCCGCGCAGGCCGAACAGGAGAACGCGAACGCGCAGCTCCGCCGTGCGCAGGAGCTGGTGGGACGCGGCAACATTCCCGAAGCCACCGTGGACGAGCGTCAAGCGGCGGCACGCAGCGCCGAGGCCGCGGTACTGCAGGCGCAGGCAGCGCTCCGGCAGGCCGAGATCGATCTCGGCTACACCAATATCAACGCGCCCGTTGCCGGTCGGATCGGGCGCGCGAACTTCGATGTCGGCGACCTCGTCGGTCCTGAATCCTCGGCGCTGACCGAGATCGTCAACCAGGATCCGATCTACGCGCTGTTCTCGGTCAGCCAGCGCGTTCTGGCGGAGGTTCGGCAAAACGCCGGTCCCACCGGCCCCGAACCCAGTGACTTCGTCGTCCGCCTGCACCTGGTCGATGGCACGCTCTATCCGCATCCGGGACGGATCGACTTCGTCGCCACCAGCGTCGATCGCGGCACGGATACGGTGCAGGTGCGCGCGGTGGTGCCGAATCCCAAGCACATCCTGCGCGATGGCCAATTCGTCCAGGTCGTCGTCGAGGAGGCCGAACCGGAGCTTGCGATCGCGCTGCGGCAAAGCGCCGTTCTGGCCGACCAGCAGGGCAATTTCGTCATGGCGGTCACGCCGGAGGACCGCGTCGAGATCCGCCGGGTCGAGCTTGGGGAGACGCTGGATCGAGGCCGGGTCGTCGTCCAGTCGGGGCTCGAGGACGGTGACCGCGTGATCGTTCAGGGCATCCAGCGGGTGCAGCCGGGCGCGCCGGTCGCGCCCCGCGCGGCGGATGAGCCGACGGCCGGCCAGACGACCGGCTTGTGATCCATGCTGTCCGGGATCTTCATCGACCGGCCCCGCCTCGCCTTCGTCATCTCGATCGTGATCACGCTGGCCGGGCTGCTCGCCCTCAGCCGCCTCCCGGTGGCGCAGTTCCCGGACATCGTGCCGCCGCAGGTTTCCGTCAGCGCACAATATCCCGGCGCCGATGCCGAAACCGTCGAGGCGACGGTGGCCCAGCTGATCGAAGCGCAGGTGAACGGTGCCGACGGCATGCTCTATATGAGCTCTACCAGCGGCAATGACGGCAGCTACACGCTAAATGTGACCTTCGAGGTCGGCACCGATCCCGACATCAACACCGTCAACGTGCAGAACCGGGTCGCCCTGGCCGAGGCCCAGCTTCCCGAAGAGGTCCGTCAGCTCGGCCTCGTCGTGCGCAAGCAGTCCACATCCTTCCTGCAGCTGATCAGCCTCGTCTCGGACGAGGAGCGCTACGATCAGCTCTTTCTCAACAACTATGCGCGCATCAACCTGCTCGATGCGCTGTCGCGGGTGCCGGGCGTCGGCGATGCGCGGCTGTTCAGCGAATATGACTACAGCATGCGCGTCTGGCTGGACACCGATCGCCTGACGAGCCTCGACCTGTCGCCGAACGACGTGGTCGCCGCAATCGAGATGCAGAACCTCCAGGCGGCAGTCGGCATCATCGGCGCCCCGCCGATGCCCGATTACCAGCAGATAGAGATCCCGCTGCAGGCGCAGGGCCGCCTGTCCGATGTGAGCGAGTTCGAGAACATCATCCTGCGTGCCAACCCGGATGGCTCCGTCCTCAGGCTGAGCGACGTTGCGCGGGTCGAGCTCGCGGCGCAGTCCTACAGCTCCGTCGGCACGTCCAACGGCCGGCCCGCCGCGGTCATCGGCGTCTACCAGTCGCCGGAAGCCAACGCGGTGACCACCGCCGAAAGCGTCCTCGGCACGCTCGATCGCCTGTCGGAACGCTTTCCCGAGGGCGTGCGCTATGAGACCACCTATGACACGACCGTATTCGTCACCGCCTCGATCGAGGAGGTGGTGAAGACGCTGGTCGAGGCGTTTCTGCTCGTGCTCGCGGTCGTCTTCCTGTTCCTGGGGAGTTGGCGCGCGACGATCATACCGATGGTCGCCGTCCCGGTGTCGCTGATCGGCACCTTCGCGTTCCTTCTGCTGTTCGGCCAGTCGGCCAACACCATCTCGCTGTTCGCCATGGTGCTGTCGATCGGTATCGTGGTCGACGACGCGATCGTCGTCGTCGAGAACGTCGAGCGCGTGATGCGGGAAGAGCAGCTTCCGCCGCGCGAGGCGACGCGCAAGGCCATGACGCAGATCACGCCGGCGATCATCGCGATCACGCTGGTGCTGCTCTCGGTCTTCGTGCCGGTCGGTTTCATCCCGGGCATCACCGGCGCGCTCTATGCCCAGTTCGCAATGACCGTGTCGGTCGCCATGCTGCTGTCGGCGGTCAACGCGCTGACGCTGAGCCCGGCGCTCTGCGCGCTGCTGATGCGGCCGGGCGAGCGCCACGGGCGCATCATGAGCTGGATTCAGCAGCGCATCGATAATGTCCGCAACGGATATGCGGCCGTCGTCGCGCGGCTGCTGCGCGTCTCGGCGCTCTCGCTCGTCGCGGTGGCCGCGGCCTTCGCTGGCTATTACGGCCTGTCCCGCGTCGTGCCCTCGGGCTTCCTGCCCGACGAGGATCAGGGCGCGCTCTTCATGGAGGTCACGCTGCCGCAGAGCGCCGCGCTCAATCGCACGGAGCGCGTCGTGCAGGACGTCGAAGCGCTTGTCCGCGATATTCCCGGCGTTCGCAGCGTCACCGCGGTGGCGGGTTTCAGCCTGCTGCAAAGCCTCCAAGTCGGCAATAGCGCGTTCATGGTTCTGCTGCTCGAGCCGTTCGAAGAGCGGGTGGAACAGGGCATCACGGCCTTCGATGTGCTGGCCGAGGCACAGCGCCGGCTCGCGACGGTGGCGGAGGCGCAGGTACTCGCCTTCAACGTTCCCCCGATCGCCGGCATCGGCAATGTCAGCGGCTTCGATCTTCGTTTGCAGGATCTGGAGGGCGGGAGCCTTGCAGAGCTCGCCTCGGCCGCCGGCGGCCTTGTCGTCGCCGCGAACCAGCATCCGGTGCTCGCGCAGGTCTTCACCACCTTCGCCGTCAATACGCCTCGGCTGTTTCTCGAGATCGACCGCGACAAGGCTCAGACCCTCGGCGTCGCGATCGCTGACATCTACCAGGCGCTGCAGACCACGCTTGGCGGCCTCTATGTCAACGACTTCAACCTTTTCGGGCGAACCTGGCAAGTGAACGTCCAGGCGGAGGCGTCCGACCGCAACGCCGTGGAGGACCTGTGGCGCATCCATGTCCGCAACGCCTCCGGGGAAATGGTCCCCCTGCGCAGCGTCGCGACGCTGCGCCTCGACCTGGGGCCGCAGGCGATCACCCGCTACAACAATCTCCGCAGCGTCACCGTGAACGGCTCGCCGGCGCCGGGCTACAGTTCCGGGGAGGCGATCGAGGCGATGGCGGCGGTGGCATCCGAGGTTCTCCCGGCCGCATATAGCTATGAGTGGTCGAGCCTCTCGCTTCAGGAGATCGAGTCAGCGGGCCAGACGCCCATCATCCTCGGGCTGGCCGTGCTGTTCGCCTATCTCTTCCTTGTCGCTCTCTATGAAAGCTGGACGATTCCCGTAGCGGTGCTGCTGTCCGTCTCCGTGGGCCTGTTGGGCGCAATGGCCGCACTGCTGCTGACCGGTCTCGCCAACGACGTCTACGCCCAAATCGGAATCATCGTGCTGATTGCGCTCGCGAGCAAGAACGCGATCCTGATCGTGGAGTTCGCCAAGGAGCGGCGCGAGGAGGGTATCGCCATCACCGATGCGGCCCGCGAGGGCGCCCGACTGCGGTTCCGCGCCGTCGTCATGACCAGCTTGGCCTTCCTCTCCGGCCTGATTCCCCTGGTGACCGCCGTGGGGGCGGCGGCGGCGAGCCGGCGCGCCGTATCGACTTCGGTCTTCGGCGGCATGATCGCGGCCTCGACGATCGGGCTGTTCCTGATTCCGATGCTCTATGTGACGATCCAGCGCATGCGCGAAAGGGTCAAGCGGCGCGCCGAACCCGCCGCGACCGGCCAGGAGGCCGGTCAATAGCACCCGGCGGTCGTCCTCTCATTCAGATAATCAGAAACCGATTCGCCGGTCACAAAATTTCGATGTGATCGGCACACTAACTTATTGAACCTCGTGTGATTCAGCTTCCGAAGTTCGGCACAAGCAATGTGCCGAACTTCGGAACCATCACACTAGACTGCGCTCGCTTCTCGCCGCACGGCCGACTCGCGCCGGCGCCATTGCAAGGCGACGACCAATCCCAGCAGCGCCAACGCGGGCAGGAAGAGCCACTCCTTGGCCGGCCGGTCCGTCGGCACTTCGATGCCTTGGATCGTCCAGCCGAAGTCGAGACCGACCGCCGCCGCTTCGCTGCCGAAATCGACGCTCATGATCGCGACCTCGTCGCCCTGGACCATGGTCGTGAGCCCGGTCGAGCGCAGCCGTTCGGCCGGCGTATCGCCGCCCCTCAGTTGAAGCTGCACCGTCTTGTTCACGTCGCGGCCAGTAAAGAAGTCCTGCCCGGTCGCCCGGAGCCGCAGGAAGTCGCCCGGCGGCGTCGCTTCGACGACCTGCTCGAGGCGGGAGGGCGGCACCACTTCGAAGGGCGGATAGAGCATGTCCATCCAGAAGCCCGGCCGGAACAGGGTGAAACAGATCAGGAACAGCGCGACCGTCTCATACCAGCGGCTCCGCACCAGGAAATAGTTCTGGGTCGCGGCGACGAACAGCAGCATCGCGGCTAGCGCGCTTACCACGGTCAGCACGAGATGGGCGGAATTGTCGATCCCGATCAGCAAGAGCTGAGTGTTGAAGATGAAGATGAACGGCAGCAGCGCCGTCCGGACCTCATAGCGGAAGGCCTGCACACCGGTGCGGATCGGATCGGCACCGGAAACCGCCGAGGCGGCGAAGGAGGCCAGCCCCACCGGCGGCGTCACGTCGGCCATCAAGCCGAAATAGAACACGAACAGATGCACGGCGACGAGCGGCACAGCGAGGCCGTTCTGCGCCGCCAGCTCGACGACCACCGGCGCCATCAGTGTGGCGACGACGATATAGTTCGCCGTAGTCGGCAGGCCCATGCCGAGGATCAGGCAGATGAAGGCTGTGAGCAGCAGCATCACCATCAGGTAGCCGCCGGAGAGAAAATTGACCAACTCGGTCATCACCAAACCGACGCCGGTCAGCGATACCGTGCCGACCACGATGCCGGCGGCGGCGGTGGCGATGCCGATGCCGATCATGTTGCGGGCGCCGGTGACCAGCCCCTCCAGCAACTCGCGGCAGCCGTGCAGGAAAGGCGCGGCCAACCGCCGCTCGCCGCGGAAGAATTGGGTGAGCGGCCGCTGCGTCACCAGGATGAGGATCATCACCACTGTGCCGTAGAAGGCGGAGAGTCCGGGCGAGAATCGCTCCACCATCAGGCACCAGACCAGCACCACGACGGGCAGCAGGAAATGCAGGCCGGTCTTGGCCGTCGGTCCTGCCTCCGGCAAGCTCACCACCTCCGCATCCGGATCATCCAATTCGAGATCCGGGAAGCGCGCCCGATAGGCCATCAAGGCGATATAAACGGCGGCCCCGACAATGGCGATCGCCCAGGTCGCGGCATCGCCGAAAACTTGCTTCGTCCAGCCGATTCCGTAATAGACCATGCCGGCGAGAATGATGATGCCCGAGAGCGTCATGCCGAAGGACACCAGGCCCTGGATACGGGTTCGCTCGTGCGGCCGCGGCAGCCCCTGCAGATTGGCCTTCAGCGCCTCGATATGAACGATATAGAACAGCGCGAGGTAAGTGATGATCGCCGGCAGGAAAGCGTGCTTCACGACCTCGAGGTAGGAGATGCCGACATATTCGGCGATCAGGAACGCCGCGGCGCCCATCACCGGTGGCATGATCTGTCCGTTCACCGACGCCGCAACCTCGACCGCGCCTGCCTTCTCCGGCGAATAGCCGACGCGCTTCATCAGCGGAATGGTAAAGGTACCGGTGGTCACCACATTGGCGATCGACGAGCCTGAGATCAGGCCCGTGGCGCCCGACGAGACCACGGCGGCCTTGGCCGGACCGCCGCGCAGATGGCCGAGCAGCGCGAAGGACAGCTTGATGAAATAGTTGCCGGCCCCCGCAACCTCGAGCAGCGCCCCGAACAAGACGAACAGGAAGACGAAGCTGGAGGAAACGCCCAGCGCCACGCCGAAGACGCCCTCGGTGGTGAGCCAGTATTGCGACATCGCCCGGCTGATCGACGCGCCGCCATGCGACATCATGGCGGGCAGATAGGGACCGGCGAAGGTATAGGTGATGAAGACGAGCGCGACGATGCTCAGCGCCGGCCCCAATGTCCGGCGTGCCGCTTCGAGCAGCAGCACGAGCCCGACCACGGCGACGACAAGGTCCAGGTCTGTGGGCAGCCCCGGCCGCTGCGCCAGATCGCGATAGAACAGAAAGAGATAGCCGGCGCAGAAGGCGCCGATCAGGGCCATCGCCCAGTCCTGCAGCGGCACATGGCCGCGCGGCGACCGCTTGAACGCCGGATAGGCCGTAAAGGCGAGAAAGACCGCGAAGGCGAGATGGATCGAGCGCGCCTCGGTATCGTTCAGGATGAAGAAATTCAGCATGAACGGCAGCGGTGACGCGTACCAGAGCTGGAACAGAGACCAAGCCAGCGCCGTCAGCATCAGCACCCGCCCGGTGGATCCAACCGGATGACGCGCCCCGGTATCGACCTCGGCGGCGATATCGTGCGCCGTTCGTCCCGTCAGTTCGTTAGGCGATCCGGTCTTATCCACGGCAACTCCCCCCTCTCCGCTGTTGACTCAGCGGTATGCCCGGGTGCGGACGGGCGGCCGAATCATCGGATCGGCCGCCCGGCGCTTTCCTTACATCCAGCCCTTTTCGCGGTAGTACCGCTCGGCACCCTCATGCAGTGGTGCAGAAAGGCCGTTAGCGATCATGTCCTTGGGGTCGAGATTGGTGAAGGCCGGGTGCAGGCCCTTGAACTCGTCGAAGTTCTCGAACACCGCCTTGACGATCGTATACACCACGTCCGGCGGGGTATCGGTCGAGGCGACAAGGGTCGCCAGCACGCCGTAGGTCTCGGTCGGGTCGGGATTGTTCGAATACATGCCGCCGGGAATCGTCACCGCGGCGTAATAGGGATGCGCATCCAGGAGTTCGTCGACCGCCGGGCCGGTCAGCGGCACGAGCTGCGCGCCGCAGGCCGTCGTCGGATCCTGGATGTTGGCCGACGGATGGCCGACGGCATAGAAGAACGCATCGATCTTGTTGTCGCACAGGGCCGGACCGTGCTCGTCCGCCTTCAGCTCCGCGGCCAGCGAGAAATCATCGAGGGTCCAGCCCTTCGCCGCGAGAAGCATATCCATGGAGGCGCGGGTGCCCGATCCGGGATTGCCGACATTGACCCGCTTGCCCTTGAGGTCGTCGAAGCTCTCCGCACCGACCTCCTTCCGCGCGACCAGCGTGAACGGCTCCGGATGCACGGAGAAGACGGCGCGCAAATTGTCGAACGGCTCGGCGTCGGCGAACTGGCCCTCGCCCGTGAAGGCGTTGTACTGCACGTCGGACTGGGCCATGCCGAGATCGAGCTCGCCGGCACGGATGGTGTTGGTGTTGAACACCGAGCCGCCGGTGGACTCGACCGAGCAGCGGATGCCGTGCTCCTGGCGACTGGCGTTAACCAGACGGCAGATCGCGCCGCCCACGGCGTAATAGACGCCGGTAATGCCGCCGGTGCCGATCGTGACAAACTGCTGTTGCGCGACGGCGGTCGATCCGCCCGTCGTCATCACGACGCCGGCCGCCATAACGGCCGAAATTCCACAAAGCAATAGTTTCTTCATGACGCAACTCCCTGGATGAACAAACCCAACAAACACTTCATGCCGCCCCTTCGACCCGCCACCGGCTTCGCCGGAGCGTGGGTCGGGAGCCTGAGACTAAGTACCTGATCACGCCTGGATTCGCAAAATACCAAGTCCCCGGACCATCGCCCAGGACCGTGCGACCAACTCATGCTCGATCCGAAAGCATCGCTCGCGCCGTCTCGGCATCGGCGAGCGGGCGGCCGAGCACCGCCGTCCCTGCCGCAAGCTGGGCAACCAGCGCGGCGTTATCGGATGCGATTGAGCCGTCGGCAAGTTTCATATTGTTTTCGAAACCGACGCGTGCATGCCCTCCCAGTCCTGCCGCCGTCAGCGCGCAGGCCGTCTCCCGGGCACCAAAAGCGCAGACGGCCCACACGATGTCAACTGGCAGGGGGTTAAGGAAGGGCAGCAGGTCGCCCGGCGTCGACCGCTGCCCCGGCGTATAACGGCCGAGCACGAAGAGCACGAACGGGCGTTCGCCGGGCACGATCCCGCGCCGACGCAGATCTTCGAAGCGCCGCAACTCCTCGGCCGAATAGAGGATGTATTGCGGCGCGATCCGCTCGCGGGCCAGCCAGGCGAGGAAATCCGTGGCGACCGGCTCGGCGGCCGCATCCGGGATGATCTCCTTGATCGCTAGCGAAACCGCCTCGGGCCGAATCGCGCGCACCGCCGCCATCTGCTCCGCCGGCCCATAACGACCGACGGCCTCGGTGGTGACTTGAACGATCAGCCCGTCGCCCAGCCGGCGCCGGATCGCGTCGATGGTCTCCCGGTAGATGTCGGGATCGAGGCTGTGGCGCCCCTCGCGGTCACGGACGTGGAGATGGATCATCGCCGCTCCGGCCGCCTGGCACGCAACCGCCGTTTCGGCGATCTCGTCGGCCGTCATCGGCAAAGCGGGATGATCCGCCTTGGTCTTGCGGGCACCGTTGGGCGCGACCGCCAGAATCAGCGGCGCCTCCGCCTCGGGCTGGTCAGCGGACGTCATTCAATTCTCCTCCAGGTCCTTTTCGAGAAGCGTCGCACAGGTCGCGAGATCGCCGCGCCAGAGATAGACCGCGAGCAGCGGTTCGGCCCTGGCGCGCGTGGCGTGCGACAGGTTCGGCGCGTGATGGACGACGGCGCCCGGAGGCTGCCGTCTCCAGGGCGTATCGCCGCGGCGCCATTCGGCATCGCCGCTGACGATACAATAGATCTCGCTCGCCGGATGATGATGTGCCGGATAGTACGTGCCAGGGCCGAGAAGCAGAACGCCAACCGCTAAAGCATCGGCGGCCACCAGCGGGCGGGCGGCTTCGGGCTTATCGTCCCCGGCCGGCCCGGCAATCACGGCATAGCCATAATTCTCCAGGAAGGCCGGATCGGGAGGCCGATGGCGGTAGTTCGGATTCTGCGTCCAGCGCAGCGACGGCCCAAGCGCGCGGAGATGGCCTGCCAGCACCGCCGGACCGTCAGCCGCGCGGTCGAGCGCCTCGTCCCAGAATCGGCAGACAGGCAAGATCCCTGGCATGGCGGCCTCGGCCTGCGAAGAACCCGTGCGAAGGACGCTCGCGAGCCGCGCAAACTCATCGACCGCCACGGCATCGGCGTGGGTCGTCGCGCCGGCCGTCAAAACCTCTCCGAGAGACAGCAAAAAACGGCGCACGGCACCGTGGATATCCGTCATGGCACCGCAGTCTATAGCATGGTTTGCCGCGGCTCGCCCATAAGCGTGCCCTGTCGGCGAACACTTGCCGGTTGTCGCGGCGCGCCTAATCTCGATGAAGAGACCCCGGCGTTCTGATGACAGGACCGGTCTTCCGGATATTGTGTGAACAGGTCGTCAAATCGAATCACGAGGGAGGTTCGCCGATGGCCAGCCGGCTTCGATTGGCCCCGGTTGCACGGCACGGGGCGGCAAGCGCCGCCGTTCTGGGGCTTGCGCTGCTGGTGTCCGCCCTTTTTGCCGGACATGGCGAAACAGCCGAGAAAAAGGCGACCGAGGTCCTCAACGCCGTTGTCGGCGTTCGTGCCGACGTCCCGCTGAACGCCCGCACGGCGGAATCGCTGGGCGTCGTGCGCGAAGGCTCGGGCGTGGTCATCGACGAGGATGGGCTGGTCCTGACGATCGGCTACCTGATTCTCGAAGCCGGCATTACCGAGATCATCGGAGCCGACGACGAGCCGGTGCCGGCCGACATCGTCGCCTACGACCATGAGACCGGCTTCGGCCTGTTGCGCGCGTTGCAGCCGCTGGACGCCAAGCCCATGGCGCTGGGCGAGTCCGCCGCGCTCGGCGCACGCGACGAGGTCCTCGTGGCGAGCCATGTCGAAATGCGGGCGGTCCAACCGGCCGTGGTGGTGGCCCGGCGGGAGTTCGCCGGCTATTGGGAGTATCTGCTTCCGGGCGCGATCTTCACCAGCCCGCCGCATGAGGGCTTCGGCGGCGCCGCGCTGATCGGCCGCGACGGCCGCCTGCTCGGCATCGGCTCGCTGGTGGTCGGCGACACCATCGGCAACGGAACGGTGATGCCGGGCAACATGTTCATTCCGATCGACCTGCTGAAGCCGATCCTGCCGGAGTTGTTGAAGACCGGACGTACCGCGCAGCCATCGCGCCCCTGGCTTGGCCTCTTCGCCGAGGAACTGAAGGACCATGTGATCGTGACCGCCGTCGCCGAGGGCGGTCCCGCAGCCGGCGCCGGCATTTCCCCGGGCGACCTGATCATCGGCGTCGCCGGGGCGCCGGTGAACGGTCTGGCCGATTTCTATCGCAAGGTCTGGGCACTGGGCGAGGCCGGAACCGACGTGCCGCTGCTGGTCGGCCGTGCCTCCGGCACTAGCGAGATCACGGTCACTTCGGGCGACCGCTATGCCTGGCTGCGGCTGGACCCGACCTACTGACCCCGTCACCGCGCGGGGCGGTTGCTCAAGCTGATCCGCCGTCCGGCCTCCGGCGGCAAGGGGAGGCCGGCATGTGCCTCGAGGACGCGCGCCATGCGCTGCTGGAGCGCCTCGGGCATTGTGCCGACCCTCCGCCGCGTCATGTCGATATAGAGGATCAGCCACTCGTTCGTCGCCGCGAGATACCCTTCGCGCGCGTGATACATGCACTGGATATAATGGGCGCGCTTCGCGTCGAAGCCGAGCAGCTGCGTCGTGATGCGCAGCGGATCACCTTCGAGCACCTCGCGCTGATAGGTGATATGCATCTCGGCGGCGAAGGTGGAAGCGCCGACTGCCTTCAGGGTTTCGCTCCCGAGGCCGAGGCGCTCATAGATCTCGTCGAACGCGAGGTCGAAGGCCCGGACATAGTAGGCCACGTTCATATGGCCGTTGGAATCGATCCATTCCGGCCGAACCGCGATGCGGTCGGCGACGAACGGGGCCTCGATAGCCGTCGCAGCGCTGTCGTCCATGGCGGCACCATACCGATCCGCCATCCACGGTCAATCCGCTTGGGGGCACTCAGCGTTCCGAGGAGAAGTGGCGCTTGAGATAGGAGAGGATCTTTTCCTTCGTCGCCGGGTCCTGTTCCGGCATGCCCTGCTTCTCGATCATCCAGTTCCACAGATAATCCCAGCGGGCGTCGGAGATCCGCTGCTGTTTGATAATCGCGAGCGAATGGCAGGCCGAGCAGAGATAGAACGTCTCCTCCGCCCCCGACGTGTCCGGCAGGTTGCCGAGCTCGGGGTTGAGCTCGGCCTCCGGCTCGCCCGACGGGACGCCAGGCGACAACGGGTTGACCGGCCGGGCCATCGGGTCGTAGCCGTCATTTGCGGCCAGCTCTATTTCGTCGGCGGCAATGCTCCCCTGCGGGGCCGCGCCGATCGCAGCCGCGAGGATGACCGCGGCAAGGATCGCCTTGATCTGCTCCATGGACGCAATGCTTCTCGAGATGGAGGTGAGATGGGGCCGGGTGGGCCGTGCCGGGAGGCGAACGGCCCGCCCGAAGGGCGTCAGGCGGCGAAGACCGCGATCCGGTGGCACATATTGTTGCCGTAGCCGCGCGGGTTCCAGCCGGGGACGACCGGCGGCTGCATCTTGCCGTCCTTGTCGGTCGCCCGTGCCCAGACCTCGTAATAGCCGGCCTCGGGCAGGGTGATGTCGGCCCGCCAGCGCTGCCAGGCATATTTGTTCGGCGGCGGATCGAGGCGCGCCTCGGCCCAGGTTTGGCCGAAATCGATCGACACATGCATGGCCTTCACGTCGCCATTGCCGGCCCAGGCATGGCCGCGCACCTCCGCCGGCTGCCCTGCCGGCACCTTCACGCCCGTCTCGGGGAAGGTGATCAGCGACTTCACCGGCATGACGGTCAGGATCTCCATGTCGGATTCCGGGACCTCGGTGCCCGGCGCGACCGGATAGGCCGGCAGGCGGTAGGAGTAGCCGGTCATCTTCGACCCGTCATGCACCTTGTCGCGCACCCAGATGCGAGTCAGGAACTTCTGCGAGGCCGAGCCGGGATAGCCGGTGATCAGCAGGCGCAAGGGAAAGCCGTGCAGCGCCGGGACCGGCTCGCCGTTCATCGCCCAGGCGATCAGGTTCTCCGCCTCCATCGCCTTGTCGATCGGAACCCCGCGCGAGATCACCACCTTCTCCGGGTCGCCGGACAGGTGAACGTCGTTGCCGTAGTGGCCGGTATAGACCGCGCTCGACTTGACCCCGGCGGCGTTCAGCACGTCCTTGAGGCGCACGCCCGTCCACTCGGCATTGGCAATGGCGCCGACCGACCATTGGTTGCCCGAGGCGCCGGGCTGGAAATAGGCGCGGCCGTTTCCGCCGCATTCCAGCCACATCTGCTGTGTGACCGTCTCGAACTCGTTCTTCAGCTCGGCGATGGTGAGCTTCAGCGGCTTCTCCACCTCGCCGTCGATGGTGAGGGTCCAGTTCTCGGCGTTCTGGTCCAGCGCGGTCTGCGGGATCAGCCCGTTCGACCGCACGAAGTGACGCGCATAGGGCGTGATGTCGTCGTCCAGCAGGTGGGCCGGCGTTTCGGCGTTCAGCGGACGGTCGTTGAGGAGGGTGAGCCCGTCCTTGGCCTGCATCAGATCGGCCCCGCTATCCTGAGCGAAAGCCGCGGGGATCAGCCCCGCAGGCATGTTGCGATGGAACGGAATCGCGGCGCCGAGCATGGCACCCATGGTGGCGAGCCCGGCGTTCTTCAGAAAACCGCGGCGGTCGGCACTGACGCGCCGGCCGAAGGCCAGCCAGTCCGCCTCCTCCGGCGTGCGCTCCTGATAGAGTGCCCGGATCTCGTGCGGCGTCAGCGCCGTCTTATCTTTGCTGGAATCGTGAGACATGTCTTCCCTCCCCAGAAGCGGTCGATGACCACCGCGACGGCGGTGGACGGGCATCCCCCAAGACGCCTTTTAGAGAAGACGAACGAGCGAGCGAATTTATTCCGCCCTATCGAAGATTGAGTTTAGCCGATGCACGGAGCGTCGGCCGCAGCGGCGGGGCGCCGGGCGACTTCGGTTTCGCCGCTCTCGTCCAGGCTTTGCCGGGTCGCTGTCTCGAGATAGGCGGCAACCGCCCGCAGCCGGGCCTCGTCCATGCCGCGGGCCATCACCGCATAGCCGATATCGCCGGCCCGCCAGGTGAAGCTCGTCACGTCGCCGTCGCGGTGCTCCGCCAGCGAGGCGGCAAGACGAGCCGGCGCTGGGCCGATCCACAGACCGAGCCGGCAGCCATTGACGCCGACATAGCCGACATAGAGCTCTGGCCGGCCGTTCGATTTCGTGGCCGCCACGTGAGCGACGGCAAGCCGGGCGAGCGCGAGGTCCGGGATCCAGGAAGGGCCATCGGGTGCGTCGGCAGGCCTGATCGCCGGAGGGGCGATGGGTGCCGGGTCGCGCTCGGCTGCAAGCCACTGCGCGTGCCGCTCCGTCGCCTGCTGAAGCCAGGCCTGGACGGCATCGGGCCGCGGCCAGAGCCATTGTCCAAGCCCGAGCGCGACAACCAGCAGCACCGCCGCGGCGGCCGCTCTCGCGCCATGGCGGCGCCAGCCCGGCCCGCGCACGCCGCGGCCGAGCCGAATCTCCGGCACCTCGGCCGAAGCGGGGCTGAGGGCCGCGGCGGTCGCCGCCTTCAGCCGGGCCAGCGTGGCCACCTGGGCGGCGACGGCCGGATCCGCCGCGATGCGGGCCGCAATCTCGGCCGCCGCGTCCGGCCTCAACTCGCCGTCAACATAGGCGTTCAGGTCTGTCCAATCGGGAGTCTTCATGTTCTGTAGGTCAGGGGCCCTGCTTGGCCCGCAAGGGGTGAACGTTGGTTTCGCCGATCACTGTCAGCAAGGCTTGGCGAGCCCGGCTCAGCCGACTCATCACCGTGCCGATCGGCACGCCGAGAATGTCGGCCACCTCGGCGTAAGGGAAGCCGACCAAATCGACAAGGGCGATCACGTCGCGATAGGCCGGCGGCAGTCGACCGATGCCATGGCGGACGGTGATCACATCGATCATCTGCTCGTCGAAGCGCCAATTCTCCTGGGCGGGCGGCGCCGGCTCGTCCGGGGCCGGCTCCAGGCGACTGCGCCGGAAGCCGTCGATCCAGAGATTGCGCAGGATCCGAAAGAACCAGGCCCGGAGCGCCGCCGCTTCGCTCGGCGCCGTTTTCGCCGACAGCACCCGGACGGCGCAATCCTGCAGCAGATCCTGCGAGAGCTCGCGATCGCCGGTCAGGCTCAGGGCATAGCCATAGAGCCGCGCCATACACTTCTGAAACTCAAGCTCGACCCGCCCCGTCACGATTCCGGCCCCTCATCGGCAATTGCGAGCCTCGGGCTGCAGCACAACGATGGAAAGACGGATTATTCGTGCCTTGCGTCGACAGGGCAACCGCGGCGTGGTCGTCTCAACAACGAACGGCGTTCAACCCTGTCACCTTTTAGTCAGCAGACAAGGTGCGGGGCACCCCATTGACAGGGTCCGAGCGGCGGGCCTACCGTCGCCGGTAAGGCGGTCACCGACGCTCCGGCGTTCTAACGGCTGCCGGAGATAATTCAGGGAGAACAAAAATGAAACGCCGACTTCTGGGGGCTGCGGTCATCTCGACCCTTGCCCTGGGCATGGCCTTTTCCGCAGAAGCGAAGACGTTGGTCTACTGCTCCGAAGGCAGTCCTGAGGGCTTCAACCCGCAGCTCTTCACCGCCGGCACGACCTTCGACGCTTCGTCGGTGCCGGTATACGATCGGCTCGTCGAATTCGTCCGCGGCGGCACCGAGATCGAGCCGGGACTCGCCGAATCGTGGGAGATCTCCGACGACGGCCTGACCTACACCTTCCATCTGCGCGACGGGGTCAAGTTCCATTCCACCGAGAACTTCACGCCGACCCGCGAGCTCAACGCCGACGACGTGATCTTCAGCTTCGAGCGGCAGTGGAAGGAGGACCACCCGTATCATGACGTGTCGGGCGGCAGCTATGAGTATTTCGCATCGATGGGCATGCCGGACCTGATCAAGGCGATCGAGAAGGTCGATGACCACACGGTGCGCTTCATGCTGAACGCGCCCAACGCGCCGTTCCTCGCCGATATGGCCATGGACTTCGCCTCGATCATGTCGGCCGAGTACGCGGAAGCGATGATGGATGCCGGCACGCCGGAGCAGGTCGATCTGCAGCCGATCGGGACCGGGCCTTTCCAACTCGTCGCCTATCAGAAGGACGCGGTGATCCGCTATAGGGCCAACCCCGACTACTGGCAGGGCAAGGCCGCGATCGACGACCTGGTGTTCGCCATCACGCCCGACGCCAGCGTGCGCTACGCCAAGCTGCGGGCCGGCGAGTGCCACGTCATGCCCTATCCGAACCCGGCCGACGTCGAGGCGATGAAGGACAATCCAAACCTCACGGTCATGGAGCAGGAGGGACTGAACGTCGGTTATCTCGCCTTCAATACCGAGAAGGAGCCGTTCACCGACAAGCGGGTGCGCCAGGCGCTCAACATGGCGATCAATAGGGACGCGATCATCGAGGCGGTCTATCAGGGCGCCGGCACGAAGGCAAAGAACCCGATCCCGCCGACCATGTGGTCCTATAACGAGGACGTCGAGGACTATCCCTATGATCCGGAACGGGCCAAGCAACTGCTGGCCGAGGCCGGTTATGCCGACGGCTTTCAGACCGATCTCTGGGCGATGCCGGTGCAGCGCCCTTACAACCCGAACGCCGAACGCATGGCCGAGATGGTTCAGGCGGACTGGAGGGAAGTCGGCGTGAACGCCGAGATCGTCACCTACGAATGGGGCGAATATCTGGAGCGCTCGGTGAATGGCGAGCATCAGACCGTTCTGCTGGGCTGGACCGGTGACAACGGCGACCCGGACAACTTCCTGTATGTTCTGCTCGGCTGCGATGCCGCCCAGGACGGGGCCAACCGCGCCCGCTGGTGCCACGAGCCCTTCGACGACCTTATCGTGCAGGCACGGCAGATCTCGGACCAGGATAAGCGGGCCGAGCTCTATGAGGAGGCGCAGATCATCTTCAAGGAAGAGGCGCCATGGGTCACCGTCGCCCATTCCGTCGTCTTCATGCCGATGCGCAAGGAGGTGACGGGCTACAAGGTGAGTCCCTTCGGCAAGCACGACTTCTACGGCGTGGACCTTCAGGAATAGCGGTCTGACCGGAGGTCGGGCCCCGTGATCGGCGGAGGAGGTTACATGACTTCCTCCGCCGACTATCTTCCGCGACGATGATCCGCTTTCTGGTAACCAAGATCGCGCTGCTGATCCCGACCTTCGTCGGGGTCACGCTGCTGACCTTCGCGATGATCCGCCTGATTCCCGGCGACCCGATCCTGCTGCTGGCAGGCGAGCGCGGAATCGATCCGGATCGCTACGCCGAGCTACGCACCCAATACGGCTTCGACAAGCCGCTCCTCATCCAGTACGGCAACTATATCGTCGACGTGCTGCAAGGCGATCTCGGCCGGTCGATCGTCACTAAAAAACCGGTCCTCACCGAATTCCTGACCTTGTTTCCCGCCACGATCGAGCTGTCGCTCTGCGCCATGATCTTCGCCGTCCTGGTGGGGCTGCCGGTCGGCATCATCGCCGGAGTAAGACGGGGCACGATCTGGGACCATTCGGTCATGGGCGTTTCTCTGACCGGCTATTCCATGCCGATCTTCTGGTGGGGATTGCTGCTCATCATCCTGTTCTCCGTCAATCTGGGCTGGACGCCGGTCTCGGGACGGATCTCGCTGCTCTACTACTTCGACAGCGTCACCGGGTTCATGCTGATCGACAGCCTGCTGTCCGGGCAGGAGGGTGCCTTCCGCTCGGCCGTCAGCCACCTGATCCTGCCCTCGATCGTCCTGGGCACGATTCCGCTCGCCGTGATCGCGCGCATGACCCGCTCGTCGATGCTGGAGGTGCTGAACGAAGACTATGTGCGCACCGCCCGCGCCAAGGGACTGCCACCCGTCCGGGTGATCGGGCTGCATGCGCTGCGCAATGCGCTGATCCCGGTCGTGACGGTGATCGGGCTGCAGGTTGGCGTTCTGCTGGCCGGCGCCATCCTCACCGAGACGATCTTCTCATGGCCGGGCATCGGCAAGTGGCTGATCGAGTCGGTCCACCGGCGCGACTATCCGGCGCTCCAAGGCGGAATCCTGCTGGTGGCAATCGTGGTGATGCTGGTCAATCTGAGCGTGGACCTGCTCTACGGCCTGATAAACCCACGCATCCGGCACAGGCGTTAGGGTGAATATCGGATGATATTGGAGGTCCCTATATCGTTGTCATGCCCGGACTCGACCCAGGCAGCCAGGAATCAGCACCGCGGCCTTCTGGTGGATTGCCCGGTCAAGCCCGGCAATGACAACAAAAGGCGAAGCTCTAAAGCGGACGGAAAGCTGCGCTAGCGATGGCAACTGAAGTCAACACCCCCGAATTCCGCGCCGTCCCGGCGTCGGCCCCTGCCGGTCCCTGGCGCGAGTTCTGGTCGTCCTTCGCGGAAAATAAGGGCGCCGTCGCCGGGCTCGCCACCATCGTGATCGTCGCGCTGGTTGCGATCTTCGCCGACCTGATCGCGCCCTATTCGCCGATCGCGCAGTTCCGCGACTCCTTTCTGGTCCCGCCTTTCTGGGCCGAGGGCGGCTCGACCCGCTTCCTGCTCGGCACGGACGATGTCGGCCGGGACCTGCTGTCGCGGCTGATCTACGGCGCCCGCTATTCGCTGCTGATCGGCTGCATCGTCGTCACGCTGTCGCTTGCCGCCGGCATCCTACTCGGCCTTGTCGCCGGCTTCTTCCGCGGGATCACGGAAGATCTGATCATGCGGGCGATGGACATCATGCTGGCGTTGCCGGCGCTGTTGCTCGCGATCGTGATCGTCGCGATCCTGGGCCCGAGCCTGACCAACGCGATCATGGCCGTTGCCATCGTTGTGCTGCCCCATTATGTCCGCCTGACCCGGGCGGCGGTCATCAGCGAGATTACCAAGGAGTATGTCACCGCATCCCGTGTCAGTGGCGCGGGCCTGTTGCGGCTGATGTTCTCCACCGTCCTGCCGAACTGCATGGCGCCGCTGATCGTCCAGGCCACGCTCGGATTCTCGACCGCGATTCTCGACGCGGCAGCGCTCGGCTTTCTCGGTCTCGGCGCCCAGCCACCGACGCCGGAATGGGGCAGCATGTTGGCCAAGGCGCGCGAGTTCATACAGAGCGCCTGGTGGGTGGTCACCTTCCCCGGCCTCGCGATCCTGATCACCGTGCTTGCCTTCAACCTGGCCGGCGACGGGCTGCGCGACGCCCTCGATCCGAAGCTGAAACGCTGATGGCGGCACTGGTCGAAATCCGCAATCTGTCCGTCGAGTTCCAGACCGCGCGCGGCTCGTTCCGCGCGGTCGACGGAATCGATCTGACCATCGAGGCGGGCGAGGTGGTGGGCATCGTCGGCGAGTCGGGCTCGGGCAAGAGCGTCTCGATGCTGGCGCTGATGGGCCTGATCGTCTGGCCCGGCAAGGTTCAGGCCGACCGGCTGACGTTCGATGGCCACGACCTTCTCGCCATGACGCCAGCGCAACGGCGGCGCATCATCGGCAAGGACATCGCCATGGTGTTCCAGGAGCCGATCACCAGCCTCAACCCCTGCTTCACGGTCGGCTTCCAGATCATGGAAACGCTCGCGGTGCATGAAGGCGGCAGCCGCGCCGACCGCCGGCGCCGCACAGTCGAGCTGCTCGGCCAGGTCGGAATCCCAGCGCCGGAGAGCCGGCTCTCCTCCTTTCCCCACCAGCTGTCCGGCGGCATGAACCAGCGGGTCATGATCGCCATGGCGATCGCCTGCAACCCGCGACTGCTGATCGCCGACGAGCCGACGACCGCCCTCGACGTGACGATCCAAGCGCAGATCCTGGACCTGCTGGTCAATCTTCAGCAGGACCGCGGCATGGCGCTGACGCTGATCACCCACGATATGGGCGTGGTCGCCGAAACCGCCGAGCGGGTCATCGTGATGTATGCCGGGCAGCAGGTCGAGGAGCAGCCGGTCGATGCGCTGTTCGCCAACCCCGCCCACCCCTACACCGCCGCCCTGCTCGACGCGCTGCCGGAGCGGAGTGCCGGCCGCCGTCGGCTGGCGACCATTCCCGGTGTGGTGCCGGGCATCGAGGACAGGCCGCGAGGCTGCCTCTTCCATCCGCGCTGCCGGTTCGCCGAGCAGCGCTGCGTCGACGAGCAGCCGCTGCTGGTTCCCGATGCCCGCGGCCGTTTCGTCCGCTGCCACTATGCGCTGGTCGACGGCGAGCCGACCAACAAGGAGCCCGGGTCGATCCGCGGGGAGCCCCAAAGGGAAACAACGCCGTGACCGCGCCCCTCCTCAATGCGGAGAACCTCACCCGGGACTACCGAATCGGCGGCGGCATGTTTCGGGCGTCGGCCACGCTCCGCGCCGTTGCCGGGGCGAGCTTCACCCTGTCCACCGGCCGGACTCTCGCGGTGGTCGGCGAATCGGGCTGCGGCAAGTCGACGCTCGCACGCTTGGTCACGATGATCGAGCCACCGACATCGGGACGGTTGAACATCGCCGGCACGGAGATCACCGAGGCAGGCGCCAAGGAGCTCAAACAGCTGCGCCCCACCGTCCAGATGGTGTTCCAGAATCCATTCGCGTCGCTCAACCCGCGGAAGAAGATCGGCACGATCCTGGAAGAGCCGCTGCGTATCAATAGGCGGCTGAGCGCCGCGGAGCGGCGCGAGGCGGCGCGCGATATGATGGCGAAGGTCGGGCTCCGGCCGGAATTCTACGGCCGCTATCCACATATGTTCTCGGGCGGACAGCGGCAGCGCATCGCGATCGCCCGGGCGCTGATGCTGCATCCCCGTATCGTCGTCGCGGACGAGCCGGTCTCGGCGCTCGACGTGTCGATCCGGGCACAGGTGCTCAACCTGCTGATGGATCTGCAGGAAGAGTTCGATCTCGCCTATCTCTTCATCTCGCACGACCTCAGCGTCGTCCGGCACATCGCCGACGAGGTGATGGTGATGTATCTCGGCCGCCCGGTCGAGCATGGGCCGAAAGAGGTCATCTTCAACCGGCCGCACCACCCCTACACACGCGTTCTTCTGGCCAGCACGCCGGCTGTCGACCCGGCGGCCCGTTCGCAACGCATCAGCGTCAAGGGCGAACTGCCGTCCCCCATCAACCCGCCGCCCGGCTGCCCTTTCCATAAGCGCTGCCCCTTCGCCACGCCGCATTGCGCAGCCGAGCGGCCGGAACTCCGCATGGTCGATGGCCGCCTAGTCGCCTGCCACTATGCTGAGACCGTGGGGGCTGAAACCGTGGAGGACGAGATCGCAGGCTGACGGCGGCGTTCTCGTCTTTAGAGTGCCTGATAGAATCCAATTGCGGCTTTCCGGCAACAAGCCGGCGGAACGGAGTCCGACGACGCCGAAGCCGGCTGGTATTTCCCCGGCGCCTGTGCTACCTGACCATGCAAAGAAAAAAGGGCATTTTTGACGAAAGTTTACGGCAATAGCGAAGCTTTGACGTATCGGTGCCACGCCTTTTTATGTGTGGTCGTCATCCAATAGGGGGGAAGTCCGTCGGTTTGTGGAAGAAGATCGGGGGACCGTCGATAACGCCGTAGTCACCCGAACGATCGACGCTCCACGGCTGGGACGATCGAACAGCACGCCATGCGACCAATCATGTCTTTACGCCGTTCCTTTGACATCGCCTGCGTCTGTCTGGCCGCCATGCTCGCGGCCGGCTGCGCCACGAAACCCGTGGATCCGGAGCTGCAGGCAGCCTATGAGGAGGCGAATGACCCGCTCGAACCGATGAATCGGTATTTCTTCGAGGTCAATTACGCCCTTGACGAGCTGCTGCTGAAACCGGCCGCGGGCTGGTACTATACCGCCCTGCCGAATCCGGTTCAGGACGGCATACGAAACTTCCTCCGTAACCTGCGCTCGCCGGTGATTCTGGCCAACGACCTGTTCCAGGGCGAGATGGATCGAGCCGGAGACACCATAGGCCGCTTCGCGATCAACAGCACGATCGGCCTGCTCGGCCTGTTCGATGTTGCCGCGGAACTGGGAATGCCCTTTCACGACGAGGATTTCGGCCAGACCCTCGCCGTCGCCAGTGTGGGTGAAGGGCCGTATCTGGTGATCCCGCTGCTCGGCCCCTCCAACCCGCGCGATCTGACCGGCCGCATCGTGGATTTCCTCATCGACCCGCTCGATTATCTGGTCCAGGACGACGCTTTCAGCTATGGCCGCGGGGCCACCGAGGGCATAGACACGCGCGCACGGAACCTGAAAACGCTCGACGAGATCCGCGCTAGTTCGATCGACTATTATGCGACGATGCGTAGCTTGTATCGCCAAAGGCGCAATGCGGAGATTCGCAACGGCCAATCGGACTCCGACGCCTTTCCAGGGGTTACCTTCGAAGAGGACTTCGACTTCGAGGCGAACTGAGCAATGCTGTCGCGCCGTGACCTGCTTGTTATTCCGCTCGCCTTTGCCACGCTCGGAATCGGTGCGGTCCGCGCTGGGCAAAGCGGGACGGATGCGAAGAGCTTCATCGAGAACCTCGGCGCGGAGGCGGTCGAGGCGCTGACCGGTCCCGATCTGCCCCAAGATGAACGCGAGCGTCGCTTTAGCGCCATGCTCAACCGCTATTTCGACCTGCCGGGGATCGGGAAATTCGTCCTCGGCCGGTATTGGCGCAGCGCCTCGGAGGCCGAGCGGCAGGATTTCCTCCGGCTGTTCGAGGACTTCATCGTGAAGTCCTATGCCGCCCGCTTCGCCGAATATTCGGGGGAGCAGTTCCGGGTCCTTGGGGTTCGGAACGAGGGTGACTATGCCACCGTGCAAAGTCTCGTGATCCGCCCCGGCGCCGAGGACGTCCGCGTCGACTGGCGCCTGCGCGATGCCGACGGCCTCAAGATCATCGACATCATGGTCGAAGGGGTGAGCATGGTGATCACCCAGCGCGCCGATTTTGCCTCCGTCATTCAGAGCCGCGGCGGCGTCGCCGGCCTGCTCGACATGCTGCGGCAGAAGACCTCGTCATAAGGGCGCCCACATAGGGGCGCTCTTTTCAACGCGGCCTCGTTCATCACCCCCGCGTCAGCGGACGGTACTTGATCCGGTGCGGCTGGTCCGCCTCGGCGCCCAGGCGACGGTGCCGGTCGGCCTCGTAGTCCTGGAAATTGCCCTCGAACCAGACCGCCTCGCTATCGCCTTCGAACGCCAGGATGTGCGTGGCGATACGGTCGAGGAACCAGCGGTCATGGCTGATCACGACGGCGCAGCCGGCGAACTCGAGCAGCGCCTCCTCCAACGCGCGCAAGGTATCGACGTCGAGATCGTTGGTCGGCTCGTCGAGCAGCAGCAGGTTCGCCCCTGATTTCAGCATCTTCGCGAGGTGAACGCGGTTGCGCTCGCCGCCCGAGAGCTGACCGACCTTCTTCTGCTGATCCGACCCCTTGAAGTTGAACCCCGCCACATAGGCGCGGCTCTGCACCTTGCGCTTGCCGAGCTCGATCTCGTCGCGCCCGTCCGAGATCTCCTCCCAGACGGTCCGGTCCGGCGCCAGCGCGTCGCGCGACTGGTCGACATAGCCGAGCTTCACCGTCTCGCCGGTGCGGAAGGAGCCGCCGTCCGGCTGCTCCTGCCCCGTGATGATCCGGAACAGCGTCGTCTTGCCGGCACCGTTCGGGCCGATCACGCCGACGATCCCGCCCGGCGGCAGACGGAAGCTCAGATCATCGATCAGCAGGCGGTCACCGAAACCCTTGCGCAGATGTTCCGCCTCGATCACAAGGTCGCCCAGCCGCGGCCCCGGCGGAATAGTGATCTGCCCGGCCTCTGTCGCCTTCTCGCCGCCCGACGCCAGCAGCGATTCATAGGCCGAAATGCGGGCCTTGCTCTTCGCCTGGCGGGCGCGCGGCGACTGGCGGATCCAGTCGAGCTCGTTCTGGAGCGTACGCTGACGCGCCGCCTCCTGCCTCGCCTCCTGCGCCAAGCGCTGCTGCTTCTGCTCGAGCCAGGACGAGTAGTTGCCTTCGAACGGAATCCCGCGCCCGCGGTCGAGCTCGAGAATCCAGCCGGCCACATTGTCGAGAAAATAACGGTCGTGGGTAACCGCAACGACGGTGCCCTTATATTCGGCGAGGAACCGCTCGAGCCAGGCGACCGACTCGGCGTCGAGATGGTTCGTCGGCTCGTCGAGCAGGAGCAGGTCGGGCTTCTGCAGCAGCAGGCGGCAGAGCGCGACGCGACGGCGCTCGCCGCCCGACAGGGTCGTGACATCGGCGTCCCCCGGCGGACAGCGCAGCGCGTCCATCGCGATATCGACGGTGCGCTGCAGGTCCCAGGCGTCGGCCGCGTCGATCTTTTCCTGCAGTTCGCCCTGCTCGGCGATCAGCGCATCCATCTCGTCCGGCGAGAGGTCTTCGGCGAAGCGGGCGCTCACCGCCTCGAAGCGGTCGACCAGCGTCTTCACCTCGCCCAGACCTTCCATCACATTGCCCTGAACGTCCTTCGCGGGATCGAGCACCGGCTCCTGCGGCAGATAGCCGACCGAGGCCCCCTCCGCCGACCAGGCCTCGCCCGAAAAATCCGTCTCGATCCCCGCCATGATCCGCAAGAGCGTTGACTTGCCGGAGCCGTTCAGGCCGAGGACGCCGATCTTCGCACCCGGCAGGAAGGACAGCCAGACGTCCTCCAGCACCTTGCGACCGCCGGGATAGGTCTTGCCGAGACCTTTCATGACGTAGATGTACTGATAGGCGGCCATAGGCTCCTCCGAGGCTTGCGGTGTCGGTCTGGGGAAAGGGCGCGCTCTTGTAGCCTAAAGCGCGCCGCCGCCGCAACGAAAAGAGAACGAAGACCTGCGAACCGTCCGTTACGGCATTCGGGTCGGAGCGGCCGCATTGGGCCCGACCGCACTGGGCAGCGTAACGGTCACTATCGTCCCCGCGCCCGCAACACTGTCGATCGCGAGCTGACCGCCGAGCACCTCGGTCAGCCGCTTTGCGAGCGGCAGGCCGAGCCCGGTTCCCTCATAGCGTCGGGACAGCGCGCTTTCGAGTTGCCGGAACGGTTCGAGCGCCACGGCGATCTCGTCCGGGCGCATGCCGATGCCCGTGTCCATCACCGTGACCGCAACAAGATTGCCCACCCGGCGCGCACCGATTCGCACATCCCCCCCCGCCGGCGTGAACTTGACCGCGTTCGACAGCAGGTTGAGGAGAATCTGCTTGAGCCGAAGCTCGTCCGCCCAGACCGCCGGGACATCGTGCGGAATCTCCGCCGCAAGCCTCAAGCGGCCTTCGTTGGCCCGAGGCCGTACCAGGGCGAGGCAGCTCTCCCCCAGCCGCCCGAGGTCGACCGGCTCCGGCGAGAGGATGACGCGGCCCGCCTCGATCTTGGACAGGTCGAGGATCTCATTGATGAGTTCCAGAAGATGCTCGCCGCTGGTGTGTATGTCGCCCGCATAGGCGCGATAGCAGGCGGCGCCGACCGGGCCGAACATCTCGCTCTTGATCAGCTCCGCGAACCCGATGATTGCATTCAACGGTGTCCGCAACTCATGGCTCATGGTGGCGAGAAACTCGGACTTGCTCCGATTGGCCGTTTCGGCCTGAAGCTTGGCCTCCTCGAGCGCGATCTCCGCCAGCTTGCGCTCGGTGTTGTCGACAGTGATGCCGGATATTCGGACCGGCTGGCCGTCGTCGCCATGCTCCACCTGGCCACGGGCAAGGATCCAGCGCGTCCCGGTCTGCGGATGCACGATCCGGAACTCCACCTGGTATTCCCGTTGGACGCGACCGAGAATCTCGTCGGACACCGCTTCGACTCGCGGCCGATCCTCGGGGTGGAGCCGGGCAAGCCAGATCTCGCTCGATGGCTTCTCCCGCTGCGGATCGACGCCATAGATCCGGTACATCTCCTCCGACCACACGAGGCGGTCCTCGGCGATGTCCAGGACCCAGGCGCCCGCCTCGGCGCTGCGGAGCGCGAGACGCAGCTGCTCTTCGCGCTCGCGGAGCGCTTGCTCGGTCTGCTTGCGCTCGGTGATGTCGGTGAGCGTCCCCACCGCGCGTGCCGCCTTCCCCGAACGAATCCAGGCCACCACCTTGCCGCGGGCGGAGACCCAGACCCAGGCGCCGGCCTTCGTACGTATGCGATACTCCGCAACGAAGTTCGGCTCCCGCCCCTCGACGACGTCCGTGAGCAGCCCGAGGATGCGGTCGTGGTCATCGGGATGCAGATCCCTCTCCCAGGCGTCGTAGCTGGGGTCGCGCTCGCCCGTCGCGTAGCCGAGGATCGCCTCGTAGCGTGGGCTCAGATACATCGACCCGCCGGGAATGTCCCAGTCCCAGAGCCCTTCGTTCGCGGCCTCGAGCGCGAATCGCAGCCGTTCCGCGTCGCGGCGCTCGCTCTCGTTCGACAGCTGATCGGAAGGGGCCACGAGCATCACCGAATGAAGATCTGGGTACTCATCGCCGAGCGAGCCCCGCCGAATCGGCCGGTCCCGCAGCGAATAGTCGCTCTGGACGGCCAACCGACAGTCGCTCAGGGAACCGTTCCACGGTACCAGCCGGCTCAGCGTTCCTCCGATCCGAACCGGTCATACCGATTAGTCCGCAGGATACGCACAAAGAATCTTAAAATTCGGAAATAAAGTGGTGGGCCCGGCAGGACTCGAACCTGCGACAACACCGTTATGAGCGGCGCGTTCTGACCACTGAACTACGGGCCCCCTCCCGCGGTCACATAGCAGATTTCAGCGACCGGCGACAGAGGCGAGCCGATCGCTGAAATTTGGCGCGTTTTCGTCGGGAGTCGAGGTCAGGTATCGAGGAAGCTGCGCAGCTTGCGCGACCGGCTCGGATGCTTCAGCTTGCGCAGCGCCTTGGCCTCGATCTGGCGGATGCGCTCGCGGGTCACCGAGAACTGCTGGCCGACTTCCTCCAGCGTGTGGTCGGTGTTCATGCCGATGCCGAAGCGCATGCGCAGCACGCGCTCCTCGCGGGGCGTCAGGCTGGCCAGCACCCGGGTCGTCGTCTCGCGCAGGTTCGCGTGGATCGCCGCGTCGAGTGGCAGCACCGCGTTCTTGTCCTCGATGAAGTCGCCGAGATGGCTGTCCTCCTCGTCGCCGATCGGCGTCTCCAGGCTGATCGGCTCCTTGGCGATCTTCAGGACCTTCCGCACCTTCTCCAGCGGCATGATCAGCTTCTCCGCCAGTTCCTCCGGCGTCGGCTCGCGGCCGATCTCGTGCAGCATCTGGCGCGAGGTGCGGACCAGCTTGTTGATCGTCTCGATCATATGAACCGGAATGCGGATGGTCCGCGCCTGGTCGGCGATCGAGCGGGTGATCGCCTGGCGAATCCACCAGGTGGCATAGGTCGAGAACTTGTAGCCGCGGCGGTACTCGAACTTGTCGACCGCCTTCATCAGGCCGATATTGCCTTCCTGGATCAGGTCGAGGAACTGCAGGCCGCGGTTGGTATATTTCTTGGCGATCGAGATGACGAGCCGGAGGTTCGCCTCGACCATCTCCTTCTTCGCCCGGCTGGCTTCGCGCTCGCCCTTCTGGATGGTGTTCACGATCCGGCGGAAATCGGCGATCGGCAGGCCGACGATCCCGGAGACCTCGGCGATGCCGCCGCGGATCTCCTTCACCTCGTCACGATGGTTCGCGGCGAAGTTCTTCCATCCCTTGCCCGAGAGCCGACCGACCCGCTGCAGCCATTTCGGGTCGAGTTCGCTGCCGTAGTATCGCTCCAGAAAGTCCTCGCGCTTGACGCCGCAGCGCAGGCACAGCCGCATCAGGCTGCCCTCCATCGTCATCATCCGACGGTTCAGGCCATAGACCTGATCGACCAGCGCCTCGATCCGATTATTGTGAAGGCGCACGGTGCGCATCAGATCCGACAGCTGAGCCTGGACCTTCTGATAGCGTCGCTCCGTCTGGGGCGATACCGCCTCGCCGCCCTGCAGCGCCTCCAGCCGCTTCTGCTGCAGGCGCTCGAACTGCTTGAAGGTCTTCGCCACCTCGTCGAAGGTCTCAAGGACCGACGGCAGCAACTCCTGCTCCATCGCCGCGAGAGAGATGTTGTTCTCCTCGCCCTCCTCATCCTCCTCGTCGCCTTCGTCGCTGACGGTTTCCTCGGCGGCGCCGGCCTCTTCCTCACCGTTCTCGGCCCCGGCCTCGGCACCGGCCGGTTCCGGACTGCCGCCGCCATAAGTGGCGTCGAGATCGATAATGTCGCGCAGCAGCATCTCGCCAGCGATCAGCTTGTCGCGCCACTCGATAATCGCGCGATAAGTCAGCGGATTCTCGCCGATGCCGCCGATCATCATGTCGCGGCCGGCCTCGATGCGCTTCGCGATCGCGATCTCGCCCTCACGCGACAGCAGCTCGACGCTGCCCATCTCGCGCAGATACATGCGAACCGGATCGTCGGTGCGGCCGATATCTTCGTCGTCCAGATTGCCCGCGGCGCGGCTTTCGGACTCGCCATCCTCCTCGGACGCGGCCGCCGGCGCTTCTTCCTGCTCCTCGCTGTCGACGACGTTGATGCCCATCTCGTTCAGGAGCGACATCGTGTCCTCGATCTGCTCCGAGGACATCTGGTCCTGCGGCAGCACGGCGTTGAGCTCGTCATAGGTGACGTAGCCCCGCTCCTTGCTGCGCGCGAGCATCTTCTTGACAGCCGCGGTCACCCCGTCCATCAGGGGGCCGTCGACGTTCTCGTCGCGGGTTTCAACCGCTTCCGCTTTGCTAGAAGCCTTGGCCGCCATTCAGCACCTGCCTCAAGTCCATGTCCTTCAAAATAAAAATAAGCCAGCCGGTTACAAGCCTGCGTGAAGCCAGCCGTTAAAAATCGCCCGGGTGACGACTCCTAACGATCAAGGTCTCGCCGCCTGCTCTCACCTTCCAAGCTCACCCGCTGCTTCGCCTCGAATTGGGCCAAGGCCTCGTCCGTCATGTCTTCGGCGAGACGCCGTGCCGCGGCGTCGGTTTCCCGCCGCGCCTCCCGCTCGCGCATCAAGGCTAAGATATGCAAAAAACCCTCGCTGGCTTGCTCCGGAGGGGCGTCAGGGAGGGTAAATCGCTTGTCTTTGGTCCTGTGCAAAAGAGCATCCAGAACCCCGGAAAGTCCCTGCTGCGACAGGTAGTGCCTTAGCATTTGCGAGTCAAGTTCCGGATGCAGCGCAACCGCATCGACGAGGGCCTGGCGGAGCTGATCGAGCTTGCCCGTCGGGAAAACGGTCTGCGCCAGCTCCTCGGCATGCTGGGCAAGCAGATCGGGATGATTGATCGCCACCGCAAGGGCGATCTCCTGCTGGAGCCGGGACGGGTCAGGCATGCCGCGCCGCGCCGCTTCGCCGCCCGCGGACGTGCGTTGTCCCGGCAGCAGCTTCGATCCGCGCGCCCATCCGGATCGGCCAGGGAAACCTCCCGCCGGGGAACCTCCGGAATACCTGCCATTGCCGAATTCGGCGTCGAGACGCCGATCCATCTCGATCCGATAGTCTTGATAGACGGTGCGGTCGGCGATGCGGTGCAGGCGCTCGCGCAGACGCTCGCGGAAGCCGGCGCGGCGCTCCGGCGTGTCGAGCCTGTGCCCCGTCGCCTCCATCTGCCAGAGGACGGCGACCAGCGGTCGCGCCCGATCGATCACCTCGCGCAGCGCCGCTCCCCCTTGCTCGCGCACCAGGCTGTCGGGGTCCTCGCCCGGCGGCAGCAGGGCGAACCGAAGGGACTGGCCCGGCTTCAGCAGCGGCAGCGCGCGATCGGCCGCCCGGGCGGCAGCGCGCTCGCCCGCGGCATCGCCGTCGAAGCAGAGCACCGGTTCGGGCGCCAGCCGCCAGAGCTCGACCATCTGCTCCTCGGTGAGCGCCGTGCCGAGCGGCGCGACCGACTGGGCAAAGCCCGCCTGCGCCAGGGCGATCACGTCCATATAGCCTTCGGCGACGATGATCTCATCTTTCTCGCGCGCCGCCTTCAGCGCCTGGGCCAGGCCATAGAGGGTCCGCCCCTTATGGAACAGCGGTGTCTCCGGCGAATTGAGATATTTGGGCTCTCCGTCGCCCAGAATCCGGCCGCCGAAGGCGATCACCCGCCCACGCCGGTCGGTGATCGGGAACATGACCCGGCCACGGAACCGGTCATAGGGCGCGCCACCCCTCCCATTGGCATTATCCGGCTGGATCAGCAACCCGGCCTCGACCAGCAGCGCCTCCGGGAAGCCAGCCCCGGTCAGCGCTAACTTCAGCGCACCCCGGGAGTCCGGCGCATAGCCGAGCCGAAAGCGGGCGATCGTCGTCTCCTCGAGCCCGCGCCCCTTCAGATAATCGAGGGCCGAGCGCCCGGCGGCCGATCGAAGCCGCTCCTCATACCAGGCCGCCGCCGCCTCCAGCACGGCCAGCCCGGATGTCTGACGCTGGGCGCGCTGCCGATCCTCCGGCGCGCTGACCGGCACCGGCAACCCCGCCTCCTGCGCCAGCTTCTCGACCGCCTCCGGAAAGGACAGCCCTTCGTTGCGCATGACAAAACCGACCACGTCGCCATGCGCGCCGCAGCCGAAGCAGTGAAAGAAGCCCTTCTCCTCGCTGATCGTGAAGGACGGTGTTTTCTCGTTATGGAAGGGGCAGAGCGCGTGATATTCGCGCCCGCGCTTCTGCAGCCGCAGCTTGCGCCCGATCACGTCGGCGATCGACAGGCGATTGCGAAGCTCTTCGAGAAACTGCGGCGAGAACGCCATCGGCCATCATCCGAGTTCGCCGGCGAATGTGCCGGCCGACCGCATCCGCGATGGGACTATATCGACGGATGCCGTGCAGGTTAAGCCGTACTGTTACTTATAAAATACAAACCCTAGCCGAGTTTCTGCTTTACCAGCGTCCCCGCCTTGGCGAAGTCCATGCGTCCGGCGTAGCGCTCTTTCAGCGACGCCATGACGCGCCCCATGTCCTTGATGCTGGCGGCGCCGACATCGGCGATCGCCTGGTCGACGGCCGCTTGACTCTCCGCCATGTCCATCTGCTGCGGCAGAAAACCCTGGATTATGTCGATCTCCTCGGATTCCTGCTGCGCCAGCTCGGTTCGGCCGCCCTGCTCGTAGAGGGTGATGCTGTCGCGCCGCTGCCGGATCATCTTCTGCATCATGTCGATGATCTCGTCATCGCCGATGCCTTCGGTGTTGCCCCGGCTGCGGGCCGCGATATCCCGATCCTTGAGGGCGGCGAGGATCAGGCGAAGCGTCGATGTCGACCGCTGATCCTTGGCCTTCATGGCCGCTTTCAACGCGTCGTTGAGGCGGGCGCGCAGCATGGCTCGGCCCCTGTTGTCGTGGAAGAAGCCGGTGACGTTACAGGATTTCACCCTTCATGGCAAATTCGAGCTATTTTGATAAGAGATTGAAATTCATGAAATTTTTTCCGGCCTTCGGACTTGACGCACGGTCTCTATAGGCTTATCTAGCCGGCAATTTGCCCGGTCGAAGCAGCTGAAGGAACCCGCGCCTCGCGGTGCGGCTCGCCTTCGCCCGCACAATCAAAGGGTTAACGCCAATGAGTGACAGAGGGCCCACCGCCGCGCCGACGCACGCTGCGGCGCGTCTGTCGGCCGACGATCGCACGCGGGCGCGCAGCGCCGGCGTGACCGCCGCCCTGGTGCTGGCGGACGGCAGCGTCTTTTGTGGCCGCGGCCTCGGCGCCGTCGGGACCACCGTCGGCGAAGTCTGTTTCAACACCGCGCTGACCGGCTATCAGGAGATCCTCACCGATCCCTCCTATGCCGGTCAGATCATCACCTTCACCTTCCCGCATATCGGCAATGTCGGCGCCAACCTCGAGGATATCGAGACGATGACGCCGGCGGCGCGCGGCTGCGTGATCAGCGCCGACATCACCGATCCGTCGAACTGGCGGGCGACGCAGCATCTCGACGCCTGGCTGAAGTCCCATGGCCTGATTGGGATCAGCGGCATCGACACGCGGCGGCTGACCCGACGCATCCGCGACGGCGGCGCGCCCAACGGCGCACTCGGCCATGCGCCGGATGGAAACCTCGATTTCGACGCCCTCGCTGCCGAGGCCGCCGGATGGCCCGGCCTCGAAGGCATGGACCTCGCCGGAGAGGTGAGTTGCCGGCAGACCTATCGCTGGGACGAAACCGGTTGGGCGCTGGGCTCCGGCTATGGCCGGCTGGACGCCCCGAAGCGCCATGTCGTCGCTGTCGATTACGGCGCCAAGCGCAACATCCTGCGCTGCCTCGCCAGCGCCGGCTGCCGGGTGACGGTGGTGCCGGCGACGGCGACGGCCGAGGACATCCTCCGCCACAAGCCCGACGGCGTCTTCCTGTCGAACGGTCCTGGCGACCCCGCCGCCACCGGCGACTATGCGGTGCCGGTGATCCATGACCTGCTGGAAACCGGCCTGCCGGTCTTCGGTATCTGCCTCGGCCACCAGATGCTGGCGCTGGCGCTGGGCGGCCGCACCGAGAAGATGCATCAGGGCCATCGCGGCGCCAACCATCCGGTCAAGGATCTGGCGACCGGCCGGGTCGAGATCACGAGCCAGAATCACGGCTTTGTCGTGGTCCCGGACTCACTGCCGCCGGAGGTAACGACGACCCATGTCTCGCTGTTCGACGGCAGCCTCGAAGGCCTTAAGGTCGAGGGCAAGTCGGTCTTCTCGGTCCAATACCACCCCGAAGCCTCCCCCGGCCCGCAAGACAGCCACTACCTGTTCGAGCGGTTCGTCGCGATGATGGATAAATGACGGATAATTTGCGCCATTCACCGATGAAAGGGCCGCCACATGCGGCCGACCAGACACTGTCGTTCGTAGGGGCGGCCCTGCGTGGCCGCCCTATTCACGAGTCCGCCCATGCCTAAACGCACCGATATCCAATCCATCATGATCATCGGCGCCGGGCCGATCGTGATCGGCCAGGCCTGCGAGTTCGACTATTCCGGCGTGCAGGCCTGCAAGGCGCTGAAGCAGGAAGGCTATCGGGTCGTGCTGGTGAATTCCAACCCGGCGACGATCATGACCGATCCGAACCTGGCGGACGCCACCTATATCGAGCCCATCACGCCCGAGATCGTCGCCCGGATCCTGGAGAAGGAGCGGCCGCAGGCCCTCCTTCCGACGATGGGCGGCCAGACCGCGCTCAATACCGCGCTGGCACTCGCCAAGTCGGGCAAGCTGGAAGAGTTGGGTGTCGAGCTGATCGGCGCCAACGCGCGGGCGATCGATACGGCCGAGGACCGTCAGTTGTTCCGCGAGGCGATGGACCGTATCGGCCTCGAGAGCCCGCGAAGCCTGCTGGTGAAATCTTTCGACGAAGCGGTCGCGGCGCTCGCCGAGATCGGCCTGCCGGCGATCATCCGCCCCTCCTTCACGCTCGGCGGCACCGGCGGCGGCATCGCCTACAATCGCGACGAGTTCGACCAGATCGTCCAGGGCGGCCTGCGCGCCTCGCCGGTCGGCCAAGTCCTGATCGAGGAGTCGGTGCTCGGCTGGAAGGAGTACGAGATGGAGGTCGTGCGCGATCGCGCCGACAACTGCATCATCGTCTGCTCCATCGAGAACGTCGATCCGATGGGCGTCCATACCGGCGACAGCATCACCGTCGCGCCGGCGCTGACGCTCACCGACAAGGAATATCAGCTGATGCGCAACGCCTCGATCGCGGTGCTGCGCGAGATCGGCGTCGATACCGGCGGCTCGAACGTGCAGTTCGCCGTCAACCCCGCCGACGGGCGCCTGGTGGTGATCGAGATGAACCCGCGCGTCTCGCGCTCATCGGCGCTGGCCTCCAAGGCGACCGGCTTCCCGATCGCCAAGGTCGCCGCGAAGCTCGCCGTCGGCTACACGCTCGACGAGCTGTCGAACGACATCACCCGGGTGACACCGGCCTCCTTCGAGCCGACCATCGACTATATCGTCACCAAGATGCCGCGCTTCGCCTTCGAGAAGTTCCCGGGCACCGAGGCTCTACTCACCACCGCAATGAAGTCGGTCGGCGAGGCGATGGCGATCGGCCGCTCCTTCGCCGAGTCGGTGCAGAAGGCCCTGCGCTCGATGGAGACCGGGCTGACCGGCTTCAACGAGGTGGAGATCCCCGGCGGCACCGACCCGAATGCGATCCGCGCCGCGCTGGCGCGCCCGACCCCCGACCGGCTGCTGGTGATCGCGCAGGCGCTGCGCCTCGGCATGTCGGTGGAGGAGGTTCGGGCGGTCTGCAAGTACGACCTCTGGTTCCTCCAGCAGATCAAGCGGATCATCGATGTCGAGGCGACGCTGCGGGCCGAGGGGCTGCCGCGCGAGCCCGAGGCGCTGCTGCGTCTGAAGAAGCTCGGCTTCTCCGACGCCCGGCTGGCCGAGCTGACCGGCCGCGACGAGGCCGATGTCGCCGCGACGCGCGCGCACGCCGGCATCCATCCCGTCTATAAGCGCATCGACACCTGTGCCGCCGAGTTCGCCTCGCTGACGCCTTACATGTATTCCTGCTACGAGGGCGACGGGCTCATGCCCCCCGAATGCGAGGCCGACCCCAGCGACCGCCGCAAGGTGATCATTCTCGGCGGCGGTCCGAACCGGATCGGCCAGGGAATCGAGTTCGACTATTGCTGCGTCCACGCCGCCTATGCGCTGAAGGAGGCCGGCTACGAGACGATCATGGTCAACTGCAACCCGGAGACGGTGTCGACCGACTACGACACGTCCGACCGCCTTTATTTCGAGCCACTGACCGCCGAGGACGTCGTCGAACTGGCGCGGGTCGAGCAGCGGCGCGGGCAGTTGCTGGGCGTGATCGTCCAGTTCGGCGGGCAGACACCGCTGAAGCTCGCGGCGGCGCTGGAAGCGGCGGCGATTCCGATCCTCGGCACCTCGCCCGATGCGATCGATCTGGCCGAGGACCGGGCGCGGTTCCAGGCGCTGCTCGCCGAACTCGAGCTCCGCCAGCCGGCCAACGGCATCGCCCGCTCGATCGAGGAGGCGAAGGCCGTGGCCGCCGAGATCGGCTATCCCGTGGTGATCCGGCCGTCCTACGTGCTGGGCGGACGGGCGATGGAGATCGTCCATGACGACGCGGCGCTGCTGCGCTACATGACGAGCGCCGTCAAGGTCTCCGGCAAGAGCCCGGTTCTGATAGACTCCTACCTGCAGGACGCGATCGAGGTCGATGTCGACGCAGTCGCCGATGGCGAGACGGTCTATGTCGCCGGCATCATGGAGCATATCGAGGAGGCGGGAATCCATTCCGGCGATTCCGCCTGCTCGCTGCCGCCCTACACCCTGTCCGCCAATCTGGTGGCCGAGATCGAGCGTCAGGCCGCGGTGCTGGCGAAGGGACTGAACGTCATCGGCCTGATGAACACGCAGTTCGCGGTGAAGGGCGACGACATCTACGTCCTGGAGGTCAATCCGCGCGCCAGCCGGACAGTGCCGTTCGTCGCCAAGGCGACGGGCGTGCCGATCGCAAAGATCGCCGCGCGGATCATGGCCGGAGAGAAAGTCGCCGCTTTCCGGCTGGACGCCCAAGGCAACAATCGGGGACATGGCGGTCATATTGCCGTCAAGGAAGCGGTCTTCCCCTTCGCCCGCTTCCCGGGCGTCGACATTATTCTCGGGCCGGAAATGAAATCGACCGGCGAGGTCATGGGGATCGATCGCGACTTCGCTCGCGCCTTCGCCAAGTCCCAGCTCGGGTCCGGGAGCGGGCTTCCGCTGTCGGGCACCGTCTTCATCTCGGTCAAGGAGAAGGACAAGCCGGCCATGGTCGCGCCGAGCCGGCGTCTGGTCGCGATGGGCTTTCGTCTGATCGCGACGAGCGGCACGGCCGCCTATCTGGAGTCGCAGGGCCTGCCGGTCAGCCCTATCAACAAGGTGCTTGAGGGACGGCCGCACATCGTCGACGCCATGAAGAACGGCGAAGTGCAACTCGTCTTCAACACCACCGAGGGGGCCCAGGCGATCGCCGACAGCTTCAGCCTGCGCCAGGCGGCGCTACTCGGCAACATTCCCTACTACACCACCGTGGCCGGCGCTCGCGCCGCGATCGAGGCGATTGCGGCTCTGGCAAGCGGCGACCTTGAAGTCGCCCCGCTCCAGTCGTACTTTAAGGCGTCGTTTTAACATTTGACCTGACCGGGCCGCTGTCATCGAGGCTCCTATCAGAGCTCCGCCCCGAATGACGGCGACGAGTCAGGCCTTTTGTCTTTGGTTGGCGCAACATGTCGAAGATCCCCATGACGGCGGAGGGGTATTCCCGCCTCGAAGAAGAATTGAAGCACCTCAAGGCGATCGAGCGACCCGCCGTGATTCGCGCTATTGCAGAGGCGCGCGAGCATGGCGACTTGTCCGAGAACGCCGAATATCACGCCGCCCGGGAGCGTCAGAGCTTCATCGAGGGCCGAGTCCTGGAGCTCGAGGACAAGATCGCCCGCGCCGAGGTTATCGACGTCGCGAAGCTGTCCGGCAAGCAGGTGATGTTCGGCGCGACGGTGACGCTGGTCGATGAGGACACCGAGGAGAAGGCCACCTACCAGATCGTCGGCGAGGACGAATCCGACATCAAGGCGCGGCGGCTTTCGATCTCTTCGCCGCTCGCGCGTGCGCTGATCGGCAAGACGGTGAAGGACAGCGTGGAAGTCTCCACGCCCGGCGGATCGAAATCCTACGAGATCGTCAAGGTTGCCTTCAAATAGAGGCGGCCAATGGCCGGCTCCCGTGCCAGTGGCCTGATCGCAACGCTTGGCTCCCAAATGTTGCGATCAGGCCACCAAATTCTTGACTCTAGTGCCCCTCGACCTCTTCCGGCACGCAGCCATCGACCTCGATCGGCACGCCGGGCTCCAGCTTGGAACTGCGGATCGCGAGCGCCGATTTCACATGACTGACGTTCGGCGCCGCGGTCAGCTTGGTCGTCAGGAAGCGCTGATAGGCATCCCAATCGGTGGCGACGATCTTGAGCAGGAAATCCATCTCGCCCGCGAGCATGTGGCACTCCCGCACCTGCGGCCAGCTCGCCATCAGCGTCTCGAAGGCGCGCAGGTCGGTTTCCGCCTGGCTCGACAGCCCGACCTGGGCAAAGACGGTCACGCCATAGCCCAGCGCATCGGGCGTGATGTCGGCGTGATAGCCGCGGATATAACCGGCCTCTTCGAGCGCACGGACGCGCCGAAGGCAGGGCGGCGCCGAAATGCCGGCCCGGCTCGCCAGCTCGACATTCGTTATTCGGCCATTCTCCTGCAAATCCCTGAGAATACGCCGATCGATCCGATCCAGCTTCACCCGTCGCATCTTTTGTCTCCGAACGGCGCCTCTGCGCGAAATTATATTGCACGGACCCGGACGCGCCAAGCTGCGTTCCGGCTTACAACTTCGCGACAATGAGAAACCTTGCCTCCATCCGTTCCTGGATCGTCACCGACGGCAAGGCGGGGATGGAAAGCCAGTGCCTTGGCCTGGCCGAGGCGCTCGGACTGTCGCCGGAAGTGAAGCGGATCGCGCCGCGGGCGCCCTGGCGCTGGCTGCCGCCACAGGCCTGGGTCGGCCCCCTGACGGCGCTCAGCCCGAAAGCGGACCGCCTGCTGCCGCCCTGGCCCGACCTGATCATCGCGACCGGACGGCAGACCGTCGCCCCAGCACTGGCGGCGAAGCGCGCGAGCGACGGCGCAATTTTCCTCGCGCAGATCCAGAATCCGGGCGTCGATCCGGCGCGCTTCGACCTTGTCATCGCGCCCGAGCATGACGGGCTCGCGGGCCACAAGGTCCTGTCGACCCTCGGCGCGCTGACCCGGGTCACCCCGGCCCGCCTCGCCGCGGGAGCGTCCGCGTTCCAGCCGATGCTGACCGATCTCCCACGACCGCTCGTTGCCGTCCTTCTGGGCGGGCCGAACAAGGTCTACCGGATGAGCGAGCAGCTCGTCGAACGCCTGGGCGAGGATCTCGCCGGCTTGGTCCGGCGGCAGGGCTGCGGTCTCGCGATCTCCGCATCGCGGCGTACCGGAGCGGCCGCGATGGCGCGTCTGCGGCGGCACCTGCGGGGCTTGCCCGCGGTCTTCTGGGAGGGCGAGACCCCCAATCCCTATTTCGGCTTTCTCGCCCTGGCCGACGCGATCCTGGTCACCGCCGACTCGATCAACATGCTGTCGGAGGCTGCCTCCACCGGGAAACCCGTGCACGTCATCGACCTGGAGGGCGGCTCGGCCAAGTTCCGCCGGTTTCATGAGCGGCTCTCCGCCGTCGGCGCCGCCCGGCCCTTCACCGGCACGATCGGCGACTGGCGCTATCAGCCGCTCGACGAAACGGCGCGGGCCGCGGCAGAACTCGCCCGCCGCCTGGAGGCGCATCGCGCCGCGCGAAAATTGCAATGATTGATCTTTGCCGGCGGTGCTCCTAGTTTCGCCGCAACGCCCATTATGCTGGCCCGGGATCCTACCTTGACTGACGCCGCGACCGCCGCCCTGTCGACAGACAACAGCAGCGCCATCGATCTTGAGGCGCTCCGCGCGACGCAGCTCGTCCGCGATCCTTTTGAGTTCGTGATCGTGCCGAACCTGGTCCGGCGCGAGGCGCTGGCGGCCGTCACCGCCGACTTCCCACGTATCACGGAGCCTGGCAGCTTCCCGTTGGACAAGCTCGCGTTCGGTCCGGCCTTCGCCGCACTCGTGGCCGAGTTGCGCGGCCCGGCGATGACCGACTGCCTGGCCGAGAAGTTCGGCGTCGATCTTCGCGACCACCCCACGCTCGCGACCATCCGCGGCCGGTGCCGGGCCTCTGACGGCAAGATTCACACCGATAGCGAAAGCAAGATCATCACCGTGCTCGTCTATCTGAATTCGTCCTGGGAGGCGAACGGCGGACGGCTGCGGCTGCTGCGTTCGGCGACCGACCTGGAGGATTTCGCCGCCGAGGTGCCGCCCGACGCGGGCACGCTGCTGGCCTTCCGCCGCAGCGAGAACTCGTTCCACGGCCACAAGAGCTTCGTCGGGGAACGTCGGAGCATCCAGATCAACTGGGTTCGCGACGCCGGCGTGGCGCGCCGGGAACAGGCGCGGCACCGCCTCTCCGCTTGGTTCAAGCGGCTGAAGCCCTCTTCCTGACCGGTTGTTCGCCGCATGGCCCTCCGCATCGAAACCTTCAGTAACGTCACCGGCGGCAACAGCTTTTTCAAGGCAGTCACCCACCCCCTGGCGGCCCGCAGCGCGGATATGCTGCTGCAGCGCCTCGCCGCCGCGGGCCGGGTCGCGGTCTACGACCCGCTGGGGCTGCTCGAGGGCCTCGCCGAGTTCTACGACCTGTCGTCGATCGATGTCGCCGGGGTTTTTGTCCAGAATGTCGAAGGCTTGGGCCGTTCCATACTCGGCCGGCCCACGCAGCCGGTGACCGATCTGCCGGCGCTCAAGGGGCTCGACAGCCTTCTGGTCGTCGCCTTCGACGCGCAGCGGCCGATCGACCAGATCCGGCATCTGATTCCCGCCGGCACCGATCTCATCAGCCTCGACGAGATGCGCCTGCCCGACGCGCTGCTGACCAATCGCCGGCGGTATCTCGATCCTCTGAACTTCGCGACCAACATCGCCTTCTTCCGCGACGGCAACGGCCACCATACGCGCCTGACGACCGCAAACTACTGGGTCGGATACGGCGCCGACGCGGTCTCGCTCTGGGCCTGCCTGCTGGACGAGGGCGGCCGCGTGCTGGCGGAGTGGCAGGACCCGCTGCCGACGGGGGTCGGCTCGGTCACCATTGATAGCCAGGAGGTCCGGCGCCGGTTCGGCCTGCCCGACTTCACGGGCCAGCTCTTCCTGCATGTCGTCGGCGCGGCCGGACATGATGTGGTGAAGTACGCACTCGATACCTATGGCGACGCGGAGACGGTGCTGTCCTGCACGCATGACGCCAACGCCTGGCCGGCCGCGCTCTATGCCGGGCTGCCGGCGCCGGCGCCCGGCGAGCGCGTCCTGTTCTGGCTCCAGAACAGCCACCCCTGCCCGATTCCGGCCGGTGCCGTCGGCTTCAACCTGATGGGCGATTCGGATATCCGCCCACTTGGGCGGGAAATCGCACCCTTTGCGACCGCCGCCGTCGACGTCGCCGAGCTGCTGCCCGATGCGCGCTGGCCGCAGCAGATTGAGATTCAGGCCGGCAAGCATTTCGTCCGCCCCCGCTATGAGGTCGTCGCGGCCGGCGAGCGGCGGCGCATCGCGCATGTCAATGTCGAGCGCACCGACCTCGCGCCCGATCCGCAGCTTCCCGAGCTTGCCAATCTGCTCGGCAAGGGGTTCATCCTTCCGGCGCCGCTGCTGCCGGTCGAGCGCTGGCGCAGCCTGGCCTTGCCGACGCCGATGACGACGGCGCAGGAGGAACTGCCGCTGGCCGCGATCGTTTATGCCGCCGACGGCCGCGAACTGGCGCGCCGCCGCCTCGGGCGGCTGCAGCGGCGGGACAGCGTGGCGCTGGACATCAGCGCGCTGCTGGAGGCCGCGGGAGCCGATCTCGACGGCGGCTTCGGGCATGTCGAGCTGGTCTACGACTTCGCGGAGGGCGGCGCCGGCGACGGCTGGCTGCACGCCCTGTTCCGCTATGAGGACCGACGGAGCGGCCATGCCGCCGAGACCAGCTTCGGGGCCCATATCTTCAACACGGTCCTGACCTATGGCGGCGAGCCGCAGTCCTATCACGGCCGTCCGCCGGGGCTGAGCACGCGCCTGTTCCTGCGCCTCGGGCCGCCACCGTTCGAGACCTTCTGCCACCTGATCTACCCGGCGTCCACGCCCTGGCACCCGCTCAGCCGGACCGCGATCGCGCTGTTCGATTCCGCGGGCCGGCAGGTCGCCGAGCGTCAGGTCGCGATCCCCTGCAGCGGCTCGCTGCTGTGGCGTTATGACGAGATGTTCGCGACGGCGGAGCGGGACCAGGCCGGCGATGGCGCCTATGCGGTCGTTCGTGACACCACCTGCCGGCTGTTCGGTTATCATGGCCTAATGCGCGGCGACGATTCCTTCAGCCTCGACCATATGTTCGGGTTCTGAACGGCCTGAGAGCGCTTAACACTTACCCCCGGCACTTATCTTGTCCAGAACGGCGAGTGTCTCTATCTTCCAGGGAAACCTTTCCAATGGAAAAATATCGTCATGGCTGCGGAACATCACAGTAAAGTTCTAATCATCGGCTCGGGTGCGGCCGGCTATACGGCCGCGATCTATGCGGCTCGGGCAAACCTGGAGCCGGTTCTGGTCCAAGGGCTGCAGCCTGGGGGGCAGATGACGATCACCACCGACGTCGAGAACTATCCGGGCTTCGCCGAAGTGATCCAGGGCCCGTGGCTGATGGAGCAGATGCGCGAGCAGGCGGAGCATGTCGGCACGCGCATGATCTTCGACGTGATCACCGAGGTCGATCTCCGCAAGCGGCCGTTCCGCTGCGTCGGCGACAGCGGCGACATCTATTTCGGCGACGCGCTGGTCATCGCGACCGGCGCCCAGGCCCGCTGGCTGGGGCTGGAGAGCGAGCAGAAATATCGCGGCTTCGGGGTTTCCGCCTGCGCGACCTGCGACGGCTTCTTCTTTCGCGGCAAGGAGGTCTGCGTCGTCGGCGGCGGCAACTCGGCGGTCGAGGAGGCGATCTACCTGACCAATCACGCGACCAAGGTGACGCTGATCCACCGGCGCGACACGCTGCGCGCCGAACGGATCATGCAGGACCGGCTGTTCCGCAACCCGAAGATCGAGGTGGTGTGGGACAACGTGGTGGAAGAGGTGCTCGGGACCGACAACCCGCCCGGCGTCACCGGTGTTCGCCTCAAGAACCTGCGGACCGGGAAGCATAGCGAGTTGCCCGTCGACGGCGTGTTCGTCGCGATCGGCCACGATCCGGCGACCAGCCTCTTCAAGGGACAGCTCGAGATCGACCAGGAGGGCTATATCGTGACCGCGCCGGACAGCACGGCGACGGCCGTGCCGGGAGTCTTCGCCGCCGGCGACGTGAAGGACAAGGTGTTTCGGCAGGCGATCACCGCGGCCGGCATGGGCTGCATGGCGGCGCTGGAGGCGGAACGGTTCCTCGCCGCGCAGGAGTCGGAGACAGGGCAGGCGGCCGCCGAGTAGATGGCGGCCGACAAGCCGACAACAGGGGGGCCCTCTTAGGGGAGCCGGTTCGGATCGGGCATAGGGGCCCGCGCCGCGCCGACTATCAAGGATGGACTGGGATAAGCTCAGGATCTTTCATGCCGTCGCGGAGGCGGGCAGCTTCACCCATGCGGGCGAAGCGCTCAACCTCAGCCAATCGGCGGTCAGCCGGCAGATCAGCGCGCTCGAGGAGAGCCTGAACATCTCGCTGTTCCACCGCCATGCCCGCGGCCTGATTCTCACCGAGCAGGGCGAGCTCCTGTACCGCACCGCGCACGAGATCTTCGCCAAGCTGGCAATGACCGAGGCGCAACTCACCGAGAGCAAGGACCGGCCGAAGGGCCAGCTCAAGGTTACTGCCACGGTGGCGCTCGGCTCGACTTGGCTCACGCCGCGCATGAGCGAGTTCATCGAGCTCTATCCGGACGTCTCGGTCGATCTGGTGCTGCAGGACCGCGAGCTCGACCTGTCGATGCGCGAAGCCGACGTGGCGATCCGCATGGCGCCGCCGCGCCAGCCGGAGCTGATCCAGCGGCACCTGCTGACCGTCCATATGCATATCTTCGCCGCGCCCAGCTACATCAAGAAGCACGGTATGCCGCAGACCGCCGAGGACCTCGACGACCACAAGATCATCGTCTATGGCGAGGAAACACGCCCCCCGTCCCCGACGTCAATTGGCTGCTCTGGATGGGGGCGTCGAAGGACCGGCCTCGACGCCCGGTACTGACGGTCAACAACATTTATGCGATCTTCCGGGCCGTTCAGGGCGGCATCGGTCTTGCCGCATTGCCGGAGTTCATGGTCCGGGAGTCGAGCAATCTGGTGCGCATCCTGCCGGATGTGGAAGGGCCGCGGGTGGAAGCCTATTTCGTTTATCCGGAGGAGTTGCGCCGGTCGAAGCGCATCCAGGTATTCCGTGATTTCCTGATCCGCAAGGTTGCGGAATCCCATATGTAGCGTAGCGCCGCCGCGGGCCGTCGGCGGTTCGCCGAGCCATGCAAAAATTGCATGGCTCTTTTGTAGATTTCCATCTGGTATATGAGCGCGGCTTAACTATCTTATGGGGAGTGTTGCAGCGCAACATCACAAGTTTTGGTGGTCATCCCCGATGCCACCACACGGGTTCGGGCGCGATGCCCGAAACCAGGGTCTTCGGACCCTACGTCTCCCAGACGTGAAGCCTCCCTGTTAACTTGCCGGGCCCTCGTGGCCCGGCTTTTTCTTTTCAGGAAAATCACGTGCTGAAGGCTCGGCTTCACGCGGGCTACCGCTCATCGAGCGCCTGACATGGAGTGGGCTCAAGAATGTTCCCGCGTCCGCGGCCGGCAGTTTCGTAGCAGGTATGCGATTCCATCGCGCAACCGGTCACGGTCACAGCCGCGAGGCCGAGCGCGACAAAAGCTGCGAATCTCGCCGCGATTCCCATTGACGAACGCATCGCCGCACCTCGTTCTGCCATCGAGCGCTCCTACGGCTTCGAGCGGGTTAGAAAACACCCAACGCGGCAAAGGTCGGCTGGGTTGCAGTCCGGCTGCGACACCGAATGTGACATTTTTGCAACGCCGGCCGGCGCATCAATCCGACGGTGGAACGGACTCGGCTGAAACTCGTTGGATCGTGGGGCGGCATCCTCCGGGTTGCGGCCTTTCCGTTTTCGAAGAATTACAGGATTTCCAGCATGAAACGACTGTTCCTCACGACGGCCCTATTCGCGCTCGCGCCCACCGCTGCAATGGCCCAGGACGCGATCGACTACGGCTTCAGCACCGGAGATCAACAGTTCACCCTCTCCGGCACCGGCAGCAACGACAAGGATTTCGATACGGGAAGCTTCGGCCTGTCGGCGGGCTATTCCTACTTCCTCACGGACAATATCGAGGTCGGGGTGCGCCAGGATCTGACATGGGCAGATAGCGGCGACGACAGCGCGTGGAATGGAACGACCCGAATCGCGGCCGACTACAATTTCGATCTCGGCCGCTTCCAGCCCTTTGTCGGCGCAGCGATCGGCTACACCTATGGCGATACGACGAACGAGACTGGCGTCATCGGCCCGGAAGCCGGCCTGAAGTTCTTCGCCAACGACACGACCTTCATTTACGGCCAGACGTCGTATCAGTTCTTCTTCGACGACAGCGACGATATCAACGACAATTTCGACGACGGGTCGTGGATCCACACGGTCGGACTCGGCTTCACCTTCTGAGGCCGCGCACGGTCGGTCAAAGTGGCGGCCCCCTCGAATGGGGGTCGCCCGACCGAACCTCGACGCATCAGGCGGCGTCTCTGCTCAGGCGAACAGCCGCTCCCCCTCAAGCCCCTCATAGAGATCGGCGACGAACGGGGCATAGCCATTGAAGAGGCGCGTGGGGACGCGTTCATCGGTGCCAAGCACGCGCTCCGTCGCCTGACTCCAGCGCGGATGCGGCACCTCGGGGTTCACATTCGCCCAAAAGCCGTACTCGCTGGCGGCAAGCGCCTGCCAGAAATTCACTGGGCGCTCGTCACTGAAGGTGAATCGGACGATCGACTTGATCGATTTGAAGCCGTACTTCCACGGCACCGCGAGGCGCAACGGCGCGCCGTTCTGCTTCGGGATCGGCTTGCCGTACAGGCCGGTGGCGATGAAGGCGAGCTCGTTGGTCGCCTCCGCCATCGTCAGGCCTTCGACATAGGGCCAGGGATACCAGACCGCCCTCTGCCCGCTCGCGACTTCGGGGTTCAGAAAGGTCTCCATCACGAGATATTTGGCCGAGCCGAGGGGCTTGGCGAAATCGACCAGCGCCTTCAACGGAAAGCCGCTCCATGGAATCGTGATCGACCAGGCCTCGACGCAGCGCAGGCGATAGACTCGCTCCTCCAGCGGCATCTTCGCCAGAAGCTCGTCGATGCCGATCGTGATCGGCGCATCGACCAGCCCGTCGATCGTCACGCTCCAGGGCCGGATCGGCAGTTGCTGCGCCTTTGCCGCGATGTCCTTGCTGGAGCCGAACTCGTAGAAATTGTTGTAGTTGGTGACCAGTTCCTCCGGCGTCATTGGCCGGTCGACCTTGTAGCGTGAATTCCCCTCGACCGGATAGAGCGACGCCGACGGGTCCTCCTCGACCTCCGCTTCGGCCGAGCAGGCGCTAAGCGTCGCGCCGGCCGCCAGCAGGATCGGCCCCGCGGCGACCGCCTTCATCAGCCGCCGGCGATCCCGGAAGACGCGTTCCGGTGTCGCCGCGGACTCCGGCAACTCCCAGCCGCGTTTGACTTTGATCAGCATTCATCCCTCCGCCGTCGAGTAAGTGCCGCCCAAGCATGTAGGTACTGGCCGCCACACGGCAAATCACGAGAGGGTGAACGTCATGAGAGGATGAACCGGCGGCCTGTAGCGGCCGCACCGGCTTAGGCCAGCATGCTGCGCAGCATCCATGCGTTCTTCTCGTGGATCTGCATGCGCTGGGTCAGCAGGTCGGCCGTCGGCTCGTCATGGGCCGCATCGACGGTCGGGAAGATCTCCCGCGCCGTGCGCGCCACGGTCTCCTGCCCTTCCACCAACTGCCGGATCATCTCCTCCGCCGCCGGCACATCCTCCGCCTCCTTGACCTTCGAGAGCCTGGCGAACTGCGCATAGCTTCCCGGCGCATGGACGCCGAGGGCGCGGATCCGCTCCGCGATCTCGTCGACGGCCGTGGCCAGCTCGGTGTACTGCGTCTCGAACATCAGATGCAGGGTGTTGAACATCGGCCCGGTGACGTTCCAGTGGAAGTTATGGGTCTTCAGATACAGCGTGTAGGTATCGGCCAGCAGACGCGACAGACCCTCCGCGATGGCTTCCCGGTCCTTCTCCGCGATTCCGATATCGATCGCCATTCTCGACTCTCCCAAGGTAAATACTAAGAATAATATTATGCGCTATGCCCGCACGTTCAAGCGTTATTTAGAATTACTATAATCTAGCGCGATGCCGCCCGGCACCCCAGCCCACGAGCTATCGGGACACCGGGCGCGCCCCGCTTAGTGGGCCGTCGCCAGCCGCTGCTCGACGACCTTGTCGGCGAGCCGACCGGTCAGTTCCTGAAGATGGTCGAACCGCCAGGCGAAGGTGCCGACTCCCAGCGTGAGCGACCGCAACTCGATGATCAGATCGTGCAGCTCGGATTGCGGAATATAGGAGTCTACCTCGTCCCAACCGCTCCAGTCGTCCTTAGCCATATATCCCAGAATCTGCCCCCGCCGCCCGCTGATCAGGCCGTGGGCGCGGGAGGTGAACTCGGCAGGCACGACGATCTGCACCTGAAATATCGGCTCGAGCAGCACCGGGTCGCATTTCGCCATGCCTTCGCTCATCGCCATGCGCGCGGCCGTCTTGAAGGCCTGGTCGGAACTGTCGACCGTATGATACTGCCCGTCGGTCAGGGTGACCGAAACATCCACCACCGGGAATCCCAGGGGACCGCGCGCAAGATAGTCGCGGACGCCCTCGGCGACCGCCGGGATGTACTGCTTCGGCACGGCGCCGCCGACGATCCGGTCGTGGAACTCGAAGCCGCCACCGCGCGGCAGCGGCTTGATGTCGAGATGCACGTCGCCGAACTGGCCATGGCCGCCGGACTGGCGCTTAAAGCGGGCATGCTGGTGGACGCCTTTCCGAATCGTCTCCTTGTAGTTGACGCTCGGCCGGTGCGATTTGACCGGCAGATTGTATTTCTGGCGCAATCGGTCCAGCGCGATCTGCAGGTGGATCTCGCCTTGGCCCCACAGCACCATTTCATTGGTGTCTTGGTTGTGCTCCATCGACAGGGACGGATCCTCGTCGATCAGCTTCTGCAGCGCAGCCGTCAATTTGACTTCGTCGGCGCGGTTCTCGGCAGTGATTGCGAGCGAGAACAGGGGCGCGAACCGCGCCGGCCAGTTGATCTGGCGGGCCGGCTTGCCCGAAGCCGAGATCAACTGGCCGGTCGCGACGTCGTCCATCCGGCCGAGCGCCACGATCTCGCCCTCCCCGGCCGCCGACAGCTTCGCCAGTTCGTGGCCCTTCATCCGATAGAGGCCGCTGACCCGGCCGCCATCAAGGGTCGCGCCGTCCTGCACGGTGCCGGCAAAGATTCGCGCGAGCGACAGCTTGCCGGTATGCGGCTGATGATAGGTCTTGCAGACGAGTCCCAAGGTGTCGCCCGCTCCGTTGCCGGAGCCCGGCGCGATGCCGAGCCGGGCAGCGGTCTCCTCGGGGCCCGGCACGTCATGGCGCAGCGCCTTGAGCAGCCGGCGAACGCCGTGATCCTTCTCGGCAGAGCCGAGCAGAACCGGCACGATCAGATCGGCCGCGAAATCCTTGCGGAGCTGTTGGTAGACCTCCTCCTTCGACGGCACGGTGTCCTCGAGCAGCTGTTCGAGCAGCGCGTCATCGAAATCGGCCAGCGATTCGAGAAGCTCCTGGCGGGCAGACTGCTCGCGCTCGGCGATTTCCTCTGGAACCGTGATCAGGTCGGATTCCTCGCCGGGCTTGTAGCGGTAGGCGCGCTCGCTGACCAGATCGACATATCCGGTTATCGACTCTTCGCTGGAACCGTTGGCGGCACGGATCGGGACCTGGCGCAGCACGAGCGGCCGCGCCGAGACGGCCTGCAGCGCGTTCAGCACCTCGCGCACGCGATGCGCCGCGATATCCATTTTGTTGATGAACAGCAGATGCGGAATCTTGCGGTCGTCGAGAAACTTCAGCAGGGGCGCCAGCATCAGCGCCTTGGTTACCTCCGGCTCGCAGACGACCACCGCGGCGTCCGCCGCCATGAGGGCGTTCTGCGTCTCCTGCGCCAGCTCGACCGAACCGGGACAATCGAGCAGCGTCCAGCGTTCACCGAGATACTCTGCCGATGCGGCCGAAACCTCCACGCTCATCCCGCGCGAGCGCGCCTCCGGTACGCTGTCGCCGACGCTGCTCCCCTCCTTCACGGAACCCTTGCGCGTAACCGCGCCGGTCGCGAACAGCAGGCTTTCGAGAAGCGTCGTCTTGCCACTGAGATAGGGTCCAACCAAGGCTGCGCATCGGGGCGCAGCGACAGCTCTATCGCCCATGAGGTCCTCCCTGATCCGTGCCGGGGGAAGCCCCCGGCGAGGATCGCCGGAGCCGCCCTCTCGTCAGCTAAACATGATTTCAGGGCGGTCAGGGGCGATGCAAGGAAAAACGGATGACCCGTCGATCGGCGATACTTACCCTTCAAAGCTGCGACAATCGACATCATATGGCTCAGGGTCTGCTTCGAAGCGGCTTGGAACGACCGGTCCGCCTGGGTCGATTAGTCGATCGTCAAGTCATTACGCTGCGGCCCCTGAACGCGACGACTCTCCTCTTTCAACAGCATTGCCGGCTTGACGAATGACGGCCCATGATCACGATGCTTCGACATCCACCAGACCTATCCGGGCCAGGCGAGCCGTTATGATGGTCAAGGCCGCCGACTCACGATCCGGGAATCATTCCCGCCGTCGAGTCTCGGAGATCCTGCGGAGCCTGATCGACGACCAATCGAACGACCGCTTGTCGCTCGGCGACATCGTGGCGGCGCTGGAGGAGCGCGGTTACGGCATTCTGCTGTTGGTCCTCACCCTGCCCAGTCTGGTGCCGATCTATCTGCCGGGGCTGGCGGCCATCTTCGGTCCGCCGCTGGGATTCATCGCGCTGCAATTGATGCTGGGCCGCCCCGCTCCGTGGCTGCCGCGCGTGCTGATGCAGAGATCGTTCCCCCGCAGCGGGTTCGCTAGGCTGGTCAATTGGTCGCTGCCCTATGTGGAGCGTGCCGAACGGATCCTGCAGCCCCGCCGGCTGGAATTCACCTCGCCGCTCGGCGAACGGTTGATCGGCACGGCTTGCCTAGTCCTGACGCTCATCCTGATGCTCCCGATCCCGTTGACGAACATTCCGCTGGCCGTGCCGCTCGCGCTGCTGTCGCTTGGGCTGCTGGAACGCGACGGCTGGTTCGTCCTCGCCGGATTCATCCTTGGCCTCACCGCCGTCATCGCGGTGCTGGCGCTGAGTTGGGCGCTACTAGTTGAGTTGGCCCTGCCGCTTATCGAACGCTTGGTCTAGCGCCCTTTCGGCAGTTTCGGGTTGCGGCAACGCGGCTTGACTCAACGCTGGCTGCGCACTCAGCAAGCAAACCGCGATTGCGCCATGGAAAAGTCGGAATGGCCGAAGCCATTCGTGGCTTCCGCCATTCCGGTGCGCGAACCCAGCCCTCAGTCCACCGATTTCATCGTCGGGCTCAGCGGTAGCCCGGCGGTCTGCTTCCGCTTGATCTCGTCGACCGCTGCCTCGATGGCGAGAAACCTGCTCGGTGTCGTCGGATGCGTGCTGGCGCGGCTGATCGCGCCCGAATTCACGGTCGCCATCCGGCGCCAGAAGTTCGCGACTCCATCGATCTCGAGCCCGGCATTGGCCATGAAGTACAAGCCGACATAGTCCGCTTCATGCTCGAACTCGACCGAATAGGAACTGGCTCCAGCCTTCATGCCAGCGTCGCTGAAAGCACCACCGGTGTTGACCCCGCCGGCGGCCGCGAGAATGTCGAGCAGCAGGCCGCCGAAGCCGCCGGCGATCGCGTTATCCTGCTTTGCATCGATGTGCCCCATCACATTGTGCGCAAGCTCGTGTGCAATCACGAGCGACAGCTCCTGGTCACTGGTGGCGAAGCGCATCATGCCGCGCGTGACATAGATCGCCTTTCCGTCGGCGAACGCGTTGATCTGGTCGTCCAGGGTCATCTCAACCGGATAGTCGCAGATCTCCCGAGGCACGGCCCGGACCGTGTGTTTGACATTGTCGCGGAGCACGGTAAGTTCGAGTACGCCGTCGCGCTCGATCGCCGCGTTGGCCAGCTTCGAAAACTTCTTGAGCGCCTCAACGCCGGCCGGGGCATACTCACCGTTGACGGCAAACAGCATGTCGCCCTGGCGCAGACCGCCTTCCGCCGCCGGGAAGCCATCGACGACCTGGATGACTTTGAGCCGGCTGTCATGCCCGAGGATCGCAGCCGCGGCGCCACGCCATTCGGAATCATAGGACTGACTGTTCACATATGCCATCCCGACGGTGAACCGCTTGTTCTCGCACTGCGAGACACCGCCCGCGAGGATGGGCAGGCTGACACGGCCAAGACGGGAAAAATCCTCTAGCTGCTGCCGGAGCGCGATCTCCTTTTGCTTTGCTGCTTCCGACGCCGCGTAACGCGCATCGATATCCGGTATCTGGGTGCGCGGCGCGGCACAGGCTCCGAGCAGCGCGACCAGCATCGCACTCGTGACAAGATGAATTCGCGACATGGCTTCCCCCGATACATTTGTTGTTCTTGGCGGAAGAATTATGCCAACAAAGTAAAATCCAGGACAATATTTAACTTTATTGAATCATTAATATCGCCGACCCGGCGCTCCTACCGGCCAGCGGGGACGGGCTCCATCTCGCCGATTGTCGAGCTGAGTCGCACAATCAGGTAATTCCACTGGATCGCGATCTGCTTTAAGCTCTGTGCTACGGGTCCGGGACGGGCGGCGCCGACGAGGCTGCGATGCATCTCCTGCTGAACTTCACCGAGGCTCTTGCCTCGGTGCCCGACCCGATCAATCTGGCCGGCTACGCCCTTGCCGCCGCCTTCATCTTGAATGTCTGGTGGGCCTATGCCGCGGGCGTAAGCTGGGGCGTGGGGCTGTGGCTCGCCGGCGTTCTGCTCGACGGGCGACATGACTGGACCGCCGGAGCGTTGTCGGCGCAGATGCTCGGCAGCCTGATGGGCAATCTGATTGCCATGTGGGTGGTGCTGACGATCGTCGGGGCCGTCCGCGCCATCCGGTTGTGGTGGATGGGGCGGCGGGTCCGGCGGGATTGAGCGCGGCGATCTGCCGCGCGACTACTGCAGCGCGGCGCAGGCGCGCTGGATGCGGTTGCAGGCCTCGCGGAGCAGGTCTGTCGATGTGGCGTAGGAGATCCTGAAGAACGGGGAGAGGCCAAAGGCCGAGCCCTGAACCGCGGCGACATTCTCCGCCTCGAGCAGATAGGTCACGAAATCGTCGTCCGTCTCGATCACCCGGCCCTGCGGCGTCCGCTTGCCGATCGTGCCGGCGCATGAGGGATAGACATAGAATGCGCCTTCCGGCCGATGGCAGCTCAGCCCGGGCGCCTTGTTCAGCATGTCCACGACGAGGTCGCGTCGCTCCTTGAACACCTTGTTGTGCTCGGCGATGAAGTCCTGCGGACCGTTCAGCGCCTCGACCGCGGCAGCCTGGCTGACCGAGCTGGGATTCGAGGTGCTCTGCGACTGGACTTTGGCGATCGCCTTGATGAGATCCACCGGGCCGCCGGCATAGCCGATGCGCCAGCCCGTCATGCAATAGGCCTTGCTGACGCCATTCATGGTCAGGGTCCGCTCCTTGAGCCGCGGCTCGACCTCGACCGGCGTCACGAACCGGAAATCGTCATAGACGAGATGCTCGTACATGTCGTCGGTCAGCACCCAGACATTCGGATGACGCACCAGAACGTCGGTCAGCGCCTTCATCTCGTCATGACTATAGGCCGCGCCGGTCGGGTTGCCCGGGCTGTTCAGGATCAGCCATTTCGTCTTCGGCGTGATCGCCGCCTCGAGATCCTCGGCGCGCAGCTTGAACTGGTTGTTCTGCGGGCAGGGCACAGCGACCGGCGTGCCCTCGGCCAGCAGCACGATATCGGGATAGGACACCCAGAAGGGCGCCGGGATGATGACCTCGTCGCCCGCGTCGACCGTCGCCATCATCGCGTTATAGATCACCTGCTTGCCGCCGGAAGCGACGGTGATCTCCTCCGGCTTGTAGTCGAGGCCGTTCTCGCGGCGGAACTTGGCGACGATGGCCTTCTTCAACTCCGGCGTGCCGTCGACGTTCGTGTATTTCGTATCGCCGCGGCGGATTGCCTCCGCGGCTGCCGCCTTGATGTTGTCCGGCGTATCGAAATCCGGCTCGCCGGCGCCAAGCCCGATCACATCCCGCCCGGTGGCCTTCAGTTCACGCGCCTTCTGGGTGACGGCAATGGTGGGCGACGGCTTGATCCGGCTCAAGCGTTGGGCGAGAAACGACATGGGGCAGAGGTCCTTGCGGATTTAGCTAGTCAAACGGCGGGGCGACCTTACGCCGCCGGGCCGAAAGGCGCAACTGCCCCAAAAGGCGCTACTGCCCTTGAAATGCCCAAATTCCGTACCGCTATCGCCATGACCGCGAGGTCTACTATCCTTGTCGACAGGTCGTCGACGTGGTCTTAAGCCATCGCGGAGCGGCATGATGAGAAACGGTCGGATATCCCGGAATGTTGCCCGAGGCGTTGCCAGAAGCGTTGCGTTGCAGCGGCCATTGCGCCCTGTGGACCAATCGGTCTGGGGGCTGTCGATCGGAAGCCTCTTGCTGTTGCTGGCACTGCTGTTCGGTTCGTTGGGATAGCGGAAAGAGCGCCGTCAGTCCGTTACCGCATGCTGATCGCAGACGGTGTACCGAAGTCCTCGGGCCGATTCCCGGACCGATCCAGGGCCGCCGCACCGCTCACAGGTCCGAAGGCTGCGATCCGACGCCATCTGGATGGCGTCGTTCACCGCATCCCGCCATTCGTCGGTCAGTCCCTGGATCTGAAAGCTCAGTTTGCCGAGATCCTGCCTCAGGCGCGTGATGCGCAGGCTCGGATAGGCCTGCGGATCGCCGACCGCCCTTACGATGCTTCCCATGGCCTCGACGAGAATCGCCCTCCAGCCATCCTTGAACTCGAAGCCATAGACCAGATCATCGAACCAGGGGGCATATTGCTGTCTCAGCTCCTGCTTCCAGGTGCCGCGCTCGCGCACCTTCTCACGTTCCTTCAGGTCCCCCAAAATGGCATCAAGCGACTTCCGCAACCTTCATCCTCCCGCGTCGGCTCGCCCTGCGAGCCCGGCAGCTGCGAACGTCGGTGGCCGGAGCTCTGGATTTAGGGGGATATCAGCCATTGACGTTCTTACCTTGCCGTTCCTGAACTCATAATGATGACCAAACGGAACGGTCATACGCCCCTTTCGGAAAAGAAATACTAGCAGCCGCCCAAGTCATCAAAATATTTCACGCCTCCCGTGCATGTTTATACAAACCGTCCGAGTACTATTTACTTCTTGTCCGGCCCTCGCCCGCACCGGCAGGGATGCTCCCCGTGAATATCGTCGCCGTGCGACCGGCTTCTATGGCGCGAGATCCCATAGCCAACGCTCATAGCGCCGGTCCAGGCTTGTGCCGGCGCCGGTCGCCATCTGCTCGGCCGGTACAGCCCCGTGGCGTGCGGCGCGGGGCGACATTCCATAGCGTTTCCGAAAGGCGCGACTGAAATCGCTTTCGCTCCGAAACCCCGAATCATGCGCGATTCCGCCGATCGGCCGGTGCGCCTGCGTCGGATCGCGAAGGATCAGCAAGGCGCGTCTAAGCCGCCGCTCCCGGATATATCGGGAGACGCCGCCCAAAGGCTCGAAAAGATCGTAAAGCTTGGTCCGGGAGAGGTGAAAGCGCCGCCCCAGCTCGGCCGGAGTCAGATCCGGGTCGTCGAGCCGCGCTTCGACCTCGCGCTTGATCGCTGACAGCATGACCTTCTCGACCGCGGCTTGGCCGCCCGGCGTGTCGCGGATCGATGCATTGAAGCAGGCCGCGACAAGGCCGACGGTCACGGGCGCCAGCTTCATTGCCTGCCGTAGATTGAACCGGTCGGCCTGGCTCATGACGGTTCGCATATGTTCCCGGAGCACCGCGACGAGCGGCTCACTCCCCGAGAGCGCGCGCATATGCTGGTCGTCGGCGGAGCGCAATGCCGGCTCGAGCATCGATCGCGGGATGACGAGCGAGATGTTGGTGAAATCCTCCGTCTGGGCGTGCACCTCCTGCGACAGGTCATAAACCAGAAGGCCGTTCGCCGGCATCTCGACCGAGCCGCCGCGATAGTCGCATCGCTGGCGGCCCGATTCGTAGAGCTGGATCATGTAATGATCCATCCCGTCGCGGGCGATGGTGAACGAGGACCGGTCAAAGATCTGCCGGCGGGTGGTCACTCGGCCGATCAGCAGCGGCCCGATCAGATGCGCATCCACCGTAGCGTGAAACGCTTTGTCCTGCCTTATCGCTCGCGGCGCATCGACATCGAAGATGCAGGCCATGCTGTCCCGCCAGACCTCATAGCGCCGCTCGGGCGCCAGGTGATCGACGGTAAAGCGCGTGGTCGGCACGTTGCCTTCACGACTGACGGTGGCGTCCATTCCCCTTGCCCCCCGGCTATGTCCCCCCTCGCCGAGCACATTTTATCGTCCCGCCCCTGACGATACATTTTGGGCGAGCGGCCAAGTTTCTAGCAGAATAGCAGAATCTTACGACATCCGGGCGATTCTTACAGTCGCCGGCAACCTAGTGCCAGCTCCGAATACTGACGTTGCGGTGGCGGTCGCAGCGGGATTGGTCTATTGATGACGAGGCTTCATCGGAGGGATGCCGTTTGCGCCGCGCCCACGGGTGCGACAGCCTCCAGGGGTGCGACAGCCGCGAGGGTCCGCCATGGTCGACCGTCAGCAGATGGCCCGGGCAAGCGAAGCGATACGCGCGTTCGTCACGACTCCGCTCGATGCCTTGCTGAAGCATCCGGCGGAACGCGACCCGAGCACCGCCGCCCTGGCCCTCTTTCACGACACGGTCGAGACGGTGCCCGCCTATCGCGATTTCCTCGCCCGGCACAGCATCGATCCGGCGTCGATCCGAACGGCGGCGGATTTCCTGACGCTGCCGCTGACCACTAAGCAGAGCTACGTGCTGGCCTATCCGCTGCCGCAGCTTTGCACCGGCGGGCGGATCGAGCATTGCGACATGGTCGCCGTATCCTCCGGCTCGACCGGCCAGCCGACCTTCTGGCCGCGCTTCGTCACCGACGAGCTGCCGACCGCGGTGCGGTTCGAGCAAGTCTTCCATGACAGCTTCGCCGCCGACATCCAGAGCACGCTCGCCGTCGTCTGCTTCGCGCTCGGCAACTGGGTCGGCGGCATGTTTACCGCCGCCTGCTGCCGTCATCTCGCGGCCAAGGGCTATCCGATCACCGTGGTCACGCCCGGCAGCAATCGTGACGAGATCTTCCGTGCGGTGCGCGACCTGGCGCCGCATTTCGCGCAGGTCGTTCTGCTCGGCTACCCGCCCTTCCTCAAGGATGTGATCGATGGTGGCCGCGCGGCCGGCATCGACTGGCGGCCATTGAACGTCAAGTTGGTGATGGCGGGCGAGGTGTTCAGCGAGGAATGGCGGTCGCTGATCGCCGAGCGAATAGGCGCGTCGGACCCCTGCTATGACTTCGCTTCCCTCTACGGCACGGCGGATGCCGGGGTCCTCGGCAACGAGACCCCGCTCAGCATCGCCATTCGCCGCTTCCTCAGCCGCACGCCGGAGGCGGCGCGCCAACTGTTCGGCCAGTCCCGACTGCCGACTCTGGTGCAATACGATCCGCTGGTCCGCTATTTCGAGAGCCTGGAGGACGGAACACTGATCTTCTCCGGCCGGAACGGCGTGCCGCTGGTCCGTTACCACATCGCCGATAGCGGCGGGATCATCACGCATGAGGCGATGCTCCATTTCCTGGCCGGTTGGGGCTTCGATCCGGGCGACGCCCTGGCGGGCCACGGCTGGCGCGGGGACCGTCCCCTTCCCTTCCTCTATCTCTTCGGCCGGTCGAACTTCGCTGTCTCCTATTTCGGTGCGAATGTCTATCCGGAGAATGTCAGCGTCGCGCTCGAGCAGCCCGGCATCCGCGATCAGGTAACGGGCAAGTTCGTGCTGCAGGCGAAAGAGGGGCTGGAGGAGGCCCCGCATCTCGCGATCGTGGTTGAGCTCGCCGCCGATCTCGCCCCGGAGGCTGTTGATGCGGACGCGATTGCCGGGGCCATCCTGGACCAGTTGTTGCGCCTCAATAGCGAATTCGCCAACTATACGCCGGCGGAATATCGCCGCCCGCGGGTGACGCTGCGGCCGGCGGGCGATCCCGAATGGTTCCCGCCCGGCGTGAAGCACCGCTATTCCCGGCCCTGACCCGGTACCGCCGATCGCGGCCTTGAGGCGCCGCCGATCGCGGCAAGGGAGTCGCAAAAGCGGTCGGAAAAGGCTATCTCTCCGCCGAGTTCGACTTCTATCGGAGGGTGACATAGTGCGCAGCGGGGTTCTCATCGCCGTCGCGGCCATGGTGTTCGTGGTCGCGCTGGCCAACTACGCCGTTCAGTTCCCGTTGAACGACTGGTTGACCTGGGGCGCATTCACCTATCCGGTCGCGTTTCTGATTACGGATCTCAGCAACCGCGCCTTCGGACCGGCCCGTGCCCGGCGGGTGGTCTATGCCGGATTCGTGCTGGCCGTAGCGCTCTCGATCTGGCTGGCGACGCCGCGGATCGCGGTGGCGTCGGGCGTCGCCTTTCTCGCGACGCAGCTCTGGGACATCGCGATCTTCAATCGCCTGCGCCACCAGGATTGGTGGCGGGCGCCGCTGGCCTCCTCCGTGCTGGCCTCCGCGCTCGACACCGCCATCTTCTTCTCGGTCGCCTTCGCCGGGACCGGACTACCTTGGACGACCTGGGCGATCGGCGATTACGCGGTCAAGCTCGGCGTCGCCGCCGTGATGCTCATCCCGTTCGGCGCCCTCAGGCTGTGGATCCGGCCCTGGACCGGACAGCAACCGACCGGACAGCAACCGGCCGGACAGCAACAGTCCTGAGTCTGGGGGCTTGGGGCCGGAGCCGGTCAGGCGACCGGCGCGGCACAGAGCACGGAGACCACGTTGCGGATCAGGCGCAAGCCGGCATCGTCCGCCAGGGTCAGAATCGATTCCGGGTGAAACTGCACGGCCGCGATCGGCCGTTCCGCATGTTCCAGCGCCATCACCACGCCGTCATCCGTCTGAGCGGTAATCCGCAGCACTTCCGGCAGCGTCTCCCGGCAGGCATGGAGCGAATGGTAGCGGCCGACGCCGAAGCGCTTCGGAAGGCCGTCGAACAGCCGCCCTCCCAGCACCTGCAGCTCGGACGCCTTGCCATGCGCCGGCTCGGCGAGCACCGCCAGCCGCGCGCCGAAATGCTCGGCTACACCCTGTAGCCCGAGACAAACGCCGAAGATGGGCAGGTCGCGGGCGAGCACGCTTTCGAGCGTCGCGCTCAGATCGAAGTCCGAGGGCCGGCCCGGCCCCGGCGACAGCACGACGAGGTCGGGCCGGTCCGCGGCTAGGGCCGCACGGGCGGCTTCGGCCCGCAGCGTCACCACCTTCGCCCCGGTCTGCCGGAAATAGTTCGCCAGCGTATGGACGAACGAGTCCTCGTGATCGACCAGCAGGATGCGCCTGCCTTCGCCCGGGCAGAACTCCGATGGACGAGGCTCCGCTGGCCTCGCCGCCGCCGTCGCCATGGGCGGGCGGATCGCAGCGAACAGGGCCGCAGCCTTCAGGCGGCATTCGGCATCCTCGGCTTTCGGATCGCTCTCGTAGAGCAGCGTGGCGCCGACCCGGACCTCGGCGATGCCGTCCTTCATCCGGATGGTGCGCAGGGTCAGCCCGGTATTCATGCCACCGTCGAAGGTCGCCCGGCCGATCGCGCCGCCATACCAGCGACGGGCGGATTTCTCTTGATCCTCGACGAACTGCATTGCCCCGCGCTTGGGCGCGCCGGTCACGGTGACGGCCCAGGCATGGCTGAGGAATGCATCCAGCGCATCGAATTCCGGCCGCAGAACGCCCTCGACATGGTCCACCGTATGGATCAGGCGCGAATAGAGCTCGACCTGCCGGCGACCGATGACGCGCACAGAGCCCGGCTCGCAGATCCGCGACTTGTCGTTGCGGTCCACGTCGGTGCACATGGTGAGCTCTGCCGCATCCTTGGCCGAGTTCAACAGCGTCAGGATCTGCGCCGCATCGCCGATCGCATCCTTGCCGCGTGCGATGGTGCCGGAGATCGGACAGGTTTCGATGCGCCGTCCTCCAGCCTCCCGGCCGTCCACCCGGACATACATCTCGGGCGATGCCGCCACCAGGAACTCGCCCGCGCCGAGATTCATCAGGGCGCCATAGGGTGAGGGGTTGGCCTGCCGCAAGCGACGGTACACCGTGGCCGGCCCGTCGGCGCAGGGCTCCGTGAAGAGCTGGCTTAGCACCGCCTCGAACAGATCGCCGCGTTGAAAGGCCGTCCGCGCACGCTCGACCGCGGCCGGATAGGCGCCGGGCTCGTGGTCGGCTCGGGCCGCGGCAGCCATGCCGCCTCGATAGGGATCCGGCACGGTCCGTCGCGCCAGGAGGTCGGTGCGGCTCAAGGCCGTCCGGAACTCGTAACTCAGCCGGCTGGCCCGCCGGGCCATATGGTCCACCACCAGGATCTCGTCCGGCAGATACAGCACCAGATCGCGCTGATCCGCCGGCCGTTCCCGGCGCTGGCGGATCGGCTCGAACTGGAAGGCGAGGTCATAGCCGAAGGCGCCATAGAGCCCGAGATGCCGGTCCTCGCCGCTGCCGAACAGCTCGATGACGGCGCGCAGCAGGCTGAATATCGAAGGCTGCCGGCTGCGCATCTCCTCCGGAAAGCGCTGCCCGGCCGGGCGGATCGCGCCGGTGACCCGCTCCGGCTCGACGCTCAGCCGCTCGACCGCATCGAGCATCTCCAGCGCCGCGGCGATCGGCGGCAGCAGCACGGCGCCGCGCCTGTTGAGCGCCGCAAGCTCGAAATCGCGAGCACGCGCCGTGATCGCGAGCGGCGGGTCGACGAAGCCGAGGTCCCAACGGGCATAGCGCCCCGGAAACTCGAAGCCGGAAGACAGCAGAACGCCGCGCCGATCGGCCAGCGCGTCGATCAGCGGCTCGACCGCCCCCTCATAAGGCAGCGGGGTCTCGTGGCGATAAACCTGAAGGCCGCCGCGCGTGCGATAGCCTTGCTCAGGGCGTAGGTCGAAAAGCATCGTGGCGGTCTCCCCATGGTTGTGCGGGGCGCCACGACCGTCCGAACTGCCTTACCACTGATTACGAAAAAGGCCGCCCGAAACGCGTGGCGGCCCTGTGGTCCGAATGGATGCGCGCTGGCCGCCCGGTTACACGGGCCACCACCAGCGCTTGTTCAGAATGCAGACGATCGGTTGCATGGCGCCATGCTGGCTTTGCGCGCGTTCGAAGTCAAGCGATCAGTGGCGGCTGTTCCACCAAAGCCGCGATGATGACCGTGATGCTGCGGCGGGATTCCGAGCGCATCGAGGTCCCATGAAAAGGGCGGCCCCAAATGATGGCTCGACCATATGCCCCCTGACGTGGGGGCGGACGTTCTCCAATAACGCTTGTGAGACAAGCTTAGGGGTGATTTGCTGGATTTATGCTCAAACGCACTTTGGCTCGTGCCGTTGACGCGCGACTCGGTGATGCGAACCGCTGGCGCTTTCGGCAATTTGTCCATCTCGCTCGGCGCCTGAGACATACGAAACCCCGTCGGCACATCTGCAATATCTGCGCGTTTGATGGCTTCTTCGGCCCGACCGGATGGCCGCCCCGCCCCGACGCGCAATGCCCCCAATGCTCCTCCTTGGAACGTCACCGCTTGTTCAAGATGTGGTTCGACGAGCACGAACAGCGCTTAGCCGGGTCCAAACTGCTTCACTTCGCGCCGGAGCAGTCAATTACGAGCTTCGTGCGCCCTTCTGTCGAGGAATATGTGACAGCCGACCTCAGTCCGGGCCGGGCCGATCTTGTGCTGAACATCGAAGAAATCGATCAGCCTGACGCATCCTTTGACGCGATTATCTGCTTTCATATCCTGGAGCACGTCGACGACAGAAAGGCACTCTCGGAATTGCACCGTATCCTGAAGCCAGGTGGCGTCCTCTTGCTCATGTTTCCGATCGTGGAAGGGTGGAACGCGACCTATGAGAATCCCGAGATCACGTCTCCGGATGATCGATTCCTGTATTTCGGCCAAGCCAATCACGTTCGATTCTATGGCGCCGATGCAAGGAACCGAATACACGCTGCTGGCTTCGCCCTATCAGAGTTTACCGCTGACGGTCCTGAACAGATCATCCGACACGGCCTGATGCGAGGCGAGAAGCTCTTCGTGGCCGAAATGGTGGTCGCAGACCTTGCTCGCCGTGGCGAGCCTGAAGTTTCAAACTGAGGTACGACCGATCAGCGCGGCGAGTCGCTTGGGCGCGATCAGCCCGTAGCTGCGCTTGACCACGACGGCCACCTCGTCCCAGTCCGGATTGCGGTCGAGCCGCATGCCGACCCATCCCTTGTGGCCGACATAGGGCGGCACGAAGAACCGCTCCGGATCGGCACCGACCAGCACCATCTGACTGCCGGGCGGTGCCTTGCACCAGAGCGAGATGCGCCCGTCGCCACGCTTCTCCATCGCGAAGATCTTGTCGCGCACCCGGAAGGTCGGATCGCCCCATGCCTCCTTCTCCACCGCTTCGGGAAGCGCCAGGCAGATCGCGCGCAGGTAGTCGGTCGGCTGTCTTGACATCGCGCCACTCTACAGGTCGACGGCACATTGGGATAGGCACCAGCCATCGGCATGCAGCCAGCAGGAGCGCTCCCGGTCATGCGCATCGCGGCGCAGGCTCCGCACGGTCTCTGCCCCGCCCCCCTCCATGGCGGCGGCGAGGAGCCGTTCCGATGCGGCATCGCGTGCGCCGGCGCAGGGAAAGATGAGGACCGAGGAAATGAAGCGGGCGGCGTATCGGGACCCACGCCGAACGACCTTCAGCACGCCGCCGCGACGCGTCCCCCCCGGCATCTCGGCCTTCGGGCGGTTGTCGTCCGTGGTCAAGGGCAGGATCAGGCGGCCGCCCTCCGTCAGGCCGTCCAGCCAGCTTTCGGCCGGCCGGGTCGCCCCGGCATTCACATAGATCCCGTCAGCAGGATCGAAGGTCATCCTGGCGCCATCGCCGGTGAGGACGGTGACGTTTGGATAGCGCGCAAGGTTTCGCGCCGCCCGATCCGACAGGCTGGGGTCGTACTCGATGCCGGTGACCCGGCCCGCGGCGCGGACCAGCTCGGCAAGGATCGCCGTGTAGTAGCCCGTGCCGGTCCCGATATGAACGATATGCTCGCCCGCCGCGGGAGCCAGCGCCGCCATCAGCGTGGCATGGAAGGAGGGCTCGCCGTTGTTGATCTGCCGCGCCGGGTCGATCGCCACCAAGTCATTCGTATAGAGATAGACCGGGTCCGCCGACGGTGTCGCGCAATAGCCCCGGCCGGACCGCCAGATCTGCCACGGTCCTGGGCCGAGGAAATCCTCACGCGGGACGCGCGCGAACGCCTCCTCCAGCGCACGGCTATCGACCCCGGCGGCCGCCATGATCTGCTTCGCATAGGCCCGGCGCACGATGTCGATATCGGCCATGGGCGTGCCCAATCGAAGCCGTCAACCATAACCATCGTAAGGCGCGCGCCCATCGGCCGCAACGTTCCGGCCATCACCGGTGCTTGCCCCATTGGCCGACGCCGGAAGAGGACCTATATTCCAGCCATGCCTCTCGAACTTGCCGAACGGCCGCTGCCCGCGTTGCGCGGCACGCCCTTTACGCTCCAGTCCGACTACAAACCCGCCGGCGACCAGCCGCAGGCGATCCGCGAGCTCGTCGCGGGCCTGGGCGCCCAGGAGCGCGACCAGGTCCTGCTCGGCGTCACCGGCTCCGGCAAGACCTTCACCATGGCGCATGTCATCCAGGAACTGCAGCGTCCGGCGCTGATCCTGGCGCCCAACAAGACGCTGGCGGCACAGCTCTATGGTGAGATGAAAGGATTCTTCCCGGACAACGCGGTCGAGTATTTCGTATCCTACTACGACTACTACCAGCCCGAGGCCTACGTTCCGCGCACCGACACCTTTGTCGAGAAGGAGTCGTCGATCAACGAGCAGATCGACCGAATGCGCCACTCGGCGACGCGGGCCTTGTTCGAGCGCCGTGACGTGGTGATCGTCGCCAGCGTCTCCTGCATCTACGGCATCGGCTCGCCCGAAACCTATTCGACGATGACGGTGACCCTGCGGCAGGGGCAGACGATCAACCGCACCGAGCTGCTGCGCCGCTTCGTCGAGCTGCAATACAAGCGCAATGACGCGGACTTCCATCGCGGCACCTTCCGGGTGCGCGGCGATTCGGTGGAGATCTTTCCCGCCCACTTTGAGGACCGCGCCTGGAAGCTGTCGCTGTTCGGCGACGAGATCGAGTCGCTGCACGAGTTCGACCCGCTGACCGGCGAGAAGACGGCGGCGCTGGACGAGGTCAGGATCTACGCCAACAGCCATTATGTGACACCGAAGCCGACGCTGACGCAGGCGGTCAAGCAGATCAAGGTTGAGCTCAAGCAGCGGCTCGAGGAGTTGAACAAGGCGGGCAAGCTGCTGGAGGCGCAGCGGCTCGAGCAGCGCACGGTTTTCGACATCGAGATGATCGAGGCGACCGGGAGCTGCGCCGGCATCGAGAATTATTCCCGCTATCTGACCGGCCGCAAGCCCGGCGAGCCGCCGCCGACCCTGTTCGAATATCTGCCGGGCGACGCGCTGCTGATCGTCGATGAGAGCCACGTCACCGTGCCGCAGATCGGCGGCATGTATCGCGGCGACTTCGCCCGCAAGTCGATCCTGTCGGAATACGGCTTCCGCCTGCCCTCCTGCATGGACAACCGGCCGCTGAAGTTCGAGGAGTGGGATGCGATGCGGCCGCAGACGGTCTATGTCTCGGCGACGCCGGGCCGGTGGGAGCTGGAGCGCACCAGCGGCGCCTTCACCGAGCAGGTGATCCGGCCGACCGGCCTGATCGATCCCGTCTGCCTGATCCGGCCGACGGAGACCCAGGTCGACGATGTGATCGCCGAATGCCACGAGGCGGCGGCGAAGGGCCAGCGCGTGCTGATCACGACGCTGACCAAGCGGATGGCCGAGGACCTGACCGAATATATGCACGAGGCGGGCATCCGCGTCCGCTACATCCATTCGGACGTCGAGACGCTGGAGCGCATCGAGATCATCCGCGATCTGCGGCTCGGGGCCTTCGACGTGCTGATCGGCATCAACCTGCTGCGCGAGGGGCTGGACATCCCGGAATGCGCGCTGGTCGCGATTCTCGACGCCGACAAGGAAGGCTTTCTGCGTTCGCAGACCTCGCTGATCCAGACGATCGGGCGGGCGGCGCGCAACATCGACGGTCGCGTCGTGCTCTATGCCGACAAGATGACGGGATCGCTCGAGGTGGCGCTCGCCGAGACCAACCGCCGGCGCGAGAGGCAGCAGGCGTACAACGCTGCCAACGGCATCACGCCGGAATCCGTGCGCAAGTCGATCTCGGACATTCTGCAGAGCGTCTATGAGGGTGACCGGGTGACGGTATCGACCGGCGACGCGGAGGCCGGCAATCTCGTCGGCCATAATCTCAAGGCCTATATCGCCGATCTGGAGCAGCGGATGCGTACAGCGGCTGCCGACCTCGAGTTCGAGGAGGCCGCGCGCCTGCGCGACGAGATCCGCCGGCTGGAGGCAATGGATCTCGGCGTGCCCACGGACGGCCGCCCCGTGGCGCGCTCCACCGCCGGCCTGCCGGGCAGCTTCAGCGGCAGCGGACTCGGCGGCAAGAACGCTGGGCCAAAGACACGCTCCGGCCGGCCGACGGGTCGCCGGCGGCGCTGATTGTCGGTCTGTGACCGAGGCCCTCATGGTTCGACAAGCTCACCATGAGGGCCTCATCCTGAGCTTGTCGAAGGATGAGGAGGAGCTGCGATGGCGAATGAGACCAGAAAGCCGGACGACGACACCCTGCGCCGGAAGCTGACGCCGGAGCAATATCACATCACCCAGGAGAAGGGCACCGAACGGGCCTTCACCGGAAAGTACAATGACGAGAAAACGCCGGGCACCTACGCCTGCGTCGTCTGCGGCGAGGAGCTGTTCGACTCTGACACGAAGTTCGAGTCCGGCTCCGGCTGGCCGAGCTTCTATAAGCCAATGTCCGAAGAAGCGGTCGCGACGGAGAGCGATGCCAGCCACGGCATGAGGCGCACCGAAGTGCTCTGTGCGAAATGTCACGCGCATCTCGGACACGTCTTCGACGACGGCCCGCAGCCGACCGGCCTCCGCTACTGCATCAACTCGGCCGCACTCGATCTGAAGCCAAAGAAATAGGCGTTCGGCCGCAAATTGCCCCTCCCCCTACCTCCTCCCCTCGACGGGGGGATGGTTGGGGGAGGGGGTGAGCCACCGTATCCGCGCAAACGGCGCCGACCGCGGCTCTTGCGCCGTTCGCGCGTTTGGCCCATTTTCCAGCCGATGATCGACAGACCCTCCAAACAGGCACCTCCGGGCGCCGTCCTCGTCACCGGCGCCGCGAAGCGTATCGGCCGCGCGATCGCGCTTGGCATGGCCGACGCCGGCTGGGCGGTCGCCGTCCACTATCACGGCTCGGAGACGGCCGCCGCCGAGGTGGTGTCGCGCATCGAGGCGGCCGGCGGCCGGGCGGTGGCGCTGCGCTGCGACCTGTCCCGTGAATCCGAGGTCGAGATGCTGGTGGAGCGCGCCGTGGGTGCGGTCGGGCCGCTGACCTGCCTCGTCAACAATGCCTCGCTCTTCGAGATGGACACGGTCGATACGGCGACGCGTGAGTCGTGGGACGCGCATATAGAAACCAATCTGCGCGCGCCGTTGGTCCTGAGCCAGGCTTTCGCCCGGCAGATGCCCGAGGATGTCCAGGGCAACATCATCAACCTGCTGGATCAGCGCGTCTGGAAATTGACGCCCTACTTCCTATCTTACACGGTCTCGAAGATGGGCCTGTGGACGCTGACCCGAACACTGGCCCTGGCGCTTGCGCCGCACATTCGCGTCAACGGCATCGGCCCTGGGCCGACATTGCCCAGCCCGAAGCAGACTGTTGAGCAGTTCGAGGAGCTGTGCAATGCCGTGCCGCTGGGCCACGGCACGACGCCGGAGGAGATCTGCGAGGCGGTTCTTTTCCTGCTGTCGGCCCCGGCGATCACCGGTCAGATGATCGCGCTCGATGGCGGCGAGCATCTGGGCTGGGCATTGCCGTCGCGCGGATATGTGAAGCGCGAATAAGGCGGCTTGATCGCGATGGGTTCCGACTCGACCGGGACGCGCAGGAGCTAAACGGTTATGAGTAAAGCCAACGTCAGCAAAAAGGCTGATCCGGTAGCCCTGGGCCGGACCCGCCCGAGAAGCGCCCCCGGGGGCGCCCCCTCGAATGCCCCTTGGGAAGCGCGAATCTTCGTGCGGGACTTGGTATTGCCCTGCAGGATCGGCATTCATCAGCATGAGCGGGTCGCCGATCAGCGCATCCGCATCAATCTCGATCTGGACTTCCGAACGGAGGGACCGCTCGAGGACGATCTCGACAGCGTCGTCTGCTATAGCGAGCTCGTCACCAGCATCCGGCATGTGGTCGGCGCCGGGCATGTGAACCTTGCCGAAACCTTGGCTGAGCGCATCGCGACGACATGCCTCGAGGATGCGCGGGTACGCAGCGTGCGGGTCAAGATCGAGAAGCTGGAAGTTTTCCCCGAGGCTGAGAGCGTCGGCGTCGAGATCGAGCGAAAGCGGCCGCAGGATTGACTGTCGCGGCGGCTCCGGCAACGCCGCCCTGATGTGTGAGTCGATTCGCCTCCATGGTTAAGAAGCTATTGAAATATCGAAGGTTCTTCCGCTTCCAAGGGGGAACGGCGGCGGAGAGTTGTTCACAAGGAAATGGCGACGGTTAAGATGGCGGCGAAGTCAAGCCCCTGATCGCAGTTGTGACAGATTGTTTGCGCTTGACTTGAGTTTTTCTGTTCCATTTCAATATGTTGTGAATTCTGCCTAATTTTTACGCAACGAGGACAAAGAGCCGGATTTGCTTGGCGAAGTGAGTGGCAAATCCCATTTATCGACAGAGTTATCCACAGATTCCGTGGATATCTGGCGCCGCCCTTTGCCGCCTCTCGGCTTCTCGCATTGCACTAGAGCCGAAAGGCTTCCCGGTTGGACGAGCAGCCAGCGCGACCGCACCGCACTTGCCATTAATCTTCCGGCTGACCCATGACGAACATCATGAAACAGGACGCGCCGTTGGAGCAGGAGTCGATGCAGCAAGCGCCGGAACAGCGATCGGGCTTGAGCGAACCGGATATGGGCCATGCGGGCAGCATCGCGCACGGCGTCGCCGTGATTCAGGCGCAGCTCAAGACCCTGCCCGGCAGCCCCGGCGTGTATCGGATGCTGAACGCGAAGGGCGACGCGCTCTATGTCGGCAAGGCGCGCAATCTGAAGCGGCGTGTCGCCAGCTATACGCAGATCGCGAAGCTGCCGAACCGGCTGCAGCGGATGGTCGCGGAAACGGTGGCGCTCGAGGTCATCACGACCCATACGGAGGTCGAGGCGCTGCTGCTCGAGGGCAACCTGATCAAGCGGTTGATGCCGCGCTACAATGTCCTGCTGCGCGACGACAAGTCCTTTCCGTTCATCACGATCACCGGCAACCACCCGGCGCCGCAGCTTGCCAAGCATCGCGGCGCGCAGGATCCTAAGAGCGAGTATTTCGGCCCCTTCGCCTCGGCTGGTGCGGTTAACCACACCATCACCGCCCTACAGCGCGCCTTTCTCCTGCGGTCCTGCTCCGACAGCGTGTTCGCCGGCCGAACGCGCCCCTGCCTGCAATATCAGATCAAGCGCTGCTCGGCGCCCTGCGTGAATCGTATCGCGCCGGAGGACTATGCCGAACTCGTCGGTCAGGCGCGCGAGTTTCTGTCCGGCAACAGCCGGGGCATCCAGCAGCGCCTCGCGGAACGGATGCAGGCGGCGAGCGATGCGCTCGACTTCGAGACGGCGGCGCGCTATCGCGACCGGATCCGCGGGCTGACGCAGATCCAGGCGCATCAGGCCATCAACGTCGCCGGCATCGACGAGGCGGACGTCATCGCCGCGCACCAAGCCGGCGGCCAGACCTGTATTCAGGTCTTCTTCTTCCGCGCCGGCAGCAATTACGGCAACCGTGCCTACTTCCCCAGCCACGACCGCCAGCTCGACCTGCCGGATGTGTTGGCCGCCTTTCTCGGCCAGTTCTACAGCAACAAGCCGGTGCCGCGCCTGATCCTCCTAAGCCATGCGCCGAGCGAGCAGATGCTGCTTGCCGAGGCGCTGGCGCTGCAGGCAAGCCACGCGGTCAAGCTGCTGGTGCCGCAGCGGGGCGACAAGCGCAAGCTGGTCGATCATGCGACGGCCAACGCCCGCGATGCGCTCGCGCGCCGGCTGTCCGAGAACGCGACGCAGCGGCGCCTGCTCGAAGGCACGGCCTCCGTCTTCGGGCTGGACGGTCCGCCGAACCGCATCGAGGTCTACGACAACAGCCATATCTCCGGCCGCAACCCTTATGGGGCCATGATCGTCGCCGGCCCGGACGGGCTGATGAAGAACGCCTATCGCAAGTTCGCGATTGCCGGCGCAGGCGACGACGCGCCCGAAAACGCCCCCAGGGACGCCCCCAGGGACGCCCCCGGGGACGACTACGCGATGATGCGCGAGGTGCTGACCCGCCGATTCGCCCGCGCGCTCAAGGAGGACCCGGAACGGCAGGGCGGAACCTGGCCGGACCTTGTGCTGATCGACGGCGGCGCCGGGCAGTTGAGCGTAGCCCTGCAGGTGTTCGCCGATCTCGGTATCTCGGACCAGCCGGTCGCCGCGATCGCCAAGGGACCCGACCGCAATGCCGGCCGCGAGCGGTTCTTCCTGCCGGGGCGCGAGCCCTTCAGCTTGGAGCCGAACGACCCGGTGCTGTATTTCCTGCAGCGCTTGCGCGACGAGGCGCACCGCTTCGTCATCGGCACCCATCGCGCGAAGCGCTCGAAGCAGATCGGCCAGTCCCTGCTCGACGAGGTTCCGGGCATCGGCGCGCGGCGGAAGAAGGCCCTGCTCCACCACTTCGGCTCGGCCCGGAACGTCGCCCGGGCCGGACTCGCAGACCTCGAAGCTGTCGAGGGAATCAGCGGGACCGTGGCGAAGCGGATTTATGATCACTTTCACGGCCAAGGTTAACCCTTCGAGGCGGCCGTCGGCCGGCGGGTCCATCCCGGCCGGATGGTTGTTTAGGAGCGGAACAGGCTGTAAAACATGGAATGTTCTCAGACTGACGGACCCAATGCTGACAAGCCTCCCCAATCTCCTGACCCTGTCGCGGATCGCCATCATTCCCGTCCTGGTCGGCCTGTTCTTCGTCGAGGGCGACGTCTGGCGCTGGGTGTCCGGCTTCCTGTTCGGCGCCGCCGGGATCACCGACTATTTCGACGGGCGGTTCGCGCGCAGCCGTGCCCAGATCACGAAGATTGGAGTCTTTCTAGACCCGATCGCCGATAAGCTCCTGGTGGCGGCGGTAATCCTGATGCTGGCCTTCTCCGAGCGCATTTCCGGCCTCGTCATCCTGCCTGCGCTGGTCATCCTGTGCCGTGAGGTTCTCGTGTCGGGGCTGCGGGAGTTTCTCGCCGGCCTCAATGTCAGCGTGCCGGTGAGCCGGCTCGCGAAATGGAAGACCATGCTGCAGATGCTGGCCCTGGGCTTTCTGATCGTCGGCGATGCCGGCCCCGCCGCCGTGCCGGTGACGGAGATCGGCGAGATCGGTCTTTGGCTGGCGGCGATACTGACGCTGGTGACAGGCTACGACTACCTGGTGACAGGCCTGCGGCATATGGGCCCGGACACGCCCGCCCGGCGCCCCGGCGCGGCGTCCACCCGGTCACGCTCCTCCGCCGTCAGACCACCGAAACCGGCGCGGTGAGCGGCCACCGGCCGCTCCCGCCCAACGGGGACATGCCCAACTGGGACATGAAAGCGGGACGATGAAGGTCTTCGGCCTCGCAGGATGGAGCGGAAGCGGCAAGACGACGCTGGTGGTCAAGCTGCTGCCGGAACTGATCGGTCGCGGGCTGTCCGTATCGACGATGAAGCATGCCCATCACGCGTTCGACATCGACAAGCCCGGCAAGGATTCCTACGAGCACCGTGCGGCCGGCGCGACCGAGGTGATGGTCGGCTCGGCCCAGCGTTGGGCGCTGATGCATGAGCACCGCGGCGCCGCGGAGCCCACGGCGGCCGAGCTGATGCGCCGGATGGCCCCGGTCGACCTGCTGCTGATCGAAGGGTTCAAGCGCGAGGCGCACGACAAGCTGGAAGTCTACCGCCAGGCAAACGGCAAGCCGCTCCTTCAGTCCGAGGATCCGCGCATCGTTGCGGTGGCGAGCGACATCGCGTTGCCGGACCTTCCGCGGCCTGTGATTCCGATCGACGACGTCACCGCGATCGCCGATTTCATTATCGCCCATTGCAACCTGCCGGCGCGCGGCGCGGATGCCCGCCGGACGGCGATGCGGGAGTAGCGCGGCCGTGGCCCAATTGACTGACGACTGCTTCGCGGGCGGCGGGCCGCTGATGCCCCTCGACGAAGCCCTCGACCGATTGCTCGGCCGGCTCGTCACCGTCACCGGGGTCGAGCCGGTTCCGCTGACCCGTGCCGGGGACCGCATTCTCGCCGAGCCGGTGGTGGCGCCGATCGACGTGCCGCGCCACGACAATTCGGCTGTCGACGGCTATGCCGTCTATTTCGAGGACCTCAACGCGAACGCGGAAACGCGGCTGCCGGTCAACGGACGGGCCGCCGCAGGGCATCCGCTGGGGCGACCGGCAAGGCGGGGCGAAGCGATCCGCATCTTCACCGGGGCAGCGATGCCCCTCGGTGCGGCCACTGAACCCGATTCCGCTGGGCCCGATACGGTAATGATGCAGGAAGACTGCCGCCTTGAGGGCGATGTCGTCATCATTCGCCCGGGCATCAAGCGCGGCGCTAACCGCCGTCTGGCCGGCGAGGATGTCCGCGCCGGGCGCACCATCCTGGAGGCCGGGACGCGGCTACGGCCCCAGGAGGTCGGCCTCGCCGCCTCGATCGGCCTGACGACGCTACCGGTCTCGCAGCCGCTGCGCGTCGCCCTGTTCTCGACCGGCGACGAGCTGGTCGAGCCGGGAATGCCGCTCGAGACGGGCGCGATCTACGATTCGAACCGCTATACGCTTGCCGCGATGCTGTCCCAGCTGGGCGCCGCGGTGACCGACCTGGGCATCCTGCCGGACCGCCGCGAGGTCGTCCGCCTGTCGCTTGCCGTCGCCGCGCAGGAGCATGACCTGCTGATCACCTCCGGCGGCGTGTCGGTCGGCGAGGAGGACCACGTCAAGGCGGCGGTCGAGGCGCTGGGCAATCTGCATTTCTGGCGCTTGGCCATCAAGCCCGGCCGGCCGATCGCCTTCGGCCAGATCATGTCCGAAGACCGCCCGGTGCCCTTCATCGGCCTGCCTGGAAACCCGGTGGCCGTCATGGTGACGTTCCTGCGCATCGCCCGACCGATGGTCCTGCGGCTGATGGGCGCAAAGGATCTGGCGCCGCCCCTGTTCCGGGTGCGTGCCGCGTTCGAGCATAAGAAGAAGAAGGATCGCCGCGAATGGGTCCGGGCGCGGCTGGTTCCTGACAGCGCCGGCGACCTTGCGGCGCAGAAATTCCCCCGCGACGGAGCGGGCATCCTGAGCTCGATGGTCGAATCCGACGGGCTGGTCGAGCTGCCGGAGGACACGACCCACCTTGCCCCGGGGAGCATGGTGGATTTCCTGCCCTTCAATGAGGTGCGCTAGTGACTCTCGCGCCCTTATGCGGCCAATGCCGGCATCCACTCGGGCGGCAGGATATCCCGCAGCGACCGTCCTCTCCGTTCGATGGTGAGCAGGCCATCCCGAAGCTCATAGGCGCCATTATCCTGCCGAACGATGATCCAGGCCGGATTGATGGTCCCCGGCGGCGTCATCCAATAACCGTCGTAGGTGTCGCTCCTATCCCGCTCGATCTCGAACCCGAGCGCCTCGAAATAGGCGCCGATTCGCAACATCAAGGCCTCATCCGCCGCAGTGAACAGCGGCCGATCACAAGAAACCGAAGCGACCATGCTAGCCTCCGCGCTCCTAGCTAGAGGGTCGCGCTTCACAGCGCAATAGACCGGCTTGAACTCGGCCGGCCACGTTTAGACTGATTATCTAGGCCTGCGCCTGGATTCTACCACCAGCCGGAACCGAAATATTTTTTCTTCCGAAACGACCTGACTATGGAACTTTCTTCTGGGTTCTTCAAACAGCCCCTTCAGACGGCTAAGATGCGCATCATATAGATTCTCGGAGAGAGGCTGCGGCGGGCGCACGGATGAAGATCCTTTATTTCGCATGGCTCAAGGGCAAGATCGGCACGGCCGAGGAGGAGGTGCAGCCGCCCGCCTCCGTCACCACGGTCGCCGCCCTGCTGGACTGGCTGGAGGCCCGCGGGGCGGGTTATGCAGCGGCCTTGGCCAACCGCGAGGTCGTGCGCGTCGCGGTCAATCAGGAATATGCCGGCCCCGATCATCGGGTCGCCCAGGGCGACGAGATCGCGCTGTTCCCCCCGGTGACCGGTGGCTGACTGGAAGCGAGCGATGATCCGCGTCCAGGCCGAGGATTTCGACATTGGTGCCGAATTCGCCCGGCTGACGGCCGACAACCGCAATATCGGCGGTCTGGCCAGCTTCGTCGGTCTGGTCCGCGATATGGCTCCCAGTAGGACCGGCAATGCGCCCATCGGCGCGATGACGCTGGAGCATTATCCCGGCATGACCGAGAAGAAGCTCGCCGAGATCGAGGCGGAGGCCAATCGCCGCTGGCCCTTGGAAGCGAGCCTGATCATCCACCGCTATGGCCGGCTCGAGCCCGGCGACCGCATCGTGCTGGTCGCCACCGCCTCGGCCCACCGTCAGGCGGCGCTGGAAAGCTGCCAGTTCCTGATCGATTGGCTGAAGACCAAGGCACCGTTTTGGAAGCTCGAGGAGACGCCCTCGGGCGGCCAATGGGTTGACGCGCGCGACAGCGACGACGCCGCGGCCAAGCGCTGGGCGGCCGAATCGTAGGGGTTGCCCTGCCTGGCCGCAGCATTCACGAGCCCACTCCGCGGCCGATACACTTCGCCCTGTAGGAACAACCCCGGAGACGCCTGGGTTCACCCCTCGGTTTTCAGCCACGCTGCACCGAAGCCAAACCAATGGCATCTCACGGCTCGAAGCGGGTAATCTGCGCCGCCCTCGCCGGCAACCTGGCCATCGCCTGCACCAAGTTCGCGGCAGCGTCGTGGACCGGCTCGAGCGCGATGTTGAGCGAGGGCATTCACTCGATCGTCGACACCAGCAATCAGGGCCTCCTCCTCTTTGATCTTCGGAGGGCCGCACGGCCGGCTGACGAAAACCATCCCTTCGGCCATGGAATCAAAATCCATTTCTGGGCCATTATCGTCGCGCTGCTCATCTTCGCGCTGGGCGGCATCGCTCTCGCCTATGTCTTCGACGAACCGATCTTCGACGGCATGGTCTCCATCGGTATTGGCGCCGTTCTCGTGCTGATCGCCGTCTTCCTGGCGCGAGAAACCCTCAGCCTGATGACGGGAGGGCGCCTCGACCGAGGTGGTCTCGTTCGTCCGATCCGTTCTCGACTCTGATTCCCGGATAGTGGCCGCCAAGGACCTGCTTACCATGCATCTTGGCCCCAACAATATCCTTCTCGCCGTGTCCATCGACTTCCGCGACGAATTGACCAGTCCCGAGATAGAGGCCGCCATAGAAGACCTCACTGCTTCACTTAAAAAGTGTCACCCCGCCATCAGGTATGTTTTTCTCCGGCCCCCTCGGCGAAACCAGGATGACCCGGCGGAGCCGATCAAGGCTCGGAGCTCGCGACTCGACCAGCTGTCCCTAAGCGGGAGTGACTCGCGCCCGGACCGATCTGCAACGTAGGGGCCCGTCCCTACTCCGCGGCTGCGGCGTCAGCCGGCGCGCGGACCAGCTTCTCGTAGTCTTCCATCATCGCCCGGGTGATCGCGCCGACCTTGAAGCTATAGGGGCCTATCTCGCCCACCGGGGTCACTTCGGCCGCGGTGCCGGTGATGAACACCTCGTCGGTGCGGCCGAGCTCCTCCGGCATCAGCGCCCGCTCGATCACCTTGATGCCGCGCCGGCGCGCCAGGTCGATCACCGTGCGCCGGGTGATGCCGTCGAGGAAGCAGTCCGGCGTTGGGGTGTGCAGCTCGCCGTTCTGGGCCAGGAAGATGTTGGCGCCGGTCGCCTCGGCGATCTGGCCGCGCCAGTCGAGCATCAGGGCATCGGCATAGCCTTCCGCCTCTGCAGAATGCTTGCTCATCGTGCAGATCATATAGAGGCCGGCCGCCTTGGCGTGGACCGGCGCCGTGTCCGGGGCCGGACGGCGCCATTTCGAGATGGTCAGGCGGATGCCCTTCGTCCGTGATTCCGGCGAGAAATAGGCCGGCCACTGCCAGACGGCGATCGCGACATGGATGCGGGTCTGCTGCGCCGACACGCCCATCATCTCGCTGCCGCGCCAGGCGACGGGACGGACATAGGCGTCGTCGAAGCCCTGCGCCTCGAGCAACTGACGCTTGGCGGCGTCGATTTCGGCAGCGCTGTAGGGAATCTTGAAGCCAAGGACCTGTGCCGAGTTGAGGAACCGCTCGCTATGCTCGGCGCTCTTGAAGATGCGGCCGCCATAGGCCCGCTCGCCTTCGAACACGCAGCTCGCATAATGCAAGCCGTGGCTCAGCACATGCAGCTTGGCCTCGCGCCAGGGCACCAGCACGCCATCGTACCAGATCACGCCGTCTCGGTCGTCGAAGGGGAGTACGCTCATGACACCGGTCCACCCTTGTTGAAGCGCTTTGCCGCTATATTATGCCCGTCGACCATCGACGAACACCCAGTCCACGGTATGTTTTGCAGAAAAATATGTCAACATGGCTGACGTAAAATCTTTGGCCAATCCGCTGTTCCTCCGCGAGGAGGACCTGCGCCAGGGCATTGAACTGCTGTTCTTCGCCTACCGCGACTTCACGGCCGAGCCCGATGCGATGCTGGCCCAATACGGCTTCGGCCGGGCGCATCATCGGGTGATCTATTTCGTCGGCCGCAACCCATCCATGACGGTATCGGAGCTGCTCGACATCCTGAAGATCACCAAGCAGAGCCTGAGCCGGGTCCTGAGCCAACTGGTCGATCAAGGGTTCGTCACCCAGCGGCCGGGGCCGACCGACCGCCGCCAGCGGCTGCTTGAGCTGACGCCGCAGGGCACCGAGCTGGAGCGGCGCCTGACGGAGAGCCAACGGGCGCTGTTCGCCCGCGCCTACCGCGCCGCGGGCGCCGAGGCGGTGGACGGCTTCCGCAAGGTCCTGCTCGGCCTGATCAACGAAACCGACCGCGCCCGCTTCGGCGAGCCGGGAGCGGCGTTGAAGACCGAGTCCGGTCGGCGTTGAGCGCTACGTTGAGCGCTACAAGGCGCCGCTAGGCATCCGGCCGCGTCGCGCCGTATAATCCGCCGCGTCATGACGGAAGAGATGCCGCATATCCTGGTCGTCGACGACGACCGGCGCCTGCGCGAGCTGCTGCGGAAATATCTCAGCGAGCAGGGCTTCCGCGTCACCGTCGCCGGAGACGCCGCCGATGCGCGGGCGCGGCTGGCCGGCATCGCCTTCGACCTGATCGTCCTCGACATCATGATGCCGGGTGAGACTGGCTTGGAGCTGACGGCGGCGCTGCGCGCCGACAGCAAGGTGCCTATCCTGCTGCTCACCGCGATGGCCGAGGCCGAAGACCGCATCACCGGTCTTGAGCAAGGCGCCGACGACTATCTGCCGAAGCCGTTCGAGCCGCGCGAGCTGGTCCTGCGCATCCGCACGATCCTGCGCCGGGTGCCGCAGGAAACGGTACCGAAGGTCCAGGAGATTCGCTTCGGCGAGCACAGCTTCGATCTCGATCGCCAACTCCTGCGCCGCGGCGCCGAGGAGGTTCGGCTGACAACGGCTGAAGCCGACCTGCTGTCCGCGCTCGCGCGCAGCCCGGGTGTGCCACTCAGCCGCGAGGAGTTGAGCCGACAGGCGGGTATCGCCGCCGGCAACAGCCGGACGGTCGACGTGCAGATGGCCCGGCTGCGCCGCAAGATCGAGCCCCACTCCCGCTTTCCCCGCTACCTCCAGACCGTTCGGGGACGCGGCTATATGCTGCGGCAGGACTAGACCATGACGAGTGCGGAAGGCCGGATCGCAGAGGGCCGGGTCGCGGCGGAGCCGAAGGCGGGGGACGCCCGCCGCTCGGCCATGAGAAGCATGGTGGCCGCCCTGAATCGTATGCTGCCGCGCTCGCTTCTGGGCCGGTCGCTGCTGATCATCATCACGCCGCTGATCCTGCTGCAGGTCGTGTCGACCTGGGTGTTCTACGACAGCCATTGGGAAACCGTGACGCGGCGGCTGGCGGGCAGCATCGCCGGCGACATCGCCGCGGTCATCGCCCTGATGGAGGAGGTATCGGGGCCCGAGCACTATCCCCGCATCTTCGCGGTCGCCGAGGAGACGATGCAGCTCGAGATGACGCTCGCCCCCGGCAAGATCCTGAGGCTCAATCCGCTGCTGATGCGCGAGACGCTGGTCGATCGCAAGCTGGCCACGGCGCTCGCCAATGTGGTGCGGCGGCCGTTCCTGATCGATACCCGCTCGCTGGAGAAGTATGTCGAGATTCAGGTGCAGCTTCCCGACGGCGTGCTTCACATCGTCGCACCGCGCCGGCGGCTGTTCAGTTCGACCACCTACGTCTTCATCCTCTGGATGGTCGGCACCTCGCTGGTGCTGTTCGCCGTCGCCACCGTGTTCATGCGCAACCAGGTGCGGCCGATCCGCCGGTTGGCCGCCGCCGTCGATGATTTCGGCAAGGGGCGCGAAACCGGCGATTTCCGCATCGAAGGTGCGACCGAGGTGCGGCAGGTGGCCGCCGCCTTCAACCTGATGCGCAACCGTATCACCCGACAGATCACGCAGCGCACGGAAATGCTGGCCGGCGTTTCGCACGATTTGCGAACGCCCCTGACCCGGATGAAGCTGCAGCTCGCGATGCTGCCCGACAGCCCGGACACCGCCGATCTGAAGGCCGACGTGGCCGAGATGGAGAAAATGGTCGGCGGCTATCTCGCCTTCGCCCGCGGCGAAGGCACCGAGCAGCCAGTGGAGGTCGATCTTTCGGCGCTGCTGAAGGATGTAGTCGGGAGCGCCCGGCGCGAGGGCACGACGATCGACCTGCATACTGAGGAGGACCCGCTGCCGATGCGCTTGCGGCCGGATGCGTTCCGGCGCTGCGTCGGCAACCTGATTGCCAACGCGCAGCGATACGCCCGGACGGTGTCGGTGCGCGCCGGTCATCGCGGCGCCGCGGTCGAGATCACGATCGACGATGACGGGCCGGGCATTCCCCCCGAGCAGCGCGAAGAGGTCTTCCGGCCGTTCTATCGCCTCGACCAGTCGCGCAACTCGGAAACCGGCGGAATCGGGCTTGGTCTGACCATCGCCCGCGACGTGATGCGCAGCCATGGGGGAGAGCTGGCGCTGGCGGAGTCCCCCAGCGGCGGCCTCCGCGCCCGCCTGCGCCTTCCGGTCTAGCTCCGTGGCCGACGCCTGGAGATCAGGCGCCGTGCCAAGCCCCGCGATCCGCCGTCAGTCCGCCGTCAGGAGGACGCGAGCTGCAGTTTCGGCTTCTTTTGATCCAGATAGAAGATGTGCCGGCCGATCTTGCCGGCCTGGGCCAGAACTTGGCCCCAGCTCGGCGCGACATAATCGGCGTGATACCAGAGAGCGCCGTTGGTCGGGTCCGCGGAACGGGCCCAATAGACCTGCTGGGCCAGCGCCTTGCTGCGCACCCAGGCGCGCCGGTCCGTCGGCTCGTCGCTCTGGCCGTCGCACCACCAGGAGAACTGGCAACGGTGCCGCGGCCATTCGCCGCCCTGCTGCACGACGGCGCAGACATCGTCCGGAAACCGCGGGTCGGCCACGCGATTCATCACGACATGGGCAACGGCGCGCTTGCCGGTCTCGGGCTCGCTGCGCGCTTCGAAATAGATGTTGAGGGCGAGACATTCGACCTCGCGGCCGATCGTCGCCAGGGTGTTGGCACCTCCGGCCGCGTGCCGCAGATCCGGTGTCAGCGCGAGAGCAGCCGTGCTTTGCGCCCCAAACCCGCCGGCACCCGGCGCGACCGCCGCGAGGGCCTGTCCCTCCTCCACGGTCGCGATGGCAGCCGCATCGGGCCCGGGGATCAGGGCAAGGCCGCCAGTAATCAGGGCCAGGCATCCGGCAAAGGCCGCGCTCTGCCGGCTGCGCCCCGCGATGACGAGTCTTGGGAGGACAAGCCTTGGGAGGGCAAGCCTTGGGAAGACGGACCTTGAAGCGCTATGGAGAGTATCTCCGATGGCCCGAAAAACATTCATGACAGACCTCCTCGTCTTGCCGCAGCCTTCCGGCTCTTTCTGGCCCTTATTATGGACGGCGCGTTGACGATTTTCTAATCTTTATGTTTGGTAAGCAACACATAAGCATGTGGCATTTTACTGAATAGTCAGGCAGTTAACCGATTAACCTAATTCGTTAACCGAACTCCAAGCATTACTGTTCGACCCTCGGTCATGACAGGGAGAGAAGCCGCTGATTACTCAGCTCTTTCCACGATATAACGCCGCGATCGGCAAAATGTTCCGCTGAAGTAATAAAGGGATCGACCTGCAGCCCGAGCGACGACGGAGCCGCCTGTCACGCAACCGCCGCATCAAGCTCAGGCTGAATCAGTAGGGGCGGGTTTGAAACCCGCCCCTACGGCACCGCGCGATCTGTGCAGCTCAGTACAGCCGCCCGCCGTTAGGAACGGATTGATCGGGCCGGATCAACACCACCTGACCGGCCGCGTCGGGAAATCCCAGCACCAGTACCTCGGACATGAACTTGCCGATCTGCTTCGGCGGGAAGTTCACCACGGCGGCTATCTGACGGCCGATAAGGTCCTCGGGCCGGTAGCTGGTGATCTGGGCTGAGGTCTTGCGGACGCCGATCTCGGGCCCGAAATCCACCTGCAGCCTGAAAGCCGGACGGCGCGCCTCCGGAAACGGATCAACGGCGAGGATCGTCCCCACCCGGACATCGACCTTGCGGAAATCGTCATAGGTGATGGTCGGGGTGAGTTCCGGAGATGGGGAGGCCGGGGAAGATTGCTTGTCCGTCATGGGCGCCAGGTCCGCCAACTGTTGCGTTCGGCGGGGAGGCTAGCATCCGCGGCGCGGATGCGGCAATGCCGCGAGGATTCGCCAACGAAAGCGCAGCCCCACCGAAGAAGCGGGGCGGCGCTTTCGACACGGACGAACGGCTGTTAGTGGCTGCCGTTGACCTGCGACAGCGCGGTCTTCACTTCGTCGAAATTGTCGGACATCCGCTTGCTGATCACGTCGGCCGCCTCGAGATTCGACTTCTGCAGCAGCTCCGAAACCTCGCGGATCGCACCAACGGCCGTCGCGAAGCTCTCCTTTGCGAAATCCGCCTGACGCGCCAGCTTGTCTTCCGGGCTGCCCGCCGCCGCAAGTTCATGGCTCATCTTGGCGAGATCGTCGAAACTCTGGCGGACGATCTCCACCTGGCGCCGCGCGGCCGCCTGGGCGCCATCAAACGCCAGCTTGTTCGCCTTCGTCAGCGCCTCGATATTGCGCTGTTGGGTCGCCACTACGGCATTGATATCCAGGAAGGACGTCTTGGAATTGCCGAACAGCTTGCCGAAATCGCCCATCATGCGGCTGTAATCCGCATAGAACTGTGAGAAGTTCGGAACCTTGAACTCCGTGTCGCTGAAAGCATTGTTGGCCTTCGCCATATCTGCACTCCAATCAGGATTAGGATAAAGGGTCGCGCCCATGCTGCACTGCAGCAACGCTGCGAATATGTGCGTAGCGAACGACGGCGTCAAGCCATTTTTGTGCACTGCAGCAAAAACTGGCGATCGAGGCGATGCCAAACCTGATCGGTCCGGCCGCGACGTCAGGCCGCCGAGGAGCGACCGGGGCGCCGACGCTCCAGCATCCCGATCCAGCTTTCTGCCCGGCGGAGCCGCGAATCGAGGGTAGCCATAGTCCGGGCCCGATCCTCGCTTTCATCTTTCAGCCAGACGCGCAGGGTGGCGAGATAGATTGCGGCAAGCCCTTCGACGCGAATCGCGCCGCGCACACCCGCGGCGGAGATGCCCGCCGCCTCCAGCATGCAGGCCATCGAGCGCATGAACTGGCCCAGGCTGGCCAGGGCCATCAGCGGATCGCGGCGGGTTCCGTTCAGAATCGCCCGCACCGCCTCCCGGTGCGGCTCCATTGCGTCGAGCCGGCGCATCACCACGTCGAACAGCCGGTCGCGCGCCGACCCCTCCGGCGTCTCTGCGTCGGTCGCCGACAGGACCTGCCGATCGAGCTCCTGCGAGAAGGCCTCGAGGATCGCCGTCTTTGACGGATAGAGGGCATAAAGCTGGGATAGCGGTACCTTCGCCGCCCCTGCGATATCCGACAGGGAGATCGCGCGCCAGCCGCGCTCCGCCGCGAGCTCGAAGGCGCGGTCGAGGATGTGCTTGGGAAGATCCGCTTTCTTGACCATACTCGTCTCCTGCTTCGCCGCTCGCTCCGGCCTAGAGAACGATCCACTGATCAGGTTGAGGCATCCTGATCAGTGGATCGTTCTCTAACTCATATGATTTGAGCCTGATCCGATCACATCGTTTCGATGCGATCGGATCAGGCTCTAACCCTCGAAACGGAATAGATAACAGATATAAGCCCGGATCTCTCGAATGGTACCGCCTTTCGCCGGGCGCGATCAGGAGGAGATACGGAATGACCGATAGCTTGCTCGTTCGCGGCCGCTGGGTGATCGCCGGCCCAGGCCCGGCCGATCCCGTTCTGTCTGACGGGGCGGTCCTGGTGGCAGGCGACCGGATTCGCGAGGTCGGCGACTGGCGCGGGCTGCGGGAGCGCCACCCCGGCGCCACGGTCCTGGGGTCCGACTCGGTCGCCGTCCTGCCGGGGCTGATCAACGCCCATCACCACAGCGCCGGCGTGACGGCCCTCCAGCACGGCGTGCCGGATCGGCTCCTGGAGCTTTGGCTACTCTCGCTCGATTCGCGACGCCCGACCGACATCTATCTCGACACATTGCTGAGCGCGGCGCGTCTTCTGCGATCCGGCGTGACCACGGTTGTGGACGTCCACGGCGGCGGTGGAACCGCCGACGACTATGCCGATGCCATGCGCCGGGCCCTGGCGGCCTATGACGAGGCCGGCCTCCGCGTCGCGTTCGCCGCCGGAATCAGCGACCAGAGCCATCTCGTCTGGGGGCCGCGCGGCGAGGAGGAGCGGTTCCTCGCCTCCCTGCCGGCGGAGCTGCGCGCCTATGCAGAGCAGCAACTGCCGCCCCCGAACGCGATCGACCAGGACGAATATTTCGCCGTAATGGAGACGTTCTGGAAAACCTATCGGGCACATCCGCGGATCGACCTCTGGTTCGCCCCGCCCGGCCCGCAATGGGTGTCGGACGGCTTCATGCAGCGCATCGCGCAACAGGCCGAGACCTACGACACCGGGATTCAGACCCATCTTACCGAATCCCTGTACGAGAAGCTCTACGGCCCGAAGTTCCTGGGCCGGCCAACCCTCCTCCATCTACGCAACCTGGGGGTGCTGAGCCCCCGCTTCTCGATCGCGCACGGCGTCTGGCTGACGGAGCCCGAGATCGAGGTGCTGTCCGAGAGCGGTGCGGCGATCAGCCACAATCCCGGCTCCAACCTGCGCCTGCGCGCCGGCATTGCGCCGCTCAACGCATTGTTGGCGTCCGGAAGCACGGTCGCGCTCGGCATGGACGGCACGACGCTCGACGACGACGAGGACATGTTCGCGGAGATGCGCCTCGCGCTCCGCCTGCACCGGACGCCGCAGATGAAGACGGCTGCGCCGCAGCCGACGGACCTGTTCGCCATGGCGACGACGGGCGGCGCCAAGCTGCTGCGCAAGGAAGGACTGCTCGGCAGGCTGGCGCCCGACCATGCCGCGGACATCCTGCTGCTCGACCTCGAGCGGCTGACATGGCCCTGGGTCGCGCCAGAGACCGACCCGCGCGACCTCATCCTGCTGCGCGCTCGGGCCAGCGACGTGCGGACCGTCCTGGTCGGCGGCGAGGTCATGCTTCAGGACGGCCGACCGACCCGGTTCGACGCAGAGGCCGCCGGCCGCGAATTGGCGGCCCAGCTGACGGTGGCGCCTTATCCGGCGGAGGCGGCGAAACGGGTGGAGGCGCTGCTTCCCTATATCGAGGCGCACTACGCGGCCTGGGAGATCCCGGAGCTTCTGCCCTATATCCGCTACAATTCGCGGCGGTAAACCGCTAGCGAATGGCGATCACCGTCCCGCCGGTCAAGGAGACAAGGTCGGCCGGAGTCAGCCGGAACACCGCATAGGGTGTTCCGGCGGCGGCCCAGATCTCATCGAACTGCCGCAGATCCTCGTCGATGAAGGTGACCGGCGACTCGCGATGGCCGACCGGCGGCACGCCGCCGATCGCGAAACCGGTCTTCGCCCGGACGAAGTCGGCATCGGCCCGCTCCAGTTTCTCGCCCAGCACCGCCGCGACCGTCTTCTCATTGACTCGATTGGCGCCGCTGGCGATCACCAGCACCGGCCGGCCCGAGGACGCGGCGCGGAAGATCAAGGATTTCGCGATCTGCGCGACGGCGCAGCCGATCGCCGCAGCCGCCTCGGCCGCGGTTCGGGTCGTCTCCGCGAACTCCACCACCTGAACATCATGGCCAAAGGCGCGCAGGGCCTGCCGCACCCGGTCGGCGCTGGCACGCAGCGGCGGTTCCGCCATGGTCGAGCCTTCAATCCGCGAGTTCGCGCGACCGTCGGGTCGCCGCGGCGATCGCCTTGGTGAAGAGGACCTGCATGCCATCCGGCGCCATCAGGATACTCAGCGCTTCGATCGTTGTGCCGCCGGGGCTGGTCACGTTCTGGCGCAAGATGGATACCGGATCGTCGGAGCGACACGCCAGCTCGCCGGCGCCGGCGACCGTGCTGCGGGCGAGCCGCATCGCGAGATCCGGCGGCAGGCCGGCTTGGACGCCGGCCTCCGCCAGGCACTCGATCATCAGGAACACATAGGCGGGGCCGCCGCCGCTGACCGCCGTCACCGCATCGAGCAGCGCCTCCGCCTCGACCCAAGCGACCTCGCCGACCGCGCTCAGCAGCGTACTGCAGGCGTCCCTCTGCGCGGCGGTGACGGCGCCGTTCGCCGAGAGGGCCGTAATACCGCGACCAACCGCGGCCGGAGTGTTCGGCATCGCCCGGACGATCGGCGTTCCCGCGCCGAAATGCCGCTCGAAATAGGCGATCGTCTTGCCCGCCGCGACCGAGAGGAACACCGTCTCCGGCCGCGCGAACCGGGCATAGGCGGGCAGGACTCCGCCCATCATCTGGGGCTTCACGGCCAGAACAACGACCGCCGGCCATAGGTCCGCCGGCACCGCCGCCGCATCGGGCAGAATGCGGAGCCCGGCGGATGCAAGATCGCCGAGCGCCGCGGGATTGGGTTCGACGACGGCGATGTCGGACGGCGGCAGGCCACGGTCGAGCCAGCCGCGCAGCATCGCACCGCCCATCTTGCCGCTGCCGACAAGCAGCAGCGGCCCGCTTAGATTCATCGACGTTTAGGCCTCTCCGACCGTTTCGAACATTGCGGCGGCCACCGCCTCCTCGGCCGTGCGGCCGCCCCAGACGACATATTGAAACGCCGGGAAGAACCGCTCGCATTCGCCGAGTGCGATATCCACCAGATCCTCCAGCTGCTCGACGCTCGCGCCGGTGACGCCGCGCAGCAGGATCGTATGCCGGAACATGGGCACCAGCTCATCCGAGCACAAATCGAAATGACCGAGCCATAGCTTCTCGTTGATGAGCGCGAGCAGCTCCGAAACCGCAGGACGCTTCTGCGACGGGACCCGAAGGTCAAAGAGGCAGGAGAAGTACATCGCGCTGAGGTCTTCCTGCCAGACGAAGAACAGGCGGTACTCGCACCAGCGCCCCGAAATCTCGACGACCATCTCTTCGTCGGTCGTGCGGTCGAACCGCCACTCATTGGCGTTCACCAGCTCTTCGAGAATGTCCAGGGGGTTGGTCTGGGGCGAGGACTGCTCAACCGTGAGTGTGGTCATGATCGCGCCCTCCAGTCGTGAGCCAGCGGACCGAAGCCCGCCTCGCGGGAGTCTCGTCCCGCGATATGTTGTAGGCACCGCCGGGGCAATGCCCACGAAATGTAGCGTGCCAAAACGGTACGCTCAACGCAACCAATGTTTCCAGGTCTTCGTTAAGAATGCGTTTTGAGTTTTCCGATCAGTCGGATTTTACCGCGAGCGCCTTCTCCAGCTCGGCCAGCCGCGCCGCAAGCGCCTCCTGCTCGGTGCGGGCCTGCGCGGCCATCGCCTTCACCGCGTCGAACTCGTCGCGGGTCACCAGATCCATGCCGGCGAGAATCCGCTCGAGCTGTTCGCGCAAGCGGCCTTCGACCTCTTGCCGCACACCGGCGAAGCTGCCTGCGGCGCCTGCGGCGACGCGCGCCAGATCATCGAAAAAGCGGTTGTTCGTCTGCATCGTCTGCCGGTCCTTCCGAGGCGTTGGAGCAATCGTTCGCTGATATGGCACCAGCGTTCCTTCTGTGCAACCGCACAGACACCCGGCGCCCGCCTTGCAGGCTTCTGCGACGGCCACTATAAGGGCTTGATGTTCATCTCGAGCGTTTCGTGATCATCCTGTCAGGCGCCGCGACGCCGCCTCTTCGCCGGCCATGATGTTCGCCATTCCCTTTCCGAGCATCGACCCGGTGCTGATCGAGATCGGCCCATTCGCGATCCGCTGGTATGCGCTCGCCTATATCGCCGGCATCGTTCTCGGCTGGCGCTATTGCCTCTATCTCGCGGCGCGGCCGCCGCGGATCGTGACACGGGCGCAGTTCGGCGACTTCGTCGTCTGGGCCGTGCTGGGCGTCATTCTCGGCGGGCGCCTCGGCTATGTGCTGTTCTACAAGCCGCTGCACTATCTCTACAACCCGCTGGAGATCGTGATGGTCTGGCAGGGCGGCATGTCGTTTCACGGCGGCATGCTGGGCGTGATCCTGGCGATGATCCTGTTCACCCGCCAGCGCCGCCTGCCGTTCTTCGCGCTGGCCGACATCGTCGCCTGCGCGACGCCGATCGGTCTGTTCTTCGGCCGTCTCGCAAACTTCATCAATCAGGAGCTCTACGGCCGGCCGACGGATGTGCCCTGGGCGGTGGTGTTCCCGGCCGGCGGCCCGCTGCCGCGCCATCCGAGCCAGCTCTATGAGGCGGCGCTCGAAGGCGTCGTCCTGTTCGTCGTGCTGTTCGCCCTCGCCCGCTTCACGGAAGCGCGGTGGCGGCTGGGCGTGCTGAGCGGCGTCTTCCTCGTCGGCTACAGCTTGTCGCGCATCATCGTCGAGCTGTTCCGCGAGCCCGACGCCCATCTCGGCTATCTGATCGGCGGCACGACCATGGGACAGTGGCTTTCGGTGCCGATGCTGCTGGTCGGCCTCGTCTTCATCCTCCGCGCGCGGCGCGTCCAGGTCCAATGACGCCACCAGGGACAACGCTGGCCGAGCGGCTGACGCGACGCATCCGCCTGACCGGACCGATGACGGTGGCGGACTATATGCGCGAGGCGCTGGCCGATCCGGAGCAGGGCTATTATCGGCGCGATGACCCGCTCGGCGTCGCCGGCGACTTCACGACGGCGCCCGAGATCAGCCAAATGTTCGGCGAGATGATCGGCCTGTGGTGCGTCGACGTCTGGTCGCGGATGGGCGCGCCGAGCCCGGTGCGGCTGGTCGAGCTGGGGCCGGGCCGCGGCACGCTGATGGCCGACGCCCTGCGCGCGGCGCGGCTGCGGCCGGAGTTCGGCGCCGCGGTCGACCTGCATCTGGTCGAGATCAGCGAGACTCTCCGCGCCCGCCAGGCCGAGACGCTGCGCGGGGCGCCGCTGGGCACCGCGCCGACTTGGCATGACGACTTCGCCACGGTGCCGAACGGGCCGCTGCTGCTGATCGCCAACGAATTCTTCGATGCCCTGCCGGTGCATCAGTTCGAGCGCACGCCCGAAGGCTGGCACGAACGCGTGGTCGCGACTGACCCCGAAGGCGACCGGCGGTTCCGGTTCGCACTGGCACCGCCGGGGCCGGCGATCGGCCTGCTGGGGCCGGACCTGCTGGAACCGGGACGGCAGGCGGCGCCGGTGGGCAGCGTGGCCGAAGTCTCGCCCGCCGGAATCGCGCTGGCCGAGGCGATCGGCCGCCGGCTGGCGACCTTCGGCGGGGCGGCGCTGATCGTCGATTACGGCTATGGCGCCGGCGTGATGGGCGACAGCCTGCAAGCGCTGCGCCGGCATCGCCGCCACGATCCACTCGTCGAGCCGGGCTGCGCCGACATCACCGCCCATGTCGACTTCGCGGCGCTGGGCCGCGCCGCCCGCAGTGTGGGCGCGGTGGTCCGCGGGCCAGTGCCGCAGGGGCCGTTCCTCGACCGGCTGGGCCTGCGGCTGCGCGCCGCGACGCTGCTCGACCGGGCGACGCCCGAGCAGGCCCGCGACATTCACGCGGCGGTCGAACGCTTGCTTGAGCCGACGCAAATGGGCACCCTGTTCAAGGCGCTGGCGATCACCAGCGCCGGCTTGCCGATTCCCGCCGGGTTCGAAACGCCCGGGACCGCAACATCACCCTGAAGAGCAGATGCTGGATGAGTTCTCCCCGATGATCACCGCGGGTGCCCTGAACGAGCTTGCCGGCGTGCGCCACGCCTTCCTGACCCGCGCCGGCGGAGTCAGCGAAGGGATCTACGCCTCGCTGAACTGCGGCTATGGCGCGAAGGACGATCCGGACCGGGTGACGGAGAACCGCGCCCGGGCGCTGGCCTGCGCCGGTCTTCCCGCCGGCTCGCTGGTCACTGCCTATCAGGTCCACAGCGCCCGGGTGGTGCGGGTCGACCGACCTTGGCCGCGCGAGGAGGCACCGGAGGTCGATGCGATGGTGACCGACCGACCGGGAGTCACGCTCGGCATCCTGACCGCCGACTGCGCCCCGGTGCTGTTCGCCGACGCCGAGGCCGGCGTGATCGGCGCCGCCCATGCGGGCTGGCGCGGCGCGCAGGGCGGGGTGCTGGATGCGACGGTGGCGGCGATGGTCGAGCTCGGCGCGGAGCGCGCACGGATCCATGCCGGCATCGGCCCCTGCATCGCCCAGCGGTCCTATGAGGTCGGGCCGGAGTTCCCGAAGCCGTTCCTGGCCGACGACCCGGCGAACGGCGCCTTCTTCTGCCCCTCCCGACGCGAGGGGCATTTCATGTTCGACCTGCCCGGCTATGTCGCCGCCAGACTCGCCGCGGCCGATGTGCGACGCGTCTGCCGGCTGCCCCACGACACCTGCGCCGAGGCGGAGCGGTTCTTCAGCTATCGACGGGCGACCCTGCGGGGCGAGCCCGATTACGGCCGGGGGCTTTCATTGATCGGTCTCGTCGAGGAGGACAGTTAGAGATGGCCCTTCATTTCAGCAACGAGGAACTGGCCGAGCGCCGCGCCCGCGCGGTCCGGCTTATGGAGAAGCGCGGGCTGCACGGCCTGCTGATCTTCCGTCAGGAGAGCATGTACTACCTGACGGGCTACGACACCTTCGGCTATGTCTTCTTTCAGTGCCTCTATCTCGGCGCCGACGGGCGGATGACGCTGCTGACGCGGGCGCCGGACCTGCGGCAGGCGGAGCATACCTCGGTGATCGACGACATCCGGATCTGGCGCGACGCGCCGGACGCGGAGCCGACCCGCGACCTGATGGCGATCCTCGACGAGCATGGCTGCCGCGGCAAGAAGCTGGGCGTCGAGCTCGAGGCCTACGGCCTGACCGCGCGCAACGGCCTTCGGCTGATGGTGACGCTCGACGGGTTCTGCACCTTGATGGACGCATCCGACCTGGTCAGCCGCCTGCGGGTGATCAAGAGCCCGGCCGAGATCGCCTATGTCCGCAAGGCCGCCGAGCTGGCCGACGCCGCGCTCGACGAGGCGAACCGGCTGGCCGGGCCGGGCATGTTCGAGGGCGACATCATCGCGGCGATGCAGGGCGCCGTGTTCCGCGGCGGCGGCGACGACCCTAGCAACGAATACATCATCGGCTCCGGCCGCGACGCCCTGCTCTGCCGCTATTTCACCGGCCGGCGACATCTCGACCCGCAGGACCAGCTCACCATCGAGTTCGCCGGGGTCTATCGGCACTATCACTCCTGCCTGATGCGGACGCTGTGCATCGGCAAGGCGCCGGAGCGGCAGGTCGAGATGCACAAGGCGGCGGTCGACGCGCTCGAGGCCTGCAAGGAGGCGCTGAAGCCGGGCCGGCCGATCGGCGAGGTGTTCGACGCCCATGCTCGCGTGCTCGACGACGCCGGCTATCACGCGCACCGGATGAACGCGACCGGCTACAGCCTCGGCGCCACCTTCGCGCCGAACTGGATGGACTGGCCGATGTTCTATGCCGGCAATCCGGAACCGGCGGCGCCGGGAATGGTGTTCTTCATCCACATCATCATCTTCGACAGCGACGCCGGCCTGGCGATGACGACCGGACAGACCGTGCTGGTCGGCGAGACCGGCGCCGAGACGCTGTCGCAGCGGCCGCTGGATCTCGTAGTGAAGTGAGGCGCGGCGGCGCGCCGGCCTGAGGCCCCGTCATGCCGCATCTGATCATCTTCCTGGCGCTCTGCCTGCTCGGCCTCATGGTGAGCTGCGTTCTGGTGTAGGGAGGCGGCGCGGGGTCTTCGCAAATGGGGGGTCGCTTTCCTCCGCGTTCCGGCGGACAATGGATCGGCCTATCAGGGCCAGGGGTGTGCGACGTTCAGGGAGAACGAGACGATGTCGTCGCATCAAATGCGCGAAGACGCGGCCCCCCGCCCATCTCTCTTCATCACGGCAAGCGGCACGGCCCTGCTGCTGAGCCTGGGTCTCGCGCTCGGCTCAGCGGCCGCGGCCGAGCAGGACAAGCAGGCCCTGATCGAGGAGGCGTTGAGCGCCGCCCCGCCGCAGGTCGCGGAGACGGCGAAGATCATGGATTGGGACGGTACGGTCCTGAAGGAGGGCAGCGAGGACTTCACCTGCCTGCCGACGCCGCCGCCTGCCCGGAGCAGGGGCGTCGCCCCCATGTGCCTGGACGCGGCGTGGATGGCCTGGCTCGACGCCTATAAGGAAAAGAGGGAGGACTACCGGCCGAGCGAGGCCGGAGTCGCCTACATGCTGGCGGGCGATGCGGGCGCGAGCAACATCGACCCCTTCGCCACGGGGCAGACGCCCGACAATGAGTGGGTGGTCGAGGGCCCCCACATCATGCTCCTGCTGCCGGATCCGGCCCAGCTGGACGCCCTCTCGGCCGACGCGCACGGCGCCCCCGGCCCGTATGTGATGTGGAAGGGCACGCCCTACGCGCATGTCATGGTCCCGACGGCGGAGCGGCCCGCGCCGGAAACGGCGGAGCAGCAGTAGCGCGCCGCAGCACGGCCATGCCGGCCATGCTGGACTGACGGAGACGGGGCGCAGGCCGGCCGCCTGCTCGCGCTCTACGCGAAACAGGTGGAAACCCTGAACCGCAACCGCGGCAAGGGGCAGCAGAAGGTGACGGTGGAGCATGTGCGGGTGGAGTCCGGCGGGCAGGCGATCGTCGGCACGGTGAGCCGGGAGCAGCCGTGAGCGGGAGACTGGGACGGTGTGCGCGTCAGCCCCGACGGCGACCGGGCCGATGCATGCGAGCCCGCGCTGCGGCGCGCGGACGCGGGGCGGTTTGCCCTGCCGGGCGCCGGCGGTAAGGGGCAAGCGGCGCTGCAGGATGCATGGGGGCGCCGAGAGCTCCGGGGCGCCGAGACACAGTCAGAACGCGCTGAGGCACGGGTTTACGACGGTTGAGGCAAAGGAAGAGCGGCGGGAGATTCGCGAGATGATCTGGGCGAGCCGGAAGATGTTGGAGGAGATGGGGTGAGCAGCCGCCTCACTCACGCCAATGACAGATCTGGCCTGGGGCTACTGTTCAACGCACCTCGAAGATATCGGAACCGTGCGGTGCTCTAATCAGTAGGCGCGAGGAGGTCAGCCCAGTGTGCCTACCTTATACTTGAACACCGACGGTAAACTTGGGGTAGAGAATTCTGTCAGCTACGGCTTCCGGCAGGGCTTAGGAGTGAGAAAGGCCGTTAAGCGAGCAAGGAATTTTCGGTGCGAATACCGTTGGGCACCAAAATCCCACATTGCATCGTTCTTCAATCAGTTTGTGCAATGGAATTGTAACCGGCACACTGGACCGGACGGTTCAGTGTAATTTTGCAGAAAGAGAATGACGGCAAGAATGCTGACGGCGACCACTGCGGCAGAGGCCCCGCGAAGCGGCAAGGCTCCCCAGATTCTGTCGGCGGCGCGAGAGGTCTTCACGGAGCGGGGATATGGCGCCGCCAGCATGGACGCGATCGCCCGCGCGGCCGGCGTTTCCAAGGCGACGCTCTATGCCTATTTCTCCGGCAAGGAGGCGCTGTTCGCCGCGATCATCAGCGGCGAGTGCGGCCGCTTCGGGCCGACGCTCTGCGGCGCCGAGGACGAGCCGCGCGACGTTCGGGCGGACCTGCTGCGGATCGGCGGCACCTTCGCCGAGCTGCTGCTGTCACCCTCGACGCTGGCGATCTATCGCGTGGTCATAGCCGAGGCGCCCCGCTTTCCGGAGCTTGGCCGCATCTTCTATGAGTCGGGCCCGAATGCCGCACTGACGCGGCTGGCCAATTATCTCCAGGCGGCCACGGAGCGCGGGTTGATCGCCGTGCCGGAGCCGCGGCTGGCGGCCGAACAGCTTGTCGGCATGATCCGCGGCGCAAGCCATCTGCGCCAGCTTCTGAACGTTCGAAGCAAGGCCGATCCCGATCCGACGCGCTTCGTCGAAGGGGCCGTCGATGTCTTCCTGCGGGCCTATGCCCCGAACAGGGCCAAGGCCCAAGGCAGCGCAGCCCAAGGCGCGGCCCACGGCACTGCAGAACAGGCGGGCGATGCCCCCAAAGCCGGCGCGGAAACTCCGGCTTTGGGGAACATCGGGCCATGATCGGCGCGGCGGGTCGAATGCCACGCCGGCCGTCGTCGACAGAGCAAGGCTGACTTACCGGCGCGTCGTCCGCTTGCTGGTCGTCCGCTTGCTGGTCATCCGCTTGCGGGCGACGGACTTGCGGGCCGCCGCTGCCCGCTTGGCCACCGTCTTCCGGGCCGTGGTCTTCCGGGCGGTCGTCTTCCGGGCCGTGGTCTTCCGGACGGTCTTGCGCGCCGTGGTCTTGCGAGCCGTGGTCTTCCGGGCGGTCGCCTTCCGAGCCGTGGTCTTCCGGGCGGTCGCCTTCCGGGCCGTGGTCTTCCGGGCCGTGGTCTTGCGGGCCGTGGTCTTCCGGGCGGTCGTCTTCCGGACGGTCTTGCGCGCCGTGGTCTTGCGGGCAGCCGTCTTCCGCTTCGCAGTCTTTCTCGCAACGGGCTTGCGGGCGGCGACAGCCTTCCGCTTCGTTGCCGGCTTCTTCGCCGCCACCCGCTTCCGAGTCGTCGCAACCTTGCGGCGCGTCGGTTTCGCTTTGATAGCCATTCTTGACTCCTCAAGTAGTCATGCAAGCAGCGGCTAGTGATCGCCACTACAATTCCGCAAATAAGCAATTTACATTAAGATACAGTTACCAACTTCGACCATTTGTTTAAACAACGGGTTCCGGATTCCCGCTTCTTTCCCGAACAGCACATCACAAATTCGCGACGTAAAATATGAATGCTCCGTTAAAACGGTGGTCAAGCCGCAACTCGATCTAGAGTTTATCTGACCGTATACTAGCAACATGTAGGGGAATATTTGAGCGCGCCCGGAGCCGCCTTCCACGCCGATTCGCGACCACAGGCAGCGACTTCCGCGCTATAATTCGACTTGAACGATTTTGCAGATTTGCCTGTTTTTGCAAGTTGGCCCCATTTTGTAAGTCCACTTTGTAAGTCCACCTGGGGGCGCCGATCAGGGCACGCGTTCGGCAACGACAGGAGGCAGGAGATGACAGGCGGGATCGTCATTGCGCTCTACCGTCCGAAACCCGGACAATCCGGCGAGCTGGAGTCCATTCTCGCGCATCATGTGCCGAGCCTGCGTCGGGAAGGCCTGGCGACCAGCCGGCCCGTCCTCCTGCTCCGCTCGACCGTCGACGGCAGCTATCTAGAGATCTTCGAATGGATCGATCCGGAGGCCGCCGAGCGCGCGCATACCAACGAGCATGTCCGGGCCATTTGGGCGAGCATCACCGAGGTCGCCGATGTGCTGCGCCTGGCCGACCTGGCCGAAGCTGAGGATCGCTTTCCGCATTTCGAGGCCGTCGAGGAACTGGTTATATAGTGATTTCAGCGGCTTGACGAATAAGCAGCCCCGTCGCCGATCATCCGGCAAGCTGGTTTACAGGCCGGTGACAGCTTGATAAAGTCCGCCGCGACTTGCCCCGGAAACTTGCCCTGAACGAGGCGCCGCGGCAGCAGATTGGGACCCGCGCCTCGAGAGGGGTCATTGACATGAAAATTCTTACCGGCAACAGCAATCGGCCGCTGGCCGAAGCGATTTCGGCTTATCTGAACCTGCCGCTGACCCATGCCAGCGTGCGGCGCTTCTCCGACATGGAAGTCTTCGTGGAGATCCACGAGAACGTCCGCGGCGAGGACGTCTTCGTCGTCCAGTCGACCTCGTTCCCCGCGAACGACAACCTGATGGAGCTCCTGGTGACGCTGGACGCGCTGCGCCGAGGCTCGGCGCGGCGGACGACGGCGGTCATCCCCTATTTCGGCTATGCCCGACAGGATCGGAAATCCGGCCCCCGGACGCCGATCTCGGCGAAGCTGGTGGCCAATCTGATCACCGTGGCGGGCGCCGACCGGGTGCTGACCCTCGATTTGCATGCCGGCCAGATCCAGGGCTTCTTCGATATCCCGACCGACAATCTGTTCGCGGCCCCGGTCCTGACCCACGACATGGAGCAGCGCTTCGCCGGCAAGGACCTGACGATCGTATCGCCGGACGTCGGCGGCGTGGTCCGCGCCCGTGCCGTGGCGAAGCGCCTTGACGCCGACCTCGCGATCATCGATAAGCGCCGCGAACGCGCCGGCGTATCGGAAGTCATGAACATCATCGGCGAGGTTTCGGGGCGGACCTGCATCCTGGTCGACGATATCGTCGATTCCGCCGGCACGCTCTGCAATGCCGCGATCGCGCTCAAGGAAGCCGGCGCCGAATCGGTCAGCGCCTACGTCACCCACGGCGTGCTGTCCGGCGGCGCGGTGGCGCGCGTTTCGGCCTCGCCCATCGAGTCGCTGGTGATCACCGACAGCATCATGGCGACCGAGGCGGTGCGCGTCTCGCAGACGGTGCGGCAACTGACCATCGCGCCTTTGATCGCCGAAGCGGTCAAGCGCATCAGCGAGGAACGCTCGGTCTCGAGCCTGTTCGACTGAGCCGTTCGGCGCGACCTAATTGTTAGGCTGATTTACTGGGCGCCGGCACCCCTGGAGGCCGGCGCGAGACCGAAGGACGGAAAAGGAGAGAAAGATGTCCGAAGTCCACAACCTCACCGCAGAGCGGAGAGACCGGGCCGGAAAGGGGGCCGCCCGTTCGACCCGTCGCGCGGGACGCACGCCCGCCGTGATCTACGGCAACAAGCAGGAGCCGGTTCTGATCTCGGTCGAGCCGCGCGTGCTGGAGCGCGAGATCCATAGGTCCGGCTTCTTCACCACCCTGTTCGACGTGCAGCTCGACGGCCAGCGCCATCGGGTGCTGCCGCGCGACGTGCAGTTCGACCCCGTCACCGACATCCCGATCCATGTCGACTTCCTGCGCGTCAGCGCCGACACCCAGGTGCATGTCGAGGTGCCGGTTCTGTTCACGAACGAGGAGCTGTCGCCGGGCCTGAAGCGGGGCGGCGTGCTGAACGTCGTGCGGCACGAGATCGAGATGATTTGCGCCGCCGACAGCATCCCCGGCTCGGTCACCATCGACCTGGCAGGGCTCGACATCGGCGACAGCGTCCATATCAGCTCGATCACGCTGCCGGCCGGCGTGGCTCCGGCGATCACCGACCGCGACTTCACCATTGTGACGATCGCGCCGCCGAACGTTGCGGTGGCCGAGGCGGAGCCAGCGGAGACGGAGGAGGAAGCGGCCACCAGCGGCGCGGCGGCGACGCCCGAGAAGGGCTAGACCGGGCTTCCGGTCGACGCCATGCGGCTGCTCGTCGGGCTGGGCAACCCCGGTCCGCGCCATGCCGGGGATCGGCACAATATCGGGTTCATGGCGGTGGACGAGATCGTCCGCCGCCATGGCTTCGGGTCGGCGCGGGCGCGCTTCCACGGCCTCACCTGCGAGGGGGAGATCGGCGGCGAGAAGGTGATCGCCCTCAAGCCCGAGACCTATATGAACGACTCCGGCCGGGCGGTCGGCGCCGCGGCCCAGTTCTATAAGCTGGCGCCCGAGCAAGTCATCGTCGTCTATGACGAGATTGACCTCCGGCCCGGCAAGGTCCGCGTCAAGCGCGGCGGCGGCGCCGGAGGCCATAACGGCATCCGCAGCATCGACGCGCATCTCGGCCCGGACTATTGGCGCATCCGCCTGGGCGTCGGCCACCCCGGGATTCCGGAGCTGGTCCGCCACTATGTGCTGCAGAGCTTCACCAAGGAAGAGCGGCCGATGGTGGCGAAGCTGACCGAGGCGGTCTCCGAGGCTTTCCCCTTGCTGGTTGCCGGCGACGGGAACGGCTTCATGAACAAGGTGACGGTGCTGACCAACCCGCCGAAGCCAAAGGCAACAGGAAAATCCGAACCACAGAGGCACGGAGACACAGAGGATTGAATTTCTTCTCTGTGTCTCCGTGCCTCTGTGGTTCCACACTCTTGGCTCCAACGCGAGGCTGAATGGGCTTCAATTGCGGTATCGTCGGGCTGCCGAACGTCGGCAAGTCGACGCTCTTCAACGCGCTGACCTCCACCGCGGCGGCGGAGGCGGCGAACTATCCCTTCTGCACGATCGAGCCGAATGTCGGCCGGGTGGCTGTGCCCGACCCGCGGCTCGACCGGATCGCGGCGATCGGCAAGTCGGCGAAGATCATCCCGACGCAGCTCGAGTTCGTCGACATCGCCGGCCTGGTGCGCGGGGCGAGTAAGGGCGAAGGGTTGGGCAATCAGTTCCTCGCCAACATCCGCGAGGTGGATGCGATCGTCCATGTGCTGCGCTGCTTCGCGGGCGAGGTGACGCATGTCGAGGGCTCGGTCGACCCGCTGCGCGACGCGGAGATCGTCGAGACCGAGCTGATGCTGGCCGACCTCGACAGCCTCGAGCGCCGGATCGACGCGGCGACCAAGCGCGCCCGCGGCGGCGACAAGGAATCGAAGCTGCTGCTCGAGGTGATGGAGCCCGCCGCGGCGAGCTTGCGCGAGGGCCGGCCGGCCCGGACCGTCACCGTCCCCGAGGATCGGCAGCCGCTGTTCCGGCAGCTTCAGCTAATGACGGGCAAGCCGGTGCTCTATGTCTGCAATGTCGAGGAGGACGCGGCGGCGGAGGGCAACGCCCTATCGGCCAAGGTCGCCGAGTGGGCCGCCGCGGAAGGCGCCGCCTCCGTGGTCATTTCCGCGGCGATCGAGGCCGAGGTGGCGACCTTGACCGATCCCGCGGAGAAGCGCGAGTTCCTGGAGAGCCTCGGGCTCGAGGAGCCGGGCCTCGCCCGCGTGATCCGCGCCGGCTATGGGCTGCTCGACCTGATCACCTTCTTCACCGTCGGGCCGAAGGAGGCGCGCGCCTGGACCGTGCGGCGCGGCGCGAAGGCGCCGGAAGCCGCCGGCGTGATCCATACCGACTTCGAGCGCGGCTTCATCCGCGCCGAAACGATCGCCTATGACGACTTCATCGCCTGTAACGGCGAGCAGGGCGCCAAGGAAGCGGGCAAGATGCGCGCGGAAGGGAAGGAGTACGTCGTCCGCGACGGCGACATCTTCCACTTCCGCTTCAACGTGTAACCCGTCCTTACCCCGTCGAAAGGTGTGGCAGGCGCCGGCGCCAGAGGATCAGCGCCGCCGGCAGGAGCCCGGCGAGGAGGAGCGCCAGCGTCGACGGCTCCGGGACGCCCTGCGCGGCAAGCTGCGGCTCGCCATACAGGAAATCATCCATCACGACGAGGTCGATATCGTTGGCGGGGTCGTCGTTCGTCGCCGCGCCAAGCGGCGTCGTGCCGCTGGTGATCCGGACGCGCGAGAGAATCGCGCCTTCCGTGAAGGAGACGCCGAGGAACGATAGGCTTCCGTCAGCGACGGTTCCCTCCTCGACGAACAGGCTTTCCAGCAGCCCGCCATTCTGGTCGAAGAACTGCATCAGCGTACTGTCGGCGAGATCCACATCGGTGAACACGGCGCCGAATCCGCTGGATAGGGCCCGCGTGTCCGTCCCGGGAATGAAGAACAGGACGTCCGTCCTGGTGCTGTCCAGCGGGGTGAAGAGGCGCGGCGAGCTGAAAGTGCTGAAGATGCCCGGATAGGTCGGGTTGATATCGCCGAACTCGGGCGCAGGCTGGCCGCTGATCTCAAAGCCCGATCCCGACGTGGTGAAGACGCCGCCGCGCGTCACCGGAGCAGTGTTGAACGTCTCCATGGGCGTCGGGAACTGGGTGGCCGGGGCGGCGTCTCCGCCGCCGTCCCAGTTGATCTCGCGGCGACCGTCGGCGAGCGGCCCCAAGGCATTCCCGTTATTGGGAATGCCGAGATCGGCCCGGAACTGATTCACGGTCCCCTCGATCGACACCGGGTCTGCCGATCCACCGACCGACCGAATGATGGGAGCGGCGAAAGCCGTTGCCGGCGCGATGATCACAAGCGCCACGGCAGCCGCCAAGATCCGAGTATCACGCATCCGACCCTCCTACGCTGAATGCAGGGGCTGATCGTCACGTGGGTAGGAGCAAGACGGCTGTTGAGGACAGTCGGCTTTCCCGCCCTCGATGCCTCGCTTCTATGAGTGCAGCATCTTCTATATCACGGGGTTTGAGCTATAGCGGTGGCAAGGAAATGATAACAGGTCGGATGGAATGACGCCCGCTCAGCAGGGACGGAATTCGAGGAGCGCGCCGGTCGCCACCTCGGGCAGCACGACAAGGCGGTTCGCGGATTGGGCAGCTGGGACGCCGCGCTGCCTCAGGCATTCCGCGGCATGGCCGATATCGGCGACCTCAATGGTCATGGCCGCCATCCAGGGCGTCGGCGGTTCGGCGGCCGGGCGGGCGTCAGGATAGAACCGTGCCAGCCCCTCGGGCGTCACGAAGCGGACCCGCCCCTGCCCCGTCTCGATCTCGGCGGCGCCGTCCGTAATCCAGAGAGCCTCCGGGCCGAACATGGGCGCATAGCCCAGCACCGTCTCGCCCGGCCGATCGACGACCACGGTCACTTCAGCCAGACGTGTCGCCCCATTGGCATGGGCCAGCCAGGCGGGGCGTCGGACGACCTCCGGCGTCAGATGATGGCAGATGAAGGCCGAGAGGCCCGGTGTCTCCGCCGGCGGCAGGAAGACCAGCTTGAAGGCCGGCAACGCCTCGCCTTCCGGCAGTTCCAGAATGCGCTTCAGGTCCTTCGGCCCGTCCGGATGCAGCCCGGCGGCAGTGAGCCGGCGATACGTCTCCGCACCGTCGTCGCTGGCGAAGGCGAGGCCGAGCAGCCCTTCACGCCGCTCGAGGAAGCGATCGAGATTGTTGGTGAACTGGCTGGGATCGACGATGCCGAGCAGCTCGATATAGCCCTGCTCCAGCATGATGCAGTAGTTCGCCGTACCCCAGCCGATATGGCGCCCGCGCGGACTGACTGTGAAGCCGAGGCGCTGCCATGCGATGCACGCGGCCTCGAGATCGCGCGCACCTACCAAGGTGTGGTCGATCCCGACGATCCCCCCGTCTTCGGGTTGAGACGCGCCTCCCGGCCCAGTTATCCCATCTTTGTCACCCGCCCCTCGATCATGCCACAGACTCGCATGAGCGCCGCGAGGGATCAAGACTCCCGCGGGGTTGCGTGCAAGACCATCAAACGAGCGGGGCAAACGAGAAGGGCCGCCACCATTCCGGCGACGGCCCTCAATCTCAGTACTGCGCAGCGCCTCAGTGGACGTGCTGCCAGACCTTCCGCTTGGTGGCGTAGAGCAGGCCGGTCAGGACGATCAGGAACAGGATCGTCTTCACGCCCGTCCGCTTCCGCTCCTCGAGCTTCGGCTCCGCCGTCCAGGTCATGAAGGTGGAGACATCATGCGCCATCTGCTCGACCGTGGCGGTCGTGCCGTCGTCATACGCCACCACGCCCTCGCTGAGCGGCGGCGGCATGGCGATCTGATGGCCCGGGAAGGCGGTGTTGTAATACATGCCGGCGGGCAGTTCCATGTCGGCCGGTGGCTCGACATAGCCGACCAGCAGCGCGTAGAGATAGTCCGCGCCGCCCGCCCGCGCCTGCGCGATCAGCGACAGGTCGGGCGGCAGGGCGCCGCCGTTCGCAACACGCGCCGCCTGCTCGTTCGGGAAAGGTGAGACGAACCGGTCGGCCGGGATTCCCTCCCGCTCGAACATCTCGCCTTCGTCGTTCGGCCCATCGGTCACAATGGCCTGCGCGGCGATCGCCTTCACCTGATCCTCGGTGAACCCGATCGCCTCGAGATCGCGATAGGCGACGAGCGACAGGCCGTGACAGGCGGCGCAGACCTGCTGATAGACCTGATAGCCGCGCTGCAGCGACGCCCGGTCGAAGGTCCCGAACGCGCCGTCGAAAGACCAATCCTGCTCGGGTACCGTGACGCCTTCCACCGCGTTGGCGGCGTTCACCGAGAGCCCGAGCGCCGCCGCGGCGAGGGTTGCAAGAACAATGCGGCGCATCAGGCCTTCTCCATCGGCTTGGCACGGGCTCCCGCCGGCACGCCGCCGCCGCGGAGGACGGGCTGGCTGATGCTGGTCGGTCGCGGTCGCGGCGTTTCAAAGATGCTGAGCAACGGCAGCAGGAGCAGGAAATGAGCGAAGTAGTAGGCAGTCCCCAGCCGGGCGAGCACTACGTAGATTCCCTCGGGCGGCTTGGCACCGGCCCAGGTCAACAGAACGCAGTCGGCGACCAGCACCCAGAAGAACCACTTGTAGATCGGCCGGAACCGAGAGCTGCGCACCGGCGAGCGATCGAGCCAGGGCAGCAGGAACAGCACGAAGATCGCGCCGAACATCGCGAGCACGCCACCGAGCTTGTCCGGAATCGCCCGAAGGATCGCGTAGAACGGCAGGAAGTACCATTCCGGCACGATATGCGCCGGCGTTACCAGCGGGTTCGCAGGGATGTAGTTATCGGGATGCCCGAGATAGTTGGGCGCGAAGAACACGAAGCCCGCGAAGACGATCAGGAACACGGCCATGCCGAACATGTCCTTCACCGTGTAGTACGGGTGGAAGGGAATCGTGTCCTGCGGCCCCTTGGTGTCGATGCCGAGCGGGTTGTTCGAGCCGAAGCGGTGCAGCGCCACCAGATGCAGCACGACCACGCCGACGATCACGAACGGCAGCAGGTAATGCAGCGCATAGAAGCGGTTCAGCGTCGGATTGGCGACCGAGAAGCCGCCCCACAGCCAGGTGACGATGCTCTCGCCGACCAGCGGGATGGCGGAGAACAGGTTGGTGATGACGGTGGCGCCCCAGAAGCTCATCTGGCCCCAGGGCAGCACGTACCCCATGAAGGCGGTGGCCATCATCAGCAGCAGGATGACGACGCCCAGTATCCACAGAAGCTCGCGCGGTGCCTTGTAGGAGCCGTAATAGAGGCCGCGGAAGGTGTGAATGTAGACGACTATGAAGAACATCGACGCGCCGTTCATATGGATGTAGCGGATCAGCCAGCCATAGTTCACGTCACGCATGATCCGCTCGACGCTTTCGAAGGCATGATCGACATGCGCGGTGTAATGCATCGCCAGCACGATGCCGGTGATGATCATGATCACCAGCACCATCCCGGCCAGCGATCCGAAGTTCCACCAGTAGCTGAGATTCTTCGGCGTGGGATATTCGTTCAGCTCATGGTCCATGAAGCTGAAGATCGGCAGGCGATGGTCGATCCATCGCACCACGGGGCTCTTAAAGATCGGCGAACTCATCTGACGGTACCCTATCCAATCCGAATCAGCGTCGGCTCGAGGAACTCGTAGTCCGGCACCGCCAAATTGAGCGGTGCGGGACCCCGCCGGGCGCGGCCGGACGTGTCGTAATGCGACCCGTGGCACGGGCAGAACCAGCCGCCGAACGCGCCGCGATCATCCGAAGGCCGCTGGCCGAGCGGCACGCAACCGAGATGCGTGCAGATGCCGACGACCACGAGCCACTCCGGCTCGATCACCCGCTCCGCGTCCGTCTGCGGGTCGCGCAGCTCGGCGACATCGACCGCGCGCGCTTCCTCGATCTGCTCCGGCGTCCGGTGATCGATGAACACCGGATTGCCGCGCCAACTCACGGTGACCCGCTGGCCGACCTCGATCTGCGACAGATCGACCTCGATCGTCGACAAGGCCAGCACGTCGGCCGCCGGATTCATCTGATCGATCAGCGGCCAGGCCACCGAGGCGACGCCAAAGGCCCCGACCGCGGCCGTCGCCAGATACAGAAAGTCACGACGCGTCGGCTCGTCGCTCTTTGGCTTCTCATCCCGGCCGACACCACCGCCGACCTGCACGCTTTCCGCCATCTGTTCCGTTCCTCTCCTTCGATCGCCAACGCGACGATACCCTCGGCAGCAGCCCGAACATCTCGATCGCTCCGGGAAGCGCCCGAGAGGTTCCCCAGAACTCTCCCGGGGACTGTCAGCCTGCAATGCCGAAAGGCCATCGCGCCTGCCGCGAGCGGCCCGGTTATAGCACCGACTTCGCTCGCGAATCTTCAACGTCACTGCGACAAACCGCCGCAGTGCCGTAGCTGGTAGAGCTTCGCTGGGCAAGCGGTATAGTGGAAAAGATCGATCTTGCAAAGGGTTCCTCGGCGGGTTCAGCATCCCGGCCGACGGAAATCAAAAATACGTCCCAATCGGCATTTCAACGGCATTCAATGCGTCTTGTAATCTATGAACCGGACATCCCCCAGAATACGGGCGCGATGCTCCGCCTCGCCGCCTGCTTCGGCATCGCGGTCGACCTGATCGAGCCTTGCGGATTCATTCTGGACGACCGCCGGCTGCGCCGGGCGGGCATGGATTACCTGGAAGCCGTGACCCTGTGGCGCCACAGCTCCTGGTCCGCGTTTTGCGAGGGTCGGCGAACGAGTCCGGCCGGCCGGCTGCTGCTGTTGACGACGGCCGGCGACCGGCCTTACACCGACTTCGCCTTCCGCCCAGGCGACAGCCTGATGGTCGGCAGCGAAAGCCGCGGCGTGCCCGATTCGGTTCATGCGGCCGTGGATGCGCGGCTGGTGATTCCGATGCGGCCCGGATTGCGGTCATTGAACGTCGCCCTCGCGGCGGCACTCGTACTGGGCGAGGCGCTTCGCCAAACGGGCGGGTTTCCGGATGTCGCGGAGCAATCGGTAGAGAGGAGCGCGGTATGAGCCAACCCGTTACAAACGCGGAGGAGCGGCGGCAGGATCGCGCCGCCGCTTGGTTCGCCACACTCCGGGACCGCATTTGCGCCGAATTCGAGGCGATCGAGGATGCGCTGAGCGGCCCCCGGGACAACCCGCTGAGCGACCAGCCGCCGGGTCGCTTCGAACGCACCGCCTGGACGCGGTCGCCGGAGACCGAGGGCGCGGAAGGCGGCGGTGGGGTGATGTCAGTGATGCGCGGCCGGGTCTTCGAGAAGGTCGGCGTCAACATCTCGACCGTCCAGGGCGTGTTCTCCGAGGAATTCCGGGAGCAGATCCCAGGCGCCGCCGCGGACGGCCGGTTCTGGGCGAGCGGCATCAGCCTCGTCGCCCATATGCAGTCGCCGCTGGTTCCGGCCGTGCATATGAACACACGGCACATCGTCACCGCCAAGAGCTGGTTCGGCGGCGGCGCGGACTTGACCCCGATGACGCCCGACGCGGCCGACACGGAGGCGTTCCACGCGGCGCTGAAGGCGGCCTGCGACGCCCACGACCTGGCCTATTACCCGCGCTTCAAGGACTGGTGCGACGAGTACTTCTTCCTGAAGCACCGGAACGAGCCGCGCGGCGTCGGTGGCATCTTCTTCGACTATATCGACAGCGGCGACTGGGAGGCCGATTTCGCCTTCACCCAGGATGTCGGCCGCGCCTTTCTCGACATCTATCCGCGGCTGGTCCGTCGCCACATGAACGAGCCCTGGACCGAAGAGCAGCGCCGCCACCAGCTGGTCCGGCGCGGGCGCTATGTCGAGTTCAACCTGCTCTATGACCGCGGCACGCTGTTCGGGCTGAAGACCGGCGGCAATATCGACGCGATTCTGATGTCCCTGCCGCCGACGGCGATGTGGCCGTGAGGGCCTGCGCCTCTGGTTCATATCCGACACAGGGGCGCCCCTGCGTGGGCGCCCTGGTCCATCGCGCAGATCGGGCGGCCACGTAAGGCCGCCCTACTCCACCACCACTTTGCGAGCATACGCAAGGCAGGCGGCGCGGTCGGGGGCGAAGTCGTTATCGATCCACCAGCGCTCGATCTCTTCCAGGAGACCGCCGACCGCAGGGCCGGGCTTCAGGCCCAGAGTCAGGAAGTCGCGGCCCTTCAGCGGGAAGACCGGCGGCGTCCAGTCGGCGGCGGTGGCGAGCAGGTCGGTCCAGGCCTCGACCTCATGTCGCGTGGTCGTCGGTTGCTCGGTGATGCTTGCGGCCCAGGCGAGGAGCGCGGCGTCGCGGAAGCGCTCGGCACCCAGCATATAGAGAAGACGTCGGCGGGTCTGGCGATCGAGATCGGGCGAGACCAGCGGCGGCTCCGCCAAGTCGACCAACCGCTCCCGCTCTGCGTTCGACAGGCGCAGGCGCTTGGCCACGACCTCTGCCGCGGCGGCCGACGCCTCCAGCAGCGCTGCCAGGCGGCGAAGGGGGTCGGCGCCGGCGACCAGCCGCGCCGGAACGATACCTTCGATCGTGACGAGCGCGCGCAGCCGCCCCGGATTCGCCGCCTCGGGCATGATATGGCGCAGCACGTCCTGGTCGCGCATCAGCTCGACCACCGCTGCCGGGTCGGGTGCTGCCAGCAGCTTCAGAAGCTCGTCACGGATCCGCTCACCGGACAAAGTCGGCAGGAGCGGCGCCAGCGCCCGGGCGGCGGCGAGCGCGGCTTCGTCCGGCGGCGGCACGCCGTAATGGGCGTAGAAGCGGAAGAACCGGAGCAGGCGCAGAACATCCTCGCGGATTCGCGCCTCCGGATCGCCGACGAACCGGATACGGCCGGCCTTGAGATCGGCGAGGCCGCCGAACGGATCGTAGAGCGATCCGTCCGGCGCGCAGGACAAGGCGTTGACGGTGAGATCGCGCCGCGCCGCGTCGGCCGCCCAATCGTCGGTAAAGGCGACGCGTGCATGGCGGCCGAAGGTTTCGACGTCATGGCGCAAAGTCGTGATCTCGAACGCCGTACCGTCGGCGAGCGCCGTCACGGTGCCGTGCGCGATGCCGGTCGGGATCGCGCGGACGCCGCCCTGGGCGAGCAGCGCCATCACCCGGTCGGGCGGGTCGGGCGTGGCGATGTCGATATCCTTCACCGGGCGCCCGAGAACCGCGTCGCGCACGCAGCCGCCGACGAAACGGATCTCTGCCCCGGCCGCGGTCAGCGCCGCGACCACGCTCCGGGTCGCCGGCGCCGTCATCCAAGGTTGCGGCGGAAGGTGACCGGATGGCTGCATCCCTGGGACGGGGCCGCTACTCGACGAAGCCGCCGGGCTTGATCTCGCCGTCGATCAGCTTGGCAGGCTGGTAGACGCTACCGGGTTCGGCGCCGCCGAACAGCGCGAAGGCGCTGAGCGTGACGATCATCAGAATGGCCCCGGCGATGCCGAGCCAGGTCCACGGCACTTCCTGCCACCAGCCGCTTCGCCCGCTCGCCGTCTGCGCGCGCCGCCGCGCCATCGTCATATAGACGAAATACAGAACCGTCGGCAGAACCAGGGGAACGACGATCGAGAAGAACTGTCTCATGACGGTTGTCGCAACACCTCGGACAGATTGACCAGCATGCCTGCGGTCGCACCCCAAATATAGTAATGCCGCCATGGCAGCACGTAGAAATGCCGCAAGGCGCCGGCATAGATGCGGCTGTCGCGCCGGTGATTGGCGGGGTCGATCACGAAGGCGAGCGGAACCTCGAAGATCTCCGCCACCTCGAACGGGTCCGAGGTGAGGGCGACCGGCGGATCGATCAGCCCGACGACCGGCGTCACCTCGAACCCGGTGCGGGTGACATAGGTGTCGAGACGGCCGACCAGCGAGACGCGCTCGCGCGGCAGGCCGATCTCCTCCTCCGCCTCGCGGAGCGCCGCCGCGACGGAATCGTCGTCTCCGGGATCGACGCGGCCGCCGGGAAAGCTGATCTGCCCGGCATGAACATGCAAATGATCGGTGCGTCGCGTCAGCAGCACGGTCAGCCCCTCCGGCCGGTCCAGCAGCGGGACCAGCACCCCCGCCGGAACCAATGGCTGCTCCGGACACATATCGGGATTGAGGTCATGGTCGCCGCGACAGTCCGGCGGCAAGCCCGTTTGAGTGTCAATTGCGGGCCCGTCCAGCGCCTGGCGCCGCTGCGGCGCCCCGACCGAACGGAAACGCTCGAGGATGAGTCTTCTGTTCAGCCCTCCTCCTCCAGCCGGCCCAGCGGGAAAAACCGTCCCTTGCTCCATACGCCGTATTGCTCCTCGCCGGCAATCTCTCGCTGCTCGCCCAGGGCGACGAGCTCATAATAGACGGAGCGCAGAATCAGCGCCTCCAGCCCGTCGCGCACCAGGATATAGGGGCTGGGCTCCGCGGTGTCAGGATTCTGCGCGACGCGGATCGGATGATCGGTGTCGGCCGTCACCTCGTCGTCGAGATTCGTGCGGAAGCTGAGCGTCCGGTCGTGCCCCGATCCGCGGACAGTGAGCTCGACCGCCGTGAACGGTGCATCCTCGACGACGATGCGTCCGCGCTCCGCCGGCGTGACGAGATAATAGCCACCGTCGGCTTCCCGCCGGAGAACCGAAGCAAACAGCCGGACCAATGGTTTGCGGCCGATCGGCGAGCCATGGTAAAACCAAGTCCCGTCGCGCCCGATCCGGATGTCGAAGTCGCCGCAGCCGGCGTCCTCCGCATCGGATTGCGGCGGATGGGATTGCGACTGGTCGGCGGCTGCAGCCGCCCCCATCTGTTTCAGGAGATCGGTCGGATCCGACCTGCCGGTCATTGATACGCCCTCATCTGCAACTCTGGAGATCACCGGCGTGACCACCACCGACATTCTGCCCTCCTCTTTCCCCGGCGACAAGCATGCGGCCGACAAGCTGGCCGCGGAAATCGAAGCGCTCGGCCATCGGATGAATCAGGTGCGGCAAAGCATCGGCCGCGTCATCTTCGGACAGCATGCGACGATCGACCAGACGCTGATCACGCTGCTCGCCGGGGGCCATGTGCTGCTGATCGGCGTGCCCGGCCTCGCCAAGACGCGCTTGGTCGAGACGCTGGGAACCGTTCTCGGGCTCGAGGACAAGCGCGTCCAGTGCACGCCCGACCTGATGCCCGCCGACATCCTGGGCTCGGAAGTGCTCGAGGAATCCGAGTCCGGCCGGCGCTCGTTCCGCTTCATCCCCGGCCCGGTCTTCTGCCAGCTTCTGATGGCCGACGAGATCAACCGCGCCAGCCCGCGCACGCAATCCGCGCTGCTGCAGGCCATGCAGGAGCGCCGCGTGTCGGTCGCCGGCCATCCGCACCCGCTGCCGGAACCGTTCCATGTGCTGGCGACGCAGAACCCGCTGGAGCAGGAGGGCACCTACCCGCTGCCCGAGGCGCAACTCGACCGCTTCCTGATGCAGATCGACGTCACCTATCCGGACGTCGATGCCGAGCGGCAGATGCTGATCGTGACGACCGGGCTTGCCGAGGACCGGCCGATCGACGTGATGTCAGCGGCGGAGCTGATGGCCGCGCAGCGGCTGGTCCGCCGCATCCCGGTCGGCGAGAGCGTCGTCGAGGCGATTCTGGGCCTTGTCCGCGCCGGGCGACCCGAGAGCAGCGAGATGCCCGAGGTGCAGCGTCAGGTCGCGTGGGGACCCGGCCCGCGCGCCAGCCAGGCTCTGATGCTGGCGGCTCGTGCCCGCGCCGTTCTCGACGGCCGGCTGGCGCCGTCGATCGACGACGTGCTGGCGCTCGCCCATCCGATCCTGCGCCACCGCATGGCGCTGAATTTCGCGGCGCGCGCCGACGGGGTTACACTCGATCATGTGATCGATCGGTTGTGCGAACCCTTTGCTTGACCGCGCTGCCCAGACCCAAGGCTGATCAAGGAGCGGCGATCGAGCGATGAGCCCGACCCCCGACGAGACGCGGCAGCGCGCAGAACAGCTCGCGGCGACGTTGCCGCCGCTGCTGGTCGCGGCCGAGCGCGTCGCCTCGACGGTCGAACAGGGCGTGCATGGCCGCCGCCGTGTCGGCCAGGGCGAGACGTTCTGGCAGTTCCGCCGCTATCACCCCGGAGACCCGACCCAGAAGATCGACTGGCGGCAATCGGCCAAGGCCGACCCGACCTTCATCCGGGAGATGGAGTGGGCGGCCGCGCAGAGCGTCTGGCTCTGGCGCGACGGCTCCTCGTCGATGCGCTACCGCTCGGATGGCGACTTGCCCGAGAAGCTGGAACGGGCGGAGCTTCTGATGCTGGCGCTGGCGGCGCTGCTGACCCGGGGCGGCGAGCGGATCGCGCTGCTCGGCAGCGGCCTGCTGCCGAGCACTGGACGCGCGGCGCTGAATCGGATGGCCCTGCAGCTCGGCCTCGCCGATTCGGCGGCGACCGACCTGCCGCCCCATGCACCGCTGCCCCGCCATGCGCAGGTCGTCTTGATCGGCGATTTCCTGGCGCCGCTGCCGGAGATCGACGCAACGATCCGGCGATTCGCCGAACATGGCGTGCGCGGCCATATGCTGCAGGTCCTGGATCCCGCGGAGGAGACGCTGCCCTTCGCCGGCCGCGTTCGCTTCGAAGGGCTCGAAGGCGAAGGCGACCTGCTGCTGAGCCGCGTCGAATCCGTGCGCGACGACTATATCGGACGCATGCACGCGCATCACGACGGCCTGGCGGCGCTGGCGCGCGCCGCCGGCTGGACGCTGTCGAGCCACCGAACGGATCGTCCGCCACAATCGGCGCTGCTGACGCTGTTCCTGCTGCTGTCCGAGCCGGTGGGGCCACATCGATGATGGGCCTCAGCTTCGCCGCGCCCTGGATCCTGCTGGCACTGGGCGCGCTGCCGGTCCTGTGGTGGCTTCTGAAAGTGACGCCACCGGTGCCGCGGCGCGTCCGCTTTCCGGCTATCCGCCTGCTGCTCGGCCTGCAGCCGCGCGAAGAGACGCCGCACCGGACGCCGCCCTGGTTGATCGCCCTGCGGCTGCTGATCGCGAGTCTGGTCATTCTCGCGCTCGCGCATCCACTGATCAATGCGGGCGCGCGCCTATCCGGGCAGGGCCCGCTGCTGCTGGTCGTCGACGACGGCTGGGCGGCCGCGCCACAGTGGGAGGCGCGGCGGACGGCGATGACCGATCTGATCGACGAGGCCGAGCGCGCCCAGAAGCCGGTCATGCTGCTGACGACCGCGCCGCGCGCGGACGGGCAGCCGATCGCAGCGACCTCCCTGCTGCCCGCGGCCGAGGCACGCAGCCAGGCGCAGGCCCTGGCGCCGAAGCCCTGGCCGGTCGATCGCGCTGCCGCGCTGGCCGCGCTCGGCGATCTCCAGTTCGAGACCGCACCGAACATCGTCTGGCTGTCCGACGGAATCGCGACGGCAGCGGAAGATGCGAGCTTCGCCCTGGCGGAGCATCTGCAGCGCATGGGGAGCCTTCGCGTCCTGCAGGATCCTGCGGCGACGCTGCCGCTACTGCAATTGCCGCCGACGGCCGACCGGACGGCGTTGACGCTTCGTCTGCGACGGGCGGCCGGCGCCGGCGAGCGGACGGTGGCGATCCTGGCCAGCGGCGAGGACGGGCACTTAATCTCCCGGGAGGAGGTGGTCTTCCGCGACGGTGCCACCGAAGCCGAGCGCGCCGTCACGCTGCCGCTGGAAATGCGCAATCGGATCGTGCGCCTCGCCATCGAGGGCGAGGACTCGAGCGGCTCCGTCGTGCTGCTCGACGAGCGGTGGCGGCAGCGGCCGGTCGGAGTCGTCTCCGGCGGTCCGGACGCCGAGGCGCAGCCGCTGCTGGGAGACCTCTACTACATCGAGCGGGCGCTGACGCCGCATAGCGAGACTCGAAAGGGCAACATCCTCGAACTCCTGCAACGCGAGCTGGCCGTGCTGGTGCTGGCCGATGTCGGCAACCTGCCGGACTCCGACAGGGCGGAGGTCGCCGAGTGGATCGAACAGGGCGGCGTGCTGCTTCGCTTCGCCGGCCCGCGGCTGGCGCAGAACGCGGACGCGCTGCTGCCGGTGCGCCTGCGCGGCGGGGACCGCACCCTCGGCGGCGCGCTGTCCTGGTCGCAACCGGCGCAGCTCGCGCCGTTTCCCACGGACAGCCCCTTCGCCGGGCTGGCGATTCCGAAGGACCTGGTGATCCGCCGGCAGGTGCTGGCCCAGCCGGAGGTCGATCTCGGCCGCAAGACCTGGGCGCGGCTGCAGGACGGCACGCCGCTCGTTACCGCCGAGCGCCGCGGCGACGGCTGGCTGATCCTGGTCCACACCACGGCGAACACGGACTGGTCGAACCTGTCGCTGTCCGGCCTGTTCGTCGAAATGCTGCAGCGGATCGTCGATTTGAGCCAGGGCGCGGTGACCGCCGCATCGAGCGAGCCCCTGCCGCCGTTCGAAACGCTCGACGGATTCGGCCGCCTCGGCGCCCCACCGGCGACGGCCGTGCCGGCCACGCCGGCGGTCCTCGACAGCGGTCGCGTCGACCCGCGGCATCCGCCGGGCTTCTATGGCCAGGACATGGCGCGACGCGCCCTCAATCTGTCCGCGGGCATCTCCGAGATCCGACCGATCGGCCGTCTGCCGGCCGGCGTTTCGCCAAGCCCATTCGCGGAGTCGCAGGAAGTGGACTTGAAGCCCTGGCTGCTGGCTGCCGGGCTGTTGCTCCTGCTGGTCGATCTCGGCATCGCGCTGGCGCTGCGCGGCCTCCTGCCGACGGGACGGACCGCCCGCCTCGGGACGGCCCATCTTGGGGCGATCGCCTTCTGCCTGATCCTGCCGATGACGGCGCTTGCGCAGAACGGGTCGGTGGAGCGGGGAACGGATGCCTTCGCCATCGCCGCGACCGCGGATACGCGGCTCGCCTATGTGCGAACCGGGAGCCCGGAAGTCGACGCGACCAGCCGGGCCGGGCTGGAAGGACTGACGCTGGTCCTCCGGCAGAGGACGGCGGTCGAGACGGGCCCGCCGCTCGGCGTGGATATCGAGACCGACGAACTCGCCTTTTTCCCCCTGCTCTACTGGCCGATCGCGCCGGAACAGGCCATGCTGTCGGATACCGCCATGCACCGGCTCAATAGTTACCTGAAGAACGGCGGCATCATCCTGTTCGACACGCGCGACCAGAATGCGGGAGGCAGTCTGGGAGTTGTCGGCGCGGGGACCGCCCAGCTGCGCGACCTCGTCCAAGGACTCGACATTCCGCCCCTGATCCCGGTGCCGACGGAGCATGTGCTGACCAAGGCCTTTTATCTGATGCAGGAGTTTCCCGGCCGCTGGGCCGGTGGCGGGCTGTGGGTCGAGGACGGCGACGACAGCGTCAATGACGGCGTCTCGTCGGTCATCATCGGCGGCAACGATTGGGCGGGCGCCTGGGCGGTGGACGACACCGGCCGGCCGATGTTTCCCGTCGTGCCCGGCGGCGAGCGGCAGCGGGAAATGGCCTATCGGTTCGGCGTCAATCTCGTGATGTATGCACTGACCGGGAACTACAAGTCGGACCAGGTGCATGTGCCGGCGATCCTGGAGCGCCTCGGGCAATGAATCTCGGTTCTCTCAGCATCGATCTCGCGCCGCTGCTCCCGTGGCCGGCAATCGGCGTTTTGGGCCTCGCGGCGCTCCTCATGCTCGGGCTGGCGCTGTTCCGCCGCGCGCGCGGCGTCGCGTGGCGCTTTCTGGCGGTGGCGGTGCTGATGGTTGCACTGCTGAATCCCTCGCTCGTGCGGGAGCAACGGGAAGCCTTGGACGACGTCGCGGTGGTTCTCGTCGACGAGTCTCCGAGCCAGGAGATCGAGGAGCGCACGGCCGAGACCGAGGCGGCGCTTGCCGAGGTGGAGCGCCAACTGCGCACCTTCGACAATGTCGAGGTGCGGATCGTGCGCGCCGGCGGCCCCGAGACGCCGGCCGGCGCTGCGGCCGAGGGGACGCAGCTCTTTGACGCGCTGACCCGGGCTCTTGCCGACGTGCCGAGCCGACGGGTCGCGGGTGTCGTCGTCATCACCGACGGCCAAGTGCACGATGTCCCGGCCGATCTGCAGGAACTCGGCTTCGATGCGCCCGTGCATGCGCTGCTGTCCGGCCGTGCCGACGAGGGCGATCGGCGGCTGATGGTCACCGAGGCGCCGAGTTATGGCATCGTCAACAAAGAGATCGCCATGACCGTCCGCGTGGACGACCTTCGGGGCGAGGGCTTGCCGGATGCAGAGGTCTCGGGCCTGGCGCAGGTGACGGTGACGCAAGACGGAGAGCCGCTTGACCCGCTGTCGATTCCGATCGGGGTCGATTACGAGATCCTTCTCGAGCTGGAGCATGGCGGGCCGACGGTGTTCGAGATCGCCGTCGAGCAGGGCCCGCGCGAGCTGAGCCTCGTCAACAATAGCGCCGTGGTGATGGTCAATGGCGTACGCGACCGCCTGCGCGTGCTGCTGGTCTCGGGCGAGCCGCATGCCGGCGAGCGCACCTGGCGCAACCTTCTCAAATCCGACCCGGCGGTCGATCTGGTGCATTTCACGATTCTTCGGCCGCCGGAGAAGCAGGACGGCACGCCGATCGACGAGCTGTCGCTGATCGCCTTCCCGATCCGCGAGCTGTTCGAGATCAAGCTCGACGAGTTCGACCTGATTATTTTCGACCGCTACCGCCGCCGCGGCGTCCTGCCGCGCGCCTATTTCGAGAATATCGCCCGCTATGTCGAGGAGGGCGGAGCGCTGCTGGTGTCGTCCGGATCCACCCTTGCGGGGCCGTTCGGCCTCTACCAGTCGCCGCTGGGGCGGGTGCTGCCGGGGGAGCCGTCGGGAGATGTCGTCGAGCAGGGATTCCGCCCCGGCGTCACCGTGATCGGCCGCCGGCACCCGGTAACCGCGGACCTGCCCGGTATCGGCAGCCCCGGGGGCGCCCCTGAAACAAGCGGCGGGGACGAGTCCCCCTCCTGGGGCCGCTGGTTCATGCAGATCGAGGCGAGCGCCCGGCGCGGCGAGACGGTGTTGGACGGCGCCAACGGACTGCCGCTGCTGATCCTCGACCGGTTCGGTGACGGGCGCGTCGCACAGCTCCTGAGCGATCAGATTTGGCTCTGGTCGCGCGGGTTCGAGGGCGGCGGCCCGCAGGGCGAGCTGCTGCGCCGCATCGCCCACTGGCTGATGAAGGAGCCGGAGCTGGAGGAGGAGGACCTGAAGGCGATGGTGATCGACGGGCGCATCGAGATCACCCGGCGCAGCCTGACCGAACATCCGGAGACGGTCGAGGTGACCACGCCGACCGGGAAGACACTCACCGTGCCGCTGAGCGATGCCGGCGACGGTCGCGCCGTCGGCAGCCTGCCGGCGGCGGAGCCGGGCCTCTACCGAATCAGCGACGGCACCCGGATGGCCTTCGCCGCGAGCGGCGCCCTGAACCCGCTGGAGTTCGCCGACCTGCGCGCCAGCGGCGACCTGCTCCAGCCTATCGCGGACCAGACCGGCGGCAGCGTCCGGCGGCTCGCCGAGGAGGATGTTCCGTCCCTGCGCCAAGTCGGCCCCGACCGGGATGCGGCCGGGCCCGGCTGGATCGGCCTGCAGCGGAACCAGGACTATCTGGTAACGGGAATCCGCCAGGTGCCGCTGCTCCCGGCCCTGGTGATTCTGCTGCTCGGCCTGGGCGCGACGCTTCTGGCCTGGCGCCGGGAGGGACGGTGATCCAGGTTCGGCGCGGCAAAGCGGGGATTCTGCCGGCCCTGCCGGGCCATCATCACAGCCCGCTGCGCAGCGGGTTCGTCCTCATCGGATTCGTCGGGCTCTGCCTCGCCATCGGCTGGATCGGCAGCCGGGTAACTGAACCGGCGCTGGGCGACTGGTACGCGGCGCTCGCCAAGCCGTCCTGGACGCCGCCGAACGCGGTCTTTCCCGTTGTCTGGACCGTCCTCTACATCGTCATGGCCGTGGCGGCCTGGCTGGTCTGGCGCGAGCGGACCTACATGTACACGGCCATTGCCCTGCCGATGACGCTGTTCGGCCTTCAACTCGCGCTCAACTGCGCCTGGTCCGTCCTGTTCTTCGGGCTGCGCAGCCCCGGCCTCGGGTTGATCGAGATCATTTTGCTGCTGGCGGCCATCCTCGCCACGATGGTCACCTTCGGCCGCGTCCGCCCGCTCGCCGGCTGGCTCCTCCTGCCCTATCTGCTCTGGGTCGGCTATGCGGCGGCGCTCAATTTCGCGATCTGGCGGATGAACTGATCAGGTCGGGTCAACCTGATCGAATCACACTCTAGAGCCATCGGGCTAGAGCCATCGGGGCGACGCCCCGATTGTCCATGCGCGGAAACAATTTGGTTCCGCGGACCGTTCTACCTCCTATTGCCGGCCGTCATTACGTTCATGGGGTGGCGGATGAAGCCGGATCGGCGGGACCCGCCCGGCAATTCGGGATTTCAGGAGAGCGATCGATGACGAAGGTTCTGGTGCTTTACTACAGCAGCTATGGCCATATCGAGCGGATGGCCCAGGCGGTGGCGGAGGGCGCGCGCGAGGGCGGCGCCGAGGTGACGGTCAAGCGGGTGCCGGAACTGGTGCCGGAGGAGATCACGAAGAAATCCGGCTTCAAGCTGGACCAGGCGGCGCCGATCGCGACCGTCGACGAGTTGCCGGATTACGACGCGATCATCATCGGGACGCCGACCCGCTATGGCAACATGACGGCACAGATGAAGAATTTCCTCGACCAGACCGGCAGCCTGTGGGCGCAAGGCAAGCTGAACGGCAAGGTCGGCAGCGTCTTCACCTCCACCGCCACCCAGCATGGCGGGCAGGAGAGCACCATCCTGACGACCATCCCTGTGCTGATGCATCTCGGCCTGGTGATCGTCGGCCTGCCCTATTCCTGGCAGGGCCAGATGCGGATGGACGAGATCACCGGCGGCAGCCCTTACGGCGCCTCCACCATCGCCGGCGGCGACGGCTCGCGCCAGCCGAGCGAGAACGAGCTGGAAGGCGCCCGCTATCAGGGCCGCCACGTCGCCGAGATCGCCGCCAAGCTGGCCGGCTGAGCGGTAAGTTATTGAGACACACAGACACAGAGGCACAGAGTACTAAAGAGAAATTATCTCTGTGTCTCTGTGGTTATCTTCCGCGTCACTACTCAGCGGATAAGGATGTTTGAGGGAATATTGCATGGGCCTTCTGATCGACGGCGTCTGGCACGACCAATGGTACGACACCGCGAAGTCCGGCGGCCGCTTCGTGCGCGGCGAGAGCAGCTTTCGAAACGAGATCACCGCCGACGGGTCAAGCGGCTTCAAGGCCGAGCCGGGACGCTATCACCTTTATGTCTCCCTCGCCTGCCCCTGGGCGCATCGCACGCTGATCTTCCGCAAGCTGAAGCGGCTGGAGGACGTGATCTCGCTCTCGGTCGTCGACTGGCTGATGGCGGAGAACGGCTGGCAGTTCAGCGAACGGCCGGGCTGCATCCCCGACCATGTGAACGGCGCGCGCTTCCTGCATGAGGTCTACACCAAGGCGCAGCCCGACTATACCGGCCGCGTCACCGTGCCCGTGCTGTGGGACAAGAAGCGGGAGACCATCGTCTGCAACGAGTCGGCGGAGATCATCCGCATGCTGAACAGCGCCTTCGACGCGTTCGGCGATTCCTCGCTCGACTTCTATCCGAAGGCCTTGCGCGGCGAGATCGATACCGTCAACGCGCGCGTCTATGACGGCATCAACAACGGCGTCTACAAGACCGGCTTCGCGACCACGCAGGAGGCTTATGACACGGCCTTCGACGCGCTGTTCGCCGCACTCGACGAGATCGAGGACCGGCTTGCCCGTCAGCGCTATCTCGCCGGCGACCGGCTGACCGAGGCGGACTGGCGGCTGTTCACCACGCTGGTGCGCTTCGACGCGGTCTATGTCGGGCACTTCAAGTGCAACCGCCAGCGCCTCGTCGACTATCCGAATCTCTGGAACTACACCCGCGCGCTGTATCAGGTCCCGGGCGTGGCCTCGACGGTCGATATGCGCCACATCAAGGGCCACTATTACGAAAGCCACCGGACGATCAACCCGGCGGGAATCGTGCCGAAAGGCCCGGCGATCGATTTCACCGAGCCGCATGATCGCGACCGGTTCGCGGCCGCGGCATAACCAAATTTGTACGGAAGGACCGCCCTCTCCCCACCCTGCGGGGAGAGGGAAATAGAGGAAATCGTGCCGGCCCTGAAGGCGGGGCCGGCGATATCGCTACATCACCGCCGGCGCCAGATCCGACTGGAACAGCGCGAGCAGCCTGCCGACCGGCTCGCTATCGCACCGGTACTTGAAGACCATGTCAAAGGCTTCGGACTGTGCTTGCTCAATCGTCGACAGGCTCTCGCCGACGCTCATGGTGTCGCTCGTCCGCTCGTTGATCGCTCGCTCCAGGGCATTGTAGGCGTCCTGATCGAACGTCACGTCGTTGCACAGCTCATATGCGCGGATCGCGCCATGATACTCGGCGAAGCCCACGTCACCCATGGTCTGAGCCTTCGAAAGCGATGCGGCGCCTGCCGTCATAGCGACCGCCAGCCCCACCGCGGGGATGGAGCGAAGCAGGCCTTTCCGGATATCCATTGCGACTAATCTCCCTGTTCTAGCCAAAATCCATGAGAAATAACGCCTCTTGGAAAGGGAAGTTCCCAAAGGGAACTCCCTGTATTACCACAGCCGGATCGGAGTCGGATATTCTCCTGGCGCCGGCAGTTCCGATCGGGGACGATCGCGCTTGCGGCCGGTTGAACGGGATAGAACAGGGAAGGATCGGGGAATGCGGCGCACCACGCGGTTTCGCCTTCTCGTCGAGGCGCCGGAGATCCTGCTCCTGCCCGGCGCCCACGACGCGCTGTCGGTTCGCCTGGCCGAGCAGGCCGGGTTCGCCGCGGTCACCTGCGGCGGCTATAGCGCTGCAGCCAGCCTTCTCGGCGCGCCCGATGTGGGGCAGCTCGGCATGAGCGAGATGGCGGAGATGTATGCGCGCCTCGCCGACTGCACCGACCTGCCGATCTTCGCCGACGGCGATACGGGGCACGGCAACACGACGAACGTCGCCCGCACCGTGCGCGCCTTCGAGCGCGCCGGCGTCGCCGGCCTGTTCATCGAGGACCAAGTGGCGCCGAAGCGGTGCGGGCATATGGCCGGCAAGCGGGTGGTGCCGGCGGCGGAGATGGTGGCGAAGCTCAAGGCGGCGCTGGATGCGCGGATTGACGCCGACCTCGTGATCATGGCGCGCACCGACGCCCGCGCCGTGCATGGGCTCGACGAGGCGATCGAGCGGGCCCAGCTCTATTGCGAGGCGGGCGCCGATCTCCTGTTCGTCGAAGCGCCGGTCTCGGTGGAGGAGCTGCGCCGGGTCTGCTCGGAGATTCCCGGCCCCTGCCTCGCCAACAATATCGAGGGCGGCCGGACGCCGCTGCTGCCGGCGGCAGCGCTCGAAGAGATGGGCTTTGCCGCCGTGACTTTTCCGGTGGCGGCCACCTATGCCGTCGCCGAGGCCCTTCGCGGGCTCTATAGCGCCCTCGCACGCGACGGCACGACGGCCGCCGTCGAGGATCGGCTGATGACGTTCGACGAGTTCAATGTGCTGATCGGCCTGCCGGCCGTCCGCGAGGCCGAGACGGCCTATGAGGAGTTCGCGCGCGACCTTGTCGACCTGCCGGCCTTCGACGAAGAGCTGGAGGACGAGCCGGACTGACCGGCCAGTAATGAGCAGATCGAACCAGATCATCGAGGTCGAGATCGAAGAGCTCGGCTGGCGCGGCGACGGGCTGGCCTCGCTCGCCGGAGAGCGTGTGTTCGTGCCGGGCACGTTGCCGGGCGAGCGCGTACGGATTCGACCGAGCGGGCGCCGCAAGGACGGCTTGACCGCCGAATTGGTGGAGATCCTCGCGCCCTCACCGGCCCGCGAGGCGGCGCCCTGTCCGCATTTCCTCCGCTGCGGCGGCTGCGCGGCCCAGCAACTGTCGGCCGCCGAGAACGCGGATTGGAAGCGGCGGAAGGTGCTCGTTGAGCTCGAGCGGCGCGGCATCCGCGATGTGCCCCTGCGCGATGCGGTGACGGTCGAGCCGGCGAGCCGGCGCCGGGCGACGCTTGCCGCGCGCAAGCGCCGCGGCACCGTGACGCTCGGCTTCAATGCGCGGGAGAGCGCGGCCATCGAACCGATCTCCGATTGCCCGATCCTGGTGCCACGTCTCGTCGCCCTTCTGCCCGACCTGCGGGACTTGGCGGGCGCCCTGCTGCGCGAGGGGGAAACGGCCGACTTTGCGGTGGCGGCGCTGACCGGCGGCGTGGATCTCCTCCTGACGATCGGACGCGATCCGGACCTGGAGGCACGCGAGCAGGTCGCCGCCTTCGCCGCCACCGCCGATGTCGCGCGCGTCTCGTGGCGTCGCACGACCACGGCCGATCCCGAGCCGATGATCCAGAAGGGAACGGTCGCGGCGCTGTTCGGCGGCGTGCCCGTGACGCCGCCGCCCGGGAGCTTTCTCCAGCCGAGCGAGGCGGGAGAACGCGCGCTGGTCAATGACGTCCTCGCCGGATTGGGCGCGGCGCGCCGTGTCGCCGACCTCTTCTGTGGATGCGGGACCTTCTCGCTGCCGCTTGCCGCGCAGGGCGCAGGCGTGGACGCCTTCGACGCGGATCCGCCGGCCCTCGCCGCGCTCGACCGTGCGGCGCGCTCCGCCAAGCTGACGGGCCGGCTATCCACCGTCCGGCGCAATCTGTTTCGCGATCCCGTGCCCGCCGCCGCGCTGGCGGCCTATGACGGCCTCGTGTTCGATCCGCCGCGCGCCGGCGCGCAGGCTCAAGCCGGCGAGATCGCCGGGTCGCGGGTTCCCATCGTCGTCGCGGTCTCCTGCAATCCGGCGACGTTCGCCCGCGACGCGCGCCGGCTGCTGGACGGAGGCTATAGCGTCACGGAACTGCGCATCGTCGACCAGTTCGTCTGGTCCCACCATGTCGAGCTGATCGCCTCGTTCCGGCGATGATCAGGCCGGCGACGATCAGGCCGGCGACGATCAGGATTGCTCGGCGGAGAGCTCGACGGCCCGTGACGGAGGATGCGCGGCCCGACTGTCGGCCGGGGCTTGCTTGCGGTCGGTCAGGCCATAATCGCGGATCACATCCGCGACGCGCAGACGGTAATCACGGAAGACACCGGCGCGTCCTTTGGCCTGCGTCGCGCGATGGGACGGAAGAGCCCGCCATTGCGCCACCGCCGCCTCGTCGCGCCAGAACGACAGCGATAGCAGCTTTCCGGGCTCGCTGAGGCTTTGAAAGCGCTCGACCGAGATGAACCCGTCGATGGCCGAAAGGTCGGCGCGGATAGCCGCGGCGAGATCGAGGTAGTGTTCGGCCTGCCCCTCAGCGGGCCAAACTTCGAAGATCACGGCGATCATGGACGAACGAGCTCCGCGTGGGGTGTCGAGGCCAGCCGGAGGAAGAGCCGGTCCTCCCGGCGAATGAACTGCTCCTTCCTGGCGAATTCGTAGTTCGACCGGCCCAGCGGATCGTCGCTCAGGCGCGCCCGGTATCTCTCATAGGCGGCGAGGCTGTCGATGCTATAGACGCCGTAAGCAACGGTGCTCGACCCTTCATGCGGAGCGAAATAGCCGATCAGGTCCGCGCCGCAGCGGGGAATCGCCTGCCCCCAGTTGCGGGCATAATCTTCAAAGGCAGCGATCTTGAAAGGGTCGATTTCATAGCGGATGAAGCAGGTGATCATCGCGTCGTGCACCCTCTGTCTATGGAAAATATCCGCGCACTCTATCGAACTGTTGAGTGGCGATGATTCGGTTGCGACCGAACTATGAAAGAAAGGCTCGCCACCGTATCGGTTGCCGCGCTTCCCGGCAGCCCTCCCGCAGAATTGAGCCGGTCCGAGGGAGAGGCTTCCGGCGCGTTGGACCTACCCTGAACTCTGGTCCAAAGTCCCGCGAGAAGACCGGTCGCTCTTGCGGGCCGGTCATCGCATCGGTAATTTTGAGGGTCCCGATGGAATTCTGCCTAATCTATGTGACCGCATCGGATGATGCCGAGGCCGAGAGGGTCGGTCGCGCCATTGTCGAGGAGAGGCTGGCCGCCTGTGCCAACATCCTTTCCGGCATGCGCTCGCTCTATTGGTGGGAGGGTGCGCTCGAAACCGGCGCCGAGACGATCCTGATCCTGAAGACCCGCCGGGATCTGGCGGAGCAGGTGGTCGAGCACGTCAAGGCGCTGCATTCCTACGACTGCCCCTGCGCCATCGTCCTGCCGATCGCGAGCGGCAATCCGGCCTATCTCGACTGGATCGGCGCGGAGACAGACCGGCGGTAATTGCCCGGCAGTTCGCTCAGAGAGCCTAACAGACCCTATCCATGGTCTGTTTTAGCACTCTAAGTTCGAAGCACCGAGTCCAGTGCCGCCGCGAGCGTCTCGATCGCGAAGGGCTTCTGAATCACCGGCCGTGAGGCCCACTCATCCGGAATGCCGTCGCGCCCATATCCTGTCGCGAAGATGAAGGGAATTCGCGCGGCGTCCAACTGCGCTGCGATGGGGTACGCCAGTTCCCGCCCCAGATTGACGTCGAGCACGGCGACATCGGGCCGGCGGTCGCGCAATAGTGCCAGTGCTTCGCGCACGTCGCCGGCATGCCACACGACGGCGCAGCCAAGCTCCTGCAGCATATCCTCGATCAGGAAGGAAATGATGGTCTCGTCCTCGACGACGAGGATCTTGAGGCCGTCGGCCGACAGAGGCTCACTCATGCGCCGTTGAAGGATTATACCGGCATCTCCATGCAGCAGCGAACGCCAGCGGGGTCGAAGGAGATCTGTGCCGAGCCTTTCAGTTCCTTCGTGATGCCCCGCTCCAAGAGCCGGCTGCCGAAGCCGCGGCGTTGCGGCTGCTTGACGGCCGGACCGCCGGATTCCTGCCACTCGATCCGCAAGCCGCAGCCCGCTTCGCCATCTATAACGACCCATGAGACGGTGAGAACGCCGCCCGACGCGGACAGTGAGCCGTATTTTGCGGCGTTGGTCGCGAGTTCATGGAGCACCATGGCGAGCGTCAGCGCGGGCTTCGGCTTCAGCTTGACGGGCTCGCCCTCCAGTCGGATCCGGCCTTCAGTTTCGTTCCGGCCGGCATCTCCCTGATATGGCGCAAAGATGTCGTGGAGGATCGCTTCGAGATCAGCCGACTCCCATCGTGCGCGCGTCAGGTGATCGTGCGTCCTGCTGAGGGCGAGCAGCCGTCGCTCGAAGGCCTCACGCACACCCTTGGGCACGTCGGCCCCGCGGATGGTTTGGCTGGCAAGCGACTGCACGGTGGCGAGCGTGTTCTTGACCCGATGATTTAGCTCGTCCAGCAGCGCCTTCTGCCGCTCCTCCGCCCGCTTGCGATCGGTGATGTCGACCAGCATGTTCACCGCGCCGACGAGCATGCCCGTGGCGTCGCGCAGCGGCGTCGGGTAGGGGATGAAGGGAACGCGCGCGCCATCGGGCCGCTCGGCGATGGCCTCCTCGCCCCTGACGGATCGGTTCTCCTTCAGCGCCACCGCCATGGGACACTCGTCATGCGGCATCGGCCTGCCGTCCGGCGAATAGAGGCGCCAGGAGCCGCACCACTCGCTTTCTCCGAGCTCCGGTCGATGCCCCCAAAGCTCGGCAGCAGCCTCGTTGTAGAATGTGATCCGCCCAGCGGCATCGGTCGTGTAGATGGCCGCGGGCAGCGCCTCCAGCAGTCCGCGGAACCGCCGCTCGCTCTCACGCAGCTTCTCCTCCGCCCGCTTCACCTCGGTGATGTCATGGAAGCAATTGACAGCACCGAGCAGATGACCGTCCGCGTCATGAATCGGATCGATGTGGACCATCGCGGTCGCGCGGGAGCCGTCCGGGCGCTCGATCGTCACCTCCTTGCCGTCAACCGAAGTTCCAGTTTTCAGGACATGTGCCATCGGCGTTTCCGCATGGGGCATCGGATGGCCGCTGAGGTGATACAACTTGTACGAACCGCAGAAACGTTCCTCGTCATCACCAACGCGCGGCGTGCGGCCCCACAAGGTGACGGCACGGCGATTGAACCAGCGTATTCTGCCATCTGCGTCGCAGGCATAGATCGCGATGGGCAGCAATTCGAGGAAGCGTGGCGGCGCATCGAGAACGCGAGACGCATCGTTGGCATATTCAGCAAGCGCGGGAGACAAAGAGGAAACCACCTGATTCATGACTCTCCTCTTGGCACGCTCGCCGAGCGTACCGGATAGGAACCCGGTCGCAGCCCTGCACGCCAATACGCGCCTCGCCCCGACCCTCGCGACGGACGCACAGCATACCCCTAACGCACTACCCATGCCAAACGTTCCGCTTGCCCTCGAATGTTTCACGATACATTCGGGCTGCCGGCGGGCTACCGGACGCAGATCAAACCCGGCCGATATCGATATCGGCCGCATGGATGCTGCAGATGGTCGGGCGCGAAGCGCCGACTACTGAACGGCTGTCTCGGAACCGGGCGGCCTCTCCCCGAGCGCGTCGCGCTCGACGAGCGACTTCCTCAAATCATCGCGCGAAGGCGTGCCTCGCCGGCTGAGCGGCCTGGTTCCTCTTCGCCGCCTGTGCCGCCGGAAGCTCGATATTCACTTCGAGCGTCGACATCTCGGCGCCCCGCTCCAGCTTGACCCCGACCTTCTCACTGTCGATCTGGACGTATTTCTTGATGACCTCGAGGATCTCCTTCTGGAGAAGCGGGAGGTAATCGGGACCGGACGAGCGGTCGGAGCGCTCATGGGCAAGGAGGATCTGCAACCGCTCCTTGGCCATATCGGCGGAGTGCACCTGTCGCGGTCGGCGGAAAAAGCTGAACAGCGTCATGCCGGCCTCCCCAGGAGGCGCTGGAACAGGCCGCGCCGCTCGGGCGGGAGGACGCGCACCTCGATCTGCTCGCCCATCAGCCGGGAGACGGCATCGACATAGGCCTTGCCGGCATTGGAGTTCGCATCGAGCGTGACCGGCGTGCCGAGATTCGAGGCCTTTAGGACCGCCGGACTCTCGGGAACGATGCCGAGGAGCGGAATGGAGAGGATTTCGAGGATGTCCTCGACCTTCATCATCTCGCCCTTCGCCACACGGGCGGGATCGTAACGCGTCAGCAGAAGGTGCGGCTTGACCGGCTCCTCCCCCTTCTCGGCGCGTCGGCTCTTGCTGCTCAACAGGCCGAGCACGCGGTCGCTGTCGCGCACCGACGACACTTCGGGATTGGTGACGACCACCGCCTCGTCGGCAAAATACATCGCCATATGCGCACCGCGCTCGATGCCGGCCGGGCTGTCGCAAATGATGTAATCGTACTCGTCGCGCAGCTCCTTCAGCACCTTCTCGACGCCGTCGCGCGTCAGCGCATCCTTGTCGCGGGTCTGCGAGGTCGGCAGGATCGACAGATTGTCCAGCCGCCGGTCCTTGATCAGGGCCTGTTTGAGCTTCGCGTCACCTTGGATGACGTTGATGAAGTCGAACACCACCCGCCGCTCGCACCCCATGATCATATCGAGGTTGCGCAGGCCGACATCGAAATCGATGATGACCGTCTTCTTGCCGCGCATCGCCAACCCGGCGCCGATGGCGGCCGTCGAGGTCGTCTTGCCGACTCCCCCCTTGCCCGATGTCACAACGATGATTTTAGCCAATGAAATGGTCTCCCCGCTTGATGGGTCAAAACTACTTCAGGGGTTCGACGCAGAGCGCATCCTGATCGAGGAACGCCTGGACCCGCTGCTTCCAGGCCGCCGGCCCGATGTCGTCGCTGGTCTTATACAGGCCGGCGATCGCGATCAACTCCGCCTCAAGGCTTTGACAGAAGATTCGCGCGCTCGTGTCGCCGTTCACGCCGGCGAGCGCCCGACCGCGCATGCTGCCATAGATATGGACGTTGCCATGCGCGACAAGCTCTGCGCCGGAACCGACCGACGCGACGACCACGAGATCGCCGCGATCAGCGAAGATTCGCTGCCCAGAGCGCACGGGCTCAGTGATCAGCACCGTGCCGCCGGCCGCGATCTCCGCGGGTTCCGCCGCTTCGGTCGCCGCGGCGACGCGGTCGTTTCGGTCGATCGGCCGCTCCCTGGGCCGATCCTCCGCCTCCTCTCCCGACGACTCATCCCCCGACCGGGCCTTCGCCCCATCCGGCGGCAGGTCGCGTCCGCCCTGCAGCGTTATGAGGCCGGCGGTGAGTGCGCCCGCGTTCTGCTCGATCGTGCCGTTCTGGACGCCGATCACCGATAGCTTGCGCGCCCGCAATTCCCGGACGAGACCCGTGAAGTCCCCGGACCGGTTGAGGCCGACGGCCCTGTCGAGATCGATGACGAACGGCGCATTCGTGAAGAAATGCGGCGCCTGCGACAGCTTGGCGTCGAGCGTCTGGTAAAATTCCGCATCGGCAGCGCCGGTCATCTGCAGGACGACGGCCGTGAACGACCGACCGCGGATCTGGAAGGGCATCACGGCGGACGCTGCCCGTCCGCTGCTGTTCTTCACTTCGACTTGTTGCAAGGCAGAATCTTTAAAGGCAATTGCGGGAAATTCAGGATATCTGGCTGGCGCTCTCCACAGAATCCCCCTGGGATTCGCGTCGACAGCTTCGACGGCCGCATTCTACGCGTCGCTCTAGCCGACGACTGTGGCAATTCCGTGACCAGCGCAGCGCCGCATGATGCAGCGCCGCGTGGTCATGTCGCAACTGATTTCAGACTCGACGACAGTCGATTTATTCAGGCTACGGCTTCGAAACGCGGGTCAGGTGATTCCGGCTGATCGCGATTTGCGGCAAGTCGCTATGAGGCGAACCGCTTGGCCCCGGAAACGCAGAGCACGACAGCGGCGGTTACAGCCATCATGGACCAGCCGACGGCCTCGTGCAGCAGTGTCGCCGCGAGGGCCAGACCGAAGAAGGGTTGAAGCAACTGCAACTGCCCGACGGCAGCGATCCCACCTTGGGCGAGGCCACGATACCAGAACACAAATCCTATGAGCATGCTGAACAGGGAGACATAGGCCAGCCCGATCCAGGCCGGTTGGCCGACCCCGGCCCATGATTGCGGCATGGTGTAGATGGTGAGCGGCACCATGACGGGCAGAGACAGGACAAGCGCCCAGGAAATCACCTGCCAGCCGCCGAGGTTGCGGGAGAGCTTCGCCCCTTCGGCATAGCCGAGTCCGCACACAATGATGGCTGCGAGCATCAACATGTCGCCGGCCGGAGAGGCGGCAGGGCCTTGCGCGAGCGCGAAGCCGGCAACCAGTGCACTGCCGAGGCCCGAGAACAGCCAGAAGGCCGCCCGGGGACGCTCGCCGCCGCGCACCACACCGAAGATCGCCGTCGCCAGCGGCAAGAGGCCAATGAACACGATGGAACGTGCCGAAGTCATATACTGGAGGGCAAACGCCGTCAGCAAAGGGAAGCCGACGACGACGCCAAGCGCCACGACGATCAGGGAGCGGATATTGCCACGTTTCGGCCTCTTCTCCCGAAAGGCGAGCAGAAGCGCGAGGGCCAGCACGGCTGCGATGGACGCACGGGCGACGGTCAGAAACACCGGATCGAAGTCAGCGACGGCAACCCGTGTCGCCGGCAGCGATCCGCTGAAGATCAGCACCCCCAGAAGCCCGTTGATCCAGCCGCTTGCCGTCTTGTCCATCTGCACACTCCCGTTGCGAACGGTATCGGTTGCGGCGCGTGGCTTTTCCAGAGACAATTCATTACAGTTGAGATGAACTGTATTGCTCACCGGTACAGTACGGATGGATATTGAGGAAATCTCCCGCATCGACAGCGGCACGCTGGTCGAACAGGTCATGCAGGCGATCCGCAAGCGGATTGCCGGCCGCACGCTCGCGCCGGGGACGAGGCTGCCATCCATTCGGGGACTTGCCGCGCGGATGCAGGTTTCCAAATCGACCGTCGTCGAAGCCTATGACCGGCTTGCCGCCGAAGGCGTCATCCAATCCCGGCGTGGATCAGGCTTCTATGTGGCAGGACATATGCCGCCTTTGTCTCTGGCCGAGATCGGCCCGCGACTGGACCGCGCGGTCGATCCCTTCTGGGTGTCGCGCCAATCGCTCGAAGCGGGAGGCGATGTTCTAAAACCCGGCTGCGGCTGGCTACCCGCGTCCTGGATGCCCGACGCCGGCATCCGGCGGGCACTGCGTGCGCTGGCGCGCGCCGATCAGGCCAATCTCACCGACTACGGAACGCCGCTTGGGCTGGCCCCGCTGCGTCAACTTCTATCCCGGCGTATGGCCGAGCATGGTATCGAGGCTTCACCCCACCAGATCATGCTGACGGAATCCGGCACGCAGGCCATCGACCTGCTCTGCCGCTTCCTGATCGAGCCGGGCGATACCGTGATGGTCGACGACCCGTGCTACTTCAACTTTCACGCCATGCTGCGCGCCCATCGGGCGAAGGTCGTCGGCGTCCCCTATACACCGACCGGTCCGGATATAGACCGGTTCGCGCAGGCTCTCGCCGAACATCGGCCGCGTCTGTACATCACCAATTCGGCCCTGCATAACCCGACCGGAGCAACCCTTGCGTCCGTCGTCGCGCATCGGCTGCTCAAGCTCGCCGAACTGCATGACCTGACGATCATCGAGGATGACATCTTCGCGGATTTCGAGCACGAAGCCGCGCCGCGTCTGGCCGCATTCGACGGGCTCGATCGCGTCATTCACATCGGCAGCTTCTCCAAAACCCTTTCGGCCGCCGTGCGTTGCGGCTTCATCACCGCCCGCAAGGACTGGATCGAAGGTCTGGTCGATCTGAAAATCGCCACGTCCTTCGGCGGCGGTCATTTCTCTGCCGAGTTGGTTCTCAGCATCCTGAAAGACGGCACCTATCGAAGACATCTCGACGGCCTGCGCGAGCGTCTTGCCCGCGCCATGGGGGAAGCAACCGGCCGTTTGAAAGAGATTGGCCTGACTCCACTGATCGAACCGCGCGCCGGCATGTTCCTTTGGTGCAGCTTGCCCGACGGGTTGGACGCCGCCGACATCGCCCGATTCGCGCTTGCCGACAATGTCGTCCTTGCTCCCGGCAATGTGTTCAGCCTCTCACAATCGGCCAGCGGTTTTCTGCGCTTCAACGTGGCGCAATCCCTGGACCCGCGCGTCTTCAAGGTGCTGCAAAGCGCCATGCGAGGGTGAGGCGAGGGCAATCACATCGTTGCGATGCGACTGCCCTCTATTTCAAACAATTAGAGGCTGATGCAGCGATCACACCGGCTCGACGTGATCGGATCAGGCTCCACATCTAGTAACCGAGCGCGCACCCATCCTTCCGCGGATCTGAACCGCCCGTCAGGACGCCGCGATCATGGTCGATCCGGATCGCCTGCCCGCCGCCATGCGGGCTCGCGGTGATGCGAACCTGGTGCTGCTTTTCGAGCAATCCGGCGATGCTCGCGCCGGGGATGCCGCGCTCGGCCTCGATCGCGCCATCCGTATAAAAGGCCCGCGGCGCGTCGAGCGCGGCCTGAACGTCCAGGCCGTAATCGACGATGCCGGTCAGCAGATGCACATGGCCGAAGGGCTGGTAATCGCCGCCCATCACGCCGTAGGGCATCATGGCCCGGCCGTCCTTCACCACCATGCCCGGCATGATCGTGTGCAGGGGGCGCTTCGCCGGCTCGATCCGGTTCGGGTGCGACGGATCGATCCGGAACGAGGCGCCGCGGTTCTGGAACATGACACCGGTTTGCGGACAGAGCAGCCCGCTGCCGAAGGAGTGATAGATCGAGTTGATGAAGCTGACGGCGTTCAGATCCCGGTCGACGACGCAGAGATAGACCGTGTCGGACTTCGCCAGTCCCGGATCGGGCAGGCTCGTCATCGCCGCATCGTGGCGGATGAGGCCCCGCCGGGATGCCGCATGGCCCTTGGACAGGAGATCCGCGACTGTGACCGTCATCGCCGACTCGTCGGCGAACAGGGCATCGCGGTCCCAATAGGCGAGCCGGCCCGCCTCGACCTCGAGATGCAACCGGTCCGCCCCCATCGGGTCGAGCCCGGCGAGATCGAAGCCCTCGAGGATGTTGAGCATGATAAGGGCGGTCAGGCCCTGGTTGTTCGGCGGGACCTGATGCACGTCGAAACCGCGATAGCGGGTCGCGATCGGGCGGACATAGTCGCTCTTCGTCGCGGCAAAGTCCTCGACGGTGTGAAGGCCGCCCTTGCCGCGGAGATAGGCCACCATGGCCTCGGCGATCGCGCCCTCATAGAAGGCAGCGCGGCCATCCTTGCCGATGGCGCGCAGGGTGGCGGCGAGTTGCGGCTGCCGATGGATATCGCCTTCCGCCGGAACGGCGCCGTTGGGCAGGAACAGGGCCTTTGCGTTCGTATCCTTGCTCAGGAGTTCGACCGAGGACAGCCAGTCGAACCGGACCCGCGCATGGATCGGATAGCCCTCCTCGGCATAGCGGATGGCCGGGGCCAGCAGTTCCGCGAGGTCCTTCGTCCCGTAATCGCGATTGAGCACCGTCCAGCCGTCGATCGCGCCGGGAAGGGTGGCCGAATGCACGGAGTCGGTCGTGATCTCGCGGATGCCCTGCTCCTGGAACCACTCCAGCGTCGCCGCTTTCGGCGACCGTCCGGAGCCATTGAGGGCGATCACCTGATCGCCCCCCTTCGGGCAGTAAAGGGCGAAGCAATCGCCGCCGATGCCGGTCGATTGCGGCTCGACGACGGCGAGCACCGCGGCGGCCGTGATCGCCGCGTCGATGGCGTTGCCGCCGGATTTGAGAATATCGAGGGCCGCGCCCGTCGCCAGCGGGTGCGAGGTCGCCACCATGCCGTTCGTCGCGTGGACCGGCGAGCGCCCGGGAGCCTGAAAATCGCGCATCAAAGTCTTCTTCCCTTTCGTAGTGACTGGTGTTCCGCCTAACCGCGCACGGCCATCTGCAGCGCCTTCGCTTCGGCAAGCCGGCGAATGTTGTCTCGCGATGTCTGGACGTGGGCCTTCGCGGCCGCGACCACTGCGGCTTCGTCGCGCCGACAGACGGCGTCGACGATGGCGCGGTGCTCCTCCACGGTGTTGTCCCACTTGTCGATCCACAGAATCTCCAGCCAGAGCGCGAGCTGGAGCCGCTCATAGATCCGCGTCAGCGTCTCGACGAGATAGCGGTTGCCGGTCGCTTCCGCGATCACCTCGTGGATCCTCAGCCCCAGCTCCAGCTCCTCGGCGATGTCCTGGACGGACCGCGAGTCACGCTCGTTCAGCCGCTCGATCCGCTCCATCACCGTGCGGAGTCGGGCGAGATCGCGGTTCGAGGCATGGCGCACCGCCTCCATCGCGGCATGCACGTCGAGAACCTCGCGGACGTTCAGGAGGTCGAGGAGCGCCGTGGCGTCGAGATCGATGACGACATAGCCGTGATGCGGCTTGCCGATGACGAGACCGTCCTGCTCCAGCCGCGTCAGCGCCTCCCGCAGGGGCGTTCGGCTGACGCCGAGACGCCGGGCCAGATCCGCCTCGGCAAGACGCTCGCCCGGCTTGAGGCTGCCGCGCAGGATCAGCGCCTTCAACGAGCTGTAGGCCTTTGACCGCAGCGTGCCGGAGCCGGCCTCCTGAGTCCCGGTCTGCAGCGGACGCAACGGTTCGGCGCTAACCGCGGTCATCGCCCGAACCCGAAGCCGAAGCCGCGCTGCGTCGGCTGCGCCTCTCGCGGCCGGAGGTGGGCGAGCAGTCGACGCTCCACCCGCCTGGCGACGAAGAGGACGCCATAGACCAGGACGAGGTAGAAAGCCGCCGCCGTCAGGAACGCCTCGTAGAAGGCGAAATCGCGGGAAGCGATGACCCGTGCGACGCCGGTGATGTCCATCAGCGTGATGATCGACACGAGCGACGTCGCCTGAAGCTGATAGACGATCTCGTTCGTATAGGCGGGCCAGGCAAGGCCGAGGGCGCGCGGCAGGACGATCCGCCGGAAGCGGAGCCGGCGCGGCATGCCGCAGGCCCGCGCGGCCTCGATCTCCCCCTTCGGGACGCCGGCGATGGCGCCGCGCAGGATCTCGCCCGTATAAGCCGCCGTGTTCAGCGTGAGCGTCAGAAGCGCGCAGAACCACGGCTCGCGGAAAAAGGTCCAGAGGCCGACGGCCTTGAGCGCCGGGACGAACTGGCCGCTGCCGTAATAGATCAGGAATATCTGCGCCAGCAGCGGCGTTCCCCGGACGAAGAGGACATAGGCCGTCGCCGGCCAGCGCCAGCGCCGATGGGGCGACAGGCGCATCAGCGCGAGCGGAACCGCGAGCGCAAAACCGAGGACACAGCTCGCCACCGTGAGCTCGAGCGTGACGACGAGACCCGACAGGAACCGCGGAATGTTTTCGACGATCAGGTCGAAATTCATAGCCGCGCCCCTTCCACGCCCCGGTTGGCCCAGGCCTCCGCTCGTGACTGGAGCCACATCGAGACCAGCGTGATCGCGAGATAGATCAGGCAAGCCACGAAGAAGAAGGTGAACGGCATCCGCGTCGTCCGCGCCGCCACGTCGGCGCTGCGCATCAGCTCGGGAAGCTGGATCACGGAGATCAGGGCGGTCGCCTTGATCAGAACCATCCAGACATTGCCGAGTCCCGGCAGGGCATAGCGCAGCATCTGCGGCAGGACGACCAGCCGAAAGACGAGAAAGCCGTTGAAGCCGAGCGCCCTCGCCGCCTCGACCTGCCCTTTCGACACGGCGAGATAGGAGGCCCGGAAGACCTCGCTGGCGAAGGCGCCATAGATGAAGGTGATTGTCCCGACGCCCGCCAGGAAGGGGTTGATCGCGATCTTGAGCTCGAGCCCCATCGCCGCGCCGAGGTCCTGAATCAGGGTCGGGACGCCGTAATAGACGAGGAGGAGAAGCACGAGCTCCGGAACGCCGCGGACGATCGTCGTATAAACCTCGACGGCGCCGCGGACGAACCATGTCCCGAAGAGCTTCGCCAGCGCGACGACGAGTCCGACGACGATCGCACAAACCATCGACGCCAGACCAACGAGCACGGTGAGCCGCGCGCCGTCGAGGATCATCCAGCCATAGCCTTGGAGATCAAACATCAAGCAATCTCGGCGGGAAAACGAGACGGAACCGGCACGGCACCGGTCCCTGCCCCGTCAGTCTCCGTACACGTCGAAGCCGAACCACTTGTCGCTGATCCGGTCGTAGGTGCCGTCGGCCCGGACCTCCTGGATCGCTTTGTTGAAGGCGTCCCGCAGCTCCGTCTCGCCCTTGCGCACGCCGACGCCGGCGCCGGCGCCGAACCATTCCTCGCCGGTGAAGCTGGGGCCGCGGAACTCGAACTCGGCGCCGTCGGGCGTCTTCAGGAACCCGTCCGAAAGCGCCACGACATCGCCCATCACCGCGTCGAGCCGGCCGGAGGCAAGGTCGAGATAGGCTTCGTCGAAGGTCCCGTAGACGCGCAGCTCGACATCCGGGAAATTGTCGCGCATGAAGCGCTCGAAGCTGGTGGCCCGCTGCGTGCCGACGACGATATCGGCCAAGCCTTCAGCCGTGATCTCGATATCGCTCTCCTTCGGCACGACGAAGCGCGCCGGGACCTGGTAGTATTTTTGGGAGAAGTCGATCTTCTCCTTTCGCTCCTCGGTGATGTAGAGCGAGGCGATGATCGCGTCATACTTGTCCGCCATCAGCCCCGGAATGATGCCGTCCCAGTCCTGAACGACGTAAGTGCATTCGACGTTCATCCGTTCGCACAGAGCGTCGGCGAGATCGATCTCGAACCCCTTCACCGTTCCGTCCTGGTCGAGATAGTTGAAGGGCGGGTAGGCCCCCTCGGTGCCGATCGTGATCTCGGCCGGCAGCTCCGCTCCGGCCGACGATACGGCCAGTAGGGCCGAACAGGCCAATGCCGCAAGTCCCGTTATTGCAAACTTCATCCTCGCCTCCTGTTCTTCGCGCCTCGACGGCCTTTCAGCAGCCGGCCGTCGCATTCATGATTGTATACAATGACGTATGCTGCTGCCCCAGTAAAGCGGTGCCGGCAGGACCGGCGCACGGAGCCGACGATGCGACTCGCCCGCTACAGCCACCAGGGGCACGCATGTTCATGGATCTCGGTGTATAAAGGGCTTTACGAGCTTTTTAACCATCCTCGCCCATTACACGTTTCGCAACCTGCCACGCCGGACCGCGAGAATCAGGAGTGCAACCGGAAGGCCGAGATAGCCAGAGGAGTTGATGGATTAGACAATGGAACGCTTGATCAACGGGTTCCGTCGATTTCACAGGACCTACTACCAGGATCATCGCGAGGTGTTCGACGCCCTGGCCTCGAACGGGCAATCGCCCAGGGCCTTGGTGATCGCCTGCTCCGACTCGCGCGCCGACCCGCAACTGATCTTCGGCTCGCCGCCGGGCGAGATCTTCGTCGTGCGCAACGTCGCGAACCTGGTTCCGCCCTACGCCCCCAATGCCGACTATCACGGCACGAGCGCCGCCCTCGAGTTCGCCGTCCGCGCGCTCTCGGTCGAGCATATCATCGTGATGGGCCACACCCATTGCGGCGGCGTCAACGCGTTGCTGAAGCAGTCGGAAACCCCGGGCAGCGATTTCATTTCCAATTGGATGTCCATCGCCCAGCCGGCACGGGAGCGGGCACTGGCCGCCACGCAAGACCGGCCGGAAGACGCCCAGCGCACCTGCGAGCACGAGACGATCAAGGTCTCGCTCGGCAACCTGATGACCTTCCCCTGGATCCGCGAGCGCGTCGAGCGCGGCGATCTTTCCCTCCATGGCTGGCACTTCGACCTGGAAACGGGAAACCTGATGCGGCTCGGGTCCGAAGGGGCGTTCGAGCCCGTCGCGTTGTAGCGCGTCCGATCAACGGCTGCTCCTGTACCCGGCGCCAGGTGATCCTGCATCGGAGTCGCTCTTTCGCGGCACTTTGCGGTAAGATCGGATCGGGCGTCGGAAACCGGAGAGGCGAACTGAGGAGACGACGGCAGATCCCGTCGCGGGAGGGTTCTCCTGCTCACCTCGACAAGTCTTCTTGCGGACGCTCTGGGACGCAATCTGGCGGATACCTATCGGCGCACCTTCGCTGAGCGCGAGCCGCAATATGCAGCCGTTCTCGACGGTGCGGCGCGGCTTGTCATCGAGTGCATCGCCAATAGCGACGCCCTCTATCACGACGCCGATCACACGGCCCTGGTCACGCTCGTCGGCCAGGACATCCTCCGCGGCAGACGCCTGACCGAAGTCGTCAGCCCGGAGGATTGGCTTCACTTCCTGATCGCCCTGCTGGCCCACGATATCGGCTATGTGCGCGGCATCTGCCGGGAGGATCGGTCGGACAGCTTCGTCATCGACGCCGCCGGCACGCGCTTGCCTTGGCCGCGCGGCGCGTCCGACGCCTATCTCGCGCCCCATCACGTCGAACGGTCGAAACTGGTGGTGCTGCAGCGCTTCGCCGAGGTTCCTTTCATCGATGCGGACCGGGTTGCGCGGGCCATCGAACTAACCCGATTTCCGGTCCCCGACGACGGGGACTATGCCGAAACCGATACCGAGGCGGGCCTCGTGCGCGCCGCGGATCTGATCGGTCAACTCGGCGATCCGTTCTATCTCCGTAGGTTGAACGCCCTGTTCCACGAATTTACGGAAACCGGAACTGCAGCGGCCCTTGGCCTCGCCAGCCCGGCCGACCTGGTCGACGCCTATCCGCGCTTCTTCTGGAGCCGGGTCGAGCCCTATATCGGCGATGGGCTTTGCCACCTGGAGAGGACCGTGGAGGGCAAGCAGTGGATCGCGACCCTCTACAGCCATGTGTTCGCAGTCGAGCATCGGCGGCAACGATTAGGCCCCCACCCCGGCGCCAACAGGACATAGATAGAAAGCCACTTGCAAAATAGAACGATCGCTCTATTTTGCGGGTCATGAGGGACAAGCGGCAGGACATCGCGGCGGCGGCGGATCGGCTCTTCTATCGCGAGGGCTTCGCGGAGGTCGGCATCGACCGGGTGGTCGACGAGGCGGCGGTCGCGCTCGGAACCCTTTATCGCCACTTCAAGGGCCGGTCGGAGGTCGTGGTCGGCGCCATGGAGCACCGCCACGCCGCGTTCCTGGCGGCGCTCGAGCAGGCGACCGGCGGGCGCGGTGGGCCGGACTGCGTGCTCGGGCTGTTCGATGCGCTGGGGGCATGGAGTACGGAGAAGGGCGGAAACGGATGCTTCTTCCTGCGCGCCGTGTCCGATCACCCGCAGGATGCCGCAATGCGCACGGCGGCCCTGGCTCACAAGAAGGCCTATCTCGCGCTCGTGCGGCGGCGGCTCAGGGATGGCGGGTGGAACGAGGCGCAGGCGACGCGGCTTGCGCCGGCCCTATTCCTTCTTCTCGAAGGCGCGGTGGCGGCCGCGTTCACGCTCGGTGACGAGGCCGCGATCACCGAAGCGCGGGAAATCGCGGCGTTGCTGCTTCGGGCGGATCGCCCGAAGTCATGACGCGGTCGCCGATACCGGTTCTCCTGCTCGAAGCCGGCCTCGTTGTCGCCTGGAGCTCGGGCTTCATCGGGGCCAAGCTCGCCGCCGACACGCCCTCTGTCTTCCTCGTGCTCTTCTGGCGCTTCGTGATCGTGGCGGCGCTGCTTGCCCCGTTTGTGTTGCAGGCCTGCCGACAGGGGTTTGGGCGGAAACAGATCGCCTTGCAGGCGCTTCTCGGTGCGCTCGCGATGTTCGCTTATCTGGCCACGGGCATCAAAGCGATCGATCTCGGTGTTCCGGCCGGAACCGCCGCGCTGATCTCCGCGTTGCAGCCGCTCGCGACGGCGGCGCTTGTCGGCCCGTGGCTGGGCGAGATCGTGCGACCTCGACAGTGGCTCGGGCTGGGCGTCGGCTTCGCCGGCGTCCTCGTCGCCGTCGGAGGAGCCCTGGGCGATGCGCCGCTCTGGGCTTACGGGCTCTGCTTCGTCGGGATGGCGAGCCTCGTCGTCGCGACGCTGCTGGCAAAGGCAGCAGCACCCATGATGAAGCTGCTGCCCGCGCTCGGCATTCAGAGCGCGGTCACCGCCCTCCTCTTTGCGCCGCTTGCGCTGCTGGAGGGCGGCATCATGCCGCCAGCGGATGCGCATTTTCTTGCCGCCGTCGCCTGGTTCATTCTGTTCTCCACGGTCGGCGGCTATGGCCTCTACTGGCTGTGCCTGAGACGGAGCACGGCCACCCGCGTCGGAAGTCTGATCTATCTGACGCCGCCCGTCACCATGTTGTGGGCGTGGGCGATGTTCGGGGAACCGCTCGCGCTGGCGGCGGTCGCCGGCTTCGCGCTGTGCGTGGGGGGAGTCGCCCTCGCACGGGGGCCAAGCGTCCCGAGCGCGGTTTCGCAGCGATAACTTTATCGTCCGGAGCGCCCCCGTCAGCCGGCGATGCGCAAGGGCTCCTGGTCGAAGATGATCCGCTCCCTCGGGAACAGAATCGTCGCCTTGGTGCCCTGGCCGAGCACGCTGTCCAGCATGAGTCGTCCGCCATGCAACTGCACAAGCGAGGCGGTGAGCGGAAGCCCGAGCCCCGTCCCCGGCCGCCGCCTGCCGTCGGCGTCGACGACCTGATAGAAGGGCTCGAGGACCTTCTCGAGCTCCTCGGGATGCATGCCGACCCCGGTGTCGCTCACCTCGATGCGCAGGCCGCCGTCGGGGCCGATCGCTGCGGCGATGCCGACCTCGCCGCCACAGGCCGTGAACTTGACCGCATTCGACAGCAGGTTGATCAGAATCTGCCGGACCTTGAGTTCGTCGCCGAGCATCGGCGGAAGCGCGTCCGGGAGCTCCCGAAGGAGTCGGACGCTCCCGGCCTCGGCCTGGGGCGTAACGAGGCGCAGGGCGGCGTCGATGGCACCCACCGGATCGAAGGGCCGCTCGATCAGCTGCATCTTGCCGGCTTCCGCCTTCGACAGGTCGAGGATCGAATTGATGAGGTCGAGCAGGTGCGTGCCGCTGTCGCGGATGGCGGCCAGGTAACTCTGCCTCCGGTCCTCATCCACCTTGTGGCCGAGACTCAGCATGAGGTCGGAGAAGCCAATGACGGCGTTCAACGGCGTGCGCAGCTCGTGGCTCATATTGGCGAGGAACCGCGACTTCATCTTGTTGGCGCGTTCCGCGGCGAGCTTGGCTTCAGCCAGTTCGGCCGTGCGATCGGCCAGGGACCTCAGCATGCCGTTGAAACGCTTCGCGAGCACGCCGAACTCGCCGCGCTGCGTGTCGGGCACACGGTCGTCAAGCGCACCGGTGCTGCCGATCTTCACGATGTGCCGATTCAGCTCCCAGATAGGCTTCAGAACCAGACGCTGAAGCAGGAACCACATCAGCGTCATGTCGACCAGCCCGATCGCCAGGAGCGAGAAAAGCGACAGATCGACCGTCTTATCGCCGAATCGGGTAATATCGCGCGGTGTGTGCGCCTCGATCGCGAGACCGCCCGCGCCGTCGATGTCCGGCAGGATGACGGAAGCTATCAGGATGTCGGGCCCCGGGCGGACGGCGATGTCGGAACGGGCCTCCGGCGCCGGACCGTTACCGAGGGGACGCAGGTCGAAGGCGACATTGACCTGCCTGCGCAAGCTTTCGATCTTCGCCGGATCGAGGAACCGGCCGAGAATGAGCGTGCCGTTGGGCCGGCCGACGGCGCCCGTCTTTTGGATGGTACGGGCCGTCACCAACAGGGGGCCATGCTCGGTGAGCCGCAGCCCGCCAAATGCCGCCTCGTCGCGCGCGCCGGCAAGGAGCGGAGCGTCGGGATCCAGCGCTTCGCCGGCGAACTGGTCGAGCCGGATCTCGTCGCCCGTCGCGAGATCGAAGCTCTTCCCCCACAGAATCCGCCCGGAGTTGTCAGTGAAGATCATCATGTTGACGTCCAGCGCCCTCAACGTATCGAAGACGAGGTTCCGCTCGACGAAACTCGGACTCTCGCCGGCGGCGAAGGCATAGGCGTCATCCCATTTCGCCCAATCCTCCGCGCTGTTTCCGAGATGCGCGATCTCGCTCTTGAGCGCGCCCACGACACGATCGGCATTGCGCAGCGCTTCCGCCCGCTCGAGATCCTCGAAGCCGCGGGCCACCAGCAGGTGGAGGACCAGGGCGTTCAACCCGAGCATGATCGTGATCGTCGCCGCCATGATTAGGACGACGCGTATCTTCAGCGACATCGGTATGAGAAACTCCGGACTGTCGCGTCTCCGGCGAGGCCGTTGCGTGGCACTCCTCCCTCGACGCCAATCACCCGGAACCTATGACGCGAAGAGTTAATGATCATTTACGATTGCTTGTGACAAAATCGGCACATCGTTCGGACGGCGGCAATCGGCAGTTTCCCTTAGACGGTGTCGCAAACCGCATGGGCCTAGAACAAGCGTCGTTACCATAAGTTGCCTTATCCATGCGCACAGTAACTGTACGTTGTATTGCACGCTTTCCAGCTCCTGCATTTTTTCGACAGGATGCATTCACCTTCGCAGTACGACGCCGAAGGTACGGCATTCCATGATCGACCTTCCGTTACTGGCGACCGACCGCGCCTGTTTTGCGCCCCCTATAAGTATAAAATCACATCATGGGGAAATTTACTTTGCAGGCGGGGAAACAATCGCCAGTCATTCCCGACGATTGCCTTATTCTATAAAATACTCTTGAAAACCCTCTAGACTCCGGTTAATAAAATCACAGAGATCTCGGAAGGGACTCCGAGAAACGGCGCTCGGCGGCGCGGGCGGCATAGGCTGGGCCTCATACGGTTTCGCTCCCGTCGAGGAACCGGAGAAAACCGGTTCGCATCGTTGGGCGCCGTCATCTTCTTCCGTCGGGCCAAGCAGCGGCGGTCGTCCGGCCGTGAAGCTTTATGGATCAGATCACACCGGAGGCCCTGCATGTCGCGAAGGTCCTTGTCGCGCGATACGGAGCCGGGGCGACCGTTCGTGCCTGGACAACAGCTCGGGACGCGACTTCACAAGGAAGATGACACCGCCTCGTTCTGGGTCGAGGTCGTGACCGTCCTGCTCGACTGGCAGAAGCCCTATCCGGGGACGGCGGACAGCATCCACTGATCGGCCACCGGCGCCGCACCTCCCTATCCCGGCTTGGAAGTTCCGGCGTTCCACCTGTCGAGATACCGTCGCCTGCTCCATTCCGACGGTAAAGCTTAACGATAGAATTTCTTCCTGAGAATCCGGTACCACCGAGGGTTAATGCGTCTGCCCGGTCAAAGGGCCGTCTATCGACCGCTACTTGTGAGCCGAGCGCCGCTCTACTCCTCCAGCCGCTCGAGCGCGATGGCGGCCTCGTCATATCCCTGATCGGCGGCGGCTTCGTACCAGCGGAGCGCCTCCGTCGGATTCCGCTCGACGTCGAGGCCCTGCTCGTTCATGAGACCGAGGAAATACTGGGCCTCGACATGCCCCTGCTCGGCGGCGACGCGGAAGGCGGCTGCCGCCCGACCGAAGTCCTGCGGAACATACCGGCCGGCCATGGACATCGCCCCGATCACGGTCAGAGCCTCGGAGTTGCCCTGATTGGCCAGAGCGGCCAGTTCGGCGGTCCCCTTCTCCACATTGCCGTTGTCCAGGGCGGCAAGCGCGGCGCGAACCTCCGGGTCGGCGAAGCCCGATGGATCGGCGAGGAGCAAGCTCATGGCGGCGGCTCGGGGATCGCCCCGGCCGGCCGCGGCCTGATACCATCGGCGCGCCGTATCCCGGCTCGGGGCCACGCCCATGCCATGTTCGTAAATGACGCCGAGATTGTAGAGGGCGGTCGCGTTACCGCGGTCCGCCGCCGCGCGATACAAGGCGGCGCCTTCGTGGAAATTCCTTTCCGCGGGAATCTCCCAACCCGTGTAATGGGCGAAGCCCAGCCATGCCTGCGCCGCGGCGTCGCCCCGACGCGCCAGGGTCTTCAGGGCCTTCAGCGCCGTTCGAGAGTCGCCCTGACGGCAGGCGGCATAGACGGGCGCGAGCGTCTTCGAGTCCGCAGCGGAGGCGCAGGAGAATCCGGCGAGCCGATCCACGCCCGCCCGGGCCCTCCTGGCCGCCGCATACCAGCGATGTGTCTCGGACGCGTTCGCCCTCACCCCCTTGCCGTCCCGATAGGCGTGGCCGAGTGCCATCTGGGCTTCAGGGTTGCCCTGCTCGGCCGCGGCCCGATACCAGCGAGCCGCTTCGGCGTAGTCCGGCGGCGCCCTCAGCTGATAACGGCTGAGGGACCGCGCCAAAGCGAGCTGCGCCGTCGGATCGCCCTGTTCGGCGGCGGCCCGGAACCAGCGGCGCGCCGCGGTGCTGTCCGTCGCCACACCGAGGCCCTGGTCGTACATCGAGGCGAGGAACGACTGGGCCACGACATTGCCCTGGAGCGCCAGCGTCCGAAACTGCTCCGCCGCCCAGGCATAGTCGCGGCGCTCATAGGCATCCATGGCTGCGTCGAAGCCCGGCCGCGCGGCGACATCGCCACCCGAACGCCGAACGAACATCCGATCGATCGCGGCATCGGCTCCGGGGTGGCCGCGCGCCCGCGCCGCGGAATACCAGCGATAGGCCTGCTCGAAACTCCTCGAAACGCCGAGGCCAAGATCGTACAGCACCGCCAGGTTGAACTGCGCCTCGACGTCGCCGAGCCTTGCGGCGGAGCGGTACCATCTGGCAGCCGTCACATAATTCCGCGGTACCCCACGGCCCTTGTCGTAGAGAAGGCCGAGCCAGAATTGCGCCCGAACGTCGCCTTGATGCGCGAGCTTGGTGAACTGCGAAAAAGCGGATTGGTAATTCGCGTCCTCGTAAGCGGCAATGGCCGTCTCGAGGCTCGCGGCCGCGGCGATCCGCCGGGCCGCGGTACGGGCGTCGGCATTGCCTCGATCGGCCGCGGCCTCGTACCAGCGGCGCGCCTCGATATAATTCCGCTCCACGCCCGTGCCATGCTCGTAAGCGCGGCCGAGACGGTACTGGGCCTGGGCATGCCCCTGCTCCGCGGCCTTTCGAAGCCAGCGCAGCCCCCTCGGCTGGTTCGGCGCGATTCCGGGCGCGCCCCGCTCATAGATCAGGCCGAGATGATATTGCGCCTCGGCGTCGCCCTTGTTCGCCAAGTCGCTTAGCTTGTCCCGCGCCGTTGCGTATTCGCCGCGCTTGTATGCGTCGATCGCCTGGTTCAGCGCGGACGGCCGCTGGTCTCCACCGGCCATGACCTCGCCGAACCGCGCCAGCGCCGCCCTTGCGTTCTCGTCGCCCTGCGCGGCAGCGGCCCGGTACCAGCGAATTGCCGCCGCATCGTCCTTTCGAACGCCCTGGCCGTATTCGTACATCTGGCCGAGATAGTACTGCGCCACGGGATCGCCGCGCTGAGCCAGCACCAGGAACTGCTCCAAGGCCACGGAATGCTCGCCGCGGAGATAGGCCATGACCGCCGCATCGAACTCCGCCTGCGCGGCGGCAGTGTTGCTGAAGGCAAGGGCGAGGGTCAGCGCAACGGCGCGCGACATCGACCGCCACATGGCACCCTCCCTGAGGGTTGGCATAGCGCGGTGGCCGAACCTAGTCTGTTCGACGTTACCTATCGTGATATCAGATGAGCCTGGCCGCGTCCATGAGGCCGCTTCCGCCTTGCGGGGCGTGACGGCGATCCGCTATGTCATTTTCGGGCGGTGTTCCCGATCCGCCTTTAGCCAGCGGGAGAACGATCGATGCGCGAAGGCTCCAACCTGCGGACCGGCGGCCAGATTCTGGTCGATGCCCTGAAGATCCACGGGGTCGACCTGGCGTTCTGCGTCCCGGGGGAGAGCTATCTGGCGGTGCTCGACGCGTTGTATGACGCGCGGGACGCGATTCGCCTGGTCGCCTGCCGACAGGAGGGCGGCGCCGCCAACATGGCGGAGGCCTATGGCAAGCTGATCGGCCGCCCCGGCATCTGCTTCGTGACGCGCGGACCCGGGGCGACCAACGCCTCGATCGGCGTCCACACCGCCTTTCAGGACTCGACGCCGATGATCCTGTTCATCGGCCAGGTGGCGCGCGACCAGGTCGAGCGCGAGGCCTTTCAGGAGGTCGATTTCCGCCGGATGTTCGGCCCGCTCGCGAAATGGGTGGCGCAGATCGACGATGCCGCGCGGATTCCGGAGCTGGTGAGCCAAGCCTTCCATCGCGCCATGGCTGGCCGGCCGGGTCCGGTGGTGATCGCTCTGCCCGAGGATATGCTGACCGAGCGGGTGGATGTCGCCGACGCCGGCCCCTACAAGACCGTGCGGCCGCATCCGGGCGCGGCCGACCTCGACGCTATGCGCGGCCGGCTTGCCGCGGCGAAGCGGCCGTTCATGCTCCTTGGCGGCGGCGGCTGGAGCGCCGATGCCGTCGCCGACATCACGGCTTTCGCCGAGACCAACGACCTGCCGACCGGCGCGGCCTTCCGCTGTCAGGACCTCTTCGACAACACCCGTAAGAATTACGTCGGCGATGTCGGTATCGGCATCAATCCGCCACTGGCCGAGCGGGTCAAGGCCGCCGACCTTCTGCTCGTCGTCGGCGCCCGGCTCGGCGAGATGACGACCAGCGGCTACACCCTGGTCGACCTGCCACGGCCGAAGCAGACTCTGGTCCACGTCCACGCCGGCGCGGAGGAGCTCGGCCGCGTCTATCAGGCGGACCTGCCGATCAATGCCGGCATGGCCGCGTTCGCCGCGGCGGCGCGCGCCCTGCCGCCGGTCGACTCCGCGGCCTGGACCGAGTGGACGGCGGCGGCGCGGGCCGATTATCTCGCCAATCTGCAACATCCGCAGAATCCGGGGGCGCTGCAGATGGGCGAGGTGATGGCCTATTTGCGCGAGCGGCTGCCGGCCGATGCGATCCTGACCAACGGCGCCGGCAACTACGCCACCTGGCTGCATCGCTTCTACCAGTATCGGCATTTCCGTACGCAGCTCGCGCCGACCAGCGGGGCAATGGGCTATGGCGTGCCGGCTGCGGTCGCGGCGAAGGCGGTGCATCCCGACCGGCCGGTGATCAGCTTCGCCGGCGACGGCTGCTTCCTGATGAACGGACAGGAGCTGGCGACGGCCGTGCAGTACGGTCTCAATATCATCATCCTGGTGATCAACAACGGCATGTACGGCACGATCCGGATGCATCAGGAACGCCACTATCCCGGCCGAATCAGCGGCACCGATCTGGTCAATCCCGATTTCGCCGCCTATGCCCGCGCCTTCGGCGCGCATGGCGAGACGGTCGAGACGACGGCCGACTTCGCTCCCGCCTTCGAACGGGCGGTGCAGGCCGGGCGACCGGCGCTACTCGAGCTGAAGCTCGATCCCGAGGCCATCACACCGCGCGCGAGCCTGAGCCAGATCCGCGCCGCCGCATCATCGAAGTAGTCCTGGCGCCCGCTGCGCGCGCCGCTCCAGCGCCTTGAGCCACGCCGCCATCAGGGCCACGCCCGCGACCAGATAGATCATCCCGCCGGGCACCCACATGACCAGCCCGGCGAGTTGTTGATCCTCGAGAAGCGTGAGGCCCCAGGCCGCGGCGCGGTTGGCATAGGCGGGATAGAGCGGCATCGGCGCGAAGGTGATCAGCGCACCCAGAAGGCCCGAATGGATCACCGTCACGAGCATCCATAAGATGCCGACGCCGAATCCCAGCTCCGGGACGCGACCGGAGCGCACGATCGCCCACCAGAAGAGCAGTCCAGTGAACAGGAAACTCGCATGTTCGGCGATGTGGACCGCCTCGTTCGCCAAGGCGGCTTGGAAGGCGGCGGGCGCATGCCAAGCCCAGAGCGCGATGCCATGGAGCAGCGCCGCCGCACCCGGGGCGCTGAGCCGCCGCCAAGCAGCGCGCCACCACCCCTGCCGTCCCCAGCCGACGAGTCGGCGCCGCCATGCCGCAGGCAACCCCCGCATCAGCGGCGCCATCGGCGCGCCGACGACCATCAGGGGCGGCACAACGGCGACCAGAAGGACATGCTGCGCCATATGCGCGGTGAACAGCGCCTCGCCGAGGGCGTCCAACGGCCAAACCAGGGCAAGGACCAGCGCCAGCATCCCGCCGAGGAAGGTGGCGGCCTGCCAGCGCTTCGGCCCGCGTCCCGTCCCCGCCCGCCGCCACTGCCGAGAGAGGCCGATCGAATAGAGGACGGCGACGAAGGCCAAGGACAGCGTGACGAATGGGTCAAGCGTCCAGGCGGACCAGAGATCGTGCGGCGCCGGCGGCGCATCGACATGAGCCAGGGCGGTGGTCGACGGGAGCAGCGCAAGGAGGATGGATAGCTTCAACCATCGCATATCAATAGAACGGCATTTCCGCCACATGGCCGCTCGCCTCACCGCAAGGTGTAGAGAATCACAAGCCCGCCGATATAGACGCCGAGCACGGCGACCGAATCGCCCCCCATCCGCAGCATGGTTCGATCCTTGCGCTCGATCAGGCCGACAATATAGATGGTGGTGACGGCGATGCCGAGCAGCGCAGCAAAGGACGAGAACCGCCCGACCTCGTCCAGGACCAGACCGCCGACATAGACCACATCCACCACGAAGATGAGCACGAGGTCGAAGAGGTTTGTGCCGAAGATGTCGGAAATGGCCATTTCGTACTGCCTGAGACGCATGGCCGAAAGAACGGTGCTGATTTCCGGAAGGGAGGTCGCAATGGCAACGAACACCGCGCCGACGAAGCTCGACCCGAGGCCCGTCTTCGCCGCAATCGCGTCACCGGTCCGGGCAACCAGAAACCCCGCGATCAGAATCGCGAGGCCGGCAATGACGGTCTTGAGCACCGTTCGCCCAAGTGACGGGGACTCCGCGCCTCGACCGCTGTCATCGGCGTTCTCGCCTTGCCGGTGCTCGCCGTCCTTCCGTTTCCGGCTCCCTTGCTTCTCTGCCCGCCCGGGCGCTTCCCGACGATCGGCGGCGGCCCAGGTCTCGCGGGCGCCGTACTGCGCGATCAGCCAAACGGAAAGGAAATAGAGGACAAGTATGCCGACGGACCAGCCGCCGACACCGAATACCGGCACCTCGCCGACCGTGATACCGGCGATGACGAGAACGAGGAGGAGAACGCCCAGCGCCCCTTGAAGAAGTACGCCGGGTCGGGCGATGACCGAGGTCAGCGCGTCCCGCCCGATCGCGGCATCGGCAAGGACGAGAACGGCGACCTGCATTGCTACGCCGCCAAGAAGGTTGTTGACGGCGAGCGCCGCGTTCCCGCTCCACGATGCCGTGATAGAGGTGGCTACCTCCGGCAGCGACGTGATTCCGCCGAGCAGCACCAGACCGATGAACGCTTTCCCAATCCCGGTCCGATCGGAGATCGTAGTGGCATATCGCGACAAGCGCGCCCCAGCGAGCCAGACGACCGCTGCCGCGACGACGAAGACCGCGATGTTGATCCATAGGGAGTAGCCCTTGAAATTCAGAAAATCCATGGATCGTCACTCCTGAGGTGGCGAGAGGCACGCCGCCTCGTGCCGGATGCAGCACGGCCGACTCACGCTAGCGGCAGAACGGCAACAGCAGTACCGGCATACCGCCACGTTATCCGACTTGGCCCAGTGGCATGGTCCCGAGTTAGCCGACATAGGCCGAGAAAAGCGCAAAAAAGGCGAACCCCGCAGCAAAGGAAATCGTCGAGATCCATCGCGCGGCGCCCGGCTCGTCGGCCTGCGGGACCATGTCTTCCACTGTGGCGAGGAGAAGCACGCCAACGATGAAGGCCAGGGCCGCGTGCTCGAACCGGTCGCTCGCGCCGCGCAGAAGCCAATAGCCCGCGCTGGCGCCGAGGACGGCCGGCAGCGCGAACGACGCGGTGGTAAGCAAGCGCGATCGCCGCGGCACCTGTTTTTCGCGAAAGTTCGCGATGGTGGCAAATCCGCCGGGAAGGTTGGCGATGACCTGGCTGATGCCGAGGAGAACGCCAAGGCCGCTGGAAACGGCCGAGCCGGCTCCGATCATCAACCCGTCGCTGAGGAGGTCGGCGGAGACGGCCAAGTACACCATCCAGGCACCCGCCCCTCCGACACCCACTCCGCTTCGCGCCCATTTGATGCCGCGCGCCAGCAGAACCGAGAACGCCGCTCCGCAGGTGAAGGACACGACCAGCAGCCAAGTCGGAAGACTCTCGAGCACGCGCGGCATGAGCTCGACACTGACCACGGCAATGGCCACGCCGGCCGCCGCGTGCAGCGCCGCGCCGATAACCCAAGGCGGCACGCGCAGGCTTTCGGCCAGGAGGCCGCCGGCGAAGTTTCCGCCTGCCGGAAGCAGGGCGATGGCGAGCAGGGTCAGATAATCCGACATGATCCCCTCACCGGAAAGGGCGCCGCATCGACGCGAAGCGGATTGCCGTCGGCCGCTCAAGGCATTTCTGACGGTGGACCTCACTCATCCTTTCACTGGCAGGGCGGTAACAGCAGCACCGGCAGGCCGTCCCAGAGAACGGCGACCAGCGACAGTCCGGCTCCCGCCGCCGTCATCCAGTTCATGAAGCGCTCCGCATCCCGCTCTGCGGCGGATCCGATCGCGCCGAGATCGCGCATCGCGACGAGGAGCATAAATATGGTCGCCACCGCGGCGGCAACCGTAGCGACGCCGACGGTCAGCGGCACGATACCGACGCCGAACAAGTCGATGTCGGCGAAACCGCGGGCGCAGGCCAGTGCCTGAAAGATGTAGATGAACAGGAAGTGAGCGGCCCAGATCAGCGGGCCGGCGAACATTTCGACCAGGCGTGCGGAGAAGCCCTGCGTGCGCATCGCCGGCCTATTCCACGAGCCGCGGGAACAGATGAATGACGGCGAGCGCGACGAGTCCCTGCCCCACCATGTAGTGCCACAGCAGCATGGTGTTGTCGAAGGTCGCCCGGCGCACCGGATCGAGCAATCCGCACACCGAGCGCGCCAGCGTGTAGCCCGCCATCAGCAGCAACACCGCGACGTGAAACCCCTGATAGCCGAGCAGCACATAGATCGCCGCGCCGTAGGCGTGCTCTGACGGCCGCAGCCCGGCCTGCCACTGATCGTAAAGCGCGATCGCCAGGGCGGCGATCATCAGCGGGACGCCCAGCGTCAGGGCGATGCGCATGGGCCACTGGCCGCGCCGCTCCGCCGCCGCCAGCGCGCGGCTGGCATAGGCAATGGCCGCACTGCTCGCGGCGAACAATGCGGCGGCGGCGGCGGGCCAGAGCAGGGAGGAAAGCTCGACGCCCTCCGGCGGCCATGTGCCCGGGTTGACCGTCCATAGAAAGAAGTAGGCGAAGATCAGCGAGGCGAAGATCGAGCCGTCGACGAGCAGCAGAACGACCATCGCCCACCAGGAATGGGAGGTCGAACCAGTGACGTAGACCGGCAGCGTGATGCCGCCCCCGACATCCTGCGGCGGGAAGGCCGGCCCCGGGTCCGTGCTCCACAGCCAGGCGACGACCATCGCAACCGCAAACACGCCGCAGATCACCGCCGGGATCGGCAGCTTGACCGTGAGGAGCATGAAGAACGCCGCCGTGCCTACCGCCGCCAGCATCGCGGTCCAACTCGGGCCGGGCATCATCAGCAGATATTGGGGACGGGCGTCGACCGCACTGGTGATGATCGTTTCACGCTGTCCGGTCGCTGTCCCGGGCAGAAAATAGCGCCCGCTCTCGACGTCCTCGGCGAGGTTCGGTTGCTCCCAGATGGGTTCGCGACTGGTGATGATGGGAATGCTGCGGGTCTGGTAGAGGCCGCTGGGCAGCCACTCCAGCGTGCCGGCCTTCCAGGGATTGCCCGATCCGCCGGCCCCGGTCGGCCGAAAATTCAGCATCAGGTCGATGAGGAACAGCAGAATGCCAGCCCCCAGCACATAGGCGCCGGCCGTCGACAGCATGTTCAGCGTATCCCAGCCCATTTCCGCCGGATAGGTATAGACCCGGCGCGGCATGCCGAGCAGCCCGGTGATGTGCATCGGGAAGAAGGCGAGGTTGAAGCCGACGAACATCAGCCCGAAGACCCAACGGCCGAGCCGCTCCGACAGCTGCGTGTCGCTCGCGGTCGGCGCCCAGTAGTAGAAGGCGGCGAACAGCGGGAACACCATGCCGCCGATCAGCACATAGTGGAAATGGGCGACGACGAAGTAGGTGTCGTGCACCTGCCAGTCGAACGGCACGATCGCAACCATGACGCCAGTCAGCCCGCCGAGCACGAAGATGAACAGGAAGCCGAGGATGAACAGCATCGGCGTGTGAAGCTTCGGCCGCCCCCGGCCGAGCGTGGCGATCCAGGCGAAGACCTGGATGCCGCTGGGGACTGCGACGGCCATGCTGGCGGCGGAGAAGAAGCTCAAGGAGAGCTGAGGCAGGCCGGTGGTGAACATGTGATGCACCCACAGGCCGAAGCTCAGGAATCCGGTGGCGACCAGCGCCAGCACGATCCAGCGATAGCCCGCCAGCGGCACCTGCGCCATCGCCGGCACGATCATCGACACCATCGCGGCGCCGGGAAGGAAGATGATGTAGACCTCGGGATGGCCGAAGAACCAGAACAGATGCTGCCAGAGCAGCGGGTCGCCGCCCTGCTCGGCGATGAAGAACGGCCAGTGGAAGGCGCGCTCCAGCTCCAGGAGCATCGTGCAGGCGATCACGGCCGGAAAGCCGAACACGATCATGCCCGCGAACACCAGCATCGCCCAGCCATAGACCGGCAGCTTGTCGAGCGACATGCCCGGCGCCCGCGTGCGCAGGATGCCCACCACGATCTCGATCGCGCCGGCGATGGCGGAGATCTCGATGAAGCCGATGCCGAGGAGCCAGAAATCGGCGTTGATCCCGGGCGAATACATGTAGCTGGTCAGCGGCGGATACATGAACCAGCCGCCGTCGGGGGCGAGCTCGAAGAACAGGCTGCAGAAGAACACGATGCCGCCCACGGCATAGGCCCAATAGGCGTAGGCGCTGAGCCGCGGAAACGGCAGGTCGCGCGCGCCCACCATGTTCGGCAGCAGATAGACGCCCATCGCCTCGACCACCGGCACGGCGAACAGGAACATCATCATCGTGCCGTGCATGGTGAAGAACTGGTTGTAGGTCCCCTGATCGAGGAAGTCGTTCTCGGGCACCGCAAGCTGCGTGCGCATCAGGAGCGCCAGAATTCCGGCGAGGATCAGGAACAGAACCGCCGTGCCGATATAGAAGAGCCCGATATAGGTGTTGTTGACCGCGCTGATGATGCGCCAGCCCGTCGGCTGCTGCCACGCCGCCTCGAGACGGTCGAGCTCGTCGGCCGGCCGGGGCAAGGGATTGGGCAGCTTCATTTCAGGCTCTCCAGATAGGCAGCGATCGCGCGCAGGTCTTCGCCCTCGAACACATCGAAGGACGGCATTCGGTTCTCGGGCTTGATGCGCTGGCTGTTGGCGATCCAGGCCTCGAGTGTCCCGATGTGATTGTCGAGAATGCCCGCCGCGATCGAGACGCGGCTGCCGACATGGGTCAGGTCGGGGCCGATCCGGCCAGCCGCCGGGGTTCCCCGAACGGTGTGGCAGGCACCGCAGCCGCTGGACAGGAAGAGGTCCCGGCCGCGCGTAATAAAGGGGGTTTGCGGCTCCCGCGCCGGGCCGCTCTGGTGCTCGAACCAGCGCGCGAACCGCTCCGGCTCCTCGGCAACGACAAAGAACGCCATCTTCGCGTGCTGCGCTCCGCAATATTCGGCGCATTGGCCGCGAAAGGTGCCGGGCTCCTCCGCCTGAAATGTCACGTCGTTCACCCGACCGGGAATCATGTCGATCTTCCCGGCGAGGTTCGGCACCCAGAAGCTGTGGATCACGTCGGCGGTGGAGACGGCCGCCGTGACCGGCCGTCCGACCGGAACGCGGACCTCGTTCGCGCTCACAAAGGCGACATTCCCGTCTTCGTCGAGATAGCGCACCTCCCACCACCACATGTGGCCGATCACCTCGATCCGGAGGGGGTTCCCCTCGGCGGGCGCGGTCATCACGCCGGCCGCGTCGAGCGTATAGATGAGCAGCGCGCTCAGCGTGACGACGGGGAAGATCAGGCCTCCGCCGATGATAAGCGCGCCGCTGCCGATCCATCCTCCGCGTCCCGGCCGGGCGATCATCGCGTAGAGGGTCAAGGCCATGACCGCGATGAAGATCACCGCGGCACCGATGAACAGAATCCAGGCGATCTCGGCGATCCGCTCCGCGCCCGGGCTGTTCGGCGTCAGCGCCGCCTGAATGCCGTCGCAGCCGGTCAACAGGAGAAAAGCCGTCACAAGCGACGCCGCGACCGGCCATCGGAAACCGAAGGGGCATTCCGCTTTCGTGATGGGGTGACGCTTATCGGCTTTCATCGCGGCCGCATCAGCGAAGCGTATAGAGATAGGCGGCGATATGGCGGGCGTCCTCGTCACTGACGCCGAGGTCCGGCATCGCCGTGTTCGGTGCGATCGCCGGCGGATTTTGAATCCAGCGCGTGAGGAATTCCGGCTGATTCGGCGCCACGCCGGCGATGTAGACCCGATGCGCGAAATCCGTCAGCGGCGGACCGACGGTGCCGTTGGCGCCGTCGATGCCGGGGATCGCATGACAGATGCCGCAGTCATAGCGCAGGATCGCCGCCTCCCCGAGTTCCGGATCACCGTCGACCATCCGCTGCGGCGGCGACTCCCCTGATTCGTCGCAGCCCGAAAGGCCGGTGAGGATCGACAAAACGACGGCGAACCGAAAGAAGGCCGCCGGCGCCAGTACTGTGCGGGCGCGGCCGAAGTCAGTTCCGGTCATCGGGAACGACGGACGGCGCGTCCAGCCTCTCGCCCAGGCTCTCGGCGGCCGCCTGCGGTGCTTCGCCGGGCCGGAGGGACGCGTAATAGAGGGAGACGGCGCGGATCTGCTCGTCGGTGAGCTGCTCGGCGATTGTCGCCATGATCTCGGAGTAAGACCCGCCGCCGCGCTTGCCCGACCTCCAGAGCTCGAGCTGCAGCGCGATATACTCGGCATACTGCCCCACCAGCGATGGATAGACCGGATCCGGCGCCACGGCGGCGGATGGGCCATGGCAGGTGACGCAGGCCGGCACGCCCTGCTCGGGCGCGCCGTTTGCGACGAGCGCAGCGCCCTGCTGCAGGGTTTCCCGGTCGGCGACCTGCGGTTTCGGAGGGTAAGGCGCATCCTCGATCCCGGCGTAGTATTCCGCGATGTTGCGCCGCTCCGCTTCGCTCAGCTCGGCCGCGACCGGCTGCATGATCCCGCTCGGCCGGGAGCCCACGGCATAGCTTTCGAGCGCATGCTGCAGATATTCGAAGCTCTGGCCCGCAAGCCTCGGAAAGCCGCCTTCGCCGCCGCCGGCCCCGCGCAGCCCATGGCAACGCGCACAGGCGACCAGCGATTCCCCGGCCGACCCGGCAACAGCGAGGAGCCGGGCACGCTCTTCGGGTGTCCCTTCGATCTGGCTCGTCGCTTGGCTTTCCGACACGCGCCGGTACTCCTCCGGCTCCATCTCCGGCAGGCGTTGCAGGAACGCCACGACCGCCCAGACCTCATCGTCGCGCTGCTGCGCCACCCAGGCGGGCATGCCGGCATATTTGATGCCGTGCTTGACGATCCAGAACAGCTCGGCCGCGCTCCAATGTTCGATCGTGTTGGCGAGATATGGCGGCGGCGGCAGCATCTGCCGCGTGATCGGATTGCGCCCTTCGCCCGGCGCTCCATGGCATGGTGCGCAGCCGCCTTGGTAATGTCCAAGCCCCCGATAGAAAAGGGACGGGTCGTCGAGCGGCGGGACCTCGATACCGAGAGCATGGGTTTCGACAGAGTTCCTCATGCCGAACTCCAGGAACCAGCGGGTAACGGCCAGATGACCTGTGCTCGCGGCGACGTTGTAGATCCCGGACCAGGCTAAGGTGAAGGCTCCCGCACCGAAGAGGGCAATCAACACGGCCAAGATTATGAGCGTTCGCTTCATTGCCCTCTTTCGCGTCAGCCAAGCTCGAGGAAGCCCCCGAAAGGCACCGCGCATACAGCTCCCATTCGAGCGCCGATACCCTGTCGGTCAGGCTCGGCTCCCGGCGAATCGGGCAAGCTGACGCGGAAATTAGCGCCAATCACATAAACTCGCCTCGGCCGGTTCATGTTCCCGCAGCGCGTAGAGATCCCTATTTCCAGCAGAGAGCGTCATCCATCCTGCCAGCGCCCCTACGGTGATTACCCTGTGGCGATGCTGCGGCAACTTGCCGCTCGTCTTTGCTCACGCTAGATTAGAATAGTTCTAAATATTAATTTTGGATAAGTCAGAGAGTCGAGCGCCGCCATGCCGTTCCCCTATGATGTGATCACAGCTCTATCGCCGGTTCAGCAGGCCCTGCTGGGCAGCCTGATCGCCGGTCTGGCGACTGCCGTCGGGGCCTTACCCGTGCTTGCCTGGCCACGACCTTCGGCCCGAAGCGAGGGTGCGCTTCTAGGCTTCGCGGCCGGTGTGATGCTGGCGGCGGCGAGTTTCTCGCTCGTTCTACCGGGCCTCGATGCGGCGAGCGCGCTGGTCGGTGCGGGCGGCAACGCCGCGTTGATGATCGGAGCCGGCATCCTGCTCGGCGCCGGCGGGCTGTTCGCGGCCCACAACACCATTCCGCACGAGCACTTCATTCTCGGCCCCGACGGCGCCGCAACGGCGGTGGTCAGCCATCACTGGCTGCTCGTCTTCGCCGTCGCCATTCACAACCTGCCCGAAGGGCTGGCGGTCGGCGCAGGGTTCGGCGGCGGGGATCTCGATACCGGCTTGGCGCTGATGCTGGGTATCGGCCTTCAGAACATGCCGGAGGGGCTGGTCGTCGCGGCGGCGTTGCTGGCGGACGGATACAGCCGGGGTCGGGCCTTCACCTTCGCGCTGATGACCGGCCTCATCGAGCCGGTCGGCGGCATGATCGCCGCCGCCGCGATGGGCGCCGCCCAGATGATGCTGCCGTGGGGCTATGCCGCCGCCGCAGGCGCGATGCTGTTTGTCGTCAGCCACGAGATCATCCCTGAAACCCACCGCAAGGGCGTCCAGGGGCATGCGACCATCGGGCTGCTGGTCGGCTTCGTGACGATGATGTATCTCAGCGTCGCCGTCGGCTGAGATTGAAGAAGGATCAGCCGATCTGCGCCGTCATGTGCGGTGCGTTCCGCAGGGTCTGGTAGACCACGCAGTAGCGCTCGGTGAGCTTGAGAAGCTTTTCCAACTGCTCCGGTCCGGCATCGGTGTCGAGCTGGAAACGCAGCCGGATATCCGCGAACCCGACAGGCGCTTCCTTATCGACGCCCAGGGTGCCGCGAAAATCGAGGTCGCCTTCCGCCGTCACCGTACCGCCGCGCACCGGCACCTCAAGGGCGGTCGCCACCGCCCGCAGGGTGACGCCGGCGCAGGCGACCAGCGCTTCGAGCAGCATGTCGCCCGAGCAGGCGGAAAGCCCCTCGCCGCCGGTGGCCGGATGGAGACCCGCCTCGACGATCGCGCGCCCGGTCTCGACCTTACAGGTCAGGGATTCGGCGCCGAGTTCTCCGCTGGCCCGCAGGGTGATACGCGCCGCCTCCGGCTCTTCCCGGTAGCGTGCCTTCAACGGCGCCTGAAGTGCGCGGAGTTCTTCGGAATCCATTATTATGACCTCCTGCCAATCCGGCTGGACCCTATCACATAATCCGGAAGGGTGAATCACATTATTTTACATTATATACATGCATTTTTTTGAGATTGACAGCAGATCTGAAGTGAATTAGCGTTATCTCCAGCGCCGATTTGAGCCTCAGCTTGCGGGCGCTTAATAAATGCAGCTAAAGCGTCGGGTGTCCGCCCAGCGATAGCTGCGGCGGATTTTTTCGTCTCGTCCAGTCCTCTTCAGAGGCTAGCAGGTGACGAAGAGGTCCGCTGTCACGTCAATTTGGATCGGCGGAGATGGCCTCTGGATGGCTTCCGCCACTGGATGGAGATGTCTCGAATGACCCTTGGATCCCTTAGAAAACTTGGCTTTAGCGTGACCTTCGCGGCAGTCGTTGCCCTGCTCGCCCCCGGCATGGACGCGGCAGCCGAACAGCCGGAGACGATCCGGATCGACTACGCCTATTACAATCCCGTCAGCCTGGTTCTGAAGGACCAGGGATGGCTGGAAGAGGAATTCGCCGCCGACGGCATCGAGATCGAGTGGGTATTGAGCCTGGGCAGCAACAAGGCCCTCGAACTGCTCAATAGCAGCAGCGTCGATTTCGGCTCGACGGCCGGCGCCGCGGCGCTCCTCGGCAAGATCTACGGCAATCCTATCAAGGCGGTCTATGTCTATTCCCGGCCGGAATGGACGGCCCTGGTGACCCGCGCCGACACCGGCATCGGGACGGTCAAGGACCTCAAGGGTAAGCGGGTCGCCGTGACCCGGGGCACCGATCCCTACATCTTCCTGCTGCGCGCGCTCGATCGGTTCGGCCTGACGGAGCGGGATATCGAGTCCGTGCTGCTGCAACATCCGGACGGCAAGACCGCCCTGATGAACGGCGATGTCGACGCCTGGGCGGGGCTGGACCCGCATATGGCGCAGGCGGAGCTGAATGGCGGCGCACGGCTGTTCTTTCGCGACGCCAGCCTGAACACCTACGGCGTCCTCAATGTGCGCGAGGAGTTCGCCGAAGAACATCCCGAGCTCGTCGAGCGTGTCCTGGCGGTCTACGAGTACGCCCGCAAATGGTCCATCGAGCATCCGGCGGAGCTGAAGCAGGCGCTCGTCGCAGCGGCGAAGATCTCCGACGACGTCGCGGAAAAGCAACTGACGGAGCGGACCGATCTGAGCAATCCGGTGCCCGGCGCCGCGCATCGCGAGTCGATCGCAGCGGCCGGCGTCGTCCTTCAGGCAAGCGGCATCATCGACGAGGACGAGAGCATTGCGGCCCGCGTCGATGAGCTGCTCGATCCCCGCTATATCGAGAACGTCCTCGAAGCGCAGGCGGCTCTGCAATGACCGCGCTTGCCCCGTCGCAGTCCGATGCGAATGCCCCCCGTCTTGTTCGAGGCGGGGGGCGAGGCGGGCGGAACCGGCCGGCGCTCGGCCGCGGGAAGGGCCTCCTTCTGCCGGTGCTGCTGCTGGTTCTCTGGGAGGCGCTGTCGCGTTTCGGCGTCTTCGCCCCGAACCTGCTGCCCGCCCCCTCTAAGGTGCTCGGGGCGATCGCCGATCTCGCCGTCACCGGCGAACTGCTCGAACATATCGCGATCACCCTCTACCGCGTGGCCCTGGGATTCCTGATCGGCGGCGCAGCCGCGACACTGCTCGGCGCGGCCACCGGCTATTCGAGAACGGCGCGCGAGCTGCTCGATCCACTATTGCAGTCGCTTCGGAACATTCCGTCCATCGCCTGGGTGCCGCTGTTCATTCTGTGGCTCGGCATCTATGAGGCATCGAAGGTGACGCTGATCGCGACGGGCGTCTTCTTCCCGGTCTACCTGAACCTGATGAGCGGCATACAGAACGTCGATCGCAAGCTGGTCGAGGTCGGCCGCGTTTACCGGCTGAGCGGGCTTCAGCTGGTCCGCCGCGTCCTGCTTCCCGCGACCCTGCCGACCTATATCGTCGGCCTCCGCAGCGGGCTGGGTCTCGGCTGGATGTTCGTCGTCGCCGCGGAATATATGGGGGCCAGCAAGGGCCTCGGATTCCTGCTCGTCGACGGGCAGATGACCGGGCGACCGCAGATCATCATCGGCAGCATCGCCCTGTTCGCGATCTTCGGAAAGCTGACGGATCTGCTTCTCGCCACAGTCGGCGAGCGGTTCCTGACCTGGCAGGACTCGTTCAGCAGCAATCATACGAGAGCGAGCGCAGATGCTGCGGATCGATGACCTCTCCAAGCGCTTCGACAGCGGCGTAAAGGCGCTCGAGACCGTCACCTTGACAGTTGGCCAGAGTGAGATCGTCAGCCTGGTCGGGACCAGCGGCTGCGGCAAGAGCACCCTGCTGCGGATCGTCGGCGGCCTGGACTTTCCGACCAGCGGCTCGGTACTCATCGACGACGAGCCGGTCGCGGCGCCGCGACCGGAAATCGGCATTGTCTTCCAGGAGCCGCGACTGATGCCGTGGCTGAGCGTCGCTGACAATGTGAAGTTCGGCATCGAGGACCAGCCCAGACCCGTGAAGGACGAGCTGGCCACCGCTGCACTGGCCAAGGTCGGGCTGACGGGGTTCGCCGAGGCTCTGCCGCGGCAGCTCTCCGGCGGAATGGCCCAGCGGGTCGCCATTGCCCGGGCGCTCGTGACGCGACCGTCGATCCTGCTGCTCGACGAGCCGTTCAGCGCGCTCGACGCCTTCACGCGGCTGAAGCTTCAGGACCACCTGCTGCAGACCTGGGAATTCGACCGGCCGACGATGCTCTTCGTCACGCACGATATCGACGAGGCGCTCGTCCTCAGCGACCGGATCATCGTCATGCGCGGCCATCCCGGCCGCATCCATCAGGAATATACGGTGGATCTTCCGCGGCCTCGGCGACGCACCGACGCCGCATTCCAGCTTTGGAAGGAAAGGCTGCTCACCGACCTCGATTTGTCGGTCGAGGCTTGAACGGCTCAGTCCTCTTTCGAGGACCCGGCATGCCGGCCGTCCTCGATAAGGCGTTTCTCCAGCCATCCGATGATGGTGAGGACACCGAGGCCGAGAACGAGCGCGATGAGCGCGATGCCGAAGAGCCCCGCACCGCAGGCCAGGCCGATGGCGCCGACCAGCCACATGCTGGCGCCGGTCGTTATCCCCCTGATGCTGCCGCGCGCCTGGATGATGGTGCCGGCACCAAGGAACGCGATCCCGGAAATAACGGCCTCGACGATTCGGATGGGATCGGCCCGCACGCTATCGGACAGATCGGGATCGTTGAGCTGATAGACCAGCTCGAAGGTCAGGAGCGTGAAGGTAGCGGCGGCGAGACATACCAGCATATGGGTGCGCAGGCCGGCAGCCTTCCGGCGCAACTCGCGGTCGAGCCCAAAGACGGTGCCGAAGAGGAGCGCCGCTCCGAGACGCAGACAGACCGTCTCGAACGGTGTTCGGACATTCCAAAGATCAGCGAAAAGGCCGCTCTCCATATCCGTCGCGCTACCCGGCGACTTTCGGATCGGCAGGCATAGGACGCAACCGGCCCTCGTCACAATATCGCGACTCTGCTACTCCCTCTCCTCTCCGGCTTGACGCACGCCTTACGGCGAATTTGCTACGGACACCACCTTTGCCGAGCCAAACCGCTCGAGTTGAGCCGTCATGGGCTCGATCGCCAACCTCAGATCGCGCAACGCGGCCTCGATGCGGTGTTGCAGGTGCTCCCACCCCTCCTCTCCCGCCGTGCGGATGCGGTTCCACTCTCGTTCGGCGTCGGTCCAACGGCCACAGATCTCCTCAATGGCACGGTTGATCTCGCCTCCCAAATCGGCCTCGGCTTCGTCGACCCAATCGAGCAAACGCTGTATTTCGATCGACATCTGCTTCAACTGCGCTTCAATCTTTCGCTCGAACGCCTCTTTCGTGCTCATCCTAAGCTCGATACCGTTCCAATATTCGTGATGCCCCCGGCCCAACGATCTTAACGTCGGGACGGAACTTAGGTTCCCCGCCCGTCGGCCAGGCGCCGCTTCGTGACTGCCGGTCGTGGCATTTCCGGGACCGACCTCGCTCAAAATCCGCGTTGTCTCGGAACTAGTTGGCCCCGTTCACGTTGAATAGGAAGTCGGTGCGATCGTCAGCCGCAACCGGCGCAAATTCGACCTGGGTGGATTTGGATGTCGGTCCGACATGGTTGCTGTGCTGAACACGATACCCCTCATATAATTTCGGATATCGGCCCGACCCGCAGGCGAATCATCGCGGAACCCGCGGAAGAGGCGCGGCAAGACGTGTCGGCCCGCCCGCGAACGGGAGCGGTGCGATGAGCCGTCTGGTCGTCGTTTCCAACAGGGTCCCGTCCACCTCGCCGGCCAAGTCGGAGGCAGGCGGGCTTGCGGTGGCCTTGCAGGCGGCACTCAATGAAACCGGTGGGCTTTGGTTCGGCTGGAGCGGCAAGGTCGTCGAGCCTCCGGCGCCCGCGCCTACCGTCACGCAATGCGATCGCTTCACGCTCGCCACGCTGGACTTGGCGCGGCCGGACTATGAAGGGTACTACAACGGCTTCGCCAACCGGACCCTGTGGCCGCTGCTGCATAGCAGACTGGATCTGACGTCGTTCGACGCTGCCTTCTTCCAGTCCTATCAGCAGGTGAACGCCCTTTTCGCGGCGCGGCTGACCCCCCTGCTCACGCCGGACGATGCCGTCTGGGTGCATGACTATCATCTGATCCCGCTGGGCGAGGAACTCCGTCGGGCGGGACTCGACAACCCGCTTGGCTTCTACCTCCATATTCCCTTCCCCTCACCGGAAGTGATGATGGCGCTGCCCTGGCATCGAGAGCTGGCGAAGGCGCTCTGCGCCTATGATCTGATCGGCTTCCAGACCCGGCGGGACCTGCAGAACTTCCGGGACTTCATGCAACGCGAGATGCATGGCGCGATCGACGGTGACGGAAATCTTCAGGTATTCGGGCGAACCTTGGTCGCAAACGCCTTTCCGATCGGGATCGATGCCGACAAGTTCGCCGCAATGGCCGGCAATGCCGAGCCGCAAGAGCCGCGGCCGTCCGAGCATGCCCGGCGCCATCGACAGATCATCGGCGTCGATCGGCTCGACTATACCAAGGGTCTGGTGGAGCGGTTCCGGGCGTTCGAGGCGCTGATAGAAACCCATCCGGAGTATCACGGCCGAGTCTGCCTGACACAGGTCGCCGCCCCGTCTCGCGAGCATGTTCCGGAGTATCTCGGCATTCGGGCGGAGCTCGAGAAGATCGCCGGCGGCATCAACGGGCGTTTCGCCGAGCTCGATTGGACGCCGATCCACTACATCAACCGATCGTTCGGGCAGAAGCAGCTCACGGGACTCTATCGCAACAGCGAGATCGGCCTGGTCACACCGCTACGCGACGGCATGAACCTTGTCGCGAAGGAATATGTCGCATCGCAGGACCCCGAGAATCCCGGCGTTCTTGTGCTGTCGCAATTCGCCGGCGCCGCCGAGCAGCTCCTCGGAGCGCTGATCGTCAACCCCTATGATATCCAGAGTGTCGCGAAGGTACTGCACTCGGCCCTGGCCATGCCCGTGGCGGAGCGCCGTGCGCGCTGGCGGCCGATGATGGCCTCCTTGTGCCGCGAGGACATCGGACATTGGCGCGACAGCTTCCTCCGCGCCCTGTTCGCGGCCCGCCAGCCCCGACGGATCTATCATCTCGTGCCGGAGCGGCGGGCGGTCGGGCTATCTGACATCGCCCGGCCCGACATGGCCCGACCCGACATTGGCCAATCCGATAACCGCGTCGGCGTGATCTCGGAACTCCGCAAGGCGCGGTAGGGCGGCGTCACCCGAATGGCATTCGAGTCCTCCCCGGATAGGGGAGGACTCCTGTCGGACTGAGCCTACAACTGCTCGGCAGCGAAGTCCCAGTTCACCAGCTTGTCCAGGAATGCCTGGACGAAATCGGGACGCCGGTTCTGGTAATCCAGATAGTAGGCATGCTCCCAAACGTCGCAGGTGAGCACGGCCTTGTGGCCATAGACCATCGGCGGCACGGCGTTCGGCGTGCTGAGCACCTTCAAGCGCCCGTTGTTCTCTAGGACCAGCCAAGCCCAGCCGCTGCCGAACTGTGTCGTCGCGACGTCGGCAAACGCCTTCTTGAACTGATCGAAGCCACCGAAATCCTGATCGATGCGACGCGCGAGTTCGCCGGTGGGGGTGCCGCCGCCCTTGGGGCTCATGCTGTTCCAGAAGAAGTTGTGGTTCCAGACCTGCCCCGCATTGTTGAAGATCTTCCGCTTCCCCTCGTCATCGAAGGAGTCCTGGATAAGCTCCTCCAGGCCCTTCTTCTCCAGCGGCGTGCCGGAGACCAGCTCGTTGAGGGTGTCGACATACTTCTTGTGATGCTTGCCATGGTGAAACTGCATCGTCTTCGCCGATACCACGGGCTCGAGCGCGTTTTCCGCATAGGGCAATGGGGGGAGTTCAAAAGCCATCGTCTTTTCCTCTTCCTTGTTGAGCCGGTGTCTATGTTCCGTACAAGCGCCGCGTCTCCGAGTCCGCATCTCTGAGAAGGAAACGCCGCAGCGGCACGAAAGTTTGGGTGAGATAAAATCTTTCTTTCGACGTCGCACGGCCCGTCGCCGGGCCACCCATCGCCTAGTCGATTAAGCTCCTCTCCCGATGGAGGGGCGGAGGTCCGCCGGTCGAAGACGCCCTGTTCGGGCGGCGCCTACTGCACCGAGAGCGCCTGTCCGATCGCCGTCTTCAATGTCTCGGCATCGAAGGGCTTCGTCACCAGGAACGCCGGTTCGAGCCCTTCGCCGGTCAAGAGGCGTTCGGGAAAGCCCGTCACGAAGATGACCGGAACATCGATGGACTGCAGAATTTCCTGCACCGCCTCGATGCCGCTGTCGCCTTCCTTCAGCTGAATATCGGCGAGAACCAGACCGGGCCCCTTCTCCCTCGCAACGGCAAGCGCCTCGTCCTTCCGGGCGGCCGTTCCACAGACCGTATGCCCAAGATCCTGGACGATCTGCGCGATATCCATCGCGATCAGGGGCTCGTCCTCGATGATGAGCACTTTGGTCGGCGCCTGGCGCATTATGTCGGCACGCGCAGCACTCAGCTTCGCCTCGACCTCGGCCACATCCAGGCTGAGAATTCGCGCCGTCTGATCGATCGAGAACCCCTCGAGCGATACGAGAAGCAATATCTGCCGCTCCTCCGACGGAAGCGCCGCGAGACGCTGTTCCAGTTGCGGGCGCGCATCATTGCCGGAGGGCTCGACCTCGCCGATCGCGCTGCTGACCACGCGCCAGGCGTCATGAAACACTTTGAACAGCTGGAGCCGCAGATCCTTCTGAGGGGAGAGTTGCGACGGCTCGGCAAGGATCGCTTCGAGGCAGATGCGAACACACTGGTCTCCGCGCTTTTGGGACCCTGTAAGGGCGCGCGCATAGCGGCGGAGATAGGGCAATTGGGCGACGATTTCCTTCGATTGATCAGTCATGCTCGCTTCCTTTGGGTGGCAGCCACACGCTTGAGGCATCTGAACGCCTCGGATGGCATGAGGCAATAGAAATTTACCTTGGAAAAGACTTGATCCCTGGCCAGCAAGATCTGTAAGTCCGGTATTGAAACGTGTAGCCTGTTCGCGCCATTGTCCATGACGTTTCCCGCATGGGGCTTCCCATGTGGAGTTTCTGGGGGACGGGCGTGACACGGTCTATGCCATGACGGGGCTGGTAACTAATTGTAGATGAAATTCCACGTAGGGATTCTCCGGGGGATTTCCCCAATGTCCAGCTTTCTGGCACATAGTGCACCGTCACAGGGGCTTCGTTGGAGGGGGTAGGTGGCGAAGAAGCAGATTAACGCGTCGGCCGAAAGGAAGGTCCAACGCAAGGGAAAGCCGCAAGGTGGCGAGAACTCCGGCCCGGCAGGGAAAGCGGACGACACCGAGCAAGAGGGCTTTCAGCACTGGGTGAACGATCAGCTGCGCAAGCTGTATGATCCGGTGTTGGATGAGCCGATCCCGGAGGGCATGTTGGAACTGCTTCGCAAGAACCGCCGCTCGCGCTGACCCGCGCCGTTCCCCAAACCATAAGCGTTTCGATTAGGCGGCTTTTCGGCCGCGCTTCGGACACGTCCTCCACAGATCTCCCTATACATCCCGATAGCAAGCTTTTTTCCGCGGGTTCGTTGACGTGGGCACTTTGCCGCCTACCATTAACCCCCGAGGGGAAACACTTCAGGAGGCACAGCCAGGGGGCTTGCAAAGGAGGGTACCGTACTATGGCGGGATCGATCGACGAGCTGTTGATAGAGACGATCCCCCACCTCCGTGCTTTCGCTCGCGCTTTGACCCGCGACAGGGATCTGGCGGACGACTTGGTTCAGGAAACCGTCGTCCGGGCACTCTCGGCAGCGAATCAGTTTCGGACCGGCACCAATTTTCGTGCCTGGATCTTCACCATCCTGCGGAACCACCATATCAACACGCTGCGAGGACGGCGGATGCGTTTCGACGCGTTGGAAGATGTCTCGGAACTGCACCAGGCCACCCCGCCGACGCAGGAGGCGCATTTGGAGATCGAAGATTTCCAACGCGCCTTCATGGGGCTTCCGGTCGAGCAGCGGGAAGTCCTTCTGCTCGTCGGCGCGAGCGGGTTCAGCTATGAGGAGGCATCGCGAATCGTCGGTTGCGCGGTCGGAACGATCAAATCACGGGTATCGCGGGCGCGGCGCGTCCTTTATCCGAAGGTGATGGGCGACGCCGACGAGGCGACGGACAGTACCGACCGGCCATTCTCCGAACACACCGCAGCAGCCCGCGCCGACATCGCCCTACCCTGATATGGCGATCGCTTCGGCACCGGACCGCATCGCGGTCTCGCCGGGCCGAAGTTGCGCCGCGCTAAGGCCTGATCCGATCACATCGATGCGATGTGATCCGATCAGGCCCTAATCATTTGAATGAGAGAATGATTCACCGATCGGGTTGACCCAACCTGATCGGATCGTGCTCCGGAGCGGCGTTCAGGCTTCGACGAACAGATCCGTGTGCTGCTCGACCCGTTTGCGCATGGACTCCCGCAACTTTTTCATGGCCCGCTGCTCGAGCTGCCGCACGCGCTCGCGCGTGATATGAAATTCGCGGCCGAGCTCATCGAGTGTCGCACCATCCTCGCACAGCCGGCGCTTGCTGAGAATGCCCCGCTCGCGCGGGCTGAGCTCATCGAGCGCTTCGGCCAGCCATTGCGAACGCCGCTCCGCGGCGCGAGTCGCGATCACGATATCCTCGGGATTCGGCTGATTGTCGACGAGGAAATCCTGGAGTTCGCCATCGCTGGCGTCATTGATCGGCGCATTCAGCGACGTATCGCTCTTCGAGAGCTTGAGGCCCATCTCCTCGACCAGCGACGGCTTGACCTTGAGCTCCGCGGCGATCTTCGTGCGCCCTTCCTCGGAGAGTTCCTCCGTTGCCCAGGCGCCCTCGATCCGCGCGCGCAACCGCCGCAGATTGAAAAAGAGCAGTTTCTGCGACGGCGTGGTGCTGGTCCGCACGATTGACCAGTTGCGCAGGATATAGTCCTGCATCGTGCAGCGGATCCACCACACGGCATAGGTCGAGAAGCGCACTTCACGTTCGGGCTCGAAACGGGCCGCGGCCAGCATCAGGCCGACATTGCCCTCCTGGATCAGGTCGCTCATCGGCAAGCCGTAGTTCCGAAAGCGCGCCGCGATGCTGACCACCAGCCGCATATAGGCGCGCACCAGCGCATGCAGCGAGCGCTGATCGCCCATTTCCCGCCACCGGCGCGCCAATTCGAGCTCCTGCTCTCGCGTCAGAAACGGCTCGTTCATCAGGGTGTTGATGAATTTCACGTTGCTCTTGGTCATCAGCGTACCTGCGACCTCTGGCTGCCTGCCGCCCCAACCCTGCCGACCGAAGCATCGCGGTTGGCGAAGCATATCGTCCTGTCAACGTTGGGCGCAGGCCGCTAGTTCCAAGAAACTCCGCCAAATTGATTTCGGCGGACGGTCATCGCGAAGCATCTTTTCTTGGTGACGCGTGCGGTCCGCAGGTGGCAAGCCGATCGCGAACGGCGTCAGACACTTCTACGGTAACGTCGAAGCACCCCGCCGCCGCACCGGCCCGCCCCGATCCAGCGGGCTGTTGAACTGCAGAATGATGATAGTTCCCGGTGGGCCTTCGATGAGGAGGCGCCCGCGCAGTTGCAGCGCGAGCGCACGAATCAGCGTCATGCCGAGGCGCTCGTCCTCGGCTGCGACATTCGTTCCGGAAGTCGACCGCCCGACCCCGTCGTCGGCGATCCGCAGCGTCGCCCCGGACCGGTCCTGCTCGAGGGTGATCTCAATGCGGCCGGCGCGATCGTCGGGAAACGCATGCTTCAGGGAATTGGAGACCGCCTCGGTAATGACGAGTCCCAGCGGGATCGCGGTATCCGGCGTGAGATCCAGCGGCGGCATGTCGATGACGGCCCGAATCTTGGCCTCGTCCACGCCATGGATCCGCCAGAGCTGCGCGCAGAGTTCGGCAATAAAGGCATTCATGTCCACCGCCGCCAGGTTCTCGCCCTCATAGAGGTGCTTGTGAACCAGCGACAAAGTGCGGACGCGCATCTGCGTGGTATCGAGGGCCTTGCGCGCGGCCGGATCGACGACCCGTCTGGACTGCAGGTTGAGCAGGCTCGTGACCGTCTGCAGATTATTGTTCACCCGGTGGTGAATCTCCTTGAGAAGAACCTCCTTCTCCTTGATCGATCCTCGCAATTGCGCTTCCCGAGCCTGGATGCGTTCGGCCATGATGCTGATCGTCTCCGCAAGCTTTCGGAGCTCGGCGGGGCCGTTCGGGATGCGCGGACGCGCTGACAGATCACCTTGGATGAATGCTTCGGCCGTGTTCGACAGATGCCGGATCCAGCGCGCGATCAGGAACTCGCTGCTGAGCCAGGCGGCGACGATCGCCAGCATCCACATCAGCATGGGACCGGCAAGTTGGCTTCTGAACTGCTGAGCGACGCCGCTGAGCGCCCGCTTGTGCGGAACGCTGAACAGCACGACGGTATCGCCGCCCTCGATCTTGGCCAACCCATAGAGCCGCCTCAGGTCCGACCGATCTTCAGCCGCCAGCACCGGCGGCAGGGACGCGGCGGTCAACACCTCCTCAAGCCGTCCGGTTTCCGGCAGCAAGGCCGAGGCATCACCGATCACCGGATAGGAGGCCAGGATCGCGCCGTTGCGATCGAGCAGATGAACCACCCCGGCCTCCGGCATGCTGATGCGCTCCATGAGACGCCGCAGCCAGTCGATCGAAATGGTCGCCAGAATGGCTCCGGTAAACTCGCCGTTCTCGATAATCGGCAGCGCCGCCGGTAGAACCGGAACGCCGGACGTGTCATCGGTGACATATTCGCCGATGGTGTATTTGTTCGTGTCGCGAGCCTCCCGGAACCAACTACTGTCGGCGACGCTGGCGATGTCGGCCAAGGGGCCCGCACTGCAGAGGACATCACCTCGGCTATTGATCATCGCGAAGTCGCGGTACTCCGGAATTCTTTCGAGCAGACGACTCAAGGTCGCGCGGCAGGCCTCCGGCACGCTTGTACGGACGTCGGGAATCTGAGTCAGCGCGGTCAGGACGCGCCGCGTGCCGTCGAGCAGCTCCCTCTGGTACGCCGCCGCGACAAGGGCGAGGCGATGCGTGTTCGACTCGACCCGCTTGATCTCGCTTTCACGCGCCGACCAAGCCTCGTGCAGGCTGAACACCGCGGCCGGCAGCATCGTCAACAGCAGGATGAGGGTAAGGCGCCAACGGAGAGACATCAGGGGGCAGAACCGTATCGCGAGCAGCGTCCTTCCATGCGAGATACCGTGATGACCGGCATGGTACCGAAGCGGACTGAACGCTAACGACCTTGTGGTCAAAGCTCAAGTCGCGCACGGATCAGGCGGTCAGGGCTACGCGGTCGCGACGAGCACGGCAACCGGAAAGTTGGCGAAGAGGACTTCGGCCGGAAGCAAACTTTGTTCATCATTGGCGGAGGCGGTCAAACGCTCGCCCGTAAGAACGGCGCGGAGGTCGTGACCGTTCCACGGCGACGGACAGCCGACGGCGGTGTCGGCCCAATCGACGCATCCGGGTCGCAAACCGTCGGGCTCGCCCATGAGCTTGGCCAACAGGCGAGGAACGGCGACGATGATGGTCGCGTCCGTCCCTTCCCGGGCGAAGGCGCAGATATGATCCGCCTGCGGCCCGGTAACGGTCAGGGGGCGGTAGCCGCCGCTTCGAAACAGCTCGGGATGGCCGTTCCGCAACTCCAGCAGCTTCCAGATCGCGTAGAGTTTCACGCGCCCGTCCGGCCAATCGTCGACAAGCCGCGCCGCGTCCGCCGGCGATACGGCATCACGAGGGAAGCCCTGCCGCAGCCGATTCAGCGCTTCGACGCGCCGATCATAATCGACCGGCCTGCGATTGTCGGGATCGACCAGACTGAGATCCCACATTTCGCAACCCTGATAGACATCGGGAACGCCGGGCAAGGTCAGCTTGAGGACCGCCTGGGATAGGCTGTTCAGCATGCCCAGAACGGCCACCCGTCGCTGGAAGGGAACGAAGTCGGCGAGGAACGGATTGGGCCGCGAGACATCCAGGACCTGCTGGAGAAACCCGCTGGCCGCGTCCTCATAAGCCGCATTCGGATTTCCCCAGCTCGAATTCTGCTTCGCCTCGCGCACCGCCTTGATCATGTAGGCCGTGCAGCGGTCGCAGAACTGCCGAACCACGTCCGGGCCCGCGGCTTCGAGGTCGAGCAGCTCCACGGGCCAGGCGCCGAGGAGCGTCTGGTAGATCAGATACTCGTCGTTGGCCGTCGGTTCCGGCTGTCCATCGGCGTCGCGCTTCAGTCGACGGTTCAATCGCGCCCAGCGCCGCACATGCCGTCCCCATTCCTGCGGAATCTCCGACAGCAGATCGATCCGGGTGCGGACATCCTCGCCGCGCTTGGTATCGTGCGTCGCGGTCGCCAGCATGTTCGTCGGCCAGCGGCGCGCGCGTTCCTGATTGAGATGATGGAAGGCGGAGACGGACACGCCGAAGCGGCGCGGATCGCCGCCGACCTCGTTCAGGGAGATGAGCCGGTTGTAGCGATAGAAGCTCGTGTCCTCGAGCCCCTTCGCCATCACCGGGCCGGTATATTGCTGAAACTTCATCGCGAATCGAATCACGACCCGCCGCTTATGGCCGCTTCTCGGCGCGCGGACGAGGTCCGTGGTCAGGGCGTCGTGAACGAAGTCGAAGATGCTACGGTCCGGAATCGCGCTGCGCTTGCGCGCCTGCCCGACTGCCCAATCGATGTCGCGGCGATCCTCCGGACCGGCACCGCGGGCTGTGACATAGGTCCGGTAGACCGGGAAGCAGGCCACGACCTCCCTCAAGGCCTCCCGCAGGCTGCTCAAGGTGAAATCGCGCGTCCGCCAATTGCCTTCGGCAATGCGATCGAGCTCGGTCGCCAGAACAGTCAGCTCGCTGGCCAGGATATAGGCCATCACCTGCTTCTTGCAGGCATAGAGAATCTCGTCGAAGACGGCGTGCTCACGAATGAACCGCCGATAGATGCGATCCAGAGGCCGTTCGCCCGCAGGGTCGACGAAGAGCCCGTTCACCAGATTCGTGAACTCGTAGCCGGTGGTGCCGGCGATCGGCCAATCCTCGCGAAGCCGCTCATGCTGCGCGAGGATCTTCTCGACGACCAGATAGAGGGGAGAATCGCCCGACGCGTCCCCCGATGCGCTGCCCCGAAGCGCGCGATACTGCGCCTGCAATCGCCGGCAATAGTCCTGCGGATCGTAGAGCCCGTCGATATGGTCGATCCGCAGGCCATGAATCTTGTTCTCCGCGATCAGACGGAAGATCAAGCGGTGCGTCCGGTCGAACAGTTCCGGAAGCTCCATGCGCAGGCCCGCCAGATCATTGATATCGAAGAACCGCCGATAGTTGATCTCGTCCGCCGCAACCCGCCAGAAGGCGAGCCGGTAAGCCTGCGCCTCCAGCAAACGATGCAGTGGATCGAAGCTGCGGGGCTCGCCGGGCGTGCCCTCGAAGATCTGCAGCGATCGCCCGATCGCTGACGCTACTTCTGGACTGCCGGCATTGAGGTCCGCCAGTGCCTGCTTCAGCTCGGCAGCGCGCTGCCGCTGGGCCGGGCGGTGGCGCAGCGGCACGTCGCCGGTGCGCAGCTTGCGGAACTCCGTCGCAAGCCGCCGAAGCTCGGCGAGTCCATCATCATTCGCCTGCTGCTGCCGGTCGATAGCTTCGAGGCCCGCATTCAGGATTCGCGCATATTGCCTCGGCGCGATCGGAAAGCGGTGTTCGTGATACCAGACGCTGAAGCTGCCCTGCGTCGCATCGAACCTGAGTTGCAGATCGCCCTGCTCCAGCACCTCGCCGTAGTGATTGCCGAGAACGGGCAACAGCACCTTGCCGCCGAGCTCCTGCTTGGTCGGCTGCCAATCAATGTCGAAATGCTGCGCATAGGGCGAGGACGGCCCCCACTCCAGCAGGTCGAGCCACCATTCGTTGTCCGCCTGTCCGATCCCCATATGGTTCGGGACGAAGTCGACGATCTGCCCCATGCGGTGCCGATGCAGACTCGCGACGAGCGCCTCGAAATCCTCGGCGCTGCCGACCTCGGGGTTGAGGGCGTTGTGATCGATGATGTCGTAGCCATGCGTGCTGCCCGCCCGCGCCTTCAGATAGGGAGAGCCGTAGATGTGGCTAATGCCCAAGGCGTACAGATAGGGAACGAGCCGTTCCGCATCCTTGAAGGTGAAGCCGCTGTTGAACTGCAGGCGATAGGTGGCGATCGGACTCGCTGGGGGTCGCACCGACCTGTCCGTCATGACGCTCCCTGTCCCGCCGCTTGACCCGCTCTTGGCGCAGGCCGCAGATCACGGATCGTCGCCGTGAGAGCCCGGACCCGCGGATCGGCCGCCAGTTCGTCGATGCCCAGCGGCAGCTTGCGCCGCCAGTTGGGATGTTCGTCCGTGGTTCCCGGCAGATTCGGCTGCTCCTCCTCGCCGAGGACATCCTCCAAGGTGACCATCAGGAGCTTCGACGGCGTGCGCGCCAGATAGCGATAGGCCGCTTGCACGAGCCGCTCGGAAGGCGGCCGGTCGAGCTCGTCCTCTGGACTTTCGCCGGCCGGAAGAAGCCCTTGGCGGCGAAGCGCGTCGAGCAGGCATCGGCGATCCCTGTCACGCGCCCGCTGCGCGTCGCGCCGCGCATCGTCGGACGGGAAGAGGTCGAGCCTCGCCCGGAGGTCGATATCGCGGCCACGCCAGTAGCCCGGCAGTGTCGGCAGATCGTGCGTCGTCACGCCGACCAGGGCGAGTGGCGGGTAGGCCTCCGGTAGCAGGAAGTCACCGTCACCGGTCTGCTCGAAATAGAGCAGGCGATAAGAGAGGATCCCGTAGCCGTGGAGGCGGTCGACCAGCCCTTCCGGCACGGTGCCCAGATCCTCGCCGATGACCAGACACCGGCTGCGTTGGCTCTCGAGCGCGAGGACGGCGAGCATGTCGGCCAGAGGATAGTTGACATAGCCTCCCTCCGTCGGCGAGGCGCCATGAGGCACCCAGAAGAGGCGCATGAGGCCGAGGATGTGATCGATCCGCAGCGCTCCGGTGTGGCGCATGTTCGCGCGCAGCACCTCGATCAGCGGGCGATAGGCGTTCTCCCGCAATGCGCGCGGAGTCATCGGCGGCAAGCCCCAATCCTGTCCCTTCGTGTTGAAGAGGTCCGGCGGCGCACCGATCGCGGTGCCTCTGGCGAAGAGCCGCTGCTGGGCCCAGAACTCGGCCCCGTCGGAATCCACCCCGAGCGCGAGATCGCGGTAGAGGCCGATCTGCATGCCGAGCTGCGTGCATCGATCGCCGACGGCCTGCAGCTGAAGGTCCGCCTGCCACTGAAGATACTGGAAGAACTCGATGCGCTCCCGCTGTTCCGCGGCGAAAGCAGCAACCTCCGGCGAGGCCGGGTCGTGATAAGGCACCGGCCAATCCCGCCAGCTATGAACGCCGGAGCCCGTGCGCCGGAAGTGCTCCGACAGGGCCTCGAACAGGGAGAAGGTTTCGAGCGCCTGCCCCTCGCGTGCCTGGAACGCGTGGAACGCCGCCGCGCGATTTGTGTCGCCCTTGGCCGTGCCGCCCTCGGCGAGGTGAGTGGTTCGGAACGAGCGGTAGAGTTCTTCAAGAACGGGCAGCTTCGCGCCCGAGACGCCGGGATAGTCGACGAGCGCGGCCGCGCGGAGTTCCTCGAACCGCCCGCTCTCCCGCATGCGATCGATCGCCGTCCGCGCGGCGGGGCACGCATCGAGGTCGGGAACAGCCTCGACATCGATATAGAGGACGTTGAGGAACAGACGGCTCGCCGGAGAATAGGGGCTGATGCGATTCGGATTCTCAATGAAAAGGGCATGCAGCGGATTGACGCCGATCACGCCGACGCCGAGCGGCGCCAGCGCTTCGGCCAGATGCCGCAGATCTGTGAAATCGCCGATGCCCCAGTTCCGCTCGGACCGCAGGCCGTAAAGTTGGATCGCGACGCCCCACATCCTGCCCTCGCCCTCGAGCGCAGGCGGCCAATAGCATCGCGGCGGCGCAACGATCAGGACCGTAGACGCCTCGGCGGCACCGCTGAGGCGCAGCCGGTGATAGCCGGCGGGAAGGCTCAAGGGCAGCCGCATGCTGCGGCGTTCCAGGACGCGACCGTCGATCCTGCGGGATGCCTCGCATGGCAGGTCACCGGGCTCGACGGCGCCGCGATGACTGCGCCCGACTTCCTCTTCGACGGTCCAGGACAGGGAGTGGCCCGATCGATCCGCATCCAGGACGACGGGAACGGGTGGGAGAGGCTCGCCCTCGGCGGCGATCAGCACAGGTTCCAGCGGTCGTCGCCAAGGTACCTCGTCGACGGCTTGGATGGCGGCGGCGATTGCCGTGTCGCTCTCGGCCGCGAAGCCCATGGCGGATAGCAGGGTGCGTTTGCTCTCTGCCGAGATCCGCCGCGGCCGGCCATGACCGTCGCGGTACTGGTCCCCGATACCGAGGCGCTGAGCCAGCCGGTCGAGCGCCGTCTCCGTCGTCATCCGGCGGCCCGCACCTGATCATCGGCGAGGAACCACGCCACCGACCAAGGCGGCAGCCCCCCCTTCGCGACCCCTGCCGGATCTTGCTCGTCAGTGGCGAACAGCAGCCTGCCTGGAGGGGAGCGCGGCGGGGCGGAGGCACCCTCAGCGCCCATATTCGCGACGAGACCCAGGCGCGCCTTGTCGCCGAGCCGCCACTCGACGAGAAGACCGCGATCCCCGAACGTCTCGAACCGACCCGAATCGCCGCCGATCCCCTTCAGCCGCGGCACGATCTCGTCATGCCGCAGCCGGAGCAGACGGCGATAGAGTTGCAGCCGCTCACGATGGGGCGACGATTCCCTGTCGGCCCAGGTCAGGATCGAGGCGCGAAACGTTTCCAGCGCGTTCGGGTCGGGGATTCGCTCGCGCACCTCGGGGTCGGAGAAATGCGGAAAGCGTGCAAACTCGTTCCGCCGCCCCTCGCGAACGAGCCGTCCCAGTTCCGGCTCGAAGTCGCAGAAGAAGTAGAAAGGCTCCTTCGCCCCCCACTCCTCGCCCATGAAGAGTAGCGGCGGCGCGGGTGCGAGAAGCAGGATGGCCGCTGCCGCATCGACCGCCTCCGACGGCGCGAGCGCGCCGATCCGCTCGCCGAAGGCCCGGTTGCCGATCTGGTCATGGTTCTGCAGGAAGGCGACGAATGCCGTCGGCGGAAGATGGCCGCTAGGCTCGCCGCGCGGCGCATTGTCGTGATAGGGCGAAACCTCTCCCTGGAAGACGAAACCTTCCGTCAGTGCCCGGCCAAGCTGCTCGATCGGTTGCTCGGTGTAATCCGCGTAGTAGCCGCCCCGCTCGTCCGTCACAAGCACGTGATAGACGTGATGAATGTCGTCGTCCCACTGGGCGGTGTAGTGGCGCGGCTGGCCGTCCGCCCCTCGCTCAAGGCGGTGCGCGTCGTTCTTCGCGTTCTCGAGCACGAGATGGACCGGCCGGCGATCCCCGATGGCCGCGCGCACGGTCTCCGCCAGCTCGCTCAGGATATCGGGATCGCTGTCGTCGATGATCCGGTCAACGGCATCGAACCGCAGCCCGTCGAAATTGAACTCCTCGATCCAGTAGAGGGCATTGTGAATGAAGAAATCGCGGACCGGACGGCTGTCGGTCCCATCGAAATTGATCGCCGCACCCCACGGCGTGTGGTGGCGCTCGGTAAAGAACTGGCGCGCATACTGGTTGAGGTAGTTTCCTTCCGGGCCAAAATGATTGTAGACGACGTCGAGGAACACGCTCAGCTCGCGCTGATGGGCGAGTTGCACAAATCGCTTCAAATCCTCCGGGCGGCCGTAACGTCGCTCCGGCGCGAACGGATAAACACCGTCATACCCCCAATTGCGGGCACCGGGCGCTTCCGAGAGCGGCATCAGCTCGATCGCGGTCACGCCCAGATCGACCAGATGATCGAGATGCTGCGCTAGACCGTCATAGGTCCCCTGTTCGGTGAACGTGCCGACATGAAGCTCGTAAAGGACGGTTTCTTCCCACGGGCGGCCGCGCCAAGAGTCGTCTTGCCAGTCGAAGGCGGCGGGGTCGATCACCTCGCTGGGACCATGGATATCGTCCGGTTGAAAGCGCGAGGCCGGGTCCGGGACCTTGGCGCCACCATCGATCCGATAGCAGTAGCGCGTCCCTGGCCCCGCCTCGGGACTCCGGAACTCGCACCATCCGTCGGCCTGCAGATTCATCGGCTCGGTACGGGACAGGCCCTGTCCTTCGAGGCAGAGCTCCACGCGCTCGGCCGATGGCGCCCAGAGACGGAACCGAACACCGCCCTCGGCGAGGAGTTCGGCACCGAACGGCATGATGTGAGCGCGCTTCATCGGTTTTCCGCGTCCGTCTTCTTCTCGTCGCACCGAATGAAGAGAACGAAAGAGCGCGGCTTTACCGGGTAAACTTCCGCCGCGCCCAGCACCTCCCCGCCTCCGAAACCATCTTCCGTCGCGCTATCCATCAGCAGCTCCCAGCGGCGCCCCAAATTCACGGGCGGCAGCGTGTAGTCGATGTCATCGTGATAAGCGTTGAAGATAACCAGAAAGCTGTCGTCTGGTTCCGGCTCGCCCTGGGTCGTCAGGTGATATTGCCCGGCCTCCCCGCTCAGCAGGAAGCTGAGGCATCGGGCATAGGGCATCTCCCAATCCTCTCCTTCCTTCTCCTGGCCGTCCGGCCTCAACCAGACAATGTCCTTGACGTTGGTTCCGGGAAGCACCTCGCCGTGGAAAAAGCGGTTGCGGTGAAAGACGATATGGTCGAGCCGCAGCCGGATCAGCCGCTGGACGAACGCGAGGAGGCGGCGGTCCTCCGCCTCGATGTTCTCCCAGTCGACCCAGCCGATCTCGTTGTCCTGGCAGTAGGCGTTGTTGTTGCCGTTCTGCGTCCGGCCGAACTCGTCGCCGGCGACGATCATGGGTACGCCTTGCGAGAGAATCAGCGTCGCAAGGAAATTCCGCTTCTGGCGCGCCCGCAGCCGGCGGATCTTCGGATCGTCGGTCGGGCCTTCAACGCCGCCGTTCCAGCTGTAATTGTTGTCGGAGCCGTCGCGGTTGCCCTCATGGTTGGCCATGTTGTGCTTCCGGTCGTAGCTGACCAGGTCGGTCAGGGTGAAGCCGTCATGGGCGGTGACGAAATTGATGCTCGCCCAGGGGCGCCGCCCCTTCCGGTCGAAGATGTCGCTCGACCCGGTGATGCGGGAGGCGACAGTCCCGATCAGGCCCTCGTCGCCCTTCCAGAATCGGCGGACGGTGTCGCGATACTGGTCGTTCCATTCCGCCCAGCCGGCCGGGAAGCCGCCGACCTGATAGCCGCCCTCGCCGAGGTCCCATGACTCCGAGATCAGCTTGACGCGGGACAGGACCGGGTCCTGCCGGACGGCGTCGAGGAATCCGGCATGGCTGTCGAACAGGCCGTTCTCCCGGCGCGCAAGCGCGGTCGCCAGATCGAAGCGGAAGCCATCGACATGCATCTCCTCGACCCAATAGCGAAGCGAATCCATCACAAGCTGCAGGACTCGCGGATGGTACAGGTCGAAAACATTGCCACAGCCGGTGAAATCCGCGTAGTACCGCCGATCCTCGGGCCGAAGCTTGTAGTAGGAGGCATTGTCGATGCCGCGAAAGCACAGCGTCGGCCCCATATGGTTGCCTTCCGCCGTATGGTTGTAGACGACGTCCAGAAGCACCTCGATGCCTGCATCGTGCAGAAGCTGAACGAGCGTCTTGAACTCGCCCAACCGGCCGTTGCTGAAATAGCGCGGTTCGGGCGCGAAGAAGGCGATCGAGTTATATCCCCAGTAGTTCCGAAGCTGCTTTTCGACGAGATACCGGTCGTCGATGAAGGCCTGGATCGGCAGCAGCTCGACAGCCGTCACGCCGAGATCCGACAGATGCTGGATCACCGCCGGTGCAGCGAGGCCGGCGAAGGTGCCCCGCAGCGGCTCCGGCACGTCCGGGTGCAGCTTCGTGAAGCCGCGGACATGAAGCTCATAGATGATCGTTTCGTGCCACGGCCGGCGCGGTCGGCGGTCTTCGCCCCAGGTGAAGGCGGTATCGACGATGCGGCATTTCGGCATCCCCGCCGCATTGTCGCGCGTATCGAACGACAGGTCGGCGTCCGGGTGCCCCACCCGATAGCCGTAATGGGCGTCGCTCCATCGCAGCGTGCCGTGCAGCGCTTTCGCATAGGGATCGAGAAGCAGCTTGTGCGGATTGAAGCGATGGCCGTTCCTCGGATCGTAGGGTCCGTGGACGCGATAACCGTAGAGCTGTCCCGGGCGCGCATCGGGGAGGTAGCCGTGCCAGACCTCGTCCGTGAATTCCGGCAGCGCAATGCGCTCGAGCTCCCGCTCGCCCCGTTCGTCGAACAGGCATAGCTCGACCTTCTCGGCATTTTCGGAGAACAGCGCGAAGTTTACCCCCTTGCCGTCCCAGGTCGCCCCCATGGGATAGGGCTCGCCCGGCCAGATGCGCGCCTTCATGACGTTCACCGGATCCCTCTCCTCGACATCAGCCGCGCTCGGGCGCCAAGACCAAAGTCGATAGCGGCGGCAATGTGAGCGACAGCGAGCAGGGATGCCCGTGGCAGGCGACGGGGTCGGCCTGCAAGCCGCCGCCATTGCCGACGCCGCTGCCTCCATAGGCGTCGGCGTCCGTGTTCACCCGCTCCCGATAATACCCGCCGAACGGCACGCCGATTCGATAATTCTGACGAACCACCGGCGTGAAGTTGCAGACGATGACGACGACATCGTCGGGGTCGCGACCGCGCCGCAGATAAGAGACGACGCTGCTCTCGACGTCCTGGCAGTCGATCCAGGCAAAGCCGGCGGATTCGCAGTCGAGCTGATGCAGCGCCGGCATCGACCGATAGAGATGGTTCAGGTCCTTGATCAGCGTCTGCACGCCGCGATGCATCGGATCGTCGAGCAGATGCCAGTCAAGGCCGGCATCATGGTTCCACTCGCGCTCCTGCCCGAACTCGCCGCCCATGAACAGCAGCTTCTTGCCCGGATGCGTGAACATGAAGGCGAAATAGGCCCGCAGATTGGCGAACTTCTGCCAGCGATCGCCGGACATCTTGCCCAGGAGTGACCCCTTCCCATGCACCACCTCGTCATGAGACAGCGGCAGGATGAAGTTCTCCGTGAAGCCATAGAGCAGGCCGAAGGTCAGCTTGTCCTGGTGATAGCGGCGATGGATCGACTCCCTGCTCATATATTCCAGGGTGTCGTGCATCCACCCCATGTTCCATTTGTAGCCGAAGCCGAGGCCGCCCAGATATGTGGGGCGCGACACCATCGGCCAAGCCGTCGACTCCTCGGCCGCCGTCGTCGCGCCTTCGGCCCGCTCATAGACCAGCTCGTTCGTGCGCTTCAGGAAGGCGATGGCATCGAGATTCTCGTTCCCGCCATATTGGTTCGGAATCCACTCGCCGGGGTTGCGGCTGTAGTCGAGATAGAGCATCGAGGCGACCGCATCGACGCGCAGCCCGTCGATGTGATGGCAATGGAGCCAATAGAGCGCATTGGCGTAGAGGAAGTTCGTGACCTCGCGGCGGCCGAAATTATAGATCAGGGTATCCCAATCCATGTGCCGTCCCTGACGCGGGTCGGCGTGCTCGTAGAGATGCGTTCCATCGAAATAGCCGAGGCCGTGCGCATCGGTGGGGAAATGTCCCGGGACCCAGTCGAACAGAACGCCGATTCCGGCCTGATGGCAGCGATCGATGAAGCCGCGGAAATCATCCGGCGTGCCGAAGCGGCTGGTCGGCGCGAACATGCCGAGCGGCTGATAGCCCCAGGAGCCGTCGAAAGGATATTCCGAAACCGGCAGCAGCTCGATATGCGTGAAGCCCATCTCCTTCACATAGGAGACGAGTTCGTCCCCTAGATCCCGATAGCTGAGATACTGATTGCCTTCGGGCTTGCGCCGCCAGGAGCCGAGATGCACTTCGTAGATCGAGATCGGCGCGTCGAGCGCGTTCGCCCGGGCGCGCCGGCCGCTCGCAAGCCAGTCGTGATCCTGCCAGGCGTAACGGTTCAGGTCGAAGACGAGGGAGGCCGTCGCCGGCGGATGCTCGGAATAGAAGGCGCAAGGATCGGCCTTGAGCGGCAGAAGATCGCCGGAGCGGGCCTTGATTTCATATTTGTACAGCGTGCCTTCGCCGAGGCCGGGGATGAACAGCTCCCAAACCCCGCATTCGTAGCGAAGGCGCATCGGGTGGCGCCGCCCGTCCCAGTCGTTGAACGGGCCGACGACGCTGACCCGCCGGGCGTTGGGCGCCCAGACGGCGAAGGCGACACCGTCGACGCCCTCCATCCGCCGCCGATGGGCGCCGAGCCGTTCATAAAGATTCAGATGGTTGCCTTCACTGAGAAGGTAGACATCGAGCTCGCCCAAGACGGGCGGAAAGCGGTAGGGGTCCTCGACGTCCCATTGCCCTCCGGCATTTTCGAGATGCAGGCGATAGGCGAACGGCTGGGAGCGAGCTTCGATATCGCCGACGAACAAGCCCGCCTCATGAATCCGCTGAAGATCGGCAACGGTTTCGCCGCTCGCGATATCAACCACCGCGGCGCGAGCGGCATGCGGCTGGAGGGTCCGAACGACCAACCGGCCGTCCGGCCCGTCCCGGTGCATGCCGAAATAAGAGAAGGGATCGGCGTGATCGCCGGCAAGCACCGTGCGGGCGGCCACGTCCTCCTGCGAGCCCAGCATGATTGTCTAATCCTCCGTCTTCAGCAAGCGCGTGACGCCGCGCAGCGGAATGCCCAGCCAGGCGGGACGGTTCGCCGCCTCGTAGCAGATCTCGTAGAGCGCCTTCTCCAGGCTGAACAGGTCGATCAGGTTTCGCGCCTGGTCGGCATCGGTCGGGTAGGACGGGCAATCGCCGATCGTCTCCCTATAGCCGGTCAGGAAGCTGTTCGACACCCGCTCCTCCCAGAGATCGGTCCAGGGCTGCAGCGTTTCGAGCGCGCGCGGCTCCAAGGCCGCGCGGTCGAACAGCGCCGACCAGGCCGCGTAGTTGAAGGAACGCAGCATGCCGGCGACGTCCCTCAGCGGTGAATGCTTGGCGCGGCGGTCGGCCAAGGACCGCGCCGGTTCGCCCTCGAAATCGAGGATGTAGAAATCGTCCTTCACCACGATCACCTGGCCGAGATGATAGTCCCCGTGATAGCGGGTTTTCACCGCATCGAGGCGAGCCGGGACCAGTTCGCCGATGCGGTCGAGCAGCGCCTTTCGATGATCGAGAAGCGTCGCGGCGTCCTCGGCCGCTGCCTCCGGTAGGCGCCTGCGAACCTTGCGGATCGCGGTGATCGCGTCCTGCGCCTGCTTTCGGATCTTCCGCTTCCAACCTGACAGATCCGCGGCCGTGACCGGCGCCGGTCGAAAGGCCGGATCGTCGGTATCGAGCGCGAAAGCCCGGTGCAGCTCAGCGGTCCGAATGCCCAGCATGTGGAAGAGTTGAAGGTTCGGGTCCAGGCTCTCCGCTGCCGCCGGCACACCTGGGACCGTTTCCTGCGGCGTCGGCTGCAACTCCTCCTCAGGCACCAGCTGTGCCGTATCCAGGAACCGGCTCAAATAGTCGAGCGTGTAGCTCCAGCCGTCGCCCTGATTGCGAACGAACCCCTGCAGGGTCGCCAGCACGGTCGGCTGGCCGCGCTCGTCGAACAGCTCGACCGATCCGAGCAGCGGCGGCGTGTTCCTGTAATGGGCCACATCGGTGAGGTAGCGGCCGATCTCAAGCTCGGGATGAATGCCGGGTTGCAAACGGCGATAGGCCTTCAGGACCATGCCGTCGCCGACCATCAGCGAGGTGTTGCTCTGCTCCTTGCCTAAGCGGCTGATCTCCCACTCCTCGATCCCGTCGGTCGACGGAAAGGCGCTGGTCGCGGCGAACTCGATCCGGCCGCCATGCGCCGTCGGCACGGCCCTGCCCTGGTGCATCGATTCAACGGTCGCGCGCGCGAAGGTGGGATCGGCCACCGCATCGTGAAGAACGCCGCGCCTGGGTCCCTTCCGGACCCGGCCGAGCGAGTAAGGCAGCAGCGAGACGAGCGGATCCTCCGCCGCATTTTCCCAGGCGATGGCGAAGGGCAGGAAATAATCCTGCGTCGCCCCGTTCCTGAGAGCCACCTGGCAGACGGCGAAGAGCGAGACCCAGTCGGAGCGCGCGACCTCGGCGGTCTCCACGAGCTCGACGGCGTCGATGCCGACGTCCTTGGCGGCGAACCAGCGCTGGTTCGGCAGGAACTCCGGCAGGCTCTGCGTTTGCAGCACGTCGCGGGCCCGATCCGATAGAAGGCTCTGCCAGCCATGGGGCATGACCAGAGTCAGCAGTTCCGGCAGCGGCTGGACGTAGGGCTCGTGCCAGCTCGGCGCCTCGGCCTCCTGGGCAAGAAGGAACCAATAGAAGCCGTAGGCCGGCAAGGTGACGAAATAGGGCAGCTCGCCGATCGTCGGAAACGGGCTGCGGCCGATCAGCTCGATGGGAGCCCGGCCTTTATAGGCCGAAAGATCGAGCTCTACAGGCTGCGGCGACCGGGATAAATTGGCGACGCAGAGGATCGAATTGTCCTCATATTCGCGCAGATAGGCGACGATCTTCCGGTTGCCGGGATAGAGGAATTTGAGCGCGCCGCGTCCGAACGCCGGTTGCATCTTGCGCACGGCGATAATCCGCTTCATCCAGTTGAGGAGCGACGACGAGCTGCGGCTCTGCGCCTCGACATTGACCGACTGGAAGCCGTAGACCGGATCCATGATCGGCGGCAGATAGAGCCCCTGCGGGTCCGCCTTCGAGAAGCCGCTGTTGCGGTCCGGCGCCCACTGCATGGGCGTTCGCACGCCGTCGCGATCGCCGAGATAGACATTGTCCCCCATGCCGATCTCGTCGCCATAATAGATGATCGGCGTTCCCGGCATCGAAAGCAGGAGGCTGTTCAGCAGCTCGATCTTGCGACGGTCGTTCTCAAGCAGCGGCGCGAGGCGGCGGCGGATGCCGAGATTGATCCGCGCCCGCGCGTCGGCGGCGTAGAACCGCCAGAGATAGTCCCGCTCGCGGTCGGTCACCATCTCGAGCGTCAGCTCGTCATGATTGCGCAGGAAGATCGCCCACTGGCAGCTATCCGGAATATCGGGTGTCTGCCGCATGATGTCAGTGATCGGGTGCCGGTCTTCCTGCGCGACGGCCATGTAGAGGCGCGGCATCACCGGGAAATGGAACGCCATGTGGCACTCGTCGCCATTCCCGAAATAGGGCCGCACGTCCTCCGGCCATTGGTTGGCCTCGGCCAGCAGCATGCGGTTCTCGTAGCGCGCGTCCAGCGCCGCGCGGAGCGTCTTGATGACCTTGTGCGTCTCGGCAAGATTCTCGTTGTTCGTGCCGTCGCGCTCGACGAGGTAGGGGATGGCGTCGAGACGCAGCCCGTCGACCCCCATGTCGAGCCAGTAATACATCGCATCGATGACCTCCTTGACGACTCGCGGGTTGTCAAAGTTCAGGTCCGGCTGATGCGAGAAGAAGCGATGCCAGTAATAGGCCTTCGCCACCGGGTCCCAGGCCCAATTGGAGGTCTCGGTATCGGTGAAGATGATGCGGGTCCCCAGATATTTCTGGTCGCTGTCGCTCCACACATAATAGTCGCGCCAGCGCGAGCCCGGCTTCGCGGTACGCGAGCGCTGGAACCAGCGGTGCTGGTCCGAGGTATGGTTGATCACCAGCTCCGTAATCACCCGCAGGTCGCGCCGATGCGCCTCGCGCACGAACTTCCGGAAGTCGGACAAGGTGCCATAGGCCGGATGGACGGCCCGGTAATCGGCGATGTCATAGCCGTCGTCGCGCAACGGCGAGACATAGAACGGCAGAAGCCAGATCGCCGTGACGCCGAGATCGCGGACATAATCGAGCTTCGCGGTCAGCCCGGCGAAGTCGCCCACGCCGTCATTGTTCGAATCGAAGAAGGACTTGACGTGAGTCTGGTAGATGATCGCGTCCTTGTACCAGAGCGGATCGTCCGACAGCATATCGACACTTAGGCTCGGGGCGGGGGCTAGAAGCACGGCTCGCGGTAATCGACGTAGGTCCAGGGAGCCACCCGAAGGATGGCGGCGGGGTTGTCCTCGGGGTCGAGCCGCAGCCGATGCCGCGCGCCACACCAGAGGTGCTTCGCGCCGGTCAGCAGCTCCTCGACCTCGAGGTTCCGGTCATCCGGGATGCCCATCGCGCCGAGCGGAAGCTCGATCTCGCTCTCCTGCGGTTCGAACGGGTCGAGATTGACCGCGATCAGGATGAAGTTGCCGCGGTCCGGCGCCATCTTGCCGTAGAACAGGACGTGCTCGCTGTCCGAGCGGTAGAATCGCAGATTGTCGAGCTCATGCAGCGCCGGGTTCTCGCGCCGGATCCGATTGACCCGCGCGACATAGTCCTTGATGTTGCCCGGCCGGTCCCAATCCCAGACCTTGTAGTCGTACTTCTCGGAGTTGAGATATTCCTCGCTGTTCGGGACCGCCGCGTTCTCGCACAGCTCGAACCCGTTGTAGATCCCATAGACGCTGGAAAGAGTAGCCGCCAGCACCAGCCGGATCTTGAAGGCCGGGCGCCCGCCGGTCTGCAGGAAGGTCGGCAGGATGTCGGGCGTGTTGGCGAAGAAGTTCGGACGCAGATACTCTTTCACCTCGGTCTGGGTGAGTTCGGTCAGATACTGCGTCAGCTCGTCCTTGAAGTTCCGCCAGGTGAAGTAGGTGTAGGACTGGGTGAACCCGACCTTTGCGAGCATCTTCAGCATCGGTGGCCGGGTGAAGGCCTCCGACAGGAAGATCACCTCTGGATGCTGCTCCTGCACGTTGCGGATCAGCCATTCCCAGAACGGCACCGGCTTGGTGTGGGGATTGTCGACGCGGAAGGTCTTCACGCCCTGGTCGACCCAGAACAGCACCACGTCCAACAGCTCCTGCCACAGCGCGTCGCGATGCGGGCCGTAGAAGTTTACATTGACGATGTCCTGATATTTCTTCGGCGGGTTCTCGGCATATTTGATGGTCCCGTCGGGCCGAAGCTGGAACCAGTCGGGGTGCTCCCGGAGCCACGGATGGTCGGGCGAGCATTGAATCGCGAAGTCCAGCGCCACCTCCATGCCGTGGCGCTCGGCCGCCGCAACGAACCGCTGGAAGTCCTCCAGGGTTCCGAGCTCCGGATGCACGGCGGTATGGCCGCCCTCCTCGGACCCGATCGCATAGGGGCTGCCGGGATCGTTCGGGCCGGCGCCGAGCGTGTTGTTCGGCCCCTTGCGGTGGGCGCGGCCGATCGGATGGATCGGCACGAAATAGATGACGTCGAAGCCCATCTCGCGGATTTCGGGCAGCCGCCTCTCGCAGTCCGCGAAGGTCGCCGACTTCCCCGGCTCCGTCCCTTGCGAGCGCGGGAACATCTCGTACCAGGCCGCGAACCGCGCCGCGACCCGATCGACGGTCACTTCGAGCACCGGCGCGTACTCCGTCGCGTTCGACCGATCCGGGCAGCGCGCCATGACCGCGCGGGTTTCGGGCGAGAGGAGGAGCAGAGCACGCTCCGCCTCCGTCTGCGCCAGGTCGAACGTCTGTAGCGTCCGGTCGAGCCGTCCCCGGTCCTCGCCGCGCGCGACAGTCAACGCGCGCTGTAGAATCTGGCGCCCTTCCAGCAGTTCGAGATCGATGCTCTGGCCGGCGTCCGTCTTCTTCTGCGCGCCGTCCCGCCAGCTTTCGAATTCGTCCATCCAGGCTTCGACGGTATAGAGATAGCGGGCGTTCTCGGTCAGAGTGACGCTGCCGTGCCAGCGGTCCAGGCCCGCATTCTCGAGCGTCATCGGCGTTTCCCGCCAATCGGGCTCGTCCTTGCGGCGGAACTTCAGGACGGCGGCGATCTTGTCGTGCCCTTCCTTGAAGATGTCGGCCCAGACCTCGAGTCTGTCGCCGACCTCGCGCTTCACCGGATATCGGCCGTGATCGATCTCCGGCCAGACGTTCTGAATGACGACCGGCATGCTGCGGAGCGTGTCCGGCGACAGCAGCGTCGCCGAGGCCCGGCGCGCGGAACGGGCCGACGCGGCACGTCCCGAAGGCGATATCTGCGCCTGATCCCGCTCCCGGCCGCGAACGAGACGCCCGTCGAGCGGCGCCAGGTCGACGATCATGTCGGCCCTCAGATCGCCCCTCGCCCGTCCCGGCGTGAGATCCTCTCCGTCGACGACGCCGCCCACCATTCCGTCGAGGCGGTTGACGGCGAAGCCGTGGCCGCTGTTTGGGTCCGGATTGAGCAGCGTCGCCGTCCAGCCGGCCGCCTTCTCGCCGCGCCGGACCAGGGCGACCGCCGGCCCCAGATCGGCATGCACTGCCACCTGCGGCCCCTCCTCGTTCAGCACGGGGATGCTCGCCTTCGTCCGGTTCACCTCGGCAATGAAGTCGCTGAGGTCGAACTGCGGCTCCTCCCAATCGTCGGGGCGCGTTCCGACCACGTCCAGCTTGCGCCGGAAGCCGAACTCATAGCCGATCGGCATCATCACCCCGGTCGAGAACGCGGCGGCGAAGAGATAGCGTTGCCGATACAGCGCCTCGAGCTGATCGCGGGCGACGACGCCCTGGGCGGCCGCTTCGACCGCCAGCCGCTCGGTGTCGTGGCTTTCGGGAAAGGCGATCGACGGCGCGATATGACGGAACGCGCTATATTGCCGAAGCAGCCAGTCGCCCCGGAAATCCCACCATTTGGAGCTGTTGAACAGGAAATCGAAACCGGCCGGCCGAAGCTGCTCGACCTGTTCCAAGGTGCAGCCGAGCGTCTCGGCGGCGAACACCGCGTCAGGCCGGCTCTCGCGCACAGCACGGATCAGCTCGATCCAGACCGAGGCAGGCACCTTGTAGGCGGCGTCGCAGCGGTATCCGTGAAACCCCAGCTTGACGTAGTGGCGGACGAGATCCGTCCAATAGGCGACGATCTGGGCCAGTTCCGGGCGCTCGGCGAAATCGACCTCGGCAAGGTCGCCCCAGACAGTGACGTTCGTCGCATCGGCCGGATCGATCGCGGAAGGCGATCGGACGGCGCCGTCGGGCTCGCGCGCATACCAGTCCGGATGCTCGGCCACGAGATCGGAATCCTTGGCCGTGTGATTGATCACGAGATCCATCATCACCGACAGACCCTGCTTCTCGGCGGCCGCGGTGAAGTCCTGCAACAGTGCATCGGCGGACTTCCTCGAGGCGCCTTTGAAGATCGGATGCAGGCGATAGTGATCCTTGACCGCGTAGAGGCTGCCGGAGAAGCCCGGATAGTGAAACGGATTGATGTAGACCCAGTCGAAGCCCATGCGCGCGATTCGCGGCAGCTGCTTCTTCCAATCAGCGATGGAGCCCACCAGAAGCGGAAACAGATTATATATCCGGGGACCTGAAGCTGCGGTCACACTTTCATCCTCTCCCGTTACGACGGCGCGGCTCTGCAGGGCCTTGGAGCGATCATAAGCCTGCCGTCTCCAGCAATACCGACGGCAACACGGCAAGAGAGCTGGAGATCGAAAACATGCGACGCGGACCCTGAGCAGACCCCTGTCGGTAAAACGTCCCCGGATTTGGTTTGTTCCAGAAGCGATGCGGCACGAGTCGCCTCCGGTTGACACCCGCCGGTGCCAGACACATCATTTGAGTGGAAGAATTTCCGACGGGGAACGCGCAGATGGTGGGTACGAATCTCGAGGCGAAGATCAAAGAGCGTGCATACCAGCTCTGGGAAGGCGAAGGACGCCCCCACGGGAAGCACCTCGAACATTGGCGCCGCGCCGAGCAAGAGGTGAAGTCGCAGGCCGATCAGAGCATTCTGCAACGGTCCATGGAACGGTCGAACCCGGCGCCGGGTATGTCGCCGTCATCTCCGGCCGGTGCAACCTCGACCCCAGCCGGCTCGACCCCGGCCGAGGCAGCGGCTGCTGCGGGCGAGAGCAAGGCGGCCGTCGAGGGCAAGCGGGCAAGAACCAAGACGACCGCCAAGACCAAGACCAAAACGGAACCGAAGAGCAAGACCGCGGCGAAAAAGCCGAGGAGCAGCACGACGAAGCCGACCGTCTGATCGAGTGCCGCAACCTTGATCGCGAATGTCGATCGGCTCAATGCCGATCTGGGCGGCGCCCTTCAGGAGGCCGAGACCCGCTACAGGGCCGCAAATCCTGGAAGCATGGCGCAACATGGCGAAGCCCTGCGCGCCATGCCCGGCGGCAACACGCGTACGGTGCTGTTCTACACACCCTTCCCGCTCGTCTGGGAGCGGGGCGACGGGGCGACGCTTCAGGATGTAGACGGCCACGCTTATACCGATTTTCTTGGCGAATATACGGCCGGGCTGTACGGCCATTCCGACCCGACGATCCGGAATGCGGTGCGCGACGCGCTGGACCAGGGCCTCGTCCTCGGCGGACCGAACCGCTATGAGGTGCCGCTGGCGCAGGAATTGTGCAGGCGGTTTCCGTCGCTGGACCGGGTGCGTTTCTGCAATTCCGGCACGGAGGCGAACGTCCTGGCGCTGTCGGCCGCCCGGGCGGCGACCGGCCGGTCCGCCGTCATGGTGTTCGACGGCGGCTATCACGGCAGCGTGCTTTATTTCGGCCGCGGCGGCTCGCCTCTCAATCTTCCGGTCCCCTGGATCAAGGCAAGATACAACGACATCGACGCGGCGACCGCGCTGATCCGCCAGCATGCCGGCGATCTGGCCGCGGTTCTGGTCGAGCCGATGCTCGGCTCCGGCGGATGCGTGCCCGCGGACCGCGAGTTTCTGGAAGCCCTGCGCGACTCCTGCGACCAGCATGATATCGTCCTTATCTTCGACGAGGTGATGACGTCGCGACTGTCGCCGGGCGGGCTTCAGCAAACACTCGGGATTCGGCCGGACATGACCACGCTTGGCAAATATCTGGGCGGCGGGCTCAGCTTCGGCGCCTTCGGCGGCAGGGCCGAGCTGATGGACCGGTTCGATCCGCGGCGGTCGGATGCGCTGCCGCATGCCGGGACATTCAACAACAACGTGCTGTCGATGGCGGCGGGGCTCACCGGCTTGACGCGGCTGTTCACGCCCGACGCGGCGATGCAGTTGAACCGTAGGGGAGAGCAGCTCCGCGAGCGGCTGAACGGGCTCGCCGCGGGGTACGGCGTGCCGCTGCAGGCGACGGGGATCGGGTCGCTGCTCAACCTGCATTTCCGACGCGACCGCATCCGATCGCCCGCGGATTTCTGGAGCGAGGACCCGCAACGGCTTGCACGCCGGGCGGACCTCCTGGCGCTGTTCCACTTCGACATGATCGAGAGGGGGCAATATCTCGCCCGCCGCGGCTTCATCAGCCTGTCGCTGCCGGTCACCGATGCCCATCTGGACGCCCTCTGCGCCGCGGTCGAGGAGTTCCTGCAGACGCGCCGTTCGATCCTGCTGTCCGCGCTCGGTTGATGAAGCCGATGGATGGCACCAATGGATGACGACCGCCTGCCGACGGACCTGTGGATTCGCGCGCATCTTCGCCGCTGCACCGTCGAAGGCATCCCCGCGACCGTGGTGCACAAGGGCGAAGGCAATCGCGGAACCGTGCTCCTCAAGCTCAATCAGCGCGAAGAGGGCTGCCGCGTTCTGACCCAGACGCGCGATCTCGACGGACGGTTCGGCTGGCTCCCCGCCCTGAAGGGTGCGCTGGTCCCTGAAGCGGAGGCCGATGCCTATATCGCCCGCGCAGTGGACCGCGATCCGGACCTTTGGGTGATCGAGATCGAGGATCGCCAGGGCCGGCACCCCTTCGAAGGAAAGATTCTTTAGAGCCTGGGACGGAGAAACCGAGATGCCCTGTGCGAGCTATTCGGATCCGCGCTTGGCCGCGGTTTACGACCCGCTGAACCCGTCCGACGACGATATCCTCTTCTATCTCGACCTCGCCGGCGAAACGCCCAAGACCGTCCTCGACATGGGGTGCGGCACGGGACGGCTCGCCTGCGAACTCGCCGCGCGCGGACATCAGGTGACCGGCGCCGATCCGGCGGCGGCGATGCTCGATATCGCGCGCAGCCGATCGGGCGGCGAGAAGGTGACATGGATCGAGACGAAGGCCGCCGATCTATCCGTCGACACGCGCTTCGACCTCATCATCATGACCGGGCATGTGTTTCAGGTCTTTCTGGACGATCAGGATGTCCGCGCGGCCCTGCGCACCCTCCACCAGCATCTCGCGCCCGGTGGCCGGGTCGCCTTCGAAACCCGTAACCCCGCGGTGCAGGAATGGAGCGGATGGACGCCGGAGGAAACCCACGAACGGGTTGAGGTCGCGGGTGTCGGTACGGTGGAGGTTCACTACGACATCACGTCGGTAGCCGGCCCGTTCGTGACCTTCGAGACCCATTTCCGCTTTGCCGAGGATGATATCTTGGTCGCGCCCACCACGCTTCGCTTCATGAACCAGGACGAGCTCGCCGCATTTCTCGCAGACGCCGGCTTTACGGACGTCACCTGGTATGGCGATTGGGACCGGTCGGCCGTAAGCCCCACAAGTCCCGAGATCATCGCCATCGCGGGTTAGATGTGTGGCGGACATCGCCTGACCGGTGCACGTCGCCCCCTTGATATCAATGGCCCAATCAACACGACGTCCGGATGGCGTAGGCAGGTAACCGTGCCGAGTATCGCTCGGACCGGTGGCAGAAATCCGGGAGGCGTTCTGGAACGTCTGGCGTGAATTGGTGTTGATTACTTCGAATGCGTTGAAAAGAAGCGCTTACATTTCGGCGCGTTGGGTGGGCGCAAGCATTTCAGGCGTCGACGACCGCGTTATTCGGCCGAAGAAATGTCGTTTCGCCTGCTTCGGCGCGGCGACGCTGTCTCTCGTCATCGGCAAGAGGGCTCTTCAAGATGATGTTGCGAAAGCGCGTCTTGGTGACCGGCGGCGCCGGGTTTCTCGGATCGCATCTCTGCGAGCGCCTCATCGCCGAGGGATGCGATGTCCTGTGCGCCGACAATTTCTTCACGGGAACGAAGGACAATATTTCGCATCTCGTCGGACATCCGCAGTTCGAGCTGCTGCGGCACGACGTCACCTTTCCGCTCTATGTCGAGGTCGACGAGATCTACAATCTCGCCTGCCCGGCCTCGCCGATTCACTATCAGCATGACCCGGTGCAGACGACCAAGACAAGCGTGCACGGCGCCATCAACATGCTGGGCTTGGCGAAACGTCTGAATGCGAAGATTTTTCAGGCATCGACCAGCGAAGTCTATGGCGACCCGCAGATCGATCTGCAGGCGGAGAGCTATCGCGGCAACGTCAATCCGATCGGGCTCCGCGCCTGCTACGACGAGGGTAAGCGCTGCGCGGAAACGCTGTTCTTCGATTACCATCGCCAGCACCGTCTGCGCATTCGCGTCGCCCGGATCTTCAACACATATGGGCCGCGCATGCACCCCAATGACGGACGGGTCGTTTCGAACTTCATCGTCCAGGCCCTGAAGGGCGAACCGATCACCATTTTCGGCGACGGTAGCCAGACACGCGCCTTCTGCTATGTCGACGATTTGATTGAGGGTTTCATTCGTCTGATGGAGGCGCCGGATGCGTTGACCGGACCAGTCAATCTCGGCAATCCGGTCACCTTCACGATAGCGGAGCTTGCGGAGAAGGTGATCGAACTGACCGGCTCGCGTTCGCGGCTGGAATATCGGGCATTGCCGGCCGACGACCCGCGTCAGCGGCGGCCCGACATCAAGCTTGCCCGGAGAGAGCTCGGCTGGCAGCCGACCGTTCCGCTGGAGGAAGGCCTGAAGCGCACCATCGCCTTCTTCGACGATCTGCTCCGAACGCTGTCGAAAGCGCGGCGCTCAACCGGCGCGGCGCGTGTCGTCGGAAACAACGGGTTGGCCGGGGACGGATTGGACAGGTTGCAGGCCGAGAAGGCTCCGCGCCTCCGCCGGGGTCGCGGGGCGGCGGTCGTACTCGCCGCAGAGCGCGGCGACTCGCGCCACCAGCTCGGCGTTGCTCTGGGCCAGCCGGCCCCGCTCGAAGTAGATGTTGTCCTCAAGCCCGGTGCGGACATGACCGCCGCGGGCGAGCGCCCAGCGATTGGCGACGAGTTGGCTCCGGCCGGTCGCGGCGGCCGTCCAGGTCGCCCCGGGTAGCTGGTCCTCGAGTTCCGATATCAGGAAATCGAGGACCTGCTCGCGGGCCGGCAGCGCGTTCGGAATACCCATCACGAACTGGACATGGAGCGGGGGCCGGACCAGCCCGCGCTCCACCAGATCCCGCGCGTTGTAGAGCATTGCCAGGTCGAAGATCTCGATCTCCGGCTTGATGTCCCGATCCAGCATGCTTCCGGCCAAGGCATCGATCAGGTCCGGCGGATTCTCGTAGATCATCGTGGCGAAGTTCACGGAACCGGTGGCGAGCGACGCCATGTCCGGGCGGTGATCGAGGCAGAGACCGCGCTCTGCGGGGGTTCGCCCGCGGCCGCCGGTGGAGAACTGGACGATCATTCCGGGACAATGCTTTCGCACGCCCTCCTGGACCGCGGCATAGCGCTCCGGATCGGAGGATGGGTGCCCGTGGTCGTCGCGAACATGGATATGCACCAGGGATGCGCCCGCCTCGAACGCCTCTTGGGTGCTCTCGATCTGTTCGGCTGTCGTGATCGGAACCGCCGGAGTCTTGTCCTTGGTCGGCTGGCTTCCGGTGATGGCAACGGCGATGATCGCCGGATGCGGCATGACTCTCACTCCCCTGGATTCCGCAGCGAAACTAAAGGTCTGTCGGATCTACCGCAAGACTGCCTTGAGGCCGATCTTAGGGCCGGCGAGCGCTTTCGAGACCGGGCAATTCGCCTTCGCCGCCTCGGCTTCCTTCTGGAAGGCCGCGTCATCAATGCCGGGCACCTCAGCTTCCGTCTCGAGTTCGATTCGACTGATCTCGAACCCTTCACCGACCTTCTCGAGATGGACCTGCGCCGTCGTATGAATCCGCGTGGGCGCGTGCCCGGCCTTGGACAGCCCCGCGGCCAGCGCCATCGAGAAGCAGCCGGCATGGGCCGCGCCGATCAGTTCCTCCGGATTGGTCCCCTGCCCGTCCTGGAACCTCGAGGGAAAGGAATAGGCGCCCTCGAAGGCGCCGCTGCCAAGCCGCATTCGCCCCGCACCCTCGCGCAGGTTCCCTTTCCATTCCGCCTCCGCCGATCGAATCGCCATCTCCACTCCTCCCAAATTAACAAGACCTTGATTATGCCTAACTTATGAACGACACATCATTCCTACAATCGGAGCCGTTGGACTTAGGGATTAATTCGCCCGGCGGTTCAGCCGGTGGGGGTGCCGCAGGCCTGGATCGCGTCGACGATTCGCATCGGTCCGGCGGCAGGGGTGACGAGCGGATCATCTTTTTCAGGAACTCAGGCTGGCCTAGCGGAGTTCTCCTCGCGGGACTACGGGTAACGCTTTGAACGGCGCGCAGGACTTGATCAACCGCAACGCTCGACCGGATCAGACCGGCGAACTGGGAACTCTGGGCGCCTTTCTGCCCGCAGAGGCGCATGACTCCGCTCAATCGGACCCTCCGGCATCGGCACAGCGGCGTCATGTCCTGATCCTCGCGGGCGACACGGATCACAATCTCGGGGACCGCGCCATTCTACAAGCGACCTGCGCGGAGATCCGGGCCGCGCATCCCGGCGCCGCATTCACCGTGATTTCCGCGTCTCGGAAACGGGCTCACCGCGCCTACGGGGCCGACGCCATTCCGCTGGGCCCGCGCGGCTTCTTTCAGCTCTGCGCGGCCGCCGCCCGGAGCGATCTGATTCTGTGCGGCGGCGGCGGCCTGTTTCAGGACGATGACAGCCTGATCAAGATGCCCTACTGGGGTCTGCGGGTGGCGCTGATGCGCCTGCTGAACCGGCGGATCATCGGCTATTCATTGGGTGTCGGGCCACTCGACGCGGCGAGCAGCCGCTGGTTCGCACGGTTGGCGTTCGCCTGCATGGAGCGGGTCGCGGTGCGCGATCCGAAGGCGCTGCGCATAACACGGCAGTTGACGGGACGGCCTGTCGAGTTGGTCCCCGATCCGGCCTTGCTCCTCCGTCCGGTGGAGCCGGAAATCGCCCGGCAATGGTTGCGCGACCAAGGCGTCACGCTCGATGGGCGTCCGCTGATCGGGGTCGCGCTTCGGCGCTGGTTTCCGCCACGCCGGCGGATCGTGCCCAACCGGATTTCCGCCAGGTTTCGCCGCCGCAGCGTAACCGATGAGCCGGAGGCGCAGCGGCTGACGACCCTGCTCGCCCAAGTTCTCGACCGGATCGCCGAGCAGCAGCAGGCCGAAATCCTGTTCCTACCGACCTACACCCTCGCGCATGAGGGGGATGATCGGATCTGCCAGGCGGTCCTCGCCAAGATGACGTCCGCCACGGGCCGGGTGCTGCGCATCGACGACCCTACCCTCTATAAGGGAGTGGCCGGGGAGTTGAGCGTTCTGCTGGGTGGCCGCATGCATCCGACGATCTTCGCGGCGGCCGCGGGAACGCCGGTCGTCGGCCTCGCCTATAATCCGAAGTTCCACGGCTTCTTCACGCTGCTCGGACTCGAGGACCGGGTCCTCGACATCGCAACGTTCCTGCAACTCGGCCAAGTGGACGAGCTGGCCGGACTGCTTGCCGCCGCCATCAAAGAAGGGCCGCGCCTGGGAGAGCGGATCGATGCGCTCCAGCAAGATATAAGGCGCTTCAACAGCGCTCTCTTCAAGCGAGATTCGTGAGTTCACCGTGACGCTTCTTCAGACTTTGGCCACCTACAACGAGCTTCGGCGTAACCAGTGGCTCGACCGAAAGGCGCTGCGGCGGATTCAGGACGCCAAGCTGCGAAGGTTGATACGGCACGCCTATCAGAGCGTGCCCTACTACCGACAGCTGTTCGACGAGGCCGGGATTCCTCCGGACGCAATCCGCACGGCCGAGGATCTGGCGCAAATCCCCATCACCACGAAGTCGGCCCTCTTGGCAGCAGGACCGGAGGCAACGGTGAGCACCGCCGTCCGCCCAGACAAGCTGATCACGGAAACCACCAGCGGCTCCACCGGGCAGCCCTTCACGACCCGTTTCGACCGGCGCTTCGTCCGGATTCGCGATGCCCTGTTCCTGCGAGCGCTGACCACGGCCGGCTATCGGTTCGGCGACAGGCTGATGCTGGTCACGAGCACGCAGGGCAAGACATCGCGGTCGGGACTGCATTACGTGTCCCTTCTCGAGCCGCCGGAGCGGCTGCTCGACGCGCTGAACCGGTGCCGGCCGCGCGTGCTCTATGGCTGCGTCACGCCGCTGCGGCAGCTGGCGTCGTACATCCGAGAGATGGGCGCCGCCGCGCATCGGCCGAAAGCGGTCGTCTCGACGGCCGAGGCCCTCGATGACGAAACGCGCCGGCTGTTCATGGAGGCGTTCGGCGCCGAGGTCTACGATATTTTCGGCCTGACCGAGATGGGGCTGGTAGCCTGGGAGTGCGGGCAGCATGACGGTTATCATCTCGCGGAGGACACGACCGTCACGGAGTTCATTCCGACGGGTCCTGACGGAGCCCTCCGCCTCGTCATGACGAATCTGGAACTGCGGGGAATGCCGCTGATCCGCTTTCAGACCGGTGATATCGGCGTTCCCGGACCATCCGAGCAGTGCGCCTGCGGACGCAGTCTGACGCGCCTCCAGCGGATCGAAGGAAGGATTGTGGACTGTATCCGGCTACGCGACGGCCTCACCCTTTCGCCGTACCGTCTGACGCTTGCTCTCGAAAAGATTCCCGGCATCGGCCGCTATCAGGTCATTCAGGAGTCGCTCGACGTCTTCACGATCCTGCATGAGGGCCGGTCGGGCAACGGAAGCGAGACGGCCGAGGCCGCACGCCGGGTCATGCACGACATCATCGGGACAGATGCGCGCATATCGGTGCGTCAGGAACGGAGCCTGGACCCGCCGCCCGGCCGCAAGTTCCGGGTCGTGGAGTCCAGGCTGCCGCCCGGAGCGACCCGATGAAAATTCTCAGTGTCTGCTACGAGTACCCGCCGGTCGGCGGCGGCGGCGCCACGGTCTGCCAGGGCACGGCGGAAGCCTTCGTGAAGGCCGGTCACGAGGTGGATGTCGTCACCTCCGGGATGAAGGACCTTCCGCCCTTCGAGGAGCGGAACGGAGTCGGCATTCATCGGGTTCGCTGCATCCGCCTGCACCGGCATTACAGCACGGCTCCCGAACTCCTGACGCAGATCCTGCCGTCCTATCGGAAGGCCCTCGAGCTGATGGAGCGGAAGGCCTATGACGTGAACCACTGCCATTTCGTGGTGCCGTCCGGCCTGGTGTCCTACCTGCTATGGAAGCGCCGCCGCCTGCCCTACATCCTCACCGCGCACGGCTCGGACGTCCCCGGCTACAATCCCGACCGCTTCGACCTGATGCACCGGCTCATCAAGCCGGTCTGGAGGCGGGTCATCGCGGGCAGCAGCGGCGTCACCACCCCGTCGCATTTCCTTGCGGAGCTGATCCAGCGCCAGATCGATGTCCCGGTCGAGGTGATTCCCAACCCTTACGATCCACCAAAGACCGCGGATGTTTCGCGGCGGAATCGGATTCTCGTGGCGACACGGATGGTCGAGCGCAAGGGCGTTCAAGATCTGATTCGCGCCTTCGCGCAACTGAAGACGGATTGGGAACTCGTCGTGGCCGGCGACGGCCCGAGCCTGCCGATGCTGAAGGCCCTTGCCGCCGAGACGGGCGCACGTGCCACCTTCCTGGGATTCATTCCCCGGCAGGATCTGGCCGCGCTCTACCGAACGGCGAAGATCTTCGTTTTTCCGTCCTTGCAGGAGAACTTCCCCATGGTGCTGCTCGAGGCGATGGCCGCCGGATGCGCCGTGGTGACCAGCACGGCGCCCGGCTGCGCCGAGGTCGTCGGCGATGCCGGCATCAAGGTCGAGCCTCGGAACGTCGAGGCGCTACGCACCACCCTGGAGCGTCTTGTCGGTGACGAGACGGAAATCAAGACGCTCGGTCGGCTGGGGCAGGATCGTATCGATCGCTTCGCCTCCGCGCGTGTCACGGTCCAATACGAGGCGACATTCCTCCGCTGCACCGGCGTGAGCAAGGCGGCGGACCGCCAAAGCCCGGCAGCGAGAGGCGCCGGATGAGCGCGAAGCTCGGCGAGGCGCCCCTAGTCCTGCGCCACAAGCTGTTCCGAATCCGCGAGACGCTGCAGTGGCAGGGCGTGCACGGCCTGACCTTTCGGGCCTTGATGCATTCGGGCTATCGGAGCGCCGGATGGTTCGTGCGACCCCTCGATGCGCCGGTGCGGCCTGTCGAGGCGCGCCGGCCGGCGCGGGTCGGCGAACTGACGGCATCCGATGCCGAAGCCTATGTCGCGTTCCGGCCCGAGCTCACCGAGACGGTATTTCTCTCGCGTCTCGAGGCCGGGCACCGATGCTTCGTCGCCTTCGTCGAGGACAGACCGGCCTCCGTCGTCTGGGTCGCCGTGGACAGCGTCCGCGTCGAGTTCTTCTCCCGGACACTGTTCTTCGGCGAGGGCGAGATCTATCTCTACAACGCCTATACGGATCCGGCGAACCGGGGAGCGCATCTTCAGCCGCTCCTGATCGCGGCGATCCTGTCGCGTTATCAGGCCGGAGGCTTCGTCCGCGCCTTCTCCCTGATCGGACTCCACAACCGCCCGAAAATCACCGTCTGCGAGCGGGCCGGATTCCGTCGGCTCGGCTATCTGGGCCAGGTGCGGCTCGGCCCGTTCCGCCGGGATTTCTTCCGCGGCAGGCGTGACGAGGCGGATGACGGTGCCACCCGAAGGCCCCGGCCTTGACCGCCATGCTCGACGCGTTCTTCACCCGGCTCGCGGGAACCGGAACAGTCCTTGCCCATCTGCCCGGCCAGCGCGGTATCCCCTATCTCGCGCCGGAGCGACTCCAGAAGAAGCGTGATGCGCGGGTCCGCAGGATCGTGCGCTATGCGGCGGCGACCGTGCCCTATTATCGGCAGCTCTTTCGACAGCAGGGGATCGATCCGCGCGACATCCGCGGCGCCGATGACCTCGACCGGCTGCCCTTGCTGGAAAAGGCCTGGGTCCGCGCCGATCCGGAGCATTTTCGGTCGCAATCACGCAGCGGTCGCCGCGCCATCCCGTTCGAAACCAGCGGCTCCACCCGTTCTCCCCTGACGGCCTATCACGATCCCATGTCGGTCGCGGCCAACCTCGCCTTCTGCGAGCCGGAGAAGGAGGTCGTTCGCCGGTTCTTCGGCCGGGGACGCCCGGTCCGCCAGATCTCGATCTATTATCCGGGATCCTCCGTCCTGCAGATCTGGGACGTCTATCGCCGGATCACCTTCGTTCCGCCGCCCGCCGAGCATCTCGTCCTCAGCGTCACCGACCCTCTCGACAAGGTCGTCGCGGCGCTCAACGCGTTCCGGCCCGACCTTCTCATCGGATATGGCTCCTATCTGGAAAGCCTGTTCCGCATGGCCCATGCGCGGCAGATCACCCTTCATCCGCCGAAGCTCGTCATGTACGGCGCCGACATGATGACCGAGCCGGGGAAGCGTCTGATCGAGGAGCAGTTCGGTATCCCAGTCTATTCAAGATACCGTGCCGTCGAGTCCTTCCAGATCGGCTTCACCTGCGAGAAGGGCCAAGGCTTTCATATCCGCGGCGACCTCTGCGATATGAAGCTCGTCGGCGCCCAAGGTCAGCGGGTTCCCGCGGGAGAGCCGGGCGAGATCGTCATCTCCAACTTCGTCAATCGCGGAACGGTGCTGTTGAACTATCGCCTGGGGGATGTCGGTGTAATGTCAGGCGCGCCTTGCGGCTGTGGCCGGACTCTGCCCGTGCTGACAGGATTGCTCGGCAGAGCCGAGGATGCGCTGATCCTCGCCGACGGTCGCATCGTGGATCCGCGCCTCGTCTGGAATGTCTTCAAGGACCGGCCCGAGATCGTCCGATATCAGCTTGTGCAGCACGAGCCGGCGCGGTTCGCGCTGAAGCTCGTCACGACCGACCGCGAAGCCTATGACCGGATCGGCTCCGCGGTGGCCGCGGATCTTCGCGAACTTTTGGGATCCGTGCGAATCGATACGTCGTTCTGCGAGAGGTTGGAAAGCTCGGCGAGCGGAAAGTTCCGCCCGGTCGTATCACATTGCAGCGCTGGAGCACCGCGATGATCGGCAAGCTTCGTCAGTTCAACGACATTCGCAAGAACCCGAAGCTCGCGCCGCGAGAGCTGGAGGCGTTTCAGCTCCGCAAGCTACGCGCCCTGTTCGCGCATGCCTATGAGTCGGTTCCCTATTACCGGTCGCTGTTCCGCTCGGCGGGCATCTCGCCGAAGGACATTCGCAGCCTGGCCGACCTTCGGCACATACCGACCAGCAACAAGGACGACCTTCGCAGGGCGGGCCTGGAGGCCGTCCTCGCGCAGGGGTCGGATCCGGACTCGCTCACGGCGATCCGCACCAGCGGCACGACGGGCACGCCCTTCACCTTCTATCTCGCGCCGGACGAGCTGAAGGCGCGCGGGCTGATCGAGTTCCGGGATCTGGTGGAGATCGGCTTCCGGCCATGGGATCGCCTGGTAGTGCTGGGTCCCAACCCGCCGATCAAGAAGAGCCCGCATCAGCGCCTCGGCCTGTTTCGCACCGAGCGGATCGCGCCCATTCTGCCGATAGAAGAGCAGATTCGCCGGCTGAAGGCCCTGAAGCCGACCATTCTTTGGGCCTATCCGGCAGCGCTGCGGGCGCTCCTCGAATCCATCGACGGTCCGCTGTCGACACTCTGCCAGCCGCGCGCGCTCGTGACCTCGGCGGAGATGTTCCAGCCATCCCCGAAGGACGGCGGTGACGATCTCGGCTTGGATCTCAAACATTTCAACTTCTACGGATGCATGGAGAGCGGCCGCATCGCCTGGGAATGTCCGGCGCATCAAGGGCTGCATGTCTGCGCCGACAACGTCATCTTGGAAGTCGAGCCACTCGCCACCGGCCCGATCGACGGAAACCCGGCAATCGGCGAGGCTGTCATCACGACGCTGAACACGCGGACGATGCCCTTCATCCGCTATCGCCTGGGCGATCTCTGCCAGTATCTGGACAAGCCTTGTTCCTGCGGCCGGAGCTTTCCCCTGATCGCCCCGCCCATCGGTCGCACCTACGACCTGATCCGGATGCCGAGCGGCCGCGTGCTCTCGCCCTATGGCGTGCTGTATTTTCTCCGGGAGTTCAAGAAGCTGCGCCGATACCGCATCACCCAGGTGGATTTCGGGCGGTTCCTGATCGAGCTGGTCGTGCAGGAGGGCGCGACGTCGGAGGACTTCACGGCGCTGGAAGCACGGCTCCGCACCTTCTTCGCCGAGCCGATCGCACTCGAGCTGCGCCCCGTTCCGGCGATCGAGACCCACGGCACCAAGTTCAAGGTCTTCGTGTCGAAGCTGCCGCGGAACGGCGAGACCGCGGCTAAGCCGGAAGAAGGCTCAGCCAGCGCTTGAACTGGTCAATTGCGAAGATATCGCTCGACTGAGCCGGAAATGGTTCAGAGTTAAGCCGATATACAAGCGCTCCACGAAATTTTGTATTAGAATTTTAGGTTGAGTTGAGCGCGAATTACCGTCGCGGACGGTTTCGCGATCGCCTTCCTCTTGTTCGAGAGCGAACCAAGTCATGCAGAACAGGCCTAACCGGATAGCGGGGGAACGTTGGGGATGGGCACTCCGGCGCATTCGCGAAATCGGGCAACGGGAGGGGACGCGCGGCCTCGTTTACCGAACACTTGCGCTTATTGGCTATCGCACCGTCGGCCGCTACCAGCGCGCCTTGGATGCGCCCATCGAGCTCGCATCGGCGCGAATCCCCGTCGAGATCGGTCGCCTTACAGCAGAGCATGTCGACGAGTATATCGCATTTCGGCGCGGCGCAACGCCACTGCAGTTTCTGTCCAGACTAGAAGAGGGGCATTGCTGCTACGCCGCGCGGCATGATGGGCAGCTCGCATCTACCGCCTGGGTCGCGGAGCGCAGCGCCTGGGTCGAGGCGCTGGGTCAGCATATCTCTCTCGATCAGGGAGAGATGTACATCTTCGATGCCTTTACCCTTTCTGACTATCGTGGACAGCACATTCAACCGAGAATTGTTTCGACAATCCTGCTGGATTTCAAGGCCGCCGGTTTTCGACAGGCAGTTTCGCTGATTGCGCCTTACAATCGCTCGAACATCATCGTGCGCGAGCGCGCCGGATTTCGTCGCACGGGAGCAATCAACTGCATCAAGGCGGGCCCGCTGTCCTGGACCTTTTTTCGCCGCCAGCGTGGCTCGTCTCGGAGCCGCCAGGAGCAAACGGTTACGAGTCGCTGAAGATCCAGACTCGATCATGGCACGGAGGCGCCTGGTGACTATGGTTTCGCGGCAGCTCTGGACGCGGTTCGACGATTGGCTCACCGACTCTCTGCCTCAGCCGCTTGAGAACGCACTTCGTTCCGGGCACCGCTATCTGATGCCCTTGATGCAGCTTCGCGTGCCGCTGTTCCTGCTCAAGGGATTGACGGGGCTGAGCCCGACATCTACTGGCACAGTCCTTGTGGCTGGTCAGGGGGTGACGATCGAGGTTCTGGCCCGGCGGTTCTTCGAGGGTGAACCCGAATGCGAGGCAATCGGTTCGGTCTCCCTCTTCACGCTTCCCTGCGCGTTCGCCCGTTGGAGGAACAAGGCAGACCTCGTCATCGCCCGAGTCCCGCGTTCGGTCGCTGGGCCGATGTCCCGGGGGCGCTATCTCCGGCTTCCGGAGGCTGTCGGCGGTCGACTGGCCGTTCCAAGCGATCCTGACGACCTGAGCGACATCAGCCGATCCGTCCGCTCCAATGTGCAATCCGTCCTGCGCAATGCGTTGACCTGGACCGTGTCGCACCGAACGGAGGATTTCGAATTCTTCTATCGCGAGATCTACCTGCCCTTCGCCAAAGGCCGCTTCGGCGATCTGGCATTTCTCCGCAATCGCCATAGTCTCCGGCGTCAGTTCCGGCAGGGCGGTATTCTTTGGATTGAACACTGCGGCATGCGGATCGCCGGCGTGCTGTTCCAGACGGATGGGTCGACGCTGCGGCTTGTTTCGCTTGGCGCGCTCGACGACCGAGGCGAGGCTCGTGCACTTGGCGCGCTGAGCGCGATATACCTGTTCAGCGCCGCTTACGCCCGCGAGAAGGGGCTGGACTGGGTCGACTTCGGCACCAGCCTGCCACTTCTGAACGACAGCGGCCTCATGCATAAGCGCAGCTGGGGCACGATACTGACGGAGAGGCGGGAAAGCCGCCATGACCTGCTGTTGGGTTGGGGGCGTTGTGGTGAGGAGCTGATACGATTCCTGGCCGCCACGCCGATGGTCATTCGCCACGGCCGCACCTTCGCCGCCCTGGGGGCACCGGGAAGCGGGACACCAAACGATAGATCATTGGATCTGCTCGGCCGCAAGTTTCTGATGCCTGGCCTGCGCCGCCTTTATGTCGTCTCATTGGGCGGTGCCCGCCCGCAAGACGGAGCAACGGAGCGATCCGCCCCGCCGCGAGTCGTCACCGTCGGTGCCGGCGCTTCGAATAGGGTGGTGGATGAGATCGATCGTCTTGGCAGGAACTTCGAACGGATTTAGCGCCGTTCAAAGATCCGGCCCATTACGACGAGACGCCGACCGAGCCCTTCTTCGCGACACCGCGGCCTTGGTCCCGCGCTTCGACGAAGCCCGCCCCCAGGATCAGGACGCAGCCGACCAACTCGCGCCAACCGAACGGCTCGTCCGTGAGGGCGGTCGCGCTAACCGCGGCGGTCACGACCTCGAGGAGAAGGAGGATCGAAACCCGCCCGGGATCGAGTCGGCCGGCGCCCCACAGGAGGAGCCAAGTCAGCGGAATGATCCAGAGGACGCACCCGCTCAGCAGCGGCATCGCCGCCCATACCGCCTCGCCGGCGGGCGGCGGGGACAGCGGCTGGAACAGCGCGAAGAGAAATGCAACAAGGGCACCGAAGGCGAAGCTGAGGACGCTGCGTTCGAAGCCACCGGCTTCTCCTTGCTTGCGACTCAGCGTCGCGGCAAGCGCGAACAGAATGCCGGAGACAAGCCCCATCCATTCGCCTTCGGAGCGCGGCAGGGGTATTCCGCCGTCAAACCCCAGGACGACCGCCGCCCCCGAGAGGCCGAGGACGATCGAGAGCGCGCGCAAGGGGCGCAACGGCTCTCCAAGGGCAAAGAACGCGAATCCGGTCGCCCAGATCGGCGCCAGATAGAACAGAAGTGAAACCCGGACGACGTCCCCGGTGATCAGAGCATGATTCCAGGTGCTGAAGGTCGCGCCGGTGATGACGCCGATTCCGAGAAGCAGCCATCCGCCCGCGGCAAAGGCGCGGCGGCGCAGAAGCGCGACCGGCAGAGTTACCAGGGTCGCCGCGCCGAACAGCAGCACGCTGGCCCAATCGCCCGACAGGCCGCCTGCCTCGAGCGCACGCAGCGGAATCCACCAAAGCCCCCACATCACCGCCGACAGCGCGACAGCGAGCGACGGGCCCATCGGCCCCTGGTCGTTCATCATCGATAAGCCGATTACCGCAATACCCTTCGATGCCGCACCATATTGCCGTGCGCAGGAGCGGGCAATGGCGCCACGGACAGCCGCCCGGAACTGTCGGTTGGCGATTGGCACCCCCATCTTGTGTGCTTCGACAAGCTCAGCATGAGGAGCATGGAGTCTGGCACGGCGTTCCTCAGCCTGAGGAGCCCGCGATGCGGGCGTCTCGAAGGCCACACGGTATCGGAACGTCCGCCAATAACCGAGCCCACTCCTTACATCGGCGTGCCGGTGTCCGAGCGTACCGCCGCCCGCAACTCGAACTTCCTGACCTTGCCGGTGGCAGTCTTGGGCAGCGGTCCGAAGACCACCCGTTTCGGACATTTGAAGCGGGCGATGCGCTCGCGGCAGAACCCGATGAGATCGCCTTCCGTTGGCGCCAAACCCGGCTTGCAGTCGACGAAGGCGACCGGCACCTCACCCCATTTCTCGTCCGGCGCCGCAACGACGGCCACCTCCAGCACGGCGGGATGCTGATAGAGCGCATTCTCCACCTCGATGCTGGAGATGTTCTCGCCGCCGGAGATGATGATGTCCTTCTTGCGATCCTTCAGCTCGATATAGCCGTCCGGATGCATGACGGCGAGATCGCCGCTGTGGAACCATCCGCCGCGGAAAGCCTCGGCGGTGGCTTCGGGATCCTTGAAATATCCCTTCATGATGTTGTTGCCGCGCATCACCACCTGCCCCAGCGTCGTGCCGTCACGCGGCACGTCGAGCATGTCGGCGTCAACGACGCGGGTTTCGCCAAACACCGAATAGGAAATGCCCTGGCGCGCCTTGAGCCGCACCCGCTCGGCGAAGTCCAGCGCGTCCCAGCCCGGGTTCCAGGCACAGATCGTGTGCGGACCATAGGTTTCGGTCAGGCCATAGACATGGATGATGGTGGCGCCCTTCTCCTCCATGGTCTGGATGATTCTCGGCGAGGGCGGCGCCCCGGCGGTGACGATGCGCAACGGGTGCGGAAACTTCCGGTCGCGCGTCGCCGGATCTGACGCCAGCATGATCAGGACGGTCGGTGCGCCGCAGAGATGCGTCACCTTCTCCCGTTCGATCAGCTCGAGGACCGTCGACGGCTCCACCTTGCGCAGGCAGACATGGGTGCCTCCGGCAGCGGTCACGGCCCAAGGGAAGCCCCAGCCGTTGCAGTGGAACATAGGGAGGGTCCAGAGATAGGTGCTGTAGGGATTCAGCCCCATCTCCATGATCTCGCCGAGCGCGTGGATGTGGGCGCCCTTGTGGGTATACATCACGCCCTTCGGCTTGCCGGTCGTGCCGCTGGTGTAATTGAGGCTGTAGGTCTTGTCATCGTCGTCAAGCGGCAGCTCGACCCGCGCCTCGGTCGCGCCGGCGAGGAAATCCTCATAGGCCATGAGCTTGATGTCTGGGCCGGGAACGCCCTCAAGAGCGCCCAGGGGACCATCGTCATCGATCGCCACCACTCTTTGCACCGTCTCAAGGGATCCGGCGATGGGCGCAATCAGCCCTGCGAACTCCCGATCGACGAAGAGGAAGCGGCTTTCCGAGTGGTTGAGGATATAGGCGATCTCCTGCGGGCCGAGGCGGAAGTTGATCGCCCCCAGCACGCCACCGGCCAGCGGCACGGCGAAATGCGCTTCGAGCATCTCCGGCGTGTTCGGCGACAGGAAGCTCACCGTCTCGCCCGGCTGCAGGCCGGCGGCGCGCAGCGCGCTCGCCAGGCGATGCACCCGGTCCTCGAAGTCGCGATAACTGTAGCGGCGTGTCCCGTGCACGACCGCCGTTTTGTCCGGAAATGCCGCCGCGGACCGTGCCAGCAGCGTCAAGGGAGTCAATGGGCTGTTATAGGTGCGGTCCATGAGGCGGCCTCCCGACGATTATTGGCGGCATTGTAACCGCTTCGGCGGCCCGGCAATATCCCCAGACGGAAACGGAGGAGTCATGCCGCGGAGGGAGGACAGGCCCTACCGCTCGGTGTCGACCTGGGCGCGGGAAGCCTGAAGGCCTCGATCATCGATACGGACGGCACTCTGATGGCCGATGCCGAAGCGCGCGGCGGTCGAGCGCTGCGTGCGAATCGTCGATGCCTGCCGGCCGAACGCCGCGCGCCACGCCCTCTATTCACAGCTCTTCGAGATTTATCAGGAGGCCCAGCGGCAGCAGCCGGCGCCGCTGGGCCACAGGCTCATGCTCTGCTCTAGCGTGAGTGCCGAAGGAGCTAAACAGCCTCGTAGAGTCTGGTCCCAGCGGAGTAGACGATCGTCATTCGCGCCTCCTCATCCCCCACATTGCGCGACCAGTGAACCGCGCCGACCGGAACCAGAACGGTCTCTCCAGGCCGCAGGTAGTAGATCTGCTCGTCTATGGCCTGCTCGACCAGGCCCGCGACGAGATGTATGGCCTCGGTACAGTTCGGGTGACGATGGCTCGGCGACTCGGCCCCAGGCTTCAGAATCATCTCGGCCAAGCTGACACCGGCGCCTGGCGACAAAGCGTCATCGATCAGCCAGCACATCTCGCCCCACGGTTCAGCGATGATCCGCGGGAGGATGCTAGGTCTTGTGTGAGCAGAGGACACTTCGTCCATCCCATAGTGCCGCCGTCCGAGCAGGCTTCCACGTGACACCGGCCTTGTCAATCGCCACTCGCCTCGGCTCGCTTCGAGCGCACCTCAGGCTGCCAGACGATTCAACTCCTGAATCCTGTCCTGCGGGATTTTCAGCCGATCGGCGAGATAGCGGAGATAGGATCGCTCCGCATCCGTATCGGCTTCAATCGCGAGCTCGGAGGCGAGATAGAACTCTTCCGCCTCCTCCTGGCCATTGACTTGCCGGAGCAGTTCGTCGAGGGCAATCGGCGACGACATCTCGCGCTCGATGAAGGCGCGGTCGCCCTGGTCGGCGCCGGCCTCCTGGAGCTTGCTCGCGATCCGCTGGCGCTCATCCGCATCGATCTTCCCGTCGGCGTTCGCCGCCGCGATCATGCCCCGAATCAGAAGCAGGGCCTCGCGGTCGTCCATGCTGACGTTCGTATCGGTGGTTTGCGCTGCTGCGCCGCCTTGCGCATCGGTCTGACCGCCTTGCTTGGCTTGGTAGTTCTGGTAAGCCCTGTAGGCCAGTGTGCCGAGCGCCGCCAGGCCAGCGCCGCGCATCATGCCGCCACCCGTCAGGCCGCCCAGCAGCCCGCCACCTGCCACCGCCTTTCCGAAGCTGGGGCCGCGCCGGCTGCGACCGCCGACACCGGTGCTCATCAACGCGCCCAGAATGCGCTGCAGATTCGCCATATTCGTTTCTCCCTTCCGCTTTTTCCGAGAATGAAGATCATTTCCGGGAAGTCCCTGAGAAACAGATGACGGCGGGGCTGGTTCCCTTAAGATGCAGAGCGGGACGGACAGACGGATGGAGTATGGATGAGCAAGTCGCTTCTCGTGACCGGTGGCGCCGGCTATGTCGGCAGCCACGTCGTTCTGGAGCTCGTCGCCCGCGGCTATGAGGTGGTCGTCTTCGACAATCTCCAGCAAGGCCATCGGGACGCGGTCGTGCGGGAAGCGATGCTGATCGAAGGGGATCTGGCGGATCGGGACGGCCTCGACCGGCTCTTCGACCAGCACCGGTTCGACGCCGTCCTGCATTTCGCCGCCAATTCCCTGGTCGGCGAATCGATGCGTCAGCCGTTTCTCTATCTGGGCGACAATGTTGTGAACGCGCTGAACCTGATTCGCGCGACCGTCGAGCACAAGGTCGGGAAGTTCGTCCTGTCCTCGACGGCGAACCTGTTCGGCACGCCCGAGCGCATTCCGATCGATGAGGAGGCGGCGATCGATCCCGGCAGCCCTTATGGCGAGTCCAAGTTCATCATCGAGCGGATGCTGCACTGGGCCGACCAGATCCATGGGCTGCGGTCCGCCTGTCTACGCTATTTCAACGCGGCCGGAGCTGATCCGAACGGCCGAACCGGCGAGGATCACGCGCCGGAAACGCATCTGATCCCGATCGTCCTGCAGGCGGCGCTCGGCCAGCGACCCCATGTCGAGATCTTCGGCGACGACTATCCGACGCCCGACGGCACCTGCATCCGCGATTACATCCATGTCCTGGATCTGGCCGACGCCCATATCCGCGCTCTCGACCTGCTGGAGACCCGGAGCTGTCGCTACAATCTCGGCAACGGCCGCGGCTATTCGGTGCGCGAGGTCGTCGAGACCGCACGCCGGGTGACCGGAGCCGAAATTCCCGTCCGCGTCGGACCGCGGCGGGCGGGAGATCCTGCGGTTCTAGTCGCGGCGGCGGACCGCATTAGGACAGAGCTTGGCTGGAAACCGAAATTCGCCGAGTTGCGCAAGATCGTCGAGACGGCCTGGCAGTGGCACAGCAACAATCCGACCGGCTTTGTTAGAGCACGATCCGATCAGGTTGAGTCAACCTGATCGGATCAACCTCTAGGACGCAATAGCGGCGAAAGAAAACGGAGCCGCTCCCGAAGGCGCGGCCCCGTCCTTGTCGCCCCGCGAAGGGGATTAGATCAGAAGTCCATATCCCCCATGCCGGCGCCCGGCGCCGCCGGCGCGGCCTTCTTCTCGGGCTTCTCGGCGACCATCGCCTCGGTGGTGATCAGCAGGCCGGCGACCGAGGCCGCGTCCTGCAGCGCCGCGCGCACGACCTTCGTCGGGTCGATGATGCCCGCCTTCACCAGGTCCTTGTACTCGCCGACCTGGGCATCGAAACCCCAGCTGGCATCCTTCGACTCCAGCAGCTTGCCGATCACGATCGAGCCGTCGACGCCGGCGTTCTCGGCGATCTGCCGTGCCGGTGCCTGAATGGCCCGACGGACGATGTCGACGCCGACCTGCTGGTCACGGTTCTCCGGCTGCAGGTTCGCCAGCGCCTTCGTCCCGTAGAGCAGGGCGACGCCGCCGCCGGCGACGATGCCTTCCTCGACCGCGGCGCGGGTCGCATGCATCGCGTCGTCGACCCGGTCCTTGCGCTCCTTCACCTCGACCTCGGTGGCGCCGCCGACCCGGATCACCGCGACGCCGCCGGCCAGCTTCGCCAGCCGCTCCTGCAGCTTCTCGCGGTCATAGTCGGAGGTCGTCTCCTCGACCTGCGCCCGGATCTGGTTGCAGCGGCCCTCGATCTCCGGCTTCTTCCCGGCGCCGCTGACGACCGTGGTCTCCTCCTTCGTAATGACCACGCGCTTGGCCTTGCCGAGCATGTCGAGGGTGACGTTCTCGAGCTTGATGCCGAGGTCTTCGGACACGACCTGACCGCCGGTCAGGATGGCGATGTCCTCGAGCATCGCCTTGCGGCGATCGCCGAAGCCCGGCGCCTTCACCGCCGCGACCTTCAGGCCGCCGCGCAGCTTGTTGACCACCAGGGTGGCCAGGGCCTCGCCCTCGACGTCCTCGGCGATGATCAGCAAGGGCCGGCCGGACTGCACGACCGCCTCGAGCACCGGCAGCATCGCCTGCAGGCTCGACAGCTTCTTCTCGTGCAGGAGAATGTAGGGATCCTCGAGTTCGACCTGCATCCTCTCGGCGTTGGTGACGAAGTAGGGCGAGAGATAACCGCGGTCGAACTGCATGCCCTCGACCACCTCGAGCTCGGTCTCGAGGCCCTTGGCCTCCTCGACGGTGATCACGCCCTCATTGCCGACCTTCTCCATGGCCCGCGCGATCATGTCGCCGATGTCGCGCTCGCCATTGGCCGAGATCGTCCCGACCTGGGCGACCTCGTCGTTGGTCTTGATCTTCTTCGACCGCCTCTTGATATCCTCGATGACGGCCTCGACGGCGAGGTCGATGCCGCGCTTCAGGTCCATCGGGTTCATGCCGGCGGCCACCGCCTTGGCGCCCTCGCGGACGATCGCCTGCGCCAGCACGGTCGCCGTCGTCGTGCCGTCGCCGGCCAGGTCGTTGGTCTTCGAGGCGACCTCGCGGACCATCTGGGCGCCCATGTTCTCGAACTTGTCGGACAGCTCGATCTCCTTCGCGACGGTCACGCCGTCCTTCGAGATGCGCGGCGCGCCGAAGGCCTTGTCGAGCACGACGTTGCGGCCCTTCGGGCCCAGCGTCACCTTCACCGCATTCGCCAGAGTGTCGATGCCGCGCAGCATCCGATCGCGCGCATCACCTGAAAATTTGACCTCTTTCGCAGCCATGATAAGAGCCCTCCCCTCAGGCAGCCTTCCGGCCGGACGTCGCGGCGCCCTCGATCACGCCCATGATGTCCGACTCCTTCATGATCAGCAGCTCTTCGCCGTCCATCCGGACCTCGGTCCCCGACCATTTGCCGAAAAGCACCCGGTCACCGGCTTTCACGTCCAGCGGCGTGACTTCACCCTTCTCGTTCCGAGCACCCGGACCGACCGCAAGGACTTCGCCCTGCATCGGCTTTTCCTTCGCCGTATCGGGAATGATGATCCCGCCGGCGGATTTCTGGTCTTCCTCGACTCGGCGAATCAGGACGCGGTCATGCAATGGTCTGAATGTCATGTCTTTCCTCCAACATCCCTCATATATCTAAGCGAATGCAGCTTTCTGGCACTCTCACCACGACAGTGCCGGCGCCCGCCGACTTGGGCGCGTCGCGACCGGTTTTCAAGATGCTCCGGAAAAATTTTTCCGCAATCGGAACAGCTGCTTACCGAAGGACCGCCGCCTATACGCCTCTCCAGGCCGGCGGTCGGCCGAGGCGCAATCGGCTGCCGAAAAAATGCCGCACGGATGGCGCTCGACCCTGGAACCTTCCATTCAGGCTTACGTTGCATAGCCACGGCTTCCGTCGGCGCTGCGGGTCGGGCTGCCGACCGAGGCTTCCAGATCGGTTGCCCGCTGGCTTGCGACGGTAACCCGGGGTCGCGGAGCTCTGCCTCGCAGAAGCACCGGAAGCGCACCAAGCCCAGACATTTATGGGAGGCAAATCCATGGCCTTACGTTCGCTCATGCCATTCAGCCGAGGATCATCGCTGACACCCCAGACTCGGACGACCGATCCCTTCCTCAGCTTCCGTCAAGAGTTCGACCGGCTCTTCGACGATTTCTTCACTGGCTCCGGGCTGACGCGCGCCTCGGGGCAGGAGATCGCCATGACGCCGAGCATCGACGTCTGTGAAACGGACAACAGCCTTCAGGTGAAGGCAGAGCTGCCGGGCGTTGATGAAAGCGATATCGACGTGGAACTGAACGGCGACATTCTGTCCATTCGCGGCGAGAAGAAGAGCGATTACGAACAGACGGAGCAGAACTATCATCTGGTCGAACGGTCCTATGGATCGTTCGCGCGCTCGATTCGGCTCCCCTTCACCGTGGACCAGGACAAAGTCGACGCGTCGTTCGATAAGGGTGTTCTGACCATCACCCTGCCGAAGCCGGCAGATGCCCAAAAGCTGACCAAGAAGATCTCCGTGAAGAGAACGGACGGCCAGCAGGCGTCGTCCACGGGCCAGGGCACTGCCCAGAGCGGCCAGGGCGCACCTGCCTCAGGGCAATAGCATACGCGTGATCTCGGACGGCTCCGCCAAAAGCGGGGCCGCCTCTCTCGCGAGTCATCAGGGCGGGATCGGCTGGCTGGGGATTGCGCCCAAAGTGACAATGATCCAGTCACGAACCAGCCGATGAACCTCTCCGGCGGCGGCGTCGAGGCCGTGATCGGCCCCTTCGATCAGTTCCAGCCGCTTGCGGCCGCCCGCGATCGCGTAAACCTGCTCCGAGCATGACGGCGGCAACACGCGGTCGGCCGTCCCGTGAACGATCAGGATCGGGCACCGCGGCGCCAGTCGGGCAACCGGATCGGCGCCGGAACTCTGCGTCGCCAGCGTGACCACCGAACGTACCGTTTCGGATGCCACGGCCGCCTGGATCGCGACGGCGCCGCCGAACGAGTGACCGATGATTCCGGCAACCAGGATGCCTTCGGTTTGCAGGAAGGCAAGGCCGGCAAGAACGTCGGCGACCGACTCGTCCAAGGTGGTCGGATGGCGGAACTGGACTCGGAGGGAGGCAATTCCCTCCTCCTGAAGCTCCCGACAGAGGCGGGGATAGAGCCCCTGCGCCGGCGTGTCCCAGTCGCCGCCGACACCGCCGATCCAAATCACCGCGCTGCCGGCGCCGGCAACTTGATAGAATCGGCACTTGACCTTGCCGCGGCTGGTGGCGAGGCCGACGGGCCGAAACCCTTCCGGCGTTTCGGCCCCGGCATCGATCGCTTCAAGCGCCATTCGGAGCCGATTATCGTCGGGCGAATTCATGCGCGCCTCCCCTCCAGAATGTATTGCGACCGGACCATCGGCAACTCATAGCCGCCGGACACGCATGTTGCGGAATTGCACCCGCGAGCCGGCATGGTGGTTCTGAAGCCCGATATGGCCGCTTCGCGGTCGGCCGACATCCCGGTCGAAACGGGCAACGGGCGTGCCGTTGAGCAGAACGGACAAGTCCAGCCCAAGCGCCGTGATCTCGAACCCGTTCCATTCGCCGATCGGGCGCGAGGCCAGAACGGTCGCCGGGGCGAGGCGGTAGATCGCGCCGGTGCGATGGAGCGGGCTTCCGAACGCCCCCGCTTCCGGATCGTGGCCGCGGTCGTCGATCTGCACCTCGTAACCGTCCGTGACGGCGCGCCGCCAATCACGGTCCGGATCATCGGTGCCCAGCGCCGGAAAGCGAAGGAAGATCCCGGAGTTATCCTCGATCGAGGAGGCGCGCCACTCGACGCGCAGGATGAAGTCGGCGAAGGTTTCCGGCCGGTACCACAACAATCCGGGACCGCCTTCGGACTCGATGACGCCGTCCCCGATGGCGTTGAATCGGCCGTGACCGGCCATGGCCCACCCGTCCGAGGGCTCCATGGGCACCGATATGAAATCGGCAAACCGATCCAGGTCGCTCATCGTCCCGTCGTGCTTGACCAAACTTGACGCCGATAACGACGTTGAGATGGAACACCCGATCGAAGCGATCGTTGCAAGCTTGCGGGACTGGATCGACAGGTGTTTCCGATGCGAACGCGGTTCAAGGCCGTCTTGGTTATCTCCGCGATCCTCGCCTTGCGTTCGACGCGCGCGGTCGACCGGTCAGGGCCGCAGGTCGCACGGACACCGGCGCGACGGCCCGAATGGACAAGCGAGGCCGCCCCACCACGGTACCCTGGGCCGCGGCGCACCCGGCCGCACGGCATCATCCGTTTGGTCAAGCTTGCCTATGCCGCCTTCGTCTGCCTGCTGGTTCCGGTCTATTGGCGCGAATACGGACCGGAAAACTTCCTGTGGTTCTCGGACATCGCGCTGTTCGTCACGCTGGCCGCCCTTTGGGCCAGAAGCGCGCTCCTGGCCAGCATGGCTGCCGTCGGAGTCCTCGCGCTCGAACTGCTCTGGACCCTCGACTTTCTGACGGGCGGCCGCTTGGTCGGCCTGGCCGGCTATATGTTCGAGCCCGACAAGCCGCTATATCTTCGCGGCCTCTCCTTGTTCCACCTCCTGCTGCCGCCGCTTCTGCTCTGGCTGTTGCATCGGCTCGGCTACGATCGTCGGGCGCTGGTGGCGCAGACGACCCTGGCCTGGATGGTCCTGCCGCTGACATACCTCACCACCGACCCGGAGCAGAACATCAATTGGGTCTTCGGCCCCGGCACCGATCTGCCGGCCCCGCTTTCGCCGTCCCTTTACCTGGGCTTGCTGATGGTCGCGCTCCCGACGTTCGTCTATCTGCCGTCTCACTGGGCGTTGCAAAAGCTGTTCGCGCGGCCCTGATCCGACCGAGCGGCATTCAAAGGCCCTTTACCGCCCCGGGGAACCAGGGCCGAGCCGGGATCGTTAGAAATTAGTCGTGCCCGACGATCTTTGCCGCCGAAGGCCCGTGGCCCGGCCGCCCCGTCGAGCGAACAAGACGAGCGAACAACCAGCAAGGGCGAAATTCAGATGCAGGTTCCCCTGGAGATTGCTTTCGATAACGTCGAACCCTCGGACTGGATCGAGGCCGATATTCGCGAGCGAGCGGCCAAGCTCGATTCGTTCTACGGCCGTATCACCGCCTGCCGCGTGCGGGTCATCACGCCGCACAAGCAGCACCGCACCGGCAACGTCCCGACCGTTCATATCGAGTTGAGCGTCCCCGGAAAGGACTTGGTCGTCAGCCACGCACCACACCGCCCCGAGGACCGGTACGCGGAGCCCGCACCGACCCTCCGCACGGTGATCCGCGATGCCTTCAAGGCCGCAGAGCGCCAGCTCAAGGACTTCAAGCAGCAGATCGGCGGCGAGGTGAAGCCGCACGACGTTCAGTTCCACGGGCAGATCACCCAACTCTACCCGAACGAGGACCACGGCTTTCTGCTCACCAACACCGGGACTCAGCTCTATTTCCACCGGAACAGCGTGCTGAACAACGACTTCGACAAGCTCAAGAAGGGGGACCTGGTCCACTATGTCGAGGCGGTCGGAGACACCGGTCCGACCGCAAGCAAGGTGCGCATTGCGTCGCAGCACGACCTCGACTGAGCGACATTCGACAGGCAGCGGGAGATAAGGAGATGAGTAGCGCTGGTCTCGACGTATTCGACGACACCATTCAGAAGACGAATATCTGGCTGAAGGAGATCATGGAGGAGATCGGCCCCGACCGCCAACGCGCCTATCACGCCCTGCGCGCGGTGCTGCAGACCGTGCGCGACCGTCTCACGATTGACGAGGCGGCCCATCTGGCGGCCCAATTGCCTTTGATGGTCCGCGGCATCTTCTTCGAGGGATGGCGCCCGGCCGAGAACCCGACCAAAGAGCGGTCGCGGGATGCGTTCGTGGCGCAGGTCGACGAGCGGCTCAAATTCATTCGGCCGATCGATCCCGAGGACGCGATCCGGGCCGTCTTCAAAGTCCTGCAGCACCGCGTCACCGGCGGTGAGATCGAGGATGTCAAACGGATGCTGCCGCAGGATCTCCAGCCGCTCTGGCCTCAGGGTGTCTAGAAAGCCTGAGGGATCTCTTAAGCGGACATGCCGGAGCCCAGGGCGGCATAGAGGAGAATGACCGTCGCGGTGTTGTAGGTGCCGTGCGTGATCATGGCCGGCCAGAGGGATCGGCTCTTCTCATAGACCAGGGCCAGGATGACCCCCTGGACGGCGAGGGCCGGGATGAGCGCCGGGATGCCGTGGGCCAGGGAGAAGAGAAGCGCGCTGGCGATGACACCGATCGTCACGCCGAAGCGTTGTCGCAGCCAGCCATACAGGACGCCCCGGAATGCGATCTCTTCCGCGATCGGCGCCACGATGCCCGTGACGACCGTCATTCCGATCGCGGTGAACCAGGAGAAGCCGGCCGGCGCGATGACGTCGATCTGCGGGTTGCGGAACGGCTCGTTCGAGAGCCACTGGACCGCCGCATTGATTAGCCAGACGAGCGGCAATGTCAGGAGGGCGACCTCGACCGCCCGGATGTACCACCGGCGCGAGGACGGCCGCAGACCAAGCTGTTTCGCCGTCGCACCGCGAAGCCCCACGGCGACCGCACAGACGGCGCCGAGCATCAGGAGCGACTGCAGAACCAGCGTCGCCACGAGCAGAGGAGTCGACAGCGTCACATCGGCGAGCACGGCGTCCAGGAGCAGCACCGCCGCGAACGCCAGGAGTACGATCAACACCAGATCCCAACCGCGCAACGGCAGCCGAGGCCAGACGTCCGCTTCGGTCGTCAGGCTGTCATTCGACACGGGCAGAACGTCCGGTGGGTGATCTCTCCTGACGGGTACGGAATGCGGAACTGCTGGCCGCTCCGCCGCCTGCGCCTTGCGCTGATCGCCTCATCTGCTCTCCTTCGTTTACAGGCTTCCGGGCCGGCACTGTTCCGCGAGGAAACAACACGCGGCTCTTCATCAGGGTTCACCGGAACGTCTTCAGGGTCCAGACCGTTATGGTTGGTCGGTGAATACCGCCCCTTCGACGGGAGGTCGAGATGATCGAATTCGAAAACGACGCTCGCTGGGATGCCGAGCAGGTTTCGGTCCTGCTGTGGGCGACACGCGATCGGGAACGGATCAAATGTCTCGTCCGGGGGGAGGCCCTGGATGGGCAGTTCGGCAGCGGCAAGAATGAACAAGAGCGGCTCGCCGCCTTCACCGACAACCGCGCGATGATCGAGGGCAGGATTCGCGACAAGATCGAGAGCGGACATCTCGAGCGGGACCCCGATGGTCTCGTCCCCTGGCAGGTCGTCCTGCTGCCGGCCGATTTGCAATAGGTGGATATTGTCACGCCGACCGGCGCTTGGCGCGGCTGGTCGGTTCCGCAGTCAGTGGGTCTTCCGGCCAAGCATGCTTTGGATATCGGCCCTTCAGATCGGCCTTCACCTGCCGGTACCCGTCGGCCCAGAAGCCAGCAAGATCACGGGTCACCTGGACCGGCCGGCCAGCGGGCGACAGGAGATGCAGCAGAACCGGAACGCGGCCGTTCGCTATGGTCGGCGTTTCAGTGGCTCCGAACATCTCCTGGAGGCGGACGGCCAGGACCGGCACCTCCCCCGCGCCGTAATCGACGCGAATCCGCGAGCCGCTGGGCACCGTGATCTGCACTGGCGCCATCTGGTCGAGACGGCGGCGCTGCTCCCAATCGAGCCGGCTCTGGAGAATACCCGCGAGATCGAGTCGCTTCAGATCGCTGAGCCGCGACAGGCCGAGCAAGTATGGCTCCAGCCAAGCCTCGAGGCTGTCCAGGAGCGCCTGCACGGAAAGGTCTGGCCATGCGGCGCCCTCGTCGACGCCCCGGAGGAAGAGAACCCGCGCACACCAGTCCCGCAGGTCGCGCGTCCAGGGCAGCGCATCGAGCCCGACCTGCCGGACACCCTGCAGCAGCGCCGCGGCGAGCCGCGCCGGGTCGGGATCGGGCAGCGGCTCATCCCTGAGGACCAGGGCGCCGAGGCGCTGCTCGCGCCGGGCCTTTACGCCCTGTGCCTGAGCGTCCCACTCGATCCGCTCGTCCCAGCGGATCTGCTCCTCGAAGATTTCCTCGATGTCCGACTGGCTCAGCGGCGCCGCGAGGAAAATCGCCGCGTTCCGCCGCGCCCCGTCGAGCGCCGCTACGGCCAGCCAGTCCGACGCCGACAGCGGATCGGTTTCCGGCAGCACAGCGCCGCGGCCGTTGCTGAGCAAAAATGCCCCGCCGCTCTTGGCCCGTCGGCGGGCAATACGGTCCGGATAGGCGAGGCTGAGCAGCAGACCTGCCTGATCGCGGTCGTGGTCGCCATCCCGACATCCGGTCTGCTTGCACCAGGCCCGCGCGGCTTGAAGAGCCCGATCGAGGGCACCCCGATGAACCCCTTCCGGCCGCGACTGCCCGCGCCTGGCGGCATGCAGAAGATCGAGGCGCAGCCGGAGATCCGTATCGCGCTCGCCGCGCCGGCTCTGCAGGATATCCCGCTCGCCGAGCAGCGCCGCGAGATCGCAGGCGAGAGCGCCGAGCCCACGCTCCCGCCCCTTCAGGATCATGTGCGCGAGGCGCGGATGCAGGCCGAGCGACAGCATCTCGCGCCCGTGCGCGGTGATCCGCCCTTGCCCGTCGAGTGCGCCCAGCCCGGTCAGCAGGTCGCGGGCCTGGGCGAAGGCGGCCGCCGGCGGCGGATCCAACCAGGCGAGATCGCCGGGGTCGCCCGCACCCCATTGCGCCAGATCCAGGGCGAGGGGCGCCAGATCGGCCTCGGCGATCTCCGGCTGGCCGAACGGCAGCAGGGCGCCCTGCCCCGCCTTGGTCCAGAGCCGGTAGCAGACACCCGGCTCGAGCCGCCCGGCGCGTCCCCGCCGCTGCTCGGCGGAGGCTTGCGACACGCGGACCGTCTCGAGCCGTGTCATGCCGCTGCGCGGGTCGAAGCGGGGCACCCGCATCAAGCCAGCATCGATCACGACCCGGATGCCCTCGATCGTCAGGCTGGTCTCGGCGATCGCGGTGGCGAGGACGACCTTGCGCCGGCCGGGCGGGGCCGGGCGGATCGCCTCGTCCTGCCGGTCCTGCGGCAAGGCGCCATAGAGCGGCTCCACCCGCAGATCCGGATCCAGATCAGCCTCCTCAAGCAGCGCCTGGACACGACGGATCTCGGCCTCGCCGGGGAGGAAGACGAGGATACTGCCGGTTTCCTCCGCCAGCGCCCGCGCAACCACGGCCGCGACGGTCCGCTCGATCAGCCCCTGCGGCTCGCGGTCGAGATAGCGGGTCTCCACGGAGAAGCTGCGCCCATGGGTCGTGATGACCGGCGCGCCGCAGAGCAGTCGCGCGATCGGATCGCCGTCCAGCGTCGCCGACATGACCAGGAGGCGCAGGTCGTCACGGAGCGCCCCCTTCACTTCGAGACACAAGGCGAGCCCCAGATCCGCCTGCAGGCTGCGCTCGTGGAACTCGTCGAACAGGACGGCGCCGACGCCCTCGAGCGCGGGATCGCGCTGTAGCCGGCGGGTCAGCACGCCTTCGGTGACGACCTCGATCCGGGTTCGGGGACCCGTTCGGCTGTCCATCCGCATGCTGTAGCCTACGGTTTCGCCCACCGCCTCACCCAGTGTCGACGCCATGCGCCGCGCCACCGCCCGCGCCGCCAGCCGGCGCGGCTCCAGCACGAGGACCCGGCGATCGCCGAGCCAGTCAGCCCCGAGCAGGGCCAGCGGCACGCGGGTCGTCTTGCCGGCCCCCGGCGGCGCCTGCAACACGGCGCTTCGGCTTCGGGCGAGCGCGCCGAGCAGATCCGGGAGGACGGAGTCGATCGGCAGAGGGGTCATGCGCAGGCGAGTCGCCTCTGCCGTACGAAATCTCCGAGCTGCCGCCAGGGTTCGATCGACCAATGCGGCCGGGCGCGGCCCGATGGCGACGGCACGACGAACAGAGCGGCGCCGGCCAGGCTTTCGGATTGCAGGCCATAGGCGACCTTCGCCCGCCCGAAGAAGGCCTTGGCGGCGTTCTTGCTGTCGAAGGCGATCGCGGCGGGCCGGAACCGCTCCATCTTCGCGCGGAACCCGTCCGGATCGAAGGCGCCGCGGCTGAGCTCGGCATCGCTGCCGAACTCGGTCTTGCAGAGATCGGTCAGGCCGATGCCGTCGCGCAGGACCTCGGCATACTGGTCCGGGCGCAGGCGGCTGGAAGTCAGGCCCACCTCATGCAGCGTCGGCCAGAACAGATTGCCCGGCCGGGCATAGTAGGCCTGCGCCACCATCGAGGCGCGGCTTGGCGCGGTGCCGCACAGGACCAGATGCAGTCCGGGGGCGAGGACGTCGGGCAGGATCATGGTGGGCGTCTTGCGTTCGTGACGATCGGTGGTCGCCGGAGATCGGCCGGAAGAACGCATAAGATGATATCAAGCCCCGCCTTGCCAAGGCCGGCGAGGACAAGAGTGCCAAGCGATCGGTAGTAGTGTCTCAGTGTGAATTTCGGCTCACGCCCCTTATCGGACGTTCGGTGCTATATCGGACAGATACGCTAGCTGCTGTTTGGCATCCCAATTCGCTGGTCGCTCAGCCTGCCGGCCTCGGCGACATGACGAGTGCCGCCGCGCGCGCTTCTGGCAACCATCGCGACGATTATTTCGAAGAGTTCGTCCTGCGCCTGCGCGGCCGTTATTTCTCCGGTCGCGGCGGCATAGGATAGGGCCTCAGCTGCACCGAGCATCGCCCAAAGACCAGCTGAGGCGATAGCACCAGCTCCGGCGAATGGGGCAAGGACGATCCGACACTTCTCGATGAACACCGCCTCATACTCGCGCTTGATCTTTTCGAGCTCCGGTGAACCGGCCAGCGCCGCGATCACGCCTGGTATCTCGCGGCCTTGGAGAAGCACGCAGTCGACATAAGAAGACGCAATGACTGCAGCCCTGCCCGCCAAGGTCGGTTCGCTCGCCTGAAGTGCGGAGTCCATGAGTGCCGTCTGACGCGCGTCGAACTCCTGATAGAGCGCGGCGAGCAGTCCGGGCCGCGTGCCGAAATGGTCGTAAACGACGGGTTTTGTAACGCCCGCCTGCTCGGCAAGCCGTCCGAGCGTCAAGGCTTCCGTTCCGTCCTCCCGGATCAGCCGCCATGCGACATCCAGAAGCTGACGATGTCGCTCCGCCCTCGACAACCGGCGACGCGGCCGCGAATTGGAAACCTGTTCTCTCGGTTTGGCGCTTGACACCGCTATATACCAAAGGTAACTTACCAATGGTATATAAGCTACGCCTTTCGCCCGCAATTGGCAAGCAGGAGCCTTCAATATGCACGCGCTCATCGTTGTCGCGCACCCCAATCCCAAGTCGCTCAGCCATAGCGTTGCCGCGCATGTTGCTGAGGGTGTGTCCCTGTCCGATCCCGGCAATTCCTTCGAAATCGCGGATCTCGCGGCGGAAGCTTTCGATCCGAGGTTCACCCCGGCCGATATCGCCGTCCATCTCAGGGAGGCGCCGCCCTCCGCCGATGTTGCCGCCGAGCAGGCGAGAATCGATCGCGCCGATGCTCTTGTGCTGGTCTATCCCGTTTACTGGTGGTCGATGCCGGGGCTTCTCAAGGGATGGATTGATCGCGTATTCGCCAATGGTTGGGCTTACGACGAAGGCCCAGATGCCAAGCTGGTGAAGAAACTTCGCCACCTCCGGGTTCATCTGGTCGCCATCGGAGGCGCCAACGTGCGAACCTATGCGCGGCACGGCTATTTCGGCGCCATGAAGACGCAGATCGATCATGGGATCTTCGATTACTGCGGCGCACGCGTCGTGACATCCGAGCTCCTGCTCGAATCGGAAACGCCGAATCTGAATGCTCATCTGGACGCCGCGCGCGCCATTGGCCGCAATCTCTTCACTGCATCCAAGCGATGCGAGACGGCCGACGCAGCATGAGCGCCTAGCGCACTGGGTCACCGGCACGTGGCGGGCGCGACCTCGTTTCCTCGCGACTCCCGGCTTTTCGGGAGTTCGCGGGGGCACACTGAAGATGCCTCCGGCACCGGCAGCAGCAGCACATCTATTCTCAGGTGACGCAGCACGCGGATAGAAGCTCTCTGCATAGGATGTGGGCAGAGAGACCCCCGAGGACTCGCCCTCCGCTTCTTGTGCCATCCCTTGGAGATGGTCATCAACATAGCGGGCCATACCGTCCCGCAGAATGAGCAGGTGGCGAGCATTCGCAGGGGAAATGCGGCGAGAAGACTCTCTCGTATTCTGACTTCACCAGCGCTTTCCACCCAGAGCCGAAATTCAGGCTGAGATGTTACCAAGCGGTCTACCGCACTGCGCCTAGAGCTGCTATTCCTTCCGGCGCGGAGGATCCTATTCGTGGACGTTTCATCGCTGCTGATCTTCGCGGGAGCTCTTCTCATCGCTGCCGGTTCACCCGGACCGAGCATTGCAGCCCTCGTCGCGCGGGTACTCACGAACGGCTATCGCGACGTATTGCCCTTTCTGTTGGCGATGTGGATCGGCGAAGCCATCTGGCTTTCCCTTGCCGTGTGGGGGCTTGCGGCAATTGCCCAGACCCTTCATCTCCTGTTCGTCGTCATCAAATATCTCGGTGTCGCCTACCTGCTCTATCTGGCATGGAGGATGTGGTCCGCGCCGGTTGAGGTGCGGGACGGCGCTCTTCCGCGCGAGAAATCGGCGGGCAAGCTGTTCGCGGCAGGCATGGCGGTCACGCTCGGGAACCCGAAGATCATGGTGTTCTACCTGGCGCTCCTGCCGTCGATCATCGATCTGACCCATGTGACGGTGCTCGGCTGGGCGGAGCTGAGCATCACGATGGTCGTCGTCCTCATGGCGATCGACTTGATCTGGGTGACCCTGGCTGCGCAGGCCCGCGCCGTCCTCAGGAGCCCGCGGGCAGTGCGCGCCGCCAACCGGGCCAGCGCGACGGTCATGGCGGCCGCCGCGGCGGCGATCGCCGCCCGATAGAGCTAATCGCCCTCCTCGGCCAACCGGGCGTTGCGGAAATCGATGAAGCGTTGCGCCGCCGCGACGCCTTCGGTGCGGCACCAGTTCCGGAACCCGCCGAGTCCGCGGTTGCCCCATTCCAGATCGGCGTCGGTCCAGGCCCGCAGACGGACCTTGCGCGCCGCCTCCTCGCTCAAGCCTCCGCGCTCGATCAGATAGGCGGTTTCGCGATGGAAGCCGTCACGGACCTCGAAACTGACGAGGCCGCAATATTCGCAGACAGCGAACCCGTAATAGGCGGAGTGGAGCGCGGCATTCTGCTGCTGCGGCTCTTCCGCCCGACCGGCATCCCCGATCGTCAAGACGGCAACCGCCGCCAGCAGTGCCGCAGAGCGTGAACGAGGCTCGGCAGGCACGCTTAGCCTCGAACCCGCTCCATCCCCGGATCGTAGAACGGCGCAAGCTGCGCCTCTGCGGGGAGGCGATCCCAAGCCACCTCGATTTCGAAGTGGCCGGACTCGATGAGTGCCTTCGTCACCCCCTCTGGACAAGAGATGTAACCCATGCCGAGAGATCGACCGACCCGGTGGCCGTAGGCGCCGGACGTGATCGATCCGATCAGCGCGCTGTCCCGATAGATCGGCTCCTCGTGATACAGCAGCTTCGAATCGTCCCGCAGGGCGAACTGGACGAGCCGGCGCGTCGGGACGCCTCGCTCCTTCTGCCGGAGCAGGGCCTCGCGGCCGACGAAGCCGCCCGGCTTGTCCCAGGCCACGGCGAAGCCGAGCCCGGCCTCGACCGGCGTATCCTCGTCGCCGATATCGTGACCCCAATGTCGATAGGCCTTCTCGAGGCGGAGCGAATTCATCGCGTGATAGCCGGCTGGCGTCAGGCCGTAATCGGCGCCCGCCGCCATGATGACGTCGAAGACATGGGGCGCGAACTCGGCGGGTATGTAAAGCTCCCAACCCCGCTCGCCGACATAGGTGATCCGGCTGGCCCGAAGCTTCGCATAGCCGATCTCGATCTCGCGGCTGGTGCCAAACGGGAAGCCGTCATTGGTGAAGTCCTCGCGCGAAACCGCCGAAAGCAGGTCCCGCGCCCTCGGCCCCATCAGCCCCAGCATCGGCAGGCCGGAGGTAACATCGGTTACGAAGCAATGCGCCTCGTCGGATATGTGGCGTTTCAGCCAGGCGAGGTCCCGGGTCTGCCCGGCCGCCGTCGACACCACCAGGAACTCGGTCTCGGATATCCGGGTGACCGTTAGATCCGCCTCGATACCGGCGCGCTCGTTCAGCCACTGGGTGTAGACGATCCGGCCCGGCGGTACATCGACATCGTTCGCGCAGATCCGGTTCAGGACCGCACAGGCATTCTTGCCCTGCACGAGAAACTTGGAGAAGGAGGATTGGTCGAACAAGGCGACTTGGTCGCGCGTCGCCCGGCATTCCGCGCCGCAGGCCTCGAACCAGTTCTGCCGGCCGTAGGAATAGTCGTACCGCGGCTCCATGCCTTCGGGCGCAAACCAGTTCGGCCGCTCCCAGCCGGCCTGTTCCCCCATGCAGGCGCCGGCGGCGACCAGCCGGTCATGGAACGGCGAGCGCCGGGCGTTGCGCGCCGTCTCGAACTGCCGGTAGGGCCAGTGCATCGCATAGAGCAGGCCGAGCCCTTCGACCGTCCGGTCGCGGAGATAATTCCGGTTGGACTGGAACGGCTGCATCCGGCGGATGTCGACATCCGCCAGGTCCATTGGCGGCCGCCGGTCGCGAATCCAATCCGCCATCACCTTGCCGACCCCGCCGGAGGACTGGATGCCGATCGAGTTGAAGCCGCAGGCGACGAAGAGATTGCGGACCTCCGGCGTCTCGCCGATCAGATAGCGGTCGTCCGGCGTAAAGCTCTCCGGCCCGTTGAAGAAGAGCTGGATACCCGCCTCGGCGAGAATCGGCAGGCGCTGCAAAGCCAGCTCCATCACCGGGGCGAAATGGTCGAAATCCTCGGGCAGCGTCTCGAAGCTGAAATTCTCGGGAATGCCGTCCATGCCCCAGGGCTTCGCGATGGGCTCGAAGCAGCCGAGCAGGATCTTGCCCGCATCCTCCTTGTAATAGGCGTGCTCGTCGGGCGCCCGCAGGACCGGCAGACCGGCCGGCAGCCCCGGAATCGACTCCGTGACGATGTAGAAATGCTCGGCGGCATGCAATGGCAGGCTGACCTGAACGGCGGCCGCGAGGTCGCGCGACCACATGCCGCCGCAGAGCACGACCACATCCGCCCGGATGGCGCCGCGCTCCGTCTCGACGCCGATGGCCCGCCCGCGCTCGACCAAGATGCGTGTCACCTTGGTCTGCTCGAAGATCCGCGCGCCGCGCGACTTCGCGCCCTTGGCCAGCGCTTGCGTCGTGTCGATTGGATTGATCTGCCCGTCCTTGGGGAGGAACACGCCGCCGACGACGTCCTGCAGGCTGAGCAGCGGCCAGCGCTCCTTGATCTCGCCGGGCGTGATGACCTGCACCTCGAGTCCGAAGCCCTTGGCCATCGAGGCGCCGCGCTTCAACTCCTCGAGTCGTTCGCGGTTTGTCGCGATCGAGATCGATCCATTCTGCCGGAAGCCGGTTTCCTGGCCGGTTTCCTCGGCGAGCGTCGTGAACAGCTCCGCCGTATATTTCGCCAGCTCGGTCATATTGCGCGTGGCCCGCAACTGCCCGACGAGCCCGGCCGCATGCCAGGTGGTCCCGCAGGTAAGCCGGTCCCGCTCAAGCAGTACCACGTCCGAAATCCCGATTTTCGTCAGGTGATAGCCGATCGAGCATCCGGCGATTCCGCCGCCGACGATGACGACGTCCGCATGGGACGGAAGTTCCTTCTGCACGGCTCCCTCCTGTTTTAAGAGCGCCTTGCTCGCGCCGCGATCGGGCCGCTATCTTGTACCCACTGTAAACCGATGGGGCCGATCCGATCACACCTCTTATGCCGGCACGCGGCCTTGGCCCCAGCGTTTTTCCGTTCGTGGCCCTATAAGGAGGCGCCGTCGGCTTCTAGGATTTTGGTGGGCGTCTCTAGTATCTGGAGTGAAATTAGCATGCGGGTTGAGCAGCCGTCGGCGGTCCGCTATGTCGTGCGGGCTGCGGCTCGAGGGCTCGCGCTGGCAACCCTGTTGGCCGCCGCGACGGTGGCTGGACCGATGGTGACCGGACCCTCGAGCGCCGCCGAGGAGAAAATCCGCTTCTTCCGCATCGGCACCGGATCGACCGACGCGCCCCAATTCATATTGGGCGGACTCATCGCCAGCGCCGTCAGCAACCCGCCCGGAACGCGCGCCTGCGAACGCGGCGGCAACTGCGGGGTACCGGGGCTGATCGCCGTCGCCCAGACGACCGACGGATCGATCCATAATGTCGAGGCAATTGGCGGCGGGCGCCTGGAATCGGCCCTGAGCCCGGCCGATGTCGCCTTCTGGGCCTACACCGGCACCGGAATGTTCCAGGCGCAGGGCGCGATCACAAACCTGCGAGCCGTCGCGAATCTGTATCAGGGTACCCTGCAGATCATCGTTCGGGCGGAGTCCGGCATCGACTCGGTCGACGACCTGAAGGGCAAGCGCATCTCGCTCATCAAGGGCGATCCGGGCGTGGCCGGGACCGCCCGGCTCGTCCTCGATGCCTTCGGCGTCAAGGAGAAGCAGGTGACGATCGAGACGGCATCGCTCGACGAGGTGACGGCACGCCTAGCCGCCGGCACGCTCGACGCCGTCTTCCTGCTGGGCGCCTCGCCCACCGCCGAAATTGCCGAACTGGCAAAGAACGCGCCGATCGCCCTGCTTCCGATCGATGGCAAGACCGGCGCCATGATCCGCAGGAAGTACCCGTTCCTCACCGTCGATATCGTTCCCGAGAATGCCTACCGCGGCGTCGACCAGACGACGACCATCGGCGTCGGCATGCTCTGGCTGGTCAGCGCGGAGCTCGACGCCACGCTGGTCCATGATCTGGCTCGCGCTTTGTGGCACCAATCCAACCGCGCGATCCTCAATAGCAGCGATCCGGTCGGCCGCTCCATCCGGCCGACGACCGCGCTCGTCGGCATACCGATCCCGCTGCATCCCGGAGCCGAGCGCTTCTATGCGGAGCAGAAGCGGTGACGCGCCTTGCGGACCAGCGGAGCGCGACGCGTCTGGGTCTGGTGATCGATTTGGACACCTGCGTCGGCTGCCACGCCTGCGCGGTCAACTGCAAGCAGTGGAACAGCGGCGGGGCGATGGCGCCCCTGACCGACACGGAGCCCTACGGCGGCGCGCCCGACGGCGTCTGGTTCAACCGGGTGCACAGCTTCGAGGCCGGCGCCGGCGCCGCCGGCCGGATGGTCCACTTCCCGCGCTCCTGCCTGCACTGCGAAGAGCCGGCCTGCGTCCCCGTCTGCCCGACCGGCGCCTCCTACAAGCGCGCCGCCGACGGCATCGTGCTGATCGACGAGGAGCTGTGCATCGGCTGCGGGCTGTGCGCCTGGGCCTGCCCCTATGGCGCGCGCGAGT
>QOZR01000020.1 GCA_003576685.1 Virgifigura deserti
TCGATGGAGGTCCAGCTGATCGCCCCGATCGCGATGGACGAGGGCCTGCGCTTCGCCATCCGCGAGGGCGGCCGCACCGTCGGCGCCGGCGTCGTCGCCCAGATCATCGAGTAAGGCGAAGCCGACAGTACAAGAACTTAGGCAAGGCAAACGGAGCCGAAGCCGCAACATCGACCATAACATCGGCCACCGGCGTTCTCGACAGAGACGCCGGTCGCCCAACGGACGTTGACCATGGAGAGCCAGAATATCCGCATACGCCTGAAGGCGTTTGACCATCGCGTGCTCGACCAGTCGACGGGCGAGATCGTGAACACGGCGAAGCGAACCGGTGCTCAGGTGCGGGGACCGATCCCGTTGCCGACCCGGATCGAGAAGTTCACGGTTCTGCGCTCGCCGCACATCGACAAGAAGAGCCGCGAGCAGTTCGAGATTCGTACCCACAAGCGCCTGCTCGACATCGTCGACCCGACGCCGCAGACGGTGGATGCGCTGATGAAGCTCGATCTCGCCTCCGGTGTCGACGTCGAGATCAAACTGAAGAGCTAAGGAGTAGGATCGATGCGAGCCGGTCTCATCGCCCGCAAGGTGGGCATGACTCGCCTCTTCACGGAAGAGGGGGAGCATGTTCCGGTGACGGTGCTGCAGGTCGATAATTGTCAGGTGGTCGCCGTCCGTACGGCGGAGCACGACGGTTATACGGCGGTGCAGCTAGGCGTCGGTGCGGCGAAGGTCAAGAACGTATCCAAGGCGATGCGCGGCCATTTCGCCAAGGCCAAGGTCGAGCCGAAGCGCAAGGTAACGGAGTTCCGGGTCAGCCCGGATGCGCTCCTCGAGGTCGGCGCGGAGCTGACGGCGGATCATTTCGTCGCCGGGCAGTTCGTCGACGTCGTCGGAACCAGCATCGGCAAGGGCTTCGCCGGGGCGATGAAGCGCCACAATTTCGGCGGCTTGCGCGCCTCGCACGGTGTCTCGGTAACGCACCGCAGCCATGGTTCGACCGGTCAGCGGCAGGACCCGGGCAAGGTCTTCAAGGGCAAGAAGATGGCCGGGCACCTGGGTGATCGCCGCGTCACCGTGCAGAATCTCAAGATCGTCTCGACCGATGTGGATCGGGGACTGATCATGGTGAAGGGTGCAGTGCCCGGGGCCGATGGCGGCTTCGTGCTGGTGCACGACGCGGCCAAGCGCAAAGCGCCGGAGGGCGTGCCCTTCCCGGCTGCGCTGCGTGGCGGTGCCGCGGCCGAGGGAGCGGCGGAGGCCGGTGCCGAAGCCCCGGCAGAGCAGAAGGAATAACCGACGATGAAGTGCCCGGTAACGGACCTCGACAACAAGACGGTCGGCGAGATCGACCTCGACGAGGCGGTTTTCGGTCTGCCGGTCCGCAAGGACATTCTGGCGCGTATGGTGAACTGGCAGCTTGCGAAGCGGCGCGCCGGGACACACAAGACGAAGGGCGTCAGCGAGGTCAGCGGTACGACGCGCAAGCCGTACAAGCAGAAAGGCACCGGCCGCGCCCGCCAGGGCAGCTTGCGGTCGCCGCAGTTCCGCGGTGGTGCGACGATTTTCGGCCCGGTAGTCCGCAGCCACGCGCATGACCTGCCGAAGAAGGTCCGGAAGCTGGCCCTGAAGACTGCGCTGTCGAGCAAGCAGGCGGAGGGCAAGCTCGTCGTGCTGGAGGCCGCGAAGAGCGACAGCGGCAAGACGAAGGAGCTGGCCGGGCGGTTGGGCAAGTTCGGCTGGCAGTCGGTCCTGGTCATCGACGGTTCGGCGGTCGACGACGGATTCCGGCGGGCCGCGGCGAATATTCCGGGGCTCGACCTGCTGCCGCAGCAGGGCGCCAATGTCTACGATATCCTCCGCCGCGACGTTCTCGTCCTCACCAAGGACGCGGTAGAGCATCTGGAGGCACGACTGAAATGAGCAGCGGGGCACGACCGAAGAGTCAGCCGGTGAAGCTGAGCCAGGGGCGGATGTACGACATCATCCGGGCGCCCGTGGTGACCGAAAAGTCGACCATGGGGTCGGAGCACAACCAGGTAACCTTCCGCGTTCCGCTGGACGCGACCAAGCCGGAGATCAAGGCAGCGGTCGAGGGCGTGTTCAAGGTCAAGGTCAAGGCCGTCAACACGCTGCGTCAGGATGGCAAGGTGAAGCGGTTCCGCGGCCGGCCCGGAAGGCGGCCCGATTACAAAAAGGCGATGGTCACCCTGGCCGAGGGCAATTCCATCGACGTGACGACTGGGGTCTAAAGGATGGCACTGAAGCAATATAAGCCGACGACGCCGGGCCAGCGCCAGCTGGTCATCGTCGACCGCGCGGAGCTCCACAAGGGCAAGCCGGTCAAGGCGTTGACCGAGGGGTTGCACAAATCTGGTGGCCGCAACCATCACGGCCGCGTCACGGCCCGGCGCATGGGCGGCGGTCACAAGCGGCGCTATCGGCTGGTTGATTTCAAGCGGCGCAAGTTCGATGTGCCGGCGACCGTCGAGCGGCTGGAGTACGACCCCAACCGCACCGCATTCATCGCGCTGCTTCGCTATGACGACGGGGAGCTTGCCTATATCCTGGCGCCGCAGCGGCTGAAGGCGGGCGACAAGATTATCTCGGGCGAGCGCGCCGATATCAAACCGGGCAATGCGATGCCGCTGAAGAGCATCCCGGTCGGAACGATCGTGCACAATGTCGAGCTGAAGGCCGGCCGCGGCGGTCAGCTTGCCCGTGCCGCTGGGACCTATGTCCAGCTCGTCGGCCGCGACGCCGGCTATGCCTTGCTGCGGCTTGGTTCCGGGGAGGTCCGCATGGTTCGGACCGAGTGCATGGCGACTATCGGCGCCGTGTCGAACCCGGACCAACAGAACATCAGCCTTGGCAAGGCAGGTCGCCACCGCTGGCTCGGCAAGCGGCCGTCCGTCCGCGGCGTGGCGATGAACCCGATCGACCATCCGCACGGCGGCGGCGAGGGACGGACCTCGGGCGGCCGCCACCCGGTGACCCCCTGGGGCAAATCGACCAAGGGGAAGAAGACCCGCAGCAACAAGAAGACCGACCGGATGATCGTACGCCGGCGGCCCGCGAAGTAGATCGAGGAGGGCGACTAGAGTGTCCCGCTCTGTATGGAAAGGTCCGTTCATCGACGGCTATCTGCTGAAGAAGGCAGAAACCAGTCGCGCATCGGGCCGCAATGAAGTGATTAAGACCTGGTCCCGGCGCTCGACGATCCTACCGCAGTTCGTCGGCCTGACCTTCGGCGTCCATAACGGGCAGAAGTTCCTGCCCGTGCTGGTGACGGAGAACATGATCGGTCACAAGTTCGGCGAGTTTGCGCCGACGCGGACCTTTCATGGTCATGCCGCCGACAAGAAGGCGAAGAGAGGCTGATCATGAGCAAACCGGCAACGCCGCGTCGTCTCGCGGAGAACGAAGCCAAGGCGGTCGCCCGCATGTTGCGGGTCAGCCCGCGTAAGCTGAACCTGATCGCCGAGATGATTCGCGGCGAGAGCGCGCAGCCGGCGCTGGCGCAGCTCACCTTCTCGAAGCGGCGCATTGCCGGCGACGTGAAGAAGGTGCTGCAGGCGGCGATCGCCAATGCCGAGAACAACCATCAGCTCGACGTCGACCGGCTCTATATCTCTGAGGCGACGGTCGGCCGGAGCTTCGTGATGAAGCGCTTCCACGCCCGGGCCCGAGGCCGGGGCGCGCGGATCCTGAAGCCCTGGAGCAACATCACCATCGTCGTGCGCGAACGCGAGGAGACGGTCTAATGGGCCAGAAAGTCAATCCGATCGGACTGCGGGTCGGTATCAACCGGACCTGGGACTCGCGGTGGTATGCCGACGACGGCTATGCGTCGATGCTGCACGAGGACCTGCGGCTGAAGCGGTATCTGCAGAATCGCCTGGGCCAGGCCGGCATCAGCCGGATCGTGGTTGAGCGGCCGGCCAAGAAGGCGCGGATCACGATCCATACCGCGCGGCCCGGCGTCGTCATCGGCAAGAAGGGCGCGGACATCGAGAAGCTGCGTGGCGATTTGGCGAAGATGACGGGCGGCGAGGTGCATCTCAACATCGTCGAGATCCGCAAGCCTGAGATCGAGGCGAAGCTGGTGGCCGAGAACATCGCCCAGCAGCTCGAGCGTCGGGTGGCGTTCCGCCGGGCGATGAAGCGGGCCGTGCAGTCGGCGATGCGGCTGGGCGCGCAGGGCATCCGCATCAATTGCGGCGGTCGTCTCGGCGGCGCCGAGATCGCCCGCATGGAGTGGTACCGCGAGGGCCGGGTGCCGCTGCACACCTTGCGTGCCGACATCGATTACGGCGAGGCGACGGCGAAGACGACTTACGGCACCTGCGGCGTGAAGGTCTGGATCTTCAAGGGTGAGATTCTGGCGCACGATCCGATGGCTCAGGACAAGCGGGCTCAGGAACAGCAGGTCGGCCGCTAGGCGGACCGATTGATCCGGGCAAGGAAGACGAAAGATGCTGGCACCGAAGCGTACGAAATATCGCAAGGCCCATAAGGGCCGCATTCACGGCACCGCCAAGGGCGGGACCATGCTCAACTTCGGCACATACGGGCTGAAGGCGACGGAGCCGGGCCGTGTCACCGCGCGTCAGATCGAGGCGGCACGCCGCGCGGTCACGCGCCACATGAAGCGTGTCGGCAAGGTGTGGATCCGGATCTTCCCGGACGTGCCGGTCAGCAGCAAGCCGGCCGAAGTGCGCATGGGCAGCGGCAAGGGCTCGCCCGAGTTCTGGGCGGCGCGCGTGCATCCCGGCCGGATCATGTTCGAGATCGACGGCGTCCCGCGGGACACGGCGAAACGCGCCTTCGAGCTGGCGGCGGCGAAGCTGCCAATCAAGACGCGGTTCGTGGTCCGCGTGGGCGAGGAGGGCTGAGCTATGAAAGCTGAGGATCTACTGAACAAGACGCCGGACGAGCTGACGAGCGAGCTGGTGGCGTTGAAAAAGGAGGCGTTCAACCTGCGCTTTCAGCGGGCCAGCGGTCAGCTGGAGAACACCGCGCGGGTGCGCCAGGTGCGTCGCGACATCGCGCGCATCATGACGTTCATGAATCAGATGGCGCGCGCCGCGTCGTAGGAGAAGAAGACAATGCCGAGGCGCATCCTGCAGGGTACCGTGGTCAGCGACAAATCGGACAAGACCGTAATTGTCCGTGTCGAGCGACGGGTCACGCATCCGCTGTACAAGAAGATCATCCGCCGCTCGAAGAAGTATGCGGCGCATGACGAGAACAACGCCTACAAGGCGGGGGATATGGTGGCGATTCGCGAGTGCGCGCCCATTTCCAAGCGCAAGTGCTGGGAAGTGATCGGCACGGCGGAGGCTGGTGACCGCGAGGGTGCGCAGCCATGATCCAGATGCAGACCAACCTGGAAGTCGCCGACAATTCCGGTGCCCGTCGGGTTCAGTGCATCAAGGTGCTGGGCGGCTCGAAGCGGCGTTTCGCTTCGGTGGGCGATATCATCGTCGTCTCGGTCAAGGAGGCGATTCCGCGAGGCCGCGTCAAGAAGGGCGACGTACATCAGGCGGTGATCGTCCGCACGGCCAAGGAGATCCGTCGGCCGGATGGTAGCGCCATCCGTTTCGACCGGAACGCGGCGGTGCTGATCAACAAGCAGGGCGAACCGATCGGCACCCGCATCTTCGGCCCGGTGACACGCGAGCTTCGGGCTAAGAAGTTCATGAAAATCATTTCGTTGGCCCCGGAAGTTCTCTAAGGGCTTCAGGGAAGCAGGTGTTTTGAGATGGCGACGAAGTTCAAGATCAAGAAGGGCGACAAGGTGGTCGTGACGACCGGCCGCGACAAAGGCAAGTCCGGCGAGGTTCTGCGCGTGATCCGCGACGAGGATCGCGTCCTGGTTCAGGGCGTCAACCTGGTGAAGCGGCACATGCGGCAGTCGGCCCAGTCGGCCGGCGGCATCCTCGAGAAGGAGGCGCCTGTCCACATTTCCAACGTCGCGCATATCGACCCGAAGACCGATAAACCCACTCGTGTCGGATACCGGATTCTGGATGACGGCCGCAAGGTCCGCTTCGCCCGCCGGTCCGGCGAATCGATAGACCGATAGGCGGTGCAACAATGACCCGCTTGCAAGAGCAATACGCGAACGTCGTGCGGCCGGCGCTGATGGCCGAGTTCAACTACGGAAACCCGATGGAGGTCCCGCGTCTCGAGAAGATCGTCGTCAATATGGGCGTCGGCGAGGCGGTGCAGGACAGCAAGAAGCTGAACTCCGCGGTGAACGAGTTAGCGGTGATCACCGGCCAGAAGCCGATCGTCACCAAGGCGCGAAAGTCCATCGCCACCTTCAAGCTGCGCGAGGGGATGAGCATCGGCTGCAAGGTGACGCTGCGCGGCCAACGGATGTACGAGTTCCTAGACCGGCTGGTGACGATCGCGCTGCCGCGGGTTCGCGACTTCCGCGGTGTGCCGAGTTCGAGCTTCGATGGGCGGGGAAACTACGCCCTCGGCCTCAAGGAGCAGATCGTGTTCCCGGAGATCGACTACGACAAGATCGACAATGTGCGCGGCATGGATATCGCGATCGTGACCACAGCGAAGACGGATGCCGAAGCTAAGGCCCTGCTGAAGGGCTTCGACATGCCCTTCGTCAATTGACAGGGCGTTGGAGGATTAGAAGACATGGCTAAGAAAAGCGCCATAGAGCGGAACAAGAAGCGCCAGCGGATGGCGAAGCAGACGGCTGGCCGTCGTGAGCGGCTGAAGGCCGTGGCCGCCGACGAATCGCTGCCGATGGAGGAGCGCTTCACGGCACGGCTGAAGCTGGCGGAGATGCCGCGCAACGCATCGCCGGTGCGTCAGCGGAACCGCTGTGCCCTGACGGGCCGGCCGCGCGCCGTCTATCGCAAATTCATGCTGTCGCGGATCGCCTTGCGCGAACTCGCGTCGACCGGGCAAATTCCCGGCATGGTCAAGTCGAGCTGGTAGAGGAGGATTGCGTCCATGTCGATGAGCGATCCCTTGGGGGATATGCTGACCCGGATCCGCAACGCCCAGAGGGCCGGCAAGCAGGCCGTGTCGAGTCCGGCGTCGAAATTGCGAGCAAACGTGCTCGAAGTACTGAAGCGGGAAGGTTATATTCGCGGCTATACGCGTGGCGATGGTCAGGAAGGCGGCGCGGAGCTCAAGATCGAGCTCAAGTATCACGAGGGCGAGCCCGTGATCCGCGAGATCAGCCGGATTTCCAAGCCCGGTCGTCGCGTCTATTCGAAGATCGCCGACCTGTCGCGCGTTTATAACGGCCTCGGGATCTCGATCCTGTCGACGCCGCGCGGCGTGATGTCGGACAGCGAAGCCCGCGTCGCCAATGTCGGCGGCGAGGTGCTGTGCCGCGTATTCTGAGGAAAGAAGCATGTCTCGCATTGGTAAGAACCCCGTTGCCGTGCCAAGCGGCGTTACGGTCGAGATCGCCGGGCGCCAGCTCACGGCGAAAGGCAAGCTGGGCGAGTTGAGCCTTGTGCTCAATGACAATGTCGAGGCGCGGGTCGAGGATGGCAGCGTCTCGGTCAAGCCGGTCGACGACAGCAAGCAGGCCCGGATGATGTGGGGGACGACCCGCAATCTGGTGCGGAACATGGTGACCGGCGTCTCGCAGGGCTACACTCGGACGCTGGAAATCAACGGCGTCGGCTATCGTGCTGCGGTTCAGGGCAAGAACCTGCAGCTTCAGCTTGGCTTCAGCCATGACGTGATCTATCCCATTCCGGAGGGGATCACGATCAAGTGCGAGCGGCCGACGTTGGTTGCGGTGTCGGGCAACGACAAGCAGCGTGTCGGCCAGGTTGCCGCCGAAATTCGTGCCTTCCGCCCGCCGGAGCCCTATAAGGGCAAGGGCATCAAATATGACGACGAAACGATCCTCCGCAAGGAAGGCAAGAAGAAGTAGGACTGGAGCCATGTCGATAGCGCAAGAGCGTCGAAACCGCCGCCAGCGGCGGGTTCGCCTGCAGATCCGCCGCAAAGCCGCCGGTCGCCCGCGTCTTTCGGTGTTCCGATCGAGCAAGCATATCTATGCCCAGATCATCGATGACGGAAGCGGTGTCACCGTCGCCGCGGCCTCGACGATCGATCAGGGGATGAAGGGCAAGCTCAAGACCGGGGCCGACGTCGCCGCCGCCCAGGAAGTGGGTAAGCTGATCGCCGAGCGCGCGCTTGCCGCCGGCGTGAAGGAGGTCGTCTTCGACCGCGGCGGTTACCTGTTCCACGGCCGGGTCAAGGCCCTGGCCGACGCCGCCCGCGAAGGCGGCCTCTCGTTTTAGAGGAAGACATGGCAAGATCTCCAAAATCCGATCGTCGGGACCGTGACCGCTCCCGCGAGGAGAGCGAACTCGTCGAGAAGCTGGTCAGCATCAATCGTGTCGCAAAGGTGGTGAAAGGCGGCCGTCGGTTCGGCTTCGCCGCCCTGGTGGTCGTCGGCGACGGCAAGGGACGGGTCGGCCATGGTGCCGGCAAGGCGCGCGAGGTTCCCGAAGCGATCCGCAAGGCGACCGAGCAGGCCAAGCGCGGCATGATTCGTGTGCCGCTCCGCGAGGGCCGTACGCTGCATCATGACGTTCTCGGCCATTTCGGCGCGGGCCGGATCGTTCTCCGGGCGGCCGAGGCAGGGACCGGGATCATCGCAGGCGGGCCGATCCGTGCGATCTTCGAGGCGCTCGGAGTGCAGGACGTCGTCAGCAAGTCGGTCGGAACATCGAATCCGCATAACATGATCAAGGCCGCGTTCGACGGGCTCCGCCACAGCAGCTCGCCGCGAAGCGTCGCCGCACGTCGCGGCAAGAAGGTCGGCGATCTGATCGGGCGCCGCGAAGTCACCGCCGAGGCGCGGGAGTAGGTCATGGCTGAAGCGAAGAAATCGACGGTTCGGGTAGTGCAGATCGCGAGCCCCATCGGCCGCAAGAAGGATCAGCGGCAGACCCTGATGGGGCTCGGCCTCAACAAGCTGCACCGTAGCCGGGAGCTCGAGGATACGCCCGCCGTGCGCGGTATGATCGCCAAGGTCAGTCACCTGGTGCGGATCGAGCCGGCGGAGTGAGCCTGATCTCGGAAAACAGTTAGGACAGACGATATTTGCGTCTGGCAACGGCGGAACGAAGGACCTATCTCATGAGATTGAACCAGCTCTCCGACAACCCGGGAGCGCGCAAGGCGCGGATGCGGGTCGGTCGCGGCATCGGCTCCGGTAAGGGCAAGACGGGCGGCCGTGGCGTCAAGGGTCAGACCTCACGCACCGGCGTCGCGCTCAACGGCTATGAGGGCGGGCAGATGCCGCTGCATCGGCGCCTGCCGAAGCGCGGCTTCAACAACATCTTTCGCCGGGAGTATGTGGTGGTGAATCTCGGCCGCCTGCAGAGCGCCATCGACGCCGGCAAGATCGATGTCAAGAAGCCGGTCGATAGCGATGCCTTGCGTGCCGCGGGCCTCATCAACCGGGTGCGGGACGGTGTGCGTCTGCTGGCCAAGGGAGAGTTGAAGGCGAAGCTGACGATCGAGGTCGCCGGTGCCTCCAAGGCGGCGATCGCCGCCGTCGAGAAGGCCGGCGGCGCCGTCACAGTGACCGCTTCGAAGGCTGCTGCGGAAGCTCAGGGTGTCTGATTCGGCACCCGATTTCTCCGAGTAAGGACTGCTGAATGGCCTCTGCCGCCGAACAACTCGCTGCCAATATCAATTTCGGCGCCTTTTCGAAGGCGACCGAACTGAAGAATCGGATTTGGTTTACGCTGGGTGCGCTGATCGTCTACCGGCTGGGCACCTATATCCCGCTGCCGGGAATCGATCCGGTCATCCTGGATCAGATCTTCCAGCAGAATGCCGGCGGCATCATCGGCATGTTCGACATGTTCTCGGGCGGCGCGCTCGGCCGCATGTCGATCTTCGCCCTCAACATCATGCCGTACATCTCGGCCTCCATCATTATGCAGCTGATGACGAGCGTCTCGCCGACGCTCGATGCACTCAAGAAGGAGGGCGAGTCGGGGCGGAAGAAGATCAACCAGTACACCCGGATGGGCACGGTCCTTCTCGCCGCGGTGCAGGCCTACGGAATCTCGGTCGGGTTGGAGGGAATGCAGGCGGGCGGCGCGTCGGCGGTGATCGATCCGGGACTGTTCTTCCGTCTCACGGCCGTGATCACCCTCACTGGCGGGACGATCTTCCTGATGTGGCTCGGCGAGCAGATTACCGCGCGCGGAGTCGGCAACGGCATTTCTCTGATCATCTTCGCCGGCATCGTCGCGAACCTGCCGGCGGCTTTGGCCGGAACTCTGGAACTCGGGCGGACTGGCGCGCTCTCGACGCTGCTGATCATCGGGCTGCTGGTGATGGCGATCCTGGTGATCGCCGGCATCGTGTTCTTCGAGCGCGCCCAGCGGCGGATCATCGTCCAGTATCCGAAGCGGCAGGTCGGCAACAAGATGTTCGGCGGAGAGAGCTCGCACCTGCCGCTGAAGCTGAACAGCTCCGGTGTGATTCCGCCGATCTTCGCGAGTTCGCTTTTGCTTCTGCCGCTGACCATTGCCGGATTCTCAGGCAGTCAGGGGCCGGATTGGCTGCAGACGATCATCGCCAGCCTGGGGCATGGGCAGCCGCTCTATATCGCCTTTTATGTCGCGCTGATCATCTTCTTCGCGTTCTTCTACACGGCGATCGTGTTCAATCCGGCTGATACCGCGGACAATCTGAAGAAATATGGCGGGTTCATTCCCGGCATCCGGCCAGGCAAGAATACCGCCGAATATCTCGATTATGTCCTGACCCGGCTCACGGCAGTCGGTGCGCTCTATCTGGCCGTGGTTTGCATCCTGCCGGAGATCCTGATCTCCGAATACTCGCTGCCGTTCTATTTCGGCGGCACCAGCCTGCTGATCGTCGTATCGGTGACGATGGATACGGTGGCGCAGATCCATTCGCATCTTCTGGCCCATCAGTATGAGGGGTTGATCAAGAAGGCCAAGCTCAAGGGCCGCAGGGGCTAGGGAATGAATCTGGTTCTTCTTGGCCCGCCTGGCGCCGGCAAGGGCACGCAAGCCAAACGGCTCGAGGAGGCGCACAACCTGAAGCAGCTCTCGACCGGGGACATGCTGCGGGCGGCCGTCGCTGCGGGTGGCCCCCTCGGGCAGCAGGCCAAGGCGGTGATGGAAGCCGGCCAGTTGATGCCGGATGCGATCATTATCAAGATGATCGCCGAGCGGATCGAGCAGCCGGACTGCCGGAACGGGTTCATCCTGGACGGGTTCCCGCGCACCGTCGGCCAGGCCGAGGCGCTGGACGCGATGTTGGCGGAGAAGAAGGAGCGGCTCGACGCGGTGATCGAGATTGCCGTGGACGAGGCGGCGCTGGTCGAGCGGATCGCCGGTCGCTTCAGCTGCGCCAAATGCGGTGCCGGTTACCACGACAAGTTCCGGCGGCCGAAGACGGATGGGGTCTGCGACGTTTGCGGCGGGACCGAGTTCACCCGTCGAAAGGACGACAATGAGGAGACGGTTCGCGCCCGGCTGAAGGCCTACCGGGATCAGACGGCGCCGATTCTCCCCTATTACGAGGCGAAAGGCCTGCTTCGGCGGGTCGACGGCATGGCCGATATGGACAATGTGACAAAGCAGATCGAGGCAGTGTTAAAATCGGCTTAATCGGTTGACTTGAGGGCGACGGTTCCTATAATGCGCGCCCTCGGCCTCGCGTTGCGACCGAGCCATTTGGCCTGTTCCATTGAAACTTGAGGAGTTTTCGACGTGGCGCGTATTGCTGGCGTCAATATCCCGACGCAGAAACGGGTCGAAATCGGCCTGACCTATATTCACGGAATCGGCCGGACCAAGGCGAAGGAAATCTGCGACAAGGTCGGAATTCCAGAGGATCGGCGTGTCAACCAGCTGACCGACGACGAAGTGGTGCGGGTTCGCGAGATCATCGACCGCGATTATCGCGTCGAGGGTGACCTGCGCCGCGAAGTGGCGATGAACATCAAGCGATTGATGGATCTCGGCAGCTATCGCGGGCTGCGCCATCGCAAGGGGCTGCCGGTCCATGGCCAGCGCACCCACACCAACGCGCGTACGCGCAAGGGTCCGGCCCGGCCGATCGCCGGGAAGAAGAAGTAAGGCAGCAGCCTCTAGACAGCGGGATCGATAATGGCCAAACCAGCTTCGCCGCGTCTGCGGCGCCGGGAGCGGAAGAATATCACCTCCGGCGTGGCGCATGTGAACGCGAGCTTCAACAACACGATGATCACCATCACCGACGCCCAGGGCAACACCATCTCCTGGGCGTCTTCGGGAAGCCAGGGCTTCAAGGGATCGCGGAAGTCGACGCCCTATGCCGCGCAGATGGCGGCCGACAACGCGGCCCGCAAGGCGGCGGAGCATGGCGTGAAGATCCTTGAGGTCGAGGTGAAGGGGCCCGGTTCCGGACGCGAATCCGCGTTGCGCGCCCTTCAAGCGGCCGGATTTACCATTACTTCTATCAAGGATGTGACGCCGATCCCGCATAACGGTTGCCGTCCGCCGAAGCGTCGGCGGGTCTGATCGCATCTGTCGCTTTTATGCGGTGGGCGCCGCTCGACGGCGCCTTCAACCGCCACGTTGAGTTTTTTCGGGAGTTTTTCGGCCGGGCGCTGCGACATCCGGCGCGATGCCTAACCAGCAAGCCTGAGCGGATGAGAGAGCCGCGGAGAGAGCCATGAGATCACATGCCGTGATTCAGAAGAACTGGACCCAACTGATTAAGCCGAGCAAGCTGAACATCGACCCCGGGGCCGATGGGCGGCGCGAGGCCTTGGTCGTCGCCGAGCCGCTGGAGCGCGGCTTCGGCCTGACGCTTGGCAACGCGCTGCGCCGTGTGCTGCTGTCCTCTCTGCAGGGCGCCGCGGTCACGTCTGTTCAGATCGACGGCGTGCTGCACGAGTTCTCGTCGATTCCGGGCGTGCTCGAAGATGTGACGGACATCGTCCTCAACATCAAGTCGATCGCCCTGCGAATGCACGGCGAGGGACCGAAGCGGATGCGTCTTCGGGCCGAAGGGCCGGGCGAAGTCACGGCTGGGATGATCGAAACCGGTCACGACATCGAAATCATGAATCCCGATCTGGCGCTTTGCACGCTCGATGACGGCGCCAAGGTCAACATGGAGTTCACGGTCGAGACCGGCAAGGGTTACGTCGCCGCGTCGCAGAACCGTCCGGAGGACGCGCCGATCGGCCTCATTCCGGTGGATGCGTTGTTCAGCCCGGTCCGCAAGGTCACTTACAAGATCGACAACAGCCGTGTCGGGCAGGTTACCGACTACGATAAGCTGTCGATGCAGATCGAGACCAACGGGGCCGTCTCGCCGGATGACGCAGTGGCGCTCGCCGCGCGGATCCTGCAGGACCAGCTGCAGCTCTTCATCAACTTCGAGGAGCCGACGGCGGCGCGGGAAGAGGATCGGGCGGCCGAGCCGCCGTTCAACAAGAACCTGCTGCGCAAGGTGGACGAACTCGAGCTTTCGGTACGCTCCGCCAACTGCCTCAAGAACGACAACATCGTCTATATCGGCGATCTCGTTCAGAAGACCGAGGCGGAGATGCTGCGGACGCCGAACTTCGGCCGCAAGTCCTTGAACGAGATCAAGGAGGTCCTGGCACAGATGGGGCTGCATCTCGGGATGGAAATTCCCAATTGGCCGCCCGAGAACATCGAGGATCTGGCCAAGCGCCTCGACGAGCCGTACTGAGGATCTGAGCGAGCGAGAATAAAGGGTCATTCCGGCCCAACCCGCCGTGCATAGCCGGTGAGCGCTGCGGCGGCGGGACCTGCAATCGGCTTCGCGCGCGAAGCCAGGAGACGAGGAGAAAGGCACCATGCGTCACGGGATGAGCGGCCGCAAGCTGAACCGCACCAGCAGCCACCGCAAGGCGATGTTCGCCAACATGGCGGCGGCGCTGATCAAGCATGAGCAGATTCGCACGACCTTGCCGAAGGCGAAGGATCTGCGCCCGGTGGTCGAGAAGCTGATCACGCTAGGCAAGCGCGGCGATCTGCATGCCCGGCGTCAGGCGCTGTCGGTGCTGAAGGATACCGGCTTGGCCGGCAAGCTCTTCGGGCCCCTGGCTGAACGCTATGCCGACCGTTCGGGCGGCTATACGCGCGTCCTGAAGGCGGGCTTCCGCTATGGCGACGCTGCGCCGATGGCGATCATCGAACTGGTCGATCGCGACCCCACGGCGAAAGGGCAGGATTCCGGTCAGCAGGATACCGAGGAAGAGGCGGAAGCGACGGCTTAACGGGCGCCTCGCCCTCGACTTGACGGCACGGGGGCAGCCTTAAGGGCTGCCTTCGTCGTTCTTGGGGAGCGGTTATCTTCCAATGCGAAGCGCGCAGATCCTCGGACATGGTTTCATTGCCCGCGCCTTGATAGGCGCACTTCTCCTCTGCCTTCTCCTTCCGCCGTTTGCGGCGGGCGCGGAAACCAAGCAGCTCCCGACCTCGGCGACACAGATCGAGCTGTCCTTCGCACCGCTAGTGGAGAAGGTCGCGCCGGCGGTGGTCAATATCTATACCAGCCGTCGGGTGCGGACCCGGCCGTTCTCGCCCTTCTCCGGAGACCCCTTCTTCCAGCGCTTCTTTGGCGACAGCTTCGGCTTCGGACAACCGCGGGAGCGAATCCAGAATTCCCTGGGATCGGGCGTCATCGTCGCGTCGGACGGGCTGATCGTGACCAACTATCACGTCGTCATGGGAAGCGAGGCGATCCGTGTGGTCCTGGCGGACCGCAGAGAGTTCGAGGCATCCTTCGTCGGTGGTGACGAGCACACCGATCTCGCTTTGTTGCGAATCGATACCGGCGGCGAGCCGCTGCCATTCGTCGAACTCGGAAACTCGGACGAGCTCGATGTCGGCGATCTCGTTCTGGCGATCGGCAATCCCTTCGGCGTCGGTCAGACGGTAACCAGCGGAATCGTTTCGGCCCTGGCCAGAACCGGCGTCGGCATCACCGATTACGGCTTCCTGATCCAGACCGATGCGGCGATCAATCCCGGCAACTCCGGCGGTGCTCTCGTCACGATGGACGGCAAACTGGCCGGCATCAATACCGCGATCTTCTCGCGCGACGGCGGCTCGCTCGGCATCGGCTTCGCGATTCCCTCCAACATGGTGGCGGCCGTGATCGCCGCCGAGGACAATGGCGGGCGGTTGGTTCGGCCCTGGATCGGCGCCGCCGGCCAGCCGGTGACGGCGGAACTGGCGCAGGCGATGAGGCTCGAACGGCCCGGCGGCGTCATCATCAGCCAACTCTACCCCGGCGGCCCGGCCCAGCGGAGCGGTCTGGAGGTGGGCGACATCGTCCTTGCGGTGAACGACCGCCCGGTCAACGATCCGGAGGCGCTGCGCTTTCGGCTCGCAACCCAACCGGTCGGCAGCACCGCCGAGCTGTCCATCTTGCGGCGTGGCAAAGCCCTGCGCATCCCGGTGGACCTCGTCCAGGCGCCGGAAGACCCGCCCCGGAACGAAACCCGTCTGACGGGGCGCCATCCGCTTGCCGGCGCCACGGTGGCGAACCTCTCGCCGGCGCTTGCCGAGGAACTCTCGCTGGATCATAACTGGCGCGGCGTGATCATCACCGGGATCGAACACCGCAGTATCGCCGAGCGGGCTCGGTTCGAGCTCGGCGACATCGTGGTCCGGATCAATGATCAGGATGTCGCGACGGTTGGCGAGCTGCGGCAGGTCCTGTCGCAACCCGCGAGCCGCTGGCGCATCACCTATCGCCGGAAGGGCGACGTCCGTACGATCGTCGTAAGCTGAATGTCGGCGCGACGGTTGGAGTAAGGAGGGCCGGAGGCTGACCGGATTATTCGAATCGCAGGCACCGCGCCCTCTGGCGGATCGGCTGCGGCCGACGCAGCTGGACGAGGTCGTCGGGCAGGACCATCTGCTCGGCGCCGACGGGCCGATCGGCCGCATGATCGCGGGCGGGCGCCTCTCCTCGATGATTCTTTGGGGACCGCCGGGCTGCGGCAAGACCACGCTTGCGCGGCTGCTGGCCGATCAGACCGACCTCCAGTTCGAGCCGCTGTCGGCGGTGTTCTCCGGAGTCGCCGATCTGCGCAAGGTGTTCGAGGCGGCGAAGGGGCGCCGCGCCGGCGGACGCGGTACGCTGCTGTTCATCGACGAGATTCACCGCTTCAACCGAGCGCAGCAGGACGGGTTCCTGCCTTATGTCGAGGACGGTACCGTGGTTCTCGTCGGCGCCACGACCGAGAATCCGTCCTTCGAGCTGAATGCCGCGCTGCTGTCGCGCTGCCAGGTCTTCGTGCTGAACCGGCTTGACGATGCGGCCATGGAGACGCTGCTGCAGCGGGCCGAGCAGGCCGACGGCCGCCCGTTGCCGCTCGACGAGGATGCCCGCCGCGCGTTGCGGGCCATGGCTGACGGTGATGGGCGCTATCTTCTGAACATGGCGGAAGCGCTGTTCGCCCTGCCAGCACCATCGGACGGGAGCCCGCTGCGGCTCGACACGGCGGCGCTGGCTGAAGCGGTGCAGCGGCGGCTGCCCCTCTACGACAAGGCGCAGGAAGGCCATTACAACCTGATCAGCGCGCTTCACAAATCGCTGCGCGGCTCGGATACCGACGCCGCGCTCTACTGGTTCGCGCGCATGCTGACGGCCGGCGAGGATCCCCTTTATATCGCGCGGCGCCTGGTCCGGTTCGCGGTCGAGGATATCGGCCTCGCCGATCCCGACGCCCTGCCGCAGGCGCTCGCCGCCTGGGATACCTACAAGCGCCTCGGCTCGCCGGAGGGCGAGCTGGCGCTGGCGCAATGCGTGATCTATCTGGGGACCGCGCCGAAGTCGAACGCGGCCTACAGAGCGCTCGGCGCCGCGACGAAGGCGGCGAAGGCGAGCGGCTCGCTGATGCCGCCCAAGCATATCCTGAACGCGCCGACGCGGTTGATGAAGGATATCGGCTACGGCAAGGGCTATGCCTACGATCACGATGCGGCCGATGGCTTCTCCGGCCAGGATTATTTCCCGGACGGGATGGCGCGGAAGAGCTTCTACGAACCGGTCGACCGGGGCTTCGAGCGCGAGATCCGCAAGCGCCTGGACTACTGGGCGAAGCTGCGCCAGCAACGGAGTGGCGGGGACGGACCCGCATCAGCGGGGGAGTGAGGGGACCGCCATGAAAATGGTAATTGCCGTTGCCGCCGGCGGCGCCATGGGCGCCGCTGGCCGCTATGTGGTCATGGTGCAGATCGGCCGATGGTTCGGCACCGGATTTCCGTGGGGGACGCTGGCCGTCAATATCGTCGGCTGCTTCGTCATGGGTGTGCTGATCGAGGCGATGGCGCTCGTCTGGTCGCCCAGTCCGGAGCTTCGCGCGCTGCTGACGGTGGGCGTGCTGGGCGGCTTCACCACCTTTTCGACCTTTTCCCTGGATTTTGCCTTTCTGCTCCAGCGCGGCGAGGTCTTGGCGTCGGGCGCCTATGTCCTCGCCTCTGTGGCGCTCTGCCTGATCGGCATCTATGCCGGGCTGCACCTTGCCCGATTGGTGCTTGCATGACCGGCGTCCAGACCGTCGCCGTGACCGCCGAGGAGGCGGATCTCCGCCTCGACCGCTGGTTCCGGCGGCACTTCCCGGCACTCGGCCATGGCCGGCTGGAAAAGCTGCTGCGCACCGGCCAGGTCCGGGTCGACGGCAAGCGGGCGCGTTCGAATGCCCGCCTCAGCCCGGGACAGATGATCCGAGTCCCGCCGCTGGATGCCGAGTCGCCGCCAGGCAGGCCGGCTCAACGGACGCCGCCACGGAAGGACAAGACCTGGGAGCGCGATGTCGAGGCGCTCCGCCGCGCCATGCTCTATCGCGATGCCGACGTTCTGGCGATCGACAAGCCGGCCGGGCTGGCCGTCCAGGGTGGAACCGGCACCCACCGCCACCTCGACGCCTTGCTCGACGGCCTTCGCTTCGATGCCGCCGAGCGGCCGCGTCTCGTGCACCGCCTCGACAAGGATACCAGCGGCGTCCTGCTGCTGGCCCGGAATGCCCGGTCCGCGGCCGAACTCACCGAGGCCTTCCGGCACAAGGATGTTCGCAAGCTCTACTGGGCCGTGGTGGTCGGCGTCCCGAAGCTGGAGCGGGGCCGCATCGATCTGGACTTGAGCAAGCAGCCGGGCAGCGCCGGCGAACGGGTCGCCCCTGATCTCGAGGGCCAGGGGAACGGCAAACGGGCCATTACCTTCTACCGCGTTGTCGAGCATATCGGGAAGCAGGCGGCCTGGCTCGCTTTGATGCCGCTCACCGGCCGGACCCATCAACTCCGCGCCCATTGCGCCGCGATCGGCACGCCGATTCTCGGCGACGGCAAATATGGCGGGGCGGACGCCTTCCTGCCGGGCAAGGCGTTGCCGCGGCAGCTCCATTTGCACGCCCGGGCCATCGAGCTGCCGCGGCCCGGTCGCAAGCCCATCCGGGTCACCGCGCCGCTGCCGCCCCATATGGCGGAGACCTGGCGCTTCTTCGGGTTCGAATCGGATCCGGGGATGGAGCCCTTGACCGAACTCGACTTGGCATGAGCCACCACTGCACAGCCTCACAGCAGCGCCTATATTACCGACATGAAACGCTTTTATAAGAAGGTCCGCACTGCAGCGGTGGAGGATGGCTTCCAGGTGCTGCTCGATGAACGACCGGTCCGGACGCCGGGTCGGGCGCCGCTGGTCGTGCCGACGCAGCCCGTCGCCGAGGCGATCGCCACCGAATGGCAGGCGCAGGGCGAGGCGGTGAAGCCGCTGACTATGCCGCTGACGCGGCTGGCGACCACCGCGATCGACCGCGTGACGGCGCATCGCGAGGGCGTGATCGACGAGGTCGCCAGCTATGCCGCGACCGATCTGCTCTGCTATCGGGCCGATCAGCCTGCCGAACTGGTGGCGCGCCAGAATGCCCTGTGGCAGCCCCTGCTGGATTGGGCGACGCTGCGCTACGACGCGCCCCTGACCGTCACCACCGGCGTCCTGCCGCAGCCCCAGCCCGCGGGCAGCCTGGTCGCGCTGCGCGCGGCGGTCGCCGCGCTCGGGACGCTGAAGCTGACGGCGCTCCATGCCGCCACCACGGCCTGCGGCTCCGTGATTATCGCGCTGGCGCTGCTCGAGGACCGGATCGACGCCGTGGGCGCCTGGGAAACCTCCCAGCTCGACGAGACATTCCAGATCGAAGTCTGGGGCGAGGATGCCGAGGCGGCGGCGCGGCGCGAGGCGCTCCGCCAGGACATCGAGGCCACCGCCCGCTTCATGGCGCTGCTGCGGGGGCATACCAACGGCCCGAAAGATTGACTCGTTCTCTGGCATGGTAGAGGTGGGTTTCAAACCCGCCCCTACAGCGGAGATTCTTCCTCATCCCGAGCCTGTCGAGGGGTGAGGGCCGGGGCGGGGGTGGCGCGGCGCCGACTTTGGTGCTATCTGCATGCGCGGCGTTTCGCGCCTGCAATAATCACGTCATCTCGCGGTCATGGGGGCGACGATGCAGGATATCCTGCGGCAACTCGAGGCAAAGCGGGCGGCGGCCCGGGCCGGCGGCGGCACCCGCCGGATCGAGGCGCAGCACGCCAAGGGCCGGCTGACGGCGCGCGAGCGCGTCGAGCTCCTGCTCGATCCCGACTCCTTCGAGGAGTGGGATATGTTCGTCGAGCATCGCTGCAACGATTTCGGCATGGCCGAGCAGAAGATCCCGAGCGACGGCGTCGTCACTGGCTATGGCACCGTCAACGGCCGCCTCGTCTTCGTGTTCAGCCAGGATTTCACGGTCTTCGGCGGGTCGCTGAGCGAGGCGCATGCCGAGAAGATCTGCAAGGTGATGGACCAGGCGATGCGCGTCGGGGCGCCGGTCATCGGGCTCAATGATTCCGGCGGCGCCCGCATCCAGGAGGGCGTCGCCTCGCTTGCCGGCTATGCCGAGGTCTTCCAGCGCAACGTGCTGGCTTCGGGCGTGGTGCCGCAGATCTCGCTGATCATGGGGCCATGCGCCGGCGGCGCGGTCTATTCGCCGGCGATGACCGACTTCATCTTCATGGTGAAGGACTCCTCCTACATGTTCGTGACCGGCCCCGACGTGGTGAAGACCGTAACCCACGAGGCGGTGACGCACGAGCAGCTCGGTGGCGCGATGACCCATGCGGCGACCTCCGGCGTTGCCGACCTCGCCTTCGAGGACGATGTCGAGGCGCTGCTCCAACTCCGCCGCTTCATCGATTTCCTGCCGGCTTCGAACCGGGAGGGGCCGCCCACGCGTCCGACCGCCGATCCGGGCGACCGGGTCGATTTGTCGCTCGACACGCTGGTGCCGCCGAACCCGAACAAGCCCTACGACATGAAGGAGCTGATCCAGAAGGTCGTCGACGAGGGCGATTTCTTCGAACTGCAGCCCGACTATGCCCGCAACATCCTGATCGGCTTCGGCCGGGTCGAGGGGGCGACAGTCGGTATCGTCGCCAACCAGCCGATGGTGCTGGCGGGGTGTCTCGACATCGATTCTTCGCGCAAGGCGGCGCGCTTCGTGCGCTTCTGCGACTGCTTCAACATCCCGATCCTGACCTTCGTCGACGTGCCGGGCTTCCTGCCCGGGACCGCCCAGGAATATGGCGGCATCATCAAGCATGGGGCAAAGCTTCTGTTCGCCTTCGCCGAGGCCACGGTGCCGAAGATCACGGTGATCACGCGAAAGGCCTATGGCGGTGCCTACGACGTCATGAGTTCCAAGCACTTGCGGGGTGATCTTAACTATGCTTGGCCGAGCGCGGAGATCGCGGTCATGGGGCCGAAGGGTGCCGTCGAGATCATCTTCCGCGCCGATATCGGTGATGCCGACAAAATCGCCGCCCGCACCGAGGAGTATCGGCAGAAGTTCGCAAATCCGTTCGTGGCCGGCTCGCGCGGCTTCATCGATGACGTGATCGCGCCGCACAGCACGCGTCGGCGCATTGCCCGGGGGCTTGCCATGCTGCGCGACAAGCAAACCGAGAATCCGTGGAAAAAGCACGATAATATTCCGCTTTAAGGCGGGGAAGGACGTCGGATCAGGGCGATGCGCGCCCGGTGCGCGCCCTCGGATGAGGATAAAGTTAAGGATGGTTAACATCGAGAATCGCCATTGGAGCCGGACTTTTACGTAAGATCTAAGGTGAAGCAGTCATAACGTTCGTGTCATTGCTGGGCTTGATCCGGCAATCCAGGCCCTGAGACGCTCCGACGGTTGCCCTGGATACCCGGTCAAGCCTGGGCATGACATCGAAGAAAACAGGGCGGGAAGAAGACCGTGGTGAGGAACGGGGCGTTACCGAAAACATGTTCTCCAAGATCCTGATTGCCAACCGGGGCGAGATCGCCTGCCGGGTGATTCGCACGGCGCGCGCCATGGGGATCAAGACCGTCGCCGTTTATTCGGAGGCCGATGCCGACGCGCTGCATGTGCGCGAGGCGGACGAGGCGGTGCCGATCGGGCCCGCGCCGGCGGCGCAGAGCTACCTGGCCGTCGACCGGATCCTGGAGGCGATCGAGCGCACCGGCGCGGAGGCGGTGCATCCGGGCTATGGCTTCCTGTCGGAGAACCGGGCCTTTGCCGAGGCCCTGGAGCGCGCCGGGGTCCGGTTCATCGGCCCGGGGCCGCGGGCGATCGCGGCGATGGGCGACAAGATCCAATCGAAGAAGCTGGCGCAGGCCGCCGGGGTCAACACAGTGCCCGGCTATCTCGGCGTCATCCAGGATGCCGACGAGGCGGTGACTATCGCCCGCGAGATCGGCTATCCCGTGATGATCAAGGCCTCGGCCGGCGGCGGCGGCAAGGGCATGCGCGTCGCGGCCAGCGACGAGGCGGTGCGGGACGGCTTCCGCGGCGCGACCAACGAGGCGCGGGCGAGCTTCGCCGATGATCGGGTGTTCATCGAGAAGTTCATCGAGGAGCCGCGCCACATCGAGATCCAGGTCCTTGCCGACAGCCACGGCAACATCATCCATCTCGGCGAGCGCGAATGTTCGATTCAGCGGCGCCATCAGAAGGTCGTCGAGGAGGCGCCGAGTCCCTTTCTCGACCCGGCGACGCGGGCCGCCATGGGCGCGCAGGCCGTGGCGCTCGCCCGCGCCGTCGACTACCGGTCCGCGGGGACGGTGGAGTTCATCGTCGATGCGAGCCGGAACTTCTATTTCCTTGAAATGAACACCCGTCTCCAGGTGGAGCATCCGGTCACGGAACTAGTGACGGGCCTCGACCTGGTCGAGCAGATGATCCGGATCGCCGCCGGTGAAAGGCTGACGGTCGCGCAGGACGACGTCGCCTTGAAGGGCTGGGCGCTCGAGGTGCGGATCTATGCCGAGGACCCGGTGCGCAATTTCCTGCCGTCGACCGGTCGCCTGACGCGCTATCGCGAACCAACGGGGCCGCTCGTGCGCGTCGACAGCGGCGTCTATGAGGGGGCGGAGATCAGCGTCTTCTATGACCCGATGATCGCCAAGCTGATCACCTATGGCGCCGACCGCGACCAGGCGATCGCGACGATGCGCACCGCGCTCGACAGCTATTACATCCGCGGCGTCGGCCATAATCTGAGTTTCCTCGCCGCCCTGGTGCGCCATCCGCGCTTCGCAGAGGGCCGACTGTCGACTAACTTCATCGCCGAGGAGTTCCCCGACGGCTTCGCCGGAGCGGCGCTCGATGCCGATGAAAGGAGACGGCTGGTTGCCGTCGCCGCAGCCATTCACCACCAGTATCAGGCGCGCGACGCCCAGATCAGCGGTCAATTGCAGCCGGCAGCGCGGAACGACGCGGGTGGGATTTCGTCTGATTTAATCGTCATGCTCGGGGCGGACGATCGCCACCGGGTGACGGTCTCGGAAACGGTCGGCGGCCATGCGGTGGACGATGGCGAGGTCCATCACGAGCTGGTCAGCGATTGGCAGGTCGGCGAGCCGCTCTATCAAGGGAGCATCGACGGGCGAACGGTCTCGGTGCAGATCGATCGCCGGGGCATCGGCTACCGCCTGTCTTCGGCCGGCGCCGAGATCGATCTTCGGGTCCTTCATCCGCGCGCGGCGGAACTGGCCGCCCTGATGCCCGTTAAACAGCCACCGGACCTGTCCAAGTTCCTTCTGTCGCCGATGCCGGGGCTGCTCGTATCGCTGGCGGTGAGCGAAGGCGAGGAGGTCAAGGCCGGGCAGGAGCTTGCCGTCGTGGAGGCGATGAAGATGGAGAACCTGCTGCGGGCGGAGCGCGACGGCCGGGTGGCGCTACTTCATGCCGCGCCCGGCGACAGCCTGGCCGTTGATCAGGCGATCCTGGAGTTCGAGTGAGCGAGGCCGGAATGTCGTCGGCGTCCGCAGAGAAAGCCGTCCGCGTGAGCGTTCGCGGCCGCGTTCAAGGGGTTTGGTTTCGTGCCTGGACGACTGAGGAGGCGAGCCGGCGCGGCTTGCGCGGGTGGGTCCGCAACCGGCGCGACGGCAGCGTCGAGGCGCTGTTCGCCGGCACTGCCGCCGCGGTCGATGAAATGGTCGCCGCTTGCCGGCAGGGACCGCCGCTCGCCAAGGTCGAGGCGGTCGAGCAGGCGCCGGCGGGGGATGTCGCCGAGAACGAATTCCGGCAACTCCCTACGGCGTAGGGCGAGGATCTCTCCCCCGCGACTCGCGGGGGAGGGCCAGGATAGGGCAGCGCCTCAAGCCATAACCACGTTGACGGACTCGGAGGCCTGTCGGGGCAACAGGGCCGCCGCCTTAGCATTGGCCCTGTTCGCTTCAATCCGATGGCCGAGCAGATCCAGCGCCCGGGCCGTAGTCAGCCAGTTGTAAGGGCTGGTCGGCTTCAGGTCGGTGCGCTCCGCCATCAAGGCGCGGGCCAAGCGGCCCTGATTGTCGCGCAACGCCGCCTCGATCAGGGTCTGGCTGAGGACATCCCGCTGGGCGTGGCTGCCGCCGAAGCGGTGGGCGATGGTGCGGACCAGCAGGAGCAGATCGACCGTGGTCGCATAGTCGCCCTTGCCAAAAGCCTGGATCGCGCGGCAGACCGGTAGGCCCACCTCCCGCGTCATCACCCCGTTCGTGCCACCGCCGGTGATCCGCCGTTCGAGCGCCGCCAGCAGCCGCTTCGCCGCCTCCTCCCGTCCATCAGCGACGAAGGCCATCATCGCGTGCATGTCGTTGAAGGTGTAGTAGGCGTCCTCTGCCATCGGCTCATAGGTATCCGCCAGCTCCGCCCAGCGATTGCCCACGTCGACGCCCCTGAGATGGAGGCGCCAGAGCAGCGCCGCGGCATCCAACATCTCCAGCGCGACGGCCGAGTGTTTCGGCCGGATCGCCTCGTCATAGAGCTGCAGGACGCGGTCGGTCTGCCCGAGATCCAGATGATAGAGGGCGAGATGCCACCAATTGTGAAAGGCAAACATGTTCTCGGGCGCCCAATCGTCGGTGCGGGACGTCAGCCATTCGATTCCGTCGGCCAGGCGCCCTTGCATCTCCATGACATGGGCGACAGCGTGGACCGCCCAGGGGTCCCTCGGCATCAGCGCCAGGGCGCGCCGGCCGGTGGCCTCCGCCCGGCCATACTGATTGCTTTCCTCCAGGCCGAAGGCGTGCATTCCGAGGACGTAGCCGAAGCCGGGCACGGCCTCGTCCCAGTCGGGCAGCACCCGCGCGACCCGGTCGCGCAGCATTACGGATTGGCCGAGGAAGAAGTCGCCCAGATGCGCCATCTGAAGCGCGAAAATATCGCGCGGGTGGTCGATCAGGACGCTGGAGTAGCGCTCCACAGCTTCGTGGAAGTCGCCTTCGAGCCAAGCCCGCGCTGCGGCCATATGGCCGCGCTCGCGATCGTTTGCCTTGCGCGCCAGGGCCTCCGCCGCCTCAAGGGATCGACGCAGCTCGGGCTCGGCGCCCCTCTCCGAGGAGATCAGGAACAGACCGGCGCGGAAGCAGTGGCCCATGACGAAGGCCGGATTCTCCGCAAGTGCCTCGTCGATCGCGGCCAGCGGATCGGCGAAGTAGCCCAGAAGCAGTTCCGTCGCCGTCTCGAGCCGGTCGAGCGACTCGCGGCTTTCGGTGGAAACGGGAACACCTCGCTTATCGTGCAATGCCATACGTAATGCCTCCAATAAAAATGTTGTCCTCAGCGGGACCGAAACTGCTCGTCTGCCGGAGCCAACGCCTTTGGTTGCTGAGCGTTGGCCGCCGGAGCACTAGGGGTGCCAGAAGGGCTTACTGGCCTCGGCCTCGATCATCGACCGGGTCAGGCCGATGTCTCGCAGCAGGCGGTCGTCCATGTGGGCGAGCGAGCGGCGCCGGCGAGCGCGCTCCTGCCATTCCACGAGCGTATGCAGCAGGAGCGCGAACAGGCCCCTGCGACGGTACGCGACGGCGACGCCGCTGGCGGCGTGCGTCGGGTTAGTCGACATCGCTTGCACTCCTCAAATGTTCGAGTCGCAGCGATGTTAGGCCAGTCCGCGCGGCGGCGCTGTGAACCGGATCTCAGTAAGCGGCGAAAAATTGCGTCAGGGGCCGGTCGGTGGGGCTGGTCGTGCGGCGTCGGATGCCCAGGACGTCAGCCGGTCTGCGCGTGGACGACCGAGAGGGGGCGCTGCGGCTCCCTTGCATCATGCACGACCTTTGTCCGCAGGGGCGGGAAGCTCGCGGTCGCCGTCGTGCCAACGCTCACTTGGCTGTGCAGTGCGAACGCGCCGCCATGTGCCTCGACAAGGAACTTGACCAAGGGCAGGCCCAAACCCGTCCCCTCATAACGCCGATCAAGGCCCGTCGAGGCCTGTTCGAACGGCTTCAGGACTCTTGCAAGGTCTGCTTCGGCAATGCCGATGCCGGTATCAATGATCGAGATATCCAAGCCGCCGTCGGTCGCCAGGGCCGCGCGAATCGTCACCTGTCCGCCCGGCTCGGTGAACTTGATAGCATTCGACAGCAGATTGCTGAGGATCTGCTTGAACAGGCGGGGGTCGGCCCGCAGTAACGGCAGGTGATCGGGCGCGTCCGCGACGATCGTAACGCGGCCCTCTGCGGCACGCTCCTTGACGAGCGTGACCGCACGGTCGATCGCCGCCGACAGCGCAATGTCCTCGTCCTGCAGATCGAGCTTCCCGGCCTCGATCTTCGCCAGGTCGAGGATGTCGTTGATGATTTGAAGCAGGTGGCCCGCGCTGTCATGGATATCCTCCAGATAGCCCAAGTAAGCGGGCGTCCCGATCGGGCCCAGGAGTTCGCCCTTCATGATCTCCGCGAACCCGAGCACCGCGTTCAACGGCGTGCGCAACTCATGGCTCATATTGGCCAGAAACTCGGTCTTCGCCTTGTTCGCGAGTTCGGCCTGTTCCTTGGCCTTCCTGAGATCCCTGATTGCGTGGAGGAGTTGCTGCTGAGCTTCTTCTGCCCGCCGCTCCGCTTCCTTCCGATCAGAAATATCTCGGATCGTTAGAAGGTAGCTCAACGCGTCCTCGCATCGCATCTCGGTGATCACGAGGTCTATCGGAAAAACCTGTTGATCCTTCCGGCATGCGAGGACTTCCCGCAGGAGTCCAGCCTCGCCGAGGAGGCTCGGCAAACCCGACGCCGTCTCCGGATGGCCGCTTCCGGTGTCGGCTACGAACCGGGCAAAGGGTTGACCTATCGCTTCCTTTGCGGGGATCACGAAGATCCTCTCCGCAGCCGGGTTGAAGGAACGGATAATACCGGCCGCATCGGTCACGATCAGCCCATCGAACGTGCTCTCGACAACACGGCGCATGCGCGCGTCCTGCCGGCGCAGCATGAAGCCCTGGGCCAGAAGCCGGAGGGCCTGCTCGTCGAGCCGGCTCACAAGGGCCGCACCGAAGCTGAGAAGGCAGGCCAGTAGGTAGGGTGCCGTATCGGGCAGAATCGGCCAGTAGGCTTGCAGCGGCACGGGCAGGACGAGGATGATCGCGTTGATCCCGATCAACGCGACGAGGCTGCGTCGCCATGGCCATCGGGAAAAGACCGGCGCCGTGGCCAGCAGAAGGAATCCTGTTCCGGCCAGCACTAGCCAGGCCGGCAACCGCTGAAGCGTCCGCCCTTGAAGAATCGACTCCGTAGCCAGTGCTTGGACAAGCGGTCCGGGCAACGCCAACCATAGCGGGGCGGGTGTCATGTCGCCAAGCTCGATGGCGCCTGCCCCGACGATGACCCGTTTGCCGGCCACCAACGCCCGGTCGAAATGCTCCTCCAGGACGTCGACATACGAGATCTGCGGTATCGTATCGGGTCGGATACCGTAGTCGACATAGAAGGCATCGGGAATCCGGGCGGGGACACCAGCAAGGACGACCGGCAGGGTTGCGATCGGATCCTCCCGCCAGGGTGCGCCCACCGCCATGCGGCGCACCAGCCCGTCCGACTCGGGCCGCACATTGACCGAGGCGAGATCGGCATTGACGCGAAGGTCGGACAGCGGCTCGGTGAAGAAGAGCCGCGGCTCTTGACCATCGATGCCGGGCTGGACAAAGACGGGGAGAATAACGCTGCCGTCGACCTCGGCGATGGCCCGTGCCAGCTCGCGATCCTCCTCATCCGTCGACCGAGAGCTGAAGTCGATATCCAGCGCGACCCGGCCGGCGCCGGCCGCCGCCAGCGCATCCAGCAGGCGTGCATGATAGCTGCGCGGCCAAGGCCAAGGGCCGAGCGCCTTGAGGGAGGCTGCGTCGATCAGGACCACGACCACCTCACCGGTCGCGGCGCGTTCCGCGAGCTGGAAGCGCGCGTCAACGAGGCGATGCTCGATGAACTCGAGCCTGCCGGAGAGATAAAGCGCCGCAACCACGAGGAAAATCAGGGCATGCGCCCAGCCGACGGTCCTCATGCCCGATCAGCCCGGCCGGATCATCGCTGCCGCGATTGCCGTTCCGGTCGGAGTGTCCAATGGCGGCTGGTTCATCGGGCCACCGCGATTTGCGCGTTTTCCCTTCTTGCCATTATCGCCCTTTCCGTGGCCGCTCTTTCCGCCGCCATCACTGGCGCCGCCGGCGCCAGCACCGTCGGCACCTCCGCCAGCACCTCCGCTAGCATCGCTTCCGCCAGCACTTCCGCCACCGCCAGCACCGCTACCGGCACCGCCATTGCTGGCGCCGCCACCGGCACTGCTACCGCTGCCGGCTGCCCCGACCGCCTTGCCGCTTCCCGTACCGCTGCTGGTGCTTCGACTGGCCTTGGATCCGACGCTACGGCCAGTGGCATCGGGCGCCCCGGCCGCGACGCCCAAGCCTTTCTTGCCCGAGTTGCTTGCATCCGGGCCGACCTCGGTGGCCGACCCGCTCATGGCGTCCGGGGCCGACGTGCTTGCCGGTGCCGCCGGGGCAGCGCCGGCCGGCGCGGCCGCAGCGGCACTGCTGACGGAGACGTCGCTGGCGGCCTTGGACGACACGCTGGCCGTCTGCCCGGCATTCACGTCAGCGCTCTTGCCGCTCGCCTTGGCGGAGACGCCGACGGTGCCTTCCGACACCGACACGCTGGCGTCCGTCTCGGAAACGTTGATCCCGAATGCCGTGCCTTTGACGACCGTCACCAAGAAGGGCGTGGTCACCTTGAAGGTTCTGGCGGGGCGCTTGTCGACACCGAAGAATGCCTCGCCGAAGCTCTGGATGATTTCCGTGGCCGTTGTCCCGTGCCCCTCGGCCGGTAAAGAGATGCGCGAACCTGGCAGGATATGAATGATGTCGCCGCCGCGCGTAATGGTGAGTCGTCCGTCGTCTCCGGTCCTGATCTCGGACGGCGCGAAGATTCGATCGTTCGCGCCAAGCTGCTGCCACGCACCGGAAGCGTCTCGCCCCGAGCGGACGCGAATGTCGCCGTTCGCTTGGAAGACGCTCCAAGGAGCGGACGAGGTCGCTGGCTCCTCTGCAAGGCCGGGCGAGATCGCGCCCGGAACGTCCAAGATCAGAACGAGAGAAACAAAAAGGAAAGATCGCGCTGCGTTCTTAAGAGATTGGGTTTGCATTAAAATCACCCACACTCTTGGTTGATTCGTTAAAGGTCTGGGAAGATTTTTTCTGACAGAAGTTTTGTATATATGGAATAAGGAGGCAATTTATATCTATGGTTATCTGACAATTTTATTAATGGCGAATTTTGTACTTATGCCATGCATTGCGGCGGGAAAATCATGTCTGGCACCCGAAACCGTCGATGACCGAGCTGATTCCATCGGCGGCGCCGCGCCGGAGTTCACGGCGCGGAGTGCCGTAGAGGCATTCACCCCATCATGTTCGATATCACGCGGGCGAACTGGCCGCATGCCCGGCGCGCCAGCTTCCCGGTTAGGTCCGTTCACCGGTGGAGGCGGTATCGGATACCCTCGTCGCCGTTTTCTGGAACGGCTCGCGATGCGGGGCCGGTTCATCAAAGACCTCGCGGAACGCCGCCGCCAGCGCCGCGTCGAGTTCGGGCATGCTGACCAGGATTCCGAGGTCGTGGAGCGATGTGACTCCGAACTGGGGCGCCTGGACGCCGCAGGGAACGATCCCGGAGAAATGCTCGAGCTCGGGATCGAGGTTGAGCGCGACCCCATGGAAGGTGACCCACTGCCGCACCCGGACACCGATCGCGGCGATCTTGTCCTCGCGGCTGCCGCGGGCGACCCAGATGCCCACCCGTCCGGGACGTCGCTCGCCGCGGACGTTGAAGCGGGCAAGCGTGCGGATCAGCCATTCCTCAAGGTCGTGGACGAACCGGCGGATGTCGGGGCCGCGCCGCTTGAGGTCCAGCATCACATAGCCGACGCGCTGGCCCGGCCCATGATAGGTGTATTGGCCGCCTCGGCCGGTCGCATGGACTGGAAACCGGTCCGGCCGCAGGAGATCGCCGGCGCGGGCGCTGGTGCCGGCTGTATAGAGCGGCGGATGCTCGAGCAGCCAAACCATTTCCGGCGCGGTTCCGGCTCGAACCGCTGCCACCCGCTCCTCCATCGCCGCAATCGCGGCGGGATAGGGAACCGGGGCGTCGCTGGCCCGCCACTCGATGGGAGGATTTGCCGATACCATAAGTAATCCGTGTTATGCGGGCCGGGACGGATGGTCGTGCTTGATCCCGCCTCAATGATTTGGTATTCCCCCGCATCACTCGATGGCAAGCCCGAAAGGACCTGCCGTCCGGTTGCGGTCGTGGCGGAACTGGTAGACGCGCAGCGTTGAGGTCGCTGTGGGAGAGATCCCGTGGAAGTTCGAGTCTTCTCGACCGCACCATCCCTGTAAGGAGCTCATGTCGGGCTCCATTTCTTTCTATCATCGTCGGATCTGCCCTCGAACCTGATCCGGGCGATCCGGGGCTGCCCGGACCGGCGGTTCGGGTCCCGCATGCGCGCGTCGGGCCGGCGCATGATCTCGAATAGTAAATGTCCTTAATTTTCTCTCCGTTACGCTCTGCGGCCATGGCGTAAGACCGGCTAAGGGATATAATCCGGCCGCCAAGTCGTTCCGGGAGATTATGATGGCCGATGATTTGCGCGAAAGCGCGCTCGAATACCACCGTTTTCCGACGCCGGGAAAGCTCGCCGTCGTCGCGACGAAACCTCTGGCCAACCAGCGCGACTTGGCGCTGGCCTACTCGCCCGGCGTGGCGGCTGCCTGCGACGCTATCGTCGCCGACCCGGCCGAAGCGGCGACGCTGACCCGGCGGGCCAATCTGGTCGCCGTCGTCACCAACGGCACGGCGGTGCTGGGGTTGGGAGCGATCGGTCCGCTCGCCGCCAAACCGGTGATGGAGGGCAAGGCGGTCCTGTTCAAGACCTTCGCCGGCATCGACGTCTTCGACATCGAAATCAACGAGGGCGACCCGGAGAAGCTGGCGGATATCGTCACCAGCCTGGAGCCGACCTTCGGCGGGATCAATCTCGAGGATATCAAGGCGCCGGAGTGCTTCGAAGTCGAGCGCCGGGTGCGCGACCGGATGCGGATTCCGGTGTTCCACGACGACCAGCACGGCACCGCGATCATCGTCGCCGCCGCGATCATCAACGGGCTGCGGGTGGTCGAGAAGCCGATCGAGCGCGTCAAGCTGGTCTGCTGCGGTGCGGGTGCTGCCGCGCTCGCCTGCCTCGACCTGTTGGTCAGCCTGGGCTTGCCCCGCGAGAACATCACGGTCGTCGATATCGCCGGCGTGGTCTATGAGGGCCGCACGGAGATGATGGATCCTTACAAGGCGCGCTATGCCGTCGCGACCAAGGCGCGAACCTTGGGCGATGTCATCGGCGGCGTGGACATCTTCCTCGGCCTGTCGGCGCCCGGGGTGCTGACACCCGAGATGGTGAAGGGCATGGCCGATCGGCCGTTGATCATGGCGCTCGCCAATCCGGTGCCGGAGATCATGCCGGAAGTAGCGCGGGAGGTCCGCCCCGACGCCGTGATCGCGACCGGCCGATCGGACTATCCGAACCAAGTCAACAATGTTCTCTGCTTTCCCTTCATCTTCCGCGGCGCGCTGGACGTTGGCGCGACGGCGATCAACGAGGAGATGAAGATCGCTTGCGTTCACGCGCTCGCCAATCTGGCCCATGCGGAGACCTCGGATATCGTCGCCGCGGCCTATGGCGGCCAGTCCTTCAGTTTCGGCCCCGACTATCTGATTCCGCGGCCGTTCGACCCGCGGCTGATCGTCGAGCTGGCGCCGGCGGTAGCGAAGGCGGCGATGGACAGCGGCGTCGCGACTCGGCCGATCGAAGACTTCGCCGCCTATCGCGAGCAGCTGAGCCAGTTCGTCTTCCGCTCCGCCCTGGTGATGAAGCCACTGTTCGAAAGTGCGCGGCGCGATCCGCGCCGGCTGGTCTATGCCGAGGGGGAAGAGGAGCGCGTGCTGCGGGCCGCGCAGACGGTGATCGACGAGAAACTGGCCAGACCCATCCTGATCGGCCGCCGCGACGTGGTGAGCCAGCGGATCGAGCGGTTCAAGCTGCGGCTGCGGCCGGACAAGGATTTCGATCTGGTCGACCCGCAGGGCGATCCGCGCTTCAACGAATATTGGACGCTCTACCACAGCCTGATGGAGCGGAAGGGTGTGACGCGGGACTATGCGCGCACCGTCGTGCGCACCCGTAACACGGTGATCGCCGCGCTGATGGTGAAGCGGGGTGAGGCGGACGCGATGATCTGCGGCACCATCGGCCGGTCGGAGCGGCATCTTCGCTATGTGCTCGACGTGATCGGGCTGCGGCCGGGCGTGCAGCATGCCGCGGCCCTGAACGTGCTGATCCTGTCGCGCGGCGCCTTCTTCATCTGCGACACGCAGGTCACGCCGGACCCGACGGCAAACGAGATCGCGGAGATGACCCTGCTGTCGGCCGACGTGGTGCGGCATTTCGGGATCGCGCCTAAGGTGGCGCTGCTGTCGCATTCGAATTTCGGGACCGCGGACACCCCGTCCGCGCGGAAGATGCGTGATGCTCTCGCCCTGATCGGTGAGCGGGCGCCCGAGCTCGAGATCGAGGGCGAGATGCACGGCGATTCGGCTATCGTGGAGGAAATCCGCCTGAAGCAGTTCCCGAGCTCGCGGCTCAAAGGCCAGGCGAACCTTCTCGTCATGCCGACGCTCGACGCGGCCAATATCTCCCTCGATCTGCTGCGTGCGCTGAGCGACGGGCTGTCGCTCGGGCCAATCCTACTGGGTATGGCCCAGCCCGTGCATATTCTCACGCCGACGGTCAGCGTCCGCGGAATCGTCAATATGAGCGCGCTCGCCGTCGTCGAGGCGCAGGCTGCGATGCGGCGGAAGGATGACTGGGTGCCGGTCGCGTCGGTGAAGGGCTGAAGGCGCGGAAAGACCAAGCGCATGGGAGAAACCGCGCCCGAGGATAAGCCGCCTGAGGACTCGGCGGCGGAACCCGAGGAGCTCTACGGCGTCTCCTCCGAGTGCGTTCGCGCGACGCGGGATGCGCTGGAGACGGAGGACGCGGCACGGGTCCAGGAGCTGATCGAGCCGCTGCACCCCGCCGACCTCGCCGACCTGCTGGAGCGCTTGAGCAGCGACGAGCGCGAACGGTTCATCGCGGCCACGCGGCACCGGATCGAGCCAGAGACGCTGAGCCACCTCGACGAGCGGGTGCGCGAGGAGGTGATCGAGCTGCTCGGCCCGCAACGGATCGCCGCCGCCCTGTCGGAGCTCGACAGCGACGACGCCGTCGATCTGCTCGAGGATCTAGACGAGGAGTCGAAGCGGCGGATCCTTGAGAGCATTCCCGCCGAGGAACGGGCGATCCTTGAGGAGGGGCTGACCTATCCCGAGGACAGCGCCGGCCGGATGATGCAGCGCGAGCTGGTGGCGGTCCCGTCCTTCTGGACCGTTGGCCAGACGATCGACTTCCTGCGTGCCAGCCACCAGCTGCCCGACGATTTCTATGATCTGTTCATCGTCGATCCGGCCTTTCGGCCGCTCGGCGCCGTGCCGCTCAGCCGGGTGATCCGGGCGAGGCGGGCGGTGAAACTGGCCGATCTGATGGAGACGGACTTGAGGACCGTCCCCGTGACGATGGACCAGGAGGCGGTGGCGCACCTGTTTCGCCAATATGGTCTGGTCTCCGCCCCTGTCGTGAGCGAGAGCGGCCGGCTCGTCGGCGTGATCACCGTGGACGACGTGGTTCACGTGATCGACGAGGAGGCGGAGGAGGACCTGATGGGTCTCGGCGGCGTCGGCGAGACGGACTTCCACGCGCCGGCAACGGAAACCGCCTGGCGCCGGCTGCGCTGGCTGCTCGTCACCCTGGTCAACACCGTGATCGCGTCGATTGTGATTTCGCAGTTCGAAGCGACCATCGAGGCGATCGTCGCGGTCGCGGTCCTGATGCCCATCGTCGCCGCGATGGGCGGCAATGCCGGGATGCAGGTGGTCACCGTGACGGTGCGGGCGCTGGCAACCCGTGACATGTCCCCGAAGGGCAATGTGTGGCGCCCCATCGCCAAGGAGCTGTTCGTCGCGATGATGAACGCGACGGTCTTCGCCGCCATCATGGGCAGCATTGCCGCCCTTTGGTTTGCGAGCATTCCGCTTGGAATCGTGCTCGGCGCGGCGATGATCTTCAACATGCTGTGGGCCGGGCTCGCCGGCACCGTCATTCCGGTGGTGCTGGCGCGTCTCGGGATGGATCCGGCGGTCAGCGCCGGCCCGTTCCTGACGACCACGACCGACGTGCTCGGCTTCTTCGTCTTTCTCGGCCTCGCCACCCTGTTCCTGCTCTGAGCGATATCAGAACGAGAGGCCCAGCTTGACCCCGGCGGCGAGTTCGCGGACGACCTCGTCTCGACCGAACAGGCGGGTGTCGATGGTGAAGTACCGCGCCGCGGCGCCGACATAGATCCTCTTTGTCACGTCGTAGTCGAGGCCGATTGCGACCTGCACCGCCGGCGCATAGTTGGAGTCGGAGAAACGGACCTCGCCGGTTTCGGACATAGGGGCGCCTGTAGTTATCTCGCTGTCGACTTCGCCTGCCGCTCGCGCAGCGCCGATGCCGAGCGCGGCATAGGGGTGGATGGCTCCGCCGTTGCGGCGGTAGGCGGCGTTTACCAGAATTGTGGTGATATCGAGCTCGAAATCGGCATCGACGGCCACGGATTGATCCGGGCCGCGGGCCGCGAGAGCGAGATCCGCCGAGTTCTCGATCCGCAGATATTCGAGCCCGAGCGAAAGATTTTCGTGGATCAGGCCATCGGCCCAGAACCCGATCGTGATTGTCGGCCCGGATCCGTTCACCGTGGAGACCGATTTTATCGACAGGCCGAACCTTTCGACGCTTTCGGAGAAGGTGACGTCATGGTCCCCATGCGCGATGCCGATACTCGTTTCGATACGGTAATCGGCGACAGCGGGAACGGAAGACACCAATAAACCGAGACAGACCGTTCCGGCGGAGAAGGAGAGGCGTCGGTATCCCATAGCCATTCCTCTTCAGCGGTTCCAATTCCGACTGCAGGTTTCACCTGATTTAGAAAAATTGGTGTCGCATATTATTTATCAAGGTTAATGGTTATTTTATTAGTTTATAATTCATTAATTAAATCATCATCTCTTCGTTTTCGCAATCAACGTCTGTAACCTATCGGTCTGACAATCGAACGGGATCGTCGCCCATGGCCGCCAACCGTTTCTCATCCCTCGACTTTGGACTCGGCGAGACCGCCGACATGCTGCGCGAAACGGTGCGGAGCTTCGCCGCCGCTGAGATCGCGCCGCGGGCGGCCGAGATCGATCGCAGCAATGCCTTCCCGATGGATCTGTGGCCGAAGCTCGGCGCTCTTGGCCTGCTCGGCATCACCGTGGAGGACGCCTATGGCGGTGCCGGCATGGGCTATCTCGAGCATGTCGTGACGATGGAGGAGATCAGCCGCGCCTCGGCCAGCGTGGGTTTAAGCTACGGTGCCCATTCGAACCTCTGCGTGAATCAGATTCGCCGCAACGGCACGGAGGCGCAGAAGCAGTGCTATCTGCCCGGGCTGATCGCCGGCACGCAGGTCGGTGCGCTGGCGATGAGCGAAACCGGCGCCGGCTCCGACGTGGTCGGCATGCGTACGCGCGCCGAGCGGCGCGGCGACCGCTTCATCCTCGATGGCGGCAAGATGTGGATCACCAACGGGCCCGACGCGGACGTGCTAGTGGTCTACGCCAAGACCGATCCCGCCGCCGGCGCGCGCGGCATCAGCGCCTTCATCCTTGAGAAGGGCATGGCGGGGTTCACCACCGCGCAGAAGCTCGACAAGCTCGGCATGCGCGGCTCCAACACCTGCGAGTTGGTGTTCGAGGCGTGCGAGGTGCCCGAAGCGAACCTGCTCGGCGCGGAGGGGGAGGGCGTGCGGGTGCTGATGAGCGGCCTCGACTACGAGCGGGCGGTGCTCGCCGGCGGGCCGCTCGGCATCATGCAGGCCTGCCTCGACACAGTGCTGCCCTACATTCACGAGCGCAAGCAGTTCGGCCAGCCGATCGGCGAGTTCCAGCTGATGCAGGCCAAGGTCGCCGACATGTACACGGTGATGAACGCGGCCAAGGCCTATGTCTATGCGGTGGCCAAGGCCTGCGACCGGGGCGAGACGACGCGCAAGGATGCTGCTGGCGCCATCCTGTTCGCCGCCGAGAAGGCGACCTGGATGGCGCTCGAGGCGATCCAAGCGCTGGGCGGCAACGGCTATATCAACGACTATCCGACCGGCCGGCTGTTGCGCGACGCCAAGCTCTATGAGATCGGCGCCGGCACCTCCGAGATCCGCCGCATGCTGATCGGCCGCGAGCTGTTCGCCGAGACGGCGTAGCTCGGATCCCGTCGGATACCACCCTCAGACCGGATGGTAATGCTCTACCGTCGGGAACGGGTCGTAGAAGTGATGCAGGAGCGCCTTCCATTCCTGATATTGCGGCGACCCGCGAAAGCCGACGGTATGGTCCTCCAGCCGCTGCCAGCGGATCAGCAGGATATAGCGGTTGGACCACTCCAGGCACCGTTGCAGCTCGTGCCCCTCATATCCCGGCATGCTGGCGATGATCGCCGATGCCTCGGCGAAGGCGGTCTCGAACGTCTCTGAGAGACCGGCCTTCACATCGAGTATCGCGACTTCGAGAATCATCGGGCGTTTCCTTCGCAGGGGTAAGGGGCAGCACATATCATAGCCCGCTTGTCATCCGCGGTCGCTGGTGTAGGCTCAGCCCGAGCGTCTTGAGGGAGGCTGTCATGGCTTTGGAAATGCGGGCGAATTGCGAGAAATGTCAGAGGGTGTTGCCGCCTGACGAAGGAGCCTATATCTGCAGCTATGAATGTACTTTCTGCTCCGACTGCAGCCTGCATATGGACCTCAGCTGCCCGAACTGCGGAGGCGAACTCGTTGCGCGACCGCGACGGGCGGTTCAGCAAATCCGTGATCGGCCGTAGCGAGACGTATTTCCAGAACTTGTGAGGGATTCCGCGATGCCAACCGTCCTGGTGACCGGCGCGAACCGCGGCATCGGCCTGGAGTTCGCCCGGCAATATGCGGCAGAAGGCTGGCGTGTCCACGCGACGGCCCGCCGTCCCGAAGAGGCCGGCGAGCTCGAGGTGGCCGCCGGCGACGTTCAGCTTTACAAGCTCGATGTCGCCGATGCGGCGCAGATCGCCGCTCTGGCGCAGCGGCTCGCGGGCGAGGCGGTGGATGTTCTGATCAATAATGCGGGCACGATCGGCTCGCGCGCCGGCTTCGGAGACACCGACGTCGAGCTATGGCTCGATGCCTTTCGAACGAACACGATCGCGCCGCTGAAGATGGCGGAGCACTTCATCGAGCATCTGGAGCGGGGTGGCCAGAAGCGGATCATAAGCCTGACCAGCCGAATGGGTAGCATCGCCGACAATACCGGCGGCGGGTACTACGTCTACCGGTCGAGCAAGGCGGGGCTGAACGCCGTCACCAAGAGCCTTGCGATCGACCTGGCCCCACGCGGCATCGTTGCCATCGTCTTTCATCCCGGCTGGGTACAGACGGAGATGGGCGGGTCGGGCGCGACACTGTCGCCGGCGGACAGCGTCCGCGCGATGCGCGCCAAGATCGCCGGCCTCCGACCGGAGGATAGCGGCTCCTTCTTCAACTACGATGGCAGCTATATTCCGTGGTGAATTGTCGAAATTGCTTTTTTCGCCCGATCAGGAGCGGCCGACTACTCGGGTCATGAGCTCGAGGAGATCCTTCTCGTCGTAAGGCTTCTCGAGGCAAGGGAGGCCGCGGAACCGCTCAGGGAACAGCGAGAGATCGTTGTAGCCGGTCGACAGGATGAAGGGGATGCCGCGTGCCAGAAGCTCGTCGGCGACCGGAAACACCTCGACACCGCCGAGGTTCACATCGAGCACGGCCCCGTCGACGGGCTGCGTCTGCAGGGCCTCGAGCGCCTGTTCCAGCTTGCCGACCGGGCCGACGACCTCGCATCCGAATCCCTGCAGCGACGCCTCGATCTCGAGGGCGACGATTCCCTCATCCTCGGCGACAAGAATGCGCAGGTTCTTTAGATCGTTGACGGCAGACTTGCCGGACATCTCAATTCTCTCACTAGCCTTCATCCATTATTACCGCATAAGGGCCGCAGGAGGGTGTTAAATTTGGGCAGAAGCGCATTTTGCCGCATGTTCGACCCGGCCCGAACGTAATAGCCGCGGGAGTGGAGACGAGCAAGGGCGATGACCGGAATTCGTGGCGTATTGTTGGATCTCGACGGCGTTCTTTATGTCGGCAATGATCTGCTTCCCGGCGCGCGCGAGGCCCTGGCGCGTCTCCGCGAGCGGCGGCTTCCTGTCCAGTTCGTCACCAACTCCACCCGCCGGCCGCGCCGCGCGATTCAGGCCGGTCTGTCGGCGATGGGGTTGAACCTGGGCGATGACGAGTTGGTTACGCCGGCGCGAGCGGCCTGCACCTGGCTGGGTGAGCGGCGCCTGTCGCCGCATCTGCTGATCCACCCGGATTTGCGGGAGGATTTCAACGGCCTTTCGTCGCCGGATGCGGAGGAGCCGGTGGATCGCCCAGCGAATCGTGCGGTGGTGGTCGGCGATGCCGGGGAGGGGTTTACCTATGAGGCCCTCAACCGGGCCTTCCGCCTGCTGATGGAGGGTGCGCCGTTTCTGGCCCTGGCCAAGAACCGCTATTTCCGGGAGGTGGACGGGCTCAGTCTCGATGCCGGGCCATTCGTAGCAGCGCTTGAGTTCGCCGGCGGGGTCACTGCCGAGGTGGTCGGCAAGCCGGCACCCGGCTTCTTTCATGCCGCGGTTACCGCGCTGGGTTGCGAGCCCGCGGAGGCTGTGATGGTCGGGGACGATGTCGAGGCTGACGTCGGCGGCGCCATCGCGGCTGGGCTTCAGGGCATTCTGGTCGAGACGGGCAAGTTCCGGGTGGAGGACAGGGCGCGGCTCCACCGGCACGGCGTGCTCGTCCGCGACATCGGCGCCGCGATCGACCGGATTCTCGCAGCCGCCTGATCGCTCTTGCCGCCGAATTCCATGACCTCGACGTTCTGAGCGGAACCGCGGCCGCGGCGCGCCGTTTATCAGGCATGGCGCTGTATTCCCTGAGGAGGAACCCGTGACAGCACATCTTTGGCGAGGGATGCGGGCGGCCGTCGATGCGGCGATCGCGGCCGACATCGCAAGGCGGGCCGGCTGTATTGCCCTGTTGGCGACCTTGACCCTCGGCGGGGGCTCCCCGGCGCCGGCGCAGACCGCGGCCGGGCCGGAGAGCTTCGCTGACCTTGTCGAGGCGAAGCTTCCTGCCGTGGTCAATGTCGCCGCGACCCAGAGCTCGGATGTGGCGGAAGGGGAGTCGGGAATGCCGCAGCTTCCACCGGGATCGCCATTCGAGGAGTTCTTCCGGGAGTTCTTCGGCGATCGGTTCGGCCAAGGTCAACGGCCAGGACCGGGACCAGGACCGGGACCAGGACCGGCGCCAGGACCAGGGCCCATGCCGCCATTCGGCGATCTGACGGCGGTGGGCTCCGGCTTCATCATCGACCCCGAAGGCTACATCGTGACGAACAACCATGTGGTCGCTGGCGCGGAGAGCGTGGTGGTCACCCTGCAGGACGAGACTGAGTTGGCGGCCGAGGTCGTCGGCCGCGACCCGCGGACCGATTTGGCGCTCCTGAAGGTCGAAGCCGAGGAGTCGCTGCCGGCGGTCGAATGGGGCGATTCGGACGCCATTCAGGTGGGTGACTGGGTCATGGCCGTCGGCAATCCCTTCGGCCTCGGCGGCACCGTCACCACCGGAATCATCTCGGCGCGCGCGCGGGACATCAATGCGGGCCCCTATGACGACTTCCTGCAGACCGACGCGTCGATCAACCAAGGCAACTCGGGCGGGCCGCTGTTCAGCATGGACGGCCGGGTGGTCGGCGTGAATACCGTGATCTTCTCGCCCTCGGGCGGCAATGTCGGGATCGGCTTCGCGGTGCCGTCCGCCATGGCCCAGCAGGTGATCGAGGAGTTGCGAGAGACCGGGACCGTTCGCCGCGGCTGGCTGGGGGTGCAGATTCAGCCCGTGACCGAGGACATTGCCGAAGCGATCGGACTCCAGGAGGAGCGCGGCGCCCTTGTGACGGATGTGCTCGAAGACAGCCCGGCATCGAAAGCCGGCTTCGAAGCGGGCGATGTGATCCTGACCTTCAACAATCAGGAAGTCGAGGATCCCCGCGAACTGCAACGGATCGTCGCTGAGACGCCGGTCGACGCGACCGTCGATATCGAAGTCTGGCGCAATGGCGAGCGGCAGACGCTGGACACGCAGATAGCCTTGCTGGAGGAGCAGGAGCAGCAGTTCGCGGCGACCGAAAGCGACCAGCCGAGCGAGCCCGAAGCCAAAACCGGCGCACTCGGGCTGTCGCTCGCCGAGCTCTCGCCGGAGCTGCGAGAGGAATTCGGCATCGCGCAGGAGACGAGGGGCGTTCTCGTGCTTGATGTCGACCGCAACAGCCCTGCTGCCGAGGAGAATATAGCCCCCGGTGATGTCATTACCAAAGTCGGCCGACGGGAGGTTTCGGAACCCAATGAGGTTGTCGCGGCAATCGAGGAGGCACGGCAGGCCCGGCAGGGATCCGTCCTTCTCCTTCGCGAACGCGATGGCAACCCGGCATTCGTCGCATTACCGACCGAGCCGGAGCGGGGCTGACGACGGGTATCGTTCGTAGAAGAGGATCTGGATGAGTCGGTTAGAGCGGGTGGTCCTCGTCTGGATCGCTCTGTTGGCGACGGTCTGGGTCGGCTACGACACTCTGCGTACCCAATGGTTGACTGCGGACGAGCCGCGTCCGATCAGCCCGCGTGCCACATTGTCGGAAATGGAGGAGACGGCGACGGAGATCTTTCAGCGGATATCGCCGTCCGTCGCCTATATCGTGACCCAGACCGCCGGCGGCCTCTTCCTGCCGCCCAGTACCGAGGCTCTCGGGGCCGGTTCCGGGTTTATCTGGGATGCGGCGGGCCACATCGTCACCAATCATCATGTCATTGCCGGCGCCGATCAGGTCGGCGTTCGGCTTGGCGGCGAAGAACTGTTGCGGGCGGAGGTGGTCGGGTCGACGGCCGACTACGATCTGGCGGTCCTGAGGCTGGTCGACAATCACCAGTCCCTGCAACCGATTCCGATCGGCAGTTCGGCCGACCTCCGGGTGGGGCAGACGACCTTCGCGATCGGTTCGCCCTACGGTCTCAGCCGCACACTGACGACAGGCGTGATCAGTGCGCTCGATCGGCGCCTGCCGGCCGGCGTGAACCGAGAGATCCGCGGCGTCATCCAAACCGACGCGGCGATCAATCCGGGCAATTCCGGTGGCCCCCTGCTCGATTCGGCGGGGCGGCTCATCGGCGTCAATACGGCGATCCTCTCCCAATCGGGTGCGTTCGCCGGGATCGGCTTTGCCGTGCCCGTCGACATCGTCAACCGGATCGTGCCGCAGATCATCAGGGACGGCTATGTTCCGCGGCCGGGTATCGGCATCACGACGCTGCCCGAAGAGCTTGCCGCACAGGTCGACGTGCAAGGCGTCGTAGTCGCCGGCGTGAGTTCGGGATCACCGGCACAGGAGGCCGGGCTGCAGGGGATCGACCAGGCCACCGGACAACTCGGTGACGTCATCACCCACATCAACGGCAAGCGCGTCCTGACCGTGCCCGATCTCGTCGCAGAGCTGACCGACATCGGCGTCGGAAACGAGGCGAGGCTCACCGTCCGGCGCGACGGGGAATCGCGCGAAGTGACGCTGACGGTTATGGACATCAGCGCCTAACTCAGGGGCGGTTGGATGTTGCCGGCGCCGTGCGTCCTTCGAGACGCCCGTTTCGCAGGTTCCTCAGGATGAGGAACGCTGTGTCAAACCCAATCGTCCTCATGCCGAGCTTGTCGAAGCATGAGCTTCCTCACCCTGAGTTCGCCGAATGCGATAGTCCTGCGGGGAGTAGCGCATATTGCGCTGCGGTGGCGAATGGCCGAGACTGCCGACACCTACGCTGGAGATTGTGAATGGCCTCGCCGATCGATTTCTATTTCGACTTTTCTTCGCCTTATGGCTATCTCGCCTCGACGCGGATCGAGGATATCGCGGAGCGGCATGGGCGGACAGTCCAGTGGCGACCTTTCCTGCTCGGCGCCGCGTTCAAGACCACGGGACAGAGCCCGCTCACGGAGCAGCCGCTGCGCGGTGCCTACCACCGCCGCGATTTCGCCCGGTCGGCCCGGCTGTTGGGTGTGCCGTTCCGGTTGCCGGATCCGTTCCCCTTTGCGGCCGTAGCACCGTCGCGTGCCTTCTATTGGCTGGCGGACCGCGATCCGGATACGGCAAAGGCCTTGGCGCATGCGGTGTTCGAGGCGGCTTTCGTAAAAGGCCGGGCCGTCACTTCGGCTGAATTCGTGGCCGAGCTCGGTGCTTCCATCGGTATCGAGCGGGCGGCGTTGCATGTGGCGCTCGATGATCCGGCGGTGAAGGCACGACTCCGATCCGAAACCGATGCCGCACTGGCTTCAGGAGCCTTCGGGTCGCCTTTCATCTTCGTCGACGGCGAGCCGTTCTGGGGTAGCGACCGCCTCGACCAGGTCGATCGCTGGCTCGCGACCGGTGGCTGGTAAACTCCCCAGGAGCGCTATCCGTTATCCCGGAACCCGGGATAAAGCATCATTCCGCCGTCGATATAGAGCGTGGTTCCGGTGATGTAATCCGCTTCGTCCGAGGCGAGCCAGACGGCGGCCTTGGCGACGTCCTCGACCTCGCCGACCCGACCGTAGGGAATGAGCTTGAGGAGTTTCTGCTCCGCCTTCGAGGTCGACCAAGCGGCCCTGTTAATCGCCGTCCTGATGGCACCCGGCGCGATGGCGTTGACCCGAATCCGGTGGTGCGCCACCTCCTGCGCCAGACTCTTCATCATCATCTGAATGCCGCCTTTCGAGGCCGCGTAATTGATGTGCCCGGCCCAGGGAATCACATCATGGACGGAGCTGATGCAGATGATCTTGCCGGTCGCCCGCGAGACCTCCGGCACCGATCCGCGCCGCAGGAACTCGGCAACCGCCCGCTTGGCGCAGAGGAACTGGCCACCCAGATTCACCTCCAGGACCTTCCGCCAGTCGGCCAGGCTCATCTCGGCGAGCGGGGCATCCTTCTGAATCCCGGCGTTGGCGACGAGGATATCCAGGGTGCCGAAATTCGCGATGGACTGGCCGAACAGGCGCTCGACCTCCTCTTCCTTCGAGACGTCGGCCTTGAGCGCGATTGCCTCGCCGCCGGCCGTACGAATCGTCTCGGCGAGTTCCTCCGCCTCGTCCCGCTCGGAGTGATAGTTGATCGCCACCGCCGCTCCGGCATCCGCCATGGCCCGTGCAATCCCGTATCCTATGCCGGAGCTGGCACCGGTCACGAGGGCCTTCTGCCCGACCAGAAGCTCTCCCATCGAATTCCTCTTCTGTCGTCCGGTTGCTCGGAGGTTGATCAGCGAGGGGCCTCGCGCATCGGCGACAGACCTACTACGATAACTCGGCACCCCGCAGGTCTGTTCCCAAGGCCGATGCTCCGGGAGTCAGGCCGCTTAACCCTCGTTCAGCACCGCCGCATAGAGCGGCCTATCGATGTTTCCGCCCGATAGCACAAGGCCGACACGCTTGCCCGCCATCGTGTCGCGTTCCTTGAGCAGCGCAGCGAGCGGCGCCGCACCGGCGCCTTCGGCCAGATTGTGCGTGTCGGTGAAGTAGGCGCGCATCGCCGCCTTGATCTCGCCCTCGCTCACCGTGACGATGCGTTCGGCGCCGCGAAGGATCGCGTCCAGCGCTTCCGGAACGGGCACGCGGCAGGCCATGCCGTCCGCGATCGTGTCGGCGGCGTTCGTCGAGACCGGTGTCCCACGCTCGAAGGAGAGTGCATAGGCGGCGGCGTTCTCGGCGGCGACGCCGACGATCTTGGTCTTGCTGCCAAGTGCGTCGCGGGCCGCGATAGTCGCGCAGATCCCCGATCCCAGCCCAATCGGGACATAGACCGTGTCCAGATCCGGCGCGTCGCCCAGGAATTCCAGGCCATAGCTTGCGACGCCGCGAACCAGCCAGGGGTGGAACGAGCGGAGCGGGTGCAGGCGACGCTCCTCGGCAAGCGCCATCGCATATTCATACGCGGCCTGGAAGTCATGCCCATGCTCGATCAGCTCGACGCCCAGCGCCCGCATGGCCCGGTTCTTCTCGACGCTGTTGCCGTGCGGCACGACGATGACCGCCGGAACGCCCGCGCGCCGCGCCGCGAAGCCGACGCTCTGCCCGTGATTGCCGCGCGTCGCGGTGATCACGCTAGCAATGTCCGGCTCCCGGCGCGCCAGCTCGGCCATGTAGGTCAGACCGCCGCGGATCTTGAAGGCGCCGATCGGCGTGTGGTTCTCATGCTTGACCCAGACTTCGGCTCCGGCCCGCTCGCTGAGCAGCGGCCAGCAGATCTGCGGGGTCGGCGGCATCACCGCGTGCACGATTTCCGCGGCTGCTTCGAGATCGGACAGGTTGGACATGTCACCTTCCCCATGGCGTGGATTGGGCTGGATGTGATGAATGCATTCTCGGCAAGCTCCGCCGCGGCACAAGATCGAAGATGTCGCCATACAATCGACGGCAATGCTACGATCGATGGTGGAACTGGAGATGGGTGCTGCTTGGGGGCGAAGGCGGAATGGGTGTTTTGCAGACGACCGTCGATCGGCATGGCGAGGAATTCCGTCGGAATGCGGCGGCGATGTCGAGCCTCGTGGCGGACCTGAAGGAGTCGGTCGCGACGATTCGCGAAGGCGGCGGCGCGGCCGCGCGCGAGCGGCATTTGGCGCGCGGCAAGCTGCTGCCCCGCGAGCGCGTGCGCCTGCTTCTCGACGGCGGATCGCCCTTCCTCGAGCTGTCCCAGCTCGCGGCGTTCGGACTTTATGGCGGCGAGGTGCCGGCGGCCGGTATCATTACCGGCATCGGCCAGGTGAGCGGCCGGGAATGCATGATCGTCGCGAACGATGCGACCGTGAAGGGCGGCACCTATTTTCCGATCACCGTGAAGAAGCATCTGCGGGCACAGGAGATCGCCGAGCAGAACCGTCTGCCCTGCATCTATCTGGTCGATTCGGGCGGTGCCAACCTGCCGAACCAGGACGAGGTCTTTCCCGACCGCGACCATTTCGGCCGTATCTTCTTCAATCAGGCGCGGATGTCGGGGAAGGGAATTCCACAGATCGCCGCAGTGATGGGTTCCTGCACGGCGGGCGGCGCCTATGTCCCGGCGATGTCGGATGAGAGCATCATCGTCGCCAATCAGGGCACGATCTTCCTCGGCGGGCCGCCGCTGGTGAAGGCGGCGACGGGCGAGGTGGTGAGCGCCGAAGAGCTCGGCGGAGCGGAAGTTCACAGCCGCACCTCCGGCGTGGCGGACCATTATGCGCATGACGATGCGCATGCGCTGGCGATCGTCCGGCGCATCGTCGCCAATTTGAACATCGTGAAGCAGCCCGCGCTCGACCTTCAGCCGTCGCGTGACCCTGGCTACGATCCGGCGGAAATTTATGGGATCGTTCCAGCCGATCCGCGCAAACCTTACGATGTTCGCGAGGTGATCGCGCGGATCGTCGACGGCAGCGAGTTCGACGAGTTCAAGCGGCTTTATGGCGCCACGCTCGTCTGCGGCTTCGCCCGAGTCTTCGGATATCCCGTCGGCATCGTCGCGAACAACGGAATCCTGTTTTCCGAGTCGGCGCTCAAGGGCGCGCATTTCATCGAGCTCTGCGCGCAGCGCGGCATTCCTCTGGTCTTTCTGCAGAATATCACCGGCTTCATGGTCGGACGGAAATACGAGGCTGGGGGCATCGCGAAGGACGGGGCGAAGATGGTCACGGCCGTCGCCTGCGCGGCCGTTCCGAAGCTCACGCTGCTGATCGGCGGCAGCTTCGGGGCGGGCAATTACGGCATGTGCGGCCGCGCCTTCTCACCTCGTTTTCTATGGATGTGGCCGAATGCGCGGATCTCGGTGATGGGCGGCGAGCAGGCGGCAAACGTCCTCGCGCAGGTGAAGCGGGACAATTTGGAGGCTCGCGGCGAGGCTTGGTCCGCAGAGGCCGAGGAAGCCTTCAAGGCGCCGATTCGCGAACAATATGAGAAGCAGGGCCATCCTTACTATGCCAGCGCCCGGCTGTGGGACGACGGCGTCATCGATCCCGCGGAGAGCCGCATGGTCCTCGGCCTGGGCCTCTCCGCCGCGCTGAACGCGCCGATCGAGAAGACAGCGTTCGGCCTGTTCCGGATGTAGCGGCTATGGCAGAACCGATGCTCCTACGGGACAGGGCGGCCAACGGTGTTGCGACGCTGCGACTGAACCGGCCGGAGGTTCACAACGCCTTCAACGGTGCGCTGATCGCCGAACTGACGGAGGCGCTGCGGGAACTCGATGCCGATGCCGCGGTCCGCGCGGTCGTGCTCGCCGCGAACGGGCCGAGCTTTTCGGCCGGCGCCGACCTGCAGTGGATGCGGCGCATGGCCGGCTATTCGACCCTTGAGAACGAGGCCGATGCCCGTGCGCTCGCCGACCTCATGCGGACGCTGGACCGGCTGGCCAAGCCGACGGTGGCGGTGGTGCAGGGGGCGGCTTTCGGCGGTGGCGTCGGCCTCGTTGCCTGCTGCGACATCGCGCTCGCCGCCGATCATGCGACCTTCGCCCTCTCCGAGGTCCGGCTGGGACTCATTCCGGCGGTGATCTCACCCTATGTGATGGGGGCGATTGGCGCGCGCGCAGCGCGGCGCTACTTTCTGACCGGGGAGCGCTTCGACGCGGCCGAGGCGCGGCGGCTCGGACTCGTGCAGGAGGTCGTGCCCGCGGTCGATCTGCCGCAGACATTGGGCCGGATCCTGACGATGCTGGCCCAGGGCGGGCCGGTCGCGCAGGCGGCGGCGAAGCGGCTCATTGCCGATCTGGCAGGCCGGCCGCTCGATGACGGCTTGGTCGAGGACACGGCAAAACGCATCGCCCGCATCCGTGCCGGCGAGGAAGGTCGGGACGGGGTCTCGGCCTTTCTCGAGAAGCGCAAACCGGGCTGGATCCCGCGGGAGTAGGGCCTTGTTCGAGAAGATTCTGATCGCCAATCGCGGCGAGATCGCCTGCCGGATCATCCGAACGGCCCGGCGCCTCGGCATCCGAACCGTCGCGGTCTATTCGGAGGCCGATGCGCAGGCGCCGCATGTCGCCATGGCCGACGAGGCCGTCCTGCTCGGTCCGGCCGCGGCACGCGAGAGTTACCTCCGCATCGACCGCATCATCGAGGCGGCGCGGCGCACCGGGGCGGAGGCCGTGCATCCCGGCTATGGCTTCCTGTCGGAGAACGCCGATTTTGCCGAGGCCTGCGCCGCGGCGAGGCTGATATTCATCGGGCCGCCTGCCTCGGCCATCCGCGCGATGGGATCGAAGCAGGAGGCGAAGGCGCTCATGGAGCAGGCCGGCGTGCCTATCGTGCCCGGCTATCACGGGGCCGATCAGGATGAAGGAACGCTGCTGAGGGCGGCGAAGGAGATTGGTTTCCCGGTCCTGATCAAGGCCTCCGCGGGCGGCGGCGGAAAGGGCATGCGGCGCGTCGACCGGGCCTCGGCCTTTGCGGCGGAACTCGCCGCGGCCAAGCGCGAGGCGCTCTCGGCCTTCGGCGACGACCGGGTGCTGATCGAGAAGTTCATCGCGCAGCCGCGGCATATCGAAGTGCAGATCTTCGCCGACGGTCAGGGCAACCTGGTGCATCTGTTCGAGCGCGACTGTTCGATACAGCGCCGCTATCAGAAGGTGGTGGAGGAGGCGCCGGCCTTCGGCCTGACTCCCGAACAGCGCCGCGAGATCGGGGCGACCGCAATTGCTGCTGCGCGCGCGGTCGGATATGTCGGCGCTGGAACGGTCGAGTTCATTGTCGGCGAGTCCGGCAGCGTCTATTTCATGGAAATGAATACGCGCCTGCAAGTCGAGCACCCCGTGACAGAAATGGTGACCGGCCAGGATCTGGTCGAATGGCAGCTTCGGGTGGCCGCCGGCGAGGTTCTGCCGCTGACCCAGGATCGAATCGTCCTCGCCGGCCATGCGATCGAGGCCCGGCTCTATGCGGAGGATCCGGCGCGCGGCTTTCTGCCTTCGGTCGGGCGCCTCGTCCACTTCCATCTGCCGCCGGAGAGCTTCAATCTGCGCACCGACAGCGGCGTGCGGCAGGGTGACGAGGTGTCGATCCACTATGATGCGATGCTGGCGAAGATCGTCGTCTGGGACGAGAATCGGCCGGCGGCGGTACGCCGCCTGCGCAAGACTCTGTCGTCCTGCGAAATCATCGGGGTTGCCAGCAATCTCGATTGGCTCGCCGCGCTGACGCGCCATCCGCGATTCGAGGAGGGCGCGGTCGATACCGGCTTCATCGAGCGCCACGAAACCGAGATCGCCGCTCCGCCGGCGCCACCGATCGACATCGTCCTGGCGCTCGCGAGCCTTCATGTCCTGCTGCGACGAGAGGAGGACGCGAAGGCGCGCGCCCGGCGGGTCGTCGATTCCTGGTCGCCGTGGCACTCCGCGACCGGATGGCGGCTCAACGGCGACGCGCGAAGCGTTCTACGCTTCCGCCGCGGAGATGTGGAGTTCGAGATCGCCGCGATCGCGCAACCCGACGGCGTTCGCCTGACGCTGCCCAAGGGATCGATTACGGTATGGGGCGCGTTGGAGGAAGCAGGCGAACTCCGCGCCGATCTCGATGGTCGACGGTTGACCGCCACGGTCGTGCGGCAGGCGAATCTCCTGACCGTTCTGCTCGACGGCGCGAGCGATCGGCTCGAACTGCTGGACCCGCTGGCCCTGACCGCCGTGGCGGAAGCCCCGTCCGGCCGGCTGACTGCGCCGATGCCGGGACGGATCGTCGAAGTTCTTGCCAGGCCGGGTGAGACGGTGAAGCGGGGCGCCGCGCTGATCGTGCTCGAGGCGATGAAGATGGAGCATACGATCGGCGCTCCATCCGATGGTGCCGTGGCCGAGCTGCATTATTCGGTCGGCGATCTGGTCGAGGAGGGGACGACGCTGCTCTCCTTCACCGTCGCGGAGGCCGGCCAATGAATCGCTTTCCCGCCCGGGTCAAGATGGTCGAGGTGGGTCCGCGCGACGGGCTGCAGAACGAAGCCGCCTTCCTGCCCACTGCGACCAAGATCGAGCTGATCGATCGGCTGGCGGCGACCGGGCTGCAGGTCGTCGAAGCGACCAGCTTCGTCTCGCCGCGCCGCGTTCCGCAGATGGCCGACAGCCGGGAGGTGATGGCGGGCATCGCGCGGCGGCCCGGCGTCAGTTATCCGGTGCTCGTGCCGAACATGCAAGGCTTCGAGGCGGCGATGGCGGCGGACGTGCGCGAGATCGCCATCTTCGGTGCCGCGTCGGAAAGCTTCTCGCAACGGAACATCAACTGTTCGATCGAGGAAAGCCTAGCGCGCTTCGCTCCAGTCTGTGCCGCGGCGGCGAAGGGTGGGATCCGCGTGCGCGGCTATGTCTCCTGCGTGCTCGGCTGCCCTTATGAAGGCGCGGTGGCGCCGCAGCAGGTCGCGGCGGTCGCGGCGCGCTTGCTGGAGCTGAGCTGTTACGAGATTTCCCTCGGCGATACGATCGGCGTCGGGACGCCGGGCAAGGCCATGGCGATGATCGAGGCCGTGGCCGAACGCGTGCCGCGCGACCGGCTGGCCGTTCATTTCCACGACACCTACGGCCAGGCGTTGGCGAACATCCTGGCGGCGCTGGAATGCGGCGTCGCTACCGTCGACAGCTCGGTGGCCGGACTCGGCGGATGCCCTTATGCTGTAGGCGCAACCGGCAATGTGGCGAGCGAGGACGTGCTCTACATGCTTTCGGGACTGGAGATCGAGACGGGTGTCGATCTGCCGTCGCTCGTCGCTGCCGGGCGTTTCATCGCGCAGGCGCTGGGGCGACCACCGGCATCGAAAGTATCCCTGGCTTTGGCGGGGCGGGCGCCGTAAAGCTGGTGTGACGCGCCGGATTGCAAGGGCCGGGAGATCATGACCGTTCATCTCGTCAAGCTTTGCGTCGGAACTGACAGCATCGAGAGCCTGCGCCAGTGGCAGGAGGAGCGCCTGGCCGACCTGCGTCGGCAGGGCAAGCAGCCGCTGCTGCGGCACTGCACCCGAAGCATGCCGAAGCGGCGCGAGGAGGTGCTTGCGGGCGGCTCCCTCTACTGGGTCATCAAGGGATGGGTCCGGGTCCGGCAGCCTATTGTCGGGCTGGAGGCATCGCTGGACGAGGAGGGGCGGTCCTGTTGCGCGATCCAGTACGATACGACGCTCGTGCCGACCATTCCGCGGGCGTGGCGGCCGTTTCAGGGATGGCGCTATCTCGAATGCGCCGATGCGCCGCCGGATCTGGACGGCGGAGCCGAAAGTGCGTGGGGTGCCGGCGATCAAGACCCGCCGGTCGAGATGCTGGCGGAGCTGCGATCGCTGGGGCTCCTCTGACGGCCTGTCTTTCTCCCGCCGGCCCGAAGGGCGGGCGGCATAAAGGGGCAACAGGCGCCTTGAAAAGCGTTCGATAGAGGGTTATTTAAGGGTGTACCGAGGCGGTTGCGGCGGTGGCCGCATGTTGGAGCGTCGGCTCTGGGCTTCGGTTCAAATAAATTGCTAAAAGCGTTTGACACATTCTGTGTGAGGGGCGTATAAGCCCGCTCCGCGACACGGTGGGCCGGCTTGATCGGCGGCGGTGTCGCCGGGACAGGAGCCTGGTTGCAACTGGGTGTTTCG
>QOZR01000021.1 GCA_003576685.1 Virgifigura deserti
GGTCCGGATGCAGGTACAAAAACCGGTGCGTGAAGTGCCCGCCGCCCGAGAACCCGTAGAGCAGGAACCGCTCCCCCGCGAGCCGGTAGCGCTCCCGCACCTCCGCCACCATCGACAGGAGAACGGCGTCGTAATGCAGCGCCTCGTGGCGCAGCAGCTTGTAACTCGAAAGGTCGTCAGGCGTGACGATGCCGACAGGGAAAAGCGGCGCTAGCACGATCACGCCATGCTCCTCGGCGAAATCGGCGAAGGCATCGCGATAGTTCTGCATCCCGCGCTCGGTGCCGTGCACGATGACGGCGAGCGGATACCGGTCGCTTCCCTCCTCGTCATAGTCCTCGGGCACATAGGCGCAGTAGCTGAAGCGCTGATCGAGCTGGCAGGCATAGACCGTCGTGCGGCCGAAATCATAGTAGGAAAGACGTTTGCCGTGCTGCGTCGGCCGAGCCATGCCGTGCTCCTTCGCTGCTATCTTCGCGCCCCGCCCCAGGGTCGGAGGCGCCGTTTGGAGCGCAGTTTCACATATTTTTAGTAGCATGAAAAGCGGCCTGTAGGTGTGGAACACCACCTGACCCAACTGACGCGTCTCCGCCTATTTCCCTGCTCATAAAAGAAAAATTTGCACTTTCGAAAGAAATCCGGTGCGCCGCGCGAAGGCGCAAAACTGTCTTATGGCGGACTAGACGGCAAACAGCATGGTGGTCGACGAGCTGCCCGGAGCGCTGTTGCCTGTGGCGCCGCCATCCGGATCGGTGTTCGCGACAGGAGCCGCAAGGACAGGCCGGGCGCACGCGGTCGAGGTCGACCGGGCGGAGCCATTCACCAATACTTAATCACAATTCGGTTACGGCTTGCGGGAAAGGAGATCGACAATGCCCGAGAAACCGAAGACCGATCAGCCTCCGCACCGGGAGATCCTTCTCGCGATCGAGGCGGTTCTGGGCGAGTCTTGCGCTTCTGTGTCCGACGGCTTCCCGTCACGCCGCGGCCGTGACGCCGCCCGCATGATCAGCCAAGCGCTCCGCCGCGCACGCGCGCACTAACGTTTCCATCACGATGGATCCAGCGCACAAGCGAATACGGCCCAGGCGTTTTCAGGCCTGGGCCGCACTGTCCTGAAGTCCCAACCTATTCAATCGTAGCCGGAGCCGGGCCTCCATGTCGGGCCGGGCGAGTCCTTTCGCCGCCGCCAAAGAAGCCGCGGACCGCCACGTAGAAGATAGGCGTGAAGATCAGGCCGAAAGCCGTGACGCCCAACATGCCGAAAAACACCGTGGTGCCGAGCGACTGACGCATCTCGGCCCCGGCGCCGGTTGCGATCACCAGCGGCACGACACCCAGAATGAAGGCGAAGGAGGTCATCAGGATCGGCCGCAGCCGCGTGCGTGCCGCCTGCACAGCCGCGTCGAAGCGGGTCGCGCCCTCGTCCTCCGCCTGCTTGGCGAACTCGACGATCAGGATCGCGTTCTTAGCGGCCAGACCGACCAGGACGACGAAGCCAACCTGAGCCAGGATGTTCACGTCCATGCCCCGGAACAGGAGTCCGCTGACTGCGGCCAAGAGACACATGGGCACGATCAGGATCACCGCCAGAGGCAGCGTCCAGCTCTCATATTGCGCGGCGAGCACGAGGAAGACGAAGACGATCGAGGCGGCAAAGACCAGGAGTCCGGAATCGCCGGCAAGCTTCTGCTGATAGGCCAACTCCGTCCATTCATAGCCGAAGCCGTCGGGCAGGCGCTCGGCCGCGAGACGCTCCATCGCCGCAAGCGCGTCGCTGGTCGAGAAGCCGGGCAGCGTGCTCCCCTGAACCTCCGCGGCCGGATACAGATTATAGCGCGGTACGCGGTAGGGGCCGGTGATGTCGCGGAATTCGGCGACCGAGCCGATCGGCACCATCTCGCCCGATGCATTCCGCGTCTTGAGGTTGGCGACGTCGCGAACCTCCTGCCGGAAGGCACCATCGGCCTGTGCGGTGACCCGGAAGGTGCGCCCGAGATAGTTGAACTCGTTGACGTAGGCAGAGCCGACATAGACCTCCAACGCCTCGGAGACCCGGTCGGCCGAGACGCCGAGTATTTCCGCCCTCACCCGGTCGATGTCGGCGTAGATCTTCGGCGTTCCGGTGTTGAACAGCGAGAATACCCCGGCGAGGCCCGGCGTCTCGTTGGCGGCCGCGACCAGATCCTGGGCCGCGGCCGCCAGCGCCTCCGGCCCGTATCCCTGCCGGTCCTGTAGCATCATCTTGAAGCCGCCGGCGGTGCCGATTCCGCGCACCGGCGGCGGGGGAATCGTGATGATGAAGGCCTCCTGTATCGCGCCGAGCCGTCCGCTCAGATCGGCGAGGATACGATCCGCGCTGAGGCCCTTCTCCGCACGCTCAGGAAAGGGCGCCAGGGCCGAGAAGATCGCCCCGGCATTGGACGCATTCGTGAATGTCGCGCCGTCGAAACCCGCGAACGGGACGGCGTGGACAACGCCCTCCGTGTCCAGGATGACCTTGGTCGCCTGCCGGACGACGGCGTCGGTCCGCGAGAGGGAGGCGCCCGGCGGCAGTTGGACGACGGTGATGAGATAGCCCTGGTCCTGCTGCGGGATGAAGCCCGTGGGAGCGCGGTCGAACTGCCAGGCGGTCAGCCCGACGAGGCCGCCATAGACCACGAGCATCAGCACCGAGAGCCGGGCCAGCCGCCGCGTCAGCCTGCCATAGCCGAAGGACAGTCTGTCGAACAGATTATTGAAGCCCCGGAAGAACGCTCGCACGGGGCGCGTCAGGAAGGAGCCCCCTGCCTCATGCTCGCGGTGCGGCTTGAAAAGGAGGGCGCAGAGCGCCGGGCTGAGCGTCAGCGATACGAACAGGGAGATCGCCGTCGAGGCGGCGATCGTGACCGCAAACTGGCGGAAGAACTGGCCGGAGATCCCGGTCATGAAGGCGGCGGGAACGAACACCGCTGAGAGAACCAGGGCGATCGCCACCAGGGCGCCGCCGACCTCGTCCATCGTCCGGTGCGCCGCCTCCTTGGGACTCATCCCGCGACGCAGGTTGCGCTCGACGTTTTCGACGACGACGATCGCGTCATCGACGACGATGCCGATGGCCAGCACGAGGCCGAACAGCGACAGATTGTTGAGGGAGAACCCGAGGGCCGCCAGAACCGCGAAGGTGCCGATCAGCGATATCGGGATCGCCACGATGGGAACGATCGAGGCGCGCCAGGTCTGCAGGAACAGGACCACCACCACGACCACGAGGATGACGGCCTCGAAGATGGTCTTGACCACCTCGTTCGCGGATTCGGCGATGAACTCGGTCGGGTTGTAGACGACGTCGTACTGCAGGCCCGGAGGAAAGGACCGGGACAACTCCTCCATCGTCTCGAGGACCCGCTCGGCGGCGTCGAGGGCGTTCGATCCCGGTCGCTGGAAGATAAGGAGTGGAACGGCGCGGCGCTCGTCGAGGTAGCCGTTGGCGTTATAGTCCTGGGCGCCGAGCTCGACCCGCGCAATGTCGCGGAGCCGAGTCACACGGCCGCCGGGCTCCGTCTTGACGACGATATTCTCGAACTGCTTCGCATCGACCAGTCGGCCCAGCGTCTCGATGTTGAGCTGGAAGGCCCCCGGCGTCGGCACCGGCGGCTGATTTAGCACGCCGGACGCGACCTGCACATTCTGGGACCGTAGTGCCGCGACGACCTCGCCGGCAGTCATGCCCCGCGCGGCTACCTTGTCGGGGTCGAGCCAGATGCGCATCGCATAGTCGCGGGCGCCGAAGACGCGGACATCGCCGACCCCGTCGATCCGGGAGAGGACATCGCGCACCTGCAGCGTCGCATAGTTGGAGACATAGAGCGGGTCGCGCGACCCGTCCGGCGAGCTGAGATGGATCACCATCAGCATGTCCGGCGAGTTCTTGCGCACCGTGACGCCCAAGCGGCGCACCGTCTCCGGAAGCCTGGGCTCCGCCACGGCGACACGGTTCTGGACGAGCACCTGTGCCGCATCCAGGTCCGTTCCCAGCTTGAAGGTGATGGTCAGCGAGAGAGACCCGTCGCCGGTCGCCTGGGAAACCATGTAGAGCATGTTCTCGACGCCGTTGATCTCCTGCTCCAGCGGCGTGGCGACGGTATTGCTCAAGACCTCGGCCGAGGCACCGGGATAGCTCGCCCTCACCTCGATCGTGGGCGGCGCGATCTCGGGATACTCCGCCACCGGCAAGGTGAAATAGGCGAAGCCGCCGATGAGCGTGATCAGAATCGACAGGACCGTCGCGAAAATCGGCCGGTCGATGAAGAAGTGCGAAAGGCGCATGGTGCCGTGCTCCGGCTCAGCTTTGCGACTGCGCGGGCTCGATCTTGCCCGGCTGCGGCGTCACCTTGGCGCCCGGACGGGCGCGCATCAGGCCGTTGATGATGAGGCGATCGGTGGGCGCCAAGCCCTCGCGGATGACCCGCAACCCAAGCTCCATCGGGCCGGGCCGAACCACCCGCGGCTCGACGGTGCCGTCCTCCGTGACAATCATGATCACCTTGCGGGACTGGTCGGTGACGACCGCGCTGTCGGGCACGAGAATCGCCTCGTAGAGTTCCGAGCCCGGCATGCGCAGGTGACCGAACTGACCGGGCGTGATGAAGAAATCCGGGTTGGGAAGGATTGCGCGCACGCGGATCGTCCCCGCGCTGCGGTCGACCTGATTGTCGACGAAGTCGATCCGCCCTCCGCGCGCCGCGCCCCACCCCTCCTCATCGAACAGGCGAACCTGGACGGGGATTCCGCCGTTCCGCGTCGATTCGAGGCGCCCGTCGGCCACCGCCCGCTGATAGGCGAGGAAGTTGGATTCGCTCAGGTCGAAGACGAATTGGATGGGGTCAAGCGACACGATCGTGGTGAGCAGGCTGGTGCCGCCGCCGGAGCCGCCGCTGACCAGGCTGCCGACGCTCACTTCGTTGCGGCTGACGCGCCCGGTGACCGGCGCCGTGACCCGCGTGAAGACGAGATCCAGTTCCGCCGCCCGCACGGCGGCCTGCGCCGACTCGACGGCCGCGGCCGCGGCGCGCATCTCCTGCACACGCTGGTCATAGGTGCTCGCGGCGACCACGTTCGTCTCGCGCAACTGATCGGCCCGCTCCAGCTGGGCATTCGCGAGCTCCAGGCGAGCCGCGGCCTGCGCGAGCTGTGCCTTGGCGGAAGCCAGCGCGATTTCAAACGGCCGCGGATCGATCACGAAGAGCAGATCGCCCTTCTCGACGATCTGCCCGTCCTCGAAATGGATCGAATCGAGATAGCCGCTGACACGGGCGCGAACCTCGACATACTCCACCGCGGCGAACTGGCCGGTATATTCGTCCCACTCGACGATCTTGCGCTGCAGCGGCGCGCTCACGGTGACCGTGGGAGGCGGCGGCGCCGCAATCGAGGCGTTCGCGACCTCCACCGCCCTGCTCCAAGGCTGGTTGAAATACCAGTAGGCGGCGCCCGCCCCGAACAAGGTCAGCAGGACGGCGACCGACCGGACCGCCAGCCTCTTCCATTCCGATCCGGTCCGCCCGGATCCGGACTCGCCGTCGATCGGCCCGCCGGCGGCGCGATCCTGCGCCGCCCGAGAACCGCTCCGTTCACCTTCAGGATTCTGCGTCATCACGATGATGTCCCTTGATAAAGAGATTGGTTCAAGCCGTGCGGCCCAGGCGGCGGACGGCATCGATCACCTGGCGCCGAAAAAACTTGGCGGCGTCGGTGCGGCCTTGACTCCTGATCGTCATCTTCCCCTCACATTTCCGACATATTGGGACCGATCGGTCCGGAATTCTTACGAAAATAACCTCGCTGGCCACCCGCCGCAGCAGTTCAGTTCAGCGCGGCCATCATGACGGCGAGAGAATCTTCGAGGCGACCGGGCTCGGACTTCGCCCGGGCCATGACCTGAAGCCCGCTGAGGCCGACCGTCAGGAACCGGGCGAGCCGGTGCGCGTCGTGCTGGCCGCCGATGGAGCCGTCGGCCTGGCCGCGACGGATGGCGTCGGCAAAGATCTCCTCGGTCGCGCTCAGGTGCCGTTCGATCTGCCGGCGAACCGACGGATCGTGCGGCGCCAACTCGACCGCTTCGTTGCAGCTCATGCAACCGCGGCCATTGCTCTGCGGGCAGGCCTTGTCGACGACGGCGTAGAAGAACGACTCGATCGACTGGCGCGCCGGGCAGCCGTCGTCAAGCCGCGCGCGAAGCTGCGCGAGCTGTGCGTCCTGGTAGCGCGTCAGCGCCTCCCGGAACAGCTCCTGCTTGCTGCCGAAGGTCTCGTAAAAGCTGCTCTTGCTCAGCCCCATAGCCGCGAGCAGGTCGGCGAGCGACGACCCCTCATAGCCGTGCCGCCAGAACACCTCCAGGGCCTTGTGCAGCGCCTCGCGCTCGTCGAATTCCTTGGGCCTAGCCATGACCTCGATCCTCTCTGGCCGCTGAGATAGGCATTCCGGACCAGCCTGTCCAGAACCCAGGAGCAATTTTTTTTCGACGTGCTCAGGCCACGCTTTCGAAACCTTGAAGGAAACTGACGAGATTCCCGCCCAACTCCGGCGACAAATATCCGCCTTCCTGGACCAGGACCGTTGGAATCCCGATCCGCGCAATGGCCGCGCCGATGGCGCCGAAGCCGGCCGTCGTGATCGCCAGACCCTTCAGCGGATCGCCCTCATAGGCATCGAGCCCCAGCGCCACCACCAGCGCGCCGGGCGTGAAAACCTTGATAAAGGCGACGACGCGCTTGAGCTCACGCAGATAAGCCGCATCGCTCGTGCCGATCGGCAGCGGAACATTAAGGTTGTATCCGAGCCCGGCGCCGGCGCCCCGCTCATGCGCATAGCCGGCGAAGAAGGGATAGAACTGCGCGGGGTCGGCATGCAGCGATAGATGCAGCACGTCGGCGCGCCAGTAGAAGATGTCCTGCGTGCCATTGCCGTGATGCACGTCGACATCAAGGATGGCGACGCGGCCGAAGCGCGGCAGCAGCCACTGCGCCGCGATCGCCGTGTTGTTGAGATAGCAGAAACCGCCGGCCTTGTCGGCATAGGCATGGTGGCCCGGCGGCCGGCACAGCGCGTAGGCGACGTGCTCGCCGTCGGCCACCAGCTGCGCCGCGTGGCAGGCGGTGTGCGCCGCCTGAACCGCCGCCGACCACGTCCCTGGGCCGATCGGGCAGGCGGTATCGGCCATGTGATAGCCGGCCCGCCCGACGATGCTTTGCGGATAGCCGCCTCCCTCGCGCATGGGGTGTATGTTGGGCAGCACCTCGGGCGAGGCGTCGCCCAGAGACTGCCACCGTTCATGCGCGGTCTCCAGGAAGTCGAGATATTCGGGCGTGTGGATCGCGGTGCGTGGACCGGAGCCGAAGTCCTCCGCCTCCACCACCCGATGGCCGGCGGCCTCGACCGCCTGAAGGAGATGGTCGGCGCGGGCCGGCTGCTCGGCGCTGCGCTGCATCCGGCCACGAACCAGAAAAGACTGCGGATCATGCGTCCGGTGCGCGTCGCTGTAGGCGACCTTCATAACCGACCTCTCATGTTTTTCGTTGAAAGCTTCAGCGGCGCAGCGCCGTAAGCGCGCCCTTGGTCCATGACGGGATCTGTGCCGGCATCAGATTTGCGATCTCCAGCACCATCTTCTGAAGCAGGGCGCGCGCGAAGTCGCTTCGATCCTGGGCCGCGATGACGAAGGCGCCGGGCCCGGCTATGACCTCGCTCTCATAGTTCTCGACCAGCAGCGGTCGGCCGGAGGGGCCGAGCGCGTCGGTCTGCAGGATTGCCAGGGCATTAATCGTGATTCCGGCGTCTGCCGCGGCATCGCGGGCCGCCGGCGCGGGGACGATGCTCCGGTTGTCGGGATTGTCGCCGGAGACGTCGATGACGGCACGGGCCGGCTCGCAGGGGCATTTCTGCAACAACGCCGTCGCGTGAACCAGAACATCGCCGATCGCATTGTAGCTCTGCACCGAACGGGGCGCCGCGAGCACGGCTTGGGCGAATGCCTGCGCAGAGCCTTGGCCGTCGACAATCGCCCAGTCCACCACCGTCTGCGCCATGCCCGGTCCACCCCATTCGACATAGGCGATCGCAATGCGCTGCAGCGGGCCGGACTGGATCGCGGCAAGCACGCGCTTGTCGGTCACCGCCAGCGCGATACCCTCCTTCTGCAGGCGGAACTCGGCCTCGTCGATGCTGCCGGACGCATCGACCGCGAGAACGAGAGCCGTATCGACAGCGGTTTGCGCCACCGTCGGCGCCGACCAGAGCAGCACTGCAAGAAGCGCGGCAAGATGCTTGGCAAGCTGATTCATCTTGTAGTTCCGACCCTGTTCGACAGGACAACGACATAGTCTATCACGCAGCCGGGCTATTCCGAGCGGCCCGCCTGGTTCGGACGCTGCCGATAAACGGCAGTAGCAGGCTGAGGATGACCAACGCCATCACAGTACCCGAGATCGGACGGGTGAAGAACACCGTCCAGTCGTTGTGGAAACTGATCATCGAGTTCATGAAGGCCTCCTCGGCGAGCGGGCCGAGAATGACCCCGAGAACCAGCGGCGCGATCGGAAACTTCAGGCGTTCGAAGACGTAACCGAGGAAGCCGAAGGCGATCATCAGCCAAAGATCGGTCAGGTTATTGCGGATCGACAGGGCGCCGATGAAGCAGAAGATCATGACGAAGGCGGAGACGACCGCCTCCGGGAAATCGAGGATCTTCACCAACGGCCGGATGGCGAAATAGCCAAGCAGGCCCATCAGCGCAACGCCGATAAACAGCGAGGCGAAGATCGTGTAGACCATGGGCGCGGAGAACAGGAGCACCTGCGGCCCGGGCTGCACGCCATGCAGCATGAAGGCGCCCAGGATCACGGCGGTGGCGCCGCTGCCCGGAATGCCGAGCGCGAGGAGGGGGACCAGAGCGCCGCCGACCGACGCCGTGGCCGCGGCCTGGGGCGCCACGATGCCTTCGGCGGTGCCGCTGCCGATTGCGCCCTTGCGCCGGCCGAACTGGGCTTCGACACCGTAACTGACGAAGGAGGCGATGGTCGCGCCCGCGCCCGGCACTAGGCCGATGACATTGCCGAGGATGCTACTGCGCAGCATCATGCCCTTGACCGCGCCGATCTCCCGAAGCGAGGGCAATTGCGTCCGGGTACCGGCGACACTGCCGACCGGTTTGCTGGCGAAGCCGCGTTCGAGGCGCGACAGAACCTCGCCGACGCCGTAGGCGCCGACCATCACCACCAGGAACTCGATGCCGTCGGCAAGCAGCGGCAGGCCGAAGGTGAAGCGATAGGAGCCATAGATCGCGTCCGTACCCACCGAGGCGACGATGAGCCCGAGGCACAGACTGATCAGCGCATTGCCCAGCGACCCCTTGCCGAGCGCGACCACGCTGGCCAGGCCGAAGAGTACGATCGCGAAATATTCGGGCGAGGAGAAGCGGAGGGCGAAGGTCGCGACCGGCTTGGTCAGCATGACCATGATCGCGGCCGAGATCAGTCCGCCGACGAGAGCGGAAATCAGCGTCCAGCCGAGCGCCTTGGCCGGCTGGCCCTGCTTTGCCATGGCGTAGCCGTCCCAGAGCAGGGGCACATGGATCGGCTCGCCCGGGATGCGGAACAGGATCGAGGTGAAGGCGCCGCCATAGGTCCCGGACACATACATGCCGGTGAGCAGGATGATCGAAGCGGTCACGTCCATCTGATAGGTGAAGGGCAGAACCAGTATCACGCCCATGACCAGCGTCAGCCCCGGCAGCACGCCGACGAGGAGGCCGACGACGATGCCGATGACCAGCATCGCCAGATGCAGCGGGGAAAGGCAGGCGATGAAGCCCGCGCCGAGCTGCATCAGGGGATCGAGCATGTGCCGCTCCTAATCTTGCGACCCTGTTCCGGCCGGGTGTCAGAACAGGTTGATGAAGGCGTCCGTCACGCGGTCGAACGGCGGTACTCCGCGCGGGAGCGAGACGTAGACCACTTTCAGGAAGATGACGGCGACGATCAGCGTGCCGATGATGCTCGCCATCCAGATGACGAGATGCGCGCGATAGCGCCCGAGATACATGAAGGCGACCAGGAACAGGAAGGTACCCAGCACAAAGCCGAAAACGGGCAGGAGAGCGCCATAGGCGACGGTCAGGATGCCGCCGCCGACGAGCAGCGGCAGATGGCGATTCACCGCCTCCCCCTCTTCCTGCTCCTCTCCCTCGCTGCCTTCGAGTGCATCGGCAATGCCGTGCGCCTCGCCACCGCCTCCGAACCAGAGCGCCTTCACGATCTCATAGATACAGACCGCGGCCATCAGGCCGCTGGCGAGCTTGGGCCAGAAGTCCGGGCCGAGCGCGCCCGGACGGTGGCTGTACTCGATGCGGCCGGCGAACAGGTAGAACAGGCCGGCCACCACCAGCAATGCCGCATAAGGGAGCGCAGCCCGGAGTCTGGAGCCGTTCACGCCTTCCTCCCTGCTGAAAAGTGGAGCGACGGTCGCGCTATTTCTGCACCGTGCTCTTCATATCCTCGAGCTGCTGCTTGACGAATTCCAACGCCTGGTCGGCGCCCAAGAAGCTGTCCTCGCTCGCATACTGGTCCCCCAGGAACTTCTTGTAGTCGGGCGAAGCGGCGACCTCAGCCAGCGCGTCCGACAGAATCTTGACCCGTTCCGGTGGCGTGCCGGAGCGCAGCGCGATGGCGCGGAACTGCGGCAGGGCGATCTCGTAGCCGAGCTCGTAGGAGCTCGGCACATCCGGGAACAGCTTCGAACGCTCCTCGCCGAAGATGATCAACGGGCGGATCTGGCCGCTGTTCAGCAACTGCGCAACGTCGCCCGCCTGCTCATAGAGCGCATCGGCATGCCCGCCGAGAATGGAGATGTAGCGCTCGCTCGGCTTGGAGAAGGGCACCTGATTGACCTTGATCCCCTTGCTGGCGAGATAGCTCAGCGTGAAGTCGTCGACGCTGCCGAAGCCGAGGGTCGCGACCTTGCGCTGGTCCGGCTCGGCCTTGGCCGCCGCCTCGAAATCGGCCCAGGTCTCGTAGGGGCTGTCCGCAGGCACGAACAGAAAAGACGGCGCCTGGATCATCACCGCGGCCGGGGTGATGTCCTCCATGGTCCAGCGCGCATCCTTACCGGCGAGCAGGGCATGGCTGTCGGCGATGTAGATCGCCATGGAATAGCCGTCCGCGGGTGCCGCCAGCAGCTTCGCCATTCCAGTGGCGCCCGTACCGCCCGGAACGTTCACGACCGGCACGCCCTGGTCGAGAGACGGTTCCAGCAGCTTGCCGACGAGGCGGGCGAGTTGATCGGCGCCGCCGCCCGGTCCCCACGGCACGATGAACTCGACCGGCCGCGACGGATAGGTTTCCTGGGCGGTGGCGGGCCCGAAGGTGAGAGCGGCAAGCGTGCCCGCCACACCCATCAGAACGAGCTTGCGAAACTGCATCGGCGTTCCCTCCCTCAGTTGCGGAGGCTCCCGTGTCATGGACCGGCCCCCTTTGTTTGTGACCCTATTCGTGATCTTGTCTTCGCTACGCCTCCATCGACAGCGAGCCTTGCTCGGCACCGCACTGGCCGTGCGCCAAGCCGCGCCCGCAGGCCTCAGCGATCTCGCCGGGCGTGTCCACGACGGTGACCCCGGCGGCTTCGAGGGCCTGACGCTTCGAGGCGTAGCCGCCGCGGTTGGCGGTGGCGATCGCGCCGGCATGGCCCATCTTCCTACCCGGCGGCGCGGCGCGCCCCGCGATGAAGGCGACGACCGGCTTCCGCATCGTCGCTGCGTAGTCGGCCGCGTCCTCCTCCATGACGCCGCCGATCTCGCCGACCAGCGCCACGGCCTGCGTTCGCGCATCGCGGTCGAGCGCCTCGAGCGCGTCGCGCGTGGTCGTGCCGACCATCGGATCGCCGCCGACGCCGATGAAGGCGGACTGGCCGAGCCCGGCGCGCGTGAGATTGAGGCAGACCAGCGTGCCAAGGCTGCCCGAGCGCGAGATGACGCCGACGCGGCCGGGCTGGAACACGTTCGGATTATGCCCGGGCATGATACCGACGAAGGCCTCGCCCGGGGTGACGAGGCCCGCCGTGTTCGGCCCGACGGTCCGCGTGCCTCGGCGCCGCGCGGCCTCATGCACCGCCATCACGTCGCGAATCGGGATATGTTCGGTGAGCATCACCAGGAGCTTGACTCCCGCCTCGATCGCATCAAGCGCCGCGTCCTTGGCCGCGGCCGGCGGAATGAACATGACGGCGACATCATAGGGCGCCGCCGCCATCGCCTCGCGCGCCGAGGCGAAGACGGGCAGGCCGACATGCGTCTCGCCGGCGCGCTTCGGGTTGACGCCGCCGACGACCTGGGTGCCGCAGGCCATCATCTTCTCGGTCCAGAAGCTGCCCTGCTTGCCGGTGATGCCCTGGACGAGAACCTTATGGTGCTTGCGGATGATCATCGGGCCGCCTCTACCGCGGCCTTCACCGCATCTTCCATCAGGTCATAGGGTTCGATGCCGAGTTCGCCCCGGACCAGCGCGATCGCTTCCTCCTCGCCGGTGCCGTGGATCGAGAAGAAGACGGGCACGGTCGGTTTCAGCGCCTGCCATGCCTTGACCACGCCTTCGGCCATGACGTCGGTGCGCGCGAAGGCGCCGCAGAAATTGATCACCAAGCTTTTCACGCCCGGATTGGACAGCACCAGTTCGAGCGCCGTCTCGCTCTTCGTGTAGGCCTCGCCGCCGATCTCCATGAAGTTGGCGGGCCGGCCGCCGAAATGGCTGATCACGTCCATGGTCGTCATGGTCAGCCCGGCGCCGTTGGCGAGGACGCCGACATTGCCGTCGAGCTGGATGAATTTGAGGCCGACCTCGGCGCCGCGGCGCTCGAGGTCGGTCGGGTTCTCCACCGCTGCGACTGCGGCAAGATCAGGCTGGCGGAAGGCGGCGGCATCGTCGAGGGTGAACTTGGCGTCGAGCGCGACCACCCGCCCGTCCGCGAGGCGGGCCAGCGGGTTGATCTCGACGAGCTCGGCGTCGCTCTCGACGAAAATGCGATGCAGCCGGGTGAGGATATCGGCCACTTCAGCCTCCGACCCGCCGAGATCGAGCCCCTTCAGCATATCCCGGGCTTCCGCGGCCCCGAACCGCTCACCGGGTGCGACCGGCCGGCGTCTGAAGGTGTCGGGCGCTTCCGCCGCGATCTCCTCGACGTCCATGCCGCCTCGGCTCGAGAACAGGACGAGCGGCGAGCGCGAGGCGGTATCGGGCAGGACGGCGGCGTAAAATTCGCGCTCGATCTCGGCCCGTTCCTCGACCAGAAGCTTGTCGACGAGATGCCCTGCGATCGACATGCCCAGGATGGTGCGCGCGGCGTCGGCAGCGGCTTCGGCGCTGTCCGCCGCCTTGATGCCGCCGGCTTTGCCGCGCTTGCCGGTCGGCACCTGCGCCTTGATCACACAGGGCCCGATCTCGGCGAAGGCCTCAGCCGCCGCGGCGGGGCTGTCGGCAAGGCGGCCCTTCGGCACCGCCACGCCCGCCGGGACGAGCAGGTGCTGTTTCGCGACATGCTCCACGAAGTTCATCGCCGCTCAGCGCCCATAGCGCGCCCAGTGGGCGCCGAACAGCTCTTCCTCGCTCGGTTTGTCCTCCGGGATGACGGTGACGAGGTGCGTGATATTGAGGAAATGCCGGTAGCTCAGATTCTCGGAAATCGAGTTCTTCTGCCAAGAGCCGCAGCCCATCGACAAGGTGAAACCGAGGCCCGAATCGAAGCCACCGCCATTGCCGAAGGTGTGGGCGAAATTGACGAGGACGCGGACGACGTCGAGATCCTCGGCGAGCGCGCGGGCATGATCCATGTCTCTGGTATGAATGCCGCAGGAATGGCCCCGGCCCTGATGGTCGAGAATCCGGCGCAAGGTACCCTTGGCCGCGGCGAAGTCCCTGGCACGATAGACGGTGAGGACCAGCGCGAGCTTCTCGCCGGACAGCGGATGTCCACGGCCGATGCCGGTTTCCTCGACCATGAAGAACTTCGCGCGCTTCGCCTCCGGGGCAAGCCCAAAGGCGTCCGCAAGAATCTCGGCGTCGCGCGCGATCAGATGCCGGTTGAGCTTGCCGTTCTGCCACAGGGTGGCGACGATGCTGTCCTTCTCGGCGGGCGTGCAGAGATAACCGCCCGCCTCCCGGAGCGCGGCGATCGCCGCGTCATAGACGGACGCGACGATGACGACCGAATTCTCCGACGAGCAGGACGTCGAGTTATCAAAGATCTTCGAGGCGCAGATCTTGCGCGCGGCGTCGGCAAGGTCGGCGCTATCGTCGATGATCACCGGCACGTTGCCGGCGCCGACGCCGATGGCCGGCGTGCCACTCGAATAGGCGCGCCGCACATTGTCCTGCGAGCCGGTCACGACGACAAGGTCGACCGCCTGCATCAGGCCCTGCGTCGCTTCTTTGGTGATCGGCTGGGGCAGGATCTGAACGAGATCGCCCGGCAGGCCGATCTTCTCGAGCTCGGCACGCATGAGCTCGACGGCGCGCGCCGTCGTCCTGTAGCCCAGCGGCGACGGCGCGATGACCACGGCATTGCGGCCCTTGACCGCCATCATTGCCTTGTTGACCGGCGTTGCCCCCGGATTGGTCGACGGCGTCACCGCGCCGACCACACCGATGGGCTTGGCATATTTGACGATGCCCTTGTCCCGATCCTCCTCTATGACACCGACCGACTTGGCGCGCAGGAGATCGCGCAGGGTGCCGAACGTCTTGCGCTGCTTCTTGACGATCTTGTCCGCGACATTGCCGAGGCCCGTATCGGCAACGGCGAGTTCGGCCACCTCGCGAGCATGCTCCGGCTTGTATATCGACCAGGCCAGCGCGCGCACAGCCTCGTCCACCCGTTCCTGGCCCGCGTCGGCGAAGACGGCCTGTGCGACCCGGGCCTTGCGCACGACCTCATCGACCGTGGCCTGCGTCTCCGGCGGGGGAGCATCGAGCGGAACGGCGGTCACGGCCATGGGCAATCTCCCGGTGTGGTTCAGGCGATCGGAATACGGCTCGCCCGCCGCGTTGACGCGGCGGCGGACGCTCTCATGAAACAGTCCATCAGCTTGAAAAGCGCGGCGCCGGTTCCCGGCACGGCAAAGAGGTCGGCTTGGACCGCGGCCCTGCCGAGCGCAGGCTTCGGATCGTCGAAGGTGCGTACCCACAACATGGCCATGCCCATCTATCGTGGTGATGTTGCGCCGGCTGAGGCTAAACCTTGCATCGCTGTCGGAAAAGTTATTTTTGGAATCGCCGCGGCCGTACACTGCCCGCGGTCCCAGGAGCATCGGCAAAGGACAGCGTGATGAGTGATTTGCCCTCCCCTTTTCGGCGCGCAACGCCGGATGACGCGCAGGCACTGGCGGAGCTCATCAACTTCGCCGGCGAAGGCCTCCCGCTCTATCTGTGGGAGAGCATGGCCGAGCCGGGCGAGAGCGCCTGGGATGTGGGCCGGCGACGGGCGAGTCGCGACGAGGGGAGCTTTTCCTACCGCAATGCGGTCGTCTCCGAAGCTAATGGCCGGATCGTCGCTTGCCTGATCGGCTATCCCCTGCCGGAAATGCCCGAGCCGATCGACCGCAGCCAGATGCCGGCCATGTTCGTGCCGCTACAGGAGCTTGAAAACTTGGCTCCTGGGACCTGGTATGTGAACGTCCTGGCCACCTATCCCGAAGACAGGGGCCGTGGACACGGCACGGCGCTACTCCGGCTGGCCGAAGAGTTAGCGACCGCCTGTGGCAAGCCGGGCCTGAGCATTATCGTCTCGGATGCCAATAGGGGCGCGCGACGGCTCTATGAACGGTGCGGCTACCGCGAGGTCGCCCAACGCGCGATGGTCAAGGAGCGATGGAAGAATCCGGGCGCGAACTGGGTTCTCCTCGTCAAGCCTGACGGGAATCACGCCGTCACGTAAGATTCGACGGCAACGATCCGCTGTTGCCTTATTCGGCGGCGCTTTCCCCGCGGCGTTCCTCCGGGCGGCCGTCGGTGTAGGTGCTCCTCGGCCGGCTCGAACCAGGCTCGGGCTTGCCCTCCAGCGGCGGGAGCGCCTTGGCCTTCTCGAGATCGATGCCGGCGCCTTCGGCAACCCGCCGGCCGTAATCCTCGTCGCAATGCCAGAAATGCCAGATCATGCGGAGCGCGATCGGCTCCGGGCACTGATTCATGTCGGCGACCAGATTGTCGATCAGATCATCGCGCTCCCAATCCTCGAACGTCCGGTAGCGGTCGCCCGCCTGCTTGTAGTCATCGGCCGTCCGGCTGGTCTGGTAGCGGCCGAGATGGCCTTCGACCCACTGGTGATAGTCCTTTGCCGGCTTCGGCGCCTCCCGAAGCCCGCCCATCACGCTCGGCTCGTAATTGACATGCGGGTTCTCGCCGCCGCCATCGACATAGAACGCCATCTGACCATCGCGCTGGTTGGTTCGGGTCTCGGCTTCCGGGGAGTTGATCGGGAGTTGCAGGTAGTTCGGGCCGACGCGATAGCGCTGCGTGTCGGAGTAGGACAGCGTCCGGCCCTGCAGCATCTTGTCGTCGGAGAAGTCGATTCCATCCACCAGAACACCGGTCCCGAAGGCCGACTGCTCGACCTCCGCGAAGAAGTTGGCCGGATTACGGTCGAGCACCAGCCGGCCAACCGGCAACAGCGGGAACTGGTCCTCCGGCCACCGCTTCGTGTCGTCCAGCGGGTCGAAATCGAGCTCCGGATGCGCATCGTCCGACATGATCTGCACGCACAGTTCCCACTCGGGAAAATCGCCGCGCTCGATCGCGTCGTAGAGGTCCCGCGTCGCATGGCCGACGTCCCGCGCCTGGATCTCGGCCGCCTGCTTGCTCGTGAGGTTCTTCACGCCGAGCTTCGGCTCGAACGAGAACTTGCAGAGCACCGCCACGCCCTGATCGTTCACCAGCTTGTAGGTGTTCACGCTGGAGCCCTCCATATGCCGATAGTCGGCCGGGATGCCCCACGGGCTCTTCACCCAGGTCACCATGTGCAGCGCCTCCGGCGACTGGGACACGAAGTCGTAGAAGCGCCATGGCTCCTGGCGGTTGCTGACCGGATCCGGCTTGAAAGCGTGAATCATGTCCGGGAACTTGATGGCGTCGCGGATGAAGAAGATCTTCAGATTGTTGCCGACGAGATCCCAGACGCCGTCCACCGTCTTGAACTTGACCGCGAACCCGCGCGGATCGCGCGCCGTCTCCGGCGAATCCTTGCTGCCGATGACAGTCGAGAACCGAATGAAGACAGGGGTCCGGACGCCTGCCTGCGTCAGCACCTTGGCCCGTGTGTACTTGCCGGCCGGCTCGTCGCCGATCTTGCCATAGGCCTCGAAATAACCGTGCGCACCGGTGCCGCGCGCGTGGACGACGCGTTCGGGGATGCGCTCGCGGTCGAAATGCGTGATCTTCTCGATGAACTGATAATTCTCGAGGGTGGCGGGGCCCCGCTCCCCGACGCTGCGGAGGCTCTGATTGTCCGACACCGGATGCCCCTGACGGGTGGTCAATTTGTTCTGTTCTTCGCCCATTGCACTCTCCCAAACAGAGCGGGCCGGCGGCCGCGCGACCCGATACACCTCATCAAGTCAACTCGGTGCCGGGATTGTGGTTCCGGACGAAGGCGGAAAATCCGCGGCTGGCTGATGCAGTTAGGAGTCCTTGGCGGCAGGACCTTGGGAATCGAGGCTCCGGCGCCGTCTCGTCTCACGCGGACTTTCGCCGAAGCGGTTGCGAAAGGCGCGTGCAAACGCCGACGCCGATCCGAACCCGACCGTGGCGGCGATCTCGGTCATGCTCTTGCGTCCGTCGAGGATAAGCCGCCGGCCCGCATTGAGCCGCATGGCGAGATAGTAGTCGCGCGGCGCCATGCCGACAGTCTGAAGAAAGAGGATTTCCATCGTCCGCGCGCTCACGCCACTGCGTTTGGCGATCGCTGGAATCGGCAGCGGCTGCTCGATCCGCGCCTCCATGATCCGGATCGCTTTCGCCACTCTCGGCTCGTTCCAGTCGAGACGGCCGACGGAGACGATCGGCTGCGGGTCCTCCGGCGCGCGGGACTGGTCGTAGATGAAGATGCTGGCGACATCCAAGGCAAGCGCGTAACCCTGACGGGCGCGAATCAGGTTCAGCATCAGCTCGAGGGCCGGCGAAGCGCCCCCTGTCGTGAAGCGTGCGCCATCGATGACGAACCGGTCCGGGCGTACGTCGACGTCCGGAAAGCGGGCGGCAAACTCCTCGAGGTCCTCCCAATGCGTCGTGGCGCGGCATCCGTTGAGAAGGCCGGCGAGCGCGATCACCCAGGCGCCCGCCTCCACGCCGCCGATCGGCACACCGCGGCGCGCGACCCGGCGGAGTCCGGCCATCAGCGCGGGCGTGCTGTGCCGGAAGATATTAAAGGCCGCCACGACGATGAGCGTGTCGCGGATATCGTCCGGATCGAACACGGCCTCGACGGGAATAGGGAGCTGGCCCGAGGTCATGACGGCGCGGCCGTCCGGCGACAGAAGGCGGTAGCGATAGAGGGTCCGGCCCGATGCGCGGTTCGCTGCCCGGAGCGGCTCCATCGTCGAGGCGAGCGAAAGCATTGAAGCGTCCGGAAGGACGAGGAGATCGACGTCGAGCCGGTCGTCGGAGGGCGAGAAAATTCCGCTGGCCATGCGCGTTCCGTATAAAATGCTGCGGAAACAGTATCGCGCTCGTCGACGGAATGCCTCACCTTCTTGAAATCGAGGCGAGAAATATTGGGAGGAAAAATGTCCCTTGCGATGAACCGTGACGTCTTCATCACCTGTGCCCTGACGGGCGCCGGTGACACGACCGGTCGTTCCGACAAGGTGCCGGTCACGCCCCAGCAGATCGCCGAGGCGGCCATCGAAGCCGCTGAAGCCGGCGCGGCCGTCGCGCACATCCATGTCCGTAATCCGCAGACGGGTGCTGGCACACGCGATCCCGCGCTCTACCGGGAAGTGGTTGAGCGGATTCGCTCGTCCGGGACCGACATCGTCATCAACCTGACGGCCGGCATGGGCGGGGACCTGACGCTCGGCTCCGCCGAGAAGCCCCTGCCGCCGGCCGAGACGGGCACCGACATGGCCGGAGCGACGGAACGCCTCGCCCACGTCTCCGACCTCCTGCCGGACATCTGCACGCTCGATTGCGGCACGATGAATTTCGGCGAGGGCGACTATGTGATGACCAACACGCCGGCGATGCTGCGCGAAATGGCGCGGCAGATCCAGGCGCTGGGCGTGCGCTGCGAGATCGAGATCTTCGACACCGGCCATCTGGTGCTCGCGAAGTACCTCGTCGATCAGGGCCTCATCGACGACCCCGTTCTCGTTCAGCTCTGCATGGGCATTCCATGGGGCGCGCCGGACGACATCGGCACCCTGATGTCGCTGGTCAACAACCTTCCCGAGAATTGGATCTTCTCGGCCTTCTCGATCAGCCGCAACCAGCTTCCCTATGTCGCCATGGCCGTGCTCGCCGGCGGCAATGTCCGGGTCGGGCTCGAGGACAATATCTGGCTCGACAAGGGCGTTCTCGCCACCAACGGCGCGCTCGTCGAACGGGCCGCGACGATCGTGACCAATATGGGCGCACGGGTTCTCACGCCCGACGAGGTCCGCGCCAAGTTGAAGCTGAAGAAGCGGGGCTGAACGATCATGACCGATGTCAGGACCGCCGCCGTCATCGGCGGTGGCGTGATCGGCGGCGGCTGGGCCGCCAGGCTGGTGCAGAATGGGATCGACGTCGCGGTCTTCGATCCGGATCCGGAGGCCGAGCGCAAGATCGGCGAGGTCATGGCCAATGCGGACCGCGCCTTTGCGAAGCTCACCAACGCGCCGCAAGGCCGGAAGGGTGTGCTGCGTTTCGTGGACAGCGTCGCGGAGGCCGTCCGTGACGCCGACTTCATCCAGGAGAGCGCGCCGGAACGCATCGACCTGAAGAAGAAGCTTTTTGCCGAGGTCGACGCGCATGCCCGACCGGACACGCTCATCGGCTCCTCCACCTCCGGCCTCCTTCCCTCCGACCTCCAGTCCGAGATGCGCCATCCCGAGCGCCTCGTCGTCGCCCACCCCTTCAACCCCGTCTATCTGCTGCCGCTCGTCGAGATCGTCGGCGGAAAGCAGACGACGCCGGAGACGATCGCCCGGGCCAAGGCGTTCTATGCCTCGATCGGCATGAAGCCGCTCCATGTGCGGAAGGAGATCGACGCCTTCATTGGGGACCGGCTACTCGAAGCGCTCTGGCGGGAGGCGCTCTGGCTTGTCCAGGACGACGTGGCCACCGTCGAGGAGATCGACGACGTCGTCCGCTATTCCTTCGGCTTGCGGTGGGCGCAGATGGGGACGTTCATGGTCTATCGGATCGCCGGGGGCGAGGCGGGCATGCGCCACTTCATGGCGCAGTTCGGCCCGGCGCTCAAATGGCCTTGGACCAAGCTCATGGACGTGCCGGAACTGACGGACGAACTGGTCGACAAGATCGCGCGGCAGTCCGACGCGCAGGCGGGCCAGCTCTCGATCCGCGAGCTCGAGCGCATTCGCGACGACAATCTGGTGGCCATCCTTCAAGCGCTTCGGGCCCAGAACAGCGGCAAGGGCTGGGGCGCCGGCGAAGTCCTGAAACAGCATGAAGACCGGCTTTACGACAACGCCCACCGCGATGCCGCGGACGCAGAGCATGACATATCACAGCCGCTGCGCCTGCTCGACTGCACCGTGCAGCCCGACTGGACGGACTATAACGGCCATATGACGGAGAGTCGCTATCTGCAGGTCTTCGGCGATGCGAGCGATGCCCTGCTTCGATTCATCGGCATCGACCGCGACTATCTGGCCGCCGGGCACAGCTATTACACGGTCGAGACGCATATCATGCATAAGAGCGAGGTCGCTGCGCTCGAGCCGCTCTATGTGACGACGCAGATCCTCGCCGCCGACGAGAAGCGTCTGCATGTCTTTCACCGGATCCATCACGCGCGGACCGACGATGTCATCGCCTCGGCCGAACAGATGCTTCTCCACGTCGACACGAAGGCGCAGAAGGCCTGCCCCGCCGAGGCACTCGTCGCGGCCAGGGTCCGTGACCTCTGCGCCGCGCACGCTGCGCTCGACCGGCCGGCCGATGCCGGGCGCTCGGTGGGGCTGAGGCGCTGAACCGGTGAGTAGGCGCCGCTCAGGTGCCTACTCCTCGACGGCCCTGCAGTCATTGCCGTTGAACGAGAAGGCCGTGACGATGCCGGACGGTGAGATCGTGAATTGGGTCTCGCAGCTTTTACGATGAGTGACGACGGGCGTCGTTACCGGCACATATGTCGTCGTCGTGTCCGTATATTTGCTGACGGTTCTGTCCCCGTCCTCATAGACCGTCGCCTTTCCGGAGTCGTGCGTCGTGATCGGCTCGTAGGTCGTGTTCCCCCCGGTCTGGTAAGTGTACTCGTCGTAGTACCGCAGCACCTTCGAACCATCATTCGACGTATATACGCTGTCCGGCACGCCCCAAGCCGAAACCAGACGCTGCTCGGTGTGGCCGACCCAGCCGCTTATGAGCTGACGGTATCCGGCAGTCGTCGCGAAGCAACCTGACAGCAAAGCCGCACAGAAAAAGGCCCCCAACAAACGCATCACTTTGACATCCCCCCATTTTATAAGAGCGACTCCGCCAAACGCGGAAGACTTGAATATTCAACGGCATAATACGAATGAAACGCCGGCGCCGCAGGGCACGCACCTGGATCAAACACGCTTCCGGATGAACCCTGGATGAACACCGAGGCGGATCGGGGCGACGAAGGTCAGGACGGGCAGGACCCTGCCTTCCTGCCGTCCTGCTGGACCCCCAGGTCGCGAGCCACGGAAACGAAGGCCTGGATGATCCGGGACCCTTCCCTCTCCTTCAGATAGGCGACGTGGGCAATCGTCTCGATCCGGCAGTCGTGGATCGGAAGCCCGACGAGATTCGGATGCGGGATGAACTCGATGTCGGACACGACGCCGACGCCGAGGCCCCGCTCCACGGCCATCCAGACGGCCTCGCGACTGCCGAATTCGAGCACCGGATTGATCCGGACACGATGATCGGCGAGAGCCTGTTCGAAAGCGAGGCGCGTCGTCGAGCCCTCCTCGCGGAGGACTACCTGCTCGTCGGAGAAATCATGAATCGACACGGTCCTGCGTCCGGCCCAGGGATGGCTCCGGTTCACGAAGGCGACGACCGGATGCCGGCTATAGGGGATCGCGACGACGCGGGAATCGTCTTCGACATGCGCCAGAACGGCGACGTCAATCGAAAACTCGAGGAGCTGCTGAAGAACCTCCCGCGAATTGCGGATCATCACCATCAGGCGGACGCCGGGATACAGGCGATGGAAGCTCGCCAGCATTTCGGTCACGTGATAGGGCCCCACCGCGCCGACCTTCAGCGTACCCCGCTGCAGGCCCCCGAGGCCCCGGAGCAGGTCGCTTGCGTCCTGCTCGAGTGTCATGAGCCGCTGCGTCAGGGTGTGGAGCTGACGGCCCGCATCAGTCAGTTCGACGCGGCGCCCGCGCCGGACGAAGAGCTCGACCTTGAAATAGTCTTCAAGATCCCGGACTTGGCTCGTGATCGTGGGCTGACCGATATTCAGCTTGCGGGACGCGGCTGTGAAGCCACCCTCGCTGGCCACGGCATGGAAAGATCGGAGCTGTGTATGAAGCATTGATTTTTACAATGGCAACGATAGAAACTTTGGATTGGATCGATAGAAAGAGTCAAGGGCACAATACCTCGCTGGATATGCTCGCAAGCGGGGGCGATTGGTGTGGAGATTCCATAATCCGGTAAGGGTCCGCTTCGGTGCCGGCGCCATTGAGGAGGTCGGCGCGCTTGTCGCAGGGCGCCCCTATTGCCTCGTAACCTATGACGAGCCGGCCTTCGCCGAAATATCTGCCCGGATCCGCGCGACGGCGGGCAACCCCGCCATTCTTATCGACGACGTTCAGCCGAATCCCGATTTCTCCAACCTGACGGAACTCTGCGCCCGATACGGCGAGGCGAGGCCTGCGCCACGCGTCATCGTGGCGGTCGGGGGCGGGTCCGTCATGGACTCCGCCAAGGTGCTGGCCGTCGCCGACGGCGATTTCTCGCGCGTCAGCCGCCATCTCGAGCAGCGCGGCGCGGAAGATCGGCGCGAAGCCGTTCCCATCATCGCCGTTCCGACGACGGCGGGGACAGGGAGCGAGATGACCTGCTGGGGCACGGTCTGGCATGCGGAAGCCGGCCGCAAATATTCGCTGTCGCGCTCCGATCTATATGCAGAATGGGCCGTCGTCGACCCGGAGCTTACCCTGGGCGCTCCGCGGTCGCTCACCGTAGCGACCGGGCTCGACGCGCTGTCGCATGCGCTCGAGAGCCTGTGGAACGTGAACCACAATCCGGTTTCCGGCGCGCTCGCCGTCGCGGCGGCGCGTGAGATGATCGAGACCCTCCCCCGCCTCGTCGACGACCTCGGCAATCTTGACCTGCGCACGCGGGTCGCCAAGGCGGCCCTTCTCGCCGGGCTCGCCTTCTCGAATACCAAGACCGCTCTCGCCCATAACATCTCCTACCCGATTACGCTCCGGCACGGTATCCCGCATGGCCTCGCCTGCTCCTTCAGCCTGCCAATGGTCATGCGGAGCGCCGTTGGCGCGAGTGCCGAGTGCGATGCGGCTTTGGCCGCGATTTTCGACGGCGACTTGAAGCGAGGCGCCGACCGGCTGGAAGGGTTTCTCGCCTCGCTGGGGGTTTCCGTCGAGACCGCCGACTACGGCATCTCCGAGGCGGAATGGCGGGAGATCGTCGAGGAGGCCTTTCGCGGGGAGCGGGGGCGAAACTTCATCGGAGCGAAGGATGGCTTTCTAAGCCGATAGACGGAAGGTTGAACAAGAAGAGCCCTGGAAAGGGACTGATCGCAAAAACAGATCACTTGCAACCGTTGGGAGGAAGACAATGCGAATGGAGACAAGGAGGGGCCTTGCGGTCCTGACCGCGGCCGTCGTGGCGATGGGGACCTGGGCGTCCGGAGCCGGTTCGGCGGGAGCCCAGGAATGCGAGAACCCTGATGTGCTGCGCTTCTCGATCATTCCGACCGAGGAAACCGCTCAGGAGGTCGCCCTGTACGAGCCGGTCATTGACTATCTGTCCGAGCAGACTGGCAAGGAGATCGAGTTCTACATGCCGACCTCCTATGCCTCCGTCATCGAGGCCATGTTGGGCGGCTGGGTCGACATCGCGGTACACGGGCCAAACTCCTACGTGATCGCCAACGAAGAAGATCCGACGATCGAGGTGTTCGCCACCTATGCCAAGAAGCCCGGACATCTTCAGGAGGAAGGACCGGGATATCAGGCCGTCCTGATTACGAAGAAGGGAAGCGGATTTACGGATATCGGCTCGCTGAAGGGGGCGGTGCTCGGCCTGACCGATCCGGCAAGCACTTCGGGAAACCTGCTACCGCGCGTCGCCTTCACCCCGGAGATCGGCAATAAGGAACTCGAGGACTACTTCTCCAACGTCGTCTATACCGGCGGTCATGACCTGTCGACCATCGCCGTCTTCGAAGGCAAGGTCGATGCCGGCTTCGTCGCGACCCACCGGTTCGACAATGTCGTCGACCGCGGCATGGTCAAGCTCGACGACTTCAACGTGATCTGGCGGTCGACGGTGATACCGCAGGACCCGTTCACCTATCGCGGCGCCCTGTGCCCGGATCTGAAGGAGAAGATCCGGAACACCTTCCTGACCCTGCACAAGCGGCCGGAGGCGAAGAGCTTCCTCGAAAACGTCAACTCGAACAAGTTCGTGCCCATGCAGGACGCGGATTACAACATCATCCGCGAACTTGCGGCCAAGAAGGAAAGCAACTGACCGGATTTGCTTCGCTTCGGCAAGCAACTTTAGCTGGAACATTCGCCCGGGCGCGACGGTGTGCCCGGGTGAATCGACCGGCCCGCCGAGCCAGGGGCGTGGCCAGAAACATGGCCAGGGATAGGGGAGGAACGAGCAGTGGCGATCCTCGAGGTGCGTGATCTGACGGCGCGGTATAGCCGCACAAGCCCGGAAATTCTCAAGGGCGTCAGCTTCGATGTCGAGGCCGAGGACTTCTTCGCGATCATCGGGCCGAGCGGGGCCGGAAAATCGACTCTCATCCGGTGCATCAACCGCCTCGTGGAGCCGACCGGCGGGTCGATCCAGTTGTTCGGTGACGAAATCACCACGATGGCGCAGAAGAGCCTGCGACGGCTGCGGCGCCATATCGGGATGATCTTCCAGGAGTTCAATCTGGTGAATCGCATGTCGGTCATGGACAATGTTCTGTCCGGCCGGCTCGGTTACACCGGGACGGTTCGAAGCCTGTTCAGGATGTTTCCACGAAAGGATATCGAGCGGGCGCTCGAGCTTCTCGACCGCGTCGGGCTGAGCGAGCATGTCGACAAGCGGGCCGACCAGTTGAGCGGTGGCCAGCGCCAGAGGGTCGGCATCGCCCGGGCGCTGATGCAGGATCCGAAGCTGCTTCTGCTCGACGAGCCGACGGCGAGCCTGGACCCGAAGATCTCACGCGAGGTGATGGTGCTGATCCGCGATACGGCGCGCGAGGTGAACGTACCAGTGCTCTGCAACATTCACGACGTCCACCTCGCCCAGGAGTTCTGCAACAAGGTCATCGGCCTTCAGGACGGAGTGAAGATGTTCGAGGGCCGAATCGCGGATATGAAGCAGAGGGACCTCGACCGCATCTATGCCCTCGAGGTTCTTTGATGGGAGAGCGTCGCACCATGACGGGCGGCCGGGCGCAGGCTCTGCAGCAAATGGTGGAACGCCACCGCTGGGACCTAGCCCGCCAGCTGGCGCTGTTCGCCGGAATTGTTGCGGTCTGCCTGTGGAGCGTTCACGTCATCATCATCGAGGGCACCGACTGGGCGCGCATCGGCAGCCTGACGGGAGTTCTGCGATCGATCGGACGGTTTCTCGTGCTCGACTGGAGCCTCATTCCGCAGCTCGCTCTGCCGATGGTCGAGACCTTTATGATGGCAACGCTCGGGACGCTCCTCGGCCTGTGCTTCTCCCTGCCCGTCGCATGGTTCGGGGCCATCAATGTGACGCCCTCTAAGGCGGTCTTCTATCCGCTGGGCCGGTTCCTGATGACGCTCAGCCGGTCGATCCACGAGATCGTGTGGGCGCTGATCTTCGTCGCGGCGGTCGGCCTCGGGGCGCTTCCCGGCATTCTCGCCATCGCGATGCGATCGGTGGGGTTCATTTCGAAGATCACGGCGGAAGCCATCGAGAACATCGATCACAAGCCGGTCGAGGCGATTCGGGCAACCGGCGCGAACAACTTTCAGGTCATGTATTACGGGATCATCCCGCAGATCCTGCCCGTCGTCCTCGGGACCATCATCTTCGAGTGGGACATCAACATTCGGCGTTCCGCGATCATGGGGCTCGTCGGCGCCGGGGGCTTGGGCCTGACCTTCTTCCGGCAGATGCACATGTTCAATTACGGCGGTGTCACGATGGTGATCCTGGCGATCCTCGTCCTGATCATCCTGGGCGAAGTGATCTCTCACTACGCCCGCAAGGCCGTGACCTGACCGATGACCCCGCGGAAGGAAACGGCCGCCATGACCATGATCTCGTTCGCACGCAGCGCCCAGGCACGAGACGGAAGCCGGCGGCAGTGGAGCCGGTTCAGATACCCGGACTCCCTCTTTCGCTATGCCGCGCTTCTGGGCGCCGTTCTGTTCATCGGCTACTCCATCGAGTTCCTCGGCATCGATCTGGCCCGACTCCTCCAGATGTTCGGACGGATCGGGGAAGTCCTCGCGAACCGCTATTACCCGCCGGACGTCGGCTACGTGCTCCAGCCGGACTATCTGCATTCGGTTCTGGAGTCCATCCAGATGGCTTATCTGGGCGCGCTCTTCGGACTTCTCCTGGCAGCGCCGCTGGCCTGGTTCGCGTCCTACAACATGACCCCGAGCCGGCGCGTTCTCTACCCCATGGCGCGGTTCGTGATCATGGGGAGCCGGTCGGTCCATGAGATGATCTGGACGATCCTGTTCGTGACGATCCTGGGCTTCGGCATGCTGCCCGGTGTCCTGGCGCTCACGATGTTCTGCATCGGGTTCGCCGGCAAGCTGCTCGCCGAGGAGATCGAGGCCGTCGACATGGGGCCCGTGGATGCCATCCGGGCGAGCGGCGCCAACGCCGTTCAGACGGTCATGTATGCCGTTTGGCCGCAGGTGAAGGTCGCCTGGACGGGCATCGCCATCTACACCTGGGACGTGGCCTTCCGCGCCGCGACGGTCGTCGGCTTCTTCGGCGCCGGCGGCATGGGCTGGTACCTGAAGCGCAATGTGCAGCAGCTCGAGAACGAGCGCGTGGCGGCGATTCTACTGTCGATCGTGGCGCTCGTGATCGTCTCCGAGCTCGTCTCGGCCTGGGCCCGTCACAGGGTTGCGAAAGCGCGCCGGCCGACGGCGCTCCAAGGCCGCACCGTGGCGGACTGAGAACGCCTAACAGGTCTTATCCGCGACCTGCGTCGACTCGGACTTGGCGCGGGTTAAGACGATCAGGGTGTCGCGAAGTCGGTTCCGCGTCGCATGGCATCGACGCTCCACGCACCGCCTCCCGCGAAAACGAAATGCAGGAAGACGAAGCAATAGAGGATCGCAGCATCGCCGCCGTTCAGAACGGGAAAGAAGCTTTCCGGCGCATGCGCCATGAAGTAGGCGACGGCCATATCGCCGGACAGGATGAAGGCGACAGGCCGGGTGAAGAGCCCGATCGCAAGCAGCGCACCGCCGATCAACTCGATCAACCCCTGAATACCGGACAGCGACATCAGCGCCGGCGGATTGGCATGCGGCGGAAAGTCGAGCAGCTTCTGCGTTCCATGCTCCAGGAAAAGGAGCGCCGACATGATGCGCAGGACGCTCAACATATGCGGCGCCCAAGGTGTCAGTCGATCGAAGATCATTACGTTGCCTCCGCTTCTGGGATCCAACCGTTCCCCCCGTTTTCGTCCTCGTGGGCGAACATCAACATCGACCCGTCCGGTCCGAAGAGTTCGGCCGATCAGTAGAGCGTCAATGATGCATGCTGAACGGCCATAAACCAAGCCTCCGAAGCGCTCTTCGGTGCCGTCGAAAAGACATTGCGGTCGGTGGACAAGTGTTCAAACGCTGAATTTCAAGCGCGCATGATTGTAGACCTCGATATCTGGAGCGCAGAACTCCTCGATTAAGGGCCTGAGTTCGGAAAGCTCGATCGTCTCCTTCTCACGTTGTGAGCTGCGGTTGTGGCGCCCTATCGTGATCCTGGCGCCGATCTGATGCGCCACGTCCCCTTCGAACTTGGAGAGATCATCGACAAACCCGATGACGTCGAGCCGGTCAAGCGCAAGCTTCGCGTTCTCTACCATGCGCTCAGTCGACGGCAAGCGCCCGCGACTGTCGTCCGCTCCCCCAAGGAAAGTGGTGATCGTGCGCCCCCAGATCGGACCGAGTTTGGAAAGGCCGTCCGCATCCCAGGATACGTCGACATGGTCATATGACTGACTTCGGCTGGAATAGAGATATTGAGAAACAAACCTGTCCACTGGGTGGCGAAGCACCGTCACAAACTTATGAGTCTTCTCAAAAGCATCGTGAATGCGCGGACTATACATCACATGACCGCTCACAGATTTAGCGCCGGAATGCAAATAGTTGAAGAGGAGACGCTGACGAAATTGATGGATTTGCGTCCACGCCTCGTTCGTCACATCGAACGGTCCATGGGTATCACTGCGTAGATCAAGGAAACGGATTGCCGCCACAGAGCCCGGCGCCTCGATCTTCCTATAGGTCCAAGGAGCATAGACGCTCACCAAGGCCGTTGTGACTGAAACGCCGGCACATTTCGGGATGTGGTGAAAGACGACGCCAGATTTCGGGCCGGCCCCCGTCAGCTCACGCAATGATGACGTCACTGCGGCGGAAATCGTCGCGATTCGCGATCTGCGCAAGCTCATCATCGCTACCCTATACCGGCACTGCTCCAAAAGCATGCGGGGCACGAAACAGCATTGCTAACGCACATTACCATCGTGAAAAAAACAGCCGGCCCTTTGGTGGAGAGCGATAAGCTCTGCCTGAACCCAGGCATCTGTTCACTGGGTTCCTGTCGAACGGCGATCATTCCCGCTCAAAGATTTCGTTGAAGTGATGGGCGCTGTACATTCCACGCCTTGGTATAAATCCGAGCTCCGCCAGAGCAGAGTATATTCCTTCAACACTGCGGCCAAAACGTGCCGAGTTCTCAGCGTCTATCTCAGCGACTATCTTCTTGACCTGAGGTTTCCGAATGAAATGCGCGATCGAATCCAGAACCTGCCCTTCCGCACCTTCCACATCTATTTTGATCAATGTGGCCCGATCGCCGATAATTATCTCGAAAAGTGAATCGAGATCATCGAAATGGATTTGAAGAACCGTAATCTCTCCTCGATCGTCAAGGTGAGCACTACCAGTGTGATCCGCCCTGCCAGCGGCGAACCGCGCTATTTTCGTGATATTGCCGACCGCTGCGTTGAACGGGTAGAAATTTTGCACTCCATTCAGGACGGCGTTCTCGATCAAGTCACGATAGCTCCGCAATGAGGGCTCGAACGCGACGACCGCGCCCGTTTCACCAACTTTCGCACACGCCACCATCGAAAAGAGCCCAGCGTTCGCTCCAATGTCGACAAAGGCCATTCCCGGCTCGAGCTGGATGACTTCAGCGAATACGTCATCGTAGTTGGACAGAAGATGCCCGCCGATTGAGGCAAAGTTCGTGTAATCTCGCGAATTCGAACGGATAAGAACGCCGTAGCACGACCTCACCGCCTTTCCATCTACCAGCCGCAGCGCCCACCGTAAGATTTGCCGCTTGCCTCGGTGATGGGGGCTGGCGATGTAGGCGGAAATGAGGGAGGTCAGCATAAGAAGTATCTCGGCAGGGCCGACGAGCGCGTGTGCCGTCGGCAAATCCCGCGCGGGATTGCGCGCCGCACGTCACGCTGGGCGGACGATGCGTAGCTGCTTGACATAGGCATGTCGACGATGTCCGAAGGGTTTGGGGTCCGGCAGGTTCCGCGGCTCCGGCGAGGTATCCAGAAAGTGCATGCCCGGCTTTTGGCGCCGCCTTCTGCGAGCCATAGGCGTAAGCGGCAGCGTGGGATCAAGCAGCACCGACTTCGTCAGGAGCGACAGCCCTTGCAAGACACGGCCGCTTCGCAGGCTTTTCCCTGCAGCCGAAAAACAGGAGGCGGCCATGGACCAGCGGAAGAGCCGGGCGGGCAGTTCGGGGTGGCGCCGCCGCACCTCCGCAAGCACGCGGCTGTGAAAGTCGGTCAATCCGACGACATTGCTGCTCCAGCTTCCGGAAGTTCGGCGATAGCCCACCAGGAATTCCGGCACGACCGCGAAGTGGTAACGCTCTGCAACGGCCAGAGCGAAAAGGTAATCCTGGGCATAGAGGAACGCCTCGTCATAGCCGCCGATCGCAGCGAGGCAATCACGGCGCACAAGAGGTGTGCTCCCGTTCAGGAGGAAGTTGTAAAGCACTAAGACGGCGTAGGCCTCTCCCTCGACGCACTCGCCCCGATATTGATCGACTATCCGGCTATCTTTGTCGATCATGGATGACCAGGTATAAACGAGACCAACGTCCAGTTCGCCCTGTCGCATTGCCGATACCTGCTTGGCGATCTTCGTCGGGTGCCACAGGTCATCCGCGTCCAGCGGCGCGATCAGGGCTCCCCGCGCCTGCGCGAGTCCGTGGTTCCTTGCAGCGCCTGGACCTTTGTTCGCCTGACGAAGGACACGCAGCCGGGGGTCGGTTGCCGCGACCGCCTTGGCGATTTCAAAGGTCTCGTCGGTCGAACCGTCGTCCACGACGATGACTTCGAGATCGGGATAGGTTTGGGCAAGGACGGAGTCGAGCGTCTCGCGAAGGTATCTTGCCGCGTTATAGGCGGGAACGACAACGGACACCAATGTCCCCTGCCCCCCCGCCATGGTCACCGGCGCTCCCGGATCTCGATCGCCACAGGCAGACAACGAGGATCCGTCTTGGCCCCCGGTATTTTGACCGATGGCAACCCACATGGAGCAGACCGAACATGCGCTATATGTGACGTCGCGGCCGCGTTGGCCCAAAGCTCGCGGCGGGCGGCGAACGCCTGCAGTGAACCCTCGCAGCCGCTCGCCTCGCCGGCGCTGCCGTCTGCGACGGCTTGCCGCTCGCGTGTGCTCCGGAGGCACAGGGGCGCCGAAAGAGTGCTCATTCCAGTGCCGTAAACCGCCGTGCTCCGAAATTTGTTCCAGCCAGTGCGACCAGGCTGGCCTGTCACGCCGCCATGATTCTCTCTCATAGAGTGTTCAACTGATCAGAAAGCTCCCGCAAATCTTGGATACCGTCTTAGGACAAAACGATCGGTTGATTCATTTCAACAATGGGCAGCTGATGAACGAACGTAGCCGCACTGAAGTAGCGGCGACTGTCAAGAAGAGCTGAACCCTCAAACATTTCGCGACGCCGGATTTTCCATGCGGGTTGACGTTTCGATCACGCTTACTACCCTCTTGAATGGTTAAGAATTCAAGCGTTTGGTGCATCCCCTGGTCTGTTGGCCCGCCTGCTTGGCCGAGGCGCCATGAACAGAGCCTTCGCCGTCGCCATGGTTGCCGCCTGCCCGTTCCCGTATCCGCGCGGCACCCCGGCGCGGATCTACAGAATGGCCGAAGCGCTCATCGAGAGGGGCCACACGGTCCATGTTGTCACGTATCACCTCGGTGAAGAGAAGCGCTCCATCCCCTTCCCCATTCACCGCACCCCGGTTGTCCCGACTTATCAAAAGACCGAGCCAGGGCCGTCCTATCAGAAGCTCTTCCTAGTCGACCCGCTTCTTGCCGCGGTATTGCTGCGCGTCGTGCGAACGCATCCCGTCGACCTCATCCATGCGCATCATTACGAGGGCCTCGGTGTGTCGCTGCTTGTGAGGCGGTTCACGGGCCTTCCGGTTGTCTACGACGCCCACACACTGCTGTCCTCGGAACTGCCTTACTACCAGCTCGGGATGACTGCGAGCATCAAGCGCCGGCTCGGCATGTCCTTGGATCGTTGGCTGCCGAAGCAGGCATGCTCAATTATCGCTGTCTCCGACGAAATTCGGACGGCTCTCGCCACCTGTGGTCGGCAACCGCCGCCTGTGGCCTTTATCCCGAATGGCGTTGAGCAACATTTTTTCTCGCGGTGTGAGACCTCTGGGATCGCAGCCGCTGGACGCAACTGGCTCATCTATACAGGAAATTTCGCCAAGTATCAGCGTATCGATCTTATGCTCGAAAGCTTCAAGATGGTCGTTGCGACGCACCCGGACGCTAGATTGCTGATCGTGGCGAACGAGCCGTTCGAACCGCTGATAGCGTTGGCCGAGCAGTTGGGAATCATGCCATACCTTGAGCTGGTGCAAGCAGATTTCGATCATTTGCCGGAGCTTCTCAGCCGAGCCCGGATAGCGCTCAACCCACGCACAGACTGTGATGGGCTGCCGCAGAAGCTGCTCAACTACATGGCGGCTGGAAAGGCGATCGTCTCATTTTCTGGATCGGCTAAGAATCTCGACCATGCGAAAACCGCGCTGATTGTTGAGAACGGCGACGTTGCTGGGTTTGCCAGAGCCATTGTGACTCTGCTTGAGAACACCGATTTGGCGGCGCAGCTCGGTGCGGCGGCGCAGGCGACGGCCCGCATCGAGTTTACGTGGAAGCGGACTGCCGAAAAAGTCGAGCAAGTCTATGCCCAGGTTCTCAGCGGTCGCGGAGCAAAATATGCCGACGTCTGAACCCCATCCGGCATCACCCACGGCGGTCGGCACGATTGCCGCGATTATCATCAACTACAATGGTGGGGAGCGCGTTATCAATTGTATCCGCGCCGTAACCGCATCGCACATGCAGCCGACGCAGATCATCGTCGTCGACAATGCCTCGACCGACGGAAGCCGTGAGCGTATCGAGGCCGAGTTCCCCGCAGTCGAACTCGTCAGGCTTCCGGAGAACAGGGGATTGCCGGCGGCCCGCAACGTAGGCCTTCGGCATGCCTCAAGCGATCTTGCGATCCTGCTGGACAATGATGTGTATGTCGCCGGCGATACCCTTGCCCGGCTCGCCCGCACGCTTCGCGAATACCGTGCGGCCGTCGTTTGTCCACGCATCGTCCTTTATCCGGAATGCCAAGTCGTGCAGTGCGACGGGGCGGCCGTGCATTTTATCGGCACTATGACATTGCGGCACGCATATAGCAGGTTCGACGAGGGCGCCGAGCCGGCCGTGGTCGGCGCCTGTATCGGCGCTTGCTTGTTCGTCGATCGTAAGCTCGTGTTGGCCGCGGGCGGATTCGATGAGCTCTATTTCTTCTACTTCGAAGATCTGGAGTTCAGCATTCGCATGCGGCTGTTGGGCCATAGTCTGGTTTGCGAGCCGCGAGGGGTTGTCTACCACGACCGTGGCCGTGGCACGCCTGGCCTTTCGTTCCGCGGAAAGGATGCCTATCCCGCGCGACGCGCGTTCCTGACGCATCGGCACAGACTATTGACCATTCTTACCTATTATCGCTTGAGCACGCTGCTTCTCCTGATGCCGGTGCTGCTAGTCTACGAGGGGGCGACGCTGGCCTTTTTTGTGTCCAGAGGCTGGAGCGGCGACTGGCTCCGGGCCTGGGCCTGGCTCATTTCCAATTGGCGCTTGATCCACGAGCGGCGCAAACGGGCACGCCAGCAACGCGTTATCAGCGACAGCGAGCTTTTGAGCGGCGGCGATCTTCCCTTTGCACCGGGACTTCTGCGTTCCAGACTCTCTCAGATACTGGTTCATGTCGTGTCCCGCGGTATGGATCTCTATTGGCGGGCGAGTCGCCATCTGGCGACCTGATTGATGGTTCGGAACCAAACTTGTAACAGACCTGTCGGACGACAAAGCCGACACTCTCAACTGATGTGACGAGCGTCTGCGGCGTGAACAGGTTGAGGTTTCGAGGCACGTCAAAGCCGTGCCAGTCTTCCCCGAAGACACCGCGGTCGAGGTTGGCAAAGTTGTCGGTGGTGACGAACAGCTGTCCGCCGCGTTTCAGGAAGTTCGCGGCCCTTTCCGCCTCAGCCCTCGGCGAGGGAAAATGCTCGTTGACGCTTCGCATGACGACGGCGTCGAACGAGCCTTCGTCGAACTGCGACGGCGACAGGCCCGTCACCGGATCGACAGCCGACAGCGACGCTGGAACCAGTGCCCCGCTCATAGATACATAGATATATGGCTTGGTCGGCCCATTCCGGCAGAGGCGCTTTCCGGGCGTTCCAATGGAAAATCGCCTTGTGTGGCAGCCCGCGCCAGCCGTTGTGAGGCGATAGCGGCTTATCTGTAGCTCTTCCGTAGCGCCTCAGCGACATTTGCCAAGAGGCCGGGCTGTCCGTCGGAAGCGCGATCTGAAGCGATCAGATCATCCACGATCAGCGTCAACTCGTCGTAGAATCTGTCACTGTCCGCATAAGTGCGGCGGAAGAACTGCACCTCTCGGATAGCCTGAATCGCGATATCGAACTCATCCCTGGGTTTCCACAGCATCTTGATTCGCCACATTGTGACGCTTGCTGCCTTCGTGAAACGCGTCAGATTCGTCATGATCCGCGTTTCCACGCCGCCCCGGTGATCAGGAGTGCCGGGGTAAGGCTCCGCCGTCCTGACGGAGCTTGGCATTAATCCATCTTCGGCGAAGGAGCGGCCCTGCCGCAAAGGACCCCGGACTGCTCGAAACGGTTCCGCCCGATATTCGGGTCAAGGACCAGCCGCGGATCTGTTCGGCCGGAGTTGTCCCTGGCCCGTCTCGGCGTTGCCGAGCAGCGAAGCTTACGGCGCCCCGGCTCCCGCTGGGTCGATCGATTGAACGATCACTGCCCGGCCTGGGCCTGCCAGCGAAGGAACTCCTCGAACAGGGCGTCGGTCTCCTCCACCGTCGTCACCCCTTGCTGGGCGATGAAGGTCCGAAAGCTCTCGCGCAAGGCGATCGCGTCGGTCGGCTCCTCCTGCGGGATCGGGTTCTGGCGCAGCCAGGCCTCGGCAGGCGCGAACCGGGTCCAGCCCGGCACTTCGGCCGCGAGGTTGACCTCCTTCCATTTTGCATGCCGCGGCGGTTTCAAGAACTCGCCGAACCGGCTGAAGAAGGTATCGATGAATTGCGAGACCTTGCGGTTCCGCTCGTGCCCCCGCTCCCAGTTGTAGACAGCCATGACGGCGCCGACGGCGACGGTCTCGACCTCCTGCCCGGGGTCGATCAGAATCGGATAGTCGGTGCTGCTCAGGCGCGACGGCAGATAAGTCTCGAGCAGCTCGGGCGTCGGTTGTACCGGCAGGAAATGCAGGCCGTCCGCCGCCTTGATGTCGGTGAACAGGCGCGTGGGCTTGCCCGCCACATAGACGAGCGCGGCGATCTCGCCGGCCCGCAGCTTTTCGAGGGCGAGCGCCTGGTCGTCCGTCGTCGGCTCGACCGTGATGCCCAGCCTGTCGAAGATCAAGGACGCCGTCATATGCGTGCCGCTGCCCTGACCGTCGAAATTGACCTTCTGGCCGGCGAGATCCTCGATGCGCGCGATGTCGGGCCTGGCCAGAACGTGCAGCTCCTCATTGTAGAGCTTCGTGATGTAGCGCAGTCGGTTGTCGAGGTTCGGATACACCCGCTCGCGCTTCGCATAGGCGAGGACATCGGATTGCACGATGCCGATATCGATGCCCCGGAGATGCAGGATGTCTCCGATGTTTTGAATGGACCCTTTGCCGAGCACCGTCAGAACGCGCAGCTTGTCGCCATCGTCCAGCACCGCGGCCAGGTCGCTGGCGATGCGCACATAGGTGCCCTCGACACCGCCCGAGATGATCCCGACGGTGCCCGAGTTGGCCCGATCGCTCCAGGGCGTGTCCGCTCTCGCCTCCGGAACGGTCCCGGATGCGAGCCACAGACCCAGGATCAGGAGATGGCAAACTCGCACCAGACTCATGTTCTCTTCCTCCCTATCTGCCGTGGTCGAGCCAGGCGGTCAGGTCCTGAAGCCAGCGCTCGGCCTCCGTGTTTCCGGCCGCAATCGCCGTGCGATACCAGTCGACGGCCTTGGCCGGGTCGGGCGGGACCCCGCGCACGCCAAGCTGCCGATGAACGAGCGGGTCGTAGGTCTTGCCGAGCGCGAACGCGGCGCGACCACTTCCCGTGCCCAGGCCGAACTCGTAGAAGAGCCGGGCACCCGCCAGATCGCCTTGTGCGAGCAGCGCGTCGCCCCGCTCCATGACGAGGTCTTCGGGCAGGACCCCGGCCGAGCCTACCGGCGCCGGCGCTGCGGACGGCACCGCTTTGGCCGCAATGGATTCGTCGGGTTGCGACGGCGCGGGAGCCGGCACGCCGTCCCCGAGCGCCGCCGTCTGCGTCCTCCCGGACACCGAGCGGGCCGAGGCTGGCGCCTCGCCCGGAGGCGCCGCGACTGTTTCCTCGGCACTGTCGGCGGTCGAAGCCGGCTCCGCCACCGGCCACTCTTCGTGACTCGGGGGTGCCACTGGCGGCCCAAGGGGCGGCAGAGTGGGCGGCACAGTGGACGCCGCCGGGGGTTGTGCTGCATCCGGCGCCGGACTGCGGGCCGCGGGACCGTCGATCTCGTCGGCAACGGCCGGCGCCGGGATCGGAACCACCGTCGCCGGTGCGGTACTCCCATTGCCGTCGGAGTTCGGTTCGTCGATCAGGCCGCTCTCTTCGGCTCCCGGTTCCATCGCCCCAGATTCCATCGCCCCGGGCACCATCGCTACTTCCGCTTGGGTCGCCCTTACCGACGCGTCGGCTCTTTCGGTTTCGGCCGGATTCGGCGGTATTACCGTCTCTATTTGAGGCGCTTCGACGGGCAACGGCTCGGGCGCGGCCAGCTCCGATCCTCCCGGCTCGGCATCGGTCGGCGGTGTCGGCGCTGCCGGAAGCGGGGGCTCCTCCACGGCGACCGGCGCCGGCGGCTCGTCCCGGACCACCGGCCCGGTGGCCTCCACTAGCGCCGTGTCGGCGGCCGGCGGCGGATCGAACGTGACGGACAGCGATTGCGTATTGCTTTTCAGGCTGATCTTGTCATGCATGGCGAGCGCCGTGACCTTCAGGTCGATCGTCCCGATATAGTCCGGCGGGACGGTCAAGCTGAGGTCATCCAGATCCATGAGTCCGGCGCTCCAGAGACCATCGAAGTTCTTTAGTCCGATGCGCCAAATGCCGGCGCCGCGATCCTCGCCGCGTGACAGCAATGATCCGGGCGGCAGCCCGGAAATCAGGACGGAAACTGCGTTCGCGGGCGGGTGCGGCGCTGGGACGACAGTGATCCCCAGCGGAGTAGGGTGTCCGGCCGCGCCATCCCCTGCTACTGCGATAATCATCGGCTTTGCCGGTGCCGCGTCGAGCGCCTGCCCGTTGTCCACCATCACCGCCGCCGATTGCTCCGGCTGATCCTCCGTTCCCTCCGAGGCCACCCGATAGAGCCGGACCTCGTGTCCACCCTCTCTCATTGACGGAAGCACGGCGGAGATCTCCGGAGCGAGCGGCGCTTCGACCCGTGCCGGAGGCCCGGCTGGCACCCCCGTCGGCGTTGCGTCGGCGGGCGAAGCGGCAAGCAAGGCAAGGATAGCGAATGAGAGCAGCGTGCCGTGATGCATCGTCGCACCTCCAGTGCTCCCCAAGGAACGGCCTGCTGGCCAAAGTCAGTTGGATCGTCGCGTGCTGCGATGACTCCCAACCTCTGGGGCTGCAGGCTGCGGAACCCCGGAATCATACGCCCGCAATCGGGCCTGGCGCGCTCCCCCGAAGGGGCAGACACCGGTGGCATCGTTGTTACCCCGTTAGCCGGTCAAAGGAGCGGCGACTTCACCAGTGGTAGGTTCTGGCGGGATTCGGAGCGAATGGGTTTCGGTCCGGTCAGGTCGATCCGACAAGGTCGGATCGGGCTCTAGGCTTCATTTTCAAAGCCACATGCGGATTGCCGCGAGTTCGACGAACGCCAGATAGCTCGCCGCCAGCTTGTCGTAACGAGTTGCGATCCGCCGATATTCCTTCAGGCGGCCGGCCGGGCGTACGACCACGTTGCGCTTGCGGAGCCCTCTTCCGCATGACACCGTGCCTCGCATGCCAGAGGACCGCATCCTGGACCAGGCGGCCACGATCGTGTCCTGGCTCCACCGGCAGGCGCTGGAAGGGGCCGCGGCCGGCACGATCCTGGAAGGCCTCTGCGCGCGGCTCGTCGCCGGGGACCTGGACCTCGAGCGGGCCATCGTCGCCTTTATGGTGTTCCACCCCCAGTTCGACGCGATCAACTTCGCCTGGTCCCGGGACACCGGCAGGGCCGAGCGCCACACGGTCACCTGGCAACTCATCCTGCGCTCGACACCCTCGCCCTTCGCCCACATGCATGGCACCGGGACCGAGGAGCTGCGGTACCGCCTGGAGGATGGCGAGGCCAAGCTTCCGTTCCCCATCCTCGAGCAGCTCCAGAGCCGGGGGCTCACGGACTACTTCGCCTTCTTCCAGCCGTTCGGCGGCTCGGTCGACCCGCAGTTCTGGCCCGACCTGCCGAGCGGCGTGACCATCCGCGAGGGGATCACCGGCTCGTTCGCCACGGCCCGCGCCGGAGGGTTCCACAGGGATGAACTGGCGGCCCTGCGGGTGCTCGCTCCGCCCTTGGCCCTCGCCGTCAAGACCGCGGCGGCGCACGAGATGGCAGAGATGCTCCTCGGCACGTACCTCGGCGCGGCCTCCGGCCGGAACGTGCTGCGCGGGCGCGTTCGGCGCGGCCAGGGCGAGGTCATCCACGCTGTCGTCTGGCACAGCGACCTACGCGACTCGACCGCCCTGGCCGAGACCGTGCCGCTCGAGGTCTACCTCGCCACGCTCAACGCGTACTTCGATTGCGTCATCGAGGCGGTCGCCGCGAGCGGCGGCGAGGTGCTGAAGTTGATCGGCGACGGCCTGTTGGCCATATTCCCGTTCGGGGCCGGCACCCGGGCCGGCGAGGAGGCGTGCCGGCAGGCGCTCGCGGCGGCCCGGGAGGCGTTGGGTCGCTTGGCGGAGGTCAACGCCCGGCGCGCCGAGGCGGGGATGACCGAGATCCGCTGCGGCATCGCGCTTCACGCCGGCGATATCATGTACGGCAATGTCGGTTCGGCGCGGCGCCTCGACTTCACGGTGACCGGGACCGCGGTCAACGAGGTCTTCCGCCTGGAGACGCTCTGCAAGGTGCTCGCGGTGCCTCTCGTCATCTCAGAGGCTGTCGCCGCGCTATACCCGGAACAGCTGCGGCCGCTCGGCCAGCACACGCTTCCGGGCGTCGGTCGCGCGATCAAGGTCTTCTCGCTTCCCGGGCCCATGGAAGGATGAGGCCAGCACGGCTTTGAAAACACGCCCTAGACACCGTCACCCCGATACGGCCAGGAACCCGCCCGACTGGCGCATCCAGAGCGATTCATAAAGGCCGCCGCGGCGGAGTAGCTCCTGATGGCTGCCCGTCTCGACGATGCGTCCCTGATCCATCACGATCAGCCGGTCCATGGCGGCAATGGTCGACAGACGGTGCGCGATGGCGATCACCGTCTTGCCGCGCGTCAGCGTCGCCAGTTGGCCCTGGATCGCGGCCTCCGCCTCCGAATCCAGCGACGCGGTGGCCTCGTCCAGGATCAGGATGGGCGCATCCTTCAGGATCACTCGGGCAATGGCGATGCGCTGTCGCTGGCCGCCGGACAGCTTGACGCCGCGCTCGCCCACATGGACGTCGTAGCCGCGGCGGCCCCATGGGTCCGTTAGGCCGGCGATGAACTCCTCCGCCTCGGCCAGCTGGGCGGCACGGACTATATCTTCGAAGCTCGCATCCGGCCGCCCATACCGGATGTTGTCGGCGATCGATCGGTGCAGCAGGGCGGTATCCTGGGTGACGACGCCGATCTGGGCGCGCAGGCCAGCCTGTGTGACCGTCGCGATATCCGTTCCGTCGATCAGGATGCGCCCGCCTTCCAAATCGTAGAAGCGCATCAGCAGGTTGACCAAGGTTGACTTGCCGGCACCGGAGCGCCCGACCAGCCCAACCTTCTCGCCCGGCCGGATGTCCAGCGACAGATCCTCGATGACACCGCCCTCCTTGCCGTAGTGGAAGCGGACATTCTCGAACCGGATGGCGCCGCGGCTTACAGTCAGCTCCGGCGCATCCGCCGCATCCGTCACCGCATGGGGCCGCGCGATGGTCTCCATGCCGTTCTGCACCGTGCCGATGTTCTCGAACAGCGAAGTGATGGTTCGCAGGATCCAGCCGGACATCTGGGTCAGGCGGATGATCAGGCCGGTGGTGGCAGCGATAGCACCTACCGTGACCGATCCGGCCAGCCAAAGATAGATCGCCAGCGCCGTGACGGTCAGCAGGAGCAGGCTGTTCAGCACCGTCAGCAGGACGGTCATGTTGAAGATCGCCCGCATCAGCATCCGGAAAGCGCCGAGATAACGGACCAGGCCGGCACGGGCGAAGTCGTCCTCGCGCTCCGCATGCGCGAACAGCTTGACCGACAGGATGTTGGTGTAGCTGTCGACCACACGCCCGGACAGGGCCGCGTTCGCCTCCGACAGGGCCGCCGACTTTTGCCGAACCGGCGGCACCATGGAAACGATGACCACGACATAGGCGCCGATCCACAGGAGGACCGGTGGCAGAAGGCGCCAGTCCAGGGCGGCGAACAGGGCAATGGTCCCGATCAGGAACGTCACCAGGAACCAGATGCCGTCGATCACATTGATGACCGATTCCCGCAGCGCCGGCCCCGTCTGCATGACTTTCTGCGCGATCCGCCCCGCGAAGTCGTTCTGGAAGAACGAGAGGCTCTGGCGCACCACCCACCGGTAGTTGCGCCAGCGCACGCGGCTGGTAAGCGCCGGCACCAGCGTCAGGTTGATCAGCCCGCGCGACAGCAGAACCAGAACCGGCCGTAGGACGATGGCGACCAGTGCCATTCCCGCCAGGGCCCAGCCGTGCTGCTCGATGAACTGCTCGCGGCCGGTGGTGCCCACCCAATCGACCAGAAGGCCCAGGAACACGAACAGCGCCAGTTCGGACAGCGACGCGAGGCCGGCGACGATCAACGTCAGGATCAGCAACCCTCGGACGGGCTTCAGGAAGTACCGGAAGAACGGGACGATCCGCTCGGGCGGCTGCACGATTTCGGCCGGAGCCAGAGGATCGAACAGGCGCTCGAAGAATGCATGCATGAGAAAACTCGCTGATGGGACAGGTCTGGCTGAACCCGGCCGTTGAAGCGCACCGGGAGCGCAGGTCGATCTTTGGCACGGACATTACATGTGGAGCCGGCCTGTCGCACGAAAGCATGACCTTTTACCGTGGAATGGATGATGCCCGGCTTCCGTCACTTCCTCGCCCCGTCCGGCGCGGCCGGCGCCCGAGATACGCCCACCTGGGAATCCTCTGCGGCTTGCCTTGCATGTGGGCATAGGCGGCGCGAAGGTCGGGCTTCAGGGTGAACAATAGGTGAGCGACCGTCTATCAGCGCAGGTCGCTTGGCGCACCTGTCCAGCGGTTCGAGACGTGAGGCCCATTCCACGAAGAAGGCGCCCCACGGGCAAAGGAGGTCGACATGATTCAGGTTCGGCGCATTGCTGAGGGGGAGCCCCTCGCGTTCGAGGTGGTCATCCGCGAAGGAAAGGGCGAGACGTATCACCAGGTCACGATGGCTCAGGAGACGTGCCGGCGGCTGACTGCCGGCAAGCATACGCCAGAGCGCTGTCTCGAGGCGGCCTTTCGGTTCCTGCTCGACCGTGAGCCGAAGGAGTCGATCCTCGGACGCTTCGACGTGACGATGATATCGCGCTACTTCCCCGAATTTGAGCGGGAGTTGCCGCGTTATCTCTCACGCTCCTGACTCGGGCGCCGAGGACACAGCGGGTTCGCCCCATATCCAGCGTTAATCGGGCCGTTATCAACCCAGCTGTTGGGCCGGGTCCGTCCGCTGCCTCGGCCAGCGGACGGACCCGGAGCTTGCAGATCATGGCGTTCCAGCCGCAAGCCAAGCCCAGCTCGCGGGCTCAGTGATCACGTTTGATGGCCGGGTCCTCGTCCTTGGCGTGAGCCTTGCCCCGCTGTTCCGCTTCCCGGAGACTGTCGCCCTCCTTACCCGCCAGCGCCTCGCGGGCCCTCTTGGCCTCGGCGTCGACATCGTGGGTCTTGCTATGCTCGCGCGTTCCCTTGTTGTACGCGCGCGCGGCGGTGCGGCTGCCTTCGCCTTCGTTCCGATTGCTGGTCATATTCCGGACCCTTCTCAGCTGTCTCCACTAGGGGAACGAACAGCGGCTGGACTGGAGGGTTCCGTCAGTCGAGCGAGGCCTCACTCACCAAATGCACGCTGGCCAAATGCACGCTGATCGGTTGCCACCAGCACCGCTCGCACCAAGCTGCACCGGCTCTGTCCAGCAGGATCATTGTGGCCGAGGGCTAGTTAGACGGGCCACCCCTCAACTCCGGCTGGTCGCATCGCTCGTAGACCAGAACGGCGGCGGCCAGATCTTCGATCGACGCACCGACCGATTTGAATAATGTCACCGCCTGCGCCGTTTCGCGGCCAGGGGCTTGCTCGCGCGTGAGATCGAACAGGTCAGCGCGAATCTCGCTCTCGCGCAGGACACCGGTCGCCAGCGGCTGGACGATGTCGCCAGCCTCTTTGAGCGCGCCGCCACGCGTGTCGACGAAGACCTCGGCCCGGCGGATCGCGGCATCGTCCGCCTCGCGCATCTGCGGCGTAAAGCCGCCGACAAGGTCGAGGTGCGATCCCGGTTGCAGCCACTCACCACGGATCAGGGGCTCCTTCGACAGGGTTGCGCAGGAGACGATGTCCGCCTCC
>QOZR01000022.1 GCA_003576685.1 Virgifigura deserti
GCAATCTTGACGCCGAGATAGCGGTCGACCTGCCAGGCCGGCATCAGCAGCAGGGTTCCGCCAGCACCGGAGGTGGCGACCTCGTGATGGTGTCGGACGGGCGCCTCGCAGCCAGCCTCGAACGCCGCGCGCAAGCATTCAACGAGACTCGGCCTGTCGAGCGCCTCAGCAATCTGGTCCCGCGTGATCTGAAGCATGTCTTCCTATCTTGCCTGTGGTCAGACGCATCCGGGTCGATCCGCCTCTTCGCCTCCGGAGTCCAATGCACTCTCAAGCGGGCTGGAACACGGGGAGCGGAAAACGCTCGGCGGCTTCCGCCGACGCCATCAGCATCACCTCCATGCCGCTCTCGACATCTCCTCTGAGAATGCGGGCGAGGAGCGCGGCACCTTCGGCAAGTCTGATCTCGGCAAGGACGATTGGAACCTCGTCGTTGAAGGCAGGATGGTTCGGCCGATAGATGCGGCTATAGGAGACTACAGTGCCCCGGCCACTCGCCTGCCGCCACTCCAGGTCGGTCGACCAGCAGTGGGGGCAAAGAGATCGCGGATAGAAAACGGCCTTTCCGCAGCCGCGGCAATGCTGAAGATAGAGCTGGCCTCGTCGCCATCCATCGAGAAATGGGCGATTGTCCGCATCGGTCACGGGCTGCGGGTAATGTGGGATCGTCTCGGTCATTTCGCGCCCTCCAAGATCACGCTGCTTGTCGACAGGCCATGGCCGTATCCGACCATGCCGTAGCCGGAGACAAGACCGCGGCGGGCGCCCTCGACCTGCCAGGGTCCGGCCTCTCCGCGCAGCTGCCGAATCGCCTCCACAAGCCCGATCATGCCGCCGCCGGCGCCGGCCTGTCCGCAGGAGAGCTGTCCGCCATTGGTGTTCAGCGGAAAGGAACCGTCGAATGAGAAAGTATTCTCCGCCAGGAACTTGCCTACCTCGCCCTTGGCACAGAATCCGAGATCCTCGAGCTGGATTGCGACCATGATTGGGTAATCATCGTAGGCTTGGACGAAATCGATGTCGCTCGGCCCGTAGCCGGCGTCGCGGTAGAGCGCGTCGCGGAACAGTTCCCATCCGCCCCGGAGCGGCGCGATTTCATCGGGCGGATGATTGTGCTGCTCGTAGCCGGCAAGGACCCGCACGCCACGCCCGGGCTCCGCCCGGTCAAGGGGAGCCACGAGCACAGCCTCGGCGCCGGCACAGGGGAGAACGCAGTCATAGAGGCGGATCGGGTCGGCGATCACCCGCGCATCGAGATAATCCTCGATCGTGAGCGGACCGCGCAGAAGCGCGTTGTCGTTGAGCCGGGCGCTTGCGCGCTGACCGACAGAGATCCGGCCGAGCTCCTCCGGCCGCGTGCCATAGGTCTCCATATGCTTGCGCTGAACGATGGCGAAGAGGCCATTGGCACCGCCGAATCCGTTCGGCGTGCCATAGTTGCGCAGCGCGCGGTTGAAGTTGTCCATCATTCGGTAATGCCCGCCGATATCATAGGCGTCACCCGCCAGGCAGAGGACCGCGGAGGCGTGACCGTGTTCGATCGCGCGAATGGCGTTGATCACGGAGGCAACAGGCCCGGCACCTCCCGCCGTACCGAAATAGGCCCAGGACACGCTGAGACCGAATTGTTCGGCAAGCGTGACGGCATTGTCCGGCGGCAGGTCGAACGAGCAGACGGCGAGGCCATCGATCGACGACTTGTCGAGGCCGGCGCTGTGGAGTGCACCCTTGGCGGCCTCGGCGAAAAGCGACAGGAGCGTACGATCGGTCTTCTTGGAATAGACGGATTGGCCGTAGCCCACAATGCCGATACTCTCGGCCGGGAGCCGCCGTCCCAGAGAGCTTGCATCCATTATATCACCTCGGCTTTGCGCAGACGCTCGATCAGGTCGCTGGAGATCCCCAGCATGCGTCGGAACACGACATCGTTGTCGGCGCCGGGTTCCTTCCCCGTCCAGCGAATCGATCCTGGCGTGCCGCTAAGTTGCGGCACGGGCGCCGGCATCCTGAGGACGCCGAGTGTCTCGTCGACGATGCTGGCGATGGTGTTCCGCGCCGCGTAGTGAGCATCGCGGAACACGTCATCGATGCCATAGATGCGGCCGGCGACGACGTGGTGAGCCTGAAGCTGCTCGAGCGCGTGTTCGGTCGCCTGCGACTGCATCCAGCCACGCACGATATCGTCGATCGCGTCGCGGTTGGCGACGCGAAGGGCCATCGTCGTAAAGCGCGGATCAGTCTTGAGATCGGCGCGGTCGATGGCGTCGAGCAGGTTCTCGAAGATGCGCTGCGATCCGCAGCTCACGGCGATGTATCCGCCATCCGCCGTGGGATAGACGTTACGCGGAACGTCCTCTTCCATTTGGTTGCCGAGACGCGGCTTGACCTGTCCCGTCTGGTCGTAGCGCAGGGTCACAGCCTCGATGATCCGGAAGAGCGGTTCGAACAGGCTGACGTCGACGACCTGCCCCACACCGGTGCTGCTCCGGTGATGCAGCGCGACCATCGCTCCGAACGCGCCGAAGACGCCCGCCAGATAATCGCCGAGAGGAAAGGCCGAGACCATCGGCCCGCGATCCGGAAAGCCGGCGAAGGAGGCAAGACCGCTGAAGCCCTCGGCGATTGTCGCGTAACCGCCCTGGTCTTTGTAGGGACCCGTCTGGCCATAGCCGCTGACGCGGATCCAGATCGTCTGCGGGAAGTCCTCTCGAAGAGCGTCCGGCCCGAGTCCCCAGCGTTCCAGCGTGCCGGGGCGAAAATTTTCGATGACGATATCGCTGTGTCCGATGAGCTGCAGCGCGACGTCACGGCCCTCCGGCTTCGAGATGTCCAGCGTGACGGTTCGTTTCCCGCGCGCCATACTTTTCCACCACAGGGCGACGCCGTCCTTGTGCGGCGGCCACTCCCGAAGCGGATCGGGCTTGCCTGGCTTCTCGACCTTGATGACATCCGCACCGAAGTCGGCGAGAAGCGTTCCGACGAACGGCCCCGCCAGCATCGAGCCGAGTTCCAGGACACGCAAACCGGCGAGTGCCCCCGAGCCGTCAGCCTGCCGTTGTTCAGCCAATGGTCAGCCCCTCCCGCTGCGGATCCTCCGGGTCGATGAGGAACTGGTGAAGTCCGGTGAGATAAGCCGTGCCGGAGATCTCCGGGATGAACGCGTCGAAGGAGCCGACCTTCGTCCGCTCGACCATGCGCCCCGAGAACAACGATCCCGTAATGCCCTCGGAGATGATCTCTTCGTCCGCCTTCATCTCTCCGCGGGCGATGAGAAGGGCCATCATATGCGAGGTGCCTGTACCGCCGGGCGAGCGATCGAACGACCCGTCCGAGAAGACATGGATGTTCTTGTACTTTGCGCCAGGCGCCTGGCCCGGCCCATAGATCGTCACCAGATCGACGGACTTGATATGGCTCACGGTCGGGTGTTCGACCGTGGTCTGACGATTGACCGCGTCCTTGATAGCGAGCCCGGCCGCCACCAGTTCGGAAGCGCGTTCCGGCTTCACCTCGATGCCGAGGTCCTCCCCCCGTACCCCGGCGAAGAAGCTTCCGCCGAAGCTGATGTCGACTGGGACCGTTCCGTAGCCCGGGACGTCGATCTTCTCGCCGAGTTTGTAGGCGAAGGCCGGCACGTTGATGAGGCTCGCGCGGCGGGCACGACCGCCCTCCACCTGGACATGAACCTCGACGAGGCCGGCCGGCATATCGATCCGGATGCGCGTGACCGGCTCGGTCACCGGCACAAGGCCGCATTCGACCGCGGTGAAGCCGATACCGATGGTTCCGTGCCCGCACATGTTCAGGTAAGAGCCGTTGTGATCGATCCAGATGATGCCGAAATCGACCTCGGGGCGGGTCCGGGGCGCCATCACGGCGCCGAACATGCCGCGGTGACCGCGCGGCTCCCGCATCAGCGCGGAGCGCAGATGATCGTAATTGCGACGCATGTCCTCGCGCTGCTCGAGGAGGGTTCCGCCGCGGACCGGAATACCGCTGACGACAAGGCGTGTCGGCTCGCCTCCGGTATGCGAATCGATCGTGGAGATGACAGTGTTGCTTCTCATGGTTGGGGTCCTCAGCTGCTGGTCGTGACCTTGTCGAGTCCGACGGCGCGGTCGAGCAGGAACACGACGGCTATGGCGACGTAAATCGTGGCGGCCGAGACCGCCGCGATCATCGGATCGACGGAGTATTGGACGTAATTGAAGAGCTTGACCGGGATGGTCATCAGGTGCGCCGTGGTGTTGAAGATGCTCAACTCGACGTTGATCCAGGAGATGATCACGGCGAACAGTGCCCCGGCGATCACACCAGGCTTGATCAGCGACAAAGTGACGAGGAAGAAGGTCGAGAGGTTGCTTGCCCCGAGATCGAGCGCCGCCTCCTCCAGGGTTCGTTCGAAACCGGCAAGCGAGGCCAGCGTCGTCCGCACGATGTAAGGCAGGACCAGCACCGTGTGGCCAACCAGCATCGCCGGCCAGGTCCGGGCGAAGCCGAGACTCGCCGCGAACTGGAGAATCGCGACTCCGATCACGATCGTCGGCAGTATCAGCGGTGACAGGAACAGCGCGCTCAGCGCCTGTTGCCCGGGAAAGCTGCGCCGCGCGAGCACGAGGGCCGCGGGCACGCCGAGCAGCAGCGCGAGAAGTGTTGCGCCGACCGCAATGAGGGCGCTGATCCAGATCGCCTCGACATAGGTGGGATCGCGCAGGAACTGCGCATACCATTTCAGCGTGAAGCCGTCGGGCGGAAACTTCAGATAGGCGGTCGTGGTGAAGGACACCGCGACGATGATGAGCAGCGGCAGAAGGAGATAGAGGATCGCGATCCAGCAGAAGCCGGTGAGCGCGGCCCGCGACAGGCGCTCTCCGAAGGAGGTCATGCCACTCTCCTGGCGCCCCGGGACTGGCGCTCGACGACGAAGAGATATCCGGCGATCAGCAGGAGCGTGGTCACCAGCAGCGCGACTGCCAGCGTCGCGCCGAACTGCAGGTTAAAGATCACGGCATACTGTTGGAAAATCAGCATCGACATGACCGTCTCCTTGCCCCCGCTCAGGATGCTCGGCGTGACATAGGCGCTGACGCTGAGGGTGAAGACGATCAGAGATCCAGCGACGACGCCAGGCAGGCTCAGCGGGAACGTCACCCGCGCGAACGTCACGGCACGGTTGGCGCCGAGATCGCGCGCCGCATGCTCAAGCGAGCGGTCGATGTTCTGCAGGACCGCGGCGATGGTCAGGACCATGAACGGCGTCATGATGTAGCTCAGTCCGATGACAATGCTGAGTTCGCTGTTGAGGAGCGAGACGGGTCGCTCGATCAGCCCGAATCCCACGAGCACATTATTCACGAGGCCGCGGCGGCCGAGGAGAATCATCCATCCGAAGGACCGGACGATGTTGCTGGTGAACAGCGGCGTCACGATCACGACGTAAAGCAGGCGGCGGATGGTCCGGCTCTGGACGATGTAGGTGATGTAGTAGGCCAGCGGATACCCGATCAGGAACGCGACCAGCGTGACCCAGAGCGAGATCCGGAAGGTAAGCAGAAGGGTCTCCCAGTAATAGAAGTCCCCGAACGCCCTGGCATAGTTTGCCAGGGTCCAGGCCCCCTCCGGCGTCTGCAAGCTCGCCATCACCATGACGCCGAACGGCACCAGGAAGAAGGCCGTGAGGAAGGCGAGCGGGATGCCGAGAAGGACGAGTGCCCACCACCGGGAGATTCGCATCTCTAGCCTCGATCGGGCACCGGCAGGTCGAGCAGCGGCGTATGCTGCTGACAGCCGTACATGTCGCTTTCCCCGACCGCCCCCTGCGGCAGCGGGCGGCGCAGCGTGATCTTGATCGCGTTGCCCATGGGAACCGGGAAGAGCGACGTGATCTGGTTGGAACCGATGCCGAAGGCGCGACTGACCGTCTCGCGGGTCACGGCCTCGCTCTCCCAGACCCGTCGGAACGTCTCCGCATCCCGGAACAGGATATCGAAGGTCAACCTGTAGGGGCCGGCATTCTTGCTGCGAATGATCTGCGCGTGCTCACGAAGCGGTCGAGTCATGTCAGAGATCCTCGAAATGGACCGGGAAGCATTCCGTAGCCGAGTCCACCTTCATCAGGTGATAGGCGGAGAACTCATAGACCGGCCCGGCGTCGATCTCGGAGGGCGAGTACGGAAAGGCGAGATTCCCGGCCGTGTTGAACTGACCGGGATAGCTGTAATGGAGCAGCGACCCGCTAACGAAGTGGCAGGCGCCATGTGCAAGCTCCTGGTCGCGGGCGACCACCTCGATGACGAGGCCGAGCTCGTGGCTTCGGATCTCGCGCGTCGGTTCCAGTGCGCGCATGACGCCATCGCGTCCATAGACATGGAAAACGATCTGCAGCCGTTCCGGGGCGAAGTAGGCTTCCGCCTTCGCCCGCGCCTCCTCCAGGATGCCGTCGATCCGGCCAATCATGGTCGGGCAGCGGACGCCGGCGACCGAGATCGACCGGTATCCGGCGAGCCGCGCCCCCTCGAGCTTGATCCAGTAGTCGGACGTCGGCATGAAATGCGACCCGGAGACGCGGACCTGGCGCTCCGTGACCTGCTCAAATCGGCAGTTGCGCAGATCGAGCTCATGGCCCGGCCCCGCCTGCCGGAACGGGTCCTCCCGCTCGTAGAGCGAATGCGCGGCGACCGAGGTGACCGATGCGCGCCTTCCCAGGCTGCCGGGCTCAAGCACGAATCCGCTCCTGTCGACGGTGCCCAGCATCACGTCCATGGCGAAGGGCTCGGCGGAAAAGGCGCCGCATTCGAGGATCTTGCCCATATGGATCGACAGACCGGGATCCGCGCCACACCAGATCGGAAAGGCGGCAATCGTGGAGTCGTCGCAGGCCCGCCCCGCGATGACGACATCCGCACCGCCATCGAGGGCGGCCGCAAGCGGTTCGTGCCCCATCTGGGCAACGAGTTCGACGGTCTCGTCCAGCGCCGCTTCGGAGAAATCGGCCCCGGCTTCGAAGTCGCGCACCTCACCCGCGCGGATCGCGCGCCGGGCTCGCTCGCGGTCGATATCTGCAAGCACGCAGCCAAGACGAAACCGAAGCCCCTCCTCGGCGGCGATCTCGCGCACGATATCGGCCGTCCACTCGACATGCCGGTGAGAACCGGCGCCGCCGGCGCTGCCGACGATTACCGGAATACCGGCGCGGCGGCTGGCGCGAATGAGATCCCTGAGCTCACGCTTCATGCTGAACCGGGATACGAGCGGCTCGCCCGAACCGAGATAATGCGGCCCGGGATCCGTCGAGCCCGCATCGACCGCGATCACATCCGGATCGAGCGACATGCCTCTCTTGAGCGCTTCCGCGCCGAACCCGTAACCGAGCGTTCCGGTCGGCGTGAGTACAGTGATCGTCTTCATTCTTCCCTCAAGCTCTCTTCCGGCGAGATCGCCGGCCATCTGGTTACTCGGTCAGCACGCGGCCGTCGTCGGGACGCCAGCCGATCGTCACGCCATCACCGGGAGAGAGCCGTCCGGCTTTCTCCATATGACGCGGCAGGAAGACCAGCTCCGGGCCGGCCGCAACGCTCGCATAGACTCGGATCGCGCCGCCGACGAAGACGGTCTCGCGGATTGTCGCCTCGACAGCCACCACGTCACTCGTTGGCGTTCCCTCGATGAGGTCGATGCTTTCGGGGCGGATGAGAACTGTCGCAGTGTCCGCCCCAGGAGGCGCGGTATAGGGCAGCACGAGATCGGCGTCCTTGAGGTGCAGGCGTCGGTCGGAGAGCGCCACGCAGTCGAGTAGATTGGCCTCGCCGACGAAATCGGCCACGAAACGTGTGCTCGGCCGATTGTAGATCTCCTCGCCGGAGCCGAGCTGTGCGATCCGCCCCTTGGTCATCACCGCGATACGGTCCGCCATTACCAGGGCTTCCTCCTGGTCGTGCGTCACATAGACGAACGTGATGCCTAGCTTCTCCTGGAGCCGCTTCAGCTCGATCTGCATATGCTTGCGAAGCTTGAGGTCGAGAGCGCCGAGCGGTTCGTCGAGCAGAAGAACACGCGGCTTGTTGACGATGGCGCGAGCAAGCGCGATTCGCTGCTGCTGACCGCCGGACATCTCGCCCGGAAAGCGCTCGCCGAAGCCCTCCATGCCGACCATGGCGAGCGCCTCGGCGACGAGCGCCGGGATCTCCCGTTTCGACACCCCGTGGCGCCGCGGGCCGAACGCGATGTTCTCCGTGACCGTGAGATGCGGAAACAGGGCGTAATTCTGGAACACGGTGTTCACCGGGCGCTTGTTCGGCGGCACGTCGTTCATGACCTTGCCGTCGATCCACACCTCGCCCGCCGTCAGCTCGATGAAGCCGGCGATGGCCCGCAGGAGGGTGGTTTTTCCGCAGCCGCTCGGTCCCAGCAGGGCGATGAACTCGCCCTGCTGGATCGAGAGCGACACGCCGTCCAGCGCCGCCATCGCGCCATAGCGCTTGACGACGGACTCGAGCCGGATCAGCTCCTGCGTCATGGGACTGCGCACCCTTTCTTCAACTTCACAGGACCAGGTATCGTCAGCTGGCGACCTCGCGATTCCAGATTTGGGTCACCTCATCTCGCTTCTTGTTCAGCGCGATCCAATCAATGAGATCGAGCTTCTCGACGGAGCCCTTCGGCCCCCACGGCATCCTTTTGTCCGCCTTCTCCGACAATTCCACGCCTTTGGTCGCCGGGCCGACATAAAGAGTGTTCGCCATGCAGGTCGCGGGTTCCACGCCAACGGCGAAGTTCGCAAATCTCTGCGCCAATTCCTGCTTGGGCGTCCCCTTGACGATATGGACGCGGATGTCGCCGCCAAGTGCGCCTTCTTTCGGAACGGTGTAGGCGATCGGAAGTCCCTTGTCCGCCAATGACCAGGCAGCGCTCGCATAGTGGGCCCCGGCGATCACCTCGCCGCTCTGGAAGCTGTTGGTCGCATTGCCGGAGGTGTCGAAGTACGAGGAGACTTCGAGCTCGCGCATTTTCTCGACGCCGGGTTGGAAATTGTCGAGGCCGCCTCCCGACAGTCTTGAAACAGTGACGAAGAACGGCACCCCCATGGCATTGGATGGGCTCGGAACGGTAACGATCCCCGCGAAATCCTCCTTCCAGAGGTCCCACCAGGAGGTCGGGGCTTGTTCGACTTCCTCCGTGTTGTAGACGAGACCGAGCGCGTAGAAGCCGGTGCTCAGAGCATAGATGTCCCCGTTCGGATCCTTGTAGACGCCCTCCGGGATCATCTGATCGATATTCGGCGCTGCCTCCGGATCGATCCGCTCAACCAGATCATCTTCGAGCGTGAGTTCGGAAATGCCGCCGTCAAGCCAAGCCACGTCGATGGCCGGATTGCCCTTCTGCTGCTTCAGCTTGGCAAGCGTGACGGAGGAGACGCCGGGTTCCGGCGTGACCGCGATGCCGGTCGCTTCGGTGAAGGGCTCGACGATGCAGGACTGGATCGCATCGCCCCACTCGCCGCCGTAGAACGCGACCGTCAGAGATTCTTGCGCCGCGCCAGGCCCAGCGGTTGCCATAAGCAGCCCGACGGCGGAAAAGGCAGAAATGACGTTCAATGATTGATTCTTCATGTGGCGTCTCCCGTTGATGCTTTGCGATTGGGTCTTCGCGCCCGGCCCCCTGCCTTGCCTCCGAGCGGCACGGTGTTGGGCCTCTTTTTTGGGACCGATTGCAGCAGCGGGGTTTATGATGGTCAAATAGCTAATTTCGCCGATGTCATAACTAAAGGTTATGCCGATGAACGTGCGACAGCTGGAGGCGCTCCGAGCCGTGATGGAGACGGGAAGCTTCACGCGCGCGGCCGAAATGATGCGGATATCCCAACCGGCGGTTAGCAAGCTGCTGAACCTGCTGGCGCGAGACTGCGGCTTCAAGCTGTTCCACCGCCACGGCAACCAACTGGTTCCCTCGCCCGAGGCCGAGATGCTGCATGCCGAAGTGGAGCGCATGCTGATCGGGACGGAGGCAATCGCTCGCCGCGCAACCGACATTCGCGAGATGCGCTTCGGGCAACTCACCTTGGCCGCCTTTCCAGCCTTTGCGACCCGCAGTCTTCCCAAGATCATTACGAAGTTCCGCGACAGCTATCCAGGTGCACGCATCTTGCTGACCAGCCGAAGCTCCCGCCCCTTGGTCGAATGGGTGGCCTCGCAGCATGTCGAGATCGGCATCGGGCTGCTGGCGATGGATCATCCGGGCGTGCGATTCGAGCATTTTCTGCGCGTCGAGGGCGTTTGCGCCCTGCCGCCCGGTCACCGCCTCGCCGCACGGAAGGTAATCGACGCCCGGGACCTTCAAGAGGAGCCGTTCATATCGCTCGGCACCGAGGATCGATCACGCTTCCTCGTGGATCAGGCGTTCGAGCGCAGGGGCGTTCGGCGGAACATCATCATCGAAGCCCAGCAGAGCGAGGCGGCCTGCAGCTTCGTCGCGAGCGGGGCCGGGGTGTCGGTCGTGGAACCGTTCAGCGCCAGCGAATTCGACAAGAGCTCTCTCGTTATCCGCCGTTTCCGACCGACGGTTTTTTTCGACATATGGCTGCTGTTTCCCGTCTATCGACAGGAGTCGCGGCTGGCGAAAGGCTTTCTCGAACTGCTGGCGCGGGAGGTTCCTCTGGTCATGGAACGCGTCTTACAGACTGCTGTACCGAGGTGATCCGGAGGAAGTCAGCATTTCGGCCTAGATATGCCTACCGCACCGAGAATTGACCGCGCGGTTGTGGGCGCCTAGTTGAAGTATTTGAGATCCGCACCGCCAGTTCATAAGGGTGCGGCTCTTCAGAGTTATGGTTCTAAAATGTCGGTTGCGAGCTCACAGAGAATCGCGCCCGCCGTCATCGCTTGATACGGGGCTTGATACGGGCGCGCTGTCTGCATTTCATCCAATTCCCCGGAGCCGCCCGATTATACCGACCGACGTCCCGTAGGCCGTCACAGGGTGCGGGCGCTTTCGATCTACCCGATCTCGTTTCGCAGAACTCCGATTCCCTCGATTTCGATCTCGACCACATCGCCCGATTTGAGAAACCGCGGCGGATCGAATCCCAGCCCGACACCGGCCGGCGTGCCGGTCGCGATGATGTCGCCGGGCTCCAGCGTGTGGCCCGCAGACAGCACGCTGATCAGGCAGGGAATGTCGAAGATGAGATCGCGCGTGTTGGCATTTTGCCGCACCTCGCCGTTGACGCGCGAGACGACCGAGAGCGCCGGCGGCACCGCCACGGAGTCCCGCAGGACGATTTCGGGTCCCATCGGGCAGAAGGTATCCAAGCTCTTGCCGATGAACCACTGCGCGTGACGCCGTTGCAGGTCCCGCGCCGTAATGTCGTTGAGACCAGTGTATCCGAACACATAGTCCCAGGCGTGCTCCGGTAGAATGTCGCGCCCGTGCCGTCCGATGACGACAGCGAGTTCGACCTCGTAATCCAGCTCGCTGGTGACGCCAGTATGCGGGTTGATGGTCGCATCCGGGCCAATCACCGATGTTGCCGGCTTGGTAAAGAAGATCGGGTGCTCCGGCAGCGGTTTCGAGCGCCCTTGGAACTCGCTGTTATGGTCGACATAGTTGAGCCCGACACAGAAGATATTCTTCGCTGGACGCGGAATCGGCGCGCGGAGGCGGATCGCCTTAGGATCATATGCGACGCGCTGATCGTTTCTGGCGCTGATAACACGGCGCGCCTCGTCGACAGCCGGCTCGCCACCTTCGATCAGGCCGATCATGTCGGGCGCTGCGCAAGGGACACCCAATGCCTGAGCGGTGGCCGCAAGATCGATGACCCGGCCATCGTCAGGCGCGATGACACCCAGGCGCTCGCCCTCACCGCTCGAAAACGTCACGAAACGCACGCTCTGTCCTCCATTACTTGTCAGGGTTCAGCAAAGCCCAAGACAGGCTTGCCTCGATGCGTCATCCGGCCAATCGATCATCTATTCGCCAACTCCTTGCCGCCGGCGGAGCGATCGAGAATGACGGCAATAACGATGACGATGCCGATGGTCACCGTCTGGAAATGGGCGGAGACACCGATCATGTTCATCGCATTCGACAGCATGCCCAAGATGATTACGCCGTAGAACACGTGGAGCATTTCGCCCTTGCCACCCCGTCAATGTCACGCCGCCGAGCACCACGGCGGCGATGGACTCGAGCGCCAGGCTGGGCACCGCGACGGGCTGTGCGGCGCTGACCAACGCCATCGGCGCGATGGCGGCGATGCCCGCGGAACAGCCGCTGACGACGTACACCAGCATCGTGTAGAGCCGAACATTGATTCCGGAGTTGTAGGTTGCGGTTACGTTCTAACCGATCGCGTAGACGTAGCGGCCGAAGATCGTGTGCCGCAGCAGGACATGTCCCGCCAGGCGAAGCTGCGGTTGCCAAACACAGCGATGATGGCGGTCGGCTCCGTCGGAACCATCAAGCTAATCTGGCCAATTCCGTCGACGATGCAGATGCTCGTCTCCTTGATCGAAATGTCCAACCCCGCGAGATGCCTCATGGCTGCTCCTCCCTCTGGGCGGAAGCTTTATCTGAAGAGCTGCCACTCCCTTTGTGAGCCGGTCCGTGCCGGACCCTCGACCCCATCTTGACGCACACAACTCAAAATCGTCCGTGAAAAAATGGGCACCCGTTTGTCACGGACGACCAGCTCCTCGACGTAGCTGTGATCTCTTCTCTGTCTGCCCGGATCGCCCTACGATCCCAGTGAACTCACCCGCTGTCCGCCGCACGGGGCGCGAGCGGTTCCGGAAATGTCATGCCGAAACGCGCAACCCACGGCTTAAGGTCCTCAACCACCAGCGGGTGGAGCCTCAGCCCATGTGTCAGTTGCTCCTTCCGTGATGCAAGTGCCCGCTCGCCCGGTAGGCGAACCGGGCCGGCATTCGGAAGCGCATCGCTGCGCTGGCACGCCGCGGCAAGCCCTGCCATCTCGTGCAAGAACGCGCGGCGCCCGGTGAACTTATCGGGATCAATCACCTGCACGTAGACCGCATTGGCTTCGTCTCCCTGCGTCACGTCAGTTCGACCGTAGCCCGACAGAGCAGCCGTCAGCGCCTCGGACATGAGCAGCAGGGCGAAGCCCTTATAACCCTGCGCGTCGCCGCCGGCCGGAAGGATGCTCGCACCCGGACGGTCCACGAACTCGGCGGGATCATCCGTCAACCGGCCGTCAGCCGTTCGGATACACCGAGTCGGAAGACGTCGCCCTTCGCGTTGCGCTCGATATAGCGGCCCCAGTGCCGACATGGAAAGACTGGTATCGATCAGGATCGGCGCGCCTTCCGTCGGAATACCGACCGCAAGCGGATTGCAGGAAAAGATCGGGGTCAGCCCGCCGTGGGCGGAGACGACACTTTCGGCCGGCGTCGACGCGACGATGAGGATCATCTTGTCGCGATCTGTCGCAGGTCGCAGATAGGTGGCCAGGCACGCGATATGCTGAGTTCGGCGGATTGCGATCGCGCTGATGCCATTCGTCTCCGACCGGGCCACCGCCTCCTTAACAGCCTCGCGAACGACCCAGGGGCCCGGCAGGTTCGCGGCGCCCCAGACAAGGGTGCCGCCGGCGTCGGTGATCACTTCGATCTCGCCGTCACACCGAGTCGAACCGTCGAGGAGCCACTGCAAATTGCTCGGAATGCGCTGCAGCCCGTGCGTCGTGAAGCCCATAAGATCGGCCTCGACGAAGGTCTCGGCCATAGCCGCTGCGCGAACGCTCGACAGGCCAGCCTTTTCCAGAAGGCGCGTGGCGAGCTTTGTCATCGCGAGAACGTCATAGCGTTCGCGGCGCGCGGCTGCTGAATCAGCTCCTGTTCCGTCCAGGGCCTCTTCGGGCGGCCTCATCGCCTTCTCCACCCGTCATCGGACCCGGCAGTCATCTACAATCTCCTTGTTCAACTCTATACTGAGGCCGGTCAGCTCCGACGAACCGATGTGGCCGTGCTCGACCGTCGCCCCGAGCACCGGGCCCTTCTCGAGCGGCGGAGCCCAGACGAGAGGAACTCGACATCCATCGAGGGCCCCTCCTCCGGTCCCGGCATGAACTCGATATCTGGGAAGGGCTGCGCGTAAACGCGCCTCCCATTCCCGAGGAGAGTCCAGATCACGATGAACAAGATCTCCTCGCATACTGCATCCGTGCCCGCAGTCCCTAGATGACCACATGAGCGATTCACGTCAAACGACAGGCTGGGCTGGAGAACAGATCGAGCGAGTCGAGCACCTCGCGGACCTTTTCGCGTTGAGCGTTGCTGAGGTCCGGGATTGGAGATCGACAGTGGCCGCCGGGTCGACCCAAAAGGTTCATAGCCGCCTTGAGCCCGGCAGGCGTCGCGCCGATCTTGCCGATCGGACCGAGCATCGACGCGCGCTTCTGAACGCGGCGCGCCCCGTCGACGTCGCCAGCCGCGCCCAGGGCGAAAAGCCCGATGCCTTCAGCGCCGAGAACCTGGGTTTCCGTCGCGCCGATGAAAGCCGGACAGCCCATGAACGCCGCCGCAGCACCGTGCTTCGCGGTATAGCCGGCGATCACCTCTATCATATCGCCGAACTGGAACAGCAGCTGATACATCTGACTGATGTCATTGGCGCTTTCCTTCGTGGCGACGACCCATTCGATTTCGGCGAGTTGCGCGATGTAGCCTGCGTCGAGATTCACCCCTGTCGTCTGTGGATGGTTGTAGAGAACGATGGGGCAGCAAACGGCGTCGCTTACCGCGCGATAATGCGCGACGATCGCGCCTTGATCGACCTCCGCATAATACGGCGTGACGACCAGGATCCCGCTCGCTCCGACGTCGCGCACCCTGATCGAAACATCGACAACCCGATCGGTGCGGATCTCGCCCGTTCCGACGATCACCGGAACTTTGCCGCCGACGACCTGAACTGCCAATTCCGCGAGGCGGACTTTCTCGTCCCCGTCGAGAGACCATGACTCGCCCGTTGAGCCGCAGACGACGAACCCGTCGGCGCCCTCGTCCATCAGAAGCTCCAGATTCTCGGTGAACAGGTGCTCGTCGAGTGCCCCATCCTTCTTGAACGGCGTCACCACCGCCGGGAAGCTTCCGCGCCAGGAAACCTTATCGTTGTTCAAGTCTCTTCTCCTCGATGCGCATATTCAGCGTTGGACCGGTCGCCAGCCGCGCGCCACATCCGCCGGTATGTACCGCGTATCGGGGCGCCGCGCCGGCCGATCACGTCCCCACCATACTGCCATGACTCATAGCGAATTAACTCCCTGACTCGGCTGCCCGGCACGTATTACATTTTTCATCCGATGCCGAATTTCACAGATTCTTCTTTAGGCTCAAGGTGTCGGGATTCGTCCAGGCCGATGAAGGCGGAAAGGCGAGATCTGGCTCCCGTCCCAGGATGATATCGCCAAGCATTCGCCCCAACTGCAAGCCGGGCAGATAGCCGCTGAACACGCAGCCGGCGACATAGGCTTCCGGACAGTTGGGCACCGGTCCTAGCAGAGGGCGGAAGTCGGGGGTCCTTGCGTCTACTCCGATCCAGCAGCGGATGAGATCTTGGTCGCCGAGCGCCGGCACCACACTGACGGCAAGGCGAAGGTTTTCGAGAACGCTCGGTGCGTCGATCCGGGAGGTGCCCGCCTCCAGGTCGCCATGGCCCTGCCATCCTCCTCCGATGATCGCTGTTCCCGCCGCGCTGCGCTTGATCGAGAGGTTCCCGGTCGCGATTGTGAGCATCGGTCCAAGGTGAAAGGGCAACCTATTCGTGACAAGCACTTGGTTGTACCGCGGCGTGATCTCGACCGAATGGCCCAGTTGGGCCAGAAGCGGCTGCAGGCGAGCGTTCGTGGCGAGCACCAATCGCCGTCCGCGCACCACTCCCCTCGGACAGATGCAGGCGAACCCCGCGCCACCCGGTTCGATCATTGAGACATTGTGGCGGGCCTTAATCGCAACGCAATGCCTACCCAGCAACTCGGTGAAGACCCGACCCGTTTCAAGGGAATTGACATGGGCGTCCGCTTCACAATGGACCGCGGCGCGGATATCTTTTGACAATTGCGGTTCGATCAGCCGCGCTTCCGCGCCGGACATCATGCGAAAGCTTGCCCCGGCTTCATTTCGCAACCGCATCCGCTCGTCGAGAATGGATTCCTCCGCCTCCGTCCGCGCGAGCGCCAGCGAGCCCAGGCGGTGGTAGTCGAGATCGAACAGGAATGGAGCGGTTTTTCCCTTCCAGAGCTCCAGCGCCCGCATGCCGTGCGGAACCGTTTCCGCGCGCAGCACCTGCGACATTAACCCGCCCGCATTCGTGCCGGACGCTTCGAGACAGAGCGACTCTCGCCGTTCCAGAACTGCGACGCTCATGCCGCCATCCGCAAGCATCAGCGCCACGGCGCAGCCGATCAGGCCGCCTCCGACGACGACCGCGTCGTAAACCTGCGCGTCGTGCGCTTGGTTCTGGGTCATATGAACAAACCCGCGGTTCAGACGGGCAGAGCATCATGCGCGGCGGGATGGTCGTTCCACCACGCGGCCGTCGCTATTGATATGGGAAGCGGTTCGATGGGTGGGCGCTGCATGTGTGCGGCGATTTCACCAGGAGGCCGTCCCGTGCGGGTGGCCATAATCGCGGTCGCCCAGGGCGCGCAGATTTTCCCCTGACAGGGCCCCATCCCGCATCGCGTCCGCATTTTCAGTTCGTGCAGATCGACGGCGCCGGCGTCAATATCCGCTAGCAGCTCTGCGACGGTTACATCCTCGCATCGGCAGACGATCGCGCGGGAGTCGAGCGACCTAACCTCCGCCGTGTCGGGGAAGCGGATCATGGTTCCAACCGCCCGCGCGGAAATCCGGGCTCGCAGGAGGCGTCGGCGAGCGCGCGCCAGTCGGCCGTTGATCTGCCGCCGGCACTGCGGCAGCAGATGCGCCGCGACATCGAGCGCCGCGACCTCGCCTTCTATTATGGCGATGCGCGAGCCGCTGATCCCTGCGCACTCGCCGACCGCATAGACATTCGGTACCGTCGTTTCCATGTTGGGCGTCCGGAGCGGCAGCCAACTCATCAAAGACGCATCGAACTCGTGCGCCGCTCCGGCGACCTGCGTGGCGTGTGAGTTTGCTGAAAGGCCGACTCCGAGCGCCAGCGCCTCCGCTGGAATTGCGGTTACGGCACCAACCAACCCAGGCCCATTGATGATTACGCGCTCAACCTGCTCCGCTCCCTCGACCCGTACGACGGCCGCCTCATGGTAGATTGGCACGCCGGACCACCGGACCCGGGCGTACCAGAACGCGCCCCTTGCGGCTTCGGCAGGGGTTGCCGCGAGACGGGGCAGCGTCGCAGCCCATGAGCGAATCGACGCACGATCGACAATGGCGGCCGGGCGAACGCCGTGCTTCAAATACGCGGCTGCCAAGAGATAAAGAAGCGGTCCGGCGCCGGCGAGAACGGGCGAGGCGCCGAGGATCCGCCCGTCCTGTTTCAGGAGGATGGTGGCTGCGGCCAGCCCGAAGACGCCCGGCAGTGTCCCGCCGGGAATGCATGGAACGGTTTCACTTGCGCCGGTTGCAAGAATCAAAGCGCGCGTGGAAGTTCGGCGAAGCGTCGTCGCGTCGCGCCAATGAACGGACGGACCCGGCTCCACATTCCAGACCGTGGCACGCGGGACATGTCTAACGGTAGACGACCTCAACCGGGCTCGTAGCGCGTCGCCCGGGCTGCTGAAGTGGCCGGGCGCATGCTCTCGCTGCGCAACGCTCAGCGCCCTGTGAATCTGTCCCCCGGCGTGATCGTATCGATCCAGAAGAACGACGTTCAGCCCGCATTCAGCTGCACAAACCGCTGCGGAAACGCCTCCGGGTCCGGCGCCGACAACAACCAGATCGACGCATTCGCCACTCATTCGCTCTCTCCCGTCCTTATCGTCATGCCGGCCTCCACGGCGATCATGCAACTGCGGACGAGCCGAGAGTTCACCATCACACTGCATTCGTGACATGCACCCATGAGGCACAGCGGCGCGCGCGACTCCTTCAGCCGAACCGAGTTCCTGAACCGACGGATACCAACCTCCCAGAGCGCGACGGCCAGTGTTTCGCCCGCCACGAGTTCCCTCTCCTGATAATCGATAGTCACGGAAACCCTGGCTGCACTCGGATGTTGCGGGTCGATACGACGCATTATTTGCTCATCGATTGAATCTCGCGGAGGAGTAGGGCGCGACATCGATGGCCGGGATGTTTCCGGCGATCAGGTCCCGAATGATTGCGCCTGTCGCCGCGGCCTGAGTCAAACCGAGATGACCGTGCCCGAAGGCATAGAGTACACGCCGATCCCTGCGCGATGGACCGATCACCGGTAGCGAGTCCGGTGTGGAGGGGCGGTCGCCGTACCACCGGATCCCGTCGCTCGGGTTAAGGTCGGGCAGAAAACGCTTCGCCTTCTCGACGAGCAAATCCAACCGCCTCCAATCGGGTGCCTGTCTCGCTGGAACGAACTCCGCGCTTCCGCCGATTCGCAGCCCGCCTGCCAAAGGCGCGACAACGAATCCATGCTGTCTGAACACGAGGTAGTTGTTAGAGCGCACCAACGGGCTGGAGAGCGTCAGACTGTAACCCCGCTCCGCCACCAGAGGCATTGCGTCCCCGGTCTGGCGAGCGAGATCAGCCGAATGAACGCCAGCGGCGACCACCAGATGATCGCACGTCAACTCCGCCGTCTCACATCGAACGGCGATCCTGTCAGTCATCGGAGTGATCGAGTGCGCGCGATCGGTCAAGAACGTCACACCGGATGCGATCAGACGGCTTTCGATGGTTTTGCTGACCAGGAACGGATCCGGCGTGAGGCGCCAGGTCGGGCTCGCCATGGCCCCGGCGAACCCGCCGCCAAGGGCTGGTTCGGCATGGCGGAGCGCATTCTTGTCGAGGGGATAATTCTCATGTCCCGCCGCTCGGCGAATTTCCCACAGCGGCGCATCCTTCGACATCGCTTCGGTGGTGTCGTAGACATGCAGGACCCTATCGGCTTCGCATCGATTCCACAGGCCTATCGCAGAGAGACTGCGTTCCCATTCGGCCAGCGCCAGTGCATTCAGCCGCCGCAGCGCCTCGACCCGTTTTGGAGAGTTTCCGTCGAAGGCGCTGAAGATGAACCGCCGTAGCCATCCACAGAGCGCTCCGAGGTGGCGAGGCGATATAACTACGGGACCTCTGCGGTCCAGCAACCAACGGCCCGCCTGCCGGATGACGTCCGGTCTCGCCAAGGGAAGAACTTCGCCGAAGGCCAGCGCTCCCATATTGCCCCAGGACGTTTGGCTTCCCGGCGGTTCGGGATCGATCAAAGCCACGTCCCGCGCTCGGGTTGAAAGTGCCAGAGCAACGCTTAGGCCGACAATGCCCGCACCCACAATGATTATGGGAAAATGAGGCGCAACACGCGATCCACTCGAGACCTTCATCAGCGCTCCTAGGCCCTGTCGGCGTCGAGCAGTTGCACCACCGGCACGACTCGATCCGGAATGGGCGACCGAATTACAATGTAGCTAAAATATTTTGTAATGCCGACATTTGACGCGAGCATACTCTCTATGATCGATTGATAATGATTAATTCCGCGCGTAACGAACTTTATCAAATAATCGAACCCCCCGCTAACCACGTTTGCTTCGACTATAAACGGAATACCGGATATCGCCTCCTCGAAGCGCCGGAAATCCTCCTGTTTATGGTCGGCAAGTGTGAACTGGGTAAAGACAGTCAATGTTTCTCCCAGTAATTGCGGATGGATAATAGCTCGGTACTCAGAAATGATCCCGGCGTCCTTCAGTCGGCGAATATGTTGAAGGCACGCGCTAGGCGATATAGCGGCTTCCTCAGCAATTGCCTTGTTTGGCATTCGTCCGCGGCATTGCAAGATTGAGAGGATCTTAATGTCAATCCGGCTCAACTTCACGGCTGCCCCCTTTGCGACAAGTGTAATTCCGCCAGCATGGCGCTGATGACGCGCACCGAAAGCGGCCGCTGGGCCGGTGGTCGCAAGGCATCTCTTCGAAGCATCGCCCATCGAAGCGCCGGTTTCGCACGCACCTGCAATCGAGGAGCGATAGCGGACCGGCGCATGCTCAGCCGGCTAGGTGCCACCACGTAGATGCCGACGGACGTCGTCCAGCACCAACTCGACTCGATCGAACAAAACATTTATTTCTTCTTCGCTGATGCATAGCGCTGGGGCGAACCCTAGAGTGCCATCCGTAAATGTCCGGAAAATCACCTTGTGTCGGGATGCGGCGCCGGCGACCACGCGGTCGAGACGGAGTTCGGGTGAGAACGGAGTCCGCGCCTCCTTGTCGGCAACGAGTTCCGCGGCTCCAAGGAGGCCGACGCCGCGGGTGTCCCCGACAAGCGGATCATTCCGCAGCGAGTGGAGCCGTTGAAGGAACGCGGGCGCTACCTTGCGCACGTTATCAAGGAGCTCGCTCTCGTAAATGTCGATGGCGGCCAGTGCGGCGGCTGCAGCAACGGGGTGGCCGCTATAGGTAAAGCCGTGTGTGAAATAAGCGTCCCGCCCTGCACCATCCATGATCGTTTGAAAGATATCTTCGCTTACGACACAGGCACCCATCGGCACGTAGGCGGACGTCAATCCCTTGGCAAGAATCAGGGCGTCCGGCATCAGGTTCTCGAGCTCGGATGCGAACATCGGACCGGTTCGTCCGAATCCAGTGATAACCTCGTCGATGACGAAAAGGACGCCCCGTCGACGACATAGATCCTGCATGGCATGCAGCCACCCGGAAGGAGGAACGATGACCCCGCCGGAGCCCTGAATCGGTTCGCAAAAGAACGCGGCCACCGTGTGCTCGCCGAGTTCGTCGATCTTGCGATTCAAATCCTCGACGCTCTTCTCGATCACGGCTTTCGGATCGTCGCCCGCCGGGTTTCGATACATGTAGTGAGATGGAATGTGGTGCTGAAACGCGAAAGGCAATCCGAACGGCTGATGATAGGCCGCGAGGCCAGTCACGCCCGCCCCCAGGAATGACGCCCCGTGATACCCCCTTTGTAACGCGATCACATTAATCCGATCCGGCTCGCCCCGGGATATGAAGTAGTTGCGGATCAACTTCAGCGCGGTGTCCACCGCATCCGATCCCCCCAGCGTGAAGAACGACCGAGTCACGCTTTCCGGTGTTATTTCTGCCAAGCGTTCGGCTAGCAGGATGGACGGCTCGTTCGCGTAACTGAAGAAGCTCGTACCATAAGGAAGCTTCTCCAGCTGACGGGTAATCGCATCGACTATACGGGTCTGTCCGTAGCCCGCGTTCACGCACCAGAGTCCGGAAAAACCGTCAATGGACCAAGCCCTTTCCATGTCCTGCAGATGAACGCCACGGCCCTCGAGCCAGACCCGGCCCCCCGTTTCGGCATGCTCAGCCAGCCTCGTCACGGGATGAAACGCGTACCGCCGATCTGAATCGGAGAGGGCTTTCGTGAAATTCGTCATCGCCGAACGTTGCTCCATCTACGCGACAGCTCGGGCTTGAGGCTGCCTTTAAATCGGACGCGATGTCACGGATCTTCAATGCGGCATCCAAGAAGCCGTGACCAAGCGACCTGCGACCTGAACATCTAGTCGGGATACAGGAGATTCGGGACCCACATGACGATTTCGGGAACGAACGTCAGGATCCCGAGCACTACGAAGAGCGGTATAAGAAACCTCAGTACCGCTCGCGCCACGAATTCGAACCGCACATCCGCGACGCGCGCGAGAATATATAAAACCGCGCCAACCGGAGGGGTCAGAAGGCCTATCATCAGGGTCAGCACCATGATCACGCCGAAATGAACGGGATCAACGCCGACCCTCTCAATCACGGGCAGCAGGATCGGGACCAGGATCGTTATGGACGCAATTGCTTCCATGAAGAATCCTATGACCACTAGAATGCCGACTATCGCCAGCATGACCAACGTCTTATCCCCGCCCGTCACGTCAAGGATGAAGGTAGTAAAGTGGATCGTGACCTGCGAAATGGTCAGCACCCATCCGAACATCGCGGCGGCGGCAGCAATCAACATAATCACGCCGGTCGTCTCGACCGTTTCCACCGAAACTTCCAGAAACTTGTCCCAGGTCAGACTGCGGTAAACGAAAACGCTGAGGAACAGCGCATAGGCAACTCCGGCAACTGCCGCTTCAGTCGGCGTGAAAAGCCCGGCCAGAATCCCGCCGACGATGATTACGGGCGTCATTATCGGCAGGACCGCTTCCTTACCCGTCTCCAGGATTTTACGGACCGAGAACCTCGTTCGCAGAATTGTATCACTACGGCGCGCAAAGAAGCCGGCAGCTGTGATCAACGCGAGCCCCATCAGCAGGCCCGGCACAAACCCCGCCGAGAACAACTCGCCGATGGATACCCCAGCCATGACGCCATAGATCACGAATGGCAGGCTCGGCGGGATGATAGGTCCGATGATTGAGGACGACGCAACCAAACCGAGCGAAAAATCATCGGGATAGCCCGCCTTCCGCAAGACGCGCAGGGCGATGGTGCCGAGACCGCCGGCCTCGGCGACCGCAGCGCCGGTCATTCCGGCGAAAATCATCGCAGCCAAGACCACGACAAAGGCGGCCCCGCCGACTAGCCAGCCCACAACGGCATTGCAGAAAGCGAAGATGCGATTCGTGATCCCGCCCTCATTCATCAGGTTCCCGGCCAGGATGAAAAAGGGGATCGCGAGCAGCGGGAAGCTATTCATGCCCGCCACCAATCGATGCATGATGACGATATCCGGAAGCGGCTGGACCGCGTTGGTGTAATACAGCGCAGCCGCGACGAGCGCGAGTGCAACCGGGAGCCCCATTGCGAGGCTGAGGCCAAAGATTGCGAAAACGATCGTCATCGGCCGGTCCCCAGGAGGGAAAGTCCCATGCGGACCAACCTAGCGGCCTCGCGAAAGGCCATGAACGCAAGACCTAGACAGATGAAGACGTAAACCACGCTGAGGGGGATGTCCGCGAATGTCATCCTCTCGTCGTGCATCTCGGGAAGCAGCAAGAGGGCCAGATAGAGGAGGGTGAGATAGAGCCCCATCTCGACTATAGCGACGATTATGTCGGTCGCCGGCTTCAGCCGTTCCGGTAACCGCTCGCGCACGACCACAACGCGAATATGGGAATTCCTTCGCGACGCGGTCACCGCTCCGATGAAGGTGAGCGCGATGAGAAAATACCGCCCGACCTCTTCGGTCCAGCCTGCGGAGTCGTTCAGCACATACCGTGTGAAGAACTGGAGGAAGGCGATGACCGCGAGAATCCACAAAATGACGACGCCGATGTAGTCCTCGATCTTTTTCGCTCTTTTCCCCTCTCCAGAAACTTCTCCCGGGCTGGCGAGAACCGGTGCCGACGGTTGATTACGGTCCGATCCAGAATTTGCCATGCTTGGTCACCCCTCCGACTGGTCCAATGCGGCAACGGGCCCGGGATCGGCCGATCCCAGGCTCGTCGTCTTCGCGGGCCGCAGATTATTCCTGAATCGCCTGGATCTGGTCGAACAACTCTGAAGACCAGGGGACGTCGTCCGAAGTCAGCAGCGGCTTGGCGGCCGCTTGAAACGCTACCCTGTCCGGCGTGACCACCGTGAGGCCCTGCTCCTTGAACCAGTCGGCCAGTTCTACCTCTGACTTGCGGATCCCGGCACTGGCGTCCGCGGCAGCTTTCGCAAACACTTCGTCGAAAATCGCCTTCTCTTCGTCGTTCAGTTTGCCCCACAGGTGCTGCCCGATGATGATGATGGATGCCTCCGTCATGTGTTCCGTGAGAATGACGTGGCTTTGAACCTCATAGAACTTTTTTGCGAAGATGTTTGTCAGCGGGTTCTCTTGGCCCTCCACGACGCCCTGCTGGAGCGCCAGATAGACCTCAGCGAAGGGAATCGGGGTTGCATTCGCCTCAACTGCTTCCGCAAACATCATGTAGAGCGGCGCCTGCGGGACACGCAGCTTCATACCGTTCATATCCGCAGGAGTCTCGATCTCCCAGTTTGCTGTCACCTGCCGCGCGCCCGTATAGATCAGACCGGCAACGTGATCGCCCGTCTCCGCCTCGTAGTCGGCGGCCATCTCCGCGAAAAGCGGACTCTCGGTAAAGGCGACAAAGTGATCGTAGCTGCGGAACATGTAAGGCGCGCCCATTGCGGCGAAAGGCGGATACTTCTCACCGACGAATGCTACCCCACTGAAAACAGCATCAACGATGCCGAGCCCTACGGCTTCGGTGATTTCCTTCTCGCCGCCGAGTTGTGACGCGGGAAATACCTTCATTTCGTATTTGCCGTCGGTCTTGGCCTTTAGGCTGTCGGCGGCCGCGACCATAGCCTTGTGGCGCGGATCTGAGGGCTCGGCGACATGCGCGAAATTGATGGTTTCCGCTACCGCTGAGTTCACCGATATAGCCAAGCCGGCAGATAGCAAGACTCCTGCGATCACCCGGATTGCTGGATGCATAGCCTCTACTCCCATTTTTTGTCCTCCCTCAAGCCACCTTCGAGTCGGCAGCGACCTGGATTGGAGCAGAAAATCGACCAAATTTCGTTTCGAAATTTAGTGGAGAAGGAGAATGGTGTTTTGGTTATGATTGCCGTTTGGAACTTCGTTCAGACTGAACTGCCTGCGATGAGTGATCCAGGTTAGGGTCTGTTAGCCTCTGATCCAATCGAACGCTGCTGCGAGGTAGAGAATGCCGACGACGGATCGCGCGGCTTTCTCATAGCGTGTCGCCACCGCGCAGCGGCGGCTGTGGCTGTGGGTCGCGTGCCGAAGCTGCCGGCGCGGCGAGGTCCGGCTCGATCCCAAGGACCTCGCCCGGCGCTTGAGCGACACGTTCCCGGTCCGCCTCGTCCCTCGCCGTCTCCAGTGCAGCCGATGCGGCGCGCGGAGCGCGACGGTCCGGCTCGATTGGTAGAGAGGGTGACAAGAAGAGCCGGCGCTCGACCAGCGGGCGGATGATGGCCGAGCGGCTGTTCCCGGTCCGGGTTCGGGTCGCGGTGCCGCCGGGCGGCTTCGGCGGGTAGCTCAACCAGATGCATGGCTGGCTCGACGCGGTCGCCGGACGCGACAGCTACGTCATCTGGGGCGCGAACGAGCCGGGCCTTCCGGACGCGATGCTCGTCTATTTCACGAACGTCAAGGTCGCCGCCGCGTTCCTCGATCGCTTCGCCTGTGGCATGGCGCACTATGCGATTGAAGGCTGAATAAAAGTTGGTTGGACGCCATGCCAGTGTCCGCCATTGAAGCGAAAGCGGCCGCTAAAGTGGACGAACGGCACTTCCGGGATGTGCCATTCACGTCGGTTTCGCGATGCTGATGACATGTCCGGTTGGCGGGTAATTTGGGAAACGCCGGTTCGCTGTCGATGGCGTCACCCTGGGCATGATCCAAGCTCCCAAACCCGGAGCCGCGAATCATGCAGTATGAACTCAGCGACCATGAATGGAGCGTCATCAGGCCGATGCTGCCGAACAAGCTGAGATTGGTCGTGACGACGATCGAGGTCTGCTCGTACAGGCGGCTGATCAGATGGAACAGGAGCTGCCCCCCCGACCGCGTGATGGGCAGATAGCCAAGCTCATCCAGGATCACGAGGTTGAGCCGGGCGAGCCGGTCGGCCAGGCGCCCCTGCCGGCGATTCCTCTGCAAGCCCGAGCCCTTCGTCTGGAACGCGACCAACCTCTCGCGCCAGATGCGCTCCAAGGTCCTTGGCTTCGCACACGCCTACGGCGTGCGCACTGTTATCCTTTACGTCAAGGGGCCTGAGGACTTCGTCCGCGGGCGCAACCGCGAGCGGCATCGCTCAGTGCCAGACGCCGTCATCGATCGTATGCTGCACGAATGGAAGGTCCCGACCCCGCCCGAGGCGCACTAGCTGGTCCTGCTCGTGCACGAAAGCGACAAGGTTTCGCGGCGCGGCGCGTCTCTCGCCGACTGACAGCCCCAAGCCTAGGGACCAAACGGAATCCCGCCCGAACTTAGGCACCGCGTTCGGGTGGTTCGGATCGGGCGCTCTATCGAGGGCAGGCGGCAGGACAGCATGGTCCAGTCGGAGAAGCGATCTGGATAGCGGTAATCGACGCGCAGGTAGTCGGGGACGATGAGCCGGACCTGATGAATGTCGCGCATGCCGTCACAGCTCTCCTCCCAGGAGAACACGGTCACGTAGTGGCCGCGCGTCAACAGGAGGCAGTTCACCCGTCGGCCGAGGGCGACCGACGTCATTGCGAGGCTCGGCGCATCGGCGCTCGCCTCGCGCAACGCCACCCGGAGAACCGGGCCCGCCGATCGGCATTCCGAGCGCGCCATTTCGACGATCTCGTTCCTGTAGTCGCCGACCTCAAGCTTCGCCACCAGGCATCGCACCCGCGAGTCCTCGACCGTGTCGGGCGGCGTCCGGCAGGCCCAGAGGACGCCCAGCAGGCCGACGGCGGTGAGCTTGCCGATGGCGTTGCCGATGGGCCGCGACCGTTTCCCCCGCGCTGCCATGCGGATTCTCGCTCAGCTCGGCGGCCGGCGTTCGCCCGTGCGCGCGAACAGCCGCTTCACCCCCATCCAGACCCCGCCGATCGCGACGAAGACGAGGAACCACGCCTTCTTCGCGAAGAGGACCACCGCGGCCAGGATCGCCGCGAGCACGCCCTTGCCGACCTTGGACCCGCCAGCGCTCGCCGCCACCAGCGAGGCGACCCCGAACCCCGCCAGCGCGTCGCCGTCGACGTAATCGGCGTAGCGGTATCCGGCCTCATACGCATGCCCGTTGAGCGCCGCCTGGAGAATCCGCGGCGTGCCCTCATAGCGCTCGGCGTCCCCGACCCAGATCACCTTGTGATAGCCGTGCCGCGACAGGCGGATCGCGATCGCGTTGATGAGCTCGTCTTCCCCCTCTTTCACCTTGAGCGCCCAGAAGGCGATCTTCCGCTCGGCGTCGAAGCGCGGCCGCTTGAGCCAGCCGATGACGGTCAGCGACGTGATCCCGTTGGCCTGGCGCTGCTTGTTGCCCTCCTCCGTGCCGGCTTGGATCTCCTCCAGCAGCGCATCAGCGTCAAGGTCCGACCAGTCGTCGTCGGTGACATAGCCGGCCTCGATATACTCGAAGACCACTCGCTCGCTGTCGTCGGCATTGGTGATCACCGCCTCGGTTTCCGGGAACTCGACGCCGTTCACCAGGAACTCGTAGCGCTGCGCGTCGATGCCGCGCAGCAGATAGTCTCCCTGCTGTAGACTGACCGTGCTCGAGGAGGTGGTCAGCTCGTAGCGGCCCGCCTCGACGTCCCAATGCAGCGCCTCGAAATCCGCCTGAACCTCCTCGTCGGTCTGCGGATAGGTCCACTGCTCCGCCGTTGCGGGGATGGCTCCCACTAGGAATGCCGTCAGAAACGCGGCGGTCCAAATAGTATTCGACATGGCTCCCCCCGTCCTCGTTAACGGCCTTGCTCAATTCCCAAGATAGATCAGCATAATAAGCGCTTGAAATGCGGATGTCACGCCAGCCGGATACTATTCCTCCGGTTGTTATTCGAAGAGGCAGGCAGATAAACAGCGGCAGGAATCAATAAAGGTGCTGGCGGCAGCAGAATGCGGCTCAGTTGGCGGCCTCCGCCCGGAACATTCGCGTGCGCAGGCGTCTATGCCGGAGAACAGGGGAAAGCGTCTTGTTCGGTACACATCCACTGTGGCGCCTCGCGCGCTGTTTCAGGCTCCTCAAGCAGGAAAGGCCCGAGATTCGCGGCCTCATCTCCTACGCGGATCCGTGCGAGAGAGTCGATGCCGCGGGTCACGTTTGTAGACAATCCGTTTGTACCCGTTCATCTCGGCCGCGAAATATGGGCCGTCGTGGACCTCTTGGCCGCTGTTCTTCTTGCCATTCACTATCGCCACTCAAAGCGGAACTGCGGCTCCTGACCAGCGAAATCAGTCCTCCGCCCGCTCCGCCAGCATCGCGCCCCAGCGGATGTTCAGCTGCCGCCGGATCGCCGCGACGACGGCCATGTCGCCGCCCAAGGAGGCGATGGCCGTGCCATTCACAGATTTGGCGAGCGCCGCCATAACGCACGGCGGCGCCGCCGGGTCAGGCACCAC
>QOZR01000023.1 GCA_003576685.1 Virgifigura deserti
CACACCATCGCCGGGGCGAGCCTCGGCTGCGCCGCCGGGGCGGGCCTCGGCGCGCTGTCGACCGCGGCCCTTGCGCCGGCCACGGGCGGCGCCACCCTGGCCGGTGCCGGCTATGCGGCGCTGTTCGGCTGCGGCGCTGGCGCTGTTGCCGGCGCGCAGATCGGCTATCCTCTCGACCATGTCTTCGAGGAAGAGTGATTCCCGGATTCGCCGACGTGGCGGATGAGGCGGCGGCTGTCCCCTGACCATCCCCGTGATCGCCCCCGGCGCGGCGCTCCACGGCGCGACACGGGCCACCGCACGGGTATCCGGCCCCTCCTGGCCACCCTCCTTCTCCTCACCGCCTGTGCATCCGACGAGTTCGAGGTTCCAGAGATTGCCGCGGGCGGCCCGGAAATCCCCTACAAGACCGTCATCGAAGGCATCGAGAACGACAACCTCCGCGAGCTTCTGGCAGCCAGCTCGAGCGCGGTCGAGCTCGAGGACCGCCCGCCGGCCACCTTGACCCTGCTGGAGCACCGGGGCGAACGCGATACCGAACGGCTGCGAACCGTCCTGCGCTCGGAAGGCTATTACGAGGCGGAGGTGGCGGTGGACATCGACGAGAGCACGAAGCCCGTCCGCCTCGTCTACCGGATCGACCGGGGGCCGGCCTTCCGGCTGGAGAGCGTCGAACTGTCGCAAGTCGAGGCGGCCGCAGAGATGCCGGTGCAGCTTCCCGACGCCGCCGACCTCGGCCTGGAGATCAACAGCCGCGCACGCGCCGCCGAGATCGTCGCTGCCCAGGAGAACCTGCTGCGCCGGCTGCAGCAGCAGGGATTTCCCTATCCGACGATCACGGAACGCCAAGTCGTGGTCGATCGGCGAACGCGCAAGGTCCGGGTTTCCTATCGGGTCGATCCCGGCGCCAAGGCCCGCTTCGGCCCGACGACGATCACCGGGTTGCGGGCGGTGGAGGAGCCGTTCGTTCGGGCGCTGATCCCCTGGCAGGAGAACAAGCCTTTCGACATCCGCCGCTTCAACGAGCTGCGCACCGCGCTCCTGGAGACCGGCCTCTTCTCGACGGTGCGGATCCGCGGCGCCGACACCGTGCCCGCGGACGGCGTCCTGCCGGTCGCGATCAGCCTGACCGAGCGCAAGAGCCGGACGGTCACCGCCGGCATCTCCTACCAGACGGAAGAGGGGCCCCGCGTCGAAGCCTCGTGGGAGCACCGCAACCTGTTCGGCCGCGGCGAGGGCCTGCAGATCGGCGCTTCCGTGTCCGCGATCACGATGGCGTTGGAGGCCGGCTTCCGAAAGCCCGCCTTCCTGCGGCCGGATCAAGCGTTGCTCGCCGAGGGGCGCCTTGCCCGGGACGACACGGATGCCTATACCAGCGAAAACGCGCAGACGCAGGTTCTGCTTGAGCGCACATTGCGGCCCGGCATGGTGGCCGCGGCCGGCGTCGGCTTCAAATATGCGCTGGTCGAGGACAAAGGCGACGACGGCGACAAGGATGAGTTCGGCCTGGTCTATCTGCCGGCCCGCTTCCGCTGGGACACCAGCGACGACCTTCTGGACCCGACACGGGGCGGGCGGCTGGCGGCCGATGTCGCACCCTACCAGGATGTCCTGGGCAGCGGCGTCAACTTCGTCCGCGGCTCCGCCGCCTATACACGCTATGTCCAAGTCTTCGACGAGCCGCGGATCGTGCTGGCGGGGCGAGGCGCCGGGGGATCGATCATCGGCTCCGAACGGGACGATATCCCGGCGGACGAGCGCTTCTATGTCGGCGGCGGCGGCTCGGTGCGCGGCTTCAGTTTCCAGGAAGCGGGCGAGCTCGACGATGACGGCGATCCGATCGGCGGGCGGTCTTTCCTGGAGCTCAGCGGCGAGCTGCGGGTCAAGGCGACGGAGACCCTCGGCTTCGTCGCCTTCATCGATGCCGGCCGGGCCTTTTCCACTGTCTATCCCGATTTCGACGAAGAGCTGCTGGTCGGAAGCGGTCTCGGCTTCCGCTATTTCACCCCGATCGGCCCCTTGCGGCTCGACGTCGCGGTTCCGCTCAACCCAAGGGATGCCGATGCCTCGTTCCAACTCTATGTAAGTATCGGACAGGCGTTCTAAGCGGGTGATCATCGGGTGAGAACGGACATTCAGACACACAGCGTCGGCAAGGCGTGAGCCTTGGGCTTTCTCGTCTATCTCCTGCCCATCGTCCTCGCGATCGTCCTCGGCGTGGCACAGTTCGATTTCGGCAAGCGGCAGCTTGCGTGGCTGGTGGAGCTTGGGCTGGCGCCCGGCAACGACGTCGCGTTCGGAGACTTCAGCGGCTCGCCCTTTGACCTTCGGCTGGATGATCTGACCATCCGCGATGCCGAGGGCGTCTGGTTCGACCTGGACGGCTTCCGCTTTTCGTGGGCGCCATCGGCGCTGTTCCGCGGGCGGCTCGCCATCGAGGAACTCAGCGCCTCGAGCCTCACTCTCGAACGCTTGCCTGATGCGGAAACCGCTCCGCCCGAACCGGAGGAACGGAAGCCCTTCGAGATCCCGGGCCTGCCGACAGGCCTGCTCGGCATCGCCGTCGACCGGCTGGCGGTGGAGACACTCACCCTCGGCGCGCCGCTACTGGGCGAGCGGGCGGTGTTCACCGTTGATGGCCGACTCCAGACCACCGATCCGCGCGAGCAGTTCGAGATCGCATTGCGGCTCGACCGGCGAGACGAGCCGACGGCGCGGCTGGCGGCGACAGCGTCGCTCGCCCCGCGCGAGGGGAGCGCGCCGGTCCTGACCGCCGATCTCGAGGCGGAGGAGACGGGTGGCCTCGTCGCAGGTCTCGCCGGCACGCCGCCCGGCACCGACCTTATCCTCAGCCTCAAGGGCGCCGCGCCGGTCACGGATTGGCACGGCCGGCTTGCCGGAGCAGCCGGTGGGCTTGGCCGCGTCGATGCGGATCTGACGTTGCAGGCGGCGGCCGATTTGTCCGCCTTTGCCGTCGCGGCGGACGGAACCCTCGATATCGAGCCGCGGCTGCTGCCGGCGGGCGCGGCCCCGCTGCTCGACCCCGAGACGCGCTTCGCGCTGCGACTGCGGCGCCCGGCAGAGGACGATGCTGGGGGTGATCGCCTTGTCGTCGAGGCGTTCAAGGTCACGACAGGCGCCGCGACGGCGGAAGCCGAGGCGCAGATCGATCTCGCGGCGCAAACTACGGAGGGTACGTTCCACCTGAACGTCCCGGCGCTGAAGGCGTTCGAGAAGCTGGCGAACACCCCGCTCGCCGGCAGGATGGCGGCGTCGGGCCGGTTCTCCGGGCCGCTGCGCCTGCCCGAGCTCACCGTCGATCTGTCCGTCGACGATCTGCAGGCGGCCGGGGTCGCGGCGACGCGGTTTGCCGGCAAGGTGCAGTTCGCGGACCTGGACGAAGCGAGCGAGGAGTCGTCCGGTTTCCGCCTCGACGCCGGCGGCCGGATCGAGGGTCTTGCCGTGGACGGCGCACCGCTGCAGGGCCAGGACGATTTCGTCTGGATGCTGGACGCCGATCTGCCCAAAGGAGGAGCGGTCGACCTTCACCAACTGAGCCTGACGAGCCAGAGCGTCGCGCTCACAGTCGCGGGGCAGCTCGACGGCGAGCGCTTCGGCCTCGACGCGACGGTCGACGTCCTTGATCTGGAGCGGCTCGCGGCCCTGGATCCGGCGGGGGATCTGGCGGAACTGCCGACGGCACCCCGGCTTCATGTCGAGGCGGAGGGCAGCCTGGCGGAGCCGCGCAAGGCGACGGTCAAGGGACAGCTCGACCGACTCGACCCGCTGCCCCCTGCCCTCGCGGCTCTGCTCGGAAACGCGGTCACCTTCGCCGCCGATGCCTCCCTAGCCAATGGCAGCGATCTCACGCTGTCCGATATCACGGTCGACGGGCAGGCGGCCGACCTGACCGCAGAGGCCGCGATCGACCTTGCCGCGAAGGATCTGCAGGCGCGTTTCGGCCTGGCGGTGCCGCGCCTCGCCGTCCTGTCGCCCGCCGTCGCGCCGGACCTTGCCGGCTCGCTACGGATCGACGGAGAGGCCACCGGTCCGCTCGGCAACCCGATGCTGACGGCGACGGCCGACGGCCGGCAACTCGCCCTAGCAGGCCAGCGCTTCGACCAGGCGCTGGCGACCGTTCGAGCCGAGGCCTTGACGGCCGAACCTGAAGGCAAGGTCGATCTTGCACTGACGCGCGGCCAGGACAGAGTTGCCTTGGCGACCGGCTTCGCGCTTCGAAGCGAGCGGTCGGGGAACCAGCAGCTGATCCTGTCGAGCATCGGCTTCGACCCCGGCGTCGACGTCGAGGGCGAGGTGGCGATCGATCTCGGCCGATTCCTCGCCGACGGCGCCTTGCGGATCGAGGCGGCGGATCTGGACCCGCTGACTCGGTTCTTCGGCCTCGAGCTCGGCGGCGGCATCGCGCTGGACCTGCGCCTTGATCCCGAGGACGGCGGGCAACGCCTCGCGGCCGATTTGAGCGGCAGCAACCTGTCCGGCCCGTTCGGTGCGATCGGCCAAGTGACGGTCAGCGCCGATATCCGCAATGCGTTTGCCGATCCCGAAGGACAGGCCGAGATCGCGCTTGCCGATCTGCGGCATGCGGCGGTGCAGGTCGACCGCTTGACGGCCGATCTCCGGGGCAGACCGCAGCGGATCGCCTTCGCCGCGATTGCGAACGGCACGGCGCGCGACCCGTTCGAAGTCGATCTCGCCGGCTCGTTCGCGGCTGCCCCTGATGGAACTTCTGGGCTCGGCACACTGGCCTTGGACCGGCTGGACGGGCGCTATGCCGGAGAGCCGATCTCCCTGGTCCGGCCGGTCACGGTTCGATTGCGCGACGGCGGCCTCGCGATAGACCAACTGTCGATGATGGTGGCCGGGGGGCGGGTTGACGCGTCCGGCGGCTTCAGCCCGAGCAGCATCGATCTGCAGGCGGAAATTGCGGATCTGCCCCTGGCGCTGGCGGAGCGGTTCGGCGGCCCGTCCGCGCTGGGCAGCGCCTCGGCGATGCTGACCGTTACCGGCACGCCGCAGCGGCCGCAGGCCGAGATCGCCGCGACGGCGACCGGCATCGCGTTCGACGATCCGGCCTTCCGCGACGCGCCGTCGCTCGACCTCCACCTCGACGCCGGCTTCCGGGACGAGACGCTGCGGATCGCCTTGCGGGCGTCCCACCTGTTCGAGACGCCGATCACCGCCACGGCGACGATCCCGCTGACGCTGTCGTTGCAGCCCTTTGCCGCATCGGTGCCGCAAAGCGGCGCGCTCGATGGTCGTTTGCGGGCGGAGGCTGAACTGTCCCGCCTCGTTTCGCTGCTGCTGCTCGACGACCAGCGGCTGGATGGTCGGCTGGATATCGACCTGGGCCTGACCGGCACGGTCGCGGCCCCCCGTCTCGACGGCCACGCCCGGATCGCCGATGGCCTTTATCAAAATCTCGCGACCGGAACGGTGCTGGCCGATATCGACGCCGCGCTCGCCGCACAAGGAACCGAGATCACCGTCGAGCGGTTGAAGGCGACGGACGGCGGCAAGGGAACCATCAGCGGCTCGGGCAGGATCGACCTCGCGGCCGTGGACCGCACCGCCGGTGGCGGGTTCCCTTTCACCCTGGATCTGAGATTCGCGAATGCGGTGCTGGTCCGGCTCCCCGAGGGCGTGGCGGAGGCCGGCGGCGCGCTGACCTTCAACGGCAATCTGGGCGGCGACGCCCTGCTCAGCGGCGATGTCTCGGTCGGGCCGGCCGAGATCCGGATTCCAGATCGCCTGCCGCCCTCGGTGGTCGATCTCGACGTGATCGAGATCAGCGAAACCGGCGAGATCATCACCGAGCCGGCGCCAAGCGAAGACCTGCTCGCCGCAGACGCCATAAGCCTCCAGCTCAACGTCAATGCGAGCCGCGTGTTCGTGCGCGGCCGCGGCCTGGAATCAGAGTGGGAGGGCGGCGTGCGGATCGGCGGCACCGCGGCGGCGCCGCAGATCGTCGGGAAGTTGGAGGTGGAGCGCGGGACGATGGATCTCCTCGGCAACCGCCTGAACATAACGCGCGGCATCATCAGCTTCCCGGGCGCCCGGCCGCCCGCGCCGAACATCGACGTCGCGGCGACGTCCGACCTCGGCGACGGCGTCATCGCCGAGGTCGCCGTCCGCGGCGATGCGACCGCACCCGAGCTCGCGATCAGTTCGCAACCGCCGCTGCCGGAGGACGAGGTGCTCGCGCGGCTGCTCTTCGGACGCGATATCGCGAGCATCACGCCGGTCCAGGCGATCAAGCTCGCGGCGGCCGTCAGCACGCTGCGGGGGGGCGGCGGTCTCGACCTGGTCGGAGAGGCACGCAACCTCCTCGGCGTCGATGTGCTCGACCTGCGGACCACGGAGCGGGCGCCGACGGTGGCCGAGGACGGAACCGAGGAACCGGGCGGCACGACGACGAGCGTCGCGGTCGGCAAGTACCTGACGGACGATATCTTCGTCGAGTACGAGCAGGGCCTCGGGCGCGAAGATGAGGGTGGTGCGGTATCGGTCGAGATCGAGGTCACGCCGAACATCACCATCGATACGGAGGTCGGGGCGAATTCCCAGACCGGCGCCGGCATCAAATGGCGATACGATTATTAGGCCGTATATTCGTGAGAAGGGCCAAGGTCAGCAGGCGCACGACCAGGTCTGCTTCACCGTCAGCGTTTCGCATCATCCCTGCGCCACGCCGCAGGGGGGACGCCATACTCACGTCTGAATGCTCGATTGAAAGCAGCTTCGGACTCGTAGCCGACTTCATAGGCGATGCGCGCGATGGCATCGACCGTTTCTCTGAGCAGCATGGAAGCGTGTACCAACCTCTGCCGGGCAAGGTAGCGCATGGGTGGTTCGCCGACGATCCGTGTGAAGCGCTCTGCGAACGCAGAGCGGGAGAGGCCGATCTCCCCGGCAAGATCTTCTGTGGTCCAGCGTCGGGTCATCTGACCATGAAGGAGGCCCAGTGCGCGCCCGACGATTGGATCATGCATGCCTGCCGCCCAGGCGCTGCGGTCGGGCGGTTGCGTGGCAAGATATCGGCGCACTGCCTCCATGAACAGGAGCTCGGCAAGTTTGGCGAGGATCGCCGGTGACTTGACATTGCCCTCGGCCAGTTCCTTCGCGGCAAACCGAAAGGAGCTCTCTATCCAATTCCCGGATGCACCATCCGCGACATGGAGCTTCAGGACGCTCGGCAGCATCGCGATTAGGGTGTTGTATGGCATATCGTTGCCTAAGAACCCGCAGAGAATATGGGTTCGCTCTCCGCCGCCTCCGTGAACGATTTGCGCCAGCCCGCCATCCGGGTTGGGCCTGATCAGGTGTTCGGCGCTGACGGGCCGAAGATTCAAAGCACTACCGATGACGTGATGATCGTTGCGCGGCAACACAACGATCTCGCCGCGCTGGACAGGGACCGGGGTCTGGCCGCTGACCTTGAGCAAAAGCCGTCCTGCCGTGACGTAGTGATAGGCGATGATCTGACGCGGCTGGGACATGAACGGTGCGCAATCCTCCGGCCCCACCTGTGCTGTCACGCACCAGGGCGCGGTGAATTCGGCGTCGAGAAAGACGCCGCCCGTGAGGCGCATGGCGCGCAGCATGTCCGAGATAACGTCCATCATCCAAGTTCATTGCAGCTTCGGCGGATCGGTCAAACGTTCCGGCGCCTCACTCATTCTCGCCGTTTCTCCGCAGGTCTAGCTTAGCACCGAAGCTGAAGATCCGGCAGTCGTTGTCGAAGACGATCAATGTCCTCAAGATGCCGACCGGATCAGCCTGCAAGTAACCGGAGGAGAAACCCAGTCATGATAACCGACAAGCAGGACAATGCACTCTCAGGTGCGACAGCCGAGGCTGCCGACCTGTTCGACCAGGCCATCGAGATGTTCAACATCTATCGCGGCGATCCCGTCGCCATACTGGATCGTGCAGTCGAGGCCGCCCCTGAGTTCGCGATGGCGCATATTCTGAAGGCCCATCTGCTCGGCCTCGCGACGGAACCGGAGGCGACGAAGGAGGCGAAGGCCATCCTTGGCAAGGTGAAGACATTGCGCCTCTCGGACCGGGAAGCCTCCCATATTGCCGCGCTCGACCTGCTCGTCGCGGGGCGGTGGACGGCCGCCGCCGTGGCTCTGGACCGACACAACGCGCTCTATCCACGCGACATCGTGGCGCTCCAGTCCGGCCATCTCATGGATTTCTTCCGCGCCAGTGCCCGCGATCTGCGGGACCGTATCGCGCGGGTGCTGCCGATATGGTCGCCCGACATGCCGGGCTACCCGATCCTGCTCGGGATGCACTCATTCGGGCTCGAAGAAACCGGCGACTATGCGCGGGCCGAAGAAGCCGGTCGCCGGGCGGTCGAATTGCAACCGCTCGATTGCTGGGCGCACCACGCCGTTGCCCACGTGATGGAGATGCAGGGGCGTGTCGAAGACGGTATTGGCTGGATGATCGCGCGCGAGCCCTATTGGTCCGGCGACGATAATTTCTTCAAGGTCCACAACTGGTGGCACCGCGCGCTCTATCACTTGGACCTCGGGCAGACCGACGAGGTTCTGGCGCTTTACGACGGACCGATCCGGCAGGACCGCAGCACTGTCGCGATCGACCTCGTCGATGCCTCAGCGCTCCTCTGGCGGCTCAACCTCTCGGGCTACGATGTCGGGGAGCGCTGGAACGAGGTAGCGACGACCTGGGACAGCCACGCGGATGGGCGGACCTATCCGTTCAATGACTGGCATGCCGTGATGGCTTACCTCGGCGCGGGCCGGGACAGCGACGTTGACCGGATTATCGCCACATATCGAAACAACGGCGGCGACACGTCCGAAGTTGCCGAATGGGCGCGGCGAACCTCATTGCCTCTGGTCGAAGGGTTCGCGGCGTTCTGGCGGGGCGACTACCAGACCGCGACCGATCGCCTCCACGGTGCGCGATTCATCGCCAACAGCTTCGGCGGGAGCCACGCACAGCGCGACATCATCGACTGCACACTGACCGAGGCAGCGGTTCGTGGTGGGTTCAGCAAGCTGGCCGAAGCGCTCTCCAACGAGCGACTGGCGTTGAAGCCTCACAGTCCGGTCAATCGCAGCTTCTTGTCGCGTAGCCGGGACGGTGCGGTATCGAGCAAGAGAGCGGCCTGAGTTTGCCGGTCGTCCCGCCGCCTCCGTTCTCTGGCGGCGGGACGTGACTGGTTCGCGGTAATCGGTCGGCCGTCAAGGCGACGGCTCCGAGACATCACCGGCACTGTCAACCCGCTGAGACTGGAGGACTGACCATGGACCGTCTGGCAATCGTCGTGCGCGACGACGCATACGACAAGATCCTCACGCCTTTGACCTTTGCCTACACCCAGGCCCGAAAGGGCGTGAAAGTCGACATGCTCTTCCTGCTATGGGCGGTGAGAGCCCTGACCAGCGAAGGCGCTGCCTCGCTCGCCATTGAGGGCCGGCACAAGGATGACGCCGAGTGGCTGCACGCCCGCATGACGGCGGACGGTGAGCCGACGGAGATCGAGGAGTTCCTGAAGCTTCTCCTCGGCACCGGCAATGTGCGTCTCTACGGTTGCCGCTATGCGGCGCAGACATTCGAGGTTGACGCTTCGGACCTTATCGCGGGGGTAGACGGAATCGTCGACCCCGGGTGGTTCCTGACCGAGAAGGCGATGACGGCGGACCATTGTCAGTATTTCTGAAGTGCCGCTTCGGGAAGGCACCGTGCTCTGATTCAGATAACTGGCGACTGATCCGGTCACATCGATTCGATGTGACCGGATCAGGCCCCAAGCGGCGCGGACTCCGCCGCGGACGCGGATTCGGGCGGCAGCAGCCGTTCTTCGCGCGGCGTCTTGCCGAAGAACTCGCGGTAGCACTTTGAGAAGTGAGAGGCCGAGACGAAGCCGCAGGCGAGCGCCACGTCGAGCACCGACATGTCGGTCTGCAGCAGCAGCAGCCGCGCTCGATTGAGGCGCAGCTCGAGATAATATCGCGTCGGCGTGCGACGGAGATATTTGCGGAACAGCCGCTCGAGCTGCCGGCTCGACAGATCGACCGCGTCAGCGAGATCAGCCCGGCTGATCGGTTCTTCCAGGCTTCCCTCCATCTGGCGGATCACGGCCACCAGCTTCGGATGCCGGATGCCGAGACGCGCCGGCAGGGCCATGCGCTGCTGGTCGTGACGGTCGCGCATGCGCTCGTGGATGAACTGGTCGGAGACGGCGGCGGCCAGTTCGTGGCCATGCTGCAGGGCGATCAGATGCAGCATCATGTCGAGCGCGGCGGTTCCGCCCGAGCAGCTGAACCGCTTGCGGTCGATCTCGAACAGCTCCGAGGTGGCGTTCAGATCGGGAAAGGCCTCCATGAAGCTGGACAGGTTCTCCCAATGGAGCGTGAAGCGATAGCCATCGAGCAGACCGGCGCGGGCCAGAATATAGCTGCCGAGCGAAATGGCGCCGATATCGGTCCCCTGGCGGTCGAGCCGCCGCAGCCAGGAGAACACCGCCTTGTCGGCATAGAGATGCGCGTCGATTCCGGCGCAGACGACGAGAGTGGAGAACCGGGGCGCATCGGCGATGGAGGCTTCCGGCACGACCGCGATTCCGTTGCTCGCCGCCACGGGCGCGCCGTCCTTGGACAGGATATGCCAGCTATAGAGCTGGCGACCGCTCATCCGATTGGCGCTGCGCAGCGGCTCGATCGCCGACGAAAATCCCATCATCGCGAACTGCGGGACGACGAAGAAGGCGATACGCTGCGGAAGCTCTGAAGGTACGCTTCCGAACATGGGTGACCGGATTACCCTCACTCCGTGGATTGGGCGGGAATGGCGCATGAGCATAATCGATGTCGCGCCGGGGACAAGATGCTTGCATCGGGCGCGCGGTTTTGGTCGACATCGGGAAATGGAGGGCTGGTCATGCGGATTCTCGTTGCGGCAGTCGGGCGCGCCAGGGCCGGACCGGCGCGCGACTTGGTCGAGGCCTATCGGCGGCGGATCGCCTGGCCGTTGGAGATCAAGGAGGTGGAGGAGCGACGTCGCCTCTCGGCGGAGGAGATGAAGGCTCGGGAGGGCGAACTGCTCCTCGGTGCCTTGCCGAAGCGGGAGGCCCGGGTCGTCGCGCTCGACGAGCGCGGCAAGATGTTGTCCAGCACCGAGTTCGCCGATCTGCTGGGCCGCTGGCGCGACCAGGGTGTGGCCGAAATCGCCTTCCTGATCGGCGGAGCCGATGGCCTAGAGTCGACGGTCACGGCGCGCGCCGATCTGGTTCTGTCGCTCGGCCGGATGACCTGGCCGCACCTTCTGGTCCGCGGGCTCCTGGCGGAGCAGCTTTACCGGGCGCAGCAGATCCTCGCCAACCACCCCTATCACCGGGAGTGAGAACAGGGTATCCTGCCGGCCGATTTGGGGATTTGTTAACCCTTTAGAAGCGGCTAACCATTTCTATATATCCCGCATGAGCGAGAAACAGAACCGCCGCCCCGTCGTCCTCTGCATCCTCGACGGGTGGGGCCACAGCGACGTCGAGAAAGACAACGCGATCCGTCTGGCGAAGACGCCGACATGGGATCGACTGATGCGCGGCTCTCCGCATTCGCTGATCGACGCCTCCGAGACTTTTGTCGGACTGCCCTCCGGCCAGATGGGAAATTCCGAGGTCGGTCATATGAATCTCGGCGCCGGACGCGTCGTCCTGCAGGACCTTCCGCGGATCGACAAGGCGATCGCCTCGGGCGCATTGGCCGCGAATCCGCGACTTCACGCGTTCATCGACCGGCTGAAGCAGTCCGGCGGCACCTGCCATCTGATGGGTCTGATGTCGCCCGGCGGCGTGCATTCCATGCAGACGCATATCGTGGCGCTCGCCCGGATCGTCGCCGAAGCCGGGGTTCCGATCGCCGTGCACGCCTTTCTCGACGGGCGCGACACGCCACCTTCGAGCGCGCGCGGCTATATGGAAGAGTTTCTCGCGGTGACGCGGGACCTGCCGGGACTCGCCGTCGCCACCGTCGACGGCCGCTACTACGCGATGGACCGCGACAAGCGATGGGACCGGACGCAGCTTGCCTATGACGCGATCGTCGACGGGCGGGGCGAGGAGGCGGCCGATCCCCTGTCGGCGATCGATGCCGGCTATGCCCGCGGCGAAACCGACGAGTTCGTCCGGCCGACGGTCATCGGCGAGTATCGCGGAATGGCAGACGGCGACGGCGTGCTGATGGCAAACTTCCGGGCCGACCGCGTCCGTCAGCTGCTCGGCGCGCTGCTCGATCCCGACTTCGACGGCTTTGCCCGCAGCCGGCCGCTCAAGCTCGCCGCAGCCGCCGGCATGACCGAGTATTCGACGACGCTCAATCCCTATCTTCTGACGCTGTTCCCGCCGGAGTCGCTGCGCCACGTCATGGGCGCGGTGCTGGCGGAAGCGGGGCTCACGCAGCTGCGAATCGCCGAGACGGAGAAATACGCCCACGTCACCTTCTTCTTCAATGGCGGCGAAGAGACCCTGTTCCCGGGCGAGGAGCGGATCCTGGTCCCGTCGCCCAAGGTGGCGACCTATGACCTGAAGCCGGAGATGTCGGCTTTCGAGGTGACCGACCGCCTGGTCGAGGCAATCGACAGCGGCCGGTTCGACTTCGTCGTCGTGAATTACGCCAACACCGACATGGTCGGCCACAGCGGCAATCTCGACGCCGCGATCAAGGCGGTCGAGGCCGTCGACCGCTGCCTCGGCCGGCTGGTGGAGGCGGTGACCCGCGCCGGCGGCACGATGCTGATCACGGCCGATCATGGCAACGCCGAAACCATGCGGAACCCCGACACCGGAGAGGTGCAGACGGCCCACACGCTGAATCGCGTTCCCGCGGTTCTGGTCAATCCGCCGGCCGGTATTTCGACCCTGGCGGATGGCGCGCTTGCCGACGTCGCACCGACCCTGCTGGAGCTGCTCGGGCTGCCGAAGCCGCGAGAGATGACCGGCCAGTCCCTGATCGCCGAAGCCGCGGAGTCCGGCGATCGCGATGCGGCTCGCGAGCGGCGTGCCTCGGTCTAGGACAGCCCCCCTGACCCGGTTCTTGATCCGGCGAGCGGATCCACGCGGCGCTTGGACGCGAGGCGGACCCCTCGCCGTCTCTGCGATTCTCTCCGCATTGTTCATCGCCGCCAATGCGCAGGCCCAGGAAACTCCCCGGAGGCAAGCCAGGGAAGGCGGCGAAAGGCTTGAGCGGATCGAGCGCGACCTCGAAGCCGACCGGAACCGCGTCGAGACGCTCAAGAGCCAAGCGGCGGCGCTGGCCGAGGAGATCGCCGCGCTTCGCGCCGAGATGATCGCCGCGGCGGGGGCGGCACAGGATTACGAGGAAGAGGTTTCGCAGCTCGAAGACAGCCTGGCCGTGGTCGAGAAGAGGGAGCGCGAGAAAAGCGCCGCCCTGGACCGACGCCGGTCGCAGCTTTCACAAGCCCTTGCGGCGCTGCAGCGTTTGGCGCTGCAACCGCCGGAGGCGCTGATCATCGGACCGGACTCGCCGATCGACACGGTACGCAGCGCCATGCTGCTGAAGGTTGCCGTGCCGGCGCTGCAAACGCAGGCGACGGCGCTGCAGCAGCAGCTCGGCGAGCTCCGCGACCTCCGGGAACAGGCCGAGCAGAAGCGCAAGAAGATGGCGGTCGCGGTCGCGGCGCTCGAGGCCGAGAACGACCGCATCGCCGCGCTGATCGAACGCAAGCACGCGTTGCGGCAGACCACCGCGAAAAGCGAGGCGGCCGCAGCCGAGCGGGTCGCCGCGCTGGCCCGCGAGGCGGAGAATCTGCGCGACCTGATCGCCCGGCTGACGGCGAAGCCACCGCCCAGGAAGCCGACCCAGACGGCGATGCTGTTTCCCGTGCCCCCCCCGCCGCCGCGCTTGGCGCCCGACACCGCAGAGCCGGCCGCAGTGATGCGCCTGCCGACTCCGGAGACGATCCGGACGTTTCCCGCGGAGCAGGCCAGCCTGACCATGCCGGCCCGCGGCGAGCTGGTGACCCTGTTCGACGAAACCTCCAGCGTCGGGTTGACCAGCAAGGGTGTCCGGATCGCGACCCGCGAGCAGGCGCAGATCGTTGCCCCCTTCGATGGGCAGGTCGTGTTCCGCGGGCCGTTTCGCGGTTATGGGGAAATCTTGATCCTGGAACACCGCGGAGGCTATCATAGTCTACTTGTCGGATTAGGCCGAACCGATGCCGAGGTAGGGCAATGGCTGCTCGCCGGCGAACCGGTGGGCATTATGGGCCCGGCAATGGACGGCAGCCCGGAACTCTATCTGGAACTGCGCCACGACGGCGAACCGATTAATCCTTTGCCATGGCTGAAGACCCGCGATAGCGAGGTAGAATGAGAAAGATGCGTAAATTCCAAATGGCGGCCGCTGCCGCAACGCTCGTCTTGATACTCCCCTTCGTCGGTACGGCGGAAAACAACTCGGAAACCTACCGGCAACTCAACCTGTTCGGCGATGTCTTCGAGAAGGTCCGCGCCGACTATGTCGAAGAGGTCAGCGACAAGGAACTGATCGAAGCCGCGATCAACGGCATGCTGACATCGCTCGATCCGCATTCGAGCTATCTCAATGCCGACAATTTCGACGATATGCGGTCGCAGACGAAGGGCGAGTTCGGCGGGCTCGGCATCGAGGTCACGATGGAGGAGGGCCTGGTCAAGGTCGTCTCTCCGATCGACGACACGCCCGCCTCGCGGGCCGGCCTCCAGCCGGGCGACCTGATCACCCACCTCGACGGGGAGGCGGTGATGGGGCTCAGCCTCGCCGACGCCGTCGACAGGATGCGCGGACCGGTCGATTCCGCCATCACGCTGACCATCCGGCGCGGTGAGGAAGAACCGTTCGAGGTCTCGATAACGCGGGCGATCATCACGGTCCAGTCTGTGCGTTCGCGGCTGGAAGGCGATATCGGCTATATCCGCATCACCAACTTCAACGAACAGACCGACATCGGGCTGGAAGAGGCGGTGCGCACACTGGAGGAGGAATCCGGCGGCAAGCTCGACGGAGTCGTGCTCGATTTGCGCAACAATCCCGGCGGTCTTCTGGACCAGGCGGTCGCGGTGTCCGACGCCTTCCTGAACAAGGGCGAGATCGTGTCGACGCGGGGGCGCACGGCCGACGAGGCCCAGCGCTTCAACTCCGAGGACGGCGATCTCATCAATGGCTTGCCACTGGTGGTTCTCATCAATGGCGGCTCCGCCTCGGCCTCGGAGATCGTGGCCGGCGCGCTGCAGGATCATGGCCGCGCGATCATTCTCGGCATGGAGTCCTTCGGCAAGGGCTCGGTGCAGACGATCATTCCGGTTCCCGGACATGGCGCCATCCGCCTGACCACGGCGCGCTACTACACGCCGTCGGGCCGATCAATCCAGGCCAAGGGGATCAAGCCGGACATCGTCGTCGCACAGGCACGGATCGAGCCCATCGAGCAGGGGATGATCCGGCATGAGGCGGACCTTCGCGGCGCGCTGGAGAATGAGAACGCGCCGACGACGGAACCGGACGCCGCCGCGACTCCGCCGGAGGACTCGGGCGCGGAGGGCGCGGATGGTGAAGCGGCTGGCCCGCAGGACTACCAGTTGGCGCGCGCGCTCGACCTGTTGCGCGGTCTTGCCCTGATCACGGCCAAGTCGTCGGTGAACTAGCACGCGAACCGACGCCTACCGGACAGCCGTGCCGCTGCGCCTTTCTCACCCGTGGTGAGCCAGCCGCCCCAAGCAACGCGCCGGGGCGGCTGGGGGGCGCTGATTTGCGCGCTTCTGATTCTGGCCGTTGTCGGCGTTGCCGCCGCGTGGCTCCGCTATACCGGGGAGCTCGTCCCATTGCTCTCCGCCACGCCGCAGGTCGAGGTCGCGCTGCCGCCCCTGGACGAGATTCCGCTGGAGACGGCCGAGCTGGAGGAAGCGCCGGCCCAAATAACGGTCCCTAAGGCAACAGCCTCTGAGGCGGCCGCCCCAGAGGCAGCTGTCCCTGAGGCCGAAAAGGCAGAGACGCAATTACCGGTCGCGGCGGTCGAACCACCGATGGCGTCCGACAAGCAAGCACAAGAGCCGGTCGTGATCCCGGCGGCACCGGCGCTTCCGATCGCCGAGCAGGCTTCCGCCGAAGCGGCCGAACCCCCGCCGGCGCCCGGGAGCGCGGTCGAACAGGCGCCGGTCGAGCAAGCCGATATGGGACCGCAAGTGGCCGCGGCCACCTTGCGCGGCGTCGCCCCACCCGGCGTCGCATTGCCGGCCTGGCAGCGTTTCGCCCGGCCGTTCGAGGCGGACAATACACGGCCGCGGATCGCCGTGATCGTCGCCGAGCTCGGGCTCAGCGAGGGAGCGACGCGGGCGGCGATCCAGCGGCTGCCGGTGAACGTGACGCTGTCCTTCAGCCCCTACGCCCGGAACCTGCAGGAATGGATCGACACCGCACGGGCGGACGGGCATGAGGTGATGCTCGACCTTCCCATGGAGCCGGTCAGCTTCCCGCGCGACGATCCGGGACCGAAGGCGCTGCTCACCTCGCTGTCAGTGGCGGAGAACCGGGCCCGTCTCACCGGAATCCTGGATCAGGCAGAGGGCTATGTCGGCGTCGTGCCCTGGATGGGCTCGCGCTTCACGACGTCTGCGGAAGACCTGCGGCCGATTCTTCGGTCTCTCGGCGATCGCGGCTTGATGTTCGTCGATCCGCGCGTCGCACCAGGCAGCGTCGCCGCACGCGTCGCCCGCGAGGCGGAGGTACCGCGGGCGATCAATGACAGGTTCCTGGATCATGAGGCCTCCCGGGTTGCGATCGACGGCCGCCTCATGCAGATCGAACATCAGGCCCGCACGACCGGATTCGCCGTCGCGATGGCCTCGCCCTATCCCATCACCATCGAGAGCCTCGACCAATGGGTGCGGACGCTCGACCGTAAAGGCTTGGTCCTGGCGCCGGTCTCGGCGCTCGCCGACCAGCAGGAGGAGCAATGAACGCACCCTTGCCTTCACCGGAAAACATCGCCCAACTGCCCTATCGCCGCGGCGTCGGCATCATGATGCTCAATCGGCAGGGTCAGGTATTTGTCGCGCGGCGAATCGATACGAGCACCGAAGCCTGGCAGATGCCGCAGGGCGGCATCGACGGAGACGAAACGCCCGAGGTCGCCGCCCGCCGGGAGCTTCTGGAGGAAACGGGAACGGACCATGTGGAATTGCTGGGCGAAAGCCGCAACTGGCTGCGCTACGATCTGCCGCTGGACCTGGTGCCACTGGTCTGGGGCGGGTGCTTCCGCGGCCAGGAGCAGAAATGGTTCCTGTTCCGCTTTACCGGCGAAGACAGCGACATCGACATCAACACGGCGCAGCCGGAGTTCGCCGACTGGCGATGGATCGAGATCGAGGAACTGCCGCGCCTGATCGTGCCGTTCAAGCAGCAGCTCTATCTCGACCTCGTCGACGAATTCCGATATCTGGTCGGACAATATCGGAAGGAGACATGAACTCATGCGCAATAGACTGACCGCACACGACATCGCCCCCGAACTGCTACGGTCCCTGACCTCCTGCGTCCTTAAGACCGACAAGGGCGACATCACGATCGAACTGTTCCCGGAGGAGGCCCCGAACACTGTGGCCAACTGGCACAAGCTGGCGAGCGAGGGGTTCTATGACGGCCTCAGCTTCCACCGGGTGATCCCCGGCTTCGTCGCGCAGGGCGGCTGTCCCGAGGGTACGGGCACCGGCGGCCCCGGCTGGCACATCGCCTGCGAGACCGAAGGCAACCCGCACAAGCACAAGCAAGGCGCGCTGTCGATGGCCCATGCCGGGCGCGACACCGGCGGCTCGCAGTTCTTCCTGGTTCTCGATCCGCAGCCGCATCTCGACGGGCGGCACACGGTCTTCGGTCAGGTGACGGACGGTATCGACGCGATGCTGTCGCTGGAGCAGGGCGACCGCATTCTCGGGATCGACTTCAAGAATTGATGCGGAAGCCGCAGGGTTTCAAGCGCCCCCTCACCCGACCCTCTCCCCCTGAAGGGGGCGAGGGCTTTCTCTTCTCCCTCGCCCCGCTTGCGGGCTTTGCCCGCCACTTTTTGAGTCTGCCGGCGAAGCCGACGAGGAGAGGGTCGGGGTGAGGGGCAGTGCCGACGCCGAACGGTGATCGGCGTAATCTCAAGCGCCGGCGCGTGCGAGGCGTTGGCTGCGGCTTGTCAGAAAGCGATAGACGAACCGGCTTAGTGTCGCGTTGACGCGGCCATGCGGCTTCAGCCCGACGGCTTTCAAGACCATGGCGACCCCGCGCGTGACATGCTGCGGCCGGTAGAAGCCGTAAGCGCGCCGGGCATAGGCACGGCTATAGCGCTTGCGGTCATAAGACGCGGACGGCTCGTTGGTCGCGTAATAGGCGTAGGCGAGCTCGTCATCCTCAGACTCGGTGATCCGGGTGAGCGCCACCAGGAGACGGCGCAGCGCGCCGACCTTCTCGAGGTCGAGATAGCGCTTCAGATGGACATAGAACAGCTTGTAGTGGCGCAGCTCGTCGGCGGCGATATTGCGGCAGATCTCCTTGAGGACGGGCTCGTCCGTCGCCTCCATCAGCGCCGTGTAGTAGGAGCTCGTCCCCGTCTCGACGATGCACCGGGCGACAAGCTCGCCGCTGCGCGAGCCGCGGATCGAGCGATCGGCATCGACCACGATCTTATATCCGTCGGTGAAGCGCCGGAAACAGGCGTCGAAATCGAAATCCGGATCAGCGAGCGCCGCCCAGCGGGCAAGCGCCGCACCGTGCTGCACTTCCTCGACCGCCCAGTCGCGCGCCGCGGCCTGGAACTGCGGATCGTCGTGGAAGACGTTGCAGAGATAGGTGGCGTAGTCGCCGCCGTTCGCCTCGACCATGCTGGCCGCCTTGACGACCTTGACGATCTCCGGATCAACCCGGGACGCGTCGAAGCGCCCCCAAGGGATATCCTCCAGCGTCCAATGCTTCATGATGCCCCGCGATCTTTTGCCGTATTCTGGAATGATCGGCCGGCTCATGCAAGGGGGGCGGCTAAAGTACTTTCTCCTGCCGTTTCAACACGTTAACCCTCAAAAGGGTGGGCAGAAGCGGTCAGTAGACCGTCCCCTCCATCGCCGCCAGCTTGGCTTCGGCGACGGTGATCCGGGTTTCGGCGGCGGCGCGATCGCCATCGTCTTTGGCGTCGGCAAGGTCGTTGCGCGCCTCGCGCATCTGCGTGTCGATGGCGCCGCGATCGAGCTGGCCGACGGGCATCGCCTCCTCGGCGAGGACCGTGCAGCGCTCGGGCGTTACCTCGGCGAAGCCGCCGGCGATGAACAGCCGCTCGGTGACCTGGCCGCCATCGAACACCGCGATGACGCCCGGCCGGATCGTCGAGACGAACGGAGCATGACCGGGAAGGACGCCAAAGTCGCCCTCGGCGCCCGGCAGCACGATCATCTCGACCGGTTGCGACAACAGCAGCCGCTCCGGCGCGACGAGTTCGAACTGAATCTGATCGGCCATGCTCGCTATGTCCCCTTAAGCGGCTTCGGCCGCCATCTTCCGCGCCTTCTCGATCGCCTCGTCGATCGTGCCGACCATGTAGAAGGCCGACTCCGGCAGATCGTCATACTCGCCGGCGACGATGCCCTTGAAGCCGCGGATCGTTTCTTCGAGGCTGACCAGCACGCCCGGCGAGCCGGTGAAGACCTCGGCGACGTGGAAGGGCTGCGACAGGAAGCGCTGGATCTTCCGGGCGCGGGCGACGGTCAGCTTGTCGTCCTCGGACAGCTCATCCATGCCGAGAATGGCGATGATGTCCTGCAGCGACTTGTAGGTCTGCAGCACGCGCTGCACGTCGCGGGCGACCTGATAGTGCTCTTCTCCGACGACGCGCGGGTCGAGAATGCGGCTCGTAGAGTCGAGTGGATCGACCGCCGGGTAGATGCCGAGCTCGGCGATCTGCCGCGACAGCACGGTCGTCGCGTCGAGATGGGCGAAGGAGGTAGCGGGCGCCGGGTCGGTCAGGTCGTCGGCGGGCACGTAGATGGCCTGCACCGACGTGATCGAGCCCTTCTTCGTCGTCGTGATCCGCTCCTGCAGCGCGCCCATGTCGGTCGCCAGCGTCGGCTGATAGCCGACGGCCGAGGGAATGCGGCCCAGAAGCGCCGACACCTCGGAGCCCGCCTGGGTGAAGCGGAAGATGTTGTCGACGAAGAACAGCACGTCCTGCCCCTCCTCGTCGCGGAAGTACTCGGCGAGGGTCAGGCCGGTGAGGCCGACGCGGGCGCGGGCGCCCGGCGGCTCGTTCATCTGGCCATAGACCAGCGCCGCCTTCGACTCGGCGCCGTCCTCGAGCCGGATGACCTTCGATTCGATCATCTCGTGATAGAGGTCATTGCCCTCGCGGGTGCGCTCGCCGACGCCGGCGAACACGGAATAACCGCCATGCGCCCGGGCGACGTTGTTGATCAGTTCCATGATCAGAACGGTCTTGCCGACGCCGGCGCCGCCGAACAGGCCGATCTTGCCGCCCTTCGCATAGGGCGCCAGGAGATCGACGACCTTGATGCCGGTGACCAGGACCTCGGCCTCGGTCGACTGCTCGACGAACTCGGGCGCCGGCCGGTGGATCGGATACTGCATCTTGGTATTGACGGGGCCGCGCTCGTCGATCGGCTCGCCGATCACGTTGATGATGCGGCCGAGCGTCTCCGGCCCGACGGGAACGGAAATCGGCGCGCCCGTGTCGACCGCCTGCTGACCGCGGACGAGGCCGTCGGTCGAGTCCATGGCGACGGTGCGCACCGTGCTCTCGCCGAGATGCTGCGCCACTTCCAGCACCAGGCGGTTGCCATGGTTTTCGGCATGCAGCGCGTTCAGGATCGCCGGCAGCTCGCCCTCGAACTGCACGTCGACGACGGCGCCCAGCACCTGCGTGATTTTACCGACAATGTTCTTTGCCATGATGACGTCCTCCTGACCTGATCGGCCCCGGCGATCCGGGACCGGGTCTCTTCCCGTGTTACACTGCCTCGGCGCCGGAGATGATCTCGATCAGCTCCTTGGTGATGGTGGCCTGGCGCGTGCGGTTGTAGGTGATGCTGAGCTTGTTGATCATATCGCCGGCGTTCCGCGTGGCGTTGTCCATCGCCGTCATCCGAGCGCCGTGTTCGCTAGCCGCATTCTCAAGCAGAGCCTTATAGAACTGCACCGCCAGATTGCGCGGCAGCAGCTCGCTCAGGATCTCCTCCTCGCTCGGCTCGTACTCGTAGAACGGCCGCTCGCCGCCGGCATTCGCCGCGCCGGCCGCAGGTTCCGGCTGGGCGAAGGGAATCAGCTGCTGGACCGTGACGATCTGGGTGATGGCCGACTTGAACTGGTTGTAGATCACCGTGCAGACGTCGAACTCGCCGGCCTCGAACATCTCCAGCACGCGATGGGCGATCATGTCCGCCGCGTCGAAGCCGAGCCGCGGTCGCCCGACATCCTCGATCGTGCCGATGATCAGCTTGCCGAAATCGCGTCGCAACTGATCGCGGCCCTTGCGGCCAACGCAGAGGATTTTGACTTGCTTGCCCTGACCCAACAGATCGCGAATCACCCGACGCGCGCCGCGCGCGATCGATGAATTGAAGGCGCCGCACAACCCCCGGTCGGAGGTCATGACAACGACCAGATGGACGGTATCGGCGCCGGTGCCGGCCAGCAGCGGTGATGCCCCTTCCTGTCCGGCCATGCCGCCGGCAAGCGAGCTCAGCACCCGCTCCATCCGCTCGGCGAAGGGGCGAGCCGCCTCGGCCTGCTCCTGGGCCCGACGCAGCTTCGCCGCCGCGACCATCTTCATGGCCGCAGTGATCTTCTGCGTCGACTTCACGCTGTTGATGCGGTTCTTAAGGTCCTTGAGGCTTGGCATGCCGCGCGGTTCCGGAGATTGTCAGAGATTAGACCAAGGCTTGAGCGGTACCCCGCTCAGGCGAAGGTCCTGGCGAAACTGTCGAGGGCCGACTTCAGCTTGCCCTCGGTCTCCTCCGACAGAGCCCGTTCCCGCCGGATCGCCTCGAGGATTCCGCCATGGTTGGCGCGGATCTCCGACAGCATCGCGGCCTCGAACCGGTTCACGTCGTCGACCTTCACGGAATCGAGATAGCCGCGCACCCCGGCGAAGATGGAAACGACCTGCTCCTCCACCGGCATCGGCGAGAATTGCGGCTGCTTCAGAAGCTCCGTCAGGCGTGCGCCCCGGGCCAGCAGCCGCTGCGTCGCCGCGTCGAGATCCGACGCGAACTGCGCGAAGGCCGCCATCTCGCGATACTGCGCCAGTTCCAGCTTGATGCGGCCGGCGACCTGCTTCATCGCCTTGATCTGCGCGGCCGAGCCAACGCGGCTAACCGACAGGCCGACATTGATGGCCGGCCGAATGCCCCGATAGAACAGCGCGGTCTCGAGGAAGATCTGCCCGTCCGTGATCGAGATCACGTTGGTGGGGATATAGGCCGACACGTCGCCCGCCTGGGTTTCGATGATTGGGAGCGCGGTCAGCGAGCCGCTGCCATGCTCCGCGTTCATCTTGGCGGCGCGCTCCAGCAGCCGTGAATGCAGATAGAAGACGTCTCCCGGATAGGCCTCACGCCCCGGCGGGCGGCGCAGCAGCAGCGACATCTGGCGATAGGCGACCGCCTGCTTCGACAGATCGTCATAGATGATCACCGCATGGGTGCCGTTGTCGCGGAAGAACTCGCCCATCGCGCAACCGGCATAAGGCGCCAGGAACTGCAGCGGCGCCGGCTCGGAGGCGGTGGCGGCGACGACGATGGAGTATTCGAGCGCGCCGTTGTCTTCGAGCGTCTTGACGATCTGGGCGACGGTCGATCGCTTCTGCCCGACGGCAACATAGATGCAGTAGAGCTTCTTCGACTCGTCGTCGCCGGCATTGACGCCGCGCTGGTTCAGGATGGCGTCGATCGCGACCGCGGTCTTGCCAGTCTGGCGGTCGCCGATGATCAGCTCGCGCTGGCCGCGCCCGACCGGCACCAGGGCGTCGATCGCCTTCAGGCCCGTCTGCACCGGCTCATGCACCGACTGCCGCGGGATGATGCCGGGCGCCTTGACCTCGACGCGCTGGCGGGTGACATCGGTGAGCGGCCCCTTGCCGTCGATCGGGTTGCCGAGCGCGTCGACGACGCGGCCGAGCAGCCCGCGGCCCACCGGCACGTCGACGATGGCACCGGTCCGCTTGACGGTGTCGCCTTCCTTGATGTCACGGTCGGAGCCGAAAATCACGACACCGACATTATCGGTCTCGAGGTTCAGCGCCATACCGCGGATGCCGCCAGGAAACTCCACCATCTCGCCGGCCTGGACATTGTCGAGGCCGTAGACGCGGGCGACGCCGTCACCCACCGAGAGCACCTGACCGACCTCGGCGACGTCGGCCTCGGTTCCGAAATTCTCAATCTGCTGCTTGAGGATCGCGGAGATTTCCGCGGCGCGGATTTCCATTATCCGACCCCTTTCATGGCGATTTGCAGTCTCTGCAGTTTGGTTCTCAAGGAGCTGTCGATCATGCGGCTGCCGACCTTGACGATCAGCCCGCCGATCAGGCTCCGATCCACGCTCAGGTCGACGGCGACCTTGCCCCCGACCACCCGCCGCAGGGCTTCGGTAACGGCCTGCTGCTGGGCGTCGGACAGAGGATGCGCCGACGTCACCTGCGCCGTCACCTCGCCGCGGCGCGAGGCCAGCTGGGCGAGATAGGCGTCGATCATGTCGGCAAGCACGAACAGCCGCCGGTTCTCGGCGACGAGGCCGACGAAGCGGCGGACCAAGTCCCCGGTGCCGGCCTTCTCCAGCAGCGCCGACATCGCGCGGCCCTGCTCCTCGCGCGATAGGACCGGGCTGCGCAGCAGCCGATCCAACGCCTCGCTTTCGGAAATCATCGACTTCAGGGCAGAAAGATCGGCCGCGACCGAGTCCAGCTCTTTCTTCTCATCCGCCAAGTCAAACAGCGCCGCGGCATATCGCGCCGCAAGCCCGCCTGGGCCGTTGCCTCGGGCTGCCACCTCGAACCGCCTCCGCCTTCTTGTTGAACGCGCCCCCGTTTCGAGGACGCGACGACCAAAGAATCCCAAAGAAAACCCTGGGCGCGGGATAGCCCGTCGCCGCAAGGCGAGCGGTGTTTAACACAGGAGGCGGGGCGTTGCAACCGGAGCCGACACAGCCGATCGCCGCATCCGGGACCGGTGTCGGCGTCACTCGAAAATCGCCTCGTCAGAGGAAGCTGTAGGGATCGATGTCGACCTGGAGGCGGACATTTGCGGGTAGCCTGAGTCCGTCCAGCCATTGCCGGATCAGCGCCTGCGGCGACTGGTCGCGGCGGCATTTCAGGAGCAATCGGCGCCGGTGCCGGCCGCGCAGGATGGCGAGCGGCGCCGGCGCCGGTCCCAGCACGAGGACGCCATCACCATGCGGCGCTATGCGGCCGAGCACCCGCGCCGCCGCGTCGACGCTTTCGGGGTCGGGACCGGACAGGATCAGAGCAGCGAGGCGCCCGAAGGGCGGCATGCCGGCATGACGGCGGTCCTCCGCCTCGTTCTCGAGGAAGCGGTCGCGGTCGCCGGAGATCAGCGTCCGCATCACCGGATGTTGCGGATCGTAGGTCTGCAGAAGCACCCGGCCGGGCCGCTCCGCCCGACCGGCGCGGCCGGCGACCTGGTGCAGGAGCTGGTATGTCCGCTCGGCGGCGCGGAGATCGCCGCCATGCAGCCCGAGATCGGCATCGACGATGCCGACCAGGGTGAGCAGGGGAAAGTGGTGCCCCTTGGCGACGATCTGAGTGCCGATCAGCAGGTCCACCTCATGCGCCTGCATCCGCCGCACGACCTCCGCCGCCGACAAGGGCCCGGTGATCGTGTCGCTGGTCATGACCACGACCCGGGCCTGCGGGAAGAGCGCCGCCACCTCCTCCGCCAGGCGCTCCACCCCGGGCCCGCAGGGCGCGAAGCGGCCGGGCGCGGCGCAGGAGGGGCATTCGGTGGGCAGGGGCGTCATGAAGCCGCAATGATGGCACTGCAGCCGGCCGCTCAGCCGGTGCTCGACCAGCCAGGCGGTGCAGTTCGGACATTGCAGCCGATGACCGCAGGCCCGGCACAGGGTCAGCGGCGCGTAGCCGCGGCGGTTCAGGAACAGCATCGCCTGCTCCCCCGCCGCAAGGGTTTCGATCACCGCCTGCCGCAGGGTCGGCGAGAGCCAACTCTGCCGTGGCGGCGGGTCGACGCGCATATCGACCGCGACGATCTCCGGCAGGCTGGCTCCGGCATGCCGGTCGGGCAGATGCAGCGCCCGATAGCGCCCCGCCGCGACGTTCTGGACCGTCTCCAGCGACGGCGTCGCCGAGACCAGGACGATCGGCATGGCGGCGAGATGCGCGCGGACGACGGCCATGTCGCGGGCCTGATAGATGACCCCATCCTCCTGCTTGAAGGCGCCGTCATGCTCCTCGTCGACGACGATCAGGCCGAGATCCGGGAAGGGCAGGAACAAGGCGGAGCGAGCACCGACGACGACGCGCACCTGGCCCTTTGCGATCGCCCGCCAGGCGACCCGGCGCTCGGCCGCGGTCAGGTCGGAATGCCAGACCGCCGGGCGGGCCCCGAACCGCGCCTTGAAGCGGTCGAGCCATTGCGCGCTGAGGGCGATTTCGGGCAACAGCACCAGGACTTGGCGGCCGGCCCGCAACGCGGCCGCGATCGCCTCGAAATAGACCTCGGTCTTGCCCGAGCCCGTAACGCCATCGAGCAGGATGGCACTGTACGCCGCCGCTTCCACCGCGGCGGTCAGCGCCGCTGCCGCGCTTGCCTGGGGCAGGGCCAATGTCGGGCCGTTGTGCTCGCCGTCAGGGGTAGCGAAGGCCGGCGGGGGCGGCAGCGCGACCGGCGTCAGCAGCCCGGCCTCGGCCAAGCCCTTGACCACGCCGACGCCGACGCCGGCCGCGCGGGCGATCTCGACGGCCGACCGCGGCGGCTCGCCGGCCAGCGCATCGATCACCCGCTGCCGGGCAGGCGTCAGGCGGACGCCGCGCGCGGCGGGATCGCCCTCGGCCAGGCGCAG
>QOZR01000024.1 GCA_003576685.1 Virgifigura deserti
CTCCGCCAGGACCTTCGTGATCGCCGCCGTCAACGACGTCTTGCCGTGATCGACATGCCCGATCGTCCCGACATTCACATGCGGCTTCGTCCGCTCAAACTTCGCCTTCGCCATCGCTGTTCTCCGTTCGCTCTCGCTGATTCCCTAACGCCGTCCGGTTACGCCATCTTGGCGCGAACTTCGTCGGCCACGGCCTGGGGAACCTGCTCGTAATGATCGAAATGCATCGTGTACTGGGCACGGCCCTGGCTCATCGACCGCAGATTGTTCACATACCCGAACATGTTCGCCAAAGGCACCATCGCGGTGATGACGCGCGCGATCCCCCGCGAGTCCATGCCGTTGATCTGTCCGCGGCGGCTGTTCAGGTCGCCGATGACGTCGCCCATATATTCTTCCGGCGTGACCACCTCGACCCGCATGACGGGCTCGAGCAGCTTCGGCCCCGCCTTGGCAATGCCCTCGCGGAAGCAAGCGCGCGCGGCGATGTCGAAGGTCATCACGTTCGAGTCGACGTCGTGATAGGCGCCGTCGATCAGCGTCGCCTTGAAGTCGATCATCGGGAAGCCCGCGATCACACCGGTATCGCGCGCCGCATCGAGCCCCTTCTGCACGCCGGGGACGTACTCCTTCGGCACGGCGCCGCCGACCACCGCATTCTCGAACTGATAGCCGCCGCCCTCGAGCGGCTCAAACCGGATCTTCACCCGCGCGAACTGGCCGGCACCGCCGGTCTGCTTCTTGTGGGTGTAGTCCTGCTCGACCGCCTTGGTGATGGTCTCGCGGTAGGCCACCTGCGGTGCGCCGACATTCGCCTCGACCTTGAACTCGCGCTTCATCCGATCGACGAGGATCTCCAGATGCAGCTCGCCCATGCCCTTGATGATGGTCTGACCGCTCTCGTGATCGATGCTGACCCGGAAGGACGGATCCTCCTGGGCGAGACGGTTCAAGGCGACGCCCATCTTCTCCTGGTCACTCTTGGTCTTCGGCTCGACTGCGACCTCGATGACCGGCTCGGGGAACTCCATCCGCTCCAGCACGACCGGCTTGGCCGGATCGCACAGCGTGTCGCCGGTCGTCGTGTTCTTCAGGCCGGCAATGGCGAGGATGTCGCCGGCGCGGGCCTCCTTGATGTCTTCGCGGTGATTGGAGTGCATCTGCAGCATCCGCCCGACGCGCTCCTTCTCACCCTTGACGGTGTTCAGGATCTGCGTTCCCGCCTGCAGCACGCCCGAATAGACGCGCACGAAGGTCAGCGAGCCGACAAACGGATCGGTCATGATCTTGAAGGCCAGCGCCGCGAACGGCTCGTCGTCGGAGCTGCGCCGCACGATCGGCTCGTCGCTGTCCATCTTAACGCCGCGGATGTCCGGCACCTCGATCGGCGACGGCAGATAGTCGACCACCGCGTCCAGCATCGGCTGCACGCCCTTGTTCTTGAACGAGCTGCCGCACAGCACCGGAACGAAAGCGCCAGCGATGGTGCCCTTGCGGATGCAGCGCTTCAGCGTCTCCTCGTCGGGCTCCTTGCCCTCCAGATAGGCCTCCATCACGGCGTCGTCCTGCTCGACCACCAGTTCGACCAGCTTCTGCCGGTACTCGGCCGCCTGATCGGCCAGCTCGGCCGGGATGTCGCCGACGACGAACTCCGCGCCCAGCGACTCGTCCTTCCAGACGATGCCCTTCATCGCCACAAGGTCGACCAGACCCACGAAGTCGCTTTCGCTGCCGATCGGCAGCTGCAGGACGAGCGGTTGCGCGCCCAGGCGGTCGACGATCATGTCGACACAGCGGAAGAAGTTCGCGCCGATGCGGTCCATCTTGTTGACGAAGCAGATCCGCGGCACCCCGTACTTGTCCGCCTGCCGCCACACCGTCTCCGACTGCGGCTCGACGCCGGCGACGCTGTCGAACACCGTGACGGCACCGTCGAGCACGCGCAAGGAGCGCTCCACCTCGATGGTGAAGTCGACGTGGCCCGGCGTGTCGATGATGTTGATCCGGTAGTCGCGCCAGAAGCAGGTCGTTGCGGCCGAGGTGATCGTGATACCCCGCTCCTGCTCCTGCTCCATCCAGTCCATGGTGGCCGTGCCCTCATGGACCTCGCCGATCTTATAGGACCGGCCGGTGTAGTACAGGATGCGCTCGGTCGTCGTCGTTTTGCCGGCATCGATATGCGCCATGATGCCGATATTTCGGTAACGATCGAGAGGGGTCGTACGTGCCATGACTTTTGACTTTCAGAATAAGGCCGTTATCAGCGCCGGTTACCAGCGATAATGCGAGAAGGCCTTGTTGGCTTCCGCCATGCGATGGGTGTCCTCGCGCTTCTTCACCGAGGCGCCCCGGTTGTTAGCGGCATCGAGAAGCTCGCCCGACAGCCGGTCCGTCATCGTCGACTCCGACCGCCCGCGCGCCGTGCCGATGAGCCAGCGGATCGCCAGGGCCTGCGCCCGGTCGGGACGTACCTCGACCGGCACTTGGTAGGTGGCGCCGCCGACACGACGGGAGCGCACCTCGAGATGCGGCCGGACGTTCTCGATGGCGTCGTGGAACACGCGGACGGGATCGAGCCCGGCCTTCTTCTGCACTCGGTCGAAGGCGCCGTAGACGATGTGCTCGGCGACCGACTTCTTCCCGGCATACATCAGCGAGTTGATGAACTTGGTCAGCACGATGTCGCCGTACTTGGCGTCCGGCAACACTTCACGCTTCTCGGCGGAATGGCGGCGAGACATGGGCTGCGTTCCTTACTTCGGACGCTTGGCGCCGTACTTCGAACGGCGCTGGCGGCGGTCTTTAACGCCCTGGGTATCGAGCGTCCCGCGAATGATGTGGTAGCGAACACCGGGCAGATCCTTCACGCGGCCGCCGCGGATCATGACGACCGAGTGCTCTTGCAGATTGTGCCCCTCACCCGGGATGTAGCTGGTGACCTCGAACCCGTTCGTCAGGCGGACACGGGCCACCTTACGAAGGGCCGAGTTCGGCTTCTTCGGCGTCGTCGTATAGACGCGGGTGCAGACGCCGCGCTTCTGCGGGCTGGCCTCGAGCGCCGGAACCTTGTTGCGCGCCACCTGTGGTTGGCGCGACTTACGGATCAATTGATTGATCGTTGGCATTAACCATTTCCTCAACATGCAACGCGCAAGCGATGCAAATGACCGCAACGAAGCAAACGGCTTTGCTTCGAGCGGTCTGATAACCGCCGTCGAGCGGCGTATGTTGTGTCTCGTTTACAGCATGAGGCTGCGTCTAGGCTGTTCGCCTACCACCAACCTCTCCATAGGCGGGCGGATACTATTTACCCGCCCCAGACGCGTCAAGTGAAAGAGTGAAAATTCCCCCAAGATTCGCGGCCTTACAGCAGGCCGCCGGAAGTCCGGCGGCACCCTTTAGGGTAACCGCCGGGCTTCCGGCCAAATCCTGCTGGATCAGGCCACCTCCGATTCCTCGCTTTCCTCGCTGGCCGGAAGCGCCTTGGGCTGCGCCGCCGCGAGTTCCCGGTCACGCTCGGCGGCGATCTGCCGCAGGCGGTTCATCACGCTGCCGGTACCGGCGGGAATGAGCCGGCCGACGATCACGTTCTCCTTGAGACCGATCAGATCGTCGACCCGGCCCGAGACCGCCGCCTCGGTCAGGACCCGAGTCGTCTCCTGGAACGAAGCAGCCGAGATGAAGGAGCGGGTCTGCAGGCTCGCCTTGGTGATGCCCTGCAGAACCGGGCTGCCGATGGCGGTGCGTCCGCCCTCCTCCAGGGTCTTGCCGTTGACCTCCTCGAACTCGCTCCGGTCGACCTGCTCGCCGACCAGGAAGGTGGTATCGCCGGCGTCGTGAATCTCGATCTTCTGCAGCATCTGGCGAACGATCACCTCGATGTGCTTGTCGTTGATCTTCACGCCCTGCAGGCGATAGACCTCCTGGATCTCGTTGATCAGGTAGTTCGCCAGCTCCTCGACGCCGAGCACGTTCAGGATGTCGTGCGGCACCGGGTTGCCGTCCATCAGCAGGTCGCCCCGAAGGACATAGTCGCCCTCCTGGACGCTGATGTGCTTGCCCTTCGGGATCAGATACTCGACCGGCTCCTGGGACGCGTCCTCGGGCACGACCATGATGCGGCGCTTGGTCTTGTAGTCCTTGCCGAACTCAACGCGCCCATCGATATCGCTGATGATCGCGTAATCCTTCGGCTTGCGCGCCTCAAACAGCTCCGCGACCCGGGGCAAACCACCGGTGATGTCGCGGGTCTTCGAGGATTCGCGCGGGATACGAGCCAGCACGTCGCCCGCCTTGACATGGGCACCGTTGTCGACACTGAGGATCGCGTCGACCGACATGAAGTAGCGTGCCTCGAGCCCGTTAGGGAGCGTGATCACGTCGCCCTTCTCGTCGCGCAGCGTGATCCGCGGCTTCAGGTCGTTGCCCCGCGGCTGCTGCTTCCAATCGACGACGACGCGGTTGGAAATGCCCGTCGTCTCGTCCAGCACCTCGCGCATCGACAGGCCTTCGACCAGATCGACGTAGTTCGCGATACCCTCCCGCTCGGTGATGATCGGCAGGGTGTAGGGATCCCACTCGGCCAAGCGCTGGCCCTTGGTCACCGTCGCACCGGTGTCGATCAGCAGCTTCGCCCCGTAGGGCACCCGGTGACGCGCCTTCTCCCGCCCGGCCTCGTCGTTCAGGATCACTTCGCAGTTGCGGCCCATGACGACCGGAACGCCCTCGCTGTTCACGACGACGTTGCGGTTCTTGACCTCGACCGTGGCCGGGAACGCCGCCTCGACGCTTGACTGCTCCGCTCCGCGCTGCGCCGCGCCGCCGATGTGGAAGGTCCGCATCGTCAACTGCGTGCCCGGCTCTCCGATCGACTGGGCGGCGATGACACCGACCGCCTCGCCGACATTGACCGGCGTGCCGCGGGCCAAGTCCCGGCCGTAGCAACGCCCGCAGATCCCGTTCTTGGTCTCGCAGGTGAGGACCGAGCGAATGATCACCGTGTCGATGCCGGCACGATCGATCAACTCGACCATTTCCTCGTCGATCAGGCCACCGGCTTCGACGACCACTTCGCCCGACAACGGATCGACGATGTCCACCGCCGCATTGCGGCCGAGAATCCGCTCCGCGAGCGGCGCGATCACCTCGCCGCCTTCGACCACCGCCTTGACGGTGAGGCCGTTCTGCGTGCCGCAGTTCTCCTCGACGATGATGGCGTCCTGGGCGACGTCGACCAGACGGCGCGTCAGATAGCCGGAGTTGGCCGTCTTCAGCGCGGTATCGGCAAGACCTTTACGAGCACCATGGGTCGAGTTGAAGTACTCGAGCACCGTCAGGCCTTCCTTGAAGTTCGAGATGATCGGCGTCTCGATGATCTCGCCCGACGGCTTCGCCATCAGCCCGCGCATGCCGGCGAGCTGCTTGATCTGCGCCGCCGAACCACGAGCGCCGGAGTGCGCCATCATATAGACCGAGTTGATCTGGGTGCCGGAGGCCTTCTCCGACATCACCTTCATCATCTCGTCGGCCACACGCTCGGTGCAATTCGACCAGACGTCGACCACCTTGTTGTACTTCTCGCCCTGGGTGATCAGCCCGTCGAGATATTGCTGCTCGTACTCCTTCACCTTCTCCTGGGCATCGGCGACGAGCTTCTCCTTGGAGCGCGGGATGATCAGATCGTCCTTGCCGAAGGAAATACCGGCCCGGCAGGCATAGCCGAAGCCCATATTCATCATCCGGTCGGCGAAGATCACCGTCTCCTTCTGACCGCAATGACGGTAGACGATGTCGATGACGTTGGTGATCTCCTTCTTCGTCAACAGCCGGTTCATCAGGTCGATCGACACGTTGGGATGACGCGGCAGGATCTCCGACAGCAGCATCCGACCCGGCGTCGTCTGGATCAGCGTCGTCACCGGCCGGCCTTCGGCGTCGACCGTCTTGTAGCGAGCCTTGATCGGGCTGTGCATGGTGACGACCTTCGCCTCCAGCGCCTGCTGGATCTCGCCGATATTGGCAAAGGCCATGCCGGCGCCCGGCTCGTCCTTGCCTTCCATCGTCATGTAGTAGAGGCCCAGCACGATATCCTGGCTCGGCACGATGATCGGCTTGCCGTTCGCCGGCGACAGGATGTTGTTGGTCGACATCATCAGCACGCGCGCCTCGAGCTGCGCCTCCAGCGACAGCGGCACATGGACCGCCATCTGGTCGCCGTCGAAGTCGGCGTTGAACGCCGTGCAGACCAGTGGATGGAGCTGGATGGCCTTGCCCTCGATCAGCACCGGCTCGAAGGCCTGGATGCCGAGGCGATGCAAGGTCGGCGCCCGGTTCAACAGGACCGGGTGCTCGCGGATCACCTCCTCGAGGATGTCCCAGACCTCCGGGCGCTCCTTCTCGACCATCCGCTTGGCCGCCTTGATCGTGCTCGCCATGCCGTAGAGCTCGAGCTTCGAGTAGATGAACGGCTTGAACAGCTCGAGCGCCATCTTCTTCGGCAGGCCACACTGATGCAGCTTCAGCTCCGGACCGACGACGATCACCGAGCGGCCGGAATAGTCCACGCGCTTGCCGAGCAGGTTTTGGCGGAACCGGCCCTGCTTGCCCTTCAGCATATCTGAGAGCGACTTCAACGGCCGCTTGTTGGCGCCGGTGATGACCCGGCCGCGACGGCCGTTGTCGAACAGCGCGTCGACCGCCTCCTGCAGCATGCGCTTCTCGTTGCGAACGATGATGTCCGGCGCACGCAGTTCGATGAGGCGCTTCAACCGGTTGTTCCGGTTGATGACGCGGCGATAGAGGTCATTGAGGTCGGATGTGGCGAACCGGCCGCCGTCGAGCGGCACCAGGGGGCGCAGCTCGGGCGGGATCACCGGAACCACTTCGAGGATCATCCATTCCGGACGGCTGCCGGACTCGATGAAAGCCTCGACCAGCTTCAGCCGCTTGACGAGCTTCTTGCGCTTCGCCTCGGACGAGGTCTCGCGCAGCTCGACCCGCATCCGCTGCAGTTCCTCCTCGAGATCCAGCGCGGCAAGCATGCTGCGCATCGCCTCGGCGCCGATGCCGGCCTGGAACGCGTCCACGCCGAACTCATCCTGCGCGTCGAGATACTGCTCCTCGCTCATCAGCTGATGCAGCTTGAGCGGCGTCAAGCCGGGCTCGATCACGACATAATTCTCGAAATAGAGGATCCGCTCGAGATCCTTCAGCGTCATGTCGAGCAGGAGGCCGATGCGGCTCGGCAGCGACTTCAGGAACCAGATATGCGCGACCGGCGAGGCGAGTTCGATATGCCCCATCCGCTCGCGGCGGACCTTCGACAGGGTCACCTCGACGCCGCACTTCTCGCAGATGATGCCGCGATACTTCATCCGCTTGTACTTGCCGCACAGGCACTCATAGTCCTTGATCGGCCCGAAGATCCGGGCACAGAACAGGCCGTCCCGCTCCGGCTTGAAAGTGCGGTAGTTGATCGTCTCCGGCTTCTTGATCTCGCCGAACGACCAGGACCGGATCCGCTCCGGACTGGCGATCGAAATGCGGATCTGGTCGAAGCTCTGCGGCCCGGTCGCCTGGCCAAAGATGTTCATCAATTCGTTCATTACTTGCTCCCGATCTCTCGGACCCGAAGGCCCGTTCCCGTCGATCCGGCGAAACCCGCCGCCGGCCGCGCCCCGCCCATGCGCCTTGGCATAGGCTCGCTGGGCGCGGCCGGCTTGCCGATCAATAGCTACGCTGGTTCAGCTCAACATTGAGGCCCAGCGACCGCAGCTCCTTCACCAGCACGTTGAAGGACTCCGGAATGCCGGCCTCGAAGTTGTCGTCGCCGCGGACGATCGCCTCGTAGGTCTTCGTCCGACCGGAGACGTCGTCCGACTTCACCGTCAGCATCTCCTGAAGCGTGTAGGCCGCACCGTAGGCTTCGAGCGCCCAGACCTCCATCTCGCCGAAGCGCTGCCCGCCGAACTGCGCCTTGCCGCCCAGCGGCTGCTGGGTGACCAGGCTGTACGGGCCGATCGAACGCGCGTGGATCTTGTCGTCGACCAGATGGTGCAGCTTCAGCATGTAGATGTAGCCGACCGTCACGCTTCTCTCGAACTTCTCGCCCGAGCGACCGTCGATCAGCGTCACCTGCCCCGAGGAGTCGAGGCCCGCCTGCTCCAGCATGGTGACGATGTCGTCCTCGCGGGCACCGTCGAACACCGGCGAGGCCACCGGCACGCCCTCCGTCAGATTGCCGGCCAGCTCGAGAACCTCCTCGTCGCTGCGGTCGGCGATCTCCGTTTTGTAAGCCTTCTCGCCATAAATCGTCCGAAGCTGCTTGCGCAGATCGGCGACCTTTCCATTCGACGCCACCGTATCGAGCATCTTCCCGATCTGGCGGCCGAGATTGGTACAGGCCCAGCCGAGATGCGTCTCGAGGATCTGCCCGACATTCATGCGCGACGGAACGCCCAGCGGATTGAGCACGATGTCCACCGGCGTGCCGTCCTCGAGATAGGGCATGTCCTCGATCGGCATGATCTTGGAAATCACCCCCTTGTTGCCGTGCCGGCCCGCCATCTTGTCGCCAGGCTGCAGCTTGCGCTTCACCGCGACGAAGACCTTGACCATCTTCATCACGCCGGGCGGCAGCTCGTCGCCGCGCTGCAGCTTGTCGACCTTGTTGTCGAAGCGCGCCGAGATCGCGTTGATGCTCTCTTGGAACTGCCGCTTCAGGGCCTCGACATCGGCCATGCGCTTGTCGTTCTTGATCGCGATCTGACGCCACTGGCCAGGCGTATACTCGCCGAGCACCTTATCGGTGATGCGGGTATCCGCCTTCAGGCCCTTCGGACCGCTCGCCGCCACCTGGTTGACCAGCAGTTCCTTGAGCCGGCCATAGAAACTCCGCTCGAGAATCGCCTTCTCATCGTCGCGGTCCTTGGCAAGCCGCTCGATCTCGGCCCGCTCGATGGCGAGCGCACGCTCGTCCTTGTCGACGCCACGACGTGAGAACACCCGGACCTCGACGATGGTTCCGGCCACTCCCGGCGGCAGGCGCATCGAGGTATCGCGGACATCCGACGCCTTCTCGCCGAAGATCGCGCGCAGCAGCTTCTCCTCCGGCGTCATCGGCGATTCGCCCTTCGGCGTGACCTTGCCGACGAGGATGTCGCCCGGCTTCACCTCGGCGCCGATATAGACGATGCCCGCCTCGTCGAGGTTCTTCAGAGCCTCCTCGCCGACGTTCGGGATGTCGCGCGTGATCTCCTCCTGACCCAGCTTCGTGTCGCGGGCCATCACCTCGAACTCCTCGATATGGATCGAGGTGAAGACGTCGTCGCTGACGATCCGCTCGGAGATCAGGATCGAGTCCTCGAAGTTGTAGCCCTGCCACGGCATGAAGGCGCAAAGGACGTTGCGGCCGAGCGCCAGCTCGCCGAGCTGCGTCGAGGGACCATCGCCGACGATGTCGCCGGCCTTGACCTGATCGCCGACCTTCACCAGCGGCCTCTGCGTGATGCAGGTGTTCTGGTTCGACCGCTGGAACTTCAGCAGGTTGTAAATATCGACGCCCGACACGTCCGACTGCGTCTCCTCGGTCGCGCGGATCACGATGCGGGTGGCATCGACCTGATCGACGATACCGCTCCGCCGCGCAACGATGGCGACGCCGGAATCGCGCGCCACGGTCTCCTCCATGCCGGTACCGACGATCGGTGCCTCGGCGCGCAGCAGCGGTACTGCCTGGCGCTGCATGTTGGAGCCCATGAGGGCGCGGTTGGCGTCATCGTTCTCGAGGAAGGGAATCAGCGCGGCGGCGACCGAAACGAGCTGCTTCGGCGACACGTCGATGAAATCGATATCCTCCGGCCGCGCCATGACGAAATCGCCGCCGCGACGGCAGCTGATCAGGTCGGACGCGAACCGGCCCTTGGCGTCGAGCTCGGCATTGGCCTGGGCGACCGTGTACTTGCCCTCCTCCATCGCCGACAGATAGACCACCTCGTCGGCAACCTGGCCGTTCTCGACCTTGCGGTACGGGCTCTCGATGAAACCGTACTGGTTCACCCGGGCGTAGGTTGCCAAGCTGTTGATCAGGCCGATATTCGGCCCTTCCGGCGTCTCGATCGGGCAGATCCGGCCATAGTGGGTCGGATGCACGTCGCGCACCTCGAAGCCAGCACGCTCGCGGGTCAGCCCGCCCGGCCCAAGCGCCGACAGACGCCGCTTGTGGGTGATCTCCGACAGCGGGTTGGTCTGGTCCATGAACTGCGAGAGCTGCGACGAGCCGAAGAACTCGCGCACCGCCGCCGCCGCAGGCTTGGCGTTGATCAGGTCGTGCGGCATCACCGAGTCGATCTCGACCGAGCTCATCCGCTCGCGGATCGCCCGCTCCATCCGCAGCAAGCCGACGCGGTACTGATTCTCAAGCAGCTCGCCGACCGACCGGACCCGGCGATTGCCGAGATGGTCGATATCGTCGATCTCGCCGCGCCCGTCCTTAAGATCCACCAGGACCTTGAGAATCGCCAGGATATCGTCCTTGCGCAGAACCCGAATCGTGTCCTCGGTCTGCTGGTTCAGGCGCGAATTCATCTTGACCCGGCCGACCGCCGACAGGTCATAGCGCTCGGCATCGAAGAACAGCCCCTTGAATAGCGCCTCCGCCGTTTCCAGCGTTGGCGGCTCGCCCGGCCGCATCACGCGGTAGATATCGATCAGCGCTTCCTCGCGCGAGGTATTCTTGTCGATCGCCAGCGTGTTGCGAATGTAGGGACCGACATTGACGTGATCGATGGCCAGCGTGGGAATGCTGTCGACCCCGGCGCTCTCCAGAGCCTCCAGCATCGCCTCGGTCAGCTCGTCGCCTGCCTCGGCGAAGATCTCGCCGGTTTCCTCGTTGACCAGGTCGGCCGCGACGTAGCGGCTGATCAGGTCCTCGGCACCGACCAGCTGCTCCTTCAGGCCCGCTTCCTGGAGCTTGCGCGCCAGCCGCGGCGTCATCTTCGAACCGGCCTCGGCGGCAACCTTGCCGGTCTTCGCATCGATCAGGTCACTGACCAGCTTGACGCCACGCAGGCGCTCCGGATCGAACGCCGTCTGCCAGCCCTTCTTGGTTCGCGTGAAGGTTACCTGGTTATAGAAGAAGCGGAGAACCTCCTCGGTCGACATGCCGCCAACCCGCCGCTCCTCTTCGCTCAACTCCTCGCCCTCGGCGATGCGCTGCGCCATCTCTTCGCTCCACATCGCCAGCAGCAGCGTGGTGGCGGGCAGCTTGCGGCGCCGGTCGATGCGGACATAGACGAGATCCTTGGCGTCGAACTCGAAATCGAGCCAGGAGCCGCGATAGGGGATGACGCGGGCGGCGAAGAGGTATTTGCCCGAGGAGTGGGTCTTGCCCTTGTCATGGTCGAAGAAGACGCCGGGCGAGCGGTGCATCTGGCTGACGATCACGCGCTCGGTGCCGTTGATGACGAAGGTGCCGTTGGCCGTCATCAGCGGCATGTCGCCCATATAGACGTCCTGCTCCTTGATGTCGCGGATCGAGCGGGCCCCAGTCTCCTCGTCGACGTCCCAGACGACAAGACGCAGAGTCACCTTGAGCGGAGCGGCGAAGGTCATGCCGCGCTGCTGGCACTCCTCGACGTCGTATTTCGGCTCCTCGAGCTCGTACTTGACGAACTGAAGCTCAGCGCGCTCGGAGAAATCCTTGATCGGGAAAACGGACTTGAAGACCTCCTGCAGCCCCACATGCTCCCGCTGCTCCGGCGCCACGCCGATCTGGAGGAAATGGTCGTACGAGCTCTTCTGAACCTCGATCAGGTTCGGCATCCTGCTGATCTCAGCGATGCGCCCGAAGTTCTTGCGGATCCGCTTGCGACCGATAAAAGAATTGTCCATTGCTGCCCTCGTATGTTCCTGTGCGGCTCCTGCCGCGAGCATCTCCGCCATCAGCGCCAGGATGCCTTGGGATCGCCCGGCCCCGGATCCTGGTGGTCCGACCACAACGAACGGGTCTTATCCGTTCGCATCGGACCCTATGCGCCGACGAACGGCCGGCGCCTGCGAATCATCAAACCCGTGCTCAGCCTCTGCCGTCAGACATCGCACGCAATAGCCGGCAGGCCGGCGCACGACATCCCGCTGGGGACGCCGCCCGCCGGCCTTGCACGACCAGAAGAGATAACAACTTACTTGAGTTCGACCGTCGCACCGGCTTCTTCAAGTTTCTTCTTGAGCTCTTCCGCTTCGGCTTTGTTCACGCCTTCCTTAACCGCCTTGGGAGCCGACTCGACAAGATCCTTGGCCTCCTTGAGTCCGAGGCCAGTGATCGCCCGCACTTCCTTGATCACATTGATCTTCTTGTCACCCGCGCTGGCAAGAACGACGTTGAACTCGTCCTTCTCGGGTGCAGCTTCGGCAGCGGCTGCACCACCGCCGGCCGCCGCCACGGCGACCGGAGCCGCCGCGGAAACGCCCCAAGCCTCTTCGAGCTTCTTGCTCAATTCCGCCGCCTCTAGGACGGTCAGTTTAGATAGTTCATCAACCAACTTTTGCAAGTCTGCCATTTCTCATCTCCTTGGCTTGAACAACGGTCGGCGGCATCGCTCAGGCTGCATCGCCCTTTGTAGCGTAAGCATTGAAGACACGCGCCAACTGCGCGGCCGGCGCCTGCAGCACGGTGGCCACACGAGTCGCCGGGGTCTGCAGCATGCCAACGAGCCGGCCCCGCAACTCATCAAGTGACGGCAGCGTGGCGAGCGCCTTGATCCCGTCGGGATCGAGGATCTGCGCACCCATTGCCCCACCGATGATGGTGAGCTTGTCGTTGGCGTTGGCGAACGTGACGGCCACCTTCGCCGCCGCGACCGGATCCGCCGAATAGGCGATCGCCGTCGGTCCGGTAAACAGGGAAGAAAGTCCCTGGAATTGCGTGCCTTCAAGCGCGAGACGCACGAGCCGGTTCTTGGTCACCTTGAAGCCGGCGCCCGCTTCCCGCATTTGCCGGCGGAGGTTGGTCACCTCGCCGACGGTAAGGCCGACCTGGTGCGTAACAACCACCAGGTGGGTCTGCGCAAAGGTTTGATGCAACGAGGCGACCAACTCTTGCTTCTGTGATCGGTCCACTGATCGTCTCCGATGCCATCGGTCGGCCGTTCCCGGTCGGGTTCGGACGACCTCGTTTGCAAAAGGGCCTCCGGGACATCCCGGAAGACCCGGTTCGCCTGTCCCAGAAGTTCAAGCCGCGAACGCGCCGCCGCATCTGCGGCGACCCGGAAACTGCTTGTCCTCCCGTCTATGCAGGCATCGTTGCCGTTTTAAGCCCGCACCGGCCGAAGCCGACGAGAGCACCTGCAGTCTCGGACAGGTTTGGGAAGCCGGCCTTTCGACCGATCTTCCCGGCCGCCGCCCCGAAGGACGGCGGAACTCGCGAATCCCGGCGTCGGTTAGACGCCGAGCAGGGACGAAAGATCGAGCTTCACGCCCGGGCCCATCGTCGAGCTCAAGGACACCTTGCGGATGTAGGTCCCTTTGGCGCCGCTCGGCTTGGCGCGGCTGATCGCGCCGACGAACGCCTTCACATTCTCGATCAGCGCGGTCTGATCGAAGCTCGCCTTGCCGACGCCGGCATGGACCAGCCCGGCCTTCTCCGCCCGGAACTCGACCTGACCGCCCTTGGCCGCCTTGACCGCCTCGGCGACGTCGTTGGTCACCGTGCCCAGCTTCGGGTTCGGCATCAGGCCGCGCGGCCCCAGAACCTTGCCGAGCCGGCCGACCACCGCCATCATGTCCGGCGTGGCGATGCAGCGGTCGAAATTGATCTCGCCGGCCTGCACCTTCTCCGCCAGATCCTCGGCCCCGACCACGTCGGCGCCCGCGGCCTCCGCCTTCGCCGCCTTGTCGCCCTTGGCGAAAACGGCGACGCGCAGGCTCTTGCCGGTGCCGTTCGGCAGCTGAACGACGCCGCGCACGTTCTGATCGGCGTGCCGCGGGTCGATGCCCAGATTCATCGCGATCTCAACGGTCTCGTCGAACTTGGCCGTCGCCCGCTCCTTGATCAGCGCGACCGCCGCATCGAGATCGTAGAAGCTGTTGCGGTCAATGTTCTTGTAGGCGTCGACCAGACGCTTTCCGTTCTGAGCCATCGTCCTACTCCACCACTTCGAGGCCCATCGAGCGCGCCGATCCTCGAATCATCTCGGCTGCGGCATCGACATCATGGGCGTTGAGGTCCACCATCTTCTGTTCGGCAATCTGGCGAACCTGCGCCATCGTCACCTTGCCGACCGTGCCCCGGCCCGGCGTCTGCGAACCCTTCTCCAAACCAGCCGCCTTGCGTAGAAAGTAGCTGGCCGGCGGCGTCTTGGTGACGAAGGTGAAAGAGCGGTCGGCAAAGGCCGTAATCACGACCGGAATCGGCATGCCCTGCTCGAGATTCTGAGTCGCCGCATTAAACTGCTTGCAGAACTCCATGATATTCAAGCCGCGCTGACCGAGCGCGGGACCGACCGGCGGCGACGGGTTGGCCTTGCCGGCGGGGATCTGCAGTTTGATATAGGCTTCGATCTTCTTCGCCATTCCTGAACCTCAGTCCGTTCTTGGTTGCGAGCCGCCCGACTCTCGCCGGCCGTCTCCCGGGCGCTTCGGCCCGCTGGGGCGCGCGGTCACGGCCATGGCTGGCCTCCCGCACATGAGCCGTCCCGCCTTGGCAGGAACGGCGTAAATCCCGTCTTAAAGCTTCTCGACCTGCGAGTATTCCAGTTCGACCGGTGTCGCCCGGCCGAAGATCGACACAGCGACCTTGAGCCGCCCCTTCTCCTCGTCGACCTCCTCGACCAGCCCGTTGAAGGACGTGAAGGGCCCGTCGGAGACGCGAACCTGCTCGCCCACCTCGAAGATTACCGACGGCTTCGGCCGCTCGATTCCCTCCTGCACCTGATGGAGGATGCGATCGGCCTCGGCCTGGGAGATCGGCGTCGGCCGACCCTTGTTGCCGAGAAAACCCGTCACCTTCGGCGTATTCTTGACCAGATGCCAGGTTTCGTCCGTCATATCCATGCGGATCAGGACATAGCCGGGGAAGAACTTCCGCTCGGCATTGACCTTTGCGCCGCGGCGCAGCTCGACGACCTCTTCCGTCGGCACCAGAACGTCGGCGATCTGCTCCGCCATTCCCTTCTGCTGCGCCTGTTCGCGAATGGACTGCGCGACCTTCCGTTCGAATCCGGAATAGACGTGAACGACATACCAGCGAAGCGCCATCTCCATCAGCCTCCGAGTCCGAGGATCAGCCGGACGCCGAAGGCCAGCACCTGATCCACCAAAAGGAAGAACAAGGCGGCAAGGACCACCATGACGAGAACCATCGCCGTGGTGATCGTCGTCTCCTTGCGGGTCGGCCAGGTCACTTTGCTGACCTCCTGCCGCACCTGCTGTACGAATTGCGCTGGACTCGTCTTCGCCATGCCCTTGCCTCGGCCTTTCGGCCGTCTGATTCCTCGTCTTTACCGATTATGGCAGGAGTGGAGGGACTCGAACCCCCAACCCCCGGTTTTGGAGACCGGTGCTCTAGCCAGTTGAGCTACACTCCTAAGGCATCCAAGCTCGCCGCCTCGCGAAAACCACCGGCGTCTTTTCGAGAGTCGCCGGTGGGATCCATTCAGCCCGTATTCAGGTTAACTCGGGTCGTCGCACCCTCGCGCCCCCAGGTTCTTGTCCGCCTGCGTCCGCCTGCCGCCTCTTACGGCGACCGCCGTCCGCCTGTTCGATAACCCGCCTTACTCGATGATCTGGGCGACGACGCCGGCGCCGACGGTGCGGCCGCCCTCGCGGATGGCGAAGCGCAGGCCCTCGTCCATCGCGATCGGGGCGATCAGCTGGACCTCCATCGA
>QOZR01000025.1 GCA_003576685.1 Virgifigura deserti
GCGACGAATCGCAAACGCCCGCCTCCGATGTCTCGGGGGCGGGCGTTTGCGTGTCTGGCGTGTAAGCTATCGGTGGTTGCGGGGGCAGGATTTGAACCTGCGACCTTCAGGTTATGAGTGTGAATTTTTAACCATCTAAGCTATTGTTATTTCTCCGCTTCCTTGTCGCCGTGTGCCGCTGGTGTGCCAGGCGCTCCGTGATCGGCATTCCTGTCACTCGATAGTGCTCGGCAAACCGCTCGCGCCAGTCGGCATCCGCCGCTTCTACTACCGTCCGTGCCTGCTCGATTGGATGGAGGTTGACCGAGCGGAACTCCCTCGAATCGGCGGCGCAGACGATCACGATGCGGGAGCACGCGTCGAGTGAGATCGATCCTTTGTGGCAAGCCTCGATGCCGGTCATCCATCTCGTGCGCAAAGCATCACCCGCTGCGGTGCGACGATATTCGCCCACTCTCTTAATGGGCACGAAGCCGCTAAGCTTCTCACGATCGACGGCTACCCAGATGGACGATATCCAACAATCGACCGGCGCGAATGAGCCGGGCGGACGGAGGAACCCGTGCCAAGGATCACGCTCATGTCCATCTGCCAAGAGCCAAGCCCAGTCCGCGTCGCGAAAATCAAAAAGGCTTACACCTTCCATTGCACGGCAACATGTGGTTCCGTCTTCTGCCCACCGATGCTCGTCATCGAGAAGTGCCGCGTTGTGCCGAATATCACCGGTTTCGAGAATACCCCTGAATCGGTGTGACGGTGTTGAGTGCCACAGGCCGCCGCGAAGCTCCTGCCATAGCGGGCCGACAACACGCTCAAAGTGGGCATCAATGTCCGTAGATTTCATAGCGTTTCGCTTCCGGCTGGCTCTGAGCACTTCCAAACGGGAAATGAACGAATTTGCGGAATGCGGAGATCCGCCGGAGTGCTGTTCTGTAGCCGCTGCAAAACTGTCAAACTAATTGGTCTTTGCGCCCCAAGCGGCTTCTGATCGGCTACTAGCGCCCAAGGGGGCGCACCCGGTCCATTGTACACCTCCCGAAACTCGCGGCGGCCGGTGAGCCGCAACACGATTAAGTGCTCATAAGGATGGGTCAGCTGGACGTTACGGTCTCTCCCGGTGAGCTTGACCTGAACAAGCTGGCCACTCGCTGCAGATGCGTCGTGAATGGCCCCGCTTTGGGACAGAAGGGCAAGGCCATAAGCATACGCAGCCACCGCATCTCCAATGCTACCCACAAGATGGCCGTCTGGCGTAAACTTCCGCTGTGGGACAAACCGCTCCAAGCAGTCCACGATTTCGAAAAGGCGGTTGAGCAGGTCGGGCAGCTCGCGGACGAAAGCCTCAGTCATGCAAACAGCCCCTTCGCGATCTGGTCCATTGCCTTCCGGTGATCCTCACTCGGAAACAGGTGCCCATATCGATCCATCGTTACCTGAAGGGACGCATGGCCGGCAAAAGTTTGAACTGTCTTCGGCTTCAGCCCCGCGTCAATCCAGCATGACACGGCGAAATGCCGGAGCCCATGCCAGTTGAAGCGCTGCGGCGCCGCCGACGCGTTCACCGGATCCTCCTTGTGGGCTTCCCTGAGCCGATCGAACAACGGCAGGAACCGCCGCTTTACAAAGTTGTCATGGCCGGTGTGATTTCCGTCGCTGTTGGGGAAGACCAAATCATCCGGCTTGGAGAACTTGGACCGGGCCTTCCACACCTTCAGCATCGTCACCAGATGCCCCGACACCGGCACTGTACGCACGCCGGCCGCACTCTTGGGCGCGCCCTCCTCCCCGTAGACGTCGACGCGACGGGTGATGTGGAGCTCGCCCGTCGCAAGGTCCAAGTCCCGCCAGCGCAGCGCCCATTGCTCTCCCGCCCTCGCCCCGGTCGACGCGGCGAACAGCAGCACGAGTTGCAAGTCCGCTTCCTCCGCGGAGGTTGGCTTTCGCTTGTCCTCCTTCACTGCGGCTTCAAGAGCCTTGCGCCTGTCTTCCGCGGCTGCCGCTTCAATGACCGTTCGCATGTCTTCCTTGGACGGAGGCACGATCTTCTTTGAGCCCTCCTCTCGCGGGCCGATGACCCGCACACCATGCGCCGCGTTGACCGCAACCCAATCTTGCGAAATGGCAAACTCGAGTAGGCTGTGGAGGGTCGCAAGGATCTTCCGGGCCGTCGGCACGGTGACTCCCGCTTCGCGCATCTTGTCGCGGAACTCCCCCACACTGCGCGCCGTCAACTGCGAAAGCTTCCGGCCGCCCATCCCGTGTTCGGCGTGCAAGATGTGATTGTTAATGTGCCCCTTATAGACGGTCAGCATTTTCCGCGTCATGCGCTCGTTTCGCCGCATGCGCCCTTCGCAATGCTCGACAAAGGTTTCACCTACTTCCTTGACCGTCACCTTGTCCGCGTCGGGCCGATAGGTACCGTCCGATAGCTGGCTCTCAATCCTGATCCTGAACCGATCGGCTTCCTTCTTCGTGGTGAAGTGTGGCCGCTGCCGCTCGCCGCGGCTGTCGAGATAATCCACGATCCAGGCGATGCGCTCCTCACCTGCAGCGGTCTTCCATTTGCGCTTGCGGACACTGGCCATGGTTCAACCTCCCTTGAGCCGATCGACGAGAGACCCGAGAAACTGCTTGATAATCGGGGAGCGCTTCATTGTGTCTGAGTAACGGACAAAGCTGCCGTCTTCGTTTGGGCGATCCTCCGGCCGCTGATCGGGCGCCATGCGGATTTGTTCCAGAAGGCCCCAAAGCTTCGGCTCCCACAGCTTGTCCTCTTGCCCGCGCAGATAGGATGGGAGGTTATCCGGGGGCGATGGGTCGCCCTTGGTCCCAAGCACCTTGATCAACTCAGCCACACCGGCAGAAACCTGAGCCGTTGAGAACGCGTCGGCATGCCAGGGGCGCCCGGTGTCTATTTCGATCCAACGGATGAGTTGGCAGGCTGCCAGCATGAGCCCAAGGTTTTCGCGACCACCGAACATCTCGGATAAGCGCTCATCCCAACTACGTTGAAGCCCGGCCTCGAAGGAGTTGCGGAGCCGGTGTTCGATTTCCTCTCGGAGCGACTGGCCTTTCTTCTTCGCCTCCCTTTCAAGGGCAGCCCGAAGGTTGGTGTCCATCCGAATCGAGAAGGGCACGGTCGTCTTCTCCGCTCTCGGTGGCCTGCCCGGCGGGCGGCCTGTCGATTTTCTGGGCATGCGGTTTTCCTTGGAACGTTTATGTAGCCATTCTCTTGCTACCATAACCGTACCTTGGCTACCGCGCAATCACAAAAAGAGGCATCCTGTTACGCGACCCCAAACGGAAGGTTCCGGGGCGACTCACAACGCAAAGGTGCGACAATGGCTCATACAAAGGAACAGTTCGAAACGGCCGCGGACGCGCGGCACGCTTACACGGTGGCCGAGGCACGGGGGAAAGTGCCGATGAGCCGTAACGCCTTCTATGCGGCAATCAAGAACGGCGAGATCCCGTCGCGCCGGATTGGCGGAAAGATCCTGATCCCTCGAGGCCCCTTCGATCGGCTGTTCGGCTGCGAAGCGGCCTGACCGATTTCAGCGATGCGCCGCGCCACAGCGCGCCAATCAGCCGCAGCATAAACGAAGGCACCGGCCGCGGTGGATCACGGCCGGCGCTAATCTTCGGACATTTACGAAAGGACTTCGGACGTGAAAAGCAATAGCAAAAATCCTGCCGATATTCAAGCTCTCGAAGAGCAACACATCCTGGATATTCGCGCCTTTTGGAACGATGCAGTAGCCGGCCGTTCTAACGATGATCTCGCCAAGTTGAAGATCTGGGCTGATGCTGGTCCGGAACCGTGGCCTTTCACAATCGAGCTTCCAAGCGTCGAGAATCCCGACATCCACATCGTCTTCGCTCTGATCGTGGAAAGCGGCGACTGGATACCGCGGCCCGGTCTCGATCTTCGGGCCACCGCTTGCGAGTTGGAGGAGATCCACGACATCCTGTCCGAGCGGGTTATGGATTGGATCCGAAGCAAGCCGCAGAGCTTTAACGCCCTCATGCCGGAGCTCGCAAAGCTTCGCGATCGCGTTGCAGAGTTGTCCTATCAGATTGCCGACGCTGACCCGACGAGCGCCTATGCAGAAGCCTGGCAACCGCTCCCTGATGACGTCGAGATTTACGGGTTCTGGTTCCTCGTGAAGGCGAGAAAGGGGCGGCGATGATGGACGCGACTCTAACCAGCGCCGATATCGAGGCGGTTCAAAACATCATCGTAGGTCAGTTGACCGGACTGTCGGAGGACCGGCAGGGCGCAAAGTCGCGGGAGATAGCCGGGCGGCTTGGCACCGACGAGAAGATCTTGCTCGAAGTGCTCCGCGGCAAGCGCCCCCCTTCCGCCGCTCTAGCCGAGCGGCTGCAGGTGGCGGCAATCTTCGGTGAATTGCCGCGCGACGAGCCGGCGGACGATGCGCCAAGCGGGCCGGCCGGCGGATTCCTCGATAAGGCGCTCGATCTAGTGGCCCGCGGCTATCACATTTTTCCTGTCCGCGCCGGGACAAAGGATCAGCCGCACATCAAGAAGTTCCCGGAGCGGGCTACTCGCGACCCGGAACAGATCAAAGCTTGGGGCGCGCGGTGGCCGACCGCCAATATCGGCATCAGCACATCGCGCTTCGGCGACGACGGGGCTCTGCTGGTCATCGACGCCGATAATAAGTCGGGCAAGGATGGAGACGGGGAACTCGCCAAGCTGATGGAGGCAGGGCGCGAGCTCTCGCCGACCTATACGCAAGCCACCCCGACAGGTGGCCACCATTACGTGTTCCGCTGCCCTGCTGCGGTTAAGCAGGGCGCCAACGTGCTGGCGCCTGGCGTCGATATCCGGTCAAAGGGGGGCTACATCGTCGCGGCTGGCAGCGTCACTGAGAAAGGAGTCTATGTCGGCGACGACCGGCCCGTTGCTCCCGCCCCTCAATGGCTCATAGACCGGTGCGGCCGCGCCCCCGAGCGTGCTGAGAAGACAGTTGAGCCGGTCCCGGGCATAGACCCGGAGCGCGCGGCCGAGCGCGCCAAGCGATATTTGCTGGAGGAAGCACCGCTCGCCACTGAGGGCGCTGGCGGCGACTCGACCACTTACACGGTCGCCTGCCGGGTGAAGGACTTCGGCGTCGACGAGCCGCACTGTCTGCAGCTGATGGTGGAGCACTGGAACGGTAGATGTTCTCCGCCTTGGCCGCTCGACGAGTTGGAAAAGAAGGTTGCCAACGCCTTTAGCTATGGCGCCGAGCGACCCGGCAGCGCCGCGCCCGAATCGCAGTTCGAGCCGGTCAACGATGTCGGCGCTACTGCTGCGATCGAGGCACCGAATGTGCGGGCCAAGGAAAGCTCTGATCTAAAGGCATCCCGGCCCAAGCTGACGCTGACGCGCCTGCAGGACATCCGGCCCGCGGCCAAGAAGGTCTGGCTCATCGGCGATGTGCTCGGACAGGAAGAGATGTCGGTCGTCTACGGCGCACCGGGCGAAGGAAAGACTTTCCTGGCGACGCACCTAGCAACCTGCATATCGACCGGATCACCGTTCTACGGCCGGCCCGTGCTGCAGGGCGGCGTCGTGATCGTCGCAGGCGAGGGAGAGGCGGCGCTGTTCCGCCGGTTGCTGGCGATCCGGAAGCACTGCGGGCTCAACGCTGACGAGCCCCTTGGCGTCATCACGTCCGATCTTGGAATGAATCTTTACCGGTCAGAGAGTGACGCGCCGGAGATTATTAGCAGGGTGCGCGAGTTTGAGCGGGAAACCGGCGCCAAGGTCAGGCTGATCATTATCGATACGCTGGCCTCGGTGACTTCTGGCGCGGACGAGAACTCTGCCAAGGATATGACGGCGCTTCATGAGAAGTGTCACATCATCAGGAAGCAGACGAAGGCAAACGTGCTGCTTGTCCACCACACCGGCAAGAATGAAGCCAACGGTCCGCGGGGCCACTCGAGCCTCGAGGGCCGGGTCGACACGATGCTGTACGTCTCCAAACCCAACGTGAAAATCCAAAAGCAGCGCGATGGCGAGACTGGCGAAACGTTCACCTTCGATTTGGAACCCGTAACGATCGAATGCCTAGACGGCTCGCTGGACACGGTGCCTGTCTTCAAGGAAGTAGCGGCCGCCGACGCGCGTTTGGCGCTGCACATCGAGGGGCGCACGAAGGATGCCTACGAGGCGCTGCAGCAGGCGCTCGATAGTGACGGCGAGCCAGCGCCGGAGGGCGTGGGCTGGGGCGCGCCGAAGGGCGCAAGGATCGTGTCGGCGAAGCGCTGGCAGGCTGCGTTTTACGAGAAGATGGCCGACAGCACTCCCGAGGTGAAGCGGCGGACGTTCTCCCGGGCGGTTGAGCAGCTGGTCAAGAGCCGTCTGGTCCGAACGTCGGACGAGAAGCAGCTCGATCGGCGATTCGCCTGGATCGTTCGCCCCCCTGCGTCACAAGAGTTTGAGGCGCCGAGTGGGGCGCAGCTGTTCTAGGACTGACCTGGAGGTGGTCACAGATCTAGAGGCAGCGCCACCTGCGGGTCATCGTTCTTCGGGGAGTTGACTCGGCTGCTGACCGGATAGGCTGTCATCTTCTCAGCCGGATAGGGCCTCAGCAGCGCCTTCAACTCCTCGGCCTCCGCTGGCTGCTCACCCAACCACACAGCGTGGTCGGCCGGATCGAGGATCACCGGCATTCTGTTATGGATGGGCGCCACCAGATCATTGGCCTCTGTCGTGATAATGGTGAAAGTTCGGAGCCAGTCGCCTTCGGGCGTTTTCCAGTTCTCCCATAGGCCGGCGAAGCACATGGAGCCGTCCATCAGCGTGATTGCGTAGGGCTGCTTATTCGCTCCTTCCTTCTTCCACTCATAAAAGCCGCTGGCCAGCACCAGACAGCGCCGCTTGGCGAATGCGGACCGGAATGAGGGCTTGGTGTCGATCCCGTCGGCCCGGGCGTTGATCAGCTTGTTGCCGATCGTCATGTCCTTCGCCCAATGGGGAACCAAGCCCCAGCGCAGCAGATCCAGGCTGCGGCCGCCGGTCTCCGGGTTGTAGCGCACCACAGGCGCCTGCTGTGTCGGCGCCATGTTGTAGCGCGGCTCGAGGTTGGGAGCACGCTCAGCCGGCGGCTCGGTGATCCGATAGAGCCGGACGATTTCCCGCCAGGTCAGGGCATGGGTGTAGCGGCCGCACATGGTCTGTATCAGAACCCGATTTAGAACTCAGGGACAAGCTGATCTTTAGCGCCATCAATTAGTGATCAGGCAGGTAAAGTCGCCTACACTGGTTCCCTCGGCATTGCCGAGTAAAGGGGGGAGCTGCAGTGAGCGAGCGGGGGTACCGGGCACCTCGGATGGTGCTCTTCTTCTTTGGCCTGTCTTTGATAATAGCAGGTTGCGCTACTCGGCAGCCGCCGATCAAGGAGCCGGCACCAACGGTTCCCGACTCAGTCACATTAGCGGTTCCACCGATACCCGTTCCAATCGAACCCGAAGCGGACGTTGAATATATCCGTGGGACTCACTATGGAGGCTGGCGGCGGGTCGACGGGCAGTGCTACGACGTCCGCGGCGCGGTCCTGGTAGAAGAAAGCCTAATCCCGGTCACAATCGAGCCGACCAGCAGCCCAAGCCGCTGCAGGGTTGTAGAGGGGCAATGGTATGACCCCTACACCGATCAGATATACACGAGCGCTGACGATGTGGAGATCGACCACTTTGTGCCGCTCAAGGAAGCGCACCGATCAGGGGCCTACGCGTGGTCGGACGAAGAGCGCCGCGCATATGCAAACGATCTCTCATATGAGCATCACCTGATTGCCGTCTACGGGTCCGAGAACGGCTCAAAAGGCGCTCGGGATCCCGCGAAATGGCTTCCGCCCAACACAGCGTTCCACTGTGAGTACGTCGCCATTTGGCTGACCGTCAAACAGCGGTGGTCATTGACCATGGACGAAGCGGAGGCCGCGGCTATCCGGGAAGTGTTGAGCGGCTGCTGAGATCGAGGGGGGAATCATGAAGCAAATCATTGGTGCGATCTTCATTTTATTGGCCCTGAATGCACCGGCGCTGGCAGAGGGCTCGTATCAGGACGGCGACGAGCTCCGCCTGGTCCGGCTTATCTATGTGTACGTGGCCGACAAGGTAAAGGATGGCTGTCTGCCGCGGCCCGAGAGCCTGAAGGCCGAGGCAGAACTGATCCTCCGCCGCTCCGGAATTCCGCTCACCCAAGCACCGCAGCAAGTTTCCGCAGGCGCAGGGTACGGCCTGTCCATCACACCGCTAGGTTATGCAATGGGCGAGCCTTTGAACAACCTCTGTGTCGCCCGACTGTCCGTACGCCTTTACCGCTATGCGGAGACACCCGAGGGGCACTATGCGTACGTGCTTGCCTACGACCAGGGCGCTGTCATGAATCAGCCGAAGCCGGATCTCCAGTCGGTACTCAGGGAAGGGATATCTACCGTAGTTACCGACATTGCCAATGAAATCTTGAAGGCTCAGGGGCATTAGATCGACGAACGATCGGCCACCGCGCCTCGACCAAGAACTGCTGTCGGGACATGGCCCAATGTCCCGAAAGAAAATTATAAAATGTCCCGGTGCTGTCCGAAGTAAATTTTCCATTTCGAGGATAATCAACGTGTTACTCCCCGCACGGGACACACGGGACATGGACGGGACATCAGGATTTTGTCCCGCCGGCACCCCATGGGACACGCGGGACACACTCCTATAGGAGTGTCCCGTGTCCCGTGCCCCGCCCCGTGGTTCTGAGGTAATTGAAAGGCACGACGCCCCGCGCGTGCGGACGGTGCGATTTCGTCGAGTGCACAACGGTGGCGCGTCTCAAGCGCCGGCGCCGGAGCCAAGCGGCGTTCGAGGATGGGTGCGGGGAGATAGATCGCCGCTTCGCCAGCAGCCGCCGGCCGACCGACCCGCTGCCACACACCCCCTGAGCATCAAGCCCCGCCCTATCCGCGGGGCCTCTTTTGCTTGCGCTGATCGCCGCACAAACTGGCGTGCTGTCAGGTAATCTACCTGAAGGTCACGTTTTTTCCCTTCCAGTACAAAGTCTTACAACGCCATGTGCCGCACATGTGCCGAGACGGTTGGGCTGCCGATCGGCGGCCGCAGTCGCAGCGTGTGGGCATGCGAGTAGACAAACAGAACAGCACGCTATGGGATGAATTAGTATTCAATGTGACTATCTGTTACGTGTACTTCGGTTTCACTTTCAGAACACCGACTTTCTCTGGACTCTCCCACAGATTACGCTAAAGTGTCCCAAGAATTTAGGTTTGGAGCACCTGAAAATGTCCCTTAAAGCACTTCTTAGACCCTTCATTGGAGGCGATGCTGAGACCATCGCTCGCCTTGAGGCGAAGCTTGCCGGCGCGCAAGCCGAGTTGGACACAGCTCAGAAGGAAGCCAACGCCGCTTTCCTCGAGGCGGAGGGTTCGGACAACGACGTTGCCCGCAAGCGGGCGGAGAAGGCCCGGGGCGCCTTGGTGGCTGCTCAGGGCCGCATTGCCGAGCTCGACGGCGCGCTTAGGGAAGCCCGGAACCGCAAGGTAGACCGCGACACCGAGGACGCTGCCGCCGAGCAAGAGCGCCGCTGGCTGGAGGTGGAGAAGCACACGAAGGCCCGGGAGCAAGCCGCCAAGGAGGCAGAGGAGCACCTGGCCGCCTATGTCGCATCGCTCGACAAGGTGCATGAGGCCGGCGCTGCCATCGCCAACGCGGCCCCTGTGGCCATGCACCCCGACGCTGCCCTGCTGCATCTCGACACCATCAACGCATCGATCCGCGCCGCGGCCATCAAGGACGGGGTGCCGTTCGCCGGGACGCTGCCGTTCGGTGCGGTCGGTGTGCCGACGCTGGCGGAGCGGATCGCCGATGCCAACGCCTATGTCGGTCAGGTCCGCAGCGGCCGGCGCGCCGCCTGAGGTGCTGATGACCGTCGACGCTCTGGATCTTTCGGCCGGTTTCTGAGCTTTCCCGCAAAGACCCGGCGGGGGGTGCCGGGGGGCCGCCGCAGCGCCTCGAGCCGCAGCGATAGGGGGTCCCGAGCATCCACAAGTTTCTCGCGCGTGCGGGACGTCACCTTGGCCGCATCGTAATCGTTGAGACGGAACCATGGCTGGAAAACTCTACGTCGATAAGCTGTCGCCCAAGCCGAAGAAGAGCAAGCGGCGCGGCTGGCTGCACCGGCTGCTGCGTCGTCAGCGTCACGTCACCCCGGCCCCCACGGCGCCATTGCCGCCCCTGGTGGACGAGATAGGCCAAGTCCGCCCTGGCGTTTGGGTTGTCGTGGCCACACCTGACGGCGAGAGAATCGGCACCGTCAAAGACTTCACCGGCTTCTTTGTCCGCTGGCTCGACGAGAACGGGGAACCGATCGGCGAGCCCTTCGCCGTCCACCGGGGCAGCCTGATCGAGCAGGGTACGCGGGTGCGGTTTCCGGACAGCGGCAAGCTGGGCCAGATCGTCGAATTTTCCGCGGTGAGCGTCGACGTGTTCATTCCCCCGCAAACGATATCCGCCACCCGCGAGCAGCTGCGCCCCGCCAAACTCGCCGACTTACCCGTAACCGTTCGTGAAAGGACTCCTCATGACTGACGTACCTTCTGGCGCCCCTGCCGCACCGGCCGGCGCTCCCGCCGCCCCTGCAGCACCGGCCGGCGCTCCCGGCCCCGACGCTCCTCTCGTGCATGTCGACAACGGCGGCTTCACGCCCGAGCAGGTTCAGATGATGGACGGCTGGATGCGCAAGGCTGGAACGCATCCCGATCAGCAGCAGGCGCCGGCCGCCCCGGTCGTTCCACCAGGGACCGAAGCCACCCCGTCGCCCGAAGTCATGGCCTATGAAGCGCAGGCGATCGACCAGGGCTTTCCGATCGCCGATAGCCGCGAGTTTGAAACGCCCAATTTTTCGGGCATCGCGTCGAGCCTGGGCGAATCATTGAGCAACGAACAGCTCATGCAGGTCGACACCACGGCCCGGGCCTGGCTCAGCACGATGGAGCTGCCCCGCGGCATCGGGAATTTCGTCGCTTCCGAGTGCGCGAGAATCAACGGGATTTGGGACACCATGACTCCGGCGACGCAGGCGACATGGACGCGACAGCAGGAAGTTTTTCTCGAAAACAAATACGGCGCGGAGTGGCCGCAGAAGCAGGCCCTGGCGCAGGATTTCATCCGGCAGGTTGGCGCGAAACACCCCGATTTCATTACATTTTTGGAGGACAGCGGCGCGGGCAATGCCGCATCAGTCGTCTGCATGATCGTCGAGCATGCGACGAGGCAAGAGGTCCGCTACCGCAGCCGCGGCCGGAAATGAGGCGGCCCGCGCAGTTTTCGGGGGAATACACTTTTCAACTCCATAAATCATGTGAGGTTTTCCAATGGGATCGTTGGTCAAGAAGGTACTCAGCCCGGTCAGAGCAGTGCTCGACGCCGTGGGCCTTATCCCGGACGCGCCGGATGTCGTCATGCCCGAGGCTCCTCCATCGCCGACCGATGACAACGGCACGGCTGAGGAGATGGCCCGTGCGGCTGAAGCCGAGCGCAAGGCCCGCGGCCGCGCGTCCACCATCCTGACCGGCAGTCGCGGGCTCCTGGGCTCGCCGACCACCTCCAGCCGCACGCTGTTGGGGTCTTAATCATGGCCGGCAGGCCAAAGGGAGTCTCCATCGAGAAAGCGACGGACTTTGCCGCCCACTATCTGAAGGGCGGCAGCGCGAGTGCAGCCGCACGAGCGATCGGATATGCGCCGGCGTCAGCCCGCAAGACCGCCTCTCGGCTGCTCAAGGATCCGACCGTTCAGGAGATGATCGAGAAGGCTCGTTCGGAACTGCAGGCGCGTGCGAGCTATTCGGCCGACAGCGCCATGAAGGAACTCGACCAAGCTATGGACTTTGCCCGGGAGACCGGCAACGCGACAGCGCTTGCCCGGGTGATCGAGCTCCGCGCCAAGCTTGCCGGCCTGATGGTCGAGCGGGTCGACCAACGGCAACTCGGCGGCTTTCAGGTCCGGATCATCGGCGTCGATGACGCCCTGCCAATTGGGCCTAGAGGACCGCGAACCATCCATGATGTGGATCCCTTCTCATGAACGGGCAGACAAGAGATTATCTCCCCGCCGGCCCGACTGTCCTGGCCTTCCACAGATCCTCCGCATTCGTCCGTGGCCTCATGGGACCGATCGGCGCCGGCAAGTCGGTTGCCGCCGCCATGGAAATCCTCCGGCGAGCGCAGATGCAGGCACCCGGCCCTGACGGCGTGCGCCGGTCGCGCTGGGCGATCATCCGAAACTCGTATCCCGAGCTGAAGACGACAACGCTGAAGACCTGGGGCGACTGGTGCCCGCCGGAGTTCGGCAAGCTGACCTTCGACAGCCCGATTCGCCACCACATCAAAACCGGCGAGCTTGACGTGGAGGTGTTGTTCCTGGCGCTCGATCGCGACGAGGACGCGCGCAAGCTCCTGTCGCTGGAATTGACCGGCGCCTGGATCAACGAGGCCCGGGAGATCCCCAAGGGCATCGTCGACACGCTGACCGGCCGCGTGGGCCGCTATCCGTCTAAGGTGCAGGGCGGCGCCACCTGGAGCGGAATCTTGATGGACACAAACCCGCCCGACAGCGAAAGCTGGTGGTACAAGCTGGCGGAGGAGGAGACGCCGGAAGGGTGGTCCTTCTTCAAGCAACCGAGCGGGCTTTCCCCGGAGGCTGAGAACATCGCAAACCTGCCAACCGGCTACTACGAGCGGCTGCTCGGCGGCAAGGACGAAGACTGGATCCGCGTCTATGTCCACGGCGACTATGGCTATGTGACCGAGGGCAAGCCGGTCTTCCCGATGTGGCGCGACTCCGTTCACGTCGCGCCGATCGAGCCCGTCGAAAACCTGGCGCTCATGATCGGTGTGGACTTCGGGCTCACGCCGGCCGCGGTGATCGGGCAGAAGCTGGCGGATGGACGATGGCTCATTCTCGACGAGATCATCGCGGACAATGTGGGCATCACACGGTTTGGCGAGACGCTGGCCAGTTATCTCCGCCAGCATTATCCGCACCACGACATTGCCGCCGGCTGGGGCGATCCGGCCGGCAACCAGCGGGCGCAGACCGACGAGCGCACCGCGCTCGGCATTCTCAAGGAGGTGACGGGCTGGTGCTGGAAGAGCGCCCCGTCGAACGACATCACCATGCGGCTCGAGGTGGTCAAGGGCGCGTTGAACCGGATGGTCGACGGCCGGCCCGGGTTTGCCCTGTCGTCGAAGTGCTCCACGCTCCGGAAGGGCTTCTCAGGCGGCTATCACTACAAGGCCGTCCGCACGGCCCGCGGGAACCAGTACCACGAGGTGCCGGCCAAGAACGCCCACAGCCATCCGCATGACGCCCTGCAGTATCTCCAGCTTGGCGGCGGCGAGGCCGATGTGGTGATGAACCGGGTGAAGCGCCGCGACCCGAACCAGCGGGCCCGGATCGCGCGGGATGTGGATTACCCGATGTTCGGCGATCGGGAGTCGTTCGGTACGCGGATGGCGCGTGACGTCGATTACAACCCGTTCTCCGGCTGATGCCGGACGCCACAAGATCTTGGCTCGACCGATTCGCCGCTATTCGCGTGCGCACGCAGGACCATCGTACAGTTTGAATCTATCAGTCCCGGTATGGCCAGAGCTTGAGCCAGATCTTGCGGATAAACTCCCGTTCCTTCGGAATAGGAAACAAGACTATGCGGAGCACGCGGATAAGAATGGTGAACTCCAATATGAGGCTGCGATTCTTCAAATAGTAAAGATCGTGCGTGAGCCTCTGGCGCGCATCCTTGAGAGACGCTCCATAAGGCTGATTAACTTGGGCCCAACCAATTATGCCTGGCTTCACGATATGCCGATATTGATAGAATGGGATCTCCCGGGCGAGGTCGGCGACAACGGACGGAAGCTCCGGACGCGGACCTATGAAGCTCATGTCGCCTCGCAACACACTGTAGATTTGAGGAATTTCGTCGATTCGCATCTTGCGGATGAACGCCCCGACCGTTGTCACGCGTGAGTCGTTGATCGCCGCCCAGCGCGGAATGCCTTCATTCTCCGGGTCGACCCGCAGGGTCCGGAATTTCAATACCGAGAAGATCCGACCGTTCAGTCCAACCCTCTCTTGCCGATAGAAGATCGGGCGGCCGTCCTCGAGCAGGATGGCGAGCGTAGTGAGCGCCGTCGCCGGTAACGTGAAGAATAACAAAGCCAGACCGATGACGATGTCGGAGGTGCGTTTCACGATTTCCGCGAACCAGCCCCATTCATATCCATGATCCAGGTTAAACGCCATTTTGCGAGAGGCTGGCAGGAGGCCGAGAGCGACGACAAGCTTGCCGATCTCTCCCGGTATGTCGTTGACGTGGCTCCGCCACTCCTCTGCAAACCGTTCGCGCTGATCCGGAGGTAGGTTTTGTACAGCGCGTTCGATGAGACGCTCTGTGATCCAGGGCACCCACACCTTAAATTCTGCTGATAACTGAATTGATACAGCCGCACCGACTATCGTGAAAACGGCGAGAAGGAGGGCCCCGATCAGCTCCATGCGAGCCTCGTAAATGTAGGTTCCAGCTCTTGGAAAGCCGCCCTTGCGCTCTTCGCCCCGAGAGCTGTGACACGGTAAAAGCGGCGCCGGGGTCTACCCAGTGTGCGCGGGTCGTCGTCCTCCCAATGGCTTTCTAGCCATCCCGCCTGCTCCAAACGCAACAGGATTGGATAAAGGGTTCCGGATGCGAGTTTAGTCGTGCGTCCAATTTCGGCGCCCGACAACTCGGCTTGGGAAGACGACATCAATGCTCCAAGAACCTTGAGCGTCTGTGCCGACAGTCTCGGTTGATCTGTTGCCATAGTAGGAAGTCTACATAGGGGGGTCACACAAATGCAAGCACCTTCCAATCTGGAAGAGAACGCCAGGTGAACCGAGGCTCGCTGCTATGTGCCGTCCATGTGACACGGACTCGCCGGCACAGGTTGGGGTAGCTTGGGAAAAGCGTTATTTCACATGAACTTAATTGAATCGACCGCGGCACACGCCTCTTGCCCCGTTTGGCGCACGAAAGAACCCGCTAAGCCATTGGCCTAGCGGGTTTTTTATCTGGTTGCGGGGAGAGGATTTGAACCTCTGACCTTCAGGTTATGAGCCTGACGAGCTACCGGGCTGCTCCACCCCGCGGCGGGTGGGTTGGGTGCTGGTGTCGGGCGGACGGATGCGGCGGCCTCGGGCGGGCCCTCGGGCGGGCTT
>QOZR01000026.1 GCA_003576685.1 Virgifigura deserti
ACGCGGGTTGCGCCGGGACCATCGGGGATGAAGCGGACCTCGACCTCGGTGATCAGGTCGGGATTGAATCGCCACTGGCCGTCGATCTGCCAAGTGAGCAGAAGGCGCGTCGGCGGCTCCCAGGCCAGCACGCGGCCCCAGTCGCACTCGGAACCATCCTCGCCGCGCTCGTACCAGCGGCCGCCCGTCCGGGGTTCGACGACCACCTCCTTCAATGGCGAGGAGCCGATGGAATGATTCGGATTGTGCCAGCGGGTCATGCCTGCCGTAAAAACCTCGAAGGCGCGTGCTGGCGCGGCCTTCACATGAATGATCTTGCGCACCGGCGCTGGCGTAATGGTGAGGGTCATTGCTATTCCTTTTTTTCGGATTCGACTTCGGCCTGAAAGCTGTCGAAGGCTCGGTCCCAGAATTGGTCCAGCCAAGCCCGGATAGCCCCGAGGCCCGCCGGATCAATCTGGTATACGCGCCGCGTTCCCACCGCCTGGTCGCGGACGAGACCCGCGGATTTCAGGGCCTGGAGATGTTGCGACACGGCCGGTCGGCTGACCGGCAGGCCGCGCGCGAGCTCCCCCACAGCCTGCGGACCGTCGGCCAGACGCTCCAAAATGAGGCGGCGCGTCGGGTCGGCCAGGACGGCAAGTCCGGATGATGCGTTAGTCATGACTTACCGTAAGCGGCTGCTTACATAGAGTCAAGCAGAAGGAGATCGGGATGCGGCCGAGCGAGCTGGTGCGGGATTGGGTCGAGGCGTTCAACCGGGGAGACGCCGAGGCGATCGCCGCCTTCTATCACGAGGATGCGGTCAACCATCAGGTCACCCAGGAGCCCGTCCAAGGCCGCGCAGCGATCCAGGCGATGTTCGCGCGCGAGTTCGCCGCGGCCGAGATGGTCTGCATCGTCGAGAACATCTTCGAGGACGGCGACGTGGCTATCCTCGAATGGCGCGACCCGCTCGGCCTGCGCGGCTGCGGCTTCTTCCATGTCCGGGAGGGCAAGATCGCCTTCCAGCGCGGCTATTGGGATAAGCTGTCCTTCCTGAAGCTGCACGGCCTGCCGATCGCGTGAGTGGGGTCATATCCCGATGAAGGATCGCCCAATCTCCCTATCCGACCTGCCGGTCGCCCGCGCCTTTTCCGCCGGCGCGGCCGAATATGACGGCCTACGCCGCCGTCTGGTGCCCTGCTTCGATGCATTCTACGGGACGGCACTGGAGGTGATCGCCGCGTGGGGCGGCCCGGGGGGCGGGGCGGACCGCCCGGCAGTTCTCGATCTGGGCGCCGGCACCGGGCTGTTCGCGGCGATGGTCCGGACCCGGTTCCCCGGCGCGCGGATGCATCTCGTCGACCTGTCCGAGGCGATGCTGGCGCAGGCGCGGCAACGCTTTGCCGAGGCCGACGAGGTCACCTTCGAGGCGGCCGACTACAGCGCCGCGCCGCTGGGCGGACACCAGAATGACAGCCCGTGGGACCTCGTGATCTCGGCCCTGTCGATCCATCATCTCGCGGATGCAGACAAGCAAACGCTATTCGCCCGAATCCACGCGGCGCTTCGGCCCGGCGGCCTGTTCGTCAATGCCGAGCAGGTGATCGCGCCGACGCCCGAGCTGGCCGCCCGCGACCGCCAGCTTTGGCGGGAAGCCGCCATCGCGCTGGGAGCGAGCGAGGCGGAAATTGCCGCCGCCGAAGGCCGCATGCGCTTCGACCGCTGCGCGACACTCGCCGATCAGCTTGCCTGGCTCGCCGCGGCGGGATTCGCGCAGGTCGATTGCAGCTTTAAGGCGTGGCAGTTCGCGGTCTATTCGGGCCAGAAGCCAGCGTGAGACGAATTCTCGCGGGCGATCACGCCCGGGGGCCCGCCACCGCCGCCATGCGCTCTTCGTAGAACGCCTGCATTGCGCCATTGACGTCCTTCTTGCCGGCAAGCGAGCGGGCGAAGTCGGCCAAGCCTTCGCCCGGCATCACGGCCAGCATGCGGTCCTCGCCGACGCCGGTGAAGGTGCGCATGCCAATGCAGCCGAAGGAGAGGGTCGGTCGACCGTTACCGAGCATCGAGGGGATCGCGGCGCAGGCCGGCCGGCCGAATACCGTGGTCGGCTGCTGGCCGCCCCAGGCCGCGCCACCCGCCGCCTCGCTCCAGATCATCGCCTGCAGCGGTGTCAGCCAGGCGAGGACGGCATCCGGCTCGACCGGGAACCCGGCCAACGGGCCGTAGAGGATTCCCTTGCTCGCCTTCTTGTTGACGGGGATCTTGCCCGGCTCGTCGGGATCGACATAGCCGCAGGCAGTCATCTTGCCGACGAGGCCCATCAGCTCCGTCGACACCGCCTCGGGCAGGTCGAAGCCCATCACCATCGCACCCACCGGGCAGTTAAAATGCTCCTGCGCCGGCACGAAGAAGACATCCTGCTCGGCGCGGCGCCAGAAGGCGCAGGCGGACGGCGCGACCGGCTGCGCGGCGTCGACTCCCGCCGGCGGCTGGTCGAGGAAGGCCAAGGCCACCGGCGGCGTATCAAGATTGAGATGCACGCTGAGATCAGCGGCAACCGTTTGGTGATTCATGGCCGGGGCTCCCCTTCGTCCGTTCATTCCGTTAGCGATAGCGCCAGCGCAGCAACCGCCGCTCGAGCCGCTCGGACAGCGAGAAGAGTAGCAGCACGAAGCCCATGATCAGGATGATCAGGGCCAGCGTCAGCGCGGCGTTGTAGGTGCTCTGCGCGAACTGGAGCAGATAGCCCAGGCCGCGGGTCGAGGCGACGAACTCGCCGACCACCGCCCCGGTAAAGGCGAAGCCGACCGCTACCTTCAAATTGCCCATCACCCAGGCGGTCACGGACGGCACATAGACCTCAGTCAGCAGGACCCAACGGCCGCCGCCCAGCGTGCGCACCCGCTCGACCAGGCGATGATCGACCTCCTTGATGCCGCCATAAACGGCGAAGAAGATCAGAACTGCGACGAGCACGAGGGCGAGCGCGACCTTCGAGCTCAGATCGATGCCGAGCCAGATCACGAACAGCGGCGCCAGGATCACCCGGGGAATCGCGTTGAGCAGCATCATCAGCGGCTCCAGCAGCTCGGCCAAAAGCGGCACGAGCGCCGCGGTGAAGCCGAGGACGATTCCGATCAGCAGCCCGACCAGCAGCCCCAACAGGGCCGCCGAGAAGGTCGCCTCCAGATGGTCCCAGATACTGCCGTCGGCGAACAGTGAGACGAGCACCGCGGCCACGTCGGTCGGCGGCGGCATGTAGAAGGGATCGAGCACGCCGACGCGGGCCAAGACTTCCCAGAGCACCGCCACCGCGCTCAGCGCGATCGTGCGACGCACAAACCTCTTTTCCAGGAGGCCCTTCATTCGGCGGCCTTCCGGGCCGACGGCCGGACCTCCTCGGAGAGGTCGTGCCAGAGCCGCCCCAGCAGCGGCGCGAAGGCGGGATCGGTCCGGGTCTGCAGGATGTCCCGCGGCCGGGCGATCGGAACCGGATAGCGCGAGCGGATGCGGGCGCGCGGTCCCTGCGAGAGCACATAGACGACATCGGACACGGAGAGCGCTTCCTCCAGATCATGGGTGACGAGGAGCACCGTCATATGCTCCTGCTCGACCCAACCGAGCAGATCCTGGGTGATCTGGGCGCGGACAATCGCATCGAGCGAGGCGAACGGCTCGTCCATCAGCAGAAGCCGTGGCTTCAGCGCGAGAATCTGGGCGATCGCGACACGCTTGCGCTGGCCGCCGGAGAGCTCGCGCGGGAAACGCCCGCCGAAGCCGGAAAGGCCGAGCTTGTCGAGCCAGTCATCGGCCTCCTTGAGGGCGGCGTTCTTCGCCATGTTCCGGATGCGCAGGCCCAGCGCCACGTTCTGGCGCGCCGTCCGCCAGGGCAGGAGGGCATCGTCCTGGAACAGGAAACCGATCTCGTCGCGGCCGACATCGAGCTCGACCACGCCGGAACGGGGCTGCTGCAGGCCGGTCGCGGCCCGCAGGATGCTGGTCTTGCCCGACCCGGACGGCCCGACCAGGCTGGCGAACTCGCCGGCGCGGACCTCGAGGTTGACGCCCTCGAGAACTGGTTCCGCGCCATAAGCAAGCGTGACGTCCTTGGCGTGAAGCACTTAACCCTCGACGACGGACAGGTCGAGCAAGGTCTCGAGATCGACCGGCTGTTCGAGAAGTCCCGCAGCGTGATGGGCCTCGGCGACCCGCCGGGCGGCCTCGACATCGATCTTGACGCTCTCCGGATAGAGCGACTTGCGATACCGCTCGAGGATCCCGCGAAGCTGCTCCTGATTGCCGCCTGCAATGAGCTCGTTCGGCAGCGCCGCAATGATCTCCTCGACGGGAATGGTCCGGGTATCGTTCAGCCCCTTGGCGAGCGCCCGCGCCAGCCGCTCCATCTGGTCCTGGCGCGCCTCGCGCTCCTCGGCCCGCACCGACACGCCCATGAACTCGTAGGCGCCGCCGAGATATTTCTGGGCATCCGCGAGTTCCATCGCGTTGAACAGGACCGAGCCGCCGGCCTCGACGATGAGAGACAGCGCCGGCTCCTGCACCATCGCGGCGTCGACATGGCCGACGCGGAGCGCGTCATAGAGGTTGGTGCCGAGCGCGGCGAAGCGGATGCTGCTCGTATCGGCGCCTGCCTCCTCCAGGAGGTAGAGCAGCATCGTATGGTCGGCGTTGCCGAGGGCCGAGATTCCCACGGTCCGGTTCTCCAGATCCGTCAGGCTCGAGATCTCCCCGGCCGCGTTCGGCCCAACGGCGAGCGCGAAGAGCGGCAGCCGCCCGGTCGAGGCGATGCGGCGAATCTCGGCTCCGTTGGCAAAAGCCTGCAGCGCCACGTCGAACGAGGTCCCCGCATAGTCGACCGCACCGCCGACGAGGGCCTGCATCGCCGCATTGCCGCCGCGCGTGTAGACGAGCTCGACATCGAGCCCCTCCTCCTCGAACCGGCCGCGCGCTTGCGTGACCTCATAGGGCACGACGCAGAGGAGCTGACCGCAGAAGGCGAGGCGCAGCGTCTTCGCCTGACCGTAGGCCAAGCCGCTCCGCATCGCGGCGACACCGCCGGCAACCCCGGCAAGGCCCTTCAGCGCCGTCCGTCGATCAACAGTAGAACCAACGATGGCGGGACCGGCAGCGCCGGACGCCGTTCTCAGCTCGACATCCGCTTCATCGAGAGTCGTCTTCAAGCAGCAATCCATGACATCCTCCGCCCATAGGCGATCCCCGGCTCCGCCGGCCGGCTCGGGAATTTACAATTTCCAGCGGGACTTCCCGCATTGCAATACAAATATTTTATGTGAAATCGATCCTGCTTTCGCGGCGGATCGGCGCGGTTGATCCGAATGCCGTCGCCCGATCCATTCCCTGAGAACTATGGATATTGGGGAAGATCACAAGGGCGCGGAAACGCAGCCGGCCCGTTCGGTGCCGCGGGCGTGAACGAAGAAAGCAGCTTCTGATCTGGTTAATAATATTCCGCAGAACCCGAATTGAGAGCACGGCGTTTATTTAACGCATTCAGTACCACGCCAGGCCAGAAAGGTCGAACTCTCGGGGAACTTTTTCCAGCCACCTTACGTTACGTTAGAATTCGCTGTCGTGACTCAAGGGGCGGCGGGCAAAGGCCGCGCTCCGGCTGAGGATAGCCGAATGACCCGAGAACGATTCGCGCCCATGGGCGGCATCGATCGCGATGGAATTCCCCTGGTGACAGGCAGTGGCGACCGAGTCGTGGCCAAGAGACCAGTCACCAAGACGCCGGGGACGGCTCCGCGGTCGGTAGAGAGCGGCCGGTGCACTGTCATTTACCTGCCCACCGAGCGGGCGCATTTATCGCATGCCCGACCAGCCGGCAACGATCCCCACCAGATGGCCGACCCGGCGCCGAGTCCATCGACCGAGCAGGCAACCGATCGACGGAGCGGCCGAACGCGACCCTATGTCGAAGCCCTTATCGGCTGGCTCCTGATCTTCGGCACGGCCTACCTCGCTCTCCTGCTGATCGGAAATTAGCGGCGCGGCGAACAAGTGCTCATTTTATGAATGAGAGGACGATTCACCGATCAGGTTGAAGCAACCTGATCGGATCGTACTCTAGAAGCGGAAGCCGGCGACGAGCATGCTGCGGTAGTCGACGGAGAAGCAGGTTTCGTCTTCCCGGACCGTGGAGCCGAGCCGCCCGACCATATAGGTCGCACCGCCCGACGGGCGGTCGAACAGAAGATCGAGGCCGTCGATCTCTGCCGTCACGTCCCACCGCCATCCGAGATTGCTGCTGAACACCGTGCCGTTGGTGACCAAGGCACGCGTCTCGACGCGACCCGGGACCGGACCGAATTCCGACAGATCGAGGGAAAGCCATGCGTCGCCACCGCCGAGGAATCCGCGATCCTCAGGCACGCCCTCGGTCGTCCAGTTGGCGAACAGCGTACCGCCGAAGTTGAAGGTGCCGTCGCCCTGCGGCTCGATGCCATGGCCCAACCACTCTTCCCAACTCCTGCCGAAGGAGAACCGGGAATGCCAGCGCCGTTGCGCCCAGGTCGCCGCGAGGCCGAGGCGCCTTTTCATATCCCGCCTGCGACCCGCATTATGTTCGTCCTGCGGCGTTTCCCACTCGTCGAACTGGGTCGCATAGGCCCGAATCCGATCGGGCAGCACGAACCGGTCCTCTAACGCATAGGAGGCTTCGGTGTCGATCACGCGCCAGTAATGGGTCTTGTCGTTCGACCCGTCGAGATTATTGTGCGACTGGCTGAATCTCGCGGAGAAGGCTGCGTTGCCGGCCTGCAGATTTGCCGTCGCGCCCACCGCCTCGCGATCCGACAACGCGGTGCTGCGGCGCCCCCTGAAGTCCCGAGCGACGTTCGAGTAGTAGAAGTTGGTGGACAGGTCGACCTGCTCGGTGTTCATGAGGACGAGCGACACCTGATGTCGCTGCGCCGTGCCGATCTGTTCTCTCGACTGGGTTTCCGACACGGCCAGTTCGGAGTTGAGCTTGAACCTTCCGCTGGGCGTTCCGAACCATAGCCGGCCTCCCCTCACCGCATCGGCGTCCTCTGCGCCGGGAACCGTCGCGGTGTGGCTGCTGACCATATAGCCGACACTGCCGACATCCTCGATCGTCGAGGTGAACTCCGCATCGAAGAAGCTCTCGGCGTCGCGCGACTGGCCCCGCAGACGCTCGAACGGGTCCACCCCCTTCACGGTCGAATAGGAGACCTTCAGCCCCTCGGTGGGCGAGAACCGGAACCGCTCCCCACAGCCGGCGAAATGGCCGTAGACATAGGAAGTGGAGCCGTTGAACGACAGATAGCCCTGCGTCCCCCCCAGCACGCTGGAGACTTCACTGAATTCGATCGAAGAGGACGGCGCGTCGGCGGAGGCACCCGGACGCGAGCCAGAGTCCTCGGTCAGGCAGAGAGATCCGGCCGCCGCCGTTTCCGACGCCAGCAGGAGAACTGCGGATATCAGGATTTTGTCGACGCCGAACGGCACCCGCCACATTTCCGCCTCCTGCGTATTCGGGGGATGAACGCGGTCGGGATAGTGCCGTGAATTTGGTTAACGAACCGTTGCGACAGTTCGACACGAAGAGGATTCGACGGTCGAATATTCCGGCAGTGGCGTGCGCCGACGCGAGGACAAAAAGAACGCCCCGCCGACTCCTGATGCGAGTCGACGGGGCGTTGTGACAGTTATCTATCCGGCTTGCCGGAGAACCTTATTGCCAGCGATAGGAGTTCCGCTGCTCGAAATCGCGGATCTGGCGCTCCGCCTCGTCGCGCTCGATGCCATAGCGCTCTTGGATCCGCCCGAGGAGCTGGTCGCGCCTGCCCTCTACGGCCGTCAGATCATCGTCTGTCAGCTCGCCCCACTGCTCCTTGATCTTGCCCTTGAACTGCTTCCAGTTCCCGCTCGCCTGATCGGAATTCATGGAGTCCTCCTGATTCCGGTGAAAAGGTCGTGGTTGCACGACAAACAACAAGCTTGGCCGGGTTCCAGTTCCACGACTTCTCTTCAATCAAACATGCCTCGATTATTCCAAACTGGATCGCAGTTCGAAGGGCTTATTTTGCAACGAGGCGATGAAGGGGGTGAAGCATCCTGTTTCGAGCTCCGTTGGAACCGGACGCTCCGTCGATGGTTGCCACATGATGCGCTGCGCCGACCGGTGTGGAGTGACCTATGCCGTCACCGGTTGAGCGGACCGACAAAGAACGGAGTATAGCGGATGAAACACCACCATCTCTCCGCCGCGGCATTTGCGGTCGCCACCATGTTTGCCGCGCCCGTGAGCGCGCAGACAACTGGCGAGAGCTGTTCGAAGCTTCAAACGAAGTATGACGAGGACATTCGCACGGCGAACACGTTGGTCATGGATCTGACGAAGAAGATCCTGAGCGGATCGAGTACGCCAGATGTGCTGAGCAAACTGGGCCTTGACGTTAAGAGCCTCGGCTCGCCGGAGCAGGCGATCCGAAAGGGCGTGGTCGCCGCAATGTCCCCGCCCGTTCAGAACGCCATCCTGATCCATCTGCTCTCGGCCAACACGACCATGCAGACCATGGCCTGGAAGGGCTGCAAGCCGTCGGGCAACTGACGCACCGCATTCGCGGGAAGGCCCGGAAAGCCACGGGAGATGGTTTATGTTCTTTGACGGTTGGTCGGGGTTGGTGCGTGTCCTTGTCGTCGGCGTTCTCGCCTACATCGCCCTTGTCCTCCTGCTCCGGGTCTCGGGCAAGCGGACTCTGTCGAAGATGAACGCCTTCGACCTCGTCGTCACCGTCGCGCTCGGCTCGACACTGGCGACCGTGCTGCTGAGCGAAAGCGTGGCGCTGGCGGAGGGCATCTTCGCACTCGGCCTGCTGGTTCTGCTTCAGTTCCTGATCACGTGGGCGTCGGTGCGCTCGCCGCGAATCCAGGCGCTGGTCAAGGCCGAGCCGTCGCTCCTCCTCCACCGAGGCCACTTTCTCCATGAGGCCATGCGGGCGCAACGGGTGACGGAAGCGGAAATCCGCGCCGCGCTGCGTGCGCAAGGCATTGGTGATGTGAGTTCGGTCGAGGCCGTGGTGCTGGAGACCGACGGCACCATCAGCGCCGTGCCCAATAGCCCAGACAATGGTAGCTCCAGTCTGGCAAATGTGCCGAAGCTTACCGCTGTCGACGAAACTACCCCGGGCCCTAGAACAGGACGGAACACTCCTTAACCGCTGAAGGCGGACTTTTCGGGCCGCGCAGCCGAAACTTCTCCGGCAGAGTCCGGAACGAGGAGGACGGCGCGTGAGAGCCGGCAAGGCCGCGGTCGTCGACCTTGCCGGCGAGAATGTTCAGTTGCTCGCCAGAATCGGCTGCTCGATGGAGATGCCGTCACCGTGGCGAACAATGTCAATGAAGGCCTCGCTCTGCTCGAGCTCACGAGGGACGACGATGGTCATTCTCTGATCCGGCGCGAGGGTCGTCACGACTCTGATCGGAGCAGCCGCCTCGTCCGCGGCGAACGTGGCCACGACGCGATACCCGTCGCTCTCGACGGTGTAGTAGGCCGTTCCCCGAACGGATCCGAGATCGATGCTGTGGGCGTGGATCGGCTTAAGATCCTGGGCGCTCGCGCCGACGATCGTGCCAAGGGTAAGGATGAGGGCGCCTGCAAGAACACGCATTGTCGTCTCCAAGAAAATGGCCGCCCGGATATCCCGGGCGGACGGTTGCAGGCGGAAAGATGGCCGAGTTATTGCTGCGCCGCAATATAGATATGCTGCGGCGCAACACCGCACCCCTCATATCCCCGTGGTATCAAGGAGAGCCCGCTGATTGCGAAGCAGCTGCTGCCCGCCGCGCTAAGCTTGCTGGCCCTGCTCCAACGCCGCAGGATTGATCCGGCCCTCGGCCAGTTCAGTCATCTTTTGATCCCACTCGTACCCTTCCTTGACGGCACGTTCCATCGCCTGCGCCAACTCCTTCTCGCCCGCTTCGCCGGCCATGGCCTTCACCGTCCCCCAGGCCGCGATGCAGTAATGCTCCAGCTTCTGCGCGCCGGCGATCATCACTGCCTGCTTCATTTCGGGGGTTTCGACCTCCTTCAGCAGCCTTTCGGATTCTTGGATCAATCCACGGGCCGCCGCGTTCTGGGTACCGCGGCTCTTGCCGTCTATCTTGTCCAGGCCCTTCTGAACGTCCTGGAGAATGCGCTGGCCCTGCTTCAGCCGCTGATCGAGCATTCTACGGAGCTGGCTGTTCTCAGCCTCCTTATTAATCTGCTGTAGCGCCTGTGAAGCCTGCTGCTCGGCATCCTGGATGGCCTGCAGTTCGTGGGCGAGCAGTTCCTGGGGAGAATGAATCGTCATGGATAAACCTCTCCGAGTTCTGAGCCGGCCCAAAGCGGCCGTCACTGCTAAACCCATAACCGAGAGGGCGGTTCCGCATTTCGCATCGCAAGCCGTAGAGACTTGGTCGGGCAGAATATAAATCCGGCGCCTTCCAACCTTCCGTCCTGCATTTGTAACAAACACCCGGCGCGCCAATCGACATCCAGACCCCACGCCGGTTTACACCAAATCTCCTTTCCAGCCGATCCGGAGGCGATCCGCACCTGCCGGTAGCATGAGCACCGCCGCTAAGAGCGGGCCGCCTTGAGTGCCATGATGTGAGTATCGCATCACCCTTTGCCGGACCTCTCGGGCGAACCGCAACCGACCGCGCCCTCGACGATTTACACCGAGATCATTACCGCCTGCACCGAGAATGCAGAAGAACTACAGTAGTGCACCGAGTCGCAGCGTAGCAGCCCTTGGTGGCCTGAATAGGCCTTCAGGCGCCGATTCCAAGGATGGATTGCCTCAGCTCACGGCGCAATCAGATCCGTCTCTGCCGAGAGCCTAGTCGCCGCTTCCGCCCGACGATCCGCCGGAGCCGCTACCGGAGGATCCAGTCGCGCCGCCACCGGATTCGGTCTCACCGCCGGCGCTGCCGCCATCGGCGTCGCCACCACCCTCGGTCCCGCCATCGGTGCCGCCGCCTTCGGCGGTGTCGCCGGGCCCGCCTGTCGACCCGGGCGCCAGGGCGCCGGCATTGTCGTCGTCGACGTCCTCGCCGGTGATCACCCCCGGCTGCGTCTCCATGACGTCTGGGATCTCTTCCTCCTGATCTTCCGCATCGTCGTCCGCGCCGAGCGTGTCCTGCGCGATGACCAAGTGGCCGCGATCCGCGGCAGTGTTCTCCGGGCCCGTGTCGCGCGTGTTCATCTGTTCGGCCCAGGCCGGGACGGCGAAGACGAGGGCGAGCGCCGTACTCGACAGCAGCTTGTACATGGG
>QOZR01000027.1:0-2500 GCA_003576685.1 Virgifigura deserti
GACCTTCAGGTTATGAGCCTGACGAGCTACCGGGCTGCTCCACCCCGCGGCGGGTGGGTTGGGTGCTGGTGTCGGGCGGACGGATGCGGCGGCCTCGGGCGGGCCCTCGGGCGGGCTTGGAAGACCTGGCGGCGACCTACTCTCCCACGTCTTAAGACGCAGTACCATCGGCGCTGAGGGTTTTCACGGCCGAGTTCGGAATGGGATCGGGTGTCTTGCCCCTCGCCATGACCACCAGGTCGTCCAAGCCCGCGCGATGCGGTGTGAAGAAGAAGTGCCGGGCGGCCAGGCCGGGCGACGCCGGCGCGGTGTCCCGGGGAGCTGCCCCGGGGGGGTTGCCCCTGTGCGCGGCGGGTCGGTCGGATCAAGCCGATCGAGCGATTAGTACCGGTTAGCTTCACGCGTTGCCGCGCGTCCACACCCGGCCTATCGACGTGGTCGTCTTCCACGGCTCTTCAGGGAGACCTGGTCTCGAGGGGGGGTTCCCGCTTAGATGCTTTCAGCGGTTATCCCGGCCGCACTTAGCTACCCGGCGGTGCCGCTGGCGCGACAACCGGTACACCAGAGGTGCGTCCATCCCGGTCCTCTCGTACTAGGGACAGATCCTCTCAAGTCTCCAACACCCACGGCAGATAGGGACCGAACTGTCTCACGACGTTCTAAACCCAGCTCACGTACCACTTTAAATGGCGAACAGCCATACCCTTGGGACCTGCTCCAGCCCCAGGATGTGATGAGCCGACATCGAGGTGCCAAACGACCCCGTCGATATGGACTCTTGGGGGTCATCAGCCTGTTATCCCCGGCGTACCTTTTATCCGTTGAGCGATGGCCCGTCCACGTGGGACCACCGGATCACTATGACCGACTTTCGTCTCTGCTCGACTTGTCAGTCTCGCAGTCAGGCGGGCTTATGCCATTGCACTCGACAGCTGATTTCCGACCAGCTTGAGCCCACCATCGCGCGCCTCCGTTACTCTTTGGGAGGCGACCGCCCCAGTCAAACTACCCGCCATGCAGGGTCCCGGACCCCGGTTCAGGGGCCGCGGTTAGATACCAGGAAACAGAAGGGCGGTATTTCAAGGCTGCCTCCACCGGAGCTGGCGCCCCGGCTTCCTAGGCTCCCGCCTATCCTACACATCCATTCCCTAGTACCACTGCAAAGCTGTAGTAAAGGTGCACGGGGTCTTTCCGTCTAACCGCGGGTACTCCGCATCTTCACGGAGAATTCAATTTCGCTGAGTTGGTGTTGGAGACAGCGGGGAAGTCGTTACGCCATTCGTGCAGGTCGGAACTTACCCGACAAGGAATTTCGCTACCTTAGGACCGTTATAGTTACGGCCGCCGTTTACCGGGGCTTCGATTCAGAGCGTGAACCCCTCCTCTTAACCTTCCGGCACCGGGCAGGCGTCAGACCCTATACGTCGCCTTGGCGGCTTCGCAGAGCCCTGTGTTTTTAGTAAACAGTCGCCACCCCCTGGTCTGTGCCCCCCGCCCCTGGTTGCCCAGGAACGGGGCCCCCTTCTCCCGAAGTTACGGGGGCATTTTGCCGAGTTCCTTCAACACCATTCTCTCAAGCGCCTTGGTATGCTCTACCAGTCCACCTGTGTCGGTTTCGGGTACGGTCTATATCGCTGGCGCTATTTCCCGGAACGCCTTCGCCGCCCCCGCAATCCAGTAAGCGGAGACGACTTACGGCATTCGTCACGTCCAGCAGGCCGGGGACTATTAACCCCGTTCCCATCGACTACGGCTTTCGCCCTCGCCTTAGGGGCCGGCTCACCCTGCGCGGATTAACCTTGCGCAGGAACCCTTGGACTTTCGGCGAGCGTGTTTCTCACACGCTTTATCGCTACTCATGTCAGCATTCTCGCTTCCGATGCCTCCAGGGCCGCTCGCGCGAACCCCTTCGCAGGCCTACGGAACGCTCCGCTACCACGTGGTCCCGAAGGACCACATCCGCAGCTTCGGTGCATGGCTTTAGCCCCGTTACATTTTCGGCGCGGGACGACTTGTCTAGACCAGTGAGCTATTACGCTTTCTTTAAAGGATGGCTGCTTCTAAGCCAACCTCCTGGTTGTCTTGGTCTTCCCACATCCTTTCCCACTTAGCCATGACTGGGGGACCTTAGCTGGCGGTCTGGGCTGTTTCCCTCTCGACCACGGACCTTAGCACCCATGGTCTGTCTGCCGACCTCCACTCGCCGGTATTCGGAGTTTGGTTAGGTTTGGTAAGGCTCGCGCCCCCCTAGCCCATCCAGTGCTCTACCCCCGGCGGTGAGCGATCGACGCTCTACCTAAATAGATTTCGCGGAGAACCAGCTATTTCCGAGTTTGATTGGCCTTTCACCCCTAACCACAGGTCATCCCCGTCTTTTTCAACAGACGTGGGTTCGGTCCTCCAGTGCGTGTTACCGCACCTTCAACCTGCCCATGGCTAGATCACTCGGTTTCGGGTCTCATCCTACGAACTCATGCGCCCTATTCAGACTCGCTTTCGC
>QOZR01000028.1 GCA_003576685.1 Virgifigura deserti
GCCGGCGCCGACCTGGCCGGGGCGACCCGGCTGGAGCGGCTGGCCGCGCTGCGCCACAGCTTCGAGGCGCACGGCATCGCCGTGCGGCACGACATCATCCCCGGCGTCGGACATGACGGGATGAAAGTTCTGGATCCGGTCCGGCGCTTCTTCGCCGACGTTCTCGCCGAGCATCGCGCCGCGTCGACGCGATCCGGCGCTATCCGGTGAGTTCGCTCGACGGTCCCGTCACGCCGCTTTGAGCGCGATGCTGCGCCAGCCCTCCCGGCTCGGCGGGCCGGCCGCCACATGCAGCCGTACTGTCTCACCGAGCTCATAGACCACAGCCCCGATCGTCATGAAGGCGGTCGGCGCGTCCTGCGGCGCGGGTTCGACCGAAACCGGCGCGGCCGGATCGTCACGCGCGGCGAGCGTTTCCTTGATCAGCGCGACATCCGCCGCCGCGGCGGCAGTGCGGTCCAGGCGCCGCGCAAGCGTGGCGAGCCGGCCGCGCGACTCCGCGGTTCCGGACAGGTCGACCCCCGCCATAACGACATCGCGGCTCGCCAGCGGATGGTTCGTGTGCCAGACGCGGCCGCCGCTGGGTTCGGCCGCCACGGCCCGCCCAGCGGAACATTCGAGCGAAGTCACGGCGCGCCGGTCGCCCACTAGATAATTCTGGCCGGAGGCGTGCGTAACGCTGCGCAGGAATTCGAGCGCGGACGAATGATCGCGCCGAGCAAGCGCGCCGCGCAGAACGCAGGCGACAGGCAGGCCGCGCCGGCTGCGGGAGAGCTGGCTCAAGGTGTTCACGCAGAGCCCGAGTCCATGACCGGAGACGCCCATGAGCCCGACCATCCCGGCCGAGGTGAAGACCAGAGTCTCGGTTCCGTTCGCATCGCGGAAGCGCAGCAGGGCCTGGGCGCCGTCGTGCCAGCGCGGCAGATCGAGCGTCTGGCCCAGCAGCGTGCCCTCGCCCGTCGTGACGCCGAGGCTGCTGCAATGACCGTCGGTTTCGGCTTGGCCGAACCACCATTCCTCGTCCATGAGCTGCATGGCGTAGATCGTCTCTTCCGCCTGGCCGGCGCCCTCGGCGATCCCGGCGATCTCCTCCGCAAGCGCGGGCGTCCATCGTGCGATCGCCGGGCGGAAATCTGTTCCGGCGAGGAGACGGCGCAGGAAGGCGTTCGGCTCCTGCCCATAGGCCTCGCCGATCGCCGCATGCCAACGTTCGATCTTCCCGGCGATGACGGCGCGCAACGCCTCGCCATGCGCCCGGCCGCAAACCTGCGGGGTTCCGGAGAGGTCGATCAGAGGCAAGCTATCGGTGTGCATGTCCAGTCCGCCTTTCGGTTACCGAGAATACAGGCCCGACCGGCTCGCCGCGACGGGCGAGATCGCCTCGCCCGCCGCATGCCGGACCTCACTCGGCCTTCCAAACGCCCCAGAGGCGCGCCTTATCGCCCGGCCAGGCCTCATAGCTCTTGAGCTTCGGGCCTGTCGCGTCGATCACCGGCTCGTAATAGAGGCCGTAGATCGGAATCTGCTCCGCCATGCGCGCGTGCAGCGCCTCGAAGATCCGCTCGCGCTCCGCAGTGTCGGTAGTTTGGGTGGATTGCGCGAGAAGGTCCAGGGCCTCCGGGTCCTCCCATTGCACCGAAGGATCCTCCGACTTGTCGCCGATCAAAATGCCGTAGAGCAGCGATGGATCCAGCCTGGCCGAGTAGCCGAAGGACTGAATCTGGAATTTGCCGGTCAGATAGTTGTCGAGTTGCGTTGCCCAGTCGAGCACCTCGAGCTGAGCGTTGATGCCGACGGACGCCAGCATGGCCTGCATGATGATGGCGTTCTGATACATGCCTTCGTAACGCGTATTGGTCTGTATCCTGATCGGCTCGCCCGTATAGCCGGCTTCGGCCAGCAGGGCCTGTGCCTTGGCTGGGTCGTATTCCGGCCAGGCGAGAAAGCTCTCGCCGAAGAAGGCGCTGTTCTGCGGCACCGCGGAGGGGTTGGCCTCGACAAGGCTGTTCGTGCGGACCGCCGCGATCTGCCCGATGTCGAGCGCATGCGCGATGGCGCGGCGCAGCCGCACGTCGGACAGGAGAGGATCCTCGGTCTGGACCAGGATCGCCGTCCATGCGAGGCCCGAAACGGTCTTGATCGTGGCGCCGTTCTTCTCGGCCTCCGCCATCCGCTGCGCCGACAGTCCGGGCAGCAGATCGATCTCGCCGGCATAGAGCGCGGCCTCGGCGACCGAGGTATCGGGGACGATGAGGAATCTCACCTGGTCGGCATAGGCAATGCGTGCGCCCGCATAACCGCTCTTCGGCTCATCGAGCGGCACATAATCGTCGAAGCGCTCGAGCAGGACGAACTGGCCCTTCCGCCACTCCTTCAGCATGAACGGTCCGGTTCCCACCGGCCGGTCCCAGCTGCCGTCGGAGTTCAGGCTGTCCGGGTGGATGACGGCGATGTTGCATTGGATGTTGGCGAGCTGGGCGAGGAAGAGCGCATTGGGTTCGGCCAAGCGGAAGACGACAGTCCGCGGGTCGGGCGTTTCGACCGCCACCACCTCAAGACCGGCCGAACCGTCGAAATAAGGCACACAAGGCCAGGCGAGAGCAGGATCGAAGCGGCGCTCCCAGCTCCATTTCACCTCGGCCGACGTGACCGGCTCTCCATTGTGGAAGGTGGCGCCTTCGCGCAGCGTGAAGGTGTAGGTGCGTCCGTCGTTGGAGATCGTCCAGGATTCGGATAACGCCGGGCCAATCGACAGGTCGTTGCGGTAAGCGACCAGCGTCTCGGTGATATGGTGCATGACCGTGTCGGTGTTCGCATCGCGGTCGATGCCCGGATCGCTGCTGCGGATATCAGCGTTCAAGGCGACGGTGATCGTGCCGCCTTGCCGCGGTTCCTCCGCGGCCGCCCCGGCCGGTGTGAAACCAGCCGATGCGAAGGCCGTCGCGGCAAGCGCGGCGGCCATAGCCGTCCTTTTCAATCCCATAATGACCTCCCTTTTGATATGTCGGCCTCTTGATGTGCCGGATTTCGGCGTCAGGCGGGCGTGCGAACCACGCCGCGGTCGTTCAAGACCGCGGCGAAGAAGTCCTTTACGGTCCCGAGCAATGTCCGGTCGTCATGTCCGACGCCGGGGATGATGTCGTGCCGCACGGCGATGCCGTGCGCCTCGAAGCTGTGGCGCAGCGCGGCCAGCCGCTCCAGCCGGGTCGCCCCGGCCAGGTCGGCGCCGGC
>QOZR01000029.1 GCA_003576685.1 Virgifigura deserti
CTCATAACCTGAAGGTCGCAGGTTCAAATCCTGCCCCCGCAACCACCGATAGCTTACACGCCAGACACGCAAACGCCCGCCCCCGAGACATCGGAGGCGGGCGTTTGCGATTCGTCGCCCGCGGCGCCGACGGTGCTCCTCTTCTGACGTCCGCTCTGGAGGCGACACCGGCCGCAAAGCCGAGGCTGCCCTCACTCCCGCTGCTGACCCAATTCGGACCTCGATTGGACCGCCGACGGCGGATTGTTCGCCCCCGGATTGAAATCCACGGCCCGCACATCGACAGTCGTCAGCATGACCACGCCGGAACAGGCCGAACCGGTCGTCGGTCAGCGTCGACCGCTCGAGGAGTGACCATGTCGGTGGCAATACACGACGTCCATCATCCAGAGCGTAGGCTCCGGTGACCGAAGCGTCCGAAGACTGAGACCAGCTCGGTTCTGTCTGAAATGCCGCTTGCGACGATCACCTCAAGAAGATTGCGCTGAGTTCCCAAGATCTTGCAATCTCGGTCAGCCTTGAGCGCCCCATCCTTAGTAACAGCCAGCCAGCAGAAGCATCAGTCCTGCGACGACGCGGAGGGACACTCGAGGTGCCGATTTTCTCTTCATGGTTTGTCCCCCTGCGTAGCAGTGCCGAACCCCGGCGGTCCCACCTCGCGCAGGCCATCGGCGATGCGCTCAAAATCGCCGGGATTCTTGAAGGGGAGAATCTGCCGTCTGTGCTCCAGGGAGAAATCCGGATTGATCCGCAGGGCCTCGCGCCACTCCGCGCGCGCTTCTTCAATCCGGCCCAAGTGACCGCAGCATGCCGCCAGCAAGACATGGGTAACATCGGTATCCGGATTGCGGGCGATCCTCTCCCGCAGAACGTCGATCGCTGCCTCGTACCGACCGAGGAGAAAGCGGGCCATTCCCAGAAAATACAAGTAGACGTCGGGGTAATGCGGGTCGAGCCGCATTGCCTCGGTCAGTTGCTCGATGGCCTCTTCCGGCCTCCCGGCGTAGTTCAGCGTATTCCCTAGCAGGGCGTACCCAGGAGCGAAGTTCGGGTCGAGCGCGAGCACCTTTTCTCCTTCGGCGAGGGCTCGCTCGAGTTCCTTCATCCACATGCTGACGACGCCCAGCGCGAAGTGGGCCTGGGGTTCCGAATCATCCAGCGCGACGGCCTTGAGTGCCAACTTGTGGGCCTGCCTCAAGGATTGCTCGGGTGTGTCGCTCCATCGGTTGACGTACTCCAGATGCAGGATATGGGCCAACATGGCATAGGCCGCCGGAAAGCCGGGATCCAGTGCGATGGCCCGTTCCAGCAACGGCCGCGCCAAGGCGCTCCCCTCCCCGGTGTGGCGCCACGCATGTTCGCGTCCGCGCAGGAAATGATCATAGGCTTCCAGATTGTCCGTGCCCTTGCGCGAGAGGCGCTCCTTCTCCTGCTTGGTGAGCTTCACGGCGAGTGCCGACACGATCTCCCGGGTCACCTCGTCCTGCACCGCGAAGATGTCCGTGAGGTCGCGATCATACCGCTCCGCCCACAGATGCCCACCGGTGAGGCCATCGATCAACTGGGCCGTGATCCGGACGCGGTTGCCGGCTTTGCGGACGCTGCCCTCCAGGACGTAGCGCACGCCGAGTTCGCGACTGACCTCCTGCACCTTCACCGCCTTGCTCTTGTAGGTGAACGCGGAATTCCGGGCGATCACGAACAGACCCGATATCTTCGAAAGGTCGGTGATGAGATCGTCAGTCACGCCGTCGCTGAAGTAACCCTGCTCCGGGTCACCGCTCATGTTCTCGAACGGAAGCACAACGACCGACGGCTTGTCTGGCAGCGGCAGAGCCAGCACGGACGTCGGGGTCGTGCTGTCGGAAGCCACCCGGTACACCCGCGCCGCGCGCTCGATGTTCTTGAGCCGTCGCTCGCCGAGGTATTGGAAGGCGCACGCGAGCTTGCCCTGGAGATGGTCATAGGCGGTGCCCGAGACCACGATTCCGCCCGGCTCCGCGATCTGCTCAAGGCGGGCGGCGACGTTCACGCCGTCGCCGTAGAGGTCACTGTCCTCGTGGATGACATCGCCCAGGTTGATGCCGATGCGAAGGCGGATGCGCTCGTGCTCCGGCGTGTTCCGCTCGCGCTCGGCCATGCCGGTCTGGATGGCGACCGCGCACTCCACCGCGTCGACGACGCTGCCGAACTCGACCAGCGCGCCGTCGCCCATGAGCTTGACCACGCGGCCCTGATGCGCGTCGATCAGCGGCTCGACGAGCTCCTTGCGATAGGCCTTGAGGCGCTCGAGCGTGCCCGTCTCGTCCCGGCCCATCAGGCGGGAGTACCCTACCACATCCGTGGCGAGGATGGCGGCGAGCCGGCGCTTGGCACGAGGAGCGGCCATGCCTTGGCCCTCCGGAGCAGACTGATGATCGCAGTCTACTGCGCGGCGGGACTATGTGCCAGCGATGAGCGCCGAGCGGTCGAGCCGCTCAGCGCAGCCCGTTAGCCCAACAGCACCATGCGTTGGGTCCTTGGTCCTATCCCTCGGGGCGACGCCTCGGCGGCATGGCCCTGGCGGACCAGAGCCGAGGCGACGCAGCGGAGCTGGTCCTTCTGGGTGGCGATCGTGCGCGGGCTCAGCGGTCGGTCGGGCCCGTCATCTGCGAACAGATCGTCCGACGGCGCCTGGGCGAAGAAGGCGTCGGCCTCGGCCTCGAGCGACGGCGGAAAGGCAGCCCAGGGCAGGCCCCAGGTCGCGCGGTAGCAGGGCTCGGTGAGCGGCGGCACCGGCCAGTCCGGGATCTCGGTGCGCATCTGATTGGAGACGCGCGCCGCGTTCTTGTGGGTCTCGCGCGGCGCTGGCGGAGGCGAGCGGCGGGAGTGCATACGATCTCGTCGTGGTGCCTGACCCGGCGGCGCCGCCGTGCGTTATGGCGGCGCTCGCCAAATCTGTGAATGGCACGGCCATCGCCTCCTTGGGCGGCGACATGGCCGTCGTCGCGGCGATCCGGCGGC
>QOZR01000003.1 GCA_003576685.1 Virgifigura deserti
CGACATCGAACCCGTCGGCGGTCACGTGACCGTCCGCCATCCCCGACTCGCGGATCCTCTCTTCGGTCACGATGCTGAGAGAGGCCCTTCCGCCGGCGCTGACGATCACGACATCGCCATTGGCATCCGGCAAGAGATCGCCCAGCGACAGCGTGACGGCCAAATCCTCCGCCCCCATGCCGCACTTCGCCGCCCCCGCATGGGGCGTCGGAAGTTCGTCGCCGTTATCGATCACTTGCATCCGCCCCTCATTCGAGGTGCCTGTTGAATAGCCGCCCTGCCACGCAGGCCAATAGCCTTCGAAGACCCCAATCCCGGCAACCTACAGTCGACGGCGCGCCGTTTCAACAATTCTCATAAAGTTCGGCATAAATATATGGGAATTAACCACTTGTTGCGGCTTGCGTTTCAGCGCTGATTTCGAGCTATGGTTAACTCTGGGTAGCCGCTTCGGCTTGCCGCCCTGGCTGCGCGGCGACCGTTCAGTTCCGGTCTGCGCTGTCGACCAGGATCAGGTAGGCGAAGTCGTCAGGGTTGTCGGTCATCACTGGACATAAATTGGCCGGGGCCATGATGACACGCCCCGGGCGCAGATAGACGATCCGGGCCTGAAACACCTTTGCCAAGCCTTTCGCGAACTGCTCGACGATGCTCGCAAGCGGCAGGGTCGCTTTGATCTGGAAGTAATGCTCGACCGATTTGCCGATCAGGGCCGAGCCGTCGACGCTCATCCAGGCCAGGGCCGCCGGATTTGCATCCAGAATGATCTGCCCGCGCGACACCACGAGGCATGGCGCCGGACTCGCTTCCGCCACGAGGTTGACGGGCACGCCACGGCTGGCGAGCGAAAGCCGGTTGAGCTCGCGCTCGAGCTGCTCCGCCCGCTCCAGGCTCTGCCGGAGACAGAAGAGACGCAGAGCACCGGTAACGCTCGACTCGTCGGAAGCCTCTCGTGCGACCGTGGCGACCAGCTGGTTCAGCCGGATGCCGGCCCGCGCGGCCGCCGCTTCCAGGCACTGCCAAACGATCTCGTCGAGCTTCAGGGAATAACGCTTGCCCTGGTACTGGATAATGCGGTGGCGCATGGCCGGTAATCGTCCCCCCACGGCCGCAGACCTCTGCCACCGTTAAGGACCGAACCTGCCCTCTTTTTCTCAAGATTCGGCAAACGTCGCGCCACCAGCGCCCTCGACCAAGCGAAAGACGGCGCTTTCCGGGGCTTTCAGGCTCCGGCCTTAGCCTTTGGACGGCCGTCCGGGCCTCGCGGCCCTGACCGCATTAATGATGCGGTCCTGCGTGTCGGGATCGAGATAGGGGTGCATCGGCAAGCTGAGGACATAATCCGCCAGCCGTTCGGAAACGGGCAGACCGGCGGGCGCCGGAAAGCGCCGATAAGCGGCCTGCAGATGCAGCGGCTTGGGGTAATAGATCGCAGTGGGTATGCCCGCCGCGCCAAGCTCGGCAGCAACCTGGTCGCGGCCGTCGAGGGTGATCGTGTACTGGGCCCAGACCGAGCGCACGCCCTCCTCGACACGCGGCGTGCCGATCAGATCGCCGAGTCCGTCATTATAGCGCTGCGCGACGCGCTGGCGCGCCAGGATCTCATCGGGAAGAATCGCCAGCTTCTCCATCAGAATCGCCGCCTGGACCGTGTCCAGCCGTGAGGTCATCCCGATTCGCACATTGTCGTAGCGATCGACTCCCTGCCCGTGCATCCGCAGCGAGCGCAGCACCGCCGCCATGTTCTCGTCCTGCGTGAAGATCGCGCCGCCATCGCCATAGCACCCGAGCGGCTTGGCCGGAAAGAAGCTGGTCGTCGCCGCATCGCCCATGGCGCCGACTCGCCGTCCGGCGCGCTCGGCGCCGAAGCTTTGCGCAGCGTCGGCGAGCAGGAACAGCTTATGTTCGGCCGCAATCGCCGAGAGCGCCGTGTAATCCGCCGGCTGGCCGAACAGGTCGACAGCGATGATCGCCGTCGGCTTCAGGCCCTCGCGGCCTGCCCAGACGACTGCCGCTTCGAGCGCCGCCGGATCCATGTTGAAGTCGGAGTCGCGGATATCGACGAACACCGGCGTCGCGCCGATCAGTGCCACCACCTCGGCCGTCGCGGTAAAGGTGAAGCTGGGCACGAAAACGGCGTCCCCCGGCCCGATCTCCCGAGCCATCAACACCAGCTGCAGAGCATCGGTGCCGTTCGCGCAGGTGACTGCGTGCGAAACCCCGCAGAACGCGGCGAGCTGGCGCTCGAGTTCCGTGACCTCCGGCCCCAGAATGAACCGGCCATGCTCCAGGACCCGCCCGATCGCCTGGTCGATACGGGAGCCGATATGCTGGCGCTGTGCCTGAAGATCAATGAAGGGGATCGGGGTGGGACGGCTGGTCGGGACACGGGAATCGGGCATGCGGAATCTTTCGCCGGGAAATGTGCAGGAATTTCACCGGCACCATATAACGCCGTCGTGACGCGCGCGCAGCAACTTTACAGTGACAATCGCGGAGCACGGTCGTCCGGCCGGCGCGATGAAATTCCGCCTTGTCCCATCTCCAACGGACTGCCAAATGGAAGAATCGGTTGATTTGCCGGAACTGTTGTCGCTCATAATTGGTCATGGAAAACACAGTCGATCCAGTTTCTGAATCCTCCCTCATCGGCCAGCTTCGCAATGCGCTGCCCGTGCGCCTGGAGGCGTGCGAGCTTGCGGGGAGGCATGTCGGGTTGGTGATCGTCGACGAGGTCAACGGCTTCGCCACGGTCGGGGCCGGCGCCCTGGCGCCACGAACCGAGAACCCGCAGGTTTCGGGCATGGTCGCCGAGACGGACCGCCTCGCCCGGGCCTTCGGCGCACAGGATTGGCCGATCCTGGCCTTTCTCGATACGCATATTCCCGGAAAGCCGGAGCCGCCCTACCCGCCCCATTGCGAGGCGGGCACTGACGAGGAGAATCTGGTGCCGGAGCTCGCCTGGCTCGAACAGGAACCCGGGGTGACGCTGATCCGCAAGGATTGCATCAACGGTTTTGTCGGAGCGATTGCGAGCGACGGCTCGAACGGCGTGGTCGATTGGGTCAACCGGCACCGGCTCGACAGCCTGCTCGTCGTCGGCATCTGCACGGATATCTGCGTGATGGATTTCGTCCTCACCATGCTGTCGGCACGCAATCATGACCTGATGCCGTCGCTGCGCGAGATCCTGGTCTACGAGTCCGGCTGTGCCACCTATGACCTGCCGCGGGAAACGGCGGAAGCGGCGGGCCTCCCGGCCGAGGCGGCGCACCCGCAGGACGCGACTCACCATATGGGGCTTTACTTCATGGCCTCGCGCGGGGCGCGGCTGGTCGGAGAGGTTTCTATTCCGGCGTAAACGCCGCCGGCGGGGCGAGTTCCGGCAGATAACGGGTGATCTCTGCGTCGTCGGGCAGGCTCGGCTGCGCCCCCTGGGCAAGACAGGCGAGCCCGCCGGCCACGCTGGCGCGATGCAGCGCCGCGGGCAGATCCGCACCCGACTCCACCGCAGCGGCAAAGGCGCCGACGAAGGCATCGCCGGCCCCCGTGCTGTCGACGCAGTCCACCGGCAGCGCGCCGACCCGCCAGGCCTCCTCGCCATGGAACGCGATGGTTCCCGCCTTTCCCAAGGTCACGACCGTCGCGATTCCCCCGGCAGCGGCCAGGGCACGAGCCGCCGTCCGCGGATCCTGCGCCGATAGGCCCAGGCCCTTCGCGACGGTGACGGCCTCTCCCTCGTTCATCACCAGCCAGTCGAGCGCAGCGAGCGCGTCCTTCGGGATCGGCCCGGCCGGCGCCGCGTTCAGGAGAATGCGGGCGCCGCAGGCGCGGGCACGCCGGACGAGCGACCAGTTTTCGGCGGCGGGGATCTCCATCTGGAGGAGAAGAAGCGTCTTCGCCTCCAGCAGCGCATCCCCGACCTGCGGCGCCGCGACCGCTCGATTGGCGCCGGAAGCAACGACGATGAGGTTGTCGCCCTGCCGGTCGACGCAGACCAGGGCGCAGCCGGTCGGCTGGTCATCGCGTTCGACGTCGCGAAGATCGACGCCCGCGGCCGTCAGGTCGGCCAACGCCAGATCGGCGAAGGAATCGCGGCCGACGCGGCCGATCATTCGGACATCGCCACCCGCCCGACGGGCGGCCAGCGCCTGGTTCGCGCCCTTGCCGCCCGGCACCAGCCGGTATCCCGGCCCGAGCACGGTCTCTCCCGGCCGGGGCAGCGTTTCGACCGGAATCACCAAATCGATGTTGATCGACCCGAAGACGAGAATCATCGCACAGCCCCAGGAGCCGCAGCTTCCTGATCCGTATCCAGCAACAGTTCGAACGACGCCGCCCGATCCGAAGCCGGCAGTCGGAAACGGAGGACATCGCCGTCGGCTTCGCAGTCGATCGGCCGGCCGGCAATCCGCGCGAGGGCCACGGTCCTGCCCCGCTCCCGCCGCAGCTCGAGCCATTTCGGCGCACCGGCCTCATTGATCGGCGGGAGGGTGAGGCCGACGGATTGCGCCTCCAGCCGCAAATGGCGAATCCGGCCGAGGAGATTGGTCCGCAAGGTCCAACCTCCGCGGATCGACAAGGTGAGGCACCCCGCCTCCGTCGCGACTACCGCCTCGCCCGCCGGCGTCAGGACCGGTCCTACGCGGCCCTCCTCGGCGTGGTGCGTCACTTCCCAGCCGTTCCAGGGATTGAGGTCGAGCGTCTCCGACAGGCTCATCAGCGGGAGAAGCGCGCCCCAGCTATAAAAGGGGTCTGTATCGGGCTGGTCGCAGACCGCGCCCGTGTCGGCATTGTAGTTCTCCGCGCAGCGCCGATGTGGCGCCCATTCCGCCATGAAGAGCCGGCAGGCATTGTCCGCCAAGACGCCAGCCTCGTCCTCGAAGCCATACCGCCGCAGGCCGTGATAGACAAGGAAGTTCAGCGGCGGCCAGATGCGGCCGCGCCAGTAAACATTGTCAGCGAAGGCGGGATCGTCACGCGTCACCGAGGGCAAGAGCCAGCGGCCGCCGAATTTACGTTCGTCCTTCAGCAGGAGCAGCAACTTCTCCACCTGCTCTGGCGTCGCTGCGCCGGCCAGGAGGGGATAGAAGCTCGTCGGCGCCAGGCTGCGGACGAACTTGCCCGACCACAGGCGGTTGGCGAAGACACCCCGCTCCTCGTCCCAAAGCTCGGTCTGGATCCGCTGCCGCAGCACCTCCGACCGGCTCTCGAGCCGATCGGCGATCTCGACCTGCCCCAGGACACGCATCATCCGCGCCAGCATCTCGCCGTCGAGCGCGAGAAGGCTGTTCAGCCCGACATCGGCGCAATCGAGCGTCCGGCTCTGCGCATCCAGCACCGCCTCGTCATGGACCGGCGAGTTGTCCATGCTCGACTCGTCCTTGGCAGCAAGCTTCGTGCCGCGGTAGAGCCCACTCCCCAAGGGCGAGGTGCCATATTCGACCAAGCCGTCGCCATTGCCGTCCCGCTCCCGCCACCACCACTCATGGTTCCGCAGCAGGCTGTCGGCGGCGAGCGTCAGCAAGTCACGATCGCCGGTTCGCAGATACAGCAGCCAGGTGATGAAGGCGCCGATCGGCGGTTGCGAGCGGTCAATCCAGGCATCGCGTCCCGTCACCAGGCAGGGCAGATTGCCCTGTGGCGTCGCGCCCGCCAGGACCGACAGCAGATTCTCTCGCGCCAGTTGCACATCGAAGAGGCCGGCCATCAGCGCGTGATACAAGGCATCGTTGAGCCAGATGCCGAAGCCGCCGAACTTCGGCGTTACCCAGTTGCGGCTGGCCGTGGTGTAAGGGCGCCGGTTCACCGAATCCCAGACCGAGTTCCAGCCGATCACGTCGCGGATCGCGTCGAGAGCTCCTGTAGCGGTTCCCACACTCCCGCCTTCCGCGCGGGAGGGCTGGGGTGGAGGTTCTTCCAACTGAGTCGCTGCTTGCCGGACGGCTAAGACCGGATCATTGGCAAGCGTCGCGACGAAGCGGAAACGCGACATCTCCTCCAGATTGTAGCGGAGCACCGCGACGGGCCCGCTGCTTCCGCGCGACTCCAGATAAAAATATCCCTTGGTCTCGAATTCCTGCTGCAAGGCATCAAGACTGTCGTGAAAAGTCGCCAACAACGGCGGTCGCTCGCCCCGGATGACAATATGTGTGGCACCGGACCGCGCCGTCATCGCTCCTGACTCTGGATCGAAATGCCAGTCCACGAGGTCACCGTCCCCGGTGGGTGGGGCGAGTCGGAGCACCAGGAGGACCCAGAAGCGCAGGCCCCATTCGCCGGTCCGATGCGCCTCCCAGGAGCCGCAGAGCGTGAACGGATCGGGCTTGTGGTAGTTCAGCGACAAGGCGGTGCCGGCATGGGCCAGATCGAGCGCGATGCAGCTGCCGTCGATGGTCCGCGGCCCGAGCCGTACGCCCTCGCTCCCGGCCGTGAAGCGGGTGAAGCCATTGGTGCTGCTGGCATAGGCGCAGGGCGTGATGCGAAGGCCGAGCGGCAGATATTGCATTTCTGCCGGGTGCTCGCTGTCCCAGCTGTTCCACGCGCGCTGAAGCGGGACTGTCGACTCGGCCATCGGTGCGTCTCTATTCCGTCCAGGCGGCAAGCAGATGTTCGACCGGGGCAACCTCGATCTGCTCGCTATATCGTGATCGGAGCATTTCAAGCGTCGCCTCGTGGCAGGTCGACGAGGCACTCGTCACCGCATCCGCGACGATAATGACGCGCAGGCCGCGATCGACGGCGGCGAGCGCCGTTGCCAGAACGCAGACGTCGGTCTCGACGCCGGTCAGCACGAGTGTGTCTGCGCCCCTTCGCCTCACTGCCTCTTCGAGGCTGCCGCTCGTGAAACCGGAGAAGGTCATCTTGTCGCAGATCCGCTCGGGCGCGGCCAACGGTGCCAGCGCCGGCACCAGATCGAGCATCTCCGCCGGCATCTGCTCGAGCGTCACGTTCGGCCAACGTTCATAGTAGCGCCGCCAAGTTCCCCTCGTCTCATCCACCGAAGCCGGCGTCAGGAACCGGGTGAACAGGGTCCGCTCCGTATGGCTCTCCCCGATCCGCCGAATCGCAGGAACGATGTCGAAGAAGCTCGGCACTCGCCACGGCGAGTCTTCGCCGAACAGCCGCTGCATATCGACGGCAACATGCAGGGCCGACCGAGCGACCGGCCGAAGGGTATTGCTCATGGCTCCACCGGAACCGAATGCCTCGGCGCCCAGACGAGATCGACCGCCTCGCCGGGCGGAAAAGGTTGCGCCGACCGATTCTGCTCGAACACCGTGACCTCCTGACCGCGGACATCGACCTTATAGGTGATGCTGCTGCCGGAATAGATGGCCTGCAGGACGCGCCCGGAAAGGCGGTTCATCGCGTCGCCTGCCGCCGGACCAGCGCCGCTCCGATAGATCTCGAACTTCTCCGGCCGCACGGCGAGCCGCACGGGTTCCCCGTCGGCCGGCAGGGGACTGGTCGTGAGGATCGCGTCACCATCAGCCAACAGGACGCGGCGCGGGGCTCCGGCCCCGAGACTCCCGGTCCCGTTCGGGGACCCCGCCCGCCCGGTAAAGAAGTTTGCGTCGCCGAGGAATGCGGCCGCAAAGGCGGTCGCCGGCCGTTCATAGACTTCGTTCGGCTGACCGACCTGCACCACCCGGCCTTCATTGAAGATGGCGATCCGATCGGACAGCGTCAGCGCTTCTTCCTGATCGTGGGTCACGAAGACCGTGGTGATGCCGACCTCTCGCTGGATCTGTTTCAGCTCGATCTGCATCTCCTGCCGCAGCCGCTTGTCGAGGGCGCCCAACGGTTCGTCGAGCAGCAACACCCGCGGACGAGTAATCAGGGCCCGCGCCAGCGCCACGCGCTGCTGCTGCCCGCCCGACAGCTCGCGCGGCCGTCGCTCCTGAAGCCCGCCAAGCCGCACCAGGTCGAGCATCGCCGCGACCTGCGCCGCGATCTCGCGCCGTGGCGCGCCGCGGACGGAAAGACCGAAGGCGACATTGTCGAACACGCTCAGATGCGGAAACAGGGCGTAGTTCTGGAAGACCATGCCGATATCGCGACGGTGAACCGGGGTGTCGCGCACCGGCGCCCCATCTATCCGGATATCGCCTTGATCCGGCTCGACGAAGCCGGCGATCGATCGCAGGAGGGTCGTTTTGCCGCTGCCGCTCGGCCCCAGAAGGCCGAAGAACTCGCCGTCCGCGAAGGATAACGAGACGTTTTCGAGCGCGGCGACGGTACCGTAATGCTTGCTGACCTTGTCGACCTCGACGATGCTCACCGCTCACCTCCGAATCGGGAGAACCGTGCGAAGAGCAGCATCAACCCCATCGAGACGAGAATGATGATGGTCGAAATGGCGTTGATCTCCGGCGTGAAGCCTTTGCGGATCGCCGAATAGATCTCGACCGGCAGCGTCGATATGCCCGGCGGCGCCAGGAAGTACGAGATCACGAACTGGTCGAAGGACACGGCAAAGGCGAACAGCGCCGCCGCGACGATCCCCGGCCCCATCACGGGAGCCGAAACCCGCCAGAACACCTGCCAGGGTGAGGCGCCGAGCGTCGCCGCCGCCTCTTCGAGCGTCACGCCGAAGCTCTTCAGCCGCGCGCCGACGACCACGATCACATAGGGCAGCGACAGCGCCACATGCCCCAGCAGCATTGCATGCAGGCCGCGGCCGATGCCGGTCCAGAAAAACAAAATCAGCATCGATGTACCGATGATCAGCCAGGGAATCGTGATCGGCGGGAACAGCAGGATCTGGAGCAAGGTCTTGCCGCGGAACTGATAGCGCGCGAAAGCGAGTGCCGCCATTGTGCCGAGCGCGGTCGCGATGACGGCGTTGATCAGGGCGAGGACCACGCTGTTGAGGCTTGCCCCCAGCAGCCGCTCATTCCCGGCGAGTTCCTCGAACCACACGGTATCCCAGACCACAGGGAGCCGATAGAGCGGCGACTGATTGAACGCCATCACCATCATCACGGCGATCGGCAAATAGAGGAAGACCAGCACCAGTGCGAGATAGCCGCTCACCAGAGATTTCAGAAGCCCCTTCATTCCCGCACCACCTTCAGAACGGCTGCAGATTGCGGCGCAGCAGCGGATAGGCCGCTGCCAGAATCGTCAGCACGATGGCCAGCAGGATGAACGAGAGCGCTGCGCCGAGCGGCCAATTGAACACCGCGGTGAACTGATCCTCGATCACGGTGCCGAGCGTAACTCCTTCCAGGCCGCCGAGGATGCGCGGCTCCATGAATGACCCGATTACCGGCACGAAGACGAGAACCATGCCGGCGAGCAGGCCGGGCAAGCTGAGCGGCAGCAGGACACGGCGGAAGATCGCAAGATTCGAGGCACCGAGGCTCCGCGCCGCCTCGATCAGGGAACGGTCGATCGCTTGCAGCGAGATGTAGCAGGTGAGAATCATATAGGGCAGATAGGAATGCACGAGCCCGACGATGATTGCCGGATAGGTGAACAGAATGCCCACCGACGGCGCGTCCGGAAAGATCGCCTGCAGTCCGCGATCGATCAGCCCGTTCTCGCGCAGTACCATTGTCCATGAAAAGATGCGGACCAGGGCATTGCTCCAGAACGGCAGCACGATCAGGAGAAAAAGCGCCTCGCGCCAGCGGTTCGGCACGTGATGCGCGAGGATCAGCGCCGCCGGATAGCCGATCAGCACGCAGCCCAGGGTAACGTGCACCCCCATCATCACCGACCGCCAGGTCAGGAACCGGTAGAACTCCTTGTCGAGGAAGGCGCCATACTGCGCGAAGGTCAGCGCCGGCTCGCGGTTGCCGATCGGCGCCACAGTGAGGAAGCTGAAATACAGCATCACCGACAGCGGCAGAAAAATGGTCAGCGCCAGCCAGAGATAGGTCGGCGCGGTCAGCCCGAGAATGGCGAAACGGCGGCGCTGTTCAATCCGCATCGGTCGTCCCGGGAAGCGCTCCCCCATGCCATCGCAGAAGCGCGGACCGGGCCTCCCTCTCCTCTTGCGGGAGAGGGAGAAGGTCAGAGCCGTTCACTGGAAACCCCGATCTATCTACAATTCCGGCATTCACTGCCGCGATTACTGCGCGAAATAGGCCTTCGTCTCGTCCCAGATCTCCTGATAGGTCCGCCGCTCCTCGTCGCTCAGCGGCGCCATCCATTGCAGCCGCTTCATCGCCGCTTCGTCGCCATGGATCTCGCGCCCCATATCGCCCTCCGGCAGAGCGGCATTGGCCTCGCGGTTGGCCGAGGCCGGCGCTCCCACCTCGGTCGCCCAGCGGACATAGAACTCCGGGTCGATCAGGAAATTAATGAAGGCGTGCGCGGCCTCTGGATTCGGCGCATCCGTCGCAATCGACAGACCGTCGAACCAGCCGATGGCGCCCTCCTCCGGCACGACATAGCCGACCGGCAAATCGAAGTTCGTCGCGCTGCGCGCCGCCGATCCGCTCCAATAGGTCGAGACGTCGAACTGGCCGGCGGCGAAGAGCTTGTTCCATTCGTCTTCGGACGACCAGAAGGCCCTGATCTGCGGCTTGAGCGCGCGCAGCTTCTCGCGCACCTTGTCGAGATCCTCAGGATGGTTCATGTCCTGCCCCGTGGCGATCGCGGCAAAGCTCACCGCCTCCACGGCGTCATCGCGCCAGCCAACCCGACCGGCGAACTCCAGGTCCCAGAAGACCTGGATCGACTCCGGTGCCGTCTCCAGATCCTCCGTGTTGTAGGCGACGGCGGTCATGCCCCAAACCCAGGCGATGGCGTAAAGCTTGTCGTCGATGATGAACCGCGGCGAATCCCGCAACAGCGGCGACAAATCCTCGAAATTCTCGATTTTGCCCGAATCGACCGGCTGGATCAGACCTTCCTTCGCGGCCTGCTCTGTAAAGGCGCTGTTGATCAGCACGACGTCGTAGGTGCCGGGACTGGTCCGCAGCTTCGTCAGCATCTCCTGCTCGGAGTTGAAGTAGTCGTGGATCACCTCGACCCCGGTCCGCTCCTCGAAGAGCTCGAGGGCCCAGGCCTCGTCGGTGCCATAACCCTGCCAGTTCAGCACATTCAGTTCCTCGGCCGCCGCGGCACCGATCATTGGCCCGATGGCGAGTGCCGCCGCCAAGACGAACCCTACCCCCGCCTTCGCCGCCGCGCCCACGATACCTCGCCGCTCGATCATTTCAGACGTCCTCCCTTCAAGGTGCGGTTGTATTTAAGATCGTCCGGCAGAATCTGTCCACGGTCTGCGTCGAGCGGCGATGTGGACTCTTGCGCCGTGCCGCCATGCAAATAGATTGGGTAGACGTCAGATGGAGGTCAGGATGAACTTCAAGCCATTGCATGATCGCGTTCTCGTCCGCCGGATCGAGGCGGCGGAGAAGACCAAAGGCGGCATCATCATCCCCGACACGGCGCAAGAGAAGCCGATGGAGGCCGAGGTGATCGCCGTCGGCCCCGGCAGCCGCGACGAGAGCGGCGAGGTGCGCCCGCTTGACCTCAAGCCGGGGGATCGCATCCTGATCGGGAAATGGTCGGGAACGGAGGTGCAGATCGATGGAGAGGATCACCTGATCCTCAAGGAATCGGACGTCCTGGGTGTCATCGAATCCTAGACCCGCAAGACAAACGAAAAGCGGCGCCCGAAGGCGCCGCCATGCGGTCGAGAGATCATACAGTTCTGGTCAGGCGGCGCGGCGGTTGCGGCGCAACGCCGTTGCGATCCCGAGCAAGCCTACTCCCAGCAAGCCGAGCGTGGCCGGTTCAGGCACGTTCACAGGCGGTTCTTCGTCAGCCAAGCCGCCCACGCCGATCGTGAAACCATTCCAGTGTTCTGCCACCGTCGCGTTGAAGGAAATCGATGTAAAATTTCCCGACAGCTTGATCACGCCGTGCCCCTCACCCGTGGAGGTAACGCCGTTTCCGCCAAAGGCGGAAACGAGAGTGCCGCTGCCCCAATATCCCGTGCCGAAGCTGATGATATCGGTCGGCACGCCAAAGTCGTATCCATTGTTGCCGTTCAAGCTGACAATAGCGATGAACAGCTCTTCGACTGCCTGGCTGAAGGTGATGGTCCGTACTCCAACCGTGTTGATGGCGATGATGTCCGCCGACGGCGGGGCGTTATCGACCGTGGCGCTGACATAAGGTGCGCTGGGCGACCAGTAGTTCGTGCCGCCATTTGTCTGTGTAGGCGCAGTGAATTGGCCACTGTAGGTTACATCGATTGTGTCTGAGCCGACCGTGAGACTGCCGTTGACGGTATTTACCTCCGTATCAGTCCAGTCAGTCCATATCACGGGTGCGGCCGTTGCGGCCGAGCACCAGCTCGCTAAAGCGGCAGCCCATAGCAGACTACGCGAAATCATGCGCATATGGCTTATTCCTCCCAGGCTCCAAGAAAACCTGGGCATTTGAGGCAAATTCCGTGCCAATCTAGGGGAAGCTAGGCTGATCAATGCCTTGCGTTATTGGCCGCTGCAGCGTTATGAATAAAGTGTAAGCGCCTCTTTACAGGTGCAGAACTTGGCTCGACACAATGGTGGGGGCGCACCCCCATAGGGGGAGCCCGCAGGGATCATCCGAGCATGCCCGGGCAGTTCGATATGCTGAAGGCAAGAGCTCGTCATCGCCCTTCGCTTATTGACGCGAACCTGGGCGGGCTATCCGATCCGGTGGGAGCCAAAGCCGTATGAGCGTGCCGCGCCCGACATGGCTGTCGATCGACAGGCTGCCGCCATGCGCCTGGATGAGGACCTTTGCCAAGGGCAATCCGAGCCCGGTCCCCTCGTGCGGACGGTTCGTTCCCCGCTGAATCTGGCAGAACGGCTCCAGAGCCAGCGTCACCTCCTCCGGCGTCATGCCAGGCCCGGTGTCGCGGATGGAGATCAAAACACCCTCGTCGGGCGCCTGCTCGCCCCGGATTGCGACGGAACCTTCCCGTGGCGTGAACTTGACCGCATTGCCCAGAAGGTTGAGCAGCACCTGTTTGATGCGCACCGGGTCGGCTAGGACAGAAGGCAGATCCGGCGCTATATCCACGGAAATCCTCAATCCCTTGAGCCCTGCCTTTTCCCGCACGAGGGAAAGGCAGGAAGACGCAAGTTCGCGGAGGTCCACCTCCTGCTCATCGAGGTTGAGCCGGCCCGCCTCGACCTTCGAAAGATCGAGAACGTCGCTGATGATGGCCAGGAGATGCTCGCCCGCTTGGCGGACGTCGACGAGATATTCGGCCTGCTTGGCCGTGAGAGGTCCTGCTATCCCGATCCGGAGGGCGTCGGAGAAGCCGATGATGGCGTTCAAGGGTGTGCGCAGCTCGTGGCTCATATTGGCCAGAAACTCGGACTTGGCGCGGTTCGCAAGATCGGCATCGACCCGAGCGACGTGCTCCGCCCGGGCGATGCGGCGGTTGCGTGACAGCTCGGCGAGCAGAATCAACATGAGGAGCCCGCACGCTCCGAACATGCCGGCGAGGTGGAGCGCGCTTCGGTCGTGGCTATCGTGGAGCACCGCACGCAGTTGTTGCGTGCCGTGCCCCTTCATCGCCGCCATTGTCAACTCGTGCAATGGCGCCTCGAAGGATTCGAGTCGGCGGCGTGCCTCGTTATAGGCCTGCAAGTCCTTAGGCCCGGCGGCGAGGATAACAGGTTCCAGCGCCTGCAGGCGGGCGAAGAGGTCCTGCAGAAGGTCCTCTGCGCCGGCTTCCTCGCGCAATAGCTTGGCCTCGGGTCCGATCAGCGCGACCGGAAAGCGGCTCCAAAGGAGGTCGAGGCGATGCGCGACCTCGTCGCGCGTCGTCCCGGGATCTCCGAGTGCGAAGCGGTCGAGCGCGTTGCGCAGGAACAGATATTCGACTTCAAGCTGGACGGCGATCCAGCTGTTGGTGCGAAGCAACTGGCCATAGGCCTCCTGTTCCTCCTCGACCTGCCGGTAGTTGAGCGCGAAGCTGCCGGTAAAGGTGATGAAGAGACCGGCGGCAAGGCCGTAGCGTACCCACTCGCTGATGCGGTGACGCATGGAATTACCGGAGTTCCAATGTCTCGAGCTGCCAGACCATCTTGTCGTTATGTGGACCCACGTGAGCGAGGGACGGCCGGGGGTCGGGGTAGATGATCCAGATCGGCCCCTTGTCGCGGATGCGCATTTCCTCTCCGTTCTGCCGCAACGCCAGGAGAACGGGGAACTCCTGAAGATCCGACCATGGAATCGGGGCGCCGTAATTGTTGAGGGCCCGGGCAAAGATCTCGGCGCCGCAGCCCTCGATACGGGCGATCAAATCCTTCAGCAGAACGCCTTCGAAGCGCTGCGGGCCCACGGTCCAGTCGGTGTAGCTCACGAAGCTGGCCTGCGGCAGGGCCTCGAGCATGTCCCGGTCGAAGCGAGCGGCGCCATCGGCGTTCGTAACTCCGATCTCCCCCGTCACCGTCAAGATCACCGGACCCGAGGGTGCCGGCAGCGGGTCTGCGGCAAAGGCCGATACCGCCGCAGTCACACACACGAACACGAACACGAACACGCAATGGCGCAGGAAGGAAGACATGAGATCAACCGCATTCGTGATAATGCAAACCAAATGCCAGATAAGGATTGAGAGCGGGTTAAGCTGCCGCAGTCGAAAACGTGCATTGTTCGAAATGTGGCCCACCAGCGCGGATCGGCGGTGTTCGGGCGATCCCGACCCCGTCAGACCAGAACGGTTATGGTCACAGTGACCATTGTCAGTACGCAAATCCAGAGCCAGACGCCCACGATTTCGAGCCAGCCAGGGCGGCGCGCGGGAGGTTGCGGCGGTCGTCCGGCGATTTGGGCAAGCGCCTCGTCCTCGAGAGCCGCTCGATTGGCGCTTCGCCCAAACCGCTTTTTCGTCATGACGGGCTCTCGGTCGCTATTGGTAGAATCCGGAGCCGCATTGATCCATGCTTGCAACCGGATGGACATGGCGCTACGCCGCTGAAGAGTTTTGACTCCAGGCTGGCGCATCGTCATGAAGGTATGGTTAATCATTAAAGGACTCGCCGCCGCCTCTCCCTCCCCTGCAACGGTGGACTGGACAGCTGATCGTCCGGTAGAAAAAGGGTCGTGATTTCGGAACGAACGGATTTCGCCCGTATCCGCCGTCTCTGCCGCGATAGGCGCATCGGCCCTCGGCATTTCGGGCTGATTTCTCCTTGACAAGCGACCGCTTCCCCCCACTTTTAAACACGAGTGATTCGGTCAGGATTAAAGGCAGGACTGAGGGAGGAAGAGGCGGTCTATGATACGGCTGAGCAGGCTGACGGATTATGGCGTCGTGTTGACGAGCTATATGGCTGGCAACACGGATCGGTGCCATAACGCCTTCGATCTGGCCGCCGCAACGGGTCTGCCCGCGCCGACCGTCAGCAAGATTCTGGCGACCTTGACCCGGGCCGGCCTGCTTATCTCGCATCGCGGTGCCAAGGGCGGCTATCAGCTCGCCCGCAATCCGGAGGAGATCTCCGCCGCCGACATCGTCAGCGCACTTGACGGCCCGGTTGCCCTGACCCTCTGCATCGAGCATGGCGACGGGGCCTGTGACGTCGAGACGCTCTGTCCCTCGCGCCAAAGCTGGCGGCGGATCAACGACGCGGTCCGGCGGGCGCTGGAAGGCGTCTCCCTGGCCGATATGGCGTTTCCGTCGCTGCCCAGGGCGGCCGAATCGGCGACCGAACCCGCGGTTGAACCGCCGAAGGACGGCGACGCTCCGCCAACGACGAACCGAGCGGTCAACTAGACGACCGCGACCTGCTGGCTCCTAGCCGGAATCGCCCCTCATTGGAATTTGAAGATCCGCAGTACAGGTAGAATTATGGCAGCTTCCGTCGACACCGCTGAAACCGTGCAGTCCATCGCGGGCGACAAGTACAAGTACGGCTTCATCACCGATATCGAGTCGGAAACCGCGCCGCGTGGCCTGAACGAGGACACCGTGCGGTTCATCTCGGCAAAGAAAAACGAGCCGGAATGGCTGCTCGAATGGCGCCTCAAGGCCTTCCGCCTCTGGACCGGCATGACGGAGCCGTCCTGGAGTAAGCTCGGCTATCCGCCGATCGATTATCAGGACGCCTATTATTATTCAGCGCCGAAGAGGAAGGAGGCGCCGAAGAGCCTGGACGAGATCGATCCCGAACTGCTGAAGACTTATGAGAAGCTGGGAATTCCCCTGAGGGAGCAGGAGATGCTGGCCGGCGTCGCCGTCGACGCGGTGTTCGACAGCGTCTCGGTCGCCACGACCTTCCGGAAGAAGCTCGAGGAGAAGGGCATCATCTTCTGCTCGATCTCCGAGGCGGTGCAGAACCATCCGGAACTGGTGAAGAAGTATCTCGGCAGCGTCGTCCCCTACTCCGACAATTTCTTCGCGACGCTGAACTCGGCGGTCTTCACCGACGGCTCGTTCGTCTATGTGCCCGAGGGCGTGCGCTGCCCGATGGAGCTGTCGACCTACTTCCGGATCAACGCGGCGCAGACCGGCCAGTTCGAGCGGACGCTGATCATCGCCGACAAGGGAAGCTATGTGAGCTATCTCGAAGGCTGCACCGCGCCGATGCGCGACGAGAACCAGCTCCACGCCGCGGTGGTCGAACTGATCGCGCTCGACGACGCCGAGATCAAGTACTCCACGGTCCAGAACTGGTACCCCGGCGACGAGAACGGCAAGGGCGGGATCTATAATTTCGTGACCAAGCGGGGCGCCTGCCGCGGTCGGAATTCGCAGATCTCCTGGACCCAGGTAGAGACCGGCTCCGCGATCACCTGGAAATATCCGAGCTGCATCCTGCAGGGCGAGAATTCCGTCGGGAAGTTCTACTCGATCGCGATCACGAACAACTATCAGCAAGCCGATACTGGAACCAAGATGATCCACATCGGCAAGAACACGCGCAGCACGATCGTCTCCAAGGGCATCTCGGCCGGCAAAGCGCAGAACACCTATCGCGGCTTGGTGAAGATCCTGCCGGGCGCGGCGAACGCCCGCAACCACACGCAGTGCGACTCGCTGCTGATCGGCGACAAGTGCGGCGCCCATACGGTGCCCTATATCGAGACGCGCAACCGAACCGCGCGGGTGGAGCATGAGGCGACGACCTCGAAGATCGACGCGGACCAGCTCTTCTACTGCATGCAGCGCGGCCTCTCGGCGGAGGACTCCGTCTCGCTGATCGTCAACGGCTTCTGCAAGCAGGTGCTGCAGGAACTGCCGATGGAATTCGCGGTCGAGGCGCAGAAATTGGTGGGCATCAGCCTGGAAGGTAGCGTCGGCTGAGGCGCCGACCAGTAAAGACGGGATAGCGATTATGTTGGAAGTGAAGAATCTGCACGTCACGGTCGACGGACAGCCGATCCTCAAAGGGCTCGACCTCAGCGTCGGCGCCGGCGAGGTGCATGCGATCATGGGGCCGAACGGCTCCGGCAAGAGCACGCTGGCCTATGTCCTCGCCGGGCGCGAGGGCTATGAGGTGACCGAGGGCAGCATCCTCTACCAGGGGCGGGACCTGCTCGATCTCAGCCCCGAGGAGCGCGCCCGCGACGGCATCTTCCTGGCCTTTCAATATCCGGTCGAGATTCCCGGCGTCGGCACCAACAGCTTCCTGAAGACCGCCGTCAACGCCGTGCGGAAGCATCGCGGCGAGCGCGAACTGGACGCGATGGAGTTCATGAAGCTGATGCGCGAGAAGCGCGACCTGCTCGGCGTCAATGAGGAGATGCTGCGCCGCTCGCTCAATGTCGGGTTCTCCGGCGGCGAGAAGAAGCGGACAGAGATCCTGCAGATGGCCCTGCTCGACCCGAAGCTCGCCGTGCTCGACGAAACCGACTCCGGACTCGACATCGACGCGCTGAAGATCGTCGCCGAGGGCGTCAACGCGCTGCGCTCGCCCGACCGGGCGATGGTCCTGATCACGCATTATCAGCGCCTGCTGAACTACATCGTGCCGGACAAGGTGCATGTCCTGGCGGCCGGCTGCATCGCGAAGTCGGGCGGCAAGGAGCTCGCCCATCAACTCGAGAAGGAAGGCTACGGCGATCTCGCCGGCAAAACGGGGGCTGCGGCTTGATGGCTTCGGAAACCACTACCGGCCTGCCCTACGCCGACCGCTTTGCCGCGATCGCCGCGACATTGCCGGGTCAGAGCGTGCCTTGGCTGCGGGAGCTGCGCGAGGACTCCTTCGCGCGCTTTGCCCAGCTCGGTCTGCCGACCCCGCGCGTCGAGCAGTGGAAGTATACGAACCTCCACCCGCTGACCAAGGCGGGTTTCGAACCGGCCGTGGTCAATGGCCAAGGCAGGGGCCAGATCAAGGCCCTGCAGCCGCTTTCCAGCCTCCTGCCGGCCGAGGAGCCGGCGCACCGGCTGGTGTTCGTGAACGGCCTGTTCCGGCGCGACCTCTCGGAGATCGGCGCCCTGCCTGAAGGCGTTCGGCTCGACGGCCTGGGCGAGGCTCTGGCGAGCGAGGCGGAGTCGCTGGCCCCGATGCTGGGACGTGCCGTCCGGTCCGGAGACAACGCGCTCCTCGCGCTGAACACCGCCTTGATGGCGGACGGCTGCATCCTGCGCATCGGCCGCGGCGTCTCGATCGACGCGCCGATTCACCTGGTCTTCGTCGGCGCCGCGGAGGAGACCGCGCTCGCCTTTCATCCGCGCAACCTGATCGTAGCGGAACGCGACAGCCGCGCCGTGATCTTCGAAAGCCACGTCGCCTCGAACGGCGGCGTCTACTGGTCGAATCCGGTCACCGAGGTGACGGTCGAGGATGGGGCGGAGATCCAGCATTACAAGTTTCAGGACGAGAGTCTCGACGCCTTCCACATCGCGCTGACGGAGGTGGAGATCGGCGAGCGCGGCCGGTATCACAGCTTCGTCATGACGAGTGGCGGCCGCCTGTCACGCCAGGAAATCCGGGCCGTGCTCGACGGCAAAGGAGCCGAATGCCGGCTCACCGGCGGCTATCTGGCCCGCGGCAAGCAGCATGTCGACAACACGACCGAGATCGTCCATGCCAAGCCCCATACCACCAGCAAGGAAGTCTATAAGGGCGTGCTCGACGAACAGGGTCGCGCCGTGTTTCAGGGCAAGATCATCGTCGAGAAGGATGCGCAGAAGTCGGACGGGCATCAGCTCAACCGGACCCTGCTGCTCTCCGACCGCGCGGAGATCGACACCAAGCCCGAGCTGGAGATCTATGCCGACGACGTGAAATGCAGCCACGGCGCGACTGCCGGTGAGCTCGAGGAGAGCGCGCTGTTCTATCTGCGCGCCCGCGGTATTGATGAGACGGCGGCGCGGCGGATGCTGATCGAGGCGTTCCTGGGCGACCTCGGCGAGGATCTGGCGAGTGCGACGGTGAAGGCCGCTCTTCAGCGCCGCGTCTCGAATTGGCTGGCGGCGATCTAGAGGGGATTGGACGATGACCGCGATGGGACGATCGCAAGCTGCGCTTACCTTCGGCTCCAACCTATCGGACTTCGATGTCGAGCGCGTACGCGCGGATTTTCCGATCCTGAGCAAGCGCATCTACGACCGACCGCTGGTGTTCCTGGACAGCGCCGCCAGCGCCCAGAAGCCGCAGGCGGTGATCGATGCGGTTCGCCACTGCTATGAGGACGAGTACGCGAATATCCATCGCGGCGTATATTATCTGAGCGCCCAGGCCACCCTCGCTTATGAGGCGGCACGGGCCAAGGTGCAGCGGTTCCTGAATGCGCGTGAGGATCGCGAGATCATCTTCACCCGCGGCGCGACCGAGGCGATCAACCTGGTCGCTTCGAGCTATGGCGGAACGTTTCTGAAGGAAGGCGACGAGGTCGTGCTCTCGGCCTTGGAGCACCATTCCAACATCGTACCCTGGCAGTTGCTGCGCGATCGGATGGGCATCACCATTCGCGTCGTCCCGATCAACGATGCCGGCGAGTTCCTGCTCGACGAGTATGAGAAGCTCCTCGGGCCGCGGACGAAGCTGGTCGCGGTCACACATATTTCGAATGCGCTCGGAACCGTGACGCCGGTAGCGGAGATCACCCGTCTCGCCCATGCACATGGCGCAATCGTGCTGCTCGACGGCTGCCAAGCAGTGCCGCATCAGGCGGTCGATGTCCAGACGCTCGACTGCGACTTTTACACCTTCTCCGGCCATAAGCTCTACGGGCCGAGCGGCATCGGCGCGCTCTACGGCAAGGCCGATCTTCTGCAGGCCATGCCGCCCTACCAGGGCGGCGGCGACATGATCCGATCGGTCAGCTTCGAGAAGACGGAGTATGCCGACATCCCGCAGCGGTTCGAGGCGGGAACGCCGCACATCGCCGGCGCGATCGGGCTCGGCGCGGCCATCGACTATGTCACGGCGCTGGATCAGGAGAAGATCGCCGCGCATGAGCAGGCGCTTCTGGCTTATGCGACCGACCGGCTGTCCGGCATTCCGGGGCTGCGGCTCTTCGGCACCGCGCGGGAGAAGGCGAGCATCCTCTCTTTTACGATCGACGGCGCCCACCCACATGATGTGGGAACGATCCTCGATCGTGCCGGAATCGCGGTGCGCGCCGGTCATCATTGCACGCAGCCGGTGATGGACCGCTTCGGCATCGCCGGGACGGTGCGCGCCTCGTTCGGCCTCTATAACAGCTTCGACGAGGTCGATGCGCTGGCGGCCGGGATCGAACAAGTGAAGGAGATCTTTGGCTGATGTCGGATCTGCGCGACCTCTATCAGGAGGTGATTCTCGACCATAACCGCGAACCGCGGAACTTCTGCTGCCCGCCGAACGCGAACCGCGAGGCGCGCGGCGACAACCCGCTCTGCGGCGACAAGGTCACGATCTATCTGACCCTCGAGGACGGGGTTGTGAAGGATATCGGCTTCCAGGGCCGTGGCTGCGCGATCTCCGTGGCCTCCGCCTCGCTGATGACGGAGATGATCAAGGGCAAGACCGCGGCCGAGGCGCAGGCACTGTTCCGCCGCTTCCAGGCGTCAATGACCGGCGAGGAAGAGGTCGGCGGTACCGACGATCTCGACAAGCTCGCGGTCCTCTCGGGCGTGCGGGAGTTCCCGATGCGCGTCAAATGCGCGACGCTGTCCTGGCATACGCTGGCCGCGGCGCTCGAGGACGCCGCGGAGAAGAAGATAAGCACGGAGACCGCCTGAGGAACTGAGGAAAATAATGAGCAGCACCGAGGAAATTCAGAACGCGGTCGCACCGAAGCCGCTCGACGCCGACGAGATCGAGGCTCTCCAGCAGGGCGTCGTCGCGGCACTGCAGACCGTTTACGATCCGGAAATTCCGGTCAATATATATGAGCTTGGATTGATCTATCGGGCGGATGTCGACGCCACAGGCGCGGTCGAGATCGAGATGACCCTGACCGCCCCAGGCTGCCCCGTCGCCGGAGAGATGCCGGGAATCGTCCAGCAGGCCGTTTCCCAGGTGGAGGGGGTGAATGACGTAAATGTCGAACTGGTTTGGGATCCGCCCTGGGACCAGTCGAGAATGTCGGAGATCGCCCGCCTGGAACTTGGAATGATATGAGGAACGGAGACCTCTATGGCTAGAGTTGCCGCCGCTTTGATCACCCTGACGGACGCTGCCGCCGAGCGCGCCAAGACCCTGCTCGCCCGCAACGAGGCGCCGGCCGCCGGGCTGCGCGTCGGCGTGAAGTCGAAGGGGTGCTCAGGACTTTCCTACACGATCGAATATGCCGACGCGAAGGGACCGCATGACGAGGTCATCGAGGACAAGGGCGTGACGATCTTCATCGACCCCAAGGCGACGATGTTCATCCTCGGCAGCGAGATGGACTATGTCGAGGACAAGCTCCAGTCCGGCTTCGTCTTCCGCAACCCGAACGAGAAGGGCCGCTGCGGCTGCGGGGAATCGTTCCACGTTTGATTTCCAATACAGAAAGCGCCTCCCCTCGGATGGCGAGAGGCGCTTCAGGCTGCTGAAGACCCCGCCTATGGCCGAGCTGTTCTACATAGGTGTGGTCGGGATCATGGAAGACTGATACACGCCGCCGCGTTCAGCGCGGGTTGACGCAGTATTCTCACTCGCACCCAACTATCAAGACGCGCTAAGGGGCTGCCAGCCGCGACACCCAATCAACAAAGGCGCGTGTTTGCGGCGATTTAGCTTGGGCTGCCAACCACACCGCATAGTACCCATAGCGACTCTGAACCGACTCTTTGAGAGGCCTGACCAGCCTACCGTCGTCTAATTCCCGATCCACCAAACCTTTCCAGCCGAGAGCCAGACCCTGACCCTTCTTTGCCGCCTCGATGAGCAGCGGATAGTTATTGATGGTCAGGCCGTGTTGGTTGGCCGGAAACGCCACGCCGTTCTCGGTCAGCCACATGCGCCAGTTCATCCACTCCCAGTGATCGTCCTCGAGGTGTAGGAGAGTATGCTCTATCAAATCGCTCGGCACTTCGAGCGGTGATGCTGATGCAAGATAGCTCGGCGAGCAGACAGGATAGACCTCCTCCACGAAAAGCAATGCGGATTGGCGGCCTGGCCAGACGCCCTCGCCATGGACCAGCGCCACGTCGACGCTATCCGCCAGGCAGTCCGACTCCAGGTCCGAGACGACAACGCGTACTGAAACGCCCGCGTTAACTTCATAGAAGTGGCCAAGCCGGGGCATCAGCCACATCCAGGCCATCGATTGGTCCGCAGCGACGGTAAGACGGTCGCGGCCGCGGGTCATGCGCAGTTCCTGGGTCGCGGTGGCCAAGTGTTGAAGTGCCGCTGCCACGGTGTGCTGGTATTCGCGCCCGAGATGCGTGAGCTGCACCGCTTTGTGCGTTCGGTTGAAGAGAGCCAGACCCAGGCTGTCCTCCAAGTTCCGGACCTGCTGGCTCACCGCGGCTTGGGAAACGTTCAGTTCCTGGGCAGCGGCGGAGAATGAGGACAGGCGAGCGGCGGCCTCAAAAGCGACGAGCGCATGCAGTGGCGGCAGCGATTTGCGGAATTCCTTCATAAGCCAAGCTTATCCAAATGACCAAGGACAAATCGTTTGAGAAGCATAGCTCCTCAAAATACCATCCCTATTCGGAATTGCAGCATCTCTTCGATAATAAAAACTATTGGAAGAGATCACTGCCGAGGCTGACGTAGGAGGCCCCGTGATGATTTGCCGGAAGCTTGACCATTGCCGTTCGAGATCTTGCCGGATTTCCAATTCGACGGCGACGATGGCCGCAGACCGACGAAAGTGGCGTGGGCAGCGCCCGACCGGCTGATCATATCGCCCCTTTTCCCTTGATACATTCGGAGGTCCACAGGATGAGCCTACCTCTTTTGCAGGCCCAATCAGGCGATAATCCCTTTCGTGACGAGCCCGGCCGCTCTTTTACGATGCCCTCCCGCTTCTATCTGGATCCGGAGATCTACGAGCGCGAGAAGGACGCCATCTTCTACCGCAGCTGGTGGTTTGCCGGCCACAAGAGCCAACTCGACAAACCTGGCCGCTTCATCACCACGCAGATCCATGAACAGAGTATCGTCATCACCAGAACGACAGACGGTGCGCTGAACGCCTTCTACAATGTCTGCCAGCACCGAGGACACGAGTTGGTTAGCGGCAGCGGTAGCGCCCGGCTGCTCGTCTGCCCCTACCATGCTTGGTCCTATGATCTCGACGGGAAACTGAGAAACGCGCCGAACACGGCGGACATGGTCGACTTCGACAAGTGCGCCTTCTCCTTGAAGTCTGTACAGGTCGAAGAGTTCTGCGGCTTCGTCTTCGTCAATCTCGACCCCGACGCCTTACCGTTCAGAGAGCAGGCTGGTGACTTGGAGGCGGAGCTGAGACACTACTGCCCGAGCATAGACAACATGGTCTATGCCCATCGGCACAGCTATGACGTGGCGAGTAACTGGAAGGTCCTGATCGATAATTTCCTTGAGTGCTACCACTGCGGCGTGGCGCACAAGGACTTCGTCAATCTCGTCGACATGAAAACCTATCAGTCGCAGACCTGCGGCATCTACTCCAGCCATACCTCCCAGGGCGCCAGCGTCAACAGTTCGGCCTTCAAATTCGAAAAGGGCGACGTCGAGTTCGGCTATGCCGCCTGGTTCGTATGGCCGAACCTGACGATTTGGGTTTATCCCGGCGAGGCCAACGTCTCCGCGCTGCAGATAATTCCATCCGGGCCCGACCGGACCATCGAGCACCTGGATTGGTTCCTCCCGACTTCCGAGCCGACGAAGCAACTGAAGGACGCCATGGTCTACATGGACGAGGTCCTGCAGCCTGAGGACATCGGTCTTTGCGAGAGCGTTCAGCGGGGGTTGCGATCAAAGGGTTACAATCAGGGACGCTTCGTCATCGACAACGATCTGAGCGAGCTCAGCGAGCACGCTGTCCACCATTTCCAGAAGATGGTCGTCGACGCACTTGATGCGCGTCTTGGCTGAAGAGCTGAGGAAAAAGAACATGACCCAGCGTGTGGCAATTATCGGAGCCGGCCCCAGCGGCCTATCGCAGCTTCGTGCTTTCCAACAAGCCAGGGCCAAGGGAGCCGAGATCCCGGAGATCGTCTGTTTCGAGAAGCAGAACGACTGGGGCGGGCTCTGGCATTACACCTGGAGGACCGGCCTCGACGCCCACGGCGAGGCCGTGCATAGCAGCATGTACCGCTATCTCTGGTCGAACGGCCCGAAGGAGTGCCTGGAGTACGGTGACTATTCTTTCGATCAGCACTTCGGCCGGCCCATTCCGTCATTTCCTCCGCGCGAGGTCCTGCACAACTACATCACGACGCGAGCGAAGGTCAGCGGCATACGCGATTGGGTGCGTTTCGAAACCGCGGTGCGATGGGTCGGCTTCGACGAGGCCGAGCGACGCTTTACGGTGGTGAGCGAAGACCTGCCGACGCGGCGCGTCACCAGGGAAACGTTCGACTCCGTGATCGTCGCCTCGGGCCACTATTCGGTCCCCAATGCGCCGTCCTTCCCAGGTATCGAGCAGTTCCCCGGCCGGGTGCTGCACGCGCATGATTTTCGCAACGCCATGGAGTTCGCAGGCAGGGACATCCTGATCGTCGGCGCCAGCTATTCGGCCGAGGATATCGGGCTGCAGTGTCACAAGTACGGCGCCCGGTCGGTAACGATGAGCTACCGCACCAAGGCAATGGGCTTCACCTGGCCCGAGAGCATGGAAGAGCGCCCGCTGCTCACCCGGATCGACGGCTCGACCGTTCACTTCGGCGACGGCTCCCACCGGGACGTGGATGCCATCATTCTCTGCACCGGCTACCTCCACCGCTTTCCCTTTCTGGCGGAGGATCTGAAGCTGCACACGCACAACCGGCTCTATCCCCCGGGCCTCTACAAGGGCGTGGTCTGGGAGGCCAACCCGCAGCTGCTTTTCGTCGGCATGCAGGACCAGTTCTACACCTTCTCCATGTTCGACCTGCAGGCCTGGACGGCTCGCGACGTGGTGATGGGTCGTATCTCGCTGCCCGACACCAACAGGATGGCGGCGCATTCGGCGCGCTGGGTGGAGCGTGAGGAAGCGCTCGTGGGACCCGAGCAGCAAATCGACTTCCAGACAGATTACTGCAAGGAGCTGGCGGCCGCTGTCGACTACCCGGCCATCGACTTCGATCTCGTGGCGGCGAACTTCAAGGAGTGGGAGCACGAGAAGGTGCGCGATATCACAGGCTACCGTAACACGGCCTACCGTTCTGCGGTTACCGGGACGATGGCTTCGATCCACCATACGACTTGGCTGGAGGCCACGGACGACTCCATGAAGACCTTCCTGGGCGACGGCGAGCGGCGGTCTGTTCAACTCCCGACGCGATCGGTTGCCGCTGCCGCCCGCCTGTAGAGCCTGATCCGATCAGGTCGACCCAACCTGATCGGATCAGGCTCAAGGTCGGTCGACATGAAGGCCGTGAATTTCGACTGAACCAATACGGGAGGCGAGAGGAGCGCTCTTGTCCTTGAGGGTTTACGTCACCAAGGTCACCGACGAAGCAGAGAGCATCCGCTCTTACGAGCTGATCGCGGCCGAGGGCACCCCTCTCCCGGCTTTCACCGCGGGCGCCCATATCGTTGTCAACCTGCCGAACGGAATGGCGCGTCAGTACTCGCTGACCGGCGACGCCGGCGATCGCCAGCGCTACCTCATTGCGGTACAGCGAGAGACCGAAGGAAGGGGTGGGTCACGCTGGATCTATGACAACCTGCGCGAAGGCGACAGCCTCGAGATCGGTGACCCGGTCAATCACTTCACCCTCGCCGAGGAGGCCGAACGGCACCTTCTGATCGCCGGCGGCATCGGCATTACCCCGATCCTCGCGATGGCCAGCAGCCTCGAGCGGGCAGGCGCCGACTACCACCTCGTCTACTGCGCACGCAGACCGGCACGGACCGCGTTCCGCAATCGCCTCTTGTCGCCAGCCTTCCAGGATCGCGTACGCTTTGTGTACGACGAGGCAGAGGAGGCCCAACGCCTCGATCTTGCCGCGATTCTGGGTGCGCAACCGCCCGGAACCCATGCCTATTGCTGTGGTCCGGCCGGCATGATCCGCGCCTTCCGCCAAGCGACCAACCATTGGCCCAGTGAGCGCGTCCACTTCGAGCTCTTTGCTGCCGACCCGGAAGCGCCTCCTCCGCCGGCCGAAGATCAGGCCTTCACGGTGGAGATTGCCAGCACGGGACAGCGTTTCGAAATCCCGCCTGGCAGAAGCATTCTTGCTGTCCTCTCCGGTCACGGACTCGAGGTGCCAAAGCTCTGCGAGTCCGGCTACTGCGGCTCCTGCCTCACCGGCGTACTGGAGGGCGTGCCTGAGCACCGCGACAGCGTGCAGAGCGATGCCGAGAGGGCAGCCGGAACCTACATCGCGCTCTGTTGCTCGCGAGCCAGGAGCGACCTCCTGGTCTTGGACCTCTGACCCGGCGGGACGAGCCATGCTGCGCAACCCTTCCAGTGCCAAGCTTGCCACGGCGGTATTTGGAAGGTCTGCGGCGACAATCCCGGCGGTCCTCTCGATGCCAATGGCAAAGGACCGCCGTGGCGCTCGCCGCGCGCATGCAGGCCGGGGCTCATGCATTTGCTTTGAATGGTGTCCCGCTGAAGATCGTCAATGGCGAGATCCTCGTCATCACGGGCCTTTCAGGATTCGGAGAGTCGACGATCGTGCGCACGAGCCCTTCAGCGCGCGCGAACCGCTGATCCGTCACCAGATACAGAATGAGTTTCTGCAGCTTCAGCAGCGGCTCTACAGAACGATCGTCTTTATCAAGTACGCTTCTCTGGCGGCGCTCCGCATGGCCGGCCGCGTCTGCGTGGCGCGGAATAAGTTCGTGATCCAATCCGGCGCCGCCGAGGAGAGCGCTACGCGTCCTGCGGATGCCGCGTACGAGCTTTCGCCGGAGATTCGCCCGTCGCCAACTCTCACCAAGTGAGGAGGTCAGAGCAGAAAATACTACGCGTTTCAAACAAGTAGAATAATTAGGGAGGTGAACCATGGGACCAAATGATGAACCGGCTTACAGAGACGTCGACGTTGATCCCGAGGAATACATCACGCAGGCCCTGAAAGCAGGCACGCTCGTTGGCACGGGACACACCACGAAGGATCTGTGGATGCTGTTCCTTCTCGGCGTCGTCTGCCCTGCCCTGATTCTCGCGTGGGGGTGGATGTAATGGGCACCGCCAAAATGAAAGGACCACCCGAGGCGAGGATCGGCAGCCTTCCTTTGCCGCTTTCCGAACGCACATGGAGCGGCTGGCTGGTCGCGGGCGTCTGTGCGACCGCGGGGATCGGGACCTGGTCGTTCGTCGTAGGCGGGTTTACCGCCTACTACGTTCCGGCAGGTGAAGGAACGGCAACAATGATCGCGGGCGCCCTGATCGGCCAGTTGCTGGTCACGCTTTCTCAGGTTCCGCCAGTGGCGAAGTACGGAATTGAGACCCTGGCGTCGACCAAGCCGCAACTCGGCATCCGCGGCTCCTACTTTGCCCTGATCGTGCAGTACGCCACCCTCATCGGCTGGAACTGCGTGCTCATGATATTCTTCGGCAGAGCCGTAGCGTCAGTCCTCATCGAAACCGGTATCATAGGGCCTGTCCAGGCAGATGCGGTCGCGATCGCGTCGTCGCTGATCGGCGCCGGGGTCGTCTTTTGGCTCCTCACGGGCGGCTCCACGAGCTTGAAATATGCGGGGTCGATCATCGCCGTCGGAGTCTCGATCATCGGCCTCTGGATGTATGGCATGCTCTTCAATGCCTACGGCCTTGACGCGATAGCGGCGGCCGCGCCACTCGCGCCGATCGAGAACGATCGGCTCATGAACTTCACCGTTGGAACCGAACTGCTGATCCTGTCGACACTGGGATGGTGGGCCTACATGGGCAGCTTGTTCCGCATGCTGAACTGCGTCAGCAAGGGAGTGGTGCCGTCCATGCTGTCGCTCGGGTTCGGCTGGGCGGCCGTTGGCCTGATCGGCCTCTATTCTGCCCTCGTGGTCGGCGAACCGGACCCGACAGTCTGGATGCTCCAAATCGCGGGACCTGTCGCCGGCGTTTGCGTTCTGGTCTTTGTCGCCCTGGCCAACATTGGTTCAGCGCTTGTCGGTGCCCATGCGGCTACGCTGGGCATCGGTCAGATCCCCGCGGTCGCGCGACGCTTCGGCTGGAAGATGAAGGCCTTCATCGTGCTGATCCCAATGCTGTTGGCGCTCCTGTTCTTTCCGGGACCATTCTACGACAACATCGGAACGTTCATGGCTTTCATCGGCATCATCATTGCGCCGATTTGCGGTGTGCAGATCGTCGACTGGTTCGTATTCAAGCGGCTCGACGATCTGGATCTGGTTTCGCTCTATCAGCACGATTCACGGTCACGCTACTGGTATCTGTATGGCTTCAACCCCGCAGGGATCGCGGCACTCGTCATCGGCGCAGTCGTCTATATGCTTCTGCTGGACCCATTGACGTTCGTGCCCAACAGTACGTTGTTGAGGTATCTCACAGCCTCGATACCGTCAGCTCTTGCCGGCGCTGTGACCTACTGGGGTCTCACCAAGGCGCTTCGAATGGATGCCCGGGAAGGCACCTACCGGCTAAGAGAGCGGGACGTTTGAAAGCGAACGGCAGAACGTCGAATGAACCCGGGCGAACGGTTCGTGAGCGGCAACGAACGCTGAATCGCTCTGCCCGGGCATTGGCAAAATCCGTGAGAGTGTCGCGGAATTACGTCTCAGCCGTCGAGATGGGGCTTACCCCGCGCGCGACGGCTGAGACGAGGCGACCAGCCGCGCCGCGCCGTAGCGTGTTGCGCGGCTTCACAATCAGCCTCGAGATTTCGTTGCAGAACGCAGTCCAATCCAAGCGAGGCAGTTCGTCTACTACTTCCTTAGCTGGGCAGGAGCGGGCTTGATCCAAGCATTCATTGTCACCCGCGGGTCAACCCTGCGGGTGACAATGAAGGAAATGGTCAAGCAGCCGCGCGGGTCTCGCCAGCCAGCGCCGACTCCGCCTCGAGAACCGTCGACACGGCGTAGAGGACCGCCGCGATGCGGACGGCGTTCTGCACCGCTTCCTTGGTCAGCCCCTTGCCGACGACCTCGCGCTCATGCGCGTCGATGCAGGTGCCGCAGCCATTGACGGCCGAGACAGCGAGCGACCAGAGCTCGAAATCGACCTTGTCGACGCCGGGGTTGGCAAGGATGTTCATCCGCAGCTTGGCCGGCATGGTGGCATATTCCTTGTTCCCGACCAGATGCGTGAAGCGGTAATAGATGTTGGTCATCGACATCATCGCCGAAGCGGCCTTCGCCGCCTGCAGCGCCGCCTCGTCGAGATGCTGGCGCGCCTCGTCGGCGATGGCGGTGATGACCTCGCCGTTGCGCGAGGCAACGGCGGCGGCAAGGATCGTGCCCCAGAGCTGTTGAGGCGTCAGGCCGGGCGTGCTGGGCAGACCCGACAGGTTGAGCTTCAGGTCCTTCGCATAATCAGGCAAGCGCGATTTGAGAGCGTCGATCGACATGATAGTCCTCCGGTTGGGTCTCTTGACGGGGTAACGGGCGGACGCGGAATGCGCCCGCCCCCGGAAACGGATTTGCTACAGGCTTAGGCGGCCTGGAGCGTGTCCTCGCCCTTCTGCCAGTTGCAGGGGCACAGCTCGTCGGTCTGAAGCGCATCCAGAACGCGCAGGACCTCCTGCGGGTTGCGGCCGACATTCAGGTCGTTGACCGATGCGAAGCGGATGATCCCCTCCGGATCGACGATGAAGGTCGCGCGCAGGGCGACACCCTCAGCCTTATCGAGAATGCCGAGAGCCGTCGACAGCTCGCGCTTGAGATCGGCCAGCATCGGGAACGGCAGATCCTTCAGATCCTCATGGTTCTGCCGCCAGGCCAGATGGACATACTCCGAGTCGATGCTCGCGCCCAGAACCTGAGCATCGCGATCGGCGAACTCCTCGTTCAGGGCGCCGAAGGCCGCAATTTCGGTCGGGCAGACGAACGTAAAGTCCTTGGGCCAGAAGAAAACAACCGTCCACTTTCCCGGAAAGCTGTTCTGATTCAATTGGGTAAATGCGGTTTTCGGATCCGTCGAGACAACGGCCTGCAGATCGAATTCCGGAAACTTGTCGCCGACAGTGAGCATGGAGGCTTCTCCTTGGTTCGGGTTCAGTGCTTTCTTAAGTAGGCCGCCGGCTGTGATAGGTCCAATTGCATTATCTTTTCCTTTTGATATGATATCCCTATCAATGAGCCTGACCCTGAGACAACTGCGCTATCTGGTCGCCGTCGCGGACAGCCTGCATTTCCGCAAGGCTGCGGCGGCCTGCCACGTCAGCCAGCCGGCGCTCACCACGCAAATCCAGGAACTGGAAGACCGGCTGGGCGTCCAGCTGATCGAACGCACCCGACGCAAGGTCTTGCTGACGCCGATCGGGACCGAGATCGTCACTCGCGCCCGCTCCCTGCTGGACGAGGTGGAGCAGATCGAGGAAATCGCGCGGCGGCGCCACAAGCCGCTGGTCGGGCCGCTCCGCCTCGGCGTCATCCCGACCGTCGGGCCCTATCTGCTGCCGCGCACCCTTCCCTCCGTGCGGACGGCCTATCCGGACCTGCAGCTTTTCCTGCGCGAGGATCAGACCGAACGGCTGCTGGAGCGGCTGCGGCTCGGTCAGCTCGATCTTCTCCTGCTGGCGCTGCCCGTGAGCGAGGCGGAGTTCGATTGTTTGCCGCTGTTCGACGAGCCGTTCCTGTTGGCCGCCCCGCCGGGACACCGATTGGCGGAGAAGCCCGATCTTGCCGAGAGCTCCCTCGCCGGGGAAGGCGTCCTGCTGCTCGAGGAAGGGCACTGCCTGCGTGACCAGGCACTCGCAGTCTGCCGTCTGGCGGGTGCTGTCGAGGCCGATACCTTTCAGGCCACCAGCTTGAACACGCTGACGCAGATGGTGGCGAACGGCCTTGGCGTGACCCTTCTGCCGTCCCTCGCTGTGGAGGTCGAGGTCCACTCCGACAGCCGCATCGTCACGCGCCCGTTCGCAAGCCCGCCGCCACAGCGGCGCATCGCGCTGGTCTGGAGGCGAAGCTCCGGCCGGGCACACGAATTCCGCCTCCTCGGCGACTGCCTCCGCGCGAATCTGCCGGAGGGGGTATCGGTGGTCGGAGCCACATAGCTCTCCTCTCATCCTTCGACAGGCTCAGGATGAGGACCTCATGGTGAGCTTGTCGAACCATGGGGGGGCGTCAGCCGCTCCGCCGAGAGGCGAATCACCTCCTCGACATCGGCCGACAGGATCATCTCCCCGCGCGCCAGATCGTCAGGCCGAACCCAGGCCACGGCATCGGCGTCATCGTCGGCGACTCCCTCCCCCGCCTGCCAGATGCCGAGCACCGCAACCAGGGTGAACTGGTAGCGCACCCTCCCCGCCTCGTCCCGCTCGATCACATCAACCGCCGTCACCACCTCGGACGGTTCGGCGACGACGCCGGTCTCCTCCCGGAGCTCGCGCATCGCCGCGTCGAAGATCGTCTCGCCGAGATGCTGTTTGCCGCCGGGGAAGCCCCACTTCCCGGCATCGGGCGGATTCGCCCGGCGGACCAGCAGGACCGAATCCTCCCGCCACACCACTGCGATCACGCCGACTACCGGTCGATCTGGATATGAGCGGGTCATGGCGCCTCGCCGGACTCCAGTTCGCCGAGATAGGCGCGCAGCTCGGGCGCACTCTCTCCCGCCAGCAGTCGGCTGGTCTCATCCACCGCGAGGATCTTGCCCGCATGAACGAACGCAGTGCGTGCGGCAGCATAGCGGGCGTCTTCCGGGTGGTGGCTGACGAGCAGCACGGTCAAGCCACGCGCCTTGCGCATTTCATCGACGAGGTCGAGCATCTCGCGCCGCAATGCGGGCCCGAGCGCGGCGAACGGCTCGTCCAGCAGGAGGATCGGCCGGTTGCGCACGAGGCTGCGCGCCAGGGCAACGCGCTGACGCTCGCCACCGGAAAGCTGTCCCGGCAGGCGCCGCTCTAACCCGTCGAGCCCCACCTGCTTCAGCGCATGATAGACCCGCTCGCGATCCGCCGCAGTCAGCCGCAGGCCCGGATGGATACCCAGCCCGACATTGGCGGCGGCGTCGAGATGGGCGAACAAATTGTGGTCCTGAAACAGGGTCGTCACCGGCCGCGCCGCCGGCGACAGGCCCGTCACGTCGCGGCCGTCGATCCGCACGCGGCCGGACTCCGGCCGGTCGAACCCGGCGATCAGCGACAGCAGGGTGCTCTTGCCGGCGCCGCTCGGCCCGATGATCGCCAGCATCTCGCCCGACTCGACCCGCAGGGTGAAGGACATCACCATGTCCTCATAGCGGAATGTCAGGTTTTCGATATCAAGCTCGGCCACGGCCGCCGACACCCCGTTCGATGATGACGAAGAGCAGCAGGCAAAGGCCCACCAGGACCAGCGCCGTCACCGCCGCCTGCTCCATCTGATAGCTGGCCATCCGTTGATACATGAGCAACGGCAAGGTCGTCGTGTCCTGCGTCCCGAAAAGCGCGATCGCCCCGAGGTCGCCGGTGGCGAGTGCCGCGCAGAGCGCCAGCGCGAGCCCAGCCGAGCGGCGCACCGCCGGCCATTCGACGAGGCGGAAGCGGTTCCAGCCGCTGATGCCGAGACTGGCGCAGAGCCGATCATGCTGCTCGGCCACGCGCATGACCGGCGGCCCGAGAACCCGGATGACATAGGGCAGCCCCATGATCGCGTTGACGATGACGACAAGGACCAGCGCCAGGGCGAACACGTCGGCAATCGGCGACAGCAGGACGAAGAAGCCGGTGCCGAGAACCAGCGGCGTGACCACGAGCACCGCCGAGCCGCTGACCTCGATCGCGTCCGCGGCCCGCGGGCGATATCGCCGCAAGCGCAGCTCCCGGCTCGTCAACAGCATCGCCCAGCCGAAAGCGAGCGAGAGGACGCCGGCCGCGAGTGCGACGCCGAGGCTGCGCAGCGCAGCGTCCCAAAGCCGCGGATCGCCCAGTACCACGCCGATCGGCCCGGTCACGCCCGCATAAAGCACAGCAAGGATCGGCAGCAGAACAAGCGTCGTCCCCGCCGCGATCGCGATGGCGTCGGCGATCCGGCCGCCGAGCGGCGCTAGGTCCGGGCGATCGTGCGGGCGCTGTGGCGTCGGAGCGAGCGTCACCGGGCGCGCCAGGCTCTGGCCGAGCGCGATCAGCGCGCCGCACAGCAGCAGCTGTACCAGCGCCAGCAGCACCGCGCGGCCGAGATCGAACTCGAACCGCAGCGCCTGATAGATCGCCACCTCCACCGTCGTCGAGGCGGGCCCGCCGCCGAGCGTCAGGACCACCGCGAAGCTGGTGAAGCAGAGCATGAAGACGAGGCCGGCCACGCCGGGAAGAACCTGTCGCAGCAGCGGCCATTCGATCAGCCGGAAAATCTGCCCCGAGCGCATGCCGAGCTGCGCCGAGAGCCGCCACAGCTCTCCCGGGATCGCCTGCCAGACCGGCAGCATCAACCGCACGGCAAGCGGCAGGTTGAAGAAGACATGGGCGATCAGGATCCCCGGAAGGCCATAGAGATATTGCTGCGTCGGCAGCCCCAGGGCGGCCGTGAGCCTGTTCAGGAGGCCGACCTGCCCATAGATCGCGACGATGCCGAAGACCGCGACGATCGTCGGAATCACCAGAGGCAGACCGAACAGGCGAAGAATCGCCTCGCGGCCCGGGAACGCCTGCCGCCGCGCCAGCGCCCGCGCCACCGGAATCGCGAACCCGATGCTCAGAGCGGCGGACAGCGATGCCTGCCAGATGGTGAAGCTGATGACATGGCGCAGATAGGCGTCGGCCCAGAGCGCGCCGAGGTCGATCGCCGGAGCGGTCCAGAGCAAGGCGCCGAGCGCGCCGCCGACCAGCAGCGCCAGGATTGCCAGAGCCACGCCGCCCGGCAGCAGCCGCGTCATTGCAGGGTCACTGACTCATCGCGGCGAGCCACTCGTCGATCCACCGCTTGCGGTTGGCAGCGACCTCCTCGGGCGTGAACAGAAGCGCCTCCTCCGGCTTGACGAGCGTGTCGAAGGCCGGCGGCAGGCCATCCTCCAGCGCGATCACCGGATACATCCAGTTGCCGGTCGGGATCGTGCTCTGGAAGCCCGGCGAGACAACGAAATCAAGGAATTTCTGCGCCAACTCCGCATTGTCGGAGGTAGCCACCCGCCCGGCGACCTCGATCTGAAGGTAATGCCCTTCGGTGAAGGAGGCGGCGGCGAATCGGTCGTCCTCCTCGGCGATCTGATGGTAGGCGGGCGAGGTCGTGTAGCTCAGCACCATCGGCGCCTCGCCTTCCATGAACAGGCCGTAGGACTCGCTCCATCCCTTGCTGACGGTGAGGATGCGCGGCTGCAGCTTGCGCCACGCCGCGTCCGCTTCGTCGCCATAGACCTTCTTCATCCAGAGCAGAAGGCCGAGGCCCGGCGTGCTGGTGCGCGGGTCCTGTATCAGGATCTTCTCCTCGGCATCGCCATTGACGAGCTCATCGAGGCTCTCCGGCGGCTCCGCCAGCCGCGTCTTGTCATAGACGAAGGCGAAATAGCCATAATCGAACGGAATGAACAGGTCGTCGGTCCATTCCACCGGCAGGGTCAGATGCGAGAGGCCCGCCTCATGTGGCGCGAACAGGTCAGTCGCCGTCGCCTCCGCCATCAGGTTCATGTCGAGGCCAAGCACCACATCAGCCTTGGTGTTCACGCCCTCGAGCTGCAGCCGGCTGAGCAGCGTCACCCCATCTTCGAGCGAGACATAGTCGAGCTGGCAATCGCACTCCGCCTCGAACGCCTTCTCGATCGCCGGCCCCGGCCCCCATTCCGCGGTAAAGGAGCTGTAGGTATAGACGGTTAGGGTCGGCGTCTGCCCCCAGGCAGGCGCCGCAAGGCCGGCGCAGAGCAGGCCGACGGTCAAGGCTAGCGTATGTCGCATGACGGTCCTCCATGGGCAGGCAAGGTCGGAGGGACCGCAACGATCTGCGCGCTCACTTTCCCTCCGCCGGCATTACCCGGATCAGGTTCTTCGGGTTGGAACCGGACGGTGACCGTCCGGTCCCTCTCAGCCGCAAGGGCACCCCGTTGAGACGGGCTCACTATAGACAGGAAGCGGAAAAAGAAAAGGGAATCGGAGCCCGCCGATGTCGTCCTCAGCCGGCGGCATTCTCCACGTGCCGCGCGAACGACACATCGTCCAAGGCGGCGTGGAATCGGGCTAGGCGCTCGGCAACGAAGGCGCGAAAATCGGTCGTGTCGTTGCCATCCGCGATCTGCACCGCGCCCCAGGCCGCGCCCAGAAGATCCAGCGCCGCCTTGTAGAGAACGAGCCGGCCGGCCAGGGCGGATGAGGCCGCACCGTAATAGGTCTCCAGCATCGCGGCGTCCTGATCCGGATCGAACCCGGCCTCGACGGAGAGATCGCCGATGTCCCACATCGGCTCGCTCATCGCCGAATATTCCCAGTCGATGAGATAGACCCGCCCTCGCCCTTCGATGAAGTTGTGCGGCGCCGGATCGATATGGCAGGGAACGAGTGCTTCCCGCCCCTTCTCAAGCGCCGCTCGCAGAGGTTCCGCCTGGAGACAGGCCGCCTTCAGCGCGGCGACGATCGCCGGCTCCGTCTCGCGCGCCAGTGCTCTATACACGTCGAGCTTGGCGAAAAGGATCATTTCGCCGCGGAACGAGCAGCCACTCGAATGCAGCCGCTTCAGCACCCCCACCGCAGCCCGGAGCGAAGCGGGGTCCCGGAGCCGGTCTCCGTCGAATGGGGCCGCACCGTCGATGAAGCGCGTCAGCATCGTGCCGTCCGCCCGGTCGAAGAACAGAACCTCCGGACAAAGACCGAGCGCGACGGCGGTCCGCATATTGAACGCCTCACGCGCCCGGTCGATGTAGCGCGCCGTCCCCTCCCCGCCCAGACGAAGCACATAGCTCTCGCCGTCGCGGCTGAGCTTCAGATTGCGGTTGGTCAGTCCGCCGAGCGGCTTGACATGCCAGCCCTCGAGCGGCCGGTCGGAGAAGAGCGGCAACCCTTCAAGCTTCGCTCGCAGGCTGGCGTCCATATTCGTGAGCTGCGTCAGAACGCCACCTGATCGCCGCCCTTGAGGGCGAGCATTCGCCGCGCCTCCGTCGGCGTCGCGATCTCCAGCGACAGGTCTGCGAGAATTCCGCGGATCTTCCGAACCTGCTCGGCATTGCTCTTCGCGAGCTGTCCCTTGCCGAGATAGAGGCTGTCCTCGAGCCCCACCCGGACATGGCCGCCCATGATCGCGCCCGTCGTGACGAAGCTCATCTGGTGACGGCCGGCCGCAAGAATCGACCAGTGATACTGATCCCCGAACAGCTTGTCGGCGATCCGGCGCATATGCATCAGGTTCTCCGGGTCGGCGCCAATGCCGCCCAGGATGCCGAAGATCGTCTGGACGAACAGCGGCGGCTTGACCAGCCCACGGTCGAGGAAATGCGCCAGCGTGTAGAGATGGCCGACATCATAGCATTCGAACTCGAAGCGCGTGCCGCAACCCTCGCCCAACATCTTCAGGATGGATTCGATATCCTTGAAAGTGTTGCGGAAGATGAAGTCGCGCGAATTCTCGAGAAAGCCCGGCTCCCAATCATATTTCCAGGACTGGTATTTTGCCGCCATCGGAAACAGCCCGAAGTTCATCGAGCCCATGTTCAGCGAGCACATCTCCGGCTTCGCCTGCAGCGGCGCCGCGAGGCGGTCTTCGACCGTCATGTTCTGGCCGCCGCCGGTGGTGATGTTGACGACCGCATCCGTCGCCTGCTTGATCCGCGGAAGGAATTGCTGAAACACAGCCGGATCGGGCGTCGGCGCGCCGGTCTCGGGATCGCGCGCATGAAGATGCAGAATCGCCGCGCCCGCCTCAGCGGCGCCGATCGCGTTCTCGGCGATCTCGTCCGGCGTGATCGGCAGATGATCCGACATCGTCGGCGTGTGAATTGATCCGGTCACCGCGCAGGTGATGATGACTTTGCGGCTCTCGGCCATTCTCGTCCCCTAAAAAATCGATCGCATCCGCTCGGCGGTTCCGTTCCGGAGACTAACCCATTCGGCGGCGGCCGGCCACAGGCCGGGATCATTTCAGGCAATGATCTGTTGTTCTTGGCAGGCACCGTTCTTCAACAGACTCGCGACGCTGAAAAAACGGAGACGGCGGGATGTTCGAGCGCCGAATCACGCTGTTCCGGATCCTCGGATTCGAGGTCCGGATCGACATCAGCTGGGTGATCCTGGCGATCCTGGTCACCTGGACGCTGGCCGCTGGACTGTTTCCGGCCTGGTACCCGGACCTTCCGGCAAACACCTATTGGTGGATGGGCATCGTCGGCGCGCTCGGGCTGTTCTTCTCGATCATCTTCCATGAGTTCTCCCACGCTATCGTCGCCCGCCGATACGGCCTTCCGATCACGGGGATCACCCTTTTCATTTTCGGTGGGGTCGCCGAGATGGACGAGGAGCCGGCCAGCCCTAAGGTGGAGTTTCTGATGGCCGTAGCGGGACCAGTCGCGAGCGTCATTCTCGCCGCAGTGTTCTTCGGGATCTACGCCGGCGCCGCTGCTTGGTCACAACCGGTCGGCGGCATTCTCGCCTATCTCGCCGTCATCAACCTGCTTCTGGCGGTGTTCAACCTGATTCCGGCCTTCCCGCTGGACGGCGGACGGATGCTCCGCGCGGCGCTGTGGGCCTGGAAGGGCAAGCTTCGCTGGGCGACGCGGGTGGCGTCCAACATCGGGTCGGGTTTCGGTCTTCTTCTGATTTTCCTCGGCATCTTCAACGTCGTCACGGGAAACTTCATCGGCGGGTTCTGGTGGTTCCTGATCGGCCTGTTCGTCCGTGCCGCGGCCGGCAACTCCTATCAGCAGGTTGTCGTTCGGCAAGCACTTGAGGGCGTGCCCGTTCGACGGCTGATGCATCGCGACCCGATCACCGTGCCGCCGGACCTTTCGGTGTCGGAGCTGGTGGAGAATTTCTTCTATCGCCACTATCACAAGATGTTTCCCGTCGTGGAGGGCGGCCGGCCGATCGGCTGCGTCACCAGCAAGCAGGTCAAGGATCTCCCGCGTGAGCGGTGGCCCTATGCGACGGTGGCCGACATCCTGCAACGGTCATCGGCAGAGAACACGGTTCGACCGGATGCCGATGCCCTCGACGCGATGGCGCTGATGAACCGTTCCCGGAATTCGCGCCTGCTGGTCGTGGAGGGGGACCGTCTCGCCGGCATCGTGACCCTCAAGGACATGCTGAGCTTTCTGTCGCTCAAACTCGCCTTCGAGGAGGACGAGGATATCGGCCTGCACGGCGCGGACAGCCTGTCCGGCGACTTGCCCTCGGAGCGCGCACGCTGACCCGCGATGCGCCGCCGGTGGGGAACGCCGGATCGGGATCCGGCGTTGATATGATCGCCATCGACACCATCTGTCTTGTGTCCTTTGCAAATTTGATCAATCGCCTTCGCGAGGTTACGATCAGTTCGCGAAAGGACTCGGCTTTTACGCGGATCACGCCGAGCGGAGGAAGGTCGCTAACGATTTCCGCTGCCTGTGCGCCGACGTCACTCCTAATTTTTTCCCTCCTAGATCTGAAGGATTATGTGCGGACTCTCCGGTGAAATAACGTTCAGCAATCGCCCTGCCTCGACGGATGCCGTCCAAACGATGTGCGACAGCCTCGCGCGTCGCGGCCCAGATGGCAGCGGCCTCTTCATCCAGGGCCGCATGGCCTTCGGGCACCGCCGGCTGAAGATCATCGATCTCAGCGAACAGGCCCAGCAGCCGATGGTCGATAACGAGCTCGGGCTCGGCATCGTCTTCAACGGCGCTATCTACAACTACCCCGAACTTCGCGCCGAGCTGCAGGCGAAGGGCTATCACTTCTTCTCACACGGCGACACCGAGGTCATCCTGAAGGCGTTCCACGCCTGGGGCGAACGCTGCGTCGAGCGGTTTTCGGGAATGTTCGCCTTCGCACTCTGGGAACGCGACAGTGGGCGGGTGACCCTCGCCCGCGACCGACTGGGCATCAAGCCCCTCTATTACGCCGAACTGGCCGACGGTCTCCGTTTCGCATCGAGCGTGCCGGCCCTTCTTCGCGCCGGGGGCGTCGATACGACGATCGATCCCATAGCGCTTCATCACTACATGACATTTCACGCCGTCGTGCCGGCGCCGCATACGATCTTCAAGGGCATCCGCAAGCTGCCGCCGGCGACGGTGATGACCATCGAGCCGGACGGGAAGCGGCGGCTCAATACCTATTGGAGTGTCGACTTCACGCCGCGCTCCGAGGACGCGAAGCTGTCGGAACGCGACTGGCAGGACCAGGTGCTTTCGACTCTGAAACGCGCGGTCGACCGGCGGCTGGTCGCCGACGTCCCGGTCGGCGTTCTTCTGTCGGGCGGACTCGATTCCAGCCTCATTGTCGGGCTTCTGGCGGAAGCCGGTCAAACTGGGCTGATGACGTTCTCGATCGGCTTCGAAGCCGTCGATGACGAAGCTGGCGATGAGTTCTCCTACTCCGATCTCGTGGCGCGCCGCTTCGGCACCGATCACCGGAAGATCTTCGTCGATCGCGACCGCGTTCTGCCGGCGCTCGACGCCTGCGTGGCGGCGATGTCGGAGCCGATGGTGAGCCACGATAATATCGGATTCTTCCTGTTGTCCCAGGAGGTCGCGCAGCATGTCCGCGTCGTGCAAAGCGGCCAGGGCGCGGACGAGGTCTTCGGCGGCTATCACTGGTACCCGCCGATGCTGGACAGCGACGATGCGGTCGCCGACTATGCGAACGCCTTCTTCGATCGGGATCAGGCGGATTACCGGCGCGCGGTCAACGCCAATCTGGTGAGCGAGGATTACAGCCGCGCCTTCGTCGCGGAGCATTTCGGGCGCTCAGGCGCCCCTCGCCCGGTCGACAAGGCGCTACGCCTCGACACCACGGTGATGCTGGTCGACGATCCGGTCAAACGGGTGGATAATCACACGATGGCCTGGGGCCTCGAGGCACGCGTTCCGTTCCTCGACCATGAGCTGGTCGAGTTGGCGGCGCGGATACCGGCGGAGCTGAAGGTCGGAAACGGCGGGAAGCATATTCTGAAGGAAGCCGCGCGCAGCGTTATTCCCCATGAGGTGATCGACCGGCCGAAAGGCTATTTCCCCGTGCCGGCCCTGAAATATCTGCGGGGTGCCTATCTCGATCGTGTGCGCGATATTCTCGATCAGCCGGCGGCACGCAACCGCGGCATTTTCAATCGCGATTATGTCGAAGCCCTGCTTCAGAATCCGGAAGGAAACATAACCGCGCTCGGCGGCTCGAAGCTGTGGCAGGTCGCGGTGCTCGAGTACTGGCTGCAAACGCACCTTCAATGATGAGTGCAGGCCCGAGCGAGTACAGGCCCTAGCAAATACAGGCCCTAGCGAATACAGGCACCGACGAGGACAGGCTCAGGATCATGATGCGCGCCCGCCAGAATCATCGCTTCGATCGCCACAACGCCCCCTCCCTGCGCAACTGGGGACCGAAATCGCGCCCGCCAAGCGGCGACGCGCTGCCGACGAACGTTCTTCTGGAATGTGGCTGGGGTCGGCTGATCTTCGCCCATACCTTCGATTCCGCGGAGAAGATCGCTGAAACCCTGCGGGAGGAGCGGCCGGACAAGCGTGACATCGCGCTCTATCTCCGCGACCCTCACGTCGTCCTGGCAGCCGCGCCCCAGGAGCTCTTCCTCGACCCATCCCACACCTATCGGCTCTGGATGTCGCACTATCGCAGCGCCCGCGCCCGCCCCCGGGGGTTCATGGTAAGGCGGCTGCGCACCAAGCGGGATGCGCAAGCCTGCGAGCGCATCTGCCTGCAGCGGCGGATGGTGCCCGCGGATGTCGAGTTCCTCCTGGCGAATCGGAAGTCGCGAACACTCACGCATCTGGTGGCCGTCGACGAGGCGACCGATGAAGTGATCGGCACGGTCACCGGAGTCGATCACGCGGAAGCGTTCGGCGACCCGGAGAACGGCAGCAGCCTCTGGTGCCTCGCGGTGGACCCGCAAGCGCCGCAGGCGCGGATCGGCGAGGCGCTGGTCCGCACACTGGCGGAGCATTACCAAGCCCGGGGGCGCGACTTCATGGACCTGTCGGTCCTCCACGACAACGAGCAGGCTATTGCCCTTTACGAAAAGCTCGGCTTCCAGCGCGTTCCGGTGTTCTGCCTGAAAACCAAGAACGCCTTCAACGAGCACCTTTTCACCGGCCCGCAACCGGACGCGCAACTCAATCCCTATGCAAGCATCATCGTCGAGGAAGCACGCCGACGCGGGATCGCCGTTTCCGTGCTCGACGCCGAAGCCGGCTATTTCCGCCTGACCCTCGGCGGCCGATCCATCGTCTGCCGGGAAGCCTTGAGCGAATTGACCACCGCCATCGCAATGAGCCGATGCGACGACAAGGCCGTAACACGCCGTGTGCTAGCCGAGGCGGGCCTCACCGTTCCGGCGCAGATTGAGGCAATCGGGAAGAAGGAGAACGAGGCATTCCTGAAGCGTTACGGTCGCGTCGTGGTGAAGCCGGCATCCGGCGAGCAAGGCGTCGGCATCGCCGTGGACGTCCGCACTCCCGCCGAGCTGAAGGCCGCGGTGGACCGCGCGCGCCGGCATGACGGCCGCGTCCTGATCGAGGAGCTGATCGAGGGCCAAGACCTGCGGGTCATCGTCATCGACTTCAAGGTCGTCGCCGCCGCCATCCGGAGGCCGGCGCAGATCAGGGGAAACGGGCGGGACACAGTGCGCGATTTGATCGCGACACAGAGCCGACGGCGCGCTGCCGCGACGGCCGGCGAAAGCGCGATCCCTATGGACGAAGAGACCAAGCGCTGCATCCGCGCGGCTGGGCATGACATGGATGCCGTCCTTCCCGCAGGCACCGTCGTGCCGGTCCGCAGGACGGCGAACCTGCATACCGGGGGCACGATTCACGACGTGACCGGAAAGCTGCATCCGACGCTCGCAACCGTGGCGGAGGAGGCGGCGCGCGCGCTCGACATTCCCGTGGTCGGCCTCGACCTGATAGTGCCGCGGGCCGACGCGGAGAGCTATGCGATCATCGAGGCGAACGAACGGCCTGGTCTCGCCAATCACGAACCACAGCCGACCGCCGAACGGTTCATCGACCTTCTATTTCCTCAGACAACTCCCACGGCGGCCGTGCCGCGGCCAGAGTCTTCGACGGACAAGTGACAGAATGCGCAAACTCGCGATCGATATGGACTACGTACAGGATCTCCTGCTTCGCCTCCTCAAGATTCCCAGCCCAACCGGCTATACGGACGAGATTGTGCATTTCGCCGGGCAGGAACTGGAACGTCTCGATATTCCGTACGAACTGACGCGCCGAGGTGCGATCCGTGCCGACCTGTCCGGCGACCAGCAGAGCCCGGACCGCGCCGTCGTTGCCCACCTGGACACCCTCGGCGCCATGGTCAAGCAGCTCAAGCCGAACGGACGGCTCGCAGTCGTTCCGATCGGGCATTGGTCGGCTCGGTTCGCCGAGGGCGCGCGAGTGACCATCTTCACCGACGAGACCAGCCGCAGGGGCACCATCCTGCCGCTGAAGGCCTCCGGCCATACCTTCGGCGCGGAAATCGATACCCAACCGGTCGCCTGGGACAATCTCGAGATTCGCGTTGACGAGACCGCCCGGAACGAAGAGGACCTCGTTCGCATGGGTTTCCACATCGGCGACTACGTCGCGATCGATCCGCTTCCGGAGATCTGCGACAGCGGGTTCATCAATTCCCGGCATCTCGACGACAAGGCCGGTGTCGCCTGCCTTTTCGGCGCGGCCAAGGCAATCATGGAAAGCGGCGCCCGCCTCGCGCTGGACTGCCATTTGCTGCTGACGATCTCGGAGGAAACCGGGTCCGGCGCCTCGGCGGTCCTCCATGGCGATGTCGCCGAGATGGTCGCGATCGACAACGGGGCCCAGGCACTGGGGCAGAACTCGAAGGAGTTCGGCGTCACGGTATCGATGATGGACGCGAGCGGCCCCTTCGACTATCACCTGACGCATAAGCTGCTGCGGCTATGCCGCGATTTCGACATCTCCCATCAGCGCGACATTTTCCGTTACTACCGGACCGACGCGGCATCGGCCCTCGAAGCCGGCAACGACATCCGCACCGCGCTACTCTGCTTCGGCATTGATTCCTCGCATGGCTACGAGCGCGTCCATCTCGACGCCCTGAAGAGCCTGAGCGAACTCCTTGCGCTTTACATGCAGAGCGGCCCGACGTCGCCGCGCGACCGTTACAATCTGTCGTCCCTGGAGAACTTCCCCCGCCAGCCGACTTAACTTTTTTCTGTTCTCCCGGACCGAAACACCCGGCGAAAAGCGACATTGAACTCGGCACCGAAGAGGAAGATGAGGGCGCTGATATAGAAGAAGGTCAGGGTGATGATGACCCCCCCCAAGCTTCCATATGTGATGCTGTAGTTGCCGAGATTGCCGAGATAGAGCGAGAAGATGCTGCCGGCGCTCACCCAGATCACCGTTGTCGCGATCGCTCCCGGCAGCATGTCTCGCCAACGCTGCCGCGCGTTCGGCAACCATCGGTGCAGGATCAGCACGGCCACAATGAGAACCCCGACCGAAAAGAGATAGCGGACGATGTCCCAAAGGACTCTTTCGCCGACCGTGAGATGTGCGATCGAGGTCAGGAACTCCCAGATGATCGGTCCCAGAATGATCGAGAGGGACAGCAGGAAGATCGCCAAAGATCCAAGAATGACGAAGGCGATACTCTGCAGTCGCAGGTACCAGAGAGGGCGGGCCTCGGGCACGCCATAGGCCTGGTTGAGGCCGAGACGCAGCGCCTCGATTCCGCTCGACGCCACCCAGAGCGTACCGAGGATCCCGAAGGTGAGAAGACCGCGGCTGCGGGTCGTCAGCACCTCCAGAACCGGGCGCGTGAGCGTTTTCGCGACGTCATCCGGCATGAAGCGGAACATGAAGTCGATGAAGTCATTCGCCGTGTCCGCATCGCCGAGCACGCCGGCAAGCGCCGCGAGAAAGATCAGGAACGGAAAGATCGCAAGCAAGGCCGTGAAGGCCATGTGGCCAGCCAGATGCACGCCCTCTCCCATGGCGAGCGCATAGGCGGCGGACCAGAGCGCGCGCGCCAGTTTCCCCGGACCGCTCGTCTTCCATTTCGAACGGCCAGATCCGTTCGGCATCGGCCTGCTCCTAAGCCCGTTTGCCTTGGGTGATGTCCGCGCCAGTGTGATGGTTCCAACGCCTAGGAACCAAGTGTTGCGATCGGATCACTTGACGGGCGTCGGCTCGCCGTCCGCTTGGCGATTCCGCCGCCAGTCCCCTAGGGCGTCATCAAGCACCTTCAGCCGCTGCGCAACGTCGCGGCGGTCGATCGGCTCGAACGTGAATTCCGCACTCGACCGCTCGATCATATCCCTGTGCTTCTTGATTGCCTGATAATGCGCATCGCCCTGGATGAACGCCGACATGCCAGTCAACGTTTCGATCAGGCGAATGGTAATCGCGACGTGATCACGGGCGGCCTGGCGGATCTGATTGAACGCACTGTCGAACAGCCCCTCGACGGTGATGGGGTCGGTCAGGAGACGCAGCTTGCCGCTATCGTCCATCCGGGCGGCCGGCGGGGCATCGCGCCGCATCACCCGCGCAAGCGAACCGCCGAGACGGTCGATACAGGCGATCGCCGTGAACTCGTCGTTGATACCCGGGGACAAGGCACGCAACGCCACCTCGACCAAGGCTTTGGCCGCGAACTCGGGATCCTGGGCCGCCGTCCGGGTGGGGCCAAGCACGATCGCGGCCCTTATCTTCGTAGCGACGGCCTCGTTCACATGGTCGCCCGGCCATGCTGAAGCCGCCACTCCTGCATCGATCAGGAAATGGCCGGGACGGCATTCCAGCCGAACGATCAGATCATGAGCGGCCGCCAAATGGAAGATGCCGTCATAGTCCACGGTTTCGACATAACCGGTCCCTTCGACCGGGATTCGTTTCGCCGCCTCTTCAAATCCTGCCGGAAGGCACGCCTCGTCCGCTGCCGTCGCCCATTTGGGATCAGCGCGCTGCTCGGGAAACAGTGTGTCGATCGTTTTGTCGAGTTGCCGGGCAACATGGGCAATGACGGAGTCCGCCTGGATCGACGTCGCGATATGGTGGATGAAATAGATCAGGAGGGCGACGCTGGCGACCGACAAGGTCATGGCGGTGATCACCGAGATCGCTGGCACGAACGCGCCATCGGATGTCCCGTAGACGGTTCGAAGAATAAGCAAGGCATAGATGAACGTTGCACAGAAGATTCCGAGAACCACCTGATTGACGCTGTCTTCCATGAAAGTGCGGAGCAGGCGCGGGCCGAGTTGGGCCGACGCCATGGTCAGCGTCACGAGGGTCATCGAGAAGACGAGGCTGGTAACGGTGATCATCGAGCCCGCAATGGTGGAAAGGATCAGCCGGGCGCCCTCGGCGCCTATTGGGAAAAGCCAGACCCGCCCCTCCTGCCGCAGATTGACGAAGGCTCGATCCAATTCCAGCGTCACGACCGAAAGCACGATCGCCCCAGCCAGCATCAGGCCGGGGACGAACCAGAAGCTGTTTATCGCGTTGAAGCGGAGAAGGGCGAGCCTGGCTTTCAAGAACCTGCTCCGGCTATAGGCGGGCCAGCTATAGGCAGGAATGTCCTCGCGATAGGGATGTCGGGATCAGCAAGCCGCCTCGGCTCCCGCCGAGGCAATCATCTCTCCCCAGGCGTCATGTCTCCCCAGGATGCTCATCGGCGGGTTGTTCAAAGTCCTCTTCCCGCGGTTTGCCCTTCTCGATCTCCTTGCCATGCTTTGCATAATAGGCCTTGATCGCCGCATCGAGGTCGTCGCGCCGCTTCGCTTCGGGACTACCAGCGCGCGCCTTCTCCAATCCCTGAAGTTCGTGCAGGGCTCGCTCCAACTCAGCGTTCGATCTGATTTCCATGCCTCGTCAACTCCGTTCCGGGCCCTACCCAACCGGCCACAGAACATGCCCGCGACATATGTCGATACCTCTCAAAAAGCGGCTTGGCGGAGATAGAAAATCCGAAAGGGCGGCTGCGCATCGAGATTCGGCGCGCTTGACCAGCTAAGACGGTTTTGAACGCCTGCCTCGGGCAGGATGCCCTAATCGGATGCGTCCTCGGCCGTCCCCTCGATCGCACTTCCCGTGGCCTCGATATCCCTCCCCAAGCCGGCGGTGGTGTTGCAACCCGATAACACCATTGCAGCCAAGGCCAGGAACGTAAAAGTAAGGATCGGAATAAGTTTTGCCCGATCTACTGTCGCTGCCTTGCGCATCATCGACTCTCCTTGGAACCGGCTAGGCTTTCAAACACCTCAAGGCTGAGATCACAGCCGCCGATTGTGCAACGCCCCGTGGCACGAAAGGTTCCCGGTTCCAGCGGATAGGACGGACCGGTCTTTGCCGCCGCGGCGGGCCCGAACGGTGGAACTCCTGTCTATCATAGACGTTGAATAACCAACCGACGCCGGTGCCTTCGAGCGGGCAGTCGGGTGGTAGTGGCTTCGACCACATATGTCGGAAGCGATTCCTGCGATAACCGCTCACATGGTATCATCGTCCAACGTTCAATGGCATCGCGTCCAAGCAGACACAAGAAATCGCGACACACAGGCAACAATCCAGCGCCCTCCGAGACGACGACGCAGCAGGTCGACGATATCGGCGCTTTGATCGAGCCGGAGATCCCTCGACTTCGGCGCTATGCGCGGATGCTCGTGCGCAATGCGGCCTATGCCGACGATCTCGTTCAGGAATGCCTGCTCCGTGCCGTCAGCCGGATCGACAGCTGGACCCCCGGCACGAACCTGCGGGCGTGGATGTTCACCATCCTCCACAACGTCTATGTCAACGAGGTGCGGCGGGCGACGCGAATGCCTCTCGCGGCCGATATCTCGGAAGGCAATCCGTCCCTCGAGGCGGCGGGGAATCAGGACGAGCGTCTCCGGCTCCGAGACCTGGATCGGGCTTTCAATCAACTATCCGACGATCATCGGCAGGTAATCCTGCTGATCGGGATCGAAGGGCTGCAGTATGAGGAAGCCGCCGCGGTTCTTGACGTGCCGGTAGGGACCGTGCGGTCGCGGTTGTCGCGGGCACGCGAGGCCTTGCGCTGCGCCCTCGAAGCGTAGTTTCTTTGCCAGGAACGATGCGGACGAGCGAAACTCCGCCGTAATGGGCGAAGCGGTCGGCGGCGCCCGCCGCCCTCTGGAGTCCAGCCACAAATTTGCCTCCCCCCGCGGCCGGAACCAACATCCTATCGAAGTCGTCATCCTCAGGTCCGCGGAGAATGAGCGGCCCCGTTCGGCTGGTTCTATCGATCAACTGGACCTGCGCACCGTTCCTCAAGCGGGTAAAGAACTGCGGGCGCGAGCTATTTGAATTATTCTCATAATCTGCGAGAACGACCTCATAACCGACAGCAATGATCGATACGGGCAGCTTGACGCTCCGCGGCTCGACACTCCCATGGCGAGGCAAGGAGTGATATCGAAGGGGGCAGAAGCGATAACCGGATCAAAATCCAACATGTCAGCCTTGGCCGACATCACGCCCAACGCCCCCTATCGGGCGGGATGCTCGAGAATGCAACCTTTCAAGGCACTGGGGCCACGGCAACCGGCTAAGATTATTTTAATTTAGGAGAATAGGACTATGGCTGCTTCCGGGTATGCCTTAACCCTTTTGTCGGCGCGCGGCCACTGGCAATCTACGCCACTGGCCCTTTGCATATGAATGAGCAGCAACGGCCCCGGTCGATGCCGATGGCCCTTTCCATCATCGTCCCTCTCTATAACGAGGAGGATAACTGCCGGTTGCTCTATACCGCAATCCTGAGCGCCGTCGAACCGCTCGAACTTTGCTTTGAGATTCTCTTTGTAGATGACGGCAGTACCGACAATTCCTTCAGTCGCGTCGAAGCACTGGCGGAGCAGGACCCACGGATTCGAGTCATCAAGCTGAAGCGAAACTACGGGCAGACGCCGGCCATGGCCGCGGGAATCGACCATGCCCAAGGCGAAATCCTGATGACGATGGACGGCGATCTGCAGAACGATCCCGCCGACATACCGAGTTTCCTGGAAAAGATGAACGAGGGCTATGACATCGTCGTGGGCTGGCGCCAGCGGCGCCAGGACGCGCTGATCCGACGGAAAATTCCGTCCAAGGTCGCCAATTGGCTGATAGGGAAGGTCACCGGCGTTCCAATCAAGGACAATGGCTGCTCGCTGAAGGCTTATCGGGCCTCGGTCATAAAGCAGGTCCCGCTATACTCGGAAATGCATCGCTTCATCCCAGCGATGTCATCGATTACGGGCGCGCGCATTGCGGAAATCAAGGTTCGTCACCACGCACGGAAGTTCGGCACATCGAAATACGGCCTGTCGCGGATCTACAAGGTCCTGCTCGATCTCATCGCGATCAAGACGATCCTCACCGTGGCCGAGCGCCCGATCCACTTCTTCGGCACGCTCGGCATCATCGCGGGACTGGTCAGCGTTCTCATGCTCGTCTGGATGCTTGTCGCGCAGTGGACAGCATCGACGCCACATTTCGTCGTGACCGGAAGTCTCGTCATTCTGTTCGGGACGCTCGGCTTCGCCTTGTTTTCGCTCGGCCTGATCGGAGAGTACGGATCGCGTTCGGGCGATTTCAGACTGAAGGATTTCGCCGCGGTCATCCCGCAACGCGCCGGCGCCACCCGGGACACTGAGAGGTCATATGAGTAACTCCTCAACTTGCGCGCTGTCGGTCATCATCCCTGTCACGGACCGGTATGACGATACGCGGGATCTCTTCTATCGCTACAAGGCCGCGGTCGAAGCCTGGACTACGGACTACGAGTTCATCTATGTCCTGGACGGCGAAAACCCCCCGGTTGCGAGCGCGCTCCAGTCGCTGCAGCAGCGCGGTGAGCGGATTCGGACTCTTGCCCTGAACCGATGGTTCGGCGAAGCGACGGCCCTTGCGCTGGGCTTCGAGGAGGCCTCTGCCGACACGCTTCTCACCCTGCCCGCCTACGAGCAGGTCGAGACCTCCGATATCCCGAAGGTGCTGGCGGCGCTCGATGATTGCGATCTCGTCGTCGCCCGCCGCGCGCCGCGGCGGGATTCGCGGTTCAACCAGTTCCAGTCGATTATCTTCCACCGCATGGTGAAGATGGCGGCCGGCTTCTCCTTCCATGATTTGGGATGCGGCGTTCGTGCGTTGCGCCGGGACGTGATCGAGGATGTCGCGGTCTATGGGGACCTTCACCGCTTCCTGCCGATGCTGGCTTCCCGCAAGGGCTTCAAGGTCGTCGAGGTCGATGTCCAACAGGCATCGAAGGATAAGGCGCTTCGCATCTACGGCGTCGGCGTCTATGTGCGGCGACTGCTCGACATCATGTCGACCGCCTTCATGCTGCGGTTCGTTCGAAAGCCCTTCCGCTTTTTCGGGCTGATCGGATTCTTCGTCTTTCTGATCGGCGCCTTGATAACTGCCGTTCTGGTGTTCCAGCGGCTCTTCTTCGATATGCCGCTTGGCGATCGGCCGGCATTGGTCATCAGCTCGCTGATCGTCGTCCTCGGAATACAGATTTTCGCGATCGGGTTGATCGCCGAGGTCATCATCTTCACGCAAGGTCGCAAGCTGAAGGAATATCGAGTGGAGCGGATTGTCGCTTTCCCTTCCCCACGCGAGCCCGCCCCCGAACCTGTCCCCCCGGCGGAAGCAGCGGCAAGGATCGGGCCTCTCAATGCGCCCCTCTCAGATGCCTAGGTCCGTCGTTTCGACGCGTGGCGTCACCTATTCCTCGACGGGTTAGGGAGTTCGCTTGGCCGCTCGTTAACGGCCTGTATACCGGTCCGGACGAGAATCCGCAGGGTGGAGTCCTTTTGGGGAGCCGCGGGATATGCGTCAGTCGAACCAGCCGGGGAAAGTCGCCGTTCACCAATTGAGCGCCGTTGGCCGGCCGGCAGTGATCGATCCGAAGCCTCGCACCGGCGTAGCGAGTTCGCCGGCGAAAGCCACGCAGCCGGCCAACTCGGACAGGGACGAATTCGGCGACCTCGGATAAGCCGCAGAACAGTCTAAGGCTGCGCCGCGAATCGTTCGAGCCGGATTTCGGCCCGAGCGCTCCGCTCATCCTGTTCTCGGTTCGATGCGAACTTCTTCCGCAAGGGCAGCTCCGTCTTTGCCGACCGCCTGACTCTGCTGGCGCACCGAGCGCAGGGTCCGGGAGTAGAATTGACGGCGCAACAGAACCAGAAGCATCCAGGCGGTCACGGCCATGAAGAGCCAAGGCTGAATGAACCAGGTGAGCGCCGCCAAGGCGAAATAATACGCGCGCAGGCCCCCATTAAAACTGCCGATGGCAAGGGTCAGGACGTCGCCCGTATGGGTCGCAATGGCATTTTGCCTCGCTTCGTCGACCGGCGCCGCGGGTGCGGCGCCGACAAGAGCGCAGCTATAGTTGAACTGCCGCAAGGCCCAGGTAAATTTGAAGAAGGCGTAGACGAAAATCACGAACAGCAGCAGTAGCTTCAGCTCGAAAAGCGGTTTCGTCGTTGCGGCGGCGAAGGTGAGCTCAGCGACCACCCGATAGGCCTGATCCAGCGCGCCGAACACACCGAGCAACCCGGCGAGCACCAGCAGCGTGGCTGACGCAAAGAAGGATACGCTGTGAATCACATGTCCGAGCAGCGCCGAATCCACGATCCGGTTCTCGCGCTCGAGCATCCGCCGCATCCAGATGCCCCGTATCGCCCGCATATGCTGGTTCAACGCTATGCGGTGGGGCAGCAGATGATCGAGAACCAGATTGTAAGTCAGCCAGACTCCGAGAAACCAGCCAAGCGCAACGATGTCGATCGGCGTCAGGTCGAACGGCACGACGCTCCCTCCCCCGCGAAGCAAGTGGCCGTCGAATCATAGGGGCCGGGAGGCCAAAGTCAAAGCGGCAGGACTCCTCCGGGCGGCGGCCCAGCCTGCGTCCCGCTATCCGTTCTAGGACTTCGGGAGCAAGTGGTAGTGGATGGTCTGCATTCGAATCAGCCCGTCGCGGATCAGGAAGGAGTCGGCGCCGCACTCGACGCGGTACCGCTTGGAGTCGGCCCTCCAGACGAGGAAGGCAAATTCGCCATCAACCTGCTTGGCGGAAAACTCGAACCGCGCGCCCGGGAGCTGCAACTGGAGGCGCCCGCTGGACCGCCGTAGACCGTCATGCCCATGCAGCACGCTGTACACCGTCAGCAAGATCACGTCGGGGGCATAGTTCCGTTGGAGATCCGTCTCAAGGTCCTGGGACAGCCGGAGTCTCAGGTGATCCTCGGAAACTTCCGCGACCGAGCGGCTTAACGGCGACATTCTTTCCTCCGGATTGCTTCTGCACTGATAGAAATGCAGGGGTCGTCGAAAGGTTTCATTGGTCGCCATCGGCGCAGTGAAGTCTAGGCGAAGCGATCGCTCGCCAAGTCGCGGCAGGTTCTTCTTCTACCGCCCGGCAGGACAGCCATTTACCTGTCGATCGGTATCGATACTGCAGCTGGACCGAATAAATCTCCGACGCAAGGCAACAACTCGGAACCTTCCGAACGCGAAACCGTTGAATGTGACAAGCTGCTCGATCCAGGAAGGAGCATGGAGTCGCCACTGCAAACGCGACGGGGGCAATCGGCCGTACAATGAAGCTGGTGATCTTCGGACTATCGATCAGTTCCTCTTGGGGCAACGGGCACGCCACGCTCTGGCGCGGACTGTGCAATGCCCTGGCGCGGCGCGGTCACCACGTCATGTTCTTCGAGCGGGACGTCCCTTACTACGCCGCCCATCGCGACCTCACCGAAATTCCGGGCGGCGCTCTCCACCTCTACACGGGCTGGACGGAGCTGCTTCCTCTCGCCGCCCGCCATCTGGCCGATGCCGATGTCGCGATCGTCACCTCCTATTGCCCGGATGGCATTCAGGCCTCCGATCTGGTTCTCGACTCACCGGCGAAGCTCCGCGTCTTCTATGACCTCGACACGCCCGTCACCCTCGCAAGACTGGCGGCCGGTGAGCCCACGACCTATATCGGCCCGCGCGGGCTGGCGGATTTCGATCTCGTCTTGAGCTATACCGGCGGCGCGACCCTGTCCGAGCTTCGCACCCGCCTCGGAGCGCGCCGCACGGCGCCGCTTTACGGCAGCGCGGACCCCGCGGTCCATCGGCCGACGGCGCGAGTTCCGCATTACCGCGCGGATCTCTCCTATCTCGGCACCTATGCTGAGGACCGACAAAACGCCTTGTCCACCCTCTTCATCGACCCGGCCCGGAACCGTCCCGACCTGCGCTTCGTCATTGGCGGCGCGCAATATCCGCAGTCCTTTCCCTGGACGGACAACATCTTTTTTGTCAGGCACCTTCCACCGGTAGAGCATCCGGCCTTCTACTCCTCGTCGCGGCTGACCCTGAACATCACCCGCCGCGCCATGGCCGAAATGGGTTATTGCCCATCGGGCCGGCTGTTCGAAGCCGCTGCCTGCGGCGTTCCAATTCTGAGCGACGCATGGGAGGGGTTGGAGTCCTTCTTCACGCCCGGATCCGAGATCCTCGTCGCTGGCAGCAGCGCGGAGGCCGTCAACGCCATCAGCCTGTCCGACGAAGAACTCGGTCGGGTGAGCCGCGCAGCCCGCGAGCGCGTCCTCGCCGAGCATACCGCGGACCAGCGTGCGAAGGACCTGGAAGACGCCCTCGACGCGGCCTTGGCTGGCGATCCCGCGCGGCCATCCACAGTGGCGATGCCGCTGATGGAGGCCTGACGCATGTGGGGGATCATTCCAGCCGCCGGAAGCGGAACGCGGATCCAACCTTTGGCCTTTTCGAAGGAGCTTCTTCCTGTCGGCAGTCGCCGGGACGGCGATGTCGAGCGACCGCGAGCCGTCAGCGAATATCTGGTCGAGCGAATGATCCGATGCGGCGCCCGCAAGATCTGCTTCGTCATCGCACCGGGCAAGTCGGACATCCTCGAATATTACGGCGGCCGGGTTGGACCGGCCGACATTTCCTATGTCGTCCAGCCCCAACCCGGCGGCCTGTGCGATGCAATCTTTCGCGCCCTGCCGCTGGTCCATCCGACGGAGGTTGTGACCGTAGGCCTTCCGGACACGATCTGGTTCCCCGAAGACGGGCTCTGTGCGCTCAATGATGACCGGCTGTCCTTCCTCCTGTTTCCTGTCGAACGCCCGGAATTCTTCGATGCCGTGGTAACGGACAGCCAGGGTCTCGTTCTCGAGATCCAGGTCAAGCGCCAAAACCCCGAGTCCCAATGGATCTGGGGCGCCTTCAAGCTTCCGGGACAGGTCCTTCACGCCCTATTCGAGCTCTGGTGCGAGCGCAATCGCGTCGACGAATATATCGGCTCTCTGATTAACGCCTATATCGCCCGCGGCGGAAAGGCTCACGGCGTGCGAGCCGGGCAAGCTTATGTCGATGTCGGCACGCTGAACGGATATCGCGAAGCCATGAACCTGCTGGCCGAAAGGCCCGAGGGCTCGGGCGACGGCCTGGATGTCCCACCGCCCCAAGGACTCACCCGGGAACGCAGCGGTCGCCGTTTTCCCGCGCTGGCGGTCGACGGCGACCTCTGATCATGCAGGACACAAACTGTCGTCTGACGCCCGAAGAGATCCGACAGCGGGCGCTCGAGCTGGGAGACTGGTTCCACAACATCGACCTGCGTGGCGTGCAGACGGCGCCGCATCATTTCCTCGGCGACTATCCCGCCGTCAAATGGAATCAGTTCGCCGACGCCTTGCCGGCCGATCTGCGCGGAAAGACCGTGCTCGATATCGGCTGCAACGCCGGCTTCTACTCGATCGAGATGAAACGCCGCGGCGCCGATCGCGTTCTCGGCATCGACTTCGATGAGACCTATCTGGAGCAAGCCCGATTCGCCGCCGAGCTCTGCGGCGTCGATATCGAGTTGAGGATGCTTTCGGTCTACGACGTGGCAGACCTCGGCGAGACGTTCGACCTCGTGCTGTTCATGGGCGTGCTGTACCACCTCCGGCACCCTCTGCTCGCCCTCGACCTGATCCATGAGCATGTCGTGAAGGATCTTTTCGTCTTTCAGTCGCTGCAGCGAGGAAGCCCGGAGGTCGAAGCGTTGCAGGAAAACTATCCCTTCCAGGAGCAGGAGATCTTCGAGCGGGAAGGTTTTCCACGTCTGCATTTCATCGAGAAACGCTATTCCGACGACCAGACGAACTGGTGGATTCCGAACCGTGCCTGCTCCGAAGCGATGCTCCGCAGCGCTGGCTTTGAGATTCTCGATCATCCGGAAGAGGAAGTTTTCATCTGCCGGCGCGGCGATACCACCGGCGCGTCCGGCGCTGTTTATCCGGCAAGGGGGAGAATGCGTGATTGAAGCGGTGATGCTCTGGAATGAGCCGAACAACAAGTCGCATTGGGATCCGGAGCTTGACCCGACCTGGACGGGCTATGGCGACATGGTCAAGCTGGCGGCGACGGCGATAGAGGCCGAGAACCCGCATCTCCTGCGGGTCCTCGGCGGCATCTCGCCGATCGACCCACTATTCATCGAGAACATGAAGGGGCAAGGCGTCCTGGACCGACTCGACGTCATCGCGGTGCATGGCTTTCCGTTCGACTGGAACCACTGGATGGTCGACGACTGGCCCGCCAAGCTGCAGGAGATCCAGGCCGTTACCAACCTCCCGATCTGGGTCACCGAGGTCGGCGTGTCGACTTTCGGTGCAGAGGAGGTTCAGGAGTTCGGGCTGGCGCGGACGGCCGAGCTGCTGATCGGACGCGTCCCGCGCATCCACTGGTACAGCTTGTATGATCTGCCGCGCGCCTGGACCGCGACGACGCGGCACCGCGAAGCCGAAGGATCATCCTACTACCGTCACTTCTATATGGGACTCCTGCGCGAGGACGGGACACCGAAACGTGCCCTCGACAGCTTTGCCCGATACACGCCCGATCTCGGGATCTGTCAGTGGTTCCATTTCGAGGACCACCGTCTCGACGACGCCGTTCGCTGGCTGCGGCGGCTCGGGGTGAAGCATCTCCGGACGGGCTTGAGCTGGGCGGACAGCTTCCGCCCGAATGCCGAGGCTTGGTTCGATCGGCAAATGCGTGCGCTGGAGGAGTTCGACGTGACGTTGACCTTCTGTTTCACACCAGAGCATCGCGGCCTCGCGCCGCATCACACGAGCCCGCCGCAGGTGAATGAGGAGTTTGCCGAGTTCTGCGCTGCGATGGTACGCCGCTATGCAGCCAAACCCGTCACGAACCGACCGCATAAGCTGTCCTCCGCAACAGCTCTCTGAAGCCGACCGTACCGCCAGCGCGGCGCGGCACTTTCTGGAGCGGCTGCGCGCCGGCGATACACCTTTGCAAGTCCCCTCCGCTGCCATCGTTGCCGCTCATCCCGACGACGAGGTGATCGGCGCAGGCGGCCAGCTTTCGCGGCTGAGAGCCCTCACGCTGCTTCACGTGACCGATGGTGCGCCTCGAAACATGCGGGATGCGGCCGCCGGAGGATTTGAGACGAGACAAGCCTATGCACGCGCGCGTCGAGGCGAATTGGAGCAGGCCCTGGCCCTCGCGGGTATCGCGCCGCAACAGACCGACAGGATCGGCATCGCCGACCAGGAGGCCGCGTTCCATCTTGCCGAGCTTGCCCTGACGCTCGCCGAACGCCTCGACCGGATCTGCCCGGACATCGTTGTCACGCATCCCTACGAGGGCGGACATCCGGACCATGATTCGACCGCCTTCGCCGTCCATGGCGCCTGCGACCTCCTGAAGAGGCGGAACGGGGTTTCGCCGGCGATCGTGGAGATGGCCTCCTATCACATGCGGGACGGTACCATCGCCGCCCTCGAATTTCTGCCGAACGGCGATCACGACATTGTCCTCCTGCCACTGACCGACGCGCAGCAATGTCTGAAACGCCGGATGATCGCCTGCTTCGCGAGCCAGGCGGCAATGCTGACGCGGTTCCCGCCTGACCGGGAGCCGTTTCGGCCGGCCCCGACATATGATTTCCGGCGCCCACCGCACGCGGGACGGCTGTTCTACGAACTCTTCGACTGGGGCATGACGGGCGCGCGATGGCGAGCGCTGGCGGGAACGGCGCTCGCCTCCTTGCAGTCCGGACGGGCAACATGCCGCTGACCGTGCTCAACATCGCGTATCCGTTGGCGTCCGTCGGCCCTGACGCTGTCGGCGGCGCCGAGCAGATCCTGACACAATTGGATGCGGCGCTCACGCGCGCCGGGCACCGCTCGCTGGTGATTGCCTGCGAAGGATCGGCCACCGGAGGGATTCTTCTGCCGACGCCCGCTCCCCCAGGATCCATCGACGAGGGAGTCTTTCGTCAAGTCTGCGCGACCCACCGGCGGAGGATTGCCGAGGCCCTGAGCCGGTGGCCCGTCGATCTCGTCCACATGCACGGCATCGATTTCCATACCTATCTGCCCCCGCCCGGCCCGCCGGTCCTGGTGACGCTCCATCTGCCACCCGACTATTATCAGTCGGCGATCCTTTATCTCGACCGCCCCGACACGCATCTGCATGGCGTGTCCCGGTCTCAGCATGAGGCGTTTCCTTCGAACGCGGCGCTGTTGCCGCCGATCGAGAACGGTGTCGCCCTGCCTGCCGTGACCATGCCGGTAGCGAAACGCCGCTTCGCGATCGCGCTCGGCCGGCTCTGTCCCGAGAAGGGTTTTCACCTCGCGCTCGACGCCGCCAGGCAGGCCGACATTCCGCTGCTTCTCGCCGGAGCGGTGTTTCGCTATCCCGAGCATCTGCGTTACGTCGAGGAGGAGATCAGGCCGCGGCTCGACCGAGCACGGCGGTTCATCGGGCCTATCGGCGTCGAGCGAAAGCACCGCTTGCTGACGGCCGCGCAATGCCTGCTGGTGCCGAGTCTGGCGGCGGAGACCAGTTCGCTCGTGGCGATGGAGGCTCTTGCCTGCGGGACGCCGGTGGTCGCATTTCCGTCCGGCGCGCTGGCAAGCATCATCGAGGACGGGCGGACCGGGTTCCTGGTGCGCGACGTACAGGAGATGGCCGAGGCAATCGAAGCAGCTCGGTTTCTGGATCCGGAAGAATGCCGGGCAGCGGCGCGACGCCGCTTTTCATTGGCGCGCATGACCGATCGCTATCTCGAACTCTACCATACCCTGGCCGGCCGTCGCACCGAAGCCACGGGGCGTTTCCATCAAGCGCCGGGGGCAGCCTGTGTCGGCTCCGGCGCTTGACGTGGTGAGCAGCCTGGATGGGCTGGAGGCGCTGCGCCATGACTGGACTGACCTGTGGCGGCGCGATCCGTCGGCTACGCCGTTCCAGTCGCCGGAATGGCTGATTCCGTGGTGGAAGCATTTCGGCCACGAGGATCTGCTCGTGCTCACGCTGCGTCGACACGGAACACTTCTTGGTCTCGTTCCGTTGTTCATCTCCGAAGGGGCTGGGGAACGGGTGCTGTTGCCGATCGGCTGCGGCATTACCGATTACTGCGACGGGCTGTTTGACCCAAGCATCGGCCAGCAGGGCGCGGCCATCGCTCTTGCATATTTGGCGTCGGAAAACCGCCGGTGGGACTTGTGTGACTTGCAGCAGCTGCGACCTGATTCCGTTCTCTTGCACGCCCCTTCCCCTTCGGGCTGGGTGGATAGACGCATCCCCCAGGAGCCTTCGCCGGTCTTGCCGATTCCCGGAACCGTCGAGGCTTTGGCCCGGCAACTGCCGCGCCGCATGGCCGCGAATCTGCGATATTACCGACGTCGCGCATCGAAGCTCGGCCGGCTCTGCGCCGAGGCCGCCGAAGCGGAAACTGTCGCGGCATCGCTCGATGCCCTCGTTCGATTGCATGGCGCGTGCTGGCATTACCGGGGCCTCCCGGGCGTGCTAGCCGACCAGGCCATCCGTCGCTTCCACGAGGAGGCGGCGCCGTTGCTGCTCGCGCGAGACATGCTCCGGCTCTATGTTCTGCGCTTGGACAACCGAACCGTCGCGGCGTTCTACGGATTCGCGGACAGGACCCGCACCCACTATTATCTCAGCGGCTTCGATCCCGCCTTCGCAGGGCTCAGCCCGGGAACGCTGATCGTCGCCCATGCGATCGAACAGGCGGTTCGAGAACGGGCCGCGGAGTTCCACTTTCTCCGGGGCGGCGAGGACTACAAATATCACTGGGGAGCTGAGGATCGCCCGAGCTACAGCCGCCAATTCCGGCGCGGTGGCATCCGTTCAGTGTCGCTGTTGTCCCCATGACCGCCCGGCCTGCAACTCTCGACCACTTCGAAATTGCGCTTGATGTCGCGATTCGCGTCTGCACCGAACGGGATCTCACTCCGCTCGAGTGGTTCGGGCTATTCACCGAACACCGGAACATCATCCGGGCAGCCTTTGAAGCCCAGAAGCAAGGACGGGGCCTGATGCTCGTCGCCGACTTGAATGGCTATCCTATTGGTCAGGCATGGATCGATTTCACCAAGGAGAGTGCCGTCCTCTGGGCGATTCGCGTGCTTCCGCCGCTGCAAGGCGCCGGCATCGGCACTCGGCTGATTGTGGCCGCGGAGGAGGTGGCAAGGCGCCGTGGGTTCGCCCATACGCGCATAGGCGTCGAGAAGGACAATACCGATGCGCGGCGCCTGTATGAACGCCTTGGCTATCGGCTGACCGGCTCACTGCAGGAGGAGTGCCGCTATACCACTCCTGAAGGCGTTCCGATGTGCGTTCTGGTGGACCAGTGGGTTCTCGACAAGCCGTTGAATAAGCCGCCGACTGGCCGCCGCGGCAGGATTGCATGAGCAAACCGGACAGGAGCCGTCTTGCCGTGCGATGGACGGCGGGAGATGTTGGTCCCAAAGTCGCCTATATCGTCTGCGTCAACTCCATTCCGCTCGCCGAGGCCCGCCGGCGGACGGGGGACGTGCCGGAGACGGTCATCTGGCGCGCGGCTGCTACCGATGCAGTTCCACCGGCGATTGCCCGCTTCCTCGACGGCGGAATGGCCGAGGAGGTGCCTGGAAATTCGCGCCCTTGCGCGTTACGCCGGATCGCTACGAGCTGTCTCTGGACAATGACTGCATTCTCTGGGGCATGCCCGAAGCGATCGCGGACTGGCTGGATTCTGGCGACAGCGGGATCTGCGTTCTCGCCGCCGACGTTCATAGCTGCTTCGGTCAGTTCGGCGACTATTGCGGCCCGGAACCCCGGAACGCCGGCATTCACGGCCTGCCACCGGGTTTTGATCTAGGCGCAGTCTTGGGTGCGCTGCTCGAGGTGAACCCGACCCGCCTCGTCTCCGAGCTCGACGAGCAGGGGCTGCAGGTTGCGGCTCTTTCCCACCGGCATCCATCCCTCGTCGTACGCCTCGACGAGGTCACGATCTGCTCGCCTTTCCCCTCACCTCCCCCACCTCGGTCGATGCGGAGCCCATTTCGTCGGCTTGAACGCAAGGCAGATCCCCTGGCGCTATTACGACCGCCCCGCCGTCGATTGCATCGCCGAGCACTGGGCGCGCCATCGCGCGGATCTCTATCGAGCCGTCGGGCTGGTGCCGCAGGGTGCCCCCGACCGTTCTTGACAGGCCAGCTTTACAGTGCCTGAGACTAAAAGAACCAAATGAAAGTTAAATAGTTAATGTAAATAGATTTTACGTTTTGCTTTGATGCAATATTGCCGGCATGTTCTTGATACAAAGGGGCTTTTGTCTATCTCACGCTTTCGAAAGCTATGGCAGAGCAAAGCAGGGCGTCGGCGCCCCTTACACATCGAGCCCAGAACAGAACCAATAATATATAATATATTGCTATATAACGATTTTTTATAATGGCACGAGTCCTGCAGACAAGTTTATACGGCCTCGCTGACGGATCAATGCTCTAAGAGCAACGAGGATCTGTTCAGCGAAAAGACAGCGTCTTGTTCTGCAAAATCTTATTCCTACTTGGGGGGACGAATGAATATCCTTAAAGTTGGTCTTGCGGCGTTTGCCGCGACCATGATCGGAACCGCCGCCCAGGCGGGCACGATCATCCATGATAGCGCGGACGATTTCAGCTCCGTTCAGTACACGCAGGGTGCCGGCACCATCGATCCGAGCCGGCTCATCGAGGGCAACATCTTCGACGACAATAACAATTCGATGCTTTCGCTTGGCCTCGGAGGCAGCCTCGACCTCGTGATCGATCCGACGAACCGCTCCATCAGCGGCGGGACGGTGATCGAGTTGACCAATCTCGGCTCCAACCACGCCGAGAGCGCCGAGATCTATCTCGGCCTGAACGACGACAATTACGTCCTGATCGGCGAAGTGTTCAACAACGCTTTGGGCGGCGGCGCCACTTTCGTGGATGGCCTGATCGCGACCCTGACCTCGGCCGAGGACGGAGCGAACACGAGCTATTTCCTGACGGTCTTCAGCGGCAATTTCAATTCGCTCCGGATCGTCGACACCTCACCCAATCCGGGAACGAGCACGGACGGTTTCGACATCGCCAAGCTGAGCGTGACCTCGGTTCCGGAGCCGGCAACGCTGGCGCTCCTCGGCGCGGGCCTGCTCGGCCTGGGAGGGCTTGCGCGTCGCAAAGCGGCCTAACACCTCGTCAGAAGGTGACTTTGCAGCGGCGGCTCGCGATGAGCCGCCGTTCTTTTTCTCTCGAACGGGCCAGATCCTTAACAGGGCGAATTGACCCGCAGGATCCGGGGGCCATGGTCCTCGATCTCGACGACGCTCAGCGAGCCGGGACTCACTTCGATCCGCTGGAACAGATCAAGATGAACGCCAAGCCAGTGAGCGAGGCCGCTCTTGATTACATCGCCATGGCTCACAATGGCGACCTGGGCGCCGGGATATAGCGTCCGTAGCCCTTCGACCATTCCGACGAAGCGCGCCTGAACATCGAGCATCGCCTCGCCGTTAGGAGGCGTCGTTCCGCTGCGGAAGGAATTGAAGAGGTGCCACCGCTGGTCGTCGGCCAGAGTCTCGATCGGTTGGTTCGTCCAGTCGCCGAAATCGATCTCGTTCAGGTCCTCCACCACCTTTGTTTCCAGCCCGAGCCGTTCCGCAAGCGGTGCCGCGGTTTCCCGCGCCCGCTCGAGCGGACTGCTGTAGATCGCCCGGATCGACGCCCCCGCGAGGCGGTGCGCCAGGGTTTCCGCCTGCCGCCGTCCCTCCCCGCTCAAATGGACGCTTGGCGTCCGGCCGACGAGGACCTTTCCCTGGAGGACATGCGCCCCATGGCGGATCAGCAAGACGGCCGTCACCGGCCGCGCCGGCTCAGCACGGCTCCTCGCCCCGGATGAAGGCCTCCGTCCGGTCGTGCGCCTCGTGATCCGTGAACTGCTGCGGCGGGCTCTTCATGAAATAGCTGGCCGGGCCATGAAGCGCGCCGCCGACGCCGCGGTCCAGCGCGAGCTTCGCGCAGCGCACGGCATCGATGACAACACCAGCCGAGTTCGGCGAATCCCACACTTCGAGCTTGAGCTCGCAATTGAGCGGCACGTTGCCGAAGGTCGTGCCCTCCATCCGGATGTAGCACCATTTGCGATCGCCGAGCCACGGTACATAATCGCTCGGGCCGACATGGGCGTCCTTGTCCGAAAGCGGATAATCGAGCTGGCTCGTCACCGCGTTCGTCTTCGAGATCTTCTTCGACTCCAGCCGTTCCCGTTCGAGCATGTTCTGAAAATCGGTATTGCCCCCGAAGTTCAGCTGATAAGTCCGATCCAGACGGACGCCCCGCTCGCGAAACAGGTTGGTCAGAATCCGATGAACGATCGTCGCGCCGACCTGCGACTTGATGTCGTCGCCGATGATCGGCAGGCGCCGCTCGGCGAACCGCTGGCTCCATTCCGGCCGAGACGCGATGAACACCGGGATGCAGTTCACGAAGGCACATCCCGCCTCGAGAATCTGCTCGACATACCATCGGGTTGCCCGCTCCGCCCCGACCGGAAGATAGGAAACCACCACATCCGTGCGGGTCCGCCGCAGAATGTCGGCCACGTCGTCGGGAAGGCCGTCGGCCTCGGTGATCGACTGACGCAGGTACTTGCCCAGCCCGTCGAGCGTTCTGCCGCGATGGACGGTGACCCCCGACAGGGGAACATCGGTGAATCTGCAGGTGTTGTTAGGCTCTGCGAAGATCGCCTCGGACAGATCCGCGCCCACCTTGGTCGCATTGATATCGAAGGCGGCCGAGAACTCGATGTCCCTGACGTGATAGCCACCCAGGCTGACATGCATCAGCCCCGGAACCACGTCCGCCTCGCTCGCGCCCCCGTAGAACGCCACACCCTGCACGAGAGAGGATGCACAGTTTCCCACCCCCACGATGGCAACGCGAATTTTCCGACCGCTCATCGACATGCCTCGCAGTCTCGACTGTGCGCCCATTGGTTCTCGTGCCCCGAGAAGGCCGTCATGCATCACCGCCGGCGTCGCGCGGGAGAGGCTCCATCACCCTCCGGGGGGATGTCGGCGGGATTGACCGGTAGAGCATGCTGGAGTTTCGGAAAGACCTGCGCGCCGGCATTGTTGCGGGACCCCTTTGCATTTCTCACCCACGCATCCGCCGCTGTAATAAACAAGAAACCGGACGCAATGGTTCCATCGATCGGCATACCGGGATTTTGCGCTGCCCCCATCCAGCGGCCCAATTCTCCTGGTTTTCTTCCGCCCGGCTGGCTTTGGTTCGGCTTATTTGCCGGCCTCGCGCTTCGGTACCGGCAAAGGTTGTCGTGGGCGGGTCAATTGCGAGAAGGGCGGCGCTAGGGAACGGCCTTGGCCTCGCTCAGGCGCTCGAAGCATTGCGCCGAGTTCCCCGCCTCCTCTGCCTTTATGGCCTCGGTGAGCAAGGCCTCCATCCGGGTCCGCTGCTCCGCCGTGAGATCGTCCACCGGCTGTTCGGTCGACGGTGGCGCGACCTCGGGAGCGGTCGGCATTTGGGATTCCGTCTCCGGCGCATCCATCACCATGTCGCTGTCACCGGCCGGCGGCTCGATCACTCCCTGCGAGGGCGCAAGCTCGTCTGTCCCGGTCATACCGCGGGACTCCATTGTGACCGGCGGCTGAGGCCATTGCAGCTCATAGGACTGTGCCAAGCGCTCGGCCTCATCGCGGCAGGATTCCGCGGACGCTTGGTTACCGAATGCAAGCAGCGCAGTTGCGGCCAGCGAAAGAAATCTCGAAAGAATTTCAACGGATCGCATTATCTCAAACCTATACCGTTTCGGGCTCGACCCTCGCCGCCTCCCAGTCGCCGATCGCAGCATGCGCCGCGTCGTCGACCTGCTCGACCCAGACGAACTGCAGCCGCTCGCGCGCCTCCTCCGGGATCTCCTCGAACTCCTTTCTATTCCGCGCCGGCAGCAGAACGGTCTTGATGCCTGCGCGCATGGCCGCCACCACCTTCTCGCGAATTCCGCCGACGGGAAGAACGAGTCCGCGAAGGCTGATTTCACCAGTCATCGCCGTATCGCTGCGGATCGTCTTCTCGGTCAGCAACGAGACAAGCGCGACGAACATCGCAACGCCGGCACTCGGGCCGTCCTTCGGAATGGCACCCGCGGGGACATGGATGTGGATGTCGCTCTTCTCGAATGTCTCCTGTGTCAGCCCAAAATCGCCGAGGCGCGATTTCACGAGGCTCAGCGCGGCCTGAGCGCTTTCCTTCATGACGTCGCCGAGCTGACCGGTGAGAATCAGCCTGCCGGTGCCTGGGCCGCGGCTCGCCTCGACGAAGAGGATATCGCCGCCGGCCGGCGTCCAGGCAAGGCCGGTCGCCACCCCCGGGACGCTGGTCCGCATGGCGACCTCGCTCTCGAACCGCTTCGGGCCGAGGATGCCATGCAGATCGTCGGGTCCGACCTCGACCCGCTCGGCGGCGCCTTCGGCGATCCGCATCGCGGTATGACGGCCGACGGCGCCGATCAGCCGTTCCAGGTTCCGCACGCCGGCTTCGCGGGTATAGTCGCGGATGATGGCGCGGATCGCGTCGTCGCCAATCTGGAGCTGTTCGGCGGAAAGCCCGTTCGCATCGAGCTGCCGCTGGACCAGATAGCGGCGCGCGATCTGCATCTTTTCGTCCTCGGTGTAGCCGCGAAGCTCGATCACCTCCATCCGATCGCGCAGCGGTCCGGGAATCGTATCCAGAATGTTGGCCGTGGCGATGAACATGACCTTGCTGAGGTCGAACGGCACGGCGAGATAATTGTCGCGGAACGTACTGTTCTGCTCGGGATCGAGGACCTCGAGCAGGGCGGAGGACGGATCGCCGTGAAACCCCGCCCCGAGCTTGTCCATCTCGTCGAGCATGAAGACGCAGTCCCGCGTCCCTGCTTTGCGAATCCCCTGGATGATGTTGCCGGGTAGCGCCCCGATATAGGTGCGCCGGTGGCCGCGGATCTCCGCCTCGTCATGCAGGCCGCCGAGGCTGGCTCGAACGAATTTTCGTCCCGTCGCCCGCGCGATGCTCTGGCCAAGGGACGTCTTGCCGACACCGGGCGGTCCGACGAAGCACAGGATCGGGCTCCGCCCCTCTGGATTGAGCTTGCGGACCGCCAGATACTCCAGAATCCGTTGCTTGATCTTCTCCAGCCCGAAATGATCCTCATCCAGGATCTTCCGCGCATGGGCGATGTCGACCGGCTCCGCGCTGGTCGCCGACCAGGGCAGATCGACGAGCCAGTCGATATAGGTGCGGATCATCGAGTACTCGGCCGCGCCCTCCGGCAGACGTTCGAGGCGCCGCAGCTCCTTCCGCGCCTGATCATCCACCTCCTGCGGCATCTTGGCGTTGGCGATCGCCTCCGTCAGCTCGGCGATTTCGGCCGACTTCTCGTCGGCCTCGCCCAGCTGCTGCTGAATCGTCCGGAGCTGTTCGCGCAGCAGATGTTCCCGCTGCCGGCTCTCCATCGCCTCGCGGGTCTGCTGGCCGATGTCCCGCGACAATCTCAGCACCTCGAGGCGGTAGGCCAGAAGCCACAGGATCCTGTCGAGGCGAGGCTCGATATCGACCGTCTCCAGGACCTCCTGCTTCTCCTCCGGCTTGAGGTCCATGACGCTGGCCACCAGATCGGCGAGCCCTGGTGCCGACGACATGCTCTGCACGGCGGCGATCAGCTCCGGCGGCGCGTTCGGAAGCAGTTGCAGCGCCTCGACGGCCCGTTGCTTGAGCTGATGGAAGCGCGCCTCGATTCCGGTTCCGCTGACCTCCGGCTCCGGAATGCGCTCGATACGAGCCACGAGGAACGGATAGCCCGGCAGGAACTCGAGGACGCGGAACCGCTCGACGCCCTGGCAGACGAGGTGATGTGTCTCGTCATTTCCAGTGACGTAGCGGAGAATGCCGGCGATGGTACCGACCTCGTAAAGGTCCGTCGGGCCGGGCTCCGCCACCTCGTCGCTGCGCTGCAGGAGGATGCCGACCGGCCGCTCATTACGCGCCGCGTCCTGGGCAGCGGCGAGAGAGCGCTCACGACCGATGGTCAGCGGCAGAACGGTTCCGGGGAACAGGACCGTGTTGCGGACCGGAACGATGATGACGGCGTCGGCCGGAATATTGGGAGAGGATCCCTCCGACTTCGGCGCTCCGTTCGTGGCGGTCTGTCGCGCCTGCTCGCCCGACGGAAGATTCTCCCTCGTGGACTCTGTCTTCATCTTATGAACCGCTCCCTCTCACTGCTTGCGCAGCGTCAGCACCAAGCATCCATTGGCCAAATCCCGCCGCCCGATCTCCAAAGGAATGGACGGCAGGGCAATGCGTCGCTCGAACCGTCCGTAGGGGACTTCAAGACGGTGAAGCGCAGCGGCGCGCACCTCGGCGGGGATCCGTCGCTCGCCCGCAACGATCAGCGTGCCACCGTCGACAATGACCTCCACATGATCCCGCTCGACGCCCGGCAACGCGACCAGGATCCACAGTTCCCGCTCGGTCTCGAAGACATCTACGGGCGGCTCCCAGCTCGGCCTTTGCGTCGGCGACCGTCCGAGTTGGAAGAACTGCCGGTGCAGGCGTTCCGCCCGGTCGATCATCTCGCACGCTTCGACCCACATCCAGGCTCCGGGATCACGCGGCGGCATTGGACCTCCTTACGCTCAAGACATAGTGACCGAACGCCACTCCGGTTCGGCTTCCCGACAACCCGCGATCGGAAGCGCATGGTCGGGGAGCGCCATCGTCCGCAAGCCCGTCGGATCATCGCCCTGTGGATCGCGAATGCGGGCGGGCGATAAGGGATCAACGTCGAACGACGGCTCGGAGTTTCATCACGACCACCATCGCTGTCCGTTACTCTCATCGAAGCGCCGCAGTACCGGCGTCGACCTGCGAGAAATGTCGCGCCCGTCGCTTGCCGCCGAGATAGCCGAGGCAAAGGATTGCGACGGCGAGTCCGGCCATCGACGCGGCGGCCGCCATTCGGAGCTTTGTCGGCTCGAACCGCAACACCGTCGGTGAAGCGCGAGCATCGAAGCGACCATGCGCTCCATAGTCACCGTCCATCGGCGCGAACAGGTTGTCCGCGCGGTCTGCAGAGTCCGGCTCGTTCGATTGCTGCCCGTCATAGGCCTGCGACGCCAACATGTGGTCGAGCCAGTGGGGAAGAACCATGTCGCCGACGATGGCCTTCACGGACGGGATGCCGACCCAAAGCTCGCGCGGGGTTTTTGCCGCAGCCTCCAGAATCGCGGCTGCGACCGCCTCCGGCTGGTGGATCGGCGGCACCGGCTGCGGCCGCATCGGCATGCGGTTCCGGCTCCAATCGAATTGTGGCGTGTTGACGGCCGGCAGTTGAACCATCGTCAGCCGAATGTTGCTGCCGTCGTGGATCAGTTCGCTTCGCAGCGAGTTGGTAAAGCCGCGGATGGCGTATTTCGCGCCGCAGTAGGCGGATTGCAGCGGGATGGCGCGGTAGGACAGCGCCGACCCGACTTGGACGATGGTGCCGCGGTCCCGACGGCGCATCCGCTTCAGCGCGGCCATCGTCCCGTACACCTGGCCGAGATAGGTCACCTCCGTGACGCGACGGAACTCCTCAGGCGTCATCTGGCTCACCGGCGAGAAAATGGTGACCATCGCCACATTCACCCAGATATCGATCGGGCCGTTCTCCCGTTCGGCTTGCTCGGCAGCCCGCTCGACAGCCTCGGCGTCGGCGACGTCGGCTTGGAGCACGAGCCCCTGTCCGCCGGCGGCCTCGACCTCGGCCCTGGCGCCGGAAAGGCCGTCCGCTCCGCGCGCTATGAGCCCGACGCGACAGCCGAGACGGGCGAATGCCACCGCCGTCGCACGGCCAACACCGGCCGACGCGCCGGTCACCACCACATGGCATCCCCGCAATGACTGCATCGCACGATCCCATTTTCCGTAGCCCCTCATGAAGAGAACGGGATCGCGCCGCCGGTGTTCCCGCCGGTGCTCCCGAGCATTCCGCCGAAACAATCCTTCACAGGGCACGGCGACGTGGCGGAGGCGGCGCGCTCGGCGAGGCCGGATCGTTCCAACGGGCACGCGCGATATCAATCCCTCACGGCAGAGCGAGTATTACTGTTGGCTTCAGCAGAAAATGCTACATGATGCGGACAAGCTGCCGCGCTCGCAGTCTTACCGATGCGAGATGCGGTGGCTTGGTGCATATAAGATGGAAGGAAAAATTCATGGCAAAGCGGACGGCATCAACGAAGGGCCGGCGAAACGAACCTAAGAGCAAGAGCCCGAAGAGTGCGAAGAGTACGAAGAGCACCAGGACGACAAAGAACGCCAAGGTCGCCAAACCCAGGAAGACGGCCGGGGCAACGGCCAGCCGCGCCCGTACCGACGTGGAGATGAGCACGAGCGTCTTGGAAGGCCCGATGAAGTCGCTGATCGCCGAGGCGCTGATGAAAAGGAAATAGCGGGACCCGTGGGATTGGCGGGTTCGTGCGTTGCTCTTCGCACGGCGATAGCGGCCATTGCTTAGCGCGATGATTCTTCATCTCGCGCTGGCGCCCGCAATCCCATGATGCTGATTCGCCGCACCGTCAGCGGCGCAACGGAGCCTTCGCGTTCACCGTCCGCCGCTTACCCGCCGCTGTACTTTTTCAGGAACTCGGAGGATCGCCGGCGGCCGAGCCACAGGGCCGGGCGGAGTGCATCACCTGGTCGCACCGTGATCGCTTGACCGGCTCCTGCGGCCGGGAGCGCCGCTCAGTCCTCTCCGACCGCGTGCTTGCGCCCCGCAGCCGGGCCGAAGAAGCGCTGCCACGCCCTCTCCTTCATATCGGGCCAAAGCAAATCGTACTGCTTCGATGTCAAGATCCCGTAATGCGACATCAGCTCTTCAGCGAGAGCCAAGCACATCGGCTTCTCGACCTCCAGCCATGTATCGAACTCCCAGACGATCCCTTCGTCTGCGAGTTTTTCGGTCGGCAGGAAGACCTCGGCCTCGACACGGCTGGTGGCGGTTGCGACAGTGAAGGTGCGCAACGCATAGTCATCGGACTCGTAGAACTGGATCCTGTCGATATCGGCCGTCGTCAGGCCATCGACCAGAAACCCATCCACCTGTCCTCCCGGATGCGGCATGATGATCGGAAAGGACTCGTCACAGGCCCGCCGACGCTCGAACCCCAAAATTGCGGCCGGCGTGAACACGAGATCACCGATGTCCCGCCCGACCACGAGGCGGAGCAGGTCCAGATCCATCAGGCTACCGAAGAAGAACATTCGCATCCGTGATCCTTCCTTCAATCCGAGACGGCAAGCCAATCCGGCGGGCCTCTCCGCCGAACGCGAAAACATGGCTTCACCCTGCAGGGGCGCGATTCGAATGTCGGGAACGCCGCTTGGCCGCGAAAGGACACCGGACGCCAGCGTCGCGGTTATCCTTTCAATATCGAGCGATTCCGGGGATTTAGCCCCCGCGGCTCGCAGCAACCAATCACTTCCCCGATCGGAACCGGCAATACCCTGCCGAGTAAACCAAAAGAGGCCGCGTTACGTCGTTGCATAACCACCAGGGGCCATAGGCACGTGCGAATACGTCCACCGCGAAAATAATGGAATCGCGTCCGAAAATGCAAGGGCCGGAGAGGATATTAATTCCCCTTTGCCGTGGGCTGCGTTAACCGTCCCGCACGGCAGGGAGGACCGTTCAAGGCGCCCATCGCCCTCCAATGGGAAGTGTAGATCCGGAACAGTCACGCCCCTTCGATGCTAGGCTGGCTGGCCACCCGCGACCGCCGCCGCACCGCCAGGATCGGACGTCCAGTTCGCGCAGCGTGTTGCCTCGATCGGGATCGTCGACAGGTATTACGGACAGTCCTTTGACTTGTGCGTCGCTCGGCATCCGCCATTCACGTTAGCGACGCGCCGGCGGCTCCTTCTCTTCAACAGAGCTCGTCTCGGAGCGGTCGCCCGCCGGCACGGTGAAGACCTGCGCTCTCTGCGGTTCGAAGTCGTCACCCTCCCAGGTCTCGCCGGTGCCCGCGTTCGCTTCCGCCATTCGCCCGGCGATCGAGCGGTCGGAGAAGTCCTGCGATGGCAACCGGGTTCCGGTGAGTTCGGATTGCCGCGCACGCTCGCGCATGGTGGCGGCGATCAGCCAACCGATGCTGATCGTAGCCAGGAGAGCCGGGACGGGATTGTTCTTCACCGCAATACCAAAGGTCGAGACGCCGTTTGAACGGCGGAAGTAATCAATAGCCTGTTCGAAAGCTTGCCCCGGCGTAAGCCTGTCGAAGATCCGGTCAAGCGTATCGTCGATCTCCGCACGAGTCTGACCGATCTCGCGTTCGATTTCGGCTGCGCTTTTTCCGCTGTTGTCTTTTTCCTGATTGGACTCGGCCATTAGAATCTCTCCCGGGCTAGTTCGGTGTCTTCCTGAACCGATTCCATGGTCCGTCGAGGCGCCAAGTTCTGCGCCTTCAGGTCGCTGCGCCCCTTCAGCAGGAGAACGATGCCGATGAGCGCGACGCCCCCGCCGACGAGAAGCGACGCCAACCATGGTTCCATTACCGCCGAAAGCGCCACCACCGCGGCTTGCAACAGAATCAAAAAGCCCGCGAAGGCCAGCGCGCCGCCAACCGCCAACGAAGCGACCGCCGATCCGACCTGAGATGCCTTCTCGGACATCTCCGTCTTTGCCAAGTCCACCTCCTGGCGCACGAGTCCGCTCGTCTCTCGCGTCAATTCCGCGAAGAGAGATCCGAGAGAGCGGCCTTGATTGTCTGACTGCATCAGAGCCCTCCATCCGGTAATCGTCCGTGTTCGGGGCGACCTCGGGAGACCATGCGGTTCCCACCTGCTCCGGGCACGCTCGACAGCGGTACGGAACGAGGCCCTCCCTCTCCTCTAAAATGGCAGAGCCGCCCTGACAGCGTTGTGTTCAGGCGACGATCTCGCCCCACCATCGAATAAGGTAACGTGTGGCGGAACGCGCAGTTCCGCCCGCATCGATGCCGTCTCGACACGGCGCCTTGGGAATCGAAGTCCCGGGGAAGCGAAGTTCCGTCTCTCTGATGAAATGCGACCGGGTTATTGCCGAATCCGCGGCCGGCCGTCACTCGGCAGCGGCGGTTGTCCTGGAATCGCCCTTGGCACCGCCGGAGACGCCCGCCGCCGGCGGGTCAAGCGGACCGGAGAGTTCAAAATGGGTTCCGTCATCACGATGAAAGGATGCGGTCGCTTCGATCTGCTGCGCGAGCGCGTTGATGATCACCAGCCCAAGGCTCTTGGCCGGAGGGGACGCCGCGTCTTCGGGCATTCCGATGCCGTTGTCGCGAACCGACAGCCGAAATCTCTGATCGCGCACGACGAACTCGATTCTGATCCATCCGGCATCGCTCCCGAGCGGGCGGTCCGGAAAAGCGTGCTTCAACGCATTCGAGATTACCTCGTTTACGATCAGGGCGATCGGAACGGCCCGGTTGAGATCCAGCACGCCTGCGGCGGCCGAGACATCGATCGAGATATTCCGATCGGCTGCGCCATAGAGATTCGCAAGACTGTCGCAGAGGTCCCGCAGATAGGCCGCGAAATCAATCTGTGCCGAGGCGCCCTGGTCGTAGAGCGTCTTGTGCACGAGGCTGATCGAGTGGACGCGATGATAGGCCTCGTCGAAGGCCTGCCGCACCGCCGGTTCGTGAAACCGGGCCGATTGCAGGTTCAGCAGGCTGCAGATCACCTGAAGATTGTTCTTCACCCGATGATGCACTTCCTTGAACAAAATCTCCTTGTCGGTCAGCGCCTCCCGCAGCGCAGCGGTTCGCTCCTGTACACGCCGATCCAGGTCGGCATGCGCCGCGCGGATGGCCGCTTGGCTCCGCTCCTCCCGTTGAAGACTGCGCACGGCGAACCATAACAGGGCGGCCAACACCGTTGCGATCAGCAATCCGAACGCCGCGCTCTGATTCAGTCGAGACCGCCAATCCGCCAGGGCACTGCCTTTGGCGACGCTGGCTGTGACAACCAGCGGCAGTCCTGTCGCCTTGCGGTAAGAGTGGATGCGCTGCACCCGATCGATCGGCGAGATGCCGTCGACGGTGCCGAACAGGGACTGGGGCAGGTGGACCCTGAAGAGCGGCTCCCAAATGCCCTTCCCGTCGATATCGGTCGGCGGCATCGGTTGCCGAACCACGACGGTTCCGTCTTCCCGAAAGATGCCGATGGCGGATTCCGGCCCGAGATTCAGCCCGTTATAGAAGCTCTTGAAGTAGTCCGTTTCGAATGTTGCCACCACGAGGCCGGCAAAGCCGCCGTCGGCGTCCTCCAGGCGGCGGCTCACATTGAACAAGTCCTTGCCCGTAATCCGCCCCTTCAAGGGCTCGCCGACCAGAAGCTCGCCCCGGACGTTGGCCTGCTGTGCCCGGAAATACGGCCGATCGGCGACGTTCTGTTCACCGGGCGGCGGAAACTGAAGAGTCGTAAAGCGAGCCTGGCCGGTCGCATCAAAGATCCAAATCGAGCCGAGATGCGGCAGGGACGCCGTCATGTCCCGGACACTCCGCCAAATGGGCTCCGACGACACGACCCGCTCGAACCCGAGCTGCTCAGTGAGATTGAGCATGTGCCGGACGGCCAAGTCGCCTTCGCCGACCGCGCGCTCGAGATGCTCTTGCACGAGGCGTGACGTATTCTGCGTTGCCGTATGAGCCTGGTCGATCGTTTCGTTGTAATCGCTCCAGGCGGCGATGCTCCAAGCGACACCGGTAAGCGTGGCGAAGAACAGGATGATGACCAGGAATGCGAATTTCGGGCTGTATGGATTTCGGTCGCCGGCAGGAACAGGGGCCGCGTCCGCCCCGAATGCCGCTTTGCGGCGATCGAAAAGTGCAGACAGCAGCGTCAGGAACAGAAGGAAGAAGGTCGCCGCGGCAATGACGATTCCGAGCAGCGCGGGATCGAGACGCTGTCCGTCGGTCGCCATGGGCGCGGCATGCCCGGTGCTGAATTCGGCGGCGGCCATGGCGGTATAATGCATCCCGGCAATGGCGATCCCCATCGCCGCCGAGCCCGCGATCTTCGACCAGACCGCGCCCCCCTTGAAGGCAAGCCACAGAGCGACCGTGGATGCGATGATCGCGATCAGGACCGATGCGACGACCAAAATCGGCTGGTACTCGACCGTCGCCGACATGCGCATCGCCGACATGCCCGTATAGTGCATGGAAACCACGCCTATTCCCATGAACAATCCGGCGGCCGCGAGGACAGGCGGCGCGAGTCCCCTGGTCCGCACCGTATGAAACCCGATAGCGGTGACGACCACCGGCAAGGCCAGCGACAACAGCGTAAGCCAGAGATCGTAGGACACCGGCATCGGCATTTGAAAGGCCAGCATGCCGACGAAATGCATCGACCACATGCCGCCGCCCATAACGAGGCTGGCGCCAAACAACCACAGATAATGGGAAACCCCGACCGTGGCCCTCAATCGCCCCGCGATCGTGAGTGCCGTGTAGGACGCGAACACCGCGATCGCCACGGACAAAATGACGAGGACAGGGTCGAAGCTCGTCGCGACCATGGCTTTCGGACTCATGCGTGCTTGCCTCTGCGGAGGGCCACCTTGCGGCAGGCAAGACCCGAGATTAACGGTTTCCGCTGTCTGGCGAAAGAATACAAGGCACCTCCGCAGGAATGACTGAACATCGCGAGAGAAGAGAAAGAAAATATTTTCCCTTCCTCTAGCCGAAGCAAGCCTTGCGCGGAGGTCCGCGCCAAAGCAAGCTTTGTGGAGATCCGCAGCAATGGCGCACCTAGAGCACGATCCGATAAAGCTGACCCAACCTGATCGGATCAGGCCCTAGGCTTTCCGAACACCGACCACACTGGCGGGACTTGGAAAACCTGCTGAACACAAGACGAACCCGCTTGGACTCGCCGCCCGAAAATTGATTAATCCATCGCATCCTCCGCGCCGTATACTGGCAGCAGCCGCGGTCGACGCTTCGAAGCCCTGAAGCTTCGATCCGAATGTCCCTTGGAAGCCGGATCCTCGCCAAATGCGTGTTCGAACCATTCTGATCGGCCTTGCCGCGAGCCTCGTCGTCCTTGTCGGCGGCGCGCTCGTTTATCTGCTGACCCTCGACGTGAACGACTACCGCGACGAGATCGCCTCGGCCGCCGAGAGGGCGACCGGGCGACGGCTCGTGCTCGGCGGGCCGCTCGATCTCGAGCTCTCCCTGACCCCTGCGCTGGTGGCCGAGGAGGTCAGCCTCGCGAACGCTCCCTGGGGCTCGCGACCGGACATGGTGCGCCTGAAGCGGCTTGAAGTGCAGGTCGAGTTGCTGCCGCTGGTGTTCGGCGAGGTGCGGGTTCAGAGGTTCGTCCTCGCGGGCGCCGACATCCTGCTGGAAACGAACGCCGAAGGACACGGCAACTGGGTGTTCGATACTGCGGCGGCCGAGCCGACGCCGGAAGAGGAACCCGCACCAGACTCCAAGCGGCAACTTCTGGCAGAACAGATTCTGATCGAGGACGGTGTCCTGACCTTCCGCAACGGCCAGACCGGCGCCGATACGGTCGTCGCCGCCGACCGCATCTCGATGACGGCGGAAAGCTACGAGTCGCCCATCGCGTTCGAAGTGGATACCAGCGTCAACGAGATCGATCTGACGGCCGAGGGCGAGGTCGGGGCGCTCACGACCCTGATGAACGGAGGAGCACCCTATCCTGTCGCTATCGACGCCGATGCCTTGGGCATCGAGCTTCATGTCGACGGCACCATCGATGCGCCGACGAAGGCGCAGGGTCTCGACCTCGCGCTCGAAGTAAAGGCCGAGGATCTGGGAGACCTGCAGAAGCTGACAGGCGCCGCCATTCCGGCCGGGCTGCCGCTCGCGGTAACCGGACAGATCGGCGGCGGCGCGGAGGCGCTCGATATTCGCAACCTGACAATCGCGCTGGGCGAGAGCAGCCTTGCCGGCAATGTCGGCGTTCGTCTGACGGGGCCGAGACCGCGCATCGAGGCGGCGCTGACCGGCGATCGGCTCGATCTGACCGAGCTTGTTCCGGCCGGCGAGGCGGGCGAGGCAGAAACGGAAGGGGCCGCGCCGGCCACGGCAGAGGCGGGAAAGGTCTTCCCCGACGATCCCCTTCCCCTCGATGGCTTGAAGCTCGCCGACGCACATCTTGACCTGAAGGTACAGGAGCTTCTTCTACCCTCTCTCACGGCAAGTGATTTGGCTGTGGTTTTGGGGCTGGAGAATGGCGCGCTGACGGTCGAGCCGTTGCGCGCAACCATTGCCGACAGCCCGGTGGAGGCCACGGTCGGCTTGAACGCCAGCTCTGCGACCCCGCAGATGAAAATCACGGTCTCCGCCCCACAGCTCGATCTCGGACGCTTGTTGACCGAGGCGGAGGTCACCGACCTCCTCGAAGGTCAGGCGGATATCGCAGTCGACGTGAACGGCCAGGGGGCATCGGTTGCCGCGATCATGGGGAGCCTGAACGGTCAGACAAAACTGCTGATGAGCAGCGGGCGGGCAAAGACGGCGGCCTTCGACAAGATTGTCGGTGGGTTGAGCACGGTCATGGGCACGCTGTTCTCCGGCAAGTCCGAATGGACGGTCCTGAACTGCGTCGCCAGCAACTTCGCGATCGATGATGGGATCGCGACGAGCAAGGTCATGCTCGTCGACACCGAATACTCCACCGTCGTCGGTGAAGGAACGGTCGACCTCGGCACTGAGCAACTGGACCTGACGGTGACGCCCGCCGCCAAGTCCGAGGCCCTGAACGTGGCGGTTCCGGTGAAGATCGGCGGCACCCTCGCCGAGCCGACCTTCCGTCCCGACGAGCTGGCGACAGCCCGTCAGATCACCGGCCTGTTAGGCGCCGATCTGTTCCCGCCAGCCGCGGTGACCGGCCTCGGGGAAATGGGCAGTGGCGAGGATAATCCCTGCGTGAACATCGCAAGTGGCGGCGCGGCTGCTCCGACCACAAGCGAGACACCGGCCCCGATCGAGTCCATCCCCGAAGATGCGAAAGGCGCGGTCGAGGAACTCGGCAAAGGCCTGAAGGGGCTTCTCGGCGATTAGATCGCGGCGACGCGCAGGGCGACCCGACCGGACAGGGTCACGCCCGGAGCGAGAATTGCGATACCGTGTCTGTCGACCCCCGCGGCCATGCGGTTGAAGCCGTCATTGGCGTTCGCCACCGGCTCGACGCAGAAGAAGTCGGCATCGCGCGGATGGAAGAGCTGGAGTTTGCCGAAGGCGCCCTCCGCGGTGAGGCTTGCCGCCACCCCTCGATCCGGCCATTCGAGCCACGCCTGGCCGCCCCAACCCTCGAAGCAATGGTCGATCTCCAGGTCGCCGATCGGGCGGCCGGCAGAGAAATCGAGGCCAGGCGGGATCGGTCCCGGCGGGACTGCCGCCAACTCCGGTCCGTCGCGCCAGAGCGCGTGCGCCGCGAAGCGAACCCGCGCCTCGGAGGCGCCGGTGAAGTATGGATGCAGGCCCAGGCCGGCCGGCATCGGCCCTGGGCCGGCATTGCGCACCGAAAGGGTTGCCGCGAAGCCGTCGGGCAGCAGCCGGATGCAAAGCCGCGCGACATAGGGGAACGGAAATGCCCCCTCCGGCTCGCGATCTACCCGGTGGCGGTATTCGAGGAGCGCCGCATCTCCACCCCGCCGCAAAACCTGCCAGGGTCGCATCCAACCGTCGCCATGGATCGGATCGGGTTCCCTGGGGTTGGTGCGGGCCAGAGGCAGAAGCCCTTGCTCCCAACGAAAGCCGCCCCCGAAGACAGGCCCAGAGAACGGCACCAGGGGAAAGCAGCCCGCCTCAAGAGGGTTTGCGAGCGCCGCCGGTGCCGGGCGCAGCAGATCAACTAGCCGACCATTGACCACGATGCGACAGGCGGCGATCGAGCCGCCGACCCCAGGCGCCAGATCGACGGCTACCGCCGCATTGGTGAGGGTGACCCGCCCGACATCAGGTGCCGTTATTAAGGGATCGTCCATCGACGTCTCATTACGGAAGCTCTTTTCACGCCGTACTGTAATCGATTACATTTCTGAAACACCGAATTTTCGATCGACGAAAAGCCAGTAAGAGCCCCGCAAGGACCATCGCCCCGCAGGCGCTTCGTTCGGTACGGGACCGATAAATAGACATGAGGAGGAACGGATGCTGAGAAGGACTTTCCTGACCCTGTCCGCCGCCGCGCTCGTCGCCGCGACCGGAAGCGTCGCCCCGACGGCTGCTCGGGCCCAGGACACATTCACGATCGGCCTCAGCAATGGCTGGGTCGGCAGCGAATGGCGTACGCAGATGATCGACGAGGCCGTGGCTGCCGCCGAGGCCTGGGCCGATCGAGGTGTCGAAGTCGAGGTCATCGTTCAATCAGCCGATGTCGATGTTCAGGGGCAGATCGCGCATGTCCGCAACTTCATGAACCAGGGCGTCGACGCAATCATCATCAATCCGAACAGCCCGACCGCCTTCGACCCGATCTTCGCGCAGGCGGCCCAGCGTGGCGTTCTGGTGATCGCGACCGATGCCGAAGTCTCCTCGCAGGATGCAATCTATGTCGGCATCGACCAGAAGGGTTGGGCCATGAAGTCCGCGGAATGGCTGGCCGAGACGCTGGGCGGCAAGGGCAGCGTCGTCGCCATCAACGGCGTCGCCGGGCATCCCGCCAACCAGATGCGGGTCGAAGGCTATAGAGAGGTCTTCGGCAAGCATCCCGACATCGAGATTCTGAACGAAGTCAATGCCAACTGGGATCAGGCCCAGGGCCAACAGGCGATGCGGACGCTGCTCGCCACCTATCCGGACATCAACGGCGTCTGGGTGCAGGACGGTATGGCCGCCGGCGCATGGCGCGCGATCAACGAAGCCGGCCGCACGGACGATATCGCGGCAACCGGCGAGATCCGCGTCGACTTCCTGACGCAGTGGAAGGAGAAAGGCTATAACTCGGCCGCCTCCGTCAATCCGCCGGGCGTAATGGCGAGCGCGCTGAATGTCGCGGTGCTCAAGCTGCAGGGTCACGAGTTCAAGGACGATGTCTTCGGCGGAGTCTATGGCAACGCCATCTATCTGCCGATTCCGCTGATCACCAACGAGAACCTCGACGAGGTCTATGCCGAGGTGAAAGACAAGCCGGGATATTATTCGGTGACCACCGTGGTCACTCCGGACGAGGCGGAACAGTACTTCGACTAGGGCAAGCAGGTACAAGGGGGCCGACACCGGCGAGGCTGGTCGCTTCCTTCCCAGCCGAAGCCGAGAGCGGCTACCGAAGATGACGATTCTCCGCGCCCGCAACATCCGCAAGCGGTTCGGCGGCGTCGTCGCCCTGGAGCAGGGCGACCTCGCCCTCGGCGCCGGTGAGGTCCACGTCCTGATCGGGTCCAACGGCTGCGGCAAGAGCACGTTGTGCAAGATCATCGGCGGCTCGGTCGCACCCGACGGCGGCTCGCTCGAACTCTCCAGCGAGCCGGTACGGTTTCGAACGCCCCATGCAGCCGCCGCGGCTGGAATCGGCGTCTTCTATCAAGAACTGAGCCTTATTCCACAGCTAACCGTTGCGGAAAACATTTTCCTCGGTCGAGAACCGCGCACAGCCTATGGGCTGGTTGATCGGAAGCGATTGCGCAGCGATGCCGAGACGGCAATCCGTCCGTTCGGCGCCGTCGTCGGCCAAGGGTTCGGTCCCGACGTATTGGTGTCGGACCTTTCGGCGGACCAACGGCAGATCGTGGAGATCCTGAAGGTTCTGTCGGAGAACAGTCGCATTGTCATTTTCGACGAAGCTACCGCGTCACTCGACAGCAAGCAGGTCGCGGTGTTCTTCGACCTGATCCGCTCGCTGAAGGCCGAAGACCACGCGATTATCTTCATCTCGCACCGGATGGACGAGGTGTTCGCGATCGGCGACCGGGTGACGGTGATGCGCAACGGCCGCACCGTTGTGAGCGTGGCGATCGCCGAGACGACCCAGGACGAGATCGTCGCGCACATGGTCGGCGGCGCCTACATCGCCGCCGCCGATCGGAAGGAGGCACCCGCTCCGCTGACAGGCACGGCAGTGCTGGCGGCGCGGAATCTCGTCGGGCGGAAACTGGCGGACGTATCGTTCAGCCTGCAACGCGGCGAGATCCTCGGGCTGGGCGGGCTGCATGGGCAGGGACAATCGGACCTTCTGCGCAGCCTATTTGGCGCGGAATCCCTGGCGGGCGGCAGCGTGTTTCTCGATGGCAAGCCGCTCCTCCTCCGCAAGCCGTCCGACGCGATCGCCAACGGCATCGCCTATATCTCGGGCGATCGCAGTCGCTATGGCGTTCTGCCCATCCGCTCGATCTTCGAGAATCTGGTGATCGGTCTTGTTTCCAAGCAACGGCCGGTGGGGCTGAATTACGGCGCCCTGGTGAAACGCATCGCGCCGGTCGCGGAGCGACTGAAGCTCAAATTTCCGAGCTTCGCGGCGCCGGTCAGCGACCTCAGCGGCGGCAACCAGCAGAAGGTTGTGATCGGCCGGTGGCTGGCGGTCGCGCCGGCCGTGCTGCTGCTGGACGACCCCACAAAGGGGATCGATCTGCAGACGAAACACGATCTCTACGTCATTCTCCGTGAACTCTGCGCCGAAGGCGTCTCGATCATCCTCTACTCATCCGAGGACAAGGAGCTTCTCGGCAACGCCGACCGTATTCTCGTGTTCAACGGCGGCCGCATCGTGCGGGAACTCGAAGGCGAGCGCATGGGCGAGTTCGAGCTTTATCAAGCGGCTTATGCCGCAAGCTGACGCGAAAACCGCTATGACCGAGCACGCCAAGACCGCACCGTCGAACCACACCAGCCTTACGCAACGGCTGAGGTCCTTCGACCTGAGGCGACATACCTATCTGCTCTCGGTGGTGTTCTTCCTGATTCTCTGCGGCATCAATATCGCGCTCCAGCCGAGCTTCCTTCAGCCCGGCGTGATGGTTTCCAACCTCAGCACCTTCCTGCCGCTGATCCTGGTTTCGATCGGGCAGACCTATGTGATCCTGGCAAGCGACATCGACCTGTCGGTCGGCTCCATCGTCTCGCTGGTCAATGTCGCCACGGTCTCGATCATCGAAGGCATGGGCGGAACCGGCGGCGCCATCGCACTCGGACTCACGACGGGTCTCGGCCTCGGGATTGCCGCCGGCCTCTTCAACGGCCTTTGCGTCGCCCTGCTCCGCTTTCAGCCGATCGTCACCACCTTCGCCACCGGCATCATCTTCGCCGGGCTGGCGCTCTGGATCTTGCCGCAGGCCGGCAAGCAGGTGCCCGCGACCGTGTGGCAGACCTACGGCGGCAGCATTCTCGGCGTGCAAACGGTCATTTGGGTCCTGACGCTGGCGGTGATCTTCGCGCTGGTCTTGGCTCGGACCCGCTTCCACCACGCACTGCTGGCGACCGGCGGACAGATGCAGTCGGCGTTCCAGACGGGCCTGCACGTCCTGCGTGTCCGCATTACCGCCTATGCGCTGTCCGGCCTGTTCAGCGCGCTCGCGGCGCTTTGCCTAGTCGGCGAGACCGCGTCCGGCGACCCGCTGCTCGGGACAGGCTACACCCTGTCCTCGATCAGTGCGGTCGTGCTCGGCGGAACGGCCCTCAGCGGCGGCATCGGCGGCTTCATCGGCTCGGTGTTCGGCGCGATGATCCTCGGCCTCATCGACAACGTGATCTTCTTCGCTCGCCTGCCCTTCGAATATCAGGGGCTGGTCCAAGGCCTGATCGTGCTTCTGGCGCTCGCCGGCGGCGTGTTCGTGTCCCGACGATGAGCGGCGGCGGAGACGGACGAATGGCGCAGACCGCACAGTTCAACGGGTCCGTCACCACCCTCCGGGGCCTCGCGACCAGGCCGCTCACCCTGGCGCTGGCCGCGATCGCGGCGATGCTGATCGTCGGCGAACTCCTGTCCCCCGGCTTTGCCGCGCCCTCGCAGATCATCAGCCAGCTTACGATCGCCGCACTCCTGGGCATCGTCGCCGCCGGACAGAATCTGGTCATCCTCGGCGGGCGCGAGGGCATCGACCTGTCCGTCGGCGGCATGATCTCGCTCGGCGCGCTCGTCGCCGGCAATGTGATGCAGGCGGAGAATGCGGCGATTCCGCTGGCCCTGGCAGTGACGCTCGCGGTCACCTTCACGCTCGGGCTGGCCAACGGGTTCGGCGTCACGATCATGCGCATCCCGCCGCTGGTGATGACGCTCGGCATGTATGGCGTGATCCAGGGCGCGCTCGTTGTGCTGACTCGCGGCATCCCCTCGGGCCGCGCGGCGCCACTACTGAATGACTTCGTCACCAATCCGGTGCTGCTGGGCATTCCGGGAATCCTGTTCGTCTGGGTGATGATTGGGATCGGCATGACAGTTTTCCTGCGTCGGACCGCATTCGGGCTGAAGATCTTCGCCATCGGTACGAACGAGGAAGCAGCCGCTTTGGCGGGCATTTCCGTCCGGCGGACACGTGTGATTCTGTTCGGCCTGAGCGGCATGTTCGCCGGCCTTACCGGCTTCCTGGTCCTCGGCTATACCGGCAATGTGTTCGTCGGAGTCGGCGACCAGTACATCCTGCCGTCCATCATCGCGGTGGTGATCGGCGGCACCTCGCTGGCCGGCGGCACGGGCGGCTATATCGGAACGATGGCGGGCGCCGTTGTCCTCGTCCTCCTGCAGAGCATTCTGACGACCCTCAATATCGACCCGTCAGGCCGCCAGATCGTCTTCGGCGCCACGCTGCTGGGGCTGATGCTGCTCTATGGCCGGCAGCGCAAGCTGAGGATGTGACCCTTGAGCCTGCAAACGCTTCGGCCGATGCCATTCGAGAGCGGTGACGGCGCCGGCACCGCGACGATGAAGGACGTCGCGCGACTGGCGGGCGTCTCGACCGCGACCGTGTCGCGCACGCTGATCAAGCCCGAACTGGTTTCGACGCGGACGCGCGAACGGGTCCTGAAGGCGGTGGCCGAAGCCGGCTACACGCCGAACTCGCTCGCCCGCAACCTGCGCAAGATGCAGACGCGCTCGATCATCGTCGTCGTCCAGGATATCACCAACCCGTTCTATCCGGAGATCCTCCGCGGCGCCGAGCAGACGGCACAGGCTTTCGGCTACACGGTGCTGATGGGCAACACCGACAATGATCCGGTACGCGAGCGGGCTTATCTCGAGCTCGTGCAGTCCCGGCGCGCCGACGGCATGATTCTGCTGACCGGGCGTCTGCCGGCCCAGGAGAAAAGCAGCATGGCGGTGGAGCGCGAGAGGCTGCCGCCACTCGTCTTCGCCTGCGAACATCTCCCGGATCTCGGCCTCCCGACCGTCCGGATCGACAATGCCGAGGCGGCACGGACGGCCATGCGCCATCTGTTCGAGCTCGGTCATGAACGAATCGCGCATATCGCCGGCCCGCTCAACCGCATCATCAGCGTCGACCGGCTGGCCGGCTATTGCGATGCGCTGACGGAGCGCGGCCTGCCGTCGGAGCCCGCTCTGATCGCCGACGGCGATTTCACCTTCAACTCGGGCGTCGAGGCGGCGCGTCGCCTGCTCGCGCTCGCCGATCGGCCGACGGCGATCTTCGCGGCCAACGACGAGAGCGCCATCGGTGCGATTCAAGCCATCAAGTCGCAAGGGTTGTCCGTGCCGGGAGATATCTCGGTGATCGGCTTCGACGATATCCTCTTTGCCGCCGCCACCGATCCCGCTCTTACCACCGTCGCACAGCCGCGCCAGGAGATCGGCCGGCGTGCAATGGCCATCATGCTCGACCTGCTGGACGGCAAATCGCCGCCCGTGGGCGACGTGATCCTTCCGGTCGAACTCGTAACCCGCCGCTCCACCGGCCCTCGCCCGCCAGCCTGAAGCGCGCGACCACCAAGAACAAGCAAAGGAGTCGTCATGTCTGCCAATCCCCCTCTCGAAAGTCTGCGCATCGGCCTGATCGGCAGCGGCTTCATCGCCAAGTTCCACCTCCAGGCGATGCTGGGCGTGCGCAACTGCAGGGTGACGGGCGTCTACAGCCGCACGCCGGCCAAGCGCGAGAGCGTCGCCGCGCAGGCCACGGAGATGGGCCTCGGGCCGTGCCAGGCCTTTCCGTCGATCGAGGCGATGATCGCGTCGGGCGACGTCGACGCGCTCTGGATTCTGAGCCCGAACGACACGCGTCTGGAGGTGATGCGCGAGATTCATCGCACCGTGAAGGCGGGCCAGGGCAGCCTGCGCGCCGTCGCCTGCGAGAAGCCGCTGGCGCGGACCGTCGGCGAGGCACGCGAGATGCTGCGCCTCGCCGGGGATGCAGGGCTGAGCCACGGCTATCTGGAGAACCAGGTGTTCTCGACGGCGGTCATGCGCGGCAAGGAGATCATCTGGCGGCGGGCGGTGCCGAGCGCCGGCCGCCCCTACCTCGCCCGCGCTGCCGAGGAGCATAGCGGGCCGCACGAGCCCTGGTTCTGGATCGGCGCGAAACAGGGTGGCGGCGTGCTCTCGGACATGATGTGCCACAGCGTCGAGGTCGCCCGCTTCCTGCTCACCAAGCCGGGCGAGCCGCGCGATAGTCTGAAGCTGGTCAGCGCCAACGCCACGGTGGCGAACCTCAAATGGACGCGGCCCAAATATGCCGCCGAGCTGAAGTCGCGCATGGGCGCCGAGGTCGACTTCGCCCGGCGGCCAGTCGAGGACTTCGCCCGCGGGGTGCTGGTGCTGAAGGACCCCGAAGGCCAGGAGGTGATGATCGAGGCGACCACATCCTGGGCCTATGTCGGTGCCGGGCTGCGGATCCAGCTCGAACTCCTCGGCCCGGAATATTCGATGGAGTTCAGCTCGCTCAACAGCGGCCTGAAGGTCTTCATCTCGCGCGCCGTGGGCGGCGCCGAGGGCGAGGATCTCGTCGAGAAGCAGAATGCCGAGCAAGGGCTGATGCCGGTGCTGGAGGACGAGGCTGGCGTCTATGGCTACACCGACGAGAACCGGCATATGGTGGAGTGCTTCCGGACCGGCCGGACGCCGATCGAGACGTTCCAGGATGGGGTCGCCGTGGTCGAAATGCTGATGGCGCTCTACCGCTCGGCCGAGATCGGCCAGACGGTCCGACTACCCGCGACGGATCTGGAGACCTATGTTCCTGTGGTGGCACGTCCGACGTGATCGAGAGGCCGCATGCCCCATCTCTGGCAGGAGATCGCCGAGCAGCCTGACATCGTCGCGCGACTCCTTGAGCGCGAGCGGAATGTTGTCGAGCGGATCGCGGCGCGGATTCGCGACCGCCCGCCCCCGTTCGTCCTGATCGCGGCGCGCGGCACCTCCGACAACGCCGCCCGCTATGCCCAGTATGTCTTCGGCGCCATGCTGCGCCTGCCGGTCGCCCTGGCGGCACCCTCGCTGTTCACGGTCGCCGAGGCGCCGCCGCGGCTGGACGGCGCATTGGTAATCGGCATCTCCCAGTCCGGGCAATCGCCGGACATCGCCGCGGTAATGCGCGCCGCCGCCGACCAGAGCTGCGTCACCGTCGCGATCACGAACGATCCGTCGGCGCCGGTCGCAAGCGCTACGGACGAGGTCCTGGCGCTGGAGGCAGGTATCGAACGCAGCGTTGCCGCAACCAAAACCTATGTCGCAAGCCTCGCGGCCCTCGCCCTCCTGGCCGCGGCCGCGGAGCCGGCCGAGCGTCGGTCGCGATATGGCGCACTCGATACGGTGCCCGAAGCCCTTCGACGGACGCTGGATCGGGCCGGCCTTGCCGCCACGGAGGCCGCCGCTTGGCCGGGCGCCGGACGCGCTATTTCGATCGGACGCGGCTTTCACCTGTCGACGGCCCATGAGGCCGCGCTCAAGCTCAAGGAGCTGACCTACGTCGCCGTGGAGGCCTTTTCGTCAGCGGATTTCCGGCACGGTCCGATCGTCATGATCGAGGACGGCTTCCCCGTCCTGGCGGTGATCGGAAACAGTGCATTCGATCAGGATGTCGCCGCGTTGGCGGAGACATTGAGGGTGCGGCAGGCAAAGCTTCTGACGGTCGGTCCTAGCGGCGCCGACCTGCCGTTCGATGCCCCCGCCGCATGGCTCGAGCCGCTCACCGCCATCCTGCCCGGCCAGCTCCTCGCCGGCCGAATCGCCGAACGCGCCGGCATCGACGTCGATCGACCGCGCGGCCTGAGCAAGGTGACGCGCACGATCTGATACGAAAGAAATCAGGTCACATCTTCGGCCTGGATTGTGGTGGAGCATTCGGCGATGCTCCTCCGGGACTCGGGATCATTGCCACCATCGCAACCGAGGTCGGATGTCAATTTTTACGATCTCTGCACTCCTGCTGGTCTTCGCAGGCATATTCGGTCTGTTCAACTATCACGTGTTAAAGCTGCCGACGACGATCGGCCTCGTCGTGATTTCGTTCGCAGTCTCAGTTGCGATGATCGTGGCCGACTGGTTGCTCCCCGGTCCGGCGATCTTCGAGACCGTGCGCGAGATCGTCACGGGTATTCCGTTCCAGGAGGTGGTGCTGGACGGTCTTCTGTCCTACCTGCTGTTCGCCGGCGCCTTGCGCGTGAACTTGGCGGATCTTGCTGAACAAAAATGGGCAATCGCAGCACTGGCAACGCTCGGCGTCGGTTTGTCGACCGTGCTGGTGGGGCTTGGCTTCCACTGGGTTACCGGCATTCCGTTGATGGTAGCGCTCGTTTTCGGCGCCTTGATCAGCCCGACGGACCCCGTCGCCGTGATGGGCATCCTGAAGCTGGTCAAAGTGCCGAGGCCGCTCGAGACGAAGATCGCCGGCGAGTCTCTGTTCAACGACGGCGTGGGCGTGGTGATTTTTCTGATCCTCACGCAGATGGCCTTCGGCTCCAGCCCTCATGATGCCCCGATCACGACGATCGACGTCCTGCGTCTCTTCGTGGTCGAGGTGCTGGGCGGAGCGCTGCTCGGCGGCCTTTGCGGCTATGTCACCTTCTTGATGATCCGGTCCGTGGATGAATTCAATCTAGAGGTGATCTTGACGCTCGCTCTCGTAACGGGGACCTACTCCCTCGCTCAGTCCCTTCACCTGTCGGGCCCGATCGCCGTCGTGATCGCCGGCCTGTTCATCGGCAATCACGGCGTGCGTCGCGGAATGAGCGAACTGACCTGGAGCTACGTCGACAAGTTCTGGCACCTGATCGACGAGATCCTGAACGCCGTACTGTTCTTGCTGATCGGCTTTGAGGTCTTCGCCATCAGCTACGAGGGCCCCTACCTGATGGCGGCCGCGGTCGCCATTCCCCTGGTTCTGGTGGCTCGCTTCATCGCAATCTGGGTGCCGATCAGTGCGCTCGGCCTGCGGCGCCAGTTCACGCGCGGCAGCATCTCGGTCATGACTTGGGGCGGCCTGCGGGGCGGCATCTCCGTCGCTCTGGCCCTGTCCCTACCGGACAGTGAGCATAAAGCGCTGCTTCTGACCGTCACCTACGCCGTCGTGATCTTCTCGATCGTCATTCAGGGCCTGACGATCCGACCGGTCATCAGAACCTTGGTGCCGTTGGAAGCGACGGACGGTAAAACTGCCGAATAACGCAGCTCAGGCCGCCTTGCCCGGCCGGATCCCCGCCTTCTGCAGGAGCATGACCTCGTTCAGCGGCTTGACGCAGGCATAGACTGCTGTGATGGCGGGTGGCGGCGGATTTCCGGCATGGACCCATTGCCATGGCCGAAGGCGGCTTTCCCGTCCTGGCCGTGATCGGCAACAGCGCGCTCGACCGGGATGTCGTCGCGCTGGCGGAGACGGTGCGGCACGCTCAGACCGATGGTCGCCAGCGCCAAGCGGCTCTGGATAGTACGGCCTTGCTAAGGATCAGGCAGCGGCCTTCCGGTTGGCCGCCAGCCGGGCATCGACCAAGGCAACGGTCTCGTCGACGACCGCGTTCCGCATGTTCTTCTGTGCCGCGATGCCTTGTACCAGCCGGTCCACCCGTTCGATATTGGACGCGCCGGCGAACAGGGCACGCGCGGCCGAGGACGGCCGCGTCAGTCCATGCGCCGCGGCGGCATATTTCTCGAACGGCACGAGATCACCCGGCGACGCTCCAAGCGCGATGCACAGATCGCAAACCCACTCATAGACCGACCGGGATGCTTCGATATCCGAATGCACCGCGTCCTTTATCGAACGGGCACCATCCTTCTGAACGCAGCGATAATTTCCGGTCAGCAGCATGGCCCATTTCGCCAGCGGCACGAAGATAGAGTCGTGGACCTTGAGCTTGACGGGCAGTTCGATCGCACCGTCACCGGGATTATACCGAACCGCTTCGATATCGGCCTGCATCCGCCGCAGCATCGCCGTGTGAGCGTCGGACTCGAACCGAGCCGCCTTGAAGTTGGTCGGCAGCGTGACCTGCAGCAGGTTGGACTTCTCCTCCGGCGGCCGAAAAGCCTGCGGATCCGGGCTGCATAGCGTCATCAGCGTCGAATCGAAATTCTCCCATACCGCCGCATCGGTGTAGCAGTGCTTCAATGCGCCGGCATCAAGGCCGGCAATGCGCTTCAGGTAAGGCAGCGGCGGCATGTTCATGATCGACATGCAGGGAACCTTCGCCTTCGCCACGGCATTCAAGAGTTCGCGCACGCCCGGCGCGCGGTATTGCGGCTCCTGCATCGCCAATGCGACGAGATCATAGTCAGCCGGATCGACGGCACCGGTCACAGTGGCGGACAAGCGGCCCGGCAGCTTTCGCGAGTCGATCTCGAGAAGCTCGCTGCGACCCTTGATCGGCAAGCGCACACGGGTGCCTTCCGCATTGATCAACTCTGCCTCTTCAGGGAGGCACACCAGCTTCACATCATGTCCCGCAACCAACAGCTTGGTCGCCAGAAGTGAGCCGTAGGATGCACCCATGATCAGGGTGTTGTAAGTGGTCGGCATATTAAGCTACTTCCCCCTTCGACTGGCAAGATGGCTTGCCCCGCTCACCGCTCCGGATGCGGGTGAATATCGTCGACCCAGAAGACTTCCTCGGGCGTTTCGACCGGCTCGATATCCAGATTCACGACGACCGGCTCCTGGTCGCTTCTGACAAGCACGCATTCGAGCGGCTCGTCCGCGCTGGCATTGATTTCCTGATGCGGGACATAGGGCGGCACATAGATGAAATCGCCCGGGCCTGCCTCGGCCACATATTGCAGCCGCTCGCCCCACCGCATCCGCGCCTTCCCTTTGACGACGTAGATCACGCTTTCGAGCGACCCGTGATGATGCGCGCCGGTTTTCGCATCCGGATGGATCGTCACCGTACCGGCCCAGAGCTTCTGTGCCCCCACGCGCGCGAAGTTGATGGCGGCCGCGCGCGACATGCCAGGGGTCTGCGGCGTGTTAGTGTCGAGGTCGCTCCCATGTACGATCCGCACGCCCTGGTCGCGCCAGTCCGAAGACGGGGCATTGCCGGTCATGATTCCCTCCGCTCCGCTGGTCGATTTCTCTCACGAGTGGCCCCTTCGCTCCGATGGAGCGAAGGGGCTGGCCCGATACGGTCGTCTGCCGTTCGCTCAGACAGCCGCCGGCGTCGCGCTCCTCCGCGGCTTCCGCGAGGTCCGGCGCATGTCGGTCCTCAAATGCTTGGTGCTGTAGCCGTTGAACAGATGGCCGAGCAGCCCGCGATTGAGATCCGACGTGCCGAACATCCAATCGGCGATCGGAAAGGTCAGGTTCATGTTCCTTTCCATCATAAGGCTCTGATTATGGTGCGCGGTGTGGTGCCGGCGCAACGTGTTCACGAACGGTGTGTAGCGCACGAACCAGTTCTCGTCCACGTGGCAGCAGAAATGCAGAAACTCGTAGATCAGATACATGCCCGTGGTCGTTGCCATCAAAAGCCAGCCGACGTTCGGCGAGATCAACCAGCCGACAATCAGCGCACCGGGGATCGACATGAGGATGAACACGATCAGAGCGTAGGGCGGAAAGACCGTCACCCGCCAATCGCGATGATCGGCGAAGCGCATTTCCTCCTCGGTGAAGAACTGATGATGATTCAGGGTGTGGCGCTCATAGACGGCGCGCATTGCCTTGTTCTTGCGCGGCCGGTGCATGATGTAGCGATGCAAGGCCCATTCGAAGACGTTGCACATAAGGCCGACGGCTGGGATCGTCAGCCATTCCCACCAGCGGACGTTCTCGATATTGGCGGCATAGACATACATGGCAGCGAAGCCGATGGCGTAAATCACTGCAATATGAAGCCAGCCATTATACCAGCCGACGATCCGCGCCCGATACTGAGCGCGGAACTTCCGCTGCCGATCCGACATCGCAGCAAATTGACTGTCTGACCCCATGGGATGCTCCTCCTTGCTTGTGCCGCCGCCGCACCGGTCCACACCGGCCCGGGGGCATCTGCAAATTGGTGATATATCAGCAATACGTCAGATGCCTGTCCTTGTCAAGATGGGCGATCGGCGGGCTCCCGCTCCGCCGAAATCCTTCCCGTTCCATTTCACCGGTTGCTCGGACTTATTCCGCGGCCTTGGGCTTGTCGCCCTCGCCCTTCTGAATCGCGAAGATGGAGGTGTAACCGCCGCTCCAATCCGGTGGGATCAGGTTCGGGCGGGGGTCGTGATGCGCCCATTTCGCCGGCTTCCCGCGGATCACCTGCTGGTAATAGCGAGTTGACAGCGGGTTGTAGGTGTAGGGCATGGCATCGGCGGCCGAGAGCACGTTGAGCAGGAGCGGTCGGCCGAGATCCGAGCGATTGGGCTCCGACCCGTGAACCATCCGGTAGTTGTGAACGGTGATGGACCCTGCCGGCCCGCAGAGCGCGACCGCACGCTCCAGCGGCAGGCGCTCGATGTCCTCGTTGCGCAGAGCCCCCGTCCAGTTCTCCTGGGCGTCGTAGTGATCGTAGATCGGCCCCCGATGCGCACCTGGAATGACCTTCAGGGGGCCCTGGTCCATACCGCAATCGTGCAGATAGGTGCCGACGGTCAGGACCGCGTCGTTCGTGTGGGGAAAGAACGGCGCGTCCTGATGCCACTTCACCTCGGCGCCGCCCTTTGCCCATTTGAAGTTCAGCTTCGACTGGTGAAACTTCACGTCGGGACCGACGAGGTCGGCGATCAGTTCGGTCAGCGGGGACTTGGCACAGTAGTCCCAGAAGACCGTATCCTGGTCGTTGATGCTGGACACCCGGCGAAGCCGCGGAGTCTCCGCCGTGTGACCGGGCTCGAGATCGAAGATCGCATCAGACTGCGTGTAGGCCCGGCTGTGTTCAACCTGGCGCGCGACCGCGGCGCGGAGTCGCTTGAGCCAAGCGTCATCGAGGAACCGCTCCACGAGCAGGTAGCCGTTCTCGAAATAGGACTCGCGTTGCTTCTGGGTCAGGACGTTCGGCTTGAAGGAGAGAATCTGGTCCGGCGTCATGAGTCACCTCCTCATTGGAATCGGCGGGTCAGCCAAAGCCGAGCAGCTTGCTCGGCAGCCACAAGACTGTTTGCGGGAATGCCATCACAATCACCAGCGTAAGCGCCTGGATGACCAGAAATGGAACAACACCCCAATACATGTCGCGCAGCGTCATCTCCGGCGGGGCGATGCCGCGCAGATAGAAAATGGCCGGCGCCATCGGCGGCGTCAGATAGCTCGACTGGATCATGATCAGGATCAGGATGCAGAACCAGACCAGGTCGAATCCCGCCCCTTGGACCAGCGGAACGAAAATCGGCACGAAGATAAGCAGGATCGAAATCCACTCGAGGAAGAAGCCAGCGAGGAAGACCAGGCCCAGGAACAGCACCAGAAGGCCCCACGGCCCGAGATTGGCCGCTTCGATCAGGTCGCTGACCAGGGCGATGCCGCCCGACCCGATGAACACGCCGGTGAACAGGTTTCCAGCCAGCAGAATCATCATGATCATGGTCGTGATGACCAGCGTCTTCAGCAACGCCTCCCGGAACATCGCCAAGGAGAACCGGCGATAGAGGATCGTGAGCAGAAAGGCGCCGAAAGCGCCAAGGGCGGCTGCCTCGGTCGCGGAGGCCCAGCCGAACATGATCGAGCCGAGCACGGCGAAAATCATCAGCAACGGCGGCACCAGCGCCTGTATCGTGATGACCAGCCTCTCGCCCAGCCCGAGATCGTCGTCCGTGTGCGGAATGCGCGGACCTGCGGTCGGGTCGATCAGGCATCGACCAAGGATGTAAACGATGTAAAACGTGGCGAGGATGAGGCCGGGAAAGATCATGCCGACCATTAGATCGCCGATCGAGACATCGGCGATCGGACCGAGTACCACGACCACGACCGACGGCGGGATGATCGTCCCGAGCGAGCCGCCGGCGCAAATGGTCCCGCTGATCAGCTGCTTGTTGTAGGAGTACTTTAGCATCGGCGGGATGGCCAGCAGGCCCACCACGGTCTCCGTGGCACCGATCACGCCGGTCGAGGCGGCGAAGATGATGCACATGATGACGGTGCCGACGGCCAGCCCACCGGGAAGACGCCGCGTCCAGAGATGCACTGCCTCGAAGAGTTTCTCGGCGATGCCGGAGCGTTCCAGCATCGAGCCCATGAAGACGAATAACGGCACCGCAGCGAGCACGACGTTGCCGGCGACGTCTTCGATCTTCTCGACGAACTGATAGAAGACCGCCATGTCGAAGGTGATCAACCCAAAGATCACCGCGATGGACATCAGCGAGAAGGCGACCGGGAAACCCAGAAAGATCAGAAAGAATAGAGCCGGAAACATGGCCAGCGCAAAATAGTCCATGTCTCAGCCCTCGTTCTGCGTGCCGGCGCCGAAAATCACGCGCACGCACTTCAGGATCTCCGCAACGACCTGAAGCGCGAGGAACGCGAAGCCCGCAAAGAACATGATTCGGAACGGCCAGATCACAGGGTTCCACGCCGACTGCCCGGACCGCTCGCCGCTCTCGATCGACTGCATCGCATAGTCCCAGAGGTAGTAATTCAGCACGACGAGCAGCGGCAGGAACACGAGGACATATCCAGCGAGATCGATCATCGCCCTCGCGCGGCTGCTGACATGCGCATAGATGAGATCGATCCGGATATGGCCCCTGCGCTTTAGCGTAAAGCCGCTGCCGAGCAGGAAATAAGTGCCTGACAGCATGTAGCTCATCTCGTAGGCCCAGATCGTCGGCGCATTGAGAACGTAACGCGCGAAGACCTCATAGCACATGGCCAGGACGAGAGGGATCAGAAGCAGCGCTGCCGCGAAGCCGACTCCCTCCGTCAGCCGATCGATTAGTCGAACGACAGCCGTCATTCCATCCGTCCCGATATGGATTTGAATCGCATCAGCGAGACGCCGATGGCGGCGCAGCGGCCGGAGGCGAGAGACGCCCCCGGCCGCCGGCGCTTATTCCGCGTCTTTGACCATCACCTTGCGGTAGCGGTCGGCACCTTGCCACAATTTCTCAAACGCCTGCTGGTTCTCGAACACCTTCTTGAACCACTCGTTCTGTTCGGCCTGCCCACGCGCCCATTCGAGGCCTTTTTCCCGGGCGGCATACTGAACTTCCGGGGCGAGCTCGATGATCTCGTTACCGTTCTCTCTATAGAAGGCAACGGCCTTCGCGTCCTCTTGGCCGATGGTGAGCCAGCTCTCCAGCGTGACCATCCGGGCGACCGTCTCGATCAGCTCCTGATCTTCGGGCGAGAGCGACTCCCAGGCATCCTTGTTGATCACCAGCTCGAACGGCGCGGTCGGCTGATGAACGCCGGGGATGATCACGTACTTGGTGATCTTATGAAAGCCGGGTGCGATGTCTTCCCACAGAGTGCCCCACTCGGTGGCGTCGATGGCTTTCCGCTCGAGCATGGTGTAGACCTCGGCGCCCGGCGTCGTCACCGGCGCGGCACCGAGATCCTTGGCCATGTCCAGCCAGGCGCCGGCGGTCCGCAGCTTCAGCCCCTGCAGATCGTCGAGCGTACGAACCGGCTTGTGCGAATGGAGGAAGACCTCCGCCGTGCGGATGAACAGCGGCATCGAGATCACGCCGAAATTCTCGAGCCGGTAATCCCGCTGCAGCTCTACCCCGCCGCCACGATAGAGCCAATGCAGCATACGCTCGGTATCGAAACTTCCGGCATAGCCGCCGAACAGAACGACGCCGGGATCCTTGCCCCAGTCATAGCCCATCCAGGTGTGGCCCATCTCTGCGATGCCGTTTCTCACCGTGTCGGAAACTTTGAGCGCATTGCCCAGACCGCCGCCAGGGAAGACCTGGATCTCGAACCGACCGTTCGAAAGATCTTCCAGCCGATCGGCGAAGGCCTGCGCGCCGATATCCATCAGCGGGCCGCCACCCCAGCCCGTCGCCATCTTCCACTCATATTCGGGTTCTTGCGCAACCGACGGCCCCGATAGCAGGCCTGTTGCAAGTGTAACCGCCGCCAATAGCGCCGTTGAGCCTTTCCAGATCGTCATGAATTTCCTCCACTGATCGTTATGAGTTGGGCCGGTTCGCTTTCGACAGACCCTTGCGACAAGTTGCCTGACCGGGATTGATTTGGAGTCCAACCGGCTTCCGATCAGCGCGAGACGGAGATGTCGGCGATCGCGCCATCGATATCTTCGCCGGTCATCTCCCACTCATTGTCGAGATTGGCAACGACCGCCCGCATGAAGCCGTCATAGAGCTGCAGGGCCTTCTGATCGTCTTTCAGGTGATGCGCCAGAATCGCGAGAGCGAGCTGCGCCGGTTCCGGACCCTCATAGGTCCATTCGAATCCGTTCTCGGAAATCTTCTTGAGGTCATAGCGGGGATCGAGCGGCTGTCCGTCCACCAGGACGATAACACCCTCCATCGTGCGGTCCCCCGTGTAAGCTGTCATAGTCACGCCCGGCAATGATGGTACAACTGATATATCTCGCGTATGTTATAAGCCCCGTTTCGAGATGTAAAGTGTTGGAGCGTGCGGTGCTTAAAGGGAGGGAAATGTGATCGCAGTGATTTTCGAGGTATGGTTAAAAGAGGAAACGGCCCAGCGCTATTTCGATCTCGCCGCCGAACTCCGGAAGGAGCTGGAGCAGATCGACGGCTTCCTCTCCGTCGAACGCTTTCAAAGTCTGACCTCGGAAGGGAAATATGTCTCCCTCTCGTTCTGGCGGGATTCCGCGGCGGTCGAGACATGGTATGGTAAACGGAAGCACCGCGCCGCCCAGGAGGCGGGCCGGGCCGGCATCTTCCGCGACTATCGCATCCGGGTCGCCGAAGTGCTGCGCGACTATGATATGGCGGCAGGCCGTCCGGCGACATCACCGACGGCGATATAGCTCGCCACCGGCGGCATCGCCGTCACCGGGATCCGCGGGCGTCGAGCGTCGCCCGCGTGAACTCCTCGATATAGTCCAAGAGCTTGTCCGTCGCCTGGGCCGCCGCCTTGCCATCGCCGCTAGCGATTCCACGGGCCATCTGCGCGTGCAGGCGCGCGCACAGCGGAAGGTCCGCCACCTCCTTGTAATGGAGATACCAGAACCGCCGGGACAAGCCCTGCATGAGGGTCATCGCATTGGAGGCGAAGACATTCCGGGATGCCTTCGAGAGCACCCCGTTCATCTTCTGGTCATAACGCATGAAGGTCAAATCATCGTTGTCCTCGGCGGCCCGCTCCATGCCCTCGGCGATCTCGACGAACTGCTCTCGCTCACGGTCCGTCATACGAACGGCGGCCGTGCGCGCCATCAGCCGCTCCAGCTCGCGACGAACCTCCAGGAGCATCAGCTGTCGCTTTACATTGATCTCGGAAACCAGGATGCCCCGCCGCGGCAGAATCACGACGAGCCCCTCCCGCGCCAGCCGTTGCAGGGCCTCGCGGATCGGCGTACGTCCGATGTCGAGGCGCTTTGCGAGCATCGTTTCGGAAAGAACGCTGCCCGGCTCGATCTGTAAAGTAACGATCTGCTCCTCGAGCTCTTTATAGGCCCGAGCGGTCAGGCTGCTCGTCTCGTCCGCCGCAGGCGCAGACTCCGCCGCAGCGTCAGTGATTGCATTTGCCACGCGCTCTCCCTTTTTTTCTTAATGCGGGAATGCCCCGCGACGCCATGCCTCAGATCTGTCTGCGTTTTTCTACCATCGCTTGAAATTTGTCGAGTTCTTCCGGCTTTACCGTATAGCTGTGCTCATTATCCGGAAAAGCCCCCTCCTTCACTTCCTTCACATACTGGCGGAGCCCAGTAACCGCCACTTCTGTCAGGTTGGCATAGCGCTTGGTGAATTTCGGCTTGAAGTCGGTGAAAACGCCGAGCAGGTCATAGCTCAGGAGGATCTGACCATCGGTCCCGACACCGGCACCGATGCCGATCGTGGGAATCTCGAGCTGTTCGGAAATGAGCCGCGCAATCGGCGCCGGAACCGCCTCGAACTCCAGCATGAAGCAGCCGGCATCCTGGATGGCCAAGGCATCCTCGAGGATCTGCATCGCAGCCGCCGCGGTCCGACCCTGGATCTTGAATCCGCCGAACATCGCGATCGTGTGCGGCGTCAGCCCAATATGGGACGCCGTCGGGATTCCCGCATCGACCAGCGCCTTGAGAATATGCGCCTGGCTCTTGCCGCCTTGCGGCTTGACCGCGTCGCAGCCCGCCTCCTGCATGAACCGCGTCGCATTGACCAGCGCCCGATCGACCGTGTTGTAGCTTTGATAGGGCATGCAGCCGAGGGTGAAGGTGTTCGGCGCACCGCGGCGAACCGCCAGCGCGTGCATTACCATCATGTCCATCGTCGCCGGAATCGTGCTGGAATGGCCGTGGGCGACCATCGCGAGGCTATCGCCGACGACGCAGACATCAACGCCGGCCATCTCCGCCCAGCGCGCCGAGGTATAGTCGGGGACGGATGTGTAAACCATCTTCTCCCCGCTCCGCTTCGAGTCCCGGATCTCGGTGATCGTCCGCTTCTTCTTCTCACCACTTGTCATGCGACGCCCCACGTGATCTATCTTTGATATATTAGAACATATCTTTACCCGGCGCGGCACGCCGGTCAAGCAAGGGATGGTGCGCCGTGATGCAGATCGAAGGTCCGGAACTCCTTCTGTTCGCTCTCTCCATTCTGCTGGTCTGTCTTTTCGTTCTGACGGTCAGCGGCATGTTTCCCGGCGAGTTCCGACCGCAAGCGCTGCAAAACCCTCTGGGCGCGACGCTGCTTTACGCGTCGATTGCCATTGTCGCGGCCCTCACGATCCACTTGGTCTATTTCGCGGCGCGGCACCTGGATTGGCCGGTCGCCATCATCGCTGGCGGACTGACCCTTCTGGGGTCGCCGTTCATCCATCGAAATCTTCCGCGCATGATTCAGGACGATGCGGCTGGCGCCCTCGGTCTTGCGGCGGGTGGTCTCGTCCTGCATGGTCTGTTGGCGGTGATCGTAGAAATCTAGGATATTCCGGCGATGCCCAGGCTTGCGGCCAATCTTAGCCTCATGTTCCAGGATTTCCCGTTTCTCGACCGCTTCGCGGCCGCAGCGGCCGCCGGCTTCGAGGCGGTCGAATTCCTGTTTCCCTATGCCGAGCGCAAAGAAGACCTCGCGGCGCGCCTGGAAGCAGGCGGGCTGACGCAGGCGCTCTTCAACCTGCCCCCCGGCGACTGGGATGGTGGCGAGCGTGGCCTTGCCGCTTTACCGGGACGGGAGGCGGAGTTTCGGGCCGGCATCATGGTTGCGCTCGACTACGCCAAGGCGCTCGGCTGCCGACGCCTGCATGCGATGGCGGGGATACCGCCCGCAGGCGCCGACGCGGCCGAATGCGAGACGGTGTATATCGAGAATCTGCGGCACGCCGCGACGGTTGCCGCAGACGCCGAGATCGCTCTGCTGATCGAACCGATCAACGAGCGGGACATGCCGGGCTATTTCCTGAATCGCACGGCGCAGGCGCGCCGCATCATCGACACCGTCGGAAACGACAATCTGTTCCTGCAGTACGACGTCTACCACGCCCAAATCTCGGAGGGCTTCCTGGCCGAGACGTTCCAGGCTAACCGAGACATTATCCGCCACATCCAGATCGCCGGCGTCCCCGGTCGCCACGAGCCAGACGACGAACAGGAAATCAACTACCCCTTCCTCTTCGATCTGTTCGACGCTGCAGGCTATGACGGCTGGATCGGTTGCGAATATCGGCCCCGTGCCGACACGGTGGACGGATTGCGCTGGGCCGAACCCTACGGCGTCAACCTGAGAGGATAGCGAGCAATCGCGCCTCGGCCCGGTTCAGAATGATGGGCCGGCGAACTGCGACTCGTAATGTTGCTTCTGCAAGGTGGCGGCGGTCAGGGTGTTGCGCATGAGAATGGACACCGTCACCGGGCCGACGCCGCCCGGAACGGGCGTGATCCAGCCCGCCACGTCGTGGCAGGACTCGTAATCGGCATCGCCGACCACGGCGGTGCCGCCATCGGGCGTGGTGATCTGGTTGATGCCGATGTCGATCAGCGCCGCCCCCGGCTTGATCATCGCGCCGGTGATCAGCCGCGGCTTGCCGACGGCGACGAACACCGCATCGGCCTGCCGGGAGTGGACGGCCAGATTCCGGGTCATATGGTGACAGACCGTGACCGTTGCTCCCTCGCTCATCAGCAGGAAGGCGATCGGCTTGCCGACGATTTCCGAATGGCCGATCACGACGACCTCGAGCCCCTTCAGCTCCAGCCCGGTGCGTTTCAGTAGCTCGACCGCCGCGACGGAGGTGCAGGGCCCGAGCGCCAGATCGTTATAGACGATATTGCCGATCGACGCGGGGTGCATGCCTTCGACATCCTTCAACGGATGCACCGCCGCCTGCAGTTCCTTGATTGCGATGGAAGGCGGAACCGGCCGCTGGATGATGACGCCGGTCACATTGTGATCGGCGTTCAAGGTCTGAATGGCGGCGAGCATCTCCGCCCGGCTCACCGTCTCGGGATAGAAGCGCTCCTCGAAGGTGATGCCGACCTGCTCTGCCACACGCTTCTGGTTGCGGATATAGAGCTTCGCCGCGTCGGTTTCGCCCACCGCGATCGAAACCAGGCGCGGCGACCAGCCGGTTTCCTTGAGCGCCTGCACCCGCTCGGCCACGGCACCGCGGATCTCCACGGCCAGGGCCTTTCCGTCCAGGATCTTATGGTCACGATCGCGGCGTGGCGCTGCGGCGGAAACTATCATCATTTGCTCCCCTGCTTGGCGACAGCGCTTTACGACAGGACGGCGCCGACTGCAAGGGAGCCGGTTGTCGCATCAGAGTCTTTCGACCGGGTAACCATGCCCCAACGATGCCGCTTGATCCGCCCGTTAACCCTGGTCCATCTATGGATTGCGGTGCTCGGGGCATTAGAGTCTGATCCGATCACATCGAACCGATATGATCGGTGAATCAGCCTCTAGTTATTTGAGTTAGAGCACGATCCGATCAGGTTGGGTCAACCTGATCGGATCGTGCTCTAAACCGGCGGTCCAGCGCCAGGGCATGGAGACGAGCAACTATGACAGGTCTGGCGTTCCTTGTTCTCCTCCTGGCGGCGATACCGGTACTGATCACCATGATCAATCTGCCGTTCTATCGGCGCTTGCCGCTATCCGCATCTACGCGTCGTGCGGTTTCCGTGCTGATTCCGGCCCGCGACGAGGAGACGAACATCGGCGAGACGCTGACGACCGTCCTGACCAGCAAGGACGTCGAGATCGAGGTCATCGTGCTCGACGACCATTCGTCCGATCGCACGGCAGCCGTCGCGCAGTCCGTGGCCCGGCGGGACGACCGTCTGCGGGTCGAGCGAGCGCCGCCTCTGCCGCCCGGGTGGTCGGGCAAGCAGCATGCCTGCCAGGTTCTGGCGGACCTCGCCCGGCATGACCTGCTGCTCTTCATCGACGCCGATGTCCGGCTTGCTCCCGACGCGGTTTCCCGTATGGCCGCCTTCCTGGCGGACCGGCCGACCGGGCTCCTCAGCGGCTTCCCCCGACAGATCACCGCGACGCTCGGCGAAAAGCTGGTCGTGCCGATCATCCTGTTTCTCCTGCTCGGCTATCTGCCGATGCCGGGCCTGCGATGGACAACCCTGCCGGTCTTCGGCGCCGCCTGTGGCCAATTGATCATGGTGAAGCGCGAAGCCTATGATCAGGCCGGCGGGCATGCCGCCATTCGGCGATCGCTCCATGACGGGATCAAGCTGCCGCGTGCCTTTCGCGCAAAGGGGCTCCAGACCGATCTCTTCGACGCGACGGACATAGCCTATTGTCGTATGTATGCTGGAGCGCGCGCGGTCTGGAAGGGATTTTCAAAGAATGCAACGGAAGGAATGGCGACGCTCCGCGGCCTGCCCCTATGGGCCATTCTGCTGGCAGGGGGACATGTCCTGCCATTCGTCTTGATCGGACTCGCGCCATTCGTCGATATTCCGGCGGGAGCCGTGGTCCTGGCGCTGCTTGCCGCGTTGCTGTCGATCGGGCTTCGACTCTTCATCGCTTATCGCTTTCGCCAGTCGATCCTGGGCGCGATCCTGCATCCCGTCGGGATCCTCATCACCTTGGCGATCCAGGTCGTCGCACGCATCAAGGCATCGCTCGGTATTCGCCCGGTTTGGCGCGGCCGGTCCTATCACGCGTCATGATGCCGCGTTCCGGGGGGTGCCGGCCCATGAAAGCCGCAGCCGATGAGAACTTTCCGGTCGGATCGCGGTTGATCGCACGGCCGCTCCGACCGCACATCGCCGCCTTCTATGCCTTCGCCCGCAGCGCCGACGATATCGCCGACGATCCCAACCTGTCGGCCGACCAGAAGCTTCTTCGCCTCGATGCGTTCGAAGCGGGGCTCGACGGCATGACCGGTGACGGAACACCCCGCGCGGCGATCCAGGTCCGGCAGAGCCTCGTGGAAACGGGCGTCGCGAGCGACCATTGCCGGCATCTCCTCCAGGCCTTCCGCCTCGATGCCCGTAAGGCGCGCTATGCCGACTGGTCCGAGCTGATGGCATACTGCGCTCTCTCAGCCGCACCGGTCGGCCGCTACCTGCTAGAGCTGCATGGCGAGGCGACAGAAGCCCGCCCCGCCGCCGACGCGCTGTGCGCGGCCTTGCAGGTTCTCAACCATCTTCAGGACTGCCGCCGGGACTTCCTGGATCTCGATCGGATCTACCTGCCGCTGGATTCGCTGCGACGGCATGGGGTGCGCGAACGGGACCTTGCCGGTGACGCATCGACGTCCGAACTGCGTGCCGCCCTCGACGAGACATTGGCACGAACCGAACGCCTCATCGGCGACGCGCAGGCCCTGCCCGCGACGCTGTCGAGCCGACGGCTTGCGATGGAAAGCGCGACGATCCTACGATTGGCAGACCGGCTAGCGACGCGGCTTGCCCAGGCCGACCCGCTGGCGAACCGCGTCGCACTGTCGAAATGGGATTTTCTTGCGGCCGGATGCGGCAGCATCCTTGCCGCCATGACCCGCCGGAATATCGCGAGAATGGCGGGAAGGCCGGCATCCCGACAACGGATGACGTGAGGCGCGTCTGATGGCCATGCTCCCCGCGGCATCTCTCGGAACCACCCGCCGCGTCACCCTGCCCGAGGCAAAGGCCGAGGTAAGGCGCCTCGTCGGCTGTTCCCGCAGTTCCTTCTTTCTCGGCATGCGCATTCTTCCCGCGGCCAAGCGCGACGCGATCTACGCAGTTTACGCCTTCTGCCGGCTGGTCGACGACATTGCCGATGCCGACATGCCGGCCGCGGCGAAACTCCATGCGCTGCAATGTTGGAAGAGCGAGGTGGAGGCGCTGTTCGACGGCTCACCGACCCACCCGGTCATGCTGGCCCTGATCGAGCCGGTCCGGCGGTTCGCCTTGCCGAAGAGCGAGTTCCTGGCGGTGCTGGACGGCATGGCCTGGGATGCGGCGGAGTCGATCTGCGCGCCTAGCATGGCCTCCTTACGCCGCTACTGCCGGCTGGTCGCCGGTGCGGTCGGTCTGCTGGCGATCCGGGTCTTCGAAGCACGCGGCGACGGCGCCGCGGACTTCGCAATCGCCCTGGGCGAAGCGTTGCAGCTGACCAACATCCTGCGTGACGTTCACGAGGATGCTCAGCGCGGCCGCCTCTATGTTCCCGCCGAGTTGCTGGAGGCACAGGGCATTACCGCCAAGCGACCGACCGACGTTCTGCGGGACCCGCGCCTCGCTGCGACCTGCAACTCGCTCGAAGCGTTGGCGCGCCAGCGACTCGAAGAAGCGCGTCGCGCGCTCGCCCGCTGCGACCGGACGTCGCTACGGCCGGCACTGGTGATGATGGCGGTCTATTCGCAGTTGCTCGATCGACTGTCGGCACGCGGTTGGGAGGCGCTCGCCACCCCGGTCCGCGTGCCGCGGTCCGTCCGCCTGTTCGCTGCGGCGAGAGCCGCCGCCCTGGGCCCGCTTTGGCCACGGCTCATATAATCGGCGCCGGCTTGGCCGGGCTGTCCTGCGCCGTTCACCTGGCGCGGGCAGGCCGCCGCGTCGCCCTCTATGAGGCGACGCCGCAACCGGGCGGCCGCTGCCGATCGTTTCACGACCGGCAGATCGATCGGCTGATCGACAACGGCAACCATCTGCTGCTCAGCGGCAATCGGGAAGCCCTTCGCTTTCTCGATGCAGTCGGCGCTGCCGACAGCCTGACCGGACCGGACACCGCGGCGTTCGACTTCTACGATCTTCGCGCCGACCGATCCTATCGCCTGCGCCCGAACGCGGGACCGGTTCCCTGGTGGGTTTTCGTCGCAGGGCGCCGGGTTCCGGGTACGCGCTTTCGCGATTATCTGTCGATCCTCCGTCTGCTGGCTGCGCCGGTCGGCGCAACGGTTGCCGATCGGATCGACCGCAAGCACCCCCTCTTCGAGCGGTTCTGGGAACCGCTCACTGTCGCGGCGATGAATACGCCCGCGGAGCATGCGGCGGCATCGATGATGCGCGCCGTCCTGCTCCGCACCTTCCTGTCGGGTGGCGAGGCCTGCCGCCCGCTGCTGCCGCGCCGGAGCCTTTCGGCGAGTTTGATCGATCCGGCGATCCGCTGGCTGCGGCAAGCCGGCGCCGAGATCCATCTCAACCGACGTCTCCGCGCGATCGAGCCAACGGGCGGGACGGTCGAACGGCTAAGGTTCGCCGATCGCGACGTTGATGTCGCGACCGATATCGTCGTGCTTGCAGTTCCGCCGGACGACTGCAGACGCCTTCTTCCGGACCAGATCACCCCGGAAGAGGGCAGCATGATCCTGAATGCCCATTTCGCCATCGACCCGACAGCGTTGCCGGCCCCCCTGCCCCGCTTCGTCGGCCTGCTCAACGGCCGGGCCCAATGGGCCTTCGCTCGAGAGGGCGTGATCAGCGCCACCGTCAGCGCCGCCGTCGCCGCCGAGGAGAGAACGCAAGCCGTCGCAGCGGACCTTTGGCGCGACGTATCGCGGCCGTTCGGGCTCGCCGCGGCTCCGCTTCCTCCTTACCGGCTTCTGACGGAGAAGCGGGCGACGTTCCTTCAGACGCCGGAGAATCTGCGCCGGCGCCCGAAGCCCGCAACGGCCTTCCGCAATCTCATTCTCGCCGGCGACTGGACCGATACCGGCCTCCCCGCCACCATCGAAGGCGCGATCCTCTCGGGCCGGCGGGCGGCACAGCTGGCTCTGGCTCGAGCGCCCCTGTGACGGTGCGGTATAACCTGATCCGATCGCATCGAAGCGACGTGATCGGCGTCGAGCCGCCGCGAACGCACGCGTCGTCACCGGAGTCGCATTCTTCAATCAACGAGAACCTCGATGCGCGGCTCCTCCTTCGGAGGGCCTTCCCGGAGATAGGTTTGAATGATGTTCGCTAATGAGAATGGTGTAATTCTCTCCGTTGCGTTGAGCAGCTCGGATATCGTCCACCAGCGGAAGCCGTATATTTCCTTGGCTTCTGTTTCGTCTTCTATCCGAGGGTTGAAGCGCGGCACGTGAACGACGAAGTATTCCTCGTCCTGGCAGTAGCGCTTGCCATGAAAATCGTAGCTGTGCTGAAGCCGCCAGAGAAGGGGGCCTATTCTTAACTGATCTAAGCCGACTTCTTCCTTGAGTTCTCTCCGCAACCCGTCCGCTGTGGTCTCTCCCGCCTCCAAACCGCCACCGGGAGTCATCCAAAACGGAGCAACACCTTCAAGCCGTACGCGCATCAGAAGCACTTCGGCTTTTGGTGTCAGCAGGATAGCCCTGGCAGCCTTTCGCTGAATTACCGCAGTTGACATGTTGTTCCAACGCGTCGCTGCAGAACTCCGGATTCTTGCGATCAGCGATCGCTCGATGACGAGAGAAGATCAGGCGGCTCTACGCCTTTGGGATACCGGTGCATGTTGGCGTCCGATAGCCGAAATTTCCAGATCCGGCTTCTCCTCGATGATCGCTAGAACGTCAACACCTTCAGCTTCCCCGACCGAAGCCGGATGGACAACCCAATAAAAGCTCGCATCTAGCTGATCCGTCAGTCCGGTTGAGACACCGGCTTCGCTCGAAGAGAGGCGCGTCGGCTGGCGAGGCGATCCCGCAGGGATGCGATCGCACCGGCCACGCCCTGCGGCCGCGTTCCTTTCCCGTAGCACACTGTGCCACTGGGCAAGCAGCGTGGATTTGCCGAATCCGGCCGGCGCTGCGACGACGGTCAGCTTGCCGTCCGTCGTGCCATGCAGCGCGCGCAGCAGCCGATGCCGATGCACCAGGCCCGTTCGGCGGATTGGTGCACAAAGCTTGGTTGCGATAAGGTGGAGCTGTCCGACCAGCATGGTCCTAGCCTCCCCTTGGCCTGCCGTCCGGTCTGCCGCAGCATACAGGCGGTCTCTGGCGAAAGACAATGACGGCAGACGACCAAGTCGGTAAAAGTCGGAGAGTTTTTGCCGAAAAGACTTCCAGATGACACGCCTCCGGACTTCCGGAATACTCGGGAGGCCTACAGACATGGAGTTCGGCATGCGCTTGTTCCGTAGAGACATCGTGCGTCTTGCCGCCGGCAGCTTGGCCGCCGGCTTTGTTGGCCTGCCGACGGTCGTGCCAGCGGCCGGTACGGCCACCCTCCCGGACAATCTACGGTTCGCCATCCGTCGCAAGGGCTCGGTGATCGGATCGCATCAAGTTTCGTTCCGCTCCACCGACGCCGGCATGATCGCCGAGACGGCAGTCAGAATGAAGGTCAAGATCGCCTTCATCACGGCGTTCCGCTACAGCCACGATGCGGAGGAGTATTGGCGCGGCGACCACCTCCAATTGCTCAGAAGCTCGACCGATGATGATGGCGAAAAATTCCGGGTCGACGGGCAGGCCACGGCTCAGGGAATTCGCGTTTCCGGCACCGAGGGCATTGCGATCGCGCCCGCCGACGCCTGCACCACGGACGGTCTGTGGAACCGGGCCATCATGGAGCGGCAAACGGTCATCGACGCGCAGGACGGCACCGTGGTCGGCCTTCTCGTCAAAAAATCCGCGCGCGGCCAGTTCAAGGTCGGCGGAAGCCTATTGGACGCAACCTTCTTCGACATCGCCACGCCGAGCACCACCGGCCGCGTCTGGTACGACGATTCGGACCGGTGGATCGGCGCCAGCTTCGAAATTCGCGGCGAAAAACTCGACTATGCGCTCGAAGGCTGAGCAGAGCCCGGCCTCGCTCGTCACTTCGGCATCACAACCGTGAAGTAGGGCGCCGGAGCTTTCTCGCCCGGTCCGATAGGCGGCAGTATGGTCGAGCGCGTCGGCGGAAGGCTTTTCAGATAGGTGGCGAGCGCCTGGGCATCGGCGTCCGTCAGTGCGGCATAGGAGCGCCAGGGCATCGCCGGCGCCAACTCACGCCCGTCCGGCCGTACTCCTGCCCGGATTGCTGTGACGATATCTTCCTCGCTCCACTCGCCAAGGCCGGTTTCCGAGTCGGGCGTCAGGTTCGGCGGGTAGAAGATCCCGAGCCCCGGGACCTCGAACCCGATATCCGATCCTGCAAGGTGCAGCGCTGGATTGGGTTTCCCAATCAGCGCTCCGCTCGTGTGACAGCCGACGCAATCCATGATTCGCGTAAGATATTCACCACGTTTAACCCCGTCCTCCGCGCCGGCCGGCAGCGCACAGGACAGCACGAACCCGAGGCTCAAAACCACGGAAGCAATCGACCTCATCTCCAAGCTCTCCTTCAGGGGACCGATCGTGAGCGCGGCAATCTATATAGACCGCGCAACTCGAATCATATCCGATTCACCAACGGACCGTTACCAGCTTGTTGGTTGCGGGCTCGACCGTTCCGCTTAGGGCAGAACGTGGACGGGGTATCTCAAACGCTCTAAGGTGGCGCGTACCTTGACTGAAGGAAGGCTCCACCTTGACGGGAGACTTTACCTCCATACCGGTGGTCGATATCGCACCGCTTTATGACGGCGACGGCACATCCAGGCACACGGTCGACGAGGCCATCGGCGGCGCTTGCTGTGACATCGGCTTCTTCGTCGTGACGGGACAGAGTTCGGCTGCGCGACTGGACGAGACCCGCCGATCCCGCCTTCTCGCCTTCCTCGACTGCACGCGAGAGGTCAAGTGGCCGATCGCCCGTCGAAAATACGAGCCGTCGAACCGTAATATTTATCGCGGCTACTTTCCGGCGATTGACGGCGTCCTCGCTTACAAGGAAGGCATCGATATCGGGCCCGAGCTGACGCCCAGCGATCCCCGCCTTTCACTCGGACATCCGCTTCTCGAAACCAATCTCTGGCCGCCCGAGGCCGTCGTTCCCGGCTGGCGTTCGGCAATCCTCGATTATTATGCGGCCATGGAGGAGCTGGGCTTCCAGCTCCTCCATGCGATCGCGCGCTTCCTAGCCCTGCCCGACGACTGGTTCGACGACAAGTTCCGCGGCGGCAATTCCACGCTGAGACTGCTGCGCTATCCGGTGCGAACGGCGGCATCCGTCGCCGGCATCGAGGAGAAGATCCTTCGTCTGCATGACGGCAAACGCTACGAGATCATGACGGCGGAACACTGCGACTCGGGCTGTTTGACGCTGCTGCACCAGGACGGCGTCGGCGGCCTTCAGGCCCGTAACCGCCAGGGCGACTGGATCGACGTGCCAGCCATCGATGGTAGCGTCGTGGTCAATCTAGGCGATCTGATGCAGCGTTGGACCAACGACCTTTTTCGCGCGACGGAGCATCGCGTGCTGGGCTCCGGCCAAGTCCGGGAATCGGTTCCGTTTTTCTTCGAACCGGCAGTCGATGCGGTAATCGCCGCCCCGCCCGGCTTCGCGGAGCGAGGGCCGGGCTATCCCCCGATCGCCTATGGCGACTATCTGATCGAGAAGGTGCAGCGCTTCCCCGAATTCAGCAACTTCCTACCCGCTCTCGGCAACTAAAACGATTGCTGTGTTCTTAATTTGTTCTTATTTTGAGACGTGCAACTCGCCCTTCCTTTCTCGCTTTCCCGGCCGGTCGTCGAGATCCATCACCGGCTACTGGCCGCCTACGGGCCGCCTCCGGAGTGGGTCCGGCTCGATCCCGTCAGCCAACTGATTCTATCGCTCTTGGGGTCGCGGACACGGGGCGACATCTCGAAGATGGTCTTCAATGCGCTTTGCGAGCGTTTCAGTGATTGGGAGAGCCTGCGCGATGCCCCGCTTGCCGCGATGGAACCGCTTCTCCGCCCTGTCACTTTCGCCGAGAAGAAGGTGGTGTGGCTGCCGGCGGCGCTTCGGTCGATTACGACCCGCCGAGGCAGGCTCGACCTGATTTTTCTGGTCGACTGGCCGGTCGAGGCGGCCCGCGGCTGGCTCGAGACGCTGCCCGGCATCGGTCCGAAGGTCAGCGCGGCCATCGTGAATTTCAGCACCTTGCGGATGCGTGCCCTCGTCGTCGACACCCATCACCTCCGGGTGGCGAAACGGCTGAACCTTCTTCCGCCCGCGACCGACGCCGCCGTCGCCCACCGGCTGCTGATGCGCCAGCTTCCGACCGATTGGACGGCCGACGATCTGGACATGCATCACACGCTGATGAAACTGCATGGCCGGAGGCTTTGCCGCCATGCCGCGCCGATCTGCTCACCCTGTCCGCTGAGAGATCTTTGCGCCGCGCGATGATTCCCCGTTAAAGGACGCCAGCGTCCACGGCCAGGTCGAGGAAGGTATATCGCCCGCGGAGTTCCCGGGCGTGCCGCACGGCGTTCCCGTAAAGATCCGGGGGCCATCCCAGGGCCTCCGGCGTCGTTGGACAGTTCGCCATCATCAACGTCGCCTCCAACTCGGCCACTGGCCGCAGGATCGCCAGAATTTCCTGGCGAATCCCCGACCAATCCCGCACCAGACGTGCATTCAGCTGCGCGGCCCGCCCGTCATCGAGCCGCTTCGGCGCGAATTCGCGCCAACATTCCTCGCCGCGCTCCGATCCGAAATGATCGATCACCGACTGGCGGTCGATCGCCGTCGCGCTTAGCTGCGGCGGCTGATCCGCCAGCATGCGGTGCTGCAGGGCGGCCATGGTCAATGTCGTGACGCCGATCTGTTCGCCATGGAAGGTCTTCGGACAGGTCTCGTCCGCCATCATATCGACATAGTGGCTAATGAGATGCTCGCCCTGGCTGGCCGGATGGCTGCCGCCGCAGATGGTCATGCCGAAGCCCGACAGCACGAGCGTGCGCGCGAGACATCGCATGGCGGTCAGGTCGCCCGTCACCAGGGCCGCGGCGGAGCCAAACAAATCGGCCTCATCCTCGGCCAGCAGCGCGAACGGCGCACTGCGGTAAGGCTGGTCGAACAGCAGATGCGCCATTAGCCAGTCCGCCTGCGCCGTCGTGCGGCACAGGCTGTCGCCGAGGCCCGATCGGATCATCCGCTTGGGCGCGGCGGCGAGCACCGTCAGGTCGAGGAACACGCCGACCGGCGCCTTGGCCGCGAGCGATTTCTTCACCGCGTTGTCGGTGATTGCCGCACTAATCGACGTGTAGCCGTTCATCGACGGGGCGGTCCCGAACACAATATAGGGCTTGCCGAGCTGCGCGGCGGCAAGCTTGCAGAGATCGTTGATCGTGCCCGAGCCGACAGCAACCAGCGCGTCGACGGAACGGGCAGTCTCGCGCACCATCGCCGTCGTCTCCATGTCGGCATGCGGCTCCGGCGACAGGATGATCGGCGATACGCTGCCGATCTTGGCGAGAGCGTCAGCGACGCGCCCGCCCAGTACCGCCTGGGTTCGCGGATCGGCCACGACAGCGACGCGGCGGCCGAGTGCGAGCGGCGCGACCAGATCCGCCTCCGCCCCGGCGAGCGACTCGGCGATCACGACGGAGCGCGTCGGCACCGACAGCATGGCCGCCACATCGGGATCCGCGAAAGTGCCGCTGAGCAGACGCTCGAGCGCATTGATGGTCATGCAAGGGCTCCTCAGCTCACCGGAACTATTTGGTCAGCGAGAGTGATCCGCTCATGCGCAGGCGTCGAGCACGTCCTTGAGCTGCGACTGAATGCATCCCTTGCGCGGCGAGAAGGAGCCGTCGAAGACCGCCGTGCCTATCGTGAAGGCATCGGCGCCCGCGACGGCGATCTCGCGGATGCGCGCGGTCGAGTTCACGCTGCCGGCGACGATCAGCGGCGCATCGCCGAGGGCGGCGCGGGCGGCGCGGATCAGGTCGAGCGGATCGGCTTCGGTCGCCCGGAACGCTAGAAGGTCGACGCCGCGGCAGCCGACCGCGAGGAAGCGCCGGCAATGCTCGGCGACGACCGCCGGCGTCCCGCCAAGGCGCGTCGGATGGCCGGTCGGCAGGCCGGGGAACGGATAGTATTCGGTGCCGCTCCCGGCCATGACATCCAGCACCGGACCCGCATCGGTTCCCCCCAGCAGCCGGTCGACGCCGATCTCGGCCGCCGTCCGCGCCGAGCGCAGGCAGGCTTCGGAACTCTCACTTACGACTTCCATATAGCTGGCCGCGCCGGACGCCTTGATCCGCCGATTGAGCTGCCGCAGCGTATCGACGTCGACACCGATATCCTTGAACCCGATATGCCGAAGCTTCAGCGGCTCGATAAGGTCCATGAGCTCGATGCAGTCCTCTACCGTCCGATCATGGCGCGTCAACATGAAGATGAAGTCCATGATCGTGCTCTCGCTAGCGGCGCTCCGGCTCTAGGACATATTGTTCCGATTATCTGCAGATATGCTGTATAGGCAACATGCACTGTCGCGATCGCACCAAGAGTCATACTCGTAAGCTGAGCCGTCACCTCGACGCGGTAGTTTTCATCGGCCCGAACGTCACCAGACGGTGGCCGAAATCAGAGCGAGCAGCACGAAGCCAACCAGCCCGGCGATGAAGATGGCCCGGCGGCGCGGCGTGTTGAGCACGATGCGGCCCTGCCTGGCTCGCTCACCTGAATAAGTGGGGGCAGTCTGATCGGGCGGATCAACGCGCGTCCCATCGGTCTTTCTGGTCTGCGTCTCGTCATGCGTCATCGGTCAAATGGCCTCGATCAAATTCGGCTGACGGTCCGACCCCGCCCAATGGGGATGTGGGACGGATATCGGACAGAACACCGAATTGCCGCGATCGTTGCCTGACTCGGCCGGAATCGTTCGGCTGGAACCCCGCCCCCCTTTCGCCCGTTCTGTGAGTATCGGCCGTAACGGGGCAAGGCGAAACGCATGCTGTGGTGGGCATCCGAGATGACAGGCTATGGAATCCTGACGACCGACGGGTCGATCGGCAGCATCGACGATCTGCTGTTCGAGGACGAGAGCTGGGCGATACGCTGGGCGGTGATAGATACCGGAACCTGGCTTTCCGGTCGCAAGGTGCTGTTGCCGCCCTCCTGCTTCGGCCGCGCGGCTACCGGATTGCAGCATTTTCCCGTCGAACTAACCCGACAGCAGATCAAGGACAGCCCCGACGTCGACACCGATCGACCCGTGTCGCGTCAGACGGAGTTCGACCTGTTCGGTCATTACGGCTGGGCGCCCTATTGGGCGGCCGGATACGTGCCGCCCGCGGGCATGACGGGCGGTGCGACACCGCCCGCCGGCGTCGCCGTCCCCGGCATCGGTCGCAGCTACGACGCCCCCGAGCCGAGCGGCGATCCGCATCTGCACAGCGCAAAGGAGATCGCGGGCTACCGCATCCACGCGACCGACGGTGAGATCGGTCATGTCGAGGATGTTCTCGTCGACGACGAGAACTGGATCGTCCGCTATGCGATCGTCGATACGAGGAACTGGTGGCCCGGCCGAAAGGTCCTGATCTCACCGCAATGGATCAGGGAAGTGAACTGGGAAGACCGGCTGCTGCAGGTCGACCTTACGCGCCAGGCGGTCAAGGACAGCCCGGAATACGACCCGTCCATGACCATCGACCGCGCCTATGAGGAGCGCCTTCACCGCTATTACGATCGCCCGCGCTACTGGGTCTGACGCGCATCCCCGACGTCAGCGGGAATAGGTACCGACAAGTTCTGCCTGATCGATGATATGGGGCTGTGCGGCGTCCCAAACGTCGGTCACCTTCGGCGCGTTCGGCACCGTTAATGTCTCCACCTTCAGAGCCGCCAGCCGGAAATGGTAATGATGCGTGCCGTGACCCTTCGGTGGACAGGGCCCGCCATAATGCGGATCGCCGAAATCGTTGATCCCGTAACCCAGGCTCTCCGTCTTCACCCCCGCCCCCACGCCCTCGGGTAAGAGCGTCCGTCCGCCCGCGATGTTATAGACGGCCCAATGCCGGAACATGCCTGAGGGCGCGTCGGGATCCTCGAGAATCAGTACGAAGCTACGGGTCTCCGCCGGGGCGCCCGACCATTCCAGGGGCGGCGAGATGTTTTCCCCGTCGCAGGTGTAGTTGGTCGGGATTGCCGAACCGTCCTCGAACGCCGGACTGTTCATGATGAAAGGCATCTCGGCCCCTCCTTCGCGACGTCAACGCGTCTCGTTCTTTCAGGGTTTACCCGGTGCGTGCACTTGATCGCCACAACACCGGACGCCCGAACGAGTTCCGCGTTGGACCAAGGATTGTCAGCCGATCGCCTCCCGTCATCCAGCCAAGCTGGCAAGGAAGAGGTGATTGTCCCAATGGTCTCCCGGATCGAGGTGCGGTGCGGTGACCCGCCTCTCGCCGGTGTGCGGGTCGACGAGGAACGCGCCGCCGAGCCCGCTGGTGACGACGAAGGTGGCGGGAGCCGGTCCCGGCGCGATGCCGCAGCCATCGGAAATCTCGGCGGTGCTGAGCAGCCGGCCGGAGGCGAGATCCCAGAACACGGCCAGCCCTCCCCTCGGCGCCGAGACACCGAGAACGGCACCGCTGGAATCGACCGCTGCGCTCCCGCAGTAGTTCCGCATCTCGCGCGTCACATCGGAAGGTGCCGCAAGCAACTCGATCTTGCCCGCTCCGCGATGCACTCCGACCAGCGGAACCAGATCGCCGGAGGGACCCTGATACTGCATGGCGATGGCCACGGCATCGTTCCGACCGACAGCAAGGTGGCGGATGCTGAGCTGGTGCATCTCGCGAGGCAACCGAGCCTCGGCGAGCGGGCTGCCCGTGCGCGCATCGAGATAGGCAAGCGAGGGCGCCATGGTGGCGAGGTTGAGCTTCGCGCGGGGGGCGTCCGGATGAGTGAGGATACCGCCATTGGCAACCACGAGCGTGGTGCCGTCGCCCAGAAGGCGGATGTCGTGCGGCCCGACACCATGAGACCGGTACTCGCCGATGCGTCGATAGCTGTCGCGGGCGTCATAGAGCCCGATCACCCCCTGCCCGGCAGCGTAATCATTCTCGGTCGCGAAGAGCAGGGCGCCGTCCGCCGAGAAGACCCCATGACCGTAGAAGTGCCGGCCCGAAGCACTGTCGATCCGCGCAAGAACCTCACCGGCGGTCAGGTCGATCGCGAGCGCGAATCTGCCGGGCCGGCGTGCGAAAATCACCGCCTCGGCCTTGCGCGGATGCGGAGCGACGGCGTGACCTCGCGTCGGCAAGGGAAGCGCGAAGGCTTCATTGCCCGCCGAATCGAAACCGCTGACGAAGAAGCGATCGGACGCATCCGCCTTCGCGCTGAGAAAGAGCCTCTCCACAGACTCTTCTGCCGGTTTTTCCGCCAGTTTCTCCGCTTGGGCCGCCGCATGCGGAAGCAGCGCCCCGACCGCGAGTCCCGAAAGAAAGGCTCTTCGATCCATAGCGGCACCTACCCTTCTCAATCACCATCAAGGGAGTTGAAGCCCATCGGAATGTCGATCGCTGCGGCGAGCCGGTCGCCGATAAGCTGCTTCAGGGCCTTCGTCTCAATGGCCAGACGCTCGACCGCGGGCCGTTGGGCCGGATCGGTGATGGCGACATCCAAAGGCACGTCTATTCCTCGCGCCGTGGCGAGCGTCTGGTCGAACGCGCGGCGCAGGAGATCGTCGAGTTCCGGATCGCCGGCGACCTCGCGCAGGAAGGCGCTGAACCCGAAGCCGCCCTCGCCGAGATAGAGCTGCTGCGCCGCAACTAGATTGAGGCGGATATTCCGCAACGACCGCTCGCTGCGCCAAGATTCGGCAAGACGCGGCCTCGCATCCTCCGCTGACTCGCCGAGCGGGGGCGCCAGCTTCCGGTCGGCGACGATCTCCATGCCGGCATGCAAGCTCTGAAATAGATCCAGAGTCGCTTCCTTGCCGTTGTGATAGTAGGGATTCTCCTCTCCGGGATGTCCGACAATTTCGGCATAGGCGACATCGCCACCGCGCCAGTCGCGAACGATATCCGCCGCCATCGTCTTCAAGTTCTCGGCGATCGCGGCGATCAGGTCGCAGCGATAGACGGCCTCCTCGCCCGAGGCGAGCAGCGCGTCGACCGCGCCGTCGCCGAACAGCAATCGCTCGAGCGCAGGAAAGCCCTGCACGGCCACGCTGCCGCGGATGAAGGCTTGGTGGATGATCGCCGACCGGTCGCGGGCAGCGATCAGTTCGCCCAGTTGCTTGCCGGCGGTGTTGCGCGGATCGGGCCAGAAGGCAAAGCGCGATGATCGCAGGAAGAGCTCGATCGGCCCGAACCGGATATGCTGAACACCCATCCAGGCATCCAGGCTCTCATGATAACCGGCCTGCAGAGCGTCGATGCCCGGCTGATCGGTTGCGGCACAGACCTCACCGGCAGTGACGGCAAGCTGGTCGGTGACATCAGCTAGCCGCTCGTATCGGGGAATCACGTGATGGGCGACTAGCGCGACATTGAGGCGGCGGTAATCCGACTCGCGGTCATCGGCCAGTGCCGAGAATGCGGCAAGGCAGCCGGTGACCGCCACCATCGCTCCGATGCCGAACTGGAGCAGGCCGCGACGAGCAAGTCTGGGAGACGAGAGATTAGACATGGCGATCCCGGTTCAGAGCGAGTTGAGGAAGGCGATAAGCGCATCCCGCTGCGCCTCGGTCATCTCCACGATGCGCTTCCTGGCGGCCTCCGCCTCGCCGCCATGCCACAGAATCGCTTCCAGAAGATTCCGGGCGCGGCCGTCATGCAGGAACAAGGTGTGGCCGTTCACCACTTCGGTCAGCCCGATGCCCCAAAGCGGCGGCGTGCGCCACTCGCGCCCGGTCGCGTTGCCGTCGGGCCGGCCGTCCGCCAGCCCTTCGCCCATGTCATGCAGCAGGAGATCCGTGTAGGGCCAGATAAGCTGGAACGACTGCTCCGGGTGGGCCTCGTCACGACGCGTCACATATTTCGGCCGATGGCAGGTAATGCAACCGCTCTCATAGAACAGCCGCTTGCCGGCGAGGATATCCGGATCGTCGAGATCGCGGCGCGCCGGGACCGCCAGGTTCCGGGAATAGAAGACCACAAGGTCCATCATCTCCGGGGCCACTTCCAGATCGCCATATTGCGGATCCACCCCGTTCGGCGCCGCAAGGCAATCGGGTTGCCGGTCGGTGCAATCGCCGGCCGGCGTCGGTGTAAGGTCCGATGAGAGGCCGATGTCCCCAGCAAAGGCGTGGGCGGTCTGCTGCCGGATTGTCGGCTCGCCGGCCTTCCAGCCGAAGCGGCCCAGCCTCACCTCGCCATGCGCTTCGCTCCAAACCCGGTTGGGCTTTCCGGAGATGCCGTCGCCGTTTGCGTCGTCGGGGTCGGCCCCTGCCAGGATATCGGACTCGTCAATCATTTCCAGAAGACCGAGCCCGATCATCGGGGGAGCGATCCGGGCAGAGAGCATCACCTCCGGATTCATCGGGCCGTAATTGAGATCCGTGACGCGATAGGTCGGGTTGCGGAGATGCACGACCGTGCCGTCGGCCAGCTCGACCGGGATCTCCTCATACTCGATCCGCAGGCGGCCTTCGGCGAGATGCCCCTGAATCGAAAGATCCTGAAGCTGGGTGCCGTAGGTCGGCTCCGGAATGACGGATTGCCGAAGGCTTGCGAGAGCCTCGCGCTGCGCATCGTCCTGCGGCGGGACGCTGAGCCGCAGCAGCATTGAGCCCCCGGCGTCCTCGCTGGTCGCCGGCGGATGGCCGCGCCCGTCCTTGAGATGGCAGCTCTGGCAGGCCCGCGCGTTGAACAACGGCCCCAGCCCATCGGACGATGCCGTCGATGCCGGCGCCGACACCCAGATCTTCCGAAAAATGCCGTTGCCAACCTTGAAGTCGAGCTCACGCTCGAAGCTCATATTGGCGGACGCATGGGAGAAGGCGTCCCGATTGACCGTTTCGAACGAGGTCGCCGCCCCGCCGGGACGAAGCTCGTACGGCTCGGATCGGGAGAAATCGTCTGTCGGCTGGGTAACGGCAGCGATTCGCGCCGCCTCGTCCACCGCCTTGTCCTGGCCGGCAAGCACGGTCCCGAGCACCGACACCAGGGCGAAGGATATGAGGGGAAGCAGTTTCCACATCGGTAGATTGTCCGGCCGCGCTGGCGGGAGGCGGGAGCAACGGACCCTGCCCGCTGCCCCCGCGCCCCACAGCGGCTTACTCGAACACCGCAGCCGGGTTGTCCAGGCTGTCGGAGCCTTCGAACGCGATCGGTTGCAGTTCGAGCGTGGCGACCACGCGCTCGATGCTCTTGGTCTGGTTGGTCAGCGCGTCGATCGCCGCCTGGACGACGGCGTTGCCCTTCGGATTGTCCGGGCCGATCATCTGGTCATAGGCCTCGCCGCCCTCGGCCCGCTCGACAATGGCTTCCATGGCGGCAAGCGTCGCTTCCAGCTTGGCCTTTATCTCGGCGTCCACATCAGGCGCGGTTTCGGCGACGAAATCGGAGAGGCTGGGCCCCGAGACCTCGCTGCCGTCGATCCGCTCGTACTCGCCCAAATAGACATTCTGGATTCCGACGGCATCGTAGTAGTGCGAGTAGTGGGTGTTGTCGGAGAAGCAGTCATGCTCCTCCTCCGGATCGTGCAGCATCAGGCCGAGCTGCATGCGCTCACCGGCCAGCTCGCCGTAGGAGAGGCTCCCCATGCCGGTCAGGATCGTGGTCAAGCCGGCATCCGGGTCGCCCGACAGCAGCTCATCGCGCGCCGCGCCACCGGACGCCCATTGCTCGGCCATCCAGGTCAGATCGTCGATCAGGAGATCGGTGGCGACCGCGAGATATTCGGCACGCCGTTCGCAGCTTCCGCCGGTGCAGTTCGCCGGATCGAAATCGCTCGCCGACCGTGCGCCGGCGCCAGGGCCGGTCCCGTTCAGATCTTGGCCCCAGAGCAGGAACTCGATGGCGTGGTAACCGGTGGCGACGTTGGCTTCGACCCCGCCGACTTCCTGGAGGGTGTCGGCGAGCAGCGCCTTCGTGATCTCCGACGTGTCGATGACCTCGCCGCCGAATTTGACGGCTTCGTTGGCGACGACGTTGGCCGTATAGAGCTGGTTCTGGTCCGACTCGGAACCATAGGAGGCGTCGACATAGTCGATCAGCCCCTCGTCCAGCGGCCAGGCATTCACCTTGCCCTCCCAGTCGTCGACGATCGCGTTGCCGAAGCGATAGACTTCCGTCTGCTGATAGGGCACGCGGGCCGCCAGCCAGGCCTCGCGCGCCGCCTGAAGCGACTGTTCCGTCGGCTCGGCGATCAGGGCGTCCACCGCCTGCTGCAGCGCCTTCGCACGAATCAGGGAGTCCTCATATTTGGCCTGCGCGATGTCGGCATAGGTTTCGATGATCGCCCGCTTGTCGGGCGCCGCCTGCGCCAGCGTGACGGAAACCGCGAACGCGCCGGTCGCTGCCGCCATCAAGAGCCTGTATCCCATTGATTTTCTGCCCCTCTCCTATCGATTTCTCGGTCCGGCAGCCCGAGCGCCGGCACCTAAGACCGCGACCATACCGCAACCGAGTTTGCGAGTCATTCGCATTCTTAGAATAGGGAGGACGCGCCCCGGTCACGGGCGGGCACATGGTTAATGGAAATGAGGCAAGCTAAAGACGAATCAGCGCGAGTCCGGTCTTTTCATCGGTCCGGCGCCGCAGATGCGCCGGAGATTCTGTGACGATGATTTCCAGCGTCGGGCGAACATGCGCTTCGAGCAGATGGCCGCCGTATGCGCGCCCTTCCGAGTTGGCGACGACGACATGCGGATGCAGTTTCGGCTCGTCGCCTTTCAAGGCGATGTTGCCGACCAGACTCACCACCTCCACCTGCTCCTGGATCGGGATCCGCTTATAGTCCTTCCTCTGCCAGTCGAAGAAGCCAAGGACGACGTCGCTGAAGGCGCCGAGGCCGGTGAATGCCGCAGCACTCAGCGCCTGCTCCTTGGTGAAGGTGTCGAGGTTCTCCAGCACCTCATCGCCCGTATCGAAGACAACGGCGAAGGTTCGTTGCGTACCGCCGTCAATCTGTTTCGCCTTCATCGCTGATTCTCCCGCGGCTGACCCTCTCCGGCGTGACGAAGCGCCATCTGCAGCACTTCGGCGGAATGGAGCGCCTGCCGCCCCGTGCATTGGTCGATCTGCTCGCGACAGCTATAGCCGTTGGTGATGACGAGGCAGTCGCCGTCGGCGGCACGGACCACTGGAAGCAGCATGCGCTCTCCCGCCTTCATCGAAACGTCGTAGTGATCCGCTTCGAATCCGAATGAACCCGCCATGCCGCAGCATCCGGACTCCAGCACCGCGTAATCGAGGCCGAGCTTGGAAAGCATTCTCTTCTCGTCAGCCATGCCGAGAACAGAATGCTGGTTGCAATGCGCATGCACCAACGCCTTCCGCTCGAGCTTCGGCGGCTCGTAGCCGACCTCCCGCTCGAGGAACTCGCTGAGCATAAAGCTCTGCGCGCACAGCCTCTTCGCCCGATCGTCCCGTGGAAACAGGTTGGGCAGTTCGTCCCTGAAAGTGGTGAGACAGGCTGGCTCCAGCCCAATCACGGGCACGCCCTGGTCGATCTCGCCCCCCAACCCGTCCAGGATCCTGCGCAGCTCTTTCTGCGCGAGCCCCAGCATGCCCCAGCCATAGAGAGGTCGACCGCAGCAGAGAGACTGTTCGGGCAGCACGACCTCGCAGCCCGCCGCCTCCAGGACTTCCACAGCGGCGGCCCCCACCTCCGGGTGAAAATGGTTGTTGAAGGTGTCCGGCCACAGGATGACCCGGCGTCTGCCGTTCCCGCGCGATCCGCGCTGTCGATACCACTCCTTGAACGTCTGCCTGGCGAAGCGGGGCATCCGTCGTTGCGGCGCAATGCCCCCGGCTGCCTTTGCCAATCCGCTGAACGGCGACGCCTGCAAGACGGCATTGGCAAAACCCGGCATATGTGAAGCCACCCGCGACCACCAGTAGATCAGGCCCATCGAATAGGCGGTGCGCGGACGCAAGCGCCCCTTGTAGTAGTGGGAGAAGAACTCCGCCTTGTAGGTCGCCATGTCCACATTGACGGGACAATCACCCTTGCAGCCCTTGCAGGCGAGGCACAGGTCGAGGGCCTCGCGGACGGCGTCGCTGCGCCACCCTTCGTCGAGCGGCCCGCCCCGCACCATCTCGAACAGCAGGCGCGCGCGCCCGCGCGTGGAGTGCATCTCCTCCCCGGTTACCATGTAGCTGGGGCACATGACATTGCCGGACATGCGGCGGCATTTGCCGACTCCGACGCAGCGCTCCGCGGCATGCGCGAAGCTTCCCTGGTCCTCCGGGTAGGAGAAGGTCGTCTGGAGATCCCGTGGATGATAGCCCGCGACGCGCAGGTTCGCGGTGATGGGATAGGGATCGACCAGCTTCCCCGGGTTCATCTTCCAGTCGGGATCCCAGATGGCCTTGAACTCGCGGAACGCCTCGATCAGCTCCGCGCCGAACATCTTCGGCAGCAGCGCGGCTCTCGCCTGCCCGTCGCCATGCTCGCCGGAGAAGGAGCCGCCATATTTCAGCACCAGATCCGCGGCATCGTCCAGGAAAGCACGAAACCTATCGATGCCCTGCTGGGTGCGGAGATCGAAGTTGATCCGGCAGTGGATGCAGCCATCACCGAAGTGACCATAGAGCGAGCAGTTATAGTCATAGCGGTCGAGCAGCGCCCGGAAGTCCCGCAGATATGCCCCGACTTTGTCCGGCGGCACCGCAGCATCCTCCCAGCCCGGCCACGTATCGGGCAGCTCCTTGACATGCGCGGTGGCCCCCAAGCCGGATTCGCGGATTCCCCAGAGCTTTGCCTGCTGGCGCTTGTCCAGGAAGAGTTTCATACTCGGCGCGTCGTCATTCCGCTTCAGCGCCTCCATGAGGCTTTGCCCCTTGGCCTCGGCCTCATCGTCGTCCTCGCCGCCGATTTCGACATAGAGCCAGCCTCCGCCCGGCGGCAGCAACTCGACATCCTCGTCGTGCAAGCCCTTCTCGTGCATGTAGTGGAGAAGCCGATCGTCGATCGCCTCGAGACCGATCGGCTTGTGCTCGAGGATCTGCGGCACATGGTCCCCGGCCGTAAAGACATCCGGGTAACCGAGAATCAGTAGGGCCCGTCCGGGCGGGCTATGGACGAGGCGCAGACCGGCCTCCAGTACCAGCACGCAGATGCTCTCGCTGCCGACCAACGCGCGGGCGACGTTGAAGCCGTTCTCCGGCAACAGCGCCGGCAGGTTGAGGCCGGAGACCCGGCGCGGGATGTCGGGAAACCGCGACCGAATCTGGTCGGCGTATTTGTCGCGAAGGTCCTTCAGTCCCTTGTAGATCTGACCGCGACGCCCGCCCTCGCGGATGATCTGGTCGAGTTCCGCGTCGCTGGTCGGCCCGACCCGAAGCCGCAGCCCGTCATAGGTCAGGATCTCGAGCTCCTCGACATTGTCGGCCGTCCGGCCCGCCGTGACGGAATGCACGCCGCAGGAGTTGTTGCCGATCATGCCGCCCAGGGTATTGTGGTCGTGGGTGGCCGGGTCGGGCCCGAAGGTCAGGCGGTGTTCCTCGGCGCGGGCGCGGAGGTGATCGAGGACACAGCCGGGCTGCACCCGTGCGCGTTTCGCGGCCGTATCGATGTCGAGGATGCGGTTGAGATATTTCGACATGTCCAGCACGACCGCAGTGTTGCAGCACTGCCCCGCCAAACTGGTGCCGCCGCCCCGCGCCAGAATCGGGGCGCCATGTTCACGGCAGGCCGCGACGGTCGCCACCACATCCTCCACCGTCTTCGGGATGACGACGCCGATCGGCACCTGCCGGTAGTTCGAGGCGTCCGTGGCATAGAGCGCCCGGCTGCCGTCGTCGAACCGCACCTCTCCGGAAATCCTGCCCAGCAGCGTTGTGGCGAGAGCCTTGGCTGCGCTGCCGGAAAAGGACACATCCTTGAATTGGCGGGCCTCGTCAGGCGGCATAACGTGCGGCCTCCGCTTCGCGCAGCTCGAGACCCAGGCCAGGGCGCGATAGGTCCAGCCGGAGGACTCCCGCTTCCGGAATCGGTGCACCGTCGAAGAACATCCCCTCGATGCGAGCGTGGTCGTAGAAATATTCGATGTGGCGCACCGTCGGCAGGACGCAGCAGGGATGCAGATGCAGCGACGGCGCGGTATGCGCCGAGAGCGGCAGCCCGAACGCCTGCGTCAGCACGCCGGTCCGAAGGAAGCCGGTAATGCCGCAGCAGCGCGTCGCGTCCGCCTGCAGAACGTCCACCCCACCCGCCGCCAGTATCCGGAGAAAATAGCCAAGCTCGTAGCCATATTCGCCGGCGGCGATATCCATGCCGGCCGGCGCTCGGTCGCGCAGCAATCTCAGCCCGTCCAGATCGTCCGAGGACACCGGCTCCTCGAACCAGCTGACGCCGTACTCGGCGAACGCCTCGGCCTGGGCCAGAGCCTGCTTGCGGTCATAGGCGCCGTTGGCGTCGACGAACAGCGACGCGGCGTCACCGATCGCCTGACGGGCGACCCGGACACGTTCGACATCCTGATCCGGCTCCTGGCCGACCTTCATCTTCACCCGCGGAATGCCACGCTCCACCCAGCCGCCAAGCTGGTCGGTGAGGCGATCGAGCGGGTAGGAGGTGAAACCGCCGCTGCCATAGACCGGCACCGCATCGCGCACAGATCCCAGCAGCGTCGCCAGCGGCAGGTCGAGCAGCCTTGCCTTCAGATCCCAGAGGGCGCAATCGACGGCGGCAATCCCGGCGGCGCAAAGGCCGGCCCGACCCAGATTGCGCACCGAGCGGACCATCGCGTCCCACGCGCGCGGGACCGCCATGGGGTCCATGCCGATGACGAGGTCGGCCAGCCTTCCCTCGATCAGCCGCGCCACCGCCTGGTCCGCATAGCTGTAGCCAAGCCCTTGCTGCCCGTCGCCATCGACCCTCACGACGACGATGGTTGTCTCGTTCCACTCCAAGGTGCCGTCGGCTTCGGGAAAGTCGGTCGGCACGACGAAGGCGGAAACACGCAGCCTGTCGATCACGCGCTGCTCCTCCGGATGAGAGTCAGATCAGCTCGCGGACCCGGTCGGACAACGTCGTCAAGGCGATCCGGCCGGCATGGGGCGTGCCTCTGGCCAGCGACTCCGCGAAGTGCCTCGCCTGCTCCAAGCTGACCCTGGGCGGCATGGGCGGTTCGTGCGGATCGACGACCGCCTCGATCAGGACCGGTCCCGGCTCGTTCAGCGCCTGTTCGAGCGTCTCGCCGCATTTGCCGGGGTCGTCGATGGTGTAGCCCTTGCCGCCGCAGGCGCGGGCAATGGCGGCGAAGTCGATTGGTTGCAGCTCGCAGCCGAACTCCGGATTGCCGAGAAACACCATCTGCTCCCATTTGATCTGGCCGAGTGAATTGTTTTTGATGACGACCACCTTCACCGGCAGCCCGTACTTCACGCAGGTGGCGAACTCGCCCATCAGCATGGTGAAGCCGCCGTCGCCGACGAAAGCGACGACTTGACGGTCGGGATAGGCGACCTGCGCCGCGATGGCATAGGGAAAGCCGTTCGCCATCGTCGCCAAATTGCCCGACAGGCTACACATCTGGCCGCGCCGCACGCGCATCTGTCGTGCATACCACGTCGCGATCGTGCCCGAATCCGAGGTGAAGATGGCATCGTCCCGCAGCCGTTTGCCTAGCTCCCAGGCCACGACCTGCGGCTTCATGGGTTTATCCTGGCGGGTGCCGCGCTCCTCCATCAGCGCCCACCATTTCTCCATTCCGCCCTGGGCCTTCTGCAGGAATTGACGATCCTCGTTCCGGCGCAGCAGCGGCAAGAGCACCTGGAGCGTGCGTTTCGAATCGCCGACGAGGCCGACCTCAACCGGGTAGCGGAGGCCGATCCGCTGCGGATCGACGTCGATCTGCACGCACCGGGCCTGCCCCGGCTTCGGGTAATATTCGATGTAGGGGAAGCTGCTGCCGACGATCAGCAGGGTGTCGCAGTCTTCGAGGGCGTCCTGCGACGGCGCGGTGCCGAGCAGACCGACCGAGCCCGTGGTGTAGGGGCTGTCGTCCGGAACGCTCATCTTGCCGAGCAGCGCCTTGCCGATCGGCGCGCCCAGAGTTTCGGCAACCCGCTCCAACTCCTCCGCCGTGCCTATGGCGCCGCGCCCGGCCAGGATCGTAACCTTCTTGCCGGCGTTCAGAAGTTCGGCCGCCCGGCGCAGATCCGCTTCGTCGGGCAGTCCAGCACTGCGGGAAAAGACATCCGACGTGTGCCCGGGGATGTTGCGCTTCGACGTCTCCGACCGCTCGAACGGTTCCTCCTGCAGATCGACAGGGATCGTCAGATGCGCAACGCCGCGATAGGCCAGTGCGGTTCGGCAGGCAAGATCAGCCGAGTTCTGCATATGCGCTGCTCCCATGACCCGCGTGTTATAAACCGCGACGTCCATGAAGAGCTTGTCGAGCTCGACATCCTGCTGCGTATAGGTATGCAGCAGGTCATGAAACTGCATGCCGGTGATCGCAAGCACCGGCACGCCGTCGAGTTTCGCATCATAAAGGCCGTTCAGGAGATGGATGCCGCCGGGGCCAGAGGTGGCCAGGCAGCAGCCGAGCTTGCCGGTCCACTTCGCATAGGCGCAAGCCATGAAGGCGGCCGATTCCTCGTGCCGGACCTGCACGAACCGGATCCTGTCCTGGCGCGTTCGCAGCGCCTCCATGATGCCGTTGATGCCGTCGCCGGGCAGACCGAAGATGACGTCGATGCCCCAGTCGTGAATGGTGTCTATGAGAATATCGGCGGCCGTGTCTGCCATGTTGAAATCCCTCTACTTGAGTAGGACGGACCAGGAAGCGGAACGAGCCTCGCCACTCCTATCGGATACAACGGGCGAGGCTGGTCGCGGTTCCGAGAAGGAATTGATGTTCCCGGCTGATGAACGAGAGGGGCGACTCTGTCTCTGAACGGAGGATGTTCCGGCTTCCCGCTGCAGGGGTGTTTGCCTTTCCTGTAGAAAATGATAGAACGATTCCCGAACGATCGCTGATTTCCGCGATTCCCAGGGGGCTCGTTTGTCGAGGATGCTTTCCGGAGAAGGGGCTGATATCGAGTTCCCGGGCCGGTCGACGGCATCCGGCTGGGCGCCTGCCCGAAATCGCCTGTGTCAGTGATGCGGCCCTCGTCGATGCCATGCAGGGCAACTCCGGCTTCGACATGGCTGGGCGCGATAGCTCTGATGGGCACGGCATTCGCCTTCGACTGCTCAGTCAACGCCAGCGCGGCCGAAAATGGCCCGCCCCCGCATGAGTGCGACAGGCAAGCGGCATATCCTCGGGATGACGCGCATGTCGCCGAGCCCGTGCCGTTCGACCGAATCGATGCCGAGAGTGCGATGGCCGCGTGCCGGGAAGCCCTGGACATGTATCCTGGCAGCCCGCGCTTCCAGCTTCAGCTATCGAGGGCTTATGACAAGGCGGGGCATGCCGATGAAGCGATGGAGCTTCTGAACGAGGCCGCGGCTTCGGGCTATGCGGGTGCGCAAAGTGCGCTTGGCGCGAGGCACTGGTATGGTGAGGGAGTTCCGCAAAATGCTAAGAAGGCGGTGGCCCTGCTGCGACCTTCGGCCGAGCAGGGGAATGGGTACAGCCAAGCGCTGCTCGCGTTCGCCTACCTCCAGGGGGACGGCATCAGCCTGGACCTCGAAAAAGCGAAGCATTGGGCCGAGAAGTCGGCAGGCCAAGGCAATGAGCACGGCCTGGAGCTGCTCGCCTTCCTCTACGAGGAAGGAATCGGCGTTCCCCGGGACACGGCGAAGGCCAGGCGGCTCCACGCGCAATCTGCGGAACGGGTTGCCGCGCTCGTCGAGCGGGGTTTCGAATCCACCAAGGACAACCTCTTCTCGATCGCGGCGCATCTGTTCGAGCAACCCTATCAGTCTGTCGACGACATCGACATTACGCAGGTTCGCGGCTGGATCGAGTGCCTCGCCGAAGATGGTCACGCAGACGCGCAGTATGTGCTCGGCCGCATGTACGAGCAGGGATATGCCACGCCGCGCTATCACTCAACGCCGGACCTCGACAAGGCCTACGCGTGGTTCAGGCAGGCGGCGGCAAACGGATCGGAGGTGGCTTATGAGCGCCTGCTCGACAATTACATGCAGCGGCTGACACTTCCACCGGACTACCAGCCGGTAATTGCGGGCGACTTAATGGGCCGCCCGCTCGATGAGGCTAAGGCCTGGCTTCAGGAAACGGCGGAGCTCGGCCGCATGGACTCGCAGCTTGCTCTCGGCGTCGCGTATCACCTGGGAAACGGCTTCGAGCGCGATCTCGACAAGGCACAGTTTTGGTACAAGAGGGCCGCGGCGCAGGGCAGCGACGAAGCGCACGACCTTCTTGATCAGGTTCAGGCGGACATCGACCGCCGAAACTGAAAAAGCGGAAAATCGGCAATAGTCCTGGAGCCGGGCACCAACTGTGCAGCGGCAGAACAACGCCAACGACAACCACGCGCCGACATGCCCCGGCTCCTGCCAGCTGGGGCATGTCGGCTCCTATGCTGCTTAGCTTCGAACTGTTATTCCTGCGGCACCGCGATGACGGCAAGGCAGTCGCCGCTCTGGACTACGCCGGGGAAATGCCGGGCGGCCAGGAGGCCGCCGAACTTGGCGCGATATTCGCGGGGCGGCGCGCCTGTCCGGTCCATCCTGTGGACACGCGCCACCACCTCCCCCTTCTGGACGGTCGCGCCGAGATCGACGCACATCTCCAGCAGGCCGTCGTCCTCGCAGGTCAGGTAGCAGTCGCCGGACGGCATATCGAGCCGAATGCTCGGTCCCAGCTCCGGTGCGCCAGCGAGAATGCCGGCATGCTTCAGGAAATTCCGGATGCCCCGGTCGGCGATCGCGACGCTGCGCGCGGTCGCGGTTCCGCCGCCGCCGAGCTCGGTCGAGACGAAGACCTTACCCATCGCCTCGGCCGCCGTGTCGTACATCCCGACGGCGTCGATCTCGAGCAGCATCATGCTGTAGGGGGCCGAGAAGGCGGCCATCGCCGCGACACAGCGAGCCTGCTGCTCCGCATCCGGCAAGATATGGGCCGCGGCGAAGGGCAGGAAGTCCAGCGTCCTGCCGCCGGCATGGACATCGAGCACATAGTCCGTCATGGGCAACAGATAGCGCTGGAAATAGTCGGCGATCTTCTCCGTCACCGTCCCGTCCGGCTTGCCCGGAAAGGCCCGGTTCAAGTTGCCGTGGTCGATCGGCGAGGTTCGCCGCCCGGCCCGGAAGGCTGGGTAGTTCATGGCGGGGACGATGATGACCCGGCCTGTCACGTCTTCCGCCGCCAGGCTGTTCGCCAGCTTCAGCAACGCGATCGGCCCTTCGTACTCGTCGCCATGGTTGCCGCCCGTCAGGATGGCGGTCGGCCCCTCGCCGCGCTTGACGACGGTGATCGGAATCATCACCGCGCCCCAGGCGGAGTCGTCACGGGAATAGGGCAGCTTCAGAAAGCCGTGCTGGACCCCGTCGCGGTCGTAATCGACCGTCGGCGAAATCGGCGACGGCCGGAGCGGCAGATCCGCATTGATGTGCACCAGCATCGGATCAGTCCTTTACGAGCAGCTTCCGCGGATAGGCGCAGAAGGTCTCCGCCCCATACGCCGTGACCCGGAAGCTCTCCGTGATCTCCAGCCCCCAATCGTCCTGCCAGATCGCCGGGATCAGGTGGAAGCACATGCCCTCCTTAAGCTCGGTCTTGTCGCCCGGCCGCAGGCTCATGGTCCGCTCGCCCCAGTCCGGCGGGTAGCTGAGCCCGATGGGATAGCCGCAGCGGCTCTCCTTCTCGAGGCCATAACGCGCGATCGTCCGCCGCCACGCCGCCTCGACGTCCTCGCAGGCATTGCCGGGCTTGGCGGCTTCCAGCGCCGCCTCGATTCCCTCCAGCACCGCCTTCTCGGTGTCGAGGAACTTCTGCGGCGGCTTTCCGAGATAGATCGTCCGCGACAGCGGGCAGTGATAGCGCTTGTAGCAGCCGGCGATCTCGAAGAACGTGCCCTCGCCCGCCTTGAAGGGCCGATCGTCCCAGGTCAGATGCGGAGCGGAGGCGTCGATCCCCGACGGCAGAAGCGGCACGATGGCCGGATAATCCCCGCCATAGCCGTCGACGCCGCGAACGCCGGTCCGGTAGATCTCCGCCACGAGATCGTTCTTGCGCAGCCCGGGTTCGACCAACTCGAAGATCCGGGCATGCATCGCCTCGACGATGCGGGCGGCGCGCCGCATATAGGCGATCTCTTCCGCCGACTTGACGGCCCGTTGCCAATTCACCAGCGCGGTGGCGTCCTTGAAGCGCGCATTCGGCAGATGCGACTTCAGCGACTCCAGGCAAGCGGCGCTGAAATAGTAGTTGTCCATCTCGACGCCGATCGCCGATCGGTCCCAGCCCTTCTGCGCGATGATCCCGGAGAGATAGTCCATCGGATGCCGTTCCGTGGACTGAACGTAATTGTCCGGATAGCCGATGATATGGTCGTGGTCCATGAAGACGGTGCGCTTCGCCCCGTTCGCGTCCTGCCCACGGCCATACCAGAGAGGGTCACCGTCTGTGGACAGAACAACGCATTGATGGACGTAGAAAGACCAGCCGTCATAGCCCGTCAGCCAGGCCATGTTGGACGGATCGGTCACGATCAGGAGATCGATCCCCTGACGCTCCATCGCTTGTCTGGTTCGGGCGATACGGCTGTCATATTCCGCCCGGTCGAAATTCAGGGAAACCTGAGTCATGCAAGGCTCCAGAAGTTAAGCATCGAAGGCAACGCCCGCGCCGTGCGCGTCGGCACGCTGACGGGCGAAACTGGCGATAGCGGTGTCCTGGACGCCGGTGCCGGTCAGATCGCAGATCGTGATCTGATCGGCCGAAGTTCGGCCGGGATGCCGACTCGCAATGATCTGGCCGAGCTCGGGCCAAGCCGTCTCGGCGGAAACGAGGCCGGCGGCGAGCGCGTGATGCAGCTCGCCGAGGACCGCGCATTGGCTCTGCCGATCGCAGACATAGAGGTCGGCCCGGGCGATCGCCTCCGGCGCGATCTCGTTCTTATGTTCCGCGTCCGAGCCCATCGCCGTCACATGCTGGCCGGGACGAAGCCACTCGGCCCGGATCAGCGGCTCGGTGCTGGGCGTGGTGGTCACGACGATGTCACTGCGCTCGACCACCTCCTGGACGCTTCCGCAGGGCGTCACGGCAATGCCGAGCGCGCGTCCGACCTCGTCGGCATAGAGGCGCGCCTTCTCGCCGTTGCGCGCCCAGATGAACGCCTCGTCGATGTCGCGCACGAGCTTCAGCGCCTCGAGCTGGAGCCGCGCCTGCCCCCCGGCCCCGACGATCCCGGCCTTGCGTGCGTCCGGCCGGGCGAGCCATTTCGCGGCCACCGCCCCGGCGGCGGCCGTGCGCACGTCGGTCAGGTATCCGTTGTCCAGCAGCACCGCCTCGACCACGCCCGTTTTCGCGCTGAACAGCACCATCAGGCCGTTGAGGCTGGGCAGGCCGAGCTTCGGGTTATCGAAGAAGCCCGGGCTGATCTTGATCGCGAAACTCTCGACGCCGGGCACATAGGCCGTCTTCACATCGACCTCGCCGTTGCGATCCTGCATGTCGAGACGCAGGATCGGCGGCATCACGACCGCCTCGGTCGCAAGTGCGCGGAAGCCATGCTCGACGCAGGCGACCGCGTCGGCGTTGAGCGCCACGCACTGCCTCAACTCGGTCTCTGTCAGGATCTTGATCGCGGACATGGATTCGCCCTTATGAACTCGCGGCTCAGTTTGGCCCTTCGGTCTGCTGGCCGGTAATGATCTTGCTGTGCAGGGTCATGTCGATGTTCCGTCCGGTGACGAGGACTGCCGTGACCCCCGGATCGCGGACGAGACCCGCCTTGAGGGCGGCGATGCCGACGGCGCCGCTTCCCTCGATGATCTGCTGTTCTTCCCAATAAGCATGGCGGATGGCGTCGGCGATCTGCCGCTCGTCGACGAGAACGATATCATCCACCAACTCGCGCACCATGGCGAAGGTATATTGATTGTCAAGACCGATCCCGCCGGCCAGCGAATCCGCAAGCGTCGGCAATTCCTGCACCTGAACCGGCTTTCCCGCCTTCTGACTTTCATGCATCGCCGCGCCGCGCTCCATCGAGACGCCGATGACGCGAGTCGCGGGGCTGACGCTCTTCACCGCCCTCGCCACACCTGATATCAGGCCGCCGCCGGACAGCGGCACCAGCACGGTCCGCGCCTCTGGCAGATCCTCCATGAGCTCTAAGCCCAGCGTTCCCTGCCCGGCGATCACATCGGCATGGTCGAAGGGCGGCAGCATGGTCATGCCCTCTTCTGCGACAAGACGATCGACCTCGATCTGCGCCTCGTCCTGGCTTTCGCCGACAATGCGGATCTCGGCACCCTGCGCCCGGATCCCATCGATCTTGTTCTGCGGCACAAGCCGAGACATGCAGATGATCGCATGCGCGCCGGCCTCGCGTGCCGCATAGGCAAGGCCACGACCGTGATTGCCCGTCGAGACACCGACGATGCCGCGTGCCTTTCGCGCGTCCGTCAGACTCAAGATCGCATTGGTGGCGCCGCGCAGCTTAAAGCTTCCGGTGGTCTGCTGCTGCTCGAGCTTCAGATGGACGGGCGCGCCCACCAGCGTCGTGAGACTCGGCGAAGCGACGATGGGCGTGCGCACGATCTTTCCCGCGATGCGAGCACGGGCGGCCTCGATATCTTTCAACGTGACGGATTGCGTCGCCATCGGCTCAAACCTCCGCCGGAGCGGGTAGCGCCATGAGCCGCCCGAGCGCCGGCCGCGCCTCGTCGACCCCACAAAGGCGCAGGCAGGCCCAGGCGGTGGCAAGATTGCTCGTGACCACCGGACGCCCGATGGCGCGCTCGATCGCCGGCACGATACCAGCCGACCGCAAGGCCGTGCAGGAGATGAACAGGGCTTCCGCGTCGGGCGCGGTCGCCTCGATCGCGGCGGTGACCAGCGATTCCGGGTTGATGCGCGCCATGATGCGGTCGTCATCGAGCCCGAAACAGGTGAAGCTGGCCACCCCGAAGCCGCGATCGGCGAAGTAGTCGGCCATCGACCTGCTGGTCTCGGCGGTATAGGGCGTGAGGATGCTGATCCGGCGCGCCCCGAGCACCGTCAGCGCACGCACTGCCGCGAGCGGCGGTGTGACCACGGGAACGCCCGGCTTCGCCGAACGGATCGCGGTCTCGACCGCGTCGTCACCGATGACGACGGAGGCCGAGGTGCAGGAATAGCAGACGGCATCAACCAGTTCGTCGGGAAGGATCAGGCCCGCACCCTCCTCCAGGCGGGGCTGCATGCGCCTCAGATTATCCGGGGTCGTCGGGTTAGCGAACGCGATGCGCGCGGTATAGACGGCGATCCCGTCGCTCGCGACCATCCGGCGGAAATCCGGCTCGGTCGTGTGATCGGTGGCGAGAACGACGAGGCCGACTCGCTTCGCGACTGGCCGATCGTCGAAGGCCAGAACGGTCGTCGCGCGCTGAATGGCGGACCGATCCATGACATGCACCCCTGTCGACCAAGTCATCAGCCTAGCCGCCCAAAGCGGCGCTCGAGCGCACGAAGCCCGATGACCGAGATAATGCTGATGACGAGGAAAAAGACGCCGACGAGCGTCATCGGCTCGAGATAGCGATAGTTGAAGTTCGCCACGCTGCGCGCCTGGTTCATCAGCTCGAGCACGGTGATCGCCGAAAGGAGCGGCGTCTCCTTGAACATGGCGATGAAATAGTTCGCGAGCGCTGGGATCATCGGCGGAATGGCCTGGGGCAGGATGATGTGCCGCCAGGCCTGCGGCGTCGTCAGATTGCAGGCTTTGGCGGCCTCCCACTGGCCGCGGGATACGTTCTCGATGCCGGCGCGATAGACCTCGGCCGTATAGGTGCCGTAATGCAGGCCGAGCCCGATCGTGCCCGCGACGAGCGGCGACAGGGTGAGGCCGAGATCCGGCAGGATGTAGAACAGGAAATAAAGCTGCACGAGCAGCGGCGTGCCGCGGATGAACTCCGCCAAGAATCCCGTTCCCCTGGAGAGGAACGGATTATCCGACCGGCGCGCGAGGGCGACGAAGAGGCCGACGACGAGGGCCAGGGCCGATCCCAGCAGAGTGGCAATGATGGTGACCTTCACCCCTTCGAGAAGGGTTGGAAGAATCTCCCAGACGAAGCTCCAACTCCATTCCATGGCCGGACCTCAGGAACGTACGCCGTCGAGGCCGCGCGTGAGGCGCCGCTCGAGCCCACGCACGCTCAAGGAAATGACGGAAGCGATGGCGAAATAAAGAAGCAGGATGGTGATGAAGGGCACCATCGTGTTGCCGGTCTGCGCACGCACGACCTGCGCCTGGAACGTCAGGTCGGCAAGCGAGATCAGGGATACCACCGCCGTTCCTTTCAGGAGCTCGATGGCGTTGTTGCCGAAGGTCGGCAGCATGATCACGAAGGCCTGCGGGACGATGACGTGGCGCAGGCACTGCCAGCGCGTGAGGTTGAGCGCGACGCAGGCCTCCTGCTGCTCCTTGCCGATGGACTGCACGGCGCCGCGGACCACCTCGGCGCCATAGGCGCCGACATTGAGGCCGAGCGCCAGCACGCCGGCCTGGAGCGGCGTCAGCGAAACGCCGAACAGCGGCAGGACGAAATAAGCCCAGAACAGCTGGACGAAGATCGAGGTGCCACGGAAGAACTCGATATAGGCCGTCGCCAATGCCCGGACGGCGGCGTTCCGCGACAGGCGGCCGAGGCCGGCGACAAAGGCCATGACGAGGGCGAGCAGCGAGCCGAGCAGGGTGAGCTCGATCGTCACCAACGCACCATCGAGAATAAGCTGGAAATAGCCCGACCAGCGTTCCATCGACGTCTCGTTCAGCCTCGGCTCTTGGTTTCACAAGTCGGCGGTGCGCGAGGTCCTCCCCGCGCACCGCCGTCGGGATCAATTCGAAGCGGTGCAGAGCTCTTCGCGCGTCACCTGCTTGGCCGCCTCCGCGGAGAAGCCATAAGGCTCGATGATCTCCGCGAACTCGCCCGATTCCTTCATCTCGGCCAGGACCTTGTCATAGGCATCGCGGAGTTCCGTGTTATCCTTGCTGAAGGCCGCGCCGGCGCAATAGATCGGCGCGCCTTTCACGGGCGCGACCATCTCGAGATTCGGGTCGTTCGCCTTCTTGAGTAGGTCGCCGATCGACAGCACGGGCAGCGAATAGGCGTCGATACGGCCGTCCTGCAGCATTTTGATTCCGCTCTGCCCGTCCGGCACCACGATCACACGGTCGCGCGGAACGCCGGCCTCGAGCGCAAGACGCTCTTCCGTGCCGCCGCCCGGGGCGCCGACTTTCGCGGTCGGATGCGCGGCGATGTCCTCATAGCTTTGAAAATTCAGCGGATTGCCCTTCGGCACTGCCAGTGCTTCGGCGTCGCAGAGATCGGGCTGCGAATAGGCGACCGCCTCACAGCGTTGCGGCTTCATGAACAGACCCGCGGTGACCGCATCGAACCGGCCCGCCTGCAGACCCGGGATCATCGCGCCATATTCCGAAACCGAGGCGACGACGTCCTCGACGCCGAGTTTCTTGAATACGGCACGCGCCAGATCCGGTCCCGCGCCGGCCACCGTGCCGTCCGGGTTCACCGCCGTATAGGGCGGCTCGTTGGCGATCGCGATACGAGCGAAACCCTGCTCCCTGAGCTCCTCCAGCGCCTCCTGGGCCATGGCCGGCGCGCTCGCGCCCAGAAGAATACCTCCCGTCGCAACGACGGCTGCCAGAGCAGTCCGGAATGTCACGAAATCTGTCCGCCGATCGAATGTCATCTCCCTGTTCCTCCTATTCTTGTCCAGGATCTCGATATGCGCGGGCTCACGCCTGCATGGCCCAACCCAGTCAGACACGCTGGCCGGCCGCGATGATCTTCTTCAGGAACGCCTGCGTGCGCTCCTCCTTGGGATTCGTGAAAATCTCGTCGGGCGGCCCTTCCTCGACGATGGAACCGCGGTCAAAGAACAGAACGCGGTCCGCGAAGTCGTGGGCAAAGCCCATCTCGTGCGTGACGAGGAGCATCGTCATGTCGGTCTCCTCGGCCAGGCGCCGCATGACGTTGAGCACCTCCTCGACGAGTTCCGGATCGAGCGCGGAAGTCACCTCGTCGAACAACATGATCTTCGGCTGAAGCGCGAGAGCGCGCGCGATCGCGACGCGCTGCTTCTGCCCGCCGGAGAGCTGGGCCGGCATCGCCTTCGCCTTGTCCGCCAGGCCGACCATGTCGAGCAGTTCCATAGCCTGCCGTTCGGCATCGGCCTTGGCGACCCCCTTGGTCAGGATCGGTGCCAAGGTGACGTTGTCGAGAACGCTTTTGTGCGGAAACAAATTGAACAGCTGAAACACCATGCCGATCTTCGCCCGCATCCGGTGCAGATGGCGTTCATCGGCCGGCGCGAGGCCGCCGTTCTTCGGCATATGGAAAAGATATTCGCCGTCGACCTTGATGTGCCCGCTGTTGATCGTCTCCAGCGTCATCAGGATGCGCAGGATGGTGGTCTTGCCGGATCCCGAGGGCCCGATCAAGGCAAGCTTTTCGCCCGGCGCGACCGTGAACGACAGCTCTTCCAGAACCCGAAGGGGGCCGAAGCTTTTCGATACGCGGTCGACTTCAATGATCGGAGCAGGCACGTCGCTCCTCCCTTGCGACTTCCGAATGCCACAGACGATGAAAGAGCAACAAAATCATGTCAATTGGAAAATTAAATCATGACATTTTGCCGCATCAGATCGCCAGCAGAACAGGCTCCGGATCGCTGCGCAGGAGATTGGTGACGATGCCGAGCCCGGTACAAAGGTCGTCCGCCGTGGTCGAGCCCACGGAGATGCGGACGGCGGAGTGGCGGACGCTCGGCGAGGTGGCGAAGGACGCCCCGGGCGCGATCGCGACGCCCTGAAGGCGCACGTGGGAAACGAAGGCCTGCTCCGACCGCCCCTCGCCGAGCGGCAGCCAGATATGAAGACTTTCCGGATGTGTCAGATGTTCGATGCCACGCAGCATCTCGGCGGCGATGCGGTGGCGACGATGCAGGGCGGCGCGCTGCCAGCGCACGAGCTCCATGGCCGTGCCGTTCTCCACCCAACGCGTGGCGAGTTCCGCGATGAGGGGGGTTGCCATCCAGTTCGTCACCAGATGACGGTTGGCCACGGCGGACACGAGCCGGTCGGGCACCACCAAATAGCCGATCCGCAGACCGGGAAGGACGATTTTCGTGAAGCTCGTGACATAGAGCGTCCGCTCGGGCGCCAGCGCGGCGATAGGCTGCGGACGATCCTTTACGAGCGGACCCAGGACGTCGTTCTCGATAATGGCGATGTCGCGCCGTCTTGCGATCTCCACGATGTCGGCGCGCCGCGCGGATCCGGTCAAGGTCGCCGTCGGATTGACCACGGTCGGCTGGATGAACAAGGCTTTGACGTCGCCCTGCCGGCAGGCGCGATCGAGCGCGTCCGGCAGGATGCCTTCCTCGTCGATCGGCAGCCCCTTGAGCTTCAGCCCGAGATAGGCGGCAAGCGGCACCAGCGTGTGATGACCGATCTCCTCGGTGACCAGCGTCGATCCGGGCGGGGTGACCGTCATCAGCGCGGTGGTCATCGCGGCAGTCGCGCCGTTGGTCAGGCTGACATTGCCGGCCGCGGTCTCGATACCGCAGGCCTTGAGCCATTCGAGGCCGACGACGCGATGACGGGCGAGCACGGCATTCGGCCGAAACGACAGGACGGTGTTCGGCGGCAGGGTCTCGGCGAGATGGACGAGCGCCTGCCTCATGCGGTCGAGATGCAGGGGCGCGCAGACCGGCTTCAGGATCGACAGGTCGATGACCTCGCCGAGCCGCTCGGGAATGTAGGGCGGGTCGGGCTCGCGCCGCGGCGCCCGGACGAAGGTGCCGCGCCCGATTTCGCCCGCGACGAGACCGCGCCGGATCAACTCCTCATAGGCGCGGCTCACGGTCTGCACGGACAGGTCGAGATCCTCGGCAAGCCGCCGATGCGTCGGCAGGCGCGCACCGCCTCCGAGGCGCCCGTCGGCGATCGCCCGCGCAATCTGGTCGGCGAGCGAGAGATAGGCCGGTCGTCGTAGGGCGGAGGGATCCGGGTACCAAGATGTCATGATTAATTAGATGATCGGAATCAGTGCAATTGACAATCGGAAAAGCGGTGCGGCATGGTCTGTCGCCGCACCTCGCTTCGGAGTCTCGATGTCGCCCATCAAGCTTGACGCTATCGATCTGCGCATCCTCGCCGAGATCCAGCGCGAAGGGCGTATCACCAAGCTCAAGCTCGCCGAACGCGTCAATCTCTCCCCCACCCCGTGCTGGGAGCGGCTGAGGCGGCTGGAGCAGGCCGGGATCATCGCGGGCTATCATGCGCGCATCAACCTGGAACGGTTCGCGCCCGCCGCGATGGTCCTGATGGAGGTGGTGCTGAAGCGCCATCAGCATTCGGACTTCGTGCGCTTCGAGGAGGCGGTTTGCGACATTCCCGAGATCGTCGCCTGCTACGCGACCGGCGGGGGTATCGACTACATGCTCAAGGTGGTCGCCCGGGACGTGGATAATTACCAGCGGCTGGTCGACCGCATGCTGATCGCGGATATCGGGATCGATCGGTACTTCACCTATATCGTCACGAAGCCGGTGAAGGAATCGCCCGAGCTGCCGCTCGACCGGCTGCTGGCGCGACCGTAAACCGCCGCGCAGCGCCCCTCTTCCGGAGAATCTCTCTCCTGGCGGGCCGGACGACGGAGAAAGTCTCTATGCGCGGGCTTGCGTTCAAAAACCTTCTCTACGGCCGTCCTGCTAACCTTTCCTGGTTGCTTGACAGACAGGGAGAACGCAATGCTGGCTCGCAAGACGGATGGCTTGGAAAGCGTCACCGGGTTGCTGCGCGACGCGCGGCTCTTCCGCGAGCAGGCCTATATTGATGGAAAATGGCGTCCGGCGGACGGCGGTGCCGTGTGCGAGGTGACTAACCCGAGCACGGGCGCGTCGATCGGCTGGGTCCCCGACATGGGAGTCGCAGAGACTCGGGCGGCGATCGCTGCCGCTGCCGCGGCCTTCCCATCCTGGCGGGCGCTGTTGCCGCAGGAGCGGTCGGCGCGGCTGCGGCGCTGGTACGAGCTGATGATCGATAATCGCGAGGATCTCGCGATCATCATGACAGCCGAGCAAGGCAAGCCGCTCTCCGAGTCGCGCGGCGAAATCGATTACGCCGCAGGCTTCGTCGAATGGTTCGCCGAGGAGGCCAAGCGCGTCAATGTCGAGGGCATCACGCCCCACCTCCCCGACTGCTCCATGATCCTGCGGCGAGAGCCGATCGGCGTGACGGCAGCGGTAACACCGTGGAACTTCCCCTCGGCCATGATCACGCGCAAGGCGGCGGCGGCCCTGGCGGCCGGATGCCCGATGGTGGTCCGGCCGGCGGCGGAGACCCCCTTCTCCGCCCTCGCGCTGGCCGAATTGGCCGAGCGCGCCGGCATTCCCGCCGGCGTCTTCTCCGTCGTGACCGGAAGCCCCGAGCCGATCGTCGGCGAGATCTGCGCCAACCCGACCGTGCGGGCGCTGAGCTTCACCGGCTCGACCGCCATCGGCAGAAAGCTCCTGGCGCAAGGCGGGGCGACGGTGAAGAAGATGTCCATGGAGTTGGGTGGCCATGCCCCCTTCATCCTGTTCCCGGACATCGACCTGGATCAGGCTGTCGCGGGCGCGCTCGCCGCGAAGTTCGCGACCACGGGACAGGATTGCCTCGCGGCCAACCGGATCTATGTTCACCGCGCCGTCTATGAGTCCTTTCTCAAGGCCTTCTCCAAGGCCGTCGCGGCACAGAAGATCGGCGACGGGTTCGAACCGGATGTCGCGCTCGGGCCTCTGATGCATGAGCGGGCGCTCGCCAAATGCGAGGAGCATGTCACCGACGCGCTCGCCAAAGGCGCGCGCCTCCTCACTGGCGGCGAGCGGCACGAGCGCGGCGGCCTCTTCTACAAGCCGACCCTGCTCGCCGATGTGACGCCCGAGATGGCGATCTATCGCGAGGAGACCTTCGGTCCCGTGGCGGCGGTGACCCCGTTCGACGATAGCGATGATATCGTGGCCATGGCGAACGACACGGAGTATGGGCTGGCCGCCTACCTGTACACCAACGATCATAGCCGCATTCAGCGCCTGATCGCCGGGCTCGACTATGGCATGGTCGCGGTCAATCGCGTGAAGATGACCGGCGCCCCCGTCCCGTTCGGCGGCGTGAAGCAATCCGGCCTCGGCCGCGAAGGCTCACGCCACGGGCTGGAGGAGTACACCGAGATCAAGTACGTATGTCTCGCCGCCTGAGCCGGACCGGCGACGAATTCAATGGATAGAGGATAAGATGAAAAGCAACTACACCGCCGAGCTTCGGGCGATCGACCGCGCCCATTTCTTCCATCCTTCGACCCATATGCGCCAGCATGCGGCCGGTGAGACGCCGAACCGCATCATCACCGGCGGCAAGGGAATCACGATCGTCGACAGCGAGGGGCGCGAAACCCTCGACGCGTTCGCCGGCCTTTATTGCGTGAATGTCGGCTATGGCCGCACCGAAATCGCCGATGCGATCCACGAGCAGGCCAAGCAGCTCGCCTATTACCACTCCTATGTCGGGCATGCGAACGAGCCGGTCATCAAGCTGTCCGAGCGGATCGTGAAGAAGGCGCCGGAAGGGATGTGCCGCGTCTATTACGGCATGTCGGGCTCCGACGCCAACGAGACGCAGATCAAGCTGGTCTGGTATTACAACAACATCCTGAACCGGCCCGAGAAGAAGAAGATCATCTCGCGCTGGCGCGGCTATCACGGCTCCGGCGTGATGACCGGAAGCCTGACGGGGCTGGAGCTGTTCCACAAGGCCTTCGACCTGCCGCGCGCACCCATCCTGCATACCATGGCCCCGCACCACTACTGGGGCGCGGAGGCCGGCGAGTCCGAACGCGATTTCTCGAAGCGCTGCGCCGCGGAGCTCGAGAAGATGATCCTGGCCGAAGGGCCGGAAACCGTCGCCGCCTTCATCGGCGAGCCGGTGCTGGGCACGGGCGGGATCGTCCCGCCGCCGGAGGGCTATTGGGACGAGATCCAGGCCGTCCTGCGCCGGCATGACGTGCTGCTGATCGCCGACGAGGTCGTCACCGCCTTCGGTCGCACGGGCGCCTATTTCGGCTGCCAGAAATACGACATCAAGCCGGACCTGATCACGATCGCCAAGGGTGTCTCCAGCGGTTATCTCCCGCTGTCGGGCGTCATCGTCGGCGAGAAGGTCTGGAACGTGCTGGAGCAGGGCTCCGACCAGCTCGGCCCCATCGGCCATGGCTGGACCTACTCCGCGCATCCGGTCTGCGCCGCCGCGGCGAACGCGAACCTGGACATCGTCGACGGCGAGAACCTGACCGAAAATTCGGCCGAGGTCGGCGCCTATCTCCAGGCACGGATGCACGAAGCCTTCGACAGCCACCCGATCGTCGGCGAGGTCCGCGGTGTCGGCCTGCTCTGCGCCCTCGAGTTCGTGGCCGACAAGGCGAAGAAGCAGCGATTCGATCCGAACCTGAAGGTCGGTCCGCGGATCTCCGCCGCCTGCCTCGAGCATGGCATGATCGCCCGGGCCATGCCGAACGGCGACATCCTGGGCTTTGCCCCGCCCCTGGTGGTCACCAAGGCGGAGGTCGACAAGATCGTCGAGCTTACCGAGAAGGCGGTCGCGAAGATCGCCGACGACCTCGTTCGCGAGGCGGCTTAAGTTCTCATAGCGGGCGGGAGCGATCCCGCCCGCTATCTCAAGAAGAACTGGATCGGCACGACCAGTTCCAATTGCGCCTGCTGCATTTCCTCCGGCATGGCCGGCAGCGGCTGGGCGCGCTCGATCATCTCCTCGACTTCCCTGTCCAGCGCCCGATGGCCGGAGCTGCGCTCGACGCGGTAGGACAGCACGTGCCCCTGCCGATCCATGACGAAGCGAAGCAGGACGGTTCCCTCCTGACGCCGTAGCTGCGCCCGGCGCGGATACTCCTTGTGCCTCTCCAGCCAAGCCTGGAGTACCGCCGTATAATCGGTCGTTGCACCTGCCAAGCCTCCGCCGGCCGTCCCGTCACCGCTGCCGGCGCCTGGCTCCGCCTGAATGCCGGACTTGCCGCCGGCCCCGGGCGGCGGGGTCGGCTCAGGCAATGCCGCGGTCTGGGTCGGCGGAGACTCTGCGGCCGGTGGCACGGGCGCCGGCTCGATGCGCGGCTGCGCCGTTACCGGCGGTTTCGGCTTCACGGGCGGCGGTGGTGGGGCCTCGACAACCTCCTGTACCGTTGTCTCCTCAATGACCGGCTCCACCTCGGCGACCTCGACCTCTTGGACCGGCTCCACGGGCTCTGGTTCCGCGACCGCCGTTTCTTGGGGCAGGATTTCGGCGGTCTCAACTGGCGGAAACTCCACCGGCTGGGCCGTTTCGACCGGCGGCGCGTCGACGGTCTCGACCTCCGGGGTCACAACCGGAGCCTCGGTCGCCTCGACAATCTCGGCATCCGACACCTCGGTCACCGCCTCGGCGCCAGGAGCGCCGCCCGCAGGGCCGAGCGACACCTCCACGCCTCCGAAGCCGGCGCTCACCGCCCCCGCCTGCGGTTCATGGAACAGCAGCACCGCACCGGCATGTATTGCGGCGGCAACGGTCAGGGCGGCCAACCAATGGTGGAGACGAAGCTCCATCAGCCCCTCGCCGCCGCGAGCAGGGTCAGCTCGGTCACGCCGGCCGCGCGGAGCATCTCCATGACGGTGATGACCTGCTCCGCCTCGGTCGCGCCGTCTGCCTTCAGCCGGACACGCATATCTGGATCGGCCGCCAGCTTGGCGGCAACCTGCTGACGTAGACCGGCCTCGTCGACATCCTGCCCGTCGAGCGCCAGCCGGCCGTCGGCCGCCATCAGCACGACCATCTCCGGTTCACCGACGGCCTCCTCGCTGGCGCTTTCGGGCGGCGCCACTTCGAAAAGGTCCGTGGCGGACAGTGTTCCGGCCAGCATGAAAAAGATCAGCAGAAGGAAGACGATGTTGATCAGAGGAATCACACCCTCCTCCCCGTCCCGGCGCGTTGCGGATCGATATCGCCTCATGGCTCTTCCTTCAGTTCCGCGTCAGCGACAGGTTCGAGACGCCGGCAGCCGTAGCGGCATCGAGCACCGTGACAACCCGCTGCAACGGGACGCCCGCGGCCGGCTGGATCAGCACGCGCTGATCCGGCTTGCGGTCGAGGTGAGGCCGAAGCCGCTCGTCGAGAGCGTCGAGCGTCACCGGGCTGCCGCCAAGATCGAGGCTGCCGTCCGCCATCACCCGGATCAGCACCGCCCCGTCCATCGACGTACCGGCCGCCTGCGCCGCTGGCGCGTCCAGCATGATCGCGCGCCAGTCGAGGAAGCTCGACGCCAGCATGAAAAAGATCAGCAGAATGAAGACGACGTCGATGAGCGGCGTCAGGCTGATCAGCCGTTTGCCGCCACGCGCCGGATCATTCCGCAGGCTGAACTTGTGCGCGGCGGAGCGGGGTCGGTTCATGACTGTCTTCCGGTTCGGCAAGCTCGCGGGTGAAGACCTGCGTGACGGCGCTCTCCATGTCGTGACCGAGGCGGTCGACAGTGCGTTCGAGACCGTTCAGCACCGCAACGACGGGAATGGCCACGGCGAGACCGGCCGCGGTGGTGAGCAGCGCCACCCAGATGCCGCCCGAGAGAATGGCCGGATTGACTTGGCTGCCGGCCCCCTCCAGCTGCTGAAAAGCGTCGATCATACCGAGCACGGTGCCAAACAGCCCGAGCAGCGGGCTCAAGGTGGCGACGACCTCGAGGATGCGGAGATGCGAGCGCAGGGCTTCCAGGGAGTCGCTGCCAACGCGCCAGACCTCCTCGCGCACGACATCGCTCCCCACCCGCTCCTGTCGAACGCCGCGGATCGCGACCTCCAGGGCGCGTGCAATCGGGTTGCGGGAGCCATTAAGGGTCGCCAGCGCCTCGCCGCTTCGGCCAGCGCGATACTGCGCGAGCGCGGCACCGATGAACCGGCGCTCGCCGATCCGCACAGTCCGGAACTGGTAGAGCTTCAGAAGGATAACGGTCAGCGCCACGACGGAGAAGCCGAGCAGGATGACCACCACCGGTCCGCCGGTCTGGATGAGCTCCAGAACCTGCCCGAAGGCACCGTCGGGCGACGGCGAAGCCATAGCGGGATCTATGGGGGCCATGACATCTGAAGGAGGCGTTTGTTCGTCCATGGGACCTGTCTTATCGGCTGACGCGGAGTGGCGCGGGCCACCGTGCTCCGCAGGTTATTGATATTGCGAGTCGCTCGCAACGATTATCGGCGGAACAGACTGGCCGATACATAGTTGTTTATGCTTAATTATTTGATGAACGGCACGGCGGCGCGCGAACTCGGCGCAAGCAATCCGGCGCAATCGGTGCGCGCGCCTTGGCTATCCTGGCAGGCAATCAAATCGTTAAGCAAAATCTGCCCGATCTCGGCGCAGGCGAGGCCCTGGATATCGAACAGCTTCACGCTCGTCTTGCCCGCCGGCAGCGGCGCGCCTTCCACGGCCAGTCGCTTGGCGATCACCCCGTCCGGGTCGAACATCACGAGGTCGAGCTTGAGGGCGTCGAAGGCGCTCTCGGTAGCGTTCTCGAACAGCAGGTAGGCGCAACAAGCGCCGCCCATTTCCTCGAGCTTGTTGAGCTCGACCCGGACCTTGGCCTCGGCAACCTCCTCTTGCGCGACTGCCGGCCAACACATGGACAGCAGTGCCGCGGCGAGTATCGTGACGGCGCCGGCCCGCTTTGGAAATGGGCTCATGCTCATAGTCTCTCTTTCCCGCCCTGGTAAGGCTGCGCCCTCCCGAGGCCAACTCTGTGATTGCAGTTGGGACACTACTGAGATTGCGACCCATTCGCAACCTAGAACGGGTTTAGAGTGTCGCCCATCAGCCCGTTGCTCGGGGCCGATCGGGTCATCATTCGGCTTCTGCCGCGATATCCCGAACGGCCGCATCGACATCGCGGGTGATGGACGTCAGGCGCCCGGCCTCCATCACCAACAGAAGGTCGCACCGCCGCAGCGTCGCGAGACGGTGCGTGATCATGAATGTCGTGCGGCCCTCCATCAGCCGCTCGATGCCTCGGAGGATCGCGGCTTCGGTCTGCACATCGACGGCGCTGGTCGGTTCGTCGAGGATCAGGAGGGGCGCATCGCGCAGGAACGCCCGCGCCAGGGAGAGGCGCTGGCGCTCGCCACCGGAAAAGCGCACCCCCCGGTCCCCGCAAAGCGTGTCGTAACCGTCCGGCAGCTTCATAATAAAATCGTGGGCCTCGGCCGCCTCCGCGGCAGCCATGATCTCCTTCATCGGGGCATTCGGGCGGGAATAGGCGATGTTCGCGGCGACCGTGTCCGAGAACAGAAGCGAGTCCTGCGACACGACGCCAAACTGACGCCGGAGATCGGCGATCCGGTAATCGCGGAGATCGACGCCGTCGAGCAGGATCCGCCCCGACGTCGGATCATAGAGGCGGATCAGCAGGCTAATCAGCGAGCTCTTGCCGGCGCCGGTCCTGCCGACGATTCCGACAGAGCTGCCGGCCGGCACCGCGAAGCTGATGTCGTGGAGGGTCGGCTTCCGGGGGAAATAGGCGAAGGACACGTTCTCGAACGTGATTGCGCCGGCCGCCCGGGCAAGCGGGCAGGCGCCAGGACGGTCGATCAGCGTCGGCGTCTCGTCAAGAAGCTCGAAAGCGCGCTCCACGCTGGCCAGCGCCCGCTGCTGCATGGCGATCTGCGCCCCCATGGTCTGAAGCGGCTGATAAAGCTGTGCCAGATAAGCCATGACCAGCAGCAGATCGCCGATCGTGAGTTCGCCTGCCTGAACGTCGCGGACGCCGATATAGAGCACCAGCGCCGTCCCGCAGGCGATGAGCAGCCCGACAAGGAAGTTCAGCGATGCTTCGGCGAACGCGGCGCCAACACGAATCCTGACTGCCGACCCGGCCTGCGTCTCGAACCGGTGCCGCTCGCGCTCCTCGGTGCCGAACGTCTTCACGAGACGCAAGGCGCCGAGGGCCTCATGCAGGACGGCGACCGCCGCGCTGTGCTGCTCGTGGGCCGCGCGCCATTTCTCGCGCAGATAAGGACGGTAAAGGCCCGTCAGCAGCATAAGAAACGGCGCGATGGCAAGTGCGACCAGCGCGATCTTGCCGTTGATCGCGGCCGTCACGTAGAGCATGCCGGCGAAGGAGAATGCCGCTCCGATGAAGGGCAGGACGATCTGAATGACCAGCATCTGCAGAGCGCCCGCATCCTGCCCGATACGGTAGATCGCATCCGCCGTCCCCTTGGTCTCGTGATGCACCAACGACAGGCGTTGCACATGGAGAAACAGGCGCGAGCGGAAATCCGCCACGAGATGTTCGGCGGTGTAGTCCCGCAACACCCAGCTGAATACGGTGTGAATCCTGCTGAGCAAGGCAACCGCGATCACCAAGCTGATCGACAGCCAGAGCCGGGCGTCGGGCGTGCCGGAAAGGGCTTCCGGTAGAAGCCGGTTGAGAAACGCTGGCAGCGGGTGATCGCCGAGCACGCTGTCGACCGCGATCTTGAGCGGCAGCGGCGTCAGAAGGGCAAGCGGCATGAGGGCAAGACTGAGAAGCAGCATGCCCAGGAGATTCAGCCGGTAAGGCCGGATCTGTCGCCAGACCCGGCGATAGATCGCGAGCGTAGAGGCGGATGGCTTGTGGGAGCGTTCAGTCACATGTCGACGCGATCAAGCAGTGGGGCCTCCGTACCGGCTCCGCCATGCCATGGGCGGCGACCAATACGGTACCTGTCGGTCCAGCCCCCATCGCACTCGGCCGAAAACACCCCCTTATAGATAGGTCTTATGGCCGTCACGCGACAGGGCCACGGCAAGCTCCGATTCGTTGATCAGTCCCGCTTGAAGGCCTCTATGCAGCGCGCCCCATGATCGCCGCGCCACCGCAGCTCCTGCGCCTGTGCACGGCATGCATCATGCGCCAACGGGCAGCGGACATTGAAGGCGCAACCCGACGGCGGCGAGCTCGGGTCCGGCGGCTCCCCCTCGAGACTGACGGCCTCCGTTCGCCGCGTGGGGTCGGGCTGCGGCAGTGCCGAGAGCAGAGCGCGCGTATAGGGGTGCTGCGGGTCCTCGAAAAGCTGATCGGCGTCCGCGATCTCGACGATCTCGCCGAGATACATCACCGCGATCCGCTGGCTGATATGGCGCACCACGTTGAGATCGTGCGCGATGAAGAGGTAAGTGAGGCCGAGCCGGCTCCGAAGATCCTCGAACAGGTTCAGAATCTGCGCCTGGATCGAGACATCGAGGGCCGAAACCGGCTCGTCCGCGATAATGACGTCCGGTTCGAGCGCCAGCGCCCGGGCAATGCTGATCCGCTGCCGCTGGCCGCCACTGAAGGCGTGCGGAAGCTGGGATTTCAGGCCCGGCGGCAAGCCGACGGTCGACATCAGCTCGTCGACCCGATCGGCGATCTCACCGCGCCCCCGCCGCAGGCCATGCACCCGGATCGGCTCTTCGAGCGCCTGGGCCACGGTCAGACGCGGGTTCAGCGACGAATAGGGGTCCTGAAAAATCATCTGGAGCTCGCGGCTCAGCCGTTGCCGATCATAGCCGTCGCCGCTGACCTTCTCACCGCGCAGGAAAACGGTACCTTCCGTCGGCTCGTGGAAGCCGGCAATGCAGCGCCCAAGCGTGCTCTTGCCGCAACCGCTCTCGCCGACGAGACCCAGCGTCTCGCCCGGAGCAAGCGTCAGCGTGACGTTGCGCACCGCCTGAAGGGGATGCGGCGCCTGTGACATGACAATATGGGACAGCGACCGACGCTGTGCGAAGGTCTTGGAAAGCCCCCTCACCTCCAGGAGCGGAGTATCCGTCGAGGCCGGCATCACGATGGTTCGGCCCCACGTCTCAGGCAAGCGACCCGATGGGGCGCGTCGACCGGCAGCAGGGCCGGCGCTGTACTACGGCAAGCCTCGACGGCAATCGAACATCGCGGATGGAAGCGGCAGCCCGGCGGCGGATCCGCAAGGTTCGGCGGCGCGCCGCCGATCGGCTGCAGCGGCTCGCTGCGCTTCTTGCCCCCCGGCAGGGAGTTGAGAAGCGCGATCGTGTAAGGATGGAGCGGCCGGGCAAACAGGCTCGGCGTTTCGGCCGTTTCGACGATGCGTCCGGCATACATCGTGGCGACACGGTCGCAGGTCTGGGCGACGACGCCGAGATCATGCGTCACCAGGAGGACACTCATCCCATATTGCTCCCTCAGCCGCAGGATCAGCTTGAGGATCTGATCCTGGATTGTCACGTCAAGCGCCGTTGTCGGCTCGTCCGCGATCAGCAATTTGGGCCGGCAGGCCAGAGCAATCGCGATCAGGACCCGCTGGCGCATGCCGCCGGAGAACTCGTGCGGCCAGCTGTCGAGACGCTGTTCGGCCGAGGGCACGCCGACCTGCTTGAGAAGCTCGATCGCCTCGAGCCGCGCTGCGCGGCGGCCGATGGATTCGTGGCGAATAAGCCCCTCCGCGATCTGGTCGCCGACGCGCATGGTCGGGTTGAGCGAGGTCATGGGGTCCTGGAACACCATGGCGATTTCGCGGCCGCGGACCCGCGTCATCTCGGCCTCGGACAGGCACGTCAGGTCGCGACCGGCGAACTCGATGGTGCCGCCGGTAATCCGGGCCGGCGCACCGGCGAACAGGCGCAGGATCGAGCGGCATGTGGCGCTCTTTCCGCAGCCGCTCTCGCCGACGAGGCCGAAGACCTCGCCTTCCCGGATCTCAAACGAGACGCTGTCGACCGCCTGGACCGGACGCGTCTTCGACTCGAAAACGGTCACCAGGTCTCGCACACTCAGAAGCGGTGCCATCGCCTCAGCCCTTTGGCCGCAGCAGGTCGTCCAGGCCATCGCCGAGCAAGGTGAAGGCGATCCCGGTGTAGATAATCGCGAAGCCCGGAAAGGTTGAGATCCACCATGCATCGAAGATGAAGTTGCGTCCGTCGGCGATCATCACGCCCCATTCCGGCGTCGGCGGCTGCACGCCCAGCCCGAGGAAGCTCAGCGCCGTCACCGCAAGAATCGTCAGGACCACATCGGCCATCGCATAGACGATCGCCGGCGTGATCGCATTGGGAAGCACATGGCGCAGAATGATGCGCAGGTGACTGTAGCCGAGAAGGCGCGCGGCCATCACATATTCGGACTGCCGCACGCTCAAGACCTCGCCCCGGACGATTCGCGCGAAAGAGATCCAGACGACGAGCGTGAAGGCCAGATACATGTTGCCGGTCGAGGGCCCGAGCGTCCCGACAATGGCGATGACCAGGACATAGAACGGAAAGGCCCAGAGGATGTCGACGATCCGCATCAGGATCCGGTCGGTGAGGCCACCGAAATAGCCGGCCACGGCGCCGACGGTCGAGCCGATCAGGAAGGGCAGCACGACACAGACCGTCGCGATCTGCAAGTCCACGAGACCCGCCGCCAAGACGCGGGTCAACACGTCCCGCCCGAGATTGTCGGTGCCGAACCAGTGGACCGCACCGGGCGGACGCAAGGCCTCTGCGAAGTCTACCTTGAGAGGGTCATAGGGGCTGAACAGCGGCCCGAGCAGAACCGCGGCCAGGAGTATGACGAGCATCGCCAGTCCCGCCGTCAGCGGCGGGTTCAGGCGGGGAAGACGTCGTTGCCTTGGAGACGCGGTCGGCGTCTCCGTGATCGTGGTCGTCACTCCAGTCGGATCCTTGGGTCCACGGCGGCATAGGCGACATCGGTGATCAGGCTGATCAACATCACCAGGGCCGCAAAGGTCACGGTCAGCCCCTGAACGACGGGGTAGTCCCGCGTGAAGATCGAGGTTACGAGCAGGTCGCCGACGCCCGGCAGGGCGAACACCGCCTCAATCACGACTGTCCCGCCGATGATCCAGCTCGTATGAACGCTGAGCACCGAGATCGTGCTGATCAGCGAGTTGCGCAGGACGTGCCGGCGCAGCACGGCGTTCTCGGGCAACCCCTTGGCGCGGGCCGTGTCAATGAAATCGGCCGTGCGCACCGCAATGATGCTGCTGCGCAGGCTTCGGATCGTCAGCGCGGCCGTTCCCAGCGCGATGACGAAGGCGGGCAGGAACAGATGCCAGAGATGGCCGAAGACGCCTTCGCCGTAACCCGACACGGGAAAGATCGGAAACTTCAGCCCGAAGAGGAGGATCAGCAATACGCCGAGCCAGAAAGGCGGCATCGACATCGCCACGACGAAGACGGCTTTGATGGCGAAGTCGATCCACGAGTTGCGTCGGACCGCCGCGAGCATGGCGAGCGGCACGGTCAGAATGATGGCAAGGACGGTGCTGTAGGCGATGAGGACGAGCGTCGGCGGCAGGCGTTCGAGGACCACGGTCGCGACCGGGCGCCGCTGGGTGATCGACTGCCCGAAGCTCCCATTGGCCATGTCGCCGAGAAAGGTCAGATATTGCTGCCAGAGCGGCGCGTCGAGGCCGAGCTGGTGGCGCAGCGCCTCGACCTCCTCAGTAGAGCCGCGCGCACCGATCAGCAGGCTGGCCGGGTCGCCCGGCAGCACGCGCAAGAGCAGAAAGGCGACGATCGTGATTCCGATCAGCGCCGGAATCATCTGGATCAGCCGCAGAAGAACAAAGCGAAGGACGATCATGAAGGCGGGATATTCCGTCGAGGAGACGGACCCGATCTGCCGACCGGGTCCGCTCGGATACTATTGCAGTTTCACGTTCTCAAGCCGCCAGTTGGACGTCGGCAGAATCGCGAACCCCTCGACGTTGCTCCGGGAAGCGTAAGGCGCACCCATGTTGTAGAGGAAAATGAAGGGCGCACCGTCGTGAACGATCTGCTCCATCTCCTTGAACATCGCCCCGCGCTCCGGCCCGTTCGGGGTGCGCCGCTCCTGCTCATAGAGCTCATTGAGCCGCTCGCTGCGCCACTCGGTATGATAGGCGTTGGCGCGCTCCGGGTTGACGGCCGTGAAGCCGATCAGCTGGTCCGGATCGATCGTGTCGCTCGTGGCATAGCTCAGCGACATCTCGTAGTCGCCGCTCTTGGTCGTATCCCACTGCGCGCCGGACTCGATCAGCTGCAGCCGAACCTGGACGCCGACCTCGGCCAGATTGGCCTGAATGGCCGAGGCCACCTGCTGGTAGGTGGCGTCGCCCGACGGAACGAGCATCGTCGTCGAGAACCCGTCGCCTAGACCGGCTTCGGCCAGGAGCGCCTGGGCCTTGGCCGGATCGTGCGGATAGGGCTCCAGCTCCTCGTTGTGATAGGCCATGACCGGCAGCGAGCTGACCGCCGGCTTACCGTTGCCGAAGAGGATACCCTGAACGATGCCTTCCCTGTCGACGGCGTAGTTGAGGGCCTGCCGCACGCGCTCGTCGCCGAACGGCTCTTTCGTGGTGTTGAGCTGAACCAACTCGATCCGGAACACGTTGGCGACCCCGGCGTCGATGTTGGGATCGGCGCCGAGCGAATTCACTTGATTGAAGGGTACGCCGATGATGGCGTCGAGGTTGCCCGAGCGGAGCTGCAGCACACGGCTGTTGTCCTCGCCGACGACAACGAGCTCGGCGCCGTCGACATAAGGCTTACCCTCCTGCCAATAGTGTGGATTTGCCGCGAGCACCATCTTCCCGCCGCGCTGCCACTCCTCCAAGACGAAGGGGCCGGAGCCGATCGGGTTCTCGAAAAAGGCGTTGCCCTGGCTCTCGACGAGATCGGCCGGCAGGACCGCGGCGCTGAACATGGCGAGATTGTTGATCAGCGGCGTGAAAGGCTCGTCGAGCTTGACCGTGACCGTTCGATCGTCGACCGCCTCGACCGCGACGATTGGTCGGAAGAAGCCGCTCCAGTTCGAGGACTCGCTTGCCGCACGCTCTAGGGAGAAGACGACATCCTCGGCCGTGACCGGGTCGCCATTCGAGAACTTCGCCTCACGCAGGTGGAAGGTGTAGCTCTTGCCGTCGGCGCTCTGCTCCCAGCTTTCGGCCAGTCCGGGCATCAGCTCCGTGCCGTCCTCGGTCGGCCGCACGAGCTGGTCATAGATGAGAAGCTGGGCCCAGATCGAGGCGTTGTCGCTCGTCGCGATCGGGTCGAGCGACAAGGCGTCCGTCTTGACGCCGAGCCTGAACGTCTCGGCCGCGGCCGGCGCATTCGCAACCGACAGGCTGGCCGCAGCCAGCAGGGCGAATGCAACGGCCCGTAATGGGTTGGTCCGCATGTGAGTATCCTCTCCCGTCCTAAACTTTGGTGTCGCGTTTGATTTTTGGCGTCATGGGGCCAGCGGGCGGCATAATTGCAAACCTTCGTGGGCTAAGCCACCGTCTTTTGCATGACCGTCTGCATCGCTGACAAATCAGCTTGCCGATGCAAGCGAAGAATATCATCCTGCCGCAAAAGTGGGTCGAGAGGAAGACGATGCCGTTTTGGGATGTGGACGAACGCCTGGATACCGCCGGGCGCGAATTGGTCGACGGGATACTGACGCGCAACCGGGGTCAAGGCCTGGGGCCGGAGGATCTTTCCGTCGCCTGGGTCCTGTACGATCCCGCACATCTCGAGGCCGGGCGGCCGCCGCGAGGCTACGGCCATCGGGCAGATCTCTCCTTCTATCCCTGCAGCGTCGTCAAATGCTTCTGGCTGGCCGCGTGCCACGCCCGCCTCGAGGAAGGCTACATCCAGCCTCACCCGGAACTTGATCGTGCCATGCATGACATGATCGTCTGGTCGAGCAACACGGCCACGAACTATGTCATCGACCTCGTGACCGGGACCACGGGCGACACGCTTCTCGACGAAACCGCCTTCGCTGAATGGGCGGAGAAGCGCAACTGGACCAACCGCTACTTCCGGTCGCTCGGCTGGCCGGAGATGGCGGACATCAATGTCTGCCAGAAGAACATGGATGATGACCGCTATGGCCGGGAGCGCCAGTTCGTCGGCGAGGGAGGGCGGAATCATAATAGCCTGACGCCGAACGCGACGGCCCGCCTCTACCACGAGATCTTTCACGGCCGCAGCTTTCCGGCGGAACGGTGCCGGATGATGCGCGACCTCCTCGCCCGTCGGCACGATCGGGAGTGGGTCGAGCAGAACCCGAACGCCCAGGTTAAGGGCTATTTTGGAGCAGGACTGCCGGCTGAGGCGAAGCTTTGGTCGAAAGCGGGCTGGACCGGCTGGACGGGCGATGCCACGAACAGCTATCGGCGCCACGACTCGGCCTATATCACGGTGCCGGGACTTCCGCCGTTCATTCTCGTCATCGCGACGCAAGGCAAGGCGATGAGCGCGGATGAGCACTGTCTGCCGCACGCCGCACGCTCCGCAGTCGAAATTCTTGAATCGATCTGCCGCTAGAGAGTTCTGTCCTACCAAGTCCTTGCGCTCCAAAGCGGCGAGCGGTTTCATTCTCCCGTCATAGGCTCATCACCGCCGCGTCACACGCCGCGCGTACCGTCGGCCGGACACGGAACGACAGGCGGAGAGAACAGGTCATGCGCTTGAGCCAGCGATATGCGCCGATCGTCGTGAGGGACAGCGACGACATCGGCTCCAATCCCACGGACGCCCGCCCGATGATCGAGATCGTCGAGGCCCGGCTGAGCCGTCGCGGCCTGCTGAAGGGGGTGGCCGGCAGCGCCGTCGCCAGCGCGTTCGGCAGCAGCATGTTTGGCTGCGCTACGCTTGTCCCCGGCAATCCGTCGACGCTGACCTTCGAGGAGATCGCCCGCGGCATCGACGAAACCCATCATGTCGCGCCCGGCTATGCCGCGGAGGTGCTGATCCGTTGGGGCGACAAGGTGGTGAAGGATGCACCCGCCTTCGACCCGCGGAACCAGAGCGCCGGCGCGCAGGCGCGGCAATTCGGCTATAATTGCGACTTCATTGCCTATATGCCGCTGCCGGTCGGATCGCGCAATTCCGAGAACGGCCTGCTTTGCGTCAATCACGAATACACCAGTGCCGAGTTGATGTTTCCCGGCTTGACCGAGAAGAACAAGCTCGACCGGACCGATAAGTACCGGACTGAGATCGAACTGGCCGCGCATGGCCATTCCGTTGTCGAAATCCGCAAGCACGGCAACGGATGGCGCGTGGTCGAGGACAGCCCCTACAACCGCCGCGTCTCGCTGAGCGGGACGAAGATGCGGGTCGCCGGTCCGGCAGCGGGCCATGCGCGGCTGAGGACCAGCGCCGACCTGACCGGCCGTGAGGTGATCGGCACCGCCAACAATTGTGGCGGCGGCTGGACTCCGTGGGGCACCGTGCTGATCGCCGAGGAGAATTTCGATGGCTATTTCGGCGGCAGGACCGAAGGGCTGCCGCAGGCCGCCGCCTACAAGCGATATGGAATCTCAGGCGACAGCCAATACGCTTGGTGGAAATTCCATGACCGCTTCAACCTCGAAAAGGAACCGAACGAACCCAACCGGTTCGGCTGGATCGTCGAGATCGATCCCTACGACCCCGAGTCCGTTCCGGTGAAGCGTACCGCGCTGGGCCGCTTCAAGCATGAGAACGCCCATGCGATCCTGAACAAGGACGGTCGGGTCGTCGTCTATATGGGCGACGACGAGCGGTTCGATTACGTCTACAAATTCGTGACGTCCGGGCTCTACGATTCGGACGATCGTGCCGCCAACATGAACCTGCTCGACAAGGGCACGCTCTATGTCGCCAGGTTTCATGACGACGGCCGTATGGAGTGGCTGCCGATCGTCCATGGCGAGGACCCGCTGACGCCGGAGAACGGTTTCGGCGACCATGGCGATGTGATGATTGAGGTCCGGCGCGCGGCCGATCTCCTGGGAGCGACACCGATGGATCGTCCCGAGTTCGTGGTGCCCAACCCGGTGAACGGCCGAGTCTACGCGATGCTGACCAATAATTCGAAGCGCGGGCTGGACCAGATTGATGCCGTCAATCCGCGCGCGAACAACACCACCGGTCATATCCTGGAGACGATTCCGCCAGGCGACGGCGCCGAGGCCGACCATGCAGCAACGGATGGCCGCTGGGAGATTTTCCTGCTCGCCGGCGACCCCACCTTCGGCACGACACAATATGGTGACGGAACGAGCGACAAGGGCTGGTTCGCCTGTCCGGACGGCTGCACCTTCGACAGCAAGGGTCGCCTGTGGATCGCAACGGACCAGGGCGGAGCGCAGGCAGAATTCGGCATCGGCGACGGCATCTGGGCGACTGATACCGGCGGCGACGGCCGTGCGGTCACCCGCGCTTTCTTCCGCATTCCCATTGGCGCCGAAGCGTGCGGGCCTTGCTTTACGCCGGACGACAAAACCCTTTTCGTTTCCGTGCAGCATCCGGGCGCCGACGGGCTCTCTTCATTCGACAGGCCGTCGACTCGATGGCCCGACTTCGCCGACGGCATACCGCCGCGCCCCTCGGTGGTCGCGATCACGAAACTGGACGGCGGCGAGATCGGCAGCTGAGCTGCGTTTCGATTTTTCGGCGTTATACATTGCCGCCCCGGAGAATAAGCACTCCTGAAATATTGTAGAGCGCTGAATACTTCGTCCTTCCAGATGATTCCTTCGCCTCGAAATTGCCCTCTTATTGCCACTGGCGGACCACCCCCGATTCGTGTTGTGAATTTGGCACTTCGATAGCTGAAGGGGTCAGCTGTCGGCCACCGGTCGCTTCGAGGCCGGCGGTTTGGATTTCATCGGAACTGTCTATACTAAGGGGGAACAAGCCAGTGGCTTTCCAGGCATCCGGACGCGACCTGTGGGTCGGCAGTGGCGAGCAGTACACGCGGCTGAAGGACGCCATCGCCGCGTCGCGGGACGGCGATACGATCCATCTGAACGCCGGTACATATGTGAACGACTTCTCCACGATCACGAATTCGGTTCGTATCGTCGGTGAAGGCGGTAAGGCGCATCTGAAGAGCACCGTTTCAGACATAAGCAACGGCAAGGGAATCCTCGTTGTCCGTGCAGATGTCGAGATCGAGAACCTCGAGTTCTCCGGCGCCAAGGTGTCGGCTGACAACGGCGCTGGTATCCGTTTCGAGACGGGCTCGCTGTCGATCAAGAACAGCTATTTCCATCATAACCAGAACGGGATCCTGACCGCGCATCCGTCGGACGGCCGTGTCTCGATCGACAACAGCGAGTTCGCCTACAACGGTGCCGGCGACGGCCAGTCCCACGGCATCTATGTCGGCAGGATCGCCAGCCTTACGGTGACCGACAGCTATTTCCACGACACCCGGGCCGGGCATCACATCAAGAGCCGCGCCGACGAATCCACCATCGTCAACAACCGGCTGATCGATGGCGGCGGCAACGCGGACTACAACATCGACCTGCCGGACGGGAACCATGCGGTTATCCGCGGCAACGTGCTGGACCAGAGCAGCAGCAGCGCCAACCGCACCATCGTGCATTACGGCGGCGAGGGGTCGAGCTACACTGGCAGCCTGCTGGTCGAAGGGAACGAGTTCATCAGCCACGGCGGCAACGGCACCGGCGTTCGGAACCAGACTCCGATCAATGTTCGCATCGAGGACAACGTCTTCCACAACGTCGACACGGTCGCCCGCGGCCCGAACAGCCAGAGCAACAACACGGTCTATGACGACCTCAGTCACGTCGGTGAGCCAGCGCCCGCGCCCGAGCCGGCCCCGTCGCCGGAGCCAGAACCCGCTCCCGAGCCCACGCCTGATCCGGAACCGGACTCGAGCTCGTCTACGATTGATCTTCGCGTTCGCGTATCGGGCGACGACTATAACGGAGATCCGAAGTTCAGTCTCTATCTCGACGGCCAGAAGCTCGGCACGAAGGCGGTCGCCGCCGACCATGACCAGGGCGAGTGGCAGACCTTCACGTTCTCCGGCACCGCCGATGCGGACGGGCCGGACGAGGTCACCCTCAGCTTCCTCAACGACGGCTGGGGCGGCTCGAGCGCCAAGGACCGCAACCTCTATGTCGACTGGGTCGAGGTGGATGGCACGCGACTCCAGGCAGAGGACGCGACCTATGAACGCAGCAACGGCCAGACGCTGGCGGGTCAGGAGAAGATGTCCTGGAACGGGAGCCTGACGTTCGACACGGACGGCGTCGAGCTTCTCGGTATCGCATCGAGCCCGGCAGACGACGGAATGATCGGATAGGCTCCCGAGCGGCCCGATGACGGGCCGTGCCTCAACCTGGCGGGGAGGACGGTCGTCCGCCCTCCCCTTTTTCTTTCACGCTCGATCAGGCCCTACTTGTTTGAATGAGAGGGCGATTCACAGATCAGGTTGCATCAACCTGATCGGATCGTGCTCTAGGTGAAGCTGCCGGCCAGCAGGATGCCGCCCAGCCCCGTGATGAGCAGCGCACCGACCGCACCGAACACCGTTTGCAGCATCTCCCCGCGGCGGGCATTGCCATTCGCCGCCAAGGCGACGGCCCGGCGGCGGGTATAGATGCTGGCCACGCCGACCGCCGCGAGCGTCGCGGTCATGCCAAGTCCGATGCCGAAGGTCATCAGGATCCCGCTCGCGACAATGCCGTTGGCCAAGCTGTATACAAGAATCAAGACCGCGCCGGAGCAAGGGATAAGACCGACGGCGAACGACAGGACACCGCCGTACCGGTGGTCGGCCGCTACGCCGCAGCCGCAGTGATGCGTCCCCTCCTCCGACCGCCCGGTAGTGGTCGAGCCATCGGCCGACGGCACGAACCATCGCCGTGCCGTCGTCGCGAACATCCAGAAGCCGATGGCGGTAATCGCGCCATAGCTGACGATCTTCAACGCCCGCATCTCATTCACGGGCTTCGATAGAATTCCCTCGAGCACGAACTGCGCGGCAAGGACGATGACGATGGCGGCAGCGACATGGCACAGCGCGATCAGGCCGGCCATCCAGAGACCTTTCAAGATCCCGGCGTCGCGTGACAGGAAATAGGAAACCACGACCGCCTTGCCGTGACCCGGCCCCGCAGCATGGGCGGCGCCATACAGGAAGGCGATCGCGAAGCCGAGTACGAGCGCCAGGCTCGAACGGCCCGCCTTGATCTCGACCATCTGGCGCGTGATCAGCCGGTTGATGTCGCGCTGCAACAGCATCAGCCTGCCGCCCAGCTTCTGAAACATGGTCGGCTCGGCTGACCGCACGGCGCTCTCCTGCTGTGCGGGTCCGGTCTCAAACGGATTAGCGACCGCCGATGTAGAGCCGAATGCGAGCATCAGGCCCAACAGGCAATATTGCGCAATTCGACGGAGCATCATTCTAACCTTCCCGGCAATCGAGACCGATCTGTTCCGGATGGATCAAACCGAAGTAGTAGGGTGCGTTCTTATTCTCGGTCACGGTGACGCCGCAGGGCATCTCCGCCTCGCCCTCCATCGTGGGCGGCCGTTCCGGGTCCAGGACGATCTCGACATAGTAGTCCGCATCATAGATCTCGGCCCGAAGGTCGGTTCGACGCGGGTCGGTGGGAGCCGGCAGCGGCACGAAGAAGCTGTAGACTACCTGATCACCGTCACGCGCGGCCGAGAACTCGCGGATTTCGGAAGCCGGCACCGCCTGTCCATCGATCAGGAGATGGGTGAAATAGCCATATTCCTCCAGATTGGCGAAGGCTCCGTCCTCGATCGCAGCGACCTCCGCAGCATCGAAGGCTCCGTCGCCGTTCCGGTCGAAGTCCGCGATGATGGTGCTGCTGAAAACCTCGTCAAACGCCCATTGCAGCCGCAATCCGGTGACGATTTCTCCCGAGAAGACGAAGGTCACGGCATTGGTGATAAAGATATGCGGATGAGCGTCGACGGCCTTCGCGAACGAAAGACCGGCGCACAGGATCAGTGGAAAGATTCTCTTCACGCCTTATAATCCGATTGATCCCCTAACGATTCGTTTCCTGTCGATTGACGGGGCAGTGGGCGCCCCCTAGGCTAGCCTTCGTCGGTCTTCGAGGTGACGCCAATGACTGCAATCAACCGCCGCCGCTTTCTTGCCGGGTCCGCCCTCGCCGGCGCCGGCTTCCTGACGGCCGCCGGCGCACCGGTCGCGGCCCGTGCCTTCTCGTTCGAGTCCGCGAACCAGGAAACCCACAAGGCCTACTTGAATGCCTGCTCGATCAATAGCGTGCATGACGAGCTGATCGAGGAGGTCGTGTCGAAGCTTGGTGACAGGCTCTCGCCCGAGGAGGTCGAGGCCACACTGGCGAGCCTCTCCTGCCCATATTGCGGCTGCCCGTTGGGGTGAGCTGCCGACGACGCCCGGCCTTCCAGGCACCGCTCTAGTCGGCAAGGCAGCTCTTCAACGATCCGGCCAAGTTGCGCATCAGCTCGAAATAGAGGCCGGGGCCGTTCGACAGGTCAGCGCCAAGCGGATCGAGTTCCCCGGTCCGCGCTGCGGTGCCCTCGCGGAGGGTATCGACGAGGGCCGGTTCGAACTGCGGCTCACTGAACACGCAGCGCACATCGAGGCCGGAGATCTTCTCGCGAATTTCATGCAAGCGCTGAGCGCCCGGCTGCCGCTCGGGGCTGACCGTAATCGATCCCACCGCGGCCAGATCGTAGCGCGACTCGAAATACTGGTAGGCGTCGTGGAACACGACATAGGGGACGTCCTTCACCGGGGCGAGGGCCGCCGCGAGCTCCCGATCGAGGGCGGCGAGCCTATCGGCGAGCCGGTCGCCGTTCGCCCGATAAATCGGGGCGTTTTCCTGATCCTGCTCGCTCAATGCCTCCACCATGGCTGCGACGATCCGGCGCGCATTCCCCGTGTCGAGCCAGAAATGCGCGTCATAGTCAGTGTGATGATGCTCGCCTTCCGCGGCATGGTCATGATCGTCCCCACGGTCCTTCCCGTGGCCATCCTCATGGGCGTGCTCTGCTGCTCCATGATCGTGTTCATGATCGTGATCATGCGCCTCCCAGTCTCCACCGGTTCGCGGCTCCAGGAGTCTGATGCCTTCGATTTCGGCCAGCTCGACGATATGGGCGTCGCCGGCAAGATTGGCGATCGGCGCGGTCAGATAGGTCTCCAGCCCCTCCCCGACCCAGAATACCAGGTCCGCCTGGCTGAGGGCTCTGGCGTCCGACGGTCGCAGGGCATAGCTGTGTTCAGAAGCCGCGCCGTCGACCAGCAGCGCCGGCGTTCCCACACCTTCCATCACGCCGGCCGCCAGGGAGTGGACGGGTTTTATGCTGGCGACGACGTTCGGCTCCGCCATTGCCGCGGTGGCAAGGCCGGCACCGGCGAGTGGCGAAACCAACACAAGCTTGAGCAAGAGAGATCCGAGACGCATGAGGGCCGACTCCATTGTGGATTGATATGAACGCATCCGCCCGACACCTCCGGGTGGATCGGTGCCGCTTGGAATGTTATAATGTTTCCCCACTTGATACATTATAACGTTTCTTCGTCAAGGGCAGAGAGGCGGACATGGCGAAAATGGCCACGCAAACCGAGGGGCAGACCAGAAGCGCCTTCCCGCACCGGCACCACAACCATCAGCGTTGCGTCGATCAGGCGCTTGGGAAGGCGCTCTCACTTTGCGAGGAGCGCGGCGCCCGCCTCACTTCATTGCGGCGCCGGGTGCTGGAACTCGTCTGGCGCAGCCATGAGCCCGTCGGCGCCTACGACATCCTGGAACAGCTTCAGCGCGACGGGCACAGAGCGGCGCCGCCCACGGTGTATCGTGCGCTGGAGTTTCTCCGCGACCAGGGCCTGGTCCATCGAATCGAATCGCTGAATGCTTTCGTCGGCTGCCCGTATCCTGACGAAAGCCATGTCAGCCAGTTCCTGATCTGCACCGCCTGCAGCGAGGTGGCGGAAATCGACGGGACGAAGATTCGCGCCGCCGCATCGCGGAATGCGGCCGCGGCGGGGTTTGCCATCGACCGTCTGACCATCGAGCTGCGGGGGCTGTGCGCGCGCTGCAACGCTCACGACCAGGGCAGCTCGGAACCGCATGACCACGCCCGATGACGAACGTTAACGCGGCATCCCTGGTTCGGGTCGAATCTGTCTCGCATCGTTTCGACCGCGATGCGGTCCTGCAGAACGTCGATCTGGCCGTTGCCCCTGGTGAAATCGTTACGCTGATTGGTCCGAACGGCGCCGGCAAGTCCACGCTCGTGCGGATCGTGCTCGGTCTGATTCGCCCGAGCAGCGGCCGCGTCACACGGCGGCCGGGGCTCGTCATCGGCTATATGCCGCAGCACTTCCATATCGAGGATGGCCTGCCGATCACTGTCCGGCGGTTCCTTTCACTTGCCCGCGGCAGTGGCCCGGAAGCGCTGGAAGCGGCACTGGCGGAGGTCAGCGCCCTGCACCTGATCGACAATCCGTTTCAGGGCCTGTCCGGCGGAGAGACCCAGCGCGTGCTGCTCGCCCGCGCACTGGTCCGTAACCCGGACCTGATGGTGCTCGACGAACCGGTGCGGGGCGTCGACGTCAACGGTCAGTTGGAGCTGTACGACCTGATCACGCGGATCCGGAGCCGGCGGGGTTGCGGCATTCTGATGGTCTCGCACGACCTGCATCTGGTGATGGCCGCGACCGATCGGGTGATCTGCCTGAACCATCATGTCTGCTGCGCCGGGCGGCCGGAGGCGGTGAGCGCGCATCCGGAGTATCTCGCGCTGTTCGGCCCGGCGACCGGAGAACGGCTGGCCGTCTACACCCACAGCCACGACCACCGGCACGACCTCGCCGGCGAAGTGGTCGATGACCCGGCCGCGGGGCGGGATCGGCGGCGCAGCGTTGGGAGCGGATCGTGATCGACGATTTCCTATGGCGAGCCCTGCTTGGGGGCATCGGCATCGCCCTGGTGGCGGGCCCCCTCGGTTCTTTCATCATCTGGCGGCGAATGGCCTATTTCGGTGATTCGCTGGCCCATAGCGCGCTTCTCGGCGTCGCGTTCGGTTTCCTGTTTGGGGTCGACCTGCAGTTCGGCGTGCTCGCCGTCTGCATGCTGCTTGTGCTGATGCTGGTGGCGCTGCAGCAGCAAAAGCGGCTGGGGGCCGACACCTTGCTCGTGATCCTGGCCTATAGCGCGCTGTCGATCGGACTGGTTGCCGTCAGCTTCATGGAAAGCCTGCGGGTCGATCTACTCTCCTATCTTTTCGGCGACATTCTCGCGATCGGCCCCGTCGATCTCGTCTGGATCTACGGCGGCGGGGCCGTAACGCTGGCGCTGCTGGCGGCAATCTGGCGGCCCTTGCTGGCCATGACCGTGCATGAGGAGCTGGCCCGCGCCGAGGGCGTGCCGGTAGCCGCCCTGCGATTCGTCTTCATGCTGGCGATCGCACTGGTCATCGCGATCGCGATGAAGATCATCGGCATCCTGCTGATCACGTCGTTGCTGATCATCCCGGCGGCAACGGCGCGCCGCTTCGCCCGCACACCGGAGCAGATGGCGGCTCTGGCGAGTCTGATCGGCTGCCTCGCCGTCGGCGGCGGACTCGCCGGATCGCTCCGGTTCGACACGCCATCGGGCCCGTCGATCGTCACCGCCGCCGCCGTTCTGTTCCTCCTGAGCCTCGTTGCCGGCGGATTGGCCAGTATCCGGCGCTAAAACCGTCAAAGGAAGGATCTGCCGGCCACCCCTTTCCTCGGAAGCTCTACCCGCTCGACGAGCGCCGCGGGCGACAGTTCCGCCACGTCGCGCTGACTCAGGTAGAGACGCTTCCGCGCCTCCGAGACGCGCGCCTGCACCGTGGCGGGACTGATGCCAAGGACTTCCGCGGCTTCTTCCGAGGTAAGCCCTTCAAGCCCGGTAAGAAGCAGAATCTGCCGATCCTCGATCGTGAGCCGGTCGAACGCGACCCGGAAGGCGTGAAGCTCGGCCGGTTCTTCACTATCGCCAATGAAGCGAGACGAAACGGGTCGCTCGCCGGACGCCCGACGCGCATGCTCACCCTGTAACAATGCAAGCAGCCAGACCCGAAGGTCGGTCGTCGATGGGGCGAGGTCGATCCGCGACACCGCGCGCTCGAGACAGTCTCGAACCAAGGCATCAGCCAGCTCCCGATCACGCGTCAATGCGCGGGCATAGCGGCGAAGCGAAGGCAGATAAAACTTGATTGTGCTGGTCGTCCGATCAGACGGAACTTGCGGCATTCACTGTCTCCTAAGGTCATGAGAAACATACGACCCATCTTTGCGAGTAGATGTCGCTTCAAGATGCGAATACAGCAATAGGAAAATTTTTGTAACACGAAATTGACACGACTCTGCAGAGTACCGGCTGCCACAAATCTGCCTTATGGGTTAATTTTGTATACGCCTGTGGCATTGTTTTTATTTTATTTCTTCAGAATCTTATCTACCCTTGCACAACTTTGACACACCCGCCATTCGCGCCATTTAATATTACATTTTCCACGCGGAACCTCGGCGAACTTGGAACGTTTTCCGAGCGCAAGGCGGACGGGGAAGGCCGTCGAATCAGGAGGGTGAGGATGTTGAAGCATCTGCTATCGACCACAACCGTCGCACTGATTCTGTCGGGTGCGGTGGGGGCTCAAACCCATGACACTGTGATCGCGACCGAAGGCGCGACCCAGATGCGAGCCGATAGCCTGATCGGCATGACGGTCCTGACGACCGATGGCGCCGTGGTCGGCGACGTGACCGATCTCATCCTGGACCAGGACGATCGCCTCAGGGGTCTTATCGTATCAACCGGCGGTCTTCTCGGCTTCGGCGGCAGGGATGTCGGTGTCTCCTGGGACCAGGCCGAAGTCCGGTCGGCCCCGGAAACCAATGACCCGATCGTCGTGCTGAACCTGATGCGAGCCGACATCAAGGCCGCTCCCGACTTCAAAACACAGGAGGATGTCGAAGCCGAACAGCCGGCAACGGGAGTCGAGCAGCAGTTCGACCAAGTCCTTCCGACGTCCGGCGGCATGAGGCCGTAACCCGGCGGCAAAGCCCGAACGCTATGGAGACTGCCCTGCATTCGAGAGCAGCCCTTTCTTTTCACGAGCGGCGCGTGAACTCGCCGCGCCGTTCGGATGTTAAGGGAAGGATTATGTCGGTGTTGCAGGAGCGATCATGGACGATCATCAGATCTTCGATCTCGGGACCGTCGTCCTCCAGTCCGGCGCCACGCTGCGCGATGCGAGGCTGGCCTACAAGACCTTCGGGACACTGAACCGCGACGACAGCAATGTCATCCTGTTCCCCACCGCGTTCGGCGGCCGGCATACGGACAATGAATGGCTGATCGGCGAGGGCATGGCGCTCGACCCGACGCGTTACTTCATCGTGATTCCCAATCTACTCGGAAACGGCCTCTCCTCCTCGCCCAGCAACACACCGCCGCCCTATGACAAGGCGCGCTTTCCCGACGTCACGATCTACGACAATGTCCGCTGCCAGATGCGCCTGATGACGGAAGTGTTCGACGTCGAGAGCATCAAGCTGGTGATCGGCCGGTCGATGGGCGCGCTGCAGGCCTTTCAATGGGCGAGCCTCTATCCGGAAATGGTCGAGCGCATCCTGCCCTTCGGCGGGGCGGCCCGGTGTTCGCGGCACAATTTCGTCTTCCTAGAGGGCGCCAAAGCCGCCCTGAGGGCCGATGCCGCCTGGAACGACGGCTGGTACGAAAGGCCTCCAACCAAGGGCCTGCGAGCGATGGCTCGGGTCTGGGCCGGCTGGGGCTTGTCGCAGGCCTTCTACCGCGCACATCTCGACATCCACGCGCTCGGCCACTCCTCACTCGAGGATTTCCTGATCGCCTTCTGGGAAGGCGACTTCCTGACCAAGGACGCGAACGACCTGCTCGCGATGCTCTGGACTTGGCAGCATGCCGACATCAGTGCCAACGATGTTTATAACGGCGACTTCGAGCGGACGCTCGGCGCGATCAAGGCCGATGCCATCGTGATGCCGAGTCAGACAGACCTCTATTTTCCGCCGGAGGACAGCGCCTACGAAGTCAGCCACATGCCGAAGGCGGAGCTCCGGCCGATCCCGTCGATCTGGGGCCATTTCGCCGGTGGACCGGGCGCGCATCAGGAGGACATCACCCTGATCGACGATGCGCTGAAGGAGCTACTGGCGCGGTAATTTTGGAAGTGCCCCACCCTCCCGCTGCGCGGGCTCCTTCCTCCCCCAGCAAAGTTGGGGGAGGAAGGGGCTAGGGATTCGCCCAAAGTGTGGAGTCGTAAGAGCTCATGAGCCTCAACAGGGCCACAATCCACAAAATTTTGGCCGCGCTAGGGCCCTCCCGTGCCGAAAAAATCTTCGTCATCCGTTCCCGCCCCGCTCGCGGGCGCGCCGCCCCTTCCGGCCGAGGTGCCGTCACCGGTCGATGGCATCCAGGCCAACAGCTGCTGGAACATCGCGGTGGTGACCGCTGATGCGGTAGCCGTCCTGGATTCGCTCGAAGCCATTCTTCGCGCGTCCTCAATAGGCGCTGGCCAGAAATCTACTCTTAGCTTGATTCGTACGTGTGAGTAGCTAGTTAGCCAGGATATCCTGATCCGGGCCCCTCTGGTGCAAATCCTGCCGGCGCTTGCGCGATGTCGGATCATCTTCGCCTTGCCGGCCGAGGGCTCAGTATGTTTCGCGATTTCATCATTTTCCTCGTTAACCTGTTTGTGGTCGAGCCTTTCCAGGAGGAACTCAACGGACGACTGGCACAGGTTGGAGCGCCGCAGGCGGTAGTCTCCGAAGTTGCCAGTTGCGCTTCGACCGCTCTGCCGATCCTGGTCGAGCGGGTGAGCTCAGATCCTTGGTGGGGCACCTCTACAATCTTTCGCATCTGGATTGGCAACACGACGTCAGCTGTCGTTCTCGGTCAGACCGTCCCCACCTGCGAAACTGCGATCGAGACGGCTCGCCCCTATCTGGGCGACGCTGCGGCGTGAGCACGACGACGAGGGGGTAAGGCGGGTCGACGGATGGCCGAGTTGTCCGACGCGGGCGACCCAGACGGTGTGGCTGCCGGGCGGTGCCATCCTTGCGGCCATCGGGGCGGCACAGAACACCGCCGCTCTGATGAGCACGGCTGATGGCGTGCATTGAGGGGTTAAGCGGCTAACACTCCGTGAGCCTCGTCCGTCATATGTTATATTCGCCCGGGCTTTGGAGCCGGCGTCTCGTTGAGAAACATCTTCGTCACGCCGGCCAGCTTTTCCACACTTTTGGCGAACCCCTTGGGGTCAGGGTGGGGGCTTCAGTGCGTTCAGCCTTTGAGCGCCGACTCGATATAGGGGCGAAAGTGGTCCAGGCCCGGGGTCGACAGGCCGACAACCTTCGCCTCGTCGTCCCAGCGCCGCAGGCGCAGCGCGGCCTGAGCGAAAGGCCCCTTGGCAAAGGCCGCGGTCGTCTCGGCGGTCAGCGGCCCGCCCTGGACGGTCAGGCTGAGCTTCGAGGCGTCCGACAGCCGCTCCCAATAGCCGGGCTCGGCACGGCAGAGATAGCGCTTGGCCTCGACATGAAGGCGCACGGGCTCGGTGACAGCCGGGCCGAAATGCCGCGACAGCCAGGCCGAGGCGATCGACTCATGCTGCGCGTCGAGGCCTCGACTGGCGATGTCCTCGGGCAGATCGTGCAGCAGATGTCCGATATCGTGCAGCAGGGCCGCGCTGACGAGTTCCGCCGAAGCGTTCTCCGTCTCGGCCAGGAGAGCCGATTGCAGCGCGTGTTCCGTCTGCGACACGCCCTCGCCATAGGTTGCGTCGCCCTTGCGGCGATAGAGGTCCAGGATCTCGTCGATGACCGTCATCGTTCCCCCCATTCGCCATAGAATTTACAAGGACGCAGGAAAAGTCATATGAAACTTCTGCGTCTCCACCTTGGTCAGGCCGGCCAAGGCAGCGAGTAGGTCTTCACGGTGGTGAAGCTCTTCATCGCCTCGATCACGCCTTCCTTGTAGCCGAGCCCGGAGTCCTTGATCCCGCCGAAGGGCGACATCTCGATCCGGTAGCCCGGCACCTCCCAGACATTCACCGTGCCAACCTGCAGCTCGTTGACGAACCGCGTGATGTAGTCGAGCCGGTTGGTGCAGACGCCGGACGACAGGCCGAAGACCGTCGAGTTCGAGACGCGGATCGCGTCGTCGATGTCGCGAACGCGGATGATCGGAATCGCCGGGCCGAAGGTCTCCTCGCGCACGAGCTCGCAGTCGTAGGGAACCTTGTCGATGACGGTCGGCGGAAAGAGCGCGCCGCGACGGTCGTTGCCGTGGAGCAGTTCGGCGCCCTTCCCGACGGCATCGAGCACCCGGTTCTGGAACAGCGTGGCCGACCGTTCGTTGATCACCGTGCCGACATCGGTCTCCGGATCCATCGGATCGCCGCATTTGAGTTTCTTGGCCTTATCGACGACCAGGGAGACGAAGTCGTCGGCGAGCCCGTCGATCACCAGGATCCGCTTCACCGCCGTGCAGCGCTGGCCGGAATTCTTGGTGGCACCGGCCACGGCAAGCTCCGCCGCCTTGTCGAGATCGGCGTCCTCCATCACGATCAGCGGATCGTTGCCGCCAAGTTCGAGAACGAGCCGCTTATAGCCGGCCTTGTCGGCGATGTACTTGCCGACCCGCACGCTGCCGGTGAAGGTGACGAGGTCGATCTTCGGATTGACGATCATCTCGTCGCCGATATCGGACGGGCTGCCGGTGACCACCGACAGCATCTCCGGCGGCAAGCCCGCCTCATACAGGACGTCGGCGAGGAGAAGCGCGGTCAGGGGCGTGAGCTCGGTCGGCTTCAGCACGACGCAATTATTGGTCGCGATCGCGGGCGCGAGCTTGTGCGCCACCATGTTGAGCGGATGGTTGAAGGGCGTGATGGCGCTGATCGCGTTCAGCGGCTGGCGCAGCGTGAAGATCTTGCGCTGCTTGCCGTGCGGCGTGAGATCACAGGAGAAGGTCTCGCCGTCGTCATGGAGGCAAAGCTGCCCGGCCAGCGAGAAGACGTCGAAGGCGCGCCCCACCTCATAGAGCGAGTCCTTCTTACAGAGGCCGCTCTCCGCGGTGATGAGATCCGAGATCTCGTCCTTGCGCGCGACCAGCCGCTCCGCTGTCGTCATCAGGATCTTCTGCCGCTCATAGCGGCTCAGCTTCGGCTTGTAGGTGTGGGCGATGTCGAATGCCTCGCGCACCAGCGCGGGCGTCGCACGCGGCACCGTGCCGACGACCGAGTCGTCATAGGGGTTCAGCACCTCGAGGGACTGGTCGGTGTCGACCTTGCGGCCGGCGATGCGCAGGCTCTCGCAGCGGAGGGTCGGAGCGGAGCGGACGGCGGTCGGTTCAGCGAGCATGGTTCAGGGCCACATCAAAAATGTCGAAGTTGCGGAGCTTGGCACCGGCCGGCAGGTCGGTCGGGCGGTTGAGGACGAGCGGGACGGTCTGCTCCGAGACGCCGCCATGGGAGCGGAGCGGCTCGGTCAGTCCGGAAAGGTCGTGCCGGTCGGCGCTGGTCCCGAGCACCTTGTGCGCGGTCGAAACGACGATCACGTCGCCCGTCCGGTCCTCCGGCAGCTCGAAGCGCGCGCAGCCTTCGCTGCGCGACAGCGCCAGGTCGATGCCGGGGACCGTGCGCAGCCGGTCGAGCAGTTCCGGTACGCTGCTGCCCGACGGCAGGTAGATCGTGGCGAAAGAGCCAAGCGCGCCGTGATGTACGACATAGGGGTCGGTAATCGGCAGGATCACGCGCACCGCGTCCTTGCCGAGCCAGCCATCCAGCAGGTCCTGCAGATAGATGACGTCCGGCGCCCCGCGCGAATCATGCTTGGCGTTCATGCCGTGATCAGCGGTGACCGCAATGACCGCGCCGAGCGCGTCGAGCTGCGCCAGATAGCCGTCCATCATGGCATAAAAATCGTTGGCGACCGGTGTGCCCGGCGCGTGCTTGTGCTGAATATAGTCGGTGGTCGACAGATACATGAGGTCCGGCCGGTCGCGCTCCATCAGCTTGACGCCGGCGGCGAACACGAACTCGCTCAAGCCGGCGCTGTAGACGTCGGGCAGCGGCAGGCCAACGAGATCGAGGACGTTCTCGATTCCGTTCTCGGACAAGCTCGCCTTGTCCGCCAGCTCCGAGGAAAAGCAGATGGCCCGGTCCGGTCCGATCTCGAGCTCGTGTCCAAGGAGCCGGCGCAGCTTGTCCTTCGCCGTCACTACGGCGATCTTGGCGCCCTGCTCCTGGAAGGCCTTGAAGATGGTGCGGGCCCGAAGGAATTTCGGGTCGTTCATCATCACTTCGGTCCCGCTCTCCGGGTCGTAGAAGAAGTTGCCGCAGATGCCGTGCACCTTCGGCGGGGCGCCGGTGACGATCGACAGGTTGTTGGGGTTGGTGAAGCTCGGCACGACGCACTGGGCGAGGCGGTTCGTGCCGTCCTTCAGCATGCGGGCGAGGAAAGGAGCGCGGCCGGTCGCGACGGCACTCTCGATATAGCCGGGCTCAGAGCCGTCGATGCAGACGACGACGACGGGCTGCGCCGACCGTTGATAGCTCCGGCCGTTGACTGTGACGCTTGTCATGTTCGGTGACTCCTTATGCCGCCTTCGCCGGTGCGCCGCTCTTCACACCCATCTCGGCGAGCGTCGCGCGGACGGCCTCGAGCGCGCCGCGGATCTCCGTCGCGCCCAACCGGCCGATGCAGCCGATCCGGAAACTGTCGGCCACCGTCAATTTCCCCGGGTAGATCACATAACCTCGGCCGCGCAGCGAGTCGTAGAACGTCTCGAAGTGAAACTGCGGATCGACCGGCATGTGGAAGGTAACGATGATCGGCGCCTGCAGCCGATCGGGCAGCAACGTCTCGAACCCCATCGCCCGCATGCCGTCGATCAAGATCCGGCAGTTCTCGCGATAGCGCGCGCCGCGCCCGGCGACGCCGCCCTCCGCCTCATGCTCCGTCAGTGCCTGGTCGAAGGCGACGATCACATGGATCGGCGGGGTGAAGCGCCATTGGCCGTTCTTCTCCATCGACTGCCACTGGTCGTGGAGGTCGAGGCTCAGCGACGGCGCATTCCCCTTCGCCGCCTCCAGCGCAGCCTGCCGGATGATGACGAAACCCATGCCCGGCACACCCTCGAGGCATTTGTTCGAAGAGGCGGCGAGCGCGTCGAACGGCACTTGGCGCACATCCAGCGGCAGCGCACCGAAGGCGCTCATCGCGTCCACCAACAGGTGCCGGCCGGCCGCAGCGACAGCCGCGGCGATCTCCGGCAGCGGGTTGAGCACGCCGGAGGTCGTCTCGCACTGCACCGCCGCGACATGGGTAATCGCCGAATCGCGCGCCAGTGCGGCGGCGACGGCGGTCGGATCGATCGGCGTGTCCTCCGGCGTCTCGATCACCGTATAGGCATGCCCGGCATAATCGCAGATCTTCGCGATGCGCTTGCCGTAGGCGCCGTTGATCAGCACCAGCAGCTTGCCGTCGGCCGGCAGCAGTGTGCTGATCATCGCCTCGACGGCGAAGGTCCCGCTGCCCTGAATCGGGACGCAGACATGTGTCCCCTCGCCGCCGGCGAGATCCACGAGCCGCCGACGCATCCGGGCGTTGATCGCGATGAAATCATGATCGCGTGAGCCCCAGTCATGCAGCATCGCCTGCTTCACCGTGGCCGATGTGGTCAGCGGTCCAGGCGTCAGCAGCCAAGGGTCGCGGGAATGCTCCGTCATGAACAGTCTCTCCTTCGGGGGGCGCCGGCTTCAGTTCAGGCCCGCTATCGCCGCGCTTGATGACTATGTGGCGGTAATCTGATATATGTCCAATCACTCTTTGCTATAGTTTACATAGATCATGTCTATAAATCATGCCCAGCTTCGCGCCTTTCATGCCGTCGCCAGCGAAGGCAGCTTCACCCGAGCCGCCGAAATGCTCCACGTCACCCAGCCGACCCTGTCCGGGCAGGTGAAGGCGCTGGAGGAGAATTATGGCGTTCGGCTGTTTGACCGGCGCGGGCGCCGCGTCGAGCCGACGGAACTCGGCCGGACCTTGCTCGACGTGACACGCCGGCTGTTCAGCCTGGAGGCAGAGGCGGATCAGCTGCTCGGCGCGGCGCGGGGCTTGCGCCGCGGCCATCTCCGGATCGGCGCCGACGCCCCCTACTCCATCATTCCGGTCGTAGGGGTCTTCAACCGGCGCTATCCCGGATTGAACCTGTCGCTCGCCATCGGCAATTCCGATCATGTGCTGCAGGACCTGTTCGATCATCGAACCGACGTAGCGATTCTAGCCAACCTCGACGTCGATCCGCGCTTATTCGCGATTCCATTCCAGCATGACCGTCTGATCGTGTTCGTCGACTGCAAGCATCCTTGGGCGCGCCGACGGACGGTCCGCCTGGCCGAACTGGCCGGGCAGCGGTTCATCCTGCGGGAGCTCGGCTCGACGACGCGGCGCATCTTCGAGACGGCCCTGGCGCGGGCCGGGATCGAGCTTGGCGAGGTGATGGAGATCGGCAGCCGCGAGGCGGTTCGCGAAGCCGTCGCGGCAGGACTCGGCATCGGCGTGGTGGCGCAGGCGGAGTTCGGCCAGGACGACCGCATCCGCGCCCTTCAGGTCACCGATGCCGATCTCGAGTCGGTGGAGTATGTCGTCTGCCTCGCCGAGCGGCAGGACCTCCGTATCGTCCGCGCATTTCTCGACATCGTCCGGGAGCAGGCGGCCGCCCGGAATTCAGCCGGCTAAGCAAGCCGGCGCAGCCGCTTACGACACGGTCACGAACCGCCGCCACTACTGCCACCACCTGCACTTCCGCCAGCGCCACCGCCGCCCGTCATACCGGTCGAGCCTCCGGTCTGGCTGCTCCCTGTACTTCCACCGGCGCCGCTGCCGCCTTGCCCCTGGTTCCCCAACGCCTCATCGCCGGCGTCGCTCGTGTCCCCGCCAGCCATGCCGCCGGGGATCACCCCCTCGGCATCCACGGTCCCGGCCTCCTCGTCAAGAGGCTCGTCGCTTTGGCTTGATGTCCCTTGGCCCGATGTCCCTTGGCCTGTCGGCCCTTCGCTTATCGTGCCGGGGGCTACGGTGCCTTCACTCGTGATGCCCTGAGCCGGGGTCATGCCCGTGTCGAGTTCGATGGTGCCGTCCTGACCTGCGGCATCTTGATCCTCGGTGACGCCGTAATCCTCACCGGTGCCGCTCCCGGCGACCCCGGCTTCCTCCTCGAGCGTCTGACCGCTGTCGACGCCATCCTCCTCCTCGATCATGTCTTCCTGAGCGAAAGCCGGGAACGACAGCGCGAGAGCGATAGCCGCCGACATGAACACACTCTTCCTCATCTCAGACTCCATTACCCGGGGGTTCGATCGGCAGGAGGAGCGAACCACCCTCTTCCCACCGAAAACTCTCCCTTTAGGAACGGTGTCGTCGAGGAATGGTTGCGCTATCGCTCTACCGCCAATTCGGCACAACGCCGCCGCCGCCCAGCTCGTCGTTCGCGATAGATGACATAGAGCCCGCTGCCCACGATGAATCCGGCACCGGCGACGGTCGCCATGTCGGGCAGGTTTCCGAAGAAAAGATATCCCCAAAGAACCGCCCATGGCAGGGCGACATATTCGAAGGGCGCCGCGACGTTCGCCTGGGTCAGGCGGTACCCCTGCGCCAAGAAGAAGAAGCCAAAGGCCGAGACGAGGCCGCAAGCCGCCATCAGGGCGAGATCCCGCGGGCTTGGCCATAGCCACGGATTGAGCAGGAATTGCAGGCTGTCATGGGTGTCCGTTGCCGCGTCGATCCCGGAGAGCGCCAAACCCAGGAGGCCGCTGGCGGCGAGATAGAAGAGTGTCGCCGACAGAGCCATTGCCCCGGCGCCATCGGTTGCGCCGAGCCGGCGGGCGAGCAACGCCGACATCGCATAGGCCACCGCCGCAGCCACCGCCAGGAGCGCCGCCGGATCGGCGAGCCCGTCGCCCGGCCGGACGATGACGAGAACGCCGAAGAAACCGACGGCGATCGCCGCCCAACGTCGAGAACCGACGCGTTCACCCAGGAACGGGACCGACAAGGCGGCCACGAACAACGGCACGGTGTAGTAAAGGGCGACGGTCTCCGCAATCGGGAGCGCAGCCAAGGCCAGATAATAGCTGGTATAGGCAACGAACATCGTGGCACCGCGCAGGGCGTGAAGCCCGAGGTGCTGGGTCTTCAGCGTCCCCCGCCCCTCGGCAAAGGCGACGAGGAAAAGCAGCGGCAAGGCGATCAGGCTCCGGACGAAGACGATCTGATGCACGGGGTAGCCGCTGCTCAGCCCCTTGATGATCGCGTCCTGAATGGAAAAGACCGAGACGCCGACGATCACGCTGACGATGCCGAGAATCGGTCTGTTCAAGGGAGTGAAAACGATGCTCGGCATCGGGTTTGTCATCGCGGGATATTCAGAAGCTGCTGGATTCACTGCTCGGCAGGCATCTTCGAGTGCGTGGCGATAACGCACCCCCGCATCGCGACGTCGCTCGCAAGGAGCATATCGACAGTGGCGACAATGTCCCCGCGCTCGATGCCGATGTCCCGGAGGAGCCGGTCATCCAGCGATCGCAACGTCCGGATTGCCGCGCGACGGCGGCGGTAAGTGGAGAAGGCGCTCGCGATCCGATCAAGCACGCGCGAGGGTTTCAGCGGCGCCCGCTTGATCGCACCAGCATCGGGCCGGCAGCATTCGGTCGGGGGCCAGTTCGCGGGGGGGCGGTGGAACGGAATGACGACGGCCATAAGATCACCTTCAAATTCAGCTATCGAACGACATCGTCCCTTTTCCCCTTTATCGCGCCTCTCTACGGCTCTGACAAACGACTAGTTCTTGACAGATCAACAAGTTGAACTTGAAAATCATGCCATGGTTCGGCACCTTCCGGGCTTGAATGCCCTGCGCACCTTCGAGTCTGCGGCGCGGCACCTTGGCTTCACTAAGGCAGCGAGCGAGCTTGGCGTGACGCCCGCCGCCGTCAGCAATCAGGTTCGCGTTCTCGAGGAACAACTCGGGGTCAGGCTGTTTTATCGCACCAGCCGCGCCGTCCGCCTGACCAGGGCCGGCGAGGCGCTGCTGGCGGGGGTCACAGGCGCGCTCGATCTTATCGGCCAGACGATCGAGCGGATCTCGGCACCCGACGGCCAACGCATCCTCACCGTGACGGCGACGCCGTCCTTTGCCGCCAAGTGGCTCGTGCCGCGACTCGACCGGTTCCGGCAGCAGCAGCCAGACGCCGACGTCCGGATCGACGTCTCGGAACGGCTGGTCGACTTCTCACGCGAGGATGCGGATATCGGGATCCGCTTCGGCAATGGCATCTATCCCGGCCTGCGAGTCGATTGCCTGTTCGACGAGCTCGTATTCCCCGTCTGCAGTCCGAAGCTGCTAAAACGGGCTCATCCGCTCCGTCACCCGAGTGATCTGCGGCATCATACGCTGATCCATGTCGGATGGCAGGCGCAGCGCGACAGCTGGCCTGACTGGCGGCTGTGGCTGCTGGCCGCCGGCGTCGACGGGATCGACCCGACGCGAGGGATTCACTTCAGCCAGACCGCCCTGGCCATCCAGGCCGCCATCGACGGCCAGGGCATCGCGCTCGGCAATACGAGCCTGGTAGGCGACGACCTCGCGGCACGGCGCCTCGTGCGGCCGTTCGAGCTCTCGCTCAAAGGACCGTCGTCCTTCGCCTATTATCTCGTCTCGCCCAAAGCCACGGCCGATCAACCTCTGGTCAAGGCCTTTCGGGAATGGGTGCTCCGGGAGATAAGCGAGGCCGGCAAGAGGCGCCGGCATTGACGCAGCGCCACCGGCTTTTCTAGCGACGGCGCCAGGCCTGGGTCCGGCGGGCAAGCCCGCGGGTGGCGAGGGCGTGGACGAGACGGACCGCGGCCGAGGTGTAGACGATCATCATTGCCATCGCCGCGGCGGGCGCAATGTCGCCGGCATCGTCCATGTTGAGCACCGCCACCGAGGCCAGGGTCGTGTCGGCAGAATAGAGGAACACGACCGCCGACACAGTGGTCATCGCATTGACGAAAAGATAGATGCTGATGTCGAGGATCGCCGGCATGCAGACCGGCACGGTAACGCGCCAGAAGGTCTTATAGAACGGCGCCTTCAGCGAGGCCGACACCGCCTCGAACTCCGGGTCCATTTGCTTCAGCGCTGTGACCGCCGTCAGGTGGCTGACCGTGTAGAAATGGACGATCGTCGAGATCACCAGGATCGCCATGGTGCCGTAGAGAAAGTTGAACGGGTTGGTCGGCTTGTTGAAGAAGAAGATGTAGGCGAGCCCGAGCACCAGGCCCGGAACCGCGAGCGGCAGGATCGCGAGAAGCTGGAAGAGAACGCGGCCGGCTGCGAAGCCCCGCCCCTTCTCGACGAAATAGGCCCCGCAAAAGATCACAGCGGTTCCGATCAGCGCCGCCCAGGACGCCATCTCGATCGAATTCCAGTAGGATTCCCAGCCGCCACCATCCATCAGGTCGAACCGATAATTGCGGAACGACAGGGACAGGTCATAAGGCCAGTAGGTGATCAGCGAGGCAAACATGGCGACGCCGAGAATGCCGACAATCAGGAACCCCACCACCGCGCAAAATGCCAGCATCGTCGCATCGAAGCGCCGGCTCGGCTTCGGCTCGAGCGGCACCGCGCGGGCGGAAAGCTGCGCCACCTGCCGGCGCTGGATGATGCGGTCGACGATGAAAGCGATCACCGCCGGTATCAGCAGCACCACGCTGACCACGGCGCCCATCTCGAAATTCTGCTGGCCAATCACCTGCTTATAGATGTCGGTCGCCAGGACGTCATACTGTCCGCCGATCACCTTCGGCACGCCGAAGTCCGTGATGACCAGGGTGAACACGACGAAGGCGGCGCTGATCAACCCGTATTTCGCCGCCGGCAGCGTCACGGTGAAGAAGATGCGCATCCGGCTCGCCCGCAGCGCCGTCGCCGCCTCATAGAGGCGCGCGTCGGAGATCGACAGCGCCGTCACGAGGATCATCAGCGCGTGCGGAAAGGTAAAGAACACCGAGGCCATCACGATGCCGATCGGCCCGTAGATCGAGTGCCCGAACAGCAACTCCTTCAGCATGCCCTGGTTGCCGAACAGATAGACCAGCGAGATTCCGGGCAGCAGCGAGGGCGCCAGGATCGGGATCAGCGCAATGCCCCTGAACAGGGACCGGCCGGGCATGCAGCTTCGCGTCAGGGCATAGGCATAGAAGAAGGCCAGCGAGATCGTGACCACCGTGCTGATGACGGCGACGAACAGGCTGTTGTAGATCGAAGCGAAGAGCGCCGGCGTGCCAAAATACTGCGCGTAATTGGTGAGGCCGATGAACTCGCCCGCCTTGTCCTGCACGCTCTTCGACAGCATCGTGTAGAGGGGCAGGACCAGGGCGACGACGAGAAACGCCGCGATGAGCACCATCGCGCTGCGCATGATCCAATCGTCGCGACCGAGCTTCGGCTTGACGCCGCGCCCACCCCTTCGAGCGACGCCCTGCGCCGCTCCACGCGCGATGGTCGCGTCGATCGTGGCTTGCGTCATGGACTACTGCCGTTCGAAGACACGGATGCAGTCGGGCGGGAAGGCGATGGAGAGACTCATGCCGTCGGCCAGCCCGAGGTCGCGCACCGCGTTGATCGAGAAATCGGCCGTCAAGGTCTCGCCCGCCGCGTCGGCTGGCGTCCCCGCCGCAATCAGGGTCCCACGGTAGAACGAGCCGAGAAACTCCATCTCGAGGATTTGCGCCGCGAAGCTGTTACTTTTCGACCCGTCGATGTTGCGGATCGACACGTCCTCCGGCCGGACGGCGATCGTCACCGGGGTGCCCGCGGCGAATCCGTTGACCCCGCCGGCGCAGTCGAGCTCGACGCCGCCGAAGGCGACCCGGCCGGGGCGGGTCACGACGCCCGGGAGAAAGTTCATCGTGCCGATGAAATCGGCGACGAAGGCGCTGGCCGGATCGCGATAGATCTCCGTCGCGGTGCCGACCTGCTCGATCACACCGTGATTCATCACGACGATGCGGTCGGCCATGGTCAGCGCCTCTTCCTGGTCGTGGGTCACCATGATCGTGGTGATGCCGAGCCTCCGCTGCAGATGCTTGATCTCGTGCCGCAGATGCACGCGCACCCGGGCGTCGAGCGCCGAAAGCGGCTCGTCGAGCAGCAGGAGTCCGGGCGAGGTGGCGAGCGCGCGGGCCAGCGCTACTCGCTGCTGCTGCCCGCCCGAGAGCTGGGACGGATATTTCTCGCCGGAGTCCGGGAGGCCGACGAGCTGCAGAAGCTCCATCACTCGTGCGGCGATCGCCGCGCGCGGCATCCGTCGGCTTTCGAGCCCGTAGGCGATGTTCTTCGAAACCGTCAGGTTCGGAAACAGCGCGTAGGACTGGAACACGATACCGAAATCGCGCTCGGAGGGCGGCAGACGCGAGATGTCGCGCCCCGCCTGAAAAATGCTGCCGTTGGTCTGGATATCGAGGCCGGCAATGGCCCGGAGCAAGGTAGTCTTGCCGCAGCCGGAGGGGCCAAGAAAGCAGACGAACTCGCCCTCGCGGATCTCCAGCGAAATGCTCTTGAGCGCCGCGAAGACGCCGAACATCTTCGACAGGTTCTCGATGCGCAGATAGCCCGCCCCGGATAGATCGTCCGTCTGGGGCGGATTCATCGTGGTCATTGTCATTCGCCGCATATCTCCGCGTCAGAGGTTCGCGCGGGGCGCTACCCCCACCCTCCGCTCGAAACAAGGAGCAGGCGGGTGGGAGCTACGGCTCACTCTCTGTCGATCACTCCTTCGGTTCCGACTTCACGCCGTACCGCTTCTGCCATTCCGAGAGAATCCGATCGCGGTTTTGCGCCGCCCAGGTGAAGTCGTTATCGATCAGCATCGCCTCGAGCTTGTCCGGAGGCGGCAGGTTCTCCACCGGCTTCGCAATGCCCGGCATCGCGACGAGGGCGAAGTTCTGATTATAAAGCTCGTTCGCCTCTCGGCTGGCCGCCCAGTCGAGGAGCGTCTGGGCCGCTTCCAGCTTGTCGGTGCCCTTGATCAGCGCTCCAGCCTCCAACTCCCAGCCGAGACCTTCCGATGGGAAGATCACCTCGAGGGGCGCCCCCTTCGACTTCTCCGCTGCGATGCGATAGTCGAAAGAAAAGCCGATCGGGAACTCGCCCGATCCCGCCATCTTCGCCGGCTTAGATCCGGAATGGGTATAGACGCCGATGTTCTCGTGGAGAGCGTCCATGAACGCCCACCCCTTCTCCTCGCCGAAGAGCTGCAGCCAACTCGACACCATCAGGAAACCGGTGCCCGATGAGTTCGGGTTCGGCATCACGATGGATCCTTTGTAGACCGGCTTCGTCAGGTCGCCCCATGACGTCGGCTTAGGCAGCTTTTTCGCTTCCGCCTCGTAGATATTGAAGGCGATGCCTGCCGCGTAGGCATCCTGCCCCACCCAGCTGGGTGGATTGGCGCTGTCCCTGAACTTGGGCGACAGCTTCTCCACGCCCTTTGGCGCGTAGGGCTCAAGCATGCCTTGGTCGTTGAGCAGCATCAGGCTGGTCGCCGCCAAGCCCCAGACGACATCGGCCTGCGGGTTCTCCTTCTCCGCCAGCAGCTTGGCGGTGACGATGCCGGTCGAATCCCGCACCCAGTTGATCGTGATGTCGGGGTGGGCCTTATTGAACGCCTGCTGATATTCCTTGAGCTGGTCGGCCTCGAAGGCGGTATAGACGGTCAGTTCCGTGTCGGCGTTGGCGATGCCGACCGAAAGGCCGGTGGCCGCCAGGATGCCGAGAAAACTGCCCGCTAAACGCTTGGCGGTTTTCATCCGAATGGTCCGCATGATCCTGATGCCTCCTTGCGACGTAAGTGGAACCTGCCCTTTTCGTTCATCTCGCTCCGGCTTTGGCCAGAGCGGCATTTTTATTAAATTTTTATGACAAGAATGAGCTTGTCACCGGCAATGCGCCCCGTCAATCGCGCCCGACGACGTTCATCCGCGCACCGCTCCCTATAAGGGCCGGATACGCGTCCATACGTCAAATCACTATAAGCTATAGATCAGATAGGCTCTGCCGATAGCTGCGCCGGCAATCGCCGGTCTGGCGATGAAAAACTGACGCTTGGTTCCTTGCGTCAACGGCTGCTTCGGGTGGAGCTTTGCCCTTCGTTCCGCCTATCGGAACGAGCAGGTAGCGCCAGGAAGCGGCCGTTGGTTCCACTTGCTGCCCTGTCGTGCAAAGTCTTCCTACTCTCGCCGTTCGATGGCCAGCGGACTGTGATAAAAGGAGTTATGGCACGGCCCCCCGCGATCGTTCAGGGGCGAGAGGCGTTCGCCCGGCAGAAATGGAGGGAAGCGTACGCGCAACTCTCCGCAGCCGATAGCGAGCCGCCCCTCGAACCCGCAGACCTCGAACGGTTAGCGACGGCTGCGTATCTCGTCGGCGAGGAAGCCCACGCAACCACCATCTGGACGCGCGCGCACCACCAACTCATCGAACAGGGAAACGTGGAGCGCGCGGCCCGATGGGGGTTCTGGCTCAGTTTGAGCCTACTGCTTGGAGGCGAGATGGCCCGCAGCACCGGCTGGCTCGCCCGTTCGCAGCGGTTGCTCAAGCACCGCGAAGATGCGTGCGTTGAGCAGGGATACGGGCTCATCGTGACCGGCCTGCTGGCGATGGGTAAGGGAAACACCGAGAGCGCCGGTGCCAATTTCGAGCAGGCGCTCGCGCTCGCCGAGCAGTTCGGAGACCCAGATCTGCTGGCGTTGGGCCTACTCAGCCGAGGCCAGAGCCTGATCCAGTCACGCAAGAGCGCCGAAGGCGTCGCCCGGCTCGATGAGGCGATGGTGGCGGTTACGGCAGGGGAAGTGTCGCCGGTGCTGGCCGGGATCATCTATTGCGCCGTCATCCTGACCTGCCAACGCATCTTTGATCTCCGCCGTGCGCGTGAATGGACCACGCAGCTCGACGCTTGGTGTGCTTCCCAGCCCGATTTGGTGCCCTATCGCGGCCAGTGTCTGGTGCATCGCTCCGAAATTCTGCAGTTGCAGGGCGACTGGCCCGATGCTCTCGCCGAGGTGATGAAAGCCCGCGACCATCTTGCCGATAGGTCGGAAGCCGTCGTTGGGCGCGCCTGCTACCAGCAGGGCGAGCTCCACCGTCTGCGCGGGGAGTTTGCGCAGGCCAACGAGATGTACCGCGAGGCGGGCCGGAACGGGTGTGAACCGCAGCCCGGCGTGTCGCTGCTTCGGTTGGCCGAGGGCAAACTCGATGCCGCCGCGGCTGCGATCCGCGGCGTCGCCGATCCTGCCGGCAGCCTGCAGGGACCGGGCGCTGGAGCGTCGCGCCCCAAGCTACTTGGCCCGTACGTCGAGATCTTAATTGCCACCGGCGATCTCGACACCGCACGTGCGGTCGCCGACGAGCTGACGCGGATCGCTACGGCATTCGACGCCCCGTTCCTTCTGGCGACGTCCGCCCAGGCCACCGGCGCTGTCCTGTTCGCGGAGGGCAAGATGAAAGCGGCGCTCGCCCTCCTGCGCGAGGCGTGGGCGATTTGGCAACAACTTGGGACGCCTTACGAATCCGCGCGCGTGCGGGTCCTCATCGGGCGGGTCTGCCAACGGCTCGACGACCACGAAACGGCACGCATGCACTTCGACGCCGCACATTCCGTCTTCGGGCAGCTGGGCGCTGCACCCGACTTGGTCGAACTGGAACGGCTGATGGCCACCCGGGGCGCTGGTCCGTTCAGCGCCCTGACGGACCGCGAACGGGAGGTCCTTTCGCTCGTAGCCGCTGGTGAGACCAACCGGCAAATTGCCACCGCAGTCGGCATCAGCGAGCACACCGTTGCCCGTCACCTGAGTAATATCTTCGACAAGCTTGGTGTCACGTCCCGAACCGCGGCCAGCACATTTGCCCATAAGCACAAGCTCGTCTGAGCAGCGTCATGTGGTCAAATCTGACTATATGACCACCGGCAGGATGTGGCGAATTCGGGCGATGCACAGCTTCCCCCTTCCTTTCTACGATACCCGGCGTCCCAAGGAAAAGGAGGAACACGATGACTCAGCAAGTCTACGGCAAGTCCTATGGAGGAACCCCTGCCGAGAACTACCAGCGCTTTTTTGTCCCTTCCATCGGTGCGCCGGTGGCCGATGATCTCATCGGCATTGCGGGTCTTCAACCGGGCCAGCGCGTGCTCGATGTCGCGTGCGGCACCGGGGTCGTGACGCGGCTCGCGGCGGAGCGCGTCGGCGCTGCGGGCGCGGTTGCCGGCCTGGACGTGAACCCAGGCATGCTGGCGGTGGCCCGTTCGCAGACCCCATCCGATATCTCGATCGACTGGTACGAGGCGAGTGCCGAGTTGATGCCGCTTCCGGACGAGGCGTTCGACGTCGTGCTCTGCCAAATGGGGCTCCAGTTTGTCCCCAACAAGCTGGCCGCGCTGCGCGAGATGCGGCGGGTTCTGGATACAGGCGGGCGGGCCTTTGTCACCGTGCCCGGGCCCAAGCCGCCTATGTTCGCGATCATGACGGATGCGCTGGCCCGTCACCTAAGCCCAGAAGTTGCGTCGTTCGGTGATCTCGTGTTCTCGATGCACGATGTCGATGAACTCACCGAACTCATGCGCAGTGCCGGCTTCCAGGAAGTCGACGTTCAGTCGAAACCCAAGACCCTTCGTCTCCCGGCACCAGCGGACTTCCTGTGGCAATACATCCACAGCACGCCGCTCACCGAAGCGGCGGCTCAGGCCGGCGAGGCTAAGCGCGACGCACTGGAGCGCGACGTCTGCATGCAGTGGCAGGAGTTTGTGGTGGACGGCTCCACGTTGCTTCAAGTGGGCATGACGACGGCGACCGCACTGAAGTAGGCCCGTGGAGTTCAACACGGTTCGGCGACCGTCGACGAAGGTCTCCGCCGCGTTCAGCCACGAGCACGAGGTCGGGGTGAAGTCGAAGATGAAGCGCGGGTGGCGCGAGCCAGGCGATAACTTTTGCGTGCTTATGAGCGGCATAGTTGTCGAGGACAACATGGACCAGCTTGCCGGCCGGCACCTCCGCCTCGATGGCATTGAGGAAACGGATAAACTCCTGATGGCGGTCGCACTGCATGTTGCGGCCGATGACCGTGCCGTCGAGGATGTTCAGGGCGGCGAACAGGGTGGTGGTGCCGTGGCGCTTGTAGTCGTGGGTCATGGTGCCGGCGCGGTCCTTCTTCAGCGGCAGGCCCGGCTGGGTGCGGTCCAGCGCCTGGATCTGCGACTTCTCGTCGACCGACAGCACCACCGCATGGGCCGGCGGATCGACATAGAGCCCCACGATGTCGCGCAGCTTGGGAACGAACTCCGGATCATTGGAGAGCTTGAAATGGCGCATCCGATGCAGCGCGAGGCCACGGGCGCGCTAGACATGTTTCTGCGGAGCATTGCGGTTGCGGATGATCGCTTCCAGCCGGTGGCGAACGGCCGTGGTGAGTGTAATGGATATCCCGGGACGCATGCCCCAGACTCGCATGCCCTCACGTCGGTGGGACTCCCCCACCGGATTTAAATGTCAGACGCGATCCACTAGGACCGGTCCTCGTGACCCGCGAGGAATGCGTCCAGCAGGCGCACGCCGAAGCCGGTGGCGCCCACCGGCCCGGTCGGGCGGGCCTTCCTATTGAAGTCCCGTCCGGCGATATCGAGATGCGCCCATGGCACGTCGCCGATGAAGCGCTGGAGAAGCTGCGCCGCATGCACGGCATCGGCCGAGTCTTCGTCCGGCGCACATTGCCGGATATCGGCGATATCGGACTTCAGATGATCGTCGTAATCCGGATCGAGCGGCAGCCGCCAGAGCCGCTCGCCAACCTGCCGCCCTGCCGCCGCCAACCGCTCGGCGAGATCGTCATCGTTGGCGAAGACGCCGGCATAAACATGGCCCAGCGCCCGAACGACAGAGCCGGTCAGCGTCGCCATATCGACGATCGCCTTGGGCTTGAACCGCGTCGCCGTGTAATGCAGCGCGTCAATAAGGATCATGCGCCCTTCAGCGTCGGTATCGACCACCTCGATCGTCCGGCCGGACAGGGTCGTGACCACGTCGCCGGGCCGGTAAGCCTGACCGGAGACCATGTTCTCGACCAGCGGTATCACGCCGACGACGTCGACCGCCGCCTCGCGCTCCGCGAGCGTCCGCATCAGCCCGACGACGGCGGCCCCGCCCGCCATGTCGCCCTTCATCTCCTCCATGCGGTTCGCCGGCTTGATCGAAATCCCGCCCGTATCGAAGGTGACACCCTTGCCGACGAAGGCGAACGGCGCTGCGTTGCGGCGAGCGCTGCCGCGCCACCGAAGAACCAGGAGTCGCGGCCGGTGGGCGCTGCCGCCGCCGACCGCGAGCAGCGCGTTCATGCCGAGCTTGCGCAACTGGTTCTCTGTGACGACCTCGACGCCGACACCCAACTCGGTGAGCGCCCGCGCCTGGTCGACGAAGCTCTCCGGATGAACGGCATTACCCGGCCCGTTTACCAGATCGCGCGCGAACGCCACGCCTGACGCCGCGGCATCGAGCGGCCGGAACAGCCGCCGCGCCTCGCGAACAGCGTCGGTGACGAGAGTAAGCCGGCGCATCGGCGCCGGGTCCTCCGGGCGCCGCTTCGTGCGGTAGCGATCAAAGCGATAGGCCCGCAGGCGGGCGCCGAGCCCGAGATGCGCCGCGATCTCCGCCACACCGACCGGCGCCTGCTCCGGGGCATCGATCAGGATTGTCGCCTCGGGTTCATGCTCTTCGGCCAAATAGGCAACGAGGCGGCCGCCGATTTCCTCAGAGGCGAGGCGGTCGAGCTCGGCCGGCTTGCCGAGACCGATCAGAATGAGGCGGTGGCCGTCGACCCCGTCCGGCGCGCGGAGGTCGAGCAGTTGATCGCGGGCACCGTCGAAGCGACCGTCGCGCAGAGCGCGGGTGAGCGCCCCGCCGGTGGCGGCGTCGAGCGTCGCGGCGGCCGGGGTCAGCCGCCGACCCGGCAGGACTCCGACCGCAACGACCGGCGCTGCGGCCGGCGCCTTGCTGGTGATGACGACCTTCATGAGATGTCCCCGTTCTTACGAATGCCGGATCGTTCTAACAGGTCGCGGCAGGTTTGAAACCTGCCCCTACGGCCGCAGGAGCACCTGTCTCAAATCGGCGCGCAAGGACCGGACCTCCTCTTCGAGCGCCTTGATGGATCTGGCGCTCGCCAGCTCGGCCTCCTCGCTCTCGGCGTCGCGATCGACGAAATAGGACGCCAGCGTGGCCGTGATATAGCCGAACACGGCGAAGCTGTAGAGCGAGAGGATTACGCAGAGGACCCGGCCCTCCGCCGTCCGCGGCCAATAATCGGACCCCAGCGTCGTCATGATCATTGCGGTCCACCACAGCGCATCGCCATAGCTCTCCAGTCCCGCCTCGCTCCGCTCCAAGGCATACATCCCTGCCGCGCCGACAACGGTGATGACGAGCGTCAACGCAACGACGTAGCCGAAGCCGCGACGCCCCAGGGTGGCGCGAATCGTCCGCATGCCGCGATTGAGCGATCCCACGATCTTGACGAGACGCAGGCCACGTGTCGCCCGCGCCAGGCGCAGCACCCGGGCGAGTCGAAAGACGCGGAGCGCCGGTAGGGCGAGCGAAATCGCGCCAAGCCAATTGTCGCGCAGATAGGCCAGCTTGCGCGGAGCGAGAACGAATCTGAGCGCGAAGTCGATGATGAAGAGGACCCAGATCAGAGTACTGACGGACTGAAGAAAGGGGCTGAGGCCCCAGATCAGCTCGATCACCAGGAGCACCAGCCAGAAGAATCCGAGCACGATCATCGGCATCTCGAGCCAGTCTTGGAGTTGCTCCAGGACTTCCAGGCGGTGATGTTCGAGAGTGGTTGGCGAGTCAGTCGCCGGTGAGTCGGTCGGGTGCTCCATTCTGTCCTCCGGGGATGGGCGTGTGAACCGATCATCTCCGGCGCCGCATCCAATGGCGCCGGCGGTTCTCCCCGGTCAACGTTCAGAGCGGCCAGTCGGCTCCACAGTCATTCGGCGCCGGCCAGGGCGACGGCGGTACGGTCCCGTGTCTCACGAATCGCGAAGACGAGCAGTCCGGCGATGATGGCGAGAATCACCGACGCGACCCAGACCCAGCTATAGCGGGCGAAGAGATCGAATAGATAGCCGCCAAGGAAAGCCCCGGCCGCCGCGCCGAGGGAATGCCCGGCTGACAGAAAACCCATCGCCAAGCCCATGATGCGCAGACCGAGATGGCTCGCCACGAGACTCGCCGTGACCGGCAGCGTCGAATAGTCGAAGAGCCCGAACGCAACGGCAAAGATGAACAAGAGCGACAGGTCGTTTGCGACGAACATCAGCAGAATGAAAGACAGGCCGCGCAGGATATAGATGGCGCCAAGCAGCAGCGGCCGGTTCACCCGATCGGCGAGATAGCCGGCGAGCATCATGCCGCCGAGATTCACCGCCGACAGCACGCCATAGGCGGTGGCGCTTGCGAGCGGTGGAAAGCCGCAGGCCGCGGCATAGGGCAGCAGGTGCGTCTCGATCACGCCGCTCGTGGTGAAGCCGCAGATCGTGAAGCTCCAGAACAGAAGGTGGAACACCGGGCTCCGCCACAGGAAGGACAGCCGCCTGCCCAGAGGTTCCGCCGCCTGCCGACTTGCCGCCGCTGCATCGCCGCTACGCTGCCGTCGGATCAGCACCAGCACCACCGGGATCAGCGCCAGGCTGGCCAGTCCGAGCGCCAGATAGCTCCAGCGCCAGCCGGTCGTCGCGAGCACGCTCGCCAGCAGCGGAATGACCAGGAGTTGGCCAGCAGTCGAGCCCGAGGTGGCGATGCCGACCGCTAGGCCGCGGTTGCGCTCGAACTGAAGGCTGACGACCGTCGAGACGACGTGGGTCGCGGCGACGCCGAAGCCCAGGCCTGCGACCACGCTGAAGGCCAGAATGAATTGCCAGGGCTCCGTCACGCCGGCGGTCAGGACCATGCCGATCCCGACCGCGACAAGTCCGGCGGAGAGCAGGATGCGCGGCCCGAACCGATCCACCAGATTGCCGGCAACCGGCGCGATCACCGCCATCAGCACCAGGGCGATGGCGCCGCCTGTCGAGACGAAGCTGCGCGACGAGCCGAGGTCGGCTTCGAGGAACGGCATCGTCAGGCCGAGGACGGAGCGGGCGGAGAAGGCTAGGCTGAGCGCGAGGAAACAAAGGCCGACAACGAGCCAGCCATAGAGCTGCGGGCGATTCATGCGATGACTCTATTGGGGCGAGCCTGCTTTCGGCAATCGGGACATTGTATGGATACAAGGCGATGGCCGTGGCACGATTACGGCATGTTGACGCTGTCTCCTTACCCCGCCACCGGCTCGATCACCCGATCGCACCAACCGTGTGGATGATGCCGGAGCTGGCACGGCGGACCAGCTCGTAGAGGCGGGCCATCGGCTGGAAAATGCGGGCGTGCTCCTGCTCGTAGGACTGGTTCTCGTCGCTGCGATAGGTGGCGGGCTCGCCGAAGTCGCCCGCATCCTCCGGACTGTCGACCTTCGGGAAGATCAGCGCCAGCAGCCGGACCGCCGACTCGATATCGAGATGCAGGATGCGGGCGGCAAGCTCCTCGGGCGTGACGCCGTGCTGGTCGCTAAAGTCGGGAATCTGCGTCGCCAGCAGGAAGATGCGCTGGATCAGCGCGATGCGCAGCGCATGCAACAGGTGCAGATTGTGGCGGGTATCTTTGCCGATTCCCGCCACGAGGGGTTCCGGCGGCGGCTCGGTGTCGTAGCAGGCGGCGATCTCGGCCCGCAGGTCCAGGCAGTCCTTCTGCAGGATCCGGAAGATCTTCACCAGCTTCTCGTGATTGCCGACCTCCTCCAGATGCTCCGAGACGCGGCGCAACGCCTCGGTCCGACCGACGCCGGATTGGTGCGCCGCCTGCTGCAGCCACAGCCCGGGATCGAGGATGTCGATATAGGCCTTCAGCACATCGAGATCGCTGAACTCCAACGCCCACTCGACCATCGCGAACAGGCGCCGGAAGCGGGGCGACTCGCGATAGAGCCGCTGGAAGCGCTCCGGGTCCTTCTTCACCGCCTGCCCAACACCGCCGATGGTGTTCGCCAGCATGCCGAGCTGCTGCAGGATGCTGTTGTGCGGGATTGCCCGAAGCTGCGACGGATGGGCGAGATCGATCCGCGCGCCGCCGTCATGCTCGCGCCGCATGGCGCGCGATCCCGCCGGGTACAGCATGTTCGTGCCGAAGGCGTCGAGCAGCGCCGCATAGTTCGGATCGCCCATCACGCGCTCGTTGAACTGGCGGATGGTGATGAAGAACTCGGTAAGATAGTCGACGTCGTCGTAGAACGGATCGTCGTCGGATTCGGCGGGCGGCAGCGCGGAGTCGAGAATGCGGCAGACAGTCGTGAAGGCGATCGAGGGCGTGATGAAATGGACATAACCGTCGCCGCCCTGGAAGCTCGCTTCCTCCTTGCAGGCGACGCCCTGCTCCTCGAACTGCCGGCGGCTGACGGCTGAGGCGACGTAGCTCAGCCGGTCGGCGAAGCTGGAGGGGTGGGCGCCGCGGCCGATCGACTCGCCGTGGGTGTCGAAGATCACAAGCTGCACCTCGCCGAATCCATGTTCGACGAGCAACGAGCCGAGCTTCATTCGCAGCCGTTCGACGGCGGCCGCGGCCGCGATCTGGCCGAGATAGCGGCCGGCATCGGAAAAGCCAGTCTGAATGCAGAGCCGGCCGCGCCGGCGCAAATAGGCTCCATAATGCGGGTTCTTCAGGCATTCCTCGATTACGCCCGCCCCGCGCTCGAACCCCTTCAGGGTTTCGAACAGGGGCGAGATGTCGACCTTGTCCTCGACCCCGAACAGCTTCGCATAATAGAGCGCGGTCAGCAGGGTGAAGGAGGTCTCGCATTCGGCGATCAGGAAGCGCACCGGCGTCGTCGCGTCGACATATTTCAGCATTTGCGCGACGAGCATGAAGAGACGCTTGGCCGACGTTTTCTCGGCGAGGATCGAGCCGAAATTCACCTGCACGGGCTCGACCCGCTCGATCAGCTGCGAAACCGCATTGACGTAGGAGCGGCGGTGGCTCGGATCGTCGGGCGCAACCGCCATGTCGAGGGTCTTGCGGATCGCATTGTGAAGCTGCGCGGCATTGAGGCGGACATGAGTGTGCGCCATGCCGAGGCCGTGATTGGCGATTTCCACGCGTAGGATGCAGAGGGCGCGCTTCGTCGCCGGGAGCTCGCTCAGCTCAACCGCGCGGTTGATCAAATCGAGAAGCTGCTGCGATTCGATCAGCCGCAGCGCTCGTCCGTCATGCATGCGCTTGGCGATCTGCCGCACCCGCTCTGGCCAAGTGTCCTGTTCATTGTCGCGCTGGGCGCCTTGGAATACGTGGATCTCGTCCTCGACTTCCTTGATCGCCAGCGCCAGACGCGACTCGAGCAGCTCCAGCGTGTGCCGAAGATCGGTGAGCGCGTCGCCGAGCGCGAAACGCAGCCGGATATCCCGCACGCTGTCACGGTAATGCGTCAGTTGCAGGGCCTGCAGCCGCATCCGCTTGAACAGGCTGTCGCTCCACTTGATGTCGGAACGCCCGTCGAGGTCATAGCCGACCCAGCTCGCCACCGTCAGCAGCTTCGGCGACAGCGTCGGCCAATCCTCCGGATAGAGCTCCTCGGCCACCTCGAAGACGCTCTCATAGATGCGGCGCAAAGCCGCATGGATGTTGGCGATGGCTTCGACCGACAGGTCGTGCTCCGTCCGCAGGTCAAGGGCTCGTTCCGGCCGATGCTCCGACTGGATCACCTGCTCGAACAGCGCCCGGCGCCGGTCCGCCGTCAGCGGCGCGCCGCCGGCGCCGCACCCCGTCGCAAGCTCCGCCTGGATGCGCATCAGTCCGGCGCCAAGACTGAAGGTCGGGTGGGCGGTGATGACGATTCCGAACAGTTCGCGCTCGACCGCCGCCTTGAACGTCGTGAACGGCGCCAGCGTCTCGTCTTCCGCGTCCTCGCCCGTGAAGGCGAAGCGCCGAATCAACGTCTTGATCCGCGCCGCGTTGGCGGTCGGATCACCTTCCCCGAGATAGGCGCCGAGCCGGTCGGCGCGCGCGAAGAACGCGATTGCGGTAAGGCGCTGGATGATCTGCTCGACGGCGGCGTAAGACAGCTCGCCGGTCTCGATCCGCCGCCCGACATCGAGTGCCAAAAGCTGTATCGGATTGCTGAGCGGGTTGCGTTCGGTCTGCTGCTTGAACTCGATCAGCGCATCCGCGAGCTGACGATGCAGCGCCGCATGCTCGGCACCCGCGCGATCGGGGAAACAGGCGATGGGCGCCGGCAGCAACGGCTGATTCGACGCTGCGAGCAAGGCGCCATAGCTCGCGTCCTCATCGGTCGCAGCCTTCTGCGCCACAATCTCGTCGGTCTGATGCTTAACGGCCCGCCGCGGCATGTTGCTTCCCCTGCTTCTGATCCCGTTTTCCGAGCGGTTCTAGCCAAACCGGCCGCCGGAGTCATCGATTCATATGTCTGTTCCTATCGCGACACCCCCACCCCTCCCTCCCCCGCATTTCGCGGGGGAGGGAGGGGGCCGTGGGCCTAAATCCCTTTGCTAGTTCAGAACGCGCATCATCGTCGCCCCGATCTCGGCCGGCGAATCGGCGACGGCGATGCCGGCGCTGCGCATCGCCTCGATCTTCTCAGCGGCGCTTTCGCCGCCGCCGCTGACGATCGCCCCGGCATGGCCCATCCGTCGCCCCGGCGGCGCCGTGACGCCGGCGATGAAGCCGACGACGGGCTTCTTCCGCCGGGACTCCTTGAGGAACGCGGCCGCCTCCCCTTCCGGGTTGCCGCCGATCTCGCCAATCATGATGATGCCGTCGGTTTCATTATCGGCCAGGAACAGTTCCAGGCAGTCGACGAAGCTGGTGCCGTTCACCGGGTCGCCGCCGATCCCGATCACCGTCGACTGACCGAGCCCGACGGCGGTGGTCTGGGCCCCCGCCTCGTAGGACAGCGTACCCGAGCGGGAGACGATGCCGATCCGGCCCGGCCTGTAGACATAGCCCGGCATGATGCCGATCTTGCACTGGCCGGGCGTGATGACGCCGGGGCAGTTGGGACCGACGACCCGCGTCTTCGAGCCTTTGAGCTCGCGCCGGATGCGCGCCATGTCATGCACCGGGATTCCGTCGGTGATCGCAATCACCAGCGGCATCTCGGCGTCGATCGCCTCGAGGATGCCGTCAGCGGCGACAGGCGGCGGCACATAGACGACGGAGGCGTTGGCCCCGGTCTCGGCCATCGCCTCGGCGACCGTATCGAACACCGGCAGGCCGAGATGGGTCGTGCCGCCTTTGCCGGGCGTCACGCCCCCGACCATCCTTGTGCCATAGGCGATCGCCTGCTCGGAATGAAAGGTGCCTTGCGTTCCGGTGAAGCCCTGGCAGATCACCCGCGTTTCGGAATTGATGAGCACGGCCATCACGCAGTCTCCTTCACAAGCCGAAGAGCGCCCGTCCCTTGCGAGCTGCGAACCGCGTGGACGATCTTCTGCGCCGCGTCGGACAGTGTCGCCGCGCTGGTGATCGGAACGCTCGACTGGCCTAGAATCTGCCGGCCGAGCTCGACATTCGTGCCTTCGAGGCGAACGACGAGCGGCCGGTCGAAGCCGACCTCGCGGGCCGCCTCGACGATCCCCTCGGCGATCGAATTGCAACGCATCATGCCGCCGAAGACATTGACGAGAATGCCGCAGACCGACGGGTCGGACGCAACCAGCCGGAAGGCGGTGGCGACCCGCTCCTTCGTCGCCGCGCCGGCGATATCCATGAAGTTCGCGGGCTCGCCGCCATAGAGCTTGATGATGTCCATGGTCGCCATGGCGAGACCGGCGCCGTTGACCATGCAGCCGATATTGCCGTCGAGCTTGACGTAGTTGAGGTCGTGTCTCGCAGCTTCGAGCTCGAGCGGATCGCTCTCGTCGTCGTCGCGCAGCTCCTCGATCCGACGGTGACGGAACAGTGCGTTGTCGTCGAAGCTCACCTTTGCGTCCAGCGCCAGCAGATCACCCTCCTCCGTGACGACCCAGGGATTGATCTCGATCAGGCTGGCGTCGAGATCGGTGAAGGCCCGATTCAGCGCCGTCAGGAACTTCGCCGCCGCCGAAAGCTGCCGATCGCGAAGGCCGAGTGCGAGCGCGATCCTGCGGGCATGGAAGGGCTGCAGCGGCGTGGCCGGTGGCAGCGTGAGGGTGAGGATCCTGTCGGGCGTCTCCGCGGCCACGGTCTCGATATCCATGCCGCCTTCGGTCGACGCCATCACGGTGACGCCACCGCTCTTGCGATCGACCAGCATCGCCAGATAGAGCTCGCGCGCGATGGCGCAACCGCGCTCGATATAGACCCGCTTGACCTCCTTGCCGTCCGGGCCGGTCTGATGCGTGACGAGCCGCATACCCAGCATCCGGTCGGCCGCGGCGGCGACCTCGCCGAGCGAGCGCACCACGGCGACGCCACCGGCCTTGCCGCGCCCGCCGGCATGGATCTGCGCCTTGACGACCCAGATGGAGCCGCCGAGCTCGGCGGCGGCGGCCTGCGCCTCCTGCGGCGTATGGGCGACATCGCCGTCGAGGACGGCGACGCCATAGCCACGCAGCAACTGCTTGGCCTGAAACTCGTGGATGTTCATCTGCGCTTACTCCCTTCTTCTCGACCTGCGATACGCCGATGAGTCGCCGTCGGCGTGACGCTTTGCAGACAAAGGCGCACTGCCGCGGTACCGGTTTGCCGAAGATTGGAAGATTGAATCGGGCATGCCGGGTTCCGCCGCGATCAAGCGCCTTGAAGACTGAAGACGAAGGCGCCTCCGGAACCCTGTCAGAGGCCGATAGCTCGAACTGCCCCGGAACCCTGTCGGGGACTCGCTATCCGATGAAGACTGTATGGAGAGGGAGTCCGCGCCGCAACGGCGAACCGGGCCGCAACGCTAGGACTAATTGTCGCACGGGTCAGAAGAAAGCTACTCCACCCTCTCCGCGACGTCTTGGTGCGGATGGCGGCGATCGCCGCGCTGATTGCTTTTCCGCGCATAGGTGATCATCGCCGCCGGATTCTCGTGCTTGACCTTCAGCGCGGCGATCAAGGCGTCTTCGGCCTCGACCGTCACGACCTTGGAGTTGCCGTTGATGTTCATTCCGACCGTGTAGTGCTGGCTCATCGCGACTGGCTCCCTTGCGGCTGTCGAAGCGTCTCGAAGCGGCATGTCGCGGCTCATGCCGCTCTATTGGATATAGGTCTCGCTCGCGTGGCGTCTCCGTCATCCCGCCGATGCCCGACGCCTTGCCTGGCACCTCCATCGGCGGAAGCGACATGTTCGGCCAGATATCGGTTCGGTCTCACCCAAGCACAATGGCAAGTAGGTCTTGGATCTTTTCTCGACCGCTGACGTTTGTACTATGCTGATAGTCAAAGGAGGCGTGGAATGCGTTTCATTTGGATCGCAATTGTTGCTCCACTTGCATTGGCGGCATGCGGCACCGACGAGGATGTGGTCGTAGTTCCGGATTCTGACGATGACGCTGTCATTACGGATCCGGATTCGGATGATGCTGTTGTCGTAGACCCGGAATAGAGTCTGGAAGCCGCCGACACGTCGCTTGTCGTGGACGGAGCCGGGCCGAGACATACGCGCCTATCCCCAGCCTCGCGCTAATCGCGGCGGCCGAAGACCGCGAGGGCGGTCTTTCGCCCCTGCCCGTCTGCCGTAAGGGCAAAGCCGAGATGCGTATAGTCGGGATTCACCAGGCGGGACCGGTATTCCGGATTGTCCGTCCAGGTCTGCTCGAAGAATCGAATATCGGCCTCGGTCGGCCGGGTTCCGCAACCGCCGCAGGTCGCGGCGATAACGGCAAGCTCGTGCCAGCGCTGCCGCGGTTCCGGAAGCGCGCGGTAGAGCGCATCGGTGTCCATCGGAACATCCGCCGCGCCGTTCATCCGGGCGACGGATTGCAGCAATGTCTCCGCTGCGGTGGTGAGCGCCGGACTCGCCTGCAATGGCGGTACCTCGTTCGCCTGCCGCACGCGATTGATCAGGTCGAGCGCGACGGCGGCGCGGTCGGCCCGCGGCAACGGTTCCGCCGGGGCGCCGTCCGCCATCCGCGAGCAGCCCGGACCGGCGAAGGTCTGAACGGCGTATCGCCGGCCATTCCGCGCCACGATGCTGAAGCCGAAGGATCGGAGTTCGGGATCGAGGATGTTGGCGCGATGCCGCGCGCTGTCCATCCAACCCCCATGGAACCGGCGGACGGTCTCCTCCCTCGACGCCGCGCTGCATTCCGTACAGCGTGCTATATTCTCGGCAACCTTGACCCATTGATTGCCGCCCGCGGCGACAAAGCGGTCCAGCACCGTCTCGCCTTCCGGCGATTCATGAGCGAAGTAGTCGCGGGACAGCATATCCTCGGCATGATGTTGCGCCGCCTCCGTTAGATCTTCATTCCGCTCCAGCGGCGCGAGATTCCTTTGCCGACGCTCCCCATTCACGAGCTCAAGGGCAAGCGTCCTCAGGTCGTCGAGCGACGACGCGCCCAGTCCGGCGGTCGGCGGCAGCACCGCCAGCAGCAGGGCGAAAAGCCACCAGCGCGCCGGTGGTCCGGATCGCCAACCTGCCGCGCCCGAAAAAACGGCTCTCACCATGATTTCCGTTCGTTGCAGCATCGCACGATTCGACGAGAAAGAGAGCGCAGCCGCGCCCTCTCCTCGCCTTGTCGCCAGAGCGTCACTCGGCGGTTTCGCCTTCCTCAACCTCGGCTACGGCGCCGCCCTCCAACTGATCGTAGTCGAAGATGCCGAGATCGGCGACTTCGTCCTCGGTGTAAGGAACTTTGTAATAGTCCAAGCCGGGATCGAACCCGCCATCATAACCGTAATAGGGCCAAGCATAGGGGCCGCCGACGCCATAGGTCACGTCGGGCTGAACGACGACGGCCTGAATCTCGCCCTGCTGGCTGATGATGACGTCGTCCACCCAGCCGTAGCGCACACCCTCGTCGAGCGCGGCGTAGTCGTCGATCAGCTCGGTAATTCGCCAGCTCCTCGGCCCGACGGACTCGCCTTCGACATCGCCGAAGAGGCTGTAGCTCTCGATGTTCTCATCGTCGAACTCCACCTCGACCCGATCCGGGCTCACGATCTCCGCATTCTGCCATGGGTACGTGAAGTGGGCGTCGCCGATATCCAGGAAGCCGCCGGCCTCGATCACCAGTTCCTCCACTTGGCCGTCGGGATTGACGACGAGATCCTCGACCTCCCCGATCTCCTCGCCATCCTCGTCATACACGTCGGCATCCAGGAAGTTCTCTACGCTCCATCCCGCATAGAGGTCGCTGTAGTTCCAGGTCGTAATATCAATTGGGTCCTTCGAGGCGGTATTCTGAGCCTCGGAACTCTCGGTATCCTGCGCCTGTGCGGGAGCGAAAGCGAACGCCACGAGCACCGTTGCGATAGCCGTCGTCGTGCTCAAAAAGTCGAGTTTCATCATGTTCTCCTCATTTTCATGGAGAGAAGCCGCGCAGTCTCGCACGGGTTCGGAATGGCGGCTCACAGCGAGATCTCGCACCGCCTATGCCTATTCAACGGAGAGGCGCCGCTGCAGTTCCTAAAAATGTCACAGACGGCAGAAGGGGCGACCTTTGAAGACGAGGCAGTCAGGCCGCGGGCTCGACGGTGATCGTCCCGATCATGCCCATGCCTTCATGCGGGATGCAGACATATCGATAGGTCCCCGGGGTCGTGAAACGGCGTCGGAAAACCTCGCCCGCCGGAATCTCGCCGGAGTCGAACGGCTCCGCTCCGGGCGGCAGCCGCACATCATCGGGATTGCTCGCTCGAGCCGGATCCACCGTGATGGTGTGGGTGAAGAAGGAGGTGTTGCGCCACTCGACGGTGCCGCCTGCCGGCAGGGTGATTTCGTCTGGGCTGAAGTTCAGCCCGTTGGTCATCTCCACGACGGCCGCGATATCGGAGGGCGGCGGCTGGTGAGCCGGTCCGCCCAGGCCGCACGCGCCGAGCATCAGAAGCGAAGTGACCCAGATGCAGAATGCGCGACACGAAACAGGCGTCGGCCATGCTGAACGACCGCTCGACATCCGCCTCTCCCTGGCTCCGATACGGTAGCGATCCTATTCCGAACCGGCCGACGAGGATAGCGTCGGCGGTGAGGCGTACTCCGAAATTTCCCAGTGGTCCCCGGCGGTCAGAGTCCGAACGGATAGGTTTCCGGCATCCCTTCGACACGGGTCGCGGATAGCGGCTCGACGGCGCGGGTCTCGTCGAACCAGATATAGGCATCGAACTGACGCGGCAGCGACGCCTCGAAATAGTGGCTCCAGAGTTCCGTCTCGGGTCGGTAGATGACGCCGATGGCCCGCTCCAGCCGCGACTGGAGCAGTGCATATTGCAGCTCTTCCCGGCCTTCTGCCCGGAAATCGAGAAGGAAGCGGCCCGGACCGGCCTCGTGACAGAGCCGCTCGTAACTGTCCTCATGTGACGGACGCACACGCTTGACCTCCATGGGGCCATCCCAGTCCGTCGCCGCCGCGACCGTGCCGTGGTCGGTGCCGAATCCGACCAAGAGAGCCGCATCGCCGAACCGCTCCCGGCAAAGTTGGCCGATGTTCAGCTCGCCGCGGGCAATGCCCATCTCGGTCGCCGCGGCGTTGCCGATATGCGAGTTGTGCGCCCAGACGACGGCCTTGGCAGTGGTATTATGTCCCCGTGCTGCAAGCACCGCCTCGAGCGTGTCGAACATATGACGGTCGCGCAGGTTCCAGGACTCAGCGGAGCCGCGATACATGACGCGATAATACTGCTCCGCCGACGCCACGAGACGCGCGTTCTGCTCGGCGTCGAGGAAGCTCTCGCTGTCGCGGTGCAGATAATCGAGCCGCTTCCCAAGCAGGTCCTGCAGCATCGACGTGACCGCCGCCTCGCAGGTCTCGAACCCGCGAGTCAGCGCCGCCCGGCCATAGGTTGCCGGATCGCGCTGCCAAGGGGTGAGGCAGCCATAGCGCTCACGCGCGACCCGCGCGGTTTCCGGATCGACCTTATCGAGATAATCGAGAACAGCCTCGATTGAGGCGGCAAGGCTGTAGAGGTCGAGGCCATAGAACCCAGCCTGCCTGGCCGGGTCGTTGACGTCCTGATTGTATCGGTGCAGCCAGTGAACGAAGTCCTGCACGTCGGTGTTCCGCCACATCCAGGTCGGGAAGCGGGAGAAAGCCGGCTCCTCCGCAGGAGAAGGCGCGCGACGGCGCACATACTGATCGATGCGCGCCGCGTCGGGCCAGTCGGCCTCGACTGCGACGGTGGTGAAGCCATGCTCCTGGATCAACCGCCGTGTGATCCGCGCCCGGGTGCGATAGAACTCTGAGGTGCCGTGCGTCGCCTCGCCGATCAGGACGACGCGCGCATCGCGCAGCCGGTCGGCAAAGCGGTCGATCTCCGCGCTGTCGATTTCGGCGAACGGCTCCGCCGCATCGCGGATCAGCGCGACGGGGTCGAGCGTCTGGCGGGTGGTGGTTTCGGCGCGAGCGGTCGATTGCGGCGGATCATCGTTCGGGTCGTCCTTGGCCCAGCCCTGCTCGCCGATCAGCGGCACGAAGGCGACGGAGCCAAGATCCTCCGACCGGTAATCGTCCTCGCCGGTTCGCCGGACCCTCAGGAGCGCCTGGCGACCGAGTCGGCCGCCGACGGGAATGATCAGCCGCCCGCCGATCCTGAGCTGCTCGCGGAGCGCTTTGGGCACGTCCCGTCCGCTCGCCGCGACGAGGATCGCGTCGAACGGTGCCTCCTCGGGCCAGCCAAGCGAGCCGTCGCCGATGCGGCTGCGAATATTGTCATAGCCGAGCCACTCGAAGCGCCGGCGCGCACTCTCCGAGAGACCTTCATGCCGTTCGATCGTATAGACCTCCGCGGCGATCCGGCTGAGGACGGCCGCCGAATAGCCGGACCCCGTACCGACATCCAGCACACGGTCCGCGGGCCCGACTGCAGCGGCGGCGATCATCTCGGCAACAACTAGAGGCTGCGAGATCGTCTGGCCCTCTTCGATCGGCAGCGGCGAATCGTCATAGGCGAATTCGGCCAAGCTTTCGGTCACGAAGGCTTCGCGGGGCACGGTCCGCATCGCATCCAGCACCCGGGAATCGGTGATGCCGCGCCCGGCAATTTGCCGCCGGACCATCTGCGCACGCGCCGTTTCGAAATCGACCATATCGGCAGACTCCGGAGCAAGCGCCACGGCCGTCCTACGCTTCTACACAGCGCCGCGGCAACCCGTCTATCCAGTTGCACTATCATCGAAAACGGCAGATGCGGCGGATGGTTCCGGAAGCGCCCGGCCTCACTTCCGTGGCGACTCCTCGTCGGACCGGTCACCCAGAATGTCATGGATATAGACCATCTTCGTGACCACCAGCCCGACGACCGCAAGCGGCGTCGCCAGAGCCACGCCGGCGATCCCGAAGAACACGCCCAGCAGGACCTGCACCGACAGCAGCAAGGCCGGCGGCATCAGCACGGCGCGCTGCTGAACCAGTGGTGTCACCAGATAGCTCTCGATCATCTGGATAGCGAAATAGAGCAGAAAGACATAGAAGAGCTGCGACGATCCCTGCGCGAAGGCGGCGAGCAGCGCCAGTGCGCCGGCAATGATCGGCCCGATATAGGGAATGAAGTCGAGTAAGCCCGTAAGCACGCCCAAGGCCAGAGCCCAGGGCATGCCGATCAGCCAAAGGCCGACCGCCGTCATCGCGCCGACAACCAGCATCGAGATGAACCGGCCCAGCAGCCAACGCCGCAGCATGTGGGCGATCTCCTCCAAGACCTCGACCGCACGCGGGCGGTGGCGCAAGGGAAACAAGCGAACGATGCCGGTCTTGTAGAGATCCGGGCTTGCCGCCGTGTAGATCCCGATGAAGAGGATGATCGCGATCGACCCGATCGCGCCGATGAACGAGTAGGCGACTCCCAAAATGCGGTTCACGATCGACCGCAGATCCGCCGTTAGGTCCTGTGGTGACAGGCTGTCGAGGACTGCCCCGCCCCAGCCATGCTGGGAGAGAAAGGTCCGAATGCGGTTCGCCGCCGTCGTGAGGCTGCTCCCGAGTTGATCCCACTGCCCAGTGATGTTCGGCGCGAGCAACCACAAGCCGCCGCCGATGAAGATCGCGAGCGCAACCGACACGATGGCGAGTGCCCAGCCTTCGGAAAGCGGACTGTGCTGGTTCAACCAATGTCCCAGCCCGCCGAGCAGAATCCCGACCAGGACTCCGGCAAAGAGAGTCAGCAGAACAGTTCCGGCGATCCATAGGAGCAGAAGCAAGAGCGCGGTGATCGCGATCGCCGCGAGCATTCGGGCGGCCGAACTGCCATCCCCCCGTTTGGCACTCGAAGCCGAGGCCTCCCTTGAAGGTGACGTCGCTGATGGCGGACGGTCGGACCGGGCGTCATGCGGAGATGTCATTCGGCCGTTCACCCCCTCTCCGACGCCGCAGCCAAGCCAGGTGTGTTGCGGCCGCGCTCCCTTACAAAACAGGTCGTGCCGGAGGAAGGTTCCACTACCGATATAGCGCCGGAACCGTAACGCGATGGCTCATGTTCCAACAGTGATGAGACACCGAGGGACGCGCCCGGCAGCAGACCTAGGGGAAAACCGTCATGGGCCGCGAACAACGGGTTTTATGGTGTTCTTCGTGGCCGCCTCGGCGGCGGTTCCGGTACTGGCACAGAACGCGGCGAAGACAACCGACGTGGAGATCGTCGGGCATGTCTACGAGCCGGCCAAGCTCGAACCGACCGACGAGCCGCCGAGTGGTGCCCCCCACAGGAATGGGCCGAGCAAAGCGAAGAGCCAGTGCGGCTCCATACCGCGCGTAGCGCGCCGATGCAGATGACCTTCTATACCGGAACGCAGTTCCCGGAGGAATACCGAAACGATGCCTTCCTCGTGATGCGCGGCTCGTGGAACCGCAAGCCGCCGAGCGGCTATGAGGTTGTGCGCATCGCCTTCCAAGACGGCAAGCCGGTTGCCTTCGAGCCGTTCCTCACCGGCTTTCTGATCGAGCAGGAAGACGGCGCCCATGGGATGTTCGGCCGGCCGGTCGGGCTGGCGGCGATGCCGGCCGGATCGCTCCTGGTCGGAGACGATACCAACGGCGTGATCTATCGGATCGCCTATGGTCAGCCGGACGAGCCCGTCGCCGAGAGAGACAGCGACGAGTAGAGTCAAACCTGAAAGCGGTCGAAATCTCGGGCGACACTGACCCGAGGGAACGCGGCGGCGGCTTCCGCCTCGATATCCGCCAAGCGGTAGCGGCTGGAGATGTGCGTCAGATAGAGCCGCTCGATCCCGGCGGTCCTGGCGAGCCATGCCGCCTGCCCGATCGTCAGATGGCTGCGCGCCCGGGCCTTGTCGGCATCAGTATCGAGAAAGGTCGACTCGATGACCAGCGCATCGGCATCGCGGACATGATCGACCAAATCCTCGACGCTTTCGGTATCACCGATGACCGCGAGCCTCGCGCCCGGTTTTGCCGGGCCCAGCACATCCTCCGGATCGACATGTCGGCCATCGGGCAGGGTAACCGGCTCTCCGCCGGCGAGCCGGGCTCGCTCGGGACCGGACGGCACGCCGAGTTCCTCGAGCCGCGCACGAATCAACGGTTGATGCCGCCGCTCCTCGAAAAGAAAGCCGAAGCAGTCCGGCGCGTGGTGGCGGACGGGGAACGCGGTCACCCGGAGCGCCTCGCTCTCGTAGATCGGGCCGGACAGGACCTCGACGAACTCCAGGGCGAGCGGCGGCGGACCGGCAGGCCAGGTCACGTCGAGCAGCAACGTCCGGGCGAGGCGCAGCGCGGCGGCCCCGGCATGAATCGTGAGCCGATCCGTCGTTCGCCACAAATTGATCGTCCCCGCCAACCCGCCGAGGCCGAGGAGGTGATCCAGATGGCCGTGGGTCAGCAGCACACGGTCGAGCCGTCGAAAGCCAATGCCGCTCCTGATGAGCTGGCGCTGAGTCCCCTCGCCGCAATCGACCAGGAAGCGTTCCCCGCCCTGCCGGACCAGCAGTGACGAGAGTCCGCGCTCGGCGCTCGGTATGCTCGCCGCCGTGCCGAGAAACGTGACCTCGATCATACCGCCACTTCACGGGCGGCCCTGGCTCAGAAGCTTCTTGATCTCCGTAAGCTCGGCGCGCAGTCCCTCCAGCGCGGCGGCGATCCGCTCAAGGGCTTCCTGCCGATGCTCCTCGGGACCGGCGGGACCCGGATCACGGAGGTAACCTCCGGGCGGAGGCGGTTGGTCGGTATCAGACATCTTACTCTTACCCTGTCGGAAAACACGGGACGATAGGAACGGAACTCTCATTCCGCTGATCTTGTTCCAAGGTCTGTGACGCCGGCGGTGAAGGCATTGGATGCAATTGGCTAAAGAGGACTCATGCTGGGCTTCGGTCTCCTCACCATTCTGCTGATTCTCTGGTTCGCGATGATTCCGGTCTGGCCCTACAGCCGGCGCTGGGGTTTCTATCCGAGCGGCACCGCGTTCCTCGCGCTGGTCCTGCTGATCCTCATGATCTGGTTCGGCGTCCTGACCCTGCGGTTCCCGTGGAAAGCCTATGGCGCCGTTTGAGAGCCGGAGAATATGCCCGCCGGAACAAAGTCCGACACCGCCTGTTGTCAGGGAAGAGGTGGTCATGCTCGATGAAGGCTTTGCCTCAGGCCGATCCACCCAATAGCCCAGGAGGTTCGATGAAAGCGCTGTGCTGGCACGGAACCGGCGACGTCCGGGTGGACACCGTTCCCGATCCCGAGATCCTCAACCCCCGCGATGCCATAGTCAGGGTCACGAGCACCGCGATCTGTGGTTCCGACCTCCATCTCTATGACGGCTACATCCCGACGATGCGGAGCGGCGATATCCTCGGCCACGAGTTCATGGGCGAGGTGGTCGATGTCGGGAGGGAAAACGGGGCGCTGAAGAGAGGCGATCGCGTCGTCGTTCCCTTCACCATCTCCTGCGGCCGATGCTTCTTCTGCGAGAAGGATCTGTGGTCACTCTGCGACAACTCGAACCCCAACGCCGGGATGGCCGAGACTCTTTACGGCCAATCACCTTCCGGTCTTTTCGGCTACTCGCATCTGCTCGGCGGCTATGCCGGCGGACAGGCTGAGTATGTCCGGGTGCCCTTCGCCGACACCGGGCCGATCAAAGTTCCGGAAAGCCTGTCGGACGAGCAGGTATTGTTCCTGTCCGACATCTTCCCGACCGGCTACATGGCGGCAGAGAACTGCAATATCCAGCCAGGCGACACCGTTGCCGTCTGGGGCTGCGGCCCGGTTGGCCAGTTCGCCATCAAGAGCGCCTATCTGCTCGGCGCCGAGCGCGTCATCGCCATCGACCGCGTACCCGAGCGGCTGGAGATGGCCGAGGAGCAAGGGGGCGCGGAGACGATCGATTTCGATGCCGAGGACGTCCATGATCGGCTCATGCAGATGACCGGCGGGCGTGGTCCCGACGCCTGCATCGACGCAGTCGGCGTCGAGGCGCACGGGACCGGTAGCATCGACGCGATCTGGGACAAGGCAAAGGCCTCGATCTATCTCGCCACCGATCGCCCGCATGTGCTGCGCCAAGCGATTCTGGCCTGCCGCAAGGGCGGCACGGTATCGGTTCCCGGCGTCTATGGCGGGTTCCTCGACAAAGTCCCATTCGGGGCCGCCTTCGCCAAGGGGTTGACGCTGAAGACGGGACAGACGCACATGCACAAATATATGAAACCGCTGCTTAAACGGATCGAGAAGGGCGAGATCGATCCCTCCTTCGTGATCACGCACCGGCTGCGGCTCGACGACGCGCCGGCCGGCTACCGGACCTTCCGCGAGAAGCAGGACCACTGCATCAAGATCGTGATGCAGCCTTAAGGCTGGCTTACCAGCGGCCGGAGGGCTGCCCCTCGGTCGTGGGAATCTCGCCGGCTTCCATGAGCTGCTTGAGATGACGCAGATCGTCATGCGCCTGCTGTCCGGGCTCTTCCCGGAACAGCATGGCGACGCCCCGGCCGAGTGGGCCCATCGGCGGTTCGTAGCTCAACCGCACACGAATTTCGGTTCCTCGATCGCCCGGTGCGTCGCGAAACTCCACGACGCCGGTGTTCCGGATGTCCCCACCCTCGATCGAACGCCAGGCGATTCGCTCGTTCTCCCGCTCGTCCTCGATCTCGGCGTCCCATTCGACCTTGCGGCCAGCAGGCGCCCTCACGACCCAGTGGGAGCGTCGGTCCGACAGCGGGTCGATCCGTTCGATATGCGTCATGAAGCGCGGCAGGTTCTCGAAGTTCCGATAGAAGCGGTAAAGTTCGTCGCGCGGCCGCTTGATCGTGATGGACCGCTCGATATTGACCGCGCTGGACCAGCCGCGTTGATCGGCAATCTGCCGCTCCTCCGCATCGGGCGCGAGGCCGAGCGCCTGATAGGCGAACGAATGCCCGGTCGCGCCGCGCACCGCCAGCCACCCGCCAAGCGCCATCAGGCCGGTGCCAAGAGCGCCGCGGCGGCGCCAGCCGAGATAGACGAGCGCCCCCGCCCCCAGCAGCGACGCCAAGCGTTCCGCCCCGCCCATATTGACGTCCCAGAGCCCATTGGAGCGACGCGCGTACCGCGGCACCGGCGCGCCGCGGTTCGCGGCTGTCGTGACGGCCATTCCCTGTTCCTCCATCAATGTCTCTTGGCCTTAACACCGGGAGCCGGGAAGCGTTGCGTCACATTTGACGGGTTTCGTCGATCGTCTCCACGAAGTCGCTGTTCCGCCACCGTTCGAGCCTGTGGCGCATGCGGCGGACATGCCCGCCCGGCCAATAAAGCTTTCGGCATTGCGGGCAGCAGCGGAGATCGCCGCCTGTCGCGCGCGAGGTTTCCGGCACGGATTGCCAAAGCTCCGGCGAGACCGGCAGGAGCGGCATGTTGCAGTCGAGGCACCGGGTGAAGGGCCGGTATAGCCAATCGATCGCCCGCCGTTCTGTCAGCTCGGCCGCGCAGGCCTCGATCGTGCCGGCGCGGAGCAGAAGGACGCGGCCGGGCGCCTCGCGGAACTCGCCCAGCTTCCGGTCGCGCGTGACGACCAGCCGATTCTCAGCGACCGCCTGGGCGAGAAGCGCGCGATCACTTGCCGCCCCGCTAGCAATGGCGGTGTCGTAGCCAGCCGCCCGCAACCACCGGCCAAGGCGGATCAGCATGTGGTCGCAGAGAAACATGGAAGCCATATCGAACTATACAGCCTCCGGGTCCAGATGGTCCGATGCGCCGGGCCCGATGAACCGCAACGGCCCGATGAACCGCAACGGAACGTCTCAGGCAGTGCAAATGTTCATAGTCGGCGTTCCCTGCCGGCTCATCTCACGGCAAACGCGCGACATTACGAATTGGAGAGAAACTGATGAGCGCCAAGCCGAGCAAGCCTGAAACTCTCCGCCCGTCCCGCCTTCGCGAGGGGCTCCCGGTGCCGCTGGGCGCCACCTGGGACGGGCTGGGCGTCAATTTCGCCCTGTTCTCGGCGCATGCGACGAAGGTCGAGCTGTGCCTGTTCGACAATGACGGCCGGCGCGAACTGGAGCGGATCGAGCTGCCCGAATATACCGACGAGGTCTGGCACGGCTATCTGCCGGAGGCACGGCCCGGCACCGTTTACGCCTATCGCGTCCATGGCCCGTACGAACCGGCGGCGGGGCACCGTTTCAACTCCAACAAGCTGCTGCTCGACCCCTATGCGAAGGCGCTGGTCGGCGGGTTGCGCTGGTCGGACGCGCTGTTCGGCTATCGGATCGGGTCCTCGCGGGAGGACCTGTCCTTCGATCGTCGGGACAGCGCCGCCTGCATGCCGAAATGCCGAGTCGTCGACCCGGCCTTCACCTGGGGCACCGTTCAATCCCCGCGCATCCCCTGGGAGCGCACGATCTTCTACGAGACGCATGTGCGCGGCTACACCATGCTCCATCCCGCCGTGCCGCAGCAACTCCGCGGCACCTTTTCCGGCCTCGGCCATTATGAGGTGGTCGATTACATCAAGGCGCTGGGGATCACCTCGATCGAGCTGCTTCCTATTCACGCCTTTATCGACGATCGGCATCTGCTGGAACGCGGGCTTCGGAACTTCTGGGGCTACAACTCGATCGGCTTTTTCGCCCCCGATCCGCGCTATATGGCGACACCCTTCCTGAACGAGTTCAAGGAGATGGTCGCCCATTTCCACGAGGCCGGCATCGAGGTGATCCTCGACGTCGTCTACAATCATACGGCCGAGGGCAACGAGAGAGGACCGACCCTGTCCTTCAAGGGGATCGACAATGCCTCCTATTACCGGCTGATGCCGGACAATCCGCGCTATTACATCAACGACACGGGCACGGGAAACACGCTGAATCTCAGCCACCCGCGTGTGCTGCAGATGGTCACCGACTCCTTGCGTTATTGGGCGACCGAGATGCGGGTCGACGGCTTCCGGTTCGATCTGGCGACCATTCTCGCGCGCGAGCCTTATGGGTTCGACGAGGGCGGCGGCTTCCTCGACAGCTGTCGCCAGGATCCCATCCTGTCGCGCGTGAAGCTGATCGCCGAGCCTTGGGATATCGGCCCCGGGGGCTACCAGGTCGGCAAGTTCCCGCCCGGCTGGGCCGAGTGGAACGATCGCTATCGCGACACGGTGCGCGCCTACTGGAAGGGTGACGAAGGCAAGATGGCGGAGCTGGCCTCACGAATGGCCGGCTCCGGCGACTTTTTCAACCGGCGCGGCCGGCGTCCGTGGGCGAGCGTCAATTTCATCACCGCGCATGATGGCTTCACCCTGCATGATCTTGTCTCCTACAACGACAAGCACAACGAGGCCAACGGCGAGGACAACCGCGACGGCCACTCCAGCAATCACAGCTGGAACCACGGCGTGGAGGGTCCGACCGACGACCCAGAGATCAACGCGCTGCGCGAACGGCAGAAGCGCAACATGCTGTCGACGCTGTTGCTCTCCCAGGGAACGCCGATGATCCTGGCCGGCGACGAATTCGGCCGCACCCAGTCGGGCAACAACAACAGCTATGCCCAGGATAACGAGATCAGCTGGGTCAAATGGGAGGATATAGACGACGACGACCGGGACCTGATCACCTTCACGCAACGGCTCATCGCCCTGCGCCGCGCACTGCCGCTGCTACGGCGGGGCCGCTTCTTCACCGGCGAACACAATACCGAGCTCGACGTGAAGGACGTTACCTGGCTGACGCCGGCCGGCCTCGAGATGCAGACCGAGCAATGGAACGATCCGCAGGCGCGCTGTCTCGGCATGCTCCTGGATGGCCGCGCCCAGGCGACCGGCATCCGGCGGCCCGCGGCGGATACGACTCTGCTGCTCGTCGTCAACGCACACCACGATGTCGTGCCGTTCACGCTGCCGGAAGTGGCGGGCGGCGGCGAGTGGCTATGCCTGATCGATACGAATCTGCCGGAGCAGACCCAGCCACCCGGATTTTCGACGGGCGACGCCTATCAGGCAGCAGGGCGCTCGCTATTGCTGCTCGAGCTGAAGCCGGAGGGCCGGTCACAGCGGCCGATTCGCGCCGCCACCGAGGCGATCAAGGAGGTCGCGGATGAGCCGGCAACCTCGGAGCTCGCGATCGAGCCCACCGGGCCCTGACCCGGAACGGCGCTTTGCCGATCGTCAGACCGCAGATGAGCTTGGTACGTCGCCTGGCGCAGCGGTCTTCACCTCGGTTTCGACCTGCCTCACCCCCTGACGCAGAGAGGTCGCGAGCAGATCCGCCCCCATGGCCGCGATAACCTCCTGCGGTTCACCATCGGAAAGCTCGGCGTTCCAGAGTCCGACCATGAGCCGGACGTTCGGTCCGAAATGCTGGCGCAGGCGACGGATCAGCCGCCGGGCGTGCTGCACGGCCGCGGGATTGACATAGGAGAGACAGATCAGCGTGACACCGTCGCGCTCCAGCCGGGACAGCTTGCGGATGGAGACGACGTCGTTCGGCAGAACCTTGGCGCTTAGGCCGCGGCGCGCGAGCAGGTGTGCAAGCATCGCCGCGGCCGCCTCATCCAGACAGTTGCGCGCACCGATGCACAGGATGGGTGTCTCCTCGGAGGGCCGATCCACCGCCGCCGCCCCGTCATCCGTCGGACCTTCCGCCGTGATCTCTTCTTCCGCCAAGTAGTCGATCACCTCGAGGGCGTCCTCGGACACGCCGCGCACGGCCTCGCGATCCAGGCCGCCCCGCAGCCGATCCTGATCGGCGAAGCCCAGGGCGGGCACGATCACGGCGTCATAGACGTCGGCGAGCGGCTTGTCCTCGATGTACTCCTCAGCGAGTTCGGCCGCCTCGTCCGGATCGCGGGCCAGCATGCGCTGGTAGAACTTCACCTCGGCTGGCAGCGCCGGCTCATTGCCCAGCAGCACGTCGAAGAACTGGAGTTGCGGGACATGATGCCCGAGCACGACCAGACAGACCGTGAGCGGGGTAGCCAGAAGCAGGCCGATCGGTCCCCAAAGCATCGTCCAGAAGACGGCCGCGACGATGACCGCGACCGGTGACAGGCCGGTGCTCGAGCCATAGAGCCAGGGCTCGAGCACGTTGTTGCTGAACAGCTCCAGCATCAGGAACAACCCGATGGTCAGCAGCGGCATCGTCCAGCCGGAGTCGACGGCGAAGGACAGGGCGATCGGGAACAGGGCCGCGATCGCCGGACCGAGATAGGGAACGAAGCGGAGGACGGTCGCCAGCAATCCCCACAGAATCGGGTTGGGCACGCCGATCAGGTACAGCCCGACTCCGACGGGAATGCCATAGAGAATGTTGATGATCAGCTGCATCAGGAGATAGCGGCTGATCCGCTGCCCGGCATCGTCCATCGCCTCGGTCGTGCGGCGAACGTCGTGGGAGCCCACCAACCGGATGAGACGGTCCCGCAGATCCTCGCGCTGCAGCAGCATGAAGATGACGAAGACCAGCACGAGCCCGCCTGTCGTCAGTGGCCCGATGAGCGGACCGGTAACGTCCTGCAGCGCCTGGAGCGGCGGCGGCTCCGGTTCACGGACTTCGACCGGGACCGCTTCAACCACATCGAGCCGTCCCTCAGGCGTGGCCCGTCCGACCGTGCCCTCGACCGGGTCTTCCGTCGCCTCCTTGAGCTCCTGGTTGAGGTCCCGCAGCATCTCCGAGGTGCGCTCGACGACACCGCCGTCAGGAGCCGCCGCCTTCACGGAGCGGATCTTATTCCGGATGTTGTACTCGTAAGTCGGCAGATTGTCGGCCAGATCGACAATCTGAATGGCGACGACCGAGCCGAAGCCGATCAGCAGCGCAAACAAGAGCAGAACGACGGCGAGGACCGAAGGCACGCGCCCCAGCCCCCATTTGCGCAGACGGATCACGAACGGGGCGAGCGCAAAGCTGACCAGGATCGCAAGGGCAAGCGGGACCAGGATTTCCTGACCGAAATAGAGCGCCGCCACGATCATCGCGATGATCGCGACCATCACGGTCGGCGAGAATGCGGCCTTCGTCGGACTGACCCGGGCTGGTGGCATCCGCAGAGTCGACGTCAGGTCTCTAGCCATGGCGGTGCTCCCGGAACGGCATCCGAATAACAAACGCCAGCTTGGTCCGATTGATCCAGACAACGCGTCGATGCTGCGGAAAGGCGGCCGGAAACCTTCTACCGCCGGCCGTGTTGTACGTCGATTATCACCACGAACGAGAACCGCCGTGGTTGAGAATGCCGCCTCGCCGTCTCCTGCGGAGCGCGAGGACTCCTCGCAACGGACTCTGCCGGTCGGCGCCGAAATTCTGTCCGATGGCGGCGTGCACTTCCGGGTCTGGGCGCCACGCCGCCGTCAGGTCGCAGTGGTCACCGAAGGCGACACCGTGACGCTGGAAGCCGATGGTTCCGGATACTTCGCCGCCTCGGTCCACAGGGCGAAAGCCGGCACGCTCTACCGCTTTCGCCTGGACGACGATGATCGGCTCTATCCCGATCCCGCCTCCCGCTGTCAGCCGGAGGGGGTCGACGGACCCTCGATGCTAGTCGATCCACGCAGCTTTCGCTGGACGGACGGCGACTGGCGCGGCGTCGGTCGTCATGACCTGGTTCTCTACGAGTTGCATGTCGGCACCTTCACCCACGAGGGAACCTGGGAGGCGGCCACGCGCGAGCTTCCGGAACTCGCGTCGCTGGGAGTCACGGTGATCGCGATGATGCCAGTGGCTGAGTTTTCCGGCCGATTCGGCTGGGGCTATGATGGCGTCGGTCTGTTCGCGCCGACGCGGCTCTACGGCAGCCCCGACTCGTTCCGCCGGTTCGTCGACCAGGCGCATGGTGCAGGCATCGGCGTCATTCTCGACGTCGTATACAATCACCTCGGGCCGGCCGGGAACTATCTGAAGGATTTCAGCGTAGACTATTTTACCGATCGGTATGAGAACGAATGGGGCGAGGCGATCAACTTCGACGGCCCCAATTCCGGCCCGGTGCGAGAGTTTTTCCTTAGCAACGCGCGCTACTGGATCGAAGAATTCCATCTCGACGGCTTGCGCCTCGATGCCACACAGCAGATGTTCGACCGGTCGTCCGAGAACATCGTCGCTGCCGTGGCGCGCGTCGTACGGGAGACGGCGCCGGGGCGATCCACGCTGATCATCGGCGAGAACGAGCCGCAGGACGCGAAGCTGGTTCACTCGCCGGCTGCGGGCGGCTACGGGCTCGACGCCGTCTGGAACGACGATTTCCACCACAGCGCCATGGTCGCGCTCACCGGACGCAGGGAGGCCTATTACACCGACTATCTGGGCAACCCGCAGGAGTTCGTGTCGACCGCCAAATGGGGCTTTCTCTACCAAGGGCAGCGCTACAAATGGCAGAACCGGCGCCGCGGAACGCCGAGCCTCGACATCGAGCCGGCAGCGTTCGTGAACTACCTCCAGAATCACGATCAGGTCGCCAACTCTGCGCGCGGCCGGCGTGTCCATCTCCTGACCAGTCCTGGTCGCTATCGGGCGATGACGGCGTTTCTGCTGTTGGCGCCGGGTACGCCGATGCTGTTCCAGGGACAGGAGTTCGCCGCCTCAACGCCTTTCACCTATTTCGCCGACCATGACCCGGGACTCGCCGCCGGAGTCCGCAAAGGCCGCCGGGAGTTCCTGGCGCAGTTTCGCAGCCTGAAAGCGCCGGAGATTGCCGGCGCTCTTCCAGACCCCGGCGATCCCGCGATGTTCGAGCAGTGCAAGCTGAACCTGTCGGAGCGAGAGAGCCAGGGCGAGATCTACGCACTGCATCGGGACCTGCTTGCACTGCGGCGAAATGATCCGGTTTTCAGCGCCCGCATAGCCGGCGGCATCGACGGCGCCGTTCTGGGGCCGGAGGCTTTCCTGCTGCGCTATTTCTTCCACGACCGAGACGGCGACCGACTCCTGATCGTCAATCTCGGCCGCGACCTGCATCTCGACCCGGCGCCGGAGCCGCTTCTCGTCCCGCCCCCGGGCGGCACCTGGACGATCCTATGGTCGAGCGAATCGCCCGACTATGGCGGCCGCGGCACCGCACCGCTCGAAACGGAGGAGAACTGGCGGATTCCCGGCCAGGCAGCGGTCGTTCTGAGAGCAGGAGAGCCGGAAGAGCAGACTGCCGAATAAAGCTGCCGCGTGATCGCATCCGATCCGCCTGCACTGCCGGGAACAAAGAGCGGACATGCTTGTTTGTTCAGGAAGACATCCCTTGTCGACCTGGAAGACAGTCAGCCGAGCTGTCGAGGAGTACTTATGCAGACACGCTACTTCGCTCTCATCATGGGGATCATCTTCCTTGTAGTAGGCATCGCGGGGTTCATTCCGGCCCTGGTCACACCGGCACCAACCGAGGGTATGGCCGTTGATGCCATGCATGGGCGGCTGTTCGGGCTGTTCCCGGTCAATGCACTGCACAACCTCGTTCATGCAGCCTTCGGCATCTGGGGCATCGCCGCATATCGAAGCTTCACCGGTGCCCGCACCTTCGCCAAAGTGACGGCAGTGATCTATGCCATACTTCTGGTCATGGGATTCATTCCCGTCCTCAACACGACGTTTGGGCTCGTCCCGCTCTACGGCCATGACATTTGGCTGCACGCCCTGATCGCGATCGCCGCCGCCTACTTCGGCTTCCGTGCGGTTGATCGCGAGGCCGAAGCGGTACCGGCCGAGGGTCGGCGCTGAACCCAAGACGAGTCGCGGCAGCAGACACGCAACGAGCCGCATCTCGAGCACCTCATGCGTCCTACTTTGAAGCCGCCGCCGAGTCTCGTTGCGGCACTCGGCGGCGGCAGAAGAGGAACCGCCATGGCTCATCGGCATACGGACCCGGCGCCAAGCACGGCTGCGATCCGCAGTCACCCGATCCACCCGATGCTGATCCCCTTCCCTCTTGCATTCCTGGTCGGCGTCCTGTTGACCGATCTCGCCTACTGGGCAACATCCGATCCCTTCTGGGCCCGCGCTTCGCTTTGGCTCGTCGGTGCCGGTGTCGTCTCTGGCCTCATCGCGGCCGCGTTCGGACTCGTGGACTTCTTCACAATTCGACGGGCTCGCGACCATGCAATAGGCTGGATTCATTTCCTCGGGAACGCCACGGCGCTGATCCTCTCGCTGGTGAACTGGCTGTTGCGGTTCGACGACCCGGCGGCAGCCATCCTGCCCTGGGGTCTGCTGCTTTCCGTGATCGTCGCGGCCATTCTCGGCGTGACGGGATGGGCCGGCGGCGAATTGTCCTACCGCCACAGAATCGGGGTGATGCGGGAACCCGATTCGGATCTGGGGGGCCGTCTCTGATCGGCGCCTCGTCCCGTTTCCCGCGCGGAAATCCGATTTCGCGCAGCGGGAATCTTCGGATAGATCCTGCGGGGTCGATTGTAGATGCGCCGCTTCATGCCTATTTGAATCTTATCGGCCGTTCTCGGGTCGGCCTGCTTTCCACGCTCCGGTCGAGCGCCGAACCCAGTTGCCCTCCCTGGAAAGTTCGATTCGGTTCGTCGGGCGCCACGCGTGTGTCCCGCCGCCGAGATATCCCAAGTGTCCGACGCCTCTCGCGAGGGCCGCGAAGCAACAAACGGAAGGCAGACCGATGAATATCCTGGAGCAGCTTCCAGCCATGGACGACCAACAGCTGGCGAACCTTCGCGATAATGCCGAGCGGCTGTCGGCGAACGGCGATGACAAGCAGAAATCGGCCGCCGTCCTCATTCTCGAAGCGGCCAGGCAGGAGATCGGCACCCGCTCCGCAGCGAAGCGTAAGGCCGCCGCCGAACGGAAGGCTTCGACGGCCAAGGCGGCAAAAGCGGCCCGTGCCAAGGCCGTATAGAGGGCCGATACCTTAGAGCCGCGGCTCAGGGTGCCTTCCGATCTACTCCATCTGCATTCAAGATCATGCTGAATTCGCGGGCGCGATAGCGGAAGGTCAGTCGGATGCGGCCGGCGTCTTCGCCAACGCCCGTTTCCGTTACCTGAAAGACGAGGCCGCGCCGCAATTCCTCCATGAAACGCTCGGGCGTCAGCCCAAGCCGCGGCGCGATGGCTACGGCATCGACCACGAATTCCCTGCTCTCGGACGCGGATGCGGTCGGACTGGACATGGCATCAGGCGAAAATTCCGGCGGCCGCGTTGGATCGCCCTATCACTATAATTTGGGCTGCACGGATGCCCGGATCAATGAATTCCGCATTCGGTCTTCTCAAGTCCCACCCAGCGCCCGGCACGCACCGCCTCGCCGATTGCGACGGGACGCGTGCAGGGTGCGCAGCCGATCGAGGGATAGCCCTCGTCGACAAGAGGATGCGGCGGGAGCCTGTGAGCACGGAACGCAGCCGCCACCTCCACCGGCGTCCACCGGGCGAGCGGATTGATCTTGACTCGCCCGTCGACCGCTTCGACGGTCGTCAGCGCCGAGCGCTCGCCGCCATGGAACCGTTTGCGCCCGGTGATCCAGGCCGGGAAGCCCTCAAGCGCCCGCTCGAGCGGCAGAACCTTGCGCAGATGACAGCAGAAGCCGGAGTCCCGCTGCCACAGCTCGTCCTCTGGACCACCGACCGGATCATGCTCTGCAAGCTGCAGGGGGTCCGGCTCGATCGAGCGGACATCCGTTAGCTTCAGCCGATCCATGAGGATATCGCGGTAGGTCAGTGTCGCCGAAAAGTGCTTGCCGGTATCGAGGAAGATGACCGGGGTCGCCGGGTCCACGGCGGCGACAAGGGTGAGGATCACTGCGGATTCCGCGCCGAAGGAGGAGACGACGGCGATCCGACCCGGAAACTCCCGCTCGATCATGTGACGGAGCAAATCCGGCGCTGCGAGATCCCCATAGCGGACCGCCAAGTCCTGTGCCGCGGCGCCGGCATCCCACGACTGCGGCGCTTGTGGTCGGGCAATTGAACGCATAGCGGACACACTCAGTAGGCCCAGTAAGCCGCGCAAACCGTCGATTCCGGCTCTGCGTCGGTCTCGCCTGGCGCGTCCGCCTTCCGTGCCGGCCGGCCGCAACCCTCCTCGGCCGCCTCGATCACGGACGGCGCGCCGGCCTCCGCGGTCGGAACCGCACGGCCCTCGTCGACCGATTCCGAACGGCCGCCGTCGGCCGCAAGATAGACCGCCACTCCGTCGCAGAGCCGGTTCCTCGTGATGATCTTGAGCGTCATGCCGAACCTTCCTCAGACTGCGACGGCGCGTGCCGGCGCCGTTGCGATCCCGGCGAGCCGAACCACCTCGCCCACGATGATCACCGCCGGACCATCGATGCCGTTGTCGCGGATCAACGCCTCGAGACCGGCAAGCGACCCTGCCGCCACCTGCTGGTCCGGGCGGGTGCCGTTCTCAACGACGGCGACCGGCGTCGTCGGCGCCACGCCATGCTCGATCAGCCGCGCCGCCGTCCGCCCGGCGGTGGAGACGCCCATATAGATCACCAGCGTCTGCCGCAGCCGCGCCAGGGCTGCCCAATCCAGATCCGGCTCGCCGTACTTCGCGTGGCCGGTGATGAAAACCGCCGCCTGCGCGGCATCACGATGCGTGAGTGGAATGCCGGCTGCAGCGGCGCAGCCCGTCGCCGCCGTGATGCCGGGCACCAGCTCGACGTCGACGCCGTGACTGCGCAGATAGGCCAGCTCCTCACCGCCACGGCCGAAGACGAACGGATCACCGCCTTTGAGCCGTACCACCCGTCGGCCGGCGCGGGCGTGGGCAAGCATCAGCGCGTTGATCTCGTCCTGGGTCTTGCTGTGGTTGCCGTTCGTCTTGCCGACATAGAGACGCTCGGCATCCCGCCGCACATAATCCAGGATCTCTGGGCCAATCAGCCGGTCATGGATGACGACATCGGCCTGCTGCATCTGGCGCAGTGCCCGAAAGGTTAGGAGATCGGGATCGCCGGGTCCCGTGCCGACAATGGCGACCGTACCCGCCGACGACCTCGCCGCCTCCCGCCCGGCGCGCCCATTCACGAGTGCCAGCATCTTCTCGCGCGCCGCGGGCTCGTCGCCGGCAAGCACCCGCTCGGCGACAGGGCCGTCGAAGAACCGCTCCCAGAACCCACGGCGGACTGCTCCATCCGGCATGACCGCCCGGACAGCAACGCGGAAACTCTCGGCGAACTTTGCCAGCGAGCCCAGACGCGCCGGCAAAAGGCTCTCGATTGTCTGGCGCAGTCTCCGTGCCAGCACGGGTGCCGCACCGCCCGTTCCGATGGCGACGACGACCGGATCGCGATCGACGATCGCCGGCACGAGAAAACGCGACAGGTCCGGGCGATCGACCACATTGACCGGAACGCCCGCAATGTCTGCGGCGGCCGCGACGCGCTCGTCGACGGCAGTGATGCCCGTGGCGCCGATGACGACGGCGCGGTCGGTCGCGTCGCCGCCGACGAAGCCGCGGCGGATCACCCGAATCGCGCCGCGGTTGGCCAGGTCGGTGATCTCGTCATTGAACCGGGGCGCCACCACCGTGACGTCGGCGCCAGCCTTGAGCAGCAGACGCAGCTTTCGTGCCGCAATCTCGCCGCCACCGACGACGAGGCAGGGCCGCTGCTTCAGATCCAGAAATGCCGGGAAATAGTTCATCGGCCGTACTCCCACTCTGGAAAGCCCGGGCCCACGGAGAACGTCCCCGTGGCGCTTTAGCAATTGATGACGCGGCCGCAAGCTGCCCACTTCAAATCCCGCGGGTCCCTTACCGGGAGGACCAGGCCCGAACTCCACCTCGATCCCGAGGTCGCGACGCTCTGGAGAAGAGATTCACACTATGGGCGTCCCACTGTCAATATAATTACACTAGCGCACGACCGTATTTTAATTTGAACACTTTTTATGTGTTATTTTTGCGCAGAGATATTGACGCCTCCGCCCCATCCGCGGGAGGCGGACCGTCCTTATGGTCGTGATTCGTCCTCAGCCGGCTTTCAGCCCCAAGACCTTCGCGATCACGTCCTTCAGATGCTGCTGCTGGAACGGTTTCTGCAGGGTCGGGTGACTGCGGTACGGTTCGCGCACTCCCGTCTCGCCATAGCCGGTCGCGAAGGCGAAAGGAATGCCCCGCGCGATCAGCACGTCGGCCACCGGATAGGCTTCCTGTCCGTTCAAATTCACGTCGAGAATCGCGGCATCGAACGTCTCCCGCTGCGCCATCTCGACGGCCGTGTTGATGCGCGACGCCGTGCCGACGACCTCGTAACCGAGATCCATCAGCATGTCTTCCATAAGCATCGCCACCAGCATCTCATCCTCGACAACGAGGATACGCAAGCCCGCGGCCGAACCGTGTCCTTCCTGGCCGTCTGTCGAAGTCATAACTGCATACCTAAGTTGATAGTGGATGCTGATAGAGGCATTTCGATCGAATACGGCCTGCCGCGGAGTCGGCGCGCACGGATGAACGTACTCCTCTTGCCCCCGTCAACGAGGAAATCAGCCTTTCCCGCTGTCTCCACAGACCGCAGTCACGTGTGGAGAAGCCGCAGAGCGAGCTGTACGCTACCAAATTGTGGCCGTCATTGAAGATTACTTTCCTGCGACAATCAAGTCGAAGACGGACAGCCATCCCCCCCTGCTTCGCAGCGCGGTCCCGATCCTATCGAGCCAGCAGATATTCAATGGTCACCACCGCCCGAATCCGCTTCTCCGCCGATTGAAACTCCTGGATCATCGGCGACTCGTCGCGCGCCCGCACGACGATGACGCCTTGGTTCGCGCGCCGGATATCGCCGACCTTGCTGCCCGAGGTGGCCGCGAACTCCGCCGCGGCGTCCTTCGCCGCAAGCGTCGCGCGTCGGATCAGGTGCGGCTTCAACTCCTTCAGCCGCCCGGCCGTGACGATGTAGGTCGGCCCGCCGGCATCGTTGATGACGATCCCGCGCCGCACCAGCTCGCCGACGTCCTGACTGACCTTTGTCACCAAATCTATGTTGGACGACCGGATCAGGACAGCCTGGGCGAGCATGTAGCGCGAGTCCTCCGTCAGGCCCTCCGGCCGGTAGCCCATGGAGAAGAAGTCCTGCACCTCCAATCGCTGGGCTGCGAGCTCGTCCTCCCCGAACCCGTAGTCACGCAGATAGGCGGTGATCTGCTGGAGGGCATCGTCGATCCGGGCCTTCGTTCCAATCAAATCGCCGCCGGTCATGGTGACGCGAAGCGGATAGGTCGCCAGATCCGCCGCAGCCTCGATCTCCGCCACACCCTTGACCGTCACGAACCGATCATCGAGCCGCGACGCAGCTACGCCGCGCCCGGCGAGATAGCCACCGGCGGCCAACCCTGCGGCGATGAGAACCGCCGCGACGATGCCGAGAAATCCGAGAAGAAGCGCCGATCGCTGCATGAGAACCCCCTTCGGTACAAGCTCAGCCGACGATCGCCGGGTCCTATGGCGTTTGTAGGGCGGAATCGTGGCAGCGTTCGGAGAAGGTCAAGGCAGCGCGTTGAACCATTCTCAGTGCTCCTGCGTTGTTCAGGCTGGGCAAGGATTCCGCTAAGGATACGGAGCGCGAAGCCGGATGCGGTGGCGGGGCGGTCGGCGAAGTCAGAACATCGAGGACCGGCGCGGCATGCGGGTGTCGCGCGGCATCGCAGGCGGCGGAATCGGCGCAGTGATCCTTCTTGTGGCGGCACTGTTCTTCGGCGTCGATCCGAGCATCGTTCTTCAGAACGGGCCGACCTTCGAGGACACGACCTCTTCGCCTCAGGGTCAGCCGCCGACCGCCGGCGGTGAGCTGCCGGAGTTCGTGTCCGTCGTGCTGGCGGATACCGAGGATACCTGGCACGCGATCTTTCAGGAACTCGGCGGGACCTATCAGGAGCCGACGATGGTGCTGTTCACCGGCGCAGTTCAATCGGCCTGCGGCTTCGCGCAGGCGGCAGTCGGTCCGTTCTATTGCCCCGGCGACCGGCGGGTCTATCTCGACCTGAGCTTCTTCGAGGAACTGCGGACGCGATTCGGGGCCCCAGGGGATTTCGCCCAGGCCTATGTCATCGCCCACGAGATCGGCCATCATGTGCAGACGCTTCTGGGCATCACCCAAGAGGTCAATCGCCTGCGCGGCCAAGTGGGCCAGGTCGAGGCCAACGATCTGTCGGTCCGGGTGGAGTTGCAGGCGGACTGCTTCGCCGGTCTCTGGGCGCATCGCGCGCAACGGTCGCGTCAGATCCTCGAGGAGGGCGATATCGAGGAAGGGCTGAACGCCGCCAGCGCGATCGGCGACGATCGTCTGCAGCGGGAGTCCCGCGGCTATGTCAGCCCGGACTCCTTCACCCACGGCAGCTCGGCCCAGCGCGTCCGCTGGTTCGAACGCGGCCTCGCAAGCGGTGACCCGGCGAGTTGCGACACCTTCAGCGCGGACCGGATTTAGGCTCCCCTTCTGACATCCTGCGGCGCTCGAGCAGGCGCAGGCGGCTCAGCACCAGGTCGCGGTCGAGATAGCAGCCCTGCAGATGGCGTCGCCCGGTATTGGGGTCGAACGGCTCGCGGCCATGCAGCACCCGTGCGTTATCGAACGCCAGCATCTCGCCGGCGGCGAGCCGCGGGCGAAGCTGGAAACGCGGATCGCGCAGATAGCCCCACAGGGTCCGCAGCGCGCGATAAGTCGGCTCGACCTTCGCCTCGGGCAGGTCGAGCGCGGCGCGAAGCCAATTGTTGAAGCGGATCGACTTGAAGGCGCCCGCATGATCGAGCTCGATCGCCGGCGCCCGGTGGCGAATGTCGCAGGTTTCGTCTTGGAAGCGGAAATCGATCGGCTGCGTCGATAGAAGGTCGAAGGCCTCGGGGTCGCATCGGCGCAGCTCCTCGGCGGCGCTGAAGCCGTCGACCAGAATCGAGCCGCCACCCTCGGCCTCATTCGCGACGCAGAACAGAAGCTGGAAGTCCGGCGGCCAGCGCCAATTAGCGAGATCGGTGTGCGGCTCCAGGCCGATCGGCGTATAGGCGCTGGCGTTGGGGTTCGGCATCGAGACCACATCGTAGGAGGTGCCGAAGTTGGTCGGCCGAACCGGCCCTACGCGACCGGCGATGCGCAGGCCCTCGCCCGGCTCCGCCGGAGCGTTGCGCAGCAGGACCACGCCCCAGTCGCGCATCGCCGTTAGCCATTCGGCGAGACCGGCATCGGTTTCCATCACGGCCTTGTACTCGACGGTGGGGATCAATGCCGTTCCCGGGGAGTTCCCCAGAGCGTTCCAAGAACGGGGGTGCCAAGCCCGCTCCGCCCGTGCCCAATCGGAATAGCAGTGATGGCGGAGCCAGCCGGCATCGAAGCGACTGACATGCGGCGCGTCGCCGGGGCGTTCGGCGCCGAAGCGCACGAGGAGATGGCCGCCGAGAGTCGTTTGAGCCTCCTGGATCGTGATCCGCTCCGGCGCATCGATCAGCAGAAACTGCCGCTCCATCGCCTGCGGATGCCGGCAGGCGCTGCAGGCGCAGTTATCGCGCAGCCAGACGGCGTGAAAGCGGCTCTGCCGGCCATCATCCCAATCGACGATAACCCCGCCCTCCTCGCACCGTGCTCCGACGATCCGGCGATCGGTGGGATAGGCGGCGAGATCGCGCATGTCGATCGCCTCGGCTCTTGTATCGGAGGGAATCTCGGAACCTGTCATCGTCAGCATTGGTTGCGCCTGCGTTCTGAAATCATGATGTAATGGCGTTAGATTGCGGTTGTCAGCGCCAGCCGGCAAACGACTAATATCGGTCCTGAGACCAAGCTTATCTAATGGACGGTTCGGTATGGCTGACAGACTTCCGCCGCTCAATTGGCTGCGCGCCTTCGAGGCCGCGGGCCGGCATATGAGCTTCACGGAAGCCGCGCGCGAACTCGGAATTACCCAGTCCGCCGTGAGCCAGCAGGTGCGGTTGCTCGAGCAGCATCTCGGCCGCCTCCTCTTCCACCGGCTGCCGCGCGGCCTCAAACTCGCCGATGCCGGTGAGGCGCTCCTGCCCCTCGTTCGCGAGACCTTCGGGCGTTTGGCCGAAGGAACGGCCGAAATTTTCGGCCGCACCTCCGGGGATCGGCTGGCGATCCGGGTGACGCCGGCCTTCGCCGTCCTTTGGCTTGCGCCGCGCCTGCCGCGTTTCTACGCGGCCCATCCGGAGATCAAGTTGCGCATCATCAGCTCGACCTGGCTGGCGGATCAGTCCGACCCGGGCATCGATCTGGAGGTCCGGTATGGCAGGGGCAACGGGGCGGGTCCGCAGGCCGACCGGCTGACCTGGGACCATGTATTCCCGGTGTGCAGCCCCGCCCTATGCCAAGGTCCCCGGCGGCTGACCGCGCCGGCGGATCTGGCCGGCCACCGGCTGCTCCACGCCATCGGCTTCCGCGACGGCTGGGCGCACTGGCTCGCGCAGGCAGGCGTCGCCGATCAGGTCGATGCGGCCCGAGGCCAGGAATTCGATACGGCGATCCTCGCCCTGGACCTCGCCATGCAAGGGGCCGGTGTCGCGCTCGGCAGAACCTGCTTCGTCGCGCCGCTGATCGCCGCCGGTCGACTTGTCGCGCCGTTCGACGTCACGCTGACGACGGAGGAGGCCTTCTATGTCGTTTCCCCCGAAGGCCGGTCCGACAGCCAAGCGGCGCAGCTCTTCCGTCACTGGCTTCTCGCCGAAGCGAAAGCGCCGGCTTCCGAATAGCACGCGCCGGCACCAGAGAGCTTCAACCTTATTTACGAACAGACGAAACTATGAGAAAAATCAAAATCAAAATCGAATTCTGAATTAGCATTGTTCCCTCACTTCCTTTTAAGCTCATTCAGGCATGAGGAAGGGCATGATTGCTTGTGAGATTAATTTTCACCGAGAATGTGTCATGCGCCTGTTAAAATCGACAGGAAGCACACCGCCTATCGCCATTTCTGGCGCCGCCGGATGAGTGCCCGGCAGTATCAGTCCGGTCGCTCCGTGTGCCGAGGCCGGGAGGTCTGATGCGCTGGCCCCTCATCAATATGTCCCCGACCCTGTCGCTCTATTGGGGGGCGCTTGCACGCGCCGGCATTCTGATCACCGGCCTGCCACGTGACGCAGCCGGAAATTCGGCGGTGAACACTGCCGAAACGGGACTGTTGGATGGCCTTACGCCTTGCAGAGTATCATTGCCCCCGAGCGACATCCGGTCGGCCAGAATCAAGTCCTTGGATGCCTATTGGCATTCTCTTCGCGGCGACCGCAACTTCCCGGCGAAGCGCGACATCGATCCTGCCGAGATCAAAACCAGCCTGCCCTACATCAATATCGCCGAGATCCACGGTCAGCCGTTGCGCGTCCGGTATAGGCTGGTCGGCACCGAACTATGCCGGGTCTACAATGAAGACTACACGGGCAAATGGCTGCACGAGACGGACTGGGGCCCTCTTGTCGACCAATATGAGCAAATCTACCGAACGATCTTGGCGCGGCGGACGCCGATGTTCGGGGTCGGGCGGATTGAGTGGGAAGGCCGCATCATAACCTCCGAATGGGGAAAGTGGCCTCTCTCTGCAGATGGCATCACCATCACGCACTGCCTGGGAATGGCGGACTATGCTCATGTTCCGTCCAGCGATCCAGTGATGGCCATCGAGAAGCACTGATCGGCTGGGCCCACCCCAAGATGAACGCGTCAAAGCGAGACGAGGCTATTTGTCCGAGGCGCGCTGTTATCATCACATAGGTAATCTTCCCTATTCGAAATGGCATTACAGCAGGCCATTTTAACCTTTGATGCTTTGTTTTCACTAGGACGGCCGATGGCTTGCTCCAGACGAGCAGGCGCGGAGCCTGGTATCGGCTGCTGGTCGTCGGCGTGGGCAAACGCAACGAACAGGAACCGGCCGGTTATACGAGCGGGCGCATGCTTGCGTCGCTTGCCGATGCCTTTCCAGCCAACATCGCCCTGCTGGACCATAAGGGCACCATCATCGGCTTCAACAAGCATTGGAAACAATTCGCCCTCGATAATGGCTACGCCGGGAAGGACCTCGGCCTCGACATCAACTACATCGCGCTGTGCGAATCCGTAACCGGCGCTCCCGAGGTGGTCGCGACGGCGCGTGCGATGGCGGCCGGGCTGCGCGCCGTTCTGGCCGGCGAACGCGACAGCCTGCGCCTTGAATATTCCTGCCACTCGCCCCTGCGGCGGCGATGGTGCATAGCCATCGTGGCTCCCTTGTCCGGCCGGCGCCGCCGCGCCGTGGTCCTGCATCTCGACATCACCGATCGCAAGGAGGCCGAGGAGGCCCTGCGGCAGGCCCGCGACGTTCTGGAGCAGCGTGTGGAAGAACGCACGCGCGACCTGCAGAGCGAAGTCAACCGGCGCATCGAGGCCGAAACGGCGCTACGCGCAAGCGAGGAGCGCTATCGTGGAATCGTCGAGGATCAGACGGAGCTGGTCTGTCGCTATAGACCGGATATGACCATCACCTTCACTAACCCGGCCTATGCTGCGTATTTCGGTAAAACGCCCGAGTCGCTCGTCGGCCGTACGCTCCTCGACAATGTTCCCCCGGAGATGCACGCCCAATTGACCGACTATTTGGCCTCTCTGACGCCCGAGGCGCCGGTCGCCCGAACTGAATGGCGATCCGCCACGCCGGAGGGTGAGACCTATTGGCACATCTGGACAACGCGGGCGTTCTTCGGCGAGGACGGTGCGCCCGTCGAGTTTCAGGGTGTCGGTACCGACATCTCGGAATTGAAGCGAACCGAAGAAGCCCTTGTCCAAGAGAAAGCACGGGCGGAGGAGGCCAGCCGGGTGAAGTCGCAGTTCCTGGCTGCGGCCAGTCACGATCTGCGCCAGCCCTTGCAGACGATCGGCGCGCTCTGGGGTGTGCTATCGAAGCTGACCACAGGGGACGAAGCAACACGGGCCGTCCGCGCGCTCGGCGAGGCACACCGATCAATGGCGATCCTGCTCAACACCTTGCTCGACATCAACCGTCTGGAAGTGGGCGCCGACGCTCCGGAGCTTGGCGATTTTCCCATTGCCAAGCTTTTCGACCTGCTCTTCGGCGAGTTCGAGCCGTTCGCCCGGGCGAACGGGATCGAGTTGCGCGTCGTCCGCTCGGAGCTGATCGTTCACAGCGATTTCGGTTTTCTCAAGCAACTCGTGCAGAACCTCGTCTCCAACGCCGTGCGCTATACGCCGGCGGGCAAGGTTCTGATCGGCTGTCGGCGCCGTGGTCGTGACGTCCGACTGGAGGTCTGGGACACCGGCATCGGAATTCCCGCCGATCAACTCGGCCGTATCTTCGAGGAGTTCTACCAGCTCGGGAACGTCGCTCGGCAGCGTGACCACGGGTTCGGTCTGGGTCTTGCCATCGTCAAACGCGTGGCCGGCCTTCTGGGCCACCCCGTCACGGTGCGCTCGACGCCTGGCAAGGGCTCCGTGTTTTCCGTCACAGTACCGCGCGGTGCAACCCGGCACTTCGCGCGTGAGGCCGTCCCGCCCGAAGGATTTGCTCCCGAGGCGACGGATGCGCTCCTGCTCCTCATAGAAGATGATCCCGCGGTGCTCGACGCCCTGGCGATAATGCTGAGGCTGGAAGGCTTCCCTGTGGCCGTCGCGGCGAGCGGTGCGGACGCCCTGAAGCAGATGACGACAGCCGAGGACTTGCCGATGGTCATCATCGCCGACTACCGGCTGCCGGGCAACGAAACCGGTCTCGATGCCGTGAATTGCATCCGCCAGCGGGCCGGCTGGCTGGTCCCCGCCATCATCCTTACCGGGGAGATTCTGCATCGCGAGGTCGACGCAATCGAGAAGGCCGGCCTTGCGCTGCTCCGCAAGCCCGCCGCGCCCGATGAACTCCTCGCGCTGATCCGGGCGGCGCTGCGGTCGTTACCTCAATAAGGCTCCTCCCCAGCGAATGTCGTCCGATACATCAGCCGGCGCTGCCCGTCATAATCGTTGATCGCATAGTGAAGCGTCGCCCGATTGTCCCAGATCGCCACGGCGCCCGGTGTCCAGCGAAAGCGGCAGGTGAATTCCGGCCGCACGGCATGCTCATAGAGCCGTTGCAGCAGAGGGCGGCTGTCTTCGGCCGACATTCCCTCCAGACGGGTCGTGTAGATCGGATTGAGGAACAGGGCCTTGCGGCCGGTCCAGGGGTGGGTTCGCACCGCCGGATGGACGACCTCGCGATCCGCCTCCGGATCGCCGCGCTGGATATGGATCGAACGGCTGAGCCGCAGGTCCGACGCCGGCGCATGCTTCACGCCGTAGGGTGCCCCCACATGCACCGCCCCTCGCCCATCGACCACCGCCTTCAAGTCGTCCGGAAGCGTCTCGTATGCGATGATCTGGTTGGCCCACAGCGTGTCGCCGCCGAACGGCGGCACCTCGACGCCAAGAAGCACCGATCCCCCGGGTGGACGGGGAAGGAAGCTGAAGTCGGAATGCCACGCGCCGCCGAAGACGCTGATGCCAGTTTCGCCCGCTTCCTTGAGGACGGCGACGATGTAGGGTTCGTCGGCCAGCGGTTCCACATAGGGCACTGCCATCAACTCACCGAACGCACCCGTGAGCCGCTTCTGGCTGGCGACGTCGAGCTGCTGATCCCTGAAGAACAGGACCAAATGCTCGCCAAGTGCCTTGCGCAGACCTTCGGCAAGGTCGTCGCGCAGCGGCCCGGCAAGGTCGACGCCCTTTACTTCGGCCCCTATCGTTCCGGCGACTGGTTCAAGATCCATCCTGCTGGCCTCACTGCGACGTTGATCGAAACGCAGCTAACCACGCATCGGAATGCGAGCACAACCGTCAGCGAATAGCCTCTGATGCGCTATCCGATCCGTGGCCGGTGTTTCCGAACGACCTCGACCACGCCGGCAATGGTGGCGTCCGGTCCGGCGATCCAGCGATATTTCCGACTGAACGTCGCGAGCGCCGTTTCATACTGCCGACGGAGCGCCTCCGCCCCGACCAAGAGGACGTCGTCGGGCGCCCCATAGCGATCGCCCATCGCCTTCAACTCGTGGCCGATGAGAAGCCCCGAGAGATAGGATGCGATGGCCTCGGACCCGAGGCCGCCATAGAGATGCCGGCTGCGCGCGGTGAACAGGTGATCGAGCAGACCGCCGCTCCGCTTCGCCACGTCGAGCCCCAGCCGGAAGGCGGTTTCGGACCATGGCGCGCCATGATCCACAGGCCGGCCCAGGATGGTGTGGTCGAGAACCGCCTGATACAACTCGCCTGTGACAGAGGTCGCGAAGTCCACCAGCACGCCCTCCTCCACCCGCGCCCACTTGGCATGCGTGCCCGGAAGACAGAGGACGGCGTCGCGGCGGCCGGCCAACAAAAGCGCGCCGAAGATCTGCACCTCCTCGCCGCGCATCACGTCGATTCTATCCGTCGCGCTGTCCTGGAGCCGCACGCCGGGAATGATCCAGGCATCCGCCATGCCCGGGGCGGCCACGGCATGCTCGACGAGTCCCTCCGCTCCCATCGGCAGGGGCGGCTGCGGGGCGGTCAGCCAGCCAAGAGATGAGCCGACCATGCCCGCCATGTAGACCGGCGGCCGCAGCCGGCCCGGATCGTCGCGCCAGCGCGACAGCATGGCCTGACAATATGTCGGAAAATCCTGCCGCTCCAAGGCGCGCATGCCATGCCCGGTGGGGATCTCGTCCAAGCACCGGCCGCTGCCGACGTCCACCAGCCATGCCCGGAACGAGGTCGTGCCCCAATCGACGACGACGACTTCGCCGGCCCCGCGGTCCACGATCAATGCCGACGGAGACGGTTGTACTCGGCCACCAGATCACCGGCGATGGCGCCAACTTCCGCGGCCGACTGGCCGGGCACATACAGGTTGGTGCCGAAGCCGAAGCCATCGGCACCGGCAGCGTGGAAATCCTCCATGGTCTGGAGATTGATGCCGCCGACCGGAATCAGCTTTGTGCCGCTAGGCAGCACGGCACGGATGTCCCTCAGATAGGCCGGCCCCATCCGCGAGGCGGGAAAGACCTTCAAGGCCCGTGCCCCGTGCCGCACCGCCTGGATCGCCTCGCTCGGGGTCAGGCAGCCGATGAGCGGAACCAGCCCCGCACGCGCGGCGGCTTCTATAACCTCCACCTCGGTGTTCGGCGTGACCGTCAGCGAGGCGCCGAGAACGGCGAGGCGCCCGCAATCCTCCGGGTGGAGTACGGTTCCGGCGCCGGTCAAGACCTCGGGCGGGCAGTGCTTCGCCAGCCGCGCAATACTCTCGAAGGCATCCGGCGAGTTAAGCGGAACCTCGATCATGCGAAAACCGGCGCTCATCAGGGCGTCCGCGACCAGGAGCACCTCCTCCGGCCTGACGCCGCGCAGGACCGCCACCAGCGGCATCTCGTCCATTACCTTGTCGAAAACATCGGTCATTACCTACCCTCCTTTGCATCGCGCCAGCTTAGCGTGGCACGCCGGTCGACGGCCGACGGCACGACGCCGCGCGATGCGTCGGACACCATTTCCATCACGTTGCTCGCGGCGATGTCGAGCCTCCGGTGAGTCATGCGCGCCATGCGGGCGGCATGCAGGTCGCGGCGCTCGGCAAGCGTCGTCGGATCGCACGCCTCCTCCCGGCCCTTCAACAGAGCGTTGCGATCCAGGAGATCGATTCGCCGCTTCGTCAGCCTCAAGCGCAAAATGTCGCCGTCCTTCAGGAAGCCGATGCCACCGCCGGCAAAAGCCTCCGGCACGGTGTGGCCGATGCAGGCGCCCTTGGTGACACCGGAATAGCGGCCGTCGGTCATCAGGATCGACGATACCTCGAGAATGCGATGGTGGCGCAGATTCTGGCTCGGCGAGAACATTTCCGGCATGCCATAGGCCATCGGCCCCTGCCCCGCTATGATGAAGGCAAAGGACAGCAGGCGCTTTTCCAAGAGGTGGTGGTGGTCGGACAGGTCGGCGTTCACCGGACCGCCATTGCGGGTGACCACGGCACGTGTCAAGGCCTCGTCGAGACCGTCCGTACCCTTCAGGCGGTCGACAAGGTCGCGGGCGGCGAAATCTGCGTTGCAGAGATGCTCGTTCTCGTAATAGCGGACGATGAACAGGTGATCGTCAAAGTGGTCGTACTGCGCGTCCGACATGCCCGACAGCTTGACCACGCAGCTTTCGAGGAAGCTTCCGGTCAACACCTCCACGCCCGACCTCTTGCGCACGGGCGCCGTCCGGATCACCGCCTTGTCGCCGAGCGTCGGGTCGACCGGTGTCATCAGCCCCTCGGTGCGCTGCCGCCACGTGGCCCCAGTGACCGTAGGGGCATCCAGGTCCATCGGAATCCCAAGATCATGGAGAACCCGGTACAGGCTTTCCATGCCGCGATGCTGACCGGCCATGAACTGCTGCGCCAGGACGAAGGTATCGCGGTTCTCGGTCAGGCTGTGGGCGAAGACCTCCGGCACCGGCGTCGCGTCGCGCAGGTCGCGATAGCTGTCGATGGTCACGTCGAAGCCGGCGTGGCGCATGATGCAAGGCAGATGCAGGAGCATGTTGCTGGACGAACCTGTCGCGTTGTGGATGCGCACGACGTTGGCGAAGTTGGCCCTCACCAGACTGCAGAGGCTGAAGTCCGGCTTGTTCAGCAAGAAGAACAGGCCGTCCACGCCCTTCGCCACCGTCTCGTCTCCCGGCAGGCCTGTCAGCAGCTCCAGCTCGGGCGGGGTCAGGCCGAATGCGGCCAGCATCGTCCGCGAGCTGTTGCCCGTGCCGTTGAAAGCGCAGATGCCGCCATGGCTGTCGCAGGTATGCTCGGCCAGCTCGTTGAGCAGCCGGCGCTCCGTGTCGGCGTCGATCAGATCGAGGTTCCGTGCGCGTTCGAGCTGTCCGGCGAAGGCCTCGTCGGATGAGCATTGGAGGATGTATCTCAGGTTCTCCTCGATATCCTCGCCGAGTTCGGCGTGACCGTCCGCGCGCGCCTTGGCGGCCAGGGTCTGGAGCTCTTGTCGGGTCGCGGACGGGATCTTGCCGCCCTTCAGCACATGCTCCGGGGCGAAGACCGCCCAGACCGGCGCTTGGTTGCCGCGATGGCGGCGGGCCACCTCGGCCGCGGCGAGGCCGGAGAGAATCGCGGTCGGGCTCTTGTCGCAGCCCGCGAGCACATAGGCCGCGTGATAGCTATGACCCTCGAAGGTGATGTTGACCGCCGCCGCGGTGTGATTGCGCGAGGCGAGGCTGTAGCTCTGGCCGATATTGTTCTGCGCGGTGCCGTCGCAAATCACCGGAACCGAAAATAGAAAGGGCACGCCGCCGTTCTGCCAGATGCGTGCCGCCGCCATCAGCGCGTGCGTCCGGTCGAGGAGGTGCGCAGGATGGTCCGGCGACCCGGCGATGATGGCGACGCGCGGCCGGTTCGCCACCAGGCGCAGCACCACCTCCTTCACGGTCACGTCTGACAGATCGGCAAGCATATTGCCGGGTCGAAGGTTCTTCTGCGCGTCGTTCAAAAGATTGACGACGGTGATAGGCTCGTTGGCGAGACCCTGAATGCAGTCCCGATAGGGGTTGTGCGCCTCCTCGATGACGATAGGTGCGTTCGGAAGCGTTACCATTCGGCGACGCTCCCATCATCGTGGCGCCAAGTCGGATTCCGCCAGCGATGGCCCTCTTTGGCGCGCTCGATGACGAACGCCTCGTTGATTTCGACGCCCAGGCCGGGTCCCGACAGGATCGGCAAATAGCCGTCGGCGATCTGCAGCGGCGCCGGATCGACCAGATAGTCGAGGACGTCGTTCCCCGTGTTGTAGTGGATACCCATGCTCTGTTCCTGGATGAACGCGTTGTGCGCCACGGCATCCAGCTGCAGCGACGCCGCCAGCGTGAGCGGCCCCAGCGGACAGTGCGGGGCAATGGCGACGTCATAGGTCTCGGCGAGGACGGCGATCTTCCGCCCCTCCGTGATGCCGCCGCAATGGCTGAGGTCCGGTTGCAGGATGTCGACATGGCCGGCCTCGAGGATCGGCCGGAAATCATAGCGGCTGAACAGCCGCTCGCCGGTCGCGATGGGATAGCCGAGCCCGCCGGCGATCTGCGGAAGGCAGTGCAGATGCTCGGGCAGGACCGGCTCTTCCACGAACAGCGGATGGAAGGGCTCCAACTCGCGCAGCAGCGCCTTCGCCATCGGCCGGTGGACGCGGCCGTGGAAGTCGATGGCGATGCCGATATCCGGCCCGACGGCCGCGCGCGCCTCGGCAACGCGCGCCACGGCCTCGTCGATCTTTCGATGGCTGTCGACGATCGCCATCTCGGGGGAGCCGTTCATCTTGAAGGCCGTGAAGCCCTTGGCGACGACCTCCGCGGCGTTGCGGGCGATGTCGGCCGGGCGGTCCCCGCCGATCCAGCAATACATGCGCATCCTGTCGCGCACGGCTCCGCCGAGCAGCTCGTGGACCGGCACGCCGAGCGCCTTGCCCTTGATGTCCCAGAGCGCCTGGTCGATGCCGGCGATCGCGCTCATAAGGATCGGGCCGCCGCGATAGAAGCCGCCGCGATAGAGGGTCTGCCAGATATCCTCGATGCGGCGCGGGTCGCGACCGATCAGATAATCCGACAGCTCGTGCACGGCTGCCTCGACTGTCGCGGCGCGACCCTCGATAACGGGCTCGCCCCAGCCGGCGACACCTTCGTCGGTTTCGATCTTGAGGAACAGCCAGCGCGGCGGCACCGGCCAGGTTTTCAGCGCGGTGATCTTCATGGCGCGGCTACTCCAGAATCCACATGGCGACCTGCGGGTAGAACAGAACGAGAGACAGCACGATCAGCTGCAGGATGATGAAGGGCGCGACCGAGCCGAAGATGTGCTTGAGCGTGATCCCCGGCGGCGCGACGCCCTTCAAATAGAAGGCCGCCGGCCCGAAGGGCGGGCTGAGGAAGCTGACCTGCATGTTCAAGCAGAACAGGATGCCGAACCAGATCGGATCGTAGCCCAGCTCCTGGACGATCGGCACGAAGATCGGCAGGGTCAGCATCGCGATCCCGATCCAGTCCAGGAACATGCCCAGGACCATCAGGATCAGCATCATCACCATGATGATGACGATCGGAGCGGCGTCGATGCCCAGGATCGTGCTGGACACGAATCGATTGCCGCCCATCAGGTTGTAGACGCCGACCAAGGTCGCGGCGCCGATGCCAATCCAGACGATCATGCCGCAGGTGTTGATTGTCTGGACGACGCTTTCATGGAGGAGACGGCCGGTCAGCTCGCGACGAAGAGCGGTGCCGGCGACAACGCCGGCGACACCCATGGATGCCGCCTCCGTGACCGAGGCGATCCCGCCATAGATGGTGCCCAGGACGAGGAAGGCGATCAGCGCCGGCAGAATGATCGATTTCAACGCCTGCAGCTTCTCCCGACCCGCCATGTGGGCCTCCTGGGCCGGCAGCGGAGGACCCAGGTCGGGGTTCCGGATGCAGCGGAACAGGACATAGGCGACGTAGGACAGCATCAGGATGGTGGCGGGCGTGATCGCCGCCGTGAACAGGTCGGCGATGGAGACGCTCGCCATCAGACCGTAAATGATCAACACGATCGACGGCGGCATCATGGTGCCGAGCGAGCCACCGGCGCATACGACGCCGATCGAGATGTTGCGGTCATAGCCGAGGCGCAGCATCTGTGGCAGCGCGAGGATACCGAGAAGCACGATCTCGCCGCCGATGATCCCGGACATGGCGGCGAGGAAGAACGCGACCACCAATGTCTGGACCGCCACCCCGCCGGGCAGCCGGCCGGCCAGGATGCGCATGCCGTTGAACAGGTCGCGGGCGATGCCGGAGCGGTCGAGCAGCGACGCCATGAACACGAACATCGGGACGGCAACCAGCGAATATTCGGTGATGAAGCCGTAGATGCGGCTCGTGATGAGCGGCAGCGCGTTCGGACCGAACCATCCGAAGGTGAAGACCAGCGCCACGAGCCCCGTCACGAAGGCCAGCGGCAGCCCGGTCAGCAGCAACAGGAATATGCTTCCGACCAGGACATAGGTACCCAGCTCGATGCCGAGCGCGTCGAGACCAAATCCCACCTCAATTCTCCTGGCGCGCGGGCTTGTCGTCGTACCCTTTGGTACGGAGCGCGCCGACGAGATGGAGAATGGTCTGAATGACCATGATGATCGCCGCCAGCAAGATCACGCCCTTGATCAGGGCCGGGAAGACCGGATTCCAGGAGGTCCCGGACCGTTCGAGTTGAAAGGCCCCTGTCGGGCTGAAGAAGGCCTTCTCCGACATCACAAGGCCGGCATAGGTAAGTCCTGCTAGAAAGAGGAGGGTGGCGAGGGCGTTGAAGATGTCCAAGGCGCGCCGTACCCGCGGCGACGCCGCGTCATACAGAAGCCGCACGCGGATATGCTTGTCGCGGGCAAGCGCCACTGGGCCGCCGATCGCGAAGATCAAAGCGATCAGGAAAACCGTCGTCTCATGCACCCACGAGGTGGGGTTATCGAAGGCGTAGCGCATGACCACTTCATAGACGCTGATGAGCGCGGCCGCGAACACCAGCCATGCCAATACTACACCGGCCTTGTCGATGGCGCGGTCGAAACCCGTGCGGAGATGCCCCTCCTGCCCGCTATGGCGGATAGGCTGCTGGCCGGCGTCGGTGTCGGACAGCTCCTCCATCGCGTGCCGGTCGCTGATCTCGCGATCGTCGTTGTTCATGGCGAAAGCCTCTGGCAGGCAGCCGCCCTATATGGCGGCTTGTCCCGGAAGAACGGACGGCGCGGCCGGCCATCGGCCGGCCGCGCCGCACGCGATCACATCAGGTTGCGTTCGGTGAGAAAGGTCGTGACGGAGTCGTAGATCTTCTGGGTCATCTCGTTCCGGGATGCCCAGTTCTCCCACTCCTCCTTGGCGATGTTGCGGAACTTCTTCCGCTCTTCCGCCGGCATATCGATGATCTCGATATTCGGATCCTTGCGGGCCTCCTGGACCGCCGCAATATCGTTCTTCTTCAGCTCGAAGACCATGGTATAGGCCAAGTCATCGACCGACGTCTCGAGAATGGCCTTGAGATCCTCGGGCAAGCCGTCCCACACCTCCTTATTGATGGACACCGCCACCATCGGAAGCGAATGGAAACCCGGATAGTTCGGGTATCTTGCGAACTGGTGGAGGCCCTGGGCCTGATTAGTCGCGAATACGGTGTAGTCGGCCGCATCAATGACGCCCTTCTCCAGCGAGGTGTAGACCTCCGAGCCCGGCAGGTTCACCGGGGCGGCGCCGGCCTTGCTGAAGATGTCATAGACCATGCCCTCGGGAGCGCGCAGCTTCAGGCCCTTCAGGTCCGCGACGGCGCGGATCGGCCTCTTCGACGGAAGCGACTCGAGGCCGGTCGCGGCAGCGCCGATCAGGTGCACGCCATAAGGCTCGACCAGTTCGTTGTACAGCTCCTCGCCGCCGCCATGCTTCATATATTCAAGGAACTCGAGCGGGTCGCCCCACGCGCCGACCAGATTGCCCAGCATGGAGAAGGCCGGGTCGCGGCCGGAGAAGTAGCTCGGGTCGGTCAAGTGCCCCTGCAGGATACCGGCTCCGACGGCGTCGAGCGTCTGGTTGTGCGGGACCACCGCGCCGGTCGGCAGGATCTCGATGCTGATGCGGCCGCCGGACATCGTCTGGACATTGTCGGCCCACTGCTTCTTCAGCTCGAACTGCGGCTCGCCAGCCGTCTCCGAGGTCTGGAACGTCCATTCGTACTCGGCGGCCAGGGCCGAGCCTCCCAAGGCAACCGCCACTGCGGTCGCCGCGGCGACTCCCGAAATGCGCCTCACGGCGCCTAGAAACGTCTCACGAAACATCGCTTCCTCCTTGCTGGTTTCGATGATTGTCGTTGTTGGTCGGCGGCGGAACGGGATCCGCATCGCCCTGCCCCCCCGAGGTCGGGAGAAGCCGGCTCCTCCACAGGAAGAGCAGCGGGTCGTCCGCCTTGCCCGCCGCTTCGAGCTTGAGGTCGAAGGCGGTACGCGCCATGACGTGGCGGGCCGCGTCGAAAGCCTCCTCCGGGCGGCGCAGGCGAATGCATTCCATGAGGTGGCGGTGGCGCTGCAGGCTGTCGCGCAATTCTTCCGCCGTATCGTTCGAGGTTCGCACCACCAGCATGATCGAGGGGCGCAGAATGTGCGCGAGCTGGGCCCAGACGAGATTGTGGGTCGCGCGATAAATGGCTGCGTGGAACGCGACGTCGTAGTCGCTGAACGACTGGCCTTCCCAGAGCGCATCCGCGTCGTCGCCGATCAATCGCTCCATGCCGGTAAAGGCTTCCTCCATGGCGAGGAGATCGCGGGCCTTGGCCCGGTTGGCCGCCATCGCCGCGATATAGGGTTCCGTCGCGTGGCGGAACTCAAAGATTTCGCGCAGGAACTCGGGGTTCGGCGGCGCGTACTGCGCCATCCACCGCGTCACCAGCGGATCGAGGATGTTCCAGTCGCGATACTCCTCAACCACCGTTCCATGTCCGGAGACGCGCGTGACAATGCCGAGCGACGACAGGATCTGCAGCCCGCTGCGGACCGACGGCCGGCTCATGCCGAACCTCCCGCACAGCTCGGCTTCTTTCGGAAGGAGGTCGCCCGGACTGTAGCGGCCGGAGAACAGATCGCGCGCCAGATGCTCGGCCACTTGATTGCCGAGGTCGCGCGCCGGGTTGCTGGCCGGAGGAGCGGCGGACATTGATGTCTCTTCCAGTTTTCGCAACCGTTCTAGCGTATGTCTGACATATACTGCAATAAGGTCTTACATTGCAGAGTCAATGTCATCGCAGTCATCGTGCGGCGTCAAGTAGCGGGGCGCGAGCGGCGGCGGCGGGATCGTAGCCTTGACCATGGGCGAGGACGGCGCGCTTGTGGCAGCCGGGGATGCGGTCCGGCTACGGCGCCGTCGAACCCACTCCGACAGGCGATGTCGTGCTGGAGGCCTTATCGTCTACGGTCATCTAATGACGCGGTCCGGAGCGACCAGACTGCCTGTGAAGTTCCTCGATCGTGGCGAGCGCCGCCTTTAGACCCTCAACTGTCTCTCGGGCGATCGCCAGGACGATCGGGATCCGATGGTTGACCTGCAGCTCCAGACACGGCTCCCCTCTATGCGAAACCGCTGGCCTTGATCGCGTTACCACAGGGATCTGCGTTATCGCGGTTTCCGGGATGGGCTCGTCGCCAGCTTGCAGGTGGCTGAGGATCGATACCGCCAGGAGGCCGGCTGTGCCGCGCAGAAGGCTGAGCGACTGAGTTCCCGACGCGGCATCGTGCAGCTCCACCAGGATTTCGCCTGTCTGGGTGTCCTCGCTCAGATTGCTGAACATGACGACTGGAACAGCGGTAGCCATTGCTTACCTCGTCCTTGGCGTCTGCGGCAGGGGGCTAAAGGAAGCGTTGCCCACCCAGCGTTACACCGTGCACCGAGGAATGCACCGAGGCCTTGATCTGGATCAAACGCCCAGCAGCAGTTAATCGGATGTAAACTGCGGCGGCACGTCCTCGGTTCCCCTCACGACATTGGCGTCACCGGCTCGGCCGAGGCCTGCGGGTGCAAGCGTCAGCGGCTCGCGCAGATCGAAGTCGGGACCGAGGCAAATCTGAGTCCGCCGCCGGGTCGGGTGTTTCCGGTGGTCGAGTGCCAGTTCAGCCGGAGCCGCCCGTGACGACGGCGCCTCTCATCCGGGCCCTTGGCGAGACTTTCATACGCACTTGATCTTGTTGAAAAATCAAGCGTTGGCGGAGGGAGGGGAACTGGCGTCCAACCTTCTCCGCTGGGCGGCACCGTACTAAGCCAACGATCAAGGGCCTTGGTGTTCAACGTTGGCGAGCACCTCGACGATGCGGTCAGCAACATACGTCACTTCGCTCTTCAGGTCGCCATCCAACTTGATCGGAAGCCACTGCAGATTGAGCAGTTCCGGTGGCACTTCGGGCGGCGAGAACGGGCCGTAGGGTGCAGCGTCGCGGTGGGCGCAAGCAGGTCGTGACGCCGGGCGGGATCGGCAGGCCGGTCTTGAACGAGCCATCGCGTCCCGACAATGCTCTGGTTCATGCCCTCGCCCGGGCCCATGGGTGGAAGCGGATGCTGGAAAGCGACCGGTATCCTTCGATCGGGGCGTTGGCCGGGGCCGAGAAGGTGAACGAGTCGCATCTCTGCCGGATGCTGCGGCTGAATCTGCTCGCGCCGTATGTCGTTGAGGTGATCGCCAATGGGGATCAGCTGAAGCGTCCCACTCTCGCCGACTTTCTCCGGCCGCTCCCGGCGGAGTGGTCGTCTCAGCGAGCATTCTGATCGGAGCTGCCGCTCAATGATCGCGCTCAGCGTTCGGCCTGCTCCCGTCAGCCTCGCATAGATCAGCAGGCCACCTGCCGATTGTCGGTTCGGGGATGCTCCCTTTAGACTCGGTGGGTTCGCAGCCCGTGATTTGGCGTTCCTTCCGAGCCCGGATGACGACCGTGCTCACGGCATCAAGACCCAGCATGAGAGTTCGAATTCAGCTTCCAAGCGGAAATAAAACGCTGCCTGCTGCTACTTCGCTTTCTGACCCAACCCGGACTGTGCGAAGTAGGACGGCTGCGCTCCGCACGATGACGCACCTGTCCTCTCAAATCACGCGAACATTGCCGGATTGACCTCGTCGACCATTGTGATGACATCGGCCGGGATGTTCGCGCGGGCCGCCGCCCGCCTAATAGCATCGGCGTCGGACGCCTCGTAGAGGCAGTAGGTCTTCCGTTTGTCTGCGCTCAGGAATGAGAAGATCCACTTGACCCCTTCCTCGTCGTTGATGCGTTCGATGCGGTCGTTCCCCTCCTCCCATGCGGCCAGTTCCAGCTCCTCGGCGAAGTTCCGCTCAATGATAAATCTCGGCATGGTCTCGCCTCCGATGTGCCGGCCCCACCGCGCAGCGCCAACACGTGTTGTTCGCTCAATGTTCGTGGCTGCGTAGCTTGCGCCTCAGTGCCACCATGTCAAGCCGGATCGCCGTCTCCAATGCCTCATCCATCAACGCGCGTGCACGCATTGCGTCGCAGTCCCGGCGGCAACGGCGCAGCATCTGCGCATGTGCGTATTGCGTATGCGCGAGCCACGGCCAGGCACGCATCGCACGATTGGTCGCGAGCGCCGCTTCGAAGTGCTCCTCGGCGGCGTCCCAATTGCCGAGAACGCCGGCTAGTGCGCCGAGATAGCGCCCTGCGGCACCGTAGCAGACGGTCGTGACTCCTGCCGTGACGGTGAGGTCCTTGTAGGGGGTCAACAGCTCGTAAAGCTGCTCCGAGCGCGCCTCGTCCTCAAGCGCGACGCAAACCTCGGCCAGATAAGCCAGCGTCGTGCTGTGCTTGGCATCGAGCGGGAAGGCGAACTCGGCCTCCGCGAGCTCGTCCAACATCCTGCGCGCCGGCTTCTGAAAGCCCAGGTCGCAGGCGATCAGCGCGAAGCCCGGTTTCCAAGCCGCCCGGTCGGGGTTTTCGTCCAGAAGCCGCTTGATGACCGGCGCGACCTCGGCGAGCCGCCCCTGCTCGCGGCGGATCGTGAACATCTGAATGCCGTAGATGCCCTCCACCTGTTCGCCCACGGTCCGATGCCCCATTTCCAGGGCTGCCTCGGCGTGTTGTTCAGCGGTCGCGAGATCGCCTTCGAGGATGGCCTGCATGGCGCGCCCGTGCCGGGCGATCCATTGTATCAGCATCCGCTGCCGCCCCTCGCCCAGGACGGATAGCTTCTCGAGAGCCTCGTCCATACGCGCGCGGTCGCACATCTCGGCCGAGACGTATACGTCCAAGCTGAGAACGCGGCCCCGCGAATCATCGTCGTCCAAGGCATCCGCCAGCGCGAACATTTCGTCGATGCGTACGCGCCAGTCGGCCAGATCAGACGTGGACCTGGCACTGGCCGGGAAGAAGAAGCCGCTGATGAGGCTGTTCAGGAGCGCCATACGATCATCGATCCGCCGCGCCAGCTCCAGGGCTTGGCGGTTGTAGGTCATGGCGCGTGTGGCGTTGCCGGCGAGCAGATTGGCACGGGAGAGGCGGCTGGTAACTTGGCATCGCATCCTCTCATCACCATCGGCGAGCTGCGTCCAGGCCTCCTCGAGGAGCGCGATGCCTTCATCGACCGGTTCGTTCGACAGGAAAAGACTGTTGTCGAAGCCCATCGCGGCCTCGACGAAAGCGGCCACGTCGCCGCGCTCGCGCGCCATCTGCGCCGCGGCGCGAAGGTGAATAAGCGCATCCGAAAGGCGGCCAGCGGCCTCCAGAGCGCGACCGAGGAGTAGCCGGGCTCTGAGCGCCTGGCACCCCTTCGCGTCGGAATCCCGAAGTTCCGCGGCCGTTGCGAGCACGTGCTCACAATGACTGACCGCCTCGTAGTTCGCCGACCGCTTGAGCGCGCGCTCCGCCGCGCGCGTCCAGAAAGGCAGAGCCTGCTCGGGCAGTCCGGCCTCCGAGAAATGGTGCGCGATCAGCTCTGGTTGCGTCTCCGCAACCTCACCATGGTCCGCGAGTAGGATCTCGCCGATGTGGCGGTGATGGTGCCGGCGGGTGCGATTGAGTAAAGCCTGATAGGCTACGTCCTGGATCAAGGCGTGGCGGAACACATAGGCGCCCCGAACGACACCGCTCGGCACCACGAGCTGGGCTCGCCCAAGATGCTCCAGAGCCTCCGCCAGAGCCGAGTCGTCCCGCCCGGTCGCCTTCCTCAGGAGCCCCTTGCTGAATTCCCGCCCGATCACCGAGGCGACGAGGGCAACATGCCTGGCCGTGCTGGGCAGCCGGTCAAGCCGCGCCATCAACGATCCCTGCAAGGTCGCCGGGATGGCGACGGTATCTGCCTCACCCGCGCCTTGGCGCTCGAGGAACCCTCGCGTCAGTTCCTCGACGAACAGAGGAATACCATCGGTACGCGACATGACGTCGTCAACCAACGTGTTCCTCGGCACGGCGCCAAGGATGTTGCTCACCAGCTCGGCGATCTGCGTGCGATCGAGCCTACTGATGGACAGGGTAGCAGCGTGGCTGAAGTCCGTAGCCCAGTCGGCGCGCCAGTCCGGCCGGTGCGTCGTTACCATCATGACCGGCAGATTGGCGATACGGGCGGTCGCCCGCCGGAGCACCTCCTCGGTCGTCGGATCGATCCAGTGAGCATCCTCGACGATCATCAGAACCGGCGAGCGTTGTCCGAGCAGAACCAATCGATCGACCAGCATGGCCAGAGTCTGCTCCTTGAGGTCATGAGGAACGAGGTTGAGCCTCGGATACTGGTCTCCCGTGTCGACCGACAGCAGCTCGGCGTAGATCGGCGCTACCGCGGTGATATCCTCGTATAGGTCGCGCAGGAGGCGCTCCAGCTTCTCGATGCGTGCGGCTGCCGCGTCCTGAGCGACAAAGCCCGCCAACAGCCGCAGGCGCTCGATCACCGGATGCAGCGTGCTGTGCGTATGATAGGGAGAGCATTGCAGCCGGATCAGCTCGTGCGGCACCTGCGCCGCGTGCTCGGCCAACGCTTGCACGAGCCGCGACTTGCCGATGCCGGCTTCACCGGTGACGAAGACTGTCTGTCCCCGACCAGTTCGGGCGATCGCCCAGCGCTCCCGAAGCATGCCGAGTTCATGCACCCGGCCGACAAAGGCCGATAAGGGGCCGCCGCGCGTCGCCTCGAAACGACTCTCCACATGCCGTTCATCAAGGATCCGAAAGACGGGCACCGCCTGCTCGAAACCCTTGAGTTGTTGTTTTCCCCGATCCTCGAGCTCGAAGGCCCTGCCAATGAGCTTGCATGTCTCGGATGCCACCAGCAGCTGCCCGGGCTCTGCGGTCGCCTGAATCCGTGCCGCCAAATTGGGAGTCTCGCCCGCAATCGCGCCTTCCTCGCGTCCGCTCGGGCCGACCAGATCGCCGACGACGACATGGCCGGTGGCGATTCCGACCCGCGCCGCGAGAGTGGCTTGGCCCGGCAGTCGGATCGTCTGCACCGCGGCGAGCGCTTCCATGCCGGCGCGCACGGCCCGTTCCGCATGGTCCTCATAAGCCATCGGCCAGCCGAAATACGCCAGCACCCCATCGCCGAGGTACTTGGCCACGTGGCCGCCATAGCGGGTCACTGCGCCCGCCACAGCGTCCTGGTAACGCCGCATCAGATCGTGCATGTCTTCGGGATCGTGCCGTTGCGATAACTCGGTCGAGCCTACGAGGTCGCAGAACAGGACGCTCAGAAAGCGGCGCTCGGCTTCTTTCGACGGCTCCTTGGACGACGGCCCAGGGAACGACGGCCCAGGCTCCATGGCGGCGGAATTGCCCCCGGGACCCGGCTGCGCCTTGAGCTCGGTCGCGAGCTCGGCGATTGCCGCGAGCAGGATCCTCCGGTGACCGAGTGAAACGCCGAGCTCGCGCAGGTCGGTCTCTGTCAGGTGCGGAAGTGCCCGGACGTCGACGTCATTCCCGACGAAGGCTTCCGCGTACTGCCCGAGTTTGAGCTCGCCCAGCCAGTTCTCTATCGAGGTGCTCATGCCATGAGCTCGCAACCAGTGGGAGCGTCGACACCAAAGGGGAGCGAATCCCCCGCTCAACCGCTACGACGCGGCAGGCGGGATGTTCTGGTTCACGCGGAACAGGTTCTCGGGATCATATCGACTCTTCACCCCGGCGAGCCGCTCATAGTTGGCGCCGTACGTCGCCTGCACACGCGATGGTTCTTCATCCTGCATCATGAAGTTGACGTAGCCTCCCTCGAGATTGAACGGGTGCACGGCTTCCCAGTACTGCCGTGCCCAACGTTTCAGATAGGGCGCCTTGCCCGGATCGGGGTCGATGCCGGCGATCACCATCGACCACGTTGCGTCGCGCGGGCTCCACGCCGTCGCATCCGCCGCCACGCGATGCACCGCGCCATCGATCGGATAGAGATGCACCAGTGACAGCTCGCTCGGCGTCTTCGCGGCCTGCTCCAGATGCGCGTCGATGGCCTCGTCGGGCAGATCCTTCACGAAATCGCCCTTCCAGTACCATTGCAGGCCGAGCGGCAGCAGGGGATCGAACAGTCCCTGCAGGGCAGGGAACGGCATGGTCGCCATGCCGTCGAGCAAAGGCGGCGGCAGGGTCTCTCGCACTGGCCGCATTGCCGCGACGCCTTCTTCCTCGGAACCGTCGTAGCACGAGATCAGTTCGGGGTTCACCCGCACCCCTTTCATCTGCGACAGATCGATCATCAGCCCGCCATCGCAGCTACCCAGCCCGCCACCGTTGTGGCCGCCGCCGCGGATAGCGATGAGGAGACCGTGCACTGCCCGATCAATGCCGGTCGTTTGTCGATCATGGCGTTGTAGAGTCGCCGGGCTTCTTCGTAGCCTTGATCCGATGGCCCCATCACATTGCCGCGCAGAGCACTTCGAAGCTCCTGAATTTCCGGCTCACCAAGCATCTGTATCTCCAATGCTGAGGCTTGAGCCAAACTCCGGCATACGGTCCGTCGCCGGGGTCCGGCGCAGGCACATGCGTCAAGATCGGCTTGTCCCTTTAGGCCGAGATGCGCCAGTTGACGCCTTCTAGAAACCGACGATGCGCCGTTCCAAGACGATAGGCAAGGAGCCGAGGGCTCGAACCAGCCCCCGAGATCTCACCGAACGACGTCCTGACACTTGCGCCCTGCGTTTCGGTAGCGTCCGGAGGATCTCGGCGAACCGGCTGCGCGGTCGCCCTCTCATCAGCTTGAGTGGTTAGCTCGGGTGCCTCATGCTGCTGCTGTTCCTGAAACAAGCTGAGCCGCCGACCTTGGACCCGCGCCGCATGATCCGGGCATGAACAAACCGCCGCGGCACTGACCGGGCGGGCGAATTTCAGGCAGTCGAGCGCCCTATAACCCCACTGATGCAGGTAAGCGGCCCCGCGAACGCAGCTTGAACTATGATTCTCCAGCGGATGTGTCGGCAGGCATGGCCCATAGCACAACGATTTCGTAGCCCGCCTCCCGCTCCTGCCGAACATATGTAGCGGGGTGCATGTTGATGACCAGCGTTTCTGGCTCTTGCAAATCGCATTCCCGAGGTGGCCCATCTTCCGGCACCTCTTGGCGATGCCCCAGCACTCGCTTTCTGATCGTCACCAGCCATTGTCCCATCACATCCCTCTCGATCCGAAGGCCGCGCACGCCTGCCCCGGTAGGGCGGGTTCGTCATAGCAACACAGCCGCTCCAGCGGGGTTGCGTGGTAGCGGAGGCCGCTTGGAATTTCCGAACAGCGCCGACGGTTTCAGGCGACATGCGCCGGCATCTTCGGGCCGTCTCGTCCTAGCGCCTGACAGTCCTGCGTCATGGTGGCGGCGATCTGCGCCTTGTGGAGGAGCTGCGGGCGGGCGATGGCCAACCGGGCCGCTAGGGCGAAAGGAGGATAGTTGGAAGCCGGGATGCGTCGCCAGCCATCACTGGTCGCGGAATGACCCGACGCTCATCCCGTAATCGCCGCTCCCTCAAAGAGTCGGAGTCCAGAGCTTCTGCGTCAAACCCGCGCAGTTCCTGGCCTGCTTCAAGCAGATCGGCTAACCCGAAGAACGGGTTCAGAAAGATAGTTGGCGGAGGGGATGGGATTCGAACCCACGATACGGCTTATCACCGTATAACGGTTTAGCAAACCGCCGCCTTCAGCCACTCGGCCACCCCTCCGCACATGAGCGGCTTGCGCCACGGCGTATGCGCGACAGCCCTTCTAAGAGCCGGCCGTCGGCTTGTCAATCAAATGGCGTCGACAAATGGCGGCGGCAATCGGCGGCGGAGGGTTTCGGGGCAGCCGACGGCGCCGGCGCTCAGCTGAAGCTCCAGCGCTTGTAGGCGTCCTTCATCGCCTCGAGCGCGGCCAGCGCCTTGCTGGCGTCGCGGCCGTTGCGGGCGGTCGAGTGATAGCTGTTGCGGGCCTCGATATAGGCAACCCAGAGCTCCGCCTGCTTCAGCGCACCGCCGGCGCGCTGCTGCGACGGCGACCCGGCGTTCAGCGCCTCTACCACGGCCAAAGCGTCATGCAGGCGGCGGGCGATGTCGCGCTCGCCGATCGCATAGGCATAGTTGAAGGCGGACAGGACCTTTTCGCTCAGCCGGCGGCGGGCCTCCGGAGACTCCACGTCCTCCATTTCGACAGCAGGCTTGAGGAGATCGGCGATCGCCATGTGGCTCATCCCTGCGTTGCGACCCGATCGGGCCCGGCTCCGCAGGATGGCGCCATCGCGCTTAAAGAGCCTTTAACGGGGTGCCGTCGACGTCACACCCGGCACCCTGCCGCTAAGGCATCGTTCATGAGATTTTAAATATTAGATCAAAAAGTTAGCGGCGTCAGTTAGACCTGAGGAGAAGGCTATGCCTCTGTCCAAACGTGTCATCGAGACCCTGATCGACCTGGTCGAGAACAAGCTGAGCTGCATCGAGGTGATCGACCGCGAGGATGCCCGTGAACTGGCCAGCCTCGAGCTCGCAAGGCGGCAATTGGAGGCTTTGCTGCCGCAGAATGCCAAGGCGGACGTGGTTCCGTTCCAGAACAGCTCGCCGCGATCGGCGATCGCCTGACGGCGCCAAAGGAATCGGGCGCGCCGCTGGGCCGGGACGGCGTTTTCCGTCATCCGACGGTTAATAAATTTCTATTTAAAATCAAGGCATTATAGTCGATTCCTAGGGGCGGCAACAATCACCCTAAAGGGCGTCGAGCGCCTGATCGAGATCGGCGATCAGATCGCGCGAGTCCTCGATCCCGACGGAAAGCCGGAGGAGATCGGGCGGCGCGGGGCTGTCGGCGCCCTCGATGCTGGCGCGATGCTCGATCAGGCTTTCGACGCCGCCGAGCGAGGTGGCCCGCGTCCAGACCCGCACACGGCCGGCGACGGCCAGCGCCGCCGCGGCGGCGCCTGATCCCTGACCTGCCACCCGGATCGACAACATGCCGCCGAACCCGCCGGTCATCTGACGCCGGGCGACCACGTGGCCCGGATCGCCGGGCAATCCGGGATAGAGCACGCCCTTGAGCTTGGGATGGCCTGAGAAATGCTCGGCAATCGCCTGGGCGCTGGCGGCGCTCTCGCGCACCCGCAGGAACAGCGTCCGCAGACCGCGCAGCAGCAGCCAGGCCTCGAAGCTTCCCGGCACCGCACCACCCTGGGCGCGCACCGCCTGGATCCGCTCCCAAAGGGCGTCGGCGCGGGCGGTCACCAGCGCACCGGCAAGCACGTCGCTGTGACCGTTCAGATATTTCGTCGCCGAATGCATCACGAGGTCGGCGCCATGCTCGATCGGCCGCGTCAAGACCGGCGTCGCCACCGTGCTGTCGACGGCGAGCCGGGCCCCTGCCCCATGCGCGATCGCGGCGGCACCCGCGATATCGGTGACGCACCAGGTCGGGTTGGCCGGCGTCTCGATCCAGACCAGCCGGGTCCGGCCCAGCCGCATGGCGGCGGCCAGCGCGCCGAGGTCGGTCATGTCGACGAGATCGACCGACAGCCCCCAATCGCGCGCGAAGCCGAGCAGCCAATCGCGCAGGCCCCAATACATCACCCGCGGCGCGACGACATGGTCGCCGGGCACCAGCGCCTGGAACACCGTCGTCGCTGCCGCCATGCCGGACCCGAACAGCAGCGCCGTAGCGCCGCCCTCGAGGGCCGTCAGCAGTGCTTCCGGCGGCTCGAAGGTAGGGTTGGAAGGGCGCGCATAGCTGCGCCCGTCGGGCAGGCCGTAATCGGCCCCCCGCGCGAAGGTGGTGGCCGGCTGCAGGGGCGGCGTCACGGCGCCGGTCGTCGGCTCGTGCCGCCCCAGCGCCTGTGCGGCCTTGGTCGCCGGTTGGAGGTGCAGCTTGTCGGTCATTCGAACACGCTAGCGCCGCTGATACTGCGCCGCACCGAACAGCATCTCGCGCTCCTTCTCGCCCATCGGCCCTGAACGGCTGCGGTCGGACAGGACCTGAAGGCCACGCTGCACCGCCGGTCGCGCCGCGATGGCATCGAACCAGCGCTTCAGGTTCGGATAGTCCTCGAGGTTCTGGCCCTGGTTCTTGTGCGACCGCAGCCAGGGAAAGCTCGCGATGTCGGCGATCGAATAGTCGCCGGCGAGATAATCGTGATCCTTCAGCCGGCGGTCGATCACGCCATAGAGCCGACCAGCCTCCTTGGTGTAGCGCTGGATCGCGTAATCGATCTTCTCGGGCGCGTACTGGCGGAAATGATGCGCCTGCCCCAGCATCGGCCCGACGCCGCCCATCTGGAACATCAGCCACTGGATCACGTCATAGCGCGCCCGCGTCTCCTCCGGCAGCAGCTTGCCGGTCTTCTCGGCGAGATACATCAGAATAGCGCCGGACTCGAACAGTGAATAGGGCCGCCCGCCGGGCCCGTCCGAATCGACGATCGCCGGCATCTTGTTGTTCGGGCTGATCTTCAGGAACTCCGGGTCGAACTGATCGCCGGCGGCGATATCGATGGCGTGGATGGTGTAGGGAAGCCCCACCTCCTCCAGCATGATATGGACTTTGTGGCCATTCGGCGTCGGCCAGGAATAGAGCTCAATCATCACGCGTCCCTCTGCAAATCATGGTTTCCTCCGGAGTTAGCCCGGATGGGAGCGCCGCGCAATGGGGGCAGTCGGCGATGCAAAGCTTCCCGGCAGCATCAAATCTGCCCAAAACCGGTCGACGATGCGAGCGGTCCATTGCCCGAATATTTGGCCAATATTCGATTGCCCGGCCCAGAGACCGACGATATGGTGTATTTATGGCAGGTTTGAGAAAAATACTATCCTGCTGTCGATGGCTTGTGGCCGGCGTTGCTCTCCTTCCCGGATGCAGCTCGGATCCGGACCCCATTGACCCACGTACGCCGGCCGCCGCCGCGGTGCCGGGGCCGGAGGAGTGGCGTGCGGTCGCGGCGAGCATCGCCTCGGAAATCGCCGATGTCCTGGAGGAGCGGGAGGCGGACTTGCCGGTTTCGCTGATGCCGGTTTACAGCGCCGTCCCGGTCGATCTGTATGACATCCTGTTGGCGGAGTTCGTGCTCGCTGGCGTCCCGGTCGCCGCGGAGGAGGATTCGCCCACTGCTCTCCATTGCCGCGTCTCGACCTCCGGCACGGCCGAACGGCCGCGCGGCGCCGTATCGGTTGGTCCCGACCCGACGGCGGAGACGGTCGTCCTCTGCCTGCTGGCGATAGAGGATCGCTATGTCGCGGCCGCCCGGCGAATCCTTCAGCCGCAAGAACGCGACCGATCGCCCTCCGGTCTCGTGCTGAGGGTCAGCGGATGACGCGGTCGGCTTTGATCCTGCTTGCGGCGGTCGCGCTGCTCGCCGCCTGTGCGCGCAAGGAACAGCCCGGAACCGAGTTCCTGACGGCCTCCTACGCCGCGGCCGACGCGCTCATCGAGGGAGCGGAGGACAGCATCGAGCCGGATAGCCCGATCGTCTACGCCACCTTCTCGCCTGTCGGCCGGCTCGAGGTGCCGACCGCGCTGGGGCAGATGCTGGCCGAGCAGACGGCGTCGCGGCTCGTGCAGCGCGGCTATCCCGTGGTCGAGGTCCGGCTCCGCGAGGGAATCGCGGTGAAGCCGGGCGGCCCCTTCGTCCTGTCCGACGACGCCCAGGAGGTCGCGGAGCGCGTGCTGGCGGAGGCAGCGCTCGTCGGCTCCTATGTCGCGGCGACCGACTATGTCCTCCTGAATGTGCGGCTCATCGACGTGGTCACCGGCATCGTCCTGGCGTCGCATGACACCACAATTCCGGTCGCATTCTCCGAATGGCCCTTCGCCGGCAACTACTGGGCCTACTGGTCCCCTCAGTAGCGGGGACCACAGGGAAACGCGCAGCAGGCTATTGCAGCTTCTCCCGCAGCCGCTCGTTCAGAAGCTTCGGGTTCGCCTTTCCGCCGGTCGCCTTCATCACTTGGCCGACGAAGAAGCCGAACAGCTTGTCCTTGCCGGCCTTGTACTCGGCGACCTTGTCGGCATTCCGGCTCAGCACCTCGTCGATCATCGAATCGATCGCCCCGCTGTCGGTCACCTGGCGCAGGCCCTTCGCCTCGACGATCTCGCCCGCCGGCTTGCCGGTCTCGACCATGTCGGCGAAGACGTCCTTGGCGATGCGCCCTGAAATCGTGTCGTCGGCGATGAGGTCGAGCAGCCCGCCCAGCTCCGCCGACGAGACGGGCGAGTCCTGGATCGTCCGCCCAGCCCTGTTGAGCGCGCCGAACAGTTCGCCGATCACCCAGTTCGCCGCCATCTTGGGATCGCGCGTCTTGCCGCCCTCGCCCTCGACCAGCGCCTCGTAATAGGCCGCCGTCTCCTGCTCCGCGACGAGCACGCCGGCATCATAGGCGGACAGGCCGTAATCGGCGATGAACCGCGCCTTCTTCGCGTCGGGCAGCTCCGGCATGGTCGCTCGGATGCGCTCGATATAGGCGTCGTCGAACTCGAGCGGCAGCAGGTCGGGGTCGGGGAAATAGCGGTAGTCGTGCGCATGCTCCTTCGAGCGCATCGAGCGGGTCACGCCGCGGCCCGAGTCGAAGAGGCGCGTCTCCTGAACCACCGTGCCGCCCTCCTCGAGCAGCTCGACCTGCCGGCGTGCCTCATACTCGATCGCCTGGCTGACGAAGCGGATCGAATTCACGTTCTTGATCTCACAGCGCGTGCCGTAGGGTTCGCCCGGCCGGCGCACCGAGACATTGACGTCGCAGCGCAGCGAGCCCTGCTCCATATTGCCGTCGCAGGTGCCGAGATAGCGCAGGATCGAGCGCAGCTTGCGCAGGTACGCCGCCGCCTCCTCGGCCGAGCGCATGTCCGGCTCGGAGACGATCTCCATCAGCGCAACGCCGCAGCGGTTGAGATCGACATAAGTCTTGGTCGGGTGCTGGTCGTGCAGGCTCTTGCCCGCGTCCTGCTCGAGATGGAGGCGCGTGATGCCGACCTCGCGGGTTCGCCCGTCCGGCAGATCGAGGATGATTGTGCCCTCGCCCACGATCGGCTGCAGATACTGCGAGATCTGATAGCCGGCCGGCAGGTCGGCGTAAAAGTAGTTCTTGCGGTCGAAGACGGAACGCTTGTTGATCTGCGCCTTCAGGCCGAGGCCGGTCTTCACCGCCTGCTCGACGCAAACGTCATTGATCACCGGCAGCATGCCCGGCATCGCCGCATCGACGAGGCTCACCTGCGTGTTCGGCTCGGCGCCGAACTCGGTCGCCGCGCCGGAGAACAGCTTGGCATTGGACACCACCTGGGCATGCACCTCGAGCCCCAGGACGATCTCCCACGGGCCGGTCCGGCCCTCAATTATGGATCCGTTCGTTTCCGTCATCGTTCGGTGTCCGTTTTCATAGTCTGTGCCCCCTCCTCCATGGGAGGGTGGATTTACGCGGCCCCATGCTTCGACAAGCTCAGCATGAGGCTCCTTTCATCAGGCCGACTGATGCCCCGGCCGCGCCGTGAAGTTCGCCGCCGTCTCCAAGACCTCGCCCACCTTGAGCACCGTCTCCTCGTCGAAGGCGCGGCCGATGAGCTGCAAGCCGAGCGGCAGCCCGTCCTCCGAAAGCCCGGCCGGCACCGAGATGCCCGGCAGCCCGGCGAGGTTGACCGGCACAGTGAATACATCGTTGAGATACATGGCGACGGGGTCGTCCATTTTCTCCCCCGCGGCAAAGGCCGTGTTCGGCGTGCTCGGCGTCAGGATCACGTCGACGTCTTCGAACGCCTGCGTGAAGTCACGGGCGATCAGACTGCGCAGCCGCTGGGCCTTCAGGTAATAGGCGTCGTAATAGCCGGCCGACAGCACATAGGTGCCGATCAGCACGCGGCGCTTCACCTCCGTGCCAAAGCCTGCGGCGCGCGTTGCCTCATACATCGCATCCAGGCTGTCGCCCGGCTCGCGCAGGCCGAACCGCACGCCGTCATAGCGCGCGAGATTCGAGGACGCCTCGGCCGGGGCGATGATGTAGTAGGTCGGCAGCGCATATTTCGTGTGCGGCAGCGAGATCTCGACCGGCTCCGCGCCGGCCGCCTTCAGCCACTCGATGCCCTGGGCCCAGAGCCGCTCGATCTCGGCCGGCATGCCGTCGACCCGGTACTCCGTCGGGATGCCGACCTTGAGGCCCCGGATATCGCCGGTCAGCGCCGCCTTGTAGTCCGGCACCGGCCGGTTGACGGAGGTTGAATCCTTCGGATCATGGCCGGCCATCGCGCCCAGCATGATCGCCGCGTCCCGCACCGTCCGGGTCATCGGCCCGGCCTGGTCGAGCGACGAGGCGAACGCGACGATGCCCCAGCGCGAGCAGCGGCCGTAGGTCGGCTTGAGGCCGACGATGCCGCAGAAGGCGGCCGGCTGGCGGATCGAGCCGCCGGTGTCCGTGCCGGTCGCGCCGAGCGCGACCCGTGCCGCCACCGCCGTGGCCGAACCGCCCGAAGAGCCGCCCGGCACCAGCGGCCGGTTGTTCCCTTTGCGTCGCCACGGATTCTCGACCTTGCCGTAGTAGCTCGTCATGTTGGACGAGCCCATCGCGAACTCGTCCATATTAACCTTGCCGAGCATCACCGCGCCGGCCCGCCAGAGGTTCGTCGTCACGGTGGATTCGTAGGGCGGCGTAAATCCGTCGAGGATGTGCGAGCCGGCCGTGGTCAGCACGCCCTCGGTGCAGAACAGATCCTTGATCGCGATCGGCAGGCCCTCCATCGGGCTCGCCTCCCCGTTCCGCCGCCGGGTGTCCGAAGCCTCGGCCATCGCCAGCGCCCGGTCCGGCGTCTCGGTGATGAAGGCGTTGAGCGGACGCGCGGCCTCGACCGCCGCGATATGCGCCTCCGTCAGCTCGCGCGCGGAAAATTCGCCCTTCGACAACGCATCGAGGGCCGCGGCCATGGTAAGATCGGTGAGTGCCGCCATTATTCGACGACCTTTGGCACGGTGAAGAAGCCGTGCGCCGGCTCCGGCGCGTTGGCGAGCACCTTGTCACGGATGTTCCCATCGGTGACGACGTCGGCGCGGCGCGGCAGATCCATCTGCACGACGCCGGTCATCGGCTCGACGCCGGTCGTATCGACCTCGCCCAGCTGCTCGATCCAGCCGAGGATCTGGCTCAACTCGCCGGCGAGATGTTCGAGGTCGCTATCCGGAATCTTGATCCGAGCAAGGGTCGCGATGTGGGCGACGGTGGCTTTGTCGAGCGACATGGTTCGCAATTTCCAACAAACGGGGGATGAGTTCGGGGCGCGACGCCGGGCGCCCGCCGAAAACCGGCGGACCCTAGCACCCGGCCTCCCGGTGCGCAACCAGCTCCGCCAGCTCTACAGCGACCGCTTCAGCAGCCGGCCGAGCTCGCCGATGATGCCGCGGCGGAAGGTCAGCACGCAGATCACGAAGATGGTGCCCTGAACCACCGTCACCCAGGAGCCGATTTGAGCGAGATAGTTCTGCAGGGACACCAGCACCAGCGCGCCCACTGCCGGCCCGAACACCGTGCCGAGCCCGCCCAGCAGCGTCATCAGGATCACCTCGCCCGACATGGTCCAATGGACGTCGGTGAGTGAGGCGAGCTGAAAGACGATCGTTTTGGTGCCGCCGGCGAGGCCCGCAAGCGCTGCCGAGAGGACGAAGGCCAGAAGCTTGTAATGGTCAACCTTATAGCCGAGCGAGACGGCGCGCGGCTCGTTCTCGCGGATCGCCCGCAGTACATGGCCGAAGGGCGAATGGATGATCCGGTAGATCAGCAGGAAGCCACCGAGGAAGATCGCCAGCACGACGAAATAGAGCGTCTCGATGTCGCCCAGGTCGAGGAAGCCGAACATCACCCCGCGCGGCACCGCCTGGATGCCGTCCTCGCCGCCGGTGAAGGGCGCTTGCAGGCTGACGAAGAAGATCATCTGCGCCAGCGCCAGCGTGATCATCGCGAAATAGATGCCCTGCCGCCGGATCGCGAGAAGGCCGAAGCCCAGCCCGAGCAACGCGGCGGCTGCCGTCCCGGCAAGAATGGCAAGCTCTGGGGGGAACCCCCAGACCTTCGCCGTATGCCCGGTGATATAGGCGGCCCCGCCGAAGAAGGCGGCATGGCCGAAGGAGACCAGGCCGACATAGCCGATCAGCAGGTTGAAGGCGCTGGCGAAGAGAGCGAAGCACAGCACCTTCATCAGGAAGATCGGATAGACGAACAGCGGCGCGACCAGCAGGAGCGCGACCATGACTGCGAAGGCGGCATAATGATGGCGCGGTATTGCACCCGCCGCGCCGGCCATGCGCCCCTTCGGTTCCGCGATGTCCCGCGCGGCGGCCATCTCAGGCGGTCCTCCCGAACAGGCCGGCGGGCTTGAGCAGCAGGACGATCGCCATGATCACGAAGATTACGATGTTCGACGCTTCTGGATAGAACACCTTTGTCAGCCCTTCGACGATCCCGAGGGTGAAGCCGGTGATGATCGAGCCGAGAATCGAACCCATGCCGCCGATCACCACCACGGCGAAGACGACGATGATCAAGTCCGCCCCCATCAGCGGGCTCACCTGATAGATTGGCGCCGCCAGGACGCCGGCGAAGGCGGCGAGCCCGACGCCGAAGCCATAGGTCAGCATGATCATCCGCGGCACGTTGATGCCAAAGGCCTGGACCAGCGTCGGATTCTCCGTCGCTGCGCGCAGATAGGAGCCGAGCTTGGTGCGCTCGATCACATACCAGGTGGCCAGACACATTCCCAAGGAAGCAACGACCACCCAGGCGCGGTAGTTCGGGAAGAACATGAATCCGAGATTCTGTCCGCCCTGAAGCACCGATGGGATTGCATAGGGCTGACCGGAAGAGCCGAACTTGTTCTGGAACAGCCCCTGGATGACGAGGGCAAGCCCGAAGGTCAGCAGCAGGCCATAGAGATGATCAAGCTTGTAGAGGTGCCGCAGCATGGTGCGCTCGATCACCACGCCGAAGGCGCCGACCAGGATCGGTGCCAGCAGCAGCGCCCCCCAATAGCCGATCCCGAGATATTGCAGCAGGAACCAGGCAGTGAACGCGCCCACCATATAGAGCGCGCCATGCGCGAAATTGATGATGTTGAGGAGGCCGAAGATCACGGCCAAGCCAAGACTGAGCATGGCGTAGAAGGCGCCGTTGATCAGCCCCAGCATGATCTGGCCGAACAGCGCCTGGGGCGGAATCCCCAGAAGCTCGAACATCCTCGACCTCCACCGTCCTCAGATACCTGTCAGATGCCGTTCAGCCTTGCACCAGCGGGCATTCGCCCTCCTCGATCGGACGGAACGCCTCAGCAGCCGGAATCGTGGCGCGCAGGTTGTAGTAATCGTAGGGCGACTTCGATTCCTCCGGCGCCTTCACCTGGAACAGGTACATGTCGTGGATCTTGCGGCCGTCCTGGCGGATCTCACCCTGGCCGAACAGCGGGTCATCGGTCGGGATTTCCTTCATCTTCGTGACGACCGTGGTACCGTCGTCGCTCTGCGTCGCCTCAGCCGCCTTCAGATAGTGCAGCACCGAAGCATAGACGCCGGCATGAACCATCGTCGGATATTTGCCGCCGTTCAGCTCGGCGAAGCGCTCGCTCCATTCCCGTGTCTTGTCGTTCAGGTCCCAATAGAACGACTCGGTGAGGACCAACCCCTGCGCGGTCTGCAGGCCCAGCGCGTGCACATCGGTCAGGAAGACAAGCAGACCCGCAAGGCTCTGGCCGGCCTGCACGATACCGAACTCGGCGGCCTGCTTGATCGCGTTGGTCGTATCGCCGCCAGCGTTGGCGAGGCCGATGACCTTTGCGCCCGAAGCCTGCGCCTGCAGCAGGAAGGAAGAAAAGTCGGCGGTACTCAAGGGATGGCGTACCGAACCCAGCACCTGCCCGCCACTCTCTTCGACGACTGCCGTCGTGTCACGTTCGAGCGCATGGCCGAAGGCGTAATCGGCGGTGAGGAAGAACCAGGTGTCGCCACCGGTCTGGACGACCGCCTTGCCGGTGCCGTTGGCGAGCGCCCAGGTGTCGTAGGTCCAGTGGACGGTGTTCGGCGAGCAGGCTTTCCCCGTAAGATCCGATGATCCGGCGCCGGAGTTCAGGAAGGCCTTGTTCTTCTGCCGAACAATCTCATTCACCGCCAGCGCGACGCTGGAAGTCGGCACGTCTGCGATGACGTCGACGCCATCGACGTCGATCCATTGCCGGGTGATGTTGGAACCGACATCCGGCTTGTTCTGATGGTCGGCCGACAGGATCTCGACGTTGATGCCCTTGTCGGCGGCCCCGAAATCCTCGACCGCCATCCGCGCGGCAATCACCGAACCCTCGCCTGCCAAGTCGGCATAGAGGCCCGACCGATCGTTGAGCACGCCGATCTTGATGACATCGCCCGAGATCTCGGCCTGCGCCGCGCCGGCCGTGAAGGCCAGTGCCAGGGCCGCCGACAGCATCAGTTTCCGTTTCAAAGCCATGGACTCCGCTCCTCCCGTTTTGAAAGTTTATACGCCCAGATAGGCCTGCAGCTCCGCCTGCCGTGCTGACAGATCCGCATCCGCCATCATATCGACGACCCGGCCATGTTCCATGATGTAGTGCCGGTCGGCGATGGTGGCGGCGAAATGAAAATTTTGCTCAACCAGCAGGATCGTGAAACCCTGCTCCTTCAACCTGCGAATCGTCCGGCCGATCTGCTGCACGATCACCGGGGCGAGCCCCTCCGTCGGCTCGTCGAGCAGCAGCAGCCGCGCTCCGGTGCGCAGGATGCGGGCAATGGCCAGCATCTGCTGCTCCCCGCCTGACAGTTTGGTACCCTGGCTGTAGAGCCGCTCCCGAAGGTTCGGAAACAGCTCGTAGATCGTCTCCAGCGACAACCCGCCAGGCCGGACTTCCGGCGGCAGCAGTAGGTTCTCCTCGACACTGAGGCTCGCGAAGATGCCGCGCTCCTCCGGGACGAAGCCCAACCCCAGCCGGGCGATTCGGTTCGACGGCAGACCGATCAACTCCGTGCCGTCGAAGCGGATGGAACCCTTGCGCGCGTCGATGATGCCCATGATCGACTTCAGCGTCGTGGTCTTCCCGGCTCCGTTCCGCCCGAGCAGCGTCACCACCTCGCCGCTGCCGATCTCGAAATCGACCCCGTGCAGGACGTGCGACTCGCCATACCAGGCATGCAGCCCGCGAACCGCGAGCAAGGCATCTGCCTCGACCTCCGGCGTCAGGCGTGCCGCGGCGTCAGTCATTGCCCGATCCCATATAGGCTTGAACCACATCGGGATTCCGCGAGACGCTCGCGTAGTCGCCCTCGGCAAGGATCTCGCCGCGCGCCAGGACCGTGATGGTGTCGGACAGGTCTGCCACGACGCTGAGATTATGCTCGACCATCAGGATCGTGCGATTGGCCGAGACAGCTCGAATCAGCGCGACGATCCGGCTGATGTCCTCGTGGCCCATGCCGGCAGTCGGCTCGTCGAGCAGCATCACCTCGGGTTCGAGTGCGAGCGTCGTCGCGATCTCGAGCGCCCGCTTCCGGCCATAGGGCAGTTCCACGGCCGGCGTCGCGGCGAAGTCGGCGAGGCCGACCGCGTCGAGCAGGTCCACCGCCCGTGCGTTCAGGTCCCGGAGCACGCCGTCGGAGCGCCAGAAATCGAACGAGCCGCCGCGTGCCCGCTGCAGCGCGATCCGGACATTCTCCAGGGCGGAGAGATGGTCGAACACCGCCGAGATCTGGAACGAGCGGACCAGGCCGAGGCGTGCGATATCGGCGGGCCTGGCATGGGTGATGTCGCGGCCCTTGTAGAGGATGCGTCCGCGAGTCGGTACGAGGAACTTGGTCAACAGATTGAAGCAGGTCGTCTTGCCGGCGCCGTTCGGGCCGATCAGGGCATGGATCGAGCCCCGCCGGGTCTTGAGGTTGACCCCCTTGACCGCGACGAATCCGCGAAACTCCTTCGTGAGGCCTTCCGTCTCGAGGATGACGTCGGCCGCCGTCTCGGCATGTCCCAACGGCGAGGATCCCTGTGTGTTTTTGTCTTCGGCTTTTAATTCGGCCGGTTCACCCGGCTCGCCGCCGTTTTGCCCGCGCAGTCGATTCCCGACCACCAAGCAACGGGATTGAACTTGCGTTGGCGCGCAATGTCAATGCGCGCAATCACAGGTTGGGTTAGGTTTGCCGCCCTCGCCCCCAATAGGCCACCGCCATGCCCGTGATCACGCTCTCCGACCTGAAATCCGCCCTGCCCCGCGGCGGACGCCTGCTCGGCCTCGATGTCGGCGCCAAGACGATCGGCCTCGCGATCTCCGATCCGGGCCTGACGGTCGCCTCGCCGGTCGAGACAATCCGGCGGGGCAAGTTCACGGCCGACGCGGAGCGGTTGCGGGCGCAGATCGCCGAGCGCGGCGTCGGCGGGCTGATCATCGGCCTGCCGGTCAATATGGACGGGAGCGAGGGGCCGCGCTGCCAGTCGGTGCGCCAGTTCGCCCGCAATCTGCTGGAGCGGGTCGACTTGCCTCTTGCCTTCTGGGACGAGCGGCTATCGACCGCGGCGGTGACGCGGACCATGCTGGAAGCCGACCTGTCGCGGAAGCGCCGGGCTGAGATCGTCGACAAGATGGCCGCCGCTTACATCCTCCAGGGCGCACTTGATGCACTCGGGCGTACACCCCCTGCCGAAGGCTAAGGGCCACCACACTTGACCGCCTCGCCGCCGTCGTAAGAGAGTGCGCCGGCTCGCATTACGACCAACAGGATTCCCATGACCGCTCCGCTCGAAGGCCTGCGCGTGTTCGACCTGACGCGCATCCTGGCCGGCCCGACCTGCACGCAACTGCTCGGCGATCTCGGCGCCGACGTGATCAAGGTCGAGCGGCCGAGCGCCGGCGACGACACGCGCAAATGGGGGCCGCCCTACGTCAAGGATGCGGACGGTCACGATACCCGGGAAAGCGCCTATTACCTCAGCTCCAACCGCAACAAGCGGTCGATCACCCTCGACATCGCCAAGCCGGAGGGTCAGGCGCTGGCGCGTCGGCTGATCGCCGGCTGCGACATCATGATCGAGAATTTCAAGGTCGGCGATATGGCGAAATACGGCCTGTCCTATGATGACCTGAAGGGTGAGTTTCCGGGCCTGATCTATTGCTCGATCACCGGCTTCGGCCAGACCGGCCCCTATGCACCGCGCGCCGGCTATGACCTGCTGGCCCAGGGCGTCGGCGGCATAATGAGCGTGACCGGCGAGCCGGACCGCCCGCCGATGAAGGTCGGCGTCGGCATCGCCGATGTGATGTGCGGGATGTATGCGACGGTGGCGATCCTGGCCGCGCTCCGCCATCGCGAGCGGACCGGCGAGGGCCAGTATATCGACCTCGGCCTGCTCGACACCCAAGTCTCCTGGCTGGTCAATGTCGGCCTCAACTACCTGACCTCGGGCGAGGTGCCGACCCGCGTCGGCAACGAACATCCCAACATCGTGCCCTACAATGTAATGCCCTGCGCGGACGGCTATTTCATCCTCGCGGTGGGGAACGACTCGCAATTCGCGAAGTTCTGCGCCTTCGCCGGCCGACCGGAGCTGGCCGAGGATCCGCGCTTCGCCACCAACGAGCAGCGCGTGCGCAACCGCGAGGCGCTCTATGACCTGCTGCCGGCGATCACGCGGGAGAAGTCGCAGGCCGAGTGGGTCGAAGGCCTGGCCCAGTGCGGCGTGCCCTGCAGCCCGGTCAACAATGTCGATCAGGTCTTCGCCGATCCGCAGGTCCAGGCGCGCGGCATGCGGATCAGCATGCCGCATCCGCTCGCCGGCAAGGGGGAGGTCGACCTGATCGGCAACCCGATCAAATATTCCGGAACGCCGGTCAGCTATCGCCGCCCGCCGCCCGTCCTCGGGCAACATTCGGACGAGGTCTTGCGGGACCTTCTCGGCCTGCCGGACTCGGAGATCGCCGTCCTTCGCGAGCGGGGAGTCATCTGACGGTCGCGTTGCGGGGCGGGCGCCTCATTTCCGGCTCTCATAATCTTCGACCGCGATGGCCATGTCGACATCGATGCCGTTCGTCGACAACGGCAGGATCGCCCACTCGAAGCTTTGGACCCAGTGACCGTCGTAACGCAGATTGCCGATGCCGAAGATCGGCTCGCGCTTCTCGCAGCAGGACCGATACTGACGCATCCAATAGTCGAGGTCGAGGTCATCGCCGACGCTGGACGCCAGCTCGTCGAGATACCTGTTGGTGAACTCGACTCTGGTGACGCGAACCACCTCGGTTCCGACGATGCGGTATCGGATGCGAAAGGGCTCGGCCTCCATTTCGGTCAGCAACAGATTCGGCAAGATGAATTTGATCTCTGCCGGGTCGATGTCGGCGCGCGCCGGCATATGACGCGCACCCTTGATCGAGCACCAATATTCGTACAACCGCACCGCCTTCTGGGATTTAATGCCTTCGATACCCATGCGGCTATTATTCCCATCAGATTAGAATAGAGCAGCGACTGTATGAAACTGGGGTAATAGTTTCGAATTACTGAAACAGCCAATCCATGCATTGGCGGCAGGACGGCGCCGGCACTTTCGAAAGCCCGGCTTGACCCCGCAATTCTCCAGCCTACGTAAAGGGCGCCGCACGGCGAGGACGACCTCGCGCATTTTCGTACATTGCTGGGGACGACCCCACCAGCGCGAAGGAGACGCGTCATGGCATGGGTCGTTTTGATTTTCGCGGGTTTGTTCGAAATCGGCTGGGCCGTCGGCCTCAAATACACGGAGGGCTTTACCCGCCTCTGGCCGACGCTCGGCACGGTGCTTTCCATGATCGTCAGCCTTTGGCTGCTAGGTGTCGCTCTGCGGACGCTTCCGCTGGGCACCGCCTACGCCATTTGGACCGGAGTCGGCACCGTGGGCACCGCCCTGCTCGGCATCGCGTTGTTCAGCGAATCGGCAGACCCCCTCCGGCTCGCCTGCATCGGGTTGATCGTCGCCGGCATCCTGGGGCTGAAGCTCGTCACGCCCGGCTGATTGTCCCTTCGCCGAATTGGAGCGTTCGCCCGCTTGCGCGGCGTCGCGGCGACGGCATATAGTCGCGCCCGCGATGACCGACCGCCCGACCGATTCCCCTGGCGCCCCCGCCCCGATCCTCTATGCCCATCGTCATCTGCTCGGCATCGAGGGGCTATCGGTGCCCGAGATCACCAGCCTGCTCGATCTCGCCGACTCCTATGTCGAGCAGAACCGGCAGGCGGACAAGAAGCGCAGCCTGCTGCGCGGCCGCACGGTCATCAACCTGTTCTTCGAGAACTCGACCCGGACGCGCACTTCCTTCGAGCTTGCCGGCAAGCGACTTGGCGCCGATGTGATCAACATGTCGGTGACCACGAGCTCGATCAAGAAGGGCGAAACGCTGATCGACACGGCGATGACGCTGAACGCGATGCATCCCGACGTGCTGGTCGTCCGCCATCCCGATTCGGGCGCCGTCAACCTGCTTTCGCAGAAGGTAGACGGCGCGGTGATCAATGCCGGCGATGGCAGCCACGAGCATCCGACCCAGGCGCTGCTCGATGCACTGACGATCCGCCGGCGCCGCGGCCGGCTCGCCGGCCTGCTGGTGGCGATCTGCGGCGACCTGCTGCACAGCCGGGTCGCGCGGTCGAACATCCACCTGCTCACCACCATGGGCGCACGGGTCCGCGTGATCGCGCCGCCGACATTGATGCCGGGCGCGATCGAACGGATGGGCGTGGAGGCCTTCACCGACATGCGGCAGGGCCTGCAAGGCTGCGATATCGTGATGATGCTGCGGCTGCAAACCGAGCGGATGCAGGGCAGCTTCGTGCCCTCGATCCGCGAATATTTCCGCTTCTACGGCCTCGACTACGACAAGCTGGGTGCGGCAAAGCCGGACGCGCTGATCATGCATCCGGGCCCGATGAACCGCGGTGCGGAGATCGACAGCGAGGTCGCCGACGACATCGACCGCAGCGTGATCCGCGAGCAGGTCGAGATGGGCGTCGCGGTCCGCATGGCCTGCCTCGACGCCCTCACCCGCCAATCCACCTCAAACAGTCCCCTCGGCGCTTCATGACGACCGGATCGAAATCCGCCAAGCAGACGATGCGCCCGGTCGCCTTCGTGAACGCGCGGCTGCTCGATCCGGCGAGCGGCCTCGATTCGCCGGGCGGGCTGCTGACGGAAGATGGGCGAATCCTCGATCTGGGACCGCAGCTCACAGCCGACGGGCTGCCGGAAGGCGCCGAGGTCGTCGATTGCGCCGGCCAGTGCCTGGCGCCCGGCCTCGTCGACATTCGCGTGCAGCTCCGCGAGCCCGGCGAGGAGCATAAGGAGACGATCGCGACCGGCAGCGCGGCGGCGGCGGCCGGCGGCGTCACCAGCATGGTCTGCCTGCCCAACACCGACCCGGTCATCGACGACGTCGCCGGTGTCGAATTCATCGCCCGCCGAGCCCGCGAAACAAAACGCGCGAAAATCTACTGCTATGGTGCGGTGACGAAGCGTCTGGCCGGCAAGGACCTGGTCGAGATGGGCCTCTTGGCGGAGAGCGGCGCGCTAGCCTTCACCGACGGGCTGGTCGCCGTCAGCGACGCCCGCGTGATGCGGCGTGCGCTCAGCTACGCCAGCGCCTTCGACCTCCTGATCCTGCAGCATCCCGAAGAGCCGCGGCTCACCGAAGGCGGCGCGATGAATGCCGGCGAGCTGGCGACCCGCCTCGGCCTCTCCGGAATTCCGCGGGCCGCTGAAGTGATGATGATCGAGCGCGACCTGCATCTCGTCGCGATGACCGGCGGCCGCTATCATGCGGCGCATGTCTCGACCGCGACCGCGATCGAGGCAATCCGCGCCGCAAAGCGGCAGGGGCTGCGCGTCACCTGCGACACGGCGCCGCCCTATTTCGCGCTGAACGAGGTTGCGGTCGGCGACTACCGCACCTTCGCCAAGCTGTCGCCGCCCTTGCGCAGCGAGGAGGACCGCGAGGCCGTCGCGGCGGCGGTCGCCGACGGCACGATCGACTGCATCGCCAGCGACCATGCGCCGCATGACCAGGAGTCGAAGCGCGTGCCCTTCGCCCACGCCGCCGCCGGTGGGGCCGGGCTGGAGACGCTACTGCCGGTGACGCTCGAGCTCTATCACAAGGGCGAGGCGCAGCTGCTCGACCTCCTTGCCCGAATGACGGTCGCGCCGGCCGATCTGCTCCGGCTGCCGCAGGGCCGGCTGGCGAAGGGCGCGCCGGCCGACCTCGTGCTGTTCGATCTGGAGGCGCCCGCCCGCATCGACGCCGACCGCCTGCGCGGCAAGTCCAAGAACTCACCCTTCGACGGCCGTCCAGTGCAGGGCCGCGTGCTGCGCACCGTCGTCGACGGGCGCACGGTGTTCGCGGCGGAGGAGTAGGCGCGGTGGCATCGGCTCCGCAATATGAGGACTCCGCCCTCTCCCCTTGCGGGAGAGGGAGATCTGTGTGAGTGCTGATCCGATGCCCAACCTCCTCGGCGACCTCACCTTCACCTGGCCGTTCTACGCGGCAGCACTGTTCGGCTATCTGCTGGGCTCGATCCCGTTCGGCCTGCTGCTGACGCGGGCGGCGGGGTTCGGTGACATCCGCAGCATCGGCTCCGGCAATATCGGTGCGACCAACGTGCTGCGCACCGGGCGCAAGAGCTTGGCCGCCGCCACCCTGCTGCTCGACGGCGGCAAAGGCGCCGCGGCCGTGCTGCTGACCGGCCTCTGGGGGCCGGATATGGCGATCATGGCCGGCGGCGGGGCGATGCTGGGCCACCTCTTCCCAGTCTGGCTCCGCTTCAAGGGCGGCAAGGGCGTGGCGACGGGCCTCGGCATCCTGATCGCGCTCGCCTGGCCGGTCGGGCTGCTCGCCTGCGTCACCTGGCTCGCCGCCGCGGTGCTGTTCCGCTACTCCTCGCTCTCGGCCCTCCTCGCCTTCGCGGCGGCGCCCGTCTATGCGTGGTTCCTCGTCAACCGCCAGATCGCTCAGGTCGCGATCTTCCTCGCCGTCCTGGTGTGGCTCCGCCACCACCAGAACATCCGCCGGCTGGTCACCGGCCAGGAGCCGAAGATCGGGCGGGCAAAGACGTCCTCCGCCGGCCATTCGTCGTAGCCGATTGGCCAAGCCGAAAAATTGCGGTCATAGTCCTGTCTCGCCTCACCTTCTCGAGGAGCCGGGACATGTTCCAATCCGCCTCGCGCCCTGCACCGCTGCGACCCGTTACGGACGGTCCGCCGTTCGCCCGTGTCACGACCAAGTCGGCTTGGCAGAGCCTATTTTGGTCGCCGGGCGCGTCCAATGCATTGGTGCACCCTCGATAGCGGCTGGCGGATTGAGACGGCGAGCATCCCCCCAATCCGTGGCTTCGACGGTCTGCGCCAGATCTGCTGCGGTTTCCGGCGGGATCGGAGTGGAGGTATAGCCATCGCCGGCATCGACGAGCAGCTTGGCTGTCCGTGCAAGCGATAGGCGCGCCTCCGTGCCGGTCCCTTCTCGGAGCCGGCGATTGACAGCCAGGATCGTCGTCGCTGCCATCAGATAGCCCGTGGCGTGGTCAAGGGCCTGCACCGGAAGGGGCGTCGGCTTGTCCGCCTGCCGCCACCGCATTCCGGCATCGGCGATACCGGCGCTCATCTGCACCAGGCTGTCGAAGCCCCGCCGCGGCGCCCATGGTCCCGACCATCCATAGGCGCTGAGAGATACGTCGATCAATCCCGGCGAGATGGCGCGACGCGCCACCGCATCATAGCCGAGGCCATCGAGCGCGCCTGGGCGATAGCCGTGGAGGAGGATATCGGCCTCCGACAGCAACACTTCGAACGCCGCCCGGCCCCGCCGGTCCCGAAGATCCAGCAATGCACATCGCTTGCCCAGCGTGACCTCGGGGATGACGCCGGGCTCATCCCAGCCGGGCGGATCGATCCGCAGAACCTCCGCGCCGTATCCCGCAAGGAACCGGCTGGCGACCGGTCCAGCGAGGACGCGAGTCAGATCCAGGACGCGCAAGCCCTCGAGCGGCCGTGATGGAGATGGCGTCCAGCAAGAGTACGCGGTGCGATCCGCCACCGTGACATATGCGAGCGGTTCGGCCGCCACCGCCCGTCCCTGCGGATGGTCGGCCCATTCCTGCGCCGAGCGCATCTCGGCCGCACAGCCGCCCGCGTCAATGATCGCGCTCTCGAGATCCCGCTTCGCCCAGCGCGCGGCAGCGCGCGCCACCCCGTCCTTGTCCACATGCGATCCCAGCACATGCTCGGCGGCAGCGCGATGGTGCGAAGCGTTGGTGTGAAGTCTGATCCACCCGTCGCCGGTGCGATAGTCTCCCGCGATCGGGTCCCATACCGCCGGCATTTCCCATCCGATCGGGCGGATCGACCATCCGAACCAGAAGGAGGAAAGCCGGCGATCTATGGTGACGGCGGGGATGCTTTTACCTTGGCTACCGATCAGTTCGGAGACGGCGAGAGTGGCGGCGCTAATGGCGGCGCAGGCGAGGTCGGTCACCGCATAGGTCGATGGGAGATCGCCGCCGTCGGTGAAGGAGAGGGCATCGAGAGCCGCTGCGTCTCCGCCAATCGCCGTCCACGCAGTTCGCGCCAATCTGCGAGCAATCGCGGTCACGAGCCCCTCCCTACCGGACGGCTTGGAGTGCCTAACAGAGCTTGGACATGGTCTGCGCCGCACTTCGCTTCAGCTCGATATCGCCGCGATCTTTTAGGCGCAGGCGCGCGCAGGCGATCATGTGTCGAGGTGTTGGACGGCGCAGGTGTCGCCGAGGGTGCGAGGCCAGACCGCGGACCGAACCTGCGACGGTGAGACCGCCACCGCTGGTCCCTGCCCGTGAGTCCGCTCCCGCGGGAACGCTTATTCAAGAACCCACGGACGCAGAGGAACCTCATCTCTGCAGCTGTCATCGACCTCCGTGCTTGGCTCCTTCAGAAAGGCCGAAATCACCTTATGTCGGCACTGGCTTTCGTCTGCGTGCCCCTGTGCCTGGAATTCCACGATCTGGGTGTTTGGGATCGTCTCGGCCACATAATGGCCCCAGCGCGTGCCGCAACAGGCATCGACCTGCCCATGCAGCGTCAAGGTCGGGACATCCGAGACCACGGGAAAACGATGCTCGGGCGGCACGTCGCCGTCGGAGCCCCACCAAGCGCACATCTTGTTGTCCTCGTATCCGAGCACGGCCGGCTCGCGCTCGACCATGGAGCGCGTGTCTTCTTTCGTGGGGCGGTTCGTTCCCATGTCGTTGCAGATCAGGGCGAGATAGGCGCCCTTGGCCCAGTGAGCCGGATTCCATAGATCGCCCCAGTCGCTCGTTCCGAAAAAGTCATCCAGGGCGGAGTAGTCTCCCTTCTGGATGCGTGCAACGACGTTGGGCAGCTTGTCGTAGATCGAAGCGGAATACATGTAGATCCGGTTCATCAGAGCGACGCCGTCGAAATACAGCGTCTGCTCTTCGCCGTTCTCGTCCTGCACGATTTTCACGAACGGCTTCGCATCGAGGGTGCGGCGCGCCCTGTCGATCGCATGATACCAGGCAGGCAGCAGCTCGCGGCACTCCGGATCGGTGGAGACGCAAAGTTCCAGAACGTCCGTGAACATCTGCTTCTGGGTATAATACTCGTCGATTGCCGCGCGATCCCGGAACGCGCCGAACCAAGGCCATCCGAGAATCATGGCGCGAACGTTGTCCGGATAGTATCGCAGATATTGGAGGGCGGAACCGCTGCCGGCCGAGATGCCATAAATGTTGATCCGGTCGTAACCGAGGAGTGTGCGAATCTCTTCCACGTCGCGGGCGATCTCGTAGTCATTGTATTTCGGAATATCCACTCCCTCGGCAAAGAGCTTCTCGTAGCATCGCTCGATCGCGTCCGCGTGCATGCGCAGTCTCTCCTCCGTATCGGTCGTTGATATGATGACCGGCGACAGCGTATTGAAATACGGAGAAAAGGCGCTGTAGTCAGGGCAGCGAAGGGCCGGCTTCGCGTGGACAAAGCCTCTGGGATCGAAGACGACAAGAGGATTGTCCGGCGTGTCGGCTAACAGGCTTTGGATCTCCTCTTCGCTCGACAGACGGGAGCTTCCGGGGCCTCCCGGAAAAAAGAAGACGGGTTCCGCGCCTTCACTTGCAGTCTTCGGCGTAATGACCGCAACAGGAAGCTCGACCACCGTCCCGCTTGGATCGTCGCGATCTTCCTCTGCAAAAAACGTGTAACACTTGGCGTTCACGTTCGCCAAAACGTCGGTAACGCATTCCGCCTCCTCGATCCTTGGCAGGCTCGTGGAGTCCTGTGCCTTCGCGGAGATATCGACCGGTGCCAACGCCGTCGCCGAACTCGCCAGAAGTGCTGCCATGAGCAGTTTTCGCGTTCGAACTCCGGACATTCCGAGACCTCCCATTTTGCCACGTTTACAAGCGCCGAGCCGGAATAGGACCGGAGGAGGCATCAATCCCCTTTTTCTTGCGGGAACAGATTGAGCTAGGGACGTCCGACCTCACGTGTCTTCGGGGCTGAACCGAGTATCAGATCTTAACCACTCGTTCTCATATCGGTCCAGTTTGGTAGCATCGCGATTTTATAGGCGCAGCGGCGCGCGCCGGCGATCATGTGATCGACACGTTCGATGGTGCAGCCATCCCCGAGCGCCGCACGGAACAAGTCGAGCTCGGAGCGGCAGAACTTCTGGCACGCCTTGGCGGCGGCGCAGATCGGGCAGTGGTTCTCGACCAGAAGAAACCCGTCCTCCACCTCCTCCCAATCGGCCATATAGCCCTCCTTCGTTCGCAGCTCGGCCAAGGCCGTCACCTTCGCCGGGAGCGATCGGCAGGGAGCGAGGCGTCTGCGATAGGCCTCGAGCGTATCGCGCTCTCGGCGCGCGATGAGCTTGTCGAGCGCAGCGTCCCCCAGCTCCGTCCGGATCGCCTCGATGAGCCCGATCGTCAGTTGCGCGTGGGTGTCGGGGAACCGGCCATGCCCCTTCTCGGTCAGCCACCAGAAGCGGCGCGGCCGCCCTTTGCCCATCGGCTCGTCCGCACAGGACACGAGACCGTTCTCCAGCAGCTTGTCGAGCTGCTGGCGTATGCCTTGCGGGCTGATGCCAAAGCGATCGGCCAGGATGGCCGCAGTCGTCCGGCCGTGCGTCTTCAGCGCAAGCAGGATTTCGTCGCCCGTGGTACCCAATGATCCCTCCCGGCCGTGGATTCTGCCCATTTTAGCAACAAATGGCTTGATTAAAAGTACCCGACAGATTTAGAAAAGTATATTGTTGTTAAAATAATTCCCTCATGGACCGTACGCGCTGTAGCGGTCCAGGATGGCGATAGTGAGCGCCCCGATGCCGAACACGGGATATCCGATGATCTCGGTCAAGGAGCTGAGCAAGCACTACAGGGTGCATGAGAAAGCGCCGGGTTTCGTCGGCAGCCTCAAGGCCCTCATCCGGCGCAAGCACCATATCGTCAAGGCCGTCGAGCAGATCTCCTTCGAGATCGGCGCGGGCGAGATCGTCGGCTTTCTCGGCCCGAACGGCGCCGGCAAGACCACGACGCTGAAGATGCTCTCCGGCCTGCTCCACCCGACCGCGGGCGAGGTCGCCGTCGCCGGCTTCACGCCGAAGCGCCGGCAGCGCCCCTTCCTCTCCGACATCACGCTCGTCATGGGTCAGAAACAGCAGCTGATCTGGGATCTGCCGGCGGCCGATTCCTTCCTGCTCAACCAGGCGATCTACGATATTTCCGAAAGCGACTACCGGCGGCGCCTCGGCGAACTTGCCAAGATGCTGGGGCTCGACGGCATCCTGCACAAGCAGGTGCGTAAGCTGTCGCTCGGCGAGCGAATGAAGTGCGAGCTGGCGGCGGCGCTCCTGCATCAGCCCAAGGTGCTGTTCCTCGACGAGCCGACCATCGGCCTCGACGTGAACATGCAGCAAGCGGTGCGCGACTTCATCGCAGACTACAACCGGCGGCACGGCGCGACGGTGGTGCTGACCTCGCACTACATGGCCGACGTCACCGCCCTGGCGAAGCGCATCCTCGTGATCGACGGCGGCCGCCTCGTCTTCGATGGTGACTTCAAGAGCCTGGCCGAACGCATTGCGCCGCAAAAGGTTCTGAAGCTGCAGTTCCGCGAGCCGCAGCCCGAGACCGTCCTGGCCCGCTACGGCGAGCTGCACGGCTGCGACGACCTCCAGGCCGAGCTGCGGGTCGAGCGTAGCGCGGTCACGCAGATTGCGGCGCAACTTCTGAACGACCTGCCGGTCGCCGACATCGCTATCGAGGAGGTGCCGATCGAAGAGATCGTCGGGCAGATTTTTCGCGGGATCGCGACTGAGCCGGCATTGCGCCCCGAGGCTGCCCAAGGCGTGTCATGAAGCTCGAGCTGCGCCCGGCCAGATCCGAAGACTATGCGTTCGCGCAACGCCTCTATTTCGAGACGATGCGCTGGATCATCGATGCGCTCTTCGGCTGGGACGAAGCAAGCCAACAGGCGAAGTTCGCCCGCCAATTCGAAGTCATCGAAAGCATGATCATCGTTGCCGACGGCCAGGATGTTGGTTGGCTGCAGGTCCAGGAGATGCCCGACTCAGTGAATCTGGGCCAGCTCTACGTCGTACCCGCCTTCCAGCGGCGCGGCATCGGTACCCATGTCCTGACGGCGCTCATGGCCGACGCTCGCAACAGAGGCAGGTCCGTTACGCTCAGCGTCGTCAAGATCAATCCCGCCCGGCGGCTCTATGAGCGGCTTGGCTTTCGGCAGACACAGGAGGAGCATTACAAGGTCCATATGCGGTGGGACGGCACGAGAGCTGGTCAATGATCGCGCGCCGCCTGCGCCTCGTCCGGACCCTGCTCGGCACCGCTGCGGCCGAAATGGCCGAGTATCGCGTGTCGGTCCTGGTTTGGATTCTGACCGGGACGGCCCCGCTGATCATGATGATGATCTGGATGGGGCTGGCCGAGGCCGGGCCGATGGGCGGCTATAGCGCGACGGATTTCGCGGCCTATTTCCTGATCGTCTTTCTCGTCCGGCAGGTGACGGTCGCCTGGGTCTATGAGGAGTTGGATCGCGAGATCCGCCTTGGCGAGATGTCGCCACGGTTGCTGCGGCCCTTCGATCCTTATTGGATGTTCGCGGCGCAGCATCTCACCGTCGCCGGCATGCATCTGACGATCGCGCTGCCGGTCGCGCTGCTCGGCTTCGCGGTGACGGGTGCCATACTGCCCTTGAGGCCGGATAATCTCGCCTTCTTCGCGGTGGCAGTCGCTGGCGCCTGGGTGATCCGATTCAATATGCTCTACTGCGTCGGCCTGCTCGCCTTCTGGACCGACCAAGCGGCGGCGCTCGGCAATCTGATATTCACGCTCTATATCGTCCTCGGCGGCGCCCTTGTGCCGCTCGACCTGTTCCCGGCGCCGGTGCAGCAGATTTTGGCGTTCCTGCCCTTCGCCTACATTCTGAACTTTCCTGTGCAGATCCTGCTGGGAAACCTCCCCGGCCCGGCGCTGCTGCAGGGCTTCGTCGTCCAGATCCTGTGGATTCTCCTGTTCATCGGCCTCAGGCAGCTTCTTTGGCGCAGAGGGCTGAGGCAATATGCGGCGGTGGGCGCGTGACACGCTATTTTAGCCTATTACGCATCTTTCTTACGAATTCGCTTCAGCTTGAGATGGAGTACCGCATCAATCTGGTCATGGATGCGGTGAATGCGCTGCTCTCCTTCGCGGCCGGCCTTCTCGTTCTCTATGCGATCTTCGATCATGCCGATGCGATCGGCGGCTGGTCGTTTCCCCAGGCGCTGTCGCTGCTCGGCGTCTTCATGATCCTCGAAGGGTTTATCGAGTTCTTCCTCTACCCGAACTTCAACAGACTGCCGGACTATATCCGCAAGGGCGACATGGATTTCATGCTGTTGAAGCCGGTCAGCAGTCAGTTCCTCGTCTCCTTCCGCTATATCCGCCTGTGGAAGCTGCCCGAACTGGCGACCGGCGTTTTCCTGCTGGGCTATGCCATGACCGTGCTCGACACCCTGAGCGTCGCGACCCTGGCCCTGACCCTGGTGCTGCTCGCCTCCGCCGCGGCGATCGTCTATTCCATCTGGTGCATGCTGACGACGACCGCCTTCTGGCTGATCAAGGTCGACAACCTTCCGGAACTCTTCTATTCGCTCTTCACGGCCGGCCGCTTCCCGGTCTCGGCCTTTCCGCCGTGGGCGCGCTTCTTTCTCACCTTCATCCTGCCGATCGCCTTCGCCACGACCGTCCCCGCCTCGGCCGCCGCCGGCCGGCTCGACGGGGGCATGGCGGCCGGCAGCGTCCTGGTGGCGGTGTTCGCGCTGCTGCTCAGCCACGGCCTTTGGCGCTTGGCCGTGGCGAGCTACACGAGCGCGAGCAGTTAGGCCGAGGACCGACTACCCAACCTGCGGTTGAATCCGATTGACCGGCCGCACCCCCTCGGGCAGGCTGCCGCCATGCTCATGCCGCGCCGCCCGCTTACCGATGAAGAGATGGTCGACTGGCTGCGGCTTATCCGCAGCGACGGGGTCGGCCCCGTCACGTTCCGGGAACTTCTCGGGTATTTCGGCACAGCGGCGGCGGCCCTCGACGCCCTGCCGGACTTGGCGCGGCGGGGCGGCCGGAGGGCGCCGCTGAGGCTTTGCCCGCGCGATGCGGCGGAGCGGGAGATCGAGACGCTGACCCGGATCGGCGGGCGCTTTCTGGCCAGCGCCGAGCCGGGCTATCCGGAGGCGCTGGCGGCGGTCGACGATGCGCCACCCGTCCTTTCCCTGCTCGGCGATGCGGGCCTGCTCGCCCGCCCGGCGGTCGCCGTGGTGGGCGCGCGCAACGCCTCAGCGAACGGGCGAAAGCTGGCGGAGGACATCGCACGCGATCTCAGCGAAACCGGGCTCGTTGTGGTTTCCGGCCTTGCCCGCGGGATCGACACCGCCGCGCACAAGGGCAGCCTCGCCGGCGGCACTGTCGCCGTGCTGGCCGGGGGCGTCGACGTCCCCTTCCCGCCCGAGAATGAGGGGCTCTATCGCGAGATCGCGGCCCATGGCTTGGTCGTGGCCGAGCAGCCGCCCGGAACGCGACCGCTGGCACGCCACTTTCCGCGCCGCAACCGGGTGATCTCCGGCCTGTCGCTCGGCGTTCTGGTGGTCGAGGCGGCGCCGCGTTCGGGCTCGCTGATCACCGCCCGCTTCGCCCTCGAGCAGGGCCGCGAGGTGATGGCGGTGCCGGGCTCGCCGCTCGATCCGCGCTGCCGGGGCACCAACCACCTGCTCCGCCAGGGCGCGGTCCTGACCGAATCGGCGGCCGACGTCCTGGAGGCGCTGAAGGACATGCTGTCTGCGGACCGCCCGCCCCAGCCTCTACCCGGCCTGCTGACCGAGTGGCTGGCACCCGACTTCGACGGATCAATGAACGGCCGGGCCGGCGCCACGCCGGCCGATTCGGCGCTGGACGCCGCCCGCGCCGAACTCGAGACCCAGCTTGGCGCCACCCCTGTTAAGGTTGACGAACTGCTTCGCCGATGCCAATTGTCTGGCCCCGTCCTGAGAACGGCACTGCTGGAGATGGAGCTGGCCGGACGCCTGGAGCGGCATCCGGGCAACAAGGTTTCATTGTTGTTTAACTAGCCGATACCCATCTTTGGCCCAGATTTCGGGCCTAAAAGCCCGCTTCGAAGCGTGAGGCTCATGAACGTCGTCGTCGTCGAATCGCCGGCAAAGGCGAAGACCATCAACAAATATCTCGGCCCCGGCTACACGGTCGTGGCGAGCTTCGGCCATGTCCGCGATCTGCCGGCCAAGGACGGCTCGGTCCTGCCGGCCGAGGACTTCTCCATGAGTTGGGTAGTCGATGCGAGGGCTGAGACGCGGCTGAAGGAGATCGCGAAAGCGGTCCGCAACGCCGACCAGCTGATTCTGGCGACCGACCCGGATCGCGAGGGCGAGGCGATCTCTTGGCATATCACCGAAGAGCTGCGTCGGCGGAAAGCGCTGCAAAATGTGGATGTTAAGCGCGTTGTCTTCAACGAGATTACGAAGAACGCCGTGCTCGACGCGATGCGTCATCCCCGCACCCTCGACAAGGAGCTGATCGACGCCTATCTGGCGCGCCGCGCGCTCGACTACCTCGTCGGCTTCACCCTGTCGCCGGTGCTCTGGCGCAAGCTGCCGGGCAGCCGCTCGGCCGGCCGGGTGCAGTCAGTGGCGCTGCGGCTTGTCTGCGAGCGCGAAGCGGAGATCGAGGCCTTCAAGCCGCGCGAGTACTGGACCGTCGATGCGCGGCTGCGGACCGCGGCGGACACCGTCTTCACCGCGCGCCTCACTCATCTCGACGGGCGCAAGCTCGACAAATTCGACCTGGCCAATGAGGCAACGGCCAAGGCTGCGGTGGCGCGGCTCGAGGCTGGCGACCCGTTCACGGTCGCCTCGATCGAGCGCAAGACGGTCCGGCGCAACCCCTTCGCGCCCTTCACCACCTCGACCCTGCAGCAGGAATCCTCGCGCAAGCTGAGCCTGAGCGCCAGCCGCACCATGCAGATCGCCCAGCGCCTTTATGAAGGCGTCGATCTCGGCGGCGAGACGGTCGGCCTGATCACCTATATGCGGACCGACGGCGTTCAACTCTCGCAGGAGGCGATCACCGGCGCCCGGCGGCTGATCGAGCAGCGCTACGGCCCGAAATACCTGCCGGAGTCGCCGCGCATCTACAAGACCGCCGCCAAGAACGCCCAGGAGGCGCATGAGGCGATCCGCCCCACCGACCTATCGCGCCGGCCTGAGGATGTTGCCCGGGTGCTCGACCGAGACCAGCTCCGCCTCTATGAGCTGATCTGGAAGCGCACCGTGGCGAGCCAGATGGCGAGCGCCGTCCTCGATCAGGTGTCGGTCGACACCTCGGCGAAAGGCGCCACGCTGCGCGCCACCGGCTCGACCCTGGTGTTCGACGGCTTCCTGACGCTGTATCAGGAGGACCGGGACGACCCGGCCGAGGACGATCAGAGCGAGCGTCGGCTGCCGAAGCTGGAGCAGGGCGAGCGGCTGGCCCGCGAGGCGATCCTTCCGGAGCAGCATTTCACCCAGCCGCCGCCGCGCTATTCGGAGGCGAGCCTGGTCAAAAAGCTGGAGGAGCTCGGCATTGGCCGGCCCTCGACCTATGCCTCGATCCTGCAGGTGCTGCAGGACCGCGACTATGTCCGACTCGACAAGCGCCGCTTCATCCCCGAGGACCGCGGGCGCGTGGTCACGGCCTTCCTGACCAGCTTCTTCGAACGCTATGTCGAGTACAACTTCACCGCCGAGCTCGAGGAGCAGCTCGACGACATCTCCGGCGGCCGTATCGACTGGAAGACGGTGCTGCGCGAATTCTGGAGCGCCTTCAGCCAGGCGGTCGAAGGCACCAAGGATCTCAGCATCGGCCAGGTGATCGAGACGCTCGACGAGGAGCTCGGCCGGCATTTCTTCCCCGAGAGCGAGACCGGTGCCAATCCGCGCGCCTGCCCCGCCTGCCAGAATGGGCGGCTGAGCCTAAAGCTCGGCAAGTTCGGCGCCTTCGTCGGCTGCTCCAACTATCCGGAATGCCGCTATACCCGCCGACTCGCGATCGAAGGCGAGAACGGCGAGGCCGATGCCGAGCTGACCGGCCCGAAGGAGCTGGGCCAGGACCCGGCGACCGGCCTTCCGGTCAGCCTGCGCAAGGGGCCCTATGGCACCTATGTTCAGCTCGGCGAGACCCCGGCGAACGGCGACGGGAATGGCAAGGCTAAGGACAAGACCAAGGAGAAGCCGAAACGGGTCTCGCTGCCGCGCGGGATGTCGCCCGCCGAGCTGAGCCTCGACAAGGCGCTGGCCCTTTTGGCGCTGCCGCGCGAGATCGGCCGCCATCCGGAAAGCGGCGAGACGATTACCGCCGGCATCGGCCGGTTCGGCCCCTATCTGAAGCGCGGCGCCGCTTACAAGTCGCTGCCCCGCGACGAGGACGTGCTGACCATCGGCCTCAACCGCGCGGTCGACCTGCTGGCCGACGTCAAGACCAGGGGGCGCGGCGGCGACACCGGCAACACGGTCGGCGAGCATCCCGCGGATAACAAGCCGATCACGCTCCATAGCGGCCGCTACGGGCCCTATCTGCGCCATGGCAAGCTGCTGGCCTCGGTGCCGAAATCGATGGATGCCGACACCCTGACGATCGACCAGGCAGTCGAGATCCTTGCCGCCCAGGCCGAGAAGAAGGGCAAGAAACCCGCCAAGAAAACCAACGGCGCTGCCAATGGCGCCGCGAAGCCGAAAGCCAAGGCTAAGACAAAGGCGAAAGCGAAGGCCAAGCCCAAGGCGCCCGGCCGGAAAGCCGCGACGGCATCGGGCGCCGCCGAGTCGGAGAGCTGACGCCCCTCCTTCGCTACTGAATAAAGTAGATTTGTGGAAATTGTCATGCCCGGACTTGACCCGGGCGTACAGTTCTCTTCCGCTTACGCCATGGAGACGTACTAGGTCTATATTCTGGCGGGTCGGCGAAACGGCACCCTATATGCCGGCGTCATAAACAATCTTTCCCGGCGTGTGCACGAGCACAAGCAGGGGCTGGTCGAAGGATTCACCAAAGGGTACGGTGTCGATAAGTTGGTCTGATTCGAAACATCAAACGACATCCGTACGGCGATCCAGCGCGAAAAGACCATGAAGCATTGGAGTCGCTCGTGGAAGATCGCCCTGATCGAAAGGGAACCCCCCGCATGGGACGACCTCAATGAGCGCCTCAACAGCTGAGTCCTGGATGCCCGAGTCAAGCCCGGGCATGATAATGAGGAAAGGCCGGGGACTTTGACCGACCTGACCCTCATCCAAATTTTGGTCGGCATGGCGGCGTTCTTCTTCGGCGGTCTGGTCAAGGGCGTCATCGGCGTCACGCTGCCGCTGATCGCCTTGTCGATCCTGGTCACGGTGGTTCCCGTTCCCACGGCGGTCGGGCTGCAGGCGATCCCGATCCTGGCGGCGAATCTCTGGCAGGGCGCGGATCCGGCGCAGATTCGGCCGACGCTGAAGCGGTTTTGGAGCCTGCTGGCGGCGCTGGTGATCGGTTTGGTGGTGGGAACCGGGCTTCTTGTCGAGATCGAGGCGCGCCCCCTTTACGCCATCGTCGGCACGCTGATCAGCGCGATGGCGCTGATTCAGGCCCTGTCGCCCGACTTCTCGATCGCGCCCAGGTGGGAGCGCTGGGCAAGTCCCGCCGTCGGAGTCGTTGCCGGGCTGCTCGGCGGGCTGGTGGCGAGCTTCGGTCCGCCGATCGCGATCTACCTCGCCGCGCTGCGCCTGCCGAAGGACCTGTTCATCAGCTCGCTCGGCATCGCCTATTTTTCGGCCGGATTGCCGCTGACACTGCTGCTGCTCGCGCGCGGCGTCCTGGACGCCACGCTCCTCTGGCTGTCCATCGTGGCCTGCCTGCCGGTCTTCGCCGGGATGTTCCTGGGCCGACGGCTTCGCAATAGGATCGACCAGGCGCTGTTCCGCAATCTGGTTCTCGTCGGCCTATTCCTGGTCGGCCTGAACCTGATACGGCGCGCGATCTGGTGACGGAAACCCGAAAAGGACTGGATCGGATATGACGGACGATCAGACGGCGGCACGGCCGACGGTGCAGGCGGACAACGACCGGGTGCGGGTGACGGAGTGGCGCTTCGCGCCCGGCGCGGCCACGGGCTGGCATCGGCATGACTATGACTATGTCGTGGTGCCGATGACCACGGGGAAGCTTCTGCTGAAGGACGGCCGAACGGAAACGGTGGCGGATCTCGTCGCCGGCCGCTCCTACTACCGGCCGGTCGGCGTTGAGCATGACGTGATCAACGTCAATGATCACGAATTCGTCTTCGTCGAGGTGGAACTTAAGACTCCAGCTTCGGATTAGTCCGGTATGGCCGACGGTCAAAAGAAAAAAAAGGCGCCGCTGCCCACCAAGCAGCAGATTCTCGACTTCGTGCGCGAGAGCCCGACGCCGGTCGGCAAGCGAGAGATCGCCCGCGCCTTCCAGATCACCGGCGCCGACCGGATTCCGCTGAAGGCGATGCTGAAGGAGCTGGAGCGCGACGGCCAGGTCGATCGCGGCCGCAAGCGGCGGATCGCCCGGCCGGGTGCGCTGCCGAACGTCGCCGTCGTCCAGGTCACCGGCATAGACCCGGACGGCGAGGTGTTGGCCCGGCCCGTGGCCTGGCCGGCCGACGCCGAGCCGCCACGCATCTATATGGCGCCCGACCGCCCCGGCACGCCGGCGCTGGGACGCGGCGACCGCGTGCTGGCCCGCCTTGCCCGCACCGGCGAGGACGTCTATGAGGGCCGGACCATCCGCCGTCTCGCCGGCGCGCCGAAGCGGGTGCTCGGCATCTATGAACGCGGACCGGACGGCGATGGACGGCTGCGGCCGACCGACCGACGGGTCAAGACGGACTTTCGGGTCGCCACGGAGGATGCCGACGGCGCCGAACCGGGAGAGCTGGTGCAGGCCGAGGTGCTGCACACCCACCGGCTGGGCTGGCTGCAGGCGCGGGTCGTCGAACGGCTCGGCCGCCTCGGCGATGCCCGGTCGATCAGCTTGATCTCGATCCACGAGCACGATATCCCGACCGAATTCTCGCCCGAGGCGCTGGAACAGGCCGAGGCGGCGCAACCGGTCGCGCTCGGCAACCGGACGGATCTGCGGGAGGTGCCGCTCGTCACCATCGACGGCGCCGACGCGCGGGATTTCGATGACGCCGTCTGGGCCGCGCCGGACGACGATCCGCGCAACCGCGGCGGCTGGCGCCTGCTCGTCGCGATCGCCGACGTGTCCCATTACGTGCGGCCGGGCGACCCGCTCGACCGCGCCGCCTATGAGCGCGGCAACTCGGCCTATTTTCCGGACCGGGTGGTGCCGATGCTGCCGGAGGCGCTGTCGAACGGCCTCTGCTCGCTGAAGCCGAAGGAGGAGCGGCCCTGCCTCGCCGTCGAGATGATCATCGATCGCGAGGGCAAGAAGCGACGGCACCGCTTCATACGCGGGCTGATGCGGTCGGCCGCGCGGCTGACCTACGAGCAGGTTCAGCAGGCCCGCGACGGCGCGCCGGACGACATGACCGGCCCCCTCGTCGAGCCGGTGATCGCGCCGCTCTACAACGCCTTCGCCGCCTTGCAGATGGCGCGCGAGCGGCGTGGCACGCTCGAGCTCGACATTGCCGAACGGCGCGTGATCCTTGGCGAGGATGGCCACGTCGAGCGGATCGAACCGCGGCTGCGCCTCGATAGCCACAAGCTGATCGAGGAGTTCATGATCGCCGCCAACGTCGCGGCCGCCGAAACCCTGGAGGAGAAGCGGCAGCCGGCCATGTATCGGGTCCATGACGCACCCGATCCGGTCAAGATCGAGGCGCTGCGGCAATTTCTCGACAGCCTCGGCCTGTCGCTGGCGCGCGGTCAGGTGATCCGGCCGAAGACCTTCACGCAGCTTCTCGAACGCGTTGCCGGAACGCCCTATGCCGCGATGGTCAACGAACTGGTGCTGCGCAGCCAGGCGCAGGCGGTCTACGCGCCTGAGAATATCGGCCATTTCGGGCTGGCCCTGCCCCGCTACGCGCATTTTACGTCGCCGATCCGGCGCTACGCCGATCTGCTGGTCCATCGCGCGCTGGTGTCGGGCTGCAGCCTTGGCGAGGGCGGGCTGACGCCGGAGGCCGGCGCCGGCTTCACCGAGATCGGAGCCCATATCTCGATGACTGAGCGCCGTGCCGCGGCGGCGGAGCGCGATGCGGTCGACCGCTATACCGCCGCATTCCTCGCCGACAAAGTTGGCGCCGTCTTTCACGGCCGGATCAACGGCGTGACGCGCTTCGGACTGTTCGTCACCCTGCTCGACAGCGGCGCCGACGGCCTGGTTCCGATCAGCACCCTGCCGGCCGACTTCTACGATCATGACGAGGCCCGACATGCTCTGGTCGGCCGCCGCTGGGGCCGGGTCTACAGCCTGGGCGATCCGGTCGAGGCGCGCTTGATGGAAGCGGAACCGGTGACCGGCGGGCTGATCCTGCAACTCGACGAAGATGGGGCCCCTTCAGAGAGCGCCGCGAGCGGCGCGAAGCCTCCCCTGAAAGCGCGCCCCCGGCGCAAGGGAGCGGCTAAGGCCGGTACGACGGCAGCTGCACGGAAAGCGGTACGAAAGAAGGCAAAGCCGGACAAGACCCCGCCGGGGAAGACGGGTCCTTCCGGAAAGCGAAGCAAGGCACCGCCGCGATCGAAATCCGGCAAGGCGACCCCCCCTCGGCCTCGGCGCTGATCGCCGCAGGGCAAGCAGGAACAACGCGTCACGCCGACTCGCAATGGAAAAAATTCTAGAGATTGCAAACTGTTAATCCAGGGTGTTAACCCCCCTTCAATAGTTTGTTCTCCATTCTCCCGTAAGTTGGCTGTTGCGCAGCATTGGGCTGTTGCGCGATGGTAGCGTCGGCTTCCTGCTCTTGCGTCGAAATCAAGCCAAAGTGACGGATGGTACGTCGGATAACCCAGCCCCCACGGACCAGGACGGAGCCGGCATGCGTTTGAACAAAGCCGCCGTCCGGAAGACCTGCCTAGGCGTCGTGATAAGGCCTTTAGCGGCACTTCTGTTGCTGTCCGTCGTCGGCTGCGGCGGCATGCCGGAAAGACCCGCCGGCGACAATAGCTTGCTCGCAGACCGCGAGATGTTCGCCGCCGGCTACGAAAACATCGAAATGATCTATATCGAGCCGGTCGATCCCGGAACTTTAACGATGGCCGGGCTGGAGCGACTGTCAACCATCGACCCGGAGCTTTCGGTGAAACGGACAGCCGATAGCGTGATCCTGTTGGTCGATCGAGACGCGCATGCCGTGTTCGAGACGCCCGCGCACGATGACGGGGCGGCCTGGGGCATTCTCACCGCAAACATCGTCGATTCGGCGCGATCGGTGTCGCCGCACCTGCGCGGCACCTCCAGCGAGGCTCTGTACGAGACGATGTTCGAGGGCATCCTGTCGAGCCTCGACGGCGTGTCACGCTATGCCAGCGCGACGGAGGCCTTCGAAAATCGGGTTTCGCGCGAGGGCTTCGGCGGTATCGGCATCCGCATCGCCGTCGGGGACGACGCCGTGCGCGTCGTATCCGTCATGCATTACACGCCCGCTGAGCGGGCCGGGCTTCGCGCCGATGACGTCATCTCGCACATCAACGGACTCCCGGTCGACGGGCTGGACCAAGACGCGGTCGTCGATCTGCTGCGGGGGCCAGTCGGGACTCCGGTCGATCTGGAGGTTCGCCACAGCGGCGCGAAGACGTCCCGCGCCGTCGCCGTGACGCGGGCCCATATCGTGCCCGAAACCGTGGTATACCGGCGCGAAGGCGACATCGCCTATCTGCGGGTCTACAGTTTCAACCTGGAAACGGCGCAGAGCCTGCGGAAGGAGCTGATACACGCCCGGGCGGACGTCGGCGATGACCTGGAGGGCTTCGTCCTCGATCTGCGCGGCAATCCGGGAGGCCTCCTCGATCAGGCCGTGGCGGTCGCCGACCTGTTTCTCGAGCGCGGACGCATCGTCTCGACCCACGGCCGCCATCCCGACAGCCATCAATATTTCGAGGCGAGCGGCGGCGACTACGGCGACGGCCTTCCGATCGTCGTGCTGATCAACGGCAATTCCGCATCGGCGGCCGAGATCGTCGCCGCGGCCCTGCAGGACAGCGGGCGCGGCGTCGTGATCGGCAGCAATTCCTATGGCAAGGGTACAGTCCAGACCGTGCTGCGGATGCCGAACCAGGGTGAGCTCACCCTGACCTGGGCGCGGTTCCATGCGCCGTCGGGCTATACTCTGCATCACCTCGGCGTGCTGCCGTCGATCTGCACCAACAGCGCCGACAACACAGCGAGCCATCTGATCGGCGCGCTGCGCGGCGGCAGGCTCGTCCCCGTGCCCACAGTCCTCCGCAACGCCGCCGATCCGGAAGATACCTCGGGTCTCGACCGGCTGCGAGCGGCCTGCCCGCTCCGCAAGGTCGAGGAAGCGGTCGATCTTCAGGTGGCGCTCGCACTTCTGGAAGAACCGGCACTCTATGAGCGTGCCATCCACCTCGCCGACCCGCCGAAATTTACAGTGTCGACGCAGCCGGCCCTGTCGCAGGCGCAGCCCTAGGGTTTTGCCTCGGATGGGCAGGGAGAGGGCCGTGCGGCCCGTCGATGCCGCCGGGCTGGTCCTGATCCGCGATCTGGGGGGCGGGCCGGAGGTGTTGATGGGCCGGCGTCACTGCCGGTCCGCCTTCCTGCCGGACATCTATGTGTTCCCCGGCGGCCGGGTCGATCCGGAAGACTCCGGACCTTCCGGTTTCGCCGAGATGGTTCAGCCGGCGGTCGCCCGGCAGCTCCGCCGCGGCAGCCGGCGTGATCCGGCCGCATTCCTGAGGGCGGCGATCCGCGAAACCTTCGAAGAAACCGGTCTATTGCTGGCCGGCGCCGAGACCTGCGGCACCGCGATACAGCCGGCTGACGACCCGGTCTGGCAGGCCTTCGCCGGGGCCGGGGCGGCACCGAACTTCGCCCGGATGGACTATGTCTGCCGAGCGATCACGCCGACCTCCTCCCGGCGCCGCTACAATACGCGGTTCTTCATGGCCGACGGGGCCGAGGCGACCGGGACGCTGGTCGGAAACGGCGAGCTCGAGGACCTTGCCTGGCGCCTGGTTAGGGAGATGGCGCATCTGCCGACCGTCGACGTGACGACGTTCGTTCTCGAAGAGGCACTGCGCCGATGGACGCAGCGGGTGTGCGTCGGCAGCGAACCGGCGCCGCTCTACTCCTACCGGAAGGATTCCGCCACGGTGCGGCGATCCGGCCCTGAGGCCCCCTCCCCCTAGGCTCTTAAGCGAATCCCTTGACTTGGCCCAAGCCCGCTGTATGGTGCGCCGCTTGAGAATTCCCTAGTCGATCGAGGCAAGGCCATGGCCAAGCAGAACACGGTGCTGATCAAGCTGGTGAGCACGGCGGACACCGGCTACTACTATGTGACCAAGAAGAACCCGCGGACCTCCACGGAAAAGCTCCAATTCCGGAAGTACGACCCGGTCGCGCGGAAGCACGTCGCCTTCAAGGAAGCGAAGATCAAGTAGCCGTACCCGTCTTTACAGAATGGAAAAAGGCCGCCCCCTGGGCGGCTTTTTTGTTGGCGGTCTAGCACAGACCGCGACTTGACGAGCCTGACCGCATTAGCGCAGGCGAACGCCTGCCCGAACCGATGAGTGCACACTATAATTAAATGGGGGTCGCTTCCGCGCAACGGGAAATCAGCGGATATGCGTACCGAAGTCTGCGTTACGATTGATACGGAATTCAGCATCGGTGGTGCATTCACCCATCCGGACCGCTACACCCCATTGAGGGAACAGGTCGTCAACTGCCCGGTCGACGGACGGGATGAAGGTCTCGGTTTCTTGATCGAGACGTTCGCCGAGCACCGGATATCCGCGACATTCTTCGTGGAGGCTCTCAACACCGCCTATTTCGGCGATGAGCCGATAGCTGCAATCGCGAGAAGAATATTAGCGGCCGGGCACGACGTTCAGCTTCATCTCCATCCCTGCTGGCTGACATTCCGGAATCCGCAATGGCAACAGGCGATCAAAGCGGTTCACCCGAATGATTCCTGTGCCGGACGTCAATATGGCGAATTGCTTGAAATCGTGCGAGAGGGGCTGGCAGCCTTCGAGCGATGGGATGTGCCAAAGCCGATTGCGCTTCGGGCCGGCAGCTTACGTGCCGACATGACGCTGTACGACGTTGCCGCGGCAGCTGGTATCCCGATAGGCTCCAACATCGGCCTCAGCATTTATACTCCGACCCAATCCGATCTCCAGCTCCGGGGCGGACGCCATTGGATCCGGCACGTCCTGGAGCTGCCGATCCTGACCTACAGCGACTTTCGATCGGGTTTCGGAGGTCACGGCCGGACACTGACGATCACAGGCAGCTCCTGGCCGGAGCTCAAATCCCTGCTCTGGCAGGCCAGGAAAGCAGGTGTCTCGCCTGTGGTCCTGCTGACGCACCCATTCGAGTTCGTCAAGAAGCGAAATTTTAGATATGAAGTTCTCCGGCGCAACCGTATCAATCAGCAGCGGCTCGTCAGCCTCTGCCGGTTCCTGCAGGAGCACGACCAGGATTTTGTTTCCTGTTCCTTCACTCAGGGCGCCGACCGATGGCTCTCGAGCGACGGCAGCACTGATCCGCACCTGCAGACATCACCGGTCTTTGGCTTTATGCGGGCCGCACAAAACTACGTAAATGACCGCCTCTGGTGGTACTGACCGGGGATGCCGTGACTCAGAACAGCGTTGCCTTCACAAATTTCAGCCTCTGGTCACAGTCTCGCGTGCCGCTGCGGCTCGCCCTGGGCGACGTCTCACTGGCAACGATCCGACTGCCGCTCGCCTTATGGACGGCGAACGGAACAGAGAGCCCGTTGCTTGATGCCGACATCGCCGAGCTGCCCGATCTTCTCGAAAAATTCCCTTCCGGTCTTTTCCTGAAATCCTATCCAGTCGCCCAGCCACTCGCAGCGATATCGCGGGTCAAAGGGGGACTCTGCTATATCCCTCATCAATTCCACCGGTACTATATCGACCTAACCGGCAGTTTCGATACGTACCAGGGGAAATTTTCATCGAAATCCCGTTCGACCATTCGGCGCAAGCTCCGCAAGTTCGCGGAACGCTCAGGCGGATCGATCGATTGGCGTCAATATCGCACACCGGAAGAGTTGGAGGTGTTCCACGCCGGTGCCTGCAAGGTGTCGGCGCTGACCTATCAGGAACGGCTGCTCAACGCGGGCATCCCGAGAAACTCGGCCTTTCGCGAGCGGATGGCCCGCCTCGCAGCCCAGGATCGGGTGCGCGGCTATCTTCTCTATCTGGACGGCAAACCGGTCAGCTATCTTTATTGCCCGATTGAGGACAATGTCCTTATCTACCAGTTTCTCGGCTATGACCCCGCTTACGCATCCCTTTCACCGGGCACCGTGCTGCAATGGTGCGTCGTCGAGTCCCTCTTTGCCGAAGGTTGCTACCGTGCATTCGATTTCACGCAAGGGGAAGGAGATCATAAGAGGTTCTTCTCCACCGACAGTAACCTTTGCGCGAACATCGTCGTCTTACCGTCGTCCCCAACCAATTGGGGGGTAGTGCTACTGCATTGCGGGTTGGACCGGTTTTCCGGGCAATGCGGCCGCATGCTGGACCGCTTCGAGTTGAAGAAACGGGTAAAGCGACTACTGCGGCGGCAGGGTTCATGACTCTACTGAAGCACGCCGCCCAGAAGCTGTTCAAAAAATACAGCCTGTACTGGGTATACAAGCTCGAGCTCGGCGCGCTGCCGGCAATAGCCGATTCCACAATAGGCGTTATCGAGCCGGAGAGCTTCGATCATGCCGCCGACGATACTATCGGTGCTCTGCGAAGCTATGCGGGGAGCGGCGCTTACGGCTTTGGTGCCTACGCCGAAGGCGTCCTTGTAGCCGTCTGCTGGTATTTCGTTGGCGATCGCGACAGCCAGCGTTCGACTTGGCCGATTTCCGAGGGCGAGGCAAAGCTGGCTCAGATCACGACGGCTGAACGGTATCGGGGGCAGGGCTTCGCCCCTCGGGTGATCGCGTTTTCGGCCGCCGCCATGCAGCGGCGCGGCTACCGAACGCTCTACGCGCGGATCTGGCATAGCAACCGCCCGTCGATAAGAGCGTTCGAGCATGCCGGTTGGAAAAGGATTGCCTTGGTCGCCGAGGTCACCCCCGCGGGCACGGCGAAATCATGGCGGCTCGCCTGCCGGGCTTGGCCCAGACGCTCCTGACCGCCCGACCGGCCGTCCCCTCCAGCCCCTACTCCATCCGCTTCCGGAACAGCCACGCGGCCACGGTCAGCGTGGCGGCGGCGATTCCGAGGAGTGGCAGGGTGTTCGCCAGCACCTCTCTGGCCGGCATGCCCTTCAGGAAGACTCCGATGACGATCACCTGGAAGTGACGCAGCGGGTTGACGATCGTCACCGCCTGCAGCCACTCCGGCATGTTCTCGACCGGCGAGGCGAAACCGGACAACAGGATGGCGGGTGACGCGAAGATGAAGGCCCCCAAGACGGCCTGCTGCTGTGTCTGCGCCAGGGACGAGATGAACAGCCCTATGCCGATCACGGCCGCCAGATAGAGGATCAGGCTCGGATAGAGCAGCAGCAGCGAACCGACCAGCGGCACGCCGAAGGCGAAGACCGCCGCGGCGACATAGATCGTCGCATGGAAGAGCCCGATCAGCAGCGGCGGCACCGTCTTGCCGATCAGGATCTCGAACGGCCGTAGCGGCGAGACCAGGAGCTGCTCGAAGGTGCCGAGCTCGCGCTCGCGCGCGACGGTGAGCGCGGTCACCATGATGCCGATCAGGAGGGCGATCATGCCGATGAGGCTTGGCACAGTGAACCAGACATATTCCAGGTTCGGGTTGAACCAGTTCCGGCTGACGACCGTGCTCGAGGGGACGGGACGCCCGGCCTGCTCGGCGAGTTCTGCATCCAGTCGCTGGACGATCTGGGCGATATAGCCTTGCACAATCTGGGCAGCATTCGACCGGCGGCCGTCGAGGATGACCTGGATGTCGGCCGGAAGCCCCGCCTCGATGCGCCGCGAGAACTCCGGACCGATCTGGAGGACGGCTAGCACCTCCTGATCGTCGATGAGAGGCTGGATCTCGGGGATGGCCTGAATTTGAACAACCCGATTGAAGGTCGACGAGCCCTCGAAGCGCTGGACCAGTTCATGCCCCCAGCGCCCGGAATCCCGGTTCAGCACCGCGATATCGACGTTCTTGACCTCCAGCGTCGCGGCGTGGCTGAAGACGAGGAGTTGCATGATCGGCGGGACGATCAGGATCGCGCGCCCCTTCGGGTCGCGCCAGAGGGCGAGCAGCTCCTTGACGATCAAGGCTTTGAGCCGCCCCCACATCTCAGTCGATCCTCTTGCGCGTGTTGCGGGCGGCAAGCAAGAAGAAGCCGGCACCGATCGCGAGCATGACGGCGATGCTGGGCAGCAGCAGGCTCCAAATGTCGCCGGCGAGAAACACCGTCTGCAGGCTCGAGACGAAATAGCGCGCCGGGACGATGACCGTGATCCATCGAATCACCGTCGGCATGCTGCCGATCTCGAAGATGAAGCCCGATAGCAGCATCGCGGGCAGAAAGCCCGTGAAGAGCGCGATCTGCGAGGCGACGAACTGGTTCTTCGCGACGGCCGAGATCAGCAGGCCTTGGCCGAGCGCCGGGCAGAGGAAGGCCGCCGAGATCGCCAGTAGCGCAAGCATCGAGCCGCGGAACGGCACGCCGAAGAGCAGGACGGCAACGCCTGTGCAGAGCGCCATTGCGGCGAGGCCGAGCAGGAAATAGGGCACGATCTTGCCGACCAGAAGCTCGCCAACGCTCACCGGCGTCGCCATCATCGCTTCCATCGTGCCGCGCTCCCATTCGCGGGCGATGACGAGGGCGGTCAGCAATGTGCCGATCATCGTCATGATGATCGCGACGGAGCCGGGCACGAGGAAGTTGCGGCTGGTGAGTTCGGGGTTGAACCAGAAGCGCGCCTCCAGCACGAGGCCGCCGCCTTCGGCCGAGCGCCCCATCTGCACGGCCTGCTGGCGCAGCCAGGTGCTCCAGACGCCCTGGGCATAGTTCTGGACGAAGCTGGCGGTATTGGGCTGGGAGCCGTCGGCGATCACCTGGATCGGAGCGGTATCGTCGCCGGCCTGATAGCGCTCCGCGAAGTCGGGCGGGATCACGACGATGCCGCGGATCCGGCTGGCGACGAGATCGGCCTCGAACGGCGCCAGCGCATGGTCGACGCGGGCGTCGAAGAAGGGCGAGTGGATGAAGGCCGAGGCGAGGCTGCGCGCGACGGGACTCGTATCCTGCATCACCAGGCCGACCTTCACCCGGTTGGCATCGAGCGAGACGCCGTAGCCGAACAGGAACAGCAGGATCACCGGCAGAACGAAGGCGATCATGATGCTGCTCGGATCGCGGACGATCTGCAGCCCCTCCTTCACGATCAGAGCCCGGATGCGCCCGCCCGCGGAGGTCCGAACCTGCGACAGGTCGCCGGCTTCGTGCTTGGCAACGAGGTCAGTCATCACGCCACCTCCTGCTCCGACAGATCCGACTCCTCGACCAGCGCGATGAACGCATCCTCCAGCGTCGGGTCGGGCAGGTCCGGGCGTTGCACGCGCTCCTTCAGTTCGTCGGGCGAGCCGGTCGCGATCGTTCGCCCGCGATAGATGAGCGCGATGCGATCGCAATATTCCGCCTCGTCCATGAAGTGGGTGGTGACGAGGACGGTCACGCCCTTCTCGACGAGGCCGTTGATGTGAGTCCAGAACTCGCGCCGGGTGATCGGATCGACGCCCGAGGTCGGCTCGTCCAGGAACAGCGCCTCGGGCTCGTGCATGATCGCACAGGCGAGCGCCAGGCGCTGCTTGAAGCCGAGCGGCAGGTCCTTGGCCGCGGTGTCGGACAGCCGGCCGAAGTCGAAGGTCCGGATCATCAGCTCGACCTGTTCGCGCCGACGCCGCCGGCCCAAGCCATAGACGCCGGAGAAGAAATCGAGGTTCTGGCGCGCGCTCAGATCGCCATAGAGCGAGAATTTCTGCGCCATATAACCGAGGCGCTGACGCGCCTGCGCGGCGGCGCGCCGCAGGTCGAACCCCGCAACGCGCCCCGCGCCCTCGGTGGGCGCGAGGAGGCCGCAGAGCATCTTGAAGGTGGTCGACTTGCCGGCGCCGTTCGGCCCCAGAAGGCCGAAGATCTCGCCCCGCGGGATCGAGAAGGTGATGTCGCGCGCAGCCGTGAAGTCACCGAAGCGCTTGGTGAGGCCGCGCGCCTCGATCACAGGCTCGCCGCCAGCGCTCTGCTCGACGGGCGCGATCCGTTCGGCAAGCGCCGAGCGCCCGCCAGGACCGCCTCCCAGAATATCCATGAACGCGTCCTCGAAGCGCGGCGGGACCGGCGCGAGGTGAGCCTGCGTCCCGACTTCTTCAGGCAGAGGCGGCAGCACCGGGGGGTTCTCCGCACCGTCGACCCGTTCCTTATAGACGACCCGGACGTGACGGCCCTGTATGACTCCGTCGATCACATCCGGCTGCGCGAGCATGCGCGCGAGCACGGCCCGGCGCTTCCAATCGAGCCCCCGGACTTGGAACACCCGCCCCTCGGCACGCTTCATCAGCGACCGCGGATCGCCGTCGAACAGCAGCCGACCTTGGTTGAGGAGCAGCACGGAATCGCACCGTTGGGCCTCGTCTAGATAGGCGGTGGACCAGACCACCCCCATCCCCCCTCCGGTCAGCTCCTTGACCATCGCCCAGAGTTCGCGCCGGGAAATCGGATCGACGCCGACGCTGGGCTCGTCGAGGAGCAGCAAGGGCGGTGTGCGCATCAGGGCACAGGCCAAGCCGAGCTTCTGCTTCATGCCGCCGGACAGACGCCCGGCGAGGCGGCCCGTGAAGCGCTGCAGGTCCGTGAAGCGGAGCAGACGGTCGAACACGGCCGGCCGCTCGCCGGCCGGAAGGCCGCGGAGCTCCGCATATAGGTTCAGGTTCTCCTGAACGCTCAGATCCTCGTAAAGCCCAAAACGTTGCGGCATGTAGCCGATACCGGGAAAGATCGAAGCCGCGTCGGTCGCGGTATCGTGGCCGAGCACTGAGACGCCGCCTTCGTCCGGGACCATCAGCCCGGTCACCAGACGGATGAACGTCGTCTTGCCGGCACCGTCGGGACCGACGAGGCCGGTGATCCGGCCGGCGGTAACATCGGCGCTGATCGCGTCGAGCGCGGGCGGACCCTCGCCGAAGCGCTTGGTGACGCGGTTGAAGCGGATCAGGGTGTCGCCGCTCACGGGCTCACTCCCGTTCCGCCGAGTCTCGGGTGCGGGCCTCAGGAAGACGCACCGTTACCGGCATGCCCTGACGCAGCCCCTTGTCGGGGTTCTCGACGACGACGCGCAGCCGGTAGACGAGGTCGGTCCGCAGCGACTCGGTCTGCACCGATTTCGGGGTGAACTCGGCGACCGGCGAGATGAAGCCGATCTGGCCGCGATAGGGCCGCTCGGGCCGCGTGTCGGTTATGATTTCGGCGGGCATGCCGGGATGGATGCGGCCGAGATGCGGCTCGGCCACATAGGCCTGGACCCAGACCGGCTCGGTGAGCGACAGGGTATAAACGGTCGCGCCGGCGCTCACGATCGCGCCCGGTTCGCGCACGCGGGCGAGAATGATACCGTCCGCGGGGGCGAAAAGCTCCGTGTCGGCCAGCGCCGTCTCGGTGGCGGCCAGGCGGGCGCGGGCAGAATCGAGATTGGCTCGTGCCACGGCAATATCTTCCTCCCGGAACCCGCTCAGTGCCAAATCCAGCGCCTCCTGAGCAACCCGGAGGCGGGCCTCCGCCTCCTCTGTGGCCGCGCGGGCGTCGTCATAGGCGGCCGTGGATACGGCGCCGCTGTTCACGAGCTGCTCGCGCCGCTCCAGAAGGCGTCGCGCATTGACAAGGGTCGCTTCCCGCTCGGCCACGGTCGCCCGCGCTTGCGCGATCTCCTCCGGACGGGAGCCGGCCTCGAGCTTCGCGAGGGTCGCCGCCTGCGCGGCGACCTCGGACTTGGCCTGGCGCACGTCGTCTCGGAAGGGTCGGCCATCAAGCACGGCCAGTAGCGCGCCGGCCTCGATAGCATCGCCCTCCTCATACAGCATCCGTTCGATGCGCCCGGGCACCCGGAAGCCGAGCTCGACCTGGCGGATGTCGACATTGCCGTAGAGCGTGAGCGGCGCGTCACCGTCATCGCCGAAGCCGAGCCTCTCGGCGACTCTGAGCTGCCATGCGGCCGCGCCGGCGACGACGAGCAGGATCACGGCAGCAACGAGGGGGCGCTTGTTCATCTCCGCACCTCGGCGGCGCCCGCCTTATCGCCGTCGCCGGCGCTGGCGCCGGCGATCGCCACCACATTCTCGCGCACCACCGCCTGGATCGCCGCAAGCTCGCGCGGGCCGATCTTGTCCCACCCCATCTGCCGGAGCGCCGCCGCGTGCGCCGTCCGGAACATCAAGACCTGGCCGAGCAGTGTCAGGGCCCTGAGTCTCGTGACCTCGTTATCCGGGGCGACTCCGGTGAGTCGGCCGATCAGGGTTGCGAGCAGCCGCAGCACCTTCTTCATGATGCCGTCATAGAGAATCTCGAAGGCGCGTGTCGGGTGCATCTGCTCGCGCACGACGAGGCGGGCCCACTGACCTGCCTCCTCCTCGAGGACGACGAGCTCGGCGAAGCGGTCCAGCAGCTCTTGGAGAAGGCGGAGGCAGGCATCCCGGTCGGCGGGGCCGCTCTCCTCACCCGTCAACTCTCCGGCGACACGTTCGGCAACCGGTCCCACGCGCTCGGCGATGCGCTCGGCGATATAGGATGCAGTGGCGAGATAGAGCCCCTCCTTGCCGCCGAAGTGATAGGGAATGGCCGCGAGGTTGGCGCCAGCGGCCTCGGCGAGCGCCCGCGTGCTGGCGCCCTCATAGCCGAAGCGGCCGAACACGTCGATCGCCGCCTTGATAAGCCGCTGCCGTGTTTCATCCCCGCGGTCACCGCCGCTTACCCGCGCTCTCCGGCTCGAGATCATGTCACCTCCTGATCATCTCACCAGAGAGTGTATCCGATCGAACGATTAAGTCAATCGACTGACTTCTGACGCCGCCGACCATGATGCTGGCGCAGGCCGGCGTTACCGCCGAGGCGGGTTCGCGAGTTTCAAACTGAGATGGTAACGGAGTGCAGCCGAAGCGGGTTTCACTCGGCTGCTGGAGGCAGCTACCGAGCCGGCTGCGTCGCCTCAGCCATCGGAGGGCGGTCCCGGGTTGGCGCATCGCCCGCGACGGTGCGGTTTCGGCCGCCGGTCTTCGCCTGGTACATCGCCGCATCGGCACGCTTCAGCAGGTCATCCGGCGCGTCGAGTCGGGACGCCGCGGCGATGCCGATGCTGACCGTCACATCGAGCGGGTGCGGGCAGCCGGCGACCGCGAAGGGTTCGCCCCCGATACGCTCGCGCAGCCGTTCGGCGACGGAGAACGCGACATCGCCGGGCGTATCCGGCATCAGCACGACGAACTCCTCGCCGCCGAAGCGCGCGACCATGTCGAAGTTGCGCATGTTTCCGGCGACGCGCTGGGCGATATGGCGCAGGATCTCGTCACCGACGGCATGGCCATAGGTGTCGTTGATCGATTTGAACCCGTCGATATCGAACAGCATGATCGACAGCGGCTTGCCGCTCTCGCGCATGCGTTGCACCAGGCCTTCGAGATGCCGGGTCATGTAGCGCCGGTTGTAGAGGCCGGTCAGGCTGTCGGTCAGCGCGAGCGACAGGCTCCGTTCATAGTTCGCCCGCAGGCGGTCCTGATAGCGCCGGCGGCGGACCTGCGTCCGGACCCGGGCGATCAGCTCGTTGCGATCGATCGGTTTAACCAGATAGTCGTTCGCACCGATATCGAGCCCCTTGATCAGGCGGTTCGTATCCCAGTCGTCGACGATCAGCAGAATCGGCACCTGCCGGGTCTCGTCCTGCGAACGCAGCTGCGAGCACAGCCGCAGCCTGTCATCGCTGTCGCTGGTCAAGCTGACGCCGATCAGGTCGAACTGCTCCTGCCGGCTGCGGTCGAGCGCTTCGCCCCCCGACTCGATGACCGTCGTCCGGTGGCCGGCCGTGGCCAGCGTCTCGACGATCTTGTCCGCCACCGTCGCGTTCTGCTCGACGATCAGGATACGGGCGTTGCGACCGTCGTCTGCATCGAGCGCGGCCGTCGTCGACAACAGCTCGAACTGGCCGCAGGTCTCCTCGCGCAGCCGCCATTCGTCCATGATCATCTTCAGGCGCACCAGCGAGCGCACCCGCGCGAAGAGCGCCAGATCGTTGACCGGCTTGGTCAGGAAATCATCGGCACCCGCCTCCAAGCCCCGGACGCGGTCGCTCGAGTCGCTGAGCGCGGTAACCATGACGACCGGCAGATGAGCGGTCCTGGGGTCGCCCTTGATTCGCGCACAGACCTCGAAACCGTCCATCTGCGGCATCATCACATCCAAGAGGATGATGTCGGGAGGACTCGCGGAAATGATGTCGAGCGCGGCCTTGCCGCTTGCCGCGGTCACGACATCGAAATATTCCGCCGTGAGCTTGGCTTCGAGGAGCCTGACGTTCGCCGGGATATCGTCAACGACAAGAACGCGTGCGGACATCCCGACCCTAGTTTAGGAAGCGCTGAACCGTTTGAAGAAAGTTTGCCACGGAAATCGGCTTGGCGATATAGGCTTCGCACCCGCCCTCACGGATTTTTTCCTCGTCGCCCTTCATCGCGAAGGCCGTTACGGCAATAATCGGGATTGAACGCAAATTATCGTCTTCCTTGATCCACTTGGTGACCTCGAGCCCGGACACCTCGGGCAGTTGGATGTCCATGAGGATCAGGTCGGGATGGTGCTGGCGCGCCATCTTCAGCGCTTCCATCCCATCCTTCGTTTGCAGGATGTTATAGCCGTGCGCCTCGAGCAGATCGTGAAACAGCTTCATATTCAGCTCATTGTCTTCCACGATCAGAATGGTCTTCACTGCGGTGTTCCCGCTGATGGGATTCGCAGCCGCAGAGACGCCTTTCAGCTGATTCATGGGTCCTCGCAGAGCAAATGCGTCGAGAATGACAAATAAGCGGTTCAGAACGGAAGAAGCAGCGCGCTCTTCCACATGTTCGTTAACGTTGTATCCCGGTATCGTTAAATAATCGTAAGCAACGCACCGGACCGCCGCATTTTTCATGTGGCCGACTCCGGCAAGAGGAAAGCGCCCGGCGGATGCGGATTGCGCCACCGCGCATCGGAATCGACCTCGGCGGCACGAAGATCGAGGCCATTGCCCTCGATCCGGCCGGCAAGCCTTTGATTCGGCAGCGCCGCGCGACTCCGGTCGGAGACTATGACGCGACCGTCCGCGCGATCTCCGAGCTGGTCCACGACGTCGAATCGGCCTTGGCGCCTGGGATGCCACCTCCGGCGGCGCACCGGGCGACCGTCGGAATCGGCATTCCGGGCACCGTCTCCCCTGCGTCAGGATTGGTTAAGAACGCGAACTCCACTTGGCTGATCGGACGCCCCTTCGACCGCGATATCGCCGCGGCGCTCGGGCGTCCGGTGCGCATCGCCAACGATGCCAACTGCTTCGCCCTCTCCGAAGCCATAGACGGCGCCGGAGCCAGAGCCGCCACGGTCTTCGGCGTCATAATCGGCACCGGCGTCGGCGGCGGCGTGGCGATCGATGGCCGGCCGCTCGTCGGCCGCAACGCGATCGCCGGCGAGTGGGGCCATAACCCGCTGCCCTGGCCGCGCGACGAGGAGCGGCCCGGCCGCGCCTGCTATTGCGGGCGCGAAGGCTGCATCGAGACGTTCCTGTCCGGCCCGGCGCTGGCCGAGGACTTCCGCCTCGGCTCGGGTCAGGCCATGACGGCGCCGGAGATCGTTGCGTTGGCCAATGCCGGCGACTCGCTGGCCGTCGCCGCACTGGCCCGTTACGAGGACCGGCTGGCGCGCGGCCTCGCCGCCGTGATCAATCTGCTGGACCCGGATGTGATCGTGCTCGGCGGCGGCCTGTCCAATATCGCCCGGCTTTACGAAAGCGTGCCCCGGCTCTGGGGTCGCCATGTCTTTTCGGACCGGGTGGAGACGCGCCTCCTGCCGCCTGTCCACGGCGATTCCAGCGGCGTCCGCGGCGCGGCCTGGCTGTGGCCTGCCGAGGGAGCGCCATGAGCACGCTCTGCCGCGACTGCGGCACCGCCACGCCAACCGTCAAGGCGCCAGCCGGTCGCTGCAAACATTGCGGCTCGCCCCGAACGATCATCCATCCGGAGCTCGACAGCCTGGCGATCGCCCATATCGACTGCGACGCGTTCTATGCCAATGTCGAGAAGCGCGACGATCCCGCCCTGCGGGATCGTCCCGTCATCGTCGGCTGGGGTCGGCGGGGCGTCGTTCTGACCGCCTGCTACATGGCCCGCCTCTATGGCGTGCGCTCCGCCATGCCGATGTTCAAGGCGCTCAAGGCATGTCCGGACGCCGTCGTCCTGCGGCCGAACATGGAGAAATATCGCACGGTCGGCCATCAGATCCGCGCCTGCATGCGCGAGGTCACGCCGCTGGTCGAGCCGCTCTCGATCGACGAGGCCTTTCTCGATCTGACGGATACGGAGCGCCGGCACCATAGCAGCCCGGCACAGACCCTCGCGCGGCTGGCACTGCATATCGAGCGGGCCTTCGGGGTCACCGTTTCGGTCGGTCTCAGCTACAACAAGTTTCTCGCCAAGATCGCCTCGGATCTCGACAAGCCGCGCGGCTTCGCGGTGATCGGCCGCGGCGAGGCCCTGGCCTTTCTCCGGCCGCGCCCGGTCGGGCTGATCTGGGGCGTGGGCCCCGCCCTCCAGCAGCGGCTCGCCGGCGACGGCATCAGGACGGTCGGCGATCTTCAGGACCGCAAGGAGCGCGATCTCGTCGCCCGTTATGGGAGCATCGGGCGGCGGCTCGCACGGTTCGCCCACGGCGAGGACGACCGGCGGGTCGAACCGCACGCGCCGACCAAGAGCGTGTCGGCGGAGACGACCTTCGATGAGGACACCGCCGCCGCCGAGGCGCTCACGGCCGCCTTGCGGCCGCTCTGCGATCGCGTCGCCGAGCGGCTGAAGCGAGCCAATCTCGCCGGCCATATTGTTTCGCTGAAGCTGAAAACGGCGCGGTTCCAGGTGATCGCCCGGAGTCGCCGGCTCGGTGCACCGACCCAGCGGGCCGAGATCCTGTTCCAGTCGGCATGCGCGCTGCTGGAGCGAGAGGCGGACGGGCGCCGCTTCCGGCTGATCGGTGTCGGCGCCTCCGACCTCGTCGACGGCAGCGCCGCCGACCCGCCCGATCTGTTCGACCCGCCCCACGCCCTCCTGGGTCGGGCCGGGAGCGACGAGACTGCTGAGTGCGATCCGATCAGGTCGGATCAACCTGATCGGTGAATCGCCCTCTAGTTCAAATAATTAGAGGCTGATTCACCGATTACATGGGTTCGATGTGATCGGGTCAGACTCTAGCAGCGCGCGTCCGGCAGGGATTCCAACTCGGTCAGTTCGCCCTCGACGCTGAAGTCGCCGTAATCGAGCAGGAGGTCTTCGACGACGCCGTTGGTATGCAGGCGCAGGCTCTGCTCATGCTCTGGTGTCGCATCCAGCCCGTTGCCGAAGAACGCCATCCTGATGCTCCAGGACGGCGTGTCCGTCAGCAGAGGCAAGCGAGACGCCTCGGCCTTCTTCGGCTCGAAACGGCGCATAATGACGGCGTTGACGCCGAACAGCCCCTCTTCATCCGAACCGTCGAAGACGGACGCCCACAGCATGCGATCGCCACCTTCGGCCCGATTCAGAAGCTCGATGCTATGGGCCGTCGGGAACATCGTTCCGGGCGGCAAGCTCACCGTCCGCTCGTCCGGCCGGCTGTAGGTCGCGGCACCGCCCTTGCCGGCGCCCTCGAGCCGGGCCTCGCCGCGCAGCTCGTCGGCCGCGACGCCGTTCTCGACCTTGCGCATGAAGAACCGATAGCGCGACCCGTCCTTCGCCTCCCAGGAAACCAGGCTCCAGCCCAGCTCGACCTCCTCGCCGGATTGGTAGAGGAAGGTCATGACCGACCTCTGCGTCACCGCCCACCCGTCGCAGGCGTCCGCCCATTCGAACTGCATGATGCCGCTGACATCGACCACATCGCTGCTGGTGCTGCCTCGCTGCAGCGACAGCTCATAGACGGCGCGGTGCGGAGCAATGTTGGCCGCCTCGGCCGAAATGGAGATCGAACCGCAGATGATCAGCCCTGCGAGGCCGACGCCCGCCCAAAATCTCATGGAAACACCGCTTGCAGATTTTCGGGAAAGTTCATAAACGTCCGGACCGGGGGAATTATGTCACGAGTCTCGACACCGTGATAGTGTCGCGACAGTTGCAGAACCAGAAGAAGACGGGAGATTGAAATGCCTGCGAAACCAACCGTATTCGTAACGCGCAGATTGCCCGATGCCGTCACCGAGCGGTTGGTCCGGGATTACGATGCCCGTCTCAATCCGGAGAACCGCCAATATAGCGGCGACGAGATCGTCGCGGGGGCCGCCGGGGCGGCCGCCGTCCTCGTCACCCCCACTGACAAGATGACCGAAGAGGTCATCGGCCGCCTACCCGACTCCGTCCGCGCCATCGTCACCTTCTCCGTCGGCTTCGAGCATGTCGATGTGGCCGCCGCGAAGCGGAAGGGACTGACGGTCACGAACACGCCAGAGGTCCTGACCGACGCCACCGCCGACTGCGCCATGCTTCTGCTGCTGGCAGCCGCGCGGCGCGCCCATGAGGGCGAAATCGAGCTCCGCCAGAAGAAATGGGCGTCCTGGTCACCGACCCATATGCTCGGCACCCACGTGACCGGCAAACGGCTCGGCATCTTCGGGATGGGGCGCATCGGCCAAGCGGTCGCGCGACGCGCCCGCGGGTTCGACATGGTGATCCATTATTCGGATGTCCGTCGGCTGCCGCCCGAGATCGAGGCCGGAGCGACCTACCACGCGAGTCCGGAGGACATGCTGCCGCATTGCGACTTCCTGTCGCTGCACTGCCCGTCAACGCCCGAGACGATTCATTTCCTGAACGAGGATAGGATCGCGCGGATGCCTGACGGCGCCGTCGTCGTCAATGCGGCCCGCGGAACGATCGTCGATGACGAGGCGCTGATCGCGGCGCTGAAGTCGGGCAAGCTGGCCGCCGCGGGCCTCGACGTCTACGAGAACGAACCGAATATCCATCCGGGCTATTACGGCCTGGAGAACGCTTTCCTGTTGCCCCATCTCGGCAGTGCGACGACCGAGACGCGCAACGCGATGGGGTTCAAGTGCCTCGACAATCTCGACGCGATCTTCGCCGGCCGCGAGCCGCCCGACCGCGTCGCCTGAACGGCAGGGGCGGGTTTAAGCCCGCCCCTACGGCCACAGCTTGTCCTGTTAACTCCTCAAAGTTTGAGCAAGAAGGTCATGAATGCCCTCGCCGACATGGGCAAGCGCATGGGCACCAATCCCGCGAGCTGGCGGACCGACCCGCTGTAATCCGACCGGCGATACGCTGCAATTTGGCCGCTCCTCTCGATCGGGCGAGCTTGTATTGGACCGCCGCGTCCGCGAGGTTCCGCCGAGGACATGCCCGGGACTTACCGAAGACGCTTCGAACCTTCGGTGGGCGTCGGCCAGAATCGCCAAACCGTCGGGATCCACGAGCACCGCCGATCGGTCTTGGTTAACCTTGCCCTTCAGTGCTCGGTAATAGATCGTTAACTTTTATGGTTAATTTTACATAAATACTGCGCTTTCCGGAAGCATTGTGCGAGCGGAGCGGAGAAACGACAATGGATGTCTCGAATGAAATTCGGATCTGCTTGCCTTGGGGTTGCCTCGATTGCACTGGTGCTCGGACTCGCGCTCGGAAAGGCAGAGGCGGTCCCGGTCAATCTGCAGGTCAGCGGAATCACCGATGACACGGTCGCTAGCTCCGTCGAGCCATATCTTGGCCGGTCCGACAGTTACAGCATCGACCTCTCGTTCGACATAAGCGTCGACGATGTCGTGACGGACCTATCCGGCTCCGCAGCGATCAACGGCCATTTGACCGATATCATCGGTTTTGGGGGCAGCTCGTCCACCGGCATAATTGGAAGAGGCTTCGAGTTCAATTTCGTGCCGTTCGGAGAGGGGCCCGGGCTCGGAAACATGAATCTGACCTATTTCGTGATCACGCTGTTCTCGCCGAGCGTCAACATGTCTATGGCTGCGCCCTACTTCGACCTCCTGACTGCTGCTGATGCCAGTGTTACGCGTGTGCGCTTTGTCGGCACCCGACACACTGAATGGGGCACGAACTTCGCGCATGTATACGATCTTGATCCTCAACGTGGGATCGACGTGATTTCGGTGCCGGAGCCGCCGACGCTCGCCGTCTTCGGCCTCGGGTTGGTCACGCTGGTGTCCATGCGGTTGCGGCGGAGTCGTGCCGCACGCGGCTGATCGCGTGCGGTTGATCGCGTCAGGCCTCGATTCCGTGCCGGTTCAGGAAGTCCGCGCCGCCATCCAACCATTGGCGGGTGTCGAACCATTGGATTGTCGCGGAGAATCCATATGGCTACCCTGATGTTCGGCCCGGGGTTCATTCGGGCCGTATCGGAGGAGAGCGGCCCCATGCCGGTCGAGTTTCTGTTCGTGTCGCTGGTCGTCGTGCTGATTCCGGGCACGGGCGTGATCTACACCTTGTCCTGCGCCTTGAGCCGAGGGCGCAATGCCGGCATCGCCGCGGCGCTCGGCTGCACCTTCGGGATCATGCCGCACATCGCCGCAAGCCTATTGGGACTGGCGGCGATCTTGCACACCAGCGCCGTCCTGTTCCAGGTCCTGAAATATGCGGGTGTCGCCTATCTGCTCTATCTCGCCTGGAAGACCCTGCGGGAGACCGGCACGCTGGCTGTGACGCCGACCACCGACACCGTCGCCTTTCGGCAAATCGTGGTTCGCGGAATCCTCGTCAACATCCTCAATCCGAAGCTATCGCTCTTCTTCCTGGCCTTCCTGCCGCAATTCGTGGACGCCGACGCAACCGGCGCGGTCGCATATATGGTGGCGCTGAGCGGCGTATTCATGGCGATGACCTTGGTCGTCTTCGCCGGCTACGGCCTCGCCGCGGCGGCCCTGCGCCAGCATGTCGTCTCGAACCCTGCCGTCATGCAATGGTTGCGGCGCGGCTTTGCCGGCGCATTCGCCCTTCTCGGCCTGCGGCTCGCCCTCGCCGAGCGGTGAAATCCGGGCTCCCGATCCGCGGGAAGCCCCTCCTTCACATCGCCGAGGTGCCGGCGGGCTGCTGCTGGGTGATGCAGTGGATGCCGCCGCCGCCATAGACGATGTCGGTGGCGGGCACCTGCACGACCTCGCGGTCGGAGAAGACCTTGGTCAGCGTCTGCAGGGCGCGGGCATCCTGCGGATCCTCGAAGGCCGGCATGACGATGCCGCCATTGGCGATATAGAAATTGATGTAGGACAGTGCCAGACGCTCGCCCTCCGCCGTCACTTGGCGCTTCGGCTGCTCGATCTCGATGATCTCGAGCGCACGGTCCTGCGCGTCGGTCGCGGCCCGCAGCCGGGCGAGATTGTCCTGCAGGATCTCGTAGTTGGGGTCCGCCGTATCGCTGGTCGTCAAGGCCAGCACCACGCCGGGCCGGGCGAAGCAGGCGAGGTTGTCGATATGGCCGTCGGTGCCCTTGTCGGCATCGCGGTCGCCCTCCAAGCCCTCGCCGAGCCAGATAACCTTGCGAATACCGAGATAGGCGGCCAGGACCTCCTCCATCTCGGCCCGGCTTATGCCGGGATTGCGGTTGGGGTTGAGCAGCACGCTCTCGGTGGTCAGCAGCGTGCCTTCACCATCGGTATGAATCGCGCCGCCCTCGTTCACGATCGGCGCCTCGTAGCGCCGCATCTCGAGATGCATGAGAACCGCCTCGGCGACGGCGCCGTCGCGGTCGTGATCGGGGTACTTGTTGCCCCAGGCATTCCACCGCCAATCGACCCCGGCGACCTGCCCCCTGCCATCGACGACAAAGGTCGGCCCGTTGTCGCGCATCCAGGAATCGTCATGCGGCAGCGAGAACATGCTGATTCCGGTGCCCGCGCCGACCAGAATTGAGACCTCGGCCACGTTCTTCGGCTTCACGATCATCGTCACCGGCTCGAACCGGGCGATCGTCCGGGCGACCTCGGCATAGGCCTCACGCGCGGCATCGATGTGGTCGCCCCAGGTTTCCGCACGGCACGGCCACTCCATCCAGCAACGACTATGCGGAGCCCACTCGGCGGGCATGAAAAAACCATCGTCGGCAGGACGCGCCACGAGCACCACCCTTCTTGGTTAAGGTCGCTGAGACTGTAAGAAGCTTATCGCGGTTTGGCAATCGCCCAGCCGATCTGCCAGCCGACCGCGAACCGCGGGCAGCCTCCCCCATAGTTTCACGTGAAACGTCAAATTTCCCGCTAAACTTATTGAATTTCTACGCTTTTTTGCGCTCTGGTGGAAGGTTCAGGCAGATATGCAACTCCTTCAACCGCTCTGGGGGCACTTCGGCCGGCGCCTGCATCATGAGATCGACGGCCTGCTGATTCAGCGGGAAGGCGACGACCTCGCGGAGGTTCGGCTCCTCGGCCAGAAGCATCACGATCCGGTCGATGCCCGGGGCCGAGCCGCCATGCGGCGGGGCGCCGAATTTGAGGGCGCTCAACATGCCGCCGAACCGGTTCTCGACCTCCTCGGGCCCATAGCCGGCGATCGCGAACGCCTTGTACATGATCTCCGGCAGATGGTTCCGAATCGCGCCGCTCGACAGCTCGATGCCGTTGCAAACGATGTCGTACTGATAGGCCTTGATGGTCAGCGGATCCTGCGTCTCCAAGGCTTCCATGCCGCCCTGCGGCATCGAGAACGGGTTGTGGCTGAACTCGATCTGCCCCGTCTCCTCGTTCCGCTCATACATCGGGAAGTCGACGATCCAGCAGAAACGGAAGGCCTTCGGGTCGATCAGCGCGAGCTCGGCGCCGATCTTGGTGCGCACCGTGCCGGCGAACTTCTCGGCCGCCGGCTTCTGATCGCAGACGAAGAACACCGCGTCGCCCTCGCCCACGCCGGCGGCCTGCCGGATCGTCGCCAAGCGCGGCTCGTCCAGGTTCTTCGCGATCGGGCCCTTGCCCGCACCTTCGGAGAAGCTGACATAGCCGAGACCGGCGGCGCCCTGCTCGCGCGCCCAATCGTTCAGCTTATCGAAGAAGCTCCGCGGACGCTGCGCGGCGCCCGGCGCCGGAATCGCCCGCACAATGGCGCCCGATTCGATCTGCCGCGCGAAGATGCCGAAGCCCGAGCCGCGGAACGCCTCGGTCACATCGGCGATCTCCAGTGGGTTGCGCAGGTCCGGCTTGTCGGAGCCGTATTTCAGCATCGCCTCGCCGAAGGGAATGCGCGGGAACGGCGCCGGGCTGACGCTGCGGCCGTCGGCGAACTCCTCGAAGACGCCTTGCAGCACCGGCTCGATCGCGGCGAACACGTCCTCCTGGGTGACGAAGGACATCTCGAAATCGAGCTGGTAGAACTCGCCGGGCGAGCGGTCGGCGCGGCTTGCCTCATCGCGGAAGCAGGGCGCGATCTGGAAATAGCGGTCGAAGCCGGCGACCATCAGAAGCTGCTTGAACTGCTGCGGCGCCTGCGGCAGCGCGTAGAACTTGCCGGGATGCATCCGGCTCGGCACCAGGAAGTCGCGGGCGCCCTCGGGCGAGCTCGAGGTCAGGATCGGCGTCTGGAACTCGGTGAAGCCGGCCGCCACCATCCGTCGGCGGATGCTGGCGATCACCTGGGCGCGCAGCAGGATATTCTCATGCACCTTCTCGCGACGCAGGTCGAGATAGCGGTAGCGCAGCCGCAGATCCTCACCGGGCTCCTCCTCTCCATTGACCTGGAAGGGCAGCGGGTCCGCAGCGGCCTGCAGCGTGAAATCGCCGATCTGCAGCTCGATCTCGCCGGTCGGGAGCTTCGGATTGACGGTCTGGGGGGTGCGCTCGACGACCTTGCCGGTGACCGTGATCACGCTCTCGAGCCGAACCGCCTCGATCTCGGCGAAGAGCGGGCTCGACACGTCGACCACGCATTGCGTGATGCCGTAATTGTCGCGCAGGTCGATGAACAGCAAATTGCCGTGGTCGCGCTTCCGGTGAATCCAACCGGAAAGCCGCGCCTGCCGGCCGGCATCGTCGCGTCGCAGCGCGCCGCAGCTGTCAGTCCTGTAGGGGTGCATCGGCTATCCTTCGACGATCGTTTCCGGGGCGTCGGCGGTCCGCCTCGATGGGCGAGGCGCCGGCGCCCCGGATATTCTTCTGTATTACGGGTTCGGCGGGCGCAAGAGGCATCGAACGCGGCGCTTTGTCAAGTTATCGGTCGGGCCGGCCCGCCCTGTTCAGCGACAGGCCAGGAGGAAAAGACGGCGGAACGGAAAAAGGACGCGGCCGTCCGGCTGCGGCCGATAGGCCCCGGCAAGGCGCGCCCGGTAGTCGGCGAGGAAAGCGTCGCGCTCGGCGGCATCGCCGAGCGCCTCGAGCAGCGGCCGCAGCCCGGTTCCCTTGACCCATTCGATGATGGCGTCGAGGTCGGGCATGACGTGGAGGTATGTCGTCTCCCATAGATCGACGAAGCGGGCGCGCGGGGCCAGCAGGTCGTAATAGACCGCCGGATCGGCCACCGGCGCGTGCCGCACGCGCGGCAATAGCCGATCAGCCCAGGAACCGGCCGCGGCCGCTTCGCCCATCGCCCGGTGGGATGGGGCCTCCTGGTTCAACGGCATCTGCACCGCGAGAACGCCGCCCGGCGTCAGGAAGTCGAAAAGCCGCGGGAACAGGGTAGTGTGGCCGTCCAGCCATTGCAGGGCCGCGTTGCTGAACAGCAGGCCGACGGGGCGCTCCGGCGTCCAGTCGGCGATATCGCCCTCCTCCCAAACGACGCGTGACTCGCGCCTGCGCGCCGCGGCGAGCATCGCAGGCGAACTGTCGACGCCGAAGACCCGGGCATCGGGCCAGCGCCGTGCGAGCAGATCGGTGATCTGTCCGCTGCCGCAGCCGAGATCGATGATCAGTTGCGGCTCGACGGCGGGGATACGCCCGATCAGATCGAGCGCCGGACGCGTCCGTTCATCCTCGAACTTGCGATACTGCCCGACGTCCCAGCTAGGACTTGCAGCCATCGATCACGGCCTCTGATTCGCCGCTCCACCTCGAACGGCGGCCGCGAGCCTATCACGTTCGCCCACGGTTCGCCCACGGCTCGCGAAGTCGCGCCTCTCCCTGCCCATTTGCCGAAGACGTTTTCGCCCTATTGCTTCCCCCTTCCGGCGAATCACTGTATAGCTGCCGCCCCATGACGCTGATTACCGATACTGATTCGCTGCGCCAGCTCTGCAGGCGGCTGGCGACAACCGATTTCATTACGGTCGACACCGAATTCATGCGGGAGAAGACCTATTGGCCGCAGCTCTGCCTAGTCCAGCTCGCCGGGCCGGACGAGGCGGCGGCGATCGATCCGCTGGCGCCCGGGATCGATCTCCAGCCGCTCTTCGAGCTGCTCGCCGATCCGCAGGTGGTCAAGGTGTTCCACGCCGCCCGGCAGGATATCGAGATCTTCTTCTTTCTCACCGGCGTGATTCCGGCGCCGCTGGTCGATACCCAGGTCGCGGCCATGGTCTGCGGGTTCGGCGATTCGGTCAGTTACGAGAATCTCGCGGCCAAGCTGGCGGGCGCGCGGATCGACAAGTCCTCGCGATTCACCGACTGGTCGCATCGGCCGCTGACGCAGAAGCAGCTCGACTACGCCCTGTCGGACGTCACTCATCTGCGGGTCGCCTATGAGAAGCTGGCGCGCCGGCTCGAAAAGACCGGGCGGACCGACTGGGTACGCGAGGAGATGAACGTCCTCACCAACCCGGCGACCTACCGGCTGGACGCACGGGAGGCGTGGCGGCGGCTCAAGGTGCGCAGCGACAAGCCGCGCTTCCTCGGGCTTCTGCGCGAGGTCACAGCCTGGCGCGAGGAAGAGGCGCAGCGCCGCGACCTGCCACGCAACCGGGTGGTGCGCGACGAGGCGCTGATCGAGATCGCCGCCCATGCGCCGACGACCGTGGACGAGCTTGCCCGCACGCGCGGCTTTTCGCGCGGCGCGGCGGAGGGCAGCCAGGGCGCGGCGATTCTGGCGGCGGTGCGTCGCGGCCTCGACCTGCCCCAGGCGGACCTGCCGGTGCCCGCACCGCGCCAGGAGCTTCCGTCAGGACTCGGCCCCCTCGTCGATCTGCTCCGCGTGCTGCTGAAGATGCGCTGCGAGGTCCATGGCGTGGCTCAGAAGCTGGTCGCAAATTCCGCCGATCTGGAGATGATCGCCGCGAACGACGAGGCGCCGACGCGAGCCCTCTCCGGCTGGCGCCGCGAGATCTTCGGCGCCGCCGCGCTGGACCTGAAGCATGGCCGTCTCGCGCTCACCGCGGCCGGCCGGCGCGTCGAGGTGGTGCCGATGCGACCTGTCGAGCGCGGCAAGTCAGAGAGAGACGCATCGCTTCCGAGCTAGCCGGGTCACCGCCCCGCCTCCCTTCTGTCCAGTCCGATCGTCGATACAGGATAGAACCCAATCTTATACCGATGCGGAACAGCCTTCTGACAAGCGGAACATCCTGAGACCGTCGACACCCCGCGAACAAATAAATACATGTCGGGGGTAACAACCGACCAAGAACCACTCCTGACCGTTACGTCTCGATTGACCTCTGTTGGGTATCATCTATGTTGAATTCATGAATTCATGAAACTAAGGTGAGATGAATTCGGCCGCTATATATCGAACGGAATTATGGAGAGGTGCCGTTCGATACCGTGCAACAGTCCTATTTCGCTGACCACTGAACCTTCGGAGTATATATGAACCGGATCGCGCAACTCGCCGCAGCAATTTTCATTAGTATGTCAACACCAGCATTTGCAGGCACTATATATTCCTCGGTCGTACTTGAGGACGGCTCTCCCGCATCGATGTCGCGGGACGCTTGGGGGTTAGGATTCGTTTCAGACACTAACTCCATTCAGTTTGCTACGCCATTCACTACCCCCAACCACGAAACAGTCGCGACGTCACTCAGAGTTGCGGCACGGCTGGAATTCGGAACCAACGCTTTTGCCGTTTCACTTTTCTCGGACGATTTAGGTAAGCCAAACGAACTTCTCACGGAAGTTTTCATTCTAGATTCTCTACGAAGCGATCGAATAGGCCACATAAATAAATATTGGTTGGATATCACGCTTTCGACGGAAATTCATTTGAACTCAAGCACGCAGTATTGGATAAGCTTGAGCTCATTGCCTGGTTCAGATACATTCTTTAAATGGTTCATGCCGAACACTGACATTTCTGTAGTTCACCAGTATCGGAATACAACCATTCCTAACGGCGACTGGAAGTCGTCACAATCATACTATCCTCCTGCATTCGAAATTATTGGCGAAGCAATTATCATCCCCGAGCCAGCGAGTATTTGCATCTTTCTGCTTGGACTTGGCTTCCTCGCTACACGTCAAAAATTCGTAGCGCAGGCCTAAGACTCATAAGACTCAACGGAGAAGCTTTAGCGATCCTCGACGAGGCGCCGATGCCCGCCTTTTCCGGCTGGCGCGGGGAAATCTTCGGCGCCGCCACGCTGGATTTGAAGCATGGTCGCTTCGCGCTTACTACTCCGGCCGGTGCGTCGAGGTGGTGCCGATGGAGCAAGTCGCGGCACGGGGCTGAGGGCTTTGTCGGTCCTGTTACGAACCGGTGATTCCACGCACCGCCCAGGCACGGGCTGTCAGATAGATGGTCCCGTCGGCCGCTACCGGCAGGGACTCGCGAAGGCGTTCCCACAAAGCGATCCGGCGCTCTTCCGAGAGGGACATGCAATAGCCGGGTGCGGGCCCCTGGCCGCCAAGGAACGGCGACCAATAATCCTCGAAATTCCTGAACACCGTGTGCACGTCGAGGGCGCACGTCTCCACCTCGCGCTGGCCTGCGCCCTCGAAGAGATCGGCTAGTGGCTCCGGCCGGCAGATCGGAAACCGCCGGCCTTTATCCAAGTCAGATGCCGCAGGATCAAGCGCGGCGGCCGCGTCCCAGAAACGCCGCATCATTTGCATCGCTCGGGCATAATCCCAGACATAGACCGCCACCGTGCCGCCGGCCCGGGTAGCGCGCCGCATCTTCGCAACGGCCCTGGCCGGATCCGAGACGAAGTTCAGCACCAACCCCGCGACGGCGCAGTCGAATGCCGCATCTGGCACCGGAAGAGCCTGCGCATCGCCGACGCGCCATTCGACCCGCGCATCGGAGACCTGGCTTCACGCATAGGAGAGAAAGCCTTCGGAAGGATCGACCCCGGTCAATCGGCGCGGCACCGCGCGCTCCAGAATCGTCTCGCTCAGCGCGCCGATACCGCACCCCACATCGAGCCACTCTCGATCCGGCGGCAGGTTGAGCCACGCAACGAACTCGCGCGCAACCAGTCGGCTCCATCGCCCGACATAGGATTCATAAGCCTTGCCGCTCGCCCAGACGTCCTTGCGTTCGGATGCGGCCATGTCGGCCATCCCGTTCCTGCCCCCCAAATGGGGCACCTCGCTGGCCGGGCGCGATTATACCACTTGCTGTGCAGGTCTTGGAGAAACAGAAGAATTCAGGAGAACGCAGCGAGTGACGGAGCCGTGCTCTATCTCTCGCCGACCTTTGGGCTCCGATTCAGGGCGCGGCCGAGGGCTTCGAGCCGACGTTGGACCGCCTCGCCCAGCATCACCTCTTCCCCTTCGGGCAGCAGCAGCGTCACCGAGTCCTCGGCGAGCGTCAGGCCGGTGCGCCGCATCAGCTCCGGCGTCGCGCCGCTCAGGGAAAAAGCGAGCCGCAGCGCCGAGCCCATTATGATCGCGCGACGCCGGGCATCATCGCTTAGCAGGGCCCGCGCCGGCTGCATCTCGGGCGCATCCGCATTGCCGCCATAGCGGATCGCGATGGTGAAGGCCGCGGCGGCACGGTCGAAGTGATCGATGCCGGAGACCGGCAGCCGGAGAATGCGCATATAGGCCTGCTGTGCGCGATAATCGGGATGCTCGCGCCAGGCGATGTCGCTGAGCTGGCAGATCGCCAGCCGCAGGCGGCGCTCCGCCGGCCCGTCCTGCGGGAACAGCGGCTCGATCCAGTCCTGCAGAAGCGGGCCGGGCGCGCCGAAGCGGCTTTCCGTCGCGGCGATCTCGGCGCAGGCCGTGAGCAAGGGATCCTGATCCTGCTCATCGGCCGGAATCTGACTGAACAGATGCCCTTCGCGCAGCCCATAGGCGGAGAAGACGATCCGCTCCGGCCTCACCCGCCGCAGCAATCGCTCGAGCAGCAGCGCAGCGAACGGCAGAGTCTCGACACGGCGTCGCGACAGCCCTGCGATCGAAGCCAGGGAGCGCTTGCCCAGACGGCCGATCACCCGGGCCAGATCCTCGGCCTGCCGACGGGGGATGGCGTAGTGATGGATGACATGAAGCGGATATTTGGTCTGCTCCATATGGATGCGAGCCAGGGTTCGCCAAGCCCCGCCCACTGGGTAGAAGGTTCGGCCGCGAAGATCCGTCAGCCATGGCACGCGATCGAGCTGCGCATCAATGGCGGCGCGCGCCACCTCGCGGTCGCCCAACGCCGCCTCCTTCAGCCGCAATGGCCCGAGCGGCAGCGTGATGTGGCTGCCCACCACGCCTCCGGGAGCACCCTTCTCGAGCGCGACCAGCTCCAGGCTGGCGCCGCCGAGGTCGCCCATCAGCCCGTCGGCGTCTGGAATCCCCGCGACCACGCCGAGCGCCGACAGCCGCGCCTCGTCCTCGCCCGAAATGACTCGCACCGGAACGCCGCAGCGGCGCTCCACCTCGGCCACGAACTCGGCACCGTTCGCCGCGTCGCGGACGGCCGCCGTGGCGAGGAGATCGAGCCGCCGGACCCCCATCGTCTGGGCCAGGCGGACGAAGCGAACGAGATTGGGCAACGCCAGCGCCGCGCCGGCATCGTTCAGTCGTCCCGTCGCGTCGATCCCGCGCCCGAGGCCGCACAGCACCTTCTCGTTAAACACCGGAAGCGGCGAGCGCGACGGGCGGTCGAACACGACCAGGCGGATGGAGTTGGAGCCGATATCGACCACCGCGACTCGGGTGGCCTCCTGATCCTGCGGTCCGCCCTGTGGGGCCATGCCCGATTCCAATTAGGCTTTCTTGAGAAACAGGTGCGGTGCCTGCTTCGCCTGCCTGATGGCGCTGCCGCGCCCGGACAGGCTGGGATTGGTCATGAAGAAGTTATGGGCGGAGAAGCCCGTCTCCCCGCCCCGCAGGCGCGTGTACCGGCCACCAGAGCCGAGGATCCAGCTCTGCACGTCGTCTTTCAAATTGGCGACCATGATCTGATCGAGGACCTGCTGATGCACTGTCGGGTTCTCGATCGGCACGAGAGTCTCGACACGACGATCGAAGTTGCGCGGCATCCAATCCGCAGAGGAGATATAAACCTTGGCGCTCCGTGACGGCAAGCGGTGACCGGCACCGAAGCAGATGATTCGCGAATGCTCGAGAAAGCGGCCGATGATGCTCTTCACCCGGATGTTCTCCGACAGGCCCGGCACGCCGGGGCGCAGGCAGCAGATGCCGCGGATCACCAGATTGATCACGACTCCCGCCTGGGAGGCCCGGTAGAGCGCCTCGATCAGTTCCGGATCGACGAGCGAATTCAGCTTAACCCAGATCGTACCCGGCCGGCCGGCCGCGACATGGGCGATCTCGTCTTCGATCAGCTCCAGGATCTTGGGCCGCAGCGTGAGGGGCGCGATCGCGATCTTCTCCATCCGCTCCGGCTGGGCCGAACCGGTCATGTAATTGAACAGCCGCGCCGCGTCGTGGCACAGCCCGGGATCGCAAGTGAAGAAGGACAGGTCGGTATAGATCTTCGCGTTGACCGGGTGATAATTGCCGGTGCCGAAATGGACATAAGTGCGCAAGGCGCCACCTTCGCGGCGCACCACCATCGACACCTTGGCGTGGGTCTTTAGCTCCAGGAAGCCGTAGGCCACCTGGACGCCCGCGCGCTCAAGATCGCGCGCCCAGCGAATGTTCGCCTCCTCGTCGAACCGCGCCTTCAGCTCGACCAAGGCGGTCACCGACTTGCCCGCCTCGGCCGCCTCGATCAGCGCCTTCACGACCGGCGAGTCGTCGGTCGTCCGGTAGAGCGTCTGCTTGATGGCGACGACCGACGGGTCGCGCGCCGCCTGGCGGACGAACTGCACCACCACGTCGAAGCTCTCATAGGGATGATGGACGATAATGTCCTTCTGGCGGATTGCCGCGAAGCAATCGCCGCCCATGTCGCGAATCCGTTCGGGAAACCGGGCGTTGTAGGGCTGAAACTTCAGGTCCGGCCGCTCGTCGATGATCAGCTTCGACGTGCTGGCGAGGCCCAGCAGCCCGTCGAGCACGAAGACGTCGCTCTCTGGCACGGCAAGCTCGTCGGTGACGAAGGCCAGCAGGTCCTCCGGCATCGCGGCATTCACCTTCAGGCGAATGACATTGCCGCGCCGACGCCGCTTCAGGGCGCTCTCGAACAGGCGAATCAGATCCTCCGCCTCCTCCTCGATCTCCATCTCGCTGTCGCGGATGAGGCGGAAATAGCCCATGCCCGCGACGTCGAGCCCCGGGAACAAGCGGTCGAGATAGAGGCCGACCAGTTCCTCGAGCGGCAGGAACCGCACGGCGTCGCCCGGCAGACGGATAAACCGCGGCAACTGGCTGGGCAGCGGCAGCAGCGCGCGCAGGCGCCGTGTCTCGGTGCGGCTGCGCAGGTCGAGCACCAGCGAGAAGCCGAGATTCGGGATGAAGGGAAAGGGATGGGCCGGATCGACCGCCATCGGCGTCAGCACCGGGAAGATCTCGTCGATGAAGAAGGCGTCGAGCCATTGCCGCTCGGCTTCGGTTACCTCCGCGGGGTCGATCACCGCGATGCCTGCCTCCCGCATCTCCTCGCGCAGCCGGCGCCAGCAGGCCTGCTGGCGCTGCATCAGCTCGCTGCTCTGGCTGTTGATCGCGACGAGCTGCTGTGCCGGCGTCAACCCGTCCTGGCTCGCGGTGACGACGCCGGCGGAGACCTGCCCCCTCAGGCCGGCAACGCGCACCATGTAGAACTCGTCCAGGTTATTGGCCGAGATCGACAGGAAGCGGAGCCGTTCGAGCAGCGGATGAGCCGCGTTGTCGGCCTCTTCGAGGACCCGCTCGTTGAAGGCGAGCCAGGAAAGCTCGCGATTGATGAATCGCGTTCCCTTCGCCAGCTCGCCCTTTTCCGGCTCGAGCACCGGCCGTTCGCTGATCCGCGCATCGCTCACCGACTTCTCCGCTCCGACCATAAGCTCCTCGGGCTCAAATTCCTCGGGCATGTTCCCGGACGGCGGCGGCGCGACGGCATCCGCGTCATCAAAGGGCCGCAAAATCTTATATCCTCTTGGTTAACTTGTCATGACGGGCTGGTTCACCGCAGTTCCAATGCTGAAACCGGCTCGCTTCGACGAACACCCGACCATAAGGAACCCCGATGCGATCGCTCTTCATCCTGCGGCATGCGAAATCGAGCTGGGACGACCCGCGGCTTGCCGACTTCGACCGTCCTCTGGCGCCGCGCGGCCGACGTGCGGCCGCGGCGATGGGCGCCTATCTGCGAACTGAGGGGGTGACCCCGGATCTTGCCCTCTGCTCCACTGCGCGGCGGGCGCGCGAGACCTTCGCCTTCGTCTCGGCCGAGAGCGAAGGCGACGTTCCCGTGCGCTTCCTGCGGGAGCTGTATGCGGCAAGCCCGGGCGATCTGCTGCACCAGATCGGGCAGATTCCGGACAGCGTACGCCGGCTGCTTCTCATCGGGCACAACCCGGCTGTCGGGCAACTTGCAATCGCGCTGGCCAGCGGTGGAGATGCCGACGCCCTCAAGGGGCTGCGCGCGAAATACCCGACCGGCGCGCTCACGATGTTGACGTTCGACGCCGGGGGATGGGCCGATATAACCGCAGGCGGGCGGCTGGAGCGATTCGTCCGACCGGCGGACCTGGCGTGACCGGCGGCGCGGCCGGTCAGCCCTTCCAGAACGGCTTACAGTCACGGAAATCCTCCCACACCGCGCCGACCTTTGCGAGATCATGCTCGGTTCGGGCCGCCTGCCAGCCTAGCACGACGCCCATCGCCTTTCCGACGTCCTCCCCTCGCCCCAGCCTTTCCTCGATCCGTGCAAGGAGGGCACGCGTCACCACCGCGTCGTTCAGCGTGCCCAGCCGGTCCTGGATCTCGGCGAGCGCAGCAAGATACCGCCGGCTCGCCTTACGCGGATACAGGCTGCGGAAGAACTCGGCGACATAGCGCATCTTCTTGCCGAGCAGCCGCAGCCGGTGCAGGTCCGGCTCGTCGAGGGTCGCGTGCTTGCCGCCCAGCTTGTGCAGCCGCTTATGGCGGCGCGCCAGGACGTCCTGGGCGAACAGCGTCACCGCTTGCTCTGGCCGCACTGCGTCCGGCGTGCCATCCGCCCGCCGCGCCCAATCGCCCGAATCGAGCCAGAGCTCGAGGGTGAGCAGAAGCCTAGTGTAGCGGTCCCCCGCCAGGGCGGCGCGCGCCGTCCCATGTGCTGTCTCACGCAGCGCCTGCGCCGCGCCCACTACACCCGCCAAGCCCGGCTCGTCCGGCAGCCGCATCCGCAGCGGCGTCAGCGTCTGCTCGACGAACACGTCCCAGTCCCGCGCCGCGCCAAGCTGCCGCTGCAACCAGCGCAGATCGTGCCCCAGCGTCGCATGGGCCTCGGGGGCGAGAAGCGGTTTATAGGCCCCGATCAGCGCACGCATCCGGCGCACCGCGACGCGCATCTGGTGAACGCCCTCCGACTCCTGCCCGTCGAGCGCGCAGGCCTCGTTCGCGCGCAGCTGGGCGAGACAGTTCCGTGCAATTGCCGTGAAGGCGGTCGCAGCGGTCATTTCCGGATCGAGCAGCACCGGGCGGGCGCGCTCGGCCCGCGGCGGCGTATCGGTCAGGAGACCGTAGCCCCGCGCCGCCTTCGTCCGCTGCTCCAGCGCCAGCGGCACGCTGCCGTTGAGCGCGAGCGCCAACTCGAAGAGCCGCCGCGGGTTTCCGGACCGCAGCTCCAGTTCCGCCTCACAGATTGGCAACGCGCGGTCGGCCCCCTTGATCTCGCCGAGATCGAGGGCGAACTCGATGTCGCTGTCGAACAGCTGAAGCTGTCGGACGCTACGATCGAACTCCGTCACGAATACGGGGGCGATCGTCCCGGGAATGCCATTGCCGTCGAAGAAGGCCTGCAGCGTCTCGTCGTCGATGCAGGCGAATTCAGGCCTGTCGCCGGAGATCTCGCATTCGAGCTCCCTATGCACCTGCAGGCCGTTGCCCTGCCCCTTCGGCAGCTTCAGGGTCTGGATGCGGCGTCGGCCCATATGGCGGACCCGGAGCGCCATGGCGTTCCTCGCCAGCATGAGGTCGGGCGTGTCGAAATAGACGCTGGTCAGGTGGTGGGTCACGGCGCGGCGACGGGCGAGCGAACGCAGCAGCGGATTACGTTTCAGCTCCGCGACCCGATCCGGGGGGACCCTCAGCTTGAGTTCGATCTCGTCCGGCATGCGCCCTGCCCAAAAATCGGGGCAGTGACTATAGGGCGGACGCGATCCAGTTGTATGACGGTTTCATGAAATCTTTCGGGCGGACGGCGGAGCCATACTACAGTGTTCCGGGGTACTCGCCGCCGTCGATCAGGAAATTCTGTCCGGTGATATAGCCGGCCTGAGCGCTGCAGAGAAACGCACAGGCCTCGCCGAACTCATAGGGATCGCCGAACCGGCCAGCCGGGTTCTCGGCCATTTGCGCCCGCCAGTAGGCGGCGGGGTCCTCGCCGCTCGCGCGCGCCGCTTCGGCGAAGTTGTCGCGCAGCCGGTCGGTCTCGAATGATCCCGGCAGCAGATTGTTGATCGTGACGTTGTGGCGCACCGTCTGCCGCGCGAGACCCGCGACAAACCCGGTCAGCCCCGACCGCGCGCCGTTGGACAGGCCGAGCGAATCGATCGGCGCCTTCACCGCGCTCGAGGTGATGTTGACGATGCGGCCGAAGCGGCGGGCGATCATCCCGTCGACGGTCGCCTTGATCAGCGCGATCGGCGTCAGCATGTTGGCGTCGAGCGCGCGGATCCAGTTGTCGCGCTCCCAATCGCGGAAATCACCGGAGGGCGGACCCCCGGCATTGTTGACGAGGATGTCCGGGCTCGGACAGGCGGCCAATGCCGCCTCGCGCCCCGCCAGGGTGGTGATGTCAGCCGCAACGGCGGTCACGACCGTACCGGTCGCCCGGCGGATCTCCTCCGTCGTCGCCTCCAGCGCTTCCCGCCCGCGCGCGACGATCGTGACGGCGACACCCTCGCGAGCGAGCGACGTCGCGCAGGCCCGGCCGAGCCCTTTGCTGGCGGCGCAGACCAGCGCCTTTCGGCCGGCGAGTCCAAGATCCATGTGGTAGCTCCTTCAACCTTCCGAGATGTCGCCGCGCGCGAGCAGTTCGCGGACCAGCGGCACCGTCACCCGGCGGTGCGCGGCGAGCGCGGCCCGGTCGATCGCGGCAACGATCGAGCGCGCTGCCTCGAACGACCGTTCGATATGCGTACAGAGATAGGTGATGACGTCGCTGCCGACGAGCAGTTGCCGGTCGCTGAAGAGCTTCACCAGCAGCGCCCCGATCAGCAGATCATCGGGCGGCTCGACCCGCACCGCGGGAATCGCCGTGAGACGCGAGCGAAGGTCGGCCAGCGCGATCGGCCAGCGGGCCGGCGCCTCGTCGGCGCAGAGCAGAAGATGCCCGCCCTGCTCCGCCAGCAGGTTGTAGAGATGCAGCAGGCGGCGCTCGTCGAGCGAACGGAGGCGGTCCTGTACGAACCCGTCCAGGATGCAGGCCTTCGCCGAGCCCAGAAGCCGCGGCGGCTCCGCGGTCGCGAGTGCATCCGGCGTGAGCAGGACGGCGCCGCTGCGGGCCCGCCACACATGCGCGAGATGGGTCTTGCCGCAGCCCAGCGGGCCATAGACCGCCAAGGCCGGCGCCGGCCAGTCGGGCCAGCGGTCGAGCCAGGCGACCGCCGCCTCGTTGCTTGGCGCAACGAGAAAGTCCTCGCCGCCCAGCGACGGCCGATGATCGAACTCGAGCGGGATCTGGGTCATGCGCCACCGCTCGGCATCAGGACGCAGCCCCGGGCGAGCCGCCGTTCCGCCCCCTATTCCGATCGTCGCCCTGAGGCGCCCGCTGCGGCGACGGCGGGCCTCCGTCGTTGTAGTAGCCGCTCTGCAGATAGCGCCCCAGGGCGAAGCGGGCGAGCACGCCGATAACGGCGGCGACCGGCACCGCCAGAAGTACGCCGACGAATCCGAACAGCGAACCGCCGGCCAGCAGCGCGAAGATCACCCACACCGGATGCAGCCCGACCCGCTCGCCGACCAGCTTCGGCGTCAGGAAGTTTCCTTCGATCGCTTGGCCGGCGAGAAAGATCCCGACGACGATGAAGATCGGCAGCCAGTCCGGATATTGCGCGAATGCGAGTCCGACGCTGAGGACGAAGCCGACGATCGTCCCGACATAGGGAATGAACGACAGGATACCGGCCAGCATACCGATGACGATTCCGAACTCGAGTCCGACGATCGTCAGCCCAATCGCATAGAAGGTCCCTAGCAGCAGGCAGACCAGCGACTGGCCGCGGACGAACCCGGCCAGGGTTTCGTCGATCAGCGTGGCCTGCTCGCGAATGACCGGCGCCCACTGGCGCGGCAGCCACTTGTCGATCCGGGCAACCATCTCGTCCCAGTCTCGCAGCAGGAAGAAGGTGACGATCGGTGTGATGAAGACGAGCGCCAGGACATTGACGATGGCGAGTCCGCCGCTCAGCAGGGTCATCAACGCGGACGTGCTCCAACCGACCACGGTACCGACCTGCTGACCGATCTGCTCGATGCCGCGGCCCTCCAGCGTCCCTCGGACCCGTTCGACCAGCGGTTCGATCCGCTGTCCGATCAGCTCGATATAGTCCGGCATCCGCTCGATCAGCGCGATCACCTGCCTGTAGACCAGAGGGCCGAGCGAGAGGAGAACGGCCGCGAACAGGATCACGAAGGCACCGGTGACGATGACGGTGGAGAGCGTGCGCGACAACCCCCACTTCTCCAGGCGATCGCAGATCGGATCGAGCAGATATGCCACCGCCATGCCGGCGACGAACGGCAACAGGACGCTGCGAAGCAGATACAAACTCAGCAATACGAGCAGCAATCCGCCGGCCCAGAGGGCGATCTTTCGCTCGGTCGACATCTAGAGATTCTCCATGCGACCGATCCGCCATCCCCAGATGACCAGGTAGGCTGCGCCGGACAGGAAGGTGGTCGCCGCCACGACATGGATCAGCAGCGGCCCAAGCCCGTAATCATCGATCCCGAGCCCGAGATTCGCGAGTAGGACCGTGACAAGCAGTATCTGCGCCGTCGTGTTCAGCTTGCTGATGAACAGCGGCTGCATCTTCAGAGATTGGGTCAGCGTATGATAGAGCAAGGCGCCGCCGATGATCAGAAGATCGCGAAACACCACGAGAATCACCAGCCAGCTGTCGATGCTGCCTTGATAGCCGAGCGTGATGTAGACGCTGACCAGGAGCGACTTGTCGGCCAGCGGATCGAGGTAAGCGCCGAGCGTCGTGCGGACGTCGTAGCTCTTGGCGATGAATCCGTCCAGCGCATCGGAGATGCCGGCGGCGATGAACAACCAGAATGCCTCGGTGAACCGGCCGCCCAAAAGCAGCCAGACGAGCAACGGCACGGCCAGCAGCCGGGCCGTGCTGATCAGATTCGGCAGAATGAAGATCAGAGTGGCGCGGGTCACGCGGGGCGCGACTTCAGTTGACGATTGTCGTCGGCGGAGTCGGCGATGGTTGCTGCGGCGCCGCGTCGACCGGTGCCGAGCCCAGGCGGAGCACCCACATCTCGGCCGAGATCAGCGACGACGAATGATTGGCCGAGGCCGGCGACAACGACAAATCCTTCTGCGCCAAGGCCCGCTCCAGCTGCGGCATGTCGCCGACGAAGACCACCCGCAGCCGCCCCTCGTTGCGCATCAGGTAAAGAATTTCGGTATCTCGGACGATAGCGATATCGGCAAGCCGCTTGCGAACGGCGACCCAATCCGAGATCTGCCCGACCGGGACAGTCGCGATCAGGGTCCGCTCGATGCCGAAGCTCACGAGGTTCGCGCGCTTCCATTCCTCCTGCACCATCTCGTCCAGCCGCTTGACGCCACGTTCGAACAGCGTGGCGCCGCCCTCGCCGGCGGTCAGGCTGTCGGCAACCAGACTGTCCGTATAGGTCTGCTGGATGACGCCCGCCGCGTAACGCCTCGCCGCAATGTTGAGCCGCACCCGCCCATCCATGGTGTTCCGTAGCTGCGCCTCGGCGACGATCGTGTCGCCGGTGTCGTAACGTTCGGCCAACTCGTCGAAACTCTCCGGATCCCCGGCGAGGGCTTCCGCCGCGCCGACCGCCGCCACATCGCCCAAATCGCCATATGGCACGACGAGCGGAACGAGTCCATCGACGGCCGGCCGCTCGGCCCAGGCGTTGCGCCAGGGGTTCGGATCGTCCCAAAGCCGGCTGTCGCCATTGGCGGTCAGCACCGGCAGAACCAGCACCGGGTTGCTGACGATCCCGGCAAAACGGACCCCGTTCCGCTCGAACAGCCGGCGTACGGGCTCCGCCCGGAACCGGAAGGTGAGTTCGCCGATATAGCGCACCGCCGAGGTCCGTTCCGATTCGACTTGGAAATCCTGGACCATCTGGGTGATCTCCGCGTCGCTCAGGGGCGGCAAGCGCGCGACGTCCTCGGCCAGCGCAAGCCGCAGCAGCACGCGATCCAGCGCCTTGCGCTGTCCTAGCGCAAGCGCCGCCTCGCGGGCCGCCGCCGCGCTTTCGGCGGTGACATCGACCTCGATTCCGCGGACGGCGAACAGGTCGTTGGTCTGCGCCCGGCCGGCCGACGCGGCAAGCGCCGTCGCCAGCAGCGCCAGTGCCGAAAGGACCAATGTCACTCTGCGGCGGGGGCCAGGAAGGACCATTGCAAAGCCTCGTGAATCAAGTATTTTTTGCCCAACCTTTAGCGAGCATGCCCAATAGTGACGCCATTGGGGCCAGCCTTATACCCCATTGGAAGGAAGGATGCCATAAACACCCGAACCTATAAGGATGCCGGCGTCGACATCGATGCGGGCAATCGCCTGGTCGATGCCATCAAGCCGCTGGTCCGCCGGACGGCCCGGACCGGAAGCGCCGCCAGCATCGGCGGCTTCGGCGCCCTTTTCGACCCTGCTGCGGCCGGTTTCAAGGACCCGCTCCTCGTCGCCACCACCGATGGCGTCGGCACCAAGCTGAAGGTCGCGATCGCCGCCGGTCAGCACAACACGGTCGGCATCGATTTGGTTGCGATGTGCGTCAACGACCTCGTGGTCCAGGGCGCCGAGCCACTGTTCTTCCTCGATTATTTCGCGACCGGGCATCTCGATGTGGAGACCGGGACGGCGATCGTCGGCGGCATCGCCGAGGGCTGCCGTGAGGCCGGCTGCGCGCTCGTCGGCGGCGAAACCGCCGAAATGCCGGGCATGTATGCGGGCGACGATTACGATCTCGCCGGCTTCGCGGTCGGCGCGGTCGAGCGCGGGGCGCAGATCACCGGCGAGACGGTCGCCGCCGGCGATGTCATCCTTGGCCTGGCGTCGGCGGGCGTGCATTCCAACGGCTTCTCGCTGGTCCGCAAGATCGTCGAAACGGCAGCGCTGGATTATCGCGATCCGGCCCCCTTCGAGCCGGATCAGACCCTGGGGGCGGCATTGCTGACGCCGACCCGAATCTATGTGAAGAGTTGCCTGGCCGCGGCGCGGACCGGCAAGGTCAAGGCGCTCGCCCACATCACCGGCGGCGGGCTGGTCGAGAACGTGCCGCGCGTGCTGCCGGACGGGTTCGCGGCGGCGTTCGACGCCGAGGCTTGGCGGCTGCCGCCGGTCTTTGCCTGGCTGATGCGCGCCGGCGGCGTCTCGGACGAGGAGATGGCGCGGACCTTCAATTGCGGCATCGGCATGGTGGCGGTCGTCGATCCGGCCGATGCCGACGCCGTCACCGAAGCGTTCGAAGCGGCGGGCGAGCGGGCGTTGCGGATCGGCCGTATCATCGAGCGGAAGCCGGGAATGCCGGGAGCAACAATCACAGGCATGGCGACGGCCTGGCCGGACCAATAATGGCCCGGTTGAAGATCGCCGTCCTGATCTCGGGACGGGGCAGCAATTTGCAGGCGCTGATCGGCGCCTGCTCCGCCGCAGATGCGCCCGCCGAGATAGTGTTGGTGCTGTCGAACGAGCCTGCGGCCGCCGGTTTGCAACGCGCCGCCGCCGCGGGCCTTCCGACGCGGGTGGTCCCACATCGCGAATTCACCGACCGCGCCGCCTTCGATGCCGCCCTCGATCGGCATCTGAGGGAGGCGGAGGTCGAGCTCATCTGCCTCGCCGGTTTCATGCGGCTGCTGACGGACGCCTTCGTCGAGCGCTGGCGAGACCGGATGATCAATATCCACCCGTCGCTACTGCCGGCCTTCCCGGGCCTGAACACCCATGCCCGGGCGCTGGAGGCAGGCGTCCGCTTCACCGGCTGCACCGTTCATTTCGTGCGCACGGAGATGGATACCGGGCCGATCATCGTCCAGGCGGCGGTGCCGGTGCATCCCGAGGACGACGCCGACAGCCTCGCTGCCCGGGTGCTCGAGGCCGAGCACCAGGCCTATCCCCTGGCGCTCCGCCTGATCGCCGAGGGGCGGGTCGGCGTGGTCGGCGGGCGGACCGTCATCAGCGACGCGGCCGCCCCTTCGGAGGCCCTGCTCAACCCGGTCGCGCTACCGGCCGACGCAGCGCCCGATCCCTCTTGCCGCAATTGAATTTCTTGCTATAAAACCGCATCCGAGGAGGTTGGAAATCATGGCTTCTGACAACGATTATCTTCGCGACCACGAGCGGACCTGGGCCGGCTTCACCAAGCTGATGACCTGGAGCGTCATTGTGACGGTGCTCATCCTGATCGGGATGGCGCTCTTCCTGCTTTAACCCTCGGGTTTGCAGTCTTTTCCGTTGTCGCCCGCGGGCTTGATCCCGGGGTGACAACGGAAAAGAGCGGCGCTCTCGCCTGAGCGCCGGTCAATTCTCAGCCGACGATCTCGATCCCGCTGAAGAAAAAGGCGATCTCGGTCTTCGCATTTTCGGCCGAATCGGAGCCGTGGACCGAGTTCGCCTCAATCGATTCGGCGAAATCCTTGCGGATCGTGCCGGCGGCGGCATTGGCCGGGTTCGTCGCCCCCATGATCTCGCGATTGCGGGCAACCGCGTTGTCGCCCTCCAGCACCTGCACGACCACCGGGCCGCTGGTCATGAAGGCGCAAAGATCCTTGAAAAAGGGGCGCTCGGCATGGACTGCATAGAACTGCTCGGCCTGCGGGCGCGTCATCCAGATCCGCTTCTGGGCGATGATGCGCAGACCGGCCTCTTCGAACCGGGCGTTGATCTTGCCCGTCAGGTTGCGGCGCGTGGCATCGGGCTTGATGATCGACAAGGTACGCTCGGTCGACATGCTGACGGTCTCCTCGTCCGGCCTTCAGGGAAGCCGGCACAAACGTTAAAGTTAAGTACCCGCTTCACGGGTACGGACGAAAATTTCGCGGCCTTATATCCGCTTCGACCCCACTCTTCAACCGCGCCCTTCTTTCGGCCCCGCCGCCATCATGCTATGACCCGCCGCCATGCTTCAGATCAATGACCTCACCTACCGTATCGCCGGGCGTCTGCTGCTGGACCGCGCGACGCTGACGCTGCCCACCGGCCACCATGCCGGGCTGGTCGGCCGCAACGGCACCGGCAAGTCGACGCTGCTGAAGCTGATCACCGGCGAGCTTCACGCTGACGGCGGCGACATCTCGCTGCCGAACGGCGCCCGGATCGGCATGCTGGCGCAGGAGGCGCCCGACGGCCCGGAGAGCCTGCTCGACACGGTGCTGAGCGCCGACCGCGAGCGGACCGCCCTGCTCGAGGAGGCGGAGACCGCGACCGACCCGCACCGCATCGCCGAGATCCATACCCGCCTCGCCGATATCGGCGCCCATGCCGCGCCGGCCCGCGCCGCGACGATCCTGTCCGGCCTGGGGTTCGATGCGGAGGCGCAGGCCCGGCCCTGCAGCGACTTCTCCGGCGGCTGGCGAATGCGGGTGGCGCTGGCGGCGGTGCTGTTCTCGGAGCCCGACCTTCTGCTGCTCGACGAGCCGACGAACCATCTCGACCTTGAGGCGACGCTGTGGCTGGAGAGCTTCCTGAAGAGCTATCCGCGCACGCTTCTGCTGGTCAGCCATGACCGCGACCTGCTCAACAAGGCGGTCGACAAGATCATTCATCTCGAGGGCAACAAGCTGACGCTCTATGGCGGCGGCTACGACGTCTTCGAGCGGACCCGGTCCGAGCGGCTGGCCAACCAGGCGGCGGCGGCGGCGAAGCAGCTCGCCGCCCGGCGTCACATGCAGGCCTTCGTCGACCGCTTCCGCTACAAGGCGAGCAAGGCGCGTCAGGCGCAGTCGCGGATCAAGGCGCTAGCCCGGATGGAGCCGATCGCATCGATCATCGAGGAGCGGACGGTCAGCTTCGACTTCCCCTCGCCCGATCCCCTCGCCCCGCCGCTGATCACGCTCGACGATGTCGATGTGGGCTATGCGCCGGACCGGCCGGTGTTGCGCAAGCTGGACCTGCGGCTCGACATGGATGACCGGATCGCACTCCTGGGCGCCAACGGCAACGGCAAATCGACGCTGGTAAAGCTGCTGGCCGGCCGGCTCAAGCCGCTCGACGGGGAATTGCGGAAGTCGGCGAAGCTCCGGATCGGCTATTTCGCCCAGCATCAGGCCGAGGAACTCGACCTCACCGCCACGCCGCTCATGCTGATGGAACGGCTGGCGCCGATGGCGACCGAGCAGAAGCGACGCGCCCATCTCGGGCGGTTCGGCTTCGGCCAGGAGAAGGCCCTGACGACCGTGGGCGCGCTCTCCGGCGGCGAGAAGGCGCGCCTCCTCTTCGCGCTGATGAGCCGGGAGGCGCCGCATATCCTGCTGCTCGACGAGCCGACCAACCACCTCGATGTCGATTCGCGCCAGGCGCTGGTGCAGGCGATCAACGGCTTCGAGGGCGCGGTGGTGCTGATCAGCCACGACCCGCATCTGATCGAGCTGACCGCCGACCGGCTGTGGCTGGTCGCCGATGGCGGCTGTCGTCCTTATGACGGCGACCTCGACGATTATCGCCGCCTGTTGCTCAACCAGCGGCGGAACCGCAACGCCGAGGCGCGCGAGGCGAAGCAATCCGCATCCGACGGGGCCGATACGCGCACCGCGACGGCACGGAAGGAGCAACGCAAGGCGGCGGCGGAAGCCCGCGCCGCCGTCCAGCATCTGCGCCGCGCCGCCGAAGAGGCCGAGAAGCGGCTGGAGAAGCTGCAGGCCCGCAAGGCCGCGCTGGAAGCCCGCCTCGCGGACCCCGTCATCTATGAGGGCCCGACGGCACAGCTCATGGAGCTTCAGGTCAAGTTCGGCGAAATCAAAAAGGAGATCGCGCGAACGGAGGAACGCTGGCTCGAAGCGCAGGCGGCATTGGAATAGCCCGCTCGACCGTCGGGTACGGACTACTTGTCGGACCAGACGGCAAGCTCGTATCCGTCGGGATCTTCGAAATGGAAGCGCCGTCCGCCAGGAAAGTCGAAGATCGGCTTGACGATTTTCCCGCCCGCCGCCTCGATCCGGCTCTGGATATCCGCAAGATCCGCGGCATAGAGGATCACCAATGGCCCGCCCGGATTGGCAGCCCCGCCGGTGGTGAAGCCGCCTGTCAGCCGCCCATCCGAGAACTCGCAATAGGTCGGGCCGTAATCCTTGAACGTCCATCCGAACGCGCTGCCGTAGAAGTCCCGCGAGCGCGCCAGATCACCCACGTTGAGTTCGATATAGTCGATCCGTCGATTCTTCTCCGAAACGGTCATGTCGGCTGCCTCATGAATCTAGGGGAGATGTCTGGCGATCAGGCTTCGAGCAGCGCTTTGAGCGCCGCGAGATCCCGAGCGACCCACTCGGCGTCGGCCGCAAACCTCTCGCCGCTCATGCCGGGGACACGGAACAGCGTGAATATCACCTCGCTACCCGTGCCGTTCGCGATGACACGCAATGGGATATAGATCTCGACGCCCGGTTCGGGGATGACGTAATGGTCGAGGACGCCGAAGTCGTTGCGCTCGGCGAAGCGGATCCTGATCGGACCTTCGGGGCCCTCGGCGGTCCATTCCCCGTTCGCCTTCTCCAGAGCCGAACCGAGTCCCGACGCCCAGCGCGGGAGGTTCTCCGGGACCGAGGCGAAGTCGTAGACCGCTCGCCAGTCACGGTCAATCGATATGCTGATGATTCGTGCTTCGAATGTGCTCATCACAGTCTCTCCGACGGCCGTTCACGCCATGCTGCCCCGGGAGGCGTCGGAAAGTCTTGAACGAATCGGCCACTCACATGGCGAGCTGGCCGATGACGGCACTCGGGGAAAGTCCGCTCAGGCGCTTCACCTCGCGCGCAAGATGGGCCTGATCGGCATAGCCGGCCTCGACGGCCCATTGCGCCAGTCTCCTCTCGCCGGGACGGCGGGCAAGGGCCAGAAAGCGCTGAAACCGCAGAACGCGGTCGAGAGTCTTCGGCCCATAGCCGAAGGCCTCCCGGCAACGGCGTCGCAGGGTGCGCTCGCTGGTATCGAGCCGCATGACAAGATCGGCGACGCTCGGAACGAGCGAGTCCACCTTTCCGTCGAGCAGCCCGAAAACCCCGGCCATGTCCCGGTCAGCCGGTTCGGTCGTCATCGCCTTCCGGATCAAGCGGGCCTCCAGGCGATGGATCCTCTCCGCTTGCGTGTTCGCCTCGCCTATCCAGTCGGCATGCCGCCGTGCTTCCGCCCCCCACAGCTCTTCGAGGCCGACGCGGCGGTCGACAATCTCCGACATCGGCACTCCAAGCCATTTGATAGCCGCCGCCGGCTGGAACCTGAGTCCCGACACGACCGAACCTGGAGCGATCGCCTCAACAGCCGCCGAACGGTCCGGTCCCGCGACCATAAGGCGCCCGTCGATCCACAGCAGATCGACACAGCCGTCCGGGACCACGATGAAGTTGCCGGCGAGATCATGGGGAATCCGATGCGTCCACTTGCATCTGAAATGCGAACGGAGCGGCGCCGAAGGCAGAGCTTCGGCGTAGTGCTTCGCCGACCCGGCGACAACGGACTCCATGGCGTTATCGATGGGTCATGAGAGGCCGTGCCCCATTCTTATCGCGGCCAACGCGATTTCAGCCGACGCTCTCGCGTCCGACGCGGCGTCGTGGTGGCGCAAACCGATTCCCAAATGCCGGCAAACATTCGGGAGAGTCGTCGGGCGGATGCCCCAGGCGGCGCGCGCCAGCCGAACCGTGCATATGAAGCGATGCTGCGACTGCGCGATTTGCGCGGCGGCGCAGCAGGCATTCAAAACGCCTCGATCGAATGGCGCATTATGGGCCACGAGAAAATCCACACCATGCAACAGGGGGCTGAACGCGGGCCAGATTTCGGCGAATGTAGGCTGGTCCCGGACATCCTCCCAAGTGATTCGGTGTATATGGGTGAAGATGAACTGCTCGCGTGGCGGCCGAATCAAGCAGCTCGCCTCCTCGACGATCCGATCATTCTCCACCCGGACAAGCCCGACCGCACAGGCGCTGTCGCGCCCATAGTCGGCCGTTTCGAAATCGATCGCGACGAAGTTCGCCATAGCTGCTTCCGCCCCCGCTCAACGCAAGTCAGGGCGGCTCATACCATATAACGTCCGAAGCGGTCGATTTGCGGCAGTCGAACAGTCAGTTCGTCGCCCGCGGCCGCGGGACATAGCGGCCGTCCTCGAGGCCGGTGAAGAGCTGGGCGACCATCGGGTGAGCGACGGGAGCTCCGGTCTCGTCCACTAGCAGATTCTGCTCGGAGACGTAGGCGATGTAAGTGATTTCCGCGTTTTCGGCCAGCAGGTGATAGAAGGGCTGGTCCTTGCGCGGGCGCACCTCTTCAGGAATCGCGAGCCACCATTCCTCGCTGTTGCTGAAGGTGGGATCGACATCGAAAATCACGCCCCGGAACGAGTAGACCCGGTGGCGAACGATCTGTCCGATCTGGAACTTGGCCTGCCTGATCTCACTCATCTGCGTCGTATTGTGGTGGCAAGGGAACTCGAGAGCGGCCAGTCTACCGGCAGCGGTGTGACGATTGCGGAATAAAGTCGCCCCTTGCGGGCGATTTACGCGGTTTCAATCGGCAGTCCATGCGCGCGGCGGTGGGATTCGTAGAGATCCTTCAACCGTTCGATGCCGGCAAGGCTGCCCGGCTCAGTGCGGTAGGTGCCCGATCCTTCGACGACCTGACCCTGCCAGGCCTCCTCGATCGCGGCGCGCTCGGGGCAGCCGGAGAACCAAGCGATGAACTCGTTGACCTTGGCGAGCAGCCGATAGGAGGACGGCCGCGCGGCCACGCCGACGGCATAGAACCAGGGCTCGGCGGCGAGGTTTCCGGGAATGATCTCGATCCGCTCCCGCCATGGGCTGTCGGCATGCGTGCTGGCCCAATAGTAGATCGGCTTGTCGACGACGAAGGCGTCGACCACGCCGTCGGCCAGGCAATCGTGAATCCGGCTCTGATCGGTATAGGCGATCAGGTTTCCGAGATGGGTCCGGCCGCCGGGCTTGTCGGTATTGGCGCCCCACCGCAGCCCGGCCTGCTCCAAGGTCGTGAAGGCGCCGGGATCGTTGATACAGCCCAGCACCTTGCCGTCGAGGTCGGCGAGCCGCGTAATGCTGCTGTCGCCGCGCCGTCGGGCCAGGACATATTCCAGATAGGTGTAGCTCTCCGAGAAGGCGACGCCGTCATAGACGACATTCGGCGGCAGAGCGCTCCAGACCATATCGGCCGGCGGTTCCTGCGGCGTGCGGCCGATATCCAGCAGCTCCGTGCACAGATCCCACGGATGCTCGACGAACTCGCATTTGACGCCGAGCCACTGCGCGAAGGCGGTCGCGTAATCCACATCGAGACCGCGGAGCGGTTCGCTGGGCCGCGACCGGAAGGACAGGCCGATGAAGGCGGGCTCGATCGCGATCCGGACCATGCCGCGGCGAAGGATCTCGTCGAGTCTGTCGAAGTCCGCCGCAGTGTTCAGATGATTGCGCTTCAAAAGGTCGGCGATGGCAGAAGCGTGGTGGCTTGCAGGACCAGCCAGGCCCTGGAGCAGACCGGCGGTCAGCGCCTGCTCCCACTGCCCCTTGCTCGACACCCGGTCGGAGGCGCTCTGACTGTTGGCCAGCGCCTCGCGGATTACTTGGTTGTTCTCGTGGATCAGCTTGAGCTTGCCGCTCATATCCGTGAACAGGGTATGGAGCTGGCCCAGCGTTTCGCGTACCTGCCCGTCGAGCTTGCCGAGTCCCGTACCGGCTCGGTCGACGACGCCGTTCATGCGTTCCTGCACTGCGGAAAGATCGATCCTCTGGGTGGCCTCGCCGGCGCCCTTCATCGTCCGCTGCGCCAGATCGCGCACTTCCTTGGCGACGATCGCGAAGCCGCGGCCATGCTCGCCGGCATGAGCCGCCTCGATGGTCGCATTGAGAGCCAGGAGATTGATGCTCTTGCCGATATCCTCGATCTCGCCCAGAACCTGCACCACCTGATCGGCCTTGCGGTTCAGTTCCTCGGCGACGCTTTCCAGGTCGTTGCGGACAGTCGAGGTGACGTCGGCGAGCTCCGAGGCGACGCTGGTCTGCAGGGCGGAGGCCGTCTCGGTGCTGGTGGTGATGCCCTCGATCGCACCCTCGAGCGCCTGCTTCAACTTGGTCGAGCGGACATCGATTTCGCCGATCGATTGGATCTGCGTCTCGCCGGCGCGTCGGACATGCTTCTGCAGGTTGTGGATGCTTTCGACGGCGCCGACGACCTGCTCAATCGCCTGTTCGGCCGCGACGATCTGCTGCTGGCGCGCCTCTAGCACCCCCGCCAATCGCCGCACCTCGAGCGACAGCGCGTCGGTCCCGTCGGGGAGCTGCGAGAAGTCGCCGGTCGCGATCGCCGCGAGGCTTGCGACGATCTGCTGATCGCGCGCAGCCAAGGACGGCTCCGAGGCTTGAGTCTGGCCGGTCGCCGCCTCGCCGGCTTCGGCGATGATCTCGGCGTCTGAAACAGAAAGCTTACGTCGGCCAGCCCAGAGGCCCATGTCGTATTGCCCCCCAAGTTCCCCCGAGCCGATGCATGGACCGGCGCTTCATCCTTCCCGCGAGCCGGGAATCAGCGCATGGCGTGTTCACGCCCGGCGCCGGCGATGGTAAGAATTCAGCCTTGCGAAGTGGTTAACGAGCGACGCCCAAATCGGCCGAGATCGCGAGCTCCTGCGCGACAGTCTTCATGTCTTGCTGCAGGAATCTCTCAGGCTTCGGCGATCAGCGCCGAGGGCGACCTGCCATAGGGCCCACAGCACGACCAGGGGAATGCCGAGTTCGAGCATCTCCTCGAACAGCCCCATGACGTCGCCGATGTCGTCGGGAACCGGCATGCTGAACTTGTCTCTCAGGACGCGCGAGGTCGAATCGAGAATCTTCGAAACCGGGACGAGCATCGCCGCCGCCACAATGGAGACGGCATGGCAGCGCCCCTCCCGCAGCCCTTGCCACAGCCGCCGATGATGGGTCGCGAGATAGCGGAGAACGTAATAAATGACGAACAAGGCCACCGCCCCCGCCATGAGCTTCTCGGAAAGCGGAGCCTCGGATCGGATCCAGTAGCTCGTACGCGTCATGCTCTCCGTCGTGAACGCCTTTTGGAACGACAGCTCCCGCGCGGCCATCACAGCGAGGAGGAAGGCCGACTGATAACGGAAGAGCCGGTCGCCGTTCCCGCCCAGAACCAGCCAGAGAATCGCCAGCCCGTAGAGGACCACTGTCATATTCTCGATGACCTGGTTCTCCTGCGACAGCCGCTCCACAGCCGTGAGGTTCAGGGTCAGCAGGATCATGACGACCGCCGTCAGGAGGAATGCCACCGGATAGACGACGGAGTATCGCTGCAGAACAAATGCGCCGATCGAACGGTCAAAAGCCGACCCCTCGGCTTGCAAAGCCGGTGCGCTCGTCACCCGCCCTTCTTTTCCTCCCACCGTCCCCCCTCGGTCTGCTGGTAATAGGTCAGGTCGTGCCCGGCCTTCTTATAGGTCGTCCATCGCCGCCGGGCAGCGGCCACGATATCGGTGTCGTTACCGTCGAAGAGCTCGATGCAGAGCGCGAAGTCGCCGACATGATCCGAGACCGCCCCGTCGGTGAGAAACAGAACCTGGGCGTCGTTCGGATTCTCGTCTTCCGGCGTCAGCCAGATCGGCTGGCGCGCCGCATGCCCGTCGCGCGCGTTGCCATGCGGCAGGAAGCGGCGGTCCTTATAGGTCCAGAGATGGGCCGTCAGCGCCTCGGCCCGCTCCTCTGAACCGGTCATCACGACCGCGCGCTGGCCACGCTCGAAAGTCTTCTCCAGGAGTTGAGGGAGAACCTCTTCGAGGCTGCTCCGCTGCAGTTGATAGAAGCGGACTTCGGTCATCTGTATTCGCCCTCCATCCCGAGCCTGCCGGGAGGCAGGCTCGGGATGGAGATCGCGTTGCCCGACTACTTCTCCTCGTAGTGGTCAGCCACGAAGCGGTCGAGCAGCCGCACGCCGAAGGCGGTCGCGCCTTTCGGAATAATGGGCGCGTCCTTGTCCGACCAAGCCATGCCGGCGATATCGAGATGCGCCCAGGGCGTGTCCTTGACGAAGCGCTGCAGGAACTGCGCGGCGGTGATGCTGCCGCCGTTGCGGCCGCCGACATTCTTCATATCGGCGGCATCCGAGTTGATCTGCTTGTCATAGTTGTCACCGAGGGGCATCCGCCAAAGCGGCTCGCCGACCGTCTTCCCTGCCGCCAGCAGGCGCTCCGCAAGCTCGTCATTGTTGGAGAACAATCCGGCATGCTCCTTGCCCAGCGCAACCATGATCGCGCCCGTGAGCGTCGCCAGATCGACCATGAATTGCGGCTTGAACCGGTCGCGGCAGTACCAGAGCGCATCGGCCAGGACCAGCCGACCCTCCGCGTCGGTGTTGATCACCTCGATGGTTTGCCCGGACATCGAGGTGACGATGTCGCCCGGACGCTGCGCCGTTCCCGAAGGCATGTTCTCGACCAGCCCGACGATGCCGACGGCGTTGACCTTCGCCTTGCGGCCGGCCAGCGCCCGCATCAGGCCGATCACCACGCCGGACCCGGCCATGTCCCACTTCATGTCCTCCATGCCGCCGGCCGGCTTGATGGAAATGCCGCCTGTATCGAAGGTGACGCCCTTGCCGACGAAGGCCACCGGCGCCTGATCCTTTCGTTTCGCGGCGCCCATCCAGCGCATGACGACGAGCTGCGATTCCCGCATGCTGCCCTGCCCGACACCGAGCAAAGCCCCCATGCCGAGCTTCTTCATCTGCTTCTCGCCCAGCACTTCAACCTCGACGCCAAGCTCAGATAGCGTCTTCGCCTGCTCTGCCAAGCTCTCGGGATATATAACGTTTGCCGGCTCCGAGACGAGGTCGCGCGTCATGAAGATTCCGTCGCCGATCCGGTCCAGCGGCTCATAAGCCTTCTTCGCGCCGGCGACATCGTCGGCCATGACGGTCAACTTCTTCAGACTCGGCTTGTTCTCCGGCTTCTCCGTCGTGCGGTATTTGTCGAACCGGTAGCTTCGCAGCCGCGCCCCGAAGGCCAGATTCGCCGCCTGCTCGGCCGGCGAAAGCTTGGCGCCGTCGACCGCATCGATCGCCACCGCGGCCGTCGTCTCGCCGACGCTGTTGAGATGCGACAGGGCTCGGCCGCCGATCGCCTGAAGCGTCAGGGCGTCGAGCGAGGCCGGCTTGCCCAGGCCAACCAGCAGGATGCGGGACAATTCCAGACCGGACGGCGCGATCAGGGGGAGCATGTCGTCGGATTTTCCTTTGAACCGGCTGCCCGCCAGAGCACGAGTCACCGCCCCGTTCGTCTGTCGATCAAGCGCCGCGGCAGTCGAGGTCAGAGTGCGGCCCTCGAGCACGCCGGCAACGATCGCGCCGGAGGTAGGCAGTTCCGATTTGGCAAAAGCGATCTTCATGACCATCCCTTCAACTGTAGCAGTGGCGCAGGCCCTTCACCTCCATACCGGCATTCGACGAACGCCGGAATGAACTTCGTGACGTAGAGGCCCGTTCTCGCGGCAAATTCCGAGAGGCGGCGGTCCGCGGATCTCCACGACCGGACATCGGCGCTGCGCCGCCGATTGGTCATCGACCTGTAGCATAGCGACGCGGCGGGATAAAGCCGGATGCCGAGTGCACGCCGCGGCCTCCAATTGATGCTATGCCGTGACGCGGCGCTCGACATATGATGCCGCGCATGAAGGGCGTAACCCGCTACATCGCAAAGCAAATCGTCGTCGTCGTCCTGTTCGTGACTCTGGCCCTGACGGTAGCGGTTTGGCTCAGCCAATCCCTGCGCTTCGTCGACATGATCATCAATCACGGACTGCCGCTCGGCCTTTCCCTCTACTTCCTGGCGCTGATGATGCCGAGTCTGCTGGCAGTGATCCTGCCGGTGTCCCTGTTCATCGCCGTGATGTTCGTCTATCACAAGCTGATCGTCGATAGCGAATTGGTGGTTCTGCGCGCCGCCGGGCTGAGTCCGGTCGCGATCGCGCGCCCGGCAATGATTCTGGCAAGCATCGTGACACTGATCGGCTTCTCGCTTACCTTGTATTTCCTTCCCGCTTCGTTCAGGGCCTTCAAGGACCTGCAATACACGATCCGGAACAGCTATGCGCAGGTCGTTCTCCAGGAAGGCGTGTTCACCGACATCGCGGACGGCCTCACATTCTTTGCCCGGGAGCGCGACGCGGACGGCGGGCTCAGGGGCGTGCTGGTCTATGACAGCCGCGTCGCCGGGAAGCCCGTCACCTATACCGCCGCCGTCGGCGCCATCGTCACCGGCGACGCGGGACCACGCCTCATCATGCAGGACGGGACCTATCAGCAGGCCCAGAAGGACGATGGCGAGGTGTCGGTGCTCTATTTCGACCGGGCGGTCGTCGAGCTTTCGGAACTGGCGCCGTCGACCGACCCGCGATCGCGCGACGCCAAGGAGCTCTATCTCGAAGAGCTGTTCTTTCCGACCGATGTCCACAACCAGGAGAGACGGGACCGGTTGCGGGTCGAGGGCCATCAGCGGCTGATCACGCCGCTTTATTGCTTCGCCTTTGCCGTGGTCGGGCTGGCGTTCCTGCTCTCCGGCGACTTTCAGCGGCGCGGCCAAATCGGCCGGATCGCCAGCGCCATACTGGCGGTCGTCCTGCTGCAGGTTTTAAGCCTCGGCATGCAGAATCTGGCGGGGCGAATGCCCGCCGCAGTGCCGTTGATGTATCTCGGGCCGCTGGTGCCCACGCTGTTTGGGTTCCTGGTCCTGCTGCAGTCCCGGCGCGGCCGACGGCGTCTGGCGCTCCCACACGGTACACAGTAGTTACGGAAACGGGCCGCCATGACCGTGTCGCTGTCGACGACGCTCTCGCTCTATATCGCCCGGCACTTCCTGCTGTGGTTCGTCTCGGTCCTGCTGGGCATCATCGGCATCATCTATCTTGCCGAGACGATCGAGTTGCTGCGCCGCATCGCCGACAACGAACAGCTCGGCCTAAGCTGGGCGCTGGGGATGGCGGCCTTGAAGACGCCCTTCACCGCGCAGGAGGTTCTGCCCTTCACCGTTCTGGCCAGCGGGCTGGGCGCCTATTGGCAATTGACGCGGTCAAACGAACTGGTCGTCGCCCGCGCCAGCGGTGTGTCGGTTTGGCAGTTCTTGATGCCGGCGCTCGTCGTGGTTCTGATGATCGGCGCCATCCGGGTGATGGCCGTCGACCCCCTGGCGGCGGCGATGATGGGGCGGTTCGAGTATATTTTCGAGCGCGACGAGAGAGGCGGAAGCAGCCTCGCCACTGCATCGGAGAACGGACTCTGGTTGCGACAGGCCGGTTCGCAGGGGCAGTCGATCATTCACGCTGCACGGATCGCGCCCGAAAATCAGGCGCTGCAGCAGGTCACGATCCTGAGCTACACTCCCGATGATCGCTTCGTCGCGCGGATCGACGCCCCAAAGGCGCGGCTTGCCGATGGGTTCTGGACCTTGGAACAGGCGCGGATCACCCGGCCGGACGCACCAACCCGGCGGGAGGACCGTTATCGAATGGCGACGAACATGTCCTTCGATCAGATCGCCGACGGATTCACGTCGTCCCGCGCGCTCTCCTTCTGGGACCTGCCGCGCTACATCGAGGTGCTCGAGAAGACGGGCCTTCCCACGCGACCGCATCGGCTGCAACTGCATCGGCTGATCGCCACGCCGTTGCTGCTGTGCGCCATGGTCCTGCTCGCCGCCACATTCGCGTTGCGGCCACAGCGGCGCGGCGGCGCGGCGCTGCTCATCGGGGCTGGAACCTTGAGCGGTTTCCTGCTCTATTTCCTTTCGGACATCGTCTTCGCCCTGGGCCTGACTTCCAGCATCCCGCTACCGCTCGCGGCCTGGACACCGGCGGGGGTGAGCACGATGCTGGGGATCGCGATGCTCTTACATCTAGAGGACGGTTAGCCGCCCATGCGGAGTTGGGCTTGGGGGATTATTGTCGCGTTGGCGCTTCTGCCCGCGACGTTCAGTCACGCGCAAGAGCCGGTGGATGAGGATGCTCCGATCCTCCTGTCGGCTGATCAGGTCACTTATGACGAGGAGCTCGGCATCGTCGTCGCCTCCGGCAATGTCGAGGTATCGCAGAACGACCGCGTTCTGCTGGCAGACACGCTGACCTACAACGAGCGCACCGCCATCGTCACGGCATCCGGCAATGTCAGTCTGCTGGAACCTAGCGGCGAGGTCATGTTCGCGGACTATGTCGAACTGACCGACGATCTCGAGGAAGGCGTGATCCGGAATATCCGCATCCTGTTGACGGATCAATCCCGAGTCGCCGCGGCGTCGGGCACGCGCACGGACGGCAACCGCACCGAGCTTTCGAAGGCGGTCTTCTCCCCTTGCAATCTCTGCGAGGAGGATCCGACGCGGGCGCCGCTCTGGCAGATCAAGGCGGTCCGCGTGGTTCACGATCAGGAAGAGCAGCTCATCCAGTATCAGGACGCCTGGATGGAGATTTTCGGCATCCCAATCGCGTACACGCCTTATTTCGAGCACCCGGACCCGACGCTGGACCGGAAGAGCGGCTTCCTCTCGCCGACCTTCGGCATCTCCGACGACCTCGGCTTCACGGCCGAGACGCCGTACTATTTCAATATCGCGCCGGACAAGGATGCAACCGTGGCGCCGCTGATCACGAGCAAGCAGAGCGTAGTCCTGCTCGGCGAATACCGCCAGCGGTTCGCTGAAGGCCAGATCGAGCTGGGCGGCAGCGCCACCGTTGCCGAGCATGATGGCCGGCAGGATCAATTCCGCGGCCACATCGACAGTACCGGACGGTTTGACATCAATGACGAATGGCGCTGGGGCTTCGACGCAAACCGCGCGACCGACAAGACCTATCTACGGTTCTACAACTTCGACGACGAGACGATCCTCACCAGCCGCGCCTTCGTCGAGGGGTTCGAGGGGCGAAACTACGCATCGGTGCAGGGCTTAACGTTCCAAGGAACGCGCGACATCGACAACAATGATGAAGCGCCCATCGTTCTGCCATATGCCACCTATGATTATGCAAGCGAACCCGGCTCTTATGGGCAATATCTAACCTTCGATGCGAACGCGATGGCGCTATCGCGAATCGAAGGGCGCAACAGCCGGCGCCTGTCGCTGATCTCCGGCTGGACGCTGCCCTACACCGCGCCCGCCGGCGACATCTATACCGTGGGCGCCCGCCTGCAGACCGATTTGTACTCGGTCGACGGGGTGGACCCCGACTCCAATCTGCAGAATCCGTCCGGCGATACGTTCAGCGGAATCGAGGGCCGGTTCTTCCCTCAGCTGTTTGCGGAGTGGCGCTATCCCCTGGTCCGCCATCATAGCCGGGTGGACGAGGTGCTGGAACCGGTCGCCTCCGTCATCGTCGGGCCGAACAGCGGCAATACGGGTCGCATCCCGAACGAGGATAGCCTCGATATCGAGTTCGACGAAACGAACCTGTTCAGCCCCAACCGGTTCGCCGGGAGAGACCGCGTCGATACGGGCCAGCGGATCAATTATGGGGTGAACTGGAGCCTTTACGGGGCGGGCGACGGATATCTGGAGACCTTTATCGGCCAAAGCTATCAGTTCAACGAAAGCGACGACTTCCGCGAGGGAACGGGGATCGAGGACAATCTGTCGGATGTCGTCGGCCGCGTCGAGGCGTCGCCGAACCGATATCTCGATTTCCTCTACCGGTTTCGCTTCGATTCGGAGACCCTGGAGGCGGAACGGAACGAGGTCCGGCTCAGGGCCGGGCCGCCGATCTTCAGTTTCGGCCTGTCCTATGCGTTCCTGAACGAGGACGCCAACGCGGAGGACGAGTTCGGCGATCGCGAGGAAATCTACGCCACCGTCAACTCGCGGTTCTCCGAGAACTGGTTCGCATCGGTCGCTGGCCGTCACGATCTCGAAGACGGGAAAACCTTGTCCTATGGTGCCGGGATCGGCTATGTCGATGAGTGTATCGAGATCCGCACCACGGCCACGCGCACCTTCTATGAGGACGGGGAGATTGAACCCTCCACCACCTTTCTGCTAACAGTTGGCTTCAAATATCTGGGGGCCTTCGGTGCCGGGTTCTAGCCTGGGCCAGAACCAGCGCCCGCCGCCGGTGCATCGCCTGGACGGTGCGGATTGCCCGGCCATCGAGAGCTTCCTATAGTGCCCGGTGGCGCCTGAAGCCGCCGCACCACGGAGATAGACCATTCCATTGAAGACGCTGTTTCGACTTGCGATCCTTCTCGTTTTCATGGGCATCGCGATACCGGCGCAAGCGCAGGACAGCCTACGGATCGCCGCCGTCGTTAACGATGAAGTGATCTCACTGCTCGACGTCTCCATGCGGATCCGGATGATTCTCGTCTCCTCGCAGCTCGAGGATACGCCCGAGATTCGCCAGCGCCTGATGCCGCAGGTTCTGCGCGGGCTGATCGACGAGAAGCTGCGGCTCCAAGAGGCGGAGCGCCTGGGCGTGACCATACCGCAGGAGGAGATCGACAGTCAGCTGGCCCTGTTGGCGCAGCAGAACAACATGACGCTGCCGCAGTTCGAGGCCGTGCTCAACCGCAATGGCATCCTGCTCGACACCGTGGCGACCCAGATCCACGCCGATCTCGCCTGGACGCGGCTCGTCCGGATGCGGCTCAGCCCATCGATCACGGTGAGCGAGGATGAGATCGACGAAGCCTTGGCCCGCATCGCCAAGAACCAGGGCAAGCCGGAGTATCTGGTTTCCGAGGTCTTCCTTTCCATTGACTCTCCCGACCAGGAACCCCAGGTGAGGGCCGTCGCGGAACGTCTCATCGCCGAGATTCGCCGCGGCGCCGACTTCAGCGCCGTCGCTCGGCAGTTCTCCCAGTCGGCCACCGCGGCGGCCGGGGGCGACATCGGCTGGGTCGGTCCGGGCCAACTCAGCCCGCCGCTCGATGCGGCGATCAGGGCGATGCAGCCGGGCCAGGTTTCCGCGCCGATCCGCGATACCGGCGGTTTGCATATCCTGGCGCTTCGCGACCAACGCCGGGCCGGGATGCCGGAAGAAGGAACGATCAGTCTCAAGCAGGTGTTCCTGCCACTGCCTGCGAGCGCTCCGGATGACGCGGTTGCCGAGGCGAACACCGTGGCACGGTCGGTGGTCGAGCGGGCGAAGAACTGCAGCGATATGACGCGCGTCGCCCGCGAGGTGAACCCCAACGGAAATGTCGACCTTGCCAATGTCAGGATCAGCGATCTGCCGGATATTCTCCGCCCGATCGCCTACAATCTGCCGATCGGAGAGCCGAGCGAACCGCTCAGGGTCGAGACCGGCATCGGAATCTTCATGGTCTGCGAACGTCATATCCCCGAAGCAAGCCTTCCGTCCCGCGACGAGATTGCCGAGCGGATCGGCCGGGAGCGGCTCGATCTGCTGGCCCGCGGCTATATGCGCGACCTGCGCCGCGCCGCCTTCGTGGATCTGAGGGTATGATGGAAATCCGCCTGCCGCCGCTCGCAGTGACGATGGGAGAGCCCGCCGGCATCGGCGGCGAGATCGCGCTGAAGACATGGCTGAACGGGCGCGACGGTGCCAAGTTCTTCCTCATCGACGATCCGGAGCGGCTGACGGAACTGGCGCAGTCTCTCGATCTCAACGTCCCGATCCAGCCGATCGAGGGGCCCGAAGATGCAGCGGCACAGTTCGAAGACGTGCTGCCGGTCCTGCCGCTGACGCTCGGCGCTCCTTCCCGCCCCGGCCAACCCAATCCGGAGCATGCGCTTGCGGTGGTCGAGTCCATCGAGCGCGCGGTCGCGCTGGTGCAGGACGGCCGGGCCGCGGCAATCGTTACCAATCCAATCCGCAAGCAGACACTCTACGAGGCCGGCTTCACGCATCCCGGGCATACGGAGTTCCTCGGCTCGCTGGTGAGCGGCGAGCAGACCCCGATCATGATGCTGGCCTGCCCCGGGCTGCGGGTCGTGCCGGTGACGGTTCATCTGCCGCTGCGAGAGGCGGTCAACCGCCTCACGGGCGATGCCATCGTCGAAGCGGGAACGATCACGGCGGCTGCGTTGCGCCGCGATTTCGGGCTGGAGCAGCCGCGCCTGGCCGTCGCCGCCCTCAATCCGCATGGCGGCGAAGGCGGTCATATCGGCCGCGAGGAGATCGAGATCATCGCGCCGGCGGTGGAACGCCTACGCGCCGAGGGCGTGGAGGTGACCGGACCGGCACCAGCCGATACCCTGTTTCATGCCGCGGCCCGCACACGCTATGACGCGGTTCTGTGCATGTATCACGACCAGGCGATGATCCCGCTCAAGACCATCGATTTCGAGCGCGGCGTCAACATCACCCTGGGCCTGCCCTTCATCCGCACGGGACCCGACCATGGCACAGCCCTGGACATCGCCGGAACCGGCCGCGCCAGCGAGGCCAGCCTGATCGCGGCCTTGAGCACGGCGGCCGCCATGGCGCGACGCCGCGCCTGCGGGCAGCGCCGCTCGGCGGTCGCCTGACGGCGCACCCGCCCGTGTCGGAGCCTGAGACGGGCGCAATCGCCGAACCGAGGGTAACGGAACCGGCCCTGCCGCCGCTGCGCGAGGTGATCGCCCGTTTCGGGCTCGGCGCACGCAAGTCGCTCGGCCAGCATTTCCTGCTCGACCTGAACCTGACCGGGCGCATCGCCCGGGCCGCCGGCGACTTGAGCCGAGGCACGATCATCGAGATCGGACCCGGCCCCGGCGGGCTGACTCGCGCACTGCTGCAGGCCGGTGCTTCGCGGGTCATCGCGATCGAGCGCGACGAGCGCTGCCTCGCCGCGCTGCAGGAGTTGGCTGCTGCCTATCCCGGCCGGCTGGAGCCGATCTTCGGCGACGCGCTTGGGATCGATGCCGCCGCTCTCGGTGAACCGCCGCGCCGGATCGTCGCCAACCTGCCCTACAACATCTCGACCGCGCTGCTGCTGCTCTGGCTGCCGAAGGCCCACGCCTTCGACAGCCTGACGCTGATGTTCCAGAAGGAGGTCGCCGACCGCCTGACCGCGCACCCTCGGACCAAGGACTACGGCCGGCTCTCGGTCCTTACCCAGTGGCTGACCGAGACGCGTCGCCTGTTCGACATTCCGCCGCGCGCCTTCACGCCGCCGCCGAAAGTCACCTCGACGGTGGTCCAGCTAACCCCGCGGCCGGAGCCGCTCTTCCCCGCGGAGATCAGGCGGCTCGAGCGGGTGACCGCCGCGGCCTTCGGTCAGCGCCGCAAGATGCTGCGCCAGAGCCTGCGGACGCTCGGGGTCGATGTCGCCCCCCTGCTCGCAGCGGCGGAAATTCCGGAAACAGCGCGCGCCGAGGAGTTGAGCGTGGCGCAGTTCTGCGCGATCGCGCAGGCGCTGGCGACCGCGGAGCGTCCGACACGCTAAGCTGAAGCGGATTGCGAGTACCCTTGAAGACTGCCTTTGTCATGCCCGGAGTTGATCCGGGCGTCCATCGCGCCGTCGGACGTTACGCATTGTCGAGAACGATCGCGCTGATCGAGCAGATCCTCGGCTGCGCCAAGGCGAAGAGGATGGTATCGACGACCTCCCTGTTGCTGAGGCGATCGCCCTTCTCCTTGCTTCGAGGCTGCTCCCAGCCCAGATCAAGCGGCGACAAATCGTCGAAGTCCGGCGGATAGATCGCAGTGACGCGAATCGACCGCTCCTTCAACTCCTGCCGCAGCAGGTCACTGAAACCCGACTGGCCGTGCTTGGCGGCATGAAAGGCCGCCGACGCCTGCCTTGGAGCATTCGGCAAACCGGCCGTCGAAACGACGTTGATGATATCGGCCGCCAGCGAGCGGCAGAGCCCCGGCAGGAGATGCTTGACCATCAGAATGGATCCGGTCACGGCCGAGTTGACCGTTTCGATGATCTGCGCGGCGGTCGCAGCGTCAATTCCTCCAGCCAGCCAGAGTGCGCCGTTGTTGACCAGTACATCCACGCGATTGTCCTGCGTCAGAACGGACTCGCAGGCCGCCGCGACACTGTCCGGATCGGCGAGGTTGGCCGCGAACGCCGCGGGGATCCGCCCCGTTCGCTCCGCGATGATTTCGGCCGTTTTCTGAGCGCCGTCGATGCTTCGAGCGAGGAGAACGAGTTCGGCGCCCTGATCGGCGAGACAAATCGACAGCGCCTGTCCCAGGCCGCGACTGGCCCCGGTAACGACGACTCTCTTTCCGTTGAATCCGGCGTTGATCAACATTCTATGTTCAACTACTTCCGCGCTCACTGCCCCTCGCGCAGCGCGCGAACGAACTCGTGCAGGCCAATCTGCCGCTCGCGCTTCAGCCGTTCGGCGATCAGGATCGCCTCGACCCGGCGGACGCTGTCCTCGATATCGTGATTGACGATGATGTAGTCGTACTCCGCCCAGTGGCTCATCTCGTCCGCGGCCTTGGCCATGCGCCGGGCGACCTCGGCATCGCTGTCCTGGGCGCGGGCCTTGAGCCGCCGCTCCAGTTCCCTCGTCGAGGGCGGCAGCACGAACACGCTGACCAGGTCCTGCCGGGCACTCTCCGCCAGCTGCTGCGTCCCCTGCCAGTCAATGTCGAACAGCACGTCGCGCCCGGCGCCGAGCGCCTGCTCCACCGGTCCCCGCGGCGTGCCATAGCCATGGCCGAACACAGTGGCGTATTCGAGCAGCGCGCGCTCGTCGACCTTCCGCCGGAACGCGGCGGCGTCGATGAAATAATAATCGACACCCTCGACCTCGCCCGGACGCATCGGCCGCGTGGTCACGGATACCGACATCTGAAGATTGGCATCACGCTCCAGCAGCCGGCGCGAGATGGTGGTCTTGCCGGCACCCGACGGCGACGACAGGACGAGCATCAGGCCGCGACGGCGAATCTCGACATTGGCGGCGCTCTTGGCTCCCACGGCTACCGTTCCCCCCATGCTCCCCACGAACTCTTCCTATTCGATGTTTTGCACCTGCTCGCGCAGCTGCTCGATCGTCGCCTTGAGATCGAGGCCGATTCGCGTCAGCGCCACGTCGGAGGATTTCGAGCAGAGCGTATTGGCCTCGCGGTTGAACTCCTGGCACAGGAAATCGAACTTGCGGCCGATCGGCCCGCCTGCGGTAAGCAGATCGCGGGCGGCGGTAACATGCGCGGCGAGGCGGTCGAGCTCTTCCCGGACATCGGCACGCGTCGCGAGAAGCGCCGCCTCCTGCGCCAGACGCTCGGGCTGAAGCGCCGGCGAGGCTTCCAGCAGCGCCTCGACCTGCATCTTCAGCCGGGCCTTCACGCTGTCCGGCTGAGTCGCTGCGGCCCCGGCGGCGGCGGCGCGCAGAGTCTCGATCTGGTCGAGATGGCCCCGCGCCAGCGCGGCGAGGCGATCGCCCTCCTGCGCGCGCATCCTGCGCAGCGCATCCAACGCCTCCGTCAATCCCGCCTGCACGACCTTGTCCCGCGCAATCCGCGCCTCCTCGTTCTCCTCCGGCTCGATGGATTCGACGACGCCCTTCACCGCCAGAAGCCCGTCGAGTCGCGGCGGCGCCAACTCGATCACGCTGCGCTCCTGCACCTCCTGCACCAGCGCGAGCAGGCGGTCGAGGAGATCGCGATTGATGCGAACCTGGCTTTCGGTGCCGGCGCGCGTAACGGTGAGCGTCACCGAGACGTTGCCACGCTTGCAATAGTCCGGCACCGCGGCACGAACGATAGAATCGAACCGATCGAAGCCCGTCGGCAGCCGGCAGCGGACATCGAGGCTGCGGCCGTTGACGCTTCGGATCTCCCACGCCCAGCGAAGTTCCCCGGGAAGATCCCCGACGCTGCCCTCGGTGCGGGCGAAACCGGTCATGCTGGCAACGGACAAAGGCGGTCCTCCTGATGGAACGCAAGAAATCGGGTGGTCTGATCGCGGGCGGGCGGACTATAAACCGCTAGTACCTGATCGCGCAAATTCGCGAAACGCGTCGTTTCGCGAATTTGCGCGTAAATCAGGTACTTGAAATGAAGTCGATGAACCAACTTTCTACGAAAGTTGATGCTGGTGGCGCCGGCAACAAGCATCCGGCCGCAGGGGCAACAGGAGCATCATGCGCGATCCGCGATCGATCCTGATCACCGGCGCCAGCAGCGGCATCGGCGAAGCGTTGGCCTTGGTCTACGCCCGCCCGGGGATCCGGCTGATCCTGTCCGGACGCGACAGCGCGCGGCTGGCGGCGGTAGCGGCAGCCTGCGGCGGTCGCGGCGCCAGCGTCCGCACCGAGGTGATCGATGTTACTGATTGGGCGGCGATGGCGCGCTGGATCGACCAGGTCGATGCCGAGAGCCCGCTGGAACTCGTCATCGCCAATGCCGGCATCTCAGCCGGGACCTTCGATGGCGGCGAGAGCCCGGATCAGGTGCGGGCGATCTTCGCCACCAATCTCGACGGAGTGCTGAACACGGCGCTGCCGGCCATTCCGCACCTCATGCGCCGCGGCCGCGGCCAGATCGCACTGATGAGCTCGCTTGCCTCCTTCCGCGGCTTTCCAAGTGCCCCGGCTTATTGCGCGAGCAAGGCGGCGGTCCGCGTCTGGGGCGAGGCGCTGCGCGGCGAGTTGCAGGCGCATGGGGTGGGCGTCTCGGTGATCTGCCCCGGCTTCGTCGTCAGCCGGATGACCGCCGGCAACAAGTTTCGCATGCCGTTCCTGATGCAAGCGGATAAGGCGGCGGAGATCGTCCGGCGCGGCCTCGCCCGCAATCAGGCGCGGATCGCCTTTCCCTGGCCGATGTATGCCGGCGCCTGGCTGCTCGGCCTGTTGCCCCCGGTCTTGACGGACCCGTTCATGCGAAAGCTGCCGAAAAAATAGATGCGAAAAAGCTGCCAATTGCCCCCAGTTTCCGCGATCTTGCTCTAGTCGTACGCGACCGTCTCGCATGCATCGATGGGATCCAGCCGATAGGGCTGTCCCTTGCTCCGTTCCGCGAGTCTGCTGATCGGCTCCCGGAAGAACGCATAGGTGGAGTGGTGAACGGGTAGGACATAAGCCGGATGAACCGCTGCGGCGAGCGCCACGACATCGTCCGCCCCCATGCTGATCTGCCCCAACGGGCCGTTCACACCGACGCCGCCGACGTGCGGCACCATTATGTCCGGTCGGCCCAGTGACCTGACTGCCTCCACGACGTCGGCGGTCGGCATGGTATCGCCCGTCCAATACAGCGTGCGTGTCCAGTCGCCCCGGCTGAATGTGATCCAATAGCCGTTGCCTAGGCCAAGAACCCTCGCCGTCGCCGGATCCCGCGAATGGCGCGCCGCCACCGCCGTTATCGTCACACGCCCGGCACCGGCATCAACCTGCCGCGTCTCGCCCCATTCCATGGTATCGAGCGCCTCGAAGCCCTTCCCAGCGATAGCCTTCTCGTCGCCGGCGGGAAGGATGATCGGCAGCGACCGATTGAGATCGGCCGCCGCCCGTTGGTCGAAATGATCCGGGTGGGCGTGGCTCAACAGAACGAGATCGACGGTCTTCAGGTCGAGGCCGGAGACCGGGGTCAACCGTCGATGCGTCCGAATCGTCTGGTGATCCGCGTCGTTCGGATCTCCCATGGCGAAGGTCTCGCCGAGGGCCGGATCGGTCAGGATCGTAAGGTCTTCGAACCTGATGACCATCGTGGCGGCGCCGACCCAGGTGATCGCGACATAGGGTGCCGGGGCGTCCGCCTGCACAGCTGATGGTTTGACTTCACCAGCGGCGAAGGCATCACCCGCCAGGGCAACGATCCCAACCGCTCGCAGGAAATTACGTCTCGTCAGCAGCATTCTTCCCTCCGCCTGTGACGGAGGAACGATAGCGCCGCTGCACTCGACGGATTAGTTGGACAATCTTGCACAGTATGTCGCAAAAGATTGTTCAATGACGAGCCTCATACAGATCCAGGCCTTCCTCGAGGTCGCCCGGTCCGGGAGCTTCGCCGCGGCGGGCCGGCGTCTGTCGCTGCCCCGCTCGACGGTCAGTGCCCGCGTGCGCGCCCTGGAAGAGCGGCTGAACGTTCGCCTGCTGCAACGCACGACCCGCCGCGTGGCACTGACGGAGGAAGGCCGCCGGTACATGGAACGCTGCGAGGAGGCCATCGACAGCTTGGCGGCAGCCGAAGCCGAATTGGCCCGGCCGCATGATCTTTCAGGGACGATCCGCATCACGGTGCCAATCGACATGTCGAAGCGCGGGCTCGCCGAGATGCTCGGCGCCTTCGCGGACCGTCATCCCGCGACCCGCATAGAGATCCTCGTCACCGACGAGCCGCTCGATCTCATCGCCGACAATATCGATCTCGCGCTCAGAGGCGGCGCAGCGGGAAGCGCCGGGCTCGTGGCGCGAAAGCTGGGTGAAGGGACGCTCGCCTTCTACGCCAGTCCGCAATACGTGGCCGAACGCCTGCCGACGCGAACGCTCTCGAACCTTTCGGAGCACGTCATCCATGATCCCGCGCGCCGGTTGGCGGGACGATCCGGGGCGAGGGCACAAGCCGGACAGATTGGAACGCGGAACTTCGAACTCGCCAAGATGCTGGCCACTCGGTCACGGGGCATCGCCCTTCTGCCGGAAGGCATCTGCACCGGAGAGGTGGCATCGGGCACGCTCCTGCGACTTTCCTGTGAAGAGCCGGTACCTGCGCTGCCGTTGTACCTCGTCATGCCGTCGCGGCGGCATCTGCCGGCGCGGGTGAGAGCCTTCATCGACTTCCTGACAGCGCCCGAAGTGCGATCGCTGATCCTTTGACCTTCCTGTTCGTTCTGGTCTGTACGACATTCGCACTCCGAGATCGAAGGATCGGCTCCGATCGTCTGCCAAGACGTCCGTTCGCGAAAGAGGTCAGGGCCCAGGTGATGCGCCGACGGCTCCGCCCCCGCTGGATACGCTGTAACATGGTCGGCGGATGCTCTAGCAGAAGCTGGCGCCGGCTATTGCCGCATAAGCGCACGCCAGCGGGCGACGTTGCGGTTGTGCTCCGCGAGAGTCTTGGCGAAGGCATGGCCGCCATTGCCGTCGGCCACGAAATAGAGCTCGTCGGTCTGCATCGGATTCAGCACCGCCTCGATCGCGGCCCGACCGGGATGGGCGATCGGCCCCGGCGGCAGGCCCGGATTCATATAGGTATTGTAGGGATGGTCGTTGGCGAGGTCGCGGCGGGTCAGAGAACGCCCGAGCACCTCCTTGCCCTGCGTCACCGCATAGATGACTGTCGGGTCCGACTGCAGCGGCATTCCCATGTTCAGGCGGTTGATGAAGACGGCGGCGACGCGCGGCCGCTCCGACGCGACCCCCGTCTCCTTCTCCACGATCGAGGCGAGAGTCAGGGCTTCACGCGGGGTCCGCAGCGGTAGATTCGGCGCCCGGTCCAGCCAGAGCTCCGCCAACGCCTCATCCATCGCCCCCGCCATCCGCTCGAGAAGCGCGGCGCGGCTGTCGCCCCAGGAATAGAAGTAGGTTTCGGGCAGCAATGTGCCCTGGTCCGGCCACTCGGAATCGGGCGGCAGATCGCCCTCCAACCCCTCCGCCTCCGCCAGGAGAGCCATGATCTCGGCCGTCGTCAGGCCTTCCGCGACCGTCAGGCGGCGCCGCACGGTGCGGCCCTCGATCATCGTCTCCATCACCTGCCGGCTGCTGACGCCGGCCGGAAACCGGTACTCGCCCGCCTGCAGCGGACGCCCGCCGCTGAGCAGCCTCACGCCGAGTGAGAAGAGCCGCGGGCTGTCGATCACGCCGGCATCGGCCAACTGATGGCCGATCGTGTTGACGCCCAGGCCCTGCGGGATCCGGACCGTGGTCTCGACCGTCGCCGGTCCCGGCGCCTCGAACCGCAGATAGCCCCAGAGCGCCGCACCCGCCAGAAAGCCGACGACAACCAGCAGCGCGAGCCCGCCGGCAAGGGCCAGCCGCGTCCGCATCCGGGTTAGGGGGCTCCGACGAAGATCAGGCTCGCATTGGTGCCGCCGAAGCCGAAGGAGTTCGACAGCGCGGCCCGCACCCGCCGTTCCTTCGCCTGCTTGGGCACGAGATCCAGATCACAGCTCGGCGAGGGGTTATCGAGATTGAGCGTCGGCGGCACGACGCCGTCGCGGATCGCCAGGATCGAGAAGATCGCCTCAACGCTGCCAGCGGCGCCGAGCAGATGCCCGATCGCCGATTTGGTCGACGACATCGACAGCTTGTAGGCGGCGTCGCCGAAGACGCGCTTGACCGCGCCCAGCTCGATCTCGTCGCCGAGCGGAGTCGAGGTGCCGTGCGCGTTGATATAGTCGATATCCTCGGGGTTCAGATTCGCCCGTTTGAGGGCGTTGCGCATGGCGCGGAAGCCGCCATTGCCGTCTTCCGCCGGCGCCGTGATGTGATAAGCGTCGCCCGACAGGCCATAGCCGATCACCTCGCCATAGATCGTCGCGCCGCGCTTCTTCGCGTGCTCGAGCTCCTCGAGAACGACGGCGCCCGCGCCCTCACCCATCACGAAGCCGTCGCGGTCGACGTCCCAGGGACGCGAGGCGCGTTCCGGGGTGTCGTTGAAACCGGTCGATAGCGCCCGGGCAGCCGCAAATCCGGCGATGCCGATGCGGCAGATCGTCGCCTCGGCCCCGCCGGCCACCATCACATCGGCATCATCCAGCGCGATCAGCCGCGCCGCATCGCCGATCGCATGGGCGCCGGTGGAGCAGGCTGTGACGACCGAATGATTGGGACCCTTGAAGCCGAACTTGATCGACACATGGCCCGAGGCGAGGTTGATCAGCGAGGCCGGGATGAAGAACGGGCTCAGCCGACGAGGACCCCGCTCATGCAGCGTGATCGATCCCTCATAGATGCCCTGAAGCCCGCCGATGCCTGAGCCGATCATGACGCCGGTGCGTTCGAGTTCCTCCTCGTCCTCCGGTGTCCAGCCGGCATCCTCCACCGCCTGGGTGGCGGCGCCCACCGCATAGACGATGAACGGATCCATCTTCCGCTGGTCCTTGGGCGGAACATATTCGTCGGCGTTGAAGTGCCCGTGAGCGGACTCGCCCAGCGGGACCTCCCCGGCGACCTTGCAAGGCAGATCGGACACATCGCAGCGCTGAACGCCGCGCACACCCGATTCCCCATTGAGAAGACGATCCCAGGTCGTCTTCACGCCCGAACCGAGTGGCGTGACGAGACCAAGACCGGTGATAACCACACGTCGCATTAAAGGACCATCAGAAAGTCGATGGGCAAGCTAAGACACCTCCGAAGTCGGCGTCGGCGGAGCATCGCCGGGACGTCCGCGACGGCAGGCTCAGGAGTTTTCTTCGATGAAAGTGATCGCGTCCTTCACCGTGAGGATCTTCTCGGCGGCATCGTCCGGAATCTCGACGCCGAACTCTTCCTCGAAGGCCATCACGAGCTCGACGGTATCGAGACTGTCCGCCCCGAGATCATCGATGAAGCTTGCCCCTTCCGTCACCTTCGATTCGTCGACGCCCAGATGCTCAACGACAATTTTCTTCACGCGCTCGGCGATATCACTCATGGTCTCGATCCTCAAACATATTGCTGGATTTCTTGGAGACGGTGTCCAGCTTCGTCGCCGACCCCGACGTTACGGCAGATTCGCCACCGGTTCCGCCCGGCGATGAGAGCGCCGTCCATTAACATAGTTGCAGCCCTTTGACTAGCGCCCCCTTGACGAGAGCCCGGTCGACAACAATGTCGAGAAGTCATGGGCGCTGCCCCCTTTTTCCGGCGCGCTATATCATGGCCATCCCACCATTCACATGCAAGGTCTGGCCGGTCACGTAAGCGGCCTCGTCGCTGGCCAGGAAAACGACGCTGGATGCGACGTCCTTGCTGTCGCCCAGGCGGCCGGACGGAATCGCGGCAAGCAGCCGCGTGCGTTGAGTTTCGTTGAGCGCCGCGGTCATCGGCGTCTCGATAAAGCCGGGAGCGACGCAGTTCACGGTCACGCTGCGCGATGCGACCTCGGCCGCCAGCGCCTTGGACATGCCGATCATGCCGGCTTTGGCAGCGGCGTAGTTCGCCTGGCCCGGATTGCCGGTGACACCAACGATGGAAGTAATGCCGATGATGCGTCCCCAGCGACGCTTCGTCATGCCGCGCAGGCAGGCGCGCGCCAACCGAAAGGCGGCCGTGAGATTGACGTCGAGGACCGTCTGCCAGTCCTCGTCCTTCATCCGCAGCGCCAGCATGTCGCGTGTGAGACCGGCATTGTTGACCAGGATGTCGACCTGCCCCATCGCCTCTTCGGCGTCGCCGTAAAGCTGCTCGGTCGCAGCCGCATCGGACAGGTCGCCCGGCAGAACATGCGCCCGCCCTTCGAGCGTGCTCGCAAGCGCCTGCAGCGCCTCGAGTCGCGTGCCCGACAAGCCAACCGTCGCGCCCTGGGTATGCAGCGCCCGGGCGATGGCGCCGCCGATGCCACCCGAGGCACCGGTGACGAGGGCAGTCTTCCCTGTCAGATCGAACATACGCGACTTCCTCTCATCATCTCCCCTCTCCTCTCTTGGGCGAAGAAGGGTCCCGTCACGACGCAATGCGGCGGTGAAGGCTCAATATAAAAACTTCCTAAACGAAGGCTTAATAACGCCTCATATGCCCGCAGGGCGAGAGGGAGTTTCCTTCTACGACTTACAAGGTCTTCGCAACGGCCTCGACGTCGGCCGCCTGACCGACGGCAGCGGCATCGAGCTCGCGATCGATGCGGCGCGTCAAGCCAGTCAGGACCTTGCCGGCGCCCAGCTCGACGAGACTGGTTACACCCTTTTCCTTCATGAAAAGAACGCTTTCGCGCCACCGCACCATGCCGGTGACCTGTTCCACCAGCAGGCGGCGAATGGTTTCGGGATCGGAGACGGCGGCCGCGGTGACGTTGGCGACCAGCGGCACCGCCGGCATCGCCAGCGCAACCGTTGCAAGCGCCTCGGCCATGACATCGGCCGCCGGCTGCATCAGCGAACAATGGAAGGGGGCGCTGACCGGCAGCAGCACGCTTCGCTTGGCGCCGCGCTCGGCGGCCAGGGTCAGCGCACGCTCGACCGCGGCGCGCGAGCCGCTGATCACCACCTGTCCCGGCGCGTTGTCGTTGGCCGTGGCGCAGACCTCGCCCGGCTTGCCGGCCGCGAGCGCCGCCTCGGCAATCTCCATGGCAGCCGGCAGGTCGACGCCGAGCAACGCGGCCATCGCGCCCTCACCCACCGGCACGGCCTGCTGCATCGCCTGACCGCGCCGCTTGAGAAGACGCGCCGCGTCCGCCAGCTGCAGCGTGCCGGCCGCGGCAAGCGCCGAGTACTCTCCGAGCGAGTGACCGGCGACGAACGCCGCCTTGTCGGCGAGTCGGAGTCCGGCTTCCGCTTCCAGCACGCGCAACGCCGCCATACTCACCGCCATCAAGGCGGGTTGGGCGTTCTCGGTCAGCGTGAGATCGGCTTCCGGCCCCTCGAACATCAGGCGCGTCAGACGCTGCTCAAGCGCATCGTCGATCTCCTCGAAGACAAGACGCGCGGCCGGGAAGGCCTCGGCCAAGCCTTGCCCCATCCCGACCGCCTGCGAACCTTGTCCCGGAAAGACGAACGCCCGTGTCATCAAAAATGCCCCCAATGCCCGTTCACGGTGATCCCCTCACGCCAACGCTTGCATTCCAAGCGTTGCGATCGGACCACGAAATCAATTCGACTCAGCCAATGGGATGAATGTCATTCCTTGGCATAGAACCACTCCTGCACAGCAAACCGCAACAAAGCGGCGGCATTCATAACGCGTCGTCTTCCACTGTCAAGTCGCAGGACATGCGCGGGAGAAATCGAATCAGAACCCTGACTCGCCATCCGGTCAGGGGCCGTTTCGAAAGAAGGAAGCGAGACAGCACACAATCCGGAGGACAGCAGTCACCCGTCTGCGTCTCTCACCAGTACCGTAAGTTGGTCTTCCCCGACGTCCTCTTCGATATGGGTCCAGCCTCGCTTTACGTAGAAGTCGCGTCGTTCGCGAGAGGCACACAGGTACGTGCGACGGATGCCTAGAACAAAGGCTGCTTGGGTTGCCCGGTCCACGAGCGCAGCTCCGACACCCCGCATCCGATACTCCGGATCGACCCAAATCGCAGCAACCCAAGGAGAGTACCGTGAGCGCTCTGACAAATCCGAGACAATGACTGAGGTCGTGCCGACAAACGTTGCTCCGTCATGTGCGACCAATGTGAATGGAATTGGCTCAGCGCTCATGCTCTCATGCAAGCGTCCGGCAATATCGTCGACGGGATAACCGTAAGGCTTCCACCACGCCCGCCAGACACGATCAACAACCGCATCGAAGAACTCGGGCTGCTGACGCAGATCGGCAATTGCGAGGTTTTCTTGTGGTGCTATTGCCATTCGACTCGCTTCCAACAGAGCCTCCCTTTACGCCGCATCCGTGATGCTGCTTACTCACCATATCGCGAGAACATCATGAGTTTCGAAACAGACTCTCAGCACGAGAAGCCGATTTGCAGGGCCGATTTGCCGGTCGCCCGAAAAGGGTCACTGGCGATCCCACGGGCCATCTTTGTAAACCTTCGTTAAGCCTTTGGTAACTACGGCGACGTCAGGCTAAGCCCTCACCCAATTGCGATAGATCAAACCGATGTCGGCCTGCCAGGATATCGAACTCGACATCCTCAAAGCGTCATCACGCCCCGTTCAGGTCGAGACATCCTCCTCCGCAAGGGACTGGGATGAGACTCACGTCATATAAATTCGCTTCCGCGCTTTCGATCCTCCTCTGTCTGGCTCCAACCGCTTCCGACGCGCAACCGCCGGTCTCCGACGTTGCGGCATGCGGCACGAAATCCTGCCGAACGGTTCCGGCTCGCACAGAATCGAGTCGGTCGGACGCGGGCGTCGACTTGTTCAAGCAGGCCCTGAGGCGGATCCGCGAGGCCTATGTCGACCCGGTGGACGAGCAGCGCCTGATCGAGGCCGCGATCGAGGGGATGGTCCAGTCCCTCGATAAGCATTCGCGCTATCTGGGGTCCGAGCGTCTTGAGGCGGCGCGGACCCGGCTGCGCGGCGAGTTCGGCGGCCTCGGCATACGGGTCGCCGAGGAGAACGGGATGATCAAGGTCGTCTCGCCGTCGGAAGGCGCACCAGCCTGGCGGGCGGGGATCCTGCCGGGCGACATCATCACCCATCTCGACGGCCATCCGCTGGTCGATGTTCAGCTCAGCGAGGCGGTCGCGCAGATCCGCGGCCCGCTCGGCACCCAGGTGGCGATGACGATCCGCCGGGAGGGCGTGCCCGAGCCGTTCGAGTTCCTCCTGACCCGAGAGGCCATCAAGCTGCACCCGGTCCGATACCGCACAGAGGGCAGAATCGGCTATATCCGGGTCGACAGGTTCGACAAACAGACGCAGCCGGGGCTGGAAGAGGCAGTCAACGCCATCGAGGCAGCGCTGGGCGACTCGCTGATCGGCTATGTGCTCGATCTGCGCGGTAACCCCGGCGGGCTGCTGAATCAGGCGATCCAGGTTTCGGATGCATTTCTCGACGCTGGCGCGATCGTCTCGACGCGCGGCCGGCGGCCGGGAAGCACCAGGCATTTCGATGCGAAGCCGGGCGACCTCGCCGATGGCCTCCCTATTGTCGTTCTGATCAACGGCGGATCGGCGTCGGCGTCCGAGATTGTCGCCGCGGCGCTCCAGGATCACCACCGGGCGACCGTCCTGGGCTCCCAGTCCTACGGAAAAGGAACGGTCCAATCCACCCTGTCGCTGAGGAACGACGGGGCGATTCGGATCACCACAGCACGCTATTACACGCCGGCCGGCCGCTCGATTCACGGAACCGGCATAACGCCGGACATCGAGGTTGCCCAAGCGGAGAAAGCCGAGAGCAAGGCCGAGGATGGGGATAACCCCTCGGAGGCGGCGAGCACGGACCAGCAGCTCGCCCGGGCCATCGACCTGCTCTGCGGGATCGAAACCTCCCACGAGGTCGACATCCGCGGAATACAGCCTGCCCATCCGCTCAAGCAGGAGTCCAGGATTGAGGCCGAGGGGCGCACGGTCAAGGCGCAGTCCGTAGCCGACCGACGGCATGGCAACGGGAACGCGCCATGCGCCGCCCCGGGCCAAATAGGCATCGTCAGCCTTCAACCCGACGTCTGAACGCCCGGATAAGCTCCCAGTTGAACTCCGGCCGCCGGTCCTCCAGGCGGCCGAGAAAGCCGGCGGCGCGGCGCTTGCAGGGCCGCCGGTTTTCTGTATAGTGCGCGGCTTCGTGAAAACTCCTTGCCGACCCGCATATGGCGGATCGGCTAGGCCCGGAGGGCTGATGCGGAAGACCGGTTCGGCCGCTCCCCAGCGCCGGGCCGGAAACAGCCAAAGGGAGCTGAAGTCGATGCCTCTCTATGAAAGCGTGTTTATCACACGCCAGGACATTTCCGCCGCCCAGGCGGAGAGCTTGTCCGAAACATTTGCCAATATCATCGCCGAGCAGGGCGGGACGGTCGCCAAGAAGGAATATTGGGGCCTCAAGAATCTCGCCTTCCGGATGAAGAAGAACCGCAAGGGCCACTACACCCTATTCAACATCGATGCACCGGCAGCGGCGGTGCTGGAGATGGAGCGCAATATGCGCCTGAACGAGGACATCCTCCGCTATCTGACGGTGCGGGTCGACGAACTCGAAGAGGGTCCGTCCGCGATGCTGCAGAGCCGCCACCGCGACCGCGAAGGCGGGCGCGAGGGCGGCAGCCGCTTCCGCGATCGTGACGACCGGCCGCGCCGGGACGACGACCGGCCGCGCCGCGACCGCAACGCCGCGACGGCAGAGTCCGGTGAGCAGAGCGAAGGAGAAGGCGCATGACCACCCGTATCGTGAGCGGCGGCCGGACCGGAGGGCGGCGGCCATTCTTCCGGCGGCGCAAGACCTGTCCGTTCTCCGGGGCCAACGCACCGAAGATCGATTACAAGGACGTCAAGCTGCTGCAGCGGTTCGTTTCCGAACGCGGCAAGATCGTGCCGAGCCGGATCACCGCCGTGTCGACCAAGAAGCAGCGCGTGCTCGCGCAGGCGATCAAGCGGGCGCGCTTCCTCGGCCTGCTTCCCTACGTGTTGAAGTAGGAGGCCCGCCATGGATGTCATTCTGCTTCAGCGGGTCGAGAAACTCGGCCAGATGGGCGAAGTCGTGAAGGTGAAGCCCGGCTTTGCCCGCAACTATCTTCTGCCGCAGAAGAAGGCGCTTCGGGCGACCGAGAGCAATCGGGCGCGATTCGAGCAGCAACGGGCCCAGCTCGAAGCCACGAACCTGGAGCGGCGCCGCGACGCGGAGGCCTTGTCCAGCCGATTCGAGAACCTGACGGTCGTGCTGGTTCGCCAGGCCGGCGAAGGCGGACAGCTCTATGGCTCGGTGTCGGCGCGCGACATCGCCGACGCGGTCACCGCGAACGGGTTGACCATCGAGCGGAGCCAAATCCTGATGGATCGGCCGATCAAGACCCTGGGGTTGCATCCGGTGCGGGTCGCCCTGCATCCGGAGGTGATCGTCTCGATCACTGCCAACGTGGCCAAATCCGAGGAAGAGGCCGAGGCCCAACTGTCGGAAGGCCAGGCATCGGCGGAAGAGCCGGCCGACGAAGAGGCCGCGACAGAGGTCTTCGAGGCCACGGCCGCCGGCGAGGAGACCACTTAACTTTTCCAGACCTGCGATCTCGCGAGAGATATTGCCGCCGCATCCGACCCGGATGCGGCGGCTTTTTCTTTCCGCCCCTCCTATTTACCGCTGATGGATGGACAAATTCGGCATTCTTGCTACTGTTTTCTTAAGACTCCTCGGCTTCTTTACGAAACCAGAGAGCGCCGACGGAGTGGGTCGGAGAAGACAGATCAAAGGTGGCAACGAACCATGTTGGCATCCCATATGCTGCGCCGTCTGGTCACCGACGGCACCCTCAAAGTCATCGACGCGAACAACAAGACGCACAGATTCGGGAACGGCGACGGGCCGGAAGTTACGATCCGGCTGCATGATCGCGCGCTGCATCATCGCCTTCTTACCAATCCCAAGCTCTATTTCGGCGAAGCGTTCATGGACGGGACGCTGACGATCGAAACCGGCACGCTCTATGAGTTGATGGACCTCGTCGGTCGCAATATCGCGGCATTGGAAACCCACCCCGCGCAGGTTCTGCGCGAGCGGGTGAACCGGTGGGCCCGGCATCTCCTCACCTTCAATCCGCTCGGCCGGGCGCGCCGCAACGTTGCCCATCACTATGATCTCTCCGGCACGCTTTACGATCTCTTCCTCGATGCCGACAGGCAGTATTCCTGCGCCTATTTCACCTCCGAGACCGACAGTCTCGAGACCGCGCAGGACAACAAGAAGCTCCATATCGCGGCCAAGCTTCTGCTGGAGCCGGGCCAGAAGGTGCTCGATATCGGCAGCGGCTGGGGCGGTCTCGCCCTGTTTCTCGCGCGTTTGGCGCGCACCGACGTCACCGGCGTCACGCTGTCGACCGAACAGCATCAGGTCGCGGAGCGCCGGGCGGAGGAGGCCGGGCTGTCGGACCAGGTCCGCTTCCATCTGCGCGACTATCGGAAGGTGGAGGGCCGCTTCGATCGGATCGTCTCGGTCGGCATGTTCGAACATGTCGGCACCGCCCACTATCGGCAGTTCTTCCATAAGCTGAAGGAGCTGCTGAAGGACGACGGGGTCGCCCTGCTGCACGCCATCGGACGCATGGACCCGCCGGGCGGCACCAATCCATGGCTGCGTAAATATATCTTCCCCGGCGGATACACACCCGCCCTGTCGGAGGTTCTGGCAGCGGTCGAGGATGTCGGGCTGTGCGTGACCGACGTCGAGATCCTGAGGCTGCATTACGCCGCGACGCTGCGGGAATGGCGGCACCGATTCGAAACCAATCGAAGCAAGATCCAGGCGCTGTATGACGAGCGCTTCTGCCGGATGTGGGAGTTCTATCTGGTCGGCTGCGAAATCTCGTTCCGTTATCTGGGCCAGATGGTCTTCCAGATGCAGCTCACGCGCCGGCAGGATGCGGTGCCGTTGACTCGGGATTACATCACCGATTTCGAGCGCGCCCATGCAAGCAAGGCGACGTTGGCGGCGTAAAGGAAACGTTTACTTATCCCCGCCATTCATCCTAGTCACAGTTAATTAGGCGCTAACGTCCGGCGCCGATCTGCTAGGATGGCAATTATGGAACGTGGCTCCTCAGGCTCTGCGATCGTGACGCCGCTGCGCGGCGGCGATGAAACACCCGTACGGGTTCCGCCGCACAATTACGAGGCGGAGCAGGCCCTGCTCGGCGCCATTCTCGCCAACAATCTCGTTCTCGACCGGGTGAGCGAGTTCCTGCTGCCGGAACATTTCGCCGATGCGGTTCATGGCCGCATATACGAGGCGGCGACGAAGCTGATTCAGCGCGGCCAGATCGCCAATGTCCTCACCCTCAAGAACATGTTCGATCAGGACACCGCGCTGACCGAGGTCGGCGGCGCGCAATATCTCGCGCGACTCGCCAACGCCGTCGTCACGATCATCAACGCCGAGGATTACGGGCGCACGATCCACGACATGTATCTGCGCCGTCAGCTGGTCGATCTCGGCGAGGAGGTCGTCAACGACGCCTTCACCTTCGATCTCGACATCGGCGCGATGGACCAGATCGAGAAGGCGGAACAGCAGCTCTATCAACTGGCCGAGACCGGGCAGACCGAAAAGACGCTGCAACCGCTGATGAATGCGATCGCGACTGCGATTACCAACGCGGAAGCGGCCTACAAGCGTGACAGCCACATCACCGGCGTCACCGTCGGGCTGACCGACATCGACAAGAAGCTCGGCGGCCTGCATCCGTCGGACCTGATCATCCTGGCCGGCCGTCCCTCGATGGGAAAGACGGCGCTCGCGACGAACATGGCCTTCAACGCGGCCTATGCCCACATGAAGAGCGAGGGCAAGGAAGGCGGCCAGGTCGCGTTCTTCTCGCTCGAAATGTCGTCGGAACAGCTGGCGACCCGTATTCTCGCGGAGCGGACCGAGATCTCGTCCGACCGGATTCGCCGGGGCGATCTGCGCGAGGATGATTTTCCGAAGTTCGTGGCCGCCGCACAGGATCTCCACCGGATCCCTTTCTTCATCGATGACACGCCGGCGCTGACGGTATCCGGGCTGCGAACCCGGGCGCGCCGGCTGAAGCGGCAGCACGGGCTCGGCATGATCGTCATCGACTATCTGCAGCTGATGCGGCCGACGGCGGGGTCGCGAAGCGAGAACCGCGTGCAGGAGATCTCGGACATCACGCGCGGGCTGAAGGCGATCGCGAAGGAGCTGGACGTGCCCGTGCTGGCGCTGTCACAGCTCTCGCGCGCGGTCGAGCAGCGCGAGGACAAGCGGCCGCAGCTCGCCGATCTGCGCGAATCGGGATCGATCGAGCAGGACGCCGACGTCGTCATGTTCGTCTTCCGCGAGCAGTATTATCATGAACGCAGCGAGCCGAAGCAGCGTGACGACGAAAGCAACGAGAAGTTCAATGAGCGGGTCGATCGGTATCAGGAGAAGGGCGCCCGAATCCACAACGTGGCCGAGGTCAACATCGCCAAGCAGCGCCACGGCCCGATCGGCACCGTCGAATTGTTCTTCGACGGGATGGTGACGCGGTTCAGCGATCTGGTTCGGGACGACCACCTCCCCCATGACCACCCCTGAGAGCGCGGGTCCGGAGAACGCGAACGCGATTCTCACCGTCGACCTGGCTGCCATCGCCGCGAATTACCGCCTCCTGGCGGCCAAGCTGGGCCCTATCGAATGCGCCGCGGTGGTCAAGGCCGATGCCTACGGGCTGGGGGCCGCCATCGTGGCGCCGGTTCTGCACCGGGCCGGATGCCGCCGGTTCTTCGTTGCCACTCTGGATGAAGGAATAGCGCTCCGGCAGGTGCTGGGCGATGTCGATATCTATGTCTTCAGCGGGCTTTCGGTCGGCACGCCCGCCGATTTCGCCGCCCATCGCCTGCAGCCGGTCCTGAACAGCCTCGACGAGATAGACCGCTGGGCCGCCTTCGGGCGGGCGCAAGAGCCGCGGCCGGCGGGGCTGCATATCGACACAGGAATGGCGCGACTCGGCCTTCCCCCCGACGAGGTGACCCGGCTTGGCGAGGCTCCTCACCGTCTCGAGGGCGTTCGCCCGACCTTGGTGATGAGTCATCTCGCCTGTGCCGACGAGCCGGAGCACCCGCTCAACCGTCCGCAGCTCGCATCGTTCGAAGCGGCGCTCGCCCGCCTCCAGCACGGCACCGGCATCGTTCCGGGCACTGGGTCGCCGCCGGTGCGACGCAGCCTCGCGGCCTCGTCCGGAATTTTCCTCGGCGAGGATTATCATTTCGATCTGGGGCGACCCGGCGCCGCGCTCTATGGGTTGGCACCGCTCAAAGATGCCGTGAACCCGATGGCGCAAGTCATTCGTCTACAAGGTAGAATCCTGCAGGTCCGTGACGTTGACACTGGTATGACGGTTGGCTATGGTGCGGCGCATCGCTTCACCGGTCCGACGCGCTTGGCGACGATCGGAGTCGGTTATGCCGATGGGTATCTTCGATCGCTCAGCAACCGCGGCGGCGCCTATATCGGCGAAAAGCGGGCTCCTGTGGTGGGACGCGTTTCCATGGATCTGATCACCGTCGATGTGACTGGCGTCCCTCGCGATGTCGCGCACCCGGGAGCGCTGGTCGATCTGATCGGGCCGAAGAATCCGCCGGACACCGTCGCTGGGGAGGCCGGGACGATCGGCTATGAGATCCTGACCAGCCTCGGCCGACGCTATCATCGCCGCTATGTCGGCGAGACCGGCCATGCCCCCTATGCCGCCCGTGCCGTAACAACGGCCGACCGGACAATCGCCTAGCCGATGGAAACGGTCCTTCAGCCGATCGGGCGGGCCTTCGTCTCCGGGCTGGAGACGACCGGGCGCCTGTCCATTTTTGCGATCATGGCGGTGACCTATTGTGTTCGGCCGCCCTATTACCCGCGCCTGATCCTGCGGCAGATGATCGAAATCGGCTTCTACTCGCTGCCGGTGGTCGGGTTGACCGCGATTTTCACCGGCATGGTCCTGGCGCTGCAGAGCTTCACCGGTTTCGCCCGCTTCAGCGCCGAATCAGCGATTCCCAACGTGGTCGTCATCTCGATCACCCGCGAGCTCGGTCCCGTGCTGGCCGGGTTGATGGTGGCTGGGCGCATCGGCGCGGCAATGGCCGCCGAGATCGGCACCATGCGGGTGACGGAGCAGATCGACGCGCTGACCACGCTGTCGACGAACCCGATGAACTATCTGGTCGCCCCGCGACTGATCGCCGGCCTGGCGATGCTGCCGCTGCTGGTGCTCGTCGCCGACATCATCGGCGTCTTCGGCGGCTATCTCGTCAGCATATACAAGCTGGGCTTCAACCCGGAGGCCTATCTCCGTAACACGATGGATTTCGTCGAACCGCTCGACGTCATCTCCGGTCTCGTCAAGGCTGCCGCCTTCGGGTTCATTATCGCCCTGATGGGCTGCTATCACGGCTATAACTCGAAGGTCGGCGCCCAGGGGGTCGGCCAGGCGACGACCAATGCGGTGGTGTCGGCATCCATTCTGATCCTGGTCTTTAATTACGGGATCACGGAACTATTTTTCGCGCGATGAACTTTGAGGCAAAGACCCGCGGCTGGCCCAAGATTGAGATTCGCAATCTCCACAAGTCCTTCGGCCCGAAGAAGGTCCTGGACGGCGTCGATCTCGACGTCGCCGCCGGGGAATCCGTTGTGGTGATCGGCGGGTCCGGGACCGGCAAGTCAGTGATGCTCAAATGCATCCTGGGCCTCCTGCAGCCGGACCGCGGCAGCATCAAGGTGGATGGCGAGGAAGTCGTCGGCATGAACGGCAGCGAACGCCGGCGCGTGATGCGCAAGTTCGGCATGCTGTTCCAGGGCGCCGCGCTCTTCGACAGCCTGCCAGTTTGGATGAACGTCGCCTTCGGGCTGATCGAGGGGCGGCACATGCCGCGCGACGAGGCCAAGGCGATCGCGCTCGGCAAGCTCGCCGCCGTCGGCCTTGGCGCGGAGGTGGCCGAACTCTATCCCGTGGAACTGTCCGGCGGCATGCAGAAGCGGGTGGCGCTTGCCCGGGCGATCGCCACCGAGCCGGAGATCATCTTCTTCGACGAGCCGACGACCGGGCTCGACCCGATCATGAGCGACGTGATCAACGAGCTGATCATCAAATGCGTGCAGGATCTCGGCGCGACGGCGCTGTCGATCAGCCACGACATGGCGAGCGTCCGGCGAATCGCGCATCGCGTCGCCATGATCTATAATGGACGGATTATCTGGACCGGCGCAGTCGACGCGATCGATCACTCCGGCAACCCCTATGTCGACCAGTTCATCCATGGTCGCGCGGAAGGACCGATCCAGATGGCGGCCGCATACCCGTGAAACGGCAGTCCGGCCGGGCGGGTCCGCATCGACCGGAAACGAGGCGCCCCGCAGTGAGATACCCAGGAGCGAGTCACTAAGTGGCCAAGGCCCTATCCCGCTATGTCTGCCAGGCTTGCGGCGCCAGCTCCGCGAAGTGGAGCGGCCGCTGCGAAGCCTGCAACGCCTGGAATACGATCACCGAGGAGGCGCCGCGCGAGACGGCCCCGAAGGGCTTGAGCGGGCGCGGCGGTCGCAAGCTCGACTTCGTCGGTCTGGAAGGCACGACGAGCGTGGCACCGCGGCGGGCCACGGGAATCGCGGAGTTCGATCGAGTCGCGGGCGGCGGCCTGGTGCGCGGTTCGGCGCTGCTGATCGGCGGCGATCCGGGAATCGGGAAATCTACGCTTCTGCTTCAGGTCGTCGCCGCCCTCGGCACCGCGCCGTCAGGCGGCCGTGATGGCGGCCCGGGTGGCGCCTCGGCGGCCGTGCGCTGCGCCTATATCTCGGGCGAGGAAGCGGTCGACCAAGTCCGGTTGCGCGCCCAGCGGCTCGCCGTCACAGGCGCTGCGGTCGAGCTCGCCGCCGCGACCAGCGTGCGCGATATCGTCGCCAGCCTCGACCACGCGGACGCCCCCGACGTCGTGGTCATCGATTCGATTCAGACCATGTATGTCGACACGCTCGATTCCGCGCCCGGAACGGTCGCCCAGGTCCGCACCGCGGCGAGCGAGCTGATCCGGCTGGCCAAGCGGCGCGGCTTCGTCCTGCTGCTTGTCGGACATGTCACCAAGGAGGGCGTGATCGCCGGCCCGCGGGTGCTCGAGCATATGGTCGACACGGTGCTTTATTTCGAGGGCGAGCGGGGCCACCAGTTCCGGATCCTGCGGGCGGTGAAGAACCGGTTCGGCCCGGCGAACGAGATCGGCGTCTTCGAGATGACCGATGCGGGCCTGGTAGAGGTGCCGAACCCCTCGGCGCTCTTCCTTGCCGAACGGCGCGGTAATATCAGCGGCACCACCGTATTCGCCGGCATGGAGGGAACGCGGCCCGTGCTGGTCGAGATTCAGGCGCTCCTCGCCGCCTCGCCGCTGGCGACGCCACGCCGCGCCGTGGTTGGCTGGGACAGCGCCAGGCTGGCCATGGTGCTGGCCGTGCTTGAGGCGCGCTGCGGCCTGGCGGTGACCGGCAACGATATCTATCTAAACGTCGCCGGCGGTCTGCGGATCAACGAGCCTGCGGCAGATCTGGCCGTGGCGGCGGCGCTGGTGTCTTCGCTCAGCGATATCCCGATGCCCGACAATCTCGTCGTCTTCGGCGAGATCGGGTTGAGCGGGGAAGTGCGTGCGGTCAGCCAGACCGACCAGCGGCTCCGCGAGGCGGCGAAGCTCGGCTTCGGTGCCGCCCTGATGCCGCCGCGTCGCGGCCGCCGCGCCGGCACGGCCCCTGGCGCCAATGGGGGGCTGGAAGCGCGGGAGGTCGCGCATCTCCAGGACCTCGTCCAGCAGCTTGCCGGCGACGCGCAGCCGCGTCGGGCGGCCGGCTCACGCCCCTCGGGCAATAACCGGATGATAGCCCCAACGGCAGTCGACTCGTGACCGCCGACATGACATTGCAAAGCAGATGATCGAGAACCTGCCCATCAATCTGACCGATCTGCTGGTCATCGCGGTGATCGCCATATCGGCTCTGTTCGCCTTCGTTCGCGGCCTCGTCCGCGAGGTTCTGTCGGTCGCCGCCTGGGTGGCGGCGGTGCTGGCGACGTTCTACGGCCTGCCGCTCGCGAAGCCGTTCCTGCGGGAGTATATTTCCTTCACGCTGCTCGCCGATACCATCACGGGGGTCTCGATTTTCCTCGTGACGCTGATTATCTGTTCGGCGATCAGCCATTTCCTGTCACGCAACGTCCGGGGTAGCGCCTTCGGCGCGCTCGATCGGTCGCTGGGCCTTTTGTTCGGGGTGGCACGCGGGGCGCTTCTGCTCAGCTTCGGCTATCTGCTGATGGCCTGGGCCATACCCGAGGATGAGCGACCCGGCTGGATTACCGAGGCGCGCAGCCTGCCGCTGGTCGTCGTCGGCGCCGACTGGCTCCAGACTGTGATGCCTGAATCGGCGGCCAAGGACAGCGCGATCGCTGCCAATGCGACCAAGCGGCAGATCGAGCGAGCCGCCAAGGCAGAGGAACTCCTGAGCGACTTCGCGGCCCCGGAGCCGGCGCTCGGAGAAACCGAAACACCGCGGAATCCGGATGTACCGGAGGAGGGATCGGGGTATAAGGATGACGAGCGGAACCAAATGGACCGGCTCTTCCAGGGAGCCCAGTAGGCCGCAGAGGCGGGGGATGTCCCCGGAAGCAGCGGCGGCAGAAACAACAGCGCAGGACTCCGCGAATTTCTCAATGATATCAACCAACCCATTCGACGACGACCACCTGCGCGAAGAGTGCGGCGTGTTCGGGATCTTCGGCCATGACGAGGCGGCCGCCCATACGGTGCTGGGGCTCCACGCCCTTCAGCATCGCGGCCAGGAAGCCTCCGGCATCGTCGCCTTCGATGGACAGCACTTCAACGCCCACCGCGATCTTGGCCAAGTCGCCGACAGCTTCGCCTCCGAATCGGTCATCGGCCGTCTGAAGGGGCACGCGGCGATCGGTCATGTCCGCTATTCGACCACCGGCGAGACGGCGCTGCGCAATGTGCAGCCGCTCTTCGCCGACCTGGAGTTCGGCGGATTCGCGATCGGCCACAACGGAAATCTGACGAACGCCTATACGCTGCGCCGCGAGCTTGTGAAGCGCGGCTCGCTGTTCCAGTCGACCACCGATACCGAGGTCATCACCCACCTGATGGCAACGACGCGTGGCAGCATTATCGACCGGCTGACCCACGCCCTGCTCCAGGTTGAGGGTGCCTATTCCCTGGTCGCGCTTGCCAAGGATATGGTCGTCGGGGTGCGCGACCCGCTCGGCGTCCGCCCGCTGGTTCTGGGCCGCCTCGGCAACGCCCATATCCTTGCCTCGGAGAGCTGCGCGCTGGATATCATCGGCGCCGAGTTCCTGCGCGACGTGGAGCCGGGTGAGCTGGTGGTGCTCGACGGCTCCGGCATTCACAGCCTGCGCCCCTTCGGCACGACCGAGCGGCGCTTCTGCATCTTCGAATATATCTATTTCGCCCGGCCCGACAGTGTCGTCGAAGGTAGCAGCGTCTATGAGGCGCGCAAGCGGATCGGCGCCGAGTTGGCGCGCGAGAGCCCCGTCCCCGCCGACGTCGTGATCCCGGTGCCGGACTCCGGCGTGCCGGCGGCGCTCGGCTATTCGAGGGAAGCTGGCATCCCCTTCGAGCTCGGCATCATCCGCAATCACTATGTCGGGCGCACCTTCATCGAGCCCACCGACCATATCCGCCATCTGGGCGTGAAGCTGAAGCACAACACCAACCGGGCCTATATCGAGAACCGGCGCGTGATCCTGGTCGATGACAGCATCGTCCGCGGCACGACCTCGAAGAAGATCGTCGAGATGGTGCGCAGCGCCGGCGCGAAGGAAGTGCATATGCGCATCTCGAGCCCGCCGACGATGCATTCCTGCTTCTACGGCATCGACACGCCTGAGCGCGAGCAGCTGCTCGCCGCCAATCACGACGTGGAGGAGATCGCCAAGATCATCGGCGTCGACAGCCTCGATTTCATCTCGATCGACGGCCTCTACCGAGCGATGGGCAAGGGCCGGCGCGATCCGGACCGGCCGCAATATTGCGACGCCTGCTTCACCGGCGACTACCCGACCGCGCTCACCGACCAGCATGACGAGCAACCGGCGCAACTCTCTCTGCTCGCGGAGATGGCCTGACCGCGATGGCCGAAGTCAGTGAACGGACTGGAGTTCTGAGCGGCCGCGTCGCCGTCATCACCGGCGCTTCGCGCGGGATCGGCGCCGCGGTTGCCAAGCGATTCGCCGCCGAGGGGGCCCATGTCGTCCTGGTCGCCCGGACCAGCGCCGGGCTCGAGGAGTTGGACGATGCCGTCCGTGCGCTTGGCGGCAGCGCCACGCTGGTGCCGCTCGACCTCACCGATTTCGACGCCATCGACCGGCTCGGCGGTGCCCTTTATGAGCGGTTCAAACACCTGGACATCCTAGTCGGCAATGCCGGCCTGCTCGGCACCTTGACGCCGATCGCGCAGGTCAAGCCCAAGGAGTGGCAGCAGGTTCTCGACGTCAATCTTACCGCGAACTGGCGGCTGATCCGCAGCCTCGACCCACTGCTGCGCGCTTCGGATGCCGGCCGGGCGATCTTCGTCACCTCCGGTGCCGCACGCGGCCCACGCGCCTACTGGGGCACCTACGCCGTGAGCAAGGCGGCGCTGGAGATGCTGGTCGGCATTTATGCGGCGGAGACGGCGAAGACCAAGGTCCGGGTGAATCTCCTCGATCCGGGCCGCGTCCGCACCGGCATGCGGGCCAAGGCCTATCCGGGCGAGAATCCGGAGACCCTGCCCCACCCCGACCAGATCACCGACGCCTTCCTCGCCCTGGCCGATGCCGCCTGCACGAAGCATGGGGAGACGGTGTTCGCGCAGGTTCGTTAGCTGCCCCGGCTACGGCGCGATCAGCTCGACAGTCGGAAAATAGGTGCGGTAGCGCGCCGTGTCGCGCGTCAGAAGACGGTATCCGGCGACAGCGACCGCCTTCCTCAACGGACGTTGGTTATACGCTCCGGCGCGTAGCCGAATCGCTCGGCGGTCGGCCCGGTCCAGCGAGCAATTGCCTCCATCTCTGCCGGGGTGAAGCGCGGCGCGTAATAGGTCGGGAAGTGGACCTTAGCTGCCAACCCGTCCACGAAGGCGTCGGAAGCCGGCAGCCGGCAGTGATCGAGGACGGCGCGGATCGTCTCATGCGGCGACCGGCAGAGATCCTCGAAGCGCACCGTCAGAGTAGCTTCCCGCAGCCGCGGATTCGCCGCGAGACGGTCGGCGAGGTAACCGTGAATATGGCTCCAGTAGCGAGACCAGCCTTCGACCTCGTCGCCCCGCGCCCAGAGAGCCGCGATCTCGGTGACACCGGCTGCATCGCCGGCATTGATCGGGCGGCGGTCGAGGCCGAACTCGAAATGCCCTACCCGCTGCATATGCCGAAGCGCCAGCGGATTGCGCTGCTCTCCCTCGCAGAACAGCGCGTGCTGCTTCATCAGCGAGGCGATGTGCCAGGCCGGATCGCGCACGGGTAGGACGAAACGCGCGTCGGGGAAGAGCTTCAACAGATATTCGAGGCGTGTGACGTTGTAGTTTCCCTTCGAGAGATAGCGCCGGCCGCCGCGCACCCGCAGGAGCTTGCGGATGTGGTCGCGGTAGAACGCCTCGAAGGCGGCGTTGCCGGTCCGCTCGTCCAGGACGCTGCTGGCGGTCGGGTCGTGAAGGTCCGGGAAGAAGGCCATCCAGAGAACTTCCTCGAAAGCCTCGGGACTGTCGGGCGTGATCATGATGCCGTCGCGATGCGTGCGCTCGGCCGCCGCACTCTCGCGCTTCGGCGCGCGGTCGAGGAACCAGTTCCAGAAGAACGGCGTCAAGATCGGCGGATAGTCCTTGTAGCGGTGCGTGACGGCGTCCTCATGCTCCGACAGGAGCTCGAGGAGGATCGTGCTGCCCGACCGCGCGAGCCCGCTGACATAGACCGGCTGTGTGACCTTGACGTCGGCGAGCTCGTCGGAGAGCAGCCGCGTTTCCCAATTCCCGATGCGGACCCAGAGGCCTTTCCGCCGGCTGATGAAGCCACCGACGGCGTCGATCCATCGCGGGACGTGGAAGGCGTCGTCAGAAGGCTGGTCTGCTGCCATGGTGCTCCATCGCTTCACTCGATCCGGAAGCCGATCTTCATCGCCACCGAGCCTGCGATCAGGACGGTGAAGAACAAGGTTTCCCAGCCCCGCAGCCAGGACGGGCCGAACGGAACATATTCGCGGCGCGGCAAATCGATCTCGATGCGGTCGAGAGTGGATCCTTCAGGCAGATAGCCCGCCGGGTTGCCGAGAAGCGCGTTCCACCAGACCCGCTTGTGCAGCGTCGAGACGGGGGCCGACAGGGCGAAGTCACCGACGATACGCCCCGCCGCATCGGCGACGACGACATGCGGCGGTTGCGACGGCGCGGCCGACTCTTGCGACGGGCCGCCCTCGTCGACCCAACGAGCCTGAAGCTGCTGCGGGACCGTGCGGATATCGGGCTCGCTCCCCGGGGCCGGAAAGCTGTGCCCATAGGCCGTACTCAACCAGATGATCAGGCAGAGCACGGGGACCGAGGCCGCGACGGCCGGTCCGATCACGAGGCCGATCTGCCGGAGCGCAAGCCGCAACGTCTCGCGAATCAGCGGCCAGGCTCCGGCAAACTCGCCGTCATAGGCGTCGAGCGCGCGTCGCGCCTCGGCGGCCTTCATCTTGGTGACGGTGATGCGCTCCTGAGAGGATAAGGCCTTGTAGAGCGCCATCGACAGGATGGCGGCGGCGATGCCCCACACAACCAAGCGCGCGGTCGCGGGCATGAAATGACCGAGCACCCCGTCCAGCCAAGCGAACAGCGGTGCCGGAAGATCGAGAAGGCCCATTCTCCGTGTCGGCTCCCTTGTCGACCTTACGGCACGCCCGACGTCACGGCTCTCCGCGGCCGATCAAGACGACGTCGAGGTCGAGGATCCGTCATGCGACACCTTCGCCGCCTGAGCCTGCTTTCCCTTGCCGCGCTTGAGCATCCGCCGCAGCGGCCACAGGATCACGAAGCCAAGCGCCGCGCCGATTGCGAGCACCAGGCCCCAGAAGGCGCCCAGCAAGCTGAGGCCGGCGCCGGGCCCGACATAGGCTGCCGCCGGGTTCGCCGCGCCCAGAACAAGTCCAAGGATGATGGCGGCCGCACCGATTTGCTTCTTCATATCATTATCCTTCCTGCTTGTGGTCCCACCGGCTCCCCACCGGCTCATTGCTCCAGAAAGTCGGGATCCAGGGAGCCGGGTTCGATCCGCTGTCCCCAGGAGACGACCGGAATCATCTCGTCATTCTCGCCGCCCCGCACCGGGTTCACGAATTCCCAGACGATCTCGTGGTCCGGCGTCACCTCGATGAGCCGGCCGCCGTCCGATTCCGTGATCAGCGTGTTTCCGTTCGGCAGCCGCTCCTGGTTCGACCGGATTCTGCTCTCGAAGAGATGGTTCTCGTCACCGGCATAGGTCCAGACAATCTCGGAGGTCGCGGGATTGAACTCGATCACGCGCGAAAGCCCGCCCGTTCCGTAATGCCCGAAATTGTCGAACAGCAGCATGTTGCCGTTCGGCAGGATGTCCGGGTCGTGCTGCCCGAGCCACGGTCCCCGAAGGGCCCAGACGATCTCTTCCTTTTCGATGTCGAGGACGGCGATCGTGCCGATTTCCCGGAACGACAGCAGGACCTGCCCCTCCGAGGCGAACGGCAGCCTCTCGGCATCCTCGCCCTCGATCACCTCGACCGAGTTGGCGTGGAGATAGTCGCCATTCTCCGCATAGCTGTACCAGACGACCGTGCTCAGCAGCCGCAGATAGTCCGACTTGGCGAAGGCCTCGACGAGGGAAATCTTCTTCAGTTCCTTTCCTTCGGGCGACAGGACGACAAGGAAGTCGTCGAGTCGCGGCGGCTTCATATGGGCCGCCCTCTCGATCTCACTGGACTCGATGCTCTGGGTGAGCGTGTAGATTTTTCCGTCCTTCCCAATATCGAGGTCGTGATGGACATGCTCCAGATAGGTCCAGATGACCTCCGAATCCTTGTTCATCTTGATCAGGCCGTAACCCCAGGGCGTGCTGCCGAGGCCGATATAGACGCCGAGCAGATCCCCGTTCGGATAGAGGCGTGCATTCTCAATGAAGATAAAGGGATCGGGCTGCGGATCGGTGATCGCGGCCGTCTCGTTCCAGACCGTGCTGAACGGCAGGTGCCACTCATGCACGACCTCGCCGTCCATCGACATCAGGAAGGCTTTCTGCGCATGGCTCGAGGTATAGAGGGTCAGGCCGTTATAGGCCTTTGCCGGATCATAGACCGTCACCCCCGCGTCGGTGGTCCGCGCGCGAGCCCACAGGTCAGTCACGAGGGCGGTGCGATACCCGCTCTTCTGGTCGAATAGCGCGATGCCGGCCCGGTAGGCATCATTGATGTAATTGTACGGGAACGTCTTGTGCAGGACGATCAGACTGCCGGCAACGAAGCTCAAGAACGCGATCGAAAGGACGAACAGGGGGAAGTAAACCCGATTGAGGGCCGCCTCGATTGCCACGATTGCCTACCTTCTCTCAACAGATCGCCGCTTGAGTACGGTCCGATCAGGTTGGATCAACCTGATCGGTGAATTGTCCTCTGATCCATATAGCGAGAGACTGATTCACCGATCACATCGGTTCGATGTGGTCGGATCAGGCTCTAACGGCGGGGCGGATCAGCGCCGACCGCCGATCCTGCAGAACATCCGCAAGGCCGCGTTTGTTCCACAGGGCCGCGTTCGGCCACAATTTTCCTACTGGAGGCGAAGGGTTCCGGGCAGGCGGAAAAGGTCAGCCGCGCTCTTGGGGAACGTACGGGTTCTTCCCCTTGCGTAGGTAAAGCCGGAGCGGCACGCCGGGAAGGTCGAAGGCGTCGCGCAGGCCGTTCGTCAGATAGCGCAGATAGGCGTCCGGCAGCTTCTCCGGCCGGCTGACGAACAGCGCGAAGGTCGGCGGCCGGGTCTTGATCTGGGTCATGTAGCGGAGCTTGATGCGCCGGCCGGAGACCAGCGGCGGCGGGTGCGCCTCGGTGACCTCAGCCAGCCACCGGTTCAGCTCGCCGGTCGCGACCCGCCGGGTCCAGATGCCGTAGGCCGCCAGCACCGCGTCGAGCAACCGGTCGAGGTTCCGGCCGGTCAGGGCCGACAGGGTCACGGTCGGCAGGCCGCGCGCCTGGGGAAGCGAGAGCTCCAGACGGTCCCGCAATCGCTCCATCGCGGCGGTCTTGTCCGCCACTAGGTCCCACTTGTTGGCGGCGATCACCAGGGCCCGCCCCTCGTCCAACACTATCCGGGCGATCGTCAGGTCCTGCTTCTCCAGCATGTCCGTCGAATCGAGCACCAGCACCACCACCTGCGCGAAGCGGATGCTGCGCAGCGTATCGCCGGTCGACAGCTTCTCGAGCTTTTCGACGACGCGGGCGCGGCGGCGCAGGCCGGCGGTGTCGACCAGCCGGATCGGCCGGTTGCGATACTGCCATTCGATGGCGATCGAGTCGCGCGTGATCCCCGCCTCCGGACCGGTCAGCAGCCGCTCCGCGCCGATCAGCTGATTGATCAGCGTCGATTTGCCGACATTCGGCCGACCGACGATCGCGAGTTGCAGCGTCCGGGGTTCTTCAGCCTCGTCGGCCGGCTCACCCTCGGGCTCCTCCTCCGCTTCAGGCAGATCATCCCCATCACGCGCCATGGCTGCGGCCGACGGCTCGATGGCCCGGAACAGGCTGGCCATGCCCTCGCCATGCTCCGCCGAAATCGGCACCGGCTCGCCGAGACCGAGTTGGAATGCCTCCAGCAGGCCGGCCTCGCCGGCCTGGCCTTCGCATTTGTTTGCGACCAGGATCACCGGCTTGCCGCTCTTCCGGAGCCAAGCGGCGAAATGCTCGTCCATCGGCGTCACACCGGCGCGGGCGTCGATTAGCATCAGCACGAGGTCGGCCTCATCGACCGCCGTCTCGGTCTGGGCGCGCATCCGCGCCGCGAGGCTTTCGCCGAAGGCCTCCTCCAGCCCGGCGGTGTCGAACAGGGTGAACCGCAGGTCGCCGATCCGGCCTTCGCCGGCGCGGCGATCGCGGGTGACGCCGGGCGTATCGTCGACCAGAGCCAGCCGCTTGCCGACCAGGCGGTTGAACAGAGTCGACTTGCCGACATTCGGCCGGCCGACGATCGCCAGGGTAAAACTCATAACACTTTCAGCCTCACGGCACGTCGAAGGGGTGTTTCGCCGCGCGGGCCTCGCCCTTCGACAAGCTCAGGGTGAGGCCCTCATGCTGAGCTTGTCGAAGCATGAGGGCCGGGTCACGTTTCGCGACGCTAACAGCTCGAATCTATCGGAGCGCAATCAGCGTCGCATTGTCTGCGAGCAAATATAGGGAACCGCCGGCGGCGATCGCAGGGAGATGCGAGCCTGGAATATCGATCTGACCGAGGATCTCGCCGGTATAGGGCGATATGGACAGGGCCTCGCTATTCGACCCGGTGACGATCAGCCGATCGCCGGCGAGCAGCGGTCCCGACCAGTAGATCGGCTCGTCGCGCTCCTCCGGGTCCACGAACTGAGGCAGGGACTGGACCCAGCGGACGCGCCCCTCCCGCCGCGTGAGTGCGACCAGCTCCGCATTGTTCGACAGGACATAGACGAAATCGCCGGCGACATAGGGCTGTTGCGTGCCGCCGATCTCGACGTCCCAGGCCCGCCCGCCCCGGCGCAGATCGATCGCCGCCAGCGTGCCGCTGTTGCTGACCGCGAACACCAAATCGCGGTCGATCACCGGTCGCCCGCGGATATGCGCCAGCGATGAGATCGTGTCGGTCCGCTGGATCCCGGCGAGATTCTCGGTCCATTGCACATTGCCGGTTTCGGCCCGGAGCGCATAGAGCTCGCCGGATGAATAGGCCGCGATGACGGTGTCGCCGGCCACCGCTGGAGTCGTCCCGCCGAGCAGGCCCGCCGCCTCCGAGATGCCGGCATGCGACCACAACCGGCTGCCATCGTCGGCGTCAAGGGCGGCAAGCTGGTTATCGATTGTAACGGCGAAAACACGCCCGCCAGCAACCGCGGGCGCCGCCCGCGACGGTCCCGGCAGTTCGGCCTGCCAGATCTCGTCGCCGGTCTCCGCATCCAAGGCGAAGACAAGAGCGAACGGCGTGGTCACATAGAGCCGGCCGTCGTCGACGGCGATGCCGCCGCCGAACAGCCCGTCATCCTCCTCCTCGGGAGTCAGATCGACACGCCAGATCTGCTCGCCATCCTGGGCGTTGAAGGCCGTGACGGTGGTACTGGCATCGATGGTGTAGATGCGGCCGTCCGCCACCACGGGGCCGGACAGCAGCAGCCGGTCGCTTGACCGCGAGGTGCCGATATCCGCCGTCCAGGCGATCTCGAGGTTATCGGGCAGCGCCAAGTGATGCATCGCATGACTCGGATAACCGCCAGCCTGAGGCCAATCCTGGTTCATCCGCGGCTGCGGAAGACGCACGCGTAGATCGGCCAGGGTCGGGTCGGCAACGAGAGTCTGATCGAGATTCAGGACCGAAATGCGCTCGCCCGGCAGCGGCGGCCCTTCCGACCCGCCGAGAAAGGTGTCGCAGCCCGCCAGGATGAGGGCCGCAAAAAGAACCGGCGAGAATCGCCGCAATCCACCCATCGCCCCACTCATCGCCCTGGTCAATCCTGCCCCGGGGCCTGCAAGGAGGCCAGAATTTCCGCGGCGCGGGCTCGAAGAGCAGCCGGCGCCTCGAGATCATCGGCAAGCGTGGTGTAGATCTCGACCGCCCGATCGGAATCGCCGGTGCGCAGAGCAAGAAGGCCCAGCATCTCGCGCGCCGAATGGCGCCACGGGTCCGCCGGCCCGGTCAGCGGCTCCAGCCAGCCGGCAATCTCCTCGGGCGGCGCCGTATCGAGGCTGTGCATCGCCATTAGGATCCGCGCGAGAGACCGGAAGGGCTCCCCGATCGCATCGTCGTTCGCGACGCCGCGATAGATCTCGATCGCCTGTTCGGTCTCGCCCGCTTCGAGCCTCAGCTCGGCCGCCCGCAGGTAGGAGAGCGCGGCATAGCCGTCATCCCCATTAGCTAGTTCCCGGAAGCCTTGAAGGGCCGTCTCATCGCTCTCGCCAAGGGCGCCGACGGCGGCGGCATAGGCGCGGGCGCGATCGAGCTGCTGCTGCTGGGCATAGCGCTCCCAGGCGATATAGCCGACTGCGGCGAGAATGATGGCGAGCACCGCACCGATGATGAACGGGCCATAGCGGCGCCATATCTTGATAAGGCCTTCACGCCTGAGATCTTCGTCGATCTCGCGAAAGATATCGGCCACGCACGAAACTCCGGGTCTGCCTTGGGGTCTACCTAGCGAACGCGCGCTACCATAACCGGAGCCTTGGGGCTTGGCAAACCCGGCGCGCGGCGGCAAGGCGATGGATCGCGGCTTTCATCGCTGAGGATAACCCTTTCTTCAACCTACGAAATCCAAGATCGAGCTTGGAGTGCCTGACAGAGCTAGCCCACGGCCTGAAATCCGACGGGAGGTCGGGAATGAGAGCGACCCGTTTCTGCATGTTGGCCGGCCTGACCGCCCTCCTCGGCCTCGGCGGCTGCGACGGCATGACCGAATTGGCTCTGACCGGGGGCGGCCTGTTCGGCGGCACCACGACTGGCGAGGACTGCCCGATGGCGGCAGCCGGCGAGGAGGACCGATCCTGCCGAGCCGAAGAGCAGGCACAGGCGCTCGGGCCGGCCCCCATCGTCGAGACGCCGCTCTACTGCTATCGTACGCTGGCGGCGATCACCTGCTACGACTCGCCCGACCCGCAGGCGAGCCCCAGCCGGCGCGTTCAATGAAAGGTATCCGGGGGGCGGTGCCGGAGGCTGATTCATCGCTGGACGCCGCCGGTAAATTGCGGGAGACTTCGGGAAAATCGACGACAATCAAATAGGTCATCCTGAACGCCTCATGACGAAGGTGATTCGCCTCGCGGACCTGAAGCGCCGTCATCGAGATATCTTCTTCAACAGACGCGAGTTGAACCAGCTTCTCTCGCTGTATAGCCGTCGGGTCGCGCGGGGCGAGTGGCGCGACTATGCGATCGATCATAAGCCCGGTATGGCCGTCTTCTCGGTGTTCCGGCACAGTCACGAGCGACCACTCTATTCGATCGTGAAATGCACCACGGGGCCGGACCGGCCGCCGGACTATGTGGTGCTCACCGGCCAGAAGCGCCTGAAGCTGAGCAAGTCGATCGACGACGCCCTCAAGGTCCTGGATATCCAGCTTCGCGTGGTGTCTTAGGGGGCGTCCCTACCTGGGCGTCCTGAACCGGGCGGCCACATAGGACGAGCCATTCGCCTAAAATGTGGAATCTGACGACCAGCGGTCCCTGGTGCTCATTACGCGAGGTCCGCTGACGTTCCTTAGGCGGTCACTCCAGGAGGCAGGGTGTCGAAGCGGGATCGTGCCAGAAGCGGACGTTCTGAGACTGGAGAGCATCTGGCCGCTGTCGATCCACTGCGGACATACAAATCTGCTACAAAAACGTCCGCTTGAACACAGAGGGGCGGCAGCATGGATTTTCAACCGGGGGACGTGTTACGCGTTAAATGGGACGAGCGTCCTATTCGTGTGCTGATGAGTGACAACATCGAAACGTTCTACGACGCACTCTTGCCAGAGATCGGTTGGAACTTGGCTCGCGTGCGGACGGCCATCTATTACCGGACTGCAACCGCGTTCCTGCGGTCCAGCGCGGAGCGGCTCCGGAATGATCCGCTCACGAAGCAGGAGCGGGCGAGGCACCGGCCTGACCTGCCGATGCGGTTGTTTCAGAGCGACGACGCCGTCTGGAACAAGCCTCTCGCCGATTGGCCGAAGATAGACATCGCAGTCGGCATAGAATGCCACCGACTGGCGCTCATCCCCTTTGGTCCGAAGGGTGCTCCACTGAGGCCGGTGGTCGTCGAAGCCGCGAATGGCGCCTCGCTTACAGGCAATGAGTTGCTCGTCGCAGCACACCACATGCAAGTTGCAGACTGTCCAGACGTCGAAGGTGTCGGTCTTTATCGCAGCGGCATTTCTGGTGGCATCCCATCTTATTACCTGTGGGGCGCGATTAACCAAGCTGGGCACTCTCGCTGATGGGTTCGACGTCCGATTTCCCCCAAAGCAGCCGGCTGCGTCGGACAGGTTCAACTTCAGCTCTGGGTCAGCTGCTGCCGGACGGGGCGCGTCCGCCGCAGGACAGCCGTGCCTTGGTTAACGGACGTGACGTCGCGGGCCGGACGCTCGGCCGAGCCGTAAGCCAGAGGATGTCCTCGGATTGGCGGGAACGAATTTCTTTCATGAAATCGACAAAATCTGCCACCTTACCCGTTCTCCAGAAAGCCTGGTGGATCTGGACGGTTAGCGATTTGTCTCAGGCGTGAGTCCACAAATTAAGCGAAGGGCTCGCCACATAGGACGGCCTTTACGGCATACCCGGATCAGTAAGCTTAAAAACCCGAATTCGATCTTGCAATACAACGTCTGGCGGTATGTAATTGCCGGGCCACTATATGTGGGTTAACCGTTCTGATGAAGGCTGATCCATGGACTGGACCGAAGATCGAATCGACCTCCTGCAACGATTGTGGGCTCAAGGACAGTCGGCGAGCCAGATCGCCGAGCAGCTTGGCGGCGTGACGCGCAACGCGGTGATCGGAAAGGCGCATCGGCTGGGCCTGTCGGCCCGCCCCTCGCCGATCAGGCGCGAGAGTCCGAAGCCGCGGGTCGCCCGCTTCAACGGAAACGGACGCACCTGCCTGTGGCCGGTCGGCGATCCGAAGCAGCCGGGCTTCCACTTCTGTGGCGAGCCGATCGAGCCGAATCGGCCCTATTGTGCCTCCCACTGCACCGTCGCCTATCACAGAAAGGCGGACGCCGCCGCCTGAGCGGGAGTGCTCCGCCAGCCGTCGAGCGGGCGACGCGCAGCCCGGCGAAAGGGCGTTACCAAAGGCGTTAATCTTGAACGGCTTGAAGCACGCGGCTATCGTGCGAAAGGTTTATGAATAAATAACAACGCCCGCCCGTAACGGAGCAGCAACAGGAGACTCTCGATGAACTACGCCGTCCCGCGCGCCAGCCGCCGCGGATTCCTTGCAGGCGCCGCCGCCACCGCTCTGGTCGGCTCGAGCGTCTTCGCCCCGCGACCGGCGCGGGCGCAAGGGAGTCTCAAGGTCGGCACCTATGGGGGCTATTTCCAGGATTCCTTCAACGAACATATCTTCCCGGTGTTCACCGAAGAAACAGGCATCGAGGTCGACTCCGTGGCGGAACCGACCGGCGAAGCCTGGCTCGTGCAGTTGGAAACCGCGGCGCGGGCCGGTCAGGCGCCAGCCGACGTTTCGATGATGGCCCAGGTCGCCCGGCTGCGCGGCGAGAAGTCGGAGCTGTGGGTACCGCTGGATCTCGAAAAGATCCCCAATCACCAATATGTGCAGCCGCATTTTATTCATCGGGACGCTGGGGACCAGGTGACCGGCATCGGCGCCGTCTCCTGGTACATCACCCTGGTGACCAACACCGACATCTATCCGGAGGCGCCCACGAGCTGGACCGAGTTCTGGAATCCCGAGAACGAGGATTCGATCGGGCTCCTGGCGCTGGCGAGTAACTCCTTCCTGCTGGAGATCACCGCCAAGACTCATTTCGGCGGCACCGACATCCTCGGCAGCCAAGAAGGCGTCCTCGAGGTGATGGCCAAGCTCCAGGAGGTGAAGCCGAACGTGCGGCTCTGGTATCGCGACGAGGGCCAGTTCCAGCAGGCGCTGCAGTCGGGCGAGATTCCGATGGGGCAGTATTATCACGACGTCACCGGCCTTGCCGCGGCCGAGGGCTTTCCGGTGCGCTCGACCTTCCCGAAGGAAGGCGGCGTGCTCGACTCCGGAAGCTGGTGCGTCACCCGTGCCTCGGACAAACTCGAGGAGGCGCACACCTTCATCAACTTCATGTGCAAGCCGGAGATCCAGGCGCTGATGTCGCGCATGGTCGGTACCTCGCCGACCGTGCAGCGCGAGCATCTCGACCTCACGAACAAAGAGTTCGATGCGGTCTCGAGCGAGATCCCCCCGATCCTTCCCAGATACGAGCTCTATCTCGAGCAGGGGGATTGGGTGAACCAGAAATGGTCGGAGCTGATCACCAGCTAAGGGTGATTGCGCCTGAATTTGGTTTCGTTTTCTTTTGTCATTGCCGGGCTTGACCCGGCAATCCATGGGGCCGCGGCACGATGGATGCCCGGCTCAAGGCCGGGCATGACAAGAGGGCCACGGCTTGCGAGTTTCGGTTACTATGATTGACGTCAATCGGCGCAGCCTCCGCTGCCGCGCCGTCTTGCTTTCGGAATGGGTCTCTCATCCGTGACAAACGGACTCGTTCTTCAGGGAATTGACAAGCGCTACGGCCAGGTTCTGGCCGTGTCGGATGTCAACCTGACGCTACCGCCGGGCCAGTTCGTCTGCTTCCTCGGCCCTTCCGGCTGCGGCAAGACGACGCTTTTGCGCATCATCGCCGGCCTCGAGATGCCGTCCGCCGGTCGCGTTCGTCTCGACGACAAGGACATCACCGACCGCCCCGCGCATCAGCGGAACTTCGGCATGGTGTTCCAGTCGCTGGCGCTGTTTCCGCATCTGAGCGTCGGCGAGAACATCGCCTACAGTCTGCGCATTCGGGGCGTCGACCGCGCCGCCCGGCGCCGGAAGGTGGAGGAGCTGCTCGAACTCGTGCGCATGCCGGGGCTGGCCGAGCGCCATGTCAGCCAGTTGTCCGGCGGCCAGCGACAGCGGGTCGCGATCGCCCGCGCGCTGGCGCTCGAGCCGAAGCTGTTCCTGCTCGACGAACCCTTGTCGGCGCTCGACGCCAAGCTGCGCGAGGCAATGCAGGTCGAACTGCGCCTGCTGCAGAAGCGGCTCGGCATCACCACCATCCTGGTGACCCACGATCAGCGCGAGGCGATGACCATGTCCGACCTGGTCGTCGTGATGGATCAGGGCCGGGTGCAGCAGGTCGGGCCGCCGCTCGACATCTACCGCCGGCCGGCCAACAGCTTCGTCGCCCAGTTCATCGGCATCAGCAACCTGCTCCCCGCCGTGATGGATGGCGGCGACCGGCTGACCGTCGCCGGCGCGCTTTTCACGGTGGCCGGCGAGCGCCCCGCGTCTGGGGAACGTCCCATGTCGGGCGGCCGGGTCACCCTGTCGATCCGGCCGGAGGACGTACATCTCTTCGCCGGCACGCAGACTGGGCCGAACCGCCTGCCCGGCACCGTCACTTTCGTCCGCGACGTCGGCGCCAGCGTCGAAACTTATGTCGATGTCGGCGGTGAGACGGTCGTTCAGGTCGCGGCACCGAAGGACCGCCCGCCGGTCAGCGCCGGCGACATGGCGACGGTCGAGCTGCCGGCCGAATCCTGCGTCCTGTTGCGCGAATGAGGCGCGGATGAGCGAAGTCCGTCCCGCTTCCGGCGGCCTTCTGCCGCTGATCTACCCGTCGGTCATGCTGGGGGTGTTCTTCCTCGTCCCCTTCGGCATCATGCTGGCTGTCAGCTTCTTCCATCGTATCGAGGGCGGCTTCTACGAGCCCGCCTTCGAGCTCGCAAATTACCAGCGCTTCCTGTCCGCCTTCTTCCTCGAAGCGCTCGGCATCTCGCTACTCATCGCCGGCATGACGGCCGTCATCTGCGTCGTCCTCGGCTTCCCCTTCACCTATCTGCTGACCCGCCTGCGCCGCCGCCATCAGGTCCTGTGGTTGGTGCTCCTGCTGTCTGTCCTGTCGCTGTCGGAGGTAATCATCGGCTTCACCTGGTCGGTTCTGCTGTCGCGCACCGCCGGGCTCTCGAACCTGCTGGTCTGGATCGGGCTGATGGAACGGCCGGACGCCTGGACGCCGGGCCTGACCGCAGTCACGCTCGGACTCGTCTATCTGGGGCTGCCTTACACCGTGCTGGTGCTCTACCCGCCCTTGTCGCGGCTTGAGCCCGACATTCCGGAAGCGGCCCGCACGCTCGGCGCCTCGCCAATCCGGACCTTCTTCACGGTGATCGTTCCCGGCCAGCGCCGCGCGATCCTGTCGGCGCTGGTGATGCTGTTCGTCTTCACGCTCGGCGCCTACGTCATTCCACAGGTGCTGGGCGGGCCGCCGCAATGGACGCTGGCGGTGCGGATCACCGATCAGGCGCTCTATCAGTCGAACCTGCCCTTCGCCGCGGCCATGGCGATCTTCCTGATGGTGGTGAGCCTCGGCCTGATCGGCCTGGTGCTGCTGCTCGGCCGCGAGCGGCAGCGGGCGGCATGAGGCGGTGATGGGGGGACGCGCGCTCCGGACCGCCTTTCTGGCGCTGATGCTTCTGCTGCTCTGCGCGCCGCTGGTCGTCGTCGCCGGCGTTTCGCTGAACGCGCAGAAGCGGCTGCTGTTTCCGCCGGAGGGGCTGTCGCTCGAATGGTACGGCGAGATGGTCACCAGCGACGACTGGCTCGGCCCGATCGGCAACAGCCTGACGATCGCCGCACTCAGCGCCCTGGTGGCGCTGTCGATCGCGCTTCCCCTCGCCTACGCACTCTGGCGCCGGCGCATCTTCTATGCCCGCGCCCTCTATGCCATCGGGCTCGCCCCCTTCATCCTGCCGCCGGTGATTTCCGCCTTGGGATTCCTGATCTTCTGGAACTCGATCGGCTATAGCGGGCGGATCGAGAACGTGATCCTGAGCCACGGCATCTTCCTCGTGACGCTGCCGCTGGTGACGATCTCGCTCGGGCTCGAGACGATCGACCGCGCCGTGTTCGAGGCGGCGGCGACGCTCGGCGCCGATCAGCGGACCACCATCCGCACGGTGATGCTGCCGCTGATCGTGCCCTACATCATCTCCGGCTACGCCTTCGCCTTCGTGCTAAGCCTCAACGAGTACATCATCGCCTATATGGTCGCCGGCTTCACGGTTGAGACGCTGCCGATCAAGATCTTCAGCAGCCTGCGCTACGGCTACACGCCGGTGATGGCGGCGGTCTCCGTCCTATTCGTCGCGCTGGCGGCGCTGATCTTCGGCCTGATCGGCCGCTTCGGCGACCTGCCGAAGCTGCTCGGCGCCTGGACGCCCGAAAAACGCTGACCGAGGCGGGGCTTCTGCGTCCGATACCTTCTGAAGAACCGACACGTTGGGGTTGCTTGGCCGATGGATTAGCGCAATCATCAGTTCTGACGCAGTGGGGCCTGCGGGAAACCTTGGTTAGTAGATCATCACCCCCGATGAGGGGGTGGATTGGAGAAGGTACATCTCGTGAGCACCGCCCCAGCCGGCCCGGAGGCAGGCCTGTTTGCCTCGGCCTTTCGATCACGTTCCCTCACCCCCCTCACCTTCCATCTTTCGACTCTCATCGCCCTGCTTCTCTCAGCGGGGCTTACGTTTGATTCGGCGCGGGCGGCACCGCTCGGCTTCGACTCGATCTATGTGTTCGGCGACAGCTTCGCCGATGTCGGAAATCATTCTCGCCTGACCGGCGGGGAGATCCCGTCACCACCCTATTTCGAAGGCCGCTTCGCCAACGGCCCGATCTGGGTCGACCATCTTGCGGAGAAGGCCGGGCTGACGCTGAAGCCGTCCGAAACGGGCTTCGATCCCGCGTCCGACCGTGCGGTGTCCTTCGGCTATGGCGGCGCCGGAACGGGAGCGGAGAATTTCAGCCCGGCGCGGGTTCTCGTGCCCGGCCTGCAGGGACAGGTCGCGAACTTCCGCAGCGCCCTCGGCGACGCCGGCACCACGGCCGATCCGGACGCGCTCTATATCCTCGCCGTCGGGTCCAACGATTATCTCCTGAACGTTACGTCCGGCCCTGCGCAGACGGTCGGTAATATAGCGACGGCGATCGAGCAACTGGCCGACGCGGGCGCGCGAAACTTCCTGGTCCCGAACCTGCCCGACCTCGGCATGACGCCGGCCGTGGTCGCCGGCGGCGTTTCGGAGTTCTTCACCGCCCTGACGCTGGGTCACAACCAGCTTCTCGCGGCCACCCTTTCGGATCTCGAAGCGGCCCGGCCTGGCATCGACATCGCCTCGCCCGACGTCTTCGGCCTGTTCGAAACGATTCTCGCCAACCCGGAGGCCTTCGGATTCTCGAGCAGCATCGCCGCAGGCCCGGCCTCGGGTTGCATCTTCCCGCCCTTCATCTGCAGGCCGGTCGGCGAGACGGACACCTTCTTCTGGGACGAGGTCCATCCGACCACGGAGGTCCACCGGCTCCTGGCCGATGCGGCGCAGGAGGCCATGGCCGTGCCCGAACCGCCGGTCGCGCTGCTGATCGGCACCGGCCTCGTCGCGATCGGCGTCGCCCGCACCCTCTCCCTCTCCCGCTTGCGGGAAAGGGCGGCAACGCCCAGCGGCCGGCGATCTCCGCTCGGGGCCAAAGGGCGCGACGGCATCGAACCCACGGACGCGGCTGACTGCCGCTGACGTCGTTGCCGCTCTCGTCGCCAGCACAGACGCCATAGGGGCGCCGTAGGGGCGTTAAGGAGAGGGAGCGATGTGAAACACTGGCCACTGGGATTGTGGCGCTCGCTCTCCGGGACAGGCCTGCTTCTGGGAACGCTGTTCTTCGCCGCGTCCCTGACGCCGACCCTGGTGCCCCGAACCTACATCACCCAGGGCGTCCTGGGCGGAAGCGTATTCGCCGTCGGCTACGGCCTGGGAGTCTTCTGGCGCTGGCTCTGGAGCTACATGGAGCTTCCGACTTTCCGGGAACGCGCCCTGCGCACCGCCAATCTCGTTATCGCCGTCTTTTGCGCAGCGACGGCCGCCGCGTTTCTATGGCGCACCGCCGAATGGCAGAATTCGATCCGCACGCTGATGGAACTCGATCCGGTCACGAGCGGGCACCCGATCAAGCTATGTGCGGTGGCGGTGGCGACCTTTCTAATTCTCCTGGGGCTCGCCCGGCTCTTTACGTTGGTCTTCCGGCTCGTCGCCGGCCGTACCCGCCGTTTCGTCCCGCGACGGGTCGCCAATGTGATCGGGACTGCCGCCGCAGTGCTGCTGTTCTGGTCGCTCGCCAGTGACGTCTTCTTCAACGTTGCGCTGCGCGTCTTCGATTCTTCGGCCCGGCAATACGACGCCCTGATCGAGCCCACATCCCCGCAGCCGAGGTCGACGCTCAGGGCGGGCGGCCCCGCCTCCCTCCTCCGCTGGGAACAGCTGGGACGGGCCGGCCGCGAATTCATCGCGTCCGGGCCGAGCGCCCACGATATCAGTGCCGTTTCCGGTCGAGACGCGATGGAGCCGATCAGGGTGTATGTCGGCCTGCGCTCCGCGGAAACGCCGGAGCAACGCGCAAAGCTCGCGCTCGAAGAGCTGAAGCGCACCGGAGCCTTCGATCGCTCCATGCTTATCGTCATCACGCCGACGGGATCGGGCTGGGTCGATCCGGCGGCAATGGACGGCGTCGAATATCTGCATGGCGGCGACGTCGCAAGCGTCGCAATGCAGTATTCCTATCTAGCCAGTCCGGTGTCGTTTCTCGTGCAGCCGGGCTATGGCGAGGAGGCCGCGCGCGCCCTGTTCTCGCAGGTCTACGGGTACTGGAGAACTCTTCCGAAAGACAGGCGGCCGAAACTTTACCTGTTCGGCCTCAGCCTTGGCGCAATGAACTCCGAGAGGTCGACGGACCTGTTCGAGATATTCGAAGACCCGATTCAGGGCGCATTGTGGAGCGGCCCGCCATTCACAAGCAGGCTCTGGCGCAGGGTTACGGATGGGCGCAACGCCGGCTCTCCGGCGTGGCTTCCCCAGTTCCGGGATGGGTCGCTCTTCCGGTTCATGAATCAGAACGGTGCGCCCGAACAGACGGGCAGCAGCTGGGGGTCGATGCGCATCGTCTATCTGCAGTATGCGAGCGACGCCGTTACTTTCTTTGACTATCGCGACTTCTATCGCAGGCCGGACTGGATGGTTCCGCCGCGCGGTCCGGACGTGTCTTCGGAGCTGCGCTGGTATCCTGTCGTCACAATGCTCCAGCTCGCGCTGGACACGGTCATGGCGTCCACGACGCCGATCGGCTACGGCCACGTTTATGCGCCCGCGCACTACCTCGAAGCCTGGCTGACCCTCACGGATGCGAAGGGGTGGTCCCCCGACCGGATCGCCAAGCTGAGAGCGCATCTGACCAAAGCGGCGGCCGCCTCTGCCGCCGCGCCCGAAGACGACGAGGAGCCTTATGCCAACCGAGGCGGCTGAGGAAGTCGTACGGGAACGGGTAGTCGTCGGCAGTCATGCCATCGGTCTCGGTGGCGGCGCGCAGCGCGCAGACATGGTGACCCGACTTGCCGCCCTCGATGCCCGGAAGGACACCGCGTTCTCGACCGACATCGACGCCTGACACCATCATTCGCAACATCTGCGAAAATCGACGCCCATCCGGCGGGGGCAGGTGCGTGGAGTGCGCCTGCCCCCATAGAGTCAGAGATGACTCAGCGCTTGTTCAAGTCTGACATGCCCTTTGAAGGCGCTGGAGCCGCTCGGCTCCTCCCCGTGCTCGATGGCATGGGCGAACTGCACCGCCGGGTCGCGTTCCAGACGCTCGAAGAGACGCTGCAACCCTGGATAGTCGCGCCGGTCGATGACGTCGTGATACTTGGTCCAGCGGGCAATGCCTGCAAAGTAGGCATCGGCCAGCGTGGGCCAATCGCCGAGCAGCCACTCGTTGCTCCCCAGCATGCGTTCGAGATCCGCATGCACCTTGACGACGTTCGTGATGCCGTACGCCCTCAAGGCCTCTTTCTCTCCGGCCTGCAGCTCATGTTCCACCGTGTACCAGAGCGGGCTGAAGCCGTTGAAGAAGCTCGTGTTGAGAAAAGCCAGCGTCTGGTTGAGCCGGTCGAACGCGGGCGTCCCTTGCGCAAAGGCCAAGCCTTTGTCGAAGCCGTCCGGACCGAGATGGTTGAGGATCGCCATGCTCTCGGCGATGACTCTGCCGTCCGCCGTCATCAAGGCCGGGGTCTCGCCGACCGGGTTGATACGCAGATAGCGCTCGCTCTTCACTGTCTCCGGCATCTCGATCCGGCAGAGCCTGTATGGCTTGCCCAGCCATTCGAGCGCGACGATCGAGCCGAAGGAGCATCCCGAGGGCACGCCGTAAAAAAGAATGGGTTCCATTGCTTGGTCTCCGTTGCTGATGAGACCGGCAATGTGCACTCGTGGACCCTGCTGCTGTAGATGGGATATACGCACCTCATGGTCCACAAACATGGACGATGGCGATGTACAACCTGAACGACCTCCTGATCTTCGTCCAAGCCGTCGACAGCGGAAGCTTCGCGGCCGCCGGTCGACAGCTGAGCCTTCCGAAGTCGACCATCAGCAAACGCGTGGCGGAGCTCGAGGCCGCTCTCGGGGTTCGGCTGATCCACCGGACCTCGCGCAGCTTTGCGCTGACCGACATCGGCCGGGATTTCTATGATCACGCGCGCGCTGCCGTGATCGAGGCGGAAGCCGCTGAAGATATCGTCCGGCGTCGGCTCGCGGAGCCCAGCGGAACCGCGAGGCTGACGACCTCGGTCCCGACCGCTCAGTTCCGGCTAGCCGACCGTCTACCCGCCCTCGCGCGCGCCTATCCGAAGCTGGAGGTTCAGTTGCATGTGACCGATCGCTTCGTCGACCTTGTGCAGGAAGGGTTCGACATCGCCATACGCAGCCATTTCGCGCCGCTGCCGGATTCGGGTCTCGTTCAGCGCCGCATGGGGACCGACCGGATCATCCTTGTCGCATCACCGGACTATCTGGCAGAGCGCGGTGAACCGGAGACGCCCGAATCACTGACCGGTCATGACGGGCTCATTGTCAGCCCATCAAAGAGGAAATGGGTTCTCAGTCACAGCGACGGCCACGCCATCGAAATCGAGCCCAAGGCACGATTGATGGCCGATGAATCCCTCGTGCTCCTGGAATCGGCCATTGCGGGTCTAGGGATCGCCTGCCTGCCGGAAATGATGGCGGCCGAGAGCATCAGGAAGGGCGAACTCGTTCAGGCCCTCCCCTCCTGGACCGCCGGAGTCGTCACGACGACCATCCTGACACCGCATCGCCGCGGCCAACTTCCCGCAGTCCGTGCGGTCATCGATTTCCTATCCGAGGATGCTCGACGAGCAGCCGTGGCGGAAGAGTAAGAGGATTTCCGGGTCTACGGCCGAGACGGATACCGGGTCGCGCTCCCTGCCCCGCCTGCTCTGGCAGCTACCGATTCTCGTCGAATCTAGCCGATAATCCTCATTCCCACTCGATCGTGCCCGGCGGCTTACTCGTCACGTCGTAGACGACGCGGTTCACACCGCGGACCTCGTTGATGATGCGGGTCGCGACGCGGCCGAGGAAGTCGTGCGGGAACGGGTAGTAGTCGGCGGTCATGCCGTCGGTCGAGGTGACGGCGCGCAGCGCGCAGACATGGTCGTAGGAGCGCGCGTCGCCCATCACGCCCACAGTCTTGACCGGTAAGAGCACCGCGAAGGCCTGCCAGATCGCGTCATAGAGGCCGGCGCGCTCGATCTCCTGCAGATAGATCGCGTCGGCCTTGCGCAGGATCGCGAGCTTCTCCGCCGTCACATCGCCCGGCACGCGGATCGCGAGGCCCGGGCCCGGGAAGGGGTGGCGGCGGATCATCCGCTCGGGCAGGCCCAGCTCGCGGCCGAGCGCCCGCACCTCGTCCTTGAACAGCTCGCGGAGCGGCTCGACCAGCTTCAGCTTCATTCGCTCCGGCAGGCCGCCGACATTGTGGTGCGACTTGATGGTGACGCTGGGGCCGCCGGTGAAGGAGACCGACTCGATCACGTCCGGGTAGAGCGTGCCCTGCGCCAGGAAATCGGCGCCGCCGAGCTTCGCCGCCTCCTCGTCGAACACGTCGATAAACAGGCCGCCGATGATCTTGCGCTTCCGCTCCGGGTCGGTCACGCCGGCGAGGCGGCCGAGGAACAGCTCGCGCGCGTCGCGGTGGACCAGCGGGATATTGTAGGAGTCGCGGAAGATCGTCGCGACCTGCTCCGCCTCGCCTTCACGCAGGAGGCCGTGATCGACGAAGATGCAAGTGAGCTGGTCGCCGATCGCCTCATGAATCAGCACCGCGGCGACCGAGGAATCGACGCCGCCCGACAGGCCGCAGATCACGCGGCCTTCGCCGACCTGGTGCCGGATCTGCTGGATCGCCTGCTCCTTGAAGGCAGCCATCGTCCAGTCGCCGGCGCAGCCCGCCACCCGATGAACGAAGTTCGCCAGCAGCCGGCCCCCATCGGGCGTATGCACGACTTCGGGATGAAACTGGACGGCGTAGATCCGCCGCTCGTCATCGGCAATCGCGGCGAAGGGCGCGCCGTCGCTGACGCCGACGACCCGGAAACCTTCCGGCAGCCGGACGACGCGGTCGCCATGGCTCATCCAGACCTGCTCGCGGTCGCCCTTTTTCCAGACACCCTCGAACAGCGCGCAATCGTCCGTCACCTCGATGAAGGCGCGGCCGAACTCCTGATGGTCCGAGCCCTCGACCGCGCCGCCGAGCTGGGCGCAGATCGTCTGCTCGCCATAGCAGATGCCGAGGACCGGCACGCCGAGGTCGAAGGCGATCTGCGGGGCGCGCGGCGTGTCGCTGCCGGTGACCGAGGCCGGGCCGCCCGACAGGATGATCGCCTTCGGCGCGAAATCGGCGATCCGGCCGGGATCGGCGTTGAACGGAAAAATCTCGCAATAGACGCCGCTCTCGCGCACCCGCCGGGCGATCAGCTGGGTGACCTGGGAGCCGAAATCGAGGATGAGAACGCGGTCGGTCATGATGGGTGGCGCATAATTGTCAATTCGCGAGAACTTCGCAAGCGCTGATCCGAGTCCGGAAGCTGCGTTCAGCGGGCGGGCGGAACACCAAACGGCCGCGCATGTTGCATTCAAAAGGCACTCCTGCCCCTGGATCGACGCACGCCGTGGGGAGATCAGCAATGAAACAATGGGCCGGGCGTGGCCGCGACTCATGTCGCGGCATGCGCGCCATCCGCCTCGCCGCCGAGTCGCACCGAAGAGGTCGCGCAGCCAGTGGCGCGCGCGACCGGGCTCTATCGATCCGAGACTTCCCGGAAAAGGCATAGGAATGATCCGACTCGACCGGCGGGTCTATTCCCGCATCTCCTGGGCCGGCATCGCGCTGCTGGCGGTCGCCCTGATTGTCGTCCTGTTCCTCGGGCGTTACCGGGGCGCCTTGATCCTCGGCCTATTCCTCGTCGCCAGCATCGGCTTCGTCGCGCTCGAGGATCGCCTGCCGCGTCTCTTCGACCTGCTGTTCGTGGCGGCGGCGCTGCTCAACGCCGCCGGATGGGTCTGGAATCTGTTCGACCGCGTCCCGGGCTATGACGAGGTCGTGCACGCCTTCTCGATCTTCGCTATTACGCTGTCGTTCAGTTTCCTGGTCTTCTATTCGGTACGCCTTCAGTTCCACGGTCACGGGCCGCTCTATATTTTGGCCGTCACCAGCTTCGGCATCGCCGTCGGCGCGCTGTGGGAGGTGATAGAGTGGCTCTTCGGCGTGATCAGTTCGCTCGACAATACCATCACGGATCTTGTTATGGACAGCCTCGGCGCCGTCGTGGCCGGTTTGGCCGCGGCCTGGGCACTGGGACGGGAGCGTGCCGGGCAACTCTATGAGAGGGAGCCCCGGCCCGGCTGGCAAGCGGCTGAAGCAAGCCCCCGGGAGCGATAGCCGATGAGTTCCCCTGACGCGTCGGCGAGCGGAACGGAGCGCTTCGTGAGGCTCGCTGATCGCGCTGCTGATCATCGCGCTGGCGCTGCTCGCCTGGAAGGTTGCCGAAGTCTTCCTCCTGGTCTTCGGCAGCCTCCTGCTCGCCATCCTGCTCAATCGCCTGGCCGCGCCGGTGAGCCGCGTCACCGGCCTGTCACACCGCTGGTCCCTCGCCATCATCCTGCTTGGGCTCCGCCTCGGCGGTCTCGGCGCATGGCTTCTGGGGAGCCAGCTCGCCGGCCAGTTCGCCGATCTCTCGAACCGGCTGCCGAGCGCCTGGCAGACGCTGAAGGACAGCCTCAAGAGCGCCGGCTGGAGCCTCGGCCCGATCGTCGGCCCCATCCCGGCCGCCATTCCGGCGATCCTTCTGGGCTTCCGTCGTGCTCGTGATCGTGAAGATGCTCTACCTGCGCGATACCCTTGGCGACCGGAACCTGTAAAGGGCTTGGCCCGTCTGGTTCCGACGGCCGAGCCGAGGCGCCGGCTGTTCGAGGGGACCGTCCATCAGGCCATCGTTGAAGGGGTCGAGATCGGCGATCTCGTGCGGGCCACAGGGCAGTTCGTAACAATTGTCCCGACGCGCCTCATGCGGTCCCGATGAGGGAGCCGGCGAAGCGGCGGCGGGTTCCGTGGATCAGCCGTCGCGGCAAGCCGGCGGGAGCACCGACAGATCGGGCCAGCCATAGGCCGCCTCATGGAGCACCGCGCCCCACAGCGCTTCGTCGCGCTCGCCGGCGCGCAACCCTCCCATCGCCTCGTAGAAGAAGCGGGACGGATTGCTGGCGAGAACCCAGAGAAAGGCCGACTCGAGCCCGGCCTCGGCGAGGGCGCGGAAGCAGCCGCAGAGAAGGCGCCGGCCGATCCCCTTCTCCTGCCAGTCGGGAAGGACATACAGCGTATAGACCTCGCCGGCATAGGGCTCTGCCGCCTGCAGGACCGATCGGGGGCGGAGCAGGGTCGAGGCGGCGGGGCCGCAGCTCGCGAATCCGACGACCCCGGCGCCCGGGACGGCGGCCACCAGGATGGCTTCGCGCGATCCGCGCCGGCCGATCATCTCGCGCCAGACGGCGGTCTTGTTCTCGGTCGACATCCGCACGACCACCCGGTCGGGCAGGCTGCCGGCATAGGTCGAACGCCAGGTCTCGACATGGACGCGGGCGATGGCGCGGGCGTCAGTCTGGGAGGCCGGGCGGATCACGAGATCGCCGGTCATGGCGATGCCTCCACCGCCGGCGCGCGTTCGAGCACCGCGACAAAGAACCCGTCGGTGCCGTTCCGGGCCGGCGTCAGCGCCAGTGTCGGGCCGCCAGCCGGGCAGGCGCCGCCGATCACCTCGGCCCAGACATCGGCGATCGACCGCAGCGCGAAGTCGGGCCGTTGCGCGGTGAACCAGTCGATCTGCTCTTCATTCTCGGCCGGCAGTAGCGAGCAGGTGACATAGACCAGACGACCGCCCGGACGGACCAGCCGGCAGGCGCTCTCGATGATCCGTCGCTGCAGGGCCTGGAGCTCGGTCAGGTCCTCCGGACGCAGCCGCCATTTCGCGTCCGGATTGCGGCGCCAGGTGCCGGCGCCGCTGCAGGGCGCATCGACAAGCACCCGGTCGAAGGAGGCAGCATGGCGCTTGACCCACGGATCGCGCTCGGAGCTGAGGCCGCGACGCTCGACATTATGGGCGCCGGCGCGGCGCAGCCGGACAGCGGCGCGGTCGACACGGCCGCGCAGCACGTCGCAGGCGACCACTTGCCCCTTGTTCCGCATCGCCGCCGCGAGCGCCAGGGTCTTGCCACCGGCTCCGGCGCAGAAATCGACGACCCGCATGCCCGGCCGCGCATCGACGAGGAGCGAGGCGAGCTGCGAGCCCTCGTCCTGCACCTCGATGAGCCCCTGTTTGAAGCTGTCGAGCGTGGCGAGCGGCGGCCGTCCCTCCTCTACCCGCAGGCCGACGGGCGACAGCAGCGTCGGCACGGTGGTAACGCCGTCCTGCGCCAGCGCCGCGAGAGCCGACTCGCGCGAGGCCTTCAGCGCGTTCGCGCGCAGGTCGAGCGGCGCCTCGACCATCAGCGCCGTCATCTCGGTCTCGAGTCGCGGACCGAAGGCCTCGGCGAGCTGCGGCGTCAGCCACTCGGGAAACTCCAGCCGGACCCAGGACGGCTGATCGGGAGAATCGATGCCGTTTCCGGCGAGGGCATGGGCGAGCTGCCGCTCGGCAGAGTCGAGCGGCGCGGGCCGGAAGCGCCCGCCGTCGAAGGCGTCGCCGACGCGGTCGGCGGACCAGCCCTCCAGCAGCGTCAAGGCGGCGATCGTCCGGGCACGCTCCGGATCGGGGAATGCCGTCTCCGGCATGGCCCGCCCTATCCACCAATCGAGAGCGGCACGCCGGCGCAGCACCGCATAGACCCGGTCGATGACGGCGCGCCGGTCGCCACCGCCAATATAGCGCCGCGACCGGAAGAAGGCCGCGGCAGCACGATCGGCGGGCGCCGTGCCGCCATGAATCGCCGCCAGAAGCTCGATGGCTGCCTGAAGTCGCGCGCCGGGGGTCATGGAGGATTGGCGGCGGCGACCGCCGTCACATCTCCGGCCGGTAGTTCGGCGCCTCGCGAGTGACGGTCACGTCATGGACGTGGCTCTCGCGCAGGCCGGCGCCGGTGATGCGCTGGAACACGCAGTTCCGCTGCATCTCGGCGATCGTCCCGTTGCCGGTATAGCCCATCGCCGCCTTAAGGCCACCGACGAGCTGGTGGATCACCGTGCTGGCCGCCCCCTTATAGGGCACCCTGCCCTCCACCCCCTCCGGCACCAGCTTGAGGCTGTCGGAGACCTCCTGCTGGAAATAGCGGTCGGCGGAGCCGCGAGCCATCGCCCCCAGGGAGCCCATGCCGCGATAGGACTTGTAGGACCGCCCCTGATAGAGGAACACCTCGCCCGGGCTCTCGTCGGTGCCAGCGAGCAGTGAGCCGATCATCACGCAGTCGGCGCCCGCCGCGATCGCCTTTGCGAGATCGCCGGAGAATTTGATGCCACCATCGGAGATCACCGGCACGTCGTTCTTGCGGGCGCGGGAAACCGTTTCGAGAATCGCCGTGAGCTGCGGCACGCCGACGCCGGCGACGATCCGCGTGGTGCAGATCGAGCCCGGTCCGATGCCGACCTTGATCGCGTCGGCGCCCGCGTCGATCAGCGCCTGCGCGCCCTCGGCGGTCGCGACATTGCCGGCCACCACCTGGCAGGCGTTGCTCAGCCGCTTCACGGCGCCGACGGCGCTCAGCACGCCCTGCGAATGGCCATGCGCGGTATCGACGACGATCACGTCGACCTCTGCATCGAGCAGGGCCTCGGCCCGGCGGAGGCCATCCTCGCCGACGCCGGTAGCGGCGGCGACGCGCAGCCGCCCCTTCTCGTCTTTACAGGCGCTGGGAAAGGCCTGCGCCTTCTCGATGTCCTTGACGGTGATCAGGCCGATGCAGCGATAGGTGTCATCGACGACCAGCAGCTTCTCGATCCGGTGCTGGTGCAGCAGCCGCTTCGCCTCATCGCGGTCGACGCCCTCGCGCACCGTGATAAGCTGCTCCTTCGTCATCAACTCCTGCACCGGTTGCGCCATGTTGCTGGCGAATCGGACGTCGCGGTTCGTGAGGATCCCGACGAGCCGGCCCCCAACGCGCCCGCTATTGTCGCGCTCGACCACGGGAATGCCGGAAATCTGGTGGTCGGCCATCAAGCCGAGGGCATCGGCGAGCGTCTGATCGGGATAGATGGTGACCGGGTTGATCACCATGCCCGACTCGAACTTCTTGACCTTGCGGACCTCGTCCGACTGGCGCTGCGGGTCGAGATTTTTGTGGATGACGCCGATGCCGCCGGCCTGCGCCATGGCGATCGCCAAGCGGCTCTCCGTCACCGTGTCCATCGCCGACGACAGCAGCGGGATTCGCAGCTCGATCGCACGGGTGAGGCGGGTGCGGGTGTCGGCCTGGTTCGGCAGGACGGCGGATTCCGCGGGCCTCAGAAGAACGTCATCAAACGTCAGCGCCTCGCGAATCTCCATGCCATGCCTCCTAGCGGATGAATGGCGCGTCATCATACACATGGTCGCCTCAAAGCCAAGGGATTTGCTGCGGTTGCGAGGGGAGGCAAGCCCCCACGCCGTCCCTCCCCCGCCCGCGGGCGGGGCCCGCGATTTTTTGGTTGTCGGCGAAGCCGGCGGGCGGGAGAAGGGGCATCATGCCCGCCGCATCGAGTTCCCTCCCCCGCATCTCGCGGGGGAGGGTCAGGGTGGGGGCTCGCCCCGAAACCCTGTGGCGACCACGTAAATCTCGGCCGAGTCGCTGCGGCTGGCCGCCGGCTTCACATGGCGGACCTCGGCGAAGTCGCGCTTGAGGCTGGTCAGCAGTTCGCGCTCGGCGCCGCCGCGCAGTACTTTGGCGACATAGGCGCCGCCCGGCGTCAGGACTTCCGCCGCGAAGACGTAGGCGGCCTCGGCGAGCGCCATGATCCGCAGATGGTCGGTCTGGGAATGACCGGTCGAGGGCGCCGCCATATCGCTCAACACGACGTCGGCCGGTCCGTCGAGCATCCCTTTCAGCAAGGCCGGCGCATCCTCGGCCAGGAAGTCATGCTGCAGCAGGGTCGCACCCTCGACCGCGTCCATCGGCGAGAGGTCGATCGCCACGACGCGGCCCGCCGGGTTCTCAAGCGGCTTCACGCGCTGCACCGCCACCTGCGTCCAGCCGCCGGGGGCGGCGCCGAGATCGACGACTCGCTTGCCCGGGCCCAGAATGCGGAAACGATCATCGAGCTGGATCAGCTTGAAGGCGGCGCGCGAGCGATAGCCGAGCCGTCGCGCCTCGGCGACATAGGGGTCGTTGAGCTGCCGCTCGAGCCAGCGGGTCGAGGAGAGCCGGCGCTTGGCCGCGGTCTTCACCCGAACGGTCGCGCCGCGCCCCGACGGCGTGCCGCCCGGGGTCCTTCCCGGAGGCTTGCCTCTGCCGGAGCCGCGGCCTTTGCCGCGCCGGGTCACGGGTGGCGGAATCCGGGGGTACGACGGCGGCGTCCCCTCTCTGCGACCATCAGGCCGAGCAGGATGCCCTCGCGCACGCCGCGGTCGGCGACCCGGAGACGACCGACCGGCCAGAGCTGGCAGATCGCCTCGAGAATGGCGCAACCGGAGACGACGAGATCGGCGCGCTCGCGGCCGACGCAGGGATTCTTCGCGCGCCCGTCGAAATCCATCGCGGCGAGCGCGCGGCTCACCGAGCGGATCGCCTCGAAATCGAGGAAGCAGCCGTCGATCACCGCGCGGTCATAGCGCGGTAGCCCGATATGGACGCCGGCCAGCGTGGTGACGGTGCCGGAGGTGCCGAGCATCTGCACCGCCCCGGCCGCGACATGAGCGGCGATTCCGTTCGCCGCCTCGAAGGGCCGCAGCCGCTCCAGCACGTCCTCGACCATGCTTTCATAGGATCCGGGCGGCAGCAGCGAGCCGCCATAGCGCTCGGTGAGGGTGACGACGCCGATCGGAATCGACAGCCAGGCCAAGAGCTCCGGCGACCGGCCGGGCTTGAGATCGAGCCAGCCAAGCTCGGTGCTGCCGCCACCGATATCGAAGACCAGCGCGCGGGGGTAGCCCCCGTCGAGCAGAGGCGCACAGCCGGTGAAGGCAAGTCGCGCCTCCTCGCGGGTGGAGATGATCTCGATGTCGATGCCGGTCTCGGCCTTCACCCGCTCGACGAAGCCGTTGCAATTGCCGGCCCGCCGGCAGGCCTCGGTCGCGACGCTGCGAGCGTGGGTGACGCCGCGCCGGCGGATTTTTCCGGCGCAGATCCGCAAGGCCTCGACGGTGCGCGTCATCGCCTCTTCCGAGAGGCGGCCGCTGGTCATCAGCCCCTCGCCTAGCCGGACGATTCGCGAGAAGGCATCGATGACGCGGAAACTGTCGCCGTTCGGCCGGGCGATCAGCAGCCGGCAATTGTTGGTCCCGAGGTCGAGCGCCGCAAATGTATGATTGATCCTGCCACCGCCCCAAACCGGGCGCATGCCGACCCGATGCGTGGTGACGATAGCGCTCAACCCTCGACCTCCTATCGGGTACAGGCCCGATGTCCCAAACGCTTCCGCACCGATCCTACATGCAAAGCTCAAACAAAACAATTTTTCGACAAACCCGACTTGATACGGCGCGACGGAGACATAGGAGGATTCCTAAAGCGACCGACAAGGGTGGAAAGGGAGTTGAAAGCCGGGGCGCGGATAATTAAAGTCCGCACTCCGAACGGTTCTCGCGGCGCTGCGGCCGCCCTGCTGGGGGATCGTCTAGCGGTAGGACTACGGACTCTGACTCCGTCAACCCTGGTTCGAATCCAGGTCCCCCAGCCAACTTTCCCCTCTAAGTCCTCGATTCTTAAGGCTCCGAGAGGCGCTCAATTCCCTGGTGGGCTTTGTCGTTGGTCCGCCGGGCGGGTTCGCCATTCGAGCTTGGGGAGCCTTGCGTATGGCGCTGTCGTCCAACCTCCGCCTCAAGGGCAATCGCTTCCACTCCCGCCGAAAGTTGCGCTCCGCTTGCGCGAACGCCTCGGGCGCGCAGAATGGGTGCGTTCGCTCGAGACGCGCGATCACCGCCTCGCCACCGCTGGACGACCTCGCCTGGTCGGACGAAGTTGCGCTGGCCAAGCACGGGCTCTCGCGTAGCCGCACCCGCCAACGTGACAATCCGCAATGATTAGCGAAGAGGAGCACCTCACCGCTGAAGACGTCCAACCGGACGGCTTCCCCTGCGACAGGGAAGCCGTCCGGCGGCGCCATCTGCCCGACACTGGCTGGTCGAGCAGCCGATTACGCTAACTTGCGGCGGATCAAACCGAGGCCGGCGAGGCCTGCGCCGATCAGAGCAAGCGTGCCGGGCTCGGGCACGGCGGTAAGGCCGAGCGTCCCGGACACCAGAACCTGCTCGAAGTTCTCGTTGTCGGTGATGGTGAAGCTATCGAACGCGGAGAAGGTCAGGTCCAGATAATCGCCGAAGACAAAATCGACGACGAAGTCGATTGCGACCAGCTTTCCGTCGAAGAAGCTCAGCTCGGGAAATCCACTTCCGAACCCGCTATCCTGGTTCGCGACAAATGCCACAGATCCGAACGTCACGTTGAGATCGAACGCCGCGTCGCTGTCGATCGATACGAATTCCTCACCGAGGCCCGTGAGAAGCGCGTCATCGTAAGTCACGCTGACATTCACCGGCCCGCCGACGTTGGCGCCGAACGGATTGCCCGATTCGGCAAACGTGATCGTGCCGGTGAAGGCTTCGGTGATCGGCACGGCCTCGGCTGGCCGGAGCGTGGCCATATGCAGCGCGGCAATAACCAGCGCAGCGAGAGCACCTGATTTCGCAAATCTTGTCCACATAGTAATTTCCTCTCAATTCGGTGGGGCAATTTCCCACGGATGAATTGCAAGAGGTGTGCCATATCGCCTCCGCCACAAGAAATTAAGCAATATCAGGCAAATAACATATTTGTAATATTACAGATATCGGACATGTAAATTCTTATAACTTCAAAAGAATGGCGCATATATACAGAGGCTTTTTAATACTGAACAAATTTCAAAAATATATTGCGGACACTTGTAAAAATTCTCGACACGCGTTTGCACCAACACGTCCGGTCGAACGCGATAGCATTCAACGTTCGTTCCATTGGAGAAATCGGTAAGGGCGATCCGGACGCGCGAGCAACTGCACGACGGCGGTGCGGGTGAAGCGCGCGCCCGATTGTGTGACCGCCTGCACCCGGATCGCATGGACGGTGCCTCCCGACTGCTTGAGGAACTGTCCAGCCACAGCAGACAATCCGTCCACCGTAGCCCGCGCCGCATCGGCATCGTCACGATTTGCTACGATCTCGCTCGCGTTCGCGCGATCCAGGCCGGGCAAGGCCCGCAGCACGGCTGCGGGCGCAACGGCCGGGTCGATGCCGTCCAAACCGGAATGGACCGTCAGGAACGGTGCGACGGCTTCGTAGAGCTCAGGGCCGACGCCGAACACAGTACGTAACTCGGCGACCAGTCGGAATGGTCCGTCTTTCGGGCGGGGCAGACCGGCAGCCTCATAGTCGGCGCGCTCGGCGCCGTCCAGGTGACGCAGGCTGTCGGCATCGCGCCAGTCGGCGACGGCAGCGGCAATGCGGCGGCTCGATTCCGGACCGGCACCCGCAGCCGACATCAGACCAGCAAGCAGCGCGGGAGAGGCGACGTTCAGGTCCACCTTGCCGGCCTCGTCCTGAATCGTCACCTGCAGGCGGCTTCCGGCGAACGCGATCTCGTAGGTCGACCCGTTCGGCGTCACACGCCGCTCCTCGGGCGGCTTCAGCAGTTCTCCGACCGCCCAGTACACGCCGGCACCTGCCGCCGACCGCGCTTCGGAATTGTCCAAGAAGTTCCGCGCCAGTCGCGCCTCGCGCCCCGCACCTGCGCCGAAGCTGACGGCCAGGACGGACAGCAGCAGCACGCCCCACAACACCGCGACCAAGGCGATTCCGGCATCCGGCGGTGATGGACGGTAGGATTGCAGCCTCAATCGATGCGATCCCCGAGTGGCTGAACGGCACGCAGACGCTGGCGAAGCTGATCCGTGATCTGCAGAGCCTCGCTGTCGTTGCGGATCACCCGCGGAGTGATGAGCACCAGAAGCTCGGTGCGCTCCTTGTCGTTGGTCGTCGATTTGAACAGATTGCCGAGCAGCGGGATGTCCTTGGCGATCGGCAGGCCGCTCTCGACTGATGAGACGCTGTCGCGGATCAGACCGCCAAGCGCGATCGTCTGGCCGCTGCGAATCGAAACCGTGCTTTCGATCCTGCGTTGCCGGATGGTCGGAGAGTCGATGCCCGAGGTGGTGGTCGGAACCACGTCGCTCACCTCCTGCTGAATCTCCATCGTCACGGTGCCGCCGGAGTTCACACGCGGTAAAACCGTGAGGATCACACCGGTATCGCGGAACTCGATCTGATTCACGATCGGCGCATCGGGATCGGTGACGCCGACCGCGGACTGCGTGACGACAGGCACCTCGTCTCCCACCTGCAAGGTCGCGGTCCGGTTGTCCAGCACCATGAGCTGCGGCGACGAAATCACATTGACGTCCGTAACGCTGTCCAAGGCGTTCAGCACCACACGTGCGTTCGCCGTGGCATAGAGATAGGAGAAGCCCGGGAACTCCTGGATCGGCAGCCCCGTCTCCGAGCTGGTCAGCGCGGCGCTGCTGTCGCCCTCGCGGAAGAACCACTGCACGCCGTAGCGGAGCTCGTCGGTCAGCGTGACCTCGGCGATGGTCGCTTCGATCAAAACCTGAAGCGGCACGATATCCAGGTTTCGGATCGCCGCCTCGACCAGCCGGTAATCGCGCGGCGTCGCCAAGGTGAAGAGCGCGTTGTTGATCTCGTCGGCGGTGATGCGGATACCGGCCGTGGTCGCCGCGCTAGAGGCCGAGCCGCTGCGACGCTGCTCCGCTGAACCGCTATCTCCTCGCCCGTTGCGCATGCCGTCATCCAGTGTGCGGGCGCCGTCCTGCGCCATCTCCGGAGACGCGATGCGGACGGGATCCAACCCATCCGCTAGATCGCCGGCCTGCGACTGCATGCCACCGGAGTTCCCCGATTCGGCAGTCTGAAAGATGTCCTGCAGGACCGTGATGACCTCGTCTACGCGGACATGCTGGGCATAATAGACATAGAGTCGCCGACCATTCTCGACCAAGCCTTGGTCCAACCGCTCGACCCAGGCACGGACCTCCCGCAGGTCGTTCGGGTCACGGGCGATGGTCAGAACGACGCCCAAGCGCTCGATGGGCACGAAGCGGACCCGGCTGTATCTGGAATTGTCCTGGCCGACGCCGAAGATCGTCTCCAGTTCCTCGATGATCGTCGCGGGCTCGGCCGAGCGTATCGGGAACAAGGCGAAAGACATCCCCTCCATCCAGTCGACGTCGAACATCTCGACGGCGTCGTACACCGCGCGGCGCTGGCGGCTGGGGCCGGTCACGATCAGCAGGTTGCGGGCCTCGTCAATGCTGAGTTGCGCGTCCAGCCCCACCAGGGGCTGGACGACCTTCAGCACTTCCGCCGCCGCCGCATATTTGAGGGGGAAGATGTCGGTGCCGTATCCGGTCTCTATGCTGCTCGGCGCGGTGGCGATACCGGGGGCCGTCCGGACCGGGCCGCCCTCCGTGATCAGCAGGACCCGATAGAGGCCGTCCTCCACCGCCAAGCCCAGGCCGTTGTCCGCCAGGAGCGTCTCGAGGGTCGACAACAATGCGTCGCGAGGAACTGGAGACCTCGTCCGCAGAGTCACCGTCCCGGTTACATTGGGATCGACGGTGTAGTTGAGACCAAGCGTTTCTCCGAGAATCGTCCGTACGACCTCGTGAACGTCGGTTTCGACGAAGTTCAGCGTGATGCCGCCTTCGCCATCGGTCAGCAGCGGCCGATCGACCGAGCTCGGCTCTCCAAAGAACCGACCGGTGCCCGGGAACAGTTGCGGCTCGATCTCCGGATCCGGCACCGCTTGCACCGGGCCGTCCGCCGTCATAGGCACAATTGCACCGCTGGATCGAGCCGGGTCGGGGGCCGCCGCGGCGCCAACCGGGGCCACTCTCTCCACGGGAGAGCGCTCGGCGTCCGGCAGGTCGGTGCGGGTCGCACAGTTGGCAAGCAGCGCCGCAGCCAACACGAGTCCCAAGCACCGACGCACCGACCTACCGGCTGAATCGGAAATCAGGCAAGCGATCATGGGAAGACCTCTTCCCTGCCCTTCTCGGCCCGTTCCGACAGCATCTCGCTCTTGCCCTCCGCAGCGTTCGTCGGAACGTCGGCCGAGACATCGGCCTCCACCGCATCAAGCGTTCCAATCGGACTCTCCACGGGCGAACTCTTCACGGGAATGTCCTTGAGATAGAAGCGTTGTACATAACGGCCCGAATGGAAAATAACGTGTTCAGCATGGATCTCCGCGAGCAGCCATCCATCCACCTCGTCGCCCTCGGATAGCAGCAACATGACGCCATCGGTCTGTTCGACGAGAGCCAGCCGACGGTCGGGGCTCGCCACGACAGCGCTCAGCATCAAGGCGAGCGCCTCGACCGATTGCCCGGCATCTTCGCGTTCGATCGGGTCTTGAGGCGGGCGGCGCCCGGGCGTGAAGAGCGGCCGCTCAGTGATGACAGCGAACTCGGTCGCAGGCGCCATGGACCAGCGCCGCGGGTCTTCAATCCAAAGGCCATCATTCTGCACGGTGCCTGTCGTCGCCGCGGACGGAGCAAAGGCGGGCGACAGGATCTCATGCACGGCGCCCCCTCCGAGAACGACACAGCCGAGGGCGAGTCCCCCGGTCACCGGATTCGACAGGCCCAATCGCTTCATGGTCACATCGGCCGCCGGTAGGCCAGCAGGTTGAACGAGACGTCGAGTTGCGGGTCCGATGCGACGGATGCGGAGGTTTCGGCGCGCTGAGGCATTCCGATGTCCTGGCGCTGAATGACCAGTTCGTCGATGAACAGGAATGGGACTGCGGCCTCGAGGTCGTAGAGAATGGCCTGCAACGGTGCGAGCGTCGTGGTCAAGGTGACCCGCATGCCGATCCGCTGGAACGCGCCCTCCTCCACCGGATCGAGCACGCGTGTGCCGATCAGTCGCGCCCCATGGTGCCGGACCGCGCTGTTCAGGCTGTTCTGCAGTTCAGTCGCGGCCAGCGTCAGAGAGGTGGCCGTCAGGTAGGCCGGCGCGGTGTTCGCGTCCTCCTCCAGATCCTCCTGTGCCTTGCGCAGCGGCCCGAGCGCGGCAGCGACGCGGCGATAGTGAGCAAGCAGGTCGGCGTTTTCGGCCCAGGTCGACTCCAATCTGTCGAGGGTCGCCAGAAGCGGTCCGACCAGGACAGCATGCGCCGCCAGCAAGACAGCGAGCAGCAGGGCAGCCGCCAGAAAGCGTCGGAAATCCCGGGACAGGGCGATCATGGAACCGGCGCCTCGCGGGAAATCCGGAAAGACAAGTTGAACTCGTCCAGTCCGCTGTCGGCCCGCCTCATGGTCGGCGAGCGATAGCTCACCTGCTCGAATCCGGGATCCGCCTCGATGTCTTGAACGAGCGTCGAAGGCGCCGGGGAGACGCCGGCGATCGAGACTTCGCCCCGATCGATCGTCAGTCGGTGCAACCATGCGTCGTCAGGAACGAGCGCCGTCAAATCGCGGAGCAGTAGAGAGACGGTTGGCTGTTCCAGCCGCTTCTCGAGAACGAAGTCGCGCGTGTCGCGCAGGGCAGCGATCTGTTCCCGCAAACGCAGCGTCGCCTGTGCCGCGACACGCGCTTCGACAACCTGCTCGGTCTGGATTGACACCGCCCGCTGCTTCTTCACCAGCGGCACGGCGACCGTCGCAACCGCGAATGCCGCAACGCAGGCGGCAAGGGCACGCCGCATCCATGGCGGCCCCTCGGCCTTTGTCGGCCGGTTGCTCCTGAAAAAGTCGACGGTCCCGACGATGGTGCCCTGATCGACCGGACCCGCCGACGCCACCGTCAGTCCCAGCTGCTCGGCCGCCTTGCGGGCGCGGTCGATAACGGCCTTCGGCGCGAGCCGCCACTCGAGGATGATCTGCTTGGCCTCGGCATCGCGCGCCGTGACGGCATAGTCGAAATAGACATCGTCCTGCCGGAACGGCGTCTCCTGCTCGATCTGAAAACGCAGAACGTCCCGCAAGCTGTCTGCGGTGGCCATCGGCAGCACAAGAATCTTACGCAGCACGAAGCGTGAAGGAATACGCAGGTGGCATGCCGTACCCTTGCGGACCTGTCCGGCCGCCTTCTCCGTCGGCTTTCCGGCCTTGATAGACGTGACGACCGGCCTTTCGCCGTCGAACTCGACGAGCACGCGCACCCGACGACGATGCAGCAGATCATGCATTCGGCCGGGAATCAGCCCCGAGAGTTCCGTGAACCACCACTTCATGAATAGACGCGCGTGGCGCACCACGGGCGCGACGGTCTTGATCATCTTCGAACGAAATTCCCCCTGGTCGTCACAGCTCATCACGGCCGGTCTCAGTCCCCGGAGACCGTTTGAATCACCTGCAGTCGCCGCCTCTACTCACTGGATGCAATGGCCGAGATGTCCGGCAATCCCAGATTCGTGCCGAAGACGACCTCCTCGAAAAGCGACGCGTCGCCCGGCCGGCCGAGCCGGAGACGCACGAGCTGCGGCAGATCCACCCGGCTGGACCATTGAGAGACCCAGCCCTCGTCCCGGTTACCGAAATAAGAGAAGGCCCCCTCCTCGAGGCCGGCCAGCAGAATGCGCCGGTCGGCCTGGTCGAGCGGCGCGGCCAGTGCTTCGCCCGCGAAGGGCTGCCAACGAATGACGAGATCGCGACGCCCGAGGCTTGCATTCTCGCCTGCAGTCTCGGCGGCGATCTCGATACGGTAGAGGCCCGGCCGGGCAACATCGGCGGGCGCAGTGCTGAGCAGTCTCATCCGCGCAGCATCGCCGAGAAATGTGACAGTTCTTGCGGTCGCCTCCTGGGATAAGTTCTGGGGGATGAGCTGAGTCAAAGTACGGCGCAGGAGTGTATAGGTCGCCTGCTGCTCCTGAATCGCCAAGCGACGGTCGTCGGCACCGTCCCAGACCCGCGCGCCGAGCCGGAGTCCGCTGGTCAAACCTACGGTCAGCAGCGCCATCAAGGTCATGGCGATCAGCATCTCCAGCAGCGTGAATCCCCGCTCTCGCATCATGGCGGATCGCCGATCCGGAGAGATGAAAGGCGGACCATTCGCGTCCGATCGCCCTGGTCCCACTGGACCCGAACCTCGACCTCGAGCAGGCGCGGCAGTTGCAGTATCATGGGCGCCGCCCGGCTGCCGCTCGGCGGACCGATGTCGATTGTCCAGCGAAAACCGTCCGGCGTCTCACCCGTCCAATGGCCGGTCTGCACCGGGCGCTCTGCTCCGACCCCGGCGAGACGGCCTTCAGCGAGAATGGTCGCGGCGAGATAGCGGCGGCTGACCGCCTCGTTCCGGAGCCCGCCGGATAGCGTCTCGTAGACGGCGGCCAGGGAGAGCGCCAGGATGGCGAGCGCCACCAGCACCTCAAGCAGCGTGAAGCCCGCCTCCGCCGGCCGCGGTGGCCGGGATACCGCCGGCTCAGTCATCGATCGAGACCACACCGGTAAGCCAGTCGACCGTTACGACCGCACGCCTGTCGGCCACCATCACCGCGACCCAACCACCGCTGGAGCTTCCATCGGCATGGAAGCGGATTGCGGCCACGTCGGGCGACTGCATGAGCGCTTGGGCGGTTTCGGTCTCCAGCATGAGCTCGTTCGGCAACCCGCCGGACCGTCCGCCGCTGATCCACCAGCGCCGGGACGCGACGTCCAATGCAAAGGTCGTCGGCTCGTTGCGGTGAATTGCAAGACCACGTGCCTCGCGCAACCCACCGGCGATGGTTCGGGCCGCCGTCTCGACGGTGGCCGCTCCGCTGCGCTGGGGCAGATAGGGCAGCGCGATCGCGAGGACCAACGACAGCACCGCCATCGTCACCAGAAGCTCCAGCAGAGTGAAGCCCGAGGCCGCGCCGCAGGGATCATGATCCGACGTAGACGTCCGCATCCTCGCCCTCGCCGCCTTCGGCCTTGTCCGCACCGAGGCTGTAGACTTCGAACGGAGCGTCACGGCCTGGGTTGCGATAGCGGTAGGGCACGCCCCAAGGATCGATGATGGCGTCCTTTCTGGAAAGATAGGGGCCGTTCCATTTCTCGGCATCGGTCGCGGGCGGGGCGACGAGGACGTTCACGCCTTCCTCCGCGCTCGGATAGCGCCCCATGTCGAGAAGGAACAGATCCATCGCCGCCGTGATGTTCTGCATCTGAATGCCGGCGGACTGCGTCTTCGCTCCGCCGAGATAGCTCATGACCCGCGGCCCGGCGAAGCCTGCCAACAGAGCCAGAATCGCAAGCACCACCAGAAGCTCGATCAGCGTGAAGCCGGCGTCGCGCCGGGACGGGCGGGCTGCAGGGTGGTCGGGTGTCGCCAACATGATGGAGCGCTCCTTCTTACATGACGAGGTCGTTGACGCTGAGCACGGCCACCAGCACGGACCCGATGATGCCGACGATCAGAAGGCTGAGCGCCAGCGTGATGGTGGGCGTGAGCAAGGTGAGAAGCCGCTGTATCAGCGTCCGCATTTCGTCATCATAGAGGGCGCTTGTTTCAATCAGCATCTCGGCCAGACGGCCGCTCGCCTCGCCGACGGCGGCCAACTGGACGGCCAGCGACGGAAAGATGCCTGCGTGCTGTAACGCGACTGCAAAGGAACTGCCGTTCTTGACGGCGGTGCGCACGTCGCCGAGCCCCTTCGCCAGCGCCGTGTTGGTCAGGCTCGCTTCGACAATGGCGAGCCCGGACAGCAGCGGCACGCCATTCTGTACCAGCATGCCGAGCGTGCGCGTGACCAGCGCCACCTCGAGGCGCGTGATCACGTCGCCCAGCACGGGAGCCCGGAGCAGCAAGCGGTCGGTGCCGAGACGGAATCCGGGCTCCCGTCGCTTGCGCTGCAGCAACAGCGCCGCCAGGAGCAATGCGAGGAGCAGAGCGGGACCGTAAGCGATCATGGCATCGGACGCGGCCATGAAGATTCGGGTGATCAGCGGCAGTTCTCGCCCGGCATCCCGGAACAGCGGCTCGAAGCGCGGAAGCACTACCGTCATCAACAGGATGATCGAACCCACGGCCGTGACCATGAGGATCGCCGGATAGGCCAGCGCCGACCGCACGCTCTGCCGCAACCGTTCGCTCTCCTCCATCAGCGTGGCAATGTGCGCGAGCACCGGGGCGAGCTTGCCGCTGGCCTCGCCCGCCCGAACCATCGGGACGTAATAGCGCGGGAAGTGCGGCTCATGGACGGCCAGCGCATCGGACAGCGACTTGCCACCGCGCAAATCGACCAGCACGCGCTCCACCATCCGCTGCAGGTTTTCCGTTCTGCCGAGGCTGCCGGCAATCTCGAGCCCCTTGTCGAGCTCCAGACCGGCCTGGATCACCGTCGCCAGCTTGCGCGTGAACAGGGCGATCTGCTTTTGCGGGACCCTGCGGCCGCGGGGATTCCCGGGAGTGGCGCCGGTGCGCGAAGCGGGCCCGTCAAACGCTACGGCCGCGACGGGAAGCAGGCCAAGCGCCTGAAGCTGATCGACGGCTGCGCTCTGATCGCTAGCCTCCAGTTCGCCGGTCTGCAGCAGACCCTCGGAATCGAACGCCCGATAGCGGTACACCACCATCCGTCAGACTTCCCGCGTCACGCGCGCGACCTCCTGGATCGTCGTGACGCCGTCCAGAACCTTCTCCACGCCGTGCTGGTACATCGAGCGCATGCCGCCCTGCACCGCCGCGGCATGGAGCGCCTGGCTGGCGGCCCGCTCGACGATGATCCGTCGAAGAGGATCGGTGATCTCCAGAAGCTCCACGATTCCCGTGCGGCCGCTATAGCCCGTGTGATTGCATTGCGCGCATCCGGCCGCCTCGTAGAGCGTGAGATCCGGCCGCCGCAATGCCATCGGCACGCCGACCTCGTCGAGCGTGGTCGGCGACGGTGCATAAGGTTTCCGGCAATCCCGGCACAACCGGCGAACGAGACGTTGGGCCATCACGCCGGTAAGTGCCGACGTCAGGAGGTAGTCCTCGATTCCCATATCGAGCAAGCGGCTGATCGCGCCCGCGGCCGTATTGGTGTGCAGCGTGGACAGCACGAGATGACCGGTCAGGGCCGCATGCACAGCGATCTCGGCCGTCTCACGGTCGCGAATCTCGCCGATCATGATGACGTCCGGATCCTGGCGCAGGATCGAGCGAAGAATGTTGGCGAATGTCAGATCAATCTGCGACTTGACCTGAACCTGGTTGATGTTGTCGAGCTGATATTCGATCGGGTCCTCGACGGTGATGACATTCCGCTCCGTCGAGTTCATCCGCAGCAATGACGCATAAAGCGTCGTCGTCTTGCCGCTGCCGGTCGGACCGGTCACCAGAATGATACCGTTCGGCAAGGCCAGCCAGCTTTCGAGATTGGCCAGCGTTCCCTCGTCGAAGCCGAGGCCGATCAAGCCGACGGGCATGCTCTCCCGGTCGAGGATGCGGATAACCACGCGCTCGCCATGCATGGTCGGCAGCACGGAGATACGCAGGTCGATCTGTATGCCGCGCACGACGAGGCGAATGCGGCCGTCCTGCGGCAAGCGCCGTTCCGCGATGTTGAGCTTCGCCATGATCTTGATACGCGACACGACGGCGGCGCTGAGACGCGGCGGCGGCGATTCCACGTCGTGCAACACGCCGTCGATCCGATAGCGGACCCGCAACCGGGCGCCGGAGGGTTCGATATGGATGTCGGATGCCTTCGCCTCGACCGCCTTGGCGATCAGGAGACTGACCAGACGCACCACGGGCGCGCCGCTGGCAAGATCCTTGAGTTGCTCGGTGTCTTCCTCGTCGAGAGCGAGGCTATCCCCGCCCTCGCCGACGATCTCGGCGATCTCGGTCTTGCCGCTGCCATAGAGGCGCTGGAACGCCTCCTCCATTTCCGTCGGAACCGCGACGACCGGCTGCACCGGCTTGCCGACGGCCAGGCGGATCGCCTGCAGCGTGAAATCGTCGAGCGGGTCGATCATGGCGAGCGACAGTGCGTCCGGCGCATCCGCAAGCGGCAGAACACCGGACTTGCGCAGGAACTTGGTACTGATGCCGTCGTTCAACAGCGGCTGATCGGCATAATCGGCGGGACGGGCAAGAGGCAGCCCGAGGACGGTCGACAAGGCCTGCGCCATATCCCGCTCGGACACGATGCCGAGCCGGGTCAACAGCACATGAAGACCGGCACCCGCCGCGTTCCGGCCGTCAGGCGAACTGTCGCGTATCGATCGCACTCGAGCGAGACCCTGAGAATCGATCAGCCCGGCGGCGAGCAGATGCTCGCACAACCGATCGCCGGCCTTAGGAGCTTCGACGGTGCCGTCGCTCTGGTTGTGTTGCGCCATCGGCGATCTTGACCTGTGCCTGACCGGAAAACAGGAGCGGGCGGCCATATGGCCGCCCGCCCTCGCTGACATTCAGCGATCAGTTCGTAACATTGCCTTCATAGACGCGGACATTGCGCCAGTAGGCTTCCGCCTGCGGGTTCGGCCGATCATCATCGTTCACGAAGAAGATGTTGTGGGTCGCCCCGGTGTAGAACTGGCCGACGGGGATGCGATAGGTCTTCCATTCCCCGCTGCCGTCATAGTCCCTATAGGTGTCGTTGCCGTACGCCTCGACGCCGTAGACGGCAAAGATCCGGCTCGGATCGGCGACGTTGTTGTCGTCGAGACCGATACCTTGCACCTCGCCCTGCTTGTCGCCGGTGCTCCTGAACTCGAACTCGAGCACCGTGGACGGCGTGATGTAGTACGGCAGGTCGGCTCGCTTCCAGGCGTTCCCGCTGATCTTGAAGGTCGAGCCGCCATCCAGGACTTCATGCGTGCCGAAATCCTGGTCCGTGCCGCCATGGGTCTTGATGTCGCAGCGGTCGAACTGGATCGGCTGGGTATCGGCAGCCTGCCCCGCCTTATAGATCCTGATGTTGCGGAACTTGGACTCCATCTGCGTGACGGGCGCCCCATCCCGATCGTGAACGAAGAACAGCTTGTCGAAGCTGCCGGTATAGTATTGGCCGACGGGGATTTCGTAGGACTGCCACGCTCCGCTGCCGTCATAGTTGTCGAAGTCCCGGACACCCCAGGCCTGAGTGCCGTGAATCTTGAACGAGCGGCCCGCCGTCATGAAGTCCTGGTGATCGAAGCCGATCCCGTGGACCTCACCCTCGATCGCGCTGCTGAACTCGAACGACAGCGTGGTTTCCGGTGTGATCTCGAAGCTTCCCTCGAGCCGCTTCCAGCCATTGCCGACGATCGAAAGACCAGTCCCATTCTCGATGCTGTCATAGACGCTGTCGCGGTCCTCACGCTGGTTGTAGGTGTCCAGGCAGGCCGAGGCAAAATTCAGCGGATCGATGGGTGCCGGAAGTTCGTCCGGCGGCAGTACGATGTTCGGCTCGCCGATATTGTCCGAGCCCTCGAACTTGATCGGGTTCTCGAAGCTGATGAACGCCCAGTTGAAGGTGGTGTCCATCGGAGCCGCCGTTTTCGGATCGAGTGCCTGGATCACGAAGTTGCCGGCATCGTCGGCCTCATAGCTGAGGGCCGCGACCTTCGTCACGTCGCCGGCGCTGAGAACCAGCATGCCGGTCTCCGCGGTCTCGCTCGGAACCGTCAGCAGGTACCGGCCGGCCCCTTGCCGGGCCAGCTCGAATTCGCCGAAGGCGCGCTCCGATGTCTCGGCGGCACCGTCATAGGCGCCGGCGATCAGGTTTTCCAGGTTGTGGCGAAGATAGAGGAAGCTGTACTCGCCATCGAGGCCCTGACCATTGGCGTTGTCGACGACCTTGACGTCCCAGCCAGCCCCCGCCTCGCGCGGTGTGCTGGCGACCAGCCGGTTCGCGTTGGCTCCACCGACAACGAACAGCATGCCCTCGGCTTCGGAGTTGACACCGAGGTCGAGGATGCTGCGGCCACGCTCGCCGAGCGGCAGCGGCCTGACCATGTTTGAGGTCACCGAATTGCCGTGGATCAGCCGGCCCGCACTGTTGACGTGGCCCACCGTCCAGCCATCGACGAACGAGAACCAAGCCGCGCTCGTGTTGGTGTTGACCTCCTGGCCGTCGCCGACCTGCGTTGTCGAGATGGACAGGACGCCGTCACTGAAGCTATTCCAGCCCACCTCCACGCTGGCGGGAACGTCATCCCGGTTGTTCTGCGTCACAGTGGCGAGCATCACGCCGTCGCCGGCGATCGCGGCCGTGCCGCGGACAGGACTGGTCTGCGGATCCACCTGCGGGACATTGCCGAGGAACAGCTCGTGGTCGCTCCGGTTGGTTTCAGCAACCGAAATGCCCGGGAAGGACTGATTCAGCACCGTGATGGGCGCGACACCGTTGGTGTCGATCGTCGACGCCGCGTTCACGAGATTGCCGGCGATGACGCGGTGGAAGGCCGACCGGTGCAGCTGCGTCACTTCACCATAGGTGAGCTGCCGATCGAAGATGGCGAGTTCGCCTACCTCGCCATGCAGTCCCTCACCGATGACCGGCGTGCTCCGCCCGAGAGTCAGAGACGTCTCCGACGCGTCATCCTCGGCTGCCAACATGCCGTCGACATAGAAGCGTACCGTGTCGCCATCGGAAGTGACGGCGAGATGATACCAGTTGTGCGGGATCACTTCGCCGATGTCCTGCACCATGGCACGCGTGTTGCCGCGGGTGCCGAACTCCGCCGCCCAGCGCTGCCCCGCGGCACCGTCGGCCGCCGGCTGCAAGCGGATGCTCAGCCCCAGGCCGTTGTTGCCCGACCGCAGCGAAAGCACGGTCTGCCCTTCGACATCACTGACCGACCGGACCCATGTCGCGACCGACCATTGCCGCATTGGCCGAAGCCCACCACGCGTCGTCACTTGGCTGTCGCCGTCGAACATGTACGGCTTGACCTCGGTGTCTTCAGCACTACGCGATACATCGGCGGCGCCTTCGAACTCGGCGTCGAGGCCACCACCCAGAACGCCGTCGTTCGAGATATCGGCGCCGCTGGTTGCTGCGAGCTGATAATAGACCTTCGGCTCGGCCGCCAGCGTCTGAGCCACATGGTCGTTCATGACCTTGCGGTCGGTGAAGGCGAGCGTGAACTCGTTGTCGATCGTACGATCATACTGGTCCAACGCCGGCGTGTAGGTCCGCACGCGAACCGTCTCGCCGTCCGGATGGAACTCAAGCAGGCGCAGCCAAGCCTCCCCGCCTTGTGCGCGGACTTGGTAGTTCATCAACGCCTGATGAATGACCTGGCCTTCCTCGCCGATGCTGGTCAGCAGGCCGGTGCCGTCGTTCAGCACGTGGCCGTTCATGATGAGCTTGATGTTGCTGTGCTTCTTCAGCAGCTCGTCCCAGATCTCCTGACCGTCGTTCGGCTTCTCCGGCAGGTTGCCGACGCCGTAGCCGTGCGGGTTCCAGGACTGCCCGCCGAGCATGTGGTTATAGCGGGCGCCGCTGTTGAACATATTGGCGTGAGTGGTGAGGATCACGCTGTGATCCGGGTGCTGCTCGATGATCTCGCTCGCCTGCTCCAGGACGACATCACGCGGCCCCCATTCCAGCGTGACGATCAGCCACTTCTTGCCACCGGCCTCGAAGGTGTGCCAGCTGTTGGACGTCGTCCCGGGATCGCCGAGGAATCCGCCGACCGAAGGCTGCTGGGCGTAAGGCGAGTTGAGGCCGAAGAACCTGTCCTGATCGTGCAGCGTTTCCCGGGTCGCACCATTTCCGTTCGGCCCGGCATCGTGATTCCCGATCGTCATCGAGAAGGGAATGCCGGCATCGCTCAGTACGCCATGAGCCGCGCGCGCGATCGGCCACTCGTCTTCGCGATTGTGCTGAGTGATATCGCCGAGATGCAGCACATATTTGATGTTGTGCTTCTCGACATTCGCCGCGATCCAATCCGTCTGCATTCGATAGTACTGGTTCAGGTGCGGCTGATTGACATCGGCATAGTTCTGGGTATCGGGCAGCACCACCAAGGTGAATGCGCCCTCGGCCGGCGGCTCGGAAGCGGCGAAGGCCGTCTGCGCGGCCGTCATCGCTGCGATCACGGCGACCGATGCCCCCACGCGTAAGGATAACTTTCTCACTTTCTCTTCCCTCCTTTAGAACAAGTAGCGAGGGTTTGTTTATAGTCTGCTTAGTTATTTCCTGTAATTAATCAATATAGAACTTATTAAGACTTATTTATTTCAGTTTATTTCAATGGACTCTTGCGGCGCGCGCATATTAGCCCGACGCGGCAGCCGCAACCCGGTCGCGTCGAACCTGTCCTCGGTATAGCGGCCTTTCCTACAGATATCGGCTTCGTAGACGGGCGGAAATCTGATCCAGGACGAACACCGTCAGGAAAATGACGACCAGGATTGTGCCGACATGCCCATAATTGAAGATGTCATAGCGCCCCTTCAGCTCCTGACCGATGCCGCCGGCGCCGACCAGTCCCACGACCGTCGCCATGCGCACATTACGGTCCAGGATATAGAGCGTGTAGGCGATGTATTGCGGCAGCACCTGGGGCAGCACGGCAAGCCAGAGAACCTTCACCTTGTTGCCCCCGATGGCCCGGAGTGCCTCTTGCGGCTTGTCGTCCGCGTTCTCGATGTCCTCACCGTAGAACTTGCCGAGGAAGCCCGCAGCGTGAATGCCGAGGGCAAGGATGCCGGCGATCGGCCCGAAGCCGTAGGCAAGCACGAGGAACAAGGCGCTGACCAGTTCCGGCACCGCACGGAACAGGCTCACGGCGCTGCGGGACGCAACATATGTCAGCCGATTCCGCGTGTAGTTCCTGGCGCCATAGAAGGCCAGCGGAATGCTGAGTGCAACCGCGAGAATGGTCCCCCAAAGGGCGATCTCCAGGGTTTCCAGCATCTTCACGAGGACATGTCGGAGATATCCGACCGGCTCGACGAGGTATTCCCTCGTCTCGACGGACTCCTCCATGGCGAGCGTCGTCGGATTGAGAGTCCGTTCCCGGTGCTCGACCGTTTCGATATAGGAGAGCCACGGTAGATCGGTTGGGTCGAAATTTTCGATCCGAGCGGTTTCCGTACGCTCGGATATCTGCAGCGGAAAGAGCGAGCTTCCGATCTTCGCGAGACCCGAGCCGACCTGCGAATGCTCCCGGAGCCCGACCGTCGCGAGGACGCCTTCGGCGGTCAACGCCACCATGCGGTCGATTTCGACTCTCTTTCCGGTGTACCACAGCAACAGCGCGGCGAGCATGACGACAAGCACCGTGCGGGCGCCGTAAGGCGGGTCGAGGCGCCATGCCGATGCCGGGCGCGCCGTCTGCTGCATGGTTTGAATATCGGCCATCGTGAGTCCCTACGCCCTGGCGACGATCTTGGGGCGGTCCCTTTGGATCAGGAGATCGCCCGCGATGATTTCCCCATAGATCGAGTCCGTCGCCGCCTCGTCGAGGTCGGCCGGTTCGCCGTCGAAGGCCACCTCGCCTCCCCGCAACGCCACGATCCGGTCGGCGAACTCGCGGGCAAGATCCATCTGATGCAGACTGCAAAGCACCGTTGTGCCGCGGTCACGCGACTCGCGCTTCAACAGTGAAAGAATATCGCGGCTGATCTTCGGATCGAGGCTTGCGACCGGCTCGTCGGCCAGAACAATGGCCGGATCGAGCATGAAGGCGCGGGCGATTCCGACCCGCTGCTGCTGCCCGCCGGAGAGACCGCTGACACGCCGCCGCAAATGCTCCTCGCCGAGCCCGACGGCGGCGACAAGCTCGCATGTCCTGCGCCGATACCGTTCCGGGAACAGGTGCGTAACGGCGCGCCAGGTGGAAATCGCCGGCAGCGCGCCGGAAAGAATATTCGTCGCCACGGACGAACGCAGGACCAGGTTGAACTGCTGATGAATCATGCCGATGCGCGGTCGGATACGCGGAAGCGTCTTCTCCTCGACCGGAATGCCGTCGACGACGATGCTTCCGCCTGTCGGCGCCACGAGTCCGTTCACCATGCGAAGCAGTGTGGACTTGCCAGCACCCGACGGACCGAGAATGACGCAGAACTCACCCTGAGGAACCTGCATGGACACGCTCCTCAGGGCCACCGTTCCGTCCGGGTACCGCTTTTCCACGCTGTCGAACGCCAGCATCCTCGGGTCCCGGACACCATTCATCGCTCAGACGCCTTCTTGAGGATCTCGCCCTTGAGCTCGTTGCTGATCATGGCGAGCTTTGCGGCCGCGACGCTGAACTCGTCGTCGGAAAAATTGGCGTCATAGGCGTCGACCATCTTTCCGCCGTAACCACGGATCATTTCCGGGGTGATGCCGGGTGCCTCGTGAACCGAATTGAAGGCCGCCTTAAGCTTGGCTTTCAGCTCCTCTGGCAGCTTGGTGTTCATCGCCAGGGGCGGATTGGGAATGGGAATGCTCTTGACCAGGACCTTGATCTGTTCCGGATCGACGGCCCCTTCGCGCACGGCCTTTTCATAGGAGTCGAATGAGAGGCATGCGACATCGACCAGCCCCTGGGCCAAGGCAGCAATGCTGTTGGCGTGGCTTCCGGTCATCCGGATTTCAGCAAGATCCTTGATCGGGTCCAGCCCGGAATCGAGGATCATGGCCATCTGGAACGTGAAGCTGGAGGTCGAGTTGATATCGCCGAAAGCGACCCGTCGACCCTTGAGGTCCTTGACCGCCGTAATGGGCGCATCGGCCTTCGCGAACATGCCCGCGTAATAGACGGACTCTCCTTTCTGGACGGCGACCGCCAGGAGCTGGGCACAGCCACGTTCGTTCGCCTGGATGTACGAGACAGGCCCGAAGAACGCGATATCGGCCAACTGATTGCACATCGCCTCGACGACGGCGCCGTAGCTCTGACCGACCTTGATGTCGAAGTTGAGTCCGGTCATGCGCGAGATCGCATTGAAGACCGGCTCGTAGTCCGCCCTTGTCCCCGATTCGGTCCCACCATCGGCGGGGATGAGCATCACGCGCAATGGACGGTCCTTCGTACCATCCTGCGCAAATGCAGGCGTCGCCAGCATCAGCGCGACGACGAGAAGCAGCAGCCTTTTCATTTTCACATGTCCTTTCCAGCAGCGGCAGATCCAACCGGCAACGGCACCGCTCTCGTCTCAAGTCCGTTGCGCCCGAACATCAGGAGGGCGGCCCGGGAGGAGACTAGCCGCGACATGTGACAGTGAAATGAATCTTTCTCAACTTTTACTCGGATAATAAATGAATTATCTTCAACGCCCCGACACACCATCATGAACCGTATGCAGGCTAACATCCGCGATGACCGAATTCGGAAGAGCTCAAAACCGAAATGCCCCCCGGAACGCCGCCACCCGGGCCACGAGCGCCTCCGTCCGAGCGCGGGCGTCGTCATGGATCGACGATACCCAAGGCTTCATCGTCGATCTCGACGGAACGCTCGTAAGAGGGAACTATGTGATCGCGGGTGCGGTCGAACTGCTCGAGCGGATCAAGGACCGCTATGTGATCCTGTCCAACAATTCTACGGACACTGCCTTCGGCCTTGCAACGACGCTGCGCAAACTCGGGCTGCGCGTGGAAGCGGATCGACTGATTCTCGCGGGCGAACACGCGATTCGCTTTATGGCCGAACACCATGCACAGGCGCGCCTCAAGGTGATCGCAAGCCCGGCCATTCGGAAATTTGCAGAACGGCAGGGTCTCAGATTGGTAGACCGCGACGCCGACTTCGTGGTTCTCGGCCGGGACCGGCGATTCAATTATGCGAAGCTCAACGAGATCGTAAATGAGCTTCATAGAGGCGCCAGCCTCGTCGTCACGAATCCCGATTTGAGCCATCCAGCCGAGGACGGCGGCTTGATCCCGGAAACGGGGGCGCTGATGACGGCGGTGACCGCATGCGCCGGCATCCAACCCGATCGAGTCGTCGGGAAACCCGAAGACACCTTGTTTCTTGAGGCACTGAAGCGACTCGGCACTCGCCCTTCCGACACACTGGTCATCGGTGACAATCCGGCTACGGACGCCATCGGAGCCGTCCGACTAGGCATGCGATATCTGCTGGTCGGAACGACGCCCTACGCCGACGCGACGTCACCAAAGGGGCTGCTCAGTAGCCCCTGTCTTGGGCACGCGCAGGTCCCGTTCGCCTCACCGGTGGCGAGATCGTGGAGCGATTCGCTCGACGATTCGGTCAGAACCGCTTGAGCGAGAGAACGTCGAAGGTGTGCTTTATGGTATCGACGGCCTTGTCATAATCGGTCAGCGCGAGACAGGCGATAAGGACATCGATAATCGCGAGTTGGGCCAACCGGCTTGTCATCGCCTCGGTGCGAAAATTCGTTTCGCGCGCCATCGTGAAGAGCACGACATCCGCGAATGCCTGGATTGGCGACTTCCCGAAATTGGTGATGCAAATCGTCTTCGCGCCCGCTTCCTTCGCCAGTCGCGTTGCGGTCACGGTTTCATGCGTGCTGCCCGAATGTGAAACGGTGAGTACCGCCACACTCGGCCCGGTCAACGAGGCGCTGATCGCCTGAATGTGGGAATCGATCACGGCCTTGGCGTCTAATCCGATTCGCAACATCCGGTAATGCGCATCTTCGGCAATCGGGGCGGCGCTTCCGATTCCATAGATTTCCACCCGTTTCGCCTTCTTGATGACGCGAACTGCGCGCGCCAGCGCGCCGACGTCGAGCGTGGATTGGGTGTCGTGCAGCGTCTGAACGTTGCTCTGGAAGATCTTCCGAATAACGGTCGCCGCATCGTCGCGAGGCTCCAGATCCTCATGGATGAACTGGACAGGGCGAACCGACTCCTGGGCCAGGACGATCTTCAGCTGTTGAAAGCCTGTTGCACCGAGACTTTTGCAGAGCCCCACCACGCTGCCCTCGCTGGCACCGGTCCGTTCCGCGACCTCGCTGACGGACATATGGACCACGTCCTGCGGATTCTGAACGATAAAGTCCGCGATTCGCTGGCCGGCAGGGCCGAGCGACGGACGCACGCTTTGGATCCGGGACAAGACGGCTGAAACGGAGGGCGACACATCCGGGCCAATTCGCTTTCCCGCCATCTTCATCCGGCTCTTATTGGAAAATCCCCAGCGGCTCGACATGCGGGCCGACGTGATCTGATTCAATTCCAAATTGCGCTTCGTGTCGAGAGAGGACCCGTCTACAACGATACCGGCCCATACAGCCAGACCAGCCAAGTGCCAAGGGCGAGATAGCTTCCGAACGGAACCCGGTCCATGGCCGAGATGGATCCGCCTGCAAGCGATTTCGCCAAAACCGCAGAAAGGGCGCAAAGTGCTGCCAGGAGCACTACGCTCGGCAATCCGCTCCAGGATACCCAGGCGCCGGCGCCGGCCAATAGCTTCGCATCGCCCATGCCCAGGCCATCGCGCCCGCGAACATACCGATAGGCTGAAGCCAAGCCGGCGAAAGCCAGATAGCCGGCGAGTGCGCCGATCAGATGCTCCGCCAGGACCGTCGGCTCCACCAGATGAGCCACGGCAAGACCGGTGGGCACGAGCGACAGGGTCAAGGCGTCGGAGAGCACGAAGGCGCGCCAGTCCATGACAGCCAAGGCAAGCAGCAGCCAGCCCAGCAGGCAGGTCGCCCATAGCAGCCAGCCCGAGAGGATACTCACCGACCAGACTGCGACTCCCAACGCGGCCAACTCGATGAGCGGATAGAATAAGCCGATCCGCTCGCCGCAATATCGACAGCGGCCGCGGTTGCAAACCCAACTCAGAAGAGGAGCAAGATCGCGGGCGCCGAGTTGGCGGCTGCAATATCGACAGGCCGAGCGGCCGAAAACCACGGCATCTCCCGCCGGAAGCCGCAGCACCAGCACGCCGATGAAGCTGCCGACGAATGGACCGGCCAACAGCGGCATGATCCAGATGGACATCGTCTCTTGCATTGGTTTCCCCAACAAACCGAACCCGGCGCGGCAGCGCCGCCCCTGTAACGGATCAGAAGCGGGCGGCGTTTTCGGTCCGCTTCTGTCACAGGCCTATATTGCAATTGTTGCCGATTTTCGGGTGCGGCCTTCGATTTCCGGAGCGTGGGCGTTCCTCGAAGGACGCCGTCGTGAAGGGGCAATCAGGCGCTGGATGCGCTGCTCGAAAGCGGCGGCATCGAACGGGCCTGCCTCTCGATCGGCAGAGGGTCATTCGAACACACCCGAGTAATTTCAGAGCCTTCTCTGAATGCCTCCGACGCCGATCCGGGCCATTAAGCGAATGTGTGGAAGCGGCCCGGGCACGTATCGATCGTTCGGCGCCCCTCACCCGCTTCGGGTCCGGTGGTAAGCCCCTATAATTCGGCAACCAGGGCGCATGGGCGCGCGTTCCAGCGTCTCCTCAAGAACGGGCCCCCGCCCGCGAGGCGGCGACGCCCTTGATACGTTCGACTTGGGCTTCGCTGATCAAGTAATGATCTGACATAGACAGGTCCTCAGGTCCTCCTACCCACTTGAATCACGACTTGCGCGAGAAGGGAATCCTCAAGGTGATGATGACCGGATTGCGGGCTTAGCCGCCACTTGACATGCAGGCATTTACCTGCATATTGTATTCTCACATATGAGTGAGACCGATGCACGCTGACAAGGTTTTCAAAGCGCTAGGCGACCCGACACGCAGAAAGCTGCTCGACCTTCTCTGTGAAAGGAACGGGCAGACGCTCGGCCAGCTTTGCGAAAACCTGGACATGGCCCGGCAATCCGCCACGCAGCACCTCGGGATATTGGAGGCGGCCAATCTGGTGAGCACGGTTAGGCGTGGCCGGGAAAAGCTGCATTTCATCAACCCCGTGCCTCTCCACGAGGTCTACGAACGGTGGGTGCGGAAATTCGAACGTCAGCGGCTCAGCCTGCTGCACGATCTGAAGAAAGAACTCGAAGGAGAGTAACAATGACCAAAGAGACGACCAGCTTTGTCTACGTGACCTATGTTCTCTCGACGCCGGAAAAGGTGTTCGAGGCCATAACGAAACCGGACGTCGCAAGGCGCTACTGGGGCCACGAGAACGTCTCTGACTGGAATCCCGGATCGAAATGGGAACATATCCGTGCCAATGATGAACGGACTGTCGAACTCGTCGGCAAGGTCATTGAGGTCTCGCCACCCACCCGTCTCGTCATCACCTGGGCGAACGCTTCGCAGGCCTCCGATCCGGCAAGCTACAGCCGGGTGACGTTCGAGATCGAGGAATACGAGAACATGGTCCGGCTGACCGTCACCCATGACGAACTCGAAGCCGGCAGCGGGATGGCGAACGGCGTCAAACAAGGTTGGCCGGCCGTCCTCTCCAGCCTGAAATCCTTCCTGGAAACCGGCCGCGGCATTGACCTTTTTGCCAAGCCAAAATCGGCCTGATCCCTTGCCGTGCCAATTGAGAAGTCTGCCAGCGGGAGAATGACAATGACCACCCCCTATACCGGCGGATGTGCGTGCGGCACGATCCGTTATGAAACGAGCAGCGAACCCATCGTCGAGAACCACTGCCAATGCCGCGATTGCCAGAAACGAAGTGGCACGGGACATGGATCCTATCTGACCTTCCCCCAGCGAGCCGATGTGACAATTACGGGCGAAGCGAAAAACTGGCGGGTAGCGGACGACAGCGGGAACGAAAAGGTCCACGCCTTCTGCCCGACCTGTGGAACGCCGGTCTACCTGACATTCGTCGCAATGCCGGAACTGGTAGCGGTCCACGCGACCAGCCTTGACGACCCAAGCCAATTCAATCCGCAGATGGTCACATACAGCATCCGCGGCCATGCGTGGGACACGATTGATTCCTCGTTGCAGAAATTCGAGCGAATGCCGCCCGGATAAATTCCGCTGAGAGCAATACGAAACTGCCGACAATGTTAGCGGGTCGGCTAAGGGCTCGAAGCGGTCGTGAAGTGCTGCAGGGTTAATGGGCCCTTAGCCTAGGCCTTCGTCGTTGTGAGTGACGGCCGCTTCCGGGCCCGGGTTGCGCTAGCCAACCTGAGCATGCGCTGGAATGTCGGGCATTCCATGTGGCTCGGTGCCGGACACGCGGCGGTGTGGCGCAAGGCGTCTCGCATCGCGCCGAGCCTACGGATAACGCGGTTCAGCTCATCGGCCTTGGCCGCAAGCTGGGCCCGATCGATCCGGGGGCGCCCGCCCTCGGTGAACATGTCGGCGATGTCGTCCAGCGAAAAACCCGCGCTGCGCCCAAGCGCGATGAGCGACAGACGCTCCAGCACGCTGTGCTCGAACACCCGGCGCAGGCCGCGGCGGCCAGCCGACTGAATGAGGCCTTTCTCCTCATAGTACCGTAGAGTCGAGGCAGGCAGACCCGACCTCTTCGAGACTTCGCCGATATCCAGAATCATGGCTTGACTTCAAGTTGACTTGAAGTGGCAAGCTCTCATCGAACAGCGACGGAATCAAGCGCAAACGTCTTCCTGGCGCCCGCCGCGATGCGAGTTCCGGGCGGCAGGGAAGCCCCGCACGGAGAGGTTTTTCGCGCAGGAGGCCGCGCTGGTTCTTTCAGGAACGATGGGAAACGATTATGTCCGATGTGACGGTCATCCTTGCTTTTGCGATCCCGGTCGGGATCATCGCCACACTGTTCATGGACGGCGTGGTTTTTCTCCGCCAACGGATTTGGGGCGCAGCCGTGCTCGACTACCGCATGGTCGGACGTTGGATCGGCCACTTCCCTAAGGGCCGCTTTTCGCACACCCCCATAACGGCTTCCTCGCCCATTGCAGGCGAAGCAGTCATTGGGTGGACCGCGCATTATCTCATCGGCATGACCTTTGCCTTGGGGCTTATTGCCAGCAGCGGGTGGCCACCTTCCTTCGGCGGGTGCCTGCTGACGGGTCTTTTGACCAGCGCCGCGCCATTTTTGATCATGCAACCGGGCATGGGCAGGGGCATCGCCGCCTCGAAAACGCCGCAGCCAAACACCGCCCGAAAGAACACGCTGGTCACGCATCTGAGCTTCGGCATCGGGCTCTATCTCGGCGTGCTGATTTGGTCAGCGTTTTCCTGATCATCATCAAACAACCCGAGCGCGGTCCAACGGCAAGCTGCGTGTTCAAGTGGTCGACCGTTCGGCACCGTTCCTCGAGGTGGCTGCGGGAGCTCGGCCGCCTCGACCTTGAACCGCCGAACCGGGCGCGCGGCGCGGCGCGCCTCCGAAACCGTCCCGGACAGGTCCTGTTTCAGCCGTGACCATTTTCCCGACTCCTGAAATTATCCCGTAGCACCGCTCGTCGACAGTCGCAGTCCGGCCAAACCATGCATTGGCCAAAAAGCGCAACCGGTGAAAGGAGGTGGCAGCCTGTGCCCGGGCCGCTTTCAGGCATTCGCTTAATGGCTCGGACGCCGCGGGGGCATTCGGACGCACTTGTTCCCAGCATCGCAGATATCAGAACAATCGGCCGGGCCCTCTCACGAGCGCGGCGCGCTGCTTCCAGCCGTCTTCCTGAACACGCGCGCGTCCCCGGAATGCCAACACAGTGTTAGCGCCGCTCCGGTGCCGGCGTGCGACAGCGCTTCGGCATCGCCGGTCTGGCGTACCATGAGGCATTGGCCCCATGGCGTTACGACTTCGCGTTGAAGGCTATCACCGAGATAGGTGCTGTCGCGTAAGGTCACGTCGACACGACAATCGTAATTTGCGTCCGGAGCATCTCGACCATTCACTAGAAACAGCTTCTCAGGCCGGATCATGAGACTCGCCTCACCGCCGCTCGCAAGCGCGGAGTCGGTCCGACCGGCGACCACCGCACCATTCGGCAGCTCCACCGCGGTCCGCTCCGCGTCCACGCCTCTCACCCTTGCCGGCAGGAAGTTTGAATTGCCGATGAAGCCTGCGACGAAGGCATCGGCTGGCCGTTCATAGAGATCGGCCCCGCTGCCGACCTGGACGACGCGCCCATGACTGAAAACCGCGATCCGGTCGGAAAGCCGGAGCGCCTCCTCCTGGTCGTGCGTGACGTAGAGGATTGTGACACCCAGCTCTCGGTGAATACGCCGGATCTCGATCTGGATCTCCTCCCGCAGCTTCTTGTCGAGGGCCGCGAGAGGTTCGTCCATCAGGAGGATGCGCGGCTTGTAGACGAGCGCCCGCGCGAGCGCGACACGCTGTTGCTGCCCTCCCGAAAGTTGACCAGGCTTGCGGGCTGCGAACTCCTCAAGCCGGACCAGGGCCAAGGTCTCCTTAACCGCCTGCTCGATCTCGTGGCGCGGACGGCGGCGTACGGCAAGCGGAAAGGCCACATTGTCGAAGACCGAAAGATGTGGAAACAGCGTGTAGCGCTGGAAGACCATCCCGATATTGCGCTTGTTCGGTGCGACGGACAGCACCGAGCGCCCATCGATCAGAACGTCACCGCCGGTCGGATCCTCGAATCCGGCGACGATGAACAGTGTGGTGGTCTTGCCGGACCCGCTCGAGCCGAGAAAGGTCAGGAATTCGCCTTGCGCGACGTCGAGAGAAACACCGTCGACAGCCGTCGTCGGGCCGAAGCGTTTGACCAGATCCCGGATGCTGACGAGGACGGGAGCGGTGCTGCTCATGGCTCGGACCTCCGACGAATGAAGGCGGCCAAAGCCATAACGGCCATGGTCACCACGATGAGAAGCGTCGACGCCGCCGCGATCACAGGAGAGAGGTCCTGTCGCAGCGTCGTCCACATCTTGACTGGCAAGGTTTGAAGAGACGGGCTCGCCATGAAAATCCCGAGTACCACCTCATCCCACGAAATGAGAAAGGAGAACAACGCGCCCGCGAAGATCCCCAGCCGGATCGACGGCAGAGTGATCCGGCAGATCGCCTCCAGCTTCGAGGCGCCGCAGACGATCGCCGCCTTCTCGATTGCCTCGTCGAACCCCTCAAGGGCATTCACGATGCAGATGATCGAGAACGGCAGCGCCAGGATCAGATGGGCGGCGACGAAGCCGATGAAGGTACCGTTGAGGCCGAGGCGCAGGAACACGGCATAGAGCGCGATCGCCAGGATCACGATCGGCACGATCATCGGGCTGGTGAAGAATGCCCGGAGCGCCACGCGTCCCGGGAAGCTGCCGCGCACCAGGGCGAAGGCGGCCGGAAGCCCGAGCGCGATCGACAGGGCCATGACGCAAAGACCGACCTTCAGACTCGTGAGGATGGCCGCGATCCAGCGTGGATCGTCGAAGAAGTCCCGGTACCACTTCAGCGTCCAGCCGGGTGGTGGAAACTGCAGCCACTGCGAGGAGCCGAACGAAAGGAGGGCAATGAACAGGATGGGGAACAGGAGGAACAAGGCCACCAGCACGCCGATGCTGTAGAGGGCGTATCGTCCGGGGCCCATGCGGTTGAGCGAGAGCAGCATGCGGAACTCCTACTGCGGCCGGCCGAGACCAATCGCCCTGACATAGATCGCGTACAGGATGAGGGTCACCGTCAGGAGGATGAACGCGGCGGCGCTGCCGAGCCCCCAATTGAGAAGCGACTGGACCTGCTGCGCGATGAGTTCGGCCAGCATCGTCGTGGACGCGCCGCCAAGCAGCGCCGGCGTGACGTAATAGCCGAGCGCCATGACGAACACCATCAAGCAACCTGCCCCGATACCGGGTAGGGAGAGCGGCAGAAGGACCCGGAAGAAGATCTGCCGGGGCCGGGCTCCTGCAATGGACGCGGCCTGCATGATGGCCGGATCGATGGCCGACAGGGTCGCGTGCAAGGGCAGGATGATGAACGGCAGCATGATATAGGTCATGCCGATGGTCACGCCGGCAAGGTTGTTGACCAGCGGCAACGGCTCGCTTATGAGGCCGAGATCCATCAACGTGCGGTTGATCACGCCTGTGCGCTGCAGCAGCACCATCCACCCGTAGGTGCGAGCCAGGAGATTCGTCCACATCGACAGAAGGATGATCGCGAACAGCCATCGCGCCACGCGGCTTGGCAGAATCACGAGCAGCCATGCGACGGGATAGCCGAGCGCCAGCGTGACCACCGTCACGACGGTCGCCACGGTGAAGGTATTGAACAGCACACGACCGTAAGTCGCATCGCCGAGTAGCTCGGCGTAGTTGCCAAGGCCCAGCGTCGGCTCGGTCACACTGCGTAGAAACAGGACCGCAAGCGGCGCTACCATGAACACGAACAGGAAGACGAGCGCCGGGAGAGCTGGGCCGAAGCCGCGCAGCGGCCATGCGCGCCCTCGCCTCAGGGTCGATCGCATGGCAGGCAGTTCGTCCGGTTGGGCTATTTGCGCCTGACTCGTCACAACTCGATTCCGAAATGGCTTCGGGGCAGCCGCAAAGGCTGCCCCGATACGGTCGTCATGGTCTCACTTTACTTGCCAGGCGTACCACCGCTCGCCGATGGCATCCCGGTTCTCGGCCCAATACTGCATATCCGGCGTGATCTGCGTCTCGGTATGCTCGAAGGGCATGAGCGGCAACATGCCCTTGTCGAGTAGCGGCACCGCAGCGGTGTTGATTGGCGCATAGGCGGTGGCGTTGGCGAATGCCGCCTGACCTTCGGGGCTGGAGGCCAGGGCGAGAAACTTCATCGCCGCGTCCTTGTTCTTGGTGCCCTTCGGAACGACGAGGATGTCGGCAAGCGCCAGGTTCTGATTCCAGGAGATGCCAATATTGTCCATCCCCGACTGCTGAATGGCGTAGATGCGGCCGTTCCAGAAGCTGCCGATCGGCGCTTCGCCGGAGACGAGAAGCTGCTGCGACTCCGCGCCGCTTCCCCACCAGAGAATGTCCTGCTTGATCGTGTCGAGCTTCGCGAACGCCCGATCGAGATCGAGCGGATAGAGCTGATCGGCCGAAACCCCATCGGCGAGCAGCGCCACCTCGAGCACCCCGGGGCTGGACCACTTCCAGAATGTTCGCTTGCCGGGAAACTTGGTGGTGTCGAACAGGTCGGCCCAGGTCTCGGGCGCCTTGTCGCCGAACGCATCCTTGTTGTAGCCGAGCACGAAGGAATAATAGAAGCTGCCGACGCCATGGTCGAAGCTGAACCGCGGATCCAGGTTCTCCTTCTTCACGATCGAATAGTCGATCGGCTCCAGGAGTCCCATCTGTGCGGCCTGAAAGGCGTAGTCGCCTTCGACGTCGACGACGTCCCAGACCGCGTTGCCGCTCTCGACCATCGCCTTGAGCTTGCCGTAGTCCGTCGGGCCGTCCTGCAGGACCTCGATGCCCGTCGCCTCCTGGAAGGGATCGGCCCATGCGGCCGCTTGGGCATCCTGCGTCGTACCGCCCCAGCTTGCAAAAGTAAGCGGACCGGAGGCCGCGAGCAGCCGACCCGTTGATGCTGCGCCGAGGGCCAGCGCGCTGGCGCCGACCCCAACCGTCCCGAGCAACCGTCTGCGTGTGATCATGAGTGAAGCTCCTGTTTCTGGTTGTTGGTTGGACAACTCGATCTCCACTGTTTCAGCGAAGCGGCGAGAACGAAGCAGGCTTGAGAATCTTGCATTCCATTGTCTCGATCAGCGCCTGGATCTTCGGCAGAAAGGCCTGCCAGACCGGGTCCTGCAGCAGTGCGGCCCGACGCTGGTCGCGGTCTTCGAGGCTTTCGAACGCCCAGATATGCACGATCTGGTTCAGCGGCCCGATGTCCGTCGAGAAATAGCCGACGAGCTGGCCGAGATAGCCCCGCTGAATCGCAATCCCCTCCTGCTCGACCAGCCGGAGATATGCGGGCACGGTGCCTGTCTTCAGCCGATAGGTCCGCTCTTCGTAGATCATCGCCCCCTCCTCACCGCATCACGAACGGGTCGCCCATCGGCGCGTCGGAGGTGTTGATCCACACCGTCTTCGTGCGCGTATAGTCGAGGAGCGTCTCCTGCCCCGCCTCACGCCCGTAGCCGCTCGATTTGTAGCCGCCGAAGGGCGCCACGGGAGACACGGCACGGTAGGTGTTGATCCAGACGACGCCTGACCGGATTCGGCGCATCACCCGCAGGGCGCGCGCCACGTCCCGCGTGAAGATTCCCGCGGCAAGGCCGTAATCGGTATCATTGGCGGCGGCAATGGCCTGTTCCTCGTCATCGAACCGGAAGGCGCTCAGCACCGGCCCGAACAGCTCCTCGCGCGCGGCGGCGATGTCCGCCGTGGGACAGGAGAGGATCGTCGGCTCGTAGTACCAGCCCCGCAGCCCCGCCGGGCGGCGGCCTCCGGTCACGAGCGTCGCGCCGGCGTCGAGGGAGCGAGCCACCGCGCTCTCGACATGCTCGAGCTGCGGCGCGGTGGCGAGCGGCCCCATCTCCGTCCCGTCGTCGAGCGGGTCACCTATGCGGATGCTCCGCGCGCGCGCGGCGACCCGCTCCATAACCGCATCGAAGACGCGTGCATGGACGAATACCCGCGATCCGGCAACGCAGCTCTGACCGGTGGCGCCGAAATTGCCGGCGATGATGCTGTTTGCCGCGGTATCGAGATCTGCATCCTCAAACACCAGGATCGGCGACTTGCCGCCGAGCTCGAGCGATACGACCGCCAGATTCTCGGCGCTGTTGCGGATCACGTGCCGCGCTGTGGCCGGCCCGCCGGTGAAGGCAATACGGGCGACGAGGGAATGGCTCGTCAGCACCCGCCCGCATGGCTCGCCGAGTCCGGTCACGACATTGACGACGCCGGGCGGGAAGCCGGCCTCGTCGCACAGCTTCGCAAGCTCCAGGAGGGGCGCCGGCCCCTGTTCCGATGCCTTGAGCACCACTGCGTTGCCCGCGGCCAGGGCCGGGCCGATCTTGACCGCCGCCAGCATCAATTGCGAGTTCCAGGGCACGATGGCGGCGACGACGCCGATCGGCTCGCGCACCGTCATGACGAAAAGATTGGGCTTGTCGATCGGCAGCGTCGCCCCTTCGAGCTTATCCGCGGCGCCGGCGAAATAGTGGAAATACTCGGCGACATAGCGGATCTGGCTTCGGGTCTCGCGGATCAGCTTGCCCGTGTCGGTCGTCTCCGCCCGGGCGATCATATCCGCCCGCTCGGCAACGAGATCGGCGAGCCGCCGCAGCAGCTTGCCGCGCTGGGTTGCACTCATTTGCGCCCAGGGACCTTCCGTCATGGCGCGATGCGCCGCGCGCACGGCGCGATCGACATCGCCCGCCCCGGCATTGGGAAAGCGCGCCCACGCCTCCCCGGTCGCCGGATTGACGCTCTCCAGCCGCGCTCCGCCCTCGGCATCGATCCAGGCGCCGTCCACGAACATCTGATATTCGGTGAGTGTCGTCATGACGCAGCCTTCTTGTCTGGCGCTCCGTTCTCCGCGGACAGGAACGCGTCGATAAGCGCCGCCACCTCGTCCGGCACCTCGATCGGTGTGAGGTGACGCTGACCATCGATGATCCGGCAGATTGCGTGGGGCACGCGATCCGCCAATCTCCGGGCCATCTCCGGCGTGGAGCGCTGATCGTCCGCACCGGTCGCGACCAGCGTCGGCACCCGGATCTCCTCTACTTTCTGCGAGAGCTCACGGTCGGCCGTCGCGAACACCGTATAGGCGGCGGCGTAGGCAGCCACGTCGTTGGCGCTCATATGCCGCCGGACGGCAGCAACGATTTCGGGATGTGCAAGGCGGAATGAGGGCGTGAACCAACGCTCCAGCGCAGCTTCGACGCCGGCCACATAGCCACCCGCTCGCACGTCGCGGACCCGCGCCTCAATCGCGGATCGCTCCGCCGGGTTTCGGTCGAAGACCGTATTGAGCAGCACGAGACGGCCAAGCCTGCCGCCATGCGCAATGGCGAAGGCCTGCGCCACCAGACCGCCCATCGAGAAACCGACGAGGTCGAAACGCGCAAGCCCCAACTCGTTGGTCAAGGCCGTAAGCTGCGCGACGAAATCATCCAATCGGTACGGGCCGGGCGGTTTCGTGCTGCCACCATGGCCGAGCATGTCATAGCGTAGGATGCGGTACCCGTGGCCAAGCCGCTCCACGACCGCTTCCCACATCCCGAGATCCATCCCGACCCCGTGTACCAGCACCACAGGCGCCCCCTCGCCGGAGACGCGGTAGCGCGTTCCGTGGGTCAGGCCATCCCGGGCAGGCGCGGCGAGATTCATGCCCCACCCTTCTCGGCCGCCATGTCCTTCATGTCCTGATAGCGGTCGCCGATACGCGGATGAAGGCGACCGCCGGTGGCGGCCCCGAGCGCCACGACGATCTCGTCCGGGCCCGGCGCGTCATTGATGGTGAACTCGACGGTCAGGTAGTGCGAGCGCATGCCCTCGTCGAGCTTGTGCATCATGGGGATGGCGATGGCACAGCCCGGTGCCCCGCGCTTGTTCGTAAAGCTCAGATAGGATTTTCCGCCGACCGCCTCGCGATAGATGTTGCCGAAGCGCAGCGTGTGGATGAGCGCCGAGGCGTGCTCGACCTCGCCCGCCGTTCCGACCACCGCGGCCTTGCCATAGGCCTCGACTCCGTCACCACCGCCGCAGGCTTCCAGAATGATCGGAACGAGGCGGCGGCCAAGCTCCGGCGCGACGGACAGGATGTCCGGCCGTAGATCGTCGACGAAACCGCGCCCGGCCCAGGGGTTGCGAACCACGGCCGCCGCCGCCGCCATCCGGACCGGACTGCCCCCAGGCTTGCCCCCCTCGACATGGGTGTCCTCGACATAGCGGACGATCTTGCGGATTTCGACGGTCATGATGCCCTTCCCCGATTTATGTATGCCATAATCTATAATACAATCTGTTTGAGGCTGCCAGTGAACTGATGCCAGCCGGGATCCTTCCTTGGTTACTGCTGGGCCTCGGCGCTGCGCTGATGCAACACATCCAACGCTGCCGCGCAGGCCCGCCGGACATGGTCCTTACAGGCCTCCTCCGCCGCGTCGGCATCGCGCCGGCTGATCGCCTCCATGATCCGGTGCATTTCGGCAAGGCTGCCGGGAGCCCGCCCCGGCTGAGACATCGAGGTGGCGCGCAGATAGACCACCCGCGCGTGCAGCGAACGGATCATGTCGCGGATCAGCGCATTTCCGCAGCCATCGAGGAAGACGTCATAGAAGCGCGTCGCCTCGGCGACGATCTCGCGCGTGTCCTTTGTCGCGAAAGCTCTTTCGAGGCGCTCGGTCGCGGCTCTCAACTCTGCGATCTGGTGATCCGTCGCCCGTTGCGCGAAAAGCCGCCCGGCCACGCCCTCCAACGCCTCGCGCACCTCATAGATGCGCTGCGCCTCCTCCGCACCCACCGTCGCGACGATCGGCCCTTTGTTCGGGACGTTGTGGACCAGCCCCTCGGACTCGAGGTGACGCAATGCCTCGCGCACGCTCGTGCGGCTGACGCCCGTCAGTTCGCACAACTCGCGTTCGATGAGGCGGTCGCCGGGCTTGAAGCGGAACTCCAGGATCGCGTTGCGCAAGGCATCGAGCACCTGCTGGCGCAACGTCACCTTGCTGCGATTGATGCGCAACGACTCGAGGTTGTCGCGCGCCGCCGTCCCCTGGGCCATGGCCCGATCTCTCCCGTAATACGGTATTAGCGATTAGCGCTTCTATCCTGAAAGAGTGGTGGGCTCAAGGCTGCCTCGGCACACCACTCTCTGAAGAGCGACGGTCCCGCCTTTCATCCATTATGCAACCGCCACGCGCTCCTTCGAACTCGGTTCGGCGAAAGCGGGCATGACCTCATTGATGAACAGCTTCAGCGATTTCTTTTGAAGCTCCATCGGCAGGCCATAGCTTGCATAGTAGAGGAAATCGTCGACGCCCAGCGCCTCATACCGCTTCAGCTTCGCGATCACCTCGTCCGGCGTTCCGAACATCAGATTGGTCCGTAGCATGGTCGGATCGTACTCGGCCCGATGCTCCAGGCTCGCGAGGTCGATCTCCTCCGGGAAGCCATTGTCGACCGCACCCAGCTCCCGGAACAAATTCTCGAACTGCGCCGCGACACGCTGAAGAGACTTCACATAGGGTTCCCAGTCATCGGGCTTTTCGTAGACCGCGCTGTGGCGCATCGTCATGAAACGAGGGCGCTTGGTTCCCGCGGGTGCATTGGCCAAGGCGGTTTCGAAACGCTCCATATAGGTTTCGACCTCGGCGAACTCGCGCGTCAGCGCCCAGGTCATGATGTTGCAGCCGCTGTCGAGCGCCCACTGGAATGAAACCGGATTGCGCGCCGCCACCCAGAGCGGAGGATGCGGCTGCTGCAGCGGCTTCGGGCAGGAGGTCGCCTTCGGAAAGGACCAGAATTGCCCGTCATGCGCATAATCCCCCTGCCAGAGCTGCTTCAGAATCGGCAGCATCTCGAGCATATAGGGCACGCTTTCCTGGGTCTTCAGGCCGCGCGCCATCCGATTGAACTCGCGCTGGTAGGCACCGCAGCCGAGGCCGAACTCTAGGCGACCGCCGGTCAGCAGATCGAGCATGGCGGCTTCGCCGGCGAGCTTGATCGGGTGCCAGTAGGCCGCCACGACCACGCCCGTTCCCAGACGAATGCGATTCGTGTGCGCCCCCCACCAGGCCAGAAGCTGGAACGGCGCCGGGGCGATCGTCATCTCTATTGCGTGATGCTCGGCCGCCCAGGTGATGTCGAAGCCCGCCTCGTCCGCCATCTGAACCATCTCGAGCGTGTGGCGCGCGACCTCCTGCATGTCGGTGCCGGGGCTCATCCGCTCCATATTGATCGCAAGACTGAACTTCATTCTGCATCCTCCTGGCTGCTCTCGGGACATTAGTTCCGGCGCGCGAGATTGTGCGGGCCTGCTACCGAAGACCCATCGTTGGCGGTTTCTCGCGCTTGGGTTTCGTCATATCGGCCGAGCGGAAGGTAACTGCCCTGACAGTAGGCGAGCGGCCGTCGCGCGCTCCGCTCGAACGCCAGCACCTCGCCGATCAGGATGATGTGGTCGCCGGCCTCGAGACGCTGTCGGACCGCGCAGTCCAGCCAGGCCAGCGAGCCCTCGATGATGGGAGCACCGGTTACCCTGACACTGTGGGAAACGCCGGCGAACTTGTCGGGCCGCTTCGACGCGAACCGCACCGATAGTGCTTGCTGGTCATCGCTGAGGATATTCACCGCAAAGCCGCGCGCCGCCAGGAAAGCCGGGCAGCTTCCAGCCGTGCGCGCAATGCACACGAGGACGAGCGGCGGATCGAGCGACACCGAAGTGAACGAGTTGGCGGTTAACCCCCGCGGCGCCCCATCGTCACCAATCGTCGTGACGACCGTCACGCCGGTCACGAACGTGCCCAGCGTCCGACGCAGCGCGCCGATACCCTCCTCGCCTCCACCGGACTTCGCCATGCGCAGCCTCACAGCTCGGAAAACCAACGGAGATCAGCTTAGCGATCTTGGAGTTCCCCGACCTGCTCGGACTCGGCGGAATAATACGATATTATTTCCTCCGAGTCCGAGGAATACGGTCAATCGGCGCTGTTCACGACCCCTCGGATCCGGAGCGCCAGCAGGAGAGCCAGCCGGGTGTCGGGAGCATCCAGATCGACGCCGAACAGCTCGTTCAGCCGCTTGAGACGGTAGCGGAGTGTCGTGACGTGAATGCCCAGGGCATCGGCACATGCCTGATAGCGGCATAGATGGGTGAGAAAGGTGTCGAGGGTGGGCAGGAAGTCGGAGCGGTGCTGGCGATCGAAAACCTCGATCGCGCCGAGGGTGTCGGTGACGAATCGGCGAAGCTCCGCCCTGTCGGCGGCCGCGAGCAGTTGCGCCAAGGGACCAAAATCGGCCTCTTTGACCATACCCCGTCGCCCGACGCGCTGACCGAGCTCAAGCAGCCGGGAGCAGTCCTGCCGCGCCGCCTGGTAGTCCTCGGGCTTGGTGCAAAGTCGGCTGAGAACAGCGATCGGCTTAGACTCCGAAACCCAAGCTATCTCGTCTATCAGGCGCTGAACCAACAGCTCCGCGGATGTCTCGTCACCCGCGGCCTGCGGCAGGAACACGACGAACGCATCACCGTCGAAGAAAGCGGTAACGCCGGCCGTCCGCTGGCCCGCCGTCCTGAGCAAGCTGCGCAGCAGGTCGGCGCGCCGGTTCGCCGGCAGCGAAGATCGGTCCTCGGGCGCGAGCGTGAGCACGGCGAGGCGCGCCGGCATGTCCACCGCCAAGCCGAGATGACCGGCACGCTCCAGAGTTTCGGTCCGATCGCGCCAGTTGCCGCTGAACAGCCGGCCGAAGAACTCGCCGTGGGTTTCCGCCTGCGTGATAAAGCGCACATGAGCTCGCATGAGCTGAACGGTCAGCGCGAACCGGGCTTCCTCGGCGACCAGCGCGTCGAATGCGTCAAGATCGCCGGCGTCCGTGAAGAGCATGAGGCCGCCTAGCACGATGCCGTCGACGACGAACGGCTCGACGAAAGCTTCGGCCTCGACATCGAAGCCGAACGGGGCCAGACCGATGCGCCGCCGGCTCGAGAAGCGGGAGGGCTGCATCGAATGCAGGAGATGGGCGAACGCCCGTGCCCCCTGCTGTGCGACGATCGAGGCCCACTCGGCATCGCACACGCCCGTGGGTGCCGGCGAACCCTGCGCCAGAGCCTGGTTTGTCGTCAGATCGACGAGGAGAAGCGGATAGGGGAGCCTCGCAGCGACGATTTCGAGAACGGACGACAAGCTCCCCCCTGCCAGGACCTGCTCCATCGACGTCGCGTGGACATCGAGCGTTTGGCGCAGCCGAATCACCTGCTGTTGCTCGACACGAAGGAGGTGGGCCTTCTCGACAGCCAGCGATGCGAGACGGGCCGCGGTTTCCAGGAAGACCAGCTCGTCCGGCTCGACGGTTCGACGCTCATGGGCATGAACCGACATCACCATCGCACGGCCGCGTTCGTCGGTCGCCTGCAGGGGCAGCAGCACGACGGTCCGGTAGTCGCGCTGCCTCGCATCGCGCTGGTAGCCGGGATAGTCAGCGGCCTCCTGCGCATCGGCGATGACGAGGGAGGTCCCGGCCTCCAGAACCTGCCGGGTCGGGCTCGTCTCCAGCAACCAGCGCTCGTCGGCGACGGCGTTCGTTTCGAAATAGGGGTCGTGGCGGGCGACCAGAACCGAATAGCCGCTCGTCCGGTCGAGGGCCATGATGGCGCTGCTCGACCAGAGGGAGCGTTGGCACACCGCCATGGCGATTCGCCGCAGGACGTCCGTGAGCTCGGTTCCGGAGTTGACCAGGCTGGCGATGTGGCCGAGGCCTTTCAGACGATCCTCAAGGCTCGATGGCATACCGGCTGTCCCGCTCTCTTGGCGACCCGCAAACATGCGGCTACTGGTGAAGGAGTTCATCGCCGAGTACCACCGGGAGGTCAACCGACTTGCTGCCGGCGCACCTGGAGCGGAGCCGTCTATAGAGCGGCCTGCGGCGGGTCGAACGGGAGGTTCGCGAGATCATCGATGCCATCAAGACAGGCCTTCGCAGCCCGAGCTTGGCGGACGAGCTGGCTTGCACCTGTCGCGGGCGAGTCGGCGCGGGAATTCGTGACCACCTGTTCCCCTGCCCTCTTCCCGTGATAAGACCATCCCGCCTCGGCGTCGCGAATGCGGGGCGTCGCGGATGGGCCGTGGCGATGTGTCGTTACGGTCTTGCCGTCCCGACTCCATCCACCGATCAGAGATAGTCACCATGAGCCGCTCATCCGATGCGCCCAAATCCGACGGCGCGGTCAAGCCCGATGGCGCGATTCCATTCGGGGAGTTCGTCACCCTCATTGCGCTGATGATGGCGATGACGGCCTTGGCGATCGACATCATGCTACCGGCTCTGCCGAACATCGCCCAGGTCTTCGACATCGTCGAGCCGAACGACCGCCAGCTTCTGGTCACCACCTACATGCTGGGCTTCGCCGTCGGTCAGCCGCTCAGCGGCCCGCTGTCGGACCGGTTCGGGCGCAAGCCGGTCCTCTATGTCGGGCTTCTGCTCTACGCCGTCGGATCGCTCGGGGCGCTAGCGGGGGCCGGGTTCGAGGTGCTGCTCTGGAGCCGCGCCCTGCAGGGGCTTGGCGCCGCGGCGCCGCGCATCATGGCGATCGCGATCGTGCGCGACCGTTTCGGCGGCCGCGACATGGCCCGGGTGATGTCTCTGGTGATGATGGTCTTCATCATCGTGCCGGTGCTCGCGCCCGCAATCGGCGAGGCGATCCTGCATTTCGGCCCTTGGTCCTGGATCTTCTGGTTCCTGCTTGTCGTGTCGCTGATCGTCCTTCTCTGGACGGCGCTCCGCCTGCCGGAGACGCTGCCGAGCGGCGATCGCCTGCCGCTCTCCGCCACGGCGCTGGGTGCGGCGATCACCACCACCGTCAAATCGCGCCCCACGCTCGGCTATACGGTCGCCGTCGGCTTCATGTTCGGCAGCCTGATGAGCTATATCGGCAGCGCCCAGCAGATCTTCGTCGACATCTACCAGATGGGAGAGCTCTTTCCGCTGGCCTTCGGCGCCATCGCCGCCTTCATGGCGCTCGCCTCCTTCACGAACGCGCGGCTTGTCGGCCAGCTCGGCATGCGGCGCGTCTCTCACGCCGCGCTCCTCGGCTTTCTCCTGAGCTGCGGCCTCATGGCGCTCGCCGGCTTTCCGGAGAAGCCCCCGCTCTTCGCCTTCTGCGCCTTCCTGGCGGCGGCGTTCTTCTTCTTCGGGTTGATGGCGCCGAACTTCAATGCGCTCGCCATGGAGCCGTTAGGTCACATCGCCGGTGTCGCCTCCTCCTTCGTCGGCTTCTATGCGACCGCCGCGAGCGCCTTCTTCGGATGGATCGTCGGGCAGGAGTTCGACGGCACGGTGCGGCCGCTCGCGATCGGCTTCACGGTGATGGCCGTTCTCGCCCTTTTCACCGTCCTGTGGACCGAACGCGGCCGGCTCTTCACCAGCCGCGATATGCCGGCCCGCGGCAGCCGTTAAGCAACGATGATCGGCTCTTCACATCAGGAATTCCGCCACGCAAAGCGCTTGATCGCGCATCACGGGTGATCGAATCAGCATCGGGAACGCTTTCGTAACCATATCACCTAATAAATACTTAGAGGATATCACTGACATATCAGCTGCTCATGCCTGCTCCAGATGATCTGGAGCGAACACACTACGGAGGATAAGGCAGTGAAGAAGCTGATTGCCGCATTGGCGCTGGTCGCCTCCCTGTTCTCGTTGTCCCCGGCCTACGCCGTGGAGAACGCTACGCCTGCTGAGGCGAAGGAACTGGCCATTCGGGCCGCCGAATATCTAAGAGCCAATGGCCCGGCGAAGGCCTATGCGGCGTTCAACGACGAGAACGAAGGCCCTTTCAAGGATCGCGACCTGTATGTCTTCGTCTATGACAATGCGGGCAAGGCCCTCGCCCGGGGAAACAATCCCGCTCTCGTCGGCAAGAACCTGATCGACCTCAAGGACGTCGATGGCAAGGCCTTCGTGCGGGATTTCGTCGCCGTCCAGGACGCTGCCTGGGTCGACTACAAATGGCAGAACCCGCAAACCAAGAAGGTCGAAGCCAAGACGTCGTACATCGTCCGCGTCGGCGACGTCATCGTCGGGGTCGGCGCCTACAAGCGGTAACCGATTCACTGAGCTCGGCTCGATCGCGGATCGCCGCGGTCGAGCCCGCCGACCAACCAACAATCACGGTACTCCCATGCGCCATCTCCACAACGCCTCGATTATGGTCAAGTCGCTCGTTTCCCCGCTCGTGAGTGCGGCCATTATCGCCCTGATCGTGGGTCTGTTCCTGTCCGTCTATGTCGGCGTGCAGCGCGCCTCCGATTCGCTCGATATGGCGGTAAGCGCGATGTCGGAAGCGAAGGACGCGCAGCGGGATTTCACCCAAGCTCATGCCACCCTCTACCGGGCAATGAGTCTAAAGGCCCAGGGTGTGGAGGCCGCCATCGTCCGCGCCGAGAAGAATCGCGCGCTCGAGGCGATGGCCATGTCGGAGCAGATCCTGGAGTCCCTGGACATGGGTTCCTTTGGTGACTCGGATGTGCATGGCCGGGTGCTCGCGGCCCTCCAGCAATATATCGATAGCGCGACCCAAACCGCGGGCGTCATCGAGGAGGATGCGTTCACGGCCACGATGCTCATGACCGACGCCGAGGTCAAATTCGGGGAAGCCGAGAAATTGTTCGACGAGCTAGTCGCGGTCACGACCGAGCAGCGCGCGAATGCGGCGGCACGTTCCGCCGCGACGATGAATTCTGCGCTTTACCAGATCATCGGCGCGGCGGGCGTCGCGATCGTCCTGGCGCTCGGCATCGCGGTTTTCTGCTCGCGCCTGATCACCCTTCCGATTCAGCAGATGACCGAGGCCATGGGCCGTCTCGCCCAACGCGACATGAGCGTCGAGATTGTCGGGTCCGAACGGGCCGACGAGGTCGGGCGGATGGCCGCCGCCGTGCAGGTCTTCAAGGAGAACATGATCACGGCCGACCAGCTGGCGGCCGAGCAGCAGGAAGAGCAGATCCGCAAGGAAGCTCGCCAGAAGCAGATCGAGAGTCATATCGCGGAGTTCGATGGTTCGGTCCGCGACGCACTCCAGTCGCTTTCCGCAGCGTCCGACGATATGCATTCCACCGCTGAAGGCATGTCGGCAACCGCCGAGGAAACCAGCCGACAGGCAACCGCCGTCGCCGTCGCGTCCGACCAGGCTTCGGCCAACGTCCAGACGGTGGCCTCCGCGACGGAGGAACTGTCCTCTTCAATCCACGAAATCGGTCGGCAGGTCTCGCAATCGACCACGATCGCGCGTAAGGCCGTCGACCAGGCCGAACGCACCAACGCGACGATGCAGGCATTGGCCGAAGCAGCACAGAAGATCGGCGACGTGATCGTTCTCATTCAGAGCATCGCCAGCCAGACCAACCTTCTGGCTTTGAACGCGACGATCGAGGCGGCGCGTGCCGGCGAAGCGGGGAAAGGCTTCGCCGTCGTGGCGAGCGAGGTCAAGACGCTCGCCAACCAGACCGCCCAGGCGACGGAAGAGATCGCGGTCCAGATCGCGCAGATCCAGGGCGAGACGGGACAAGCCGTCGGCGCCATCCGGGAAATCGGAACGACGATCACGGAGATCAACACGATTGCGGCGGCGATCGCATCCGCGATCGAGGAGCAGGGCGCGGCAACGCAGGAGATCGCACGAAACGTGCAGGAGGCGGCGCTCGGCGCGAATCAGGTGACCAGCAATATCGCCGGCGTGAACAACGCGGCTGAAGAAACCGGCGGCGCCGCGGGTCGTGTGCTCAAGGCCGCCGACGAGTTGGGCCAGCAGGCCGAGCGCCTGCGGACCGACATCGATACGTTCCTGGCGCAGATCCAGGCAGCATGACCGGAAGTGCAGCGCAACGGCGCGTGACCGCCGCTGACGATTGAAGGAACAACGCCCCCTCGCCGCTGTTCACTCTTCGAGAGGCATGATGAGAACGGGAGCAGCGAGCACTATGCACAATGGACGAGGATGGCTTTCGACGGGAAACATGGCGGCGTTCGCCGGCGGGGCGGTGGCGGCCGTCGTCGCCAGCCGGATGCTGCCGCCGCTTATGGCGCAGGCGGTCGGCTCGGCACGCGCAGCGGCCGGCCGGGACCCCTTCGAGGCGCTGATCAAGGATCACCGCCAATTCGTAGCACTTCTGAGCGAGATGGAGCGGAGCCCGAACGACGCCGTGTTTCAGCGCACGCAACTCCTGCTGCGGCTGAAACGCCGCCTGACCGCCCACGCTCTGGCGGAAGAGGACGTGATCTATCCGATGCTGCACGACCGGGCGAACGCGGTGGAGGACGCCCGGCATCTCTATGGTGAGCATGCCGAGATGAAGATGCATCTCCACGCGCTGGAGCAGATGCCGAAGGGTGATCCCCGGTGGCTCGACCGGGTCGGCGCGCTAAAAGCGCTGATCCAGACGCATGCGCGCCAGGAGGAGGAGATCGATTTTCCGAAACTGCGGCAGCTTCTGAGCGACCGGCAGACCGCGCGGCTATCGGGCAGCCTGCAGCGGGAGAAAGCCTTCGTGCTCTAAATCATTTCAGGCTGTAGCGGGGCAATCCTGAACCAGGTTAACGGCCCGAGAACGTTAACGTGAACGCACGACATCGCAACGCCCGGAGCACCCCGCTCCGGGCGGCTATTTGATCCGTTCGTCGGATTGATCAGGCAGAGGCTAGGCCGCGATTCCGCCGCCGTCGCGCCACGCGCTGGACGACTTGCAGTTTCCGCAAACCCGCTCACCAGGCCAGGAACTCTCGAAGGACTGCCGGCACATCAGGCAGTCCCGGCGCTTCGGCTTCTGCTGAACCTCAGACTTCGGTTTCTTGTGGTATGGGTCAGACATAATGACCTATTTAGGCGCGTTCCAATCGCGGTTCAAGTCCATTCGACTCGGCATATTAGTTAAGATCGTCGGGACGCAGCGCGGATGCTGACCTCGCGCAACTTTACAGCACCCGATAGGTTGAATAGGGTGAAAATTGCGGCAAAAGGGCTTGTTTCGCAAAGCCAAGACGGCTCCCGGACAGGCAGAACGCATCGCGTACCAGTCCGCTGAACCCGATCATCGCCGCTTATCGCGTGTGCCGGCCCTGCCACGCGACCGGGTGCTTGACGTGGGAGGCGGGCAATGGCTGCTGAACTGTTCGGTCTGTCCGAGAACCCCTTCAAGATTACCCCCGACCTCCGCTTCGTCCATGGCGGGAGCCGCTTCCAGGCCACCCTCCGCGAGGTACGGGACACGGTGCTCGCGGGTCACGGGATCGCCGTCGTCGTCGCCCGGCCAGGCATGGGGAAGACCATGCTCCTCAACCTGCTGGCGGAGGAGTTGAGACGCGATCGGCCGGGCTGGGCCGTCGCGCTGCGGAATTGCGGGCCGGACAGCCGGGTCGAGGATTTCCTGACCGACCTCGGCGCGGCTCCGGCCGTTCTTTTACTGGACGAGGCGCAGAACCTCGCCGCGGATGAGTTCCGCCGCCTCGACCAACTGACCGATCCCCCCGAAAGCACAGGAGAAACTTCAGGCGGGGCACCGCTGCGGATCGCCTTGGCCGGTACGCCCTCCCTGGACGCGCTTGTGGCGGCGGATCGCACATCGGCGCTGCAACGCCGAATCGCCCTCTACCGACGACTCGATCCGCTAACCGAGCCGGAGGTCGAGGCGTTCATCGGCGATCGCCTGAAAGCCATCGGCCGCCGCCGCGTCGACCTTTTCTCCGATGCCGCGGTGGCCGCGATCGTGCGCTATTCGTCAGGCGTGCCGCGGCTGATCAACAATCTCTGCGCGACGGCACTCTTCCTCGCCGAGTTCGAGGGCATGCGGCGAGTGTCCGCCGAGTTTGTGACCGAGGCAGCAAAGAGCCTCGAACTGCTTCCGGCCAACCTTGCGGTCTTCGAGGGGGCGATTGCCGACGAGATGATCGTCGATGGGACCGTCGAGGCATCATCGCCTTCTCCGCCCGCGGCGCCGTCGGCCGAGCGGCGCCGATCGCGGCTCCGGCTGGGCTTGGCAGCCGCTGTCGGCGCGACCGCGGCACTGGTGTTATTCGCCATTCAAGATGACTTTGTCAGCGACAGCGTTGCCGTCGACGAACCGACGCAAACCGAAACGCAATGGCTCCCGACGCCTTCACCCGCCCTGGCCGGTCTTTGGCTGGAGGAAATCGGTGACCTGGATTCTCGGCTGAATGCACTGCTGGCACGCGCCCGCGAGCAAGTGGCGGCCTTGGCTCTGACGACGCCGGCCGGCGACAACGCGTTCGAAACCTATCAGGAGATCCTGACTCTGATGCCCGGCAACGGGGACGCGCTTCGCGGCATCTATGATCTCGGCGGCAGCTACGCGAATCTCGCGGAGACGGCGGCCCGACGAGGGCGGCGCACCGCGGCACGGATCTATTACGAGAGGGGACTGGCGGTTGCCCCGCAGCATCCGGCCCTGCTGGCGCTGTCCGAGCGAAGCTGGGTGGAACCGAGGCGACGCCGGACCCAGGAAGCGCAGGTCGACACCACCGCTCCCCTCTCCGTCACCGAGCCTTGGACCAATCGGGGCAGTCGGCGATAAGGCGATAAACCGACGGACACTCCATCCGTCCGCCGAGTGCGTCACACGGACAGGCCGACGGCACGCTGTGCCGGGCGCGTGATCGACTGGCGGGTCTTGGAGAGGCCTTCCCAGGGATCGCCCCCCCCGGGATCACGGCCGAGACCGGACAAGCGCCGCGGAAGAGTCGCCACGGTGAAGTCGCCGGGCCGAAGCGCCGGTTGTTCCAGCTCCGCCCAGGCGAGCGGCGTGGCGACCGGCGCACCCGGACGCGCTCGAGTCGAATAGGGTGCGATCGCAGAGGCGCCGTGGGCGTTACGGAGATAATCGATGAAGATCTTGCCGGGCCGGGCCGCCTTGGCCGCGGCGCTGGTGAAGGCCGACGGGCGGTCCCGCGCCATCGCCTCCGCCATCGCCTTGGCGAAGCCCCGGGCCTGCTCCCAATCCTGCCGGCGGGCGAGCGGCAGAACGACATGGAGGCCCTTCCCACCGGTCGTCTTGACGAAGCTTTCCAGTCCGAGCGCGGTCAGCCGGGCACGCAACTCGAGCGCCGCCTCGACGACACGGTCCCAGGACAGGCCCTCCGCCGGATCGAGATCGAATATCAGCCGGTCGGGCCGCTCCGGATCGTCGGCACGGGCACCCCAGGGGTGGATCTCCAGGACACCCATCTGCACGAGCGAAACCAGCCCGGCAAGGTTGTCGACGGCGAGATAGATCGCCGCGCCGTTCCGTTCGGCGACCGGCAGCCGTTTCAAGTCGTCGGGTACGCCCGAACCGGCATGTCGCTGAAAGAAGCATTTGCTTCCCTGCCCGGCCGGACACCGCACCAGGCTCAGCGGGCGCCCGACGAGATGCGGTAGGATCCAGTCGGCAACGGCCGCGTAGTACTCGGCGAGCCCGCGTTTTGTCAGCCCCTCCCCCTCGCCACCCGCATAGAGCAGGCGGTCGGGATGGGTCAGTCGCACGCCGGCGATCTCGATGGCGGCACGGTGCGGAGAGGCCCTGCTGGCCCGCGCTCGCGGGACCGGTGCTTGATGTGTCATCCGAAGTCACCGCTCACGAGGGCTCGAGTCTGGACATTACGCGCTCCGTCGGCGGGCGCCGGACCGGCCACCGGGCTTGGCGCGAATCCTGCCCCTTCCCGCCCGTTCGGCCGCCCTCGCTTTGCGCCCCCGGCCCTCCGACAGGCTGCGCCGGAGCGCCTCCATCAGATCGACGATATTGTCGCCGGCCGGTTCCGGTTCGAGCATTTCGGGCTCGCGGTCCTCGATCTTCGCGGCAACGAGATCGCGCAAGGCGTCCTGATACCGATCCTGGAAGGCCGCGGGATCGAACGGCGCCGTCCTGGTCTCGATCAGCTTGACGGCGAGCGCAAGCTGATCCTGGTCGACCGGCTCGTCGGCGATATGCCGGAAATACGTACTGGCCTCGCGCACTTCGTCCTCGTAGCGCAGGGCTTCGAGCAGCAGGCCGCGACCGCAAGGCCGCAACGCCACGATGCGCTCGCGGCCGCCCAGTACCACCTGCCCGAGCCCCACCGTCCGGCTTTGCCGAAGCGCCTCGCGGATCAGGCGGAACGCCTCGTCCGCCGCCGCTCCATCGGGCGCGAGGAAGTAGGGCCGGTGATAGTAGATCGGGTCGATCTCGCCGGCCTCGACGAATTGCAAGAGGTCGATCCGATGGACGGATTCGAGCTTGAGATGGTCAAGCTCCTCGTCAGTCAGGGTGACGTATCGGCCATGCTCGTACTCATAGCCCTTGACGATCTCGTCCTCGTCGACCGGGCCCTGATGCGGCACGACCTTCTGATAGCGCACGCGCTCGCCGGTCGGCTCGTGGATCTGGTGCAGCGCCACCCGGTGGCCGCTGTCAACCGCGGGATAGAGACGCACCGGCACCGTCACCAGCGAGAGCCGAAGCGTGCCCGTCCAGTAAGCGCGGAGAGCCATAGTGGAAACTCCTTGTTTCCTGCCAACGAATCGGACCAATGAACCGGGCGCTGCTCAGCCCTTCGCGACCCAGTCGTCCCCCTGTTTCTCGTACTTCTTCTTCACGGCCGACCAAGCCACGCGATGGGCCGTTTCCTCTCGCGACGAATCGCCGCGCCGCTCCTTGGGCGATTCATACTCTTCCCAGGCACTGTTGAAGGCCTCGCGATAGATGTCCTGCGCGTGGCCCGGCAAATGATCCTTGACCCGATCCGGAAGATCCGCGTTTTTCCGATAAGGCATCGGGACGTCCTCCTAGGCTGCTCGAAGCAGTCGAACCGCACGCGCAGGCATCTTCAAAGCGTGAGACGGTCGCACGATCGAGAAACAGCACGAGGATTGGGAAGTTCCGAACCGGGCTGCCGGCCGGCATTCGTCCCAAGCGTTAAGGCTGGCGTCCGAAGCGTTAACGCCGGCGTCCGAATTGTTAATGCTGGCTCGAGCCGTTGCGCGCGACATATACGTTCACTAGAATATATCACTCTGATATATGCTATTGCGATCTATTTCAGGTCGATATATCAAACGCCCGCGAGGTGTTGAATGGATGCAAGAACCCTATGTCTCGGCGTGCTGCAGCTCGGTGACGCGAGCGGCTATGAGATCAAGAAGGTCTTCGAGGAAGGCGTTCTAAGCCATATCTACGAAACGAGCTTCGGCTCGATCTATCCGGCCTTGAACAGGCTGGTCGAGGACGGTCTCGCCATCTGCACCGAAATGCCGCAGGACAAACGACCGGACAAGAAAGTCTACAGCATTACGCCGGCGGGCCGCGCGGCGCTGGCTGCGGCCCTGCAGCAGGTCCCCGCACCGGACCGGATCCGGTCGGATTTCCTGTTCATCCTGATGTTCGGGCATCTGGTTCCACGCCCGCATCTGGAACGGCTGATAGACCAGCGGATCAACTGGTACCGGGACACCCTCGCCCGGATCGACAAATGCGACACCGCGAATTGGTCGGCCAGCGCCCAGTTATTTGCCGGGCTCGGCCGGACCGTATTCACGGCCGCCGCCGAGTATCTTGAGCAGAACAGGCATCTCCTCGAGCAACAGGAGAGCCCGACAGACCGGAACGGGCCTGCCGCGGCCGTAGCCGAGTGACCATCGCCGAGTGACAGAGTGCCGGTCCGCCCGGCGCCGAACCCAGACGATAGGGCCACCAGACCATGGGGCCAAATGACAGGAAACCAGATGAAGCTCTCTTATGTCATCGCCGGTGGCCTTGCCCTCGCCTCTATCGGCTGGATTCTGTCCGGTCAGCTTGGGACCGAGGATAAGGCGGCGGCAGCACCGCCCCCACAGGCCAAGGCCGAGGCCGCCCTGCCGCAGGTGCGGGTCCGCCAGCAAGCCGCCGAAGCCCGCACGGCGGAAATCGTCCTGCGCGGCCGCACGGTGGCCTCGCGAAGCGTCGAGATCAGCGCCGAGACACGCGGTCGGGTCGCAGAAGTCTTCGTCGAGAAAGGGGCCGTCGTCGCGGCAGGAGACCCGCTGGTGCGGCTGGATCGCGAGGACCGCGAAGCGCGGCTTCGTCAGGTCAAGGCGCTGGAAGCGCAGCGCCGCATCGAGTACGAGGCCGCCGCGCAACTCTCCAAGAAGGGCTATCGGGCCGAGACCGCGCTCGCCGACTCGAAGGCGAAGCTTGAGGAGGCACGGGCGGCGGTCGCCGGCATGGAAATCGACATCGCCCACACCCTGATCCGTGCGCCGTTCGACGGCGTCGTCGACGCGCGGCAGGCGGAAATCGGCGACTTCGTCGATATGGGCGATCCGGTGGCCCTGCTCGTCGACCTCGACCCGATCCTCATGGTCGGGCAGATTTCCGAACGCGACGTCAGCAAGATCGCGCCGGGCGATCCCGGAACGGCGACGCTGGTCAGCGGCGATATGGTGCACGGCAAGGTGCGCTATATCTCAAGCGTCGCCGACGAAACGACCCGAACTTTCCGGATCGAGCTGGAAGCCGACAATTCCAACCGGCAGGTCGTCCAGGGACTCTCCGCCGAGTTGCACCTGCCGGTGAAGGAGCTGCCGGCCCATCGCATATCGCCGGCGATCCTGACGCTGTCCGAAACCGGCGAGATCGGCGTCAAGACGGTGAACGCCGACAACATCGTCGAGTTTCAACCGGTGCAGATCATCGACGACGGCCCGGACGGGCTGTGGATCGCGGGGCTGCCGCCGACAGTCACCCTTATCACCGTCGGCCAGGAATATGTGACGCCCGGTCAGCGCGTGGAGCCGGTTCCGGAAAGCGGAGTCGGCCAATCATGAACGCGATCATCGACGCCGCGCTCAGCCACGCGCGCACGGTCATTACCGGGCTGGTCCTGCTGCTGATCGCCGGGATCGTGACCTATCGGGACATGCCCAAGGAATCCGATCCGGACATCAACATCCCGATCATCTACGTATCGATGTCGCTGGAGGGCATCGCCCCCGAGGATGCCGAACGCCTGCTGCTGCGGCCGATGGAGCAGGAGCTCCGGCAGATCGAAGGGGTGAAGGAGATGCGCTCGACCGCCTATCAGGGCGGTGGCAATGTCGTGCTCGAATTCGGCGCCGGCTTCGACGCGGACAAAGCGCTCACCGACGTGCGCGAGCAGGTCGATCTCGCCAAGGCCGAGCTTCCGGAAGACGCCGACGAGCCGACCGTCAATGAGGTGAATGTCGGCCTGTTTCCGGTCCTCGTCGTCAGCCTGTCGGGCGACGTGCCCGAGCGCACCTTGCTGACCTTGGCGCAGCGGCTGCAGGACGAGATCGAGGGGCTGAGCGGCGTGCTGGAGGCGAATATCTCCGGTGACCGCGAGGAAGTGGTCGAGCTGATCATCGACCCGCTGCTGATGGAAAGCTACGGCCTGGATGCCGACGACATCGCCACCCTGGTCGGGCGCAGCAACCGTCTGGTCGCCGCCGGCACAATGGACACCGGCCTCGGCCGGTTTGCGATCAAAGTCCCGGGGCTGTTCGAGGAAGCCGACGATATCCTCGGCATGCCGCTGAAGGTCAGTGGCGAGGCCGTCGTCCGCGTCGGCGACATCGCCGAGCTGCGCAGCACCTACAAGGATCCGGAGAGCTATGCCCGGATCGACGGGCAGCCGGCGATCGGGCTCGAGATCTCGAAGCGGACCGGCGAGAACATCATCGAGACGATCGAACGGGTTCGCGCGACTGTCGAGGCCGAGCGCCGGTACTGGCCGGAGCAGATCGAGGTGACCTACTCGCAGGACCGCTCGACCGATATCCGTACCATGCTGAAGGACCTCGAGAACAATCTGATCAGCGCCGTGCTGCTGGTGATGATCGTGGTCGTCGCGGCGCTTGGCGTGCGCAGCGCCGGACTGGTCGGCGTCGCTATACCGGGGGCGTTCCTGATCGGCATTCTGGTGCTGGCCCTCGGTGGACTTACCATCAACATCGTGGTTCTGTTCAGCCTGATTCTCGCCGTCGGCATGCTGGTGGACGGTGCGATCGTGATGACCGAGTTCGCCGACCGGAAGATGGTCGAAGGGCTGCCGAAGCGCGAAGCCTATCGCCTCGCGGCGCAGCGGATGGCATGGCCGATCATCGCGTCCACGGCGACGACGCTCGCCGCCTTCATTCCGCTGATGTTCTGGCCCGACGTTGTCGGCGAATTCATGAGCTTCCTGCCGATCACGCTGACGGCGACGCTGACAGCATCGCTGCTGATGGCGCTGATCTTCATTCCGACGCTGGGCGCGGTCTTCGGCAAAGCCGGCTCCGCCGGCAGCGCGACGATGAAGGCGCTGGCGCGCGGCGAGGAGGGCGACCTGCGGGAGGTCGGCGGCTTCACCGGCGGCTATGTGCGCGTGCTGAACGCCGCGCTCCGGCATCCGGGCAAGGTGGTCCTCGTGGCGGTCGCGATGCTGGTCGGCGTGCAACTCTATTACGCGACGCACGGCCACGGCGTCGAGTTCTTCCCCGATGTTGAGCCGGAGACCGCGATTCTTCAGATCCACGGCCGCGGCAACCTGTCGATCGACGAGCGGGACACGTTGGTCCGGCAGGTGGAAGCCGACATCTTCGCCATGCAGAAAGAGCGCGGCGAGTTCGATACGATCTACGCGGTGTCGCTGGCGAACGCCGGCACCAGCGGCCAGGACGTGGCGGAAGACGTCATCGGCACCATCCAGCTCGAGTTCACGGAGTGGGACCAGCGTCGCCCCGCCGATGCGATCATTGCGGAAATCCGCGAACGCACGGCCGACCTCGCCGGCATCATCGTCGAGCCGCACGAGCAGGAAGGCGGGCCGCAGGCCGGCAAGCCCATCCATGTCGAGCTGTCCTCACGCTTTCCCGAGTTGCTGGCTCCGGCCGCCGCGACGGTGCGCGCCCATCTGGAGGGCATGACCGGGCTGATCGACATCGAGGACAGTCGCCCCGTTCCCGGCATCGAGTGGCAGATCGAGGTCGATCGGGCCGAGGCCGCGAAATACGGCGTCGACGTGACGACCGTGGGAAACTACATCCAGCTCGTCACCAAAGGGCTGAGGTTCGCCGACTATCGACCCGACGGCAGCGACGACGAGGTCGACATCGTCGCCCGCTTCCCGGAACGGGCGCGCAGCATCAGCGAACTCGATCAGATTCGCGTCCCAACCGGTGACGGCTTTGCGCCGATCAGCAATTTCGTCACCCGCGCCGCCAAGCCGAAAGTCGGGCTGATCAACCGCGTCGACGGCGAGCGCGTGCTGAGCGTGAAGGCCGACGTGCAGTCCGGCGTACTGGCGGACGACAAGGTTCGAGAGATCCGAAGCTGGCTGAGCGGAGCCGGGCTCGACTCGCGGATCGACGTGACGTTCAAGGGCGAGGACGAGGACCAGCGCAACTCGCAGGCCTTCCTGATGAAGGCCTTTGTCGTCGCCCTGTTCATCATGGCGATCATCTTGATCACCCAGTTCAACAGCTTCTACAGCGCCGGGCTGATCCTGTCGGCGGTGATCATGTCGACGATCGGCGTGATGGTCGGGCTTCTGGTCACGAACCAACCATTCGGCATTGTTATGAGCGGCATCGGCGTGATCGCGCTCGCCGGGATCGTCGTCAACAACAACATCATCCTGATCGACACCTTCGATCAGCTGAGGGATTCCGCTCCCTCGCCGTTCGAGGCGCTGCTGCGGACCGGCGCGCAGCGCCTGCGCCCGGTGATGCTGACCACGATCACGACGATCCTGAGCCTGATCCCGATGGTCCTCGGCATCAATATCGACTTCGCCAGCCGCGAGGTGGCGATCGGGGCGCCGTCGACGCAGTGGTGGACGCAGTTGTCGACGGCGATCGTGTTCGGCCTCGCCTTCGCCACGCCTCTCACCCTGATCGTCACGCCGTCCGCTCTGATGGTCCGGGAAAACCTGCGGGCCTGGCGCGCCCGGCGGCGTGCCGCGCGTGGCGGGACGACCGACGAGATGCCGTCGGCGCCTTCGCCGATCCTGCATCAAGAGGCCGCCGAGTAGGGGCGGGTTTCAAACCCGCCCTACCGATCGAGGGCGGTCCGGATCGTCTCCGCGAGATCGGCCGGGCGGTAGGGCTTCCTCAGAATCTCCACGGCCTCGGCAAGCCGCTCCCGCTCGACGAGGCTGGAAGCATAGCCGGTCGTGAGCACCACGCGCAGGGCCGGGTGCCGTTCGCGTGCCTGCTGGGCGAGGTCGACGCCGCTCAGAGAACCGGGCATCACGACGTCCGTGAACAGCAGGTCGATATCCGGCCGCGCCATCAGTAGCGGCAGGGCTGCGTCACCCGTCGCCGCCTCCAGCACCTTATAGCCGAGGTCGCCCAGGACCGAGACGGCGAGCGCCCGCACGTCGGCATCGTCCTCGACGACCAGCAACGTCTCGCTGCCGGACCGCGACTCCCCCTGTGGCGCCCGGCTCTCGGGCGCCTCGCTTGCGCTCGTTCCGGCAAACGGCAGATAGATCCGGACGGTCGTACCCTCGCCTTCAGCGCTCTGAATTGTGACATGCCCATTCGACTGCCGGACGAAGCCGTAGACCATGCTGAGGCCGAGCCCGGTGCCCTTGCCGACATCCTTGGTCGTGAAGAACGGCTCAAACGCCCGCAGCACCATGTCGGGCGGCATGCCCAGGCCGGTGTCGCAGACAGCGATCTGCGCATAGCGGCCCGGAGCCAGATCGGGATGTTGCGACGCATTCTCGGCGTCGAGCAGGAGGTTGGCGGTCTCGATCGTGATCCGACCGCCGTCCGGCATCGCGTCGCGCGCGTTGATCACCAAGTTCAGCACCGCGTTCTCGAGCTGGTTCTGATCCGCCATCGCCGGCCACAGATCCGGCGACAGGATCGTGCGAACCTCTATCCGTTCGCCGGCGGTCCGGCGGAACAGGTCCTCCATTCCGGTCACGACTTGGTTCAGATCGATCGCCCGCGGTCGAAGCCTCTGCCGGCGCGAGAAAGCAAGGAGCTGCTGGGTCAGCTTCTCGGCGCGATCGGCGGCGAGCGACGCCATGGAAACGAGTCGGAGCAGGCGCGGCTGCTCGCCCAGCTTGCCGCGCAGTAGATCGAGATTTCCGGCGATAACGGTGAGCAGGTTGTTGAAGTCGTGCGCGATGCCGCCCGTCAGCTTGCCGACCGCCTCCATCTTCTGCGACTGCCGAAGCGCCTCCTCGGCCTGTTGGCGCTCGGCGACTTCAGTCGTCAGCTGCCGCGTCCGCTCCTCCACCAGCCTTTCCAGATGATCGCGATGCCGCGCCAGCTCCCTCTCCGCCCGCTTCCGCTCCGTGATGTCGCGAAAATAGACCGAGAGACCGCTCGAGCTGGGATAGATGTTCAGCTGAATCCACTGGTCGAGCACCGCGGAAACCGTCTCGATATCCACGGCGGATCGCTCCTTGGCGGCGCGGCGAAGCGCCCGCTCGGATTTACTGCCCAGGGATTGCGGGAACTCCTCCCACAGGACCTTCCCGATCAGCGACTCCCGGGGCCGTCCCCATACTTGTTCGGCCCTGCGGTTGACGTAAGTGAAGCGCCAGTCCGCATCGAGCGCATAGAAGGCATCGCTGATGCTCTCGAGGATCTCGACGGTGCGCTCGTGCGAGGCGCGCAGCGCCTCCTCCGCCCGGTCGCGCTCGTCGGCGCGTTGCCGAAGACGTTCATCGGCCTTGCGGAGTGCCCATCCCACCGCGTCGACTTCTCGAACGCCAGGTGTCGGATCGCCTGGCGTGCGGCCACGCCCGAGCGCCAGCGCGGCAGCCGACAGCGATCCGATCGGACGGGCGATCCGCCGCCCCAGAAGCAGGGCAAGCCCGATGCCGGCCAAGACGAGTACCGTTCCGCCGGCAATGAGCATTAGCAGCGACCGGTACAGCGGCGTGTCGATCGCCGACTCGGGCACGCCGATCGCGACGGTCCAGCCCGAGATCGGCGAGCGGGCGAAAGCCGTGTAGACGGGGATGCCTTCCCTGCTGACATGCGGGAACGAACCGTCGACAGCCTGGCCCATCTTCGCCAGAAGAGACGGATTCACCGGCTCACCAATGAACCGCTCCGGGGAGATCGACCGTGCCACGATCGTGCCCTTCCGATCACTGATCGACGCGAGCCAATCCGGCGGAAGCTGTTGCTCCGCCAGCAGAGTGGACAAGCGGTCCGGCGTGATGGCCGTGCTGAGGTCGTAAACCACCTCGCCATCGCGAAACACCGGCACGTCGATGGCGAGGAGCCGACGATTGGTCGGAACGCCGACATAGAGGTCGGAGATCTGCGGCTGGCCGGTTTCGAACACCCGATCGAGCAGTTCCAGATTGGGTCGGCGCGGGAGCGGATCGCCGAACGGCCGGCGCGTGGTGACGAGCTGTTGGCCCGTGGCGTCGAAGAGGACAATGCCCCCGTCGACATCAAGGACTCTTGCCGCTTCCGTCGCTTGCTGGTGAAAAGTGACCAGATCACTATCCTGGAGTGACGGCGAGGTGGCGAGCAGCTTCATCGCCGCCTTAGTGTTCTCCAACTCGCGATCCACGGCGGCGGAAATCAGATGGACCCGTTCGCTCAATTGGTTCTCGGCCACGGCGAACTCGGACTGGGAGAAGCGCAGCAGGACGAACGCCGAGAACGCCAGCACGGGAAGCATGGCGACGATGACGAGAAGGATCAGGTGAGAGCGGAGCGCAAGACTGCGCCTCTTCGGCCAAGCGGACAACTGCGTTCCTCGATGACTCTAGATGTCCTAACCAGCCGCGATTTCATCGATCGCCGCAAGATGCATGGTTGGCCGACCGAGGGTGTCGGAAGATACCATCGCCTTCGGTCGAGTCTAGCTGTCCGATGGCAAAACATTGCCGGGCGCCGGGATGTCGCCCGGTCGAGGGTCGGCAATTCGGGCGCCGGCACACCCCATCGGTGTCGATCATGACTCCGGCGACGTCTCGCCGCCACCGATCGATACGGCTAGGAGGAACGCCTGCGCGGCCGCCGCCCGTGACAAGGGCTAGCTTCGGGCCGAGCCCGACGTGTTGAGCAAGGCCAGCACCTGCTCGCGCCGCGGAATCGGGGTCACCGCGCCATAGCCCTGCGTCGACAAGGCTGCGGCGGCATTGGCATAGCGCGCCGCCTCGAACGGATCCCGGCCGGTCGCCAGCACGGCCAGAAATGAGCCGTCGAACGTGTCGCCGGCCCCCGTCGCATCGACCACCTTGACCGGGTGCCCGGCAATGCGCCGACGCTCTGCGGCGGTCGCGACAAGCGCCCCCTCCGGTCCGAGCTTCAAGGCCACGAGCGGTGCGCCTAGCTTGAGATAGAAGTCGGCGATCGCATCGGCATCGGTCAGCCCCGTCAAGGCTTCGGCATCCTCGAGACTCGGCAGCAGAACATCGCATAGCGGGACCGTCGCATGCGTGATGGCGCGCGCGCGATCGAGCGGCCAGAGCTTCAGGCGCAGATTGGTGTCGTAGGACACCTTCACCCCCTTGGTCCGGGCGTGCCGCACGGCGGCGAAGACCGTATCCGAAGCGACGGCGCTGATCGCTTGGCTGATGCCCGAGACATGCAGGAACTTGGCGCCGGAGATATAATCGAGCGGCAGGCTCTCGGGCTTCAGGCGGCTCGCCGCAGAGCCTGCGCGCATATAGGTGAAGACGTGCCCCTTGGGGCCGTGCGAGACGAAATAGATGCCGGTGTGGGCAACCGGGTCGCGGAGGACCCGGCTCGCATCGACCTCCTCGCGCTGCCAGAGCGTGATGAACGAGTCGCCGAAGGAATCTGCGCCGAGCGCGGTGATATACCCCGTCCTCGCGCCCTGCCGGGTAGCGGCGATCGTCACGTTCGACGTATCGCCGCCATGGCCGAGCCGATAGATCGGCTCACCCGTCCGGCTCGGGTCCTGGTTGAACTCGATGAGCGGTTCGCCGAGCCCGATGATGTCGAGCGCCATTGACCTACCCCCTCACATGCGTCTGCACTTGATGAGGCCCTCGCGCAGCGGTCCGGCCTCCATGAGAGGAAGGCGGTCGATGCCGCTGAACAGGCGCTGCGGCATCGGCATCGGCGAAAAGCTGCCGCCCCAGCGGAGTGCAGCCATGTCCGCCCCGCCTATTGCGATCGAAACGGGAATGCCGATGATCAGGGCGACGGCAAAGACGGAGATAAGAACGGCGATCATGAACGGCCCTGACCGTGCGTGGTAATCGTAAGGACTTCAAGGTCAGTTCCTCGACCCAGGTGAGTGAGCTGCTGAACAGGTAGCACAGCACGACATTGGTGAAGACGAATACCGTCATCACCAGCATAAGACAGTCGACAACGAAGCGGTTGATCGAGACCGAGCCCCGGTCCAAGCGTTCAAGCATGCTGCCCCCTTCGGATACCCGTTTCGTACGCAGGGCCTCCTTTGGCCCTCACGCGCTGCATGGAAGCCGGCGGAAGTTGTAGCGCTACGCCAAGGGTCAGCACATCGAGATGGATGCGATGTGCTCGAGCAGCATGTCCGAACGCCCCCGAAACGACTCACAAGGCCGTCTTGGTAAAATTCTACTACATGCTTCACGGGCCCGCAAAGCACAGTGCCGATGAATCATGCCGACGTGCCCCTTTCGCATTCAGCGCTTCTCGCTCGTTTTCAATTAGCCTCGAGATGGACAATGCGCCGACGCTCCGTGAACGCAGATATCAGGGATCGATTCCGGTCTGTTTCTCATCCGGCGGGCTCGCGAATGTGCGACGAGCGGTGATAATCCGTGACAGCGTGGTGAGCCAGCAGAGTAGGCCGAAACTGTAGGCGATGAGCGCAAAAGCATTTGGGAACAGACAAAGCGCGGTGAAGGCCGCGATCGTCTCCGTGCCTTCGGTCAGCCCACTGATGTAGTAAAACGACTTGCCACCGCGTATCGAAGTCGCCAATCCGCGCTTGGCCGCGATCACCGCGAAGGCGAGGAACGAAGCGCCGGTCCCGACGAAAGAGAAGATCAGGAAGGCCGCCGGCAACGCGTTCTCCGGCCGGGCCAGGGCGAAGCCGAAGACTACCGCCGCGTAGAACAGGAAGTCGCAGACGATGTCGAGATAGCCGCCGAGATCGGACGGTCCACGCCAGCGGGCAACCGCACCGTCGAGGCCGTCGGCGAAACGGTTCAACAGAATCGCCGCGAGCGCGGCGCCGTACAATTCGAAAGCCAGAAGCGGCACGGCCATCAGACCGACGGCAAAACCGGTCAAAGTGACGGTGTCTGCCGTGACGCCCCATCCGGCAACCCGGCGCCCGAGAGCGTTGAGCGGCGGATCGATGATCCGGCGCATCACCCCGTCGAGCATGGCGGCGCTCGTTCCGATCAGAGCAGCGGCGTGTCGGTCGGCTCTTCAACCTCGGCGAAGTCCTCCGGACGCCGCCGCCGCTCGAGCTGCCGATAGGCGATATAACTCAGCGGAATCGACGCGACATAGACCACGCCGGCCGTCATCAGAGTGACCCAGGGCATGCTGACGAGGAAGGCCGCGAACACTCCCACCCCGATCAGGGTCGGCACGACATAATGCTGCGGCACCTTCACCCGCTTGAAGGAGAAGGTGGGAACGCGGCTCACCATCAGCAGCGCGACGCCGAGCATGACGGCGCCGGCCACGATCGGCAGGTCGAAGAAGCCAGAGCCGAACTGGAAGGTCGCAAGCAGCGGCAGGAGCGACAATCCGGCGCCGGCGGGCGCCGGAACGCCGGTGAAGAAGCGACTCGTCCAAGCCGGCAGATCGGCGTTGTCCAGCTTGGTGTTGAAGCGCGCCAGCCGCAGCGCGCAGCAGACGGCGAACAGGAGCGAGATCGCCCAGCCAAGGCCGCCGGCCGCATACATCGTCCAGTAATACAGGACGAGCGCCGGCGCCACGCCGAAGCTGATGAAGTCCGACAGCGAGTCGAGCTCGGCGCCGAACTTGCTGGCGCCGTCAAGCAGGCGGGCGATTCGTCCGTCCAGACCGTCCAGGATGCCGGCGATCACGATGGCAAGGACGGCGAGTTCCCAACGATCCTGCAGGGCGAAGCGAATGCTGGTGAGGCCGGCACAGAGCGCCGACACGGTCAGAATGTTGGGGATCAGCCGGTTGATCGACTGGTCGCGCAGGCGAGGGCCGGGTCTCCGGCGCATCTATCGGGCTTCCCGCATCAACATGTTTCCCTCAACGAGTCTCTCCCAGGCGGGGACCTTCATCGGATCGCAGGTCGGCGAGCACGGTTTCGCCGGCGACCATCCGCTGCCCGACGGCGACCAGGGAGGATACGCCCTCCGGCAGATAGACGTCGGCCCGGCTGCCGAACCGGATCAGCCCGAACCTCTCGCCGGCCCGCACCGCCTGACCGTCGCGCAGATCGCAGCGGATTCGCCGCGCGACCAGCCCCGCGATCTGGACGAAGGCGATCTCCCGCCCGTCGATCGTTCGCATCCGGACCGCCTGCCGCTCGTTGAGCTCGCTCGCCTTTTCCAGAGCGGCGTTGAAGAACTTTCCCGGGCGATAGGCAAGCTTCACGATATTGCCGTCGGCCGGCACCCGGTTCACATGCACATCGAAGATATCGAGAAAGATGCTGATCCGCGTCAGTGGTTGCGGCCCCATATCGAGCTCGGCCGGCGGCACGGCAGCCTGGATCATCTGCACGACACCATCCGCCGGGCTGACGAGCAGGTCGCCGCGCGCTGGCGTCACTCGCTGTGGATCGCGAAAGAAGAAGACGCACCAGATGGTCAGCGCCGCGCCGATCCAGCCGAGCGGCTCGGCGATGACCGCGAGAATCAGGGCAGCAACGGCGAATATAGCGATGAACGGCCAACCGTCGCGATGGACCGGAAAAATTATATAATCAAGAAATTTCATAGCGTTGGTCGGACACTGCCGAAAGTTGCGGAGAGGAGAGGTGTCAGGAACAGCGATAGAGGCCAACCCGCCGCCTTCGTCAAGCTCCGATACGGGCCGAAATCTACCACTATCTATTGTACCGAGTGGTTACTGGAAGGTTAAGGGCGTCCAACGCCCCCCTGTCCACGGTCTTTCGTTAGGGTCGCGGAGCCCGTTCCTCCCAAGCTTTTTACCGGCCTTTAAAAACACCGCACTACGCTTCGCAGTTACCGCAGCCAAGAGGGCAGCACGTGCAAAGCACGCATATAGCATTCATCGCGAAGCAGCCGATTCCGATCGAATTCAACACGATCGTCGTGCGGGAGGACGGCAGCGTCGAGCGGCATATTCCCGGGCGCCCGGTCACGTTTCAATTCGCCTATCTCGGCATTCCGTTCACGGCACATACGCAAACCGAGGACAATCGCCCCGTCCTGCATCTCAAAGGCGAAGTCGGCCCGGCGCCCTATTCGGCCGAATCGATCTCCGCACGTCGCGCCACCCATGCCATCCTGCGCGCAAGCTGGTCTCTGCCGCATGGCCGGCTGGTCGCCTGGCCTGGCGGACGCATCAGTGTGACCGGTCGTGTCCCGTTGCCACGGCCACTCACCCCAGTCGCGCTGATCAGCGCCGCCGTCTCGGTCCTGCTCGATCTAAGGCCCTATCTCGACCTGCTCGGCGAGTTCCTGCCGGGGCGAGCCGAAGCGGCCGTCGGTTGACGTAGATGGTGACCTCTCCGGAGCGTGTCCAGTGTCCCCATCGCGAAATCCGATCATTCGAACTTTGCGTGAATCGGCCCAAGAACTTGTTGAAACTAACGTGATGGTTCCAACGCTCGGTTCCCAAGCGTTGCGATCGGACCACTAGTTTTCGTTCTCTGCCTTCTCGATCGACGGGACGACGAACACCTGACCGGGATAGATGAGGTCCGGATCGGCGATCTGCGGCCGGTTCGCCTCGAAGATCACCGTGTACTGAATGCCGCGGCCATAGCTTTGCCGGGCGATCCGCCAGAGGCTGTTGCCCGGCTGCACGAGGACCACCGCCTTGCCCGTTGAATCGCTCGCCCCCTCACCGAGCGGTTCAGTGATCTCATCGCGCTGGAACGGCGATTCGACCCGGGCGACCACGCTGCCATCCGGCTCGACCTGATCCACCCGGAGCTGATGCAGCCCGGCACCCACCGGCTGCTCGGGGCTGACCTGCCAGCGTCCCGCCTCATCGGCCGCCGCGCGGCCGATCAGTTCGGTGCCGAGATAGACCTGCAGCATCGTCTTCGGCGCCGCCTGACCGCCGACCGTGACCCGGCCCTCCGCGTCATAGGTCACCGAGTCGAGCACCAAGCTCCCGTCCGCGATTCCCTCGCCGGTCTGCTGCCCGCCCTTCGTCGTGGGCGTCTGGAACAGGGTCGCGCCGCCGTCCCCGTGGCGCGGGACTGCCAGGGCCAGCGGCCTGCCTGTTTCCTCCCGCTGCCGGCCAGCGACGTCCCGCTTCGCCTCGGGCACCACCACAACCACGACATCGTCCGACTCGACGGGCGGCTCTCCCGGCAGGCTGGCGTTCAGTCCGATCTCGTAGCTGCCGGGATCAAGCGGCGCATCGGGCACCAGGACCCATTCGCCGCGGCGATCGGCCGTCACCATGCCGAAGGGCTGGCCGTTCTGCACGATGGTGACTTTGCTGTCCGGTGCCGCACGCCCGGCGATCACCATCCTGCCGCTCGGAGTGACCCGGACGACGTCGAAATCAGGTTGAACCGGCTGTGAATCGGCGGCCGCCCCTTCCCCGCCCGTCTGCGCGCCAGCGGCCGGATGGTCGAGCGACGCTTCTGCCTGCTGAACATGCGCGACCTCGTCGCGGGTGATCGCGTGATTCAGCGCTAGCGCCGCGACGATCACGGCCACTCCGACGATTCCAAGCAAAACGATCCGGCTCACCTCATCCCGCCATGTGCTTGCGGAAGAACAATCCGCGTACACTAGTACGCGCTTGGTTCCGAAGCAATTAACACCGATGCCGGTCTTTGGTTGCGGCATGGAACTAAGCGCGACTTTGCCACTGCGCAACCTTCACATCGGCTCGCGAGTCGGCTACAGACTTAACTATATCGCAACCCATACCGGGCGTATGGCGGCCGAGGAACGCTCGTGCCGCAGCGTGTGTTTGTCGGTCCGGAAGAATGGAGTCTCACCTCTGCCATGACGGCCCCCCGCTCCCTCTGTGTCTATTGCGGCTCCTCCGTGGGCGCCAACGCACGGCATCGCGAGGCCGCGCAACGGCTCGGCCAGTTGATGGCTGAGAACGGCATCCGGCTGATCTATGGCGGCGGGCGCGTCGGGCTGATGGGGCTTCTCGCCGACGCGGTAATCGCCGGCGGAGGCGAGGTCGTCGGCATCATCCCTGAATTCCTCGACACGCGCGAGGTCGGCCATCGTGACGTGACCGAGTTGCGCGTCGTCGACAGCATGCATGTCCGCAAGAACATGATGGTCGAGCTGTCGGACGCCTTCGCCGTCCTGCCGGGCGGGTTCGGTACCCTCGACGAGACCTTCGAGACTCTGACCTGGCGCCAGCTTCGGCTGCACGACAAGCCGATCGTCCTGATCAACTTCGACGACTACTGGGATCCGTTCCTGCGCCTCATCGATCATGTCGTGGCCGAGGGCTTCGCCCGGCCGGAATGCCGGGCGCTGTTCAGCGTCGTGGATCGGATCGAGGACGTGATCGCCGTCATCGCCCGCCAGCCGCAGCCGACCGTGCCGACCGAGCAGAAGCGCCTATAGCCGTCCGGAAGCGGGCGCGGCGGCGACCGTCAGGCGGCGTGCGCCTCGGTCGGGCCGCCGGCCTCCTTCCAGGCGTTCATGCCGCCGGTAAGATTTCGGACGTTCTCGAACCCCATCTCCTTGAGCGTCTTCGCGGCAAGAACCGAACGTCCGCCAGACGCGCAGGACACGACGAGCTGCTTGGTGCGATCCAAGGCCGGGTTGTGATACGGACTCTCCGGATCGGCATAGAACTCCAGCATGCCTCTCGTCGCATGCACGGCGCCCGGTATCTTGCCGGTCCGTTGGAGCTCGACCGCTTCCCGCACGTCGACAAAAAGGACGTCAGGGCTACCGACCAGCCGCTGCGCGTCATCCGCACTGATCGAACTGACCGCCGCGTTCGCTTCCGCAATCATCTCCTTGAATCCTTTTGGCATCACACGTCTCCTGAAGATTTCAGATGAAAACGCCTCATCTTAGCTGAAACGCCGATGTCAGGAACTCAGTTCTCGTTGCCAGGACAGAGCCTTGGGATGGTCATGCTTGCACCGGCTTGGCGCGATGCTATGTTCGGGGCCTTCCGCGGACCCGCCGCGCCCCCCTTTCCTGAGCCTTAACACGACGCGAGAGCAGCCATGAAGAAGATCAAGGTCGCAAACCCGATTGTCGAACTCGACGGCGACGAGATGACGCGGATCATCTGGCAATTCATAAAGGACAAGCTGATCCTGCCCTATCTCGACGTCGAGCTGCTCTATTACGATCTCGGCGTCGAGAATCGCGATGCCACTGACGATCAGGTGACAGTCGATGCGGCGAACGCGATCAAGCAGCATCGGGTCGGGGTCAAATGCGCGACCATCACGCCGGACGAGGGCCGGGTGAAGGAGTTCAATCTGAAGAAGATGTGGCGGTCGCCCAACGGCACGATCCGGAACATCCTCGACGGCACCGTCTTCCGGCAGCCTATCATCTGCCGCAACGTCCCGCGGCTGGTGCCGAACTGGACGCAGCCGATCGTGATCGGCCGCCACGCCTTCGGCGACCAGTACCGCGCGACCGATTTCATCGTGCCGGGGCCCGGCCGGATGACGATCCGCTTCGAGCCGACCGACGGCGGCGCGCCGATCGAGCACACCGTCTTCGATTTCCCGAGCAGCGGCGTCGCGCTGGGCATGTACAATCTCGACGAGTCGATCCGCGGCTTCGCGAAGGCCTGCTTCAACTATGGGCTGATGCTCGGCTGGCCGGTCTATCTGTCGACCAAGAACACCATCCTGAAGACCTATGACGGACGCTTCATGGAGATTTTCCAGGAGGTGTTCGACAGCGAGTTCGCCGAACAGTTCAAGGCCAAGGGGTTGATCTACGAGCACCGGCTGATCGACGACATGGTGGCCAGCGCGCTGAAATGGAGCGGCGGATTCGTCTGGGCCTGCAAGAACTATGACGGCGACGTGCAGTCGGACACGGTGGCGCAGGGCTTCGGCTCGCTCGGCCTGATGACGTCGGTCCTGATGACGCCCGACGGCCAGGTCGTTGAGGCCGAGGCGGCGCACGGCACCGTCACTCGCCATTACCGCGAACATCAGAAGGGCAAGGAGACCTCGACCAACCCGATCGCGTCGATCTTCGCCTGGACGCGCGGCCTCTGGTACCGCGGCAAGTTCGACGGCACGCCGGAGGTGCAGCGTTTCGCCGACACGCTCGAGAAGGTCTGCGTCGACACCGTCGAGTCCGGCTTCATGACTAAGGACCTCGCCCTGCTGATCAGCCCGGAACAGAAGTGGCTCACCACCAACCAGTTCCTCGACAAGCTCGACCAGAACCTGCAGAAGGCGATGGCCTGACGCCCTTCTGGCCCCCATCCTGAGTCTGTCGAAGGATGGGGGCCGACTTACCACAAGCCGATAAGCTGGAGAGCGCCATGATGCTGCGTGCCCTGAAGCTCCTTCCCGCCCTTGCCCTCGTTGCCGGCCTCCTCGCCGCGGGGTCCGCCCGGGCGGTCGACCCGGAGAACATGCTCTATCTCGATCTCGAGGACGGCCGGGTCGTGATCGCGATGCGACCGGAGATCGCGCCCAACCATGTCGCCCGGATCAAGGAGCTGACACGGCAGGGGTTCTATGACGGTGTCCCGTTCCACCGCGTGATCGAGGGATTCATGGCGCAGACCGGCGACCCGACGGGCACCGGCATGGGCGGCTCCGGGCAGAAGCTGGACGCCGAGTTCTCGGACACGCCGCATCTTCGCGGCACCGTCTCGATGGCCCGCGCGGCGGACCCAAACAGCGCCGACAGCCAGTTCTTCATCGTCTTCGAGCCCGCACCATCTCTCGACGGGCAATACACCGTCTGGGGCGAAGTGATCGCGGGCATGGAGTTCGTCGAGCAGATCAAGAAGGGAGATCCGGCCCGAAACGGCATGGTCGAGAATCCCGACCGGATCGTGAAGATGCAGGTGGCGGCGGACGCGGAGGAATAGCGACATGGACTTCACGACCAGCGCCCGCGAAGCCTTCACGATCGTCGGGATCGCGGCGCGGACGTCTAACAGCGAAGGCGGCCGGATCGCGGCGCTATGGCAGCGGTTCTATGCCGAAGGCATCCAGCAACGCATCCCGGATCGGCTGAGCGACGATGTCTACAGCCTCTATACCGACTATGAGAGTGACCATACCGGCCCCTTCACGCTCGTCATCGGTTGCGCGGTAAGCAAGGCGGAGGCGCTGCCCGATGGGCTCGTCGCCAAGGCGGTGCCGGCCGCCAAATACGCGGTCATCGATGCGACGGGGCCGCAGCCCGACACGGTCATGCAGCAGTGGCAGGCGATCTGGGCGTCGGACCTGCCGCGCAGCTATAGCGGCGACTTCGACCTCTACCGGAACCGCAAGGGCGAGACGCCGCGGGTCGAGATCCACGTCGCGATCCGGTAAGGGCGATCAGCTAGCGGCGCCGACAGTCTCCCCAATGAGCGCCTGCTCGATCGCGGCCAAGGCCGCTTCGGCCTGGGCGCCGTCGGGGCCGCCGGCCTGGGCCATGTCGGGCCGTCCGCCGCCGCCCTGCCCGCCCAGGCTGCGACTGCCGAGACGGACGAGATCCACCGCATTGAAGCGCCCGGTCAGGTCCTCGGTCACGGCGACGACGAGCGAGGCGCGGCCCTCGCCGCGCGCGACGAGGGCGACGACGCCGGAGCCGAGCTGCTTCTTCAGCGCGTCGGCCATGCCCTTCAGCTCCTTCGCCGGCACGCCGTCGAGCAGCCGCGCGGCGAGCTTGACGCCGCCGACCTCCTTCGCAATGGGACCGGCCGCCGCGCCGTTCGAGGCGCCGGTGGCGAGCGCCTTGCGCGCCTCGGTCAGCTCCCGCTCGAGCCGCCGGCGCTCTTCCATCAGGCTGACGACCCGGCCCGGCAGCTCGGCCGGCTGAACCCTGAGGGCGGCCGCGGCGCGGGCGAGCGCCTCCTCCTCCTCGCGGACGAAGCCTTCCGCCGCGGCGCCGGTCAGCGCCTCGATGCGGCGGACGCCGGAACTGACCGCGGTCTCGCCGATGATCTTGAGGAAGCCGATATCGCCGGTGCGCTGGACGTGGGTGCCGCCGCAGAGCTCGGTCGAGAACTCGCGGACGTCGTCGGTTCCGCCCATCGAGACGACCCGAACCTCGTCGCCATATTTCTCGCCGAACAGCGCGAGCGCCCCCGCCTCGATCGCCTCGTCGGGCGTCATGAAGCGGGTGGTGACCGGCGCATTGCGGCGGATGCGGGCGTTGACCTCGACCTCGACGTCGCGCAGCTCGTCGGGCGTCATTGCCCGCGGGTGGCTGAAATCGAAGCGCAGTCGATCGGGCGCGACGAGCGAGCCCTTCTGCGTGACATGGCCGCCGAGCCGACGGCGCAGCGCCTCATGCAGCAGATGGGTGGCGGAGTGGTTGGCGCGCAGCTTGGTGCGACGCCCGCCATCGACGCGCAGCTCGATCACGTCGCCGACGGCGATGCGGCCCTTGCTCACCCGGCCGAAATGGACATGCAGGTCGCCCAGCTTCTTCTGGGTGTCGCGGATCTCGATCTCCGCGCCGTCGTCGGTCAGGAGCGTGCCGGAATCGCCCATCTGGCCGCCCGATTCGCCGTAGAACGGCGTCTGGTTCGCGACCAACGCGATCTCGTCGCCGGCCTCGGCCGCCTCGACGGCCTTGCCGTCGCGGACGATGGCCGAAACCACGCCCTCGGCGGTTTCGGTCGCATAGCCCAGGAAGTCGGTGGCGCCGACCGTCTCGCGCAGCTCGAACCAGAGCTGCTCGGTCGCCGCCTCGCCGGAGCCGGCCCAGGCCTGCCGCGCCGCCGCGCGCTGCCGCGCCATCGCCTCGTCGAAGCCGGCCTGATCGACGGTGCGGCCCTGGCCGCGCAGGATGTCCTGGGTCAGGTCGAGCGGGAAGCCGAAGGTGTCGTAGAGGCGGAACGCCACGGCGCCGGATAGCGGCTGCGCGCCGCCGAGCTGGGCGGTCTCCTCGTCGAGGAGGCGCAAGCCCCGGTCGAGCGTCTGCTTGAAGCGGGTCTCCTCCAGCTTCAGGGTCTCGGCGATCAGCGGCTCGGCCCGCGTCAGCTCCGGATAGGCCTGCCCCATCAGGCCGACCAGCACCGGCACCAGCTTGTAGAGCAGCGGCTCGTCGGCGCCGAGCTTGTGGGCGTGGCGCATCCCGCGGCGCATGATCCGGCGCAGCACATAGCCGCGCCCCTCGTTCGAGGGCAGCACGCCGTCGGCGATCAGGAAGCTGCTGGAGCGCAGATGGTCGGCGATCACCCGGTGCGACACGCGGGTCGCGGGATCGTCGGGCTCGGTGTTCGAGGCCTCGGCCGAGGCGAGGATCAGCGCCCGCAGCAGATCGACGTCGTAATTGTCGTGCTTGCCCTGCAGGATCGCGGCGATCCGCTCCAGCCCCATGCCGGTGTCGATCGAGGGCCGCGGCAGCGCGACGCGCTCGTCCTTCGAGAGCTGCTCGAACTGCATGAAGACGAGGTTCCAGATCTCGATGAAGCGGTCGCCGTCCTCATCGGGGCTGCCCGGCGGCCCGCCCGGAATCTCCGGCCCGTGATCGAAGAAGATCTCCGAGCAGGGGCCGCAGGGGCCGGTGTCGCCCATCGCCCAGAAATTGTCCGAGGTCGGAATCCGGATGATGCGGCCTTCGGGCAGGCCGGCGATCTTGCGCCAGAGGTCGAAGGCCTCGTCATCCTCGGAATAGACGGTGACGAGCAGCCGGTCCGCGGGCAGGCCGTATTCCTTCGTGACCAGGTTCCAGGCGAGCTCGATCGCGCGGTCCTTGAAATAGTCGCCGAACGAGAAATTGCCGAGCATCTCGAAGAAGGTGTGGTGCCGCGCGGTGTAGCCGACATTCTCGAGATCGTTGTGCTTGCCGCCGGCGCGGACGCATTTCTGCGCGGTGACGGCGCGGGCATAGTCGCGCTTCTCGGCCCCGGTGAAGACGTTCTTGAACTGCACCATGCCGGCATTGGTGAACAGCAGGGTCGGGTCGTTGCGCGGCACGAGCGGGCTCGACGGCACCGCCGTGTGGCCGTGCCGGACGAAATAGTCGAGGAAGGTGCTCCGGATCTCGTTCGCCGTGTGCATGTCTTTTTCGTCACCTGAAGCGGCCGAAAGCCGCGGGTTTCCTGCTTGAAATGGGGCCGCGGCGGCGGACAGGCAAGGTCGAGGGCCGGAGTGCCGCGACGCGAAGCCTTTGCTTTTACCCCGCTCGGCGCGGCCCTGTCCAGACGGGCTGTCCAGAGAAGAAAAGGCCGCGCGGGGTTTGCCCTCGCGCGGCCCTATATCGTCGGACAGGTCGTATAGAGGTCAGTCGCTCTCGGCTTCCGCTCCGACGCCGCCGTCCATCATGGCGCCGGCGACGAGGCCCGCATTCTCGCGGACCGCCCGCTCGATCGCCTGGGCGACCTCCGGGTGCTCGCGCAGGAACTGCTTGGCGTTCTCGCGGCCCTGGCCGATGCGCTGGCCGCCCTGGGAGAACCAGGCGCCCGACTTCTCGACGACGCCGGCGGCGACCCCGAGGTCGATCAGCTCGCCGGTCTTCGAGATGCCCTCGCCATACATGATGTCGAACTCGACCACCCGGAACGGCGGCGCCAGCTTGTTCTTGACCACCTTCACCCGGGTCTGGTTGCCGGTCACCGTGTCGCGGTCCTTGATCGACCCGATGCGGCGGATGTCGAGGCGGACGGAGGCGTAGAACTTCAGCGCATTGCCGCCGGTCGTCGTCTCCGGATTGCCGAACATCACGCCGATCTTCAGGCGGATCTGGTTGATGAAGATCACCATGCAGCGCGAACGCGAGATCGAGCCGGTCAGCTTGCGCAGGGCCTGGCTCATCAGGCGGGCATGCAGGCCGACATGGGAGTCGCCCATCTCGCCCTCGAGCTCGGCCCGCGGCACCAGGGCGGCGACGCTGTCGACCACCAGCACGTCGATCGCGCCGGAACGGACCAGCGTATCGGCGATCTCGAGCGCCTGCTCGCCGGCATCCGGCTGCGAGATCAGCAGATCCTCGACATTGACGCCGAGCTTGGTGGCGTAGCTCGGATCGAGCGCATGCTCGGCATCGATGAAGGCGCAGGTCCCGCCCTTCTTCTGGGCCTCGGCCACGACATGCAGGGCCAGGGTCGTCTTGCCCGAGCTTTCCGGCCCGTAGATCTCGACGACCCGGCCGCGCGGCAGGCCGCCGATGCCGAGCCCGATATCGAGCCCCAGGGAGCCGGTCGAGACGACCTCGGTCTCGACCACGTTATCGCGCTGGCCGAGCCGCATGATCGAGCCCTTGCCGAACGCCCGTTCGATCTGGCTGAGCGCGGCGTCGAGCGCTTTTCCTTTATCCATCATATCCTTGTCGACGAGGCGCAGTGGAGATTGCGACATGACCTAGGGCCTCTCTTATTCCATAGCAAGGAGTGCGGTGCAATCCGGAAGAATGTACCCGTTTTGTTCTCGTTTGCAAACGGAAAAATGCGGCCGATCGGAGAACATCCGCCTTGGAGCAAATTCCGGACGATGGACCCCATGTCCAGCGGGACTCCGACGTCCCATGACGCGCCCCGCCCCCTGCCCCACGGCTGTCAGCAGGCGGAGCCGGCGGGCGGAGCGCGCGGCGGCGCGGCGCAGGGCGGCGAGCGGGACCGAGCGGGCGCCGTGGCGCAGG
>QOZR01000030.1 GCA_003576685.1 Virgifigura deserti
GGATTGACGCCGATGAGTGTGATGGAGCTGTCGGGGTCGAGCTGGAGGACGGCGTTGCCGTCGGCGTCGGCGGTGGCGGCGGCGAGCAGGGCGGCGGGATCGGCGAGCCCGCCCGCCACCGCGAGCCGGTCGGTGCCGAGGGTGAAGTCGAGGATCACGTCGTGGCCCGAATTGGCCGCGGCGTAGACGAACAGGTCGGCGCCGGCATTGCCCTTCAGCACGTCGTTCCCGGCGCCGCCGGTCAGCACGTCGGCGCCGGCGTTGCCGAACAGGTAGTCGTTCCCGGCGCCGCCGGCGATTTCGTCATCGCCGGCCCCGCCATAGAGCAGGTCGATGCCGCCACCGCCATCGAGCCTATCGGCGCCGTCCCCGCCATGCAGCAGCTCGTTGCGGTCGGTGCCGGTCAGCGTCCCCGACCCGACATGGATATCGGAGTGCAGGAGATAGCTGCCGTCGGCCAGCTGCGGTGCGATCAGCCAGGTCGGGTCGGAGTCGTACTTGTCCCAGAACCGCGTCGTCTCGCCGACGACGAAGCCATAGGCCTCGATCGCCTCGGGCGAGCCGGTGGCGCTGACCAGGCTGGCCAGCGAGGCCTTGGCGATCGCCCCGTAGCCGAAGGCGTAGGTGACGTGCAGGCTGGTGCCGTCCGGCGAGCCGTTGGGGAAGGTCTTCTGGAACACCTCCTCCCAGGTCGTGTATTTCTCGCCCGTCTCCGGGTCGTACACCTTCAGCACGTAGGCCGCACCCTGCAGGGGGTCGAAGCCGTTCTCACCGTTGAGGAACCGCCCGGCGACGAAGTTGGTCATCCAGTCCAGCATGGTTTCGGCGTCCTCATGGCCGCGCTGGGCCAGCACGCTCAGGATGATGGTCATGAAGTCGCTCTGCCAGCCGGCGGTGTGGCCGGCCTTGACCAGCGCCGGAATCCAGCCCTCGACCTCGCCGGCCGCGTCCATCGCGCCGCCGGTCACGTACTTCTCGACGAAGTGCGTCAGGTTGTTGTCGAGGATCTGGGTGAAGTAGTCCTTCAGCGCGTGGTCGTCGGGCGTGATGTAGGCGGTATCGCCGATCGTGCGCAGCGACCAAGCCTTCGCCCGCAGCTCGTTGGAGTCGACGATGCCCTCCTCCTCGCCGCGGTTGTGCGGCCCGAACCAGCCGATTGTGAAGCTCGTCTGGGCGTGCAGCTCGTCGAGATAATGCCGGCTGCCCGTGAACAGGTAGGGCAGATACAGGAGCGCCGGCTGGTGCGGGGCGTCGACGATCCAGCCGCCCGCCGAGCGCGAGTTGTACGCCTCCGGCAGCTGGTCGTCGCCATAGCGCCCGCCGACGCCGCGCTCGTCGATCCACAGCTGCGGGTGGTCATCGACCCGGATGTACTCGCCGGTGGCGTTGTCGCGGAAGTGCCAGGGGATGCTGCCCGCCGCGTCGGCGTTGGCCAGCATCACTTCGAGCGCGCGCGGATCCTGGCTCAGCAGGTAGCGCGCGTTCCAGGTCGTCGTCGGGCCGATGTCGAAGCGCCCGCCGGTCCCCGGCATCGCCGTCTCGACCAAGGCGCTGCCCATCGGCCCGGTGTCGGTGTTGGCCAGCTTGGCGAGCTCCTTGTCGAGCGCCGCCCCGTCGATCGCGATCGAGGTGTCGTAGCCCGGCACCGCCGCAGTCTGGACCAGGTAGGGCACGTCGCGGACCACGTTGACGCCCGGCGCGCCGTCCGACCAGACCTCCTGGTGCCAAGTCCCGTGATGGTGGTGCTCGAGGTCGTCGTAGCGGACCACCGTCTGGCCCTTGTCGCGGATCTCGACGTCGTAGGTCAGATTGTCCATGCCCATCGAGTAGGCCCAGTCATAGGCCAGCGCCACGTCGGTGCGCACGCTGCCGTCGGCCTGGACCCGGATGTCGAAGGTGGCGTGCAGGTTGCCGTCATCCGAGATCGGCGCCGCGACCCGGACCTCGCTGGCCAGCGGCCCCTCGAGCCAGCTTGTGGCGGTGCCGGCGGCCAGCGCCTCGGCGAGCAGGGCGGCGACGTCGACCACCTCGCCGTCGACGACCAGCTCGACATCGTAGCCGGAGTCCAGGATCGCGGCGACGTCGACCGCCGGGGCCGCCGCCGGAGCGCCCTTGGCGAGCATCACGTCGACCGCCGCGCCGGCGGCCAGCGCCGGCGCGGCGACGCTCAGCAGCGCGTGCCGGACCGAGCCGTCCGGATGGGTCGCCTTGACGTCGACCTGGAGCGGCACCGCCACCCCGTCGATCAGCGCCACCAGCCCCTCGCCCGCCGTCACGTCGCCCGCCGCGAACACCTGCCCGAACGTCACCACCCGGCCCGCATCAACTCCCGCGTCCCCCGCCTCCAGACGAAACCCGACAACCTCGCCAGGACCAGACGGCTGGAGAACGGTAGG
>QOZR01000031.1 GCA_003576685.1 Virgifigura deserti
CCAAGCGTGCCTGGTACATCTGGCATGATCCCGCCCCGGACGGCGGCCCGCCGACCAACTGGCTGTCCGAGTTCGGCGGCAGCGCCTGGGAATGGGACGCGGCCACCGGCCAGTACTATTACCACGCCTTCCTGAAGCAGCAGCCCGACCTCAACTGGCGCAACCCGGAGGTGGTCGCCGCCATGCACGACGTGCTGCGCTTCTGGCTCGACAAGGGCGTCGACGGATTCCGGGTCGATACCATTCACCACCTCATCAAGGACGACCAGTTCCGCGACAACCCGCCGAACCCGGACTGGCGGCCCGGCATGCCGCCGCACTGTCAGGTCCTTCGTCTTTACACTACCGACCGGCCGGAGGTTCATCCGGTGCTGGCGGGATTCCGGCAGGTGCTCGACGGCTACGAAGACCGGGTGCTGATCGGCGAAGCATATCTGCCGATCGAACGGCTGGTCGCCTATTACGGCGAGAATCTCGTCGGCGTTCATCTGCCCTTCAACTTCCATCTGATCGGGGCGCCGTGGGATGCAAAGGCCCTTGCGGTACTGATCAACACGTACGAGACGGCACTGCCGGAGGGCGGCTGGCCGAACTGGGTGCTGGGCAATCACGACAAGCCGCGCATCGTCACGCGGGTTGGCGCCGTGGATGCCCGGCTGGCGGCGATGCTTCTGCTGACCCTGCGGGGCACGCCGACGATGTATTACGGCGACGAGATCGGCATGGCCGACGTGCCGATTCCGCCCGAGCGGGTGCAGGATCCGTTCGAGAAGAACGTGCCCGGCATCGGCGTCGGCCGCGACCCGGCCCGGACGCCGATGCAATGGAGCGGCGCGCCCGGCGCCGGCTTCACCGCGGCCGAGCCGTGGCTGCCGCTCGCCGCGGACTACGCTACCGTCAATGTCGCGGCGCAGCGGGACGACCCCGCCTCGATGCTTGCGCTCTACCACCGCCTCATCGCCCTGCGCCGCGCCGAGCCGGCGCTGACGATCGGAGATTATGCCCCGTTCGACGCTGATAACGGCGTCCTCGCCTATCTGCGGCGGCACGAGGGCCGCCGATTGCTGGTGGCGCTGAACATGAGTGCTGCGCCGCAGATGGTGACGTTGCCGACCTCCGGGCCGACCTCCGGGCCGACCTCCGGTGAATCGGACCGCGTTCTCCTGTCGACCTATCTCGATCGGTTCGGCGAGTGTATCGATGCGCAGATCCGGCTGCGCACCAGCGAGGGTGTTATCATCGGCCTCAAGGCCAACTCCGCGATAGGCGGTTAACTGTCAGGCGCAATCAGATCCGTCTCTGCCGAGAGCCTAGTCGCCGCTTCCGCCCGACGATCCGCCGGAGCCGCTACCGGAGGATCCAGTCGCGCCGCCACCGGATCCGGTCTCACCGCCGGCGCTCCCACTCCCGGTGCTACTACCACCGCCGGTCCCGCCATCGGTGCCGCCGCCTTCGGCGGTGTCGCCGGGCCCGCCTGTCGACCCGGGCGCCAGGGCACCGGCATTGTCGTCGTCGACGTCCTCGCCGGTGATCACCCCCGGCTGCGTCTCCATGACGTCTGGGATCTCTTCCTCCTGATCTTCCGCATCGTCGTCCGCGCCGAGCGTGTCCTGCGCGATGACCAGGCGGCCGCGATCCGCGGCAGTGTTCTCCGGGCCCGTGTCGCGCGTGTTCATCTGTTCGGCCCAGGCCGGGACGGCGAAGACGAGGGCGAGCGCCGTACTCGACAGCAGCTTGTACATGGG
>QOZR01000032.1 GCA_003576685.1 Virgifigura deserti
CCGCTGCCCGCTGTTCGACACGCCGCGCTTCGTCGGCAATCTCGAGCGCGCCTATCGGCTGATCTGGGCCAACTTCCAGGCCGGCCACCCGCCCCGCCAGATCACCGTCACCGAAGACGCCTGCCCGCAACCGGGTGGCCGGTGAGATGAAGCGCGCGCGAACGCGGCCACGACGCAAGGACGGGAGGCACGGCCCGGCGCGGGTCGACCGGCACGCTGCCGCTGATCCCGAGATGCTGATCCACCAGGCTGCCGACCTGATGAAGATTGGCCGGCTGGCCGAGGCGGAGGCGACCTACGGCTATCTTGTCGCGCTCGAACCGACCCATGTCGACGCTCATTATCAACTCGGCGACCTGCTGTGGCAGCAGGGCAAGCCGTTGGCGGCTGCGGCGATGTTCGAGGAGGTGGCGGCTCTGCAGCCGAACCATCCCACCGTCCAGCACCGCTTGGGACTTGCGCTCGCGGCGACCGACCGGCTGACCGAAGCCGTGGTCGCGTTCCGCAAGGCGATTGCCGGAAACCCCGCCTCGGCCGAAGCGTGTCTCGAGCTCGGCAACGCGCTGAAGCGGCTCGGCCGGGACAAGGCCGCAGCCGCCGCGTTCCGCGATGCGATCGCCATCTCGCCGAACTATGCGGCCGCCCACTATAATCTGGGCGTCTCTCTGCGGGCGGAAGGACGCCTCGATGAGGCCATGCTGTCCTACCGCACGGCGATCGCCTGCAAGCCGGATCTCCCGGAAGCACATTACAATCTTGGCAATATCCTGCGCGCGCTGGACCGGAAGGACGAGGCGGTGGCGTCCTATCGCGCGGCCATCGCTCACCGGCCGAATTTCGCCGAGGCGCATTACAATCTCGGCAACGCCCTGTGGGCGCTCGGCCGACTCGAGGAGGCCGTGGCGTCATACCGGCAGGCGACGGTTCTCAAGCCGGATCATGCCGAGGCCCACAACAATCTCGGCGTCACCCTGAAGTCGCTGGGCCGGTTGGCCGAGGCCGTGGCAGCCTTGCGCAAGGCGATCGCGATCAAGCCGACCTATGTCGCGGCCCTCGACACGCTGGGCTACGTCCTGAAGTCGCAGCGGAGGCTGACGGAGGCGGAACAGCTCTATCGCCGCGCCCTCGACCTCGACCCCGCCCATATGAACGCCCTCGAAGGGCTGGCGGGCGCCTTGATGGATCAGGGAAAGCTGGAGGAGGCGAAGGGCTGTCTGGAGCGCATCCTCGCGGTCAAGCCGGACGATCCCGAGGCCTTTTCCGGGCTCTGCAAGATCAAGGAACAGACCTGCGATTGGCGGGACCGCGACGCCGAGTTCGCGCGGCTGATGGAGATCACCAATCGGCAGCTCGCCGCAGGAGAGCGGACGGCGCTCACCTCCTTCAGGGCCTTGTCCCGGCCGCTCTCGGAGGCACAGAATCTCGCGATCGCCCGGAGCTGGGCGAACTATACCGAGCGCCAAGTGGATCCGCTCCGCTCCTCGGCAGCCTTCTCGTTCTTCCGAGGGCGGCGCGACCGCCTGCGGATCGGCTACTTGTCCTGTGACTTCTTCCATCACCCCACGGCGCATCTGATTCAGGGTCTGTTCGGGCTGCACGACCGGGACGGGTTCGAGGTGTTCGTCTACTCCTACGGCAAGGACGACGGCTCGAGCTACCGTCGGCGGATCGCCGCCGA
>QOZR01000033.1 GCA_003576685.1 Virgifigura deserti
AGCGATGGCGAAGGCGAAGTTTGAGCGGACGAAGCCGCATGTGAATGTCGGGACGATCGGGCATGTCGATCACGGCAAGACGTCGTTGACGGCGGCGATCACGAAGGTCCTGGCGGAGACCGGCGGGGCGACGTTCACGGCGTACGACCAGATCGACCGGGCGCCGGAGGAGAAGGCGCGCGGGATCACGATCTCGACGGCGCATGTCGAGTACGAGACGCAGAACCGGCACTACGCGCATGTCGACTGCCCGGGCCACGCGGACTACGTCAAGAACATGATCACCGGGGCGGCGCAGATGGACGGGGCGATCCTGGTGGTCTCGGCGGCGGACGGGCCGATGCCGCAGACCCGCGAGCACATCCTGCTGGCGCGCCAGGTCGGCGTGCCGGCCCTGGTGGTGTTCATGAACAAGGTCGACATGGTCGACGACCCGGAGCTGTTGGAGCTGGTCGAGCTCGAGGTCCGCGAGCTGTTGAGCTCGTACGACTTCCCGGGCGACGAGATTCCGATCATCAAGGGCTCGGCGCTGATGGCGCTGGAGGACAAGAACCCGGAGCAGGGGCACGCGGCGATCCTCGAGCTGATGCGGGCGGTCGACGAGTACATTCCGCAGCCGGAGCGGCCGAAGGACCGGCCGTTCCTGATGCCGATCGAGGACGTGTTCTCGATCTCGGGGCGCGGCACGGTGGTGACCGGGCGGGTCGAGCGCGGCATCGTCAAGGTCGGCGACGAGGTCGAGATCGTCGGGCTGAAGGCGACGGCGAAGACGACGGTGACCGGGGTGGAGATGTTCCGCAAGCTGTTGGATTCGGGCGAGGCGGGCGACAACATCGGGGCGCTCTTGCGCGGGACCAAGCGCGAGGAGGTCGAGCGCGGCCAGGTGCTGGCGAAGCCGGGCTCGATCACGCCGCACACCAAGTTCAAGGCCGAGGCCTATATCCTGACCAAGGAGGAGGGCGGCCGGCACACGCCGTTCTTCACCAACTACCGGCCGCAGTTCTACTTCCGGACGACGGATGTCACCGGGATGGTCAACCTGCCGGCCGGGACCGAGATGGTGATGCCGGGCGACAACGTGTCGATGGAGGTCCAGCTGATCGCCCCGATCGCGATGGACGAGGGCCTGCGCTTCGCCATCCGCGAGGGCGGCCGCACCGTCGGCGCCGGCGTCGTCGCCCAGATCATCGAGTAAGGCG
>QOZR01000034.1 GCA_003576685.1 Virgifigura deserti
GTCTTCGGTGACGGTGATCTGGCGGGGCGGGTGGCCGGCCTGGAAGTTGGCCCAGATCAGCCGATAGGCGCGCTCGAGATTGCCGACGAAGCGCGGCGTGTCGAACAGCGGGCAGCGGGTCCGGTTGGCCGCCAGCCTGGCCCGCAGTGCGGCCAGCGCCGCCGGGTCGCCGGCCAGTTCGACCGCGCGGCGCTCGTACGCCGCCAGGTCGGGCATGATCAGCTCGGGCAGCCCGGCGGCCTGCAGCAGGCTGGCCGAAACCCGCGCGGCGAAGCTCGCCCCCGGGCAGGTCAGCACCGGCACCCCGGCCCACAGCGCGTCGCTCGCGGTGGTGTGCGCGGTGTAGTAGCGGGTATCGAGGAACAGGTCGGCCAGCCCGAACCGCGCCAGATGCGCCGGCTTGGCCAGCTTGGTCGCGAACACCAGTCGCGCCGGGTCGAGGCCGCGCGCCGCCGCCGCGCGCTTCAGATGGGTCTCGACCGGCGGATGAAGCCGCATCAGCCACAAGACGCTGCCCGGGACCCGCGCCAGGATCCGCATCCAGACGTCGAAGATCGTCGGCTCGAGCTTGTAGCTGTTGTTGAAGCAGCAGAACACGAAGCCGTCCTCCGGCAGACCGAAGGCGGCCCGGCCGGCGGTCCGCGCGGCGATCGGCTGGGTGTGGTCGTTGATCTGGTAGCAGTGCGGCAGATAGACGAACTGCTCGCTGTAGAACGGCGCCGAGGCCGGCGGGGTGACGATGGGATCGGTCAGGACATAGTCGAGGAAGTCCGCGCCGCTGGTCCCGGGGAAGCCGAGATAGGTGACCTGGACCGGCGCCGGGCGCAGCGCCAGGATGCCGAGCCGGTGGTTCTCGGTGTAGCCCTTGAGGTCGACCAGGATGTCGATCGCGTCGGCATGGATCCGCCGGGCGCCGTCGGCCAACGAGGCGGCGGCGAGGTCGACGAAGTGGTCGCACTCGGCGGCGATCCGCCGACGGTAGCTCGAGCCGTCGTCCTTGCCGTAGGAGTAGACGAACACCTCGAACCCGTCCCGGTCGTGCAGCCCGAACAGACCCTGAATCAGATGCGCCGTGG
>QOZR01000004.1 GCA_003576685.1 Virgifigura deserti
CGAGCTCGTGCGCCAGCAGCGTCGCGAGCGTGCCCGCCCCCTCCGCCGGACTGGCGGCCGCAGCGGCGAGGTCGAGCGCGCCGGCCTCGGCGGCGAGCCGGAGGGCGGCCGCTTCCGCCGCGGGGACCGGAGGTGTCACTGGGCTGGGCATCGACGTTTGCTCCCGCAGGTGAACCAGAGCAGATTATACGTAATAAACGGCCAAATATCAACGCATCATGCGTACATCACTTCAACGAGAATCCTTATCCTGGGTCTGTCCAAGGACGTCGCTCCCTGCTTTTGTCGGAGCACCGCCGGAACAGATCTCTCGCCGATCTGCGTCTTGTCGATCTGGCCTTGGGCTCAACAACAAGCGCGTTGCACTCCGGCAGCCAGAAAATTTTGCCGCTTCTTCATCTCCCCTTACTACCGCGATTCAACTCACTAGCGGACAGACCGTGCTGGCAGACGCTAGTACATGACTTGACCCGAAGTGGACTTTGAGCATGGCAACCTCTCGGCCCTTTTGAACGGCCGAGTGTGTCGGTAGCGGCTGTCCGCAGCGCAATGGATGCAGCGCCGGCCTTCACTGAAGCTCATAGCAAGTATTCTATTAGGCCAACACCGCTCTATTCACGAAACTCTAGAAAATACTATTGATTGCCGCCGCACTCTTACTTTGGTAAGCAGAAATCATAGGGACAAGAAGGGCGGGATGGGGATGTGCAAAATCAACACATGGTGCAGCGCTACCGACGAAAAGGTTAAAACTCATCAGCTCCGCATACTCGAAGGCGATCCCGCGAAAATCACCATCGGTGTTGAGGCAATCGCGAAGGTGGTACCTAATCATTATGCCTCGAAGGAGCGCGTCGCGCAGCTGATGCGAAAGCTCGGGAAGAAGAAGACGGCGAAATTCATCGAGCAGAAGCTTCCGACCAGCAAGAGTATCCGATCCGGCGATCTCGGAGAGATTTTGGGCGCCAGCTATGTCGCCGAGTTCACCGGCTATACGACCGGCATCAACCGTTTGCGGTGGAAGGACCATCGCGAGATGGCGATGCGCGGAGACGACATCATCGCCCTTCGGCCTGACCCTTCGGACAAAGTCAAGTTCCTCAAGGGCGAGGTGAAGAGCAACATGTCGCTATCGGGATCGACGGTGGCGAAGGCACACAAGGCGCTGCAGAGCAACAATGGCCGCCCTTCCGGCCATGCCCTCTCGTTTCTGGCCGACCGTCTGCACGAAAAGGGGGAACATGCTCTCGCCGACTTGATCGATGCCGCCCAACTTAGGGACGGCATCAAGCCGAGCCAGATTTCCCACCTCATGTTCACGTTCTCGGCCAACGATCCGCGGAAGCTACTGCGCAACAATCTCAATACCTACAAAGGAAAGATCCTGCAGCATGCCGTCGGCCTCCGGATCACCGGGCATCAAGCGTTCATTAAGGCCGTCTACGAAGAGGTGATCGCCAATGGCGGCAACTATTGAGGCGATTGAAGCAAGCATTCGTGACGCGGTAGCGCTGAACTTTCGCGGCAAGCTCCTCGCGAAGGGACAAGCGCGCTCGATGATCTGGCGAGATGGAGTTCTGCCTGAGGACGCCCCCCCCTTCTCGAACTTACTCAGTTATAACCTGATTTCATACGGATACGGCCTCCTCAGCCACGGCCTTCGTCTGCTCGAAGGCAATGGCGATCGGGAGGTCGCCCGAATCGCGTTTGAGCATGCCGCCGGCGCGATTGAGGCGGTGATCGCAAAGGGACGAAAAGATGAAGCGCGGGACTTCCACCGCCTTGTGGCGGCGGCGGCCTATCATCTCGGACGATACTCGGCCCGTGCCTACTCTCTGCTCCAAGCCGGTTTCGCCGATGCCAATCTATCGCCACCCGAACAATGCCTCGGGCGCCTCATGTTACGCGATCTCGACGGGCTAGACGCCCAGATTAAGACTTGGCGGCTCCATGGACGCGGGGCGGACGATACCCTGGTCGAACTCCTCGGCCAGTTCTTCCCGAAAGAGGACGAGAAGGCTTCTCCCCCCGCGGAGGATTTGATGAGTCCGATCGATCTCGCTCTCGCCGACAATTTCATGGGCGCGATGGGCACGACCATGCTTGCTTTCGAGCGAGGAGAGAGGGAGTTGCTCGAAACTGCGATGGACAGGCTAAGGCTCGGCCTCGAAGGTAGTGGCGAGTTCAATCTGGTGCCGCAATGGTGGTGTCATCGCCTGACGATCCATCTGCTCGACGATCTGTGGGATTCTAGCTTCCATAGGCGTCTTCCGTCCTCTCCGTCGGGATCGGAGCCGTCCGATTGGGCGGGGCTACGCAACCTATTTATCGCGTCGCTGTATCAGCGTTCGCGTGCCGAGATCGAGCTTTGGCCGTCACAACTTGATGCAGTCACGAGAGCGCTAAACCTCGCCGACAATATGGTCGTATCTCTGCCGACCAGTGCGGGGAAAACCCGTATTGCGGAACTATGCATCCTGGCCTGCCTCGCCGCCGGCAGGCGGGCCGTGTTCGTAACCCCGTTGCGCGCCTTGTCAGCCCAGACCGAGGTCGGTTTGCGGCGCACTTTCAAGCCGCTAGGTAAGACGGTTTCAAGCCTCTACGGCAGCATCGGCGTTAGCGACGTCGACGAGAACATCTTGCGTGACTGCGACATCGTCGTGGCCACGCCCGAGAAGCTCGATTTTGCCCTGCGCAATGAGCCGGACCTCCTCAATGACGTCGGTCTCGTCGTACTCGACGAGGGCCACATGATTGGCCTGGGCGACCGCGAGATTCGCTACGAGGTTCAGATCCAGCGGCTGCTTAAGCGGGCAGACGCTAGCAGCCGACGTATCGTCTGCCTTTCGGCCATCCTGCCGGATGGAACCGAACTCGAAGATTTCGTGGCGTGGCTCACTGGTGACAAGCCCGGTGGCCTCCTGCAGAAAAACTGGAGGCCGACCCGGCTGCGCTTCGGCGAGGTCGAATGGCGGGGGTCACACGCACGCCTGAACATTCAGGTCGGCGATGAGAAGCCATATGTGCGGAAATTCCTGACCGCGCACATCCCGCCGGTTGGCAGACGACCCACGCCGTTTCCGAGAAATCAGCGCGAGCTTTGCCTGGCAACGGCTTGGCGGCTCGTGGAGGATGGCCAATCGGTTCTGATTTTCTGCCCCTTGCGAAAATCAGTCGAGCCCTTCGCCAAGGCAATTATCGACTTGCATAAGCGCGGAGCACTCAGTTCGGTGCTCGAACATGACGAAGCTGTGCTCGCCACAGCGCTGGCGATCGGCGCCGAATGGTTCGGTCCGGGCCATGCACTGTTAAAATGCTTGAAGCTGGGTGTCGCCATTCACCACGGCGCCTTGCCGACACCGTATCGCAAGGAAGTTGAGCGGCTCCTGCGCGACGGCGTGCTGAAGATCACCATTTCGTCGCCAACCTTGGCGCAAGGGCTCAACCTATCGGCCACTACTCTCATTGTGCACGGGCTCGTCCGGAAAGGAAAAGTGATCGAAAGTTCCGAGTTCAGGAATGTCGCCGGCCGCGCCGGCCGAGCCTATGTTGATCTCGAAGGGCTCGTGCTCTATCCGATGTTCGACGACCACAGGAAGCGACGCGAGCATTGGAATCAGCTCGTTGCGAATGATGTCGGCCGCGAGATGGAGAGTGGCCTGCTGCGTCTGCTCGCCACGCTACTGCTACGGATGCAGAAAAAGCTCAGGACGAAAACGGCCGACAAGCTTGTCGACTATGTCGTTAACAATGCGAACGCCTGGACCTTTCCGAAGCTACCCACCGAGGGCACCAAGGAGGCGGCGGCCGAGAAAAGGAGTTGGGAACAATATCTCACGAACCTCGACACCGCGATCCTTAGCATGCTCGGAGAGCAAGAGGTCGCCGACGACGAGATTGAAGGGAAGATTGACGCCATCCTAGAATCCTCGCTGTTCGTGCGACGACTCGCCCGCCATAAGGAGATTAAGCGCATGGTGTTGCGGCGAGCCCTTGTCGAGCGCGCGCGCTATGTCTGGGTCAGGTCGACGCCGACACAGCGGCGAGGTTATTTCTTAGCTGGGGTCGGCCTTGACAGCGGGCAGCAACTTGACACTCATGCGGCGGTGCTTGGAAACCTGCTCGTCCAGGCGGATAGCGCAGTCCAGAATAACGAGTACCCGGAAGCGGTAGAAGCGATTACGGCCTTTGCCGAGATCATATTCCAGATCCCGCCGTTCCTGCCAGATGATCTCCCTCATAACTGGAAGGCGATCCTCGCCGCTTGGTTGAACGGCGAGGCCATCGTCTCGCTCACAGCGGGCAACCAGGACGAAGTACTCCACTTCATCGAGCAGGGGCTCGTCTATAGGCTGCCCTGGGGAATGGAAGCGGTGCGTGTTCGCGGCTTAGCTCATGACGACCCCATCGGTGAAGACTTCACGATGTCGGACTTTGAACTGGGAGCCGCCGTGGCTGCGGTGGAAACTGGTTCTCTCGACCGCTCGGCTGCACTGCTCATGAGATCAGGTTTCACTTCGCGATCTTCAGCGATCAAAGTGGTGAGGGACACTGGGGGAGCGTTTACGACGCCGCGCGAGTTGCGGCGCTGGCTGAAGTCCACAACGGTATCCGAGCTTGGTAAGGATGAGACATGGCCAACGCCTGAAAGCCGCAAGCTGTGGGAAGACTTCGTCCAGAGCTTCGATACCTCAGAGCGTACGGTATGGAGCGCGTCAAACCAGATTGCTGATGTCAGGTGGGCGGATGGCTTGACGCTGGCGCCCGGTACGGCCCTAAGGATCACCGATGGTGATGCCGGTAATTCGCTCGTCTTGACCGCAGATTATCGGCAGATCGGGATGCTAAAGGTGCCCGTCAATCCTGCTCGACGCGGATTGCTGTTGGCGACGTCGGGAGCTGGACCACAAGAAATTACGCTGGAGTATTTCGGCCCCAAAGATCTGTATCTCCACTGAACCCACACCTAAGGTCATCACCGAGCGAGAAGCCAGCCAGCGCGTTACCTTCGCCAGCATTCCCGTCCCGCCGATGACCAGAGCCGCGCCTAAACCGTTCGTCTTCATGTCGGAGACGCTAAGGCCAGGACAAACCGTCAGCCGATCCGCACCCCCTGCCGCCGCAGCTCGGCCTGGACCGCGGCGATGTCTACCGCGTCCGGATCATGGGCGGCGCCGTACCGAAAACCAAGGAGGGTTCCGATGTCATGGAAGCTCGATGAGACCGTGGAGACTTCTGCAGGCGCCGTGGCATCGGGTCGATCCGGTAGCGGCCCCGCCCTCGTGCTGGCTCACGGCTGGCCATGGTCGTCGTTCTCATGGCATCGGATCATTCCGGACCTTGCAAAGCGCTACCGTGTCCACTGGTACGATATGCCTGGATACGGGCAGTCGAACAAAAGCGCGGAGCAGCGCACCTCCCTCGATGTGCAGGGAAGGATATTCGCCGAGATGCTTGCGCATTGGAACGTCGCGCAACCTATGGTCGTCGCTCACGATTTCGGTGGAGCGACAACGCTAAGGGCGCATTTGCTGCATGGCTGCGACTTCGACCGATATGTCCTGATGAATGTCGTCGCGACGCGTCCATGGGGATCGGAATTCTTCAGTCACGTCGGTCGCCATGTCGATGCCTTTCTGGGCCTGCCGCCCCATATCCACCGAGCGGTCGTCGAGGCCTACATCAAGGGAGCGATCGTAACCGAGATCGATTCCGGAGATTTCCGGAAGCTGGTCGAGCCGTGGCTTTCCGAGGAAGGGCGCGGAAGCTTCTACCGGCAATTCGCGCAGGCCGATGAAAAATATACCGCCGAAGTCGAGCCGATGTTCGGGGACATTCGGTGTCCGGTAAAGATCATCTGGGGCGAGGACGATCCATGGATCCCGCTGGAGCGAGGCAAAGCGCTTCATGCGCTGATCCCGCAGGCATCGTTCGAAACACTGCCCGGCGTCGGCCACCTGCCTCAGCTGGAAGCCCCGGATCGCGTTCTGGAGCGGCTGAACGAATTTCTATCACGCGAAGGTGAAGGCTGACGAAGAGATCGGAGGCCGGGAAGGAAGTCCCGCGCCGCGCCTGCCGGAACTTCCATCCCTCCTTCTTTGTTTCGGTCCTCGCGCGCCATCCGTCCCTTGGCGGACCGGGCAGCATCCTGCGCATGACGCGCGGGCGCCGCGTCGGTCGATCGTGCTGCGCCACTGGCGCCGATGGGTGGCCTGAGGGCCGATCGCGACGAGCGGAATCGACTGGCAGCGAGATCCAGCGGCTATGATTCCCTCGGCTGGATGTCATCCTTGTCCTCGTCCTCGTCATCACGTCGGTGCCGCCAGCCCAGCGGGGTAAGATCGTAGCGATCCCGCCAGTGTCTCATGTCGTGAGTAAGGATAGACCAGGCGAGCAACAGGCCGACCGGCACACCGGTCGTGAGGAGAATGTCAAACAAGCGCGGGATCTCTCAGACGAACCGTCCACCATGAAAGAATAATCATCCTGCTGTCATCGCGACGGCGCAAGCAGCCTGTCCGCAACTTCATCGGGAACTTGAGGCGATGTTGAGTTTCGTTCCTCCGAGATCTACTCTCAAAGAATGTGCGGCCGTTACACCAACGCGCTGACCTGGCGGGAGATCGTCCGGCTCTATCGGATCACCGAACCCTCGGCCGCGAACGCGCCCAATCTCGAGCCCCGCTACAACCTCGCGCCGACGCAGAGCGCGCCGGTCGTGCGCCACAACCCGGAGACCGGCGGGCGCAGTCTCGACATGCTGCGCTGGGGCCTTGTCCCGCACTGGGCCAAGGACATGTCGATCGGCAACAAGCTGATCAACGCCCGCGCCGAGGGGATCGACACGAAGCCGTCCTTCCGCTCGGCCTTCGCCAAGCGGCGCTGCCTCGTGCCGGCCGGCGGCTTCTACGAGTGGAAGAAGGAAGGCACGAAGAAACAGCCCTATGCGATCGCCCTCAAGAGCGGCGAGCCCATGAGCTTCGCCGGGCTGTGGGAGAACTGGCAGGATCCGGACTCGGGCGAATGGATCCGTACGTTCACCATCGTCACGACGGAAGCCAACGAATTCCTGGCCCCACTTCATAACCGGATGCCGGTGATCCTCCATCCGACGGCGCACTCCCTCTGGCTCGGCGAGACGCCGGCCAAGCCGGACACTTTAAAGGCGTTGCTGAAACTTTATCCCGCGGACGAGATGCAGGCATGGCCGGTCTCGACGCGGGTCAACAATGTCCGCAACGAGCAGGCCGACCTGTGGGACCGGCTCGACCCGGTCAATCCGGCCTGATCCGCTTCGTCCGTCGCGAGAGGCGGGAAAAACCCTCAGCCGATCCGCACCCCCTGGCGCCGCAGCTCGGCCTGGACCGCGGCGATGTCGACCGCGTCCGGATCGCGGCCGGAGCGGAGCGCCAGGGCCGCGGCCACGCCGGCGCCCTGCCCAGCCACGGCGCAGCAGGCCATGTTGCGGGTGGCGGCGTGGGCGATGCGGTCGCCGCCGATGGCCCGGCCGGCGACCAGCAGGCCCTTCACGCGGCGCGGCAGCATCGCGCGATAGGGGATGTGCATGTAGCGCCCCGTGGTGGGGAGGATCAGGACGCCGTAGCCGTCGATGAACTCGGGATAGATGCCGATCGAGTCGTCGAACCGCGCCTCGTTGCGCACGTCCGCCTCGGTCATGTTGTAGGCGGCGTCGATCTTGCGCGTGTCGCGGATGCCGATGGTCATGCCGAAGTTGCGCAGCCGCACGCCGGCGCAGCCCGGCATGAAGCGGCGCAGGGCCTCGACGGCCAGCATCGCCTGCTTGCGTCCCTCGATCTCGCCCTGGGTCAGGCTGTCGGGATCGGTTCCGTCCACCCCGGCGAGATGGACGAGGTTCATGTAGGTGAGCTCGCCCGTGTCGTGCACCGCGCCCCAGGTGCCGGCGATGGTGCTGAGATGCGCGGGGATCAGCCCCTCCTCGATCGCCTTCTGGAACGGCTTCTTGAGGAAGGGCGAGTACATGTCGTCCTCCTTGCCCGCGGTCTCGACGGTCCATTCGCCGGTGGACCAGTCCTTGTAGGTCTGAGGGTCCGCCTTCACCGCGGCCATGAAGGCGGACTTGTCCACGCCGGCCAGGTGGAACATCACGCTGGCCGCCTGCATCTCCTCCGGCGGGGTCTTTCGGGTGGGCGCGCCGGCGCGATGGGCGACGTCGGCGTCGCCGGTGGCGTCGATCACGAGGCGGGCGAGGATCGCCTCGCGCCCGGCCTTGGATTCGGTGACGATGCCGGTGATGCGGTCGCCCTCCATGATGGGCGCGACGAACTGGCGGTGCAGCATCGGGCGGATGCCCGCCTCCTCGACCAGCCGGTCGGCGACGAGCTTGAACCCCTCGCTGTCGAGCTCATAGCTCAGCGACTGGCTTTCGGGCACCGCCGCGCCCATCGCCTTCGCGCGCTCCTCGAACTCGCGGCCGATGCCGTTCGCCTCGACCGTCGCTTCGTGCCGGTACCAGGCCAGGCCCTCGACGCCGACGGCGGTGATGTTGCCGCCGAAGCAGCCGAAGCGCTCGACCAGCGTCACCTCGGCCCCTGTCCGTGCCGCGGCCAGCGCCGCCGCCAGCCCGCCGGGGCCGGAGCCGACGACGAGGATCTCGGTGCGGCGGATCACCTCGATTTGGCGCGCGGGCTCGGTGATGTGGGACGGGGATTCGGGCATGGTTCTCTCGCAGGGTGGGCGGATCGGTCGGAGAGACTAGCGCATAGCCCTGGGGTGTAGGAACCGGCCATCGGATTCAGGTGGGCGGCCCCCGCGCCGGCATCGACAATCGGCGGCAGGCCCGACACTTTATCAGCAGGCGACAACGCAAAGAGGTTCGGAGGTTCAGATGAACGACTGGCCGGAGATCGACTATCGCCAGTGGCGCGAGACCTGCGCCGCGCTGCAGCTTTACCTGCAGATCGCGGGAAAGTACCGCCTCGCCCATACGCCCTGGCTCAATCATTCGTGGCACGCGACCTTCTATGTCGGCGCAAGAGGCTGGACGTCGTCGCTCGTGCCGGACGGCCCGGGCATCGAGATCGAATTCGACCTCATCGATCATCGGGTCGTCGGCCGCAATACGCGCGGACGCTCGGCCGCAGTCGCGCTCCGGCCGATGTCCGTCGCGGCGTTCCATGCGGAGTTCATCGCGATGATCGAGGAACTCGGCGGGACGCCCTCCTTCCACGGATCGCCGAACGAGGTTCCCGATCCGGTGCCTTTCGCCGAGGACGACCGGGAACGGCGCTATGACGCCGAGGCGGTCACGCGCTTCTTCCACGCGACGGTCGCCGTGGACCGGGTCTTCAAGCAGTTCCGCACCTCCTTCCTCGGAAAGAGCAGCCCGGTGCATCTCTTCTGGGGCAGCTTCGACCTCGCCGTGACGCGCTTTTCCGGACGCCCGGCCCCGCTCCATCCCGGCGGCATTCCGGCACTGCCGGACGCGGTGACGCAGGAGGCCTATGATCACGAGGTCGCCTCGGCCGGCTTCTGGCCGGGTGGCGGCGGGATCGACTACCCCGCCTTCTACGCCTATGCCTATCCGACGCCGCCCGGCTATGCGGCAGCCGCGATCGAGCCCGAGGCGGCATTCTGGAGCGCCGGCCTCGGCGAATTCATCCTGCCCTACGATGCGGTGCGCACGGCGGCGGATCCCGAAGCCGCCCTGCTCCGGTTCCTCACAAGCAGCTACGCCGCCGCAGCCGATCTCGGCGGCTGGGACCGGCAGGCGCTGGAATGCGAGCCGGGCGTTCCGCGCCGGCCGAGAGCCGTCCACGCCGGCAAGGCGCCCTCCCCGGCGGTCCGGCCCGATGGCGGCGCGGCGCCCGCTCCGCTGGACCGGGAGGCGGATCGCGAGGAAGGCTCCACGAAGGGGCGCTACAGGCTGAGCGTTGACGGCCATGAGGCGGTCATGACCTACAGCCTAGCCGGCGAGCATCTGATCATCATCGACCACACCGAAGTGCCGGATGCGCTGCGGGGACGCCGGATCGGCGAATCGCTCGTCCGGCAGGCGGTCGAAGATGCCCGCGCCGCGGGCAAGAAGATCCTGCCGCTCTGCCCCTTCGCCAAGGCCCAGATGGACCGCCATCCCGAGTGGAAGGACGTTCTGAGCGGCGGCGGCACCTGACCGGATCGCGAACATGGCCGCGCGCCCGCCGGCAGTCCGTGGAGAGCAAGTGGAACTCTGCGCGTTTTCCGAGTAAGAGAGGATGGGGCGCTTTGGTCGGCGCGCAGGCTCCGGGCGGCGCCGGCGCCGCGCTGGAAGGAGACGCGGGCAATGTGGCAGGAGTTCAAGGAGTTCATCAGCCGCGGGAACGTCATCGACCTGGCGGTCGGCATCATCATCGGCGCGGCCTTCACCGCCATCGTCAACAGCCTGGTGAGCGACGTAATCATGCCCCCGATCGGCTATATCATGGGCGGCCTCGATTTCTCTGATTACTTCATAAACCTGTCCGGCGGCGACTATCCGAGCCTGGCGGCGGCGAAGGAGGCCGGCGCGGCGGTGATCGCCTATGGTGCCTTCGTCAACGCCCTCATCAACTTCCTCATCGTGGCGGCGGCCGTATTCCTGATCGTCAAGGCGGTCAACCGCGTCCGCCGGCAGGAGGCCCAGAAGCCCGCCGAGCCGCCGGCGCCGACACGCGAAGAGCAGGTGCTGATGGAGATCCGCGATCTGCTCAAGCAGCGTCCGGCGTAAGGGCTGGGTGGCGGCCCTTCTCCCCGCTTGCGGAGAGAGGGAGATTGGGGAGCTGCGGGCTATGTCTCGCGAGCGTTGCCGTTATAATGCGCCCGGACCGTCGGCCTTGTGACCGGAACAAGGGAGGATCTGCTGCGTGGCGCGCCGGCCGTCCGCGCGGCCCGCGTTCGGGAGGGAATCGAACCATGGATAGAAGAAAGTTTCTGACGGCGGCGGGCACGGGGCTGGCCGCCACAACCGCCGCCTCCACCTTGGCCGCGCCGGCCATCGCCCAGTCTTCGCCCGCCATCAAATGGCGCCTCACCTCGAGCTTCCCGAAGTCGCTCGACACGATCTTCGGCGCGTCGGAGGTGTTCGCCAAGGCCGTGGGCGAGATGACGGATGGCCAGTTCCAGATCCAGCTCTTCGCCGCCGGCGAGCTGGTTCCCGGGTTGCAGGCGCTCGACGCCGCCTCGGACGCGACGGTCGAGCTGGCGCATACCTGCAGCTATTACTATGTCGGCAAGGACCCGGCCTTCGCGATCGGCACGGCGATCCCCTTCGGCCTCAATGCCCGCCAGCAGACGGCCTGGATGAACCAGGGCGGCGGCATGGACCTGCTCAACGCGTTCTACAGCCAGTACAACGTCCTCGCCTTTCCCTGCGGCAATACCGGCGCGCAGATGGGCGGCTGGTTCCGCAAGGAGATCAAGTCCGTCGAGGACTTCGAGGGCCTGAAGATGCGGATCGCCGGGATCGCCGGCCAGGTGGTGCAGGGCATCGGCGTGGTGCCGCAGCAGCTTGCCGGCGCCGACGTGTACCCTGCGCTGGAGAAGGGCACGATCGACGCGGCCGAATGGGTCGGCCCCTATGACGACGAGAAGCTCGGCTTCCAGCAGGTCGCGCAATATTACTATTACCCCGGCTGGTGGGAGGCCGGGCCGGCGCTGCATCTCTTCGCCAATCTCGACAAGTGGAACGCGCTGCCGAAATCCTATCAGGCGGTGATCCGCGCCGCGGCGGCCCAGGCCGACACCTATATGATCGCGCGCTATGACGCGGAGAACCCGGCGGCGCTGCGCCGGCTCGTCGCCAACGGGGCGCAGCTCCGCCCCTATCCGCGCGACATCATGGAGGCGGCCTATGAGGAGGCGCAGAAGCTCTATGCCGACCTCGCCGCCAGAAACGAGAACTGGCGGAAGATCTACGAGCCCTGGAACGCCTTCCGCAACGACGCCTATCTCTGGTTCCGGGTCGCGGAATATCCGAACGACAGCTTCGTCTTCAGCCAGCAGGCGAAGGCGCAGGGGCAATAGCACTGGGGGCCAGTAATTTTCCGGCACCGGGGGCGGGTTTGAAACCAAGGGGTTCTATTCGCGTGTTGCACATTTGAGCCCGTGTGAACGGCGCATCCTGGGCTTGGGCATTTCAGTCCGCCGCGGTGGCGCTGCGGCGCTTTGCCTCTGGGTCACTGCTGCTTTCGGTATGAAAGCCGAGCCGTGGCAAGCGCACTCAGCTGGTCACGCGTGACCCATAGCAGACAGTCACGCTGGCGAGGACCGGACTTTCGCTTCCGGCGCCCGGCTAGTTCTAGGCACATCCGCTTGCCCATGCCTGCAAAACACGTTAGGCCTCGCGCAGGCCCACACACTTCAGGAGAACTCATGTTTGACCACGTCAAATTCGGGGTCAGCGACTATGCAGCGAGCAAAGCGTTCTTCCTCAAGGCACTCCAACCGCTTGGCGTAGCTGTTGCCTCGGAGGGTCCGCCGACGTACGGTGTCGAGCTTAGCCCAAAGGGTAAGTCTTCATTGTGCATGTTCCAAACCGAGGAGAAGCCGGCGCATCTTCACTTGGCGTTCACGGCCGAGAATCGCCAGCAAGTCGAAGCTTTCTATCGCGCGGCTCTGGAGGCGGGTGGCAAAGACAATGGTGCGCCTGGTCTACGCCCGCACTACCACGCGAACTACTATGCAGCTTTCGTTATTGGTCCGGACGGGCACAACATCGAAGTGGTTTGCCACGAACCCGAGGCCTAACCCTTCCATCGAGCGAACGTCCACAAGCGCGCTTCGCCCACTTGCGGCGCCCCTCATCTCAAACGTTAGGCCGCATGATCTCCTTCTGCAGATTCCCGGACGTTCAATCTGCGGGCAGCGGTGATCGTTCTGAACGGGAACCAAGTCTTCTTGCGCCAGCTGGAAGGTGACGCCTTCTGGTCATTCCCTGGCGGGCGCGTCGAGTGGGGGAGAACTCGGGTCTTCGGCTGTGGTTCGCGAGACGGCAGAGGAACTCGCCGAGCCGGTCGAATGCGGTCAGTTGCTGTGGGTGGTAGAGAACTTCTTCACCTACTGGAGCGTGACTTCCGTCACATCGTGCACCGTGACGAGAATGCGGCCTAACCTTTCGCTCGGTGAACCGCCGGCGGGCGTGGATGCGACGAAGATGGACGACGGCCGAGCGACCGCTTTCCGGAGGAACCGACGAGCGCCCGCTCCTGGCACTTCTGCGACCTCACCAACGCTCCGCTCAGACGTCGTCATTCAGGCCTATTGCGGACGCTCCGCGATCATCGTGCAACACATTAATAGAACCCTTTCGGTTTGAAACCGGGCCGTTATCCTAATGTGTGGGAGCTGCGTGCGCGCAGGTTTCTAGCCCTCTCCACCTACTGCCTTTTCAGTCAATAGGTGGAGAGGGCGCCTTTAGCGAATTCATCAAGAAGAGCGCCGAGTCGGCATCAAAAAGGCCACATCCGCTCGCCGAGCTCGCCCGACCACCTCGCCCGCCAAGGCCCGGAGGCCTGCTGCTGGAGTGATAGTCGTTGCCCAGCCCCTTGCGGTTCTCCGACCGGCAGGGCTTGCGGCCGAGTGGACCCCCAGGCGATGATCATTAGCCGAATTGATGATCAGGGGGGACCGATGTCGGCCGAGCAGCGTTTCCGGCGAAACCTCGACTGGAACCTCATCAAAGTCTTCCACGAGATCGTTGAGGTCGGCGGCGTGTCCCACGCTGCGCGGAGTTTGTCGCGTCAGCAGCCGTCCGTCTCGCTGGCCCTGCAGCGCTTGGAAAGCCACCTCGGTGCGCGTCTTTGCCAAAGGGGCCCTGGCGGCTTCACGCTGACCGCCGAGGGCGAGGCCGTCGCGGAACTCTGTGACCGCGTGGCAAAGCTCGTCACTCTCCTTCCCCAGCGCGTAGCGGCGAGCGACGCTGAACTCCGGGGGCGCGTGCGCGTCCGCCTCATCAGCAGCCTCAGCACCCCGGCCCTCGATGAAGCCCTGCACCATTTCCATGCTCGTTTTCCGTGTGTGGAGATCGCGACCTCCATAGGGTCTTGGGAGGATCTCCCCGACCTCCTCCTGCGCGGCGAGCTCGACGTCGGCATCGGACCGGTACGCTTCCAGCACGCCAGCCTTTCACACGATCTCCTGTTCAAGGAAACTCAGCGGGTCTATTGCGGGCCCGATCATCCATTCTACGGCCGCACGTCGGTGAACCTTCGCGAACTCGCCACGCAAGGCTTCGCCCTCAAGGCGCCGGGCGAACCCGAAGAGGTCATGCGCTTTCGATTGCGACACGGCCTCGGCCAGGTGGTGGTGGCGACCGCAGATCATATCGACGAGATGCGCCGGCTTGTCCGCCTCGGCATCGGGCTGGGCTTCCTCCCGGTTGGAACGGTCGAAGACGATCTCGCCAACGGACGGCTGTGGTGTCTGACGCCGGATTGGCGCGATCCGTCCATTCCAATGTATGTGGTGAGCAATCCCAGCGCTCCGCCTTACCGCGCCCGCGACCTCCTGCTCTCAAGCCTGCGCGCAACCAGCGAAAAGCATTGATCGGATTAATGCGACGCATTGGGCGTTTCCGCCTTTACGCCTGCGCCTGCACCCGCAAGATCGTAGGCCATTTGGGGTGCGCGAAAACGCGCAGAGCCATCCAAGGGGAGCCGCATGTCCGTTTTTGATCTCGGCAAAGCCGCACAGAACTCAGTCGACGGGCACGGGCTTGCCCGCTTCCTTGTTCCGTCCGCAATCGGAATGCTCTTCTTCCTCGTACCGATTCCGCAAGACGACGGCATCACGCTCCTGCTCTCGATCATCGTCGGCAGCACGAAAGCCCTCCTGGATTCGGTGCTGGTGCCGATCGTTCTCGTAGTGCTGGCGATCTCAGCTGCCGCGAGTGCGGCGGGCGCGCTGAAACCGGATCTGTTTTCGGGGTTCCCGGCCAAGTTGTTCGCCGTTGGCTGGCCGGTCGTGCTCCTGCGCTTCGGCGCGGTCGTGCTGGCGGCCATGACCTACTGGCAAGTGGGCCCTGAGATGATCTGGTCGAAGTACACCGGCGGGCTGATGCTGGGTGATCTCATGACCAATCTCATCCCCTTCTTCTTCTGGGCCGGCATGCTGCTCCCCCTCCTAACGGATTACGGCTTCATGGAGCTCATCGGCACGCTGGTCCGCAAGATCATGCGACCCATCTTTCGAGTGCCGGGACGGGCTGCGGTCGACTGTACCGCTTCCTGGATCGGCAGCGGCACCATCGGCGTCGTGATCACAGACCTCCAGTACCGCCAGGGCTTCTACACGGCGCGCGAGGCGATCTCGATCGCGACCGGCTTTTCCGTCGTCTCGGTTCCCATCGTCGTGCTCTTCGCCGAATTCCTGAAGGCGCCTGAAATCCTGCCGCAGCTCTTGCTCGGGATGATCATCATCGGCGCTCTGCTGGCCATCATCATGCCGCGCATCCCGCCGATCAGCCTCAAACCCGATACCTATTGGCCCGACGCACCGCGCCAGGGCGTTCCGGAAAACTTCCCCGCCGGAATCTCGACGGGAACGGCCGCGATCCGGATCGCCGTGGCACGAGCGAGCATCCCGCGGGAAGAACATTTTCTGGTGACCGGCGCCAAAATCACGGCCGATATCTGGTTCGCCCTGATGCCGATCGTCATGACCCTCGGCGTCGCGGCCACGATCGTCGCCGAGTACACGCCCTTCTTTCAGTGGATCTCCTATCCCTTCATCCACCTGCTGAACCTGTTCGGTGTAGCCGAGGCGGCGGACGCCGCGCCGACCCTCGTGGTCGGCTTCGCCGATGTGTTCCTTCCGTTCATTCTCGGAGCCGGCATCGAGTCCATCGAAACCAAATTCGTGATCGGCACGGTGGCGCTCGTCCAGATCATCTTCATGACCGAGGTCGGCGCGCTGTTGCTCAAGTCGCCGATTCCGGTCAATTTCCTCGATCTCGTCATGATCTTTCTCATTCGAACGCTGATCGCCTTGCCGATGGCGGTTCTGCTTGCCAGGATCCTGCTGTGATGACCAGCCGCTCAAAAAAAGCGGTCGAGAGAACCGACCGCGATGTGATCGCGATCGTCCGCGATCGATGGGCGGACATTCGCCCCGAGATCGAGCGGCATTTCGGCCTGCTCTGGCAAGAGCCGGAGTTGCCGAATATGGAGATCGCCGCGGCGCGGCTGCTCTCGGACTGGCTCGCCGGACGGGGATTTTCGGTCGAGCGCAGGGCATACGGCCTGCCGACCGCCTTTTTCGCGCGCAAGGGAAATGGCCAGGGGCCACGGATCGCCCTGCTCGCCGAGTACGATGCCCTTCCCGGTACTGACAACGACGCGGTGCCCTACCGTAAGCGGCGGGGCCGCCGAGCGGGACACGCCTGCGGCCACAATCAGATCGGTCCGGCCAACGCCGGCGCCGCCATTGCCGCCGCCGCCGCGCTGGAGCAACTCGGCATCGCGGGTGAGATTATCGTGATCGGCTGCCCCTCCGAGGAGATTGTCTGGGGCAAGATCGCACTCCTGAAGCAGGGCGCCTTCGACGGCCTCGACGGAATCCTGACCTCACACGGCGACTACCAGAACGGTGCCATATCGCGGCCCTGCCAGTCGGTCGTCGGCGGCGAGATCGTCTTCTCCGGCGAGTCCGGCCATGGCGGCGGCGTCCGTCGGAAAAACGCGCTCGATGCGGCAGAACTGGCTGTGCAGTCCTTTGAGCGCCTGCGCGCTCATCACTTCCCGGACACATCGGTCGAGCATGTTCTTCGCGTCGGCGGCCACATTCCCAACGTGACCCCTGACCAGTCGCGCCTGTGGATCACGACCCGCCATGTCGACTATGCGCGGGCGCGCGAGATCTATGACTTCGTCATCGGCGTGGCTGAACAGGCGGCCCGGATGACCGACGTGGCCTTCCGTCATCAATTCATCGCCAGCACGCGCGGATACTTGCCGAACGACACCCTTGCGCAGGTGCTCTACAGCAGCCTCGAGTCCGTGGGTCCGCCGAAATGGACAGACGAAGGAAAGACATGGATGCGGCAACTGTCGGAGGCGTGCCGGCCGGGTGCGCCCTTCACCCTTGACGACAGACTTGGTCTCTATACCGAAGGCCATGACCCCTACGGACAGGACGACGGCGAGGTCAGCTGGCGCATCCCGCTCGGCCGCGTCAACTGGGCCTTTCCGGAAACGGTGCCGCTGCACAACTGGGCGCTGACGGCGCTTGCAGGGTTCGACGGTAGCTATCCGGGGCCGCTGATGGCGTCCGAAGCGCTGGCCCTTGCTGCTGTCGAGCTTGTGCGGTGCCCGGAGCATCTAGATGCGGCCAAGGCGGAACTCGCAAAGCGTACGCGCGGCCTGAAGCTCGACCCGCCGAACATCGGTGCTTGGCGCACGATGACCGAGAACCCCGAGAGCTTCTGGAATGCAAGCTGGGACGAATAGCGCCCTCCCGGATCCGGCGACACTCGACCTCAGGCGCGAGCCGGCCATTCCCGTGACGGTGCTGACCGGCTTTCTCGGCAGCGGCAAGACGACCCTCATCCGCCGCCTTATCGCCCATCCGGCGCTCGTAGACACGGCGATCATCGTTAATGAATTCGGCGAGGTCGGTCTCGACCACCGCCTGGTCGAAGCGGCCGACGAAGACACCATTCTGCTCGGTGGGGGCTGCCTTTGCTGCGCCACCCGCGGCGACCTCGCGCGCGCGCTGCGCAGCCTCCTCGATCGCCGCGAACGGCGCGAGCTCCCGCCCTACCGCCGAGTGATCGTTGAGACGAGCGGCCTTGCCGATCCGCTTCCAATCCTCCAGAGTTTCATGGCAGACCCGCTGCGCCTGTCGCGTTACCGGCTCAGCTCTCTTTGGGCGCTTGTCGACGGCATACTCGGTCCGTCGACCTTGGACCGCCATGCGCTCGCCCGGCGCCAGGTCGCGGTGGCGGACCGTGTGTTCGTGAGCAAGCTCGACCTGATGCCGCAAGAAAAACGCGCCTTGCGGCTGACCCGGATCGCCGCAGCAGCCGGTCGCCCCGCAGAATCGGCGGCGGAGCCAGGCCGCACAATCGAATTGCTCAAGACAGGGGTCGCCGGATCGCCGCTGCCTCACTCAATCTCCGCCGGAGAAGGCATCGCGGACGATCATGCGCGCGATCATGTCGCCATCAGCCGGCGCATCGACCGACCGGTGGCGCAGAACGTTCTCGGAGCTTGGATCGCGACGACGGCGGAGACACTCGGCGATCGGATCTTGCGGCTCAAGGGGCTCTTGCGCGACACGGGCGGCGGCATTCTTGTCATCGAGAGCGTTCAACATCTCTGGCAACCACCGCGCCGCTTTTTCCGACCGCCGCCACCCGAATGCGGAACGGTCGTTGCGATCGTCGGCCGCGGGGACCGCGACGCCGCCGAAGAATCGCTAGAGCAGCTGGCAAGCCTTTCATAGATATTCATCGGGTATTCGGGTCGGAAGGTCCGATGGCCAGAGAGCCAAATCTCGTCCGCCTTCAGATTCCACATTTTAAGCTAGGACGTGAACTCATAAACGGGATTCCCAAAGCAGTAGTGATCTGATTCAGGTGTGCGGCATGAGCCGCGCGGCCCTGCTTCTCGAAGACCTTCTACCGCGAGCGTAACCAGATCGAGCGCTTCTTCGGCAAGCTCAAACACTTCCGCCGCATCGCCACCCGCTACGGCAAGCTCGCCGAAAACTTCCTCGCCATGGTCAAACTCACTTCATTGCGCCTCTGGTTGCGCGCTTATGACTCGACAGCCTAATGAACCTACGGGCTAGGCCGTCCTAGTGCGCAGCCGGCCCTCGTAATCGCCCTTTCCGATCGGCACGCCTCGTGTGCGCAGGATGTTGTAGGCCGTAACGGCGTGGAAATAGAAGTTGGGAATCGAGTACGAGAGGAGGAAGGTCTCTGAGGTGAGAGCTAGGGTCCGAGCGGCCCAGGCCGAAGTGGAGGCGCTTTCCTCGTCAACCGGACGGAATACAGCAATGTCCAGATCCTTGCCGGACCAGCTATTGACCTCTTCGGGGGTGAATGCCTCCAGCGCCGTTACTGCCTCGCCGACAATGGCCCGTAGGTCAGTGAAAGGCATCGCTCCGACCAGAGGCGGTGGAGCGAACACGCCCGTTTTGACGGCCTCCAGCCCCCATACGGCATGATTCTTCAGAGCTTCGATCTGGAAATGGAAAGGCGCCATGTCGGGGTAGAGGCGGGCGCGGACGAAATCGTTCGAGTCAGCGCCGGTTTCGGCGCAATGCTTGGTCGCGCGGTCGAGGACGCCTGATACCGCGCGCATGGTTTGCAGAAACGTGAGCACACTAAGGTCGTAGAGGGATATCGTCATGACACGGTCTAGCCCGCTGGGAACTTCCCCGCCACAATTTATCTGATTATGAGTCTACAACCTAGTGGCCCAGGTTTGAAACCCGCCCCTACTGTTCTGGCGGCGGCGATCCGAAATCGGGGGGCGGCGGGGCACCGAAATCCGGCGGCGTGCCGAAATCCGGCGTTCCGAACTGGGGCGGCGCGAGGTCGCCCGGCTGCTCCATCGGGATCTCGATTCGGATGGAGGCCGGATCAACGGTCGAGGGTCCGTCCTTGTAGTGCAGCACCAGCCAGGGGAAGGCGATGACGATGCCGATCATGATCACCTGGATCACCAGATAGGGCACCGCGCCCATATAGATCTCCCAGGTCGAGACGCCCGGCATGCGCCGGCCGGTGACCTTATCGACATACTCCGCGGCGGGCGCGACGGAGCGCAGATAGAACAGCGCGAAGCCGAACGGCGGATGCATGAAGGAGGTCTGCATGTTGATCCCGAGCAGCACGCCGAACCAGATGAGGTCAATGCCGAGCGCCGCCGCGGCCGGCGCCAGCAGCGGCACGATGATGAAGGCGAGCTCGAAGAAGTCGAGGAAGAAGGCGAGCAGAAAGACGAGGATGTTGACGACGATGAGGAAGCCGACCTCGCCGCCGGGAAGGCCGGTCATCAGCTCCTCGACCCAGACATGGCCGTTGACGCCGTAGAAGGTCAGGCTGAAGACCCGCGCACCGACGAGGATGAAGATCACGAAACAGGTGAGCCGGGCCGTGCGGTCCATCGCCTGGGTCAGGACGCTCCAGCTCAGGCGCCGGTTGATGAGCGCCAGCGCCAGCGCGCCGGTGGCGCCCATGGCGCCTCCTTCAGTCGGCGTGGCGACGCCGATGAAGATCGTGCCGAGCACGAGGAAGATGAGCACGAGCGGCGGGATCAGCGCCAGGACCACGCGCCGGAGCAGCGCGAAACCGCGCAAGGTTCGCGCCTCGGGCGGCAGGGCCGGCACCATCTTCGGACGGGCGATCGATGTGATCAGGACGAAGGCGGCATAGAGCCCGGCGAGCAGCAGCGCGGGATAGAGCGCCCCCTTATACATGTCGCCGACCGAGCGGCCGAGCTGATCGGCCAGCACGATGAGGACGAGGCTCGGCGGGATGATCTGCGAGAGCGTGCCCGAGGCCGCGATGGTGCCGCTGGCGAGACGGCGGTCATAGCCGTAGCGCAGCATGATTGGCAGCGAGATCAGCCCCATCGAGATGACCGAGGCGGCGGTGACGCCCGTCGTCGCGGCGAGCAGCGCGCCGACGACGACCACGGCATAGCCGAGCCCGCCGCGGATCGGCCCGAAGAGCTGTCCGACCGTGTCGAGCAGGTCCTCGGCCATGCCGCTGCGCTCGAGGATGAGGCCCATGAAGGTGAAGAAGGGCACGGCGAGCAGCGTCTCGTTCGACATGATGCCGAAGGCGCGGTCGGGAAGCGCCTGGAACAGCTGCGGCGGCAGCAGCCCGAGCTCGATGCCGATGACGCCGAAGAGCAGGCCGTTGAAGGCGAGCGCGAAGGCGACCGGGTAGCCGATCAGGAGCAGCACCACCAGCGCCACGAACATGATCGGCGCCATGTTCTCGACGAGGAACGCCGTCACTGTCCGCGCCTCACGAGATTACGCTATCGGCGTTGGATGGTTCCCTCGGCACCGGGTCGGGCCCCCGCCCCGCGAGGAAGGCAATCCGCTTGATCAGCTCCGAGATGCCTTGGAGCGCGAGCAGCGCGAAGCCCACGGGAATGAGCAGCTTGGCCGGCCAACGGATCAAGCCGCCGGCATTGGGCGACATCTCGCCGCGCGCGAAAGACTCGGCGAACATCGGCCAGCCGAGCCAGCCGATCAGGATCGCCATCGGCAGCAGGAAGACGATCGTGCCGAAGATTTCGATCCAGACCTGCGTACGCCGCGACCAGAAGCCGTAGACGAGGTCGATCCGGATATGCTCGTTCTTCAGCAGCGTGTAGCCCGCGCCGAGCAGGAACACGGCCGCGAACAGATACCATTGCAGCTCGAGCCAGGCGTTCGAGCTCCGGTCGAGCGTGTAGCGGATCGTCGCATTGCCGGCGCTGACCAGAACGGCCGCGAGGATGAGCCAGCCGACGGTGCGGCCGATTCCCCTGTTCAGGGCGTCGATGGCGCGGGCGAGCGCGAGAAGTGCGGACATGGCGAAAACGGTACCGGAAGCAAACAAGCGGATTTGCCATCATACCAGCGGGCCGACGGATTGACTCGTTTTCCGGCACCGTAGGGGCGAATTTGACACCGGGCCATTAAGCCCTTTCCACACCGATCTGCGTCGAAGCGTTTGGACCCACACCGATCGCTCTGGCGGCCTGAGATTCTGGTCGCTACGCGCCGCAGCGTGCAACATCGGTGAAGTCCGTCGAAACCGCCTGCCCACTGTGAAAGTCAGGATACGGCCTATCAGCCGACATGGAGCGTTGACTGCCGCTACGTCGCGCTTTGACCCTTAGCGGATATGCGCCACGCCCGCTGATAGTGTCTTTATGCTCCCTAGTGATTCCTTTCGATGGCGGCTTCAATCATGCCATCACACCCTGGGGCCGACCACCTAATTGCCCGTTCGGCAAGCGGCGTGCCAGTTCGCCCGTCCAGCGGCTGCGGCAGATCGGTGCGGGCTACCGCGCAAGACCAGTACCTGCGCATCAATGCGTCGCCAAGGGCAAACGGACCCGGGGGTCAGCAACTAGTTCCCGTCAGTCCTCGAAGGTGGGCTGGACCGCACGTCGCGCAGCCGCACGATATTGGTGGTGGGAGGCTGTTTTGCCTGCGCTATCATGCGCGCAGCCGTCCGGCTCAGATCCGCAAGCTGAAAGGGCTTGCGCAAGATCGTGAACTCCGTGCCCGACTTTGCCGCGGGATGACTGTAGCCCGTCACCAATAGCACCGGGAGCTGCGGCTTGCGCTCGCGGATGGCGCGGGCAAGTGTCATCCCGTCCATGCTGCCGGGCATGACGATGTCGCTGATCACCAAGTCGAAATCTTGCCTACCAATGACGTCGAGCGCAGCGTCCGCGTCGACGACGGTATGCACGCCGTAGCCAAGCTGCTCCAGCAGGGATACGGTGGCTCCCGCCACCTCCGGATTGTCTTCCACCACCAGCACCGTCCCGTCGCCCGCGGTCTCGGCCTCCGGCTCGGCCTGCGCCTCGTCGGCGGCCTCATAGGTGCGCGGCAGGTAGAGCGTAACCGTGGTCCCCTTCCCAAGTTTGCTGTCGATGATCACCGTGCCCCCGGACTGATGGACGAAGCCGTGCACCTGCGACAGACCCAGGCCGCTGCCACTGGTCACCTGCTTTGTGGTGAAGAATGGGTCAAAGACCTTGGGCAGCACGTCGGGCGCGATTCCCACGCCTGTGTCGGCAACGTGCAGCGCGACGAACTCGCCTTCGACATTTGCATTAGTGTCTCCGCGCGACAAGGTGGCGTTCTCAGCCGTAATGGCGATGATGCCGCCGTTGGGCATGGCGTCCCGAGCGTTGAGCGCGACGTTGACAATTGCGAGTTCGAGCTCGTTTGCATCGACCTTCACCGGCCACACCTCGTGCCCGACGGTCGTCACCAGCTCCACCGATCGACCGATGGAGCCTGCCAACATGATTCGGAGGGCCTCAACGCGCTCGCCGATCTTGAGCACGGTCGGATTGAAGGTCTGACGGCGAGAGAAGGTCAGCAATTGCCTGGTGAGCGATTCGCCGCGCCGGGCGGCAAGCTCGATCGCTTCCGCGGCGCGCGCAGCCCTCGGATCGTCAGCGACTTTCGCTTTGAGGGTGTGGATATACCCGCTCACGACCATCAGGAGATTGTTGAAGTCGTGCGCCACTCCGCCGGTGAGCTGCCCCAGCGCATCCATCTTTTGCGCATGGGCGCGCTGGGTCTGTGCCTCCTGGAGCGCGATCTGAGCGTCGCGCCGTTCGGTGATGTCGCGGGTGATCTTGGCAAAGCCGACCAGTTCGCCCTGTTCATCACGGATCGCATCGATCACCACGTTAGCCCAGAACATGGACCCGTCCTTGCGGACGCGCCAGGCTTCGGCTTCGAAGCGTCCCTCCCGTAGCGCAGTGTAAAGCGCCCGCGCGGGTGCGCCGGCGGCCCGGTCGCGCTCGGTATAAAAACGCGAGAAGTGCTGGCCGACGATTTCCTCGGCCGCGTAGCCCTTGATGCGCTGCGCGCCGGCGTTCCAGTTCGTGACGATGCCGTTCGGATCGAGCATGAAGAGCGCATAGTCGGTCACGCCCGCCACCAGCAGCCGAAACTGCCGCTCGCTCTGGCGCAACGCCTCGTGGGCGGCGCGTCGCTCGGTAACGTCGCGCGTCACCTTGGCGAAGCCTTGGAGTTGGCCAGCCTTATTGCGGATTGCGTCGACGACCACCGACGCCCAGAAGCGGCTGCCGTCCTTGCGAATGCGCCAGCCTTCCGATTCATAGCGCCCTTCGCGGGCGGCGGTTTCGAGGACACGGGCCGGGAGGCCCGCCGCCCGGTCCTCTTTCGTGTAGAATTTGGAGAAATGCTGGCCCACGATCTCGTCGACGGTGTAGCCCTTGAGCCGCTCCGCCCCGGTGTTCCAGTTCGTCACCACGCCGCTTGGGTCGAGCATGTAGATGGCGTAGTCCAGCACCCCGTCCACCAGGATGCGGAAGCGACGCTCGCTTTCCAGCAATGCGGTGTGCGCGGCGACCCGCTCGGTCATGTCGCGCGTGATCTTGGCGAAGCCGATCAGAACTCCCTGCTCGTCTCGCACCGCCCGGAGGATGGCGTTCGCCCAGAAGCGGCTGCCGTCCTTGCGAACCCGCCAGCCTTCCGATTCATAGCGCCCGTCGGTGCGGGCTGCTGCCAAAATCGTCTCGGGAAGCTGGTTTACCTGGTCCTCAGGGATGAAGAAGCGCGAAAAGTGCTGTCCAATGATCTCGACCGAGTTGTAGCCCTTGATCTTTTGCGCTCCAGTATTCCAGCTCGTGATGAACCCCTCGGAATCGAGCATATAGATCGCGTAATCGGAGAGGGCCTCGATCAGAAGCTCAAACCGACGATTGTCCGAGACCTGTTGCACTCTGCCGACGTTCAATGGCATCCTCCAGGCTCGAACTACATCCCGCCATCCGCGGCGCGGCATAAGACACCCATCATGGAGCCGAGCCGTATCCGTTGCGAAGCCGGCTCATACCATACGATTACCGTCGTGGTATTTCAATCAAGGTCGATCAATGCACACAGATTCCAACGCTCTTCAATGTGGTCCCGCGACGGGTCTGGCGCAAATCTATCCCTATAGTCTGGTGTCGGGAAGCGATCCGGAGGACGAGCCGCACAAGCCGGACCCCTTCGACCGTCCAGCGGCCGGATCCGAGGATCTGCCCTACAAAGTCGAACTATGGGACGATAAGAAACAACGGGTGGAGCAGGTGCTCGCTGTGACTGCGAACGGCAGCATTGGGTATGCGGCGTTCTACGCCGCAACCCGGGAATACCCGGACCGATATGTCATGCTGCGGCACAGGAACACCACCGTCGCGAGGTGGAATGGCCCACAGCACTAGCCAGGCCTCGGACTCCTACCTTCCGTCGAGGCGCAGCAAGGAAGGCAGAGCCAAAATGTCACGGACTGGCACTCCGTCTCATCGCCGGGAAAAGCTCCCCTACTTCATCGAGCTGTGGCACGCCACTGGTTCCGCCGCCGTGGAGCGGGTGCTGGCCCGCGCCTTGAATGCGCAGCTCGCACGCGAGATCTTCAAGGCGGCGAAAGACGAACATCCGGAGCGACGGGTCACATTGCGGAAGGGCAGCCGCATCGTCGCCGATTCGTCGGACTGATCCATCACGTGGTACCGGAGGCGCACGGTTTACCCATATTTGCGCTTTGCCTTCACAAGCTCTTTCGCAAGCTTTCGCTGTCGAGAGAACTAGCCATCCAATTCGCAACATGTCCCCAATCTCGCGCGGGGTGCGATTTTCCGTGCGCAACTGTCCGGAAAGGGCGCAGTCACGTTGAGGGCTGAGCGGACGAGAGCGGCTCGGTAAGGTGGGGGCATGCAGCGTATCCCGCACGCCCGTCATCGCTCCCCACCTGAGATCATTCCTCCTCCTTAAGCAGATCCAGGATCCGACCGATCATCTGCTTTTCGGTGCCGCGGGAGGGAGCGGTATCCCCCAGCGCCGTCAAGATCGCTTCGGACACCTGTCGCTTGGTTCCAAGACGCAGGTGAAGCCGCCTTGCCGGTGAGGTCTGGCCGGTTACCGGGCCTCCCGGTGGTAAGCGGCGGCGTCCGGTTCTGGCACGAGGCGGAAGCGACGACGCGAGCGGCTTGGCGTCGGTTGTCAGCCGGAGAGAAGACATGGCGGCGCTGGTTCATGGGGAAGGCGCTGGAACGCGCGCGCATGGGCTTTGATTACCAATTGATACGGGCTCACCAACGGGCTCGGGGGAGCTATAGGCGCCGCGCTTTTCGCCACGGGATTGGTCACGCTCGCATCCAAGCGGCGTGGGCGGGGCGTCATTGTTCGGGTAGGCCGGATTGCGGCGGGAACTCGCTAACGAGGTCCGCGAGCCGGCGCGACATTCGTTGTGATGAAATCGACAAAGCCGCGCCCTTCGTCCATTGGTTAAAAACGACGGCGGGTGAAAGAGCTTAACAAGCTGTGCCCGGGTTGCCGCCGCACATTCGCTTAATGGCCCGGGCGCTTAATGGCCCGGGTTTCAAACCCGCCCCAGCAACGATGCAGCCCCATGGGCGGCCACACGGGACGTCACGCCGCCCCTTCCCGCATCACCTCCTTCACCTTGCCGGCGAGCTGCTTCAGGCTGAAGGGCTTCGGCAGGAAGTGGATGTCATCGTCTTCGTCGAGCCGCTTGCGGAAGGCATCCTCGGTGTAGCCCGAGATGAAGATCACCTTCATCTCGGGCCGACGCCCACGGACCTCGCGGATCAGGGTCGGCCCGTCCATGCGCGGCATCACCACGTCGGTGATCAGGAGGTCGATCGAATCGAGATGGACCTCGATGATCTCGAGCGCCGCCTCGCCGCTGCGCGCCTCGAGCACGGTGTAGCCCTTGTTGCGCAGCGCCCGGGCGCTGAACAGGCGCACCGCATCCTCGTCCTCGACCAGCAGCACGGTACCGATCCCGGTCAGGTCGCGCCCGCCCGCAGCCTCGCCCGCGCCTTCGCGGCGCGCCGCATCGCCGGCCTGGACGGCGCCATACCGCGGCAGGTAGATGCTGAACGCCGTGCCGTCGCCGATCTTGCTGTCGACGAAGACGAAGCCGCCCGTCTGCTTGACGATACCGTAGACCGTCGAGAGGCCGAGACCGGTGCCGGAGCCGACCTCCTTGGTCGAGAAGAACGGATCAAAGATGCGATTGATGATCTGCGGCGCGATGCCGGTGCCGGTGTCGATCACCTCGATCAGCGCGTAATCGCCGGCCGGCATAGTTTCGGGGCCGCGGCTGAACGGCGTCGCCACCGTCACGTTGCTGGTCCGGATCGTCAGCTTGCCGCCCTCCGGCATGGCGTCGCGGGCGTTGACGGCGAGATTGATGATCACCTGCTCGAGCTGGCCGTGATCGACCTTGACCGGGAAGAGGTCGCGGCCGTGGGTCATCTGCAGCTCGATGTTCTCGCCGATCAGCCGGCGCAGCAGATGCGACAGCTCGGCCAGCACGTCGGTGACGTTCAGCACGCGCGGCTGCAGCGTCTGCTGCCGCGAGAAGGCGAGCAGCTGACGTACCAGGTTCGCGGCGCGGTTCGCGTTCTGCTTGATCTGCATGATGTCGGCGAAGGACTGGTCGCCGGCGCGGTGGCGCAGCAGCAGCAGGTCGCAGAACCCGATCATCGCCGTCAGCAGGTTGTTGAAGTCGTGGGCGATGCCGCCGGCAAGCTGACCCACCGCCTGCATCTTCTGCGACTGGGTGAACTGGGCTTCCAGCTTCTTCTGCTCGGTGGTGTCGATGAAGTGTGCGATCAAGCCCGACGCCTGGCCGGTCCCGACCTCGCGGCGCGAGGCGTAGAGCGTCGCCGTCCGGCCATCGGCGCCACTGGACAGTCCTCCGGCCAACCGGACATCGATCGGCTGCCCAGGGGGCTGTCCGGCGGCGACGTCGGACAGGCGCTGCGAGACGCCGGCCCGATCCTCCTCGGCGATGAAATCGATCAGGGCGGCGCTGCGCAGCCGGGTGGAGGTCCCCTCGACCATGGCGCCGAACGCGTTGTTGCACTCTTCGATGCGGCCGTCGCCGTCGATCAGGGCGATGCCGACGGGGGCCTCCTCGAAGAACCGGCGGAAGCGCTGCTCCGAGATCTGCAGCGCCGCCTCGAGCTCGCGCTCGCGGCTCAGATCATGCACGATCGAGCGGGTGCGCAGGCCCTTTCCGGCTTCGCCCGGAACCACCTCCTGGCGGATATAGGCCTGGAAGCGCCGCCCTGAGGGGCCGCACAACACCACCTCGCCGCTCAGGACCGATTCGCCGCCGCCGAACGGGTTATAGGGCGCGGTGCCCTCGGGCACCGGCGCCGCGACGACCTCATGCAGCCGAAGCTGCCCCGCGTTCACCTGGTCATGGGCGAGGCCGAGCCAGGCGGAGAGCGTTTCATTGACGAACAGGAAGCGGCCCTCCTCGTCGACCGAGTAGAAGCCGATCGGCGCATGTTCGACCAGGTCGGCGAAGCGCTCCTGCTCCTTCTGGATGATCTGCTCGACCTGCCGGCGCGGAGTGATGTCGTCGACGCCCCAGAGTACGAAGCCGGGCCGGTTCGGCAACGGAAAGGCGATCACGTCGCGCCACTCGACGTCGCCCGTCGGGCTCTTCACCGTCAGCTCCGCATGGCCGGCAATGCCGGCGGCCGCGTGCTCCGCCAAGCGCGCCAGCCGTTCGCCGCCGTCCGAATCGCCGACGAGCTGCCGTTCAAGCGCCACCGCGGTCGGCGTCGACACCTCCCCCACCATCCGGCGAAAGGCTCCATTGGCGATCACGACCGAGCCGTCCGGCCCGACGAGCTGCCGCGCCGCCGGCACCGCGTCGAGGCTTTCGCGAAACAGCACGCGCTCGTTCCGGCAGCGCGCATGGGCGAAGAGGCAGATCAGGCCGCCGATCAGTACGCCGATCAGCCCGACACCGGTCAGCAGCGATACGGTCCCGCTGGTCATCCCGGTGAGCGCCCCGGTGATCGCCTCGGGCGCCGCCGTGACCGGCGCTGCCCAGAGGCAGACGAGGAGACCGAGAATGACCGCGCGGACGGCCCGCCAACAACCGGAAGCCCGCCAAAGTCCCCCTCTCCCACAGGGGGCGAGGCTATGTCGATCACCCGTTCGTGCCATACTTGTTTCACCCCAGGTCGCGCCGACTCGGCGATCAGGTCGCTGCCGGCAACCGCCGGCGCTTCAGCTTCATGATGTAGCCGATGATCTCGGCAACCGCCTTGTAATGTTCCGCCGGAATCTCTTCGTCAAGCTCGACGGTCGCGTAGAGGCCGCGCGCCAGCGGCGGATTCTCGACGACGGGCACCTCGTTCGCCTCGGCGACCGCGCGGATGCGCTGCGCCAGGCTGTCGGTGCCCTTGGCCGTGAGCCGGGGCGCCAGCATGTTCTCCGGGTCGTATTTCAGGGCGACGGCGAAGTGCGTCGGGTTGGTCACGACGACGTCGGCCTCCGGCACCGCCGCCATCATGCGCCGCCGCGACCGCTCCATCCGGATCTGGCGCAGGCGGGCCTTGATCAACGGATCGCCTTCCGACTGCCTGAACTCGTCCTTCAATTCCTGCCTGGACATCCGCAGCCGCTTCAAGTGCTCGAACTTCTGATAGAGAAAATCGAGGCCGGCGATAACGGTCATGACCGCGAGCACGCCGACCAGAAGGCGCACCGCCAGGGACCGCAGCAGGTCGAGCAGCTGAACCATCTCCAGCGTCGCGATATTGGCGACGTCCCGCTGCACCGGCCACAGCAGCATCGCGCATACCGCACCGACGATCGCCAGCTTCGCGATGCCTTTCACGAACTCCGCCAGCGAGCGCATCGAGAACAGGCGCTTGAACCCTTGCAGCGGCGAGATCTTCTCCAGCTTCGGCTTGATCTGCTCCGCCGAGAGCAGGAAGCCGTGCTGAAACAGGTTCGCGCCGATCGCCGCCGCGATCAGGAGGATGAGCGGAAAAAGGCAGGCGAGCGCCAATTCGCCCATCGTCCGCATCAGAGTCAGCCGCAAATGCTCGAAATCGGCCGGGACGGCATGAGGCATCTCGAGGAACGGCGTCAGGATCCGCTTGATATCCGTAAGCATCGTCGGCGCGAACAGCAGCACGATCAGCGTCCCCGCCAGGATCATGAACCAGTGGTTGACCTCGCGCGAGGTGGCGACCTGACCCTTGGCGCGCGTCTCGTCGAGGCGCTTTTGCGTCGGGTCTTCGGTTTTTTGGGAGTCGTCCTGCTCTTCGGCCATCCTTCAGTCCAAGGCTCATCCGGGTGCGAGAAAGCCGGTCAGCGTGCCCTCGAACCGCTGCAGGAACCACAGCATCGCGACGGACGTGCCGAGCATCATGACGAACATCCCGAGCAGGATCTGCAAGGGGATGGCGATGAAGAACACCTGCACCTGCGGCATCAGCCGGGCGAGGAGGCCGAGGCCGAGATAGAAGATCAGCCCGATCAGGATGAAGGGCGCCGCGATCTGCATCGACAGCACGAAACTGAGCGAGACGATGCGGGTGATCAACGCCGCCATGTCGCCGAGCTGGAGCGGCACCCCGGGAAGGAACAGGCTGTAGCTGTCGATCAGCGCCCGCAGCATCAGGTGATGGAGGTCGGTCGCGAAAATCAGGATCACGCCCAGCGCCATCAGGAAGTTGCCGATGATCGATCCCTGCTGGGCAGAGGCGGGATCGTTCGCGAGCGCGTTCGCAATACCGATCTGAAGCGCGATGATCATGCCGGCGGTCAGGAGGCCGACCAGCAGCAGCCGGGTTACCGTGCCGAGGAGGATGCCGATCACGATCTCACCGGCGAGCAGCAGGAAGAGCTGCAGCAACGCGTCGGGCAGCGGCGGCAGATCGGCGGCGGCCAGCGGCATGATGACGAAGGACAGGAGCAGCGCCAGAACCAGCCGAATGCGAGGGGAGACGTAGGCCTCGCCGAAGCCGGGTAGCAGCATCACGGCGCTGCCGATTCGGGCGAAGACGAGCAGGAACTCGAACACCCCCGCCGACAGAAGCTGATCCAGCATTAGAGTGGCTATCCGGGGTTGACGATCCGCTCCATCAGCCGTTCGGTGAAGCCGGTCAGCGTCGCCAGCATGAACGGCAGCAGCAGCAGCATCGAGACGAATATCACGATAATTTTAGGCACGAAGGCCAAAGTCATCTCTTGAATCTGGGTCAGGGCCTGCACCAGGGAAATGACGAGACCGACGATCAGCGCCATGATCATGACCGGCGCGCTGATCTTGATCATGACGATGATCGCCTCGCGCGCGACCTCGAGGACGTCAGCCTCGTTCACCGGTCCCGTCCCACTGGCCCCGTTCCCCTGGTCGGGTCGTCAGATCGGCATCCGCAGGATGTCCTGATAGGCCTGGATCACCCGGTCACGGATCGCGACCACGGTCTGCAGGGTGACCTCGGCATTGGTGACGGCGGTCACGACCTCGCTGAGTTCGGCCTTGCCGGCGACCGCCTTCAGACTCGTCTGCTCGCCGGTCTCCCCGGTCGCAATGGCAGTCTCGGTCTCGTTTTTCAGCATGGCGGCGAAGGGAGAGTTCTTCGCCTCCGACCGCGGCTCGAGGGCGGGGCCGCCGAGGGCCTTCGCGGCATCGTTGTAGGCGGCGACGGCATTTGCAAAGCTGGACTTCATTGTCTGCTCCTGCAGGGTGCGGCTACGGCGTTCAGGCTCAAGCTGGATCGGCCTAACGCAGGATGTCGATGGTTCGCTGCAACATGGTGCGCGACGACTCGATCACCTTCAGATTCGCCTCGTAGCTGCGCTGCGCCTCGCGCATGTCCGACATCTCGATCAGGCTGTTGACGTTCGGCAGTTCAACATAGCCGTCGGCGTCCGCCGCCGGATGGTTCGGGTCGAAGCGCTTCTGAAACTCGCTCTGATCATAGTTGATGCTGTCGACACCGACAGTCTCGACGCCAAGCTCCCGGTCGAGGTGATTGCGGAAGGTCACGACCTTGCGGCGATAAGGGTCGGCGCCAGGCGCCTGGGCCACGGAGTCCGCATTGGCCAGGTTCTCGGCGATGATACGCAGCCGAAAGCCCTGCACCTTCATTCCGGAGGCGGAGATATGAAGCGCGTCTACTAGATCCATGGGCCGTTTCCTTCCGTCGAACCGCGGCGATTACGCTCCGGTGCGGCCGAGCGCGGTTTTGATCATGCCGACATGCTTGCGATAGAGGTTGGTGACGAGCTGATACTGCATCTGCGTCTCGGTCACCTTGATGAGCTGCTCCTCGAGCACGACGGCGTTGCCGGCGGGCGCGGTCTCATAGCGTTCGCGCTGCGCCTCTTCGTGGAACGGCTTCGGCATCGGCCGGGTGCCGACAAGATGCACCGGATCGGTCCGCTCCGGCATCACCGGCTGGACCCGGTTCAGCGTCCGCCGGAAATCCATCGGCTCGAGGTCCTGCGGCACGAACTCCGGCGTATCGGAATTAGCGATGTTGTGCGCCAGCACCTCCTGGCGCTGATTCAGCCAAGACATCCGCCGCGTCATCATTTCGAAAAGCGGAAGTTTGTTAAGATTCATCACAATTCCGGATGGTAAACGGCCGATTCCCGGCCGAAATACGGCTGATTCTCTGCACCCAGTATCAGTTCGCCTTGTTAAAGAAGGGTAAACCCGCTAGAAATACGGGATTGGGGGGCCGCCAAGGGACATCGTGATCTTTGGCAAGGCCATAGGCGGGACCTGACGATGCTCTATCTCACACGCAAGGTTGGTGAATCTATCGTCATCAACGAATCCATCGAGGTCACGGTGGTCGAGGTTCGGGGCAAGTCGATCAAGCTGGGGTTCACCTTCCCGCCCGAAGCCAGCGTCTTGCGGCGTGAGATCTTCGATCGCATTCAGGCCGAGAATCAGGCCGCGACCGAGGCCGGCGCCCGCCTCGTCGAGGCGTTCAAGCAGGATTAACTATGGCTTGAGCCGTTCGAGGGCCACGGCGAGGCAGAGCAGGCCGAGGACGCTGCGGGCCGGACGGGAGCACAACTACACCCCTGCCCCCTTGGCACATCCCGGGCATACCCCTGGACTCCAGCCGTGACCGGAGGCGATAAAGGGCTCAGGTCAAAGCAGGGCAACAGGACTTTCTCATGCCAAGCTATCGTTCCCGCACCACCACCCATGGCCGCAACATGGCCGGTGCCCGTGGCCTTTGGCGCGCCACAGGCATGAAAGACAGCGATTTCGGCAAGCCGATCATCGCGGTCGTGAATTCTTTCACGCAGTTCGTGCCAGGCCATGTGCATTTGAAGGATCTCGGTCAGCTTGTGGCACGCGAGATCGAGGCGGCGGGCGGCGTCGCCAAGGAGTTCAACACGATCGCGGTGGATGACGGCATCGCCATGGGGCATGACGGCATGCTCTATTCCCTTCCTTCGCGCGAGCTGATCGCGGACTCGGTCGAGTACATGGTCAACGCGCACTGCGCCGACGCCATGGTCTGCATCTCCAATTGCGACAAGATCACGCCTGGAATGCTGATGGCGGCGCTCAGGCTCAACATTCCCACCGTCTTTGTGTCCGGCGGGCCGATGGAGGCCGGCAAGGTTCTGCTGAAAGGCAAGGAGGTCGCGCTCGATCTCGTCGACGCGATGGTGGCGGCCGCCGACGAGAAGGTTTCCGATCAAGAGATCAAGGCCATCGAGCGTTCGGCCTGTCCGACCTGCGGTTCCTGCTCGGGCATGTTCACGGCCAATTCGATGAACTGCCTCACCGAGGCGCTCGGCCTGTCGCTTCCCGGCAACGGCTCGATGCTGGCCACGCATGCCGACCGGCGAGGGCTCTTTATCGAGGCTGGGCATCTGATCGTCGATCTGGCCCGCCGCTACTACGAGCAGGACGACGGGAGCGTGCTGCCGCGCGCGATCGCGAGCTTTGCCGCCTTCGAGAACGCAATGACGCTGGATATCGCCATGGGCGGCTCGACCAACACGGTGTTGCACCTGCTGGCCGCCGCGCATGAAGCCGAGCTCGATTTCACCATGGCCGACATCGACCGCCTGTCGCGCCGCGTGCCGGTGCTCTGCAAGGTCGCCCCGTCGAAGTCCGACGTGCATATGGAGGACGTGCACCGCGCCGGCGGCATCATGGCCATCCTCGGCGAACTCGACCGGGCCGGGCTGATCGACACGTCGGTCGGCTCCGTGCATTCACAAACGCTCGGTCATGCGCTCGAGCAATGGGACATCATGCGCAACGAAAGCGCCGGCGTCCGCGAATTCTTCCGCGCCGCTCCCGGCGGCGTGCCCACGCAGGTGGCCTTCAGCCAGGAGCGCCGTTACGAGGCTATCGACCTGGATCGGGAAGCGGGCGTGATTCGCTCGGCCGAACACGCCTTCTCCAAGGACGGCGGGCTGGCGGTGCTCTACGGCAATCTCGCGGAAAACGGCTCGATCGTGAAGACGACGGGCGTGGACGAGTCGATTCTGGTCTTCTCGGGCCCCGCCGTCATCTTCGAAAGCCAGGACTCCGCGGTGAGCGGCATCTTGTCCGGCAAGGTCAAGGCGGGCGACGTGGTCATCATCCGCTATGAGGGGCCGCGCGGCGGACCGGGCATGCAGGAGATGCTTTATCCCACGAGCTATCTCAAGTCGAAGGGACTCGGGAAGGCCTGCGCGCTCATCACGGACGGCCGCTTTTCAGGCGGCACGTCCGGGCTTTCCATCGGCCATGCCTCGCCGGAGGCGGCAGAGGGCGGACTGATCGGTCTGGTCGAAAACGGCGATCTGGTCGAGATCGACATACCGAACCGGAAGATCCATCTGGCCGTCGAGGACACCGAGATCGCCCGCCGGCGCGCAGCCATGGAAGCGCGCGGCGGCACTGCCTGGAAGCCGGTGGAGCGACGCACCCGCAAGGTCAGCACGGCATTGCGCGCCTACGCGGCGATGGCGACGAGCGCCGCCAAAGGGGCGGTCCGTCATGTTCCCGACTAGGGCCTGATCCGATCACATCGAAGCGATGTGATCGGTGAATCAGTCTCTATCATTACAGTTGCGCCTTACTCGGCGGGGTCTTGGCAAGGGGTTTTGACCCGTGAAGTTTCGGCGACCACTGTGGATTTCGAGGCAATGTCAAAAACAAGCGTTCTTGCACGTCAGTTAGCTTGCGCGTACGCCCTGAGGGTGCAGACAAGCGGGTAGAGTTATGTTGCCTTCGCGCCCGAAGCTGCCTTTGCTTTTCGCGGCAGATTGGATCACATGGACTCTCTGGGCGGCATTGGAGTTCTCCGCACGTGCTGAAGCTTGACCATATCACCGTTATAGCCCCAACGCTGATCGAAGGGGTGTCGCATGTCCAAAATTGCCTCGACCTCGAAGCACCTTTCGGGACACGCCACGATTACATGGGCACCCACAATCACCGGCTTCAGCTCGGAAACAACGTCTATCTGGAGATTGTAGCGCTCGACCCGGACGGTACCAAGCCCAGCCGGCCACGTTGGTTCGGTCTCGACAATCAAGAAAAAGTTAGATCGGACTGGAACGAAGGTCGGCGCCTGCGAGGGTGGGTTGCCAGCACGGGTGCTATAGATTCCGTTGTTTCAACCCGCCGCGCGATCTTCGGCGATAAGGTTCCCCTTCCGGCCGCCAACCCGACTTTCGACTTTGCCATCCCCGAGGATGGCTCGCTCTCCCTCGACGGCGCGGCCCCCTCGATCATCGACCACCGAGGCGAACCCACATCGATGGCCTCAATTCCTGATCTAGGTGCGCGCCTCCGTTCGCTCACTCTCGAACATCCGAATCCTGCTGCCATCGAGACGCTGTATCGTGAACTCTCCATCGATCATCCGCCTGCGATCGCCCCGGGCCCCAACGTCTGCTACCGGGCACAAATCGAGACACCGACCGGATTGAAAGAGCTGACCTGACCCAGTCACGGGTTCCGCATTGATCCCGCTGAGCTGATCGTGGATGGTTGTCTGGCCTGCTATTGTGAGGCGGCGTTGGCTCTCGCACCGGTTGTGGGCGCGAACTGACCCGCAGACGACCGTGCCTGATGCACCGTTGACACCTACACCGGACATCCGAGCAATTTGTCAGATGTCCGGACTGTCCGCATAGCAGGCTGAAACGTCCGCTTCCGGCGCATCGCGACACGTGGCACGTGAATATAGGGCGAGGCGCGGTTCGCTGCGTGGCACAGCGCGAAATTAGTGAACCTCGAGCGGTCTGGCGATCTGCGAGATACGCTGGAACTTCTTCCTGTAAGCAGATGGTGACAATCCTACGCCACGCTTGAAGACCCTCCGAAAAGAGGCCGAGTCATCATATCCGACCGAAGAGCCGACCTCGTCGACCGACAGAGTGTCAGTCTCCAGCATTTGCTTCGCTTCTTCGATTCGCAATGCCTGCACGTACTCTATCGGCGCAAAGCCCGTGGCCGCCTTGAAACGGCGCGAAAAGGTGCGCGCATTCAGACCGGATCGCTCGACCATTCGCTCCACCGGTTTGGCCATTGCGTAGTTGTCGGCGATCCAGGCTTGGCAATCCGAGATCGGCCCGTCTTCCGACGCCATTGGACGGGTCATGACCGCATAAGGGGATTGGCCTTCGGAATGCCCGCTGATCAGGAATACTTTCGCAGTCTCGATCGCTTGCCGATATCCGCAGTATCTGGCGATCAGATAGACCGCCAGATCATGCCAGGCGCTGACCCCGCCTGCGGTCACGATGCGGTCGCCTTCCGCCTCAAGGCAAAGGACGGACTCGTTGCGAAATACGATTTTGGGATAGTTGCGCTGGAACATGTTTCGATAGGCCCAATGGGCCGTCGCCCTATGCCCATTCAAGAGGCCGGTTTCGGCGATCAGGAGAGCCCCGGAACAAACCGAGCAGACGAGCGCCCCGTCTCGATGGAGTCTCTTCAGCCAGGCCGCCTCTCGTGGGTAGCGGCCCGTGGGCACATCATAGATCGACGTATACATGTCGCAGACGATCACGGCGTCCGCCTTGTCCAAATCGTCGATGGCTGCGTGCGGCTCGACCGGGATATTGCCCAAACAGTGAAACGCCTTGCCGTCCGCCGAGGCGATCTTGACCTCCAGCAATTCCTGCCCCGGCATGCCGGCGACCATATCGGTGTATACCGCCCCGGCTGATAGCAATACGTCATAGAGGCCGTAGAGGACCGAGGCCGAGGTTTCCGGCTCCGCCAGCAACACGATCAATGGCTTTTTCGAACTGTTCACAGCGGTCTTCTGACCATTTTGGCACGGTATTGGCGCGTATGCCCTAGTCGCCTGTCCAGTATGACCCGTTCATGACCAGATCGCCACTGCCCCGACCGCTGAGGCCGCCATAGCCTCATCGCAACGCTGCAAGGGAGTTTTGAAATGGACGATCTGAGAACGGCTCTCAACCCAATCACTGAAGATTTTGGCGGAGAGATGTTTCTACCCGGCGACCCGGGGTTCGACGAGGCAAGAATGGTCTGGAACGCCATGATCGACCGGCGCCCGGCGCTTATCGCGCGCTGCAAGGGCGTGGATGACGTGATAGCGGCCGTATCGCTGGCTGTGGCGCAGGATCTGCCCATAGCAATCCGTGGCGGCGGCCACAATGTGGCGGGTCACGCAGTCTGCGACGAAGGCGTAATGATCGACTTGTCGCTTATGCGCGGCGTCACAGTGGATGCCGAGGCGCGCGTCGCTGTCGTTGAAGGTGGCGCCCTGTGGAGCGATGTCGACAAGGCCAGCCAGGCGCATGGCCTTGCGACGCCCGGCGGTCTCATCTCGGAGACTGGCGTGGCCGGGTTGACCCTGTCCGGCGGGATCGGATGGCTGCGCGCCAAGCACGGACTTTCGGTCGACAATCTGATCGCGGCAGATGTGGTCACGGCAGATGGCGTGCTTGTCCGTGCCAGTGACGATGAAAACCCCGACCTACTCTGGGCGCTCAAGGGCGGGGGCGGTAATTTTGGGGTCGTCGTTCGGTTCGAATTCGCGCTTCACCCCATCGGCCCTGAAGTGATGTTCGCGGCCCCGATATATGCCCTCGACGACGGCCCCGGCCCGATCCGCGCGTGGCGCGAATTTCTGGCCAAGCATGGTGATCGTGTCGGATCGCTCTGCGAGTTCTCCACTGCCGGCGGCGAGGATTTCCCCAAAAAGTATCGGGGAAAGCGCGTCTATACGCTGGCTTGCGTCTATAACGGCGATGCCGCGGAAGGCGAGACGTTGCTTCAGCCCTTGCGCGAACTCGGAACCATGGTCACCGATTTTTCCAGTCGGATGGACTACTGCGATGTTCAGCAGCTCTTCGACAGGTTGATGCCATCAGGCGATTTCCGTTGCTACTGGAAAGCGCGGTATCTGACCGGCCTGACCGACGAGATGATTGACCTCGCAATGCAGAATGCCAAGGCCGCACCCTCGGACAATACGCTGTCGTCTCTGTGGAATTTCGGTGGGGCGACGGCGCAGGTCCCGGCCGAGGCAACGGCCTTCGGCGACCGGACCATGGGGTGGATGTATTCTCTGGACGGTGTTTGGTCCGATCCTGGCGAAGACGCCGCGAACATTGCCTGGGCCCGCGATGGTTGGACGGCGTCGGAGCGCTTCGGCCATCACGGCCGCGTCTATCTCAACTTCCCCGGCCACGGCGAAGACGGTGCCGCGCTGACCCGTACCAGTTTTGGATCGAATTACCGGCGTCTTGTGGAAATCAAGACGAAGTACGACCCTGAAAACCGGTTCCGCTTCAACCAGAACATCGCACCGAGGGCTTGACATGCGCGCGCCGTCACCACTTCCCGTAGCCGGGTCGGGCACAGTCTTCTTGACCGAAGGCGGGTCCGAAACCGAAATCATGTATCGTCATGGGTTCGAACTGCCCGAATTCGCCATGTTCCCATTGCTTGACATCCCAAGCGCTGTCACCGCCATGCGCGACATGTTCCGCGCACAACTGGATGTGGCAGCTGAGTTGGGCCTCGGTTTCCTGCTATCCGGGCTCGACTATCGAGCGAGCCCGGACTGGGGCGCCAAACTGGGCTATTCGGCGGCGGCGCTGGCAGATGCCAACATCGCGGCCATCGCCTTTCTGCAGGAGATCGCAGACGACTATCGCGACCAGATCCCAAGCCTTTTGATCGGGGGAATCCTGGGCCCGCGTGGCGACGCCTACAGGCTGAACCGCGATATAACCGCCGAAAGCGCCGAGGAGTATCACGCGGTTCAGCTTGACACGCTGAAACGGGCGCAGGTGGATTTTGCCTGCGCGATGACCTTCAACAACATCCCGGAGGCCGTCGGCGCCGCGCGCGCCGCTGCGCGGATCGGCGTTCCGCTCTCAGTTGCGCTAACGCTCGATAGAACCCATCGCCTCAAGTCCGGCCCAACTCTTGGCGAAGCAATCACCGAGATCGATGCGCAAGCCGGGCTTGATGCGCCCGACTACTACCTGGTGAACTGTTCTCATCCGTTGGAATATGAGCCTGCGCTCGACGATGGCGCGTGGACCAGGCGGCTGCGCGGCGTCCGACCAAACGCGTCGAAGATGGAAAAAGTCGCACTGTGCAAACTGGTCCATCTCGAAGACGGAAATCCGGTCGAGCTTGCAACGCAGCTAAGCGACTTGCATGCCCGGTACCCGCATATGGACATTTTCGGAGGCTGCTGCGGCACGGGCGACGAGCATCTGCGCGAGATCGCAAAAGCTTTGAGGCCAAGTCTACTCGAGCAAATAGCCTGATGCTCGGCAGAGTCCAGAATTCCCGTTTGAGGCGAAATACCAGATGCCTCATGCCCGCTTCCAGCCGACATTGCAACTGTCGTGCTGCCTCTCTCGTGTTACGGCCGGCTTTGGGCTCGAAGCCGTCATCCGAGTCTTTCGCTCAGTTTATGGGGCCTGACCCTAATTATTTGAATAAGAGGACGATTCACCGATCAGGTAGTTTCAATCTGATCGGATCGTGCTCTAAGAGCGTCCGAGGCAGAGTTCGAGGCGCTTCGTCGCCGCTTGCCTTTTCGTGTCATTGCCGGACTTGATCCGGCAGTCCATGAGGCCACGGCACGATGGACGCCCGGATCAAGTCCGGGCATGACAATGAAAGGTTGCTCGCGAGCTCGGAGTGAGGATAGGCACTCTAAACTCAAAATTAATCATATCCTGAAAGGATCCGCGGCGACGGTTACCTGAAGCGCCGGATCCCGCTCTTGCCCGACTCGAAACGACCAAGCGCCGGGCCCTCTGCCCGGAGTCACGACCCGGCCCCCGGTAGTCCTGCGGGCTGCGGGCGGCGATCGATCGCCGTTGCGGTTCATCAAGGCGCGGACGGCGGAGCAGCCCCGCGAATCGTTGCCTCGGGCCGCGGCCCGGTTGCCGAGCAGATCCTCGGCATCGCGTTCGAGAGAGGCGTGCGGGTCCGCGCCGATGCCGATCTGGCCGAGATCCTCGCCGCGGTCGAGGTGGATTCCGAGATCCCGCTGCAGGCCCTCGCGGCCGTCGCCGAAATCCTCTCCTACGTCTATCGCGCCAACTCCCAAGGTCCAGCCGGGACAGCATCGGCGTTGGCGCCCGAGCAAGAGGCGCCGCAATGACCGAGACAGGAACCACGCCCCAGGTCACGCCAGGGGCCACAATTGCCGAGCTGAAGGACGAGATCCGCCGGCTGTCGACGCTGGTGGACGCGGTTCATCGCCTCTTTGTCGAGGGCCAGCATATCGAGCTCGGACAGCTCGAAGCCAGAATCAGCGCATGCTGCAGCGCGGCCAGCGCCCTCCCGCAGGCGAGCGGGGCCGAGCTCCAGCCGGCCCTGGTGGCACTGCTCGACGACCTTGGCCGGCTCGATCAGAAGATGCGGTCGCGGCAGTCGGAGATCGTCGAGCGGCTCGGTCAGACGAGCATGCGGCGACGTGCCGTCGCCGCCTACGGCGGCGAGCGGTAGGCCGGCGGCATCGCGATCGGACGAAGCACCGCCATGGAGTTCGACCTCTACCTTCGCTTTCTGCTCGCCCTGATCTTCGTTCTGGGACTCATCGGGCTGCTGACCTGGCTCGTCCGGCGATTCGGCCTCGCCGGACGGCTGACGCCCTCTGGCGGCCGGCAGCGACGCCTGGAAGTGGTGGAGGTGCTGGCGCTGGACGGCAAGCACCGGCTGGTGCTCCTGCGCCGCGATTCGGTCGAGCATCTGGTCTTGATCGGCGCGACCGCCGATCTCGTTATCGAGGGGGGAATCAGCCGGCCCGCGCCACCCGCGTCAATGGAATCAGCCCGGCACGAGCCCGACGGAACGCCGCCATGACCAGGACCCGCGGGCGGGGACTGCCCCGTCGCGCCCTTCCCTGGCTGCCGCTGCTGTTTATCGCGCTGATCGCACTGATCGCGCTCTTGGGGTCGGCCTCGGCGCAATCCCTGACGCTGGATTTCGACAGCGAGGGATCGGCCACGGCGCGGCTCGTCCAGATCATCGCGCTTCTCACGGTGCTGAGCCTCGCGCCAGGCATCCTGGTCATGGTGACGTCCTTCACCCGCATCATCGTCGTTCTGTCGTTTCTGCGCAGCGCGCTGGGCATTCAGCAGACGCCGCCGAATATCGTGATGGTGAGCCTCGCGCTGTTCCTCACCGGCTTCATCATGGCGCCGGTGCTCGAGCAGTCCTACCAGAACGGCATCGCGCCGCTGATCGCCGAGGAGATCGACCAGGTCGAGGCCTTCGACCGAACGGTGGCCCCGCTCCACCACTTCATGCTGACCCACGTGCGCGAGCAGGATCTCGGCCTGTTCATCGATGTCGGCAACATCGGTGAACTGGAAAGCCCGGAGGCGACGCCGCTGCGGATCCTGGTGCCCGCCTTCATGATCAGCGAACTGCGCCGCGCCTTCGAAATCGGATTTCTGCTGTTCGTTCCCTTCCTGATCATCGACATGGTGGTCGCTTCCATCCTCATGTCGATGGGCATGATGATGCTGCCGCCGGTAATGATTTCCCTCCCCTTCAAGCTGATCTTCTTCGTACTGGTCGACGGCTGGTATCTCGTTTCAGGCAGCCTGATCCGCAGCTTCGGCGGCGGCTGAAAGGCAAGGCTTCGGCCATAGCCGGTGCCGCCCTCCGAACGCAACCCATCGCTGACGCAACGCCCCACTGGGCGACTTCCCCCGATGATCGATCGCCGCCGCCTCCGAGCAGGCCTCGGCCAATGTGCAGACGGTCGCTTCCGCAGCGGAGGAGTTGTCCGGTTCGATCGTGGAGATCGGCCGCCAGATCGCCGAATCCACCCGAATTGCCGAACAGGCGGTCGAGGAAGCCGACCGCACCAATGTCGCGGTGACCGGCCTCGCCGAGGCGGCACAGAAGATCGGCGCGGTGGTGAGCCTGATCAACGACATCGCCGAGCAGATCAACCTGCTCGCGCTGAACGCGACGATCGAGTGGGCGTTCCGCCCGGTGATGACCAGTTTGCTTCCCCGCGCCATCAGGGCTTCGGCGAGCCCGCGGCCGATGACAGAGTTGCCGCCGGTGAGAAGGATCGTTGCTTTTCCGAAGTCCAAAGTCAGTCTCCAACTGAGGTGAGAAACACAATCCGGCGCGGTCTGGCCGGCTGACCGTGTCCGAGTACCTTGGGGAACGGTCGTATCTGCGCGGCTTTGAAGCGCAGGCGCCGCGCAAGCCGCCGCCTAACCGTGATCCGACAGCGGAAGGCTCCGGACCCGTTGCCGACTGGTGGCGAACAGCGCATTGGCAAGTGCGGGCGCGAGGGGCGGAATGCCGGGCTCTCCCACGCCGCCCAGTGGAGAGCCGATCTCGACGATGCTTACCGCAACCGAGGGCGCTTCCTCGATGCGCAGGAGCGGGTAGTCGTAGAAGTTGGACTGTTCGGCGCGGCCGTCGCGGATCGTGACTTTCTGTCTCAGCGCCGCCCCAAGCGCGTCAATCACGGCGCCCTGAATCTGCGTCTCCACCTGCCCGGGGTTAATGGCGTGCCCGCAGTCGATGGCCGCGTGAACCTGATCCACCTTTATGCCACCGTCTCCGACACGCGCCTCGACGACCTGGGCGACGTAGGAGCCGTAGCTCTCAACCACCGCCAGTCCACGGGCAATTCCATCGGGAGCCGGCTCGTTCCATCGCGACATCTCGGTGACCCGGTCGAGAACGGCGAGCATCCTCGTCTGGCCGGTGCAATGGCTTCTGCGGAACGCGAGCGGATCCCGACCTGCCGCGACGGCACATTCATCCATGAAGCTTTCGAAGAAGAAGCCGTTGAAGGAATGGGCGATCGAGCGCCAGGGACACAGCGGAATCGGGAGGTCGACTACGGCGTGCTCCACGACGAAGTTCGGAATGACATAGCGCATGTCCGACAAACCGCTGAGCGAGAACGGATCGAAGTTCGCGAGGTTGCCGGTCACTTGCGCAAGCCGCTCCGGATCGAAACCGTACGCGCGCCCCATCTGCGGTCCCGCGAGCCGGATCCGCATGGCGGTGATGCTGCCGGTATCGTCCAGGACCGCCCTGAAACGGCACATCATCGTCTGACGGTACTGGCCCTGTTGAACGTCGTCCTCGCGCGCCCAGAGCACCTTGACTGGCCGCCCGCCAACAGCGCGGCTTGCCAGGGCCGCCTGATGGGCAATCTCACCGTGAGTCTTCCTGCCGAAGCCACCGCCGAGATAGGTCGTGTTGATGAAGAGCCGTTCCGCCGGGACCTGCAGACCGCGCTCGAGCGTCATCCGGAGGACGTCGTGTCCCTGCGTGCCGATCCATAACTCCGTCCGTTCCTCGGTGGACTCGGCGGTACAGTTGATCGGCTCCATGCTTACATGGGTAAGAAGCGGCACCGAATACTCGGCCTCGACGATCCGTCCTTGACTTGACAGCGTCGCTGCGGCGTTGCCGCGCAAGGTCGTGATGGGAACATCGGTTCGGTCCAGCGCTTCGCGGAGCATCGAATTGATCTCGTCGGTAGAAAGCGTGTCCGCGGCGGTCTGCGTGAATGTGACGTTCAGCGCGTCGGCAGCTTGCTTGGCCTGCCACCAGGAGTTCGCGACAACCACCGCGCCTCGCGGTACGCGAACCACGGCGACCACGCCGGGCATGTCGGAAACGCTGCTCTCATCAATCGAATCCACATCAGCCGAGAAGACTGGGGCGAGCCTCACGGCGCCATACAGCATGCCGTCGCGCTGCACGTCGATCGAGTAGACGGCGCGGCCGGTAATTTTCGCCGGCGTGTCGAGGCGCGGCACCGCCCGCCCGGTCAGCGTTCGCTCGCTGTCCGGGCGAAATGTCGGATTCTCCGGCACGGGCAGCGCCATCGCGTCTTCAACCAGATCACCGAAGGGAATCCTTTGCCCAGCGCCGGCGTGGACGATGAAGCCGTTCTCGGACCGCAGCGTCGCGGAATCCACCCCCAGTCGCGCCGCCGCCGCTTGCGTCAGCATCTCTCGCGCCTGAGCGGCCGCACGGCGCAGGGGGGCATGCCAGTACCGAATGCCGAAAGAGCCCACGGAGCGCATCTGGCCGATGAATGGAATCCTGTAATCGGGAAGCGGCTGCTTCGGCATCTCCACGACGATGCTGGACCACTCAGCTCCGAGCTCCTCGGCGAGAATCTGGGTCTGACCGGTGTGGGTGCCCTGGCCCATTTCACAGGTGGGCAGCAGGAAGGTCACCCGGCCGTTCGTGTCGATACGGATGAAGGATTGCGGCATGCGCTGTGCGTCCGTCTGTTGGGCCAGCGCCTTCTCGAAGCGGAGCGGGATGACAAGAGCCGCGCCAACCACGGCTGAAGCGCCTGCCAGGAACGACCTGCGGGTAAACGCCAAATTGTGTTGCTTCATTTGTCTGCTTCCGCCTTGCGTCAATCTGATGGGATGTTGAGGGCGTCAGGTCATTTCCGAGGCGCGGTGTATGGCCGCCCTGATCCGCAGATAGGTCCCGCAGCGGCACAAATTGCCGCTCATGGCCTCGTCAATGTCCGTATCGGAGGGCTTCGGGTTTTGCGCGAGAAGGGCGGCCGCGCTCATGATCTGCCCGGATTGGCAATAGCCACATTGGGGCACGTCCAGTTCAACCCAGGCCTGCTGAACGGGATGAGAGCCGTCCTGCGACAGCCCCTCTATAGTGGTGACGGATCTGCCTTCGGCCTCAGAAAGTGGAACGACGCAGGAACGCACCGGCTCGCCGTCGATGTGCAGCGTACACGCACCGCACTGTGCGACACCGCAGCCGAACTTCGTGCCCGTCATCCCCAAGGTGTCCCGGACGACCCACAGCAATGGCGTAGACGGATCGTCGTCTATGGTGACTTCGCGGCCGTTCAGATTGAAATTCGTCATGCTAGCGCTCCCTTGTTTACCGCTACGCTGACGAAGTATTGTTGGCTTGGTATCCATTGGGAAGTAGGCACCGGATCGTTCGGTACTTACTGGCTGGAAAGTTATGGCGAACGAAGAGAACGGTCCGTTCACGGAAGATGAAATCGCCCGAGCTCAGTCCTACAAGGTGCGGGACTATCCCGAGGGCGTCGATCCGCAGATCGACGAGCTGGTAAAGGACCTCATCTCCGGCTTTGCGGACAAATGGACGATGATAATACTCGACGTGTTGTGGGAAGAAGGCACGTTGCGCTTCTCCGAGTTGGCCCGACACGTCACGGGGATCAGCCAGAAGATGCTGACACAGACGCTTCGACGCATGGAACGCGACGGCCTTGTTATTCGAACTCTTTACCCCTCGGTCCCGCCAAAGGTTGAGTATCGGCTGTCAAGCCTCGGGTTGAGCCTTGGAGCTGCCTTCTGCAATATTTGGGTTTGGGCAATCGAGAATCTCGAAAGCGTCAGGAACGCTAGGGAAGATTTCGACTCTAGAAAGTAGCCAGGGACTGATTCGCTGATCGTTTGAATTAGAGGACGATTCACCGATCAGGTTGATCCAACCTGATCGGATCGCGCTCTAGGCAGAAGCGGCGCGATCACTCCTGCCCGCTCAGGCTCGCCGTCTGCAGGCGGTCGCGATAGGCGGCCATGAAGCTTTCGAGCGCGCCGACGCCGGCGAGCTGCTCGGCAATCGGCATGGTGACGCTCGGCGCGCCGGCTTCCGCCGTCAGGATCCGGAAGGATTCGCCCAGCGGATCATCGGCCATCAGCGCTCCATAGCGAGCGGCGAGACCCTCCAGGCGCGCGCGGTCGCCGGCCAGCGACAGCGCCACGGCCCGGTTCAGGACAAGCTGGGCAACCGATCGGTCCCGCGCACCGGCCGTCCCCTGCCCCCCTTCGGCCATGTTCTCGCTTTTGGACAGAAGCTGCGCAAAGGCGTCGGCGGCCTCGGCCCATTCACGGAGGCGCCACAGCATGTCGGCCCGCAGCAGGGCGGCATCGTGACTCTCGTCGCCTTCCAGCTTGGCCAAGGCCTCGACGCCGCGGCCGGTCTCGAACAGGGCCTGCGCCTCGAGCCGTTGCCGTTCGCGAGTCAAGGACTCCGGCATCGCATTCACCGCGCTGGCGTCAAGCGCTGTCAGCGCGGCAGCCGGCTGGCGATGCAGCAGATGGATCGCGGCGAGCCGCGTGCCGGTGCGGGCCTTCTCCAGCCCTGACAGGCGAAACTTCACCTGCTCTTCGAGCAGCGCCGCCGCACGGCCGAGCAGATCGACGGCAACCAGGCGGTCCGCCAGGGCCGCGATCATCGCATCGCCCTCGGCTCCGCTCGGCGTCAGCTCGCGAAATTCCTGGAACAGCGCGACGGCCGACAAGGGCGACAGCCGGTCCGCGCCGCCGCCGAGGTAAAGCTGACGGAACGCCTCCGCCATCTCTTGCGTCACGGCGTCGACCCGCGGATGGTCGGGGAAGTTCGAGGCGGCCTGGCGCAGAATCGAAAGCCCGTCGCGCGGCTTGTCCTCGGTCAGGTAAAGCTGCCCGAGCCGACGCAGCACGGTGAACTCGAACGGGCCGCCCCGCCACATGAACCGCACCTGCTCGAGCCGGTCGATCGCCTCCGCCCGGGTGATCTCCCCGTGCTCCAGCATCATCTCCGTCAATTCCAGGACCGCGCGGGCGCGCGACGGCTGATGCGGGTTGTTGGCGAGGGCCTGCCAGACCTCGCGCGCCTCGACCGGGCGGCCCTCGACGGCGGCACGCCGGCCGTCGAGGAAGGCGATCTGGGCGAGTTGGTCGGCGTCCGGCGAATCCTCCCGCATCGCGTCGAGCGGCGCCAGGGCGCCGATCGGATCGCCGGCCTCGATCAGCGCCTCCGCGGCCAGGAGACGCAGCCGGAACCGGACTACCTTCGGGTAATCGTCGATGAGGCCCGCGGTCTTCTCGAAGGCCTGCGCAGCGGCACCCCAATTCCCGAGCGCGCCGGCCAGGGCGGCACGCCACAGCATCGCCTCCGGCTCGCCGTCGAGGGACTTGTTCGCGAGAATCCGATCGGCCTCCCGAGTGTCACCCATCAGCACGGCGCTGGCGCCGCTCAGCAGAAGCAGTTCCGGATCGCGCATGCGTCCAGGCGATTCCCGCCGGATCAGGTCCAGGACTCCGGCGGCTTCGGCGGCGAGTCCATGCGCGAAGAAGAACCGCGCCAGGTTCCGCCGCGCCAGATCCTGCCGGACGGCAGGGACCTCGATGACCGCGCGTTGCAATTCCTGCCGGGCAAGCGTGAAGGTCTCGGGTCCGTTGCGGCGCCAGGCCGGCAGATCGAACAGGCGCGGCCTGCGTAGCGCCCAGTAGTTTTGCTCCCGCGAGCGCTCAGCGACACTCTCCGGGACGCCCTCCGGGGCGCTTTCGGGGAGGCGGACCTGAAACCGCTCCGGGACCGGCCGGTGCGCCACCTCCTCCGGCCCACGGTCGGCGGCCGCATGGCGCGTCATCGCATTCGAGGCAAGAAGTCCCGTGGCACTGCCGATCGAGACACCTTCGGCGACCGACCGCACGATAAGGTCGTCGGCGCGCGGAACCACGGCAACGCCCTGAATAGTCGGCAGCAACTGAAACTCGGGCCAGTCCCGTCCCTCTGCCAGGCCGAGACCGGCGTCGGGCACAGGCACGACGGCGATCCGGTCGCCAACCTCCGGATCTTCGAGCCAGACCGCCTCGCCCGCCCCGCGAACCGGCAGCAGCAGCCGCACGCCTTCGGACGGCCGACTCTCGACCCGCTGCGCGATCAGCCGGTCGGGACCTCGGACCCGCGAACGGAAATCCACGATCCAGTGCGTCCCGTCGCGGCTCAGGCGCGGCGCCGCATCCGCACCGGTCGTGAACAGCAGCACCGCGGCAGAGCCGCTGGCCCGCTGCACGACTCGGCCAAGGAAAGGATGGTTCGCCGCCGTCACCTCGCGAAGATCGAATCGCGTCGGCTGATCGAACACCAGCCAGTACGAGCCGGCGCGGCGGAACGCGGCGGCAGACACCGGCGTCGGCCAGGCGAAGCGGAGAATCACGCCGTCCGCATCGGTCGTCACCCGGACCGAGACCTTGTCTGTGGCCTCCCCCATATCTACGGCCGCGGGTGGAGAGGTCGCGGCGCTGGTTGCCGCAGCGGGTGTCGGCCGGGGAGTCGGCTGGGGTGCCGGCTGGGGAGTCACCGGGATCAACGGCGTGGGCGCTCCGGTGGGTGTCAGCGGCGTGGATGCCGGTGATGTGGGCGTCGGTGGCGTTGGTGCCGGCGGAGTTGCCGGCGGCGGGGAGATCGTCGCCGGCGGCTCGCCGGCGGGGTCGAGAAGATCGAGGACGATCTTCATGCCGTGCCGGAAGTTGCGCAGGCGGACGCCCGGCGCAACGGTAAGCCGCACCGCGGTCACGTCGCCCTCGGGCAGGATCTCGATGGCGCGCAGACGGGTGGGCTGATCCTTATGGACCTTCCGCAGATCGAGGCTGCGCGGCCGCTGAAACCGCAGAACGGCCGTGTCGCCGCTGTGGGTCAGGTTATAGGCGACGGGCGCCGTCCAGTCGAAGACGAGCCGGCTGAATCCCGGATGCTCGCCCACTCGAACGGGAATAGCCGGGCCGGCCGCGAACGGCGGGTCGGTAGCGACAGTCCGTCCTTCGGCCGTCGTTTCTCCGGTCTTGGGGGCGATGAGACCTTCGGTCTTGGGGGCGATGAGACCTTCGGTCTTGGGGGCGATGAGATCGAGAGCGATTCTGATGCCATCGGTGAAATGGTCGAGCCCGTAGTCTCCAGCCAGCCGAAGCGTTACGCGGCGCCCGTTCTCCGCCACGTCCGCCGCGCGGATATAATCGCGAAGCTCCGCCAGCGCCGGGTCGAGCGTCAGCACGGCCGGTCGAGCGAAAACGAGGATCACCGAGTCACCCTCGAGGCGGACGGAATAGCGTATCGGCGCAGGCCATTCGAACACCAGCCGACCGATTCCGTCGTGGGACCGGCCCCACACCGTCACGGTCTCGGGCGCCGGTTCGGCAACGGCCGGATCCGCGAGAACCGTGGCCGTCCAGATCGAGGCCGCCGCAGCCGCCGTGGCGACGGCGAGGAGGAATGCCGCGGGCCAACCGGTGCGCCGCGTCATGAGCCCGCCTCCGCCGCCTCATGAATGACGATATCGACACGGCGCGCGAGCACATTCCGCCGCAATTCCTCCAGCCGCGGCGACAACAACTCGAAGCGCGACGCGCCATAGCCGCGAACGGTCATGGGCCGTGAATAGCCGGCGCGCTGCAGCGCGGCCGACACGGCTTGCGCGCGCAGCAGCGACAGTTCCCAGTTTGACGCATAGCGCCGACGGTCGGGCGGGTTCGGATCGGTATGACCTTCGATTTCGATCCGGTTCGGCAGGTTGCGGAGAATGCCGCCGAGCGCGAAGAGGGGGGCGTCGGCCTGGTCGATCGGCGTCGCGCCGTTCGGCTTGAACAGCAGGCCATCGGGCAGAGAGATGACGATGCGATCGTCATGGCGACGCAGAATCGCATCCGCGAGCCGTGGCTCCGCCGCCAGCTGGCCGGTCAGAAGCGTCGCCAGATAATCGAGATCGCGGCCATGATCGATCTCGGCCAGGGCGATGTTTCGCGCGGCCGCCGCGCGCGGCGGTCCATGCTCCGCCTCGATCCGATCCGGCGAGGGGATTCCTGCGAACTGTCGCCACTTCGCCTCGTCCAGCGTCGACATCGAGAACAGCATGACAAAGAAAGCGAGCATCAGCGCCACAAGGTCGGTGAAGGTAATCAGCCACACGCCCGAGCGCCGGCGCGGCGCCGGCGAAAAGGCAAGCCATGGGGCGGCCTCCAGCAGGCTCATGGCCCACCGACCAGCGCGTCGAAGAGGGTGGCCGCCCCGTCACGCTCGCGCAGATGAATCATGATCTCGATGCGGTCGATCTCGCCGTGCCGGCTGCCGACGGACAGGCTGCTCGCCGGCACGCCGGCCATGGTCATGGCCTCGGCAAGGGCGTCGGCACGCGCCAGGAGGAGTTCGGGCGGCAGGCCGTCGGGCTGGAGAACGTCGATCTCGTAACGATAGGCGGCCGGCCGGTGATCGAGTGCCGCGACGAGCCGCTCGAACAGCGATCTCTGCATCGGGTTCAACCGCGCCTCGCCCGCCCCGAAGAAGGCCTCCGCCGGCAGGTCGAGGCGCATCGCGCGCCCCGGCTCGGTCCGCGCGACCCGGGTCAGGGGAATCTCCGTCCGGACGAGATCGCCGACCGCCTCCTGCAGCCTCTGCAGGACAAGAAACTCAGAGCGTTCGACCGCGGTCCGCGCGGCGGGTTCGGCGAGCGGGCTGGCAAAGGCCGATTGCAGGCTGTCGATGACCAGACGGCTGCGATCGCCTTCGAAGCTGGACAGCGCGGTCAGCAGGGCGAAGAAGGCCAGCAGCAGGAGCTGCAGGCTCAGCAGTGTCGCGTGCGTGACGTTCCCGTGGCGGCGGGCGCTCTGCCCGTTGAAGTGCTGCCCGGTGAAATCATGTTTCGCAAGGTCGCCCATAGCGGCGCCCAAGGCATCAATCGAAGCTCGCAAGCAGGGCGTCGATATCCTCCTGCTTCGTCGCCTCGTCGGGAAGTTGTGGGCCGTTCAGCAGGTTGCCGTCTTTCGAAGGCTTCTCGGCGGCCTTCGCGACCTGCCTCGCCTTGCGCTGCTCCTCAAGCTCCTCGCCGAAGGCGCTCAGAAGTGCGTCGACCTTGGTTTCGATATGCTGGAGCGCCTTGACGATCTTGGTGATGCGCTGTCCGGTGATATCCTGGAAATTGCAGGCCTCATAGACGCGCGTCACGGCATCGGTGACCGGTGCTGCCACCTCCGGCGTCATGCTGCCGGTTGCGCCCTCGATCGTCTCGACGGCCTCGAGAATCGCATTGGTCGCCTGCTCCGTCGCGCCGACAATCGCCTCGAGCTCGTCGGTCGCGGTCGGCAGGTGCTCGTCGCGGATGTCGTCGGGCCGCAGCGCCGCGATCTCCTCCTTCGCATCGGCGATGTAACGCGCCAGCGATTCGAGTTCCGCATAGAGCTTGAGGTTGACTGTGGAGAGGTCTCCCTCCATCGACGCCATGACGGATTCCACGACCTCGACGATCGCGGCCATCTCCACGCTGTTGCCTTTCCGCTTCTGCAGGCTTTCCAGGCGCTTCGCCAGATCGGAACTCGTGACAGGCAGGCTCACGGTCACACCCTTAGAAGTTGCCGATGATCGAGCTGAGCTTCTGCTTCAAGGTCGCGGCATTGAACGGCTTCACGATGTAGTTGCTGACCCCCGCCTCCTTCGCCGCAATCACGTTCTCGGTCTTGCTCTCGGCCGTGATCATAATGAAGGGCAGCTCCTTGAGCCGGGTATCGGCCCGCACCTCGCGCAGCAGCTGCAGGCCGGTCATCGGCTCCATGTTCCAGTCGGAAATGACGAGCCCATAGCCCTTGTCGCGCAGCTTGTGCAGAGCGGTGCTGCCGTCGGTCGCCTCGTCGACATTATTGAATCCCAGCTGCTTCAGCAGGTTGCGAATAATGCGAAGCATCGTCTTGTAATCATCGACGATCAGGATGGGCATGTTCATGTCGACGGACATTAATTCCTTCCTCCAGGCAGAGCGCGAAACCACCGGCCAGCCGCCAGATGCCGGCCAGACTATTCGGCCAGTGGTTAAGCTGCCGTTAAGTAGCTGAAATACCGAGAAGCTTAGGGACTTATCTCGAGAACGGCTATTACAGCGCCTCAGCTAGGCTCTGTTAGCTCTTGAGTGCTCTATCCATCCGGGGCCTAAGCGGTCCGCTGTGCGCGGCACCAGCTGCGCGACTGCGCTCACCCATCCGCGACCCTGCCATCGGCAAGCGGTGAGCGGTTACTGCAGAGAGATCAGGCCGATGGCCGCGCCAGCACAGATGAGGTCCGCCACTTGTGATCGGGTGAGGCGTCCGCGGAGCACGGTCCCACCGAGCAGGACGGGAATGGCCGGGTACAGGGCGGTGAGCACGATGACGATGGAGAGCACCTGGTGGCGGATCGCCAGGGTGAACAGCACGGACCGGATACCGAGTTGTGCCACAACCGGAAATCCAAGCACCCCAGTTCAAGTCGCCGGCCAACTCCGCTAAACTTCTGTGGCGAACGGGTGTGAACACCACAACACAAACCCGCGGTTCCAGCCCGGAGGTTCGGAGTCGACACTCATTAGCTTGCAGCGCTCCGGCGAACGGGAGTTGAGTATCATGGCTTTCGGGAGGCACGGTGAAATGGCTGATCAATGGCTATTCAAGAGCGAGACCTATGATAACTGCAATTGCGCCATGAATTGTGGATGCCAGTTCAACTTACCGAGTACCCACGGCTATTGTCAGTCGGCCTTCGTCGGCAACATTGTTGAAGGCTACTTCAACGATACGCCGATCGCAGGCCTGAACTGGGCGGCGCTGTACAAGTGGCCCGGCGAAATCAAGGACGGAAACGGCCAGCGCCAGATCGTTATCGACGAGCGTGCGGATGAAGCTCAACGGATCGGGCTTAAAACGATCATCTCAGGCGGGGCATGCGAACCATTGAGCAATCTTTTCTCCGTATTCGCGTCCACATGCTCGGAATCTTGCGAGACATTGTTCTTGCCGATTCATCTTGAAGCGGACTTGGAACTCAGAACCGCAAGAGTAGAGATACCCGGCGTCATGCGGAGCAGCGGCAGGCCGATGATCAACGAGTTCAATGGTGAACCGTTCCACATTGCGCTGGCACGCCGCCGTGGCAGTTTCGAGTTTACCTACGCGGAAATCGGACTAGGTACGACCTCGGTGACGGGTGCCATTGAGATGGCATACGAAGATTCATGGGCGCATTATTGTGTTCACCACTTCAATCAGGATGGCTTGGTCCGAGAAGGATCAAGGCTCACGGCATGGCTTGGGAGCATGAGTCCGCGTTCCAGTGAATGACGGCGACGGGTCATTCGCGTCGGTTTCGTTATATCCGCTGCGTGTCCAGTTAGCGGGCGGTTCCCGAAATGCTGGTTCGTTGTTGCTGGCGTCCTCTTAGTCATGACTCAAGCTTGCAAACTGGAGCCTCGAACATGCGGTATGAACTCAGCGACCGTGAGTGGGGCGTCATCAAGCCAGTGCTCTCGAACAAGCCGCGCGGCATTCCCCCTGTGCCGACAGGCGCGTTCTCAACGGCATCTTCTGGGTACTGCGGTCAGGCGCCGTGGCGCGATCTACCAGAGAGCCGTGGACTTCCGACCACTTGCTACAATCGCTTCGTTCGATAGCGGCGGGCTGGCGTTTGGGACCGGATCATGGAGGCGCTGACCGCTGCTCATGATGCGGCAGTGCAGATGATCGATACGTCTGTCGTGCGCGTGCACCAGCACGGGGCCTGCATGGCGGGGAATAGGAAGCAACACATGGGCCGTTCGCGAGGCGGACTGACCAGCAAAGTTCACGCCATAGTTGACGCCAACGGACTACCCGTGCGCCTCGGCCTCACTCCCGGCAAGACTCATGACAATCGGCTCTGTCCGGCCAACCCAACACGATCAGCTACGCTCCATGGGAAAGCTCAGCACAAGCCGGGCTCCAGGAGCGTCGGACCACTCTGTCTCGGCATGAATTTGCCGAGCCAGCATGCCAATCAGCCGCATCCCCATGCCGTCCCCCTGCGCTCCGGAGGTCGTGTTGAGGCCTATACCGTTGTCCGCCAGTTCCAGCCGCGCGCGACCGGGCGGCTGTGCCTCCAAAACGATCCGGATGATGCCTGATCCCATTGGGAAGGCATATTTGAGGCTGTTGGTGAGGAACTCGTTCGCGATCAATCCGATCGAAATGGCGCGGTCATGGTCAACCGCCACGTCCGCCAGAGCGAACTCCAGCCCAATACCGTCGTCTGCTCCGACGTCATGCATTCGAAGGCGTGCGCGGCACAGCTCGCGCAGATAGTTCGCCAGGTCGACCCGCCCGACTTGCCCGCGCTTGAACAGCTGCTCATGAACCAGGCGCAGGGCATTCACCCGCTCGCGTGCGCGCTCCAGCCGCGCCCGAGTTTCCAAGCCTTCGCTTTGCCGCGCTTCCAGTGTCAGGAAGCCCATGATGACCTGCAGGTCGTTCTTGACCCGGTGCTGCAGTTCGCGCAGCAAGATTTCTCGCTCGTGGGCAAGCGTTTCCAAAAGAGCGCTGGCGCGCTGGCGTTCGACCGCGGCGGCGAGCAGGTTGGCGTAGGTCTGTAGGAAATTAATGTCATCAGCCGTGAAGCGCCGATCCTCCGGGCTGTCCACCTCGAGAGCGCCGAATGCTTTGCCCTCGCCAGGGATCAGAACATTGACAGAGCTCTGCATGCCCGATCGGCGCACGATCGCCGAGATCTCGAACCGCGTTTCCGTCGGAATGTGGGAGATAACCGGTTCGCCCGCCTTCAAGGCGTAACCCGCCGCGGATTTCACGTCGGCTGGAACCCTGGTCATGCCTGCGACGCCTAACTCCGGTGGCAGCCCTACAGCGGCTCGTAGGAGTAACTCCTGCCCACCGGGGAGCGCCTCGAGGACCTTGGAGATCGAGGCATCGAGTCCCCGCGCCACCAGTACGCAGGCTTGCTGCAATATCGCATCCAAGTCTGTGCTGCGTAGCGCATAGCCGCCAAACTCGGCGAGCGCTGCCTGGCGTGCCTCCCAGGCGTTGCGAACGGCACTCTCGGGATGTGTGTCCGGGCACATGAACAGAGAACGGCTGAGATGCCAGTTTGCTCCATCGACGTCCCAGAACCACTCAAGGTGCTGCGGCCGATCAGAGCTTCCCGATTGCCTTTTTCTCTGTGTGTCTGTCTGCAACGCGCCCGCTGCACGGGGCGGCAGCGACCAGCCAGCAGCGCCTGACCACGCTTCAGCTTTGGCTCTTCGGCGACCTCGCTGACGAGCTGCTCATTCGCCGGCAGTCGAGCCTACGGTGGACGCTTTGCGGCTGAAGGTTTCTGCGCCCCGCTCGGGCCGACGCAGGCTGTGGGCAAGCTTTGCCAGGCACTCTTAACGCCGATGGTTATTTCGGTATCGGAAGCTGCTGTTCCTGGGCCATTTGGAAGGTCACTTCCTTCGCCTTGCCGGGATCCATCTCGGCGAGGATCGGCGCCACCTTCCGCTCGCTCATGCGTCCGACCACCTCGAGCAGCACGTCCATCTCGAGCTGTTCGAAGATCTGGGCCGCATCCCTGGGCTTCATGTTCTCGTAGATCTTTACGAGACTCTTGAACTTCTTTTCTTCCTCGGCGTCGTGCCGTTCAACCAGGCCCTCGATCGTCGCTTGAAGAACCTTCAGCTCCTCGAGCTTCCGATCCATCCGCTGCTCCGTGGCGGCCAGCAGCGCCGCCCGCTGCTGCAGCTCCCGGTCGCGCACCTCCAACTCTTCGCGCCGCTGGGAGAGCGCTTGAAGAACCTCGATCTCCTCGTCGGTGTAGGAGAACGGGTCGAAGCGCTCGTCCACCGCGGCCGACTGGTTCGAACCGGGTTCGCCGGCCTGGACCGCGCCGGCTTCAGGGACGTTCGCCGGGGCCGACGGAGTCTGGGACGCTGTCTGGGCGGCCGTGCTGCTGCCGGCCACGACCGAGAGCTCGTACCACAGGTCGCCGACCCGAACGGTGAGAAGCAGCGCACCAACGAACAGCACCGCTGGCAGCAGGCGGGGACGAAACGGCATGATCGAGCCTCTCTCCTACATCAATGGGCAGCACGCCGCCTCAGCGAATCGAGGCGAGGGCCTCCAGCAGCTCCCGCTCCTCGTTGGACATCGGTCCGCCTTCGGCCTTCTCGGCAGGCCGCTGCGGAGCGCGCCTCGCGGAAGCCTCCGGCGGCCGATCCTTGGACAGCCTGTCCTTGGGTGAGGCAGGCGGGGCTGCCGCAGGCCGCTGGCCACCGTTGCGCGCCCGCGAGATCGACGCCTCGAGCTGATCGGCAAGGCCGGTCGCCTTGTCGACCATGAAGGCCAGATCCTCGCGCAGGCCGCGGCTGCGGTCGACCGTCGCCTGCAGCTCCTGCCCCTCCGCCGCGGCGGCGGCCTTGACGTTCGCAAGGCTCCGATCCGCCTGCTCGGTCGCCTGGGTGAAGCGGGCGATCAGCGTCTCGAACTCCTGACGGGAGTCGCGCAGCTGCCCGAGCCGCTTATGGAGACGCGCGACATAGATAAGCGTCACCAGCAACAGGACGGCGAGAAGACCGTCGACGACAAGGCTCCACTCCATACCACCCTCCCCTTCAGTGGTGGTTCCAACGCTGGGTTCCCAAGCGTTGCGATCAGACTACTAGCGCATCAGCCGGTCGGAGACGCGAACCGCGATCAAGCCGCTCTTCCGGCCCATCTGCCCCTTCAACATCTCGATGTCGCCGCAGCGGAGGGCAATCGGAGAGGTCGGCTTGCAATTCAGCTCGATGTGGGTGCCGACCTTCCAGTCCAGTACGTCCCCCAGCGACAGGTCGAACTCGTCGAGCACCGCGTCGATCTTCACTTCCGTCTGCCAGAGCTCGCCCGTCAGATGGGTCTCCCAGATCGAGTCGCGGCCGAACTTCTCGCCCATGAACATCTGCAGCAGCAGCTCGCGCACCGGTTCCAGCGTCGCATAGGGCAGCAGCAGCTCGAGCCGGCCGCCGCGGTCCTCCATATCGACCCGAAGGCGCGCGAGGACCGCCGCATTGGCGTGGCGCGCGATGGTCGCGAAGCGCGGGTTGGTCTCCAGCCGCTCGAAGTGGAAGGTCACCGGCGAGAGCGGATCGAACGTCGCCGACAGGTCGTTGAGCACGACGCTGATCATGCGCTCGACCAAGTTCCGCTCGATGGTCGTGTAGGGCCGTCCCTCGATCCGCATCGCCGCGGTGCCGCGGCGGCCGCCGAGGAGAACATCGACGATCGAGTAGGTCAGCGCGCTGTCGACCGTGAGCAGCCCGAAATTGTCCCATTCATCGGCCTTGAAGACCCCGAGCATCGCCGGCAGCGGAATCGAGTTCAGATAATCGCCGAAGCGGATCGAGGTGATGCTGTCGAGCGACACCTCGACATTGTCGGAAGTGAAGTTGCGCAGGCTCGTCGACATCATGCGGACCAAGCGGTCGAAGACCACCTCGAGCATCGGCAGGCGCTCGTAGGAAACGAGGGCGCTGTTGATGATGGCCTGGATGCCGGACCGATCGTCGTCGCCGTCCGCGCCGTCCTTGAGGCCGAGCAGGCTGTCGATCTCGTCTTGGTCGAGAATGCGCGTGGAGCCGGCGGAGGGGCCGGCGGAAAGGCCGCCGGTTTCGCCATCGGAACCCGGCCCATCGGAACCCGGCTCGTCGGCCGCCATTGCCTCCCATTCGGCGGCGGCCCGCTCCTCTTCGCTCAGATCCTGGTTGTCGGAAGACTCCGTCATTGCCGTACCGCTATTGAACGAGCATTTCCTTGAACAGCACGTCCCGGATCACGACCGGTTCCGCCGCCGCGTTGACCCGGAGCAGCAGCTCCTCCCGCAGCCGATAGAGGCCGGCGGAGCCCCGCAGGTCTTCGATGCGCAACTCGCGAAGATAGACCTGAAAGCTGTCGACGATCCGCGGCAGCACTCTCTCGATATGATGGACGGACTGGGCGTCCGTGAGCTCCAGGCTGACCCTGAGCTTCAGGTAGTTCGGCCTTTTCCCGCCCGAATTCAGATTCACCAGCAGTTCCGGGAGCTCATAAAAGACGCTCGGGCCGGACCGCACCTCCTCGCTCGACGCGGCGCCGCCACGCAGCAGGTCGTCGGCCAGGCCGGTAACCTGCAGAGTGACGCCCCCGCCAATCAGGAGCAACAAGGGCAGCAGGATGAAAAGCACGAGTCGCTTGCCGGACAGGCCAGAGTCACGCGGCCTTGTTTCAATCTCGACATCCTCGCCAGCAGCGTCCGTCGCCTGCGTCGACATTTCTTGCCTTTTCCATGAGTAAGGGCGGTGTCGGCCGCCCCATTCCCTGAGGGAACACCGAGCCTAGCGAGCGTTGGTTAAGATCTCATTGAAGCAGCCGACAACTGCGCCGATCCGGAACCCTCGGCGTCGCCGGCCCATGATTCGCGCCGCAGACTGCCTGTCCGTGCCCCCAGTGTCCAGCGCCTGATCCGATCACAGCGAACCGATGTGATCAGACTAACCTGCACCGAATTAACAGAAGTTTTAGATCCTCCGCCTTAGATGCGACAGGTTAGCCAGCAAGGAGCCAGGGAGGCCCCCATGATTCGACGTTGCATCTCATCCATCGCCGCAACTTTGCTGCTTCTGCTCGTCACCGCCTGCGCGTCGGTCGAGCCCGTGGACCCGAACGACCCGAACCTGTCCTTGATCTATGGCTATCTGGACATGGAAGACGCGCCGACGAGCGCCGACTGGGTCTCCATAATGCACTATGACGGCAACAGCGAAAGCTATCAGGTTCCGGCCGAGGACGGGGTCTTCTATCACGTCGGTGTCGTTCCCGGCCCCTATCAGGTGGATACCTTCGGCGGCGACCATTTCTGGAACGGCCCGCACATCTACGATTTCGGCTCGAACGGCCGCAACGAGACCGCCATCAAAGTCGGCCCCCCCGGCGTCTACTTCTTGGGGGCGCACAGATATGTCGAGGTTCCGACCGGCTGGCTGGAGCAGTCGAAGTTCACGATGGAACCGACCGACACCCCGTCGGAGCGGGAGATCCTGACCAAGCTGCTGCAGCTCCTGCGGGAGAACAACCCCGAATATACCCGCCAGATCGCGCTGGTCGAACAGCGCCTTGAGCAGATCCAGTAGGCAACTTCAGTAGGGAGAGACGACATGGGCAATTTCACCGCGAAATTGGCGCCGGCCCTCCTGCTTGCCGCCGCCACCCTTGGCGGTTGCGCCGTCACCATGCCGGAGAAGGAGATCGCGACGCTCTCGGAAGTCGAGCCCGGCTCAGTCCTGGTCGTGGGCGCCGTGGAAGTCGTTCCGCCGCTTCGGCCGGGCGAAAAGCAGCTCGACATTCCCAACGACATCTTCGGCATGGAGGAGATGATCAGCAACCGCGCCTGGCTCACGATCGGCAGCTCGCCGGCCACGCCGATCGACAAAGGCGAGGTCACGATCAATCCGGAGCTCGGCCAGACCTACTTCTTCGCCGTCCCGAAGGACGCGCCCTATATGGTCGGCGGCTATGTGATGATCGACTACCAGCATATACAGAATACCATGGTGCGTGACAGGCGAATTTCGATCCCCGGCACATTGCGGCTCGATATCCGCCCCGACGACGAGGCAATCTATGTCGGCACCATCCGCGTGAAGCGCGACGATTTCAACGAGGTGATCGACGCCGCCCTGGTCGACGACTACCAGCACGCCGCCGCCGAGTTCAAGAAACGCTTCGGCACCGAAGCCCGGCTGCGCAAGGCCATGTTCCAGACGACGGCATCCCGCTAGAGCGCGAGCCGCTCAGGTTGGATCAACCTGAGCGGTGAATCGCCCTCTACTTCAAATGATTAGAGACCGATTCAGCTTCCGAGGTTCGGCACATTGCTTGTGCCGAACTTCGGATTCTTCACGCTAGGCGTCGAGGATCGGAGCGAAGCCGCCGTAGATCATCCGGCGGCCGTCGAACGGCATATTGTCCTTGTCCGGCTGCATGCGCGGGTCGGCCATCACCTTCTTCCACCCTTCGTCGCGGACTTCCTTCGATGGCCATTCGATCCAGGAATAGACGACCTTCTCTTCGCCCGTGGCCTTCACCGCGCCCTTGAAGTCGGTGACCTTGCCGTCGGGGACGTCGTCGCCCCATGCTTCGACGACGCGCGTGGCGCCGTACTCCTTGAACACCGCCGCGGCTTTGGTCGCCATGTCCTGGTAAGCGTCCTTGTTGCCGGCCGGAACCGGCAGCAGGAAGCCATCGGCATAGCCCATCTTGCCCCCGGTGCCCTCGTCGACAATGGAGGTGAATCCGCCGAAGATCATCCGCTGGCCGTCGAAGGGCATCGTCGCGCCCATCTCCTTCATGCGCGGGTCGCTCATGATCTTCTCGTTCGCCGCGTCGCGCGCCTCCTTGGTGGGATATTCAAACCAGGAGAAGATGACGACTTCATCTTGCTTCGCCTTCACCGCGCCCCTGAAGTCGGTAACCTTGCCCTCGGGCACGTCGTCGCCCCATGTTTCGACCATACGGGTCGCGCCGAACTCCCTGAACAGCGGCGCGGCGTCGGCGGCGTGCTTGCGATAGGCTTCCTTGTTCGCGGCGGGCACCGCGGCGACGAATCCTTCGATATAGGCCATTGCTTCTCTCCTGCCTGGTTTAATGCCGGTCAGACTGTTTCGGTGAGAGGTGTTTCCTCGAAAGCGGCGAGCTGGGCCTCCAACGCCCGCTGGAAGGCGGGCCTTGCCTCGCAACGCGCCTGATATTCGGCGAGATTGGGATATTCGGCGACGAGAGCGGTGTGGCGAAGGATGCGCAGAACCGTCGTCATCATCAGATCGCCGACAGTGAAGCGGTCTTCCAGATAATCCCGCTCTCCGAGCCATGCCGAAAGCCGACCGAGGCGCTCGCGCACATTCCTTTCCGCCTCCGGGCGGCGGGCGCGCGCCCAGTCGGCGCCGGCGTTGAAGATGTCGATATTGACGAGTTCCGCGATCATTGGCTCGATGCTGTTGAGCGCCGCGACGACCCACGACATCGCCCGCGCCCGCCCGGCCGGATCGCGCGGCATCAGCACCTCCGATCGCTCAGCGATGTGAAGGACGATCGCACCGGTCTCAAACATGTGGATGTCGCCCTCGTTGTAGATCGGCACCTGGCCAAAGGGCTGTTCGCGAAGATAGGCCTCGGGGCGTTCGTTCTTCGCATCGAGCAGCCGCTCGCGATAGGCGCACCCTGCTTCCTCCAGCGCCCAGCGGACGCGCAGGTCGCGGACCTGGCCCTTGGCGAAGGAAGGCACCCAGTTGAAAGCGCTGACTTCGATCTCGGCGTTGGGATCGACGGGCATGACGGTCTCCTCTCTCGGTCGCCGGGCCTTGACGGAATATGTTGATATCAACATTTATAAGGCATGTCAAATTCCAAAACCGTTCCATTCGAAACGACGCTGCACGTCCGCGATCACTGCTTGTGCTTGGCCGCCCAGCGGGCAGCCCGCGCCCTGGCGCGCCGCTTCGATGAGGCGCTGCGTCCGATCGGCCTGACAAGCGGGCAGTTTTCGCTGCTGATGTCGCTCAACCGCCCCAAACCGCCATCGATCGGCTCGGTCGCGGCGCTCCTAGCTATGGATCGCACCACCCTGACGGCCAACCTCAAGCCCCTCGAAAGACGCGGGTTGGTGGAGACCGCGGTCGATCCGGCCGACCGGCGCGGGCGGCTGCTGACGCTGACGGAGGCCGGTCGGATGCTGCTGCGATCCGCGGTGCCGATCTGGGAGCATACGCATGAGGAAACCGAACGGCTCTTGGCGCAAACCGATGTCGAAACCTTGCGCGCCGGCTTGCGCGCCCTGGCATGATGCGGTGTCGGACAAACTGACGACGGCAGACGCGGCACCGGCAAGAAGTGCCGGGTAAAGCCTGCACGACCGGGCCGCCATAGGTCCGAAGCACCTGCCGGAATCCCGGCATGATCCAGTAAATCGGCGGATAAGCCCGCTTGGCGGGAGTTGGCACGAAGGCTGCACGGGTATGGCTGTGACGGCGCCTGCGATCGCGTCGTCCGAGTGAACCGAACGGCGAGGAATAGGCCAGCCCGAAGATGGAAAACGCAACCTACATTGCCCTGTCGCGCCAGATGGTCCTGCGTCGCGAGATGGACATCATCGCACACAACATGGCGAACACCGAGACGCCGGCCTTCAAGGGCGAGGACATGCTGTTCGTCGAGTATCTGTCGCGGACCGACGACGGCGCGCGCCTCTCCTTCGTGCAGGATTTCGGCCTTGTCCGCGACCTCTCCGAGGGTCCGATGACGGCCACCGGCAACAACCTCGATTTCGCGATCCACGGCAACGGCTACTTCGTCGTCGACACGCCGCAGGGCGAGCGCTACACGCGGGTCGGCCGGTTCCAGATCGATGCGCAGGACCAGCTCGTCACCAGCCAGGGCCACGCCGTTCTCGACACGGGCGGCGCCCCGATCTTCGCCCCCGCCGAGAATGGAGAGATCGTCGTCGCGCGCGACGGCACCATTTCCGTCAACGGCGAGCCTCTCGGCCGGATCGCCGTGGTGCAGTTCGAGGACGAGCAGGCGATGCGCAAGCTCGCCGGCGGCCTCTATACCGGCGACGATCCGCAGCCCGCGCTCGACGCGGAGATCGTTCAAGGCATGGTCGAGGACTCCAACGTCGAGCCGGTGCTGGAGCTGACCCGCATGATCACCGTGCTGCGGAGCTATCAGTCGGCCCAGCGCATGATGGAGACCGAGCACGAACGGCAGCGCCGCGGCATCAGCACCCTCGTTTCTTCGAATTCATAAGCAAGGGAGCGAAGCACATGAGATCGCTCAATATCGCGGCGACCGGAATGCTGGCCCAGCAGCTCAATGTCGAGGTCATCTCCAACAACATCGCCAATATGAACACGACCGGCTTCAAGCGCCGGCGCGCCGAGTTCGCCGATCTGCTCTACCAGAATCTGCGGCGGGTCGGCTCCACCTCCTCCGACGCCGGCACCATCGTGCCGGCCGGGGTGCAGGTCGGCGTCGGCGTCAAGCCGACCGCGGTCTACCGCATCTCCGAGCAGGGCAACATGATCATCACCGACAACCAACTCGACGTCGCCATTCAAGGGCGCGGCTATTTCGAGATCGAGATGCCGAACGGCGAGATCGGCTATACCCGGGCCGGCGCATTGCAGCGCAGCGAAGACGGGATGATCGTGACCGCCGACGGCTATCCCGTCCTGCCGGGCATCACCGTTCCGGAAGATGCGACCTCCATTACGATCAACGGCACCGGTGAAGTGCTGATCACGCTCGAAGGCGCGGTCGCACCGCAAAATGTCGGCCAGTTCGAGCTGGCTACCTTCGCCAACGAGGACGGGCTGTCGGCGATCGGCGACAACCTCCTGCTCGAGACCCCGGCCTCCGGCCCGCCGATCGTGAGCACGCCCGGATCGGAGGGCTTCGGGACCCTGCAGCAGGGCTTCCTTGAAACCTCGAACGTCAATGTGGTGTCCGAGATCACCAACCTGATCACCGCACAGCGCGCCTACGAAATGAACTCGAAGGTCATCCAGACCTCCGACGAGATGATGGGCTCGCTTTCACAGATGCGTTAGGGCGCTGATTCGCATGAGCTATTCGCTTCGACGTCTCCTCCTCGCCGCGCTTCTTGCCGGCCTCTCCGGCACGGCTTCGGCTATGGAAGACATGCCGATGCCAGCGCCGCTCGCCTTGCGGTCGTCGGTGCTGGTGGAGGATTCGGTGATCCGCCTCGGCGACCTGTTCGACGGCGCCCTGAAGAACGGCGACACGGCAGTCGCCCGCGCTCCTGCCCCGGGCGCCAGCATCGTTCTGGATGCGCGCTGGCTCTCGGCCCTGGCGCGTACCTACAGCCTGCCCTGGCAACCGGACTCCCGCTTCGCGCAGGTGGCGGTCGGCCGGGCCAGCCAGAGGGTGGGCGCGTCGGAGATCAGGCAGGCCCTGGCCGCCGCCGCCGCCGCGCACGGGATCGAGGGACCGATCGAGGTCGCGCTCGACGCCAGCGGCATCGGCTTCCACCTGCCGGTCGATGTCGTGCCGACGGTGAAGATCCAGAAGCTGGCCCTCGATCGGGCGAGCGGACGCTTCGCGGCGTCCGTCGTCGCGCCGGCGGATGGGCCGGTGGCGGCGCGGGCCACGGTTTCCGGCCGGATCTTCGCCCTGGTCGAGGTACCGGTGCCGGTTCGCCGCCTTGCACCCGGCGAGGTCATCCGCGAGGCCGACCTCGAGTGGAGCCTGGTGCGCGCCGACCGCGTCACGTCCAGCACCCTGGTCGACCCCGAACGGCTGGCAGGTAAGTCGCCGCGTCGTCCGCTGCATCCCGGCCACCCCATTCGCAAGACCGAAGTGGAGCGCGTGATCCTGGTCGAGAAGGGCAGCATCGTAACGATGGTGCTGCAGAACCCGAACCTGTCACTGACGGTAAAGGCGCGTGCCATGCAGGACGGCGCCGAGGGCGACCTGATCCGCATGATGAACACCGATAGCAACCGGATCATCCACGCCATGGTGGTGGATTCCGACACCGCCGTCGTCACCAGCGGTGTGCCGACGGGCTCAAACTAGGAGAAGACCGATGTCTCCGTTCCGCAAGACCCGCTCTTTCGCCGCCCTGCTGCTGATCGGCTCGGCGCTCGCCGGCTGCAATGCCGCTTCCCGCCTGTCCCAAGTCGGCATGCAGCCGCCGCTGACGACGATCCAGAATCCCACGGCCCTGCCGAACTACCAGCCGGTGGCGTTGCCGATGCCGGCACCGATCACCGAGGAGCGCCAGGCGAACTCCCTCTGGCGTCAGGGCAGCCGGGCGTTCTTCAAGGATCAGCGGGCGAGCCAGATCGGCGACATCCTGACGGTCGTCATCAATATCGAGGACGAGGCGAAGCTGAACAATCGCACCAGCCGAAGCCGCGATGCGGCCGAAGGCGCCAGCCTGCCCGCGTTGCTCGGCCTCGAGTCGACGCTGGAGAAGGTCCTGCCGGGCGACGCCGACGCGTCGAACCTGGTCGAGGCCGAATCCGACAGCAGCTCGAGCGGCGCCGGCGCCGTCAACCGGGAAGAGGATATCAACCTGCGTGTCGCCGCCCTGATCACCCAGGTGCTGCCGAACGGCAATCTGGTTCTATCCGGCCGTCAGGAGGTACGGGTCAATTACGAGGTCCGCGAACTCTTCGTCGCCGGCGTCATCCGCCCGGCGGACATCACCTCGACGAACACCGTTCCCTACGACAAGATCGCCGAAGCGCGAATCTCCTATGGCGGTCGCGGCCACATCTCCGATGTCCAGCAGCCGCGCTATGGCCAACAGGTGTTCGACATCATCTTCCCGTTCTGATCGCACCCGAAACGAAAAGGAGCCGACCTTCATACGAAGGTCGGCTCCCTTGGACCGTTATCAAGCCCACCGCATCTCAGTCGTCGCGGTGGGTCCGTTCCAACCGTTCGTGACGCTCCTGCGCCTCGACGCTGAGCGTCGCGATCGGCCGTGCCTCGAGACGCCGTAGGCTGATGGGCTCGCTGGTTTCCTCGCAGAAGCCGTAGGAGCCGTCCTCAAGCCGCCGCAAGGCGTCATCGATCTTGGCAATCAGTTTGCGCTCCCGATCGCGCGTCCGCAGTTCCAGTGAGCGATCCGTCTCAAGGGAAGCGCGATCGGCGATGTCCGGCTCGGCCAGGCTCTCCTCCTGCAGATGGTGAAGCGTTTCGCTCGACTCCTGCAGCAGTTCGGCCCGCCACGCCAGGAGCTTCTGTCGAAAATACTCCTGTTGCATCGGGTTCATGAAAGGCTCGTCCTCGGAAGGACGGTAGTCAGGGGGAAGCAATGGCTTCATAGGGCGCTAACCACCACGCAAATCAAACCGCCGCGGAGTATATGAAATTTCTCCTCCACCGCAAGTCCGACAAAGCGCTGAGCACGCGCAACATCTGTTTGAAACAAAAAGAAAGTAGCGGCAGTGCCTGACCTATCGCGTGAGCTTTGCAAGCTCGACGGCGGCGCGGAGCTCAATCTCATCAAGAAGTTCCTCGAGACGGGGGTCGCCCATGGTGCCGCGCGCCGATTGCAGCAGGGTCCTGAGTTGATGCAATTGGCCCAGCGGAATGGCGCCGAGCAGCAGGCCGACCCGGATCTCCTCGAGATGGTCGAGAAGAGCCTCGCCACGCCGCCGCCCCCGGCGACGGCCCTCCGTCGCGTCCGGCACCTCCTGGGCGGCCAGCATGGCGCCGAGCGCGCCCGTAGGCGCGGTGCCGCTGATGCCTCCGGAGTCGGCGGTTTCCGCCAACGCCTTCGCGAATCCGCCAGACCGCGCCGGACCGGCGGTGCCCGTCCGGCGCACCGTCGCCGGACGCTGAGGAGCGGCGGGGTCGATCTTCATGTTCTGCCTCGACCAATCACAAAAAAGGCTTAGAAGGCGCGCAGTTAAGAAGTCCTTAACAGACGCTGCATTAACGGGGCTTGACAAGGTGAACGGCCCGACTGGCAAGGCCGCAACGGACCCTATGCCAGCCGAGTTGGGTTGGCGTTCAGCTGGCGCGGACGGCGGCGAGGAAGTTGTCGACCTCGCTCTGCAGGCTGGCGGACTGCTGGGCGAGCGCGCCGGCGGCGTCGAGCACCTCGGTGGCGGCGCGGCCGGTGGTGCCGGCGGTCTCGGTCACCCCGGCGATGTTGGCGGAGACTTGGGCGGCGCCGGTGGCGACCTGCTGGACGTTGTTCGAGATCTCGTGCGTCGCCGCACCCTGCTCCTCGATCGCCGCGGCGATCGAGGTCGCGATCTCGCTCATCCGCTCGACCGTCGCGGTGATCGCCTGGATCGCGCCGACCGCCTCGCTGGTCTCGGCCTGGATCGCGGCGATCTGGCTGGCGATCTCCTCGGTCGCCTTGGCGGTCTGGCTGGCCAGGCTCTTGACCTCGCCGGCGACCACCGCGAAGCCCTTGCCGGCGTCGCCGGCGCGCGCCGCCTCGATCGTCGCGTTGAGCGCCAGCAGGTTGGTCTGCGCCGCGATCTCCGAGATCAGGCTCAGCACCGCGCCGATCTTCTGCGCCGCCTCGGCTAGGCCCTGCATCTGCCGGTTGGTCGCCTGGCCCTGGGCCACCGCCTCGCCGGCGATCGTCGTCGACTGCGCCACCTGGCGGCCGATCTCGCCGATCGAGGCGGTCAGCTCCTCGGCCGCGCTCGCCACCGTCTGGACGCTGGCCGAGGCCTGCTCGGCGGCGGCCGCGACATTGGCCGCCTGCTGGCTGGTCGCGCCCGCGGTGGTCGACATCGACTGCGCCGTCGCCTGCATCCGCCCGGCCGCGCTCGAGACCCCGTCGACGATCGCCTTGACGCTCGTCTCGAAACCGCCAGCGAGCTGCGCCAGCGTCTGCCGCTTCTCCGCCGCGGCGCGGGTCGCGGCGTCAGCCTGCTCGGCCTCGAGCCGCGCCTTCGCGACCGCGTTGTCCTTGAACACCTGGACCGCGCGGGCCATCCGGCCGATCTCGTCGGCCCGCCCGGCGTCGGGCACCTCGGCCGCCAGGTCGCCGGCCGCGACCCGACCCATTGCCGCGGTCATCCGCTGGATCGGGCCGCTGATCCCGCCGCCGAGCCACCACGCCACCGCGCCGGCCCCGGCCAGGCAGACCGCGGCGATCGCCAGCGCGGTCCGCTGCAGCGCGTCCGCCGCGGCATAGACCCGGGTCAGCGGGATCGTCACCGCGAACGACCACGGCGTCCCCGTCGCCCCCAACTCGATCGGCACCAGCACCCGCAGCGCCTCCTCACCGCCCAGCGCCACCGCGTCCAGCCGCTGAAAGCCCTCGCCTCGCGCCACCGCCTGCTTCGCCGCCGGCGAGAAGCCGAACGCGGTCATGTCCTTGTTGAGGGCGGCGGCGTCCAGATGCGCGGCGATCAGCCCGGTGTTGCTGATCAGCGTGACATAGCCCTCCTCATAGGGCCGGATCGTCGACAGCCGCGCCTGCAGGTCATCCAACGCAAGATCGATGCCGGCCACGCCGATGACTCCATATTCGTCGGTGATCGGCGCAGCGATCGAGGTCATCAATACCCTTTTACCGTCGATCTCGTAGTCATAGATGTCGTGAATCACGGTCCGGCCAGCGTCGCGCGTGACGAGGTAGTAATCGCCGATTCCAGGCTGGTCGTAACCGACCAGCGGCTCCAGCTTGATCTCTCCGGATGCACGGTTCCAGTAGGGCACGAAGCGTCCGGTCTCATCATGGCCTTCGGTGTTCACGAAGGCGCTGTCAGCCCCGTCCAGGGCGTTCGGCTCCCAAGCGGTCCAGGTCCCCAGGAGGCCAGGATTCGCCTCAAGCTCGCGGCGGAGCATGGAATTATAGGCGTTCCGGTTCAGGATGCCCGCGCCCTTCAGTGAGGTGAAGGCGTTGACGAGATGCTCCGCCGTGCTCCGTGCGGCGTTCAGCTCGGCTCCAACCACGCTTCCATAATGGGCCGACAGCGCCTCCGCCGATTCGATGGCGTTTTGTTCGGCCATGCGGCCGGCGAACACCGCCGTCAACCCGGACACGGCCGCCAGCGCGGCGGCGGTCAGGCCGATCATCGCCACGAGAATCCTTGCCTTGATCCCGATCGTCAGAAGGCTGGAAAGGCGAAAGCGCTGGACCACCTATCACTCCCCGCAGCAATGAGAATTACGCAAAATAATAAAATGATGCAGAATAATGCTTTATTTTTAGTTAAGGGCCAACTCGAAATCATTCCAAACATTCATCCACAATACTTGTGCGCCTGCTTTTTACCGCGCTTATGATAAATGTCACCGGACCTCAATTAATCGGCAATTTCTGCCGCAAAGTCGGCAGTCTTTGCCCGAGAGGGCCCGGCAAGCCTGCCTTCACTCCTCCCAGCCCGGTCCGCATTCCGCGGTTTTCCGCCAGTTTAGGCCGAACTGCGTCCTGGCATGCCCTTCGCTAGACAACTGTCGAACAGATGCGATCGTTTTGGGACATACGGATGCCTTTCGGCTTTACCTCGCGACGTTTTCAAGCGGTGACCCGCCGGTTTCTGTCGGTGGCAGGGCTGATTCTCGGCCTGTGCCAGCCGATATCCGCCGAGGCAGCGTCGCGGATCAAGGACATCGCGGATTTCGAGGGGGTCCGGGAAAACCAGCTTGTCGGCTATGGCCTCGTGGTCGGGCTGAACGGCACCGGGGACAGCCTCGACAAGGCCGTCTTCACGCGCGAAAGCCTGATCGGCATGCTCGAGCGGCTGGGCGTCAATGCACGGGACGTCGACCTCGACACGGAGAACGTGGCGGCGGTCATGGTCACCGCCGCCCTTCCCCCCTTCGCCCGCCAGGGAGGCCGGATCGACGTGCGGATCTCGGCCCTCGGCGACGCCGACAGCCTGCTTGGCGGCACCCTGCTGGTGACGCCGATGCTGGGCGCGGACGGCGAGGTCTATGCCGTCGCCCAAGGGCCGATCGCGGTGAGCGGCTTCGACGCCAAGGGCTCCGCCCAGTCCGTGACCAAGGGCGTGCCGACGAGCGGTCGGATCGCGAACGGGGCGATCGTCGAGCGCGAACTCGCTTTCGAGATGGCGAGCATGCGCAGCGTCAAGATCTCGCTGCGCAATCCGGACCTGACGACGGCCCGGCGCATCGCCGAGGCGATCAATCGGGAGATCGGCCCGGGCACGGCCCAGCCCAGCGACCCCGGAACCGTGCAGGTCGAGATTCCGCCGACCTACCCGAACAGCATGGTCGCGCTGCTGACCGACATCGAGCAGCTTCCCGTCGAACCCGACCAGGTCGCGCGCGTCATCGTCGACGAGCAGTCCGGCGTGATCGTCATGGGCGACGATGTGCGGATCAGCACGGTCGCGATCGCCCAGGGCAACCTGACCATCCGAATCACCGAGACGCCCCAGGTTTCCCAGCCCGGTCCCTTCGCCGATGCGGGGGCGACGGTGGTGGTGCCGCGCACCGACGTGGAAGTCGACGAGGATGACGAGCGCAGGCTGGCCGTCCTGCCGTCCGGAGTCAGCCTGCAGGAGCTCGTCAACGGCCTGAACGCGCTCGGCGTGGGGCCGCGGGACATGATTTCGATCCTGCAGGCGATCAAGGCGGCGGGCGCCCTGCAAGCCGATATCGAGGTGCAATAATGGATACAGCCCTGCCGTTCGACACGAGCGTGATCCGCGGCGCCACGAAGGCGCCGGAGCCGCGCACGACCAGCAACCCCGAGGAGGCGCGGGAAACTGCCGAGAAATTCGAGGCATTCTTCCTGTCGCAGGTTGTCGAGCACATGTTCGCCGGCGTGGAGCCCGACCCGCTGTTCGGCGGCGGCCAGGCCGAGGGGGTCTACCGCTCGATGCTGTTCCAGGAATACGGGGCGGCGATCGCCCGAAGCGGCGGAATCGGCATCAGCGATATGGTCCAAAAGGAAATCCTGAGACTTCAGGAGGTTCAACAGCAATGACTTCAGGATCCATGACAAAGACCGATCGGGTCGGCGAACTGCTGGCCATCACCTCGCGGCTGATCGCCTGCATGGAGCGGGAGATCGAGCTTCTGCACGCCATGCGGCCGCAGGACATCGGTGCGCTGCAGCTCGACAAGACAGCGCTGGCGGATGCCTATGAGGCGCATCTACGGGCGCTGAACGCGGCAGCCGAGGGCGACGAGGTCGTCAGCCAGGCGCTTCGCGAGGAGCTGATCCAGGCGACCGAGAGATTCCAGAACGTGCTGACGGAGAACGCCCGCGCGCTCAAGGCGGTCAAGACCGCCCACGACCGCGTGCTGCGGGCGATCGTCGACGCCGTCGAGCAGAAGCGCGGCCGGTCGGCAGGCTACACAGCGACCGGAGCGGCAACGGGCGCACCCCCCGGCAGCCATCGCTCGGCCGGTGCAGCGCCACCGGTCTGCATGACCGTTAACCAGAAGCTTTAACGGCTTCGAAATCGGCACGACGGAAGGTCCGGCATGAGCCTCAACATCGCCCTTCTCAACGCGCTGACCGGCCTGCAGACGACGCAGGCCGGAATCCAGGTGACGTCGAACAACATCACCAATGCGAACACGCCTGGTTACACCCGGAAGATCGTCAGCCAGGAGGCCATGGTCATCGGTAATGTCGGCGCCGGCGTCCGATTGACCGACATCGAGCGCATCGTCGACGACCATCTGCTGCGCGAGGTGCGCAGCACGGCCGGGACGCTGGGCGGCCTGCAAGTGCAGGACTCCTACTTCGCGCGAATGCAGGACATGTTCGGCACTCCGGAGTCGAACAGCTCCATCAGCGCCTCCATCAGCCGGTTCTCCACGGCGCTTCAGGCGCTCGCCGCCAATCCCGAAAGCATGTCGCAGCGCCTTGGCGTGGTCGATGCCGGCAAGGCCGTCGCACGGCAGCTCAACACCATGTCGAGCGACATCCAGACGCTCCGCCTCGAAGCGGACAACGAGATCGCGAACGCCGTCGCGACGGTGAACGAGCAGCTCGAGATCATCGACGAGCTCAATGAGAAGATCACCCGCAGCACGATCCTGAACGAGCCGACGGCCGAGCTCGAGGACAAGCGCGACATCGCGCTGGACAAGATCTCGGAACAGATCGACATCAGCTACTTCACCCGCGACAACGGCGAGATGGTGATCTTCACCCGCAACGGCCGCGCCCTGCTCGACCGCGACGTGCAGCCGTTGAGCCATACCCCAGCATCGTCGATGACGGCCGGCTTCACCTACCCCGGGCCGATCACCGGGATCGATCTCGGCGGCGCCGACATCACCAACGAAATCCGATCCGGACGCATCGCCGCACTGATCGACATGCGGGATTCGACGCTGCCGGACATGACCGCCCAGATCAACAATCTCTCGGTGATGCTGCGCGACGAAGTCAATCGGATTCACAACGAGGGCACCGGCCTGCCCGCGGCGACCACGCTGACCAGCAGCCGGGCCCAGGCGGGAACCGCCGCATCCTTCACCGGACCGGTACAGATCGCATTGGTCAACCCTGACGGGACGCAGGCCTTCACCGCTACCATGCCCGCACCGGGCACACTCGACGCCGCGGGGTTCGCCGCCGCGATCAACGCGGCGCTCGGCGGATCCGGCGGCTCGGCGACCGAGGCCGGCGGCATCGTCACGGTCGACGGCGCCGGCTTCGGCGTAGTGATAAGCGGCGGCACCGTCGATCCCGGCGGCGGCGCGCCGACGACGAACCTTTCGGACTTTCTGCATCTCAACGACTTCTTCGTCGGCGACGACCCGGCCGGGATCGATCTCGCCAGCGTCCTTTCGGTGCGCAGCGACATCGTCGCCAATCCGCACCTCGTCTCCCGCGGGGCGTTGCAGCAGGACACAGTGACCCTCGAATATTACGTCTCCGCCGGCGATAACACCGTCGCCCAGCGGCTTGCCGACAAGTTCTCAGAACAGCTGACGTTCGCGGCGGCGGGCGGGCTTTCGCAGACCGGCACGACGCTCGGCGGGTATGCGACATCGATTCTGTCGACCAATTCCACGAACTACGCGAACGTCACCGATCAGCTGAGCTTCCAGCAGTCGCTGCACACCGAGCTCAACTTCAAGGCGGATTCGCTGAGCGGCGTCAACATGGACGAGGAACTCTCGAACCTCATCGTGCTGCAGAACGCCTATGCGGCGTCCGCGCGGATGATCAGCACCGCCGCTGAGATGTTCGACGTTCTGACCAACATGGGCCGATAGGAGCCACTGATGACCCGGATCGCCTCCTTCGCACATTATCAATTGACGCTCGGGCAGACCCTGAACACCCAGCGCCAGGTGCTCGATCTGTCGATCCAGATCTCGAGCGGCCAGAAATCGCGCGACTATCACGGCATCGCCGCGGACGCGCAGCGCCTCGTCAACCTCGAAACCGCGCATGCCCGCGCGGCGCAGTTCACCGCCAACAACAACCAGATCGACCGGCGGCTGGAGACGATGGAGACCAACCTTGCGCAGATCTTCGACGCCACGTCGCAGTTTCGCACCCTGCTCGTGAACGCGCTCAACAGCAACAACAACGAGGACATGGCGATCGCCAACCAAGCCGCGAACTTCAAGCAGGAGATCGCCGGCCTGCTGAACGTCGAGCAGGACGGGCGGTATCTGTTCGCCGGGTCGCGAACCGACACCCAACCGGTCGAGCTCACGGGCTGGACACCCCCGGTCCTGCCCCTGACCCCGCCGCTCACTCAATATGCCGAGGAGTACTACAAGGGCGACCAGGTGAAGCTGAGCACGGAAGCCGATGAGGCCTTGACGGTTACCTATGGCATCACCGCCGACGAGGACGCCTTCGAATATATCCTGCGCGCGATGCATTACGTGGAGCTGTCGGGCACGCCGGCCGACCAAGAAACCCTTGAAACGGCGCTGGCGCTGGTCAACACCGCGCTGGGTACCGAGCAGCCGAACACCGCGCTCGGCGCCGACCCGATCACGCATGACCTCGCCGACCTTCGCACCCTGATCGGCTCCTCGCGCCGGTCGATCGAGTCGGCGAACAAGCGTCTCGAGGAGTTCACCCTCTTCACCGAGCAGACCATCGGCGACCTCGAGCTTGTCGACCCGGCTGAGGCGCTCACGCGGCTCAGCGCCAGCGAAACACAGCTGGAGGCGTCGTACATGACGCTGTCGCGGCTCAGTCAGCTCTCGCTCGCGCAGTTCCTCAGGTAACCGCCGTCCAGCCCCTCTCCCACTGGTCGGAACAACCAGGAGATCTCTTCATGAATGCTTCTGAAGCAATGATGCCCAATCCCGCGCCACGCCACGGCGTGGCCCCGCCGCAGGCCTCCGAAGAGGTCACGGTGGAAACCCGCTTCGGCCCCATTACCTGCAGCCCCCAGGCGCTGATCGAGATGCCGCAGGGTCCGCTCGGCTTCGCCGAGCATCGCAGTTTCGCGCTCCTCGACCTGCCGAACCCGCGCCTGGCGCAGTTCCGGCTGCTGCAGAGCATGGCGGACCCGGCGGTTTCCTTCGTGGTCGTGCCGACAGGCCGCGACAGCAGCCTGATCGAGCAGCCGGATATCGATGAGGCCTGCGGCGCGGCCGGTATTCCGCCGGCCGACCTTCTCGTCCTGCTGATCGTCACCGTCCGTCAGACGCCGGACGGCAGCGCCATGACCGTGAACCTCCGCGCGCCGGTCATGCTCGACGTGCGGCGGCGGATGGCACGCCAGATCGTCCTGCCCAACCCCGCCTATTCGGTCCGGCATCCGCTCTGACCGGAGGCGGCATCACGCATCATGGTTAGCGAGCTTAAACCGTTGTTAAGCGGCGGAGGGGATCATGTCGGCCATGCGACCGAGCGATGAGACCACCACGACGGCTGCGGACGGCCTTCCCGACCGCCGCGAGCCGGGAGACCGGCAGATCGTTCGGCTGCACGAGATGACGGCGGTCATCCTGTGCGGCGGCATGGGCACGCGGCTGCGCGAGGAGACCGAGTTCAAGCCGAAGCCGATGGTCGAGATCGGCGGCCGCCCGATCCTGTGGCACATCATGAAGCATTACAGCCATTTCGGCGTGCGCAACTTCGTGCTGTGCCTCGGCTATCGGGGCGACGCGATCCGCGACTACTTCCTCAACTATCAGATCCGGAGCAGCGACTTCGCCGTCGATCTGCGAACCGGCGGCATCGAGACCCTGTCCAACGGCGCCGCCGAGGACTGGCGGGTGGTGCTGGCCGAGACGGGGGCCGACACGCTGACCGGGTCGCGCCTGCGCCAGGTGCTGCCCTATCTCCGCACGAGCAGCTTCTTCGCCACCTATGGCGACGGCCTGTCGGATGTCGATCTCGACGCCCTGCTGACGCATCACCGGCGGTCCGGCCGGGCGGCGACCGTGACCGCGGTCCACCCCTCCTCCCGCTATGGCGAGCTCTCGATCCGGGGCGGCCTCGTGAAGTCGTTCAACGAGAAGCCCCAGGTCACCGAAGGCTGGATCAATGGCGGCTTCATGGTCTTCGAACGCCGCGCCTTCGACGGCCTCTCGGCCGCGGACAACATCTCCCTCGAGGTCGGCGTGCTGGAGGATCTGGCGCGGCGCGACGAGCTCGCGGTCTATCAGCATGACGGCTTCTGGCAGTCGATGGACACCTATCGCGAGATGTGCCTGCTGAACGAACTCTGGACCAGCGGCCAAGCACCATGGCGGATTTGGGAACGGCACCGGCTGTCGGCATAGACCGGGCATTCGGGGACCGGACGTTCTGGCGCGGTCGCCGTGTCTTCGTCACCGGTCACACCGGGTTCAAGGGCGGCTGGCTCAGCCTTTGGCTCGCGCGGCTGGGCGCGCAGGTCTCTGGCTATGCGTTGGAGCCGCCGTCCGCCGGCGTCTTTCAGGCGGTCGGGCTCGACCGGGAGATCGGCTCCACCATCGCCGACATCCGCGACGCCGCACGCCTGGCGGACGCGATGGCGGCGGCGCGCCCGGAGGTGGTGTTCCATCTCGCCGCCCAACCCCTGGTCCTGCAGGCCCATGCGGAACCCGTCGAAACCTTTTCGACCAACGTCATGGGAACAGTTCATCTCCTCGAGGCGGTCCGGCGGCTCGACGGCGTGCGCAGCGTCGTCGTCGTCACCTCGGATAAGGTCTATGACAATCGCGAATGGGTCTGGGGCTACCGCGAGCAGGATTGCCTCGGCGGCCATGAGCCCTACGGCGCCAGCAAGGCCTGCGCCGAGCTGGTGACCAATGCCTATCGCTGCGCCTTCTTCGAGGCCGGCCGCGCGACCGGCATCGCGACGGCGCGGGCCGGAAACGTGATCGGCGGCGGCGATTGGGCGGAAGATCGGCTCGTGCCGGACGCGGTGCGGGCCTTCGACTCCGGCCAGCCGCTCCGGCTGCGCAACCCGCGCGCCACACGGCCCTGGCAGCATGTGCTGGAGCCGGTCGCCGGCTATCTGACGCTGGCCGAACGGTTGGCGGCGGCGCCCGACGCGATGTCCGGCGCCTGGAACTTCGGGCCAGCCTCGGCCGACACGCGGTCTGTCGAATGGGTTGCAGACGAGCTGGTCCGGCTTTGGGGCGACGGCGCGCGCTGGCATCTCGACAACCGCGCGACGCCGCGCGAGGCGCGGCTGCTCGCCGTCGACTCGACGAAGGCCGTCAGCCTGCTCGGCTGGCAACCCGTCTGGACCGTCGAGCGGGCGCTCGACCGTTCGATTTCCTGGTATCGGACACAGCGCCGCAACGGCGATGTCCGCGCCCTCACCTTTCAGCAGATTGAAGAGTTCTCAGATGCAGCCTAGCTCGTCTACCGCCGCAGCGCCGGATATTGTAACCGCCAGCGCCGCGTCCCCCAGCCCCGAAAGGCCGGCCTGCCGGTTCTGCCGGGCGCCGCTGGTGGAGAGCTTCGCCGACCTCGGCATGATGCCGTTGGCCAACGCCTATCGGCGCCCGGCCGATCTGCGCCGGATGGAGCCGTTCTATCCGTTGCACGCCTATGTCTGCAGCCAATGCTTCCTGGTCCAGCTCGAGGCGCTCTGCACGCCCGAGGAGATCTTCGAGGACTATGCCTATTTCTCCTCCTTCTCCGAAAGCTGGCTGCGTCACGCCGGGCGCTTCGCGGCACAGGCAATCGAGCAGTTCGACCTCGACGGCCAGAGCCAGGTCGTCGAGATCGCCAGCAACGACGGCTATCTGCTGCAGTACTTCCAGCAGCGCGGGATCCCGGTTCTCGGAATCGAGCCGGCCGCCAACGTGGCCGCGGTCGCCTCGGCCAAGGGCATTCAGACGCTGACGCGGTTCTTCGGCGTCGAAACGGCACGGACCCTCGCGGCGAACGGGCAGCAGGCGGACCTGCTGGTCGCCAACAACGTCCTGGCGCATGTCCCCGACATAAACGATTTCGTCGCCGGCCTGGCGATCACGCTGCGCCCGTCGGGCGTGCTAAGCGTCGAGTTCCCGCATCTTCTGAACCTGATCCAACAGGGTCAGTTCGACACGATCTATCACGAGCATTTCTCCTATCTCTCGTTTGTCGCGGTCGAGCGGATCTTCGCCGCGCATGGGCTGGCGCTGTTCGATGTCGAGGAGCTTCCGACCCATGGCGGCTCGCTGCGCATCTTCGCGCGGCACCGCGACTCTTCGGGGGCGATCAGCCGCCGTGTCGGCGAGATGCGCGCGCGCGAGCGCGGCGCCGGGCTCGACCAGATCGCGACCTACGGCGCCTTCGCCGAGCGGATCAAGACAATCAAGCGCGGGCTGCTCGGCTTCCTGGTCGAAGCGAAGTTCTCCGGCAAGCGCGTCGTCGGCTATGGCGCGGCGGCAAAGGGCAATACGCTGCTGAACTATTGCGGCGTGCGCACCGACTTTCTCGACTATGTGGTCGATATCAGCCCCCACAAGCAGGGACTTCACCTGCCCGGTACGCAGATTCCGATCCACCATCCGGACCGGGTCGGCGAAACGCGGCCGGACTATCTCCTGGTCCTGCCCTGGAACCTGAAGGACGAGATCATGGAGCAGATGAGCTTCATTCGCGACTGGGGCGGACGCTTCGTCTTTCCCATCCCGGCACTGCGGGTGATGGCATGATTTTCCGGGAGACGGGACTGCGCGGCGCCTTTCTCGTGGTGCCGGAGCGGCTGGAGGACGAGCGGGGCTATTTCGCGCGCACCTGGTGCGCGCGGGAGTTCGCGGAACTCGGCCTCGACACTAATCTGAGCCAGTGCAACACCTCGTTCAATCCGCACCGCGACACGCTGCGGGGGCTTCACTACCAGACCGGCGACGGCGCCGAGGCGAAGCTGATCCGTTGCGTCCGAGGCCGCATCTTCGACGTGATCGTCGATCTGCGCCCCGCCTCCCCGACCTACCGGAGCTGGTTCGCGACCGAGCTGAACGCCGAGAACGGCGTGATGCTGTACGCGCCGGGCGGCTTCGCCCACGGCTTCCAGACGCTGGAGGACGAGTCAGAGGTCTTCTATCAGATCTCGGCGCCCTATCGCCCCGAGCTCGCTCGCGGCATCCGCTGGGACGACCCGGAACTCGCCATCGCCTGGCCGCAGGCCGACAGGCGAATTATCTCGGAGCGCGACCAGGCTCTGCCGCTGCTCGAGGCGGAGCTGTGCTGATCGTCGCGGACAGCGCGCGGATATCGCATCTGGCCGATATCGAAGACTCTGTCCGCGGCAGCAGGATCGTCCTGGAGGACGGCGTCGTCATCGACTCCTTCGTCAAGGTCAAGCCGGCCGGCGGCAGCGGCGATCTCCGCATCGGCCGTAACAGCGTGATCAATTCCGGCACGGTCATCTATCTCGGCAATGGCGTGACCATCGGCTGCGGTGTCGCCATCGCCGCCAATTGCACGCTGGCGCCGGTGAATCACGCCTATCGCGACCGCAGCCGGCCGATCCGCGAGCAGGGCTTCCTGCCGAGCCGCGGCGGCATCCTCATCGAGGACGACGTCTGGATCGGCGCCAATGCCGTACTGCTCGACGGGGCCTGCCTGCGGCACGGCTGCGTCGTCGGCGCCGGCGCGCTGGTCCGGGGCGAGCTCCCCCCCTACTCCATCAATGTCGGCAGCCCGGCACGCACGATTGGATATCGAACATGAGCTTCACTGTCTTCGGCGCCGGCGGCTTCATCGGATCGCATCTGGTCCGCCATCTCCAGGAAAACGGCGCCGAGTGCTTCGCGCCCGAGCGCGGCGACCGATCGATCTTCACGCAGCCGCTCGGCCATGTGATCTACTGCATCGGCCTGACCGCAGATTTTCGCAAGCGCCCCTTCGACACGATCGAGGCGCATGTCTGCCTACTGAAGGAGGTCCTTCGCCGGGCACGGTTCGACTCGTTCCTCTATCTCTCCTCCACGCGCGTCTATCGCGGCTTGCCGTCGGGGGATGAAGAGGCTTCGATCGCGGTCAATCCGCAGGATCCGGACGACCTCTATAATCTGTCGAAGCTCGCGGGCGAGGCGCTGTGCTTCGCCGCAGGCCGGGCCGGCACCCGCGTCGTCCGCATGTCGAACGTCTATGGCTCGGGCATGCCCGAGGACAACTTCCTCGCCGCTGTCATGCGCGAGGCGGTCGGCCGCGGCGCCGTCCGGCTCCGCACCGGGCGCGATGCAGCGAAGGATTATGTCGATATCGCCGACGTCGTGCCTGTGCTGACACGCATCGCCGAGGCCGGGCAGGAGCGCCTCTACAATCTCGCCAGCGGCGCCAATATCAGCAACGGCACGCTCATCGACCGGCTGCAGCAGCTCACAAGCTGCCAGCTGTCGGTGGCGCCCGACGCACCGGCCCCGGTCTTCCCGCCGATCCGCATCGACCGGGTTCGCCGCGAGTTCGATTTCGCCCCGGGCAGCCTGATGGAGGCACTCGACCGGCTGGTGCAGAACGTCAAAGAGGAGCTGATCGCCTGTGATTAAGATCGATCTCGAGGCCGGCACAGTCGCCGTGGCGGATGGCGACGGCGAGACCGTCGTGCCGCTTGCATCCCGCGAGGCCTTCTCGATCGTCTCGGAAGCCTGGCTGCGCTGCGGCTGGGACAACAAATATGTCTACGGCTTCTCCTGGATGGGTCGGCCGATCATCCAGCTTCCGGAGGACATGATCCGGCTGCAGGAGGTGCTGTATCGGCTGAAACCGGACGTCATCATCGAAACGGGCGTCGCCCATGGCGGGTCGCTGATCTTCTATGCCGGCCTGTGCAAGGCGATGGAGCATGGTCGCATCATCGGCATCGACATCGAGATCCGGCCGCACAACCGACAGGCGATCGAGAGCCACGAGCTGGCCGACTTCATTACGCTGATCGAGGGGAGTTCGACCGCGCCGGAAACCGTGCGCCAGGTGAAATCCCTCGTCGCGCCGGGCGAGACCGCGATCGTCATTCTGGATTCCAACCATAGCAAGCAGCATGTGCTGGACGAGCTGGAGGCCTATAGCGGCCTGGTTTCGGTTGGCTCCTACATCGTCGCCTGCGACGGCATCATGCAGCTCGTCGCCGGCGGGCCGCGGACGGAGCCGGACTGGAGTTGGAACAACCCGACCCAGGCGGCGGCCGACTTCGCCGCCCGCCGCGACGACTTCGTCATCGAGCCGCCGGCCTTCCCGTTCAACGAGGGAAACGTCACCGAGATGGTGACCTACTGGCCGGGCGCCTGGCTGAAGCGAGTCCGGTAGCCACCCAGGTCGAGGGGGGTGCGCCGGCTCCATGGATTGCCGGGTCAAGCGCTCTTTGGTCTCTTCTGAGAGCGGACGGGGCGAGCGGTAGCTCGCACCGACGTGTTCAGCGCCACGGCGGCGCGAATGAGCGCCTTCAACGCCTTTTCATCAATCTTGTCGCCCTCATGGAAATCGATGGCGCGCCTGGTGTTGCCTTCGAGGCTGGAGTTGAAGAGGCCTGAAGGGTCCTCCAACGAGGCGCCCTTGGCGAAGGTCATCTTCACGGCACTCTTGTATGTCTCACCGGTGCAGATGATTCCGGCGTGCGACCACACCGGAACCCCTCTCCACTTCCACTCCTCGACCACTTCGGAGTCGGCCTGCTTGATGAGACTTCGGATCCGAGCGAGCGTCTCGCCCCGCCAATCACTCAGCTCCTTGATTCTCGCATCTATCAGCTGAGAGGGAGAGGCTGCTCCTTCTTCTTCCTCCGCGCCGCTCTTCTTCATGGTTGTTGTCGCTTTCTTCCTGGTTGTTGTCGCTCGCCGCTCACAATCGTTCGCCGGGCAATTGGCTGGCTTGCTTCACCCAAGCGGCGAACTGCGCTTCGTCGAGCCCGTTCTCGTGGATATCGAGGTAGCGCACGTCCTTGTGCTTGGACTCCCGACTTCTCGGGCGTCTTGCCGGACATTGTGTTCACGCCTCTCCGCCGATGCGTCGCGCGCCGCGCCACCTGGTGGCATATGGCAGCGCGAACAAGTACAGACCGCTGATCGTGAGCAAGGCGAGCGGGAGCAGCGGCAGGAAATACACCCACTCTGCGGGCTCCTCCCCGACGCCCAAGGCAATGAAGATGGCCGCGACGACCGCCGTAAAGATGATCGACAGCCAGCGGTGGATCTGCCGAATCCACTTGCTCCAATTCAATTGAACCTCCTCTGAAGACAAGCCGAATTGGTCTTCATTGTATCTCCTCCGTTTTTCACCTTCGCGATATGTGCCGCTCTGTCGACGGGGCCCAGCTTTGAGTTGTGCCGGCAGGCTTCAGTCCATCCGCGCCAAGACCTGCTCCAGGGCCGTAAAGAACCGCGGCCACCCGACCTTGGCGCCCCCGTAGTACGGCTGCTGATCCGGCCGGAAGCCCGATTGCTCCATGCGCAGATGGGTCCCCGTGCTGGTAGGGGTGAGCGTCCAGGTGACGACACTCCTGAGATCCTTGGTATCCCATGTGTAAGTCAGCGTTTTGTTCTGCTCGACTGTCTGCACCTGACAGTCCACCGCGCCCCAGTCTGCGCTAAGATTGAAGCGGTGACCCTCGTCTGGCTTGAAGTCGTTCTTCATCAGCCATTCCTCGATCAGGTGCGATTGCGTGAGCGCGCGCCAGATCTTTTCCGGCGGATAGGGTATCTCTCGTTCGACAACGACGGAGAGCGTTTCGGTGGACGTTTCGTTCATTGATCCATCCTTTTCAGTAGGTCTTCGAGGTCGTCGAACCGGCTCTCCCAGAAACCCGCCATTTGGCTTGTCCAGTCGATCAGCGGGGCCAAGGCGCCGAGCTGCGCGCTATAATGCGTTTGGCGACCTTCGTGGCGGTCGCGCACCAGCCCGGCCCGCTTCAGGACCCCGAGATGCTTTGAGACGGCCGGTTGCGAGACTCCGGCCTGAGCCGTCAGGGCGCGGACCGTCTGGTCTCCGTCGCGACACAGCCGCTCGAAGATGGCCCGTCGCGTCGGATCGGCGAGCGTTCTGAAAAGGATATCGTGGGGCTGTGGCATCGCAATCGATAACTCGTCGGTTATTGATTACACCAATAACCGACGAGTTATGTGTGAGTCAAGCAGGAACGTGGAGCGGCACAGTGATCCTCGTCACGGGAGCCCCGGCGATGTGGGGCGCACCGTCAGACCGCGGTCGATGAAGGCGGTCGATGCGCGGGAGCTGTCGCGGGTGATCCGTGGACACGACGGTACAGGAGGTGGACGCCATGGCGAGCGAACTCAACGAGCGGCCGGGCAAAGTGTTGAACTGCCTGACCCCCGCGGAAGTATTCCAGCGGAATATTTTTCAATCGGCATTAAGCGTTGCGCTTCAAAGTTGACACCGCCCAGGCTTTACTTGATGACGAGGCCCTGCCCCGTCGGCAGTTCGAGCACCTGGTAGCCGCGCGCGGCGAAGAAGGCGTCCTCTCTCACCTTCTGGTCGCGGTAGAAGGCCCAACCATAATCGTCCAGAACGATCGACGCGCCGGGCGAGACGCGGTCGAACAAGGTTTCGAGCGCTCCCAGTTCCGCCGTGGCGCTGTTCATATCCACATGCAGGAAAGCGATCTTCTCGGGCGATTTCTCCACAAGGACCTCCGGAACCGATCCCTTCGTCACATGAACGTTGGGCAGGTCGACAAACCGCGCGACGACCTGTTCGTACAGTCCAGCCCCATGTTCCGGCATGGCGCCATGGTCCATGTCCGAGGAATGTTCGAACAGGTCATACAGGTAGAACGCCTTGCCGGTCGCCTGCAGGTCGAGATAGTCGGCCAGGATGCGCGCGGAAACGCCCTTGTAGCAGCCGCACTCGACGAAATCGCCGTCGATATTAACTCCACGCCTTGCAGCCCAGGCCAGAACATAGGTCCGCCAGATCACGGCCTGCTCGATGTCTGTCCGCGCACTCTTGCGAAATGCGTCCATGAAGGCGTCGTCATCGAGGAAGCTCAGATTCCGGCTGAAGGTGAACAGGTTGTCGCCGGCGAAGATGCCTGTTCCGGGCAGCTCGTTGAGCGACCGCTGTATCCCCTCGCAGAACGACAGATGGTTGCGGACGCCAAAGAAAACCGACGTAACGTAGTTCTTCATCGCCTGATCCCCAATCGTTTCTACGCCTCTCGCAACCCGTGCCGCCGGACGAGCGCCTCCATGGCGTCCTGGAAGGCGGGGACGAAACGATCCCGGCGGAACATGTCGGAGTCCAGCAAGGTCTGACGCAGCGTGCGCCGGAGCTCTCCGAGACGGTTGGGATCGCGTGCCAGCGCGACCGCCGTCTCGACATAGTCGTCGATCGTGGTGCGGCTGAGGTCGCCCAGCCCGGCGTGATTGAGGACGGCGTGGCTGATGCGCTGGTGGAATCCCTCCCCCGCCAGGCTGACGACGGGGACTCCCATCCAAAGGGCGTCGCAGGTCGTCGTCCCGCCGGTGAGCGGGAAGGTGTCCAGCGAGATGTCGATTTCGTTGTAGCACTGCAGATGCATGCCCGCCGGGTTCTGCATGAAGAACAGCCGGTCGCTCGACACGCCGTGCTTGGCGAACTCCGCCACCAGGTGATGGCACATCAGGGTCGAGCCGTCGCGCCACCGGACGAGCAGGAAACGGGACTCCGGGACCGCGTTCATCACCTTCGCCCAGGCCGCGACCGCGGCCCGCGTATATTTATACGGATTGTTCAAGGTGCCGAAGGTGACTTGGCCCGTCCTCAGGCAGGGCGGCGTCGGATCGATATCGACCTGCCCCATGTCGTTGAAGCAGATCCAGGCGCCCGGCAGCTCGAGCGGCGTCTCCACCAGAAGCTCGTCGCGCGTCGGGCGGATGAACCGGTCGGCGATCATGTAGTCGATCTGCGAAATGCCGCAGGTGAAGGGATAGCCGAGCCATCCGACCTGGACCGGCGCCGGGCGATAGGCCATTACCCCCGTGCGGCTGTGCTGGGTAATACCGTTCAGGTCGAACAGAATATCGATATCGTCGGCCCGGATCGTCGCGGCGACGCTTGGGTCCGGCTCGTTCTCGACGAATTTGAAGTCGGTAACCAGCCCCGCGATCTTCTGTTCGATCGCATCGCCGACCTTGCGCGGCGAATAGCAGCGAATCTCGAACCGCTCCCGGTCATAGGACTCGAAGAGCGGCATCATGCACTTCGCCACCGAATGGCTGTTGAGATCGGAGGAGAGGAACCCGATCCGGATTCGGCCGCCGGGCCGCTGTGCCGGCAAGTGCGGCAGCGGGGTCAGCTCCGCGCGCTCCTCGAGCATCGCGCCCCATCGACGATGAAGCCGAACCAGATGATCGTTCCGTTCCGGCGTGTCGGCCATGACCAGCATGTGGAGAAATGCCTGCGGCAGCATTCGGGGCGGAACGCTGTCGGCCGTCGCCCAGATATCGCCCAGATCGTCGATCCCGTCGAAATCGCAGCTATGCCGGAAGGCCTTCAGCGGATAGGCGAAGTTCTGCGGCTGGTAGGATTCGAGCATCACGGCCGCGTGGGCCCGGATGTTCGCCTCGTCCGGCCGCCCCATCCGCTGAAGGCACTCGCACAGAACGAGATGCGCCTCGAGATGGCGCGGGCGCAGCTCCAGGACCTTGCGCAAGGCCGCGTACGCGCCGGCCGGATCGCCGGTGGAGAAGAAGCAGCCGCTGAGGGCGTGGTAGAAGCTCGGATCGTCGGGGTCGAGCTCGATGGCCTTCAGGAAAGCCTCCTGGGCGGCCTTCATTTCGCCCGCCATCGCCAGCGCCAGCCCGAATTTGTACCACAACCCCGGCTCGGCCGATTGCGTGCCCAACTGTTCGCGCAGGATCGAGACCGCCTCATCGCCCTGTCCGAGATCGAGGCAGACACTTGCGAGGTTGGCGGCGATTTTCCACCGGTCCGGGGCCAGCGCGCAGGCCTTCCGGAACAGCGCGAGCGCCTCGTCGCGACGGTTCCGCGCCCGGCGCATCAGCGCCACGTTGTTGAGGTAATCGGGGTCCTCCGGCTCCAGTGCCAGCGCTCGGCCGTAGCAGGCTTCCGCGGCCTCCAGGTTCCCCAGCTTCTCCTCGGCATGGCCGAGATTGTTATGGGCCTTGTGCGCCTTGGGATCGTCCGCGGCCTGCGCCAGATAGGCCTGATAACTGTCCCGCGCCTCCGCGTAGAGTTGCTCGCCGAGATAGAGTTCGCCGATGGTCTCGTGGAGATGGACGGCGGTCGGGTTCAGGCGGACTGCCGCTTCGTAGCTGTCGATGGCGGCCCGCGGCTGACCCAGCCGACGCAGCGCCACCGCCAGATTGCTGTGAAAGCCGGCATTATCCGGATTGAGCCGCAGCGCGGTCCGGCATTCCTCGGCGGCCGCTTCGGCCTGCCCGTCATGCAGGAGCGCCGCCGAGAGGTTGCCGTGATAGTCGGCATTGTCGGGGGACTCCGCGATGGCCCGGCGGATCATATCGACGGCCTGGCCCGGCTGCCCGCCCTGCAATTTGGTGACACCCAGCAGATGGAGCGCGTCCGCATGTCGCGGCTCCGCCGACAGAACCTCCCGATAGGCGGCTTCCGCGGCGGCGAGATCGCCCGCCATCTGCCGGCGCAAGCCGGCCTGCAGTTGCTGTTTCACGTCGAGCTTTGCGCGAGACTTGCCGCGGCCCTGCCCTGACGCTTCGGCCTTGTTCTTTCGCTTCATCTTCCGATCGACCAAGGGTGCCGCCATTACCGCGCTCCGTAGCCCTGAGAGTGACGGCGAACCGACCAAGGCCACCGCCGCTCCCCGTCGACACTGCCAAAACATCGTTAGCAAACCATTGACGCAGGAGGGCGGCAGGTTTTGCCGGCAGAACTTGCCGGATCAGCCCGCCGGACCGGGAAGAATTTTCCCGGTCGGCAAGAATGACCCCATGGCAGGCCAAGCCTAAGACTTTGATATCGCTCATATGGCAAGGCAGGCGGGGATGGCACGCCGCTTGCGTGTCTGCGGGCGGGATCGTGCGCTTTCGATTCCCACGGGGCAGGTAGCCTCGGTTAGCAGGACGCTACATCAATCATCCAAGTAGGAGACTTTCAAAATGGCTCTCAACGTTATCTCCAACTACGCGGCGAACGTCGCCCATCGTTACCTGACGGCGTCGGACGCGCAGGCCACCGCTTCCCTGGCCAAGCTGTCCGCCGGTACCCGCGTCATCAGCGCAAAGGACGACGCCGCGTCGCTCGCGATCGGCTCGCGCCTGAATCTCGAGGTCAACGCGCTTAAGCAGGCCAGCGTGAACGCCGGCCAGGCGGTCTCGATGCTGCAGATCGCCGACGGCGCGATGGGCAAGGTGTCGGACATCCTGACCCGGATGAAGACGCTCGCCGTGCAGGCCAGTTCCGGCCAGCTCTCGGCGACCGAGCGCGGCATGCTCGATGGCGAATATCAGGCGCTGCTGGGCGAGGTCGACCGCATCGCCGAGGATACCGAGTTCAACGGCAACCAGCTCGTGAACGGTTACACCGATGTCGTCGCCAACTTCGAGGGGTCGGCCGGCGTGATCAATGTGAGCGTCAATGGCCTCGAGGTCGCCCCAGGTACAGCGGGCAATGAGGGCTCGCTGTCCTACGCTAACGGCGCCGATGGTGGCACCTTCACCCTGACCGCCACCGACGCGGCCAGTGGAAGCACGGCGACCTACACCGCCTCGCTGTCCTCCGATGCCTATGACGCCACCACCGGCCTCCTGGATACCGGCACGTCTCTCAAGCTGACCTCGGACGATACCGATAACAAAGGGGCGATGACGATCACGTTGAACGACTCGTTCGACGCGACCACCGGGTTCACCGACGACCCGCTCGACCTCACGGCGGTGAACGCGAACTCCTACAGCTTCAAGATCGGCTCGGGCACGGCGGACCACGACAATATCGTCGTCTCGCTCAACGGTACCGGCGCGACCACCTTGGGTCTCGACAACACCGACATCACCAACACTGCGAACGCCGATGCGGCGTCGCAGGCTATCTCGAACGCCGTCGACACGCTCAACACGTCGCGCGCGAATGTCGGCGCCTCTCAGAACCGTCTCGAGTTCGCCGCGGCGAACCTCTCGACGGCGACGGAGAACGCCGAAGCGGCACGGTCGAGTCTGTTGGACCTGGATATCGCCTCCGAGATGACGAAGTTCACCTCGAAGCAGATCCTGGTGCAGGCCGGCGTCTCGATGCTGGCGCAAGCCAACCAGATGCCGCAGAACCTGATGCGTCTGTTCCAATAAGGTTGGTCATCGGAACCGGAGAGGGGATTTTCCCCTCTCCGGCACTCCGGCCGGATAACCGGTTCTTAGGGGATGATGTGCCATGGACATTTCGGTCGTATCGCAGCTTCCCCCGGGCGCTTTGGCCCTGGACGCTGCGCGCGCGCCGATGGCCAGAGGCCCGCAGTCTCAGTCAAGGGCCCAGGTCGACGGCGCCGGAAATCTGGCCATGCAGAAGGCGATTGAAACTGTCGCGCGGGAAATGGTGAAAGCCGTTATGGCCCTGCAAGGCAGCGAAATGCCGCGCGACATGATGGTCCGCGCGGAACTGGGTGTCGACGAGGCGAGCCGCCGTGTCTTCGCGCGGATCTTCGACCGCGAGACGGGTGAGCTCGTGGTTCAGTTTCCAGCCGAGGAGGCACTGCGCCTCTGGGGCATATCGCGAGAGCAGTTCGGCCGAATCCTCGATGCCGATGTTTGAGGCCGACGGCGGGAGTCATCGATATGGCGGACGGCATTAACTTCAGCAATCTTACGGTCGACAGCAGCGGTCGTGTCCGGTTCTCGGGCATCGGCTCCGGCATCGACTACCAGGCCGCCATCGACGGCATCATCGCGGCGCGCCGCATTCCCGTCGACACGCTCGAAGACCGTATTACCGCGAACCAGGACAAGATCACCGCCTACAAGGACCTGCAACTGCTGCTCAGCGCCCTCAAGGATTCGCTGAACACCCTGCGCGGCGCGGTCACCTTCGGAGGCGCCGGCAATGTCTTCGAGGCGAAGCAGGCCTTCGCCTCGGTCAGCCGCAGCGACGGCACGACCCCGAGCGACGCCGCCAACCTGATCGGCGTGACCGTCACCAATGCCGCCGATACGGGCGCCCATACCATCGAGGTTTTGCGCACCGCCACCGCTCACAAGATCGGCAGCGGCGCCTTCACCAGCCAGACCGACAATATCGGGGTCGCCCGGGGCGGCGCGAGCGGCTCGATCTCCGGCAGCTTCAACATCAACGGCGTCACGATCGACGTGATGGGAACGGACTCGCTGCAGGATCTGCGCGACCGGATCAACAACGCCAACACCGGCGACAATGCGACAGGCGTCTCCGCCAGCATCGTCTCCGCCGGAACCAACCAGAACTATCTCGTCCTAACGGCCGATGAGGCGGGAACCGCCATCACCCTCGACAACGAGACCGGCGGCGTGCTGTCGGACCTCGGGATCTCGGACGACGGCGGAACCACCCTCCTCAACGAGCTTCAGGCACCGCAAACGGCCCAGTTCTATGCCGACGGCCTGCTCGACGCTTCGAAATACGCGTCCATCGGGGTCGCAAGCGACACGGCCGCGCTGAGCGGCTACACCTCCGTCGCCGGCGGCCCGCACAGCTTCGAGATTCGCGACGCGAGCGGTGCACTTCTGAAGACGGTGTCCTACAGCGACACCGACACGCTGCAGACATTGGCCGCGAACATCACCGATGCCGGCGCGGGCATCACCGCGACGGTGGTCGAGAGCGACGGTCAGTACCGCCTGAACATCGTGAAGGACGACGGCGGGGCGATCACGCTGGCGAACGACAGCAGCAGCCTGCTGTCGGACCTGGGCGTCGCCAAGCAGCCGCTGCTGATCGAGCGCTCGACAAACACCATCGACGACCTGTTCGACGGGGTCACGCTGAACCTGTTCCAAGCCGAGCCCGGCACGACGATCCGTATCGAGGTGGAGCAGGACCTGTCGGCGGTGAAGACCGCTGTCGCCAGCTTCGTCGAGGCCTATAACACGGTCAAAGCCTATATCAACGCCCAGAGCCAACCCAGCACCTCGACCGACGAGACGGACGAAGAGGCGACCAGCGTCCTGTTCGGCTCGAACGTGGTGGCGGGCGTCGAGGCCGGGCTGAGCCGGATCCTCGGCGGCGGAACCCCGGGCGTCGATCCGGACTATTCGGTGCTGGCGCAGATCGGAATCACCTTCGTCGACAACAATGCCGTCGCCGATCCGCTGCTCGCCGACACGCTCGAAATCGACGAGGCCGCGCTCGATGAGGCCCTGCTGAACGACCCCGACGCCGTACGCCAGCTATTCGGCTTCGAGATGACCTCCTCCGACTCCCGCGTGACGCTCCTCGGCTTCAGCGGCGAGACGACCTACAATAGGGATGGCTATACCCTGAACGTGACACATGACGGGACCAAGATCACCAGCGCCAACATCAACGGCGTCCCTGGATCGGTCACCATCGAGGGTAACGTCCTCAAGGCAACGGACGCCACCGGCGCCGCCGGCCTAACGCTCTTCTATTCCGGCACCGGCGACGCCTCGATCGAGCTCGACTACACCGTCGGCATCGGGGCGCGGATGTTCCATGAGATCGACAGCTTCATCGACAGCCAGACCGGTTCGGTCCAAAGCGAGATCGACGGGCTGACCGATCAGAACACGGTATCGCAGGAGCGGATCGGCGCGATGCTGGAACGGCTCGACTACCAGCGCGCGCAGCTGACCAGCCGGTTCATCGCCATGGAGACGTCGCTCGCCACGATGAACCGCATTCTCGACAGCATCAAGCAGACGGTGGATGCCTGGTACGCCGAGTCGTAAGAGTGACTAACGGAACCTGTCCACTCCCCCCGATCATCCAAGAACAAAAGTCAAAAGATTAAGAAAGGGCCGGACGCCATGAACCCATCGATGGCTTATCTGTCGCAAGAGCTGGCCAGCGCCTCTCCCGCCAAGCGGGTGCTGATGCTGTACACCCGCGCGATCGGCGCGCTTCACGACGCGATCCGAGCCATCGAGGCCGGCGACATCCAGCGCCGCTGGAGCGCCAACAGCCAGGCGGTGAAGGTCATCGAGGCGCTGTGGATCACCCTCGACATGGACCGAGGCGGCGAGATCGCCGCGAACCTCGACCGGCTTTACGGCTTCATGCTGAACCATCTGCTGGCCGTCGATATTCATAACGATCCGAAGCCGGCCAAGGACGTCATCGCCCTGCTCGAACCGCTGCGGCAATCCTGGCAGGAGCTCGCCGATCGCGAAGGCGATACGGCCGCAGCGACTTCGCCCGACTCTGCGCCTTCCGCTTCCGGGACGCCCGATAGCGCGGATGCACCCCCGACGAGGATCATCGTCTCCGCCTGACCTTCCGCTATTCTCGATCCTGAAATCGCCCGGGCCGCTTGCCCGGGCGATTTTTCTTTCGGCGACCTCGCCCCGCCATTCCTGCCGCCCCCCAGGCAGAAACTTCCGAACCTGCCAAGAAGATTTTGCCTCGACTTTTCGCGACCGGCGGTCGACGCATCGAGCTTTTCGCAATTTCTTCTGGCTTATCAAAGGCTTACGTAATCTGGCGCGAGTTGGCCCGCGGCTTGCCTAGTGCTTGGGTGATGGAGAAGACCATCCGCGATCGCCCGGTGGCGGTTGCATGAGCCGCCGATGGCTTGAACCGGTTGGTCGGAAAGAGGTTAGCAGCGCCGAATGACGGAGCGGCCGTTAGACAGGTCGACCGGCGCGAACAGGAGATGACACGATGGCTCTTAATGCGATCTCCAATTATGCGGCAAACGTCGCCCACCGCTATTTGCAGATGTCCGACACGCAGGCGACTAACTCGCTGGCCAAGCTCTCCTCGGGCACGCGGGTGCTGTCGGCCCGTGACGATGCCGCATCGCTCGCGATCGGCTCGCGCCTGAACGCCGAGGTCGCGGCGCTTCGCCAGGCCAGTGTCAACGCCGGCCAGGCGGTCTCGATGCTGCAGATCGCCGACGGCGCCATGGGCAGGGTGCAGGACATCCTGATCCGGATGAAGACGCTGGCGGTGCAGGCCGGCTCCGGCCAGCTCTCGGCGACCGAGCGCGGCATGCTCGACGGCGAATACCAGGCGCTTCTGGCCGAGGTCGACCGCATCGCCGCGGACACCGAGTTCAACGGCATTCAGCTGCTTAACAGCGAGATCCTGCTCAGCGGTCAGGACCCCGGCTTCCAAGCGGCCGATGGCGTGATCAATATGAGCGTCCACGGCGTCCTGACCGGGACGGCAGGCAATGAAGGCTCGCTGGCTTTCGACGGTGACCCTGCCGGCGGCACCTTCACCCTGACCGCCAGCGACGCCGTCAGCGGAACTACCGCGACCTACACCGCCTCGCTGTCCTCGGAAGCCTTCGACGACGTCACCGGCCTCCTAACGACCGGCACGGCCGTCAAGCTGGCCTCGGACAATACCGATGTCGGCGGCTTCATGACCATTACGCTGAATACCTCGTTCAACGCCCTCGCCGACGTTCCGGCCGACGCGCTCAACTTCGTGGCCGACGGCTTGACCAGCTACAGCTACAAGGTCGGGTCGGGCACCAGACTGCATGACCAGATCACCGTCTCCCTTGACGGCGTGAGCACGAGCTCACTTGGGTTGGTGAACACCGACATCACCGACGCCCAGAACGCCGACGCGGCGTCGGAAGCGATCTCGCTCGCGATCGACACGCTGAACACAGGCCGCGCCGACATCGGCGCCTCCCAGAACCGTCTCGAGTTCGCCGCGGCGAACATTTCCACGGCGGTCGAGAATGCCGAGGCGGCGCGATCAAGCCTAATGGACCTCGATATTGCCGCCGAGATGACGACGTTCACCTCGAAGCAGATCCTGGTGCAGGCCGGCGTCTCGATGCTCGCGCAGGCCAATCAGATGCCGCAGAACCTGCTGCGTCTATTCCAGTAAGCGAAGGAACCGATCCATGACCATCATCACCAGCTATCGTCTCGAAGACATGATGGCCGCCGCGCCGAGCCGGATCGTCGTCATGCTGTATGACGAGGCGATCGGCGCCCTGCGCACCGCGATCGAGGCCTGCAAGGCGGACGACATCGAACAGCGCTGCGGTGCCGTCACCGCGGCCACCGAGATCGTCGGGCACCTCTATATGCATCTCGACCTCGAGCGCGGCGGCGAGGTGGCCCTGGGTCTCGGGGCGATCTACGGCCAGATCATCGGTCGGCTGCCGCGGGTCAACCTCTACAACGATTTCGAAACGGCCGAGGAAGCGATCGCCATGCTCGAGCCGCTGCGCGAGTCGTGGGAGCAGCTCGACCGCATGATCGCGCAGGCCGGCAACGCCGATGGCGTCGATCCGATGATCGCCGCGAGCGCGGCAACCTCCCAGGGCGCTATGGCCGGCGGGGCCGGCGAGGCCGTCGACTGACGCCAGTCGCCAGTCAGGCCAGCCAGGAAGGCACCCCCCGCAATGGATGCGCTCGCTTTCGAACCAGCTTTCGTCGGCGGAAGAACCACGCCGCCACGCACGTCCCCGGGTACGCCGCCCAGTGGCGCGCGCCCCTTCGAGGACTTCCTTCCGCGGGACGATGTCTCGTCCCCTGCCCCGGCCGACAAGCCGCGGCGCAGCGACACGGAGCGGCCGCCCGCAACGGCCGAGCGCCCAGACACCGGTCCGCGAACTGACCGGCCGGACGACCGATCGGAAGATCGGGACGACGCGCGCTCCGCCGATGCCGCCGACGCAGCCGCGCCGGCCGTCGCCGCGCCACCGCCGGCTAAGGGACCGGCTGACTTGTCCGGCACGGCCGCGGGGAACTCCGAGGAAGCAACGACGGCGAAACCGGCTTTGCCGCACACCGGCGCAGCACCGTCCGGTCAGGCGGCAACCGCCCCGACTGCCGCAGCCCAGGCTGCCGCAACCCCGACTGCCGAGCGGGCGCCGAATCCGAACATGCCGGGCGAGACAGCGGCCGCGACGCAGGCGGCCGCGACCCTCGCCAAGCCGACACCGGGCTCCGGCAAGACAACGGCGCAGCCGCAGATCAGCCCGACCCCGGCTGACGGCGCCGACCCGACGTCGCCGGCCCTTCCGTCAGATGCGGCGGAGTCGGGCGCAGATGCGTTGGCTTCGGCATCGAACAAGACTGGTCCGGCCACCGGCGCAGCGACCCGCGTTGCGGCGCAGCAGATCGGCGATGCCACCCGATCGACCACCGGCGACTCCGGCTCCAACCTCCATGCGGGGGCGCGGAACGGTCTCTCCGCTCAGTCAGCGCAAGGCGGCGCTCAGGAACCGCCCGCTCTCGCAGGCCCAGCCGTTGCACAGGCGATGGACTCCTCCGGCGAGCCGGGCGGTTCTCCGGACGCCCTCTCCTTCGCCGCTATCGGCGACGGCGATCTCTCTTCCGCCTCGACGGGCCAGTCTCTTGCCGGCACACCCTCGACCCCGACGCAGGCCGCACATGGCGCGACGGCCGCCGCCGGCCATCGACCGGTACCGACGCCGCCGATGCTGGCGGAACAGATCGCCGTCCATATTCAGAGGGGCATCGAGCAAGGCACCGACCGCATCGACATCCGCCTGACGCCGGCGGAACTCGGGCGGATCGAGGTCCGGCTGGAGCTCGGGCATGACGGCCGGGTCCATGCCTCCATCGCGGTCGACCGGGCGGAGACGCTCGATCTGCTGCAGCGCGACTCGCGCAGCCTCGAGCGGGCATTGCAGGATGCCGGGCTGAAGACCGACAGCGGCGGCCTGACCTTCAATCTGCGCGGCGACGGGCGGCAACACTCCAATACCGGCTTCGCGGCCAATGAAGCGCTTGCCGACAGCGGGCCCGAGCGAAGCGAGCCGGACATCGTCGCCGACACCAGCGAGCGGCGGATTCACCTCGACGGCGTCGTCGATATTCGCGTGTAGGAGGATAGGACAATGGAAGTCAACGGAACCGGTCAGCCGTCGCCGACCTCGAGCGGCCAGGAGAAGACCTCGCTCTCGTCCCTGACGGAGAACTTCGACAATTTCCTGCTGCTGCTGACCCAGCAGCTCAAGCACCAGGACCCGCTCTCGCCGCTCGACACGAACCAGTTCACGGAGCAGCTCGTGCAGTTCGCCGGCGTCGAGCAGTCCATCAGCACCAACAACAAGCTCGATCAGCTGATCGCGTTCAACTCGAACAACCAGGCGATCAGCGCGCTGGCATTCCTCAACACCACGGTCGAAGTCGACAGCGACCAGATCTGGCTCGCCGAAGGAGGCGAGAGCGAGATCCTCTATGGGCTGCCTCAAGACGCGGCGGAGACGACGATCACGATCCTCGACGCCTCTGGCAAGCCGGTTCGCGTCGAGAGCGGGTCCACGACAGTGGGCGAGCACAGCTTCGTCTGGGACGGGACGGACAATGACGGCGTCGCCCTGCCCGAAGGCGTCTACAGCATTCAGATCACCGCCGTCGACAGCAAGGGCGAGAGCGTCGAGGTCGGGACAGGCACGGTTGGAACAGTGGAGGGCGTGCAGATGCGCAATGGCCAGCTGATGCTCACCATCGGCGATCTCGAAGTGCCCGCGAACAGCGTCCTCGGCGTCCGCAACAAATCGGACGCATGACCTGACGGCAAACGACAAGCGATGCGAAACGGCGGCGGGTCCCCGCCCCCATCACCGCCCAATGGCAAAGGAGTGAGACGATGAGCATTTACGGTGCAATGTTTTCGGGTGTTTCGGGCCTGGCGGCACAAAGCCAGGCGCTGGGCATGATCTCCGACAACATCGCGAACGTGAATACGGTCGGTTACAAGGGCACCGTTGCGCGCTTCCATACCCTGGTCACCCAGGCGGCGAACGAGACGCATTACTCGCCCGGCGGCGTCCGCTCCACGCCGTTCCAGAAGATCGACCGGCAAGGGCTTCTCCAGGGATCGGCCTCGGCCACCGACGTCGCCATCATCGGCAACGGCTTCTTCGTCGTGAATGAGGAGGCAAGCCCGGGGTTCGGCGACAATTATCTTTTCACGCGCGCCGGAAACTTCAACAAGGACGAGAGCGGCAATCTGGTCTCGCCCTCCGGCTATTATCTCCAAGGCTGGCGGCTCGACGCCACCGGCAATCTTCCGCCGAACACCAATCTGCTGACCAGCCTGGAGACGGTCAACATCGCCAACCTGACCGGCTCCGCACGGGCGACCTCCCTGATCGATTTCGACGCGAACCTTCCCGCTGCCACCGCCGTCGGCGATACTCATTCCAGTGCGGTCCCGCTCTTCGACAAGCAAGGATTGACGCAGAATCTGGAGGTGGTCTGGGAGAAGACCGGAACCAACACCTGGAGCCTCACGGGGGTCCTCCCCGGCACCGGCTCCTTCGCCGATGACGACACGGTGGGAAGCGCTCTCGATAACGGTCAGGTGACCCCGGTCGCGCTCGCGACGGTGACCTTCAACGCGGACGGAACGCTCCAAAGCATCACCGCCGCTTCGGCCTTCACCCAGGTCAATGCGGACAATCAGCTCGAGTTCCACGTCGACTATGACGGCAACGCCGCGACAAACTCGACCCAGGATCGTCAACTGGTCACACTCGACCTCGGCGTTCCGAACATCGCCGGTGGGCTCACCCAGTATAATGGCGAGGATGACGGTTACACACCGCTGATCGACCAGAACGGCCTGCAATACGGCGCCTTCGTCGGCGTCACGATCAGCGACCAGGGCATCGTCACCGCGGTCTTCGACAACGGACAGCAGCGCGACATCTTCAAGCTGCCGCTCGCCACCTTCCGGAACCCGAACGGCCTGGAGGCCGTGAACGGCAACGCCTACCTGCCGACGAACCGGTCCGGCGACGCCCTGCTGCTCGAAGCGAACACCGCCGGTGCCGGAGAAATCGCCCCGAACTCGCTCGAATCCTCGACCGTCGATCTCGCCGAAGAGTTCAGCAACATGATCATCACCCAGCGCGCCTACTCGGCCAACGCCAAGATCATTACCACGGCCGACGAGATGCTGGCGGAGCTGCTTCAGATCCGCCGGTAGCCGCGCCGGGCCGATAAACCGGCACCCGCCGGCTACCCGGCGGGTGCCTCTTTCAGGTCTAAATCAGAGAGGAATGGTTAACCCTCTGATTTAGGCCTTTTTTAAAGCCGTTCTACTACTCTGGCTAAAGCTAAAAGATGGTATTTTCCTATGAATCGACGGAGAGAGTAATGACGTCCGACCGTCCAGGTAGGTCAACGTCCGCGATCGGACCGGAAGGCTTTCCCATTACTTTGGAAGACCTGCCGCCGCCGGGGACAAAGCGCTGGGTCATCCGCCGGAAGGCAGAGGTTGTCGCCGGAGTGCGCGCCGGGCTGATTACGCTCGAGGAAGCCTGCGAACGCTACACTCTTTCCGTCGAGGAGTTCCTGTCCTGGCAGCGGCTGATCGATCGCCATGGACTGCGCGGGCTGCGCGTCACCCGACTGCAGGACTACCGCGGGAACGAGCACCGGCCTGAGGATTTTCAGCAGAACTGAGCGAAGGGCAACAGGATTGCGCCTATCCGCCAGACATCGATACGAGTTTCAGAAACCGGCGAATTTCCTGCCTTTCGGAGTAATGATTAAGCATTTAAACATCGTATTAAGTTTTATCAAATAACCGCTTCAGCGGCTTTCTAGGAAACTATTGCCTATCAGTAGGAAAAACTTTCCCACCGTTAACGGCTTTTTCACCGACAATTTATAGCCTGGGCTCGAGATCGCGAGCGGCAACATCGCTCCACAAGCCCAAGCAGGTTATTCCGGTGAATGCCTTTTTTCAGACCCTGCGCAACCTCGGCCCGCTGCGCCTCTCCGCCTTGGGCGGCATCGGGCTCGTCCTTGCCGCGTTCTTCATCTATCTGACGGCGCGGCTGAGCAGCCCGGACATGGCGCTGCTCTATGGGGAACTGCAAGTCGCGGACAGCAGCCAGATCGTCTCCCGCCTCGAAGCCATGGGCGTCCCCTACGAGCTCCGGCGCGAGGGCACCGAAATTCTGGTGCCGACCGAGAAGGCGCTGCGGCTGCGCATGACGATGGCCGAGGAGGGCCTGCCGAGCGGCGGCTCCGTCGGATATGAGATCTTCGATCGCGCCGATAGCCTCGGCACGACGAGCTTCGTCCAGGAGGTCAACCGCCTTCGCGCGCTCGAAGGCGAGCTGGCCCGCACCATCCGCACGATCTCCCAGGTAAAGTCGGCGCGGGTGCATCTGGTCATCCCGGAGCGCGAGCTGTTCTCGCGCGACAAGCCGGAGCCGAGCGCATCGATCATTCTGGTGCTCGACAGGCGCGCCACTCTCGAGAAGCCGCAGGTCCTCGCCATTCAGCATCTCGTCGCGGCGGCGGTGCCGGGGCTGAAGCCCGCCTCCATATCCATCGTCGACAACAACGGCACATTGCTCGCGCGCGGCACCGAGAACATGAACGGCCTGATCGCCGGCTCGACCGCCGACGAAATGCGGATCGCCTATGAGAACCGGACGACGCGGATGATCGAGGAGCTGGTGCAGCGCTCTCTCGGCTATGGCAACGTCCGCGCCGAAGTGTCCGCCGAGATGGACTTCGACCGCATCACCACCAACTCCGAGACCTATGATCCCGAAGGTCAGGTCGTTCGCTCGACCCAGTATGTCGAGGAGCAGGCATCCTCGACCGACGGCGACGGCCAGGCGCCTGTCACCGTCGGCAACAACCTTCCCGACCCCAATCTGGGCCTGCCCGGCGGCTCGCAGAGCACGAGCCAAGAGTCGCGCATCGAAGAGACGACCAACTACGAGATCTCGAAGACGGTCCAGACGCATGTGCGCGAAGCAGGGCTGGTCCGCCGTCTGTCGGTGGCCGTCCTCGTCGACGGCACCTACGAGACGACCGAGGACGGTTCCACCACCTATGTACCACGCGGCGCCGAGGAGCTGCAGAAGATCGAGACGCTTGTCCGCTCCGCCGTCGGCTATAACGCCGAGCGCGGCGACACCGTCGAGATCGTAAACATGCGCTTCTCCGAGGCGGCCGACAACCTCCTGGCGGCGGAGGATACGCTGTTCTTCGGCCTCGGACGCGACGACCTGATGCAGATGCTCGAGCTGGGCGTCGTCGGCGTGATCGCCGCGCTGTTCCTGCTGCTCGTCGTGCGGCCGATGCTCATGCGCCTGTTCGACGCCGAGGCAGAGAACCGTTCGGAGGTGCAGGGCCTGCTGACCGACGAAAGCGAGCTCCCGCCGGCGCTGGCCCCGCCAGCGGCCTCTGCGGTCCCGGCCGTCGCGGACCCGGACGAGGACCTGGCCCGCGAGATCGACCAGATGATCGACATCAACCAGATCGAGGGCCGGGTCAGAGCCTCCTCGCTGCGCAAGATCAGCGAGATCGTGGAGAAGCATCCCGAGGAGGCGGTGAACATCATGCGCGGCTGGATGTACCAGCAGAGCTGACGAAGCCGAGACGCACCACCGGCAGATCACCAGGCGCGGCACCGAGGATGATGAATGCGACTACGTGACGATTACCGCACGCTGAGCGGCGCCGAGAAGGCGGCATTGATGCTGCTGTCGGTCGGCGAGGACAACGCCGCGAAGCTCTTCGCCCTGATGGATGACGAGGAGATCCGCGAGATCTCGCAGACGATGGCGAACCTCGGCACGGTGAGCTCGTCGCTGGTCGAGCGGCTGTTCATCGAGTTCGCCGACCAGATCTCGTCGACGGGCTCCCTGGTCGGCACTTATGAGAGCACCGAGCGGCTTCTCATGAAGGTGATGGACAAGAGCCGCGTCGACGCGATCATGGAGGAGATCCGCGGACCGGCCGGGCGAACCATGTGGGACAAGCTCGGCAACGTCAACGAGCAGGTCCTCGCGAACTATTTGAAGAACGAATATCCGCAGACCGTCGCCGTCGTTCTGTCGAAGATCAAGTCGGAGCACGCCGCGCGGGTGTTGAGCTTGCTGCCGGAGGCCTTCGCCATGGAAGTCATCATGCGCATGCTGCGCATGGAGGCGGTGCAGAAGGACATTCTCGACGACGTCGAACGGACGCTGCGCAGCGAGTTCATGACCAACCTCGCCCGGACCAGCCGCCGCGACGCGCACGAGATGATGGCGGACATCTTCAACAATCTCGACCGCAGCACCGAAAGCCGGTTCATCACCGCGCTGGAGGAGCGCAACCGCGACGGCGCGGAGCGGATCAAGGCCCTGATGTTCACCTTCGAGGATCTGGGAAAGCTCGACCCGGGCGCGATCCAGACCCTGCTGCGGGTGATCGACAAGGGCAAGCTGCCGCTGGCGCTCAAAGGCGCCTCCGACGATCTCCGCGATCTGTTCTTCTCCAACCTGTCCGAGCGCGCCGGAAAGATGCTGCGCGAGGACATCGCGGCGATGGGGCCGGTTCGGCTGCGCGACGTCGACGAGGCTCAGATGGCGATGGTGGCGCTGGCCAAGGATCTGGCGGCCCGTGGGGAGATCGTGATCGCCGACAAGCGTGGCGAAGACGAGCTGGTCTATTAGCAAGGCATGATGCAGGCAATGGCACCGGTGCACAAATTCCTCTTCGACACCTCCTTCGACCAGGTACGGCCGCCGGAGCCGAAGCCCGAGGCATCCTCGGCGCCGGTGGAGCCGCCGGAACCCTCCTTCACGGAATCCGACCTGGCCGCCGCCCGCGAGGAGGGGGTCGCAGCGGGCCGGGCCGCGGCAGCCGCGGAGGCGCAGGCGACGATCGAGCGCGCCACCGCTACCGCGCTGGAGGATATCGGCCGCGGGCTCGACACGCTTATCCGCGCGCAGACGGAGGCCGGCGAGTCCTTCCTCCGCACCGCTCTGGAAACCGCGGTCGCGATCACCCGAAAGCTGCACCCGGAACTGGCCCGGCGACATGGGCTGGTGGAGGTGGAGGGCGTTCTCGGCCATTGCCTCGAGACGCTGCGCGACGAGCCCCGCCTCGTCATTCGCGTGGAGGATGGCCTACTCGATCCGCTCGGTGCGCAAATCGAGACGCTGACCCGTTCGGCCGGCTTCGAGGGCCGCGTCGTTCTCCTCGCGGACGAGACGATCGCCCCCGGCGATTGCCGCGTCGAGTGGGCCGACGGCGGGGCCGAACGGAACAGCGCCGCGCTCTGGGAGGACATCGAGACGGCCATTCGCCGCGCGCTCGCCGATCCGCCCGGCGCCGATGAGGGGCCGCAGGAAGTGCCGGCTGGAGGCGATACGCCGGCAGAAGATACGACGGACTCACCCGCAGAACGGCACATCGAACAGGCCTAGGAGAGCGCCATGAGTACGACAGAGAACCTCGAGTTCAATGAGCTGGAAGGCAACGCCGCCCAGGCCGACGGGGTGCCGCGCGAGGAGGTCGCCGAGACCCCTCGCCCGCCGAGCAATGCCAAGGAGCTCGAAGCCGTCTACGACATTCCGGTCCAGGTTTCGGCCGTTCTCGGCAAGGCGACGATGCAGGTGAGCCAGCTCTTGAAGCTGGGCCGCGGTGCGGTCGTCGAACTCGACCGCAAGGTCGGCGAGGCGATCGACATCTATGTGAACAACCGGTTGGTCGCGCGCGGCGAGGTGGTGGTGGTCGACGACCGTCTCGGCGTCACCATGACCGAGATCATCAAGATGGACCGGTCCTGAAACCGCAGACGCTGGAGCGCGACATGGTCAACCTCACCAGCAATCGAGCCCGGCGCTACCGTCCGCCGACCGCACCGGTCGCAGCCGGACCCGAGCCGCGCGGCTTCGACGTGGCGACACTGCTTGGACTCGCCGGCGCCGCCTGCCTGGTCGCGCTGGCGATCGGACTGGGGGGCACGCCGGGCGCCTTCGTCGATCTGCCCGCGATCCTGATCGTGCTCGGTGGCACCGCGGCGGTGACCTTGATGTCTTTCTCGCTCGAGGACGTCGCCCGCGCGCAGCCGATGATGATCAGGGCCCTCGTCACCAGAATCCAGGACCCGGCGACGGCGGCACGCGAGATGCTGCTCCTCGCCGAGACCGCCCGCCAGAACACACCGCTGGCGCTTCAGGCGGCATTGCCGAAGCTGCGGCACGACCCGTTCCAGCACCGGGCGGTGTCCCTGGTCGTCGACGGCGCCCCGGTCGAGGAGATCGAGCGGGTCATGACATACGAGATGCAGGCAACGATGGCGCGCCAGGCCAAGAGCGCCGGCGTCCTGCATCGCGCCGCCGAAATCGCCCCGGCGATGGGCCTGATCGGGACGCTGGTCGGCTTGGTTCAGATGCTCGGCGGCCTGGATGATCCGGCGACGATCGGGCCCAGCATGTCGGTCGCGCTGCTGACCACGCTCTACGGTGCGCTCCTCGCCAACATGGTCTTCGCCCCGCTCGCCTCGAAGCTGGAGCGGATTGCCGAGGTGGAGGCGCTGATCAACCAGATCTACGTGCTCGGCGCGCTGTCGATCGGGCGGCAGGAGAATCCGCGCCGCCTTCAGATGCTGCTGAACACCGTTCTGCCGCCGGAAAATCGCATAAGGCATTTCGACTAGTCGGGTTGTCGGCGGTCGATCGTCACCAGGAGAAGTATCATGCGACTGCTCATCGTGGGCTCCCTCAACGGGCATATCGTCACCGCCGGAAAGATCGCGCTGGCGCGCGGAGCCAAGATCGCCCACGTCGACGACATCGACGCCGCCCTCGCCGCGCTGCGCGCAGGCCAGGGCGCCGATCTTCTGATGTTCGACATCAACCTCGACATCGAGCGCATGATCCGGAGCCTGCGGTCGGAGCGGATCAATCTGCCGGTCGTCGCCTGCGGCATCGGCAGCAACGCAGAAATCGCCGTACGCGCGATCAAGGCGGGCGCCAAGGAATACATCCCGCTGCCGCCCGACGCGGAGCTGATCGCCGCCGTGCTCGCCGCCGTGGCCGAGGAAAGCTCGGCCATGATCTACCGCGATCCGGTGGTCAAGGAGCTGCTGACCCTGGCCGACCAGGTCGCCCCTTCCTCCGCCAGCGTACTGATCACCGGCGAGTCGGGCACCGGCAAGGAGGTGATGGCCCGCTATCTGCACAGCCACAGCAAGCGGGCGCAGAAGAGCTTCATCTCGGTGAACTGCGCGGCGATTCCGGAGAACCTTCTGGAATCGGAGCTGTTCGGCCATGAAAAGGGCGCCTTCACCGGCGCCGTCGCGCGGCGCATCGGCAAGTTCGAGGAAGCGAGCGGCGGCACGCTGCTGCTCGACGAGATCAGCGAGATGCATCCGCGCCTGCAGGCGAAGCTGCTTCGCGCGGTCCAGGAACGCGAGATCGACCGCGTCGGTGGCACCCAGCCGGTCAAGGTGGACTTCCGCTTGATCGCCACCTCGAATCGGGACCTCGAGGAGGAGGTTCGTCGCGGCAATTTCCGCGAGGACCTCTATTTCCGTCTCAATGTGGTGAGCCTGCATCTGCCGCCGCTGCGCGCGCGACCCCAAGACATTCCCGCCCTGGCGGAGCATTTCGTGGCGAAGTATGCCGATGCGAATGGCGTGCCGACGCCGCGCCTGTCCGACGAGGCGCTGAGGGTGCTGCGGGCGCACCACTGGCGGGGCAATGTCCGCGAGCTCGAGAACACGATGCATCGCGCCGTCCTGCTGCAGCGCGGCTCGGAGATCGGCCCGGAGGCGATCCAACTCATCGGCGGGCGCGGTTTTCAGGCGGACGCCGCGGAGGAGGCGCGGCGCCTGCCGCCGACCGTCGACGCGGACGAATCACCGGACGGCGACCCGTCGGACGGCGCGGGGAGCACGGTGCACCTCGTCGGCCGGACCGTGGCCGAGGTCGAGCGGGAGCTAATCATCGACACGCTGAATCACTGCCTCGGCAACCGCACCCACGCGGCCAACATCCTCGGCATCTCCATCCGGACGCTGCGGAACAAGCTGAAGCAATATAACGAGGAAGGCCTCGCCGTTCCCGCCAGGGCGATGGCCGATCATCAGCCGACGCTGTGAGCAAGACCACGGGGCGGTTCGAGATGATGATGGCTAAAATTTCCCCCTTCCCTTGCGGGCTTCACCCGCCGCTCTTTGAGTCTGCCGGCGAAGCCGGCGGGAGGGGGTATCTGACGGGGAGCGCGCGTAGCGATGGCTGAAGCCGCGCCGGACGCGCAGGCTCCGGCTAGTCTGGGAACGGCGGCCATGTTCGGCCGCCTGCAGGAGGTGCTGCGCCGCGGCGAGATCGCGCTGGCGCTTGGCGTCATCAGCATTCTGATCGTGCTGATCCTGCCGATGCCGCCTTGGCTGCTCGACGTCTGCCTCGCGCTCTCGATCACCCTGTCGGTCCTGGTCCTGATGACCGTTCTGTTCATCGAGCGGCCGCTGGACTTCAGCACCTTCCCGACTGTTCTGCTGATCGCGACGATGCTGCGCCTCGCGCTCAATCTCGCCTCGACACGCCTCATCCTCGCCAACGGGCATGAGGGCACCGCCGCCGCCGGCCACGTCATCGAAGCGTTCGGCAATTTCGTGATGGACGGCAATTTCGTCATCGGCATCATCGTTTTCGGCATCCTGGTCCTGGTGAACTTCGTCGTCATCACCAAGGGGTCGGGGCGCATCGCCGAGGTTTCGGCCCGCTTCAGCCTCGACGCGATGCCCGGCAAGCAGATGGCGATCGACGCCGACCTCTCCGCCGGCCTGATCGAGGAGGGCGACGCGCGGGCGAGGCGCAAGGCGCTGGAGGATGAAAGCACCTTCTTCGGCGCCATGGACGGCGCCGCGAAGTTCGTGCGCGGCGACGCGATCGCCGGCCTGATCATCACCTTCATCAACGTGATCGGCGGCATTATCATCGGCGTCGCGCAGCAGGACATGTCGTTCGGCGACGCTTCGCAGGCCTATACGCTGCTGACGGTCGGCGATGGCCTGGTCTCGCAGATTCCTGCGCTCATCATCTCGACGGGCGCCGGAATCCTGGTCTCCAAGGCCGGCGTCACCGGATCGGCGGACAAGGCGCTGTTCGCCCAGCTCGGCGGCTATCCGAGCGCGCTCGGCCTCTCGTCCTTCCTGATGATCGCGCTCGCGCTGCTGCCGGGAATTCCGATGGTGCCGTTCCTCGCGCTCGGCGGCATGACCGGCGCGGCGGCCTGGATGCTGAGCAAGCGGCAGGTCCAGGCGGACAACGCGGCCGCCGCGGTCAAGGCCGACGAAGCCGCCAAGGCGCCGGTGCTCGAGGAGCCGATCTCGACGGCGCTGCAGATCGACAATATCCGCCTCGAGCTGGGATATGGCCTGCTGCCGCTGATCAACAACGAGCGCGGCCAGCGCGTCACCGACCAGATCAAGTCGCTGCGCCGGCAGCTTGCCGCGGAGCTCGGCTTCGTCCTGCCGTCCGTGCGCATCCAGGACAATCTGCAGCTGCCGGCCAATACCTACGTCGTGCGCGTCAAGGAGATCGAGGCCGGACGCGGCGATCTGCGGCCGAACATGATCCTGGTCATGGACCCGCGCGGCGAGAAGATCGGCCTTCCGGGCGAAGAGACGACCGAGCCGACCTTCGGGCTGCCGGCCATGTGGGTCGACCAGAGCGCGCGCGAGGAGGCGCTTTTCCGCGGCTATACGGTGGTCGATCCGCCCACCATCATCACCACGCACCTGACCGAGCTGGTCAAGGACCATATGGCGGAGCTGCTGTCCCATGCGGAGACGCAGAAGCTGCTCGACGACCTGCCGAAGGATCATCAGAAGCTTATCGCCGACATGGTTCCGGCGCAGATCTCGGTCGGCGGAATCCAGCGCGTGCTGCAGAGCCTGCTGGGCGAGCGCGTCTCGATCCGCGATCTGCCGGGCATCCTCGAAGGCATCTCGGAAGCCTGCGGCTATACCCGCAACATCACCTCGATCACCGAGCATGTGCGTGCCCGCCTCGCCCGGCAGATCAGCGACTCCGTCGCCGATTCGGCCGGCGTCGTTCCGCTGATCACCCTGTCGCCCGAATGGGAACAGTCCTTCGCCGAGGCGATCCACGGCGAAGGCGAGGAGCGCCAGCTGGCGATGGCGCCCAGCCGCCTGCAGCAGTTCATTACCAGCGTGCGGCAGACCTTCGAGCGCTACGCGATGATGGGCGAGACGCCGGTCCTGCTGACCAGCCCCGCGATCCGCCCGTTCGTCCGCTCGATCGTCGAGCGGTTCCGTCCGACGACGGTGGTGATGTCGCAGAACGAGATCCACGCGCGGGCGCGGATCAAGACGCTGGGACAGATCTGAGGGGCCTGCCATGCGTCTCCGCTCCTTCTCCGCCGCCACCGTCGCCGACGCCATGCAGCTCGTCCGCGACGCGCTGGGCCCCGAGGCGATCATCCTGTCGACGCAGCGGACCGGCCGCGACGGCGTCACCGTCATGGCCGGCGTCGAGTCGGCGAACGGGACCGGCGCGCCGCTTGCCGATGGCGCGGAATCGGCGATCGACACGATCGATGCGGTCGGCGCGGCGCTCGAATTTCACGGCCTGCCGCCCACGATAGCCGATCAGCTTCTGGCCGCCGCCGCCGATCTCCTGGTCGACGACCCGGTCATGGCGCTCGCCGGGGCGCTGGACGCGCGCTTCTCCTTCATGCCCGTCGTCGAGGCGCGCACGGCCCGGCCGATCATGCTGGTCGGGCCGCCGGGCGCCGGGAAAACGGTGACCATCGCGAAGCTGGCGACGCGCGCGCGGCTGTCGGACCGCCCGGTCACGGCCGTGACCTGCGACACCCTGCGTGCCGGCGCGGTGGAGCAGCTGGCGACCTATGCGCGCCTGTTGAAGATTCCGGCCTATCGGGCCAAGGATCCGACGGTGCTCGAACGGGCTATCGCGAACGCGCCGAAGGACGGGCTGCTGCTGGTGGATACGATCGGAACGAACCCCTTCGACAAGCGCGAGATGGATGCGCTCGGCGAGTTCATCGAGGTCGCGAAACCCGACCTGCTGCTCGTCCTCCCCGCCGGGAGCGACGTCGCGGAAGCGCGGGACTATGCCGCAGCATACCGCGCGCTCGGCGCGACCCGGCTGATCGCCACCCGGGTCGACGCGGCCCGGCGACTTGGCGGTGTCGTTGCCGCGGCGGAGGCCGGTAAGCTTCATTTCGCCGAGATCGGCATGTCACCACAGATCGCGGACGGGCTGCAGCCGGTCAATCCGGTCTCCCTCGCCCGGCTGATCCTGCAGTCCGCAGGCAGCGCCGACGCAGGCGCGGCCGCCGGAGCCCATGGGGCAACGAGGAGTCATCGATGACGGAGAGACGATCGCCGACCACCGCCACGGCGAGCCGCGCCATCGCCCCGAATGCCATCGCAGTCGCGTCCGGAAAAGGCGGCGTCGGCAAGACCTGGCTGTCGATCACGCTCGCCCACGCACTGGCCAAGAACGGACGGCGTGTGCTGCTGTTCGACGGCGATCTCGGCCTCGCCAATGTCGATATTCAGCTCGGCCTGACGCCGGCGGTCGACCTTGGCGCGGTGCTCGAGCAGAACCTGCCCGTAGAGAGAGCAGTGACCCGCCACGAGACCGGCGGCTTCGACGTGATCGCCGGCCGATCGGGATCGGCCAGCCTGGTCTCGCTGACGGGCGGTCGGCTGAAGACGCTGGCCGACGACCTGTTCGCGCTCGCGGCGCGCTATGATCACCTGATCCTGGATCTCGGCGCCGGCGTCGAGCGGACGGTCCGGCATCTCGCCTCGCGCTGCGGCCTTTGCCTGGTCGTCACCACCGACGAGCCGACCGCGCTCACGGACGCCTACGCCTTCATCAAGCTTTCGGCATCGCAGGACGGGCCAACCAACGTCCGGCTCGTGGTCAATCTCGCCAACTCCGCCACGGAGGGCGAGCGCACCTACGGAACCCTGCTCAAGGCCTGCCAGTCCTTCCTGAAGATCGCGCCGCCGCTGGCCGGCATCGTCCGGCGCGACAGCCGCGTGAAGGACAGCATCCGGGCGCAGACGCCGATCCTGACGCGTTATCCCGGCGCCGCGGCGGCGGACGATGTCGCCGCGATCGCGCGGCGTCTCCTCGAAGCGCCATGAACAGCGGATGAGCGGCGTCTCGCTGCCGCCGGGCACTCCGACGCCGACGCAGGTGCCAGGCGCGCAGGGTATTGCGCCGGGCATTGCAACGGGCACGCTCGTCGATCCGTCCGCCGCGCTCCTCCGCTTGGCGACCGGCACGATCCTCGCCGGCACCGTCATCGGCCGCGATGAGGCCGGCCGGGTCGCGATCAAGACGGACCTCGGGATCCTGTCGCTGGCGATCAACGCGCATCTGCCTCCCGACAGCAAGGTGTCGCTCGAGATCCGCCTTGCGGGAAGCCGCTTGCACGCCATCCTGCTCGCCGTCGAGATCCAGCCGGAAGCGGCGAAGGCCGTTACAGGCAACGCGCCCCCGATTCGTGGTGCGCCCACGCCCCCCGTCGAAGCGACATCCGCGATCGCCGGCGGCCGTATCGTGACGGCGATCGTCATCCAGCCAGCGACCCTGCCGCAGCCGCAGATGCCAAGCCCGCCTCCGAGCAACGCCCCTGTCCCGCAACCGGCGATCCCGCCGCAGGGAACGCCGCTCATCGCCCCCCCTCCGGGAGCCGCGGGAGGGGCCCCGCCCTTTACGGTCGGCGCTGAAATCAAGTTGCGGATCGTCGAGATCGTCCCGCCGACGGCCGGTCCGAAACCGCCGCTCCTGCCCGGCCAAGTTCCCATCGCACCGGAAACAAGCCCCCCGGTGCCGATCATCGCCGGAACGGTCAAGGCGGTCACGCCGGCCGGCAATCCCGTGGTGCAGACGGCGCAAGGAGCGCTCGTGCTCGGGATCAAGACGCCGGCGCCGATCGGCAGCCGGATCATGATGGAGGTCATCGCCGGGCCACCACCGCCGGCCGGCACCGCCATCCTTTCCGTCGATGCCCTTCGCGCACTCGCCTTGTCGCAGGATTGGTCCGCGCTCGCCGAAACCGCTGCGCTGCTGACCCGGCATGAGCCCGGCCAGGCGGCTCCGTCACCGCTGTCTCTGCCGCAGGTCGGGCCGCGACTGGCCGCGGGGCTGCTGAACTTCCTCGCCGCCTTCGGCAGCGGCGACTTCGCGGCCTGGTTCGGCGCCGGGGCCCAGGAACGGCTGGAGCGCGCCGGCCATGGCGACCTCGTCGGCCGCGCACGGCAGGAGCTGGGCCAGATCGCGCAGCTCGCAACGGACCGGGCGGGCGACGAATGGCGGCTCCTGCTGCTGCCGCTGATGGACGAGGCCGGCCTGCAGAAGGTCAAGCTCTATTTGCGCCACCGCTCGCGCGGCGGGGATTCGGCGGACCGCGAAGAAGCCGGCACGCGCTTCATCCTCGAAGTCGATCTGACCCGCCTCGGCGCGCTTCAGCTCGACGGGCTGATGCAGGCGCGCCGGTTCGACCTGATGCTGCGGAGCCGGAGACCGCTGACGGCGCAGATGCGGCGCGACATCACCGACATATTCGACCAGGCACGCGCCATCGGCGGCTTCGCCGGCACGATGGCATTCGCGACCACGCCGGCCTTTCCGGTGGTCCCGCTCGACCGCGGGCGGCGCGACGGGGGCGTGCTGGTCTGACATCACCCGGGTCGTGGGACAAGCCGGAAGTGTTTCAGTACCGACGCACTGGGGTCGTCCCTCTCCCGACAGATTGCCGACATTCCCAAAGCGTACCCAATGTGGACGCTCTGGTAGCGGCTAGATTCCCCCGAAACCCGTCAGAGCCGGATGCGATCAGCCTTGATGTACTCCACCATCTGGTCGATCACCGTGCCCCAGCCGTCGTAGAATCCCATTTCCTCATGTTTCTTCCGCGCGGCATCGTCACCGTGTATGGCGATGGCCGTATATCGCGTGCCGGACCCCTTCTTGGCGAGATCCAGCACGGCGGTGAAGAAGGGGTTCGCCGACGGCCGATATCCGGCCTGGAGGGTGTCCGTGAAGATCAATCGCTCGTTCGGTGTCACTTCAAGATAACAGCCGGTATTGGGGAATTCCTGACCATCCGGCGAGCGCATGATGGTGTTGAACTTGCCGCCGGGGCGCAGGTCCAGTTCGCAGGAGGCGATTGTCCAAGGCTTCGGCACGAACCATTCGCGTAGATGCTCGGGTGTCGTCCACGCTTTCCAGACGAGTTCGACTGGAACGTCGATGTCGCGCTCGAGCACGAGATCGAGTTTTGGATCGATCTTGATCACGGATGACGTCATTCGGAATCCTCCTGCTTCATCTTCATGAGATAACTGTCGAGTTGGTCAAGGCGGCGCTCCCAAAGTCTGCGCTGCCGCCCAAGCCAGTCCTCCGCCACCTTCAGCTGCTCGGGCGCGAGCTGGTAGGTGCGTACGCGACCGACCTTGTGCGAGCGCACCAAGCCGCTTCGTTCGAGCACTTTGAGGTGCTCGACGAAGGAAGGCAGAGCCATATCGTAGGGAGCCGCGAGCTCGCTCACCGAGGCCGGACGTGAACCAAGCCGCTCCACGACATTGCGCCGCGTCGGGTCGGACAAGGCGCGAAAGATGCCGTCCACGGTCGCTGCCGTCGGAGACTGTCGGCCCTGCCGTCTGTTGCTGCCTGTCTGCGGTGTCACTGCATTTGCCTTCGGAACCGTTCCGCGCTTCCGTCCCCGCTGGGCAGTTTTATAGCGATCCAATACTTAGGTCAATGCCTAAGCATCAGAGCTTAAGCCATGTCCGTACAGCTCAGTTCAGCAGCGCAGCGTGCAATTGAATGCCTGTCCAAAACCGGCCGGCTTACGGGCTCGGAGGTCCTGGATGTCGAGTTTCGGGGAGGTCAGCTCAGGGGCGCATCTGCGTCGTAGCCTTCTCGGGCCGGAACTTCAGGAACGGGCGAGACCCGAAATTCAAACTGAGACACAACCGTGCTCTACGCTTGAAAGCGCGGGCGCAGAGTCCTACAGGAGACACCGCCATGCCCAACGATCTTCCCGACGCGCTTCGGAGCCGGGCCGAGAGTCTCCTGGAAGGGGTTTCCCGCAAGGACCTCGCGCAGCGCTCCGCCCAGCTTTCCGATCATTATCGAGCCGGCGGCGCTTCACGGGCTGTCGTGTCGAGCAAAGCGGACGTCACGGCCTATCTGGTCTCGCGCCTGCCGGCGACATTCGCCGCCGTTGCGGCGGTTTTCGACGAAGTCCGCCGCCGCAGCGAGGCTTTCGCGCCGAGGAGCGTTCTGGACGTCGGCGCCGGGCCCGGCACAGCGAGCTGGGCCGCCGTCGAGGCATGGCCCGAGATCGAGACCCTGTCCATGATGGACAGCAATCGGGAGTTTCTAGATATCGCAGCCGAGCTGGCGTCGGGCAGCGCGCATGCCGCCCTGTCGAACAGTACCCGGATATTGGGCGACCTCACGCATCCGGACACGCAACTGCCGGCCGCCGATCTGGTGATCGTCGGTTTCGCCCTGGCGGAGCTCCCTGAACAGCAGGTGGCCGCGATCGTTTCGGCGCTTTGGAATCGCTGCGGCGGCGTTCTGGTCCTGGTGGAACCCGGGACGCCGGCGGGCTTCGCGCGAATCCGATCGGCCCGGGCGGCGCTGATCGAGGCCGGGGCGACCGTCCTCGCGCCCTGCCCGCATGCCGCGGCCTGTCCGATCGAAGCGCCGGACTGGTGCCACTTCGTTCAGCGTCTGGCCCGGTCGCGCGACCATATGATCGCCAAGTCGGCGACCGTGCCGTTCGAGGACGAGAAGTTTTCCTATGTCGCCGTCGGCCGCGACGCCCTGCCCGCCTCCGCCATAGATGCGCGCATCCTGGCGCCGCCGAAGGTCACGAAGGCCGAACTCCGCTTCAAGCTCTGCACAGCGGAGGGCATCGCCGAGAAGACGATTCCGCGCCGCGACCGACAAGCCTATGCGCGCCTGCGCAAGGCGCGATGGGGAGAGTCCCTGCCAACCAAGGGAAAGCCCGACTAAGAATCAGCGTATCATCGCGCGCTGTCGCGCCGCTTTTCATAGTCTTCGACTCGTTGCTGAAAATTGGTGATCACTCTGAGACATAGCAGACCGCCTGCAGTTTGTTCCCGTCGGGATCACGCACATAAGCGGCGTAGTAGTTTGGACCGTAGTGCGGCCGCGGCCCTGGCTCTCCCTCGTTCTTGCCTCCCAATTCGAGAGCTTGTTCATGAAAGGAATGAACCTGAGCTTTGGTGTCGGCGATGAAGGCAACGTGCGTTCCATTTCCCCATGTTGCAGGACGGCCGTCCTCGGGTGTGTGAATGTAGATTGTCGGCATCTGGCCATCGCGTTCATAGGCCAAGGGCTTTTCCGGCGGCTTGGGCAACCTGGAAAAACCTATTGCTCCCAGCACAGCGTCATAGAATTTAGTTGAACGATCCCTATCGTTCGATCCCAACGTGATGTGGCTAATAATGGACACTGAAAGCCCCCTTTTTTGTATAGCTTGGCGAACTCTACATTATTGCTGCTGACAGCGGTGTGTCAGTAGCGAATGGTTTGCTCGGCCAGGATCCGCGGCAATCCGGCCCGCTTCATCGACGCTTTTGTCGACGAACTGGATCCGGCGAAAGCCGGGTTCGAGCGCGCCATGACCGACAGGCCTATGCGCGCCTGCGCAAGGCGCGATGGGGCGAGTCTCTAGCGCCCGAGCCATAAGAGGAAGCGGCGAACATGCGCGCCATCCGTGCCGAAGATCGAGACCGTATCGCCGCCTTCCTCGTGGAGCGATGGTATGACCGCGTCGTCATGCTCGACGGGCGTGCCATCGACGCCGCATCCCTGCCCGGCTTTGTGGAGCTCGGCGACGGCGGCATTCTCGGGCTCGTCACACTTCTCGACGGTGTAAGCGAGTCCGAAATTGTGACGCTCGATGCCGTCAACGCTTTCACCGGCCTCGGAACCCGGCTGGTCGAGAAGGCCGCAGAGCGCGCGGCGGATCTCCGGCTCTCCCGGCTCGTCGTACGGACGACGAACGACAATCTCGACGCCCTCCGCTTCTATCAACGTCGCGGCTTTCGGCTTCACCGACTTGTCCCGGGTGCGATCGACGAGGAGCGTCGGACCAAGCCATCGATCCCTCTCATCGGCCGCTACGGCATTCCCGTCCGGGACGAACTCACGCTCGTGCGAGACGTCGGTTAAGCAGCCAGTCCAAGACGAGCATGACGAGGAGCGATGCCCCGACGAGCGGGAAGATCACGCCGCCGATCGCCAGAATGGCGATTACGCCGCGAAATCTGCGCCGATCCGACGGCATGGGCGGCACGCCAAGCGATCCGCTCGGCCGCCGCTTCCACCACATCACCGCCGCGGATATCGACAGCGTGACGATCCCGGCACAGACGCCGAGCATCAGAAGCTGGTTCGCGAGGCCGAACTCCTGGCCCATATGGACGTTGATGCCCCATTCCAGGCTCCTGCCGAGCGGACCGTAATCGGCATAGCTCATATCGATCAGCGGCTGGCCGGAATATTGGTCGAGATGCACGACACGCTGTTGCGAAAGGTCGTCCGGATAGACGGAGCCGGTATAGACGTCGGCCGGCGTGCTCGGGATGTTGACTGCGTAGCCGGCATGAAGACCAAGGCGATCGAACACCGCCACCGCCTGATCCAGGGTGATCGGAATCGCACCCTGGGGAACCGATTCCGGCAGTCGCGCCTGCTCGAGAGACCATGGAGTCGGCGACGCGTGATGCAGATGCTCGTCCGACATCGGAACCGCGACGCGCACGCCGGCGGGATAGCCGAAATTGTTGCCGTTCGCCCATTCGTTCACCTTGGCGCCCCAGACGATCGACCAGGGCATGCCGGTGACGGCGAGAAAGGTAATGAAGAAACCGACGAAGAGTCCGGTAACAGCGTGGAGGTCGCGCCAGAACATGCGCCGCTTGGGCGTCCCCCGCACGGTCACGACGCCCCCGGTCCGCTTGCGCGGCCACCAGAGATAGATGCCGGTTCCGACGAGCAGGATCGCCCAGCCCCCGGCAATCTCGATCGCACCGTTCGCGATGGGGCCGAAATAGTCGAGACCGTGAATCCGGCGCACGATCCACATGACCGTGCCCTTGTCGGAAAGTTCGCCGAGGACCTGCCCGTCATACGGGTTCACGAAGACAGAGATTTTCTGGCCGGCATCGGCCTTGATACCGACTTCCGCCGAGGCGGCGGGAGAGGCCGGCGGCAGATATTTGAGGGCCGTTCCGGGATAGGCCGCGAGGGCGGCATCAACGATCGCCGCCGGCGGCAGCTGCTGAACGGCCTGTGCCTCGACCCGTTTCAGGTCGGCGTGAACAAGGGCGTCGATCTCGTCGCGAAAGAGATAAAGCGCCCCAGTAGCGGCCAGAACGACAAGGAAGGGCAGAACGAAAAGGCCCGCGTAGAAGTGCCAGCGCCAGACGGCACGATAGAGATCGGAAGATTCGACCGGGCGCGCCATGTTGCGCGTCGGCTCGAGGGTAGCGTCGGACATAGCAGCTCTCCGTATGCGCGTAGGTGCAACCGCTCGCGCCAGGACGCGGGACGGTGTTTGCAAGTTCAGGCGTCAGACGGAAAGAGCAGGCGGTGCGCGCGCTTCGGAGATCAGGCCGCTGTTGCGAGAATCGGCAAGACGATGATGCTCAAACGGCGGAACAGCCGCCGCCGCCCGCATGAAAGCCGACCCGGTCAGCCCATCGACCGGCAGCAGTGCGGCGACGGAGCCCCCGAACTGGCAGAACAGGATGCACGGGCAATCATGCTGCCGATCCGGCCCCGATGGACCATCGGATCGCGTATGACCGGCGCTTGCCGTTCCGGACGGCGAGCAGATGACGGATGCGGGGTCGAGCCCGGCCCCGATCGTCATGCCGCAGGCCAGGCTTCCAACGACGGCCTGAAGCAGCAGCATCAAGGCTGTCGAGGCGGCGATGATGCCGCCCGACAATCGATCCGCCAGGATGAGCCGCATGGTCTTCATGCCTTGCTCATCCCACAACTCGGAGCGTTTGTCACTGCGACAGGATATGCCGGCGCAGGCAGGGAAGGCTTTCTGGGCGTGGCGAAACGCGCAGGACCAGCCTATCGGTTCAAATCCAGACGTCGTTTCGTGCCGTTCGCTCCCCGCCCGCATGGCCGGTGTTCAGAACACCGCGCGGCTCGATCAGCAGCAGCTTGACCTCCTTTTCGGCAAACGGCTTGTGCTCGACGCCTTTGGGAACGACGAACATTTCGCCTGCCTTCAGCAGGACGGCGCCGTCCCGGAAATCGATGCGCAGCTCACCGTCGAGGACGATGAATGCTTCATCGGTTTCCGGATGATCATGCCAGACGAAGTCGCCTTCGATCCGGACGATCTTGAACTGGTAATCGTTCAACTCGGCAACGACTTTCGGAAGCCATTTTTCCGAAAACAGCTCGAACTTCTCGGCAAGGTTGATGGCGCTGTATGGCTTTGCCGTGTCTGCTTGCAAGGTCGACCTCGTGCGGCTGCAACGGACGGCATCATCGCCCGATCAGCGACCCCGGTCTTGAACGATCATGCGGGCCCTCCTGATCGCAGGTCGATTGCGACCGTGTGATATGTCAGATATATGCTAGCCTGGAAGTAGCCAGAGCAGAGGGAGGGCGTCGGCGATGACGTGGAAGGCCAGCGCGGCTTTTGGAGCGGATCACGGTCTTCCGATCGTCGCGGAGGTCGATGTCGCCGTGGTCGGCGGCGGCGCGGCCGGCGTCGCCGCGGCCGAGACGGCGGCGCGGCAAGGCCTGTCCGTGCTGCTGGTCGAGCGCTATGGCTTCTGCGGCGGAAACGCGGTCGCCGGCCTTTCGGGAACGATCTGCGGGCTCTACGCCGCCAGCGACCGGAACCGGAACCAGCCCGAGCAGCTCGTCTTCGGCTTCGCCGACCGGTTCCTTCAGGCGATGCGCTCCTGCGACGGCGTCACGGCGCCGGTGCGCTACGGCAAGACCTGGACCGTAACACATGATCCGCTGCGCTGGCGCGAAACCGCCGATGCGTTTCTCGAGGAACCAGGCGTCCGGGTTCTCTATCACTGCCTTGTCGTTGGCACGGTCATCGAAGGCGAAGACGTTCTCGGGATCGTCGTCGAATCGAAGGCCGGGCGCGGCGCGGTCAGCGCAAGGATCGTCATCGACGCCAGCGGCGATGCCGACGTGATCCATCGGGCGGGGCTGGACTTCACGATCGGCCAGGACGGGACCGTTCAGAACCCGACGATGATCTTCCGCCTTGGCAATGTCGATGTCGACCGGTTCCTCGGATACTGGGGTCCCGACACCATCTGCTCCCCGGAAGTGACGGAGATGCTGATCGCCGCGCATGCAGCCGGCGAGTACCACTTGCCGCGCGCCAAGATCTGGATCTTCACGACACCGCGGAAAGGCGAGCTCCTCGTCAACGCGACGCGGCTCGTCGGCCGCGACGGGCGGGACCTCTATCCCGGTTCGCCGGAAGACCTCACGGAGGCGGAGTTCGTCGGCCGGCGGCAGGTTCGCGATTATGCGCGGTTCCTGCGCGACCATATCCCCGGCTGCGAGGAGAGCTTTGTCAATGACACCGGCGTGCAGGCCGGCATACGCCAGAGCCGCTCCGTCGCCGGCGCCGAAACTTTGACGAACGAGGATGTCCTCGCACACCGCAAGCGTCCCGACGGCGTCGTCCGCTCACCCTGGCCGATCGAACTGCATGTCGGCGACAAGCCGAAGCTCGAATGGCTGATCGAGGACTATTACGAAGTGCCCTACGCGGCCCTTCTGCCGCGCCGCGGCGAAAACCTGATCGTCGCCGGCCGCTGCCTCAGCGCCGAGCATGAGGCCCTCGCCTCCGCCCGCGTGACCGCCCAGTGCTTCGGCTACGGCCATGCGGCGGGGCTGGCGGCGGCTGCGGCGCTTCGCTCGAAGCGCCGCCTGAGGGATGTTCCGGGGGCGGAGATCCGCGATCTGCTGAACGCCGACGGCGCTAGGCTGGATTAAGGAGTGCCTGAATGTGCGATAGTCTGCGACAAGCGTGCCGCTCTTTTCCGCTCATCGAGCGCATCTTCGGCGATGCCGACTATCAGGGACCAAAGGCCGCAAGGGTCGTCGCCGACACGGGGCGCCGGACGTTCGAGATCGTCAAGCGCACCGATGTCCGACGCGCGACGTCGAGCGCTACGCCCGCACCTCCGCAACCTTCGTGCACCCGGCCATGATTCGACTCAAGCTCCGACGTTTGACCCGACCAAGTCGTTCGGCCTGAATCCCTTCTTCTTGGATCGGCTCCCAGGCCTCACAAGCGGCTGTGGTTCCGGCTCTCTACACGGCACCACTTGCCTGTCGACATGTGAAGGAAGGCGGACTGTGAAACTGGTTCCGCCTCCAACCGTGCTGTCCACAGTCAGTGTGCCCCCAAGTAACCCGCACAGGCGGTAGCACAGGGGCAACCCGAGGCTCGGCTCACGGTATCCGCTCGTCGTTTCATCCTTGCGTATACTGAAGCTTTCGAAAAGGCCTTCCAATTCGTCGGAATGTATTCCCACGCCCGTGTCACGCACGGCAATGGTGACATCATCCGCCTGCCTTGCCGCAAAAACCGTTATAGTTCCGTTCTCGGTGAATTTTGTGGCGTTCTCCAGAAGGCGCCATAAAATTTGCCGCAGCTTGGCGCGATCGCTGACAAAGACACCAAATGCGTCTGGTCGTGTGACCTGGAGCAGAACGCCTTTTTCGCTAATCGGGCCATGCCATTGATCGACCACCTCGTCAATCAGAGCGTCCAGTTCGAATTGCTCCGCGGACAATTCCATTCTACCGGCCTCCAGCTTTGCGAGGTCCAGAAGATCGTTGATACCACGAAGAAGACTCTTTCCGGCGTCTCTTATCGCCAGCAGGTCCTGCGCCTGCTGGCCTCCTGGCGCCGTTTCCTCGATCAGAATCTCGCTATATCCGATGATAACGTTCAGCGGCGCTCTGAGTTCGTGACTCATGTTCGCGAGAAACTCCGTCTTTGCCAAGACCGCACGGTTCGCCTGCTCCGTCGCCTGTCGGAGCTGGCGTGCCGTGTCGCGATGGAGCCGCACCTCCTGTTCCAATTCACCCTGCGATGAAACGATGTTGCGATAGTAGAGCGCCATCATCGAAACATATATTCCAGCGCAAAACGTCGAAACGAAACCCATGCTGGCCAAGTCTCTGACGGACACCTCGGCCCGAAAGCCGTACCAACTGTAAATGGCGTCGAAGGCGACCAAATTCGCAACAATGATGAGCAAGACGATTATTCTCAGCCGGGGTTGCGGAAGATAGAAAAATGCCAGCAACGGCACGGTGACCATCCACGGCAAGATTGGCGAGCTTATGCCACCGTAATGATAGCACCCCCATAGAATGACGAAGATCAGGTTCTGAATGGAAACAAGGGCGAGCGGGACGTAGTGGCGGGTTACCTTGAGCAAGGCACCAAGGGGCCAGAACGCCGTGATCGAGAGAAAAAGCACCCACCATGCACCATCCGCGGTGCCCATCTCGAACACGATGTAAAAGGAAATCGTATGCCCGAGAAATGGGCCGAAGAGGTGGCTGAACACGAACATCCGAACGGCCTGCACGATGTCCAGGTCGCGCCTGAGTCTGTCCGGAATGAACGAATCCACGGCCACACTTATGCGGCCGAGAGTTTTGTTTATATGCTGCGGCATTGCTATGCTGGCTGCACACGCCCAGGCATCGCGTCGTCCTGCTCGACGCTCAGTCCTGTTTCTGAATGGCGCCAGATCGGAATCTGAACCGTAAAGGTCGACCCTCGACCGATCTCGCTTTCCATGGTGATTTGGCCCTGCATCAGCAAGCAGAGTCTCCTGCTGAGAGCGAGCCCCAATCCGGTTCCGCCATATTTGGAAGCGGTGGCCGGCTCAGCCTGATTGTAGGAGGCGAATACTTTTTCGATGTTCTCCGGCGCAATCCCGATCCCCGTGTCCCGCACCGAAATTTTAATCACATCCGACAACGGGCCAGGATGCCTCGCCACTTCAAAAAATACACTCCCATTGCTCGTGAATTTCCCTGCGTTGCTCAGTAGATTTATAATGACCTGCCGCAGGCGCGTCTGATCGCACATTGCCTGGCCGAGAGCGTTCTTCTTTTCTACTATGAATCTGTTTCCGTTTGCCTCCACCAGTCCGGAACAGGTTGAGGCGATATCATCGATGAAGGCATCCATACTGAATTCTTGATCCAGAATCTCCACTTCATCCGAAGAGACTTTCGCGAAATCCAGAACGTCGGCCACCAGAGATAGCAGGTGTCGGCCGGAAATTTTTATCTTGTTCAGTACTTCGACCTTCTCTTGCTCGTCATCTGCGTCCGCCTCCTCAAGAAGGAGTTCGCTGTATCCGATCACGGCATTGAGCGGCGTTCGAAAATGGTGGTTCATTTTGGCAAGAAAAATAGACCGGTTTTCACTGGCTCGTTCCGCCTCCTCCTTTGCCTGACGCATCCGGGCGGACGTGACGAGGTGCCGGGCTATCTCCTTGCGAAGTTCCGATTGCGCGGAAATGACGTAGGCATATGAAACCGCCATCATCGACATGTAGGCCGTTGCCGCGCAAACGGACACCACCCCGACGCCTGCAAGCATTTCAACCGGAACGATTTCAGGAAAGGAACCTCTGAACAGGTAGGCGAGGGCGAGCCCCAGCAGATTGACGATAAAGATCCCCAGGACAAGAAACGCTCGATCTCCCAAGTAGAAGAAACCGATAAGCAGCGCCGTTAGAAACCACGGCAGGAACGGGGAGCTCAGGCCGCCATAGAAGAAGGAGCCGAACACGCACAGGAACGTGAGATTGCAAAGAGAAAAGAGCGCGACCGGTGTCAATCTGCCAAAGGCCTTGATGACCACCGGCAGAGGCAGGAAAAGCGATGCCAGAAGGAACAGGCCCCAAAAGGGAAGATGAGGATCGGGGTCTGCAATATAAAGATAGTAGATAATTCCGGCCGCGAAGAACGGGCTGAGCAGATGGCTGATGACAAAGATCCGCGTCTGCCAGAATAAGCCGGTGTCGACGCGCAACTCGCCGGGAATGAACCAGTCAGCGAAACGCAGAAGCCAACTGCGCGCCGTGGCCGCCGCCGAGGGTTGCGCGTCGCCCGAGATCATGCGGTGCGGACCATCACTTGCGGATCATTGGCCGCCATGCGAAACCGATAGCGATCGTACTCCGGCCTGGCATCCCTTACCGCACGTGCAAAGCGCTCGACCGCCAGCTGAATGTGCTGGTCCGTATGGGTCGGCATCACTTGGAAGCGAAACCGTGCGTTGCCCTTCGCGACCGCCGGGAACTCCACCAGGTTGGCCACGACACCGAGACCCGGCAGGCGCCGACTGACCAAGCGTGCAAGAGCCTCGTCGCCCACGACGACCGGTACGATGGCCGAGGGGTCGCCGAGCACCTCGAGGCCGGCGTTGTCGAACGCGGCACGCAGCCGGCAGATGCGATCCATCAATTGGCGGCGGAGCGCCCCGCCGCGATCCGACCGGACAATCTCGAAGGCCTTGGTTACGGTGGCAGCCTGCACCGGAGACAACGCGTTGGAGAACGTCGCTGTAGAGCCGTAATACTTGAGATACTGCCTAACGGCCGGGGAGTTGCACGCCACGAACCCACCGTTCGAAGCGAATGTCTTCGAAAAGCTCCCCATGACGATGTCAACCTTCCCGAGCATGTTCTGCAGACCGATGAAGCCTCGACCATCCTCGCCGATGCACCCGAGGTCGTGGGCTACGTCAACCAGCAGCGTCGCTCCGAACTCGTCACACAGGTCCTGCAGCGCAGCGATGTCCGGTGTGTCGGAATCCATGGAGAACAGGCTCTCGGTGATAACGAGAATCCCGTTGTTCCTATCCCGATCCCGAATTCGTTTCAGGCGACGACGGACGGACGCGGTATTCAGATGTCCGTGAAGGTGCACGTTCGACGTGGCCGAGCCGGCGCCTTCCTGCAGGCATGCATGGGCAAGGCCATCCATGATAATGTGGTCGTCTGGCCCAACGAGAGCCTTGATCACCCCGTAGCCGGCTGCCCAGCCGGTGGGATACAGGACGGTATGGTCAAGTTGGAGGAACTCCGAAATCGTCCTCTCCAACTTCAATGAGTATTTGGTGTTTCCCGCGAGCGCCGATGAACCGGCACTGTGGACTCCGTATTCCTCGATGACCGCCTTTGCGGTTTCCTTCATCTCCGGATCGGAGGAAAGGCCGAGATAATCTTGCGACGCAAAGTTGACGCCCTGGAAGCTTACGCCAGAGTCGTCCTTTGCCACGCAAACCGCGCGAGGTGCCTCTTCGGTCGATTTCGAATAGGGCCACAGCCCGTGGCGCCGACGCACATCCTGCCATCGGTAGAATTCGTCGACACGCCCTAGAAGATCCACCCCTTTCAATTCGCGGTAATCACGCACGCTTCCAGTAAACGCTTCAAGCGGATCCATATTTTGGTTCGAAATTGCCATCCTGGCCTCCTTGTCGTTTGCTTAATACTTGTAGGCTAAACCCTATCTACGCGCGGAACTGCAAATCCGTGGAAAGGCTCGACGGCGCTCAAGCCTTCCTGGCACCGCAGCCGCCCAGTCATTCCCAAAGCTCACTGGGTTGCCCCAACCGATGCCGTGCGGCACACCGGGCTCCCCAGCTGAAACCCGCGCTTCCGTGCTCTGCAGGTCCCGACAGCGCCACGGAACAAAACCAACATCCCGAAATGCTGCCCCCTGCACATCTTAGGAAACCAAACTTCGATCTGCGTGGATGGCCCGCTCAGCGGGAAGCGTAACCGTTATGCAGGTGCCGCCGCCGGGCACACTCTCTATAGCGAAACGACCCCCATGCAGCTCGGTCAGCTTTTTGCTGATTGGCAATCCCAGGCCGGTTCCCTGATACTTGCGGCTCAACCTGCTGTCGATCTGACGAAACGGCTCAAGCGCGACGGAAACCTCCGCATTCGTCATTCCAATACCGGTGTCCCGAACCTCGAGGACGGCACAGCCGTCGACATTCCGTGCCGTGAGATCGACTTGGCCGCCCGGGTTCGTGAACTTTATGGCGTTCGACAGCAGGTTCAGGAGAACCTGCGTTATCCGGCGCTGATCTCCCATGACCAGCGGCATCGCACTGTCAACCGCCACCGACAATTGGACACCAGCATCCTGCGCCGCCCGGGATACCGTCTGCCGACAGTATTCAATCATGCTGGCAATATCGATCGTGTCTTCTATCAGTTCGAGGCGTCCCGCATCCTGCTTGGCAAGATCGAGGACATCATTGATGACCGCCAAGAGATGCCGTCCGCTATCCCCGATATCCTTCGCGTATATTTTGTAGTTCGTATAGCCGTCCCGCCCCAAGGTATCGGCCGCCATAATGTCCGCGAACCCGATGATGGCGTTCAGCGGGGTTCGCAGCTCATGGCTCATCGCAGCGAGAAACTCGCTCTTCGCCCGGTTCCCAGCCTCGGCAGCGTCCCGTGCGGCGACCAACTCACGCTCCGCGCGCCACCGCTCCGTCACGTCGAACAACGAGGTACCAATGCCGACAGAGGAGCCCGAACCGCGTATTGGAAAGCTTGTCGCGAGGAACACGCGGCGATCTTCGCCCTCCCCCACCATGATTTGGGCGTGGGTCGGCGCCTCGGCAGCGAGCGCGGCTTCGTCCAGGCGAACGACCTCTGCTGACGCGGCATCCTGAAAGAAGTCCTGAGTCCGCCCGACCGCGTCTTCCGAATCGAATCCCAAGAATGCACCGTACTGGGTGTTTACGGTCAGGAACTCACCATTCCGATTCTTCAGCGCCAAGCCGGCAGGCAATTGATCGACAAGCGATCGCAGACGCTGATCCGCCATGTCGAGTTCGCCCTCGAGCCGTGATTGATCCTGCTTGTGCGCGAGCTGGCTTTCGATCCGTGCCAATGCCACCTGAAAATCGACCGGCTTCGTCACATAGTCATTGGCACCGAGCCTGAGCGCGGCCGCCGTTTGGCTGCTCTCGCCGTGCGCCGTGACCATGATTACCGGCAGATTCAACGGTGAGTGCTTCTGACGAACTCTCTTCAGAACCTCGATCCCGTCCAAATCGGGCATCGCAATATCGAGCAGCACCAGATCGAAGTGTTCACGCCCGATCAAACTCAGAGCCGAGCGTCCACCATCCGCCTCTGCAACGTCGAAGTCAGAGCGCGCCAAGCGACGCAGGAGGATTGCTCTGTTGTCCTTGATGTCGTCAACGACAAGTATACGTGGCTTACTTGCTTGCATGGCGCTATGCTTTCACAAGAACATCGCTGATCTTCGAAAGAAGGCGGTCAAAATCCACTGGCTTCGTATCGAACGCCTCGCAACCCGCCTCGAAGCTCCTCGCGCGGTCCTCTGTCGTGGCATGGGCCGTCAGCGCGATGATGGGAATCGCCGCGGTCGCCACATCAGCCTTGATCTGCCGGGCCGCTTCCCAGCCATCCATCTCGCCCAGCCCCAGGCCTATATCCATCAGGATGACGTTTGGATGCTCTCGTTTGGCCGCTGTGATACCGGAAAGGCCGTCCGCGGCCGTACACACCTCGAAGCCGCTCCGAACCAACCGACGCCCAAGCATATCTCGGTTCATTTCGTTGTCCTCGATCAACAGCACTTTGGTCATTTTCCTTCCCCAAGTACCGTTCTTCGCGACCCCTACCCGCTGACGCAAACGAAGGCGCCGCCAAATTCGATTCGCTCGACTGACACCGTCGCCCCAACTGGCCGGCTTACCCGCATGGCGCCGGTTCCAACGAATGACCTGCCCCTCATCTAGAAGCTCCACACTCCCTTGACCGCAACGACGTCGAAACCGCCCTCGTAGGTGGCGCTGGTCGTGACCGATGTATCGAGCCCAGTGCCATCGAAGTAGGTATCGGTACGGTCGATCCTACCGTCCTTCACGAACACGTGGGCGTAGGCGAAATCGACCGAAAAGTTATCGGAAAACGCGTAGCTCGCACCGGCCGTGACGTAGTAGCGGTCCCCATCGGGTACGCGGGTGCTGCGAAACGACGGATCGGTAGTCGGCGTCTCTTCGTATTGAAAGCCGCCGCGGAGGGTCCAGCGCTGATCCAGGTCGAATTCGGCGCCCACAGCGACCGAAATGCTGTCGTCGTAATTCTGCTCACGGACCACGTCGGGCGAACCGTCATCGTAGCGGATTCGCACCTCCTCATATTCACTCCAAGTGAAATAATTGAACTGACCGAGCAGCGTCAGTCGGGACGTGAGTTCGTGGGCAACGCCGACGCCGATCACGGCAGGCAGGTCGAGATCCGCCTTCATGTCCGACCGGCCGTTTGCGCCCGCAAGGGGCCCGGTCAAGCCGGATGTCGTTGTATCGCCCTCGAGCTCGTGGCTGGTGCCGTGGCGGTAATGCACGCCGAAACGCGTGCTCGGCACCGGCGTGAAGGTGAGGCCGACATTGAATCCAAGCGCAAAGGAATCACCCTTGGCGCGGAAGTTCCCGTCTGTCGCCGCTGTCGGCCCGCCCGGATTCATCGGGTCCGGGATTCGATTCTCCAATGTCGCGTTGGCGTACTGAATATCGAGGCCGCCGCCGATAGACAGACTATCGCTTACCCGATAGGCGACCGATGGCCCGAAGTCGATGACTTGCAGGTCGGTGTACGTCGATTCGTACCGGCCGAACCAGTCATCGTCATACTCCAGCTTCATACCGAAAGGGGCCGTTACACTGAAGCCGAGCCAAAGGTCACGACCGGCAACCGGAGATACGACGTACAAATTCGGGATCGTCGTCACGCCGAACGGATTGCCACCGTCGCCTCCCGAGATGGGAGCAGGAGCACCGCTGTTGCCTGGCGTCGTCGCGGTCGAACCCTCGTTCGAGAAGTCCGCCCTCGGCATCAAAAAGGTTGTGCTTAACGCTAGCGAAGCGCCATCGAGATTGGTCATGCCGGCGGGATTGAAGAAAATAGTGCTTTCATCATCAGCCGCCGCAGCGGACCCGGCGTTCGCGCGCCCGATCCCAACTGCACCCTGCTCTTGAAAGTAAAGACCCGCCGCCTGTGCGTTGACGGTGAAAAATGTCGTCGTCGCCCAAACCACGCCGCCGACGCCAACCATTCCGCAACGCCGAAGAAACTGCAGGCGTGAACCGACGGGATTCCGAAGGATGATGTCCAGACTATGCATTGCGATCTGCCTTACACGAGAACAGGGAGCTTACGACGAACGCCAACCAAAACTTTTGCCAATTGGTCAAATGGTATTCGACTTACGCCGAAAATTGTATAACAGCTCAAATGCTATGCCAAGTATTTTTAAGACGTATGCTTCATATTTATTTAGCTATTATTCTATCTTTATTTTGTACCTTTAATGATTACATAATATTATGAACTTTCTATTAACTCTCCTGCAGAAACCATGTTCGCGCTAGGTTCGCGAGGTTCTGAACGCCATTTGCTCGGTGCTTTCGTCGGGTTGCCAATGAGAGGCGCTGCCGAAGGACCTGCCGCCGAAGAGCACGGCGCATCATCAGTTCATGCTGTGGGATTGGGACGGCAGGTTGGAGCGTATCCGCCACGCGCCCCATGTCGCGGTGCGCGAGCACGAGGGACACGTGGCAAGCCCAACGGCCGCAATCATCGGCAGCCAGAGCGCCAAGGCGTTCCTCTATGCCGCCTCCGTTATTCTCCTCGCACACTGGCTCCGAGTCAGAAGGCGAAGCGCGCCCCGACCTTGAGGATATGCGCTGTCGTGTCCTCGTAGCCTTCATAGTCCGCCGTGTTTATCCAGAGAAAGCGATAGGCGGGCACGATATCGAGCGTTTCCGTTACCGGCAGGCTGAGGCCAACCTCGCCAAAGGCGGCGAGGTCCGTCTCGGTGCCGCCGTAGAAGGTCCAGCCGGCCACGGTGAAGCCATCCACCGACAGCTGAGCGAACCCGAGGCCGCCGCCGACATAGGGCGAAACCAGGCCTTTCGTCTTGATGTCGTAGAAGAGATTGGCCGTGGTGAGCAGCGTCGATACCTCGTAGTCGCTGAGATCGTAACTGGAGGAATTGACGCCATCGCTGAGCTTTATCCGGTCGCCCTCGATGCTGGCATATCCGACCTCGAGCTCGGTCCGGAAACCGTTCCCGACGGCATAGCCGATCGCACCGGACACCATGGTGGCGCTCTGGTAGGAGAGTTCGGCACGGACGCCGCCGTCATTGGCCTCTTCATCCATAGGGGACACGAAACCAAGCGTTCCGGCAAAGTAACGCCCCTTCGACTGCGCAAGAGCCGCATCGGCATAGAACAGCGCAGCAAAATAAATAAAAATGCCGAATAACTTTTTCACGACTCTCTTTTCCGCATAAATAATCAACAGGACAATTGATTATATTCAGTGCATTACTTTGTCAATTTCCTCATTTTCACGAGAAAACAGCGGGCTTAATTTAATAATATCCGATAAATAGCAGCACAGGTTGCTAGCTTTGCCCTCATCGCTCCGGGTGCGGCGCCCTTGCCCTTCGGCGAAACACCGGAGACGGCTCGCGGCCTCTACTGCCGCCGCCGATAGATCGACAGCCCGATCTCGTCGCTGGCGATCTGCTCGCGACGGCGCAGCACGGCCTGTCGCCGCGCCTCCCTGCTGCTCAGTGCCTGCTCGTACCGCTTCATCTCCCGATAGGCTTCGGCAATCTCTTCCCGCACCTCCTCAAGCTCGCTTTCCACTTCCCGCGCTGAGGTTTCGAGCCTGGCGCAGCGGTTCCGGATCGCGCTGGCATAGCCGGGCAAGGACCGTTGAAGCTCGATGGAGCTGGCGGCCGCTTCCTGCTCCCGACGCAGTTCGGCTTTCAGCTGCTCCATGTCCCGCCGAAAGCGGTCCGCCAGCCGTTCGAGGTCCGCGCCCCTCCGGCGCTTCTCATCGAGTTTCCAGCGATGCAGCCGAATCAGCTGCTCGATGGCGCTCATTGCGCCAATGCCCCGCTAGAAGCATCCCCGGCAGCATCAAGGATCGCGGCCAGCTTGGCGTAACCGCTCAACAGGTCGTCCCGCTCCGCCTTGTCCTGGGCAAGGAACGCCTCGAGCGCGGGGTAGTGGTCGATCGCCGCGTCCACCGCCGCGTCGCTGCCGCGACGATAGGCTCCGAGGCGGATCAGCTCGGCCATGTCCTCATAGGTCGCGAGAAGGCCCCGGGCGCGGCGGATCAGGGCGTTCTCTTCGTCCGAGTTACAGCCCGGCAGGGTCCGCGAGACGCTTCGCAAGAGATTGATCGCCGGATAGCGCCCCCGTTCGGCGATCGCGCGGTCGAGCAGGATATGACCATCCAGAATCCCGCGCACCGCATCGGCGATCGGCTCATTGTGGTCGTCGCCCTCGACGAGCACGGTGAACAAGCCGGTGACGCTGCCCTTCCCGCAGCCCGGACCGGCCCGCTCCAGCAGGCGCGGCAGCTCGGCGAAGACCGACGGGGTGTAGCCTTTGCTGGCGGGCGGCTCGCCGGCGGACAGACCGATTTCCCTCAACGCCATGGCGAAGCGGGTCACGCTGTCCATCAGGCAGAGCACCTGGTCGTCCTGATCACGAAAGAATTCGGCGAGGGCGAGCGTGAGATGGGCGGCCTGTCGGCGCATCAGCGGCGATTCGTCCGACGTGGCCACGACCACGATGCTGCGGGCGAGACCCTCCGGCCCGAGCTCGTCGGCGATGAACTCCTGCACCTCGCGACCCCGCTCGCCGATCAGGCCGATGATATTGACGTCGGCGGCGGTATAGCGCGCCAGCATCGAGAGCAGCAGCGACTTGCCGACGCCCGAACCGGCGAAGATGCCCATCCGCTGTCCCCGGCAGCAGGTCAGGAAGGTATTGATCGCGCGGACGCCGACGTCGAGCTTGCCGGCGACGCGCTGGCGCGCATGGGCGGGAGGCGGCGGGTTACGAAGCCGGCAGGCGATCAGCCCGCCGGGGAGCGGCCCCTTCCCGTCGATCGGCTCGCCCAGCGCGTTGACGACCCGCCCGAGCCAGGCGCGCGAGGGGCGAACTACCGGCTCGACATCGACCGCCTCGGCCTTGCAGCCGAGCCCGACTCCTTCGAGAGCGCCATAGGGCATGGCCAGGGCCCGCCCATTGCGCAGGCCCACAACCTCACAGGGAATCCGGCGTCCACTCCTGTCGACGAGGTTGCAGCGCGCGCCGATGGACAGCGCGCGCTCCGCCCCCGCAACCTCAACCATCATGCCAAGAACGGCCGTTACACGGCCGTAGAATCGAGTCTCGGGAATTCGTTCGAGGTCGCTAAGAAGGGTCTCGACAGGTCGGATGCTGCTAATCATTGGGTTGTGTGCAGGAATAAAAAGGCTATCAGATGGTTGACTGGATCATCTCAGGCTGTATTTAAGCATCGGTAAATTCGGTTAATGAGGGCATAGCTCGGTTGGGACTGCGCCGGGTAAAGGTTTATTAACCTGCTTCCCGGAAAGTGGTTAAGGGGCTAATCTTAAGAAGTACTAGGGAATAGGGACTCACCGATGCGCGTTCTTTTGGTGGAAGACGACTCGAATACGGCGCAGAGCATCGAATTGATGCTGAAGTCCGAAAGCTTCATCGTCGACTCGACGGACCTCGGAGAGGACGGGCTGGAGATCGGGAAGCTCTACGATTACGACATCATCCTGCTCGACTTGATGCTGCCGGACATCGATGGCTATGAGGTACTGCGGCGGCTTCGGGCGGCGCGGGTAAACACGCCGATCCTGATCCTGTCGGGGCTCAACGAGTTGGACAACAAGCTCAAGGGCCTCGGCTTCGGCGCCGACGACTATCTCACGAAACCGTTCGACAAGCGCGAGCTGATCGCCCGTATTCAGGCAATCGTCCGCCGCTCGAAGGGGCATTCGGACTCGGTGATCCGGACCGGCAAGCTGGCCGTCAATCTGGACGCCCGCACGGTCGAGGTCGAGGGCCAGCCGCTGCATCTCACCGGCAAGGAGTACGGCATCCTCGAACTCCTGTCGCTGCGCAAGGGCACGACGCTGACCAAGGAGATGTTCCTCAACCATCTCTATGGCGGGATCGACGAGCCAGAGCTGAAGATCATCGACGTGTTCGTTTGCAAGCTGCGCAAGAAGCTGGGCAATGCCACCGGCGGAGACAGCTATATCGAAACCGTCTGGGGCCGCGGCTACGTTCTGCGCGACCCGGTCGAGGAGATCCCGGCGCAGCCGAAGCGCGACGCCGCCGTCGTTTGACGGCCGGCCGCGCCGACAAGGCGCAAACGCCCTGAATCACGGAAACGCCGAGGCGCGGAGATTCTCGCAAGAGCATCTCCGCGCCTCGGTGTCCCTATGGGGCGCCCCGTGATCAGTATTCAGACAGCAGCGACGATCATGGGGTTGGGCATGGCGCCCGGCGGTACGAGGCCGTAGATGCCCCGCTGCCCGTCGACGACCTGGAACCGGTCGGACACCCCAAGGACGGTTTCGGCGCCGCCAAGATAGAGAAAGCCATCGTTTGGCATCTGCTTGGCGATCCGGGCGAGCACGGTCGACTTGGTCTGCTGATCAAAATAGATCAGGACGTTGCGGCAGAAAACCACGTCGAAACTGCCGAGCGGCGTCAGATCGTTCAGCAGATTGAACGAGCGGAAGGTAACCATGTCGCGGATCTTGGCATTGATCTGCCAGCGGTCGCCAACCTGCTGGAAATACTTCACCAGCATGCTGATCGGCAGACCGCGCTGGACCTCGAACTGCGAATAGGTGCCCTCTCGCGCCCGGTCGATGATCTCGTTCGAAAGATCGGTGGCCAGGATCTCCACCCGCCAGCCGGCCAGCTTGTTCGCCTCCGCGTCCAAGATCATGGCCAACGAATAAGGCTCCTGCCCGGTCGAGCAGGCGGCGCTCCAGATCCGGATCGTCCGTTTGTGCGCGCGGGCCTCGAGGAGCCGCGGCAGCACTAGAGACTGGAACTGCTCGAACGGCTTGGCGTCACGGAAGAAGAACGACTCGTTGGTCGTCATCGCTTCGGTAATCGCGCACAGCAGTGTTTCGTCCGGCTGGCCGCGGACCAGCCTCGCAAGCTCGTCGAAGCTCGTCAGCTTCCATCGGCGGGCAACGGGCAGCAACCGGCTTTCCAGCAGGTAAGCCTTGTCCTTCGAGAGCGTCAGGCCCGACCGATCCTTCAGGATCCGACAGATGAGATCGAAGTCGTTCACGTTCATGCCGCCGACCTGAGAATCAGCTTGCGGAGATAGGGCGCGATGTCTGGCAGGGGCAGCACGGCGCTGCACAGTCCCGCGGTCGCGACCGCGCCGGGCATTCCCCAGACGACGCTGGTCGCCTCGTCCTGCGCGACTACGGCGCCACCGGCGGCGATGACCGCCTCGGCCCCGCGCAGGCCGTCATGCCCCATACCCGTTAGGATCAGGGCGAAAACGCCGCTGCCATAGGCCCGGGCGAGACTGCGCAGCATCGGATCCACGGACGGGCGGCAATAGTTCTCCGGCGGCTCCTTCGACAGCCGAACGACTTTCCGATCGCGCTCGGGGATCACCGTCATGTGAAAGTCACCCGGGGCGATGTAGATACGCCCACCCGTCACCGGCTCGCCGTCGCGCGCCTCAGCCGCCGGGGTTCGACTGGCCTGCGCGATATGCTCGGCCAGGATCGTGGTGAAGGTGGCCGGCATATGCTGGGTGACGAAGATCGGCAGGCTGACGGCGCCGGCAATGCTCGACAGCACCGTGAACAGCGCCTGGGGGCCGCCCGTCGAGCTGCCGATCGCGAGAACGGCCGGGGCGGCGATCGGAATGGTCCGAAGACGGACGGGCCGACCGGCATTGGCGTGCGGGCGCACCGGCGGGCCGGCGGCCGGGTCCCGCGGCCGCGGCATCGGGAGTCCGCTGCTCTCCCGGGCTGCGATCGCCAGTGCCTTCACCTTGGCGATCAGGTCGCGCTTGAAGTCGTCGGCGGATCCGACGTCCCGGTTCGAGCTCGGCTTCGCGATGCACTCGGCGGCACCGGCGGCAAGCGCCTGCAGGGTAATATGGGCGTTCTGCCGCGTCAGGGCCGAGGCCATGATGACCTGAAGGCCCGGCCGTGCCGCGATCAGCTTCGGCAGCGCCGTCAGCCCGTCCATGACCGGCATTTCGATGTCGAGGACCACCACCTCGATCGCCGCCGCGCGGCCCAAGGCCGCAAGCGCCATGCTGCCGTTGCCCACGGAGGCGACGACCCTGATCAACGGATCGCTTTCGAGTGTCCGGGTTAGCAGCCCGCGGACCACGGCGGAATCATCCACCACCATGACCTGGATCTGCGCGTGTTCTGAACTGTCCGACTGCGTCGTCACTTGGGTGTTCCTGGCACTTGGTCCGCGCGGGCGTCCCGGATTTTCTACAGCAGGCCCGCCTGCGCGAACTTGGACTCGATGATCTCGCTGTCGAACGGCTTCATGATGTATTCGTTGGCGCCCGCACCGATCGCCTCCTGGATATGCCGCATGTCGTTCTCCGTCGTGCAGAAAACGACGACGGGCGCCTCACCGCCGGCGGTGCGCCGCAATTCCTGGAGGAACTCGATACCGGTCATCACCGGCATGTTCCAGTCGAGCAGGATCGCGTCGGGCATCTCCTGCAGGCAGGCGCGGAGCGCGTCCTGCCCGTTCTCCGCCTCCTCGATGCGGAAATTCAACGCCTCGAGGATCTTCCGCGCGACCATGCGCACGACCTTAGAGTCGTCAACGATCAGACAGGACTTCATCGCCACGCTCCCGTGTTCCGGCCGAACCTGCAGCTAGACACTCTCACGCGGCCTCCGCGCGGCCGATCTGGAGCAGACGCGCCACATCAAGGACCACGAGAAGACTCTGCTTGAGACGGTGAATGCCCTCCGAAAAGTCGCGCCAGCGCGGATCTAGGTTCGGCGGGTTCCGCTCGAAGTCCCGCACCCGCAAGGAGAGAACCTCGCCGACGGAATCGACCAGCAGGCTGTAGAGCTCGCCGCCCTGATCGATCACCACGCTCATCGCCGTTTCCGACTCCGGCCGCGGCGGAAGACCGAGCCGCAGCCGCACGTCGATCGCCGTGACGATCCGTCCGCGCAGGTTCAGCGACCCCGCGACCTCGGGCGGCGCCAGCGGAATTCGGGTGATGCGCTGCGTCCCGAGGACGTCCTGCACCTTCAGCACCGGCACGCCGAACAGCTGACCGCCGATCGTCATCGAGACATAGTCCTGCATTTCGCCAGCGGCTTCGACCTCCGCCCCGGCGGTCGTCCTCGCCTTCGGTTCATCCGCCGTCATGCGGCACCTCGCACATCCATCAGGCTTTCGGAAAGCGTCTGCAGCAGCGCGTCGCGATCGAACTTCGCGACATAGTCGTTGAAGCCCACCGCCCGTCCGCGGTCGATGTCGCGCGGCGACGAGTGCGAGGACAGCGCGACCATCGGCGTGTTCTGCCAGCGCGTCCCCTTCTTCACCGTCTGGGCGAATTCGAAGCCGTTCATGCCTGGCATCTCGATGTCGCTGATGATGACGTCGAAATCCTCGCCGGCCTCATGGAGCATCAGCGCCTTGGCCGCGCTCTCGGCCGTCGTCACGTCATAGCCGGCGACCGACAGGAGCGGCGCCAGCAGGTTTCTGAAGAAGGGGCTGTCGTCGATCAGCAGGACGCGCTTGCCATCGCCGCCATCGCCCTCCGCCGTCCCGAACCAATCGCGGAAGGCCTGCGTCAGATAGTAGCCCGCGTCGATGATGTCGGTCGCGTGACCGGCGATGATCGCGCTGCCAATCCGCCCCGGCTCATCGGTAGACAGCTCCACCGCAAGCCGGTCCTCGACGATGTCGAGGATGGCGTCAACGGCGAGGCCCATCGATCGGTCACGGTCGGAGAAGACGAGAATCGGCTGCTTCCCGGTCTCCCCGATCTGGTGGTCGGCGCTGATCGAGATCAGCGGCATGAGCTGGCCGCGATATTGCACGACGCAGACGCCGTTGGACCGCTCGACCGTCGCTAGGTCGATCTCCTCCAGGCGGGCGACAAGCGCCAGCGGTACCGCCTTCGGCGCGCCGTCGCCGGCGCGGAACAGCAGGAGTGGCACGCGCTCCTCGCCGCGGTGGTCGCGGTGGGTGGCGACATCCGCAACGACCGCCTCGGCGAGGTTCATCTGGCCGCTCGAGATGGCGATCCCGTTCGGATCGAGGATCATGATCACGCTGCCGTCGCCGAGGATCGTGTTGCCGGAGAAGATCTCGATATGGCGCAGGATCGGCGCTACCGGCTTGACCACGATCTCCTCGGTGTCGAAGACCCTGTCGACGATCATGCCGAAGCTGTGCGTTCCGACCTGGGTCACGACGATGAAGCTGTCCTCCGCGTCGTCGCCCTCGCCGATATGCAGCATCTCGCGCAGCGACACGAGCGGCAGAAGACGATTGCGCAACCGCAGAACAGGCGTGTCCTTGATCCGCTCGACGCTGTTGTCGGAGTTGGCGGAGATGCGAACCAGCTCGACGACGCTGATCTGCGGGATCGCGAAGCGCTCGCCGGCGCATTCGACGATCAGCGCCGAGACGATGGCGAGCGTCAGCGGAATCTTGATGACGAAGGTGGAGCCGCGGCCCTCGGTCGAGCGCAGCTCGATGGTCCCGCCGATCTTCTCGATGTTCGTCTTGACGACGTCCATGCCGACGCCGCGCCCGGAGACGCTGGTAACCTTGTCGGCGGTCGAGAAGCCGGGCCTGAAGACCAGCTGCTGAACCTGCTGGACGGTGAAGTCGTCCAGCTCCGCCTGGGTGGCGATGCCGTTCTGCAGCGCCTTGGCCTTGATTTTTTCGAGCGCCAGACCCCGGCCATCGTCGGAGATCTCGATGATGATGTGACCGCCTTCGTGATAGGCGTTCAGCGTGATCTTGCCGGTATCGGGCTTCTTCCGCCTGCGTCGCTCCTCCGGCGTTTCCAGCCCGTGGTCCGCCGAGTTTCGCACCATATGCGTCAGCGGGTCCTTGATCATCTCGAGGACCTGGCGATCGAGCTCGGTATCCGCCCCGATCATCTGCAGGTCGATCTTCTTGCCCAGATCGTGGGCGAGATCCCGGACCAGGCGCGGCAGCTTCGCCCAGGCGTTCCCGATCGGCTGCATGCGCGTCTTCATCACCCCCTCCTGCAACTCGGAGGTGACGTGATTGAGCCGCTGCAATGGCGCCGCGAACTCGCTGTCCTTCTGCGTACGCAGGATCTGCAGAACCTGATTGCGGGTCAGCACCAGCTCGCTGACCATGGTCATCAGGTTCTCGAGCAGGTCGACATTGACCCGGATCGATTGGTTGGCGACGGCCGAGTCCTTCGTGCCCTCCTCCGCTTCGCCCGGCTTACCGGCGGTCGATGCCGCGGGCTTGGCCGCCTCCCGCTCGCGCTCCGGCGCTTCCCCCGGCGCTTCCGCGGTTGCCGGCATGTCGATTGTCGGGCTGGAGGTCGAAGGCGCTTCGGCCTGCACTGCCGAACCGGCTGCATCCGGGCGGGATGCGGCGATCAGCCCCATGACCGTTTCGGCCGCATCCGCCGGCACTTCGAGCGCGGCCAGGGCGGCGCGCAGATACTCGTCGACGGCCGCGACATCCTGCGGCTCCATCGCCGCCGTCACGAAGCCGCGATGGGCGCTGGCCTGTGCGGCCTCCCGTTCCGATGCCGGCCCGCCAATCAGACCGCCAAGGAAGGCACGTTGCCCCGCCTGCAGAATGTCGAGGTTGATGTCCGCGACGTAGCCCTTCAGCTGCTCGTCCGCGACCACGCTGCCGTAGAAGACCTCGACGATGGCGTCGATCGCCGCCAGACCGCCGACCCGGTCGTACAGGCTGCTGGCGGCGGGTGGCGCGGAAGTCGCGGCCGGCTCCGCCGCGCCGACACCGTCGGCCAGGGCGTTCAGCCGATTGATCAGGGCCGAATCCTCGCCGGCCGGCTCCGCTTCGGTCTGCTCCAGCGTCCCCATCAGCGAGCGGACCCGATCGAGGCATTCCAGGATCAGCGAGACGGCTTCGGGCGTTACCTCGAGCTCGCCGTCGCGGACCTTGCCGAGCACATTCTCTCCGGCATGGGCGACCGCCTCCAGCCGCGGCAGCCCGAGAAAGCCGCAGGTTCCCTTAATGGTATGGACGAGACGAAAGATATTGCCGAGCAAAGCCGGATCGTTTGGATTCTGCTCCAATTTTACGAGTTCGACGTCCAATACCGCGAGGCTCTCCGCAGTCTCGGTGAGAAATTCACTCAGCAGATCGTCCATCAGATTTCCTATGACTTGTCCCGAATATCGGGGAAGACAGGATCTACGACAGGGCTCGGAGTCCCGCCGCGAAGATGGCGATTAGAGTGTCATTGCAACCTTAAGAAGCGGTGAAAACAGTGTCTTGGCAGCCGATCACCGCGCCGCCAGGGCCAGCCGGAGACGCACCGGCCCGGGAGCCGGGGCCGAAACCTCGACATGGCCGCCGAACGCTTCCGCGAGGCGGATCAGGAAATAGCCCTGCACGGTCTTCGCCGTCAGCGCCTCGACATCCGCATCCACGGCGAGCGCCGAGCGGATCTCGTCGGCGAGCCGGGCATCCTGACCGGTCGCGGTCACGGTGGCGACGGCTCCCTGGCCCCCTCCCTCTTGAGACGCCGCCAGATCGACGGCCAGTTCGCCGCCGCGCGGCAGCGCCTCGATGGCCAGGAGCAGCATGTTCAGGATGAGCTTCGCCATGCCCTGCGGCATGCCGGCTTCCGGCAGGCTGGAGGACCAGCCGAGCGTGATCTTGCCACCTTCCAGGATTCCCGACGCGAGGGACCGCGCCTCGCCCTCCCCGACCGCGGCCGTGCTGCCCGCGGCGCCATAGGCGATCCGGTAGAACTGCAACAGGGCGGACGCCCGCCGCACACTCTTGATCGAGAGCGCGAGCGCATCGGCGGCCATCCCCGCCTCCTCCTCTTCCAGCAGCTCGAGCCCGTTGCCGACGGCGCCGACCGGACTGATCAGCTCGTGACAGAGTCGCGACGAAAGCAGTTCGGTGATGCGCAGATCGATCTTCATGGTATTTCTCTTCCCCCTCGGTCCTCTCGGTGCGCCTCGACACGGCGGAGTTGCGGTGCCTTGTATTCCTTCGCCGCACCCCTCTATTAACCGATAATCGACTCTATCGGAATCCCAAGCTTTGGAGATCGCCCGCGATGGTTGAACGTCTCCCTCCCGGCGCCCCTCTGCCCGGCTCCCCGCTGCCCGGCGCGCTCGTGCGTCATCCCGACCGCCCGGACTGGGGGATCGGTCAGGTCCAGTCGGTGATCGGCAACCGGATCACGGTGAATTTCGAGAACGCCGGCAAGCTGCTGATCAAGGGTGATGTGGTCAGCCTGGAGACGGTCGGCCCGGACGAGGACGTCTGACCGACGGCGAGACGAGTCGCGGACCAAGCCTCCCGGCGAACCAAATCGCGCTTGATGGCGTTAACACAAGACCCGGCGCAGAGCATGGACAGGTTCTGTTAGGCGCCTCAAGAAGGAGGGAGATCAACATGCTGAAGTTCCTCGGCGGCACGATTGGGATCATCTTCCTCATTGGCCTGCTGGTCGTGATCGGGATTCTGGCCCTGATCTTCTGAGCTCCCCGTCCCAACCGACCTGCCGAGACATGCCGGTAACATGAAAGGGCCGTCTTCCATGCCCGGTAGCGCTCCGGGAGAGGAGCCTCCCCCTCTCGCCGCAGGCGAGCGCGAGCGCTTGCTGCAGCCGGGGCGGAACTGCTGGCGCATCGAGCGGGCGCACCGGTTCGCGCCGATCGTCGACGCGGCCGACTATTTCGCCGTTCTCAAGGCGGCGATCCTCGAGGCGCGGCACACGGTAATGCTGATCAGCTGGGACTTTGATACGCGCATCCTGCTGGAGCCCGACGATCCGAAGTCGGGCGTCCCGAACAAGCTTGGCGCGTTCATCTCCGAGGTGGTGAAGCGCCGCCCCAAGCTCTGCGCCTATGTCCTCAAATGGGATTTCAGCATCGTCCAGTCGCTCGGGCGGGGCGCAACCCCGCTCTTTATCCTCGATTGGATCACGGATCGGCGCATCCGGTTCAAACTCGACAGCGAGCATCCCCTGGGCGCATGCCATCACCAGAAAGTCGTCGTGATCGACGACGCGCTCGCCTTCTGCGGCGGCATCGACATGACGGTCGGCCGCTGGGACACGCGCGGGCATCTGGACGATGACCGACGCCGGCGCAGCCCCTGGCATCGCTCGCTCGGCCCCTGGCACGACATCACGACGGCCGTGGACGGTGCGGCCGCCAAGGCGCTCGGCGAGCTCGCCCGCGAGCGGTGGCACCGGGCGACCGGCGAGCGCCTCGAGCCGCCGCCGCCTGAGCACGACCCTTGGCCGACACGGCTCGATCCAATGCTCCGCGACATCGATGTCGCGATCGCGCGGACGGCGCCGGCGCATGGCGGCCGCCCCGAGATCCGCGAGATCGAGGCGCTCTATCTGACCGGCATCGCCGCCGCGCGGCGGACGATCTATCTGGAAAGCCAGTATTTCGCCTCGCGCCGGATCGCCGAGGCGCTCGCCGCACGGCTGCGCGAGGTGAACGGCCCCGAGATCGTGATCGTCAACCCGGAGTCGGCCGCGGGCTGGCTCGAGGAGGAGGCGATGGGCTCCGCCCGCGCCCGCCTGATCGCGGAGCTCCGCAAGGCGGATCGGCACGATCGTTTCCGAATCTATACGCCGGTTACCGCCGGCGGGACCCCGATCTATGTGCATGCCAAGGTGATGGCGGTCGACAATCGCCTGCTGCGCGTCGGATCGTCAAATCTCAACAACCGCTCCATGGGCTTCGACACCGAGTGCGATATCGCCATCGAGGCCGTGCCCGGGACGCCCGACGAGACGCGGATCGGCACTGCCATCGCCGCCGTCCGGAATGGGCTCGTCGCCGAGCATCTCGGCGTCACGCCCGACGAAGTGGCCGCCGCCCATGCGGAGACCGGATCCTTCATCCGCGCGATCGAGACGCTGCGACGGCCCGGCCGCACTCTCGTGCCGTTCGAGGCCGAGCTGCCGAACGAGGCCGAGACCTTCATCGCCGAGCATGAGCTCCTCGACCCCGAACGGCCGCAAGGACTGTGGACGGCGCTGACCCGGCGCGTCTGGAGGGGCGGCTCGGCGCTTCGGCCCGCGACGCGGTAAGAGTACTCACCTCGTACGCGTCCGTGCTGCTAAACTGCTCCGCGAGGCACGGCAGAACGGACGGAGCGCATCGAATGTCGGACCCACTTAACCTGAACCGCCTTCCGGATGACCTGCCGCGGCCCGAGGATGACGGCGCGTGCGACCATCTGCCGGGCATGACCATCCCGCCGATCTCGCTGCCGTCGACCGCGGGCCGCGATGTGAGGCTCGCCGACTCCGATGCGCCGCGGACGGTCGTCTACGCCTATCCGATGACGGGTGTTCCGGGCCAGCCGCTCCCCGACGGATGGGACATGATACCAGGCGCCCGCGGCTGTACGCCCGAGGCTTGTTCCTTCCGCGATCACAGCCGGGAACTCGCCGAGCTCGGGGCCGGACTGTTCGGGCTGAGCACGCAGACGACCGCCTATCAGCAGGAGATGGTTCAGCGCCTCCATCTACCTTTCGAGGTGCTGAGCGATCACGAGCTGCGCCTTACCAAGGCTCTTGGGCTGCCGGTCTTGGAAGTGGCGGGTATGGTGCTGATGAAGCGGCTGACCCTGGTACTTCGGGCCGGCCGGATCGAACGGGTGTTCTATCCGGTCTTCCCGCCCGACCGGCATGCCGAGGAGGTCGTCGCCTGGCTCGGCAGCCATCCGCTCTGACACCGGAGCATCAGCGGCGCATCAGCCCAACAACCGCTCCGCCGCTTCGAGATCCTCGGGCCGGTTGGTGTTGAAGAAGGGATCGACCGGATCGGTCGGGAACTCGACGACCGCGAGCTTGTAGCGGCCGGTCCAGACATCGACCTTGCGGATGTCCTCCACGGTCATCGCGCGGCGCAGGTCCTCGCGTAGATCGACGGGCCAGAGCCCGGCCACCGGATGATGGCGCCCGCCGCTGGCGACGCAGGCCATGTCGGCGCCCTCGGCCTCCAATCCGGCCATCAGCCGCTGGACGAGATCGGCCGGCAGGAACGGCGCATCGGTCGGAACGCTCGCGACGAAGCGGCAGTCGGGCGCCTCCGCCGCCGCCCAATCGAGGCCGGTCAGCACGCCGGCGAGTGGGCCGGCATAGCCCGCCACGCTGTCGGCCGCGACCGGCAACCCGAAATCGCGGAAGCGTGCAGGATCGCCGTTGGCGTTCAGCAGCAGGTGGCGCACCTGGGGGCCGACGCGATCGACAATATGAGACAGGATCGGCCTGCCGCCCAGCGGCCGCAGGCATTTGTCGCCGCCGCCCATGCGACGCGACTGGCCGCCGGCCAGCAGCAGCCCAAGGACGGGCGGCCGGACGTCTGCTCGTTCAGGCGACATCGTTCTCGAGGCTCGCCTTGCGCTGATGGCGCGGGCTCTCCTCGCCGACCGAGGCGGGATCGCCGTCGAAGCGGATGCGGTTCTCGCCGGACAGCGCGACGAACCGCTTTCCCTTGGCGCGGCCGATCAATGTCAGCCCGGCCCGGCGGGCCAGCTCGACGCCCCAGGCGGTGAAGCCCGAGCGCGAGATCAGGATCGGGATCCGCATCTGCACCGTCTTGATCACCATCTCGCTGGTGAGCCGCCCGGTGGTGTAGAAGATCTTGCCCTCGGGGCCGATGCCCTTCAGATGCATGTAGCCGGCGATCTTATCGATCGCGTTGTGCCGGCCGACATCCTCCATATAGATCAGCGGCCGGTCCTCCTCGCAGAGCACGCAGCCATGGATCGCCCCGGCGGCGAGATAGAGGCTGGGGCTGGTGTTGATCTTCTTGCTGAGCGCATAGAGCCACGAGGTCCGCAACTCGGCCTCAGGGTCCAGCACGACCTCGTCGAACCTCTCCATCAGATCGCCGAACACCGTGCCCTGGGCGCAGCCCGAGGTCAGCGTCTTCTTCTGCAGCTTCTGCTCGAAATCGGTATGGCGCTCGGTGCGGACGACGACGACCTCGAGCTCGTCGTCATACTCGATATCCGTCACCCGATCATCGGGGCGCAGCATGTTCTGGTTCAGGAGATAGCCGACGGCGAGGTAGTCGGGAAAATCGCCGATCGTCATCATCGTGACGATCTCCTGCCCGTTGAGGAACAGGGTCAGCGGCCGCTCGACGACGACGGCCGTGTCGATCCGCTTGCCCTCCTGGTCGATGCCAGTGACGTGGCGGGTCAGGCGCGGATCGTCAGGGTTCGGACGCAACAGGAATTCGCTCATGGTTGGAAATATGCGGTCTGCTCCCCGTCTGCACAAGCGATGGACGCTCCACGCTCCAAGTAAGGCCGGCAACGATCCGGTTCAGTTGTGGGACAAGCACGATCAGTGCGAGCACCACTGCGCTTGTCATTGCCGGACCCTGTCCTCGGACTTGATCCGGCAATGACAATGAGAGGTGTTTGGTCTGATTTTTTCTTGCATGAAATCACCATCTCGGCGGTAATATGGAGCGAATGCACAATTTTGCGCAATTTTGCATGATTCCTTCGAGACAGACTCGAGGCGAAAGGATCGTCACGGATGTTCGAGTTCGCCGCAGCCTTCGAGCGTGCCGCGGCACTGATCCTGACCTGGGACGCGGATCTCGCCGAGATCGTCGCGCTGTCGCTGCAGGTCAGCCTCACGGCGGTCGCCATTGCGGCGCTGCTGGGGCTGCCGCTCGGCGCGGCCGTCGCCCTGGTCCGCTTTCCCGGCCGCCGCGCGGCCGCCGTCCTGCTGAGCGCCCTGATGGGACTGCCGCCGGTCGTCGTCGGGCTCGTGGTCTATCTGATGCTGTCGCGGGCGGGGCCGCTCGGCGTCCTGGGCCTTCTCTTCACGCCGACCGCCATGGTGATCGCGCAGGTCGTGCTGGTGACGCCGATCATCGCCGCGATCGCCCGGCAGGTGGTCGAGGACCTGTGGGCCGAATATGAGGAGCAGCTCCGCTCGCTCGGCACCACGCCCGCCCGCGCGATCGGGACCCTGCTGTGGGACGGCCGGTTCAGCCTGGTGACGGCGATTCTCGCCGGCTTCGGCCGGGCGAGCGCCGAGGTCGGCGCCGTGATGATCGTCGGCGGCAACATCGATCACGTCACCCGGGTAATGACGACGACGATCGCGCTGGAGACCAGCAAGGGCGACCTGCCGCTCGCCCTCGGCCTCGGGATCATTCTGATCGCCCTGTCCCTGACCATCAATGCCGCGGCCTTCCTGGCGCAGGATCTGGCGCGGCGGAGTCAGCAATGAAGGGCGCCACCATCCTGCCGCTCCGGCTCGACAGCGTCTGCTATGACGCGGCGGGGAAGCGCCTGCTCGATTCGATTTCGACGGCCCTGACCGCCGGACCGCGCACGCTGATTCTCGGCCCGAACGGCGCCGGGAAGAGCCTGCTTCTGCGGATCTGCCATGGCCTGCTGCAGCCGAGCGCCGGCCGGGTCGAGTGGCAAGGCCCCGCCGCGACGGCAGCGCGCCGCCGGCAGGCGATGGTGTTCCAGCGGCCGGTCATGCTGCGGCGCTCGGCGGCGGCGAACATCGACTATGCGCTCAAGCTCCGGCGGCTGCCGCGCGGCGACCGCGCGGAGCGGGTCGCGCAGGCCTTGGAGAGGACCGGTCTCACGGCCCTCGCCCACCAGCCGGCGCGCGCGCTCTCCGGCGGCGAGCAGCAGCGGCTGGCGCTCGCCCGCGCCTGGGCGACACGGCCCGAGGTCCTGTTCCTCGACGAGCCGACCGCCAGCCTCGACCCGGCGGCGACCCGCGCGGTGGAAGAGATCGTCGACGCCATCCATCGGGCGGGGACCAAGATCGTCATGACGACCCACGATCTGGGGCAGGCCCGGCGTCTGGGCGACGAGGTCCTGTTCCTGCATCAAGGCCGCCTGATCGAGCAGGACTCCGCCAAGCGGTTCTTCGCCGGGCCACGCAGCGAGCCGGCCGCCGCCTTCGTCGAAGGCCGGCTGCTGTGGTGAACGACAAGGAAAGCGTCAGCTAAGGAGAAGGGAATGCTCAAAGGACCCCTGAGAACACTGGCCGGGCTCACAGTCGCCGCAATGCTCGCGGCGCCGCCGGTGCTGGCGGCCGATGAGTTCATCACCGTCGCCTCGACCACCTCGACCGAGAACTCGGGATTGTTCGACAACCTCCTGCCGAAGTTCGAGGAGGAGACCGGCGTCGACGTCCGGGTGGTCGCGGTCGGCACCGGGCAGGCGATCGACCTGGCCAAGCGCGGCGACGCCGACGTCCTGTTCGTTCACCACAAGCCCTCGGAAGAGAAGTTCGTCGCCGAGGGCTTCGGCGTCGAGCGGTACGACGTCATGTACAATGATTTCGTGATCGTCGGGCCACGGAGCGATCCGGCCCGAATCGCCGGAATGAGCGATGCCGTCGCAGCGCTGGACAAGATCGCCGAATCGCGAGCACCCTTCGCCTCGCGCGGCGACGACAGCGGTACGCACAAGAAGGAACTGGGCCTGTGGAAGCAGGCCGGCACCGATGTCGCAGCCGCCAGCGGAAGCTGGTATCGGGAGACCGGCTCCGGCATGGGGGCCACGCTCAACACCGCCGCCGGGATGGAGGCCTACGCCCTCACCGATCGCGCCACCTGGATCAGCTTCGAGAACAAGGGCGACCTCGAAATCCTCGTCGAGGGCGACAAGCGCTTGTTCAACCCCTACGGCGTGATTCTCGTCAATCCGGAGAAGCATCCGCATGTGAAGGCCGAGGCAGGACAGAAATTCATCGACTGGATCATTTCGCCGGAGGGCCAGGAGGCGATCGCCGACTATAAGCTCAACGGCCAGCAGCTCTTCTTCCCGGATTATCGGGCAGGATCGTAGTCGTTCACGGCCCGTTGAACCGGACGCGGCCAAGTTCCGAGACGTCGTAGCCGCCCATCGCCGCGGCCCGCGCTTCGAAGGCGGCGCCGCGGCAGAAGGCAAGCAGCGTCTGGAACGGCGGCTCGAAGAAGTCGCGCCGGTGCAGCAGCAGGTCGAACCGCTCCGTGATCAGGGGCAGGAAATCGAGCTTGAGCTGGCGCGCCACCGCGCGCAGCCCAAGCCCCACCGCAGCCCGGCCCTCGAGGATCGCGAGGCCCAATTCGTTGCCCGTATGGGCAACCTCGTCGATGAAGGCGAGGTCATCAGGGCCGAGACCCGCCTTGGCGACGAAATGGTCGAGCAAGAGCTGGGCTCCCGCCGTCGGCTGCCGGCGAATCACCGGCAGCCGATGCATCGCCAGATCCTCGACGCCGCGCACGCCGTGCGGGTTCCCGGCGGCCAGGATCAGCCCCTGGTCGCGCCGTGCCCATTCGATCAGAACGATGTCGCGGGCAGGAACGCCCCCAGGCACACCATCACGCACCGCCCGCAGGTTGAAGTCGCCGCTCTCCGGGTCATAGACGTGCAGCCCGGCGACGAGCGCGTCGCCGGCGACGAACCGCGTGAGACCATCCAGGCTGCCGCCGGCGATCAGCGCCAGGCCGCACCCGGATTCCCGCGCTGCCCAATCGAGCAGCGGATCGCGGCTGCCGGCGATGACGGGCGGCGCCTTGGCGGGACTCTCGCCCGGAACGTCGGAGTTCTCCGCCACCCAGGTATCGATCAGCGCCTTCGGGAACAGCCATTTCCCGGTCAGCCGGGTACAGGGAATCTGCCGGGTCCGCACCAGTTCATAGATCGTCCGTTCCTTGATGCGGAGGTAATCGGCCACCTCCCGGGTCGTCATCAGCTCGGTCAAGCGAACCTGCTCCTCTCCCTGTCCGAGCGGTAGTATAACGGAGACGGCGGCGGCAAACGAAGAGCCGCGAGCCGGCTTGACCGGACGACGGCCCATCGGCATGGTGGCGCCCCTTAGAGCCTGATCCGATCACATCCAACCGATGTGATCGGTGAATCAGTCTCTAATCATTTGAAGCAGAGGGCGATTCATCGATCAGGTTGGGTCAACCTGATCGGATCGCACTCTAGAAAAACACAGCTTTGCTGGCGATGAACGCCGGGGAGGATCGAATGACCATTTCAGTGAAGGCCGCGCTGGCCGGTGTCGCAATCGCGGCCGGCGCACTGATTACCGGCGTCGCCCCGGGCGTAACCCCCGCCGCAGCCGCCGACGCCTTCGTGGCCGTGACCGCGATCGTCGAGCATCCCGCGCTCGACGCCGCCCGCGACGGCGTTCGCGACGAGCTTGCCGCCAACGGCTACAAGCCCGGCGAGAACCTGCGCTTCGAGTATGAGAGCGCGCAGGGCAACCCGACCACCGCGGCGCAGATCGCCCGCAAGTTCGTCGGCGAGAGCCCGGACGTGATCGTCCCGATCGCCACGCCCTCGGCGCAGGCGGTCGTGGCGACGACCAAGGACATCCCGGTCGTCTTCACCGCGGTGACCGACCCGGTCGGCGCCAAGCTGGTCGAAGATGCCGAGCATCCCGGCGGCAACGTCACTGGGGTGACGGACCTGTCGCCGATCGGCAAGCATCTCGACCTGATCCGGGAGATCACGCCGGATGCGACGCGAATCGGCGTGCCCTACAACCCCGGCGAGGCGAACTCGATCACCTTGCTGGAGCTCCTGAAGTCCGAGGCCGCCGAGCGGGACATGGAAATCGTCGAGGCGGCGGCGACGCGCTCGTCGGACGTCCTCGCCGCGGCGCAGAGTCTGGTCGGCAATGTGGACGCCATCTATGTGCCGACCGACAACACGATCGTGTCGGCGCTGGAGGCCGTGGTCCGCATCGGCGTTCAGAACCAGATCCCGATTTATGCCGGCGATACCGCCTCGGTTCCGCGGGGCGCGATGGCCGCGCTGGGCTTCGACTATTACGACGTCGGCCGGCAGACCGGGAAGATCGTGCTGCGCGTCCTGAACGGCGAGGATCCGGGCGAGATCCCGGTGGAGGGCATCGCGACCACCGAGCTCCACGTCAATCCGGAAATGGCCGAGAAGATGGGCGTGACAATTCCCGAGAGCGTGATGGAACGCGCGAAGGAAGTCGTCGAATAACTAGGGAAAGCAAGCCGGCCCTCATGCCTCGGCAAGCTCGGCATGAGGGCCTCACCCTGAGCTTGTCGAAGGGTGAGGTTAAAACGGAGCAATCATGAGTCTCGTCGCCTTCCTCGGCGCGATCGAGATCGGGCTGGTATTCGGGCTGGTCGGGCTCGGCGTGTTCCTGTCGTTCCGAGTGCTGGACTTTCCGGACCTGACGGTCGACGGCAGCTTCCCGCTGGGCGCCGCGGTCTGCGCGACGCTGATCGTCGGCGGCGTCGACCCGTTCCTCGCGACGGCCGCCGCCGTCCTCGCCGGCGGGCTGGCCGGGCTGGTGACCGCCTTCCTCAATATCCGCTTCAACATCCTGCATCTGCTGGCCAGCATCCTCACGATGATCGCGCTCTATTCGATCAATCTGCGGATCATGGGACGGCCCAACGTCGCGATCATCACCGAGCCGACGGTGCTGACGGCGTTCGAGGGGCTGAGCCTGCCCTATCTCTATCTGAAGCCCGTGATCGCGGCGGTCGTGGTGATCGCGGCGGTCCTGCTGGTTGCGCGGTTTCTCGCCTCGGACTACGGGCTGGCGATGCGGGCGACGGGCGCCAACCCGCGCATGGCCCGCGCGCAGGGCGTCGAGACCAAGCAGACGACCTATGTCGGCATGGCGATCAGCAATGCGCTGGTCGGGCTGGCCGGCGCGCTGTTCGCCCAGATGAACGGCTTCGCCGACGTGACGCTGGGCACCGGCACCATCGTCGTCGGGCTGGCTGCGGTGATCGTCGGCGAGGCGGTCTTCGGCGCGCGGACCGTGCTCGGCTGGTGCCTGGCCTGCGTCGCCGGATCGATCCTCTACCGCCTGGCCGTGGCCTTCGCCCTCAATGCCGACTTCCTCGGCCTGCAGGCCTCCGACCTCAATCTGGTGACGGCGGTGCTGGTAACGATCGCGCTGGTGCTGCCGGGCGCGCGCAATCCGTTCAAGAACCTCCTCACGGGACGCGCCAACCGGCGTAGCCCGGGAGGCGCACAGCAATGATCCGGGTTCGCGATCTGACCGTCACCTTTCACCGCGGCACGCCGATGGAGACGCCGGCGCTGCGCGGGCTCGATCTCGACATGCCGGCGGGCCAGTTCCTCACGGTGATCGGCTCCAACGGCGCCGGCAAGTCGACGCTGCTGAACGCGGTCGCCGGAGATGTCGTACCGCTCGCGGGCAACATCGTGATCGACGACGCCGACGTCACCCGCTGGCCGGCACCGCGGCGCAGCGGCCTCGTCGCCCGCGTCTTCCAGGACCCGATGGTCGGCACCTGCGAGACGCTGACGATCGAGGAGAACCTGGCGCTGGCGGCGGCGCGCGGCCGGTCGCGGGGGCTACGGCGCGCGCTCGACCGCGAGCTCCGCGAGGAGTTCCGGGCGCGGCTGCGGGAACTCGGGCTCGGGCTGGAGAACCGGCTCGGTGACCGGCTGGGGCTGCTCTCCGGCGGACAGCGGCAGGCGGTCAGCCTGCTGATGGCGACGCTGCGGCCGATGAAGGTGCTGCTGCTCGACGAGCATACGGCGGCGCTCGACCCGAAGACGGCGGACTTCGTGCTGGAGCTGACGAACCGGATCGTCGCCGAGCATCGGCTGACGACGCTGATGGTCACCCACTCGATGCGTCAGGCGCTCGATTTCGGCGAGCGCACGGTGATGCTGCATGAGGGCCGGGTCGTGTTCGACGTCGCCGGCAATGAACGCCTCGGCCTCGACGTCCCCGACCTGCTGGCCGAGTTCGCCCGCCTGCGCGGCCAAGCCCTCACCGACGACGCCCTGCTGCTGGGCTGACGCACCGGCGTCCGATCACTCCCAGCGGTTGGCCTCGGCCGCGAAGTTCACGGTCTGAACCGTCACGACGCAGAAGCGATGTCCGGTGGGCGCCTCCATCACCCACCAGTCGCGGATCTGCGCCACGCGCTTCGCGCCGAGCGCCTCCAGCCGGCGAACCTCCGCGTCTATATCGTCCGTTTCGATGTCGATGTGCACGCGGCTGGGGTGATCCACCTTCTGCAGCTCGACATCGAGATCGTTCGGCGCCGTTTCGAAGCGCACATAATTCACATCCTCGGGGCTGTCCGACGGCCGGGTCGGAAGCCCGAGAGCCCGGCTCCAGAACGCCGCCGCGCCCTCGAGATCCTCTGTCTGGCAATCGATGATCACCCCGCCGAGCCGGCTTCGGTGCATGGCTTCCTCCGTTTTGAAACCTGGTCGTCGGCAGCTCTTCGTCCGCCCTTCCAGGCGCGCACATCCTATCACCTTCCCTGCCGTCCGGAACCCCGCCGGTCCAACCGTCAAGGCGTGACGACGATGTTGCCGAAGTGCCGTTTCTCGAGGAACGCCGCCTGTGCCTCTGCAAGCCGTTCCAGAGGGTACGTCACGGCGCGCAGCGGTGCCAGGCCGCCCGCCTCGATGTGCGCAACTAACTCCGTAAATTCGGACATCGTGCCGTAGGAGGAGCCGATAATCTCCAGATGCTTCAGGTAGACGGTGCGCAGATCGAGCGGGACGACCGGACCGGCGATGGCCCCGCAGGTGACGTACCGCCCGCCGGGCCGCAATGCGGCGAGAAGCTTGCCGAACGCCGGACCGCCCGCCACATCGGCAACAACGTCCACCGCGCCGCCTGCGGCCGCGCGGAGCGCCGCATCAAGGTCGTCGGCGTCCCGAACGACGGCTGCCGCCGCACCGAGCTCCAGCGCCGGCCGCTCCTTGCCCGGCCCGACGACCGCGACGGCTTTCGCGCCGCGCAGCCGCGCAAGTTGAAGCATCGCCGAGCCGACGCCACCGGAGGCGCCGGTGACCACGAGACGCTCGCCAGCCGCAAGGCGCGCCCGGTTCAGCATATGCAGCGCGGTCAGATAGGCGATCGGAAATGTCGCCAAATCCTCGAAGGACAACCCGCTTGCGACGGTGACGGCACTGCCGGCAGGCACGGCGCAGTATTCGGCATAGCCGCCATCCCGTTCCGAGCCGAGATAATCCACCGCAGTCGGATCTTCCGGGTCGTTCAGATAGAGGGTGGGATTGACCAGGACGCGGTGTCCGATCCGCGCCTCGTCTATACCCGACCCGACGGCAACGATAATGCCGGCAATGTCGGAGCCCTGGATTCGCGGGAAGCTTGGCGCCTCTCGCTTCCAGCCGGTCGAAGCGTCGGGATCGTCTTCCCGGCCATAGCCACCGATCCGCAGCATGACATCCGAGTTGTTCAACCCACAGGCGCCGACCTTGACGAGAACCTCACCGGGGCCGGGATGAGGCACGGGGACCTCGACGACCTGAAGCTGATCCAATCCGCCGACACCCTTCAGAATGACCGCGCGCATGGTCTTCGGCAAGCGCTGCGGACTCATGGCTTCACCGTCTGCAGGAACGTCACGAGATGCTCGACAACGGCGTCCGGTGCGTCTTCCATGAGGAAATGCCCCGCCTCGGGCACGATATCGAGGCGCGCGCCGGGAATATCCTTCGCCAGCCGTTTCGCCCAGTGCAGCGGCTGCCAACGGTCCTCTGCGCCCCAGATGATCTGAACGGGGCATGCGATCTCGGCCAGCCTGTGGCTGATCTCCTCCGTATAGCGGCTGTCATAATGCCGAACTTGGTGATGGAAGAAGCTGAGTCGCCCGACCGGGCCGCTGATCGGCGCGAGATAGGCCTCCAGAACCTCACCCTCCATCCGGCTCTCATCATGCACCGTCATTCGCAGTTGGCGCGTGAGCAGGTCGCGGAACGCCGCCGCAGGCATCGAGGCATAGCTGTCCATATGGCTGGCGATGATCGACTTCCAGGTTTCGGACGGCCAGGAATCGTAGCTGCAGATATCGATTACCGTCAGGCTCGCGAGTGGGTCAGGCTCAAGAATCGCATGGCGCAAGCCGATAGCCCCGCCAATGTCGTGCGCGATGATGTGGGGGCGGTCGAGACCCCAATGGCGAAGCATGGCCGACAGGATCGGCCCTTGCGCGGCAACCGACGTGTCCGCCCCCACCGGCCGTTCCGAGCGCCCGAAGCCGAGGAGGTCATAGAGATACAGGTTGAAACCGGATGCGACGAGCCGAGGGGCAATCTCGCGCCAGATGAAGGAATGCGAGGGCGTTCCGTGGAGCAGCACGAGATCCGCTTTCGCACCCCCTTCCGCCGGATGCCGTCCTGCCGCAATCCGGTGCCCGTCGATGATGACGCGCTCCGTCAACAACTCCCGTTCCACAACCCCACCTCCTCGCTTGATGATCGGACCCAGACTGTGCGACTACTCCATTAATGACGCAAATGACATTGTTTGCGCCAATGCATCAAGTTTTGTCATGGAGATATCATGCGGCTCGAGATAGAAGCTCTGCGCACCTTCGTCACGATCGTGGATGCCGGGAGCCATACGAGGGCCGGAGAGCGCCTCAACCTCAGCCAGTCGGCCGTCAGTTGGAAGCTCAAGCGCCTTGAAGACCGCATCGGACGTCCCCTGCTCGCAAAGGACGGACGGACCCTCCGCCTGACCGACGAGGGCGATGTTCTGCTCGGCCATGCGCGGGAGGTCCTTGCGGCGCACGATTCGGCCATTGCCGCGCTGGCCGCCAGGGACCTGCGCGGGGAGATCCGGCTCGGCGTCACCGAGGAACTGGTCACACGCGGTCTTGCCCGACTGGCAGGCGGCTTCGCCCGGTCTTATCCCAAGGTCCGCCTATCGCTGCGTGTCGATCAGAGCCGCGTGCTCGATGCGGCCCTGAATGCCGGTGAGATCGACCTCGCCATCCTGCAGACCTGTGCCGATGACGTCTTGGACGAGGACGTGGTGCTGAACCGCGAACCGCTCGCCTGGGTCGCGGCCCGGCCGGCCGTTGCCGCGCAGGATCCGCTGCCCCTGGTGGTCTTCGGCCCCGACTGCTTCTATCGGCCCATCGCCCTCACCGCCCTCGCGGGTGTCGGACGTAACACGCATATCGCCGTAAGCGCGCCAACGCTCGCCGGCGTTCGCGCCGCTATCGAGGCCGGCCTGGGAATCGGCATCCTCGTTCGCACCGCCGTGCCGCATGCGCATTGGATCACCGCCATGGGAGCCGATTTTCCCGCCCTGCCCGATGTTGCTCATGTTCTTCGCGGCGACCGCTGCCGCTCATCCGCGATCCGAGGATTGGTCGACGCCATTCTGAAGGAACCGCTCACCGGACCTCATGCGCACGGGGCCACCGCCCGAATGGAGGGCGGCGAGCCAGTTTTGACATATGCCCTGACATGACCGGAGGACGGCATTGCTAAGCGCCACACCGACTGGCGGCTAGAGTCTGCTTTCAAAGCCAAAGCCTGATCGAGGCGAGCTGGACGAAGGCGAGCTAGCTGGCCGTCAGCTTGCCGTGGCGGCCATCGAATCCGCCGCGACTACGGCCCAGGGCTTGGCTGTACTGACCGTTGATGGCATCTGCGGCACGTGGTGAGCGCGGATGTTGGTGCGATCGACCATATGTACGTCCCAGAAGTGCTGCACGCCTTCGTGCAGACCGGCACTATTCCCTGAAAACAGACCCTAAAGGCCAAACGGAGTCACGGCGTGCTCGCGTCTTCCCAAACCCGGCTGGGCCGCGGGGTGTCGATCTGATAGTCGGTGTAGCAGGTGGTGAAGAAGTCGCGTCCGAACTGCCGGGCCTGCGCGATCGGATCGCGCGGGTCACGCTCGACCTCACCCCTGGCGTTGCCCTGTCCGTGGACGACGCCGACGAAGGTCGAATGAGTATAGCGGCTATACTCCTGGAGCTGGTGCACGATCCCCGTGAATAGGGTCGGATAGGTTTCTTCCGAACTGAGCAGGAGGCCGATCCGCTTGCCCTGCATCCGGCGTTTGACCTCCTCCGACTGCGGGTAGGATGCCGCGACATAGCAGAACATCCTGTCGAAGAACGCCTTGAGCTGGGCGGCCATTCCGTACCAGTAGACCGGGGTTGCCGCGACGATTCCATCCGCGGCCAGGAACCGGTCGAGGAACAGGGACCGGTAGCCGTCATCGATCGAGCAGGTACCGTCCTCCCTGCGGCATTGTCGGCAGTCCTTGAGGAAGGCGCCGACGACATCGGTTAGATAGACCGTCTCGGCCTCATGGCCGTTCGCGGTGAGACCGATGGCGACAGCGTTGGCCAGGCGCGCCGAATTCCCGTCGCGTCTGGGGCTGGAACTCAGGACAAGAGCCTTCATGATGGATCCTCGCTGAAAATAGTCGGAGAGAGAATTGGGCGGGCGCCCGTCAATGTTCGCCGCCGAGTTCCAGGGACAGCACCCCGGCAATGACCAGAACGACGCCGGCTACCTGAATCCCGCTGAGCTTATCGCCGAGGAAAACCGCCCCGATAACCGCCACCAAAGCGACCCCGAGGGCAGCCCAGATCCCGTAGGCAACCCCGATGCCTATGCCGCGGGCCAGAACTAGCGACAGGAGGTAATAGGCGCCAACGACGCCGACGACCGCGATCACCGTTGGAACAGGCCTGGTGAAACCCGCCGAAAATCGTGTCGCGATCGCTCCGACGACCTCGGACAGGATCGCGCCGAACAGAAACAGATACGCCACGCTCTTTCCTCTCGTGCTGCGGACCGGAAGGGCCGATACCCGAGAGGTATTTATGGCCTCTGTTTATGGTGATACAATTTGACTTGTTATGCTGTTGCTAGAGGTAATAGTCTCGTGCCACCGCGCAGTCTCGATCGAAGCCGCCGCGAGCTTTCCGACTTCGTTCGCCATCGGCGCGAACGGCTCACGCCCGCCGATGTCGGCCTGCCGTCAGGGGGGCGGCGCAGGACGAAGGGGCTGCGGCGCGAGGAGGTCGCAGCGCTCGCCGGTGTCGGCATCACCTGGTACACATGGTTCGAACAGGGCCGCGAGATCAGCGTTTCGGCCAGCTTCCTCGACAGTATCGCCCGCGTCCTCAAGTTCGACGCCGCGGACCGCTGTCACCTCTTCCTGCTGGCGCATCAACGGCCGCCGGCCCCAAATGGCGGCCAATGGTGCACGATCTCTCCGCTGACGCAGAAGATCATCGACGACCTCGTCTTGCGGCCGGCCTATGTCATCAACCTGCGCTGGGATGTCATCGCCTGGAATCGCGCCGCGGATCTCTTGTTCGGGTTCAGCGCCAAAGCCGAGCCGAACCTGCTCTGGATGATCTTCGCCGATCCGGAGTTCAGACGATGCGCCATCGACTGGACAAGGGACGCGCCGCGGCTGCTGGCAAGCTTCCGACGGGATTTTGCCGTCGCACCCAATGACGAGGCGCTGGGCGATTTCATTCTCGGGCTGGAGCGTCTTTCGCCGGACTTTCGGGCATGCTGGCGCAGTCAGGACGTCGACGGGTGCGCGCAGGGCCTGGGACGGCTGAATGTCGCCGGCGCCGGGCCCGTCAGTTTCGAGCATGAGACGCTGACGGTCGACGAGGACCGGCATCTCCGCCTCGTCGTCTATGCGGCGCTGCCGGCGGATCCCAACACCCCGGCATTCGAGGCGATGGTGGGAAACGGCGAAACGTCCATCGCTTCCTGAACGGCCGGGGTTGACAGGGGGCCATCAAGCTAATCTGCGGAGACGGCGTGAGGACAGCCTGTCAGCCCCTTCCATGGATGAAGGCACAGCCTTGATGATCTCATCAAAGCGAACGCCGCGCCGGCTCGCAGATGCCGTTAAGCGCATTTCTGCCGCAATTTAGCGCGCCCGAACGAAGGCGTTCCGCCCGCAACGCTGGATGCGAGCATGGCGTCGCTACGTCTGTTTTCCACCTGACAGAAGATGCCGACCCGATCGCGTCGTGGCTGCTTCCGCTTCGTGCTATAAGCAGACCTCCGTCGCATCCGGGTGCCGCTCCGCAGGGCGGTCATGTCACGCTTGCACGTGCTACTCTGCGGCCGTCCTGGCCGAATGCGCGATCGCATTCGCCGGAAGCTCGATCTCGCATATCAGCCCTTCTGTGCGCCAGGCGAACTGCACTGCGCCCTCCAACTGGTCGCGGACCATGCGCTCGATCACGTCCATACCAAAGCCGCGACGAGACGGCTTTTGAACCGGCGGACCACCCGTCTCGGTCCAGCGTAAGACCAATCGCCCATCTGCGCGCCGGGACCACTGGATGGAGACATGGCCGCCGGGAGAAGTGAAGGCGCCATACTTGACCGCGTTCGTCGCAAGCTCGTGAAGCGCCATCGCGATCGACTGTGCGGCCACCGGCACGAGCGTCAGGTTCGGACCATCAACGCGCACGCGCGGATCCTCCGGGCGGCAATAGGGCGCCAGCTCTTCCTCGGCCAAGGACGTCAGGTCCGCTCCCTCCCAGTGACTCTGCGACAGCAGCGAATGTGCGTGGGCCAACGCCCCGATGCGACCGTTGATTGCGCTCACGAAATCGGCGATCGTGCCGGCACGGGTCAAGTGCACCATCGATTGGATCACGGCCAGCATGTTCTTCGCCCGATGATCGACCTCGCGCGCGAGCAGCTGAAGACGCTCCTCAGCCCGCTTGCGCTCGGTGATGTCGCGGGCGATTTTTGATGCGCCGGTAACCCGGCCGTCGGTACCCCTGACGGGCGACACGGTCAGCGAGATCTCGATCAAACTGCCGTCCTTGCGTCGGCGAACGGTCTCGTAATGATCGAGGCGCTCACCGCGCCGGATACGGTTGAGAATTTCGGGTTCCTCGTCATGGCGGTCAGGTGGAATCAGGATCGTGATCGGCTTGCCGATGACTTCGTCCGCCGTATAGCCGAAGAGTCGCTCGGCGCCCGCGTTCCAAGTGGCGATGATCCCGTTGAGATCTTTGCTTATGATCGCGTCATCGGAGGACTCGACGATCGCTGCAAGCTGTTGCGCAGATTGCTCGGCCCGCTTGCGCTCGGTGATATCCACCAGCATGTTGACCGCGCCCACGAGCTTGCCTGCAGTATCGTGCAGTGGCATCGGATATGCGGCGAAGGGCACATGGCTGCCATCGGGCCTTTCGGCCACGGCCTCCGCACCATAGATCGGCCGATCCTCCTTCAGCGCAATAGCCATAGGGCATTGGTCGTGCGGCATCGGCGTGCCGTCGGGCCAATACAGGCGCCAGGATCCACACCACTTGCCGCTGCCCAATTCCGGCCGATGTCCCCAGAGGTGGACGGCCCCTTCGTTGTAGTCGGTGATGCGTCCGGCCTTATCTGTGGTGTAGATGGCCGCCGGGAGTGCTTCGATCAGCATCCTCAGCCGCGCCTCGCTTTCACGCAGCGCCGCCTCGGCTTGCCGGCGCTCGGTCACGTCCACAGTGAAGCAGCGGGTATTCACGAACTGGCCATTCTGAAATCGCACGTTCGAGCTGATTAGGACGTGCCGGATCGACCCATCCTTCGCCCGTAGGCGCGCTGGATACTTGTCGAGCCTCTCGCCGCGGGACAGCCGCGCCAGGATGTCATCGATGGTGGCGCGGTCGGCGTGAACCTCCGCGATGGGGAGGCCGATATATTCGTCCAGGGTATAGCCGAGCAGATCGAGCTCGGCCTGGTTCGCGCGCAGGATGGTTCCGTCGGAGCCCACCCAATGCAGCGCGACTGTTCCGTTCTCGAAGAAGTCTTCGAGATCCTGCCGACTGCGCCGCAGATCGTCTTCGGTCCGCTTGCGCTCGGTGATGTCCTGGAAGCAATTTACGGCGCCAACGATGTCGCCCTGCGCGTCGCGCAGCGGTGTGATGTTCACCAGCGCCAGAAAGCGGCTGCCGTCGGGCCGCTCGAACACGACCTCGCCATCCTTCGTCACTGTGCCGGATACGAGTGCATCCCGCATCGGCGTCTGGTCGTGCGGCAGAGGCCGGCCATCGGGCCAGTAGAGCCGGTGCGACCCGCAGAAGCGCAGCGCGGGGTCACCGAGTTTCGGGCGTCGGCCCCAGAGTTCGGCGGCCCGATCGTTGTAACCGACGATGAAACCCTCGGCGTCGCAGACGTAGACTGCGGCGGGAAGCACCTTCAGGAGCTGGGCGGCATACTCCTGTGCGTCGAGGTGCCACATGACAGCGCCCGCGGCGTCTGAACGGTTATCCAACATAGTCACGGGCCTCCTATCGGCGTTCCCGATGCTTCCGCAGAAGAGAGAGCACACATGGGCGACCGGCTCCGCCGGAACCTGGGTTAATGTTGCATTGTGAGCATGATATACGCAATGGCCGGCGGAAGCGGCTCGTATTGGTGAGCTACATCTAGTTGCGGAGTATCCTGGCGGCAAGTTCGCGTAATATGGCTCCCTGGACGGCTTGCGCAGGAACACGTCGTAACCATCGCCGCTCCCGGACCACCGGCTAAGGCGACAAGGCGAACATGCGGTGATGACGGGACTGCTGCGCCAAACAAGCCGGCCGCGGATTAGTTCCCGGAGAACCGCGGGATGTAGGTCTCCAGCAGCCAGCGCTGGCTCTCCGCGAGCCCCTGCAGATCGCGGAACAGCGAGGCCGCGTTGACGCCGAGGCGGTAGAGGTCGGCCCGGATATCGTCGCGCTCGCAGGATTCGATCGCGTGCCAGGTCAGACGGGCGCCGGCGACCTCGTGGATGTCGCGAAGCGGATTGCCCTGGATCGTGAAGACACCTTCCTGCGCCGCCATGCGCGACGTGATCACCGGCAAAGCGACGCGCGCGATTTCGGCCTCGAATGCCAGGGGTGGTTGGCCGTCTTGTGCTGCCGAATCGAGAAACAAGCCGGTTTCCGTGCCGAGCGGCCCCCCGTCATAGGCATAGATCCGCACCGCGCCCTCACGTCTCCCGGACACGGCAAAGTACAGGGCCACAAGCGGACTCCGCGACCAATCGAGCAGTCGCGTCGGAAGGCCGTAATGCTGCGCCAGGCCCAACCACTGCCAGTCGTCGCGCGGAACGGCCTCGGTCAACAGCACGGCTTCACGCTTGAAGCCTTCGAACATCCGGGCCTCGTAGCCGCGGAACGCGGTGAGCGTCTCTGGGTCGGCAGTGCCGATCGGCCGCCCCTGCGAACGGAAGAACGAGCGGACCGCCGCCGGCCACATCTGGTGCGGCACGCTGACGCCGCGGAACAGAGCGCTGCGGCCTTTGAACCCGACCGTCCAGTCAAGGAAGCGTTGAAACGGCGTTTCGGCCATGGCAGATGAGTTCGCGCGGAGTGACCGTGCTAGCGGGCGGCAACCGTCGGACAAGGAAAACGTCCGGTTCGGGCGGCGCGTTCCATCGCCGCCGGTGCGAATGTCGGGCGCCAGACAAGGGCCAACGACAAACCGTCGGCATCGGCAGCCTGCGGGCGGTTCAAACCTACCGCTCGCTGTCGAGCATCGCCATCTGCGCCGGCGCGTAGCGCTCGCCCGCGACGGCGTCATGCGGGGCGGCGCGCTCGATGGCGGCCAGATCGTCCGGGCCGAGGTCCAGCGCGAGCGCGCCCAACGCCTCTTCCAGCCTGTCGCGTCGGCGGGCGCCGATCACGGGAACGATGTCCCGGCCTTGCGCCAGGACCCAAGCGATCGCGAGCTGTGCCGCGGTGACGCCGCGGGACTCGGCGACGGCGCGCAGGGCGTCGACGAGTGCGAGGTTCTGCTCCACGTTACCGGGCTGGAAACGCGGGCTGTGGCTGCGGAAATCGCCGGGACCGCTCGTGCCCGTCCTCCAGTGGCCGCTGATCAGGCCGCGGGACAGCACGCCATAGGCCGTGATGCCGATGCCGAGTTCCCGACAGGTCGCGAGAATCCCGTCCTCGATCCCGCGCGAGATCAGGGAATACTCGATCTGGAGGTCCACGATCGGATGGACGGCGTGGGCGCGCCGGATCGTCTCCGCGCCGACTTCGGAAAGGCCGATATGGCGGACATAGCCGGCCTGGACCAGCTCGGCGATCGCGCCCACCGTCTCCTCGATCGGCACCGCCGGATCGAGGCGGGACAGCCGGTAGATGTCGATATGGTCGACGCCCAGCCGCTTGAGGCTGTAGGCGGCCGACGCCTTCACCGCCTGTGGGCGGGCGTCAAAGCCCAGCCAGTCTCCGGCGGGCCCGCGCTGGGCGCCGAACTTGACGCTGAGGATGACCGCGTCGCGGGCTCGGCCCTTCAGCGCCTCGCCGATCAGCATCTCGTTGTGGCCCATCCCATAGAAGTCGCCGGTGTCCAGCAGCGTTATCCCCGCCTCCATCGCAGCGTGGAGGGTGGCCAAGCTCTCGGACCGGTCGGCGGGCCCGTAGAGGTCGGACATCCCCATGCAGCCGAGACCCAGCGCGGAAACCTCGGGGCCGGTGCGGCCGAGCGAACGGGTGATCATGGCGTGGCTCCTTTGCGTTGATTGCTGATGCGTTGATTACTGAACGCAAAGCTATGAAACGGGCCGCCATGCGATAAGATGGATAATTCCGCATGGGCTGTTCGGAATTTCGCACAATGCCGGTCATTGATCTTGGGGATCTGGACGCGTTCGCCGCCGTTGCGCGGCATCGCAGTTTCCGGCGGGCAGCCGCGGCACGCGGGGTTTCGCCCTCGACCCTCAGCCAGACCATCAGGGATCTGGAAGCGCATCTCGGGGTTCGTCTCCTGAATCGCACGACGCGCAGCGTCGCGCCGACGGAGGCCGGGGCGAAGCTGCTGGAACGGCTGTCCCCGTCCCTGGCCGACATCGCGGCAGCGGTCGGCGAAATTCAGGGAGAGGACGGCGCCCCGGCGGGAGCGGTAAGGATCAACGCCCCGGCGCCGGCGGTCGAGCTGGTCCTCGCGCCGATCGTCGCCGATTTCCTGAAGGCATATCCGAAGGTGCGACTCGAGATCGTCGCCGAAACGAGCCTTATCGACATCGTCAAGGAAGGCTATGACGCGGGCGTGCGATGGGGCGAGCATCTCGCCCAAGACATGATCGCCGTCCCGCTGGGCCCGCCGCAGCGCTTCGTCGTGACGGCCGCCCCGGAGCTGCTGGCCGCCCATGGCGTGCCCGCCACGCCCCATGACCTGATGCGCTATCCCTGCATCCGCCAACGCTTCCCGAGCGGAGTCACCCCGGCCTGGGAGTTCGAGCGCGGCGATGAAATCGTCCGGCTCGACCCTCCCGCGCGGTTGACATCCACCAACATCGTCCTCCAGAAGCGCGCCGTCATCGCCGGTGTCGGCGTCTGGGCGACATTCGAAGACTATGTGGCCGACGAACTCGCGGATGGACGGCTATGTAGACTGCTCGGCGAGTGGTGCCCGAGCTTCCCGGGACCGTTCCTCTACCATCCGAGCCGTCGCCACGTCCCCGCCGCCCTGCGCGCCTTCATCGATTTCACCCGTAAGAGCGTCTAACGACACCTGACCATGAGCCGAGACATGATCGAAAGGCGCCGTAGGTTGCGCACTGACGTCGTCTCCGTCAAAATCCGGAACCATCGGACGGAGCAGCACATGCAGCGCGACGACTATACGGCCGCAAACCGACAGGCTTGGGACGAGGCGGCGCCGATTCACCGGGAACGCAAATTCGCCGAGCTCATCGCACAATTCAGCGAGCCCGGCCATTCCTGCCTCGACCCGATCGAGACGGCGATCCTTCGGCGCATCGGCATCGACGGCAAGGATGTCGCGCAGCTCTGCTGCAACAATGGCCGCGAGCTCTTGTCGGTGAAGAACCTTGGCGCCGGCCGCTGCGTCGGCTTCGACATCTCCGAGGGGTTCATCGAGCAGGCGCGCGAACTGGCGGCGGCGGGCGGCATCGATTGCAGCTTCGTCGCCACCGACATCTACGCGATCCCGCACGACTATGACGAAAGCTTCGATCTCGTCACCATCACCATCGGCGCGCTCGGCTGGATGCCGGACCTGACGGAGTTCCTCGCCGTCGCCGCGCATCTGCTGAAGCCCGGCGGATGGCTCTTCATCTATGAGCAGCACCCCATTCTCGATATGTTCGAGCCGGGCGACACGGCCGATCCGCTGGCGCTCCGCTACTCCTATTTCCAGACGGAGCCGTTTCGGAACGAGTACGGCCTGGATTACTGGGGCAAGGCGCGCTACCCGTCGAAGCCGATGTACTGGTTCCACCATAAGCTGTCGGACGTGATCGCCGGCTGTCTGGCGAATGGCTTGGCGCTGGAGGCCTTCGAGGAATATCCGCACGACATCTCGGTCTTCACGCCGATCGCCGAGTCCCCCATTCGGCCGCCGATGAGCTACAGCTTGGTGGCGTGGAAGGAAGGCTGAAACAAGTCCGCCCCACTGTTATGGGCGCGAATCGTGCAGTTCGGCCACGCTGTAGGTTTCGACCGGGTTGCCGACGCCCTTCAGTGAGCGTGCGCCGCACGCTCTCGCCTCAATCTGGCCCTCAACGTCGAGATAAGCGTGCTGGTCGATCAAGGTCTCGCCGTCCTTGGCCTGATCGCAGAGCCGGGACGCAATATTGACGACATTTCCGATGGCCGTGTAATCGGCACGGCCCTGATTGCCGACCAATCCGAGCGTCGCGTATCCGCTCGCGATGCCGATGCCGATGCCGATCGAATGTCCCAGACGCCGCCAGTGCTCGCGCAGGTCCTGCAAAACCTCCTGGATCTCAAGTGCGAGTTCGACAGCATCGAGGACCGGTTGTTCGCAGGGGATGGGATCGTTGAAGAAGACCATCAACCCATCACCGGCTCGGTAGCCGATGGTACCGTGCCGTTTGGAAACCAGGCTGCCTATCCGCTCGTGGTAGGCCCGCAGCAGAAGAATGATCTCCTCCGGCTCGACATTTTCCGAGAGTGACGTGAAGTTGCGAATGTCACAAAACAGGCAGGCGATGTACCGGCGGTGGCTGTCAAGGAGCGCCTCCTTGCCCTCGGCGATGACCAGCTCCGCGACCTGCGGCGCCAGAAAACCCTTCAGTCGGCCGAGGCGTTCGATCTCGCGGACCTGGCGCTGGACCTTGTCCTCCAGGTTCTGATTGAAGTCGCGGATCTGCAGCGCCTGCCGCTGAACCGTGCGGTAGAGCGAGCCCACCATGGCGTTCTGGTTCAACAGCGCGGAGCCGACGAGCAGGACGTACGCCAGGGCCTCGAGATCGAAGTCGTAATGCACATACATTGCGAAGATCAGGACCGCCACGCCGGTCGCGCCGACTGCCAGGGGCAGAAGCCGTTCATGTTCCTTGCGGTCGCGCCACAGGGCATAGACGGCGAACAGACCGAGGCCGCACATGACGGCCGCCTGAAGGTGGGGATTGACCGTGAACGACTGAGGGCCCGATAACGTTTCGGCGAGGAGAACGCCGTAACAGGCCACAAGCGAGCCGAGTGCACCGATGAAGGCAAGCGCGCCGAACGGGAGGACGAGTTTGAAGCCGCGATCCTCGCTCGTCTCGGCCGGCAGCCGTGCGGTGTCCCGTTCGGTCATGAAATGGCCTCTCGGCCAAGCGATCCAAGCCGATATTTCTCAGATGGCAGTTTGTTACATCTGATCAACCCTTCCGTCTCGAACCGGCCCATCCGACTCGCGGATGCGGCGCCACGGACATGGCGGATGAGATGAATGGTAGCGGTTCGCCCGGCTTGATATTCAGGACGGACCGGCCGAAAAAATCCCTATTCCCAATAGGGAAGAAATTTTCCTTCAAGCCCCGTATAGTAAGCCCTACCTAAAGAACGGGGCCGGAGGCCTCGACGGCGAAAAGACGAGGACGGGGAGCGATGATCGATCCATTCGGCCGAACAATCAGTTATCTGCGGGTGTCGGTGACGGACCGGTGCGATTTCCGGTGCGTCTATTGCATGGCCGAGGACATGACCTTCCTGCCGAAGGCGGAGCTCTTGACCCTGGAGGAGCTCGACCGGGTCTGCAGCGCCTTCGTTCGCCTGGGCGTCAAGAAGCTGAGGCTGACCGGCGGCGAGCCGCTGGTGCGCCGCAATGTGATGAGCCTTGTCCGTGGCCTGTCGCGGCATCTCGACAGCGGCGCGCTCGAGGAGCTGACGCTGACCACCAACGGCAGCCAACTCGCCAAGCACGCGGCCGAGCTGGCCGAATGCGGAGTGCGGCGACTGAACGTCTCGATCGACACGCTCGACCCGCATAAGTTCGCGGCGATCACCCGCTGGGGCAAGCTGGACAAGGTGCTCGACGGGCTGGCGGCGGCGAAGGCGGCCGGGCTGCAGATCAAAATCAACACGGTCGCGCTCAAGGGCGTCAATGATGACGAGTTCGACCATCTCATCACCTGGTGCGGCGAGCAGGGCTTCGATCTCACCGTCATCGAGGTGATGCCGATGGGCGACATCGGCGGCGAGACGCGCGTCGATCAGTATCTGCCTCTTTCGGTGCTACGCGGCCGGTTGGCCCAGAAATGGACGCTCGACGAGATCGACTACCGCACGGGCGGCCCGGCGCGTTACGTCCGCATCAAGGAAACCGGCGGACGGCTCGGCTTCATCACGCCACTGACCCACAATTTCTGCGAGAGCTGCAACCGGGTGCGGCTGACCTGCACCGGCACGCTCTATATGTGCCTCGGCCAGGAGGACGCCGCCGACCTGCGTGCGCCCTTGCGCCAAAGCGAGAGCGACGAATTGCTGGAGACAGCGATTCACGAGGCGATCGCGCGCAAGCCGAAGGGCCATGATTTCATCATCGACCGCCGACACAACCGTCCCGCCGTCGGCCGCCATATGAGCGTCACCGGCGGGTAAGCTTCGCCCCTTCGAGTCGGAGGACCTGCATCATGAAACCGCCCACGGACGTCGCGCCGGGCTTCGCGGTGACCGCCCAACTTGACAAGACCGACGTCGCCGCCCTGGCGCAACGCGGATATCGGACGATCGTAAACAACCGGCCGGACGACGAAGAACCCGGCCAGCCGACCGCGGCCGAGATCCGCGCCGATGCGGAGCGACTCGGCCTGACCTACATTTATATTCCGGTGACGACCGGCACGATCACGGCGCAGGACGTGGCGGCCGTCACGCGGGCCGTGCGGGAAAGCCCGCAGCCGGTCGTCGCGCATTGCCGAAGCGGCACCCGCTCCTACCTGCTCTGGGCCGCCGGACGGGCGCTCGACGGCGACGCCGATCCGTCGGCGCTGGTCGCCGAAGCGGCGAAACGCGGCTATGACCTGCAATCTCTGCCGGACTTGGTCGCCCGGCTGCGGCGGGAGCGGGCCGGAGGATAGAGACGCCTACAGCGCGCGCTTCCCCTTGCGGGAGGGAGATTTTCAACAAGCTCTGCTTAGCTCACCAGTTCCCAGGCGCCGTCGGGTTGGCGGCAGGCGGTGCCGTAGATCCGCTCGGTGCGGCCGCCGATCGTGGCTGTGGTGGTGTATTCGCGGCAATAGCGGCCGAAGCGGTTCTCGTAGGTTCCGTGGGGGACCACCTGATACTGAACGCCGCCGGGATTGCGCCAGATCACCGGCCGACTGTCGGGCGCGTGCTCCAGCGTCTGGCCGAGACAGCCGAAATCGACCCGGTCCATGGACCGGCCGATGCCGCCGCCGATCAGGGCGCCGATGATCGTGCCGCCGATCATCGCGGCCGTGCGGCCCGAACCCTTGCCGATCTGCGATCCTACGACTCCGCCCGCCGCGCCGCCGAGAACGCTGCCCAGCAGTTCGCGGTTGCAAAGGCCGAGATCGATGCCAAAGGGCAGACGGTCATGGTTCGAATAGCGGTCGTGATCATAATGATAATGATGGTGGCGGTGGTGCTCGTATTCGTGCCGGTGCCGATGCTTATGCTTATGCTTGTGCTTGTGCTTCGCCCGATAGCCGTGCGCGGACGCCCAGGGCGGCGGATCGGCAAGGGCTGACCCGGAGTCGGCCGCGGTCGCGACCAGCGTCGCCGCGACCAGCAGTGCGATGAAGCGGTATCCTGCGATCTTCATGATGTCGCCCTGTCCCCTGGAAGGTCCGCACGAATTCCGATCGATCCTGGCAAGGCCCAGCTGAATCCAAGCTGAGCGATCCGTTCATCCGCCGTTCATCGGAGATGTCGCCTTGCGCTGGCATGCCGCTGCCGCTGCGCTATACTCCGGCCGCATCTCGGGGCAGCAACTACCAGGGGAGCGGACGAGGGTGACGACCCAGAACATCGCGTTCGTCGCCGCCGATACGGAGGAGGCGCAGGCCGCGCGACAGCGGCTCGCGGCGCGCTATCCGTCGACGGACCCGGAGAACGCCGACGTGATCGTCGCGCTGGGCGGCGACGGATTCATGATCGAGACCCTGCACCGCTCCATCAAGCGGGGCGTGCCGATCTATGGGATGAACTGCGGCACCGTCGGCTTCCTGATGAACCAGTATGACGAATCGGATTTGCCGGCGCGTCTCGCCGTCGCGCAGGTCGCGCGGCTGCACCCGCTGGCGATGACGGCGCGCACCATCGAGGGCAAAACGGTCCGGGCACTCGCCCTCAACGAGGTGTCGCTGCTGCGCGAGACCCGTCAGGCGGCGAAGATCGGCATCCGGATCGATGGGGTGGTGCGAATGCCGGAACTGGTCTGCGACGGCGTACTGGTCGCGACCCCGGCCGGCAGCTCGGCTTATAATCTGTCGGCGCACGGGCCGATTTTGCCGATCGGCTCGAACGTGCTGGCACTGACCCCGATCAGCGCCTTCCGACCGCGGCGGTGGCGTGGCGCCCTGCTGCCGCACAGCGCGGAGATCACCTTCGTGATCCACGAATCGGCCAAGCGGCCGGTCAGCGCCGTCGCCGACTATACCGAGGTGCGGAACATCGCCGAGGTCCGGGTTCGTGAGGACCGGGGCACGGTGCTGAACCTGCTGTTCGACCCGGCGCACAATCTCGAAGAACGAATCCTGATGGAGCAGTTCCAGGCATAGCCGCTCGCCGGGCTAGCAGTTCGCCTCGACCCGATTCGCCCCCTGAACCGTCAGCGCCGCCGCTACGGCCTGTTCGAGCTGCTGGCCGTAGAAGGGCTTGCGCAGATAGCCGGCCGGCCCGGTCGCCTGCGCCCGGTCCATGATGGCACCTTCGGAATAAGCCGTGACATAGAGGATCGGCACCGTCGCGATCGCCCGGAGCGCCTGCGCCGTCTCGATACCGTCCATCGGCCCGCGCAGGGTGATGTCCATCAATATGAGGTCGGGCACCTGCTTCGCCACGGCCTCCAGCGCGGCCCTGCCCGAAGCGACCGTGCCGAGAACCTCATAGCCGGCGGCGGTGAGCATCTCGGCCATCGAGAGGGCGACCAGCGCCTCGTCCTCGACGATCAGAAGACTCGCCCGCTCCCGCCCTTCCGAACGCACAAGGGACCGGAGGTCGCCGGACTGCTCGGCTGTCAGCCGGTCGACGGCGTCACGCGTTACGATTGGTGCCGATTGGAAAGCCATGAGAGTTCCAGATTTCGCTCGGGCTGTTTTCATCGGGACGTAACATTTGTTTCTAGTAACGTGACAAAGCTGACAAAGTTCCAGGCCGACCACAGGAAAATTGGTCGCTCGCGACGACTCGTTGAGCGATCGAGCTACAGCGCTGCATGAACTTTAAGATTTTTTTGCGGAGAACGATAGGAGAGCCGGCTAACCTGCTATCAGCGTTTGCTTTTCCGTGATTCCGCTCAGCGGCATCCGGTCTCGTCCCGCGCATAATCGACGATGGCGGCGACGAGCCGATCGATGTCGGCCTTGAGCGCGTCGAAGCCTGCCGTCTTCTCGACCCGCGCCTCGTCCATATAGAGGCGACGATTCACCTCGATCTGCAGGCTGTGGCGGCTCGCCGCCGGATCGCCGTGCCGCGTGACCAGCTCGGCGCCCTTGAACGGATGGTTCACGGCGACGCTGTAGCCGAGCTCCATCAGCGTTTCGCGGACCATTTCCGTGAAGCGCGCGCTGCAGGTCGTGCCGTCCCGGTCGCCGAGCACGAAATCGTCCCGCGCCTTGCCCTTCAACGCCGCCTTGCCCCGTCCGGTCCGCTTTCCGAGCGCGCGCATCGAGTGGCAGTTGACGTGCCAGACCGCGCCGAACGATTCGTGGGCACGGTCGAGCATGGCTTGAAGCTCGGCATGATAGGGCCGATGAAAGCGGGCGATCCGTGCCTCGACCTCGGCGACGGTGAGCCGGCGGTCATAGACCGGCGTCCTCGCCCGGATCAGCCGCCGGACCAGTCCCAACCCGCGCTCGCAGCGTTCGCTCGGCAGCACGGGATAGGGCCAGGGCTCGTCGAACAGATTGAGGTCGATCTCCGCCTCATGGCGGTTGGGATCGATATAGCTGCGCGGGAACAGAGCCGTGAGCAGCGAGGCGCCGCGGCGCGGCGCGTCGGCGAACAACTCGTCGACGAACGCGTCCTCGGCCCGCCGCAGAATATCGAACGGGGCGGCGAAGGCGAAGTCCGCCGGATAGACCGTCCCGCTATGCGGCGAGTCGAAGACGACCGGCGCGGCCGGGCATTCGGGCGGCGGGTCATGACGCGCCAGCACCTCGGGAATCATGTAGCAGGACAATGATCTGCACCTCTCCTCTCGGCGGTGGCCCGACGTCTCGTGATCCCCGACTTCTGATGATGCAGGGCTGGCGCGACCGCCGAGGCTCGGCCATAATTGCGACCTTCGAAAATAGGCTATCAATGCCAACGATCGGAAGAGTCCAAGTGCCCCAACTCGTCACGAGTCTCGACATGATCCGACGGCTGGTGTCGTTCGACACTACCAGCCGCAACTCCAATCTCGAATTGATCGAGTTCGTCCGCGGCTATCTCGGCGAGCTCGGGATCGAGTGCCGCCTCGTCTTCGACGAAGGAGGCGGCAAGGCGAATCTCTATGCGACGCTGGGCCCGACCGACCGGCCGGGCATTGCGCTCTCCGGCCATACCGACGTGGTGCCGGTCGACGGGCAGGAGTGGCACACCGATCCCTGGCAGGTCGCGGAGAAGGACGGGCGACTTTACGGCCGCGGCACGAGCGACATGAAGAGCTTCCTCGCCGTCGCCCTGGCGATGGCGCCGGACTTCCTGAAGCGGGACCTGAAGACGCCGCTCCATCTCGTCATGTCCTATGACGAGGAGGTCGGCTGCGTCGGCATCCGCCGGCTGCTGGAGGTGCTGCGCGACATGCCGATCCGGCCGGCGGCCTGCATCGTCGGCGAACCGACGGATATGAAGGTGATCGTCGCCCACAAGGGAAAGAAGAGCGTGCGCTGTCGGGTGCGAGGCTTCGAGTGCCATTCGTCGCTGGCCCCGCGCGGCGTCAATGCAGTGGAGTTCGCCGCCGAGGTGATCGCCTATCTGCGGCGCATGGGACACCGGATCGCGACCGAAGGCGCCAGGGACAAGGAGTTCGATATTCCCCACACGACGGTCCATACCGGGCTGGTCCATGGCGGCACGGCCCTGAACATCGTGCCCAAGGACTGCAGCTTCGATTTCGAGTTCCGCTACCTGCCCGGCGACGATCCAGAGGCAATGCTGGCCGAGGTGCAGCGCTTCGCCGAGCAGGAGCTGCTGCCGGCGATGCACGCGGTCGCGGTGGACACCGGCTTCAGCTGGGAGGAGATCTCCGCCTTCCCCGGCCTCGACACGCCGGAAGAGGCGGAGGTCGTCGCGCTAGCCAAGGCGCTGAGCGGCGGCAACGACGTCGGCAAGGTTGCCTTCGGCACCGAGGGCGGGCTGTTCCAGAATATCGGCATCCCGACGATCATCTGCGGTCCGGGCAGCATCGACCAGGCGCACAAGCCCGACGAGTTCGTCAGCCTCGAGCAGATCGCGCTCTGCGAGCGGTTCATGCATCGGCTGATGGACCGCGTTTGCGAACCGGCGGCCTGAGCGTCCCGCATGGCATCAAACATTCGCGCGGCGGTGTTCGACCTCGGCGGCGTGCTGATCGACTGGAATCCCCGCTATCTCTATCGAAAGCTGTTCGACGGCGACGAGGCCGGCATGGAGGCGTTCCTCACCGAAGTCTGCACCCCGGCCTGGAACGAGGAGCAGGATGGCGGACGCCCCTTCGCCGACGCCGTCGCCCTCCTCGTCGCCCAGCATCCGACCCATGCCGCGCTGATCGAGGCCTATGATGCACGGTGGGAGGAGATGCTGGCCGGGCCGATCGCCGGATCGGTCGAGATCCTGGCGGCGCTCAAGGCGCAGCGGATGCCGCTCTATGCGCTCACCAACTGGTCGGCGGAGAAATTCCCGATCGCCCGCCGCCGCTTCGACTTCCTGCAATGGTTCGACGGCATCGTCGTCTCCGGCGAGATCCGCCTGAAGAAGCCGGATCCGGAGATCTTCCGGCACCTGCTCGACGGCTTCGGCCTGACCGCCGGCGAGACGCTGTTCATCGACGATTCCGAGCCGAACGTGGCGGCGGCACAGGCCGCGGGCATGACGGCCCTCCGCTTCCGCTCGCCGCAGGCGCTGCGCCGGGACTTGACGGCGCTCGGGCTGCTCGACGGCCCGGAGCGACCATTGGAGGCTCAGGGCATCCCGACGAATCCGTGAAGGCTGTCGATTTGGTTTTGCGTTCCATGATCTCTCCCGGGATCTCTCCTGACCCGACCATCGAACCCTGCCCGATCGAGCTGCAGGCGCCGGACATCTCGCCTTACCGCGACGGCAACACTGGCGTGCCGTTCGTGACGCGCTTGGACAGCGGCCGGCCCGGCCCGCATGCGCTGGTGACGGCGCTGGTCCACGGCAACGAGCTTTGCGGCGCGGTCGCTCTCGATTTTCTGTTGCGGAACGAGATCCGCCCGATTGCCGGCACACTCACCCTCGCCTTCGCCAATACCGATGCCTTCGCCCGGTTCGACCCCGGCAGGCCGACCCAGTCGCGCTATGTCGACGAGGACTTCAACCGCCTCTGGTCGCCGGCCGTGCTGGACGGCCGACGCCACAGCAGCGAGCTGCGCCGCGCGCGGAGCCTGCGACCGGTCGTCGACCAAGCCGATTTCCTGCTGGATCTTCACTCGATGCAGCATAAGACGGAGCCGCTGGCTCTGGCGGGTCCGCTGGAGAAGGGCCGGCGCCTGGCCCGGGCGATCGGCTTCCCGGCCGTCGTGGTCTGCGACCCGGGCCATGCGTCGGGCCGACGGCTGCGCGACTATGGCGCGTTCGCCGACCCCGCCAGCCCGCGCAACGCCCTGCTGGTCGAATGCGGCCAGCATTGGGAGCGTAGCAGCGCCGGCGTCGCGATCGACATGGCGCTGCGCTTCCTCCTGCATCTCGGCACGATCGATCCCGCGATCGCCGCGCGCCATCTGAGCGGGACCGTCCCGGCGCAACAACGAATCGTCGAGGTGACCGAGGCGGTCATCGCCCGATCCGACCGGTTCCGCTTCGCCGCGCCCTATCGCGGCCTCGAAGTGATCGCGGAAGCCGGCACGGTGATCGCCGAGGATGACGGCCGCCCGGTCGTCACGCCCTACGACTCCTGTGTGCTGGTGATGCCGACGCGCTGCCTCGTCCGCGGGCAGACCGCCGTTCGCCTGGGGCGATTCATCGCGTGAGACTGCAGGAGTCCCTCTCCGCGGCGGCTAATCGCCGCCGTCTGCCCGCAATCCTGCTGGCGCTCTCGATCGGCACCGCCGGCGGAGCGCTCTTCCAGTGGCTGGGCCTGCCGCTGGCCTGGATGCTGGGGGCAATGACGGCCACGACGATCGCGGCGGTGAGCGGCCTGCCGATCGCGCTGCCGATGCGGCTGCGCAACCTGATGGTGGTCGTGCTCGGGGTCATGCTTGGCAGCGCCTTCACCCCCGACCTGCTGGAGCGGCTGCCGCAATGGACCGGCAGCCTGGCGGCGCTGTTCCTCTATGTCGCCGTGGCGACGGCGTTGTGCCAAGTCTATTACCGGCGGTTCGGCGGCTATGATCGCACCACCGCCTATTTCGCGGCAGCGCCCGGCGGCATCACCGAAATGATCCTGGCCGGCAGCGCCTTGGGCGGGGACGAGCGCGCGATCTCGCTCAGCCACGCCGCGCGCATCCTGCTGATCGTGCTCGTCCTGCCCATCGGATTCCAGCTCTTCGGCGGCTACGAGCCGGCCGACCGGCCGCCGCTCGGCGACGCCGCGTCGACGATTCCGCTGCAGGACGTGGCGATCCTGCTTCTGTGCGGTGTCGTCGGCTTCTTCGCGGCGCGCCGCGCCCGCCTGCCGGCCGGCGCCCTGGTGGGGCCGATGGTGCTGAGCGCTGCCGTTCATCTCAGCGGCCTTACGGACTCGCGGCCTCCGGGAGGGCTAGTCGCCGCCGCCCAGCTGGTGGTCGGGGCGAGCATCGGCACCCGCTTCGTCGGCATCCTGCTTGCCACGATCCTGCGAGCGCTGGCGCTGGCCGTCGGTGCGACGGTCCTGCTTCTGGTCATCACCGCCGCCTTCGGCCTGGCCTTGCATGCCCTGACGGGTCTGCCGACCCAGGCGGTGCTGCTGGCCTTCGCGCCGGGCGGCGTCGCCGAGATGAGCCTGATCGCCCTCGCGCTCGGGATCGACGCGGCCTACGTCGCGACCCATCACGTCATCCGGATCTTCATCATCGTCGTGGCGGCGCCGTTCACCTTCCGGCTGCTGCGGTGGCACCGACCGAGACGCGAATAGGACAGCGGCCTTCCGAGGCCGCGACCGAATCCTTAAACTGCCTCCACCGGCGTTCGCGCATGACGGAGCGATCATCCGATGAGTTGCCTATGGGTCTTCGGCCTGCTTGCCCTTGCCCTCCTCGCCGCTCCGGCGCGCGCCGCCTCGCCCGCCGGCGATGTCCCACGGACCTGGGATGGCGCGTCGGCGTTCGTGCGGATCGAGGACGAGGATTATCGCTGGGTCGTGATCGGCGGGCTGGCCCGGGCGGCCTATATGGGTCGCATTCTCAAGTCGCTGACCGCCGCGGAGCCGCGCGGCGTGATCATCCACCTGCATGACTGCGGCGATCCGGGCCGCCAGCTCGACCTGCGAAGCCAAGCGCGGTTCATGGCGTCGCTGGGCTATGTCGTCTTCGTGCCCGACAGCCAGAGGCGCAAGAATCGGCCGATCACCTGCGACCTGGAACGCCGGCTGCGGTTCGCCGACGCACCGGTCCGGGCGGTGCAGGAGATGCGTGAGCAGGAGCTTGAATACGCTCTCGCGCGCGTGCTGGCCTTTCCGTGGGTCGATCCGGAGCAAATCTTCATCTCGGGATATGGCGAGGGCGGCGACGCGGTCCTCGATTACGCGCCGGACACGACGCGTCCGGCGATCCGCGGCCGCATCGCCATCGGCGCGACCTGCCGGCTGGGCGTCAGCCTGCGGGACACCACCCCGACCCTGATCCTGATCTCGCGAAACGACCGGTGGCACCGCCACAGCGGATGGCCGACGGCCGGCGGCCTCTGCCGCCACCGAAGCGGCGGCAGCCGCTATGTCGAGATCTTCGAGCCGGACGGCACCCTGCACGACGCCCTGATCTATGGCGAATCACGTGTCGCCCTCTGGAACTTCCTCGTGCGGGCGAGTTTCTAATCCCGCTCTCGAAGACTCCCGATTGCCGCACGGGCGCTCTCGATCAGCGGCGCCGTCGTTTCCGGTCGGTTGAGGAAATCCGCCCAGGCGAAGAGGTCGGCAATCCGGGCGATGCGCCGCCATTCCTGCGGAAGCACGCCTCCCGCCCGGCAATAGCCCTCCGTCACCTCCGCGAAGAACGTCTCGACTTCCTGGAGCGGCGGCCGCAGGAGATTGCCGAAATCGAACGCCGGCGATCCGCTGAACGCAAACTCCCAGTCGAGCACCGCTGCCACCTCCCAATCGTCCGACTCCGCGCTTTGCCGGATCAGGATGTTCGAGCCGTTGAAGTCCGCGTGGACAAGGCACGGCTGGTGCAGCCACTCGTCGAGCAGGTGCCCTTCGCGTTCCGCGACGGCGAAGGCATCGGCGGTGAGCTCCGGGCCGAGCCGCCGGCCACCACGCCCCTCGATCAGGCAGTGCCGGAGATAGGTGAGCAGGCCGCCCGCATCGATGTCGATCCGTTCGGGCACGCGCAGATCGGCATCGAAGAAGCCCGGCTTGTCGAAGGTGAAACTGTGGATGGCCGCCAGCGTGCGGCCGACGGACGCGCCGAGCGTCGTCAGGGCGCTGTCGTCGAGCGTCGGCACGACCGTTTCGAGATGCTTGCCGTCGATCCACTCCATAAGAGCGTAGGGGCGCCCGGTGACGGGATTGTCATGGGCAAAATGGATGAACCGCGCGACCGGCACCCGCGAGGCGATCTCCCGGCCGAGCCGCATCTCCTTGAGGGCCAGTGCCGGGTCGCGCTGGTAAAGCCGGAGCAGAACCGGTTCGGCGCGGCCGGAAAGCTCGACCCGGATGTTGGTATTCATGAGGCCGCCCTTGGTGCGCTCGATCCCGGCAACCTCTGCATCCGGGAAGACCGGTCGGAGCAACAGGCCCACCGCGGCATGATCAAGCCGCAGCTCCGGCGTGCTCCGTGTCCAGCGCTCCCTCACAGGCCCACTCTAAAGCCAATGCCTCGCACGCATCCATAAGATTGGAGACTGTCGGTGCCGTCCGGGGGCCTTGCGGCAATTCAGCTCTCGACCTGCCAGCTTCCGTCCGGCTGCCGGCAGGCGGTGCCGTACCCGGTCTCGGTGCGGCCGCCGACGACGATCGACGTCTGGTATTCCCGGCAGTAGCGTCCCGGAGCGGCTTCATAGGTGCGCGTCGGCACGACATAACCGGAATTGCCGCTGTTCGGGTTCTGCCAGCGAACGGAGCGTCCGTCCGGATAACTCTCGAACGCCGTCGACGCGGCCTGAGTCGCATAGATCCGGTCAGCGCGGTCGAGCGACCGGCCGACCTCGTTGCCGATGAAGGCGCCGAGCAGCGTGCCGACGCCCGTCGCGATCAGCTTTCCCCGGCCGCCGCCGATCTGCGAGCCGGCAAGCCCGCCGGCCACCGCGCCGAGAAGCGTCCCGCCGGATTCCTTCGATCCGTAGTGGGAGGTGGAACAGCCGCCGAGGGCAATCACCAGAACGGCAACGAGCGCGGAATGGATCAGTCTCATGAGGGAGTCCTTTGCGTCGAAAGGTTGCAAACGCGCGCAAAGTGACATCGGCGGACTGAACCGGACATGAGCGGCCCGTTCATCCACCATTCATGTTCGGAGAAAAGTTAAAACGCCGCTAGAGTACGATCCGATCAGGTTGGCCCAACCTGATCGATGAATCGTCCTCTAATTCAAATAATTAGAGCCTGATCCGATCACATCGATCCGATGTGATCGGATCAGGCTCTAGCGGCGGGCGCGGATTCCGCCGGGGGAAGAACGAGAAGCGCGCAGAGCCCGCCCATCGGCGCTCGCTCGAGCGCAACCTCGCCGTTATAGAGTTCCGCGATCTCGCGGACGATCGCGAGACCCAGGCCGTTTCCGGGAACCGTCTCGTCCAATCGCTTGCCGCGGCGGAACACGGCGGCGCGCTGATCATCGGCGAGGCCAGGTCCATCGTCCTCGATCTTGAAGACGAGATAGCCGCTCTTGAGAAAGACGGTGAGCCGCACCTGTGATTTAGCCCATTTGCAGGCATTATCGAGCAGATTGCCGAGCATCTCCTCCAGATCCTGCCGCTCGCCCCGGAACTGCAAGGCGCGCCTTTCCGACAGATCGACCTGGATGTTGCGCCCAGGATACATCCGCCCCAGCGTCCGGCAGAGATCGTTGACCACCGGCGGCACCGCCGTCCGGGCACCGAGCAGTTCGCTCGTCGCCGCGGTGCGCGCCCGAGCGAGATAATGATCCACCTGCCGGCGCATCACCCCGACCTGGCGCTGCACCGTATCGGCGAACGGCCCCGTCGCCCTATCGGCGTCGTTCGTCAGGATTGAAAGCGGCGTCTTGAGCGCATGGGCGAGATTGCTGACATGGGCACGAGCGCGTTCGACCACAGCGGCGTTATGCTCAAGCAAAACATTAATTTCATCAGACAGGGGGTTTATTTCGCTTGGGAAACTTCCTTCGAGCCGGGTCGCCTGGCCAGAGCGTATCGCAGCGATCCCGGCGCCGACGCGGCGCAACGGCCGCAGGCCGTACCGCACCTGAATGAAGACGGCCGCAAGCAACCCGAAGCCGAGCGCGCTCAGGGACCATGTCAGCGCCTCGTTAAAGGCCCGCATCTCGTCGCCGATCTCGCGATCGTCCGCAGCGACCTGGTAGCGGAACCGATCGGCCGACCCCGGCAGGCTGATCGTGCGCGCGACGGCCCGGAGCGACAGACCCTCGGGCCCACGGATATCGGACCGGCTGACCGGGCCATCGAACTCCCCGTCGGGGGACAAGCCTCGGGGCAGCGTCTGGTCCCAGAGCGAGCGAGATTGAAGCAGAATCTCGTTTCCAGCCGATATCTGCCAGTACCAGCCCGAATAAACTTGATCGAACCGCGGCTCGCCGATCGGGCGGGTCAGGACCAGCCTGCCCTCCTCGTCGATCTCGGTCACCGCGATCAGACTTTCGAGCAGGACGGTCAGATGCGCGTCGAAGCTGCGCACGACATAGTCCCGGAAAAGCGCCGACAGCAGGAGCCCGCCGACCACGAGCGCCGCCGCGATCCATAGGCCGGCCCCGGCAATGAGTCGCAGGGCCAAGGAACCGGCCGGATGCCAGGGCGGTCGCCAAGATCGCTGCTGGGAGCGCCCCTGGGACCGCCCCTGGGAGCGCTGCTGGGATTGCCGAACGGATGGCTTCATTCGGCGGCCCCGGCGATCGGGAGGGCCGCAGCCCGAAAGATCGAGGTTCCGGTCATGACTCGGCGCCCGGCGACGTCATCCGATAGCCGAGGCCGCGGGCAGTACTGATCAGGTTGACGCCAAGCTTCTTCCGCAGGCGACCGACAAAGACCTCGATGGTATTGGAATCCCGGTCGAAATCCTGATCGTAGATATGCTCGGTCAGCTCGGTGCGGGAGACGATCCGGCCCTGGTGGTGCATCAGGTAGGACAGCAGCCGATATTCCTGGGCCGTCAATCTGATCGCGGCACCATCGACGGTTACCCGCGCGCTGCGCGTGTCGATGGCGAGCGGCCCGCAGACGAGCTCGGCCGAGGCATGTCCAGCGGCGCGGCGAATCAGCGCCCGAACCCTGGCCAGAACTTCCTCCATTCGGAACGGCTTGGCCACGTAGTCGTCGGCCCCGGCGTCGAATCCGGCCACCTTCTCGCTCCAGCGGTCGCGGGCAGTCAGGACCAGGACGGGCATGGCGCGGCCGGCCCGCCGCCATCGGTCGAGGACGGTGAGGCCATCGATGACCGGCAGGCCAAGATCGAGGACGACGGCATCATAGGGCTCCGTCTCCCCGAGAAAGAGCCCCTCCTCCCCATCCGACGCCAGATCGACCGCATAGCCGGCCTCCTGCAGGGCGCGCATCAGCTGGCCCGCGAGGCTGGAATCATCCTCTACGACGAGCAAACGCATATCCTTCTCCGCAGAGTCTAATCCCCCGTCTAATTCCGCCGGCCCTTCACCCGCAGGACCTCCGCCGTCCGCGCATCCACCGCCAGGGCCAGAACCTCGCCGTCGCCGGTCAGGATCTTGATCTGGTAAACCCAGCGGTCGCGACCGGATTCATCGAGCTCGGCATCGAGAACGCGGCCGTCGAATTGGCGCCGCACCCGCTCAAGGATGTCCTGCAAGGGCCGGATCTCCCCCGCCTTGACCGCCGCCCGCGCCCGCTCCTGCGCACTTTCGGCGCAGGCCGGCGCGGCCGTCAAGCCGACCAACAATGCCAAAAGCAAGCTAAGACTACGCATAGGGAGAGCCTTACGGCTGCGTCGCTGAACAGCGGGTGAACAAAGCGCGGGCACATCCGGCGACTGTAGCAGCTTGTACCCCCACGCCCCAACCTGTGGCATAATTGTCACAGAAGCAGGCCGCGATAACGTGATAGGTGGATCGCCTTGAACCAATTCTGCCGTTACGCGTTCACTCCACCTTGAGATGAGCGTTAATCATCATGTTCTTCCCTATTGGCCAAAATTCGGATCGGCGCGACCGGCACGAATCCGGCGATCGCCGTCTTGTCGTCAGCCGGGGCTGTTGTTCGGTGGGCGACGAGTCTATACTCCGGCTTCGACCGTATCCGGTTTAAACGCCGCCTGGGGCAATGTGGTTTTCGCGTTTTTCTTGCAAGCTTTTATGGATTACTATGAACAGGTAAGTTTATCGAATCGGTTGAATGTAAGTCCAAGTTTAACCGGTTTGATCGAAAATCCGCCCCTCCGGTCAGTCAACACACATGCGAGGAAGGCGGTGCCGCAGGTAGAGGCAGATCAGGTGCCGGAACGGCCCCACATGATTCCGGCCAAGATAGCGGCAGTGCAACAAACCTGGTTTGCGGAGGTACAATAAGGTGTCCGGAGAATCCTTCAGAGCTATCGCGAAGTTCCTATGGGTTGGTATCGCTGCAGTCGTCCTCGCGGCATGCAGCGCGAGCACGGGCCTACCGCCGGCGCCGGAGACGATTCAGTCGTCCGCCACCGGGGCCGCCGACTATCGCGTCGGCCCGCTCGATACCGTGCAGGTCTTTGTCTGGAACGCACCGGAATTCTCGGTCACGGTGCCGGTACGACCCGACGGCAAGATCTCGACGCCGCTGATCCAGGATCTGCAGGCGGCCGGCAAGACGCCGTCCCAGCTCGGCGACGAGATCGAGCAGCGGCTCCGCCAATATATGCAGGACCCGGTCGTGACGGTGATCGTCAGCAACTTCTCCGGGCCGTTCGATCAGCAGATTCGCGTGGTCGGTGAGGCGACGGAGCCGCGCGCCATCCCCTATCGCGCCAATATGACGCTCCTTGACGTCATGATCGAGGTCGGCGGCCTGACCGACTTCGCGGCGGGCAACCGCGCCGTTATCGTCCGCCGCGCGGGCGAGCAGCAGCAGACCTATAACGCCCGCCTCGACGATCTGCTGAAGGAGGGCGACATCTCCGCCAACGTCCCGGTCATGCCCGGCGACGTGGTGATCATTCCACAAAGCTGGTTCTAGCAACGCGCTAGGGTGCCGAGGCGATGCTGCCAGATACGATCAACCCGAAAGTTCTGATCCAGTACTATCTGTCCGAGCTGTGGGCGCGCCGATGGCTGGTCGTCGGCGTCGCCTGGCTGGTCAGCATCATCGGCTGGACCATCGTGGCGATGATGCCGGATCGCTACACGGCGACCGCGCGCATCTATGTCGACACGCAGAGTCTGCTCAACCCGCTGATGAAAGGCCTGGCCGTCAGCCCGAACATCTCGGAGCAGATCGAGATCATGCGGCGTACGCTCCTGACGCGGCCGAACCTGGAAGAGCTGCTTCGCATGACCGATCAGGATCTCGGCATCGACAGCCCGGAGGCGGCGGAGGCCAAGATCCGGGCGCTGCAAATTCAGCTGCAGCTGATTCCGCAGCGGGACCAGCTTTTCGAGGTGATTTATGAGAACAACGATCCGGAGCTGGCGCAGCGGGTCGTCCAATCGCTGCTGACGATCTTCGTCGAGCAGAACCTCGGCACCAGTCGCCAGGACATGGCGAGGGCCCGCCGCTTCATCGACGCCCAGATCGCCGAATATGAAGGTCGGCTCCGCGAGGCCGAGGCCAGCGTCGCGGAGTTCAAGCGGGACAACGCCAGCGAACTGAACTATCAGGAGCGATATAGCGGGCGGCTGCAGCAGGGCGAGTTCGAGATCCAGCGGCTGGAAACGGCGTTGCAGTCGGCGATCTGGCAGCGCGACGAGCTGCGGGCCGAACTTGCGCGGACGCCGGAGACGGTCGCCAGCACGGCGACCGCGACATCGCCCGCGCAGCAACGCCTGGAAGAGCTGCAGCAGCAGATGACGGACCTGCGCCTCCGTTATACGGCGGAGCATCCGACCGTGATCAACCTGCAGCGCATGATCGATTCGACCGAGCAGCAGGTTGCCAACGAGCGCTCCGGCGCGCTCCAGTTGCCCAATCCGGCCTATCTGCAACTCGAGGGGGAAATCGACCGGATGGAGCGCGAGATTCGGCTCACCGAACGTCGCCTGGAGACACAGAGGGCCGAGGTGCAGATGCTGCGCCAGCGCATCCAAGAGGTCCCGCCGGTCGCCCTCCAGTTGGCTCAGATGACGCGCGATTACGACGTTCTGCGGCAAAACTACGACCGGCTCATCGAGCGCCGTGAATCCGCACGACTGGCACAGAATCTCGATGATCAGACGACGAACGTGGAGTTCCGGATCGTTGAGCCGCCGGTCGTTCCGCTACGGCCGAGCGGACCGAACCGCCCGCTGTTCTTCACGGGTGTCCTGTTCGCCGGGCTCGCCGCGGGCGTCGGCATCGCGCTGGTCCAGATTCAGCTCAAGGACTCGTTCTCCACCATCGCGCAGTTGCGCGACGCCTTCAGCGTCCCGGTGCTCGGCAGCCTGTCGCTGGTGCAGAGCACGGTTCGTGACCGGCTATACCTCGTAGACGTCTCGGCGCTCGCCTTGAGTCTGGTGGCGCTCGTCGGCGTCTTCGGCGCCCTTGTGCTCCTCTTCCCCGATCTGGTTGGTCTGTCGAATAGCGTCTACGGTCAACTCCAGACGCTGTGGTCATAGCCACGCGCCCGCAGCAGGAAAGGGAGCTGAAACCAACATGAGTCTGATCGACAAGGCCGCGCAGCGCATGGGTCGATCCCGGACGGACTCCCTGCTCGAGCGTGCCGCGGCCCGGGGCTTTGCCTCGGGACAATCCGCCCGCGAGCAGCAGGAACCGCAACCCTCGCCTCAATCGCCGCCGCCCCAGGGTGCTCCCCAAGGTGCTCCCCAGGGCACTCCCCGGGTTTTCCCGGAAGCCCCCGAAGCCCCGATCGGTGCTCCGGCACAGCGCCGGAGCACCGAGATCAAGATCGATCTGGCCCGGCTGAAGGCGCGAGGCTTCATCTCACCGGACGGCCGGCGGTCCCGGCTTTCCGAGGAGGTCCGCCTGATCAAGCGACGCCTGATGCAGCGCATGACGCTGTTCGCGCGCGAGAAGGTGGGCGACGCCGACGAAACGCTCGGCCACGTCATCATGGTGACGAGCGCCCGCCCCGAGGAGGGGAAGAGCTTCCTCTCGCTCAACCTGGCGCTCAGCTTCATCGTCGATGAAGGCTACAACGTGCTGCTGATCGACGCCGACATCCTGCGGCCGACGGTCTTGAGCACCCTCGGCCTCAAAGCGAACAAGGGACTGGTTGACGTCCTGCGGGACCCGACGCTCGAGATGGCCGACGTCCTGTTGCGCGACCACTCGCTGCGGTTGACCTTGCTGCCGTCCGGCGAGCCCGTCGCCTCGGCGACTGAACTGTTCGGCGGCCCCCAGATGCGGGAGTTCGTGGAGAAGATCGCGCGACGCTATCCCGACCGTGTCATCATCTTCGATGCGCCACCCGTGTTGGCGAGCACCGAGCCGCTTGCCATTGCCCAGCATGTCGGGCAAGTGCTGTTCGTCGTGGAAGCGAACCAGACGTCACAGCGCGCCGTGCAATCCGCCCTCGAACTGCTGGAGCCTTGCGATAATGTCAGCTTCGTCCTTAACAAGGCTACCACCCCAGGTAGCGCCGAAGAGTTCGGAACCTACTATGACGCCTATCAGGAGAAGAAGGTTGACACTACCGAACCGAACTCGACGCCTTCGACCTGACCTCGGGATGGCGAGCGGATTCGATCGCGTGCCGACGCGGATCGCATTCCTGAGCGCCTGCGCCTCGGCGGTCGTCGTTTGGATGACAGCGCCTGCAGCCTGGTCGGCCGAGGTCACGGTGTCGAACTCGGCGTCGACCTCGGTGACCTATACCGACAACGTCGACCTCGATCCCGATGACGAGGCCGACGAAGCGATCATCTGGACCAACACGGGCGCGACGAGCATTCGCGCGCTTGGCGCGCGCTCCGACGTCGCCGTGGATGCCGGCCTCAGCCTCGACACGATTTTCGAGGACGACACCGATGTCGAACTGCGCCCCGACATCCGCGCCCTCGGCACGTTCGAGTTGCTGGAGGAGCGTTTCTTCGTCGATGCGCGCGGATCGGCCAGCACCGAACTCGAGAACCCGTTCAGCGCGATATCCGCATCGCCGGGATCCGGGCGTGAAAACGAGACCACCGTCTACACGGTCGGCATCAGCCCCTATCTGGTTCAGCGGTTCGGCAACTGGGCCACTTCAGAGCTGCGTTATCGCCACGACCGCGTCTATATCGAAGAAGACGACCTCGACAACACGATCACTAATGCCGCCAGCCTGCGGACCGAGACCGGCAGCCGCTTCAACCGCCTGCTTCTGACCAACGACCTCGAATATGAGGACGTCAATGCCGACGACGAAGAGGACGACCTGACGCGCGAGACGGCGCTCCTGTCCGGCCAGTACCTGCTGGTCCGGGAGTTTTCGCTCCTCGGCACCGTCGGCTATGAGAAGATCGAGTCTGACGATCTGCGCGACGACATCGACGGCATCGTCTGGAACGCCGGCTTTCTCGCCCGCCCCGGCCCACGGACCGAGTTCCAGTTCACCTATGGCCGTCGCTATGATCAAACGGACATTGCCGCGTCGGCGCTTTATCTGATCACACCGCGCCTGACCTTTCGGGCGAACTACGCGGAAAGCCTGGTCATCGGCGCAACCAGTGTCGGGACGGACGATTTCGGCTTCATCGTCGACGAGAACGGTGTGATCATCGACCCGCGCACCGGCTTGCCGGCCAACCTTTCCGAAGATCTGGGCCTCGAGGACGACACCTATCTGGCCGAGCGCCTGCAGGCCTCCCTCGCCGGCGTGTACGGGCGCAGCGACTGGGTCCTGCTGGCGACGCACGAAAGCCGCAAGTTCGACTTCCAGTCGGACGAGACGCTGATCACCACGTCGGCCCAGTGGAACTATGCCCTCACGGAGAGCACCCGCGTCGGCACCTACTTGGCCTATCGCCTTGCCGAGGTGGATTCCCCGGCCTCGAACGACACCGATACGGCCTTGGCGCGGATCCAGCTTTCGCACGATCTGGCCGATAATATCGCCACATTCGCCGCGTACAGCCGATCCCAACGTTGGGCCGATAACGAGAGCAGCGAATACACCGAAAATGCCGTGACCTTGGGGCTACGGGTGGCGTTCTAAGCATGTATGAAGAGTTTTACCGCCTGTCCGGACCGCCGTTCAAGCTGAGCCCGGACCACCGCTTCTTCTATCGAAGCCACAGCCACAGGAAGGCGATGTCCTACCTGAAGTTCGGGCTTCACCAGGGCGAAGGCTTCATCGTCATCACGGGCGCTGTCGGAACCGGGAAATCGACGCTGGCGAGCCAGCTGTTTTCGGAACTCGATTCGACCGAGGTGATCGCCGCACAGATCGTCACCACCCAGATCGAGGCAGACGATGCGGTGCGGATGATCCTGTCGGCCTTCGAGATTCCGGCTTCGACCCCCGACAAGGCGGCGCTGCTGCGCGCTCTCGAGTCCTTTCTGGTGCAGCAGCACAAGCTCAACCGGCGCGTGCTGCTGGTGGTCGACGAGGCGCAGAACCTGCCGATGCGGACGATCGAGGAGCTGCGCATGCTCTCCAACTTCAGCGTCGGCGGTCAGTCGCTGTTTCAAAGCTTCCTCCTCGGCCAGCCGCAGTTCAATGCGCTGCTGGCAAATCCGAACCTCGAACAGTTGCGTCAGCGGGTGATCGCCTCCTACCACCTGGAGCCGATGACGACCGAGGAGACACGCGAATACATCAGGCATCGCCTGACGATGGTGGGCTGGCAGGACGACCCGGCGATCACCGACGGCGCGTTCGAGCGGATCTTCACCGAGACCGAGGGCATCCCACGCCGGATCAACACGCTGTGCAACCGCCTCCTGCTGTTCGGCGCGCTGGAGGAGACGCATCTGCTCGACGAGCATGCGGTCGAGGAGGTGATCGACGATCTGCGCAAGGAAGTCGCGGAGGGTGTGGTCCGACGCCCGCAGAAAACGAGCGAACCGATCGCGGAGCCGGTTGCCGAGCCGATTCGGCCGAGCCGCCCCTTCACCCGCACGAACGGCCATGCCGGCGAGATCGGGAGCGGCGCGATATCCGGTGGCGAGATTCCGCCCGAGCTGAACGCGCGCCTCGATCGGCTGGAGCATATCGTGTCCCGCCACGAGCAAGTCATGCGAGAGGTCCTGGAGACCGCCGTCAGTTTTCTTTCCATGCCGTTCCTGCCGGGCCGCCGGCCCGGCCAACCCCCGGACGACGATGATCAGATCGACTGAGCAGTATGCTGCACCGGTGGTGGACCGCCCTGCCGCGGGGGGCCGGTCCGTCAGTGCCCGGCCCGCGAATGCCCGACTTGTCAACGCGATGTCGGTCGACGTCGAGGATTATTACCAGGTCTCGGCGTTCGCCGGCACGATCGGGCGGGCGGATTGGCCGAGCTATCCGTCGCGCGTCGAGCAGAACACGCGGCGCATTCTCGACCTTTTCGCTGAAACGAACGTACGCGCCACCTTCTTCATGCTCGGCTGCCTCGCCGAGCGCCATCCGCACCTCGTCCGGGAAATCGTCGAGCAGGGTCACGAGCTGGCGAGCCACGGCTATTCGCATTATCGGGTGTTCGAGCAGACCCCGGCCCAGTTCCGCGACGACGTGTCGACGACGAAGAAGATCCTCGAGGACACCGGCGGTGTCGCCGTGAACGGCTATCGCGCCGCCAGCTTCTCGATCAATCGCGATACTTGGTGGGCCTTCGAGGTGCTGGCGGAGGCCGGCCACACCTACAGCTCGAGCGTCAATCCGATCCAGCACGACCATTACGGCGTCCCCGACGCCGATCGCTTTTCCTTCCGCCCCAACGGCTCGGCCTTCACCGAGATTCCGATCACGACCGTAGAGGTGCTCGGGCGACGCCTTCCTTGCGGCGGGGGTGGCTATTTCCGCCTGTTCCCCTACCAGTGCTGGCGCTGGGGCCTGCGTCAGGTCAACGGGTCCGATGGACGCGCCGCGGTCTTCTATTTCCACCCCTGGGAGATCGACCCCGAGCAGCCGCGCATCGCCGGCGCCTCGCGCCGGTCGCAACTGCGCCATTACACAAATCTCAAGATCATGGAAGCCAAGTTGCGCCGGGCGCTGACGGATTTCTCCTGGTCCCGAATCGATGAGGTCTTCCTCGGCGACGGCAGGGGCGACGGCAGGATCGGCGCCGTCAGCTGAATGTCGGTCACCATTCATGAGCTGAGCGACGCGGAGGAGACGCTCTGGGAGGCATTCGTGCAAGCCTGTCCCGGAACGACCTTCTTCCATCGCGCCGGCTGGCGTCGCGTCGTGGCGCAGAGCTACGGCTACCGGAGCTATTTCCGCTTTGCCCGGCGTGACGGCGCTATCGTCGGCATTCTGCCGCTGGTCCATGTCAAGACGCCGTTGTTCGGCAATGCGCTGATCTCGACGGGGTTCGGGACCTATGGCGGCATTGCCGCGCTGGACGAAGCCGCGTCCGTGGCGCTCGCGACCGATGCGGCCGATCTGGGCCAGACGCTAGGCGTCGATTATGTCGAGCTTCGGCACCACGCACCGGTCTCGGCGCTCGACTGGCCAGTCAAGGCCGACGTCTACGCCACCTTTCGCCGGGAGATCCTCGAGGATGAAGCCGCCGGCCTCAAAGCGGTGCCCTCCAAGCGGCGTTACGACCTCAGAAAGAGCCTCAAGAACGGGCTGTCCGTCGAGGTCGACGCCCCGATCGACAGCTTTTACCGCATCTATGCGGAGAGCCTACGCAATCTCGGCACGCCGGTCTTCCCGAAGCGGTTCTTCGTCAATCTGAAGCGAGAGTTCGGGGATGCGACCGAGGTAGCCGTGGTGCACGGCCCGGACGGACCCGTCGCCGCGGCGACCAGCCTGTTCTTCAAGAACGAGGTCACACCCTATTACTCCAGCGCGCGACCGGCCGCGCGCCGGCTGCACGCCTATGACTTCATGTACTGGAGCCTGATGCGCCGGGCCGTCGCGCGGGGCGCGTCGGTCTTCGATTTCGGCCGCAGCAAGTTCGGTACCGGATCGTTCGACTACAAGGTGTTCTGGGGCTTCAAGCCGGAGCCGCTGCACTACCAGTACCGCCTGATCCGGAGCGGGGACATCCCGAACGTCAACCCGCTCAACCCGAAATACCGCCTCTTCGTATCGGCGTGGCAGCGGCTGCCGCTGCCGGTCGCGAATCTCGTCGGCCCGCATATCGCGCGACAGCTCGGGTGAGCAATGCGAAACCTCCTGTTTCTCGCGCACCGCATTCCCTATCCGCCGAACAAGGGCGACAAGATCCGCTCGTGGCATCTGCTCCGCCATCTCGCGGACTCGTTCGCCGTTCATCTCGGCTGCTTCGTCGACGACGAGGACGATTGGCGGCATGTCGGATTCCTCGAAGAGATCTGCGCGAGCTGCCGGTTCGCCCGGCTCGATCCGCGCTGGGCCCGCCTGCGAAGCCTGCGCGGCCTTGCGACCGGCGCGCCGCTGACCTTCCCCTATTTCTGGGACGCCGGGCTCGCCGGCTGGGTAGAGGCGCTACATCGCAGCCACGATATCGCCGTGGAATTCGTGTTCTCCTCGTCGATGGCACCCTATCTCGAGCGCCGCGGCCGCTCGGCGGCAAGGCGTATCGTCGACTTCATCGATGTCGATTCGGAGAAATGGGCGCAGTATGCGGAATCGCAGGCTTGGCCGATGCGCTTCATTTACGGGCGCGAAGGGCGATTGTTGGCCGATGCCGAGCGACGGATCGCCGCCGATGCCGATGCCAGCTTCTTCGTCTCCGAGGCGGAGGCCGCGCTGTTCCGGCGGCGGCCCGGCGTCCCGTCCGAGCGCGTCCATGCGCTGGGCAATGGCGTCGACCTCGCCTTCTTCGCCCCGCACCGCGATCTGCCCTCCCCTTACCCGGCCGGCGGTCCGGTTCTGGTCTTCACGGGCGCCATGGACTATCGGGCCAATGTCGATGCGGTCTGCTGGTTCGCCCGCGAGGCGTTCCCGCTGATCCGGGAGATGGACGCGACGGCGCGCTTCTTCATCGTGGGCGCGCGGCCCGCGCCGGAGGTTCAGCGGCTTGCCGGCGATCCGTCGATCACCGTGACGGGACGGGTCGAGGATGTTCGGCCCTATGTCACCCACGCCGCCGTCGCCGTGGCGCCGCTGCGCATCGCGCGCGGCATTCAGAACAAGGTCCTCGAAGCGATGGCGATGGCCGTCCCGGTGGTAGCGACCCCGCAGGCCTTCGAGGGGATCGATGCCGATCCGCAGGCCGACCTGGTGGTCGCCGGAGAAGCGCCGGCCTTCGCCCGGGCGGCCGGCGAGTTGCTCGCCGATCCGGCCCGACGCCGCCGGATCGGCGAGCAGGCGCGTCGGCGAGTCGAGGAAAACTACGGCTGGGATCGCGCGCTAGCGACGTTGGACGGGGTTTTGCGCTATAGTCGCGCCGACACACCCTCCCGCCCGGCGCCGGCAGCAGCTCCCGGAGGGACGGCGGACCTGCGGCTCGGAACGGGCCGGCTAGAGCCTGATCCGATCACATCGGTTCGACGTGATCGGTGAATCAGTCTCTAATTATTTGAATTAGAGGGCGATTGACCGAACAGGTTGGATCAACCTGATCGCATCGCACTCTAGGATAACGAAGAGGGGGCATGGCGCTTCTCATGAGTGCGGCATGATCGACCACGCGGACTCGCAAGCGGAATCCCGCCTGCCCGAGCGGATGCGTATCCAGGCCTGGACGCGCGCCATCGGCTGGTTCGGCGTTCTGGTCGCGCTGCTGCTCGCCCTTCTCACCGACGTCGTCCTCGCCATGGCGACGACCTGGTGGAACACGACGACCTACAATCACGGCTTCCTGATCCTTCCCATCAGCCTGTTCCTGATCTGGCTCCGCCGCGCGGAACTGAGGACGATGATTCCGGAGCAAGAACCGTTGGCGCTCCTGCTCGTGCTCGGAGCCGGCCTCGTATGGCTGGTCGGCCGGGCGGCCGACGTCATGCTGGTCCAGTATTTCGGCCTGATCGGCATGATCGTCTCGCTGTTCCTCTTCGCCTTCGGCCGATGGATCTCGTTGAAGCTGGCTTTTCCGCTCCTCTTCCTGTTCTTCATGGTGCCGATCGGCAACGCCCTGATTCCGCCGCTGCAGCAATTCACGGCGGCATTCTCGGTTGGCCTGCTCCGGATTGTCGGGATTCCGGTCTTTCAGGACGGCATCTTCATCCAGATCCCGAACGGACTCTTCGAGGTGGCCGAGGCCTGCGCCGGCGTGCGCTTCCTCATCGCCAACATCGTGGTGGTGACGCTGTTCGCCTATCTGGCCTACACCAAATGGTGGAAGTGGGTCGTCTTCCTCGCGCTCGGATTCGTCGTACCGATCATCGCCAACGGCCTTCGCGCCTTCGGAATCATCATCGTCGCTCATCTCACCGACAACAGCGTGGCGGCCGGCGTCGACCACATCATCTATGGCTGGGGCTTCTTCGCCGCGGTCATGCTCGTGCTTCTGCTGATCGGCAATCTCTTCGCCGACCGGCCGGTCGGCCAGTTCGTCGCTTCGTCGTCGGGCCGGACCCGCGCAGCGGGGCGGCAGACCCGCCACTGGCGAACCGGCACGGCCATCGTCGCCCTGCTGGTCACGCTGGCGGCGCCGGTCTATGCCTTGACGATGATGCGGCCGCCGGCAACCACGACAATCGCCGGCGGCACGCCGCTGGCGATCAACCCAAGCTGGACGCGGCTGGAAACTCAAGCCCCGGTCTGGCTGCCTCAGTTCGACGGCGCCGACCGCCTCGTGCTCGAAAGCTACCGTTCGGACGACGCGACCATCGACTTCTTCGTTGCCTATTACATCTATCAGCGCCAAGGCGCCGAGGCCGTGTACTATGCCAACAGCTTCCACGACGGCGAGGTCTGGCGGCGCGCCGAGACCGGATCGGCCCGCCTGCAACATCCCTCCCTTCCGGACGAGGTCAACCGTGACCGGATCGTTTCCGGAAGCACGCAGCGGCTGGTGCTCTCCTGGTATTGGGTCGGTGGCGAGTTTACCGCGGATCCGATCACGGCCAAGCTCCTTCAGGTGCGCGCGCGCCTCCTGGGCTCTGACCCGTCGGCCGCGGTGATTGCGGTCGCCGCGGACTTCCACCAGAATCCGCAAGACGCGAAGGCGGCAATCGAAAGCTTCCTCTCGGGCATGGCACCGCTTGCTCCCTATCTGGAGAGTCTGGGTGCGACCGAGAAATAGCGGCGAGAGGTAGAAGAGCGGTATGTGCGGCATCAGCGGCATCGTCGACCTGGAGGGCAGGCGCCCGATTGATCGCGAGCGCCTGTCGCGGATGAACGGGCTGCTGGCGCATCGCGGCCCCGACGGCGACGGCTTCTTCGAGGCGCCGGGCGTCGGCCTCGGCCACCGGAGGCTCGCGATCATCGATGTCGGCGGCGGCCGGCAACCGCTGTTCAACGAAACCGGCAGCGTCGTCATCGTCTATAATGGCGAGATCTACAATTTCGCGGAGTTGGCCGAGGAGTTGACGCGGCGCGGCCACCGGTTCCGCACGCGGTGCGACACTGAGGTGGTGGTCCATGCCTGGGAAGAATGGGGTGAGGCCTGCCTCGAACGGTTCCGCGGCCTCTATGCCTTCGCCCTGTGGGACAGCGACCGGCAGACGCTCTTCCTGGCCCGCGATCGTTTGGGCAAGAAGCCGCTTTATTATTCGATGAGCAACGGCCGGCTCGTCTTCGCCTCCGAGCTTCAGGCCGTCGTCGCCGGCCTGCCGGAAGTTCCATCGGTCGATCCGCAGGCGGTCGAGGACTATTTCGCCTTCGGCTATGTCCCCGATCCGAAGACCATCTTCCAGGGCGTGTTCAAGTTGCCGCCGGCGCATTCCCTCCTCCTCACCCGCGGCGAAGGCGCCAAGAGGCCGAAACCCTACTGGGACGTCCAGTTTTCCGAAGCCGAGTCCCGGCCGGAGGCGGAACTCGCCGAGGAGTTGGCGGATCGCCTGCGCGACAGCGTCCAGATGCGGCTCGTCTCCGACGTGCCGCTCGGCGCGTTCCTGTCCGGCGGCGTCGATTCGAGCGCCATCGTCGCGTTCATGGCAAAGGCGTCGGCGCAGCCAATCCAGACCTGCTCGATCGGATTCACCGATCCGCGCCACGACGAATCGCGTTATGCGGCGATGATCGCGGAGCGCTATGGAACCGACCATTTCACCCGGCGGGTCGATGTCGACGCCTATAGCCTCATAGACCGGCTGGCGGTCGCCTATTGCGAGCCGTTCGCCGACAGCTCGGCCCTGCCGACATTCCTACTGAGCGCGCTGGCCCGCGAGAAGGTCACGGTCGCGCTCTCCGGCGACGGCGGCGACGAGGTGTTCGCCGGCTACCGTCGCTATGCCTTTCACCGGCGCGAGGAGCAGGCCAAGCGGCTGCTGCCGGCGGGCCTGCGCCGACCGCTGTTCGGCGCCCTCGCCGCCGGCTATCCGAAGCTGGACTGGGCGCCCCGGTTCCTACGCGGCAAGGCTACCTTCGAGGCGCTGTCGCAGGACGCGATCGGCGGCTATTTCCGGGCGGTCACTCTGCTTCCGACGCCGCTCCGGCAACGGCTCTACAGCGGCGACTTCCGCCGCCAGCTCGACGGCTACAGCGCCATCGAGGTTCTGCGCGAGCATGGCGCGCGCGTGGAGACCCGCGACCCCGTGTCCCGCGCGCAATATATCGACCTCAAGACCTGGCTGCCCGGCGGCATGCTGACGAAAGTCGACCGGGCGAGCATGGCCAACTCGCTGGAAGTGCGCACGCCGCTGCTCGATCACCCCCTGGTCGAGTGGGCGGCGCGGCTGCGGCCCGAGATGAAGATCCGTGGCATGGAAGGGAAATATATCCTGAAGAAGGCGGTCGAGCCGCTGCTGCCGCATGACCTGCTCTACCGCCCGAAACAGGGATTCTCTCTCCCTCTGAAGTCCTGGCTTCGAACCGACCTCGCCGGTCATGTCGAAGATCTCGTCACCGACTCGACGCTGACCGACAGCGGCCTGTTCGACGGCGCCTTCCTGCGCCGCCTGGCCACGGAGCATCGGAGCGGCCGGTCCGACCACAGCCGCGCCCTTTGGTCCCTCATCATGTTCGATGCCTTTCTGCGGCGCCCGTGGCTGGATCAGCCCGCCGCGGGAGATCGCCCGGCCACGGAAGCCGCGGAATGACCATGCCGGACCGGCGGTCCGGCATCCCGCAGCGCGGCGCACTTCCTGTGGGGCCCGTGATCACCGCACCTGCTGTCGCGCACAGCAGGATCGAAGCGCTCTCGCGCGAAGGACAATCCGCGGCGGCGATCGAGGAGGCGGACAGCTATTACAGCTCGCTGCCCTGGTACGCGAATTTCGCCGCGACTTGCCTCGATCCTGGCGAGCGGCTCCGCCTCTATGAGCTTTCCAGCGGAACCGACCAGCCGATCGTGCTTTTCCTGCGCGAGCGAGCCGACCGCTTCGGCCCCCTTCCGGCGCGGACCCTTGCCAGCCTGACGAATTACTATAGCTGCGGCTTCTCGATCACCGGGCTCGATAGCGCGGCAGATGGCTCGACCGACGGCGCAGGGCGCATCGCGAACTGGGCTCGGGAGCTGCGTCGCGGCAAGAACCGGCCAGACCGGATCGCGTTCGATGCCCTGGATGCTCCGTCGCCGTCGTTCGATGCCCTCGTCGCGGGGCTGCGGGACGCCGGGTATTTGGTCGAAACCTATCCCCAGTTCGGCAACTGGTACCTGACGGTCCACGCCCCGGACTTCGACGCCTACTGGGCGGGCCGAGACGCGCGCCTGCGCAACACCGTGGAACGGAAGGAGCGAAAGCTGCGCCGCGAACATCAGATGACGATGGAGATCGTGGACGCGCCGAACGACGCCGAACGCGCCATCGCCGCCTATGAGGAGGTCTATGCCCAAAGCTGGAAGACGCCGGAGCCCTATGGCACCTTCATTCCCGGCCTGATCCGGACCGGCTTCGCGACCGCGGTCGCCACGGTCGGCCTGCTGCGGCTCGAGGATCGCCCGGTGGCGGCGCAGCTTTGGATCCGCCACCGCCACCGGCAACAGCATCGGGCGACGATCTTCAAGCTGGCCCACACCGAGTCGGCGAAGCAGTTCTCCGTCGGCTCGATCCTCACCCGGCACATGATGCGTCACGCGTTCGAGAACGGACGGGGAACCAGCCTCCGGGAAATCGATTTCGGCCGCGGCGACGACCCTTACAAGCGGCTTTGGCTGCCCGAACGGCGACAGCGCTGGGGCGTGATCGCCTATGAGCCGGCAACGCTGGCGGGCCTCGCCTATGCGGTGCGCAATCTCGGGCCGAAGGCGGTGCGCCGCCTCGCCCGCCGCCTGCTCCGCCGGTGAAGGATGTGGCCTGAAGTATGTGGCCCCGGGCGGACAGGACTGGTACTAATTGGTCGTTGGCGGGGGCAATTCAGATTGGCTCAACGGCTCATCGACATTCCTGAAATTCAAGCAAGTAGTTTCCATGATTTCAGGCCATTATATGTTGCTCCGGTGATTTGACATGATCGGGATTCGCGGCTGTTGGACAGTGGGATGACAAGCATTATCACCCACGGCATAGCGGCCGGCGCCTATCTTCTCCTAACGGTCTTTCTCTTGACCGGATGGCGCCGCCGGGGCATCGGGCTCGCCCTGATCGCCACCACGGCCCTGACGGCGCTGTGGGCCGGCATCGTGGCCATCGGCGGAGTCTACCCTCTTCCCACAGCCCTCGGTCCGCTGAGCGAACTGGCGCGGACCGGCGCCTGGATCGTCTTCCTTCTGCTGATTCGCGGTCTCCTCGCCCGAGGCGATGCCGCCGCCCATATCTGGCGCGATCCGCTGGCGGCGGTCGGCCTCGCGCTGATCTGCGTCGAGCTGATCGATGTGACCGCCGGGGCCGTGGCGAGTGGCTGGAGTCCACCCGTCGATGTCGGCCTGTTCACGCGGCTTGGTCTCGCCGTGCTGGGGCTGCTGCTGGTCGAGAATCTTTTCATGCAGACCCGGGAAGGCGCGCGCTGGGCCTTCAAGCACCTGCTGATCGGCGTCGGCGCGCTGTTCGCCTTCGACCTGTTCCTCTATTCGCAGGCCCTGCTCTTCAAGAAGGCCGATCCGGTCATCGTCGATGCCCGTCCCCTGGTGAATACGGCGATCGTTCCGTTCATCCTCGTCGCGGCGGTGCGCATCCGCAATCTGGCGTTTAATGTCGCGGTGTCGCGGACCGCCGTGCTGCAGACCACGGCCCTGATCGGCAGCGGCCTTTACCTTCTAGCCGTCGCGGGGATCGGCTTCCTGATGCGCGAAATGAACCTGACCTGGGGGCCCGTTCTTCAGATCCTGTTCTTCTCCGGCGCCGCCATGGTTCTGGTCGTGCTGCTCCTGTCCGGGGAGCTCCGCGCCCGCGTGAAGATGTTCATCGCGCAGAATTTCTTCACCTTCGCCTACGATTATCGTCAGGAATGGCTACGCTTCATCCGCACCATGTCGTCGGACGACATCCGCATCACGTCATCGTCGGACGACGGCGGAACGCTCTACAACCGCGCGATCCAGGCTGTCGCCGACGTCTTCGAGTGCAGCGCCGGCGCCTTGTACTTGCGCGGCCGCGGTGACATCTATGCGCTGGCGGGCCGTCGCGACTGGGGCAGCGCAGCGTCCTGCGTCGCCTTGCCGACGGCACTCGCCGAGCAGATGGAGCGCCGTGACGCGGTGCTCGATCTCCGCGGCGGCGTCGCCGTTGAGAGCGACGACGCGAAGGCCGACGCGGTGATGGCCTGGGTGCGCGCACTCGAGGACCCCTGGCTGCTGATCCCCTTGCGGGCGCGCGGCCAGATCGTCGGCGCAATCGTGCTGGGCCAGCCCCGCGCGCCGCGGAAGCTCAATTGGGAGGACGAGGATCTTCTCGACATCCTCGCCGTCCAGATCGGCAGCTATATCGCCGAGGAGCAAGCCATCCGGGCGCTGATCGAGGCGCAACGCTTCGAGCGGCTGAGCAAGAGGTTCAGCTTCGTCGCGCACGACCTGAAGAACCTGGTGAGCCAATTGTCACTGGTCCTCCACCACGCCGAGCGCCACGGCAATAACCCGGAGTTCCAGCAGGACGTGTTGGAGACGGTTCGCGGCTCGGTGGCAAAGATGCAGACGATGCTGACCCGGCTGCGCGAAGGCGCCGACAGCGAGCCGACCGGGGAAACGGTGGAGATCGGCGCCCTGCTGAGCGAGCTGTTGGAGCGCAAGAAGGTCCTTCGCGACGTGGCATGGGGCGGCACGATCGAGGACGGCGCTCGGGTCACGGCCGATCGGATGGCGCTGTCCGGCGTGCTGGACAATCTGATCCAAAACGCGATCGAGGCCGTAGGAACCGGCGGGCGCGTCGAAATCGACTGCCGCGCCCGGCGGGGGGACGCGGTGATCGAGATCCGCGATAACGGGCCCGGCATGACCCAGGCTTTCATCGAGCAGAACCTTTTCACCCCCTTCACCTCGACCAAGAGCAGCGGATTTGGTATCGGCATGTACCAGACGCGCGAACTGGCCGAAAGCTGGGGCGGCCGAGTCGAGATCGAGAGTCAGGTGGGTGTCGGCACGACGATCCGGCTTATCCTGCCGCTGGCGGCCGCTCACCCCATATCGGTATCAGTCGAGACGGACACCCAACGGGAGAGGACCCAGCGGGAGAAGGCCCCGCGGGAGAAAGCATTGGGCAGGACGGAGCAGTGAACACGCACAACCTTCTGCTAGTCGACGACGATCCGGCGATTCTGCGCATGCTGCGCTGGTCGTTCGAGAATTATCAGGTCCATACGGCGTCCAACAGGGCCGAGGCGCTTCGGCAGGTTGCCGAAACCCAGCCGCCCGTCGTAACCCTCGATCTCGGGCTTCCGCCGATGCCGGACGACGCGATCGAAGGGTTGGCGACGCTCGAGCAGATCCTGTCGACGGCGCCCGACACGAAGGTGATCGTCGTCACCGGCAACGAGGACCGCACCAACGCCGTCAAGGCGATCGGCCTCGGCGCCTACGATTTCTACCAGAAGCCGATCGACGCCGAGATTCTCTCGCTGATCGTCGATCGCGCCTTCAAGCTGTGGGAGCTCGAGGCCGAGAACCGTCGTTTGAAGGGGACCGGCGACGAGGCCTTCTTTGGAATTACGACGGCCAGCGAGCCGATGCAGCGTGTCTGCCGGAGCATCGAAAAGGTGGCGCCGACGGATGCGAGCGTACTGCTGCTCGGGGAAAGCGGGACCGGGAAGGAACTCCTCGCCCACGCGCTGCATAATCTGAGCGATCGCAAGAACGCCCCGTTCATCGCGATCAATTGCGGCGCCATCCCGGAGGCCCTCCTGGAAAGCGAATTGTTCGGCCACGAGAAGGGCGCCTTCACGGGGGCCATCCGGCAGGTCAAGGGCAAGATCGAGCTTGCGCAGCGGGGCACGCTGTTCCTCGACGAGATCGGCGATATGCCGATGTCTCTGCAGGTCAAGCTGCTGCGTTTCCTGCAGGAGCGGGTGATCGAGCGCATCGGCGGACGGGACCAGATCCCGGTCGACGTTCGAATCGTCTGCGCCACCAACCGCAACCTCCACGAACGGATCGCCGGGGGGCAGTTTCGCGAGGACCTGTTCTACCGCATCAGCGAGATTTCGATCGATATCCCGCCCCTGCGTGCCCGCGGCGACGACAGCGTGGTGCTGGCCTGCCATTTCATCGAGAAGTACGGCCGCAACGACAGCAAGCGGAAGCTGAAGCTCTCAGCCGAGGCGCTGGCCGCACTTCGCGAATATCACTGGCCGGGCAATGTGCGCGAGTTGGAGAACCGCGTCAAACGGGCGGTCATCCTCGCCGAGACCAGCATCATCGGCGCTGCCGACCTTGATCTCCGGTCGACGGAAGCGGCGAACACGATGCCCACTCTTCGCGAGGCGCGCGAGAAGGCGGAGCGCTCCATCCTGCTCGATGCGTTGAACAGCGCCGAAGGCAACCTCTCGGTCGCCGCCAAGATGCTAGGGGTGAGCCGGCCGACGATCTACAGCCTACTGAAGCAGCTTAACATTAAATGGCCGCCCTGACGACGGACTGCCGCCCGCGGAAGCATCTTCGCGTGCCGGCAGAAAGCCTTTATCATGGGGGCGTGACACCGCGTCCCGCAAACTCACAGTCTGTGGACAGAAGGAGCATCATGCGCGAACGACGACTCTTCCGCCCCCTTCTGATCGGTTCGGCCCTGACGGCGCTCCTTGCCCTGACGGCCCCGTTCGACGCATCGGCGGTGACGGTCGACCAGGAGCGGTCGGCGTCCTACTACCAGGATGCGCTGCAACAGCTCGAGGACGGCGATGCCGCGGCCGCGATCATTCAGCTGCGCAACGCCCTGCAACAGGATCCGGGCAACGTCGAGGCCCGCCAGCTGCTCGGCCGGCTCTATCTCAGCGCAGGGGACGGCCCGTCCGCGGAGAAGGAACTGGGGCGGGCCCTGGAGGCGCAACCGAGCGACGAGACCGAAATCCTGCTCGGCAACGCGCTGCTGATGCAGCAGAAATACGAGGAAGTCCTTTCGACGGTGTCGCGTGAGGCTTCGACGCCGGAGCAGCGCCAGGAAAAGCTGCTGATCCTCGGAAACGCGCATTTCGGTCTCGACGAGGTGGAAGAAGCTGAAGCGATCTATCGCGAGATCCTGTCGAGCGCTCCGGCCTCCGTCGGCGCGAACTTCGCGCTCGCCCGCCTGAAGGGGGCCGTCGGCGATCTGGACGCCGCGAGCGACTACCTGTCGACGGCGCTCGAAACCGATCCGGAATTTTTCGAAGGCTGGCTTCTCAAGGCGGAGATCGCCCTTCGCCACCAGCAGTACGACGCCGCCTTCGAAGCGCTCGACAAGGCCGATCGAATCCGGCCGGGCAATACCGGCGCCATGCTGGCGCGCGCGCAGGCGCTGCTGCAGACGGGAAAGGTCGACGAAGGCGAAGAGCAGGTCAAGGCCATCCTCGAGCGCCAGCCCAACCAGACCTTCGCGAAGTATCTGCAGGCCGGCATCTATTTCGCGCGCGGCGATTACGAGGAGGCCGACCGGGTCTTCTTCACGATTCAGGATGAATTGCGCAACTTCACGCCGGCGCTGCTGCTGGGTGGCCTGATCAAGTTCGGCACCGAGCAATATGCCCAGGCGGAGCAGTTCCTGTCGCGCTATGTCGCCGCGCAACCGCAGAATGTCGCCGCCAAGCGCGTGCTGGCGCTCGTCAATTTGCGGCTGGGGAATCCCCATGCCACGGTCCGGATTCTCGAATCGGTGGTCGCCGCGAATCCCGACGATCTGGCGGCAATGCAGCTCTTGGCCAGCGGCTATATGCGGACCGAGAATTACGACCAAGCGGCGGAGGCCTTCGAGAAGGTTGCGCGATCGGACAATCCGGCCTTCGCCCAGCAGGCCCGCACGTCGCTCGCCTTGCTCGGCACGTCGCTCGGCATCAGCGGCGCGCCGGTAGCCGACGCCGAGGAGCAAGCGGCAGCCCAGCCGAGTGGCGAGCCAGGCGCCGAGCCGGCCCCTGCCGGAACGTTGATGCCGGCCGACGAGCTGTCGCGGGGCATCGTCCTGGTGTTGGATTATCTCAAGACCCGCGACTTCGAGGCCGCGCTTGACGAAGTCGAGTCCCTGAAGTCAACCCATCCGGACAATCCCGTCGTCCTCAATATCGAAGGCGGAATCCATCTCGCCCGTGGCGACGAGGAGTCGGCCCGGGAGAGCTTCGAGAAGGCGCTGGAGCTCAATCCGGACTTCATATCCGCGCTCAACAATCTCGACCGCCTCGACCTGCGCGCCGGCAATCCGGAGGCGGTGGAGGGCAGGATGCGCGACCGCCTGGAGCGGGACCCGACGGACGAGCAGATGCTCCTGCGTCTGGCCCAGTTCCTGACGAGCCAGGAACGTCCGGACGAGGCTCAGGCGCTTCTGGACTCCGCCCGCGGGTCAATGCCGGAAAGCATCGCCGTTCGCGAAGCCCTTGTCGTCTCCTACCTCACCGAAGGCACGCCCGAGCGGGCCGTGCCGATCGCCAAGGAGATGGCCGACATCGCGCCCGAGAACCCGGCCGTGCTGACCTTCGCCGGGCGCACGCTGCTCCAGGCAGAGATGCCGGCTGAGGCTGTCGGCATGTTCGAGAGGCTGAGGGTGGTGCAGCCGGACTCCCCCGCCGCTCAGCTTCTGCTCGCCGACGCGCTGTTCGCGGCCGAGAGGAAAGACGAGGCCCGCGCGATGCTCGTCGATCTGCGCGAGCGGAATCCGGAGAACGTTCCGGCCGCCGCCGGTCTCATCAATTTCGCCCTTTCGGACGATCAGGCCGAGGAAGCGTTGCGGATCGCGACCGACCTGGCGGCGCAGGATGCGGTCGCGTCCGCGCAGCTTCAGGCCGACGTGCTGCGACGGACGGGTCGCGCCGATAAGGCCGTTGCGGTGCTTTCCGACGCGTTCCAGGAGAACCCGGTGTCGCCGCTTGCGCTCGATCTGTTTCTCGCTCAGCGGTCGGTCGGACAGGTCGAGGAGGGAATCAAGGGTCTGACCGCGTGGGTGGAGGCGCACCCGGACGATCGGCCGGCACGGCTGGCGCTGGCCTCGGCGCTGATCGAGACCGGTGATTACGAGACCGCGTCGGCTCAGTACGAGACGCTGGTGACGTCCGATCCGAACGACGCTGCGGCGCTGAATAATCTGGCCTGGCTCAAGAACGAGTTGGGCGAGCCGAACGCGCTGGACTATGCGCGACGGGCCCATGACCTCGCCCCCGAATCCCCCGAGATCGCCGATACGCTAGGCTGGATGCTGGTCCAATCGGAGGACACGGCCGAGGAGGGATTGGCGCTGCTTCGCGAGGCCGCCACCGCGGCGCCGGCCAATGCGGATATCCAGTATCATCTGGCCTATGCGCTTCGCGCGAGCGGCGATCAGGATGAGGCGCAGGCGATCCTGGAGAAGCTGCTGGCGACCGATCAGCCCTTCACGGAACGTGACGCGGCGCAGTCCCTCCTTACGGAACTGCGTGGTTAGAGCCTGATCCGATCAGGTTGGGTCAACCTGATCGGATCGTGCTCTCATGTGATGGCCCCGAAGTTCGGCACATTATTTGTGCCGATTCACGCGAAATTCGAATGATCGAACTTCGCGATCAGGACATTAGAGGCCGGCGGCTCCGGCGATGGGAGGCTTGACGGGTTTCCGTGCGCTGTTCAACAGCATCTCCCGAACCGTCAGCGGGTCGCTGGGCACGCCGCCGAACTCGCCCGTGAAGATGGCGCAGAACTGTTCGACCGACTCGATAAAGCGCCGGAGGTCCGCATCGGATCGCACATAGGGGGTGTTGCCCGGGACGAGCGACGGGCTGTGATAGGTCAGGCTAAAGATCCGGACGCCCTGTCGCAGCAGCGCGCGCAGCAGGCGCACATGCTGCCGATGGGACTCCCCTTCCGGGCTCAGGGTGATCCGCTCGAGGAGATGCAGCTGCGCGAGAATTCCCCCGAGATGCAGCCCGCGACCGAATCGCGAGTACAGAAAAGGGTCGAGCTGCGGCCCGGCCGGCGCGAAAAGACCGGTGTACCCCCGCGTCATCGGAATCTCGAGAATCTCCCCCACGCCGCCGACCCAATAGGGTACCGGCCGCACGCGACGAAAATCAGGCCCGAACTTCCAGCGGAAGTCGACGCCCGGCACGGCACTCAGATCGATCGTGTAGCCGGCCTCCGCCAGGGTCCGGAAGGTGCTCGGGCCGAGCCCATATCGGCCGGCCTTGTAGATTTGAGGCACGAGGCCGAGCACATCCTCGATCTTGCGGGACAATGTCTCGAGCTTGCGCCGCTCCAGATCGGGCGGAAGATTTCCGGGATAGGAGTTCCGGTCCGAAATCTGTTCCTGGAAGGGCGGATTGACCCAGGGCTGAAGATGCGTGCCGATGATGCAGGCGTCGGCATCCAACAGCTCGCGCAGCGGCGCCGCGCCCTCAGCTTGGCTGATGACCGGGTAGTCGATGACGTAGGTCGGCTTGATGCCGAACTTCTCGAAGATGCGGTGCATCTGGTACTGCGCCGCCATCGAGCGGACATTCACCTCGGTCCGCGAGAACGGCTTCGCCCAGTCGAATTCCTCTTCGGTATCGACGATGACCAGCAACATCGGGCGGGCGTCCCTGGACAGCTCTATGAGCTGCCAGTCGTCCTTGAACAGGACTCCGGAATGACTTGTTATCACATCACTGCGCGTTCTTCGCTCGACACATTCTTACACGTCATGGAGCTGCAAAAAGCTTCCGAACCATCAATTGCCTTAAACCAGCGACTATGAAGGCTGCGTAAAGACCCTATCATGGGGCTCGGAACAAGAGCAACAAACCCGCCCCAACGGCGGCCCAGGGAAGAGATATGACGGTGTCCAGGCAATTCCTGCCCCTCGGACTGCTCGCCTCCCTTCTAGCGGCCGGCTGCGCGCTGCCGCCGACGGTCGGAAACGGTCCATCGGCCCCGGATTCGGTCGTCGCCTGCTACGATACCGCTCGCGAGCTCGTCATCCGCACCCCGGCCGCACTCTGCCAGGGCGAAATCGTCGACGCGCGGAAGGCGGCGAAGATCGAGGCGGCACGAAGCCGGCGAACGCAGACGGCGGCCCGCAAGCTGCGCCCGGAGACGGTGCCCGCCGACCGCCGGCTGGCCGGAAACGGCACCGGGCTGCTGGTCGGAGACGGCGAGATTCTGACCAATTTCCATGTCGTTCAGAATTGCCCGATCGTGACCGTGACATCGGTGGATGGTACGAATGCCCCCTCCACCGTTCGGACGGCGGACGCCGCCAAGGATCTCGCAATCCTCTCGAGCGATCTGGAGACCTCCGGGGTCGCCGTCTTCAATTCCGACCCCGCATCGGCCAGCCCTTACCGCCTCGCTGTCGTCGGCTATCCGAAACAGGGGCAGACGACCGTCGCTTCAAGCCTAACCCCCGCAATCGCCCGCCCCCAGGACCTGAGCGCGCAAGACCCGATGTTCCTCGTCGGCGGATCGGTTTGGCCGGGTCACAGCGGCAGCCCGCTCGTCGATCAGAGCGGGAACGTCGTCGGAGTCGTACGGGCAAAGCTCGATGCCGTCAAACTGTACCAGAAAACGGGGGAGCTGGCCGACAATGTCGGCCTGGCAATTTCCAACGCCGTCATCCTCGAGTTCCTCGAGTCCAGCGGCGTCGCCGTCCGCCTGAGCCCGTCCACCGCGACGCTGACTGACGAGGAGATTCTCGCGAAATCCCAAGGTTTCGTGGTGCGCGTCAACTGCTGGCGCTGAGTTAGGCGCTCTTATGCCTCACGCCGCCGATCGCAGGGCAGCCGATGGCCCGGCGCCGATCATGCCGGAGAAAAGCTCGTCATAGGTCGCGATCATCGCCTTCTGATCAAAGGTCGAGCGCGCACGCTGCCGGTTCGCCGTGCCGATCTGACGGCGCAGATCGGGATTAAGCAGCAGATCCTCAAGCGCTTGGACGTACTGCTCCTCGTCATCCCGGCGAACGATCAGCGGCTGGTTCTCCGCGGCGACCATCGACTTGATGTCGCCAACATCGGTGGCGACGATCGGCAAGCCGGCGGCCATTGCCTCAAGGACCGTGTAGGGCATCTGCTCGGTGTCGGACGACAGCGCAAACAAGTCGAACAGGCCGATGACGCCCTCCGGCCGGTCGATCGGCCCGGCGAAGAGAACCCGGTCGGCGATCGCGCAGTCGCGCGCCACCGCCTCCAACGCCTGCCGCTCCGGGCCGCCGCCGACCATGACGAGCCGGATCCGGTGCCTCGACGACAGCGCCGCGACGGCGCGGATCAGCCGGCCGAAATTCTTCTCCGGCCGGAGTGCGCCAATCGTGCCGATAACGAATTCGTCGGCCTGCAGATCCAGGCGCGCGGCGGCGGCCGAATCTGGCAGCCGCGCGAAACGGTCGCAATCGATCCCGTTCGGGATGTAGCTGACCCGGGACGGAGCCAGCCGCCAGACATCGAGCGCGATCCGGCGCAATGTCTGCGACGGCACGACAACACGCGTGGGCCCGGTCAGCGCCAGACGCCGGAACAGGACTCGCCGGCGGAGCTGCCGCCCGTTCGCCTCGTCCGGCCCGAAGCCGTCCTCGAAATGGAGATGCGGACAAAGCGGCCGCCAGCGGTTCGCCAATCCCCACTCGACCGTCCCCCAATTGTAGGTCACCAGAAGGTCCGGGTGCAGCCGCGCCAGCATCCGGCGGAACCGCAGAAGGTTATCGAGGCTTAGGCCGCGCGTCTTCGGTGCGTTCAGCGGGACGGACCGGCAATCGACCGCTGGATCCAACAAGTCGCGGCAGGCGAGATTGCGGTCCATCGCCAACACGGTATGGCGATAGGCATCGGCCCGCGCATTCGCCAGCGTCACGAAGCGAATCTGCTGCCCGCCGACCGAGAAGCTGGGAAAAACATGGACGAGGTGAGGAATGGATCCGCGATCTGAAGGCATGAAACGCACCGGCGAGAATGTTCCCTTTCTTAGAACCCCTAACATCACCTGTCCATGGTCTGCGGCGTCCCTCCGGCGGGCCATCGGACGGAACGCGATGCAGGCGCATCGCACAGACCGGCCGTGGGGCCGGCCATGGTTAACCATTCTTTAAAAAATTTGCGATGAATTGGTGACAGTTATTGGACCATATTGGTGAATCCTGGAGAATAGAATGGCGGACATTCTTGCTGTTGCCTCCGAACGAACCGATCGGCCAGTCGACCGCCGCGGCAGCGGGAAATGGTCACGTCAGTTATGCACCCTCACGATTATCGGCCTCAGCCTTCTCGGCTGGGCCATCCTCGGCAGCGTATGGCAACAACTGCCTATATTCTGACAAGCGGCCGGCCGCAGGTCGTCTATGCAGCCTCGGCGCCATGACATAGCCGCACGGCATGCTCCGGGTCTGTCGCGCGGCACATCTCGACCCTACCCGATCGACACGAGCGCCATGTCCCTTTTCGGCCGAGGCCCCTGTTTCCCAAGGGCCGAACAGCCGGATTCGGAGGAACTACTCTGCAGCATCAGCGTTAGTTGTTCCTCGAATCCTTCTATTTCCTGAGCCAGAAATTCGATCAACAAGGCCGCCAGCGGGATGGTGTTCATGCTGCAAGTCGATGATTGCCCGGTTACCCGCCGATCGATCATTAATCGGCCCCCTGGCCGATCCCCTGGCGTGGCGAAGATCTGTCATTTATCAAAGTTTTCTCAGACTTCTCCTAAAGATAATGCAATCTTAAATTCACTCACTTATATTCTCGCCGGTCAGACGTCGAAATGATCCGCAGTGCGAAATTATTGGCCTCGTAAATCGCCCCGTAGCAGAGAAACGGGAATGAAAGACCGCATACATCTCCAGCCATGATTCGCATTTTTAACATATATGTTCCAGGAGCCTTCTTCGTCCTCGGTATTGTCGACATAATACTTCTTTTTGCGTCAATATCCATTGGATTTGTTTTAAGTTATGCAGGAATTCAAACGGTATTAGAGGAATCTCCGGAGTCTTTTATACAGAAGGCTAATTTTGTTTTCGTGTCGGTAATATGCCTTTTCACAATGGGGCTTTATCATCGGCAGTTTATCTTCGATATAAAAGAAGCTGCGCTGCGGGTTATCGTCAGTTTTGTATTCAGCTTTATCGTTCTGTCGATATTGTTTTATATTTTTCAGCCGACGCGAATTTGGGTCAGCGCTCTTCTTCCAGGCATTTTCATCGCGATCTGCTCCATTTTCGCAGCCCGGCTGATTTTTCTTCGCGTCGCCGACCTAAACGCTTTCAAGCGCCGCGTGCTGGTCATGGGGGCCGGACCGCAGGCCCAGCGTGTCGAGGACGTCGAGCGGAAATTCAGGCCGGCGCGGTTCGCCTGCGTCGGCTTTGTCCAGACCGACCTTTGCGCCGTTTGCGTGGATGAAAAGAAAGTTTTCAAGAAGATCAATGATCTTGCCGCGCTCTGCGAACGGCTGAGCGTCGAGGAAATCGTCCTGGCGCTGGAGGAGCGACGCGGCAATTTGCCGATGGACACGCTGCTCGCCTGTCGGCTCAAAGGCATACGGGTTCTCAATCTGTCGACCTTTTGCGAGCGCGAGCTCGGCCAAGTGGAACTGGAGGCGCTCTATCCGAGCTGGTTGATCTTCTCGGACGGTGGCATGCGAGGACGGATCGAACGCGGCGCGAAGCGTCTGTTCGACATTATCGTCAGCCTCAGCCTGCTGCTGTTCACCCTTCCGGTGACGGCGCTGGCGATCCTCGCCATACTGATCGAGGACGGCCGCCCTATCTTCTATCGGCAGGAGCGGGTCGGCCTGAATGGCCAGGGCTTCTTCGCGTTGAAATTCCGGAGCATGCGGGTCGACGCGGAAAAGGACGGGATCCCGCGCTGGGCGGCGATCAACGACTCACGTGTGACAAGGGTCGGCGCAATCATCCGCAAGATGCGGGTCGATGAGATTCCCCAGATCTACAACGTGCTGCGGGGCGAGATGAGCTTTGTGGGCCCGCGCCCGGAACGCCCGTCGATCGTCGCCGACCTGACGCGGGAGATTCCGTTTTATCAGTATCGTCATGTCGTGAAGCCGGGCATCACAGGCTGGGCCCAAATCAATTATCCTTACGGCGCATCGATCAAGGACGCCCAGGAAAAGCTGAAGTTCGATCTTTATTACGTCAAGAACTACAGCCTCGTCATCGACCTGCTGATCCTAATCCAGACGATTCGCGTCATTCTATGGCCACAGGGCGCTCGCTGACGGACTCGCGGCGCGGAACTTTCCTCTCGACGGTATCGTTGGTGACCGGTAGATGGCGTTGGCGAACTCGCCACGCCGGGTTCTTCCGTTCTGGAATATCCGCGGTCGCGTCTTCAGGAAGGAGATGTCGAACCCGCTCCCGCCGGGATGATATCGGTGGCATGGAGAGGTGCAAGGCATGGATTTCGAAGTCGGCGGCCTCTTCGGCCTTCTAATCCTGATCGCGGACATCTGGGCAATTGTAAACATCGTGAGGAGCAGCGCCTCGACCGGATCGAAGATCCTGTGGACGATCATCATCCTGATCCTGCCGGTTCTCGGCCTGATCATCTGGTTCTTCGCCGGACCGCGCTCGGCGCCGGCCTGAGAAGCCGGCTGGCATGGGTTTCTTCGGCGGCGGACTTTATGGCCTGATCGGCCTTGTCACCTTCGTAGTCCTTGTCCTCCGCGACTGGAATGTCTGCGTCGGCATCGGCGGCTGCGCCCTCGCCCTGGTGCTCGATTGGCTCGCCGGCGTCTTTTGGCCGTTCTATTGGGTCTATGTCCTCTTGGCGGGCTAGGGCCTGATCCGATTTGCTTAAATGAGACGACGATTCACCGATCAGGTTGGCCCAATTTGATCGGATCGTGCTCTAGCCATGCGGACGTGACTACTGGCCGACCGGTCACCATATAGGAGCCGTGCCGTCAGTCGGCTTTGCAGAGTCTTTCCCGGTTCGTCAGATGTATAGACGCTTGATAATGCTTCTGCCCGCCCTCCTCGGTCTCGCCTGCGCCGGATCCGCGCTCGCCGACACGGCAGATTTCCGCAACGGTCTCGCACCCTATCGCTTCAACCCGCCGCCGGAGACACTGTCACCCGCCGAGGAAGGAGCGGCGCAGGCTTATCAGTCGCGTCTGGAGAGCCGGCTGAACCGGCTTGAACGCCAGCAGTTCGGCGCCGACGCTCTCGAACGGGAGCAGTTGCGCGACACGCGTCGCGAACTCGGACGCGTGGAGCGCCTGCTGAATCAGCGTTAGCTTATCTTCAAGGTTAAGCGTTTCTTAAGTCTCGGCGGTCACCTTCGGCCCATGCGCAGCCCGCCCCGCCCTTCGACGATCGCGACCGCTCACCAGCGGACGGCCGCCCGCTATTGGGAACTGGCGGAGATCGCCGAGAAGACGGGGCATATCGCCCGCGCCCGGGAGTTCGTTGCGCTTGCGCTGAAGTTCGATCAACGAGCCGCCGCTGTTGCCGGCCGCCTGTCGGACGATCATTCGGGCCTTCGCCGGCCGCTCAAAGCGGCGCGGACGCCGCTGGTCGAGCCAACGGCCGACATCGGGAAGCCTCTGTAGAGGGTCGACTCCGCAACCTCACCCCAGCTCCTGAAGAAAGAAGGGGCCGGGTTGCCCCGTCGCGCCCGCCCCCTATCTTGACGCACAGGGCCTGATCCGATCACATCGGCTCGATGTGATCGGATCGTGCTCTAGGGGCGACAGAAGACGAGGAGAACAGCGAATGCGGACAGCCCTCCCCGCCTTGGCCACCACGGCTCTGACAACTGCCGCTCTGGCGACCACCGCTCTGATCGGCATTGATGAGGCCCGCGCCGTGGATAAGACCTTCGAGACCGACAAGGCGACAATTCGTGTCCAGACCTTCGCCAAAGGCCTAAGCCATCCGTGGGGCCTCGCCTTCCTGCCGGACGGAGGAATGCTGGTGACGGAGCGCGGGGGCAATCTGCGCATCGTTTCGCCGGAAGGCGAGCTCTCCGATCCGCTCGACGGGGTGCCCGAAGTCGACGCGCGAAACCAGGGCGGACTGCTCGACGTCGCGCTCGATCCGAACTTCGAGGAGAACCGGCTGGTCTATCTGAGCTACGCGGAGCCCGGCGAGGGCGGCAACAGCACGGCCGTCGCCCGCGGCGAGCTCGCCGAGGGTGACCCCTCGCGTCTTGCCAATGTCGAAGTCATCTTTTCCCAGGAACCGAAGCTCCCAAGCACGGCGCATTTCGGCTCGTGCCTCGTCTTCGATAATGACGGCCATCTCTTCGTCACGCTCGGCGAGCGTTACGACGAGGAATTCCGGACCCAGGCGCAGGACCTCGACTCCCATCTCGGCAAGGTGGTCCGCATCCATCCGGACGGATCGGTGCCGGACGACAATCCCTTCGTCGGGCAGGAGGGCGCACTTCCCGAGATCTGGTCCTATGGCCACCGCAACTCGCAAGGCGCCGCCCTCCATCCCGAGACCGGCGTCTTCTGGATGCATGAGCATGGCCCGAAGGGCGGCGACGAGATCAACATTCCCGAGGCCGGAAAGAACTATGGCTGGCCGGTGGTCTCCTATGGAGTCAATTATGACGGCACGCCGGTCGGCACCGGCGAGCAGACGGCCCAGGGCATGGAGGAGCCGATCTATTACTGGACGCCCTCGATCGGCCCGTCGGGCATGGCCTTCTACACAGCCGACGCGATTCCCGGCTGGCAGGGCGATCTCTTCATCGGCGGCCTGGCGATCCCGAAGCTCGTCCGGCTCGAGATCGACGGTCAGCGAGTGACGGCAGAGGAGGACCTGATTGCCGCCCTGGGTCTCCGCATCCGCGATGTCGTCCAGGGTCCCGACGGCGCCCTGTATCTTTTGACGGACGAGCCGGATGGCGAGATCCTGCGCATCACGTCCGCCGTCGAGGAGCCGGCGACCGCGACGGGGCAGACAGACTAGAGCCAGATTCTAGGGTCCTGTCTCGCGGTCCGAATCGCCGTGGCGCCGCCTGATACAGGTGAGACCGCTTATGTTCACCCTGCCTGTTGACAGCGACGCCGAGGGCGAGTAGATCGTCGCGGCTCCCCACACTCAAGCCCGAGATGCCGGCGCGATCCGCCGGCTTGACATCAAAAGGCCGATCATGAACAGCGCCCGAATTCGGGGTAGGACGGCTTCAAGACGACCCACGGCAGGCTTGGCCACGGCAGGCTTGGCCACGACGGACCCAGACCAGCCGTCGGATGCCGTCGTGCCACTACCGGATTGGCAGTGGAAGCCCAGCTTCTGGACCATCGGATTCGAAGACTTGACGGGCAGTCTCCACCAACCGGGTTGACCACGCAAAGATCCGCCCGAGCGGTCCATCCGAGGGAACCCGCCCGAGGAAAATTAACCGAGGGAACGGCCCGTTGCGCCTGCCCGACTCCAGAGCCGGTCTACGCGGCCTTCGTCACGTTCGTCGGCGTCTTTCGCCCCGCAGATCCTCCGGCTTTCGTCCGGCCGGCGGAGGCTTCGGACCGCGATGACGGCGCATTGCCCTTGCGCCCAAGCCCGTATTCATGCGCGAGCTGGGACCGCCGCTTGGCATATTCCGGCGCAACCAGCGGATAATCGCTTCGCAGATTGAACATCTCGCGATATTCGCGCGGCGTCACATGATGCGTCGTCGTCAGGTGCCGCTTGAGCATCTTGTGCTTCTCGCCACACAGCAGGCAGATGACATGGTTCCGGCTCACCGACTTCTGGATCGGCACGGCCGGCGTCACGGGTGACGTCGCCGCCTCGGCCCGGCCCTCGGCGGCGCGAAGCCCGCTCGCGACAGAGCTGATCACCTGCGGAAGCTCGCCCGCCGAGACGGCATTGTGTGCGAGATAGGAGGTGACGATCCGCGTCGTCATTTCCGCGATCCGGATATCTTCGCTCCCAATCTTCTCGTGGTCTTGTTCTGTCATGTCTATTCGACTCATCTGTTAGGGTGTTTGATCCCTAAGATAAGAACCCGGTTGCTGGATTCTAACCCTCCCGGGCCAGGAGACTGCAGAAACACCAATAAAGACCACGAAGAACCCGCTTCCCTTACCGGCCACGGTGTCGCGCAAATGGAAGATGTCACTCGCGGTCCGATCGCAACGCTTGAATACCAAGCATTGGAACCATCGCACTGGACCTAGAGATAGCGTTGTCATCAAGACGACCGGATCGAACCAAGTGTCACAACGACATCTGGTCGAGCCCCTGAATCTGTCATGAACGAGCCGACCGTGAGACCGACAGCAGGATCGATGGCGCAGGGACGCGGACGGGCCGCCATCATCTGGCTCGGGTTCCATCTTCACCCTTGGATCGACAGATTGCTCTCACGCTACTCGCGCGTCGGCGATCCGCCGGTCTTCGACACGGCGTTGTTTCCATGGGCGGCGACGCTGGAGGCTAATTGGGAGGTCATTCGCGCCGAGGCCGACCGCATTCTGCAGGCCAGAGGGGCCGCGCCGCCGCTGCGCCGAATCTCGCCGGATCACCACCGCATCACCACGGACGACAATTGGCGCGCTTTCTTCCTGTGGGGATATGGCGTGCGATCCGCCAACAACTGCCGGCGCTGCCCGGAAACGGCCCGCCTGGTGGAGGCGATCCCCGGCCTGCAGACCGCCCTGTTCTCGATCCTGCTACCCGGCACGCACATTCCCCGGCACACAGGCGTGACGAAGGCGATCCTGACTTGCCATCTCGGCCTGCGCATTCCGAAGAACCGCGAACGCTGTCGCATCCGGGTGGCGGAGCGCGACTATAACTGGCGCGAAGGAGAGCTGTTCGTCTTCGACGATATCTACGATCACGAGGTCTGGAACGATACCGAGGAGGAGCGGGTCGTTCTGATCATTCATGTCAAGCGCCCGCTGCGCTTTCCGGGATCGCTGGTCCGCGACGGCCTCCTGACCGCAATTCGGAAGAGCCCGTTCATTCAGGACGCGCGCCGGGCGATCGAGCAGTGGGAGAGCAAGCCGGCCGAATGAGAGGCGCATCGGTCAGGAGCAAGCGTCACCTGTCTGGCGACTCTCGACTCCAACCAATGCGAACAGGTCGGCGACAGCTCAAATCTCGGAAATGTTCCAGTGTTGCCCGATGTCTATCGCGTCGGTGATGCCAGCACTTCGATTGTAAGTCTGCGATGTCATCGTAACCGAGGGCAAGCGCGCATAGGGCGACACCGCGAGCTGTGTGAGCACCGTGGGACCTGCTTATCACGGCAAAAAGGAGGCCACGTCGCCCGCAGGCGTCGTGGCCCAGGTCTGGGAACGAAACGTTAGCGGCGGCCAAGCGGTGGCGCAGCATGGCCTGGACCGCCGTTAACGGATTACATCATGACATGCTGCGTTGCAATAAAACAAACTCTTTCAAGACTGCCGCTTCTTCTCACTACTCTTCCTCTGTATCTTGAAATGCACAAGAGTTGGGCGCTTTGCCTAAATAAGAGAACTAGGCATAGGATCAGGCCCGAGCGTTTCGTTGACGCTGCAGCGCACAAATCCTGCGCACCCACGCGGTGATCGCCTAGCTGTCGTCGACGCCAGTTCGTGAAAGCGCCCGGCGGCAGATGGCTGGCACGCCGCTTGCGTCGGACCTCCTGCACCCGGAACAATTTCGGCAGAGGAGGAGAACATGCACATCGGAAGGACTCCTGAAGAAGCGCCCCGGCGTTGTATCACCCGACTCATCGCAGTCACGGGGCGCTGGGCTGGCGGCAGTCTCAACCGGGGAGGTCCTCATCATGGATAATGAGACTCTCGCTGCGGTCGAGGAGTTGCGACGGCTCGTCGCGATGTCCGGCACCATCAATATGGAAATCTTCTATTGGTGGTGCACGGCGTTGATGGTGATCATCCACGCCGGCTTCCTTGCCTACGAAATGGGCGCCTCGCGCGTGAAGAACGCGCTGGCCTCCGGCGTCAAGAATATCCTGGCCTTCGCCTTCGTCGTCCCGACCTTCTTTCTCTTTGGCTGGTGGATCTATGTGGCCTTCCCCAGCGGGATCGTTCCCAGCGCAGCGGGCAACAGCGCGCTGCCCTGGAGCAACACGATGGGCCCCAACCTGGCCGATAACGCCACCGGCGTCTTCTGGGCGGCGTTCACCCTCTTTGCCGCCACGACGGCCTCGATCTTCTCCGGCGCGGTGATCGAGCGGATTCGACTGAGCGCCTTCTGCCTGCTGGCGATCCTGCTGGGATCCGTGCTGTGGATCCTCGGCGCCTCCTGGGGATGGCATCCCGAAGGCTGGCTGCATACGGCGTTCGGCTATCACGACGTCGGCGCGGCCGGCGTCGTGCACATGGTCGCCGGCTTCTTCGCTCTCGGCGTTCTCATCAACCTCGGTCCCCGCATCGGACGGTTCGCCGCCAATGGCCGGCCGCAGGAGCTCTTCGGGCATTCCGTGCCGATGACGATCATCGGACTGATGATGATTATCGTCGGGTTCTTCGGCTTCCTGGGCGGCTGCATCATCTATATGACCGGCGAGCAGTGGATAAACATCTACGGACAGCCAGCAACCCTTTCCGCCTTTGCATTCAACACGCTCATGAGCTTTGCCGGCGGCATAATCGGCAGCTTTCTCATGACCCGGGATCCCTTCTGGATGATGTCGGGCGCGCTTGCCGGGATCATCTCAGCCGCCGCCGGACTGGACGTGTACCACCCGGCGCTCGCCTTTCTGATCGGCTTCGTCGGCGGTTGCCTCATTCCGAAGGTCCAGGATCTTCTGATCAAGCTGAAGATCGACGATGCCGTAGGAGCCTTTCCTGTACATGGCGCGACGGGCCTGTGGAGCCTGATCGCCTGCGGGCTTTTCGCGAGCGGCTATCCCAGTCCCAACGGGCCGGAATCGACCCTCTCCGGGCAGCTCGTCGGCGCGGTCACGATGGCGGCGCTCGGGCTCCTGCCCGGCTATCTGGGATCGCTGCTGCTCAAGGCCTTCGGCCTGCTACGCATCACTCCAGGAGCGGAGAAGGCCGGCCTCGACCTCGTCGAGATTCCGATCCGACCCTATCCCGAAGGACATACACCCACCAGCCATCCGGTTGCCGCCGAGTAGAACGAGGAGAACCACAGCTATGAATGGAAGCCCACTCTCCGCCTGGGACGGCGTGGAAGCCTACTTCACCTTCGCGGACTCGCCCGTGCTCGTCTCACTGTTTCTTCTGCTGACCCTCTTGGTGATCGGCGGCGTAATCGCCCACTCCGTCAAGCACGAGAACGAAGCTTTCAAACGCTTCTCCTAGGAAAGATAGCCGTCTTACTCCCGGACGCCGCCTCGCTTAGGGTGGAGCGGCGGCGTCCGGGTGACCAAATCGCGAGCCCTCGCTAAGTTCACTGGCAAGGGCTCTCATCATTTGAAGTAGAGGGCGATTCACCGCTCAGGTTGGATCAACCTGAGCGGTGAATCGCCCTCTAGGGTGCCTAATAGAGCTTGGTGACGAAAGAATCTGCGGTCGGATGCCGCCTTGCGCGCTATCGGCGGTGCGAAGGTTGCATGCGCAGGATTAGTCCGAATATCTGACAGCCGCTGCAGCGGCGCGGCGATGCCAGCCGCCCTTGACTCCGGGCGCTTCTCCGGGCGCCTCGAATAACACCGGACTTGGTCGGACCGGGCGGCAGCACGACATAAACCCGTCTGTCGCCCGGCCCGTAGTGGCCTGCAGCGCGTTACCTCACACCGCAGGACTCTCCTTCTGCCAGCTTTTTTGTCTGGCCATGGCTTGCGTCCCTGTCAACTTGCCTGAGGACGCCTTATCACCAGCCAACGCATGCGGGCTTCCGCGCGTCCTCGTCATCTCCCTTTTCAAGATGCGTGCCAATGTTGATCCGGCGCAAAGCGCCTAGCAAGGCGCGGAAAATCAGTCACATGAGGCGAATAGCATACTGCGGCGCGGCAAGATAAATCAGTCGCCTGCCCAGGAAATAAGCAGCAGCTTAGACATTCCGTCTGTTCTTTCGGCAGTCCGCGCCGACAAGAAGACGCAATCGAGAATGAGATAATATCCTTGGAGAACTTCTTGCACTGCGGTGCAACAGCATAAGAGATCGCTTTCCGCTAGCGGCACCGGCGGCGGCCCGGCTCACCGAACTCTGGATGGAAAGGTGGTTTCTAGGAACATCTAGGCGCCAGCAATGCATCTCCAAGACCACCATGTCAGTTTCTTGTGCAGTGCACTATTTTTTAGCCATGCGATCTCGACCGTTCTCGAGGGCAAACGGCAACAAGTTATATTTTTCAAATAACTAAAAATCTTCGCCTGATGGCACGCGCCTTGCAAGCCATGCGTGCAATGCACAATCGCGGCGCCATCGAATGAACTGCGATTGTGCTGGCTTCGCTTATCAAACGAGGACTCGTCATGTTCAAACCCATGTTCCCAACCGATGTCGATATCTGGAAGCTGGCAAGCTTTGAGGAGACCTGTTCACCGCGCGCCACCCAGCTCGGTGAACGGTGGGGCGCCATTCTCAAGCGGGTGCTTCGATCATACGCAACCGCGACACAGGAGCAGCCGCCTCTAGGCTCCGAACTCGACGGGGTGCCGTCCGTCTAGAGCACGATCGGATGATCAGCTCCAGCAGTCGCATCGTACGGCGCATGCGCCGTACGGATTTCAGAGTAAGACGACGGCACATTCGGAAAATCTGACAAATGGTTCACGCGTTACATCTTGCAGGCGCGCAGAGCCTGAGACCGGGGAGGAAGATTGTTGTCACAACGGAGGTCTTCCATGTTGCCCTATACGGAAGAAGAAGGTCTTTGGCTCGCCTCGAAGAAGCGTGAGCGGTCTCTTCCAGTCCCGGCGGAGGTTACGCCGGAGATCGTCGCGTATTACAGGCGTCGCGGGGAGCAGCTACGCTCGGAGTTTTTGCGCCAGTTGCTACGGCACATGATGACGGCACTATGCCGACCATTCGGACGCCATCCGAAAACATCCTGGCACTGGGCGCCAGCGGCCAGCGGAGACCGCTGACAGCATTCTCGCTCGGCGGAGCCAGACCAGGCTGATTTAGGCGACAGTCCCGGGGGGCGTCCCCCGGGGCGTCGTTGACAGGTCCCCCAAGGGAAACTACCTACAAGGAACGCCGTCCCAGGTAGCGGGGCAGTGAGGTTGAGCTTGTGCTTGTACTGTGCCCGCTTCAGAGATAGGGATATTCGGGCCGATGATCTGTTGCCTTCGAATGACAGGAACTCCATTCAGAAACGCAAGTTTGTTGATGGGGTTGTTCTTGCTCCTCGCGGTCATGGCGGGCAGCGTCGAACGGCTCGCGATGGATAATACGGTAATGGGCCATGTTGTCTCTCAGGCACGGGCCCAGGCTGTCGGCCAGGATATGGAGGAGAACCCCGCACGCGCCTTCGAGTCGCCCGTTCTTCCGATGCCCGAGACCGTCGAGCCGCCAACGGCAGAAACCAATCCGGATCTCAGCCCGATGAGCGAAGTCGGATTAAAGGCCCTTCTAGAGGTCCAGGGCTATGCGAACCTGCGGAACCTGACCCTTCAGGACGAGAAAAAGAAGGTCTATGAGGCGGAGGCCGAGCAATATGGCGAAACGATCGCCCTGCGCATCGATGCCGTCAGCGGAGAGGTTCTGGAGCCGCGGGAACTGACGGAAGCCCAGATCCGGAATAAGCTTACAAGTGAAGGGTATGACGCAGTGGACGACTTCCGCCGCGAGGGGAATGTCTATCGGGCGACCGCTCGGCAGAGCGGCCAGGACATCGCTCTGAAGGTCAACCCCCAGACCGGGGACGTATTGCCGGAACGCGGCGAGTAGAGAATGACCGGCGTCAGCCGGCCGGCTCCGGAGATTGGGCCGGCTGCTCGACCATCCCCTTCGGGTCGACCGGCCCCCGCTTCGGCGTCCAATCGCGCACCAGGGCCTCGGCCTTCTGGATCTGTTCCGGCGTCATTCGCGCCGCCAGCTCGCGCAACTTGGACTCGGCGAGGAATCCGTCGACGTTATTGCCTCGCCTCGCCGCAATAGCGAGCCACTTGTGAGCCGTCACCAAGTCCGGCTTGACGCCTTCGCCGGACGCATATCGCTCGCCGAGGCTGCGCATCGCCTCGACCTTGCCGCGCGCTGCGGCGGCGGCAAACCATCGCACAGCCTGCGCAATGTCCTGTCGCTCCACGCCGCGGCCAGTCTCATACATCTTGGCGAGCCAGAACTGCGCCTCGGGATGCCCCTGCTCCGCGGCGCCATGATACCAGCGGACCGCCTCGGCCGCGTCGCGCCGGACGCCGCGGCCCTGCCGATACATGTCGCCGAGGCGGAACTGCGCGGCAGGATCGCCCTGCTCGGCAAGCGGACGCCACTCCTCGAGCGCGGCAGCGTAGTCGTAACGCTCGAAAGCAACCATCCCCTCCTCGAAGCCCGCCCAAGCCGGACCGGACATTCCGACCATGATGAGAGCGGCGACAAATCGGCAGATCATCGGATACTTCTCCATAAGCAGCCAAGGCTGCTCGCCAAGCACCTCGGGACGTATTGTCGACGATCACATGAGAGTAGGGATTGCCGCGGCAATGGTCCACTCCGTTATCGGCGCTGCCGCCATTCCTGGGGATGGGCGGGGAATGCAGGGGCGCATACGCCCCTCAAACGGAAGAGCCGGCCATTGCGTGGGCTTGGGCGACCCAGACCGGGATCCTCTCCTCCCGCCCTCGGATCGGCTGGGCGGGCAGTTCGGTAAAGCCGGCGAGCAGGTCCTCGCGGCCGGCAGACCGGACGGCGGCGGCGGCGGCGGCCGAGAGGGCAATGGCCGCATCATGGTGGCGGGTCAGCGCCTCCAGCCGGCTCGCCACATTCACCGTGTCGCCGGCGGCGGTGAGCTGCCGCTGCGTATCGCCACCCAGGCGCGCAATGACGACCGGCCCGTAATGGACGCCGATGCCGATCCGCAGCGGCGCCCGCCCCGCCCTCGTCAGCTCCTCGGTCCATCGCCGCACCGTGCCGACGAGATGGCGCGCGCAAGCGAGTGCCGCGACCGCATCCTGGTCGCTTGGTGTGGGCACGCCGAAGATCACCATCGCCCCGTCGCCCATGAACTGCTCGACCACGCCGCCATGGGCGAGAACCGCGCGTTCGATTAGGCGGTGGAAATCGCGCAGGAAATGCACGGTCTCGGCGGGCGCCATCTGTTCGCTGCGGCCGGTGAAGCCGGCGATGTCGACGAACAGGATGGCGGCATGCTGCTCGCGCTGATCGAAGCTCAGCGTCTCGCTCTCGGCCAGCAGGTCGGCGATCATCGGCGAGTGGTAGCGTGAGAGATTGCGGCGCTGACGCTCGGCGTCGCGACGCAGGCGACGCTCCGCGACCGTGCGGCTGACCGCGACGAAGCCGCCGTTCAGAAGGATGACCGTGGTGGGAAAGGTCATGTCGAGCCACAGCTGGCTCTGCTGGAAAGCGAGCTGGGCGACCGACGCCCAACCGGCAAGCACCGCCAGCGTCGCTACCACGGCCAGGACCGGCGACGGCAGGTGCGCGCAAGCGAAAGCGGCCAAGCCGAGGAAGAGAATGGCGGCGAGATCCCAGCCCATGCTCGTCGCGGTGCGGGCAAGCGCCTGACCGTCGACGAGATTGCCGACGACCGTAGCGAGCGCCTCCACGCCGGGCAGCGTGCGGCTGAACGGAGTGACGAAACTGTCGCCCGCGCCCAATGCCGTCGCACCGATCAGCACGGCGCGACCGGCAAGGCTCTCCGCCGGAACGCGGCCGTCCAGCAGATCGATCATGGCATAGGTTCGCACCGTTCCGGCCGCGCCATAGTAGTTGATCGCCAGCCGCAGAAGCGGATCGGCGGCGATCTCGCGCTGCCCGAGACGCAAGCCGCGACCCACCATCAGAACCGTTTCGTCCCGGCCGAGGCCGAGGAACCGGCGCGCGATCTCCACCGAGAACGCGGGAACGTAGCGATCGGCGAAGGGAACCGCGAGAAACAGGTGGCGCAGCGCGCCGTCCTGATCCGCCAGAACATTGACATGCCCGAGGCCAGCGGCGTCGCGGAACGGCGCGATCGGAATCAGCGCCCCAGTGGCCTGCCGATCGGGCGCCAGCGCAATCCCGCCGTCACGGTGGACGACACGAAACGCCGCTTCGCGCACGGCGGACAAGACCTCCTCGTCCGCCGGTCCTGCGGGACCAAAAGTAAAGGCCAGCCCGAGAACTGCCTGATCGGTGGCCTGCAAGGCTTCGCGAAGGTGGCGGTCGCCGGGTGCCAGGGCAATGCCATCGGACGCCTGCTCGCGGTCCAGCAGCAGAAGGTCCAGCCCGATCACCGCGGCGCCGGCGGCATCGAGCGTTGCGACCGCCTCGGCAAGGGCGCCCCGCGGCAGCGGCCAGCGCTGCAGCCCGTCGACCGTCCGGTCGTCGATAGCGATGACCACGATTTCGGGCGGTGGCGTCAGCGGCCCGCGTAGTTGAAACCGCCAGTTCACGGTCTGGCCCTCGATCGCCTCGACGAGCGGCGCGTCCCAGAACGCGGCATAGGCAGCCGCGGTCCCGAGGGTTATCACCGCAGCCACCGCCGCGCGCCACCGTGGAAACCTCGCCCGGCTAGCCTGGCGGGTCATCACGTCCTGCTATGGCAGGCTTGTGCGGGAGAGGGCGGAATCGACGCGCGGCTGTCCCCATCGCTTAGGTTCCGTCGGCGCCGCACCGCGCGGCACGTCGGTCCCGAAGCCGGGTTGGAGCAGAACCTGTCCCGCGACGGCGCGGCTTCGGACGGCCACCGTACCGTCGATCACGAAGACGGCGGTGTTATCGGCGGCCGTCTCGGTTATCCATTCGGTCGAGCGGACGGCGGCGATCGCCGTCGGCGTCTTCACCTCGAAACGCTCCCGGCGGCTTTCCGGCGAGAGCGCGAGCCGCAAGATTCCCTCCAGGAGATCGAGCACGACGTTTCCACCGGTCTGCTCGGCCAGGGCGGCAAAGGTCGACAGCGACAGGTTGCTGCTTTCGCCGATCACGAGAGTCGAACCGTCGAGGCAGGCGATCCCAAGACGGGCGTTCCTGCCCGTCACCACCTGATCGTCGTCGTGCAGCGGCGTTCCCGGCGCCAGCGGCAGGCTCGCTCCATCGCGCAGCAGAATCGCCGAGCCGACGAGATGCGTCACTTGGCAAGCCGCCGCTTGCTGGGCCGCCGCCGGGTGCCCGCTTTCCGTCGCGCAGAGGAGAAGCAAGGCCAAGGCGCCCGACCCCACACCCGGCGGTCTTCTTGTGAAGAAACAGCGCATCTTCGACAATCTCTATACGGTATTGGCGCAATCTAAAGACCGATCCGGCTCGCCACAACCCCGGACTAGGCGCTTCCACATCTTGCGACAGCCTATCCATACCCCTTTTTCGACCTCGATACTTACCGTTTTCGCCGCCTCATAGCCGAGCTTCTCGTAGAATCCGATGGAGGTCAGGGCGGCCGACACGAGGATGTCGGAGAATCCGGCGGTCACGGCGGCGTCCTCGGCGCTGTGGACCAGGCGGCGGCCCAGACCGCACGCGCCATGGTCCGGATGGACGAAGACGGCGCGAATCATCGCCGCGTCAGGCAATCCCGTGCAGGGCGACCAGCCGGCGCCGGCGACCGGACGCCCGTCCGACTCGGCAACGAAATAGCGCCCTCCGGCGAGGATCTCGTCGAACCCGACTGCCGGCGTCCGCCACCACGCCTCCTTCGTCGGTTGGGCATAGATATCGTCGGGGATTCTTGAAATCGCCGCGCGCTGGAACGACAGGATGGCCGCGCCGTCGCGCGGCGCCGCGGGGCGGATGAGACAAGGCTGAGTCATGGAGATCTCCGTTTCGATACGAAGAGCCCTCCTTCCGTCGCCATCGGCGGACCGATGGCGACGGAAGCGCGGGCGGATGCGAGAATTCGGATCAGGGGCGTGCCTCGAGCACCAGATTGAACGGTGTCTCGGTCGCACGGCGGCAGCGGGTGAATCCGGCTTCCTCTATGATCTCGCGAAGTCGCGCCTCGCCGGCCTGGGCGCCGAGGCCGAGGCCGACCTCCTGGGACAAAGAGTTCGGCGTGCAGACCGCGGTGGAGGCGGCGTAGAACATCCGCCCGACCACATTCAGATTGTCCTCGACGGCATCGCCGGCGAACGGCTCGACCATCATCACCGCGCCATCCGCGGCCAGCGCCTGGCGCGCATGCTTCGCGGCGCCCAGCGGATCGCCTAGATCATGGAAGCAGTCCATGAAGCAGACAAGGTCGTAGCCAGTGCCGGAAAAGTCCTTCGCGCTCGCCACTTCGAACCGGATGCGGTCCGCGACGCCGGCCTCCTCGGCGCGCTGCCGGGCGGTTTCGATCGACTCCCCATGATAGTCCGAGGCCACGAAGGTCGTGTTCGGATAGGCCTGGGCCATGACGATGGTCGAGGCGCCGTGCCCACAACCGACATCGGCGACCTTGCCGCCGACCTTGAGCTTCGCCTCGATGCCATCCAGGGCGGGAATCCAGGAATCGACCAGGTTGGCGCGATAGCCGGGTCGGAAGAAGGCCTCGGTGCCGCAGAACAGCCGGTGGTGATGCTCGTGCCAGCCGATCCCCTTGCCGGTCCGCAGCGCGTCGGCGACCTTGTCCTCGTCGAGCCAGAGGCTGGACACCGTGTCGAAGCCCGGCGCCATGAAGACGGGGCTGCCGGCGTTCGCCAGGACCATCGCATGCTCCTCGGGGAGCCGATAGGTCCGGGCCTTCGGGTCATACTCGACATAGCCCCCGGCCGCCTGGTTGTTCAGCCATTCCAGCACATATCGCTCATGCGTGTTCGTCTTGCGGGCCAGCTCCGCCGGCGTCATCGGCCCGGCGCCGGCCATCGCCCTGTAGAGACCGAGCTTGTGCCCCAGGTTCGCCATCACACCGGACATACCGGCCGACATGTCGGCGACGACCTGTCCCATAAAGGCCTCGATCTTTGCAGCATCAACAGGCATCTTGTTCGTCCTTCCGTTTCCGTATCTCGTTTCCGTGGCCGCCGATCTAGCCGCCGCCGCAAAGGCACGCTATGAATGAGATCACAAGGGGGCGTCGGAAGACGATGTTGGAGGGAGCGATGCAGCGGACTGCTGGATCGGGCATCACTATTGGCGGCGCGGACAAGGAGCGGCTGATCCGGAGCAGCTTTCTGTTCCATGACGCCGATCCGGATTTGCTGCAGCGGCTCGTCCGCCTCAGCCGCGTCCAGCAGATCGGCAAGGGTGCCCTGCTGTTTCAGCAAGGCGACGAGGGCAACGCCCTGTTCGGCGTGATCACGGGCCTGATCCGGATCTGGGTCGCCGGCCGAGGCGGCAAGGAACTCACCCTCGGCCTGATGGAGCCGGGCGACGTGTTCGGCGAGATCGCGCTACTCGACGGCCTGCCTCGAACCGCGACGGCCGAGGCCGCGGAGAACAGCGCGCTTCTGGTGGTCGATCGCGCGCTGTTCCTCGAACTCCTCGATCAGGAAGGCCGGTTCGCCCGGCATATCATCGAGCTGCTCTGCGAGCGGCTGCGGCTGAACACCGACCGCCTGAGCGAGAACGCCTTCCTCAATCTGCGCGCGCGCCTGGCCAAGCGGCTGCAGGCCCTGGCGATCGCGCATGGCCGGCACGGCGCCGACGGGCTGCGCATAGACCACAAATTCACCCAGACCGAGCTCGCCCAGATGATCGGCGTGACGCGGGAGGCGATCAACAAGCAGCTCAGGGCCTGGTGCGAGGAAGGCGTCCTGCGGTTCGACCGTGGCATCATCACCGTGGTCGACCAGGCCCGGCTCTCCGCCCCGAACGAACTCGACCCGGACTGACGGCGAACTCTATCCCAGGGCCGGCATGCTCGGTCCGCTGCCGGCCCCTGTCTCGTCGATCGCCTCGGCGATCCGGCGCATATCCGCATCGGTGAGTTCCAGCGTGGCCGCATCGAGCCAGCCATCGACCTGCGCCGGATTGCGGGCGCCGACGATGGCACCCGTCACGGCGGGCCAGGCGAGCGTCCAGGCCACGGCGACAGCCGCCACGCTGGTGCCATGGCGGGCCGCGACCGGCTCCAGCGCTTCCGCGAGCTTCAGGTTGCGGATGAGCTTGTCGCCCGCATATTCGGCACTGCGCGAGCGCCAGTCATCCTCGGGGAGCGTCTTAGCGCGCTCCAGGCTGAAGCGGCCGGTGAGCAGGCCGGACTGCATGGGGCTGTAGACGATGACGCCGGTCTCGTGGGCCTGGCACCAGGGCAGCTCGGCCGCCGCCACCTCGCGGCGGATCGCCGAGAACGGCGGCTGCAGCGTATCGACGTGACCGAGGCGCTCGGCGGCCTCGAGTTCCGCGGCATCATGGTTCGACAGCCCCACGGCGCGGACCTTGCCTTCCGTGCTCAGGTCCAGGAGCGTCTGCCAGTAGTCCTCCAGCGGCGTGCCGTCGCCGGCCGGCCAGTGCATCTGGTAGAGATCGATGCGCTCGACCCCGAGACGGCGCAGCGACTCCTCCACTTCGCGGCGGATGCTGGCCGAGGCGCCGACCCGGCGGGGAGCGGCCTTGCGGTCGGCTTCATCCCAGACAAGGCCGCATTTGGTGAACACATAAGGACGCCGATCAGCCGGAATCGCCTCGAGGGCTTGCCGCACGATCTCCTCGGAATGGCCGAGCCCGTAAATCGCCGCCGTGTCGATCCAGTTGATGCCCCGATCGACGGCATGCCGGATGGCGGCGACGGATTCGGAATCGTCCTGCGCGCCCCAGCCCACCGCCCAGTCCGGGCCGCCAATCGCCCAGGCGCCGAATCCGACGCGGGTAATGGACATATCGGTGCGGCCGAGACGGCGGGTCGGAAGCTCGGCGATCTTGGATTGGGATTGGGTGCGTGTAGCCATGTGACGTCTCCTTCTGCTGCGTTGCCAAAATGGGAGACGGAAACCGATCTTTCCAATGGAATGTCGCGAGGAAAGAACCGGAGACCTGCTGGGAGCTCGTCTGAAACAATTCCGTGTCCTGGCTGTTAACCCGGCATGGACAGCGCTCGCTGCTTGCTTCGACGAGAAGAAGAGCTCCAACGTCGATCTCTGCCGCAAGCGGGCCGCGCGCTTATGCCTGAAGCTCTCTGGCGATCCCTTTGTCGGGCCTGTGCATGAGGGCGAACCATCAAGGAGGCATTTCATGGCAACGGTCAAACGGTCCGCACTGACTTCTCTGCTTCTCGCCGGCGTCGCCGTCATCGCCCTCGCCCCAGACGGTGCAAGCGCGCAGCAGTGGTCGGGTCAGGATCAGCAGTATCGCCAGGATGGCGGGTTCCAGCAGTTTGGGCAGGGCTATCCGTACCAGCAGCAATACGGCCAGTATGGGCAGGGCGATCCGCAGCAGTTCGGCCAGCAGAACCAGCCGTCCGGCATGAACTCGTATGAACAACCGACGGCATCGGCATTCGGCGAGGCCGATCGCGGCCGGCAGTACGGCTCGGACGCGGAGATCCGCATGATTCAGGAGGCCGACCGCAACCGCGACGGCGCGGTCGACACGCGGGAGTACATCCAATACAGGTGGGACGTGCTGCGACAGGCGAACCGCGGCGATTACGCATCCTATTACGACGATGCGTTCCATGCCTATCCCCGCTTCCAGGGCAGCCTGCGGGACGACCAATTCTCGATGGCGCTGCAGGAGGGTCAGGCCGGACGGCCGCCGAGCTACGACCCGAGCGCCGGCGGCGGCTATGGCCAGGATCAGGGGCGGATGGAGCCGTTCGCTCATCGAGACCTGAACAACGATGGCGAGGTCGACGCGGAGGACTACCTTCGCTGGCACCGGCAGGCGATGCGGCAGGGCTACCGCGAATACCGGCAGGATCTCCGTGCCCAGCCCAAGATGGGCCTCCCCTACGCGATGTACGGAGACGATCAGGGCAACCGGTCCCCCATCCCGCAGGACATGACCGCCGAAGCCCGCCAGAGAGCCTATCTCTGGAGCGGCGAGGACCGGATGCAGGGCCAATATAGCAACAGGCCCGGCTATGGGCAGAGCTACGGCCAGGGGAACTACGGCCAGGGGAACTACGGCCAGGGTGAATTCGACCGCTTCGGACGGGACTATCCGCAGGGCGGTCCGCCGCCCTACCCGCAATTCGGCCAAGCCGAGGGTCCGGGGCAGTATGGCTCAAGCAATTACGGTCAACCGCAATATGGCGCGAATGGCCGGAGCGCCTCGCAGTTCGGCCAAGATAACCAAGGCTTTGGCAACCCCATGGATCGGTTGAGCGAGCGTGAGCTCCGTCAAAGTCTCCGCGCCCAAGGCTATTCCGAGATCAGCGACGTAACGGACAAGGGGTACACCTATGCCGTCGAGGCGAACCGCGACGGCCAGAACCTGTCCCTGGAAGTCGATGCCCGAACGGGATATGTGCTGAACGCCTGGCGCGGGTGAACTTGCGCAAGGGGGAGGCTAGCGAGTCGCCTTCCTCTTTCCAACCGACCAAGCCCAGGCCGCCGTTCGTTCGATTCATAACGATCGGCTTTGCCTGTCCGTTCGCCTGATTACCAGTCGAGAATCGATCCGCCTCGCCGGTTACATGGGTCGCGCGGCAACATCGCGGTACGCAAGGCCGGGCGATCCCAACTTTATTCGCGCGGGCGAATATGGCCATCCGCGGGCGAGCGCGGCGCCCGTTTCCAGCGCTCCACAGCCCACGCCCGTAGTCTGAGCGCCATAAAATATATTTTTGGAAATCCCCCGTTGAATTAACTATAACGCCTCAATAACAAGTAAGCCTTCTACATGAATTCTGAGTATTGGAGTAATTATGAAGGCGAAGTTTTGGTGGGTGGCTGCGGCGCTTGCTGTTGGCTTTGGGGCAACTTCAACACTGGCGGCAGAGCAAGGCCTATACCTCGCGGGCAACCTGGGCTTGTTCCAGCACATGGACAAGGAAACGTCCATTTACGATCCTTGGTATGACGAAATCTATGACATCGACCTGTCGTTCAAGCCGGGCCTGTTCCTGTCCGGCGCGGTCGGCGTTGACTTCGGCAACGGCGCACGCGGCGAACTCGAAATCGGAGGCGCATCGGCGAACGCCGACGAAGTGACGGCCAGCGACCAATACGGTAACTCGGCTTCGGTTGACGCGAGCGATGTGGAAATCTCGGCAACCATCATCACGCTCGGTGGCTACTATGACTTCACGACGGCCGGCAAGGTTGCGCCCTATGTCGGCGGCGGGCTTGGCTTCGCAATGTGGGAAGCTGACGACGGCTATGAAACCGTCGAGGAAACGGACCTTGCCGGCTTCGGTGAAGTTGGTCTTGGCATTGCCTTGAATGAGACGGTGACGTTCGCGCCGTCCTATCGCCTGTTGTGGATCAACAACGGCAGCAGCTACGTCAACGACAGCACGGCTCACGTCTTCAAAATCGGAGCCCGCTTCGCCCTCTGACACGCGAAGCCCCCACGACACGGGCGGGGAGCGATCCCCGCCTTTTTTTGCGCCTGTTTAAGCAACGCGTCTTCTGGATCGTCGGTGCAGGACTGGTTTCATACTTCACCTTCCTGCACGCGGAACAACGCAGCTTTGGAGGGGGCGACTTTGACGATTTCATCAAAAGAGCGCTCCGGTCCCCGGACACGGATGCGGCCCAGCCCTGCGGCGACAAGCGCGGCATCTATCAGCTCAGCCGCGCCGCATGCGCGCTTCCTATCGCGGCAGTCAGGGCTCCGATGAAGTAGATCCCGAGACCGAACAGCGTCGCTTGCGCGTACTCCACGCGGCCCTCCATTATCTGGAAACCGAACACGAACAACGGCCCAAGAGCGGTGACCGCGCCGATCGTGAGCGATGAGACCAGCGTAACGGCCATTTGCATCGCGTAGATCGGAAAGGCCATGACGAGCAGGCCGAAAACGACGGCAAACGCAATCTCGCGGATCGGCGCCTCTCCCTTGGTGTCGAGACCAAGCGCCACTCCGCCCAGCGAAAGCGCGATGTAGACGAGGAAGCGCAGCCCCAATTGGGCAACGGGACCGACACCGGCGCGATCCAGCCTGCGACAGTAGAACAGCATCCACGTAATGAGTGCGCCGGAGAGCGTGGCCAGCGCAATCCCGGTCGCCGCCACCGGAACACCGCCGCGGACAAAACCTGACTGCCCTGCGAGAGTGATTGCGATGAGCACGACCAGGCCGAATGCAAGCACGACATTGCCGAGCATCTCGAGCCGATTGCGCACGGAAGATGCCTCCGGCACCCCAAAACGCGCGGCGAGAAGCGCGGTAAGTGGCACCGTTCCGGAGAAAATCGTGAACGCGACGGCGGGCTCGATGAGTTGGATCGCGACGAGGTAGGCTATCCAGCCACCTGCCGCACTCATGTTGATACCGATCAATGCGTCCCGGTTCGCGAACGCCTGCACGATTTGCTTTGGATCGCGCAAGTACGTCCAGGTAGCCGCTCCGGCCGCCGTCAAACCGAAGACCATCGAGCCGATCAAGAAGGAATCCATGCGCTGGAACAGGCCGCCGAAGAAGACGGCCTGGGCAGCCTCCAAAATGACGAAGGTGAAGCACCACACCAATCCCCACGCACCCGCGCTCAACTCAACCTCCACGACCTGCCCGCCCGATCGGTGCAGGTTAGCCGGACGCGCTTGACGAGGGTGGTCGAATTCTCCGAGTCTGTGGAGTTATTCGTCATGTCCGGCAGTTTGCCCGAGGATTTTCGCCATGGACCGCCTCGACATCAGAATCCTGGATGCCCTGCAGCAAGAAGGCGACCTTACTCAGGCACAGTTGGCCGAGCGGGTCGGCTCTTCACCCTCGACCTGTCTGCGTCGTGTTCAGCGGCTGAAGGACAGCGGCCATTTGCGGCGCTGCGTTTACCTCGTCGACCCGGGAAAGCTGGAGCGCGGCCTGAGGGCGATCATAACCGTGGTGACGACCGGCCATGGACGGGAACTGCGGGAAGCGTTCGCGGAGAAGATCCGGCACGAGGCCGCAATCGGCTTGGCCTATGGCGTGACCGGCGAGGTGGATGCGGTTCTCTACGGGAACTTCGCCGACATGGAAGAGTACCAGGAGGTCTGCGACCGCCTCTTCGATCACGATCCGCACGTCGTGCGGTACACCACCTTCTTCGCGGTCGAACGCTACAAGGAAGAAACGGCGATCCCGAGCGACGCGCTGGCCGCGAAGCTGGGAGAGATGACAGCCGATAAGAGGAGTTAACAAGCTCCGCCCGGCCTGCATCCACAAACTAGCTTAATGGCCCCAGGAGCCCCTGCCCTTTTCGTGCCGGTCTATCCGTCCGCCAATTTGGTGCCCGCTGCCGGACTCGAACCGGCACAGCCCTTTCGGGCCGAGGGATTTTAAGTCCCTTGTGTCTACCAATTCCACCAAGCGGGCGATGGAACGAGGTGCTTGCGCACAAGCTATCCGCAAGCCGTCGGCCGGCGCAACAGATGTGGGCATGGCCCTACCATGGCGCGCGACCCTGGCGCCGGAGGCCCGCGATCGTCATATCGTCATTATGAGCCCGACCGGAAACGGCGTGCGGACGCGGCGCATGAGTCTCGCGGCTGTTCTGCCTGTCCTGCTCCTCGTCGCCGGCTGCTCGCCGACGCGCTTCGCCGAAGCCGGCCGAGTGCTGGCGGACATGGCGGCGGGCGACGCGCCCAGCGCCCTGAAGGAGGCAACGCCGGCGCCGCAGCGGCGCGGCCTGTCCTATGAAGTCGACGGGCGCCGCTATCGTGCCGACCTCCATCTGCCGGCGGATGCCCCGCCCGCGGCGACGCTGCTGCTGGTGCCGGGCCTGGCGCCCGCCGGCAAGGACGATCCGCGGCTCGTCGCCTTCGCGACGACGCTGGCGCGGGCCCGCTTCGCCGTTCTGGTTCCCGATCTCGCCAGCCTGCGGGCGCTGCGGGTGAGCGCCGCCAACCGGCGGGAGATCGCCGATGCGATCGCCTTTCTGCAGAACTCCCAAGCCGGCATCGCTCCCGAGCCGATCGGGGTGGCGGCCATCTCCTATGCCGTCGGTCCTGCCCTGCTGGCGACCCTGGATACTGCTCCGGGCGAACCTGTCGACTTCTTCGTGGGGATCGGCGGCTACTATCATATCGAGGCGGCGATTACCTTCTTCACGACCGGCTATTATCGCGAGTCGCCCGGCGGCCCGTGGCGCTATCGCCGGCCGAACGCCTATGGCAAATGGGTGTTCGTCGGCAGCAATGCCGCCCGGCTCGACAGTCCGCGCGACCGCAGACTCCTGACGGCCATGGCCCGGCGGCGCCAAGCCGATCTGGACTCCGACATCGCCGATCTCGCAGCCCGGCTGGGGCCCGAGGGCCGAGCGGTCTATCGCCTGATCACCAATCGGGATCCGGACAGGGTCCCCGCGCTGATCGCCGCTTTGCCCGCCGGGCTTCGCGCCGATCTGGAGGCACTGGATCTGTCGGGTCGCGCGCTGTCGGATGGTCCGCGGCGGCTGATCCTGTTGCATGGCCGCGACGACCGGATCATCCCGGCCAGCGAAAGCGCCGCGCTCGCCGACGCATTCCCGCAGGACCGGGCGGAGCTTTACCTCGTCGACAATCTGGCCCATGCGGAGCTGGGGCCCGGCGACTGGCTGGACGGCGTCACGCTGCTGCGGGCGGTCTATGCGCTGCTGGAGCTGCGCGACGCGGAGGCGACAGCCGAACTATCCTCTTAGGCCGGCTCCGTCTCCAGCGGCTCGGCGTCGAGGCTTCGGATGAGGGCGCGCAGCTCGTCGGCGGCGGCCGCGAGGGTTGCCGACTCGGTGCCGCGGAGCACTAGGCTGGTGCCGAACTTCCCTTGCCGGAAGAAAGGGTAGCTGCCGATCTCCAGGCCCGGATAACGATCCTGCAACGCGCCCAGCCCCTTGGCGATGGCGCCTTCGGGAAGGAAGGCGGCGACGGTCCGGGACAGCACCGGCGCGCCGCCCGCCAGACGGTGCTTCAGCCCCTCGAACATGGCCTGCATGATCGAAGGGACACCGGCCAGGACGAAGACATTGCCGATCTGGAACCCGGGCGCGATGCTGACCGGGTTGTCGATCAGGGTGGCGCCCTCCGGCGTATGCGCCATCCGGAGCCGTGCCTCGTTCAGCGTGCCCGGCTCGTAATGCGCCTCCAGCCGCGCCACCGCCTCCGGATTGAGGACCAGTGGCAGGCCGAACGCCTTGGCTACCGACGCGGCGGTGATGTCGTCGTGAGTCGGGCCGATTCCGCCGGTGGTGAAGACATAGTCGTAGCGGGCGCGACACTGGTCGACGGCGTCGACGATCTCCTGCTCGACATCGGGAACGACCCGAGCCTCGCGCAGCCGAACGCCGATCTCGTTCAGCTGCACGGCCAGATAGGGCAGATTCACGTCGCGGGTGCGGCCGGACAGAATCTCATTGCCGATCACCAGGACGGCGGCGGTAATAATAGACCCATCCGTGGCGGGATGCTCCGTCATAGCCATGATCTTCGACAGCGATTATTCGGCTGGCGTTTCGGCCGATGGCGTACCATAGCCGCGCTGGCGCATGCAGTCGGCGACGATCCGGTCGAAGCGCTGGGTGGTCTCGAACTCGTCCATATTGCGCATCAGCGCGAGGTCGGCGTCATCATCCCGGATCATCCCGGAGGCCCCGATATCCCGGTCGATCAGGGCATCGCGCTGGATCATGGCGCGCGCCTGCTGCTTGCAGCTCTCGAGCTCGGCCACCGCCTGCTCGTCGTCCGCGGCAATACCGTTCCATTGCGATGACGGGGGAGACTCGGGCTGACCGAACCAGGAGTAATCGGCGCAACCGGCGAGAAGAAAGGCCGATAGCAGGACAGCCTGTTTCATGGGACGCACTTTTCCTCTGCGAGCGGAGTTTCAGATTGCCCCCGCCGCCAAGGATTTGCAACCGGCGAGTGAGAGGTTAAGGAAGGCGCTCCGCAGACGTTGAACGCGACCCCGGAAATGCCTACCCTGCCCCCGCGATGATTTTCCCCACGCCGCTGATCGAAGGCCGTCTCGTCCGCCGCTATAAGCGGTTCCTCAGTGACGTCGAACTCGCGGACGGCAGCGTCGTCACCGCGCATTGCGCCAATCCCGGATCGATGCTCGGCCTGACGACACCGGGATCGGAGGTCTGGCTGTCGCCGGCCGCCAATCCGGCGCGGCGGCTGCGCTATAGCTGGGAGCTGATCCGGGTCGGCGATCATCTCGTCGGAATCAATACCGGCCATCCCAACCGGCTGGTCGCCGAGGCGATCGCCGCCGGCGCGATCGCGCCGCTGTCCGGCTATCGGACGCTGCGCCGAGAGGTGAAGTATGGGCGCAACTCGCGGATCGACATGCTGCTCGAGGACGAGGGCCGGCCACCCTGCTATGTCGAGGTCAAGAACGTCCATCTTCGCCGAACGGACGCGGCCGAATTCCCGGACTCGGTGACTGCGCGTGGCACCAAGCATCTCGCGGAGATGGCGGAGATGGTCGCCACCGGCGCCCGCGCCGTGATGGTCTATCTCGTGCAGCGGGGCGATTGCGAGAGCTTCAGGATCGCCGACGACATCGATCCGACCTATGCCGCGGCGCTGATGCGGGCGCGGGCCGCCGGGGTCGAAACCCTATGCTATCGCTGTGAGATCCGGCATGATGGAATCGACGTCGCCGGCCCGCTGGCGCTGGCATTGTAGCCGGTTCTTCGACATCGGGGCGGTAGTCCCATCCCACTTGCATTATCGGTCCCGAAACCATTTATTGAACGTCAAACGCACAGAATTGGAGGTGGCGTCAGGGGCCGCCGCGCAGGATAAGGACCGTTTCACCGATGAAGAGTACCGAACCGGCCCGGGACCTGAACCAGGACCAGGCCTATGACTGGAGCGCCGAAGACCGCCGCATCAAGACCCATGACGCGGCGGCGTTCGAGGCCATGCGCCGGGCGGGCCGGCTGGCGGCCGAGACACTGGATTTCATCACCCCGCATGTCCGCCCGGGCGTCACGACAGGCGATCTCGACCGGATGTGCCACGGCTTCATCGTCGGCCACGGGGCCGTGCCCGCGCCGCTGAACTATCGCGGCTTTCCCAAGTCGATCTGCACCTCGATCAACCATGTCGTCTGCCACGGCATTCCCGGCGACAAGAAGCTGCAGGACGGCGATGTCATGAACATCGACGTGACGGTGATCCTCGACGGCTGGCACGGCGACACCAGCCGCATGTTCTTCGTCGGCAAGCCCGGGGTGAAGGCGCAGCGCCTGATCGACGTCACCTACCAGGCGATGATGCGCGGCATCGAGGCGGTGCGGCCCGGCGCCACGGTGGGCGATATCGGCCATGCGATTCAGAGCTTCGCCGAGGGCCACCGCTTCTCGGTGGTGCGCGACTTCTGCGGCCATGGTATCGGCCGCGTGTTCCATGACGCGCCGAGCATCCTGCATTACGGCCGCCCCGGCACCGGACCGGTCCTGCGCGAAGGCATGTTCTTCACGGTCGAGCCGATGATCAATGCCGGGCGATACGACGTGAAGATCCTCGACGACGGCTGGACGGCGGTGACGCGCGACCGGTCGCTGTCGGCGCAGTTCGAGCATACGGTCGGCGTGACCGCCGACGGCTATGAGATCTTCACCCGCTCTCCGACCGGACTGGATCGACCGCCCTATCCGGTCTGAAGCGTTCGAACTTATGCGAGCCAAGTATGCGAGATGGGGGGCCTCGCTTGACCGACACGCCAGGCGAGAAGCCTCACTATCTCGGTCACAGGCAGCGGCTGCGTGACCGCTTCCTGAGCGGCGGGCCTGCGGCGCTGGCGGATTATGAGCTGCTGGAGCTTCTGCTCTACCAGGCACAGCCGCGCGGCGACGTGAAGCCGCTCGCGAAGACCCTGATCAAGCGCTTCGGCAGCTTCGGCGGGGTGCTGGCGGCCGCACCCGGGGAACTCCGCGAGGTCAAGGGCGTCAAGGATGCCAGCGTCGTCGCCCTCAAGGCGGTGGAAGCCGCCGCGCTGCTGATGGCGCGGCAGGAGCTGATCGACCGGCCGGTCATCGGCTCGTGGAAGAAGCTGCTCGACTACTGCCACGCGGCGATGGCGCATCAGAAGGTGGAGCAGTTTCGCCTGCTGTTCCTCGACGGCAAGAACGCGCTGATCGCCGACGAGGTACAGCAGCGGGGCACCGTCAACCACACGCCCGTCTATCCGCGCGAAGTCGTGAAGCGTGCGCTGGAGCTGGGCGCCTCGGCGATCATCATGTGCCACAATCACCCGTCCGGCGACCCGACACCGTCGGAAGAGGATATCGCCATGACGCGGGAGATCGCGGAGGCGGCCGAGCGGCTCGGCATCACGCTGCATGACCATGTCGTCGTCGGCCGGAAGGGCCATCGCAGCTTCCGCAGCATGGGGCTGTTATAGCCGCCGTGCGCGCGAGGCGGAGGCGTGGCCTCGAACAATCATGGCGGTTGTGATCGGCACCGCTCCGAACGCGGCGCGCCTTCAGCGCATTGCCGATGCGCGAGAAGGCGGAGACGCTGCAGCTCGCCTATCGCGCGTCCAGCTGGGCCAACTCGAACTGCGCGATCCCCGTGCCGCCGCCAGTTATGGCCGGCTCCCCGGTTTCATGTTCGGCCGCGCCATGACGATCACGCCGAAGCCGGGCCTGATGGTCGTCTTCCCGGCCTAGCTCAAGCATTGGGTGCATCCGTTCTATGGAACGGGCGAGCAGATCTCGATCGCCGTCAATATCGAGGTCACGAAATACGAGGTCGCGCGCGCAGGCGCTACGCCGGCCGGGTAGGGCCTGGACCTTCCAACAGCCTTTCGAGCGGTCGCGACTCGGACCATTCGGCGCGGATGCGCTCGATGGTCTGCGGCCGGAGATATTCCGAGACGCGATCGGCGACATGCGCCACCAGCGCCGCATCCGAGTTTTCCGCCGACCAGTCCTCGGTGCTGGCGCGCCGGTGCTTGTCGGCGATTCTGCTGTGCTTGTGCAGAACGTCCCATTTGACGCACCAGGTGATCGCGCGCAGAAAGGTGATGCGCCGCATCGGCACGAGCCAGGGGGCCAGATGCCGGCCCAGCGCCGGCGTTACGGTGTGGAGATAGCGCCGATAGAACGCCGCGATCTCGTCGATGGACGGCGCCGCTCGGCTGGCGACGTCCCAGGTGGTCGAGGTGTAGAGCGTGGCATGCGCGAGATCAGTAGCCGGCGAACCGTAGAGCGCCTTCTCGAGGTCGACGATCACGGCCTTGTCGCCGGCGTCGACGAGAAAATTTCCCGGATGGGTATCGGTCAGCACCAGGGCGATCGGCTGGCCCCCGACCTCCTGACCAAAGCGGCGCGCCCAGGCAAGCTCGTCACGGATCTGGGCACGCGCCGCGGGGCGGAGACTGGCGTCGTCGAGGAAAGCCGCCTGCCGCTCGATCTCGGCCAAGGCTCCCCCGACCGGGTCCCGGTGATCAGCCAGCGGCGCCCGGGCCTCCGGCGAGGGCAGCGGCAGGGCGTGAATCCGCGCCATGCAGTCGGCCAATGCGAAGAGATCTTCCGGCAGCCGCGGCGGTCGCCCGTCGATCTGCTCGACCACGAGCGCGCCCATCGGAATCGCGGCCGAGGGCGGAATCACCCCATGGAGGGCGGGCGCATGGCCGCTTCGGCTGACCCGCTCGAAGCAGGCCGCCTGATAGGCCAGATTGGTCGCGGCATCCAGGCCGAACTGGCTCTGTTTCGGGACCCGCAGCAGGATCCCGCGGCCGCGGATAGAGACATGGTCATGCGCCAGTCCCGTCACCCGCATCGGCTCGAGATCGGCAGGCGCGACATCGGCGAACCGCGGAAGGCGGTGCAGCGCGTCGAGCAAAGCGTCGAAGTTCACCCTTTCCATACCCTGCGCTACTGTTGTCGCTATCGAGACCACCTGTCCGATCCTGGTTCGTGTCCGCCATGAGTGAACCGACAGCCCGTCCGACGCTGAGCATCGTCATTCCAGCGCTCGACGCAGTCCCGAGCATCGCTGCCGTGCTCGATGCATTGCAAGCGCCTCGTGAGGCGTTCTCCCGCGAGATCGTCGTCGTGGACGGCGGGTCCAAGGATGCGACGGCGTCGCTCGCTCGCGAGCGCGGCGCCCGGGTGATTTGCGGGCCGCGTGGCCGTGGCTCGCAATTGCGGGCCGGCGCGCAGGCGGCGGCCGGCGCCTGGTTTCTCTTTCTCCATGCCGACACCATTCCCGATCCCGGCTGGGCGGCCATCCTGGAGGCGTTCATCGCCGCGCCGGAGAACCGTTGCCGAGCGGCGGCGTTTCGCCTCGCCTTCGACGATGCCGCGCCGCAGGCCCGACGCGTCGCTCGCCTGGCGAACTGGCGCAGCGAGACCCTGAAGCTGCCCTATGGGGATCAGGGCCTGTTGATGTCGCGGGAATTCTACGAGGCGGTCGGCGGATACGAGCCGATGCCGTTGATGGAGGACGTCGATCTCGTCCGACGGATCGGCCGGGACCGGATCGTCATTCTTCCCGTCGACGCCCGGACCTCGTCGGCGCGCTATCGGCGCGACGGCTGGATATGGCGGCCGATTCGCAATCTTTCGCTGCTCCTTCTCTTCTTTCTCGGCGTGCCGCCGACGATGCTGCAGAGGCTCTATCGATGACGACAAGGCGTCACCTGATCGTCTTCACCCGGACCCCGCGCCTGGGCGGGACGAAGCGACGGCTGGCCCGCGAGATCGGCGACCTGCCGGCCTGGCGCTTCAGCCGGCTCACTCTCCGGACATTGCTCCACAGGCTGGCGCGCGATCCGCGATGGACGGTCTGGCTGGCGCTCACCCCGGACGCCGCCGCCCGCGGAAGGCGCGGATTCTGGCCGGCCGGCTGCCGCCGCCTGCCGCAAGGCTCCGGCGATCTCGGCGCCCGGATGACCCGCGTGCTGCGCTGCCTTCCGAGCGGGCCGGCCGTGATCGTCGGTTCCGACGTGCCCGGAATCGAGGCGCATCATATCGCCGCTGCATTTCGCCGACTCGAAGTCCATGACGCCGTGTTCGGGCCGGCGCCGGATGGCGGCTACTGGCTCGCCGGCCTACGCCGCCGGCCGCTGCCGCCGGGCCTGTTCCGCGACGTGCGCTGGTCCAGCCCGCACGCCCTCGCCGACACGGCCGCGACCATCCCTTCTTCGCGCCGGATCAGCCTGATCGACGAACTGGAGGACGTCGATGACGCCGCCTCCTATCACCGCTGGCGATCGTCGTTATAGATGCAACGGCCTTCAGTGGCCGTAGCGACGGCGCCACTCGGCTTCGAGCCGCGTCATCCAGGAGGGGTGCGGCTCCAACAGAACGGGGCCGAGTTCCGCAGGCGCCAGCGTCGCAATGCCGCGCGGCAACTCCTCGAACCGTTTCCGGTCGGCCGGATCGAGCTTGTCCATCGCGAGCACCGTCTGGTCGCCCCAGACCTCCGGATCCTGCTTGTGAAGCTGCGCCTCCGGCGACATCAGGAAGTTCGCGACGACCATCGCGCCCTCCTTGGCGCTGGCGTTGAACGGGATGGCGACGAAATGCGTGTTGCCGATCGTGCCGCCGTCGAGCACGTAGGTCCGCACGGTGTCCGGCAGCAGCCCCTTGGCAATCGCCGAGGAGGCGTCCGAGGGGTAGAAGGACAGCGATAGCTCGATCACGCCGTCGTCGAGCATCTGCCGCTGCACTTCGGCGTTCTGAGGGAAAGTCTGCCCGTCGCGCCAGAGATGGGGGTGCAGGGCATCCAGCCAGTTCCACAGCGGCGCCGTGACCGTCGCGAAGCTCTCTGCCGTCGCAGGCTCCTGCAGTACGCCGCGATCGGTCGCAAGCTCGTAGAGAGCCTGCTTCAAGAAGGTGCTGCCCGTGAAATCCGGCGGTTGGGGATAGGTGAATCGCCCTGGATGCGCGCGCGCCCAGTCGAGGAAGGCCGGCATGCTCCTCGGCGGGTCCTCGACATAGGCGGTGTCGTAGAGAAACACGATCTGCGCCATGCCCCAAGGGGCCTCCAGCCCGTCGACGGGAATTGTGAAGTCGAACAGCGTCGTCGGCTTTCCCTTGGTGTCGACCAATGCGTAGTTCGGCGTCACCTGCGTGAACGGTCCGAACAGGAGGTCTTGCGCCTTCATGGCCGCGAAATTCTCGCCGTTTATCCAGATGAGATCGACCGATCCGCCCTCGGTCCGGCCGCTGACCTTTTCCGCGAGGACGCGCGACACCGCCTCGGCGGTGTCCGCCAGCTTGATGTGCTGAAGCGTGACGCCATAGTCCTCCGCGACCCGCTCCTTCACCCAGGCGATGTAATCGTTGGTCCGGTCGCTGCCGCCCCAGGCATTCCAGTAAACGGTTTGGCCGCGGGCCTCGGCGACGATCTCGTCCCAGTCGGGCAGTGGATCGGCCGCGGCGGCCGGTGGACTGGCGCCGGCAAGGGCGACGATGGTCAGAATCACTACAAGCGCAAGACGCTTCATCAACTGCTCTCCCCGGAAAAGCCCGCCACTGAGTCCTAGCCTGCCTTCCCCGGATTCGCCAATCGCCGATCGGCGACCTCACGCAAGCGTGATTCGCAGCATCACCGAAGGCGTCTCTTGACAAATTGATAATGATAATGATTCTCAGTAGCGTCTTTTTATCAGCGAAACAGGGGGAATCGAGAGTGGGATGGAAGGGCCTCGCCGGCCGTAGCGCCGCGCGGACAGAGACGAATCGCCAAGCATGGACCACACTTCTGCCGGGGCTCGCCGCGGCCACCCTGACTTGGGGAGCGGCTGCGCAGCCGGCATTCGCCGAGGAGGATACCGACCGGCAGGGCCGGTCGCTCAAAGGCCCGATGACCCTTGCGCAGGCCCCGTCGGACGGTGAGGCAGGCGAAACCATCACGCTCGACCCCGTCGTCGTTTCGGCTACCCGCACGGAGACACCGGCTTCCGAACTCACCCGCTCCGTCACCGTGGTGACGCGCGAGGAGATCGAGGAGCAGTCGCAGATCGACCGCAATCTCAGCAGCATCCTCGGCAAGACGGTTCCCGGGCTCAGCCCGAGCACGCAGTCCCTGTCGACCTTCGGCCAGACCCTGCGCGGGCGCGAGTTTCTCACGCTGATCGACGGCGTACCGCAATCGACGCCCCTGCGATCCGCCAGCCGCGATCTCAACACCATCGATCCCTCGGCGATCGAGCGCATCGAGGTCGTTCGCGGCGGAACCGCGGCCTATGGTTTCGGAGCCACCGGCGGGCTGATCAACATCGTCACCCGCCGGCCGGAGGATGGGGCGGTCAACGTCTTTTCGGAGGCCGGGCTTCGACTTTCCACCGAGCATCCCGGCGACTCCCTGGAATGGAACACCACCCACAGCCTCTCCGGACGGCAAGGCCAGATCGACTATCTGATCAGCGGCGCCTTCGTCGACCGCCAGAGCTTCTTCGACGCGGACGGTGACCGCATTCCGCCGGATCCGCTCGGCGTCCAAGGCGGGCTTGCCGACACGGAGGAATGGAACCTGCTCGGGAAGCTCGGCGCCGAGTCCGATGACGGGCAGCAGCGTGTGGAACTCACGGCCAACCATTTCCGCATCCTGCAGGACACGGACTACACCTTCGGGACGGGCGATCCCGACAACGGCGTGAAGACACCGGCCGTGAAGGGCAGCTTCAACGCGGAAGATCCGGGAACGAAGAACACCCTCGTCAATCTCACCTACGACAACGCGGATGTATGGGACAGCGCGGTTCAGCTTCAAGCCTATTACGGCGACCTCACGGCGCGGTTCGCCAAGTTTCCAGGCTTCGCCCAGACCGAGATCCTGTCGGAGAAGATCGGCTCGCGAGCGACCGTCGACACGCCGTTGGAACTCGGCTCCGTCCCGCTGACGCTGACCTGGGGCCTCGACTACCTGCATGACGAAACCGTGCAGGAAGGGATCGACGGACCGACGGTCGTGCCCGAGATGGAGCAGGACGCCTTCGCCGGCTTCCTCGAGGTCGAGGTCCCGGTCGGCGATTGGGCAGCGTTGCGCAGCGGCGTCCGGCGCGAGCACATCCGGCTCGATGTCGCCGATGTCGTCAACCGTAACGGCATCGCCGTCGAAGGCGGGGATCTCAGATTCAACGAAACCCTGTTCAACGCCAGCGCCATCGTCTTCCTGACCGATCAGGTCGAACTGTTCGGCGGCTTCTCACAAGGCTTTTCGGTCGCGGATATCGGGCGGGCCATTCGCGACGGGACGGCTACGCGGGCCGAGGATCTGGAGTCGGACGCGCAGAAGGTCGACAATTACGAAATCGGCGTCCGCGGCAACTTCAGCGGCGTGAGCGCCTCGCTCGCCGGTTTCTACAGCGAGTCGGAAAACGGCACCACGTTCGACCCCGACCTCAACATCGTCAAGCAGCCCGAACGTATCTGGGGCGTCGAGGCAACCCTGGAGGCGGCACCCCATGACCAATGGCTGGTCGGCAGCACCGCCACTTGGCTGGAGGGCGAGATCGACCTCGACGACGACGGCAGCTTCGAAGAGGACCTGCCAAGCACGCGCGTTCCGCCGATCAAACTGACCGGCTATGTCGAATACAGCCCGTTCGACTGGTGGACCAACCGCCTTCAGGCCCTGTACTCCGGCAGTCGCAATCCGGACAGCACGCAGTTCGGCGGCCGGGATGTGGATGGCTATGTCCTGTTCGATTTCTACAGCAGCATCGACGCGGGACCGGGGGATCTGATCATCGGGGTCGAGAACCTCTTCAATGAGGATTATTTCCCGATTGTGAGCCAAGCGGCGGCCGCGTCCTACAGCTTCACGAAGGGCCCCGGCCGCACGGTCAGCCTCACCTACTCGATCAAGTGGTAAGTCAGCACCGCAGGGGCGGCAGAATGCGCCCGGCCATTCGCCGGGTTCATCTGCTGCTCGCTTTGACCGTCGGGCTGTTCGCGGCGCTGTCGGGACTGACCGGTAGCGTTCTCGTGTTCCATCCGGAGCTGGATCGTATTCTCAATGCCGAATTGCGGTCCATCGAACCGCGCGACGAGCGACCGCAACTGGATGCTGCGATCGCGGCGGTTCGCAGCCGCTTTCCGGACGAGCCGATCCAATTCGCGCGATTGGCCCGCGCGCCGGGCGACACCTACGAGTTCTGGATTGGCACGGAGCTCCGCCGCGTCTATGTCGATCCCTATACGGCCCGCATTCTCGGCTGGCGGAGCGAGCATCCCGGCGTCATCGGGTTCATCGAGAACCTGCATGAGCATCTGCTGGCCGGCCTGACGGGACAGACGATCCTCGGCGTCATCGGGCTCGTTCTGCTGGTCGTGTTGGGCACCGGCCTCTATCTCTGGTGGCCAGGCTTACGGAAGCTGGCCGGCGCGTTCCGCCTGCGACGGGGCGCCCCCTGGATCAAGGTGAATTACGATCTCCATCGCCTGATCGGAATCGTCTCGTTCCTTCTGCTGTTCCTGAGCGCCTTGACGGGCGCCGCCCTCATCTTCCACCGGGTGTCCGCCGGACTCCTGATCGCCACCCTTGGCGGCACACCGCCGCCGGCGCCGCCGGTCATCGAGAGCGCGCCTCCGGGGCCGATGCTCTCCGCGGCGGTGCTGGTCGAGCGCGCCCATGCCGCTCTGCCGAATGCCACGCCGACCTGGATCCAGCCGCCTGCGTCACCCAAGGCGCCGTTCCTCGTGCGTCTCCGCTTCGACAGCAACCCGCATCCGAACGGCACCACCTACGTCGCGGTCCATCCGCACACCGGCGAGATCCTCGCCCTGCACAGCCATCGTGCCGCAGGGGTCGGGCAGAAGGCGGCCGATCTGCGCTATCCGCTCCATACCGGCGAGGCCCTTGGTCTTGCCGGCCGCATCGCGATGGCGGCAACCGGCCTCGCACCGACCGCCCTCCTCGTCACGGGCCTGTCGTTCTGGCTCATCCGGCGCCGCCCGGCCCGCGCCACCAAGCGGGTCAGGCGGGAGTCCGAGAGCTCCTTGGCTTAGAGCGTCCAACAGAGCTCGCCCGTAACGGATATTCTCGGAGGGGGTTTAAGCAGACGCATCAGGAACCATTATGAGAAATCACGAGCTTAAGGTCGCGTTCGCGCCATAAGTGCTTACAACCTGGCTTAAGGAGACTGCGCAAGATGTCCCGATGTCGTACGGCGCGCCGCGATCCTGAACTCAAAGCCCATGTGACCCGCCGCGTCGCCATGATCTATGACGACGGCCCCTCCGACGCGGACGACCGGCCGCCGCATGTGCGTGCGGCCTCGGGCCTGAGCGCCTTCAAGGAGTACCTCGCCGTCATCCAGGATGACGCCAACTGGCTGGCACTGATCGATGCCGCCGACCGCATTCACGCCCTCCCGCTCCCGCCCGGGCCGAGCGGTGCCCGGGTCTTCAGCAAGGGGCGCGGCAACAAGCACGAGAAGTTCGACCTCGAGGCCTGCATCACCTTGCCGGGCGAGGACGGCCACGAACTGATCGGCTTCGGCTCGGGCTCCCACCCAGGCCGTGAATGGATTCTCCGGGTCCATGAAGGCACGTCCTTCGGAGCGGTCCTCACGGAAACCGCGATGCACGAGGGGGCCGGGATCGAGGTCACTGCGGAGTTCCTCGACGCCACCCGATTCTACGAGAACCTGCGCGCGAACAAGACGTTCTCCGGTGCCGGGCTTAATATTGAGGGCGCCGTGGCGATCGACGCCGACCGCATCATGCTCTTCCAGCGCGGCAACGCCCCGGTGGGAGATGGTCTCGACGCGGTGGACGCGACGGCCGATGTCTCGTGGCGCGCCCTCGCCGCCCATCTGGCCGACCCGGACAATGTCCCACCACCCACACTCGATGACGTGACGCATTACGACCTCGGGACGCTCGACAGCGTGCGCCTCACCTTCTCGGACGCCGACCGCGTCGGCGACGGGCGTATCCTCTACTCCGCCTCCGCCGAAGACCCGGAAACCGGCCGGATCGCCGGTTCCGTGCTGGGCATCATCGAGCCTGACGGCTCGGCGCGCTGGACGGAGTTGACGGACCAGGACGGCGGCCCTTTCCACGGCAAGATCGAGGGCCTGTCACGCGACCTCCGCGACCCGCGGAAAGTCCATTTCGTGATCGATGACGACGACGAAAGCGTGCCCTCGGAGATCTTCGAGGCAGCCCTCAGCGACGGGTTCTTCTCCGCCTGAGGCGCTATCCCTTCTCCGGACCGCCGCCGAAGCGGGCGTCGCGCCAGGCGATCGCCGCCTTGAGGCCATCCCGTCGCGAGATCTCGGCGAACATTTTGCCTTCGGGCGTCTCCATGCTCTCGATTTGGACATCCACGTCCAGCGCCATGTTGAGCGCCTCGCGCATTCCCATCGCGTCGTAGGTCCGGTTGATCGCCTGCTTGGTCATGGCGACCGCGGCGCGGTCCATCACCGCAATGTCCCGCGCCATTGCCAGCGAGGCGTCCAGCTCCTGCCCCGCCGGCACGACCCGGTTGATCATGCCCATTTCGAGCGCCTCCTCCGCCGTCACCTTGTCGTTACCGGTGAGCAGCAGCTCCTTCGCCTTCTTCGGACCGCTGAGCCAGGGAAGAAGGAGCGCGACGATGCCGCTGCCGAAGCGCAGCTCCGGCTCGCCGAAGCGGGTGCCCTCGGCGGCGATCGTGATGTCGCAGGCCATCGCCAGTTCACAGCCGCCGGCAAGACAGTAGCCCTGGACCGCGGCGATCGTCGGCCGGCTCAGATGCCAGAAGCGCATGATGATGTCGAAGTCGCGCTGCAGAACGGGGCGCCAGTCCGCGACGCCCTGCTTCGGCGTGTCCGCACCGTCCTTGAGGTCGAAGCCCGAGCAGAAGGCGCGCCCGGCGCCAGCGACGACGAGGACGCGAACCGCTTCGTCCTTCTCTACGGCATCCAGCAGATCGTTGAGTTCGTCGATCATCTGCTGACTGATGGCGTTGAGCCGCTCAGGACGGTTCAGCGTGAGGAGGCCGATCGCGCCGCGCAGTTCGTAGGTGATCGTCTCGTAGGTCATGGCCTTCCCTTCTTCCGGTCGAAGAGGGGAAGATACCTCATGACAAGCTTGTCGTACCATCAGGTGGAAAACTGATGTCAGCTTCTTGGAACCAACGTTCGAATGCGAAAAATGGGAGGTGAGTCATGTCGGAGGTGAAGCTGTTCAAACGATCGGAGATGTCCTTCGAGCCCTATGGCGGGCCGCCAGGTCGAGCGACCATCGCCCGCCTCGTGGGGCCGGAGATCAGCAAGACGATGGGCGCCGGCCTCGCCACCTTCGACGATTGCTCGATCGAGTGGACGGTGCTGTATGACGAACTGATCGTCGTTCTCGAAGGCCGATTCCGCCTGCGGGTCGGGGCGGAAGTGTTCGAAGGCGGCCCCGGCGACGTGCTGTGGATTCCCGAGAACACGCCGCTCCGGTATGAGGGCGAGAAGGCCGTGGTATTCTATGCCCTGCATCCGGCGGATTGGCGACAGCGGCACGGCCTCGGTTGAGATGGGCGGCCCTGCGTGGCCGCCCTATAATGCCGACCCGACCTTCAGTCCTTCCAGAACCGCCTCCTCGGCGGTCCGGGGGCTGAGGCAATCGCCGACGAGGCGGACCTCGCCATCATAGTCCGAGAGCTCTTCCTCGAGGCCGGCGACCCGCTCCTGTCCCTGGGCGAGGACGAGGGTGTCGATGCCGTCCAGGATCACCGGTTCGCCGCTTGTCATGTGCTGCAGATAGACCGTCTCGGAATCCGCGCCGAACAGCCGGACATAGGGAATGATCTCCACGCCCAGCTTGTGCAGCGTGCCGACCCAACCGTCGCGGACATATTGCTGGATCGTCTGGCCCGGCATGTAGCCATTGATGCAGAGCCGGACATGACAGCCGTCGCGGGCCAGCTTCTCGGCAATCCCGAGGCCGACCCAGTCGCAGCGCCAGTCGGCGATCACGACGGAACTGCCGACATTGGCCTCGCCCTTCAGCACCTGCCAGGCATCGACGACATGCTGATCGTCGCCGCCCTCGATCGCCGGGCGTCGCGGCCGCGCGCCGGTCGCGACGACGACCGCGTCCGGCGCCTCGCGCGCGACGAGGCCTGCGTCGACGGGCGTGTTCTTCACCACCGTCACGCCGGCAAGCTCCATCTCGTGGGCGAGATTGGTGATGATGCCGCCGAATTCCATGCGGCCGGGGAGAAGCTGCGCGAGCAGCGCCTGGCCGCCAAGCTGGCCCGCCGCCTCGTAGAGCGTCACTTCATGGCCGCGCCGGGCGGCGACCGCCGCCGCCTTCATGCCGCCCGGCCCGCCGCCGGCGACAAGAATCCTGCGCCGGATTGCCGCGGGCTTCGGCGTGCCATAGGTCAGCTCACGGCCGCTCTCCGGATACTGGATGCAGGAGATCGGATAGCCCAGGTGGAAATGGCCGATGCAGGCCTGGTTGCAGCCGATGCAGGCACGGATGTCGTCGAGCCGGCCGGCCTCGGCCTTGCCCGGCATCGCCGGGTCGCAAATCATCGCCCGCGTCATGCCGCAGAGGTCGGCCTGGTTGGAAGCGAGCACTTTCTCCGCCTCCTGCGGCTGGTTGATCCGGCCGGCGACGAAGACGGGCTTCGAGACGACCGTCTTCACGGCCGCGGCGAAGGGCGCGACATAGGCGTTCTCGATCACCATCGGCGGCACGATATGGACGGCCCCGGCGAGCGAGGCCGAGGAACCGGCGATCACGTTGTAGTAGTCGAGGCCGCCCGCATCGCCGTCGAGGGTGCGGCAGGCCGTCAGCACCTCCTCCGCCGTCAGCCCATCATGGTCCTTCTCGTCGCCGGAGATACGCATGCCGACGACGAAATCCGGCCCGACCTTGGCGCGGATATCGGCGACGATCTCGCGCAGGAAGCGCAGCCGGTTCTCGTCGCTGCCGCCATATTCGTCCTCGCGCAGATTGACCCGCGGATTGAGGAACTGGGCCGGGAGGTAGCCATGGCTGGCGACGATCTCGACACCATCGAGCCCCCCCTCCTTCATGCGCCGCGCCGCATCGCCATAGCCGGCGATCACCTCGCGGACGATCCGCTTCGACATCGGGCAAGGCATCACGTGAAAGCGCTCGTTCGGCACCGCGGACGGGGCATAGGCGACCGGCGCGCTGCCGTCCTGGGACTCCATGATCTCGCGGCCCGGATGGAACGCCTGGCCGAAGACCTTGCAGCCGACTTCGTGGCAGGTCTCGGCGACGCGGCGATAGCCGGGGATGCAGTCGTCGCTGGTCGCCATCAGCACATGCGAACTGTAGCGTGCCGATTCATGCACGCCGGCGACCTGCACGACGATCAGCCCCGCCCCGCCCTCGGCGCGGGCGCGGTGATAGGCCACCAGCCGATCGTTGATCAGCCCGTCCGTCGGCATGGTCGTGTCGTGGCCGGTCGAGAAGATCCGGTTCTTCAGCGTGACGGACCCGACCTGCAGTGGCGAGAACAGATGGGGGAATTGCGAGGAAGTCATGGGGAGCATTCTGTTTTCAATGGGTTGCAGGCACTCACTCTAACCACCGCGCGGGACCCCTGGCTAGCCCCGCCACGGAGTATCGAGCCGGAAGACGGTTGACAGGACCGCCCGTCTCGGCTCCGTTTGCGCGCAATAGTTCCTTGCCGCATGAGACCACCATGATTCCACGCTACAGCCGTCCCGAGATGACGTCGATCTGGGAACCGGAGAACCGGTTCCGCATCTGGTTCGAGATCGAGGCCCATGCCTGCGATGCGATGGCGCAGCTCGGCGTCATTCCGCCCGAAGCCGCCAAGGCGGTATGGGAGCGCGGCAGGTTCGAGGTCGAGCGGATCGATGCGATCGAGCGGGAGACGCGGCACGACGTGATCGCCTTCCTGACCAACCTGGCCGAGCATGTCGGCGAGCCGGCCCGCTTCGTCCATCAGGGCATGACCTCGTCCGACGTGCTCGATACCTGCCTCGCGGTTCAGCTCAAGCAGGCAGCCGACCTGCTCCTCGCCGATCTCGACGGGCTGCTCGCCGTGCTGCAGCGGCGCGCCTTCGAGCACAAGGCCACGGTCTGCGTCGGCCGCAGCCACGGCATCCATGCCGAGCCGACGACCTTCGGCCTGAAGCTGGCCGGGCACTACGCCGCCTTCGACCGCGCACGCGACCGGCTGCGCGCCGCGCGGACCGAGATCGCAACCTGCGCCATCTCCGGCGCGGTCGGCACCTTCGCCAACATCGACCCGCGGGTCGAGGAGCATGTTGCGGCGAAGATGGGCCTGGCAGTGGAGCCGGTCTCGACCCAGGTGATTCCGCGCGACCGGCATGCGATGTTCTTCTCGGTGCTCGGCGTGATCGCCAGCTCGATCGAGAATCTGGCGATCGAGATCCGGCATTTGCAACGGACCGAGGTGCGCGAGGCGGAGGAGTATTTCGCGCCGGGCCAGAAGGGCTCGTCGGCGATGCCGCACAAGCGCAACCCGGTGCTGTCGGAGAATCTGACCGGTCTCGCCCGCATCGTCCGCGCCGCCGTGACGCCGGCGCTGGAGAACGTCGCGTTGTGGCACGAGCGCGACATCTCGCATTCCTCGGTCGAGCGGGTGTTCGCGCCGGACGCGACCATCGCCCTCGATTTCGCGCTGGCGCGGCTCACCGGGCTGATGGACAAGCTGCTGGTCTATCCCGAGGCGATGCAGCGCAACCTCGACCGGCTGGGCGGCCTCGTCCATTCACAGCGGGTGCTCCTGGCGCTCACCCAGGCCGGCATGAGCCGCGAGGACGCCTATCAGGCGGTGCAGCGCAATGCCATGCGCGTCTGGCAGGAGAATGCGGACTTCCTAGACCTGCTGAAGCAGGATACGGATGTCGCCCGTCATCTGTCGGCGGACGAGCTCACCGCGCTGTTCGACCTCGGCTATCACACGAAGCAGGTCGATACGATCTTTCAGCGGGCGTTCGGCCCTCATGGTTCGACAGGCTCACCATGAGGACTTCTCTTCCCTCATCCTGAGCCTGTCGAAGGATGAGGCCGGCAAAGCCGCCTACTGCAGCTCGCTCATCACCTGCTGCTTGGCCGTGGCAAGCAATTCGTCCATATGCTTGCGCAGACGGTGCTCAGTCATCTCGACGCCTTTGGCCTTGAGGTCCTCGAGGACCTTGTCCACGACGTCGCTGTCGCCAGGTTTCTCGAAGTCGGCCATCACGACCGATTTAGCGTATGCCTCCTTCTCGTCGCCGGACAAGCCGATCTGGTCGGCGACCCACAGGCCGAGAAGCTTGTTGCGGCGGGCGTTCACCTTGAACTCGAGCTCCCTATCGTGCTTGTACTTCTGCTCGAAGTTCTTCTGACGATCATCGAAAGTTGCCATGCCGCATCGACTCCCTATCTCTGTCTCGGTCCCTGACCTTGGCGGGATCGTATTCCCGGCCAAGCATATAGTCGTTCGGCAGCGGAAATTGAACAGAAAGCTGCGAGGCACTGCCTGTTCGGCCGATGTGTAGCGTCGTAATCCTTTTCCGGCCCGGGCATCGCTGGCCGATTCTGCTGGGGGCGAATCGGGACGAGATGATCGACCGCCCCTGGGCCCCGCCGGCGCGGCACTGGCCGGACCGCAGCCATGTGGTGGCCGGCCTCGACAAGCTGGCCGGCGGGAGCTGGCTGGGCGTCAATGACGACGGGATGGTCGCCGCCGTCCTCAACCGGATGAACACGCTGGGGCCGCAGCCGGGCCGGCGCAGCCGCGGCGAGCTGGTGCTGGAAGCGCTGGACCATTCCGACGCGGCCGATGCCGCGGCGGCCCTGTCGGATATCGACCCCGGCGCCTATCGCCCCTTCAACATGGTCCTGGCCGACAACAGCAAGGCCTATTGGCTGCGGAATCTCGGCTATGAGGCCGGCTGGATCGAGGCGATGGAGCTGCCGTCGGGCCTGTCGATGGTCACGGCCCGCGACCGCAACGATCCGGCAAGCCCCCGGATCCGCACCTATCTCCCCCTCTTCGAGGCGGCGGAGACGCCCGACCCCGACGCGGAGGCCGGACACGGAACCTGGTCCGACTGGGAGCGACTGCTCGCCAGCCGACAGTTCGAGGCCGGCGGCGATTCGACCGGCGCGATGGCGGTCGTCACCGAGACCGGGTTCGGCACCACCTCGAGCTCGCTGATCGCCCTGCCCGGCCCGGATGCCGGTCCGCAACGGCCTATCTGGCGGTTTTGCGCCGGTTTGCCGGGCGAGCAGCCTTTCGAACTCGTGCCGCTTTGAGCAGCCGGCAAGGTCTGGGCGACGTCCCGCCCCGGCATCGTTGTTTTACCCGAACGCACCTGCTATAGGATCACCGTTCCTGAGCATATCCGTTGCCATTTTGTTCTCTTTCACCCGTTGAACTCGGGGGAGCCTGTCATGTCCCGACGCCGCCGCATATACGAAGGTAAGGCCAAGGTCCTGTTCGAGGGCCCGGAACCGGGCACCCTGGTTCAGTACTTCAAGGACGATGCCACCGCCTTCAACAATCAGAAGCGCGGCATCATCACCGGCAAGGGGGTCCTGAACAACCGGATCTCCGAATATCTGATGACCAAGCTGAACGAGGCGGGCATTCCGACGCATTTCGTGCGCCGTCTCAACATGCGCGAGCAGCTTGTCCGCGAGGTGGAGATCATTCCGCTCGAGGTCGTGGTCCGCAACGTAGCCGCGGGATCGCTGGCCAAGCGGTTCGGCCTCGCCGAGGGAACCGCCCTGCCCCGGTCGATCGTCGAATATTGCTACAAGTCGGACGAACTCGGCGACCCGATGGTGTCTGAGGAGCATATCACGGCCTTCGGCTGGGCGACGCCGCAGGACCTCGACGACATCATGGCGCTGGCGCTGCGGATCAACGACTTCCTGTCGGGCCTGTTCCTGGGTGTCGGCCTGAAGCTGGTGGATTTCAAGCTGGAGTTCGGCCGGCTCTATGAGGGCGAGGAGATGCGGATCGTGCTCGCCGACGAGATCAGCCCGGACAGCTGCCGCCTGTGGGACATCAAGACCAACGAGAAGCTGGACAAGGATCGGTTCCGCCGGGATCTCGGCAATGTCGAGGAGGCCTATCAGGAGGTCGCCCGACGGCTCGGCATCCTGCCGGAAGGGGGGCCGCGCGATATGAAGGGCCCCAGCACGATGCAATGAGCATGGTGCATTGAAGAAGCGTTTCGCCCAGGGAGTTCCGAATTGAAGGCACGCGTTCACATCACCCTCAAATCGGGCGTTCTCGATCCGCAGGGCCGCGCCATCGCGCATGCGCTGGAGGCGTTGGGCTTCGACGGGGTGCAGGACGTCCGCCAGGGGAAATATATCGAGCTCGACATCGCCGAGACCGACCCCGAGCGGGCCCGGGCGACCGTGGAGGCAATGTGCGACAAGCTGCTCGCCAACACGGTGATCGAGAACTATGCGGTCGATCTCGCCGACTGAGCAGACGGCCCCTCTCCATCGCGAGGAAGTGAGTAGTCCACCCGTCCCATGAAATCCGCCGTCATCGTTTTTCCCGGATCGAATCGCGACAATGATGTGAGGCTCGCCCTCGCCGACGCGACGGGGCGCGATCCCACCATGGTCTGGCACCGCGACGCGACCCTGCCAGAGGTCGATCTGATCGTCGTGCCGGGCGGCTTCTCCTATGGCGACTATCTGCGCTGCGGCGCGATCGCCGCGCACTCGCCGGTGCTGCGCGAGGTCGCGGAGCGGGCCAGGCGCGGCGTGGCGGTGCTCGGCATCTGCAACGGCTTTCAGATCCTGACCGAGGCGGGATTGCTGCCCGGCGTCCTGCTGCGCAACGCAAACCTCAAATTCGTCTGCCGGGAGGTGGGCCTTCGCGTGGAAACCAGCCAGAGCCTGTTCACCGCCGGCTATGCGACAGGACAAGTGCTGCGCATCCCCGTGGCCCATCATGACGGTAATTATTTCGCCGACGACGATACGCTCGACCGCCTGGAGGAGCGCGGCCAGATCGCCTTCCGCTATTGCAATGCCGACGGCGTCTTCGGGTCGGAGGCCAACCCGAACGGGTCGGCGCGCAACATCGCCGGCGTGTTCAACGAGACGAAGACGGTGCTGGGCCTGATGCCGCATCCAGAGAACGCGGTCGACGGGCTGCTCGGCTCGACCGATGGTCGGGGGCTGTTCGCCGGGATGGTCGAGGCCCTCTCATGACCGAATCCATGAACCCCGAACCAGCGATCACGCCGGCAATCGTCGCCGAGCATGGGCTGACGCCCGAGGAATATGATCGGCTCCTCGCCTTCCTGGGCCGAGCGCCAAATTTGACCGAGCTCGGCATCGTTTCCGTGATGTGGAGCGAGCACTGCTCCTACAAGTCCTCGCGGCGGTGGCTGAAGACGCTGCCGACGCAAGGGCGGCAGGTCATCCAGGGGCCGGGCGAGAATGCCGGCGTCATCGATATCGGCGACGGTCAGGCGGCGGTCTTCAAGATGGAGAGCCACAACCACCCGTCCTTCATCGAGCCCTATCAGGGCGCGGCGACCGGGGTGGGCGGCATCATGCGCGACGTCTTCACGATGGGCGCGCGGCCGATCGCCAATCTGAACGCTCTGCGCTTTGGCAGCCCGGAGGATGCGAAGACGCGTCATCTCCTGGCCGGCGTCGTCGCCGGCATCGGCGGCTATGGCAACTGCATGGGCGTGCCGACGGTCGGCGGTGAGGTGAACTTCGACCCCTCCTATAACGGCAACATACTGGTCAATGCGATGACCGTCGGGCTGGCCGACCGCGACCGGATCTTCTATTCGGCGGCGGCCGGCGTCGGCAATCCGGTGATCTATGTCGGCGCCAAGACCGGGCGCGACGGGATCCACGGCGCGACCATGGCGTCGGCCGCCTTCACCGACGACGCCGAGGAGAAGCGGCCGACCGTGCAGGTCGGCGACCCCTTCACGGAGAAGCTGCTGCTGGAGGCCTGCCTGGAGCTGATGGCCACCGACGCGATCGTCGCGATCCAGGATATGGGTGCCGCCGGCCTCACCTCCTCCTCCGTCGAGATGAGCTCGAAGGGCGATCTCGGCATCGAGCTCGCGCTCGACCGGGTGCCGGTGCGCGAGACCGGCATGACCCCCTACGAGATCATGCTGTCGGAGAGCCAGGAGCGGATGCTCATGGTGCTGAAGCCCGAGGCGATGGAAACGGCGCGCGCGATCTTCGTGAAATGGGAGTTGGACTTCGCCGAGATCGGGCGGCTGACCGACAGCGGCCGGCTGGTCCTGACGATGAACGGTGGGACGGTGGCGGACCTGCCGGTGCAGCCACTCGTCGACGAGGCGCCGAACTACGACCGGCCGTGGCAGCCGACTCCGGCACGCGCGCCGCTCGACGCGGCTTCCATACCGGCGCCTGCCGATCCGCTCGCCACGCTCGCGCGCCTGATCGGCTGCCCCGACCTCGTCAGCCGGCGCTGGATCTGGGAGCAGTACGACCATCTCGTCATGGCCAACACGGTGCAGCGCCCGGGCGGCGATGCGGCCGTGGTGCGCATCGAGGGGACGCGCAAGGGCCTTGCGCTGACGACCGACTGCACGCCGCGCTACTGCGCCGCCGACCCGAAGCGGGGCGGCGCCCAGGCGGTCGCCGAGGCCTGGCGGAACCTGACGGCCGTCGGCGCACGGCCGCTCGCCCTCACCGACAACATGAATTTCGGCAACCCGGAACGGCCGGAGATCATGGGCCAGTTCGTCGGCTGCATCGAGGGCATGCGCGAGGCCTGTCTGGCGCTCGAGTTCCCGGTCGTCTCGGGAAACGTCTCGCTCTACAACGAAACCAACGGCACGGGCATCCTGCCGACGCCGGTGATCGGGGGCGTCGGCCTGCTGGCCGACGTCTCCAAGATGGCGTCGCTGGCGTTCAAGACCGCGGGACAGGCGATTCTGCTGATCGGCGCGGGAGACGGCCATCTCGGCTGCTCGCTCTATCTGCGCGAGATCGAGGGCCGTGAGGACGGGCCGCCGCCGGCCGTCGACCTGGCGGCGGAGCGACGGAACGGCGACTTCGTCCGGCGGCTAATCGAGGGCGGCCACGTCACCACCTGCCACGACTTGTCCGACGGCGGCCTTCTAGTCGCGCTGGCCGAGATGGCGATGGCCGGCGGCATCGGGGCCGAGATCGCCCTGCCGGAGGAAGCGGCCGCGGCGCCGCATGGCTGGCTGTTCGGCGAGGATCAGGCGCGCTATCTGGTCACGGCCGAGGCGGACGCGGCGGCCGAGATCCTGCGGATGGCGAAGGCCGCCAGGGTGCCGGCCTCGACCATCGGCAGCACCGGAGGGGGCACGTTGACACTGTCGACGGGCCATACCATATCCGTGGCTACACTAAAGAAAACCCATGAAGAGTGGCTTCCCGCATATATGCGGGAAGCCTGAACAAGCGCGGGAGAGAGGCAAGACCATGGCGATGGATGCGGCGGAGATCGAGCGTCTGATCAAGGAGAGTATCCCGGACGCCACCGTTGTCATCGAGGATTTGCGCGGCGACGGCGACCATTACGCGGCTTATGTCACCGCGGCCGCTTTCGCCGGGAAGTCGCGAATCCAGCAGCATCAGATGGTCTATCAGGCGCTTCGGGGCAAGATGGGCGACGAGCTCCATGCCCTGGCCCTGCAGACGGCGGTGCCCCAAGAGAGCTAAACCCCTGGGGGAAGTTAAGCCCGATAGTTAGCCCCCTTGGGGACGGAATTGATAAAGGAATGAACCCGATGATCAGCAACCCGGTTTTCGATCAAATCAAGCAGGACATCTCGAGCAACGACGTCGTGCTCTATATGAAAGGCACCCCGGTCTTCCCGCAGTGCGGGTTTTCCGCCGCGGTCGTCCAAGTGCTGAGCCATATGGGGGTGAAGTTCAAAGGCATCGACGTGCTGACCGACCCCAGCCTGCGCCAGGGGATCAAGGACTTCAGCCAGTGGCCGACCATTCCGCAGCTCTATGTCAAGGGCGAGTTCGTCGGCGGCTGCGACATCATCCGCGAGATGTTCGAATCGGGCGAGTTGCGCCAAGTCCTGCAGAGCCACGGAATTCAGACCGAGGCGGCCTGACCGCCCTTCTGCCTTCCGATTCACCACAGAGACACAGAGAAGTGATTTTCCTCTGTGCCTCTGCGGTTCACTCCTCCTTCACCCCCACGCATAGGCGGCCATGCTGAGGCTGCCATGGGCGAAGCTGCGATGCAGCTCGCGGGCGGGCGCGCCGCCGCCGGCGCCGAGCGCCACGAACAGCGGCAAGAGGTGCTCGTCGGTCGGATGGGCCTCGGCCGCTCCCGCCTGCATGCGGCGATAGTTTACCAGGCGCGCCTCGTCGCCCGCTGAGATCCGCTCACCGAGCCAGTCGTCGAAGGCGATCGCCCAGTCGGCCGGGTTCATGCGGTCGACGCGGAACTGGGCAAGATTGTGGACCGCCCCGCCGCTTCCCATCACGAGAACGCCTTCCTGGCGCAGGGGCGCCAGCGCGCGGCCGAGAGCGAGATGATGGTCGGGCCCGAGCGGCGGCTGGATCGAAAGCTGCGTAACCGGGACATCCGCCTTCGGGAACATCAGCATCAGAGGGTTCCAGGCGCCGTGATCGAGGCCGCGCACCGGATCGATCGAGGCCTCCAGGCCGGCCGCCTCCCCCAGCAGATCGACGACGCGTGCGGCCAGATCCGGCGCACCTGGCGCCGGATAGCGCAGGCGATAGAGTGCCTCCGGAAAGCCGTAGAAATCATGGATGGTTTCGGGCGCCGCCGCGCCGCCGACCATGGGCGCCGCCGTCTCCCAATGGGCCGAGATGCAGAGAACGGCGCGCGGCCGGCCGAACTCCTGCCCGAGCTGCGCCAGGAAGTCGCGGGCCGGAATGTCCTCGAAGACGAGCATCGGCGATCCGTGCGAAACGAAAATCGCCGGCATCACGTCCACCGAGCTGCCGCTGTCCTGTGTCATCATTCGTTCTCCCGCTCCATCGATATGACATTAGATGGGAGGCGAAGATGCCGCATAAAGTAGATACGTCCGCGTAACCACCCCAAGACGGGAAAGGCCGGCCCAAGAAGCGAGCCATTCACTTAAAATGTGGAGCGGTGCCGATCGACGCTGACCCGTGGCAATCATTACCGGACCAAGACAGCAAGGGCCGTGAACAAGGACATCGTCAAGAATCTCGTCAACCGCGGCGCCTTTCCGAAACTTACCGACCGCTGATGCGTTGACCTATCGACGTCTTTGCCGGACGCGGATCACGCGGCCGGGTCCAGGAACGAGAGGAGACGCTGTGGGTGCCATATCCGTTCCAGGCCCTTTGAGGCCGCTCCATCCCCTGCACGCAATCCTTCTCGCCTTTCCGTTTCCTCTGTTCCTGGGCGCACTGCTCAGCGATCTCGCCTACCGGTCGAGTTTCCATGTGCAGTGGGCCAATTTCTCGTCGTGGCTCATCGCCGGCGGACTGTTTGTCGGCGCTTTCGCCTTGCTTTGGGCGCTGGTCAATCTGTTTCGCAGGGGAACGGCACGCAAAAGGCGGCCGGCTCTCTATTTTGTCGTGCTGCTCGCAATGTGGGTGCTCGGCTTCGTCAACGCCCTCGTCCACGCGAAGGATGCATGGGCGACCATGCCGGAGGGCCTCTATCTATCGGCTGTCGTGGCGCTCCTGGCGCTCGTTGCATCCTGGATCGGTTATTCCGGGTTTCGTGCCGGAGAGGTGGAATGATGCGCTCGTCCCTATTGATCGGCGCCCTCGTGCTCGCCCTGTCCGCCTGCGACAGCGGCCCCGACCCGGTACAATATGGCTCCAACCCGGATCTGCCCGAACCGCAGCGTGGCCTGTTGCCCGCCATGACGGTCCCCAGGCCGGCAAATTGGGGCGACGATCGCCCGACGGTGCCGCAGGGCTACACGATCGAACCTATCGCCACGGATCTCAGGATCCCGCGTCAGACCCTGGTCCTTCCCAATGGCGACATTCTGGTTGCGGAGGGATCGGGCGGCAACGCGCCTTCGCTCCGCCCCAAGGACTTCATCGCGAACTTTATCAAGAGTCTCGGCAAGAGTTCGGTAGAGGGCGGTGATCGGCTGACGCTGTTGCGCGACGGCGATGGCGACGGCATCTACGAAGCACAAGGCATCTTCGCCGACAATCTCAACGCGCCCTATGGGCTCGCGCTGGCCAACGGCGCCATTTACGTCGCCAACCAGGATTCGCTGGTGCGCTTCGACTATCGTGACGGCCAGACCGAGGCGAGCGGGCCGCCGACGACGGTCACGGAGCTGCCGTCGGTGATCAATCATCACTGGACGAAGGCGATGACCGCCAGCCCAGATGGCCGCTTTCTCTATGTCGGCATCGGATCCAACAGCAACATCACCGAGCGCGGGATGGACGTTGAGGAAGACCGGGCAATGGTGTGGCAGATCGACGCACAGACGGGGGCGCACAAGCGTTACGCAACCGGTCTTCGCAACCCCACTGCTCTCGCCATTCAGCCGGGAACGGGCCAGCTCTGGGCGGCCGTGAACGAACGGGACGAAATTGGCCCCAACCTTGTTCCGGATTACCTGACTGCAGTGCGTGAGGGCGGCTTCTACGGGTGGCCCTACAGCTATTGGGGTCAGAACGTCGACCCACGCGCGCAACCGCAGGATCCGCAGAAGGTCGCCTCGGCAATCCGCCCGGACTATAGCCTGGGATCGCATGTGGCAGCGCTTGGCCTGGCCTTCTCGATTCCGGCAATGGGCGCGGATTTCGCCGAGGGGGTGTTTGTCGGCGAGCATGGCAGCTGGAACCGCAGCGTCCCAGTCGGCTACAAGGTGGTCTTCGTGCCGTTCCGCAACGGCCGTCCCGCCGGCGACCCGATCGATTTCGTTTCCGGCTTCCTGAATGACGACGGCAACACGCGCGGACGACCGGTCGGGGTGACGGTGGATCCGCGCGGCGCCTTGATCGTCGCCGATGACTTGTCGAACACAGTCTGGAGAATTACGAGAAACCAACCCAAACAGGCCGCAGCATCGGTATCCGTCGAAGGCCAGCCCGATCGAATTCGCTGACGCCGCAAGGCAGGCGGCGGCCGTACGCGGCCATGCGGCTGCGCATCAACGCTTGACACCCGGATAATCACTCGCCCAGCGCGGCAAAACGCTTGAGGGGCTGACGGCCGCCGAACGAGGTCCGCCGGCCGTCAAATTCCACATTTCAGGCGAAGAGGCCTTAGCTCATCTTGGAGTAGTACTCGATGACGAGGCTGGGCTCCATCTGCACCGGGAACGGCACGTCGGCGAGTGCCGGCGCGCGCAGGAAGATCGCCTTCATCGCCTTCTGATCGACGTCGATATAGTCCGGAATATCGCGCTCCGCAGAGGCGGCCGCTTCCAGCACGATCGCCAGATCGCGGGACTTCTCTTTGATTTCGATCACATCGCCATCCTTCACCTGGAAGGAGGGGATGTTGACCCGCCGGCCATTGACCCGGATATGGCCGTGATTGATGAACTGACGCGCGGCGAACGGGGTCGTCGCGAACTTCGAGCGGTAGACTACCGCGTCGAGGCGACGCTCCAGGAGGCCGACCAGGTTCTCGCCGGTATCGCCGCGCCGGCGCACCGCCTCCTCATACAGGCGGCGGAACTGGCGCTCGCCGATATTTCCGTAATAGCCCTTCAGCTTCTGCTTGGCCTTGAGCTGCAGGCCGAAATCCGAGGGCTTCTTGCGGCGCTGGCCATGCTGGCCGGGGCCATATTCGCGGCGGTTGATGGGGCTCTTCGGCCGGCCCCAGAGGTTCACGCCCAGGCGGCGATTGATCTTGTACTTCGATTCCAGTCTTTTCGACATGCCTGATCCCGTTTTCGGTTGCTGTCTTGTCCCGATAGGTCCGGGCTTTTCTCAAGCACGGACGGGACCGCGGCGCTCATTCGCCCGCGACCCGCATTTTCGGGAAGGAAAGCGCGGTTTCTACCGCCGCCGGCCCGCTACGTCAAGGGTAAGGCTTGGTTAACACCAGGTCGGGCGCGCACCGCTATGACTGCCCGCGCCGCACGCGCATCGTCGAGAGCTCCTTCACGATGCCGTGGAGGGTCTGGATTTCCTGTTCGGTCAGGTCGGCCCGCTGGAACAGGTTGCGGATATTGCGGACCATGCTCGGCCGCTTCTCGATATTGCGCAGGAAGCCGCAGGCGTCAAGCTCGCGCTCCAGATGGGCGAAGAAGTTGAGGAGCTCGTCCTTGGTCGCCGGCCGCGTCGCGTTGGTGACGAGCTGGCGCGCCGGCGCGTCCGTTCCCGCCTGGTACCATTCATAGCCGACCACGAGGACGGCCTGCCCCAGATTGAGCGAGGAGAAGCCCGGGTTCAGCGGCACGGAGAGGACGGTGTCGGCGAGCGCAATATCGTCGTTGAAGAGGCCCGTCCGCTCCGGCCCGAACAGCACGCCGATCGCCTCGTCCCGGCCGATCGCCGCGCGCATCTCCTGCACCGCTTGGCGCGGCGTTACCACCGGCTTGATCATCTCGCGCGGGCGGGCGGTCGTGGCATAGACGCGGTTGAGATCGGAGATCGCCGCCTCGGTGCTGTCGTAAAGCCGCGCCCGCCCGATCACCTCGACCGCGCCGGAGGCCGACGCGACCGCCTTCTCGTTCGGCCAGCCGTCGCGCGGCCGCACCAGCCGCAGATCGGTGAGGCCGCAATTCAGCATCGCCCGCGCCGCGGCGCCGATATTCTCGCCGAGCTGCGGCTCGACCAGAACGATCGCCGGGCCGGTCCTCGGGGCCGCTTCGGAACCGGTCTTGGTCCGGTCGGTGCCGGCCATCAATCCCCCGCCCTGACTTCGGCGCCCGCGCGGAACAGCTTCCAGGTGATGCCGTCATGCAGCGCGCTGTAGGAGGCGTCGATGATGTTGGGCGAGACGCCGACCGTGCTCCACCGTTCGCCCTCGCTGTCGGCGCTCTCGATCATGACGCGGGTGACCGCCCCGGTGCCCGCGCTTGGCGTCAGGATGCGGACCTTGTAATCGACGAGCCGCATGTCCTCGAGCGCCGGATAGACCGGCAGGAGCGCCTTGCGCAGCGCCGAATCGAGCGCGTTCACCGGCCCGTTCCCGGTCGCCACCGTCATCGATTGCCGGCCGCCGACCTCGAGGGTGATCGTCGCCTCGGACTCGGTGACCAGCTCGCCGCGGGCGTTCCAGCGGCGGTCGTCCATAACCCGGAACCGGTTCAGCCGGAAATAGTCCGGCACATGGCCCAGGGCGCGGCGGGCGAGCAGCTCGAAGCTCGCCTCCGCGCCGTCATAGGCATAGCCGTCATATTCCCGCGCCTTCACCGCCTCGACCAGCGTGGCGATCTTCGGGTCGTCGGGATCGACCTCCAGCCCGATATCGCGGAAGCGGGCCAGGATGTTGGCACGGCCTGACTGGTCGGAGACGACGATGTGGCGGCGGTTGCCGACCAGCGTGGGCTCGATATGCTCGTAGGTGCGCGGGTCCTTCTCGACCGCCGAGACATGCAGCCCGCCCTTATGCGCGAAGGCCGATTCGCCGACATAAGGAGCGCTGCGCGACGGCGCCCGGTTCAGCCGCTCGTCCAGCAGCCGGGAGAGCTGGGTCAGATGCGCCAGGTCGCTCCTGTCCAGGCCGATCTCGAAATCGGTCTTCAGCAGCAGGCTGGGGATCAGCGAGATCAGGTTCGCGTTGCCGCAGCGCTCGCCCAGGCCGTTCAGCGTGCCCTGGATCTGCCGCGCGCCGGCGCGGACCGCAGCCAAGCTGTTGGCGACGGCGTTCTCGGTGTCGTTGTGGCAGTGGATGCCGAGGCGGTCACCGGGGATATACTCCGTTACCTCGCCGACGATGCGCTCGACCTCGTGCGGCAGGGTGCCGCCATTAGTGTCGCAGAGCACGATCCAGCGCGCGCCCGCCTCATAGGCCGCGCGGACGCAGTCGAGCGCATAGCCTGGATTGGCCTTGTAGCCATCGAAGAAATGCTCGGCGTCGAACATCACCTCGCGCATGCGCGTCATCGCCAGCGCGACGCTCTCGCCGATCATCGCGACGTTCTCCGACCGCTCGATGCCGAGCGCCAGGTCGACATGGAAATCCCAGCTCTTGCCGACCATGCAGACCGAGTCGGCCTTGGTCGACAGGAGCGCCGCCAGGCCGGGATCGTTGGCGGCGCTGCGGCCCGGCCGACGGGTCATACCGAAGGCGCTGAGCCGCGCACGCTTCAGCGCGGGCGGCGCCGCGAAGAAGGCGTCATCGGTCGGGTTGGCGCCGGGCCAGCCGCCCTCGATATAGTCGATGCCGATCCTGTCGAGCGCCTGGGCGATCGCGACCTTATCGCCGACGCCGAAATCGACGCCCTGCGTCTGCGCGCCATCGCGCAGCGTGCTGTCATACAGATAGACGCGCTTATCGGTCATCGGCTTCCCGCATTCCGGCGCTCGCGAGTCGGCCCTCATGGTTCGATAGGCTCACCATGAGGCCCTCATCCTGAGCCTATCGAAGGATGAGGAGGCGCGCGGCCCCGGAAACCCTTGATCTCGTTGTTTTCCGGCGTCTTTCTGCACCGGTTGAGGGCCGCCGTCAACCGCGGGCCTGTCCCATCGGGCGGTTTGGCGCTATGCTCGCCGCGCCATGCCATCGCTCTCCCTGCTTCTGCCCGATCTGGCGACTCTTGCCCCATTCCTGCTCGCCAGCCTGGCGCTGAACCTGACGCCGGGCGCCGACATGGCCTATGTGGCGACGCGGAGCGTGAGCCAGGGCGCGGGCGCCGGCGTGGTGTCGGCGTTGGGCGTTTCCACGGGCGGGATGATCCACACGGCCGCCGCGGCTGTGGGGCTGTCCGCCGTGCTCCTGCATTCGGAGCTGGCCTTCACGGTGATCAAATATGCCGGCGCCGGCTATCTGATCTATCTCGCCTGGCGGATGCTGCAGGCGGGCGGTTCGGCGGAGGGTGCGGTGGCGCGGCCGCCGATCGGCCTCATGCGCGTCTATGCCGAGGGCGCGCTGACCAACCTGCTGAACCCGAAAGTCGCGCTGTTCGTCCTGGCCTTCCTGCCGCAGTTCATCGACCCGGCGAAGGGCGCGGTGGCGTGGCAGATTCTGTTCCTTGGCCTACTCTTCAATTTCGGTGGAACGCTGGTCAACACCGTCGTGGCCGTGTCAAGCAGCGCCGCCGGACGGCGGCTCAAGGGCTCTCCCCGGTTCGGCCGGGTAATGCGACGGCTCGCCGCCCTCGTCTTCATCGGCCTCGCCGTCAGGCTCGCAACGAGCGGGCGGAACTAGAATCTTCAAGCGCAGCAAGGCGGAAACAATGCATATCGACGACGAACACACGATCGCTTCGGTGGAGGCGCTGGCGCAGCTCTACGACCCGCCGAGCGAGCGTGTGCGACTGAAAGAAATCGATCACCTGGATGGGATCTGCCGGGCGTTCATCGCCGCGTCGCCATTCCTTCTGCTGGCGACATGCGGCAAGAGCGGCGCCATGGACTGCTCCCCGCGCGGCGACCAGCCCGGCTTCGTCGAAGTGGCGGACGATAAGACGCTGCTGATCCCGGACCGCAGGGGGAACAACCGGATCGACAGCCTGCGGAACATCGTCGAGAACCCGGCCGTCGGCCTTCTCTTCCTCGTCCCCGGCGTCAACGAGACCTTCCGCGTGAATGGCCGGGCGAGAATCAGCACCGATCCTGCCCTGCTCGCGCGCTTCGCCGTTGTGGGCAAGGCGCCGAAATCCGTCCTCGTCGTGACCGTGGCGGAGGTGTTCGTTCAGTGCGCCCGCGCCCTCGTGCGCTCGGAGCTGTGGAACCCGGAGAGGCACATCCGACGCGCCGACCTGCCCAGCATCGGCACCATCCTCGCCGCGCATACCGGCGGCAAGGTGGACGCGACCGCATATGACGCCGAAGCGGCGCCGAAGACGGCACAGACGCTGTACTGACAGGTACCGATCTCGCAATTCGAGCACCGGCCAGGAACTGGGCCGGAACCAGCCCGGCCTCGGCGTGTTCCCCTCAAGCATCGATCGGGATTCCGTTTGCCCCGACGGTTGCGCTCTCCGCGCGGGAGGTACCATGGCCGCCTTGCCCCTTCCAAAGCCTCAATCGCGCAACGCGCATCTCCTGCTCGGCGCCACGGCAGCCGCGCTAGCGCTCACGCTGCCGCGACGGAGCAACTGGCGCCTGCCACTCGCCGCGCTCGGCGCCGCGGAGGTCGGCTGGGCCCTGCTGCGGGCTCCGTCCCCGGCGGTCCCCGAGAGGGCTCGGGAGGCGGCGCCCGAACTCGTCCGCAGCGCAATGGTCGAGGGCATCCTCATGCGATGGGAAGAGCATGGCGAGCGGAGCGGGAGCCTGCCGGTCGTCATGGTGCATGGTTTGCCGACGCACCCGCGTGCTTGGCGGTACGTCATTCCACAGGTGGTGCGCGATGGCGTGTGCTGTCTCGCCTGGGAGCAGGTCGGGTTCGGCTGGTCCTTGGCGGAGGGCCTGGGCCGGGATCTTTCGATCCCAGCCCAGGCCGCATACCTGCGCGCTTGGCTGCGCCATCTCGGCATCGATCGAGCCCTGTTCGTGGCTCACGATTACGGTGGGGGAGTCGTCCAGCACCTTGCGGCGGCCCGCCCCGACCTCTTCATGGGCCTGGTGCTGACGGATTGCGTCGCCTATGACAACTGGCCGGTCACGGCGGTCCGCACGGCCCGAGCGCTGAGTGGCGTCATCGAGCGCCTGCCCCCAGCGATGGTTAAGCCTTTGTTCCTGGCGGCGCTGGCCAATCTCGGCCACGACGATGCAGCGCGCGGCGCCGAGTCCGCGGCATTGCACTGGCAGCCCTACGCTCGTCCTATCGGGCCCATCGCCTTCGCCCACCAGCTCCGCCACTTCAGCGCCCGAGACACGCTGGCCGTCGCACCGGCGCTGCCGCACCTCGATCTACCGGTTCGCATCGTCTGGGGCGAGAAGGACCCGTTGGGACTGTGGTCGGCCGAGCGTCTGGCCGCCGATCTGCGGGCGCCGCTGCAGGTCATCCCCGGCGGGCGCCACTTTACCCTGGAGGACCATCCGGACATCATCGCTGATGCCGTGCATGCCATCCTTTCGGAGGTCAAGTCGGGGAGCAAACGCGTAGCGGGTTAGCGAGGGCACCTGTACCGGGTCCGACAGGCTAAAGGCTTCGCGGTGGTGACTCGTTCGCCTGAACAACTGTCGCGGCGCGCGGATTTCCCGGAAAACTGGGACAGCCGGCGAACGAGTACGCTATCGCAAGTCGTGTATGGTCAGCCGGCGCGGCGCCAGGTCGTGCCCGTCGGGCTGTCTTCGAGGATAACGCCATCGCCGGCAAGCTCATCCCGGATGCGGTCCGCCTCGGCGAAGTTGCGGGCCTTCCGCGCGGCCATGCGGGCGGCGATTCTCTCTTCGATCTGGTCGGCCGTCGGGCCGGCCTCCGCGGTCGCCCCCCGCAACCAGGCCTCCGGGGCCTGCTGCAAGATCCCGAGGAGCCCGCCGGAAGCGAGCAAAGCGCTTTTGAGATGCGCCTTCTCCCCGTCCCCGGCCGCCTTGTTCAGCCTAGTCACCAGCTCGTGCAGATGCGAGAGCGCCAGCGGCGTGTTGAGGTCGTCCTCCAGCGCGGCCATGACCTCGCCCGACGGCGCCGCCTCGCCGTCGAGCGGCAGGTCGGCGGCCTTGTCGAGGGCGGTGTAGAAGCGGTCGAGTTCCGTCTTCGCCTCCTTCAGCCCCTCGCGGCTGATGTCGAGCGGCTGGCGATAATGGGCCGAGAGCAGCGCGAGGCGGATCGCCTCGCCGCGATGGCCCTCTTCCAGGAGCTGGCGGACAGTGAAGAAGTTGCCGAGGGACTTCGACATCTTCTCGCCTTCCACCTGAACAAATCCGTTATGCATCCAGATGCGGGCCAAGGGCGCGCCGCCATGGGCGCAGCGGCTCTGGGCGATCTCGTTCTCATGATGCGGAAAAATCAGATCCTGGCCGCCGCCATGGATGTCGAAGGTCTCGCCCAGCAGCCCCTCGGCCATAGCCGAGCACTCGATATGCCAGCCGGGGCGGCCGCGGCCCCAGGGACTGTCCCAGCCGGGCTGGTCGGGCGTGCTCGGCTTCCACAGCACGAAGTCGGCCGGGTGCTTCTTATAGGGCGCCACCTCGACCCGGGCGCCAGCGATCATGTCGTCGAGCGAGCGCTTCGAGAGCTGGCCATAGTCCGCCATCGCCGGGACGTGGAACAGCGCATGCCCCTCCGCCGCATAGGCGAAGCCGCCGGCAATCAGCCGCTCGGTCATCGCGATCATCTGCGAGATATGCTCCGTCGCGCGGGGCTCGTGCGTCGGCGGAAGCGCGTTCAGCGCCGCCATGTCGTCGCGATAGGCGGCCGCGGTACGCTCGGTAAGGGCGCGGATCGCCTCGCCGCTCTCCGCCGCCGCGGCGATGATCTTGTCGTCGACATCGGTGATGTTGCGGACATAGGTGACGGGGTCGGCGCCATAGGCCTGGCGCAGCAACCGGAACAGCGTATCGAAGACGACCACCGGCCGGGCGTTGCCGATATGGGCGAAGTCGTAGACGGTCGGACCGCAGACATAGAGCCGCACCCGCTTCGGGTCGAGCGGTTGAAACGGCTCCTTGCGGCGCGTCAGCGTGTTGTAGAGATGGATCGGCACCGGCTTCCTAACCCGTTTGTCCCGACAGGCGGGCGACGGCCCGCGCGCGGCCGATGAGGGGTAACAAATTCTTCAGTTCCGGTCCATGCTCGCGGCCGGTGAGCGCCAGGCGGAGCGGAAGAAACAGGGCCTTGCCCTTGCGCCCGGTCGCCTCGCGCACCCGGGCGGTCCAGGCGCCCCAGACCTCCTGGTCCCAGGGCTCCGACGGCAGCAGGTCGGCCGCCGTCGCGGCGAAGGCCGGATCCTCGATCACCGGCGTCACCGGGCCGTGGCAGACCTGCGCCCAGTCGGCAATCTCAGCCAGGGTGGCGATATTGCCGCGCACCGCCTGCCACAGCTCCTCGTCGACCTGCGCCAGCCCCATCGCCTCCAGCCGCGCACGCACGGCCGCGAACGGCGTCTCATGCAGCAGCCGCGCGTTGAGATGCGCAAGCTCCGCCGGGTCGAAGCGCGGCGCGGCGCGGCCGAAGCGGGAGATGTCGAAGCCCTGGACCAGATCATCGAGGCCGAGCTTCGGCTCCACCGAGTCGGCGGTGCCGATCCGCGCGAGATAGCTGTTGATCGCCATCGCCTCGGTGCCCTGCTCGCGCAGCGCGTCGATCGACAGACTGCCCAGCCGCTTCGACAGCCCCTCGCCCGCCGCATCGCTCAACAGCGGCAGATGGGCGAAGGCCGGCGGCTCTGCGCCCAGCGCCCGGAAGAGCTGGATCTGAGCGCCGGTGTTGGTGATGTGGTCGCTGCCGCGGATCACATGACTGACGCCGAACGCGATGTCGTCGACGACCGACGGCAGCGTGTAGAGATAGCTGCCATCCTCGCGGACCAGAACGGGATCGCTCTGGCTCGCCTCGTCGATCTGCTGCTCCCCGCGCACCAGATCGGTCCAGGCGACGCTTTCGCGCGCTAGAAGAAAGCGCCAATGGGGCCGGCGCCCTTCGGCTTCCAGCCGCTGCCGGTCGGCATCGGTCAGCGCCCGCGCGGCACGGTCATAGACGGGTGGCCGGCCGCGCTGGAGCTGGCTTTTGCGCTTCAGGGCAAGCTCCTCAGGCGTCTCGTAGCAGGGATAAAGGCGGTCGGCCGCCTTCAGCGTCGCCACGGCCGTATCATACCGCTCCATCCCCTCCGACTGGCGGGCGAAGCGATTCCACGCGAGGCCCAACCAGCGCAGATCCGCCTCGATGCCCTCGGCGAACGCGGCGGTCGAGCGCTCACGGTCGGTGTCGTCGAGGCGCAGCAGGAACTCGCCGCCGCGGGAGCGCGCGAATAGCCAGTTCGCCAGCGCGATATAGATGTTGCCGACATGAAGGCGCCCCGTCGGGCTCGGCGCGAAGCGGACGAGGACGGTCATGACATCTCCGGCCCGGCAGAGCGGATGAAGGCGTTGGTAATCGGGTAGCGGCGGTCGCGGCCGAAGGCGCGGCGGGTGATCTTGACGCCGGGAGGCGCCTGGCGGCGCTTGTACTCGGCGCGGTCGAGCATTCGCCAGACGGCGTTAACTGTCGCGCGGTCATGGCCGCGGGCGACGATCTCGTCGATGGCCATATCCGCCTCCACCAGGCACTGCAGGATCGCGTCGAGCCGGTCATAGGGCGGCAGCGTATCCTGGTCCGTCTGGTTCGGCTTCAGCTCGGCCGTCGGGGGCTTCGTGATGATCCGCTCCGGCATCACGCGCCCCTCGGGCCCGCGCGCGCCCTCCGGCCGCTGCTGGTTGCGCCACCGGGCGAGCGCGAAGACGGTCGTCTTGTAGACGTCCTTCAGTACCGAGAAGCCGCCGCACATGTCGCCATAGAGCGTGGCATAGCCGACCGACATCTCGGACTTGTTGCCGGTCGACAGCACCATGGGGCCGAACTTGTTCGACAGCGCCATCAGGGTCATGCCGCGCGCGCGGCTCTGGATGTTCTCCTCCGTGATGTTCGGCGCAGAGTTCGCGAAGCTCGGCGCCAGCATCTCGTCGAAGGCCTGCATCGCCGGCGCGATCGAGACGCTGTCGAGGCGGACGCCGAGCAGGCTCGCGCAGGCAGCCGCATCCTCGAGGCTGTCGGGACTCGTGTAGGGCGACGGCATCATCACCGTCCAGACTCGCTCGGCCCCCAGCGCATCGACGGCGACGGCCGCCGAGAGGGCCGAGTCGATTCCGCCGGAGAGGCCAAGCAGAACGCCCGGAAAACGATTCTTCTCGACATAGTCCCGCAGCCCCAGGACCATCGCGTGATAGATCTGCGCCAATCCGTTGTAATCGTCCGCGGGCGGCAGCTTGATCTCGGCCGGCTCGCAGCGCCAGCCCTCGCCCTCGCGGCGCCAGCGGGTAAGCGCGAGATGCTCGCGCCAGGAGGGAAATTGCGCGCGCAGGCTGCAATCGGCATCGAGCACGAAGGAGGCGCCGTCGAACACCAGCTCGTCCTGGCCGCCGACCTGGTTCACATAGACGAGCGGCAGCCCGGATTCGGTGATTCGCGCCACGGCGAGGTTCAGGCGCTTATCCTGCTTGTCATGCTCGTAGGGGCTGCCGTTCGGCACCAGGAGGATCTCGGCGCCGGACTCGGCCAGGCACTCGACGATGTCCGGCGACCACATGTCCTCGCAGACCAGCACACCGAGCCGCACGCCGCGGAAGTTCACCGGCCCCTGCGGGGGGGCGGCAGCGAAGACCCGCTTCTCGTCGAACACGCCATAGTTAGGCAGGTCGGATTTGAACCGTGTCGCCGTGATCTGACCATCGGCCAGCAGCAGGGCGGCGTTGTAGAGCTTGCCATCCTCGCGCCAGGGCGTACCCACCAGCATCGCCGGCCCGCCATCGGCCGTCTCCGCCGCCAAGCCGCGTACTGCGGCGACACAGGCTTCCTGCAGGGTCGGGTTCAGCACCAAGTCCTCTGGCGGATAGCCGCAGACCACCAGCTCGGTGGTCAGCATCAGGTCCGCACCCAGCTCGGCTGCCTGCCGCCTGGCCGCGCGCAGCTTGGCAATATTGCCGGCGATGTCGCCAACAGTGGGGTTGAGCTGCGCAAGGGCGATGGCGAGGCGGTCGGTCATGTCGTCCGGCGATTTTGTCAGGAGTCGTGACAGGACAGATATAACATGCGCGCGATCCGCACCAGGGGCGGCATGGGCCGGCAACGAGAAGGGTTGCCCTCCTCACTCGGCAAGTAAATAATGCTCAGCTCAGAACACTTCGCGACTGCAGTCAAAGCACCTTGGAAAGCCCCAGTTAGGTCGTTTTAGCGTTAATGCGCGTTCAGCCGTTTGAAAGATTTTTACGATATTATTGGAATTATGCACATCCGAGTGCAAATTTCCTGATCACCGGGCCGAGCAAGAGACCCGGACCAGGGAGGGTCATCTTCGCGCCGACCGCGATCATTACGAGAATTGACCGGCGAATTCTTGGGCTCGTCGGAAGCTATTCGGTCTTCAGGTGAGGCGTTGAAGGCAGAATTCTGTAGAATGACATTAACCGGGCGGGATCCCTAGGGGGTCGCGGCGATCGGATCGATCGGCTGCGGGCCCACCGCATAGGCTCGCCAGCCACCGCGCAGCGTTGGACGCCGTTGGAGGTGGAGGAGCAAGATGGCGGTTCGAGTTGGATTTAGCCGCAGCTTCGAGGCCGGCGCGGCTGCCAAGGCGTGCGCCGGACCGATCCGGGCGCTGGGGCAAGCCTCGTGGGGCATCGCATTCTGCGGCGGTAAGCACAATCCCGAAGCCTTCTTGAAGGCGCTAAAGGCGGAGCTGGGAGACATACCGATCGTCGGCGGGTCTGCGGCGGGCGCAATAACGCGCGCCGGCATCGGCTATGGCGGGTTGGAAACCGCCGTCGCCGGCTTCTTCGACATGGAAGAGCCGCCCTTCATCACCGTGACAAAGCGGCTTGGAGAGGGCGAACAGATGGCCGGCCGCGAGCTTGGCGAAGCTGTCAGATCGCAGGCACCGGACGGGCGCGTCGTCCTCCTCTTCTACAGTAGCGTCGCCGCGACCGCACCACTTCGCCTTCATCCGGGAAGCCCGCTGGTCACCGGCTTCTATGAAGGACTCGGCAACGCAAAGGTGACGCTGATCGGCGCCGGGACGCTGACCGACATGAATCTCAGCAACAGCTGGATCTTCGACGGGACAGGAATGACGACCCATAGTGCGGTCGCGGTCGTGCTCCCGGCCGACCTGTGCGCGGAAACCGCGATCCTGCATGGCTGCGTCCCGGTCAGCAGCTTCATGCAGATTACCAAGGTCCACGGCGCGGAGGTGTATGAGCTCGACGGGCGCCCGGCAGTCCAGGTTCTCGAAGGGATGCTCGGCATCGACTTGGGATCCTGCGGCGCGCAGGAACTGTCCCTCATCGCGACCTTGGGCGAAAAGCATGGCGACCGGTTCGCGCCATATGACGAGAACGCCTATGTCAATCGACTGATCCTGAACGCGAATCCGAGCACGGGGTCGATCACGCTCTTCGAGCCTGATTTCAGCAACGGGGCAATCGTCCAGGTCATGTCGCGCGACAACGCCCTGATGATCGAGTCGGTGCGAAAGGGCACCGAGGAGATCCTGCGCCGGACCGCCGGCCGGGACGGACAGGTGGCGCTTTATATCGACTGTGCCGGACGGGCGAGCGCACGCAGCGGCGCACCGGTCGAAGAGGCTGACGTCATGCTGCAGAGCTTCAAGTCGGATATGCCGCTGATCGGACTCTACTCAGGCGTCGAGATCGCCCCCGTGAACGCTCAGAGTCGTCCGCTCGATTGGACAGCGGTTCTCACCGTCCTCTATCGTGGCGGATGATGATTCCGGCGGATACCCCGATGTCGCATGACCGGCTCGTCCAGGAGCTGGATTACTATCGTCGTGAATGCAATGATCTCGGCGCGCGCGTGCTGCGCCTGCAAGAGGAGCAGAGCCGGGCCTTTCGGGAGGCGCGGCGCAGCCGGACGGTGGCCAGGCTGATCCGAGAGGCCTACAAGCTCGTCGATCGAACCAACGAGATCGACGAGATCGGCGCCTTGATGCTCGATATCATCGTCAACAATACGATTTGCGACCGTGCCGCCTTCCTCCAGCGCAAGGGGCGCGACGAATTCGCGGTCACCCACCTCGTCGGCTTCGAGGACGAAAGGACACCGACGACGCTCGTCCTCCCCTCCGCGCCCCTCTTCTTCTACACGACCTCGCAGACGCCGATGGAGTCGCCCGCCAGCGAGCTGACGCGGCTTCTCCGGCTGCCCTATGTCCTCTGGGCCTTCGACGCCGGCAGCGCCTTCGCCCTGATCCTGGGGAACCGCTCCGAAGGCAATGTGAGCCGCCCCTTCGAACCGGGGGACCAGGAGCTGATCGAGGGCGCGCTCAGCGTCTATGCCGATATCGTCTATCGGAAGCGGACGGAGGGCGATCTCCGAGCGGCGAAACGCGAGGCCGATACGGCGCGCGCGGCGCAGGCATCCTTCCTTGCGAGCCTAAGTCACGAGCTCCGGACGCCGCTCAACGCCATTATCGGCTTTTCCGAGGTGATTCGAGATCAGATCCTCGGCCCGAACGGCAAGCTGAAGCATCAGGAATATGCCGCGCACATCCACGACAGCGGCACGCATCTTCTCTCGCTGATCAACGACATCCTCGACCTTTCCAAGCTGGAGAAGGAAGGGGAAATTCCGCTCAATGAGGAGGGCTTCGACGTTACGGGCGTCGTGGACCGGGCGGTCAGGGACGCGTTGCCGATTGCGCAGGAGAAGGGCCTCTCGGTCGAAACATCAATCCCCGCGCAACTGCCACAGCTCTTCGCCGATCCCCGGCGCATCAGACAGATTCTCACCAACCTCCTGAGCAACGCAGTCAAGTTCACGCCCAGCGGCGGCAAGATCGTGCTCAGCACCCGAATCGAGGATCGTCAAGGCTTGTTGATCGAGATCGCGGACACCGGCATCGGGATGACCGCGCAGGAGATTCCGCGGGCGCTCGCGCCCTTCGGCCAAATCCAGAATGTCTACAGCCGCGAGCACAAGGGCACCGGTCTGGGACTGCCGATCTGCAAGGCGCTTGTCGAACTCCATGGCGGCAGCTTCGAAGTCGCCAGCGTACCGGGACAGGGAACCACCGTGACGATTCGGCTGCCGCCCGACCGCCTCGTCCCCTCCCCTTGAGATCAGCCCGCTCGTTGAGATCAGCCTGCTCGATCAGATCGAGATCAGACCCCTTTGTCCTGAATGGCCGGGGGCTCAAAGACGGATAGCGTTTCCAGGGTTCCGTCGATCGCGGTGAAGAGCCCCCAATACTCGAAGTAATTGATCGGGAATCCGGCGCAGCCCTGATCCTGATCCTTCTGCCGTTCGTGAATGTAGCTCGCCCATCGCTTGGATGCCGGCCGGCGGTGATGATAGTCGTGGCAGGGCGCATCGCCGACGAGCACGAACACCCTCACGAAGAGATGCACCGTCAACATCTCCGCCCACCATCCGCCCCAGGCCAGGACGCCGGCCAAAGAGGCCGGCCGACAAGCGGGCAGGGCGGCTCCCGGAAAGACGCCCGCCGTCGCGTTTGAGATGAACTCCTTGTTCCGGGCTTCGACCAGCTGCCGGTGCGGAAAGCGGTGCTCGCACAGGATTCTCAGTGCGGTCGCGATCTGGAAGAGCACCGTGAAGGGAATCAACCAGACGACGGCGAATTCCAGGAAGACTCCGGCGCCCCAGGCCGTTGCGATCACGGCGGCCCAGAACGCCGCGCCGGCCCAGTTCTGAACGCGGTCATGGGTGAGAAGGCAGCTCTGCACGCGCAGGACGAAAAGGCGGAAGTGGGACATCGGCGATAGAAGGGAACTGATGACGCGGTGGTACAGCTCCTCCTTCGCGAGGCCCGGCTTCAATCCGCAAGATCCGAAAAGGAATTGGGCGAACTCGTCCTCCTCGGTCAGCAGCCGCTTCGCGCTGTGATGCAGCATATGCTCCTTCTGGTAGACGTCGAAATGCTTGATCAGAAGAAAGACGGAGAGGACCGATCCTAAGCGGCGATTCCGCTCGCGCGTTCCGAGCACCGTTCCGTGCGCGCAGTGGTGGTAGATGGTGACCTGCAGCTTGCCGAGCCCCGCCGTCGTGACAATCAGGGCAACCGGCAGGAAGACCATCAGAAAGAGTGGTCCGAGAAGAATCGCGACGCTCAGCGCAACCCCGGCGAGCAGGCAGACGATCGCCGTCACGAAATGATAGATCGCCGTATGCGCGCGGTACGCCTCGCCGGGCGCGGGCTTCGCCGTGAGCCAGGTCAAGAAGGGTTGAACCGCAGCTGGCAGTCGACGCGCCATCTCCAGACGTGGATCCGATCGCGCCGCGTCAACAACGCCGGACGTATCCCGTGTTGCTGTGCTCCAGGCATCTGCCGCGATGCTCATCGGAGCCCCCCATGCCCAAGAAGATCGTTATAATTTAGCTAAAATGTACCTCATTATGGGAAAGAATTTTAGCTTAATTTTGCCCTTATTCTTGACAAATGAGAAAGTCCCTTGAGAATCAATGGCGTTCCATTAATGTTCTCCACTGCATTTCATAATTGCCGCCGCAGCCGAGACGAAGGCGACTGGCTCCCCAGCTGCGGCACCGATGACATGAAGGCAGGACGGCTGCAAATCGACACACGCGCGACGCGCTGGGCGCGCCTTCACCATCGCCCCGATGATCGATGTCGACCTGCAACCTGGGATTGATAAATGACACGTTGGCGATAGCAGGCCGACGCCCTCAAACGCCTACCGCATCACCTGGCCAAACGGGTCCATGAATTGTTGCCGCGGAACCGGACCGCACCGACGGAGATCATGCCGGCCGTGTGAAGAGAGCTCAGAAGAGGTCTTTCGCCCGACGCAGCCCCTCTTCGGTCAGGATCACCGATTTCGACCTGCTTCACCGGATCCGCAATCATCCCCTTCCGGCGCAAGCAATCCAACATATTCCAGCCGAAGCCATTCCAAGCGCGATGTTCGTCGTGAAGGGTCGGTCATAAAGGCGCAAGAGCCGCATCGTCGATCGTCTCCGTATCGATCTCCATGCGACAACCCCATCACCCGACGCCGGGCCGTACCCTACCCGGCATTCAAGATCACGACTTCGACGCGGCGGTTCATCTGCCGCCCCTGGCTGGTGCTGTTGACGGCGACCGGGGATATTTCGCCGAGCCCTTGCGTCTCGATGCGGCTGGGATCGACGCCGTGGATAACGAGAGCGGTGCGAACGGCTTCGGCCCGCTGCTCCGACAAAGCGAGGTTGTAGGCATCGCTGCCGGTGCTGTCCGTATAACCCTCGATCCGCACCTTCTGCTCGGGGTGATCGTTCAGGAAAGTCGCGAGCTGGTCGATCGTGGACTGAGCGCCCGGGGCCAGCTCCGCACTATCGGTGCGAAAGAGGAAATTGCTGAGCGTGACCACGAGCCCGCGGGATGTCTGTTCCGCCCGCAGGGCCGCAAGCTCCTGCTCCAACTGCTGCGTGCGTGCGGTCTGATCGGCGGTGAGGATGGCCTCCCGGGTCTGGCTGAAGGCCGCCGTCTCCTCTGCGACAGCGACCTGTTGGGAGGCCAGATAGGCGCGGTGGGCCGCCTCGTCTTCCTCGCCCTCCTCCTGGGCGGCTTCCGCGCGGCTCAGGAGAGCTCTGGCCTGATCCAGCTCGCTCGTTGCGTGCTCGACGACGGCCGGGTCCTGCGTCGCGGCGTTGTAGCTGCTTTGCGCCCGCTGCACTGCAGGATTTGGCCCCGAGGTGGCGCAAGCGCTCAGCGCAATCATCGCAATAAGCGGCACCGCTCGTGCGAGTGGGCCGAGGCTATCGGACAACAGCATTGCCAATCTCCCATCTCCCAAAAACCTGCGGAGTCGCCCTGACTGGGCTATTCATGGTCTGGTCAGGGCAAACCTGCTTCGGGCGTTTCATAGAGATCCGGCTGCTCGCGCTGGATCTCCTCGAGCGTCGTATCGCCCTCCTGAACAAGCGTCAGCACGGCTTCGGCCGCCGCCGTGCGCGACATTGCGGAGGCGAGGCGAGCATCGATTTCGGCCTGCTCCGCCAAGCGGCGGGCATCGGTATAGTGCTCGTCGCGGTTCGCCGCCTCGGCCTGGGCGAGCTTCTCTCGAGCGAGAATGAACTGCTGCGGCGCGCGTTCGGCGGCGCCGTCGCGCGTCGCCTCGTCCATGGCCGAGCGCGCGAGCGCCAGCTCCGTCTCGGGCGGCGTTCCCCCGGCGCAGCCGGCGAGCAGCGCCGCGCCGGCGACCGTCACGAAGATACGGCCGCATGCCTGCATTCTGCCGAACAGAACCGTCTTCATGATGCGCACCTCGCCCTCTGCATTGGCCCGTAACAAGAAAACTCGAACAGCCGAAATATCGAACCTGCACGCGGCGCCGTCGTCTTGCCGAATCGGCACGGCTGCACGATCGATCTCTAAAAGACTCTAGTAAGTCTTTCCGCAAGCGCGACCCGCACCGACACTCGATTTGGCGATAAAAATCGTGGCAGGCGTCGGTAGAGAAGCCATGCCGGCGCGTACTCTCGATGAGCGGGGGATCTCTTCGCGTTCTGCCGGCTGAGCCAAGGAAACGCGGCCCCGCCCGTCCCTACTTCCGCAGCAGGAACTCGCGGCCGGCCTTCACCAGGGATTTGCCGTCATATTCGATGATGTCGGCGGTGGCATAGGTTTCGGTCCAGCGCTGCGGCAGGTAGGAGCCGGTACCGATCACGTCGATCGGCGCGCCGGCCTCCGCCATCACCTTGCATTTGGCCGGGTCGAAGCCCGAAGAAACGACGATCTTGACCTTGGCGTAGCCGTTCTTGTCCAGCACCTCGCGCAGATGGTGAATCGCCGCGGCGGAGACGCCGGCGCCGACCAGATAGCGAAGCTCGGCTTCGTTGCGGTAGCCGCGGATCGCCCGCGGTGCATGATGCTCGAGCACGGCGTAGGAGGCGGAAGGGTCGAGGCCCTCGATGAAGCGGCTGCCCGGCGTATCGAGCCGCATCGACACGCGGCCCTGCGCCACCAGCTCTGGAAAGCGGCGGCACACCTCCAGCGAATCCGTCACCTCGCGGCCGAAGAAATCGACCAGCACGGTGAGATCGTCGTCGGGGAAGGCTTCGTGGAACATCTCGGCGGCGCGCAATGTCGAGCCGGCATAGCCGATGAAGGCGTGCGGCATCGTACCCTTGGCGCCCGTCTGGCCGAAATAATGTGCCGTGGCGGCGGTCGCGTTGGCGGTGAAGCCACGGGCGTCCACCTTGCGTTTGGCCCGCGCCGAACCGACGCTGGCCGCATAGGCCATGATCTCCGCCATCTCCAGCCCGGCGCAATGGCGCGCATCCATCGCCAGGAAGGCGACCTTCGGCAGGTCGGCGCACATGGTGTAGGCGTTGAAGGCGGCGACGCAGGCGGGCCCCAGCTTCTGCAGCAGGATGGTTTCGAGGTCGACCAGATGATAGAGCGAACCCGTGATGTAGAGGATCGGCTCGCCGGCGCCGACCCACTTGCCCTCTGGATAGTTGAGCTCGATCTTGAATTCGGTGCCGCGTGCCGCGGCGACCTCGTTCAGCCAGTCGACGGCAAGCCGCGGCGCCGAGATCACCGGCCGGCGCATGAAAACCGCATAGGTGACCGTCTTGTCGCCGAAGCGCCCGACCGCCTCCCTGGTGCGCAGGAAGTAGTGATCGGTCCAGGCGGGTATCTCGCTGAGGTCGGGCTGCATGGCCACCCTTTCGGGCCCCGCCTTGTCCCTTACGAGGTTACGAAGCGTGGGCGATCGACCGCATGGCCGATTGCCCCTGGACGGACTGACCATGGGTCGCCCGCTCCTGCTTCAGCCCCTCGGCGATGAGGAAGGCCAATTCGAGCGCCTGGCTGGCGTTGAGCCGCGGGTCGCAATGGGTGTGGTAGCGGTCGGCGAGCGCCTGCTCGCTGATCGCCTGGGCGCCGCCGATACACTCGGTCACGTCCTGCCCGGTCATCTCGAAATGAACGCCGCCGGCATGCGTGCCTTCGGCCCGGTGGACGGCGAAGAAGCCCTTCACCTCGGCGAGAATCCGGTCGAACGGCCGCGTCTTGTAACCGGTCGAGGATTTGATCGTGTTGCCGTGCATCGGATCGCAGGACCAGATGACCTTGGCCCCGGCGCGCTGCGTCGCGCGGATCAGCGCCGGCAGCTTTGCCTCGACCTGTTCGTGGCCCATGCGGGCGATCAGGGTGAGGCGCCCCGCCTCGTTCGCCGGGTTCAGCACGTCGATCAGCCGCAACAGCTCGTCCGACGTCATGGACGGGCCGCATTTGAGGCCGATCGGGTTGCCGACGCCGCGCAGATACTCGACATGCGCCCCGTCGATCTGTCGGGTGCGGTCGCCGATCCACAGGAAGTGGGCCGAGCAGCCGTACCACCGGCCGGTCAGGCTGTCGATGCGGGTCAGGGCTTGCTCATAGGGCAGCAGCAGCGCCTCATGGCTGGTGAAGAATTCCGTTTCACGGATCTGCGGCGTCTTCTCGGCCGTCAGGCCGCAAGCGGCCATGAAGTCGAGCGTTTCGCTCAGCCGATCAGCGAGCGCGGCATAGCGGTGACCCTGAGGGCTGTCGGCGACAAAATCGAGGGTCCAGCGATGCACCTTGTGCAGGTCGGCGAAGCCGCCCTGGGCGAAGGCGCGCAGCAGGTTCAGCGTCGCCGCCGCCTGATTATAGCTCTGGACCAGCCGTTCCGGATCGGGAGTCCGCGCGGTCGCCTCGAACTCGATCCCGTTCACGATGTCGCCGCGATAGCTCGGCAGCTCGACGCCGTCGACCGTCTCGGTCGCGGCGGAGCGCGGCTTCGCGAACTGACCCGCCATGCGGCCGACCTTGACCACCGGACAGGCGGCGCCGAAGGTCAGCACCACCGCCATCTGCAGCAGCACGCGGAAGGTATCGCGGATATTGTCGGCCCGGAACTCGGCGAAGCTTTCGGCGCAATCGCCGCCTTGCAGCAGGAAGGCGCGGCCCTCCGCCACGTCGCCAAGCGCCTCGGTAAGCCGTCGCGCCTCGCCGGCAAAGACCAGCGGCGGAAAGGATTTGAGGCGCCTCTCGACGTCGTCCAGCCGGGCTTGATCCGGATAATCCGGAGCCTGGCTGATCGGCTTGGTCCGCCAGCTGTCGGCGCTCCATTTCGCGGTCATGTCCGGCCTTTCGGTTCCTGTTCTGTAACGCGGATCAAACGGGTATACGCTGGAATAGTAGGCTTTTCAACAAAGCCAAGGCAGCGGTTTTTTTGCCGTCGCTGCATTTACCATGATGGGGATCGGGCGGACACGAAGGGTCGGCCCCCTACTCCGCCGCCTCCGCCACCGGGTCGGGCTGCTTGGTGCGCATCAGCACGAACTCCTCGGCGGCGCTCGGGTGAATCGCGACGGTCTGGTCGAACTGGGCCTTGGTCGCGCCCATCTTCACGGCGATCGCGATGCCTTGGATGATCTCCGGCGCGTCGGCGCCGACCATGTGGGCGCCCAGCACCCGCTGGCTCTCGCGGTCGACGACCAGCTTCATCATTGCCTTCTCCTCGCTGCCGGTCAGCGTGTGCCGCAACGGCCGGAAGGTGGATTTGTAAATGTCGACCGCGCCGAAGCGGCGGCGCGCCTCGGCCTCGCTCAGGCCGACAGTGCCGACCGGCGGTTGGCTGAACACGGCCGAGGCGATGCAGTCGTGGTCCATCGCCCAGGGCCGCTCGCCATAGAGCGTATCGGCGAAGGCGGCGCCCTCCTTGATCGCGACCGGCGTCAGGTTCACCCGGTTGGTGCAGTCGCCGATCGCGTAGATGCTGGGGACCGAGCTGCCGGAGAACTTGTTGACGATTACGGCACCCTCGCCGTCCAGCTTCACGCCGGCCTCCTCCAGACCCAGGCCCGCCGTCTTCGGCTTGCGGCCAATCGCGTAGAGGATGCAGTCCGCCTCCAGGACCGAGCCGTCGCTGAGCGTGGCGCGGTAGGTGTCACACACCTTCTCCGTCTCGAGAATGATCGTGTGCAGGCGGATATCGACGCCCTTCTTGCCCATCTCCGCGGCCACGCTGGTGCGGATGTCGTCATCGAAGCCGCGCAGGATCTGCTCGCCGCGATAGAGTTGCACGACTTCCGCGCCCAGGCCGTTGAAGATGCCGGCGAACTCGACCGCGATATAGCCGCCGCCGGCGACGATAACGCGGCGGGGGAACTCGGGCAGGTGGAACACCTCGTTCGAGGTGATGCCGTATTCTGCGCCCGGTTCGCGCGGCATGGTCGGCCAGCCGCCGACGGCGACCAGGATCGTCTCCGCCGTGATCCGCCGGCCGCAGACCTCCACGCTGTGCGGATCGACAACGGTCGCGCGCTCCTCGATCAGGGTGACGCTGGCATCGGCCAGAAGCTTCTTATAGATGTCGTTCAGCCGGTCGATCTCGCGGTCCTTGTTGGCGATCAGGGTCGGCCAGTCGAAGGTCGGCTCCGGTACCGCCCAGCCATAGCCTGCGGCATCGACGAAATCCTCGTGGAAATGAGAGGCATAGACCAGCAGCTTCTTCGGAATGCAGCCGCGGATCACGCAGGTCCCGCCGACGCGCGATTCCTCGGCGATGGCAACCCGGGCGCCGTAGGCCGACGCCATGCGCGCTGCCCGCACCCCACCCGAACCGGCGCCGATCACGAAGAGGTCGTAGTCGTATTTGCTCATCGGCTCCTCACGCTTGGCTGCGGCTCACTATAAGGGTCCGACCCTGGGGTCGTCCAACAGTTGGGATCGGAAAAGCCCCGCTCATAGCCCCTCTGCGGAACCGGATCCCTGGCCCGGGGTTGTCGCTTTCGTGGCAGATTGAGGAGGGAGCCATGCGGCGCAAACTCGGCACCCGTCTTCTTCTGGCGATCCTGTCGCTGGCGCTCCCACTCTGCGCATCCGCCGATGCGGCACGGATTTCCGGGGCGACGCTGCCGCCCGAACTGACGGTTTCCGGCCGGACGCTCGAACTCGCCGGGTGCGGAACCCGTGAGCTGATGTTGATGGATCTCTATGCCATCGGCCTCTATGTCCCGCGCCCGCCGTTGCAGCGCCCGCAGATTCTGGATCCGCAGACGACCAAAGCCGTAAGGCTCCAGGTCGTCTATGACGGCACGGTGCCCGACGATATACCTGACGAGTGGCGCGCGCGGCTCACGGACATGGTCCGGCAGGACCTCATACGGACCCTTCAAGGATTCTACCGGGAGATCCGAAGTGGCGACCAGGTGACGATCACCTACACGCCGGATAGCGGGACCACGATTCGGATCAACGGCGAATCCGTTGTCGCCAAGCCGGGCCACGATTTGATTCACGCCATGCTGACACTGTGGATCGGCGACAACGCCATCTCGGGAAATCTGCGCCAGCTTCTGCTGCAAGGGTCCTGCAAGTCGGAAGAAGAGGGGTGGTTCTGAGTGAAGTCTGACAGGCTTCGACCAGGCTCAGCATGGAGGGGCCCATACTGAGCCTGTCGAAGAATGACGCCTCGAAAGACGGGCGGACTCAGATCCCGCCCATGCAGAGATACTTGATCTCAAGGAAGTCATCGATGCCGTATTTAGAGCCCTCGCGGCCGATGCCGGACTCCTTGACGCCGCCGAAGGGCGCGACCTCGGTCGAGATGATGCCGGTGTTGATGCCGACGATGCCGTATTCGAGCGCATCTGCGACGCGCCAGACCCGGCCAATGTCGCGGCCATAGAAATAGGCGGCGAGGCCGAACTCGGTATTGTTCGCCATGGCGATCGCCTCCTCCTCCGTCTTGAAGCGGAACAGCGGCGCGACGGGCCCGAAGGTCTCTTCGCGGGCGACGGCCATAGCCGGCGTCACGTCGGCAAGGATGGTCGGCTCGAAGAAGCTGCCGCCAAGCGCGTGGCGCTTGCCGCCGAGGACCACCCGGGCGCCCTTGCCGACGGCGTCGGAGATATGCTCCTCCACCTTCTCGACCGCCTTCATGTCGATCAGCGGCCCCTGCTGCGTCTCGCCCTTCAGGCCGTCGCCGATCTTCAGCTTTTTCACCGCCGCGGCCAGCTTCTCGGCGAAGGCGTCATAGACGCCATCCTGGACCAGCAGGCGGTTGGCGCAGACGCAGGTCTGGCCGGTGTTGCGGTATTTCGAGGCGATCGCTCCCTCGACCGCCGCGTCGAGATCGGCATCGTCGAAGACGACGAAGGGCGCGTTGCCGCCGAGCTCGAGCGAAACCTTCTTCACCGTGTCGGCGCATTGCTTCATCAGCAGCTTGCCGATCTCGGTCGAGCCGGTGAAGGACAGTTTGCGGACGATCGGGTTCGAGGTCATCTCGCCGCCGATCTCTCTGGCCGAGCCAGTGACGATGTTGAAGATGCCCTTCGGCAGGCCGGCCCGCTCGGCCAACTCCGCCAGTGCCAGCGCCGAATAGGGCGTCTGGGTCGCCGGCTTGACCACCACGGGGCAGCCGGCCGCCAGCGCCGGCGCGCATTTCCGGGTGATCATCGCGTTCGGGAAGTTCCAGGGCGTGATCGCGGCGACGACGCCGATCGGCTCCTTCATCACGACGATGCGCTTGTCCGCCTGATGCGGCGGGATGGTGTCGCCATAGACGCGCTTGGCCTCCTCGGCGAACCATTCGACGAAGGAGGCGCCATAGGCGATCTCGCCCTTCGCCTCGGCGAGCGGTTTGCCCTGCTCCGCCGTCATCAGCACGGCCAGGTCCTCCTGGTTCGCCATCATCAGGTCGAACCATTTGCGCAGGATGTTGGCGCGCTCCTTGGCGGTCTTCTTGCGCCAGGCGCCCCAGGCGGCGTTCGCCGCCTCGATCGCGCGGCGCGTCTCGCCGGCGCCCATGTTCGGGATGGTGCCGAGGGTTTCACCGGTCGCCGGATTGGTGACCTCGACGGTCTTGCCGGAGTCGGCATCCACCCAGGCACCGTCGATGTAGCACTGTTGACGGAATAGACTCGGGTCCCTGAGCGACAGGGATGATTCGGACTTCTTGACAGCCTGCTGCATGACGGCTCCTCACGGGAAATCGGGCCAGATTCAATGGGAATGGGTCCACTATATAGCGACGCCGTGCGACAGGGCAAACGGCGCTCGCGCGTGGATAGCGTCTCGGTTTAGATTTCGGTTCCGGGTGGAAAGCCGTTATTGGCCCGCGGAGGCTTGAAGTGCGCCGCGCCGGCGGTCGCTTCTGCCACAGGCCGTTCCGCCTCTTGATGAGCCGACACCGGTTCGAGACGCATTGCTTGAAGGCCGGACCCGAGGGCCTCGCGCGATAGGCCTCACGACTACTTCGCCTGCCCGGCGACAGTCGCCACATATTCAGCAACGGCGGCGATCTGCTCCTCGCTCAACGTTCCCCCATAGGCGGGCATGACGCCGACCCCGCCGCTCACCGCAGCCCGTACCTGTCCTTCCGTAGGCTTCAGCTCGTCGAGGTTCGGGCCGATGTTTCCAGTGGCACCCGCATCGGCAAGCGTGTGGCAGAGCGAGCATGGCGGCTCGGCGGTCGTAAACACCTGCTTCCCGCGTTCCTCGCCCGCAGCATCTTGCGCATGCGCGGCAAGAGGCGAGAGCGCAAGCATGGCGGAGAGGAGAAAGCGGGCGCAACGCGTTCGCATCCGCGCAGGTTGCGGCATGGAATCTTCCTTTCGGACGGGGCCATCTCGTCTCGGCACAGGCCCGCAGATCGATCTTAGCCCACCGTGACATCCACCGCGAGCGCGCGCCAGCCGCTGTAGTCGTAGCCCCGGTGGTTCGGCTCGGTCACCTCTTCCTGGACCCTGCCTTCCGAATCGGTCGCCCGGCTGGTGATCACATAGGTTCCGGGCTGCAGATCCGCGGGGAGTACGAACGGGCGCCAAGCGAAGCGGCCGAGATCCGGCCCCAGGAAGCGCGCCTCTTGCCAAGTCTGCCCGCCGTCGGTCGAGACTTCTACGCTCTTCACCGCATTGATGCCGCCGAACGCGACGCCATGGATCTGGACCCGGCCCGTCTCGACGTCCATCAGAGGATGGGTCACCCAGGACTTTACCTTCATCTCCCACATGGACGGCTGATCGGGCGCACCCTCCACGCCGACCGGACGGACGCGGTAGCCTGTCCGCTGGATCGCGGCGTCGCTCTCGGTCTCAGTGAAGGCGACCTTCTTCACGTACTTGACGTGGTTGATGCCGTAATAGCCTGGGACGACCACGCGCAGCGGACCGCCATGCGCGCGCGGGACCGGCTCGCCGTTCATTTCCCAGGCGAGAATAGCGTTCTCCATCGCCGCCTCAACGGGAATGGAGCGCTCGACCACGATCGTCTTGGGATCGACGCCCTGAGGGACCGTCTCGCCGCCCGTGCTGGTCATGAACACGCGGCCGTCTTCGATTCCGCCGAGTTCCTCGACGATAGTCCGAACCGGGACACCGCTCCAAAGGAGGTTGCCGGCCGCGCCGACCATCCATTGCGTGCCGCTCGCCTCGTGATCGAAGTAGCCGCGGCCGTTCCCGGAGCATTGCAGCACGGTGGCGACCGTCTCGATGCCCAGTCCCTTGAGTTCGCCGACCGTGATGCTGCGCGGATTGCGGACGCCCTCGATCGAAACCTCCCAGGCGTCACGATTGGCGACGACCTCCTCGCCCGGTGGCGGAAGATTGTTACGGAGGTAGAGCTGGTCGCTCGACGTAATGCCGCTCGTGCCTATCGCTCCCCGTTCCGTCTCCACCGTGTTCTCGGTATGCACGATGACCGCATCCGGGTCCTTCCAGCTCACGACGTCCGGCAACGGCGTGGCATCTTGTGCGAAAGCCGGGAAACTGATCCCCGTTGCTCCGACCGTCGCAACCGCGCCTGCCGTTCCGGCGGCACCTACGAGAAAGTGTCGGCGGTGAATGCGTTGCGTCTGCATCATCAGGTTGCCTCCCATGTTCTTCGTCGCGCTCCCGACCCGGCACGTTCACGCCGGCACCGGTCCGTGCGCACCGCCGCCTGATGTCGGGAATAAAGAAAGAACCAGCCACAAAGCCGATTTGTTCCTCGACATGAAGGAACATTCGCCGTCAGGACCGCAATGTTGCCGCGACTTCAGGCAACGCGCGTGATGCCGGCAACACCCTTATCCACAGTCGGGATCGGAATGGGCGGCTGCGACGTTGCTCTTGCAGGCGTGATAGCGACCCCTCCGGAGAGGCCCCTCATGGAAACCAGCTTTGCCGAAAGCTTGAGCGCGATCAGCAGCTTTGTATGGGGGCCGGCGATGCTCGTTCTCCTGCTGGGAACAGGCATCTATCTAACTATCGGTCTCGGCCTGCTGCCGCAGCGCCGGCTAGGCTATGGCCTTCGCCTGCTGTTCGCACCCGCCGACAAGACTGCGACCGGCGAGATTCCGCCCTATCAGGCGCTGATGACCGCGCTCGCGGCGACGATCGGAACCGGGAATATCGCCGGCGTCGCCACGGCGATCCATCTCGGCGGACCAGGCGCGGTCTTCTGGATGTGGGTGACGGCGCTGGTCGGCATGGCCACGAAATATGCCGAGGCCGTACTCGCCGTCCGGTTCCGCGAGCAGGACGACCGGGGCGCCTATGTCGGCGGCCCCATGTACTACATCAAGAACGGCCTGAGTCGCCGCTGGAGATGGCTTGGCGCCGTCTTCGCCCTGTTCGCGGCGATCGCCGGGTTCGGCATCGGAAACACCGTTCAAGCCAACTCGGTCGCCGAGAGCCTGCAAAGCTCGTTCGGAATTCCGCACATGGCTTCCGGCCTGGTGCTGGCCGTGCTGGTCTTCCTCGTCATCATCGGCGGCATCAAGCGAATCGGCGAGGTCGCGGGGCGCCTCGTGCCCTTCATGGCGGTCGTCTATACGCTGGGCGCGCTCGTCATCGTCGTTCTCCAGATCGACGAGGTGCCCGCAGTCCTGGGCATGATCGTCAGGGACGCCTTCACCGGCACGGCCGCTGCCGGCGGCTTTGCGGGCGCGGGCTTTCTCATGGCGCTGCGGTTCGGCGTCGCCCGCGGCGTCTTCTCGAACGAAGCGGGGCTGGGAAGCGCGCCGATCGCCCATGCCGCGGCCCGGACGAACGATCCGGTCCGGCAGGGCGTCATCGCGATGCTGAGCCCCTTCTTCGATACGCTCATCGTCTGCACCATGACCGCGCTGGTGATACTCACGACCGGGGCCTGGACCAGCGGCGAGACCGGCGCCGACCTATCGGGCCTGGCCTTCGCCACGGGGCTGCCCGGGCCGGGAAACCTGATCGTGACCTTCGGGCTCGTCCTCTTCGCCTTCACGACCATTCTCGGCTGGAGCTATTACGGCGAGCGCAGCGCGGAATACCTCCTCGGCACGCGCGTGATCCTACCGTTCCGTCTGGTGTGGGTTGCTGCCGTGTTCGTCGGCGCGGTCGCCAATCTGGGCGTCGTCTGGCTGGTCGCCGACATCATGAATGCACTGATGGCGGTGCCGAACCTTGTCGCCCTTCTGCTGCTCAGCCCCGTGGTGTTTCAGCTGAGCCGCGCCCACTTCCAGCAGCGGGATTTGCATAATCGCCGATGACGCACGGGTGTCGGGGGCAGCCTCTCACTCGGCCGGAACCGCCCCGGCTCGCGGCCGAATCTCCCGTAGCGACTGGCGGACCACCTGGACGGAGGCGGAGAGCGCGAGCCCGGCCATGATTCCGGCCACCATCAGGTCCGGCCAGCCGGTGCCGGTGGCGAAGACTCCGGTCGCGGCCAGCAGGACCGCGAGATTGCCGATGGCGTCGTTGCGGCTGCACAGCCAAACCGACCGCCTGTTGCTGTCTCCGTCGCGGAAGGCGAACAGCATCGCCGCGACCGCAATGTTGGCGACCAGCGCCGCAAAGCCGACAACGCCCATTATCTCGGCCTCCGGGACCGTCGGAACGAAGGCTTGGTAGACTGCATTCCCCAGCACCCACAGTCCGAACAGGCCCATCGAGGCGCCCTTGAGCAGGGCCGCGGAGGCCCGCCAGCTGAGCGCCATGCCGAGGACGAAGAGACTGATGCCGTAATTGGCCGCGTCGCCGAGGAAGTCGAGCGCGTCGGCCTGGAGCGACAGGGAACCGGCGGCGAGTCCGGCGACGATCTCGACCAGGAACATGGCCGCATTGATGCCGAGCGCCGCCCAGAGGACCCGGCGATACCGCAGGTCCCGGACCGGGGATTGATCGGTCTTTGCGTGGCAGCAGCTTGCACTCATAGCTTAATCCTTGGTGCTAATCCTCGGACGGATGATCCGCCGGCTCGCCGACATGCGCCGCCATATCCTTGAGCACCCGGCGGATATGCTCGTCGGCCGCCTCATAGAACACGTGCCGCCCCTGCCGTTCGGCACGAAGGACGCGCGCGGCGCGCAGGAGCCGCAGATGATGGCTGACCAGCGACGGGGAGAGCTCCAGCGACCGGGCGATGTCGCCGACGGCGACCGGCTCATCCAAGCAGGCATAGATGATCCGGAGCCGGCTGGGGTCACCCATCAGCCGGAACATGTCCGCAAGCTGCGTCGCGTGGTCGTCGGATATGATTGAATCTAAAATCATATGAACAGGTATTCATATATGATGGATGACTCCGGTGGTCAAGAGGCAATGGCGCGCCCACAGCCTTTGGGCCCACAGCCTTTGGTATGAGGCCTTGTTCCGCTCGCGGCGGAACGCGAAAGTGTCAGGCTTGATTGGCGATAGGGAGCGTGGCCGATGTTCGAGGGGTTCGAGCTGTCGATGATCGACACCGGCGAAGCGGTGATCCGGACACGGCATGGCGGCAGCGGGCCACCGCTCCTGCTGCTCCACGGAAATCCCCAGACCCATGTGATCTGGCACAAGATCGCCCCGCGCCTGGCGCAGGACTTCACCGTGGTCGCGACGGATCTCCGGGGCTATGGCGACAGCAGCAAGCCGCCGACGACGCCGGACCATATGCCCTATTCGAAGCGGGCCATGGCGCGGGACCAAATCGAGGTCATGCGGCAGCTCGGGCATGAGCGCTTCTTCGTGGCCGGCCACGACCGCGGCGGCCGCTGCGCCTATCGCATGGCGCTCGATCACCCCGAACGCGTGCTCAAGCTCGCCGTGCTCGACATCGTGCCGACTGGCGAGACGTTCCGCCGCGCCGACATGGCCTTTGGGCTAGGCTATTGGCATTGGTTCTTCCTGGCGCAGCCTTTCGACCTGCCGGAACGGCTGATCGGGGCCGACCCGGACTACTACTGCCTGCGTGGCCGGCGCCACCTCTTCGACCCGGAGGCGCTGGAGGACTATCTCCGCTGCTTCCGCAATCCAGAAACGATCCACGCCATCTGCGAGGATTACCGGGCCGCGGCCACGGTCGATTTCGCGCTCGATGAGGCCGACCGCGGGGCGCGGCGCATCGCCTGCCCCGTGCTCGCCCTATGGGGCCGAGGCAACGAGCTCGACAGATGGTACGACGTGCCGGCGATCTGGCGCGACTGGGCGGACGACGTGCGCGGGCGCGCCCTCGACTGCGGCCATTACCTGCCCGAGGAGGCGCCCGACGAGACCTATGCGGAGTTCCATGCCTTCTTCACCTCCTGAGGAAGGCGTAAAAGGCGCGGGCCATTAAGCTGCGGGCAATTGAACTTAGGCTAATCTGTAGAGGGGGCCGGTAGCCTGGATCTTTTCGCCGCCGCCGACGCCCGCTCTCGTCCGCTTGTCGAGTAGCCCCGGTGCACCTAAAGGCTCTTCATCTGCCGCGATCGCTACGGCGTCGCACCCTCAATGACATCGACAAAATTTCAGTCCGACCATGTCGGATTGCGGAAGGTTCATTCGTCATATTGTCATCATTGACGAAAACGCACGATATATAGAGAGGAGAAATACCCGTGTTTCGCTCCGCCCTCATTGCCGCAGCCCTGCTTATCTCAGGCCCCGTGCTCGCCGAGTCCAAACCGGCCGGCGACCGCGTCGAGGTCAACCGCATGCAGATGTATTACGAGACGTCGGGTGAGGGCGATCCGCTGATCGTACTGCACGGTGCCTATATGAATATCCCGTCCATGGGCGCGATCATCCCCATGCTCGCGAAGACCCACAAAGTCTATGCGCTCGAACTGCAGGGCCACGGGCGCACCACCGATATCGACCGGCCGATCACCTATCCGAACCTGGCGGACGACGTCGCGGCCTTCATGGACACGGTCGGTCTCGAGAAGGCCGACGTGTTCGGCTACTCGATGGGCGCGGCCGCGGGGCTGCAACTCGCCATTCGCCACCCGGAGAAGGTGAACAAGCTCGTCGCTGCTTCGGTCTCCTACGATGCCAGCGGCTGGCAACCGGAGTTCCAGGCGTTCATTCCACAGATGACGGTGGAGATGTTCGTCAACATGCCGTTCGCCGAGGACTACCGCAAGCTCGCCGCCGATCCGGACGGTTTTCCCGCGCTGGTCGAGAAGCTGATCGCGCTCGAGCACGAGCCGATGGCGTGGGAAGATGACGTCAAGGCGCTGAAGACCCCGGTGCTGATCATCACTGGCGATGCCGACGTGACAACGCTCGAACATTCGGTTGCGATGTTCCGACTGCTCGGCGGCGGCGTCATGGGAGACATGGGCAAGCCGCTGCCGGCCTCGCGCCTGGCTGTCATGCCGGCGACCTCGCATACGGCGATCATCAAACAGCCCGACCTGCTGCATGCCTTCATCGAGCCTTTCTTGAAGGGCGAGACGCCGAAGGGGATGTTCGAGTAGGGCGCATATTGCGGCCGGCGTAGTCTCCCCCTTTGAGGGGGAGATGCACGGCAGAGCAAAGGGGTGTGAAGGACGCCTGCCTGTCCACCTGGCTCAGCACAACTCAAAGCACAATACGAGGGCGCGTGTTGCCTGGCAGGTCAGCGTAGTACGCAGCTAACGAGCCGTAGCTCGGCAGCTGCGTCCGCACATTGGCCTAATGGTCTGGTAGAAGGCGCCCCCTACTCCACCGTCACGCTCTTCGCCAGATTGCGGGGCTGGTCGACGTCGGTGCCCTTCGCAACGGCGGTGTGATAGGCCAGGAGCTGCACCGGGATCGCATAGAGGATCGGCGCGACGAAGGGATCGACCTTCGGCAGCTCGATGGCCGCAAAGGTCTTATCGCCGAGCTTCCTGAGCCCGTCCGCGTCCGACAGGAAGATCACGCGGCCGCCGCGGGCGATGACCTCCTGCAGATTGGAGGCGGTCTTGTCGAACAGCTCGTCGGACGGAGCCGCGACGATCACCGGCACGGCCTCGTCGATCAGCGCGATCGGCCCGTGCTTCATCTCGCCGGCGGCATAGCCTTCCGCATGGATGTAGGAGATCTCCTTCAGCTTCAGCGCGCCTTCGAGCGCGATCGGATAGCTGGTGCCGCGGCCAAGGAACAGCACATCGCGCGCCTCGGCCACCTGCAGGGCGATGTCGCGAATCGTCGCATCGTGGTTCAGCACTTCGGCCACCCGTGCCGGCACCTCGAGCAGCGCCGTCGACAGCTCTGCCTCGCGGGCATGATCGATCGCACCGCGCGCCCGGGCCGCGGCGACGACGACGCAGGCGAGCACGGTCAGTTGCGTGGTGAAGGCCTTGGTCGAGGCGACGCCGATCTCGGGGCCGGCCATTGTCGGCAGCACCACGTCTGATTCGCGCGCCATGGTGCTTTCCGGGGCGTTCAGCACCGAGACGATATGCTGCCCCTGCTCGCGCGCATAGCGCAGCGCAGCGAGCGTGTCCGCCGTCTCGCCCGACTGCGAGATCACGACGGTCACGCCGCCCTCCAGCATCGGTGCGGCGCGGTAGCGGAACTCGGAGGCGACGTCGATCTCGACCGGCAGGCGGGCGACCTGCTCGAACCAGTATTTCGCCACCATGCCCGCCAGATAGGCCGTGCCGCAGCCGAGGATGGTCACCTTCGGCACGGCGGCGAAGTCGAACGGGAGGTTCGGCAGCTCGAAGGTGCGGGCGAGCGGGTTCAGGAAGACCTGCAGCGTGTCGCCGATCACCGCCGGCTGCTCGCAGATCTCCTTCATCATGAAATGGCGGTGGTTGCCCTTGCCGATCAGCGCGCCGGACAGCGCCGTCTGCTTGATCTCGCGGGTCACCGCCTGACCGTTATTGTAGATCGCCGCGCCGTCGGCCGTAATAACCGCCCAGTCGTCCTCCTGCAGATAGCAGATCCGCTTCGTCAGCGGCGCGAGCGCGAGCGCGTCGGAGCCCAGATACATCTCGCCGTCGCCATAGCCGATGGCGAGCGGGCTGCCGCGCCGCGCGCCGATCATCAGCCCGTCGCGGCCGGCGAAGATGATCGCGAGCGAGAAGGCGCCGTGCAGCCGCGGGAGCGCGGCGGCAACCGCCTCCTCCGGCGTTTTCTGCTCGTCGAGATAGCGGGTCAGCAGATGCGCGACGATCTCGGTGTCGGTCTCGGTCTCGAATTTATGACCGAGCCCCTCCAGCTCCTCGCGCAGCTCCTGGAAGTTCTCGATGATACCGTTATGGACGACGGCGACGCGCGATGTCGCATGCGGATGGGCGTTCCGCTCCGTCGGCCGGCCATGAGTCGCCCAGCGGGTATGGCCGATTCCGGTGTTGCCGGACAGCGGGTCACGTTGCAGCAGCGTGTCGAGATTGGCGAGCTTCCCCTCCGCCCGCCGCCGGTCGATATGACCGTTGACCAGGGTCGCGATGCCCGCGGAGTCATAGCCGCGATATTCGAGCCGTTTCAGCCCGTCGAGCAGCAGCGGCGCAGCCGCCGCCTTCCCCAGAATGCCTATGATGCCGCACATCGCCGTCAGCCCTTCTTTCCGGTTGCGCCAGAACTCCGCTTCATCTCTTGCTTGTATTCACGAAACTTGCCAGCCCAGCCGGGCTTGTCGGTCTGCCGCCCGCGCGCGACCGCGAGCGCGTCGGCCGGCACGTCGCGGGTAATCACGCTGCCCGCGGCGACGAAGGCGCCGTCGCCGATCTGCAACGGCGAGACCAGCGTGCTGTTCGAGCCGATGAAGCTGCCGGCGCCGATTTCCGTTCGCGTCTTGTCGAATCCGTCATAGTTGCAGACGATCGTGCCAGCGCCGACATTCGAGGCGGCGCCGACCGACGCGTCGCCGATATAGGCCAAGTGATTGGCCTTCGCGCCCGCGCCCAGCCGTCCGTTCTTCACTTCGACAAAATTGCCGATATGCACCCGCGGGCCGAGCTCGGTTCCGGGGCGCAGCCGGGCGAAGGGGCCGATGATCGCACCGTCTTCGATCCGCGCGCCTTCAATGTGGCAGAAGGCGCGGATCTCGACCTCGTCGCCGATGGTGACGCCGGGGCCGAAGACCACGCTCGGCCCGATCACCACGTCGCGACCCAACCGGGTGTCGTGGCTGAAATAGACGGTGCGCGGGTCGATCAGCGTCGCGCCCTCAGCCATCGCCCGGGCGCGCATGCGGTCCTGAAACAGGGCCTCGGCCACGGCGAGCTCGACCCGGCTGTTGATGCCCATCAGCTCCTCGGCCGGCGCCTCAACCACGGCGCAGACGAGGCCGCGGGCCCGCGCGATCGCGATGATGTCGGTCAGGTAGTACTCACCCTTCGCGTTCGCGTTACCGACCTGATCGAGCAGGTCGAAGAGACGCCGGCCGTCGATCGCCATTACGCCGGAGTTGCAGAGATCGATCGCGCGCTGCGCCGGGTCGGCGTCGCGGAACTCGACGATCGCATCGAGCGTGCCGTCCCCGGCCAGGACGAGGCGGCCATATTCCGCAGGATCGTCGGGCCGCATGCCCAGTACGACCACCGCCGGATCGTCGGCGGCGCGGCGGCGATCCAGCAGGCGCTGCAGCGTCTCGGTCGAGATGAAGGGCGAGTCGCCATAGAGGACGAGGACATCGCCGGCGAACCCCGCAAGGGCGTTGCGCGCCGCCAGCACCGCATGAGCCGTGCCGAGCTGCTCGGCCTGAATTGCCGTCGGCGCGGGCGCCACCGCCCGGGCGACGCGATCCATTCCCGGCGCCACCACCACCACGGCCGGATCGCAGCCGAGCGGCGCCAGGCTGGCCAGCACATGGCCGATCATCGGCCGCCCGGCGATGGCATGCATCACCTTGGGCAGGCTCGATTTCATCCGGGTTCCCTTCCCGGCGGCAAGAATGACGGCGGCCGCGTTCGAATTGGTCATGGGGGATTCGGTCATGGATCGGTCTTCACTCACCTAAGAACGCTGCGGAAAGGACAATGTTGCAAAAACGCCGTCCCGCCAAGGGCCGCGCGGGGCAGCGAGGACTCGAAAGCGGCGGCTTCGACGGTAACGGGATGATAATTGCTCGAAAAGTGTTGATATTCGATTTGAATCAAATATGGACCGACCTCTCGCATTCAGCCGGATCGCGGTCATAGCCTCGAAAGATGGCCGAATTTGGCCCGATCCGCCGCGCGACCCACCGCCGGCCAGCGGCCATCCGGCAGCCGGCCGGAGCAGCAGTTGACAGCGGCAAGGCGCTGGCTATATGAGTGCCGTTCCCTGGTTCGGCCGTTCCCCCTCATGGGCGGCCCGGCGGGCGCGTAGCTCAGCGGGAGAGCACTCCCTTCACACGGGAGGGGTCACAAGTTCAATCCTTGTCGCGCCCACCATTCAAAGCCGCAGAAAACCTCGATTGGAGCATGATGCTCTTGAGTTGACCCGCACCCTGCGGCCTTGAAGGAGTTTGCGCGCTTCTGAGGTGTGAAGGTGTCGAGGATCTGGCCGACCAGCCAGCACGTCGAAGCAGACGCTGCTACGACTTCGCCGTGCCGCTGTCGACCACTTCGACCTCGTGGGTGATCTCCGCCGTCTTGGCGATCATCGCCGAAGCCGAGCAGTACTTGTCGGCCGAGAGCTGCACCGCGCGTTCCACCTTGGCGCGGTCGAGGCCGCGGCCGGTGACGCGGTAACGCATGCGCACGTGGGTGAAGACCTTGGGCTCGGTTTCGGCGCGGTCGGCCTCCAGCTCGACCACGCAATCCTCGACGGGTTCGCGCCCCTTCTCGAGAATATGGACCACGTCATAGGCGCTGCAGCCGCCAAGGCCGATAAGCACGAGCTCCATGGGCGAGGGAGCGATGCTGCCAGCCGCGGCACCGCCGCCCGAACCGAGCACGATGCTGTGGCCGGTGCCGGACTCACCCATGAAGATCCGGTTCTCAATCCATTTGATGCGCGCTTTCATGTCGCTGCTCCTCCAGTGTGCTGGGGCACGCCAGCGGTGCGCCAAAGCCACGGCGCAGCCGGTCGGCACGATAGCCAGCCATGAGGGCGGCGTCGAGCGGGCGGTTCAGTGCCCGTCCGCTCGAGCAGGCCGTCACAGGCTTGCACCGTCCACGAAGCGTGTATATGGTATGGACAATAGAATGATAAACAGATAGCGCGATAGAGGGGGCTCGATTGACCCTAACGCCGGAGGTTGTCGACAAGGCGGTTTTCGAAAGGGCAGTGGAGCATCTGCGCAAGGCGCAGGTGGCGCTCCCGACCTTCCGGGAGCTTGCGGAGCCGTCGCTGATTCCCGATTCGATCGCCACGTCGCTCGACCCGATAGATCCGGACGAGCCCCGGGCCGCCAATCTCTTCCGGGTGCATTGGTACAATGGCGCGCGCGGAAACACGCGCGGCCGGGCGGCCGTGCCCAGCCATATCGAGCTGCCTGCGTCGCTGACTGGGGTCAACGCGCGCATCGTCGTCGCGCTCGGCCGCTACTTCCCGATGATCGGCGCGCACAAGGTCCTTGCCGCCTATGGCTGCCTGACACCGCGCATCGTCACCGGCCGGTTCGACCCGGTCGCCCACCGCGCCGTCTGGCCGTCGACCGGAAACTATTGCCGCGGCGGCGTCGCGATCTCGCGCATCCTCGGCTGCCACGGCGTCGCCGTCCTGCCCGCCGGCATGAGCCGCGAGCGGTTCGACTGGCTGCAGCGTTGGGCCGCCTCCCCCGACGATATCGTCCGGACGCCGGGATCGGAGAGCAACGTCAAGGAGATCTACGACAAGTGCGCGGAGCTCGCGCGCGATCCCGCCAACGCCATCCTCAACCAGTTCTCCGAGTTCGGGAACTACATCGCCCATTACCACTGCACCGGGCGGGCGCTGCAGAGCGTCTTTGAGCATATCCGCGGCGGCGACCGGGAGCTGCGCCTCGCGGCCTTCGTCTCGGCGACCGGCTCGGCCGGCACGATCGCCGCCGGCGATTACCTGAAGTCGGTCTACGGCACGAAGATCGTGGCGGTCGAGGCCGCCGAATGCCCGACCATGCTCTGCAACGGCTATGGCGAGCACAACATCCAGGGGATCGGCGACAAGCATATTCCGCTGATCCACAATGTGATGAACACCGATCTCGTCGCCGGCGTGTCGGATCGCAGCACCGACGCGCTCGACGTCCTGTTCAACACGGACGTAGGTCAGAAATACCTCGCGACCCGGCAGAAGATCGACCCGGCCGTCCTTGCCGCGCTCGACGGGCTGGGGCTGTCCGGCATCGCCAACGTTCTCGGCGCGATCAAGACCGCCAAGCGCCTGGAGCTGACCGAGGCGGACGTGATCGTGACCGTCGCGACCGACAGCGCGGAACTCTATGCCAGCGAGCGCGCGGAGCATCAGGCGCGCCACTTCCCCGAGGGCTTCGACGAGATCCATGCGGCGGAGGTGTTCGCCCGGCATATGCAGGCCGTAACCGACGACCGGCTGATCGAGCTCAGCCATATCGAGCGACGAAGGATCTTCAATCTCGGCTACTACACCTGGGTCGAGCAGCAGGGCGTTCCGCTCGAGGACTTCGACCGTCGGCAAGACCAGGCGTTCTGGCGCGGCCTGCAGGAATCCGTCACGGCCTGGGACCGGCTGATCGAAGACTTCAATCAGCGCACCGGCGTCAACAGGCCCGCATAGAGACTCGGAGAGGAATAGTGACCCAGACCTACCTTGAACTTCGGCGCAAGACGGAGGAACGGGACAGAAGCCTCCACGAGAAGGTCGTTTCGCTCGAAGAGGCCGCGAAGCTGATCAAGGATGGCGAGACGCTCGGCATCGGCGGCAGCACCTTGTCACGGACGCCGATGGCGATGATCTGGGCCCTGATCCGCGCCGGCCGCAAGAACCTTTCCTGCTCGCGCAGCATCGTCTCCAGCGAAGGCGAGCTGCTGTTCGCGTCGGGCGCCAGCGACCACATCCTGACGAGCTGGTTCAGCCAAGGCATCGTCTGGGGCGTCTCCAAGGTGATGCGGCACTACACCGAGTCGCGGAAGGCGCGGTTCGAGGAATGGAGCCATATGGCCGTCGGCCTGCGCTTCCGCGCCGGCGCGATGGGCGTGCCCTTCCTGCCGATGCGTTCCATGCTGGGCTCCGACGTGATCCGCCGGCTCGAGGACGTCCGCGAGGTCGACTGCCCCTTCACCGGCGAGAAGGTGGTGCTTGTCCCCGCCCTGAATCCAGAGGTCGCGATCATCCACGTCCAGCGCTGCGACCCCTACGGCAACGCCCAGATGGACGGCCTGTCCTTCATGGACATCGATCTGGCGATGGCGGCGAACCGGGTCATTTTGACGACCGAGCGCATCGTCACGAACGAGCAGATCCGCCGCGCGCCCGACCAGACGAAGATCCCGTTCTTCGCCGTCGAGGCCGTCGTCGAGGTGCCGTTCGGCTGCGCGCCGCATGAGTGCTACGGCGTCTACGAGCCGCTCTTCAAGCATCTCGATTCCTATGCCGCCGCCATCAAGAAGGACCCGGAAGCGGCGATGAAGCAGTATCTCGACCGCTATTTCCATGGCCCAAAATCCTGGACCGAGTATCTCGAGCTGCTAGGGCTCGAGGAACTGTTGGACGCCGCCCGCCGCGGGAGAAGCATCTATGACGACTGAGACGACTCCATCCTACACGGCGAGCGAGCTGCTCGCCGTGATGAGCGGACGCATCCTCACCGACGGGCAGGTGGTGTTCGCGGGAGTCGGCATTCCGCTGCTCGCCGCCACGCTCGCCCAGCGCCTGCATGGTCCGGGCCTCACGATCCTGTTCGAAGGCGGTACCATCGGCGCGTTCGTCAAGCCCGGCGAGCTGCCGCCCTCGACCAACGAGCAGCGCTGCACCCGGCGAGCCAACATGCTGCTCGGCAGCACCGACGTGCTGCTGCTCCTGCAGCGCGGCTATGTCGATGTCGGCTTCATGGGCGGCGCGCAGATCGATCAGTACGGCAATCTGAACAGCTCCTATATCGGCGATCCCGACAACCCGACCACCCGGCTTCCGGGGACCGGCGGCGGCAACGACATCTCGAGCCTGACCCAGATGATCGTCGCGATGAAGCATGAGAAGCGCCGCTTCGTCGAGACCGTGGATTTCGTCACCAGCCCCGGCTTCCTTCGCGGCCGCACCAGCCGCCGGGACAGCGGCCTCGTCGCCGGTGGCATGCACCGGGTGGTGACCGATCTCGCGATCCTGGGGTTCGACGAGGAAGCGCGGCGTATGAAGGTCCTCGCGCTTCATCCCGGCGTCACCGCGGATCAGGTCCAGGAGAACACCGGCTTCGAGCTTCTGATCGACCCGCAGGTCCGGGTCACCGAGCCGCCGACGGAGAAGGAGCTCGCGGTCCTGCGGCACCTCGACCCGGACCGGCTCTACATTGCGTAACCCCCCTCCTCCACAAGGGGAGAGGGAAGAAACACCAACTCGATGGGGAGTCCTATGACCGGCTTGTCGAACACATTCGGGATCGCGATGCGGAACTTCACGGCCTATCCGCAGATTCCCGACGCCCAGGCGCTTATCGACTATGGCGTGAGGATGGAGGAGCTGGGGTTCGACTCGCTGTGGGTGTGGGACCACATCCTGCTCGGCGTCGATCCGCATTTTCCGATCATCGACGCGCTTTCGCTGCTGACGGCGGTTGCCGCGCGCACCAGGAAGATCAGGCTCGGCACCGGCATCCTGATCCTGCCGCTGCGCAATCCGCTGGTCTTGGCCAAGCAGCTCTCCAGCATCGACCAGATCTCCAAAGGCCGGTTCATCCTCGGCACAGCGGCGGGCTGGTACAAGCGCGAGTTCGATGCGGTCGGCGTGCCGTTCGAGAAACGCGGCAAGATCATGGACCAGAACCTCGAGATCATGACCCGCCTGTGGACCGAGGATAAGGTCGAGGGCGAGTATCCGCCCTATAATCTCCGCAGCTCGGTGATGTTCCCGAAGCCGGTACAGAAGCCGCGGCCGCCGATCCTGATCGGCGGCTATGTCGACCGCGTGCTGAAGCGGGCGGCGCTCGCCGGCGACGGCTGGCTGACTTACTTCTACACGCCGGAAGGCTTCACCAAGTCCTGGACCAAGATCCGCGACTTCGCCAAGGAAGGCGGCAAGGACCCCGACAGCCTGCTGAACTGCAACCAGCTTCCGATCATGATCGGCAAGTCGCGCGCCGAGCTGGAAGGCCCGATGATGGAGTGGCTCAGCAAGGAGTGGGACTACGCCTCCTGGAGCGACTCGACCAAGGAAAGCGCGATCATGGGCACCGTCGACGAGTGCGTCGCCCAGTTGAAGGCCCACCTCGCGGTCGGCGTCCAGAAGATCATCTTCGTGCCCTACAAGTACCAGATGGACCAGGTCGAGATCATCGCCCGGGAGATCATCCCGCGCCTGAAGAAATAGGCGGGGAGGTTTCGCGCCCCGAGGACCTGCGTTCGTAGCGGCGCGCCGGATCGTTGACCGGCTGCGACAGCGGGCCCGCGGCAAAGGAGGCAGCGCGGCGATCGTCCGGCACCGTGGCGTAGAGCGTCGTTCGCTGAATGGGGACGCGGCCGATCCCGCGGACCAGCGCCTCCATCCGCTCCGGCGACATCTCCTGGCCATGCGCCGCGCCGGCGGCCCGCGAAATGGTTTCGTTCATCAGCGTGCCGCCGAGGTCGTTGGCGCCGGCGCGCAGGCAGGCCTGCGCTCCTGCCGCCCCCATCTTCACCCAGGACACCTGAATGCTGGGAATATGCGGATGCAATGCCAGCCGCGCGACGGCATGCATCAGCACCGCTTCGCGGAAGATCGGCCCCCGGCGGGCGCGCCCCTTCAGATAGAGCGGCGCCTCCATATGCACGAAAGGCAGCGGCACGAACTCGGTAAAGCCGCCGGTGCGGGCCTGGAGCTCCCGGAGCCGCAGCAGGTGCCGCGCCCAGTGAATCGGCGTCTCGACATGGCCGAACATGATCGTCGCGGTGCTGCGGAACCCCACCGCATGCGCGGCCTCCATCACCTCCAGCCACTGCGCGGTGTTGATCTTGTCTGGGCAGAGGATCGCGCGCACCTCGTCGTCGAGGATCTCGGCCGCCGTGCCGGGCAGCGTGCCGAGGCCCGCCGCGCGCAGCTCGGCGAGGAAGGCCGTGACCGTCAGGCCCAGCGTCTGCGCACCCTGCCAGACCTCCAGCGGCGAGAAGGCATGGACATGCATTCCCGGGCTTGCCGCCTTCACCGCGCGGCAGATGTCGAGATAGGTGGCGCCGGTATAGTCCGGGTGGATGCCACCCTGCATACACACCTCGGACGCGCCCCGCGCCCAGGCCTCGCACGTCCGGCGCCGAATCTCGTCCAGCGTGAGGTCGTAGGGCCGGCCGCGAAGATTCTCGCTCAACTTGCCCTTCGAGAAGGCGCAGAACTGGCATTTGAAATAGCAGACGTTCGTGTAGTTGATGTTGCGGTTCACCACATAGGTGACCGCGTCCCCATTGACCTCGGCGCGCAGCGCGTCGGCCGCCGCGCAGACCGCGGTAAACTCCGCACCACGCGCCTGGAACAGCCGCAAGATCTCTGGCTCCGCGAGCGTGGCGCCGGCGCGTGCCTTCGCAAGAATCGCATCGAGCTCACGGCCCGCCTTGGCAGGCGCAGGGCCGCAGACAAGGGCAAGATCGGATCGGGGGACGTCCGCCTCCCGTCCCGGCGACCAGTCGTCCGCACGCCGAAAGCCTTCGGCGTCCACCGCCCGGATCACGGCCGTGCGCAACCGCGGATCGAGCCAGCGGTCGGGCGCCTGGGCAAAAGCAGGATAGATTGCCAGCCGCTGCACGAGCTGCTTGCCGGCCTCCGCCGTCGCGCGGTCGAGCGCGTCGAGATGCGGCCAGGGCGCCTCCGGGTTCACATGGTCCGGCGTTACCGGCGAGACGCCACCCCAGTCGTTGATCCCGGCCTCGACCAACCGGGTCAGAACGCCGGGGCTGAGGTTCGGCGGCGCCTGGATGTTCATGCGCGGACCGTATAGGAGCCGGGCCACCGCAATAGTCCACAGATGCTCCTCGAGCGCGGGCTCGGGTGCGGCGGCCATCCGGGTCCCCGGCTTCGCCCGGAAGTTCTGGACAATGATTTCCTGGATGTGCCCGTAGCGGTCGTGCAGATCGCGCAGCGCGAGCAGCGCCTCAATGCGCTCCGCCCGCGTCTCGCCGATGCCGATCAGAAGTCCCGAGGTGAAGGGCACCGCCGCCTCGCCGGCGAGGCGGATCGTCTCGAGCCGCGCGCCGGGCCGCTTGTCCGGAGAGCCGAAATGCGGACCGCCCCGCTCGCAGAGCCGCTCGGAGATGCTCTCGAGCATGATCCCTTGCGAGACGGACACGGCGCGCAGCGCCGCGATGTCGTCGGCGGCCATCAGACCGGGATTGAGATGCGGCAGCAATCCCGTCTCTTCGAAGACGAGGCGCGCAGCCTCGGCCAGATAGGACAGGGTCGTCTCGTGCCCGAGGCGGGCAAGCTCCTCGCGCGCGACACGGTACCGGTGCTCCGGCTTGTCGCCGAGGGTGAACAGCGCTTCGCCGCAGCCGGCCGCGGCGCCCGCGCGGGCGATCGCAAGGACCTCGTCGAGCCCGAGATAGGCAGCCTCACCCTTGCGCGGCGGATGGGCGAAGGTGCAGTAGTGGCAGACATCGCGGCAGAGCTGGGTCAGCGGGATGAAGACCTTGCGCGAATAGGAGACGACCGCGCCATGCGCGGCGTCGCGCAAGGCCGCGGCCGCCCGCATCAGGCCGTCGAGATCCTCGCACTCGGCCAGGGCGCGCGCCTCGTCGGGCGCGAGGCGACGGCCGGTCATCGCATCCCGGAGCAGATCCCTTGTCATGAGGCGTCCCGCAACGCTGAGGTCGTGAATGGCCGGTCCTGCGGCATGGCGCGGAGCCGCGCGACGATCCCGCGCTCTTCCAGATAGGCATAGGCCCGGGTCGGCGACGGCCGGGCGACGAACCGCCCGAGATCTTCGGGACGGTCGATATCGCGCGCCAGTCCCGGCAGGCGAACGACCCCGGGTTCGATTCCGTGCTGTCGAGCCGCTTCGCGATGTCGCCGGAAGCTCTCCGGCCCGAACCGGAAGGGGATGGCGTCGACCGGCGAGCAGGCTAACGCATTCGAACCGCCGTCGACGACGGCCGGCGCCAGCGTGACGGCGGGTGCCGGACCATGCGCCGCCAGAATCGAGTCGATCTCGGCAGCGGTTATCAGCGGGACATCGGCCGGAACGATCAGCATACCCGTCGCCTGCTCCGTTGCGAGAGTCTGCATTCCCGCCGTCACTGCGGCGGTGACGCCGCGCCCGTCCGTTTCGAGAACGAGCCGGGCGCCAAATGTCCGAGCGAGCCGGGCGAGTTCGCCGTCTGTCGTGACCAGCAGAAGGCCGGCCAGGCCGTGCACCGACGCAAGCGCGGACAGCACATCCTCGAGCATCGCCCGAGCCAGGCCCGACCGCTCCGCCGGAGCAAGCACGGGCGCCAAGCGCTGCTTCGCCCGGCGCAGATCCTTGGACGGCACGACGGCCCAGAAGCCCGTCTCAGCCATGGCGCCTCTCCTTCGCGGTGCTCCCAAGACGCTCAGCAAACGCCAGCACCGTCTTCGCCAGCCGTTCGCGATCCTGAAGGCTGCTCATGACAGTCCCGGTGAGCTCGATAGGCAGATCCAGGTGCGCCGCCTCCGACGCGTCCGCCCGGTCGAGGACGAGCCCGTCGAGCAACCCCCGGTAATGATCCGCCACCGCGGCGGACGAGGCGGGAATGCCGAGCTCGGCCATGATCTTCGCCGTCGGCCCCTTGACCGCCCGCCCGCCGACGATCGGCGACACCGCGACGACCGGTGCCGCGCAGCGCAGGAGCGCGGACCGAATGTCGGGCAGCGCCAGGATCGGATCGATGCTGAGATAGGGGTTGGACGGGCACAGCACCACGGCGCGCAGGTCGGGATCGGCGAGCGCCTGCAGCACGTCGGGGCTTGCCTTCGCCTCGGCAGCGCCCTCGAACGAGAAGCCGGTCGCGACGGGCGCGCAGCGAAGCCGAACGAAGTAATGCTGGAACGGCAACGCGCCGTCGGCCGTGTGAACGACGGTGCGCACCGGATCGTCAGTCATCGGCAGCAACCGGGCCCGAATGCCGAGCCGGGCGGCGAAGTCCCCGGCGATCGCCGTCAGGCTCTCGCCGGCGCGCAGGCGGCGCGTCCGCTCGACGTGGGTCGCGAGATCCCCATCGCCCAGCCGGAACCAGCTCTCGCCGCCGAGCGCCTCGACCGCCGCCATGAAGGTCCAGGTTTCGTTGGCCCGTCCCCAGCCGAGTTCGGTGTTGCTGAGGCCGGCGAGCGTGTAGGTGACCGTGTCGAGATCGGGTGAGATATGCAGTCCGAGATGCTCGAAATCATCGCCCGTATTGACGACGAGCGTCAGCCGGTCGGGACCCAGGACCCGATAGAGGCCGAGCGCCAGCTTGGCGCCGCCGACGCCGCCGCACAGGGCCAGCACTTGGCCATTATCATCTTTCTGCGTCGACCCGGCCATCAGCGAAACAGGTCCCGCTCTTTCGAGCGCAACAAGGCGGCCGCGTTTCGCGGCGGGGCGTCCCAGGATAAGCCCCGCACGAGCACGATCGGCAGCCCTTCGCCCGCCTGCCCCATCAACAGCGACGCGGCGGCGGCCAGTTCGTCGGCGACCGCCACTTCGGTCACGCGCATGGCGCGGCCGAACAGGTCCGGCGCGCCGACGAGGTCGAGAAGCGCCGGCAGCCCGGCCGCGCCGAGCGCCACGCCGACCACGCCGTTGCGCCAGGGGCGGCCGAAGCTGTCATTGATGACCACCCCGATCTCGACACCGAAACAGGCATCCAGCTGCGCCTTGAGCGCGGCGCAGGCGGCGTCGGGATCTTCCGGCAGCAGCAGGACGCGCTCGCTGCCCTGCGGGTGCTCGATGTTCGACTGGTCGACGCCGGCATTTGCCATGACGAAGCCCAGCCGGTGCTCGACGACCAGAACGCCGGGCCGGAAGCGCACCACCTCGCGCGCCTCGGACAGGATCACTTCCACGAGGCGTGGATCCTTGTCCACCGCGGCGGCCAGCTCACGGGCGCGCGGCGATGGCACGATGTCGGCCAAGTCGACATAGCGGCCCTCGGCCTTGGACACCACCTTCTGGGCGATCACTAGGACGTCGCGATCCTGCGGGACGATGCCGGCCCGCTCGAAAGCGTCGATCAGGATCGCCGCGAGATCATCGCCCGGACCGACCAGCGGCAGGTCCGGGATCGCGGTGAAGGTGACGGTCTTCGCATCCATTTCGACCGTCAGGACCCGGCAAGGCCGGTGATGCGGAGTCCGGCGCCGTCCGCCTTGTAACGCCTGTTGATGCCGATCAGGATCGAGGTCAGCGCCTCGGCCGCGACCGAATTGGCGATCGGCCCGGCGTCGATACCGCGCAGACCGATCGCCTCGATGAGGGCGATCACCGCGTCGCGCGCCTCCTTGGCATTGCCGCAGACCAGCACGTCGCAGTCGATGGCGGTGCCTTCCCGCAGCTTGTGCGCGGCGACGTTCTGAAAGGCGGAGACGACACGGACCCCATCGCCGAGGCGCCGCTGCGTGGCCTGCGCGACGCTGCCATGCGGCGGCAGCTGCACGGTCGCCACCTTTGGCGGTATCAGCGGAACGGTCGCGTCGATCACGATCTTGCCGGCGACCGCCGTCTCGATCTCGTCGAGCACAGCGTCGTGGTTGGAGAACGGAACGGCGACGACGACGATGTCGCCGGCTTGCGCGGCAGCCGCATTGTCCAGCCCGCGTACCGCAGGCGCGCCGTTGGCCGCCGCGATCTCGCGCGCCGCGGCTTCGGCTTTCTCGGCCGAACGCGAGCCGAGAATGACGGGATATCCCGCTGCCGCCCACCGGGTCGCGAGCCCTGAGCCCAGAGCGCCGGTGCCGCCGACGATCGCCAAGCTTGGCCGGTCATCGCTCATGGTCACTGCCTCGTCCTGAATTGGAGCGCCGTATCAGCCTAGAGCCATTTCGGTCAGCGGCACGATCTCGACGCCGGCCGCCTCGAGCCCGGAGCGGACGGACCGCGCCAGGGCGACCGCGCTGGGCTCGTCGCCATGCACGCACAGCGTATCGATCCGCCGCGGCAGGCGCTTGCCGTTGCGCGAAACGATCTCCTGGTTCAGCACCATGTTGACGACGTTCCGCGTCGCGACTTCGGGGTCCTTGATCACCGCGCCGGGAATCTTGCGCGAGGTCAGGTTGCCGTCATCCTCGTACTGGCGGTCGCAGAACCCTTCCCGCGCGACCGGCAGGCCGAGCGCCTCGCCCGCCTTCTCCATCTCGGAGCCGGCCAGGGCGACATAGACCAGGCTCGGGTCGACCGCCTTGATCGCCCGCCCGATCGCGCGCGCGAGATCGGCGTCCTCGGCCGCCATGTTGTTCAGCGCCCCGTGCGGCTTGACATGCGTGACCTTGGCATCCGCATAAGAGGCCATCGCCTGCAGCGCGCCGATCTGATAGGCCACCATATATTCGAGCTCCTTAGGGCTCGTGTCGATCCGACGACGCCCGAAGCCCCACAAGTCGTTGAAGCCCGGATGGGCGCCGAGGCTCACCCCCGCTGCCGTCGCCCGAGTGACCAGATGATGCATGGTCAGCGGATCGCCGGCGTGAAAGCCGCAGGCGATGTTGGCCGAGCGGACGATCGGCAGCAGCGCCTCGTCGTCGCCGATCTCATAGGCGCCAAAGCCTTCGCCCATATCCGCATTCAGGTTGATCTGCCGTGCCATTGCGTTGTATCCCGCCTTTGAATCCCGTTACCCGCCGCTCGCCGAAACTGCCGTTTCCGAAAACAATATGCCAAAGGAGTCCGGTGTTTCCCGGAGCGTCGTTGTGATACTAAGAATAGTAAGATAATAAGATAACCCGGAGACCGGAAGCAACGGATTTGTAGCCGGCCCGGGAAGCCTTGGGGGCGATGTGGCGGTTCGATTTCTACCCAGCGGTGACACGGCGCTGCTCGTCGAGTTCGGCGCGGCGATCGACCGGGCGCTGAATGACCGGGTGCTGCAGCTCCGCGCCGCCATCCGCGACGCGAAGCCGGCCGGGGTGATCGAGACGGTGCCGACCTTCCGCTCGCTGCTGGTTCATTACGACCCCTTGCAGACGACCGCCGCCGACCTAACGCGCGCCATCGAGGCGCTTCTGGATCACCGGCAGGAGCGGACTCGGACGGCGAAGCTCTGGCGCGTGCCGGTCTGCTATGACTTGCGTCATGCCCCCGATCTGGCAGAGGTGGCCGAGCGCAGCGGCCTCGACATCGATGCGGTCGTCTCCCTCCACAGCGGCACGCGATATCACATCTATATGATCGGCTTCGTGCCGGGGTTTCCCTATATGGGTGATCTGCCGGAGCGTCTGGCTCTGCCGCGGCGCACCGACCCACGGGTTCGCGTGCCGGCCGGGTCCGTGGCGATCGCCACCACCATGACGGCGATCTATCCGATCGAGAGTCCGGGCGGGTGGCATCTGATCGGCGCGACGCCGATCCGGCTATTCGATACGCGGCGAGACTCCCCGGCGCTGTTCTCCCCGGGGGATGCGGTGCTGTTCGACCCGATCACGGATGACGCGTTCGAAGAAATCCAGGCCGCGACGGAAGCCGGAACTTATCGGGTCCCCTGCGAGGAGACGAGTCCGTGACGACGGTCCACGGGGCTAGCTTGGCGGTGGTTGCGCCGGGCCTGCACACGACGATCCAGGACCGCGGCCGCTTCGGCCACCAGGATGTCGGAATGCCTGTCTCCGGCCCGCTCGACGATGTCGGCCTGCGGCTCGCCAATGCCCTGGTCGGCAATCCGCCCGGGATGGCGGCGCTGGAGATCCTGATGCAGGGACCGACGCTGGAGGTCGCGGCCGAGTCGGTGCGCGTCGCCCTGGCGGGAAGCGGCGCCGGGATCGAGGTCCTCGGCGAGGAGGCGCGCGTCGTGCCGTCCTGGCGCAGCATCACCTTGCGCCGCGGTCAGAGCTTCCGGATCCGTGCCCTGGCCGACTCCGCCTGCGCCTATCTGGCGGTCGAGGGCGGTTTCGCCATCGAACCCTGCCTCGGCAGCCTGTCGACCTATGTGCGCGGGGGCATCGGCGGCCTGCATGGTGGGGCGCTCCGGCCCGGGGACAACCTGCCCTTGCGGTTCGACGCCGCCACGGAACGCGACGAGGTCATGCTCCCCAAGACACCCGATCTCGCTCCGAACCGAACGATCCGCGTCGTCCTCGGGCCGCAGCAGGACTATTTCACGGACGCCGCGGTCGATACGCTGCTGTCGTCGGACTACCGGGTGTCGCAGAACGCGGACCGCATGGGCTTTCGCCTCGACGGGCCGATATTGGCGCACCGCGACGGCTACAACATCGTGTCCGACGGCATCGCGACCGGCGCGATCCAGGTGCCGGGTTCCGGCCAGCCGATTCTGCTGCTGGCCGACCACGGGACCGCCGGCGGCTATCCGAAGATCGCCACGGTGATCTCCGCCGATCTGCCCGTCATCGGTCGGCGTCGGCCCGGCGACGGCATCCGGTTTGCCGCGGTGACGGTCGCCGAGGCGGAGGCGATCCGCCAGCAGGAGGAAGCCGCGCTCCAGACGCTGATCCGCCGGCTGCGGCCCGTTTCCGAGGACGCCGGCATCGACCTCGCCGCGCTCTACAGCCAGAACCTGATCAGCGGCGTAGTCAGCGGAGCCGAGTGAAACCGGGATGGGAGCCCCTCACCCTTGAGGGCGTCGGCAGTTCTGCTTTAATAGGTCCTATTCATACGGTGTTGTGGACAATAGGAAGAGAAGACCCATTATGTCGCAGCTGGCGAGCACCTATAAGCGCAGCCGGATTCCCCTCTATCTCCAGGTTGCGAGCGCGCTGCGTCGACGCATCGAGGATGGCCAGTGGGAGCCGGGTCAGAAGATCTCCACCCTGGATGAGCTGGAGACAGAGTTTCAGGTCGCCCGAGTGACGGTCCGGCAAGCCGTCGACCTCCTGCAGAAGGAAGGCCTGGTTCATCGGCAGCAGGGCCGCGGCACCTTCGTCGCCGACCGTATCCAGAACAAGCGTTGGCTTAAGCTGGCGACGAGCTGGGATTCTCTGATTTCCACCATCAAGGACAACATCCCGAAAATCATTCCGGTTGAAAATCCGCCACCGCAGCCGCGGCTGAACGAAGGTGACGGCAAGCCGGCGGCGGACTATCTGTTCCTGCGCAGCGTGCAGCTCCGCCAGAACGAGCCCTTCGCTGTGGTCAATCTCCACTTGGCCCGTCACGTCTATGAGCGTGATCCGGACGCCTTCCTCACGCATACCGCGCTACCCATTCTCGCCTCTCTCGACGACGTCAAGATCGCGCAGGCGCATCAGAGCCTCGTCATCGGCAGCGCCGACACCGAAACCGCGCATCTGCTGAAAGTCGCCTTGAACTCGCCGACCGCCGAATGTCACTGCGTGGTGGTCGACGCAGAAGGAACGGCAATCTATGTCGCCGAGATCATCTATCCGGGCGATTGCGTGAAGCTTTATATCGACCTCCTTGAGAACGGCAGGGCAAGCCGGTCCCGCAAGAGCCGTTCATAAGCGCCGATCGGTGCTTGAAATCGGCAAGAAGAAAGGCCTAACATACTAAAAATAGGACGATAGGATTTTAAAACCGGATGCCCGGTGACGGTCGACGAAGCTGGCGCGGGCCAGCTCGGCACCGACACGGGACATCGCCGTTACGGGAGTGCGGGGATGACGGTAAAGGGGGTCGGTGGTCGTCTCATCCGAAAGGAGGACGACCGCTATATGCGCGGCCGTGGCCAGTTCATCGCCGATGTCCGATTGGCGGGCATGAAGGACGTCGCCTTCGTCCGCAGTCCCGTGGCCCACGCCCAGATCCGCGGCATCGATATCCCCGACACGCTGCGCCACGCGGTCTTCACCGCCGGCGACACCGATATCAAGCCGATCCGCGCGGTGTCCGGCCTCGCCGGCTTCAAGGTCTCCGAGCAGCCGCCGCTCGCCACTGGCAAGGTCCGCCAAGTGGGTGAGCTCGTCGCCATGTGCCTGGCCGGAACGCGCGCCGAGGCCGAGGACATCGCGGCCGCCGTGAGCCTTGATCTCGAGGAGCTGCCGGCCGTATCGGACATGCTCGAAGGCCGCAAGCCGGGGGCGCCCCTGCTCCATGAGTCCTGGGGCGACAATATCTTCCTCGAGACCCTGGTCGACGCCGACCTGTCCGCGACCGCGCGAACGGCGCCGATTCGCGTGACCCGCGAGATCCGCACGGCCCGCCAATCCATGGCCCCGATGGAGGGCAAGGGCGTAGTCGCCTATTGGGACAGCCGACTCGAGCAGCTCACCGTCTACAGCTCGACGCAGATGCCGCATATCGTGCGCACCGGGCTGTCGGGCTGCCTCGGCCTGGATCACGGCCGGATCCGCGTGATCGCCCCGGATGTTGGCGGCGGCTTCGGCTATAAGGGTATCCTGTCGCCGGAAGAGGTCTGCGTCTGCTGGCTGGCGATCAAGTCCGGCCTTCCGGTGCGGTGGATCGAGGATCGCCGCGAGCACCTGATCGCCGGGACTAATTGCCGCGAGCACCATTACCTGATCACGGGCTATGCGGATCGGGACGGCAAGCTTCTCGGCATCGACTGCGAGGCAACGGTCGATTCGGGTGCCTATTCCGCCTATCCCTTTTCCGCCTGCCTCGAAGCGGCGCAGGTCGCCAGCATTCTGCCGGGCCCTTACGACTTTCCGGCCTATCGCTGCAAGACCTACTCGGTTGCCACGAACAAATGCCCGATCCTGCCCTATCGCGGCGTCGCCCGAACCGGTGTCTGCTTCGCGATGGAGCTGCTCATCGACGCGATCGCCCGCGAAGCGGGGCTGGAGCCGCATGAAGTGCGGCTCAAGAACCTCGTGCGCCCGGAGCAGATGCCCTTCGACAACATTACGAAGAAGCATTTCGACAGCGGCGATTATCCGGAGTGCCTGCGCCGCGCTGTCGCGGCGATCGATCTGCCGGCCGTTCGCGACCGGCAGAAGCGGGGCGAGCCGGACGGGCGTCTGATCGGCGTCGGGGTCTCGATCTTCTGCGAGCAGGCGGCGCACGGCACCTCCGTCTATTCCGGCTGGGGCATTCCGATGGTGCCCGGCCACGAGCAGGCCACCGCCCGCGTAACGCCCGACGGCGGCCTCGAGCTTCGGGTCGGCATCCAGTCCCACGGCCAGGGGCTGGAGACGACGCTGGCCCAGGTGGCACACCAGGTGCTGGGCATCGATCCGGAGAAGATCAGCGTCGTCCATGGCGACACCGGCTACACGCCCTACTCCACCGGAACCTGGGGATCGCGCTGCATGGTGATGGCCGGCGGCGCGGTGACCCGCGCCTGTCAGGAGATCGCCCGGCGCGCCGCGCGGATCGGCGCTTGGCTGATGCAGACCGACGAGGCCAAGGTCACGGTGCGGGACGGCATGGTGGTCGGCCCGTCCGGCAGCGTCACCCTCGGCGAGATCGCGAAGGTCTGGTATCTGCGACCACAGGACCTGCCGAACGATGCCGATCCCGGAGGGCTCGAAACGACGGCAGGCTACAAGCCGGTGCGCGACTCGGGAACCTTCAGCTATGCCGCGCACGCGACGGTGGTCGCCGTCGATACCGAGATCGGCGCGGTGGAGATTCTCGATTACGTGATCGTCGAGGATGGTGGCGTGCTGGTGAACCCGATGATCGTCGACGGCCAGGTCTATGGCGGCACCGCGCAGGGCATCGGCACCGCGCTCTATGAGGAGATGCCGTTCGACGAGGCGGGTCAGCCCCTCGCCTCGACCTTCGCCGACTACCTTCTGCCGGGTCCGACCGAGGTGCCGGAGCTCCGCATCATCCATATGGAGACCCCCTCGCCCTATACCGAGTTCGGGGTCAAGGGCATCGGCGAAGGCGGGGCGATCGGCCCGCCCGCGGCGATCGCCAACGCGGTCAACGACGCGCTGCGTCTGCTGGGTGCGGAGCTGTGCGTTTCGCCGATGACGCCGCGGCGCATCGTCGACGCGATCGCAGCCGTGAAAGAGTCCGGCGCGCGGAGAGCGGCGGGAGACGCGGCGTGAAGCCGGCGCAGTTCGATTACGAACGGCCGTCGAGCGTCGCCGAGGCGCTCGACCTGCTGCGGCGCGAGGATCTATTCGTCAAAGTCCTGGCCGGCGGACAGTCGCTCGGCCCGATGTTGAACCTGCGCCTCGTGCAGCCGGACCTGCTCGTCGACATCACGGGCATTCCCGAACTGAAACGCGCCGAGCCGGATTCGGACGGCATCACGCTGGGCGCCTGCATCACCAATGCCGACATCGAGGATGGCCGAGCCCCCGACGTGACTGGCGGCGTCCTGCCGGCGATCGCCCGCGGCATCGCCTATCGGGCGGTCCGCAACCGCGGCACGATCGGCGGCAGCCTGTCCCACGCCGACCCGTCGGCGGACTGGGTTTCCGGCCTCGCCGCACTCGGCGCCGAGGCGATCATCCGGGGCGGCCCCCAGGGCGACTCCGGGCGGCGCACCCTGCCGATCGAAGACTATATGGTCGGTGTGTTCGAGGCGGCGCTCGAGCCGGGTGAGATCCTCGAGGCGGTCCGCATTCCGCGGCTGTCGGCGCGCGCCCGCTGGGGCTACTACAAGATCTGTCGCAAGACCGGCGAGTTCGCCCATGCGATCGGCGCGGTGCTGTACGATCCCGAGCGGTCGGTCTGCCGGGCGGTGATCGGCGCGACGGAATCGACACCGCTCGTCGTGGCGGATGCGGCGTTCCTGTTCGGCGATCGGCCGTCGGACAATCTCGCCGCGACCTACGACACCGCCGCCGCGGCACGATTGCTCGACCGGAAAGGGATGACTGACCCGTTCGAGAGACAGGTCCATCTGGCCGCCCTGAGGCGGGCCGTCGACCGGGCGAGCCTGCAATGAAGACGATAAGCCTGACGGTCAACGGCAAGGCGGTGACGGCCGCGGTCGAGCCACGGACGCACCTGGCCGACTTCCTGCGCGAAGGCCAGCTTCTGACCGGCACCCATCTCGGCTGCGAGCATGGCGTCTGCGGCGCCTGCACCCTGCTGATCGACGGATCACCGGCGCGCTCCTGCATCACCTATGCCGTCGCCTGCGACGGCGCCGAGATCACCACGATCGAAGGGCTTGACGAGGACGCGACGATGCGCCGGCTGCGCGACGCCTTCTCGCGCGAGCACGGCCTTCAATGCGGCTACTGCACGCCCGGCATGCTGATCACCGCGCGCGACATCGTCACGCGCCTGCCGGACGCCGACGACCGGCGGGTGCGCTTCGAGCTCAGCGGCAATCTCTGTCGCTGCACCGGCTATGTCGGCATCGTCCGCGCCGTTCGTCGGGTGATCGAGGAAAGACAGAAGAACGGATCGGCGGCACGGCCGGAGGCCGGAACGACCCCTGGAACGTCCCTTGGGCCGGTCGGATCGGGCCACGCACGGACGATGCCGGCGAACGGCCCGATCAAGCGACAGATGGCGACCGCAACGACCACCGCGCCGGCGGCCGAGCCGACGCGGTCGCCGTCCGGCCAAGCGAAGCCCGGAATGGAAATCCGGCAGTCCTTCACGGTCAACCATCCGCCTGACCGCGTCTGGGCTTTTTTCGACCAGATCGATCAGGTGGCGGCGTGCATGCCGGGCGCAAGCCTGACCACGCCGCCGCGCGACGATCATGTCGCCGGCAAGATCCGCATCAAGCTCGGCCCAATCAGCGCGGATTTCGCAGGCGATGCCGATATCGAACGCGATGCCGCGAACAAGCGCGGCGTGATTCGCGGCGGCGGCCTTGACACGCGGAGCCGCTCCTCGGCCCGGGGCGAGATCCGCTACGCGCTGTTCGAGGAAAAGGGAGGCACCGCCACGCGCGTCGAGGTCGATGTCGGCTTCACGCTGACCGGTCCGCTCGCCCAGTTCAGCCGATCCGGCATCGTCAACGATTTGGCCAGCCGCCTGACCGCCGCATTCGCGCAGAACCTCCGGGTGCGGATGGACCGCGCCGCCGGAGGTTCGCCCGCCGAGCCGGAGCCCTCGACCGAGCAAACCGCCGAACTGAACGCCGGCGCGCTCGTCCTCTCTGTTCTCTGGGCGCGAATCAAGAGCCTCTTCGGCGCGCTCTTCCGGCGCTAGAGTACGATCCGATCAGGTTGACCCAACCTGATCGGTGAAAATCGTCCTCTCATTCAAATGATTAGGGCCCTCAGCCGCCGAGATAGGCCTCTCGCACATGCGGGTCGTCAAGCAGGTCCTGGCCAGTGCCTTGGAGCGCCACCTGACCGGACTCCAGCAGATAGGAGCGGTCGCACATCTCCAGCGCGGCATAGGCGTTCTGCTCGACCATCAGCACCGTTGTCCCCTGGGCGCGGATCTCCATGATGATATCGAAGGTCCGCTCCACCAGGTTGGGGGCAAGGCCCAGCGACGGCTCGTCGAACAGCACCAGCTTGGGCCGGCTCATCAGCGCGCGGCCGATCGCCAGCATCTGCTGCTCGCCGCCCGACAGCGTCCCCGCCATTTGGCTGCGCCGCTCGGCTAGCACCGGAAAGCGCGTGAAGATCCGCTCCATGTCTTCGGTCAGCGCGCTCCGGTCGGTCCGCAGGTAGCAGCCCATCTCGAGGTTCTCCTGCACCGTCATGTAGGGGAACACCCGGCGGCCTTCGGGGCAGTGGGCGATGCCGAGCGCCAGAATCCGCTTCGCGGAGGCTTGCGTGATGTCCTCCCCCTCGAAATGGATGCTGCCGCCGACCGGCGGCAGCAGGCCGGAGATCGCCTTCAGGGTCGTCGTCTTGCCCGCCCCGTTGGCACCGATCAGCGTCACCAGCTCGCCCTGGTTCACGGTGAGCGAAACCGCCCTGAGCGCGTTGACCTTGCCGTAACAGCAATCGAGGCCGTCGATCTCAAGCACGTTTCGCCCCCTCCCCTCGCACCCCGTGCCCGAGATAGGCGCGGATCACCTCCGGGTTCTGCTGGATCGCCGCGGGCGGGCCTTCGGCGATGATCTTGCCGTGGTTCAGCACAACCACCCGGTCCGAGACGCCCATCACCATCCGCATGTCGTGCTCGACCAGCAGAACGGTGATGTTGCGCGCCCGGATCCGGGCGAGCAGCCGCATGAAGCTCGAGGTTTCCGCCGGGTTCATTCCCGACACCGGCTCGTCCAGAAGCAGCAGCGACGGCCGGGCAGCCAGGGCGACGGCGACCTCGAGCAGCCGCTGCTCGCCATAGGGCAGCGCGCCGCCCAGTTCCGACGCCCGCCGGGCGATGCCGACGAACTCGAGGATCTCCACGGCCTCTTCGCGCAGCCGCTTCTCCTCCGCGCGGACCCGCGGCAGCCCGAGCAGCGTCTCCCAGGCCGTGCAGCGGCCGCGGCGGTGCAACCCGATCAGAATGTTCTCGAAGACCGTATTGGTGTCGAATACGCTGGTCTTCTGGAAGGTCCGCACCACGCCCAGATCCGCCACCTCGTGCGGGCGCAGGCCGGTCAGCACGGTGCCGCGGTAACGGATCCGGCCCTTGGTCGGCCGCAGGAAGCCGGTGATCACGTTGAAGGCGGTGGTCTTGCCGGCGCCGTTCGGACCGATCAGGCTGACGACCTCGCCCTCATGAACCGCGAAGTTCATATCGGCGACGGCGACGAGCCCGCCGAAATGGACGGCGACGTGCTCGATCTCCAGAACGGGCTCCAGAACGGGCGCGGCGGTATTCGGAATCGCGCTCATGGCCTTACTCCGCCTGTCGCTCGGCCGGGCGGGCATTCGACAGCTCCGCCGGCTCGGGTTCCGCGAGCGGACCGACGCGGCCCTCCCACCAGCTTCTGATCGCTGGCACGATGCCGTCGGGCAGGAAGAAGACGATCAGGATCATGAAGGCCCCATAGATGATCCACTGGATCTCCGGCCCCGCGAACGAGCGCAGGACCACGGGCAGGATGCCGAAGATCAGACCGCCGACGATCGGCCCGGCCAGCGTGCCCTTGCCGCCGGTGATCACCATGATCACCATGGTCACGGTGTAGATGAACAGGAAGATGTCGGGGTCGATGATCCGGACATAATGGGCATAGAGCCCGCCGGCGGCCCCGGCGATCGCGGCCGAGACGACCGCGGCGAGGATGAGATAGCGGGTCACGTCGATGCCAACCGAGGTCGCTAGCGGCTCGTTCTCGCGCAGGGCGATCATTGCCCGGCCGACGCGCGACAGCACCAGCCGCCGGATCACCAGATAGGACAGGATCGCGACGCCCAGGACCAGGTAGTAGTTCGGCTGCTTCTTGTAGATCGTCTCCTCCCACAGCCCCGGGATCCCGAAGGTGAAGGGCGGGATCGCGCTCAGCGCCATCGGGCCTTCCGTCAGGTCCACCCAGTTGAGCGCGACCAGCCGGACCACCTCGGCGAAGCTGATCGTGACGATCACGAAGTAGGCGCCGCGGACCTTGAACGAGATCCGGCCGATCACCCAGCCGAAGAAGCCGGCGACGACGATGCCGGCCAGGAAGGCGAGCCAAACCGGCTTCGGCGCGACGGCGAAGCGATAGCTCTCAGTCAGCTGCAGGTCGAAGCCGAGCGAGAGCAGCGCGCTGGTATAGGCGCCAATGCCGAAGAAGGCGACGTGCCCGAGGCTGAGCTGGCCGGTGAAGCCGAGCAGCAGGTTGAGGCTCATCGCCGCGATCGTGAAGATGCCCGTGGTGATCAGGATGTGCAGGAAATACAGGTCCGTGAGCCACAGCGGCACCGTGAGGAGAACCGCGAGCCAGAGGCAGAGCAGGGCTGTCTTCATCCGATGCGCTCCGCCCGGGCGAACAGGCCGGTCGGCTTGAACAGCAGCACGATGATGATCAGCAGGAAGCCCATCGCGTCGCGATAGCCCGACGAGACGTAGCCTGCCCCCATCTCCTCGACAAAGGCGAGGATGAAGCCGCCGATGGTTGCCCCCTTGATGTTGCCGAGCCCGCCGAGAATGACGATCGCGAAGGCCTTCAGGGCGGCCAGGTTGCCCATCGTCGGCGTCACCACGAAGACCGGGCCGAGCAGCGCCCCGGCCGCCGCGGCCAGCCCCGAGCCGAGCGCGAAGGTGGCGGTGTAGACAAAGTTGATATTGACGCCCATCAGCGCCGCGGTGTCGCGGTCCTGAAAGGTGGCGCGCATTGCCTTGCCGAGCTTGGTGCGGTGGATCAGCAGCTGGGCGCCGAGGATCAGCAGCACCGCGACCACGAAAACGAAGACCCGGACCCAGGAAACCGAGACCGGGCCGAGGACCAGCGGCTCAACCGGGAACGGCGTGTTGATCGACTTGGCGATGCCGCTCCAGACCAGCTGCTCCGTGTTCTGCATGACGATCCAGGCACCGATCATCACCAGCATTGTGGTGTCGATATTGGCGCCGCGCAGCGGCCGAAGCAGAGTGATCTCGATCAGCGCGCCGAGCGCGACGCCGAGGATGACGGCGATGACCAGGGTGGCGAAGAAGTCGAGCCCGAGCACCATGGCGAAGAAGAACATCATGTAGGCACCGAAGGCATAGAGCTCGCCGTGAGTGAAGTTCACCACCTTCATGATGCCGAAGATGAGAGTCAGCCCAATCCCGAGCAGCGCATAGGTGCCGCCAAGGATCAGCGTGTTCAGGAGATGCTGCAGCAGCTGGTCCAAGAAGCGACTCCCTCGAACCGTCGAAAGAAGGGGCCCCGGGGCCGCCCAGGCCGCCCCGGGGATCGGATGATTTCGTTCAGAAAGAGGGCTGGATGATCTCGCCGTTCTCGATCTTCACGACATAGACCGCAGGGACGTTCTGGCCGCTTTCCATGCCTTCCGGCCCCTGCTTGATGAAGCTGATGTCGCCATTGACGCCTTCGACCTTGACGTCCCAGAGCGCCTCGCGGATCGCCTCCGGCTCCGCCTCGCCGGCCTTCTCGATCGCCGCCGCGATGGTCATGATTCCGTCATAGCCGCGGAAGCCCTCGGTCAGGCCGGCGAAGTTGTAGCCGCGCTCCTTCCACTTATCGACGAACTGGACCGCCACCTCCGGATTCGGCGCGGCCTCGGGGAACCAGGGCGCGAAGAACAGCAGATGGTAGCTGCCGTCAGCGGCAGCACCGGCCTGGTCGATGAGCTGATCCGGCGACTGCGAGCCGCCGGTCGTGATGATCGTCTGCGGCAGACCCAGGGACTTCGCCTGCTTCAGCACCAGCGTGAGCTGCTCCACCGCCGTCGTCACGAACAGCGTATCGGCATCCGACGCCTTCAGCTTCGAGAGCTGCGCGCTCAGATCCTGCGCGTCGGCGGACATGGTCTCGACCATCCCAACCTCGACGCCGTTCTCCTTTAACATCGTCCTGAACTCGTCGGACGCACCGAGGCCCCAATCGTTGTTGACCGCCAGAAAGTCGGCCTTCTTGATACCGAAATCGTCGATTTTGTCGGCGAAGGCCTTGGCCTCCATTTCCGAGGTCGGGGAAATGCGGAAGACCCACGGATTGCCTTGGGTCGTGATCTTGCCGGAGGAGGAGGTCTCGACGACCATCGGGATCTCGTACTCCATCAGCTTCGGCATCACCGCCAGCGTGTAGGTAGAGCTCCAGGCGCCCATCATCACCGGCACCTCGTCGCGGACGATCAGCTTCTCGGCCGCGGCCACCGCCTCGGTCGGATTGCTCTTGTTGTCCTCGATGATGAGCTCGACCTGCTGACCCAGGATACCCCCATTGGCGTTGAGCTCGTCGGCCGCGATCCTGGCGCCGTTCGTCACGTAGTTGCCCGACGCCGCCACGGCACCCGTCAGCGGCTGATTGACGCCGATCTTGATGGTTTCCTGAGCCGATGCGATCTGCGGCACCGCCGCGAGCGCGACGGCGGAGAGCGTTAAGGCGACTGCTTTGATCCAGTGACTCATCCGTAACTCCTCCTCTGTTGCGTTATCGCCGGTGATGGCGCGCCGTGAACGGCTTAGTTCTTATTATTCTAATCATAGGACGATAGGATTATAGGGCAGGTTTCCGAAGGCTGGCAAGTGGCCGACGTTTCGAGTTTTCGAGGAGTTCAATGTGAAATGGGACGGGATCAGCTGCCATGCGGCGCTTTGCGGGACCGAATTCGTTCGATTTTCGGCGGGACTCGCGAGTCTGGTACGCTGGCGCTGCTTCGCGCCGGCCTCGTCGGCATATGCTTGTGAGGCGGCGGAAGACGGCCTGAGGCTGGGCATCGCGAACGCCTGGAACCCCCGCCAAGTAGGCAAGTTTCCGATTGCCTTCTTGGCGGCCTATTTCGCGACAGGACTTGTTTTAGGGATCAGGCGCAGTCCGGCTGTCGTACCAACGGCCCGAAAGATTGACTCGTTTTCCGTCATGATAGGGGCGGGTTTCAAACCCGCCCCTACAGCGGTTGATCGGTCACGCTCAAAAACTGCCGGTGTTATTCCGCGTTGAGCCGCTGCCGCTCCGTCGTAGGCGCCGCGCCGAACGCCGCCTCCATCTCGCGTCGTACCCGCACCGCCTCGCTCGTCTCGTCCACGACGACATCGCTCCAGCGGACGGCTGCGCCGGCCTTGATCGGGTGGCGCAGCTTCACGCCGTGCGCAAGTCCGATCGGCAGCCCACCCAGGCGCAGACTGTCGGCCGCTGGCATGAGCTTGCCCCACACGGTGAAGCCGCCCTCGCCGTCGAGCATTTCGCCCGCCGCCAGATCGCGCTTGGCGGTCGCGACCGCGTCGCCGCGGAAGCCGGTGGGCGCGCCGGTCGGCTCGAGACGCAGGCCGGCGCTGGCAACGGAGATGCCGAGTTCGAGCCCGATCAGGTGATAAGGCTTGTAGAGCACCGAATATCGACCCGACGGGTCGGTCACCAGACCATATTCGGCGAAGCATCGCTCAACATAGTCGGAGGGCGCCTCGAACACCACATAGACCCCCCAGCGAAGATCGCGGAAGACGGGCCTGCCGTCGCGCTCCAGCGAGGAGACAACCTCGACCTGCCCCTTGTGGTGGAGCCGGCCGCCCTCCGCCCCCCCCTCTGCCATGGGCCGCAGCACGCGCGGCAGGTCGTCAACGCCGCAGGACGGGAAGCAGAGCCCGTCCGGCGCCGGCGTGAGCCCCGTCGCGTTCGCCACCGCCGTCATCTCGATCGCCGATTTCGTGCCGTCGAGGAAGGAGTTGAACATCTGCGGGTTCAAGCCGCCCTGCCTCGCCTGCTCCGGCGTCAGGCCATAATGGGTCCAGACCGTCTCGGGCGTCGAATGATGATAGTCGGGGAGGTACTTGGTGCCCTTGCCGGCGGCAATCACATCGAAGCCGCAGGCCCGCGCCCAGTCGACCTGCTCGGCGATGAGGGCGGGCTGGTCGCCATAGGCGAGGCTGTAGACAATTCCGGCGGCGCGCGCCTTCTGCGCGAGCAGCGGACCGGCCAACGCGTCGGCCTCCACATTGACCATGACGATATGCTTGCCGTTGGCAATCGCCGCGAGCGCATGGGCGATGCCCGCCGGCGGATGGCCGGTCGCATCGATCACCACATCGGTCGCCGGATGCGCGATCAGCGCCTGCGCGTCTTCGCCGACCCAGGTCGTGCCGTCGTCGACCGCTTCGCCGATGGACCGTGCCGAAACGCTCTCCGGTGGCCAGCCGACATGGGCGAGACTCGCCTTCGCGCGCTCGGGAGCCAAGTCGGCAATACCCAGGACATGGAGTCCCGGCGTGCGGCGCGCCTGAGCGAGGAACATCGAGCCGAACTTGCCGGCGCCGATGAGGCCGACGCGGAGCGGCTTGCCCGCCGCGTCCCGCTCGAGCAGCAGCTTGTGGAGATTCATCGTTCTGCCCTACTCCGCGGCCGTGCGGCGCCGACGCTCATACTCGCCCAGGCAGTCGTCCGGCAACATCTCGATCGGCGTGAAGTCCTGGTTCGCGATCCAGGTCGGCCGCTTGAAGCGGCGGATAGCATTATCGCAGCGATTGAGCGAAAGGTAGAGAATCCAGCGCGACCATGGCGTCAGATTGGAACCCGAGGCGTGAACCAGATTGCCGTGGAAGAGCAGGACCGATCCGGGCGGGCCTTTGGGTGCCACGATTCCGCCTTCGTCGACCAGCCGGGCAATCGTCTCGTTGTCCGTCGTCCAGAGCGGATAGCTGGTCGTGGTGACGTCGTGGCCCGCCGCGAGCCGCCCTTCTCGATGGCTCTTCGGAATGAACATCAGGGGCCCGTTGAACTCGTTCGCTTCGGCGAGGAAGAGCGCGATGTTCATCGCACGCGGCGTCGGCATGTCATCGTCGCTGTACCAAGTTGCATAGTCCTGGTGCCATTGCCACACGGCACCGTCGAACGCCGCCTTCGCGTTGATCTTGAACTGATGCATGTAGAGCTTGTCCGAGCCGAGCAGCTGGATGCCGGGCTCGACCAGGCGCGGATGGCGCGCAACCAGTTCGAAGACCGGGTTCCAGGTCTGGACGTAGAAGGCGCTGCGTGGCGCCTCCGAGCCCTTCTCCCGGATCACTTCCTCCCGCTGCTGCGCGAAGATGCCGGGCAGTTCCCCGGTCAGAAGCGCCGCCTCTTCCGGCGAGAACAAATTGGGCAGGAAGAGATAGCCCTGCTCCTCGAACTCCGTGATCTGGGCTGGCGTAAGCTTCATCACGTTTTCCTCCTCATGAGGCTTGTTCCGACACTGCCGCTTTCGTTGTTCCCCGGGGCGTCCACTGGGACGCTCTCGGCTTCGATCGAGTGGACCAGGTTGGCGATCGCCGCCTCCGCATGTCGACGCGCAAGGTTTTCGGCTTCGGCCGCGTCGCCGCGAATGACCGCGTCGAGAATCGCCGCATGCTCGTCCCAGATGGTCTGCGGCGCGGGATAGCGGTGCAGATAGCCGCCCATCACGCGGCGGATATGCTGCCAGTGCAGCGCCGCCGTCTCCACGATCAGCGGATTGCCCGAGAGTTCATGGACGAAGAGATGGAACTTCATGTCCGCCGCGATCATCCGGCTGACCGAGCCGGAATCGACCGCCGACCGCCCGTCCTCGATGAGCTTGGGCCCCCAGAGCTTCGCGTCGGCCGTCCCGCGCAGCGCGGCGCCGCGGCAGGCAATGCCATCAAGGGCACTGCGCACTTCATAGAGATGCGAGATGAACACAGGGTCGAGCGAGGAGACCACCGCGCCGCGCCGGCCCGTGTCGCGCACGAAGCCCTGCGTCTTGAGCAGGTGGAGCGCCTGGAGGACCGGCTGTCGCGAGACATTGAGCCGCTCAGCAAGTTCGTCCTGGGTCACCCGCTGGCCCGGCGCAAGCTCGCCCTCGCAGATCGCGTCGAGAATCGAGCGATAAACGCGGTCGGCAAGCGGCAACTGAACCGGAAGGCGTTCCATTGAGAACTCATGTCTCGTGATTTCGTATACGGTATTCGACTCTGCTTCCAGAATCAATATGGCCGGTTGTAACAAGGTACGGAAGTGGGCGTTGGACAACCGTTCGGAGGTTGCAAATTCCATTATAATTAACACCGTAAGATTGTAAAAATAGAGGCGCCACAAACGAATTCGGCGCCGCATCCCTCTGGTTTAACTCGAAAACAGGCTCAACCACTAATAACACTTAGATACTGTGTTACATACCATTCTACAAAACACCTTGCGGTTTTCTGTCTGAAGTGTAAATTACCGATTCTAATATCGGCCTATGAGGCCGACAGACAGGAAGGAGCTGACGATGACGGTACGTCTTGGCGACACGGCGCCGGATTTTACGCAAGAGTCGACGGAAGGCCCGATCCGCTTCCATGAGTGGCTGGGCGACAGCTGGGGCGTGCTGTTCTCGCACCCGAAGGACTTCACCCCGGTCTGCACGACCGAGCTGGGCGAAGTCGCCAGGCTGAAGCCCGAGTTCGAGAAGCGCAACGTCAAGGTGATCGGCCTCAGCGTCGATCCGCTGTCGGATCACAAGGGCTGGGCGAGCGACATCGAGGAGACGCAGGGCACGGCGCTGAACTTCCCGCTGCTGGCCGACGCCGACCGCAAGGTCTCCGACCTCTACGGCATGATCCATCCCAACGCCAACGACACGCTGACAGTGCGTTCGGTGTTCATCATCGGGCCGGACAAGAAGGTCAAACTGACCATCACCTACCCGGCCAGCACCGGCCGCAACTTCGACGAGATCCTGCGGGTGATCGATTCGCTGCAGCTGACCGCAAACTACAAGGTCGCGACGCCGGTGAACTGGGAGCACGGCCAGGACTGCATTATCGTCCCGGCGGTGTCAGACGCTGAGGCCGACAAAGCCTTCCCCAAGGGCTACAAGAAGCTGAAGCCCTACCTCCGAATCACTCCGCAGCCGAACCTGTAACGCGCTGCGCGACCTTCTTGGACGAAGCCCTGGAGCATTCGGTGACCCATGTTGGCAAAACTTAACCTCGCGCAGACCAGTCCGCTCACGTCGGAGCATGCTCAGCAGCTCGACGGCCTGATCGAGACCTTGTCGCCCGAGGAGGCGATCTGGATCAGCGGCTATCTCGCGGGCTTCGTCCGTCGCGCACAATCCGCCGCCCAGGCCGCCAATGTCGCGCCGGCGGCAAGCTCGACTCCGATCCTGATCGTCTATGGATCGGAGACCGGCCACGCGGCCGCGCTAGCCGAACGCACCGGCGAGCTGGCCCGGCAGAAGGGGCTGTTCGCAACGGTCAAGGACACGGCCGAATTCCGGCCGCAGGATCTGAAGGCGGTCAAGCGACTCGTCGTGGTGACGAGCACGCATGGCGAGGGAACCCCGCCCGACACCGCCGCCGATTTCTACGAGTTCCTGCACGGCCGGAAGGCGCCCAAGCTCGACGGCGTGAAGTTCGCCGTGCTCGGCCTCGGGGATTCCACCTACGAGCATTTCTGCCAGACCGGCAAAGATGTCGATAAGCGGCTTCAGGAGCTCGGGGCGGAGCGAATTCATGCCCGGGCGGATTGCGACGTCGACTACGAGGATCAGGCCGACCAGTGGATCGAGGCCGTGCTCGGCTTCTTCACCAAGGAAGACGGGCCGTCGACCCCGAAGCTGAGCGTCGTTCAGGGTAGCGGGACGACCGGCGCCTCCGCCACGGCGCATCCGCAGCATGTTTACGGTGCCAAGAACCCGTTCCCGGCCACCCTTCTCGAGTCGATCACTCTCAACGGCCGCGGATCGGACAAGGAGACACGCCATATCGAGCTGTCCCTCGCGGACTCCGGGCTGACCTACGAGCCCGGCGATTCGCTGGGCGTCGTCCCGCAGAACGATCCGGCGATGGTCGATGAGCTGATCGAAGCGCTGAAGCTCGATAGCGAGGAGCGCGTGCCGCTCGGCAGCGCCGGCGAGGCGCCGCTTCGCGAAGCGCTTTCCCACCATTACGAGATCACCGTGCTGACGCCGCGCTTCCTCGAGCTCTATGGCGGTGCGGCAGAGGCGGCGACGCTCCGTTCGCTGACGGCAGCGGGCAACCGCTCCGAGCTGATGGCCTACACGGCCGGACGGCAGGTCATCGACGTGGTCACGGAATTTCCGGTCGAAGGGCTCGGCGGCAAGGCGCTTGTGGAGATGCTGCGCCGGCTTCAGCCGCGGCTCTATTCATTGGCGTCGAGCCTCGAGGCCTATCCGGAGGAAGCCCATCTCACCGTGTCCGTCGTGCGCTATGACAGCCACGGGCGGAAGCGCAAGGGTGTGGCTTCGGCTCACCTCGCCGAGCGCTGCGAGCTCGACGGCACCGTTCCGGTCTATGTCGAGCACAACAAGAACTTCCGCCTGCCCGCGGACGGTTCGGCGCCCGTCATCATGGTCGGCGCAGGAACGGGCGTCGCGCCGTTCCGCTCCTTCCTGCAGCATCGCGAAGCCGCCGATGCGTCCGGACGGAACTGGCTGTTCTTCGGCGAGCGCCATTTCAGGACGGACTTCCTGTATCAGCTGGAGTGGCAGCGCTTCCTGAAGGACGGCCTGCTGAACCGCATGGATGTGGCGTTCTCGCGCGATCAGGACGAGAAGGTCTATGTCCAGCGTCGCCTGCTCGAGCGAGGCCGGGAGGTTTATGGCTGGCTTGAGGAGGGCGCGCATCTCTATGTCTGCGGCGATGCGAACGGGATGGCGCCGGACGTGCATGCGGCGCTGATCGCGATCCTCGGGCGGGAAGGCGGTTTGGCTCCCGAGCAGGCGGAGGACTATCTCAAGCGCCTGCAGCGAGAAAAACGCTACCAACGCGACGTTTATTGATCGGATCAGGCATCGCCATGACCACCACAAGCAAGAGCTTGGGCCGCAGCCGGGACGTCACCCAGCCGCTGGACAAGCTTCACCCCAACGAAACCATCAAGGCCGAAAGCAATCTGCTTCGCGGCACGATCGCGCAAGGGCTCGAGGACCCGATCACCGGCGGGATTTCGGCCGACGATCAGCAGCTGCTGAAGTTTCACGGCAGCTATCAGCAGGACGATCGCGACCTGCGCGACGAGCGGCGCCGTCAGAAGCTGGAGCCGGCCTATCAGTTCATGGCGCGCGTGCGCCTTGCGGGCGGCGTCTGCCAGCCCTGGCAATGGCTGAAGCTGGACGAGCTCGCCTGCCGGTACGGGAACGGGACCCTTCGCCTGACGACGCGCCAGACGTTCCAGTTCCACGGCGTCATCAAGAAGGACATGAAGCGCACGATCCAGGGGCTCGACGCGGCGCTTCTCGACACCATCGCGGCATGCGGCGACGTCAATCGCGGCGTGATGTGCGCGACCAACCCGGATTTCTCGGCGGTTCACGGCACCGTCTACGAGCTTGCGAAGCAGGTGAGCGATCACCTGCTGCCGAAGACCCGGGCCTATCACGAGATCTGGTTGGACGAGAAGCCGGTGGCCGGCAGCCCGGCGGAGGAGGAGCCTATCTATGGGCGGACCTACCTGCCGCGCAAGTTCAAGATCGCCTTCGCCGTTCCGCCGTCCAACGACGTGGACGTTTATGCCCACGATCTGGGCTTTATCGCGATTCGCGAGGGCGACGATCTGGCCGGGTTCAACGTGACCGTCGGCGGGGGGATGGGCCGGACCGACAACGAGCCCAACACCTATCCGCGGCTCGCCGACGTGATCGGCTTCTGCAGGCCGGAGCAGGTCGTCGAAGTCGCGGAGCAGATCGTCGGCATCCAGCGGGACTTCGGCGACCGTGCCGACCGCAAGCGCGCGCGCTTCAAATACACCATCGACGAGCGCGGCCTCGATTGGTTCAAGGCCGAGTTGACGCAGCGGCTGGGCTGGAGCCTCGACGAAGCGCGGCCGTTCCGGTTCGATACGAACGGCGACCGCTATGGCTGGACCGAAGGGCTCGGCGGCGCGTCGCACTACACGCTCTTCATCGAGAATGGGCGGGTCCAGGATGTCGACGGAATCTTGCTCATGACCGGCCTGCGTGAGATCGCGCGCGTGCATGCGGGCGAGTTCCGCCTGACGCCGAACCAGAATTTGATCATCGCCAACGTGGCCGCCGACAAGCGCCCTGATATCGAGGCGCTTCTGAAGACCCACGGGCTCGACGGCACGCAGAGCGTCCTTCGCCGCGCGGCAATCGCCTGTGTCGCGCTACCGACCTGCGGGCTGGCCATGGCCGAAAGCGAGCGCTATCTGCCGCATCTGATCACCAGGTTCGAGGAAATCGTCGCGGAGTGCGGGCTCGAGGACGAGCCGATCACCATCCGCATGAGCGGCTGCCCGAACGGCTGCTCCCGCCCCTATGTCGCGGAGATCGCCTTCACCGGCCGCGCACCCGGAAAATACAATGTCTATCTCGGCGGCGGCTTCCACGGGCAGCGGCTCAATACGCTGTTCCGGGAGAATATCGGCGAGGAGACGATCATCGAGGAGCTGGGACCGATCATCCGGCGCTATGCGGCGGAACGCACGGCGGGCGAGCGCTTTGGCGACTTCGTGATGCGCGCCGGCTATCTCGACTGAGTCGAAGCGGCGCACGTCCTGCTTTCGTCTCCTCGGAGCCTCGGCCGCTCTTGAGTCTTGTCCTGCCTCCGAAGGTCGGACAGAATTTGTTCGTGGACGAACAAATTCTTATGGGAGGCGAGAATGGCAGTCGAAACGTCCGCCGGTCCGGCCAAGGGCAAGCTGGTCATCAGGAATATCGGCCTTCTGCTGTCGGGCGATCTGGACAAGCCGATCCTCGATGCCGATACGATCGTCGCCACGGACGGCAAGATCGAGGCGGTCGGCCGACAGGGCGATCTGGACACGGACCAAGCCGCGACGGTGATCGACGCGCATGACGTCTGCGTCGCCCCCGGCCTGATCGACAGTCACGTGCACCCGGTGTTCGGCGACTGGACGCCGCGGCAGAGCCAGCTCAACTGGATCGACAGCTTCCTGCATGGCGGCGTGACCACGATGGTCTCGGCCGGCGAGGTGCACCTGCCCGGCCGGCCCAAGGACATCGTCGGCCTGAAGGCGCTCGCCGTCACCGCCCAGCGCAGCTTCAGCGCCTTCCGTCCGGGCGGCGTCAAGGTGATGGCGGGCGCGCCGGTAATCGAGAAGGGCATGGAGGAGCACGACTTCAAGGAACTGGCCGAGGCCGGCGTCAGCCTTCTCGGCGAGGTCGGGCTGGGCAGCGTCAAGGCCGGTGAGGAAGCCGCCCGCATGGTCGCCTGGGCGCGCAAATACGGCATCCAGAGCACGATCCATACCGGCGGGCCGTCGATCCCCGGCTCGGGCCTGATCGACAAGGACGTGGTACTGGAAGCCGACGCCGACATCATCGGCCATATCAATGGCGGCCACACCGCCCTGCCCGAGGGGCATGTCTGCGAGCTGTGCGAGCGCTCGACGCGGGCGATCGAGCTGGTCCATAACGGCAACGAGCGAGTGGCCATCGCCGCGCTGAAGGCGGCGCGCGACCTGAAGCAGCTCCATCGGGTAATCCTGGGTACCGACAGCCCGGCCGGTTCAGGCGTCCAGCCGCTCGGCATCCTTCGGATGATTTCGCTGCTGTCCGGCCTGGGCGGGCTGTCGGCGGAAGCGGCGATCTGCCTCGCCACCGGCAACACGGCGCGTATCCGCAACCTCGCGGGCGGACTGATCGAGCCCGGACGCAGCGCCGATTTCGTGCTGATGGATCGCGCCCAGCACACGGCCGGCCGCACGATCCTGGAAAGCATCGCGCTGGGCGACATTCCCGGCATTGGTATGGTGGTCATCGATGGCATCGTGCGCACCGGCCGAAGCCGCAACACGCCGCCGGCCGAACGGCTGCCGGAAGTGGTGACGGCCTGAGCGATCCAGGCGCCCGCGCGGAGCCGTCCGTCACAGGGTGAGATAGGCGCGGCGGACGTCCTCGTCCGCGGCGAGCTCCTTCATGGTGCCCTGATAGCGGATGCGGCCCTTCTCGATGACATAGGCGCGATCGCTGACCACGCTGGCGAAGTGGAGGTTCTGCTCCGACAGAATGACGGTCACGCCCTCCTTCTTCAGCTCCAGGATGGCGTGGGCCATCATCTCGATGATGCGCGGCGCGAGGCCCTCCGACGGCTCGTCGAGCAGGATCATCGCCGGGTTGCCCATCAGCGTGCGGGCGATGGTCAGCATCTGCTGCTCGCCGCCGCTCATGCGACCACCGGGCCGGTCGCGCATCTCGGCCAAGTTCGGAAACAGAGCGAACAGCCTCTCCGGCGTCCAGCTTGCGCCCTCCCGGCGCGGCGGCTGGCGCCCGACCTCCAGATTCTCCATCACCGTCAGGTCGGTGAAGATCCGGCGATCCTCGGGAACATAGCCCAGGCCGAGGCGCGCGATCTCGTGGGGCGGCCGGCGCGAGATGTCCTGCCCGGCGAAGGCGATGTGTCCTCTCCTGCTCTCGACCAGGCCCATGATCGAGCGGAAGGTTGTCGATTTGCCCGCTCCGTTGCGCCCGAGCAGCGCGACCACCTCGCCGCGCGCCGCCTCCAGGGCGACATCGAACAGGATGTGGGCGCGGCCGTAGAAGCTGTTGAGCTTCTCTATCGTCAGCATCTGTCCGGTCATCAGGCGGCGCTGTCCTTGTCTTTCCCCTGCCCGAACATCGCGCCGCTCCCGAGATAGACCTCCTGAACGCGCGGATCGCCGCGCACCGCGTCGGGCGGGCCAGCGGCGATCATCTCGCCCCGGTTCAGCACGATGATCCGGTGGGCATGGGTGAACACCACGTCCATGTCATGCTCTGTGAACAGGACGGCGATGCCGCTCTCGCGCACGAGGTCTGCGGTCAGCGCCATCAGCTCGATACGCTCCTTCGGCGCCATGCCGGCGGTCGGCTCGTCCATCAGCAGCAGGCGCGGCCGGCTGGCAAGCGCCATGGCGAGCTCGACCCGTTTCAGATCGCCATAGGCCAGCACGCTGCAGGGCCGTTCCGCCTGGCCCGCCATGCCGACCCGCTCGAGCAGCGCCGTCGCCTCGTCCCGGTAGAGATCGGCGGCGCGCCGCCAGAAACCGAGCATTCGGCGATGATGCGACAGCAGCACCATCTGCACGTTCTCGCGCACGGACATCGACCGGTATGTGGCGGTGATCTGGAAGGTCCGCCCGACGCCAAGGCGCCAGATCTTCCGGGGCGATTTGCCGATCAGGCTGGTGCCGGCGAGCCGAACCTCGCCGGCGTCGGGTTGCAGTTGCCCGTTCAACAGGTTGAAGCAGGTCGTCTTGCCGGCGCCGTTCGGGCCGATCAGGGCCAGAAGCTCGCCGGCATCCAGCGTGAACGCCACGTTCCTGACCGCCTGCACGCCGCCGAACGACTTGGCGAGGCCTTCCACCTCCAGAACGCTCATCGGGCGACCTGCTCCCGCAGACGCGGGGAGAAACGAGCGCCGAGGCGGCTCTGGAGCGCGCCGACGATGCCTTGGGGGAAGACCAGCACCAGCAGGATGATGGTCAGGCCAAGCAGCAGGCGCCAATAGTCGGTGTAGCGCACCATCTCGGTTTCCAGGCCGTGGAACACCGCCGCGCCGACGATCGGCCCCGACAGCGTCTGCACGCCGCCGAGCAGCACCATCACCAGACCGTCGACCGAGATCGGGATGTCCAGCAGCGTCGGGAACACGCTACCCTTGGCATAGGCATAGAGCCCGCCGGCCAGCCCGGCGAAGGTGCCGGCGAGGGTGAAGGCGAGCCACTGATATCGTGTCACGTCCAGGCCGATGGCGTCCGAGCGCAGCGGCGAATCGCGCCCGGCCCGCAGCGCATAGCCGAAGGGCGCGAAGATGATCCGGCGCAGCAGCAGCACCCCGCCGGTGCAAAGCACCAGCGTCAGATAGTAAAAGACCCATTTCGGCGAGGCCCAGGCTGCGGGCCAGACGCCGAGAATGCCGTTGTCGCCGCCGGTCACGCTGTACCATTGGAACGCCACGGACCAGACGATCTGGGCGAAGGCCAAGGTCAGCATCGCCAAGTAGACGCCCGACAGGCGGACGCAGAACCAGCCGAACAGCAGCGCCCCGACACCGGCCGCGAGCGGCGCGACGACCAGCCCGGTCACCATGCCGGCGTCGAAATGTTCGACCAGCAGCGCGGCGCCGTAGGCGCCGAGCCCGAAATAGGCGGCGTGGCCGAACGAGATCATGCCGCCCGGCCCCATGATGAAATGCAGGCTGGCGGCGAACAGCGCAAGGATCAGAACCTCGGTCAGGACTACCAGTGCATAATCCCCAAGCACCGCCGGCAGCGCGATCAAGGCCACAATCAGAGCGAGGCCGGCGAACTGCAGGCCGCGACCGGCCGGATACAAGGGTGGTTCGAGCGCATGGCTCTCGCCGCGCGCCGTCGCGGGGGCCCGGCCGAGCAGGCCGTAGGGCCGCACCACCAGCACCACGGCCATGACCAGGAAGACGAGGACCAGCGTGATCCCGGGAAAGATGAGGATGCCGAACGCCTGAAGCTGCCCGATCAGCAGCGCGGCGAGGAAGGCGCCGGTCACGCTTCCCATGCCGCCGACCACGACGACCACGAAGGCCTCGACGACGATGTTGATGTCCATCTGCAGATTGACTGCCTCCCGCGGGATCTGCAGCGCGCCGCCGAGGCCGGCGAGCGCCGAGCCGAGAAACAGCACGGATGTGAACAGCCAAGTCTGGTTCACGCCCAAGGCGGCCGTCATCTCCCGGTCCTGGGTCGCCGCGCGCACCAGCGTGCCCCAGCGGGTCCGGTGGAAGGTCAGCCAGAGCAGCCCGAGCACCGCCGGGCCGAGGACGATCAGGAACAGCTCATATTGCGGGAAGGGCAGGCCGAAGATGCGGACGACGCCGTCCAGACCCGGCGCGCGCGGTCCGAGCAGGTCTTCCGGCCCCCAGATGGCCAGCGCCACATCCTGCACCACCAGCACCACCCCGAAGGTGGCGAGCAGCTGGAATAATTCCGGGCTGCGATACAGTCGGCGCAGCAGCAGAACCTCCATCGCGACGCCGAGCAGCCCGACGGTCAGCGCCGACAACAGGATCGCGCCCCAGAAGCCGACGGCGCCGCTCCACATATCGGCCATCATGTAGGCGAGATAGGCCCCCAGCATGTAGAACGAGCCATGGGCGAAATTCACGATCCGGGTAACGCCGAAGATGATCGACAAGCCCGCCGCGACGAGAAAGAGCGAGGCGGCCTGTGACAGGCCGCTGAGAAACTGCGCAACGTAAAAGGCCATGGTCCCGTCCCGTGTTGAGGGATGCTCGCCCCGTCATCCGCCAGCGGCCGCAGCGGCGCCGGCGCGCGAGGGGCATGTGGACCCCCGCGCGCCGGCTCACGCACCCGTTTATTCGGGGCGACGCTCTGCAACCACCGCGTCGGGCGGCAGATAATCGGCGCCGTCGGCGTAACGCCAGTCGGTCATGACGCCACGGCCATCCTCAAGGGCAATCTTGCCGACATAGGCCCCCATGGTGGCCTGATGGTCGATCGTGCGGAACTCGATCTCGCCGAACGGGCTGGAGACGGTCAGGCCTTCCATGGCGTCGACCAGCGCCTCGGTGTCGGTCGAGCCGGCCTTCTCGATCGCTGCGGCGATCGCCTTGAAGGTAGTGTAGCCGACGACCGAGCCGAGCCGCGGATAATCGTCGAAGCGCTCCTGGTAGGCGTCGATGAACGCATTGTGCTCCGGCGTGTCGATCTGGTCCCATGGGTAGCCGGTGACGATCCAGCCTTCCGGCGCCTCGCCCTTGAGCGGATCCAGATATTCCGGCTCGCCGGTCAGCAGGCTGACGACCGCCCGGTCCTCGAACAGGCCGCGCAGGCTGCCTTCGCGGACGAAACTCGAGAGGTCGGCGCCGAAGGTGACGTTGAAGATCGCGTCAGGCTGCGAGGCGGCGAGCGCCTGCACGGTGGAGCCGGCGTCGATCTTGCCGAGCGCCGGCCACTGCTCGCCGACAAACTCCACATCCGGACGCTTGGCTTGCAGCAGCTCCTTGAAGATAGCCACGGCGGACTGGCCATATTCGTAGTTCGGCGCCACCGTTGCCCAGCGCTTGGCCGGCAGCTTCGCCGCTTCTTCCACCAGCATGGCCGCCTGCATGTAGGTCGAAGGGCGCAGGCGGAAGGTATAGCGGTTGCCTTCCTCCCAGGTGATCGCATCGGTCAAGGGTTCGGCCGCCACGAACAGCACCTGATTGTGGGCCGCGAAGTCGCTGACCGCCAGGCCGACATGGCTGAAGAACGTGCCGGCCAGCACGTCGACGCCCTCGCTGGTCACCAGCTCATTGGCGATTCGCACGGCATCGCCGGGCTTGCCGCCGTCGTCGCGCGAGATGACCTCGATCTGGCGGCCGCCGAGCAGGCCGCCCTTCGCGTTCACCTCCTCGACCGCCAGCTCCCAGCCATTGCGGTACGGGATGGTGAAGGCCGGGAGGCCGGTATAGCTGTTGATCTCGCCGATCTTAATCGAATCGGCGGCCCAGGTCGGATCGGTGAAGCCCGCCGCGGCCGCCACGGCGGCTGCGGCACCCCAGAAGTATCGTTTGATCCGCTGCATTCTTCGCCTCCCTGTTTATGATGCCCGGTTGACCGCCAAGCATTGTTGATCCTGGCGTCCGGTTATTTCAAGCCGTCCTGCCCCTTGATCTCGTGCTTCGTCAGCCCGCCAACGCGCGGCAGCGGCCGTCCGGTGTCGGTCACCGCGATGGCGACGACAATCTCGCCGGCGCGGGGCGCATCCGGCACGCGCACCTCGATCGCATCGAAGTGGCTACGGACATAGGCGGCATCCTTGTGCCCCAGCGGCACGTCGATCGGCGTGCCGAGGCCGCCCATCTTCTTGGCTGAGGGGATCAGCGCCGCCCCTTTCTCGAGCGCCGCCCGGACAGGCGCGCCCATCTTCGGATGCAGAATGGCGGCGGCATGCTCCAGCTCGCCGCCCTCGCCGACGATGGCCGCTTTGCCGTAGCTCTCCGCCTGACCGGGCTGGATGCCGAGCGCCTCGACGCAACGCCGCGCCAGCAGGCCGCCCAGCTCCTCGCCGATCGCGATGAGCTCCGACAGGTCCTCGACATAGCAGCCGGCGAACGGATTTTCGATCACCGCGCAAGCGACCGCCCGACGGGTCGGCGGCTCGACCGGGCGGCCCATCTCCTGCCGCGTCTCGTCGATAATGGTCAGCAGCTTGCGTATCTTGGCGCTCATCGCAGTCCATCCTCTCCCTTGATCTCCGACACAGCCAACCCTCCGACGCGGGCATGCACGCGCGGGCCCGTGGTCATGACCAGCACGACCACGATCTCATCGGCCGCGGGCGCGCCCGGCACGCCGACTTCCATGGCGTCGAAATGGCTGCGCACATAGGAGGCATTGATATGGGTGATCGGCACGTCGAGCCGGGTACCGGGGGATCCCACCTTCTTGGAGGACGGTACGATCGCCCTGGCGCCGCCGAGTGCCTCGCGCATCGCATAGCCGCCCGGCACATGCCACAGCGCGCCATGCTCCAGCTCGCCGGCGGCACCGACGATGGCACCCTTGCCATAGCCCGCGGTTTGCCCAGGGTCGCCGCCGAGCGCGGCGATCAGCCGCCGGGCCATGTCCAGCCCGACCGGCTTCAGCGCCTCCATCATTGGCAGGATGTCCTCCACATACTGGCCGGCATAGGGGTTGCGCAGAACCGCGCAGACCGCCGCGCGCCGCAGCGGCTCGGCGGCGGGCGGGCCGAACTCGTGGCGGACTTCCTCCAGCACGGTCTGAATTCGTCTCACCTCGATCAGGCTCATGCCGGCTTCTCCCAGGTCGTTTCGGTGGCGAGCGACAGCGGGCCGATCACACGATAGGCCTGCCGCAGCATCAGCACCGCACCATAAATCAATCCGCGCGCGCGCAACGCATCGGCGCGGCGTGCGCCAGCATCGAGCGCCGCCTGGACGGCCTCGGCCGGCAGCGCGCCGACTTCGACCGTGACGAGCCGTTCACCCAGGTCGCTGTCGTCCTTCATATCGCTGGCGGGAAGCCGGCGAATCGCCGGATGCGCGACATCGACCTCATTGGCGATCAGCGTGGCGCCGATATCGGCCGCCACCGCAGTCCGGGCCAGGACCGTCACGGCGTCGGCGATCCCGAAGCTCTGGCTTCGGCCGCGCCAGCCGCTGGTGGCAAGGCCGCGCACCGGCAGGTCGTGCGTCACGCGGATCGCACCGTCCAGGCTGGGCAGCGACAGATCGGCCACCAGACCGGCGGACAGGGAGCGGCCCGGCATGAGATGGAGGGCGATGTCGCCGCCATCATTGACATAGGCGCGCTCGAGTTCGGCCGCTTCGGTGATCGCCGCCAGAACCTCGTCGGCAACGGCGCCAGCCACGGCCGCCATCGGCGTGACGAAGACGTCGCAATGCGGCCAGCAGGCCTCGACCATGCGCCGGGCGACCGGTCCCTCGACCTCGGGCGGCACATCCCCGATCGGACGGCGCAGCACCGGTAGTTCCGCTACCAGCCCTTCGAGGACATCCTGGAAGCGGGCCCAGGCTGCGGCATGGGCCTGCCATATTGCGGCGCGATTGCCGAAGGCGCCGACGATCAGGTCGATCGGGCCGTGCTGCAGATGCAGCCGGCCGTCCGGCAGCATGCGGCCATGACAACCGCCGCTCATCAGCCGGACTCCTGCAGCGGCCAGGGATTGCCGGCATGCCAGAGGGTGACGCGCTTGCGGTCGACCTGGGCCACCGCCTCGATCGGCTGCAGCCAGTCGATATGGCCGCCGAGCGCGGCATAGTCGTCCCGCCGCAAGGTGAACTCGATCGGTGCGACGATCGCCGGCGTCGGCACATAGCCGAAGGCATTGGCCGGCATCCGCGTGACGTCGACCATGAGGGTAATACCGCCGCCCGGCCAGACATAGACCGGCGCGCCACCGCAGGTGACGCGGGTGAGCGCGTCGCGCACCGATCGGGTCAGGCGCACCGGATTCTCGGTGACGCCGGCGCGCAGGCTGCCGCCCGCCCCGGCCATGAACAACACCGTGCAGAGCGCCGGTTCGCAGTTCTCGCCAATGCGTTCAACCACCCGGACCATCGGCTCCGGCATCGGCACCGGCACGGGCGTCAGTGTGTCGTCGAGCACCAGCCAGGCGCTGTCCTCCCCCGTGGTCGACACCATCAGAAGACGCAGGCCCGGCCGGGCAATTTTCGGATCGATCTTCTCGATGATGGTCAGCGGGTCGGTGATGTCGGTGCCGCCCCAGCCGGTCCCCGGCTCGGCGACCTGGAAATAGCGGCCGGGCGTTGACCGGCGGCCGCGCACGCGAATGCCGGAGGGCGGCATGTCGAGGCAGCGGCCGGCCTGATGCTCGGTCAGCACGCCGGTGATGTGGTCGTCGACCACGATCACCTCGTCGACATGGCCGTGCCACTGCTTGGCGAACATGCCGATGGTCGCGCTGCCGCAGCCGACCCGCATCCGGTGCTCCTGAACCCCGTTGATGACCGGCGGCTTGCCGGCCTGGACGGTCAGCGCGGCGCCGCCGTCGACGGTCAGTTCGGCCGCGCCGCCATTGCACAGGTTCAGAAGCATCTCACAGGTGACGACGCCCTCCTTCTTGGAGCCACCGGTCAGGTGGCGCACGCCGCCCAGCGCCAGCATCTGCGAGCCGTATTCGGCCGTGGTGACATGGCCGACCTGCTCGCCTCTGCAGCGCACCGCCGCCTGCTCGGGCCCGACATAGCGATCGGTGTCGATCTTCACCTTGACTCCGCAATAGCTGAAGATGCCTTCGGTCACGACGGTGACCATGTCAACGCCTTCGATAGTACTCGACACGATGAAGGGGGCCGGCTTGTAGTCGGGATAAGTCGTGCCGGAACCGATGCCAGTAACGAACAGCGAGGACGGCTGCACCGGATTGCCGCTCCAGTCGTTCTGCAGGAACGGCACCATCTCGCCATTCTGATCGATGGTGCGCTCGGCGAGAAGAATCGGATCGACCCGGGTCAGTTTGCCGTCGAAATTGCCGTAGCGGTCGCAGGCGCCTGTCCTGCCCGGGCGGATGCGGCACAGAACCGGGCAGGCGTCGCAGGTGACGATCTCGGTATTGGGACCGGCATCGGCGGCGGGGGCATCGGTCATCGTGCGATCCCATGCGCCTGCAGGGCGGCAAGGACGCGATCCGGCGTCGCCGGCACATGCGTGATGCGGACGCCGGTCGCGTGGTGGATGGCGTTCAAGATCGCCGGCGCGGTCGGGATCAAGGCCGGCTCGCCGATCCCCTTGGCGCCGTAGGGGCCGAGCGGCTCGCGATCCTCGATCAGGATGCACTCGATGTCCGGCACGTCGCCGAAGGTCGGGATCAGATAGTCGTGCAGGTTCTCGGTGCGGCCGGGCACATACTCCTCCATGAGCGCCAGGCCGAGGCCCTGCGCAACACCGCCATGGATCTGGCCCTCGACCTGGATCGGGTTTATCGCTCGGCCGACATCGTGGGCCGCGACGATGCGCAGCACCTTGACCGTGCCGAGCTCCAGGTCGACCGCGACCTCGGCCATCTGCGCGGCGAAGCCGTAGCTGGCATAGGGCACGCCCTGGCCATCGGCGTCCAGCGGCGTCGTCGGCGGGTCGAAGCTGCCGGTCGCCGACAGCACGTCGCCGCGCTCATCGACCGGCAAGGCCGCCAAGTCGAGCATGCGCGCGCCTGCGGCATCGCGGGCCTGCACCCTCCCCTGCTCCAGCACCAGCTCGGCATCCTCACCGGCGTTGAGGCGGCGCAGCAGCTCGGCCCGCAGGGCGGCACCGGCTTGCTCGGCCGCCTTGCCGGAGACGAAGGTCTGGCGCGACGCCGATGTCTTTCCGGCATCCTCGGTCAGGTCGGTGTCGCCCATGATCAAGTCGAAGCGCTCCATCGGCACGCCGAGCGCATCGGCGGCAATCTGCACCATGATCGTGTTGGAACCCTGGCCGATATCGACCGCGCCGTTATAGAGCGTGATCCGACCGTTCGGCTTCAGCCCGACCCGCATGGTCGAGGGATTCGATAGCGAGGTGTTGCCGATGCCGTACCACATGCAGCCGACGCCGACGCCGCGGCACTCGATGCCGCCAGCCCGATTCGCCGCCTCGGCCGCGGCACGGGCCGTCTGCCAGCGGGGACGCAGTGCCTCCAGGCAGGCGGCGAGCCCGCAGCTCGCCTGCAGCACCTGGCCCGTCGCCGTCGGCTGACCGACGCGCAGCGCGTTGATCCAGCGGAACTCCAGCGGATCGATGTCCAGCCTCGCGGCGAGGTCGTCCATCAAGGCTTCATGCGCGATGGCGGCTTGCGGCACGCCGAAGCCGCGGAAGGCGCCGGCCGGCGGATCGTTGGTGTAGAGCGCCCGGGTCAGCGCGCGAACCTGCGGCACGTGGTAGGGACCCGTGCAATGGACCGGCACCCGGTTGGCGACGGTCGGCCCCCAGGAGGCATAGGCCCCGGTATTGAAATCGCCGGCGAAGTCGAAGCCGAGCAGTCTGCCCTCAGCATCGGCCGCCGCGCGGGCGCGGATCTGCGCGGGATGGCGCTTAGTGGTCGAGGCCATCGATTCCGGCCGCGCGTAGATGCAGCGGACCGGCCGGTTCAACGTCCAGGCGGCAACCGCAATCAAGGGCTGAAGCGACAAGTCCAGCTTGCCGCCGAAGCCGCCGCCAACGGCCGTCGGGACGATACGCACCCGGTCGCGCGGAATGCCCAGGACATGGGCGATCTCGTCGCGGTCCATGTAAGGCGTCTGGGTGCAGGCGACCACCTCGATGCGGTCGCCGACCCGGCGGGCATAGCCGGCCTCCGGCTCGATATAGGCATGCTCGACGAAGCTGGTTTCCACCGCGATCTCGGCCGTGGCGGCAGCGCCCGCGAACGCCTGCTCGACATCTCCCTTCACCACCCGGCCGCGCACCAGGACATTGTCCGGCACGGCCTCATGCAGGGCGGGCGCACCGCCGGCGCGGGCCTGATCGAAGCCGATGGGCGGCAGCGGCTCCCACTCGATGGGAACGGCGTCATCCGGCAGAGTCTCAATGGTCTCCGCGTCGCCGACGAGGGCGAGCACCGCCTCGCCGCGATAGCGCACGATGCCGTCGGCGAGCGCCGGCTGGTCCTTAATGTCCGGGTAGATGCCGAAGCCGTTGACCGGCACCTCGGCGGCGGTCAGCACGGCGGCCAAGCCGGGCCATGCGCGGCGCAGCGCCTCCAGATCGCCGACTCGGAATCGGGCCCGGCCATGGGGCGACCGCACTGCGCGCAGCCACAGCGCATCCGCCGGCGCGCTGTCGGCGCCATAGCGTTCCGTCCCGGTGAGCTTGGCGAGGCCGTCGGTCTTCGCGACAGGGGCGCCCACTGCCCGCCCTGTCTCCGGCACCAGGAACTCAAGTTCGGGATCGGCCGTGTGCAGCACCGCCTCGACGATCTTGCGATAGCCGGTGCAGCGGCACAGCACGCCGCCGAGGGCGTCCTCCACCTGCTGCCTGTCGGGATGCGACGTATGCGCGAGCAGATCGCTTGCCGCCATCAGCATGCCTGGCGTGCAGATGCCGCATTGAGCGGCGCCGAACCGGTGAAACGCCGCCTGCAGGCGATTGATCCTGTTGTCGCGCGCCAGGCCTTCGACCGATTCGACGGCGCGGCCGGCGGCCTGACCGACGGGAGTCAGGCAGGCACAGATCTGGCGGCCGTCGATGCGCACAGTGCAGGCGCCGCAATCGCCGGCGTTGCAGCCTACCTTCGTCCCGGTGAGGCCAAGCTCCTCGCGCAGCACGTCGGACAGCCGGCGCACCGGCGGCACGCGCAGCGTGACTAGCCGACCGTTCACGGTGAAGGCGAGCTCGGGCAGATCGGAGGTGTCAATGTCGAACGCTTCGGTCATCGATCCTCTGTCAGCTGGTTGAGAGCACGCCGCACGAGAACCAGGGCCGCGTCGCGCCGATAGGCGGCGGTGCCGCGGACGTCATCGATCGGGCTGAGCGGCGCCAGATGGGCCGTCGTGACCCGCTCGGCCAAACGATCGTTCAGCGGCAGACCAATCAGGTCGCGCTCCAACTTGAAGAGACGCCGGGCGACCGCGCTGCAGGAGCCGATCGCGACACGCAGGCGGCCGACCGTGCCATCCGGCGCCGCTTCGAGGACGGCCGCGACCATGACGATCGAGATCACCAGATAGCGGCGGGCGCCCAGCTTGAGCCATGTTGATCGTGTCCCCTGGCGCGCGTCCGGCGCCGGCTTCGGGATGAGCAGCGCGGTCACCAGCTCGTCGGGGCGACGGATCGTCCGGCGATTGCCGGTCACGAACTCGGCGACAGGCACGCGACGCTCGCCATCGACCGAGGACAGGACAACCTCGGCATCGAGGGCCAGCAGATTGGGTGTGCCGTCGGCGGCCGGCGAGGCATTGCACAGATTCCCGCAGAGCGTGCCCGCATTCTGGATCTGCATGCCGCCGACCTCGCGCGCCGCCAGCTTGTAGCCGTCGAACCAGGGCGGCAGTCGGGCTTCGATGAGGTCGGTCCATGTTGTCAGGGCGCCGACGCGGACATGGTCCCCCTCATCGACGATGCCGCGCAGCATTCTAAGGCCGGTGATGTCGAGAACGTCATCGCCAATCGGACGGCCGACGCGCGCCGGATAGTAGTCGGTACCGCCCGCGATCACCGTCAGGGGCGATGCGACCAGCAAGGCCAGAGCCTCGGACAGATCGACAGGCCTGAAATAACTGCGCATAACCTCCCAGACGTACCGTTGTTGCGGTAATTAAATTTGTTCGTGTACGAATAACGATCGTACCAGGTACGACAAGCTGTCAAGAGTCTTCGGCCAAGGGACTTGGGAGGACGCAAAGCACGATGATGGGATCGGCCCCAAAGCCGCCTGTGCCGTCGGCCGGCATGGCCGAAGAGCCGCCCTACCGGCTTACGGAGCAGGTTGGCCATCTCCTGCGCCGCGCGCATCAGCGTGCCAGCGCCATTTTCCAGGAGCGGATCGGCGACCGGAACCTAACGCCGACCCAGTTCGCCGTCCTTGCGACGCTGCTGGAGAACCGGCCGCTGTCGCAGAACCAACTGGGCCGTGAAACCGCCATGGATCCGGCAACAATCCAGGGCGTGGTGGCCCGCCTGCGCGAACGCGGCCTTGTCGACCGCATCCCAGCCCCTCAGGACCGCCGGCGCTTTCTGATTCGATTGACAGATAAGGGGGCAGCGCTCGTGGAATCGGCCGTCGCGGACGCGCGCAGGGTCACGCAGGAGACGCTGGCGCCACTGAGCCGCGAGGAGCAAGCCACCTTCCTGGCCCTGCTGCGCAAGCTCGGCTGACGCGAGTATTATCTTTGGCTGTTCGCCGGACGCTCGGGTTCAGCCGGCCTTCGAGCGTCCGGACGCTCGAGTCGCCGATCGTGTACGGTTGGAGGATCGAGTGATCGACTTGATCTTCCCGCGAGGCCGGCCAGACAACGCGGCGATCTTTTCATCCTGAGCCTCGATGATCGCCGTGGCCGGCGCATCGCCATCGAGCCCGCCCAGTTCAGAGCTCGCGACCTTGCGGTTCGAACTGAGCGATCCGTCCTCGTAGACAACATCGAACATCACGAACTCGCTGCTGCCGGGTATCTTACGGGCCATCGTTTATCTCCATGTCCAAAAGGAAGGGACCGGTCGCCTGCAGGTGGCTGGCGTCGGCCATATGCATCGCTACGGCGATGGAAGCGGTGTTCCCGTGATTGAGCCTCCAGCTTCGCACTCACAGGAGGATCGGCAGGCGGGTCGCATGGGAAGCGACGAGCCCCGCCCGTGGATAGATTGAAGATCAGATAGCGGATTTTCCCCGCGGGGAATCAGCCCTTACGCGGCTATCACGGTGAGCGTGACCGCACCCGCGCTCACGACTGGCTTTCCCCTGAGGTTTCGTTGGACGTCTGATCGCCGCCAGCCCGTTCGAGCTTGGCCTTCATGGCCTTCTCGTCCTTCGCTGCCAGCTTGTCCGCCTTGCGGGCCGCCTTCTTCCGGTTTCGTTCGGCTCGCTCCTGGCCGTAGTTCGGTCGTCGTGCCACCGGCTTCTAAACCCTCCTTACGAATACTCTTAACGCTATCGATGAACGTTGCGCCGTTGCCGCGCTGGCCCTCACCTCAAACCAGCGCGCCGAGCCAACCCACCGGAAGGTCCCATGGAAGGCCCCGCCGACCTTGGCGAGCGAATGGCGCTAAGACCGCGCGAGCAGTCATTAATGGTGATGGTTCAACCCGGAAAACGATCCCGCAATATCAGCGGTCCGCGCCGCGCGAAATGACGGCGGCCTTCAAGAAGGGGTTGCATCCGAAAGATGGACGGCAGCCTAGAGGCTGCCGTCCGGCATTACTTCGCCGGGGCACCAGTGCCCAACGGCGGGTCAGACCGTCTCGAGATTGTCGGCCGCGAGCTTGCCGCGCTCGTTCACTACCTCGAACTTCACCTTCTGCCCCTCGTTCAGGCTCTGCATGCCAGCACGCTCGACGGCGCTGATATGGACGAACACGTCCTTCGAGCCGTCCTCCGGCTGGATAAAGCCGAAGCCTTTCTGGTTGTTGAAGAATTTAACAGTTCCGACAGCCATGATGGCCTCCTTGACATGAATAGAAACCGCCCCGCGGACATCGCGCGGCATCATGCAGTTTTCGGCCTCATGAATATCTTGAAGAGCCAGACGACAGGTCGGCAAGAGATTCGGGAAGAAATGAAGCAAAAATCCACAGCCGTTATATGGAGCAACTCACGTCCAACCGCAACTCCGATCTTCCTTGGGGAGAGCCAGTAACCTACTTGGGCACTGGTTCAAAGTTGCTGGCCCCGTCCACGCCGAGGCTTAGAGCTCAAGCGTTAGCGGCAGAACACCAGCACCACAGCCACCGACGCGTCAGGCCGCGTCGACTTTGGACTGCGCGAGATAGTGATAGGCTTTGTCCCGCAACCGCGACCACACGACACCGCTAGCGATCTCTTCCGGGGACCACTGGGCGTAGCAGAGGTCGTAGAGCCACTGCTCGCGCGGATACAGGGTCGGATCTTCGACCGCGTCGAGATCGTGATCGGTGACGGGCCAGGCGATGCTGGCCGGTGAGATCGCGATTGCGGGAATGCCCATCAGCAGCGCGTCCACGGCCGAGCTGGAGGAGTAGGTCACGCAGGCCCAGCAATCGGTCAGAGCATCGTGAATCGTCCCCGTCGGGGGAAGGTCGATACGGACCTGCCGGTCATCCGACAACGACCGCATCATCCGCTTGAGGTCGATCGGTCGCGTGCCGGGATGCGGACGCACGACGATCGGCCGGTCCGTCTTTTGCTTCACCGCGTGGATCGTGGAGGCCATCCATGCGACGATGTCGGCGCCCTGGAGCGACGCATCGTTCGGGATCTGGCCGACGATCAGGATGTGGGATCCTGTGACGCGAAAGGGCTTCAGCTCGAGATCGAACTCGCGCCGCAGATCTTCCCAGCGATCAGAAGGCGCGCCGGCGTTGCAGAAATCCGCCGTGTTATAGAATGGGCCGTTCAGGCCGACCCGGAAGTGAGTCAGAACGTCGACGACGGCCCGCTTGTTGCCCAGCCGGCGAAGGAACGCCCGGACGCCCTTGTCAGTTCGAGAGATCCGCCGGCCCAGGAACGGGGTTTCCAGCACGATGAGCGTGCCATCATGCACCGCACAGATGTTCCGCCGTGTCTCCTTTGTCTTATTTCCCTCCTTCGGGCACCCATAGATCACGGCGATATCGCAGGGAGCGTATTGAGCCGTGGTGACCAAGTCGACGTTTTCGCCAGCCTTCTCGAGCGACTGATAAAAGGCCAGAAGCCCTGCTCTTCGGTCCTGTCGGAGATGACTTGCAGACTCTAAAAATACGTTGATTTTCACCATGGCCCGGCCCCATCCGGTGTACTGGCTTCGGCGATCAGGTAACATGCCAGTAAATGTACGCAGATCACCGCGTCGAGTTGGCATTCACAAAAAGTAGTAGATCGACCGATGCCAGTCGAGCCCTCGGCACAAGACGCCTGGTTCCATGGAATTATATTAAATTAACCATGATTTCTTGTTTGCAGGCATCGCCGGGTCTAGCTACCTCCCGACGCCAACTCGACCGCGGCCCGGAACAGGTCGTGATCGGGTTCGGCCAACGCTTCGCAGGCCGTCATATGGTTGCGATCGGGTAGCGGCATGTGCCGAACCGGCGTGCCAAAGGCCGACCAGCGTTCGCCGAACGTCTCGCTCTGCCGATGAAATTCGGAACTCTCCCGACCGCCGACCGCAAGGACCAGGGGCGCCGCGGTCGCCGGCTCGACGAAGATCGGACTCGCCGCCCGTGCCTCGTCGGCAGCGAGACCGAGCTTCGCGTTGATCGAGGTGCCGATCAGCGGCTCCAGTTCGAACACGCCGCTGATCGACAAGCCGCTCTTCACTAGGTCGGCGGGCAGATCGGACGCGTGCCGCGGCCAATCGGTCGCCATCATCATCGCGACAAGCTGCCCGCCCGCGGAATGGCCCGACAGATGGATGCGGTCGCGATCGACGCCCAGCGTCGCCGCCTCGCGCCAGATCCAGGCGAGCGCGCGGCGCATCTGCTCGACGATATCGCCGACCCGCACCGCCGGACACAGGGCGTAGTTGACGACCGCCGCGGCGATTCCCGCTTCGACCAGCGGCGGCGCGATGAAGCTGAAATCCTTCTTATCCAGCGCCTGCCAGTAGCCGCCATGCAGGAACATATGCAGCGGCGCCCTTGCCGATTCCGGACGGAACAGGTCCAGGGTCTCGTTCGGCCCGCTGCCGTAAGCAAGGTCCAACAGGGCACGCCCGCCGCCCTCGGCGCGGGCGGCAGCGCTGCGCTCCGCCCAACGCGCGAAGATCGCCGGGTGGTCCGGCACGGCAGCGCGAGCATTGTATTGGGCCTCACGCCAAAGGGGATCGTGGGGGGCGGTCATCCTTCACTGCTTCCTGTCGGCTCAGACACCCAGATAGCGGTGCATGATTGCCGGTTCCGCAGCCAGCGCGGCCGAACTGCCCGACCACGCCACGCGCCCCTTTTCCAGAACGTAGTGGCGGTCAGCGAGACGGCTCAACGCATCCAGGTTCTTGTCGATGATCAGGATCGACTGGCCGATCGCCTTGAGACGGGCGATGCAGTCCCAGATCTCGGCCCGGATCAGCGGCGCCAGCCCTTCCGTCGCCTCGTCGAGGATCAGCAGACGGGGATTGGTCATCAAGGCACGCCCGATGGCGAGCATCTGCTGCTCGCCGCCCGACAGCGCCTGTCCGAGATGTGCGCGACGCACGGCAAGGCCGGGAAACAGCTCGAACACGCGATCCGTGCTCCAGGGCGCGTCCCGGTTGGCGCCACGGTTGACAGCCGTCGCGACCAGATTCTCCCACACGGTGAGCGTGGGGAAGATCTGCCGGCCCTCGGGAACGAGTCCCAGACCGGCACGCGCAATGCGGTGGCTAGGCAATCCCGTGAGCGGCTGCCCTTCGAAGACAATGCGACCGCCGGACGGCCGGAGCAGACCCATGACGGCGCGCACCGTCGTGGTCTTGCCCATGCCGTTGCGGCCGAGCAGGGTGACCACCTCGCCCGAGCCGATCGCCAGATCGACGCCGAACAGGACTTGACTGGTGTCATAGCCGGCCTCGAGCCCGACCACCTCCAGCATCACGCCCCCTCCTCGCCAAGATAGGCGGCGCGGACGTTCGGGTCGGCGCGGATAGCGGCCGGCGTGCCGGTGGCGATCGCCCGGCCATAGACCAGAACCGTCACCCGGTCGGCGAGCGCGAACACCGCGTCCATGTCGTGCTCGACCAGCAGGATCGAGACCTCACCCTTGAGCCGCGACAGCAGCGCGACCATCGCCCGGCTTTCCTCCGGTCCCATGCCGGCCATCGGCTCGTCGAGCAGCAGCAGCCGGGGACCGGTCGCCAGCGCCATGGCGATTTCGAGCTGGCGCTGCTCGCCATGCGCGAGATCGGCGGCGCGGATCCCGGCCCGCCCGCCGAGCCCGAGACGGTCGAGCAGTGCCTCCGCCGGCTCGATCAGTCGACGGTCGCGACCGGCCGGCCGCCAGAACCGGAAGCTGTGGCCGGCACGGGCCTGCACCGCCAGCGCCACATTCTCGAGCGCCGTGAAGCCGCGGAACAGACTCGTGATCTGATAAGAGCGGGTCAGCCCCAGCCGGCAGCGCCGCTCGATCGGCAGATTGGTGACGTCCTGCCCGGCGAATCGAATCGCGCCTTGATCCGGGTTCAGCTCGCCGGCGAGTTGGGCGATCGCCGTGGTCTTTCCGGCCCCGTTCGGACCGATCAGCGCATGCAGCTCGCCCACCTCGACCCCGAGCGACAGCCGATCTGAGGCGGTGAGCGCGCCGAAGCGCTTCACCAGGCCCTGCGCCTGCAGCAGCGGGTCAGCCATCGCCTCGATCTCGACCCGCAAGCCAGCCATACAAGCCTCGCTTGGCGGTGAGGACCACCAGGATCAGGATCGGCCCCAGCACCAGGCCCCAATGGGACGTATAGGTCGAGAGCGTCTCCTCCAGCACCAGCAGCGCCGCGGCGCCCAGGATCGGCCCGACCAGGGTACCGAGGCCGCCCAGAATCACCATCACCATGATCTCGCCCGAACTCGTCCAGTGCAGCGGGCTGGGGCTGACGAAGCCGGTCTGGTTGGCGAGCAGCGCGCCGGCGAGGCCGGCGCCGGCGCCGGCGATGACGAAGGCGGTGAGCTGGTAAGGATAAGGTGCGACGCCGAGGGCGCGCAGCCGGCGCTCGTTCTCCTTCGCCGCGCGCAGGACCCGGCCGAACCGGCTGCCGACCAGTCGGCGGCACAGCAGGGTAAAGCCGACGAGCAGCGCCAGGCACAGATAATAGAACCAGACGTCGTCGCCGAGATCGACGCCCGGCAGCGTGTTGCGCCACCAGAGGCTGATGCCGTCCTCGCCGCCATAGCGCGGCAGCGAGACGAACAGGAAGAACAGCATCTGCGCGAAGGCGAGCGTGATCATGATGAAGGCGACGCCGCGCGTGCGCAGGCAGATCGCCCCGATGGCGAGAGCCAGCAGCGCCGAGACGACCACCGCCGCCGGCCATGCCACCAGCGCCGCCTCGCTGCCGGCGATCGCGACCGGCCAGCTCAGCACCGGCGAGCCGTCCTGGGCATGGACGAACAGGATGCCGACGACATAGGCGCCAGCCCCGACGAAGGCCCCGTGCCCGAAGCTGACCAGGCCGCCATAGCCGAGGATCAGGTCGAGGCTGACCGCCGCGATGGCATAGATCACCACCCGGGTGCCGAGGCTGATGTAGAAGGGCTGATCGAGCGCCAGCATCGCCGGCGGCAGCAGCGCCAGCAGGACAAGGCCGGCCAGCGTCACCAGCCCGGCCCGCGTCGGCCGCCCCAACCGGCGGGATCCGGCCGCCGAATCAAGCATGCGCCCTCCCGAACAGGCCGTTCGGGCGCCAGGCGAGCACCACCGCCATCAAGATGTAGATCGCCATCGAGGCGAGCGACGCGCCGACGGAATCCGCATTGGCGGGCGGCAGCACGATACGCAGCAGCACCGGCAGGAACACACGCCCGAGCGTGTCGACCAGCCCCACCAGCAACGCCCCGACCAGCGCGCCCTTGATCGAGCCGAGTCCGCCTATGACGACCACAACGAAGGTCAAGATCAGGATCTGCTCCCCCATGCCGACCTGCACCGACAGGATCGGCCCCGCCATCACGCCGGCCAGCGCCGCAAGCCCGGCCCCGAGCGCGAAGACGAGCGTATAGAGTCGCGCAACATTGATGCCGAGCGCGCCGACCATGGCACGGTTGGTGGCTCCGGCACGGATCAGCATGCCGAGACGGGTGTGCGCGATCAGCAGATAAAGCAGCACCGCGACCAGCGCGCCGACGAGGATCATCGCCAGCCGGTAGGCCGGATAAGGCACGCCCGGCAGAATCTCGACCGTGCCGGCGAGCCAGGATGGCACGTCCATGAACAGCGGACGCGCGCCCCACAGGATCGACGCCAGCTCGTTGAGGAACAGAATCAGCCCGAAGGTCGCCAGCACCTGGTCGAGATGGTCGCGGTCATAGAGCCGGCGCAGCGCGATCATCTCGATCGCGACGCCGACCAGCGCTGCCGCCGGCACTGCCGCCAGCAGACCGAGCAGGAAGCTGCCGGTCGCCCCGGTCACGCTCGCCGCGACGAACGCGCCGATCATGTAGAGCGAGCCATGGGCCAGATTAATCAGCCCCATGATGCCGAATACCAGCGTCAGCCCGGCCGCCATCAGGAACAGGGTAAAGCCGAGCTGCAGGCCGTTCAGGATCTGCTCGAGAACGAGAAGGGTGGGCATGGCTTTGCTTTTAGGTGCCTGATGCTAGAGCGCTGGCACACCCCTCACCCCGACCCTCTCCCCGCCTGCGGGCTTCGCCCGCGATTCTGATTAGTAGCCTTAGTAGCCGGCGAAGCCGGCGGGCGGGGAGAGAGAGCGACCCGCGTCAGCGGGAGGGTGAGGAGGAGCTAGGCGACACAACTCACATGCTGCACTCGTCGGTGTAGGCGTCCTTGTGACTCTCGAACGCCTTCGCCAGCACCTTGTTGACCGTGCGCCCCTGCTCGTCGGTCACGACCTCACGGACATAGATCGCCTGCACCGGGTGGTTGTTGGCGCCGAACGCGAAGGCGCCGCGGACCGAATCGAACTCCGCCTTCTTGAGCGCGGCCCGGAACGCGTCGGCATCCGACAGGTCGCCATCGACCACGCGGATCGCCGAGTCGATCAGCAGCGCCGCGTCGTAGCCCTGGCTGGCATAGAGCGAGGGCAGCCGGCCATAAGCCTTCTCGAACTCGGTGACGAAGGTGCGGTTGGCCTCATTGTCGAGGTCGCGGTTCCACTGCGAGCTGTTGATCGCGCCGACCGCCGCCTTGCCGACGGCGCCCAGGATCGCCTGATCGAAGGAGAAGCCCGGCCCGAACAGCGGGATTTCGCTCTTGAGGCCGGCCTGATCGTACTGCTTGATGAAGTTGATCCCCATGCCGCCGGGCAGGAAGAAAAACACCGCATCCGGCTTGGCCGCCCGGATCTGCGCGATTTCAGCGGCGTAGTCGAGCTGGCCGAGCTTGGTATAGGTTTCGCCCGCGATGCCGCCGTCATAGAAGCGCTTGAAGCCAGCAATGGAATCCTTGCCCGCCGGATAGTTCGGGGCGAGCAGATAGACATTATCGTAGCCCTGGTCCCGCACGTACTGGCCGACCGCCTCGTGCAGATTATCGTTCTGCCAGGCGACATTGAAATAGTTCGGGTGGCACTGGCGCCCAGCAAGCTGCGACGGCCCGGCATTGGGGCTGATATAGAACACATCCGCGCGGACCACCTTGGGCACCACCGCCAGCGCCAGATTCGACCAGACGATGCCGGTCATGATCTGGACCTTGTCCTGCTGCAGCATGCGTTCGGCGATCTGGGTCGCGTTCTGCGGCTCGCGCGCGTCGTCGGCGATGGTCAGCTCGACCGGCACGCCGCCCAGCTCTCCGCCGCGGAGCTTCACCGCCAGCTCGAACCCGTCGCGAATGTCGATCCCGAGCGCGCTGCCGCCGCCCGAAAGCGTGGTGATCATGCCGATCCTGACCGGCTCCGCCGCCGCAGGCACGGTCGCAAGCGCGATGGCCGCCGCCATCGCGGTTAATGTCAGTCGCATGGGCCTGGTCTCCCTCCCCTGCCGTTGCGGGTGACCGAACCGGCCGCCCGTATATTGCTTATTGCAGGGCCATTTATACGGGGCGAGGTGGGCTTTGACAAAGTCCGCGTGGCGAACTCAGACCTTTGTTCGCGGCTTAGCCAGCGTATCCCAGGCGGCCATGGCGCAGTCGATGATTTCCGCCAGCGTCGCGCGCGAGGCGCCGTCGCGGGCCTGAATGGAGAGGCCCTGGAGCACGGTCGTGTAGAAGGCGGCGAGCGCGGCCGTATCGGTGCCGGGCGGCAGATCGCCCTCGGCGACGCCGCGCTCCAGCCGGCGGCGAAGCGCATCGAGCCCATCCCGCCGGCACTCGGCGAGATGATTGCGTACCGCCTCGTTCTCCGGCGTGCCGAGCGCCCCAGCGAGCACGATCATGCAGCCGCCGGGTTTTTCCGGCGCCGCATAGGCATCCGCATTGCCGCGCAACATCGCCTCGACGGCCGCACGCGCCGTCGGCTGCTCACGCAAGGCACGCTCCGTCGCCACGCCTTCGATATCGTTGTAGAGCGCCACGGCCTCGCGGAACAGCGCCTCCTTGCAGCCGAAAGCGGCGTAGAGGCTCGGCCTGTTGATGCCCATCGCCGCCGTGAGGTCGCCGAGCGATGCGCCCTCATAGCCGCGTTCCCAGAAGACCTGCATGGCCCGCTGCAAGGCGGCGGCCCGGTCGAAGCTGCGCGGGCGTCCCCGTTCGGCCATCCTCCGATCCTTTCTGTACCGATCAGAAAATAAATCGCTTGACCTCCATTCACAAGCCGATTAGCCATTACGTACCAATCGGTACATAAAAGGAGATCGACATGTCGGAGCTTACAGGCAAGGTGGCGCTGGTGACCGGAGGCAGCCGCGGGATCGGCGCGGCGATCGCCAAGCGGCTGGCGCAGGACGGCGCCGATGTGGCGCTGACCTATGTGAGCGCCGCGGACAAGGCGCGCACCATCGTCGCGGAGATCGAGGCGGCCGGCCGGCGCGGCCTCGCGATCGCGGCCGACAGCGTCGATCCGGACGCCGTCACAGCCGCCGTGGAGCGGACGGCAGCCGAGTTCGGCCGGTTCGACATTCTCGTCAACAATGCCGGCATCTTCCCCTTCGGGCCGCCCGAGGCCGTGACCGTCGAGGAGATCGACCGAACGCTCGCGATCCATGTGCGTGCCGTTTTCGTCGCCTCCCAGTCCGCATTGCGCCATATGGAAGCCGGCGGGCGCATCATCTCGATTGGCTCCTGCCTCGCGCAGCGGGTGCCGCATCCGGGGGTCAGCCTCTATGCCATGAGCAAATCGGCGCTCATCGGGTTCACCAAGGGACTCGCCCGTGACGTCGGCGCGCGCGGCATCACCGTCAACGTGGTCGATCCCGGTTCCACGGACACGGACATGAATCCGGCCGATGGCCCGGATGCGGAGGCTCAGCGAAGCTTCATGGCCGTAGGGCATTACGGCAGCGCCGACGACGTCGCCGCCATGGTCGCTCATCTCGCCGGACCGGGCGGGCGCTTCGTCACCGGCGCATCGATCGCCGTCGACGGCGGATATGCGGCCTGATATCGGAGAAGAGCCATGGCTTGGGCCATTCTCGTCGGTGCCGGTCTGCTGGAGATCGTCTGGGCCATCGCTCTGAAATACACGGACGGCTTCACGCGGTTCTGGCCCAGCGTCATCGGCATCACTGCCGCCGCGGTAAGCTTCTTCATGCTGTCGACCGCGCTGAAGAGCCTGCCGGTGGGCACGGCCTACGCCGTCTGGGTCGGCGTCGGCGCGCTCGGCGTGGCAATCGCCGGCATCGTCGCGCTCGGTGAAGATGCCTCGCCGCTCCGGCTCGGCTTCCTTACGCTGATCCTGGTCGGCATCATCGGCCTGAAGGTCGTCGAGGGATGACGCGCAAAACGGCGGCATACCCGACGAGGACCACGATCCGGGTTGCAACCGACGCAATACTGATTAGGTCGGATTGAGAGGAAGGGAGGCGACCCTTCGCTCACCCCACGATCCAGAAAAGGACGGGCCGTCATGAAACTCTCAGCCCAGCAGATCGATAGCATTGAACGCCAGCTTGGAGCGGAGCCGATCGCCGAGGACAACCCCGCGATGGACACGCTCAAGAATCAGTTCGGCGACCACACCTTCTATGCGGATACGGAGGGCCTCAGCGTGTTGGAGCCGCTGGGGACCGACAGCGGCAGCCAGCGGGCAACCGTCGTGCAGGTTGCAGCCTGGGCCGACGATCAGAAGACGGCGCTCGTGCCGCATGATCCGCTGGTCCGCGATATCGTCGTCGACCTCGACTCGGAGCGTCCGCAGGGATGATCTGAACGACCGGCCGCCAACCTCCGGCCCCTAACCTTAAGCCGCTGGGCCGGAGCGCCTTCCAAGCAAGAGAAGCCCACCAGGCTTTGGCGGCGTGACGGGATCTGTTGATCGATCAGCCGCTCGGGAACCGCCCGAAGGCTGGGCGGTTTTGTTCATATATGCGTCCAACCCAGTAGTCCGGAGGAGGAAGTGATGAAGCAGGTCGTCACGAAAGCTCAAGAACGAGACGTCGCACGGCCGCTGATGCTCGGGTTGCTCGCTGCGGGCTCTGCGCTCGCCCTGCTCGCCCATGCCGCTCTCGCCCAGGCGGCCGACCAAGCCGAGCTGGAGGTGGCCGAGGCGCAGGAGTACGGTCCGTACATCGCCGACACGGACGGCCGCGCCCTTTATATGTTCGAGGCCGATAGCGAGGGAAACAGCACCTGCTATGACGCCTGCGCTGAAGCGTGGCCGCCGCTGCTGACAGCGGGCGAGCCCGCGGCGGGACAACGAGCGCAAGAAGGCCTGCTCGGGACCACCGAGCGGAAGGACGGCGCGATGCAGGTCACCTACAACGGCTGGCCGCTCTATTATTTCGTGAAGGATAAGGGCCCGGGCGAGACGACCGGGCAGGACGTCAAAGGCTTCGGCGCCGAATGGTATCTCGTCTCGCCCGAGGGCGAGCCGATCCATGAAGGAGGCCACGAAGAGTCGTCGCAGCAGTGACCGACACGCCGCGGCGCCGATGTTGAGCTCGGTGCCGTGGTGCCGACTTACCGCCTCAATCTGCGGACCGCCGGCACCAGGGCGCCGGCGGCGGCACCGGCGAGAGCAAGCCCGGCAAAGAGCAGCGGCCGGTTCTGGGAACGCCAGCCGCCGTGAATCCCGGTTCCGTGTGGCATCGGCTCGAACAGATTGCCGTCCGTCACCGGGGCCTCCTCGGCTCGGCGGAAATAAAACTGCATCACACGCATCGCGACCCATCCCGCCAGGCGAGGCGCCACGGTGCCGCCGAGGTGGGCCAGTCTCGCCGGCACGCCCACCGTCGCCGCGCGCCGTGGCCGCTGCGCCAGCCTGACGATCGTATCGGCCACTGCCTGGGGATCATAGACCGGCGGCGCCGGCTTCAGCACGCGGCCCGTATAGTTGGCGCCGTGCCGGATTCCGGGCGTGTTCATGAAGGATGGAAACACGTCGCACACGTGGATGTCCGGCCAATCGACGAGTTCCGCCTCCAAGCTCTCGGATAAGCCGCGCAGGCCCCATTTGCCGGCCGCATAGGCCGCCGCGTACGGCGCCGGCACCCAGGCGCCGAGCGAGATCGTGTTGATCAGGACACCGTGCCCCTGGGCGAAGAAGTGCGGCAGGGCCGCGTGCGCACCGTGAATATAGCCGAGGAGATTGGTCTCGACCACGCGCCGGTGCGCTGCGATCGGCGTGTCGGTGAACAGGCCGACCGCACCGACGCCGGCGTTGTTGACCCATATATCGATCGGTCCGAAGGCGCCCGCGGCGGTTCGCGCCAGGCGCTCGACCTCATCGGGCCGGGTTACGTCGGTGGGAACGGCGATCGCCCGCACGCTCCAGGCGCCGCAGGCGTCCGCAAGCTCGCGGAGCGGCGCCTCGCGCCGGGCCGCAAGCGCAACGTGGGCGCCCTGCCGGGCGAAGGCGTGCGCCGTCGCGCGTCCGATGCCGCTGGAGGCGCCGGTGATGACCACATTCGCGTCGCAGAGGCTACGCATGGGAACGTCTCCGTCGGCTCGGTGTCGGCGGACAGCCTGGATAGAACCGACAACCGTGCCCGACCGAGAATGTTCCCGCGCCGATCGACGAGCCGGTTGTCAAAGAGGAACTGGGTGAACGCTCGAAGCACGAGCATGGGAGATCATCGAGTTGCCGGCGCGCGACCATGCTGCGGCCAGTGAGACCATGCGTCGCCATATGGTCAGCGCCAAGGAAAGGATCCGCGCGGCGTTGACCCGTTGAGAGCACCTAACGGCCGCGGTTCGACTTAGTGATGCGCCCCGGAGCCGGACATCGCCTGCTCCAGGGAGTCGGGCATGCGATCCACATTCCCCGTCCGGAGTTCGATCACCGCGCTACGAGCCGGCATCTCGACATTGGATATCCAGGCCGCGGGTAGAATCTCCAGCAGGCTCTCGCCTTGGCGCTCGATGCAGAGCAGATCATCGCGGAGCTGATAGAGGCCGTCCTCGGTCCGAAGGAGGACCCAGGTCGGGTTGATCGATCGCTCCCGGCAGATCCAGTAGCAGTCGGGGTCAGCCGATGCATCGTGCTCGATGACAAAGGCCTGCGCCCTCAGGCGCGCCGAGATCGATGTTATGACGGCTTCGTCAGCCGCCGTGAAACGGGCCACTGTTCTTGCCATCTTTCCTCCGAAAGGTCCGAGCCTTGTTCAAGCTATCGCCAGCTTGCCGGCACAGTTCATTCAGAGACATATCGCAGGGCCCCCGACTGCGGCGAATCACATCTTGTTACAGATTGTTGCCGACGTGCCGAAGCGGCGCTATGACCTCGTTCACAGTCCCGGCTTCCCCTCGCTAACGGTAGCTTGCGGCTCCGGTCAGGTTTCGATCGGCATCGGGTTGCCGAATTCCACCGCCGGACCGGACCGTTCGAGGATGCCTCGACATTCGATCAGCTCGATCGGCCCCTTGCCCTTTATGTCTACGAAACCGTGGCTTTTCGCGCTGCAGCGATCCCGCACCTGCAGCCATGTCGAGCTCGTCAGGACAACGGCGCCCGGCCTCGCCTTGCTGACCAGGCGTGCCGCCGTGTTGACGGTATCGCCCCACAGATCGAAGAGATACTGCCGGTGGCCGATGATGCCGGCGACCACGGGTCCTTGGTGAATGCCGACGCGCAGCTGCCAATGCGGCGTAACGGCAGCGGCAGCGGCGATCATGTCCAGGCCGCAGGAAACGGACGCCAGCACCGGCTCCTCGACATCGCGAAGCAGTCCCGCGGTCGCGAGAAAGGCGTCGCCGATCGTCTTGATCTTTTCCATGCCGCGCCCGTCGACAATCCGCTCGAACCGATCGACCAGCGCCTGCAGCTCCGACACGACCTGTTCCGGCGGGTTCCGATCGCAATAGGGCGTGAAGTCGACGATGTCGCAGAACAGCACGGCGACACCCTCATACCGTCGCGGAACCACGGCATTGGATGCCTTCAGCTCCTTGACCGCGCCGGACGGCAGGACCGCATGCAACAGGGCGTCGGCCCGCCGCCTTTCGGCATCCAAGGCCTTCAGATGCGAGGCTTCCAGGTCGCGCAACCGCTTCTTCTCCAGACAGGCGCGGACACGAGCCTTAAGCAAGGTCGCGTTGAACGGCTTGGACAGATAATCCTCCGCGCCAAGCTGGATGCAGCGCACGACGCTGTCCAGTTCATCGACCGCCGAGATCATGATCACGGGAATGTCCCGAAGCGCCATGTCGGTCTTGACATGCTCCAGCACATCATAGCCATTCATCTCGGGCATCGCGATATCAAGGAGGATCAGGTCGAAGCGCCGCGCGGCGAGCATGTCGAGGGCATCACGCCCGTTCGTCGCCTCGGCCAGCTCCGTATAGCCCTCACGCCGCAAACGGCGGATCAGCGTATAGCGGTTGTCCTCGTTATCGTCGACAACAAGGATGTTTTCCCCGACCCCGGTCACGAGGTCGCCTTTTCGCCAAGCAATAGCTGTATCTTTTCGAGCAGCCGCCGGAAATCGATCGGCTTCGTATCGAAATCGTCGCACCCCGCCGCCAGCGCCCGCTCGCGATCTCCGGCCATGGCGTGAGCCGACAAGGCGATGATCGGAATGGCGGACGTCTCCGGCGCGGCCTTGATGCGCCTTGCCGCCTCCCACCCGTCCAGAACGGGAAGGCTGAGGTCCATCAGGATGAGCGACGGCGTCCCGGAGCCTGCCGCGGCAACACCCTGCTCGCCGTCGGTCGCGACCACCACCTCATAGCCCTTACGGCGGAGCCGGGTCGTGAGCATGTAGACGTTATCCTCGTTGTCTTCGACGTAGAGGATCTTGGCCATGGCTGCTCACCCGTTACTTCCACCGTCTTGGCCGACATAGCGGCCCAAGAGTCCGCGAAGCTCGCCGAGGAGGTCGTCACGGCTCCCGGCACTCTTCTGAACCACGCGCTCGACGGCGCCCGAGAGCTGCCGATGGTCCTCCTCGGTGAGGTCCGCTGCCGTGATCACGACTACCGGTATGCCTCTCAAGTCGGGATCTTTCCTCAGCTCCACGAGAAACTGGAAGCCGTCCATTTCCGGCATGACCAAATCCAGCAGAATCAGGTCGGGCCGGACTTCGCTCAATCGGGCCAGGGCCGCCCGCCCATTTTCGGCCTCCATGACACGCCATCCCTCCGCCTTGATCGTTCGGCGCAGCAATGCGCGTGTCGGATGGTCGTCCTCTACGATCAGGACCTGCTGACCGTCCGCCGTGTCCCGATATCGCCGCAGGAGCTCACGCAGCCGGACCCGGTCGATCGGCTTGACAAGATACTCGGCGGCCCCGAGCGCATAGCCCTTGTTGCGTTCGTCGACGATCGTCACCATCACCACGGGAATGCCGGCGAGCTGGGGGTCGGATTTGATCTCCTGGATGACCCGCCATCCGTCCATGCCGGGCATCAGAACATCCAGCGTGATGATCGTCGGGTTGACGGCCCGCGCCAGCCGCAACCCCTCCTCGCCGTCCTTGGCGGTGAGCACGTCGAAGCCCTCCTTGACCAGGAAGCGCTGCATCAGGTGGCGCACCGTCGCATCATCGTCGATCACCAGAACCGTGTTTCGTCGTCCGGCCTCGCCGGAAATCTTGTCGCCACCGGCTCTGACCGCCTCGGCGTGAGCCGAGGCAACGGCGTCCGACAGCGTCGCGGGTTGCGTTTCCTGTCGGGCGGGGAGCCGGACGGTGAAGGTCGAGCCGGCGCCCGGCCGGCTGGCGACGTCGATCGCTCCGCCCATCCTCTGGCAGAGGTGGCGCGTGATGACGAGGCCGAGGCCCGTCCCGCCATATTTCCGCGTCGTCGTGCTATCGGCCTGGGTGAATTCCTGGAACAACCGGCCGAGATGCTCGTCGGTCATGCCGATTCCGGTGTCCGAGACGGCGATGGTGATCCAGTCTCCGGTTTCGGACATCGACCGCGACGCCTCCAGCGTGACGGATCCGTTTTCAGTGAACTTGCAGGCATTGCTCAGCAGATTGAGGACGATCTGCCGAACGCGCGTCAGATCCGCATACATGCCGTCGATATCGTCCTGACAGCGAATCACGAGCCTGTTCCCGTTCCTTTCGGCCAAGGGCTGGACCGTCGCGGCGGCCTCCTGGATCAGCGTTCCGACATCGAGGTTCTCCGGATGGAGCTCGAGCTTTCCCGCTTCGATCTTCGACAGATCGAGAATATCGTTGATTAGGTCGAGCAGATGCTTGCCCGCCCTCGAAATGCGCTGAAGCGGCTCGATGAGATCGTCCTGCCCCATATCCACAGCGTCTTCGAGCAGCATCTCGGCGATGCCGATGACCGCATTCAACGGAGTCCGGAGCTCGTGGCTCATGTTGGCCAGGAACTGGCTTTTGGCCTGGGTCGCCTGCATGGCCTCGTCGCGTGCCTCCGCGAGACTAGCCACCAGTTCGCTGAGCTGCGCCTGACGTGTTTTCAACTCGGTGATGTCGGTGAAGACGCCGACGATGCCGCCTTCCGCCGTCTGCCGCTCGCTGATCTTCAGCCATCGACCATCCGATCGCCGCTGCTCGAACGGGCCGGACGGGTGGCGGTGCCGCTTCAGCCGCTCCGCCACCCAGTTCTTTGCCCGACCGGGCGGCGTTACGATCAGCCCTCGCTCGATCGCCGCCGTAAGGATCGAGTGGAAGCTCGTGCCGGGCGTAATGGGAACGTCCAGCGCCTCATACAGTTCGCGGTATCTGCGGTTGCAGATCACCAGGCGATCGTCGGCATCGTATAACGCAAAGCCTTCGGTAATTGCTTCGATAGCCTCCGACAGCTGCACCTGGCTCCGCTGCTGCGCCTCTCTCGCGATCTGCCGCTCGGCGGCAAGCCTGTCGCGCTCGACCAGGCTGTCCCGAAACAGTGCGAGCGTGCGCGCCATCGCACCGATCTCGTCATGGCCCGGCCGTGGGATTGGGACGGCGAGATTGCCGTCCGTAATCGCCGACATGGCAGTCATCAGCTGCCGCAGAGGCACGGTGATCGAACGCAGCACCACTACCGTCAGCAATATGCTCAGAACAGCGGCGACTCCGACAAAGATCATCGAGATCTTCGAAGCGCGCTGCGCCTGCCGTAGGGCAAGGTCGCGCTCCTCGAACGCGCCTAATTCCAGCCTGTTGACTAGCTCCGCAAGCTGTTCGTCGACTCGTTCGATGTGGCTGCGTCCCTGTGCCATCAGGGCGTTCCCCACGACGCGTTGATCGGCCGTGTAGGCATCGACGGCAGCCAACGCCTGCCGCATCAGGGCGGCAACCTCGTCGCGCAGGATGGCGACAGTCTCGGGATAGTCCTCCTGCAGGACGACGAGTCGGCCATCCAACCGGCTCTGCGCTTGTCTTGCCTGCTGCTCCGAGCGCTCCAGGAGACTGACCGCGAGGTCGGTCAACCAGTATTTCAGGTCGCCGAACGCCTTGCTGGCGGCGTTTGCCGTCGTCAGCAGCGACACGATGCGTGCCTGCTCCGCGAGCGCGTCCGCGTTGCGCGCCAGGCGCTCGCTCAGATAGAGGTTCGAGGCAAGGAGAAACCCGAGCAGGATCGCCGAGACAAGAACGAGGCGGCCCGGGATCGACAGTGACGGCACGGATAAGGTCAACGGGACGTTGCCGAGCCGTCCCAAGCGGTCACGCAAGCTGTAGGACATCGTCGCTCACTCAATGGAACAGCGTGATGCTGATGGCACCTCCCAGATCTCCCAGGCTGCCTCCCTCCTTGGGATAGCCGGTGATGTCGATCTCACCCCTCGGCTCGCCATGGCAGGTCAGGCAGCCGGCGGTGTAATACTCGGGCACCATGATCCGGAAGGCGTCACGGCCATTCTTTTCGACCATCGTCGAGAATGGCTGCTTTCTCGGCCAGTCCTCCGACAGGAGCTTCGTCTTGATGATCTCGGTCTCCCACCGGTCGGGGCGTGCCTTTCGGTTGCGGATAAGCTCCGGCGGCGCCGTCACCTTCACATGCACCTCATGGCCCATCTTCTTCTCGAAGGCCTCGTTCACGAGACGTCCGAACACGGCCGGCACGAAGCCTTTGAAGCCCACACCCGGCGCGTTGATAACGTCCTGATGAGCGTCCACCACCTCGGCGATCGCCTCCATCTGGGCATTGAGAAGCCGCCCTCGACGCGTGTTCGCGTCGAGGGCGGCTGGATCGGTCCCGGTCTGCTTTCGGAAGATCGCCATTGCCCGGGCGACGACGACATCACCCGTCAATCCCTTATCAGCGATATCGGGATCGTTGATCAGGTCCTGGTTGCTCGAAATCACCGTACGGGCCGCACTCAGCATGGTCGCGAGTGTGAGCGCAATTTCGGTGTCATCATTTTGCGCTGCGGACAAGCTGCCCGTGAAGCTCCATGCGCCGCCGAAGATCGAGCAGCAGAGAGCGAAGCCGCAGGCGAGCCAAGTGGACCGAATGCCAGGAAAACTCACAGGCACCTCCGTCAACGGAATAGTGCGCCCCGGCCGCTCGGCAGATCTTGCGCCTCTATCCCGCGGAAGGCAATCGCCACGGAACGTCGACGCGCCCGCGATCATGCCGGGTGACGATGGCGATTTGGCCCCAATGCCGATGGCGAAGTTGAGACCGGCAGCGCCATCCCGCACCCCGACAGCGGGATGCATAATAACGCCAACCCGTTGAAAATTTAGCGTTTATCCCCATATTTCTGCTGTCCCCCAGGCCTCCACCGCGCCGCTTTCGGCGCGGCCGCAAGCGATCGGCTGCGCACGCCGTGGCCGCGCCATGGGGCCACGGGCAGGTAACCGGATGAGACGACGATGCAGTATTTCCCGACGATCGAGTTGACCGACCAGACCAAGCTGCTCCTCGCGCGCGGCGCGCTGACGCTTCAGCCGGGGCAGTGGGTCCGGAGCGAGCGCGGCGTGGGGCGGTATCTGCGGACCGACCCGCGAACCGGCGTTCATTATGTAAGCTGGGTTCGACCAGACGACAGTTTCGAGAGCCATTCGCAGCGCTTTCAGCGCGCATGCGAGAAGGGGTTCGTTGGCAAGTATCGCGCTCGCTACGACGCCGTGAAGGCGGCGCGCGATGTGGCGCGGCGCCGGGCCTTTCCCCCCTCCAACGACCCCATGCCGTTCTGAACTCAGGCCTCGACCAGTTCGAGCTCGCGCGCCGGTGCGAGGCCCAGATAGCGATAGCCCTTGTCCGCCAGCGTTCGCCCGCGTAGCGTCCGTTGCAGCAGGCCCTGCTGGATCAGATAGGGCTCGATCACCTCCTCCAGCACGTCCCGCTGCTCGCCGAGCGCCGCGGCCAGCGTCTCGACACCGACCGGGCCGCCGCCATAGTTCTCGGCCACGAGGGTCAGATAGCGCCGGTCCATCGCGTCGAAGCCGAGACGGTCCACTTCCAGCCGGCTCAGTGCCGCGTCGGCGGTCGCAGCATCGATCCGCCCGGCGTCGGCGACCTCAACGAAATCCCGCACACGGCGTAGAAGCCGGCCGGCGATCCGCGGCGTGCCGCGAGCCCGGCGCGCGATTTCCGCAGCGCCGTCCGTGTCGATCTCCAACGCCAGCAGCCGCGCGGCCCGATTCACGATCAGCTCCAGCTCGTCCTGCTCGTAGAATTGCAGGCGCAGGGGAATGCCGAACCGCTCGCGCAGCGGTCGGGTGATCAGGCCCGAGCGGGTGGTTGCGCCGACCAGCGTGAAGGGCGGAAGCTCGATGCGGATCGAGCGCGCCGCGGGGCCCTCTCCGATCATCAAATCCAACCGGAAGTCCTCCATCGCGGAATAGAGAATCTCCTCGACCGCCGGGTTCAGGCGATGGATCTCGTCGATGAACAGAACGTCATGTGCCTGAAGATTCGTCAGGAGCGCCGCAAGATCGCCCGCCTTGACGATCGCCGGCGCGGCCGCCGACCGGAAGGTAACGCCCAGTTCGCGGCTGATGATGCGGGCGAGCGTGGTCTTGCCCAGGCCGGGCGGGCCGAACAGCAGAACATGGTCCAGGGCCTCGCCGCGTGCCCTTGCCGCATCGATGAAGACGCGCAGATTCCCGCGCGCCTGGCGCTGGCCGACGAAATCGGCCAGGCTGAGCGGACGCAGAGCCCGATCGACTCCGGCCTCATCCGTTTGGTCCCCGGATTGGTGATCGGGGGCCATCACGCGGTCCTCCAGCATGCTGTCTGCTGCCTGGGCGGGTTACTCGGCCGCAACCTTGAAGCGTCCGGCGGGCAGATCGGGAATCACGCCCAAGGTCCGGCCGACCTCCTCCTGAGTCGGGCGCCGCCGATAGCCGTCGGCATAGCGATCAAGCGCCGCAAGACACTCCTCGACCGTGCCGAGGCCAACCGCCCGACAGTCCTCGAAGGCGTAGTGCGACGAGCGGAACCAGTGCGTGAGATAGCATCTCGGCTCCGGCTCTTCCTGGTTGATGGTGAAGGAGAAGCGACCTTCGAATCCGATCCGGGCGTGGACGTCTCGAAGCCGCGCCTGCAGTTGTTCAATGGTCATGGTCAATCCCTAATCATCCAGACTTCCGTCAAGGCGATAGCGGGCCCAATCGGCATCCGCCCACAGGGCCTCGGCAATCGCGCGGGTCTGTGGCGCCAGCGTCGATTCCCCTTCGGTATCGAGCAGGCGTTCGAGCCGCATCGCCAAGTTCTTCGCCTCGGCCTGCACCCAGCGGGCAAACTGGCGATCGCGTTCGAGGCTGGACCCGTACCAGCTCGGTATCTCGCCATAGAGATCCGTCAGGTCCGCTTCCCAGGCGCGCCGCGTCAGCAGCCCGCTCGGCGAGGCACCGCCGTCACGCTCGCCGGACTCGACGGCATGGAGATCGACCGGTCGCCTGTCGAAACGCCGAATCTCGGCAGTGACGGCATCAAGCGGCCGAAACGGCGCTGTCCCGGAGGGCTCGTCTGCCGGAAGCGAAGCGTCAAGTCCCTCTCCCACAAGGGGAGAGGGAGCGATGGGCCGTGCCTTGCGGACCTGTCTAGAACGGGAGCTCATCTTCCAGCTCCAGCTCTGTGCCGTAGGCTTGCGTCGGCGCTCGACCGGCAGTCTCGTCGGCGGAGTCTTCCGCGTCCGCCTCGGTCTTCGCGCCGGCCAGGATCTGGAGTCGGCTGTTGAAGCGGTCGAGGACGATCTCGGTGCTCAGAATGTCCCGGCCCTCCTTCTGCCATTTCCGGGTTCGGACTTGGCCTTCGACGGCGAGGAGCGTGCCCTTGCGGGCGCGCCGCTCAAGCACCTCGATCAGCTTCTCGTCCCAGACGACGACGCGGTGCCATTCGGTGCGCTCCTCGCCCTTCACATATTCGGAGGTGGCGAGCCTCAGGGTCGCCAGCTTGGTGCCGCTCGGAATGGTCGAGACCTCCGGATCGCGACCCAGGCGGCCGACACCGATGAAACGTTGGTACATGACAGTCTTCCTTGCGAATTGCTTCTCGAAGAATTGTCTCTCGGCAGGCGGCCCTTAAGCCGCCTGCGACGCGTGTTCGTCCTGCTTCAGGAGCTCCGCCTTCTTCTGCGAGAAGAAGGTGACGATCCGGTTCTGCGCGGCCTTGTCGACCAGCCCGATGTCGCGCAGGCGGGCACTCACGCCGCTGCGCCACAGCTCGTCGAGGCCGTCCAGATCGGTGATCTCCGCCAGCCGGGTCTTGATATCCTGCTCGAACTTCTCGATCGCGGCCGGCTGGGTGTCGGGATTGCTCTTGGCCGTGAAATAGGCCTCGGACTCCATCCGGTACTTCGAATCGTCGAACTGGCCCATATAGATGTCGGCAGCGAGGCCGATCTGCAGCAGGCACTTTCCGACGGCGTCGGTGATCGACATCTTGAAGCACTCGTCGTCCGGCGCCTCCATCCCGTCGCGCCGCCGCCGCACCATCTCCGTGCCGCCCCATTGCGGGCCGGTATAGAGCGTCTCGCCGGTTTCCGGATGGACGTACCAGACGCGCACGCAGATGAAGATCATCCGCTCGGCAATCGTCCATTCGAGCTGCTCGTAGCCCCAGCCCTTGCCGATCGGACCGAACACTTCGGTCATCATCTGCAGGCGCCAGGTCGGGTCGATCTGAGTGCCGCGGAAGCCGCCCGAGCGGGTGAACGGCTTGGTCGCCTTGGGGTCCGTCCGCTTCAGCCGGTTCCAAAGCGCGAGATTGTCGGGCACCGCATTATCGGTCGCGGCGGACCCGGAAGCGGAAGAAGCGGGAGCGGTCTTCGTTGCTTTCACCATGGGTGGCTCTCCTCCTGGCCAGGACAAAGTCCCTTGGGGCAAGGGACGGCGCCGTTGCCCGTCTCGATTGCACTGGCCCAAATTCCGCTGGTCCAAAAGGGAGCGGCATCATCGCCGCATAGCTGCGTTTTCGCCTCTCCTGGCAGCGTTCATTAACCATCATAGCTGCATTTTCGCAGCTTGCAAGAACGAAAAGAGAACTTTGCGACTCGGTAATCGTCGAAATGCCCGGTTTTCCGGGTGCTTCAGGAGGGTTCGGATGAACGGGAAGTGGGATGCGGCCGTGCCGTTTCAAGGCAGGGCTCCACGGTTCAAAGCTCGGAAGATGCAATTATGCAGTTCCATGCGCCGACGCCTTCGCTATACTGGGAACAAATGATGCACATTTGCAGCGACATGAGTTATTGCCCGGGCCGCTTACGAGGGTTCAGGGGCGGCTTGGGAGGGGCGTGATGGCGATTTCCGGTGAACAGCGGGCTTTACGGACCGGTAAGCTCGGATCGTCCGATGCTCCACGCCTCATGGCGGGCCGCTGGAGCGAGCTGTGGCGGGAGAAGACCGGGCGCAGCGCGCCGCCCAACCTCGACTTCGTTCCGTCGGTGCAGATCGGCGTCGCCACCGAGTCGCTTCACGCCCGGTTCTATACTCAGAAGACCGGGATCGGCTGCTATCCCGCCGGCGACCGCACCTATGCCCATCCGGAGCATGCGTTCATCGTCGCCCACCTCGATTTCCTGACCTGGTTCGAGCCGAGCGGCCACTATGACGAGGCTGCCGACACCATCCTGGAGGCCAAGTTCCACGGCGGCTACAAGACCGACGAGGATTTGGCGGAGCAATATTACTGGCAGCTCCAGCACCAGATGCTGGTGACCGGTCTCGCGCAGGCCGTGCTGTCGATCCTTCGGCCCGGCAGCTATTCGATCATCCGGGTGCCCTCCAGCGCAGCCGACTCGGCGACGCTGCTGGAGACGTTGCGGGCGTTCTGGTGGCATGTCGAGAACGACGTCGAGCCGAGCGATCCCCTTCCGATCGAAGCGCCGCGGTTCGAGCAGCTGCGCGTGCTGGACATGTCGTTCCACAACGAGTTCGCCTCCTTCGGCGGCATGCTCATCGATCACCGGACCAGCATGCTCGCCTTCCGGGAGGCGGAGGCCGAGTTGAAGGCCCTGATGCCCGAGGACGCCCGAGTCGCGTTTCTGCGCGGATCCGCAGAGGACGGCACGATGCCGTCGCAGGGCCTGTTCCTGACCCGCGCGAAGGACGGCAAGCTGTCGCTGCGATTCGGCTGCCCACCGAAGAAATATCTCGACAAGGCCGAGCCCTGGATGCCGCAGTGGACGGTCGAGGCGGCCGAATAGCGGGGATGGAACGAAGAATTTCTGCGAACTAGCAGCAAATCGACCTATTTGCGTTAGTCTTCGATAATATTTCTTGCGAATTCGCAGAACAGCCGTACTCTCTTCCGCAGCGCAGCGGCCGCGAAGGGGGAGTATCATGGAGCGCGTTCGGGAAGCCCTGTTCCGATGGATTTCCGGTGTCATGGAGGAGCGCGGCTGGAGCGCCGCCGCCTGGGCGCGCTATGCGGAGGTGACGCCGACGAACCTGACGCGCTTTCTCCGCAATCCGGAAACGGCCAGTCTTCCCAGCGCTGAAACGATCGGGCGTCTAGCCTGGGCGGCCGGACGCGAGCCACGCTTCCTGTCCGACGGCCCCAACACCGAGGTCTGCCGGATTCCGATTCTGATGCCGGAGCAGGTCCGGACCCTCCTGACCCTGAAACACGCCCAGGTGAAGGACTTCATCCATGAGGCATTGCGCGACAACGGCCAATGCATCGCGATCGAGCAGCGGCCGTCGCCCTGCGCCTTCGGCCTTCAGATCACGTCGCACCACATGAATGCCGGCGGGCTGTTGCCGGAGGATCAGATCGTCGTCGAACCCATCGATCTGCTGCCGCCCCGTCAGGGCGATCTGATCGTCGCGATCGACGGCAGCATGGTGTGCGGATACCGCTACTTCCCCCCCTATCTCGTGCCGACCAGCACGGACTCCACCTGCTGCCCGATCGCCCATGACGGCGCAACGGTCGCCGGCGTCGCGATCCACGTCACCCGGTCGCTCTATCACTGAGGACGTACGGAGTCGCGGGACTCAAGCCGCCGTCGGCCGCAGGCTCGCCCCCTGCTCCCGCAGGACCCGCTGAACTTCGGCGGCGGGGATCTCGCGCGGCAGCCGCCCCCGCTTGGCGGCCAGCGCGCCGCAGACGCCGGCTGCCTGGCCGGTTGCCATCGCGGTCGGCGTGACGCGATAGGACGAATGCGCCTCATGCGTTCCCGATATGCAGCGCCCGGCGACGATCAGCCGGTCGACGCCCCACGGCAGCAGGCAGCGCAGCGGGATCTCGTAATAGTCGCCGGGCGGCAGCCGCTTCAGGACCGTGCCCTTGCCGGTCGGGCTGTGGATGTCGACTGGGTAGGAGCCGCGGGCGATCGCATCGTCGAACTTGCGGGCTTCCAGCACATCCTCGGCGGTCAGTCGATAATCTCCGATGATCCGGCGCGTTTCGCGCACGCCGACCGACACGCCGCTTTGAACGATGTAGGCCGTCTTGAACCCCGGCACGTGCCGCCTCAGGAAAGCCGCGATCTGCCCCATCTGCCGTCTGCCTTCGATCTCGGCTTCCGTCAGATCCCAGACGCTGGTGCCTGATACGCCGGTCATGCGCGTGCTGTTGACGCTGAGCTCGCCCTCGTGCGGCGTCGCGAAGAACAGGATGTCCTCCCGCTGCAGGTCTAATTCGCCCGCGAGGGTGGCTTCCGTTACCAAGTCCCACAGGCCGTGGACGCCCCGCCACTGGGACGGATTCTCATGGACATAGGCGGAGAAGGCCTTCTGATCGAAGCCGGCCATTCGGAACATCAGCGTCATCGGTTGCACGCGGTTGTCGCCGTCACGGCCGATATCGAAGCGCGCGCCGGCACGGACAGCGGCGTCGCCGTCGCCCGTGCCGTCGACGATCGCGCCGGCTTCGATCACGACCGGACCGGATTTCGTCTCGAATACCAACCCCTCGGGCCGGCCGGACTTGCCGACAATGCCCGAGACGAAGGCATGGAAGAGAAGCTCCACCCCGGTCTCGTCGAGAAGCTCGAGGGCGACCAGCTTATAGATCTCCGGATCTGCCGGCACGGTGTAGCCGGTCTCGGAGGACGGCGAGACCGCGCCTCCGGCCGCGATCAGGCGCTCGAGAAAGACGGCCAGCGCCCCGGCCACGATCGGTTCGCCCGGGCCATGGTCGGTCGGGAACAGGCGGGTGCTGTCCGCGTCGTTCGGCGCCCCGCGCTGGGTATGAAACGACATCAGCGGCATTACCAGCGCCGCCGTCGGATTGCCGCCGAGGAAGCCGAAACGCTCGACCAGAACGACCTTGGCGCCGGCCCAGGCAGCGCCCAACGCCGCCCCCATGCCGGCCGGCCCGCCGCCGACGACCAGCACATCGGCCCGTCCTCCATAGGTCGCGGTGCGCGGCGGCAGGGTGATCGCCGGCGCGTCAAGTAGAGGTCGCAGCGCCGGCAATTTCACCTCCGTTCGCGGCTCTGGCCATAAGCGCGGCTTCCGCTACCGGCCGCCCCTGCCGGATCACTTCGGCAACCAGGGGAACCGTCCGGCCGGCCATCTCCTGAATCTCCGGCATGCGGTCGGCGACCAGCCGCTGCTGCTCCTCGCGATGGTCCCACAGCCGGTCGATATCGGCGAGGACGGATCCCGCATGCGCCTCACCGATCATCGACTGGTCCACGACGCCAAGGGCGTCCAGGAAGTCCGAAACCTTGGGCGAATAGGGCATGGCCATCAACGGAACGCCGCAGCGCGCGGCGAAGATCAGGAAATGCAGCCGCATGCCGACCGCCAGGCTGAAATGCTCCATCAGGCCGAGGATCTGACGCGGGCCATAGTCGCCCTGCAGGATATATGCGCGATCGGGCGCCGCCATGCGGGCGATCACCGTATGGGCCTCGCGCAGATCCGCGCGCTCCATCGGGACGAAGACCACGCGCGCGTCGAAGCGGCGAACGATGAAGTCGGCCGCCTCGGCGATCAGCCGATGATACTCGGACTCGCCCAACTCCGGCGCCGCCGGACCTCGTTCGCGGACGGACATGCCGACGAGCGTCGCGCCGTCCGGTATTCCGGCCAGGCGCAGCATATCGTCGGTGAACGGTTCAGGAGTCAGCAGCAGCGCCGGATCGCCCGTCACCACGACCGGACACTTCACGCCGATCTCTTCGAGCAACCGCTTGGCGCTGAGTTCCCGCACCGTGACGCCCGCCATCATATTCAGGCCGTCGCGAACGGCCCGCTGTTCCTCCAGCCCGTCCAGCGGCCCGATGCCGATTGCGAAGGCGAAGGTCGGCACGCCGCAGGCCTGCGCGATCATGATCTCGCGCAGATAGGTCTTCGCCTCGGCGTCGTAGAGGATGCCGCCTCCGCCGAGCAACAGGATATCGAGCCGCTCGATCTCCGGCGTGATCTCCTCACGCAGCGCGGTTCGCGGGCACAGCGTACGATCAACGTCCTGATGCAGCCGCGTATGCTCCGCATTGCGCGAGAACGCGACGATCTCGACATCGGGAATGGCGGCGCGGAACAGGGCGGTCGTCGATGCCAGAATAGCCTCATCGCCGAGATTCAGCCCGCCATAGGATCCGGATATACCGATAGTGGTCACGCGCGATCCTCCACCTGTCTTTTCCAACGCAGCGCTCCAACCACGTCGTCTGATTGCCAACAAGGGGCATAAAGGTTGGTTCCGCGGAAAAGCGGATCAGAGGACGGCAGCGGCCTCGTCGACGCAGTCGAGCAGCGGCTGACCGTCCACATCCCCCGACACCGGCACGCCCAGGAGATGGCTGATCGTCGGCCCGATATCCATGATCGTCGGCTCCTCGTCCCGCGGTCTTCGCCGGAGCCCCGGTCCCGACGCCAGGACGAAACCGTGAAAGCTGTGCGCGCCCGAGCGCTTGTCCTCGAGATCGCCGCGGACGGTGCCAATTTGCGGCGCGTAGAGCGCGGTAATCGGCGCGTCCCGCGTCCATTTCACGATCAGGTCCGGAAGCTCGTCGACATGCTCGCCCGACACCAGATTGCGCAGCTTCAGGACCTCGACGACCGCCTTCCGACCCGACTCCGGATCGACGAGCGCGCCGAACGCCTCTGCGAGTTCGGCGCATAAGGCGTCATACTCCTGCCCCGGCTCCACCAGGCCGTTCGGCTCGCGGCCCTTGAGGTTGATCCGGATCGCTCCCGTGAAGTCGCTCGGCAGGGCAAAGGCGCGGCTCCGCTTCCAGCCGTTTCCGATACCGAGAAGCCGCCGCGTCCCGACGTCCCAGATCCGCTCCGGCACGATCTTCTTCACCCGCTCGATGATTCTCGGCGAGACGATCCTTTCGATCCGCGTCACGGCATCGAGCCTGTGGCGACCCGAGCCACCCCTGCCCGGCCTATCCGCCGTCATTCCGAGCCGCTTCAGAATCTCGGGCACCAGATGCCGGCCGCTGTAGTTCGGTCCCATGCCCGTGTTCGAGAAGACGAGGAGGGTCGCCCCGGGCATCCGGCGCGCCAGTGCCGCGATCGCGCCGTCGATCTCCTTATAGACTTCGAGCATAGCGTCGCCGAAAGCCTTGGCCATGGTCGCATCATGCTCGGGATGCGTCTCGTCGAGGAGGTGCCAGAAGAAATGGCCCGCCCAGTGGGTTTCGGCGAAGGCGACGAGGCAAAGGTCCCAGCGCTCCCGGCCCAGAACGTCGCTTGCGAGGGACGTCCGCGCCCGCAGGCCGGCGACCAGATTCCCGAGAAGCTCCTGCCACTCGTCGATCGTCTCCGGACGCGCCTGGTACCAGCCGGCCAGCGGATGCTTTCCGAACCGCGCTTCCAGATCCCGCAGCAGATCGGGCGGCGTCGAGGACGGCTTCCAATTCAACCCTTCGGCGCCCCAGCCGACGATCTGCATCCCGGACATCTCCGGTATCGGATAGGTCTCCGGAACGTCCAGGATCGCGACCCTCTTGCCCGCCCGGCTCAGCGGCATCCAGAACGGCTCGCGCCCGATCTCGTCCGCATATTTCTTGCGAATCTCATAGGACCCGGGACGGAGCTGACGATGATAGAACGCCATGCCGTGCTTAGCGGGGTTCACGCCGGTGATCACGGATGCCCATGTCGCGCCGCTCGAGATATCGGTCGGGGAAGCGAGGCGCGCCCATGCGCCCCGCCGCTTCAGGTATGCCAGGAACGGAAGATGACCGGCCGCGCACCATCGTTCGATCAGCCCGGGATCGGCGGCCTCCAGGCCGATGGCGAGGATGCGCGGCCCCGCGCCCGGATGATGCGGGTCACTCATTGATCGATCCGCCTTCGGCCTTGATACCCCCTCGCCGCCTCCACAGGAGTCCTTCATAGAATCCGCGGAGCTGGGCAAGGACGATCCCGGCGTTCCCGCCATGGATCAGCCGCCCGATAATGACACATGCCCTTACCGGAAAGCAGATGGCGCAGGTGATCTTCTGCCATGGCGTCGTGTGGCGCCTGAGAAGGAGCAGATAGTTCTTGACCTTGTACCGCTCGTAAAGCGGCACCGGCCCGCGCCCGATCTTCGCGCCTTTATGATGGACGATGGCGTCGGGCGCATAGAGGCATCGGTACCCGAATCCGCGCGCCCGGAGGCACAGATCCACCTCTTCCCAGCCGTAAGGGTCGAGCGCTTCCCAAAATCCGCCGACTTGCGCAAGCGCTTCCCGCCTTATGAGAAATCCGAAGGCGCCGCAGGCGTCGACATAGCGCCGTATATCGAACTGACCGCGGTCCAGCTCGCCGCTTCCTATATCGCAGATAATTCCGGTGTAGAGATCAACCTTAATGCCTGCCGACATGATGACGTTCGACGGAAACTCGGTGTAGGCCTTGCCGCAAGCGAGACCCGCTTGCCGATCCTCGGCAAACGCCGCGAGTAGCCGGGAGAGAAAGTCCCGATGAACGAGGGTATCGTTATCCAGAAACAGGACATGGTCGAAGGGCAGAGTTTCCTTCGCATACCGGATGCCGGCATTGCGGCCCGCCGATGCGCCGAGATTCTCCCGATTTCTTACCAGATGCACATTGGGGAAACGTTCCGCGACCGCATCGGCCGAGCCGTCCGTCGAACCGTTGTCGACGACCACGATTGCATTGTTCCTGTTGTCCCACATCGAAACGCTTTCGAGGCAGGCGAGCAGATCCGACTTCTTGTTAAGGTTGAGAATGATGATGACGACGCGTTCCTGATGCGCCCCCATGACAGTCTCTCCTGCGCCAAATACGCCAATCGATGCCTAATTTACACTAACACACCATATACTCACTCATCCAATATTTAGGTTGTTCAGGAGAAAATGATTTCGAAGCAAAGCGGTTTGACGTGAATAGTTCTCCGCGCTCCTGCGGCAGGTCAGGCCGCCGACCATCGACGATACCCGGCCAGAAAATCTGTTGGTCGAGGCCGCGGCACTGTCTATCATCCGCGTCCTTTCCAGCAACCACGGGGCACGAACGCGCTGATGAGAGTCCTCAGCATTGGTCAAGCCGTTCGCGGCTGTTTTCCCGGCAGGGTCGACCCGAGTGAGCCACGGTCACAGACCGGCGATCGGAGGGGCGCATGACGGCTGCCTCTTCCTCCCCCCCGAGCGAGGCGGCGCTGCTTGAGGCGTTGCGGACGATCGCGCGGCGCGCCGGAGACGAGATCCTTCAGTTCTATGGCAACCAGCCCGAACGCCAGGACCTGGATCTGCGTCGAAAGGGCGATCACTCACCTGTGACCGCCGCCGATGAGGCGGCCGAGCGGCTGATCCTGCCGGAATTGCAGGCTCTGCTGCCCGGCGTGCCGATCGTGTCCGAGGAAGCAGCGGCAGCCGGGTTCATCCCCGAGATCGATGGCCCGGACAATCCGCGGCGCCGCTTCTGGCTCGTCGACCCCCTCGACGGCACCAAGGAGTTCCTCAGCGGCAATGGCGAATTCACAGTCAATATCGCGCTGATCGAGGGCGGACGCCCTGTGCTGGGCGTCGTTCACCTGCCGACGCTGAACGCCACTTACACCGGCGCCGCGCCGGGCAGCGCGCTGGTGCAGCACGGCGCGGCGGCGCCGGAACCCATCGCCGCCCGACGCCGTCCGACGGACGGCGCCATCGTCCTGGCGAGCCGGTCGCATCGCGACAAGTCGTCGATCGAAGAGTTCATGATCGCCGAGCAAATCAGCGAGCAACGCATCGCCGGCAGTTCGCTGAAGTTCTGCCTGGTGGCCGAGGGCGTGGCCGACCTCTATCCGCGGTTCGGCCGGACCATGGAATGGGATACGGCCGCCGGTCATGCCGTGCTGACCGCGGCGGGCGGCAGCGTCACCACGACGGACGGCCAGGACTTGCGCTATGGCAAGCCCGGATTCGAGAACCCGCACTTCATCGCACGCGGGCGAACGACGTGACTTGCGTCGCGCATGCTGCGGCGCACGACCATGGGGTTGACTCTCCCGTCAAGGGGGCGCATCGTTCCCTCACTGTGGCTGCGCATGCGGTCACTTCATTAGCCGCCGCAAGTCCTGTGCGGTGACTTTGGTGTCGGCATCACTACCGCGGGTGGGCTGAACCAAGGAGAAACGATCAGGAGCCGCCCTGCCAAAGGCGGCTCCTTTGTTGTCTGTGCCCCCACAGTTTGCTGATTCCTGCAGCTTTCCGGTGCTCGCAGCTTTCCGATGACGGAGTCCGCTCCCATTCTTCCGCCGACGGCGGACGCTCTCGCAGCGGCCGGCCGCGCTCTCGCCGCGGGGCGCCTCGTCGCCTTCCCCACTGAGACGGTCTATGGCCTCGGGGCCGATGCGACCAACGACCATGCCGTGGCGGCGGTGTTCGCGACCAAGGGACGGCCGCGCTTCAACCCTTTGATCGTGCATTTTGCGGAGCCGGACGCGGCACGCGGCGAGACCGACTTCGACGACCGCGCCGACGCGCTCGCGCGCGCCTTCTGGCCCGGCCCGCTGACTCTCGTGCTGCCGCGTCGCGCCGAAAGCCGGATCGCACTGCTGGCGAGCGCCGGGCTCGACACGCTGGCGGTCCGCGTGCCCCGCCACCCCGTCGCCCAGGCCTTGCTGACGCGCTGCGAACGGCCGCTCGCGGCGCCCAGCGCCAACGTCTCGGGCAAGATCAGCCCGACCACGGCGGCCCATGTCGCTGACTCGCTCGGCGGCAAGGTGGCGATGATCCTCGACGGCGGTGCCTGCTCGGTCGGCGTCGAATCGACGGTCGTTGATCTGACCGGGGACAAGCCGCGCCTGCTGCGCCCCGGCGGCATCACGGAAGAGCAGCTCGCTGCCGTCGTCGGCCCTCTCGCGACGGTGTCGACCAGCGCCGGCGACGAAGCACGGCCGTCTCCCGGCATGCTGGCGAGCCATTACGCCCCGGATCTGCCGCTCCGCCTCGACGCGGGCACGCTTCGTTCCGGGGAGGCGCTTCTGGCCTTCGGGCCGCAGCCCCTTCCCGGCGCCGCTGCGGTGGCCAATCTCAGCCCGTCCGGCGACCTGACCGAGGCGGCGGCGAACCTGTTCGCGATGCTGCGCACCCTCGACCGGCCGGGCCTTACGGGCATCGCCGCCATGCCGGTTCCGGACCACGGCCTCGGACGGGCAATCAACGACCGCCTGCGCCGCGCCGCGGCGCGGCGGTCGGGCTGAGCGACGGATAGGTCCCCGGGGACCCTCAGAGATACGGCTCGATATGCCGCCGAAAGGCGGCCATGAACTCAGCCGCCACGCGCGAGGGCGGCCGATGGTGCGGGCGGAACATCGCGAAGGAATAGCGGATGCTGGGGCGGAACGGACGCGCGACGAGACCGCGACATTGGAAGTCAGCCGCCGTGAACGGATCGACGATCGTGACGCCCGCGCCATGTGTCGCAAGAGCGCAGGCCGTCGCGAAAAACTCGGTCTCGGCAACCACGTTCCATTCGGCCGACGCGAAGGCGAATGCGCGTCCGATGCTTTCATAGGTCATATGCTCGCGGTACAGCGTGATGAACGGAAATCCCGCAAGCGCTTCTGGAGTGATGATGTCCCGTATCGCCAGCGGATGGTCGTGTGTCAGCATGCACACGCATTCCAGATCGAAGATCTCGGTGCTGGCGGCTGATGAATCGAGCGGCAGCTCGGCGAATCCCACATCGAGCGCCTGAAGATGGGTCAAGTCTCTTACGAGTTGCGAGCTTCGGGTGAGGAATCGCACCGTCATGCCAGGACGATCCTTTAGAAACTCGGAAACAAGCTGCGGCAGCAATGTCGTGGCGACGCTCAGCTGGCTCGCAATCAGCAGCGGGCCGGTCTTGGATCGATAGATTTCTCGCCCGGTCTGCATGGCCCGGTCGAAGCTTGCGAGCGTACGACAGGCTTCGTCATAAAACAGAGCGGCTTCCGGCGTCGGCTCGAATTTGCCGCGCCCCCGGTTGAACAGGTTAAAACCGAGTTCATCCTCAAGCCGGCTGATGAGGTTGCTGACCGCCGGCTGGGATTTTCGAAGCGCCTTGGCCGCGCCGGTCATCGAGCCGTTGTCGATGACGGCCCGAAAGGCCTCGAGGTGACGAGTATCCATAATCAGTCCCGGACTCGACGCGCATATGGGAGAGCATCAGAAGAGCATCCTTCGGGGCCGATTATAACTCTACATTATAACTTATCGAGAGATTCCGGTTTGACGGAGATCCCAGGGCTGACCCCATAGTCTTCTGACGTGATCGATCAGCCGCGTCTGAAGTTTGGAGTAGGAGGAAATGGGTCGTCCGCAGCAGGATAAGCTTTACGCGCAACCGATGTCGTTCATGGGAACGCCGGTTTCCCGCGATCTGTCGCGCAGCAAGGCCGCTGTGCTGGGCATCCCGTTCGACTGCGGAACGCATCCGGTGCGGATCGGCTCCCGCCTCGGTCCGTCGGCAATCCGCGAGCAATCCGCTCTGGTCCGGCCGTATCAGCCCGAGCTTGCCGATTATAACCCGTTAGCGCGTCTCGGCCTCGTCGATTGCGGCGATGTTCGCCTGACGCCGAGCCGGATCGAGGAGGCGCATCGGCAGATCGAAGCCGCTGTCGGGGGAATCGTCGAGGCCGGCGCGATCCCGGTGACCATGGGCGGTGACGGCAGCGTGACCTTGCCGCAGCTCCGGGCGGTCCATCGCAGGCACCCGGACCTCGTCGTGCTGCATATCGACGCCCATACCGACGCCTATCCGGACGAGGGCTACAACACGGCCACGACTTTCACGCGCGCGGCGGAAGAAGGTGTTCTCGATGTGGCGAACTCGATTCATCTGGGCGCCCGTGGCTCGACCTACATGCCAGGCGTCTTCGCCTTTACGCGCCAGAAGGGCTATCAGCTCATCAGCATGGCCGATCTCGGGGAGATCGGCTACGGGCGCGTGATCGAGCAGATTCACGAGAAGCTGGCCGGCCGGCCAGTCTATCTCTGCTTCGATATGGATTTCTTCGACCCCTCCTGCGCGCCGGGAGTCTGCACGCCGACCTGGGGCGGCGCAAGCGCGCGCGAAGGGCTCGATCTTCTTCATGCCCTCAAGGGCCTCAACTTCGTCGCCTTCGACGTGAACACGGTCAGCCCGCCGCAGGATCTCGGCGGAATGACCGCCTTTCTCGCGGCAACGGTAATGTATGAATGCCTGATCCTGGCCTGCATCGCCCTGGGACTTGATCGGGACGAGATTCAGCAGTGATCAACGACAAGAACCAAAGGAGGAGGCTTTCGATGACAATCTCGACGACTGGAACACATGTTGCGGCGGTCCTCGTGGCGGCTCTCGGCGGTATTCTCGCGAGCGGGACTGCGGACGCCCGCAGCCTCGAAGAGATCAAGGAGTCCGGCGTCATCAGCATCGTGACCACCTCCTCCTCGCCGCCGCATGGATTTCTAAGCCCCGACTCCGGCGAGTTGGAAGGCATCATGTTCGAAGTCGGCAGGGCGGTGGCCGACAAGCTCGGTGTCGAGGCGGAGTTCACCGAAGTCCCGTTCAACGGCCTGATTCCCTCTCTGAGGTCGGACCGCGCCGACTTGATGTCGGGACCGCTGTTCATTACCGAGAAGCGCGAGGAGGTCGTCGACTTCACGCAGCCGGTCTATGGCTGGGGCGAAGGGCTTGTCACACAAGAGGACAGCGACACGACCTATGCCAACCTGGAGTCGCTCGGAGGCCAAACCGTCGGAACGCTGATCGACAGCGTCCAGTACGAGATGATCAAGAACGTCCCGGACGTCGAGGGCATCCGGACCTACCGCGACTATATCAGCCTGATTGCCGATATCAGGGCCGGCCGGATCGACGTCGGCGTCATCGACCCGCCAAGCATCGCCTACCAGATCAAGCTGCACGGCATCGAGGGGGTCCGGCTGGCGGAGGATTATAAGCCGGTGAACAACTGGAAGGTCGGGATGGCCGTCAACGAAGGCAATGCGGAGCTTCTCGAGGCGGTGAACAATGCGATCGCCGAGTTGAAGTCCTCCGGTGAGCTGAAGCGCATTCTCACCGACTGGGGTGTCGGCAATCTCATCGCCGAATGAGGGAGCTCTCGTGCTTTCTTCTCTGATTGACGATCTGATCACCTTTGCGCCACCGCTGGCCCAGGGAGCGGTCCTGACGATCGCGCTCTGTCTCGTATCGTCGGTCCTGGCGGTGGCCATCGGGCTGTTCGTCTGCATCTGCCGGATGTCGCGCAACCGGGTCACCTCCAAGATCGCATCAATCTATATCGACCTGATCCGTGGCACGCCCCTTCTTCTCCAGCTCTTCTACATTTACTATGCGCTGCCCGACATCGGTATCGTTCTGCCAGCGTTCATCGCCGGTGTTATGGGGCTCAGCCTCAATTTCGGAGCCTATCTGGCCGAACTCTTCCGCTCGGGAATCCAGTCGATCGAAGGGGGACAGTCCGATGCCGGCAGTGCGCTCGGCCTCTCGAAGTGGCAGCGGATGCGCTATATCGTGCTGCCGCAGGCCCTGCGGAACATCTACCCGGCTCTCGGCAACTACGCGCTCGTCCTGATCAAGGAGTCGTCGCTCGTCGCGGTGATCAGCGTGCTCGAACTGATGCGCGCGGGAGAACTGCTGGCGAGCGCCACGTTCGAGGCCATGAAGGTCTACACCATCGTCGCGCTCTTCTACCTCGCCATCTCTTATGTCGTGGCGAAGATGTTCGCGATGGGCGAAACCGCTCTCGCGGTGCCCGGCATGTGGGGAACCGCCGTCAGCCGGGATGACGATCGCCAGCGAGGGCAGATTGGAGCAGGCCCGGCATGAGCGAGGGAGCGGGATGAACGTGAACCGGAGGATGAAGCACCCTGGATCCAAGGGAGTCGACTCGGTCTCGGCGCCGACCGAGCGGGAGATGATCCGCATCGTCGGGCTCAGCAAGTGGTTCGGCCGCTTTCAGGTGCTGAACGACATCAATCTGGTCGTGAACCGCGGCGAGCGCATCGTCATCTGCGGGCCGTCCGGCTCCGGCAAATCGACCCTGATCCGCTGCATCAACCGGCTGGAGGAGCATGAGCGCGGCCAGATCTTCGTCGACGGCACCGAGGTCAAAAGCAGCAGCAAGGACAGGGAGATCGACGCGATCCGCAGCGAAATCGGCATGGTCTTCCAGCACTTCAACCTGTTCCCGCATCTGAGCATCAAGGAAAACTGCACGCTGGCGCTGACCGTTGTTCGGGGCATGAGCAAGGCCGAAGCCGATGCCGTCGCGATGCGATATCTCGAGCGCGTCCGCATTCCGGAGCAGGCGGACAAATATCCGGGACAGCTCTCCGGGGGCCAAAAGCAGCGCGTCGCCATCGCCCGGGCACTCTGCATGAATCCGAAGATCATGCTGTTCGACGAGCCCACCTCGGCCCTCGATCCTGAAATGATCAAGGAGGTGCTCGACGTCATGGCCGAACTGGCCGAGAGCGGAATGACGATGATCGTCGTCTCGCACGAGATGGGATTCGCGCGCATGGTGGCGGACCGGGTGATCTTCATGGACGGCGGCGAGATCATCGAGCAGAACGACCCCGAGACCTTCTTCAACAAGCCGCAGTCCGACCGCACGAAGCTGTTCCTCAGCCAGATCCTGAAACACTGAGAAGAGCGGCTCGCCTCGACTGGCCTTGCCGGAAGCTGCGCGCTACTGTTCCGGCATGACATATCGAAATGCTCCCGGAATCGGCCAGCCCGCTTCGGACCTGCTGGCCGCGATCAAGATCGCCGTCGGTCCGCAGGGCTGGACCGACGAGCCGGAGGTGATGGCGCCGCATCTGACCGATCAGCGTGGTCAGTTTCACGGCCGCGCGGCGCTGCTGGTGCGGCCGGATTCGACGGCGGCGGTGGCGGAGGTCGTGCGGCTTTGCGCCGAGGCCGGCGTGCCGATCGTGCCGCAGGGCGGCAATACCGGCCTCGTCGGCGGTGCAACACCCTCTGAAGGCGGCGAGATCCTGCTCTGCCTCTCGCGCTTGAACCGCATCCGCGCGGTCGACGCGCTGAACTATACGATGACGGTGGAGGCCGGCTGCATCCTCCAGCAGGTGCAGGAGGCCGCGGCGGCGGCTGAGCGGCTGTTCCCCCTCAGCCTCGGCGCGGAGGGAAGCTGTCAGATCGGCGGCAACCTTTCGACCAATGCCGGCGGCATCGCCGTGCTGCGCTACGGCAATGCGCGGGAGCTGGTGCTAGGCCTTGAGGTCGTGCTGCCGGACGGCCGGGTCTGGGACGGCTTGCGGGCGCTGCGCAAGGACAACACCGGCTATGACCTGAAGCAGCTCTTCATCGGCGCCGAGGGCACGCTCGGCATCATCACCGCGGCGGTGCTGAAGCTGTTCCCGAAGCCCTATGAGCGAATCACCGCCTTCGCTGCGCTCGACGATCTACCGTCGGCTCTCGAGCTCCTGACCCGCTGCCGCGCCGCGAGCGGCGACGCAGTCACCAGCTTCGAGCTGATCCCGCGGATCGGCATCGACATGGCGCTGCAGCATGTCGCCGGAACCGTGGACCCGCTGGCACGGCCGGCGCCGCATTATCTGCTGATCGAGCTGACGGCGACGAAGCCGGACAGCGGATTGCGGGCGGTGCTAGAGCAGATGCTGGCCACGGCGCTGGAGGATGGGCTGCTCCTGGATGCGACTCTCGCCGAGAGCGGCGAGCAGGCGCGCCGGCTCTGGCACCTGCGCGAGGCGATCGTCGAGGCCCAGAAGCTCGCGGGTGGCGGCATCAAGCATGACGTGTCCGTGCCGGTCTCGCGCATTCCGGAATTCGTCGATCGGGCCGGCCGCGCCGTGGAACGGGCGCTGCCCGGCATCCGCCCGGTCGCCTTCGGCCATCTCGGCGATGGCAACATCCATTTCAATCTGTGCCAGCCGACGGGCATGGACCGGGAGATCTTCTTCGCCCGCCGGCCGGACTTGACGCGGATCGTCCACGACATCGCCGCCGGTCTCGACGGCAGCATCAGCGCCGAGCACGGCCTCGGCCAGCTGAAGCGCGACGAAATCGCGCGCTACAAATCGCCGGTCGAACTGGACCTCATGCGCCGGATCAAGAAGGCGCTCGACCCGCAGGACATCCTGAATCCGGGCAAGCTGCTGCCGCGCGACTGACGACCATCCGCTGTTTGTCGACTCTCATTTTGAAGGCCCGCGCCGCGCGTCCCAACGGTCCAGCCAATTGAAGACGCGCATCACCTGCGGCACGAACCACGGATTGCCCGTGTAAAGGGGAACCGTCGGGAACGGACGGTCGAACACCGTCCTGGCTTCGGGCGACCCGAGGATCTTCAGGGCGACCTTCTGCCCGAGATAGGTGCCCATCGGGACACCCGCGAAGTTGTAGCCCATCGCGAAATGTAGCCCGTCCCGCGCGCCGACATGCGGCCAGAAATCGAACGTCCCCGCGCACAGCCCGGTCCAGGCATGGCTGAGCTTCACGCCTTTGAGATCGGGTAGCGTCCGCTCCAGCAGCGCCTGCAGCCTCGCCGCCATCGGCCAGAGCCCGTCGGTCCGGCGGCCGGTCAGCCCGCCGAACAGGAGCCGCTCTCCATCCGGCGATCGGCGGACGAAGTTGGGATCGTGGTTGGAATCGATGCAGGTTCGATCCTTCGGCAGGACGCGACCGATGAGCTCGGCGGGTAAGGGCTCCGTCGCGACCATGTAGCCGTTGAAGGGAACGACCCGCCGGGCGAGCCAGGGCGTCGCCCGCCCCGTATAGCCGTTCGTGGCGACGATCACCTCCCGCGCCTGTGTCGCGCCGCGCGCCGTCGCGAGGGTGAAGCCGCCGCCTTTCGGCTCGCGGTCGATGCCGGTGACGCGCGTGTTCGCCACGACAGTGGCGCCGGCCTTCCGCGCACGGTCGAGCAGGCCTCGATAATAGAGCCCGGGATGGAGCCCGCCGAGGTCGGGCATGACGGCCCCGCCGTGATAGAGGTCGGTCGCCAGCTCGCGGTGCTGAGCCCGGCGCGGCACCATCTCGAACTCGCTGCCGAGATGCCGGCGGCGCGCCTCGAGCTCGCGCGCCATGCTCTCGTAATGCGCCGGCGACGCCGTCGGCATGTAGCGGCCATCGATCCGGAATTGGCAGTCGATCCGCTCGTCGCGAATCACGTCGCGGACACTGTCGAACGCGGCCTGCATCTCCTTATAGGTGGTGACGGCATAATCGAGGCCGTGTTGCCGCTCGAGATCCAGAAAGCTGTGCTTCAGCGTGCGTGCGACATAGCCGGCATTCCGGGAGGATGCCCCCTCGCCCGGATCGCCGGCCTCGAAGACCGCCACGCTGCGGCCCGCCCGCGCCAGAATCCTCGCGGCGTTGAGGCCGGTGAGGCCGCCGCCGACGATCGCGACGTCGACCCGCGCCGGCACGGGTACCGGCGCCAGCTTCACGAGCGGCGCCGCCTCCCACCAGTAAGGCGTTTCCTTGAAGTCGGCGGTGACGTGCGCCTCGGCAATCTTCATCGCCCTACGCTATCGCGCGGACAACGACAGTACTAGACTCGATGATGTGCGAGCGTGGCGTCGTCCCGCCGCCCTTCTTACGCGCGACACGTTCGTTTGCGGCTTTCATGGAGGCGAGTATGGGCATGTCCGAACTGCGCGAGGCCGTCGGCCTCTTCCATGACGAGAACCAACTCCAGGCGGCGGCAGACGAGTTGCTCGTGAACGGCTTCGATTATTCGGATCTCAGCCTGCTTGCCGCTCATCGCGTGGTCGAAGACAGGCTGGGCCACATTTACCGGCGCGCCGCCGATCTGGAGGATGATCCGCACGTCGCCATCCAGGCTTATATGGACAGGGATTCGCGTGTCGAGGGGCAAAGCGCGCTCGTGGGCGGCCTCGTTTATGTCGGCGCAGTTGCGGCCGCCGGGCTGGTGGTCGCGTCGGGCGGAACCATGGCCGCTCTCATCGCCGGTGCGGCGGCCGGCGGCGGTAGCGGCGGCCTGATCGGTACGTTTCTCGCGCGGTTCATCGGACAGCATCACGCCAAGTATCTGCAGGAGCATCTCGACAAGGGCGGCCTGCTGCTTTGGGTCCGGGCCGCCGATGCGGATCATGAACACCGGGCGATCAAGATTCTGCGCAGGAACGGGGCCGAGGACGCCCATGGCCATACCCTGCCGGAGCCAGAATACTCGTTCTCCGGCGACACCTCGAAGCGGCTGAGCTTCATGAACAGACTCGGGCTTTAGGGGCAAAACCGGACCTTACGCCGCCAGCAGCAGGGCGGTATAGACCGCGGCACCGGCAACGAAAGCAGAGAAGCGGCTTTCGCGCTCCTCCGGCAATTCCTCCTTCAGCACGTTCAGCACGACTCCACCGGCGAGAAAGGCGAACAAGGTCGAGACCAGAAGCTGTGGGATATCTATCAGAACGCCAATGAGCCAGCCGAGCAAGGGAGCGGCCGCGAGGACCCATTGACCATATCGCCGATAGGCGGCGCCATGGTCCTGACGAAGCCCTCGATCATTGACCAGGAAGTGAAAGCCCATCGCGATGGCATAGAAAAGCAGCGCCTGTAGGCCCTGCTCCTCCCGATGCAGCAGGAGATAGCCGATCAGGAGGTTGTAGAGACTGTAGGACCCGAGATGAAGCCAGAACACGGCGGGCTCCGCTTCGCGTCCTCGCCCCCTTGCCTCCTGTCGCCGGGCGGAACTCCGGGCCACGCGTTCCAAACCGTAGAAGATAACCAAGCCGAGCAGCGCGACGAGGTAGGAATGCCGCTCGATGGCGCCGAGCGGGCCGCTTCCGAACGCGCCGCGGAAATGCTCCTGAGCGGCGCTCAACTCCGGCAGAAGATGGATGAAGACATAGGCGACGGCCACGCCGCCGGCGGCAGACAGCCAGCGGCTGCGTGGCACCGTGTCGAGGAAACGGAGCCGGTCGCCGGCCAAGTGGATCGCGGCGAAAACAAGGGCAACGAGAAAAGAAAGGATTGTCTGGAGGGTGAGAGCTAGGGGCAAACGATACCCTTCTGCCGTTCGTTGTCGATGGTGATTGCGGGGAAACCGCTTTTATCCCGCTCTGCGGAACGGGTCCGCGTGCCATCGGGTTCCCGGCGCGTCACCGGTCTTTCCGCGCGCCCTCGGAACCGGTATCCTCACGCGGGATGACCGACTACACCGCACCCCTCCGCGACATGGCCTTCATGCTGGAGGAGATCGCCGGACTCGAGGCGATCTCCACCTTGCCCGGCTATGGCGAGGCGACGCCGGACGTCGTCGCGCAGATCCTGGCGGAGGGCGGCAGGTTCGCCGGGGAAGTGCTGGCGCCGCTGAACCGGGTCGGCGACGTTCAGGGCAGCCGGCTGGAGAACGGGCAGGTGCGCACGCCCGACGGCTTCCGCGAGGCCTATGCCCGCTTCGTCGAATCCGGCTGGAACGGCGTGCCGTTCGACCCGGCCTATGGCGGGCAGGGTCTTCCCTGGGCGGTCACGGCGGCCCTGCAGGAGATGTGGAGCGCCGCGAACATGTCGTTCGGCCTCTGTCCGCTGCTGACCCAGGCCGCGGTCGAGCTGCTGCAGATCCACGGCACCGAGGAGCAGCGGCGCGTCTATCTGCCGCCCCTCGTCGCCGGAAGCTGGGCCGGGACGATGAACCTGACCGAGCCGCAGGCCGGCTCCGACGTCGGCGCGCTACGTGCCCGTGCGGTTCGCGAGGGCGATCACTACCGGATCACCGGCCAGAAGATCTTCATCACCTACGGCGAGCAGGACCTCACCGAGAACATCATCCATATGGTGCTGGCCCGCACGCCGGACGCGCCGCCGGGCGTCAAGGGCATCTCGCTCTTCCTCGTGCCGAAGTTCCTGGTCAAGGCTGATGGCAGCCTGGGCGCGCGGAACGACCTCCGCTGCGTCTCGCTCGAGCACAAGCTCGGGATCAAGGCGAGCCCGACCGCCGTCATGGCCTATGGCGACAATGAGGGGGCGATCGGCTATCTCGTCGGCGCCGAGAACCGCGGCATCGAGCTGATGTTCGCGATGATGAACAATGCCCGGCTCTCGGTCGGCATCGAAGGGCTCGGCATCGCCGAGCGCGCCTACCAGCAGGCCCGCGCCTATGCGCACACGCGGGTCCAGGGGCGCGCCGCGACCGGTCGCGATCCGGAGCCGGTTTCGATCATCCGCCATCCCGACGTCCGCCGCATGCTGATGACGATGCGGGCCTCCATCGAGGCGATGCGGGCGCTGATCTATGACACGGCCGGCACGCTGGACCGCGCCCGGCGCCACCCCGATCCGGCCGAGCGGACACGGGCGCAGGCGCGCCTCGACCTCCTGATCCCGGTGGCGAAGGCCTGGTGCACCGACCGCGGCTGCGACGTCGCCTCGCTCGGCCTGCAGGTCCATGGCGGTCTCGGCTTCATCGAGGAAACCGGGGCGGCGCAGCATTACCGAGACGCGCGAATCGCCCCGATCTACGAAGGGACCAACGGCATTCAGGCCAACGATCTCGTAGGCCGCAAGCTGATGCGCGACGGCGGCGCGGCCGCCAACGCCTTTATCGCCGATCTGCGCGAAACCGGGACGGCTTTAGGCGCCGCGCCTGGCGCCGTACCCGGCGACGACATGGCGGCGATCCGGCAACGGCTCGCCGACGGAACGGAGGCGCTGGCCCGGGCGACCGACTGGCTGATCAAGACCTATCCCGACGACCCTGCGCGGGCGCTCGCCGGCGCCACTCCCTATCTCGATTTGTTCGGCACCGTCGCCGGCGGTTGGCTGCTGGCAAAGGGCGCGCTGGCGGCCCAAAGGAGGCTCGCCGAGGTGCCTGCCGACGACCGCGGCTTCTATGAAACGAAGCGGCTGATCGCCCGCTTCTACGCCGAGAACATTCTGCCCCGATCGCATGGCCTTGCCGCCATGGCGATCGAAGGCGCCGACAGCGTCCTGACCTTGGCCGAGGACCGTTTCTAGAACCTGAACCGGTTCCACAAAAAAGAGCGGCGGTTCCGGTCGGGAACCGCCGCCAACGGACTTCAGCAACGAACCCGGACGTCAGGCCGCCTTGCGGCGACGCCCGAAGAAACCGAGGCTCGCCAAGCCGGCGCCGAGGAGCGCCAGCGTGCCGGGCTCCGGAACCGCAGTCACCCGCAGCTCACCAATGTCGAAGCCGTCGATGCTGTTCCGGGTGCCTCCTTGACCAGGATATGCGTCGCTCCCGAAGAGATCGCCGGAAGCATCCGAGAAAACGATCGTGTTGAAGGTGCCCGAGTTGATCAGGATCTCGAAGAAACCACCATCGCTGCCGGCAACAGGGGTGGCCAGCAGTTCGGCGATCGAGGCATCCACCAAGTTGAATACACCGGGCGCATCGATGCCATTGGCCTGGTTATTGGCCGCCTGGTTCAGGAAGTAGCCGACATCCGTCAGCGGACCGACCAGATTGCCCTCCGAATCCGTGAGGCCGAGCTGGACGAAAAGCGCCTCGCGATGGCTGCCATTGCCCGGGAAGGTGATCTCGATCACCGTTCCGCTGGTCAGCTTGTAGTGGTTCGGGTTGGCCGTGAGCGACACGGAGCCGCCGAAGCCCACGCTGTAGAACGTGCTCGAGTCGCCGTCGAACATGTTCGTTGCGTCGCCGCGTTCGCCGCCGATGGCGTTGCCGCTGCTGTTGACACCCGGATTGACGACATAATCGCTCAGGTCGTCATAGACGATCGTCCCCGCCTGAGCAGTGCCTGCGATGAAGGTCGCGGCAACCGCCGCAAGACCCAACTTAACGATATTCATTGCGTTCCCCTTGTCGGAGCATAAGTTCGAAAGCTCGATACGCCGCACTTGCGTGCTCGCGCCCCTCTTGATGCAAGCAGCGGGCCAGATCTCCATACTCACCAGACCCAGAATTTATGAGATATATTTCATTGACTTACTTCTATAGTTAATTATTTAAGAATATATGATATGAATTAGTAATATCGCCTAACCATTTTCTGTAAAATAGTTCGACAAATCAGCAAAATCGGGAGGTCGGCCGCTCGATCTGACACTGGGCCAGCAGCCGCCGGCAGGTTCAGCGAACCTGTCGCGACGACCGCGGCAACCGTAGAGCACGTGTGTTTGCGCCTCGAATCGGATCGGTGCTCGACGGCTGCCCTTCAAGCGACGCCCTGTAAAATTCCTCGACAATAGCTGCAAGACCCGGCGGGCTGTCGTCATCACTCCAGCAGGAGATCAGTTTCAGATCAGTTTCAGGCCGACTTTGCCCAAGACGGCCAATTTCACTTGCACCCGCGCAGACGAGCGGGTTTCATCGACGGGTTCGGCAAATCAGGACCGGGCCGCTAGAAAGCAAGAACAAGAACAGGGAGAGCGCGGGACGCCATGGGCATTCTTGCGATTCAGGACCTCAGCAAGCATTTCGGCGGGCTGACGGCGGTGAACGGGCTGAACCTTACCGTCGATGAAGGCGAGATTCGCGGCCTGATCGGCCCGAACGGCGCCGGCAAGACGACGATCTTCAACCTGATCAGCGGCTTCTATCGGCCGAGCGGCGGGACCATCCTCTATCGCGGCGAGAATATCGGCGGGATGAAGACCAGCCGGATCGCCGAGCGCGGCGTGATCCGCACCTTTCAGCACACCACGCTGTTCCAGGAACTGACGGTTCTCGAGAATGTCCTGGTCGGCCGCCACCTGCAGGCCGAGTCCGGCTTCTTCAGCTCGCTGTTCGGCTCGGACCGCCCGAATGCCGAGGCCGCGGAGGAGCGGGGCCTGGAGATTCTCGCCTTCATGGGGCTTGCCGACCGCAGCGACGAAACGGCGTCGAACCTGCCGCACGGGCTGCAGAAGGCGCTCGGGCTTGCGATCGCGCTCGCCGCCGATCCCAAGCTGCTGCTGCTCGACGAGCCCTTCGCCGGCATGAATTCGGAGGAGACCCGGCACATGATGACCCTGATCCGACGGGTCCGAGACGCGGGCATCACCATGCTGCTGGTGGAGCACGACATGCAGGCGGTCATGGGCCTGTGCGACCGGATCACCGTCGTCAATTTCGGCGAGATGCTGGCCGAAGGCACGCCGGCCGAGATCCGCGCCGACGCGCGCGTCATCGAGGCCTATCTGGGGACCGCCTGACATGTTCTTCCGAATCAGTAACCTGGTCGTCCACTACAACAAGGTGGCGGCCCTGCGCGGCATCTCGCTGCAGCTCGAACAGGGCGACATCGTCACCCTGATCGGCGCCAACGGCGCCGGCAAGAGCACGACCCTGCGGACGATCTCCGGCCTGTCGCGCCCGACCAGCGGTGAGATCTGGTTCGAGGGCGAACGCATCGACGGCGTGCCCGCCGAGCGGCTCGTGGGACGGGGGATCGCGCATGTGCCGGAGGGGCGCCGCGTGTTCCCAGACCTGACGGTTCTGGAGAACCTTCACACCGGCGCTTACTTGCGCAAGGACAAGGACCGGATCGCCCGCGACCTCGATGAGGTGTACGCCTATTTCCCGCGCCTCGCCGAACGGCGACAGCAGCTCGCGAAGACCTTGAGCGGCGGCGAGCAGCAGATGCTCGCGATGGGCCGGGCCTTGATGTCGCGTCCGAAGCTGCTCCTGCTCGACGAGCCGTCGCTCGGCCTCTCGCCGGTGATGGTGAAGGAGATCGCCCGCATCGTGATGGCGATCAACGAGCGCGGCGTGCCGGTGATCCTGGTCGAGCAGAACGCCGAGGTCGCCTTGCGGCTCGCGCGGTACGGCTATGTTCTGGAAACGGGAACAGTGGCGCTGGAAGGCCCGGCGAGCGAGCTCCACGAGCATGACCATGTCCGCGCCGCCTATCTGGGCGGGCATTGACGGAAGCGCTCGCAACCGAGGCGGCGCTCACCCCTCCCCTGCCGCCCTGCTTGGTGATGGATGTCCTGTGGGAGGCATTCACCGAGGAGGGCGCTGCCGCATTCGAGGAAAGTCGGTCGAGCGATGCGCTTTCATTCTGGCGCGTGGCCGAGCAGATGGCGGTGGCCTTTGCCGACTCCGACCCGCGCCGCGGCGCAAGTCTCGCCAATCTCGCAGCGGCGATGGACGTCAGCTTTACTGACGACCCTCAGCCGATCGAAGCGCGGTACCGCCACGCCCTCGCCTGTTGGGACCAGACGCACGACTGGATCGAGCGGATGATTCCGGACCACAAACCGCACAGCTCGCTTTACCATCACCGTCTCGAACGAAAATATGCCGGCGCCTATGCTGAGATCGCCCGCCGGGGCTATCGGCGATTGGCCGAGGGCGGACGCGCGGCCTGTCTCGGCAATCTCGCTGGCCTGTTGAATCGCCTCGGCCGAACAGACGAGGCGGAATCGCTCTACCGCGACGCCGTCGCCGTGCGCGAACCGGCGCTCGGCGCGCGTGACGTGGGGACAATGTATCTTTTCGAGACTCTGGCGGCCCTGCTCGCTGCGAGCGGCCGTGCTGACGACGCCGAAGCGGCGCGCGCGAAGGCCGAGGCGATCGCGGCGAACCATCCGTTGACGCCGCGCCGACGCTGGCGCAGCGAGAAGCCGGTCCGGATGTCCGACGACCGGCGATTGCTCGCGGCCGTCTATCTGACGCCGGTCATTCGCCGCCGCTAGCGGGCCTCGGTCTCTCCGCCGCGGTGCGTGGGCCGCCTGTGAGTCGGTCGCGCAGGCCCAGCAGCTTCGCCGGCAGCGCCTCGAGCCCGTTCGGCAGGAAGCGCACCGTCAAGATCAGCAGAACACCGTAGATCGCCGGCCGAAACTGGTCGAAGGCCCGGAACGCCTCGTCGAGTACCGACAATGCGACGACGCCGATGATCGGGCCGGCGAAGGTGGCGGTGCCACCGACGATCGTCCAGACCAGGACGTAGAGCATCATGGCAAGGCCGAAGCGGTCCGGATTGATCGTGCCGATATAATGCGCGAGCAGCGCGCCGGCGATACCGGCGAAGAACGAGCCGGTGACGAAGGCCAGCATCCGGTAGCGCCAGACATCGACCCCCACCGACTCGGCGAGGACGTCCTTCCAATGGATGGCATTGAGGGTCAGTCCGATCCGCGACTTCTCGAGCCGGTACATGATCCACAGGCACAGGGCCATGATGATGGCGGTCAGGAAGTAATAGTTGATCGGCGGGAAGGTGAGGTCGATCGTCTCGAGGCCCGGAAGAGTGAGCTCCGGCGACGGAATCAGCTTGATGCCCTTCGGCCCGCCGAAGGGTTCGCGGAACTGGTTCCAGGTGAGGCGGATCGCCTCGCCCGCGGCGAAGGAGCCGATCAGGAAATAAAACCCCTTCATGCGGAACAGCGGGAAGCTGAGGACATAGGCGATCAGCGCCGCCGCCACACCGCCGAGCGGCATCGCGAGCCAGACGGACAGGTCCAGATCCTTGGCGAGGATCGCGCTGGTATAGGCCCCCACGCCCATCATCACGACATGGATCAGCGACCACTCGCCGGTGATGGTGACGAAGCGGTAGCTGACCACCAGGATGATGTTGATCAGCAGAAAGATCAGGAAGATGAGCTGATAGGGATGGACGATGAACGGCAGGGCCGCCACGAGAGCGGCCAGCGCCGCTAGGCCGAGCCACCGCAAGAGCGTATTGTCAGACTTTCTCACTGGTTCCCATGATCCCTGTCGGCTTCACGATCAGCACCAGCAGCATGATGAGCAGCCCGAGGATGGTTGCGATGGTGCCGTCGTAGAAGGTGGTCACGAAAGTGTGGAAGAAGGTGTACAGCACGGCTGCCAACACGGCGCCCTCGAGACTGCCGACACCACCGACGATGATGACGATGAAGGCCGTGACGATCACGGAGTGGCCCATATAGGGATCGACACGGACGAGCGGTGCCATGACACCGCCGGCCGCCCCGGCGAGCCCGGCGCCGAGCCCCATCGCGATCAGCGAGAACTTGTTGATGCTTATGCCCTGCAAGGCGGCGGCTTCTGGGTCCTGCGCGCAAGCGCGCAAGGCAAAGCCGACCTTCGTTCGATGGAGGAAGAGCCACAGCAGTATCAGCAGCACCGCCGACACGCCGATCACGACAACGCGCTGCCATGGGACCAGGACGCCGGTGCCGAACAGATCGACCGTGCCGCGAACGGCCGACGGCACATGCTTCATCAGGCCGACCCCGCCGAACTCTACGGCGACGACCTGCAGGATGAACAGCACGCCGACCGACATGATCAGTCCGCCCAGCGGGTTCCCGCGCATCGGCCGGAACAGGAAGCGCTCCATGACGAGGCCGATCAGCAGGACGACGACCAGCGCCGCGGCGATCGCCGCCATGAATGGCCAGCCGTTCTGCGCATAGAGGTACCAGACGGCATAGGCGCCGACCATGAACAGTTCGCCATGGGCGAAGTTGATGACCCGCATGACGCCGAAGATCAGCACCAGCCCCACCGCCATAAGCGCCGTGGCACTGCTGGCGACGAGGGCGTTGACGATAGTTTGGAGAATGAGCTCGAACATATGCGTCCCGGCTAGGTTGCCATCCGGTGGGTCTGGACACAGGGATCAAGAAACCGGGGCCGGCCCTCACCCTTCGACAGGCTCAGGGTGAGGCCCGTATGGTGAGCTTCCTCATCCCGAGCCTGTCGAGGGACGAACCATGAGGGCCGGGGCCCAATCGCAGGCTTCTTTTCCGCGCGCCTAGGTCCGCTGATCCCAGAGCTGGCCCAGATCGCTCATATGCTTCAGCAGCAGGTCCTTGTGCTTGTCCCACCAGGCGGGAATGCTGCGGAACTCCTGGATCTGCGCCTTGCCGTCGCGAATCGCCACGACCGGCCAGTCGCCGACCAGCGCATTATCGATGCCGAACAGCTCCTCGCCCCACCAGGTGGCCGGGCCGAAGACGTGCTGGCCCTTGCCGCCTTCCGTCATCGCCTCCAGAACATCCAGGGGTTCGACGCTGCCTGCCTTTTCCGCGGCGTTCTTCCACTGCTCCATGATCGCGGCATATTCCCACGACACCGCCGACCAAGTTCCCGGATAGCGGCTTTGATAGGTTTCGTAGAACGCCTTCGGGTTGCTGAAGTTGATCTGCTCCTGCTGCATCGCCGGATCGTCGAAGTCCGGGAACTGGAAGACGAAGCCTTCCATGAACTCGGGCGATGTCTTGTCGACGATCTGCTGATAGTTGTCGCAGGTGCAAGAAATCATCTGCCCCTTGAAGCCCTGCAGGAAGGCCTGTTCGGTCAGCAGGTTCACGAAGTCCGGATAGGCGGTGTCGAGACAGATGATGTCCGGATTGCTCGCCAGCATGGCGGTCATGATCGGCGCGAAGTCGGTCGTCGAGATATCGAAGAACTTGTCATAGACGATGTCGATTCCCGCCGCCTCGAACGCCGCGCGATAGGTCGCGATCGACGGGAGGCCGAGCGCATCCTCCTGCGCGCACATCGCGACCGTCTTCAGCTCCGGCCGCTGCTCCGCCAGCCATTCCACGCCCGTCACATTGTAGATCGGGTGGACCTCGGCGGGCGCGATCAGATAGGGCGTATCCGGCGACAGGTCGCTCGGCAGCAGGGTCGAGACCAGCATCTTCGCCCGGTTGGCGAAGGGCTGCACGCCCGGCCAGGGATCACCGCCCAGCATCATGATGAACTTGACGTCGTCTTCCAGCACCAGCTTCTGGGCACCCTGCAGCGCCTTGTCGGCCAGATACTCGTCGTCATAGGAGGAGAACTCGATCCTGTGCGGCTCGCCGTTGATATTGACGCCGCCGGCGGCATTCACCTGCTCGGCCCAGATCTGGCAGCCATACAGGCCGGGCAGGCCCCAGGCGGCCACCTCGCCGGTCAGCGGCGCAAGAAAGCCGATCCGAACCACCTTGTCGGCCGCGAAGGCCCGTCGCGTGAGTTTGGTGCTACCCGCCAGCGCAAGACCCGCCGCGGTGCCGCCGAGAAACTGACGGCGATTGACTCCCAATCCTTTCATCCTTCAGCGCTCCCTCTGTTATTGCCGAGTCTTTGATAGACCGCTTTTTTATTCGGCCCTGGTCGCCGCAACCGGGCCGGGCTCGTTTTTAGGCCGCATGAAATCATGCGACCATTGTCGCACCGAAGTCCACACCATAATCGACGCCAAAGACCAATTCTGTTCCGCTTGTGATAAGATTTCCGCCAAATGGCGGGTTTCGGCGAGCCATTTCCCAACCAATCCAGCCGAACGGTTGATCGCCGCGGCGGCTTGGGTGATCGCCTTCGGATTACAGGGCGTCCGCATGCTGACACATCGCGAGACGCACTCCGTTTCCCATCTCAATTTCCCACAGGCGCCGATGCCGCAGACGCCGCGGCGGTTCGCGAAGCGTTTGTGGATTTGATCCCGCTTCCGCCGGGGTTTTATGGATTCTTGTGGATTTTAGGCAATTCCTCTTGAAAAGCCTTGCCGATCGGCGGCTTGATTTTTGGACGGCATAGGCGAGGTCGCGCTGCAGCCGATCCCGGCCGTACCGAACGATAATCGAAATAATGGGAGGAAGGCGTTCATGTTCGACAATTTGAGAGCGGCCGCGATCGCTGGCGCCGTCGCCTGCGGGCTTGCGCTGTCCGGCCCGGCCGCTCATGCGGTCGAATCGTCGGATCCGATCAAGATGACGCTGCATGACTGGACGGGACAGCTGATCACCACAAAGATCATGGGCAAGGCCCTGGAGAACATGGGCTACACCGTCGAATATGTTCAGGCCGACTACCTGGCCCAGTTCGCCGGCCTCGAATCGGGCGACCTCCATGTCGCGATGGAGATGTGGGAGACCACTGGCAAGGAAGCGATGGAGGCGTCGCTGGCCACCGGCAACACCGTCGACCTCGGCGAGACCGGGATGAAGGCAGTCGAGGAGTGGTGGTACCCGATCTACATGAAGGAGCAGTGCCCCGGCCTACCCGACTGGGAGGCGCTGAACGAGTGCGCCGAGCTGTTCGCCACGCCGGAGACGGCGCCGAAAGGCCGTTATCTGGGCGGGCCGGTGACCTGGGGCGGTTTCGACGACGAGCGCGTCGAGGCCCTGGACCTCGATTTCGAAGTGGTGCATGCGGGCACGGACGCGGCCCTGTTCGCCGAGATCAAGTCGGCCTACGAGCGCAAGGCGCCGATCATCGCCTGGGTCTACACGCCGCATTGGGCGCCGATCCTCTATGAAGGCGAATGGGTCGAGTTCCCGGCCTATACCGAGGAATGCTACGACGATCCGAGCTGGGGCTCGAACCCCGACATGGCCTATGACTGCGGCAAGCCGCGCGGCTGGATCAAGAAGGTCGGTTGGGCCGGCGGCGAGAAGAAGTGGCCGGGCGCCTATGAAGCGATCCGGAACTTCAAGATCGACAACGAGACGATGGGTCGGCTGATCGACCAAGTCGACAACCAGGGTCGCGACCTCGACGAGGTCGTCAACGAGTGGATGGCCAAGAACGAGGCCACCTGGACGGCCTGGACGGAGTAGGATCATCGAGCACAGGGGAGTCGGCCCCCATGGTTCGACAGGCTCACCATGAGGGCCTTTCCTCATCCCGAGCTTGTCGAGGGACGAGGGGCGAAGAATGAGGCCCTCATGACGTCCGCATCCGCTTCGGCAGACCACGAACGGCCGGTCAAGCTGGCCTGCCGGAATGTGTGGAAGCTGTTCGGCGCGGGGGCGGAGCGGCTGTTCGCCGACGGCGCGGCCGCGCCGTCGGCCGAGGCGCTGGCGCGGGCCGGGCTGATCGCAGCGGTCCGCGAAGCCGACCTCGCGGTGCGCGAGGGCGAGATCTTCGTGATCATGGGGCTGTCGGGCTCGGGCAAGTCGACGCTCGTGCGCTGCATGTCGCGGCTGATCGAGCCGACGGCCGGCGCCGTGCTGTTTGAGGGGCAGGACCTGCTCAAGGCCTCGGAGGCCGAGCTGATCGCGCTGCGCCGCCACAAGATGGGCATGGTGTTCCAGCATTTCGCGCTGCTGCCGCATCTGACGGTGCTGGGCAACGTCGCCTTTCCGCTGGAGATCCAGGGGGTCCGGCGAGCGGAGCGCGAGCGCCGGGCACGGGCGATGATCGAGCTGGTCGGCCTCGGCGGTCGCGAGTCCTATTACCCGCGCCAACTCTCGGGCGGTCAGCAGCAGCGCGTCGGCATCGCCCGCAGCCTCGCGGTCGAGCCGGAGGTCTGGTTCCTCGACGAGCCGTTTTCGGCGCTCGACCCGCTGATCCGGCGCGAGATGCAGGACGAGTTCCTGCGGCTGCAGCGCTTGCTGCGTAAGACCATCGTCTTCATCACCCATGATTTCGACGAGGCGATCCGGCTGGCCGACCGCATCGCCATCATGAAGGACGGCGCGATCATCCAGAGCGGCACGCCGGAGGAGCTGGTGATGCAGCCGGCGACCGACTATGTCGCCGAGTTCACCCGCGAGGTGTCCCGCGCCAAAGTGCTGTCGGCCCGCTCGGCGATGGAGCCGCCGGTGCCCGGCGCGCGTCTCTCCGGCAGCGTCCCGGCCGACGCCAAGATCCAGGATCTCGCGCGCCGGGTCATCGCGAGCGACGGCGCGGTCGCGGTCGTCGATGCGGACGGGCGGCCGATCGGTCAGCTGACGCGCGACGCGGTCCTCGACATTCTAGCCGGGCAATCGGACAGGCCGGCATGAGCGCCACCGCCGGCATCGCCGGCGCGCAGCCGGCGCGGCTCCAGCCCTGGCCCGTTCTTTGGGCCGTCCTGCTGGGGGCGACCTTCCTGCTGTTCTTCTCCGAGGGGCTACACGACGCGCTGGAAGGCCTCGCGCCCTGGGCATTCGAATATCCCCGTGCCTGGGTAATTCCGCTGCGCGACTGGGTCAGCGGCTTCATGCAGTGGCTGATCAACGATTTCGACCTCGGCCTCTTCACTTTCAAGGAGTTCACGCGGTCGATCTCCTGGCTGCTGACCTGGCCGTTCGCCTTCGCCAACAGCCTGCTGGCGGAGGGTTTCATCCATGGCCGGGGCGATAAGGCGGTTCTGCTCTGGCCGCGCCTGTCCTGGCTGGCGGTGATCGCGATCGCCGTCCTCATGGGCTTCTATGCCCAGGGCTGGCGGCTGGCGCTGCTGGTCGGCGCCTGCTTCGCCTATCTCGCCGTCTTCGGGCAGTGGACGAGCGCGATGGTGACGCTGAGCTCGATCGCCATCGCAGTGCCGTTCGGCGTGGTCGGCGGGCTGCTGCTCGGCATTGCCGGGTTCCGTTCGGCGCGCGTCGAGCGGGCGATGGCGCCGGTGCTCGACCTGATGCAGACGGTGCCGATCTTCGCCTACTTGATCCCCGCCCTCTATCTCTTCGGCTTCGGGCCGGTCGCCTCGATGATCGCGACCATCATCTACGCCACGCCGCCGATGGTGCGCATGACCATCCTGGCGCTGCGCCAGGTTCCTGACGAGATCGTCGATTTCGGCCGCATGGCCGGCTGTTCGCGGCGGCAGCTTCTGTGGAAGGTGCGCATTCCCGCGGCCCGGCAAAGCCTGATGGTCGGCGTCAACCAGGTGATCATGCTGTCCCTCAACATGGTGATCATCGCCTCGATGATCGGCGCCGGGGGCCTCGGCTATGACGTGCTGACCGCCCTGCGCCGGCTCGACATCGGTGCCGGGCTGGAGGCGGGCATCGGCATCGTCGTGCTGGCGATCGCGCTCGACCGGCTGAGTCAGGCCTTCGCCGCCCGCCCGCCGGAACAGCAGCGCGAGGACAGCGCCGGCCTGCTGCGGCGGCACCCCTATCTCGCGGCCGGACTGGCCGCCGCCGCCGTCACCTGGATCGGCGGCCTCGTCCTGCCGGCGCTGGGCAGCTACCCCGAGTCCCTCACCCTCACCACGGCGCCGTTCTGGGACGGGCTGGTGAGCTGGATCAACATCAACTTCTTCGACGCGCTCGAGGCCATCAAGACCTTCCTGCTGCTCAACCTGATGATCCCGGTGAAGCGTTTCCTGCTGACCCTCCCCTGGCCGCTGGTGGTGGGGCTGGTGGCGCTCGCCGGCTATCAGCTCGGGGGCCTGCGCCTCGCCGCGCTGACCGCGGCGCTGGTGCTCTTCCTCGCCGTCACCCGGCAGTGGGAGAACGCGATGGAGACGGTCTATCTCTGCGGCGTGTCGGCACTGATCGCCAGCCTGATCGGCTGGCCGATCGGCATCTGGGCGGCACGCAAGGCGCGGGTGAACGCGGTGGTCCAGCCGGTGATCGACACGCTGCAGACCCTGCCCGCCTTCGTCTATCTGATTCCCGCCGTCATGCTGTTCCGGGTCGGCGACTTCACCGCAATGATCGCCGTCGTCGCCTATGCCGTGGTGCCGGCGATCCGCTATACGATCCTCGGCATCCAGCGGGTGCCGCCGACGCTGATCGAGGCGGCGACGGCGCAGGGCTGCACCCGGCGGCAGATCCTGTGGCGGGTGCAGCTTCCGCTGGCGCTGCCGGAGATTCTGCTGGGCGTCAACCAGACGATCATGATGGCGCTCAGCATGCTGGTGATCACCGCGCTGGTCGGCACGCGCGACCTCGGCCAGGAAGTCTATATCGCGCTGACCAAGGCCGACACGGGCCGAGGCATCGTCGCCGGCCTGTGCGTCGCCTTCATCGCCATCACCGCCGACCGCCTGATCGGCGCCTGGAGCGGCCGGCTCAAGACCCGGCTCGGCCTCGCCTGACGGCTCCGGCCTCGGGGCTGCTCGCCCGTGACGGCCGGTCGGCCGAGGCGCCGTCTGCAGCCGTCTGCCAAGGAGAGCCGCCACGATGCTCACCGATTGGATCTACGCCGCTCCGATTTGGCTGATGGGGGGCGTCGTGATCGGCATCGCGGTCGCCCTTTCCGCTACTGGCCTGCTCCTCGTTGATCGGCTGTTCTCGAACGAACGACGGCGCGAACATAATGATGTGGCCGGCTTCCTCATCGCCGTCGTCGGCATCTTCTATGCCGTGCTGCTTGCCTCGATCGCGGTCATGGCGTGGGCGGATTACAGCGATGCCCGGGCGACGATAGGCCGCGAGGCGGACCTCATCGCCGATCTCCACCGTATTGCCGGCAGCTTGCCCGCCGCAACTGGCCGACCCATAAGGAACGCTCTGGTCGAGTACGCGCAGGTGGTGGTCGAGGAGGAGTGGCCCGCGCTCCAACACGGCGAGCGCCCGCGTCGCATCGTCGAGCCGCTCCAGCGCATCCAGAGCCAGCTCGTAACCTACCGGCCCGGGACCAAGGCTGCAGAGGTACTATTGGCGACGATGTTGAGCCGGCTCGGCGACCTCTATGACGCCCGGACCGATCGGCTTTTGGCGGCCGACGATAAGATCCCACCGGTCGTCTGGTGGACGGTACTTCTTGGTGCTGCTCTGACCATCGGGTTCACCTACTTTTTCGGCCTGCGAAGCCGAGGCACACACATGGCCATGACCGGCATTCTCGCCGCGTCATTGGCGAGCGTCATCGTCATGACCATTGCTCTCGACCAACCTTTCCGCGGTGGTGCCAAGTTCACGCCGGAGCCGTTCCTCGAGTTGCTCGACCTGCTCGTGCCATGAATCGGACCTGACCGTGGTGTACCGGCTGGCCATCTTCGATTTCGACGGCACGCTCGCCGACAGCGCCGCGTGGACGCGAGGCGTCCTGAACCAAGTGGCGGAGCGCTTCCGCTTCCGCCAACTCAGCGACGCCGAGTTCGCAATGCTGCGCGGTCGCGACAGCCGCGCCATCGTCCGCTATCTCGGCGTGCCCGCGTGGAAGATTCCGCTCATCGCGCGTCACATGCGGATGCTGGCCGGCCGCGACGCATCGAAGATCCCTCTTTTCCCTGGCACGGCGGACCTCCTGCGGACGCTGCAGGCTCACGGGGTAAGCGTCGCCGTGGTCAGCTCGAATTCCGAGGCGAACGTTCGACAGGTGCTGGGCGCCGAGAACGCCGCGCTCGTCCCTCATTTCGCGTGCGGCGCCGCGATCTTCGGCAAGGCGGCCAAGTTCCGCCAAGTGCTCAGGCGCAGCGGCGTCCCAGGCGCGGAGACGATCTGCATCGGCGATGAGACGCGCGACATCGAAGCGGCCAGGGATGCCGGTCTCGCAGCCGCCGCGGTGAGCTGGGGATACGCGACGCCCGAGCTTCTGCGCAGGCACCAGCCGACCTTCCTGTTCGAGCATATGGACGAGATCGCCCCGGCGCTTATCGCCTGACGCCTTCGGAGCGGGGGACGAATCGCCGGAACGCGAAAATAACCCCATGCAAAGGGGAAAGCGACATGGCTTATGTCGCTTTTGCGATATGTTGAGCGCCGCGGGGTCGCCGGGCCCTTGTTTTCGCGGCGATCGGAAACGATCTGTGGCAGGCGGCACGCCCTGCAGCTTTCCAGAGACAGAACGGCCCATGACGCTTCAATCCCCTGGTCAATCCCCGGTTCAGTTCCCGTTCGACAACAGCTACGCCCGTCTGCCCGATCGCTTCTTCGCGCGCGTCGCGCCGACGCCCGTGGACGCGCCCAGGCTCGTGCGGCTGAACCGGGACCTCGCCTTGGCGCTTCGCCTCGATCCCGACTGGCTCGCCAGCCCGCAAGGGGTCGAGATCCTCGCGGGCAAACGCGTTCCGGACGAGGCCGAGCCCATCGCGATGGCCTATGCCGGGCACCAGTTCGGGCAGTTCGTGCCGCAGCTCGGGGACGGCCGCGCCGTCCTCCTCGGAGAGGTCATCGACCGCGAGGGCGTCCGCCGCGACATCCAGCTCAAGGGCTCGGGTCCGACACCGTTCTCGCGCCGGGGCGACGGGCGCGCGGCGGTGGGTCCGGTCCTGCGCGAATATGTCGTGAGCGAGGCCATGGCAAAGCTCGGCATTCCGACGACGCGCGCGCTCGCCGCGGTGACGACCGGGGAAACCGTCGTGCGGGAGAGGTTTCTCCCCGGGGCGGTCCTCACCCGCGTCGCGTCGAGCCACGTCCGGGTCGGCACCTTCGAGTTCTTCGCGGCACGCGGCGACACCGAGGGGGTGCGCCTTCTCGCCGACCATGTGATCGCCCGGCACTATCCGCAGGCGGCCGAGTCGGAGCGGCCCTATCGCGCGCTCCTGGACGCGGTGGGCGCGCGCCAGGCCGAGCTTGTCGCGCAATGGCTGCTCGTCGGCTTCATCCACGGCGTCATGAACACCGACAACATGTCGATCGCGGGCGAAACCATCGACTACGGCCCGTGCGCCTTCATGGATACCTACGACCCCGCGACGGTCTTCAGCTCGATCGACCATGCCGGCCGCTACGCCTACGCCAACCAGCCGCGGATCGCCCAGTGGAACCTGACGCGGCTGGCAGAGACCCTTCTGCCGCTCCTCGACGAGGATGACAGCCGGGCCATCGCCGAGGCGCAGGAGGCGCTCAGCGGCTTCGCGACGCGGATCGACGCGGCCTATCACGCCGGCATGAGACGCAAGCTCGGCCTGGCCACGGAGCGCGACGGGGACATTGCGCTGGAGCAGGACCTTCTGAAGGCGATGGCCGAGAACCAAGCCGACTTCACGCTCACCTTTCGGCGCCTGAGCGACGCGGCGGCGGGCCCCGCCGGCGACGAGGCGGTCCGGCGCTTGTTCGCCGACCCGACGGCCTATGACGCCTGGGCCGCCCGCTGGCGGCAGCGGCTCGCCGACGAGCCGCAGGACGGCGCGGCGCGGCAGGCCGCGATGCGGGCCGTCAACCCGGCCTTCATTCCGCGCAATCACCGGGTGGAGGCGGTCATCGAGGCCGCCGTGGAGCGGGACGATTTCGGCCCGTTCGAGGAGCTTCTGACGGTTCTCTCCAAGCCCTACGAGGACCAGCCCGCCTTCGCGCCCTACGCCGACCCGCCCGAGCCGCACGAGCGCGTCCTTCGGACGTTTTGCGGGACGTGATCTAACTACGTTCCAAGCTGCGCAACGGGAGCCGTGGTCCTCAAGAGGTGCACGCGCAGCGATTCACCCCGGCGACGTCGAGCGACTGCCCCAACGTCCTCTCCCCTACTTGCGGCGCTGTATCGTTGATGAGCGTCAGTCGTGCGTAGCGCAGCTTCATCGTCGCGTATCAAAATTCTCAGGGCGGCAGGTCACTCCAAAACAGCAAGACGTAAGAACCCGACGGCACCCGGACATTGTGCTGATCGGCCACGAGACGATCTTCCGCGACCGAAGGTACATCGGCTGGCTGAGCAGCGGCGGCTATGGCGACAGGGTGTGACGCAGCACAGGCTATGGTCATGTCCGCCAAGCCGAGGGAATGCGCGACAATTCCCTCGCAGCGATCAAGCAGCAGTTAATGCACCGAGCAACGTCTGGGAAAAGCGACATTTTCTTAAAAATTAACTAATAAGCGCGACCTCCGGTGCATGTTCCGCCTATACACGACCCCAATTCGGTTGTTGCACATATATAAAATTAACCATTTTGGCGAAAAACTAGTATTGTAGCTAATTTTCACAAGCTCTATACTTGCGCAGTTGATCTACCCGCTTCTGGTTGCCGGGCTCGCATGGAGCGTCGGTTGTGCCGGGGGCGTGGACCGCGGAGCGGCTGCTTCGGCGGATCGGGTCGCACCCGCTGGTTGCGTTGAGCGCCTTCGGAGCCCTGAGGATCGACCTTCGCGCCCGGCGGAAGTGCAAGTCACCGGAACCCTTACCATTACTGGGTCTTATCGGACGGTCGACAACATTTCTCTTTCGGTAGGCGTGGAGGGGCGCTGGCGTTTGTTGACGACTAGCCCAAAAAGGCTAGGACTGAACAGCACAAGAGCAGGAGTCGCCAGATGACCCATTCATGCAAAAACGTGCCAACTCACTGGCGCGTTGGGCCGCCCGGCTTGCCGCCGCGGTCCTGATCTACCCGCTTCTGGTTGCCGGGCTCGCATGGAGCGTCGGTTGTGCCGGGGGCGTGGACCGCGGAGCGGCTGCTTCGGCGGATCGGGTCGCACCCGCTGGTTGCGTTGAGCGCCTTCGGAGCCCTGAGGATCGAAAACCGAGCTTCTGCCGGGGGCGGGTTTACCGATAGGGCCCCCAGACACGGACAAGGGGGGCTCCGTGGATCTCTACAAGCGACTGCGCACGAAAGCCGTTTTACATCGTGCTTGGGCCAGAGTCAGAGCCAGCGGCCTCAGTTCTACTAGCAAGAAAACTGTGCATGACACCCGTCAGTTTGAGGTGGACTGGTTCAATAATCTCCAGAAGCTCAGCAAGCAACTTAGGCTGGAAACCTTTGTCTTTACAGGCGAAAAGGGTATCACCCTACCCAAGGGAAATGGCAAAACCGACGTCCGCCCACTAGTCATATCTCCAATTTGCAACCGGGTTGTCAGGCGCGCAATTCTTGAGGTGCTTCAAGGATATGGAGAGGAGACGGACAGCCCCTATCATAGCTGGGCGGGTGTACAAGCAATCCGGCATCGCTGGGCAGGAGTCCAAGCAGTCCGTGATATTATGGCAACACCGACAAGCATCGGTGGCATCCCAAAGCGCGGCGTTCCGCATGGTCTTGCCCTTATCCGTAAAGCTATACAGAACGGCAATCACTGGTTCGTTCGTTCAGACATAAAAGGTTTCTTCACCCGCATTCCAAAAGGAGACGTCAACGCCTTCATCCGCGATGCGGTGAACGATAAGAAATTCGCCGATTTGTTTGAACGGGCGCTCGCCACGAATCTTGAGAACGAGGAAGAATTGGAGGAGCGGAAGTTATTCACGCTGTTCCCCGATCCTGAGATAGGCGTCGCGCAAGGCTCAGCGCTTTCCGCTTTGGCCGGAAATATTTCGCTGCGAAAGTTTGATGAGAGGATGAATTGCCGAGACATTCACTGCATCCGTTACATAGACGACTTTATTTTACTTGGCCCTTCGGAAGCTAAAGTTCTGGCAGCATTTAAGTCAGCTGGAAAAATGCTGAACAGTATGGAAATGAACGTCTATGATCTAAGCGATACAGAGGCTCGTAAAGCCGGCAAAGTCGATGCTGGAAATATCTATAGCGGGACAGATGTTTTAGGCTATCGAGTCTCAGGTATGTCTTGTCAGCCTTGTCGCGCAGCTCGGCGCAAGTTACTTGAAAAGCTGGATGCCGTGGTGAAGGACGGCAAGCACGAGATGAGAGCCGCTGCAAAGGGTAACGCCTCGTCTCATCTGCGTCGCTACCATCAGTCGATGGTACTCTTACACAAGACAGTATGGGGCTGGTCTCAATCTTTTAAATATACGACAGCAAAGCATGTATTTGAGCATCTGGATGCAGAGGTCGACAAACGAATTCTATGCCTCCGCAAAGAAGCGGAAAAACTAATTCCGGCGGGTGATGCGATCACCCACCGGCGGGTGATGGGCATACATTTATTGGCAGACACTGGTGAACACATGCTTCCTGCTGCGAGTCTCTCTACCTGAGTACGCGACGGCGCCGGAATAGGCGGCAGCTATTCCCAATATGCGGTCGTGGTGCTCGGCTCGCTCGGCTGGGCGGTGTGGGAGGTCGGGCTCGACTGGTGGCAGCTCGCGCCGCGCGGCGACGTGATCGTCCTGATCGGCCTTTACCTGCTGATGCCCTGGATCACCCCGCGGCCTGACGCGGCCAACCGGACCCCGGGGAACCCGATGAATGGGGTGAGAAAGACATCGCGATTCATTACAATCTCCGGTTGTGAAGCGCCATGACATCTTGCAAGATGCTGCATGACCTACGACGAACTGACGAATGACGAAGCGAACGCGATAAAGGCCTTTTGGGAGCAATCCATCCGGCCGCTCACGCGATCGCGAAACTATGGAGACGCCGCCTCTATCGTCCGAGCTCGAGTGGAGAGCGAAACAAAGGTGGCCGTTCGTGCGCGCCTGCTTCAGGATCTCGAGGTTCTCTTGCTCATGGACGGCCGGGAGGACGAAGCGCTGGCCGTCATCCACGAACACATCGATCTGGAGCCGGACAATCCGTTGAGTTGGTGCGGCTTGGCGTCGTGGCACCACAGTCTCGGAAAGTCGCCCAATGCACCTGCGCTAACATCCGCTCTCGAAGCCATCGATACGGCGGTGGAAAAGGCTCGCCGGCGCCGACGCTGGCTGCGCTACTGCCTCAACGCCCGCTGCCGCATCGCGGTGACGATGCAGCGGTACGATCTGCTCGCGGAGTCTCTCCGGGCCATCCTGGAAATTCCGTTGCGCGCGAATCTGCCGGATATCTGGCTCGAGGATGATTTCCTCCGCCGGCTTCCCGATGGCGCCGTCGAGCCGGACTTGCTGGGAGCGTACCGCGCCGCGCTGGACGACCAGAAGGCTTGGCTCGCCAAGCATGGCTCCTGGGCCTGACCGGCGAGATGACCTCCCGGGAATTGACGGCGACGCAAGCACACTGCGTCGATAGCTGCAACCATTGCGCCCCCAAAACGTTGACGAGGTGTCTGCTTAGTCCTTCGCGAGGGGAGCTCCATGAACAGCGGCCGCCTGCGTCCCGTGCTCTGGATTTCGGGCATCGTCATTGTGCTTCTCGGGATCGCGCTCGGCGCCGGTGGTGTCTGGCTCATCGATCTGGGCGGCTCCTGGTATTATCTGCTCGCCGGTCTCGGGCTCGTTCTGACGGGCCTGCTGCTGATCGTCCGCCGGCCGGCGGCACTCTGGGTCTATGCGATCGTGGTTCTCGGCACGCTCGGCTGGGCGGTCTGGGAGGTCGGGCTCGACTGGTGGCAGCTCGCGCCGCGCGGCGACGTGATCTTCCTGATCGGGCTTTACCTGCTGATGCCCTGGATCACCCGCGGCCTCGTTCGCGGGCCGGAGGGCCGGGCGCCCGCGGCCTGGCGCGGCGCCGGCCTGCCGCTCGCGGCCTCGCTCCTCATCGCGGGCGTTGTCGCCGTCGGCTCCTGGTTCGCCGAACCGCACGACATTGACGGCGCGCTTCCCGGGCCGCGCGCCGACGTCCCCGAGAATTATAACGGCGTTCCGGCGGGCGAATGGCATGCCTATGGCCGCAGCGGCTATGGCGACCGCTGGTCGCCGCTCGACCAGATCACGCCGGAGAATGTCGACCAGCTCGAGGTCGCCTGGACCTATCACACGGGCGACATCCGCGGGCCGAACGACCCGTTGGAAACCACCTATGAGGTGACGCCGCTCAAGATCGACGACACGGTCTATCTGTGCACGCCGCACGCTTTCGCGATCGCGCTGGATGCGGAGACGGGCGAGGAGCGCTGGCGCTTCGATCCCGAGGTCCAGGGGCCGCTGGCGCTTCAGCACCTGACCTGCCGCGGAGTTTCCTATCACGCGGCGGAGGGCGCGGTAGATGACGCCGCGGGGGATACGGAATGCGCGCGGCGGATCTTCCTGCCGACGCCCGACGCGCGGCTGATCGCGCTCGACGCCGAAACCGGAGAAATCTGCCCGGAGTTCGGCGAGAACGGCCAGGTGAATCTGTGGGAGAACATGCCGCATGTGCAGGCGGGCTTCTACTACTCGACCTCGCCGCCGGTCGTGACGCAGGACCTCATCATCATCGGCGGAGCGGTCAACGACAACGTCTCCACCACCGAGCCGTCCGGCGTGATCCGCGCCTATGACGTCAACACGGGCGAGCTCGTCTGGAACTGGGATTCGGGCAACCCGCAAGCGACGGAGCCGATCGCCGAGGGGGAGACCTATACCGAGAACTCCCCCAACAGCTGGTCGATCATGAGCGTCGACGAGGCGCTCGGCCTCGTCTATGTGCCGCTCGGCAATCAGCCGCCGGACCAGTGGGGCGGCAATCGCGACCCGGCGGTCGAGCGCTTCTCGTCCTCGGTCGTGGCGCTGGACCTCGCGACCGGCCAGGTGCGCTGGGTCTTCCAGACGGTGCATCACGACCTCTGGGACTATGACGTGCCGTCGCAGCCGAGCTTGGTCGATCTCGAGATCGGCGGAGAGACCGTGCCGGCCCTCGTCCAGCCGACGAAGCAGGGCGAGATCTATGTCCTCGACCGCCGCACCGGCGAGCCGGTCCTGCCGGTCGAGGAGCAGCCGGTGCCCCAGGGGGCGGCCGAGGGCGATTTCACGGCGCCGACCCAGCCGGTGTCGGCCCTGTCCTACGACCCGCCCATGCTGGAGGGCCGCGACATGTGGGGCGCGACCCCGTTCGACCAGCTCTATTGCCGCATCGCCTTCCACCGGCTGCGCTACGAAGGGCGGTACACGCCCCCCTCGACGCAGGGCACCCTGGTCCATCCCGGCAATTTCGGCGTGTTCAACTGGGGCGGCGTCGCCGTCGACCCGGAGCGGCAGGTCGTCTTCGCCACGCCGGCCTATCTCCCCTTCGTCTCAAGGCTCATCCCGCGCGAGGACCCGGACGCGACTCTCGTCTCCGAGGGCTCCACTCCCGCGCTCAACGAGAATTTCGGCTCTCCCTTCGCCGTCGAGCTCGTTGCCTTCACCTCGCCGCTCGGCCTGCCCTGCACCGCGCCGCCCTGGGGCTATGTGGCGGGCGCCGACCTGCGCACGGGCCAGACGGCCTGGATGCACAAGAACGGGACGGTGCGCGATCGCGCGCCGCTGCCGCTGCCGTTCGAGATGGGCGTGCCGGACCTCGGCGGGCCGATGATGACGGCGGGCGGCGTCGCCTTCATGAGCGGAACGCTGGACTATTACGTCCGCGCCTATGACGTCACGACCGGAGAGCAGCTCTGGGAGGACCGCCTGCCGGCCGGCGGCCAGGCGACGCCGATGAGCTATGCCGGGGCGGACGGACGGCAGTATCTGCTGGTGGTCGCCGGCGGCCACGGCTCGCTCGGCACCAAGGCGGGGGACGCCATCATCGCCTACGCCCTGCCGGAGGGTTAGAGCATCCAAAGAGGTATGACGCACGAGCCGACGGCCGCGGCCGAACTATGATAGCATATTCCCGCGTGGCGGGGGCGGACTCTTGGTGTGATGGTTCCAACGCTTGGGAACCAGGCGTTGCGATAAGACCATCGGTTGCCGGAGGTGCAGTGTGCGGCTCCCCTTTCCCCTGCTGCTGCTCGCTCTGCTCTGCGTTCGGCCGGCCGCCGCCGAACTGCCCAGCGCGGAGGCCTTCGGTGAGGGGCTGGCGCAGTTCCAGCGGCATTATGCCGGCCTGCTGAAGTCGGGCGCGCTGAAGCTCGGGAACGAGCCGCGCCTCCTGCATCATGGGCGGCCGACCGAAGATGCGATCGTCCTCGTCCACGGCCTCTCCGACTCGCCCTTCTACATGCTCGCGGTCGCCCGCGCGTTCCATCGCGCGGGTGCCAATGTCGTCCTGCCGCTGCTGCCCGGCCACGGGCTGAAGGCGCCCGGCGCGGCGATGCGAAAGCCGGACCTGTTCGAGGGATGGCGGGCCGAGGTCGACATGGCGGTCGCGGTCGCGCGGCTGCTCGGCGGCCGCGTCTCGATTGGCGGGCTGTCCACGGGTGGCGCGCTGTCCGTCGACAAGGCATTGCGCAGCCCGGCGGAGATCACGGGCGGGCTCTTCCTGTTCTCCGCGGCGCTCGAGCTGCGGCACAAGGGGGAGATCGCCGGCCGGTTCGGGACCGCCGCCCACATGGTCGCCGAGTTCGTCGATTGGAACACGCTCCGAAAGCTCGGCTGCGATCGGTTTCCGGGCATCGGGCGAAACCCGTACCGCTATCCGCTGGTCCCGCTCGTGGGGGCGGACGAGCTTGCCGACCTCATCGAGAGCGTGAACAGGTCCTATGGCGCGGCCGGGCAGCCCCTGACGCAGCCGGTCTTCGCCGTGCATTCGACGCATGACGACGCGACCCGCGTCGACGGCGTGCTGCGGGTGCTCGGACACACCAGCGGCAACACGGCGCTGCTGCTTCTGTCGACGCCGGTTGTGTCGCATGCCAGCGTCGTCCTGGCCGAGGATGTTCCCCTGGACCAGGACGCGAAGGTTCCGCCCTGCGTGGAGGGGCGCGAGATCGTCGCCGACCGAAACCCGCTCTTTCCGGAGATGATGCGCGCCGCGATCGGCTTCTTCGACGGGTTCGTCCGGACGCGGTGACGTCACCTTGCGGGCGGGCCGGATCCCCGACCCCGTTTCGTCCCATGACAAAAGCCGCGCGCGGGCCTATGTTCATGTCACCGTTGACGCGACGCGGGGGATGCAATCCAATCCGTTTCGGCGATGTGCCGACCTGCCCCATGACGCAGGCATCTTTGTCCTGAGCCGGGGCCGGCGCCTTGATATGTGAGAAGCGAGGGCGAAAGACGCGGTGCTGAGAAGAATCATGGGACGACCGAGAACATCCCGGCGATCAAGCCTTTTTTCTGCTTTGCAGCAGGGGAAAACCTACATATCGGGCAGCGGCGAGTGGGAGCCGGCGGGCACGGCGATCGCCTCCTACAACGTCCATAAATGCGTCGGCCTGGACAAGCGGTTCGATCCCGAGCGCATCGCGACGGTCATCGGCGAGATCGACGCCGATATCATCGCCTTGCAGGAAGCGGACCGGCGGTTCGGAGACCGGGCCGGGCTTCTCGACCTCGCCCGACTGGAGCGCGACTGCGGCCTTCTTCCCGTCCCGGTGACCGGCCGATCGAACGGCCACGGATGGCACGGCAACCTCCTGCTTTTCCGGGACGGAACCGTTCGCGACGTGCATCAGATCAGGCTGCCGGGCGTCGAGCCGCGCGGGGCGCTCGTGGTCGATCTGGACCTGGACGCCGGCCCATTGCGCATCGTCGCGGCACATCTGGGATTGCTGCGCCGGTCACGCGCGCAGCAGGCCGAAGCGATCCTCGCGGCCGTCGAGGCAGACGGCGCGATGCCGACGCTGCTGCTGGGAGACCTCAATGAATGGCGGCTCGGAAGCCGCTCCTCCTTGCAGAGCCTCAATCCGGCCTTCGGGCCGTTGACCGCCGGCTTGCCGAGCTTTCCGTCGCGGTTCCCCCTGTTTGCGCTCGACCGCATTCTCGGGAATCCTCACAACCTAGTTTCCGCCATCGAAGTGCATGACACCCCGCTGGCGCGGATCGCTTCGGATCATCTGCCGATCAAGGCCTGGATCGATCTTGACGGCGCCGCGTCGCAGGTCCCGTCCCAGGATGGGAAGATAGCCGCCTGAACATCGGCATCAGGCGACCGAAGGGGGCCGGCGACCACCCTGGCCCGTCATACGAATAACGACCTTGCTCAATTCGCGCAGCCACAGCACCGAGCTCGCAACCGCCGCGCAAGTTAGCCAGTCGGCGACGCTCAGGCTCACGGTCGAGAACGCTTCGCGCAGGAACGGCAGGTAGATCACCGCGGCCTGCAGGAGGAGCGACAGGGCGATAGCCGCCCAGAGCCACCGGTTCCGGAAGAGCCCGCCGAACGCGCTTCGGTCGTCCGAGCGTGCGTTGAAGACGTTGAAGAGCTGAAACAGCACCAGCGTCGTGAACGCCATGGTCTGCGCGTAGGCCAGGCTGCCGGAGCCTTCGATCAGGCCGCCGGGAAGCGACGCATCGAATATGATGAGCGTTCCAACCGCCATCACCAGGCCGACGAAGACGATGCCGGCCCACATGCGGCGCGTGATCACCCCTTCGCCGCGCGGGCGCGGCGGCCGCCCCATCGTTTCCGTATCCGCCGGGTCGACGCCGAGCGCCAGAGCGGGCGCGCCGTCGGTGACCAGATTGATCCAGAGGATCTGCGTCGCCAGCAGCGGCAGAACGAGGCCGCCATTGCCCTCGGCCGTCAGCCCGATCACCTCCGCCAGCAGCACGCCGAAGAACATCGTCATCACCTCGCCAATGTTCGACGAGAGCAGGTAGCGCAGGAACCTCCTGATGTTCGAGAAGATCGCCCGCCCCTCCTCCACCGCCGCGACGATCGACGCGAAATTGTCGTCTGCCAGCACCATGTCGGCGGCCTGCTTCGAAACGTCCGTTCCGGCAATGCCCATCGCCACGCCGATATCGGCGGCCTTCAGGGCGGGCGCGTCGTTGACGCCGTCGCCCGTCATCGCGACCGTCATTCCCTCGCGCTGCAATGCCTTCACGATCCGCAGCTTGTGCTCCGGATTGACGCGCGCATAGACCGACAGGTCCCGAACCGTCCGGTCGAGCGCGTCCTCCGGCATGTTCTCCAGCTCCGTGCCCGTGACGGCGCGGCCTTCGCCCGCAATGCCGAGTTCGGCGGCGATGACCGAGGCCGTCTTGGGATGGTCGCCCGTGATCATCATCGGGCGAATGCCGGCGCCCTTCGCGCGGGCGACCGCATTCCTCGCCTCGTCGCGCGGCGGATCGATCATTCCGATCAGGCCGAGGAAGACGAGGTCCTGCTCGACGCGCTCGTCGAAGGCCTTGCCCCCGGGCGCCTCGTCCCCGGGCGCATCCTTCGGCAGCAGGCGGAAGGCGGCTCCGAGCGTGCGGAGCCCCTCGCCGGCAAGGTCTTCGTTGTTCGCCAGAATCTCCTCGCGGCGCTCCGCCGTCAAAGTCCTCGCCTCCTCGCCCACCAGTTCCTGCGAACAGCGCGCGAGCAGGACGTCCGGCGCACCCTTGGTGAAGGCGACCAGCCGCTTCTCCTTCTCGGCGTCGCTGTGGATCGTGCTCATCAGCTTGCGCTCGGACGAGAAGGGCACCTCCGCGATCCGGGCGAAGCGGGCGGCGAGCGCTTCATCCTCCAACCCCGCCTTGCGCGCCGCGACGATCAGCGCGCCCTCGGTCGGATCGCCCTGCACCGTCCAGCGCCCGTCCTGCTCCTGCAGCACGGCGTTGTTGGCGCGATCGGCGGCGGAGAGAGCGCGCGCGAACTCGACCCGGAGCGGGCCATCGATCGCTCCGCGCCCGTTCCGCCCCCCGGCCCGCCGCACATCGCCTTCGGGTGCGTAGCCCGTGCCGCTCAAGTCCACGCGGCCGCTTGCGGTGACGACCCGACGCACCGTCATCTCGTTCCTGGTCAGCGTGCCGGTCTTGTCGGAGGCGATGACGTCCGCCGAGCCCAGCGTCTCGACCGCCGCGAGGTGGCGGATGATCGCGTTCCGCTTCGCCATGCGCTGCACGCCGAGGGCGAGCACCGCCGTCACCACCGCCGGCAGCCCTTCCGGCACCGCCGCCACTGCGAGCGCCACGCCCAGGATGAGCACGTCGAAGATCGCGGAGAAGCCGCGCACATCCTCGACCAGAAGGATCGTCGCGATCATCACGGCGGCAATGACGACGACGATGATCCCGAGCAGCTTGCCGACCCGATCGAGTTCCTTTTGCAGCGGCGTGGTCTCATCCGGCGCTTCCTTCAGCATGCCGGCGATGCGCCCCATCTGGGTGTGCATGCCCGTCGCCGTGACCACCGCGCGCCCGCGCCCATAGGTCGCCGCCGTGCCGCTGAAGATCATGTTGTGCTGGTCGCCCAGCCCCTTCTCCTCCGGAATCGCGGCGATGTCCTTCGCCACCGGCAGGCTCTCGCCCGTGAGCGCCGCTTCTGCCGTTTGCAGTGCGGAGGACTGAATCACTCGCGCGTCGGCGGGAACGGTATCGCCTTCCTCGACGAGGATGATGTCCCCGGGGACGAGTTCGGCCGCCTGCACGCTCTGTTGGACACCGTCCCGAACGACGCGGGCCTGCGCCGCCGACATCTGCCGCAGCGCCGCCACCGCCTGCTCCGCCCGAGCCTGCTGAAGATAGCCGATCAGGGCGTTGAGCAGCACGATGGCGAAGATCGCCATCGCCTCGTAAGGCAAGGCGGAGCCGCGCTCATAGAGCCACAGCCCCGCGGAAACCGCCGCCGCGACAAGCAGCAGGATGACGAGCACATCCGTGAACTGGCCGAGGAACTTCTTCCAGGCGGGTACGGGCTTTTCCGCGACCAACCCGTTCCTGCCATATCGTTCGAGCCGCGATCGCGCCTCGTCCTGACTCAGGCCGCGCTGCGCATTGATGCCGAGTTCGGCCAATACATCGTCAACGGACTGCCGGTATGGAGTCATCGGAGTTGGCGAAGAGGTCGCTCTGCCCATCCTGCTCTGCGGGCCTGCTTGGCTCTGCCGGAGTCTGCACGCTTCGACGGCGGAGCACGCGGCGGGCTCCCGGATTACTCCGTCGTCTTCCCGTCGAAGTGCTCGTGCTCGGCCTCGGCTTCGGTCTTGGTCCGATGCACGACCGCATCCCGGTGCTCGGGCGGGCCGTAGAGGGTATAGAGCTTCAAGGGCTCGGCGCCGGTGTTGATCACGTTGTGCCGCGCGCCGGCCGGCACGATGACGGCGAAGTCATCCTCGATCCGGTGGCGGGTGCCGTTGATCAGGACCTCGCCGTTCCCGTCCTCGACGCGGAAGAACTGGTCGCGATCCTCGTGCGTCTCCTCGCCGATCTCCTCGCCCGGCTGCAAGGTCATCAGCACCAGCTGTAGATTCTTTCCGGTATAGAGGACGCGGCGAAAGTCGTCGTTGCGCTTCGTGGCCTTCTCGATATCGTCGACGTAACCCTTCATGGGGTCCTCTTTCTGACGGTTGAGCGGAGCGCATTGGCAGTCTCAGTAGAACGCCGGGGCAAAGCTGGGGTTCCCGGCCGTCGCGCCGGGCGGATGCAGGGCTTCAAGCGCGTGCGGGTTCGGCGGCAGCCGGGGTCGGCGACCCTCGGTCGTCTCCTGCCGTGGCGAGGCGAGCGTGGGCCCTTGCGAGTGCGCTGCGGGCGCGCTCGCGGCGGCGCAGCAGCTCATAGGCGATGGCGCCGGCGACGGTGAGGAGGATAAAGATCACCGCCAGAGCGTTCACCGCCGGGGTCAGGCCGATGCGCACCTTGCTGGCGAGATAGACCGTCAGCGGGCGGTCGCTACCATAGACGAAGAGCGTGGTGTTGTAGTTCTCGAAAGACTGCAGGAAAGCGATGAAGGCGGCCGAGAGAATCGCCGGCATCAGAAACGGGATCACGATCCGCCGGAAGGCCTGCAGATGCGACGCGCCGAGGTCGAGCGCCGCCTCCTCCAGTGCAGGATCGAACCGCTGCAGCCGGGCCATGAACATCAGCATGCAATAGGAGGCGATGAAGCTGGTCTGGGCGAGCACCGTCAGCAGGATACCGCCCGCCACGTCGAAGCGTCGCCAGAAGACCAGGGTCGAGATGCCGAGAATCACACCTGGCGTCAGGACCGGCGAGACCATCACGCCATAGAGGAGCGTGCGGGCGCGTGACTGGAAGCGCGTGAGGAGAAGCGCGGCGGCAAGGCCGATCGGCACCGACAGCGCGACGACACCCAGGCCGATGATCAGGCTGTTGACCAGCGACTCGCCCAGCATCGGATCGGCGAACAGCTCGCCGAACCATTTCAGCGTGCCGCCCTGCCAGGGCAGGACCGAGGGGAAACGGCTGTCGTTGAAGGCCGCGCCGACCATGAAGAACAGCGGCAGGAAGAGATAGGCAAAGAAGACGGTCAGATAAAGCCCGACGAAGATGCGGATCACGGCGGAGGAGGTCATCGGGCGATCTCCGTCAATCCGACGCGGAACAGCCGCATCATCGCTAGGATAAAGAGGATGCAGAGGACGAGCAGGATGAAAGCGTAGGCCGCGCCCTGATTCCAGTTCAGCCCTTCAAAGAACTGCGCATAGATGACCTCGGTGAACCAGCGCGACTGCGGGCCGCCGAGGATCGCCGGCACCGCATAGCTGCCGGCCGCGAGCATGAAGGTCATGATGCAGCCGACGGCGATGCCGGGCTTGGCGTGGGGGATCGCAATCCGCCAGTGGATGCGCCACCAACCGGCACCGAGATCGCGCGCCGCCTCGACCTGGTTGCGGTCGAGCGATTCGAGACTGCTGTAGATCGGGAAGACCATGAAGAGCACATAGGCGTAGACCATGCCCACGAGCACGGCGGGAATGGTGCCGAGGAAGGTGATCGGCTCGGCGATCAGCCCCGCTTCGGTAAGCACCGTGTTGAAGAGGCCGTTGCGGGCCATCATCAGGAACCAGGCGAAGGCCCGCAGGATCTCGTTCACCCAATAGGGCACGATGAGGCCCAGCACCAGAAGCGCCGCGCGCCGGCCGGACGCGACCTGCGCCAGGTAATAGGCGATCGGATAGCAGACGGCGAGCGCGACGGCGGTCACGAGCGCACTCGACCAGATCGTCTTGAAAAAGATCGCCAGATTGATCGGGTTCGAGAACAGGGTGACATAGTTCTTGAGGGTGTAGACGTCCTCGGGCCCGCCCTGCCGGCTGGGCGGAAGACTCGGCCGGAAGGAGTAGTCGACCATCAGGATCTGCGGCAGGACGACGATCACCAGCACCCAGACGGCGCAGGTCAGGACGATGGAGGCGGACATGACGACGCCGTAGCGGCGCACGAACTCGGCGACTGCGGCCGGCATCATGAGGCGCATCAAGGGGCCGCCGACGCCGCGTCCGGCAGCACGATCGCATGGTCCGGACGAAAGGCAACGCGCGCTGGATCGCCTGGTTGCGGCAAGTCCTGCGAACCGTCATTGGTGACCTGCAGGACGATGTCCCGCTGCCCCGCCCCCCGCAGGATCAGGTTCACGAAGCTGCCCTCGAAGCTGGCCTGCAGCACGGCGCTTTCGATCGCATTCTCGACCGCTTGGCCGTTGACGAGGCGCAGGCGCTCGGGCCGCGCGAAGAGGACGGCGCGATCACCCGCCGCGAGCGATCCGCCCGCCCGCCCGCGGACGGGGCCGAGCGGCGTGTCGAGGACCGCGAAGCCTTCGGCGACGGCGCTGACGCGGCCATGGAACGGATTGTTCTCGCCGACGAAGGACGCGACGAACGGCGTCTGCGGCGCGTCATAGATCTCGGCGGCCGTCGCGATCTGCTCGATACGGCCCTGCGACATGACCGCGACGCGGTCCGACATGGTCAGGGCCTCGCCCTGGTCATGCGTGATATAGACGAAGGTCACGCCCGTCCGCCGCTGAATCGCGCGCAGCTCGCCCCGCATATGCTGGCGCAGCTTGAGGTCGAGCGCACTCAAGGGCTCGTCCAGAAGCATCACCTTGGGCTCGACCGCCAGGGCGCGCGCGATCGCCACGCGCTGGCGCTGGCCGCCGGAGAGCTCCATGACCTTCTTGTCGGCGGCATCGGGCAGCGCGATCAGATCGAGCAGCTCAAGCGCGCGGCGGCGGCGCACCGCCTTCGCAACGCCGCGGACCTCCAGGCCGAACGCGATGTTCTCGGCCACCGTCATCAGCGGAAACAGCGCCAAGTTCTGGAAGATGAGCGCGGTCGGCCGCTTGTTCGGACCGATGCCCGCCATCTCCTGGCCGCCGATGAGGACACGGCCCTCCGACGGCTCGATGAAGCCCGAGATCAGCCGGAGCAGCGTCGTCTTGCCGCAGCCCGACGGTCCGAGAAAGCTGAAGAACTCACCCGATCCGATCGTCAGGCTCGCATCCCGCACCGCCGTGAACGACCCGAACCGCATGGTTACGCGGTCAAGCTTAACATCGTTGCTCATTCCGTTTCTCCCCTGGCGCCAAACCCGAGAGAGCCGGTTCCGCGGCAGTGGCGGAACCGGCTCGCCCGGATCGGTTTCTGCCACGCGCGTCAGGCCGCAAGCAGGCGGTCCTTGTACTCGTTGCGGATGTTGGAGAGCAGGAGATCCTCCGGCGGCCACCACCACAGATTGTCGATGGCGTCCCCGGGGTAGGCCGCGGCGAAGTTCTTCGCATAGACCTCGCCGGCATGCTTGTCGGCGCCGGCCGCGCAGCTGTTGTAGCCCGAATTGACCACATGCAGCGCCGCGGCCTCCGGCGTGTAGTACCAGTTGATATAGGCATAGGCCTGCTCGACATTCTCGGCATTCTTCGGGATGGCTATGCCGTCGAGCCAGGTGATCGCCCCTTCCTTGGCGGCGATGTAGCGATATCTGCCGTTGCTGTCGGTCATCATGCGCATACCGGGGCCGTCCCAGATCTCGCCGATGACGCAGCCGTTCTGCAGGAAGGCCGCCTCGGTCTCCTGCGCGTTCGTCCAGAACTGATTGACCCAGCCCTTCTTCTCGACGGCGAACTTCAGGATCTCGTCATAGACGCGGCGGAGCGACTCCTCGTCCTTGTAGGTGTCGAGCATCCGGTTCGACGGCACCTGGCCGGTCGCGTCGAGATAGAGACCGAGGCCGGTCATGTAGGAGCTGGCACGGACCGTCACCTTGCCGCGCATCGCCTCCTCCCAGAGCGTGCCGTAGGAGGCCTCGCCATATTGAAGGGGCAGGGCCTCGCTGTCGAAGGCAATCGATTCGGTGCCCCAGTTGAACGGCAGGTTGTAGCGCTTGCCGTTCTGCACACCGCCGAGGCTCTTCGAGGAGGCCCAGATCGACGGGATGACGCCGTCGACGTTCACCTTGTTCTCGTCGATCGGCTGAAGCAGCTCGTACTCGACATATTGCGGCGTCCACGTGACCGACGGGTTGATTACGTCGTAGCCGCTGCCCTCGGAGGCGCGCATCGCGTTGAACACCTCGTTGTTGGTGCCATAGGTGGCGACCGTCAGCTTGATCCCCGTCTTCTTCTCGAAATCGGCCACCATGTCGGGATAGATGTAGTCGCCCCAGCTGAACAGCTTGAGCTCGCCGGAGGACGAGAAGGCATCCCTGACGATCCAGGGGCCGATGCCGGCGACCGTGCCGGCCGCCGCCGCTCCCTTGAGAATGGTGCGCCGGGTGAAGTGCCGAGCGGCGCGTTGCGTGGCGGCGCTCGAACGCCGCTCCTTCGATGTGCTGGTCACGACTTCCCTCCGAGGACTTAATGAATTCCTAATGGGGCGCGACGGTAGCGAGCATCCATTACGGATGCGTGATGCAATGATGTTGTTTTCATGCGGGAGACAGGCCACCCCCAGGCCACCCTACGGAGCCCGTCGAATCGCGTCTTGAGTTTTCCGGATCATATGCTACATCGAGGGCACCAGGCCGGGCCCCTCTGGCAGCTCGACGAGCTGTGATGTCGGACTGGATGCCAGGGAGCGGCCTGTTCGTGCCTTCCGTCGCGGAATTGCGATTCTCTGAATAGGCGCATCGACCGGTTCCGGTCGCGGCGTGGGAGTCGCTGTTTCGGAAAACCTCGCCGACACTCGTCCGCGCGAGGGACGATGGATCGACCCAAGTCGCTTCCCCATCTCGCCGAAGAGGAATGCGACGTATGGGTGAATTTCTGAATCCGGATATGATATCGGCGTTTCTCCAGGTCATCATGATCGACCTGGTGCTCGCCGGGGACAACGCGATCGTCATCGGCCTTGCCGCCGCGGGCTTGCCCAAGGAACAGCGAGCCAAAGCGATCCTGCTCGGGATTATCGCGGCCACTGTGCTGCGCATCGGCTTCGCCGCCGCCACGACCCAGCTTCTTCAGATCGTCGGACTACTGCTGGCCGGCGGCATTCTGCTTCTGTGGGTCTGCTGGAAGATGTGGCGCGAACTGAGGGAAAGCGCGCATGAGGAGCAGCAGGCCGAGGAAGCGCTCGCCAACAAAGATCTCAACGCAGACGGCTCGATCGCGGGCGGTGCAGCGCCTCGCAAGACCCTCGCCCAAGCCGCATGGCAGATCATCATCGCCGATGTGTCGATGTCGCTCGACAATGTGCTCGCCGTTGCGGGCGCGGCGCGCGAGCATCCATGGGTCCTTGTCTTCGGTCTCGGCCTGTCGATCGCGCTCATGGGCATTGCCGCCTCGTTCATTGCCCGCCTTCTACAGCGCCATCGCTGGATCGCCTATGTCGGCCTCGCGGTCATCCTCTATGTCGCGCTCGAGATGATTTACCGCGGCACGCTGGAGGTCTGGCCCCACGCCATGGCCTTGGCCGGCGCCTGACGTTTAGCTCGATCGCGGGGATGGCGCGACGGATTGCCTGGACAATCGGTCGCGCCATCAAGAACATTGGCAGCGGTGTTTGAGAAGGCGGGGCATCCTCCATGGCGGCGTTGCGAAAGGTTTTGTTCATCTCGGCCGACCAGTGGCGCGGCGAATGCCTGTCGACGCTTGGGCACCCATGCGTGCGGACGCCGCATCTCGACGCGCTGGCGGCCGAGGGGGTGCTGTTCCGGCGCCACTACACCCAGGCCTCGCCCTGCGGGCCGGCGCGGACCAGCCTGCTGACCGGCCTCTATATGATGAACCACCGCTCGGTGCGGAACGGGACGCCGCTCGATGCACGCCATACCAACTTGGCGCTGGAGGCTCGCAAGGGCGGGTACGAGCCGACCCTGTTCGGCTATACCGACACCAGCGTCGATCCGCGCGGGCGGGCGCCGGGCGACCCGGCACTCAGGACCTATGAGGGCGTGCTGCCGGGCATGGCGGTGGGGCTGCAGCTTCCCGACCATATGGCGGCCTGGATCGCCGATTTGAAGGCGAAGGGCTACTCGATCGGCGGCCGGGAGGACGTCTACGACCCGGTGCCGGATTATCCGGGCGCCGAGGGGCGCGGCGCCAGCTTCCGCCCGCCGGTCTTCACGGCCGAAGACAGCGAGACGACATTCGTCGCCGACGCGGTGCTGAAATTCCTTTCGGTGCGGCAGGATCAGCCCTGGTTCGTGCATCCCGTCTTCCTGCGGCCGCATCCGCCGCTGGTCGCGCCGGAACCCTATAACAATCTATATGACCCGGCCGCGGTACCGATGCCGGTGCGGGCCCCCTCGCCCGCCGCCGAAGCGGCGCAGCATCCATTCCTCGCCTATGCGCTTGAGGACCCGCCGGACCTCGGCTGGTATTGCGACGAGCGCATCCACCTGCCGGAGATCGAGGAGCGCGAAATGCGGCAGATCCGCGCCACCTACTATGGGCTGATCAGCCAGGTGGACGACCAGATCGGCCGGCTGATGGCGCATCTGAAGGCCACCGGCGAGGACGAGCATACGCTGGTGGTCTTCACCTGCGATCACGGCGAGATGCTGGGCGACCACTGGCTTTGGGGCAAACCGGGCTATTTCGATCCGTCGTTCCACATCCCGCTGATCATCCGCGACCCGCGGAAGGAGGCGGACGGGAGCCGCGGGCGGGTGGTCGAGGATTTCACCGAGGCGGTAGACGTCATGCCGACGATCCTCGACTGGCTGGGGCTGGAGGTGCCGCCGCACTGCGACGGACGCTCGCTGCGTCCCTTTCTGGACGGCGAGAGGCCTACGGACTGGCGGCAGGAGGTCCACTGGGAATACGACTTCCGCGATCCGGTGAACCAGCGGCCGGAAACGGCACTGGGCCTCGCGAGCGACCAATGCACGCTGAACGTGATCCGCGACCGGCGGTACAAATATGTCCATTTCACCGCCCTGCCACCGCTGCTGTTCGATCTGGAGAGCGATCCGCAGGAGCTGGTGAACCTGGCAGAGGATCCGGCATATGCACCGGTGGTCCTCGCCTTTGCGCAGAAGATGCTGTCCTGGCGCATGTGCCATGACGAGCGGACACTGACCGGGCTGTTCCTCACCAAGGACGGTGTGGTGGAGCGGCGGTGATGAAGCCGCTCCACCGCCTGCGCCTCTACTTCACGATAATCGTGCCTCGGTAAGTATCGCCCCTCGTATTCGGCATGAAATATTCGAACGGGCCGGGGCGGATCGGTACGAAGGAGATCGTGGCCGTGCCCTCCTCGTCGAACTCGATCGAATCGAGGCCGAGCGGGCGGACCTCGATCCCAATGAAGCGGAAGAAGTTCGGCGCGGCGATCGCCATTTCCGAGGTGCCGTCGCTCTCGATCTCCCAGCGATAATATTGGCCGGCCTCAAGCTCTATCGGCTCTTTCGGAAAGGCCTTTCCCGCCGACAGCGAGAGCGGCTCCAGGTCCACGGCCTTGGTCAGCAGATTCGCCGCGCCAACCGGCAGCGCCAAGACGCCATAGAGCATCGCAGGGACGCTTAGAGAAAGCGTTCGTTTGATCAGACCCCTCATTCCCGTCTTCCTTTTCATGTTGCGAGGTTCAATACATAGCCGAATGGCACGCCGACGCGGCAGGCTACGGCGCGACGGCGACGTGGCATATCCGGCCCTCGGCGAAGGATGGCAATTGATCTACTGGACCACTGGGTGCAAAAAGTCGCACCAGCGTGTAGGCTTCGCTAACTAATGTTACGTTTTTATGACAAGATGCGTCGGGGTGGGATGCCCGGTTTGCCCGGTCATCGGCAAACGACATCCCCCCTCCGGCGCAACGGTCCGAAACACAGCCATCGCAACGGGAGGCCCGCGGCCTGACCGCGCGGCGCTTCATGCGATGCTAAGGAGACGATCATCGACGGAACGTATTTTCTGGTGAACCTGCTCGGCGCTGCGGCGCTGCTGCTTTGGGGTCTGCGCATGGTGCGGACGGGCGTGTTGCGCGCCTATGGCGGCGATCTGCGCCGGGTGTTAGGCCGCAGCATGAGCAACCGCTTCTCGGCGCTGTTCAGCGGACTCGGCATCGCCATGGTCCTGCAGAGCAGCACCGCGACGGCGCTGATGGCAGCCTCCTTCGCCTCGCGCGGCCTGGTCCACACGGCGCCGGCGCTGGCCATCATGCTGGGCGCGGACGTCGGCACGACGCTGGTGGTGCAGATCTTCTCGTTCAAGCTCAACTGGCTGTCGCCGCTGCTGATCCTGATCGGCGTCATCGCCTTCAACACGGCGCGCTCGACGCGGGCGCGCGACCTGGGGCGCACCGCGGTCGGCCTCGGCCTCATCCTGCTGGGGCTGCAGCTGATCTCGGCGACGGCCGAGCCGATGCGGCAGTCCGAAGTGCTGACGATGGTGCTGGGCGCGCTCGGCGACGAGCCGACGATCGCGATCCTCATCGCCGCGTTGCTGACCGTGCTGTCGACCTCTAGCCTCGCGATCGTGCTGTTGATCATCTCGCTGGTCGCGGCCGGCGTGGTGTCGCTGCCGCTCGCCTTCACGCTGGTGCTGGGCGCCAACCTGGGTAGTGCGGTGACGCCGCTGATCGCCACGATCGGCGCCGAGCCGGAAGCGCGGCGGGTGCCGCTCGGCAACCTGTTGTTCCGGTTGGTGGGCGTGGTGATCCTGCTGCCGGTGCTGTCGCTGGTAACGCCCTATCTCGCTCTCGTCGAGCCGGAGCCGGAGCCGGTGCGGCAGGTCGCAAACTTCCATACCGCGTTCAACCTTGCGCTGGCGGTCCTGTTCATCGGGCTGACCGGACCGGTCGCGCGGCTCTGCACCCGGATCTTCCCCGACAGGCTGCTGCCCGAGGAGACGGCCCGGCCGCGCCATCTCGATCCCGGCGCGCTGGAATCGCCAGCCGTCGCCATTGCCAACGCGGCGCGCGAGACGCTGCGCATGGGCGACATTGTCGAGAAGATGCTGCGCCAGAGCCTCGACGTGTTCCGCAACGACGACCGCAAGCTGTTGCGCGAGGTGGAGAGCCGCGACGACGATATCGACGGCCTGCACGAGGCCATCAAGCTCTACCTGACGGAGGTCAGCCGCGACGCGATCGACAGTCGGGATAGCAAGCGGCTGATCGACGTCATCACCTTCACGACCAACCTCGAGCATATCGGCGACATCATCGACAAGAGCCTGATGGAACTGGCCGCCAAGAAGATCAAGAACCGGCTGCAGTTCTCCGACGAGGGATTCAGGGAAATCTGCGACATGCATGGCCGGCTGATCGAGAACCTGACGCTTGCACTCAACGTCTTCATCGCCGGAGATCCGAAGATGGCGCGGAAGCTTCTGGAAGAGAAGATCGTCTTCCGCGAGCTCGAGCGCACCGCCTCGGAGAACCATCTGGCCCGGCTGCGTAGCGGCAAGAAGGAGAGCATCGAGACCAGCAGCCTGCATCTCGACGTGCTGCGCGACCTGAAGCGGATCAACTCGCACCTCACCTCCGTCGCCTATCCCATCCTGGATGCGGCCGGCGAGCTGAGCCGCTCGCGGCTGAAATAGGCGGTCCGCTGCTGACGGTTCGCCGCCGAACGCCGCGCTCCTCATGCCAAGGGGTTCTATTAACGTGTTGCAGATTTAACCCCCTGTGAACGGCGTATCCTCGGCTTGAGCATTTTTGGTCCGCTGCGGTGACACTGCTGCGCTTTGCCTCTGGGTCACTACCGCTTTCTGTGTGAAAGCCAATTTCGGACACACCGGAGACCGTGGCCTTCGGTTTGGAGGCCGCAGTCGGACCGAAGGTGAGTTGAAGTTCGCGTGATTCTGCGGACCTTCAGACTCCAAAGTGCACCAACTGTATCGACGCGGAGGCCATGCGTGACAAGGCGATCGGAATGTGGCGGAGAAGCGGCCTCTATCCAGCAACGGTTCCTTAGCGCAGGCCGGAGGCGGCGCGAACATCATTGTGGATGTCAGACTCCGGTAGCAAAGCTCGCCACCTTGCTCGGTAGCATAACTGGGACGGGATGACGGCCGGGCAATCTTCCGCCTGTCTTGTTCGGGAATGGCGCGCCGGAGAGGGCGAAAGGGAGAACATGGAGTTGCGATACCTGTCAATTGCAATAGACGTGGCCGCTCCGTGCCCGAAGGAACCGCTCCACATATGGTTTAAGGTCTGGCCTGCCGCATTCCTTCGCCTGAGCCGATTCCTGATCTAACGGAAATTTGCAGCCTAGCTTGGCTTGAGGCGTTAGAAATCAGTCTAGCGTAATCTCTGGGAGAGCAAGCATGGCGCGCGACATTCTGATCCTTGGGGCCTCGTATGGCTCATTGCTGGCGACGAAGCTGCTGATGGCCGGTCACAACGTGACCCTGGTCTGTCGGAAGAAGACTGCCGAACTCATCAATCGCGACGGTACTCAAGTTCGCATTAAGCTGCGCGACGAGGCGATGCACCGGCCAATCTTCTCGCGCGATCTGCCTGGGACCTTGGACGCGGCCTCGCCCGAAGACGTCGACCTTTCCCGCTATGACCTCGTTGCTCTTGCCATGCAGGAACCGCAATACACCAACCATACGATCCGGGTTCTGTTGATCAAAATCGCGTCGGCGAAGCTGCCTTGTCTCTCGATCATGAACATGCCGCCCTTACCCTATCTCAAACGGATCCCGGCGCTGGCGGAAATGGAGCTGGAGGAGGCCTATACCAACGCCCAGGTGTGGGAACGGTTCGAGCCGGGACTGATGTCGCTCTGCTCGCCCGATCCGCAGGCATTCCGCCCGCCGGAGGAGGCGGCGAATGTCCTGCATGTCGGCCTGCCGACAAATTTCAAGGCAGCGACATTTGCAGATGAGGCGCATAACTCGCTGCTTCGGGAGCTGGAAGCGGATATCGCCGCGCTGACGCTGGATGGCCAGGACGTTCCGGTGAAGCTCAAAGTGTTCGACTCGCTGTTCGTCCCTCTGGCTAAATGGTCGATGCTGCTAACCGGGAATTACCGCTGCGTCACGCTGCATGAGCCGCGGTCGATCCGCGATGCGGTGCACGAGGACCTGAAGCTCTCGCAGTCGATCTATAACCATGTGGATGCCATTGCTCAGCGTCTGGGGGCCGACCCGAAGGATCAGGTGCCTTTCGAGAAATACGCCAAAGCGGCGGAAAGCCTCCTCAAACCCTCGTCAGCGGCCCGGGCGCTGGCCGCTGGAGCGCCTTTCATCGAGCGGGTCGACCTGCTGGTGAAGTTGATTTCAGATCAGCTTGGCATGCCCGATGCCGAGATCGACCGCACGGTCCAGATCGTAGATCACAAGTTGAACGATAGGATCGTACCGGGCTGACCCTGCGCGCTGTGACATGCTCCTGTCGTTACCGAGAATTCCATCCGGGGTGGTCGGCGCGGGCAGATCAGGTAACCTGACCGGACGATGGCCGAAACACGTTAATAGAACCCCTTGCTCCTCATGCCGAGCCGTTCCGCATAGGTGTGGAACGCTTAACCGCCGAGGGCGAGAATCCCCGTGATCTACAAAGGGTCGCGAGGATTCCGCCATGCCGAAGATGTCTTCGGGAGCGGTCAAGCCGTGGCTGCCGCCCGCCGGCGATGGCATTGAGGTCAATCTCTGCCGCAATCCGCTTTGCGAGAACTATGCCGCTGGTGACGGCGCCTCGCGGACGAGCTCAGCCGCGCCCGGCGGGCTCGAACAACGCCTCCACAATGGGACAATCCAGCACCGCACCGCCCTCGCAACGGGAGGCGATGCCGTTCAGCGTCTGCTCCAGCCGCTTCAGATCGCGGATCTTCTGCCGCACGTCGTCGAGATGTTCAACCGTGACCGCCCGGACATCCGCGCACGCATAGGCGTGCCCGCCGTCGACGAGCTTCAGCAGGCTGCGTACCTCGTCGAGCGTGAAGCCAAGCTCGCGGGCCCGGCGGATGAAGGTGAGCCGCGCGACGTGCGCGTCCTCATACGCGCGGTGACCGCCTTCCGTGCGCGCCGGGGGCGGCACCAGGCCGATTTTCTCATAATAGCGCACGGTCTCAATGTTGACGCCCGTGCGCCCCGACAACTCGCCGATGGCGAGACGCTGAGCCCTGCCGTTCATGGCCACCTCCGCACAGTGAAAATATCCCTTGAACCTGTAGTTGCTACAGATCTCACCTTGATGGCAAGCCATCAGAAAGAGGCTGCATCGACATGAGTGGTCAAGTGGAACGCAGCGCCTACGCACCGCCCGGAACACCAACGCCGGTCGCGGGCGGGCGACGCTCGAAGACCCTGCTATCGGCGGGCGGTCTTCTGGCCGCGCTCGCCACGTCGTCCTGCTGCCTGCTGCCGTTCGTTCTCTTCACCCTCGGCATCGGTGGGGCGTGGATCGGCAACCTGACGGCCATGGCGCCATACCAGCCAATTTTCCTCGTGCTCACGATCGCCCTGCTCGGCACGGGCTTCTACCGGGTCTACCACAAGCCGAAAGCCGCCGTTGCCGTCTGCAGTCCGGGACCGGCGTGCGCCGACCCGCGTGCGGATCGCGTCGCGAAGACGGTCCTGTGGAGCGCGACTGTCCTGGTCGTCGCCGGGATCGCCTTCCCGTGGCTTGCCCAGCTTCTCATCGAAACGTGAGGGATAAAGAGGGCGCAGGGCTTGATCCGGCCGAGGACGGATCTGTTCTCAAGCACCGGAAACGCGCATGATTGAACTTCTCTCGACCATTATCTGTCCCACCTGCGGGCATCGGAAGGCCGAGACGATGCCGACCAACGCTTGCCAGTTCTTCTACGACTGCGAAGGCTGTGGCGCGCTGCTCAAGCCTGAGACCGGAGACTGCTGCGTATTTTGCTCCTACGGTACGGTGTCATGCCCGCCGATTCAGGGCCAGAGACGAGGCGGGTGTTGCCCAAGCTGAGGCAGCGCACTCCCCTGTCGGCAGTGCGCACAAGATTCAGGCTCGACTGGATCGTACGCGGCCTTGCCGTCCAGACCAACTATCATGCCGGCTTCGAGCGCAGCCGGCGCCAAAGGAGGTAGTCGAGGGACAGTGTCCCGGCGCCTCGGCACAACAGCACGAGCAGCATGGCCGCCCATTGAATGTGCGTCGGCCAGGCCCCCGGAAAGACGAAGACCTGGATTACCGCCGTCATGCCGAGAAGTACGGCCGCAGCCGGGCGCGTCAGGAGCCCCAGCATAAGTAGGGGCGGACAGGTTACCTCGATCGCCAGTGCCATGGAGGCCGCCACCGCAGGCGGCAGAATCGGCACTTGGTATTCCTGGGCGAACAGATACAGCGTCGTGTCCCAGTTCGCGAGCTTCACCATCGCCGAGTTCCAGAACACCGTCGCGGCGGCCAGGCGAAGCGGCAGCGCGAGCAACCAATAGGGCACCGCTTCCAGCCAGCGCAGGATGCGCAGAACGAGAGCGGTGGGCGCGGAGACGATGTGGGTCGTCGAGATCCTGACATGCGTCATGCGGCTCCTCCTGAACACCTTAACGACTCGCTGGTTGATCCAAGCCAAAAGCCCGAGAGGCAGCCCCTCCCCACCTGTTCAGCGAGCGCCCTCGCAATATCCAGGTCGGGAAAGGAGTCGATCAGGGAGCCCAGTGTTTCTCCGGCGTGGAGTCGCGCGGCAAAGCGCCACGCCTGCGGATCGAGGCGCCGTGCCTCGACGCCGTCGGGGCCGCGATGCACGACGAGCCAAGCCGGGCCGCTCGACAGGTCGATAGCGGCCATGGCGCGTTCGCTGCCGCTCAGAACGGCGCCGGCAATCTCGTCGGCGGGAAAGCCGAGGCGCAGAAGTCGTAGCGAGGGATGCGGCATGAAGCAAAGCGCTTCGTGCTGCTCTTTCTCCACATCCGCCAGCATTGCGATATCCAGCACCGGCGCGTCGGGCGCGTTCGCGGCGATGCTGAGTGCCCATTCGAAGCGCGCCACGTCCGGGAGATAGACGAGCTCAGCAGCAGACGGAAGCGCCGCGAGGAAATCGGCGAAGGCGTCGCCGTAGTCGTTCAGATAACCGGTACGCGGTGGACACTCCCGCATGAACCGCGCGGCGGCCATGTCGAAGAAATTCCGCCCGACCAGCCGCTCGACGGCGCGGTAGGCGAGACGGAGCGAGTCGGCGAGCACCGACTGCGCCGTGTTGCGATAGATGCGCAAGCGCTCTTCCGGCGCGATCCCGCCACCGATGATCGCTTCGGCAATCGTGCCATCCTCGCCGAAGCGGAGGCTCGCGCCGAACGCACGCTGAAGTTCATCTAGCGTCGGCATTACCTGCCCCCCGCGCCGCGTTGAGCCGCCGCTCGGCCATGGCCGCCTCGTCCAGAAGCACCGCCAACGGCGGCAGGTCGGTGTCCCATTCGATCAATGTCGGAACAGGACCGAACAGCGCCACGGCCTCGTCGTAGAGATGCCAAACATCGCGGCAGACGCGGGCGCCGTGATCGTCGATGCGGATCTTGCGGCCGTCGCCCAAGTCCTTCAGCGTATGCCCAGCGAGGTGGATCTCGCTCACGCTCTCAGGCGGCAGAGCACGCAGATACCGGTGTGCGTCGAAACCGTGGTTGCAGGCGCTCACGAAGATGTTGTTCACGTCGCACAGGATGCTGCAGCCGGTGTGCCGTGCAACAGCGGCCAGGAACTCCCACTCCGGAATCGGCGAGTGGCGATAGCGCAGATAGGAGGATGGATTCTCGACGAGGATGGGCCGCCCGAGATGCTCCTGAACGTGCGCGACGTTGCGGCACATCACCGCGAGCGCCTCCTCGGTCATCGGCAGCGGTAATAGATCGGCCACATAGACGCCGCCCGTCATGCTCCAGGACAGGTGTTCGGAGATGAGGCCCGGCTCGATGCGTTCGACGAGGCGCTTGATTCGCTCGAGATGAACGCGGTCGGGGCCCTCGGCGCTGCCGAGCGAGAGCCCGACCCCGTGCAGCGAGACCGGGTAGTCGCGCCGGATCGCGTCGAGATATGCGAGCGGTCTGCCGCCGCCCATGTAGTTCTCGGTGTGGACCTCGAGCCAGCCGACCGAGGGCCGCTCGTCCAGCACAGGCTGGTGATGGCAGAAGCGGAGCCCGATCCCCGCCGTGGCGGGGATCGGGGCGGTCGCCCACGCCTTTGGTGTGGAGGAGCTGGACACAAACTTCCCGTCGCGGTCAGGCGGCCGTGGTGCTGCCACCGGCGATCTTCGAACAGTCACCCTTCGGCAGCAGAACGAACGATGCCGGATCCCGATCCTGCGTTGCCTGCCCGGCGCAGGAATGCGCACCCTCGGCGCAGTCGTTCTTTCCCTTGGCGGCGATGCCGTAGCACTTCTCCAGGTTGCCTTCTTGCATCCGCTCCATCGTCTGAGCCTTGGGATCCGTCTGCTGCGCGCCGGCCGGAAAGCCTTGGGCGGCCAGCACCAGACCGACGGCGGCGGCGAGCGTGGACGCGGCAAGCGTAGTACGGTTCATGGGACGACCTCACCTGTTGTTGAATTCCCCGGATTGGGAACTTGCACTAGGAAGGTTCGACGGCCGCGCCGGAAGGGTTACACTCGACGAGCAAAAATCGTCGAGTTCTGCGTTGTCAGCCCATCGCTCTACCGAGAGCGCCGCTCGAACGGAGCAAAACGTTGGACCAATCGCTAGTGTCCCGATCGGGAAATTCGAATGATCGAATTTCGCGTGAACCGGCACACTAACTTATTGAAAACTTATTGAACCATCACACTAGGGACGAAGCGCCCGTTCGCACTGTGGCTGGCCGCCATTGCCAAGCGCCACGTCACCGACCGGCTCTGAAAGCAGGGACAATCTCGATCGCGGGAACCTGCCCTGGAATAGCAATTCGCAAAATCGAGATCACTGTTCGTCCCTAACGAGCACCGGGGCAGACTCTTTGATCAGAGCCCGCCGCCACAGACCGCTGTCGATTCGGTCACTTGCCATTGCCCCCAGAGGCCCGACCGAAGGCGTCGAACTATCGCGCTATAGCCTTGTAGGCCCAGGCCAGCACGGCACCAAAGACGATGTGGCTGAGGATGCTGACCCAGTTGCGGGCTTCGGCGAACCAGGGGAACAGGGCCGAGGCGAAGCCGTAGAAGTTAACGAGGTAAAGGGTTAGCCCGAACGCGGCGCCCGCGAGGAGCGCCAAGCCCAGGCCGAGGCCCCACCGCCACAGGATCCAGGCGAGGATGAAGCCGTAGACGATCGACAGCACAAAGTGGATGACCATCGCAATCATGAGGACGCCCAGGTCGAAAGTGGCCGGCGGGGGCAGAACGTCCCGGCCCATCACCATCGCCGCGATCATGCGCGGCGGGCCCCACGGGCTGCCCATCCCGGTGACCGCCACCAGGATCATCTCCAGCATCATGAAAATCGCGCCAGCGATGAGCCCAGCCCAGAGAGCGGCCTTCCAATCCATTCCCTTCCGTTCCGCGGCTGTTGAATGCGTGTGTGCCATGGCCCGTAGTCCCTATTTATTGCGGGTCGGCAGCCCGAAGATGATCAGCGTGTGCCCCATCGGCGCGTGGGCCAACTCGCGGGTGAGGCCGTTGAGCCAGCCGCCCCAGCCGGCGGCCAGGGCCACGTACTGTTTGCCGTTGACCGCGAAAGTCCCCGGTGTGGCGTGGGTGGCGGCGAGTGTGGATGTGGTGCTTATCTTGCGGGTCACGGAAAGACCTCACCTGCTGTTGAATTCCCCGGAGCGGGGGATTGCGTTAGAGAGGTTCGATGGCCGTGCCGGAAGGGTTACACTCGACGAGAAAAAATCGTCGAGTTCTATCTTACCGGCTCGAGTGCCCCTTGTGCGCCGCTCACGCGGAACAAGACGGAGGCATAATGGCTCGGGACGAAGCAGCATCCGAGAAGCCGTCGATGGACGAGCGGTTGGACTGGTCGACCCTCATGGCCCGCGCGCAGGATGGGGACCGCGATGCCTATCGCCGTCTCCTCGGAGACGTCACGCCTTATCTGCGCTCGCTTGTGGCACGCCACCACCGGAATCCATGCGACGTCGAGGACGTGGTTCAGGATATTCTCCTGACGGTCCACGCGATCCGCCGGACCTATGACCCGAAGCGCCCGTTCGGGCCGTGGCTGGCCGCCATCGCCAAGCGGCGCATCATCGACCGGCTTCGGAAGCAGGGGCGCTCCCGGTTGCGGGAATCCGCCCTGGAAGAGGGCCATGAAACCTTTGCGGCTCCTGACGCGAACCTCCATGCGGCAGCGGCGTGGGATGAGCGCGCCCTGCGGGCGGCTGTTGCGAGCCTGCCCGCCGGACAACGCCAGGCGGTCACCTTGCTGAAGCTGCGGGAGATGTCCTTGAAGGAGGCGTCGGCGGCGAGCGGGATGTCCGTGGCTTCGCTGAAGGTGGCCACCCACCGCGCGTTGAAGAGCCTGCGACGGATACTCGGACAGCGGAGGAACGATCGGTGATCACGACGCCGGATCTCATCGAGCAGCTCGCGGCAACCACGACACCGGTCCGGCGCCTGCGCCCGCCCCTCCTACGCGCCGGGCTCTGGCTCCTGTTCGCGGCGTTTATCCTCGCGCTGCTCGCGGCCGGTCACGGCGTCCGGCCGGATCTCGGGCAGCGCCTGCACCAGCCGGCCTTCGTCGCGGGCATGGCGGCCTCGCTCCTCACCGGCGTTCTCGCGGCGGTCGCGGCGTTCACGATCAGTCTTCCGGATCGCTCCCACCGCTGGCTCCTTCTTCCTGCGCCCGCGCTGGTCGTGTGGATCTCGACCATCGGCTATGGCTGCCTGACGGATTGGGTCAGCATCGGACCCAATGGCGTGCAACTCGGCGAGACGGTTCGGTGTTTTGCGACCCTGGTACTGACCAGCCTGCCTTTGTCGTTCGCCATGCTCGTGATGTTGCGGTATGCGGGGCTGCTCCGACCGAGGGCCGTGGCGATGACGGGCTGCCTGGCGGTGGCGGCGATCACCGCGACGGCGCTGTCGCTGTTCCACGATCTCGATGCGACCCTCATGATATTGATCTGGAACCTGGGCACAGCGGCCTTGATCGTCGGGCTCGGCGGCGCGCTCGGTCGGAGACTGTTCTCCTGGGTAGCGCCGCGTGCGGGGTCGATCCAGGACCGCTGACAGACGGGCTCATCCTTGCCGTCCTCTTTGGAGCGATTCTCAAATGGGACAGATGGCGCGTTAACTATAGCGCCAACGACAGCGCCAACTACAGCGCTCTGGGCGCCCTCTTGCCAGAACCGGAATTTGTGTCGAAAATCGCCTTGGTTTTGTGGCACGGTCGCTTCGGCGACCGTATTCCTGGCGGCGCGATCGGGCCGGTTTCGCTTGGGGCCGGTTTCGCCTGGGGAGAACGTCGAACGACCGATAACAGGCCGGGAAGCCGGCCAGAAACGGATCGCCGAGGACCGTTGCCGACAGCAGGCGACGGGCGACCGGCACAGGGGACTGAGGATCAGGAGCTAGGAATCATGAAACGGTTAACATCTCGGAACTTCTCGCGGCGGCGCTTTCTCGGCGGCGCGGCCGCCATCGGCGTCACCGTGAGCGCGCTGCCGCGTAAGGGCTGGGCCCAGAGCAAGCAGGTCAACGTCTATAACTGGGACACCTATATCGGGGAGACGACCCTCGAAACCTTCACCGAGAATACCGGCATCGAGGTCCAGTACGATCTCTACGCCAACAACGAGGAACTGCTGGCCAAGCTTCAGGCCGGCAATCCGGGCTACGACCTCATCTTCCCGAGCGACTGGGCGGTCGAGAACATGGCGCTGCGGAACATGATCATGCCGCTCGACCATTCGAAGCTCACCAACCTCGACAATATCGACCCGAACTTCCGCAACCTGTCCTTCGATCCCGGGATGGCGCACAGCGTGCCCTATATGTGGGGCACGATGGGCATCGGCTATCGGGCGACGGCGGTCGACGAAACGCCGGATAGCTGGGGCGTATTGCTCGACAGCGACAAATATTCGGGCCGTATCGCCCTGCTGGAAGATCAGCGCTCGGTCCTCGGCATCGCACTTAAATATCTCGGCTATTCGATGAACAGCACGAATCCGGACGAGATCGCCGAGGCGCGGGACCTGCTCATCGCGCAGAAGCGGCATATCAAGGCCTTCGCGCCGGATTCCGGACAGGACATGCTGATCGCCGGCGACGCCGACCTGGTGATGGAATGGAACGGCGACATCATGCAGGTCATGACGGAGGACGACGAACTGTCCTACATCGTGCCCAAGGAGGGCGGGATGGTGTGGACCGACAATATGTGCATCCCGACCGGAGCGCCCAATGTCGAGAACGCCTACGCCTTCATCGATCACATCCTGGATGCCGAGGTGAACGCGGAGATTGCCAACACCATCCAGTTCGCAACCGCCAACAAGGCGGCACGCCAGTACATCAACGAGGCGGACCTGAAGAACCCGGCGATCTATCCGCCGGATGAAGCGATCGCCCAGTCCGAGAGTTTGAAGGAGATCGGCGACGCTCTCCGGCTGTACAGCGAGGCCTGGACCGCGGTCCAGGCGGCGTAGCGCTGAAGATCGGACGTTCGCGAGACGTGCTCCCACCCTCCCGCTCTCGCGGGTCCCTCCCTCCCCCGCGTCTCGCGGGAGAGGGCTGGGGTGGGGGCTTCCCCGTGTACCGACTCGCAAGAGCATGACTCTCCGGCGATATCATGCGTGACTGGCGCCGCGACAAGCTGGCCTTTTCGGTGTTCGCGCTGCCGGCCACCGCCTGGCTGGTGGTGTTCTTCACGATTCCGCTTGTCCTGATCTGGGTCTACAGCTTCGCGGACCGGGGGCCGCAGGGACAGGTCATCGTCGCGCTCTCGCTGGAGAACTACCAGCGGGCGCTGGAATGGATCCATCTCGGCATCATCTGGAAATCGATCTGGATCGCCGCTATCACAACAGTGCTCTGCCTGGCGCTCGGCTTCCCCCTGGCGATGGGGATCGCCTTCGCGCCGCAGCGGTGGAAGAACCCGCTACTGCTGCTGGTGATCCTGCCGTTCTGGACCAACCTGCTGATCCGGACCTATGCCTGGATCGCGGTGCTGCGGACGCGCGGCTTCCTCAATAGCGGGCTCGAATGGGTGTATGATCGGATCGACGGCGCGCTCGGGCTGATCGGTCTGCCCGACCTGCTCGGGCCGTTTCAGCCGCTGGAGCTGCTGTACAACACGCCGGCGGTGATCATCGGTCTCGTCTACGTCAACCTGCCCTTCCTGGTCCTGCCGCTCTATGCGACCCTGGAAAAGCTCGACAAGTCCTATCTCGAAGCCAGCCTCGACCTGGGGGCCAGCCAGTGGCGCACTTTCGTTTCGGTGATGACGCCGCTCGCACTGCCGGGCATCGTGTCGGGCACGCTGCTGGTCTTCATCCTGTCGCTTGGGACCTATCTGACGCCCGACCTGCTCGGCGGCCCGGACAGCGAGATGATCGGCAATCTGATCGCCCGCCAGTTCGGCGCGGCGCGCGATTGGCCGTTCGGCTCGGCGCTGTCGTTCCTGCTGCTCTATGCGGTGTTCCTTTTCCTCTGGCTGCGGGCCACGGTCGCGACGAGATCGAAGGGCGTGGGAGTCTGAGATGAGCGAAGTCGCGATCCCGTCCGAATCGGTGGTGGTCCGTCGCCGTCGACGGCGACGGGCAACGCCGCTGGAATATGGCCGGAAACGGTGGCTCCAGATCGTCCTGGCCCTCAATTTCCTGTTCCTGTACTTCCCGATCGCCGCGCTGATCGCCTTCAGCTTCAACGACAGCCGGCGGAATGTCACCTGGCAGGGCTTCACCTTCAAATATTACGAGAAGGCCTACAACAACGCCGGCCTGCACGAGGCCTTCCTCAACAGCATGATCGTCGCCGGAACCTCCACCGTGGTCTCGACGCTGCTCGGCACCATGCTGGGCCTGGCGCTCTACCGCTACCGCTTTCCGGGCCGGGGGCCGTTCGAGGGCTGGGTGCATCTGCCGATCGTCATCCCCGAGGTCTGCCTCGGCGTCGCCATGCTCGCCTTCTTCGCCTGGGCGGATATTCCGCTCGGCCTGTTCACCGTCACGGTGAGCCACATCGCCTTCACCATTCCGTTCGTCGCAGTCGTCGTCCGCTCGCGCATGGCGGGCTTCGACGAATCGCTCGAGGAAGCCTCGCGCGACCTCGGCGCCAACGGTTGGCAGACCTTCTGGAGCGTCACCTTCCCCTATATGATCCCGGGGGTAGTGGCCGGGGCGCTGCTCGCCTTCACCTTGTCGCTCGACGATTTCGTCATCACCTTCTTCACCTCGGGCCCGGGATCGACGACCTTCCCGATCAAGATCTATTCGATGGTCCGGTTCAGCGTCACGCCGGAGGTGAACGCGGCCTCGACCGTGCTGATCGTCCTGACCCTGACGCTGACGGTCACGGCAATGCTGATCCAGGCTCGCACCGGCAGGAAGATCGACACGCATGGATAATCCGAAGCCCATCATCTCCATCCGGAACGTCACCAAGCGGTTCGGCAGCGTCGTCGCCGTCGACGACGCCTGCCTCGATATCGCCGAGGGCGAGTTCTTCGCCCTGCTCGGCCCGTCGGGCTGCGGCAAGACGACGCTGTTGCGGATGCTGGCCGGCTTCGAGCATCCGAGCGAAGGGGACATTCTGATCGGCGGCCAGGACATGTCCGACGTGGACCCCAACAAGCGCCCGGTCAACATGGTGTTCCAGTCCTACGCCGTGTTCCCGCATATGTCGGTGGCGCGCAATGTCGGCTATGGCCTGCGGGTCACCGGCGTGCCGGCGGCGGAGATCAAGGAACGGGTCGGCGAGGCGCTGGCCCTGGTCAAGCTGGCGGGCTATGAGGAGCGCATGCCGACGCAGCTTTCGGGCGGCCAGCGGCAGCGGGTGGCGCTGGCCCGCGCGCTCGTCAAGCGACCGAAGGTGCTGCTCCTCGACGAACCCCTGTCGGCGCTCGATGCCAAGCTGCGCGAGGCGATGCAGCTCGAGCTGGTGCGGCTGCAGCAGTCGGTCGGCATCACCTTCGTGATCGTTACCCACGACCAAGACGAGGCCCTGTCGATGGCCGACCGCATCGCGGTGATGGATTCCGGTCAAGTCCGCCAGGTCGCGCCGCCGGCCGAGCTCTACGAGTTTCCGAACTCGCGCTTCGTCGCCGACTTCATCGGCAAGATGAACCTGTTCGCGGGCCGCGTCGCCGGCGCGGCGGACGGTCGTGTGCTGATCGAGATTCAAGGCATGGATCGCATCGCCGTGCCCTATGGCGACCAAGCGCGCGGCGAGATTGGCGTCGCCGTGCGGCCGGAAAAGATCCGCCTGGCGCCGACGCCACCAACCGACGGGGAGATCGGGCTGCGCGGCCGGGTCCGCGAGGTCGCCTATTACGGCGACGAGAGTCACGTCTTCCTGGAGACCGCGGCCGGCGTCATCACCGCCAACCGGCCCAACGCGGCGCGCACCACCACCCCGGCCGTTGCCCTCGGCGACGAGCTGTGGGCTTCGTGGGAGCCGGCGGATACGCTGGTGCTGACCGAATAGGCAGCCGAAGGCCCTCGCTTCAGCGCCCCGCCGAAACGTCGAGCAGCGCACCATTCACATAGGCAGCGGCATCGCTCAGCAGCCAGACGATCGCCTCCGCTACTTCCTCGGCCGTTCCCGCCCGGCCGAGTGGCGTTTCGGCGCCGAGCGACGCCGCGCGGTCCGGGCGGCCGCCGCTGGCGTGAATGTCCGTATCGATCAGGCCGGGCCGCACCGCGTTGACCCGCACGCCCTCGGGCCCCAGCTCCTTCGCGAGACCTATAGTCATCGTGTCCATCGCACCCTTAGACCCAGCGTAATCGACATATTCGAAGGGCGAGCCGAGCCGCGCGGCGGCGGAGGAGACATTGACGATGGCGCCGCCCCGTCCGCCGCGACTCGTCGATAAGCGGCGCGCCGCCTCGCGCGCGCAGAGATAGGCACCGTAGACATTGATGTCGAAAATCCGTTTCAGGCGCTCCGCGGTCATCTCGACCAGCGGAAGCGAGGGCGCGACGATCCCGGCATTGTTGACGAACCCGTCCAGCGGACCGAACGCCGCCTGCGCGGCATCGAACATGGCGGTGACATCGGCTTCGACCGAAACATCGCCCCGCATAGCGACAGCGCGCCCGCCGGCTGCTTCGACCTCGGCGACCGTCAGCGCGGCCGCCTCGGCGTTTCCGACGAAGTTCACGCCGACGGACCACCCTCTCACGCCCGCCAATCGCGCCGTCGCCCGGCCGATGCCTCGGCTCGCGCCGGTGATCAGGATCACCTTCGTCATCCTCACCTCCCCTTCGGATTCCATAAGCATCCGGCCTCAGAGTACGATCCGATGAGGTTGGATCAACCTGATCGGTGAATCGTCCTCTAACTTATATGACTAGAGGCTGATTCACCGATTATGTCGGTTCGATGTGATCGGATCAGGCTAGGTTCAACAAGTAAGTGTGCCGATTCACGCAAAATTCGATCATTCGAATTTTATGATCGAGACACTAAGGACGGAGAATGGTCAGGGCACTTGTCGTGACGATCACGATCGCCGCCATCACCATGAGCCAGCGCGCCGGCAGCCGCTTGCTCAGATAGCCGGCAAAGGGCGCCGCCAGGATTCCGCCGAGAACCAGCCCCAAAACCACCTGATAATGAGCGATGCCGATCGTGAGCAGGAACGCAACGGAAATGGACAGGGTGACAAAGAACTCGGCGGCGACCACCGAACCGATCGTGTAGCGGGGATCGGAGCCGCGGGCCAGCAAGGTCGAGACCACGACCGGTCCCCACCCGCCGCCGCCGATCGCGTCCAGAAAGCCGCCCACCACCGCGAGCGGCGACACGCCCCGTTTGGGCGGCTCCTTCGGATAGGTGACGAAGGCCTTCACGAGGATGATCAGCCCCATGACGGCGAGATAGCCGGCAATGAAGGGCTTGATGATCTCCGCCGGCAATTCGGTCAGCACATAGGCACCGAGAACGCCGCCCGCCACTCCCGACACCACCAACGTCAAGAACAGCCGACGGTTGATGTTGTCGTGGTACAGGTGCGACAGGCCCGATACGCCGGTCGTGAACACCTCGGCGGTGTGGACGCTGGCGCTGGCAGCCGCCGGCGGCAGGCCGGTACTCAGGAGAAAGGAGGTCGAGAGAACGCCATAGGCCATGCCCAGCGCGCCATCGACAAGCTGGGCCGCGAACCCGACGAGAACGTAAGCGAGCAGTTCCGCTTCCATGCTGCCGAGCCTCCATATTTCATGGACGGGCTGGAAATGGGCAAGGCAGCATATGCGATCCGCTGTCCCGGACGCCACAATCTTGCTGGCTACCGACGATAGCGAAGGCGGCTCAGGCCCTATTCCCTCGCCAGCCGCGGTCGACCGAAGGCTGTCGCGGTGATGCGGCTTTCGATGAAGATGCGGAAGCCGCTCGCCCCCTCGGCGACCTTGTCCTCGCGGTCGTGCCGGAGCTCGAGGTCCACGGCGCCCGCGCGTTGCGCCTGCTCTGTCGCGAGCGCGCTCGTTCCGGCGACAGCGAACGCGGCGGCGGCCTCGAGGTCGTCGAAATCGCGAAGCCCGGTCGGCAGGTGAACGCGGTAGCGGTCCTCCGCCGGCGCTGTGATCACGGCGGTGGCGGCCTGCATGACGCCGCCGGCCACCGCCCCCACGGCATTCGACACCGCCGCATGGTCCGGGATGACGAGGCGCGTGTTCAGCCGCTCGGCGACATCCGGATAGTAGGTCGCGACCGGCGCGCCGATTGCCACCAGCGGCCGGCGAAGGGTCAGCGACACGGCGAGCGGCGCCGCATCCGCTTCGCCTCCGCCTGTTGAGCCGCCGAGGCCGCGGTCGACCAGCCAGTTCGACACGGGGCCGTCGCCGAGGTTGATCCCGTCGGCTTCGGCGAGCGCGGTCGTCAGGAGGACGCGGGCGGACTGCCGGACCACCTGCTCGACCACGCGCCGCGCGAAGGCCTCGACGTCCGGAATGGCGGCGCGCTCCGCATCCAGCACCCGGCGCAGCCAAAGCGCGCCGCCGAGCCGAGCCGCCTCCGCCGACCAGCCCTGCTGCAGCTCCAGGACATGCGCCGCATCGCTCGGCGTGAAACCGCCGATCGCCACTAGGCCGCGATCGACGAGGCGCGCGACTCCGCGCTCCGACGCATGGCCGGTGATCAGGCGCGACAGCGCCACCGGGCCGACGGCCAGATCCTCCCACAGCTTCGCCTGGACGCGGTCGAGACCGGTCTGGCCGGTGTCCAGCGGCCGCAGGCGCAGGGCGAAGCGGCCGTCGAAGCGCTCGGATTCCCGCTCGGAGAGCTGCTGCCGAAGACTGTCGATCACCGAGCCGTGGTCGCGGCCGAGCAGGCTGAGCGGCACGATTCGGCGCGGCCCGAGAACCAGGCGGTTTGCCTCGTCGACGCGGACCTCGCTGTCGCCGCCGAGGCCGAAGGTGTGGACCGCCACGGCTTCGACCATCGTCCGCCAGCCGCCGACGGTCGCGCCTTCCGCGGCGAGCACCGGCCGGCCGTCGCGCAGCAGCGCGATGTCCGTCGTGGTTCCGCCCATATCGACGACGAAGACGTCGTCCTCGCCGGACAGATGCCTGGCGCCGACGAGGCTCGCCGCCGGGCCGGACAGGATCGTCTCGACCGGCGAGCCCAGGGCGACCTTCGCCTCGATCAGCGAACCGTCGCCCTTTACCACCATCAGCGGCGCCGCGATCCCCTTCTCCGCCAGCAGGCCGCCGATCGCCCGGATCAGCTGCTGAAGCTGCGGAATCAGCCGGGCGTTCAGCGCGGCGGTGAGCGCCCGGCGCGGCGCATCGAGCTTCGAGGTCAGCTCATGCCCGCAGGTCACGGGGCGATCCGTCAGCTCCTGTATCAGATCGCGGATCGCGCACTCATGCGCCGCGTTGCGGACCGAGAAGAAGCCGGATACCGCGAAGGCGGCGACGTTGGGCGCGTGGGCGAGGACGGCCTGCCGCGCGGCCTCGAGATCGAGCGGCGCCTGCTCGTCGCCGGCCGGCGTGTGGCCGCCCTCGATGAAAACCACAGGGTCGCCGCCAAGTGCCTGGCGCAGCCCCGCCTTGTCGAGCGCCTTCGGATCATACCCCAGGAGCAGGAGACAGATCGGGCTGCCATAACCTTCCACGATCGCGTTGGTCGCCAGTGTGGTGGAGAGGGACACGAGCGCGATGTCGGCGAGGATATCGGGCGGAGCCTCGGCGAGGACGGCCTCGATCGCCTCCCGAAGCCCGATCGCGAGGTCGTGCTTCGTGGTGAGCGCCTTGGCGGCGGCGATTACGTCTCCGGTCGCGCCCCCCGTTACGCCTTGCGCGGGGTCGAACAGGACCGCGTCGGTATAGGTCCCGCCGGTATCGAGGCCGAGAAGAACGGACAAGGGATTGATGCCCTGCTGAAGTGGATGTAGCGGATCGAAGGGAGCGACAGTGCGGCTTTAGACCGCAGCGGAACCGGCGTCAAACGAATCCCGAAGCCCGATCGCCCGCGCCTGCCAATCCCCATTCGGCGAGCGAAATATAGTGTCGGAACAAGACTCCATGCTATCGTCCTAACGGGGGTAGCGTTGTGGGGATAATGTTCCATGGAGCAGCAGCGATGATCGCGCACAGGCCAGGTCCGGCGGAAGCCGCGCTCTACCGTGAACAGGGCTTCCTTCTTCCGATTCAAGCCTTGCCCGAGGATGAGGCGCTGGCGATCGCCGCCTGGATCGACGCACTGCCGAAGGATCGGCTGACCGCCCTCGAGGTGCCCTGGGTGCAGAAGAGCTATCTGCTGTTCCCGACCCTCGACGCGGTGATCCGCAACGGCGCCATCCTCGATTGCGTCGAGGCACTGTTCGGCCCGGACATCCTGGTGCTGAGCGCGGACCTGTTCATCAAGCCGCCGCATAACGGCCAACGCATCACCTGGCACCAGGACGTGAACTATTGGGGGCTCGAGCCGATGGAGGTGGTGACGGCCTGGGTCGCCCTCACCGAGGCGACGCCCGAGAACGGCTGCATGCGGTTCAGCCCCGGCGGCCATCTGCGGGCGCTGCCGCATATCGAGAGCTATGCGGCCGACAACATGTTGTCGCGCGGCCAGGAGATCGCGGTGGAGATCGACGAGCGTTCGACGGTCTATGGCGCACTGCGGCCGGGGCAAGCGTCGCTGCATCACGGCCTGATGCCGCATGCCTCGGGACCGAACCAGACGGATCGGCCGCGGATCGGGTTCGCAATCCGCTACGCGCCGACCAAGGTCCGGCAGACCTCGGGTCCGCCGATTACGGCGATGCTGGTCCGGGGCGAGGACCGCTACGGGCATTTCCGCCTGGAACATCCGGCGCAGGGCGACCTCGACGTCGCGGCCATCGCCGCACACCGCGCGGCCTTGCTGCCCCACGCGGCCGAGCGGTTCTCGACGATCTGACGATCCGGCGGGAATGATCCGCTGGCAGACAGCTAAGCATAAAGCGGACAAAGACCAGCGGCGCCGTAAGGCGCCGCTGGATCATTTTGGGCATCGGGTGAAGAGAAAACCGACCCTCAAGCCTCCACGATGACCATCCATCCCATGCCGAAGCGGTCGGCGACCATGCCGAAGCACGGGGAAAAAAAGGTCTTGCCCAAAGGCATCCGCACTTGGCCGCCCTCGGCCAAGGTCGTGAACAGCCGCTTAGCCTCGGCTTCGCTCGGTGCCGTGAGTGTTAGTGCAAACCCCTGGAAGCTTGGCTGCCCCATGCACATGCCGTCGGACGCCATCACCGTCGCATCGCCGATGCGAAGGCTCGCATGCATGATCTTGTCCTCAGAGCCGGGCGGGACCATGCCGGATGCAGGCGGCTCAGGGTGTTCCTTGAAGCGCATGAGCTCCGTCACCTCGGCGCCGAGCGCGCCGCGGTAGAACTCGATCGCCTCCTCGCAGCGGCCATTGAAGAACAGGTAGGGTTGGACTTGCATAGCGTCTCCTCCTCGAGGTTGGTGGGTTACGATGCGTGCGACAGACGTGCCGCGGTGGGAATTAAGGTCAGGACAGGGCGCGCAGATTGATCCGGAAGGCGTCGGCGCCGGCCCGGGTGGAATCGGGCCGGGTGGAATCGGACTGGATAACGAGTCGCTCGATCTCCGCCTGCGTCCGCTCCCACCGCGGGTAGGCCGCGGCAAGCAGCGCCCGGCCGGCGGGCGTCAGCGCCATGCGGCGGCTACGCTTATCCGCCTCGTCGACCATTACCTTCACCAGACCGCGGCGCTCGAGCGGCTTGAGGTTGGCGGTGAGCGTGGTGCGGTCCATGGCGAGCAGGGCCGAGACACTGCCTATGGTCGGCGGTTCGGGGCGGTTGAGCGACATCATCAGAGAAAACTGCCCGCTCGTCAGGTCCAGCGGTCGCAATGCCTCGTCAAAGCGCCGCGCCAGGGTTCGCGCCGCCCGCCGCACATGGAGGCAGAGACAGGTGTCGCGGACCTTGAGGGTGATCTCGAACGGCAGATCGTCGGAATTTGACATCTGTCCATTATGTTGATATCAACCCTCCTTGTCAAGATGACGGCGACCTCGAGCATTGGGCGCCCGAATTTGCAGGAACCGTTAGATCTCGTGTTGCGGAACCGCCGAGCAGGCCTAAGCCACCTATATCCGTTCTGGAGAGGAGGAGACCATGAAAGCCGTTGCCTACGAAGTGAGGCCCGAGGACGAGATTCGGGACCTGATCGAAAGCTGGCGGAAAGCGGCCGAGGCCAAGGACATCGATGCGATCCTATCGCACTACGTGCCGGATATCGTGGCGTTCGATGCGATCGCTCAGCTACGGTTCAGAGGACGGGACGCGTATCGGAAGCACTGGGAAGCGTGTCTTTCCATGTGCCCAGGCCAAATGATCTTCGAGGTTCACGACCTGAATATCGCGGCCGGCGATGACTTGGCCTTCTGTCATTCTCTCTCCTTGTGCGGTGGAACGGGAGAGAACGGCGAGGAAAAAACCGGATGGATGCGCGCGACCGCCGGATGCCGCAAGATCGACGGCAAGTGGATGATCGTGCATGAGCATTTCTCGGCGCCCTTCGATATGGAGAGCGGCAAGGCGTTGTTCGACCTCCAGCCGTAGCCTATATGCTTCGAGCCCGTTCCGGCCGGATAAACCAGAGGAAGGCGAGACCCTGGAGCAGGAGAACGGCAGCCATGGCGACGCGATGCGCCAAGGCGGGATAGCCGCCGTCCGCCGTCACGGGCCAGAGATCGATCACCTGCCCCACTCCGAACTGGATGGCGAAGGCCGCGACGAAGACCAGAAGATTGAGGCTTGAATTGACGCGCCCGGCCAGTTCAGCCGGAAAGGCATGTGAGAGAACCGCATAGAACGCGACGGACACGGATCCGAACAGGCCAAAGGCCACCCACACGGCCAGCGAGAACGCCGTGACTCCAAGCACCAGCAGGAGCTGGATCAGCAGGAACCCCGCCATCCCGAGGCCGATCACCGTCACAGGCCGCCAGCCGCGGCGGCGCAGGGCGTCGATGATCAGGCTCGAGAGCACGAAGCCCACTCCGACCGCGAGCGCGAGGCAGAACAGGTGCAGGATCACGGCGGACCGATCGAGCGCCGTCACTGTGGCTAGCCACGGCGCGGCCCATAACCCCTGATAGGCAAGCCACATCGCCTGGGTCAGCGTGGCGATCGGGGCGATCCGCCAGAAGACCGGACTGCGGAGGACCAGGACGAGCCCGCGTGAGGGCCGCAGGGGGCCAGAACCATGTACCCCAGAACCATCTGCCCCAGGGCCATCTGCCGGCGTGGCCCGCCGTTCGGGAACCGCTGAATAGATCGCCGCGGCAACGATCACCGTCACCGCCGCCAGGCCGAGAAAGAGCGTCCGCCAATCGGTGACGCCGAGGAGTGCTTCCACCGGAGCGGTCGCCGCCAGCGCGCCCAAGGCGCCGATCGTCAGGACACCGCTGTTGGCCAGCATCAGCCGCTCCGGCGGCCACCAGAGCGTATTCGCCTTGAAGGCTGCCATCAGGCAACAGGACATGCCGAGGCCGGCCAGCGCGCGGCCGGCGGCCAATCCCGCGACCCCCTCGCCCATCGCGAACAGCGCCGCGCCGGCCGCGGCCAACAGCAGGAAGGCGGCGACCACCCGCCGCGGCCCGAAGCGATCCAACAGAACACCGACCGGAAGCTGTACCGCGGCGAAGGCCAGGAAGTAAATGCTGGTGACGAATCCGATATCGGCCGCCGAGAGGCCGGTTTCAGCCGACAGCGCCGGCGCCACGACAGCGGTGACCGTTCGGTACACTTCCTGCACGAGGAATGCAGCGGTGAAGAACAGAAAGGCCGTCAATCCGACCCGACGACCGCGCGCCGCGATGGCATGCTGCATGAGGTTCTTTGAACAAGATCCACGGGCCACCGACCCGCCGATCTTTCGGCAGCGAGTTCCCGAGCTCCTAGGCGTTAGGCCATAAGGCCTATCGCCGCCGAGATCAAGAGCACGCATCGCCGGTTTCCCGCCCGCGACAAATTTTCGACAGGGCGCGCCGGCTCACGCCCGCCGCGGCTGCCCGGGGAGAGAAAGCGGAGCAGAAAGTTCAGTGCATCGCCGGCGAATAGCGGCTGGTGAATTCTTCGAGACAAAGGAGGCGCGATTGCGCCGCGACATAGAGCGGGCGCGGCCATCCGAAGCTGACCTCGAATCGGACATGCTGGATTCCACGGTAATCCCGATAGACGTCCAGAACCTCCACGGTTTCGACCAGGTTCGAGGAATGAGTCCGCCGGAACCGAGTGCCCGGATGGACCGGGGCCTTCGGCTGCTTACGTTTGAAGAACATGGGAATCAACTGACTTGCTCGTCTTGCAGTACAAATATCTTTGCTTATCGTTGATCGTAGGCAAATCGGAAACGGCCCTGTCCAGTGTCAAAAATGGGGTTTTGCCATTGAGCAAGGGGCTCGTGGTCCGATCGCGACGCTTGGTTCCCGAGCGTTGGAATCATCGCACGACATAGAAGAGAGTTGCGGTCAATTGATCTGGCGAATTACCATCTAATCGGGCGGTCCGGGTACTCACCTCATGGTCGATATCAATGAATGAGTTCCATCTGTTGGCTGAACCGAGCCACGAAGGTTCAATCTCAGGAACCGATTTACGCACGGCTTGGGAACGAAGCGTCGCGGTCAGGCCAGGCGTTGAAGAGGCGCTGTCGAATGCTTCGGGCGAATGCTTCAGTGCCTGAAACAAAATTCCTGACGGAGTTGGACTCCTTCGTGGAGCGCGTCGACGCGATCGACACCGCCCCGGGGTCACAGCAGCTTCTGGGCCGGATAGCGGACGAGTTCGGCTTCGAGAACTTCACCTATCTCGGCGGCAAGACGATTACGGTGAACGGGGTCCGGCAGTTCGATTTGCACGAGCCGCCGTTCTGCATCACCAATTTCCCGGACGAATGGCAACGCCTGTATATCCAGAACGATTATTACAAGATCGACCCAGCGATCCTGCATCTGATGTCCAGCATCCTGCCGGCGACCTGGGATGAGTTCGCCGCGACCACGCCCCTCGTCTCGAGCCAGCGTAAGATGCTCGGGGACGCCGCGGATTTCGGCCTCCAGCGCGGTTTCACGATTCCGATTCACGGCCCCAGCGGCGAGTTCGGCTTGCTCAGCCTGACCTCGAGCGTCCGGACCGAAGAGTTCGCGCGGCGGATCGAGCGGAGCCGGCATACGCTGCATCTTCTAGCGATCCACCTGCACAATGCGCTCTATCAACGCATCCGCAATCCGGAGCCGCCGGCCGCCGCCGTACGCCTGACGCAGCGCGAGGTGGAGGTCCTCCGCTGGACCGCCGAGGGAAAAACCTCGTGGGAGATCTCAGGCATCCTCAATTTGTCGGAACGCACCGTCAATTTTCATCTCGACCGCGCCAAGAAGAAGCTCGGCGTCTTCTCGAAGACTCATGCCGTGGCGAAGATGTACACCCTCGGGATCACCAAGATCTTCTAATAAGCCGATTCTCTATCGGTCATGGCCGTCCTTACCGGATACCCGGCTCAAGGGTCAGCCAGAAAAACTGTTCCATTCGGCCCAAGCCGTCTACCTGTCAGATCTGACAGTTTCATAGACCCTCCGAAACGGCGTCGAATCCTCCTCGCAGTCAGCGATTTAGAGGAGGCGCCGTTCGGCTGGTCATGGAAAATCTGCTTATCCTGCCGTCGGAGATCGCACAGGCCGATCCGATGCTCCTGGACGGAATGTTCCGTCTTCGGCATGAGGTGTTCAAAGAGCGGCTCGGCTGGGACGTAATCTCCCAGGATCGACGCGAGCGCGACGGGTATGACGCCCTGAGCCCCGTCTATCTGATCTATCGCAGCACACGCGGTGTGGAAGGCTGCTGGCGCCTGCTGCCCACCACCGGCCCCTACATGCTGAAGGACGTGTTCAGCGAGCTATTGGACGGCACCGAGGCGCCGGAGCGCCCCGACATCTGGGAGATCAGCCGCTTCGCGGTTCTGCCGGGAAGCGGCAGCGATCGGGGTCGCCGTCCTGAGAGTCACAGCCCGGGACATCGATATGACTCGCTCGCCGCAGTGCATCAGATCACCTGCTGGATGCTGATCTATCTGATCGAGTTCGCACGGAAGAACGGCATCCGCCGGATCGTCGCCGCGTCCGACGTCCGGTTCGAGCGTATCCTGCACCGGGCCGGCCTGCCCACGGTTCGGCTCGGCCAGCCGCGGCAGATCGGCGTTTCCCGCGCGGTCGCGGGATCGGCGGAGATGAGCGAGGAGAACCTCCAGCGGGTCCGGGCCCGACTACGCGATGTCGGCGGTATCGCCACCCCCGCGGCGCAGCAAAGCCGCAAGTCCGCCCAAGGGCCGGCCCGGAGACCCGCTGGGCAGCCGCGCCGCCATATCGACCCCCCACTTCCACGTCCGGCCGCGGAGGCTTGGACCACCGGTAACGCCGCCTAATGGTCATGAGGGACAGCAAGATGAAATCGCAGAAGACGGTCGCCGGCGCAATCAAGGCCTGCCTCGATCAACTCGCCGACGAGGCGAAGCAGGCCGATCTGTCGGAGCTTTGCCAACTCATTCGTGTCTCCGCGCTTGCCGCCGAGGACGCCATGGGGCCGCAGGCCAAGCGTGCGACGAGCAAGATCCAGCGGCGCACGCGGCGTGGCGGCGCCGACAAGGCCGCAGCCTCGGCATAGACACCAGACCACGCCAATGCACGGAGAACCGGAATATGGCTGACACGACCGTCCAGTGGGATACCCAGGGTGCTGCCCAGGGAGCCGCCCCTTCGCAGCGTCGGCGGACGCCGCCCGGCCCCGCCGGCCTCCCGATCGTCGGGATCGGCCCGGAGATACGCCGCGATCCCCTCGCCTATCTGACCTCGCTGGCGCAGCGCTGTGGCGACGTGGTTCATCTGAATCTGGGCCGGCAACGGGTTTTCCTGCTCAATCATCCCAATCACGTCGCGCATGTGCTGCAAGCCAACTACCGGAACTATCGGAAGAGCGACTTCTACGACAAGGTCCGGCCGACCTTCGGCGACGGGCTGGTGACGAGCGAGGGCGACTTCTGGCGCCGGCAGCGGAAGCTGGCGCAGCCGGCGTTTCACCGGGAGCGCATCGAGGCCCTGGCTAAGGTGATGACCGACGCCACCGGCGAAATGCTGCGACGCTGGGAAAGCACGGCCGCCCAGGATGCCGCCGGGGGAGCGACTCTGGACATCACGACGGAGATGTTCCGGCTGACCCTGGACATTGTCCTGCGCAGCCTGTTCGGCGCCGATCTGAGGGACGATTTCCCGAAGGTCGCGCAGTCGGTCGCCACGATGCTGGAGATTTCGGAGCGCCGGATGTGGGCCTTCGTCGATCTGCAGGATCACCTGCCGACGAGAAACTACTGGCGCACGCGGCACGCCGTGCGCACGCTCGACGAGGTCGTCTATAGGATCATCGCCGAGCGGCGCCGGTCGGGCGAGCGGCGCGACGATCTTCTCGGAATGTTGCTGGAGGCGCGGGACGCCGACACCGGCGAAGGCATGTCGGACCGGCAGCTCCGCGACGAGGTGACGACGCTGCTGGTTGCAGGCCATGAGACGACGGCCAACGCGCTGACCTGGATCTGGTATCTTCTGTCGAAGCATCCCCAGGCGGCGCGGCAGGTCCGCGCCGAGATCGACACCGTCTGCGGCGGCCGCATGCCGAATGCGGAGGACGCGCGGGCGCTGACCTACACGAAGCTCGTGATCCAGGAGGCGATGCGCCTCTATCCGCCGGCCTGGACGATTTCCCGCGCGGCGATCGAGGACGACGAGATCGGCGGCTATGCGGTGCCCGCCGGCTCTCCGGTGATGCTGTGTCCCTACATCATCCATCGCCATACCGACTACTGGGAGAATCCTGAAGGCTTCGACCCGGAACGCTTCCTGCCGGAGCGATCCGTCGGTCGGCCGAAATTCGCCTACTTTCCGTTCGGCGGCGGGCCGAGAATCTGCATCGGAAACAGCTTCGCGATGATGGAGATTCCGCTGGTTCTGGCGATGGCGATGCGGGCCTACGACCTGCATCTGGTGCCGGGGCACCGGGTCGAGCCGCTGCCGGCGATATCGCTGCGTCCGAAGAACGGCATGATCATGTCGGTCCGCCGCCGCGCCGCCGCAGCGAAGCAGGCGGCGTGAGTGGCACCGTCGCTTCATCATCCATCCGGCCGCGACGCTCGATGTCCAGCACCATGCGGGGACATCATCCCGGGGACAACATCCCGCAGCGTTGCGGCGCCCACAAACAGCAGACGACGTGCATGAAAGCCGAAATTGACGAATCGATACTCCGACTGGATGCCCGTTTGGGCGCTCTGGAGCTTCTGTTGCGAAATCTTTACGCCGACCGCTACATCAAGGAGCCCGACCCCATCGCCGCCGTTCACCACGCGGCGGACCAGATCGCGGAACTGTCGAAGTTCATCCGGGTGCTGGGCACCCATCCTGTGGTCGCGGACGCTCTCGCCGCCGAGGCGGAGGAGGTCCTGAACGAGACGTTCGGCGAGATCGTGCAGATCGTCGAAGCAACCGTTCGCGAACGCACCGATCCGTGCGTGGCCGAACACGGGGCGGAGCGGAAGATTTAGGACAAGGACGTCCTTATGATGGCACGGGTCCTTATCATCGACGACGAGCAGCGGGTCCGCAGCGCGGTGCGGCAGATGCTGAAGAGCGGCGGCCATGAGGTGACCGAAGCCTCCCACGGGCTGATGGGGATGAACATGCTGAAGCAGATGTCGGTCGATGTCGTGATCACGGACATCTTCATGCCCGTGCAGGACGGCCTGCAGACCATCCGCGAGTTGCGCAAGAGCCATCCGAAGACGAAGATCCTCGCGATCTCGGGCTCCGAATGGTCGGAGACCTATGACGTGCTCCATCTGGCCGGGAAGCTGGGTGCCCACCGCGTCCTGAGAAAGCCCTTCACCGTCGCCGAGCTGGAAACGGCGCTCTCCCAATGCCTCGATCCGGCCGCGCCCCGTCAGCAGGCCTAGACGATCCGATCAGGGTGGAGCAACCAATCCCCGAGTCGAGCCATTAGTTATCCGTGAGCCCCGAGGCGGGCTGCCCCCTCTTTCATCAAATGGCGAAGGGAGGATCGGATATGGCGAAGATGCGGGCGGTTCAGATTCCAGCCGCAAACGGTCCGCTCGAACTGGTCGAGCGCGACATTCCGGAACCCAGGCCGGGGCAGGTGCGCATCAAGATTCAGGCCTGCGGCATCTGCCACAGCGATGCTTTTTCGAAGGAAGGCACCTTCCCGGGCCTCAATTACCCGATCGTGCCCGGCCATGAGATCGCCGGCATCATCGACACGGTTGGCCCGGAGGTGGCGCCATGGCAGGCCGGCCAGCGGGTCGGCGTCGGCTGGCATGGCGGACATTGCGGCCGATGCGAGCGCTGTCGTCGCGGCGATTTCGTGAACTGCCGCTATGCGCAGATCCCCGGAATCAGCTATGACGGCGGCTATGCCGAGTACATGACGGCGCCAGCCGAGGCGCTCGCCGCGATTCCCGACGATCTCGCGGCCGAAGACGCGGCCCCCCTGCTCTGCGCCGGTATCACGACCTACAACGCGCTTCGGAACAGCGGCGCGCGGGCCGGCGATCTGGTCGGCATTCTCGGGATCGGCGGCCTCGGCCATCTCGGCGTGCAATTCGCGGTCAAGATGGGCTTCGAGACAGTGGCGATCGCGCGCGGACGGGACAAGGAGCCGCTCGCCCGCAAGCTCGGCGCACATCATTACCTCGACAGCGAAGCCCAGAATGTCGCGGCCGAGCTCACCAAGCGGGGCGGCGCGCAGGTGATCCTCGCTACCGCGACCAGCGCGAAGGCTATGACCGCGGTCATAGACGGGCTCAGCGAGAACGGCAAGCTCCTGGTGGTGGGCGCCTCGGCCGACCCGATCGAGGTCTCGCCCTTGCAGCTCATCGGCGGCCGCCGCTCCGTCCAGGGTTGGCCGTCGGGCACCGCGATCGACTCCGAGGATACGCTCGCCTTCAGCGCGCTCGGCGGCGTGCGGCCGATGATCGAGACGATGCCGCTCGAACGCGCAGCCGAGGCTTATGAACGGATGATGAGCGGAAAGGCCCGGTTCCGGATGGTTCTGACCACCGGGCAGTGAAGACGGCATCATGGCGGCGGATGCCTCGTTGACATCGGCAGACAGCGCCCCGTAGCTTCTGCTGGTTCGAGATCGGTCCGCGTTCGAAAGGGGAAGAGCGATGACCCAGGCCGCCGCCGCTTCGCCCTGGCAACCGGCAGACTTGCCGAAGGTCGCCTGGGGTCAGGGCGTTTATGTCTACGACACGACGGGGAAGCAATATATCGACGGTTCCGGCGGCCCGGCGGTGTTCAGCCTCGGCCACGGCAACGCGGAGGTCAATGAGGCGATCAAGGCGCAGATCGACCGGGTCGCGCACGGCTATCGCTATACCTTCACGAGCGATCCACTCGAGCAGCTGACGGCGCTGGTCGCCTCGCGTTCGGGCGGCGGCCTGAACCGGATGGTCTTCGTTTCGAGCGGCTCCGAGGCGGTGGAGTCCTGCCTTAAGATCGCCCTGCAATATCACGCCGCGCGCGGTGAGATGACGCGCCGGCGCTTCATCTCACGGCAGCGGTCCTGGCACGGCAACACCCTCGGCGCGCTGGCCATCTCCGGCTTCCGGCAACGGCGCGAGCCGTTCGAGGGCGCGCTGGTCGAGGCCAGCCTGCTCTCGCCGGTCAACTGTTACAGGCCGCCGGCCGGCGTCGCACCGGACGCAGTCGCGGCTTATTGCGCAGACGAGCTCGAGCAGGAGATCCGGCGCCTGGGGCCTGAGCAGGTCGCCGCCTTCATTTTCGAGCCGGTCGTCGGCGCGGCTGGCGGCGCGATTCCGGCGCCGCCCGGCTATGCCGAACGGGTGCGCGCGATCTGCGACAAATATGGCGTGCTGATGATCGCCGACGAGGTGATGTGCGGCGCCGGTCGCTGCGGCACCTGGCGGGCCCTCGCCCATGACGGCGTCGAACCCGACCTGATGCCGGTCGCGAAGGGCCTCGCCGGCGGCTATCTGCCGCTCGGAGTCGCGGTCTATCACGAGCGCCTCGCCGGCCCGCTCTACGAGCGGCATGGCGGCCCGCTGACCGGCCACACCTTCACCGGCCACACCGCCGCCTGCGCCGCCGGCGTCGCGGTTCAGACGATCGTCGAACGGGATGGTCTGATAGAGAAATGCGCCCGCGACGGCGACTATCTGTTCGCCACCCTGCAGGAGACGCTGGGCGACCGCGATTATATCGGCGACATCCGGGGTCGCGGCCTCTTCATCGGCATCGAGCTGGTCGCGGACCGGGCGCGGAAGGAGCCATTCGACCCAGCGCTGCAACTCTTCGCGCGGGTGCGCGACCAGGCGTTCGAGAACGGGCTGATCTGCTATCCCTCCGGCGGGAATGTCGACGGCGTGCGCGGCGATCAGATCATTCTATCGCCACCCTTCACGGCGACCCGCGCCGAGCTCGACGAGATCGTCGATAAGCTGGCGGCGAGCCTGTCGCAGGTGCTGGATCGGCTGTAGCCGCGCGCGGCCGCCTCTTGTGCCATATCAAGATGTTACTTGGTGAACTCGAAAAGCCCGCAGCCAAACTCCTGGCGCGCCGCATCGTCGAGGGTGGCGGATTCGTCCATGAACCCATCATCCTTTACGAGGGCGAAGCTGACCAGTTTCAACCCATCGAAGGCGGACATGATCGTTTCCGGCGCAAGGACGCGATGCGCGTTGAACTCCAGCCGCTCCCGCCCGATCGGAACGGAGAAATAGAGCCGTCCGCCCGGTTGGAGCACCCGCTGAAGGGACTTCATGAACCTGATATGGGCATCGGGCGACACGGGGTCTCCGTACCGTCCCAGCCCGAAATGCTCGGCCGCATGCAGGCTCGATAGCGAATCGAGCGAGTTGTCCGCAAATTTCTCGAGAGTGGTCGCGTCATCGCACACGAAGGCGAGATTGGAAACCTTGGCCTTAAGGGGGCGGATATCGACCACCTCGACGCGAGGGACGAAGACGAGAATATGCGCGACGAATCCGTTGACCGAAGATCCGATATCGACATGCCGCCCGGGTTGCCGCTGGTAGATCAGCCGCGCCGCCCAGAGGTCCTGGTTGAAGTAATGCCCCTTCCCAACCCCGGCGCTATCGTAGCGATCCGCGAAAATCGGATAGAGGTGGGAGATCCGGATGGAAAGGTCCCCGTCCGTCGCTTGCCGGCGGTAGTTCCTTGCGTCGCGAAAAAACGCCGGAATGCCGCACAAGGAGCGTTTGACCCTGCGCCAGTCGACTCCGAGCGTCGCGAAAAAACGGCGAACCCGCTTACCCATGCGCCTTTTCATAACCGCGTTGTAGCACCCGTCCCGCGTCTAGTGTGTTAACGTCGCCCCGAACGCCGAGATCGAACGTGGTATCAAAGGCACCGGCTGTATCGCCGACAGAATTGACCCGATGAATCGAGACGGCCATTCTCGTGCGCACCTGTCCGCAAACCCAGGCAGGCAACGGGGGAGCCTGAAAGCCGGCGGATTTCTGCTGGTTATGGGCTCATAAACGTTAACCGAACATTAACCAGGAAACCCGATGATGGTCCGGGCTGGTCGGCTGCCGACCTGCTCCCCGGATGACTACCTCCGGATGGCCGGCCATGGATGCAACGTAAGGATCGCAGGATGCGCCTTGTCCAAGCTCCAATCAAAAGTCTCTGCTTGATCGCCGCGCTGACGCTTGCGCCGGCCGGTCTGGCGTCCGCCAGTCTCGTCGCGGGCGTCGTCGCGATCGAGCAAGCCAGTCTCCCGCCCTCTGTCCAGGCGGCCTTACCGCGCGCGAAGCGCGGCGACAGCGACGCGCAATATGAGATTGGCACCGCCTACCATGAGGGACGCGGCCTCGCCCGGGACTATGCCGAAGCCGCCCGGTGGTGGCGAAAGGCCGCGGCGCAGGGACATGTGGATGCCCAGTACAATCTCGGCGTCATGTACCATCAAGGTCAGGGAATCCGGCAAGACCGTGCCGAGGCGGCCCTATGGTGGCGCAAGGCGGCCGAACAAGGGCATGCAGAGGCGCAATACAATCTCGGCCTCATCTACGCATCGGGCCGCGGTGTGCCGGTCGACTATGCAGAGGCAGCCAAGTGGTATCGCATGGCGGCCGTGCAGGGTGGTGAAAAGGCACAGTACAATCTGGGCGTTCTCTATGCGAAGGGTGACGCCTTGCCCGCCAACTATGTCCAAGCCCTGATGTGGTTCAGCGTTGCAGCCGCCGCGTCGCCCCCGGGCGAACTTCGCAACAAAGCCGCCTATAACCGCGACATCGTGGCGTCCCGACTAACGCCGGAGGAGGTCGGCGAGGCGCAGCGGCTGGCGCAGGAATTGATCAAGACGGCGAACTGATCGGAACGACGGCAGATCCGGCTTACGAATGAGAATCGAGAAGGGGGCGCCGTTCGGCGCCCCCTTCCCGTTCTGCTCGACCCGTGATCATCAACGTTCATAGGCCGGGAACGACTCGATCTCGTCGCGCGACATGCCGACGACGACCTGATCGCCCTCCGGAGACAGGCTGAGCTCCTCCCACGGGATAGCGATCTGGCGCCCGCCGATGCCAAGGAAGCCACCGACCTCGACGATAGCCGCTTCGACCTCTCCGCTTTCGGCGAAGATCAGCTCCTCGATTTCGCCCAGATTTTCGCCATTCATCGTCTCCGCGTTGCGGCCGACAATCTCGCCGGCTTGCGCCGTGTCGATCCCGCCTTCCGTCGTCATGGCCTGCTGAGTCGGCTGCTCGGTGGTGCCGCCGACTTCGGAACCGGCCTCGTTGGTTGCGAGATCGCTCTGCGCATCTTCGGTCGTGGCTTCGGGCTGATCCGTCTCCGCGGTCGCGGCCGGAGCTTCGGTCTGCCCCTGCTCGACAGCGACTTCCGGTTCGGCCTGCTCGACCGTCACCTCCGGCTTCGCCTGCTCGACCGTCACCTCGGGCTCGGTCGGCTCGACAATCACCTCAGGCTCAGCCTGTTCGACGACGACCTCAGGCTCCGCCGGTTGGACGGTCACCTCGGGCTTCGCCTGCTGCACGGTGACCTCAGGTTTGGCCTGCTGGACCGTCACGTCGGGCTTCGCCTGCTGCACCGTCACTTCTGGCTCCGGTTGCTGCACGGTGACTTCCGGCTGCGCCTGCTCCACCGTCACCTGCGGCTTAGCCGGGTCGACGACCACCTCGGGTTGCGCAGGCTGCACCAGCACCTCCGGCTGCGCCTGCTCGACGACGACCTGCGCGCCCTCGGCGCCGCTCCCGCCGATGATCGGCACCAGGGCCACATCGATCTCGCGAATCGCCTGGCTCAAGCCTTCCTGATTCTGCCCGCCCTGCTGGAGCATCTGCTGCGCTTCATCGATCCGCTGCATCGCTGTCTGCATCGCCTGCTTCTGCTCTGCGCCTTGCTGACCTTGCTGCGCCTGCTGCAACGCCTGCTGAAGCTCCTGCAGGGCTTGCTCGACATCGCCCTGCGCCTGTTGGACCGCCTGCTGGTCACCGCCGGACTGCTGGGCGTTCTGAAGCTTCTGCTGGGCCTGCTGAAGCTTCTGCTGGGCCTGCTGAAGCTTTGACGACTGTTGGCTCGTCTGTTGCTGCTGGCTCGCCTGCGTTTGCTGCTGGGTGGACTGCTGCTGCGTCTGCTGCTGCTCCGTCTGACTCTGTGTCTGCGCCGCGACCATCGCCGGACAGGACAGCGCCAAAATCGTCGCCGTCGTTGCGAACAAATGCCTTCTCATCCTCTCCTCCACTCTGACCATCTATGAAATCGAGCGGTATCGTTTGTTGCCACCGATTTGCCACTCGCTCCACCTGTCAACAGGTGCGATGGGGAGAGGTTCCATTATTCGGCCGATCGCGGCGAGCGCGCGCGTGCACCGGCACGCCTGTTCGGCGAGACCGACGGTCGGAGCGGCGGGGCTGAGCCTCAGCTTGCCGACGCGGTCGATTGCCCAGCCGGATCGGCCGAGTCCCGCCGAACGGGCCGGCCCATGCGTCGCGACCGCCCGTCCCCACCGGACGGCGCGGACGGGACGATCGAATATTTCTCCATCATCCGGTAGAAGGTGACTCGCGAGATTCCCAGCTCCTCGGCCGCCCGCTTGATATTGCTGGCGTTCACTCGGAGGGCCTCGCGCATCAGCTTCTCTTCCAACTCCTGTCGCGCCGTGGCCAAGTCGGGAATCATCGTCCTGCCCGAGCCACCGGCGTCGCGAAAGTCGAGATGCTGCGCCTTAATCCAGCGGCCGTCCGCCATCACGACCACGCGCCGAATGGTGCTGATCAACTCGCGAACATTGCCGGGCCAGCGGTAGCGCTGGATTTTGCGCAGGGCGGCATCATGGAAGCCCACCTTCGGCATCTTCAGTTCGGTGGAGATCTTGCGCAGAAAATACGTCGCCAGCAGCTCGATGTCGTCGCCCCGCTCGCGCAGCGGCGGCATGTGAATAGTCAAGACATTGAGCCGGTAGAACAGGTCTTCACGGAAGCGGCCGGCGCTGATCGAATCCTCGAGATTGACATTGGTCGCGGCGATCACCCGGCAGTCCACCCGGATGGATTTCGTGGCACCCAGGCGCTCGATGGTCTTGTGCTGCAGAAAGCGAAGGAGATGGCCCTGCACGGTCAGCGGCAGATCGCCGATCTCGTCGAGGAACAGGGTGCCGCCGCCCGCCGCCTCGATCCGGCCGATCTTCTGCTTGAGCGCCCCGGTGAACGCTCCGCGCTCATAGCCGAACAGTTCGGATTCAATGATCCCCGTCGGCAGCCCGGCGCAGTTGATCGAGATGAACGGACCGTTGTTGAAACTCGAGCGGTCGTGAATCGCCTGCGCCGCAAGCTCCTTTCCCGTTCCCGTTTCGCCGGTGATGAGAACCGGCGCATCGACCGCCGCGAACTTGCGGATGGCGGCGAAGACCTCCCGGATCGGCGGGCTGGAACCGACGAGATGCATTCCCTTGCCGTCGGTCAGATGAGGAAAGACGTTCGAGCGGTCCACCCTCTTCTCGAGCGCGACCAGCCCGCCGACGTGACCTAGCAGAAAGGCAAGCCGCTCGCGGTCGATCGGCAATGTATGGAAATCGAAGATAAAGCCATCGTTGATCAGGGACCCGAGCGCCTCGGATTGAGCCGCATCCGGTTCGACCAGGGCGATCAGGCGGAGCCGCGGAAGCGTTTCGGAAAGCCGCGCGGTGATCTCCATGGCGGCTTCGGTAATCTGCCGGCCGAAGTAAAGCAGGCCCGCCACCGGCCGATGCCTCTCCATGGCGCGGCCGAACTCTTCCACGGTATCACACGGAACGACGTGCAAGGGCAGACCGGCAAGCCCCACATCGTCAACAGATGCGGAGAGAGTTTCGGAGGTTCGGCCTTCGAGTTGCATCAACAAGACCGAAATTTGGTTGCAGGCGGGCGGCCTGTCGCTACCCTGTCGGACATTCGCGCGGTTCATTATCGTCCCCTTAGACGAGAACAAAGAAAAACGCCTGCGCGCCACTTGGCTTAGAGTCCTCGCTCTTCAAAGCATAAACCGCGGAAGACGACCATAACTCAGGTTAAACCGGCTCCTTTAGTCACGTCTTTCATCCACCCACGGTAATGCCGAGATGGCCTCCTGATGATTTTTTGAAGAAGAGTCCTATAAACGGCTGTCCCTATTCCCTCCTGGGTCTGCCGCCATTGGATGACGCAGCGCGACCTATGCCAAATAAATGACAATTCGACGAAACAAGTTCCATCCGATGGGTCGAATGGAACTAAAAGGGGATGATCGGAGAAACCGGCAACGGGCAGGCGGTCAAACCAGTTGCCGACACGAAGTGTCGAAGAAAAGTTCCAAGGGCGAAAGACGAAAATATCCGCGCTTCGCTACACTGGGCAGGCAGCGTCGGGAAGCGTTCTATACAGAACCTCTTCTTGCATTCTTGCTTGTCGCGGCCGCTTCCGTGGCGCATCGGTCGCCAAAAGGCCCATGCGCATATGAAACAGAATATCTCGGCCAAGGACGGGTGGTCGCGAGCCCGAAGGCTCGCAAACCCGCCGCGATCGGATCGCCGGACGAGCGGCCCGATGGTCGTCAGAACAGGTCGAAGCGTATCGGGACGCGCAGCGTCGTTCGAAAGTCCGTCGCATCCTCGGTGACGCCGAAGGCCGTGTTCAGATTGAGCCCGACATCGTCGGTCAACTGGTAGGACCAGCCCAACAACAGAGAACCGACTTTCAACTTGTCGGATTCGGCCGTCACGCCGTTACTCTCCTGCTCCGTCTCGAAGACGTAGTTATACTCGAAGCCGAAGCTGAACGACGTCCGCTCGTTCAGGCTGATGCCCATACCGAAGGTCGTGTTGACCGAATCGCCCGGATCCACATTGCCGATATGGGTTTCGGCGATCGTCTCATTCACGTCCCGTTCGATATTCCAGGTATAGCCCAGATTGCCGAAGAACACGGCCGGGTCGGACGGAAAGATCGTCGTGACGCTTGGTTGGACGGCCCAGAAACCGGATCCGGTCGCCAGATCCTGCGCGACACCCTCCGAATCGAAATCGACTTCGAACGGGCTGGTGCCGGTGTTGGTTTTGACGCGGAGGTTTCCGATGAAGTAAGGCCAGCCACCCAGCCCGTCATTGATCTGGTAATGACCCGCGACCTCGATGTCGCCGAGGCCGGCGCCCGTTGCAGACTGTGCCGGAAGCTCCTGCGGAGTCCCGCTGACGAAGGCGGTGTTCTCGACACTGTCGTCGCGATAGAGATATGGTACCCGCACCTCAAGCTCCAGGCGATTTGTCACGCCGACGCGAGCGCCGAGCGCGGCCTGAAGCGTTTCGCGCTCTGCATCGGTTGCCTCGATCAACCCGATCAGGACCGCGTCCACGAACTCGAAGCCCTGGAAGAAGAAGCGATTGACGTTGGATTGGGCGTATTCGAGTTGCGGTTCGAGGACGAGCTGCCCCTGCCGGGTTAGCACGCCGCCGCGCTCCGGAATGATTGAGACTTCCGGCCGCTGTTCGACCGGCGCCTGACCGACCGGCTGCTGCTGTTGCTCCTGCGAGTCCTGCGCCTTGAAGATCCCTGTGCGCGGCGATCCAGGACTGCCGGCCTGACCGAGATTATACACAACCGGCGTGATCGAGCCCGCCCCTGCCGATTCGAAATGCGTTTCTAGGGGCGATCCCACCTGCGTCTTCAGGAAATTCAGCTGGTTCTGCTGTTCAGCGATGGTGCGCTGCTGCTCCGCCAGCGCCCGCTCCTGCGCCGCCAGCTTTTGCTGCTGCAGCTTTATTGCCGCCGCGAGTTCGCGAAGTTCCTCCTGTGATATAGCTGATTCGTCATCTGCGAAGGCCTGCTCCGGCATCGCAGCTGCAAGCGTCAGGACCAAGGCGACCGTCCCGACCGAGTTCAACCATCGTGTCCGATGGACCCCGTGACATGACTTCATTACACCCCCTGGAAATGAATCCCCCCTGGGCGCAAGAGAATCATAACACCCCCTCTCTTGCGCGCCTATTCCTTTTTAACCTTGGGACTCAGCTCACGCCGCAACAGCGCAATAACGGCACGATTTTCTCTTCGACGTCAAATTGGGAGTCATGCCGCATAACGGCAATCCCGCGCCTCGCTCGGTTACTGACCGAAAGTCAAGCCGATCCGAGCCGATTCGCGGGCTAGATTGTTCAATCCGATGTGGAGTCTTCCTTGATCGATGACCGTCGAGAAGTTCGTGATGAACAGATTTACCTCCGTCGCGTGACGGATCGTTTGGCCATTCGCCGAGTTGACGATCTCTGTCACCAACCCATTGTCGAGGCGCTGCAAGATCCGAGTCCCCTGCCCCAGATCGAGTTCGATGCCGCGCGTCAGATCTCCGAGATCCACCATCCCGCTTGGGGTAGTCGGGGACGAGCCCGGCGTTCCGGCCCCTGTCCCCGCGCCCTGGCCCGCACCCATTCCTGCACCCATTCCTGCACCGTCGCCGGCGCCCTCGCCGGCACCCTGACCCGCACCTTGCCCGGCAGGCGGCATGTCTTGAATGACCGTTGTTTGCAGGTTGCTGATCTGGTTCGGCTGGGTAACGTTGAAGCTCGTCTCCAGGACCCGGACGTCGTTCACCATGGTCGTGATCTTCATGCCGAAATTGATGAAGAACGGACCTACGAAGAATCCGCCGCGCAGATCGTCCAGCGCCGTGTCGGACAGAGCCGACAGGCCAGCGAGCCGAAGCATGTCCGGCTCGGCGGCGGCCAGCGGCACCGAGCTGCCGCAGAGGAAAGCTGAAACGAGGAGGCCGGCCGCCGCGCACTTGCACAAGTCGGATGACGCGGAACGCCCATGCCTATCAGTTCCGTCGCGCATGGTTACCTCTAGAATTCGCCGGGCATGAAGGTGCTGAGCAGCGTGAAGTTTGCCAGTGCGTCGCGTGTGAGCGCCGTGCCGAACGGCGCCTTCTGCCGCACTCGCCAGTCGCGCTGATGGTTGAAATAGTCGCGCGCCTTGCTCGGCTCGTTCCGGATCAGGAAGACGACGCCGCTCCAAATCGTTCGGAACTCGTCGATGGGCTTGATATTCACGCCGAAGGCGGGATCGCCGATCACCACCTCTCCGTTCGCGATTCCCTTGATCACGACGAAATGCCGATAGCCATTGGTATTGACCAGCGTGATGACCGGCACGCCGACCTCGGCGATCTTGTCCAGAGGTATTTGAAAGCCGTCGGCGGTCAGGCCCTGGCGAGCGAGATAGTTCTTCATATCCAGAAGCGAGAAGCCCTCGCGCTGGATCTTCTGCTGGTCGCCGACATTGAACATGGAGACGAAAATCTCGTCCTCCCCGGTCGGCCGTTCGTAATGATAGGTAAGCAGCGTGGCGAGCGCGGCCGAGCCGCAGCTGTAGTCATATTGCTGCCGGACGACGGTCTGAAACCGGGCCTCCCGGATACTCACCACCGGTATGCGGAAAGTACCACCGATGGCGAGGTTGAGTTCCCCGGCGGAAGCAGCGCCTGAATTCGCCCCCAGGGTAGCCCCTGTCCCGGGCATTAGCACACACGACGCCGTCAGCAGCAGCCCCGCACCGAGGCGCCATAGGAATTTTCCAGATTGCATTTTTCTGCCCTCCCTTCAACGTCCTGCCGAGGCCAGGCGACGATGATCACGGCGATTGCGGCGCCGCCTGGTTGAAGTAGAGGTTGAGCGTCGTGCTGAGCTGGACACTGTTGTTGATGCCGCTGACCACAGCGGCCGAGCTGATGCCGCCGGTAGAATTGATGCTGCTGTCGATCGCTCCCGTACTGATATTGCCATTCCCACTGATGATGATGTCGTTGTCGGCGGAATACTGCGTCTGACTGACGATCCCTATCTGGGATGACATCCCGCCGCTCAGACCATGGAGGTCGGCCGTCTCCATGGGCTGCAGGCCGAGCTCTTCGACACCCAGAAGGGAGTCCGAATCCACCGTCGAGGCATTGGGGGCCGGCTCATCGGCAAGCGCGTTCCCAAGACCCAGCACCGCCATCACGGCACCGGCCGCCACGGCACGTCCCAGTCTCGTCACACTCATCAACCGCTCTCCTGTCATGCTCTTTTCGTTGACGACCTTGCCAGTCGATGGACGATCGCTGGTCATTGGTCTCGAATGAATGCGCCCCGTCTCCTTCGATCCCCCCGCGCCTTCCGTGGAAAAGGGCCGGTGGGCTTGCGCCCACCGGCAGTCGATGCGGTCAGTTCGTTCCCGCCGACGACGTTCCCGGCGTTCCGCCGGGGGTGTTGAACGAAGCCGATGCGTTGATCGACACGGTGTTCTGGTTGAGGTTGTTGTACCCGCCGCCGACTTGCATGACGGCGATTCCGCCGACCGGGTTCATGGCCGCAGACAAGGCCCCGGTCGTGAGCGTGATGTTGGCCGTAACCGGCCCGGAGTTCGCTTCGGCATTCGCCTCCGCGTTGGCTTCGGCGGTCGCCGTGCCGCCGGTCCCGGTGCCGCCGGTCGCGTTGGCATCCGCGGTGGCGTCGGCATTGCCGCCCGTCGCCGAGCCGCCGGTCCCGGAACCGCCGGTCGCGTTGGCATCCGCGGTACCATCGGCGTTGCCGCCCGTCGCCGTGCCGCCCGTCGCCGTGCCGCCCGTCGCCGTGCCGCCCGTCGCGGTCGCCGTAGACCCGGCGGTCGCATCGGCATCTGCATCGGCATCTGCATCGGCATTGGCCTCCGCATAGCCGCCGGAGCCGCCGGTCCCGGTGCCGCCATCGGCATCGGCATCAGCATCGGCATCAGCATCGGCCTCGCCACCGATGCCGCCCGTCGCCGTGCCACCGTCGGCGTCGGCATCCGCATCGCCTTCGGCGTCAGCCTCGGCATTGCCGCCGGTCGCCGTTCCTCCGTTCGCATTGGCGTTGGAGGTGAGCGCGGCAATGCTTACACCGAAGGTGTTGCCGGACACGGCCGTGCTCAGTTCGATATTGTTCAACTGCGAGCCACGACCCTGTGCGATCGATTCGGTCCCCAGGGCCAGGGTCAGGTCGTTCAGGAAATCGGAGAGATCACGGACGGCGATATTGGTGCCCGAGTCGTTCTCCTGAGCGATGTTCTCGTCGTTGTCGTTGCCGACGACGCTGCCGTCCGGATTGTCGGACGCGACGTTGTTGTCGTTGTCCGCGCCGAGCACGCTGCCGTCATTGTCGGTGACGTCGTTGAGGTCGGCGTTGGCATTGCCGCTGTTGTTGTTGCCGATGGTGCTGCCGTCCGGATCGTCCGTCGCAACGTTGTTGTCGTTGTTCGAACCGAGCACGCTGCCCTCGGCCGTTATGTCGTTCTGATCGGTTCCGACGTTGCCCGTGTTGGCTTCGCCGACCACGCTGGCGTCGTTGTCGTTCGCATCGTCGATCTGGGTGTGGGCTGTGTTGCCTTCGCCGACGTTGCTGGCGTCGTTGCTGTTCGCATCGTCGATCTGCGCGCCGGAGGTGTTGCCGGAGCCGACGTTGCTGGCGTCAGGGTTGTCCGACGCAACGTTGTTTGTGGCGGCGTTGCCGAGAACACTACCGTCGTTGTCGGTGTTGTTGTTTACGTCTTGAGCCCAAGCGGTCGCCGTGTTCAGGCTCAAGGCCAGAACCGACGCGGCTGCGAGAAGTGTCGTCCTCTTCATTATTTGCCTCCAAGTGAGTTTCGGTTCGAATCGAACCGCTGCCAACGCGGTCCGTCGCCTCCGACGGCCGGAGCTCGGGATCCACGGGCGCCTGCTCCCCTCATCCTGTGAATCGCAGAGCGCCGTTCCTGTTAAGGCAATCTACGTGCCAGAACCCGGCGCGCGATCGTAAGGGGTTGATTTGTCTGCCGAAACACGATCAACCTTCGAAGCGGCGTGGCGCCGCGGAGTGGTTCGGGTGTGTCAGATCGTTGCATCTCGTTTCGGGCTCGCACCATCGGTCGGCCGGATGCGATCGGGATTCGGGCGATGAGAAGCGCCCGCTTTTCGGCAAGAGGCTGAATTCGTTACATCATTTCTTCAAAATCGGCGGCGCCAGGCATTATATGGGCGTTATTTCGGCGATTCGATATTTGTACAGACTTGATACATCGAGAAGCCCGCCGCGCCCGCGCCGTGGTTTATTTATTCAAGCAAGTCAAAGCCCTGCGTCGTACTATGAAACAATGTACAGGTTTCTGCTCAGGCGGAGCGATGGCGGCGCGTCCCGCCGGTCAGCGGTCGTCGCAAAACTCATCCCAAAGGATGACCGCGTTCGGCCGAACTCTTGGGCTCACCAAGACCTGTCCGAGAATGTTGACGGCTATCGTCCGCTTCCGGGAATCGCGCCAGGATATCGCCCCGTGAATGCGGAACATGCGGCTGCGGTTGCCAGCAGCCTCATCGGTTTGCGGCACGAGAGCAAGCCATCCTTTCAACCACGGGATAGAAGGCTGCATCGTTGCTTATCGCCCTGATTGAACCGCCGCGGCAACACCGGACGCGCCGCAGTCTCCGAGCAATCAGCGCCGCCCCTCCTGCGGGTCGATGCGGCAACCGATAGTCCGGTCACGTCATTCCAAGCAATTTTCGCGCCATCCACTCCCACCCCCACCGGCGGAGCCGAGGGGGCGGCGGTGAATGGCGGCGCGTAAGCCCTTGGATGAATTGTCAGTCTTCGGTGACGGTGATCTGGCGGGGCGGGTGGCCGGCCTGGAAGTTGGCCCAGATCAGCCGATAGGCGCGCTCGAGATTGCCGACGAAGCGCGGCGTGTCGAACAGCGGGCAGCGG
>QOZR01000005.1 GCA_003576685.1 Virgifigura deserti
CGCCCGCCGCGAACACCTGCCCGAACGTCACCACCCGGCCCGCATCAACTCCCGCGTCCCCCGCCTCCAGACGAAACCCGACAACCTCGCCAGGACCAGACGGCTGGAGAACGGTAGGCAGGCCGTCCTCATCGGGCGGGTTGCTGTCGTCCGGCGGGTTGCTGTCGTCGGGCGGATTGGATGCCCCGTCCATGTCGAAGACCAGCTTGCCATCCCAGGACATCTTCTCCGATCCCGGAAGGCTCTGGCCGTTGTCGCGCAGATAGCCCGCGTCCTCGGCCTCGTAGCGTTGACCGCCTACCTCGATGTAATCGACATAGAGATTGCAGTCCTCGCCGACCGCTCCGCCCCAGGCATCGTTCAGGAATCGAACCTCGACCTTGCCCGGCCCATCGGCGCCGAAGTCACCCGTCAGAGTGAATTCCTGCCACTCACCGTCGCCATGGGATGCGGTAACCGTGTGCGTTCCGCCGACCTTCTGGCCATCGACATACACTTCGAACTGCGGCGCGCCGTCATAGTGGTCGCCCGACACGCAGAGCTTGATCGTGTTCTGCGGCGGCAGCACGTCTACGGCGACTGAGGTGCTGGTGGTGGCCGTGTCGCCGTTCGATCCTTCCCGCGACTGGGCGGTGACGCTCAGGGAGAAATCCTCGCTGGCGCCCGCCGGCAGAGTGAGCTGCAAGCCCGGAAGCTGCGCGGCCGTCAGCGTCCAGTTGCCGTTGCCGTCCGACGTGCCGGCGCTCAGGCTGGCGCCCTGCGGCAAGCCGCCGACCGTCACCGTGAGCGTCTCGGAACCATCCTGATCGACAAGCGCCGCGGAGAGATCGAGCGGCAGGGTCGCGGCCTGGCCGGCACTCGCCTGGATCTGGAGCGTTGCCGGCGCGGCCAAGTTCGGCGCATCGGCCACCGCTTCGATGATGATCGGCAGGCTGGCGACTGTCTCGAGCGGCGTTCCATCGGCCGCCGTCGCCCTTGCCGAGATCTCGAGCGTGACGTCGCCGCCGGCATTCGCAGGCGGATTGAAGGTCAGCCCGGCGAGCTGGTCCGGCGTCAGCGTCCAGCTACCGTCCTCATTCTCCGTTCCGGCGCTGAGGCTCGCTCCCTCGGGCATGCCGCCGATCGTGATCGTGAGCGACTGCCCATCGGCGGCGTCACCCAGCCCCGCCGCGATCGCAAGCGCAATTCCGCTATCTTCACGCCCACCGGCCGGACCGACTTCCAGCGTTGGCGTTGGCGGTGTCGGCTCCGCGCCCTCCGTATCGAAGACCAACTTGCCATGCCACGGCATCTTCTCCTGGCCGGCAATCGTGCCGCGGCTGGTGAAGGTGGCGTAGGAGGCGTCCTCCGCCTCGAAGCGCTGACCGTTCACCTCGATGGAGTCGACGTAGAGATTGCGATCCTTGCCGGCCGCCCCACCCCAGGCGTCGTTCAGGAACCGGATTTCGACTTGGGCCGGTCCATCGCCACCGAACTCTCCGGTGAAGGTAAACTCCTGCCACTCACCCTTGCCGTAAACGGCGGAGACCTGCTGTGGCTCGCCGACCGGCTGGCCGTCGACATAGAGCTGAAACTCCGGCGTGCCCAAATAGTGATCGCCGGAAACGCGGACGGTGATCGTGTCGACGACCGGTTCGGGCGGAACCGGCGCAGCGCCTTCCGTCCTGAACAGGATATCGCCGTTCCACGACATCTTCTCCTGGCCGGCAATCGTGCCGCGGCTGGTGAAGGTGGCGTAGGAGGCGTCCTCCGCCTCGAAGCGCTGACCGTTCACCTCGATGGAGTCGACGTAGAGATTGCGATCCTTGCCGGCCGCCCCACCCCAACGATCGTTGGCGTACCGAACCGCAACCTCGCCCGGGCCGTCGGCGCCGAAATCGCCCGTGACAGAGAACTCCTGCCACTCGCCCTCGGAGCGGATTGCCGTGACCGTCTGCACCGCGCCGACCGCCTTGCCGTCGACGAAAATCTGAAACTGCGGTGCATCGAGATAATGATCGCCGGAAACCCGGACCACGATCGTGCTGAGCAGGGCCTCGGGCGCCAGAATATCGTTCAGGATCGTCTCGGCCATTGGCTAATTCCCCTATGCGACAGGTACTCTGCCGGGCGAGGGGCCTTTGGCCGTCAGGTGAGCAGATATGATCTCCGCCCGACTGCCGCGCCCCGAGCTGCGGCATTGATCTGACGACGAACATGCCCGAGAGGTTTGAAAAAGATGCTAACGCGTTGATGCTTCTAAAATGTCACTCAAGCATCCATTTGGATTTCCAGAGAGAAGCTGAAGTGAATCCAAGTCTATACGAAAAAGAATAACCTCTATCCTTCTGTGTTCTTTCTGTGTTATTATTGAATTTTAGATAAATTTTATAAACTTTCGGCTGATAACGCACGCCGGTCGATGGCGCATATTTCATCGCACTACGAATAACCTTCTGCGCGACAACGCCTGATAGAGTGAGATCGTCTACGGCCTGACAGAAGAAGGATGCAGGTGGGACCGGGAGATGCCCATGGTTGGCAGCACAACACGCCGGACCACGTCGCCGTGGTCGACGGCCGGGTGCTCGTCTGGGTCGGGCTCGACGGTCGCGTGACGGACGCCTCCTTCCGCCCGGACGGCCCCTGCCAAGCGCGAGAGTGGGCGTTATCCGGCTATTGCCGGAACGATTTCATGACTATTTCCTGCAGAGGCCCCATCAGATAGCCGAGAAGGGTACGCTCGTCCTTCTTGATGATGACCTCGGCCGGCATGCCGGGGATGAGTTCTTCACCGCCCAAGGCCTCCCGCCCCTTCTCGTCCACGAGGACCCGTGCCAGAAAATACGGCACGTTCGTCTTCGGATTGACGAGGCGGTCGGCCGAGATCCGCGTGACGACGCCACTAACCACCGGTGTCGTGTTCTGGTTGAACGCGGTAAAGCGAATATCCGCCGGCGCGCCGACGCGCAGATCGTTGATATCGTCCGGCCGCACTTCCGCATCGACCACCAAGTCGTCATCCTCCGGGACAATATCGAGGACCGGGCCGCCGGCCGGAATCACCCCGCCGACCGTGTGGACCGCGAGATTGACGACGACGCCCGCCGTCGGCGCCTGCAGCTCGAGCCGGCGCAGCTGGTCGCGAGCGGCGAAAATTCTTTGCGAGGTGTCGAAGATCCGCGTCTGAACCTCGCGAAGCTCGTTCTCGACGCCTTCTCGAAAGGACTTCTCGAGCTGGACGATCTGTAGCCCCGCCTCGCCGATCGCCTGCCGGACGCCGGCGATGTTCGCGACGATCTCGCCGCGCTCGCCTTCCAGCCGCTCATACTCCCGCTCGACCGCAAGAACCTGCGTCATGGACGCGTGTCCCTTGTCGAACAAGGTCTTCAGACCGGCGAGCTCCTTCTTGACCAGGGCGATCTGGCGCTCCTTCGCGCCCGCCTGCATCTCCAGCCCCTCGATCTGCGCGTTCGATTGCTCGATTCGGTTCTCGAGAATCGAGGTCTCGCCAACCAGCGTGCTACGGCGCGCCTGGAAGATACGCCGCTGCCCCGACAGGATCTCCGCCGCTTCGGGGTCCGTCGCCGCCCGCGCCGTCAGGTCGGCGGGAAATGCAATGTCGTGGCGATCGTCGCGCTCGGCCAAAAGCCGCGCCTCATAGGCGCGGTCGGCGTCGAAGCGGCCCTGGAGCAGCTCGAGCGTTGCGCGCGCCTGGGTGTCGTCCAGTCGGATCAGCACCTCGCCTGCGTCCACATGATCCCCGTCGTGGACCAGGATCTCCTTGACGATACCGCCTTCGAGATGCTGCACCTCCTTGCGGCTGGAATCGACGACGACGGTGCCCGGCGCGATCGCCGCGGAGCTCAGCGGTGCAAGCGCCGACCAAAGGAAGAGCCCGCCGAAGGCGACGAGGATGACGAGCCATCCGAAGGAGGTGACGCGCCGATAGCTTGTGGGGAAGCTAGGCGCCGGCTCGGCGCCCACGGCCGCGGCGCCGTGAGACGGCAACAAGGCGACCATCTACGACGCCTTCGCCGAAATTTGTCCGGTGGCGGTGACTGCCGAGGTCGCTGGCGCGGGCCGTGCCAGTCGAGCCAGAACTTCGCTCCGCGAGCCGAAGGCCCGGACCACACCGTCGGCAAGAACAAGGATTTGATCCATGGTGCCGAGGACGCTCGGCCGGTGCGAGACGATGACGACCGTCGTCCCCGCATCCTTCAGATCCATGATCGCGTTGGTCAGGGCGGTCTCTCCATCCTCGTCGAGGTTCGAGTTCGGCTCGTCGAGGACGACGAGCGCGGGATTGCCGAAGATCGCCCGGGCAAGACCGATGCGCTGACGCTGGCCGCCGGACAGGACACAGCCGCCCGGTCCGATCGGCGCGTCATAGCCGGAGGGCAGGCGCAGGATCATCTCATGCACTCCGGCGCGCTTTGCCGCGGCGACGATCTTCGCGGAGTCGAGCTCGCCGAACCGCGCGATGTTCTCGCTGACCGTGCCGTCGAAGAGCTCCACATCCTGCGGCAGATAGCCGATATAGGGGCCGAGCTCGTCGCGGTTCCAGTTATGGACGTCGGCGCCGTCGAGACGCACCTTTCCGGAAAAGGGCCGCCAAGCCCCCACGATCAGGCGCGCCAGGGTCGATTTCCCTGCGCCGCTCGGACCGACGACGCCGAGCACCTGTCCGGCCGCCAGCGGGAAGCTGACCTGGCGAAGCGTCGGGGCGCCGGCGCCGGGCGGCACCGCTGTCAGATTCTCGACCCGCAAGTCGCCCTTTGGTCTCGGCAGCGACGTCGAGGCGGCCGGCTCCGGCTGCTCCGCGAGCAGCGCGTTCAAGCGGGCATAGGCGGTGCGCGCCGACACGAACTGCTTCCAGGTCCCGATCGCCATCTCGACCGGCGCGAGCGCCCGGCCGACGAGAATGGAGGTCGCGATGATCACGCCAGGCGTGATCTCACCATAGATCGCCAGATGCGCGCCGGCGCCGAGCAGGGCGATCTGCAAGAGCAGCCGCAGCGACTTGGTCAGGGCGGAGATCGTGCCCGCCCGGTCGCTGGCCAGGGACTGCAGACGGAGCAGCTCCACCCGCCGATCGGCCCACGACCGCCGAAGGTTCGCGAACATCCCCATCGCCTGGAGCACTTCGGCGTTGCGCAGGCTGCTTTCGATGAAGCTGTTGACGCCGACCGAATGGCGGTTCGCCTCCTGCAGCGGCCGGCGCGTCGCAAGTTCGTTGGCGATCGCCAGCCCGAACAATATAAGGGCGCCAAGCGTGGCGATCACGCCGAGCAGCGGGTGGAACAGAAAGACCACCGCGATGATGATCGGCGTCCACGGCGCATCGAAGAAGGCGAAGGTGCCGGTGCCGGACAGAAATTGCCGCACGGTATCGAAGTCGCGCAGCCCCTGCACGCCGCCGCGCGGCGACTGCAGCGAGGAGCGGAAGATCGCCGAAAGGACCCGGGCGCTCAATCGGAGATCCAGCTGCCCGGAAACGCGAACCAGAATCCGCGCGCGGACGACCTCCAGAAGCCCCATGACGCCGAGCATGCCGCAGGCGAGCAGCGTCAAGACGACGAGCGTCTCCTCGCTTTGACTCGGCAGCACGCGATTGTAGACCTGCATCATGTAGAGAGGCGACACGAGCATCAAGAGATTGATGAAGAAACTGAATGCACCGGTCGTGATGAAGGCGTCCCGGCAGGACGACAGGGCGTCCCTGACCTCGGACTTGCTCTGTTTCATGCGCAGCCTTTTCTCTGCATGCCGTTTCGGGTCATGTCATCCGACGCCCCGCCCGAGGGCACCGGGGCGGGACGCGCCGAGCCAAAGGAGGGTGCCCAGTCGAGAGCCAAGCACGCCGGCTCCGGCCTATATCGCGCCACAGTGCAGGTTCCAAAGGGGATGTTACCAAACCGGAAGTTAATACTTGCTAAGTAGCCCAACATCGCCGGCATCGAACCCGTGCCGCCCCTTACGCCAGCGTTCCGGAAAGCCAGGACATCGGCTTCGATCTTCGTGCCCATCTCGCTCGCGCGATTGGGAGATCATGCGTCTCCCGCTGCTTTTGTGCGATCAGGCATGATGCTCCCCTTTCCCCCAAGCACGCTTCGGTCCGAAAGCGTTGCGTTCGGCCCAAGCGATGGTCGTTCCTGGCCTTGATACGCAATATGCCCGTCGAACCGGTGTAGGAAAATTGTGGCCCGAGCCGGCGACATCGAATCGGGGAAAGCCTCGGACCGATGGCAGTGAGGCGCTTTCCAGGAGAGCGCCTCTCCTCTCCATTCCTTAGAAAAAATTAATAAAATTAGCCCAGTTTATTGTTTGGACTCTGCACTGGCGCCGAAAGTCTTTCGAAGAGCGACAAGGGCATGTCTCAGGAGAATACAGATGCGAGCAGGCCGAGCGGGACTATTTCCACAGCCCTGACGGCGCCGGCCTTGCCAAATCCGGGGCTCCCTGCGCGGACCGCAGGCGAACAGCCGAAGGTCGTGACGGCGGCTCGGCCGGGCGAGCTCGCAAAGGCTGAGATCGCGAACGTGACCAGTCGTCGGTTCGGCCGGATCTGGTATGTCCCCACGGCTGCCATACACCCCGGACCGACGCCGATACGCAAGCGCCTCGCGTCCGAGGATTTGCAGGCGCTGGCCAACTCGATTCGCGAGAAAGGGATGGCGCAGCCGGTGCTGCTGCGCGTTCGCCGCGGCACTGCGGACCAGTTCGACCTGATCGCCGGCTATCGCCGCTGGCAGGCGGCGATGCTAGCGGACATGAACGAGGTTCCGGCGATCGTTATCGACAGGATTGGGGACCGCGAGGCGTTCGAGTTCGCCTTGGTGGAGAACCTGCAGCGTCGCGACCTCACAGTGATCGAAGAGGCGGAAGCCCTCCGTCTCATGATCGAGGGGTACGGCCGGACCCATGAACAGGTGGCGGCCCTCACCGGCCGGAGCCGCAGCCATATCTCCAACATCCTGCGCATTCTGAGCCTTCCGCAGGAAGTCAAGGAGATGATCGAGTCCGGACGCATCAGCTTCGGCCATGCCCGCGCCCTGCTTGCGGCCAGATCGCCGGTGCAGCTTGCAGCCCGAATCGCCGAGGAGCGACTGACGGTTCGGGAGACCGAGCGGCTGGCCCATGCCGTCGATGCGACGGTGCGAGCGACCCCTGCGGCACCCGCCTCCTCGCCCGGCCCCGAAGCTTTGATGGCGCTCGAGGCGGAGATTGCGCGGGAACTCGGCTCGATCGTCGAGATCAAGCTGGACGGCAAGCGACCGACAATTCGGATTCACACGCGCTCGCCGCAGGAAGCGGCCGCGGCCGCAAGGACGATCCGCGACGCGCTTCAACTTCTAGGCATGAACCGGGCGATGAAAAGCCTCGGCGGCATCAGCTGACTTGCGAATCTCTCGGATTCCGTGTGGAAAGTCTCGGGGCGGGAAATTGATTCGCCGCGATGACACGCTTCGCGGGATGCAGCCAAAAGAAAAGCGGCGGCCCCAGATAGCGGGAACCGCCGCCGAAGGTTCGAATGGATAGTGTCTCGATCAGGCCGCCTTGCGGCGACGCCCGATAACGCCCATGCCGAGCAGACCAGCGCCGATCAGAGTGAGCGTCGCGGGCTCCGGAACCTGGAAGTTTCCGGAATAGAGGACGCCGAATGGATTCTCGTTGGTGTTCTGCACCGTTCCGAACTGATAGGCGACCACTCTGATCGTGTGCGAACCACTGTCGACCGTCGTGGCCAGTTGGAAGTACTCCAACGGCTCGCACCCGATCGGGCCATCGGCGCAGGTGTTGTCGGTGAAGTTCGCGGCCTTGATCAGAACGTCGTCGAGATAGAGCTCGACCGTGTCGTCGGCCCAGATGTAGAAGTCGAGGCTGCCGGCCCCGGTGAAGGTCTCTTCGATCTGGAAGATCGCCTGCCTGCCGTCCGGGTTCGTCGCCGAGCCGTTATACGGCGCCAGCACGCTTCCGCCATAGCCGGTATCAGCATAGGAAACCCACTCGCCACCGTAACCGGGCGGGTTCGGAGAATTGGACTGCCACAACGGATGCGGCGTGATGGTCTGCGTGGTGCAGGCACCCGCACCACCGGAACCGCTCAACAGAGTACAGGTGCCATTACCGGCACCTGAGATGATCGGAGCGGCGAATGCGGCGCTGGCGGCGCACCCGATGCCAAGTGCCAGCAGCGCAGTAAGTGCAAATTGCTTCATAACCCAGGTCCTCCCTTGGGGGCGCAACAAGACTAACACCTGATTAGAAGCAACTCTCGTGCCATATTTACTTGAGGATCTCCAACGAAACAGTTCCCTCTGGATTTACAAGCATATACGCGAATGTTCTTCGACAATGCGGACATAAACGTTCCCCCACGGCCTTTTATTAACCATATACTGTAAACTATCCGGACGATTTGCGCAGGCTATATGCCCACTGCGGCCATCCTATCTGTGACCTTCGACGTCCAGGTAAGGGACACCAGGTGCGTCTCGGCCCCACCGGCCTACTGCGTGCCAGCCTGCGATGAGCCGACGCTGGTTGGGCTGTAAGGACTTCTGACGGTTAATGACCGGCGAGAACCGCCCGAAGCGCTGCGCTGAAACCCGCCGCGGATACGGCGAGACCGTGATCGGCACCATTGGATCGCACGACACCGAGATCGACGCCGACAAGGCTGACGCCCTTCTCCGTGCGCCGCAGCAGCGGCGAACCGGAATCGCCCCGGGTGGCATCGCAGCTATGCAGCAGCAGCCGTCCGCCACCGGATCGGCCTGAGATGCCGCAGCCCTCATGAACCGACAGGAGGTGGGCCCGATCCCGGCCATAACCGGCGCGCACCAGCCGGTCCCCGGCAGACAGCGCACGGTCGACAGCCCACACCGGGACCGGGCGAATATCGATCGGGTCGCGCAGCACCACAACTGCCCAATCCTCAGCCAGCACGTCCACGTTCATGGCGGCGTCCGGACGGTAGCCTTGCGGGACAACCAACGCGCGCGCCACCGAGTGGGCGAGATAGTCGCCTCGCTGATAACCGGCAACGAAGTGAATGTCGGACGGCACGATACGGCGCCTGCCGCGGTCGAACAGGCAATGTGCCGCAGTCAGGACCTGCCGCGGACCGACCAATGTGCCGGTGCAGAACCCGCCCGAAGCACGATTGACTCGTCCGATGGCGGTCCAAGGCCAGTCCAGGGATTCTGTCGGAACCCGGTCATCGTCGCCGAGAATGCCCGGCAAGGCCTCCAGCTGCGCGGTCGCCGGCATGACCGGGAGCAATTGCAAGCAGAGAAGGAGAAGGAGGCGCATCATGCTGACTCTGAACGGGCAATAGGTTCTCGATCGACGAAGACTAATGGATTCTCCTGGCGCTGCGCGGAAACAAAACAGTGGCCAAAGGAAGACGCCGTTCAGGGCTGCAGAAATCGCCTATTGGTCGCAAGCTGCCTAGGATATCCTGTCTCTACGGAATGTTCTCGCAGGAGATGATTTCGAGGTTGATTGGCGGCACGCCTGCTAGAATCGGCATGGCGGCGCGCAGGTTGGAAAAGATCTGCAGCGTGTTGTGAACGATGATATCCGGGCTCTGGGTGATGACGATGTCCATCGTACCGTCGATCAGCATCGCCCTTGTGTCCTCGGTAAGGCCGTGTCCGACGAACACCACGCCCTGCGCCCGTCCGGCCTCCCTCAGCGCCCGGGCGATGCCGTCCGACGAGCCGCCGATATTGTAGATCCCGATGAGATCCGGGTGATCGGCGAGCAGCACCTTGGCATGGTGGTAGTTCTCGGACCTGTCGTCGTGGCCTTCCCGCAGGCCGATCAGTTCCATCTCCGGGAACTGCTCATGCAGAAGGCTCATGAAGCCCATCTCCCGGTCCTGATGCGCGCGATAGTGCAGGCTGCCGGCGATGAGCGCGATCTTGCCGCTGTTGCGGCGCGTGAAACGGCCAAGCAGATAGGCCGCGGTTCTCCCGCAAGCGCGATTGTCGAGGCCGACATAGGCGGCCCGCTCCGAGTTCGGCAGATCGGACACGAAGGTGACGACATGCTTGCCATCGGCGGCGAGTGTCGCAACTGCCTCCCGCACTGCCGGATGCGCCAGCGCCATGAAGGCGATACCGTCGGCGTTCCTGCCGTGCCGCTTGAGAGCCTCGGCCAGTCCGAAGGGGTCGAAACCCTCGATGAAATAGGACTTGATCCGCAAGTTGAAGGCCGACTGCCGGTCGTCGCTACTGCGGATCCGCTCGCCGAGCAGACGCAGATATCGGTTAGTGCCGGAAGGCAGAAGGAACACCAGCTTCATCGGACTCGGATGCAGCGCCCGGGCGAGAGCTTCCTTTGGCAGATAGCCATGCTCGGCGGCGGCCTCCAGCACCCGTTTCAGGGTCACCTCGCGCACACCGCCGCGATGATTCAAGACCCGGTCGACCGTTGCGAGCGATACGCCGCTGGTGCCGGCGATATCGGCGATAGTCGGCCGCTTTGTTTTCGTCCTTGGCATAGTGGAACATCCGATCAACGGCGATGAAAGCCGTCAAAATCCCTCAAAAGCCATCAAGAGATACGCGTTGACCCGAAGAATAGACGCCAATAGCGTTCTTGGAAATCGGGGAAATAACCCGTGTCAAAGCTGCTCAGAACCACGCAAAAACCATCAAGGGAGGAATTGATGGCCACGTATCCATCCATCCTCGGATCCGTTTTCCGCGCGCGGCTCGGCGCTCTGGTCGGCGCAGCCTGCATCGCCGTGGCCACGGGGCTCGGCACGCCGAATCCCTCACAGGCCGCCGACCTTACCCTGCGCTATGGCCACATGAACGCGCCGACGAGCATCACCGGCATGCAGGCCGAATGGCTCGCGGAGGCGATCGCCAGGAACACCGGTGGCGAGATCGAAGTGCAGGTCTTCCCCTCTTCGCAGCTCGGCAAGCTGCAGGAACTCGCCGAGGCGGTGTCGACGGGAACGATCGCCCTGTCGCATAACACCGCCGGCGCGCTCGGCTCGCTCCACGCCCCGTTCTCTGCTCTCGATACCCCCTTTCTCTATCGGGATCTCGACCATCTGATGAAGGTCACCGACGTGAACTCGCCGGTGATGAAGTCGCTGAACGAAGGGCTGATCGCGAATGCCGGCGTGCGCGTCCTCTACGCCTTTTATTTCGGCACTCGCCAGTTGACTGCCTCTCAAGCAGCCTTGAGCCCGGCCGATCTTGCCGGCGTCAAGATCCGCTCGATCCCCTTTCCGATCTATATGACGGCGGTCGAAGGCCTCGGCGCGGTACCGGTGCCGGTCGACTGGTCGGAGGTTCCGACGGCGCTGGCCACCGGCGTCGTCGCCGGTCAGGAGAACCCGGTCAATGTGGTGCTGTCGAACAAGCTTTACGATGTCCAGTCGCACATGATGTTGACCGGCCACATCATGGGCGCCGAGGTGGTCGTCATCAACGAGAGCGTATGGCAGGACCTGACGCAGGCTCAGCGCGACGGCATCGCCGCGGCGGCCGAAGAGGTGCGGCAGAGGGCCTCGAAAGCGGTGGAGGCTCAGGAAGAAAGCGATCTGGAAGAACTCACCGGCTTGGGCATGACCGTCATCGGCCCGGAGCAGGGCCTTGAGGTCGATGCCTTTCGGAAGTCTGTAGGGAAGCTCGTAGGCGAGCGGTTCTCCGAGGAATATGGCGACCTGTATGAGATGATCACTGAAATCAAGTAGCGTCGCGCCGCCCGTCCTGCCGAAGAGTCGCCCGGCACAGCAGCCGTCCAAATCCTAGCAATCGGAGATCCGTCATGGCGACCGCTCCCGGAACCATGCGCCCCGGAATCATGCGCCTCGAGCATGTTCTGCGCTGGGTTTCCAGCGCAGGGCTTGCGGTCGCCATGACGATGCTGGTCCTCATGACGATCCTCATCGCCCTGCAGGTCGCCTGCCGCAACCTGCTGGATATGGGCCTGCCCTGGGTGGACGAGTTGGCCCGCTTCGCCGGCCTGTGGGTCGTCTATCTGACGGTTCCGCACCTGCTCCTCGAAGGCCGCCACATCGCCGTCAATATGCTGATGGGGCTGTTTGGCGGACGGGCGCGCAAGCTTCTTCACGTTCTGAACGAAATCTGCGTGATCGGCTTCTGCGTCCTGCTCCTGGTCGGTCTGCAGACATTTCTGGAGCGCGCGGCGACCTTCTCCACGCCGGCGATCGGCATGCCGAATTGGGTCTTCTACCTGCCGATGACGATCGGCATGGGCCTCCTGACCCTGGTCGCCATCTTTCGCCTCGTCCGTGCGCTACGCGGCGCCTGACCCCGAACGAGGTCCGCATCCATGACGACCCTCCTTCTCGCGCTGTTCGCCGTCACCATGCTGATGGGCGTCCCGATATCGATCGCCATGGGCCTATCCGCCGCGGTGGTGATCGTCCTCAACGACCTACCCGTCGCAGTCCTGGCCCAGCGTTCGGTCAACGCGCTCGATTCCACGCCGCTACTCGCCGTTCCGCTCTTCATCTTCGCCGCCAACCTTCTGAACGTCACCGGCGTGACCCGTCACCTGTTCGACCTGATCCGCATCCTGGTCGGACGGATCCGCGGCGGGGTCGCCCAGGTAACGGTGCTCGTCAGTCTGGTGTTTTCCGGGATATCCGGAGCCGCGCTCGCCGACATCGGCGCGCTCGGCAGCATGCAGATCAAGATGATGCGCGAGCGGGGGTATCGTGACGAATTCTCCGCAGGAATCACGATGGCCGCGGCGACCATCGGCCCGATCTTTCCACCATCCATACCAATCATCATCTTCGCCACGGCAGCCAACGTCTCTGCCGTGAAGCTGCTCCTCGCCGGGATCGTCCCGGCGCTGATCATCACGGCGCTGTTGATGATCCAGATCGCTGTGATGGCCCGCCTCCAGAACCTGCCGCGCGACGAGACCGTACCGAGCCTCTCGGAACTCGGCCGCCAATTTGCACTCAGCCTGCCGGCGCTGCTGGCGCCCGTCCTTCTGATCGGCGGCCTCTTGAGCGGCTTGTTCGGGCCGACCGAGGTCGCCGGTATCACTGTCGTCTACGCCATCCTGATCGGCCGGTTCTTCTATCACCAACTCAGCTGGACAGGCTTCGTCGGCGCGGCGCGGGAGACGGTCGAGGCAACCGCGAACGTGCTCTTCATCGTCGCCTCCGCGGCGCTGTTCGCCTGGGTCCTGACCATCGACCAGGTACCGGCCCGAGCGGCCGAACTGCTCTTGGGACTCTCGACCGATCCCATCGTCCTCCTGTTCATCGTCAACGGCCTGCTCCTGGTCGCGGGCATGTTCCTGGAGTCGATCGCCGCGATCCTGATCATCGCACCGATCGTCACCCCGATCCTGACCATGGCCGGCGTCGACCCGATCCAGCTCGGCATCGTGTTCGTGCTCAATCTGATGATCGGGCTGCTGACGCCGCCGGTCGGCATGAGCCTCTATATGGTCAGCATCGTCGCCAAGATGCCGCTGCCGACGGTCGTTAGCGGCGTGCTGCCGTTCCTGATTCCCCTCCTGTTATCGCTCCTGGTCGTGACGCTGGTTCCCGCCGCCTCGACTTGGTTGCCCGGTCTTTTGATGAAGTGAGGATATATGAGCAGGTTACTCGGAGAGGTCCGACAACTGGGCTATGTCGTTGAAGACATCGAAGCCGCGATGGAGTTCTGGATCGACGTCATAGGCGTCGGACCGTGGTTCTATAACGAGCATGTGCCGATCCGGAATTACCGGTTCCGCGGCGAGGCCTTCGACGTTCACAACTCGGTCGCGCTGGCCAATTCCGGCCGCGTCCAGGTCGAGCTGATCCAGACTCGCAGCGACACGCCGTCGATGTATCGCGACTTCCTGCGCGCAGGACATACCGGTCTTCAGCATATCGCCTTCTGGACAGAGACCTTCGACGACGACCTGGCCCGCATGGAGGCGCAAGGCTTCAAGGTCGAAATGAGCGGCGAGGTCGGTCAGAACGGCCGTTTCGTCTATTTCGACCGCCAAATGCATCCCGGCACCGTGATCGAACTCTCCGAAGTGCTCGGGCCGAAGGGCCGGATGTTCAAGATGATCCGTGACGCCGCAACCGGCTGGGATGGCTCCGACCCGATCCGCGACTTCCCGTCGCTCGAGGGGAACTGACATCATGAATCCGGGCAGCGCCGTCGTCGCGGAGTACCTGATCGAGACACCGCTGGAGCCGGCGCGGGTCGCTGAGATCATGGCCGGCGAGCAGAGCTGCGGCACGTTCACGCGCGTCGCCGGTGAGAGCGAGGAACTGCGCCGCCGCGCCGCCGCCGATGTGCTGCGCGTTGAGGAGATCGAGCCCAGCGCCCTGCCGAGCCTGCCGAGCGCCTATCTGGCGCGGCGCGGAGTCGAAGGTCCCTGGCGCCGGGCACGCGTCGAGATCGCCTTTCCGCTCGCCAATATCGGACGAAACCTGCCGACGCTTGCCGCCATCGTCGCGGGCAACCTCTACGACCTGGGCGAGATCACCGGGCTGCGGCTCCTCTCCCTGCGAATGCCGGATGCCTTCCGTAGCCGCTTTCCAGGGCCGGTGGCCGGGATCGGCGGAACGCGCGACAGCGTCGGCACCGGCCAGCGGCCGTTGTTCGGCACGATCATCAAGCCCAATCTGGGTCTCTCAGCCGAGGCGACGGCCGATCTGGTCGAAGACCTGTGCGAAGCAGGCGTCGACTTCATCAAGGACGACGAGGTCAACGCCAATTCGGATCATGCGCCGATCGAGGAGCGGGTGCCTGCGGTGATGCGGCGCATCCGCCGTCATCGCGATCAGACCGGCCGCACCGTCATGATGGCCTTCAACATCACGGACGAGGTCGATGCCATGCGGCGCCATGCCGATCTGGTCGAGGCGACGGGCGGGACCTGTGTCATGGCGAGCCTCAACTGGTGCGGTCTGGCGGCGGTCGAGGCACTCAGGGCCGCTACGCCGCTCGCGCTCCACGGCCATCGCAACGGCTTCGGCGCCTTCGCCCGCGATCCGGCGCTGGGCATTTCCTTCAGGGCCTATCAGGCGCTCTACAGGCTCACCGGCCTCGACCACATGCATGTACACGGCCTCGGCGGCAAGTTCGCCGATTTCGACGAGGATGTCGTCGATGCCGCGCGTGCCTGTCTTGAGCCGGTTGCCGTCGACGGCGCCGCGGACGATCGGGTAATGCCGGTGTTCTCCTCCGGCCAGTGGGCCGGCACGGTCGCGGCCACCTGCGAGGCAGTCGCCGGCCATGACTTCATGTTCCTCGCCGGCGGTGGCATCCTGGCGCATCCCGATGGTCCGGCCGCCGGCGTCGCCAGCTTGCGACAGGCGTTCGAAGCCGTCGAAGCGGGTGTCCCAGCCAAGCACTATGCGGAAGGGGCACCGGAGCTCCGCCGTGCCCTCGACTTCTTCGGCCCGACGCTCGGCTAAGATGGCGCCGCCCGAGATTACCTTCTGCGGCGACGACTTCACCGGCGCGAGTGACACGCTGGCGACCCTGGCGCGCGGCGGCCTGAAGGCACGGCTCTATCTCGACCCGCCCGGGCCGGAACGACGGGCGGAGATCGAGGCGTTGGACGCCGTCGGCGTCGCCACCGCCCTGCGCACCATGCCGGCGGCCGAGATCGCGATCGAGGCCCGGCGGATCGCCGAACGGCTCGTGGCGCTTCGGCCGCGCTTCGTCCACTACAAGATCTGCTCGACCTTCGATTCGAGTCCTGACATCGGCAGCATCGGCGCGGCGGTCGCTGCGTTCCGCCAACAGCTCGACACGCCCATGGTGGCAATCATCGGCGGACAGCCGAGCCTCCGTCGGCACTGCGTCTTCGGCACGCTGTTTGCCGCCAGCGGCGACGAGACATTCCGCATCGATCGCCATCCGGTGATGAGCCGCCATCCCGTGACGCCGATGGCCGAGGCCGATCTGCGCCGCCATCTCGCCTCCCAGGGTCTTGGCCCCATCGCGCTGATCGACCGCACCCTCATGGCGCAGGGGATGGGCCATGTGAGGGATCGCCTGACCGCCCTTCGCGCCAGCGGTGTGGCGCTCGCGCTGTTCGATATTCTCGACGCGGTGGACGTCGCTCTCGTCGGCGACGTGCTGCGGCGGGAGGCCGGTCCCGGGCCGCTTCTGATCGTCGGTGCGAGCAGCGTCGCTGAAGCGCTTCTCGCGGCCGCGGACAATCGCGCGAGAGAGGCGGCATTCGCCGTTCCGGCGACGAACGGGCCGGTTTTCGTGATGGCCGGCAGCCGCTCGCCGATAACGCAGGCGCAGATCGATGCGGCCGCCTCGTTCGAGAAGGTGGCGCTCTCACCCGCCCTACTTGGCGCCCGCGCGAGCGGCGGGGCGTTTCGCGCCGCCAGCGATCGATGCGCGGTACTGCTGCGGGAGGGAGCGCACGTTCTCGCCTTCGTGGAAGACGACATGGAGCACGGCCACTCGCGTCTGGAGATCGCAGCCGCCACGGCGGAGTTCGCAGCCCTTGTCGCAGCGGCGGCCCGGCCCGGCTGTCTCGCGATCGCCGGTGGCGACACCGCGAGCCTCGCGATCCGCCGGCTCGGGGTCGAGAGCATCTCCTATCTCGCCGACCTCGATCCGGGGGTGAGTTTGTGCTGCGCCCATGCGCCGGATCCGGCGCTCGACGGCATCCGGCTCGTTCTGAAGGGCGGACAGATGGGACGGGAGGATCTGTTCGATCGGCTGATCCAACTGTAAGGCCAAACCACCGGTCACAACCCGATCAGCCGATCGACATCAGGCTGGCATTGCCGCCAGCGGCGGCCGTGTTGACGCTCGTCGCCACCTCGTCGACCATCAGGTCGAGCGAATAGCCTTCCGCACCGCCGGCAAGCGCGGCGCTGGAAACGGCCTGCAGCAGAATGATCGGACCGTCGGTCTCGGCGAGCGCGCCCGCCGTCCTGATCACGGCATCCCCCGTCCCTTCCTGCAGCACGCCGACAATCGTCGTGGCTGCGGCACTGTCGACAATCCGCTCTTTGATCTCCGGCGGCAGATCGGCAAGGCTGTCCGCCAACCCGGATGCGGGATCGATCAGCGCCCGATTGCCGGTCGCGACTACGGCACCGAGTTGCAACGCCAGCCCCTGGAAGGTTTGCGGTTTGAGCAGGAAACAGCCCTTGGCGCGCAGGGCATAGGTATTGCGCTCACCCACCGGACCGGGCAGTTCGAGGATGAGGCAGGTGGCCGACTGGCGCGCATAGTTCGCGCAGCGTTCGGCCTCGGCGTCGAAGCCCTTGCCGCGCAGCCAGTTGCAATAGGTCGCGGCTGCGGTCTTTGGGGCGGTCCCGGCCTGATCACTCTCGATGAGATCGGGCAGCGCAATGCCGACGGTCTTGACGAGTCGGCGCAGATAAAGCGGGCCGCCGGCCTTGGGGCCGGTGCCCGACAGGCCGTGACCGCCGAAGGGCTGCACGCCGACAACTGCGCCGATAATGTTGCGGTTGACGTAGATATTGCCGACGCTGATACGGCTGATCGCCTGGCCGATCGTCTCGTCGATACGGCTATGGATGCCGAAGGTCAAGCCATAGCCCATGGCATTGATGTCGGCGATGAGTCCGTCCAGATTGCCGCGTTTGAAGCGCACGACATGGAGCACGGGCCCGAAGACTTCCGGCCCAAGATCGGCAACGTCGTTAAGCTCGATTATGGTCGGGGCCACGAAGGTGCCGTCGCGGTTCGATACGGGCAAGGATAGTTGCGCCGTGGCAAACCCGCGCGCAGCCATATCGGCGATATAGGCATTGATGGTCCGCTGCGCGTCTTCGGTGATGACGGGTCCGACATCGGTGCTCAGACGGTCGGAATTACCCAGGCTCAATTCCTGCATCGCCCCCTTGATCATGCTCAGGGTGCGGTCGGCGATATCATCCTGCAGGCACAAGAGGCGCAGGGCCGAGCAGCGCTGGCCGGCGCTGTCGAAGGCCGAAGTGATCACATCGGCGACGACCTGTTCGGGCAGGGCCGAGGAATCGACGATCATGGCATTCTGCCCGCCGGTTTCCGCGATCAGCGGAATGGGCCGCCCATCGGGCAGAAGGCGCTTTGCGAGCTCGGCCTGGATGAGGCGGGCGACGGCGGTCGAGCCGGTGAACAGGACGCCGCATGTCGCCTCGTGGGCAATGAGGGCGGCGCCGACGCGCCCGTCGCCGGGCAGCAGTTGCAGCACCTGCCGGGGCACGCCCGCCTCGTGCATCAGCCGCACGGCGGCCGCGGCGATCAGCGGGGTTTCTTCGGCCGGCTTCGCGAGTACGGGATTGCCCGCGGCGAGCGCCGCGGATATCTGGCCGGTGAAGATGGCGAGCGGGAAGTTCCATGGGCTGATGCAGACCACCGGCCCATTGGCGAGGTGGGTCGCATTGTCGAAATGGTCGATCACCCGCCGCGCATAATAGCGCAGGAAATCGACCGCCTCGCGGACTTCCCCGATCGCATTGACCGCCGACTTGCCTGCTTCGCGCATGGCGAGCCCCATGAAGACCGACATACGCTCTTCCAGGAGGTCGGCCGCGCGGAGCAGCGGCTTGGCCCGATCCGATGGCGCCGTCGCCGCCCAATCGTTTGCTGCAGCGGTGGCGATTTTCATGGCGCTGTCGATGTCCGCCTCGGAGGCATCGATGACCTCTCCGACGATGTCGCGGCGGTCGGCGGGGTTGCGCAGGAACCACCGTTCCCCCTCCGCCTCCCCTTCCCCGAGCAGCGGTTCGGCCCGCCAGACTTCCTTGGCGGTCGCGGTCAACTCCGCCTGAAGCACTTGCAACCGATGCTCGTTGGAGAGGTCCAGGCCTTCGGAGTTCTTGCGGCCTGGCCCGAGAATATGCGCCGGCAAGGCAATCTGAGGATGGGGAAGGCCAGGCGGATCATATTGGCGCGCGATCGCCACCGGATCCTCGACAAGGCTGTCGATTGAGATCGACTTGTTGGCGATCTGGTTGACGAAGGAGCTGTTGGCGCCGTTCTCCAGCAGGCGACGCACCAGATAGGCGAGCAGGGTCTCATGGGAGCCCACCGGTGCGTAGATGCGGCAGGGCCGGTCGAGCTTGTTCTTGCCCACGACCTGATCGTAGAGCGGCTCGCCCATGCCGTGCAGGCACTGGAACTCGTACTGCCCCTTCCAATAGTCCCCGGCCATCTTGTAGATCCACGCCATGGTGTGGGCGTTGTGAGTCGCGAATTGGGGATAGACCACGTCGGTCGCGGCGAGCAGCTTGCGGGCGCAGGCGAGATACGAGACGTCGGTATGCACTTTGCGCGTATAGACCGGAAAATCGTCCTGGCCGTCGAGCTGGGCGCGCTTGATCTCGCTGTCCCAATAGGCACCTTTGACGAGGCGGACCATCAGCCGATGGCTCGAGCGGCGGGCAAGGTCGATGAGATAGTCCAGCACGAAGGGGCAGCGCTTGGAATAGGCCTGGACCACGAAGCCGATGCCGTCCCAGCCCGCCAGGTCGCGATCGCGACAGAGCGCTTCGAGAATATCGAGCGAGAGTTCGAGCCGATCGGCTTCCTCGGCGTCGATATTGAGCCCGAGATCATATTGCCTGGCGAGAAGCGCCAGTTCCTTCACCCGCGGAAGCAGTTCGGACATCACCCGCTGATATTGGGCGCGACAGTAGCGCGGGTGCAGGGCCGAAAGCTTGATCGAAATGCCGGCGCCATCATAGATGCCACGGCCATTGGCCGACTTGCCGATGGCCTCGATGGCGGTGACGTAGTCCTTCATATAGCGGTCGGCATCGGCTGCCGTCATGGCGGCTTCGCCGAGCATGTCGTAGGAATAGCGAAAGCCGCGCGCCTCCTGCTTGCGCCCGTTGCGCAGAGCCTCCTCGATGGTCTGGCCGCAGACGAACTGCTCGCCCATGATGCGCATGGCCATATCGACGCCGGCACGAATGATCGGCTCTCCGCCCCGCGCCAAAAGCCGGGTCAGCGCGCCCGACATCGACTTGACATTGACCGGCGAGACGAGCCGTCCGGTAATGGCGAGGCCCCATGTGGCCGCGTTGACGAAGACAGACCGGTCGCCACCGAGATGGGCGCGCCAGTCGCCACGGGCGATCTTGTCCCTGATGAGCGCGTCGCGCGTCTCCTTGTCGGGTGTACGCAACAGAGCCTCGGCCAGACACATCAGCGCAACACCTTCGTCGCTCGAAAGCGCGTATTCATGCATCAGGCCCTCGATGCCGCCGCCGGTGCCGCGTTCGCGGATCGCAGTCACGACCTTGCGAGCCAGAGCCCTGATCTCTTCCTGCCGCGCTTCGCGCACCGCCGCCGCCTCGAGAAGCGGGGGCAGGCACTCGGTTTCAGGCCGCCGATAGGCCGCCGTGATCTTGTCGCGCAGGGCACTTTGGTGACCGGGCTTGCCGGCAAACTCGGAGAACGGGTCAGTCATCGGCACTCGCGCGACAGCCGCATCGGCTGAGGCGGACTTGCTCGATCTCGAATCTCCAGCGATGGAACGGGACATCACGGTCTTCCCTCATTGGCCCAGCGAGCAGGTTCCCAACCTGAGAGATAGCCCACCCGACCCCGGATAACCATTGCTATATTAGGCAACATGCCGTATGAATCGTGAAATATTCGTATGGAGCCGTATATATGGCGGATTTGGACGGAATTGATCGTCGCATCCTCAATGAGCTGCAGGCCGACGGCCGAATCTCCAATATAGAACTAGCGAACAGAGTCGGGCTTGCACCTACCTCGATGAGCGACCGGCTGCGGCGATTGCAGCGGCAAGGCTATATCGCCGGCTTCGGCGCGCGGCTCGACCCGCACCGCCTCGGGCTGGGATTGCTGGTCCTTGTCGAAGTGTCGCTCGATAAGACAACGCCGGACATCTTCGACAAATTTGCCGAGGCCGTCAGCAGGACGCCGGAAGTGCTGGAATGCCATATGGTTGCCGGTGGGTTCGACTACCTCATAAAGGCCCGTCTGCCCGACATGATCACTTATCGCCGCTTCCTGGGCGAGGTCCTGCTTTCCTTGCCAGGCGTCAGCGAAACCCGCACCTACCCGGTGATTGAAGAAGTAAAGAATGACGGCCCGCTGCCGATTTAGAGTGCCTGACATGACTTGCCCATGGTCGGCATTGGCCTGGGCGCGGCGCCGGCCCCGCCCGAAACCTCGGCACCATCACGTCCGCGGTCAAATACCTCGCTCGGCGATCATCAATCCTACCGCGCGTTCGGCGAGTGCGGCTATCGTCTTGGACGAGCTGAGGCCAAGCGCTCGCGGCACGATTGCTCCGTCCGGGACGTAAGGCCCGGATGGCCAAACACGCGTCCAGCGTGTCCGACCACGCCCGCCGCTGGCGCTGCAGCCATGTTGCACCCGCCAAGCGCTAACGTCGCGAATCCATCTACCTAGGGACTAAGTGAATCGCAGTGAGAGCCGGATGGCGTGCTGCATCCACTACGGGAGCGAAGCGGCCGGGCCGGAGGGTTCCGCGTCAGGCTGCTGTCCGCGTCAGGGTCATATTGTATCGCGGCAACAGATTAGGCGCGCGGTCAGGCGTCATATCCCGCACGGTCTTCTTGACAGGCGCTGACGTCAGACAGTCTCCGAATATGCCGTAATCGCATCATACACGTCGGCCTCATGATACGGCCCTATGCCTTCTGCGGAATAGCCGAAAGCTTTAAAAATTGGGCTGCGCTTCAAAATGGCTTCCACAAGCGCACGCTCTTCATCTTCGTACTCGACATACCGGCCCTTCCTAAATGCACCCCGGGTTTTCAGTGAGGAAGCGTCACCTTTTTTGCCGGGAGCGAGCCATGCCGCCTTATAGAGATTCTGCTCCTCCGCCGCTCGCATTTTTTCGAAAGAAGCAGCTTCGACAATTTGGCCAATGACGGCCTCATTTGCGGGAAGCTCTGAGAATCTCAAGATTCTCCCCAACTCATGCTTAGTATCAGCCAAGAGGTCTTCATATCGCAGCATCAGCACCGGAACGCCCGACTTGCGGATGCTCTGCACATAAAATGCTAAGTACTCTTCATATCTGCGAATACCGATTTTGGGGTCGGCAATAAAATTTTTAAATCGACATCCTTCATCCAAACGGATACCAAAAAACTTCTTGGTTTTCAGGTGCGCATAGAATGAAGCAACGACCTTTACTGGATCTCTTACCAGAAATATAACACCCGCGGGCGGGTTGTACCAAAGCCGCTCATAGTGATAACCGCTTAAGTCTTGATGCGGCGACACGCCGTGAACGTAATAGAACTTTGGCTCTTTGCGCCGTCGGTTGACAACACCATGAATATAGCGCCCCAAAGGTCGTCCGCTTATAGCGCTTTCAATGTGACATAGCATAAACCGCAACCAAGACCGCCCTGACTTGGGATATGACAGCACCGTATAATAGTCTCGATCGCGCTCCACCTCCCATTGCCGCACTCGCGAAGAGATGCGCTTCCAGAAGCTCTTCCGCCTTAGGAGCAGAACCAATCGTGTTTCAAAATCCAACAAATCGGATCGCCTCAATTTAGCAGGTCTGGTCCGTACAACGGCGATACTATCGACAGCCCATACAACAGCAGGGCGGATGCGTCGGAGCTTGGACACATCCGCCTCGTAAATAACTGATAAGCCTTGGGATTTTGGTGGGCGCACAAGGACTCGAACCTTGGACCCGCTGATTAAGAGTCAGCTGCTCTACCAACTGAGCTATGCGCCCCAAAACCCTGTCCGACCGCCGAGTCTCCCCTCGGCCACAGCATCGGCCGACCGGAGTGGGTCTGGAAAGACGGGCGGTATAGCAAAGCAGCCCTGCTTTGTCGATAGCTTTGGCCGATGCGGTCCGGTGACGGTTTGTCCTCGCCGCGACCCTCCTGCCGAGGCGGCGGCGCTCTCCGTGTCGCCGCGTTCATCCGGGGTCGATCCCCGCCACCTGTCGCGGCGGAACCTGCCGGCTGGGATCGCGCCGTTGTGTCTCGATCAGGATGTCGCGGGCGATCGGCGCGGCCACGGCTGACCCGCCGCCACCATGCTCGATCACGACGGCAACCGCGTAGCTTGGGGCCTGCACCGGCGCGAAGCCGACGAACAGCGCGTGATCGCGCTGGTTCCAGGGCAGATCCTCGTTCTTCCTCACCCCGGTGGCCCGCTCGCTCATGGTGATGCGTCGGACCTGGGCGGTCCCGGTCTTCCCGCCCATTGCCATGCCCGCCTCCTTGATTCGTGCGCCATAGGCCGTGCCTCGCGGGTGATTGGAAACCTGATCCATTGCCTCACGAATCAGCTCCAGCCTTCCCGGGGCGAAGCCGAGGGATGGAAAAGGCGGCTGCGCGGGCGTTTCTGGCGCGCCGTGGAAGACCGAGGGGCGGGTCAGGAACGGCTTCACCGCATATCCGCCGTTTACGATCCGCGCCGTCATCAGCGCGAGCTGCAGCGGCGTAGTCAGGACGAAGCCCTGCCCGATCCCGGTAACCATGGTCTCGCCCAGCTGCCACGGCTTGCCGATGTTGCCGAGTTTCCAGTCCCGGTCGGGGATCAATCCCGGGCGCTCGCCCGGAAGGTCGAGACCGGTTTCCTCTCCGAGGCCAAACCGGCGGGCCATCGCGGCGATCGCCTCGATCCCGACGCGCAGCGCGATGTCGTAGAAGTAGACATCGCAGGAATGCTTGATGCCGCCGATCATATCGACATGCCCGTGGCCAATCGCTTTCCAGCAATGGAACCGGGCATTGCCGAGGGTTATGAATCCCGGGCAGAAGACCTCTTCGCCGGGAGCGATACCGGCCTCCAGCGCAGCGAGCGCGACGATCATCTTGAAGGTGGAGCCGGGCGCGTACTGACCGGCGATCGCCTTGTTGTTCAGCGGACGGAACGGATCTGAAATCAGGCTATTCCAGCTTTGCGAGCTGATGCCCCGGTTGAAGGCGTTAGGGTCGTAAGTCGGCGTCGAGCCGAGCGCCAGGACGCCACCGCTGTGAATATCGAGCACGACGGCCGATCCGCTGTGCTCGGTGGCGAGGCGCTGTTGGACATATTGCTGGAGCGCCATGTCGATCGTCAGCACCTGGTCTTTTCCCGGCTGGCCCTCGTCGCGCGACAGCTCGCGGATGATTCGGCCAACGGCGTTCACTTCCACCTGGCTGGTTCCCGCCGAGCCGCGCAGGACCCCGTCATACTGCCTCTCGATCCCGCTCTTGCCGATCCGGAACCCCGGCAGTTCGAGCAGCGGCTCTCCGGTCAGGTCCGCCTCCGAAACAGCCGCCACATAGCCGACGACGTGGGCCGTCAGCCCACCGAACGGATAATCGCGCGTTTGCCCGACCTCGATGCTGACGCCCGGCAGGTCCGGCGCGTTCACCTCGATCTGCGCGACCTGATTCCAGGCAAGGTTGTCCCGCACGGTGATTGGAACGAAGGCGCGCCGATGGACGCCCTCGCGCAGGATCCGGATGTATTCGTCTTCGCTCAGGGGAATGATCCGCGCGAGATCGCGCAGCGTCACCTCGAGGTCGGGTGTCTGTTCCGGAACGATGACGACGCGGTAGTTCTGGTCATTCCTTGCGATCGGCACCCCGAACCGGTCGACGATTCGACCGCGCGGCGGCGGCAACAATTTGAGGCTGATTCGATTCTCATCCGCCAGGACGGTGTATTTCTCCGATTCGAGGACCTGCAGATAGTACATCCGCCCGGCCAAGGTGGACAGCAGCAGTGCCTTTCCACCGGCCAGCAGCGCGGTCCGCCGCGTGAAGATGCGATAGCGCTGTTGATCCTGCCGCATGTCAGTCCCGCCTCGACAGACCGCGCTGCGCGCGCGCGAACAGATGCGCCACGGCCGGGTAGAGCCCCACGGTCAGCAGGCAGTCGAAGATGGCGGGGCGTGGATCGACCACCGTTCCGAACAGCAGGCTGCTGATCACCCAGGCGGCAAAGGCTGCCCCTGCCGCCACCGCCGCGAAGCCGAGCCAGACGAGAGCGAAGGGGGCGCCCAGAAAGTTGCGGCGTTGTGAGACGATGATACCGTAAACGATCAGCAGCACCAGCACGCCGACGCCGACGGGCGCGTCGCCAAAGAAGTCATTGAGTACGCCGACCAGGAACACCGCCGGGGCCGGCAGAATCGTCGGGCGATGGAGCGCCCAATAGTAAACCGAGATCAGCGCGAATCCGGGGCTGACCGGCGCCAGATGCGGAATCTGTAGCGGCACGATCCCGAGGATCAGCAGCAGCACCGTAAGGGTGAACGGCCAGAGGGTACGCGCCACCAGATCGAGATGATGCCACAGCGATGACTTCACGGTGCGGCTTCAATCCGGCCGGTGCCCAGAGGGAGATAGGAGGATGCCCGGCAGTTCGTAATCGACCAGCCGGACATACTCGACGCGGCTCCAATCGACGAAAGGCTGCACGCTGACTCCGTCCTCACCGGCGGAGCTCACGACCCCGACCGGAAGCCCCGGCGGAAAAATGCCGCCGTGACCCGATGTGACGATCCGGTCGCCCGGTGTCGTTCCGGAGTTCGGCGGCAGATAAAGCAGGTGCGGAGAATTCGTGTTGTCGCCGGCGAGCACGGCGCGCTCGCGCGTCCGCTCGACGAGCACGGGAATGCGGGAGTTGATATCGGTCAGCAGCAGGATCCGCGCGGACCGCCGGCCCACCTCCGAAACCCGGCCGGCGAATCCCTCGCCCGTCATCACCGCCTGCCCCTTTCGGGCTCCGTCGCGATAGCCGGCAGTGACCAGGGCCGAGCGGACAAAGGGACCGGCGGTGTTACCGATCACCCGCGCCGAGATAAATCGGGCCCGCGGATCGGGCACAAGGTTCAGTAGCTCGCGAAGAGCCTGATTCTGCGCATCCAGCTCGCGGGCGACCGACTGCCATTGCAGAAGCCGCGCCCGGTCTTCGCGGAGGCGCGCATTCTCCTCTCTCAGATTCGCCAGTTCGCCGACATTCTCAAGGATCTCAGCCGCGCCCGAAACCGGTCGGGACAGGACATCGAGAATCGGACTGATGGCATCCACGACGGCGGCGCGCGTGCGTTCGATGATGATGCTGTCGGCCCGGTCGAGCAGCATCAGCGCGACGGACGCGCCGATCAAGAGGGCAAGCGTGAAACGCTGACTCCAGGCCTTCAGCGGAGATGCGAAACGCAGCATTGATCCTGCGTGTGACTTCATCGTCCCCCTCCCCGACGATGCTTACAGCGGACGGATCCTGCTGCCGTTCAGGAAAAAATAACCAATAGAAATCAGTGCTGTAGTAATGGTGACCTCAACCGCTCCGTAATGCAACTAATACATGTTTATCAAAACATTCTTCAATGTCTTCATTTCTTCCAGACAACGCCCCGTTCCCAGAGCAACACAGGACAGCGGATCGTCTGCGATCGAGACCGGCAGGCCGGTCGAGTGGCGCAGGACGAAATCCAGGTTGCCGAGCAGTGCGCCCCCACCGGTCAGCACGATGCCCTTGTCGACGATGTCCGCGGCGAGTTCCGGCGCGGTGTGCTCGAGCGCGACCTTCACCGCCTCGATGATCGCGCCGACCGGCTCAGCCAGGCTGTCGGCGATCTGACGCTGGCTGATCACGAGCTCCTTCGGCACGCCGTTCATCAGATCGCGCCCTTTGATCTCCATGACCTGCCCGTCACCGTCGTCCGGCGGGCAGGCCGAGCCGATCTCCTTCTTGATCCGCTCCGCGCTTCCCTCGCCGACCAGCAGATTGTGATTGCGGCGGATATAGCCGATGATCGCCTCGTCCATCTTGTCGCCGCCGACGCGGACCGAGCGGGAATAGACGATGCCGCCCAGCGAGAGCACGGCCACCTCGGTCGTGCCGCCGCCGATGTCGACGACCATGGAGCCGGTCGGCTCGGTCACCGGCAGTCCGGCGCCGATCGCCGCCGCCATAGGCTCCTCGATCAGGAACACACGCCGGGCGCCGGCGCTTTCCGCCGACTCCTGGATCGCCCGTCGCTCGACCGCGGTCGAACCCGACGGCACGCAGATGATGACCTGCGGGCTGGCGAAGCTGCGACGGTTGTGCACCTTTCGGATGAAGTGCTTGATCATCTCCTCGGCCACCTCGAAGTCGGCGATGACGCCGTCTCGCAGCGGCCGGATGGCGGAAATGTTGCCGGGCGTGCGGCCCAGCATCATCTTGGCCTCGTCGCCGACTGCAAGCACGTGCTTCTTGCCTCGGAGTTCGGCGATGGCCACGACCGACGGCTCGTTCAAGACGATCCCGCGCCCCTTGACATAGACCAGCGTATTGGCCGTGCCGAGGTCGATGGCCATGTCGGCGGACAGCATGCCCAGTAATCTAGAGAACATGAAACCTCACTCGTAATAAACGATGGCCGGTGTTGCCGCCCATCGCGGCGACAGCCCCGTTGTTTATCCTTGAACCGTCAAGCGGAAAGCGCTGCCGGCGCCGTCTTCTGGCGCTTCGTCAGCAGCTTGTTCAAAGCGTGGATATAGGCCCGGCAAGAAGCGACAAGCGTGTCGGTGTCGGCGCCTTGGCCGTTGACCGTCTTGCCGTTCTCTTCAAGCCGGACCGTGACTTCGGCCTGCGCGTCGGTGCCTGCGGTCACCGCATGCACCTGATAAAGCTGCAATCTGACCTCGTGCGGGAAGAGCTGCTTGATCGCGTTGAAGGTGGCGTCGACCGGGCCCGCCCCGATCGCCGTCGTGGTGTGCACCGCGCCGTCGATCTGCAGCTCGAGCTCCGCCTTCTGCGGCCCGCGCGATCCGGCGATCACCTGCAGCGAGACAAACCGGATCCGATCGTTGCTGCGGCCGACCTCGTCATCGACCAGCGCGACGATATCCTCGTCGAACACGTCCTTCTTCTTGTCGGCCAGATCCTTGAAGCGCCGGAAGGCCTCTTCGACCGCGTTGTCGCCGAGGTCGAAGCCCAACTCCTTCAGCTTCTCCTTGAAGGCGTGGCGGCCGGAATGCTTGCCCATCACCAGGGTCGAGCGGTTGAGGCCGACCGATTCGGGAGTCATGATCTCATAAGTCCCGGCATGCTTCAGCATGCCGTCCTGATGAATACCCGATTCATGCGCAAAGGCGTTGGCGCCGACGATCGCCTTGTTCGGCTGCACCACGAAGCCGGTGATGGTCGAAACCAGCCGCGAGGCCTTGGTAATGATCTCGGTATTGATGCCGGTGCTGTAAGGCAGGTTGTCGTGGCGCGTCCTGAGCGCCATCACGATCTCCTCCAGCGCGGCATTGCCCGCCCGCTCGCCGAGACCATTGATCGTGCATTCCACCTGCCGCGCGCCCGCGCCCACCGCCGCAAGCGAGTTCGCGACGGCCAGGCCGAGGTCGTTGTGGCAGTGGACGGAGATGATCGCCTTGTCGATGTTCGGCACCCGGTTCATCAGCATCGCGATCAGCGCCGCGAACTCCTCCGGCACCGCATATCCGACCGTATCAGGAATGTTGACGGTCCGCGCGCCGGCCTTGATCGCCGTCTCGACGCAACGGCACAGGAAATCATGCTCGGTGCGCGACCCGTCCTCCGGCGACCACTCGACGTCGTCGCACCGATTTCGCGCGTGGGCGACGCTGTCCGCGATCGCTTGGTGGACGGCCTCCGGCTCCATCTGCAGCTTATACTTCATATGCAGCGGGCTGGTCGAAATGAAGGTGTGGATGCGCGGCCGGGCGGCGCCGGACAGCGCCTCCCAGGCGCGATCGATGTCTTTCTTCGACGCCCGTGCCAGTCCGGCGACCGTGGCGCCACGGACCGTTCGGCCGATCTCGCGCACGGCGTCGAAGTCGCCGTTCGATGCGATCGGGAAACCGGCTTCGATGACGTCGACCCCGAGTTCCTCGAGAACCATCGCAATCCGCCGCTTCTCCTCCAGATTCATGGAGGCGCCGGGCGACTGCTCGCCGTCGCGCAGGGTCGTGTCGAAAATGATAACGCGGTTGCTGTCGATCGTGTGACTCATGGGATCACCCCTCCGTCTTCAGGCAACGCGGCGCGGCGGACAAGACATCCTCCGAGCGCCTGTTGCCGGCTACGGAGGCGCTCAGGGGTGCCTAGGAAGGGTTTGATCACCGGAAGCCAGGACGGGACAGAGGCAAGCCGCCCGAACCGGAGCAGCCGGGCGTAAAGCATCGGCGAACGCCCTGGAGAGGCTGCTGAAACGCGGCAAGGACATGGCTGTGCCTGTTTGTTCGAAAGACCGTGGCGGGTCCGATATTTTGTAACCCTGCCACGCTAAGGTTAACAAGTCCTTTGTTCAGTGTTGTGAAGAGCGGGACCAGGTCCCAAATGCGCGTAGCATAGGGCCGGCCCTATGTGGCCGTCCGATCGCACACAAAACGCCCGATCGGGGCGCCCACACAGGGACGCCCCTACGATCATGGATCGCCGACGGGATCAGTTCCGGTTCTTGTCGACGAGGCGGTTGGCGCCGATCCACGGCATCATACCCCGCAGGCGAGCGCCGACCTCCTCGATCGGATGCTCGGCATGGCGCCGGCGGGTGGCCTTGAAGCTCGGCTGTCCGGCTTGGTTCTCGAGCACCCAATCGCGGGCGAAGCGGCCTGACTGGATGTCCTCGAGGATCCGCTTCATCTCTTCTCGGACTGCCGGGGTAACGACCCGCGGCCCACGCGTGTAGTCGCCGTACTCGGCCGTGTTCGAGATCGAATAGCGCATATTGGCCATGCCGCCCTCATACATCAGATCGACGATCAGCTTCACCTCGTGCAGGCACTCGAAATAAGCCATCTCCGGCGCATAACCGGCCTCGACGAGGGTTTCGAACCCGGCGGTGATCAAGGCCGAGAGGCCGCCGCAGAGAACCACCTGCTCGCCGAACAGGTCGGTCTCGCACTCTTCCTTGAAGGTGGTCTCGATGATTCCGGAACGGCCGCCGCCGAGGGCGCAGGCATAGGAGAGGGCGATCTCCTGCGCATTGCCGCTCGGATTCTGCTCCACCGCCACCAGGCAGGGCACTCCGCCGCCGCGCTGATATTCGGAGCGGACGGTGTGGCCCGGACCCTTGGGCGCGATCATGAAGACGTCGAGGTCGGGCCGCGGCTCGATCAGCTTGAAATGGATGTTGAAGCCGTGCGCGAAGGCGAGCGCCGCGCCCTGCTTCATGTTCGGCGCGAGATCGTCGCGATAGAGCTGCGCCTGCAATTCGTCGGGGGTCAGCACCATCACGACATCCGCCCATTTCGCGGCGTCTGCGGCTGACATGACCGTGAGGCCGGCGGCCTCCGCCTTCTTGACCGTGGCCGAGCCGGGCCGCAGCGCTACCCGGACCTCGCTAACGCCGCTGTCCTTGAGGTTGAGGGCATGGGCGTGGCCCTGGCTGCCATAGCCGACGACGGCCACCTTCTTGCCCTTGATCAGGTTTACATCGGCATCACGGTCATAATAAACGCGCATCGGAAATCCCCATTGAAAACGGCAGAGGCCAGCCTGCGGAAAACAGTGTTTCGGCTACGGAAGGCGCTGTTTTAGATCGCCTCCGGCCCGCGCGCAATGGCAACGACGCCCGTGCGCGAAACGTCGACCAGGCCCAGCGGCTGCATCAGGTTGATGAAAGCGTTGAGCTTCTCCGGCGATCCGGTCATCTCGAAGACGAAGGACTCGAGGGTGCTGTCGACCACACGGGCGCGAAAGATATCGGCGATCCGCAGCGATTCGATCCGCTTGTCCCCCGTCCCGTTCACCTTGACGAGCGCCAGCTCGCGCTCGAGATGCGGCCCCTCGTTAGTCAGGTCGCTGACCCTATGGACGGGCACGAGGCGGCCGAGCTGTGCCTTGATCTGCTCGATGATCATCGGCGTGCCCGAGGTGACGATGGTGATACGCGACAGGTGCCTCGCCATGTCGACCTCGGCCACCGTCAGGCTTTCGATATTGTAGCCGCGGCCCGAGAACAAGCCGATGACCCGGGCGAGGACTCCGGCCTCGTTATCGACGAGAACGGAAATCGTATGTCGTTCGATTGCTTCCACCGGATAGCGCTCCAGTCCCAGATGCCACGGTTAGACCAAAACCATGCCTTCTTCGGAGACTGGCTTCGCGACATCATCGGGCCCGAGCAGCATTTCATTGTGCGCCGCGCCCGATGGGATCATCGGGAAGCAGTTCTCCGTCTGGTCGACGCAGCAATCGACGATGACCGGCGCCTTGACGGCGATCATCTCGCGAATGACGTCGTCGAGCTCGTCCGGCTTCTGGGCGCGCAAGCCCACGGCGCCGAACGCCTCGGCCAGCTTCACGAAATCCGGCAGGGATTCGGTGTAGCTCTCCGAATAGCGCCCGCCATGCAGAAGCTCCTGCCACTGCCGCACCATCCCCATCCACTGATTGTTCAGGATGAAGATCTTGACCGGCAGCTTGTACTGGACGGCGGTCGACATCTCCTGGATGTTCATCAGGATCGATGCCTCGCCGGCGACGTCGACGACGAGCGCGTCGGGATGCGCCATTTGCACGCCGACCGCCGCCGGCAGGCCGTAACCCATGGTGCCGAGCCCGCCGCTGGTCATCCAGCGATTGGGCTTCTCGAACCGGAGGAACTGTGCCGCCCACATCTGATGCTGACCGACTTCGGTCGTGACGTAAAAGTCACGGTCCCCGATCGCCGCCTGCAGGCGCTGCAGGGCATATTGCGGCTTGATGATCTTGTCCGAGTTTTTGTAACGCAGGCAGTCGCGCCCGCGCCATTGCTCGATGCTCCGCCACCACTCGGCGAGCGCCGCCGCGTCGGGCCGCGCCTTCGTCCGCTTCCAGGCCGCGATCATCGCCTCGAGCACCAGCTTGACGTCGCCGACGACCGGAAGGTCGACCCGGACGTTCTTGTTGATCGAGGACGGATCGATGTCGACATGGATCTTCTTCGAGTTCGGCGAGAAGGCGGTCAACCTGCCGGTCACCCGATCGTCGAACCGGGCGCCGATATTGATCATGACATCGCAGTCATGCATCGCCAGGTTCGCCTCGTAGGTGCCGTGCATGCCCAGCATTCCCAGGAAATGCGGGTCCGAGGCCGGCATGGCGCCGAGCCCCATCAGGGTCAGCGTGCAGGGAAAGCCGGTCATCCGGACGAACTCGGTCAGCAGGGCCGACGCTTCGGGGCCGGAATTGATGACCCCGCCGCCGCAATAGAACAGCGGCCGCTTGGCCGAGGCCATCAGCGCCACTGCCTGCTCGATCCGATCGGCGTCGGGCGTGGTCTGCGGCTTGTAGCTGCGACGCTCCACGTCGATACCGTCGGGATAGGCGCCCTTGCCCTGCAGGATGTCCTTCGGTAGGTCGACCACGACCGGTCCGGGCCGGCCGCTACGGGCGACGTAGAACGCCTCATGCATGACCCGCGGCAGATCGGCGATGTCCTTGACGAGATAGTTGTGCTTGGTGCAGGGCCGCGTGATGCCGACGGTATCGGCCTCCTGGAACGCGTCGTTGCCGATCAGATGAGTCGGCACCTGTCCGGTCAGGCAGACCACCGGGATGCTGTCCATCAGCGCGTCGGTCAGGCCGGTGACCGCATTGGTGGCACCCGGACCGGACGTCACCAGGACGACGCCGACCTTGCCGGTCGACCGGGCATAGCCTTCCGCGGCATGAACCGCGCCCTGCTCGTGCCGAACCAGGACATGACGCAGCGCATTCTGCTTGAACAGCTCGTCATAGATCGGAAGAACGGCGCCGCCCGGATAGCCGAATACGACATCAACGCCCTGGTCCACCAGAGCCTTGATGACAATTCCTGCTCCCGTCAATTCCTGCGTCATCGTCTCGTCCTCGCTATGACATGCGTTTCGACGCGATCGGCCTGGTTGCCGATCGCCCATGCTGCGCCGCGGTAAACCCCTGATCCAGCGGCGATATTCCGGTTAATGGCATCATGCGGAGCCTGTCGGCTTTCGCACTGCACCGTAGCCTAGGCCTTCGATCCGGAACGGTCAATCAATAATGACGAATTATGTTGCAGATCTCGTCTGCCAACCTTTCCGAATATTGCGCCGCGGAACCATCCACCTCCAATCGATGGGCGTCGGCCATCTGATGGCGGAACCAGGTCATCTGCCGCTTGGCATAGCGCCGCGTTGCCTGCTGCGCCGCGGTCGTCGCCTCGACGAGCGTCAGCTCGCCATGAATGTGGCGGCGGAGTTCAGGGATTCCCAGGGCCTTCATGGCAGGGAGCTGCGGATCGAGCCCGAGCGCATCGACACGCTCGGCCTCGACCAAGGCGCCCTGGTCGAGCATGCGCAGGAAACGGGCGTCGCAGGCCGCATAAAGCGCGGCCCGCGCCGGCGCCACGACGAAGCTGGTGAATTGAAGATCGCCCAGGGGATCGCCCGGGGAATCGTCCGGGGCACCGCCCAGGGAGGCACCCGGCGAGCCACTTGTCGGCGTGGCCGGCTCGCGCTGCCACGCATCGAGCGAGCGTCCGGTCGCCTCCAGCACCTCCCAGGCGCGCGCCAGCCGCTGCCGGTCGCTCGGGTTGAGCCGCGCCGCCATGGCCGGGTCGCGACGGGCCAGTTCTCGGTGGAAGGCCTCGCCTCCCATATCGGCCAGCTTTGCCCGCGTCGCCGCGCGCACCGCCAGCGGGATTTCGGGCACGGGCGCCAGCCCTCGCATCAGCACCCGCAGATAGAGCCCGGTACCGCCGACCACCACCGGAAGCCGTCCGGCCGCTGAGGCCGCGGCGATCTCCTCCAACGCCCGTTCGCGCCAGAGCGCGGCCGAGTAGGGCTGGGCGACCGGGAGAAATCCATAGAGGCGGTGCGGCACCGCGGCACAGTCGCTCGCGTCCGGCCGGGCGGTCAGGACCGATAGCTCGCGATAAACTTGCATGCTGTCGGCATTGATGATCGTACCGTCGAGAGCCCTGGCGACGGCGAGGCCGATCGCAGATTTGCCGCTCGCCGTCGGGCCCGCGATGACCACCGCCCGCGTCGCCGCGCGTTTATTTTCGATTTCCGTCCGGCCCACATCCGTATGTAGGGGCGGGTTTGAAACCCGTCCCTACGGTGCTGCTATCCTTGGTCGATCCGCAGGGCGACCCACTGATATTCGCCGTCGCGATCGACCAGCAGGGTGACGACACGGTAGCCATTCTCCCGGGCTTGGCTCACCCTTTGGTCGACATCCCCGGGATTGGCGACCGGCTCCTGATCGACCTCGACGATCACGTCGCCGGGGCGCAGATCCTTCTCAGCCGCCGAACCGGCCTGGTCGACCTCGGTGATCACAACGCCCGATGCGCCATCATCCAAGCCGAAGCGCTCTCGCAACTCGGGCGACATTTCCGCCAGGGCCAGCCCCAGCAGATCGACCGTCCCCTCCCGCCTCTCTGGCGTGCCTTGCGGCTCTTGCGGAGTGAGGGCGGCCATCTCTGCGGCCTCGTCCAGCTCGCCGAGCACGACATTCAACGTCACTTCTCGGCCTTGCCGCCAGACGACGACTTCGACCTCCTTGTCGATCGCGGTTTCGGCCACCATCCGCGGCAGCTTGCGCATCTCCTCGACCGGCCGGCCATCGAATTTCAAGACGACATCGCCCTGCTCGATGCCCGCCAGATCGGCCGGGCCGTTCTCGGTGACGTTCGCGACCAGCGCCCCTTCCGTGCTCGGCAGGCGCAGGCCTTCCGCCAGCTCTTCGTTGACCGTTTGGATGCGCACGCCGAGCCAACCGCGGCGCGTGTGCCCATATTCGCGAAGCTGGGCGATCACGTTGCGGGCGAGGTTGGACGGGATGGCGAAGCCGATGCCGACGCTGCCGCCCGAGGGTGAGAAGATCGCCGTATTGATGCCGATGACCTCGCCGTCCATGTTGAACATCGGCCCGCCGGAATTGCCCCGGTTGATCGAGGCGTCGGTCTGCAGGAAATCGTCATAAGGGCCGGCCATGATGTCGCGCTTTCGCGCCGAGACGATGCCGGCCGTGACCGACCCTCCCAGGCCGAAGGGATTGCCGATTGCAACCACCCAGTCGCCGATCCGGGTCTTGTCGGAGTCGCCCCAGGCCACCGCCGGCATCGGCTCTTTCGCATCAACCTTCAGCAGGGCGAGGTCGGTCTTATCGTCGATGCCGATAACCTCAGCCGTCAGCTCGGTATCGTCATGCAGCCTGACCGTGACCTCGTCGGCGCCCTCGATGACATGGTTGTTGGTGACTATATAGCCGGCCGGGTCGATGATGAAGCCCGAGCCGAGCGAGGTCGCACGACGCGGGCGCTCCATGCGTCCCTGACGGTCGAAGAACTCTTTGAAGAACTCGTCGAGTTCCTGATCGCCGCTGGTTCCCGCCATCTGCTCCTGCGTCGTCGAGACATTGACGACGGACGGCAGCAGCTTTTCGGCAAGATCCGCGAAGCTGTCCGGCGCCGGACGAGCGGAGGCTGCGGCGGCAGCCAGCAGAAGCGCCGCGGCGATCGGCAACGCGAGAAGCGGATGAAGCCATTGGGGAGCTGTTAAGGAATGGCGCCCGCTCGCAGAGAACAGCGCCGCGGTTGTCATCATTGCACGGGTCGTTGGCTTCAACGGAATCTCCATCACGACGGCTCATGAGCGGTCCGGTTCGCCGCCCATCGAACTTGGCGCATCTCGCATCTAAAATAGGCCATTTTCGCCCGCGATTGGTAAAGAATCATGCAATGGCCGCCAGCAAGACAGCCATCCGGCCCCCCATTGGCGTATCGGGGCGCGTCGGAGGCGCGTCATCCGCGCACCAGCCAAACGACAAGAACGCCGACGGCGGCGGATAACAACCCAACCAAACGGAGCGACTGCGCGGAATGCGCCAACATCTCGGCCACGAGCCGTTTGAGCAGATCCGGCGCCAATGCCAGCAGGAGGCCTTCCAGAACCAGGACAAGTCCCAGCGCCGTCGCCAGATCGAAGACACCGACCCCCGTCATCGCCGTTTCCTTCGGGCCGCAGTCAAATCATCAGCCCTGGATCCATCGACTTGGGCCAGGCCATCGGCCGAAGCGGCGGCAGGGTGACGAACATCGCTCCGCCGCCGTCCCCCGCGCCGCTACTCCTGGGTGCCGTTACTCCGCCTGGGCCTGCCGATTGCCGCCCGTCGACGCCGAGGCCTGGGACTCACCGGGCCCTTGCCCGAAGAACCGGAAGAAATCGCCGTCCGGCGGTCCGACGAAGGTCGTCGTCTCGCTCGGTAGTCCCTCCTTCAGAGCCTGCATCGACCGGTAGAAGTCGAAGAAGGTGGGGTCCTGCCCATAGGCATCATTGTAGATGGCCGTCGCCTGCGCATCGCCCTCACCGCGCAAGATCTCTGCGGTCCGCCGCGCATTGGCGAGGATGACGACGCTTTGCTTGTCGGCCTCGGCGCGGATCGTCTGCGCGTCGCGGGCGCCCTCTGCCCGAATGCGCCGCGCCTCCTGCTCGCGCTGCGTCTGCATGCGGCGGAAGATGGCCTGGCTGTTCTCCTCCGGAAGATCGAGGCGCTTTATCCGCACGTCGACGACGTTGATGCCGAAGGTCTGCGCCTCCACGTTCACCTGCTCGGCGATCTGCTGCATCAGCCCGCCGCGCTGGTTGGTGAGAATGAAGTCCAGAGGCACCTCGCCCAGCGCGCCGCGCAGGGTCGAACTGATGATCGAGCGTAGCCGCGCCTGGACACCTGCCTCATTAGTCACCGTCTGGAAGAACCGCAGCGGGTCGGTGATCCGGAATCGCGCGAACGCGTCGACCACGACCTGCTTCTGATCGACGGTCGGCACCTCCGCCGCCGGCGCATCGAAGTTCAGAACCCTGTTGCTGAAGACGACGACATTCTGAATGAACGGAACCTTGAAGTGCAGGCCGGGCTCCTTGACGACGCGCTGCGGCTCGCCGAACTGCAGCACCAGCGCCTGCTCGGACTGGTGCACGGTATAGACGGAGGAAAGCGCCACCAACACGGCGACGGCGGCCGCGATAGCCAATCCAATGAGGGCTGGACGCTGCATTATTATATCACTCCTTTGCCGCTGCCGATCATTCCGCCGCGGCGTTGGGGGAAACCCTCAACCCATCGCCGGACTTGCCCGCACCGGGCGTCTGACGGCGCATCAGTTCGTTCAGCGCGAGATAGGGGACGGTCCCGTTGGCACCGCCGGCACCCTGCGCCGCAGTATCGATCAGCACCTTGTCCATGCCGCGCATCACCTCCTCCATCGTCTCGAGGTAGATTCGGCGCGTGGTCAGTTCCCTCGCCTGGGAATATTCGTTGAGAACGGAAATGAAGCGCTGCGCATCGCCGCTGGCGATCGCGACCTTCTCCTCCTTATAGGCCTCACCCTCCTTGATCAGCCGCTGGGCATTACCTTCCGCCCGTTGGGTGATCTCGTTGTAGTAGGCCTGGGCCTCGTTGACGGCACGCTCGCGATCAGCACGGGCGGCCTGCACGTCGCGGAACGCCTCGATCACCGATTGCGGCGGATCGACCTGCTGCAGCTCGACTTGGGTTACCTCGATTCCGGCGCCATAGCTGTCCAGGATGCCCTGCATCGACTCCACCGCGCGCGCCTCGATTTCGGCCCGCCCCTGGGTCCGGGCGCGCTCGAAGGGGGTCTGGCCGACGATCTCGCGCATCGCGCTTTCGGCGACGCTCTTTACCGTGGCCTCGGGATCCGCGATGTTGAAGAGGTACTGGCCGGCATCCTTGATCACCCAGAACACGACGAACTGGATGTCGATGATGTTCTCGTCGCCGGTCAGCATCAGGCTCTCGGCCGGAATGTCGCGCGCGGACGCGCTTCGTCCGTTGCCGTCGAATCCCGAACTGAAGCCGACCTCGGCGCGGTTCACCCGCGTCACCTTCGGCGTCTCGACGGAGCCGATCGGCGCCGGCAGGTTGTAATTCAGGCCCGGCTGCGTAGTCGCCACCCATTCACCGAAGATCAGGGCGACGCCCTGCTCATTCGGCTGGACGCGGTAGAAGCCGCTGGCAAGCCACAGCGCAAGCGCTATGACGGCAATGAGCAACAACCCCCGCCCGCCGCCGAAGCCGCCAGGGAGAATGCTCCTGAACCGATCTTGGCTTTTGCGGAGAAGATCTTCAAAGTCGGGTGGCCGTTGCCCGGAGGGACCGCGCCCCCAGGGACCTTGGCCACCTCCGCCACCACCCCAAGGACCGCCGCCGCCGCCGCCTTGATTCTGCCAGGGCATAATCTGAATTCCCGTTCAAACGCGGACGACCACTATCCCGAGAGATCTCCTTCCCAACGGAAAGCGTTCGCCCTATATGACAGCCGGCACAATAGCGCACCCGGCCAGAAATGCACCCAGCATATTGGGGACACAAAGGAGTTTTCAAGAATGGCCCACCTCACCGAGAGCCAGGTTCTCGATGTTCTTCGCACCATAAAGGACCCGGACCGGTCCGGCGATCTCGTCAGCCTGGGCATGATCTCGGGCCTGGTCGTGAAGAACGGGAATGTCGGCTTCGCGATCGAAGTGGACCCTCGCCGCGGACCGCAGCTCGAACCGCTGCGCAAGGCGGCCGAGCAGGCCGTCGGGGCGCTCCCCGGCGTGCTGTCGGTAACGGCCGTGTTGACGGCCCATCGCGAGGCACCCGCCGGCGGCGCGCAGCAGCAGCCCGCCGCCGCCCCCGCTGCGGCGGGTCACGGCGGCAAGGCCCTGGTGCCTGGCGTCCGCTCCATCGTTGCCGTCGCGAGCGGTAAAGGTGGCGTCGGAAAATCGACCTGCGCGGTCAATCTCGCGCTCGGGCTGGCGGCCCAGGGCCTGCGGGTCGGCATGCTCGACGCGGATATCTACGGGCCTTCGCAGCCGCGCATGATGGGAATCGGCGGCCGGCCGACCTCGACCGACGGCCGCACGCTTCAGCCGATGCAGAACTATGGCGTCAAGGTGATGTCGATGGGCTTCATGGTCGCCGAGGACACGCCGATGATCTGGCGCGGACCGATGGTGATGAGCGCGCTGCAGCAGATGCTGCGCGACGTCGACTGGGGCGAGCTTGATATTCTGATCGTCGACATGCCCCCGGGTACCGGCGACGCGCAGCTCACCATGGCGCAGCAGGTGCCGCTCTCGGGCGCGGTCATCATCTCGACGCCGCAGGACATCGCGCTGCTCGACGCGCGCAAGGGCCTGAACATGTTCCGCAAGGTCGACGTGCCGGTCCTCGGCATCGTCGAGAACATGAGCTACTTCGCCTGCCCGCATTGCGGCGAGCGCAGCGATATCTTCAGCCACGGCGGCGCCCGCCGCGAGGCTGAAAAGCTCGGCACCGAGTTCCTCGGCGAGGTGCCGCTCCATATGGAGATCCGCGAAACCTCCGACAGCGGCCGGCCGATCGTCGTCGCCCGGCCGGACAGCGAGCATGCGAAAACCTACCGCGCGATCGCGGCCCGCATCTGGGAGAAAGTTTCCGCCGGCCTCTCCGGCGGCCAGCGCCAGGCGCCACGGATCGTGGTGCAGTAGATCGATAGAGCGCACCGATCGCATCTCCCTCTCCCCTTGTGGAAGAGGGGGCCTCACTCCCTCCCCAGCACCGCCATCAGCTCGCGCCACTCGCGCTTGCCAAGGCCGCTCGACTCGATCGCAACCTGCTCGCCGGCGAGCATCCGCTTCACCACCTTGAGTGCGGCGGCGGATAGCGTCGCGGCGTGGAGGCGGTGCTGTAGGAAGGCCTCGTAGGTGATCGGGACCCAGCGCTTCACCACATCGAGCATCGCCTCGGCATAGACGCGGATCTCGTACTGCGCGTGTGGATCGGCGCGCAGCGACAGGAAGTGCAGCAGGTTCTGCAGATCGATCTTCCAGTACCACTGCGTATAGAAATTGAGCGGCAGGTTCATGCGCGCGAGCTCGCGGGCGAGGCCGGCGCGCCCTTCATCGATCGCGCTGCCGTCCTCGCGCTCGTTCAGCATCTCGACATAGTGGTCATAGCTGCGAATCGAATCCTCGCGCAGCAGATCCAGGACCCGCGCCGCATCCTCGCCTTCGAGAAGATCGCCGCGGCCCTGACGGTTGGCGGTGGATTGCGCGGCCAGATGCTCCGGCGCCGGGACATAGAACTCCTTGTCGAGGATGGAGTAGCGCGCCGAATACTCGTTCACGTTGGCAGTGCGGTGGCGGATCCACTGGCGCGCGACGAAGATCGGCAGCTTCACGTGGAACTTCATCTCGCACATTTCGAACGGCGTCGAGTGGCGATGACGCATCAGATAGTTGATCAGCCCGCGATCCTCGCTCACCTGTCTGGTGCCGCGGCCGTAGGAGACGCGCGCCGCCTGCACGACGGCGCCATCGTCGCCCATATAATCGATCACCCGGACGAAGCCGTGATCGAGAACGGGGATCGGTTGGTAGAGGATCTCCTCCAGCGCCGGTACGGTGGCACGGCGGGTCGGCTGGGCGTCGACGCGGAGCTGGTCGACGGCGGCTTGCTGTTCGGGAGTCAGGGGCATCGGTGCATCAGGTGATCGGAGGTGATTGGGAGGCGCACTTTAACCACTCCCTCCCCTCCACGCTAGCATCGGACGCAACCCCTTCCGATTCGCCGCGGTTGCACCTATATTACCCCTGTCGGGAAACCGACTATGGCAATAAACGCCTTATGGCATAAGCGTAGCGGACCCGGGGGCAGTACCCGGCGCCTCCACCAATTTCTCCGACCCGGCTTCTCGGCCCGACGGCCACGCCGAGTCGGCCCCCGAGGAAAATATCATCCCGGGGGCACCAATGGGGGCGAACCAGGATCGACGCGCGTGGTAAAGGTAAGGTTTTTGCCCGGCATGGTTCCGCCGTTATCGGGCCGTTTCAAAAGTGCCAACGACAACCGTATGGCTCTCGCTGCCTAACATTGTTAGGTAAGCGCGGTTCGGGGGGCGCCGGGCAACAGAAGCCCCCCACTTCGCATGGCCGTGAAGAACGCGTCCCGCGATCGGGGCGATGAAGAAACGACTGAGGATACGGGGAAACACCGCGAGGCATGTCGGAAGACCAGTTGAGATATGACAGGCTTGTCGAGGATGCGCTGCGCAGCGTCGTCCGCGAGGCGCTGCTGCAGGTGGCCGAGCACGGATTGCCCGGCGACCATCACTTCTACATCACTTTCCATACCAACGATCCGGGGGTGGAAATTCCGGAGGTGCTGCACGCGCAGTATCCGGAAGAGATGACTATTGTGCTGCAGCATCAGTTTTGGGGGCTCGAAGTCGAGGAAAAGGCCTTCGCCGTCACGCTCAGCTTCAACAATCGACACGAGCGCCTCTACGTCCCGTTCTCGGCGATCACCGCCTTTGCCGATCCGGCGGTCAAGTTCGGCTTGCAGTTCGAGGTTTCGGAGGCGGACCTTCGGATGGAGACGCAGACGACCGCGGGCGCGGGGCAGCCAGACGCCGATGCCGCCGAGTCGGAAGGCGACGATGATCAGAAGAGCGCCGAGGTCGTCACCCTCGATGCGTTCCGAAAAAAGTAAGCCTTCCTGAAAGTCGCCACCGCCGCTGAGAAAGCGCCGAAGACGTCGACCCGCGTCGGCTCCCAGCCGAGGTTCCGCCGGGTCTTCTCGCTGCTCATCCGCTGGTCGAGGGCATAGCCGCGCGCCCACTCGCCCAGCTCGACGACGATCTCCTCAACAGGCCGCACTAGCGGCGCCTCGTCGCCGCATCCGAACCGGCGGGCAATGCCCCGGGCGATCTCACCGACCGGAACGCCAGACATCGACGCCCCGTTATAGGCGGCGCCCGGTAGCCCTCTCTCCAGCGCGCGCATTGAGGACCGCCAAGTCCTTCCTGTGCACCAGCGGCCACCGGATCGTCTCGCCGCCGACCACCCGCACCCGCCCGAGTCGTCTCGCGTCGTCGGCGAAGCCGGCCAACACACCACCGCCGTCGCCCCATAGGAGAGCCGGATAGAGCCAGCAACCGCCGGTATAGAGCAACGTCGGACTCCGTCCGCTCGCCCGCAACCGCGGCAGAAACGCCTCCACGAGCGCTTGGTCGACGACGCCCATATCGTCGGTGAACGTGGCCGCGGCATGCACCACGGCGTCAACCCTCTCGACCGCCTCGCCTAGCCATTGCTCCGGATCGCGAATGTCGCCAGACAGGGACCGCGCGCCCATGTCGCGCAGGCGACCGGCTGAGGCAGCGGACCGCACCAGCGCCGACACCTCATGCCCGCGCCCGACCAGGCATTGGACAACGGAGGCGCCGACCGCCACCGTTCCACCAAGAATCAGAACTCTCATGCACAACTCACGTCGCGGGATGGTTTGTGCCGATCCGCCATGAGAACTTTTTCGTGAAATCGGGTTTCAGTTTGTGGCGAACTTTGGAAACGCGATATTGGCTATCGTCGCCGAGCTTTCGACTTTTCGAATGCTGTGGCACCGACGCCACAATCAGTGAAATTCTCCCCGGTTTCTCTCCCATTTCGTTTGACGCGCTCGCCAGGCCGATCTTATTCTATGCGCGCCTCAACGGAGGAGGACGTCGAATGATGCATGCCAACGGCAAAGGCTCCATCGCAGCCTGACGATCGATGTCAGAAGACGCCGGATTGGCGTCTGATCCTCCACGAACTCCAAATTTGAGTTCCGAGCTTCCGACTTCCTGCTGACAATCGACCCGGGCTCCGCCGCGTTTCGATCGGCCCATTGCTTCAGATGGGCCGCGGCAGGATTCCATCCGGTCTGACTCGATCCCTTCGCAACCGCAAACGATCACGCCCGGCGGGCCGATGAACGCGACCGCAGCTTGGCGTCGGCGCCCCGACTCCGTTTTCGCCGACCCGCGGGATGTGACGCCTCAAGGAAGGTGGGACATGATGACCGCACATCTGGCCATTCTCTCGTTCTTCATCGGCCGCCCGATCGGCCGTGCGCGGCCGGGCCGCGCCGTACCGCAAGTGGACGAGCGCCCTCGCGGCCGGTGGGCGGCGCTGCTACGGCGTCCCTGGCAGGAACGAGCGCCACCGCTGCATCGCCTGAACAACCACCTGCGCCGAGACATCGGCCTTCCGCCCTTGGACGAGCGGAACCGCTGGCCTCGGTGGTGATGAAAGGCCAGGGCGGCTGGGGCCGAGATGTCCCCAGCCGGGCCTACCAGACGGCAGGCCAAAAAAGAGCGGCGGCTCGGAAGAGCCGCCGCTCACGAGAAAGCGATGTCGGTGTGGTTAGGCCGTCTTGCGACGCCGGACCACGCCGAGGGCGACGAGGCCCGCACCGAGCAAGGCCAGCATCCCGGGCTCCGGGACGACCCGCGGCCCGGTGATTCTGAGATTGGTGCCGAACTCGGTCAGTCCGTTCTCGGTAGTCTTGAAACCGATGCAACCCGCCTCGAAGCCGAACAGACCGCACTCTGCTGCGCCGAGCGGCGCCAGCGCGTCCGCTCCGAAGAACAGTGTGTAGGTCTCTTCGAGGAAGTCGAAGCTGTACTCGGTACCGCCCGCGGCGACCAGCAGGAAGATGTCGTCGCAGGTGCTGCCCGACGGGTATCCGCAGGGCGACTCGTTTGCGGTCTCCATGAACAGGAATTCGAAGAACGCGTCGATCGGGCCCACCGAGCCACCCGCTGCCGGGCTGAACGGTGTGAGCGTCGCCTGGACGCTCAGCCTGCCGCCGGTGAGGAACTCATCCGCTCGATTGCTCGCAATCGGATTGTTCTCGTGACGGATTCCGGCGCCGGCCACCGCCGATCCGTTCGTCACTAGGTTGTTGCCGCTCACGAAGCTGTCGACTTCCAGCGCGCTGCGGTCGGTGAGAGAACCTGACGGCCATTCGAGCCGGGTCGCCCCGCCCAGGACCGGATTGGGATTGGAACCCTCGACCCCTACGGCCGGATCCCAGTCGGTGAAGGCGTTGTTGATCTCATAGCTCCAGGTGGCAATCACCGGGGCTGCGCTGGCCGAACCGGCCGCGCCGGCGACGAGCGCAAAGGCAAGCGCACCGCCCCCAGCGAGTTTCTGCCATTTCTTCATTAACTGTCTCCGTTCTCAAAAAGACCCAGTTCCGTTTCCTCTTTCGGAAGGCCTCGGGTCCTGCGGCTCATTCCCCGGCAGGCTTGAAGCAAGTGTCGTGCCAGATGCCCTTTCTTGGCCTGTTCTCCGGACGGGCAAAGGAGGCAGGCCACTAGTAGGGGGGACGCGGCGCGGATTTTCCTTGGAATTGTCAGGAATTTTGACAACGAAACGGCGCCCGACAAGGCGCATAGACCGCCTCCAGCTACGCTCACGTCGCGAAGGCAGGAAAGAAGCTTCAACTAATACAACATGTTATTGAATATAATTCTTAGAAAAGGCCTTGTAAATTCCCCTGACAATACTGCGGTTTGCCGCATAGAAGCGGCGTTCTACCGGCGGTATGAGTAGTATCAGGATGTCAAGGCCGCCTGCGACTCGTGACCGGCCGGTTGGCCGGATGCCTACTTGGCGCGCTTCCCTGCCGTCAGCGGATCCCATTTGCTGATCGTCTTCTTCGGCTTGGGCGCCGGCGGACCGGCTTGGCGACGCAGATCCTGCTCCTTCAGTGCTGTCGTGAATGCGGTGAAACGGCGCTGTAATTCCTGCCGCTCCTCTGGGGTCATGTCCTCATCCGGACGCCCTGAAAAGTCCGCCTCCCGCAGATCGGTCATCGAACCGCCCTCCTCTCGCAAAGCCGGCTGCGCCCAGTCTTGCCCGCATGGTCACTCGCAAGGGTTCATAATTCCTTATCGACCGTCTTTCCGACCTGCCCCACGTCCCTTTAACGCAGCGCCCTTTGGGGATAAGGTCTGCCATCGATCGGAGCCGGACCATGATGATTTTGCCTCCCGATGGCGGCTGCCTCTGCGGCGCCATACGATACCGGGTAAGCACCCCACCGCTGCAGGCGGGCTACTGCCACTGCCGCCTGTGCCAACGATCGACTGGCGCGCCCGTCCTTTCCTGGGCGTCGGAAATCTCGATCAATCTGACGACGCTCGACGAGCCCGCAGCCATCGTCCCCGACCACCATATCTGGACCAGCAGCCGAATCGGCTGGTTCGAGGTGGCCGACGATCTGCCGCGTTTCGCCGAGCGGGGCCCGGTATCCCCCAATCAGCCAAAGGAAACAGGACTCGGAGAATGACGGACCACCAGAAGATGCGCATCGAAAGCGATTCCATGGGCGAGATCGAGGTCCCGGCGGACCGCTATTGGGGCGCCCAGACGCAGCGCTCGCTGCAGAACTTCCGGATCGGTGGCGAGCGCATGCCGGAACCGCTGATCCGCGCGCTCGGCATCCAGAAGCGGGCGGCGGCCGAGGTCAATATGGAGTTGGGCGCCCTGGATCGGAAGCTGGGCGAGGCGATCGTTCAGGCCGCCGACGAGATCATCGCCGGCAAGCGGAACGAGGAATTCCCCCTCGTGGTCTGGCAGACCGGCTCCGGCACCCAGACCAACATGAACGCCAACGAGGTGATCGCCGGCCGCGCCAACGAGATTTTGGGACAAGGCCGCGGCGGGAAATCGCCGGTCCACCCGAACGACCATGTGAACCGCGGACAGTCCTCGAACGACACCTTCCCGACCGTGATGCACATCGCCGCGGTCCAGCAGATCCACGACACAACCCTGCCGGCGCTGAACCGATTGCGGGAGTCGCTGGCCGCCAAGGCGGACGCCTTCGCCGACATCATCAAGATCGGCCGCACCCACCTGCAGGACGCAACACCGCTGACCCTGGGGCAGGAGTTCTCCGGCTATGTCGCGCAGGTCCGCAACGGCGTCGCCCGCATCGAGGCGACCTTGCCGCGCCTCTATGAACTGGCGCAGGGCGGCACCGCCGTCGGCACCGGCTTGAACGCGACCGCCGGCTTCGCCGAACTCTTCGCCGAGAAGGTCGCCGAGATCACCGGTCTGCCCTTCGTCACCGCCGAGAACAAGTTCGAGGCGCTGGCCGCCCATGACGCGATCGTCGAGGCATCGGGCGCCTACAATGTGCTCGCCGCCTCGCTGATGAAGATTGCCAACGACATCCGCCTCGCCGGATCGGGTCCGCGCTCGGGGTTGGGCGAGCTGCTGCTGCCGGAGAACGAACCGGGCTCGTCGATTATGCCGGGCAAGGTGAACCCGACCCAAGCCGAGGCGCTGACCATGGTGGCGACCCAGGTGATGGGCAACCACACGACGGTCACCGTCGCCGGCAGCCAAGGCCATTTCGAGCTGAACGTCTTCAAGCCGGTGATGATCTACAACCTGCTGCAGTCGGGCCGGCTGATCGCCGATTCCTGCCGCAGCTTCGCCGAGAACTGCGTCGACGGAATCGAGCCGAACCGGCCGCGCATCCGACAGCTCCTCGAGCAGTCGCTGATGCTGGTGACCGCGCTCAACCCGCATATCGGCTACGACAACGCCGCGAAGGTGGCGAAGAAGGCTCATGCGGAGGGCTCGACCCTGCGCGAGGCCGCCGTCGCGCTTGGCCTGCTCGAGGTCGAGGCGTTCGACCGTCTAGTGAAGCCGGAGGATATGCTCGGGCCGAGGCGGTGAGGCCCATTCAATGAAGGGCGCCGCCGACCGCCGGCTCCGCAAGCGTTCCGTCCTTCTCGCCGGCCATCGGACCAGCCTGTCGCTCGAGGCGGCGTTCTGGGACGCGCTCAAGGAACTCGCGACCGCCCGCGGGCTCTCGCTCAACCGGCTGATCGAGGAGATCGACCGCGCCCGCTCGGCCGACGCCATGCCCGGCAATCTGTCGAGCGCGGTGCGGGTCTTCGTCCTCGATGCCGTGCGGGCGTCGGCCTCCTATACCAACAGCCGAAAAGATTGACTCGCTTTGACAATGCAGGGACGGGTTCCAAGCCCGCCGCTACTCTCGACCCGGCGACGAAGGAGCGGCCCCAGAAGGTCGTCCCGCGTCATCCGCTGAGCAGCGTCTCCTCGAACGGGAAGGTCGACAGCAGTTCGACGCCGGTCTCCGTGATGAGAACCTGTTGCTCGAGCTTGACGCCTTCGTTCCCGGTATCCGCGCCGATGTAGCTCTCGACGCACACCGTCATGCCGGCCTCCAGCACGCCGTCATAGGCCAAGCCGTCGGTGAAGGCGTCGAAGTGCGGGATCACGGGATACTCGTCCGCCATGCCGACGCCGTGGACGGTCGCGGAATAGCGGCGCGCCCAGTAGACATCGGGAATCCGCCACGCCTTGTCGGCGTACTCGCGGAAGCTGACGCCGGGCTTCAGCAGCGCCATGTTGGCGTGGACCTGCTCGTAGGCCAAGCCATAGAGCCGGCGCTGGTCGTCGCTCGGGCGGCCCGGTCCGCAGAAATAGCTGCGGCTGATATCGGCGCAGTAGCCGAACGGTCCGATCAGGTCGGTGTCGAAGCTGACCAGCTCGCCCGCACGGATGACCCGATCGCTCGACTCCTGGAACCACGGGTTCGTGCGGCCGCCCGATGTCAGCAGCCGCGTTTCGATCCATTCGCCGTCCATGGCGATGTTGGTGGCGTGGAGAATGGCCCAGAGCTGGTTCTCGGTGAGCCCGGGTTCGAGCGCCTGGCGCATGCGCGCCATTCCGGTCTCGCAGACGGAGATCGCCACATTCATGCAGGCGATCTCGTCGGCCGACTTGATCGCGCGGGCGCGCTCGAGCGGGGCCTGGCCGTTCTTGACCTCGATGCCGAGCGCCGCCAAAGCGGCCGTTCCCTCGGGATCGCAGTGATCGAGCGCGAGCCGCCGGTTGCCGCCGCCATGCGCCGTGACGAGATCGGCGATCTCGGCGGCCCAGAGCTTGGCCCGCTCGTCCACGCGCGGGCCGGCGGCGAAGTAGTACCAGGGCTGCGTCGGGCGCACCTCGGCGATGGTCTCGAGCCCGTCGCTCAGATGGTCGCAGCCATGGAAGTCGAACAGGATGATCGGTCCCTCGGTCGGGATGAAGCAATAGCGCGCCGCGTTGTGGAGCGTCCACACGGTCATGTTCCGGCTGCCGGTGGCATAGCGGATGTTGATCGGATCGAAGAGCAGAGCACCAGCATAGTCGAGGTTCCGGAGCTGTTCGCGCACACGACCCAGGCGATAGGCCCTCAGGCGGACCATGTCGATGTCGGTGCGGGTGTCGGTCAGGCCAGCGCCCGGCGTCTTGCGGGCGCGGTCGATCGAGCGGGCGAGGCCAACGGACTCATCGCGTGGCACGGGATGGTTCTCCAGGGTTGGTGTGGGGATCGACGAGGTCCACGGTTCCGAGGGTTTAACGGTCGCTGCCGCATCGACAGGTGCGGTGATTCATGGCCGATTCATGGCCGACGGCGGGCGATACCGCGCCGAACGCGGATCGCCCGTCCGCGAAACCGCCATCATGCGCGGCGATGGCGAACACGCTCCCCTACGCTTCCAGGGACCACTCCTCGCAGAAAACATAGAGGGTCGGGTGCATTCGAAAGCCCTTCACCCGCTTGTCCATGGGAGCGAAGACGGCGCGCCAGAGCGGGATGATGGCCGGGCCTTCCTCGAGCATGAGCGTCTCGATCTCGGCCATGACCTCGCGCCGCTCGTCGAGATCGAGAATGCCCTCGGCCTTTGCCAGCAGCTCGTCGAAGCGCTTGTTCGAAAAGTGAGTCTCATTCCACGGCGCTCCCGTTCGGTAAGCCAGCCCCAGAACCATGATCCCAAGCGGACGGTGCGACCACTGGGTGAAGGCGAAGGGAACGTTCGGCTTGTTCCAAATCTCCCAATACTGGGCCGAGGGGATGAGGTTGATCTTCACCCTGGCTCCGGCCTTCTCCCACATCTGGACCATGGCCTGCACGCAGATCGGCTCCCATTCGGGGTCGCCCTTGCAGACGATCTCGGTGTCGAGGCCGTCCGGATAGCCCGCCTCCGCGAGCAGTTTCCTGGCCCCTTCGGTGTCCTGCTTCATGAAGCCGACATCGGCGTACTCCGGATGCACCTCGGCGACATGGTGATGCTCGCCGGGGCGTCCCAGGCCCAGCTGCGCGACCTGCAGCAGCTTCTCGGTATCGAGCGCCATCCGCATGGCCTTGCGCACCCGCGCGTCGTCCCAGGGCTTGTGGCTGGGCTGCATCCGCGCAACCGCCGTGTCCGCGGTGACGACGGAATGCAGCTCGACGTTCGGCAGCTTCTGCAACGCCGAATACTGGGCGGTGGACCCCTCCAGGAGACCGTGAACCTGGCCGGAGGCGAGGGCCGCCACCTGTGCCGCCGCATCATCGCCATGATCGATGAATTCGACTGTCTCGATCGCCGCCGGCTTGCCCCAATAGCCGTCGCGCCGCTTCAGGACGGCCTTCTTGCCGACCTCGTACTCGGTCAAGGCGTAGGCGCCGGTTCCGATCGAGCCGACGCCGAAGGCGCCGTTCTCGCTCGGATGGATGATGAGCGCCGGGTAGTGGAACAGATGCTCCGGCACGGCAAGCTGCGGCGAACGGGCGTTCAGGCGGATGGTGTAATCATCGACTTTCTCGATCGCGTCGGCGTTCCACAGGGCCGTGCCCTCATCATTCATCAGATAGCCTTGGACCAAGCCAAGAATCGACGAGCCGACCTTCGGGTCGACCCAGCGCTTCATGTTCCAGATCACATGCTCGGCGGTGAGCTCGTCGCCGTTGGACCACGTGATCCCCTTCTTCAGGATCAGGTCCCAGGTCTTCAAATCATCGCTCGCCACCCATTTCTCGAGCAGCCACGGCTCGGTTACGTTGTCCGGACCGGTCCGGGTCAGATAGTCGCAGACTTGCCGCGTTATATTGGAGTCCTGAACCCAGGAATAGGTATGTGGGCTTTCGAGCGGCATGACGCGCATGGAAATGCGTATCGTCCCGCCATCCGCCGCGCGGGCCGGCGCGACCATGCCCTGTTCCGGCACGCCCGCCAGCGCATAGGCCGCCGTCGCCGAAAGCCCCAGAAGGGTTGAGGTCCGGAGAAATTCCCGCCGGTCCAGCTTGCCCGCCTCGAGCTGATCGACCAGCGTCGGCAGGTAGGAGTGAATCGTCTTCAGATCCTCGGCCATGTTTCTCTCCCCGTCAGTTTATTGGCTCTGTTTCGAAGGCTACCGCCGACGGCGCGCGCTGAAGCGTCTCCGCTCCAGCCATTCAGGACGCCGTAGTCAATGCCCCATCTCCGTCAACACCGCATGCAGGGTTTCAACCAAATAGCTTGCGTTCTGACTCGAGAACGGCAAGGGCGGCTTGATCTTCAGGATGTTGAGATGCGGGCCGTCGGTGTTCAGCATGATGCCGTGTCCCAACATCCGCTGAACGACCTCATCCGCGGCCGCGGTCGCCGGCTCCAGGCTCTCTCGGTCCTGGACCAGTTCGACGCCGAGGAACAGGCCGCTGCCCCGGACCGCGCCGATGAGAGGGTGACGTTCCATCAAGGATTCAATTTCGGCCTTGAGATGCCCGCCCACCTCGGCGGCTCTCGCCTGCAGCGCCTCGTCGCGGATCACGTCCAGCACCGCCAGCCCGACCGCGCAGGCAACGGTGTTCCCGCCGAAGGTGTTGAAGTACCCCATTCCGTTGTGGAACGATTCGCCGATTTCCGGCGTCGTCACGACCGCGCCCAGCGGATATCCGTTGCCGATCGGCTTTCCGAGCGTGATGATGTCGGGGATGACGTTCTGTGTCTCGAAGCCCCAAAAATGAGAGCCGATGCGGCCGAAGCCGGTCTGGACCTCATCGACGATGCAGATCCCGCCGGCCGCGCGCACCGAACGGTAGACCGCATCGAGGTAGCCGGCGGGAATCAGCGACTGCCCGTGCAAGGACAGCAGCGCCTCGGAGAAGAACGCCGTCGGCCGCCTGCCCCGTTCTTCTATCTCAGCGAGGACGCGCCGCACCTCCTCAGCGTATTTTTGTCCGACCGGGGCATCATATCCCCTGTATGTCCCCCGATACCCGTCAGGGTAGGGCACCTTATGGACGAAGGGCCGTGCACCCGTCCCGCCCGGCCCGTCGAACTTGTAGGGGCTGATTTCGACGACCGCGCTGGTCTGGCCATGATAGGCGTAGTCCAGAACGACCACGTCCTGCCGGCGGGTATGCGTTCTGGCGAGACGGAGCGCCAGATCGTTCGCCTCGCTGCCGCTGTTCACGAAAAAGCAAACCCGCAACGGATCGGGCAGCATCGCACACAGGCGCTCTGCGTACGCGACGAGATTGTCGTGCAGATAGCGCGAGTTGGTGTTCAGGACCGCCATTTGCCTGTGGGCCGCCTCCACCACCCGCGGATGGCAGTGTCCGACATGCGCCACGTTGTTGACGCAGTCCAGGTAGGCGCGGCCCTCCTCGTCATAGAGATACTGGGCCCGTCCTCGGACGATCTTCAGCGGCGCCTGCGGGTAATGCACGCCCATCGCCTTGCTGAGATGCCGGTCCCGCAGCGCGAGAATCGTCTTTTTGTCCCGGCGCTGTCCCGATGGTGGATCGCACGCCGCCTCGAAGCGGCCCAGCACCATGACCGGGTCGATCCGGCGCAGGCGGGCCAGCGCCTCCCAGACCGCCCGCTCGCTGATCGACAGATAGTCGTTGTGCGGCTCGCAGGCCCGCTGATAGGCGGACATCGACACGCTGATGCACAGGCGGATGCAGATCAGGTCGAAGAGGACATCCAGCTCCGCGGGCGCGAGCGGAAAGATCTCGTTGTAGCCGCGCAGCAAATGCGTCGCCGGCGTGATCGGATCCGGTCTCCCCAGCATGGTGAACGCGGCGACCACGGCCGGTTCGGCGACCGTGCAGGTGCGCAGCATATCGCCGAAATCGATGAGTCCGAAGCTTTGAAGGGCATCATCGCACCGCCCCCGGCACAGGATGTTGAAGGGGTTTCCGTCGTTGTGAATGACGCTTGTTCGAAGGGCGCTCAACCTCGGCTCGACGAGCCGCTCGAACCTGTCGAGAAAGTGCTCGACGAGGCCGATGCGCTCGGCGTCTTCGATATAGGTTAGTCGGGCGCCAATATCGCTCGCCCGTCTCACGTCCCACGGCAGGGCGCGCTCCATGGCCGGATGCGCGAAGTCTTGGAGCGCCCGATCGACATGCCCGAAGAAGCGTCCCAGATTCTCCAGGAAGGCCGGCGACTCGTCCCCGACCGCTTCCAGAATGTCGCCGCGAACGAACGTCAACATCCGCGCGAGGCTATCGCAGCCTTGCGGCCCGCGGGCGCGTGCGATCTCCTCACCGGACAGGGTACGGCAGAGACGCGGACAGGCGATCGCCGCGTTCTTTGTCGCCAAATGCGACAGCGCCTTGTTCTGAAGATCGAGCACATCCATCGGAACGGATGACGGCACGATCTTGAGAACGAATGCTCCTTGTTCGCTGGTGACAAGGAAGTTCTGGTTGGCCAGATCGCCGACGAGGCGCTGCGCTTTGCCCACGATCCCGTAGCCGTTCGCGGCGATTCGCGCCGCGTGCTCTTCCGAGAATGTCGCAGGTTCGGAATTCTGACCTGACGTTCCTAGCAATGGAAGTATCCCTGCGACCGCTTCGTTGCGAGGCCATCTCTTCTGCAGTTCCTAGCTCCTCTGCGGCGTCCTGCCGTCCAGCGTCAGCAGCGGCCCATAGAGGTCCGGCCGGCGGTCGCGGAAGAGGCCCCAGGTGGCGCGCTTCTCGCGGATCGCTTCCAAGTCGAAGCTCGCGGTGATCACCTCCTGGTCCTCGCTGCCCGCCTCGACGACGATCTCGCCCGTCGGCCCGGCGACGAAGGAGCGGCCCCAGAAGTCGGTCGTGCCGAACTCGCCGCTCTCCCGCCCGACCCGGTTGGCGGCGATCAGCGGAGTCAGGTTCGAGGCCGCGTGGCCCTGCATCGCGCGCTGCCAGTGGCCATGGCAGTCGGAGCCGATGCCCGTCGGGTAGAATAGGATCTCGGCGCCCAGCAGGCACATGATCCGCGCCGATTCCGGAAACCACTGGTCCCAGCAGACGCCCACCCCGATCGTGCCGTGCTGCGTCTTCCAGGCTTTGAAGCCGGTGTCGCCCTCGCTGGTGTAGTTCTTCTCGAAGCAGCCCGGCGGGCCGAGGGGGATGTGCGACTTGCGGTAAATGCCCAGTTCGCGGCCGTCGGCATCGAATACCATGATCGTGTTGTAGTAGGCGTTGTTCGCCCGTTCGAAGAAATTGACCGGCAGGACGACGCCGAGTTCCTTCGCCAGCGCGCCCATGCGCTTCAGGATCGCGCTGTCCTCGACCGTTTCGGCGAGCGCGAAATATTCCGGCTTCCAGTCCATGAAGGCGAAGAAATGGGTCGCAAACATCTCCTGCAGCAGGACGATGTTGGCGCCGCGCCGCGCCGCCTCGCGCACCACAGTCTCCGCCTTCTCCAGATTCGCCGCGCGGTCCCAGCCACACGCCATCTGGGTCGCCGCCACCGTGACGTTCATTCCCCTTTTCCTCCGTTACACGAAATTTATCTTGGATAAATGACACAACACGTTGACGAGGTCAAACTGGAATCAGTAAATACAGGTTGGATGTTATAAAATTTCTTTTACCAATACTTCCTTTTACACCAGAGATAAGATTTTCTTATTTCACACGAGCGGGAGATCCCTATGACGGCATTCGACGATACGGCTGCGGCCGAGTTGGCACGCAAGGATCGGGCGCATGCCCTTCATCCCTGGGGCGAGGTCTGTCCGTCGGCGGACAACGGCTTCATGGTCGAGGGCGACGGCGCCTATATCCGCGACCTTGAAGGCCACCGGCTGCTCGACGGCGTCGGCGGACTGTGGTGCGTGAATATCGGCTATGGTCGGCGCGAGATGGCCGAGGCGATCGCCGCGCAAGTGATGCGCCTGCCCTTCTACAGCGCCTTCATCGACACGGCCTCGATCCCAGCGACAGAGCTGTCGGCCAGACTCGCCGAAGCGACGCCAGGCGATCTCTCGCGCGTGTTCCTGACGACCGGCGGCTCGACGGCGAACGATTCGGCGATCCGCTTTCTTCATTTCCTGTTCAACCGCACCGGCCGCGCCGGCAAGAAGCACATCATCACCCGGGCCGATGCCTATCACGGCAGCACCTATTTGACCGCTTCTGTCAGCGGCAAGTTCAGCGACCTGAGCGACCTCGACGTGCTGTCCGACCAAGTGCATCACCTGCCGTCGGTCAATCCCTATCGCCGTCCCGCGGGTATGAGCCTCCCGGAGTTCTGCGACGAGAAGGTTGCCGACCTGGAGCGCAAGATTCTGGAGCTCGGCCCCGAGACCGTCGCTGGCTTCATCGCGGAGCCGGTGCTGGCCTCGGGCGGGGTGATCGTGCCGCCGGAGGGCTATCATCGCCGAACGCTCGAGGTCTGCCGGAAGTACGACGTGAAATACATCTCCGACGAGGTGGTGACCGGGTTCGGGCGGCTCGGCCATCTGTTCGCGTCGGAATCGGTCTTCGATCTTGTTCCGGACATCATCACCTGCGCCAAGGGCCTGACCTCCGGTTATGTGCCGCTCGGCGCGATGATCCTGTCCGAGACCCTCTGCCGGGAGGCGAGCTGCGGCGAGAGCGCCGCATTCAGCAATGGCTTCACCTATTCCGGCCATCCGGTCGCCTGCGCCGCCGCGCTCACCAACATCGCGATTCTCGAACGCGAGGATCTGTGCGGCCATGTCCGGCGGCTCGCGCCTTATTTCATGGAGCACCTGGGGAGCCTGCGCGACCTGCCCCTGGTCGGCGACGTCCGCGGCATGGGCTTCCTCGCCGGCGTCGAGTTCGTCGCCGACAAGACGACCGCGCGGTCGCTGGCGCCGGAAGTCGGCATCGGCAAGCGGATCGGAGCGGCCTGCCGCCGCCGCGGCGTGATGGTGCGTCCGCTCGGCGCCGCCATCGGCATCTCCCCGCCCCTCACCATCGGCCGGGAGCAGATCGACATACTGGTGTCCGCCCTGCGGTCGAGTATTCTCGAGGCCGCCGATGAGCTTACCCGGGAAGGAGTCCGGCTTGCATCGTGACCCCGCGCTCGACCGATAGCCAAGCCTCGCGCGACCTGCCGCTCCATGCGCTCCGCGTCTTTGAGGTCTGCGCCCGTCACCTGAACTTCACCAAGGCCGCGCGGGAACTTCGGGTGACGCAGGCGGCCGTGAGCCAGCAGATCGCCGGGCTGGAGGCCTATCTCGGGCTGCATCTCTTCCGCCGGGTCGGGCGCGGCGTGGTGCTGACGGACGACGGCACCAGCTATCTGATCGCCGTGCGCGAGGCGCTGGCGCATCTCGATCTCGCCACCCGCAAGCTTCGTGCCCGCCGCGACGAGGCCGTCATCATCTGCAGCATCGCGACGACCATCGCGATGCGCTGGCTGGTGCCGCGGCTGCGCGGCTTCACCCTGGCGCATCCCGGGACCGAGGTGCGGCTCAGCATTACCGAGCGCTTCGTCGACTTCGCTCGCGAGGACGTCGATATCGCGATCCGTTACGGCGCCGGCACCTGGCCGGGCGTGGTCAGCGATCTTCTGTTCCGCGAGAGTCTCGTGCCGGTTTGCAGTCCCGAACTGTTGCGCGGCGAGCGCCCGATCGCGCGGCCGGCGGATCTTGCCGGACATACGCTGCTGCATTCGGCGAACAGCCTGCAGGATTGGGCGCACTGGCTCGCCGCCACCGGAACGAACGGGATCGACGCGAAGCGTGGCCTGATCTTCGATCAGCCGCATCTCGCTCTACAGGCGGCGGCCGACGCGCTCGGCGTCGCGATCGCCGACCGCTCGCTGGTCGAGGCCGAGATCGCCTCCGGCCGGCTGGCGACGCCGTTTGACGTGAAGCTGGCCAGGGCCGAAGGTTATTATGTCGTCGGTCCGGCGGCGGCGCGGGACAGCCTGCAAGTCGGCCCATTCTGGCACTGGCTCCTGGCCCAGGCGGTGACGAAATCATAGGACGAGAGCAGCGATGACCGAGCTGAAGGCTTATTGGCGGAATTTCGTCGGTGGGAAGTGGGTCGACGGCGCGCAAGGACGGCGCATCACTATCGAGAATCCCGCGACCGCGGAGCCGCTCGCCGAGATCGCGCGCGCCGAGGTCGAGGATGTAGACCGCGCCGTCACCGCCGCCCGCCGCTGCTTCGAAACCGGCGGCTTGACGGGCCTTCGGCCGGCCGACCGTGCCGCGCTGATGTTCCGGATCGCCGCGGAGATCGAGGTGCTGGCCGAGGAGATCGGCCTCGCCGAATGCCTCGACAACGGCAAGCGGCTCTCCGACGCGCGCGGCGAGGCGACCGCCGCGGCACGCTACTTCACCTATTATGGCGGCCTCGCCGACAAGCTCGAGGGGCGCTCGATCCCGCTGGGCGCCGGCTATGTCGACTACACCATCCCGGCGCCGTTCGGCGTCTCCGCCCAAGTCGTGCCGTGGAATTTCCCGATCGCCCTTGCCGCCCGCTCCTTGTCCTGCGCGCTGGCAACGGGCAACAGCGTGGTGATCAAGTCGCCCGAACTGTCGCCGCTCAGCATCTGCCTGCTGGCGCAGGCCTGCGAGCGCGCTGGGGTGCCGGACGGCGCGGTGAACGTGATCTGCGGCTACGGCAGCGATGCGGGCGCGGCGCTCGTCGCGCATGGCGATGTCGATCACATCGTCTTCACCGGCTCCGTCAAGACGGGACAGAGCATCCTGCGCGCCGCCGCCGAGCGGATCATCCCCTGCGTGATGGAGCTCGGCGGCAAGTCGGCCGGGATCGTCTACCCCGACGCCGATCTCGACCAGGCGGTCGCCAGCACCGCGATCGGCATCTTCTCCAACGCCGGCCAGATCTGCTCGGCTGCGTCGCGGCTCCTGGTCCATCGCTCGGTCCATGACACGGTGGTCGATCGGCTGGTCGCGCGCGCCAAGGACCTCAGCATCGGCCCGGGCATCGAAGAGCATGATCTGACGCCGCTGATTTCCGCCCCTCAGCTTGATCGGGTGGAAGCCTATTGCCTGGCCGGCGTACAGGCCGGCGCCGTCGCCGCCACCGGCGGCCGGCGCGTCACCGGCCGGCCCGGGCATTTCATGCAGCCGACGATCTTCACCGGCGTCGCCCCCGACATGACGATCGCGCGTGAGGAGATCTTCGGCCCGGTGCTGTCCGTCATGCCTTTCGACGAGCCGGCCGAGGCCATTGCCATCGCCAACGGCACCGATTACGGCCTCGTCGCCGGCGTCTATACCCAGGATCTCGCCCTCGCCCACTGGAGCGCGGAGCGGCTGGTCGCCGGACAGGTGTTCGTCAATGAGTGGTTCGCCGGTGGGGTCGAGACGCCGTTCGGCGGCACCAAGCGGTCCGGCTATGGCCGCGAGAAGGGGCAGGAAGCGCTGCTGAACTATGTGCAGACCAAGAACGTCGCGATCCGCCTCGGGAGCAGCCCGGGATGCGCCTGACGGAGACGGCGCCGCCCCTACTGCTGCGGTCGCAATTCTTCCAGCAGGCCGGGGATCAGGTCTCTGAACTCGCCGCCCGGGGTCGCTTCATCGTCTTGCGCGGCCGATCCCGCGTTGCCTGTCGGCGCGGGCTCGCCTCCCTCCGGCGCCTGCTGTTCCATCTCGCCGCCGGTCAGACCTGGAACCACTTCTCTCAGAAGGCCGCCAAGCGTCTCTCCGGGCTGGGCCGTGCCGCCCGAGAGCGCCGCGCCGCTGAGGCCGACATTCGGTTCGTCGAGAGGTCCCTGCAAGGTCACCGTCGCGAACGGCGTGTCCGGCGCCTGCTCGCCATAGACCTGCGCCACCATGTCGAGCGTCCAAGCCGCCAGATCGGCGCTCCCGACCGCCGTGGCGTGCACGCCGGTGCCGCTCAGCGTCGTGTCTTCCGTGCGCAGCACGCCGTCCTCGATGCGAAAGCTCCCGCTCAGCGCGTTCGGGCTGTCGGTGAAGGCTGAATAGAGCGCACCGATCCGCTCGGTCACGTCGAGGAGCCGCTCCTCCACCTCCCCACCCAGAAGGCCGAGCAAGGCCGACCCGACCTCCTGCTCCACCGGCGTCCGGACCGTGAGCGTCCCCTCCAGATTGCCCCCGCCCTGCAAGGCGCCGACCAGGTCGGCCATGCTCGCCCCCGCCGTTCGCAGGTCGGTGCCGACGGAAACCGGCCCGCGGACATGGTCGGCGAGCGTGGCACCCCGCATCACCTGATCGATGGCCACGCCGGTCGCGGTCAGGCTTGCCGTCGCCGCCGGGCGGTTGCGGCTCGCGAGTCGTCCGGTCATTTCGAGCGAGCCGCCATAGGCATCGCCCGTGAAGCGTTGGACTTCCAGTACGCCGTTCTCGAGCGTCATCGCGAGCCGCGGCTGGTCGATCCGGGTTTCGCCGAGAATGAAGGCGTCGGCCACCAGCTCGACATCGGCATCCAGCAGGTCAAGCGCGGACAGGTCGAGCGGTTCGGTCGACCAGCGCCCGCCCGCGTTTTCGCCGCCGCTCGCGTCATCACTTGCGGTGGCGGCCGGTTCGCCGGCGGTCAGCCAGCCGAGGACCATCTCGTTCCCCCGCAGATCGGCCGTCAGGCGGGGGCGCGTGCCGCCCGCCGCGACATCGACCGTTCCGGTCAGGCGCGTCGGGCCTGCCTGCAAGACCAGATCCGACAGGGCGAACGCCTCGGTGCTGCCCCGCGCCGCACCGGCCATGCTGAGGGCCCCCAGTGGCTCCCTTGGCCGCTGCTCGCCCTCAGCGAGGGCGGCGAGCAGCTCTCCAAGCTCGGGATGCGTCGCCTCGACCGCGACGTCGAACCGCGCCGGCATCGGCGTGACGGACAGCGAGCCGGTCACGCTGGCTTCACCGCCGAGTCCGGTCAAGGCCAGGTCGAGCCGCATGTCGTCGCCTCCGCCGGCCAAGGTACCCCCGATACCCAGCGCCCCGAGTTGCCCTGCCGCCGCTCCTCGAAGCCCCGCCAGCCTTAGAAGAGGCGCAGGTTCCTCCGCGTGCAGACTCAGGCGGGTATCGATCCGTGGCGTCGTCGCCAGCTCGGAGATCGTGCCCGCCAAGTCGCCGCGGCCACGGACTCCGGTCGCCGCGACGGACAGCTTGTAGGTTAGCCTGTCAGTCCCGGTTTCCGCGCTGCCGGTGACGGACAGGGCACCTAGCCCGGCTCCCGCCTGCTGCGGCAACCCAGCCAGATCGAGCAGCGGCCCCGGCTCGTCGGCCGCGATTTCGAAGGTCGTATTGAGGCGCGGAATGCCCGAACCGAGGCCGGCGGCGCTTCCCTCGGCCTGGCCGCGCGCATCGATCCCGCCGATCGTGAAGGCGACGTCATAGGCAATCTCGTCGGCGTCGCCGGAGAGCGTGCCGCCGAGCGCCAGCGCGCCAAGCTTGCCCGGCGCCGAGCTGGCCAGTCCGGCAAGCTCCATCACCCGGCCGGCGTCCTGGACCGTCAGGTCGAACTCCGTATCGAAGCGAGGCGTTCCGCTGATATCGGTCACGGTGCCGCTGAGCTTGCCCTGACCGCCGGCGAACTGCGTCACGCTCAACTCGCGCAACGTCAGGCTTCCCTGCTGCACGGTGCCATCGAGATGGATCCCCTGCAGGGTCTGCCGATTGTAGGTCAGGCTGCCGATCCGCATATCCAGATTGGCGGCGAGGTCGGCCAGAGGCGCCAGCGCATCCAGCGGCAGCCCCGCCGCCTGTCCCGCCAGCTCCGGTTCCGTCGCCGCACTGGCCTGGGTCGACGCGGTGCGGGGCAGATAGGCATCGAGGTTGACCTGATCCACCGCCAAGCCGACTCCGAATCCGGGCGTCCGGCGCGGTCCGGTCGGCAGCGCGACGACGACGCCGCCGCGCACATGCGAGGAATCGAGGCGAAGATCGATGTCGGCGATCTCGACGGTGGCGGGCGTGGCAGTGACGCGGCTGACGAAAGACATCCGACGCAGTCGATCGGAGGGCACCTCCGGCAGGCCGAACTCGAGCCATGCCAGCAGACTGCGGAAATTGTCCGAACTGGCCTCGACCGAGCCGGTGAAGCGCGGCGCGCCCTCCGCAGCGGCCAGGGTCCCCGCGATCGCGATATCCGACCCGCCCGGCAGCAAGGCGCTCATCCGATTCAGTTGAAGCGTCCCATCCGACAGGGTGGCTGCGAGCCGCAGATCGTTCATCAGCCCGCCCCGATAGGTGACGGCGACGACCGTGAGATCGATGTCGGCGTCGACGTTGCCCGGCAGGGCGAAGTCCCCGCCGCCCGACGCATTATTTCCTGCCTGGGTTTCCGCACTGGGGGATTCTGTTTCGGACTGGTTCGCGCGCGCCGTTCCGCCGTCCAGAAGTGGATCGAGATCGAGTCGGTTCACGGTCAGCGCGATATCCGCCTTTAGTGGAGCGCCGGGAATGACCGTCACCGTGCCGGACCCGGTGGTGTCGCCGAGTTGCACGGACAGGTCATTCAGCGCCACCGCGGTGGCCGTCGCGTCGAGATTGCCCGTCAGCGCGAAGGCCTGGTCGGCGGCGGCCTGTCCGCCCGTCCCTGACGACAGCGCCGCGAGCAGCCCACCGAGATCGGCGGCATTGCCCTCCAGCCGGCCGCGGATCCGACTATCCCCCCCTTGGAGGCGCAGGCTCCCGACGAACTGCAGGGCGGCATCGACGCGCGCAAGGCCTGCATTCAGGCGCAGCGACGCCGTTTGCCCGCCCTCGATCCGGCCGGTCCTGACGTCGAAGGTCACCGGCTCGCCGTCGACCAAACCTTCTCCGGTCGCACGGAACGGGCCACGCAGCGTTTCGGCGGCCACTTCGGCGTCAAGCTGCTCGACTCTCCGCTCGGTATCGGCGCCTAGATCGCGGTAGATGATCGTGCCGTTCTCGATCGAAACATCGTCGAGGCTGACGTTGAATCCAGTTTCCGCCCCCGCGGGCGCGCTATCCGGCGCGTTCGTCTCGCTCGCACCGAATTCCCAATTGTTGCGGCCATCGGCCGTGGTCTCGAGCAAAATCGTCGGGTTGACCAGGACGACCTCCTCGACCTGGATGTTCCCGCGCAGCAGTGGCCAGAAGGCGACGCGCACCCGAAGCGTGTCGAGTGTCGCCATCTCCGGCGCGCTGCCTTCCTCCATATTGGCGAACCGGACCCCCTCGGCGGACAGCGTCGGCGTCGGAAGAACGCGCACCGAAATGTCGCCCGTAATGTCGAGATCCCGCCCGGTGCTCTGCTCGACCGTTGCGGCTATCTCTTGCTTATAGCGGTTCCAATCGACGAAGCTAGGGCCGATCAGGATGGCCGCGACCGCCAGGACAAGCAGGATGCCGAGGGCGATCAAACTCTTGTTGAGCATTCCAGGTGCATCTCCGATCTGGTTCGCGAACGGCAGAATGCGCGGCGCCATTTGCACCGGCAGCGAATTGCATTACTCTGATCGCCGGGGCCATACGCGATCGTTTCCGACCTTCGTGTCGGCAGGAGCAGTATCAGTATGGGTGAAGTCGTCAACCTCAACAAATACCGCAAGGGGCGGCAGCGTTTGAAGGATGAGAAGCTCGCCGCCGAAAACCGGGTGAAGTTTGGCCGCAGCAAGGCGGACCTGAACCAGACCCAGGCCGAGATCGAGCGGGCGAGCAAGGAACTCGACGACAAGCGCCGAGAGTAGCGGCGCCGCGAATAGCGGGCGGGACTCCCGCAACGGCTGTCCTCTTGGTGCATCCGACGTTCCGCTCGGGCGCGTCCTTATCGCCGGCTTCGCATCAGCCAGTCGGGCTTGGCGAGGCGGTCCTCACGTCGACGAAATTCGGAGCATGACGCCCGACCTGCCACGGGCGCAAGATCGTTGAACCATAGAGGCACAGAGAAGACTTCGCCCTCTGCGCCTCTATGGTTAACGCGTCCTAGCATCGTCGCTCGAATGTCAGCAGCACCACCGCACCGTCATCGAATGGTATCCATGACGCCGATGATCATATCCACCGCCATGCCGTCGCTCGACAGTGGGCAGTCGATCGATTCGAACCGACGAAGATCATTGTCGGGGAACGCAAGGGAGCCGACGCACCGGCGGCAGGTCTTGGCCTCGATTATCGAGCGGTAATAAGCGCCCAGGGCGTGTCCGTACTCCGCCCAACTCGAGTCCTTGACGGTTTCTCCCGTATAGTTCCGGCCGACCATCGCGATCACCTCCTCGCCGAGAAGGCGGAAGACGAAATCGCCGCGCGGAGTGACTTCGGTTAGAAAAAGATTTGCGATAATACTCTTGTGGTCGACGACGTCGAACATCCCCCTCGAGGGCAGCCGCCCGCCTCCCGCCATACACCACCAGTCGTAGAGATGCTTGACCTTCGCGCTATGGAACAGCGTCTCTATGTCGACAATGCTTTCTTCGATATCGAAGATCCGGTTGAAGCTTCCTTCATCCGCGGTCATCCCGCCCGACTCCCCCTTCCCTTCGCGCCCCCAGGCTGAATATCGCAGGTTGTAGGACTAGATTCTATTGCAAACTGATTCCATGCCGAATGCCGAAAACCTAACGGTGCGAGGATCCTTGATGCAGTGAGGACTGCAGTCGGGATGGCCCGTATGGTTGTGGAGAATAGTTTCCTACCACGCCCTGCCTTGTCGCAAAAGTTCCGTTCTGCGGCCTTGCAAAAGCCAGGCTCAAAACTGTCGCTTTAATCGGGAGCTCTGCGATAAACAGCGATCACCGCTTTGAGCCCTTTGCAGTCCATCAGGTAAGTCGGGAATCGGCGACGCAACCTCGAAGATGAGATGCCAACAGTGTGGAAGCGGCTTTGGCGCGCCCGCGCACGGGTGCGACCAAGAAGAACGCACCATCAGCAGAGATGGGTTGGTCCCGGAAAACTGCGAGCCGTCCTTCTCTCACGAGATCCCCTGTGTTCGAGATCCAACCTAGCATCACGCCCATGCCTGCGATTGCGGCCTGGGTAGCTTGCACATAATTGCTGAAGGTCCGGTCTCCTTGCCGGTTTCCCGATAGCCCAATCACCTCGAAATAGTCGTCCCAGCGGGGCCAGCAATCGTCCTCGGCCTCGACGTGCAGCAAGGTCGCTTTTTCCAGATCGCCAGCGCCGAAACGCGCGACGGCTTGCGGACTACAGACGGGAACCAGGCGTTCGCCGAACAGAAGCTCGCTCTTCCCATCGGTCCAGTCGCCAGAACCGTAACGGATGAGCAGGTCGGTATCGGTGGCAAACCTCGGAACGCCGGACGAGGTTACGACACGAACTGTCACGTCGGGATACCGGCTGTAGAACGCGGCCAGCCGTGGCATCAGCCAGTAGGTGCCGGTGCAGATGGTGCAGGCGACTGTCACCACATTCTGCTCGACTCTTTCCATCGCCTTGATTTGGTCTATTGCCCGCCCGATCTGATCTATCCCGTTCGACACGGCCCGGAACAGAATCTGCCCGGCTTCCGTCAAGGCGGCTGGCCGCATACGACGATCCAGCAGCTTTGCGCCGATATGATCTTCAAGGCTTCTCAATGCCTGGCTAACGGCCGGTTGCGTGACATTCAGCTCGGCGGCGGCGTTCTGGACCCCTCCTGTGCGAAGCACCGCTTCAAAAGTCGTGAGAAGACGGAGCGGTGGAAGGTCACGGCGCATCACTATAATTCCCAGGTTATATAGGATTAGAATTTCCGGTCTTCTAAGATTATGAGATTTCAGCAATTTTTTTCAATACGAAGCGAAATCATGTTGCTGGCTGATGACTGCAACATAAGCCCTATTGCAATTGCGGGGAAAAATGACCGCTGACGGATGACCAAATGAACCGGCGTGGAGAGCTGAAGTGACGAAAGTTGAGGTATTGTTCTTCGATGTTCTGGGAACAGTTGTCGATTGGCGCGGCAGCATAGCGACAGAGGCGCGTTCCTTTCTGAAGCGCCACGACGCTTCGCATATCGACGCGGGTGCTTTTGCCGATGCCTGGGTCGGACGCTATGACGAATCGGTCGAGGCCGTTCGCTGCGAGCAGCGATCCTTTGTTCCGCTCGATCTGCTCAACATGGAGAACCTGGAAGCCTGCCTAAAAGGATTCGGGCTGACGCCATCGGCTTTACCGCGCGCGGAACTGGAAAACCTGAATCTGGCTTGGCACCGTCTGAAGCCGTGGCCGGATTCGGTGGAGGGTCTTTCCAGATTGAAGGCACGCTTCATCGTCGCACCGCTGTCTGATGGGAACACCCGGCTTCTGGTGAACATGGCAAAACATGCCGGACTGCCATGGGATACGATCCTTGGCGCTGATGTCTCCCGCGCCTATAAGCCGATGCCGCAGGTGTATCTTCGTGCCTGCGAGTTGCTGGGCGTGACGCCGGACAGGGCGATGCTGGTCGCTGCCCACGACTACGATCTAGAAGCTGCGCGCCGATGCGGGTTGAAGACGGCCTATGTCGTTCGCGAGAATGCGCAAGATCCGTCGAAGGCTGCCAATGTCAGGCCGCACGATGGTTGGGAATACATGGCAAGCGACCTGATCGAACTCGCTGAGGTTCTGAAGTAGGTTGCGAGGGGCGCTCCGGCATCCGGTCGCAAAAATCCTGACATTGGTGGCGAGATCGGCGGCGGTGAAAGATCAAGGCATCTCCGTCGCGAAAGTCAGGTGCGAAAGTCGGCGTTCTCGGCAATGCCGGAGAGAAACGTCGCCAGCATTCGGCCGTTCTACGCCTTCGACCCCAAGGCAGCTCAACCGCTGCGCGATGGCAATCACCCACGAGACCGCGCGGACCTATTTGAAACGGATTCTCTCCAAGACGGGAACCGAGCGGCGATCGGAACTCGTCAGTCTGCTGCTGCGGAGCGCGAGCTATCCACCGCACTCCGCCTCCCGGCGGTCCGTCGTGAAGGACCCGTCCGGTCGGCGGTAATAGATTACGGTCAAGGTAGCCAGGGTATCGGAGTCCGGTCTGTACATCCGGCACCCTCCATCATCGTCGCCGAGCGGCACCATGTAGAGATGCTCGTGAAGGCGAACCGTGCCGGCCGGAAACTGTGCCTCTTCACCCGCTGTTCCTCCGTCTCCTCCGATCGCCGGTTGGCGCTGATCGCAGGCCACCGATGCGAGGAGCCCGCCCAGCCCTAAGAGCGCGCGCCGTCGTCCTGTCATTCGCATTTTCTTTCTTAGATCAAAATGGAACGCCAAGCTTGACGCCGAGTCCGAATTCCGTATCGGCGTCCGGATCATGATTTGGCTCGATCCGGGCGTAGCTGCCCGCAGCATATGTCAGGCCAAGGTCCTCGATACCGCCGGAATAGACCATCTGAAGCGCCGTTTCGTTTCCATGGGGCGACACGTCGACCCGTTCTTCCCGATAGTGGACGGCCCCCTTCCGGTCGTCGGACACGGGGACCCTCAGGGTGATCGTGCTGTCATCCACCTTGAAGGGCTGCGACACCACGAACACGAGTCGATCTTCGCCGAAGATCTCTGAGATGCTTGCGCCGACCCCGAAGGAACGACCGGCACTGTCCGACCATTCCGAGACGAGGCCACTCCCGCCGACATTTATGTCGGAGGTCCCGACGGTGACGCTGCCGAACAGCGCTACCGTCGTAGCGAGATCATAGTTGACGGAGAACGACAGATACCGCGTCCGCGATTCGAGGCCGCCGCCCAGCGCGCCGTCGGCAGCCGAGCCCAGCGCGCTCTTGTCCTCGGAGAGAAAGCCGGCCTCCCAGTTCAAGGCCAAGCCGTCCAGAATGCTGTGTGTCATTCCCAGATTGCCCAGGGTGGCGTCGCCTTCTTCCAGATTGTCGCCGCTTTGCCATCCGAACTGAACCACGTTGCTGTCATCGATTCTGTAGGACAGGGCCGCTCCAGTGTTTCCGAAGACATAGGATGAATATGGCGCGAACGCCGCTTGCAGCGGCAGCACGCTGTCCGGGACCTGGGCAAAGGCCGGGTGCGAAGCCGGGCCGCCGAGCATGCCGTCGCTGAGCCTGAATTCGGTGCGCTCATCCAGCGCCAGCGTCACCGAAAAGCTCTCGATCTCGTCGGCGCTCTCCGGCGAGAAGAACTCGCTTCGACGGATGTCGACATCCGATTCGCCGACCGCAAAAGCGACCGACCCAAGATCGGCGATCGGCGTTCGTACGGTTCTGCTCGGCAAGGCATCCACAAACGCTTCCAGACCGGACGGCTGCTCGCGTCCGCTGACGTCGCTCCCCAGATCGGAATAGAACTGGAATCCCTGGCTGTCATAGGTCAGGACGCTGTTCAGGGCAGCCTTGAGGGCGGTTGCATCGAACCCGGGCGCCAGATGCAGCGACGTCAATTCAACCGGGGCAAGGTTCCCGTCCGAAGTCGCCCCCGTCGGGACGCTGAGCGTACCGACCGGATTCATCGCCCTCGCCAAATTCATTCCGCCATGGCCGTAAATCGACGAAGCCCCCAGAGGGTCCGCCGTCGTCAAAAGGCGGTTGAGTATCTGTTCGGGCGGCTGGTTGGGAAAGGCCGCCATCAGGACGGCGAGACCGCCGGCAACATGCGGAGCGGCCATGCTCGTGCCGCTCATCGTGCCATAGCCGCCAAGGTCCGTGGAGTAGATACCGGAACCGGGGGCGAATATGCAGTAACTCGCCGTGTGGGCGCAGTGATTGCTGAAGGAAGCGGCGGCTGTCCCCGACCCGTTGAGCGCGCCGACGACGACGGCATGGCCGACGATCAGAGGATCGAGAACGTAGCTGGCCGGTGCCGCGGATGGCCCGAGAAAATTGCTTTCGTTGCCGAGAGCGACGACCATCAGCTTGCCGGCCTGGGCCGCTTCCGCCATGGCGCTGAAGACCTGATATCCGCTGTAGGTCAGCCCGCCGCCGCTGATCACCGCAGGATCGGGCGTGCCGAAGCTCATGTTCATGATATCTGCGTCGGCAGCCGGCATAGAGTTCCTGGTCAGCGGAACGGGACCATGCGGCGTTCCCTTGAATTGCAGATTGCCGTGGATGTCCGCTGCCAGATATGCACGGTCCAACCCAGCCGCCGACGCGATGGAAGCCGCGGCCTCGCTTGGGAACGTCGCGATCGGATCGATATTGGGCCCGAGGTCCGAGACGTTTCGGAATGCCTGGATGGCGACGAGATCCGCGTTATAGGCAACCCCATGAACGCCCCGGCCGTCCCGCCTGGCCGCGATCGTTCCGGCGACATGAGTCCCGTGGCCGTCCCTGTCGCCTTCGACGTCACCTTGGAAAGCGAATGACTGGGCCTCCAGATCCGGGTGCGTCTGATCGATGCCCGTGTCGATTACGGCGACCCGCACGTCCTCCCCGGCGGGCTTGCCCGTCGTTCGGACGGAGTAGGCTTCCGCGGCATGAATGATCGAAAGACCGTTGGCGTTCAGATATTCGTCGCTGCCGCTCCAGGCGGAAGGCGAGGAGCCCGTTGCCGGTTCCTCCAGAAGAGGCGGGCGGTCGATGTTGGGTGACGCGTCTTCGGCAAGGCCGCCGCCACCGCCGCACCCGGACAGAACCGCCGAAACAGTCAGCACGAGAACGGTTCTCACCCGATCTCCGATCATATGCCCTTCCCCCTGTCGAATCTCCAAGGCTTTTCCGCTGCCTCTTTTGCTATGGACGGCTCCCTTTGTTCTTCAGTTTCCTAGGCGGTAATTGCGAGGACGCCCTTGCCGACCGCTCCGAAGTGCTCGCCGACTCGGACAAGGACTGCTTCTGTTCGGAAATATCGGGCAGGCGGAAGCGTGCGAGCCGATAGACTGTACAACGGCTGCCTACAGACGACCACCGCAACGGGAAGACGCCTCTATGGATCGCGACGGATCTAACCGGGAGCGTCGAGATCTCCTAGCAACGCAATGGTTGCGTCGCTGGCGGTCGGGTTACGGCAGCGTCGGCCCCCACTTGCCCAGAGGGTCTTCCATCGGCGCATCGTCCTCGACCTCAACCGTGATGCGGACTCGCTTACCGCGCAGGCTCTCGAGGATCGGGTGCCGCTTGTCCGCGCTCCGGCTGCCGAGGCGAACGAGAAAGGCGTTGTCATACTCGCCCTCCACCACGCACCGGTCCAAGCGACGGCAGATCAGCACCTGCCCTGCCTCCTCATAGCGGAAGGAGTCCTCGGGCAGGACGGCGGTCATGCTGCAAATCTTCTGAAACATGCTTGTTGCCGGTGCATCGCCGCCTTCTCTCTGGGTTTCCGATCCGCAATGAATTGCACTCGACCATACGGTTCGGATAGCCCCATTTGGGGAGAGTCTTCGCGCTTGGGAAGGAGACTGCGACCGCGCTCTCGCGGTTATGGCGGGCGTCAGAAATACAGGTGCCGAACTGCCTCGGCCTCGATCAGCTCTTGCGTCCGGCCCTCGGTGATCACGCGCCCCTTGAGGAGAACGTACCCGCGGTCGGCGACGCGCAGCGCCCGTTCGGCGTTCTGCTCGATCAGCAGCACGGTCGTGCCGCTCTCGCGCATCTGGCCGACGATCTCGAAATACTCGTCGATCAGACGCGGCGACAGCCCGAGCGACGGCTCATCCATGATCACCAGCTTCGGCCCGCCGATCAGCGCGCGCGCGAGAGCGACCATCGCCTGCTCGCCGCCGGACAGGGTACCGGCCGCCTGCTTCAGGCGCTCCCGCACCCGCGGGAACATGGCCCCCATCTTGTCGAGTCGGGACTCGAACGCGTTCCCGCCGCCAGCCGCCTGATAGCCCAGCCAGAGATTCTCGCGAACCGTCAAATCCGGAAACAGCCGGCGCCCCTCCGGCACAAGACCGACTCCGAGCGCGGCGACCCGCTCCGTTCCGATCTTCGCGACCGGTCGTCCCATGACGGAGACTTGGCCACGGGCGGCGGGCACGAGCCCGGTGATCGCGCGAAAGGTGGTCGTCTTCCCGGCACCGTTCGGCCCCAGCAGGCAGACGACCTCTCCCTCGTCGACGCGCAGCGAGACCTGCCTGAGCATTGGAACGCGGTCGTAATATGTGTCCACGCCTGCGAGTTCAAGCATGGGCGGTCGCGCCTCCCAGATAGGCCTGCTGGACGCGTTCCAGAGCGCGGACGCTCTCGAACGAGCCCTCGGCGATCTTCCGTCCGTAATCCAGAACCATCACGCGGTCGGGCAACTCGGCGACGAGGCTCATATCGTGCTCGATGATCATGATCGAAAGATCGGAACGCTCCTTGCAGACGGTGCGGATGTCACGCACGAGCGCCTTGGTCTCCCGGTCATCCATTCCAGAAGACGGTTCGTCGAGCAGCAGCAGCTTCGGCTCGGTCGCCAGGGCCCTGGCGATCTCCAGCCGACGACGATCGGCCTGGGCAAGCTCGCTGGCGCGCCGGTATCGCTGCTCGAAGAGGTCGACGGACACGGTCCGGAGGAGGTCCGCCGCCCTGCGGGCCGCATCCTCCAGCTCCCGCCGTGCGCGCCCATAGCGCAGAACGGCATCGAGAACGCCGGTCTTCGTCCGCGTGTGCAGCCCGATCACCACATTGTCGAGAACGCTCATATCGGCGAAGAGGCGGCTCGACTGGAAGGTGCGGGCAATGCCAAGCTCGACGATTCGATGAACCGGCCGGCCGTTCAGCTCCGTTCCGGCGAAGCGCATCCGCCCGGCACTCGCCCGGTAGATGCCCGTGATCGCGTTGAACAGCGTGGACTTGCCGGCGCCGTTCGGGCCGATGATCCCGAGGATCTCGCCCTGCGCGAGGGTGAAGCTCACCCCTTCGAGCGCCGCAAGGCCGCCGAAGCGGACCGAGACGGCGTCGCACTCGAGCAGCATCGGGCTCATCCATGGCCCCCATATCGCCGCAGCCGCTTCGGGAACAGCCCTTCGGGGCGAACCATCAGCATCCCGATGACGATCACGCCGTAAAGAAGAAGCCGATAGTCCGAGAAGACGCGGAACTTCTCCGGGAGGACGGTGAGCAGGAAGGCGCCCAGGATCACGCCGAAGATGTTGTCCATGCCGCCGACGATGACCATCGTCATGATCGTCACGGACACGAGGAACGTGAAGTTGTCGGGCGAGATGTAACCGATATAGAAGGCATAGATCGTGCCGGCGAAGGCCGCCATGAAGGCATCGACGGCGAAGGCCAGCACCTTGTACCAGGTCACGTTTATCCCCTGGCAGCGGGCCGCGAGTTCGTCCGTGCGCAGGGCGTTCCAGGCGAGGCCGATCCGAGAGTGATGCAGGCGCCGCGCGACGACGATGGACAGCCCGATCAGCGCCAGCGCCGTATAATAGAAGTTGGCTTGGCTCGGCAGGCGAAAACCCAGGACCTCGATCGGTTCGGCGAAGGAATGTCCGAAGAGCGTGGGTGCCGGAATCCCGACGAGGCCGTTCGGGCCGCCTGTCCAGGTCACGTTGTTGATGACCTGATGCACGACCACGCCGAACGCGATCGTCACCAGGGCGAGATAGGATTCGCGCGTGCGCATCGAGGGCACACCCAGAACGAAACCGAAGAAGGTGGCGACCATCGCGGACGCGACCAGACCGCCCCAGAAGCCGATGCCGAAGTGAATGGCGAGAAGCGCCGACGCATAGGCACCGATGCCGTAGGATGCACCGGTGGCGAAGTTCGGGATGTTGGCGCTGCCGAGCTGGAAATTGAGGGCGAGCGCAAGCACGGCATACAGCTCGGCAATGATCAGGAGATGCAGCACATAGCTGTCGCCGCCGAGGAAGAAGGGGAATGCCACGGCAAGGGCGCCGCCCACCACGATCGCGACGAGGCGGGCCTGCGCGAACCAGTCGGTGATCCGCGTCTCGATCTCGGGATTCCGCTGAAGCCAGAGAAACCCGGCGCCGGCCGCCGCCAGCAGGCCGACGGTGACGATCCAGCTTTCGCTCGTGAGAAAGAGGAAGAGCAGCAGCGCAAGCAGCGCTTCGAGCAGGATCACGAACAGCCCGGGGCCGAGGAGACCCGGCGAGGCTCTCTCTTCGCTCGTATCGCGCATCGCCATGGATCAGACCTTTTCCGTGACGGTCCGGCCGAACAGGCCCGCGGGGCGGAAGACGAGAAAGGCAATCACCAGAAGAAAAGCGAACACCTGCCGATAGGCCGTCCCGTTCTCGATCGCTGCCTGGGCGAAGGTCTCGACCCCTGCGAGCAGCAGACCGCCGATCACCGCGCCGGGAATGCTTCCGAGCCCGCCGATAACCGCCGCCGAGAAGCCCATCAGGCCGGCCAGAATACCGAAGTCGAACCGCGTCACGCCGACATAGCTCGCATAAAGTAGGCCCGCGAGCGCCCCCGTCGCCGACGCGATGAAGAAGGTGTTTCGAAAGACCGCATTGGCGTCGATGCCCATCAGGCGGGCAGCCTCGCGATCCTGCGAAACCGCGCGGATCCGCACGCCGACTCCGGTCTTGCGAAGCAGAATGGAGAGAACGAGAAGAACCGCAGTTGCGGAAGCGACATCGAGAACCGTAAACCAGCTCACCACGACATTGCCCAGAGCGAAGGCGGGTTCGGCCAGCGGGGTCGGGAACGCATGCGGATTGCCGCCCTGAGGGAACAGGTGGCGGATGAGTTCGCGGATCACGATGCCGAGCGCGACCGTCGTCACGAGTGCCATCATCGCGGGTTTGTCCCGAAAGGCGCGAAGCACGAACCGGTCTATGGCGATCCCGAGAACGCCGACGGCCGCGATGGCGATGAGGCAGGCCAGAACGAGGTCGGCTGCTCCCCCGAACCACGATAGGCTGGCCAACGCAGTCTGGAGAATGGCGAGCGCCACGAAAGGAGCGACCAGCGAGATATCACCATGCGAGAAGTGAATGACGCCGAGCACGCCGAAGAGGAGGCTGAAGCCCACCGCAAGCAGCGCATAGATGCTCCCGAGGGCGATCCAGTTGATGAGTTGCTGAAGAATTTCCTCGGACATTCGTCCCCCGCCGGGGCCGGGCCCTGGCCTTCTTATGCTGAAATGGGCCCCCACAGCCATGCGGGGCAAGCAACGCTTTCGCGTGCAACCATGCCGGAAAACGTGTGGCAACGGTTATAGAAAGTTCTTGGCAAGGTTATAGATAGATTATCGTTTCACGGCCTCTTTCGTTAGCGAGAATGTTCAATCTGTCTCGCGAGGCTTATGCTTCTCCCGGAAGGTGAGGCACTTTGGCGCAAGAGGCTGGAGGTGCCGAGGCCTTCCGGGCAAGGCACCGCATAACACGGCATAACATGACAAAGGGAGAGCCTACATGTCCTCGATTGTGACCACAGGCCTGAAACGGGCCGTCGTCATCTCAGCTGCGATCGCCGCCGTCTGCGGCCTGTTTACCCCCAACGAAGCCGACGCGGAGACAATCAAGCTCGGATTCATTGGCCCGCTCAGCGGCGGAAATGCCCTGCAGGGAACGGGCGCGCGCAACGGCTTCCTGCTGGCGATCCAGCAAGCCAACGAAGACGGATATCCCTATGAGGTCGAGCCGGTCGCACTCGACGATGCCTCCGATCCCGCCACCGGCGTCTCGGCGGCGCTGAAGCTGGTGAACGACCCAGACGTGGTCGCGGCCATCGGCCACTGGAACAGCCCCGTGGCACTGGCGACGACACCGGTGTTCAATCGCTATCAGATGCCGTTCATCATCTGGGGCGCAATCAGCCCGAAGATCACCGAGGCCAATTTTCCCGAGGTGACGCGCGTTACGCCGACCCTCGCCCAGGAGAACAAGCCGCTCGCGGACTGGGTCGTGAAGACGCTTGGGCTCAAGCAGATTGCCATCGTTTCGGACACCAGCGACTACGGCGTCTCGAACACGGAGACCTTTCAGGACTATGTGACGGACGCCGGGGCGGAGATCGTTTCGACGGATGCGGCGCCCGTGGGCACGACCGACTTCCGGGCGATTCTCACCAAGGTCAAGGCGTCGCAGCCGGACGCCATCTATTTCGGCGGGGTCATCACCGAAGCCGCTCTCGTGCGCAAACAGATGCATAACCTCGGAATGGACATTCCGATGCTTGCGATCTCCGGCATCTATGACGAGAAGTATCTCGATATCGCCGGAGAGGCCGCGGACGGAACGATCGTCAGCTATCCGAAGGTCAAGAGCTCGGAAGCGCTCGATGCTTTCAACGAGGCCTATGAGGGCGCCAACTTCGACGATCCCGCAGGGCCCTACGCCAAATACGCCTTTGACGCGACGAACATCCTCCTCCAGGTAATCGAGGAGCACGGTCCGGACGATCGCGAGGCTCTGGCCAGCGCGATCCGCGAGATCGATTACAAGGGCGCCCTTGGTCGGACCACCTTCGACGAGAACGGCCAGACCAAGGTCCCCGTCGAAGTGGATATCTATGTCGCGAAAGGCGGCGAGTGGGTTCCTTGGGAGGCCGCAAACTAGCGGTTGCCGGACGACGCCTCCCTAATTGCGGTGCTGACGGCGCGGACAGTTTCAAGCTCTGTCCGCGCCTTCTTTGCGCGGCAAGGGCACTCAGTCCCCTGTTGATCCCACCGCGAGCGGGATACCATCGACCCAAATCGGGCCGGCAAGAGGGCAAGCGATGTCTGAGGCGCGCGTTTTTCCCAACTTCTCCTACACCTTGCGGCAGCTTCGCTATTTCACGATCGTCGTCGAAAGCGGCAGCGTGGCCGAAGCGTCGCGGCGGCTCAACATCTCGCAGCCTTCGGTTTCGCTCGCCATCAAGACGCTGGAGGAGAACTTCTCGACCCAGCTCTTCATCCGGCATCATGCGAGCGGCGTTTCGCTTACGCCCTCTGGCTTGCGGTTCTACCGTCAGGCGCTTGATCTTCTCCGCCAGGCGCGCGAGCTCGAGCAGAGCGTGTTCGCCGATAGCAACAAGGTCGGCGGACAGATCGAGGTCGGCTGCTTCGAAACCATCGCACCGCTTTACATACCGCGGCTGCTGGCCGGCTTCCGGCAGCGCTATCCGAACGTGCGGATCCATGTTCAGGACGGCGTGCAGAGCGATCTTCTGGCCGGTCTTGAGAACGGGGCATTCGACCTCGTCCTGCTTTACGACCTGGAACTCGGTGGAGCCTACCGGCACGCGCCGCTTCTGCCCGGCCTCCGCCCCCATGTCCTCTTACCGGAAAAGCACCGCTTCGCCGATCGCGCCTCCATTTCCCTGCGCCAGGTCGTAGAGGAGCCGCTGATCCTTCTCGACGTTCCGCCAAGCGGCAAATATTTCTGCGGGCTCTTTCAGGAAGTCGGCCTTGAGCCGAACGTCACCCATCGCTCGCCGTCGGTCGAGCTCGTGCGCGGGATGGTCGGCCAGGGGCTCGGCTATTCGGTCCTCGTCACCAAGCCCAGCACGAGCCTGACCTATGACGGCAATAGCGTGGTCGCGGTGCCGCTGCTCGATGATGTGAAGTGCTCTGATCTGGTTGCGGCGTGGCTGCAACGGTCGCGCCTGACCAAGCTGGCCCAAATATTCATCCACTTCTGCCAGGAGGAGCTTGGAACCTCGGCCGCGGTGAGCGCGGCCTAGTGCCTTACAACCCGACCTCTTCCAGGCGATCGGCGAGTCTGCGCAACATATCCTCGCACCGGCGTAGCTGATCAAGCGTCACATATTCGTCGGGCTTGTGGCCCTGTGCCATGCTTCCCGGCCCGCAGACCACGGTCGGAATGCCGGCCTCGTCGTAAAGCCCGCCTTCGGTGCCGAAGCTTACGGTCCCTGTCTTGTTCGCGCCGGTCAGCTCGCGCACGAAGGCGACCAGAGGCGTATCGGCCGGGCAGGCCAGCCCGGGGTAGGACGACAGTTCGCTGAACAGGATGTCGGCCCCCTGCCAACGGCGCCGCATGTCGGGAACGAGCTCCTCGGCGGCGAACCGCTTGACTTCGTCGACCAGCGCTTCGGCGCTCTGGCCCGGCAGGACACGCGCCTCGAAGTCGAAGCGCGCCCGGTCGGGAACGATATTCACGGCGGTGCCGCCGGAGACCACCCCGCACTGGATGGTGGCGAAGGGTGGGTCGAAGTCGGCGCTTCTCTCTCCTCCACTCTCCTCTCTCCGCGCGATCGCACGAATCCTGTGGATCAGCTCCGCGGCATACTCGACCGCGTTCACGCCATCGGGCGCATGGGCCGAATGGCAGGCGAGGCCCCGGACATCGCAGCGGACGGCAAGCTTGCCCTTATGCCCGGTCACCAGGCGCATCTCGGTCGGTTCGCCGATTATGCAGCCGCGCGGGCGGACCGGCCGCTCCCGCAGCGCAGCAATCAGGGGACGGACGCCGAGGCAGCCGACCTCCTCGTCATAGGAGAACGCCAGATGGATCGGTGTCTTCAGCCGCCGCTGCGTGAAATAGGGCACGCAGGCGAGGACGACCGCGATGAAGCCCTTCATATCGGCCGTGCCGCGCCCGTACAGGCGGCCGTCCTTGCGAGACAGGCGGAACGGATCGACCGTCCAGGGCTGTTCGTCGACAGGGACGACGTCCGTATGCCCGGACAGGATGATCCCGCCCACGTCTTCGGGCCCGATCGTCGCGAAGAGGTTCGCCTTGCGGCCGTCGTCCGACAGTTGAATCTCCGCTTTGACCCCGTGGTCGTCGAGAAGGTCGGCGATGAAGTCGATGAGCGCGCGGTTGGAATTCCGGCTGACGGTATCGAAGCCGATCAGGCGTTCGAGAATCTCGTCCGATGCCGGAAGCGTCCTGGCCGGCGCCCCTTCGGCTGTCATTGGTCCCCAGGAACGCCGTAGCTCGGAGCCAAGGCCGGCTTCAGGGCGCGGGCGACATAGTCCATCATCTGCGGCTCGTAGGCTCGCCACAAGGCGCTCAGCCGCGCCACCGGATCCTCGTCGTCCCAATCCACCCGCAGATCCACGAGCGGCCAGGAAAGCTCGCTGGCGACCAGCAGAGCGGCGGAATGAACCGGCCCCATCTCCCCGCCGCGCCCCACGCCCGCCGTGAGCCCGGTCAGAAGCCGCTCGGCCAGATGCCGGTCCTCGCCGGCCTGCTCGAAGGCCTCTACCATCGCTTGCGGCACTGCGTCGGTCGAAAGGAGATTACCCGCGGCAATGGCGTCGCGCCCCTTCGCGACGGCGTTCGTGCCGAGAATCTTCTCGCCTGTGTAATGAGCGGCCCGGCCATCGCAGTCGATCACGACCACCTGACGGTAGGCCCTGTCCTTCTCGCGCTCCATGAGCGTCCGTACGGCGTCTTCCGGGGCTTCGCCGCGCTCGAGGCAATCGAGGATGCTCGGACCCAGGGACGGAAGGGTCACGTTCTGCGTCGAGACGGCGCCCGCACCCGCGCGCACCCAGGGACACCGGCTTCCGACCGCGATGCTCGACGTCGTGATGGCCACGCCGACCATTCGCGTGCGGGCGCACCGCCCGACCAGGGAAAACGTCATGGCTAGGCCTCGTCGGCCGGAATGACGGCTTCCACGTCGATCTCCATCACCATCTCGGGTAGCGCCAGGCCGTTGACGATCAGCCCGGTGGAGCACGGGTAGACGCCCTTCAGCCACTTTCCGATCGTCCGGTACACGGGTTCGCGGTAGGCGCGGTCGGTGATGTAGATCGTGACCTTGCAGATATGCTCGAGCTTCGCCCCGGCCTCCTCGAGCAGAATCTTCACGCACTTCATCGCGTTGTCGGCCTGCGCTGCCGGATCTCCCGCCCCGACGAAGTTCCCGTCGAGGTCGAACCCAGTCTGGCCCCGCAGGAAGACCCGATTGCCGGCGCGCACGGCCATGCAAAGGTCGTTGTCCATGTCCTTGCCCGGATACATCTCGCGCGTGTTGAACTTTCGGATTCTGGTGTGCGCCATGCTGGCTTCCTTCGATTTACGGATATTGACGAAAAGGAATTAAACGGGCTCGGCGACCGACAATGGAGCGAATCGGCCAAAGGTCCGATTGCCATACAGAAGCGGCTCGGCCTCGCCGAGCTCGACGGCGGCCACATCGCCGACGAAGATGAAATGCGTGTTCCAGCGCATCGCCGAGCCGAGCCGGCAGTCGAACGCCACGAGTGGCTGATCGAGGACCGGCGCCCCGGTTTCCAGCGTGCGCCACCGGGCACAGCTGAACTTGTTCCCGTCGTCGGTCTTGGATCGGCCGGCGAAGGTGTTGGCGACGACCGCCGCCCCGGCGCGCAGCACATTCACGCAGAACACGCCGTTTTCCTGGATCGCGGCGCAGGCGGGGCTGAGATGATGGATGCAGACCAGAAGCCCCGGGCCGTCCGCGGAAACGGACGACAGGGTGCTCGCCGTCACGCCGGCCCGCCCGGCCTGGCCGTCCGTCGTCACGATGCAGACGGCATTGGGCACGCGGCCCATGCCTTCCGTGAATCTGTCGCGCAGCATCACCTCGTCCTCCGCCTTTCGATCTTGCCGACCTACTCCGCCGCCTTTTTCCGCTCCGGCGCCACCCTGTCCGAAAGCCCGGCAGACTTCTTGACGAAGTCGAGCGGACCGGAGAAGTCGAAGTTCCGGTAGACGGCACCAAGATGCGCGAAGGGCGGCGACTGCGCGAAAAGCTGGAAGGTCAGCCGGTGACCCGCATAGTCGGAGTTCAGGAGATCGCGGGCGAAGGCGAGAAGCTTGCGCCGATCCTCGGCGTTCCAATGCTCGTTGATCGAGTAGTACTTCTCCAGCCATTTACCGGTTTCTGGGTGACGGAACGCGGCCGCGTCCGGCGTCACGCAGATCTGGCCGCCGCACAGCTCGCGCGCGACATGCATCATCGCCGGCAGGTTGGAGCAGGCATGCACCCGTCCGGTGTAGAGCAGCGACTGGTTGGGCATCAGGAGCCCGCCCGGGCTGCGCTCGGTATGGGCGATCGCGGCGCTCAGATGCGCATTGATTCCCTCCCGATAGACCGCCAGCGTCGCCAGCTTCTCCTGCACCGCAGGCTGCTTCTCGAGGCCGGTCTGCCGCACGTTGAACAGGGCGGCGCCGATCATCATGTCGGCGAAGCGCAGAATCCGCTGCACGAAGGCAAAGGCGCTGTACCGGTGCAGGGTCGCACGGATGAACTGCGCGGCCCGCGTATGCCGGTAGAAGAGGACATTCTCCCAAGGGATCAGGACATTGTCGAAGATGAGGAGGGTGTCGATCTCGTCGAAGCGGTTGGCCAGCGGATAATCCTCCGCCGGGGCCCGGCCGGCGAATCCCGTCCGGCAGATGAACTTCAGGCCCGGCGAGGACAGATCGCAGATGAATCCGACCGCATAATCCGACAGTTCCGCATCACCCCAATTGGCGATCGTCGGTTTGGTGAAGGCCTGATTCGCATAGGCGGCGGCCGTTTCGTACTTGGCGCCGCGAACGATGATGCCGGCGTCGGTTTCCTTCACGACATGCAGCAGCATGTCGGGGTCCTGATCCTGGGGCCGCTTCGAGCGGTCGCCCTTGGGGTCCGTATTGGCCGAGACGTGAAACGGATCGCTATAGAGAACCCGGTCGATATGGGTGCGGATGTTCTTGGAGAATTGCGGGTCGACCTCGTTCAGGACGTCCTGGCCGTCATAAAGCGACCACATCTCCCCGACGGTCTCGTCCCCGACACGCGTGACTACGCCGGCCACGTCATCCAGAACCGCATCGGTCGCCCGCCGTTTCGCGACCCAATCCTCCTGCGTGGCCGGCAGCTTATTGGCGATCGCATGCTCGTTGCCGTCCTCGTCGCGATAGGTCAGCACGGGCTTCGTCGCCGGCTCGTGCTGCATATCGTAGATGCGGGCACGGATATCGACGAGCGGCTTGAACATGGGGTGCGCCGTGACGTCGGTCACGCGCTCTCCATTAACCCAGACCTCGCGCCCGTCGCGGATCGATTCCTTGTATTGCTCGCCTTTTCTGATCACGTCTCTCGCTCCCAAGGGAATCTGCCGTTCTTCGGTGCAGCGAGGATCGCAAAAGCGGCCTCATTACGAAATTATAGTTTTTCGAAAGACAGAGTATAGTTTGCCTATATCCGCCTCGCCGGCTTGCCGGCGGCTGTCGATTCAAGCTGGGCGGATCCAGCTCCGGTGGGCTTATCGAGTTGCCTCTACCGGCCCACCCGCCTCGGGAACATAAACGAGCCGCCCGTCCGGCAGCCGATAGGTGGTTCCGGCCTTCACGCCCCGCCCCTCGCCGATCTCGCCGCTCGCCTCGTAGCGGGTCAGCTCCTCGCCATCCTTGATCGTGATCCGCATGTCCGCCTCGCCCGGCTTCTCGACGACCACGACCCGGTCGCTGCTGAACGGGTTCAACGGGTTCCGCAGGATGACGATCATCAGAATGGCAATGACCACCAGGAACAGGTCGATCAGATTGACGACCGACAGAATCGGATCGTCCGCTTCGTCATGCTCGAGGAAGCGCATCATCTCGCTCCCCGGTCCCGCTCGATGGCGCGGAGCTCTTGGAGCAGCCATCGCCGGCGGATGGTGAGCAGGAAGAAGGCGATGCTGGCGCTGATCAGCGCCAGAACGACGGCGGAGAACGCGACCACCAGGTTGTCGCCAATGGCTTCGGCATCATTGCGGCTGAGCGCCAGCAGCGCCGGGCCCATCGGGATCATCGTAGCCACCAGGCCGAGCATCGGTACGCTCCGCGCGATGATCCGCAGCCACTCCAGGCGCTTGAGGATCCACACCTCCAGGTCGTCGCTGCTGCAGTCGGTGCGGCTCTGATGTGCCGCGAGGCGCGAGCGATAGAGGTCGTGCCGTCGCTGCCAAACCTCCACGGCAAATCCGCCGAGGCCGGCAAAGACATAGGCTAGCGCGGCAAGGATCAGCACGAGCACGGGCACCAGGAACAGATGAGCCAAGTCGTAGAGGCCGGATTCGAAGACTGTCATGAGGATCCCATCGTTCCGCTTGTCATGTGATTGCTGCGCACCTGCCAGAAAGCGCCCGCGAGCAGGCAAAGACCGAGCGCCGCGAGCCCGAGCCAGAGACGCCAAGCGGCCTCCTCTGCGGTCGCCGCCGCTGTCGGCTGCAGCACCTGGCCCCGCACCTGTTCGCCGGCATCGCTTTCGCCGGTATCGCTCGCGACCGATGGCTCGGCTGGGGCCGGAGGCTGCCTGGACGACGCGGGGGCACCGTCAGACGCCATCTGCAGCCCGAAGCCGGCTGCCGTCTCCTCAATGAAGGCGCGGGTGACGTCGGCACCGATGTCGACGCCGTGCACACGGGCGAGTTGCTGCCACCGCTCAACGAGCTCGCGCCGGGTCTGCGCGCCGGCATCCCAGTAGCCCTTACGGACGGCCTCGACAAGACGTTCGATCAGCTGCGCCTGCGCGGTGGGATTGTGCGTCTCGAACCAGGCGTTCAGGTCGAGTTCCCGCGTGTCGCGCAGGAATGTGTCGTGGACCGCCTGCCACTGGTCAGCCCGTACGGTCTCGGGTGCGGCGACCTGCCAGCCCCAGATATTGTTGACGATCTTCAGGATTTCGAGGGTCCCGGCATAGCCCTCGGCCTGCGTCGCCGTGATCCAGTGCGGGTTCAGATACCGGGACCGCAGCTCCTCGGCGAGGAAGCGCTCGGCTCCTGTGATGCGCGCCTGGCGGTTGCGGAGGTCGGCAACGTAGAGCGCGGGACTCGCGCCGTCGAGATGGCGCACCGCTAGCGCCAGCCCACCGAGATACTCGAAGGGATGGTCGGTCGAAAGCACGCCGTGAAGCCGCGACGAGCGGGAGAGGACGGCCGCTTGCACGCCCTTGAGCTGGGAGGCAAAGAGGTTGCCGGTGTCGAGCCGCACGCCCCACTCTTGCGCGCCGTAACCGTATTGCAGGCGGGACAGGAACTGATCCGCCAGCCGCGCCTCCGTCTCCCATCTCGTGGAATCCAGCGCTGCCTCCGGCAAGCCGCTGCCGTAGTCGCCGGGCGCGTTGCTGAACAACCGTAGGCGCGCAAGCTGCCGGGCGCGCTCAGCCGGGATCCCCTGCTCGATCAGCTGCGCCGCGAGAAGGCCGCTGTTGCGCGCCACAGCGTTGTCTGGCTCGTCGAGCTGCGCCACACGGTCGATTGCCTCCGCGAGCAGCCGCATGAAGCCGTCGAACTGATCGCGATAGACACTGGTCACCTGCAGCACCACGTCGATCCGCGGGCGGCCGAGCTTGGCGGTCGGAATGATGTCCAAGGCCTTTACACGGCCGCCATCGTCCCAGACGGGGCGCAGGCCGAGCGCATGCAGCACCTGGCTCTCCAGGATCCCGAGATGCCGGAGCGCTTCCGAGGACCAGAGAGAGAAGGCGAGCTTCTGCGGCGCTTGCCCGCCATGGTCCGCCCGGTAGGCGTCGAGCAGCTTCTGGAATGCCTCCGCACCGGCCTCGTAGGCCGCACGCGTCGGGATCTTGTCGGGCTCGAAAGCATAGAGGTTGCGGCCGCTCGGCACATCCGGGTTGCGCACCGGGTCACCGCCCGTTCCGGGCGCCACGAAGCGGCCGGCCAAGCCCGCCAGCAGGGCCTCGATCTCCTGCGTATCCGCGAGGTGGCGATCCAGCTCAGCCCCGCGCGCGAGAAGCGCGCGCAGCTTCGGGTCGGTAACCTCGTCCAACGAGGCACCGTCCCGCAGATGGCGATGTAGCAGGCGGAAGGGCGGCGTTTCCTGCAAGTCATGGAAGTCGCCGACGAAAAGCTCATCCGGCTCGGGATCGAGGAGGCTGTAGTAAGGCTCGTCGAGCTGCTGCATGACTGTGCTGAGGCGGTGCTCCGGTGCAGCCGGTTCACCGAAGCTATGCAGGCCTAGCGGCATGGAACTGCGCGCCAGCTCATGCAGGTGATCGTGGAGCACGAGCATGAATCCGACGAAATCGGTACCGATCTCCGCCTCGTCCCAACCGAGATCGCGGTGCAGACTGCTCTGCACTACCGCGTCTCGAATCTGGTCCGCGGTGCGCTCGCGCACGGCGCCCTCTTCAAGCTGCTGGTACTCGTGGATCAGCGCATGCAGGTCGCGCAACTCGTCGTAGAGACCGGCCGGTGCGAAGGGCGGCGTCTGATGGCTGACGATGACGGCGCGCCCGCGCCGCTTGGCCTGGATCGCCTCGGCGATATTGTCCTGGATGTAGGGATAGAAGACCGGCAGGTCACCGACGGCAAGGAAGGGAAAGTCCTTGGTCCATAAGCCGCGATCCTTGCCCGGGGTCCATTCCTGAGTACCGTGCGTGCCGAGATGAATCATCGCGTGGGCGTCGAATCCTTCTCGCAGATAGAGATAGGCAGCGAGATAGAAGTGATCCGGCGGCAGCTTGGCGTCATGATAGGACTCGCCGGGCCGCCCGGCGCGAGGCGGCTGCGGCATGATCACGAGGTTGCCCAGGCGCAGACGCGGGATGATGAACTGCGGCTCACCCTTGACCTCGCGCATGGCCCAATGGTCCTCCGGCTCGTCCCAGCGCTCGTGCAGCGCCGCCCGTACCGCCTCCGGCAGAGCGTCGAGCCAGGCCTGATAGCGCGCCAGCGGGAAAGCCTCGGCGAGGCCGTCCGACAGAAGACCGTCCAGCTTGTCGGGGTGGTACAGGGCACCCAGCATGGCTTGGCCCGCCGCGATCAGCCGGGCTTCCGCCGTGGGTAGGACGTCGTAGCCGGCCGCGGCGAGCGCCGCCGTCAGACGTTCGAGGCTCCGCGGCACATTCAGATGCGAGGCGGAGAGGTTCTTCTCGCCCGCCGGATAGTTCCAGAACATCAGGGCAAGGCGCTTCTCCGATGCCGGGGTCCGACGCAGCGCCGCCAGGGCCGCCGCCTTGTCGAGCAACGCCTCGATCTGCTCTGTGATCGGCACCGGCTCACCGCCCTCGACGGCATCGATCACCAGCGGATCGCTCATCCCCCAGCTTTCCGGCACGCTGAGAAAGGGCGCGACCATATGCATCGGCACACCGCTGGTCGCCTCGCGCCATGTGGCGGGATCGCCCTGCCGATAGGTGAGGGTCTGCAAGACAGGAATGTCGAGGGCGCGGAACTCGGCGCGGCGCGCCGATCCGTTCTGCATATGCTGGAGATTGACCAGGATGTCCGGCTTTGCAGGTCCGAGGTGTGTTTGGAGCGCCCGCGGGTCGGCGGCGTCGAACCAGAACACCAGCGGCACGAGTCCCCGCGCCTCGCTGGCCGCCACCAGCGCGTCCAGCACCTTGGTCTGCATGTTGGCAAGCGCCGTCGCATGGATGGCGAAGGCAACGCGCGACGCGCCGTCCGGCTAGCGCGACGCACCCCAGTTGAGATAGGCTTCCAGGGTGGCGAAGCTCTCGGCGGCCTCCGGATGATAGAAGCCGCTCTTCGGCAACGGGATGGCTGGCGGCAGCGATGCGACGTCCCGCCCGTCATGCCAATGCCGGACATAGGTCAGCATCCGGCGCAGATTGGTTTCGCCGCCATTCGCATAATAGGCGATCAGCCGCCGCGCATGATCGGGCGCGAGGTGATCGAAGGTCGGTGGGCCGCCGCCGACCCGGATCCAGGGGACGTCGGTTCGGTTCAGCGCCGCCCCCATCCGCTCCTGCACCATGGCAAGGTCGATGCGTCGCGGCGTGTCGAGAATGACGAGATCCGCGCCGACGAGCCAGTCCTGCGGCTCGCCCGGTGCCGTCTCGACAGAGACGCTCTCCATTCTGACTCCGGCTTCGCGCGCCCAAGAGGCGATCTTGGCGAGCTTGCCGGGGAGGACGAAATCATTGGCGATGATACGCAGCAGCGGCTGCTCCGTCGGGTCATCGACGACGCCATGTTGCGCCGCCGCGCTGGCGCCCAGCAGCAGGCACAGCATCAGCAAGAAAGGTGCGATCCGTTTCATGATCAGAAGCTGTAGTTGAGGCCGACCCAGAAGAGCCGGCCCGGCTCGGCATAGGTGAAGCTGGACGATTTCTCGGCGAGGCGTTCGTCGGTAAGGTTGTGAATCCCGCCGCGGAGCGTGACGGCGTCCGTCAGTTGGTGGCTGAGATCGATCGACCAGATCGCGTAGTCGGGCAGGGTTTCGGTCGCCGGCCCCGAATCGACGATCTGCCGGCCGACATACTCGCTGCGCAGCCGCGCCATGAAGGCATCCGTCGGGAACCAGCTCAGCGCGGCGTTGAGGCCATGCCGCGGCCGCTCGGCGAGCTCTTCGCCGGTGGCGCGATCCTCCGTGTCGAGATAGGTGTAGTTGGCGTCGAGCCGGAGCTGCCCGGGCAGGTCGACGCCGCCGCCAAGTTCGACACCGCGGATGCGGGCTTCGTCGACATTCTCATAGGTCCGCCGCTCGGCACCCCGGATGCCGCAGGACTGCACGCAACGGGTCTGGATCAGATCTTCAAGGTCGTTCTGGAACAGCGTCGCGCGGAGCGACCAGCCACTGCCCACATAATCCAGGCCCAGCTCGTACATGGTGTTCGTCTCGGGCTTCAGGTCCGGATTGCCGACGATGGTGAAGCGGCCTGCCGCCGCGACCGCCTCATATTCGGGCGAGAGCTGTTTCAGAGTCGGTGCCTTGAAGCCCATGCCCACGCCGCCTTTCAGCGTGAGCGCGTCCGTCAGATGATGCACCAGATAGGCGCGCGGGCTGTGATGCCAGCCGAACTCCTCATGGTGGTCGGCGCGGTTGCCGATCAGCAGCGACCAGTCGGGGCTGATGGCGATCTCGTCCTGCAGGAACAGTGCCTGGTGCTCGGCCTCGGCCTCGCCGCGGAGGTTCACCGTGGGGTCCTCGAGCCGCTCACGGCGCCATTCGCCCCCGACAGTAATCAAGTTCCAATCGAGGACCGGCGCGCTCACATGGCCGTCGATGGTGTCGTCGGTGAGCTTATTGGGGCCGCTCGGCGCTCCCTGCGTCCGCCGGTTCTCGCGGTCCAGCATGGAGCGATAAGCGCGCAGCGTCGTACTGCCCCACTCCCACTCGCCCCGGTGCGACAGGGACAAATGCTGCCGCTCGATATCGTCCGTCGACTCGTAGAAGGTCGGGGCGGGGCCTCCGGTCTGGATCTTGCGCACGCGCTCCTCGGTGCCGTAGCCGAAGCCGAGGTCGATACGTTGGGCCTCGTCCGGCGTCCAGGTCAGGGTGGCGCTGCCGGTCTTCGCATCGCGCTCCTCGAGCTCGGACAGACGCGGCTCGTTCGGATCGGGGGTCTCTCCCCGGCCTCGTATCTCGGCATAGAGACTGAGGCCGAGCCGTCCCGGAACAAGCGGCCCGCCGACATAGGCCCCGGTCTGGTAGGTATCTCCGCCCGATCCCTCCTGCAGCCCGCCGGTGCCTGACACGCTCCCCTTCCAGACATCGGTCGCCTTGCGCGTGATCACATTGACCACGCCTCCCAGCGCCTCCGAGCCGTAGAGGGAAGACATCGGCCCGCGCACGACCTCGATCCGCTCGATCGCCTCGACGGGAACCCAGTTCAGATCGAAATCCGCGTGCGCGATGGCGTTGCCGGCCGCGTTGACCCGCTTGCCGTCCACCAGGATCAGCGTGTGCTCGGCCGACATGCCGCGAATGCTGATGCCTCGCCGATTGAGCCCGATGCTGTTGATGGTGATCCCCGGCGTCCCGCGCAGGGCATCCGAGAGGTCCTGCACAGGACGCTCCTGGAGTTCCTCCTGGGTGATCACTGTCACGGTTGCCGGTGCATCGCGCAACTGACGCTCGGTCGACGTGGCACTCACGACCACGGGCGCCAGCTCGATGGCATCCTCGGCACGAGCGTCTATGAAACCTACGAAATACGAGCTCAAAAAGAAGATTCCGAAACCCTTCCCGAAGCAGGTTCCGGCGACAAATCTCAGAAACATTGCCCCCCCCAAAGGCCGAATCGCCCTTGACCAGGTTCGACCGACCGCATGCGGAATATATTATAAGCAACGTTATAACATTTCATTATTCGCTGCTGTCAACCAGCTTCCCCGTGGAGCTGGAGATGCCGGGCCGGTGCGCTCTCTATCGGCTCATCAGGACCGGAATGTCCGCGGCCTCGAGCACATGCCGGGTCACCCCGCCGAGAAGCATCTGGCGGACGCGGCTGTGCGTGTAGGCGCCCAGAATCAGCAATTCCGCCCGCGCCTCGCGGGCGGCGCTCAGGAGCCTTGCGCCCAAGGCTCTCCCGGGTTCGATAGCCAAGGACGTCGCTCGAATATTATTGATGCCCAGATATCTCACCAGCGCCTCGGCATCGGCGGCCGTGATGTCGCCCTCCGGCGCCGTCGCCACGGTCACCTGCTCCGCTGCAGCGAGGATCGGCATGGTGAGGCCGACCGTCCGGGCGGCTTCCAGACTGCCGTTCCAGGCGACCATAACGGTTCGAAGCGCACCGACGGTCGTCGCGCGAGGTACGAGCAGCACGGGGCGGCCGGTGTCGAATAGCGCCGTTTCGAGTTCGACGCGTGTCTGTTCGGACATCGCATCCACCGAGCGGCTGAGGACGATCAGATCGGCCAGTCGGCCGAACCGAGCGATCGATCTTTGCGGCGCGCCGCGGGTTTCGCGCCATGCGGCCGACGGCTTGGCCGCGTCCTTTGGCGCGTCCTTCGGGTGATCCGTCACGGTTACGGCTTGGGCGGCGCACCATTGGTCGAAGGCAGCCTTGGCGCGTCTGCAGGACTGCTCCGCATCGCGTTCGATGGCGGCCGCGAGTTCGGGCACGCCGGCGGCCAGCGCCTCGCCGCCGACGAACCTGCTGAGCTCGGCGGGATCCAACCGGGTATGGAGGGCTTCGATATGGGATCCGAACCGGCGAGCCACGGACAGCGCGGCACCGAGGACGGCTTCGTCCGTATCGCCGCCGGTGAGGTGGGCAAGGATCGCTTTCATGGAGAGCTCCGTCTGCCGGGAAGATCCCCTCTCTCTACACCAGCCGGTCGCCGTCGCCATTGATTCAGATCAGATCGGCCACAGGGGCCGCTGGCCGGCCGAACGGTTCCGACGGTTCAGCGTCGTGCGTCGGGTCCGGTCGCGGCGGCTTGTGCCGGCTCCAGATCGAGCAACCGCGCGAGCCGGCGGCGCGGCGTGAGCAGGTCCGCGAGCGTGTACCGGTCGAGGACCGCCAGGAAGGTGCCGAGCGCCTCCCCCAGGACCGACCGGAGGATGCAGACGCTCTCGATCCGACAGTGTCCGACCTCCGGATCGAAGCACTGCACCAACGTCATATCCTCCTCCGTCCGGCGCACCACGTCGCCGAGATTGATCGCCTCAGGCGACCGGGCGAGCCGCATGCCGCCGCGCTTCCCCCGGACCGTCTCGATATAGCCGAGCAGGCCGAGTTGATGGACGATCTTCATCAGATGGTTGCGCGAGATGCCGTAGCTCTCGGAGATCTCGTTGATCGTCGCCAGTCCCTCCTGCTTGAGCCCGAGATACATCAGCACCCGGAGGGAATAGTCCGTGTAGAGCGTCAGCCGCATCGCGGTGAAGTCTCCCGCTCGGTTCGGCCGCAACGGGCCGGGTCCCTGAAGATGAGCCAGCAATGCCTCTTTTTCAAGCAACCGGCGGCGTCACCGTCTCCTACTTTGAATGGGTGCAGAACCGCCAATTCCCGCAACTTATGGCCTCCGGCCACCAACCCTTGACAGCGGGGAAGAATGAATTAATCTTTCTGCGGAAAGATAATGGCTAGCTCATTTCTAGAGAATGATATGATGCAGGATCGTTCGCGCAACAAGGCTGACGATGTGCGACGGCAGGAAGCGGTTCTATCCAAGGCCGTTATCCGCGCCGGGGAGCGCCTTGGGCTGCCGAATGTCGTGCTGGCCAAGATTCTGGGCCTCTCGGAGGCTTCCGTCTCACGCATGCGCAACGGAGAGTTCCTGCTCAGCCGGGACAGCAAGCCGTTCGAGCTTGCTCAGCTCTTTGTACGGCTGTTCCGTAGCCTCGATGCGATCACGGGCGGAGACGACGCGTCGTCCCGCTCCTGGATCGTCTCGGAGAACCTTGCCCTCAAGGGCCGTCCCATCGAGCTCATCAAGACAATCCGCGGGCTGACGGCAACAGTGGCTTATGTGGACTCCCGCCGCGCTGTCGTCTGAGGCCAAGCCCTACAGCGGTGACATCTGGCGAGTCGTGGAAGCGCAGTCCCGCGCCTCGACCATGCGCATCACCGATACCCTCGATGAGCAGGCCGTGCTCGAGAGCCTCATCGAGGAGGTCAAGCCGGCGATGCCGTCGGACTGCGCCCGTCTCCATTGGCTTCTGTCCGCGCCGTTTCGTTATGGCCCCTATCCTCACGGCTCGCGCTTTCGCCGTGTCGATCAACAGGAGGGGGTCTACTATGCGGGGGAGACGGTCGAGACGGCGGTGGCCGAGATCGCCTTCTATCGACTGCTGTTCTTCGCGGAATCGCCCGGCACGAAACTGCCGGACCGCCCGGTCGAGCATACCGCCTTCTCGGTACGGTGCCGCGCCAGGCTGGCGATCGACGTCAGCAAGCCGCCGCTCGACCGCGACAGCGCGATCTGGACGCATCCGGTCGACTATGGGCCGTGTCAAGACTTGGCCGACAGCGCCCGGCTCGCTGCGATAGAAGCCGTTCGCTACCGCTCGGTACGCGATCCCGATGACGGGATGAACGTCGCCCTTCTCTCGCCGCGGGCCTTTGCCGCGTCCCGGCCGCGGACGATGCAGACCTGGCGCCTTTACGTGCGGCCCCGCGGCGTACAGGCTTGGTGCGAGTATCCGCCGTCGGCCAAGGAGTATGAAGCGGCTCATTTCCGCCAGGACCCGCGGCTCGCCAACCTGCTGGACTGACCGACCGGCCCGGCCCGGGGACATGCCATAGGAACGGCAGCCGTCGGGTCACCGACCGGCGACGGAAGAAGCGGCTTCTGGAGATCGATCCCGTGACAACGCCGCTTGACCATCTCCGATAATGCGGTCTATGTCCTGTCTATACAGGTATAGGATAGACGTGAATCGCTCGCCTGGCGGTCGAAGGCCGTCTTGGCTTATCGAACCGGCTCAATCCGATGCGGATCGGGGTTCGCAGTAGGACCGGCGGGTGCGAGGCATGACGATGCTCGATACGACGCAACCCACACACGCGCTCTACGCCCGGATCAAACAGGCGATCGTGCAGCGGATCGAGGCCGGTGATTGGACAGCGGGAACGCGCGTTCCCTCCGAGAACGAGCTGGCGTCCAAACTGGCGGTCAGCCGGATGACGGTGAACCGTGCCCTGCGGGAGCTGACCCTGGAAGGCCGACTTGTTCGCGTCGCGGGTGTCGGCACCTTTGTTGCCGAGAGGATGCCGACGGCAGAGTTTCTCGAACTGCGGAACATCGCGGACGATGTCGCGGCGCGCGGCCATCGCTATTCGGCGCGCGTCTACAGCTTGAAAGAGATCGAAGCGGACGACGCCGCGGCCATGTTGCTCCAGCTGAGACCAAGGGTCCCTGTCTTCCGCTCGGTGATCGTGCATTTCGAGGACGAGACGCCGCTTCAGTTGGAGGACCGCCTCGTGAACCCGGCGAAGGCGCACGGCTATCTGGAGCAGGACTTCACGCGCACCACGCCGAACCTCTATCTGACCGCGGCGGCTCCGGCCGACGAGGTCGAGCACCGGGTGGAGGCGGTGATCCCGGCCGGCGAAGTTCGCCGGCGCTTGGCCATGACGCCCGGCGAGGCATGCCTGCTCCTGCACCGGCGAACCTGGTCCGGGGGCCAGGTGGTGTCCAGCGCGCGGCTCTTCCATCCGGGGGCCCGCTACAGCCTGGGCGCGCGCTTCTGGACCACATCCCCGCGAATCTTTCCCGGCCAGGAACAGGAAGTGAAACAATGACCGAGCAACCGAATCGCCTGGACAACGAACGCAAGATCCGCGCGCCGCGCGGGTCGCAGCTCACCGCCCAGAGCTGGCTGACCGAGGCGCCCTTGCGCATGCTGATGAACAACCTCGACGCCGAGGTCGCGGAGAAGCCGCAGGAGCTGGTCGTCTATGGCGGCATCGGCCGGGCGGCGCGCGACTGGCAGTCCTATGACCGGATCGTCGCCACGCTGAAGGAGTTGGGCGAGGACGAGACGCTTCTGGTCCAGTCGGGCAAGCCGGTCGGCGTCTTCAAAACCCACGCGGACGCACCGCGCGTGCTGATCGCGAACTCCAACCTGGTGCCGCATTGGGGGACCTGGGAGAAGTTCCACGAGCTCGACCGCAAGGGCCTGATGATGTACGGCCAGATGACGGCGGGCTCCTGGATCTATATCGGCAGCCAGGGCATCGTCCAGGGCACCTACGAAACCTTCGTCGAGGTCGGTCGTCGCCATTTCGGCGGGAACCTCAAAGGCAAATGGATCCTGACCGGCGGCCTCGGCGGCATGGGCGGCGCGCAGCCGCTCGCCGCGACCATGGCCGGCGCCTCGATGCTCGCCGTCGAATGCCAGCCGAGCCGCATCGACCGGCGGCTGGAGACCGGCTATCTCGACCGCCGGGCCGACAGCCTCGACGAGGCGCTTGGCCTCGTCCGCGAAGCCTGCGCCCGCGGCGAGGCCCTCTCCGTCGGGCTACTCGGCAACGCGGCGGAGGTGTTTCCGGACCTGGTCCGTCGCGGCGTGAAGCCGGACGTCGTCACCGACCAGACCAGCGCGCATGATCCGTTGAACGGTTATCTCCCTGCCGGCTGGACACTCGACCAGGCGGAGCGGATACGCGGGAGTGATCCCGATGCGGTGGTCCGGGCGGCGAAGCAATCGATGGCGATACAGGTCCGCGCAATGCTCGATTTCCACCATATGGGCGTGCCGACGCTCGACTACGGCAACAACATCCGCCAGATGGCGCTCGAGATGGGCGTCCCGGACGCCTTCGCCTTCCCGGGCTTCGTGCCGGCCTATATCCGGCCGCTGTTCTGCCGCGGCATCGGTCCGTTCCGCTGGGCCGCCCTTTCGGGCGATCCGGAGGACATCTACAAGACCGACGCCAAGGTCAAGGAGCTGATCCCGGACAATCCGCATCTGCACAACTGGCTCGACATGGCGCGCGAGCGGATCCAGTTTCAGGGCCTGCCGGCGCGGATCTGCTGGGTGGGCTTGGGCGAGCGGGCGCGGCTCGGCCTCGCCTTCAACGAAATGGTCGCCAGGGGCGAGCTGAAGGCGCCGATCGTGATCGGCCGCGACCATCTCGATTCCGGCTCGGTCGCAAGTCCCAACCGCGAGACCGAGGGAATGAAGGACGGCTCGGACGCGGTCTCCGACTGGCCACTTCTCAACGCTCTGCTGAACTGCGCGAGCGGCGCAACCTGGGTCAGTCTGCATCACGGCGGCGGCGTCGGCATCGGCTACTCGCAGCATGCCGGCATGGTGATCGTCGCCGACGGGACGAATGCGGCGGCGCGCCGGCTCGAGCGGGTGCTGACCAACGATCCTGCAAGCGGCGTGATGCGCCACGCCGACGCCGGCTATGACATTGCGATCGACTGCGCGAAGGAGCACGGGCTGAAGCTGCCGTCGATTGCCTGACCGAACCGCGCACGCAATCCCATTCCGTTGACGCGAGGGTCCTCATGTCCGACAAGCGGATTCGCCTTCTATCTCCCGCCGATTACCACAGCATGCGCTGGAAGAACGGGCTCGGCATGACGACCGAGCTGTTACGGCATCCTCCGGACCCGAAAGCCGGTCCGGACCAGTTCCGCTGGCGGCTCAGCATCGCGGAGGTGGCGACCTCCGGTCCGTTCTCTCTATTTCCCGGCTGCGATCGGCAGCTTCTGGTCCTCGATGGCGACGGCTTCCGGCTGAACTTTGCCGATGGCGAGTCCGTCACCCTCTCGGGCACCACCGGCTTCCACTATTTCAGTGGTGAGCGGATCGTCTCCAGCGAGCTCGTGAATGGACCGACACGCGACTTCAATATCATCTTCAATCGTGCAGCGATCGACTGCATGGCGAAGGTGGTCGCACTCGGCGGCGAAGCGACGACGGAACAGCCGGACGCTCGATCGACCCTGGTTCTCCACCCCTTGACGGGAGAGGCGCGGTTCCGTGACCGCGAGGTGGATATCGCCGTGCCGGCCAGCTGGACACTGCTCGCCCGGGCCCAGGGAAGCACCCGCCTCTCCGGATCCGCCAGCCGCACCATCGTAGCGGAATTGAGGGACCGGACCTGACGATCCGAGCGGCGCCCACCCGCCGGCCAAGTGTCCGGACACTCGCTCGAGAACGAGGAGATCGCGCGCATCCTTGCCGATCTCCTCAAGGCGTATAGATGCACGTTATACGCGATAGCGTATATAGGCGGTTTATACGCTGTTGCGTATATTGACAATTTATACGGAACCGCGTATAAAGCGGGAGAAAGGACTCTCCCGCATGGAACAGATCGCTCGCACGGCAAAGCATATAGGAGCTGCGGTTCGCCGCAGGCGTCGCCAGCTAAACCTCTCCCAGGAGCAGCTCGGGTCGAAAATCCATCTCAGGCAAGCCACGATCTCCAAACTTGAGGCTGGCGAGCCGGCTACGCAATTGCGGACGCTGCTCGATGCCCTGAGCGCTCTCGATCTTGAAATCGTCATCCGGCCTCGCACCAAAGCTTCGGTCGCGGACATCGAGGAACTTTTCTGATGGCCCGCCGGCGAACACGCATACCCTTAAGCGTCTATCTCAACGGACGGCTCGTCGGTCTTTTACGCCGCGAGACGAGCGGCGCCATCGATTTTCAGTACGACGCCTCATGGCTCGGCTGGGATCACGCCATGCCCGTCTCGCTCTCCTTACCGCTGCGCGAGGACAGGTTCATCGGCGAACCTGTCATCGCGGTCTTCGACAACCTGCTTCCGGACAACGACGAGATACGCCGCCGGCTGGCCGAGCGGGTTCGCGCGGAAGGCATTGATGCCTATAGTCTCCTTGCGGTCATCGGACGCGACTGCGTCGGAGCGCTTCAGTTCCTGCCGGAAGGCGCAGAACCGGAACCAGCCGGTCACGTGTCCGGACGCCCGCTCGAGGACGAGGAGATCGCGCGCATCCTTATCGATCTAAAGCGCACACCATTGGGCCTGGACGAAGATGAGGAGTTCCGGATCTCGCTCGCGGGCGCTCAGGAAAAAACCGCCCTGCTCTACCGGAACGGCCGCTGGCATGTGCCGCATGGAACTACGGCGACCACCCACATCCTCAAACCGCAGATCGGAACGCTGCCCAACGGCATCGACCTGTCGCAGAGTGTCGAAAACGAGCATCTGTGCCTGACATTGACAGCGGCTTTGGGTCTGCCTAGCGCGCGCTCGGAGATTCAGGACTTCGAAGGCAGGCGTATTCTGGTCGTCGAGCGTTTCGACCGCCGCTGGACGAAGGATGGTCGTCTGCTCCGTCTGCCACAGGAAGATTGCTGCCAAGCCCTCTCGATCCCGCCGACGCTCAAATACGAACCGGATGGCGGGCCTGGAATCCGCCAGATTGGGGAGCTGCTGAAGGCAAGTGACGAACCGGATGCCGATCGGAGGCTGTTTCTCAAGGCCCAGATTGTCTTCTGGCTGCTCGGAGCGACAGACGGGCACGCGAAAAACTTCAGCATCCATCTGGCGCCCGGGGGGCGTTTCCAACTTGCGCCGCTCTACGATGTCGTGTCCGCGCAGCCGAGCGCCGATGCAGGGCAAATCCAGAGGAACAGGATGAAGTTGGCGATGGCGGTCGGGGACAACCGCCATTACGTCGTCGACTCGATCATCCCGCGGCATTTCCTGCAAACGGCCGCAAGCTGCGGCCTGCCGGCAGCGATGGTGCAGAACCTATTCGTGGAACTCAGCGAACGGGCTCCGGCCGCAATCGACGAGACCCTCGCAAATTTGCCAAGCGGCTTCCCGGAAACCATAGCCCGGTCGATCATCGATGGGCTGCGAAAACGCCTCCGCCTCTTTGAGCAGGCCACAGCCTGACAAATCGTTCCCGCTCGCGATTCCGTCCAGTTCCCGAGACGGTGCGGATCGACTATTGGGAAATAACTGGTGGGGAAAAGCTGGGAAATCCGCCGCGCCGGCCATTACTCACATCGCAAGCGACTGATCGTTGGCGTGCCGTCGGTGATCAAGCCGAGAACCGATGGATGGTCGTTGCAGCTCTCGGGCGCAAACCTATCCGCCTCGGCCCCACGTCAAAGCTTTTGGAGTGATCCTGCGACGAGCAGTTTGATCACCAGCAGGCACTCGCCCTAGGATTTCGGTGCCATTGCCCGCACCGCAAATGCTCGGGCACTCAAATGGATGCTGCCGTCGGCCGGTGACGGCAGAGCGTCGCGCAGCCGAACCCTGAGCGCCTCTTGTCGCCCCGGTGGCAAGCTCATGCAGTAGCCCGGCGCTGGTCCCTGGCCGCCGCGGAAGGGCGACCAATCCCGCTCCTGACCGCTCTCATCTACTTCGATCGATCTGCGGCGGATAGCATTTGGATCGAGGAAAACGGCAATGTGCGGTCGCTACAGCATCACCTCACCCACGGAAGCCGTTCGCCGCGTCTTCGGCGTGCCGGAACTATCCAACCTGGAGCCGCGCCACAACGTCGCCCCGACCCAGCCCAAGCCGGTCGTTCGGCTGGACTGGGGAAAATCGCCGCGATCTGGAGCCATCTCTCGCGCCTTGGTCAAACCGGCACCGTCTGACCGCTTGCCCCCGCGGATGACCCCGCAGAGTATGGGATCACCGCGGTGGCCTATGCCTCATTCTGTGTTGCGACGACGATAAAGAAGTCCGCCGAGACTTGTCAGACCGACACCGAGCAGACCCAGCACGCCGGGCTCTGGCACCGAGGTCGGCGGCGTCGTCGTCACGCCCGTGACGGTGAAACGCGACGCATCACTGTTGCCCGGGACGGCCTCCAAAACGCCGAGAAGGCGCTGGCCGCCCGAAAAGTCGATGGTCGCCGTCGCCCCGATCATCTGATTGCCAAAGACCGTATAGCCCGAAGAGTTTCCGCCGAAGAAATCGACATCGAGTAGCCACGTGAAGGTCTCACCGGGATCGAAGTCGGTGAACGACAGATCGAGCAGTGTGAAGGTGTCGGTGTTGAGCGGTGGGCTGCCGATCGGCGTCTCTAGGCCCGTCGTGACATCGGATCCACCGACAGGCGTAAATTCCGTCCCATCGATGCCATTGTCATAGACGAGCCCCGGGCCGGAGATGTCGAGCTGAAAGCGCGTCACGCGTTCGCCGGCATCCGAAGTGTTGTCGATGGAAAAGGGAGTGTTGAGAGTATTGCCGTCAACGAAGAACGAGAGCGACGGCGTCGCATGTGCGGAATAGGGTTGGCTCGCATAGACTGCGACCGCCGCAATACCTCCTAGTACAACTCGGCTAATTTTAACCATAAATTTCCCCCAGTGGCTTATTAACTCATGGATTTGAGCGAATTAACTCAAGCAATATTCATGCCGCCTCGAGAAAAACTAGGTTTTACAATTATTAAGCAGGCCAATAGCCTCGCTTTTGCTCCCGAACTGTAAAATACTCTGACAAACATTGGAATTAACTTCTTAAGCGCGCGCTTGACCCGTCGCGCCGCATCGACTTGCTCCAGGCCAGCACCAGAAAACTCAAAGCGTATTCTTGGGAGCTGAGGAGCACGCGCGGCCTCAGATTTCTGTAGGACCTCCTGAAATTCTGGATTGGGGTTAACCCGCACACTGCCGAGCCGGCGCACCATGGCTGGATCGAGGCAGCAGACTGAGGCGAACGCGGCTACAAGGCGCACCCACAGTCCCGGAGGCGCGCTACTGCCGCATCTGCAATTCCCGTTAGATGTGTGAACGTACCCCACTCACGACGGATAGCGGGTACATCGGGACCCGAGCGGAGCCTCCCTCCCCCGCCCTGGCCGACCGCTCCGCTGCGGAGCGCAGGCATCCACCTCTTCAGTCAGCAATACTAACCTTATTGAGCGGCGTTATCCCGACAACTATGCGGGTGCGGTGGATGCAGACTATTCAATCTGTGTCCGTCGATTGTCTTCTGTCACAACAACTTACGGCATTCGTGGATCGGCAAGCGAGGCGGCTCCGGTAATGCATATCCTGGAAGTAGCTCACTGGTTTGGGGCGGCAGTTGCGTCCACCGTCTACTCGTTTCGGGCGGTTTGGCTGCGAGCCGACCCGAACGGAGCGGCGTCACCGTCATGTTTGTAGCAGACGCCGTTCAGGGCCACATATTGGGGAATAGTTGGGGAAGTTTGCCGCCTGCCTAACAAGAATGGCAGAAATGCTGGCGTCCCCAAGGGGATTCGAACCCCTGTTTGCGCCGTGAGAGGGCGCCGTCCTAGGCCTCTAGACGATGGGGACGTGAAGCGGCCGGAGGCCCTTCACATAAGGGATGCCGCGGTGCCGATCAAGTGTTTTAGATCGGCTGCACTCGCCTAGCCGGCTGCGCGCTCCATCCCAGGCGTCGCATGACGCTCGGCCGCGGCGAGGAAGGCCTCGACGGCGGCGGGGTCGGTATCGAAGGCGGTGACCAGGCGCACCATGCGGCCGGTCGGGCCGTCCCAGCGGTAGAAGGTGAAGCCGTCGGCCAGCAGGCCGGCGATCACCGGCTCCGGCAGCCGGGCGAACACCTCGTTCGCCTGCACCGGATAAACGAGCTCGGCGCCCTCCAGGCGATGGAGCCCGTCGGCGATCCGCACCGCCATGCGATTCGCATGGGCGGCGTTCCGGAGCCACAGATCGTCTGCCAGATAGGCTTCAAGCTGCGCACTCAGGAACCGCATCTTCGAGAAAAGATGACCGGCACGCTTGCGCCGGAAGCCGAAATCGGCCGCCCGCGCGCGATCGAAGAAGACCACCGCCTCGGCGGCAAGCGCCCCGTTCTTGGTCGCGCCGAAGGACAGCAGGTCGATGCCGGCCCGCCAAGTGAGATCGGCGGGCGACCGGCCGAGGCTCGCGGCTGCGTTGGCGAAGCGCGCCCCGTCCATATGGACGGCGAGGCCGTAGCCATGCGCCAGATCGGTGATCGCGCGCAACTCATCCGGGCTGTAGACGGTGCCGCATTCGGTGGCCTGGGTCAGGCTGACCGCCGCCGGCTGAACGTGATGGACGACGCCCTTTCCCGCCCCGGCCAGCACCTCCGCCAGATCCCTGGCCGTCAGCTTGCCGTCGGGGCCGGGCAGGTCGACGAGCTTGGCGCCGCCGGTGAAGAACTCGGGCGCGCCACATTCGTCGACATTGATATGGGCGGCGGCATGGCAGTAGATCGCACCGTAAGGCGGCGTCACCGCCGATAGCGCGAGTGCGTTGGCGGCGGATCCGGTCGCCACCGGGAAGACCGCGACCTCGGTCTCGAAGATCTCGGCCATCCGGGCCTCGAGCCGCACTGTCACGGCATCGTCGCCATAGGCGGCGGCCGGCCCGTCATTCACCGCCGCCAAGGCCGCCAGGATCTCCGGCGCCACGCCGGTCACGTTGTCGCTTGCGAAGTTCATGTCGCCTCGCTTCCGTGCTTCCGCCCTGCCGCGCCTATTCGGCGGGCATTTCAGAGGGCGTCAAGATGAATCGACCAAGCAACGATCCCGTTTCCATGTCGAGGACCAGGATCTGCGCGCAGGCTCCGGCGGCGGAATTCTCTGGTCCCAGCTGCAGGATCAGGCGATCGCCGGCCGCCGCCGTCGAGGTCACCCGGCACCCCGCGGGCACAGCTAACGCCGCCTCGCCGAAATTGGCTGGCGCAGGCGCAGGTGCTGATGCCGTGGGCGCGGGCTCTTCGGCCATTCCGCCGAGCCGGTTGTAGATAGTCACGACGACCACCGCCACGCCGGCGATGATCATGATCCCCATGATGATGACGAGTGCCTTGAGCGCCTGCATGGTTTCGGTCCAGTCTTGCCGCCATGACGGCGCCTCGAGAAAACAATCTGCGTGAGATCACCGCCGGGCCGGCCAGCGTCGGCCAGCGGCTCGACCGCATGCTTGCCGACGGCCTGTCCGACCTCTCCCGCAGCCGGGTCAAGGCGCTGGTGGAGGCGGGCCGGGTAACGGCGGGCGGCGTGACGATAACCGACCCCTCTTACCGGGTCAAACCCGGCCAAACTTTCGCCATCATGCTGCCGGACCCTGTGGCCGCGCTGCCCGCCGGGCAGGCCATCGCGCTCGACGTCGTCTATGAGGATGCCGATTTGATCGTCATCAACAAGCCCGCCGGCATGGTCGTCCATCCCGCCCCGGGAAACCCGGACGAGACGCTGGTCAACGCCCTGATCGCCCATTGCGGCAGCTCGCTGTCGGGGATCGGCGGCGTCCGGCGGCCGGGGATCGTCCACCGCCTCGACAAGGATACGAGCGGCCTCCTCGTCGCGGCTAAGAATGACGTGGCGCACCAGGCGCTGGCCGACGCCTTCGCGCGGCACGATGTCGAGCGGGCCTATTGGGCGGTGGTCTGGGGCATTCCCGCTCCGCGCGCGGGCGAGATCGCCGGCGCGATCGGCCGCCATCCGGTGAACCGCAAGAAAATGGCCGTCGTCAGTCGCGGCGGAAAGGCGGCACTGACCCGCTATCGGGTCCTGCGGCCGCTGGGCCCGGCGGTGAGCCTGGTGGAATGCCGGCTGGCCACCGGGCGGACGCATCAGATTCGCGTGCATCTGGCCTCGATCGGCCATCCCCTGATCGGCGATCCGGTCTATGGCCGGACGACCGCGGCGCGGCTCGGCCGGCTGGCTCCGGCGGCGCGCGCCGCGGTAGAGGGCATGAAACGCCAGGCCCTGCACGCCTTCCTGCTCGGATTCCGCCATCCGCGCACCGGTCTCCCACTTCGCTGGGAGGCCGAGATGCCGGCGGATATCCTAGGATTGACGCGCAGTTTAGAACAGATTTAAAAATTGACTATATCTGACCAGTTAGGTCATGTATGATTGACAGCAACGACGGCAGATACTAGTGCTCTTGAGTCTGAAGGGCCCCAGCGCGCTCGAGCGAGCGCCCGGAAAGTATCAAACCGGTAAGGTCCGGGCCAATCGTGCCCGGCGGCACGGTGCCGCACTGCATGAGGAGAGATGTAGCTATGGCCGTATCTCGATCGCTTCCGACACTGAACTCGGACAGCAACCTGTCGCGTTACCTGCAGGAGATTCGCCGGTTTCCGATGCTGGAGGCGGATGAGGAGTTCATGCTGGCAAAGAGCTGGCGCGAGCATGGCGACACCGATGCGGCGCACCAGCTCGTGACCAGCCATCTGCGGCTGGTCGCGAAGATCGCGATGGGCTATCGCGGCTACGGCCTGCCGATCAGCGAGCTGATCTCCGAGGGCAATGTCGGCATGATGCAGGCGGTCAAGCGGTTCGACCCCGACCGCGGCTTCCGCCTGGCGACCTATGCAATGTGGTGGATCCGCGCGGCGATCCAGGAATACATCCTGCATTCCTGGTCGCTGGTGAAGATGGGCACCACGGCGGCGCAGAAGAAGCTGTTCTTCAACCTGCGCAAGCTCAAGGGCCAGCTTCAGGCGATCGAGGAGGGCGACATGTCGCCGGAGAACGTCAAGGCGATCGCCGAGCGGCTGGACGTCCCCGAAGCGGATGTGATCAGCATGAACCGCCGGCTGGCCAGCCCCGACCATTCGCTGAACGCGCCGCTGCGCATCGACGGCGAGGGCGAGTGGCAGGACTGGCTGGTCGACGAGCAGGAGACGCAGGAGATCGCGCTCGCCGAGCGGGAGGAGCTGGGCAAGCGCCGCAAGCTGCTGACGCATGCGATGACCGCGCTGAACGAGCGCGAGCGCAACATCCTGACCGAGCGGCGGCTCAAGGACGAGCCGACGACGCTCGAGGATCTCAGCAAGGAATACGGCATCAGCCGCGAGCGGGTCCGCCAGATCGAGGTGCGCGCCTTCGAGAAGCTGCAGAAGTCGATCCGCAACGCCGCCTTGGAGCAGCGCCTGGGGACCGCCTGACGCCGTCGGGGCCGTTCCTTCGACGCAGACGGTTCAGCGTGACTCGTCCGCGCTCCGGCTTTCGGCGACGGCCGGTCCCCACTCTTCGACAAGCTCGCTCTGCAAAGCGCGCAGCTCCGCCAACCGAATCCGCTGCCTGGCGGCGCTAACTCTAGCCACGAGCACCGGCATCGTCAGATAGATGACCCAGCCAAGCGCGGCGCCGGCGAAGGCGCTCAACCAGCCAAAAAGGCTGGTGAGCACGTGGAAGGCCGCCTTAAGATCGTGACCGAGCATCCACAGCTCGATGAGAAAGACCAGGGCGCCGCAGAAATTCAGGGTGCCGACGGATAGGGCAAGGGATTTGTCGCGGCTTCGGTCGACATAGATGGCGACCGCCGTCGGCAGCATCGCGGGCGCCAGCACGATGCAGCTCGGCAACAGAATGAGAACCGCCGGCGCGAGGCAGAGCAGCGCGACCATCTTTCGCGTCGATCCGGATTTTCGCGTCGATGCCCGTTTTCGGCTGGTGCGACGGCTGCTGCTGGCGGTCATTCGGCTCGGCTCCCCAGAGGATCAGGTCTAGAGCGTCAGGAAAGCGGCGACGCCGAGCATTACGAACCCGGCGGTGATCCCCGACACCGCCGCAGCGGCCCGATGTGCCAATCTCGAAACTTGGTCCTGCGTCGCCTCCTCGCCCGCTTCTATCCTAGCCACCTCCCGCTGCGCCGCGGCATAGTGGATCCGGGCGCGGGCGAAGCCGTCCGAATCGCGCTTGCGGAGCTCGTGACTGTCGAGCAGCCGTACGAGGTCGGCGATCCAGCCACTCTCGGCAACCTCGGCGACCTTCCGCCGCAGGCTCTTTTGAAACGGCCGATACTGATAGCTGTCGATGATCGGCTGCGTCTGCGCCGCAAGCCAGGCGCGCAAGGCCGAGAAATCGCCGCCTCCCGCGGTTTCTTCTGCCACGGCCAGAAGGCGCAGGATCGCGAGCCGCCGCTGCGCCACATCGATGTTGGGCCGGAGCCAGTCAAGCTCGCGGTCGGCCGAGTTCTTCATCCGGGCCGCGATAAAGGCCGCGATATGCCGATCGATCGGCTCGCGCTCATGATCGCCGCGGGCCGCGACACGGTTGAGCGCCGGAAGAAGCTCGGCGACCTTCGAGACATATTCCTCTTCGAGCAGAGGGCTCCGGCAAGGAAGGCCTGGATTCAACTCATAGAGGCAGCGTTCGATACTGAAGCCGGCACCGGGCCGGTCGAGGAAATATCGCAGCATGTCGACGATCTTGCGCACCGGCATGAAGTCGAGACGAGTCTCGCCCTGCATCTCCATCCAGGCCTGCGGCAACTTGCCCTGGATCAGTTCGACGAAGGTCTGCGCCGCGCCCGACTGATCGAAGCTGGCGGCGAGAGCCGTTCCCATGCTGTCGATCCGGGCCGCAAAGCCTCGGTAGCGCATCGGCGCCCCAGGATCGAGCGCCATCAGCGCCCAGGCCAGCTGCAGATGGCCGGCGGCCTTCTTCCCGTCGCCTCCATCGAGCCTCGAAGTGCCCACTGCCAAACGTGTCGCCTGCGCCTCGTCGCCGTGGCTCCGCCGCAGCCATGCCTCGACCTCCCCGGCCTCGACGACACCGATCGCGCGATCCCAGCGCCGCGCCATCGCATGGGCCAGGGACGGCCTCGTCCAATAATCATTGCCGTCGAAGCGGAACGGCCGTCCCGCCCGCGGCGGCAGGTTGGGCGGATTGGGGCTGAGCCGCCGACCGTCGAGCCAAGCATCGAGCTGGTCGAAGGTCCAGCGAATATCGGTATTGTCGGCGAGAAGGCCGCGAAGCGCTTCCGTCATCGTCATGCTGAGGCGCATTTGCCCGGCAATGGCGGCAAAGGATCCTTGCGCGATCTTCGCCGCGATAACCGCGTCATCGTCCAGCGCGGCCATCGGATTGCGCCCGATGAGAAGTATGGCGAGCGTGACGCCGAGGGCGTAGAGGTCCTCGGTGAAGCTGCCGCCCCCCCGGCCGCCGGGGCTGGCCATGCCGCCCTCGATGGTCAGGAAGAGAACCGGCTGGTGGAAGCCGGGCGGCGCACTGCAGCTCTCTCCCAGCACTACTTCGCCCGCTGATCCGCTGCGAAAGAACAGATTATCGGGCCGGATCGCCCCATGGCTCAGGCCGACCAGCGCCATATCCTTGAGACCGGCCAGCACCGGGCGCAAAACGGTCTGCGTCACGGTGTCTTCGCTCATCGGCGGGAGCTCTGCCGAGAGTGACGGCATCAGCCGGTTGCCGCCGGGCGCCTCGAAAATCACGGCCGGCCACCGGCCCTTCTTCGGCCCGCCGTCGCTGCCCCCGTCGCTGCCATTGTCACCGGGCCAATCGATCACCCCCCAATCGACCGGCGGCAGAGGCTGCGGACGGTTAAGCCGGCGCAGGGCGGACAGCGGTTCCTCACGGAGGGGCAGATGCTTCGGATACAACAGCGCGAACAGCCGGCGCGTCGGTTCGCGGGAATCCCGGACGGCGAACGCCGGCGCCCCCGGCGAGGCAAGCTCGGGTATCGGGTGCGTCGGCAGGATCTCGTAGCGCCCGGCCAGCGTGACGATCGCCTCGGTTTCGGTCTGGACTCCCCCATCCTTCGCCATGGGGCGAGCTTCCCCCTTCCTGCGGTTTGAAGCGGGCGGTCCGCCCGCCCATGGGCAGTTAATCGCAGGAGGGCAAAGGGACGGTTAACGGCGCAGGATCGCCAAGACGATGTTTGCTTCTTGTTCTCAAGGCCGTTGGAGATTCAAGCCCCTCATCCCTCGACAAGCCCGGGATGAGGGGGAGACCTCATGCTGAGCCTCCTCACCCCCGAGCTTGTCGAGGGGCGAAGCATGAGGTTCGGGCTGGCCTATCGGATGGATCAGCCCTTAACTTTTTAGATGAGAGGACGATTCACTGATCAGGTTGACCCAACCTGATCGGATCGTGCTCTATCGGGCGGCGAAGGGATCATGCACGAGAATCGTGTCCTCGCGTTCCGGGCTGGTCGACAATAAGGCGACCGGCGTCTCGATCAACTCCTCGATACGGCGGACATACTTCACCGCGGTCGCGGGAAGCTGCGCCCAGGACCGCGCCCCGCGGGTCGATTCCGACCACCCCTCGAGCGTCTCGTAGATCGGCTCCGCCGCGGCCTGCGCCGCGGGAGAGGCCGGGAGATGATCGAACGCTTCGCCGTGAATCCGATAGCCGGTGCAGACCTTCAGGCTCTCGAACCCGTCGAGCACATCGAGCTTGGTGAGCGCGATGCCGTCGATGCCGCCGACCTTGACCGTCTGGCGCACCAGCGTCGCATCGAACCAGCCGCACCGCCGCGGCCGTCCTGTCACCACGCCGAACTCGCGCCCCCGCTCGCCGAGCAGGCGGCCGACCTCGTCCTGGAGCTCCGTCGGAAAGGGCCCGCTACCGACGCGGGTTGTGTAGGCCTTGGTGATGCCGAGCACATAGCCGACCGAGCCGACACCCAGCCCCGATCCGACCGCCGCCTGCCCCGAGACGGTGTTGGACGAGGTGACATAGGGATAGGTGCCGTGGTCGACATCGAGCATCAGCCCTTGCGCCCCCTCGAACAGGATCCGGTCGCCCCGGCGCCGGGCCGCATCGAGCCGCTGCCACGTATTGGCGACGAATGGCAGCAGTCGCGGCGTGATCTCGATCAGGGCGTGGAGCAGCTCCTGACGATCGATCTCCGGCGCCCCCAGCCCCCTCAGCAGCGCGTTGTGATGCAGTAGCAGCGCATCGACCCGTTCGCTGAGGCTCGGCAGGTCGGTCAGATCGCAGACGCGGATCGCGCGCCGCGCCACCTTGTCCTCATAGGCCGGGCCGATGCCGCGCCCTGTCGTGCCGATCTTGGCCGGCCCACGCGCCTCCTCCCGCAGCAAATCGAGCTTGCTGTGGAGGGGCAGAATCAGCGCGGCGTTCTCTGCGATCAGCAGGTTCTCGGGGGTAACCGCGACGCCCTGTTCGCGCAAGCCTTCGATCTCCCGGAACAGGGCCCAGGGATCGAGCACGACCCCATTGCCGATGATCGACAGCTTCCCCGAACGAACCACGCCGGACGGCAAGAGGCTGAGCTTGTAGGTGGTGCCGTCGATTACCAGCGTATGCCCGGCATTGTGCCCGCCCTGGAAGCGCACCACCACGTCGGCACGCTCCGAGAGCCAATCGACGATCTTGCCCTTTCCTTCGTCGCCCCACTGGGCGCCGACCACCGCGACGTTTGTCATGGCCGTTCCTCTTTCTTGGTGCCGCCGACCGCCTGGATCTCACCGTCGACGAGCGCATGGCTGCAGGCTTGCCGCCGGGCTTCGCGCCGCGGATCGGCCAGCCGGTCGAGACCGGCGACAGTGACCCAACCCTCTTCGCGCAGCCGGGCCGCGGTTGCACGTGGTGTCCCCGCGGGCACGAACACCCGCCGCGCCGCGATAGGCTGCGGCAGCGCCCGCAGCAGCGTATCCATATAAAGCGTGAAGCCGGTCGAAGACTCGGAATCGCCGCTGAGATAGCGGCCGCCCCGCCCCAGCTCGCCGCGCACCCGCCGGGCGAACAGGGTAAAGCTGACGCCGGTGTGATATTCGAAGCCCCGATGTTCGACCGGGTCGATCGTCAGGTTGAGATCGGGCGCGGCCGTGAGGATCAGGTCGACGACCTCGCCGAGATGGGCGCGCTCGGCCGCCGCCGTCGCAGGCAGGTCGAGCGCCTGCAGCGCCGCCATTGCCCTGCGTGCCGGTCCCGCCGCCCGCATCAAGGCAACGAACCGCGGCGCATGGCCGCCCGCGATGGCCTGGATCGCCGGGGCATCCTTGCGATCGAGCGTCGCGACGAGCGATCGCACCGTCGCATCGGCAAAACCCAGCCCCGACGCCAGGGCCGGGACCAGCGTGGGCAGGGTGAGGTCCACCGTCAGGTTCGGCACGCCGACGGCTTGCAGCGCCTCGGCCGCGACCAGCACGACCTCGGCATCGGCCCCCGCGGAGGCGCCGCCGATCAACTCGACTCCGGCCTGCCCCACCTGTCGTTCCGGCCGAAGCTGCGACCCTTTGATCCGCAAGGTCTGCCCGGCATAGCAAAGCCGCAGCGGCCGCGGCGCGTTCTGCAGGCGGGTCGCGGCGATGCGCGCGACCTGCGGGGTGATGTCGGCGCGCAGGCCCATCATGCGCTGCGAGACCGGGTCCATCAGCCGGAAGGTGTGCGCGGTCATCGCGGCCCCCGCGCCCGACAGCAGGCTCTCCTCGAACTCGATCAGCGGCGGCTTTACCTGTGCATAGCCCTGCGCCGTGAAGCCGGCGAGCAACCGCTCGACGACACGCGCTTCGAACGCGGCATCGGGCGGCAGGATGTCGCGCAGCCCGGCGGGCAGCAGCGCCATTTCACCGAATTCCTTCATCGTCGGGCAGGGTCCTCGCGGAACGGCTTTGCGGAAAGCCGAGCGGCGGTCGCTCGCGGCCCACCGCCGGCCGCAGCGTTACTACCCGGTTTGCCCCCAAACAGCAAGGCAGCCCTGGAGACCTCCGAAAGGAATTAAGCGACTCCGAGCGGAATCAGGCCCGATCAGGCGGGACTGGCGCAGGGCCGAGGGTCAGACGAAGATCCGCCCTTCCAGATACCGTACGGCACGGCCGGCGATCGTCACCCGCGCGCCATGATCCTCGCAGAACAGCTCGCCGCCACGGGTGGAGATCTGCCGCGCATGCAGGGAACTCCGGCCAAGCCGCTTCGCCCAATAAGGGGTCAGGATGCAATGCGCCGATCCGGTGACGGGATCCTCCGGAATCCCGGCCGCCGGCGCGAAGTAGCGGGAGACGAAGTCGACCTCGCGGCCGGCCGCCGTGGCGATTACGCCGTCCCTATCAAGCGCAGCGATCGCGGCCATGTCGGGCGCCAGCGCCGCGACCTCCGCCTCGTCGGCGAAGACGGCGAGATAGGACGAGGCGGCGAGCACTTCGCGCGGTGCCAGCCCGAGGGCCGCGGAAAGCGCCGGCGGCGTTGCGACCGGCTCCGGCGGACGCGCCGGGAAGTCCAGCACGAATAGATCGCCGCGCCGGGTCACTTCGAGCGGCCCGCTGCGGGTCTCGAACCGCATGTTCTCCGTGCCTGGCGCGAGGATCGTGGCGATGACGAAGCCCGTCGCAAGGGTGGCGTGGCCGCAGAGCGGAACTTCAACCGTCGGGGTGAACCAGCGCAGCCCGAATGCCGCACGCCCCGCGTCCCCGTCCTTGGGGACGAAGAAGGCCGTCTCGGCAAGATTGTTCTCGGCGGCGATCGCCTGCATCACCTCGTCCGGCAGCCACCGCTCGAGCGGGCAAACCGCCGCTGGATTGCCAGCGAACAGTCGGCTGGTGAAGGCATCGATCTGATAGATCGCAATCTCCATTCGGTCCTCCTTCAGGTTAGACCCCGTTGGCAAGTTAGGTGCGTTGACCTCAAACCCGCCAGAATGGCTTCGACGTCTCCGCCTCGACGTCGGCGCGCGAAAGCCCGACATCCTGCAGTAAGCGATCATCGAGCATCTGCAGGAATCGCCGCTGACGCGCTATCTCCATCCAAGACAGCAGCATATCGAAGGCAGCCCACAGAAGATCAGCCGCGGCCGGGCCGCGCCTATACTCCTTTCGGTCGGTGCTACCCTCGACTGGCGTGACTAATTGCCTGATTGTACCCATACAATCCTCCCGGCGACAAGCACATTGTCTGTTTCAACGAGAGACAATAAGTACAATTGACATCATTACCCGGTCAATGCTAACATTGTCACCATGACAATATGGAATCCCGACCTGAATGGGCGCGCCGGCCCACGCTATGTCGCCATCGCCGACGCGCTCGCCGCCGACATCCGGGCCGGACGGCTCGGCCGCGGCGCCCGTCTGCCGACCCATCGCGACCTTGCCTATCGGCTTGGCGTCACGGTCGGGACCGTAAGCCGGGCCTATGCCGAGGCGGAACGGCGCGGCTTGATCGGCGGCGAGGTGGGCCGCGGCACCTTCGTGCGCGACGGCATGGCGGCGGTACCGTCCTTCACCATGCTCGATCATGGTAGCGCCGAGGCGGCGGATGCCGGACCGGTCGATCTCAGCCTCAATTTTCCGGCGCGAAACGAGGGCGATGAGCTTTTGGCCGTGGCCCTGTCCGACTTGGCCGGGCAGCCGGGCATCGCGACGCTCCTGGATTATCAGCCGCACCGCGGCCTGCCGCGCCACCGCGCCGCTGGCGCCGACTGGCTCAAGCGCGCCGGGCTTCAGCTCTCGCCCGACCAGGTCGTGCTCACCGCCGGCGCCCAGCACGCCATGATGGTGGTCTTCAGCACCCTCACCCGGCCGGGCGATCTGATCCTGACCGAGGCCGCGACCTATCCCGGGATGAAGACTCTGGCGAATCTGCTCCATCTCCGCCTTCAGGGCTTGGCGATGGACGAGCAGGGGCTGCGCCCCGACGCCTTCGAGGCGGCGTGCCGCACCGCCTCCCCGCGCGTCCTTTATTGCCTCCCCAACATTCAGAATCCGACCGGCAGCCTGATGTCCGAGGAGCGCCGAAGCGCCATCGCGCGCATCGCCGAAGCGCATCAGGTCGCGGTAGTCGAGGATGACGTCTACGGATTTCTCGCCGAGGATGCGCCGCCGCCGCTTGTCACACGCCTGCCGCAGCTCGGTCACTATCTCACCAGCGTCTCGAAAGCGATGGCGCCGGGGTTGCGGGTCGGGTTCCTGGCGGCGCCGCCTGGAACCGAGGCGACGTTCGCCGCCGCGGTTCGGACGACCACCTGGATGACGACGCCGCTCAGCACTGAGATCGCCGCCAGATGGATCATCGACGGCACAGGTGACCGCCTCGCGCAGAGCCGACGCACGGAAAGTATCGTCCGGCAGGAAATCGCCCGCCGCATCCTCGCCGGGTTCGACTACGCCGCCCATCCGGCCGGCTTTCACGGCTGGCTGACTCTTCCGGAGCCCTGGCGCTCCGAGGAATTCACGGCGCAGGCGCGGCTCAAAGGCGTTCTGGTGACTCCGTCCGAAGCCTTCGCCGTAAGCCGTCCCAGCCCCCGCGCTGTGCGGCTATGCCTCAGCGCGGCGCGGACACGCGCCGACCTCGAGCGCGGGCTGCATCTCCTGGTCGATTTGCTGCGAACCGCGCCCGACGCCTATCTGTCGATCGTTTGAAGGCACCGTGAATACGCCCTCTCCCCTTGTGGCAGAGGGCGTTTAACGATCGGCAGCCTCGATCGCCTCGGCAATGTCGTCGACGACGCGGCCGATCAGCGCGGGATCCTCGCCCTCCGCCATCACGCGGATGAGCGGTTCGGTGCCCGATTTGCGGATCAGCAGCCGGCCCGATTGGCCCAGCACCGCTTCGCCGGCGCGGATCGCATCCTGGACCCGGGAATCGTCCAGCGGCGCTCCGCCATTGAAGCGCAGATTGCGCAGCAGTTGCGGCAAGGGCGAGAACAAGCGCCCCGCCTCGCTCGCCGGCCGCCCCGAGCGCACGATCTCCGCCAGCACCTGAAGCGCGGCGATCAGCCCGTCGCCGGTCGTCGCATAGTCGCTGAGGATGATATGCCCCGACTGCTCGCCGCCGATATTGAAGCCGCCGGCCCGCATATGCTCGACGACATAGCGATCGCCGACCGGCGTGCGCACCAGGGTCAGGCCGAGCGTGTCGAGATAGCGCTCGAGCCCGAGGTTCGACATAACGGTCGCGACGACCCCGCCGCCGGAGAGGCGGTCGGTCTCGGCCCAGGACCGCGCAACCAACGCCATCAGCTGATCGCCATCGAGGAGATTGCCATGCTCGTCGGCGACCATTAGACGGTCGGCATCGCCATCGACGGCGATGCCGAGATCGGCGCCATGCGTGATGACGGCGCTGCGCATGCTCTCGGTTGCCACCGCGCCGCAATTCCGGTTGATGTTGAGTCCGTCGGGCCCGACCGCCAGCGGGATGACCTCGGCCCCCAGTTCCCAGAGCACCGTGGGCGCGACCTTGTAGGCGGCGCCGTTCGCGCAGTCGACGACGATCTTCAGCCCTTCGAGGTTCAGGCCCTTGGGAAAGGTATTCTTGACGAACTCCATATAACGCCCCGGCGCGTCCTCCAGCCGCTTGGCCCGGCCCAGCCGCCCGGGCCGGGCGAGGGTCCAGCCGTCGACCTTGCCCAGGCGCGCCTCGATGGCGGCCTCGACCGAATCGGAGAGCTTGTAACCGTCCGGGCCGAACAGCTTGACACCATTGTCCTGATAGGGGTTGTGCGAGGCGGAGATCATGACGCCCAAATCGGCGCGCAGCGAGCGGGTCAGCATCGCCACCGCCGGCGTCGGCAGCGGCCCGAGCAGCATCACGTCCATGCCCATCGAAATGAAGCCGGCGGTGAGCGCCGGCTCCAGCATGTAGCCCGACAGACGCGTGTCCTTGCCGATGACGACCCGGTGAAGATGATCGCCCCGGGTGAATTGCGCGCCCGCGGCGAGTGCCACGCGCAAGGCGGTCTCGGCCGTCACCGGCTCGAGATTGGCCGTTCCCCGGATTCCATCGGTGCCGAAAAGCTGTCGCGTCATGCCCGTTCCGTTCCTGCCCGTAAAAGCTCGGGTTATAGCAGAACGGCTTCTTTGTTGCAGTTCCCTTAAGCCGGAGCGGGCTGGTCCGGCGTTTGGCCGCAGGTCGCAAGTCTCTCCCACACGGCGCGGGCTTGGAAGGTTTCGGCGACGTCGTGGACGCGCAGGATCTGCACCCCCTGCGACAGGCCGGCGAGACCGGCGGCAATCGATCCGGGGAACCGCCGCTTGGCTTCCTCCCCCCGGCTGACCCGACCGATGAAGCTCTTGCGGGAAACGCCGAGGAGAATCGGGCAGCCAAGATCGTGAAAAAGCGCCAGCCGCTCCATGATCTGGAAATTATGCTCGACTGTCTTGCCGAACCCGATGCCGGGGTCGAGGACGAGGCGGTCGCTCGCCAGCCCGGCGGCCTCGCAGGCGGCGATCCGCTCGACGAAGTGGTCGTAAAGATCGAGCGGCGCGTCGACATAGCGCGGATCCTGCTGCATCGTCTGCGGATCGCCCTGCATATGCATCAGCACGACGGCAACGCCGCTGCGCGCGGCAACGGCGAGGCTTTCGGGGTCGCCCGTCAGCGCGGTGATGTCGTTGATCAGCCGCGCGCCGGCCTCGACCGCGGCGGTCATGACCGCCGCGCGTCGGGTATCGATGGAGATGACGGCACCGCGCGCCGCAAGCGCGCGAACCACCGGGACGACGCGGCCGATCTCCGCCTCGACACCGACCGGCGCGGCGCCCGGCCGGGTCGATTCACCGCCGATATCGAGAATGTCGGCGCCGGCCTCGAGCAAGGCGACGCCTTGGGCGATCGCGGCGCCGGCCTCGGCGAAGTCGCCCCCATCGGAGAAACTGTCGGGGGTCACGTTGATTATGCCCATGATGATCGGCCTATCGACGCGAAGACCCGCCACCGCGGCGCGCGGCCTCGAGAGCCGACGCAGCCGATCCTCGAGCGCCGCCGCCAGCCCGGCGTCCGCCGCCCAATGCCGAAGATCGGCAAGACCGAACAGGGTTTCCGAACGCTCGGTGCCTCGGCGTCGAATCACGGTGCAGCCGGTGAAGGCGAGCGGACCGCCCGCGAGCCATTCCGCGGTGCCCTTACGGCGGGCATGGGCGGCAAGGCTGCCGCTCAGCAATCCGGCCGGTTGCAGATAGAAGGCGCCGTCGGGCGCACCCGGATCAAAGGAAGGGCCCCGCATGATGGCGGGGCCCTGTTCCGATGTCGTCATGGCCGACGCCCGATCAGGCGCCGGGTTGCGGCTCCGGCTCCAGCCCGCCGGGTCCCCTGCCCGGCTCCGCCGTCGGCCGTCCGCTGCTCGGCACCGACGAGCGCGGCTTGCTCTGCGGCGGCGGCTCGTTGCCGCCGGTCCGGATCGCCTCGCCACGCAGCAGCGCCTTGATCTCGTCGGCGCTCAGCGTCTCGTACTCCAGCAACGCCTTGGCGAGGACATGGAGGTCGTCGAGATGCTCGGTCAGGATCTGGCGCGCCGCGGCCTCGCCGCTCTCGACCAGCTGCCGTACCTCGTCGTCGATGATTCTGGCGGTGGCATCCGACACGTTCTTGCGCTGCGTCACCGAATGGCCGAGGAACACCTCCTCCTCGTTCTCGCTGTAGCGCAGGGGCCCGAGCTTGTCGCTGAACCCGAACTCCGTCACCATGCGCCGCGCCCAGTTGGTGGCCTGCTTTATATCATCGGACGCACCCGTCGTGACGTTCTCCTTGCCGAAGATCAGCTCCTCGGCGACGCGGCCGCCGAACAGGCTCGCCAGCTTCGACTCGATCTCCAGGCGGGAGAAGCTATAGCGGTCCCGCTCCGGCAGCCACATGGTGACGCCCAGCGCGCGGCCGCGCGGAATGATCGTCACCTTGTGCAGCGGCTCGTGCCCCTTCGCATACAGCATCACCAGGGCATGGCCGCCCTCGTGATAGGCGGTCAGGCGCTTCTCGTCCTCGGTCATCACCATGGAGCGCCGCTCGGCGCCCATCATGACCTTGTCCTTGGCCGCCTCGAAATCCAGCATCGTCACGACCCGCTTGCCGGCCCGCGCCGCAAGCAGCGCCGCCTCATTGACCAGGTTCGCCAGATCGGCACCCGAGAATCCGGGCGTTCCCCGGGCGATCACGCGGGCATCGACGTCCGGCGCCAGCGGCACCTTTCGCATATGCACCTTCAGGATCTGCTCGCGGCCGAGGATATCGGGGTTGGGAACCACGACCTGCCGGTCGAAGCGGCCGGGCCGCAAGAGCGCCGGATCGAGCACGTCCGGCCGGTTGGTCGCGGCGATCAGGATGACGCCGTCATTGGCCTCGAACCCGTCCATCTCGACGAGCAACTGGTTCAGCGTCTGCTCGCGCTCGTCATTGCCGCCGCCCAGGCCTGCTCCACGGTGGCGACCCACCGCGTCGATCTCGTCGATGAAGATGATGCAGGGTGCGTTCTTCTTCCCCTGCTCGAACATGTCGCGGACGCGGCTCGCGCCGACGCCGACGAACATCTCAACGAAATCCGAGCCGGAAATCGTGAAGAACGGCACGTTCGCCTCGCCCGCGATCGCACGCGCGAGTAGCGTCTTACCGGTGCCCGGGGGTCCGACCAGCAGGCAGCCCTTCGGAATCTTGCCGCCGAGGCGTTGGAACTTCTGCGGGTCGCGCAGGAATTCGACGATCTCCTGCAGCTCCTGCTTCGCCTCGTCGATGCCGGCGACGTCCTCGAAGGTGACGCGGCCGAGCTTCTCGGTAAGGAGACGGGCGCGGGACTTGCCGAAACCCATGGCCTTACCGCCGCCGGATTGCATCTGGCGCATGAAGAAGATCCAGACGCCGATCAGCAGCAGCATCGGGAACCAGGAGATCAGGATGCTGACCAGCGGATGGACCGGCTCCTCCTCGGGCGCCGCCGAAATATTCACGCCCCGATCCGCCAAGCGGTTAACCAAATTCGGATCGTTGGGGGCATAAGTCGTAAAGGCGCGACCGTCGGCCAGGTGCCCGCTGATGTTGTTGCCTTGAATCGTAACGTCGGAGACCTGGCCCTGCTCGACCTCGCCGATGAACTCCGAATACGCCATCTGGGACTGCGGTCCCCGCCCCGGCGACCCCTCGAAGAGGTTGAACAGGGCGATCAACAGCAGAGCAATGATGATCCAAAGAGCGAAGTTCTTGGTGAAATTCACGGATTCTGCCTCTTACAGTCGCGCAACGCAGGCGCTGGGCCAACGATGACGCCACTACGGTTAATCAATAAACGTGCTGCCGCTGATAACTTAGATAATGTGCCCCGCGCTTTAAGCAACTGTAAAGCGAGCCGTTGCGAGAGCTTGTGCCGGCGCATAGTCGAGCCGGGTGATTGCCGGGCCCGGCAACCCGTCCTGAGTCCGGTAACCAAAATGCGGCGCCGCCAAGACCCGCCCCTCGCGCCACAGCGCAGGAAGCGTCGGCCGAACGGCCGCGGGGATCGGCACAGGGCTCGGATTGTCGCGCAATGCCGGAGCGGCCGCGGCAATCTGGCGCCAGCCATCGGCACCCAGCCGGCGCAGCAGCAGCTCTCCCCCGTCGGCCCCGCGAGTCCTGGCCATGTGAACCGACGCCGCTTGGCTATCCTTGGTGCGACCGAACGCCACGACGAAGCGGCCATCCCAATGCAGCCGGGCACCGGGCGAGACGGGAAGCTCTTCAACGGCCTTGGCCGCCTCGCGGCAGACGAGCACGCCTCCACGATGGCATGAAAGCCGGCACCCCGCGAGGGTACGCGGCGGCGGCGCCTCGGTGCCGATCAGCACCGCATGCAGCCGTTCGAGTCGTTCGAGCCGCGGCGTATAGATCCCGCCGCCAACCGCAAGCAGGACGCGGGCAAGGGCACGGAGCGACGCCTCGCGCGGCGCCTCCGCTAAGGCGCTGGCGTCGAGACGGGCATAGCCGGCCGGGAAGAAAGCGACGGCGCGGGCCAGCAGCGCGGCGACCATGTCGTCGAGCGCGGCGCGCGCCCGGCCAAGCTGGCGTGCCGTGCCGGCGAGGCGATGCGCCGTCAGCCCGGCCGGAGCCAGGCTGGGCGCCAGAGCCGGCAGCTGCATCCGCAACCGTGCCCGCAGGTGGGCGGGGTTGCGGTTGGAGGGATCCTCGATCCATGCTTGGCCGCACGCCGCCAGGGTGTCCCGCAATCGGTCCCGCCCAATCGGCAGGAGCGGCCGGATCACACGCACCGCCGCTTCACCTTTCGTCTCGCCGACGGCAGCCATCGCCGCCAGCCCGTCGAGACCGCTCCCGCGGATCAGACGAAGCAGCAGCGTCTCGGCCTGGTCCTCCCGATGATGCGCGACGGCGAGGTGGAGCACCCCGTTCTGTCGGCACCATGCGCCGAGAAGCCGATAGCGCGCATGCCTGGCGGCATCCTGCAGTCCGCTCGCCGGGCGCGGACCGTCCCAACGAAGAATCCGGTGGCGAATATCCCGGGCAGCGAGCCAGCCGGCAACCTTCCGGGCTTCCGCCGTGGACTCCGGTCGCAATCGGTGATCGACGGTCAGCGCGACGACGTCGCCGCCATTCGCATCGGCCCAATCCCTGAGCAGCAAGGCGAGAGCCAAGCTGTCGGCGCCGCCCGACACGGCGACCGCGATCCGGGGTCCTGCTTCGAATGGCCCAACCGCCGCCATCAGCGCGTCGAACTCGTCACCTGCTATGGGCGCCCCGGATGCGGCCATTGGCGCGGCCCTTGGCGCCTCGGCCACACCGTCATACGGTCTGATCGACAATCACGAGCACCCGTTGCGCTGACCTTCGCGAGTCGCGCGCTCCTTCAGATTGCTGGGCGCGTCGGGGAACTGCCGACTCAGCTCCAGGAAGGCGCGGCAGGCATCATCCGTCTGGCCGATCTCCGCCAGCGACATGCCGAGCTTCAGCAGGTTGTCCGCCGCCTTGCTCCCCTCCGGATATTGCTGATAGCCCTCTGCGAAGGCGACGGCGGCCTGAGTATAGTCGCCCCGCACATAATAGGTTTCGCCGAGCCAATATTGCGCATTGCCGGCCAGTTCGTGGTTGGGATGGCGCTCGATGAAGCCCCTCAGCGCACTCTCCGCTTCGGCATAATTAGCCTGCCGAAGCAGGCCGAAGGCATAGTCGTACTGCTCTTCCGGCGTGCCGCCGCCCCGGTTGGCCGGCGCGGTCGATAAGGCAGCCGACTGGTTCTGGGTCGGAGCCTGCCCATTCTGAAGGCTGTCGAGCTGCTCTTGCGCCAGGACTCCCAGCGTCTGCGGGCCGGCACCCGCCACCACGGCAGGGTTCGATGCGGCAGCCGATGCATCCGAACTAGGCGCCGCTGTTCCGTCGGCGTCCGGCGCCTGCGCCATCGGCGTCCCTCCGCGCTGCTGTTCTATCGCGCGCAGTCGGAAATCGACATCGGCGATCAGCTTGTTCAGTCGATCGGTCAGCTGACGCACGCCGAAGGCCGCTTGCTCGACGCTGCCGGTGAGTTCCTGCAGCTGCGCCTCGAGCTGCTGCATGCGGATCTCCTGCCTCGCATCGAGGGGGCTGCCCCCCGCGCCTACCGCTGTTCCCGTCGGGCCGTTCGCTGCGCCCCCGGAATAGACCTGACGCTGCAGGTCGTTCAGTTCCCTCTGGAGGCGCGTCACCTGATCCGCCAGCGACCGAACATCGCCATCCTGGGCGTGCGCGGAGGGCGGCGCCAGGACGATCAAGCACCCGAACGCCAGAAATCCGGCCAGGAAGGCGGGAAGAACCCGGCTGCCGGCCACCGACGGACGATCCCGGTTTGTCATAGACATCGATACGCACTCCTGTCCGTGAGGTTGCGTTCCCGTGAGATTGCGTCCCTGACGGGGAGACTTGGCGAAGATTCTAGGCGAAATTGTGGCATGGCGGAATACCGGGGGCGGAATACCGGACGGATCCGCAGCCTGTTCCGACCTGAATGGGCTCGATATCGACGAGCCGAAGAGAACGCCAAAATGCAACGGGCACCTATCCGGCCTCAGTGCCAGACAGGCGCCCGTCAGCAACCATCGATGATGGCGTCAGTTCACAACGGTGACGCCGCGGCGATTCTGCGCCCAGGCGGCCTCGTTCGAACCGAGAACGGCCGGCCGTTCCTTGCCGTAGCTGATCGTCTGGATACGATTCGGGTCGATGCCCAGAGCGACCAGATAGTTCCGAGCGGAGTCGGCGCGACGCTCACCGAGCGCCAGGTTGTACTCGCGGGTACCGCGTTCGTCGGCATGACCTTCAACAGTCACCGTCACGTTCGGATTGGCCTTCAGCCAAGCAGCCTGCCGCTCGAGCTGCTCACGAGCCTCCGGGCGAAGATCATATTTGTCGAAATCGAAAAAGACACGATCGCCGACATTGACAACCAGATCTTCCTGCGTGCCGGGAACCACCCCTATTTCAGTCGTCCCTGCTGGTTCCGTCGTCTCTGTTGCCATCTGCGTATCGGTAGATGTCATCCCGCCGCCGGTCGTATCGGCCGTCGTCTTCGGCTGGGACGCGCAAGCGGACAACAACAGGGCCGCCGCAAAGATTGTCGCAAATTTAAGGCGCATTTTGGGACCTCTCACCCCTATCCCTTGACAAACAAAAACCCGGCAAGCCGGGGCCTTAAGAAAGAGTCAACGACACCAGCAAAAGTTGCGTCGCGCGTGCGGCCCGCTGACTTCTAACATCGGCGCAATATAGCCATACAAAGGTTAAGGAATCAAGGGCGACCAAGCCGGATCAGATGCATCGAGAGGCGTTGGCAATTCACGCTCGTTGAAGCCCGTAAGATCGATGGTATAGACCCGAGTCCGCGCTCCGCGACCCTGGGAATCGCCTGGAGTCTGCCGAAAAAAAGCCAACACGCGACCGTTCGGGGCCCAGGTCGGTCCCTCGACCAGATAACCTTCGGTCAGCAGGCGCTCGCCGCTGCCGTCCGGGCGCATCACACCAATATAGAATTTTCCATCGGCGAGCCGCGTGAAGGCGATCAAATCGCCGCGCGGAGACCACACCGGTGTCGCATAGCGGCCGCGCCCATGGCTGATCCGCTGCACATTGCCGCCGTTCGCATCCATTACATAGAGCTGCTGACTGCCACCGCGATCGGAGTTGAAGACGATCCTCGTTCCGTCCGGTGAGTAGCTCGGCGAGGTATCGATCGACGGATGGTTGGTCAGCCGGGTCACCTGCCGGGTGCGGAGATCCATCGTATAGATCTCGGAATTGCCGGAAGTCGCGAGGCTCATGATGACCCGATTGCCGTCGGGCGAGAATCGCGGTGCGAACGTCATGCCGGGGAAGTCGCCGAGAACCTCCTGTTGCCCGGTCTGGATGTTGAACAGATAGACCCGCGGCTGATCGCCGACATAGGCGAGATAGGTGATTTCTTGTGTGCTCGGCGAGAAGCGGGGGGTGAGCACCAGATTGCTGCCGTCGGTCAGGAACCGGTGATTCGCACCGTCCTGGTCCATGATCGCGAGCCGTTTGACCCGGCGGTCCGCCGGCCCCGACTCTGCGATATAGACGATTCGGGTATCGAAATATCCGTCCTCCCCGGTCATCCGCTTGTAGATCGCGTCGGAGATGGTGTGTGCGATGCGCCGCCAGTTCTCGACCGGCGTCGTATAGCCGAGGCCGGTCATCTGCTGCTCGCCAAGGACGTCCCACAGGCGAAACTCGACTCGCAGGCGCCCGTCGGGCTGCACCTGCGCGCTACCGCTCACCAGCGCGGAGGCATTGATCACCCTCCAGTCGCCGAAGCGCGGCTGGATCCGCAAGGCCTCGGGCGTCTGGATGAAGGCCCGCTTGTCGATCGGCGCGAACAGGCCCGAACGCTCCAGATTGGCGGTGACCACGGCGGAAATGTCGGCGCCGACTTTCGCATCGGACGGCGCGGCGCCGTAGAAATCCGTGATCGCGATCGGCAATGGCTCGACCTGCCCGCGCGTGATGTCGATGCGCAGCTCGTCCTGCGCCGATGCCGGCGTCACCAAGCACAGCAAAAGAAGCCACGCGACACCGGTGATCGTTGTCCGTCCAATCCGAAGCATTCTCATAGACCCAACATCTCTCTTGCGTTGAAAACCAATGTCACTTCTTTCCACGTGGCGTACTTCTTCTGCGGAATTTTCAGCGGGCTGCATTTCAGGACGGCGCGCCGCGCGCTTTCCGCCACGACTCTGTAAAGCTTGTCGCTGTTATAGCGGTTTTGGTCTTTCCAATAGGCCCGGTTCACCGATCCGTCGGGATTCAGCGTGGTGACGATCTCGACGGTGATGTCCTCGATCCCCTTCATGCCGGGATCGACGATCCAGCAGCGCTCTATCTGAGCGCGAATCGCATCGATTTCGCTGACGGTCAGCGGTTCGCTCGACAGGTTCCGGTCCTCCGCCGCGGCCGCGGGCGTCGGTTCCGGCGAGGGCTCCGGCTCCGCGGCAGCCTGCTGCTTCAGCTTCTCGACGTTCTTCAGTACGGACGTGAAGCTCCTCTCCTCGGGTTCCTCTTCCTCCGGCTCCTCGGGCTTGTTCTCGGCGACCTTCTTCTCCGCCGTCTTCTTAGGCGGCTCCGGCTTCACCTGCGGCACCGGCAGAGGCTCCGCTTTCGCCACCTCGGGCTCCGGCTCGGGCGTTTGCTTCGGCTCCGGTACGGGCTCGGGCGGCGGCGGCGCGACCACCGGTTCCGGCTCGGGCGGCGCGGGTTCCTGCTCCGGTTCCACCGCCGGCGCGGGCGGCGGCTCCTGCTGCGCCTCGGGCTTGGGCGGTTCGGGATCCGGCGGTTCCGGTTTCTGCGGTTCCGGCTTCACGGGCTTCGGCGCCGGCTTTTCTTCCTGCTTCGGCGGCGTCGTCACGTCGGCGATATCCACCACCTGAACGGAAATCGGCTGTTGGGTCTCGGTCGGGGCAAAGAGGGACGGCAGCCCGAAAAAGGCGATCAAGGTGACCGCCAGGTGCAACAGACCCGAGAAGAGAGCGCCTTTACGCATCGCTGTTAGTCGGTGGCCGTCAAAGCTGCGGCTTGCTCCGGCGGCCGCTCGGCGATCAGCGCAACCTGGGTGAAGCCGGCTGAGGTGATGGTCCCCATCACCTCCATGATCCGGCCATAGGCGATGCCGCGGTCGCCCCGCAGGAAGATCCGCGTATCGACCTTGTTCTGCGTGATCGCCGCCAGCCGCGCCACCAGGCTATCGAGCTCGATCTCGGTTTCCTGAATGAAGACCTTGCCCGCGGCGTCGACCGTGATGACCAGCGGCTCCTGCGGGTCGCTGAGCACGTCGGCCTTCGTCTGCGGCAGGTTGACGGGGATGCCGGCCGTGAGCAACGGCGCCGTCACCATGAACACGATGAGCAGCACCAGCATCACGTCGACCAGCGGCGTGACGTTGATCTCGCTCATCGGGCGGTAGCCGCCCTTGCGGTGGAAGCGTCTGCTGCCGCCCCCGCCGCCGCCCTTGAGGCTAACGGCCATGCTACCGCCGCTCCTCGAGCTGCCGCGACAGAATGGCGCCGAACTCGCCGGCGAAGGCTTCGAGGCGATGCGCATACCGGCCGATATCGCCGCTCAGCTTGTTGTAGGCGAGCACCGCGGGAATCGCGGCAACCAGGCCAAGCGCGGTCGCGAACAGCGCCTCGGCGATGCCGGGCGCCACGACGGCGAGGCTCGTGTTCTTCGACGCGGCGATCGAGGCGAAACTGTTCATGATCCCCCACACCGTCCCGAACAGCCCGATGAACGGTGCCGCCGATCCGACCGAAGCCAGGAAGATCATGTGCCGCTCGAGCTGCTCCATCTCGCGGCCGAGCGTGATATCCATCACCCGCTCGATCCGCTCCTGCAGGCCGGCGCGCAGATTGTCGGTGGCGAGCACGCCTTTCGCGGCGGCGCGACGCCACTCGCGCATCGCGGCGACGAAGACCGACGCCATCGGATCGGGCGGCCGATTGCCGAGCCGGTCGAACAGATCCTCGAGCGACCCGCCCGACCAGAACGACTCCTCGAACTGCTTGGCCTGGCGGCGCAGCCGGCGAATGCGCATGGACTTGTCGAAGATGATCGCCCAGGTCCAGAAGGAGGCGACGATCAGCAGCAGGATCACCGCCTTGACGATCAGGTCGGCCTGCAGGAACAGGCTCCAGACCGTCAGGTCGTGCATCGGAACGGATCCGGCCAGGGCCGCCGCATCAACCGGCACGGATGGGGCCGCCGTGGCCGCATCAAGCTGATTTTCCATCGATTTAAGCTCGCTCTTGCGATTTATGGTATTCGTTGAATGCCGCGCGGATTTCAGCAGGCACCCGGACCGCGCGGCCCGTCTCGGTGATGCAGGCAAGGCGGACGCGGATCCTCGCCAGTTCGGTACCGTCGCGCATCACCAGCTGCTCGGCATCGACCGTTGCGCCGCCGAGCTCGAGAATGCGGGTTTCCACGTCGAGCAGATCGTCGAGCCGGGCCGGGCGGAAATAATCGACCTCGCAGTGGCGAACCGCGAAGCTGCACCGGAACCGGTTAACCATGTCTGAATGCGGGGCGCCTGCCTCCCGCATCATCTCGGTCCGCGCCCGTTCGGCGAACTTCAGATAGTTGGCGTAATAGACGATCCCGCCGGCGTCGGTATCCTCGTAATAGACCCGGATCGGGAAGCGATGGGCGGCCCCGGAAAGGACCTGGGGAGAGGCGGCGGCGTCACTCATCCGTCACCTCTTCCAGCATGTCGAGTTGTGCGATAACCGTCTTCGGCGGCGTCAGGCCGAGATAGCGGAACCCGTTCCCGGTCAGCAGGCGGCCGCGCGGCGAACGCTGGAGCAGGCCCTGCTGAATGAGATAGGGCTCGATGACCTCCTCCAGCACGTCGCGCTGCTCGGAGAGCGCGGCGCTCAGCGTCTCGACCCCCACCGGTCCGCCGCCGTGATGGTCGGCGATGCAGCGCAGATAGCGCCGGTCCATGGCGTCGAGCCCTTGAGCATCGACGTCGAGGCGCATCAACGCCGCATCGGCCGCGACGGCGTCGACCGTCGTCGCCCCGGCGACCGCGGCGAAGTCGCGGACCCGGCGCAGCAGCCGCCCTGCCACGCGCGGCGTTCCGCGCGCGCGGCGGGCGATCTCCGCCGCCCCGCTCGCCGACAGGTCCATGCCGAGCAGGCGTGCGCCGCGGCGGATGATCTGCTCCAGCTCCTCCGGTGTGTAGAACTGCAGACGCAAGGGGATGCCGAACCGCTCGCGCAGCGGCGTCGTGATCAGCCCCGAGCGGGTGGTGGCGCCGACCAGCGTGAATTGCGGCAGATCGATGCGGACCGAGCGGGCAGCCGGCCCCTCGCCGATGATGAGGTCGAGCTGAAAATCCTCCATCGCCGGATAGAGGATCTCCTCGACCGCTGGATTCAACCGGTGGATCTCGTCGATGAACAGCACATCGCGCGGCTGCAGGTTGGTCAGGAGCGCGGCAAGATCGCCGGCACGCGCGATCACCGGGCCGGAGGTGGCGCGGAAGCCGACGCCGAGCTCGCGGGCGACGATCTGGGCGAGCGTCGTCTTGCCCAGGCCCGGCGGCCCGAAGAACAGCACATGGTCGAGCGCCTCGCCCCGCGCGCGCGCCGCCTCGATGAAGACCGCAAGATTATCGCGCAACTGCTGCTGGCCGGTGAATTCGGCCAGGCTGAGGGGGCGCAACGCCGCCTCGGGTGCATCGTCCGCGGCAGACTCTGCCGCGATGATTCGGGCGTCGCTCATTGGTGCACCTTGGCGCTTAGCTCCTTCAGGCCGGCCCGGATGAGGGCGTCGATCCCGGCATTCGGGCCGAGCTGCTGGGCGGCCTGGGCGACCGCGCCGAACGCCTCAGCGCGGCGATAGCCGAGATTGACGAGGGCCGACACCGCATCGGCGATGGGACCGGCCGCGCCGGCCGAGGTCGAGATTGCCGCGGCGACCGCCGGCTCGAGCGCCATTCCGGTCACCTTGTCGGCGAGCTCCGCGATGATCCGGCCGGCCAGCTTCGGACCGACGCCCGAGGCCCGGGTCAGGCTCGTCTTGTCCTTCGCGACGATCGCCTGCATCAGCTCGTCCGGCGACAGCACGCCGAGCAGGGCCAGCGCCATTCGCGAGCCGACGCCCTGAACCGTGGTCAGGAGGCGGAAGCAATCCCGCTCGGCCGCGTCGGCGAAGCCGTAGAGGTGGATATAGTCCTCGCGCACATGCGTCTCGATCAGCAGCGTGACGCTTGCGCCGGTGCTTCCCTGGCAGCCGAGCGTGCGGCCCGAGCAGAAGACCAGATAGCCGACCCCGCCCACGTCGATCACCAGCGAGTCCGTAGCGGTCGAATCGAGAATGCCGGTGAGCTTGGCGATCACCGAACGCCGCCTTCCTGCGTCTTCAGGGTCGGCGCGGCAGACCCGCCCCAGCGCCGCGCCGTGGCATCATGATGCGCATGGCAGATCGCCACGGCCAGCGCGTCGGCGGCATCCGCCGTGGCCAGCTCACAGCCGGGCAGCAGCATCCGCACCATCATCTGAACCTGCTCCTTGCCGGCGTGACCGGCGCCGACGACCGATTTCTTGATCAGATTGGCGGGGTACTCGGCAACCGGAAGCCCGGCCAAGGCGGGCACCACCAGCACCACGCCGCGGGCGAGGCCCAGCTTCAGCGTCGAGGTCGGGTTCTTGTTGACGAATGTCTCCTCGACCGCCGCCGCATCGGGCCGATACAGGCGGATGACCTCGGTCAACCCGTCATGCAGCTGCACCAGACGCTGGGCCAGCGGCAGACCTCCATCGGAATGAATCGCGCCATCGGCGACGTAGCGGAGCCGCGACCCCTGTGATTCGATCACTCCCCAGCCGGTATGACGCAGCCCCGGATCGAGTCCCAGCAACCGCATCAGAACCCGCCTCGCTCGACAACTCGCTCGACAAGGAGAAGCAGCACGGTCTTCGTCGCTCAGGCGGTGAGGCGCGCCAGAACGTCTTCGGCGACCTCGAAATTCGCCGAAACCGTCTGGACGTCGTCATTGTCTTCCAGCACGTCGAGAAGCTTGAAGAGCGTCTGGGCGGTGTCACCGTCGACTGACACGGTGTTCGTCGGCCGCCAGCTCAGCCGCGCCTGCCCCGGCGCGCCGAACTTCGCCTCGAGCGCGTCGCGGACCGAGGAGAAATCGTCCGGCGCACAGGTGACCTCGTGACTTTCGGCATCGCTCTCGACATTGTCCGCCCCCGCTTCCAGGGCGGCCTCGAACATCGCATCGGCCGACGCGACCTCGAGCGGATAATGGATCACGCCCTTCCGCTCGAACATGAAGGACACGCTGTTCGACTCTCCGAGATTGCCGCCGAACTTCCCGAACGCGGCCCGCACCTCCGAGGCCGTGCGGTTTCGGTTGTCGGTCAGCGCCTCGACGATGACCGCGACCCCGCCCGGGCCATAGCCTTCATAGCGGATCTCCTCGTAGTTCTCACCGTCGGCCCCGCCGGCGCCGCGCTTGATCGCCCGCTCGATCGTATCCTTCGGCATGTTGGCATCGCGCGCGGCGGTGACCGCCGCCCGCAGCCGCGGATTGCCGTCGGGATCCGGAAGGCCGGTCCGCGCAGCCGTCGTCAACTCGCGAATGAGCTTGGTGAAGACCTTGGCGCGCTTGGCATCCTGCGCGCCCTTTCGGTACATGATGTTCTTAAACTGGGAATGGCCAGCCATATGTCATTAGCCCCCGAATTCAGCGGATTCCGTGGTGCAGTCTACCACAGGCTCTAGCGTACGATCCGATCAGGTTGACCAAGCCTGGACGGTGAATCGTCCTCTAACTCAATTAGAGACTGATTCACCGATCACATCGGTTCGATGTGATCGGATCAGGCTCTAGTGTGATGATTCCGGCGCCTGCTTCCAAGCGTCGGAAGTCGAATCACACCCGACTCCGAAATCGGCGGCCCGTTCACGCCGGCACCTGGGAACCAGACGCTAGCGACGGGACGCCGGATATCTACCGATTCCGCGGCCGCCACACCTAACCAGCCAATATGGCAAGATTTTGGCGTGTCCTCTTGCCACTGGTCCTTCGCATGCGCTGAGGCTGCAACGCGGCGATCGGCAATCGTCGACGCGCTTTTACCCGATCTTTACCAGCGGTCGTCAAGATTTTGCGCGATCGTCCCGGAAATCGAGGAGGAGTCGGCCATGGGCCCGCCGAACGACCTGCCGCAGGTGGCAAACGCCAACATCGCACCGATTGCGCCTCAGTCGATACAGCAGCAGATCGAGGAACTTGCGCTCTGCGTCGACGAGATCACCACTCAGACGGCGCTGAGCAGCTTGACCACCATCCTCGAAGCGGCAACCGCGGATGACGACAGCAGTGCCGTTCGGGCATCCGCCGTCGCCACCGAGCTAGCCGAGGGCGCCGAGGCGCTCGAAGCCCATATCCGCCGCTTGATCGCCGCTGCCACCTCGACCTGACGGGCCTCAACGAAAGCCTTCGATCGCGATTCAGCCGGCTGCCCCGTCAATCGGCCCAGTTCAATCGGCCAGTTCAATCGGCCAGTGCGGAATCAAGCGGCCCGCCACGCGCAGCGGCGCGACCTGCCGCGCTAGCCCGGTCTTGTCGTCCGTCTCCACGAACACGGCGCAGAGCGTCGCCGGGCCTTGCGCCGGCGCCATCCGCTCCGTCGGCATCTTTCGGGTGAAGCGCGCGACGGGGACCGCCTTCTCCATGCCGATCACCGAGTCATAGTCGCCGCACATCCCCGCATCGGTCTGGTAGGCGGTGCCTTTGGGCAGGATCTGGCTGTCGGCGGTCGGCACATGGGTATGCGTGCCGACGACGAGCGAGGCGCGGCCGTCGGCGAAATGCCCCATCGCCATCTTCTCGCTGGTCGCCTCGGCATGGACATCGATGACAACAGCGTCGGCGGTGCCGGCCAGACGATGGATCGACAGCTCACGCTCGACGGCGGCGAACGGGTCGTCGAGCGGATCCATGAACAGCCGCCCCATCACGTTCATGACCATGACCTTGCGGCCGCGCGCCGTCTGGAACAGGCCGACCCCGCGACCCGGCGTGCCCGCCGGAAAGTTCTGCGGCCGCAGCAGCCGCGGGTCGCGATTGATGAAGCCCATCGTCTCGCGCTGGTCCCAGACGTGGTTTCCGGTGGTGATCGCATCGACGCCGGCGGCATAGAGCTCGGCGCAGATCCTCTCGGTGATGCCGAAACCGCCGGCCGCGTTCTCGCCGTTGACGATGACGAAATCGAGCGCGAGTTCCTGGCGCAGCCGCGGCAGATGCTCGCGAACCACGTCACGGCCCGACCGCCCCACCAGATCGCCACAGAACAACAGCCGCATGTTCAATCTTTCTTCTGCATAAGGTTTCGAGGCTTGGCTCTCGCGCGTTGACGGCGGGGCACCGGCGCGTCCTTAAGCCGGTCGCCCTTCGGCCGGTCGAACCGCCGCCCGCTCGGTCACCAGCCAGTCCAGCCGCTGGTCCGTCGGCTCGCGCGGCACCGTCGGCAGCTCCTGGCTGGCGTAGGCGAGGCCCACTGCCAGAACCGGGCCGCCGCGGCGCAGTTTCTCCAGCGTCCGGTCGTAGAAGCCGCCGCCATAGCCCAGACGGTAGCCGGCCCGGTCGAAGGCAAGCAACGGCGCCAGCACCACTTCAGGCACCACCTCGGCCGCGTCGGGGCCGGGCGTCATCACCTTGAAGGAGCCGACCACCAGATCGGCGTCCGGATGCCAACGCCGGAAGATCAGCGGCGTTGCGCGCGCGGTGACCACCGGCAGCCCAATCACATGACCGGCTGCCGCGAGCCGGCGCAGGATCGGCCGCGGATCGATCTCGTCGGCCAGCGGCCAGTAGCCGGATATGACGGCCCCCGCCGCCAACGGGACAGTCCGGAGGAAATGCTCCGCCGCCGCCGCGCCCGCCTCGGCCGGCGGCAACGCCGCGGCCGCTGCTTTGCGCCGCGCCGCCGCATCGGCTCGCAGTGCGCGCTTCGCATCGATCAGCGTCTCGGCGGGCAGGGGATCGCCCGGAATGTCGGAGGGCGAGTCGGCGGCAGTGTCGGTCACGATTTGGCGCGCCCTCCGGCGGGACGATGTGGGCGGGACCGCCTCGGCCGGTGGCTTATGCGGATCCTCTGTGGCCTGCTTACGCAGGTGGGCGCCATGTACCGAGGCCAAGACCCCGGCAGGGACAGCTCCCTAGAGGTGTATATTGGCCCCAGGGATCAACAGCCTATCGAACCGAACAGCACCCGCCCGACCGCTATTTAGGCAGACTCGAGGCGCGCGGCAATACCTTCGATCCGTTCCGCGAGCCTTTCGATCGCATCGGCCAGCGCATCTTCGCCCGCAGTCGATCGATCGCCCGCCTCGGATTGCAGCCTCGCGACTTCCTTATAGCTCTCCGACAATTCATCGGCGATGAGCAGGCCAGCCATCAGCAGCAGGCGATTTTCGCCGATCTGCCCAAGCGAAGCGACGAGGTCGTCGACACGCTGCGCGATTGCCGACCCCAGCACCCGAAGATGCTCTTCCTGGCCTTCCCCGCAGGCGACATCGTAGCTGCGCCCGTTCACCACCAAGGGAACAGTAGGCATGTCAGACTTCCATGAACGATCGGATGCGGCCGATCACGGCATCGAGACGCGACGATACCGTGTTGGCCTCGGCCCGAAGGGTGGCGTGATCGGCGCGTAGGTCGCGTAGCTCGGTCGTGAGTTGCTCGCGTTCCGCCACGATTTCATGTCCGCGCGACTCCAGGCCGGCTTCAAGGCGATGGATAGCCGCATCGAGACGGTCCATGGCGACGTTCAGGCGGGACATTGCAGCGGTTTCGGCTCTGTTCGCAATGATTTAATCATGTTCCTTAAGGGAAACTACAATAGGTCCGCGTTCACGGCCGCGTCAACCGGCGCTTCGCCCTACGAGATCCCTAACTTGAAGGTTGACGACCGCCGGACCGGGCGGCATTTTGCGCCGTCCGAGCGCCGGGACACCACGCGCACCCGGCCCCCCTTTCCTCACGCCCGAGAGCGCCAGATGGACGCTGCCAGATCCCGCCGTTCCGCCGATACTGCCTCGGCCACCGCCGGCTATCGCGACATGCACCGCGACATGGCCAACGCGATTCGCGCGCTCGCCATGGATGCGGTCGAGCAGGCGAACTCCGGCCATCCCGGAATGCCGATGGGCATGGCCGACGTCGCCACGGTCTTGTTCACGCGCTTCCTGAAGTTCGATCCCGCGCACCCGCAATGGCCGGATCGCGATCGCTTCGTGCTGTCGGCCGGCCACGGATCGATGCTGCAATATGCGCTCCTTTACCTGACGGGCTACCCGGATATGACGCTGGAGGAGCTGAAACGGTTCCGACAGCTCGGCAGCCGAACTGCCGGTCATCCGGAATATGGCCATGCCGCCGGCATCGAGACGACGACCGGGCCGCTCGGGCAGGGTCTTGGCAACGCCGTCGGCATGGCGCTGGCCGAGCGGCTGCTGGCGGCGCAGTTCGGCGACGACCTGGTCGATCACTACACCTATGTCCTCGCCGGCGACGGCTGCCTGATGGAAGGCATCAGCCATGAGGCGATCTCGCTCGCCGGGCATCTGCGGCTGAATAAGCTGATCCTGCTGTTCGACGACAACAAGATCACGATCGACGGGCCGACCTCGCTGTCCACTTCGGAGGACCAGCTTGCCCGCTTCGAGGCCGCCGGCTGGGCGGTGCAGGCGGTGGACGGGCACGATCCGGACGCCATCGCCGCCGCGATCGAGGCGGCGCATCGCAGCGACCGTCCGTCGCTGATCGCCTGCCGCACGGTGATCGGCTATGGCGCACCGACCAAGGCCGGCACCGCGGCGACCCATGGGGCCGCGCTCGGCAAGGCCGAGGTCGCCGGGGCGCGCGAGAAGCTGGGCTGGCCGCATGCGCCGTTCGTCCTGCCCGATCCGGTCCTGTCCGCCTGGCGTGCCGCCGGCAGCCGCGGCGCCGGGAGCTATCAGGCTTGGTCGGACCGCCACGCCCAGCACGCCGAGCGGGCAGAGTTCGACCGCCGCATCGACGGGGCGCTGCCGGAAGCCTTTGCGCCGGCGCTCGCCGAGCTGAAGCGTGCGATCACGGCCGAGGCGCCGAAGCTGGCAACGCGGGTTTCCTCTCAAAAAGTGCTGGATGCGCTCGCGCCCGTTCTGCCGGAATTGATCGGCGGCTCCGCCGACCTCACCGGCTCGAACAATACGAAGGCCGGGGCGATGAAGCCGGTGACCGCTGATGATTTCGGCGGCCGCTACATCTATTACGGCGTGCGCGAGCACGGCATGGCAGCGGCGATGAACGGTCTCGCGCTGCATGGCGGCACGATCCCTTATGGCGGCACCTTTCTGGTCTTTACCGACTATTGCCGGCCGTCGATCCGCCTGTCGGCGCTGATGGGGCAGCGCGTGATCTATGTCATGACGCACGACTCGATCGGCCTCGGCGAGGACGGGCCGACCCACCAGCCGGTCGAGCATCTGGCCAGCCTTCGAGCGATGCCGAATCTGCAGGTGTTCCGCCCGGCCGATACGGTCGAGACGGCGGAATGCTGGGCGCTGGCGTTGGCCAGCCATAACCGCCCGTCGGTGCTGGCGCTCAGCCGCCAGGCCCTGCCAGCGGTGCGGCGGACGCATAGGGACGAGAATCTCTGCGCCCGCGGCGGTTATGTCCTCGTCCCGGCGGATGGCGATCGGCAGGCGACCCTGCTGGCGACCGGCTCGGAAGTGAGCCTCGCGCTGGAGGCGCGGGACAAGCTGCAGGCCGAGGGCATCGGCACGGCGGTCGTCTCGCTGCCCTGCTGGGAGCTGTTCGATACGCAGCCCGCCGCCTACCGCGCGACGGTCCTGGGGCCGGCCCACGGCATCCGAGTCGCGGTCGAGGCGGCCTCGCCCTTCGGCTGGGAACGCTATGTCGGACCGGAGGGCGCGGTGATCGGCATGACCGGCTTTGGCGCTTCGGCCCCGGCGGGCGATCTCTACAAGCATTTCGGCATCACCGCGGAGCATGTCGTTGCGGCGGTGAAGGCGCGCGTCTAGATAAGTCTGTGAAGAGCCGGGCGTACCGGCAGTCAACCGGTTGGAGGAGTCATGGCAGTACGTGTCGCTATCAACGGGTTCGGCCGGATCGGCCGATTGGTGCTGCGCGCCGCCCACGAGACGCAGCGCGAGGATATCGAGTTCGTCGCAATCAACGATCTGGGCTCCGTCGAGGCGAACGCCCATCTGCTGAAATACGATTCGATCCACGGCCGCTATCCCGGTCCCGTCGAGGCCGATAAGGATTCGATCCGCCTCGGCAACAAGTCGGTACGGGTCCTGGCGGAGCGTGAGCCGTCGAAGCTGCCCTGGAGCGATCTCGGCGTCGATATCGTGATGGAGTGCACCGGCCGCTTCGCCAAGCGCGATGCCGCCGCGCAGCATATCGAAGCCGGCGCCAAGCGCGTGCTGATCTCCGCCCCGGCGAACGACTCCGACATGACGGTCGTCTATGGCGTCAACCACCAGAAGCTGAACGAGACTCACCAGGTCGTCTCCAACGCCTCCTGCACGACCAACTGCCTGGCCCCGGTCGTCCATGTGCTGCACCAGGCGATCGGCATTGAGCGCGGCTACATGACCACCATCCACTCCTACACCGGCGACCAGCCGACGGTCGATACCCTGCACAAGGATCTGCACCGGGCCCGCGCCGCGGCGGTGTCGATGATCCCGACGACGACCGGCGCCGCCCGCGCGATCGGCCTCGTCATCCCCGACCTCAAGGGCAAGCTGGATGGCGCCTCCATCCGCGTTCCGACGCCGAACGTCTCGCTGGTCGACTTCAAATTCACCACCAAGCGGCAGACCTCGGCCGAGGAGATCAACGAGGCCATCACCGCCGCGGCGGCAAGCGGGCCGCTGGAGAACATCCTCGCGGTCAATCGCGATCCAGTGGTCTCCGTCGACTTCAACCACAATCCCGCCAGCTCGACCTTCGACCTGCCGCATACCCAGGTGATCGACGGCGTCTTCTGCCGCGTGATGGCCTGGTACGACAATGAGTGGGGCTTCTCCAACCGCATGAGCGACACCGCCATCATCATGGGCGGGCTCGGCTGAGCGGCCTTACGACGGCGGCAAAAGAGCCATTCGCTTGAAATGTGGAATCTGACGGCCGACGAGCGCGCCTCGCCGGCCGTCAGATCTTGCAGCATCCGGATTACGCGGCCGTCCGGCCGTCATAGGCCGCCTTGAGACCGGCGATATCGAGCTTGATCATCTGCAGCATCGCCTGCATGACCCGCTGTGCCTTGGCGGGATCGGGATCGCTCAGCATCTTGCTGAACACGGTCGGCACGATCTGCCACGAAACGCCGTAGCGGTCCCTGAGCCAGCCGCACTGCTCGACCGAACCGCCGTCGGACAGCGTGTCCCACAGCCGGTCGACCTCCGCCTGATCGGCGCAGTCCACGTGGAACGAGACGGCATGGGTGTATTCGAAGCGCGTACCGCCGTTGAGCGCCATGAAGCGCTGGCCGGCGAGCGTGAAGTCGACGACCAGCACGCTGCCGGCCTTTCCGGCAGGACGGTCCGCCACGTTCCTCTGTATGTGGTCGATGCGCGAATCGGGGAGCAGCGAGACATAGAATTTTGCTGCCTCCTCGGCCTCGCCGTCGAACCACAGGCATGGCGATATCTTGGACACGGGTGAATCCTTTCGTGATGGGTTGGAAAGGGAGGCCGGGCTGGCCGGGCGCGGGTCAGGCCTTGGCCATCTCGGATTGCGCGGCCATCGCCGCCTCGACGTCCATCCACATCACTTCCCAGATGTGGCCGTCCGGATCTTCGAAGCTGCGGCCATACATGAAGCCGTAGTCCTGCTTCGGGCATGGATCGATGGAGCCGCCCGCCGCCTCGGCCTTGCCGACCATCGCGTCCACGCTGTCGCGGCTGTCGGCGGAGAGGCAGATCAGCACCTCGCTGGTCGTCTTCGCGTCGGCGATCTTCTTGGGCGTGAACTGGCGGAACTTGTCGTGGGTCAGCAGCATCGCATGGATCGTCTCGGAAAAGACCATGCACGACGCCGTCCCGTCGCAGAATTGCTCGTTCTTCTCGGCGCCGACGGCCTCGTAGAAGGCGGTCGCGCGCTCAAGGTCGCTGACGGGCAGGTTAACGAAGATCAGTTTGGACATAGGAAGCTCCCCTCGATTGACTCGACCAGAGGACGATCGGAGGGACGGGAATCCGACAGCCGATAGGAAAAAGTTTGCCGGCTGTCGAATTTTCGCCGGTGGCGAATATGTGAGCTCGGCCCGCCCAGCATCCGCAGGTTAGGTTAATGGCCGGTCCGGCGACCGCGCCTTTTTCATTTTACCTCCGCCCCGTTATCATCCGCCCTATGAGGGGGCCCGCGGTGATCATCCATGAGCTTGCCGATGCGAAGGCGGCGCTGGCGGCGGCGGCTGAACTCGGCCTGCCGGTCACGCTGCTGAGCGCGCCGGGCGGAGCGGCCTATCTCGGCGCCGGCTGGTTCGACGCCGTGGTCCGCCAGGCCTGCGCGGCCTTTCCGGATGTACCAGTTGCGGCCGTGCTCGACTGCGGCGACCGGGCCGACCTGGCGCAGGCGGCGTTGCGCCAAGGCCTCAAGGAGATCTGCTTCCACGGCCCTGCCGGCGTCGCCGCACGGCTTGTCGACATCGCCCGGCAGCAAGGCGCCATCCTGCATCGTCGACGACCGCCGGCCCTGGACCTGTTCGGGGTTACGGATCGGCTTGCCGCCTGCCGCGCATGGCTCGCGGAACAGACACACTAAGCGCGGCGTTCGTTACGGGGGGGCCAGTTGGGGGCGATCAGTTGAAAAGCGGCCGAGGCTCGGCTATTGAGAGCCCATAATCCAGAGCTATTCCAGCCAGACACGGGAGCGTTCGAGAGGAATCGTCATGAACATCACGCCAGCCGTCCGCAAGATCCTGTCGAACTATGAGAGCGACAATCCGGGAACCAAGGCCAATCTGGCCCGGATCCTGATGCAGGGCCGCCTTGGCGGCACCGGCAAGCTTCTGATCCTGCCGGTGGATCAGGGCTTCGAGCATGGCCCCTCGCGCAGCTTCGCGCCCAACCCGTCGGCCTATGATCCGCAATATCATTTTCAGCTCGCCGTCGATGCCGGGCTCTCGGCCTTCGCCTCGCCGCTCGGCATGATCGAGGCCGGCGCCGACAGCTTCGCCGGGGCGATCCCGACGATCCTCAAGGTGAACAGCGCCAATACTCTCTCGGCGGCCAAGAACCAGGCGATCACCGGTTCCGTCAGCGACGCGCTGCGGCTCGGCTGCTCGGCCATCGGCTTCACCATCTATCCCGGCTCCGACGACGCCTACGACATGATGGAGGAGATCCGCGAGATGGCCGAGGAGGCCAAGTCGGTCGGCCTCGCCGTGGTCATCTGGTCCTATCCGCGCGGCGGCAAGCTGTCGAAGGAAGGCGAGACGGCGATCGACATCACCGCCTATGCGGCGCATATGGCGGCCCTGCTCGGCGCCCATATCATCAAGGTGAAGCCGCCGACCGACTTCCTCGAGCAGGACGAGGCCAAGAAGGTCTATGAGAAGCAGGGGATCGATGTTTCCTCGCAGGTCGCCCGCATCGCGCATATCGTGCAGGCCTGCTTCAATGGGCGTCGCATCGTCGTCTTCTCCGGCGGGGCGGCCGGCGACATCGAGAGCGTCTATGAGATGAGCCGGGCCATTCGCGACGGCGGCGGCAACGGCTCGATCATCGGCCGCAACACCTTCCAGCGGCCGCGCGAGGAAGCGCTCGCGATGCTCGACAGGATCGTGAAGATCTATCAGGGCGAGGTCTGAGCGGCCTCGCCTCCGCTGATCCGAGGGCGCCGACCCTGAGCGACATCGACGCCGACTTCCCGGGCTGCCGGCTCTATCTGGTGACTCCGCCGGGGCTGGCCTCCGGCGGACTCGACCCGCAGGCGTTCGCGCCGATTCTGGCTGGCGCCCTCGATGCCGGCGATGTCGCCAGCCTGCTGCTGCGTCTGCCGGGCGCTTCCGATGACGTGGTCCGGCGCGCGGCCGATCTCTTGCGCCCGATCGCCCAGGATCGCGACGTCGCCTTCCTGTTGAACGACCGTCCCGACCTTGCGGTCGAGACCGGGGCCGACGGCGTCCATCTCGAGGATGAGCGCGCGAACCTTACCGCCGCGCGCCGGCTCCTCGGGCCGGACTCCATCGTCGGCGCGGCCGGCGATCTCGAGCGTCACCGCGCCATGGTCGCCGCCGAGCGCGGCGCCGACTACATTGCTTTCGGCCGGTTCGATGGGCCGGAGGAGCCCGCTCCGGAAGACGATGCGGCACTCGCCGAACTCATCGGCTGGTGGAGCGAGCTGATGACCGTGCCGTCCGTAGCTCTCGGTGCCTTCACGCCGGCAAGCTGCGAGTCGATCGTCCGCGTCGGCGCCGACTTCCTGACCGTGGGATCCGGCGTCTGGGATCACCCGGACGGTCCCGCCGCAGGCGTACGGGCCTTCCTTGCCGCAATCGACGCCGCGCAGCGGTAAAATCCGAGTCTATTCAGCCGCTCCGTCCACGGTGCCGGCGAGCCTTCATCACGTTGCCGCAATTCCGCATATCGCACCACCGGCGAGAGCGATTGCGGCTGCGGTCAACGAACAGCCAACGACAGTCGGCATTGGCGCACTCTCGTAAACGGTTCACGTCCTCGCCATTCAGCAGGTCGAAGGCTGACCATGCAACCGGCCAGAGCACCCGGTCCGGTACGTCTGCAGCACCTGCCCAGTCGCGCGTGAAGCCACCAGACTCGGGCGTCAGGCGCGTCCGGGCGAGCAATCCGAACATATGGCGATTCAGCGTGCTAAGTGCCTCCGCGGTCGGGGAATGGTGGCCCGCTGCCGCCGAAGCGACGTTGTAGATCGCCTCGCGCAGGCTTAGGGCTCGGCCAAGGGTCGTCCTCGCGGCGGCCGGCTCCATCGCCGCGCGGGCGAGGAGGCGATCCGCCGCCGTGCTGTCCAAGGCGCCCGCGCGCTTAGCCCACCATACGAGATCCTCGTATGTCGCGAGCCAATCATGGACGCGCTCGGTGCCTCGCCAATCCACAGTGTTCGCGAAATCGAGGCAGAGAGCGCCGCCGACGAGCAGCATATCATCCGCTTCCGATACGCGGTCGCGCATTCTTGCCCTCTCCCGGGAACGTAACCCTCGTTTGCTTGTTGGAGGGTTACGCAGCTTTTGGCAGCGTAATTCGCTTAACTCTATTTGGTGATAACGAACCGTGCGGCAAAGGTCGTCTAAAAGCCACCTCGGCGCGGAACGAATGGCGGAGCGACAGCCCGCCCGGTCTCGGGGGCCAATGCGCCACGGCGCCGGCGTGTCGTGGCGTGCGATCATCGCGGTGATCGCCTGCGTCAGTGTTTTCGACGTGACGCTCGGCCTCACCTACCCGCTGCTGTCCCTTATTCTGGAAGCGCGGGGTGTCGAGGCGGCCACCATCGGGCTCAACGCCGCGATGACGCCGCTGGGCATTATTCTCTCGGCGCCCATCATTCCTGAGGTGGGGCGACGTATCGGGACCTGGCGCTTGGCCGCCCTCTGCACCGTCGCAACCGCGCTGCTGCTGATCCTCTTCAAGCTGTTTCCCGCCCTGTCCGTCTGGTTCGCCCTGCGCTTTCTTCTGGGCGTCACGATCAACGGCCTCTTCATCATCAGCGAGGCTTGGATCAACGAGCTCGCCGCGGGACCAACGCGCGGGCGCGTCATGGGGCTGTACACGACCGTGCTCTCGCTCGGTTTCGCGGTCGGGCCATTTCTCCTTCCCGCGACCGGCATAGAGGGCTGGCTTCCCTTTCTGGTCGGGGCCGCCTGCGCGATCGCGGCGCTGGTGCCGCTCGCCCTCTCGCGCGGCGCGATACCAGTCCCGAAGCGGGAAGCACAGGCATCGCTCCTGCACTTCCTGACGCGGGCGCCGACGCTGCTCGCCGCCGTTGCCGCTTTCGGCGTGTTCGATGCGGCGACGCTGTCCCTGCTGCCGCTCTATGGCCTGCGTAACGGCCTGGACGAGGCGACCACCGCCTACGCCCTTGGGGTTCTGATCGCCGGCAACGTCTTCCTGCAATATCCGCTCGGCTGGCTGGCCGACCGACTGCCGCCGCGAGCCTTGATGGCCGGCTGCGCCGTCGCAACGGTGCTTGGCAGTCTGTTGCTGCCGGCGGTCATCGCATCCCCGCTTCTGCTGTGGCCTCTCCTGTTTCTCTGGGGCGGAGCGGCGTTCGGCGTCTATACGCTCGCGCTGGCGGAACTCGGCCACCGCTTCTCGGGCGCGCTGCTCCTCGCCGGTGCCGCGGCATTCTCGGCGATCTGGGGCGCCGGAGCCATCCTGGGCCCGCCCCTTGCGGGATTGGCGATGGAACATCTCGGCCCCGACGGTTTACCCGTCACGCTCGGCCTTGCCTATCTGACCCTGGCGCTCGCTCTGGCTGGCCGGTGGCGCTGAGTCGCCGTGGATCTTTTCCAAAGACAAATTGTCCAGATCATGATATAAGGATATCTTTATAACTCATTCTCTCCTGAGAAGCAGAGTCAGGAATGGGGTCGAGGCCGTACGCATTGGACGATCACGAGACGATGAGGCTGCTCGCCGGCCTGCGCGCCGCGGCCGAGCCGACGCGGCTGCGGCTGCTGGCGCTCTGCGCCGCCGGCGAGCTGACGGTCGGCGAACTGGCGCAGGTCCTGGGGCAGAGCCAGCCACGGGTCTCGCGCCATCTGAAGCTGCTCTGCGACGCCGGCCTGCTCGAGCGTTTCCCCGAAGGCAGCTTCGTATTTCACCGGCTGGCCGATACCGGGCCGAATGCGGCGCTGGCCGAGCGGCTCGACGCCTTGATTCCGCGCGGCGACAGCACATTCCGTCTCGATCGCAACCGCCTCGTCGCGATCCAGCGGGCGCGGGAACAGACGGCGGCGGCCTATTTCCGCGACAATGCGGCCCGCTGGGACGAACTCCGCTCGCTCTATGTCGACGAGGCGGAGGTCGAGGAGGCCTTGCTCGCCCTGCTTCCGCTGAACTCTGCGGACGATCTGCTCGACATCGGCACCGGCACCGGCCGGATGCTGGAGCTGTTCGGCCCGCGGGTGGCGCGGGCCATCGGGATCGATCAGTCGCGCGAGATGCTGGCGATCGCACGGTCCCGCCTGGAGCGCGCGCGCCTCGCCAACTGTCGCGTCCGCCGCACCGATATGTACAACCTGCCCTGGCCGGGGCCGAGCTTCGATGCCGTCACGATTCATCGGGTGCTGCATTTCGCGGAAGACCCAAGCCGCGCGATCGCCGAGGCGGCGCGGGTGCTGCGGCCGGGCGGGCGCCTGGTCGTGGTGGATTTCGCCCCGCACGCGCTGGAGGCGCTGCGGACGGAGCATGCGCACCGCCGGCTCGGCTTCGCCGACGAGGAGGTGAGCGGCTGGTGTCGTGATGCCGGCCTGCAGGTGCATCCGACCCGCCATCTGCCGGGCAGCCGGCTGACCATCAGCATCTGGCAGGCGGCCCGCCCGGCCGAGCACGGTTCCGGCAAACGCCGCCCGGCACAGGCCACTGGCGAGCATGACCATCCACAGGTTTCGCAGGAGGTTGGCGTATGACCTTGCATCTGAACCGCGCTCCGTCGCGGCGCACCGCCCCTCCCTTCCCCTCCGGTGCGGCGCTTCCACATGTCTCGTTCGAGTTCTTCCCGCCGAAGACGGAGGCGATGGCGACGCAGCTTTGGGCGGCGGTGACGGCGCTGGAGCCGTTGAGCCCGCAGTTCGTGTCCGTGACATACGGCGCCGGCGGCACCACGCGGGAGACGACCCATGACACCATCATCCGGATACGGCGCGAGACCTCGCTCACGCCCGCCGCGCATCTGACCTGCGTCGGCTCTCCCCGATCCGAGATCGATGAAATCGTCCGGCGCTACTGGCAGGCCGGCATCCGCCATCTCGTCGCGCTGCGCGGCGATCCCCCGGCCGGCAGCGACGGCTATCGCGCGCATCCCGAGGGGTACGCCTACGCCGCCGACCTCGTCGCCGGCATTCGGCGGGTCGCCCCGTTCGAGATCAGCGTCGCCGCCTTTCCGGAAACCCACCCGGAGGCGGTCAGCGCCGGCGCCGATCTCGACAATCTGAAGCGAAAGCTTGACGCCGGCGCGACCCGGGCGATCACCCAATATTTCTTCGACCCCGATCTGTTCCTGCGGTTCCGCGACCGGGCGCGCCGCGCCGGCATCACGGCGCCGATCGTGCCGGGTATCCTGCCCGTGACGAACTTCGCCCAGGTCGCCAGGTTCAGCCGGCAATGCGGCGCGTCGATCCCGGGCTGGCTGGCCGATCTGTTCGACGGCCTTGACGACGACCCGGAGACCCGCAAGCTGGTCGCCGCCATGGTGGCCACGGAACAGTGCCGCGCCCTGCAGGCGGAAGGCGTCGACGCCTTCCATTTCTACACACTAAACCGCGCCGACCTGATCCTCGGCATCTGCCGACGGATGGGCCTCAAGCCGGCGCCGGCCGAAGGGCTTTCGACGAACTGGTCGGCGCAGCCCGCGCCGCCCGCTTTCGATCCCAACGTTCCCTGATTCGCTTCGCGGCGGGCGCCTACTCCCCCATTTACTCCCCTTGGGCAAGCTGGTAGGGTCCGCGCCGCATTTCCCCCAACAGCCTCAGGGAACGGGATTTTCCGCATGAAGATCAATGGCAATGCCATCCGTCCGGGCAACGTCATCGAGCATAACGGCCGCCTTTGGCGGGCCGTGCGCATCCAGCATACCCAGCCGGGCAAGGGCGGCGCCTATCTGCAGGTCGAGCTCAAGGACATCCGCGACGGCACGAAGCTCAACGAACGGTTCCGCTCGAGCGAAACGGTCGAGCGCGTGCGCCTGGACGAGCAGCCCTATCAGTTCCTCTATCGCGACGGCGACCAAGTGACCTTAATGGACAACGAGACCTTCGAGCAGATCACGGTCAGCGACGACATGATCGGCGAGCCGGCCGTGTTCCTGCAGGAGGGCATGGAGGTGATGGTGATGAGCTATGAGGGTGAGGCGCTCAGCGTCGAGCTGCCCGACATTGTCACCATGCGCATCGTCGAGGCCGATCCGGTGGTGAAAGGGCAGACCGCCTCCTCGTCCTACAAGCCGGCGAAGCTCGAGAACGGCGTGCGCGTGATGGTGCCGCCGCATATCGAGTCCGGCGTACGCATCGTCGTCAACACCGCCGACGCGACTTACGTCGAGCGCGCGAAAGACTAGCTGGAACGTCGCGAGACGGTGAGAGCCGGCCGCCCGGTTCCGCCACAGCCTTCGAACGAGAGCGAGTACAGCCCATGGCGACCCGGTCCGCCATAATCAACGTGATGTCCCGTGCCGCCGACAAGGCCGCGCGCGGGCTGAGGCGCGACTTCGGCGAGGTCGAGCATCTCCAGGTCTCGATGAAGGGGCCAGCCGATTTCGTCTCGGCCGCCGACCTCAAGGCAGAGCGGGTCCTGCGCGAGGAGTTGCGCAAGGCGCGGCCGACCTATGGCCTGGTCATGGAGGAAGGCGGCCACACCGCCGGCGAAGACCCGAATCACCGCTGGATCGTCGATCCGCTCGACGGCACCACGAATTTCCTGCACGGGCTGCCGCATTTCGCGATTTCGATCGCGCTCGAGCGCGAGGGAGAGATCGTCGCGGGGCTGATCTTCGACCCGCTCAAGGACGAGATGTTCTGGGCGGAGAAGGGAATCGGCGCTTTCCTGAACGATCACCGCCTGCGCGTGTCCTCGCGCCGCAATCTCGATCAGGCCGTGCTCGCCACCGGTTTCCCGTTCCGCGCTCAGGCGGAGCGCCCGACCTTCCTGGCGCAGCTGGACGCCGTGATGGGCGCCACGGCAGGCGTCCGCCGCTTCGGCTCCGCCTCGCTCGACCTCGCCTATGTCGCCGCCGGGCGCTATGACGGGTTCTGGGAGAACAGCCTGTCGCCGTGGGATATCGCGGCCGGCATCCTCATCGTTCGCGAGGCCGGCGGCTATGTCAGCGAGATCGGCGGCGGGTCGGACATGATGACGAGCGGCAGCATCCTGGCCGCCAACGACCGGCTGCACGCGCCGATCGGCCGCCTGCTGCGCGACGCGGCGGCCCGCTGATCGACCTCCGTGACCGGCAACAGAGACAGATCAGGTCCTGAATTCTGAATTTATTAACCTATTTTCGACAGGTATCATCCTGTACATGGGGCGCGGCGCGATGATGAATCAGCGGCGCCAGGGTCATTATTCGATCGAGCAGGGCGGACGCAGTACCCGCATGAACGTTCGCGGCCTCTGCAGAATCGTTGAAGGAAGGCCTGCAGACCGGGTAGATATCATCCCGCAAAGCCAATGACTCATCGCCGTTCGGCGGTTCCGGTCTGACGAATCGTCGGCAGCAGGAGTGTTCATGACACGTCCGAAGCGTTATCTCGTCTTGATGGCCGTCTGCGTCGCGGCCGTCCTATTGCTCTCCGCCATTCTCTATCCGCAGCTCCACAGCGCCTTCATGAACAATCCCGCCCTGAACGGCGGCATCCTGATCGTGGCGCTGATCGGGATCGTCTATCTGTTCTGGCAGGTCCTGCGGCTCTATCCGGAGGTCACCTGGCTCGAAAGCGTGATGCGGGGCGAGCGAATGCTGTCGAGCGACACCGCGCCCCGGTTGCTGGCCCCGATGGCGGCGATGATCGGCGAGCGCAAGGGGCGGCTGAGCCTCTCGGCCATGTCGCTTCGATCGCTGCTCGACGGGATCAACGCACGATTGTCCGAGTCGCACGACATCTCCCGCTACCTGATCGGGCTGCTGGTCTTCCTGGGTCTGCTCGGCACCTTCTGGGGCCTGCTCGGCACGATCAGCGCGGTCGGCGAGGCGGTTTCCCGGATCTCGGTCGGAGCCGGCGACGCGAACCTGCTCTTCAGCGAGCTGAAGGAAGGCCTGCAGGCGCCGCTCTCCGGCATGGGCACGGCCTTCAGCTCGTCGATGTTCGGCCTCGCCGGCGCGCTGGTGCTCGGTTTTCTCGAGCTCCAGGCGGGCCAGGCGCACAACCGGTTCTTCAACGAGCTGGAGGATTGGCTGGCCGGACAGACGCGGCTGTCGGGCGGCGGACCGGTCGGCGACGGCGAGCAGCCGGTTCCAGCCTATATCCAGGCGCTGCTGGAACAGACGGCCGACAGCCTGGAGAACCTGCAGCGCACGATGACGCGCGGCGAGGAAGGCCGGATTCAGGCCAACAATAACCTGAAGACCTTGACGGACCGGCTCGGGATGCTTACCGACCAGATGCGCGCCGAACAGCAGCTGATGGTCAAGCTGGCGGAGAACCAGACGGAGATCCGGCCGATGATCGCCCGCCTGGCCGACTTGGCCTCGCAGGGCGGCTTCGGCATCGATGAAGCGAGCCGCCACCATATCCGCAACGTCGATCTCCAGATGAACCGCTTGATCGAGGAGCTGTCGCTCGGCCGCCAGTACACCGTGCAGGAGCTGCGCAGCGAGATAAAGCTGCTGGCCCGCACCATCGCCGCGATCGCCGAGGAGGGCGAGCGCTGAAGCGCAGCCCTCTGCCTCGAATTCGAGGCCGACGGGAATCCTGAGGATAAATCGCCATGGCCCTTCAAGGACGCAGGACCAACCGCTCCTTCGACATCTGGCCGGGATATGTGGATGTCCTCAGCACGTTGCTGATGGTCATCATCTTCGTGCTGATGGTCTTCGTCATCTCACAGTTCTTTCTGAGTAATGCCCTAAGCGGCCGCGAACAGGCGCTCGAGCGCCTGAACCGGCAGGTCACGGAATTGAGCGAGCTGCTCTCGCTCGAGCGCGCGAGCAGCGCCGATCTCAGGATCAACATGGCCGAGCTGTCGTCCGAGCTGCAGAACTCGATCACGGCGCGGGACAACCTGAACCGTCAGCTGACGGTCGTGATCGGCGAGCGGGACGCACTCGCCGCCAGCTTGGCCGAAGCCAACGCCAGCCAGGCGGAAATCGAGGCGGCCCGCAAGGCGATGGACGAGCGGCTCGCCGTGCTCCTCGCCGAGCGCGACAAGCTCGACTCCAGCCTTGCCCAGGCGACCGCGGAGCTGGAGGAGGCTGACCGGCGGCTGGAAACGACCACTGAGGCGAAGGCGAAGGTCGAGGCGGAGCTCGAGGACGCCTACAAGGTGATCGAGGCCGACCGCGCCAAGATCGAGGCAATGCTCGGCGATATCGCGACGCTGGAAAGCCTGCGCGACGAACTCGAGGCGAAGGTCCTGACGACGACGGAGCAGGCCGAGCAGGAGCTCGCCGCCGAGCGCGAGATCTCCGAGGAATCGCGGCGCCAAGTCGCGATCCTGAACCGCCAGCTCGACTCCGTGCGGGCGCAGCTCTCGCGCCTCGCGGCGGCGCTCGAGGCCTCCGAGGCGAAAGCCAGGGAGCAGGAGGTCCAGATCGCCGACCTCGGCAGCCGCCTCAATCTCGCGCTCGCCAGCAAGGTCGAGGAGCTGGCGCGTTACCGCTCGGAGTTCTTCGGGCGGCTGCGCGAGGTCCTCGGTGACCGGCAGGACATCCAGATCGTCAATGATCGCTTCGTCTTCCAGTCCGAGGTGCTGTTCGAGTCGGGTTCGGCGGACCTCGAGCCGGCCGGCCGCGAGCAGCTCGCCCGGTTCGCAGACACGCTGCTGGAGATCGCCGCGAAGATCCCGGACGACATCGAGTGGCTGCTTCGGGTGGACGGCCATACCGACAAGCGGCCGATCAACACGCCCGAGTTCCCGTCGAACCTGCATCTGTCGACGGCCCGCGCCATCTCCGTGGTCCGCTTCCTGGAGAGCCAGGGCGTGCCGTCCGAGCGCATGGTGCCCGCCGGCTTCGGCGCCTACTACCCGCTCGACCCAGGGGACGACGAGATCGCCCACCGCCGCAACCGCCGCATCGAGCTGAAGCTGGATCAGCGGTAGGGGTGCGGGGCCTCTTCGTCGAAATCGAAAAATAACCCCATGCAAAGGGGAAAGCGACATGGGAAATGTCGCTTTTGCAACAGTCCGCCCGCGCATGCTTGAGCGCCATCGCTGGGACGCTCCACATAGACGCACCGTCGCGATCACGCGCGCGGCGATTCGCCTTCATCCGAGCCTACCCAAGCTGACCGGTGACCGATAACGGGCCAGGCCCCTACCAACCTGCGGGTCGCGTCCTCACCGGGATGAGCTTGCAACCACAGGAATAGGAACCCGATCACCGGGAGCAGGAGGTCCGTATAGAAGATCACGCCGGCATTGCCGGCGCGAAGTTGCCGGCCGATATCATCTCCTGAACATGCACGCCAGCCGCGCCCCGCGCTGCCCGAACCGCAGCGGAACGGCAACGCGCCAAGTCCCACTGCAGCTTCGCCGGCCGGTGTGGGCGCACCGGTGGCATCTCGGCTTTATAGGCTAGGCGAATCGCCCCGTTTCAGCCCCGCCCCTAGGACACCGCCCGATCCGGGCTACGGTCAGGGGGGCGGTCGCTCCCCTGACCCGCCAGCGCCTCGGCCTGGTCGAACTGGAGGGCGGCGAGGCGGGCGTAGAGGCCGCCTTGGCGGATCAGCTCCGCATGAGTGCCGGAGGCCACGATGCGGCCGCGATCCATCACCAGGATGCGGTCGCATTTCAGCACGGTGGCGAGGCGGTGGGCGATGACCAGGGTCGTGCGCCCGACCATCAGCTTATCGAGCGCCTGCTGCACCATGCGCTCGCTCTCGGCGTCGAGCGCACTGGTCGCCTCGTCCAGGAGCAGGACGGCCGGATCGCGCAGGATCGCCCGGGCGATCGCGATGCGCTGCTTCTGCCCGCCCGACAGCCGCACGCCCCGCTCGCCGAGATGGGTCGCGAAGCCCTGCGGCAGGCGGTCGAGGAACTCGGTGGCGTAGGCCGCTGTGGCCGCGGCGCGAATCTCCGCCTCCGACGCGTCCGGCCGACCATAGCGGATGTTCTCCCAGGCATCGGCCGCGAAGATCACCGGCTCCTGCGGGACCAGCCCGATCCGGGCGCGGACCGCCGCCGGGTCGGCCGCGCGGAGATCGACCCCGTCGAGCCGGACCTCGCCGGCCTGCGGATCGTAGAACCGCAGCAGGAGCTGGAAGACCGTCGTCTTGCCGGCGCCCGACGGGCCGACCAGCGCCAGCTTCTCGCCCGGCGCGACGGCTAGGTCGATCCCCTCAAGCGCAGCGCCGTCCGGCCGCGAGGGGTAATGGAACAGCACGCCGCGGAACGCGACGGCGCCGCGCGGCGGCTCCGGCAATGCCACGGGCCGCGCCGGCTCGGTGATCTCGGGCTCGGTCCCGAGCAGCTCCAGCAGCCGCTCCATCGCGCCCGCCGCGCGCTGCAGATCGCCGATCACCTCGCTGATCGCGCCGACCGACCCGGCGACGACGATGGCATAGAAGACGAAGGCGGAGAGCTGGCCCGGGCTGATCCGCCCGGCCAGCACGTCATGGCCGCCGATCCACAGGATCGTGCTGACGGCGCCGAAGACCAGAAGGATCACCACCGCGGTGAGGATGGCGCGGGCGCGGATGCGCGCGACGGCGGTGCCGAAGGCGGCCTCGATCCGCGCGGCGAACCGGGCGCGATCCACCGGCTCATGGCCGAAGGCCTGGACCGTCTGCATCGCATGCAGCGTCTCGTCGGCATAGGCGCTGACGTCGGCGACGCGATCCTGGCTGGCGCGCGAGAGGCGCCGGACCTTCCGGCCGAACAGGAGAATCGGCAACAGGACGAGCGGCACCACGAGGAAGACGAGGCCGGTCAGCTTCGGGCTGGTGACGACCAGCATGACCGTGCCGCCGATCAGCAGCAGCATGTTCCGTAGCGCGACGGAGACCGACGACCCCACGACCACCTGCAACAGCGTGGTATCGGTCGTCAGCCGCGACAGAACCTCGCCGGTTCGGGTCACCTCGAAGAACCGCGGACTGAGACGGACGACACGGTCGAAGACCGCGCGGCGGATGTCGGCGACGACCCGCTCACCCACCCAAGAGACGAGATAAAAGCGGCCGAAGGTGGCGGCGGCCAGGAGAGTCGTCACGACGAACAGAATCACCACGGCCCGGTCGAGAAGCGCCGCATCGCCGGCCCCGAACCCCTCGTCGACCAGCGTGCGGAGCCCGTGCCCCAGGGCGAGCACCGTCCCGGCGGCGACGGTGAGCGACAGGAGCGCTCCCACGAGCGGCAGCTTGTAAGGCGCCAGGAAGCCGGCCAGGTGGCGGAGCCGCGACAGCCGGCGGCTGGACGGCCGGTCAGCGGCGTTTTCGGCCCCAGGGGTAGGCACAGAAGCCGGCATGGCCGGGCCGGAGGCACGTCCGGTGTTCTGTCGCATCATCGAACCCGATGGAGAAGGACTGCGGAGACTGGCTGTCCGGACACTCGTTTCACTCGCGGGGCTGGGGGTGCGGATGGCCGGATCGCGACGCCCCGCACGCCGGAACACCCATGGTAAAAATCCGTTCAGGCAAGGACATCGGCACGGCAAACCGGCGGCTATCCCTATCCCAGGCCTACCGGAATGGCAAGCGGGGGTCGGGACAAGGCACCGCGGCGCTTGCCTCGCCGGAGCGGCTTCGCTATATAACCGCGTCCTGAAGGAGCGGCGCCATGAAGAAAGACATCCATCCCGACTACCACGAAATTACCGTCCTGATGACCGACGGCAACAGCTTCACGACCCGGTCAACCTGGGGCAAGGCGGGCGATACGTTGCGGCTCGACATCGATCCCAAGTCGCACCCGGCCTGGACCGGCGTTCATCGCCTGCTCGACAGCGGCGGTCAGCTCGCCAAGTTCAACAAGCGGTTCCAGGGGCTCGGCCTCAAGAAGTAGCGGCCGGCCGGTATCTGGCAGGGGCGGCTCTCTTGTGGCCGTCCGGTTCGGATGCCAGCCAGGAGGGCGCCCACGAAGGGGCGCCCTACACCCGGCCCCTACGATGCGGCCCCTACGATGCGGATGAGGGTTTTCGTCCGACTGCGCCCTTAATCCACGGACTTCGGCTGCGACTCCCGGGCCGGCAGGCTCAGCGGCGGCTGGTCCGCGGCCTCGCCCTCGGCGCGCAGGTCCACCATCTCGTCGAGACGCGCGATGCGGGTATAGAGATTGAAGCTGCGGTCGAGCAGGTCCTGCAGCTGCGGCGGCAGAACCAGATCGCCCCAGCTGTCTCGGGTCGTGCAGACCTCGCGGCCGCCGAGCCGGTGCTCCGGGCGTGTCGCCTCGGCCGCCGTCATCTCGCCGGCAAGAACGGCCTTCTGAACCAGCAGCCATGCCATGATCTGGGTCATCCTGGCCGTGAGGCGCATGGTCTCGCAGCTCATCACGAGCTGGATCAGCGGTCGCGGCTCGCTCGCACCCAGCCTGTCCCGCGTGGCGATGTAGTTGCGCGCCTCGACAAGCAGGTTGAGCGCCTCGTCGAAGGTCCGGTCAAAAAAGGACACGGACGCCCTGCCGTTGTTCACGCCGAAGTCACTCCCCGGCTGTTCCTTGAATTGCGATCTGCCGCGAATCGAAGTCTGTCGGCGGCCGATGCTAAGTCGCTGCCATTAACATCCCCTTTACCGGCCCTTTACCGGCAAGGCAAGCCGGTTGGCCAGGGGCGCCCGGCCAACCGGGCTCTTCCGGACCCTCTTGAAATGTCTGGGACCCTGCTTATCTCAGGGCTGCGGCCGGATGCCTTGAAGGGTCCGGCCGGAGATCCAACGGGTCGGCAGAATTGTGCCCGTTTAACCATGTTGCTCAATGGAGGATATGGCATGCGAAATTACGATCTGAGTCCCCTGTTCCGCTCCACGGTCGGATTCGACCGGATGACGCGCCTGCTCGACGCCGCGACCCGGCTCGACGACAGTGCGCTCTCCTACCCGCCCTACAATATCGAGAAGACCGGCGAGAATGCCTACCGGATCACCATGGCGGTGGCCGGCTTCGGCGAGGATGACCTGAACATCACCGCCCAGGAGAATTCGCTGGTGATCTCCGGCAAGGTCGACAAGCCGGAAGAGGAGCGGAAGTTCCTGTATCGCGGCATCGCCGGCCGCGCCTTCGAGCGCCGGTTCGAGCTTGCCGAACACATCAAGGTCACGGGTGCGAGCCTGGCCAACGGTCTGCTGCATGTCGAGCTCGTCCGGGAGATCCCCGAGGCAATGAAGCCGCGCAGCATCAAGATCGAGGCCAAGGCGGACAAGGCGCAGGTGATCGAAAACAAGGCGGCCTAACCGCCTGAACCGACAAAACAGGCAGTCAACCCGAGCCGGGCGGAGCTTCTTCCGCCCGGCTTTTTTCGTTTGCCGCAGAGGGTAGGAAGCGCCACAAGGCCGCGGTGACGGCCTCCGGCCGCTCGACCATCATCATGTGGCCAGCGTCCGCCAGAATGACGCTGTCCGCGTCCGGAATCGCCTCGACCAGCGCGCGGGCCTTCGCCGGCGGGGCCATGCGGTCCTCCGCGCCGAGCAGGAACAGCGTCGGGCAGGCGACGCGCGCTGCCGCCTCTTCAGCGCCGTCATAGGCGTCGCAGGCGGCGAGGTCCGTCGCCAGCACGCCCTGCCCCGCCCGCTCCAGCAGGCGCATCCCGCCCCCCGCCAGCCAGAGGCCGGGCGCCGGCTGGCCGCCGACCCGCCCGGCAGGGCCGTAGCCCCAGGACACGATGAGTTCCTGCGCCCGATGATCGCCGGCCCGCGCTGCCGCCGACAGGTCGGGATGGACCGGCATGCGGGCGGCGATCCCGAGCAGGGCCAGGGCGGCGACGCGAGCCGGTGATGCGGCGGCGGCGGCCAGGGCGACCAGCCCGCCCATGCTGTGCCCGACCAGCGCGGCCCGCTCGAGACCGGCGGCATCGAGCAGGCGGACGACCCAGTCGGCCAGCTCCGGAACGGACGGCAGCGCCGGTCCGTCGGACCGGCCATGGCCGGGCAGGTCGACAGTCAGCACCGCCCGCTCATGATGCGCGACATAGCGGCTCTGCTGACTCCAGACCGTATGGTCCATGCCCGCCCCGTGCAGGAATAGAACGGCGGGCTTGGCGGCGTCGAACGGGCGCCCGCCGGTGACCGCGAATACCGTCCGGCCGTTGACGCGGATCTGCACCGCCTCTAACCCTTCTGCGACGCGCGCAGCGCCTGGGCTAGGTCGTCGATGATATCGGCGGCGTCCTCGATGCCGACCGACAGCCGGATCATGTCCTCGCCGACCCCGGCGGCGGCCAGCGCCTTCGCGTCCATCTGCTGATGGGTGGTACTGGCCGGATGAATCACCAGCGTCTTGGCGTCGCCGACATTCGCGAGATGCGAGGCCAGCCGCAGATGCTCGACGAAGCGCCGACCGGCGGGGCGGCCGCCCTCGACGCCGAAGCTGATGATCGAGCCGCAGCCCTTCGGGAACAGCCGGGCGGCGAGAGCATGGTCCGGGTGGCTGTCGAGGCCGGGATAGTTGACCCAGGCGACCGCCGCATGCTGCGCGAGGAAGTCGGCGACCCGCCGGGCGTTCTCGACATGGCGGGCCATGCGTACCGGCAGGGTCTCGACGCCCTGCAGGATGTGGAAGGCGTTGGTCGGGCTGAGGCAGGCGCCGAAATCGCGCAATCCCTCCGCCCGGGCGCGCATGATGAAGGCCTGCGGGCCGTATTCCTCCGCGAAGTCGAGGCCGTGATAGCCGGCATAGGGCTCGGTCAGCGTCGGAAACTTGGCCGTTGCCTGCCAGTCGAACCGGCCGCCATCGACGATGACGCCGCCGATCGCCACGCCATGCCCGCCGAGCCATTTGGTGGCCGAGTGCATCACGAGATCCGCGCCATGCTCGATCGGACGGTTGAGATAAGGCGTCGAGAAGGTGGAGTCGATCAGCAGCGGAACCTGCACCGCATGGGCGATCTCCGCCACCGCCTCGATATCTAGGACCTCCAGGCCGGGATTGCCGAGGGTCTCGGCGAAGACCAGCCGGGTCTCGGGCCGGATGGCGGCACGGAAGCCGTCCAGGTCGCGCGGATGGACGAAGCTGCTGGTGATGCCGAAGCGCGGCAGCGTCAGCTTCAGGAGATTGACGCTGCCGCCATAGAGGGAGGCCGAGGCCACGATATGGCCCCCCGCCCCCATCAGGGTCACGATCGCGAGATGCAGCGCCGCCTGGCCGCTGGCGGTGCAGACCGCGCCGACGCCGCCTTCCAGCGCGGCGAGCCGCTCCTCCAGGACCGCGACCGTCGGGTTGGAGATCCGCGAATAGAGATGGCCCGGCGTCTCCAGGTTGAACAATGCCGCCGCATGGTCGGTGTCGCGGAACAGGTAGGACGTGGTCTGATAGATGGGCACGGCCCGCGCACCGGTCGTCGCATCCGGCTGCTGCCCCGCATGCAGGCTCAGCGTATCGAACTGGAGGAATTTCGGATCGGCCATGGTGGATCGATCAGGGTCGACGAAGCCGGAGACAAGGAACAGCCACTAGGGAACAGCCACCAGGGAATAGCGGGTCAAAAAAGCAGAGGGCCGCTTGCCCCCAGCTGGGCCGCGGCCCTCCTTATTTTTTTGCCTCAACCTGTCCAACTTGCCGGAAGCCAACGTTATGACCCCGTGCGCGACCCGTCAAGAGCCGATTCACACCTCGTTTACGCTGATTTGCGGCACACCCGAAAAGAAAAGGCCGCCGGCCAAGGCCGGCGGCTTCGAGTTAGACAGGGAGGCGTCAACAAGGATCGGATGTGATCCAAGAGAAAGTCCAGTCACGGACCGTCTAGAAGTGACCCTAGAGAAAATCTCTTAAACATTAATTAAGATGGACGGCGCGGCGCGATCGGCAAGATTGGATCCGCCGCATCGTCCATCCGACCGCAAGCCTTTATTTGGGGAGACCTTTTCTATTGTGCGGTCCAGCCGCCGTCGATCGACAGCGACGAGCCGGTCATCTGTGACGCCGCCTCGGAACACAGAAAAAGCGTCACCTCGCCGAGTTGTTCCGGCGTGACGAACCGGCCGGAGGGCTGCTTCTCGGCGAGGAGGTCGCGCTCCGCCGCCTCGACGGACAGGCCCTGGTCGCGCGCCCGGTTATCGATCTGCCGCTGGACCAGCGGCGTCAGGACCCAGCCGGGGCAGATCGCGTTGCAGGTCACGCCGCTGCCCGCCGCCTCCAGGGCGACGGTCTTGGTCAGCCCGATCAGCCCGTGCTTCGCCGCCACATAGGCGGATTTCTGCGCCGAGGCGACGAGGCCGTGCGCCGAGGCGATGTTGACGATCCGCCCCCAGCCGCCCGCCCGCATGCCGGGCAGGGCCGCCTGGATCGTGTGGAAGGCCGAGGAGAGGTTGACCGCGATGACCGCGTCCCAGCGCTCCGCCGGGAACCGCTCGATCGGATCGACATGCTGGATCCCGGCATTGTTGACCAGGATGTCGACCGGGCCATGCGCATCCGCCGCCGCAGCCATGAGGTCGGCGATCTCCGCCGGCTTCGTCATGTCGGCACCGTGGAAGCCGACGGGCGCGCCGCTGCGCTCCGCCAAGCCGTCGCGGATCGTCTCGATCACCCCGGCCTCGCCGAAGCCGTTCAGCATCACGGCCGCGCCCTGGCGCGCGAGCGCCGTGGCGATGCCGAGCCCTATGCCGCTTGTGGAGCCGGTGACGACGGCGGATTTTCCTCGCAATGTCATTTTGCCGATTTCCTTCCTCTGCAATGCGGCCAAGGGGTTTTGACTGTCAGGAGGTCTTGAACAGGGCGGCGGCGCCGGTCCGATGCGCCTCCTTGGCCGCGATCTTCGCCTTGGCCCGGGCGATCTCGGTCTCGAGCGCGGCGATATAGTCCGTAAGCTCCTCGACCGAGAGCGCGTCCAGATCCTTCGGCTTCGGGGCGGCCTTGCGCGGCTCCAGATCCTCGAATTCCATGGCGGTGCTCCAGCGTCTCCGTGCGGTTTGGGTTGTCCCTTCGGTCCAACAATAGTAGTCCTTCCGCCCGACATGCCATAGCCAGCCGAAGGGTCCCCGAGATGAGCGACGCCATTCCCGCCAGCATGACCGTCATCGAGATCACCCAGCCCGGCGGCCCTGAGGTCCTCGTGCCGAAGAGCCGCCCGGTGCCGCAGCCCGCGCCCGGCGAGGTGCTGATCGCGGTCGCCGCGGCGGGGGTGAACCGGCCGGACCTGCTGCAGCGCGAGGGCGGCTATCCGCCGCCGCGGGGCGCCTCGGACATCCCGGGGCTGGAGATCGCCGGCCGCGTCGCGGCGGTGGGTCCCGAGGTCGACGAATGGAAGGTCGGCGATTCGGTCTGCGCGCTGGTCACGGGCGGCGGCTATGCCGAGTACTGCCTCGCCCCGGCGCCGCAATGCCTGCCGGTGCCGAAGGGCCTCGACATGACCCAGGCGGCGGCGCTGCCCGAGACCTTCTTCACCGTCTGGAGCAACGTGTTCGATCGGGCCCGGCTGCAGCCGGACGAGAGCTTCCTGGTTCATGGCGGATCGAGCGGGATCGGGACCACGGCGATCCAGCTCGCGCACCAGTTCGGCGCGACGGTGTTCGCCACCGCCGGCAGCGACGAGAAATGCGCCGCCTGCAAGGAGCTTGGCGCCGACCGGGCGATCAACTATCGCAGCGAGGATTTCGTCGAGGTCGTGAAGGAGATGACGGAGGGCACCGGCGTCGACGTGATCCTCGACATGGTCGGCGGCGATTACGTGGCGCGGAACCTGAAGGCGCTCGCCGTGGAGGGGCGGCTGGTCCAGATCGCCTTCCTGAAGGGCAGCAAGGTGGAACTCAACCTGATGCCGATGATGCTGAAGCGCCAGACCCTGACGGGCTCGACCCTGCGCGCCCGGCCGGTGGTCGACAAGGCGGCGATCGCCCGGCCGCTGAAGGAGAAGGTCTGGCCGCTGATCGAGGCCGGCAAGGTGAAGCCGGTCCTGCACGCCACATTCGCTCTGGCCGAAGCGGCCGAGGCCCACCGGCTGATGGAATCGAGCGCCCATATCGGCAAGATCGTGCTGACGGTCGGGGCGAGCGGCTAGGCGGACCTGCGAGGTTCATCTCATGAATCTCCCACCCTTGCGGGAGGGGGAATTCGCAAACAGACCGCTCGATCTGCGACGCTTTTCTTAGGTTTCGCTTCTCTCGCGGGGGCCTACCCTTATATAAGGGGGAGAATTCACGGTCGCCCGCCGGTTCGGCGCGGGCCGATTACCGAAAACAGGGCGTCCGACCGGTACCTGATCGCACGATCAGGTACCTAACTTAACTGAGGTAACAACTTTCTACGAAAGTTGATACCAGGAGGTATTATGGCACAGCTTCTGATGCCGAAGGCAACCGCCGTTTGGCTGATCGAGAACACGGCGCTCACGTTCGAGCAGATCGCCGCTTTCTGCAACCTGCATCCGCTCGAGGTGCAAGGGATCGCCGACGGCGAGGTCGCGATCGGCATCGTCGGGCTGGACCCGACCGCCAACGGCCAGCTCACCTCGGAGGAGATCAAGCGCTGCGAGGGCGACCCGTCGGCGCGGCTGAAGATGGCGAAGCAGGACATCCCGATGCCGGCGACCCGCACCAAGGGCCCGCGCTACACGCCGATCTCGAAGCGGCAGGACAAGCCCGACGCCGTCGCCTGGCTGCTGCGCCACCATCCGGAGCTGTCGGAAGCGCAGATCTCGAAGCTGATCGGCACGACCAAGCAGACGATCGCGGCGGTGCGCGACCGCACCCACTGGAACTCGCCGAACCTGCGGCCGCGCGACCCGGTCCTGCTCGGCCTCTGCACCCAGAGCGACTTGAACAGCGTGGTGCTGAAGGCGCGCAAGACGCTCGAGAAGTCCGGCGAGCGGATCGTGCCGCATGACGGTGGCGCTCCCGATGGCGTTCCCGACGAGCCGCGGCCCAAGGCGGGCGGCTTCGATTTCAGCGGCTCGCTGCAGGAGTAGCGCCGCGCCCCGCGAAGGGGAAGATGACCACAGAGACACAGAGAGGAAATGAAATCCTCTGTGCCTCTCACGTCTCTGTGGTTCAAAAACCTATCGGCAAAGAGGCAGGGATGAATAAGGTCACTTTCGGCGCCCTTGCGGGCGCACTTCTTTTGGCAACCGCTTCCGCTGCTCCGGCGCAGGAGATTCCGGCCGAGCCGGAGGCCGGGGAGATCCGGATGGGACTGCAGCCCTGGCTGGGCTATGGCCAGTGGCATGTCGCGGCGGCCAAGGACCTGTTCGCGGCGAACGGCCTGGAAGAGGTCGAGCTGGTCAATTTCACGACCGATGCCGACGTGAACGCGGCGCTGGCGAGCGGCCAGCTCGACGCGGCGAACGTCGCGACGCACACGGCGCTGGCGATCGCCGCGGCCGGCGTGCCGATCAAGATCGTCATGCTGCTCGACGTCAGCACCACGGCCGACGCGATCATCGCCGGCGGCGACATCGCCTCCGTGGCCGACCTGGAAGGCAAGAAGGTTGCCTATGAGGAGGGCACGACGAGCGACATCCTGCTGAACTACGCCCTGGCGCAGAACGGCATGAGCATCGAGGACATTCAGCGGGTGCCGATGCCGGCGGCCGACGCCGGCGCCGCGCTGATCGGCGGACAGGTGCCGGTGGCCGTTACCTACGAGCCCTATCTGACGCTGGCGCTGGCGCAGGACCCGGAGGCCAAGCTGCTGTACACCGCCGGCGAGAATCCGGGCCTGATCAGCGACGTGCTGATCGTCCGCGAGGACGTGCTGAACGAGCGGCCGGGCCAGGTCGCCGCGCTGCTGCGCGCCTGGGACGAGGCGCTGGCCACCTATCGCGCCGACGAGACCGAAGGCCGCGCGATCATCGCCGAGGCGGTGGGCGCGCCGCCGGAGGATCTGGAGACCGCCTTCGAGGGCGTCGAATTCTATTCCCTGGAAGAGAACCAGGAGCAGCTCACCGGCGATTATGCCGGGAAGGTCGTTCCCGAGGTCGAGGAGGCGGCGACCAAGGCCGGTATCCTGACCGACGACGTCGACGCCGAGGCGCTGATCGAGGGCAGATTCGTCGATGCCGCTGCCCAATAGGGATGGGCTGACCACATCGGGCGCCGCCCCTCGCCGTAAGCGGCGCCCCTCCTCCCCCTTCCGCCTGACGGCGGAGCTGACGACGCCGCAGTTCGTCGGGATCGCCGTCCTCGTCTTCGCCGGGCTGCTGGCAGCTTGGTGGGCGGTGACGGCGAGCGGGCTGGTCGCGCCGCTGTTCCTTCCGGGGCCGGGGCAGGTCTTCGGCCGGCTGGTCACGCTGGCGCTCAATGGTCAGCTCTGGGAAGACGCCGGGATCAGCATCTACCGCATCATGGTCGGCTTCCTGATCGCGACGGGGCTGGCCGTGCCGATCGGCGTGCTGATCGGCAGCTATCGGGTGTGGGAGGCGGCGATCGAGCCGGTGGTGGACTTCATCCGCTACATGCCCGTGGTCGCCTTCGTGCCGCTGACCATCCTGTGGGTCGGCACCGAGGACCCGCAGAAGTTCCTGATCATCTGGATCGGCACCTTCTTCCAGCAGGTCCTGCTGATCATGGACAATGTGAAGCGCGTGCCGTGGGACTTCATCGACCTCGGCCGCACGCTGGAGATGCCGGAGCGCAAGATCCTGACCCGCATCGTGGTGCCGAGCGCGCTCCCCGGCATCTGGGACTCTCTGCGGATCAGCCTCGGCTGGGCCTGGACCTGGCTGGTGCTGGCCGAGCTGGTCGCCGCGACCTCAGGCCTCGGCTATCGCATCGTGACCGCCCAGCGCTTTTTCCAGACCGACACGATCATCGGCTATATCCTGGTGCTCGGCTGCTTCGGCCTGATCAGCGATCAGGCGATGAAGGCGGTGTCGCGCCGCCTGTTCCGCTATGCGGAGGCGCGGCGATGAACGTAGAACAGCCCAAGCTCCAGATCTCCGGCCTCTCCAAGGAGTTCCGCCGGCGGGGGCAAGCCGTGCTGGCGCTCGACGGCGTCGACCTCGCCATCGCCGAGAACGAGTTCGTCTCGCTGGTCGGCACCTCGGGCTGTGGCAAGAGCACGCTCTTGATGATCGTCGCCGGGCTGCAGGACTTCGACACCGGCGAGGTTCTGGTCGACGGCCAGCCGGTCGAGGGGCCCGGCCGCGACCGCGGCGTGGTGTTCCAGAGCTATACGCTCCTGCCCTGGCTGACCGCGCAGCAGAATGTCGAGTTCGCGCTGCGGGCCGCCGGAAGCAAGGGCGCCGAGCTGCGCGAGCGGGCGCGCGAGCATCTGGCGCTGGTCGGCCTCGACCGCTTCGCCGACGCCTTTCCCAACCAGCTCTCCGGCGGCATGAAGCAGCGGGTGGCGCTCGCTCGCGCCCTCTCCTACCGGCCGAAGATGCTGTTGATGGACGAGCCGTTCGGCGCGCTCGACGCGCTGACCCGGCACCATATGCAGGAGCTGCTCACGCGGATCTGGGAGCGGCACCGCCTGACCGTGCTGTTCATCACCCACGACGTCGAGGAGGCCGTTTATCTGTCCGACCGGGTGGCGATCATGAGCAACGCGCCCGGCCGCATCAAGGAAACCATCCCCATCCCGCTGGCCCGCCCGCGGCGCTATGACATCACCACGTCGGCGGAGTTTTTGGAGCTGCACCGCCGGGTGCTAAAGAGCATTCGGGAGGAGTCGATCAGGGCGGCGGAGATGGATGAGGCATTGGCGGAGGGGTGAGCTTCGCAGTTGCGAGATGGTTGGAAGTTGAGTTTGGAATTGACCCGAAGCGGATGCAGGCCCCTTGCACGGTGAGTGGCGCGGCTGACCGAAGGATCGCTCTTTAGTAAGTTCGGACTATGCCGACTGAATCCCAAATAGATAAGGGCATCGCGCACCTTGCGGAGCAGGCTGTCCATGAATTGCTCGAAGCTATGCCGATGCTGAGGGCAGCCCCGCCGAGCGAGCGGAGTATCGCGATTACACGATCTATGCACTCATCCGAAAGCAGTGCGGCGAAGCTGAGAGATACCTTCCGAAACGACACATCATTTGGAAATCTTCGGGATGGATGGCTTCAGTACGGTGGAATGGGAATGGCTGTGCAGGACCAAATGCTTCCCCATATCCTGGTTCAGAGTGCGATTGACGGTGAATCCGTTGGCCCTCTCATCGCCGAGGCACAAGCATTTGCAAACTCCCAAGCGAGCACGGTTGAATGGTATGCAGCTTTAGCAGGCGTCACAGTGACGGAAGCGACCAATCTGGCACCGGATATCGACCTGCTTCCTTGGTCCGATGTTCCGGACAGCCACCAAAAGAGGGTATTCAGCGGTGCTTTCGAAAATCGCGAACTCCTGTCTGGGCCGGCTTTCATGCAATTTCCTACCGCCGCGACATCCGCGGTCCGAATCCGCCAAGCGAAGCGTCAAGTTCTATACTCACGATCTGAGGCGGCTAAGATTGCGTTTGATGCTACAGCAAGCGAAGTCGCAGCCCAACGTGAGCGAGTGCAGGACGTTGTGCGTAGCCTCACAGCATTGAGCGTGTGTGCTGTGGCGGCAATCGGATATTGGACACAACTCGGTCAAAAAATCGCAAACCGCATTGGTGGCATCGGTTATTCTTACGACGGGGCGCTGTTCGAAACCGCCGTCCGCACAGCATCCTCCAAGCCTATCGCGCTGGACGGGCAATCTGTCGTCCTACTGTTTCGACGTTTCGAAAGGTTTGAACCCTCCGACAAGACTGCTTTGCGGGTCGCCTTGGACCGGCTTAACCAAGCGCTCCGCGAGCGAGACATCGTTGACAGTGCGATCGACGTCGGTATTGCGCTCGAAGTGATACTACTCCATGGCTTTGGCGCGAATGACCGAGGGGAATTGAGGTTTCGCGCATCCATTCGAGGAGCAGCGTTTCTAGGAGGAGACAAGGCGGAACGACTGAAGACCTTCAACGTCCTGAAGGATGCTTATGACCTAAGGTCCAGAGCAGTTCATTCCGGGCGCCTCGAAAAAGGGAAAAGGGCGATGGAGCCCAAGCAGAAACTGGAAGAAGCGAATAGCATCTGCGCTAGCATCGCACGGAAGGTAATTGAACGAGGATCATTTCCGGACTGGGACTCCGAGTACGTAATTGGCGGAGCGTGAATTGGCACAAGTCTCCACTGGATCGCAATACACAGTAGCCGTAACGTCGCGTTCTCGCGGCGATCCGCGCCAATCGCCTGATACAGTTATGGCAAGAGGCCGCCAATCAATTCATACGTGCGTTTAGAGATCCCAATATTATCGCGATTAGCGTCCGATCACGTCTCAAATTATAAGTACTTCTGGTTATCGAGGATTGTTGTGAGGACCGAATATAATCCCTGTCATACGGTCGACGACGTCAGGCCCTGCTAGTCGCTTTGGCGGAATGCGATCTGGAAAAACTTGGCTCGGACGAATGCCGTTGTATTCTATTGCGTTTAGTCCGGCGTTGATCACTTCGTCCAACAGCTTTCGATTATCACCATCTATCCGCATATCGAAATGGCGGGCAATGACACCTGCTAGTACATCGCAGAGCTGAACCGAATAGTTATCTTCAGAGTTCACCTGTGTTGTCGACACAACCCGCAACGGATACTGCACTAAAGCTCCATCACCAAGCGGCATCATCTGAGCTGGAACGTTGTTGTTGGTGATTCGATCCCAAATCTCGCGTTGACGAAAAAAATTTGCGGACGCGTCATGAATCACTGCAAAGTCCTCAGAGTAGAGCTTTCGCCAGTGAGCGATGACGGCGAGTATGCTCGTCACTTGCAGCTCGTTTGTCTTCTTGAAGGTTTCCAGGTTGTGGTAGTGGGCGAAAAGATCGGCACCGAGCGACATCTGCTCGAGGAAGATTCGGATCGGCTCTTCTGAACTCGCCGCCATAATCCCAAGCTGGTTTTGTAAACCACTCAGACGTTCGGGTGATGGGTTTCGGCTGAAGGTTTGATAGGCCTTTACTAAGCTGTCGTAGAGTTCTGGCGCAGCAAACTGCATTAGCCCGAAATGGATATAGTTCGCGTACTTCCAGCAAAAACCGTCCGCATAAAAATCATACCCAGCGTCGGTTATATATGGTTCGATCAGAAAGTCGACTATCTTGGTCAGCACAGCGAATCGCTTGTCTATCATCCACGTGAAAGCATGATCACGCAGCCCGCCGAGTCGGCGACTAAATTCGACAAGCCCTGCCTTATTGTTTGATCCCCATATGTTGGCGAATTTGAACTCACTCCCTCGGTACTTTGGAAATGATTCTTTCAAAATTGTTTCGGCCACTACCGTGTCGATGTCCGTACTGGCAACAGTGAATATCGGTTGGGCACCGTCAAGCAGGTTGTAGCCGGTGAATCCTGATTCATCGAAATAGAGGGTTCTTATTGGCATGGGAAACATCGGCCTTTGCGATTTAAGTTTCTACGGCCGAATCGAAAATAAAAAGCGCAGAAGTTTCATTTAGAAAAAGTTCAGCGATTCTGGCCTCCAAGCTTAATGAGGTTAACTCGGATCGCCGATTACAGTTTGACGACGATGATTATGTGAAGCCATGCAATGCCCTCAGGTTAGATGTCACATAATTCTGTTTATGCCAATAGCAGACATTGGGAAATCAAAACCTAAAGCAGATCATAAAGCCACTTGTCACTACGTCTCTTGATCACCCAAACACCATCGGCCGCCGCTCCCGCTACGGCACCGCCCGTTCCATTTGTCCGGCCAACTGCAGCAATAACCCATCCGCCCCATGCCGCGCGGCGAGCTGGATGCCAAACCGGCAAGCCCGCCGGGTCGGTCGTGAGCGGCAGCACAATCGCCGGCTGGCCGGTGACGTTGAAGAAGGCCGTGTAGGGCGAGAAGGTCAGCATGCGGGCGACGTGGGCCTCGACGTCGTCCGTGGCGGTGGGGAAGGCGCCGAGATTGGGCGCCGGGCCGGCGAGCGCCGGGGTCAGCAGGACGTCCACTCCCTCGAAGAAGGCGCGCCCCTGCGCCGGGTCGGAGGGGTGAGCGACCGCCCCCAAGGCGGACATCATTTCCCGAATCGATCTTTCCTTCTCCGTCTTTTCCCGACGCTTCGGTCTTGTCGAAGTGCGGCTCGATCGTCCGAACGCGGCCGCGCTTGCAAAGGGTCGCCACGCCACGTACCACTAGGCTTCGCGCCCCCATGGAGAGAGCTCGTGGCCTCCGAACCTCGTTCCGCCCGCCTTGCCGTTCTGATCGATGCCGACAATGCTTCGCCCCGCATCGCCGATGGGCTTTTCGAGGAAATCGCCAAGATGGGGGAAGCCAGCGTCCGGCGGATCTACGGCGATTTCTCGAGCACGCGCCTGAAGTCGTGGGCCGACATCCTGTCCAAGCACGCAATTCTCCCGCACCAGAATTTCGCCTATACGACGGGGAAGAACGCCTCGGACATCGCGCTCGTGATCGACGCGATGGACCTGCTACACAGCGGCCGGTTCGAGGGGTTCTGCCTCGTCTCCTCGGACAGCGACTTCACGCGCCTCGCCGCGCGCATTCGCGAGCAGGGCGTCGACGTGTTCGGCTTCGGCGCGCATAAGACGCCGGAGAGCTTCCGCCAGGCCTGCCGCCGGTTCATCTACACCGAGAACCTGCTGCCCGAAGCGCCCGCGCCGGATCGCGAGCGGGCAACCGAGGCGAAGCCCTTGCAGCCGCCCAGCGCCGCGATACCGCTCCTGCGGAAGGTCATTTCCCAGATGGATGACGAGGACGGCTGGGTCGGCCTCGGCGGGGTCGGCCAGCGGCTTCCGAACCTTGCCCCGGATTTCGACCCGCGGACCTACGGGCATGCGAAGCTGGGCGACCTCGTCCGGAAGACCGGCGCCTTCGAGGTCGAGCGGCTGGAGAGCGGGGGCGTGCGCATCCGCCTCAAGCCGGCCCCGGCGCCGGCCCGGCGAGCCGCCAGGAAGAAGGCCTAGAGTACGCTCCGATCAGGTTGGGTCAACCTGATCGGATCACGCTCTAAGCGCCGAAGGGGGCGATCGGCCCGGAGCGGGCCGGCGTCAATTCAGACATGGACCGACGGCCGGCGCTCCCGCCACGGCGCCGCCCGCTCGATCTGCCCGGCGAGCTGCAGCAGCAGACCATCGGCGCCATGTTTCGTAGCGAGCTGGATGCCGACCGGCAGGCCGGCGGGGTCGGTGGCGAGCGGCAGCGCGATCGCGGGCTGGCCGGTCACGTTGAAGAGGGCCGTGTAGGGGGAGAAGGTCAGCATGCGGGCGACGTGGGCGTCGACGTCGTCCGTGTCGGTGGGCAGGGCGCCGAAGGTCGGGGCCGGGCCGGCGAGGGCCGGGGTCAGCAGGACGTCCACCCCCTCGAAGAACGCGCCCATGCGCCGGGTCAGGCGATGCTTGAGGCGCTCGGCCGCGAGATAGTCGAGGGCCGAGAGCGTGCGGCCGCGCTCGGCCGCGGCCCAGACGACCGGCTCGACCGAGTGCGCGTCCGGGGGCGCCGGAAGGTCGCGCGCCATCGCCGCGAAGTCGGCAGCCGTCTGGGCGCAGACCTGCGTGGCGTAGATCCGGCGCGGCGCCAGCAGGTCGTCCTCGTCGAGCGGCAGCGCCGCCTCCTCGATCCGGTGGCCGAGGGACTCCAGCAGCTCGGCCGCGCGGGTCATGGCCTGGAGGCTGGCCGGGGCGACCGCGACGTCGCCGGGGCAGCGGGCGGAGAACGCGACGCGGAGGCGGCCGGGCTCCGTCTCCGTCAGGCGCTGGAACGAGTCGGGCCGCAATGGTGCCGCGTAGGGGGCGCCGGGGTCGGCGCCGAAGGCCGTATCGAGCGCGGCGGCGCTGTCGCGGACGGTGCGGCTGACGACATGCTCGGAGACGAGGCCGCCATAGATGTCGGCGGCGAACGGCCCCTCCGGCATCGCGCCGCGCGAGGGCTTGAGCCCCACGAGGCCGCAGCAGGCGGCCGGGATGCGGATGGAGCCGGCCCCGTCCGTCGCGTGGGCGAGCGGCACCATGCCGGCCGCCACCGCGGCGGCGGACCCGCCGGACGAGCCGCCGGTCGAATGGCCCGGGTTCCAGGGGTTGCGCGCCGGGCCGAACAAGGCGGGCTCGGTCGTCACGTTGAAGCCGAACTCGGGCAGGTTCGTCTTGCCGAGCGTCACCAGCCCGGCCGCCTTGTAGCGCCGCGTGAGCTCGGCATCGGAGGCGGGCGGCGGGGCGTGGCGGGCGAGATAGCGGCTGGCCCCCGTCGTCGGCACGCCGGCATAGGCCGCGCCGATGTCCTTGAGCAGGAAGGGGACGCCGTAGAGCTGCGCGTCCTTATCCGCGCGGGCGAGGTCGGCGCGGCCCTCCTCGAACATCGGGCGGATCACGGCGTTCAGCGCCGGGTTGAGCCGCTCGATCGCGGCGATCGCGGCTTCGGTCACTTCCTCCGCCGAGACCTCGCGGCGGCGGATGAGGTCGGCGAGGCCGACGGCGTCGGTCGCGGCGTAGTCCTTCGGGTCCATTGCGGCCCTCCAATTTTCCTGGAAACTCAGACGGCTCCGGTGCAGCTGCTCGATATCATGCGCAGCGGCGGCCCAGGCCTGCGGCATCGGTACTCAGGGCAGGCTCAGCAGCGGACCGTCTTTGCGCCGGCCCGATCCGGCATGCAGCCTCGAGACTGTCCCGCCGGGCTGAATCTCGGTAAGGATCGCCACAAAATCCCCGATCCTGAATTCCTCGCTCTTGGGCCACGAGTCCAGGAAAGCGGGCACGCCGTTTACCAGCCCGAGCTGATAGCTTTTGACGTGCCATTTCGCCCACTGGGAATCGCCGGCAAGAGCGACGAGCTTGCGCGCGTCTGCGCTGTCGAGCGCAATGCCGCGCACATGCAGATAGAATCCGTCTCCGAACGTTGTCTCGTAGACATCCTCATGCAGCACCGCCCACACGGTCAGGGTGCCGCCGGCTTCCCTGATGCGCGCGGCGACGGCTTCGGCCATTGCGGGCGTGATCTCCGTATCGCCCTGGCGTCGTGGCGGACCGATGTGAAGGATGTTGCGCTCGTCGTGAACTGACATGGGTGTTCTCGCGTGTCCGATTCGATGCCGGATCCTGCGGGATGCGGCCAAACCATGTCAATTCAGGCCTGCCCTTGGCGACGACCTGAGTGGTTGCCTTCCTTCCCGTCAGCGGGCGAGACCGTCCGCGAAGGCCGTGAGGTCGGCGGCGACGCGGGCAGGTTCCTCCCAATGCAGGCCGTGCCCCGCGCCGGGATAGACGGTGAGCCACGCGCCGGCGATCCCCGCCGCGAGGGCGTCCTGCGTCCGCCGCGGCAGAATCGAATCGTGACTGCCCCAGAGGATGAGGGTGGGCGCCGCGATCCGGCCGAGCGCGCCGGAGACGTCCTCGTCCATCTGGCCGGCGAGCGCCGCGCGCCAGACATGCGCCGGGACCTTCAGGCTCTCCGCCACGACCATGTCGAGGAAGGCCGGCGACACCGGCCGGGCAAGCGTGCTTTCCTGGAACTCGCGCACGAATTCCGGATCGACCGGATCGGTCAGCGTCGCGATGTCCGAGTTCCAGAGGTCTTCGATGACCGGGTTGCCGTTCAGCGTGGCGAAAGCGCCCAGCAACACGAGCCCGCGCGTGCGCCCGGGATTCTCGATCGCGAAGCGCTGGGCGACGACGCTGCCCATGGAGTGGCCGGCGATGACGGCCTCCTCGATCCCGAGCGCATCCATGAAATCCTCGAGGTCGGCCGCGAGGACGCGCGGATGGTAGCCCGCCGCCGGACGGCCGGCATCGCCGTGGCCGCGCTGGGTGAGCGCGATGGCGCGGAACCGGGGCGGCAGATGGCCCAGCACGCGCGCGAAGGAGCGCCAGGAATCGGTGTAGCCATGGAGGAACAGGACGGGCGGCCCCTCGGGATCGCCCTGCTCGACATAGGGGAGCGTCAGCCCGTGGGGCAGCGCGATGGTCTTGACGACGGGCGCCGCATCAAGGGTCGGATGGGCGCGAGCACGAACGGCGGTGGCGGCGGTCTGGGCGGCCATGGGTGATCCTCCGCATCGAAGTTCAAGTTTTGCGGACGGGATCTTGCACCGGGCGCGCGGGCCGGCGCAGTGACGCTGTTCACAACGCCGGCGGCCGCCCTCGCCTCAACCCGCGTCGAAGACGATGCCCTGCGCCAGCGGCAGCGCGTTCGAGTAGTTGACCGTGTTGGTCGCGCGGCGCATGTAGCTCTTCCAGGCGTCGGAGCCGGATTCGCGGCCGCCGCCGGTCTCCTTCTCGCCGCCGAAGGCGCCGCCGATCTCGGCCCCGCTCGGGCCGATATTGACGTTGGCGATGCCGCAGTCGCTGCCGCGGGCGGAGAGGAAGACGTCGGCCTCGCGCAGGTCGGTGGTGAAGATGCAGGAGGAAAGTCCCTGCGGCACGTCGTTGTGGAGCGCGATCGCGTCGTCGAAGTCCTTGTACTTCATGACATAGAGGATCGGCGCGAAGGTCTCCTCGCGCACCACGTCGGTCTGCGCCGGCATCTGGACGAGCGCCGGCTTGGCGTAGAAGGCGTCGGGGAACTCGTTCGACATCACGCGGCCGCCGCCATGGACCTTGCCGCCGTCCGCCGCCGCGCGCTTCAGCGCCCGCTCCATGCCCTCGAACGCGGCGCCGTCGATCAGCGGGCCGACGAGGGTTCCGGGCTCCAGCGGGTTGCCGATGCGGATGCCGCCATAGGCCTTCTTCAGGCGCGGCAGCAGCTTGTCCTCGATGGTCTCATGGACGAACAGGCGGCGCAGCGTCGTGCAGCGCTGGCCGGCGGTGCCGACCGCGCTGAACAGGATCGCGCGGGCCGCGAGGTCGAGGTCGGCCGAGGGCGCGACGATCATCCCGTTATTGCCGCCGAGTTCGAGCAGCACGCGGCCGAATCGGGACGCCACGCGCGGCCCCACCTCGCGGCCCATACGGGTGCTGCCAGTCGCGCTGACCAGCGCGACGCGCGGGTCGTCGATCAGCCGCTCGCCCGCCTCGCGCCCGCCGATCACGACTTCCAGCAGGCCCTTCGGCACGCCGCCGAAGCGCTTGGCCGCGCGGGCGAAGATCTTCTGGCAGGCGAGCGCGGTCAGCGGCGTCTTCTCCGACGGCTTCCAGACGACAGGGTCGCCGCAGACGATGGCGAGCGCGGTGTTCCACGACCAGACCGCGACCGGGAAGTTGAAGGCGGTAATGACGCCGACGACGCCGAGCGGATGCCAGGTCTCGGCCATCCGGTGGCCCGGCCGCTCCGAGGCGATGGTGAGGCCGTAGAGCTGCCGCGACAGGCCGGCGGCGAAGTCGCAGATGTCGATCATCTCCTGGACTTCGCCCTTGCCCTCCTCGAGGATCTTGCCGTTTTCGATCGCGACCAGCTCGCCGAGCGCCGCCTTGCTCGCCCGCAGCTCCTCGCCGAGCAGGCGGATCAGCTCGCCGCGCCGCGGCGCCGGCACCTCGCGCCATTCGCGGAAGGCCGCCGCCGCGCGATCGATCTTCTTCGCGACCTTGGCCGGGCCGTCGGTCTTCAGCCGCGCGATCTCGCCGCCATCGATCGGCGAGTGCACGGCGAGATCGCCGGCCTTGAGGTCGGCCGCGTCGAGGCCGAGGGCGTTCAGGAGCTGCTTCTTCAGTTTCATCGGGATTCCCCTGCCGTGGTTCCGGCATCGGTCATGTCACGGTGTCCCGCGCAAATCAAGCCCGTGCCCCTCCCCGAGCCTCGCCCTTCGACTGCGCTCAGGGTGAGGCCCTCATGCTGAGGTTGTCGAAGCATGAGGGCCGACAGGTTTACTCCGCCGCCCGCTTACGCTCGAACTCCGCGGCGGCGACCGGCTCGGGCGCGCGGGTGCGGCTGAGCAGGGTGTAGGCGGTGGGGACGACGAAGAGGGTGAAGATCGTGCCGACGGTGATGCCGCCGACGATCACCCAGCCGATCTGCTGCCGGCTCTCGGCGCCGGCGCCGGAGGCGAGCGCCAGCGGCACCGCGCCGAACACCATGGCGCCGGTCGTCATCAGGATCGGCCGCAGCCGGAGCGCCGCCGCCTCGACCACCGCCTCGCGCACGCCGCGGCCCTGGGCCTGGAGCTGGTTGGCGAACTCGACGATCAGGATGCCGTGCTTGCTGATGAGCCCGATCAGGGTGACGAGGCCGATCTGGCTGTAGATGTTCAGCGTCCCGCCGGTGAGATAGAGCGCCAGCAGCGCGCCGGCCATCGAGAGCGGCACGGTCAGCATGATGATGAGGGGGTCGATGAAGCTCTCGAACTGCGCGGCGAGCACCAGGAAGATGAAGCCCAGCGCGAGCAGGAAGATGAAATAGAGGCTGGACCCCGACTCCTTGAACTCGCGCGATTGGCCCGCATAGTCGGTCTGGACGCTCCCCGGAAGCACGCGGGCCGCCGCATCCTCCATGAAGGCGAGCCCCTCGCCCAGCGAATAGCCGGGGGCGAGACTGGCCGAGATCGTCGCCGAGCGGAGCTGATTGAAGCGGTTGAGCTCCTTCGGCGCGACCGTCTCGCTGAAGGTCACGATATTCGAGAGCGGGATCATCGCGCCGTCCCGGCCGCGGACATAGATCGAGTTGAGCACGTCCGGGGTGCGGCGGTTCTCCTCGCCGACTTGGACGATGACGTCATACTGCTCGCCGTTTCGCTCGAACCGCGTCACCTGCCGGCCGCCGAGGAGGCTTTCGAGCGTCCGCCCGACGGTCTCCACCCCGGCGCCCACATCGGCCACCTTCTCGCGGTCGAGGTCGATGTCGAGCTGCGGCTTGTTGAGTCGCAGATCGCTGTCGACGTTCAGGAGGCCGGGATTCTTGAGCGCCTCCGCCGTCAGCCGGTCGACATAGTCCTGCAGTTCGCGGTAGGTGCCCGAGGTCTGGATGACGAACTCGATGGGGCTCGAGCGCGCACTCTGGCCGAGCGACGGCGGGTTGTTCGGGAAGGCCAGGATGCCGGGGATGCGGAACATCTTCGGCTGCAGCTCGGCGACGATCTCCTGCTGCTTGCGCTCGCGCTCCTCCCACGGGTCGAGGCCGGCGAAGGCGATCACCTGCGTCACCTCGGGGAAGCCGGTGATGACGAAATAGCGGGCGATCTCCGGCACGGTCTCGAAGATCTTCTCGAACTCGCGCGCATAGCGGCTGGTGAAGTCGATCGTCGCGCCCTCCGGCCCGACGCCGATACCGACCACGACGCCGCGGTCCTCCGTCGGCGTCAGCTCCGACTTCAGGTTGGTGAACAGGAAATAGCCGCCGCCGGCCACCGCCAGGCCGACGAGGACGACCAGCGGCCGCAGCCGGAGCGAGCCTTCAAGCAGGCGCCGATAGCCGCGGTTGAGGCCGAGCAGCCCGCGCTCGAGCGCGTTGTAGATCCGCCCATGGCTCCGCTCGTGCCGCATCAGCTTCGAGCACATCATCGGCGTCAGGGTGATCGCGACGAAGCCGGACACCAGCACGGCGCCGGCGAGGGTGAGCGCGAACTCGGTGAAGAGCTTTCCGGTCCGGCCCGCGGCGAAGGCGACCGGCGCATAGACCGCCGCCAGGGTGAGCGTCATGGCGATGACGGCGGTGGAGATCTCGCCGATCCCCGTGATCGCGGCGCGCACCGGCGCCATGCCCTCCTCGATATGGCGGTGGATGTTCTCGAGCACGACGATCGCGTCGTCGACCACCAGTCCGATCGCGAGCACCATGGCGAGCAGCGTCAGGGTATTGACCGAGAATCCCAGCGCATACATCAGCGTGAAGGCGCCGATCAGAGACACCGGAATCGTCACCAGCGGGATCAGGGTGGCCCGCAGGGTGCGCAGGAAGAAAAAGATCACGAGGACGACCAGCACCACCGCCTCGGCGATCGTCGTGAAGACCGCCTCGATCGAGCGGTCGATGAAGACCGACGAATCGTAGGCGATGGCGACGTTCATCCCCTGCGGAAGCTCCTCGACGATCTGCGGCAACGCCTCGCGGACGGCGGTCGACACGTCCAGGGGGTTCGCCGTCGCCTGCTTCACGACGCCGAGCGCGATGGCGCTCTCGCCGTTGAAGCGCGTCGTCCGCCGCTCCTCCGCCGCCCCGACCTCGACCTGCGCCACATCGCCGAGGCGGACCGGGAACCCGTTCGCATCCTTGACGACGATCCGCTCGAACTCCTCCGGCGTCTGCAAATCGGTCTGGGAGAGAACGGTGAACTCGCGGTCGAGGCTTTCGATCCGCCCCGACGGCACCTCGACGTTCTGCGCCCTAAGCGCGTTCTCGACGTCCTGGATCGTCAGATCGTAGGCGGCAAGGCGGAAGCGGTCGATCCAGATCCGCATCGCATAGCGCCGCTCGCCGAAGATCCGAACCTCGGCCACGCCCGGCAGGTTCTGGAGCCGGTCCTTCACATAGCGGTCGGCGAAGTCGGTGATCTCCAGCGGCGGATGCCGATCGCTCGTGAAGGCGAGATAGATGACCGCCTGGGCATCCGCCTCGACCTTGGCGATGACCGGCTCGTCGATCTCGTCGGGCAACTGTCCGCGCACGCGGCCGACACGGTCGCGGACATCGCTCGCCGCGACGTCGGGATCGGTCGCGAGCGTGAAGCGGATGCTGATGTCGCTCCGCTCGGCGCGGCTGGTCGAGCTGATCGTCTCGATGCCCTCGATGCCGGCGACCGAGTTTTCGATCACCTGCGTCACCTGCGTCTCGATGATCTCGGCGCTGGCGCCGGGATAGTCGGTCCGGACCGAGACGATCGGCTCGTCGATGTTCGGATATTCGCGGACCGTCAGCTGCTGGAACGACACCAGCCCGATGAGTATGATCATCAGGCTGACGACGGTCGAGAAGACCGGGCGGCGGACGAAGAACTCGAAAACCGGCATCCTACGCTCCGGCGACGGGCTCGACAGGTTCGACGACGTCCACCGGGGCGCCGTCGCGGAGTCGCTGCTGGCCCGCCGTCACGACCACGGCATCGGGCCCGAGCCCCTCAAGAATCTCGACCTGCCCGGGCAGCCGCCGTCCGACCTCGACCTTGGTCAGCAGCGCCTTGTTGTCCTCGATGCGATAGACGAACTTGCCGTCCTGCTGCGGGACCAGGGCCGCTTCCGGCACGAGGACGGCGTTCTCGCGCTGCTCGACGATGATCGAAACGCGGGCGAACAGGCCGGGCGACAGCCGACCCTCGGGGTTCGGGATGCGCGCGCGCAGGCGGATGGCCCGCCCGCTCACATCGACCTGCGGGTCGATCGCATAGATCTGCCCCCTGAAGATCTCGCCGGGCAGCGCGTCCACGGTCACGTCGATCTTCTGGCCGACCCGGACGTTCGGAAGGAAAACCTCGGCGACGCGGAAATCGACTTTCAGCGGGTCGATCTGCTCGATATTCACGATCCGGTCGCCCGGCCGGACATAGGCGCCGACGCTGACGCTGCGCAGACCGAGAACGCCCTCGAACGGCGCCCTGATCGATGCGTTCTCTAGCCGGACCTCCGCCAAGATCAGATTGGCCCGATCCGTTTGCATCTGGGCCAGCGCCTCGTCCCGCGCCCGCACCGTTCCGGTGCCCTGGTTGGCCAGGGTGTTCGCCCGCTCGTAATTCGCTTCGCTCAGGATCAGGTTGGCGCGCGCCTGGGCAAGCTCGGCCTCGAGGATCTCGGTATCCAGCCGGACCAGGACCTTACCCTTCTCGACCGCTTCGCCCTCGCGAAACAGGATCTCCGCGATCCGGCCGTCGATCTCCGGCCCGAGCACCACGGACTCGTTCGATTGCAGGGTGCCCACGGCCTCGATTTCGGCGGTCACCGTGTCGACCTGGACGGGCGCCGCCTCGACCGGCATCGCCGGCTCGGCAGCCGGAGCGGCGGCAGCGCCGTTCCCGGAGTCGCTCTCTGGGCCTGCAGCCGGGGCAACAGACAAGTCCGGCGCGGCGGTCTCGGTCGAAGCCGACCGCTCGGAAAAATTGTCGTACAAGACGGCGCCGACGCCCACCAGGGCGGCAATCCCCACCGCAACGGCGCCGTATCCAATGCCCCTGTTCATGGTCGGCTTGTTGTCCTGACTTAAAAATAGACTAGACGGTACAGTTCAGAAATGCCGCTCAACCTATGTTGCGGAGCTCGGCATCGTCAAGCAGGGCCACCAAGGCGGCAAGCCGCTTCACATAGCAAAGAAACACCCTTCAACGCCATCATCGAAGAGAACAGCCGGCCTCCGAAACCGGCCCGCGAAGTCTATCAGGCCGGACCGGCACGTGCCGTAGAATACTGAACCGCTATTTAGGGTGCCAGCCGGTTCATTCCACCGGCTTTCCGTAGCCGACCCGGCGCAGGGCCGCGTCGATCTCGGACAGGATCGCCGGATCGTCGATGGTCGCGGGCATTTTGTAATCCTGCCCGTCGGCGATCTTCTGCATGGTGCCGCGCAGGATCTTGCCGGAACGCGTCTTCGGCAGGCGCTTGATCACGACGGCGGTCTTGAAGGCGGCGACCGGACCGATCCGCTCGCGCACCATCGCGACGACTTCCTTGGCGATCTCGCCATCCTCCCGGTCGGCGCCGGCCTTCAGCACCATCAGGCCCAGCGGGACCTGCCCCTTGAGCGGATCGGCCACGCCGATGACGGCGCATTCGGCGACATCGGGATGCGCCGCCAGCACCTCCTCCATGCCGCCGGTCGAGAGGCGGTGGCCGGCGACGTTGATGATGTCGTCCGTGCGGGCCATGATGTAGACATAGCCGTCCTCATCGACGAACCCGGCATCCCCGGTCTGATAGAAGCCGGGATAGCGGTCGAAATAGGCCTCCCGGCATCGCGCATCGGCCTGCCACAGCGTCGGAAAGCCGCCGGGCGGCAGCGGCAGCTTGCAAATGATGGCGCCGATCTCGCCGGGCTTGGCCTTCCGCCCCTCGCCGTCGGCGACGTGCACGTCCCAGCCCGGCACGGGCTTGGTCGGCGAGCCGTGCTTGACCGGCAGCCGCTCGATGCCAATGCAGTTCGCCGCCATCGGCCAGCCGGACTCGGTCTGCCACCAATGGTCGATCACCGGGACCTTGAGATGGGTCTCCGCCCATTCCAGCGTCGCCGGGTCGGACCGCTCCCCGGCCAGGAACAGGGTTCGGAGGCTGGACAGGTCGTAGTTCCCGATCAGCGCGCCCGCCGGATCGTCGCGCTTGATCGCGCGGAAGGCGGTGGGGGCAGTGAACAGGGTCGACACCTTATGCTGCGCGATGACCCGCCAGAAGGCGCCGGCATCGGGCGTGCCGACCGGCTTGCCCTCATAGAGGACCGTCGTGCAGCCATGCAGCAGCGGCGCATAGACGATATAGGAATGGCCGACGACCCAGCCTACATCGGAGGCGGTCCAGAAGACTTCGCCCGGCGCGACGCCATAGACGTTGCGCATGCTCCATTTAAGCGCGACGGCGTGGCCGCCATTGTCCCGCATGACGCCCTTGGGCTGGCCGGTCGTGCCGGAGGTGTAGAGGATATAGAGCGGGTCGGTCGCGGCCACCGGTACGCAGGGCTGGGGCTGCGCCTCGGCCGCCGCAGCCTCCCAATCGAGGTCGCGCCCCGGGGTCAGCGCGGCCGGCTCCTCGGGGCGCTGCAGGATGATGCAGCGCTCCGGCTTCGCGGTCGCCAAGCTGAGCGCGGCGTCGATCAGCGGCTTGTAGGCGATCACCCGGCCCGGCTCGATGCCGCAGGACGCCGAAACGAGGACCTTGGGCCGGGCGTCGTCGATCCGCGTCGCCAGCTCGGCGGCGGCGAACCCGCCGAAGACGACCGAATGGATGGCGCCGATCCGAGCGCAGGCGAGCATCGCGATCGCCGCCTCAGGCACCATCGGCATGTAGATCAGGACGCGATCACCCTTGGTGACGCCCTGCGCCGCCAAGACGCCGGCGAACCGGGCCACCGCGTCGCGAAGCTCGGTGAAGCTGTAGCGACGCTGACTGCCGGTGACGGGGCTATCGTAGATCAGCGCGGCCTGATCACCGCGCCCGGCCTCGACATGCCGATCGAGCGCGTTATAGCAGCTGTTCAGGACACCGCCGGAGAACCAGCGATAGAAGGGCGGGTTGGAGCGGTCCAGGACCCGGTCCCACCGCTCGATCCAGGCGATATCCTCCGCCGCCTCGGCCCAGAAGCCCTCCGGGTCGGCCAGCGAGCGGGCATGAACATCGTCGAACCGGCCGGTCGTGGATTCTTTCGGGACGGGCATCGGCTTTCCTCGACTTCCGTGAAGGCTCATCCGGCATCGATTGTGCGGGAGAAACGCGCCGTTTGCCAAGGCTCCAGACGGTACGGCGGCCGACATGCAGCGGCTCTGCCCCGTTTTCCGGGCGGGCCGGCTGGAAAGAAAGCGTAACGGGAAGGTATTGCCGCCCCCTGGAGCGGCATCGGGTTTCCGCGTCGTGATCACGGACCTGCTGACCGGTTGACCGGTCAGCAGGCGGAGTCCCTGAATTCCTGAGCTAGCGCGCCGCTAGCTGGACGATTTCGTCCTTGATTCGGAGCTTTTGACGTTTAAGTTGCGTGACCATCGTCTGATCGGGATGCGGTCTGCCTTCCTCCTCTTCGATCAGGTGGTCGAGATCTGCATGCTTGGCCTTCAACGAATCAACGTGCTCCGCTACGGACATACGAATCCTCCGTTTCGTGAACGTTAGGCTGCCGTTTAAAGTTAATATGGCGAACGGGCGAATGCAAACATCGCGAGTCGGACGAAATTCCTACTCGTCTTACACGGTATGGTCGTGAGTCCGCCGGCTCGCCTTATCATCGGTATTAGCGGCGCCTCAGGCGTAATTTATGGAATCCGCCTGCTCAAGGCCCTTCGCCCCCTGCCGGTGGAGACCCATCTGGTGATGTCGCGTTCGGCCGAGTTGACGCTCGCCTATGAGACCGATCTCAAGGTGGCGCAGGTGCAGGCGCTCGCCGATGTCTGCTATCCGGTGGCCGATGTCGGTGCCGCGATCGCCAGCGGCTCGTTCAAGACTCTCGGTATGGTCATCGCCCCCTGCTCGATCCGCAGCATGGCGGAGATCGCCACCGGCGCGACTTCGAACCTGCTGACCCGCGCCGCGGACGTCGTGCTGAAGGAGCGCCGCCGGCTGGTCCTGATGCTGCGCGAGACGCCGCTGCATACCGGGCATCTGCGCAACATGCTGGCCTTGTCGGAGATGGGGGCGATCATCGCGCCGCCCGTGCCGGCCTTCTATGCGCAGCCGCGTTCGATCGACGATATCGTGGACCACAGCGTCGGGCGAGTCGCCGACCTGTTCGGCCTCGACACCGGAACGATCCGCCGCTGGGGCGAGCCGATAGAAGGCGAGCCGGGGGAAGGCAAAGCACGGCCGCTGCGCACCGTCACCCGGAAGCGTCCGGGCTGAGCTCCCCTGGATCGGCCGGAAAGGCGGCGCGCAGAATCGTTTCGAGATCCGCGCGCTCCGCCGGACCGATCGCGACATCCCGCAATTCCAGATAGGTCCGGAGGCTGGCCAGCGCCGTCCGTGCCGTCGCCGATGCGTTGCCCGTCCCGGTTGCGGGCAGTGCCGCTAGCGCCTGCTGCGCGATTCGCTCGGCCTCGATCTCGATCTCGGCGATCCGTCGGCGCAGCGCATCCGTCTCGGCCGCGGCGACGCCGGCGACGCCGCCCTTCAGGCGCCGGCGAACGGCGCGAATCGGTCCGACCGCCGCCTCATGCCACGGTGCGACCGCGTCGATCGCGCGCCGGAGGTCGGCGTCCGACAGCGGGCGGCCCTCCGCCGCCGTCCAGCAGCAGAACAGCAGCAGATTGACGTCGAGGCCGCAGCGATCCTGCAGCGACAGGCAGGCCGGCGCGACACCGGGGCGGCCGTAAAGCTCCAGGGAAAAGGCCCAAAAACGGTCGGCGGCGGCCTCGGCCACGAAACGGCTCGCAGGCTCTCAATCGCCGAGGCAGATGCCGAGGCCGCGCGCCGTATGCACCAGCGTTCCCCTGGGATCCACCGCCTGATATTGGGTAATGGCGTCCTCGATCGGCACGTCGACGACCTGGCGGTTCTGCCACGCGACCATCCGGTCGAACTTGCCCGCGGCGATCAGGTCGACCGCGTGGACGCCAAAGGCCGAGGCCAGCAGCCGGTCGCGCGGTTCCGGCGTTCCGCCGCGCTGGACATGGCCAAGCACCGTGACTCGCGTCTCCGCGCCGGTCAGGTCGGCGATCCGCTCGCTGATATATTGGCCGATGCCGCCATAAGTCGGCTTGCCGCCGGTATGGGCGGTCAGCAGCGCCTCACCCGACTCGGTCTTCACCGCCTCGGCGACGACGACGAGTGCGAAATTGCGGCCGCGATTCTTCAGGTTCTCGATCTTGGCGGCGATGCGGTCGAGACTATAGGGAATTTCGGGGATCAGGATCACGTCGGCGCCGCCGGCGATCCCGGAGACGAGGGCGATATGCCCGGCATCCCGGCCCATGACCTCGAGCACCATCACGCGGCTGTGGCTGGCCGCCGTCGGCTGCAGATGGTCGAGCGCCTCGGTGGCGGTGACCACGGCGGTCTCATGGCCGATCGATACCTCCGTGAGGCCGAGGTCATTGTCGATGGTCTTCGGAATAGCGACCAGCCGGATGCCGCCCTTCGCCGCCAAGTCGCGCAGGATTCGCAGGGACCCATCGCCGCCGATCCCGATCAGGGCGTCGAGCCCGAGCTGGCGATAGCCGTCGATGACCTCGTCGGTGCGGTCGATCAGATGGCCATCCGCGGTCGGGAAGGCGAACGGGTCCCCCTTGTTCGTGGTGCCCAGGATGGTGCCGCCCATGCGCAGGATGTTGTTCGTCGTGACGTTGAGGCCAAGCTCCTCATACTCGACCGGCCGGGCAAGCAGGCCGGCCGTGCCGTTATGGATGCCGACCACCTGCCAGCCATGGCTGTCGGCGCGGTGGACGACGGCGCGGATGACCGCATTGAGGCCGGCGCAATCGCCGCCGCTGGTCAGAATGCCGATCCGCCTGATGGTCTGCATGACGCTGTCCTCCCCTGCTGGAGCCTGCCGGGCCGGGCGCTCCCTGGATGGCGAGCCTGATTGCGGCCCCCAATGGCGACCGATGACGGCGGGAGCGCTTTCGGTTATCATGTTTCAAGTATAATGGCGAGTGAGCGATGCCACGCGATCAGGGAAATATGACGGATCTGCACGATCTGCGGCTGCAGTTGGAAGAGCTCCGCAGCGAGCATCGCGACCTGGACGATGTCATCGCGCGGCTGGCGGAGACGGCGCCTTTCAATCAGCTCCAGATTCAGCGGCTGAAGAAGCGGAAGCTCTCGCTGAAGGATCAGATCGCCAGACTCGAGAGCAAGCTGCTTCCCGATATCATCGCTTAAGAGCGGAGCGCCGGGGCAAGAGTCCGTCTTCCCGCAAAAGACAACCATTGCCGCGCCGCGCAACTTGAAGCGCGGCAGATAAGCAAAAGCGGCTCTCGAGGGAGCCGCTTCCGGCGAACTGTAAAGAATACGGACAGTCAGATTTCGCGGCGCCTGCGCAAAGCAGCGATGCCAAGCAGCCCTGCCCCGAGCAAAGCCAATGTGGCCGGTTCCGGTACATCTGTCGGCTCTGCCGGCGTTTCTACCCGTGTCAGATCGAAGGAGATACCGCCTCTATTGTGGTGATATAACCTGCCGGTATAGACGAACCGAACATCTTGGTTGCTGGACAAAGTGAATTGGAACGGTCCGGCCGCCTTCGCAGCCGCCAGTGCATCAAGCGAACCCGAGAAAAGCCCGAAAAAGGCACTCGACACGATTTGATTCAACTCATCGACAAGCTGATATCGCCACTGCCAGCCTCTCAAACAGTTCTCGCCCCACACGTCACAGCCCTCCACCAGACCCCAGACATTGAGGGCGTCGAACGCACCGCCCTCGCTGATTCCGACCGGCGTGATCTGGTAGGTGCCAGCCTCAAGACTGAGAAGATGATTCACCGGACCTCGGTGGTCGAGATCGATGATCGTGGCCTCTGCCGCCGCTGCGAACGAGAAAATGGCGGCCGCAACGCCAGCTCCCAATACAAAATGACGCATCGCATGCTTCCCTATCGCGGTTACTTTTCTTGCAGTTAGTCGAAAGCAATTTCCGTTCCAACTTACCAAGCACCTTACTTTCAATACTTTATTTTTGCATGGTAATAAAATCGTCGAAATATTTTACACAGCACCGGCCTTCCAGAGGCGTCATTCCCTGGTGGTTTTGGCGGGCACCAAGGCTGCGACAATCCGCGTAGATCGACCTTTCCTTGCGTTGCATCGGCCGATTCCTATAATTGCGCCCTTCTTTTCCGCCTGCGAAGGTCATCAGCAGCATGCGCACCGGTTCGCCGGCGATCGGCATCATCATGGGCAGCCAGTCCGACTGGGAGACGATGCGGCACGCGGCCGAGACGCTGACCGCGCTGGAGATCCCGCACGAGACGCGGATCGTCTCCGCGCATCGGACGCCGCGACGGCTCTACGACTATGCCGAGACGGCGCGGGAGCGCGGGCTGAAGGCGATCATCGCCGGCGCCGGGGGTGCGGCGCATCTGCCGGGCATGGTCGCGTCGCTGACGCCGCTGCCGGTGTTCGGCGTGCCGGTCGAGAGCGCGGCGCTGAACGGCCTCGACAGCCTGCTTTCGATTGTGCAGATGCCCGCGGGCGTGCCGGTCGGGACCCTGGCGATCGGCAAGGCCGGCGCGATCAACGCGGCGCTGCTCGCGGCATCGGTGCTGGCGCTGGGCGATGCGCGGGTGGCCGAAGCCCTCGACGGCTGGCGGGCGGCGCGCACGGCAGCCGTCGCCGATTCCCCCCTGGCAGACGAGTTGGCGGACCAGAAGACCGAAGGATGAGTATCGATCAAGGACAGAGTTTCGGCCCGGGCGCGACGATCGGCATCCTGGGCGGCGGACAGCTCGGCCGCATGGCTGCGCTGGCGGCGGCACGGCTCGGCTATCGCACCCATATCTTTTGCCCCGAGGCGAACAGCCCGGCTTCGCAGGTCGTCGCGGCGACCACCGTCGCCGCCTATGACGACCAGGCGGCGCTGCGCGCCTTCGCCGAGGCGGTCGACCTGGTCAGCTTCGAGTTCGAGAACATTCCGGATTCGACGGCCGAATTCCTGGCTGCGCTGCGGCCGACCCGGCCAGCACCCCGTGTCCTTCATATCGCCCAGGAGCGGCTGCGCGAGAAGGACTTCCTGACCTCCATCGAGGTGCCGACGACCCGCTATATGGAGGTCGCCCGCGCCGAGGGGCTGGAGCGAGCGGTCCGGGAAATCGGCCGGCCCAGCGTACTGAAGAGCGCCCGGTTCGGCTATGACGGCAAGGGGCAGGTGCGGATCGACGCCGACACCGACCTCAGCGAAGCCTGGACCCGGATGGGCGCCGATCTCGGCATCCTCGAGGGCTTCGTCGATTTCACGCATGAGATCTCGGTGATTGTCGCGCGCGGCGTCGACGGAACCAGCACCGTTTACGAGACGGTCGAGAACAAGCACCGCAACCATATCCTCGACGTCACCATCGCCCCGGCGCGGCTGCCGCAGCCGGTGACGATGAAGGCTGAGGCGATCAGCCGCCACATCGCGGAAGCGCTGGATCTCGTCGGCCTTCTGGCGGTCGAGATGTTCGTCACCGGGAACGGCGAGGTGCTGGTGAACGAGCTGGCGCCGCGACCGCACAATTCCGGCCATTGGACGATCGACGGCTGCGTGACCAGCCAGTTCGAGCAGTTCATCCGGGCGATCTGCGGTTTGCCGCTCGGCTCGACCGAGCGCCACTCGGACGCGGTGATGAAAAACCTGATCGGCGAGGAGGCGGACGGCTGGCGCGAGATCCTGGCCGAGCCGGGCGCCAAGCTGCACCTCTACGGCAAGGCCGAGGCCCGGCCGGGCCGCAAGATGGGCCACGTCACGCGGCTTAGTCCTAAGAGCTGACAAAAGCGGAGGGCTACGCCGGCAGCCCTGCTTTCAGCAGGCCCTCCGTCCAGTGCTTCATGTCCGCCTCCAGCATGAAAGGCTCGCTCCGGGCGGACCGGGCTATTGAGAAGTCGGGCCTCATCGCAAGGACCTTGGCGGTCCGGGCCTGCGTCGCCGGTATATCACCCATTTGCGCGAAGCAGGCGGCCAGATAGGCGTGGATCCAGACCGGGGCGTCGCTGATCCGCTGCAGGGTCCGGCTCGCCTCCGCATAGCGCCGCGCCGCATAGAGCGCCAGCCCGAGATGCTCGCAATACCAGTCCGGATGATGCGGGTTCAGGCGCATCGCCTTATTCACCCAGACGATCCCTTCGTCCGGCCGCCCGAGATAGGTGTAGAGCAATCCCATGTTCGCGGCGAGATGGGCGTCGTTCGGGTTGAGGGCGACGGCCTTTTCGCAGTGCGCCTCCGCCCGCGCGAACGCCCGCTGGTAGAGGCAGACCCGGCCGCAGACCAGATGGCACCAGCTTTCATCTTCGTCGAGGCCAAGCGCCTTCTCGGCAATCCGGTGAGCCCTGGTCAGGATCCGGTCGTCGGCATCGCAGAACCAGTCATAGAGATAGGTCGACGCGATGCCGGCGTGGGCCAGGGCGTAGTCCGGATCGAGCGCCACGGCCCGCTCGAGCAACCGGCGCGCCTCGGCATTGTCCTCCCGCGTATAGCGGCTGAGATGCTCCATCCCCCGCAGCAGGTAGTCATAGGCCGCCAGATTCTCGGTTCGTTTGCGCTTCGCCTGTTCGGCTCCGGCATCCTGAAGCTGGCCGACAAGGGTGGAGACGATGGTCTGCGTGACCTCGTCCTGGACGGCGAAGATGTCCTCCAGGTCTCGATCGTACCGCTCCGCCCAGAGATGCTGGCCCGTCGCCGCATCGACGAGCTGCGCGGTGACCCGTACCCGCTTCCCGGCCATCCGGATGCTGCCTTCGAGCAGGAACTGCACGCCGAGCTCGCGGCCCACCTGCTGCCGGTCGATGGAGCCGCTGCGGTAAGCAAAGGAAGAATTGCGGGCGATCACGAACAGCGACCGGAAACGGGACAATTCGATGATGATGTCCTCGGTGATGCCGTCGCTGAAATATTCCGTCTCGGGATCGCCGTTCATGTTGAAGAAGCGCAGGACGGCGATCGACGGCTTCGCCGGCAAATTGAGCTTACCGCCAGCCGCCGGGCCACGCGGCGCAGCCGTGGCCGGATCGAACCAGGCGCGATAGAGCCGCACCGGCCGCCCGCCATAGGCAAGGGCGTTCTCACCGAGATAATCGAAGCGGAGCGCGAGTCGGCCTTGGATCTGATCGTAGATGCCGCCGGAGATGCAGATCCCGCCGGGCTCGGCGAGGGCGATCAGCCGTTGCGCGAAATCGGCGGCATCGGCGGGAATCGCTTCACCGTCGCCGAGATTGAACAGGCTCGCGCCGATCCGCAACGCACCGATGTTGTTTCCGGGGCCGGCCTGGGGTTTCTCGAGCTGCTGCTGAAGCCGCAATGCGCAGCGCATCGCGACCACGACACTGGCGAACTCGGCAATGAGCCTGTCGTCCCAATTTCCGTGAAGTCGACCGTCATGCTCGCGAATCATTCTCTCGAGAAGCGCTCGCTCCTCGGCCATGGAAGGACCGCCCGGCACCAGATCCGCGGCAAGAATGGTGCTGAGCCTCTGTTCCATAGGGCTCTTTCAATGACAAGCCGTCGCTTGAGAGACCGGAGAATGTAAAGAAGCCGGATTCGCGTTGCAATCGTTATGACATGCGGCGATCGGAAGGTAGAGGGCGGAGCCCTAGGGCTCCGCCCTTCGGAATGCAGGCCGGCTTAAGCTGCCGACACCGCAGCCGTGACGCGCGGCGCATGTCCGGCGACCAAGCCGATGGCCGTCCCGAGGCGATACAGAACCAGAAGCCCCGCAAGCGCGACAGTGTTCGTCAGGAGGATCTGGCCGACGACGGCAAGGCTGAACGGCTCGCCGCTTCCCGGCAGCAGGAACGAAGCGGCGAACAGCGCCGCCTCGAACGTCAGGAAAGCAGCCCCGAACGCGCTGACGGTGGTGAAAGCACGGCCCATAGGCGCGAGCTGCCCCGCAATCCGATGAGCAACCAGGGTTCCAATCAGCGCCGCAGCACCCATCGCGGCGCCCCAGGCAACGCTCTCGAACGTCTGCGGATAGGCCAGGATGCCGTACCCGACGGCTTGGTTGGCAAGCCACGCGGCCAGGATGAGGATTACGGCGTCGCGCCGCCCCATGTTCAGGGCCGCGATCGCACCCAAGGCGGCGAACGGCGTCGCGCAGGCGAGACCCAGGCTGAACAGGACGCTGGCGGCCGTCAGGAACCCGAGCCAGAGCCAGCGGCGCGCCCTATGCATTTCAACGGAAGTCTGCATCATGATGGTCTTCTCCTCTCTTGTGAGTTGGATGGAATGGACAGGTCGTTCGCCGGGATATCACGCGAGTCGTTAACGCCATGAGCTTTCCCCGTCCCCACATCAGAAGCGCGCGCGGAGGCCGATATAGCCGGCGCGGCCCGGCGTCCCGTAGGTGAACGCTTCCTCGTAGTTCTCGTCGAACAGGTTCTCGATTCGCCCGAAGGCCTCGAGATTGCCCGTCACCCGAACCGAGGCGGCAAGGTTGACGAGCGTGTAGGGATCGAGGCGGACGATCGATTGGTTGTAGGCGGCGTCGAAGGCGATGTCGTTGCGGGCGCCGACCCAGATGACCCCCAGATTGACCGTCGCACGATCCTCGAAGAAGCGATAGCTGAGGTCGGCGCCGGCCTGATGGCGCGGGCGCCGGACGAGTTTGTTGCCGTCCGGATCCTGGCTGTCGGTAAAGGTGTAGCTCGCGGTGAGATCGAGCCCATCCCACAGCGCGACCGCGGCCGTAAGTTCGACGCCGCGGATGCGGGATTCGCCGGGCAGGTTGACGACCGTCTGACCGGCCAGGCTGACGAAGTTGTCGAGGCGCTGATCGAAATAGGTCGCGCCGATCGAGAGCCGGTCGCCGAACAGCGCCTGGTCGATGCCGGCATCCCAGCCGCGCGCCGTTTCCGGCTCCAAATTCGGGTTGGGCCGGAAATTCGCGTCATAACCATAGAGATCGAACAGCGTGGGATTCTTGACTGCGGTGCCGTAGGAGCCGCGCAGCTTGGTGCCGGTTTCCTCGATCCGATAGGCGGCGGTGAGCCTGTAGGTCGTCGCATCCTCGAAGCGATCGTTCGCGTCGAAGCGGCCGCCGGCCGTCAGGAACAGATCGTCGAAAAGCGCGACCTGATAGAGACTGTAGACGCTCCGGGTCGTGATCGAGCGATCGAAATCGGAGAAGGCGCTGGTCAGGATCGCCTCTTCCCGCTCCTGCTCCAGGCCGAGGCTGACGGTATGGTCCGCCGGCAGAAGCGCCTGGGTCGAAAGACTGAGATCGGTCTGGTAATCGATCTTGGTCTTCATGCCGTCGTAGGAGCTGACCTTCTGCCCATCGGTCCGGTAATCGGTTCGGCTGTCGGCGCCGGACAGGCCAACCCGGTGCTGCCATCGGCCGTCGAGCAGCGCCAGCCTGGCCTGGATCCGGCCGAAGCGCTGAATCGTCGCGCTGTCCTCCTCGGCGTCGACGGCACCGACGCCGCCGACGAAGCCGTCACCCTCCCGCTCGGCGTCGGTGAAGCGGCCGACGACATCGACATCGAGGTTGTCGAGAAGGCTGGCACCGAGGTTGGCGGACAGCGTGCCGTTGTCATAGCCGTCCTTCTCCGAGTTGTCGCGCCGCTCGCTTGCCGCCGAGATGCCGTCGGTGTGGAGGCGGACGGCACTGAGGCTGTAGCGAAAGCGGTCCTCCGCGAGACCGCCCGAAAGGCTTGCGCTGCCTCGGGCGGTCCCGAACGAGCCGCCTTCCGCGGCGACGGACGAGTGAAGCGGGCCGCCGCCCTTCCGCGTGATGATATTGACGACGCCGCCTAGCGCGTCCGACCCGTAGAGGACGCTCTGCGGCCCGCGCAACACCTCGATGCGCTCGATGTCGTCGGTCATGAGATTGGCGAAGTCGAACTCCGAGCCGAAGGAGGGGTCGTTCACCTCGATGCCGTCGATGAGAACCAGGGTCTGATTCGCCTCCGCGCCGCGAATGCGGACCAAGGTCTGGGAGCCAACGCCGCCGATGCGCGCCACGGAAAGCCCCGGCACCGTGCGGAGGGCATCGGCCACGAAGCGGATCTGGCGCCGCTCCAGCTCCTCTCGGGTGATCAGGGTGATGGAACTGCCCACCTGATCGAGCGGCACATCAGTTCGCGTGGCGCTGACCACGATCGGCGGAAGCTCGATCGGCTGCGATTGCGCGAGCACGGGCGTGCTGCAGAGAGAACCGAAAAGGGCAACCCGCAGGGCGCTCATGGCCGCCTTTTGCGGACCGCCCCGGAACGGAGAGAAAAGGGAAAGCATCCGAACCTACGCGGTGACTGGTGTGGCACGTCACCGCGAACCAGATGTCGATGGCGGACGATCCCCGACCGCCCATCAGCAACTTCCCGCCGGTGCACCCCGCCCAGCGTGCTCGCGTGTGACCACGACCGACGGTAGGTCTCCTGGCTCGCGGGTTCTCGCCTTTCGTCGCCTTCCCAGCGTCTTAAGACGCCAGTGGCATGATGACGAACGGCTCGCCGCTTACAGTTGCGGGGACAGCCACGGCATTGGGCGAAGATACCCGCACCGTGTTCCCTATTAAGCCCCGAAGGGCACCGTCAACCCGCTTGATAGGCAGTGTCGGGAACCGGGTCAAGCTGTTTCGGCTCGGCAATGAAACTTCGCGTTCCAGACATCGGGAGAACAATCCGCTACGCGGGAAGCCCCGCCTTACGCAGGCCATCGAGGAAGATCTCGAGCGCCTCCGGATCCTGGTCCGGCTGCTTCTCCGCCCAGTCGGCGACCGAGAAGTTCGGATGCATCTCCAGGACCTTCGCGGCATAGGCCGCGGCCTCTTCCGCGCGACCGAGCTGGGCATAGCTGGCAGCGAGCAGGCGATAGCCCTCGGCCGGATCGTTCATTCTCTCCAAGGTCCGGATCGCCTCCTCGTACCGGCCCAGGGTGTAGTAGGCGTCGCCCAGATACCAGAGATACCAGTCGGGAAAGAACGGGTTCAGGCGCATCGCCTTGTGGAGCAGTTCGACAGCCTCCAAGGCGCGTCCGTCATGCGTGAGCGCGTCGGCGAACTCGGCCATGATATCGGCGTCGTTCGGATTGAGGGCGAGCGCGCGCTCATACTCCACGATCGCCGCGGCCCGCTGCTTCGTATAGAGATAAACGAACCCGAGCGCGGCGTGCCCCCGAGCGCTGTTCTCGCTGAGCGCGATCGACCGCTTCGCGAATTCGAGCGCCTTCTCCAACGACTCCGCCGGCGACGCGGTCCAGCCATAGCGCCATTCGACGATATGGGCCGTCGCCAGGGCCGCATAGGCGCGCGAATAGTCCGGATCGCGCTCGAGCGCGCGCCGGTACATCTGCTTCGCCTCGGCGAGGCCATCCTTCGAGTACCGGCGCAGGAACATCTGGCCGCGCAGGCGGAAACCGTAGGCTTCGAGGTCCTCGGTTTCCGCACGCCGCACCCGGGATTTCTCCGCCTCCTCAAGACGGACGGCGAGCGTGGCGACGATGAGCTGCGTTAGCTCGTCCTGCACCTCGAAGATATCGGTCAGCTCGCGGTCGTAGCGCTCCGCCCAGAGATGGTGCCCCGTGGCCGCGTCGACGAGCTGCACGGCGATCCGCACCCGGCTGCCGGCACGTCGCAGGCTACCCTGCAGGAGGTAGCGGACGCCGAGATCGCGCCCCGTCTGCTGCGGGTTCGCCTCGCCCCCCTCGAACCGGAAGGAGGAATTCCGGGAAATCACGAACAGCTCGCGGAACTTGGAAAGGTTGGTGATGATGTCTTCGGTGATGCCGTCGGTGAGATAAGCTTGCTGGGAGTCGCCGGTCATATTGATGAAGGGTAGCACCGCAATCGACGGCTTCGCAGGAATCGGAAGCGACGTTCGGTTGGATCCGGAGTCTGCCGCCGGCACGAGGCCATCCTCCGCCGGCGCCACCCGCAGGCGATAAACGCGCACCGGCCGGTCGATGTTCTTCACCAGCCGCTCGCCGAGCGGCTCGAACTGGAGCGGTAGCTTGCCTTCGATCTGGTCGTAGACGGTGCCGGAAATGGCAATACCCCCCGGCTCGGACAACGCCTCCAGCCGGGCCGCGACATTGACGCCGTCGCCGAAGAGGTTCTCGCCCTCGATCATCACGTCGCCGAGATTGATGCCGATGCGGAACCGCATGCGGCGCTCCGGCGGCAGTGCGGCGTTGCGCGTCTCGATATCCTCCTGAATCCGCAGCGCGCAGCGCACGGCGGCGGCGGTCGCGGCGAACTCGGCGACGAGATTGTCCCCGGCAGCGGCGAAGACCCGCCCGCGATGCTCGGCGACAAGGCTGTCGATCAGGCTGCGATAGTGGTTGAGCGTCCGCAGCGTGCCCTCCTCGTCGGCTCCCATGAGCCGCGAGAAGCCGGCGACGTCAGCGCTTAAAATCGTGCTGAGCTTGCGCCGGATGTTGTGCGGAGTCATGAGCCGTGCACAAAGCTCGACCTCACCGAACGGTTGGGCGGCGCAACAGGCGCAGCGGGTTCGGGAGATGCTCGGCGATCCGCCCGATACGGCCAATCACCTGGGGCACACGCATCACGTCGGCGATGCGCCGATCGAGAAAGTCCCAGCTATCGGAGAATCCGTCGGACCTGTCGTTCAGCCAATACAGCACCGTGCTGCCATAGACGCCGGCGAGCAGCCCGCGCTTCGTATAGAAGTTATAGTCGGTGGAAGTATCGCCGGCGGCATACCAGATGCCATTCACCGTGCGATAGAGGCAGCGCGCTGCCAAGGCGGCGTTCTGCGGCATCGCCAGGACCGAAAGGCCCAGCCGGATCGCCTCCCGATGCGCCGCATTCTGCTCGAGCCGCAGACGAATCGCGGTGGCGATCCGCTCGCGGATCTTCATTTCCGCCAGATCGCGTGCTTCCAGCGCCTCGAGCATGCGCCGATCGGCGATCTTGTTGAAGAGCTCGACCATTTCGCCAGCCCCGCCCGGAAACATGCCGGCCGCCGTCGCCAGCGCGATGCCCGCATCCTCGGCCCCGGCACGCAGGGCCGCGTGCGTCCAACCGTCGAAGGGCACATGCGGCAGCATCGCCTCCAACAGGCGTTCGCGCAGCGCTTCGCGATGCGTGTTTCGGGGAGTTCTCCGGGGAGCTGCACTCGTCATCCGACTGCCCTCTCGTCCGTTCCGCCATCTCCCCCGGCCGGAGTCGGAATGCCGTGCCGCAGCTCGTCGGCGAAGACGAGCAGCGATAGGTCGGTCATCCGCATCGGATAGAGAATACCTTCGAGATGATCGCATTCATGCTGCAGGACCCGGGCGTGGAAGCCTTCGGCCACACGCTCGATCGACTCGCCCGCGGGCGTCGTGCCGCGGTAGCGGATGCGGGTATGACGTGGAACCGCGCCGGTCAGGCCGGGGACCGACAGGCAGGCCTCCCAGCCCAACGCCGTCTCGGGGCCGAGCGGCTCGATCTCAGGATTGACGAGGACGGTCAGCGGCACCGCATCGCCGCCCTCGCGGTCCGCCCGCCCGGCGGGCACCTCGAAGAGGACGACACGCTGTGGCACATGGACCTGCGGCGCCGCCAGCCCGATGCCGCCGACATCCGCCAGCGTCTCCAGCATGTCCGCGACGAGGCGCCGGACCTCCGGCGCGGTCGGATCGGCGACCGGCTCGGCTCGCCGCCGCAGCACCGGATGACCCATACGGGCAATCTTGAGAATGGCCATATACCTAATATGCGGGAAAGAGAGCTTGCCGGAAAGAGGGGTCCGTCGCATCTTCGGCCGCCGCACAAGTTTCATTGGGCGAGACCGAAGAGAGTGTGGGAGGCTGTTCTCGGCGATTCGGAAACGGATTCTTAACCAATCCCAATTGGCACGCCCTCTTCCCAAATTCCCCATGATGTGATATCAAACTCTCCCTTCAGTCGGGAGTGACGCGGGATAGCGGCCTCCCGATGGTGTTTTTGTGCCCGAACACAAGGAGATTTGACAAACGTGCAAGTTGTAGTTCGCGACAATAATGTCGATCAGGCCCTGCGCGTGCTGAAGAAGAAGATGCAGCGCGAGGGCGTCTTCCGCGAGATGAAGCTGCGCCGCAATTACGAAAAGCCGTCCGAGCGCAAGGCGCGCGAGAAGGCCGAGGCGATTCGCCGCCATCGCAAGCTGATGCGCAAGCGTTTGGACCGCGAAGGCTACTAGAACAGGCCCGCTCGCCGTGCCGGATCGCAAAGATCGGCCCTATGGTGGGCAGTTCCCAGGCTGAATATCGACAGCGGCTCTGCGTTCGCAGAGCGCTGATCCTTTCTTTCTGGCTTTTGTGCGCGATATCGCCCCTGAAGGCTTCGGCGGCCGGAAGTGCCAACGCCGAGACGGTCTGGAGGGCGGTCTATGATTTTGCCTAACCCGCTATGCCTATGACGGCCGCGTCTATAATGGCGCGCCGTTCCATTACCAAGCCGGCTTGGCTGCGCGGCGCCTTTCTGGGCGGCTTCTTCCAGCCCGAACCGGATTTAGGGCCGTCCTGCCCGTCCTACATAAAGCTCAAGGAATATAAGTAGCCGGGCTGGCGCCATCCCCGCCCTTCGACAGGCTCAGGGCGAGGCCTTCATGATGAGCCTGTCGAACCATGGCATCGCGCCGATGTCCCCAGTGATAGCGCAACGCTAATCCAGCGACTTGACGATTTCCTCGCACATCTTCTTGGCGTCGCCGAACAGCATCATCGTGTTGTCGCGGAAGAACAGCTCGTTCTCCACGCCGGCATAGCCGGATGCCATCGAGCGCTTCACGAACAGCACCGTCTTCGCCTTCTCCACATCGAGAATCGGCATGCCGTAGATAGGGCTCTTCGGGTCGGTCTTCGCCGCGGGGTTGGTCACGTCGTTGGCGCCGATCACGAAGGCGACGTCGGTCGAGGTGAAGTCGCGGTTGATGTCCTCGAGTTCGAACACCTCGTCATAGGGAACGTTCGCCTCGGCCAGCAGCACGTTCATATGGCCCGGCATGCGGCCTGCGACCGGATGGATGGCATAGGTGACCTTGGCGCCCTTCTCCTTGAGCAGGTCGGCCATTTCGCGCAGCGCATGCTGCGCCTGGGCGACCGCCATGCCATAGCCCGGCACGATGATGACCGAGCTGGCGTTCTCCATCAGGAACGCGGCGTCCTCGGCGCTGCCGGTCTTGACCGTCCGGTCGCCCGTGGCGCCGGCCGCCGCCCCCGCGGCGTCGGTGCCGAAGCCGCCGAGGATCACGTTGAAGATCGAGCGGTTCATCCCCTTGCACATGATGTAGCTGAGGATGGCGCCCGAGGAGCCGACGAGCGCGCCGGTGATGATCAGCAGGTTGTTGCCGAGGGTGAAGCCGATGCCACAGGCGGCCCATCCCGAATAGGAGTTCAGCATCGAAACGACGACCGGCATGTCGGCGCCGCCGATCGGCAGGATCAGCAGCAGCCCGAGCAGCAGGGCCACTGCCGTCAGCGCCCAGAAGGCGGCCGCGCTCTGCCCCGTCACCAGCGCGACGATCAGGACCACGAGCGCGATGCCGAGCGCCGCGTTCAGGTAATGCTGCCCGGTGAAGACCAGGGGGGCGCCGCTGACCAGCCCCTGCAGCTTCGCGAAGGCGACGATCGAGCCGGTGAAGGTGATCGCGCCGATCGCCACGCCCAGCCCCATCTCGACCAGGCTCGCCGGCGCGATGTCGCCGGCCACTCCGATGCCATAGGCCTCCGGCGTGTAGAAGGCGGCGGCCGCGACGAACACTGCGGCAAGGCCGACCAGGCTGTGGAAGGCGGCGACGAGCTGCGGCAGCGCCGTCATCTGGATGCGCAACGCGACGAAGGTGCCGATGGCGCCGCCGATCACGATGCCGGCGAGGATCGCCCCATAGCTGACCACTCCCGGCAGGGCGAGCGTGGTGATGATCGCGATCGCCATGCCCGCCATGCCGAAGCGGTTTCCGGACTGTGCCGACTCCGGCGAGGACAGCCCCTTTAGCGCCAGGATGAAGCAGACAGAGGCGATCAGGTAGAGAAAGGCCGCGAGATTCTCAGTCAAAGGAACGTCCCCCGCCTATTTCTTCTTCCGGAACATCGACAGCATGCGCTGGGTGACGATGAAACCGCCGAATATGTTGACGGAGGCCAAGGTCACCGCCAGGAACCCCATCACCTGGGAGAAATTGAAATCCGCCGGGCCGGCGGCGATCAGCGCGCCGACGATGATCACGCTGGAAATCGCGTTGGTGACGGCCATCAGCGGAGAATGCAGCGCCGGCGTCACCCGCCAGACCACGTAATAGCCGACGAAGCAGGCGAGCACGAAGATGGTCAGGCCGAAGACGAAGGGATCATGCTCGGCGCCCGCCCCGCCTTCGAACGCCATGCGTGACGCCTCATAGGCCAAATCGGCCGCCTGCTCGGAGAGGCGCATCGCTTCATTGGCAAGATCGGCTGCGCCGTCGGCAATGGTTGCTGGCTCCATGGGCTACGCTCCCTCTCCGGTGAAGGTCGGATGGATCACCTTGCCGTCGCGGGTCAGCGCCGTGCCCTTGATGATCTCGTCCTCCCAATCGATCTTCAGCGCCTTCGCTTCCTTGTCGATCTGCGACGTGAGAAAAGCCAGCAGGTTGCGGGCATAGAGCGCGCTGGCGTCGACCGCCAGGCGACTCGGCACGTTCAGATGGCCGACGATCTTCACGCCATGCGCCTCGACCACCTGCCCGGGCTCCGACAGCGGGCAGTTGCCGCCCTGCTCGACCGCTAGGTCGACGATCACCGAGCCCGGCTTCATGGTCCTGACCATCTCCTCGGTCAGCAGTACCGGCGCCGGCCGGCCGGGGATCAGCGCCGTGGTGATGATCACGTCCTGCTTCTTCACCGTGTCGGCGATCAGCGCCGCCTGCTTCTGCTTGTAGGCATCGCTCATCTCCTTGGCATAGCCGCCGGCGGTCTCCGCCGCCTTGAACTCCTCGTCCTCGACCGCGACGAAGGTGGCGCCCAGGCTCTGCACCTGCTCCTTGGCAGCCGGCCGCACATCGGTGGCGGAGACGATGGCGCCGAGCCGACGCGCCGTGGCGATCGCCTGCAAGCCGGCCACACCCGCGCCCATCACGAGCACGCGCGCCGGCGCGACGGTTCCGGCGGCCGTCATCATCATCGGAAAGGCGCGGCCGAACTCGGCGGCGGCGTCCAGAACCGCCTTGTAGCCGGCCAGATTGGCCTGCGAGGAAAGGACGTCCATGCTCTGCGCCCGGGTGATCCGGGGCATCAGCTCCATGGCGAAGGCGTCGACGCCATGCTCGGCATAGGCGGCCACTTGATCCTTCGCCGCATAGGGCGACAGAATGCCCACCAGGACGGCGCCGCGCTTCAGCAACGCCAGCTCGTCCGTGCCGCCCTCGGCCGCAGTCAGCGGCCGCTGGACCTTCAGCACGATATTGGCCTCGCCGAGGGCCGCCTGCGCGCTTTCGGCGATCTGCGCGCCCGCCGCGGTGAAGGCCTCGTCGGTGAAGGAGGCACTGTAGCCGGCGCCCGTCTCGATCGTCACCTCGGCACCCAACCCGACAAGTTTTTTCACGGTGTCGGGCGACGCCGCCACCCGCCTCTCGTTCTGGCGGCGCTCCTTCGCTATGCCGATTTTCATTGCTTCGCCAGCCCCTCGCCTGAAGTTCGTCTTTTCCCCCTGGGCACGCCCCCTCGGGCACGTTCCGCCCCGGCCGCGCGCAATCTTGCCCGGTCAGCGCGGCGGAACACAATGCCTTTCCGAAATCATTCGCGCAACCCATGGTATACCATATACCAGAAGAAAATTGCTGATCCTGCCGCCAATCAATCATGACCGAACGTGCTAATCGTCTGGAAGTCGGAGCAATATCGGTGCAGCGGTACGAAACGGCTTGAGAGGACAAGATGGAACTGAAAAGGGGGCGCTGCCTATGTGGAGAGATCTCTTTCGAGTATAGCGGTCCAGAAAACTGGCGGGGTCATTGCCACTGCGATAGCTGCAGGCGAAACACGTCCTCGCCATTTACCACGTTCTTCGGGGTGCCACGGGACGCATATCGCTTCACGGGCAATGACCCGAGTATTTATCGCTCATCGCCAGGAGTTCGCAGGCTGTTTTGCGCCAATTGCGGAACGCCAATGGCCTATGAGAACGACAAATACCCGGAAGAGATCCACTTCTATGCTGCAAGCCTTGAAGACTCGCAGAATTTTTCGCCGCAGTTTCATGTCCACTACGCGGAGAGATTGCCCTGGATCGATCTCAGCGATGATCTTCCACGATACGACCATGGCACAGGCTGACTCGCACGTCGTCAGGGCCGGAAACAAGGCACCAAGCGTCTGATTTTATCCGCTGGAACCAGCATCTCACGTCGGCAGCGGCACCTTGGCGGCCTTCAGCGCCTTGGTCTGGCGTTTGTGCAGCAAGTCGACGTCGAAGCCTTCGATCAGCTCGTGAAACAGCCGGTACCAGTTGATCTCGGCCTTAAGATGGAAGAAGACCGAGCCGAGGCCGATCGCGGCGCGATCCATGAACACGAACTCCCGCGGCGGCGTCACCGGTCCCAGACGGCGCAGGTCCTCGTGAACGCTCTCGGCGACCTCGCGACCGTAGACACCCGACTCGGTTTCCTGGATCAGGCGGGAACGGTCCTCCAGCAGCGGTCCGTAGACGAACTTCGCCCAGCGGTTCAGGACGTCGATGGTTTCGGCCGTCAGGTTCTTGAAGCCCCAGCTCTCATAAGCATGCACGGCCAGATCCCGGTCGTCGTTCTGCAAGGCATGATAGAGATCGATCACACCCTGGACGAAGCTGGCCTGAAACACCCGGATGCAGCCGAAATCGAGCAGATTGACCGAGCGGTCCGGCCGGACGGTGTAGTTGCCGAGATGCGGATCGCCGTGGATGACGCCGTAATAATAGAACGGCACATACCAAGCGCGGAACATGTTGAAGGCGACCTCGTTCCGCACCGCGGCATCCTCATGCTCGGCGATGAATTTGAGCAGCGGCGTGCCCTCGAGCCAGGTCATCGTCAGCAGGCGCCGCGTCGACAGCTCCGGCAGCACCTCGGGCACATGGACGCCGGCCTCCTTCGCCAGCATGGCGCCATAAAGCGTCGTGTGCCGCGCTTCGAGGTCATAGTCCAGCTCCTCGCGCAGGCGGGCGGCGATCTCGGCATGGATCTCACGGGTTGCGATCGCCCGATCGTAGCGTTCGTAGATCCCGAAGATCAGCCGAAGCTGGCGCAGATCCGCCTCCACCGCGGATTGCATGTCCGGATATTGCAGCTTGCAGGCAAGCAGCCGTCCGTCGTGGCCGGTCGCCCGGTGCACCTGGCCGAGCGACGCGGCGGCCCCGGCCTCGTGCTCGAAGGACGCGAACCTCTTTCGCCAGTCCGCCCCGAGCTCCGCCGCCATGCGCCGCTTCACGAAGGGCCAGCCCATCGCCGGCGCGTTGGCCTGAAGCTGCGCCAGCTCCTGGACATATTCCTTGGGCAGCGCATCGGGAATGGTGGCCATGATCTGCGCCACCTTCATCAGCGGGCCCTTGAGCCCGCCGAGCGCCGCTCTCAGCTCCGCCGCATGGCGGTTGCGGTCGAGCTTGACACCGAGATAGCGTTCGCCGGCCAGCCGCGCCGCGAGGCCGCCGACCGCCGTCGAGACGCGCGCATAGCGTCGGACCCTGCCCGACAGCCGGTTGTCTTCGGAGGAATCGGACATGGTGCGCCCCCTAATGCGTTCCGGGCGTCCCCAGCTCCGCAGGCTCAGATTTTTTCGAGATCCGTGATGAAGCCCTCGATGACGCCCAGCCCCTTGGCCCAGAAGGCCGGGTCCGACGCGTCGAGGCCGAAAGGCTTCAGCAGGTCCTTGTGCCGCAGCGTCCCGCCGGCCCGCAGCAGGTCGAGATATTTCTCGGCGAAGCCCTGATCCGCGTTCTGGTAGACGGCGTAGAGCGAGTTCACCAGGCAATCGCCGAACGCATAGGCATAGACATAGAAGGGCGAATGGATGAAGTGCGGGATGTAGGACCAGTAGACGCGGTAGTCGTCGTCGAACCGCAATGCGGGCCCTAGGCTCTCACGCTGGGTGTCGAGCCAGATCTCGCCCAGCCGGTCGGGCGACAGCTCGCCCTCGCGCCGCTCGTCATGAACGCGCCGCTCGAACTCGTGGAAGGCGATCTGCCGGACCACGGTATTCAGCATGTCCTCGACCTTGCCGGCGAGCAGGATCCGCCGCCGGTCCGGGTCCGTCTCCTTGCCGAGCAACGCCTGGAAGGTCAGCATCTCGCCGAATACCGAGGCGGTCTCCGCCAGGGTGAGCGGCGTGTCCGCCATGAGCTGCCCCTGCGGGCCGGCCAGCACTTGATGGACGCCGTGGCCGAGCTCGTGGGCGAGCGTCATCACGTCGCGCGTCTTGCCATGATAGTTCAGCAGCAGATAGGGATGTGCGCTCGGCACTGTCGGGTGAGCGAAGGCGCCCGGCGCCTTCCCGGGCCGCGGCGGCGCGTCGATCCAGCGATTGTCGAAGAAGCGCCGGCCCACCGCCGCCAGGTCGGGCGAGAAGGCCGCGTAGGCGTCGAGCACCGTCGAGGTCGCCTCGTCCCAGCCGAACGCCCGATCCTCGTCGCTCGGCAGCGGCGCGTTGCGGTCCCAGTAATCGAGCTGGTCCTGCCCCATCCAGCGCGCCTTGATCGCGTAATAGCGGTGCGACAGCCGCGGATAGGCGTCCTTCACCGCCGTGATCAGCGCGTCGACCACCTCGTCCTCCACCTGGTTCCCCAGATTGCGGGACGAGACCGGCCTCTGGAAGCCGCGCCAGCGATCCTCGATCTCCTTGTCCTTCGCCAGGGTGTTGGTGATGAGAGCGAGGTCGCGGATATTATCGCCGAGGACGCCCGCGATCGACTTCGCCGCCTTCCGGCGCATGGCGCCGTCACGGTCGGTCAGCAGGTTGAAGACGTCGCTGTTGGTGAGCAGCTTGTCGTCGACCGGGAAGCGGAGCGCGGCCATCGTCTCGTCGAACAGCCGCGTCCAGGCGGCGCGACCGGTGATGTACTTCTCATGCAGCACACGCTCGACCTCGTCGGAGAGCTGGAACGGCCGGAAATCCCGGATCGCGCGCAGCCAGGGCTCGTAATGGGCGAACGCCGGCGTCTTCAGCCGCTCGGCGAACGCCGCGTCGTCGAGCCGGTTGACCTCCAGCGTGAAAAACAGCAGGTCGGTCGAGATGTCGCTGACCCGCTCCTGCATCGTCTGATAGAACTGCGCGACGGCCGAATCGGTCATGTCCGCGGAATAAACGAGCTGCGCGTAGCTGATGATCCGCGACAGGACCTCCTGCTGGCGCTCATACTCAACGATCGCGGCGCCCAGCGTGGCCCCGTCGCACTCGGCGACGCGGCCTTCGTAGCGCTCGCGGAAGGCTTTCGCGTCGGCCGTCACCTGCGCCAGATCGGACTTCAGCTCGGCCGAGTCCCGGCCCGGATAGAGGTCCGAGAGATTCCATTCCGGGAGGTCTTTCTGAGGGGCCGTGTCCGATTTCGTCGCGCTGGCGCTGCTGCTCATGGAATGTCCTCTGACGTGTCTCGACGGGTTCAAGCTGTCCAACAGCGATATAAGATCGCGAAGCGGCCCCGCCAAGCACCTTGACCGGCGCGCCGCAAGCGGACAGCCTCGGCGGACGACGAAATCGGCAGCGCCAGCGGCGCATGCCGGCTAGCACCTGATCGCGCAAATTCACGAAACGCTTCATTTACTGAATTTTCGCGTGAATCAGGTACTTGCAATTGAGCCGATGTACCAACTTACTGCGCGAGTTGGTGTCAGGGGGGAGATGCTGGATGCATTACGAGGTCTGGCGCAGCCTGCCGGACATGTTCTTTCGGCAGGCCGAGCACCGCAGCGGACAGCCATTCCTGTGGAGCAAGCGCGACGGCGTCTTCCAGCCGATCACCTATGGTGAAGCGGCGCAGCAGGTAAAGCTGTTCGCCCGCGGGCTGCGCGACCTGGGTATCCGGCCCGGCGACCGGGTCGCGCTGATCTCGGAGAACCGGCCGGAATGGCTGGTGGCGGACATGGCGATCATGACCGCCGGCGCGATTACCGTGCCGACCTTCACGACCAACACCACCGCCGACCATCAATATATTCTGGCCCACAGCGGCGCGCGCGCGGCCATCGTCTCGACCCGGACTATTGCCAAGACTCTTCTGCCGGCGGCGATCGAGGCGCCGGAGCTCGAGTTCGTCGTTAGCATGGAGGATCTCGGCCTGGCGCAGCAGCCGACAGCTCCGGTCGTCTCCTGGGCCGAGGTCATGGACCGCGGCGAGGCCCGGCCGGACGACTCGGCCGAAATGATGGCCGAGCTGCGGCGAGATGCGGTCTGCTGCTTCATCTACACCTCCGGCACCGGCGGTACGCCGAAGGGGGTGATGCTGACACATGGCTCGATTCTGGCGAACTGCATGGGCGCCTATCACCTTTTGGTCGACTATTTCGGCGTCCATAAGGAGGTGTTCCTGTCGTTCCTGCCGCTGTCGCATGCCTATGAGCATACGGCGGGGCAGTTCTTCCCGATCTCGATCGGCGCCGAGATCTATTACGCCGAGAGCGTCGAGAAGCTGACCGACGACATGGCGACCGTCCGACCGACGATCATGACCGCGGTGCCGCGGCTCTATGAGGTGATGCATCACCGCATCATGCGCACGGTCGACAAGACCGAGGGATTGCAGAAGAAGCTCTTCCTTCTTGCCCATGAGCTCGGCCGCCAGAAATATGAGCGGCCCGGCTCACTGACGCTCTGGCAGCGCATCCTCGACCTCGTCGCCGAGCTGCTGGTGCGGCGCAAGGTGCGCCGACGCTTCGGCGGGCGGCTGAAGGCGCTGGTTTCCGGTGGCGCCGCGCTCAGCTATGACATCGGCCTGTTCTTCACGGCGCTCGGCGTCCGCATCCTGCAGGGCTATGGCCAGACCGAGGCCTCGCCGGTGGTGAGCGCCAACCCGCCGGGCCGGATCAAGCTGCGGACCGTCGGGCCACCGGTGAAGGGCGCCGAGCTGCGGATCGCGGAGGATGGCGAGGTCCTGGTGCGCGGCGAACTGGTGATGAAGGGCTACTGGCGCGACGCGCAGGCGACCGCGGCGGTGATCCGCGATGGCTGGCTGCATACTGGCGACATTGGCGAGATCGACGATGAGGGATATCTGAAGATCACCGACCGCAAGAAGGACATCATCGTGCTGTCCGGCGGCGACAATGTCGCGCCGGCGCGCATCGAGGGCTTCCTGGTCCTGCAGCCGGAGATCAATCAGGCGATGGTCCATGGCGACAAACGCCCGCATCTGGTGGCGCTTCTGGTGCCAGAACGCGACTTCATACTCGACTGGGCACGGGCGAACGGCAAGAGCGCCGACCTCGCCGCGCTCGCCACGGACGGGGACTTCCACCGCGCGCTCGGTGGCGCCGTCGACCGGGTCAATGCACGGCTCTCGAGGATCGAGAAGATCCGCCGCTTCGCGATCGTGCCCGAGCCCTTCACGATCGAGAACGAGATGATGACGCCGTCGCTCAAGATCCGCCGGCACAAGATTCGCGCGGCCCATGGCCAGATGATGGAGAAGCTGTACGAGAAGGCGACCGGCTGATCCGGCGATCCGGAGTTGGGCCTATGGGCCATAAGGTAGAGATTGCTGGCCATCCTGTGATCCTGGTCACTGCGGATATAGCGCTTCGCCTATAGACACTTCCCCGGGCTGAGGCCGAAGAGGCGTCCCGTGGGAAGAATCCGTGACATGCACAGACTCGATGCCGGTGAGACAGGTTCCGTGGAGCGGTCCTGTAGCGGCGCCTCACGCGGCCAGGGCGTGAACCGTCGTGCCATCCTCAAAGGGTTGGCCGGGGCGGGTCTGTGCTTCCGACCCGGTTTGGTTTTCGGTGAAGAAGATCGAAGGGCTGATGTGGAGATGGAAGCGACCACGACGAACGGCGACGTGATCATCCGCTACCGCACGCTTGGTGAAGGAAAGCCGCTCGTCATGCTGCACGGCTTTACCGACAGCTCGGAATCCTGGGCAGAGATGGGGTATGCAGCCCCGCTTGCGGCCGCCGGCCATCGACTCATCCTGATCGATGCGCGCGGTCATGGCGGCAGCAGCCGTCCGCAAGATCCTGCGGCTTATTCGGCCTGGCACAGGGCGGGCGATGTGGCGGCGGTGCTGGACGCGGTCGGCCTCGAACGCGCCGATCTCTTCGGCTATTCAATGGGCGGCTGGTCGGCGCTTACCTTTGCAGGCACGTTCCCCAACCGGGTCGGACGGCTCATCGTCGGCGGTGCCCATCCTTTCGGACAGAGCATGGCGTTTTACCGCGAGGCCGTCGCCCCCGGCATTAGCAACTGGATTGCCATTCTCGAGCACCTCGGCGGGCCGCTCTCCGATGCCTGGAAGGCGCGCATTCTGGCCAATGATCTGGCCGCGTTGCAGGCGGCAGTCGCCGAGGATCGCCCCGATATCTCAGCCACCCTTGCCGGCCTCGAGCGGCTCTGCCTCTTCTATGTCGGCACCGAGGATTCCCTGCGCGCGCAGATCAGGCGCTGCGCCCAGCTCCTGCCGCAGGCTGAAATCCTGGAGCTTCCCGGCTGCAACCATCTGACGGCGCTGCTCCGTACCGATCTGGTGTTACCGCGCCTCCTCCCTTTCCTTTCGGATTGAACACGCGTAGGAAGGCCGAAGCTGCGGGACCAAGCTTCGGACGGCACCATGGACGGTTACGTCGCGATCATCCTGATCTGTCTGAACACGGTGGCACCAGGCGCCTGTACGGAGGAAACCGCCGCCGACGTGATGTCGACCCCGGCGGATTCGGAGCTCACCTGCAATTTCGGCTGGCAGGAAGCCGTCGGCCGATCTGCGTTCGCGGACAGGATCGGCTCGACGGCCTATGTGAAGACGATCTGCCGGCGCGCGACGGGCGAGAGCGACTGACGATCGCACTGCCCCTCTGCACTCCGCGACGTCAGGCACTCTTTGCCATCCGCTCCAGCGCCGGATAGTCCGTGTAGCCCTCGGGTCCGGCCGAGTAGAAGGTGGCGCTGTTCGGCTCGTTCAGCGGCGCCTTGCGGGCGAAGCGCTTCGGCAGGTCGGGATTGGCGATGAACAGCTTTCCGAAGGCGGCCGCATCCGCCTCGCCCCTGGCCAGAAGCGCCTCAGCGTCCTCCTGCGTGAGGCTGTCATTGGCGATATAGACGCCGCCAAAGGCCTGCTTCACCATCGGGCCGAGGCGCGGCTCGGCAACCGACTCGCGGCCGACGAGGAACGCGATCTTCCGCACCCCGAGTTCCTTCGCGACATAGCCGAAGAGCGCGGCGGGGTTCGAATCGCTCACCGAGTGGGAGTCCGACCGCAGGTTCAAATGCATGCCGACCCTATCCGCGCCCCAGACGGCGATCACGGCGTCGGTCACCTCCAGCATCAGCCGGGCGCGGTTCTCGATCGACCCGCCATAGCGGTCGGTCCGCTTGTTGCTGCCGTCATGCAGGAACTGGTCGAGCAGATAGCCGTTGGCGCCGTGGATCTCCACGCCGTCGAAGCCGGCCGTGAGCGCGTTCTCGGCGCCCTTGCGATAGGCCTCGACGATGCCGGGGATCTCGTCGGTCTCCAGCATGCGCGGCGTGACATAGGCCTTCTTGGGCCGCACCAGGCTGACATGGCCGTCCGGCGCGATGGCGCTCGGGGCGACCGGCAGAGCCCCGTCCAGATAAACCGGGTCCGAGATGCGGCCGACATGCCAGAGCTGCAGCATGATGCGCCCGCCCGCCTCGTGCACCGCGTCGGTGATCGCCTTCCAACCCTTGATCTGCGCGTCCGACCAGATGCCGGGCGTGTCGGGATAGCCGACCCCCATGGGGGTGACCGAGGTCGCCTCGGTCAGGATCAGGCCGGCTGAGGCGCGCTGAACGTAATAGTCGCGCATCAGGTCGTTGGGCACGCGGCCTTCGCTGGCGCGCGTGCGGGTGAGCGGCGCCATGATGATGCGGTTGGGCAGATCCAGGGCACCGATCTTGATGGGGTCGTGCAGCGTGGGCATGGGTTTGGTCTCATCCTCGCGATTGACGGCGTTGGCTCGTCGGCGATTGAAATTACCGGTGAAAAGCTGTATATTGTTCGATATTCGACGAACATAGAATATGGGTGAGCCCACGCATGAAACAACCCTTTCATCCCGAAACGGCCGAAATCACCCTGACCGGCGTCCTCGCGGCGCTGAGCGATCCGGTGCGGCTGAAGATCGTGGCGGAAGTCGTGACGGGGGGCGAGCGGGGCTCGACGGAGTTCGACTGCAAGATCGCAGGCTCGACCCTGAGCCATCACATCAAGCAGCTTCGCGAGGCGGGCATCCTCCAGCACCGCAAGGAAGGCACACGCTGCTTCGTCTCGCTACGGCCGGAGCTGGAACAGGTGTTTCCGGGGCTTCTGGAATCGGTGCTGCGGTTCGCGCCGAAGGACGTCGCCTGATCCCGACCGTGTCAGCCCGCTCGGTACGTGTCTGGGCGCTGACAGCCTAGAGCGGGATGAGATAGGGCGGAGTCGGTAGAGGATTCCCAAATCGGGTGGAATTTGATTCAACTGCTGGCTGGGGAAGGAGGCCAGCAGGGATGCCAAAGCCCTATTCTGTTGATCTTCGCGAGCGGATGGTTGGAGCGGTTGAGGCGGAAGGGCTGTCGCACCGTCAGGCGGCGGTCCGGGTTAACCGGGCGCCGTCGCGGGCGCATCTTGCGCCCTGTGGGCAGAGCACCTTTTGAGGATCCCGGTGTTGATATGGAGAATCAACCGCTGAAAGGAGGGAACCATGAGACTCAGCATCCCTGTCATCGCCGCCACGGTTCTGCTGGCAGGCACCGCCTTCGCCCAGGAGAATCTTCAGGAAATCGACAAGCCCGCCTCGCAGCTGGAGCAGGTGCTCGCCCAGGAGGTGAAAATTCCGGCCGACGCGCGGGAGGTGCGGGTCGTGAGGGCCACGGTCGAGCCGCGGACGGTCGCAGGGTGGCATACCCATCCCACGCCGGTCTACGTCTACGTCGTCGATGGCACCCTGACGATGGAGGTCGAGGGCAAGGAGCCGCGGACAATCATGGCCGGTGAGGCGGTCGCCGAACCGCTGAACGCGCCGATGCGGGTGAGTAACGAGGGCGACCAGCCGGTCGAGCTCGTCGTCTTCCAGATCAGCCCGCCGCAGAAGCAGTTCCTCGAGCAGAACGAGCCGTGACCGCTCCGAAAACTGATCGCGCTGCCCTCAACGTGTCGCCGCACGCGGGGCGGGAGCGCCGGCTCAGGAGGTTGCCATGGCACAGAATCCACACACTTCTGAGGCCCAGAGCGATGATCTGTGGCGCGCGGTGTTGACAGGGCAGCATCCCGCTCTGAGCCGGGGGCGGCGCCTCTTCAAGCTCCTGCCTTCCCCGAGCGGCCCGCGGTGCAAGATGTGCCTCGCCCCCTTCAGCGGGGTCGGCGCGCCGTTGATGCGCCTGCTGGGACGGCGGCCGTGGCACAAGAACCCCCATTGGTGCACCATCTGCGAGAAGTTTGTGCGCGAGCATCCAGGCGGCGCCGAGATGGAGGTGGCCCTCGTGTTCGCCGACGTACGCGGTTCGACCGCCTTGGCAGAGGGCATGGCGCCCGCGGAGTTCAGCCGGGTGATACGCCGGTTCTACACGGCGGCCACGCGCATCCTCACGGCCAACGACGCGATCATCGATAAGCTGGTGGGCGACGAGGTCATCGGCGTGTACCTGCCGGGGCTGTCGGGGCCCGACTACGCGCGGCGGGCAGTGAACGCCGCGCGCGACCTGCTTGAGGCGACCGGCCACGGCACCCGTGGCGGCCCTTGGATGCCGGTCGGTGTCGGGGTCCACACTGGGCCCGCCTTCGTCGGCAGCATCGGAGCCGAGGACGGCGTCACCGACTTCACCGCCCTCGGCGACACGATGAACGTCGCCGCGCGCCTCGTCGCGGCGGCCGGTGCGGGAGAAATCATCGTCAGCGAAGCCGCCTACAAAGCCTCCGGACTGGATCTACCGGACGCCGAGCGGCGGCAGCTCACCCTGAAAGGTCACCTGCAGCCGATCGAGGTTTACATCCTGCGCAACGCATCGGACAAGCATACCAAAGCGGCGTCAGGAGCGCCTGGCGATCCGCGATGATGCCATTGCGCGTCGCTCCGGCGCCGGCTGAGAGGAACGAGTGCGCCGGCTAAAGCGGAATGAGATAAGCCTGAGTCGATAGGGATTCCCAAGTCAGTTGGGATTTGATTCAACATGCTGGCTGGGGAAGGAGGCCAGCATGGATGGGCCAGCCATATTCTGGGGATCTTCGCGAATGCGTGGTTGCGGCGGTCGAGAAGGAGGCGCTGTCGCGCCGTCAGGCGGCGCGCTTTGGCGTCAGTTACAGCGCGGTGATCGAGTGGGTGAAGCGCTTTCGTGAAGCGGGCAGCCTCAAACTGGGCCAGATGGGCGGCCGCAAGCCGAAGAAGGTTTCCGGCGCGCATCGGGACTGGCTGGTTGCACCGATCATCATCTATCGCTGGAGTGGAGGGCAGTATGCCCTCTACTGGTCGCCGGACTGAGCTCCTGTTTCCGCGAGCGACGATCGATCTCTGGCTTGCGGACCGGCGAACCGGGCGTCATCTCACGCCCCGTGATACTCCCGGAACCACGCCACGAACTGCGGAATGCCCTCATCGATGGGCGTGCGCGGGGCGAAACCCAGGTCGTTGGCGGCGGCGGTGATGTCGGCGAAGGTTTCGCGCACGTCGCCGGGCTGCATCGGCAGCAGGTCGAGCTTGGCCTTGCGGCCGCAAGCCTCCTCGATCATGCCGATGAAGCGCATCAGCGGCTCGCTGCGGTGGTTGCCGAGATTATAGAGCCGGTGCGGCGGCGCATCCTCGCCTCCGTCCGAGGGAGGATGGTCGAGCGCGGCCAGCACGCCCTGGACGATGTCGTCGATATAGGTGAAGTCGCGCCTCATGTCGCCCTTGTTGAACACGCGGATCGGTTCGCCGGCGAGGATCGCCTTGGTGAACAGATAGGCCGACATGTCCGGCCGCCCCCAGGGCCCGTAGACGGTGAAGAACCGCAGACCCGTCATCGGCACGCGGAACAAGTGGGCGTAGGCGGCGCTCATCAGCTCGTCCGCCCGCTTGGTCGCGCCGTAGAGCGACAACGGCCGGTCGACGGGATCCTCGATCGCAAAGGGCAGCTTGCGATTGCCGCCGTAGACAGAGGAGGAGCTGGCATAGACCAGATGCTTGAGGTCCGGCAGCCGGCGGCAGGCCTCGAGGATCACGAGATGGCCGGTGATGTTGGCCTCGATATAGGCGTGCGGCTCGGTGAGCGAGTGGCGCACCCCGGCCTGGGCCGCGAGATGGACGATCCCGTCGAGCGGGCCGATTCGGTCGAAGGCCGCCTCCGCCGCGGCGCGGTCGCCAAGGTCCAGGCGGTGGAACGTGAAACCCGGCGTCTCCTCAAGGCGCGCGAGCCGCGCTTTCTTGAGGTCGACATCGTAATAGGCGTTCAGATTGTCGACGCCGACCACCCGCTCGCCGCGCGCGAGCAGGGCCGAGGCGACGTGGAAGCCGATGAAGCCGGCGGCGCCGGTCACGAGAACGGTCATTAAACACCCCTGCGCTTTCCGGCCTCGCAAGATGCGAAGCAATGATACAAGCTCGGTATCCTATACCCCGGCAGCACCCCAAAATCACTGCCCTATCCCGAGTCGCGCGGAGCGGCGCGAAGGCGGCCGGAACAGGAGAAATATCCTTGTCCGGCAATCGCCGGCCGTGAAATATTCGTAATCGTTGCGTCCCCGACGGATTGTGCCGTTGCGATTCCCATCTTTCCGTCCAGCCAATTTGCATCCCCGCCCCGGCTCCCTTAACTTAGGAGTCACAGGGATTTGGCCGTTCGCCTTGAGAGGGCACCATGACGCTTGCGGCCGTTACTCTTGACGATAAATATGCGCTCGAGTCCGGGCGGATTTTCCTGACCGGGACCCAGGCGCTGGTCCGCCTGCCGATGATGCAGCGCCAGCGCGACAAGGCGGCAGGCCTCGATACCGCCTGCTTCGTGACGGGATATCGCGGCTCGCCCTTGGGCGGGGTCGACTTGGCGATGGGCCGGGCGAAACGGTTCCTCGAGGCGAACCAGATCCGCTTCCAGCCGGGCGTCAACGAGGACCTCGCCGCGACGGCCGTCTGGGGCAGCCAGCAGGTCGGCCTGTTCGGCGACGCCCGCCATGACGGTGTCTTCGCGATGTGGTACGGCAAGGGACCGGGCGTCGACCGGTCGGGCGACGTGCTGCGCCATGGCAATCTGGCGGGATCATCGAGGCATGGCGGCGTGCTGCTGCTGGCCGGCGACGATCACACCTGCAAATCCTCGACCACCGCGCATCAGAGCGAATATGCCTTCATGGATGCCTGCATCCCGGTGCTGAATCCGGCCGGCGTGCAGGAGTTCCTCGATCTCGGCCTCTATGGCTGGGCGATGTCGCGCTATTCCGGCTGCTGGGTCGCCTTCAAGACGGTAGCCGAGACGGTCGACAGCTCCGCCTCGGCCTATGTCGATCCGCACCGCATCGAGATCGTTACGCCGGACGATTTCGAGATGCCGGAGGGCGGCCTGAACATCCGCTTGCCGGACACGCCGCTGCAGCAGGAAATGCGGCTGCATCGTTATAAGCTTTATGCCGCCCTCGCCTTCGCCCGCGCGAACAGGCTCAACCGGGTCGTGATCGACAGCCCGCGACGTCGGTTCGGCATCGTCACCTGCGGCAAGTCATACCTCGACGTCCGCCAGGCGCTCGACGATCTCGGCATCGACGAGGCCCATGCCGCGGAGATCGGCCTTTCGGTCTACAAGCTCGGCATGACTTGGCCGCTGGAACGCGAGGGCGTCCGGCATTTCGCCGAGGGGCTGGAGGAGATCCTCGTCGTCGAGGAGAAGCGCGCCCTCGTCGAGAACCAGATCAAGGAGCAGCTTTACAACTGGGACGAGCGGGTGCGCCCGCAGGTGATCGGCAAGTTCGACGAGACGGGCGAATGGATCCTGCCCTCCGCAGACGAACTCACCCCGGCACGCATCGCCCGGGTGATCGCCAAGCGCATCGCGCGCTTCCACAGCAGCGAGCGGATCGCACAGCGCCTCGCCTTCCTCGAGGCGAAGGAGAAGGCGCTCGCCGGCCACAAGCCGCCGATCCAGCGCGTGCCGTATTTCTGCTCCGGCTGCCCGCACAACAGCTCGACCAAGGTGCCGGAGGGCAGCCGCGCGCTCGCCGGCATCGGCTGCCACTACATGGTCCAATGGATGGACCGGAACACGGCCACCTTCACCCATATGGGGGCAGAGGGCGCCAACTGGGCGGGCCAGGCGCCGTTCGTCACCACGCCGCACGTCTTCCAGAATCTCGGTGACGGCACCTACTTCCACTCCGGAATCCTGGCGATCCGCTCGGCGGTCGCGGCGAACGTCAACATCACATACAAGATCCTCTATAACGACGCCGTCGCGATGACCGGCGGCCAGCCGGTTGACGGCCCGCTCGACGTGCCGCGACTGGCCCAGCAGCTCGCCGCCGAAGGCGTGGCGCGCATTGCCGTGGTCAGCGACGAGCCGGAGAAATACCCGACCGGCGGCGGCTTCCCGCAGGGCACGACGATCGATCACCGCGATAGCCTGGACCGCATCCAGCGCGAAATGCGCGAGACCCCGGGCGTGACGGCGATCATCTATGACCAGACCTGCGCCGCCGAGAAGCGTCGCCGTCGCAAGCGCGGGCTGATGCCCGATCCGCCGAAACGCGTCGTGATCAACGAGGCGGTCTGCGAAGGCTGCGGCGATTGCGGCACACAGTCCAACTGCCTGTCGATCGTGCCGGTCGAGACCGAGTTCGGCCGCAAGCGCGCGATCGACCAGTCCTCCTGCAACAAGGACTTCTCCTGCCTCAACGGCTTCTGTCCCAGCTTCGTGACCGTCCATGGCGGCCGCCTGCGCAAGCGGAAGCCGGTGGTGTCCGACGCGACGTTCGGCGCGCTGCCGCCCCCCACCCTGCCCGCCACCGCGGAGCCTTACGGCGTCCTGATCACCGGCGTCGGCGGGACCGGCGTGGTCACGATCGGCGCACTGATCGCGATGGCCGCGCATCTGGAAGGGAAGGGTTGCTCGGTGCTCGACATGGCCGGTCTGGCGCAGAAAGGCGGCGCGGTCTTCAGCCATGTCCGCATCGCCGACAAGCCGGAGGACATCCACGCGGTGCGCATCGCCGCGGGCGGCGCCAAGCTGCTGCTCGGCTGCGACATGGTCGTCGCCGGCAGCTTCGACGCGCTGGCCAAGGTGCAGGAGGGCACAACCTCCGCCGTCGTCAATTCGCACGAAACCATGACCGGCGAGTTCACGCGCAAGCCAGACCTGGCCTTTCCGCGTCAAGGCCTGCTGGACCTGATCGCCGAGACGGCCGGGCGAGATCGCACGGAGTCCATCGACGCGACCCGCATCGCCACGGCGCTGATGGGCGATTCGATCGCCTCGAACCTGTTCATGCTCGGCTACGCCTTTCAGAAGGGTCTCGTCCCGGTCTCGGCCGAGGCGATCGACCAAGCGATCGCGCTGAATGGCGTGGCCGTCGAGGCCAACCGCCAAGCCTTCCTGTGGGGCCGCCGTGCCGCCCATGACCGGGCGGCGGTGGAGCGGGCGGCCCAGCTCGAGCCGGAGGCGCCGCCGGCTGCGGCGCCGACCCTCGATGCGCTCGTCGCGCGCCGCGTCGCATTCCTGACCGACTATCAGGACGCAGCCTATGCCGACCGCTACAAGGCCTTGGTCGAGCGCGTGCGGCAAGCCGAAACGGAGAAGGCGCGCGGTCTGTCGGGCCTCGCCGAGACTGTCGCGCGCAACTACTTCAAGCTGCTCGCGTATAAGGACGAGTATGAAGTGGCGCGGCTTTACACGGACGGGGCCTTCCTCAAGCGGCTGGAGGATCAGTTCGAAGGCAATTTCCGGGTCGAGTTCAATCTTGCACCGCCGCTGCTGGCGGCGCGCGATCCGGACACCGGCCATCCGCGAAAGCGCAGCTTCGGCCCTTGGATGCTGACCGCCTTCCGGCTACTGGCGATGATGAAGGGCCTTCGCGGCACCCGTTTCGACCTCTTCGGCCGGACCGCCGAGCGCAAGCTGGAGCGGCAGCTGATCCGCGACTATGAGGCGGTGGTCGAGGAGCTGATCGCGGGTCTGAGCCACGACAAGCACGCGCTCGCCCTTCAGATCGCCGCGATTCCGGAACAGATCCGCGGCTTCGGCCATATCAAGCAGGCGCATCTCGAGCCGGCGAAGCGGCATGAGGCCGAGCTGCTGGTCGCCTACCGCGCGCCGACGCCGCAGCAGACCGCAGCGCAGTAGGACAGAGCGCAAAGCACTGTCGTGCTTCGACAGGCTCAGCACGAGGTCCTTGTCCTGAGCTTCCTCGAAGGATGAGGGTCTGGCCGACCGCGATCGACAGCCGGCAAGACATCACAAGTCCTCCCCACACCCATAAGACGGCGCCGCCAAGACCGGCGCGCACCCTCCCGCGCCTCATCGGCACCGTCGGGCACCGCATCCGGATTGCCTTTGCGGGGCGGCTGCCTGAAGGTAGCCACGGAAAACAGATCGGCGTAGATGTCGAATAGAAACATCGCATGCTCCCGTTCGTATCGCCTTTTGGCACGATCGATGCCGGGAGCGTGGCGCCGTCCGGTCAAACCCACAAACGCCGTTTCGGCAAGCTAGCGTAAGGAAAAGTCACCGATCCATGAGCCGCCGCCTGCCGCCCCTCAACGCGTTGCGCGCCTTCGAGGCCGCGGCACGGCACAACAGCTTCACCGGCGCGGCCGAGGAGCTGGGCGTTAGCCACGCGGCGATCAGCCGGCATGTCCGCGGCCTGGAGGCGCGGCTGGACGTCACCCTGTTCGGCAAGGCGCCGCGCGGAGTTGTATTGACCGAGGCCGGGGCTGCCTATCTCGACCGGATTCGGCGCGCGCTCGACGACATCGCCGAGGCAACGGAGGCGCTGACCGGGACCGCCCGGCTGCAGATCTGCGTCAGCGCCGAACCGGCCTTCGCCACGAAGTGGCTGGTCCACCGGCTGGGGCGCTTTCGCGAGCGGCATCCGACCTTCGATGTCTATCTGGACGTGTCGCCGCTGCTGGTCGATCTGAATCGCGACGAGGCGGACCTCGCGATTCGCTACGGCAAGGGCGATTGGCCGGGCGTGCGCGAGGACCTGATCGTCCGGCCGCTGCTGTTCCCGGTCTGCCATCCGGCCCTGCTGAATGGGCTGGAACTGCCGCGTCCGTCGGAGTTTTCACAGCATACGCTGCTGCATGAGGATGGCGGCATGCGCTGGCGCCGCTGGTTCGAGGCGGCCGGCGCAGCGGTCGACGGCATCACCCGCGGCCCGCGATTGTCCGAGACGAACCTTGTGATCGACGCTGCCATTGCCGGGCAGGGCATCGCGCTCGCCGACGAGTTCCTGGCGGAGAAGCCCCTGCGGGAGGGCTCGCTGGTGAGACTCTCCGATATCGTCGTGACGGACGGGGCCTATTACCTGCTGTCGCTGCCCGGCGCCGGCCGGCGGAAGCCGATCGCCTCCTTCCGCAACTGGCTGCTGGCGGAGGCGGGCGTGACGCCCGCCCCCGCCTGATGCCGTTCCGCCGAAGTCTTAACCGCAGCCCATCGGAATCGGGGTCCCGCTGCGGACGGATTGCAGCCTTCCATGCGTCTCGTTCACCGCGTTCCGCTTCGCACGAGATTGGTCGATAAGCTCGTCGACGACGAAGCCGATATCCCCGCGAAGGAGACCGATGTCCCTGAGAAGCCTGTCGTCAAGATCGCTCAGAACCTTGATCGTGCTCCGGCGTTCGTGCCAGCGCACCACGCCGTCGACTGCCGTGCGTAAGACCGTCACTGGCGCCTCCGCGAGTCGGCTGATCGCCGAGGTGACGGGAAGGATGGCCCGATGGCCCCGGTCCGAATCGGCCTTGTGCGCCAGACCGGTGAGGTAAGAGAGACGCGACATCATCCACCTCCTGCTTTCAAATGAGAAAAACTGTTCCCGTTGGCTTCACGATGACCTATCGTTCCTTCCTATTTATGCCGGTCAGCGCGCGACGACAAACGAGTAGTTGTCACGTGTGTCATTAGATATTCTAATCTGAAGAGCGATGAGCCGCCGCCTGCCCCCACTCAATGCTCTGCGCGCCTTCGAGGCTGCGGCGCGACATCTCAGCTTCGCCAAGGCCGCGGCGGAGCTGCATGTGACGCCCGCGGCGATCAGCCATCAGATCAAGGCCCTCGAGGCGCATTTGGGGCTGCCGCTGTTCCGCCGGCTCAACAGGGCAGTGCTGCTGACGGATGCTGGGCAACGCTGCCTGTCCGGCGTGCGCGAAGGTTTCGACCGGCTCGCCGAAGCGATGGAGCGAGTCAGGGCCGAGGGCGCCAGCGGGCCGCTGACGGTGACGGTCTCGCCCTCCTTCGCCGGCAAGTGGCTGGTGCCGCGGCTCGACCGCTTCCGCCAGGCTCATCCCGACATCGATGTGCGGATCGACGCCTCATCCGAATGCGCCGACTTCACCCGGGACGATGTCGATATCGGCATCCGCTTCGGGACCGGCCGTTATCCTGGCCTGCGGGTCGATCACCTGATGGACGACCGGGTCGTGCCGGCCTGCAGCCCCCGGCTCGTCGACGGGCCGCATCCGCTCCGGACGCCCGACGACCTTCGGTGGCACACGCTCCTGCATGTCGATCATGCGACGCGGGACGAGACCTGGCCGGACTGGCGCATGTGGCTGCTCGCCGCGGGCGTGCGGGATGTCGACTCGAACCGCGGACCGAAATTCAGCCAGGCGAGCATGGCGATCCAGACGGCCATCGAGGGGCACGGGGTGGTTCTCGCCGAGCAGATTCTCCTCGCCGACGATCTGGCGGCGGGCCGTCTGGTCAAGCCCTTTGATCTCAGCCTGTCCCCCGGCTTCGCCCACTATGTCGTCTGCCTGGAAACCGCCGCCGACCGGCCGAAGATCGCCGCCTTTCGCGACTGGCTCTTCGCCGAGGTGGAGCGCTGACGGTGCCGACGGTTATGCGAGCCAATGGCCGAGGTCGCGCCCGAGCAGCCCCTGCAGCTTGAGGATGTCGTCCTTGTACAAGGCCGTCAGGTCCTGGCGGACCGCCGATGGCAGTTCGGGCTTGACGAGATTGCGCCGGTTGATTGCGGTGACGCCGGCATAGATCGGGCGCCGCACCCAATCCGGTAGGCGAGCCTGCACGGTCTTGGTGAACATGGTGGGCTGCAGCAGCCGGTCCAGCAGCTTGTTTCGAGGCAGCCCGGAGGCGTTGAACTTGATGGACATGTCCGGCGCGAAGTTCTCGTCCACCTTGAGGAAACGAAATATGGATCGCAGAACCGCCCCGGCATCGCTCCGGAAGTCGTCGTAAAGGTACAAGGTGATCTGCTCCCGGCTGAAGCGATCGAGGTAAAACATCAGATTCTGATGATAGAATCCCGCCTCGATGTAGGGCGCGCCTGGAAGATTCCGAGCCTTCTTGTGCCGTGCATCGCCGACGACTTCGGCTAGACTCCGGTTTTCCGATCCGCGCCTGACCGCAGCCAGATAGCCGGCATGAGCGCGATCGGCCGGGTTGCGCAGGATCGCGATCAGCTTCGCGTCGGGCATGTATTGCTTGATGCGATCGGCCGCCAGCGGCCTGGCGAGATACAAAGGCGAGACTTCACCGACGGCGCTCTCCTTCCCCGCAGAAGAAAAAAGCCCTTCATAATGCGCAAAAGTCCTGACCCGAAACCGTTGGAGCGGATCCGGACGATGTGAATCCGTTTCCGCATCGTAAGCGAGAAAGTTCGTTTCCTTGATCGGGCTGAGAAAAATCTGAGGGTGCTGACGAAGATAATAGTAAAGCGAGGTCGTTCCCGACCTGAAAGCCCCGATGACGACGAAGTTCGGCAGCGTCATTATCGCGCTCTCCCCCTGTTGTACCTCCAGAATACTAGTCATCGACATGAACGCGAGTCTGGTGGCTCAAAGTTCCATGACCGCTCGCATCACACTCTTCCTCGACCTCCCTATCCTTGAAACGTGAACCGCTCCGTCTCGCGGGAGCGTTCGCATCGGATGAGGGAGCGAAATGCCAACGCGCCGTGCTGACCGAGAGGGCATCGAGAGGCCCAAGGAGGCGCTGGATATCGACGAAGTCTTCCGCCGGCTTCGCCGGGCCGTGGCCGAGCTGCCGAAGGCGGCGATGTTCGATCTGCGCGACCGGGGTTATGGCTCGCCCTTCGAACAGCTCGTCGGCAGCCTGATCTCGGCGCGCACGCGCGACGAGACGACCATTGCCGTCTGCCTGCGCCTGTTCGCCGTCGCACGAACGCCGGAGGCGCTGGTGGCGCTGGACGAGGCCGCGCTGATCGACCTGCTCCATGGCGCGACATTTCCGGAGCCGAAGGCCCGCGACTTGAAGCTGCTAGCGCGGCGTATCCTCGACGAGCATGGCGGCCGGGTACCCGACAGCATGGAGGCCCTGACCGAGTTTCGCGGCGTGGGCCCGAAGATCGCTGCGCTGACGCTTGCCGTCGGCTTCGATCGCCCGGCGATCGCCGTCGATATCCATGTGCATCGGGTGAGCAACCGCTGGGGCTATGTGGCGACGACCACGCCGGAGCGGACCATGGCCGCCTTGGCCGACAAGCTGCCGGAGCGCTACTGGATCGAGATCAACGAACGGCTGGTTCCGTTCGGCAAGTTCATCTGCACGCCAACCCGGCCGAAATGCTCGACATGCCTGCTCCTGTCGATGTGCCGCCAGGTCGGTGTTGTGAGTCCGCGGTGAAATTGCCGGTTACAGCGTACCCACTGCCTCCGCCGCCTCGCGGGCGAGAAATGGCAGCAGCCGTTCGTTCTGTGCCAGCGACCGGCCTTCGGTGAAGACGACCAGCGTGAAGCTGCGACCGCCCGGCAGCTCGATCAAGGCGGCATCTTGGCGGGTCTCACTGGTCCAGCCGGCCTTCGACCAGAGCCGTGCCCCGTCCGGCAGGCCCTCGCCCAGGAAGCCGCCCACCTGAGCTTCGGGACAGTCGCGCCAGACTGCCGGATCCAGATCGCGGGCGAGCAGCGCACGCATCGCCGCCGAGTGCGCCGGCGAGACCGCTTCGCCCGCGTTGATGGCGCCGAGCAGTCGCGCCGTTGCATCGGTGGTGAGCCGGTTGCGGTTGTTCTCGACCGTGAAGCGGGACTGGTGCTCGCGACCATAGGGACCCTCGTCCCAAGTTTTCTGCGTCGCGTTGATCGCCGCGAACTCGGGCCACTTCCATCGCGCGAAATAGCGATTGACGGCGCGCCGCCGGGCGAGCCAGCGCGCGAGTGCCGCCGGCGAAAGCTCTGGTCCGCTCGTCGTGCCGGTGAGGAGATCGACGAGGTGATTGGTCGCATCGTTGCTGGATTCGCGGATCATGGCGGCAAGCGCCCGGTCGAGTTCGGCGCTCGGCCTGAGCCGCCCGGCTTCGAGCCACCCCTGGGCGGCCACCAGATAGAACAGCTTGATCACGCTCGCCGGATAGATCGGGCAATCGCCGCGATGGCCGAAGCCCCGAGGAATGGCGTCGGTCAAGCCGGGTACGACAAGCGTCAGGGCGATGCTGTCCGGCTCCAGGCCGGTCGGGCCGAACTGTCGCAGCGCGGACGCGATCAGTGACCGGCCGGCATCCTCCAGCGCGGCGTCCCGCCGATAGAAAACCACGGACGCACCCTCCCCTAACCGCTTGGGAACAAGCGCAAACGGTCGTTGACAAACATGCGAAACGGGTCTGCCATAAGACGTTGTCCGTTTTGAGAACCCGTCGCGAGAGTCCACAGCCGTCGAATTTGTACAAGCTCAGCATCTACACGCCAATGGCGAACAAGAACAGGCGTCTACAAGGGAGGGGTTTCATGAGAAAGGCGTTTGCGCGTCTCAGGACTACGGCGCTCACGACCGCGTTTGTCCTGGCGACGATTCCGATGATCTCCATCGCGGCACCCGGGATCGCCATGGCAGAGCAAGTCCTGCACCGCGGCAACGGCACGGAACCCGAAACTCTCGATCCGCACAAATCGACGGGCGTGACCGAGAACGTCATCGAGAACGACCTTTACGAGGGGCTGGTCACGCTGTCCGCCGAGGGCAAGCAGGTTCCGGGCGTCGCCGAAAGCTGGGACATCAGCGATGACGGCACCGTCTATACCTTCCATTTGCGGCAGGACGCGAAATGGTCGAACGGCGATCCGCTGACCGCCGAGGACTTCGTCTACTCCTTCCGCCGCGCCGTCGATCCGGACACGGCGGCCGACTACGCGCCGATCCTGATCCCGATCAGGAATGCCGAGGCGATCATCGCCGGCGAGATGCCCGTCGACCAGCTCGGCGTCAAGGCGGTCGATCCGCACACCTTCAGAATGACCCTGAACGGGCCGACGCCCTTCATTCTCGGCGTGCTGTCCCACAACATTTCCTTCCCGGTCCACCGTGCCACGGTCGAGAAGTTCGGCAATGAATGGACGCGGCCCGGCAATGCCGTCACCAACGGCGCCTTCATGATGACGGACTGGGTCCCGCAGTCGCAGGTCACCGTCGTCAAGAACCCGCATTTCCACGACGCCGAGAACGTCAAGCTCGACAAGATCGTCTATTACCCGACCGAGGATCTGGCCGAGGAGTTGAAGCGCTTCCGCGCTGGCGAGCTGCACATCACCTATGACATTCCCTCGGAGCAGATCAAATGGGCCGAGGAGAACATGGCGGACCAGTTCCACAACACGCCCTATTTCGGCACCTACTACTATGTCGTCAATCTCACGCGCGAGCCGCTCGGCAGCAGTCTGAAGCTGCGCAAGGCCCTGGCGCTCGCGATCGACCGGGAGATCCTGACGGACAAGGTGACCCAGGGCGGCGAGCTGCCGGCCTATTCCTGGGTGCCGCCCGGCGTCGAAGGCTATGACCAGCAGGAGGTGGATTTCGCCAAGATGTCGCAGGCCGAGCGCAACGCGTTGGCGAAGAAGCTTTATGCCGAAGCCGGCTACGGTCCCGACAACCCGCTGGAGCTGGAGCTGCTCTACAACACCAACGAGAACCACAGGAAGATCGCCATCGCCGTCGCCAGCATGTGGAAGCAGACGCTGGGCGCGCAGATGACGCTGACCAACAAGGAATGGAAGGTCTATCTCGAGGACCGCGACCTGAAGAAGCACGAACTGGCCCGCGCCGCCTGGATCGGCGACTATGTCGATCCGCTGAACTTCCTCGAGCTGTTCCTGTCGAATGCCGGTGAGCGGAACGATGCCGGCTACAACAATCCGGAGTTCGACCGACTTCTGGCCGAGGCGGCGAAGCCGGAGAATGTCGATAAGCGGATGGATATTCTGGAGCAGGCGGAAGCCGTATTCCTGGCCGATATGCCGCTGATCCCGATCTATCACTACACCACGCAGCATATGATCAGCCCCGATGTCCAGGGCTGGGAGTTCAACGTCCTGGACATCCATCCGGGCCGCTATATTTCGCTCAAGAGCTCGTAGCACGGAGCCGATGGCTTCCTCCTCCCGCCCCGTCGAAACACGGTTGGGAGGAGGATCCACCGATGAGGCGAGGACCAAGACTTGAGCATTAACGACCGGACGAGACCCGGAGCTCGCCGCCGGCACGGGAGAGCATTGTGCTGCGCTACGCGGTGAAGCGGATGCTCGGCGCCCTGCCGACGCTCTTCCTGATCATCACGATCGCCTTCTTCATGATGCGTCTGGCGCCCGGCGGTCCGTTCGACAAGGAGCGAAACCTCCCGGCCCAGGTCGAGGCCAATTTGAACAAGGCCTATCACCTGGACGAGCCGCTGCCGCAACAATATCTGCGCTATGTCGGCAATATCCTCCAGGGCGATTTCGGTCCGTCCTTCCAGTACAAGGACTTCTCGGTCACGGAGCTGATCTGGGGCGGATTTCCGGTGTCCCTGCGCCTCGGCGGCTTGGCGATCCTGTTCGCCTTCGGCATCGGCGTCGCGCTCGGCACGGTCGCCGCGCTCAATCAGAACAGCCTGACCGACTATCTGGTGATGGGAACGGCGATGACCGGCATCACCATTCCAAACTTCGTGATGGCGCCTCTGCTGACGCTCGTCTTCGGGCTTTATCTGAGCTGGCTACCGGTTGGCGGCTGGGGCGGCGGCGGCATCGCGCATTCGGTCCTGCCGATCGTCGCATTGTGCCTGCCGCAGGTGGCCGCGATCGCGCGGCTGACACGCGGCAGCATGATCGAGGTGCTGCGCAGCAACTTCATGCGCACCGCCCGCGCGAAAGGATTGCCGGAGCGCGTGACGATCCTGCGCCACGGGTTGAAGGCGGCGATGCTGCCGGTCGTCTCCTATCTCGGGCCGGCGGTCGCCAGCATCATCACCGGCTCGGTCATCATCGAGCAGATCTTCGGGATCCCGGGAATCGGGCGCTATTTCGTCCAGGCGGCGCTGAACCGCGACTATACGCTGGTGATGGGCGTGACGATCTTCTACGGCGTCCTCATCATCCTGTTCAACCTGCTGGTCGATCTGCTCTACGGCCTGCTCGATCCGAAGGTGCGGTATGACTGATACGGCGATCCCGCCCGGCACCGCACCGACTGAGGAGTTCGCCGGGCGCAGCCTGTGGGCCGATGCCTGGCGCCGCCTGATGCGGAATCGGGCCGCGATGGCCAGCATAGTGATCCTGGCCGCGATCGCGCTGGCCTCCATCTTCGCACCCTGGCTCAGCCCGCATCCCTATGACGAGATCTATTGGGACCAGATCGACGCACCGCCGAATTTCGCGCTCGGCCACTATTTCGGCACGGATTCCAACGGCCGCGATCTCTTCGTCCGCACGCTCTATGGCGGGCGGATGTCGCTGATGGTGGGGCTGGTGGCAACGCTGGTGAGCTTGGTGATCGGCGTCGCCTATGGTGCGACAGCAGGATTCATCGGCGGCCGCGTCGACGCGGTGATGATGCGGTTCGTCGATGTTCTCTACTCCCTGCCCTTCATCTTCTTCGTGATCCTGCTGACCGTCATGTTCGGCCGCCACCTCGTGCTGATATTCGTCGCCATCGGGGCGATCTCCTGGCTCGACATGGCGCGGATCGTCCGCGGCCAGACCATCAGCCTCAAGCGCAAGGAGTTCGTCGAGGCCGCCGTGGCCGGCGGGGTGAGCAGCTTCAATATCCTTCGCCGCCACATCATCCCGAACACGCTGGGGCCGGTCGTCGTCTACGTCACGCTGACGGTCCCGCAGGTGATCCTGACCGAATCCTTCATCAGCTTCCTTGGCCTCGGCGTGCAGGAGCCGAACACGAGTTGGGGCGTCCTGATCAGCGAGGGCGCGCGGTCGATGGAGACGACGCCCTGGGCGCTGATCTTCCCCGCGACGTTCCTGGCCGTCACGCTGTTCTGCTTCAACTTCATCGGCGACGGGCTGCGCGATGCGCTCGATCCCAGGGATCGGTGAATTGGGATCGGTGATGGAGCCCGTCCTCTCGATCGAGAACCTGCACACCCGCTTCGCGACGCCGGATGGGCTGGTCGAGGCGGTGAACGGGGTGAGCTTCACCGTCGGCGAAGGCGAAACCCTCGGCATCGTCGGCGAGTCGGGCTCGGGCAAGAGTCAGATCTTCATATCGGTGATGGGGTTGCTGGCGGCGAACGGACGGGCGTCCGGCAGCGTCCGCTTCCGCGGCCACGAAATCCTCGGATTGCCGCGCAAACAGCTCAACCGGATCCGCGGCGCGCGCATGTCGATGATCTTCCAGGACCCGATGACGTCGCTGAACCCCTATCTGACGATCGCCCGGCAGATGACGGAGGTGCTCATCGCCCATAAGGGCAGCAGCCGGGCCGAGGCGCGCGGCGAGGCCATCGCGATGCTCGAGCGGGTGCAGATCCCCGAAGCGGCGCGCCGCATCGATATGTATCCGCACGAGTTCTCCGGCGGCATGCGGCAGCGGGTGATGATCGCGATGGCGCTGCTGTGCAAGCCGGAGCTGCTGATCGCCGACGAGCCGACCACGGCGCTCGACGTCACCGTCCAGGCGCAGATCCTCGAGCTGATCGGGGCGCTGCAGCGGGCCAGCAACACCGCCATCGTCCTGATCACCCACGACCTCGGCGTCATTGCCGGGCTGTGCGACCGGGTGCTGGTGATGTATGCCGGCCGGGTGGTCGAGTCCGGCCCCGTCCGCGATATCTTTCGCGATCCGCAACACCCCTATACGGCCGGGCTTCTGCGGTCGACGCCGCGTCTCGACGAGGCGGCTGGCGCAAGATTGTCGACGATTCCCGGACAGCCGCCCAACCTGCAGCGCCTGCCGCCCGGCTGCGCCTTTTATGAGCGGTGCGCCCATCGCGAGGCGATCTGCCTCGACGACCGGCCCGAGTTGCGCAGGATCGGCGAGGAGAGGAAGAAGGCATGCCACCTGCCGCACCTCTAGGCCCATCGCCGCTGCTCTCGGTCCGCGACCTGAGCGTTCATTTCACGCTCGGTGCCGGTGGGCTGTTCTCGCGCCGCAAGCCGGTCCTGCTGCGGGCGGTGGACGGGGTGAGCTTCGATCTCCGCCCCGGCGAGACGCTTGGCCTCGTCGGCGAGTCGGGTTGCGGCAAGTCGACGCTCGGCCGCGCCGTCCTGCGCCTTCTGCCGTCGGCTGCGGGCCGTGTCGTCTGGCTCGGCCAGGACCTGGCCGCGCTCTCGACCGCGGCGATGCGGCAGAGGCGCAAAGAGATGCAGATTATCTTCCAGGACCCGCTCGCCTCGCTCAACCCGCGGATGACGGCCGGCGAGACCATCGGCGAGCCGTTGAAGACCTTCCGGCCGGACCTGAAACCCGCAGAGGCGAAGCGGCGCATTCAGGAAATCATGGCGAAGGTCGGCCTGCTGCCGCAGCAGATTAACCGCTATCCGCACGAGTTCTCCGGCGGCCAGTGCCAGCGCATCGGAATCGCCCGGGCGATGATCAACGATCCCAAGCTGATCGTCTGCGACGAGCCGGTCAGCGCCCTCGACGCCTCGATCCAGGCGCAGATCATCAACCTGCTGATGGACCTGCAGCGCGAGACCGGCCTGTCGCTGATTTTCATCTCGCACAATCTGAGCGTCGTGCGCCAGATCAGCCACCGGATCATGGTGCTCTATCTCGGCAAGGTGGTCGAGCTGGCCGACCGCGACCAGCTCTACCGCAATCCGCGCCATCCCTATACCCAGGCGCTGATCTCGGCGGTGCCGATTCCGGACCCGGATCTGGAACGAGCGAAGCAGCGGCTGGTGCTGAGCGGCGACCTGCCCTCGCCGCTCGATCCGCCCAGCGGCTGCCGGTTTCGAACGCGCTGCCCCAAGGCGACGGAAATCTGCGCCCGCCTGTCGCCGTCGCTATTGGAAATCGAACGCGGCCACGAGGTGGCCTGCCATCATTGGGACGAGTAGGAAGCCCCTCTCCCCTTATGGGAGAGGGCGCACAACCTCTACTCGACCAGCCCCAGCGCCTGCTTGTACAGGTCGAGCAGCGACTCCTGCTCCTGCCGGTCGTTGGCGTCCATCTTCCGCAGGCGGACGATCTGCCGCATGATCTTGGTGTCGAACCCGGTCCCCTTGGCCTCGGCGTAGACTTCGCGGATATCGTTGGCGAGTCCCGCCTTTTCTTCCTCCAGCCGCTCGATCCGCTCGATCAGCGAGCGCAGCCGATCCGCCGCGATTCCCCCGACATCCGCCATGCCTTCGTCTCCGTCCTAATCTGCTCTTTCGGGAAGCCCCATGCCCGGTCCGGGCACGGGAGGGCGGAACATATCGAGGCGGCGGACCGGCTGCAAGACTCTCGACGCGCAGAGACGACGCACAGAGATCACGCGTGATTGCGGCTGGTGTGCCCCGCGGCCCAGGCCTGCTTCTGCTCGGGCGTCGCTTCCGTCTGGTGCTTCGCCTTCCATTCGTCATAAGGCATGCCGTAGACGATCTCGCGCGCCTGGTCGTAGCTCATCTCGAGCCCGCGCTCCTCGGCCGCCGCGCGGTACCATTTCGACAGGCAGTTGCGGCAGAAGCCGGCGAGATTCATGAGATCGATGTTCTGAACCTCGGGATGCGCGCGGAAATGCTCCACCAGGCGGCGGAAGGCAGCAGCTTCCAGTTCGGTGCGGGTCTTGTCGTCCATAAGTCTCTCCCCGTCCTCTCTCATATGGCTCGGATATGGGCCTCGGGCCTCCGGATTGCCAACGCGGCATCCGTCAAAGACCCTCGACGGTCTCCTCGATCAGCAGGTCGACCACGGCCTTGAGCGCATCCTCCCGGCTCTGCCCAGCCTCGAGGGCCTGGGCGAGCCTGGCACGCTGGCGATGGGCGCTGGTGCCGCGCTGCAGGATCGTGCGCGCATGCTCGATTTCGGTCGTGCAGCCGAAGAACTCGGCATCCTCGCGCGTCAGAGCGATGATCTCCTCCAGCAGCTCGGGATAGGAGACGATCGCGCCGCGGCCGAAATCGACCAGCCCCTCGTCGAGCCCGTAGCGCTGCGCCCGCCAGCGATTCTCGTTGACCAGCATCATGGCATAGCGCCGCCAGCGCTGGTTGGCGCGCCGCAGCCGCCAGAGCATCCGGATGAGGCAGCGATAGATCGCGGCGATGCAGATCCCGTCGTCGAGCCGCGTGCAGACGTCGGCGATCCGCATCTCCAGCGTCGGGAAGCGCACGCTCGGCCGCACGTCCCACCACAGCTTGCTGCCGTCCTCGATCAGGCCGGCGTCGACCAGGATGCGCAGATGCCGCTCGAACTCGCCATAACTGTCGAAATATTCCGGCAGGCCGGTGCGCGGAAGCTCGTCGAACACCGCCAGCCGATAGGATTTCAGGCCCGTATCCTCGCCGCGCCAGAAGGGCGAGGAGGTGCTGAGGGCAAGGAGATGCGGCAGGAAATAGGCGACCTGCCCCATCAAATCGATGCGAAGCTGCGGGTCCTCGATGCCGATATGCACATGCATGCCGCAGATCAGCAGCCGGCGGGCCGGCGTCTGAATGTCGCGGGCGAGGATGTGATAGCGCTCCTTGTCCGTATGCTTCTGGGCATCCCAGGCGGCGAAGGGGTGGGTCGACGCGGCGATCGGCGCCAGGCCGTGGCGACCGGCGACCTCCGCCACCGTGCTGCGCAGATGGGCGAGCTCGGCCCGCGTCTCGGCGAGGCTCCGGCAGACGCTCGTGCCGACCTCGATCTGGCAGCGCAGGAACTCCGGGCTGACCTGCGCCTGCAGCAGGTCCTGGCATTCCTCCATCATGCCCGGCGGCGGATCGCGGACCAGATCGCGGCTGGCGCGATCGACCAGCAGATATTCCTCTTCGACCCCAAGAGTGAAGACGGGCTCAGGGCGCGTCATTCGTAGTGGACCACCCGAAAAATCTCGTCATCGACAAGAATCGACGTGAGCGCATCGGCGAGCCGATCGGCCCAACTCTCGGCCCCGTGGCGCGTATCGATCAAATCCTGCCGTATCTCAATCAACACGTTGGCAAGGCCCAGCTCGTCGCCATGGACGGCAGTCGAATAGCCATGCTCATCCCGCGCCGTATAGGGCTCGTTGTCGCCGACGCACAGTTCCGGATCGGCCGCGAGCCTCTCCATCAGAGGAACGGGAATGCGCGGATCACGGTTCCATAGGATGCCGACATGCCAGGGCCGCTCGACTCCGCCGAACACCGGTGTGAAGCTGTGCATCGAGATCAGCGCCGGCACGATGCCGGCCCGCCGGCGGCCCTCGATCAGCCGGGCGACCGCATCATGGTAAGGCTGAAAGCAAGCCTCGGCGCGTTGCACCCGCTGAGCCGCCGTCAGGCCGCGATTGCCCGGAACATCGATACCGTCGCTGACCTGGGCAATCGAGGTCGGGTTGTCGAGACGCCGGTTGCAGTCGATCACCAGCCGCGAATAGCCGGCAAGCACGGCGGGCGCGTCGAGCCGCTTCGCTAGGCGCCGGGTCACGTCGGCGATGCCGATGTCCCAGGCGATGTGTCGGGCCAGCGTGACTTCATCCAGCCCCAGCGTCTTGAGGGCGGCCGGAATCGCCTGGCCGGCATGGTCGCAGATCAGCACCACCCGCGCGGCGCCGTCGGGATTGACGACCTCGAACGGCGGCGGGTCCTGGGGCCCGAGCAGCGGCCGCCGAGGCGCGGACGCGGGCTGAGGCGGCGGCGCTGGATCAGGCATGGGCGGCAATAGACCAAATCGGCCGTTCGTCTGCAAGCTGGCGAAATGCAGCCCGATTGACCGGCTGCGACAGTCCGGCTTAAAACCGTCGCGCGGCCTAGCCCTCATCCTTCGACAGGCTCAGGATGAGGGCCGGACCGCGCCTCCGACGGCTCCGCAGGGCGACCGGCATGAACACGCACACCTTCTTCTGCATCGACGCCCATACCTGCGGCAATCCGGTCCGGGTCGTCGCCGGCGGCGCGCCGCCGCTCGTGGGCGAGACAATGAGCGAGAAGCGGCAATATTTCCTGCGGCATCTCGACTGGATCCGCACCGGCCTGATGTTCGAGCCGCGCGGGCATGACATGATGTCGGGCAGCATTCTCTATCCGCCAACGCGGCCCGACTGCGACCTCGGCATTCTGTTCATCGAGACGAGCGGCTGTCTGCCGATGTGCGGCCACGGTACCATCGGGACGGTAACCGTGGCGCTCGAACGCGGGCTGGCGGCGCCGCGGGAGGACGGCGTGCTGCGGCTCGATACGCCGGCCGGGCTGGTCGAGGCGACCTATCTCCGTGACGGCGCCCATATCGAGTCCGTGCGCATTCGCAATATCGCGTCCTATCTGCACGCTACCGACGTGCCGGTCGACTGCCCGGAGCTGGGCACGCTGACCGTCGACATCGCCTATGGCGGCAATTTCTACGCAATCGTCGAGCCGCAGGCGAATTACGGCGATTTAGCAGACCTCGACCCCGGGCAGATCCTGCGGCTCAGCCCCATCGTCCGGCAGCGGCTGAACGAGACCGGCGACTATGTTCACCCGGAAAATCCGACGATCCGCGGCGTCAGCCACGTATTGTGGACGGGACGGCCGCGCGACCCCCGGGCACACGCCCGCAATGCGGTGTTCTATGGCGAGAAGGCGATCGACCGCAGCCCCTGCGGCACCGGCACCTCGGCGCGGATGGCGCAGCTTGCCGCCCGCGGCGCCCTGAAGCCGGGCGACGACTTCATCCATGAGAGCATCATCGGCAGCCTGTTCAACGGCCGCGTCGAGGCCACCGCGCGCGTCGACGATCGCGACGCGATCGTGCCGTCGATCGAGGGCTGGGCCCGGATCACCGGCTTCAACACGATCTTCATCGACGACCGCGACCCCTACGCGCACGGCTTTCAGCTGGTCTGACAGAGCGGATTTAAAACCCGCCCCTACGGCGCGTCCGCAGCGACGGACGGTGCGGCGCCTTTGCGCGTGCCTTCGCGGAAGAAATTGAAGAGCCGCAACCCCGACCGCGGTGCGGCGAGCATTACCGTGCCGATATAGATCACGGCGCCCGTGGGCACGATCGCTGCCAGAACGAGAATATCGGACCAGCCGACCAAGAGCCACGCCTTGAGCGCGAACAGGCTGGCAACCATAAGCGCCGCGGCGAGCAGCGGAACGCCCGCTCCCCTGAACTGCTCCAGGAAGCCGATTCCAAGGCTTCGATGCAGGAGCCAGAGACTCATCGGCAGGGTGAAGACGTGCTGGCCGGCGGAAACGACGGTCGCGATGACGATGCTCTCCCTGCCGAACAGAAGAAGCCCGGTGATCGTGATCACGAAGCCGCCGATGCTGGCGACCAGGACCAGCTGCGGGCGGCCCAGCGCCTTGTAGACGACCGGGGTGAACTGCCGGAGGGCCGTCCCGATCGCGCCCAGCGCGAGAATCTGGACCAGCAGAGCGGATGGCATCCATTGCGCGCCGAGGATGAGGCCGACCATTTCGGGCGCGCAGACGAAGATGCCGGCAAAGATCGGCACGGTCACCACCGCATTCATCTCCGTGGCTTCCATGAAGCCGCGCCGGAGCTTCGCCCTGTCGTGCTGGATCCGCGAGAACATGACCAGGGCGACATGGGAGACGGCATTGGTGAGTATGAACCGAAGGGTGTCGATCAGCTTCGTGGCGATGTTGAAATAGCCGAACGCCGTCACCCCCAGGAAGTAGCCGACGAGAACCGCGAACAACCGGATCTTGCTCTGCAGGATGAATTGGGACAGGAAGACGGGAATCGCGAACCGCAGGAGCTCGTCCAGGCGGGCAAAGGAATAGCGCAGCTTGGGCCGGCGCGTGGCGCTCGCCCAAACCCAGAGGGCGGCGAAGGCGCTCGAAGCCACGTTCTGCGCCACAAGGCTCCAGACTCCGAAGCCGGAGAAGGCCATGGTGATGCCGATGGCGGCGCCGCAGACACGCCCGCAAAGCGAACGCAGGGCAACCGGCTTGAACCGCAGCTCGCGACGAAAGCTGGCGAGCAGGACGCCGCTCGAACTGCTGAACAGCAGGCTGAGACTCATCCAACCGAGGATCGAGCCCAACGTCGGCTCGTCGAAAAGATCGGCGAGCAGCGGCGCAGCGAGCCAGCAGCCGCAGACGAGCACCACCGCTAAGCCCATGCAGGTCCAGAGCGCGGTGTCCAGATGCGCCTCATCGAGCTGCTTCCGCTGCACGATCGCGTCGTGGAAGAGCATCTCCACGACTAGGTTCAACAGCTGAACGATGCCGAGAGCCAGGGCCGCGATGCCGAATTCGGCCGGGCCAAGGAGCCGCGCGAGGACGATGGCGGTGATCAGCATCAAGCCCGAAAGGCCGCCGCTTTCCAGCGCGGACCAGACCAAGGAACGTGCCGCCGCCCGCCGTCCGGTCATGCTTCTTGCGAGTCCTCAGTTATCGGCGTGAAGGGCACCGCAGCAATCACCGCCCTGCAACGCCGGAGAAGGCCGGGCTCGGCCGACGGCCGGACGCTGCCACTCACGCGACCGGGTCGTCAATGGAAAACGGCAGCTTGGGAAAACGGTAGCTTGGCGGCCGGCTGGCGCAGCCCTATAAGGGCGGCATGACGACCGCCTCCTCCATCCTGCCCGATAGCGGGCAGGCGCGCCTCGGCCTTGTCGTGCTCATTGCAGGCGCGATCACGATTTCCTTCTCGGGCATTTTCGTCAAGCTGTCGGAGCTCGGCCCCTCGGCCACGGCCTTCTACCGGCTGTTCTTCGCTCTTCCGGTATTCTGGCTGTGGCTGGAGCTCGAGGCGCGCGGGCCCCTTCCACCCACCCGGCCGGCGACATGGCGGGACTACTGGCACCTGGCGGTGGCGGGCCTGTTCCTGGCCGGCGACCTCGCCTTCTGGCACTGGGCCCTGACGCTGAGCTCCGTCGCCAATGCGACGCTGCTCGGCAACGCCGCGCCGATCTTCGTCACGCTCGCCGGCTGGCTGTTCTTCGGGGAGCGCTTCACCAGGACCTTCCTGGCCGGCCTTCTCCTGTCGATTGTGGGGGCCGTCGGCCTGATCGGCGGAAGCTTTTCGCTGAGCATCGAGAATCTGGTGGGCGACCTGTTCGGCGTCGTCACGGCTGTCTTCTATGCCGGCTACATCATCGCGGTGAAACGGCTGCGGGCGCAGTTCTCGACGGCCACAATCATGATCTGGAGCGGCGCTGCTACCTGCGCGGCACTGCTCGTGGTCGCGCTGCTGTCCGGCGAAAGCCTGATCGCGACCAGCCTTTACGGCTGGGGCGTCCTGATCGGCTTGGCGCTGCTGTCGCAGGCGGGCGGGCAAAGTATGATCGCCTGGGCGCTGGCGCATCTGCCGGCCGCCTTTTCCTCCGTCAGCCTTCTGATCAACCCGGTCGCGGCCGCGATCTTCGCCTGGATCATTCTCGGCGAAGCCATCGGGCCGTTGCAGGCGACGGCCGGCTTCGTCGTCCTGGCCGGCATCGCGCTCGCCCGTCGCGGTAGCCGGGCCAAGCCCGTCCCAGAAGCGACGATATGACGCACCCGATATAAAGCGGGGCGCAACCTATTGACCGTTTCCCTGTTCTCCGGTCTATCAGTGATCAGGTCATAGCGTGCGGCGGATCGGCGAGCAGAGCCGACGACGCCAAGACCGCGTCGAGCCTGAGCGCGCCTGATCAGGAGTTCTATCGTGTCGATCGCTCCCCGCACCCTACTTTGCAACCTGTTCGATGCCGCGCTTGCCGCGGCCGATCCGGCGCGGTGCGTGCCGCCGCACCTGCCGCCGCGGCCGAAGGGTCGCACCGTGGTGATCGGCGCCGGCAAGGCGGCGGCCTCGATGGCCCGCGCCGTCGAGGAGAACTGGGATGGTCCGCTTTCGGGGCTGATCGTCACACGCTATGGGCATGGCCTGCCCTGCACGCGCATCGAGGTGGTCGAGGCGGCTCATCCGGTGCCGGACATCGCGGGACACCAAGCGGCCGCGCGCATCCTCGCGATGGTTCAGGGGTTGTCGGCGGACGATCTGGTCCTGGCGCTGATTTCCGGCGGCGGCTCGGCCTTGCTGTCGCAGCCGGCGCCCGGCCTGACGCTCGAGGACAAGCAGCGGATCAACGCCGCCCTACTGCGGTCCGGCGCGAACATCGCCGAGATGAACTGCGTGCGGAAGCATCTCTCGGCCATCAAAGGCGGCCGGCTGGCCGCCGCCGCGGCCCCAGCCCGGCTGGTCAGCCTGCTGATCTCCGACGTGCCCGGCGACGATCCGGCGGTGATCGCGTCCGGGCCGACGGTCGCCGATCCGACGACCTTCGCCGACGCGCTGGCCATCCTCGAGAAATACCGGATCACCGAGCCCGAGGCTGCGGTTGCCCATCTGCGCGCGGCCCGGGACGAGACGCCGAAGCCCGGCGATCCGCGCTTGGCCGCCTCGGAAACCGTCATCGTGACGCGCCCGCAGGCATCGCTGGAGGCGGCCGCGGCCGCGGCGCGCCAAGCGGGCCTGACGCCGGTGATCCTGGGCGACGGTATCGAGGGCGAGGCGCGCGACGTCGCGCTCGTCCATGCCGGCATCGCCCGGCAGGTGGCGAGGCACGGGCAGCCGGTACCGGCGCCTGCGGTCCTGCTGTCAGGCGGCGAAACCACGGTGACCGTGCGCGGCGAAGGACGCGGCGGCCGCAACGCCGAGTTTCTTCTGGCGCTGGCGGTCGCGCTCGACGGCCATCCCGGCATTCATGCCATCGCCGGCGACACCGACGGGATCGACGGGACCGAAGACAATGCCGGCTGCCTGCTGGCCCCCGACAGCCTCGCCCGGGCCCAGGCGCTGGGCTTCAGCGGCAAGGCGCGGCTGGCGGACAATGACGGCTATGGGTTCTTCGCGGCGCTCGACGATCTGGTGATCACGGGTCCGACGCGAACGAACGTTAACGATTTCCGTGCCATCCTCGTGCAGCCGGGACCTGCCGGGGGGTGACGCGCGATCGAACAGGAAGCAGGGGGTAATCTTTCCGATGAGACGCCAGCGCAAAGCTAAGATCGTCGTGACGCTCGGGCCGTCGACGTCTTCGCCGGAGGCCATTCGCGCCCTCTTCGAGGCCGGCGCGGATGTGTTCCGGCTGAACTTCAGCCATGGCACGCAGGAGGATCACCGCCGCACGCACACGATCCTGCGGCAGATCGAGGCCGATCTTAACCGTCCGATTTGCATCTTGATGGATCTGCAGGGCCCGAAACTGCGGCTCGGGACCTTCACCGAGGGATCGGTCGAGCTGAAACGCGGAGACTCGTTCCGCCTCGATCTGTCGCCCGAGCCCGGTGACCGACGGCGCGCGCCCCTGCCCCATCCGGAGATCCTGTCGGCGCTGGTTCCCGGCACCGATCTGCTGCTCAATGACGGGCGCGTGCGCCTGACGGTGAAGGAATGCAGCGACAGCTTCGCCGAGACGGTGGTGATCACCGGCGGACAGCTCAGCAACCGCAAGGGTGTCAATGTGCCGGGCGTGGTGCTGCCGCTGTCGCCGCTCACCGAAAAGGACCGGCAGGATCTTCGCTTCGGCCTCGACCTCGGCGTCGATTGGGTGGCGCTGTCCTTCGTGCAGAAGCCGGAGGACGTGGCCGAGGCGAAGCGCCTGATCGCCGGCCGGGCGGCAACGATGATCAAGCTGGAGAAGCCCGCCGCGATCGATCGTCTCGACGAGCTGATCGATCAGTCCGATTCGGTGATGGTGGCGCGCGGCGACCTCGGCGTCGAGATGCCGCCGGAGGACGTCCCCAGCGTACAGAAGCGGATCATCGGCGCTTGCCGTATCGCCGGCAAGCCGGTGATCGTCGCGACGCAGATGCTGGAATCGATGGTCCACGCTCCGGAGCCGACCCGCGCAGAGGCCTCCGACGTGGCGACTGCGGTCTATGACGGCGCCGACGCGGTGATGCTGTCCGCGGAAACCGCGTCGGGCGATTATCCGATCGAGGCGGTCTCGATGATGAACCGCATCGTCACGCGGGTCGAGCAGGATCCGATATACCGCCGGATCCTCGGCGCGCAGCATCACGCGCCGGAGGCGACTTCGGCGGACGCCATCAGCGCGGCGGCCGCCCAGGTCGCCCATACGCTGTCGACGGCGGCGATCGTCACCTACACCACCTCGGGCTCGACGACGCTGCGCGCCGCGCGCGAGCGGCCGGAGGTGCCGATCCTGTGCCTGACCGAGAACCTGAACACCGCGCGGCGGCTGACGCTGGCCTGGGGCGTGCATTGCGTCTGCACCGAGGATGTGCGCAGCTTCTCGCAGATGGTCGAGAAAGCCTGCGCCATCGCCTGTCGCGAGCAGTTCGCGACGGTGGGCCAGCGCCTCGTCGTCACCGCCGGCGTCCCCTTCGGCACGCCGGGGTCGACCAACGTGCTGCGGGTCGCCTACGTGAGTGGGTGAACCGCCGACAGAATGCTCTGCGCCACCCCCATGCTTCGACTTCGCTCAGAATGAGGCCTCACCCTGAATCTGTCGAAGCGTAGGAACTGATCGGCACGATCACCGCGTCTGGGTATAGCCCTTGTTCGTGATGATCTGGTCGATATGGCCGCGCTCCGCTTGGCCCTCGGCATCCTTGGGCTCGTCATCGCTCGGCTTGCTGCGCGCCCGCGCCGGATCGAGATGGTCCTTCTTGTTCCAATCCGCGCTCTTCCGCGCCTTGGCCGGCTCCTCCTGGCGCCGTCTTTCCGCCTGCTTTCGCTTGTCATAGTCCTTGAGTTCCGGATCGGCCATGACTCTCCCTCCATCCATCGGAAACAGGACTTCCGAGGGTAGTGAGGGCCGCCACCCATTCAAGCCGGCTTAGATCTCCCGACCACCGATCCGACGCTTGAGTTCTTCGATATTGCGGCGGACGCTCGTCATGTGCGGATTGATCGCCAGCGCGCGCTCGAAGGCCTCGAGCGCCGCTTCCTCCTCGTTCAGCGCACTGTGAACCAGGCCGAGGCCCGATAGTGCGCCAAAATGGCGCGGTTCGAGCGCGAGCGTGCGGTTGATGTCCTGGAGTGATGCGGCATAGTCGCCCCGCAGATAATGGGCGGTCGCGCGCTTGTTCCAGCCTTCCGCGAAGTCTGGCGCGATCTCGACCATCTGATCGAACGTGGCGAGCGCCGTGCGATGGTCCTGCACGGCCATCGCCTCGACGCCGATCTTCATCAGGCGGGAAACCTCGGCATCCTCGGATGTCATCCAGATCCGCCAGATCAGGCCCTCGAGCGCCCGCCCCTCCAACACGCTCTCCGCCGTCAATAAGCGGTCGAACAGCTGGGGAAGGCGCGGGTCGGTCTGGTCCGCCCGAATCGATACCGGCGGTACGAGGAGAGCCGCCAGGAGAAACGCCAGGACAGGGAGCAGCCGTCTCATCACAGTTCAGTATGCCCCTTGCGGAAAGTCGCCCAAAGGGGAAAACATTCTCCCGGCCGGCGATTGGCGCGGCTACTCTGGCGGACGGATCTGGTAGGTCGAGGCATCATGGGCGTATCGAATTATTTCTCGGATTGCTACGAAGCGGCGCGGGCGAAGTTCCGTGAAGCGGCGCGCGCCGCCGGCGCGACGGTGGAAACCCATGCCAATCCTTCCAGGGGGCCCGAAGGCGAGGTTCGCGACTGGCTCGCCCTGCCGACGGCGAACGGGGACGCGGACCTCACCACCGACGTCATCTGGATCGGACCGCGCGATGCCGAGCGCCTGCTGCTCACCGTGTCGGGGACTCACGGCGCCGAGGGGTTCTGCGGCTCCGGCATCCAGGTCGGCTGGCTCGAGAGCGGCCTTTACCGGGAGCTGCCGCGCGGCACCGCCATGCTGATGGTCCACGCGCTCAATCCGCACGGGTTCGCCTGGCTTCGCCGCGTCAATGAGGGGAATGTCGATCTCAACCGCAACTTCATCGATCACACCGGGTCCTACCCAGTGAATGAGGGCTATGAGACGCTGAGAGATGCCATCTGCCCGGCCGAATGGACCGCGGAGTCGCTGGCGGCGGCGCGCGAGAGGCTCGATGCCTATGGGCAGACGCATGGCGCCATGGCGTTGCAGAGCGCGATCAGCACCGGCCAGTACAGCGACCCGCAGGGCGTGTTCTACGGCGGAACGGCGCCGACCTGGTCGAACCGGACCCTGGATTCGGTGCTGCGCCGTCATGCCGGCCACGCCCGCCATGTGGCCTATATCGACCTCCATACCGGCCTCGGCCCCCGCGGGTATGGCGAGATCATCAGCAATCATCCCGCCGGCTCCGGCGGCCACGCGCGCGTCGTCGAATGGTATGGCGACGAGGCAACCAATGGTGACGACGGCACCTCCTCCTCCGCCGCCGTGATGGGCGACACCACGGTCGGGGTGGAGCGCGCATTGCCCGCGGCCACGGTGGCGGGGATCACGCTCGAATACGGCACGGTGCCGCTCGACGAGGTGTTGACCGCCGTGCGCGCCGACAACTGGGTGCATCTTCATGGCGATCTCGCGGCGCCGCTCGGCCGCGAGCTCAAGACGCGGATGCGGCGCGCCTTCTATGCCGACGCTGATGACTGGAAGGCGATGGTCTGGGAGCGGGCGGTCGACGTTCATCGCCGCGCGTTGAGGGGCCTAACGGAGTTATAGAATGGTGGGAATGCCGGGAATGCTAGCGTCAGTCACACGCCAACGGCACATTCGAAAGGTGAACCGTCGCCATACGGCCTGGCGCCGAACCTGTTAGGAACGAGCGATCAGCTCACCGGCATCCGGAACGTAAAGCGGGTTTCGTCGGACGACGAGGTCACGTCCAGTGTTCCTCCGTGGGCACGGGCGATCTCGCTCGCGATGTAGAGCCCCAGCCCTAGCCCCTGCTGGTTTGGCCGAGCCGAAGTGCGGAAGAAGGGGTGGAACAGCTTCTCGATCGTGGCGGTGGAAATTGGATCACCTCGATTCGCAACTGAGAGTTCGAATATTCCCTCAGAGGACGAGGCCCGAACCCGGACCGGCCCATCCGGCGATCCGTGGGTGAGGGCGTTTGCAAGAAGATTCGAGAGCAGCTGGCCGATCCGGATGCGATCGCAACTGACGGCATCGGCCAGGGCGAAATCGGTTTCGATGACCCGATCGGGCCTGGCGGCACACAGCTCGGCAATTACCTGCTCCAGAACCGGTTTCAGCGGTTCATCGGCGTTGCGCTCCAACAGCAGTCCGCCACCCAGGCGCCCGCGAGCCAAATCCAGTACGTCGCCGATAAGTTCTGCCATCCGGTCGACGCTGTTTTGGATGAGGTTGATGATGGATTTTGCTTTACCGTTCAAGGGCTCCCGCAACAGCATTCGCGCCCCTGCCTCAATTGAGGCGAGCGGATTCCTCAGATCATGTCCGAGCACGGCAATGAACTGCTCACGCAGTTCCGCACTCTCGCGCTCGTTCAGGAGAATGGCCTCGCTGGCCGCCACTCGCTGATGTGCATCGAGGTGAAAGGCGATCAGATCGGCAAATAGCTTGAACATGCCGATTGTCTCGGGCCTGTTCACCCGTGCCGGTCGGGGATCGATCGCGCAGAGTGTGCCAAAGAATGTGCCGTTCGGGAGGACGATCGGCATCGAGATATAGCTCTGGAAGCCATACATGGCTGGGGTAGCATGGAGGCAGAATGCCGGATCCTCGGCGACATGATCGATGACCACAGGCTGTCTACTCTCCCGGATCTCATGGCAGATGGTCGTCTCGACCTTCAGCTCGCCGCCAGGCTGTAAGCCGAATTGAATGTCGTCGCGCACCGAGCAGGCGATCCACCGGTCCTCGGTAACTCTCGCAACCGCGGCAAAGCCCATTCCCGTCGTACGGCAGGCAACATCAAGAATTGTAGGAATCGCATCGATTTGAACGATCGCAGCGATGTCAGCGTTGAGATCGTCTTTCGAAGCCATGCTGGTACTTGTTTAAGTCTGACCACAGTGCTGGCACCATCTGCAGACAACATGTTCTTGACTTGCTGGTTCCCTATTCGCAAAGCGACCGGCTTCCAGAAAACGGCTCAATCTCGCCCGATGCCAGGGCCGTTGCGATATATGATCGAAGTTTGCGAATTCAATTGTCTCGAAAGGCCGCGCCTGACGATTTCCGGAAGACGACCACGGCGTTCGCTTCGACAAGCGACGATGGCTCTTGGAACGCCTAATCGCAGCGGTCCGCATCGGACAACAGCATGCCGGGATCGAGCGTGAACAGCTCTTGCGCCCGCCCCACGCCGCGCAACGCGTAGCGGCCCACAGAGACGAGGTTCGCCCTCTCGGCGTCCGGCGTCGCCGCCGCGAAATCGGATGACAGAACAACGCTCCGATCGACAGACCGGCACATCGATACGATCCGGCTGACCTCGTTCACGGCGGGCCCGACAACGGTGAAGTCCAGGCGATCCTCGCTGCCGATATTGCCGTAAAAGACATCGCCGATATGCAGGCCGAGATAGACTGAGGTCACCGGACGCCCCTCCGCGGTCCGACGCTCGTTCAGCGCCTGTATCCCAAGCCTCAGATTGGCCTCCGCGCGAAGCGCACATCGGCAGGCATCCGCCGGATCGTCTGCCTTGAAGATCGCCAGCGTGCCGTCGCCGATCAGTTTCAACACGTCGCCGCCGGCATCATGGATCGCGGAGATGACGGCATCCGCGTAGTCGTTCAGCAGCGGGATGATCTCATCCGGCGGGGCAGTGTCGGTGATCGTCGTGTAGCCTCGCAGATCCGAAAACCAGAGAACCGCATTGATCCGGTCGGCCACACCACGAGAAATGCGACCATTCAGAACACGCTGCCCCGCGTCGTGTCCGAGATAGACTTCCACCAAGGTCCCCGCGATCCGGGCAAGCGATGCGCATTTGATCGAAAGCGCCAAGGCCGGCACGAGCCGCCGCAGGGCCGCAAGGTCGGCATCGTCGAAGCCATTCGGATGGCGCGTCGTCCAGGACGAGTAGACGCAGTCCATGTCCCCGATAACGCCGTCGCTGGCAAAGCGGTGAACGAAGGCGACGTAGTCCGTCTGGCCGGTGGCTTTCAAGGTTTCAAGATGCGGGAAATCCGCCGGGTCGCCATGCCCGATCCTCCGACGAAGCTCGTCGGCCCCGGTGACCAGGAGATGGTAGAAGACGCTGCGTTGCCAGTTGGCAGCGGCCTCGCCCTCGTTACTGCGTCCATATTCGACGATGGAGCTTTCCTCGATGCCGTCATTCCGCCAGCGGAAAACCCGGCCTTCGTAGATGGGGTGAAGCGTGTCGATCAAGGCGACGGCGCGGGAGAGATCGAGCCCTGCTCCACCGCACCGGTCGCAAAAGCCGTGCAGCAGGTCCGTCTCCAATGCGCCGGCAAGGCCGCGCTCGACCAGCCAGGCGGCGATCCGGTCAATGTCGCTGTCGTTCATGGGCCTGTTCCGAACCATGGAATCCAAAGGCAATCTTCGCCGCCCAACCTGTAGAGGCCATGTTGGGCGGCAAAGGCATCGAGCGAACGCATCATCTGCGGCTGCGGGAGCTGAACTTACCGCTCCGCATCATTCAATGCCCTTCCAACTCCCGCTCCTCGAACAATTCGCGCAGGGCCTGCGCCGCGTCAATCGCTCTCGGGAAGCCGGCATACACTGTCGTCAGGTAGATGACCTTCTTGAGCTCATCCTGGGTCACCCCGAGGTTGAGGGCATAACCCGCATGGATCTTGAAATAGGGGCGGTTTCCCAGCGCCGCGAATGTCGCGACGGTCGCAATCTGGCGGGTGCGATGGTCGAGTCCGGGCCGCGCCCAGACGTCACCGAGCGCATAGTCGGTGATTGCGTCAGCCAGGAAAGGAAATTCCTGGCGCAGACTTTCCAGCACGGGCTGGCCTTCACCGGCGCTGAGCGTGGCGATCACAGCCTCGCCGCGTATGCGCCGATCGCTCCCATCCGGCTCCGCCAAGACGGGAGAAGCTGCCGCTACGATCATGCACGCTACGATCACACTCTTCATCATCATGCGGTCCTCATTGTGTTTCGGTAGACGACCGGAACAGCCATCGTCGAGATCGACCGCTCCGGCCTTACTCCTTCCCCGTTCAGTAGGGGCTCGCGGTCGGGCGGACGATCAGCTCGCTGACATCGACGTCGTCGGGCTGCTCGATCGCGAACAGGATCGCGCGGGCGATCGCGTCCGGCGAAATGGCGATCTTACGGAACTCCTTCATCGCCTCACGACCGGTCGGATCGGAGATGCTGTCCGCCAGTTCCGACTCGGTGACGCCGGGCGAGATCACGGTCACGCGGATCCTGTCGGTTTCCTGCCGCAGCCCTTCCGAAATCGCCCCAACGGCGAACTTCGTCGCGCAATAGACCGCGGCGGTCGGCGACACGGCATGGCCGCCGATCGACGAGACATTGATGACCTGCCCCGATCCCTGCGCTTCCATAATCGGCAGCGCGGCGGCGATCCCATGGAGAACGCCGCGGATGTTCACGTCGATCATCCGGTCCCATTCTTCGACCTTCAGAGCAGCGAGCGGCGACAGCGGCATGACGCCGGCGTTGTTGACGATGACGTCGACGCGTCCGAACGTGGCTTTCGCGAAGCTGATGAAGGCTTCCATGTCTTCTCGGACGGTGACATCGAGCGCGCGGTACTGAGCCGAGCCGCCTTCGGACCGGATCTCCGAGATCAGCCTTTCCAATCTGTCCGTCCGCCTGGCGCCCAGCACGACATGGGCGCCGTGTCGGGCGAGAAGACGCGCGGTCGCCTCGCCGATGCCGCTGCTCGCACCCGTGATGGCGACGGTTTTTCCTGTGAGGTTCGACATCTCCATTTCCCTCCTGTGGTCCGGCCTGCGGGGGTCCGCGCCGGTACGAGGCGAAAAGTGACCCAGTCAGCCAGGAGAGAGGTAGACCAGAGCTGCCGCCTTCTTGCCTAATCCTCCAAACATGCGATTGCCGGATTTCGCTTCGGGTTCGAGGCGTCTATGATCCGGCGTCGTTTACGGCGGGATTTATCGGCTGATTTCTAAAGTTTCGAGGAACGCATATGACAGGAGCGGGCATAAACAGGCAGGACGAATTCGCCGCCTTGATTGACCAATATGCCGGAGAGGACGGCGTCCATGCGACCGCCATCCCGCGAGTTTTCCTGATCCGATGCTCGCAGCCGAGCGAGCCGATCCACGCGCTTCACGAGCCGGCCCTATGCATCGTCGCGCAAGGACGCAAGCAGGTGATGCTCGGCGAGACGATTTATCTGTACGACCGGGCGCAGTATCTCGTCGTTTCGGTCGACCTGCCGATTGTCGGACAGGTGATCGAAGCCACGCCCGAGGCGCCGTATCTGTGTCTTCGCCTGGATCTCGATCCGGCAATGCTCGGCGCCTTGATGTTGGACTCCGGATTGGGTGACGTCGAAAGCCTGCGTCCTGGGCAGCGTCGCGGATTGGGGCTGGTGCTGAGCCATGTCACGCCGGAACTGCTCGATGCGGCCGTCCGGCTTCTGCGACTGCTCGCGGCGCCGCGCGATATATCCGTTCTGGCGCCCCTTGCCGAACGCGAGATCCTCTACCGGCTGCTTATAGACGACCAGAATTCAAGACTGCGTCAGATCGCGCTCGCCGACAGCAAGCTCAACCAGATCAACCGGGCGATAGGCTGGATCAAGCGAAACTACCGGGAGCCGTTCCGTATCGACGCTGTCGCCTCGGAAGCCCGGATGAGCCCCTCGGCACTGCACCACCATTTCAAAGCCGTGACCGCGATGAGCCCGCTGCAATATCAGAAGCAATTGCGGCTTCAGGAAGCCCGCCGTCTGATCCTGGGCAGGTCCATGGACGCCGCGATGGCCGGCTACAGCGTCGGATATGAAAGCCCGTCGCAGTTCAGCCGCGAATATAGCCGGCTGTTCGGGGCGCCGCCCCTGCGCGACATCGCAAGGCTGAGAGCCGTGCCGGACCTCGTCCTGGATGCCTGACCTAAGTCGGATCGAGGAGCCGTGGCCCGGGACCTTGTTCGGAAAGTTTGTCCCACGGGTTTCGTAGCGGGCAGGATTTCACCGACAGGCAGCCGCATCCAATGCAATCGTTGAGTTGATCGCGCAACCCGATCAACTTGGCGATGCGATCATCGAGGTCCTTCTTCCATCCGGCGGACAGTTTTTTCCAGTCTGCAGCGGTCGGCGTCCGGCCTTGCGGAAGCACCGACAAGGCGTCGCGAATCGAGGCCAGCGGAATGCCGGCGCGCTGTGCCACCTTGATGATCGCCACGCGACGCAGGACCTCGCGCGGATAGCGGCGCTGGTTTCCCTGGTTCCGGGCACTCTGTATCAGCCCCTTGGTTTCATAGAAATGAAGCGTGGAAACGGCGACGCCGCTGCGTCGTGCGACCTCGCCCACCGTAAGTTGTTTACCATGTTCCTGGGGCTTGATCCTGCCCATGAAAAAACCCTCTTGACCTCAACTTTGGTTGAGGTCTTATAGCATAGCCTCCTCAAGTGACAATGCCTGGATCGAGGAGGCCGAATGACCACAACCGCCAATCCACTGCCCGATATCACCCGTCCCGATGTCGGCACAGTCCTGGTCAGCCCATGGCTGGTGGACACGCCTGAGCGTCAGCAGGCCGCTGTGGAGGCCACCATCGCCGCGTGGGAGAGTGCGCCATGGCCGCACGGCTTTCTCTCGCTCAGCTGTTTCGTGAGCAGCGATGGCGAAACGGTGCTGAACTACGCCCAGTGGACGAGCGATGAAGCCCACCACGAATTCGTGCGAACCCAACGTCCGACACTCGTTCGCGGGATCGACGATGCAGTTCCGGGCATCGAACGTCCGGGCGTGGTCAGATACCGGCTCTATCGCAGCCACGTTTCGGACGGCCCGCCACGGACCGCCGACTGCATTGTCATAATCAGCATCCAGGCCAACGGCCCCGAGCGGGCGCGACAGTGGATCGATACCGTACTCGACGCCCTGAAGGCCGAGACAGATCCGCATGCCGGGCTGATCTCCGCGCACTTTCACATCAGCATCGACGGCACCCGCATTCTCAACTACGCCGAGTGGACCGACGAGCAGGCCCATCGCGAGGCCCTCGAACGCTCCGGCCCGGGAACCATCGGTTCGGCTCCCGCGTGGCGACAGGTCCAGACCATGCCGGGAGTGACGCATATCGGATTCAAGCGGTACCGCCTCCAACGGTCTCTCTCCCCCAGCCGCTGAGCTTGAGTGCGGGATTCCAACCGACCGGCAGCCCTATTTGACCTCAAACCTCCTTGAGGTCCCACAACCGCATTTCTCAATCGACAATCCGTAAGGAGCACGAAACCGATGGACGGCAAAATCAATCTTGCGCTGATCTATGGCAGCACGCGGGAGGGCCGCTTCTGCGACAGGATCGTAAACTGGGCCGTATCCGAGATTTCCGGTCGAAGTGATTTTGCCCTGGACCTGATCGATCCGGCTACGTTCGACCTGCCGACGCAACATGGGCGCAAAGAGAGTGCCGGGCTGGCCGATCTGACGCGACGCATCGGCAAGGCCGACGCGTTTATCGTCGTTACCCCTGAATACAATCACGGCTACCCGGCGGCTCTCAAATTCCTGATCGATTCCGTTTCCGGCCCGTGGCAGGCCAAGCCCGTCGCCTTCGTCTCCTATGGCGGGATTTCCGGCGGGCTGCGCGCGGTCGAGCAGCTGCGCCAGGTCTTCGCGGAACTGCATGCCGTCACGATCAGGGATTCCGTGAGCTTCGTCGATCCCTGGGGCAAATTCGATACCGACGGCAGGCTACTCGATCCAGACGCTCCCCGGAAAGCCATGGCGACGCTGCTGGCGCGCTTGCGATGGTGGGCAGTTGGTCTGCGTAATGCGCGCAAGGTCGCGCCCTATGGCGAGATCGCGGCATGAAGCGGCTCGATCCCCTGGTCCTGCGGGCCGACAGCACGGCGAGCACAGCCGCGCCCACGGTCCACGTCAATCTTCCCTGGCGCAAGGTGACGCTGCTCCTCGTCAGCGCGCTCACCATCATGTCGGGAGCGACCATCGCACCGTCGCTGCCGGCCATCGAGGCACATTTTGCCGCCACCGAGAATGCCGCGCTGCTGACCCGGTTCGTGCTGACCATGCCGGCCCTTCTCATCGCACTCTGCGCTCCGCTCGCCGGGAGTCTCGCCGACCGCTATGGGAGGCGGCGGCTGCTGATCGGCGCGACGCTCCTCTATGGCTTCGCAGGCATGTCAGGCCTCCTGCTCGGCACGCTCCACGGCCTCCTCGTCGGCCGGGCGCTGCTCGGCATGGCGGTCGCCGGGACCATGACGACGGCGACGGCGCTCGTCGGCGACTATTTTGCCGGGCCGGAGCGGGATCGGTTCATGGGTTTGCAAGCAGCCTTCATCGGCTTTGGCGGGCTGGTGTTCCTGACCGGGGGCGGAGTGCTGGCCGAATTTCACTGGCGTGCGCCCTTCGCGGTCTACGGTCTGGCGTTGGTGCTGCTTCCGGCCATCATTCTCTATATCAGCGAGCCGTCCCGCTTGGCGCCGGGTTCCATGTCGGCGATGAACCAACCGGCTGTCGGCCACCCGCGGACAGCGATCGCCGCGCTCTTCGCCATCGCGGCCCTGAACAGCGTGGTCTTCTATCTTGTCCCAACCCAGCTGCCGTTCTACCTCCAGACTCTCGGCACCGAGGCGCCAAGCCAGGCCGGGCTGGCGATCGGCCTGTTCAACGTCACGATGGCGGCCATGTCCCTTGCCTATGGCCGGACTCGTCATCGCGTCGGGATCATGGGCATGTTCGGGGTCGGATTCGGCTTCATGGCGGCCGGGTATGGGCTTGTCGCGGCGGCAGGATCCTATCCCGCCATCCTGGCCGCCATGGCCGTGACGGGAATCGGGATGGGCGCGATCATGCCCAATCTGATGGCGAGCGCGCTGACCATCGCGCCGCCGGCGCTTCGCGGCAGGGTCGCCGGCGGCCTGACCGCGAGCATCTTCGTCGGCCAGTTCCTGTCGCCCCTCGTCAGCCAGCCCTGGATCGAATCCTTCGGCTTCGCCGCCGCCTTCCGGGACATGGGACTGCTTTTGGCCGCAGTGGCGGTCGGAGCGGGATTATTGGCCGCGGGATCGAGGAGAGCCGCCTCACCGGTTTCCACGTCACCACGGTCCTGACATTTGCGCAAGCGCAGTTGAGTCAGGCTGCCGGACACTATATGCCTCCGTCGGGCATCCGATTGTCCGGAAGGCGGAGACTGTCGCGGTCCGGCGGATTTCTCACCAATGCAAGGCGGCGTCACTGATGACGAACTACTTTGAAAGCCCGTTCAAGGGAAAGCTGCTCTCCGAGCAGGTGACGAACCCCAATATCATTGTGGGCAGATACAGCTACTACTCGGGATATTACCACGGGCACTCGTTCGACGATTGCGCACGCTATCTCATGGCCAACCGCGATGACGTGGATAAGCTGATCATCGGCAGCTTCTGCTCCATCGGAACCGGAGCGGCCTTCATGATGGCAGGCAACCAAGGCCACCGGAACGACTGGGTCACGACGTTCCCCTTCTTCTACATGAACGAGGAGCCGGCCTTCGCCGACGCACGCGATGCATTCCAGCCGGCAGGCGATACGGTCGTGGGAAGCGATGTCTGGATCGGTGCTGAGGCCATGATTATGCCCGGCATCCACATCGGCCATGGCGCCGTGATCGGAAGCCGTGCGCTGGTCACAAAGGACGTTGAGCCTTACACGATCATCGGCGGGAATCCCGCCAAGCCGATACGAAAGCGGTTCTCCGATGAGGACATCACCAAGCTTCTCGAGATGGCATGGTGGGATTGGCCGCTGGACCAGATCAAAGATGCCATGAAGCTGCTGTGCTCGGCCGATATCGCGGCCCTTCACCGTCATTGGCGCGAAGGACGCCATTCGTCGAATCATTGAGCGCTTCGAGCAAGCTGCACCGGGTCAAGCCCTATGGAAATCTATCTCTCGACGCTTCTGGCGATCTGTGGCCTCTACCTGCTGGCGGCTGCGAGCCCGGGTCCGAATTTCTTCATCATCAGCCAGCTTTCGCTCTCCGGACGCCGCCGCCTTGCGATCCTCGTCGCTCTCGGCATTGCGGTCGGCTCGACGACATGGGCCACGCTCGCCATGCTCGGCGTTGCAGCGTTGCTGGCCCAGCTGGACTGGCTTTACGCCGGCATCCGGCTTGCCGGTGCGCTCTATCTGATCTGGCTTGGCGGCAAGCTGCTGATCGGTGCGGCGCGCCCGGCTCCGAACGCACCGAGGGAAATCGGCATCGGCACGACGGCTCATGCGCTGCGAACCGGATTGTTCACCAGCCTGTCCAATCCCAAGTCGGGTGCGTTCTGGACGGGCGTCTTCGCGACGACCTTTCCGGCCCAGGCGCCGCTTTGGTTCTACCTGATGACCGGGCTTCTGGTCGCCCTCATGTCGCTCGGCTGGCATCTCGGGATCGCGCTCGTTTTCACGTCCGCCCGGGTGCAGGCGGGATATCAGCGGGCGCAACGCGTCATCGACGCCGTCTGCGGCGGCATTCTGGTGAGTCTCGGCGTGCACCTGGCAAGCGAGCGATGACCGAAATAATGGCGCAAAATATCTATGACACCCCGGAGTTCTTCGAGGGCTACAGCCAGTTGGGCCGCTCGGTCGAAGGGCTGGCCGGTGCAGCGGAATGGCCCGCGCTGCGGGCTCTGATTCCGGATCTTCACGGCCTTGAGGTCGTCGACCTCGGCTGCGGCTTCGGCTGGTTCTGCCGCTGGGCGCGCGAACAGGGAGCGGCGCATGTTCTCGGCCTCGATGTGTCGGAAAAAATGCTGGCGCGGGCCAGGGCTGCCACCTCGGACGCCGCGATCACCTACGTCAGAGCCGACCTGGAACGGCTCGATCTGCCTGAAGCGTCCTTCGATCTCGCCTACAGCTCGCTTGCCCTGCATTACATCGTGGATCTCGCTGGGCTGCTGGCGAAGGTGCACCGCGCCCTCATCCCGGGCGCACACCTGATCTTCTCGATCGAACACCCGATCTACATGGCGCCGGCGCATCCGGGATGGTCGGTCGATCGAGAGGGTCGCAAGACATGGCCCATCGACAGCTATCAGGTCGAAGGCCCGCGTAGGACGGATTGGCTCGCCAAGGGCGTAATCAAGCAGCACCGAACCATCGGAACGACCCTCAATCTGCTGATCCGCCTCGGGTTCGCGATCTCCCATGTCGAGGAATGGGGGCCGACGGACGAGCAGATCGCAGCCAAGCCGGAACTGGCGGAGGAACGCGAGCGGCCGATGTTCCTGCTGGTCGCGGCTCGACGGTAGGGCGCTCTGGATGAGAGATTCGGCGGCTTAGTCCGGCGACTGATCGGTGAAGCCGGCCTGCGCCGCCCGGCGTTCGAGATCGTCAATCGTGATGACGCGCTTGCCGATCGGCCAGAGCGATAGCCCGGCCAGCTTCAGATGCGCCCAGGCGAAGGGAATGCCGATGATGCTGACTGCCAGGGGCACGGCCGTGAACAGATGCCCGAGCGCCAGCCACCATCCCGCCAGCAGCAGCCAGATGATGTTGCCGAGCACGCCCAGCGGACCGGTACCGATGTCCTCGCGCCCATCATGCCGATCGCGCGACACGACGGTCCGACCGAACGGCAGAAAGGTGTAGTCGGCGATGCGGACCGCCGCCCAGGCCCAGGGCAGGCCGACGATCGTGATCGCCATGATAACGGCGGCAATCAGCCAGCCGAGCGCCATCCAGATTCCGCCAGTGAAAATCCACAGGACGTTCAGGATCAACCGTAGCGCTTCCATCATGACGCTCCCTGCAGGAATTAGATTGATATGGCGCTCTCGGACGGTCACCGCCAGCCGCGATGATGTCCGCGGCAGCGAGCCGTTGTGAGCCGTTCTACTCGGCAGCCGCCGCAGGAGATTCGTTTGGCAGGTGCGCGATGGCCGCCGGCTTCGGTCCGCCGGTCGCCCAGTCCAGCAGTTCGACGGTGTGGACGATCGGAATTCGCGTGCCGGTCGCGATCTGAGTGATGCAGCCGATGTTGCCGGTCGCTATCAGGTCGGGCCGAAGGCTTTCGATGTTCTTGACCTTGCGGTCGCGGAGCTGCGTCGCGATCGCCGGCTGCAGCAGGTTGTAGGTACCGGCCGAGCCGCAGCAGAGATGCCCTTCCGGCACCTCGAGCACCGTGAACCCGGCATCCGCCAGCAGGCTTTTCGGCTGGGTCTTGATCTGCTGGCCATGCTGCATCGAGCAGGCGGAATGATAGGCGACGGCGAGGCCGGGCCGGCGGACCGGCGCGGTCAGGCCGAGCTCCACCAGGAACTCTGTGATGTCGCGCGTGAGATCCGAGATTCGTGCCGCCGATGCCGCCCAACCCTGATCCTCCCGCAGCATGAAGCCGTAGTCCTTCACCTGCGTGCCACAGCCCGAGGCATTGATGACGATCGCGTCCAGCCCTTCGCCGTCGATCTCCCGCATCCAGGCGGCGACATTCGCGCGGGCATATCCGAGCGCCGGATCCTCCTTGCCGAGATGATGCGGGAGCGCGCCGCAACAGCCGGCGCCCCTGGCCACCACCACCTCGACGCCGTGACGGGTCAGCAGCCGGATTGTCGCCTCGTTGATGCCGGGATCCAGCACCCGTTGCGCGCAGCCGCTGAGCAGCGCCACGCGCTTGCGACGCGCGCCCTCGGCGGCGAAAACCTGAGGCCGATCCACCGGCGAGGGTGCCGGCAGCGATCGCGGCGCCATGGCGACCATCCCCTTGAGCCGGCCGGGCAGCACCCGCGTGAACGGACGCGCGAGCCAAGCCCCGGCGAGCGCCAGCCGGAACAGGCCCGGCCGCGGCAGCACCAACGCCAGGAGACGCCGCATCAGCCGGTCGGGCAGCGGCCGCTCGTAGGTTTCCTCGATATGCCGGCGGGCATGGTCGACGAGATGCATGTAATGCACGCCGGAGGGGCAGGTCGTCATGCAGGACAGGCAGGACAGGCAACGGTCGATATGCTTGACCACTTGGGCCGTCGCCGGCTTGTCGTTCTCCAGCATGTCCTTGATCAGGTAGATGCGGCCGCGCGGGCTGTCGAGCTCGTCGCCCAGCAGCGCGTAGGTCGGGCAGGTTGCCGTGCAGAAGCCGCAATGCACGCAGGTGCGCAGGATCTTCTCCGATTCGGCGGTGTCGGGATCGGCGAGCTGCGCCAGGGTGAAGTTGGTCTGCATCGTCGCGGTCGTCGCTTCAAATGGCGGCCGACAAGCGGCCCGGGTTCAGGATGCGGCGCGGATCGAAGCTCTCCTTGACCCGCCGGCTGAGCAACGCCAGGGGCTCGGGCTGCGGCTGAAAGACCGGAACGGCGACGCGGGTCTCGTCCGGCGCGCGAACCAGCGTCGCGTGGCCGCCGCAGGCGGCGATCGCGCCCCGCACCGTCTCGGCCGCGGCATCAGCAGTCGCCGGCAGCGCGAACCAGATCAGCCCGCCGCCCCAGTCATAGAAATATTGGGATTTTCCGAGCACATCCAAGGCCGCCACCAAAGTCGTTACCACTTGGGCCCCGGCCATCGGTGGCACCGAGAGCCGCCAGACCGCCGTCTGCCGATCGGCGACGAACGGCGCGACATCGCGCAGGCCGCGCCAGAACAGCGCGGAGTTATGGCTGTGCAACTCCTCCGTCGCGGCGCCGAGGTCGGCCAGCTCCCGGCGCAGCGCCGCACAGCGGAACTCGACGGATGGTCCCGGCCCTTCGACCCGGATGGCGGTCACCGCGTCGCCCGCGCGGGCGACAAGCTCCACCGGCAAGGCCGCCGCAAGCGCCGCCGGCAGATGCGCCGCGCCCGAGACCTCATGGCTGCTCTGCAGGGCCCGGCTCATCGCCCGGACCGCCACCGCATCAGCGAGGCCGACGAGCAGGAGCGTGCGCGTCTTCTCCGGTGCCGGGAGCACCTTGATCGTCACATCGGTCAGCGCGACGAGCGTGCCGTAGGACCCGGCCAGCAGCTTGCAGAGATCATAGCCGGTGACATTCTTGACGACGCGACTGCCGGCCTTGAAGGCCTCGCCGCGGCCGCTGACCGCCTTAAACCCGAGAAAATGATCGCGGGCGCCGCCGGCCTTGATCCGCCGCGGACCGGACAGGTTGCAGGCGAGCGCGCCGCCGATCGTACCCTTCCCCGCCGGCGCGCCGAACAGCGGTCCCAGATCGGGCGGCTCGAAGGCAAGCTGCTGCTGCTTCCCGGCAAGCGCGGTCTCGATCTCGGCCAAGGGCGTGCCGGCGCCGGCGCTCAGCACCAGCTCCTCCGGCTCATAGAGCGTAATGCCGTAGAGCGCCGAAAGGTCGAGCGTGTGGCCCGCCTGCACGGGCCGGCCAAGGCCGCGCTTCGTCGCGGCGCCGACCAGCTCCAGCGGCGCCTCGTCAGCCGCCGCCCAGGCGACTGCCTCGGCGACCTGCGCCGGGGTTTCCGGTCTCAGGACGGTCGTCATCAGAACCGCGGCAGGTCCGGGAACGGAAGCTGCCCATGATGGACATGCAGGCGGCCGAGTTCGGCGCAGCGGTGAAGCTGCGGGAACATCTTGCCCGGATTGAGCAGCCCGCCCGCATCGAAGGCGCATTTGATACGCTGCTGCTGCTTCAGGTCGATCTCGTCGAACATCTCATGCATCAGGTCGCGCTTCTCGACGCCGACGCCGTGCTCGCCGGTCAGCACCCCGCCGACGGCGACGCAGAGCTTCAGGATATCGGCGCCGAACGCCTCCGCCTTCTCCAGCTCGTCGGGCTTGTTCGCGTCATAGAGGATCAGCGGGTGCAGATTGCCGTCGCCGGCATGGAACACATTGGCGACGCCGAGGCCGTAATGCGCCGACATCTCGCCCATGCGCTTCAGCACCAGCGGGAGCTGGCTGCGCGGAATCGTGCCGTCCATGCAGTAATAATCCGGCGAGATGCGCCCGACCGCCGGGAAGGCCGCCTTGCGGCCGGCCCAGAACTTCTGACGCTCCTCCTCGCTTTGGCTCACCTGCTTCGCGACCGCGCCATGCGCATCGGCGATCGCCTCGACCCGCTCGATCAGATGGTCGACCTCGACCTGCGGGCCGTCGAGCTCGACGATCAGCAGGCCCTCGACATCGAGCGGATATCCGGCATGGACGAAGGCCTCGGCCGCGTGGATGGCCGGCCGGTCCATCATCTCCATGCCGCCCGGGATGATTCCGGCGGCGATGATCGCAGCGACGCAATCGCCGGCCGATTCGTTCGTCGGAAATCCCAACAGCAGCGCCCGCGCCGTCTCCGGCTTCTTGAGAATCCGCACCGTCACCTCCGTGACGACGCCGAGCAGCCCTTCGGAGCCGGTCATCAGGCCGAGCAGGTCATAGCCTTCGGCATCCAGATGCTTGCCGCCGAGCCGGATCACCTCGCCGGTCACCAGCACCATTTCCAAGCCGAGCAGGTTGTTGGTGGTGAGGCCGTATTTCAGGCAATGCACGCCGCCGGAATTCTCGGCCACATTGCCGCCGATCGAGCAGGCGATCTGGCTCGACGGATCCGGCGCGTAGTAGAAACCCTCATGCTGCACCGCGTTAGTGATGCCGAGATTCGTCACGCCCGGCTGGGCGACGACGCAGCGGTTTTCGAAATCGATCTCAAGGATCCGGTTGAACTTGCCGAGGCCGAGCAGGACACCGTCGGCAAGCGGCAGCGCCCCGCCGGAGAGCGACGTGCCTGAGCCGCGCGGCACGACCTTGACGCCGTTCTCGTGGCAGTAGCGCAGGACCTGCGAGACCTGCTCGGTCGTGCTCGGCAGCACGACGACGAGCGGCGATTGCCGATAGGCCGTCAGCCCGTCACTCTCATAGGGACGGCGCTCATCGGCGTCGACGATCACCCCTTCGCCGGGCACGATGCGGCGGAGATCCTCGGCAATCTGGGCGCGCCGGGCGAGAACATCGCGATCCGGCTCTGGCATGCGCATGGAACGGAGCCTCTCGACTGCCCGCCAGCCAAACATAGAATAGCGGGCAGGCCCAAAAACGGTCCGCCACAATTTGCGCGAGCCGGCAGTTCGGGTCAATGCCGGCCGTAGACTTGGGCCGATCATCGACTCGACCATCCCGTTGGCGCAGACAACAAAAACCGCGCCTTGGGAGGCGCGGCCTGTCCGTTCCGATTGCCGGCGGGTCTGGTTCCCGGCGGGTCACCGCCAGGGCGGCAAGCGCCGCTTAGCCCTGACGCGCCTTGAAGCGGGGGTTGGCCTTGTTGATGACGTAAACGCGGCCCTTGCGCCGAATCACCCGGCAGGCCTTGTGGCGCAACTTGGCCGACTTCAACGAATTCACGACCTTCATGGTCCGATCCTCAATGGTCGCAAGCATGATCAAATGAAGGCCGGAACATAGGGAACGCGGCCGGCCCTGTCAATTCCCGCGTGCGGCCGGCCTCTACCAGTCCGACAGCATCTTCTCGGCCACCTTCTTCAAGGCATAGATGCGATATACGCGCAGTTCGCCGCTGTCGAAGGCCGCCACCCGGCTCGTCCAGAGATTGACCTCTTCGGTGAGGCAACTGGCCATTTCGGGGTCGAGATCGCCGGCGGAGGCCGTCGCCGTAAAATTGGCCCAGCCCTGGATGATCATGCTGCGGACGGCGGCGGTCACGTCCTCGGTGATCCGGATGTCGAGCTTCAGGTCGGCAAGAAAATCGGTGTATTCCTGTGCCGTCCACGGGTGCGGTGCCACCGGCTCCTGCTTCATCCAGGCCTGGATCTCCGGACTCTCCTCGCCGCCGCGCCTGGTCAGCACATAATCGGTGAACAGAAGCTGGCCACGTTCCTTCAGGGCCAGATCGAGAATCCGCATGAGGCGGTGCTTGTCGACGATCGGGAAAAAGATGCTGTCGGCAAAAATGGCGTCGCAGCTGTTCAGCGACAGCTCGAATTTCTGCAGGTCGAACGGCGCGACCATCGCCTTCTTCGCCATTCCGGCCAGGTTCGACAGAGCCGCGCCGGCCTGGGCAAGCTCGTGGTCGCTCTCGAAGCCGGCGATCCAGACGCCGAATTCCCCGGCGATGGTGCGCGCGGGCCCGCCGAGCCCGGCGCCGAGATGCAGCATGCTCATCGCCGGGGTAAGGCCGAACGGCTTCACCAGCTCCAGGATATGGTCGGGCCCACCCGGGGCGCAAAATCCTTCGCCCCAGACCGCCTGAAGCATGCGAACGCGCGGCGAGTCCCAGGGCCGTTCGGGATCGCGGTAGCCCTTCTGCCGCGTCAGCGTGTCCTTGCCGTGCGATCGGCGGTCCCGCTTGCGGCGCCGGAGATACAGCTCGTTGCCGTCCCACCAGGCCTTCAAGCGCAGGCGGAATGGGATTTTCCCGGCAACGGCACGCTGCGGCTTCGAGCGTTCCGTCCCACGCACCATCGCTCAGCCCTCCTTCCGACGCGTCGCAGCGTAGGAATGTAGTGGTAAACATCTAATAAATATGGCGCTTTTGGCGAAACCCGCTCGGAAGGCGCGAATGCGGCGGCTCCAAGCCGGCTTGACCCGCGATGCAGGCCATGGACGGGTCACGGGAGAGGCTCTAATGTCGCCGCCGCCATGACGATGAACACGACGCGCGCCACGACGAGCGTTCAGGGCGCGCCGCTGGCGCAAGCCGGCTTCCCCCTCACCATCGGGCAGCATATCCGCCGCACCCTCGTCCTCGCGGTGCCGGTGATGTTCGCGCGGGCCGGACTCGTGATCATGGTGACCGTCGACACGGTGATGACCGGCCGGGCCGGGGCGCAGGAGCTCGCCTATTACGGCATCGGCTTGGCGCCGCAGCTCGTGATGCAGACGATCGGCATCGGCCTTCTGGTCGGCACCGTGGTCCTGTCGGCGCAGGCCGACGGCGCCGGCGAGACGGAGCGGTGCGGGCGGATCTGGCGTCTGGCGCTGATCCTCGCCCTCGGCCTTGGCCTCTTCTACGCAGTCGCGCTGCTCTGGGGCGAGGGCATCCTGCTGCTGATCGGCCAAACGCCCGACATCGCCGCCGGCGGCGGCGCGGTGCTGCGCTACTTCGCCCTTGGCATGCCTGCCATCCTGATATTCATCGCCACCTCCGCCTTCCTCGAAGGCATCAGCCGGCCGCGCGCCGGCATGGTGGTGTCGCTGGGCGCGAATCTGGTCAATGCCGGACTCAACTGGATCTTCATCTTCGGGCATCTCGGGGCCCCTGCAATGGGCGCCGCCGGCGCCGCGCTCGCCACGTCGATCACCCGCTGGCTGATGGTGGCCGCGCTGGTCGGCTATGTTCTGACCATGCGGGACGCGGCGCGGTTCGGCGTCCACGTGCCGCTCGCCGGCCATTGGCGGATGCTTCGGACGCTGCTGCTTCTGGGCATCCCGCTTGCGGCCGCTATCGGGCTCGAGACCACGGCCTTCGCCGCCAGCACGACCTTCGCCGGCTGGATGGGCACGGCGCCGCTGGCCGGATTTCAGATCGCCTTCAACACGACGGCCCTCGTCTACATGCTGTCCATCGGCCTGTCGACGGCGACGGCGGTGCGGGTCGCCAACGCCATCGGCCGGCGGGACCGGGTCGGGCTGGCGCGCGCCGGCTGGACCGGGGTCGGGCTGGCGATCCTGCTCATGCTTGCGGTTGCCGTGATCCTCAATCTGACCAGCGGCGCGATCGCGGCGATCTATACGGATGATATCGCGGTGCAGGCGATCGCGATCCCGGCGCTCGGCATCGTCGCCTGGCTCGTCATCGCCGACGGCGCCCAGGGCGTATTAATGGGCGCGATGCGCGGCGCCGGCGACGTGATCCTGCCGACGGCGATCTATGGCTTGGCATTCTGGGGGCTGGCGATCCCCCTCGCCTATGGCCTCGGCGTCGCGGCCGGCTACGGCGTGCCGGGGCTGCTGTGGAGTCTCTGCGTCGGACTGATCGTGGCGATGGTGCTGCTCGCGCTGCGCTTCCACTTCCTTAGCAAGCAGGAGATCCGAGCTTTATGACATGTGACGATTTCCTGGGCGATTTCCTGGTCATCGGAGCCGGCGTTTCCGGCGCCTCCGCTGCCTACGAGCTGGCGCGGCATGGCCGCGTCTTCCTCCTCGAAGGCGAGGCCGGACCCGGCTATCACAGCACCGGGCGGTCGGCGGCCCTCTACACCCGAAACTTCGGGAACCGGGTCGTCCGCGCGCTCAATGCCGCCAGCCTGCCCTTCCTGCTCGACCCGCCGCCGGGTTTTGCCGAGCATCCGCTTCTGACGCCCCGCGGCTCGCTCACGATCGCCACCGCGGAGCATCGCGCCGCGATCGACCAACTGCTCGCGCTCGGCGGTGACGGGAACGAGATCCGCGAAATCACACCCGATCAGGCGGTCGAAATGGTTCCGATCCTGCGGCGCGAACGGATCGCCTTCGCCGCCTATGAGCCGGACGTCATGGACATGGACGTCAACGCGATCCATCAGGGATTCCTGAAAGGGCTGGCGGCGCGCGGCGGAACGCTCGTCTGCGGGGCCGCGGTGACGGCGATCGAGCGGCGCGGCGGCGCCTGGCAGGTCGCGACCGCCAGCGGCGGGGCCTTCGCTGCACCTGTTCTGATCAACGCCGCCGGCGCCTGGGCGGACGTGATCGGCCGGCTGGCCGGCCTGGCGCCGATCGGGCTGGTCCCGAAGCGGCGCACCGCGGTCGTCGTCGATCTGCCGCCGGGCGTCAGCCCGCGCGCCTGGCCGGCCGTCGACGAGGCGGGCGAGGACAGCTATTTCAAGCCGGAGGCGGACGCGCTGATGGCCTCGCCCGGCGACGCGACGCCGGTTCCGCCCGGAGATGTGCAGCCGGAGGAATTGGATGTCGCGATCGTCGCCGACTGGCTGGAACGCGCGACGCATCTCGAGGTGCGCCGCATCGCCCATAAATGGGCCGGGCTTCGCAGCTTCGTCGCCGACGACGCGCCGGTTGTCGGCCGCGACCCCACCGCGGAGGGCTTCTACTGGCTGGCCGGACAGGGCGGCTACGGCATTATGATGGCCGAGGCGCTCGGGCGCGCGACTGCCGCCCTGGTGGCGACGAACACGCTGCCGGCGGATATCACCGCCGGCGGCGTCACGGCCACCGACCTGGCGCCCGACCGTTTGCGGCGCTGATCCGGCGGCGCGACGCAAGGGCTCCCCGTGCCCGGTCAATCGCCGCCCAGACCTCCGCCAGGGTCAGGCGGTCGCGGCGCAGGATGAACTGCATCACCGGGTCGGAAATGATCTCCTCGACGGAGGGCTCGACGCCGGCGGTCGCGTATGGTCGTTTCATCACTCTATTCCCGGGATATAGCTTGGAGGCGGGCGGAGCATCGCCGTCATGCGGCCGGCGCTTCGCCTTCGGCGATCCAGAAAGCCCGTGAGCCGCCGGTTGCCGCCTCGGCGAGGATCTTCGACACGGCGAAGTTCGCTTCCGCCTGGGACGCCTCATGGAAACGCTCCCGGTAGACGGTGACGGCCCGCTCGAAGGCGAGATATTCGGGACCACCGCGCCGCAGGGCGTCCCGGTAGGTAAAGAAGACGGCATCTGCGACGATCATCTCCAACTCCTCATCCCAGCACTCCCCTCACAGCGCATTTTTGCGCATCTCTGCGGATGCGAAGAGGAAGCGTAGCGTTCTTCGGCGCGGCGGCGCCTTAATCTGGATCAGGCCAGCAAGGAATTGGTTGCATCACGGCCAACAGTCGAACGCCCTCATATGTTGCTCCGACTCGGCGCAATGGAATCGGTGGAAAGGCTTGCCGAGCCGATGCACCGGTGCGCCCGCGATACCATTTTCTACGCTCATGACTGATGGACGGTCGGGCTCTATACTGTCGAAGTCAGAACGACAACAGGGATAGGGCATGAAGAACGAAGACCGACTGCCGAACACCGCCGACGATCTCATCGGCGCGCTCGAATCGGCGCAAAAGGGAAGCAGGACACTCGACGTTCAACTCGCCTTCAAGCTCGGCGAAGCCGGTGGCAGCATGGAGGATTTCCCGGCAACGACGCGGCTGCCGGCGAAGTGGCATGCGCTGGGGGACTTTCCGGCCATCGCGAAGATCATGCTGGACGAGGGTTTCTCGTGGCAGAGCGTGTGCGACGTGCTGGATTGCGAAGCGCCCGCCTACACCACGTCGCTCGACGCCGGCATTCCGGGAGAGAATATCGTCTTCGTGATCCGATCCGCAAAGCGGAATCAGTGGGGCGCCATTCATAAGACCGCCGATGGCGAGGAGATCTTCGGCTGGGGCGCGACGGAGGTCCTCGCCCGGCGGACCGCCGCGTTGAAGGGATGGGAGAGAGCAACCGCCGCAATGCCGGAGATGACGCAACCGGACGCATCCTCCCAGAACGGCTTACACCACGATGTACGGACAGAGTCAGCCGGACGCCGTAAATCTGTAATAAACGGCGAGCATCACGCGGTGAGAACCGAAAAATCCCTGGAAGAAGCCTTCGCAGAGCAGGAAGATCGTGATTGGGAGATCTTGTTTTAGCTCTGGGGATTAGGCAATAGTTTCTTGGATCGAATGCGCGGACTTGGCGCGGCCGTCGCAATCGTTCTTCTTGGAGCCCGACCCGATCACATAGAAACGATGTGATCGGTGAATCGGTCTCTAATTATTTGAGTTTGAGCACGATCGCCATTCTGTATTGACGGCCGGCACAGACTGGCCAGGGGGGGCTTCTGTTTACCAACATAACACCCGACCGAAATGCTGACCGCGGCCCCGAGGCAGCCTCCACCCGCTTCAGCATCAGACGATCGCGCCCCCATGTCATCGTGCTCGGCAACGAGAAGGGCGGCTCGGGAAAATCGACCACGGCCATGCATTTGGCTGTCGCCCTGATGAAGAACGGCTACAGGGTGGGCACGCTCGATCTGGACGCACGGCAGGGTACGTTCTCACGCTATATCGACAATCGGCGCAGCCTGGTCGAGGAGACCGGACTGCCTCTGCCGCTGCCCGAGCACCGCCGCGTCTTCCGCTCCGAGGCCGCCGCGCGCGCCGAGGCGGAAGCCGAGGAGGAGACGAAGCTGCGGACGGCGCTGGCCGAGCTGGGCGATCGCGACTTCATCGTCGTCGACACGCCCGGCAGCGATTCTCACCTCTCCCGCGTCGGCCACACCAATGCCGATACGCTGATCACGCCGCTCAATGACAGCTTTCTCGATATCGACCTTCTCGCCCGCATCGACCGGGAAGGTCGCAAGGTGCTGGCGCCCAGCGTCTACAGCCAAATGGTCTGGGAGCAGCGCCAGCGGCGCGCGTTGAGCGGCCGCCCGCCGATCGACTGGGTGGTGATGCGCAACCGCCTCGGCCATGTCGACGCCCATAACAAGCGTGACATCGCCCGCCTGCTGGACCAGCTGGCGAAGCGGCTCGGCTTCCGCGTCGCGCCCGGCTTCGGCGAGCGCGTGATCTTCCGCGAGCTGTTCCACAAGGGATTGACGCTGCTCGACCTGCGGGCCGAGCGCTCCGGCGCGCCGTTCAGCGTGAGCCACGCCGCCGCCCGTCAGGAGGTCCTGGCGCTGCTCGACGCGATCGGTCTGTCGGAACGCGCCGAAGTGTCACTTTAGAGTACGATCCGATCAGGTTGACCCATCCTGATCGGATCGTACTCTCATTCAAATAATTAGAGACTGATTCACCGATCACATCAGTTCGATGTGATCGGATCAGGCTCTAAAATGGATTCGTTCGCAAGCTTCGGGAAGATCCCCACCCCGGCGGCGCGTAACGTCCTCCTCGACTGGAAATGCCGGAAGAGGATGACAGACCGTGACCGCCATGCGCCCCGCAAGACCGCAACCGGATATCCCTCGGCCGGACGCGACCAAGGGCACGGATCCGCTCTGGAGCGCCCCGTCGAAATGGATCGACCCGACGATCCGAACGCTCCTCCGGTGGGAGGATCGCCGCCGGCAACGCCGGGCGCTCCTTTATCTCAGCGACGCGATGCTCAAGGACATCGGATTGTCCCGCGCGGATGTCGAGAACGAGGCCGCCAAGCCCTTCTGGATGCCCTAGTACCACCTTTCGTAGAAAGTTGGTACGTGAGTTTAACTCTAAGTACCTGATTCACACGCAAATTCGAGAAACGGAGCGTTTCGCGAATTTGTGCGACCAAGTACTAGGCGGCACTGCTCAGGACGGTTCGACGACGATCTCGTCCATCTTGTGGATGTAGAACGCCAGCCGGTCACGTACTCCGGCCGTCTCGTCATAGGGCGCGAGATAGCTCCAGACCGCGTTTTCGCTCGTCTTCCCATCTGCGGTGAGCGTCCAGTAGGACGCATCGCCCTTGAAGGGGCAGTGCGTCCGGTGGCTTGTCGGCGTCAGCAGATCCATTCGGACATCCTCGCGCGGGAAATAGAAGACCGGCGCATGGCCGGTCTCCTTCACCGTCAGGACATCGGCGCTGTCCGCGACCGCGACGCCGTTGAAGAGGACGCGCACGCGCTTGCCCTCGCGCAGCAGGTCGACCCGATAACCGGGATGCTTCTTGAATCCCGGAGCCTTGTTGTCGCTGGACTCGTTGAGCATGAATTGCCTCTCAGACCTCCAGATTCTGTTTGCGGATCGGCAATGAGCGGATCCGCGTGCCCGTCACCGCGAAGATCGCGTTCGCAACCGCCGCCGCGATCGGCGGCGTACCCGGCTCGCCGATCCCGCCGATCGGCGGTCCGCCCTCGATGATGACGGTCTCGACCACGGGCATTTCGTCCATGCGCAGCAGTTCGTAATCGTGGAAGTTGCTCTGCTGCACCTTGCCCTCCTCCAGCGTGATCTCGCCGCGGAGCGCGGCCGTCAGGCCGTAAACGATGGCGCTCTCCATCTGCGCCTCGATGCTGTCCGGATTGACCGCCATTCCGCAGTCGATAGCGCAGGCGACCCTATGCACCCGCACATCGCCGTCCTCTATGGAGACTTCGGCGACCTGCGCCACGAGGCTGCCGAAACTCTCATGGAAGGCGATGCCGCGGCCACGGCCCTGCGGCAGGGGCGCACCCCAATCGCCTTTCTCCGCCGCGGCGTCGAGCACCTTCAGGGCCCTGGCATCATGCGCCAGGAGCCGGCGGCGGAACTGGTAGGGGTCGGCCTGCGCCGCGGCGGCAACCTCGTCCAGGAAGCCTTCGGTGAAGAAGCCGTTATGCGAATGCCCGACCGAACGCCAGAAGCCGATATCGAGATGCGTCTTGCCCATTACATAGTCGACACGCCGGGCCGGGAAAGCGTAGCGCAGCTCGACCGCTCCTTCGACGTTGCTGGGATCGACGCCGTTCTCGATGGCGCCCGGGAAGACGTGCTGCATCACCGACGGAGCGGAAATCCGCGTCGTCCAGGCGAGGATATTGCCGTCGGCATCGAGACCGGCGCGGAATCGCGCTACGGCCGCCGGCCGGTAGAAGTCATGCTGGATGTCCTCCTCGCGGGTCCAGATCAGCTTGACGGGCCGGCCGACCGCTTTCGAAGCCGCGACCGCCTGGGCGACGAAGTCGGGCTCGAACCGCCGGCCGAAACCGCCACCGAGAAAGGTCGTATGGACGGTCACCTGCGACGGCTCGAGGCCGGCCACCTCGGCCGCCGCGGCGGTTACAGAGACAGGCGACTGGTTGGGCGCCCAGACCTCGCAGGAGCCGTTTCCGACGCTCGCCGTGCAGTTCATCGGCTCCATCGTCGCATGGGCCAGGAGCGGCGCGTCATAGTCGGCTTCCACGAAGGTCGTCGCATCAGCGAGCGCGGCCTCGGCATCGCCATCCTCCTCCGCCAAGGCGGCGTCGGACGCCTCGAACGCGGCCCGTAGGCTGTCCATCAAGGCGGCCGTCGTTGCACCGTCATGCGGAGTTTCGGCGAAAGTGACGGCGAGGGCGTCGACGGCCTGCTTGGCGCGCCACCAGCGGTCGGCGACGACGGCGATGCCGCCCGGCACCTCGACGACATCGATCACGCCCGGCATGCCGTCGATCGAGGCGCGATCGACGGATCCGACGGCGGCGCCCTTGACGGGCGCATTGCGAACGGCGGCATATGCCATGCCCGGAACGGTAACGTCGACGCCGAAGACGGCGCGGCCTTCGACCTTGGCCGGCAGGTCCGGACGATCGATGCGCCGCCCGATGAGCGTGAAGTCCGCCGGGTCTTTGAGCCGGGGCTCCGCTGGCGGCGCCATGCGGGCCGCGGCCGCCGCGATCTCTCCGAAGCCGAAGCGGCGATCGCCCGCCGCATCGACGACGAATCCGGCCTCGGTCGAGAGCCCGTCCGGCGATATCCCCCACGCCTCCGCGGCCGCATGCACCAGCATTTCCCGCGCGGTGGCCGCCGCTTTGCGCAAAACGTCGTAATGCGCGCGGATCGACATGCTGCCGCCGGTCATCTGCATGTCGAGCCAGGGATTGTTGTGGTCGGGATGCGGCGCGGCGCTCACCACCGAGACGCGCGACCACTCAGCACCGAGCTCATCGGCGAGGATCTGCGCGAAGCCCGAATAGACGCCCTGCCCCATCTCGGCTTGGCCGACGGTCATCGTCACCGCGCCGTCAGGCTCGATCCGGATGAAGCTGTTGATCCCCGTCGTCGCGGCGGCGGCCTGCGCCCGCCCAGCCGGCCCGCCCAGTGCCGGCCCCAGCGTCGGCAGGGCGAACTCGAGCAGGAGCGCGCCGCCGACGACGGTCGCGGATTTTAGAAAGGAGCGGCGGGACGTTTTCATCATGTCGATCATCGCTCGGCTCCTTCTCAGGCTTCGGCCGCGGCGTGGATCGCCCGGCGAATCCGGGCATAGGTCCCGCAGCGGCAGAGATTCGTCATCGCGGCGTCGATATCGGCATCGCTCGGTCGCGGGCTTTCGGCCAGGAGGGCGGTGGCGGCCATGATCATCCCGGGCTGGCAGTAGCCGCACTGCGGCACCTGCTGCGCAAGCCACGCCTGCTGGACCTTGCGGCCGAGATCGGACGACAGCCCCTCGATCGTCGTCACCTCGCTCCCGGCGACGGCCTCGACGGGGGTGATGCAGGCGCGCGTCGCCACGCCGTCGACATGCACGGTGCAGGCGCCGCAGAGGCCGGCGCCGCAGCCGAACTTGGTCCCGCTCAGGCCGATCTCGTCCCGCAGGACCCACAGCAGCGGCGTCTCGGGCTCGATGTCGAGATCCTGCCGGGTCCCGTTGACGGTAAGACTGATCATGATTTTCCTCCTCGCCTCTGAATAGGAAGGATGTTCTATGCCGGCTCCGGTCGACTGCAATATCGACGGGCCTCGGACATGTGTCACGGATAGGGGCAGGATAACCGATCGACTCGCGCCGTATACTTAAAATCCTGTTACAGGATCTTGCCGTCGGCATGCCGCGTCACGGCCGTTCGGAGCATGCTTCGGCGCTCTTGGGCTTGGGGCTTGGGGGCTTGGGCGCTTGGAATCGGCGAAAGACCCCCGGCGCGGGGGCGGCGCGATCTCTCGATGTCAAGCCGGCGCGGACTTTCTAAGAAAGTGGGTGCTCGGCCGGCACCACCGCTGCCTTCGCGACGGTGCTCCGCCCCTTGCGGCTCCAGGCGGTGATACGGTCGAGCAGCTTTTCCCGTGCGAAAGGTTTCAGGATAAAGTCGTCGCCCCCGGCGTCCAGCGCGGCGGAAAGGTCTTCGGACGTGTTGGACGCCGTCAGGAACAGGATGGGCGCCGTGATATGCGGCAACTGGGCATGAATGCGCCGGCAGGTCTCGATACCGTTCAAGCCCGGCATCTTCACATCCAGGAGGATGATTTTCGGCTGAACCCGCCAGAGCAGGTCCAGACAAGCAAAGCCGCTTTCGGCCGCCACGAAGCTATATCCTGCGGTTTCGAGGATGACGCGCAAGACCTTAAGATTCGTAGGATTATCATCCACGCCGAGGATAAGCGTTGATTTCCGGTCTGGGTAAGACATGGCACACCCCCTCCCGAAGCAATTTAACCGCTAACGATAAATAATCCGTAAATAACCACAGCATGCTTGATAAAAACGCTGATAATCGCTTCATTCCGACACACCTCGTCATGGAGGCGCCCGTCCCTGCTGCCCAACAGTCTCGAAGTCAAAAATGCGACGGCGGCCCCTTCGACTCCGAGATGGCCGGGCCAACGGCGATAGCCGGTTGTGACCGCACCTCTACAATGCAACGCGCGCCCATGGTAATCTCGACTGCGTTTCATCCGTCACGCGGTTGACCGCAACAGGCTGATGAAACACCACCAAATCCCATTCGGTCCACCCAACCCAAGCCGCAGGTCCTCTTAGCCCTTGTTCGACGTCGCCGGTGTTGTCCTGATCATTGCAAGCCTTTCGGCAATGATCAGCCTCATCCAGCCCTTGGCCGTCCAGCTGCGTCTGCCTCCCACGGTCCTGCTCGCGCTGGTCGGTGTGGCAATCGGCGCCGGCGCATCGTTCCTGCTCTACACAACGATGACGGACGCCTTCAACGAGGTAGCCGAGCCGATCGTCAAACTGCCTTTCACCTCGTCGACCTTCCTCGTCATCTTTCTGCCGCTTCTGCTGTTCCAGGCGGCCTTGACGATCGACGTGCGGGAGATGGTCCGCGACGCCGCGCCGCTTCTCCTGCTGGCGGTCGTCGCGGTCTTCGTCGCCACGATCGTGATCGGCTACAGCCTGTCGATGATCGGCGGCGTTCCTCTGCTGGTCGCGCTGCTCGTCAGCTCGATCGTCGCAACGACGGACCCGTCCGCCGTCATCGCGATCTTCCGCGATCTGGGCGCACCGGGGCGATTAACCCGCCTGATCGAGGGCGAGAGCCTGCTCAACGACGCAGCCGCCATCGTGCTGTTCACGATCCTGCTGGGCATGCTCCTGTCGGGACAGGAGCCCGATCTGGTCGACGGTGCCTGGCGGTTCGTCGCGGCGTTCGGCGGCGGGATCGTCCTCGGGCTCGCCGGAGCGCGGCTGATCGCCATGCTGCTGCCGTGGCTGAGAGGGCTACGGTCGGCGGAGGTTACCCTGACCCTGGCGCTGCCCTATCTGATGTACATTCTGGGCGAGCATCTGCTGAACGTTTCCGGCGTGATCGCGGTCGTGACCTCCGGACTTGCGTTGAGCGCGACGGTGCGTGCGCGCCTGTCCCCGGAAAACCGGACCTATCTCGAGGCGTTTTGGGAGCAGCTCGCGTTCTGGGCCGGCTCGCTGGTCTTCATTCTCGCATCGATCCTGGTGCCCCGGCTGCTCTGGAATGTCAGCCTGTACGATCTCGGCCTGATCCTGATCATGGTGCTCGCCGCGCTCGCCGCGCGCGTCCTGGTCCTCTTCGTGCTGCTGCCGATGTTGAGCGCCGTCAAGCTGACCCAGAAGGTAAGCCACGCCTATAAGCTGGTGATCACCTGGGGCGGGCTGCGCGGCGCGGTCACGCTGGCCCTGGCGCTCGCCGTGACCGAAAGCCGGGTTCTCGATCCGGAGGTGAAGCAAGTCGTCGCAGTGCTCGCGACCGGTTTCGTTCTGTTCACCCTGTTCGTCAACGGCCTGACGCTGCGCCCGGTCATCCGGCTGCTCAAGCTCGACGGGTTGTCGCCGGTGAATCAGGCGCTCCACCGACAGGTCCTGGCGCTCTCGCTCGCCGATGTGAGAGATGCCGTTCAGGACACCGCACGGGCCTATGAGATCGCGCCGACCGTCGCGCGGTCGGTGACCCGACCCTATGAGGAGCGGATCGAGAAGGCAACCGCCGGTCAGTCGCTTGAAGAGGCGATCTCGGACCGGGACCGTCTCACGATCGGGCTGATCGCGCTGGCCAACCGCGAATTGGAGCTGGTGCTCGACCACCATGGGCAACGGACCGTGTCGCCGCGAATTGTCGAACGGCTCCTCGAGGAGACCTCCCGGATTCTCGACGGCGCGCGGTCGGCGGGCCGGATCGGCTACAACCGCGCGGCACGCAGCGTCGTCGCCTATTCGCGCGCCTTCCGGTTCGCGCATTTCCTGCACCGGAACCTCGGGATCGATGGGCTGCTGGTCCGCGAGCTGGCCGACCGGTTCGAGGTGCTGCTGGTCCGCCGGCTGGTGCTCGAGGCGCTGAAGCAGTTCAACGAACATCGCCTTCGCCCGATGCTCGGCAGGCGCATGGCCGAGATTCTGGGCGAGATGCTGAGCAACCGGCTTGATGCAACCTCGCGGGCGCTCGACGCGCTGCGCCTGCAATACCCCGCGCACGCTGAGGCCCTGGAAGGCCGCTTCCTCAAGCAGTCGGCGCTGCGGCAGGAGCTCGAGGCCTATCAGGACCTGCACGAGGAAGGGCTGGTCGGCCGCGAGCTGTTCGATCATCTGCGGCGCAGCGTCGAGGCGGAGCGTCGGCAGGCCGAGCAGCGGCCGCCGCTCGATCTCGGGCTGAAAACCGAGGACCTGATCCGGCAGTTCGATTTCTTTCGCGGCCTCGACGAGAGGCAGCTCCGGACCTTGTGCCGCCTGTTCCGGCCGCGCTTGGCAGTACCAGGGGAAATGATCATCCGGACCGGCGAGCGTGGCGATCGCGTGTTCTTCGTCTCCTCAGGCGCCGTCGAGGTAATCCTGCCGACCAACCGGATCCGTCTCGGCCGCGGCGATTTCTTCGGTGAGATGGCGCTTTTAAGCCGAAGGCGCCGGCAGGCGGATGTGGTGGCCCTGACCTACTGCCACCTACTCGTGCTCGACGAAGGCGATTTTCGACGGTTCCTCGATACCAACCCGACTGCCAAGAAGGAGATCGACCGCGTCGCGGAGGCCCGAGCGAAGATGAATCAGGATCTTCGTTAAGAGCGTCCACCATGGTGTGCGTCGGTCGACCCGAAGCCTCGCGACCGGCCCGCCACGGCCAATAAATCCTCGTCCGGCATGAAATCTTTTCTTGAACACGGGGGCGGCTTGGGCCAAAGCTTCTATGAAATTCCAGTCCAATCCGAAGAAACGGATAAGGGCTGGACAGGAGCCATGGCTTCTGCGTCTTCATCAGGGAGGAATGTTGAATGCGTCTTCTTGCTTGCCTCGCCGCCACGGCGCTCGTGGCTCTTGCCGTTCCCGCCGCCGCGCAGGAGGATTACCCTGACGGTCCGATCACGCTGGTCGTGCCGTTCTCGGCCGGCGGCCCGACCGACACGGTAACCCGCCTTATCGCCGAGCCGATGAGCCGCGAGCTCGGCGAGCAGATCGTCGTGCAGAACATCTCGGGTGCCGGCGGCACGCTGGCGGCGACGCAGGTCGCCAACGCAGCGCCGGACGGCTACACGATCCTGATCCACCACATCGGCATGTCCACGGCCCCGACGCTGTATCGCAATCTGCCTTACAATCCGCTCGAGGACTTCGAGACGATCGGCCTCGTGACCGAGGTGCCGATGACGATCATCGCGCGCAAGGACTTCGAGCCGGAGACGCTTCAAGAGCTCATTGACTACGTCAAGGCGAACCAGGACACCGTCACCTATGCCAACGCCGGGATCGGCGCGGCCTCCCATCTGTGCGGCATGCTCTTCATGGATGCGATCGACACGCAGCTCACCACCGTGCCCTATCAGGGTACGGGCCCGGCGCTGACGGACCTGCTCGGCGGCCAAGTCGACTTCATGTGCGACCAGACGACGAACACGACGGGTCAGATCCAGGCGGGCGAGGTCAAGGCCTATGCCGTGACGACCGGCGAACGCCTCGAGAGCCTCCCCGACCTGCCGACGACGGCCGAAGCCGGCCTCGGCGAGTTCCAGATCGGCGTCTGGCACGGCCTCTACGCGCCTGCAGGCACGCCCGAGCCCATCATCGAGAAGCTGACCGCGGCATTGCAGACGGCGCTGAAGGACGAAAACGTGGTCGAACAGTTCGCCGAGCTCGGCACCACTCCCGTCCCGCAGGACCAGGCCACGCCTGAGGGTCATACGGAGAAGCTCGCGTCACAGATCGAGCTCTGGCGGCCGATCATTCAGGAAGCCGGTGTCTACGCCGACTGATCCGACGCACTCTGATGAGACGAGCGGGATGGCCCTTGCGGTCGTCCCGCTTCGTCACCGGAACATGCCGCTCGCGCCGCCACCGGCTTTCGTGGAAAGTTGGTCCATTGCTTTAGTTCCGAGCAGCTGATCGCTCGATAGCGGGGAATCTGCGATTTCCCGTATTTACGTGATCACCTGCCAGGGTCTAGGTCTCGGATGCACCATGGACACCCGGAAATCCCTTAGAGCGCCTAACATAACCCGTCCACGGTCTGCGCCGTCGTCCGGCGGCCGTGGGCTAGGAGGGCGGTGCGACGCGATGCTGGCGCATCGCGAGCGCCGGCCGACGCCGCCCCACGGCCGCCGGACGACGGCCCGCGCCGGGCGCAGCCCAACGCAGACCGTGGACGGGTTATGTTAGGCGCTCTTAAGGACCTCCTCGCCGGGCTCGTCTTCATCGCCTTCGGGCTTGCCTTCGGCTATGCCTCGCTGGGTTATGATATCGGCTCGGCCCTGCGCATGGGGCCGGGTTACTTCCCGCTCTTCCTTTCCGGGATCCTGACCGTTCTCGGCGTGGTGATCCTTGTCCAGGGCTTCTTCCAAACCGAGGAGAGCCCGATCGGCCCGACGCCGTGGCTGGCCTTGGTGCTGCTCGTCGGCGCCCTGTTCATCTTCGGCTTCACCGTGCAGGGGCTGGGCCTGGTGCCCTCGCTGATGATCACGGTCTTCATGAGCGCGTTCGCCAGCCGGCACACCGGGGTCCTCGGCGCGATAGCGCTCACCATCGGCCTCACCCTGGTCTGCGTGCTGATCTTCGTCTATGGGCTGGGCCTGCCGCTGCGCCTGCTCGGCCCCTGGCTCGATTTCTAAGACAGGACCGCGCTAGAATGGAACTTTTCGCCAATCTCGGCCTCGGCTTCGAAACGGCGCTCAGCCCCGACAATATCCTCTATTGCTTCATCGGCGTTCTGCTCGGCACGCTCGTCGGTGTCCTGCCCGGAATCGGGCCGACGGCGACGATCGGCCTGCTGTTGCCGATCACCTTCAATTTCGAGCCGGTGTCGGCGCTGATCATGCTCGCCGGCATCTATTACGGCGCGCAGTATGGCGGCTCGACCACCGCGATCCTGATCAACCTTCCGGGCGAATCCTCATCCGCCGTGACGGCGATCGACGGTTATAAGATGGCGCGACAAGGTCGCGCCGGTCCCGCTCTCGCGACCGCCGCGCTCGGTTCGTTCTTCGCCGGCACCGTCACGACCCTGATCCTGGCACTGTTCGCCCCGCCCTTGGCCAGAGTGGCCTTGCAGTTCGGATCGCCCGAATATTTCTCGCTTCTGGTCCTGGGGCTGCTCGCATCCATTGCGCTTGCCCACGGCTCGGTCGTCAAGGCGCTTGCCATGATCGTGCTCGGGCTTCTGCTCGGCCTGGTCGGGCAGGACATCTATACCGGCACGCCGCGTTTCACCTTCGGCCAGTTCGAACTCTATAGCGGAATCAGCTTTGTCTCGCTTGCGGTCGGCGTCTTCGGCGTCGCCGAGATCCTGCGCAACCTCGAGCACGAAACGATACGAACCGTTGCCGTCAAGCATGTGAGCGGCCTGTGGCTGAGCAAGGATGATTTCAAGCGGATCATCGCACCCGTCCTCCGCGGAACCGCGGTCGGTTCGGTGCTCGGCATTCTACCGGGGGGCGGCCACGTCCTTGCCGCTTTTGCCTCCTATTCCCTGGAGAAGAAGGTATCGAAGGAGCCGGAGAAGTTCGGGACAGGTGCGATCGAAGGCGTCGCCGGGCCGGAATCAGCCAACAATGCCGGCGCCCAGACCTCCTTCATCCCCCTGCTCACGCTCGGCATTCCGGCGCATCCGGTAATGGCGTTGATCATCGGCGCCTTCATCATCCAAGGCATCACGCCCGGCCCGAACGTCGTCACCGACGAGCCTGAGCTGTTCTGGGGCATCATCGTGTCGATGTGGCTCGGCAATCTGTTTCTCGTGCTCCTGAACCTGCCGCTGATCGGTCTGTGGGTGAGGATGCTCACCATCCCCTACCGCGTCCTGTTCCCTGCCATCATCGCCTTCGCCAGCATCGGAACCTTCAGCATCCATCTGAACGCGTTCGACGTCTATGCCATCGCGGTGCTGGGCATCATCGGCTATGTCCTGGTGAAGCTCGACTGCGAGCCCGCCCCTCTCCTGCTCGGATTCGTCCTGGGTCCGTTACTCGAGGAACATCTGCGCCGGGCGATGATCATTTCCCGGGGCGACCCCATGGTCTTCATCGAGCGCCCGATCAGCGCGGGCCTGCTGCTCGCGGCCGCCATCGCCGTCGTGATCGCGATTCTCCCCTCAGTGCGTAGGAAACGCGAAGAGGTCTTCCAGGAGGAAGACTGACGGAGCGCCAGGAATGCTCAGATGCGAGGCGCGTCCAGGCTGATCGGCGCCCCCTGCAACCGTCTTTCGCTTACCGTAGAAGACGCTGTACCTTGGTGCGGGATCGTTCTTAGGGGTGGGGATATGTCTGAGTCGAACCAGAGATCTGCGTTTCCGCGCCGGACGGACTGCACAGGCCACAATAATGCAACTGGCATCTCCCGTCCGAGGCCGCAAAAATTCGGTCTTTCCTGCCTCACTCTGATCTTCGGAGTGGCGTTCAGCGCTCTTGCGGCGGCCGCCGAATTTTTGCCTGCGCCGAAGGGGGATGTCGTGCTGACCGTTTCCGGCAATATCGAGCACGCGAACGCGCCGGGTGCCGCGCGCTTCGATCTTGCCATGCTGGAGGCGCTGCCGAGCCACAGGATCATCACCCAGACGCCCTGGACCGACAGCGCGGTCGAGTTCATCGGCCCGCTGGCCCGCGACGTCATGCGGCTTGTCGGCGCGGAAGGCGCGGTCGTGCAGGCGGTCGCCCTGAACGACTACAAGGCGCCCATTCCAATGGCCGATTTCCACGATTACGACGTCATCATCGCGCTGAAGCTGAACGGGCAGCATATGAGAATTCGGGACAAGGGCCCGCTCTGGATTGCCTACCCGCTCGACGAGCATCCGGAAATCGCGAGCTCAGCGCCGCCGAAGATGGTCTGGCAGCTCAAGGCGCTGGTGGTTCAATGACGCCCTCTCGCCGGGTGCTTACGCGAGCGGCGATTGCAGTGATCACACTGCTGTTTGCCGCCGCGGGATTTCTCAGCGCCTGGCGTTTGGTGGAGGAGCGTGACCGCAATCTCGAAATCTTCCGCACCGGCTCATGGATCGCTGTGCAGGCCGAGATCGAGTTGCTGCAACTCATCAACGCTGTCAGCGCGTACTACTATGGCGAGCGACCGGACAAGGAGAAGGTCTTTCACCAGTTCGAGATCTTCTGGAGCCGGATCCCCCTGTTGCTCGAAGGCGAAGAGGGCAAGATCCTGCGCCAGTTGATGCCGACCGCGGTCATCGAGCGGACCGCGGACGACCTTTTCGCAATCGAACGATCGCTGAAGACGCTCGTCCCGGGCGACGAGGCCGCCTTTCGCGCCTTGCGCGCCGATCTCGAGCACATGCACGGCACGTTGCACGACCTGGTTCTGGGCGTCATGACGCATGAAACAGCCGTTCAGAACAGAGAGCGGCTGGTGCGAAGCTATGCGGAGATCTTCGCGGCCTTCTCGCTGGTCATTATCTGCGGAAGCCTGCTCCTAATCATGCTGCTGCGCGAGCTCCGCCAATCCGCGCGACTGCTGGCGCAGTCCCGGCGATCCGAGCAGGAGGCCGCCGAGGCCAATTTCAGCAAGTCGCGCTTTCTCGCCGCGGCGAGCCACGATCTCCGGCAGCCGCTTAATGCCTTGAGCCTCCTGCTGGGCCTGCTGCAGTCGCGGGTGACGGATCGCTCCTCGGTCGAACTCGTCGAGAAGAGCCAAGAATCGCTGATTCATATCACCCGGCAGCTCGATAGCTATCTCGATATAACGAAGCTCGACACGGGCCGGATCGCCGTCGAGCCCGCGCCGGTCCCGCTGGGCGCCCTGTTCGAACGCGTCGCCGACACCTTTCGGGATGAGGCGGCACGAAAGGGGCTGCGCCTGCGCGTGGTCGAGAGCAGTGCTTGCGTGATCAGCGATGCTTTCCTGCTCGAGCGGATTCTCGCCAATCTGGTGTCCAACGCCATTCGCTACACCGAGCGTGGCGCCGTGCTGATCGGCTGCCGCCGCCGCGACGGCGAGATCCGGATCGACGTGATCGACACCGGGCCGGGCATCGCGCCCGAACATCACACGGCGATCTTCGAGGAATTCCACCAGATCGCGAACCCGGAACGGGCACAGGGCGATGGGCACGGCCTCGGCCTCGCGATCGTGCGGCGTTTGATACGCCTGCTCGGCCACAGGATCGAGCTTCGTTCCGTCCCCGGCCGTGGATCCTGCTTCTCGATCACGCTGCCGGTCGCCGCCGCGACCGATGGCGCGATATCTGTGTCGTCAACGGAAGCGGCGGCGGAAGCCGCCCCCTCTACCGCCCAGGATCTCGCCCAGGACGTCGCGCGGGCCGCGCCGACAGCCGATCCCAGCGACAGCCGCGTCCTGATCATCGAGAACGACGCCCTGATCGCGATGTCGTTATCGATGGCCATGGAGGACCTCGGCTGGACTTCCGTCACCGCCGTCTCTGCGGAACAGGCTTTGGATCTGGTCCCGACGATGGCGTCGCGGCCCCGGCTAATCATCTCCGACTACCGGTTGCCGGGACGGAACGGTATCGAAGCAATCGATGATCTGCGCCGAGTCCTGGGTGCCGAGATTCCCGCCTGGATCGTCACGGGCGATATCGGCCAGGAGGTCAGGGCCGAGACCCACAGCCGGAATATCGGCCATCTGATCAAGCCGATCGGCGCCGACGCGCTCCGCAAGGTCGTGGCGAACCTGGACCGTGCCAAGACCCCGGCCGACACGCCCCCTGCCGCTGATGATTAGGGCCTGATCCGATCCCTATGCGGTCGCCGTGGGATCCCGATGGACCAGCGGAAAGGACGGGTGATCCATCGGGTCACCGGGGTTCAGCCGGACCTCCGGAAATGGCGGCGATGTAGTCCCGCAGCGTCGCGCAAAACGCGCGTCGTCGCCGACCCACCGCGTAGAGAATGCGCGGCGGCGCATCGTCGATGAATTGCCGGGCGCCCCATGCAGCGTCAGGAAATTGAAGGCGATGGCATCGCCCGGCTCGACAGACCAGCCGCGGATTTCGTACGCGGCTCGGCCCGCGTCGATGTCCGGGACCGGTTCCAAGCCGTCTTCCTCGTTCAGCGGCGTCCTGTTGAATCGCTCCGGCCTGAACCAGCGGCCCCAGAGATGCGATCCCGCGACATATTCGATGCAGGTCTCCCGCGGCACCGCATCGAGAGCGAGCCAAAGGCTGCAGGTCTGCTTGCCGTCGACGCAATAGTAAGGCTGGTCGTGATGCCACGGCGTCGAGGTCGCCGCACCGGGCTCCTTGACCAGGACATGCTCGTGGAACAGGCGCACCTCGCGTGAGCCCGTGAGATCAGCGACGACCGCCGCCGCCGGCGAGTCGAAGACGAACCGCTTGTACTCCGGAATGCGCTGCCAGTTGCAGTAGTCCGAGAAGAACTCCGCATCGCTTCCGGCGGCCTTGTAGCGGCGACTCTCGGCGCTCGGCGCGGCCATGTTCTTCTCGACCCCGGCCCGCAGAGGCTCGATCCACGCCTTGAACAGGCCTCGCAACAGCACGACGCCGTCCTTCAGGTAGGTTTCGACGACCGGCGCATCGACGAGGCCGCTCCGCAGCTTCCAATCGGTCTGACTCATGACACTCTCCCGGAAAATCGCCCGATTTGTATAGACAAATATATTATTTTGTAAATACAAATGACCTGCCTTTCGTGCCCGCTTCCGGGAGCCGGCGAAGGAGGTTATATCTGCCGATAATCGAGAATGTCTCGCCCGCCGGCCTCATCGACGCGTCCACGACATCGCAAGAACGGAGCCCCTGAACAGGCATGCCACGCGATACGCTCCCGCTATACCTGCAGGTAAAGCAGTTCCTCTGCGAAAAGATCGATTCGGGCGCTTGGCCGGAAGGCCATCACATACCGACGGAGCACGAGCTCGTGTCGATGTTCAAGGTCAGCCGGATGACCGTCAATCGCGCGCTCCGCGAGCTGACGGCCGCCGGGCGCCTCCGGCGCGTTCCCGGTGCCGGCACGTTCGTGACCGATGCGAAACCGAGCTCGGGCCTGCTGGAGATCCGGAACATCGCTGATGAAATCAAGGATCGCGGCCACGTCCATTCCAGCGAAGTCCGTCTCTTGAAGGCCGAAACGGCAAATCGGGCGATCACCGACGCGCTCGGACTCGACCAGGATGCGGTGGTGTTCCGCTCGATGATTCTCCACTTCGAGGAGGGATGGCCGATACAGCTCGAGGACCGTTACGTGAACCCCGATTTTGCCCCGGACTATCTCGCCCAGGATTTCACGTCGACTACGCCGAACGCCTATCTCATGTCGCTCGGGCCGCTCGATCGGGCCGAGCACAGGGTGGAAGCGATCCGGCCGACCGCCGCAGTGCAGCGACAGCTTCGGATTTCGGCCGACGAGCCGTGCCTACTGTTGCATCGGCGCACATGGTCGGGGCGCCATATCGTGACGCGCGCCTGGCTTACGCATCCCGGCAGTCGATACCGGCTCGGCGCGCAGTTTTCGGGGCGACATTGACAGAGCCCGATTCCGCCTCGCAATATCGGCCCAGATCGTCGAACCGGCGATTCCGCTGAACCAGCCGGTCACGAAGAAGAATTCATCTTTATTCAGGGAGGAGCAGCATGAAAATCTCCAATCCGGCGTGGTTGCTGGCCGCCGCCTTGGCGGTTGCGGCCGGGCCGGCCACGGCGGCGGACAACGTCAAGATCGGATTCAACGTGCCGTTGACCGGATTCGCCGCGGCCGACGGCAAGTCGGCCCTGAACGGTGCCGAGCTGGCGGTGGAGCAGGCGAACGCCAGTGGGGGCATCGACGGCCAGATGGTCGAGCTGGTGGTCTATGACGATCAGGCCTCGCCGACCGAAGCAGTCGCGGTGGCGACCAAGATGATCGAGCAGGACGGCGTCAAGGTCGGCGTCTCCGGCAGCTACTCCGCCTCGACGCGGGCGGCGGCGCAAGTCTTCCAGGACGCCGAGATCCCTTACGTCTCGGCTTATGCCATCCACCCGGACATCACCCGCGCTGGCGACCATACCTTCCGCACAACTTTTGTCGGCGAGGTGCAGGGCCGCGCTGGGGCCAAGCTGATCGGCGACCTGCTCGGCAAGAAGCGCGTCGTCATGATCACCATGAACAACGATTTCGGGCAGTCGCTCGCCGCCGGCTTCAAGGAGGCCGCCGACCAGTTCGGAATCGAGATCGTCAACGAGTACGAATATGGGCTCAAGGACCGGCAGTTCGGCGCAATCGTCGCCCAGGTCAGGGCCAACGATCCCGAGGCGATCTACGCCTCCGGTTACTACTTCACGGCTGGCCCGCTGGTCAGTCAGCTCCGGGCCGCGGGCGTCGACGCACCGATCATCGGCCAGGAGGGCTATGACGGGCAGAGCTTCATCGACATCGCCGGGAAAGCCGCCGAAGGCGTGATCATCACCACGTCGCTCGACCGGGATTCCGAAAGTCCGGAGGTCCAGGCGTTTCTTGAGGAGTTCGAGGCCAAGGCCGGCTATCCGGCCGACATGGTCGCGGCCTCGAGCCACACCGCCGTCAAGGTCGTCGTCGACGCCGTGCGACGGGCCGGCACCGACGATCCGGCGGCAATCCGCGATGCCATCGCCGCGACGAACCTGACCGCCTCGACGGGCACCATCTCCTTCAACGACCTCGGCGAGGTCCGGAAGGACGTCCAGGTGCAGATCGTCAAGGACGGCGCTTGGCACCATTACGCGGTGATCAGCAACCAGAAGCTGCTGGCGCCGCCGGAATCGTGATTCAAGCGGCGTGAGATCCCAGTCATGATGTCTTCGGCGCCGCGGAGTGGCGCGGCGCCGTCATCGCCATGCTCTATCTGAACCTCTTCCTCCAGGGTCTCGCGCAGGGCAGCATCTACGCCCTGATCGCGGTCGGGCTGACCTTGGTCTATGGGCTGCTGCGCATCCTGCATGTCGCCCATGCCGGGCTGTTCGCGCTCGGCGCCTATATCAGCGTGACGGTGACCAACGCGACCGGCAGCTTCCCACTTGCCGTGCTTGCGGCGGTGGCGATCACTGGGCTGGCCGGCATGGCGATCTACCGCCTGCTCTATGAGCCGATCCTGGATCGGCCGCCTTTCGTCGCCCTGATCGCTTCGATCGGCCTGTTCATCGCCATGGAGGAGGCGTTCAGGCTGGCCTTCGGGCCCTACGGTCTGTCCTATGCCGTGCCGCCGAACATGGAAACGATCACCTTCGGAGGCCTGTTCCTCAGCCGCGCGCAGATCCTTCTGATGGTGGTGGCCGCGCTGCTCCTCGGCGGGCTCGGCCTGCTGACCGAGCGGACGCGAACCGGGGTGGCGTGGCGGGCGACCGTGACCGACCCGCCGATGGCCCAGTCCTTCGGCATCGATATCGTCCGCGTCCGCTATCTGAGCTTCTTCATCGGATCGGCGCTCGCCGCTGTCGCCGGAGTCATGATCTCGCTGATCAACAATCTGGTCGAACCGACCATGGGCAGCGTGCCGAGCTACAAGGCGCTGGCGATCATCGTTCTCGGCGGCCTCGGCAGCGTGAAGGGAACCCTGGTGGCCGCCCTCGCCTTGGGCGTCATCGAGGCATTCGGGACGATTTATCTCGGCAACCTGCTCGACCGCGACGCCATCGCCTTCGCGTTCCTCATCCTCGTGCTGATGCTGCGGCCGCACGGCCTGTTCGGAGCCCGGTGACCGCCATGGCTTACGAGATCACCCTGCTCACGATCATCGGCATCAATCTGATCCTGGCGCTCAGCCTGAACCTGATCACCGGCTTCTGCGGCCAGATCAGCCTCGGTCACGCCGCCTTCTACGGCACCGGCGCCTATTGCGCGGCGATTCTGACGAAGGCCGGCCTGCCCTTTCCGCCGGCCCTGCTTGCCGGCGGGGTGGTGGCCGGCCTGCTCGGGCTCATCGTCGGGCTGACCAGCCTGCGGGTCCGCGAAGACTTCCTCGCGATCACCACGATGGGCGTCGGCTTCCTGTTTCTCGGCTTCGTGCGCAAGCAGTCCTGGCTCGGGGGCGAGCTCGGCGTCTCCGGCATCCCCGCCCCGGGACTCAGCGACCTCGGCTATATGGTGCTGGCGATTGGGATCGCCGCGGCGGTGGCGCTGTTCAGCCTCTATGTCCGGCGGTCATGGATGGGCTTCGCCTTCGACGCCGTTGCCGACGACGAGGACACCGCCCGCGTGATCGGCATTGGCGTCGCCGGCTACAAGCTGACGGCCTTCGCCCTCGGCACCGCCCTGGCCGGAATCGCCGGCGGTCTCTATGCGCATTATGCGCGGATCATCGTGCCCGACACCTTTGGCTTCACGCTGTCGGTCACTATTCTTGCGATGGTCGTGGTCGGCGGCATCGGCTCGACCTGGGGCGTCATCGTCGCGACCGTCCTCTTGAGCCTGATGCCGGAGCTGTTTCGCTTCGTGAACGATTACAAGCTGCTTCTGTTCGGCGGACTCCTGCTGCTGACCATGCGGTTCAGCCCCGGGGGGCTGGCCGGGTTGACGCGGGAGACCTGGCACCGGTTGCGCCGAAACCAGGGCCGAAACCGGGAACAAGTCGATGACGGCACCGCTGCTCGCTCTTGAGGATCTGCGCGTGCGCTTCGGCGGTGTCGCCGCCGTGGACGGCGCGTCCTTGACGCTGGAGCATGGTACCTTCACCGGGCTCATCGGCCCCAACGGCGCCGGCAAGACGACGCTCCTCCGGCTCATCATCGGCATCGTTCGTGCGGACAACGGACGAATCCGGCTCGACGGACGGGACATCACGAAGCTGGCCGTGTCGCGCCGCGCCCGACTCGGTCTCGCCATGTCGCACCAAATCGTGCGGCCGTTTCGCTCGTTGAGCGTCCTCGACAATGTCGCGCTCGCGGCAGGCCGGCGGCGCACCCGCGATCCGCTCCTGTCCCTGCTCCATGTCAAGCGCTCGACCGAACGGGCGCGGGCCCGCGAGCTCCTCGATCTCGTCGGCATCGGCGACGCGGCCGACGCCGAGCCCGCCAAGCTGCCGCTCGGCTATCTCAAGCGGCTCGAGATGGCGCGTGCGCTCGCGCTCGAGCCGCGCCTGCTGCTTCTCGACGAACCGCTGGCCGGACTCAATCACAGCGAGGCGCACCGACTCGCCGACACCATTGCCGGTATCCATCAGACCGGAACCACGGTACTGCTCATCGAACACAATCTGGCCGAGGTCATGCGCGTATGCCGCCGACTGGTGGTGCTCGACCAGGGTCGCGTCATCGCCGAAGGGGAGCCGCGCGCGGTGATGGCCGATCCGAAGGTCCGCGCCGCCTATCTCGGAGAGGCACCACATGCTGCGGCTTGAGAACCTCACCTGCGGCTATGGCCAGATGCGGGCGGTGCACGGGCTCGATCTGGAGGTGCCGGCGGGCGGTGTGACCGCGCTCGTCGGCGCGAACGGGGCCGGCAAGACCTCGACGATCATGGCGGTGGCGGGTCACGTCGCGATCCGCTCCGGCCGCGTGCTGGTCGACGGGCAGGATCTCACCCGACGGCCGGCCACGGCGCGGGTCGGCGCCGGTGTCGCGATCGTGCCAGAGGGCCGGCGGCTGTTCCCCGACCTCACCGTCGAGGAGAATCTGATCGTCGGAGGTTATGCGCTGCCCGCCGCGCGCACGCCGCCCAACCGCGAGCGGGCCTTCGCGCTCTTCCCTCGGCTGGCCGAGCGCCGCCGTCAGCGCGCCGGATCGCTGTCTGGCGGGGAGCAGCAGATGCTCGCTATCGGCCGAGCCCTTATGACGGAGCCGCGGTTCCTGATGATCGACGAGCTGTCGCTCGGGCTGATGCCGAAGATGGTCGATCTCTGCTATGAGGCGCTGGCGAGCTTGAAGACAACAGGGCTCACGGTGCTGCTGGTCGAGCAGAACACGGCGCGCGTGCTGGCGGTCGCCGACCGGATCTGCGTCCTCGAATCGGGCCGGGCCGTCTGGCGCGGCACCGCCGCGGAGGCACGCGCCGACCCGCGGCTGATCGAGTCCTATCTAGGCGAGCGCGAGGCACCGGCGCTGCCCTGATCGGGCCGGCGTTCCTACAGCGCCAGATATTCCCGACGGATCTCCTCGTTCGCCAGGACCTCGCCCGGGTCGCCGGTGAACACGACCGATCCGTCGTCGAGAATAGCGCAGCGATCCGCGATCCGGAGCGCGGCGACTGCGTTCTGCTCGACCACTATGACGGTCATGCCCGCCTTCTTGACCTCGAGCAGGATCTGCTCGATCTCGCTGACGATCTGCGGCGCCAAGCCTTCATAGGGCTCGTCGAGGAGCAGCAGCGAAACGTCGCGCGCCAGCGCCCTGGCGATCGCCAGCATTTGCTGCTCACCGCCGGAGAGCGTGATCCCCTCCTGCTGGCGGCGCTCCGCCAAGCGCGGGAAGTGCTCGTAGATCCGTTCCAAAGGCCAACCCGGATCCTTGGCGATCTGGGCCAGAATAAGGTTCTCCTCAACGGTCAGGCCCGGGATGATGCGACGGTCCTCGGGCACGAGCGACACGCCCATTCGGGCCGCCTTGAATGCCGGCAGACCGTGAAGAGGCTGCCCGCGCAGATATATCTCCCCCTTGCGGAGCTGCGGCTGTTCGGCGCGCGCGATGGTGCGCAGGGTCGTCGTCTTGCCCGCGCCATTGCGCCCCAGAAGCGCGAGAATCTCGTTGTCCCCCACCGTCAGGGAGACACCGTGCAGGATGTAGCTTTCGCCGTAATAGGCGTGAAGATTGCGGCAATCGAGCAGATGGCCGTTCGGCGCTGCGTTCATAGGTGCACGCCTCCGAGATAGGCTTCCTGGACGGCCTCATCCTCGCGAATCTGCGCGGGCGGACCGTCCGCGATGACGCGCCCCTGATGCAGGACCGTGATCCGCGACGAGAGCGAGAACACCACTTCCATGTCGTGCTCGATGATGATCTTGGTCATGCCCGTCGCGGAGATCTTACGCAGAAGCTCCACCGTACTGTGCGTTTCCGTCTGGGACATGCCGGCAGTAGGCTCGTCCAGGAGCAGGAGCCGCGGGCGGTGCGCGAGGCAGACCGCGAGCTCGAGGCGCCGCTTGTCGCCGCGCGAGAGATGCTTTGCCGGCATGGTGAGATGCTCCTCCAGGCCGACATCGACGAGAACCTCCTCGGCGAACTGGCGCAGCTCGCCGGCACGGCTCGGATGCTCGAACAGATTGAGCTTGTAGCTGCCGTCGCGGGCGGCGAATGTGGCCACCATCACATTGTCGAGAAGGCTGAGCTCGGGAAAGATCTCCGGGCTCTGGAAGACCCGGGCCACGCCGAGCTGATTGATCTCATAGGGCTGCAGCGGGACCAAGCCGTGCCCGTCGAAGACGACGGAGCCCCGGTCGGGCTTGATGCTGCCCGTCAGAACATTGAGGAGGGTGCTCTTGCCCGCCCCGTTCGGTCCGATGATGCTGTGAACGCTTCCCGCCTCGACCTTGAGGTCGACATTGTCGAGCGCGGTCAGCCCTGCGAAGCGCTTGGTCACGCCTCCGACATCGAGCAATGCCATGGCCCGGCTCCCCTCAACCTTTCTGCGAACGCTGCCGCAGCGGCGCGGTGGGTGCGGACGCACCTTTCGGCGCCGCCCCGCGCGCTTCGGCTTCCGTCGCGCTCTCGTGCCGCTTCCTTCCCCAATCGGCGAGCCGTTGCAGGCCCTCCATGACGCCGCCCGGGAGAAAGATCACGAAGAACATGAAGATCAGGCCCTGGATGAGCAGCCATTGCTCCGTCGATGCGGAGAGGACGTTCTCGAGATAGAGAACGATGCCGGCCCCGATCATCGGGCCGATGAGCGTGCCAAACCCACCAATCACGGACATGATCACCACCTCGCCCGAAGTCGTCCAGTGCAGGCTCTCGGTCGGCACATAGGTCTCGTAAAGCGCATAGAGGGTGCCGGCCAGGCCCGCATACAGCCCGCTGATGGCGAAGGCCGTAACCTTGTAGCGGTAGACGTTGACGCCAGTGGACTGAAGCCGCGTCTCGTTTGACTTGATGGCGCGCAGCATCAGACCGAAGGGCGAGCGCGCGATACGCCGAGCGAAATAGATCGCCAGCAAGGTCCAGGCCGCGACGAAGTAGTGCATCTCGTCGCCGTCCAGCTTAACGCCGAAGAGCTCCGGTGTTCGAATCCCGGTCAGCCCATTGTCGCCGCCCGTCCAGTCCTGCAGCGGCGCGAGGGCCGCGTAATAGAACATCTCGGCGAAGGCAAGCGTCAGAATCGCGAAATAGATGCCATGGCGGCGCAGGGTGAGATAACCCAGCAGAATGGCGACCGCCGTCGCCACGGCCACGCCGATCAGAATGGCGACGAGTGCGTTGGCGTTTGCGTGCAGGAGGTAGTATCCGGAGCAATAGGCGCCGATCCCCCAGAAGGCGGCATGGCCGAAGGACAAGTAGCCCGTGAAGCCGACAAGAATGTCGAAGCCGAGGGCGAAGATCCCCCAGATGAGGATGCGGGTCGCCAGCTCCCGATAGCCCCCGATATAGGGCATGATCCAGGGCAGAGCGATAAGAATGACCGCGGCGACGGCCATGAACACCGCCTCCCGCCGCGGCGAGGCGTTGCGGAGCTGCGCGATCATCCCATTACTCCCTTGTGCCCGAACAGGCCGCGCGGACGCCATAGCAGGATCACCGCCGCGACGATATAGACGATGACCTGCGAAATCGGCGGATAAAGGAGAACGGCGAGACTGACCGCCTCGCCCATGAGAATGCCGGCGATGATCGCGCCGGGCAGGCTGCCCATCCCCCCGATCACCACGACCAGGAAGGACGGCACCAGCATAGCCATGCCGACCTCCGGATAAATCGCGGTCGTCGGTCCTCCGATGACGCCGGCTATTCCGGCCAGCAGCGCGCCGAATCCGAACACCAGGGTGAAGCGGGCCGTCACATTGATGCCGAGAAAGCGCAGCATCTCGGGATCGTGCATCCCGGCGCGGACGACGAGGCCGAAGCGGGTGTAGCGCAGGAGCAGGAACAGCAGCACGACGATCGCGATCGTGACCGCAACGATGATCAGCCGCCAGGGCGGGTAATAGCCGATGCCGATGTCCACGGGTATGAGCGCCCAGGTCGGCGGCGGAAAGGGCTTGGTGCTGCCGCCGAAGATCCAGCGGAGAATCTCCTGTATGACCAGCGCCAATCCGAAGGTGACGAGAATCTGATCGGTCACCGGCCGCCGGTAGAAGAACTGAATCAGCCCCCGCTCCAGGATGACGCCGATCCCAAACAGGATCAGCGGCACCAGGATGAAGGCCGCCCAGTATCCGGTCGTGCTGGAGATGAGCCATCCCAGATAGCCGCCGATCACGAACAGCGCGCCATGCGCGAAGTTCGCGACGCCGAGCGTCCCGAAGATCAGCGTCAATCCAAGAGCAATCAGAACATAGATGGCACCGATCTGCAGCCCCGTCAGCAGCTGCAGCGCCAAGCTTCCGATATCCATGTCATTCCTCGCCGAAGGCGCCCGCCACCGGTCCGGGACCGTGGCGGGCGCCGTGCCGCTCCCTTACTTCGCGCCGACCGTTCTATGCCGTCGGCTCGTAGGGACCAAGCTCGCCGGGCATCATGTCGCAGTCATACTTGACGCTCTCGCCCGGAATCTGCTCGACGGTTTCCAGAAGGTCGAATTCGTTCTTCTTCTGGTCCGGCGCCTTGCCGCGCACGACGAGGATGTCGTGGAACGCCTGGTGGTCGCAGCCGCGATACAGCGTTTTGCCCGGCCCGACTCCGGTGCATTCGAAGTCCTCCAGGGCCTTGATGACTTCCGGCGGATAGAAGGTTCCGGCGGTTTCGGCGGCATTGGAATAAAGGATGGTCTGGACATAGGCCGTGTGGGCCGCCTGCGACGGCGGTTGGCCATATTCAGCCTCGAACGTCTTGACGAAGGCCTGTGAGCCCGCGTCGTCGAGGCTCGGCCCCCAGTTTGTCGTGCCGAAGATCCCTTGAATGTTCTCGGATCCCGCGCCCTGGGCCATGAGGCGGCTGTAGAGCGGCACCACGACCTCCATCTGCTTGCCGTTGACCTGCCGGTCGCGCATTCCGAAGCGCACGGCCTGGGTGAGGGAATTCACCATGTCCTGGCCGTAATGGTTGAGAACCAGGACATCGGCGTCGCTGTTGAGCACCGCCGTGAGGAACTGGCTGTAATCGGTGGTGCCGAGCGGCGTCATGATGTTGTTTACGGTTGTCCAGCCCTGCTTCTCCGTCGAATCCTTCATCGACTCATACTGGGTGTGACCCCAAGTGTAGTCGGCGGTGAGATGATAGGCGCGGCGATCCTGGCCATATTCCTTGGCGAGGATGGGTCCGAGCGCCTGGCCGGACATATAGGCATTGAAGAAATGACGGAAGCCGTAGCGGCGGCGGTCCTTGCCGGTGGTATCGTTGGAGTGGGTCAGGCCAGCCATGAAGATAATGCCCTTCTCCTGGGCGAGGTACTGCTGGGCGATGGCGACGGCGCTGCTCGACCCGCCGCTGAACATGATCACCCCGTCCCGCTCGATCATCCGGCGGGCGCTGGCTCGGGCGGCATCCGGATTGGTTTGCGTGTCGCCGGTGACGAACTCGACCTTCTTGCCGAGCACGCCGTTGCCCTTCAGAGCGCTGGGCTGCAGGGTCTCCAGCATTCCGCCGCCTTCGTTGAGGTGCCTCACGGCCAGCTTATAGGCGCGAAGCTCGTCCTCGCCTTCATCCGCATAGGACCCGGTCTGCGGCACGTTGAAGCCATAAACCACCGTCGAGCCGTTGACGGGAAAATTGCCGATGGCGTCCTGCGCATAGGCGCCGCGGACGAAGTGGAAGGGCGCGGACCCGCTGAAGCTCAGCGCACCGACCCCGGCCGTCACGCCGGCCATGGTCCTGACGAATTGCCGCCGGTTGACCGCGGAGGTCTTGCCGCCTTTGATGGTATGATCTTCCGACATGCATCATCCTCCCTAGAAGATTGTCGATTTTCCGGATGTTTATTTTCCAGGATAGCGTTGCACACGGCCGTCTGATATTCGACTTTTGTCTAAGCTGAGGCTTGTCGGCGGAGACCGTCACGCTGCATAGTTGCGGGTAAGGGAAGACTGCCGAGCGTTTTTGCGGAGGAGAGCTTGATGACGGCTTGGCGCATCGTGATCGCGGACGACCATCCGCTGTTTCGCGACGCCCTCCGCCAAGCGATCGCGGAAATGCTTCCCGGAGCCGAGATCGCCGAGGCCGGCTCGCTCGACGACGTGCAGATGACGCTCGAGGCGACGCCGGAAACGGACCTGCTTCTGCTCGACCTCAACATGCCCGGAATGCAGGGGTTCTCGGGCCTTCTCTTCCTGCGCACACAGTTTCCGGCCGTGCCGATCGCGATCATCTCCGCAAACGAGGAGCCGCAGGTGATGCGCCGCGCCTTCGCCTTCGGCGCGGCTGGCTATGTCCCGAAGTCAGCCGGGCCGGACAAGATCCGCGCCGCGCTCGCCGCCGTCCTGGCCGGCGAGACATGGCTGCCGCCCGGCGTCGGCCCGGAAATGTGCGAGACGGACAAGGAGGCGGGCTTGGCGACGAGGCTCGCCAGCCTGACGCCGCAGCAGATCCGCGTCCTGATGATGCTGAGCCAGGGCCGGCTCAACAAGCAGATCGCCTACGAACTGAGCGTCAGCGAGGCCACGGTGAAAGCCCACGTCTCCGCCATTCTGCAAAAGCTCCGGGTCGAGAACCGCACCCAGGCCGTCATCCTGGCCGGGCACCTCGCCGCGGACGCGGACGCTCCGCAAAAGGCGATCCTGCGATCGGCCGCGACAGCGCAACGAGTGCCCTGACCATTCCGGTCCGCCGCCGCTATTCGGCGGCTTGGCGGTCGGCGAGAGTCTGCGTGATCAGCGCGCGCAGCGCGGCCGGCTTGATCGGCTTGTTGAGCAGCGGCAGGCCCAGGGCATCGGCGCGCATCTTCAGCGCGTCTGAACGGTCGGCCGTAATCAGGATGGCAGGGAGGTCGATGCCGAGCCGCCGGCGCAGCGCCTCGACGCAGGCGATGCCGTCCCCCTCGTCGAGATGGTAGTCGACGATCACGAGATCGGGCCGCTCCGTCCCGTCGCCAACCACCTCGAGAGCCTCGGAGAGGCCGCTCGCCACGCGCACGCTGCGAGACCACGCCGCGAGCAGCGTCCGCATGCCGTCGAGAACGCTGGCCTGGTTGTCGATACAGAGAACGACCGCTCGATCGAGCGCGGAGCTGAACCGCGCGGGCTCCGGCGCGACAAGCGGCGGAGCGATCGTCATCTCGCCCCTTGGAACGCGGAGCGTGAACATCGTTCCTCGGCCAAGCTCCGACCGGAGGCTTACCGGATGGTCGAGGATGCGGCTGATCCGCTCCACGATCGACAGCCCGAGCCCGAGGCCCTGCTCGGTGCCGGAGCCGATCGCGAAGCGCTGGAACTCCTTGAAAACGAGCAGTTGCTTGTCCTGCGGAATGCCGCTTCCCGTGTCCCACACCTGGATCAGGAGGAAACGACCGGCGCGCCGCGCGCCCATCAGCACCTTGCCGCGCGCCGTGTAGCGAAGAGCGTTCGAGAGCAGGTTCTGCAGTACGCGGTGCAGAAGCCGTCGGTCGCTTTCGACAGTGAGGCCGCAGCGCACGATGCGCAGCTCGAGCCCCCGCTTCTCGGCAAGCGGCATGAACTCGACCTTGAGCACCGTGAACAGGTCGTCGAGCGCAAAGCTCCCCACCTCCGGCGTCAGCGCGCCGGCGTCCAGCTTCGAGATGTCCAGCAGAGCGCCAAGCAATTCCTCGACCGATCCGAGCGAGGCGTCGACATTGCGCACGAGCGCGCGCTCCGGGCCGTCGGCGTGACCCGCATTGCGCGCGAATCGCTCGATGAGGCTCGAGACGTATAGCCGGGCGGCATTCAGCGGCTGCAAGAGATCGTGGCTCGCCGCGGCGAGAAAGCGTGTCTTGTCGAGATTGGCCTCCTCGGCGGCCGCGTTGGCGTCGCTGAGTTCGGCATTCAGTGCGGTGAGTTCCGCCGTGCGCTCGTGCACCCGCTGCTCGAGATTCTCGTTGGCGGCGGCGAGTTCGGCCGCCGCACGCACGCGCTCGGTGATGTCCGAATACGTCGTGACGTAGCCGCCGCCGGGCATGGGATTGGTGCGGATCTCAAGGACCGTGCCGTTCGGCCGCCGGCGCTCGAAGATGGTGTCGACGCTGTCGACGAAGCTCGCGAGCCGCTGCGCGACCAGGTCGTCCACCCTGCCGGGGCCGTACTCCCCACGCTGCGCGTTGAAACGGACGATCTCCTCCAGCGGCACGCCGACCCTGCCGAGATCGGCGGGCAGGTCGAGCAGATCGCGAAAGCGCCGGTTCCAGCTGACGAGACGCAGGTTCTTGTCGAAGACGCTGATGCCCTGACGCACATTCTCGAGCGTCGACTGCAGGAGGTCCCGATTGTACTGAATCGCCGCCGACGCGTCATCGAGCAGGCGCATCGCGCTTTCGATGTTCAGGCTCCGCCGTTCCAGCGCCAAGGCCATGACCAGCCGCGCCGAAGCGGCGCCGATGGCACTGGCGAGCAGGCGCTCGGTATGGCGTACGAGATGCAGGTCCGCGTCGACGCCCGGCAGGAGGCCGTGGCCGTGCTGCGCCGCGAAATCCTCGAAGGAGCGGAGGGCGCGTTCCGCGCCGAGATAGCGGGCCGCCACGGTCTGGAGCTCCGCAACCGTGATGGACCCGCGCCACAGCCCGGAACCGGCGTGGCTCTCGCCCGGCTCGGCATCTGCGAACGCGCTGGCCTGCAGCCGCTCGATCGAGGACTGCGTGCTCCACAGCGAAAGGCCCACATAGCCCACGATGTTGGCGAACAGACTCCAGAAGAGGCCATGGGTCAGCGGGTCGAAATGCACGCCGAAGAGCTGCTCCGGCCGCAGGAAGCCGATACCGAAGGGGCCGGACTGCAGCAACTCGACCGGCAACCAGCCCGACCTGACGAAAGCGGGCAGAAGCAGCGTATAGGCCCAGATGAGGAAGCCGAGCAGAATTCCGGCGAGCGCGCCCTTCTGCGTCGCACCGCGCCAGACGAGGCCGCCCAGAAAGGCGGGGGCGAATTGCGCCACGGCCGCAAAGCTCAGCAAGCCGATGGCCGCGAGGGCGGCCGAGTCGCCGATCATGCGGTAGTGGAGATAGGAGAGCAGCAGGAGCGCCAGGATCGCGGCCCGGCGGATCCAGAGGATCAGCCTGCTGAGATCGCCGAGCCCGGACAGCCCCAGGCGCCGGCCGCGGAGGAGAAGGGGCATGATCAGATCGTTGCTGACCATGTTGCTGACCGCGACCGAGGCGACGATCACCATGCCCGTGGCCGCCGAAAGGCCGCCCAGGAAGGCGATCAGGGTCAGCGCCTCCTGCCGAGCGGCGATCGGCAAGGCCAGCACGAACATGTCGCCGTCCGCCGTGCCGTCGGGGAAGGTGATGAGGCCGGCGATGGCGATCGGCACGACGAAGATGTTGATGGCGACGAGATAGGCTGGAAACAGCCACGTCGCCTTGCGGATGTCGTTCTCGTCGGCGTTCTCGACCACGATAACGTGGAACTGGCGGGGCAGGCAGATGATCGCGACGAATGCGAGACCCGTCATGGTGACCCAGGTCGTACCGTCGATGCCGGTTGCGAAGAGCCGGTGCAACTCCGGCGTGGCGGCGGCGCGCGCCGCGAGATCTCCGAACCCTCCGAACATGCCCCAGGTCACGAAGGCGCCAACCGCGAGGAAGGCGACGAGCTTCATCACCGACTCGGACGCGATGGCGAGCATCATGCCCTCGTGATGCTCGGTGGCATCGATATGCCGGGTGCCGAACAGGATCGCGAATAGGGCGAGGATCACCGACGCGATCAGCGCCGTATCGCCCCAGATCGGCAGGTCGCCCGTGCTCGACGGCATCACGACCGCGGGGTAGTGCGTGAGGACCATGAAGCTCGTCGAAACCGCCTTGAGCTGCAGCGCGATGTAGGGAAGCGTGGCGATCACCACGATCACCGTGATGGTCGCCGCCAGAATCTGGCTCTTGCCGTAGCGGGCTGCGATGAAGTCCGCGATCGAGGTGATGTTCTGGCTCTTGGCGAGGCGCACGATCCTGAAGAGGAGCGGCCAGCCCAGGGTGAACATGAGGATCGGGCCGATATAGATCGTCAGGAAGTCATAGCCTGTGGTCGAGGCGAGGCCGACGCTGCCGTAAAAGGTCCAGGAACTGCAATAGACCGCGAGCGAGAGCGCGTAGACGACAGGTTTGGCGGTCGGCCGCCCGCGGGCGCGGGCGACCTTGTCGCCATAGTGGGCGATGGCGAACAGAAAGCCTACATAGCCCAGCGAAAAGGCCAGGATCGCCCAGCCTTGGATCATGAAGCCTCCCTCCGCCGCGCGGCCGTTCCCGGCATATTGGAACACCGGGTCGCGTCCTCTGTCCATTCAAGAAGCTTCTGCCGCGAGGACAGCCAGTGCGGGATGAGCTCTCCGGGCTGAATGGGAGGACGGTGGCGATGAAGACTCCGGCCGCTAGAGTACGATCCGATCAGGTTGACCCAACCTGATCGGTGAATCGTCCTCTGATGCAAATAGTTGGAGCCTGATCCGATCACATCGAAACGATGTGATCGGATCAGGCTCTACGATCCGCCGCCCACAGCCGGAAAACCGCCTCCCCCCTCCTGGTCCAGCGGCATCGACAGGCTGCACCGGAACCCGCCCGGATCGAACGACAACTGTGTCCGGCCCTTGAGATCGTAGGCGACGCTTTGCGTGATCAGCTGCGTGCCGAATCCCGCGCGCCGCGGTGGCCGGACCTTCGGCCCACCCGCTTCCACCCATTCGATCCGCAGCTGCCGGTCCGGCCCGTCCTTCATGACCGACCAGGACAAGACGATTCGCCCGCCCGGCGCGCGTAGCGCACCATGCTTGGCCGCATTGGCCGCAAGCTCATGCAATACCAGGCTGAGGCCAAGCGCCGCGCGCGGCGCGAGGAGGAGGTCCGGCCCCTCAATGCTGAGGTTGCGGTCCTCCACCGCGAACGGCCGAAGAACCTGCCGGACGAGCGTTCGCAAGGACGCCTTCTGCCAATCGCTTCGGGTCAAGGAGCTGTGAGCCGCCCCGAGCGCCCGGATCCGCCCCAGAAAGGCCTCCGAGAACTCTTCGATGCCGGTCGCCCGTCGCGCCGTCTGTCCGGCGATCGCCTGAACCATGGCCAGCGTGTTGCGGACCCGATGGCTGAGTTCCGCCTGGATGCGCCGCTCCTGCTCCTCGGCTTCTGCCTCCTTGGTGACGTCCCTGGCGATCCCGACGACCCGGCCGACTGGACCGGATTCGGACGGCACGACCCACCAGCGATCGAGCACCCATCGCATGGCGCCGTCCGGACGGCAGATCCGGTAGCGTTCGTCGAAAGCACCCGCGCTCACGCCGGCGGCATATGCTGCCTGCACCCGCTCGCGATCATCGGGATGGATCGCCTCGCGCCAGTCGTGCGGGTTTGCGTAGAACCCGGAGCAGGGACGACCCCAGATCCGCTCATAGGCAGCATTCACATACAGGACCTTCTCGGCGACCAGGTCGAAGACCCAGAGGACGTCCTGGACGTTCTCCGCGAGCTGACGGAAAGTCGTCCGCCCCTCCTCGAGCACCTTCTCGATCCGCCGGCGTTCGGTGATCTCGCGCAGGACGGCGACGGCGTATCCGGGCACCCCGTCCTCTTTCACGGCCGACAGGCTCGCCCTGATCGACTTCGGCATGCCGTCGGGCAGCCGAAGGCGCGCATCAACGCTGCAGGGTGACCGCCCCGCGGCCACGGTCTGCAGCAATTGGCGATTCAGCGCTTCCTCCTCCGGATCGGCGATGTCCGCGATGTTGAGGCGACAGAGCTCCTCCGCCGAGCGCTCGGCGAGTTCTGCGAAAGAGCGGTTCGCGAACAGAATGCGACCATCGAAATCAAGCTGGGCGATGCCAAGCGGAGCCTGCTCGACCATGGCCGCAAAGCGATCGCCCGCCCCGCTTCGCGTGGCGACCTTATCTCGCTCGCTGCCAGACGGCGGAGACATACAACGATAACCAGCGCTGTCGGTGAACAGTTCCGCCACGCCTGGGCCGGTCGGCATTGTCCGGTCGGCGTTGCGCTGTTGCCCGTCATCGCGCGCCTGCGATATTTCGCCGGGCTCCAGGGAGAACGATAGGAGAGCGACCGTCTATCAGCGCCGCTCGCTCGGTGCGACGATGGAACGGGAGACGGGCCGGCGGCTGACCGCCGGCAGGCATGCGCCGGAACGCTGTCTCGAGGCGGCCTTTCGGTTCTTGCCCAATCGGGAGCCGAAGGCGGCGATCCTCGGACTCTTCGACATGCCGGCGACTCTCGCGGACTTAGCGACCGCGCCTGATGGCCGGGTCCTCGGCCTTGGCGTGAGCCTTGCCCCGCTGTTCCGCCGCCCGGAGGCTGTCGCCCTCCTCGCCCGCCAACGCCGCGCGGGCCCGCTGGGCCTCGGCCGCGACGTCGTGGGTCTCGGCGCGCGCATTCCTGATACGCTCCTAGTCACAGAAACGAGCAAGCCGGTCGGCTACGGTCGCCATCCCGCTCACGTCGGTGACCGCCTCGCCGCCCTCCCAGTTCTTGGCAAGGCGGATCCCCGTCAACTCATCCGGCATCAGCACGACCAAGTTGCCACCCCAACCGCGCATCATCGGCACGTAAAGGCTGCAGCCATCCTCGGAGTCGTACGGCGCGTGCCAGAACGCCATGTGATAGCGCCCTTGGCTGTCACCGATCTCTTCCCCCGTGGGCAGGCCGCGTTCATGGGTGCCGTAGATCATCTCCTCGAGCTTGGCCGCATGTAAAATCTGCTCACCGTCATGCTTTCCACGGTCATGATAAAGCTGCGCGATCTTGGCCAGATCGCCGAGGGTCGGATAGTAGCCGTAGAGCATCATCGGCTGGCCCTCACGGCCGTCGGGCTCGATCGTCTTGTTCGTGGGCGCGTGATGAATGCCGATCGGCTTGTAGACCTCCTCGACGAGCATGTTCCACAGGTCGGCATCCGGCCCTTCCTTCCGCTTCAGGTACTCATCCAGCAGGACGCCGAGCAGGAACATGTCCTGGTCGCGATAGCGCACGACCTCACTTGGCTCCCAGGGCAGATCCGGCGATTTGAAACCCTCGGCGACCTTCGCCGCCTCCGACTTTGCCTCGTACCAGGCCGCATAATTGCCCTCGAGATAACCGTCATTGATGTCGTTGGGCGTGCGCTGCGTCGTGCCGAAGCCGACCCCGGTCGCCATGTTGAGCACATCGCCGAAGGTGACGTCGTTCCACCCGTCATGCTCGGCCGAGACTTCGACGTAATCTCCGACCTTCTCCTCGAAGATCTCCGGTCCGTATTTCTGGGCGAGGTGCAACATCGCCGTCGCGGCCGCCGTCGATTTGGTGGCAGACCACACGCCGAACCGCTGGCGGTCGCAATAGGGCAGTTCGCCCGAGGCGCTCTTGCAGGCCTTCCGGTAGAGCGTGCCATCATGGACGAGCCCGCTCACGAGAACCTCATCCTGGTTCATCGCGCTCTCGAACTCCTCGAGCTTGTCTGCCCCGACCTTCGCCGCCAATTCATCCCAGCTGGCGATCGGGAACCGGTCGGCGACTTCCGCCTCGTAGGCGCGTTTCAACCGATCGAGGCCTTCAACCCCGCCCGGCCGGTATCTCGCCGGCGCCTGGCCCCAGGCCGTGAAATAGTCAGTGACGTAAAAGGGCGCGGTTTGTTGCACAATCTGGAAGCGGACATCGGAGACCTGGTCCTCGTTGTAGAGGAACATGGCGACTCCGTTATGCGTCTCGCCCTCGATGAGATGCATGAGGGCGAAGGGAAAGGACGCACGCGACCAGCCATTGTCGCCAGGTTCCGACCATACGCGTCCCGGCTGGACGATGATGTCCCAGAAACTGCGGCCCTTCGCCGTCGAGCCGTAGCGGATGACATCCCGGGAGACCGGAACGAGATCGCCGTCATGCGTGAAGAAGGGGATCTCGACCGCGGGAAACATCTTCGGATCCTTGCCCAGGACCTCGCGAGAGGAGAACTGCGCCGGTTCCGTGCTCATCTCCACCTCAGCGGAAATCACGAGCGTGCCGGTGAATTCATGCCTAGCATCTTCTGCGCCGTCTGGCGGAAGGAAGGCAGTGCTGTCCATGAGCACCGATGCCGCGTCGCTGGAACGAGGCTCATCGGCCTTGATCCTTGTCTGATCCGAATATACGGGAGAAGTGCCGATGAGTAGCGAGACGCAGAGCGCAACGCCGCCGCTCCAGATGCTTCTGTGCCCTGTCATGATCTAACCTTCACTGAGCCATTTCTTCGCCGCCGCGGCGGCGGTTAAAAGACGCTCTCACAGGAGGCCCATCCACGGCAAGAGGAGCCCGGGCCGCAGTTCAATCCCGCCACGCCGGAAAGCCCATCCGCATAGGGCTCATCGCCGCGCATCCGACTTTTCCCCGCGTGTGCGAGCGGATCGGCCGCAAGGGTTCGGCTCGATCTCTACATTGCTTCGAAGATCGCCTGCGCGCGCTGGTTGGAGACCGTGAAAGCGCTAACGCTATGCTTGCTAGTTGAAGGTGTGCAGCCGGAGCTTCAGAGACCCGTCTTCCTGCCGCTCGAACACGTGCGTGGCGATGCCGCCGAGAGTCTGGGCCGCGCCGTCGTTTCCCTCGCCTTGAGCCGACCAGTTCGCGGTGCCGTAGACGATCCTGCCGTCGCCGCCCGGCTCGATGATTTCCAGGTTCTGGTCCGTCACGCCGTTGGCGAAGAGCCCGGCGAAAAACTCTTCGATCTCCGCTGGACCCAACAGGACCGTATGGGTCGGGGGCAGCAGCTTGGCGTCCGGGAGATAGGTTTCGGCAAGGGTCCTGGCGTCACCTTCGGTGAAGGCTTTATTCCAGGTCTCATAGGCGGCCTGGACATCTTCGGGGATCCCGGGGTCCTGTTGTGACTGGGCGCTCGCGATGGGCGTCGTCGCGGGCGCGCCGATGAGCGTCAGCACAAAGGTCATTGCTGGAAAGACCTGCAGCATCGGATTACCTTCCTTCTCTTGCAGCGCCTTGCTGATGACCATAGGGTCGCCGGGAGAACCCCATCGAGCGGTCGGTCGGTTCTTGAGTTCTTTCGTGGTATTGGCGGGGTGGGGATCGGCCTTGCAGCCTTAACGACAGAATCTTGGGACTCGAGCGCCCGGCGCCATCTCATCTCACGTGGCTTTCCGCCGAAGCGGCTCGTGGGCTTTCCGCTTCGCCACTCTCGGCTCGTTCCAAGTTCGGATCGGCAAGGTTTTCTTTACCTTTCTTAAGCTATGACTGGGGCACCGGCCCTCGATGCCGGATTGGACCACGAGGCGCCGCCACCATGCCCGCTACCCGCAAGAATTCCCGTTCGCCGACGAGGACTGTCCTCCGCCGCCTGATGCCGTCCGAGCATGGGCTTTTCGTCCTGTTGTTTCTCGTCGCAATGGGCTTTGTCATGATGCCCTTCATCGGCCAGATGCAGGCGCGCGGGGACGCGATCACGAGCGGATGCCAGCGCCTCGCCTTCGCGCTCTCGGCCGAACCGGAGTCGATGGGCCTGCTCGACGCCAGCGGCACCCACGAGGTCTGGATGCAGGCGCCGTGGTCCGATGCGGATGGCGCGGCGGATGGCGGGATCGAGACCACCTCGGTGCGCTGTAGGGTCGAGGCCGCCTGGTCGCGCAGCGCCGAGGATCGCGCCCGTAGCTAGGCGACAGACGATCCGCGCAGCGTTCGGAACCGCTCACGCGGAACACGCGGGGAAGCACGCCCGGAATCCTACGCGACCACCTGGACCCAATATATTCCGGACGATGTCACGGCCTGATCCGTCGCCCCCGGAGTTATCCGAGATCCCGCATGACGTCTTCCAGTCTGATCGATATCGGCCGCAGCCGTCAATGAAACGGCCGGGGTCAACGGATGTTTGGCTCCGCCTTCCGTTGCTTCAGCCAGATCTAAGGCCATGAAAACAAGAGGGAAAGGATGGTGGGCGCGACTGGGATTGAACCAGTGACCCCTACGATGTCAACGTAGTGCTCTCCCGCTGAGCTACGCGCCCATCCGCGGATCGATCGTCGGGAACCTTGGGACCGATCCGTATGAGGAGTGGGCAATTAGCATTCCGCCGCCGGCTTTGCAAGCCCCCAGCAAAACCTCAGCTTGACCAGGCCTACAGGGTCGGAACCGCCGTCGGCGCCTGCGTCGCCAGCAGCGGCTGCAGGGTCGGGGCGAGGGCCTTCAGCAACTGCGCCGGCAACCCGCTGGTAAAGCGATATTCGGCGGCCTCGGGGCCGGGAACATGGGCCGTGATGGTGCCGAAGAACCGTTCCCCGATGAAGAAGACGAAAGTCGCGGTCCGGTTCACCACGCGGGACTCGATAAGCTGCCGCCCCGCCCCGTAGCGGACATGCCGGTGATCGCCCGTGCCGGTCTTGCCGCCGATCGGAATGACGGCGCCGTCCTCGCCGACAAAGGCGCCGTCGATGCGTCGCGCCGTGCCGTTCTCGGCGACATCCCGCAGCGCCCGACGCACCGTCGCGGCCACTTCGGGCGCCAGAACCCGCTCGGCCTTGCCCAGCTTCCGCTTCAGAGCCGTCTCGTAGGGCGTGCCGACGGCGAAATCGAGCCGTTCGATGCGGATCGTCGGCAGGCGCAAGCCGTCATTGAGGATGATGCCCATCAGCTCACCCAGCGCGGCCGGCCGGTCCGCCGAGCTGCCGATCGCGGTCGCATAGGACGGCACAAGGCTGTCGAAGGGATAGCCGAGCCGCTGCCAAGCGCGATGAATCCGAACGAAGGCGTCCTCTTCGAGGAGGGTCCGGACCCGCGTGTCCTGCACCGATTTGCGGCGCGTCTTGAACAGCCAAGCATAGGCGGCCTGCCGCTCGGCGTCGCTGGCCGCCAGCATCTCGGAGCGCGACGCGCCCGGATGGGTCTGCAGGTAGGCGGCCAGCCACAGCTCCAGCGGATGAACGCGTGCCAGATAGCCGCGGTCGGCGAGGTTGAAGCGCCCCGGCGCGTGCTTCTCATAGAGCCGACCGACCGTCGCCGGGTCGATGTCGGCGCCCGGCATCCGCTCTCGCAGGAAGGCGGCGAAGGTGTCGAGGTCCGCGTCGGGGCGAACCGACCGGAAGATCACGGCGAACCGCTCCAGCTTCGGACGAATGCGGCTTGCCAGCAGGTTCAGCGCCTCGTCCGGGCTGCGGCCGCGATAATCCTTATAGAACCGATTGAGGAAATCGCTCCCCTCGCGATCCGCGAAACGCTCGAGATAATGCCGCCGCGCCGGATGCTCCGGATCAGCGAGAAGGGCGCCCGCCCCGTCCGTCCCCTCGGCGATATGGAACGCGACGATATCGCGCATCATCCGGATGAACACCAGATTGACCGAGTTCCGGAACGCCTCGGCCACCGACATGACGCGGCCGTCATCGGCACTGTCGAAGTTCCCGAAGCGGTGGACCCCGCCGCCGGTGAAAAAGCGCTCGGCCGGGCTGGCCGAATAGCGCCGCGCCATCGCCGCGTCGAGCAGCGCGGCGAGGCTCTTATCCTTGGCGGCGGACAGATGGCGGACCGCCCAGAGCGTCAGCGGATCGGATGAATCCGATTCGACCGCGGCGAGTTCCTCACGGCCGAGATGGCCGTAGCGCCCGTGCAGTGTGGCGGCGATCTCGAGATAGGTAACGAGGGTGCGCAGCTTCGCGGTGGACCCGAGATCGAGCTTCGCGCCTTCGTTGATGTCGAGCGGCCGGTCGAGATTGTCGGCCTGCAGGCGGACGTAATTGGCGTTCGGCCCGCGCTCCATCAGCGTGACGCTGTAGATCACGCGCGCGGGATCACCCTTATCGAGCAGGCGGGGACCGGTCAGACCGAGCGTCTCGGCATAGGCGCGATCGCGGAGCTGCCGCAGGACACCGGTGACCGCCTCCTGGACCGGATCGTCGAGCGTTGTCGACACCGTGAGATCCAGCCGGTCGAGTTGATAGAGGCTCGGCAGGCCGAGCATTGGCAGCAGCCGCGACCGGATCGCGTTGGCCGCCTTCCGCTCGACGAAGGACACCGGGGCCGGGGTCGGCCGGTCCTGACGGAAGCGCAGCTCCGCCGCGAGGGCGGCGTCGCGCAGGCCCTGGTCGATAATGCCGGCATGGGCGAGCAGGCGCAGGTAGGTATCGGTCAGCCTGCGCAAGGCCGCGCCATCAGACAGCAGATAGAAGGATGGCCGCCGCTGCGCCAGCAACAGGCTCAAGACCTGCTTATAGGCAAGCGCGCGCCGCTCGATCTCGGAGCCCGTCAGGGCCAATCCCGCTGGGGCCGGCGCGCGCAGCAGCCGATTGACGGTCTCGAAATCGGCGCCGTACCAGGCCCAAAGACCGTCGCCCAGGCCATGGACCTCGCCGAATCCGGCCCGCGCCGTCAGCGGTGTGGAATTCAGGTAGTCTGTGACGATCCGCCGCCGCACCGTGGTCGTATCCGGACCGTCGAGATAGGCGCGCAGGCTGGCCGACACCATCTGCCGCAGCTTGCCCTCGGCATTCAGGGTCTGCCCCTCGGGGGAATGGCGATATTTCTCGATCTGGGTGGCGAGCGTGCTGCCGCCGGCGATATTCAGCCCCGGATTCCCGATCTGACGCACGAAGTCGACGATCACCGTCGCCAGCCGATCCCATTCGACCGCCGGGTTGCGGTTGGGATGGCGCGGATCGAGCAGCTCGCGGTTCTCGATGAACAGCAGCGTGTCCGTGACCAGCGACGGAACCGTCTCGAAGCTCGGATAGACCCGCCCCGGATAGGACTCGTGAAACAGGGTGGCGCCGCTGCGGTCGAGCAATCGAAGCCCCGCCTGGGTCTTCTCGTGGAAGACCGGAAAACCGCCCCGCGTGATGAAGCTGGAGAGCTGCGGTGATAGCTGCGCCTGCCGATCGATCACGAAACCGCCGGCGGTCAGGGATTGGATGAAGGACGGCAGCCTGGCGTAGCCGAGGCGTTCGTTGTAGGGCCCTGCCGTCGGAAAATATATCGACGGACTCGCGCCCGCCCCGACGGAAAACTCGAAATCCTGAGCGAACCGCGACAGAATCAGGGCTTGCAGCCGCGAAGTGCGAATTTCCGCGGCGATCCCCCAGGCCGACCCGGCGATCACAGCGAGGATCACGCCGAACTTGAACACGTGCCGCCACCCGAAGCGACTCATGACGCCCAACTTTTCTGTTCGGCCGCGTCGCAAGTCGGCGAAATGCCGCCTGAATGTGGCGAACATTCGTCCGCCCTCGGCCAAAATTTATTTCAAATTATAGCAGATCGCCAAGAGGAAGGCCAGAGGAAGGCAAGTAAAACACTTCACGCCAATGCACGCGCCCTGTCGTTAAGGATCTCTAACGAGAGGGATTCAGGCGCAGAGCATCTGGTCGATCTGGCTGACCAGGTCCTTGAGATGAAACGGCTTGGACAGGATCTTCGGATCGCCGGGCATCCCGGAGCGCGCGCGCAGCGCAACCGCGGCGAAGCCGGTGATGAACAGGACCTTGAGGTGCGGATTCTCGCGTGCGGCGCGGCGCGCCAATTCGATGCCGTCGATGCCCGGCATGACCACATCGGCCAGCAGCAAGTCGAACTCCTGCTGCGTCAGGGCGGAGATCGCCTCCAATCCGTTGCCGGCCAATTCAACCTCATAGCCCGCGCGGCGCAGCGAGCGAGCAAGGAATTCCCGCATGCTGTCGTCGTCTTCTGCGATGAGGATCCGCGCCATGGCCAGTCGGGAACAAAATTCGAGAGCAAGATTCGGAAGCGAGATGCGGGAAAATGCGCCGTGGTGAACGCCGAAGCTGCAGGAACTATAGCCTATGAGGTGAGTTTGAAAATATGCTTAGTATTGCAGGGGGTTTCCTCCCGGAACGGACGATCGGCCGATAATCGACGAACGAACCACAAACGGTTTGATTTGGCAGGCGGATTCACGCAACGCTTGGGGAGCCAAGCGCTGCGGGCAGACCACTAGGTGAATCGAGGATGAGCGTATTAACCGACGATGGCGCAGATCTGCGCCCGCCACTGGAACTCTTGATGCCGGCGGAGCAAACCGTCCCGGTCGTGTTCTCGTCGCCCCATAGCGGCATCGAATATCCCGAAGAGTTCATTGCGGCCTCGCGTCTCGATGCGTTGTCGTTGCGCAAATCCGAAGACAGCTTCGTCGACGAGCTCTTCGCGGCCGCGCCGGACCACGGCGCGCCGCTGATCCGCGCCCTGTTCCCCCGTGCATTCATCGACCCCAATCGCGAGCCGTTCGAGCTTGACCCGATGATGTTCGAGGATGAACTCCCCGCCTATGCCAACATAACCTCGCCGCGAGTGGCGGCAGGCCTGGGAACGATCGCGCGGGTCGTCGCCAGCGGCGAGGAGATCTATAAAAAGAAGCTCCGCTTCGCCGACGCCAAGGCCCGCATCGACCGATATTACAGGCCTTATCACGACACGCTGCGACGCCTCCTGCACGCGACGCGGGAGCGCTTCGGCTACTGCCTGCTGATCGACTGCCATTCGATGCCGTCGATCGGCGCTCCGATGGAGCGCGATGCCGGCCGGGAGCGTGTCGATTTCGTTCTCGGTGATTGCTATGCAAGTTCCTGCGCGCCGTCGATCATCGACGAGGTCGAGCGGCTGCTGCGCCGGCAGGGCTATCTCGTGGCCCGCAACATGCCCTATTCCGGCGGGTTCGTGACCCAGCATTACGGGCAGCCGGCCGAGGGAATCCACGCCCTGCAGATCGAGATCAATCGAGCGCTCTATATGGACGAAGCGATCATCCAACGCAGCTCCGGCTTCGACGCGCTGTATCGGGGCATGAGCGAGCTGGTCCGCGAGATCAGCGCCAACGGCTCGACGGTTCTGGCGCAATGAACGCAGCTACGGCACCGAGCCAGACTCCAGGCGGTATAGTTATCGAGGAAGCCACGTCGGAGGACGTCGCCGCCATCCAGCGGATTTATGCCCATCACGTGCTTCACGGCGTCGCCTCCTTCGAGGAAGTGGCGCCGGACGAGACCGAGATGGACCGGCGGCGACGGGAGATTCTCGGGCGCGGACTCCCCTATCTGGTCGCCAAACGCGACGGGCTCGTCCGCGGCTTCGCCTATGCCGGTCCGTTCCGGCCGCGTACCGCCTATCGCTATACGGTGGAAGATTCCGTCTATGTCGCACCCGAGGCGGTCGGACAGGGATTCGGCCGGGCCGCGCTCGGCGGAGTGATCCGCCGCTGCACCGATCTAGGCATGCGACAGATGGTCGCGGTCATCGGCGACTCTGGCAACAGCGCCTCGATCAGGCTGCATGAGAGCCTCGGCTTCCAGCGCGCGGCGCTGTTGCGCTCGGTCGGGTTCAAGCTGGGCCGCTGGGTCGACAGCGTGATCATGCAGCTCAGCCTCGGGGAGGCCAACGACACACTCCCCAAGCGCTGAAAACTGCGGCTCCACGCCATTCCTAGCCGCAAAAAAAAGGGCCGTGCATAAGCACGGCCCAAGTTCAGGGAGGAAACGCCCGAAGGGCGATGCGGCCGGGCAATATGGGAATATTGCCACCATGCCGCGCTGCACAATATGAAGAGTGTCGAGGGTGTTTTCAACCCGCCCCTCCACCTTTTCAGAAGCGCCAGACCTCGCTTCATTTCGCCGATTCCCGCCGAACTGCGGGCAAAATTGCTGCATTGCAAAAGCAGCATCGCGGCAATGCGTTTTGCGCAACCCGGAAACTGGCCGTCGCCCCCGGCTCGGGCTCCGGCCGTCCAGGATCGGATCGGTTTTCTCTTTCCAACCCGCGAACCTGCGGTAAGAATTGCAACCCGACGCCGGCGGCGGAAGACCGCCGGCCGAGGACGTGCCGCTAGTGGGCTGATTCACGCAACGCTTGGATCCCAAGCGTTGGAATCGTCACACGAGGGTCAGGCACGGATATCGCGGCAGGGGGTAAGAAGAATCGGAAAGTACGGACCCGTCGAGCGCAAGCCGATCGCCCGCTGGTCTGTCTTGCCGTTCCTCGGATTGCTGGGGATCGGCGCGGCAGTGATTGGCGGCCTGATCTTCGCCGCGGCGCGCGGCCAGGACATGGTCGCAACGGCAAAATCGATCGAATTGGCACAGTCGCTCCTTACGGCCCAGTCCCGCGACCTCGTCCGGGTCAATCGGGACCATGCCTGGTCGGACGACGCGGTTCGCAACCTCGTCGAGGAGCCGAACGCGGCTTGGGCGCGCGAGAATATCAGTCATGATCCGCATCAAGCCTCCGGGGTCAGCGAAAGCTTCGTCCTCGATTCGCAAGACCGGTTGCTGTTCCGCTTTCATAACGGAGAGCCCGTAACACTCGAATCGAGAGTGAAGCCACCTCGCGGACTCGAGACATTGATCGAGGCGGCACGAGCGGGGCCGTCGACGGGAACATCGGGAGAGCCGACCTCGGTCACCGGCATCGTTCGGATGAACGGGACAATCCATCTGGCCGCCGTTACGCCGATCATGCGCACCAGCGCGGCAGAACCCAGCACGACGCGGGACAGGTCTCATCTGCTGATCTTCGGCAAGGCGCTCGACTCGGCATGGCTTTCCGTGATCGCGGAGGATTACGGATTCGATGACCTGTCGGTCGTTCTCAGCGCAGACGAGTTCGACCGGCCGTCGCTCCCGCTCCTGTCCACCGACGGTAGGCGGCTCGGCGCACTGGTCTGGTCGCCGGATACGCCCGGCAATCAGATGCTCTGGTCGGTGCTGCCGCCGGTCGGCGGCGCCTTCGCGCTGATCGGCCTGCTGGCTTTCGTCATTCTGCGGCAGATCGATCAGGGTCGACGGGAGAACCGGCGCCATCTCGAGGTGATCGCCGCCAAGAACGAGCAGCTCGAGAAGCTCGCCGCGCTCCAGCATGCGACGCTCGACAGCGTCGGCGAAGGCATCAGCGTGTTCGACAAGGATCTGAAGCTGGTTATCTGGAACCGGACCTACGCCGCGATGCACGACTTTCCCGAGACGCTGCTGCGGCCGGGGCTCTCCTTCGTCGACCTGCTCCGGTTCAATGCCAAGCGTGGCGATTACGCCCCGCGACCGGCCGAGGAGGTCATCGCCGAGCGCCTGGCCGCCGCCATGCGCTGCGATCGCACGCCGACGGAATATACGCGCCCGGGCGGGCGGGTTCTGGAACTGCGGCGCAATCCGATGCCCGGCGGCGGCTTCGTTAGTTCCGCCCGCGACATTACCGAACGCAAGCGGACCGAACGGGAACTGATGGCAGCGAAGGACCAGGCAGAGCTGGCCAACCGTGCGAAAACCGAGTTTCTCGCCAATATCAGCCACGAGCTTCGCACACCGCTGAACGCCGTTCTCGGCTTTTCGGAGATCATGAAGGACGAGCTCTTCGGCCCGGTCGGCTGCGAAGCCTATCGCGGCTATGTCCAGGACATCCATTTGAGCGGCAGCCTGCTGCTGGAACTCATCAACGACATCCTCGACCTGTCGAAGATCGAAGCCGGCAAGTTCGAGTTGAACGAGGAGCATGTCGAGCTCGACGAGCTTTTCGCATCGGTCCTGCGCATCATCCGCGAGCGGGCGCAGGCCGCGGGTTTGTCGATAACCGTCGATATCGAGCCTGGACTGCCTGCGGTGAGGGCCGACAAGCGGGCACTCAAGCAGATCCTGCTCAATTTGCTGTCGAACGCGGTCAAGTTCACGCCGAGCGGCGGCAGCATCACGCTGAAGGCGGACCGCGACAGCGACGGGGCCCTTCGGCTCAGCGTTATGGACACCGGGATCGGCATCGCCACCGAGGATATTCCGCAAGCCATGTCGGTATTCGGCCAGGTCGACAGCACGCTGGCCCGCAAATATAACGGGACCGGGCTGGGTCTGCCGCTGAGCCGCGCGCTTACCGAACTTCACCGCGGCAGCCTTCAGCTGGCAAGCCAGCCTGGCATCGGGACCGCCGTCTCCGTCTGCCTGCCGCCCGAGCGCGCTGCCTGAGGCGCAAGGAAACTGGAGCACGCAGGATGATCGACCTCGACCGTGCCCGCCGCGACACACCCGCCACGGCAACGCTGCTGCATTTCAACAATGCGGGCGCCTCGCTGATGCCGCAGCCGGTGCTCGCGGCGCAGATCGCTCATCTGCAGCGCGAAGCCACAATCGGCGCCTATGAAGCGGCGGAAGCCGCGCGCGACGCGATCGATCACACCTACGCCTCGATCGCCCGGCTGCTTAATTGCCGATTCGACGAGATCGCCCTGGTGGAGAACGCGACGGTCGGCTGGTCGATGGCGTTCTATGGCCTGAAGCTCGGACCGGGCGACCGCATCCTGACCGCACGCGCGGAGTATGCGAGCAATTTCATTGCCTTTCTCCAGGTCGCCGCCCGCACCGGGGCCGTCGTGGAGGCCGTGCCGAACGACGAGAGCGGTCAGCTTTCCATCGAGGCTCTGACGTCGATGATCGATGATCGCGTCAAGCTGATCGCGATCACCCACGTACCGACCAATAGCGGCCTCGTGAACCCCGCGGAGGCGGTCGGCCGGGTCGCGCGCGCCCACAATATTCCCTTCCTGCTCGATGCCTGCCAGTCGGCCGGGCAACTGGCGCTCGACGTTGAGGCGCTGGGCTGCGACATGCTGTCGGCGACCGGACGGAAATATCTCCGTGGGCCGCGCGGGACGGGCTTCCTCTATGTTCGCCGCGCGATTCTGGACCGGCTCGAGCCGCCCTTCCTCGATCTGCACGCGGCGCGCTGGGTCGCGGCCGACCGGTACGAGATGCGGCCCGACGCCCGCCGCTTCGAGAACTGGGAGAACAACGTCGCCGGCCTGATCGGCCTCGGCACCGCGGTCGCCTACGCGCTCGACTGGGGCCTGCCCGCGATCGAAGCGCGGGTGACGGCCTTGGCCGCCACGCTGCGCGACCGGCTCGGCCGGATCGCCGGCATCTCGGTGACCGATATCGGCGAACGGCGCTGCGGCATCGTCAGCTTCACGGTCGCGACGAAGACCGCGGAGGAGATGGCCCGTCTCCTACGGGCCCGGCGGATCAACGTCTCCGTCTCCGGCCCGGGCTCCACCCTGCTCGACGCCACGGCGCGCCGGCTCCCCGATCTCGTGCGCGCGTCGGTGCATTACTACAACAGCGAGGAGGAGGTGGAGCGCTTCGCGACAGCGGTGGCGGAGCTGGCTTAAACATCTCACCGTGGGCTTACAAGCCATCGATAGCAGAGCGACATGGCCGTGACGGTCAATCCCCAGTAGAGAATACCCACGGCCATCTCGGCGCCGCGGATCGCCAGATACCAAGGCGAGGATATGTCCGTGGCCGTCGCAAGCATCTGGCCGGCCAGGGCGAGAAGCCACCAACTCACCAGGATCACGGCAAAAAGCCCGATCAGGCGTAGGCTGTTGCCGCGGGCGAGATCCCAAGCGTCGACCAGGCTCAGTGCCTGGCCGGCCGCCGCCGCCGGCAAGACGAGCATCACGCGAACGGCCAGGAAAAACACGAGGAGCAGCGGCGCAAGCGCAACGGCCACCTTGCCCGCCATGGCGGGAACCGCACCCGCCAGAGACACGCCGATGAACTGCGCAACCAGCAAGCCGACCAGCAGAAGCAGGCTGTAACCGAGATAGCGCCATTCGGACCGGCCCAATCTCAACCGCGATCGCCCGTCGATAACGACTCGATGCCATGCCGTCGTGAAGCTGATCAGCGACAGCACATAGGAGATGACGAGAATCGACGTGAACGCGACGAACAAGAGCCCAGTGGATGAGGCTTGGCCCGACGACGCCAGGATCTTCGGCATCACGAACGCCAGGCCGAGCAGCAGAATCGGAAGGGCGGCCAACCGAAGGAAGGTGGGGAAGCGCCCGAAGAGGAACCGAATCGAGTCGGCAAGGATCTGCAGGGGCGGCAGTCTGCGCCCTTCCGTCACCCCCACAGCTCGGGCGGCGCCGGATGGACGAGGCTGCCCTCATAGCGGAGGCCGGGCTCCCGGTCCCGCGCGAGCAGCAGCGGGCCGTCGACATCCACCCAGCGCGCGCCCTGCGCGACCAGCAGCGCCGGCGCCATCGCGAGCGAGGTCGCGACCATGCAGCCGACCATCAGCGCAAAGCCCTGCGCCCGCGCCGACTCGGCCAGCGCCAGCGCCTCGGTCAGGCCGCCGGTCTTGTCGAGCTTGATATTGACGGCGTCATACTTGCCGACGAGCGCCGGTAGGCTCGCCCGGTCGTGGCAGCTTTCGTCGGCGCAGACGGCGATCGGACGATCGAGGTCGGCCAGCGCCGCATCCGCATCGGCCGGCAGAGGCTGCTCGATCATCTCGACGCCGAGCGGCGCCAGCCGCGGCGCCAGTTCGGCGAAGATCGCCGGCGTCCAGGCCTCGTTCGCGTCGATGATCAGCCGCGCCTGCGGCGCGTTGGCATGCACCGCCCGCACCCGGTCGAGATCGCCGGGCCCCGTCAGCTTCAGTTTCAGAAGCGGCCGGTGCGCCTGTGCCCGCGCCGCCTCGGCCATCGCCTCGGCGTTGCCGAGGCTCAGCGTATAGGCGGTCGTTACCGCTTGCAGCGGAGAGAGACCGGCCAGCTCCGCCGCGGACCGCCCCATCTGCTTCGCCGCCAGATCCCACAGCGCGCAATCCACCGCGTTGCGGGCCGCCCCGGCCGGCAGGGCCGCCTGCAGCGCCATGCGATCCATGCCCTGTTCGAGGGCCGGTCGCAGGGCCTCGATCTGCGCCGTCACGCCGGCGATCGTCTCGCCATAGCGACCATAGGGCACGCATTCGCCGCGGCCGATAGCGGCCCCGTGATCGTTCTCCTCCCGCAGGGTCACGACGACCACCTCGGCCGCCGTCTTGCTGCCGCGCGAGATCGCGAAGCTACCGGCGATGGGCCAGCTCTCGGAGGCGACCGTTACGCCCCTACGGTCCTCTCGCTGTGTCATAGTCCACTCCCCGCCTAGACGATCGCGTCGACGATCGGCCCGGCGCCGTTGCGGAAGGGGTCGACCGCGGGCATCCCGAACCGGTCCTCGACCGACGCCAAGTACTCCCCGGCGGCCCGGTCGTCGAGACTCGCGGTGTTGATGCTGAAACCGACGCAGCGGACATCCGGGTTGGTCAGGCGGGCGGCCGCAATGTTCGCCTCCATGCAATCGGCAAGGTCCGGCAGCGCCCGGTCGGGCAGACCGCGCATGTGACGCCGCGTCGGCTCGTGACACATCACCAGAACGTCGGGCTGAGCACCGTGCAGCAGGCCCAGGCTGACCCCGGCGAAGGAAGGATGGAACAGCGAGCCCTGGCCCTCGACCAAGTCCCAATGGTCGGGATCGTTGGCCGGCGAGAGCCATTCGACCGCGCCGGAGATGAAATCGGCCACCACCGCATCGATCGAGACCCCGTCCCCCGCGATGAAGATACCGGTCTGGCCGGTAGCGCGGAAATCGGCCTTCATCCCGCGCCGGCGCATCTCGCGTTCGCAGGCGAGCGTCGTGTACATCTTGCCGACCGAGCAGTCGGTGCCGACCGCCAGCAGCCGCTTGCCGGGACGCTTGACGCCGGTGGCGACCTCGAAGTCCCGCGCCGGGTGGCGCACGTCGAACAGTTGCCGGCCATGGGCCGCCGCGGCCTCCCGCAAGGCTGGAACGTCGCTGAGCCGCCGATGCAGGCCGCTGGCCAGGTCCATGCCCTTCTCCAGGGCACGGACAAGGACCGGGATCCAGCTTTCGGATATCCGGCCGCCCCGGTTCGCTACGCCGACGATCACCGTCTTCACCCCAGCCTCGGCCGCCTCATCGACGGTCATGTCGGGGAGCTTGAGATCCGCCTTGGCGCCGTCGAGACGAAGCTGCCCCGCGCACCAGTCTCGGCGCCAATGCACGATGCCCTGCGCCGTCTTGGCGGCGAGCTGGTCCGGCACATCGCCGAGAAACATCAGATAGGGATGCTGAATTGTTGCCATGATCGACCCTGCCTCACGCGATTTTGGCGGCATCCTATCTAAAGGATCGGCGTTTGTCGGCAGGGATTTCTCTTAAGGGCGGAGGGCGTTGAGCGGCGGCAGACGGCGGGACATCGGACCTCCGACAATCCTCACGCGTCCTGCCAACCGAAACGCGTTCGCCGTCAAGCGCGACAATGACGGAATCGCCTCGACCTCTGGTCAGGCGAGGCGCGCCGCCACGGCGAAGGCTCCAAGCATCGCCGCGCAGGTGATGAGGTCCAGCGGCAGCCGCCAGAAACTCTGCCGCGTCCAGCGGCGCGCCGTCCCTTCGGCGATCGTCGCCGGGGCGGCGCGCTCGAAGGCGAGAGCCTTGGGGATGAAATGGAACGCCGACCAGATTCGCATGATCGCATGGCTGGCGAGGCCGGCCAGCAGCCACAGACGGATCTCCGGCTGCGACCATGTGACGGTAAGGGCGACGACAAGCGCCAGCTCGAACACGATATGGGCCGGTATCCAGAACCTTCGGCGGGAGACGCCGCCGCGTTCGGGCTGAATGAGCTCGGGACGGCGCGGCCAGGCAGGATCGACGACCCGAAATTCATAGAGACCGCCGCCAAGGCTGACGAGCGCGAGCGCACTGGTCAGCCCGGTCGCGACGAGGGATAGCGTAAGCATGATTGCCCCAGCGGAATTGAGTCGGGAATATCCTTAACTAAAAGGCTTTTCCGGCACGGGAAGGCTATCCGCGGCACGTTTAAAGGGGATTAAGAGAGCCTAACCCGCGCTCGCCCAGGCCCGCAGACCATGGATCGGCGATGTTGGGCACTCTAAGAGGCGATGCAGAACCGGCTTGGCTGTGGCAGAGTGACGGCCAGGAATCTCAACGACGACGGGAACGACTCATGCCTTCTTTCGACATCGTCTCCAAGACCGACCTCGCCGAGGTCGACAATGCTCTGAACGGCATGAAACGCGAAATCGACACGCGGTTCGACTTCAAGGGCAGCAAATGCTCCGTCGAGCGCAAGGAGGAGACGATCACCATCCTCGCCGACGACGACCTCAAGCTGAAGCAGATGCACGAGCTTCTGAAGGGCTATTTCGTCCGGCGCAAGCTCGACCCCGGCGCGCTGGAGTTCAAGGACCCGGAGAAGGCGTCAGGTAATACGGTGCGTCAGCAGGTGATCGTCAAGCAGGGCATCGATTCGACGCTCGCCAAGCGCATCGTCAAGGAGATCAAGGACCGAAAAATGAAGGTGCAGGCCGCGATTCAGGGCGACGAGCTGCGCATCAGCGGCAAGAAGCGCGACGACCTGCAGGACGCGATCGCGCTGGTCAAGGACATGAAGATCGAGCAGCCCCTGCAATATGTGAACTTTCGGGACTGATCATGCCTCCGAAGAAGAACCCCCTGAACCTGAACCCGCTGCAGCTCAAGACGCTGACCCTGCTGCAGGAGCTGGCGCGGCTCGACGAGCATGCCGTTCCGGCCGACGAGCCCGGCCATGTGCTGGTCTCGGACCTGCCGCGGCCGCATGGCGACCATTTCCATCTCGGCGCCTCGGTCGTTCTGTCGCGCGACGCCAGCGGACTGAACAACGAAGCGGTGTGGCTCGCGCTTCAGCGCAAGGGGCTGATCCAGTCGCAGTTCCCGGTCGCGGCGATCCTGACGCCCGCCGGCCTCGGCTATGAGACCGGTCTGCGCGACCAGATCCTGCATTCCAGCCACCACTGAGCGGAACCAGCCGCAAGGAGTGCCGCGATGTTCGCCGAGCCTATGACGTTCCCGAGCAGGACCCCCGTCGACATGGCCCCGGTCGCCGAGGCGGTGGTCTTCGATCCGCATCGGCATCTGGCCCTGGAGCGGCCCGTCCGGGCCGTTCCGCTCGAGGCGTTGGGCTATAGCGAGGAGGACATCGCCGCCTGCCCGAGCCGCGTCGCGATCACCGCGCCCTTCCGCCTGCTGTCCGATGAGGGCGCGTCCGCGCTGCTGGAGGTCTGCCGGCAACTTCGGCTTCATCGGGTCAGCTGCGAGCGGATCGAGAACATGGTGCGCGGCGGCACATACCGCTCCCGCTTCCTGCGGGACCTCTGCCTCTGCCCGGAGGTGACGGCGTTCCTGTCGGACGTTTTCGGAGCGCCCCTGGCGCCGCACACGATGCCGTTGCAATTGGGCCACCTGAACTTCGCGCCGGACGATTTGAGTCGCGCAGTCGACAAGTGGCACCACGACACGGTCGGCATCGACTATGTCATGATGGTCAGCGACCCCGCGACCGTTCGCGGCGGGGCGTTCCAGTATTTCCTCGGAACGAAGACGGAGGCCGCGGCGCTTGCGGCGGAGGGTCGGACGCCGCCGGAAGATCGCGTGGTCAGCGTTCCCTTCGCCCGGCCGGGAGAGGTCGTGCTGATGCAGGGGAATATGGTCGTGCATCGCGGCGCCAAGCTCGAGCAGCCGACCGAGCGAATCACCATGGTGAACGCCTATGTCCCGCGGGCCATCGGGCTTCCCGACCCGACCCGCTTTCCCGACCTGAGAAAGGTGGACCCGCACCATGTCCTATTTCCGGAATGGGCACGGCACAAGGCGTGGCTCGCCCGCGGCAAGCTCGACCGCCTGATCGAGGAACTTCCCTTCACCACCGACCGCGCCTTCATCATCGCCGCGCTGCGCGAGGCGATTTCAGACATCGACCACGCCATCACCGATCTGGAAGACGAGACCGACGGCGGGCTGGTCCATTACGGCGGGTAGGTTTCAGGCGGGCGTTCGATGCGCGCCAGGGCCGCCGCGTTAACCATTTCTTGACCGAACCCTTACGTAATTCTCCCATCGTCGGGAATGGGAGGATCAATGACAAACGGAGCGGATCCGCGCGTGTCCGTAGTCATGGCGGCGCACAACACCGAACGGTGGATCGGCGCCGCCATCGACAGCGTTCTCAGGCAGACTTTCGCGGAGTTCGAGTTGCTGATCGTCGATGACGGCTCGACCGACAGCACGCCCGAAATCATCGCGCAGTATGACGACTGCCGCATACGCGTCATGCGACCCAGCCGCGTCGGCGTCGTCGAGGCGCGCAACATGGCGATCCGCGAGGCTCGGGGCGAGTATGTCGCGATCATGGACTCCGACGATCTTTCGATGCCCGATCGCTTCGAAAAGGAAGTGGCGTTCCTCGACGCCAGCCCCGATGTTCTTGCCGTCACAGCCGGAATGGCGATCATTCACAGCCAATTGGGGGCGCCGAACGATCTGAGCGGCCTCAAAACCCTCACGCCGCCGGACGGTCCGGTCGGATGCCTCGATGGCTTCAGCCTGACCTACAAACCGATGTTTCACCCACCGGCCATGTTCCGCCGAACGGCGCTGCTCGAGGTTGGGCTTTACCGATCGCTCTTCACGCATGCCGAGGATGCCGACCTGTTCCTGCGGCTCGAAGAAATCGGCTCGGTGCGCCGCCTTCCCGAGATTCTGTGCCTGTATCGGCGGCATTTGGAGAACACGTCCTTTCGCTTTCCTTACGCGCAGATCGAGTCGACTGTCCTGGCGCTGCTACTAGCCCGGCGGCGGCGACGGGGGCAGCCTGACCGGGCCGGCGCCCGCAAACGCCCGTTTTGGCGACTGTTCCAAATCGGGCTGACGCCGGCCGAAATCGCCCATGCCCTCGTTCTGACCGGCCTTCGCTGTGTCCGGAAGACGTTCAAGCAGCAGAAACGACACCGTCGGCTCACCCCTATCCTTGCCCCGGCCCCGCCGGTCCGATCGCTTTGATCTCATCCGTCTGCACCGTTCGGAAGCGATTCGAGATGACGGATCGGCCTTTATTCCAACCTTGCCCAAGGCATCCATTCACGCCTTTCCATTCCCGAAAAGCCTAACGAGGAGGGGGAACTTGCATATCGCACTGTTTATCCGATCGCTCGCAGGCGCAGGCGGCGAGCGCTGCATTGCGAATTTGGCAACAGTGCTGGCCGACCGTGGGCTCCGGGTCGATGTTGTCTTGGGACGGGCAAAGGGGCCGTTCCTGTCCGAACTGCCGCCTGCCGTGCGAGTGGTCGACCTCAAAGCCCGAACAGCGCTTCAAGCGGTCGGAGCGCTGACCGCGTGCCCGGCGGATGTGGCGGCACTGTCACCCGTGATCATGCGACCGAAATCGCCTTGGGTCCTGGGAAGCATTCCCGCCCTGGCCCGGTATCTTCGCAGAGAACGCCCAACCGTCATGTTCTCGGCGCTGGATTACAGCAATATCGCCGCCATCTGCGCCACCGCGGCATCGCGAACCGGGACCCCTTTGGTCATCAGCCAGCATTGTCATTTCACATCCAATGTCCTGCATGCCCGAAAAGGCCGCGTGCGACGGCTGCCGCCGCTGGCTCAACGCTTCTATCCACGGGCCGACGGCATCGTGGCTGTTTCCGATGGCGTCGCCGAAGACCTGTCGAAGGTGACCGGCATAGCCCGCGAACGCATCCGCACCGTCTACAATCCTGTCGTGACAGCGGATCTGCTTGACCGGGCAAAGGAGCAGCCTGAGCACGATTGGTTTCGGCCAGGGGAACCGCCCGTGATCCTTGCCGTAGGAAGCCTCAAGTCGCATAAGGGGTTCGCGTCACTGCTTCAGGCATTCGAGCGGGTGCGGCGCGCTCGCCCGGCCCGGCTCGTCATCCTGGGAGAGGGGCCGGAGCGGGGCCGGCTCGAAGCTCTGGCGCGGGAGCTCGGCGTGGACGCCGACGTGCATCTGGCAGGATTCGTCGGCAATCCGTATCAGTACATGGCGCATGCCAGGGTCTTCACGCTCGCATCGCTCTACGAGGGCCTGCCGACCGTCATCATCGAGGCGATGGCCTGCGGCTGCCCGGTGGTCAGCACCAACTGCCCGAGCGGCCCGGCCGAGATCCTGGAGAACGGCAAATACGGCTCGCTGGTGCAGGTGGGCGATCACGAAGCGTTGGCCGGCGCCATCTTGGCGACCCTGGACCGGCCTCCCGATCGGGATCGGCTGCGCGACAGGGCGAACCTCTTCACAGGCGACCGAGCGGCCGAGCAGGTGATCGGCTTTCTCGAAACGACGCTCCGTACCAGAGTGCGATCCGATCAGGTTGGATCAATGTGATCGGATCAGGCTTCAGGGCCGCGCTGCAATAATCGGCCCGCTACAATGTGATCCACTCGTCGGGTATCAAGTCGACGGTGTTCAGCCGCAGCATGGCATCGCGCCGGAACCAGCGGCGCGGTGCGATCACCGTCTTTGACCGGCCGGGATTGAGCCATGCGCCCCACCAGCTGAAGCTGGAATTGGCGACGATGTTGTCGCGACAGGCGGCCATGAGCGTCATGTCTTCCCACGGACGGTCATCGTTGCCCGACACGATGGTCTGGCGCGGTAGATCGCCAAGCACCTCGTCCACGGCCTCCGGCTCGTCGGAGAAGACGAAGTAGTGCGCCCGCTCTCCGCTCAGGGCATCGAGGAGACGTACGGCCCGACGGTAATAGTCCGGCGGACAGGTGCCATGCACCTGGTTGGTGTGCGCGCTGGCGACGTAATCCCCTCGGCGCAAATGCAGGGCCACCGGCCAATCCGCGGCTTCAATGAGCCGCAGCATTCGGCCGCTGTTCTCCGACAGAGGCCGGCGCGGCTGGAACGCGGCGCGCAGCTCAGCCCCCAGGTCTGCAAAAAATGCTTCCGTCTGGAAATAGCCCGCGAGCAGGACTGGTGGACGGCAAGCCGCGATGCCGGGATCGTAATGGTGGCCCGGCTGGCGGTAGACGCGGCCAACCTGGGCGCGCGGCCGTAGTGCCCGGTCGAGGAGTGGATTGCGCTGTCGCCACTTTCGTTTTGGAAATATGGCGAGTTCCTCAACCGTGGCCATGGGCACGTCGACTCTCCATGCATCCAGCATATAGGAGCGGTCGGTATCGGAGGGGTTGGCGACAGTAGCGAACCAAGATGGATCGATCTTCAACGGGCAGCCACAGCGCTTTGCCACGGCAAGCCCGGCCGCGTATTGAAACATCTGATTGCCGAGGCCGCCTTTGAGCCGAACGAAGACGGCATCATCCGCGCGGGCGCAAGCGCTTACACTCTTAGCACCAATCGTGGCGTTCATGCAGTGAGTCCGTTGGTCGAACGCACCAGACACCGGCCCGGCAGCCTTGACCCCCTTCGCAACACGTCAACCGGATAGCATGTGATCTGCAGCGGATAGAAAGCAGTTACGAACATTAATAGCCTGAGAGCTTCGCGAACGCGGACAAACCTATACCAAGGCAGTTCTAACACAAATCTAATACAAGCCTCGTAAGGGGCCTCAGTCCTCATCCCGGAGTGTGGTCGCCGTCGCTGCTCTGGCTACTCGAGATGGTGGAGACACCGCCCTATCCAGAGTCGAACAGCTGAGAGGCGGCCGAGCCGCGCGGTTGTAGATGCAAAGGGCGGAGGCCGTCCCACTCGAGGTGTCAGCCTATGGGAGGTTCTGGAAATCGCCGCCGCGTCGGTCGGCTGTTCCGGTGGTGGCCTCCAACGGGACGACTCCGATCCGCTGGCTTCAGCGATGGAGCTGGAGCCGAACCGGCCGACCGGCTAAATCTTTGGCTTCGTCAGTACAGTTTCGTACAAGGCGCTACATAAACCCTTCCAAATCGACGAAATTCATTTTCCGTCCGGGAACGATCACGCCAAGCTGGAGTTTGCTCCTAAACTGGTAAGGGGCGCGCCGTGCACGCTCTCATCATCGAAGACGATCTCCTGATCGCCCTCCTTCTGGAAGATCTGTTGCGCGAGCAAGGGTACGAGAGTTTCGCAGTTGCGGTCACCGAAGACCAAGCGGTCGCGGCTGCCGATCGGGCCTGGCCCGATCTGATCACCGCCGACCTGCATTTGCGGGCGGGCAGCGGCATCGCCGCGGTCCGGCGGATTTGCAACGGGCGAGCGCCGGCCGTGGTCTACGTCACGGGCAGCCGGCCCGACCTGGACGGTGTGCCCGGCGCCATCATCGTTGACAAGCCGATCCAAGAGACCACCCTCAGGACCGCTGTCGATCGGGCGCGGGCCGCCGCCCCGCGCCACTGACGCCGTCCAGACTCGCCGCGCCATCCCGCCTCGAACGGCTCGTCGGCGCTGGCGCCCATGTCATCGTCCTGGCGTTTCGATCTCGATCTGCAACGGGCACGGCGCACCGCTTGTAACCTGTGCCGCAAGACCTCATCTGGGAGACACCACCCACAACGGCGCAGTCCCGGGCGCAGGTGGTTGAGAGAGGTGATGTGCTCTTGCCCGAGCTTTTCGGAGGAGCACATGCCAAGCTCAGACTTCACCCACAATCAGCTTCTCGCCGCTCTGCCGTCCGCGGACCTCGACCGCCTGCGTCCGCACCTCGAGCGCGTCGACTTGCCGCTCAAGCAGGTTGTCCACGCGCCCGGCGCGCCGATCGAGCATGTCTATTTCCCCGATGCGGGCATGGTCTCGCTGATCACCGCCGCGGACGAGAACCATGCGGTCGAGGTCGGCACCGTCGGCCGCGAAGGCCTGGTCGGCACGCCGGTTGCCCTGGGCACCGACCGTGCGCCGGTCAAGGCGCTCGTCCAGATCCCCGGCACGGCGCAGCGGCTCCCGGCCGGGCTGCTGCGCGACGAGATGAACGGGAATGCAGCGCTCCGGGATCTCGTGCTGCGCTATGTCCAAGCCCTTTTCGTCCAGGTCTCGCAGACCGCGGTGTGCAACCGTCTTCATACCGTCGAGGAGCGCCTGGCGCGCTGGCTGCTGATGGCGCACGATCGCGCGGAAACGGATCGCCTGCCGCTCACCCAGGAATTCCTCGCCATCATGTTGGGCGTGCGGCGCGCCGGCGTCACGGTGGCGGCGGGCACCCTGCAGAACGCCGGGCTGATCCGCTACAACTACGGCCGCATCACGGTGCTCGACCGGGCCAGCCTCGAGGCGAGTTCGTGCGCCTGCTATGGTCTCGCCAAAGACGAGTGCGACCGCCTGCTCGGCTGAGACGAATCTGGACCAAGGCCACCGCCCCGAATCCGCTTCCCGGATACACTGTTAAGAACAGTACCATTGGCAATGTACGCTTCCGTACAAAGTAATCGTGCTGAATTCTATTCGATTTGGATATGCGCATCCTTGACAATGCTTCATAATGCGGCCATCTGCGGTTATCCACTCACCCGGAGTCAGTTTAGCTTCGACAGGTCGGCAGAGAGCCCTATGGAGCGCAAGCGAAATGCGGACCGGCCGAGCGCACAGGTGACGAGCGTGTCTGCCGGGTCAGCCATCCGGCAGGTCAATGGCGAACGGCGGCGCACTGATCGCGTTCGTGCACTGGAACGGGAACTGGAAGTCCACAAGATCCTGCTGCGCGAGCTGCAACACCGGGCCAAGAACAGCCTGCAGCTCATCGCCGGGCTATTAAGCCTACAGCGATCACAGGTGAGCGATCCGACAGCCCGGGCGCAATTGGCCGAGGTCGGGAGCCATGTCCTCGCATTGGCGAACGTGTACCGGCACCTGGATGGAACGAACATCGACCGCATGGTCGCGTTCGACCATTACCTCCACGATCTCTGTGCCGATCTCGAACGCTCGCTCACTGCCATCCACCGGCCGCGGACGATCACGGTCGTGGCCGATCCTGTGACGCTGACGCTTGAGCGGGTTCTGCCGCTGGCGCTGATCACCAACGAGCTGATCACGAACGCCTTCAAATATGCCCATCCCGACAGCACGTCCGACGAACAGATCACCGTCATGCTGCGCGCGGCGGCGGGTGGCTCGGTGACTCTCACGGTCGCCGATGGCGGAATCGGACTCCCCGATCACTTCGATCCCCACAGGAGTGGAAAGCTCGGCATGAAAGTCGTCACCTCGCTCGTGCAACAGCTCGGCGGCACGCTCTCCTTCGAACGCTTGGCGCCGGGGACCCGATTCAGCGTGACCCTCGGTACCCCCGGCCATTGCGCCGAATGACGTTCCGCCGATAGATCCCCCCGGCCGACGAGCGACGGACAGCCGTGCGTGCGGAAGCAAAGAGTGGCGTCAATGGACGCGGCGGGGCAGCTTGATCAAGACTATGGCAGCGGGGGTCTTGCCCGCTAATTGCGGAGACGGCATTCCATGACACGCGACCTGCATAACCTGACCGATATTCTCAAGCGGCTCTCCGGCGTACTGGGGCCACAGGGCGCCGCCCTGCGACTCAATCAGGAGCGCTTCGACGACAACGGCGAGCTCATGCTGAAGGTGCAGGCCCGGCTGTCCGGCCGCCCGTCGGAAGCGGATCTGGTCGGGATCCTGGAAATGGGGCGGCGCATCGTGCGCGAGACCGGAACCGACGCCATGTTCTGGACCGAACTTTCGGGATCGAACGTTGTCGACTTTTGCTTCGCGGCACCCTCCCGCATGCGTCCGAAGAGCGATCTCGCGACGACCATAAGGGGCGAATCAGTTATGGCCGCGGCGCAACCGCTCTTTGGCGGGCTATCGGCGCCCGCCGCGGTGGAAGAGCGCTCTCCTGACCTGGAGGGCGGGTTGTCCGGAGCAGTCCCGAGGCAACGCTGAATTTGGATCAGTCTCCTGCGGCCAGGTAGTTGAGCGACCTGCCCGCGGCCGAGCCGCGGCACATATAGTCGTCGAGCCAAGCCGTGCGATAGCCCTCGCGCGTCCATAGGACCGGGAAGAAGCTTTCATCCATCGAGTCGTCGCCGACGCGCTTGTAGCGGCTGTAGATATAGCTGACCTCGGTCGTGTGGAACCGGGCGTCCGACGACATGCAGTGCGCCACCGCCGAGCGGCGCGGGCGGTCCGCGCGGTTCCTGTCCGAGCCGTGCCAGGTCCAGCCATGGTGGAAGGCACAGCCGCCAGCCGGCACCTCGACCGGCACGATCTCCGGCGTCCGCCCGACCTCGGCCGCAGCGGCGGCCAGCTCCTTCCTGTAATCCTCGGGCGCGTGGAACTGCGCGATCGGCGGATAGCGGCCCCAACGGTGGGAGCCGCGGACATATTCGATGGTGCCGCCGGCAGCGCTGGTCGGGTCGAGGGCGATCCAGCAGGTCAGCATCTCAGCTGGGACGATCCAGGCGTTGTAGCTGTTGTCCTGATGGAAGCCGAGCGGCTTCGCCCCCGGCGGCTTCCAGATCACATTGTCCTGGGCTATCCGGGCACCAGGCCAGCCGGCGAGCGTGGCGCAGAGCCGGCCGATTTCCGCGCGGAGCACCAAGCCGGCGACGGTGTGGTCAGACTTCCAGCCATTGCAGATCTGCCGCGTGCGGTCCGGGCTGTCGCGCCCCTCCTGCCAGTTCCACTCGTCGGGATAGAGGCCGGTCTCGAACCGGCCGCGGAACAGACCTTCGAACCGCGCCGCCACGCGCGCCGCATCCTCCGGCGCGATCAGCCGGTTAAGAATCAGAAAACCGTCCTCGTGAAATTGCGCGATCTGCGCGTCGCTCAGATCAACCGTCATGCTTTAGCTCTCTGTTGCACGCTCACGTCCTGACAGAGTGATGCGGCGGGCGAAGGCCGTCCACTCAATTGACGACATCCGTAACGCCCGGCATAGCGGGCTCGCGCTCGGCGACGTCCTCGCCCTCGCGCGGCAGGATGATCGACAGCAGGCCCAGGATGACGGCCGAGACCGCGATCGCGACATAGATCCACAGGAACGTGTCGGTCAGGTTCTTCAGCATGCCGGCCAAGTAGTTGCCGGTCATGCCGCCGATCCCCAGCGTCACGTTGGCTACGCCGAAGATGGCGGTCGCCGCCGCGCCCTTGGCGGTCTTGGCCACATAGGCCGGGACCAGGCCGAAGATAGGATAGAAGGCGATGGCGAACAGCACGCCTGCGACCACCGGCAAATGGCCCACCGGGGCGGCCACTAGAATCATCGCCGACAGGAAGACGCAGACATAGGCGAACAGCAGCGCGAGCCGCACGCCGGTCTTGTCGGACAGCCAGCCGACGACGAAGCCGGCGAACATGCCGATGAAGCCGATGACGCCCCAGACGGAGGCCGCGAAATCGACGGCGAAGCCCAGCTCCTCACGCAGATAGGGTGACAGATAGTTCTGGAACGGCAGGGTCGAGAAGCCGTTCATGAAGGTAATCGCCCAGATGACCAGTACCCACGGCACCATCACCTCGCGCGCGCCGGCCAGCATGCCGCGCCTGCCTTCGACGGCGGCCGGCCGGCCGCTCCTGCCTTCCGGTTCGCGATGGAACAGGCCGAGGCGCCAGAAGGTGAACAGCGCGATGACGGTCACCATCAGCGTGCCGAAGCCGACCGCGTACCAGACGCCGCGCCAGTTATCGTTCAGCACGAAGATCGGCACCAGCAGGCTGTTCGCGAACACGCCATAGCTCGTGCCGCTGGAAACCAGGCCGAGAACCTTGCCGCGGTGCCTGTAGGCGATGGCCCGCGACACGATCTCGACCATCGGCACCCAGACCGAGGCGGCGGTGCCGCCCAATATGGTCAGCAGGAGCCCTATGACCAGAATGCTGTCGGTCATCGGCAGCAGAACCAGGCAGGCGCCGCACAGCGCCACCGAGCCGATCACCACTTGGCCCCCGCCGATCCGCGGGGCCAGCCACGCGCCGATCATCGCGAAGACGAGGAACCCGAACTGGCCCGCGGCGGTGATCGTTCCTACGACCTTGTAGTCGAAACCGAGATCCGCGCGCATGTCGGTGACGAGCTGCGAAAACAGATAGATGCCGAAGCCGTAGGTCGCCGCGACGAAACTCGTCAGCTGCACCGTGATCAGGAGTCCGGTCAGCGCGCTCGGGCGCCGCTCCTGGATGGGAATATCGGTCATCATGGCCCTCTCGCCAATTCTGCTCTGAACATTGAATTCTGCTCATGTATGCCGAAATGCTTAGGCCATTGACAAACAAGTAAACCTCAGATGATCATGAATTGTATTCATAGATGCAAATGACATGCGCCGCCTGCCGCCCTTCGCTTTGGTACGGGCCTTCGAGGCCGCCGCCCGCCATCTGAGCTTCACGCGCGCCGCCGAGGAACTGGGCCTCACCCAATCGGCTGTCAGCCATCATGTGAAGGGGCTGGAGGAGTATCTGGGCGTGCGCCTGTTCCACCGGCGCAACCGGGCGATAACCCTGACCGAGGAGGCTCGCGCCTATCTGCCGGCTGTCACGGCCGCGCTCGATCAGCTCGAGGCGGCGACGGCACATGTCCGAAGCCGTCGAGCGACGGGCAACCTCACCGTCAGCCTGCTCTCGACGTTCGCGGTGCGCTGGCTGATCCCGCGGCTGCCGGGCTTCGCGGCCGCCCATCCCGACATCGAGGTGCGGCTGACCACGTCGCTCCGGCTCGTCGATTTTCGCGACGGCGATATCGACGCGGCAATCCGCTGGGGCCGTGGCGGCTGGCACGGGCTGCGCTGCGACCCTTTGATGACCGAGGAGATTTTCCCGGTCTGCAGTCCGCGTCTGCTCGACCCGGCGCGGCCGCTGCGGGAGCCGCGGGACCTCCTGCGTTATCCGCTAATACACAACATGCTGCATCCGGACGAATGGCCGTTATGGTTCCACGCCGCCGGCCTGGAGCCGCCGGATGTCCAACGCGGCCTGCGACTCGAATCCTCGGAACTCATCCTGACGGCGGCGGCAGACGGGTTCGGCATCGCGATCGGACGCCGCCCGCTGGTCGATGCGGACTTGGCGGCAAACCGCCTGATCGCCCCTCTCGACGTCCGCCTGACCAGCGGCGTGCGCTATTACCTGGTCTGCCCCGAGGAGACGGCGGACCAGCCGAAGATCGCGGCGTTCCGGCGCTGGCTGCTGGAGGAATCAGACGGCACGCGCCACGGCCATGCAGACGACCGTGACCGCTAGGAGGCCGGCGGCGATCCGCTGACCGGTGGCCATGCGGGCGCGCAACCGCGCTGCCTCTGTCGCAGCGGCGCTCACGAGCTTGCGACGGGCCGACCCAACCGCTGCGCCTTGGACGCCAGCGGCGACGAATGCCGCCAGGATGCCGATGGCCAGGACCAGCTCCGACGACCCGAACGCCGAGCCATGTAGGAGATGCCAAAGCACCGCGCCAGTGAGCAAGGCGAAGGTGGCCGCGCCCATCTGCGGACCGAACAGGCGCTCCGCGTTCGCTCCCGCGGTCCGGGCCAGAGTGAAGGTCGAGCCGGCCCAGAACACGCCGGCCAGAACGTGCAAGGCGAGCGTCAGGATGAGGATGGTCTGCATCGCGGGATCTCCCGATGGCTATTGGCGAGTCGCCCGGCACAGGCCCAGGCTCGATCACGGGCGGATGGTAGATATCGAATCATTCGATGTCAAATGATTAGATATCTGCTATATTCGTGCTATTCTCGCATCATGCCGCGACCCGCTGGACAGCCGATCGGCCTCAATCTCGCCCGCACCGCCAAGTCCGTCAGCCGCGCCTTCGACGACGCGCTGGCCGCGGCGGGCGGGTCCCTGCCGACTTGGCTGATCCTCATTTCGCTCAAGACGCAGCGGCTGGGAAACCAGCGCGAGCTCGCCGACGCTGTGGGCATTCAAGGCGCGACCCTGACCCACCACCTCAACGCCCTGGAGGCCGATGGGCTGCTCACCCGCCGCCGCAACCCGGCCAACCGCCGCATCCACCTCGTCGAACTCACCGACCGCGGCGAAGCCATGTTCCACCGGCTACGCACGGCAGCCATTGCCTTCGACCAGCGGCTGCGAGTCGGCCTCGCCGATGAAGACATCGCCACCCTGGAGCGCCTGCTCGCCCGGCTGCGCGAGAACTCCACCGATGGCGGCGCTTCCGGCCGTGCGGATTAGGCCGATGTACCAACGTCCGATGAAAATTGATACTAGCATCAGTCGCGCACGCCTTGACTTGGAGCCATCTCGATGACCGATCTCGACCTTGCCTACACGCCCGCCACCGAACTCGCCCGCCGCATTCGCGCGCGCGCGCTGTCGCCGGTGGAGGTCGTCTCGAACAGCCTAGCGCGCATCGCCGAGGTCAATCCGACGCTCAATTGCTTCTGCTTCGTCTATCCCGACGAGGCTATGGCCAAGGCGCGCGAGGCGGAGCAGGCGGTGATGGCGGGCAAGCCGCTGGGACCCCTGCATGGCGTGCCGATCGCGATCAAGGACCTGACCCCGACCCGCGACAAGCGGACCACCCTCGGCTCCTATGCCTACGAAGACTGGGTGCCGGAGGCGGACGCGCCGATCGTCGAGGCGCTGCTCGGCGCCGGCGCGATCCTGGTCGGCAAGACGACGACGCCGGAATTCGCCTATTCGGGCTTCACCGAAAGCCCGCTCTGGGGCATCACCCGCAACCCCTGGAACAGCGAACGCACGCCCGGCGGGTCGTCCGGCGGCTCCGGCGCCGCGGTCGCGTCCGGCTGCGTGCCGCTGGCCGAGGGGTCGGATATGGGCGGCTCGGTGCGCATTCCCGCCGCGCTCTGCGGCATCGTCGGGCTGAAGCCGAGCTTCGGGCGGATCCCCTTCACCATCCTGCCCAGCCAGTTCGACCAACTCTCGCATTTCGGGCCGCTGTCGCGCACGGTGGCGGATACGGCCCTGTTCCTCAAGGTGACGCAGGGGCCGGACGAGCGCGACATCCAGTCGCTGAAGCCGGCCCTCGACATCCCGATCCCACCGCCGCATTCGGTCGACGGCCTGAAGCTCGCGCTGAGCCCAGATCTTGGCTTCTACGCCCTCCACCCGGAGGTCGAGGCGAACATGCGCCACGCCGCCGCGGTGCTCGCCGATCTCGGCGCCACCGTCGAGGAGGTGGAGCTGCGCTGGACAAAGGAGATGGTCGACGTCTGGACCGCCCATTGGGGCGTCTATCTCGCGACCTTCTTCGGCGACAAGCTGCCGGAGTGGCGGCACAAGATGGACCCCAATGTGGTGGCCCTGATAGAGGCCGGCCTGGCCATGGACGCAGTGTCGTTCAAGCGGCTGGAATTCCTCCGGACCGAGCAATGGAAGGCACTTGCCCCGATCCTGGAGCGTTACGACGCCCTGCTCTGCCCGACCATGGCGCAGCCGGCGCCGCCTGTCGGCGGGAGAGACGAGAACTATGACCGGGTGGACGAGGCCGGCCGCTATCACGGGTTCGACATCACCTCGATCTTCAACCTGGTGAGCCAATGCCCAGCCCTTTCGGTGCCATCTGGCTTCACCGGCGACGGCCTGCCGACGGCGCTGCAGATCGTCGGTCGCCGGTTCGACGACCTGACCGCACTGCGCATCGGCGCCGCCTTGGAAACTGCACGGCCCTGGACCGGGAAGCGGCCACCGGTCTAATGCTTTTGAGCGGATGACCTGACGCAGGTTGCTCCATAAGCTTGCTTTTTGGTTGCCGCAGCAGGACCGGGGCCTAAGGTGTGCTATCGGGTCGCCGGCCTTTCGCCGAGCCGCTTCAGCCCATCCTGATTGCGAGCAGCCTTCTCATTCCCACCGGATGCCGCCTGCCCTGCGCAGAGCTGGACGATGCCCCGCCGAAATTCACTGAGGCCAGTTCTCCGGTGAGAGCTCGCGCGGCAGCAGAAGGGTTCGAGGACTTATACCGCCGACGGCAGCGATTCCTCCCCGACCACCATTAGACGCGCCACACCGCGTCACCTGCCGGCAGAAGAATCCCGATCGCGCATTGACAGGCCAACGCGTCGGGCGCATGATTCGATTCTATGAAACAGCCATTTCATATAAGAAACAGTAAGAAGTTGGCGCATGGACCCAAAGTGGCGCCGTCCGGCTCGGTCCTGAATGCGCTTGCGATCCTCGAATGCTTCGACCGGCGGCACCCGTCACTCGCGCTCGCCGAGATCAGCCGCCGCCTCGATATTCCGAAGGCGACCGCCTATCGCAACCTAGCGGCACTCGAGCAGTTCGGCTATGTCACCTGGGACCGCCAGCGAAACACCTATTCGCTGGGCGCGAAAGTGCTGGAACTCTCCCGCCGATTTCTCGACCAGTACGAGATCCTGACCGTCGCGCGGCCCGTGTTGGCCGACCTCGCGGCGGAGACGGGCGAGACCGCCCATATCGGTGTGCTGAACGGGACAGACGTTGTCTATGTGGACATCGCCGAGAGCCCGCAGCGGGTCCGCGCCTATGTGACGCGCGGCGACCGCCTCCCGGCGCACTGCGTCGCCTCCGGCAAGGCCATTCTCGCCTATGCCGATGAGGCGACCGTCGAGGCCGTGCTCGATGCCGGCCTCAAGAAGATGACCGCCAAGACACTCGTGAGCCGTGAGGATGTCCTCGAGGATCTCGCCCGCACCCGCAAGCGCGGCTACGGCCTTAACCTCGGCGAATGGATGGACGAGGTCGCCGCCGCCTCGGCGCCGGTCTTCTCGCACACCGGCGACGTCATTGGCGCGATCGGAGTCGCAGGCCCCCTGTCGCGATTGAGCCCGCGAAAGGCCGACGCCGTTGGCCGGGCCGCGCGCAAGCACGCCGACCGAGTCTCGACCGTCCTCGGTGCGCCGATTCCGCTAAAAGACGCCATCTGAGGCCAACCAGTCGGGGAGAAGGAAAAGCAACAGAATCGGTGCCGATCGCAGGCGCCGACGCCACAGAGAAGGAGAAGTCCGCTTCATGCCAGAGATCATCGATCTGTCCGTTCCCGTTCGCCACGGCGACGGGCGCCTGGGATCCACGGTCGCGTTCGACACCCCTTATCGCTTCGACGATGTCGGCTGGCAGGGCTCGACCTTCAGCATGTTCTGCCACTACGGCACGCATGTCGACGCGCCCAATCACTTCATACGGGACGGCAAATCAATCGACCAAGCGCCGCTGGGCAAGCTGCTCGGCCCCGCGGCCGTCATCGACCTGTCCGATCATGGCGAGGAGCGCGAGATCACCGGCGATGCTCTGGAGGATCGGGGGCGTCACACTCGACGCGGCGACATCGCAATCCTGCGGACGGGCTGGAGTGATCGGCACTGGGGCACCGATACGTTCTGGAAGCAGGGGCCGTATCTCGGTGCGCAGGGCGCCGACTGGCTCGTCGAGCGCGGCGTGAAGGCGATCGTCTACGACTTCTCCGAGGAGTATGTCGTGCGTCAGCCCGGCTTTCAGGGCGACGACTGCATCATCCATCACAAGATCCTCGGCCACGACATCTACAACATCGAATACGTCCACAACCTCGGTCAGATCGCGCGGCCGCGGGTCACCATCATCGCCCTGCCGCTTAAGCTGGTCGGCCTCGACGGTTCGCCCTCCCGCGTCATCGCGCTCGAAGGCGCCGACCTTCCGGCCGAGTTCACCGTCAAATAGCGATGCACGGACTCGTGCTGAGCGTCAGGGTTATTCCCGGGTCGGTTGCGCCGGCCCGCCAACGCGTTTCCGCTTCCGACCAAAATCGGCGTTGCGAGCCACGGCTCGATCCTCGACACGCCTACCGTCCGCCGAGCGTGGACCGTCGCGCGGCGGCCCTCTCCTTTCACATGCCCGCATCGCGGTCGCCGCCCTAGGCGCCGCACGAATCGAATTGGTCAGAAAAAAGCCTTTCAGGGAGGTAGCTATGCCAAGCGATCGTCAAGACGTCCAATCCCCGCCAGCCGCCGGAATCCTGCCGAAGCAGACCCTGTTTACGGTGCTCACGCGCACCTGCGACAGAGCCGTTCGTCGATATCTGCCGGACCCCCTCGTCCTAGCTATCCTGTTCACGATGGTCGTTTTCGTGCTCGGAATCGCGCTCACCGACACAACACCCGTGGAGATGGTTGCATATTGGGGCGACGGTTTCTGGGAACTCCTCACCCTGGCGATGCAGTTTGTGCTCGTGCTCTGCACGGGCTTCATCCTGGCGATCAGCCCCGCGTTCAAGAAGCTTCTGGGCGCCCTCGCGCGTCTCTCCAGCACGCCGGGCAGCGCGATCGTCAACGTCACGCTGGTCGCCCTCGGGGCAAGCTGGATCAACTGGGCGTTCGGCCTGGTGATCGGCGCGCTCTACGCGAAGGAGATGGTGCGGCAGGTTCCGACCGTGAACTACCGCCTCCTGATCGCCAGCGCCTATTCGGGCTTTATCGTCTGGCATGGCGGTCTCGGCGGCTCGATTCCACTGCTGATCAACACACCCGGCCACTTCGCCGAGGGCGTTATGGGTCTTATCCCGACGAGCGAGACGATCTTCTCGGGCTACAATTTGTTCATTGTCATCGCCCTCTTCATTCTCGTACCGATCGCGAACCGGATGATGGGGGCCCAGTCTCTCGACAGCGAGACTGCCGGGCCCGAGGTCGACGCCGAATCTGACGCGGAATCCGAACAGCCAAAGGCGGTGCAAAGCCCGGCGGAGAGGATCGAAAACAGCATGGTCGTGTCGATGCTGGCCGGTGCTCTCGGATTTGCCTTCCTCGTTTATTACTTCGCGACCAGCGGCTTCAACCTGAACATCAATATTGTGAACTTCGTGTTCCTGACGCTCGCCATCGTCTTCAGTGGCACGCCGCGCCGCTTCCTCGACGGCCTGCAGATGGCGGTCAAGGGCACCGGCGGGATCATCGTTCAGTTCCCGTTCTATGCAGGGATCATGGGGATGATGGCCGGCTCCGGCCTGGCGGCGATCATCTCGAGCTGGTTCGTCTCGATCTCCACGGTGGAGACGCTGCCGCTGTTTGCCTTTCTCAGTGCCGGCTTCCTCAATGTGTTCATCCCGTCGGGTGGCGGGCAGTGGGCGGTGCAAGGGCCGATCATGCTGCAAGCCGCGCAGGAGCTCGGCGTCGACCTGTCGCGGGCGGCGATGGCGGTTGCCTGGGGCGATGCCTGGACGAACATGATCCAGCCCTTCTGGGCCCTGCCGGCACTCGCCATCGCGGGCCTGAATGCCCGGGACATCATGGGTTACTGCCTGATGATCCTGCTGATAAGCGGGATCGTCATCGCAATCGGGCTCTCGTTCCTCTAGATCGGTGGCGGAGGGCGACCCAGCCGCCCTCCGGTCGCGATCGATCGTGCGCAGGGCAAAGGAGGAGAACTTGGCCGAGAAGATTCGCGGATGGTGCGCTCTGTGCCGCTCGCGCTGCGGCTGTATCTCCGTCGTCAAAGACGGCCGCCTCATTGCAGTCGAGCCGGATCCGTCGCATCCGACCGGCGCCGCGCTCTGCATCAAGGGCCGCGCCGCGCCGGAGCTCGTCCATCATCCCGATCGCCTGCTCCACCCGCTGAAACGCACGCGGCCGAAGGGTGATCCGGACCCGGGCTGGGTCCGGATCGGCTGGGACGAGGCGCTCGACATCTCCGCCGCGGGAATCCGGCGCCTCTCGGAGGAGCACGGTCCGGAAGGCGTCGCCTTCGCGGTCACGTCGCCGAGCGGAACGGCACTCTCCGATTCCATCCAGTGGATCGAACGGCTGATCCGCGCGTTCGGCAGCCCCAACACCGTCTACGCGACCGAGGTCTGCAACTGGCACAAGGACTTCGCGACGCGCTTCACCTTCGGCGCCGGTCTGCCGACGCCGGACTACGCCAACACCGGCTGCATGCTGTTGTGGGGGTTCAACCCGAGCACGTCCTGGCTCGCTCAAGCGCAGGCTGCGGCCAAGGCTCGGGCACGCGGCGCCCGCCTCATTGTCGTCGACCCGCGCCGCGCCGGGCTGGCCGCGAAGGCGGATCTCTGGCTGCGGGTCCGGCCCGGCACCGACGGCGCGCTCGCGCTCGGCATCGCCGGCGTCATGATCGAGAACGGCTGGTACGACCGAGCGTTCGTCTCACGCTGGACCAACGGACCGCTTCTCGTCCGCAGGGACACGGGACGATTCCTTCGAGAGTGCGACCTGATGCCCGGCGGCAGCGCCGATCGGCTTGTCGCCTGGGACGAGTCCCGAAGCCGACCCGTGGTCTACGATTCGCGGAGCCGATGCTACGACGACATGGACGGTTCGCGTCTCGCACTGTCCGGAGAACTCCCGATGCAAACCGCTGAGGGCACCGTCGTCTGCGAGCCGGCGTTCGGTCTCTATGCTGCCCTGTGTCGGCGCTTTCCACCCGAGGCAGTCGAGCACATCACCTGGGTTCCGGCTGAACAGGTCCTCGCGGCGGCCCGACTTCTCCACGAGGCGCGGCCCATCTCCTACTACGCGTGGACGGGCGTCGGCCAACACACCAACGCAACCCAGACGGATCGCGCTATCGCACTCCTGTACGCCCTTACCGGCTGCTTCGATGCACCCGGCGGCAACGTCATTCTCGATCGCCCGGCAACCGCGGACGTCTCCGGTTGGGATCTCATGCCGGAGGCTCAATGGCACAAGGCGCTCGGGCTCGCTCGGCGCCCGCTCGGGCCGCCGGCCTCCGGCTGGGTCACGGCCGCCGATTTCTATACCGCGGTCCTCGACGGGGATCCGTACCCCGTGCGCGGGCTCGTCGGCTTCGGTGCCAATCTGATCCTGGCACATGCCGACGGCGAACGCGGACGCCGCGCGCTCGAGGCGCTGGCGTTCTTTGTTCATGCCGACCTCTTCCTGACCCCGACGTCTCGGTTCGCCGATGTGGTACTGCCCGTCACGACGCCATGGGAGCGTGAGGCCTTGCGCGTCGGCTTTGAGATCAGCGCAGAGGCCGAAAGCCTGATTCAGCTCCGGCCCCGCGCTGTCGAGCCGGCTGGCGAGGCCCGCTCGGATACGGAGGTCGTGTTCGCGCTCGCAGATCGGCTCGGCCTGGGCACGCACTTCTGGAATGGCGACATCGAGGCAGCCAATCGGCACCGCCTTGGCCCTTCCGGCGTGACGCTGGACGATCTGAAGGGATCGCCGTCCGGCGTCCAGGTCCGATGCATGACGCGGCACCGCAAGTATGAGCAAGCGCCGGGGTTTGTCACACCGACCGGCATGGTCGAGATCTATTCCGAAAACCTGTTGGCGGCCGGGCAGTCGCCGCTGCCGAGCTATATCGAATCGGCATTCAGTCACAGCTCGCGACCGGACCTCGCGCAGATGTTTCCACTGGTCCTCACCTCGTCGAAGACGCCGCACTTCTGCCACAGTCAACATCGCGCGATCCCGAGTCTTCGCCGTGGCGTTCCTCATCCGATCGTCGAGATTCATCCGGATGCCGCGACGGCCCGCGACATCGGTGACGGCGATCGCGTCGAGATCCGAACACCGAAGGGTCGCGCCTCCATGGTGGCACGGTTCAACACCGCGCTCGACCCACGCGTCGTCAGCGCACAGCACGGCTGGTGGCAGGCCTGCCCCGAACTGGGCCTACCGGGCTACGACCCCTTCGGGTCCGACGGCGCGAATTACAACCTCCTGATCGGCAATGACGTGATCGACCCTGTCAGCGGTTCGGTGCCGCACCGCTCTTACCTTTGTCAGGTGATCAGGCACGAAGACGGATGAGGCCGAACGAGGCCATAGATCTCATGCTGTACCCAATTAGTCGGCCGTTCAAAGAGACGGTTTCTGCCGGACAGTGAGCAATACAGAAGACAAACTTGACGTGATTGTCGTCGATTTCGAATTGTCTTGGGCGAAGCAGGAATCAAACGCTGTCGAACAAGCCGCTCGGTGCGGCTCGCCCCGATCCGATCGGGACCGGAACCTCTGTCCGCCGTTGGCGGTTTAGACCCTATGGCGTAGGGCGCGGCTAACGCCGCTCGTCACCGAAATCTGGAAAGGGTCCGATGGATATCATCCGCGTCATCCTCGCCATCCTGCTGCCGCCGCTCGGCGTTTTCCTGCAGGTGGGCTTTGGGCTGCAGTTCTGGCTCAACATCCTGCTGACCCTGCTCGGCTATATCCCCGGCATCATCCACGCCCTCTGGGTGATCTTGAGGAAATGAACGCTACCCCCCGCGGCTGGACAGACCGTCGGTCCGACCGGGCGGCATCCGACGACTCGCGGCTGGAGCAGCTCGAGCGTCTGGCGCATCTGCTCGACACGCGCTGGCAGGTTCCCGGAACGGGCTGGCGGTTCGGGATCGACGGCATCGCGGGGCTGCTGCCCGGTGTCGGCGATACCGCGACCGGGCTCGTCTCGGTCTATCTCATCTGGCAGGCGAAGCGGATGGGCGTGCCGCCGGGGTTGCTTCTGCGCATGGCCGGCAACGTCGGACTCGACGTCGTGCTCGGCAGCGTGCCGGTCCTGGGAAGCATCTTCGATTTCGCTTTCAAGGCGAATAGGCGGAACCTCCGCCTGCTCCGCCGCCATCTGGACCGTAAGACGCCGCGCAACTGAGCGGTACGCGACCGATCATCCCGTCCAGCCGAGGCCGGCGGCGATGCAGTTCATCGACAGCAGAAGCGGCACGAGATCGTCCTGCCGGCTCTTGCTGCCGGTCGCGGCGCCGCGAAAGCGGCGGATCAGCATCACCTGGTGCCGGCTGACCTGGTTGATCGCGGGCAGGACACGCGCCAGCCGCCGGCGGAATGCAGGAAACCGCTCCGCCAGTTCCGCGCCGCCGCTGATCCGCAGGACGTGGACGACGGTGCGCCGATGCTCGGCCTCGATCATCGAGAACAATTCGTCGCGCACCGCCTCGTCCGTCACCAGCCCGGCATAGTCGCGCGCAATGTCGAGATCGGTGAGAAATAGCGTCTTCTCCACCTCGTCCATGATCAGGCGGAACAGGCGCGAGGCCTCGAACATTCGTGCCAGCAGGCGCGCGCCGTCCTCGCCACGGATCGCGAGGAAGCTTTCCAGCGCCGATCCGACGCCGTACCAGCCGGGCACGAGGTGGCGGTTCTGGCTCCAGGCGAAGACCCAAGGAATTGCGCGCAGATCGCTCAGCGACTGTGCGCCGAAGCGCCGGGTCGGCCGCGACCCCAGCTTGAGGCGGGCCAATTCCTCCACCGGACTCGCGGCCTGATAATAGGCGAGCAGGCCGGGATGCTCGATCAATCGCCGATAGGCGGCATAGGACGCTCCGGCGAGCGCCTCCATGGCCTCGTCGAACTCCGGGTCGGGCCGGAGCGCCTCTTCCCGTCCCGATTTCAGCGTATGCTCGAGCACGCCGGCGGCGAGCAGCTCCATCTGGTACTGGGCGGTGCCGCGATTGGCATATTTCGACGACACGACCTCGCCCTGCTCGGTGAGCCGCATGCGCCCCTGGATCGAGCCCGCCGGCTGCGCCGCGACGGCACGGCCGGTCGGCGCCCCGCCCCGGCTGACCGATCCGCCGCGGCCATGGAAGAAGCGAATCGGAATCCCGCACTGCTCGCCGACCTGGACCAGCTTTCTCTGCGCCTTGCTCAACTCCCAGTTCGAGCAGAAAAAGCCGCCGTCTTTGTTCGAATCGGAGTAGCCGATCATCACTTCCTGCACGCCGCCGAGGTCGCGGATCGTGCGCCGCACCGCCGGCACGGCGAGCAGCTCGCGCATGATTGCCGGCGCCTGCTGAAGGTCGTCGATGGTCTCGAACAGCGGGACGACGAGAAGCCTGGAGTTCTCGACCCCCGGACCATCGGCGAACAGGCCGGCATATTTCGCCAGCAGATAGGCCCCCAGCAGATCGCCGGAAGATTGCGTCATGCTGAGGACGAAGGCGCCGATCGCATCGCGGTCGAGGCCGCCCTTCACCTCGCCCGCCAGCCGGAACATTCCCAGCGTCTGCTCGGCCTCCTCCGGCAGATCGGTGAAGCGCGGCAAGCCGTCCAGGGGACGCTGCAGCTCGGCCAGAATCCAGTGCCGCCACGCCTCCGTATCGGGGGCCGGCGTGTCCGATTGCTTCCGGCCCTGGCGCCAGATCGCGGCGAGGGTGCGATTGATCACGGTCGAGTTCTGCCGCAGATCGAGGCTCGCCGTCCGGAAACCGAAGGCCTCCACCTCGCGGCGCAGCGGACGCACCATGCGGCGCGCCAGCGCATGACCGCGGATCGCCTCGAGGCCCGCCTCCATCTCCAAAAGATCAGCGACAAGCTCGTCGGCGCCGCGATAGCCGGGCGCGGCACCGTCGATAGTGCCGTCCAGCTTATGCAGGAGGCAGGCCGCATATTGGCGGAACAACTCGCTCGGGTTGCGCGCGGCGATCGCCGGCCCCTGCCCGCTTTCGGCGAGCTTGCCCGCCAGCGTTTGCCGAAACGGATCGGGGATCGGGACGACGTTCTCGGTAATACTGAGGGTTTGCCGCAAGGCGGCGAGGCGCTGCCGGTAACGCGCGAGGCAGGCGCACCGGTTGGCGGCGAGGGTCGCGCGCGTGATCTCGTTCGCCACGAACGGGTTTCCGTCGCGGTCGCCGCCGATCCAGGAGCCGAACCGGAAGAAGGTCGGGACGGTGAGGCGATCTTCCGGATAGTGCCGCGCGAGAGCCCACTCCAGACTCTCGAGCAGTTCGGGCACTCGGTCGAACAGGACCTCATCGAAGAAATGCAGGCCCCAGGCGACCTCCTGCTCGACCTTCGGCCGCTCCATCCGAATCTCGCCCGTCGTCCACAAAAGATCAATCTCGTTGCGAAGATCGCGTACGAGCGCCTCCCGCTCGCGCGGCGTCCAGCGCGGCGATTCGAGATCGACGAGGCGACGATAGATCCGGCGGTGGATCTCGAGCACCGTCACCCGCTTCGCCTCCGTCGGATGCGCCGTGATCACCGGCCGGATATCGGCTTGGTTCAGCACCTCCTGAAGCTCCGCGGCCGGGATTCCCGTGGCCGCGGCATCCGCGATCACGTGCGCGAAAGTGCCGGGCAGGGCGTCGGGGCCGGCTTGGCGCTCGATCCGCCGGCGCGCCCGCATCGCAAGGTTCTCGTCGGCGATGCTGAGGAGCTGAAACCAGATCCCATAAGCCTGCAAGGTGGAGAGCAGCAGCGCGCGATCGTCGCCGGGCACTGGAGCCTGGCCGCGCAGAACCGGCTCGACCTCCGGCCGGCGCGCCCGGACGACGCCGAGCAGCAGGCCGAGAAGAAAGTCGGTCAGGTCGTCGGCGTCGATCGGGGTCGTTGCATCTGTCATTGTCCTCGCACCCGCCTGCAGTGTCAGGCGGCCTTCAGCGCCTCGGCGACCGTGGCGCCCAGCTCCGCCGGGCTGGGAGCCACGCGGACGCCGGCGTCGCGCAGGATCTCCACCTTTTCCGCGGCGCTTTCCCCGAAGGCCGAGATGATCGCACCGGCATGGCCCATGCGGCGGCCCTTCGGCGCGGTCAGCCCGGCGACATAGGCGATGACGGGCTTCGACATATGGTCGCGCACGAACAGCGCCGCCTCGGCCTCCTGCGGGCCGCCGATCTCGCCGATCATCATCACGGCCTCGGTCTCGTCGTCGCGCTCGAACAGTTCGAGGATGTCGGTGAAGGAGCTGCCGTTGATCGGATCGCCGCCGATGCCGACGCTCGTCGACACGCCGATGCCGGCCGCCTTCATCTGCGACGCCGCCTCGTATCCCAGCGTGCCGGACCGGCCGACGATCCCGACCGGGCCCTGCTTGTAGATATGGCCGGGCATGATGCCGAGCAGCGCCCGGCCCGGACTGATGATGCCGGCGCAGTTGGGGCCGATGAGCTGCATCCGCTCTTCCCGCCGATAGCGGCGCATGTAGCGCTTCACCTGCATCATGTCCTGCGCGGGGATGCCGTCGGTGATGGCGACGCAGATCCGGATGCCGCCGTCGGCCGCCTCCATGATCGCATCGGCGGCAAAGGGTGGCGGCACGAAGACAATGCTTGCCGTCGCCCCGGTTTCGCGCACCGCATCCTTGACCGTGCTGAAGACCGGCAGGCCCAGATGCGTGGTCCCGCCCTTGCCCGGCGTGACGCCGCCGACGATCCGGGTGCCGTAATCCAGCATCTCCTTGGCGTGAAAGCTGCCGATATTGCCGGTGAAACCCTGGACGATGACCTTGGTCGTCTGATCGACGAGAACGCTCATGATTTGACCCTCCTCAAGCCCGGTCGGCGCGCGATTGCCGCCAGGCGTCGACGACCTTGTCGGCGGCCTCGGCGAGCGTGTCCGCGGTGATGATCGGCAGGCCGCTGGTCTCGAGGATCTGCCGGCCCTCCTCGACATGGGTCCCGGCGAGGCGGACGACGAGCGGCACCGTCAGGTCGATCTTCTGGACGGCCTGCACGACCCCTTCGGCGACCCAGTCGCAGCGGTTGATGCCGGCGAAGATGTTGACGAGCACCGCCTCGACCTTCTCGTCGGAGAGAACGAGCCGGAAGGCCTTGGCGACCCGATCGGGCGAGGCGCCGCCGCCGATATCGAGGAAGTTCGCCGGCTCGCCGCCGGCATGCTTGATCATGTCCATGGTGGCCATGGCGAGGCCGGCGCCATTGATGATGCAGCCGATATTGCCGTCGAGCCCGACATAGCTGAGGCCGCGATCGGCCGCCTGGGTCTCGCGTGGGTCCTCCTGCGACTTGTCGCGCAGTTCGGAGATGTTCGGGCGGCGGAACAGCGCGTTGTCGTCGAACGTCATCTTGGCGTCGAGGGCCAGCAGCCGGCCGTCCTCCGTGACGGCCAGGGGATTGATCTCGACCATGGTGGCATCGAGATCGCGGAAGGCGCGGTAGCAGCCAAGGATCGCGGTCACCGCTTCGCTGGTGAGCGCCGGATCGAGACCGAGGCCGAAGGCGATCTCGCGGGCCTGGAAGGCCTTCATGCCGACCGCCGGCTCGACGCTGACGCGCAGGATGGAGTCCGGCCGCTGCTGCGAGATCTCCTCGATCTCCATCCCGCCGGACGCCGACGCGACGACCATCACGCGCTCCGACTTGCGGTCGAGGACGAAGCCCAGATAGAGTTCCGTGCGGATCGGCGTCACCGCCTCGACATAGAGCCGGTAGACGACCTTGCCCTGCGGCCCGGTCTGATGGGTCACCAGACGCTTGCCGAGCAGCTCCTCGGCCGCGTTCTCGACTTCGTGCGCGTCCTCGCACAGCTTGATGCCGCCCGCCTTGCCGCGGCCGCCCGAATGGATCTGGGCCTTCACGACCCAGCGGTCGCCACCGATCTCGCGGGCGCGGTAAGCCGCCTGCTCCGGGCTGTAGGCTAGGCCGCCGCGGGGAATCGGCACGCCGCACTCCGCCAGCAAGGCCTTGGCCTGATATTCGTGGATATCCATCCCTGCCACCTCCCCGTGCTCTGGCCCGTTTTCTGGCCGTTCAGCCCGCCGCGCGACCGAGGTTCGGCTTCGATCGTCGATACGTGTCGAGACGGAGTTTCGGAGGGGCCCCCGCGCCGCGGCGTCCGAAGACCCCATTTCATTCCGTCGGCCGAAGCGACTCCGGCGCAGCGTTCGTCAGGCGCTGACGAGCTTGTCGTTCAGACTAGCGCCTTCTTTTCGGTCGTGGGAATGCCGGATCGGGTCTGTGCGTCAAAGAGACGCATCTGGACGAGCGTCCGGCGGCGGCACGCGATGGGCGAGGCCGCCACCGGACGAATACCGTCATACGGTGTCGGGCAGGGCCGACGGGACGTCCTTCTCGCTTGGGTCGGGCTTCGCGACGAAGCTGTAGAACATCGGAACGACGAAGAGAGTGAACAGCGTCCCGATCGCCAGTCCCGCCGCGATCACCAGGCCGATCGAGAAGCGCGCGGCCGCGCCGGCACCGTTGGCGATCAGCAGCGGCGAAACGCCCAGCACCATCGCCGCCGTCGTCATCAGGATCGGGCGAAGGCGCACCCTCGCCGCCTCTTCGATGGCCTGACGACGGCTCATTCCCTGCGCGCGGAGGCCGTTGGCGAACTCGACCATGAGAATACCGTGCTTGGTGATCAGCCCGACCAGCGTGATCAGGCCGACCTGGGTGTAGATGTTGAGCGTGGCGAGGCCCAGGTTCAGCGGGATCAGTGCGCCGAAGATCGACAGCGGCACCGACATCATGATGATGAAGGGATCGCGGAAGCTCTCGAACTGGGCCGCCAGAACCAGGTAGATCACGATGACCGCGAGCCCAAATGCGAGTGCGATCGAGCTTCCCTCCTGGATCGTCAGCCGGGATTCGCCGGCGAAATCCTCGAAGAAGCCTGACGGCATCGTCTCCTGCGCCACGTCCCGGAGGACCTGAAGACCCTCGGCCGACGTCACGCCCGGCATCGGAATGGCCGACAGCGTCGCGGCATTGAGCTGGTTGAACTGCTCGATCGCCGCCGGCGCCGCGCCGGTCTCGATATGGACGACCGCCGACAGCGGAACCATATCGCCGCTGGCGCTGCGCACGTAATAGCGCCCGAGGCTTTCGGGATTCAGCCGGTATTCCTGCTCGGCCTGCGGGATGATGTCGTAGCTCCGGTCGTCGCGATCGAACTTCGAGACCCAGCTCTCGCCGAGCAGAACGTTCAGGGTCGTTCCGATCTCGCTGATCGCCACGCCGAGCGCGGCCGCCCGGTCGCGATCGACGATGACCCGTGCCCGCGGCGATTCGTAGGACAGGGAGTTCTGGACCATGATGAAGCGGCCCGTCGCCTGCGCCTTCTGGCGGATGGTCTCGGCGACCTCATAGACCCGCTCCGGCGAGCTCGTCGACTGGATCACATACTGGATCGGCATACCGCCGCCGGAGCCCGGAAGCGATGGCGGCGCGAAGACGAAGGACTGCACGCCGGCGACCTGGCCGAGCTCGGCCTGGATCTGCTGCTGCATCTCCTGCTGGCTGCGCTCGCGCTCGCCCCAGGGCTTGAAGGTCCAGACGGCGATGCCGGACGCGCCGCCATCCATGCCGGAGATCGTGAAGGACGCGTCGCGCTCCGGCAGACGATCGTTGATTGCCGCGAACTCGTTCATGAAGAGCGTGGTGTATTCCGAGGTCGCGTAGGGCGGCGCCTGAACCATCGCGAAGAGCGCGCCCTGATCCTCCTCCGGAGCAAGCTCCGACGACGTCTTCAGGAAAAGGTACCCCATCGTGCCGAGCAGGGCCACGACGACGAACAGGGTGATCGAGCGGTAGTTGAGCGACCCGGTCAGGCGTCGTCCGTACCAGTTGCCCAGCCGATCGAAGCTCCGGTCGACGATCCGCTGGAACCGGCTTCCGCCATGCTCGCCATGGGCGTTGAGGAGGCGCGACGACATCATCGGCGACAATGTCAGAGCGACGATGCCGGAGATGACGACGGCACCGGCGAGGGTGAAGGCAAACTCCTTGAAGAGCGAGCCGGTCAGACCCTGCGCGAAGCCGATCGGCGCATAGACGGCGGCCAGCGTGACGGTCATCGCGATCACCGGTCCGGTGATCTCCTTCATGCCCTTGATCGCCGCCGGAATCGGCTTCAACCCCTCCTCGAGGTGGCGATGGATGTTCTCGACCACCACGATCGCATCGTCGACGACAAGGCCAATCGCCAGAACCATGGCGAGCAGCGTCAGCGTGTTGAGCGAATAGCCGAGAAGATAGAGGAAGAAGCACACCCCGATCAGCGACAGCGGAATCGTGACGATCGGAATGACCACCGACCGGAAAGACCCTAGAAACAGTAGGATGACCAGGACGACGATGAGGACGGCCTCGCCGATCGTCTTAAACACTTCCTCGATGGAAGCCTGAATGAAGGTCGAGGCGTCATAGACGATCCGGACGTTCATGCCTTCCGGCAGGCTATCCTGGATCGAAGGGAGGATGTCGCGCACCGCCTGCGCCATGTCGAGCGGGTTGGCGGCCGGCGTCGGGAAGATGCCGATGAAGGTGCCGTCCTCGCCGTTGAAGGAGACCTTCACCTCGTAGTTCTCGCTGCCGAGCTCGACGCGGGCGACGTCGCGCAGGCGCACGACGTCGTCACCGTCGGCGCGGATCGGGAGCGCGCCGAAGGATTCCGGCGTCTGCAGCGTGGTCTCGGTTTCGACGGCATAGGCGACGAGGTCATTCTTCGTCTTGCCCGGCGCGGCCAGGAAGTTGCTGCCGCGAATCGCGGCCGCCACCTCGGCGGCGGTCACCCCGCGCGAGGCGAGCTTGATCGGATCGATCCACACCCGCATCGCGAAGGTCTGGCCGCCGAGCACCTGCGCGTCGGCGACCCCGTCGACCGTCGAGAGCCGCGGCTGGATGACCCGAGTCAGGTATTCCGTCACCTGCTGTGGGGTCATGCGGTCGTTGGTGAAGGCCAGATACATCAGGGCGAAGGACTGGCCGGTGCCCTTCTGCACGATGGGATCCTCGGCATCCTCCGGGAGCTCGCCGCGGACCTGCTGGGTCTTCGCGATGACTTCGGTCAGCGCCTTATCCGGGTCGGTGTTGAGGCGCATATGGACCGAGACGGTGCTCGTCCCGAGCATGCTCTTCGACGTCACATAATCGACGCCCTCGGCGCTCGCCACGGCCTTCGCGACCGGGGTCGTGATGAACCCCTGCATCAGATTCGCGCTCGCGCCGGGATAGGCGGTGGTGACCGTGATGACCGTCTCGTCGACTTCCGGATACTGGCGGACGGACATGTTCATCATCCCCTGCGCGCCGAGCAGGAGGATGAGCAGGCTGACGACCGTCGAGAGGACCGGGCGACGGATGAAGAGCTCGGTGAAACCCATGGACCTTACCTCGCTGCGGCGGCCAATTCTGCCGGGTTCACAGTGTTGTCGATGCTGACGACGGTTCCGTTGTCGAGCTTGTTCTGCCCCGAGGTGACGACGGTCGAGCCGGGCTCGAGCCCGTCCACGACCTCGATCAGGCCACCGTTGCGCCGCCCGGTCTTCACGAAGACCTGCCTGACCGTCTGCGTCTTCTCCGCACCATCCTGGACCACAAAGACATAGTCGCCATAGAGGCTGGCGATTACGGCCGTCTGCGGGACGGCGATCACACCGGTCTCCTCGGGAAGGTCGACGCGGACGCGGACGAACTGTCCGGGCCGGAGCCGACCCTCCGGGTTCCGCACTTCCGCCCGAACCGCCACGAGACGGGTCGTCGGATCGGTCTTGGGCTCGATGCCGGTGATTCGGCCATGGAAGTCGAGCGCGCCGGCCTCGGCCCCGAAGGCGGCGGTCTGGCCGATCGACAAGGCGCCGACACGCTGCTCCGGCACCGAGAAATCGATCTTCATCGTATCGATATCCTGAAGCGTAGCGACGAGCTGGCCCGGCTGCACATAGGCGCCGACGTCGATCCGGGGAATGCCGATGACACCGGCGAACGGCGCCTCGATCCGTTTCTGCTCAAGGACCGCCTTGAGACGCTCGAGAGCCGACCGGGAGACGTCCAGCGCAGCCTGCGCCTCATCGAGAGCCGCCGCCGCCGCCGTGCCCCGCCGCCGCAGGGTCTGCACCCGCTCGAGCTGCGTCCGGTCGCGCTCCACCGCGGATTTCGCGGCAAGAAGATCGGCCCGCTCGACGGCGTCGTCGATCTGGACCAGAAGCTGGCCCTTGCTCACCCGGCCGTTCGCCTCGAACGCGATCGACCGCACAACCCCGCTCGCCTCGATCGCGACGTCGACGCCTTGCGAGGCCTTGGCGGTGCCGATCGCCTCAATCCCTGGGTTCCAGGTCACCGGCTCCACCACCGTCGCGGAAACCGTGACCGCGGTCACCGGCATGTTCGCGAAGTAATTCGCGATCGCCTGGTCACGGAAGACGTTGAAGCCGATCAGCCCGCCGCACAGAAGAACCACCAGGACGAGGGCAATCACGAAGCGCTTGATCATGAGGAATCTCGTAGGTTGAAAGGCTCGGCCACCGTCCGCGGTGCTTGAACCGGCGGCTTGGGCGGGCCAATATATGTACCGGATATCCGGTTTTTTCAAGAGGCCAGCGGCATCGTACGAAAGGAAGGTTCAAGTGATATGAACGAAGAGACGGCACGCCGGCGGGGCCGGCCGAGCTCGAAGGAGCGGGCGCTGGATGCGGCGCTGGAAATCGTCCTCGAATCCGGGGCTGGGCACCTGACCTTCGAGGCCCTGGCGGAAAAGAGCGGGATCAGCCGGGGCGGCCTGCTCTATAATTTTCCGAGCAAGCAGGCGCTGCTCAAGGACCTAGTCCGCCGCTATATCGAGCAGTGCCGCCAGGAAATCGACGCGATTGAAGCGGATCGGCCGCCGACACTCAACAGCGCGATTCGCAAGCTGGTCGAGCAGCGCCTTTCCAGCCCGCCGCACGATCGCCGCGCCGCCGGCAGCATGCTGGCGGCCATGGCGGAAGATCCGGCCCTCGTCGAACCGGTGCGGGAGCATCACGAGGAACTGGCGAACGAAATCCGGGCGACGTCGGAGCGGCCAGACCTCGCCTTCGTTGCCTGGATGGCGCTCGAGGGGCTGTTCTTCCAGGAACTCTTCGGTTTGAGCCCGATGAGCAGCGAGGAGAGAGTCAGCCTCATCGAGCGGATCAGGGAACTCGCCGACCCGCCCCGGCCGTCCCCCTGACTCTCCGGCACCAGTCCCGAAATCAGAGGAGACCGACCAGTTCGTAGAACATCGCCCCCACGAGACCGGCCGCCGGAATCGTCACGATCCAGGCGATCAGGATATCGTTGGCGACGTGCCAGCGCACCGCCGCGGTCCGCCGGGCGGCCCCGACGCCGATGATCGAGCCGGTGATCGTGTGCGTCGTGGAAACCGGTACGCCGAGCCCGGTAGCGAGGAAGAGCGTGATCGCGCCGCCGGTTTCGGCGGAGAAGCCCTGCACCGGCTTCAGATGCGTGATCCGCGAGCCCAGGGTGTGGACGATCCGCCAGCCGCCGACCAGGGTTCCCAGGCCCATCGCGGCGTGACAGACGATCACGACCCAGAAGGGCACATGGAACTCGGCGCCGAGATAGCCCTGCGAAAAGAGCAGAACCGCGATGATGCCCATGGTCTTCTGCGCGTCGTTTCCGCCATGGCCGACCGCGTAAGCCGCCGCCGAGGCGATCTGGAGCACCCGGAACCGGCTGTCGACCGCGAAAGGGGTCGAGCGGACGTGAATCCAGGACACGATCAGGACCAGCAACTGCGCGAGAACGAAGCCGAGAAACGGGGAGAACACGATGCCGGCGGCGACCACGCCGAGGCCGCTCCAGACGACCGAGACGAACCCGGCCTTGGCGACGCCGGCGCCGACGAGGCCGCCGATCAGCGCGTGACTGCTGCTCGACGGAATTCCGAGGCGCCAGGTCACCACGTTCCAGACGATCGCCCCCATCAAGGCGCCGAAGATGACCTGCGCGTCGACGACGCCGGGATCGATGATCCCGGTGCCGAGCGTCGTGGCGACATGCACGCCGAAGACCGTAAAGGCGATGAAGTTGCAGAACGCCGCCCCGATGACGGCGGTCCGCGGCCGCAGGACACGCGTGGAAACCACCGTTGCGATCGCATTGGCGGCATCGTGGAGCCCGTTCAGGAAATCGAACAGAAGCGCGATGCCGATCAGCGCGACCAGAATGGGCAGACCGATTGTCGCTTCCACGGCCGGTCCTAGACGTGCTTCGCCGTGATAGTCTGGAGCAGGTTGGCGACGTCGTCGCACTTGTCGACGACATCCTCGAGATGCTCGAAGATCTCCTTGAGGTCGATATAAGCCAGCGTATCGATCTCACCGGCGCGCGCCTGAGCGCGCAGGCGCGTGAGGCCCTCATCGAAGCACACGTCGGCTTCGCCCTCGATCCGGCCGACTCCCGCGCAGAGGTCGGCAATCCTCTGATGCTCCCGCGTCACGGACTCCAGCAGGGGGATGGCCTGATGAAGCAGGTCGGCGCTTCCCGAGACGGCGCCCGCCATCACCCTCATCTCCTCCGAGAAAGCCCGGACCTCATATCGCTTGATCTCCTTCGACGTCTCCTCGATGAGGTCGACGATGTCGTCGAGCTCGTGGGCGAGGCCGAAGATGTTCTCCCGATCGAGCGGCGCATTGAAGGTATGGCCGGCAGCGAGAAAGATCTGCTTCGCTATCTCGTCGGCCTCTCCCTCGATCCGGCGGATCGCCGCGAAGCGATCCTCCGGCCGACCTTCGCCATCGATAAGCCCCTTCAACTCGATGGCCGCCGTAATGACGAGGCGCGACTGCTCGCCGAAGAGATCAATGAATGCCGCCTCTTTCGGCATCAGGAATCCGAAAAGATTCAGGCGCATCAGTCCGTATCCTTGTTTCCCACCCTGAAAATTCTGATGACTTCTCCGGCAACCGCAAGCGCTGACGCTGCTCACCTTCGTCGGCGCCGGCACTTGGGTACCTGCACATGACGCGAAAAATCCCAATCGGCTCGCGACGGAATCGGCGGCCTTCCCCGTTCGATAAGATAGAGCGGCGCGAGAATCGCGCCGCCGTAACCTGGAGAGAGCAAGACATGCTGAAACGCCTTGGATCCGCGCGGCTGCCGCTGGCGATCGCCACCTTTGGCCTCATCGGCCTCGTCGGCACCGGCAGCCTCGCTGCCGACCGCACCGGAACATCCGACACCCGGCATGGGCATTGGGGCGAGAGGATGCTGCTGCAGATGGACAGCGACAAGGACGGCACGATCACCCGCGCCGAGATAGATGCCTCCGCGGCGGCACGCGCCGCCGCGATCGACGCCGACCAGGACGGCACGATTACGGTTGAAGAGATCGACGCCTATCGGGAGAAGCGGCGCGCCGAGCGGATGGCCGAGCGGCTGGCGCGGATGGATCGGGACGGTGATGGCAAGGTGAGTGTCGAAGAGTTCGAAGACGCGCAGACCTGGCGACTTGCAAGGTTCGATCGCAATGGCGACGGAACGATCGAGCGACGCGAGATGAGGCATGGCCGGCACGGGCACGCTCGACACTGGTCAAAGACCGAACCCTCCGAGTAAGACGGGAAGTCGGATCGCACATGGCGGCACGGCACGGCTCTTCCGTGGAGATCATGGAAGGACCGCGGCCATGCGAAACATAGGCCTGAAGGGCCGGAGGGGCCGGAGGACGATTTGGCGGGTGCGCAGCCGACCGGCGAGCCGGCCGAGGACCCGGATCTGGAGCTGGTGCGCCGGGTCGGCGATGGCGATGCACGTGCCTGCGCGGCGCTGGTCGACCGCCTGCTCCCGAAGGTCCTCGGCCTTGCTGGGCGGATGCTCGGGAACCGCGCGGATGCCGAGGAGGTTGCGCAGGAGACGTTCCTGCGGGCGTGGCAACAGGCCGGCCGGTGGCGTCCCGGCGAAGCCCGGTTTTCAACTTGGCTGCACCGCGTGACGCTGAATCTCTGCCATGACCGCCTTCGGCGGCGACGCGAAACCGCGCTCGACGCGGCCGGCGATCCGCCGAGCCTGGAGGCCGCGCCCGGCACCGACCTGCAGCGCGCCGCCGTGACCGCCAGGATCGAAGCGGCGCTGGCCCGGCTGCCTGACCGCCAGCGGAGCGCGATCCTGCTGTGCCATTATCAGGAGCTGGGCAATATCGAGGCGGCGGAGGTTCTGGGAATCAGCGTCGAGGCGCTCGAATCTCTTCTCGCACGCGGACGCCGACGGCTGAAGGACCAGCTGGCCGGAGAGGCGGCGGACCTGATGGGAGAGCTGCAATGACGACGGATCGGATGACCCTGCAGCGGTTCGAGGCGATCACCGCCGCCTATGGCGCGCGGCCGGACCGCTGGCCGGCGGCGGAGCGAGACGCCGCGAATGCACTGCTGGCCGACTCCGCCGCGGCGCGGACGCTGCTGGAGGGAGCTGCGGCGCTCGACGGACTGCTCGACATGGTGCCGGCACCGGCGCCAGCGCCGACGATGCGTGCGGCCATTCTGGCGGCCGCGCCACGCGCCGCGACGCTATCCCTCGCCGGCCGCCTGGCCGAGGCGTGGCGGGCATTCAGCGGCGAGTTTGGCGGCTTTCGGGCGGCCGGTCCGGTTTTAGCGGCTTCGCTGCTGCTCGGGGTCGCCGCCGGCAGCCTGCTGTCCGACGGCGCCGGCGGGGCGTCCGATCCGGACCTGCTGCAGCTTGCCCTGCTGGACGAACAGTTCGCGGAGTACTGATCCATGGCCGGCCGCCTGTCGAAACCGATGCGAGTCCTGCTCGTGCTGTCGCTCGCCCTCAACCTCTTCGGCGCCGGCGCGATCGCCGCTAGCGCCGTCATGGATCGCGGCTGGCTTGCCGGCGCGTTCGGCCTTCATCATCACCGTCCGCCCCGCATCATGGGTATGCCGAATCCGCGGCAACTGCACGCCGTCCTGCCGGAGAGCGGCCGCGTGATCCTCAAGGAGACGCTGGACGCGCACCGCCCCCGGTTTCGCGAAAATCTGCGCGGCTTGTTCGCGGCGCGGCGGGCGGTCGCCGAAGCGATCAAGGCCGACCCGTTCGACCGGACACGGCTGGAAGCCGCCTTCACCACGCTCCGCGACCGCGAGGCGAACGTCGCCACGGCTGCCCAAGCGACTATGGCCGATCTCGTCTCCCGCCTCGATGCAGACGAGCGCGACGCGGTGGCGGAGCTGCTGACGGTACGGCAAAGACGACGGGAATAAGAGTGTCCAACGGCCATTGCACCGGGTCGCCGGCGCTTGGCTGCTTAGATCATGCGGTGATGGGAGTAGATCAGGACCATATCGACAGTCTCGCCGTCGGTCGAAAGCGGCAGATAGAGACAGCCGACCTCCTCAAGCTGGACCTCGGCCGAGCGGATCACTTCCGGGTCGAAGACGATCCGCTTGTCCTCGACGACGAGCCGATAGTTCTCGATGACCTCCTGCGGGTCGACGCCGATGCAGTGCTCGAAGACGCTTTTGCCGGTGGGGTCGTAGCCGCGCGCATCCACCTCGCGCGTGCCGACCAGGCGGTAAGTCAGCCGGAACGGATCGCGCTCGACATCGACCAGGACGACTCCGGGAAGAAACCCGATGATCTCTGCCGGGTCGATGTCCGCGCGCGACGGCATCGGCCGGTTCTGCCGCTTGCCGTCCCAGTAGCGGTAGAACGCTGCGATCCTGGGATGACAATGCTCAAGGAACTCGGGCGCGACATATCGCCGGTACGGCTCGCTTCGATCCCCTGCCCTGGTCTGGCTCATTGAGTAGTATTTAAGCGCGATATCTTGCAGAGAGTCTAATAGAACTTATCCGAACTCTGCGCCGACTTGGCTTCTGGATCATGATCCCCCGAGAAACGGACGCACGATTTCGAGGAACGCCTCGGGCTGCTCGGCATGGATCCAGTGCCCCGCCTCCGGCAGGGTGACGATCTCGGCGCTCGGGAACAGGCGCTTGATGGCGGGATGCTGCGCCTCGCCGACATAGGCCGAGCGCCCGCCGGCGATGAACAGGGCCGGCCCGCCATAGGTCCGATCCGAAGGAAGTTCCGGGAAATCGGACAGACCGGCCATGGCTTCCTCAAGGACCGGCAGATTGACCCGCCAGCGGAACCGCCCATCCTCGGCAACGAGATTCTGCAGCAGGAACAGGCGCACCATCTGGTTCCGAACCGGTCCGCGCAACTGTTCTTCGATTTCGCTGCGCCGGGTCGACGCCGAGAGGTCGACCGCCCGCATCGCCCGAACATATGGGAGGTAGGTCGGCGGATAGGACACCGGCGCAATATCGACGACGACAAGCCGGTCGACCCGCCCACCGTGACACAGCGCTGTGAGCATGGCCACCTTGCCCCCCATGCTGTGCCCGAGCAGCGTAGCCCTGTCCATCCCGTGCTGCTGCAGGAAGGCGCGAACATCCTCCGCCATCTCGGCATAGCGCATGCTGTCGGCCCAGGGCGAAGCGCCATGGTTGCGCAGATCCAAGGCATAGACCCGGTGCGTCGCGGCAAGCCGCTTCGCGATCATCGTCCAGTTGCGGCCCGCACCGAACAGCCCGTGCAGAATCACGACCGGCGGGCCGGCCCCTTGTTCAACCGCGGCAAGTGCGACAGCCATTCTCCGATACCTCAAGTGGTGGTGGCGTTTTCTCGATCCGTCATCATATAGAGACGGAACGAGGGGGCGTTCAGCAGGGCTCGGAGCGGATCCTGCAATTCGAGCACTCGAAAGGATGTCCGGACATTACCTCAGCCGCAAGCATATCCAGATGAATAGGATCCTCCGTAACCTAGGGGCCGTGTCGACGGCCGTGGCAGCGGCCGTGATGCTCGCCACAGCACTTTCGGCCGAAACGGCGACCCTGGCGGACACGGCACCGCTTCGGGAGGCCGTGACCGGCGATGCCGTCTTTCATCACTTGCAGGCTTTCCAGGACATTGCGGACCAGAACGGCGGCCACCGCGCGGCCGGCTCCCCGGGCTATGACCGCTCGGCCGCCTATGTCGCCGATCGGTTGCGCGCCGCCGGCTATCGCGTCGCGTTGCAGGAATTCGAGTTTCCCTATTTCGAAGAAATCGCCCCACCGGCTCTGACCGTCACGACCGCGCCGGGAGCGCCGCCTACCATCGGCGAGACGCGCACGCTGGCCTATTCGGGCACCGGCGATATCGAGGCACCCCTGGCGCCGGTCGATCTGGGTGTGACACCGGGCGAGCCGGCGGAGCGGTCGACCAGCGGCTGCGAAGCGGCTGACTTCGCCGCGTTCCCGCCGGGCGCCGTCGCGCTGGTCCGCCGCGGGACCTGCCGGTTCCAGGTCAAGGTCGAGAACGCGACAGCGGCCGGAGCAACCGGGGTGGTGATCGTCAATACGGGCATTGGCGACGCGACCGGCGCGTTCCGCGGCCAGCTTTCGGCGCCCGCCGACCTGCCGGTCGTCGGCATCGATTACGCCAGCGGGGAAGGCTTCGCCGCGGCGACGGCGGCGGGTACCGTCGAGATCCGCCTGTCGGTCCAGGCGCGCAGCGGCATGCGTCGGACGCACAATGTGATCGCGGAGGCACCCTCCGGCGATCCGAACCATATCATCCTCGTGGGAGCGCATCTCGACAGCGTCCCGGCCGGCCCGGGAATCAACGATAATGGCAGCGGCGCGGCAGTCATCCTGGAGACGGCCCTGCAGCTTGCCGAACGAGGCACCGTCACAGCGAACCGGCTCCGCTTCGCCTTCTGGGGCGCCGAGGAGGTCGGCCTGGTCGGCTCGCGGCATTATGTCGACAGCCTCTCGGCCAAGGCGCTGAGCCGGATTTCCGCCGTGCTCAATTTCGACATGCTCGGATCGCCCAATTACGGCCGGTTCGTCTATCAGGCCGATGCACCCAGCGGCGGCGCAGAGATCGAGCGGATATTCCAAGACTACTTCGATGCGGTCCGCCTGGCGGCGGCACCGACGGACGCCGACAAGAGTTCTGATCACGCTCCCTTCGCCGCCAAGGGGGTCGCGACGGGCGGTCTCTATAGCGGCTCGATGGAGCGCATGAGCAATGAGGAGGCGGCGCTGTTCGGCGGAGTCGCGGGCGGGCCGCACGATCGCTGCTATCATCGCGCCTGCGATACCGTCGCAAACATCAATCGCCAGGCAATCGAAGAGATGTCCGACGCGGTTGCCCATGCCGTCCTGGCTCTGGCGCAGAAGCCATGGCCGCGACGCGACCTCAGGGCTGCGGAGCACGGCGCCACGCCCGGCGCCTGACCGGTTTTCGAGTTCGGAAGGAGGGCCCATGCCGACCCTGTCGCTCCAGCGCCTGCGTGGCCTGATGGCCGCTCTTGCGCTCGTCCCCGGCCTCCTGGTTGCGAGCCCGCCCGCACGGGCCGAGTCGCCGAACGAGCAGGCCGCCGGGCAGACCGAGCCGGCCTCCGCGGCCGCACCCGAACCCGCCCGGCTCGAACCCGCACCGGTAGGGCGTTCGTCCGGCATCCTCGCCCTGCCGGACGAACGCCGGATCCGATATAGGACGACGGCCGAGACGCTTCCGATCGTCGATCGCACGGGCAAGACGACAGCCGACATCTTCGTCGTCTCCTATGCCGCCGAGGCGATGGACAGCGCGACCCGGCCCGTCACCTTCCTGTTCAATGGCGGTCCCGGGGCGGCCTCCGCCTTCCTGATGCTTGGCGCCGCCGGGCCGAAGGTCCTGGTGACCAACGCGGACGGCACCGTGCCGCGCCCGCCCGCTCGGCTGGAGGACAATCCGGCGAGTTGGCTGGCCTTCACCGACCTGGTCTTCGTCGATCCGGTCGGAACGGGCTTCAGCCGCGCGACGGGGGACAAGCGCAACGCCGATCGGCAGTTCTGGGGCGTGGACAGCGACGTCGACGCGCTGAGCGAGATCGTGCGCCTGTGGCTGACCCGCAACGGACGCTGGGCGTCCCCCAAGTTCCTGGCGGGGGAGAGCTATGGCGGGTTCCGCGCAGTGCTGATGGCGAAGGCCCTGCAGCGCAATGAAGGCGTCGATGTCAGCGGCCTGGTCCTGGTGTCGCCGGCGCTCGAGCTGTCGATAACCTATGGCGGTGAGTACGAGGTGCTGCCCTGGGCGCTGCATCTGCCTTCCATGGCCGCGGCAGCGCAAGCCCAACGGAAGGTTCCCGCGGCAACGCCTGCCGAGGTGGAACGGTTCGCCCTGACCGACTATCTGCTCGCCCTGTCGGCCCTGGATCGCCCGGGCGGCGTTGAACTCGCCGCCATTTACCGCGAGGTCGCCGCACTGACGGGATTGCCGGAGGATCTGGTCCGGCGCCACGACGGCCGAATCCCGCGAAGCGTCTTCGCCAAGGAACTACTGCGCGACCAGTATCGCGCGCTGAGCATCTATGACGCGTCGATCAGCGGCCCCGACCCGAATCCGGACGAATCGCAGCTCGGCCCCGACCCGATGCTGGATGGTCTCATCGCGCCCTACGCGACGGCCTTCAACGCCTACGCCCGAAGCGAACTCGGCTATGAGAGCGACGTGCCTTACCGCCTGCTCAATCGAGCGGTGTCGCGGAACTGGACGTGGGATGACGATGGCGGCTCCCGCAGCGACGCCGGCGTGATGGGTGCCCTGGAATCGATCCTGGCGCTCAACCCGTCGCTGCGCGTGCTGGTCGCGCATGGCGCCTATGACTTGGTCACGCCCTATTTCGCGTCGGTCTGGCTGATCGACCGGATGCAACTGCCCGACGAGATCACAGCAAATGTGCGCCTGCGCGTCTATGAGGGCGGGCATATGATGTATATGCGCCCCGCCGAGCGCGCGAAACTGACCGCAGATCTGGAAGCTTTGTATGAGAGCGCCCTGGCTGGCACGTGACCGGCCGGTTCGCCCGACGAGTTCGGTCAGCCCTTGCCGACCGACATGGCGGCGAGGAGTTGCGCCTCGCGGTCGGCCGGATCGATCTTCGGACAGCTGGCACAGAGCTGGTCGGCCTCCAGGCGGTCCCATAGGCAGCACACGCGCCGCCGCCGCGTGACACCGGGATAACCGGGCACCGCTGTCGGCACATAGCCGATCAGATTGGCCATCGGATTGACGACCCCATGCGGGGGCAAGGAGCCTGCGTTCAATATCGCGGCTCGAAAGCCGCGCGCCGCCTCCGCCGTTTCAGGAATGGCCTCGAACCTCTCGATGAGCCAGGCCAGCATGCTCGCGGCATTCGACCAGAAGACGCGAGGCGCGAGGCCGCTTGCCGACACCAGCGCAGCAACGGACCCGGTGACCGGCCCGATGAGAAAGGCCGCAAGGCTGGTTGCATCGGGATCGCCGCAAGGGCCCGACGGGGCCGGAACCACGAATCCCTCCGGCACCCCGCCGGCAACCGCAAGCTTGGGCTCGGCCGGTATCGCGCGTCCCGTCAAGGCGAGCCATGTCGGCCCGGGCAGCAGCGCGGCAAAGAGCGACTTGCTCCACAACGATGCGCTTGCCTGCCGACAGGCGTCGGCGCCCCATTTTACACTGTAGCGATCAAGGGCGGCCGCAAGCTCGCCGGGCGCAAGCAGGGTGCGGAGCCCCAGTTCCTCTTCACCGGACGGCAGCGACCCGGAACGCAAATAGGGGACGACAACATCCTCTGTCACGCGATACATCCGAACACTTTTGTCTTTTGCGAATGCAAAAATCAGATTCGCGACCCGGCGTCAATCGACCGGACGCGCGGGAGACGGACCCGGCACGGCCGCCGCTTGGCGCAGATGACGCCGCATCATGGCCTCAGCCCATTCGGCGTCACCGGCTTCGAGCGCGTCGAGAATCGCCAGATGCTCACGGCAGGACTGCTCGACCCGCTCCCGCGGCAGCCGCTGGAACGCCGCATATTCCTGCAGGCGGCGCAAGCTGTTCTGCTGTCGGATCGCCTGCAGGAAGAAACGATTGCCGGAGCAGGCCGACAGCGTCTCGTGGAACGCGGCATTGACGCGGAACCAAGCCTCGCTGCCGATGCTGCGGGTGGTTCGGGCGAGAATCTCCTCATGCGAGCGGCGCAGCTGACGGAACCGATCGGGATCGACGCGAAAGGCCGGGGACAGCAAGGCGGCGCATTCCACCACGATGCGGAACTCATAGCTCTCGGTGATCGCCTCATGGCTCTCCAGCGTGTCGACGAAGCGCCAACCATGGCCGCGCAGACGCTGCGCCAGCCCTTCCGCGGCGCAGCGCATCAGCACCTTGCGCACCACCCCGCGCGAGACCCCGTACCGCGGAATCAGCTCGGCCTCCGAGACCTCCTGCGGCAGGCGGCCATTGGCGCGGTCGGCCATGATGGCGGCATAGACCTCCTCGCTTTCCGATTTCGGGATCAGCTTGACGACATCGACCCCGTCCGGACAGCGCAGCAGCCCGAAGCCGCGCTTCGGCAGCGGGCCGACCAGCCCATGCTCGGTCAGGAGTTCCAGCGCGGCCCGAACGGGCGAACGCGAGACACCCAGCGCCTGTGCGAGGCCCTGCTCGGAGAGCCGCGCGCCCGGGCTCCATCCCTCGTCACGAATCTTCTCCATGATCTGCCGCGCCAGCTCCCGTTGCAGGGGACTGGAACGCACCAGAGTCTTGGCGGTACCGCTCATCCCGACGCCCTTCTCGAACCGACTCGCCCTAAGAGCGCCTAACATAGCCCCGGTGGATGACCGGGCGCGAGCTTTCGCGACACGAAAGGCCGCTCCGCAACGCCCGCTATGCCGAAAAGCGCTTTTCAGTCGATCAAAATTCTTTATAGTGGTCGCCTGATGCCGCAGCAAGAAGCCATGATAATGACGGAGCCCTCCCCCTTCCCCCTCGTCGTCGTCAGCGGCGAGCCGTTCGAGCGCGGCAGGCAATACGGCGCCGCGGCATCGGACCGCATCGCCCGCTCCGTCGACCTCTATTCCGGGCAGCTCGAGGATCTAGGATGCGGCTGGGCGGAGGTGCGGCGGCTTGTCGACGGCTTCGTGCCGACCATGGAATCCTATGCGCCGGACCTCGTGGAGGAAATGCGCGGGATTGCCGAAGGCGCCGGGTGCGAGTTCGCCGCAGTGGCCCTCGTCAATGCGCGCACCGAAGTGCTTCAGCTTGCGCGGCGCAAAATTGGTCTTCCCGATGACGACGCGGACGGCTGCACCGGCGCGGTGATCCTGCCGAAGGCGAGCGCCGATGGCGTGATCATCCACGGACAGAACTGGGACTGGCGCGCCGAATGCGCGGATACCGGGATCGTCCTGCAGATCCGCCGCGAGGACGGACCGGATCTCCTGACCTTCACCGAGGCGGGTGGCCTCGCGCGCAACGGCTTCAATGCCGCGGGCGTCGCCATCACGGCAAATTATCTGGAGTCCGATCGCGACTACCGCGCGCTCGGCATCCCCTTGCCGCTGATCCGCCGTCGTGCGCTGGAGAGCCAGCACTTCGCCCATGCGATCCGCGCCGTCGCGACCACGCCGAAGTCGGGCTCCAATAATATGATGCTGAGTCACGTCGACGGCTTCGCCATCGACCTCGAATGCGCGCCGGACGAGGCCTTCGCGCTTTATCCCGAGCAGGACCTCCTGGTCCACGCCAACCACTGGGTAAGCCCGGTCGCGCTGGCGAAGCTGAAGGAGGTCGGCATCTCGAGCACGCCGGACAGCTATTACCGCGACGTCCGGGTGCGCGAGGCGCTGGCGGCCCGTCACGGAAAGCTCGGCCGCGAGGATTTGAAAGCGGCGCTGTCCGATGATTTCGGAACGCCCTATGCGGTCTGCCGCCCGCCGCAACCGAATGCGCGCGGCAATCTTTCGGCCACCGTGGCGATGGTGATCATGCAGCCGTCCGCCGGCATCATGGAGATCGCGCCGCTGCCGGCACTCAATCGCAGCTTCACCACCTATAAGCTGGAGATGACGCCGCGATGCCGCGACGCCGCCTGACAGCCGGAAGCTTATAGCCGGCGGAACTCCGAAGAGGCCCCGGGGATGCTCCGCTTCGTCCTGCAGCGCCTAGCAATGGCGATCCCGACGCTCCTCATCGTCGCCGTCACCGTGTTCGTTCTGATGCGGCTGGTTCCGGGCGACCCCGCATCGCTGATGCTGGGTGACCTCGCCAGCGCGGGACAGGTGGAGGCACTGCGCAAGCAGATGGGCCTCGATCAGCCGATCCCGGTGCAGTTCGCCATGTGGTTCGGCAATGTCCTGTCCGGCGATTTCGGCCGCTCCATCAACACCGGCCAGGACGTTCTGCCACTCATTTTCGATCGCTTCTCGGTCAGCGCCACGATCGTGCTGCTCGCGGTGGGGATCGCGGCGCTGATCGGCGTGCCGATCGGCATGATCGCCGCCTGGCGACAGAAAGGCGCGCTCGACCTCGGCATCATCACCGGCGCGACGCTGCTTCTCTCGATCCCGAGCTTCTGGCTCGGCCTCATGCTCCTACTGTTCTTCGGACTGCAGCTCGGCTGGTTGCCCGTCGTCGGCTATGTGTCCTTCGGCCAGGACTTCTGGGCGGCGCTGCTCTACATCGCGATGCCGGTCGCCACCCTGGTTCTGGTCGAGACCGGCGTAATCACCCGCATGGCTCGCGCCAGCACGATCGAGGTGATGCAGCTCGAATACATCACCCATGCTCGCGCCAAGGGCCTGTCGGAGCCGGCGGTGCTCTGGCGCCATGCGTTCAAGAATGCCTTCGCCCCGACCTGGACGATCATCGGGCTCATCCTCGGCAACCTTCTCGGCAGCATTGCGGTCATCGAGACGGTGTTCACCATCCCGGGGCTGGGCCGGCTGCTGGTCGATTCCATCTATGCCCGCGATTACCCCGTGGTGCAGGGCTGCCTGCTCTTCATCGCCGGCATCTATATCGTCGTGAATTTGATCGTCGACATGCTCTACCCGCTCTTCGATCCCAGGGTGACCATATGAGAGGGGGTGACGGCGTGAGCGCGCGCGCCATCGGCTTCTCGTTCGCACAGGCCAACGGGATCATCGGCGGCGTGATCATGGTCGTCGTGGTGGCCGCCGCGCTGATCGGCATGATGTGGACGCCCTACGACCCGCTCAGGCTCGACATCATGGCCCGGCTGCAGGGCCCATCGGCCGCGCATTGGCTCGGCACCGACGAATTCGGCCGTGACGTGCTGAGCCGCCTCATGTCGGGCGCTCGGACCAGCAGCTGGATCAGCCTCTCCACGGTCCTGTTCGCGACGATCGGCGGCACGGCGATCGGCGTCATCGCCGGGTTCCTTCGCGGCTGGGCCGATCGCCTGATGATGGTCGCGAACGACGCGCTTCTGGCCTTTCCGGGTCTTCTCCTGGCGCTCGGCATCATGGCCGTGTTCGGCGCCAGCCGGAACGGCATCATCATCGCCCTGGGGCTGGCCTATATGCCGACGGTGGTGCGCGTCGTGCGCGGCGTGGTGTTGTCGATCCGCGAGCTCGAATATGTCGAGGCGTCGCGCGTCATGGGGAATTCGGAGTTCGTCACCATGGCGCGCCATATCGTGCCCAATTGCATCGCGCCGATCACGGTCCTCGCGACGAGCCTGTTCGGCTGGGTCCTTCTGGCCGAGAGCGCATTGAGCTTCCTGGGCCTCGGCGTGCCGCCGCCCGCGGCAACCTGGGGCAACATGCTGGCGACCGGGCGACCCTATATCGGGCAGGCGCCTTGGCTCGTCATTTTCCCTGGGCTCTGCATCTCGGTGACGCTGCTCGGCATCAACCTGCTCGGCGACGCCCTGCGCGATCGCCTCGACCCCAGGATGCGCCGCTGATGACGACACCGGCGACGTTTAACGGGGCCCCTTCGCTTCTGGAGGTGGATCGGCTGACGGTGCGGGTCGGCGCCGAAGGGCCTGCGGTGGTCGAGGATCTGAGCTTCTCTCTCGCCGCCGGCGAGATCCTCGCCCTCGTCGGCGAATCCGGCAGCGGCAAAACCATGGCGGCACGCGCCGTGCTGGACCTGCTGCCCTCACCGCTCGTCATTTCCGCCGGGCGGATCGGCTTCGACGGCGTCGACCTCGCCCGGCTCGATCCGCAAGCCCTCCGCCGCATCCGCGGCGCGCGCATCGGCATGGTTTTTCAGGAACCGATGGTCTCGCTCAACCCGTCGATGACGATCGGCCGGCAGATGGCCGAGGGGCTGAGACTGCACAAGCGTTTGCCGGCATCGGAGATCCGCGCGCGCTGCCTCGCCATGCTCGAGCGCATCCGCATCGCCGATCCCGAGCGCTGCCTCGCCGCCTATCCGCACGAGTTCTCGGGCGGAATGCGCCAGCGCATCATGCTGGCCTCGGTCATGCTCCTGAAGCCGGCGCTGCTCATCGCCGACGAGCCGACGACGGCGCTCGACACCCTGGCACAGCGCGAGGTCCTGCAGCTCATGACCGAGCTGACGCGCGAGAACGGCACCGCCGTGCTGATGATCAGCCACGATCTGGGCATGGTCGCGCATTATGCGCAGCGCGCCGTGGTGATGCGGCAGGGTCGCGCCGTCGAGATCGGCGACACGCAGCGCGTCCTCCTGGCGCCGCAGGATGCCTATACACGCCGCCTGATCGATGCGCTTCCACGCCGCGGCGCAGCCCGGGCGCCGGCGCCTTCGGACCAGGCACCGCTGCTCGCGCTTCAGGACGTCGTCGTCGACTATGCCGGCCGCCGCCGGCTGTTCTCGCAGGGTGCGGGGACGCGGGCCGTCAGCGGCGTCTCGCTTACCATTTCTGTTGGGGAAACCCTCGCGCTCGTCGGGGCCAGCGGCTCCGGCAAGACCACGTTGGGGCGCGCCATCGCCGGCCTTGTCCGCCCGAGCGGCGGCGAGATCCGGTTTCGCGGCCGGCCGATCGGCAGCAGCGCCGGGCGGGACGGCCGCGCGCAGCGGCTCAACATCCAGATGATCTTTCAGGACCCCTTCTCCTCGCTCGACCCGCGCATGCGGGTGGCCGACATCATCGAGGAGCCGCTGCGCCTTCTGCCGGACCTCTCGCGGCGCGAGCGGAAGGCACGGGCGATCGAGATGCTGACCGATGTAGGGCTCGAGCCTCAGCATGCCGGGCGTTTTCCGCATCAGCTCTCCGGCGGGCAGCGCCAGCGCGTGGCGATCGCGCGCGCGATCGTCCGTCGGCCGGCGTTCGTCGTCGCGGACGAACCGGTTTCGGCACTCGACATGACCGTGCAGAAGCAGATCCTGGCGCTCTTCCGCAGGCTGCAGGAGCGCTATGGCTTCGCCTGCCTCTTCGTGTCGCACGATCTCGGTGCGGTCGAGCAGGTGGCCGATCGCGTCGCCGTGATGGAGGGGGGCCGCATCGTCGAGACCGGCACGCGAGACGAGGTCTTCGATCGGCCGCAGCATTCCTACACCCGCGCCCTGCTCGACGCCGCGATGCTGCTCGATCGCAGCTTCGGGGACGCCGACATTCGCGCCGGAGAGGAAAGAAACCTTGGGTAAGGACGGCCTCGCCGGCCGCCGTCTCGGCTACTACGATGTGGGAGCGACGCCGTTCTTCGCCTGCCAGGCGGACCAGCGCGTCTCCTATTGCCTCTATGTGCCGCGCGACTACGCGATCGACGGAACGGCGAGCTATGACCTGCTCGTGATCATGCACGGCACCGGACGTCTCGCCGCCGCCTATCGCGACGATTTCGCTAAGTTCGCCGAAGAGCAGGGCGTCATCATTCTGGCACCGCTTTTCCCCGCCGGCCTGGTCGAGCCTTACGAACTCTCCAACTACAAGCTCCTGCGCTATCACGACCTCGCCTTCGACCGCCTGCTGCTGTCGATGGTGGCGGAGGTGCGGGAGCGCTACCGGCTCGCGGGGGAGCGGTTCCTGCTCTACGGGTTCTCGGGCGGCGGGCACTTCACGCACCGGTTTTTGTACCTGCATCCGGACC
>QOZR01000006.1 GCA_003576685.1 Virgifigura deserti
GGCGGCGGCGATGCCCTCGGGCGCTGGCGCCAGCCCCGGCGCGCCCAGCATCTCGCGCAGCGCCGCGGCCTCGGCCAGCGCATCGCGAACGGCGGCGAGGTCGCGCGGGCCGCCACGGCCAAGCGTGAGGCGCGACAGCGCACGCTCGATGTCGGGGCAACGGCGCAACCGTTCGCGCTGGTCGGCACGCAGGCGTTCCTCGGCGATGAAGAATCCCACCATGTCGAGGCGCGCCGCGATGGCCGCCGGATCGGTCAGCGGCGCGGCAAGCGCGGCGGCGAGCGCCCGCGCCCCGGCGCCGGTGACGGTGCGGTCGATCACCGCCAGCAGCGAGCCCTGGCGCTCACCGGTCAGGCTGCGGACCAGCTCCAGGTTGCGCCGGGTCGCGGCGTCGATCTCCAGCACCGCGCCCTCGGCGACGCGGCGCGGCGTGCCGAGGCGCGGCAGGCGCCCCTGCTGCGTCAGCTCGACATAATCGACCAGGGTTCCGGCCGCCGCCAACTCGGCGCGGTTGAAGCCGCCGAAGGCGTCGAGCGCCTTGACGCCATAGAGCGCTTCGAGCCGGCGGCGGGCGCTCTCGCTGTCGAACCGGCTGGAGGGCAGGGGCGAGAGCACGGGCTTCCAGTCGTTCAGCAACTCGAACAGGTCGGGCTGTTGGAGCAGACGCTCGGGCAGCAGCAGCTCGCCGGGATCGAGCCGCGCCAAGGCCGCGGCGAGATCGCCTTTCGCCACCGGCTGGACCTGGAAATCGCCCGTCGACATGTCGAGCCAGGCGAGCCCGTAATCGCCGGCGGCGTCGGCGAGCGCCGCCAGATAGTTGTGGGCACGGGCATCGAGCAGCGTGTCCTCAGTCAGCGTCCCGGGCGTCACCACCCGAACGACGGCACGCCGCACCACGGATTTGGAACCGCGCTTCTTGGCTTCCGCCGGGTCCTCGGTCTGCTCGCAGACCGCGACCTTGAAGCCCTGGCGGATCAGCCGCGAGAGATAGGCGTCGGCGGCATGGACCGGCACGCCGCACATCGCGATATCCTGCCCGTCATGCTTGCCGCGCTTGGTGAGCGCAATGTCGAGCGCCCGCGCCGCGGCCACCGCATCCTCGAAGAACATCTCGTAGAAGTCGCCCATCCGATAGAACAGCAGGCAGCCGGGATGGGCCCGCTTCACCGCGAGATACTGCGCCATCATCGGAGTGGCGGCGGCATCTCTGCCAGTTTCCGGGGCAGGACGCCCAACAACGGCGGACGGGTCTTTTTCGATAGCGGATTCGGGCATAGGCGGCAAAAATCAGCGAATAATCTGGTCGGTTTTGCAGCGGCGGCGGACCATAGCATGTCCGGCCCCCGACCCGCCATGCCGGGGAGCAGAGGCCGAAGCCGCCGGTGATGGGTTAGGTCGACAACAGCCCGTGTTGAGCCGATCACAGTCGTTCGACGCGTTCCTTTGCCACGTAGATTCGCCACGTGGATTCGCTGAGGCCGGTGCGCTAATCTTCCGGTAGAGGAGATTTGGCTTGAAACGCCGTCTCGCTGCCATTTTCGCTACCGATGTGGTCGGCTACACCCGGCTCATGGAGCTGGACGAGGCCGGAACGCTGGCGGCGCTGAAGCAGCGGCGCAAGGATATCCTCGAGCCGCTCGTCGTCGAGCATCACGGTCGCATCATCAAGGTGATGGGCGACGGGGTCCTGGTCGAGTTCGCCAGCGCCGTCAATGCGGTCGCCTGCGCTGTCGAGCTGCAGAAGCGCATGGCGACGGCCAACGCCGGCATAGCGGAGGATCGCCGGATCGTCCTGCGCATCGGCGTCAATCTCTGCGATGTGATCGTCGAAGGCAGCGACCTCTATGGCGACGGCGTCAACGTCGCGGCCCGGCTGCAGGCACTGACCGAGCCTGGCGGCATTTTGATCTCCGGGGCCGCCTACGATCAGGTCAAGAACAAGGTCGACGTCGGGTTCGAGGACCTTGGGTCCCAAACACTGAAGAATCATCTTGATCCGATCCGGATCTATCGCGTCGCGCTTGGTGCACGACGCCGCACGAGCCCCGAAGGATCGCGTGGCAATGACCTCAAACAGGAGAAGCCGTCGATCGCCGTACTGCCCTTCGTCAACAGGGGTGGTGATGCGGAGCAGCTCTATTTCAGCGATGGCCTCACCGAGGACATCATCACGGGCCTGTCGCGCTTTCGGCAGATTCTCGTCATCGCGCGCAACTCGTCATTTCAATACCGGGACAAGGCCGTTGACGTGCGGCAGGTGGCTCGCGACCTGGGTGTTCGGTTCGTCGTCGAGGGCAGCGTTCGGAAGGCCGGTACCAGGCTGCGCGTCAGCGCGCAGCTGATCGACGCAAAAGCAGGCTGTCACATCTGGGCGGAACGCTTCGATCGCGAGCTGACGGACATCTTCGCCGTACAGGACGAGATCACACGGACCATTGTCGCGAGTCTCGCGGGCCGCGTCGAGGATGCTGACCGTCGCCGTGCATTGCGCAAGAGCGCTTGTGACCTCTCCGCCTATGACCTCCTTCTTCAAGGCAGGCACTGCCTGGAGAACGGTTCGCAGCAGGACGTGCTCAAGGCACGCGAGATGTTCCAGCGGGTCCTTGATCGGGACCCGGACTATGCAGCGGCCTATGTCGCGCTCGCCGAGACATATTTCTATGAGGCGGTATCCAACTGGACGGCCTCGCCCGAGGCCGCGGCTGAACGGCTGTTCGAGCTCGGCCACATGGCGGCGGGGCTGGATGATCAGGAGAGCCGCGCCCGCCTGTGCCTCGCCTGGGGGTACTGGCGGGTTCAGGGCAACTTCGAGATGGCGAAGGCCCAGATCGAGGAAGCGATCCTGCTCAACCCGAACGACCTGGACAATTATTGCTTGAAGGGCTTTCTCTCGACCTATGCGGGTGAGCTTGAGGAGGGCATCTGGTGCGCGAGCGAGGCGATCCGCCGAGCCCCCAACATGCCCGAGAAATGTCTGCATAGCCGCGTCATGGCCGAATATCTGCTGGGACGATACGAAGATGCCATCGCGACCTTCGTCCGACTGTCGCACCCGGCCGTGGAACTCCTCGGTTGGACGGCTGCCTGCTACGCCGAGCTGGGTCGCGACAGCGAGGCGCGTGCAGCGGCGGCCCAGTTTCGCGAGCGTGCCCGAGTCGAGGGCGCCGGACCGCCGGACGATGACGTCGAGGGCTGGACGGCCTACTGGCTGAAGGTATTTCCCGCGAAGGATCGGAGTAGCGTCGAACTTCTGTTTGCCGGCCTGCGCAAGGCAGGTCTGCCGGTATGACCCCCGACGAATCCGCCCCAGTCCCTTTCCTTCCCGCACAAAAAGTGCAACGCTGGCGGTGACGATAGCGGCTTTCGCGCGGGAACAGCGGAGCGGCAAGACTCCGTGGCGCGGGACATCAGCGGAGGAAACATGCCGGACGACCAGCCAGATGCCAACCGAACGCTTTTCGAAGAAGCGCTGCTGCTGCACAGCAGCGGCCGCCCCGGCAAGATCGAGATTCGCGCGACCAAGCCGCTGACGACGCAGCGCGACCTGTCGCTCGCCTATTCCCCCGGCGTCGCAGCGCCCTGCCTGCGCATCGCCGAGAATCCGGATCTTGCCTACGAATACACGGCCAAGGGCAATATCGTCGCCGTGATCTCGAACGGGACGGCGGTGTTGGGCCTAGGCGACCTCGGCGCGCTCGGCGCCAAGCCGGTGATGGAAGGCAAGGCGGTGCTGTTCAAGCGCTTCGCCGACATCGACGGGATCGACCTGGAGATCGACACCAGGGACGTCGACGAGTTCGTCAACTGCGTGCGTTTCCTGGGCAAGGGCTTCGGCGGCATCAACCTCGAGGATATCAAGGCGCCGGAGTGCTTCATCATCGAACAGCGCCTGCGCGAGCTGCTCGATATTCCCGTCTTCCATGACGACCAGCACGGCACCGCGATCATCGTCGCCGCAGGGCTGCTCAATGCGCTCGATCTCACCGGCCGCAACCTGAAGAACACCCGAATGGTCGTGAACGGCGCGGGCGCCTCGGCCATCGCCTGCGTCGAGCTGATCAAGTCGATGGGGATGCCGCAGGACAATGTCGTGATGTGCGATCGCCAGGGCGTTATCTATCGCGGCCGCGAAACCGGCATGAACCAGTGGAAGTCGAGCCATGCGGCGCAGATCAAGGCCCGCACGCTGGAGGAGGCGCTGGCTGGGGCCGACATCTTCCTCGGCCTGTCCGGCAAGGACGCGGTGACAGCGGCGACGGTCAAGACGATGGCGGACCGGCCGATCATCTTCGCGATGGCCAATCCCGATCCTGAGATCACGCCCGAGCAGGTGCGCAGCGTGCGCCAGGACGCGATCATCGCCACCGGCCGGTCGGACTATCCGAACCAGATCAACAATGTGCTGGGCTTCCCCTACATCTTCCGCGGCGCGCTCGACGTCCGCGCCTCGACGATCAACGACCGGATGAAGATCGCCGCGGCGGAGGCGCTGGCCGCGCTCGCCCGCGAGGACGTGCCGGACGAAGTCGATGCCGCCTATTCCGGCCGCCGGTTGCGCTTCGGGCCGGACTATATCATCCCGGTCCCGTTCGACCCGCGGCTGATCTCGGCGGTCCCGCCGGCGGTCGCGAAGGCGGCGATGGACAGCGGCGTTGCCCGCGCGCCGATCGAGGACATGAATGCCTATCGCGCCCGGCTGAAGGCCCGCCTCGATCCGACGGCGACGAGCCTGGAGCTGATCTTCGAGGCGGCGCGCAGCCATCCCAAGCGCGTCGTCTTCGCGGAGGGCGAGGAAGAGAAGGTGATCCGCGCCGCCGTCGCCTTCCGCAATGCCGGCTACGGCACGCCGATCCTGATCGGTCGCGAGGACCGGGTCGCTGCGACGATGAAGGCGGTCGGGCTGGGCGCGTCCGCGGGCATCGAGATCCACAACGCCCGGCTCAGCCAGAACAACAGGGAATATACCGACTTCCTGTTTCGCCGGCTGCAGCGCCGCGGTGCGCTCTATCGCGACTGCCAGCGGATGGTGAACCAGGACCGCAACGTCTTCGCCGCCTGCATGGTCGCGGCCGGCCATGCCGACGGGATGGTGAGCGGCGTGACCCGCAGCTTCAGCACGACCTTCGAAGACATCACGCGGGTGCTTGACCCGAAGCCGGGCGAGCGGCTGTTCGGCCTGCAGATCGTGATCGCGCAGGGGCGAACGGTCCTGATCGCCGACACCAGCGTTCACGAGCTGCCGACGGCGGAGGAACTCGCCGACATCGCCGTGCAGAGCGCAGCCAAGGCGCGGCAGCTCGGCCATGATCCGCGCGTGGCGCTGCTCTCTTTCTCCAATTTCGGCAATCCGCCGCGCGAGAAGGCCGAGCGGATCCGCGAGGCGGTGACGGTGCTCGATGGGCGCCAGGTCGATTTCGAGTATGACGGCGAGATGCAGGCGAACGTGGCGCTCGATTTCGAGCTGATGCGCCGGCTCTACCCGTTCTGCCGCCTCTCGGGCCCGGCCAATGTGCTGATCATGCCGGCGCTGCACAGCGCCAACGTCTCGGCCAAGCTGCTGCAGCAGCTCGGCGGCGGTACCGTGGTCGGGCCGGTGCTGATCGGGCTGGAGAAGCCGGCGCAGATCGTCTCGACCGGCGCGACCGTGACGGACCTCGTCACCGCCGCCGCCTTGGCCGCCTTCGATGCTGTTCGCTGATGGTCCGGCCCAGAGGATCGATCCGGGCCAGCGGCCGTCGCCTCGCTTCCGGATCGGGCGGAGCGCATCGATGGACGTGACGCAATGGACGTGACATTGGATGCGAACGGCGCGCTGCGCAGCCCGAATCCGCAGGAAGCCTATCTCGAAGGGCTGGCCTTGAGCGACGGCACCGGCCAGCGCATGCTGCGTGTCGCATTCCGGCCGGAGAAGCCGGTGAACCGCCGCTTCGCGCTCGTGCTGGAAGGATTGGAGCATCTTCGATGCATGGACTTCCGAGAGGGCAATATCGTCCTCTCCGTCGAAATCGTCCGCCATCGAAAGCCCGACGCCGCGGCCTTGCATGCCCTGTTCGACACGGGCGCAAAGGCATCGACACCCTGGATCGATCGCTTTGCCCGGGATGTCGCCGTCGGGAAGCTGACCTTTGTCCGGATCAGCCCGTCCTATGGCTGTGAGCTGATCGCGCTCTGCAGAGAGGTCCGTGCCGAGGAGGAGAGAGGGGCGCGGTGACACGGCGGCGTCATCGCTTCTTCTCTAGCTCCTCCGCCGCCTCCGCGCAGGACGCGATGTTTCGCAGGTGCGTCTCGTGCATTTCGCGCAGAGGTTCCCGTATTTCGGGATCTTCGATTCGCGGCAGGGCTTCGCCCAGCTTGCGCGCGACCCATGCCTGCCCCCGGTTGAGAAACGCCAGGCGCTCGCTCCCGTCCTCGATGGCGCGGGCCTTGTCATAAAAGCTGCCGGTTGCGGCGCTCGGGGTGCCGCCGAGGCGATCGATCAGCCGGCGGAGCAGCGCGGTGTAGCGGGCCTCATCGCGCCCCGTCGAGGCGAGGGCGGTCTGCACGGCCCCGTCCGGCGTGCTTCGCAAATAATAGGTGATGGTCTTCGCGCCGGCGCGCTCCGCCTCCAGCAGCGTGTTGAGAAATTGTATCAGCTCCTGCGCCGGCATCGGCTGCGGCGCCATGAAGTAGTTGGGGTCGACCTCATGGGCATAGCAGGGCGGCGAACTGTAGCCTGCGGACTCGGTCTCGTTCGGATCCGTGTCGCTGCCGACGGAGTCGAGGGTCTTTTTCTGCATTGCTTCTTCCCACGATCGTGATTTCAACCAGCGTCCGTTCTTGAATAGTAGAGAGGGCGAGGATCCGAATCGATCCCCCAAGTGGCCCTCCAGATGGCTCCCTGGGCGGCGGATGGGGGTCTGGAGAAAGGGCGGGCGGAACATTCGGCGAAAAAAGACGGAAACCTTTTCCCTCGACCTCCCGTCTTCGGAATATGGAGGCGATTCTGCAAAGCACGATTGACGACGGACAGGCCGCTTTGGACTCGAGCCATGGCTCCCTCGCCGACGGCCAGCTCGTCGAGTCCGTACTGGGCGGCGATCATCGCGCCTTCGAGACGCTGATGCGTCGGTACAACCAGCGGCTCTTTCGCGTGGTGCGCGGCGTGCTGCGGGACGATGCCGAGGCCGAGGACGCGGTCCAGGAAACCTACATCCGGGCCTATCTGCGGCTGGGCCAGCTCTCGGAGCCGGCCGCATTCGGCGGATGGTTGACGCGGATCGCCGCCAACGAAGCCCTCGAGCGAGTTCGACGAGGCGCAAAGGCGCGCCGGTCCGGCGAAGCCGTCTCGGACGACATCGTTCAGGATCATGCGGAGCGAATGCTGATGGCCGGCTTGGCACGCGACATTTCGACACCGGAGGAGGCGGTCGCCGCCAGGGAGACCCGGCGGCTGCTCGAACGGGCCATCGATTCCCTGCCCGATGCATTTCGAACGGTCTTCATCCTGCGGGCCGTGGAGCAGCTCAGCACCGCCGAGACGGCGGCCTGCCTCGGGCTCCGGCCGATGACCGTCAAGACACGCTATTTCCGCGCCAAGATGCATCTGCGCAAGGCGCTCGAGCGGAGCATGATGACGCGGGCCTCGACGGCCTTTCCGTTCGCCGGCGCGCGCTGCGACCGCATCGTCGCCGCCGTCCTTCGTTGGATCGCGTCACAGCCTTCGGCTCCAGGCCTGTCCGGAGCAGAGACAGCTAGCGGTGCACCGCATTCCATTCCGGTTTCCAAACCACGATACGACAGGAGGACTCGATGATTCGACCTGCCATGACCCTTGCCGCCGGCTTGATGGCACTTTCCTTGCCGGCCTGCGCCCAGGACTATGATTCAGCCCCACCGGGCGGCGACTACAAGGCGGTGAGCAGCCTGGTCCCGTTGCCGGATTTCATTCCGGGGCTGGGCACGTTGTATGTGCAGCCCGACACCCTGCCCGCCGGCCCGTTCCTTGCCTATGACAAGGAAGGTGGTCTGGTCAGCACCGTCTACATGATCCCAATGGAGGATGTCGAGGCGCAGAAGGAGTTCGATGGACTGCAGGCGGCGAGCCAGCCGGTCGATCATGTCGATCTCTACTACAACGCCGGGCATCCGGGCGTGGAGAAGCCGCATTATCATATCATCCTCTGGCACGTCTCCGAGGACGAGGCGAAGAAACTGCAGTAGGCGCTCCGGTGATCACACGCAGAACGTGCCTTGGGGCCGGCGGCGCAGCGCTTGCCGGCCTCGCTTTTCCAGCCCTGTTCCGCAAGGGACGGGCCGCCGGCATCGTCGAGATCCGCATGGGCAGTGATCCGACCGGCGCCAAGGTCTGGTTCGATCCGATCGGCCTGCGGATCGAGCCGGGACAGACGGTGCGCTGGGTGCTGGACGCCAATGTCCATACATCCACGGCCTACCATCCCGCCAATGACGGCCATCCGCTGCGTATTCCCGAAGCAGCCGAGCCCTGGGACTCGGGATATCTGATCGATCCCGGCACCCATTTCGATGTGACCCTCACGGTCGAAGGCGTCTACGACTACTTCTGCGCGCCGCATGAGGAAGGCGGCATGGTCGGGCGGATAATCGTCGGCAAGCCGGGCGGGCCGGGTGCGCGGCCCTTCGACGACCCCGAGGACGACCCGAACTGGAAGCCCGTGCCGGCCGCAGCGCGCGCCACCTTCCCGAGCATCGAGACGATCATGAAGATGGGGGTCGTGCGGGTGTCCTGACGGGCTGCCAGGCGGCGCCGCGATGTATATGCTAGCGTCGTCTGTTGAACCGTCCGATGAGACCCATGCCCGGCCCCCGCCTGCTGCCCCGTCGCCTGCTCCTTGCCATCGCCTGCGTTTCGGCGCCGGCGCTGCTGGCACTCGCCCTGCTGGTGATGACGGATCGGGTGGCGGCCTGGCCGGCGCTGATCGCCGGGATCGGGACGATCGCCGGCTTGGCGCTGCTGATCCGGCCGCATCTCCTCCATCTCGAAGCAGTGGCCGACTACATCCGGTCGATGGCGGCCGACGGCGGGGTGGCCCGCGGTAAGGCGCCGCCGGTGCCCCGCGGTCCCGGCCCATCGGCGCTGGCGCCGGAGCTGAGCGACGCCGCGGCGGAGGCCGGGCACGCCTGGAACGACCGCCGCCACGAGCTCGAGGCGGTGGTGACGGCCAACGAGACGATTCTCGCGAGCCTGCCCGATCCGCTGATCATGCTGGACGACGAGCGGCGCATCGTCCGCGCCAACCACGCGGCCGAGACGCTGCTCGGCCGGTCGCTCGCCGGGCGGGACCTGATCACCGTGCTGCGCAACCCGCCGCTGATCGAGGCCGTGGATGCGGCCCTTGTCGGCGGGCCGGGACGCGTTGTCGAGTTCTCGCTGCCGGTGCCGGTCGAGCGCGTGTTCAGTGCGCGGGTCGAGCCGCTCGCCTCGCGCATCGCCGACGGCACGGTCGCGCTGATCGCGCTGCACGACCTGACCAAGATCAAGCGCGCCGACCAAATGCGCGCCGACTTCGTCGCCAATGCGAGCCACGAGTTGCGAACGCCGCTGAGCACGCTGCTCGGCTTCATCGAGACGCTGCGAGGGCCGGCGCGGGACGATGCCGAGGCGCGCGACCGGTTCCTGACGATCATGCACGACCAGGCGTCGCGGATGGCCCGCCTCGTCGCCGACCTCTTGTCGCTGTCGCGCATCGAGCTGAACGAGCACAGCCCGCCGACCGGCCGCGTCGATCTGGCGCACACCCTGCGCAGCGTCGCCGATACGCTGCAGTTCAAGGCGGCGGAGAAGAGCGTGACCATCCGGATCGCGCCGGACCTCACCGAGCTGCCGCCCGTCTGCGGCGACGCCGACGAACTGGCACAGGTCTTTCAGAACCTTGTCGACAACGCGGTGAAGTACGGCCGAGGCGGCTCGACCGTCCGCGTCGAGGGACGGGCGATACCGGCGGGATCATTCGGGGACGCTTCAAGACCGCAGGCCGACCGATCGATCGCGGCACCGCGGCGCGTCATCGGCGATGCGGTCGCCATCTCCGTCAGCGACGAGGGTGAAGGCATCGCGCGCGAGCATCTGTCGCGGCTGACCGAGCGATTCTATCGCGTCGACACCGCAAGATCGCGCGATCTCGGCGGGACCGGGCTCGGCCTCGCCATCGTCAAGCATATCGTCAACCACCATCGCGGGACGCTCGAGATCGAGAGCACTGTCGGCAAGGGCAGCCGGTTCACGGTCCTTCTTCCGGTCGCGGGGGAGAAGATTCCTGCGTCTGCCCCGGCATCTCAACAATGACCGGCGAAGGTCTGGACCAATGCGGTGAAACGTCCATGATCCGGCCGCCACGAGGCGTCGCGGGATGTTAACCATTACCTTCGCGGGACATGCGACAGGCGAATACGGCCTATGCGCGCCCTATCCTCTTGTCATCATTGGAAAGACCCCTCCACATACCCGCTGCCGCCGTCATTAATCATTAATGCAGCTGCAAACGCAGTATGCCGCGCTGCGTCATAAAACTGTCACTGCTCTGTAGTATTTTTAACGCCGTCCCTGAGTAGGTTCGCTCGCGTCGGCGGAGGCCTGCTTTGCTCTATCGGCTTCCGGCCATGACTTTTGGACCCCAACGGGAGATCGTCAGATGAAACAAACTCTCGCCATCGCGGCACTGGCCACGCTGGCCTTTGCGGCATCGGCCGAGGCGCGCGATCAGATCCGCGTCGTCGGATCGAGCACGGTATATCCTTTCACCACGGCTGCTGCCGAGCGGTTCGGCCAGAGCGGCGAGTTCCCGACGCCCGTCGTCGAGTCGACCGGGACAGGCGGCGGCTTCAAGCTGTTCTGCGCCGGCGTCGGCGTCGACCATCCGGACCTCTCGAACGCGTCCCGCGCGATCAAGCCGTCGGAAGTCGAGATGTGCGCCAAGAACGGCGTCGACGAGATCACCGAGATCAAGGTCGGCTATGACGGCATCGTCCTCGCCAACTCGAAGCAGGCCGAGCAGGTGGAGTTCACGGTCGAGCAGATCTGGCAGGGGCTGGCCAAGGAAGTCCCGGTCGACGGCGAGATCGTGCCGAACCCCTACCGGAACTGGAGCGACATCGACCCGTCGCTGCCGGATACCAAGATCGAGGTGCTGGGTCCGCCGCCGACCTCCGGCACGCGCGACGCCTTCGTCGAGCTGGTGATGGAAGTCGGCTGCGAGTCCTTCCCGGAAGTCGAGGCGCTGGACGAGGACCGCATGGAGCAGGTCTGCAAGACCATGCGCGAGGACGGTGGCTTCGTCGAGGCCGGCGAGAACGACAATCTGATCGTGCAGAAGCTGGACGCCAACAAGGCGGCGTACGGAATCTTCGGCTTCAGCTTCCTGGACCAGAACGCCGACAAGCTTCAGGGCAGCCTCGTGAGCGGCGTCGAGCCGACCTATGAGAACATCGCCGACGGCTCCTACCCGGTGTCCCGTCCGCTGTTCATCTATGTGAAGAACGCGCATGCGGGCGTCATTCCGGGCATCCAGGAGTTCATCGACGAATACACCAGCGAGCGGGCCATGGGCGAGGACGGCTACCTCGCCGACAAGGGCCTGATCGCCTTGCCGGAGGAGGAGTATGAGCAGGTTCGCGAGAAGGCGACCAGCTTGACCCCGATGGCAACCGCGAGCAACTAAGGCGCGGGATTCGCGCGACGGCCGGACCGGCTCCGGCCGTCGCTTCCTTTCACCAAACGATTCGGCTTTCCTGCCCATGCAGCTTACGATTCTCGCCACCACGCTTCTGCTGCTGACCTTGATCGGCTTCTATCTCGGTCGGAGCCGCGCGGTCGCGTCGGCCGGCGGAAACCGGCGGCAGCTGCATTCTCTGCCTGGCTATCACGGAGTCTATGTCGCGCTGTGGTGCGGGCTGCCGGCCCTCTTCATCGTCGCCCTTTGGCTCGTCGTCGAGCCGCATGTCATCGAAGCGCTTGTCCTCAGCGGCCTTCCCGAGGGCATGACGGATGTCGGGCCCGGGCAGCTCAGCCTCCTGATCAACGAAATCCGGAACGCCGCGAACGGCGTCTCGTTCTTCGGCGAACCCAACCCGGCCGTGGTCGCGGCGGCCGAACGATACAACGCATTGCATCAGATCGGCTTCGCCGCCATGGGCGTGGTCGCCGCTGCCGCCGCAATCGGCGGCCTTGCCTGGGCACGCCGGCGGATCGCGCCAAACATGCGGGCGCGGAACCGCGTGGAGAAGGCGATCATGGCGATTCTGATCGTGCTGTCGACGATCTCCGTCCTGACCACGATCGGCATCGTTCTGTCGCTGCTGTTCGAATCGATCCGCTTCTTCTCGCGCGTTCCGGTCACCGAGTTCCTGTTCGGCCTGCAGTGGAGCCCGCAGACGGCGATCCGCGAGGACCAGGTCGGCAGCTCCGGCGCGTTCGGCGCGGTGCCGCTCTTCGCCGGGACGATGCTCATCACCCTGATCGCCATGTGCGTCGCGGTGCCGGTCGGCCTTCTGTCGGCGATCTATCTGGCCGACTATGCGAGCCCTCGCGTGCGCTCGGTCGTCAAGCCGGTGCTCGAGGTGCTCGCGGGGATCCCAACGGTCGTCTATGGCTTCTTCGCCGCCCTGACGGTGGCGCCCTTCGTCCGCGACGCAGGCGCGAGCGCCGGGCTCGACGTGGCCTCGTTCAGCGCGCTCGCCGCCGGCCTGGTCATGGGCATTATGATCATTCCCTATGTCTCGTCGCTCTCCGACGATGTGATGAACGCGGTGCCCCAGACATTGCGCGACGGCTCCTACGCGCTGGGCGCGACGAAATCGGAGACGATCCGGCAAGTGGTGTTTCCAGCCGCCCTGCCGGGCATCGTCGGCGCCATCCTTCTCGCGGTGTCGCGCGCGATCGGCGAGACGATGATCGTGGTGATGGCCGCCGGCCTGGCGGCGAACCTGACCGCCAACCCGCTGGAGGCGGTGACCACCGTCACGGTGCAGATCGTGACGCTGCTGGTCGGCGATCAGGAGTTCGACAGCGCCAAGACCCTGGCCGCCTTCGCGCTCGGCCTTCTTCTCTTCTGCGTCACGCTCATCCTCAACATCATCGCCTTGCGCGTGGTCCGCAAATACAGGGAAAAATATGACTGATATCGCCCGAGAAGGACATCGGGGGCGGCCGGCCGCGCAGCATGCGGACCTGTCGCAGGCGAGGCTTCGCCGCCGCTATGCCGCCGAGCGCCGGTTCAAGCTGTACGGCGTGCTCGCGATCTGCCTCGCCATCGGGGTGCTCGGCATTCTGCTGTTCAGCGTGGTGAGCAAGGGCTACACCGCCTTCGTCAAGACCGAGATCGGCCTCGACGTCTATTTCGACCCGGAGGAGATCGATCCCGAGGGCACGCGCGACCCGGCCGTGCTGGCGGACGCGAACTACGACCGCGTCATCCGCGACGCCTTCGAGCGCACCTTTCCCGAGGTGAGCGAGCGGCGCGAGCGGCGGGCGCTCAGCGACCTGGTCAGCTCGGGCGCCTGGCTCGTCCTCCGCGATCGCGTCCTCGAGGACCCGTCCGTCATCGGCACCACGGAGCGCGTCTGGTTTCGCGCCTCGGACGATGTCGACATGCTCATGAAGGGCTATATCCCGCGCGACGTGCCGGAGACGGCGCGACGGGTGTCGGACGCACAGATCGCCTGGATCGACGCGCTCGACGAAGCCGGGCAGGTCGGCACCCGCTTCAACCTGGACTTCTTCACCGCCGGGGACAGCCGCGAGCCGGAGCTCGCCGGCATCTGGGGCGCGGTGGTCGGCACCTTCCTGACGATGGTGGTGACCCTCGTCCTGTCCTTCCCGCTCGCCGTCGCGACCGCCGTCTATCTCGAGGAGTTCGCGCCGAAGAACCGCTGGACCGACCTGATCGAGGTCAACATCAATAATCTCGCCGCGGTCCCGTCAATCGTCTTCGGCCTGCTCGGCCTCGCGGTTTTCCTGGGATGGTTCGGGCTGCCGCGGTCCGCGCCGCTGGTGGGCGGCATGGTGCTCGCGCTGATGAACCTGCCGATCATCATCATCGCCGGCCGCGCATCCTTGAAGGCAGTACCGCCGTCGATCCGCGAGGCGGCGCTGGCGGTCGGCGCCTCGCGCCTGCAGGTGGTGACGCATCATGTCTTGCCGCTGGCCATGCCCGGGATTCTCACCGGCACGATCATCGGCATGGCCCATGCGCTGGGCGAGACGGCGCCGCTGCTGATGATCGGCATGGTCGCCTTCATCGTCGACATTCCCAGCGGCTTCACCGATGCGGCGACCGTCCTGCCGGTCCAGATCTTTCTGTGGGCCGACAGCCCGGAGCGCGCCTTCGTGGAGAAGACCAGCGCCGCGATCATCGTGCTGCTGGGATTCCTGGTCATCATGAACGCGCTTGCCGTGATCCTGCGGCGGCGCTTCGAACGACGCTGGTAGGAGAAAAGGATGATGGTGATGGACCGGTCCAATCGTGCGACGGCGCCCACTGCGCCGGCGCCTGGGGCCCAGGCTGAGGCCACCGCTGAGGCCACCGCCGGGGTCTATGGCCCGCTCAAGATTTCCGCACAGGGCGTCGACGTGTTCTACGGCGACAAGCAGGCGCTGAAGCAGGTCGACCTCGATATTCACGAAAACCAGGTGACGGCGCTGATCGGCCCGTCGGGCTGCGGCAAATCGACCTTCCTGCGCTGCCTCAACCGGATGAACGACGTGATCGAGAGCGCCCGCGTTCGCGGCACCATCCTGCTCGACGGTCAGAACATCTATGACCGGGATCTCGATGTGGTGACGCTGCGCGCCCGCGTCGGCATGGTCTTTCAGAAGCCGAACCCGTTTCCGAAGTCGATCTATGACAATGTCGCCTACGGGCCGCGCATCCACGGCATCGGGTCGGGCAAGGCGGAGCTCGACGAGATCGTCGCGACGAGCCTGGAGCGGGCGGGCCTGCTGAAGGAGGTCAAGGACCGCCTGCACGAGCCGGGCACCGGACTGTCGGGCGGCCAGCAGCAGCGGCTGTGCATCGCCCGGGCGATCGCCGTGAACCCGGACGTGATCCTGATGGACGAGCCCTGCTCGGCGCTCGACCCCATCGCCACGGCGCGCGTCGAGGAGCTGATCGACGAGCTGCGCGAGAACTACACCATCGTTATCGTCACCCACTCGATGCAGCAGGCTGCCCGCGTGTCCCAGCGCACGGCGTTCTTCCATCTGGGCGAGCTGGTCGAGGTCGGCGACACCGAGCAGATCTTCACCAGCCCGCGCGACGAGCGCACGCAGGGCTACATCACCGGCCGGTTCGGCTGAGGCGCAGCCGACCACACTTCACCGGAGGAACAATGCCGATCGCAACGGATCACATCGTCAAATCCTTTGACGATGAATTGAAGCATCTGAACCAGATCATCACGCAGATGGGCGGCCTCGCCGAAGCGCAACTGCAGACGGCGATCGAGGCGCTGATGCGGCGCGACACGGACCTCGCCGGCCAGGCGGTGCAGAACGACGCGCGGATCGACGAGCTGGAGCGTCAGGTCGACAGCCTCTCGGTCCGCATGCTGGCGCTGCGTCAGCCGATGGCGCAGGACCTCCGCGAGGTGGTCGCGGCACTGAAGATCTCGAGCGACCTCGAGCGCATCGGCGACTATGCCGCCAACGTCGCCAAGCGCGCCATCGCACTGGCGCAGACGCGGCCGATGCGGCCGGCCCATGTCATCCCGCGGATGGGGCGCATGGTGCAGGCGATCATCAAGGACGTGCTCGACGCCTACATCGACCACGACGCGGAGAAGGCGGTCGCCGCCTGGGAACGCGACGAGGAGGTGGACGAGATGTACACCAGCCTGTTCCGCGAGCTGCTGACCTACATGATGGAAGACCCGCGGAACATCAGCCCCTGCACGCATCTGCTGTTCATCGCGAAGAACATCGAGCGCATCGGCGACCATGCGACCAACATCGCCGAGCTCGTCTATTTCCTGGTCCATGGACGGGAGATCGAGGCGGTGCGGCCGAAGGGCGACACCACGAGCTTCGCCCTGGTGACACCGCCCAATGGTGATGGAACAGATCAGGCCAAGAGCAAGGAGTAGAGAGAGGTGAATCCGCTGATCCTCATCGTCGAAGACGAAACCGCGCTGGTCACGCTGCTGCGCTACAACCTCGAAAAGGAGGGATTCCGCATCGCCGAGGCCCGCGATGGCGAGGAGGCGCTGCTGGTAGCGCGCGAGCAGAAGCCGGACCTGGTGCTGCTCGACTGGATGCTGCCGCTGCTCTCCGGGATCGAGGTCTGCCGGCAGATGCGTCGGATGCCGGAGACGAAGGGCGTGCCGATCATCATGCTGACTGCCCGGGGTGAGGAGGGCGACAAGCTGCGCGGCCTCGACAGCGGCGCCGACGACTACATCACCAAGCCCTTCAGCCCGAGCGAGCTGATCGCCCGCATCCGCGCCGTCCTGCGCCGCGCGCGGCCGGCCACCGAAGGCGAGACGCTGCGCTATGAGGACCTGGTGATGGACCTCGCCTCCTATCGCGTCCGCCGCAAGGGGCGCGACGTCCATCTCGGCCCCACCGAGTTCCGCCTGCTGCGCCACCTGCTTGAAAATCAGGGACGCGTGTTCAGCCGCGAGCAGCTGCTCGACATCGTCTGGGGCCAAGACGTCTATGTCGAGCCGCGCACGGTCGACGTCCATATCCGGCGCCTGCGCAAGGCGCTGAACGGGACCGCCGACACCGACCTGATCCGCACGGTCCGCTCCGCCGGCTATGCCCTCGACCGCGCGCAGTGAGTCGGTCCCCATCCTTCGACAGGCTCAGGATGAGGGGTAGATGAAATCCTCATGGTGAGCCTGTCGAACCATGAGGGCCGGTACTCGGCCCGCAATTACGACAACTCCGCCAACGCCTTCCGGTAAGTCGCGGCGACCTCTTCGCCGAAGCAGGCGAAGATCACCTCTTCGAGATTCGTGGCGGCGACTTCGCGCGCCACCGTCGTCACCGCGATGCGGGTCGCGCGCTCCAGCGGGAAGCCGTAGATGCCCGTGGAGATCGCGGGGAAGGCGATGGATTTCAGGCCGTGCCGCTCGGCGAGCGACAGGCTGTTGGCATAGCAGGCGGCGAGCTGGTCGTCCTCGCCCTCTTCGCCGCCCTGCCAGACCGGCCCCACCGCATGGATCACATGGCGCGCTTTCAGCCGATAACCCGCCGTGATCCGCGCCTCGCCGGTCGGACAGCCGCCGATCCGGCGGCATTCTTCCGCCAGCTCCGGCCCCGCGGCGCGATGAATGGCGCCGCAGACGCCGCCGCCCGGCGCCAGCTCGCTATTGGCGGCATTGACGATCGCGTCGACCTCGAGCCGTGTGATGTCGCCCTCCACGACCGAAAGGCGTGCCGCCTCCGGGGGCGTCCCTGAGGCAGAGGCCATCACTCGGCCTTCGCGCGCTCGATCGCCTCGGCGATCAGCTTGGTCGCCTCGTCCGCCTCGGCCCAGCGCGCCACCTTGGCCCATTTGCCCTTCTCCAGGTCCTTGTAGTGGGTGAAGAAGTGGGCGATCTGCTCGATCAGGATGTCCGGCAACTGCCGGTAGGAGGCGACGTTACGATAGAACGGATGCAGGTCGTCGACCGGCACCGCCAGGATCTTCTCGTCCATCCCGGCCTCGTCCTCCATCATCATCGCGCCGATCGGGCGCGAGCGGATCACGACGCCGGGCACCACCCGGGTCGGGCCGACGACCATGATGTCGCACGGGTCGCCATCGGCCGAGAGCGTGTGCGGGATGAAGCCGTAATTGGCGGGATAGGACATCGAGGTGTGCAGGAAGCGATCGACGAACATCGCGCCGGACGCCTTGTCCAGCTCGTACTTCACCGGCTCGCCGCCGAGCGGAATTTCGATGATGGCGTTGAGGTCCCAGGGCGGGTTCCGCCCGATCGGAATCTTCGACACATCCATGATTGGATCTCCGTTGGTCATGCTAGCGCGCCCACGGGCACGCTTCAAAAGTTAATATTAGGGTGTCGGCTGTGCGAGCGGGCGGGTTCCGGGAAAGCGCCGCATCATCCAGAGCAGCAGCAGCAGCCCCGGAATCGCCACGACCGTCGAGATCACGAAGAACGAGACCCAGTCGACATTGTCGGCCACCCAGCCGCTCGACGAGGACAGAAGCGTCCGGCCGAAGGCCATGAAGGACGAGAACAGCGCATATTGCGTCGCCGTGTAGGCGACGTTGCAGAGCACCGACAGATAGGCGACGAAGGCGGCCGAGCCCATGCCGCCGGACAGGTTCTCGATCCCAATGGTCAGGGTCAGCAGGCCGAGATCCGCGCCGGCGGCTGCCTGGACCGCGAACATCAGGTTCGACACCATCTGCAGAATGCCGCAGATCAGCAGGGCCTGCAGGACGCCGTAGCGACCGACGATCGCGCCGCCGATGAAGACGCCGAGCAGCGTCGCGACCAAGCCGAAGATCTTGCTGACGCTGGCGATCTCCGCCTTGGTGAAGCCGATCTGGACATAGAAAGGATTGGCCATCACCCCGGCGAAGGCGTCGCCGAACTTGTAGAGCAGGATGAAGGCGAGCACGAGCAGCGCCTCGCGCACGCCGCGCCGAGTGAAGAATTCGGCGAAGGGTTCGATGACGGCCTCGCGCAGCACGGCGACGGGGCCACGCCCGGGCTCTTGTGATGTCGCCTCGCGCCGGGGTTCGGGGCTCAGCAGCGCCGTCGCCAAGCCGATCAGCATGAGCGCCGCCATCGCCGCATAGACCCAGAACCAGGACACCTCCGCGGCCAGGAACAGCGCGCCGGCGCCGCTCGCCAGCAGGCCGATCCGATAGCCGAACTGCGTCACCGCCGCTCCGGCGCCCTGTTGATGCTCCTCCAGGATCTCGATGCGGTAGGCGTCGATCACGATGTCCTGGCTCGCCGAGAAGAACGAGACCAGGAGGGCGGCGAGCGCGGTCCAGAGCGGCGCCTCGGCGGGCCGCGTCGCGCCCAGGAAGAGGATCGAGCCGATCAGCGCCGCCTGGATCGTCAGCATCCAGGACCGCCGCCGGCCGAGCGCCCGGGTCAGCAGCGGGATCGGCGCCCGGTCGATCAGCGGAGCCCAGAGAAACTTGAAGGCGTAAGGCGTGCCGACCAGGGCGAACAGCCCGATCGTGGTCAGCGTGACGCCTTCCTCGGTCAGCCAGATCGACAGGGTCGACAAAGTGAGCAGCAGCGGCAGGCCGCTCGCGAAGCCCATCAGCAGGACGATCAGCATCCGGCGGTCGCGATAGACCGACGCCGCATCGAGCCAGGTTTTGCCGGGTGCGGTCGTCACTGGACCTCGCTCCGTCGTCGCGTCTCTCCCGTTACAGGGAGAGAATAAAGGAAACAGTGAATGGCTAACGAGTCCTTAAGCCGGCCCGCCGCTCACCCCACCTCGGCGGCGGCCCGGCTCGCGCGCTTGCGGGCGTGCGGGTCGAGCAGCTTCTTGCGCAGCCGGATGTTCTTCGGCGTCACCTCGACGAGCTCGTCCTCCTCGATATAGGCGATCGCCTTCTCCAGGCTCATCACCCGCGGCGGCGTCAGGCGCACCGCCTCGTCCTTCGAGGTCGTGCGGATGTTGGTCAGCTGCTTGCCCTTCAGCGGATTGACCTCGAGATCGTTGCCGCGGCTGTGCTCGCCGATGACCATCCCCTCATAGACCTGTTCGCCCGGCGCGATGAAGAGCGGCCCCCGCTCCTCCAGATACCACAGGGCATAGGCCACGGCGACCCCGGCGCCGGTGGCGATCAGCACGCCGTTGCGCCGGCCCTCGATCGCGCCCTTATAGGGTTCGTAGGCGTGGAAGATCCGGCTCATGATGCCGGTACCGCGGGTATCGGTCAGGAACTCGCCGTGATAGCCGATCAGGCCGCGCGAGGGGACGCGGAAGGTGATCCGGGTCTTGCCGCCGCCGGACGGCCGCATGTCGGTCATCTCGGCGCGGCGCTGGCCGAGCTTCTCGACGACGACGCCGGAATATTCCTCGTCGACGTCGACCTGGACCTCCTCGATCGGCTCGAGGCGCTGGCCGGTCTCCGGATCGGTCCGGTAGATCACCCGCGGGCGGCCGACCGACAGCTCGAAGCCCTCGCGCCGCATGGTCTCGATCAGCACGCCGAGCTGCAGCTCGCCGCGGCCGGCGACCTCGAACACGTCCTTGCCCTCGGATTCGTGGACCCGGATCGCGACATTGCCCTCGGCCTCGCGCAGCAGGCGGGCGCGGATCATCCGGCTGGTCACCTTGTCGCCCTCGCGGCCGGCGAGCGGCGAGTCGTTGACCGAGAGGGTCATCGACAGGGTCGGCGGATCGATGGGGAGCGCGGCGACCGGCGTGATCACCGTGGCGTCGCAGATGGTGTCCGCGACGGTGGTCTCGCCGAAGCCGGCGATCGCGACGATGTCACCGGCCGAAGCCGCTTCGATCGGCGTCCGGTCGAGCCCGCGGAAGGCGAGCAGCTTGGTGAGCCGCGCATGCTCGATCACGCGGCCGTCCGGGGCCAGCGATTTGACATGCATGTTCATCCGCGCGGTGCCGGAATAGATCCGGCCCGTCAGCACGCGGCCGAGATAGGGGTCCGCCTCCAGCGTCGTCACCAGCATGGCGAAGGGCGCGTCGCGATCGCCCGTCGGCGGCGGCACATGGCGGACGATCAGGTCGAAGAGCGGCGCCAGGCTTTCATGTGGCTCGTCGAGATCGGCGACCGCCCAGCCGTTCTTGCCCGAGGCGAACAGCGTCGGAAAGTCGAGCTGCTCGTCGCTGGCGCCGAGCGCCGCGAACAGGTCGAATACCATGTCGTGGACGGCGTGGGGCCGCGCGTCGGGGCGATCCGCCTTGTTGATGACGACGATCGGCCGGAGACCCAGCGCCAGCGCCTTGGCGGTGACGAACTTCGTCTGCGGCATCGGGCCTTCCGCCGCGTCGACGAGGACGACGACGCCGTCAACCATGCTGAGGATCCGCTCCACCTCGCCGCCGAAATCGGCGTGGCCGGGCGTGTCGACGATGTTCAGCCGGATGTCCTTCCAGGCGACCGAGGTGCATTTGGCGAGGATGGTGATGCCGCGTTCGCGCTCGAGATCGTTGGAGTCGAGCGCCCGCTCGGCGACCTGCTGGTTCTCGCGGAAGGTGCCGCTCTGGCGCAGCAGCTGATCGACCAGGGTCGTCTTGCCGTGGTCGACATGGGCGATGATCGCCAGGTTGCGGAGAGTCGGAATGGGTTGGTCGGACAAGGAAAACCTTCTTTCAAATTCAAATCAGCGCGCCCACTCAGCGCGTCAGCTCGGCGGGCAGAAGCGCCCTCAGCGGCGTTTCCGGCCGCGCGCCGATATGGCCGATCACCTCGGCGGCGGCGAGGCTGCCGATGCGCCCGCAATTAAAGGGTCCCCGGCCGGCGGTATAGCCGAACAAGAAGCCGGCGGCATAGAGGTCGCCGGCGCCCGTCGTATCGACCACCCGGGCGACCGGCGCGGCGTCGACGACATGCACGTCGCCGTCGGCCATCACCACCGAGCCCTTCTCGCTGCGGGTCAGCGCCGCGACGGCGCACTGGCCGCGCGTCGCCTGCAGCGCGGCGTCGAAGTTCTCGACCTCCCAAAGCGCGCAAAGCTCCGCCTCGTTCGCGAACAGGATGTCGACATGGTCGCGGACGAGGTCGCGAAACTCGGCCCGGTGCCGATCGACGCAGAACGGATCGGACAGGCTGAGCGCCACCTTGCGGCCCGCGCCGTGGGCGATCGCCGCCGCCTTCAGGAACGCCTCCTTCGCGCGCGGCGGGTCCCACAGATAGCCCTCTAAATAGGTGACCTTGGCCGCCGCGACTAGATCCGCGTCGATATCTTCCGGTCCCAGCTCGATGCAGGCGCCGAGATAGGTCTGCATCGTCCGCTGGGCGTCCGGCGTCACGAAGATCAGGCAGCGCGCGGTGGGCGCGCCACCCGTGGCGGGCGGCGTGTCGAAGCTCACGCCCGCCGCCCGGATGTCGTGCCGGAAGATCCGGCCGAGCTGGTCGTCGGCCACCGTGCCGATGAAAGCGCCGCGCCCGCCGAGCGAGGCGAGGCCCGCAATGGTGTTGGAGGCCGACCCGCCGGAGACCTCGACGCCCGGCCCCATCGCGCCATAGAGCGCCTCGGCCCGTGCCGCGTCGACCAGCGTCATCGCGCCTTTCTCCAGCCCCTGCGCCACGAGGACGCCGTCCTCGACATGGCTCAATACGTCGACGATGGCGTTGCCGATCCCGACGACGTCGAAGCTTGCGTCACTCATGAGTCTGTTCCGTATCGTGATTCGCGATTGCGGCGCCGAGGCGCGCCTACGCCCGGCTCGCGGGCGGGCGGAGTATAGCGAAGGACGGCGGTCGCACAAGCGGGGGCGGAGGTAGGGCGCAGTTTCGGGTCCGATAGGGGATCAGGGTGGTAAACACCAGCTTTGTGTAGGAACGGACGTCAAGACCGTGACATGAACGAGAGCCAGCCGAGAAGAGGCCGGACACCGAATCGATGCGGCCGAACGGAGAGTGGCACTGCAGATGCTCGGCCTCAACCGACCCCTCCACCGGGTAGGATGATCGATCTATCCGCCGCTCAGTCGCACCAGCCTTCCACGCCCCCGCACTTGCTGATCCAAGGCTGCTCCCAGACGCCGCCGGCGGAATTCTGGCACCAGGTGGGGTAGCTTCCGTCGTCGTACTCGTAGTCGAAGTTGGTCCAGCACCAGAGGTCATGCCCCTGCCAGTATTCGGATCCCGGCGGCGGTGCATTGCCCTCCGAACCGTGGCAGCAGCTGGGCGGCGACCATTCCTCGCCCGAGGACGCCTGCGACCCGTCGGACTGTGGGCCGGGGTCCGTCATCGCCTTCCCGATGCCGATGATCAGCGCCAGGGCGATGGCGGCGCCGCAGCTGTCGCTGTTCCCCGCCTCGCAGCCCCAGGCGTAAAACTGTCCCGCCCGCATGAGGTCGACTGGTCCGCCGTCGCCGTTGGCGTACATGTCGCCGGCGATCTTGCAGGACAGGGGAATGCCGGTGCCTTCCCGGCATTCCTTCTCGATCTGCTCGCGCGCGCTCGGAGGTTCCGGCGGCGAGAGGTCGAGGGTCGGCGCCTCCTCGGCGTCCGGAGGATCGGCGGCCGGTTTCTGCGCCGCCACGACGGCCGGATCGACCGGCTTGTAGGCGGTGGCGTTTGGCGCGATCGCCACCATCTCGGGCAGCGCCTTCTGCAGGATCGGCAGAGAGTCGAAAACCGCGACCTTGTCCTTGTCGATCGTCCAGCCCGGCATGTCCCTCCAGCGTGAAGTCGCGATGTACTGCTCGAAGGAACTTCCCATGAAGCCGTGGCTGATGACGATATCCTCTCTGATGTCGATCGCACCATAGACGAAGCCGGCTTCTTCCCTCTTACCCTTCTTGGCCATGACAACGAAGACGGACGGGTCCTCCGTATCGGCGAGCTTGAACTCCATGGGTTCGCCGCCGGCGTCTTCCTGGTAACGGTACCAGCCGTTGACGATCTCTAGACGGCCGGTTTCGACCCGGCCGTCACTCGCAACCCGAGGAGTCAGCCAAGCGGTTCCGTCCTTCATCTCGAATTGGAACTCCTGGGCTGTGCCCGGGGAGAGCGGGTACACCGGCCGGTCGATCAGCGGCCGCGTCGAGTAGAGGCAGCCGGCGAGCAGGAATGCCGTCGTCGCGACCAGCCATCCGATAGACCGGAGCATGGAAACCTCCTCTGGGCACCCGATCCAATTGGCGTTTGCTCCTGTCTGAGGAGCAAATTGGCGGCTTACCGGGAACTCGCCCGCGGTTCTTCGCTCAATACCTCGGATAGAGAATCTCGGTGGCGCGCATCGAGGAGGCGTGACGCTGTCATCATAGAGTCCTCCCCCCGCTCGACGATCGAGCGTTCAGTCCAAACAGGAAGGCCCGTGCGGGCCCGCCAGCGTGTTCCATTCTGCGCGCGATCGATTGGGCCGGGCAATTCTCCAGAAGTCGACCTCTCGAAAGACTCGTTCGAGGCGTTTTCGCCGGCCGCCTTTCTATTGGCGTTCAACAAAGACTCGAGGATCCGGTAGATCGTCTCGTTAAAGCCGCCGGCGAGATGATGGACGTCGTTGCGCAGCGCCTGTTGCTCGAAGCCCATCGTCAAGGCCGGGGTAAGGGCCCGATGAGGGCCGATAATCGCGGATCGCCCAGACGCCGACATCGGCTGCTTCCATCGGACCGCCTTCGGGTCCGGCGAACCGAAGGCGCGGGCGGGCCGTTCGACGAGAAAGGCGCGATCCTCCGGATCGTCCAGGAGCATCGTCCCCAGAGCCGCGCCAAGCGCCGGACGCGGCGCGCCATAGGCTACTACGATCGGATAGGGCGCGAGGTGGAATTCTAGATATTGGCCCCAGCCGGACCGGGACAGATCCCTGGTCGCAGATGGCGGGCCACCGGCACTCCGGAATCGGGCAGCGCCGATGATCCGCATTGATGTGTCCTGGAATCTATCCTGGCCAAGCCGCCAGCTCTCGCCGATTTCAGATCAAGGCATTCTGGTAGACGAACCGCGATGGCCGGTTTGGGGCAGAAGCCGATATTCCCCTATTGGGCTCTTACTTCCTGTCCGACTTGCGCACATGGATCTCAGCCGTTACACAAGGCCCACCCGCCGCCCCCTCAACCCCGATCCCGAGCCCGCGCTTGCTTTCCGTCCTCATCAAGGCCTTCGCCCAGCTCACCGATCCGCGCGCGCGGCGCTATGTCTGGCTCAGCCTCGGCGGCGCCATTGCGGTGCTGGTGGCGCTGGTGATCGTGATCTGGCTGGCGGCGTTTCAGCTTCAGTTCGTGTCGCTCGGCTGGCTCGACACGGTGATCGATGTCGGCGCCGGGCTGGGTGCCATTCTGCTGGCCTGGCTGCTGTTTCCGGTGAGCGTGCTTCTCATCGTCGGGTTCTTCCTGGAGGACGTCGCCGAGGCGGTCGAGGCACGGCATTATCCGGACCTGCCGGAGGCGCGGTCGCAGTCGGTGGGCGAGGCGGTGCTGTCGAGCGCGCGGTTCGCGGGGCTGGCGCTGCTGCTCAACCTGCTGGCGCTGCCGCTCATCATTGTGCTGTTCTTTTTCCCACCTTTTAATCTTTTTGTTTTTTATGGTCTGAACGGCTATCTTCTCGGCCGAGAGTATTTCGAGCTTGTCGCGCTTCGGCGCCTCGATCCGCGACAGGTTCGTGCATTGCGGCAGGCGCACAGGGGCCGCCTGTTCCTGGGGGGTGTCGTCATTGCCTTCCTGTCGACGGTTCCGGTGATCAACTTCGTGGCGCCGGTGGTTGCCACCGCGTTCATGCTGCATCTGTTCGAGGCGCTTCGGCGCAGACAGCCGCAACGGGTCCCTCCGGGACGGGCGGCATAGCAGGACGGGGGAACGGGTCCACATGCTTCGCAGACGAGCCGACGGCGGCGACACCGGTCGATCAGTTTCACAGGCAATCCCACAGGCAACTCCACAGGCAACCCCACCGGCATCTGCGCCGGCGGCCGCCATGGCGGCCGCGCAGCAGTCGGGCGGAGCAAACATCCCGGACCGCCGCGCCCTGGAGGCGGAGGCGGCGGCCGAGCAGGCGGCGAAGCGGCTGCTCGTCGGTAGGGGCATCAAGCTCAATGGCGAGCTTCAGCGCTGCGACACGCTGATCGTCGAGGGCCACGTCGATGCGCTGCTGAAGGAAGGCCGCGTCATCGAGATCGCCGAGTGCGGCTCGTTCAAGGGCACCGCGGCGGTCGACGAGGCGGATATCGGCGGACGGCTGGAGGGCGACCTCACCGTCCGGCAGCGGCTGACCATCCGGGCGACCGGACGGGTCGAGGGCACCGTGCGCTATGGCGAGCTCGCGATCGAGGCCGGCGGCGTTCTGGTCGGCCCGATCGAGCTTCTTCAGGCCGGCGCGAAAGCGGCCGGGGCAGGGGGCTCGGCCACAGGATCGGCCACGGCGCCGGACGCCCAGGCAACCCGCCCGACGACACAGACACCCTGACGGCGCCGACCTTGCCTGTCGGACGCCGCCACCCGACCGGGTCAGTTCGGAGTCCGGCCCAGACTCCAGAAGGATGGCGTCGGGGCGGCGTCGCTTCTTCGGTGTTCCGGCTGGGCCTGGTGTCGCTGGCGCTCGTGATGTTGGGCGCCTGCGCGACCGGCGGCCAGCGGGTCGTGCCGGTGCGGAGCGCATCGAGCGGGATGATTTCGGCGGATGCCGCCGCGTTCCTGCAGCGCGGGTCCTTCCTGCGCTCAGCGGATATCGATCCTGCGCGGATGGTCGGCCTGGACGGCGTGGCGTTGGAGCGGCTGCTCGGCGAGCCCGCACTGGTCCGCCGGGATGCGCCGGCCGAGATCTGGCAGTATCGCGGCGCGGATTGCGTGCTCGACCTGTTCCTCTATCGGGAAGCCGGTGGGCAGGAAGCCAGCGGGCAGAAGGAGGGCAGGCCGCGCGTGCTCTATCTGGAGGCGCGGACCGGCGCCGCGGAACCCGCGCCGACCGAGGGCTGCATCGGCAGCCTGCTGACGACCAAGCGGAAACTGCAGTCGAGCTGAGACGTTTTCGGACTGGCTCTTTGGTCTTGTCATTGCCGGACTTGATCCGGCAATCCATGGGGCTGCGGCTGGATGGATGCCCGGGTCAAGCCCGGGCATGACACTAGAAGATTAACCGGGGGCTCAACCAGCCTTCGCGCCGAAATCGCAGAGGTCGTGGACCGGGCAGAGAGCGCAGTCGGGCTTTCGGGCCTTGCAGATATAGCGCCCATGCAGGATCAGCCAGTGATGGGCATGCTGCTTCCAGCGGGCGGGCACCCGCTTCTCGAGCGCGCGTTCCACCTCGATCGGCGTCTTGCCCGGCGCCAGCCCCGTCCGGTTGCCGACGCGGAAGACATGGGTGTCGACAGCGATAGTCGGTTCGCCGAAGGCGATGTTCAGCACGACATTGGCCGTCTTCCGCCCGACGCCCGGCAGGCTTTCGAGAACCGCGCGATCGGGCGGCACCTGCCCGCCATGGTCGCGCACGAGGATCGCGCTGAGCGCGATCACGTTCTTCGCCTTGGTGTTGAACAGGCCGATGGTCCGGATGTAGTCGCGCAGGCCCGCCTCGCCGAGGGCCAGCATCTTCTCCGGCGTGTCGGCTACCTCGAACAGCGGCGCCGTCGCCTTGTTCACCCCGGCGTCGGTCGCCTGGGCCGACAGCACCACCGCGACCAGCAGCGTATAGGGGTTGATGTAGTGGAGCTCGCCGCGCGGATCGGGATTGCGCGCGGCAAGGCGGGCGAAGAATTCATCGATGGCTGGTTTCTTCATGCTCTGCAATCTATCGCGCCGCCGGGAACTCGGCAAAGACTCGCGACGTTTCGTCCTCCATGACCTGAACCGTAACCCGGGCTTTACCCACATTCGCCCTGGCCCCTATAGTCGAGACATGGCCCATCCGACGCCGAACGAATCCTGGCCGGAGGAGGAATCCTGGCCCGTCGAGGACGAGTCGCCGGCCTCGTTCGACGCGATCCTGCGGCCGCATCGCAGCCTCAGCCCGGCCGGCTTCGCGATATTGATGAGCGCCGTCGCCACCGTCGGCTTCGGCGCGGGGATCGCGTTCCTGGCGATGGGCGCCTGGCCCGTCTTCGGCTTCTGCGGCCTCGAGGTCGTGCTGATCTATGTCTGCTTCCGCCTCAACTATCGCAGCGGGCGGATGTTCGAGCGGGTCCGCCTCACCGATCGGGAGCTGATCGTCGAACGGCACAGCCCGCGGGGCACGCCGCTCGGCTGGCGCTTCCAGCCCTATTGGCTGCGCGTCACAATGGACGATCCGCCGCAGCATGACAGCCCGCTGACGCTGCGCTCGCACGGGCGCTCGCTGGTGATCGGCAACTTCCTCACGCCGGAAGAGCGCCTCGACTTCGCCCGCGCCCTGAACCGCGCGCTGGCGCAGCAGCGCATGGCGCCGACTGGCTGACCTCACCGGCGGATGTAGAACCAAAACCACTGACCTTGAAGATAACCACAGAGACACAGAGGCGCAGAGAACTCTATTGCTCGTTAGTATCTCAGTTTGAATTTCGGCTCTCGACACGTCAGAGAGGCACGAGCACATTCTACGTTCGTGGTGCACCGTTGAGGCGGACTGTCAACCGCCCCCGAGTGCGGGGGAAACCGGGCCGGAATTGGCTTCAAAAGTGAAAGGACGAGCAATGGCGATTGCCAAGAACACGATCTGCCTATGGTACGACAAGGACGCCGAGGCTGCAGCCCGCTTCTACGCCGAGACTTTTCCGAACAGCTCGGTAAGTGCCGTCCACCGCGCTCCCAGCGACTACCCGTCCGGCAAGGCGGGCGACGTGCTGATGGTCGAATTCACAGTCGCCGGCATCCCCTGTCTCGGCCTCAATGGCGGGCCCGCATTCAAGCATAGCGAAGCCTTCTCGTTCCAGATCGCCACTGACGATCAGCAAGAGACCGACCGCTACTGGAACGCCATCGTCGGCAATGGCGGCCAGGAAAGTGCGTGCGGTTGGTGCAAGGACAAATGGGGCATCTCCTGGCAAATCACGCCGCGCGTGCTGACCGAGGCGATGGCTGCCGGCGGCGATGAAGCAAAACGCGCGTTTGAGGCGATGATGAATATGAAGAAAATTAACGTCGCCGCGATCGAGGCGGCTCGGCGCGGCTGACGGTCCTAGGTTTTCCCATCTCCGCCCTTGTGGAGGCGGCGAAGGTTCGGGTTGGGTCGAAACAAGTCGTCGGCCCAATGTCCGCTTCGTCTGCAAAGGCGTCATTCGCGGCACGCCGACCCGACCTCCGCCTTCCGTCCGAAGTCGAAACTCAAACTGAGACGCTACCTATTTCTCTCTGTGGCTCTGTGATTTCAAACGCCGAATGGCGCAAACCTTGCCGACTTCGTATAAGAGGTCCGTTCGCGCGCGACGGCTCTCCGGTGTTCCTATGCCTCTTTCCGCCAATCGTCAGGACTATCTGCTCCTCCTGCTGCTCGCCGCGGCCTGGGGCTCGTCCTTCTTCCTGATCAAGATCGCCGTCGTCACCATCCCGCCGCTCACCGTGGCCGCCGGACGAATCGTGATCGGCGCCGCCCTGCTTGTTCTCTTCGTGCGCGCCCGCGGCGGCAGGTTGCCCTGCCGGCCGCGGACCTGGGCGATGCTGACCTTAATGGGGGCGGTCGGGATGGTCCTGCCCTTCGCGCTGATCGGCTGGGGCGAAACGCGGATCGACAGCGGGCTGGCGGCGATCCTGATCTCCGCCGTGCCGTTCTTCACGATCCTGCTCGCCCACCGCTTCGTGCCGGACGAGCCGCTGTCGCTTGGCAAGCTGGTCGGCGTGGCGCTCGGCTTCCTCGGCGTCCTCCTGCTGATCGGCCCTGCCGCGCTCCGCGGCCTCGGCGCCGATCTGCTCGCCCAGCTGGCGGTCGTTGCCGCCGCCGTCTGCTATGCGATCGCCGGCGTTCTCATAAGGCGGCTGGGGGGCCTGGCGCCCGAGGTCGCCGCCGCCGGGATGCTGACGACCGCAGCGGGCGTCGCCCTGTCGGCGGCGCTCCTCGTCGATCGACCCTGGAGCCTGACGCCGACTCCCGCCGCGCTCGCGGCCGTGGCGGCGCTGGGGCTGATCTCCACGGCCGGCGGCTATATCCTGTTCTTCCGGATCATCGCCCGCGCCGGCACCGGGTTCGCGTCATTCAACAATTACCTAGTCCCGGTGATGGGCGTGCTGTGGGGCGCCCTGCTGCTCGACGAGACGATCGACCCCCGCGCATTTTTCGCACTCCTGCTGATCCTCGGCGGTGTCACGGCCCCACGTCTGTGGCCGCACAGGACGGCGAAGTCGGCCGGCGCCTAGATCGTTATTTGGCAAGGCCGAGCACGTCCGCCATGGAATAAAGCCCGGGCTCCCGGTCCTTCGCCCAGCGGGCGGCCCGGACGGCGCCACGGGCGAAGATGTCGCGGCTGGTCGCCTTATGGGTGAGCTCGATCCGTTCGCCGCCGGCGGCGAACATCACCGTGTGCTCGCCGACCACATCGCCGCCGCGCAGGGTGGCGAAGCCGATCTCGCCGGGATGCCGCGCGCCGGTATGGCCGTCGCGCACCCGCGTCGACACGGCGTCGAGATCGACGCCGCGACCGGCCGCCGCAGCGTGGCCCAGCGCCAGCGCGGTGCCGGACGGCGCGTCGACCTTCATCCGGTGATGCATCTCGACGATCTCGATATCCCAATCGGGGTCGAGCGCGCGGGCGACCTGCTCGACCAGCCCCAGCAGCATATTGACGCCGAGGCTCATATTCGGCGCCCAGACGATCGCCGTCTCCTGCGCCGAGCGCCTGAGCGCCGCCATGTCGGCCGCGGCGAGCCCGGTGGTGCCCACGACATGCGCGGTCCGGGTCCGCGCGGCGATGGCGGCATGGGTGACCGTCGCGGCCGGGCCGGTGAATTCCAGCACTGCATCGGCAGCGGCGAAAAGCGCCGCCGGATCGTCCGTCACCGGAACGCCGAGCGCGTCGAGCCCCGCCACCACGCCGACATCCCGGCCGACGGCCGTGCCGCCCGATCGCTCGGTGCCGCCGGCAACGACGCAACCCTCGGCCTCGGCGACGGCACGGACCAGCATCTGCCCCATCCGCCCGGCGCAACCGATTACGCCGATTTTCAGCGCTGCCATGTCCGCCCTGTCCCTTCTTTGTCAACCATCGGCATCGTAGGACTGTGACAGCGACGGTCAAGCGCGGGAGTGCGGCCGCCTACTCTTTCAGATCCTCCCAGAACTCCTTCACCTTGGCGAAGAAGCCCTCGGATTCGGGGCTGTGAGCCTTGCCCTTACCGCCGACCTTGTCGAACTCGCGCAGCAACTCCTGCTGCTTCTTGGTCAGGTTGACCGGCGTCTCGACCATGATCTGGACATACATGTCGCCGCGCGATTGCGAGCGCAGCACGCTCATGCCCTTGCCGCGCAGACGGAACTGCTGGCCCGTCTGCGCCCCGGCCGGAACGGCGACACGGGCGCGGGAGCCATCGATCGACGGCACCTCGATATGGCCGCCGAGCGCGGCCGTGGTCATCGGGATCGGCACCCGGCAGTAGATGTTCGCGCTGTCGCGCTGGAAGAACCGGTGCGGCGCGATCGAAAGGAAGATGTAGAGGTCGCCGGCCGGCGCGCCGCGCATGCCGGCCTCGCCCTCGCCGGCGAGGCGGATGCGCGTGCCGTCCTCGACACCGGGCGGAATGGTCACCGCCAGAGTCTTTTCCTTATGCACCCGGCCGGCCCCGCCGCAGACCTTGCAGGGCTTCTCGATCACCCGGCCGGCGCCGTTGCAGCTCTGGCAGGTGCGCTCGATCGTGAAGAAGCCCTGGCTGGCACGCACCTTACCGGCGCCCATGCAGGTCGGACAGGTGATCGGCTGCGCGCCCTTCTCGCCGCCGGTGCCGTTGCAGGCGTCGCAGCCGACGGAGGTCGGCACCCGGATCGTCGCCTGCTTGCCGGCATAGGCTTCCTCGAGAGTGATCTCGAGATTGTAGCGGAGGTCGGCACCGCGGCCGCGTGCGGCGCCGCCGCGCCGGCCGCCCATGAAGTCGCCGAACATCTCGTCGAAGATGTCAGCGAATCCGGCCGCATTGAAGTCGAAGCCACCGGCCCCGCCGCGCGGCCCTGCGCTGCCGTTCTCGAAGGCGGCATGGCCGAACCGGTCATAGGCGGCGCGCTTCTGGTCGTCCTTGAGGACGTCGTAGGCCTCGTTGATTTCCTTGAACCGCTTTTCGGCGTTGTGGTCCCCCGGATTGCGGTCGGGGTGGTACTTCATCGCGAGGCTGCGGAACGCCTTTTTTAAGGCGTCGCCGCTGGCGTCCCGTCCTACCCCCAGAGTCTCGTAATAGTCCTGTTTGGCCATATGATCAGACGGTCAGTCGTAGACATCCAGCAGTCTGCTGCCGGAACGAAGACGCCCTATGCCGGGGATCCGGCGCCCGAAGATCGAACGCATGGTGCCGGACAACCGACATAGGGCCGCCAGGTTTCGTAATTACGCGGACCGGTTCTTCCGGTCCTCGTCCACCTCCTCGAAGTCGGCATCCACGACGCCCTCATCCGCGCCGCCAGCGGCACCGCCGCCCGTGGAACCGCCGCTCGGTCCCTCGCCGGAGTCGCCGTCATCGCCGGCACCCTGCTGCTCGGTCCGATACATCGCCTCGCCGAGCTTCATCGCCGCCTGCGCCAGCGCTTCCGTCTTGCTGCGGATCGCATCCGGGTCATCGCCCGAGAGCGCGCTGCGCAGATCGGCGATCGCGGCCTCGATCGTCTGCTTGTCGGCGTCCGCGATCTTGTCGCCATGCTCGGACAGGGTCCGCTCGGTGGTGTGGATCAGGCCCTCGCCATGGTTGCGCGCCTCGACGACCTCACGCCGCTTCTTGTCCTCCTCGGCATGGGACTCGGCATCCTTGACCATGCGGTCGATGTCGGAATCGCTGAGGCCGCCCGAGGCCTGGATGCGGATCTGCTGCTCCTTGCCGGTGGCCTTGTCCTTGGCCGAGACGCTGACGATGCCGTTCGCGTCGATGTCGAAGGTGACCTCGATCTGCGGCACGCCGCGCGGCGCCGACGGGATGCCGACCAGGTCGAACTGGCCGAGCAGCTTGTTGTCCGCCGCCATCTCGCGCTCGCCCTGGAAGACGCGGATGGTGACGGCCGTCTGGCTGTCCTCGGCCGTCGAGAACACCTGGCTCTTCTTGGTCGGGATCGTCGTGTTGCGATCGATGAGGCGGGTGAACACGCCGCCCAGCGTCTCGATGCCGAGTGACAGCGGCGTCACGTCGAGCAACAGCACGTCCTTGACGTCGCCCTTCAGCACACCGCCCTGGATCGCGGCGCCGATCGCGACGACCTCATCCGGGTTCACGCCCCGATGCGGCTCGCGGCCGAAGAAGTTCTTCACCGTCTCGATCACCTTGGGCATGCGGGTCATGCCGCCGACGAGGATCACCTCGTTGATCTCCGACGACTTCAGGCCGGCATCCTTCAGCGCCGCCCGGCACGGGCCGATCGTCCGCTGGACCAGCTCGTCGACCAGCGCCTCGAGCTTGGCGCGGGTGAGCTTGATGTTCAGATGCTTCGGACCGCTCTGGTCGGCGGTGATGAAGGGCAGGTTGACCTCGGTCTGCATCGCGCTCGACAGCTCGATCTTCGCCTTCTCGGCCGCCTCCTTGAGGCGCTGCAGCGCGAGCCGGTCCTTGCGCAGGTCGATGCCCTGCTCCTTTTTGAACTCATCGGCCAGATAGTCGATGATGCGCTGGTCGAAATCCTCGCCGCCAAGGAAGGTATCGCCGTTCGTCGACTTCACCTCGAAGACGCCGTCGCCGATCTCGAGGATCGAGATGTCGAAGGTGCCGCCGCCCAGGTCATAGACCGCAATGGTGCCCTGGCCCTGCTTCTCGAGCCCGTAGGCGAGCGCCGCGGCCGTCGGCTCGTTGATGATGCGCAGGACCTCGAGGCCCGCGATCTTGCCGGCATCCTTGGTCGCCTGACGCTGGGAATCGTTGAAGTAGGCCGGGACGGTGATCACCGCCTGGGTGACCTTCTCGCCCAGGTAGTTCTCCGCCGTCTCCTTCATCTTCTGCAGGATGAAGGCGCTGACCTGCGAGGGCGAATACTTCTTGCCCTGCGCCTCGATCCAGGCGTCGCCGTTGTCGCCCTTGATGATCTTGTAGGGAACGAGATCCTTGTCCTTCTCCGTCAGCGGATCGTCATAGCGGCGGCCGATGAGCCGCTTGATCGCGAACAGCGTGTTCTCCGGGTTGGTCACGGCCTGGCGTTTCGCCGCCTGGCCGACCAGCCGCTCGCCGGAATCCGTGAAGGCGACCATCGAGGGCGTGGTGCGCGTGCCCTCGGCATTCTCGATGACCTTCGGATCCTTGCCCTCCATGACGGCGACGCAGGAGTTGGTCGTCCCGAGATCGATCCCAATGACTTTGCTCATTTCAACCTCATCTTGTCAGCAAGTCCAAACCCGGCCTTCCGGTGAAGCACCGGCCGGACCCCCATATGATGACGGTCCCGGACGATGGATGGTCCGGGACGGTTCAAAGAAACCATTCAATCCGACGGGATATATATGCACGGCTTCCGGTCGTGCAAGCACCGGCCGCAAGCCGTGCGGGAGAAAGATTCCGCCACGCCAAGCCCTTCGCGCAGGTCGAGACGTTGAGGGGATCAAACCCGCCCCTGTCAACCATCGGGTCAACCATCGGGATTTCAGGCTTTCGGGATTTTAGGCTGTGGTATCGACGCGGCCGCCGGGCGCCGAGGGTTCGCTGTCCCCCGCGCCGTTGCCATTGCCGCCGGGGCCATTGCCGTCGGAAGCGCTCGGCGCCGGCTCGCTCTTGGCGACGCCGACCATGGCCGGGCGGAGCAGCCGGTCGTTCAGCAGATAGCCCGACTGTAGAAGCTGGACCACGGTGCCGGCCGGCTCGCCGCTGCCCGGCACCTCGAACATCGCCTGATGCAGGTTGCTGTCGAACTTCTCGCCGAGCGGTTCGATCTTGCGGATATTGTGACGCTCGAACGCCGCCTGCAGCTGGCGTTCCGTCATCTCGACGCCTTCGCTGAGCGTCTTCAGGAGCTCGTTCTCCTCGATCGCCTCGGCCGGAAGGCTCTCCAGCGCCCGCCGCAGATTGTCGGCGACGGGCAGCAGATCCTTGGCGAAGCCCGTGACGGCGAACTTCGAGGCGTCCTCGCGGTCGCGCTGGGCCCGCCGCCGGACGTTCTCCGTCTCCGCCAAGGCGCGCAGCAGCTGATCCTTGAGCTGGGCGGCCTCCGCCCGGCTCGCCTCCAGCGCCGCCGCGAGGTCGTCGGCCGGCGCCTCCATATCGGCGTTCCCTTGCTCCGCCGGCTGCTCGTCAGGCGCCACCGCTTCGACCGCGCGCTCTTCCTCCGGCGCGGCGGCGTCCATGGTCCGAGGATCGCCCCGAGAGTCGTTGGTCATGTCGTTCGTCTTCCGATTCTGCATTCCGAGAGTCCATTCATCGCTGTTTTTCATGTGTCTGTTCGGGAAGGCTCAGCCGATCACCCGGCCGATTACCGTCGCGGTATAATCGACCATTGGGATGATGCGGGCATAGTTGATCCGGGTCGGGCCGATCACGCCGACGGCGCCGACGATCTGTTCGCGGCTGTTGCGATAGGGCGCCAGCACCATCGAGCAGCCGGCGAGACTGAACAGCTCGCTCTCGGCCCCGACGAAGATCTGGACGCCCTGCGCGTCGTCGGCCGCATCGAGCAGCCGCACCAGGGCCTCCTTCGTCTCGAGCGCCGTGAACAGCGCGCGAATGCGCTCGAGGTCGCTCAAGGCGGTCACGTCCTGCAGCAGATGCGCCTGGCCGCGGACGATGAGCGCGCCGCCCTTGTCGCCGCCCGCCCAGGTCGCGAGACCTGCCTCGACCACGCCGCTGGCCAAGCTGTCGAGCTCGGCGCGCTGGCTCTCCAGCTCACCGATGATCTCGGCCCGCGCCTCGTCAATGGTGCGCCCGACCAGCCGCGCCGCGAGATAGTTGCTCGCCTCGACCAGGGACGAGGCCGGCATGCCCATGGGCACGTCGATGATCCGGTTCTCCACCAGCCCACCCTCGGTGACGATCACGACGAGGGCGCGTCCCGGGCCGAGATGGACGAACTCGATATGCTTCAAGGTATGGTTGGTCTTCGGCGCGACCACCAGTCCGGCGCAGCGCGACAGGCCGGAGAGCAGCGTCGTCGCCTCCTCCAGCACCTCGGGAACACTGCGGCCGACGGCGGCGCATTGCCCGTCGATGCTCTCGCGATCCTCCTTCGATAGATTGCCGACCTCGAGCAGGCCGTTGACGAACATGCGCAGGCCCAGGTCGGTCGGTAGGCGGCCGGCCGAGGTGTGCGGCGCATAGAGCAGGCCGAGATCCTCGAGATCCGCCATCACGTTACGGATCGTCGCCGGCGACAGATTCATGCCGAGCCGGCGCGAAATCGTGCGCGAACCGATCGGCTCGCCAGTTTCGACATAAGCGTCGACGATATGGCGAAAGATCTCCCGGGACCGTTCGCTGAGCTCGCCGATGGCCGTCCGCTGTCCTTCCTGCATTCCCATCTTGTGACCTTCCTCCAAGGCTGGAATGTAGTGACCGCCTGAAATAGCGTCAACGTAGCGGCTGGGGTAGGGGTCCGGGAAGGCGACGGGGTAGCAGCCAGGGTAGCAGGCTGGACGCGACAGCCCTTGGGGAGTAGCGTGGCGCCCCATTTCATCGACCCGGCTCTTTCGAAAGGAAATTCATGCGACCGTCCGGCCGTTCCCCCGATGCGCTGCGCCCGATCCGACTCGAGGTCGGCGTCAACAAACATGCCGAGGGTTCGTGCCTGGCGCGGTTCGGCGACACGCATGTGCTCTGTACCGCGAGCGTCGAGGACCGGGTGCCGCCATTCCTGCGCAACAGCGGCCGGGGCTGGGTCACCGCGGAGTACGGCATGCTGCCGCGCTCCACGGGAACGCGCACCGACCGCGAGGCGGCGCGGGGCCGGCAGTCCGGGCGCACCCACGAGATCCAGCGGCTGATCGGCCGCTCGCTCCGCTCCGTGACGAACCTCGCCGGCTTCGGCGAGCGGCAGATCAAGGTCGACTGCGACGTGATCCAGGCGGACGGCGGTACGCGCACCGCGGCGATCACTGGCGCCTATGTGGCGCTGCATCAGGCGTTCCAGCATCTGCGCGAGATCGGCGCGATGCCGGCACTGCCGTTCAGCGATCAGGTCGCCGCCGTGTCCTGCGGGATCTATCAGGGGACGCCGGTTCTCGATCTCGACTATGCCGAGGACAGCACCGCGCAGGCCGACGCCAATTTCGTGCTGACCGGCGGCGGCGGCATCGTTGAGATCCAGGGCACCGCCGAGCATGAGCCCTTCGACGACGCAGCGTTCGCGGCGATGTTCGCGCTCGCGCGCCAGGGCATCGCGCAACTCGTCGCCAAGCAGCGCGAGGCGTTGGGGCTGAGCTGACGGGCCTTTGCCGCCTCGCGTTCGCATAATAGATATGCGGGGGCAGAAGCCCCCGGTACATCACGAGGACGAACGGCTCATGGCGCGGAAATTCGGCGGCGACCGGCTGGTGATCGCCAGCCATAATCAGGGAAAGCTGCGAGAGATCGCGGCGCTGCTTGAACCTCATGGAGTCGACGTGGTTTCCGCCGCCGCGCTTGGGCTACCGGAGCCGGAGGAGACCGGCGACAGCTTCGTCGCCAATGCGGAGCTGAAGGCGCGCGCCGCGGCGACCGCCGCCGGCCTGCCGGCCTTGTCCGACGATTCCGGCCTGGCCGTCGACGCGCTCGATGGCGCGCCGGGAATTTATTCGGCGCGATGGGCGGGGCCCGACCGGGATTTCCGCCTCGCGATGGAGCGGGTCGAGCGCGAGCTTGCGGCGCGTGACGGCGCGAACCGGCGCGCGCGCTTCGTCTGCGCGCTGTCGCTGTGCTGGCCGGACAATCATTGCGAAAGCTTCGAGGGCACCGTGGCGGGATCGCTCGTCTGGCCGCCGCGCGGCGAGCGCGGGTTCGGCTATGACCCGATCTTCCTGCCCGAGGAAAGGACGCTGACCTTCGGCGAGATGGAGCCGGCGGCGAAGCATGCGATGAGCCATCGCGCCGAGGCCTTCCGCAAGTTGATCGCGGCCTGCTTCGCACCATGACAGCCGCTGTCGCCGTCGAGTCGCTTTTGCGAGGCGGCACCGAGGACGCGGGCTTCGGCCTTTATGTGCATTGGCCGTTCTGCCTGTCGAAATGCCCCTATTGCGACTTCAACAGCCACGTCCGCGAGGCGGTAGATCAGCCGCGCTGGCGCGACGCGCTGCTTCGCGAGCTCGATCATTACGCTAGCGAAACCGCCGGGCGGCGAGTGGCCAGCATCTTCTTCGGCGGCGGCACGCCGTCTCTGATGCCGCCGGACACCGTGGCCGCGGTGATCGACCGAGCCGCGGCGCGGTGGCGGTTGGCGCCGGACGTCGAGATCACGCTTGAGGCGAATCCCACCTCGGTCGAGGCGGAACGGTTCGCCGGATTCCGCGGGGCCGGCGTAAACCGCGTCTCGCTCGGCGTGCAGGCGCTGAACGATCCGGACCTGCGAGCGTTGGGCCGCGGCCATAGCGCCGCCGAGGCACGAACCGCGCTGGCGCTGGCGCGGCGGCAGTTCGACTGCTTCACCTTCGACCTGATCTATGCCCGGCCGGGGCAGGATGCGCGCGCCTGGCGGGCCGAGCTGCGCCAAGCCCTCGATCTCGCCGCCGATCATCTGTCGCTCTATCAACTGACGATCGAGCCGAACACCGTCTTCGCCGGCGCGCATCGGCGCGGCGAGCTCGTGCTGCCCGGGGAGGAGGATGCCGCGACGCTCTATGAGGAGACGCAGAATCTCCTGGAGGCGGCCGGCCTGCCCGCCTACGAGATCTCCAACCACGCCCGGCCGGGGGCGGAATGCCGCCACAACCTGACCTATTGGCGCTATGGCGATTATGTCGGCATCGGCCCCGGTGCGCATGGCCGGCTGACCCTCGATGGCGCCAAAATTGCGACGCGTCAGCATCGCGCGCCGGAGGCTTGGCTCGCCGCGGTCGAGGCCGCCGGGCACGCGACGCGCCAGCGCACCCCCGTGCCGCCGGCCGAGCGGATCGACGAGATGCTGATGATGGGCCTGCGCCTCACCCAGGGAGTCGACCGCGCCCGCTTCCGCGAGGAGACGGGTTCCGAAATCGAGACCGCCCTGGACCGCGACGGGCTGCGCCGGCTGAGCGAAGCCGGCTTCCTGGTCCTCGACGATCATGGCCTGCGCGCCACTGCCGCCGGCCGCCAGCGGCTCGACGCACTGCTCGGCGCCCTTCTCGCCTGACGGGCCGACCCGAACCCTCATGCTTCGACAAGCTCAGCATGAGGGTTGCCGGAATGCCTGCTAGAACAGCTTCTCCTCGAAGCTTTGCGGCGCAGGATCGACGACGATGATTCCTTCGCGCTGCAACTCGAGCACGGCGAGGGCGCGCTCGACCGTTCCGTCTTCCCGGAAGCGGAAGACGCCGTCGGTGCCGATGAAACCGCTTGGCTGCATCAGCGCGTCCATGGTGAACCCCTCCGCGCCCCCGCTCCGCGCGAGGACGGCCGCGAGCGCCGTCGCGTCGTAAGCGAGACTGGCGACGCGCGGTGGGGTGGCTTCGTAGATGGCCCGGTAGCGCCGCTCGAAAGCCTCCCAGAGTTCCGGCTGGGGCGCCGCGAACCAGCCGCCGACCAGCGCCGGCTCGACGCCGAGGTCGGGATCCTGCCACAGCGCGGTTCCCAGCAGGCGAACCTCGGCCGGGTCGATGTCGTAGAAAGGCAGCAGGGGCGCGACGGAACGCAGCCGGGCGCCGCCCTCAGGCAGGAGAACGGCATCGAAACCGATCTCGCCCAATGTGTCATAGCGGTTGAGTCGCTCCAGCGCCTCGATCGAGGCTTGGTCCTGCCTGCCGGCGAGCGCCGCCCGCTCGGCGGCGAGCGCGGCGGCGCGCGCCTCATAGCTCGCCAGGCGGCGCACGCTTTCGGAGACGTCCGCGGCGTTGGGGTCGTAATACTCGATCTGCGCCATCGAGACGCCGAACCGCTCCGTCGCCTCGTTCATCGCCACGACGATGGCTTGGCCGTAGGCCGAGTTCGGCACCAGGGCGGCGAAGCGTCGCAAGCCCTGCCGGCTGGCATAGCCGACGATGCGCTCGACCTGCGTCCGCGGCAACGGGCCTATCACGAAGATTCCGTCGCCGGCCACGGAGCTGTCGGTCGAAAAGGCGAGCACGTTGATGCCCGCGGCCTGCGCCGCCGGCGTCACGGCCCTCACCGAGGCGGAGAACAAAGGCCCGATAATGAGCTGCGCACCGGCGCCAATCGCCTCGTTTGCCGCCTGCGCGGCCCCCTCCGGCGTTCCGCGGGTGTCGCGCACGATCAGGGCAAACTCGGCGGCGGCGGCATCGAACAGCGCCATCTCGGCGGCATGCAGCAACGCCTGCCCGAGCGCCGCGCTCGTGCCGCTGAGCGGCAGCAGCAGGCCGACGCGGATATCGGCATTCTCCGGCTCCAGCGGCGATCGGACCAGCACGGGCGGCACGGCGTCGAGCAACTCCGGGAAGGACGGCGTCACCTGCGGCGCGGCTTGCTCGGTTTCGCCCGAGTCCGGTATGGTTGCAGGCCCAGCACAGGCGGCCAGGCCGAAGAGCAGCAGGCCGAGACAAGCCGCAGCCCAGGAACGGCGGAAGAATGGCGAAGAAGCCGCCGGACGGCGGATCCAGAATGCTCTCACGGGGCGCAATCTCCCGAGCCACAGATGACGGGCCTGAGCCTAGCGGGGCGACCCCGGGAAGTAAACCGCCGGACCAGCGGTCCACCCCATTGCCGCGCGGGCTGATTCTCGTCGCGACGCCGATCGGCAATCTGGCCGACATCACGCTGCGCGCGCTCGACACGCTGCGCCGGGCCGACGTCATCGCCTGCGAGGATACGCGCGTCACCGCCAGGCTGCTGGCCCGTTATGGAATCGAGACGTCGCTTCTTGCTTATCACGACCATAACGCCGCCCGTCGGCGGCCGGTCCTGCTGGATCGCCTGCGGCGCGGCGAGACCGTGGCACTGGTCTCCGACGCCGGAACGCCGCTGGTCTCCGACCCGGGATTCAAGCTGGTACGGGCGGCACGCGACGCAGGAATCAATGTCACCGCGGCGCCGGGTCCGTCGGCACCGCTCACCGCCCTGGTGATCTCCGGCCTCCCCAGCGACCGGTTTCTCTTCGCCGGCTTCCTGCCACCGCGCGGCGCGGCGCGGCGAACCGCGCTCGGCACGCTGGCGACCGTTCCGGCCAGCCTGCTGTTCTTCGAATCGGCGGGGCGGCTGGCCGCGACGCTCGCCGATATGGCGACGGTGCTCGGCCCGCGCGAGGCGGCGGTGGCCCGGGAGCTGACCAAGCTGTTCGAGGAGGTGCGGCGCGCACCCTTGCCGGAGCTCGCCGCGCACTATGCCGCCGCTGGACCGCCGAAGGGCGAGATCGTGATCGTCGTCGCCCCGCCCGAGGAGGCGGCGGCCACCGAGGCGGATCTCGATGCTGCGCTGGAACGCGCACTGGCGGAGATGAGCCTGCGCGATGCCGCCGCCGCGGTCGCCACCGCCACCGGCCGGCCGCGCCGCGAGGTCTATGCCCGCGCCCTGGCCCTGGCCCGCGATAAACCGGAGGACAGGCGTTCATGAAGTCGGCCGTTGCGCGAAAGACGCTTGGCAAAAGACGGCGCGCCTATCGGTACGGCCGGCGCGCGGAACGGCTGGCGGTCTGGTATCTGTGGCTGAAGGGCTATCGCCTGCTGGCCCGCGACCGGCGCTCGGCGGCCGGCGAGATCGATATCATCGCGCGACGCGGCCGCACGATCGCGGTGATCGAGGTGAAAGCGCGCGGAAGCCTGGCGACAGCCGCCGAATCACTCGGTGGCCGCCAGAGGACACGCATTCTGCGCGCGACGCATCTGTTCCTCGCAGGTCGCCCGGATCTCGCCCAGCATCAGGTCCGCTTCGATGTGATCTGGGTTGCGCCCGGCTGGTTGCCGCGCCATGTCGTCGACGCTTGGCGACCGGAGGGACCGCAGGCTGGATTTTGAGTCGGCTCGAACCCAATGTTCCGCTCGACGAACGGATTAGGTCGATTAATTACAATGTCGATGCGATCGACGACATCGTCCATCCAATAATCCATCGCGCAGGACAAAGCCGCATTGCGACGGGTCATCGATCACGTATGCGACATTCCTTATGCACAGGGGATGGGAAGTCGTGTAAGGCTGAAGGACGATCCGGCGAGGCAATCATGACCAATGGCATCGAAGCGGAAGACATCCTGCGCCGTGTCGCGGCCCTGCCGGACGAGGCCATCGACCTCGCCGAGGCGGCGCTGGCGCTTGCCAGCTTCGACCGGCCGGAGGTCGGGCTGAACCCCTACCGTGAGCATCTGTCGCAACTGGCACGCGACGTCGCCGCCTTCGCGAAAGATGGCGAGGCGGCGGACGCCGCCCTGGAGCCGCAGGTCGAGGCGCTGGGAACGATCCTCGCCGACCGCTATGGCTATGCCGGGGATTCGGTCACCTACGATGATCTGCAGAACGCCAACCTGATGCAGGTGATCGACCGGCGGCGCGGTCTTCCGGTGGCCCTGGGCATTCTCTACATTCATGCCGCCCGGGCACAGAATTGGGAAATTCATGGCCTGAGCTTTCCCGGCCATTTCCTGATTCGACTGCAGCGGGGCGGCGAGCAGGCGATTCTGGACCCGTTCAATGGCGGACGGGTGCGCGAGGCGGCGGATCTGCGAGGCTTGCTGAAGGCGACCGCCGGAATCGCGGCAGAGCTGACGCCGGGCCATTACGCGCCCGTCGGCAACCGCGAGATTCTGTTGCGGCTGCAGAACAACATCAAGCTGCGGCTGATTCAGGACCGGCAGTTCGAACGGGCCGTCGCGGTGGTCGAGCGCATGCTGCTGTTCGCACCGGGTCAGGCGTCGCTGCTGCGCGAGGCCGGCATCATCCACGCGCAGCTTGGCAATCTGCGGGCCGCGACGGCGGCGCTGGAGAGTTTCCTGAATATGAGCGACATCGGCGGTGACCAGCGGCACGAGGCGGCGCGGCTGCTGCAAAGCCTGAAGGGGCAGCTCAATTGAGAAGACAAATCTTGCGTGCGCAGCCCGGGGCTCTCGATCTATAGTCCGCGCCATGAGTCTCGCCGTCGGCATTCAGATGGACCCGATCGAAGGCATCGATATCGATGCCGACAGCACGTTCGTGCTTGCGCTCGAAGCGCAGCGGCGCGGACACGCGCTGTTTCATTATCTGCCGCGCGACCTGTTCTTCCGCGAGGGCCGGGTCTATGCGCGGGTCCGGCCGCTGAAGGTTCGCCGGAAGCGCGGCGATCACGCCAACCTCGGGGCGCCCGAGCTGATTGATCTGGCGACGCTCGACATCGTCCTGATGCGTCAGGACCCGCCGTTCGACATGGCCTATATCACGGCGACGCACCTGTTGGAGCATGTCCATCCGGAGACGCTGGTGGTGAACGACCCGGTGCATGTCCGCAACGCGCCGGAGAAGCTGTTCGTCACCCATTTCGAAGAGCTGATGCCGCCGACGCTGATCAGCTCGGATCGGGAGTCGATCCTCGATTTCCGCAAGGCGCATCGCGACATCATCGTCAAGCCGCTCTACGGTAACGGCGGCGCCGGCGTGTTCCACGTCAAGCCGGAGGACGATAATCTGAACGCGCTTCTGGAGCTGTTCACCCAGCTCTATCGCGAGCCGGTGATCGTGCAGCGCTACCTGCCCGAGGTCCGCCAGGGCGACAAGCGGATCATCCTGATCGACGGCGAGCCGGCCGGCGCGATCAACCGCGTGCCGGCCGCCGGCGAGGCGCGCTCCAACATGCATGCCGGCGGCAGGCCGATGAAGGCGACGCTGACGGTGCGCGAACGCGAGATCTGCGAGGCGATCGGCGAGGCGCTGAAATCCCGCGGGCTGGTCTTCGTCGGCATCGACGTGATCGGCGATTATCTCACCGAGATCAACGTCACCTCCCCCACCGGCCTGCAGGAGATCAACCGCTTCGACGGCGTTCAGCTCGAAGCGCGGATCTGGGACAGGATCGAGGACCGGTTCGGCACGCGCCAGCTCGCGCGGCCGATGTAAACTCTTCATGAGACCGCTTTCACGCCTCAGGCTGCCGCGCGCGCCTGCTTTTCGAGCGCCAAGTTTCCTCTTCTCGATACATATGAATTGCGCTAATTTTTCTTGAAGTTTTTCAAGAAAAATTGATCAGCGTAACTTATAGGCGGATTCAGCAGGGGGGAGAGACCGATGAATCGGTTGAAACATCTTTTGGTGGCCTGTCTGGCGGGACTTGCGGCGCTCGCACCGCAAATGGCGCAAGCCGTCATCGTCGAAGGCGGCGAGATCGAGACCGACGGCACGAGCACGACGATCGATCGCTGGTATTTCAGCATCGATGCCGCGGGGACCTTCGAGATACAGATCGATCCGATCGCGACGATGGATCCGATCCCGAACGCGCGCTCGTCACTGAAGATCTACGTCGATGACGGTGTCCTGGATCTCGCGGACCTGCTGTTCGAGGACGACGGCAGCGCGTACGGCGACCCGGCCCTGGTCGAGACGTTTTTCGCCGTCGGCAACTACGTCCTGATTGCGGCCGAGTTCGATTTGGCCGCCGGTCAGTTCGGACCGCTTCAAACGGATGCCGAGTCGACGGAAGGATGGGTGTACGAGTTTGCCTCTTCCGGCGGCGGCGACGCGCTCACCATCACCTGCACCGCGTTCGGCAATCTCGACGGGACCTTTACGTCTACAGCGCGCAGCGGCGGGACATGCCCGGAGATCGCAGCGGTTCCCGAGCCGACCACCCTGGCTCTGATCGCCAGCGGGCTCGTCGGGCTCGGCTTCCTGCGGCGCCGGCGCGGGACGGCCTGACTGAACCATTAGTTCGCTCTGAGGGCGAAAACCCCCGTGATCCTTTCGGGGTCATGGGGGTTTTTCTATATCGAGGATATCTTCGGGAGCCGTCAAGCTGCGACTGCCGCCGGCGTGCACCGGGATCGAGGCCGGCGCACGCCGGCAAGGGAGCGGCGGCGGGTCCGGCCGGCCGTCAGGCCGTTCTGCGGACCCGGATCAGGCCGAGGCCGAACAGGCCGGCGCCCAGCAGCGCCAGGATGGAGGGCTCGGGAACCGAAACCCGCTCGTCCCCGGTCAGGAAGAAGGCGTGTTCCGAGAAGTTATTGGACCAGTTATCGAGTGCTTCATACTGACTCTCGCGGCCGAAGCTCGTCCCGTTCGAGGCCGTCGTGACCCAATAGATGTTATCCCGAGCGAAGTCGTCGGCGAGGTGGATGCCGAGCCAGTACGTCGTCCCGGCCGCCGCGGCGAACACGCTCTCCAAGTCGAATTCCACGAAAAAGGTGTTGCCGCCAGCCACCCAAGCGATTCCCGTGTCGGTCGTGGTGGCGTTCTGTCCCGAGCCGCTGGTCAGAACCGCACCGGGGGTTCCGGCGTTGTCCGCGAACAGGAAGTACTCGACGGTCCCGTCCCAGTTCCCGATCCCGCCAGAACCGGCGATATAGACGCCGGCGCCGCCGACCGCGCCTCCGGCCCCGAGGGTGAAGTCCTCGGCCTGAACCCAAGCCGTCGCCTCATTGCCATTTACAAGATCGGGAGATCCGTTGTCATAAATGACGGCGGCGTTCGCCGCCCCGCCGGCAAGCGCCAGGCTCAAAGCCGCCGCGCCGATCGCCAGTCTAAATGTTTTCATCTTGCCCCCGTTCCAATTAAGCTTCGTTAACAGTTGGAAAATACTAGATGGGAGCAAGTAGAAAGCACAAATCGTGCCGGTACTGTATGTCCTTGGTTTAACGGGATTGTCCGTTTCGGCATATTCGCTTATGTAAAATACATCGACACCGGGGCGGTAATCGGGCGCATCGGGTCGCCTGGGCAAAACCGGAGAGGCCGGTAGCGCCGCGGCGGATTCAGCGGCCGAACCAAAGGATCTGCGCGCTATGCGGAACGGTTCGAACGGCAGGATCGGGGCGTGCCCCTGGATAATCGCCGGGAACTTTCAGCGGCCCGTGCGTGCCCTTCGGAGCTTCGCCTCGCGGTGCAGGATGTAGAGACCGCTCGCCACGACAAGCGCGGCGCCGGTCAGGATGAAGACGCCCGGCACGTCGTCCCACAAGACGTAGCCGAAGAATAAGGCGAAGATCAGGGCGGAATATTGGAAGGGCGCGACGACCGCGACGGGGGCCAGGCCGAAGGCCTGGGTCATCGCGATCTGCGCCACGCCGCCGATCAGGCCGATCGCGACCAGCAGCAGGAAATCGCCGGTGCTCGGCGTCAGCCATTGGAACGGCAGGCTGAGGCCGCTGAGCAGGGTGCAGAACAGCGTGAAGTAGAAGACGATCGTCACCGGCGACTCCGTCCGGCTCAACTGCCGGACAGCAACCATGGCGAACGCGGTGAGCGCCGCGCCGGCGATCGCCAGGAGGGCGGCAGGGTCGAACATGCCGGCCCCCGGCCGCGTCATGATCAGTACGCCGACAAAGCCGACGGCGACGGCCGACCAGCGCCGGACGCCGACCTTCTCGCCCAGCAGCGGCACCGACAGCGCGGTGAGGAACAGCGAGCCCGACTGCCGGAGCGCGGTCGCGTCGGGCAGCGGCATCAGGGCGTAGGACGCGAAGGTGCAGACCATCGCCCCCAGACCGACGGCGGCGCGCCACAGATGACCGCCGGGATGTTCGGTGCGGAGCACCGCGATGCCTCCAGCCCGACGGAGGAACAGCGCCACCGGAAGGAAGGCGAACAGGTTTCGGAAGAAGACGATCTGGCCCAGCGGGTAGCCCGCGGACATCCATTTGATCAGCGCATCCATGCAGGAGAACAGGAACACCGACAGCAGCATGAACATGATGCCGCGCGCGGCGGTCTCGGCTGCGGCCGGGGCGATCCTGGCGGGCGTCGCGCGTTTCACGGTGAAGGGGCCAAGGGCAGGATCAGGCGAATGTCACGGGCACAGGTCCTTCGAACCCGCAGGAGCAGGGCAGCATCGGATGATTAGCCCGTTCCCTGCCGCGCTACCAGCGTCATTTCCGCAGGGCGGCCCTCCACCGGATGCGTAGCACTTCAGGTTGCCGGATCTGGTTGATCGAATGGCGGATCGGTGATTTGTTCGGTGCCGACCGCAGCGCTGCAGAACTAGGAGCGACCCCGCCATGGAACTGGTGACCGTCGCGCTTTGGGCGACGAACCTTGCCGCGCCGTTGAACGGCATCGACGCCTGGGCGGCCCAAGTCGACGCGCAGATGGCCGAGGCCAAGGCCGCGGGCGCCAAGCTGCTCGTCATGCCCGAATATGCCTCGGAGCAGTGGCTGTCCTTCGCTCCGGCCGGTCTTACGATCGATCGTGAGATCGCCTGGATGGCCGAGCAGGGCGAGGCCGCGCTGGCCGCCGTCGCGCCGCTTGTGCGCAAGCACGACATGGCGCTGCTCGCCGGCAGCATGCCGGTGGCGGACGGCGGGGGAAATGGAACGGCGAAGCCGCGCAACCGCGCCTGGCTGATCCTGCCGGACGGGCGCATGATCGGCCATGACAAGCTGGTTCTGACGCCGGGCGAGAAGGACCCGAAGGGCTGGGATCTCGGCACCGGCGACCGGGTCACGGTGGTCGAGTGGGCCGGCCTGCGTCTGGCCATGCTGATCTGCCTCGATATCGAGATGCCGGCGCTGGCGAGCCGGCTGGCGCCGCTCGACCTCGATTTGATCCTGGTGCCGTCGATGACAGCGCAGCGTTCCGGCTATCACCGGGTGTTCGATTGCGCCAAGGCCCGCGCCGTGGAGCTTCAGACCGTGGTCTGCGCCGTCGGCGCGATCGGCGCGCCCGCGGTGCTGCAGGACCGGCGCGAGACCAACTGCTCGGGCGCCGCCGTCTTTCTGCCATGCGAGCCCGTCCTCGATCATTCCGGCGTCGCCGACCGGATCGGACCCTGGGACGCGGTCGAGGGGCCGGGGCCGATGCTGATCGCCCGCGACCTGCCGGTCGGCCTCGTCCGCCGGCTGCGGCAGGGCGACGCCGAGGTCTGGCCGGGCGCTTGGAGCGCCGAGCATATCGTGATCGAAGATCCCTCGAACGGAGCCCAGTAACGGAGTCCAGTCATGAAAACCATCTACACCGACGACCACCGGCTGCAGGACGGCAAGGCGGAGCTGATCGACGGCAAGCTGCAGCCCTGCTTCGAGATGCCGCGGCGGGCCGACATCATCATCGCCCGGGTTCGGGATGTGGGGCTGGGCGAGGTGATCCCGCCGCAGGATTTCGGGCTCGATCCCGTGCGCCGCGTGCACAAGGACAACTTCGTCGACTTCCTGCACACCGCCTGGGACCGCTGGGTCGAGGATCACGGGGCCTATGACGCGCTGCCGCTGAACTGGGCAACGCGCGGCATGCGCGCCATCGAGCCGGAGTCGATCGACGGCAAGCTCAGCTATTTCTCCTTCGACGCCGGAACGCCGATCACCGCCGGCACTTGGCGGGCGATCACCGGTTCCGCGAATGTCGCGCTCACCGGGCAGAAGCTCGTCGCCGACGGCGCGCGTTCGGCCTTCGCGCTCTGCCGGCCGCCGGGCCATCATGCCGGCACCGATTTTTATGGCGGCTATTGCTTCTTCAACAATGCGGCGGTCGCGGCGCAGGCGTTCCGCGATGCCGGCGCGGGCCGCGTCGCGATCCTCGACGTCGACTACCATCATGGCAACGGCACGCAGGAGATCTTCTACGATCGCGACGACGTGCTGACGATCTCGATCCACGCCGACCCGAAGCAGGAGTTCCCGTTCTTCCTGGGCTTCGCCGACGAGACCGGCGAGGGCCGGGGCGAAGGCCATCACCTCAATCTACCGCTGCGCTGGGGCAGCGGCTGGGATGCCTATCGCCCGGCGCTCGAGACGGCGATGGGCCGGATCCGCGATTACGCGCCGGACGCGCTCGTGGTCTCGCTCGGCGTCGATACCTTCGAGGAGGATCCGATCTCCAAGTTCAAGCTGAAGCATGACGATTACACCACAATGGGCGCGATCATCGCCGGCGGCGGCCTGCCGACCCTGTTCGTGATGGAGGGCGGTTATGCGGTCGACGCGCTCGGCGTCAACGCGGTCAATGTGCTGACCGGGTTCGAGGCGGCAGTGTCGTAAGACAAACCACGGAGGCACGGAGGTGAGTTTTCTCCCCTTCTCTGTGTCTCCGTAGTTCGAGGCCTTCGGCGTATCCGTTACGTTAGCGGTTCATTAACTCTGCGACCCGAAGATCCCGGCGGACGCAACGCCATGCAGGACAATCCGCAGATGAAGTTGATCGAATGGGACGACCCGTTGACCGGCGCGACGGGACGAAGCGGTACACGCTATGACATCTCGCCCGTCGCGCTCGACGAGCACGGCACCGAAGGCTGGATCGTCGCCGCTGACGGCCAGCAGATCTGCGTCGCGGACTCGGCCTCCGCGGCCGTGTCGCGCATTGAGCATCTCGAAGCGCTGCGCTGCATGATGAAGGGCCTGGGGACCGAGCTGACCGGCGGGCAACTGCTGCAAGCCAAGGCGATCGCCGCCGAGATGACGGAAGCGGCGGACCGCTCGCTGTCCGACGATGCGATGAGCGCGGTCGACATGGAGGGTGTCGAGCAGAGCCGCGACACGCTGGTTTCGCTTCAGACGCTGATCTCGATAGAGGAAGAGCGGCGCGACGGAACTTCGGCGCCCCGCGCCGCGACGATGCACTAAAGAAAGAAGCCGTCGCACCCTGCTTTCTGGGCGCGACGGCGTTCAAATCACGGGCTAGTGTGATGGTTCCGAAGTTCGGCACAGTGTTTGTGCCGAACTTCGGGAGCTGAATCACACTAGGTTCAACAAGTGAGTGTGCCGATTCACGCGAAATTCGATCATTCGAATTTCGCGATCGGGACACTAGGATCCGGCAGGCTCAGGTCCAGTAGGGACGGACCTTGTAATAGTCATGGACCTGGCGGCCCCAGGTCTCGTCCTCATAGTTCGGCGTCTCGTTGGCCGCGAAGGTCGGCCCCTGCTCCAGCGTGTCCTTGTCGATGTTCACGACATAGCCGTCCTTGCTGGTGTCGTAGGTCAGGACGCTCCAGGGCAGGGCGTGGTGGCGATCGCCGACGCCGAGAAAACCGCCAAACGACATCACCGCATAGGCGACCTTGCCCGAGATCTTGTCGATCATGACCTTCTCGATGGTGCCGAGCTTCTCGCCCTGATTGTTGACCACGGGCGTCCCCTCGACCTTGTCCGACGCGATCAGTTTGTTGGTTTCGTCCTTTTTCAGTTCGCCTTCGCTTCTGGTCGCCATCATGGCCTCCTTCTGAAAAGTAATGGAGGGCTAACACGGCCTGCCTAACGGAGTTCCGTAGGGCGTTCCATGGACGATGGACTCAACCGCCGATCTGCAGAAGCGCGGCGCCGGCCGCGACGATGGCGGCGGCGGCCACGCGCAGGCGGCCGAAGGGCTCACCAAGTATCGCGGTGCCGATGATCGCGGCGAGGATCACGCTGGTCTCGCGCAGCGCCACGACATGGGCGATCGGGGCGAGGCTCATCGCCCAGATCACGATGCCGTAGGCGGTCGCCGCGATGAGGCCACCGAAGAGCCCCGTCAGCAGATGCGGCCGGAACGCCGTCCAGACGCGCCCGCGCCGCCGCGCCATGGCGATCAGCACCAGGAGCGGCGCCTCGAGCGCGAACATCCAGGCGATGTAGCTCGCCGCCTCCGGCGTCCGCCGGACGCCCATCCCGTCTGCGAGCGAATAGCCGGCGATGCAGACCCCGGTGCCGAGCGCGAAAAGAATGGCCTTCGGGTTGTCGGGCGCGCCGTTCCGCCGGGCGAAGGCGAGGCTCATGATGCCGGCCGAGGCGATCGCGATGCCCGCCGCCTCCGGCACGCTCAGCACCTCTCCCGCCAGGACCCAGGCGCCGACTCCCACCATCAGCGGCGCCGCGCCGCGGGCGATGGGATAGACCTGGCTCAAATCGCCATGCTGGTAGGCGAAGACAAGGCAGAAATAATAGCCCTGATGGATCAGCACCGAGGCGAGGATGTAGGGCCAGCTCGCCGGATCGGGGAACGGCACGAAGGGCAGCGCGACGACCGCCGGCAGGCCGGAGCCGAGGATCGCCAGCGACAGTACCACGAGCTTGTCCCCACCCGACTTGACCAGCGCATTCCAGGTGGCGTGCAGGGCGGCCGCCAACAGCACGAGGCCGATCACGGGCAGCGTCATTGACGGAGGACTCCGAGGGGTGCGGTGGTGCGGTGGTCCGGTGCGGCCCACGAAAGATCAATGTCATAAAACTGTCATGAGCCGCGCCGGCATTAGGCCGCGTCTCGAGCTTGTTGTCCAGGGCTCGCTTGCTCAGCACGCATGACGCACTGCTTTACACGCGCGTCCTTTTCCTGTTTTGGAATGATCGACAACTTTCATCATGGTGTTGATGTACATGAGCAGCCCGCACATCCTTTATGATGCCGAAGTGACCCTGCGCGCGCCGAAGCCGGAGGATATGGCGGATCGCTTGGCCTTGGGCCGGGATCCGGAGATTGTCCGCATGTTCGGTGGCGATACGAGCAATCCCTTGCCGCCCCTGGCGGCTGGCGAGGTGTCGAGGTGGCTCGATCGCATCAATGCTCATCCGCACGCATGGGTGGTCGAGCACAACGGCCGACTGCTGGGAGAAGCCCGTCTCGATGGACTCGATGCACACGATGGGCGCGCTCGGCTCGCCACGGGACTTTTCGACCCCGCGAAGCTAGGGCAGGGATTGGGACGGAAAGTCGTGCGTCTTGTTCTGCAACATGCCTTTGAAGACTTGTGGTTGCACCGGGTGGATTTGCGGGTTCTGGCCTACAATGCGCGGGCCATCCGTTGCTATCGAAGCTGCGGGTTCGTCGAGGAAGGACGAGAGCGTGAAGCCGCCTTGGTCGCGGGCGAGCGGCATGATGATGTCATCATGGGTATTCTCTCGCGAGAGTTCTCATCCATATTGCCTGGTAGCCTCTCGTGATCGAAATGCGGGCAGTTTCCGAAAGCAGCGTTGCGCTGGCATCGCAGGCCTCCGCAAAGCAACTTGTCCGAAGCGCTTCGCCTCTCCGAAGGGAGCCGTCCGGTCGGGAGATGTGATGGCTTTGGCGCGCATCGCCGCCTAAACTGCGCGCATCGGTTGCATGAGGGTGCGGGGGCATCATGGTCGCGCGAGTGAAGACGGTGGCCTTTCAGGGCATCGAGGTCCTGGAGGTCGACGTCCAAGTGCAGGTGGCGGCGGGCGTGCCGGCCTTCACCCTTGTCGGCCTGCCGGACAAGGCGGTGGGCGTACTGAAATTGTTGCACTCTGCAACAGGGACGCCGTGGCCGACCTTCACATTCGAGAGAACTCCACGGGATTGACCTCCCAGGACTTGCCCTTGTAGATGCCTCTCGCTGAGTCTTCGCAAATCGGCGTTAGTTTGGTTGTGCCCGCTCGGCCACTCTGAACAAGAGCAACGGCGATATCTCGGTAGGCAAGAAACAATTGAGCCGATTGGCCGTCCGATAGGGTAGCAGGTAGAACCGTATCCGCCATTCCTGGGAAACCGTTGGCCGCCGTCGGAAAGAGCCGCCCGCCTTCTGGGAGCTCAAGCGTCAATGTCGTTACAGTTACAGCACGATACCCCGTGTTGGTCGCCTCCAATTTCGCAAAGCATTGCCCAATGCGCCCATCATTGTATGCGGGCATCGCCGTAGACAGGTCGACGTGGATGGTGCGTCGTTCTCTGCGAATGGACTGACGCCAGTTGAATGTGGAGAGAACTGCACCGTAGATTGCCAGCAAAAATAACAGTACATCTTTAATGCTGGTAAGTGTCAGTGAATCTTCCATGTTCATTCTCTAAAATTAAGCACCCAGGTGAGATACCGTGAATGCGGCTCGGATGCGAGCGGTGGATACTTGGCTGGGCCGGGCTGGAGAACGAATAGTGGATTATTTCAAGCGTTGAATTTCACTACTAAGCTTGGCGGCTCATTTCTTAGTTTATCATCGTCTAACTAGCTATGGTTGCAAGGCGAGTCCGTTCCTATCACAATTTTTGTTTATTCTCGCAAATAGTTACTATGCTCTGAGTATCGCGCGATTGGAGTGAGCGAGTACGGTGATGGAAGCAGTATCACTTCGTATATCTGGGAAAGAAATACCTTTCTATAAAGCCGTTCTAGACCCGGCATTTGGCATAAGAACGGTTCTAACGAACAGTCCCTGGACCTTTGTGGCACTATGGCTCAAACGTCGCAAGCAAAGCGAAGCGCTATTCTATTGGGGTCAAGCTCAGCAATTCTACAATGCATCCTCTGGGCTTCCGATGGAATCGGCTCCTTTACTTTTATACTATTCCTTTATGAATGCCGCTAAAGCGCTACTCGCAGCCAAGAGTGTGCCGTTCGATCCGCATCATGGCGTGAGGGCACACAACATGGGCAGAGCAGGTGCCAAGAAAAACCTGAATAATGAGGGCATAAAAATTATGCCAAAGGGCGTCCTACCTTCTTTGTCTTTATATTTTCAAGAATCAGAAACGGAATGTATTCACAGCGTCCGAGAAATACTTTTTAATCTTGGCTTCGTGCATCGAACGTATTGCTTAACCTATACCTCGCAAGCTGAGATGTTCCTTCCAATCAAAAATTGTGGGTACGTCTTTGACCCCGTGTCTAAAGTCGTATTTTTTCAGGCCCAACTATCCAAGGATGTAGCGCACATTCGTTTAGCGAATAGACTTCCAGCATCTCTGATTCCGGATCCCGAAACCGGCAGACTTGCTATTAGATCGTCGGTTTCCATTCCGTGGTCGAAACCAAGTAATCCCACTAAAGATGAGCTAAATAAGCTTACGGTGTTGCACAGATCGCTGCGGATGGATGTTCAATATATTGCTGGCTCTCAAACCCTTTGGTATGTCAAGACAATGACTAGGCGCCCAAGGCGGTTGCTCCGGTACTCGCCGACGCTTGTTCTTGCCGCAATGCACCGGCTGAGTGAAATATGTAGATATCGGCCGATTGAGCTCTCATCTTATCTGGACGGTCCGCATACGTGGTTATTAAGCGAATTCCTTTCTATGTCTCCAAAACAATTTCTGGATGAAATCGCTTCTGAAATAACAGGCCATCAATTTTTGGTACCGAATGTGCGGTCCCCAACCTAGCGAAGTATTCAGCAGCATCAGTGCGCAACATTCCATAAATTCCGCCAGGCATCTTTGGGGTCGAGTGTGAGAATCTACATTGCATGCGGGCTGACACATGTGCCGCGCGATCTATTCGGGGAGTACTCGGCGTTCCTACATAACTTGGCATCCGCTTTGAAGGAATGCCGCAAACACGCGGTTAAATATGCGCTCGTCAACAGCGATCCGCAGTTGGCCAACAAGCCGTTAGAGCAGCGGGCGCGGCTCTGCTATTTGTGGGATCGAGAGATGGTCGAGGAGGCCGAACTCGTCATTGCAGAAGTCAGCTTTCCCTCGACGGGGCTCGGCATTGAATTACAAGTAGCCGAGCAGAGTGGAACGCCGATCATCTTGTGCTTTCGGGATTTTGGATGCAACAGGACGGTGCCCGTCGAATACGTCAACCCAGATCATTCCCAACACGAGTTGCAGATCGGAGAGGGTTTCGTATCGCTTATGGCCTTAGGAATTCCTAGCGTTCTCAGCGTCGTGCGATACGGCGATTCCGCCGACGGTATCACCGAGATTCTAGATGCCGTCGCTTTACTAGAAAGGTGAAGTGATGAGCGGAATAGTTACCGGAACGAGTTCATCCATCAAGCACACGGGACAACCTTCGCCGACCCCAATATCGGCACCGCTCTGCGAGTGGCTTCAGTCTGATTTTCCCGGTGGTCGGGCCGCCATCGTTGGCAACTCGCGCGGTATGTTCACCAATGCCGTCGGGCGGACAGCACTGTGGCTGACCTACCGTTCGGAGTACGTGGCCCGCGAACGCCGAGTGATCCGGACATGGCCTTAGGATGACCTCCGGAGACAGGATGGCCACCAGCCTGCGGGTGTCCGCGCCCAGTCGCTTCTTGCGCCTCAGGGTCATGTCGCCTCTTGGCCTCTATCCAGACTGCTCGATCGCGGTCGGTCGCAACCGCCTCCTGGTCCGCGATGATGTCATCGTCTCGCTGGTCGTCGCGCTACCTCCGGAGACACATGGGCTCGGGTTGGAACATTGGTCGGATCTTGAGTTCCTGGCATTGGAAGAGGTCCGCTTCTTGGCATCCATCGCTCTGGCTATGCGCCCGGACCACGGGATGGTTTACGCCTATCCTCTGCCGTTCCACCTAGACCTCGCGCGGTTAGAGGAGGACGAAGGCTGCGTGGTCGAACAAGCGGTTCGCCATATGCGGGCCAAGGCAAGCGACTTCGCGGCACGGGGCGCGGTGTTGCCCCCGATGGGCGGCGGCCCTCCTTATGCGCGACACGAGAGACCGCTAGATGAGATTCTCCTGTCGAGCCTCATCCAGCGTGGTTCCCTTCAGGACCACCTGCTCATGCGTGGCCTCGCAGCGTTGCTCAAGGCCGACATGCTGTGGCAACGCCGAGAGTTTGGAGAGGCCGCGACCATGATGCTGTTCGTGGCGATGGAAGCATCGTTTCAGATGGTCCTTCGGACGTTGCGGGCGAGCGGCGTGAGTAATCCGTCCGCTGACGACGCCGGGGCATTTCTGGACCAAGTGTTCAACCCCGGAATCAGCACGGGTCCGTACCTTGCCGAACACTACGAGCACCGCATCCGGTCCTTGCACCCGTCGAGCAGGTTCGGAGTGTTCGCCTTCCCGCCGCTCGAATCGGACGACTTCTACCAGCTCCGTATCACGCTTGTGTCGTTGTACGTCTTCTTGATCGCGGATCACGTGTGGTCCGACCTCTGGCATGGGTGATCTCAGCCTCGGCTCCCGTGCTGAGCTTTCCATCCAGAGCGGTAGGCTGGCGGCCGGAGGTTCGATTCCCTCTGCATTCGGTCGATCGGATAGCGCCGCGAGGCCCCGCTGTCTACAATGCCCGCGGCTGTTGTAACGGGGGAATCCGAACTCATGGTCGCGCGAGTGAAGACGGTGGCCTTTCAGGGCATCGAGGTCTTGGAGGTCGACGTCCAGGTGCAGGTGGCGGCGGGCGTGCCGGCCTTCACCCTTGTCGGCCTGCCGGACAAAGCGGTGGGCGAGAGCCGTGAGCGGGTGCGCGCCGCCCTGGGCGCGATCGGCCTGGCGCTGCCGCCGAAGCGGATCACCATCAACCTCGCGCCGGCCGACCTGTTGAAGGAAGGCAGCCATTTCGACCTGCCGATCGGCCTGGGCCTCCTGATCGCGATGAGTGTGCTGGCCGAGGAGGCGGTCGGCGGCTATATGGCGCTGGGCGAGCTCGGCCTCGACGGGACGCTGGCGCCGGTGGCGGGCGTGCTGCCGGCGGCGCTTGCCGCCTCGGCCGCGGGGCGCGGGCTGATCTGCCCGGAGGCCCAAGGCGGCGAGGCGGCCTGGGCCGGCGAGATCGAGGTGCTGGCGCCGCAAAGCCTGCTGGCCCTCATCCATCATTTCAAGGGCAGCCAAGTGCTGAGCCCGCCCGAGCCGAAGCTGGCGGAAGCCGAGGCGAGCCGCCTCGACCTCGTCGACATCAAGGGACAGGAGACGGCCAAGCGCGCGCTCGAGGTCGTCGCGGCAGGCGGGCACAATCTTCTCATGCTCGGGCCGCCGGGCTCGGGCAAGTCGATGCTGGCGGCGCGGCTGCCGGGCCTGCTGCCGCCGCTCGACCCGGCCGAGGCGCTGGAGGTCAGCATGATCCACAGCGTCGCCGGGCAGCTCGGCGACGGGCGGCTGATGCGGGCGCGGCCGTTCCGCGATCCGCATCATTCGGCCTCGCTGCCGTCGCTGGTCGGCGGCGGCGCGCGGGCACGGCCGGGAGAGGTGTCGCTCGCCCATCTTGGCGTGCTGTTCCTCGATGAGCTGCCGGAGTTCAGCCGGGCCACGCTGGAGGCCCTGCGCCAGCCGCTGGAGAGCGGCCGCGTCGCCGTCGCCCGCGCCAACGCGCATGTGACATATCCCGCGCGGGTCCAGCTTGTCGCCGCGATGAACCCCTGCCGCTGCGGCCATCTCGACGATCCGGCGCTGGCCTGCGCCCGGGCGCCGCGCTGCGCGCTCGACTATCAGTCGAAGATCTCCGGCCCGCTGTTCGACCGCATCGACTGCCATGTCGAGGTGCCGGCGGTCACGCCCGCCGATCTGGCGCTGCTGCCGCCGGCGGAGGGCTCGGCCCAGGTGGCCGGCCGGGTGGCGAACGCGCGGGCACGGCAGGCGGCGCGCTATGCGCGGCTGAATGACGGCGGCGGCCAGAGTAACGGCCGGCGCATCCGCACCAACGCCGAGGCCGACGGTACGCTGCTGGAGGAGGTCGCCGCGCCGGACGCGGAGGGGCGCAAGCTGCTGGGCGACGCGGCGGAGCGCTTCAAGCTTTCGGCCCGCGGCTATCACCGGGTGCTGCGCGTCGCCCGCACGTTGGCCGACCTGGAGGGCAGCGAGCAGGTGCGCCGGCTGCATGTGGCCGAGGCGCTTAGCTATCGCCGGGTGGCGCCGGGACGGTGAGGAGGCGGTGAGAGCGCTTCGCATCGATCAGGTGTGAGACGAGAGACATTGGAGGTACTCGCTACACGTGCTGTCGGGACCCCGGCTTTCGCGCTATAGTGGGATCGGCGCTTCTGCTCCCAACGGTCCAAGCCTCCTGGTTCGCGCGCGTGGAGGGTCGCGATGAAGCTCTTCACGATCGGCGACAGCATCTCCCAAGGTTTCATGTCCTTGGCGGCGGCCCGCACGGAGCTTTCCTTTCCGACATTGATCGCGCGCTGCCTTGGCTTGCGTCCGGGCATCGATTACGCGATTACGTTCTGGGGCGCCGGCGGCCTGCCGATCAATGTCGAGACGGTTCTTCGCACCCTCGAGCGGCGCTTTGGCAACGACGTCTCCGGCGTGATCGAATGGCCGCAGGCGGTCGTGATGATCAATCAACTGATCGACGAGGTCGAGACCTATTACGAGCGGGGACCTGGTAACATCGCGCTGCCGCAGGCCGGCGCCACGGAGTGGTTCCCCAACGTCTCCGTCGCCGGCTTTACCGTCGCGGATGCCTGGCTGGTCACGCCTGAGTGGTGCTTGAGACAGATCGCCTCCGACCAGCGGGAGCATGGAATCCTCGCCGAGGCGGAGGACGGGTTCTTCGCGCTTCCCAACAGACGGTTCGAGCGCACGGCGGCGGCGGTTTTGAACCCGTCGCGCAGCCCGCACTATAACGGGTTCAGTCAGCTTCGCTGGCTCCAGTTTCACGCCGAGCGGGAGGGCGTGGAGAACGTTCTCCTCTGGCTCGGCTCGAACAATGCGCTGGGCACCGTCGTCCGCTTGCAGATTCGCGAGACGCGCGACGCGCCCGATCATCCGCTGGACATGGCGGTCGAGAAGCGCAACGGGTTCAATCTCTGGACGCCCGAGCATTTCGAAGACGAGTATGACGAGCTGTTAAGGCGCGTGCACGCGATCCTCACCGCCGATACGAACCGAACGCCGGACTGCAAGGGTTCATCGGCACGGTCCCACCCGTCAGCGTGGCGCCGCTGGCCAAGGGAGTGGGCAGCGAGCTGCGGGTGACCGATCCGTTCGGTGTCGTGAAACCGAAAGCGACCTACTACGAGTACTACACCTATGTGATCTTCGGCCTGGATTACGCGCGCCGCGGCCACCGGCTCACACAGGCGGAGGTCGTGCATATCGACACTTATGTGGCGGAATACAACGGAACAATTCGGAAGCTGGTCAAGAAATACAATAAAGCAAGCCGCGACGCCGGCAGTTCTGTCAGATATGTGATCGTGGATATCGCCGACCATCTTCTCCAGCTTGCCTTCAAGCGGAACAACGGCCGGCCGACCTACGAGATGCCGCCCGAAGCGCTGGCGACGGCAGAGCGGATGCGCCGGCCGATCCCCAACACGCTTTACTATCACACCGACCGCCGTGGCCATATGCTGCAGGGCGGCGTCTTCAGCCTGGACGGCGTTCACCCCTCCGCCATCGGCCAAGGACTTCTTGCCGTGGAATTCATAAAGAAGCTGGAGGAAAGCGGCGTCACCGTTCCCGCGAGCCTTGGCTGGGATGCGATCTTTGCCAGCGATTCCCTTTATAGCCGGCCGATTTCCCTGATGCCGGAGCTGTACGAGAATACCAAGGTCGCAGAGCTGATCCTCGATCTGCTGAATTTGGCATGAGCGCGCGCCCGGTCTTGCGGGGCCGCCGCAATGATCGCTCGACAGCGGCAGATCGTCCCTGCGAAGGACGACGCAGGATGACTACTGCAACCATCCCGGTTGAGCCTGATTAATATAGAACCGCCGCCGGACGCGGCGGCCGTCGGCACTTGGCAAATCGCTCCGACGGAGAACCACAACCCCGGAGGGTGGCGATGCTTATCTTGCACTATGCCGGCCGGGTGTTCGGCCTTATTGCGATTGCGGCGACGTTTTGGGCCTGGGGCTCCGTACCCGGCCAAGCTGCGCTCATTACCTTGGAGACGACGCTGGACGGGTTCCAGGAGGTCGATCCCGAGGGCAACCCGGCGCAGGGCGACCTGGACGGGTTCGGCACCGCGGTGCTGGTGATCGACGACGCCGACCTGACCATCGACTGGGATTTGACCTTCGGGAATATCGTCCTGCCGCTGATCGGGGCGCATATCCATCAGGCACCCGCCGGTGTGGTCGGCCCGATCGTCGTCGATTTCATGGCGCAGCCCTCCGGGTCGAACCTGTCCGACCCCGACCTCGCCAATGTCCTGGCGAATCCCACCGGGTTCTATGTGAACCTGCACAATGATCCGTTCCCGGCGGGGGCGATCCGCGGACAGCTGCCCCAACCGCCCCAGGTGATCCCCGAACCGGCCGCGGTCGGCCTGCTCGGCGTCGCCATGGTCGCTCTGGCGATGCTAGGCCGACGCGTTCGGCGCGTCACCTCTGCGTGAGGTCGCTCTCTCGCACGACCCGCTCGTGGCCGTCCAGGACGGACTTTATGCGGTACTGATTGCTCACCCCGTCGGTCGGAAGCGGACGCACGATCTGGTACCGGCCCAGCGGAATCAGGGAATTGGTGGACTTGACGGACATGACGGTTTGCCCGGCCTTGAACTTATGTTCTGTGGTCATTGTCGCATTCCTCCGGTCCAATAAAAGATCATAAGCTCTCCGCGAGCGACTTGGCCGGCCCTGCGCCGAGTGCCGCAGCAACGCGTCCCGCTCCCCCATGCTCTAGGCGAAAGAGAGGAACCGGCTCGAGCCGCGGCGGCGCGCCTCCACCATCCCGGACAGGGGGCCGCCGGAAATCCAGTTATTTACTATATATGGGGTCGGCGGCGGCGAATGTGTCGCTTTATTTCAAGGCGCCATTTATCGACGAAACCGTCGGCCGGTACTATCGAGAGGGCAGCGGTCGGTTTGGCCCCGGCTGCGGAACGTCCTCGTTCGGCATCGGCGGCGGGCCAGGCGGTACGTCACGTCCCGGAGCGGGAGCGGGAGCGGGACCCGGAACCGGGACATCTTCGTTCGGGAAGGGCGGTGTACTCGGCGGTAGCGGCTGTTTCTGGGGCATTGTCACCTGTAGAGGGAATGCGGGGTGGCAGTCCGGCCGCCGCAGGTGGCCGTATGGTTAGGTTTTGGTTTCCAACACCGCAGCGGCGCGACGGTTCCGTGAGGGCTTCATCGAGATCTGTGAAGTCGAACCGAAGTGTCCGACAATATATAGGTTAAGCAAAAAGTAACCATTGCGGCGCTTAACCAGTCATTCACCAACGTGATTCATTATTAATCCTACGGCAACCATAGCCGGCGCGAGTCCGCTACACGGGCTTGATTGTGTCGGAGGCGGTACGACGCCGCGGGATGCGCAATGAACGGATTGCTTAGCCTTCTGATCGATCTCGGTGAGAACCTGGCCCTGCTGCTGGTTCTCGCGCTGCTCTACAACCTCGCCGGCATGCCGCTGATACGCCGTGCCGGACAGTTCGGCGCCGCAGGCATGGGCGCCCTGTTCGGGATCATCGCCATCGCCGGTATGCAGGTCCCGATCCAGCTCGCGGCCGACGTAACGGTGGACGGCCGGAACCTGATCGTCCTTGCCGCCGCGGCGTTCGGGGGGCCCTGGTCGGGCCTCGCGGCGGCGGCCGTCGGCGCCGCGGCCGGCGTGATCGGCGCCATCGGCGATGCCGACGCCGTCGCAACCGGTACCGTAACGATCGGCAACGCCCTGACCGCTGCGGCGCTGGGCACAGTGCTTTATCTACGCTGGTGGCGGCGCGGCACGCTGGCCGGCCGGCGCGAGTTCCTGGTCGCCGGCCTGATCCTGGCGGCGGCCAGCCTGCCCTGGCACATCGCGGCCCTGCCGCTCAGCCTCTCGGTCGCCCGCGACCTCGGCATCGCCGTTCTGCTGCTGTACCCTGTCGGCTTCCTGCTACTGGGAACACTGCTCTCGAACGAGCAGCGGCAGGCCGCCGCGGTCGCGGCGCTGCGCCGCACAGAGGAGCGGTTCCGGGACATCGGCGAAGCCGCCTCGGACTGGTTCTGGGAGACCGATCCGGACCTGCGCTTCACCTATCTGTCCGACCGGTTCCGGCGAATGACCGGGCTCGACCCCAAAACGATCCTCGGCCGGCGCTGCGACGAGGTCGGCATCGAAGCCGACGACCCCGAGGCTTGGCAGCGCCATCTCGACGATCTGGAGAACCGGCGGCCGTTCGACGATTTCCACGGCACGATCCCGACATCGACCGGCCAGCGCTTCCGCATCCGGCTCAGCGGCCGGCCGGTGTTCGCGGCCGACGGCCGTTTCCAGGGCTATCGCGGCATCGCCACCGACATCTCGGCGGAGATTGAGGCCGACCGGCGGCTGCGGATGACGGAAACGCGCTTCCTCGATGCGATCGAGAGCATGCCGGCGGCGTTCGCGCTGTTCGATGCCGACGACCGCCTGGTCCTCGGCAACAGCCGCTATCGGCTCGCCAATACCGAGATCGCCGATCTCGTCCGGCCCGGCGCGCGGTTCGAGGACCTGCTGCGCGAGGGCATGCGCCGCTTCAGCGCCGACGCCGGCCTCGCGACGCCGGAGGAGGTGATCGAGGCGCAGATTCAGGCGCGGCTCGCGGCGCGCCGCAACCTGCCCGCCATTCACGAAGAGCCGACCGCGGACGGCCGGTGGCTTCGGACCGTCGAGCGCCGCACCGACGAAGGCGGCATTCTCGCCGTGACCACGGACATCACCGACATGAAGCAGCGCGAAGATGCGCTCGAGGCCAACTCGCTGCTGCTGCAGGCGACGCTGGACAGCATCAGCCAGGGCCTGAGCGTCGTCGATGCGGAGCGGCGGCTGATCGCCTGGAACCAGCGCTTCCTCGACCTCTTCGATCTGCCGGCGGACTGGATCCGCAAAGGCATGCCGTGGTCCGCCGTCGCGGCGCTGCTCGCGGAGCGCGGCGAGAGCGACCCGAACGACCCCGATTGGCGGGCGAGCGGACCGGCGCAGGCCGACGCGCCGGTGCGGTTCGAGAAATATCGCGGCGCCTCGGTGATCGAGACCCGGCGCAGCCCGATCCCCGGCGGCGGCTTCGCCACGACCTACAGCGATATCACCGACACGAAGATCCGCGAGGCCCGTCTGGCCGAGCTCGCCCAGCGCAACGCGTCGCTGGCCGCCGCCGTCTCGGCGACCTCGAACGGCGTGATCGTCACCGATCCGAACCTGCCGGGCAACCCGGTGATCTTCGTGAACCCCGCCTTCACCCGGATCACCGGCTATCGGGCGGAGGAAGCCATCGGCCGCTGCTGCCGGTTCCTGCAGGGCCGCGACACCGACCCCGACACGGTCGCGCGCATGCGCCGGGCGATCGCGGCGCGCCGCCCGGTCCATCTCACCGTCCGCAACTATCGAAAGGACGGCCGGACGTTCTGGAACGAGCTCAGCGTCAATCCGGTGTTCGACGACCGCGGCCAGCTGATCCATTTCATCGGTATCCAGACGGACGTCACTGATCGTGTGCGGGCGGAGGAAGCCTTGCGCCGGAGCGAGCGCGACCTGCGCGAGCAGGTCGATATCACCGCGGCGACGCTCGACGCCCTGCCGGCGCAGGTCGCGCTGCTGAACGAGGCCGGAACGGTGCTGAAAGTGAACCGGCAGTGGAGTGACTTCGCCGGGCTGCCGCGGGACAGCCGGCTGGCGATCGCGCCGGGCGAGGATTATGTGGCGGTGCTCGACGACGCCTGCCGTGACGACGGGGAGGACGCGGCCGCTCTGGGTGAAGGCCTGCGCGGCGTGCTGGCCGGCGAGCGCGGACAGTTCGCCTGCGAATATCAGGCCGGCGGGACGCCCGAACCGCGCTGGTTCAAGTTCGTCGCGACGCCCGTCTCGAAGGAGGAGGGCCGCGGCGCGGTGGTGATGCATTTCGACATCACCGACCGGATCCTGGCCGAGGAGGCGCTGCGGGCGGCGAAAGAGCAGGCGGAGTTCGCCAACCGGTCGAAGTCTGACTTCCTCGCCAATGTCAGCCACGAGCTGCGCACGCCGCTGAACGCCATCATCGGCTTCTCGGAGATCATGAAGGGCGAGATGTTCGGGCCGCTGGGCAAGACGCAGTATCGCGACTATGCGGAGGACATCCACGAAAGCGGCGTGCATCTCCTGTCGATCATCAACGATATCCTCGACCTCTCGAAGATCGAGGCGGGCAAGTTCGACCTGCATGAGAGCCATGTCAAGCTACCGGACCTCATCCGCAGCTGCCAGCGCCTGGTGAAGGATCGGGCGGCGGCCGGCAAGCTCAGCCTGCAGACGCGCGTGGCGAAGAACCTGCCCATGCTCTATGCCGATGAGCGGGCGGTGAAGCAGATCGTGATCAATCTGCTGTCCAACGCGCTGAAATTCACGCCCGCCGGCGGCAAGATCGCCGTGGACGCCCGGCTCGACGAGCGAGGCGACTTCCTGCTGACCGTCTCCGACACGGGGATCGGCATCGCCGCGAGCGACATCGAGAAGGCGATGGCGTCGTTCAGCCAGCTGGAAAGCTCGCTGAACCGCAAATATGCCGGCACCGGGCTGGGCCTGCCGCTGGTCCGGCTACTGGCCGAGCTGCATGGCGGCAGAATCGACATCGAAAGCACGGTCAATGTCGGCACCACCGTCACGGTGCGCTTCCCGCAGCACCGCAACGTGATGGCGGCCTGAGCGATCGCGCCGCAGGCGCACACGCAAATCCCTTGACCTGGACGGTCCGATTGCCGTTCTGAATCCGCGTCAGGCGGCGACACCGGAAGTCGCCGCCCCAGTTTCAGCGGAGACATGGACCAAGCATGACGGAATTGCCACAGCCTGCGACCGCAGCGCCATCGGAGCGCCTGCGACAGGTGATCGAGTCGTCCTCGGCGCAGACTCTCATCATGACGGCCATCATTTTGAACGGGATCACGCTCGGGCTGGAGACATCGTCTTCGGTCATGGCCCGGGCCGGCGATCTGCTGGTTCTGCTGGACCGGATATTCCTGGCCATCTTCGTGACCGAGATCGCTCTGAAGATAGTGGCCTATCGCTGGCGCTTCTTCACCGATGGATGGAACCTCTTCGATTTCACCATCATCGCGACCAGTTTGGCGCCGGCCGGTGAAGGTCTGTCGATCCTGCGGGCGCTCCGGGTCCTGCGGGTGCTGCGGCTCGTCTCCGCCGTGCCGCAGATGCGCCGCGTCGTGCAAGCCTTGCTGGGGGCGATTCCGGGTATGACCTCGGTCATCGCGCTGCTGGCGCTGGTCTATTACGTCTTCGGGGTGATGGCGACCAAGCTGTTCGGTGCTGCCTTTCCCGACTGGTTCGGCTCGATCGGCGAGTCGGTCTATTCGCTGTTCCAGATCATGACGCTGGAGAGTTGGTCGATGGGAATCGTCCGGCCGGTGATGGAAATCTATCCCTACGCCTGGATATTCTTCGTTCCGTTCATCCTGCTGACCAGCTTCGCCGTGCTGAACCTGTTCATCGCCCTCATCGTCAACTCGATGCAGGAACAGCACGAAGCCGACGCCACCGAAAACCGGGACACGGAGCTGGCGGCGCTGCGCGCCGAGATCCGAGAGCTCAAAGAGTTGATGCTGCGCGCGCAGGACCGCCGGTAGGCTGAGGCCTGCGCGTCCGGTCGGCGCTCAACCGGCCGGGCTGATCAGCCGGCCGAGATCCTGGCCGCCGAAAATGTGGATATGGAGGTGCGGAACCTCCTGACGCGAGTCCGGGCCGTGGTTGGCGAGGATGCGATAGCCGCTCTCGGCCAGCCCGAGCTCGCGCGCCACCTTGCCGACCGCCCGGATCAGCCCGGCGATCTCCGCGTCCGAGGCACGCTGCGAGAAATCCTCCATCGAGACATAGGCGCCTTTCGGAATCACCAGGACATGCGTCCTGGCCTGCGGCTTGACGTCGTGGAAGGCGAGGGCGTGATCGTCCTCATACACTTTCTTGCAGGGGATCTCGCCGCGCAGGATGCGCGCGAAGATGTTGTTGTCGTCATAGGCCATGCCGCCTCCGTTATGCAGTCAATCAGGTGCGGTCAGTCGTTCTTGCGGCTGTTCTTCTCGGCGATCCCCGAGATGCCTTCGCGGCGCTCGAGCGCAGCCCACACCTCGGCAGGCGTCAGGTCGCGGTCCGCCCACAGCACGAGAAGATGGTAGAGCAGATCGGCGCTTTCCGCAGCCAGTTCCTTCTTCTTGCCGCTGACGCCCTCGATCACCGTCTCGACCGCCTCCTCGCCGAGCTTCTGGGCGATCTTGGCGGTGCCCTTGGCGAACAGCTTGGCAGTGTGCGATTGCGTGGGGTCGCCGCCGCGGCGGCTCTGAATCACTTGATAGAGGCGGTCGAGGATCGTGGCGTCCAGCCCGTCATGCACTTCGTTTCCCATAATATCCTGCTGTATTTTCTGGTTTTTCCATGCCTAGCAAGCATGGTTAAAGATCTCTTTAATCGACGTTAAGGTCCGCGGCCCTCATGCTTCGATGGGCTCAGCACAAGGACCTCGTCCTGAGCCCATCGAAGACAAGGCAGGCACCGCCTTAGCGCACCGGCAGCCCGGCGCGGGCGAGTTGCGCCTTCGCCTCGGCGATCGAGTGGATCCCGAAATGGAAGATCGAGGCGGCAAGGACGGCGGCGGCGTGACCGTCGCGAACCCCCTCGACCAGATGGTCGAGATGACCCACCCCGCCGCTGGCGATCACCGGGACAGGCACGGCGTCGGCGACGGCGCGGGTCAGCGGAATGTTGTAGCCCTGGCGCGTACCGTCGCGATCCATCGAGGTCAGCAGGATCTCGCCGGCGCCGAGTTCGACCAGGCGCCGGGCCCAGGCGACGGCGTCGAGGCCGGTGCGTTCACGCCCGCCATGGGTGAATACCTCATAGCGGTCGGCGCCCACGGATTTTGCGTCGACCGCCACGGTGACGCACTGGCTGCCGAACTTCTCGGCGGCGCGGCGGACGAGATCGGGGTCCTGCACCGCAGCGGTGTTGATCGAGACCTTGTCGGCGCCGGCCAGCAGCAGTTTGCGGATGTCCTCCGTCTTGCGGACGCCGCCCCCGACGGTGAGCGGCATGAAGCAGCGCTCGGCCGTGCGGGCGACGACGTCGTAGATCGTGTCGCGGTTCTCGGAGCTGGCGGTGATGTCGAGGAAGCAGAGCTCGTCGGCGCCGGCGGCGTCATAGACCTGTGCCTGCTCGACCGGATCTCCGGCGTCGACCAGGTCGACGAAGTTCACGCCCTTGACGACGCGGCCGGCATGGACGTCGAGACAGGGAATGACGCGGACCTTCAGCATCACGCGGCCCCATTGGTGTTGTCGTCGTGCAGCAGGGCAAGCGCCGCGCCGATGTCGAGCCGGCCGTCATAGAGGGCGCGGCCGACGATGACGCCGGCGATACCACTTGCGGCAACGGCCTTCAGGGCGTGCAGATCGTCGAGCGAGCCGACGCCGCCGCTGGCGATCACCGGGGTGGCCAAGGCCGCCGCCAGCGCCGCGGTCGCCGCCGCGTTCACGCCTGACAGCACCCCGTCGCGCTCGATATCGGTGTAGATGATGGCGGCCACGCCGGCATCTTCGAAGCGCAGGGCCAGCTCCTCGGCCGAGATCTCGCTCGTCTCCGCCCAGCCTTCGACGGCGACCCGGCCGCCGCGCGCGTCGATGCCGACCGCGATGCGTCCGGGATGTGCCCGGCAGGCCTCGCGCACCAGCGCCGGATCCTTCAGCGCCGCCGTGCCGAGGATCACCCGCGCGATGCCGCGCTCGAGCCAGCGATCGATGGTGGCGCGGTCGCGGATGCCACCACCGAGTTGGCAGGGCCGGTCGACGGCGGCGAGAATGGCGTCGACCGCCGCGGCATTCATCGGCCGTCCGGCGAAGGCGCCGTCGAGATCGACCAGATGCAGCCAGTCGACACCTTGCGCCGCGAAGCTTCGGGCCTGCGCCGCCGGGTTTTCATTGAACACCGTCGCGGCCGCCATGTCGCCCTGGCGCAGCCGCACGCAGGCGCCGTCCTTCAGGTCGATCGCGGGAAACAGGATCATGCGTCGCCTTCCTCGGCCGTGCCGTCGAGATCCTTCCAGAAGTACAGGCCGGCCACCATCTTGCCGTCGACCCGCGCGTAATGCCGATGGGTGCCGTAATGCTGATAGCCCAGCGATCGGTAGACGCTGATCGCCCGCTCCTGCGTCTCGCGCACGTCGAGGTTCAGCACGGCGAAGCCGGCGCGCCGGGCGGCCTTCTCGACTGTCTGCGTGATCGCAGGCGCCAGCCCGTGGCCGCGTGCCCAGGGAGCCACGAAATTCATCGTCATCTGCGCGGCATGGGCCTGAGCCTCGTTGTTGCGCGGCGGCCGGACGAGCTGCGCCGAGCCGGCGATGACGCCGTCGAGCCGGCCGACGAACAGCGTCCGTTCCGGCACCAGCAGCACGCCGCGCCAATAGGCCTCCATGATCGGGCGCGGCGGCGGCTTCAGCCAGCCGAAGCCGCCGCCGGCGCGGATGCCGGCGTCGGCCGCATCGCACAGATCGTGCAGATCGCTGTTGCGGAACTGGATCAGTTCCTCGACGGAGGTTTCGGCCATGCGTCGGTCGCTGTCTAAGGGCGCCATTGCAGGAAATTCGCCAGGAGCCGCAGGCCGGTTGCCTGACTCTTCTCCGGATGAAACTGCGTGCCGACGAGATTGTCGCGCCCGACGACCGCGGCCAGTGGCGTGCCATAGTCGACCGTCGCCAGTCGATCGGCTGGGTCCGCCGGGACGAACTGATAGCTGTGGACGAAATAGGCATGATCGCCGGAGGCGATACCGGTGAGAACCGGGTGATCTTCCCGGCCGACCGTCAGCTCGTTCCAGCCCATATGGGGGATTTTCAGAGCCTGGCCGTCTGAGCCCGTCCGGTCGATCGGCACCACCGCACCGTCGATCCAGCCGAGCCCGGCATGATCGCCATGCTCGCGCCCCGTGGTCGCCATGAGCTGCATGCCGACGCAGATGCCGAGGAACGGGCGGCCGGCGTCGAGCACTGCCGAGCGCAGCGCGTCCACCAGCCCGGGAACTTCGTCGAGACCACGCCGGCAGTCGGCGAAGGCGCCGACGCCGGGAAGGACGATCCGATCGGCTCGCGCCACGTCGGCGGCATCGGCGCTGACGGCGATCCGCTCGCCGCAACCGGCTTCCGCGGCCGCCCGCTCCAGCGCCTTGGCGGCTGATCGCAGGTTGCCCGAGCCATAGTCGATGACGATCGTGGTCACGGGGTCAGCCGCCGAGAACGCCCTTGGTCGAGGGCACCGCATCGGACTTGCGCGGATCGATCTCGACGGCGGTGCGCAGCGCGCGCGCCAGGCCCTTGAAGCAGGACTCGACGATGTGGTGGTTGTTCTCGCCATAGAGATTCTCGACATGGAGCGTCAGGCCGGCCTGCTGGGCGAAGGCCTGGAACCACTCCTTGAAAAGCTCGGTGTCCATCTCGCCCAGCTTCGGCCGCGAGAGCGTCACCTTCCAGATCAAATAGGGGCGGTTCGAGGCGTCGAGCGCAACGCGGGTCAGCGTCTCGTCCATCGGGATCAGGGCGTCGCCATAGCGGGTGATGCCCTTGCGGTCGCCGAGCGCCTTCGAGACTGCCTGGCCGATCACGATGCCGGTGTCCTCCGTCGTGTGATGCATGTCGATATGGAGGTCGCCCTCGGCCGCGACGGTGAGGTCGATTAGGCTGTGGCGCGAAAGCTGCTCGAGCATATGGTCGAGGAAGCCGATCCCGGTTGAAATCTCGGACATGCCGCTGCCGTCGAGATTGACCGCGACCCGGATGCGGGTCTCTTTCGTATTGCGCTCCACGCTGGCCGAACGCATGGCGAACCTCCTTCGATGCGCCCAAGGATGGCGTCATGGGCGGGGCCAAGGCCGAGCCCAAAGGGAAGAGTTGGCCGCTTGTACCAGCATAGGCCGGAAACCGCCAGCCCGGCGGCGGCGTGGGTCAGTTACCGCTTCTCCAGCGGCATGACGATTTCCGGGTTCGCAGATTGCTTGCTGTCGCTCGTGGCTGTCATTCAGGCTTCAGGTCGACCGCCGCCTTGAAGCTGCCGTCCATGTAGAAGGGCACGGATTCATGCTCATGCACGATCTTCCATGCGCCCTCGATCTTGCGGAAACAGAGTGTCTGGCGAAACCAGATGTCGGCCTTCGCGCCGTCGGTCTTCGTTCCGCTCAGCCGGTTGAGGCTGTGGCAGAAGGCCGCGTCGCCGCCGGTCGTGATGCTGAGGTCGTGGACCTCGTAGCCGAGCGGGCCTTGCCAGGTGGCGAACCACGCGTTCAGGCCTTTCGCATCCGCTTCCGTGGATATCAGCGGCGGCGCGAGCGAGAACTGAACGAACCCTGCCGCATGGTGAGAGACAATACCGTCAGCGTTCTTCGTGCGGAGTGCGGCTACGCAATCGTCGATCGCCGCGCGGATCTGGGCCTCATCGGCCGCTCTGCTGTTTTCCGTCGTCATCTTTCTCTCCTCTTCCAATGGGGCTGCGGAAATTGAAGGCACGCCCTAAGGACGAATGGAGGGACGACGGTCCGACAGCGAGGCGAATTCTTTGGACGGTTAGCTGGAAGCCTGGAGGTCGTCGCCCAGTGTGCCGCCCTTGATTGCGCTGTCTTTGATGAGGCGGTCGAGATGCAGGCGGATGTGGGCGGCTTCCGCCGCGGTGTTGGCCAGCGCGATGGCCCGGTCGAAGGCGATTCGGGCCTCCGCGGCGCGGCCGAGCTGCAGGAGGAACGCGCCTTTCGCCCCGAAGAAATGAAAATAACCGGAAAGCCGCGGGGCCAGCGGCTCGATCATGGCCAGCGCCGCGGCCGGGCCGCGGACCTTGGCGACGGCGACCGCCCGGTTGAGGGTGACGACGGGGGACGGCTGCAGGGTCTCGAGCGCGGCGTAGAGCAGATCGATCTGCGCCCAATCGGTGTCTTCGGGCTGGGCGGCCCGGGCATGCAGCGCCGCGATGGCCGCCTGCACCTGGTAGGGACCGCGACGTTTGTGGCGCATCGCCTTGTCGATGAGCGCGAGCCCCTCGGCGATCATCTTGCGGTCCCAGAGGCTGCGATCCTGGTCTTCCAGGAGCACGATGCAGCCATCCGCATCGAGCCGGGCAGGGGCGCGTGCATGCTGCAGGAGCAGCAGCGCGGTCAGGCCCATGATCTCGGGCTCGCCCTGGAAGAGCCGCAGCAGCAGCCGGGCGAGCCGGATCGCCTCGTCGCAGAGCGGCGCACGCATCGGGACCGCGCCACCGATCGCCGAATAGCCCTCATTGAAGATGAGATAGACCATGGCGGCGACGGCGGCGAGCCGTTCGGCCCGCTCCACCGCGTCGGGCGCCTCGAACGGGACATCGGCGCCCGCGATCCGGCTCTTGGCCCGGGTGATGCGCTGCTCCATCGCGCTTTCGCTGACGAGGAAAGCACGGGCGATCTGCTTGACCGACAGTCCGGAGACGATGCGTAGCGCGAGCGCGATCTGCTGGGTCGCCGGCAGCTCGGGATGGCAGCAGATGAACAGCAGGCGCAGGACGTCGTCGCGATAATCCGCCCCGTCGAGCCGCTCGACGAGCGCGGCCTCGGCATCGTCCAGATCCGAAACCAGCTCGTCGGCCGGCAGCGCTTCCTGTTTGCCCCGACGCCGCACCGCGTCGATCGCGGCATTTCGCCCGACGAAGATGAGCCAGGCCGTGGGATCGCGCGGCGGGCCGTTCTTCGGCCAAGTCTTCAGCGCCCGCAGGCACGCATCCTGGAACGCCTCCTCGGCGGTATCGAGGTCGCGGAAATAGCGCAGGAGCGCGCCCAGCGCCTGGGGCCGCGCCGAGGTCAGCGCCGCATTGATCCAGGCGAGGTCGGTCACGCCCTGTCGCTCCCCTGACCGCTCCCGGGCTTGAAAATGGCGATCGGGCGAATCTCGAACGCCCCTGCCGAGCTGCTCGCGCGCGCCAGGTCCCGAGCGGTCTCGATCGCTTCGTCCAGCGTGGAACAGTCGACGACGTAGAAGCCGAGGAGCTGCTCCTTGGTCTCGGCGAAAGGGCCGTCGATCACTAAAGGCTCGCGGCCTTTCCTGATGGTGGTCGCCGCGGTCGTCGGCAACAGGCGGGCGACCGGCCCGAGCCTGCCTTCCGCGGCCAGCTTCTGCTGCACGACCGCGAGCTTGGCCATGACAGCATCGTCCTCCTCCTTGGTCCAGGATCCGACGACGTCTTCGGAATCGTAGCAGAGAATGGCATAGAGCATGGGGTCATTCCTCGTTTCCCTAAGGACGAACGAGTATGCCCGTTGCCGACAAAGCCCCAATATAAAAACCGTGTATAAAAACTGCTGCTGTCGACCCCAGCCGATCCGTGCCCGCCGATCCGTTCTTGAAGCGCCGTCGCCGTTCGCCTATTTGGGAGATCATGTCTGAGACAACATCCCCCACCTGGCACGGCACCACGATCCTGTCCATCCGCAAGGGCCCGCATGTCGTGGTCGCCGGCGACGGGCAGGTGAGCTTCGGCCAGACCGTCATGAAGTCCAACGCGCGCAAGGTGCGCCGCCTCGGCAAGGGCGACGTGATCGCCGGCTTCGCCGGAGCGACGGCCGACGCGCTGGCGCTGTTCGAGCGGCTTGAGGCGAAGCTCGAGCAGCATCCGGGCCAGCTCGCCCGCGCCTGCGTCGAGCTGGCCAAGGACTGGCGGACCGACCGCTATCTCCGCCGGCTCGAGGCGATGATGGCCGTCGCCGACCCCCAGGTCAGCCTGGTGATGACCGGCAATGGCGACGTGCTGGAGCCGGAGGACGGGCTGATCGGCATCGGCTCCGGCGGCGCCTATGCGCTGGCCGCCGCGCGCGCGCTGATCGACGTCGACGAGATGGATGCCGAGGCGATCGCCCGCAAGGCGATGAAGATCGCCGCCGACATCTGCGTCTATACCAACCAGAATGTGATCATCGAAAGCCTATGACCGCCGAACCGAAAATCTCCGCGGCCGTCCTGCCGGAGCAGCACGCCGAGACCGCGCCCGCCGCCTTCAGCCCGCGCGAGATCGTTTCCGAGCTCGACCGCTTCATTGTCGGCCAGAACGACGCCAAGCGCGCCGTTGCGATCGCGCTGCGCAACCGCTGGCGCCGTCAGCAGCTTCCCGAGGAGATGCGCGAGGAGGTGCTGCCGAAGAACATCCTGATGATCGGCCCGACCGGTGTCGGCAAGACCGAGATCGCGCGCCGCCTGGCGAAGCTGGCGCAGGCGCCGTTCCTGAAGGTCGAGGCGACGAAGTTCACCGAGGTCGGCTATGTCGGCCGGGACGTCGAGCAGATCGTCCGGGACTTGGTCGAGATCTCGATCACCATGACCCGCGACCGCTTGCGCCGGCAGGTCGAGGCCAAGGCCGAGATCCACGCCGAGGAGCGGGTTCTGGACGCGCTGGTCGGCGAGAATTCCAGCGCCGAGACGCGCGCCAAGTTCCGCCGCATGCTGCGCGCTGGCGAGATCAACGACCGCGAGATCGAGGTCCAGGTCAAGGAAAGCGGCGCCGGCACTCTGCCGACCTTTGAGATCCCCGGCATGCCGGGCGCCAGCATGGGCATGCTGAACCTGAACGACATCCTGGGCCAGGCCTTCGGCGGCCGCACCAAGCCGCGGCGCATGACCGTGGCCGATTCCTACCAGGTGCTGATCGCCGAGGAGAGCGACAAGCTGCTCGACCAGGAAAAGGTCGTGGCCGAGGCGATCGAGGCGGTGGAACAGAACGCGATCGTCTTTCTCGACGAGATCGACAAGATCACCGCCCGCTCGGAGCGGATGGGCGCCGACGTCAGCCGCGAGGGCGTGCAGCGCGACCTGCTGCCGCTGATCGAGGGGACGCAGGTCAACACCAAACATGGCACGGTCAAGACCGACCATATCCTGTTCATCGCATCGGGCGCCTTCCACCTTGCCAAGCCCTCGGACCTGCTGCCGGAGCTGCAGGGCCGGCTGCCGATCCGGGTCGAGCTCGCCGCGCTGACGCGTGACGACTTCAAGCGCATCCTGACCGAGCCGGAAGCGAGCCTGATCAAGCAGTACCGGGCGCTCCTCGCGACCGAGGAGGTGACGCTCGACTTCACCGACGATGCGATCGACGCGCTCGCCGACCTCGCCGCCGAGATCAACAGCGCGATCGAGAACATCGGCGCCCGGCGCCTGCACACGGTGATGGAGCGCCTGCTCGAGGAGATCAGCTTCACCGCCACCGACCAGACCGGCGCCCGCATCACCATCGACGCGGCCTATGTCCGCGACAAGGTCGGCGCGCTGGCCAAGAACGCGGATCTGAGCAAGTTCATTCTGTAGACAATCGAAGTAGGGGCGACTACGCCCAGGCTGTGCGAAAACTCAGCATAACAGCAACGGTGCCCAGACATCGCAGCACGGGAAAGCCGAGGCCAGCAATCACGACACGCACCAGCGCCGCGGGCGCAACGTAGTCGTCGATGCAGGACGGCAACACGCTGGTTTAGCCGCGGTCTGAGCCTTCGATGAAGCTCACTACCACCTCACCATAGTTGTCTCGTAGATGGCAGATTCGTGGGCGCCCCTCACAGCGAGGCGCCCGGCTCTCTACGACGCGGCTTCCAGCAGCACCTTGAGCTTCGCCAGCTCGATATCGACCAGCTTGATCTGCTCGTCGAAGAAGGTGTCCGTGAAGCCGGGCGGCTGGAAGAACGTGATCATGAACTCCGCCCCGTCGCCGTTGCGCACCACCCGGGCAGGCACCGTCCAACTCGCTTGCGGGTCGATGAAATCGTGGTCGAGGATGCCATGGCTTGCGTCGGCACGCATCCGCAGGCGGGCCATCCCGTGCGGGGTGACCATATCCCACCAATTGGGATCGTCGGTGCGACTGGTAGATTTGACATTCACTATGGCCCAGCGCGGCCAGTTGCCCAGATCGGCCAGGAAACCGAAGGCGGCCTGCGGATCGCAAGCAATGCGAACCGTCTTGGTGACCGAACGGACTGTGGTGTGGGTATGGTTGGCGTCGAGCATAGTCGGATTCTTTCAGGATGTCGTTAGAGCAGCGAAAGTGCTGCAGGCAGCGCGGTCATGCGGCGACGTGGCAGACGGCTTCCAGGTTGTTGCCGTCCGGATCGATCACGAACGCCGCGTAGTAATTCGCGTGATAGTTCGCTCTCAGGCCCCGGCTTGCCGTTGTCGGTCGCCCCTGCGACAAGGGCGGCCCCGTAGAAGGCTTCGACGGCGGCACGGTCCTCCGCCGACAGGGCGATATGGATGCCACTCGGCTTGGTCTTCGACGCGCCGATCCAGAGCGCGGCGGCACCATTCCGGCCGAATCCCGCGCCTCCCTCCCACGCGAAAAGCTTCGTGTAGCCGAGCGGTACCAGCACCGCCTCGTAGAAGCGCACGAGCGCGTTAAACTGCGTGGTACGAAGTCCGATATGGTCGAGCATGGTGAATTCCCTTCATCGATAGAGGTGGCGCGGATTCTATTTGGCGAGCGAGACCAGGGTGGCGCCGATGCAGATCAGCAGTGTGCCGCCCATGGTCATGGGGACGTCGAGGGAACGCCACTCGCCGAAGGCCAGGGCGCCGACCGTCACGGCCACCAGCGCGTTGGCGTTCGTCAGTGGCGCGACCACGGAGACCGGCAGCTTCAACGTCCCGAAGCCATAGGAGATGCAGGCGATTGCGGCGGACCAGGTCAGTGCCATGGCGATCGCCCAGCCGACCGCGCCCGATACCCGCAGGCCGCCCGCCTGACCGGTGAGCGCCACGCTAATCCAGCCGACCAGCGCGATCGTGGTGCCGATCACCGCAAGATAGGTGGGGATGGAGGCCCCGGCGGCTATGCTGGAGCGCATCAGCACCGTGCCGAGGCCGAGAAAGAGCGCGGGTAGCACCCCGCCCACCAGGATGCCGGTGGCGTTCACGGCTTCGCGGCCGGCTGCGTACCAGGGAAATACTCGGTGTGGGTCTCGCCCGTGCGGCCATAATAGAGGACCCGCTTGCCGATGAGTGAGACCAGGTAGCCGGCGCACCCTGCCCCCGCCACCTTGGCGCAGAAGCCCTTGTAAGTGTAGCCGGGGACCAGCGCTTGGGCCTCGCGGAGCGCCTCCTTGATCACGGCGGTGTCGAACCTTTCTGCGACCGGTCCGGTCCGCTCCGTTTCCAGCTCGGTCGCCGCGCCGTCCGGCATGTAATAGGCACGGGTCGAGCGACGGAAATCGACCGCATAGCCGTCAAAGCCGGCCTCCACCAGCATCCGCACGCTTTCGGGAAAGGTCATCTCGCCGGATTCGGAGCCCTGGAGGGTGGCGCGGGCGACATCTTGCCAATTCGCGTTCATGTCAGCGTCCTTTCGTGGAGTTGAAAAATGTTCGCCATCAGTCGACGGGCAGCGATTTGAGACCGCGTTTCTCGACGATCTCCCGCAGGATGCGGAGCAGCGCCGCGCGGTCCTTCGATCTCAGGTGATCGAAGAATTCTGCATCGTTGGCATCGGCCAGCGCGGCCAGTTCGGGCACCAGGGCGCGGCCAGCGGACGTGAGGGCGAGCGTCTGCGCCCGCCCGTCTTTCGGGTCGGCGGCACGCACCAGCATGGACTTGGCGATCAGCCGGTCAGCCAGCTTGGAGATGGCGCCGCGCGTCATGCCCATGCGCTCGGCCAGGTGGCTTGGGGCGAGGGCCTCCTCGTCGAGGAGCTGGCGCATCAGCACCCATTCCGCCACCGTCACGCCATGCGCCTCCACCTTGCGGGCGAAAGCCTGCGAGACATGGTTGGAGACATAGCGCAGCCAATAGCCGAGATGGTCGGTCAGGTCTGAAGCGGAATGGGTGGATGACATGAGGGCTCCTTAGTTGACTAGGAAACTATCATTAAGAAGCTTCCTAGTCAACTAGACAGCGGTGCTCTGACATGAAGACGGTTACCGTCCAAGCTCAGCCCGAAACGAAGATTTTCTGCACAGCCTGCGCCGGGTCGCCCCTACGCCGTGCTTTCATCCAGTTCCGCCAGTAATCGCCCGATCGTCTCCGCATCCAGCCGGGCGATCACCTCGGCTAGCCGGTTCGCGAGTTCCGTCGCCTGCGGGCTGAGGCCCGCAGTGTCGACGACGACGCGCGGATGGGAGAGTTCGGCAAGGCGCTTCAGCTCGTCGACATCGTCCCAGGCGAGGTTGAAATAGGCCGAGATCTGCTGCACGAACACGCCGCTCGGCCGGCCGCGATTGCCATGCTCCAGCGCCGAGAGATAGGCCGACGACACCCCGAGCGCCGCCGCCATATCCTTCAGCAGCACGCCGCGCGCGGCGCGCAGGTCGCGGAGCTTTCGTCCGAAGGGCGTCATCGCTCGCGTTTCCGTTTCAAGAGAACATAAAGCGCGCCCAGGCCGCCGTCGCGCTGCTGCGCATAGTCGAAGGCCAGCAAATGCTCGCGGTTGGGCGATTCGTTCAGCCAGCGCGGCACCGCCTCGCGCAGGACTCCGAGGCCCTCGCGATAGAGTCCCTTGCCGGTGATCACCAGGACGCAGCGCTTGTTCGCCGCCACCGCCCGGGCAATGAAGGCGTTCAGCCGGGCATGCGCCTCCGCCTGGGTCATGCCGTGAAGGTCGAGACGCGCCTCTATCGGCAGGCGGCCGCGGCTGAGCCGCTCGGCTTGGCGGCGGTCCAGCCCTTCGCTTCGGCCATGGCCGAGTTCGGAGGACCGGCGGCGCGCGGCCGGTGAAGGTGGGGCGGGCGACGGGGCGGCGGGGACTGAGCGGGGCGGCGTCGCCGGCGGCGGCGCATGCCGCTCGGCCGGCGGCAGGGCGGGTGCCGATGGCTCCGATGCGTCGCGGCCGGGCAGGGGCTTCGCATCCCGCATCGCGGCGCGCCACAGATCCAGCTCAGCCTCGCTAGCGCGTCGCTTCTTGCTCATCGACGAGGAGGATATGCAGTCGCCGGGGGCCATGCGCGCCCATCTGCAGCGTCTGCTCGATGTCGGCGCTGCGCGACGGCCCGGTGATCAGGTTCACCGTGCGCGGCATGGCCGCCGCACCGAAGCGGGCACGGAGCAGCGGCCAGACGTTCTCATAAGCGCCGACGATGTCGCCGGCCTCGAGCAGCACGATATGGGTGTCGGGGAGGAAGTTGAGGGTGGTCGGCGTCTCGGCCCCGGACAACAGGACGAGCGTGCCGGTTTCGGCGATTCCGGCGAAGGCCGGCGTCAGGGAGACCGGATCGGACCCATCGCTGCGCCCCGTGCTGATGGAGAGCAGCGGCCGGCCGGCCCAGGGCAGCGACTGGAGGCGCGGATCGGGGGCAAGGCGGAGCGCGGCCGGCAGATTCTCCCGTGCGAGATAATCGGTGACGGCGCCTGGTACGTCTCTCAGGCTCGGGAGATGCGTTACGGTGGCTGCCGCCTCCTCGGCCATTTTCAGGAATTGCGCCACGCGCGCCCTGCCGTCGGACCGGCTCCGGGCCGGGATCAAGCCGGGCTTCGGCGCCGCGAGGCGCGCCTCCAGCGCGACCCGGTCCGCCTCCGGAAGGACATCCCGCCGCAGGGAGCGGCGCAAGGCATCGAGAATCTGCTGGCGCGCTGCGCTCATCGCGGTTATTCCGTATCCGAAACGGTTTCGCCGGGTGCCGGGGTCGGTGCCGGGGCGGGCATCAAGTGATCGCGCGCGAAGGCCTGCCAGTCGCCGTCCGGCGAGATGCAGTCCCGGGCCGGGTCACGGGTCGACCGCAAGGCGAGGCCGCCGAGCCGCCATAGCGCCTGCCAATCCTCCAGCTTCGCCAGCGCGAGCGCTCGCGTCCGGTCCATGGTGCGCTGCTTGTTTCGTGGGCGGAGCACGAACAGGAGCAGGCCCATGCCGGCCAGCAACGCCAACGTGCCCGCGACCGGGCCGACGGCGAAGAGGACATAGAGCGACAGAACCAGGATGACGAAGGGCGGCACAACGATGTCGGTCGTGCGGAAACCCGGCGCGCCGGTGCGGTTGACGGCGCGAAAGCTGACGGCGATCTCGACCTCGCCCGCCGCATGGGCGCGGACGATCGCCCGGTGCAGGCTCGCGGCGTCCCAAGCCGGATGTTGCATATCGGAACTCATGACACTCGGCGCCGCTTCGCCCAGAGTTGCTGGAAGGTCCGGCCTTCGGGCGCCGGCAGATCGCGATGCGCGGTCCAGCCGCCGGCCAGCGGCAGCGACCGGAACCGCCCGCGGCGCCGGCCGAAGGCCCCGAGCAGGCCGGCCGCGATGGCGGCGGCAAAGCGGTAGAGCGCGGGTCTGCGGGCCAGAAAAGCCCAGAGTCTGAGCCCGTGGCGCGCGGCGGCCGGGGCAAGGTGCCGCTCGAACTCGCGCTCGCGCCAGTGGCGCATCATCTTCGGCAGCGGGATGCGCATCGGGCAGACGCTCTCGCAGCGACCGCAGAAGGTCGATGCATTGGGCAAATGCCCGGCCTCGCCGACGCCGAGCAGCGACGGCGTCAGCACGGCGCCCATCGGCCCCGGATAGACCCAGCCATAGGCGTGTCCGCCGACCGCCTGATAGACTGGGCAGTGATTCAGGCAGGCGCCGCAGCGGATGCAGCGCAGCATGTCCTGGAACTCGGTGCCGAGCATCCGGCTGCGCCCGTTGTCGAGCAGGATCACGTGAAACTGCTCCGGCCCGTCGAGGTCGTTCGGCCGGCGCGGACCGGTCGAGAAGGTCGTGTAGACGGAGAACTCCTGCCCAGTGGCGGAGCGCGCCAGCACGCGCAAGATGGTGCTGGCATCCTCCAGCGTCGGCACGACCTTCTCCAGGCTGGCGAGCACGATATGCACCCGCGGCAGCGTCTGTGTCAGGTCACCATTGCCCTCGTTCGTCACGATCACGGTCGAGCCGGTCTCGGCGATCAGGAAATTGGCTCCGGTGATGCCGACATCGGCGGCGAGGAAGCGGCTGCGCAGCCGAGCCCGCGCTTCGGCCAGCAGCGCCGGGGCCTCCCCGAGCGGACGCGCCGGGTCGAGATCGGCATGGGCGGCGCGGAAGGCGTCGGCGATCTGGTCCTTGTTGACGTGGATCGCGGGGGCGATCAGATGGCTCGGCGGCTCATGGCGAAGCTGGATGATATACTCGCCGAGGTCGGTCTCGACCGGCTCGATGCCGTGCGCCGCGAGATGCTCGTTCAGCGCGATCTCCTCGCCGATCATCGACTTGCCCTTGGTCACCGTGCGGGCGCCGGCGGCGCGGCAGATCTCCAGCACCGCCGACCGTGCCGCATCCGCGTCGGTGCACCAATGGACCTGTCCGCCAGCCTCGACGACCTTGGCCTCGAAACGCTCGAGATAGAAATCGAGGTTCTCCAGCACGTGGTCCTTGATGTCGCGGGCGGCATCGCGCAGCGCGTCGAATTCGGGCAGCCGCGCGGCGGCGCGGGCGCGGCGGTCGATGAAGTTCTCCTGGAAATTGCCGAGCGCCTTCTGCAGCGCCGGGTCGTCCAGGGCCGTTCGGGCATTCTCCTTGAAGCGGTGGCTCGTGGCCGTTTGCATGGCCTACTCCGCCGCCTCGCCGATCGCCGGCCCCGCCGCCATGCCGGCGAGCACTTCCGCGACATGGCGCACGCGGACGGGATGGCCCTCGCGCTGCAGCTTGCCGGCCACGTTCATCAGGCAGCCGAGGTCGCCGGCGAGCAGCGTGTCGGCGCCGGTCCGGACGATATCCGCCGTCTTCTCGCCGACCATCTTGTTGGAGATGTCCGGGTATTTGACGCAGAAGGTTCCCCCGAAGCCGCAGCAGATCTCGGCGCCGGGCAGCTCGACCCGGCGCAGGCCGGCGACGCTGTCCAGCAGCCGGCGCGGCTGCTCCTTGATCCCCAGTTCGCGCAGACCCGAACAGGCATCGTGGTAGGTGACGGCGCCGTCATAGCGGGCAGTGACCCGGTCCATGCCGCGGACATCGGTCAGAAAGGCGATCAGCTCGTAGGTGCGGTCGGCCAGCGCGCGGGCGCGGGGCAGCATCGTTGCATCCTCCGCGAACAGGGCCGGATAATGCGCGCGGATCATCCCGGCGCAGGAACCGCTCGGCGCCACCACATAATCGAACGCCTCGAACGCCTCGATCACCTGCAGGGCGATGGCGCGGGCGTCGGCCCGGTCGCCCGAATTGTAGGCCGGCTGGCCGCAGCAGGTCTGTGCCGCCGGCACCTCGACCCGGCAGCCCGCCTGCTCCAGCAGCTTCACCGCGGCAAAGCCGACGGTGGGGCGGAACAGATCGACGAGGCAGGTGACGAACAGCGCGACGCGGACCGGACCATCGGTCATTCAACGGCCTTCCGGTTAAGTCCCTTCAACCCATTCTGGAGAATGAGGGCGCATCCCACGGAAAGCAAGGATAAGACCTTATCTCTAGAGCTCGTCCAGGAATCGTTGCGGATCCGAAAGGAAGGCGCGGGTGATCGTCACATGCTCGAGCGCCTCGTAATCAGCCTCACGGATCGAGTCGCTCTCAAAGAGAAGAATGCGCGCGTCGGGGAAAGCCATCAGGATCGGCGAGTGGGTGGCGATCACGAACTGGCAGTCCTGATCGACGAGCTGCTTCATCATCGACATCAGCGCCAGCACCCGTAGCGGCGAGAGCGGCGTTTCGGGCTCGTCGAGCAGGTACAGGCCCTTGGGATGCAGGCGGCCCTGCAGCAGACGAAGGAAGCTTTCGCCATGCGAGGCCGCGTCGGGATCGTCGCCATAGCGCGCGGCCAGGGCGGCGCGCTGGCCCCTTGCGACGCCGGTCGCCAAGCGCTGCGCGTAGGATCCTTCCTTGAAGGTCGCGCGCAACTCGTCCTCCTCGTCTTCGAGGCTACGGAGATCACCCATCACCCGCTTGGCGAAGCCGAAGGCATCCTCGGCGCGGAAGAAGAGCTTGTGCCTCGGATGGCGGCGGCGGGTGAAGACCAGGGCCTTGGCCAGGGCGCGGGCGGGTGCCAGGGTCGGGTCGCGGGCGATATCGGCACTGCCCGCCGCCACGGCGGACATACCGGCGGCGATCGCCTCAAGAATCGTCGATTTTCCCGACCCGTTCTCGCCGACGAAGAGAGTCACGGGAGTCGTGAAGGACAGCGACGTCAGGCCTCGGACGACCGGCAGGGTGAAGGGAAACACCTCGGCGGTGAGATCGATCCTTGGCCGGACGGCATCGAGAAAGAGCATGTGTGCCACCGGCTCTCGTTAGAAGCTTCGTCGCGGCCTCAGCTCACCCGGTCGCGCCGCTCGGCGACTGCCCGCGGCAGCAACAGATAATAGCGGCCGGTCTGCTTCATGCCGCCGGCGCGGTCCAGCGCCGCCTCGCCGGTGCCCCAGAAGAAGTCGCCGCGCACCGGCCCCTTGATCGCGCTGCCGGTATCCTGGGCCACCATCAGGCGGCGCATCGGCTGACCGGCCTCCGGCCCGCCGGCGGGCCAGGTGGTATCGAGCCACAGCGGCGCCCCCAGCGGCAGGAAGGCCGGGTCGACGGCCAAGCTCCGCATCGCCGTCAAGGGCAGACCCATCGCGCCGACGGGACCCTCGCCCTCGATCTCGCGGAAGAAAATGTAGCGCCGGTTCTTGTACATCAGCTCCCGCGCCTCGGCCGGGTTGGCGCGCAGCCAGTCGCGCACCGCCTGCATCGATGCATCCTCGCGCGAGACGGACCCATTGTCGATCAGGGTGCGGGCGATCCCGAAAAAGGGATGGCCGTTATTGGCGGCGTAGCCGACCCGGATGCGCTCACCGTTCTCGAGCTGGACCCGTCCAGATCCCTGGATATGCAGGAAGAAGGCGTCGACCGGGTCATCCAGCCACAGCAGCTCGAGACCGTCACCGTCGAGCGCGCCTTCGTCGATCGCCTCGCGCGTCAGATAGGGTTGCAGCCGCCCGTCGACGACGCGCCCCACCAGGACCTCGCCCGGCAGGTCGGCGCGGAACTTCTGAAGGTCGACCGTGACCATGTCGGCGGGGCGGCGATAGAGCGGCGCGGAAAACTCCGCGCTGGGTTGCCGGGCGCCACGCAGCTCGATTTCGTAATAGCCGGTGAACAGGCCGTCCGGATCCCCGTCAGCTCCATCGCCGGCGGAAACCGCGTAGGGCGTGAAGGCGGCCTCGAAAAACCGGCGCGCCGCCGCGTCGTCACCGGCGGGCACGGCATTCAGCGCCTCGCAGGGGCCGCGCCAGTCAGCCACAGTGCCGGCGAGGCCGTCGGGGCCGATCGGGCGATCATTCGGCTGCGCCATGAAACGGCCGCAGGAGCGGCGGAGGGCGGGCAGGGCCTCGCTGGTCCGGTCCTCCGTCCAGCCGGGCAGATCGGCGAAGGTGACTTTCGAAAAAACCGCCGTGGGCGCCTGCGGGGGCGCCTCGGAGACTGTCTCCGGGGCCGGAGGAGCCGGAGGTTCGGGCGGCGGCGGCGCCTCTTCCGGAGCGCAGGCGGTCAGCAGCAGCGCGGTCGTCAGTGCGAGCGCAACGCCGAGAGCGGATCGCATGCCGCTAGTTCGGGCTGCTCGTGGCGATCAGGGCCCAGTTGGGATCCCGCGACCGGGTGTTACGCGCGAAGGTCCAGATGTCGGTCACGGTCGCGACATGCGACGGATCGCCGTCGAGGATCCGGCCCTCGCTGTCGCGGGTGACGTTGATCTGCTCGGAGACGAACTTGACCGTCACGAGCGCCATGCGCCCCTGGAGCTCCGCCTCGATAATATCGGCGCTGGTGATACCGACCAGCGTGGTTTCCAGGGTTTCGTTCGCCTTGGTCCGCTCCGTGATCGCGGTGCTGAAATTCTCGAAGACCTCGTCGCTCAACAGCGGCCGCAGGGTCGTCGTGTCGCCGGCGGCATAGGCACCGACGATCATCTCGAACGCGGCACGCGCCCCGGCGGTGAACCCGTTCGGATCGAAGCTTTGATCCACGGCCTGGATTTGCGCGACGCCCGCCTGCAATGGCGAGGCGCCGGCCTCGACCGTGGGTGACGGCGCCACGCCCTCGGGGGGCGCCGGCCGGTTGCGGTCGGGAAGCGGCACGACCTTGTCGCCCTTCTCTTTCTTCATCTCTTCGGCCCGGCGACCATTGAACAGATCGCGTTGCCGTTCATGCCCGGTTCGACGTCCCAGCACGCTCCGCAGACGCATCACCAGAAATACGGCGATCATCGCGAAGAAGATGATATCGAGGAATTGAAAGCCTTCGCCCATTCTCCAGGTCCGGTAATCGATCCGTCAGGAAGGGCTCAGCGGCTGGACCCTGCGGGGGTAGTGCGCTAAATCACCCTGAGTGCACCGCATCGGCAGGCTGTTAATCTTTCCGGCCTACCGACCCGCCCATTATCAGAGAGATAGGAAATTCCCGGACAAAGAGCAAGCATGCCGGTCGTAATCCTGCTGACACTCATCATTTTGCCTATGGCCGAAATCGCCGTTTTCATCATAGTCGGCGAGGAAATCGGCGTCTGGCGGACGATCGCCCTCGTTTTTCTGTCCGCCTTTGCGGGGCTCATCCTGCTGCGGGTTCAGGGCCTCGTCACCCTGACCCGGGTGCGGGCCGCCCTGAATCGCGGGGAGGCGCCCGCGGCGGAGCTGTTTCGTGGCGCCTGCCTGCTGGCTGCCGGAATCCTGTTGCTGATTCCCGGTTTTCTGACGGATGCGATCGGGCTTCTCCTGCTGCTGCCGCCGGTGCGCGACGGCCTGCGCCGCGCCCTTGGACGGGGAATCGGGGTCCGGGGGCCTGGGGGACCGGGAGGACATAGACCCGGGGGACAGAAACCTGGAGCAAGGGGACCGGGCCGGCCCGGTCCCGTGATCGAGGGTGATTTCGAGGAGCTGCCGACGCGGGAGGGCGATCGGAACTCGGACGGACGTCCGCCGGAGGATGGGTCCGGCCGCGATGGAGAGCCGCGCCAATGATCCTCATCCGCCATGGTCAGTCGGAGTTCAACATCGCCTTCGACGCGACCCGCATCGACCCGGGCATTCCCGATCCGAAGCTGACCGACAAGGGACGGCGGCAGGCGCGCGCGGTCGCCGAGGCGCTGCGGGACGAACGGATCGAGCGGTTGATCGTCAGCCCCTACACGCGGACGCTCGAGACGGCGACGGCCATCGCCGAGCGGCTTTCGCTGCCGATCACGATCGAGCCGCTGGTGCGGGAACGCGCATTCTTCGTCTGCGACATCGGCAGCCCGCGGGCGGAGCTGACGCTGACTTGGCCGCGCTACCGCTTCGATCATCTGGAGGAATGCTGGTGGCCGAACGAGGAGAGCGAGACCGAGCTGCTCGACCGCTGTGCCCGGTTCCGCGCGGCGATGGCGGCAACGGCGGACTGGCGCCGCGTCGCCGTCGTCACCCATTGGGGATTCATCCGCGGGCTGACCGGGCACGAAGCGGAGAATTGCGAGATGATCCGCTTCGATCCGGTCGCCGGCCGGATCGACCCGCAGATCGACGATATCTGCGGGATTGAGCCGCCGCCGGATCCGTGATAGCCACTCGAATAGCCATTGAATTGCTTTCCTGTCTCTCGCGGCCCTGTTTTCCCGGCCGCGCTCGCCGCTTCGAGGATTAACGGATGTCCGACACATCGACCGATACCGCCCCAGGAACGCAGGCTGGGGCGCAGAACGGCGCACAGCCCGGCGCGCAGCGGCTGCCGATCATCGTCCTAGCCCAGTATCTGAAGGATCTTTCGTTCGAGAACCCGAACGCCCCCGGAGCGATTCGGGAGGGGGCCAAGCCGCCGCAAGGCCAAGTTCAGGTCGATGTGCGGGCCAAGCCGATGGGCGAATCCACCTTCGAGGTCGTGCTGAGTCTGCGCGCCGAAGCGAAGCACGGCGAACAACTCGCCTATCTGCTGGAAATGGAGTATGGCGGCGTGTTCAGGACCGGCGCGATTCCCCCCGAAGCCGTCGAGCCGTTGATCATGATCGAGGGGCCGCGCCTGTTGTTCCCGTTCGCGCGGAACATCATCATGAGCGCGAGCCGCGATGGCGGCTTCGCGCCGCTGCTGATCAATCCGATCGATTTCGCCGCGCTCTATCGCGAGCATCGCCAGCGCGCCATGCAGGCGCAGGCCGCAGGCGCCGAAGCAACCGCCTAGAGCACGATCCGATCAGGCCGTCCAGATCGGATCCTTAAGCTTCGTGAGAAAGGCCGCATGGGCGGCTTGCTCCTCTGCCGTCGGCGCGTGCGGACGCGGCGGTCGGGCGATCCGCTGGCTTACCGAGACCGCGGCGGTCGCGGACGGCTGCATCACCAGATCAAGGCCGACCTGACGACCGCCGACCAGTTCCAGATAGACTTCGGCCAGCAACTCCGAATCGAGCAGCGCCCCATGCTTGGTCCGTGCTGAGTTGTCGATCGCGAAGCGACGGCACAGCGCGTCCAAGCTGGCCTGGGCGCCCGGAAACTTCTGGCGCGCGATCAGCAGCGTGTCGGTGGCGCGTTCTGGCGGCAAGAGCGGGCGGCCGCAGCGGCTCAGTTCGGCATTGAGGAATCCCATGTCGAACTCGGCGTTGTGGATCACCAGCGGTGCGTCACCGATGAAGGCCAGGAACTCGTCGACGATCTCGGCGAAACGAGGCTGGTCCGCCAGGAATTCCGTCGTTAGCCCGTGCACATCCGCTGCGCCCTTGGAAACCTCGCGCTCCGGGTTCAGGTAGCGTTGGAAGCTGCGGCCGGTCGGCAGGTGATTGACCAGCTCCAGGCAGGCGATCTCGACCAGCCGGTCGCCGCCCGCGGCGTCGAGGCCGGTCGTTTCGGTATCGAGGACGATCTCGCGCATTCTAACTCCTTCAAGCATCGCCGCGGCAGCCACAGCCTGCGCAGCGACGCATCACTTTGACGATGCGGATCAGGGCGCGCAAGGTCGCGCGCCGATCGCCCCCGGTCCGGACGACGAAATCCGCACGGCGGCGCTTCTCGGCATCCGGCATCTGGCGCGCCTCGATCGCGGCGAGGCGGTCCGGCGTCATGTCGGGTCGTCGCAGCACCCGCGCGCGCTGCAGGAAACGCGGCGCCGACACGACGATCGTCGCGTCGCAGCGCCGGTCGGCGCCGGTCTCGAACAGCAACGGAACATCCAGCACGACGACGGGCGCCTGCGCCGCTGTGGCACGGGCCAGGAATCGCCGCTCGGCGCGTCGGACGAGCGGGTGAAGAATCGCTTCGAGCCGCTTCAGCTGCACCGGATCCCCGAACACGCGCCGGGCCAAGGCCGGCCGGTCGACGGCGCCGTTCCGGACGACGCCCGGAAAGCTCGCTTCCACCGCGGCGACGGCCGCGCCGCGCGCACCGAGCAGCCGATGCACGGTCGCGTCGGCGTCATGGACCGGAATGCCGCAGCGGCGGAGCATCGCCGCGGCGGTCGTCTTTCCCATGCCGATCGAGCCCGTCAGGCCGAGGATCACCATCGCATTACAGATCTCGAAGAACGAACGCTCGCAGCGCGGGGGTGACCTCCGGCTCGACTCCGTACCAGGCGGCGAAGCCGGGACGCGCCTGGTGCAGCAGCATGCCGACCCCGTCGACAACCGGATTGCCGCGGGCCCGGGCGGCTGCGAGCAACGGCGTTTCGAGCGGCGCATAGACGATATCATTGACCACCGCGTCCGTCGGCAGGGCGGCGAGGTCGAGGTCGAGCGGAGGCTGCCCGGTCATGCCGAGCGTCGTCGTGTTCACGAGGAGACCGGCCTCTGCCAGCGCGGCACCGCGATCCGCCCACCGGTGAATTTGAAACGGCCCATTGATCTCGCGCGCCAGCCGCTCCGCACGATCCGCCGTGCGGTTGACCAGGCGGATTTCCGACACGCCCTCCTCGAGCAGGGCGACGGCGATCGCCCGCGCCGCGCCGCCCGCCCCGAGCAGCACCGCCGGACCCGCCGTCGGCGTCCAGTCGGGCTGATGTGCGCGAAGGTTTTCGCGAAAGCCGAAGCCGTCGGTGTTCTGCCCTTCAAGCGTGCCGTCCGCGCCGACGACGATCGTATTGAGCGCGCCGATCCGACGGGCGGCCGCACTGGCGCGATCGACGATCGCCAGGGCCGCTTCCTTGTGCGGCACCGTCACGTTTGCGCCCTTGAAGCCTAGCAGCGGCAAGGCACGAAGCGCCGCGGCCAGGGAGTCGGGCCGGACGGGAAGCGGAAGATAGGCGCCGTCAATCCGATGGTGGCGCAACCAGAAGCCATGGAGCCGGGGCGAGCGGGAGTGGGAGACCGGCCAGCCGACGACACCGGCCAGCATCGCCCGGCCGGAGAGCACGGTGGCGTCGATGGCATCGGACTCCGTCATGATGGGAGCGCATCCCGGTCGCGAAGAAAGGCGAGCAGCGGCAGCAGCGGCAAACCGAGGATCGTGAAGTAGTCGCCTTCGACTCGGGCGAACAGTTGCGCGCCGAGCCCTTCGAGCTGGTAGGCGCCGACCGAGGCGCAGACGCCCGGCCCCGCCGCCGCAAGGTAGGAGTCGAGGAACGCATCGCTGAACGGGCGCATGGTCAGCGCTGCCCGCGCTGTATGATGCCACAGCCGCACGCCGTCCTGGACCACCATGGCGCTGCTGATCAGCTCATGGCGCCGGCCGCGCAGTCTTCCGAGCTGGGCACGCGCCTGTTTGAGGTCGGCCGGCTTGTCGAACCATTCTTCATCGCAATCCAGGACCTGGTCCGCGCCGACGACGAGCCGTCCCGGACAGCGTCGGGAAACCGTCTGCGCCTTGATCTCGGCCAGGGTTTCCGCGGCGGCAGCGCTGGTGGCCTTGGCGCCGCGCAGGGAAATCTTGATCTCGTCCTCGTCGATCGCGGCCGGATGAGTTTCGACCGGAACGCCGGCGGCGGCGAGCAGGCGGGCCCGCGTGGCGCTCGCCGAAGCGAGAACGATTTTTGGAGGCACCGTCGCGTCGCTATCGGGCATTGTCACCGGCATGGCCGGCCTCACTTGTCTATGGTGGCCGTGTCGCCGCGATGCCGCGCCAGAAGTTGGATGATTGCGGCGGCGGTTTCCTCGATCGACCGGCGGGTCACGTCGATGACGGGCCAGCCATGCTCGGCGCAAAGCCGGCGCGCCATCGACAGTTCCTGCCTGACGATGTCCGGATCGACATAGTCGGTCTCGTCTGTCTGGGAAAGCAGGCGCAGGCGATTGCGCCGGATCTGGATCAGAGAGCCCGAATCCTTTGTCAGGCCGACAATCAGCGGGCGCGTCACGGCGAGGAGTTCCGGCGGCAAAGGGCATCCCGGCACGACAGGCACGTTCGCCGCCTTAACACTTCGGTTGGCGAGATAGATGCAGGTCGGCGTCTTCGAGGTCCGCGAGACACCGACGAGGATCACATCGGCATCGTTGTAGTCCCAGCTCGATTGCCCATCGTCATGCGTCAGGGCGAAGTTCATTGCATCGATGCGGCCGAAATATTCGGCGTCGAGCTCGTGCTGGCGGCCTGGAAGACCGCGGCTTTGCAGGCCAAGAAAATTCGCCAGCGCGCCGATCACTGGTTCCAGAACCGGAATACAGGGCACCTGGATGCGGCGGCAGCCGTCCTGCAGGGCCGAGCGAAGCCGATCATTGACCATGGTGAACAAGACCAGGCCGGGCGTCGCTTCGATCCCGGCAAGCACCTTGTCCATCTGACCGGGCGTCCGGATCAGGGTCCAGCTATGCTCGACCGGCTCGACGCCTTCGAACTGGACGAGGCAGGCGCGCGCGACGCTGTTGATCGTCTCGCCCGTCGCGTCCGATACGAGATGCAGATGGAAGCTCTTCACGACACCATCCTTGAGCCTGCTTCATGAGCTGCCGGCTTTATGAACCGCCCGCTCCGGGAACTAAGCGGCTTACGGGGATAACTCGGCCTTTCGGGACCACCCCGGATTTTCCATCCACGCTGGCCGAATCAATGGTGGTCAGTTCCGCCAATCGCCGTCCCGATCATTCCTTATCGGGGATAGCGGGGATTGTCGGCCAAGTCATCCGGATTATCCCCATTGTTCACGATTTTTCACTGCGGAACGAGATCCAGCCATTGCAAACGCTTGTGCCGGTTGCGCCGAAGATCTCGACATGGGAGGTGATGGAGCCTCGTTCCATCGCCCGCGTTGGTGGATCGATGGGGCCTGAGGCTGAATCCCCGATTCCCACAGGCATCCACTACACACCACATCCTTTTTTAAAATCTATAGTATGAAGAGGATTGGCGAATTGCGGGCCCGAACCTCGAAGAACGGACGGATCGTGACAATCGGACAAGACGACAAAAGGCTGCTTCGCACGCTTCGTGGCGGCCGATGCGAGCGGCCACCCTTCTGGCTGATGCGCCAGGCCGGGCGATATCTGCCCGAATATCGCGAGGTTCGCGCCGCAGCCGGCGGCTTTCTCGACCTGTGCCTGACGCCGGAACTTGCCGTCGAGGTCACGCTGCAGCCGATCCGACGCTTTGCCATGGATGCGGCCATCCTGTTCTCGGACATTCTGGTCATCCCCTATGCGCTGGGCCAGACAGTCGCCTTCGAGGAAGGCCGCGGCCCGGTGTTGGCGCCGATCCGCACGACCGGCGATTTGTCACGGCTGTCGGACGCGGCGCTGCATGACCGGCTGGCGCCGGTCTATGAGACGGTGCGGCTGCTGACCAAGGCGTTGCCGCAGGAGACGACGCTGATCGGTTTCGCCGGCGCGCCCTGGACGCTTGCCACCTACATGGTCGAGGGTGGGGCCAGCAAAGATTTCGCCACGATCAAGAGATGGGCCTATGCGGAGCCGGACTCGTTCGGTCGCCTGATCGCGCTTCTGGTGGACGCGACCGCCGACTATCTCTGCAAGCAGATCGAGGCGGGTGCCGAGGCCGTGCAGATCTTCGACAGCTGGATCGGCGTGCTGCCCGAGACCGAGCTGCGGCGGTGGGGCCTGGATCCGGTGCGCGAAATCGTTCGGCGCGTCAAGGCCGCCCATCGGGATACACCGGTCATCCTGTTTCCGCGCGGCGCCGGACTGCTTTACGAGACCTATGCCGCCGAAAGCGGCGCCGACGCGCTGTCGCTCGACACGGCGGTTCCGCTCGGCTGGGCTCGCTCCGCCCTGCAGGGCCGATGCGCATTGCAGGGCAATCTGGATCCGGTCATGCTCGTCGCCGGCGGCGCGGCGCTGGAGCGGGAGGCCGAACGCGTCCTTCGGCAGCTGGCAGGCGGGCCGTTCGTCTTCAATCTTGGCCACGGAATTCTGCCGCAGACGCCGCCCGATCATGTCGCGCAGCTGGCGGACATCGTCAAAGGCTGGAAAATCTGAGGCTGGAAAATCAGAACGGGGCGATCCATAGTCCGCCGATGCCGAAGATCGTCCCGAAGATTGCTGTCGTCCTGTTCAATCTCGGCGGGCCGGACCGGCCCGACTCCGTCCAACCGTTCCTGTTCAACCTGTTCTACGATCCGGCGATCATTGCGCTGCCGAACCCATTCCGCTGGCTGATCGCGACGCTGGTGTCGCGGCGGCGGGCGCCGGTCGCGCGCGAGATCTACGAGCATATCGGCGGCGGCTCGCCGCTGCTCGCCAATACGCAGGCACAGGCGGCGGCGCTGGCGGCGGTGCTGCGGGATCTCGGCGAGGTTCGCGTTTTCCCCTGCATGCGCTATTGGCATCCGATGAGTGCCGATGTGGTCGCGGCGGTGCAGGCTTTCGCGCCCGACCGGGTGATATTGCTGCCGCTCTATCCGCAGTTTTCCTCGACGACGACGGCGTCGTCGGATCGGGCGTGGCGGCAGGCTGCGGCCGAGGCCGGTCTTTCCGTGCCGACGCAGCTGATCTGCTGCTATCCGACCGAGGCGGGATTCGTGTCCTCCATAGCTGAGCGGACGCGCCACGGTATTGCGGAGGCAAGCGGCGGAATGGCAGGGCAACAGCCTCGCGTCCTGTTCTCGGCGCATGGCCTGCCGAAGAAGGTGGTGGCGCGCGGCGACCCTTATCCGGACCAGGTTGAGGAAACGGCGGCAGCCATCGCGCGCCTGCTGGAACTGCGCGCCGAGGACTGGGTCGTCTGCTATCAGAGCCGGGTCGGACCGCTCGAGTGGATCGGGCCGTCGACCGACGCGGAGCTGCGCCGCGCCGGCGCGGACGGCGTGCCGGTCGTGGTGGTGCCGATCGCCTTCGTTTCGGAACATTCGGAAACGCTGGTCGAGTTGGATATCGAATATCGGCGGCTGGCCGAGGAGATCGGGATTCCGCGCTATGTCCGGGTGGCGACGGTCGGGACCGACGCGGCCTTCATCGAAGGGGCAGCGGCTCAGGTGCGGGCGGCGCTGGCAGAGGAAGGAAATGTGCGCTCCCAATCCGGCCCGCGCCGTTGCGCCGCGGATCAGTCCTGCTGCCCGAACAAGGCGGCGTAGGGGGCCTCGGCGTGGACGGGCTGGCGCCCTTCTACCTGTGGATCCGGGCGCTGCATCTCGTCAGCGTCATCTCATGGATGGCAGGGCTCCTCTATCTGCCACGGCTGTTCGTCTATCATTGCGGCGCGGCGCCGGGATCGGAGCAGGCCGAGACCTTTAAGGTGATGGAACGCCGGCTGCTGCGGGCCATCATGAACCCGGCGATGATCGCGGTTTATCTGTTCGGCGGCCTGTTATTGCTGACCCCCGGCGTGGTCGATTGGTCGGCCGGCTGGATCTATGTGAAACTGGCGCTGGTCGCGGTGCTGACCTGGTACCATCACCTTCTGGCGCGATGGTGGAAGGCCTTCGCCACAGACGGCAACCGCCGCGAGGCCCGCTTTTACCGGATGATGAACGAGGTCCCGACGGTATTGATGATCGGGATCGTGATCCTGGCGGTGGTGAAGCCGTTCTGACCAGCTGGTCCGGCGGCCCCGGAAGTTATTGGGCCCAGGGGACTTGAAAAGGAATGAAGTCGTCCGAACCTTATTGACTTAGCTTGCCGCTTTGGCTAAGGGTTTTGTTGAGGCCCGCGCCATCTTTCTCGCGGCGCCCCATTTCCGCACATTAGGATCCGTTTAGCCGTTCGGCTTTTAGTTTTTTCGCGTAGATGCGCCGGGTCAGTCTCGAATCCTCGATCGAGCGGCCCGCCGTCGTCTCGCAATTGCCTTTCCCCCACCTTATCACCACGCGAATCATGAATCTTCAGGAACTCAAGCGAAAGTCGCCCGCCGAGCTTCTCGCCTATGCCGAGGAGCTCCAGATCGAGAATGCGAGCAACCTGCGCAAGCAGGACATGATGTTCGCCATCCTCAAGCAACTTGCCGAGAACGATGTCGCCATCTTCGGCGACGGCGTTCTGGAAATTCTGCAGGACGGCTTCGGCTTTCTGCGCTCGCCCGAGGCGAACTACCTGCCCGGGCCAGACGACATCTATGTGAGCCCGAGCCAAGTCCGCCGCTTCGGCCTGCGCACCGGCGACACCGTCGAGGGGCAGATCCGGTCGCCCAAGGAAGGCGAGCGGTATTTTGCCCTGCTCAAGGTCAACACGATCAATTTCGACGCGCCGGAAAAGGTCCGTCACCGGATCAATTTCGACAACCTCACGCCGCTCTATCCGGATTCGCGCCTGACGCTGGAGCTTGATGATCCGACGAAGAAGGATCTCACGACGCGGATCATCGATCTGATCGCGCCCCTGGGCAAAGGCCAGCGTGGGCTGATCGTGGCGCCGCCGCGTACTGGTAAGACGGTGATGCTGCAGAACATCGCGCATGCGGTGGCGGCGAATCATCCCGAGATCTATCTGATCGTGCTGCTGATCGACGAGCGGCCGGAAGAGGTGACCGACATGGCCCGCTCGGTCAATGGCGAGGTGGTCAGCTCTACCTTCGACGAGCCGGCGGTCCGCCATGTCCAGGTCGCCGAGATGGTGATCGAGAAGGCGAAGCGGCTGGTCGAGCACAAGCGCGACGTCGTGATCCTGCTCGATTCGATCACCCGTCTGGCGCGGGCCTACAACACTGTGGTGCCCTCGTCTGGCAAGGTGCTGACCGGCGGCGTCGACGCCAATGCGCTGCAGCGGCCGAAACGGTTCTTCGGCGCCGCCCGCAACATCGAGGAGGGCGGGTCTCTCACGATCATCGCCACGGCCTTGATCGATACCGGCAGCCGCATGGACGAGGTGATCTTCGAGGAGTTCAAGGGCACCGGCAATTCCGAGATCATTCTCGACCGGAAGCTTTCGGACAAGCGCACCTTCCCGTCGATCGACATCACCAAGTCCGGCACCCGGAAAGAGGAGCTGCTGGTCGACAAGGCGACACTGTCGAAGATGTGGGTGCTTCGCCGCGTGCTGATGCCGATGGGCGTCGTCGATGCGATGGAGTTCCTGCTCGACAAGCTGAAGCAGTCGAAGACGAATTCCGACTTCTTCAGCGCGATGAACCAGTAGATTCTATCAACGACTTTTGGTTGTGATGCCCGGACTTGGTCCGGGCATCAGCCGACCGTATCCTCAGGCTTTTCTTAACGTGTCAAGCCGGTGGTGACAATCTGCGGTTGAAGAAGAGTCCACGAGTGGTTGGCGGGGCGATTGGCGACATCATGGCAGCAGGATCGTCGAGCCGATTGTCTTGCGCGCCTCGAGGTCGCGATGCGCCTGCGCCGCGTCCCGTAGAGGATAGGTCTGGTTCACGGTGATCTTGACCGCGCCGCGGTCGACGACATCGAACAGGTCGTTGGCGCTCGCCACCAGATCTTCGCGCTTGGCTGTATAGGTCACCAGCGTCGGACGGGTGAGGAAGAGCGATCCCTTGGCCGAGAGAATGCCGAGATCGAACGGCGGGACGGAGCCGGAGGCGTTGCCGAAGCTCACCATCAACCCCAGCGGCGCGAGGCAGTCGAGTGACGGCATGAAGGTGTCCTTGCCGACGCCGTCATAGACGACAGGCACGCCCGCGCCGCCGGTGAGGTCGCGCACCCGGTCGACGAAGTTCTCACTGCGATAAAGGATCGGATGGTCGCAGCCGTGCTCCCGCGCGATCGCCGCCTTCTCCTCGGAGCCGACGGTGCCGATCACGGTGGCACCTAGATGCTTCGCCCATTGGCAGAGGATGAGGCCGACGCCGCCGGCGGCGGCATGGACGAGAATCGTTTCTCCGGCCTGAAGACGGCGGGTCCGCCGCAGCAGATACTGGACGGTCAGGCCCTGCAGCATCATTGCGGCGGCGGTTTGATCGGAAATGCCGTCCGGCAGCTTTACCACGCGCCCGGCCGGCATGAGGCGGCTTTCGGCATAGGAACCGAGCGGAGCCGAGGCATAGGCGATCCGGTCGCCGGGCTTGAGGTCCTTGACGTCTTCACCGACCGCCTCGACGACTCCCGCGCCTTCCAACCCGATGCCGGAGGGTAGTTTCGGGACCGGATACAGCCCAGTCCGGTGGTAGGTATCGATATAGTTCAGCCCGACCGCCGTCTGGCGGAGGCGGATCTGGTCGGCGGCCGGCGCGCCGACCTCGACGGGCTCCCAGCGGAGGACGTCGGGACCGCCGGTCTCGTGAAAACGAATCGCATGAGGCATCGTGGGTTCTCGCGGTGGAATTAATTCAGGTCAGGTGCTTCTTGAGAAAGGCCGAGGTTCGCTCGTTGGCGAGGGTGGCGGCCGCCTCGTCCCAATGGGCACCGCCGACGCGGGCGAAGGCGTGATCAACCCCGGGATAGGTGTAGATGGTGACGTTGCTGTTCCGCGAAAGGCTTTCCGTGATCTCGGCCTGCGCTTCCTTCGGCGTGAACTCGTCTTCCTCGGCGATATGGAGGAGGAGGGGTTCGGTAATGGCCGCGGCCTCGCCGAGCGCGGCCTGGATCCCGACGCCGTAATAGCCGACATTGCAGTCGGCGTTGGAGCGGGTCGCCATCAGATAGGCGAGCTTGCCGCCGAGGCAGTAGCCGATCGTTCCGGCCTTGCCGGAGCAGCCGGGAATGCCGCGGAGATGATCGAGGCTGGCGATCAGGTCGGTGATGCCCTTGGCTTGGTTGAAGCCTCTAAAGAGCTCGAAGGCCCTTTCCCATTCCGCGTCGGTCTTGTCTGTGATCTGTATGCCGGGCTCCTGCCGCCAGAACAGGTCCGGGCACAGCGTTACATAGCCTTCGCCGGCAAGATCATCGCAGATCCCGCGCATCACGGCATTGACGCCAAAAATTTCCTGGATGACCAGCACCGCGGGCTGAGCGTCGCCGGCGCCCAGGCCGGGCGGTTTGGCGAGATAGGCGGAAAAGCTTCCGTCTGGACCGTCGACAAGGATGTCTGGCATTGCTTCCCCCCTCTCCTCAACGGCAGTTAACCGAACGTTAGGGGATCAAAGTAGCGGGAAGCGCACCGCTTGTCACCGTTCTGCGGATGTCATTTCTGCGTCCCTGTGCTAGGGCCTGAGCCGATCACATCGAAACGATGTGATCGGTGAATCAGTCCCTGACTATATGAACCAGAGGACGATTCACCGATCAGGTTGATCCAACCTGATCGGATCGTGCTCTCGGTGGGCCGAGAGGGAGGGCGGCCCCTTCCAGACCGAGCAGGAACTGCTTCGTCTCGGGCCCGCCGTGACCGCTATAGCCGCCGAGTCGGTTTCCGGACGTCGAAGTCCCGACAATGCGATGACAGGGAATGATGATCGGGATCGGATTGCGGCCGCACGCGACGCCGACGGCGCGCGGCATGCTGCGGAGAAGGCGGGCGACCTCGCCGTAGCGTTGCGTCGTGCCATAGGGAACACGCCGCATCGCCGCCCAGACCTCCTGCTCGAACGGGCTCCCTGCGGGGGCGAGAGGCAACTCGAACTCGGTCAACTCACGATCGAAGTAGCTAGCGATCTGCTGCGCGGCGGCGGCGAGCAAAGGCGTTTCGGCTTCAGCGTCGGCCGCGCCCCAATCGAGAGCGACGATCGCCTCGCCTCGCTGGGTCACCGTCAGCGGCCCGAGCGGCGTCGCGACAGTGGTTTGTGCCCTGGTCATCCGCGACGTCATCCGAGTGCCAGAGCCTGACTCAGCCCGGCCGGATCGGTGATCGGCAGCGAGCAGGTGGTGCCCCGACAGACATAGGCCGTGACGCGGCCATCGATCTGGGGCTTGTCGGCGGCGGGATGTGCGGCGGGCAGGGGCTCATCCGCCGCCAGCACCGTCAACACGTGGTTCGGCAGGGACCGGCCATGGACCACATCGAGCAGCGTCCGGGTCTCTTCGGCGTCGCGCGGGCCGATCAGGACGACCTGCAGCGCGGTTTGCAGCAGCTCGTTGCTGTTGAGGAGCGTGGCGAGCGGGAAGAAGTTTCTGCCGATTTCGCCGGCGAAGGCGGCGACGGTCGCGTCGGCACGCTCGCGATAGGCGGCCTCGCCGGTCAGGTAATGGAGCCGGGCGAGGACACCGATCATGATTCCGTTGCCGGACGGCACCGCCGCGTCGGCTGCGCTCTTGGTCCGAAGGAGGACATCACCGGTATCGTCCGCGGTGAAGAAATAGCCGCCGCCCGACCCGTCCCAATAATGCGCGTCGAGGACCTCGACCCAGGCGCGGCTCTGGTCGAGATAGGCGGAGTCGCCGGTGGCGGCATGCAAGGCGAGGGCGGCGCGGCCGAGACTGGCGTAATCGTCGAGCGATGCCGGATGCTTCGACTGGCCGGCGCGCCAGCTATGACGCAGGCGACCGGCCACGCTCATATCGTCGCGGACGAAGGCGAAGGCCTCGGCGGCGGCCTCGAGCCATTGCGGCTCGCCGAACGCCGTCGCCGCATCGGCGAGGGCGGCGATCATCAGGCCATTCCAATCGGCGAGCACCTTGTCGTCCCAGCCCGGCCGCACCCGGTCCGCGCGGGCGGCGAGAAGCGTGGCACGGCAGGCGGCGAGGCGGGCCTCGGCTTCGGCGTCTCCGAGGACGGGCCGGGCGGTCCGGTTCAGGATGGTCTTGCCTTCCCAATTGCCGCCCGCGCGGACATCATAGGCCGCCTTGAAGATCGCGGCGTCCGGGCCGAGCAGCCGGTCGATCTCCGGCTCCGTCCAGACATAGAATTTGCCTTCCTCGCCTTCGCTGTCGGCGTCGAGGCTGCTGGCGAAGCCGCGCCGGCCATCGGAGCCAGGCGCCGCCCGCATCTCGCGGAGCAGCCAGCCGACGGTTTCGCGGATGCGGGCCTCATAGAGCGGGTCGCGCGTTTCCTGCCAGACCAGTGTCAGCAGGTCGATCAGCTCGGCATTGTCGTAGAGCATCTTCTCGAAATGCGGCACAAGCCAAGCCGCGTCGACGGAATAGCGGGCGAAGCCGCCGCCCAGATGGTCGTAGATGCCGCCCTGGGACATCCGGGTCAGGGTGAGGGTGACGGCGTCGCGATATCGGCTGTCGCCCGTCCGCTTCCAGGCCCGCCATAGCAGCTCGAGGATCGAGGATTGCGGAAATTTCGGCGCACCGCCGATGCCGCCGTGCCTCATATCCACTTCCTGGAGGAACCGCTCGGCGATCTGTGTGGTGACATCGAGGCTGATCCCGGCGGCGCCCTGCGGTCGCGCCAGGGTCTGCAGGGCGTCGCGCAGCGCGGTGACATTCTGAGTCACCTTCTCCGGTTCGCTCTGGTAGATGTCGGCGATTCCCTTGAGGACGTCACGGAATCCCGGGCGGCCATATTGGGCGACCGGGGGGAAATAGGTGCCGCCCCAGAAAGGCTCGGTGTCAGGCGTCAGGAACATGGTGAGCGGCCAGCCGCCCTGCTGGCCGAGCAGCGCGAGCGCCGACTGGTAGATCGTGTCGAGATCCGGCCGCTCCTCGCGGTCGACCTTGATGTTCACGAACAGCTCGTTCATCAGGGCCGCCGTGTCGGCGTCCTCGAAGCTCTCATGCGCCATGACGTGGCACCAGTGGCAGGCGGCGTAGCCGACGGAGAGGAGGATCGGCTTGCTCTCTTGTCGGGCTTGATCGAGCGCGGCTTCGTCCCAAGGCTGCCAATGGACCGGATTGTCCTTATGCTGCAGCAGATAAGGGCTGGTTTCCTGGTCGAGGCGATTGCGGGCCATGGCGGAATTCCTGGATGTTCGCTACAACGGCCGCTTGGCGGCGACCTTGGGGCCCGCGATCATTGTGAACGGGCGGGTCGGACACCATCCTATCTAAGGACCGTCGCTGATCCGCAACAGGGAAATCTTCGATGAAAATCAAGATCGACATCGATTGCACGCCGGAAGAGGCGCGAACCTTTCTCGGGCTTCCCGACGTCGGGCCGCTCCAGGAAGCTGTGATGAAGGAAATGCAGGAGCGAATGACGACGACGCTGCGCTCGATGGATCCGGAGGCACTTTTCAAGACGTGGTTTCCCGGGGGATTCGCCGGCGGATTTCAGGGATTGGAGCAGCTCCAGAAGAGCTTGTGGCGGCAATTTGGAACTCCCGGCGACAAGCCGGGCGACAAGAAGGAGCCCGGGGCGTGAGTGACGGCATGGGAGATTATGGGCTGCGGCAGGAGGATCCGCCGCTCTATTACCAAGCACATGTGTTCTGCTGCACGAACGAGCGGCCGGCGGGCCATCCCCGCGGCTGCTGCCGGGGAAAGGGGGCGGAGCGCTTGCGCAACTATATGAAAGCGCGCGCCAAGGAGCTGGGCCTGAAGGATGTGCGGATCAACACGGCGGGATGCCTTGACCGCTGCGAGCTTGGGCCGACCATGGTGATCTATCCGGAAGGTGTCTGGTACAGCTATTCGACGCCCGCGGATATCGACGAGATTCTGCAGACCCATCTCATGGAGGGGAGGCGGGTCGAGCGTCTCCTGCTTCAACCGGATGCGGTGCCGGACGAGATGGAGGCGCGGAACCGGTCCGCCTGATCGGGATCGGATGCCGCGACGGCCGTCATGACCGACACGATCTTTGCCTTGGCATCGGCGCCGGGTCGGGCCGGTGTCGCCGTGATCCGCGTCTCGGGGCCCGGGGCGGGCGGGGCGCTGCGGCGGCTGAGCGACGGGGCCGTGCCGTCCCCGCGCTATGCAGCCTACCGGCGTCTCCGCGATCCATGGAGCGGAGCGGTCATCGACGAGGCGCTGGTCCTCTGGTTTCCCGGTCCGGCGAGCTTCACGGGCGAGGATGTCGCGGAGTTCCACCTGCATGGCGGACGGGCGGTGATCGCAGCGCTGATCGACGCCTTGTACAACTGTCCCGGCCTTCGCCCGGCGGAGCCTGGTGAATTCACGCGGCGGGCCTTCGAGAACGGGAAGCTCGACCTGACCGCCGCGGAAGGCTTGGCCGATCTGGTCAATGCCGAGACGGAAGGGCAGCGACGCCAAGCGCTTCGACAGATGCAGGGAGAACTCGGCCGTCTCTATGACCGCTGGCGCGAGGGGTTGGTCGGCGCGCTGGCGCAAGCCGAAGCGGCCATCGATTTTCCTGATGAGGATCTTCCGGCCGGGCTGGAGGACGTGGTTCGGGGCAGGCTCGCCGAGATCCTGGGCGAGATCTCGCAGCATCTTGCGGACAACCGGCGGGGCGAGCGGCTTCGGGACGGCTTTTCGATCGCGTTGATCGGGGCGCCGAACACGGGAAAGTCGAGCCTGCTGAACTGGCTGGCGCAGCGCGATGCGGCGATCGTCTCGGCGACGGCCGGAACGACTCGTGACATCATCGAGGTTCAACTTGATCTCGGTGGCTATCCGGTCCTGGTGGCGGACACAGCCGGGCTGCGGACGGCCCAGGACGAGATCGAGGCGGAGGGCGTGCGACGGGCGCTGGATCGGGCAGGAGCGGCGGATCTACGGATTGCGCTGTTTGACGCGACGGCATGGCCGGACTTTGATCTGGAAACGACAAGGCTCATCGATGACGACACGATCCCGGTGATCAATAAGACCGATCTCCGATCGATTGACCCTGAGGTTCGAATCGGCGGGCGAGCGGCGCAGTGTCTTTCGGTGCGCAGCGGGAACGGTCTGCCGGCATTTCTTGATCAGGTGACCGATGCCGTTGCCGAGCGGCTCGGCGGCGGCACGGCACTGCCGCTGACACGGGCGCGACATCGACATGCGCTGGAGGAGTGCCTCGACGCGCTGGGTCGGACGCAGGCCGCCGCGCTTTCTGAGCTGGCCGTGGAGGACCTGCGCTTGGCCGTGACCGCGCTTGGGCGGATCACCGGTCGGATCGATGTCGAGGACCTGCTCGATCGGATCTTTCGGGATTTTTGCATCGGAAAGTGAAGACGGAGGTGATCGGGTCGGATGTTTCACGTGAAACACAACATCCGTAGCCGCCGGTCGGCCCACCGCGCTCGCCGCTTTTGACTTCAATCCCGGCGCGGATTAGATAATGCCGATGGAAGCATTCGATGTCATCGTGGTGGGGGGCGGCCATGCCGGGGCCGAGGCGGCGAGCGCCGCCGCGCGGCTTGGGGCCAAGACCCTGCTGCTGACCCACAATCCGGACACGATCGGCGAAATGTCCTGTAACCCGGCGATCGGGGGGCTGGCCAAGGGTCATCTCGTTCGCGAAATCGATGCCCTCGACGGGCTGATGGCTCGGGCGATCGATTGCAGCGGAATTCAGTTCCGGATGCTGAACCGGAGCAAGGGGCCGGCGGTCCGCGGCCCGCGGGCGCAGGCCGACCGCAAGCTCTATCGGCAGGCGGTGCAGTTCCTCCTTGCAGAGCAGGCCAATCTCACCGTTCGGGCGGGCGGGGCGGCCGACATCCGTCTCGATCGGTCGGGGCACGCCGCCGGCGTGATCACCGAGGAGGGGGAGACCGTCGCCGGCGGGGCGGTGGTCTTGACCACGGGCACCTTTCTGCGGGGCATCATTCATATCGGCGAACAACAGATTACGGCCGGGCGGGTCGGGGAGGCGCCGTCGGTCGCCCTGGCCGAGACACTCGCCCGGTTCGGCTTCCGCCTTGGCCGTCTGAAGACGGGGACGCCGCCGCGACTCGACGGCCGGACGATCGATTGGGCGGCGCTGGAGGTCCAGCCGGGCGACGATCCGCCGCTTCCCTTGTCCTACATGACCGAGCGGATCACGACGCCGCAGTTACCCTGCCACATCACCGAGACGACGCCGGCGACTCACCGGATCATCGCCGCCAACCTGGATCGATCCCCGATCTATTCCGGCCAGATCGAAAGCGTCGGCCCACGCTACTGTCCGTCGATCGAGGACAAAGTGGTCCGGTTCGCGGACCGGACACGCCATCAGATCTTTCTCGAGCCGGAAGGGCTCGACGATCCGACGGTCTATCCCAACGGGATCTCCACCTCGCTGCCGGAAGCGGTCCAGTGGGAGCTGCTGGCGACCATCCCTGGACTCGGTCGCGCGGCCATGCTGCGGCCGGGCTATGCGATCGAATATGATTTCGTCGATCCGCGGGAGCTGACACCGGCGCTCGAAACGCGGCATATTCCGGGCCTATTCTTCGCGGGGCAGATCAACGGCACGACCGGCTATGAGGAGGCGGCTGCCCAGGGCCTCATGGCCGGGCTGAATGCGGCGCGCGGCGTTGCCGGGTTGGAGCCTTTCCTCCTCGACCGGGCCGACGCCTATATCGGTGTGCTGATCGATGATCTCGTGACCCGGGGGACAACTGAGCCTTACCGGATGTTCACGTCCCGGGCGGAGTACCGATTGCTCCTGCGGGCAGACAATGCGGATCAGCGGCTGACCGGGAAGGGATGTGAGATCGGCTGTGTCGGCACGGCGAGGGCCCGGACCTTCGATCGAAAGATGCAGGCTCTCGATGCCGCCAGGCGTCTCGTCGAAACCCTTCAGGCAACGCCGCCGGAACTCCAGCGGTACGGGCTGAAGGTCTCACAGGACGGCGTTCGCCGGACGGCCGCGGAACTCCTTGCCTATCCGGATGTCGACCTGAAGAGCTTGTCGCTCCTTTGGCCGGAACTCGGGGAATTGCGCGCCGACGTCGCCGAGCAGCTTGAGATCGATGCGCGCTACGCCGGCTATCTGAAGCGGCAGGAGGCCGATATCTTGTCCTTCCGCCGTGACGAGGCGCTGCGTCTTCCGGTGGATCTGGACTATGCGACGATCGGCGGACTTTCCGCCGAAGTCAGGCTGAAGCTGAGCACCGCGCGACCAGCGAGCCTCGGCGCGGCCGCACGACTTCCCGGTGTCACGCCCGCGGCCTTGACAGCGCTACTGCGGCATGTCCGTCGCAGGCCAGGGCGCGGGCCAGGACAGAAATCGGCCTAAGCTCTTGTCCAGCCCGCTCACGCCAGAGGCCTTCGCGCGCCTAACTTTTGTTTCACGTGAAACACTCGACCGGCTTGAACGCTATGCCGCGCTGCTTATCAAGTGGCAGAAGGCGATCAATCTCGTCGGCGGCGACAGTCTCGGAGATCTCTGGCGGCGCCATTTTCTCGATTCGGCCCAGCTCTACCCGCTGGTTCCACCTCAAGCGAGAACTCTGCTCGATTTGGGGAGCGGCGCCGGGTTCCCCGGCCTGGTTCTCGCGATCCTTGGGGTTCCCGAGGTACATCTCGTCGAGTCCGATTCGCGGAAGGCAGCCTTCCTGCGCGAGGCGGCGCGGGTGACGGGCTTGACCAGCCCGGGCCAGGTCACCTTGCATTCGCGGCGTGTTGAGCAGCTTGAGCCTTGGCCCGTCGATGTTATCACCGCCCGCGGCTGTGCAGACCTCGACAAACTCCTGACTTATGGCGAGCCATTCCTGCAACCGGAGACAATCTGCCTCTTCCCAAAGGGCAGGACGGTTAATGAAGAATTGACCCGTGCCGAGAAAAATTGGACTATGACTGTGCAACGCCGGTCGAGCACGACCGACGCCTCTGGGGTCATTCTGCAAATAGGGCATATCCGCCGTGAACCAGGCTCTTCTGACGAAACCTGAAGGCCAGAAACGGGCGAAGATTCTCGCTTTGGCCAATCAGAAAGGCGGCGTGGGCAAGACCACGACCGCGATCAACCTCGCGACGGCGCTCGCCGCCTGCGACCGGCGTGTGTTGATCGTCGATATCGATCCTCAAGGCAATGCCAGCACCGGCCTCGGCGTCAATCGGCATGCGCGGGCGGTGACGTCCTATGATGTGCTGCTGGGCGACGCGCCGATCGGCACGGCGACGGTGCCGACGGCCGTGCCCGGCATGTCCATTGTGCCGGCATCGCTGGACCTGTCCGGCGCCGAGATCGAGTTGGTGCAGTCGTCGCGCCGGCGGGAGTTCCGGTTGCGCGACGCTCTCGGGGCCGCGGCCCAGGACTATGATTTCATCCTGATCGACTGCCCGCCCTCGCTCAACCTTCTGACGCTGAATGCCCTCGTGGCGGCCGACGCGGTTCTGGTGCCGCTGCAGTGCGAGTTCTATGCCCTGGAAGGGCTCAGCCAGTTGGTCAAGACGATCGAGCGTGTCCGGCGCGCCTTCAATCCAGCCCTGGAAATACAAGGTGTTGTGTTGACCATGTTCGATAGACGCAGCAATTTGTGTGATTTGGTCGCCGCGGATGTCCGAGGCTATTTCGGCAGCAAGGTCTATGACACGGTGATTCCGCGCAATGTTCGCGTTTCGGAAGCCCCGTCCCACGGCAAGCCTGTCCTTCTGTATGATATGCGCTGCGCCGGATCACAGGCCTATATCCACCTCGCGAGCGAAGTCCTGCGACGAGAGCAGGGTGCCCTGAACCCGGAGATGGTGCAGTGAGCGAAGAGGGCACCGCACGCCGCAATCTCGGCCGAGGGCTGTCGGCACTCCTCGGCGCCGAAAGCGAGGATTACGCGTCGCTCGACCGCGTCCGTCTGTCGAAAATGGTGCCGGTCCAAACCGTCCATCCCGGACCGGTTCAGCCGCGTCACCACTTCGATGACGAGCATCTGAAGGCCTTGGCCGACTCGATCCGGCAGAACGGCATTCTGCAGCCGCTTCTGGTCCGGCGTCATCCGACGATGCCGAACGCCTTCGAGATCGTCGCCGGCGAGCGCCGCTGGCGCGCGGCCCAGCTCGCGCAGCTCCATGAGGTACCGGTCGTCATTCGCGAGTTGACTGACAGCGATGCCTTGGAGCTGGCCCTGGTCGAGAACGTCCAGCGCCAGGATCTCACACCGCTTGAGGAAGCCGAGGGATATCGGCGGCTGATGGACGAGTTCCAACATACGCAGGAGGATCTTGCCCGCCGCGTCGGTAAGAGCCGTAGTCATATCGCCAACAGCCTTCGCCTGCTGAACCTGCCGGGGCCAGTCAAGAAATTGGTGGAGTCCGGCGAGTTGACGGCCGGTCACGCCCGCGCGCTGCTTGGCGCCGTTGACCCGGTGGCGCTTGCGGGTGAGGTCGTCGCCAAAGGCCTGAACGTTCGGCAAACGGAACAATTCGTCAATTCGCAGAAGCAGCCGGACGGATCGGGACGGTCGGGACTGACGCCATCGGAGCCGGCCTCATCGGAACCAGCGCCATCAGGGGTGACATCCTCGGGACCGGCCGGAGCAATGCCGGCGGCTGCGGCGACGATACCGAGCGGAAACGACCCCGACACGGTGGCGCTTGAGCGGGACCTATCGGCTCTGCTTGGTCTGCGGGTCGCGATCCGGCTGCAGGGGCGGGGCGGGGCGCTCACCATTCATTACAACACGCTCGAGCAGCTGGACGACGTGCTCCATCGCCTCAACCATTCCACGCAGCGAACGGTCGGCGTCGGCGCTTAACTGACACGCCGGGCGGAGCGCGCGGCCTGTTGCGCCACCTGCATCAAGGCGCGGTGGCACAGCGCCTCCGCCGGAGCCCCGGTCCGCTTGCAGGCGCGCTCCGCCGCTATCAGCCGATCCAAGGCGATCGCCAGGGCAGGCTCGGCCCATCGGTCGAGCTGACGATGGAACCGGTCAAGGACCTTGAAGAAGACAGGCGGCCGCAGCGTCTTCACCGCCCGCTCACGCGGAGTTCCGGCCGCCATCGTTGCGCGGACGGAATGAATTCGCAGGAAGTGCCGCGCGACGGCCCGAAGGATCGTTACGCCCGAGCCGCTCTCCGCCAGGCAAACCGGGAAGATCCGCTCGATCTCGGACAAATCGCCGTCGGCAACGGCGAACGCCAGATCGTCAAGAAACAAGGCCGCATTCGCCCCGATGCAGGCAATGGCGTCGGCCAGCTCCACTCGCGCCGCGCCAGGGTTCACGCCGGTGGCGTCTCCCATATAAAGGCGGAGCTTTTCAAGCTCGGCCCGGGTGATGGCGCGATCATTGCCCAGATTGGCGAGCAGATAGGATAGAGCCTCTGGCGTGATTCCGAACCCTTGCCGACGCAAATCGCCTTCGATGAGTTGGCTGAGTTCCACGCCTTCGTCGCGATAGCAGGGCAGGGCGGCGGCGTTTCTCGCCTTCTCGAAGACTTCGCGCAGTGCCGACCGAGGGCCGAGCTCGCCGGCCTCGACCAGCAGGAGGGCAGGGGCGGGCGGGCCGCCGAGAAAACTGCGAAACAGGCTCGCAATCGAATCACCGGCGCTCCGAAGCCGGACCACGCGCCGGCCGCCACCAAAGGCCAGCGCGGCTGCCTCGTCGGCCAGACGCGCCGGATCGTCGCGAAGCGCCGCCGCCGTCATCTCGGAGATCTGAAACGGATCCGTCGCGTCTCCCGCCACGGCCTGCGCGAGTCTGTCCGCACGCTCCCGCACGAGCCCGGCGTCCGGGCCGTAGAACAGGACCGCACCGACCGCCGGGTCCGGCTGCTTCAGAAACGGCTCGATCTGTCTCCCTGACAGCTTCATCCGACCCGCCTCAACCGGTTAGGGTGCCTTGGCAACAGCGTCGGACAGGAAGACCGCCAGACGGGTGCGGATGTCCTCGCTCAGCGCTTGCGTCGCCCGCTCGAGCGCATCCTCCTCGGAAACGAGCGCGGCAAAGGGATTCTCCAAAATGTCATAGCTGCTGGTGCTCCGGCTCATCGAGGTCAGCAGCACCGTGCCGTCCGACGCTTGGCGAAGCGTATAGTTCGCGCGCAGATTTAGATTGGCGCGCGTCGGCGTTTCGTCCCGGCGGAAACCCAGCTCTTCCTTGGTCGCAGTGACGTCGACGGTGAGGATATAGCGCGGGTCGGCCGGCCGGCCGTACGGACTCAAATCATTCAGCAGCAGGTTATGGAGTTGCTGGCCGCTGCGGTCGGCGATCGCCTCGACCCGGATCGAGGCCAGCGCCTCCGCCGTGCTCGGCCCGACGGCCCCCTGATCGCCGTAAAGCGGCTGAAAGCCGCAAGCCGCCAAGCTGGCTGTCGCGGTCAGGAGGAAGGGGAGGGCGAGCCTACACCACCACATTGATCACGCGATTCGGCACCACGATCACCTTTCGCACCGTCTTACCGTCCACCGCCTTCTGGACCGCCGGATCGGCCAGCGCCGCCGCCTCTGCGGCATCGGCCGGCATATCCCGCGGCAGATCGAGGGTCGCCCGCAGCTTCCCGTTCACCTGCACCGCGATGGTAGTGGTTGCCTCGACCGTCAAGGTCGCGTCGGAATCCGGCCAAGGCGCATCGACGAGCAGGCCGTCCTGGCCGAGCGTCTGCCAGATTTCCTCCGCAAGATGCGGCATCATCGGGCCGACCAGGCGCGCGAGCGCCTCGAAGGCCTCCCGCAACGCCCAGCCGAGGCCGCCATCCGCATTGCCCGGGGACTGCCCCTGACCCTGGCCGGGGGAGATAACCCCTGACAGCGCATTGGTGAACTCATAGAACCGGGCGACGGCGCGATTGAAGTGGAAAGACTCGATATCGTCCGTCACCCCGGCGATCGTCTTGTGCGTCGTCCGCCGGATTGCCATGGCCGGCTCGCCGAAGGCGGACGGCATGGGTGCACCGGCGGGTGCCATTATGGGTGTGGCGGCGGTGATCAGCCGCCAAAGCCGCTGGGTGAAGCGCCAAGCGCCATCGACCCCCGCCTCGGTCCATTCGAGGTCACGGTCCGGCGGGCTGTCGGAGAGCATGAACCATCGTGCCGTATCGGCTCCGTAACGATCGATGATCTGGGTCGGATCCACCACATTCTTGCGCGACTTGCTCATCTTCTCGGAGCGTCCGACCGTGACCGGCTTCGCACCCTCGACCGTCACCAGGTCTCCATCGGCCGCCTTGGCGACCTCGCTGGGAAACAGCCAGGCGCCGGACGGGTCGCAATAGGTCTCATGACAGACCATTCCCTGGGTGAACAGGCCGGCGAACGGCTCCTCGACATCGATATATCCGCACAGCTTCATCGCCCGGCTGAAGAACCGCGAATAGAGCAGATGCAGCACGGCATGCTCGACGCCGCCGATATATTGATCGACCGGCATCCAGTAATCGACCTCCGCCCGATCCGTCGGCGTCTCCGCGCGCGGCGAGCAGAATCTCGCGAAATACCAGGAGGATTCGACGAAGGTGTCGAAGGTGTCCGTTTCGCGCCGCGCCGGCTCGCTGCAGCGCGGGCAGTTGACATGCTTCCAGCTCGGATGGTGCTCCAGCGGGTTGCCCGGCCGGTCGAAAGTCACGTCCTCGGGCAGCAGCACCGGGAGGTCGTCGACCGGAACCGGAACGGTTCCGCAATCGGCGCAATGGATCACCGGAATCGGACAGCCCCAATAGCGCTGCCGGGATACGCCCCAGTCGCGCAGCCGATAGGCGACGGTCCCCTCGCCCTCGCCCGCGGCCTCCAGCCGCTCGATCGCCGCCCGCTTCGCCTTGGCGACTCCGAGCCCGTCGAGAAAATCCGAATTGATGATGACGCCGTCGCCGGTATAGGCCTCGTCGCCGATGGTGAAACCGGCCGGATCGACATTCGGCGGCGCCACCACGGGCGTTACCGGCAGGGAGTATTTCCGGGCGAAGTCCAGATCCCGCTGGTCGTGTGCCGGGCAGCCGAAAATCGCGCCCGCGCCATACTCCATTAGCACGAAGTTCGCGACATAGACCGGCAATTCCCAGGCCGGATCGAAGGGATGCAGCGCCTTGATTCCGGTGTCGAAGCCCTTCTTCTCGACCGTTTCCAGAACCGCCTCGCTGGTCCCCAGCCGCCGGCACTCGGCGATGAAGGCCTGCAGCTCCGGATTCGCCGCGGCCAGCTCCGCCGCCAGCGGATGGTCCGGCGAGATCGCGCAGAACGAGGCGCCGAACAAGGTGTCCGGCCGCGTGGTGAAAACCTCCAGCCTCTCGTCGCGGCCCTTAAGCTTGAACAGGACGCGCGCGCCCTCCGACCGGCCGATCCACTTCTCTTGCATCAGCCGCACCTTGGCGGGCCAGCGGTCGAGGCCGTTCAGCGACTCCAGAAGCGAATCGGCGAACGCCGTGATGCGGAAGAACCATTGGGCAAGCTGTCGCTTCTCGACCGGCGCGCCGGACCGCCAGCCACGCCCGTCGATCACCTGCTCGTTGGCTAGGACCGTCTGATCGACGGGATCCCAATTGACCCAGGATTCCTTGCGATAAACCAGCCCCGCCTCGAGGAACTCGAGGAACATCCGCTGCTCGTGCCGGTAATACTCCGGGTGGCAGGTCGCGATCTCGCGCGACCAGTCCAGCGACAGGCCCATGGCCTTCAGCTGGTCGCGCATCACCGCGATGTTCTCGTAGGTCCAGCTTCCCGGGTGAACGCCCTGGGCGATGGCGGCGTTCTCGGCCGGCAGGCCAAAGGCGTCCCAGCCCATCGGATGCAGGACGTTGAATCCGCGCGCCCGCTTGAATCGGGCCACCACGTCGCCGAGCGTATAGTTGCGGACATGCCCCATATGAATCCGCCCCGACGGATAAGGGAACATCTCCAGGACGTAATATTTCGGCCGGTCGGACTGGGTCTCCGCCTCGAAGCAGCGATGCTCCGCCCAGAGACGCTGCCATTTCCGCTCGGTTTCCTTGACGTTGTACCGCGACATCACCAAACCGGATTGTGCTGCTTCAGCGCCTGACAGTGTTATGCCCGGAAAGATGCTTGCCCGGGCCTCGTTCTTCGTCCCTCGACAAGCTCGGGATGAGGGGTGCTCTCATGGTGAGCTTGTCGAAGCATGAGGGCCGGGTTCGGCCGTCTTACTGTCCCGCCTGCGCAATCCGAAGCTGTCGCGCGCGGGTGAGGATGGCGTTCTCGAGCTTCGTTGCCGTGCTCTCGTCGATCGGCGCGTCGACCCAGCCGGCGGCGCCGTTGAGCTGCTGCCGAAAGACGCTGGCGCGGATGCCGTCGGCGCGCAGGGCGCGGCCGAGGATGAACAGGTTCACCTTGTAGCGCTCGTTCGTCGTCCCCGCCGGCGAATACCAGTCGGTGATGATCACGCCGCCGAACGGATCGGCGGAGACAAGCGGCATGAACGAGACCGTGTCGAGCGACGCCCGCCATAGGAAGCTGTTCACACCGATCCCGCCGCCGCTATCGTCGCTGGGTGCCGCTCCACCGCCGCCGAAGGTCAGGCCGCCCTCGCCGAAGAGCGTCTCCGGCTCCTCATATTGCGGCGTCGCCTGTCCTTCCCGCCTGGCCTTCGGGTACTTCGCTTCGCCATAGCCGCAGCCGGCCACGGCCAGAACGATTCCGATCGCCATCGCTTTCCGCAAAAAAGAGTTCATGCCGTCCGGTGCCGTGCGGGCAGACCAGGCCATCGCCGCCGTTGCTCCAAGAAGTCCAATATAATCGGCGGTTTAAAGCAGACCTGCCCCGACAGGTCAAGCTCGTGAGCCGTCCACGGCCGCCCCATGGTGGCCTCGCGATATCGCGAGGTGCTTTGCACTTTGATGTTATCGGCTCTTCGCCTTATGTAGGGGGCCTGCCGCTGTACTCGCATCGGCGAATCCCCCTACCGCTCAGGACTCGTCCCATGGGAAAGATCGTTTGGCTGGCCTCCTATCCGAAATCGGGCAACACGTGGTTGAGGGCATTTCTGCACAATCTGTTGCGCAATCCGAACGAGCCCTACAACATCAATCATCTGACCGATTTCACGCTCAGCGACAGCCAAGTGCGGTGGTTCCATCTTTTCGATCAGCGGCCGGGGTCGGAGCTGACGAAGGAGGAGGTGGCGGCGCTGCGGCCCAAGGTCCATGAGCGCATGACCAAATCGTCCCGCGACTCCGTGTTCGTCAAGACGCACAACGCTCTGGTCGAAGCCCACGGCGTCCCGATGGTCACGATGGCGCATACAGCCGGCGCGATCTATGTCGTTCGCAATCCACTGGATGTCGTGATTTCGCACAGCCATCATTATGGTCTGTCCATCGACGACTCGATCGGCGCGCTCAACACGCCGCGCCTGGAGTCGATCAACGACGACACGCATGTTTATGAGCACCACGGATCCTGGTCCGAGCATGTGATGAGCTGGACCCGGCAGCCCAGTCCGGGGCTCCATGTCGTCCGCTACGAGGACATGCTGGATGCGCCGATCAAGACCTTCGGCGGCATCGCCGCCTTTCTCGGCCTGAAGCCGCCCCGCGAGAGGCTGAAAAAGGCGATCAAGCTCAGCTCCTTCAAGGTGCTGCGCGAGCAGGAGAAGCGGCAAGGCTTCATCGAGCGCAGCACCAACACGGAGCATTTCTTCCGCGAAGGCCGCGCCGGACAGTGGCGCCGCCTGCTGACTCCGGAGCAGATCGAGGCCCTCGTCTCGGTCCACCGCGAGCAGATGGCCCGCTTCGGCTATCTGCCGCCCGACCGCCCCCGTTGACGGAATCGCCCCTTAACGAAATCGAAAGAGCCGGCGCGTAGGACAGCGTTGGTAACCGGAGCGCGCTGTGGCATCAATGACACAGTATGATGAAAAAGCCACTAACACCCAAGGGCTCAGCTTGACGCCTCAAATCGTCTCAATAGGATGCGGCCCGTACCGAGTCCTTTCGGTTAAGCGGGGATGTGACGAAAAAGACGATTAGCAGGTCTTTGGTCACCTCCCCAACGAATTCGGGCGCGGTATAAATGGGGGACCGGTCGTTTCTTCGGGGGCCGGTCGACACTGTATAAGGAACGATCGTTATGAAAAATATTCTTCTCGGAACCAGCGCCTTGGTCGCTGCCGGGCTGATGGTTGCGCCGGCGGCCGCCCAAGAGGGCGTGCAGCTCGGCCTCGGCGGCTTTTATTTCGGCGCCGTCGGCGGCAATTTCGACGAGAGCGGCGCTCCTTCCGATCGCCAGGACGACGTCGAATTCAAGCAGCAAGTCGAGGTCCATTTCGACGGTGAAACGACGCTTGACAACGGCATCACCGTCGGTGCTCGCGTCGAGCTTGAAGGTTTCCGGACGACCGACGTGATCGACGAAGCCTATGCCCGTTTCAGCGGCGGCTTCGGCGAGGTGCGGTTCGGTGACGATGACGACGCCTACGCCCAGCTCTGCTATCTGGTGCCGACCGCCTCCTCGGCCTTCGGTGCCGACAGCCCGTTCCTGAACTTCTCGAACGCTGGCACCAATGGCACCTGCTATGGTCTTTCCGGCGACAGCACGAAGCTGATCTACTTCACGCCCAGCTTCGGCGGTCTCCAGCTCGCCGGCTCGTATGCGGCGGACGACCACGAGGCCAGCGCCGACAATTTCACCGGCACGGAGGTCAAGGACGGCGGCCTGCAGGACATCTACTCCGCCGCGTTGACCTACGCCACCGAGATCGACGCCTTCAGCATCGCTGTCGGCGGTGGCGGTTCGTGGGCCAAATATGAGGATCCCGCCTCCGATCTGGACGATCCGGCTCACTACAACGCCTATGTGCAGGGCGGCTTCGCCGGCTGGACGATCGGCGCCGTTTACAACCTCCGTGAGAATGACCTCGGCGATAACCTGGACTCGGAGGTCTATGGCGCGGGCGTCACCTATGGCTTCGAAGCCTGGACGGTCGGCCTCGGCTGGACGCACGGCGAATACGACGACGGCGCCACCCTCGGCTTCGTCCCGGTCGATGAGCTGGACATCTACCAGTTCACCGCCGCCTATGCGCTTGGCCCGGGCGTCACGGTCGACGCTATGGTCGGCTATAACGATGGTGCCGCGGTGGCTGGCGGCGAGGACTATGAAAGCGTCGAGGCCGGCGTCGGCTTCGGGCTCTCGTTCTAACTCGCGTTCTCAGCCTCTCGGAACGGGGAGAGCGGTCTGCCGCTCTCCCCTTTTCTTTATGGCCGGCCCGCAACGGGTCTTGCGCTTCCGGCGCGCCCGTTCGAGAGTCCCGCCCATGATCTCGCCCGCTCCCTCCTCCACCGACATCGCCGGACGGCTCGGTGACATCCAGGCGCGGATCGCCGCGGCGGCGCGCGCCGTCGGCCGTGCGCCGGACTCCGTCACGCTGGTGGCCGTCGGCAAGACCCACCCGGCCGAGGCCATCCTCGCGGCGATGGACGTCGGGCAGCGGGTCTTCGGCGAGAACCGGGTTCAGGAGGCTCAGCGGAAATGGCCGCCGCTGCGGGCGCGCTGTCCCGACAGCCGCCTCCATCTGATCGGCCCGCTGCAGACCAACAAGGTGGCCGACGCGCTCGCGCTCTTCGATGTGATCGAGACGGTCGACCGGCCGAAGCTGGCCCGCGCTCTCGGCGCCGCGATGGCGAAATCGGACTGCCGGCCGGCCTGCTACATCCAGGTGAATACCGGCGAGGAGCCGCAGAAGGCCGGCATACTTCCCGCCGAGGCCGACGGCTTCATCGCGCTCTGCCGCGACGAGATCGGCCTTCCCGTCCAGGGCCTGATGTGCATTCCCCCCATCGCCGAGGAACCCGCCCCGCATTTCGCCCTGCTGGCGGAGATCGCCCGCCGCCACGACCTGCCGGTCCTCAGCATGGGCATGAGCGGCGATTTCGAAACGGCGGTGCGCCTCGGCGCGACGCATGTCCGGATCGGCACCGCCATTTTCGGCGAGCGTCCGCCGCAATCCTGAGCAACTCGGTCAGACGGAACCGTAGGGGCAGATTTGAAACCCGCCCCTATACCGGCGGTTCGATACAGATGCAATCTCCGTCCCTGGCGTCGGCCAGCACCGCCAGAAGGTCCGGCAGCGCCAGGCCGACGCATCCCTCTGTCGGCCCGCGATCCGGCCGCGCCAGATGCAGGAAGACCGCGCTGCCCCAGCCCGGGATCACCGGATCGTCATTATGGCCGAGGACGACAACGATGTCGTAGAGCGCATCGTCCCGCCACATCCGCTCATGCCGCCCCGCAAAAGGCAGCTTGATCGGGCGGTTATAGGCGGGATCGGCCGGATCGTCGCACCAGCCGTCATCGGCCGCGATCGCCTCGACCGGCAATCCGGTCTCTGGCCGGGCCATCCGGTCCGGGCGATACAGCACCCGCCGCAGGAGAAAGCGGCCGGTCGGCGTCGCGCCGTCGCCTTCCCGCTTGTCCGTGCGGATGCCCGCCCGACCCAGGGTGCAGCGAAAGGACCGGCCGCCCCACAGGGCGCGCCCTTCGGTGGCGCCGCTCGTTCCAGAAATCTGCAGATCCATGACGTTTCGGTATCAGAACAAATGGCCGAACTTGGTGGCCTTGGTCCGAAGATAGCGGTCATTATGGCCGTTGGCCGGAAAGACGTGCGGCACCCGCTCCACGACGCTGATCCCGCATCGCGCAAGGCCGGTGACCTTCTCCGGATTGTTCGTCATCAGCCGGACCTGATGAAAGCCGAGCCGCCGCAGCATCTCCGCCGCCGGCAGATAGATCCGCTCGTCGGCATCGAACCCAAGCTGCTGGTTCGCCTCGAAGGTATCGGCACCCTGATCCTGCAGCTGATAGGCCCGCAGCTTGTTGACCAGGCCGATGCCCCGCCCCTCCTGCGCCAGATAGAGCAGCAATCCGCTGCCCTGGCGCGCAATCTCGGCGATTGCGCCGCGAAGCTGATCGCCGCAGTCGCAGCGCAGGCTGCCCAGCAGATCGCCGGTGAAGCATTCGGAATGAAGCCGGGTCAGCACCGGCGCATCGGGCGCGGGCGTGCCGATGACGATGGCGAGATGCTCGACACCGCCGTCGCCCGGCCGGAAGGCGACGATGCGCGTATTCTCCGCATCGGCAAGTGGCACCTGCGCCTCGCCGACCGCCTGCAGGCTGTGCGCCGCGGCGGTTTCATAGGCCGCGATCTCCCGCGCGGACACGCTGAGCAGGTCCCGTGGCGGTGCCCCGTCGAAGGGGCTGATCACCGCCGCGGGAAGCAGCCGGGCAAGCTTGGTCAGCTCGACCGCCGCCTTCGCAATGCCGCGGGCGGCGGGCGGGATCTCGGCCCAATCCGGCAATGGCGCGTCACCCGGGACGTCAACCGTCGGATCGGCCAGTTGCCGCAGCCGGCCCGCCGTCACCGCATCCTCCAACGCCAGCAGGACGATTCCTGCCACCCCGTCCCCCGCTTCAAGGCCCAGGCCCGCGGCGCGCTGCGCCGTCACGGCCAGGATCGGGATTTCCCGAGACAGCGCCTTCAGGTGGAGAAGGCTTTCGTCGCTCACCGTTTCGGCGGCCTGGACCAGCATCGCTGTCCCGTCCTGATGAACCAGGATGGTCCCGCCCCGGCGCAGTTCGGCCGTGGCGCGGTCGACGGCGACAAGAAGGGCCGCCTCCGAAACGACCGTTTCCGAGGGCGACACTCTAAGCTCCGCAAGTGATTCAGGCATGATCTACGACGTTCAAGAGGGCGTGACTCCGGCACCGCGCCGGCGCATTAGGCCCACCCCATGGCGGCAGGTCAAGCAAACGCTTGCGGTGCCCAGTGGCGGTCCGCGGGGTCGGCTTCAGGCTTCATGTGGTGTGTGCCCCGCACGCTGAAAAGCCTGCAGCCATCGCGGGGACCGGTACGCCGGACAACGGGGGCGGCGCTTGCGCCGGAATCGGACCGGTGTTATGTCCACGCCAACGGATCCGGTGACTCCGAGAGCCACGCCGTGACCCTGTCCGCCCGCTTCGCCAAGCCGAGAGAAACGTGACGACCGGCAAGAAGATTCTCCTGGTCGATGACGACGAGACGCTCCGCCAATCCCTGGCCGAGCAGCTGCGGCTCTATGAGGAGTTCGGCATCGCCGAGGCGGCGACCGGCGCCGAGGCGCTGGACCGGGTCAAGCAGGGGCATTTCGACGCCGTTCTCCTCGATGTCGGCCTGCCGGACATGGATGGGCGCGAGGTCTGCCGGCTGATGCGGCGCGGCGGCCTCGGCGCCCCGGTGATCATGCTGACCGCTGCCGACACAGAAGCCGACGCGATCCTCGGCCTCGATTCCGGCGCGACCGACTACGTCACCAAGCCGTTCCGCCTGAACCTGCTCCTCGCCCGGCTCCGCGCCCAGTTGCGCCAGTACGAACAGAGCGACGATGCCGTCTTCACCATCGGCCCCTACAGCTTCCGGCCGGGCAGCAAGCTCCTGGTCGATCCGGCGACCCGGCGCAAGATCCGCCTGACCGAGAAGGAGACGGCGATCCTGAAATATCTCTACCGCGCCGGCGACCGGGCGATTGGCCGGGATACGCTGCTGGGCGAGGTCTGGGGCTACAACGCCGAGGTCACGACCCATACGCTCGAGACCCACGTCTACCGGCTGCGCCAGAAGATCGAGCGCGACCCCTCCGCGGCGACGATCCTGGTAACCGAGCCGGGCGGCTATCGGCTGGTGCCGTAACCCCTTCGCTGCCGGCAGAAATAAAGTGCCGCCGCGGCCGCGATCGTGGTCGCCGCCCCGAAGATCGGCACCGATGCCATCCAGGATCCCGCCTGCTCATAGATCTGGGCCAGCAGGACGGGTCCGATCAGCACGCCGATATTGCGTCCGGTCATCACCACCGCGAAGGCCTGCGGCCCCGCCCGCCGGCTGCCGAGAATCGCGCTCGGCAGCGCGAAGAGACAGCTCGGCGTGATCCCCGCCCCGATGCCGTAGACGACCAGCGAGGCGATGCCCGCCACGACTCCCGTCGTCAGCGGCGCCAGCCACCATAGCGCGGCCTGCGACAGCAGCGCGCCCAGCAGCAGCGGCCCGAGCGGAACGCCGGCCCGCAGCGCGAGCCCGGTCAGCAGGTTCACAATCAACAGAATGACGATCGGAAGCATATAACCGGCGATCGCCCAGACCTCCGAAAGGCCGTGCGCCTCCACCAGATATTGCGGCAGCCAGGTCATGTAGGCGAAATACTGGCTCGACCACAGCATGAAGATGCCCGCCGCAAGAATCAGCCCGATACGGTCGGCCGGCGACAAGGCCGCCGCTGCGCGATCCGATGCCGCGCCGCTCGGCCCTCCGCTGGGCCACGGCTCCAACCGGCCGACCCGCGTCAGGTGCCGGGTCCAGAGCGCCATGCCGACGGTGCCGAGCAGCCCCACCGCCCAGAGCCATTGCCAACCGCCGAACGCCAGCGCCGCCGGCGCGACCAGCGTGGCCGTCACCTGCCCGATCGGAATCCAGGCGGCGGTCAGGGCGGCGACCAGCGGAAGATTACGCGGGCTGGCGCTCAGATTGGCGAAAATCGGCCCGCAGATCGCGCAGATCGCGTAGGCGATGCCTTCGAGACTCCGCGTCGCCAGCATCACGCCGCCGTCGGGCGGGGCCAGAAGGGTCAGCAGATTGGCGCCGATCAGCAGGGTGAAGGCCAGATAGATGAACGGCGCCGCACCGTACCGCTGCATCAGCCCGCCGAGCGGCAACGACAGCAGAAGCCCGGCCGCGGCATAAACCGACATGAACGTTCCGGCTAGGAAATGATCATAGCCATAGAGCTGCAGCAGCGTCGGCAGAACCGGCGGCAGCTTGAATTGCTGATAGGCGACCAGCGCCGCCAGGCAGATGCCGAAGGCAACCACCGTCCAATCGGTGCGTACACAGCTCATCGGTAGTGTTTTGGTAACCCCCTGGCCCCAAGCTTGGTTGGACCGGACCCGGCTGTCGAGAAACTTCGGTTCCGCTGTAGAAGCCGCATCTATATCCTATTTCCAATCCGTGGGGCGGCAGAACGGGAGCGGTGGGTGCCTCGGACCAGTGATTTTTCCGTGCGCTTCTGGGGCGTGCGCGGCAGCATCGCCTGCCCGGGCATCGACTATGCGCGCTATGGCGGCAACACCTCCTGCGTCGAAGTGCGCTGCGGCGATCATCTCCTGATCTTCGACGGCGGAACCGGCCTGCGCCCGCTCGGCCTGCAGCTCAAGGACCGCGAGCCGCTGAACGCCGACCTGTTCTTTACCCACAGCCATTTCGATCATATCGCCGGCATTCCGTTCTTCGCGTCCCTGTTCAGCGCCTCCAACCGGTTCCGCATGTGGGCCGGCCATCTGCGGCCGCAGCGCACGCTGCGCCAGGTGCTCTGCTCGATGATGATCGAGCCGCTGTTTCCCGTGCCGATCGACATCTTCGCCGCCCAGACCACCTATCACGATTTCGTGGCCGGCGAGACGCTCCGGCCCCATCCCGACGTGTCGCTGCGCACCGCTCCGCTCAACCATCCGAACGGCGCGACCGGATACCGGATCGAGCATGGCGGCAAGGCCGTCTGCTACGTGACCGATACCGAACATGTCGTCGGCCAGCCCGATCAGAACATCCTGGGTCTGATCGCGGGCGCCGACATCGTGATCTATGACGGCACCTACACCGACGAGGAGTTCCCGCGCTTCGCCTCCTGGGGTCACTCCACGTGGCAGGAGGGCGTTCGTCTCGCCGATGCCGCCGGTGCCGGACGGCTCGTGATCTTCCACCATGATCCGTCGCATGACGACGCTTTCATGGACCGCGTCGCGGCCGAGGCCGAACGAGCGCGCCCCGGCACCATCGTCGCGCGCGAAGGGCTGACTCTGACTCCGTGATAAGATCGACTGCGCGCCGCTCACCCGGAAATGAACGGCGCCGTCTCGATCCCGGCTTATAATGATCGCCCTCACCCCCACCCTCTCCCGCAAACGGGAGAGGGTGGCGCCGAAGGCGCCGGGTGAGGGTCGCGCAACGGATCGAGGGAGGCCTGACGCTGAAGCGGGATACGGCCGCGGAGATGCTGCCCGCCCGGGTGCGCACGGCGATCCGGACGCAGGAGGATCAGACGGAACGGCTGATCGGCTGGATCCAGCTCGCCGTGATGACGACCTTCGCCGTCCTCTATCTGATCTCGCCCAAGACCGATAGCGCGCACGACACCTTCCGGCCGGTGCCCTGGGTGCTCGGCCTGTATTTTCTCTTCACCGGCCTGCGCCTCGTCCTCGCCTATCGCATCAGCCTGCCGGGCTGGTTCCTGGTTCTGTCGGTCGCCATCGACATGGGCCTGTTGTTCGCGCTGATCTGGAGCTTTCACCTGCAGTACGAGCAGCCGGCCTCCTTCTATCTGAAGGCGCCGACCTTGCTTTATGTCTTCATCTTCATCGCGCTACGGGCGCTTCGCTTCGAGGCGCGCTTCGTACTGACCGCCGGCTTGGTCGCCGCGGCCGGGTGGATGGCGCTGGTCGCCTATGTCGTGCTGGTCGAGCCGGACAACCCGATGATCACCCGCAACTATGTCGAATATCTGACCTCGAACTCGGTGCTGCTCGGCGCGGAGTTCGACAAGATCGTGTCGATCCTCCTGGTGACGGCAATTCTCGCGGTGGCGATCCGGCGCAGCCGTCGCCTGCTCGTCCGCTCGGTGACTGAGGGCATGGCGGCGCGCGAGCTCTCGCGCTTCTTCGCGCCCGAGGTCGCGCAGAAGATCGCGCGCGCCGATCAACAGGTCCGGGCCGGCGCCGGCGAGGCGCGCGACGCCGCGATCCTCAATCTCGATCTGCGCGGCTTCACCAAGCTGGCCGAGACTCTGCCGCCGGATGCGGTGGTGGCGACCCTCGGCGCCTATCAGGCGCGCATGTTGCCGATCATCCGGCGTCATGGCGGCAGCATCGACAAGTTCCTCGGCGACGGCATCATGGCGACCTTCGGTGCCGCCGCGCCAAGCGAGAGCTATGCCGCCGATGGGCTCCGGGCGATGGACGCGCTGATGGCGGAGGCGGCGGCCTGGGCGGCGGAGCGCGCCGCCGCCGGCGAGCCATCGGTGCCGGTGAACGGCGCGCTGGCCACGGGCCGCATCGTTTTCGGCGCCGTCGGCGACCCGTCCCGTCTGGAATATACGGTGATCGGCAACGCGGTGAACCTCTCGGCCAAGCTCGAGAAGCACAATAAGGCACTCGGCCTCCGCGCAGTCACCACCGCCGCAGCCTACGAGCTGGCGCTGGCCCAAGGCTACGCGCCACCGTCGCCGCGCGAACGGTTGCCGGGGCAGACGGTCGACGGCATCGGCGAACCAATCGACCTCTTAGTGCTGGCACGCTGAACCGTCGTTGCTCGCTGCCAGCGGCCCTGCAGTCCGATTATACGGCCTTTCGCCGGCCGAGGAACGCGATGCCGACGAGACCAGCAGCCAGAAGCATAAGAGACGGCGGTCCGGGCACGGGCGTCGGCCCCGAAACGAGGTGCCATTCGCCCTCCACGGGACAGGGTTCGAACCAGCAGCCAAGCTCCGCGTTGTCCGAACCATATTCGCCACTCCAAAGCCCGGATGGCTGCGAGTCGAGGAAAATCGCCTCCGTACCATCCAGCCACACGGCAGCGAAACTCCCCGTCATCGATGTACCGGCAAATTGCAGATCAAGATGGATTAGAAGCGTATACGGGAAGGCCGGATCGTCGGGGCAGATGGAAACCGGGTTTCCATCCGCGGCAAACCCAAGCAAATCGTTCACGAAGCAGGCCAGCATCGGCTCCGTGCCCGGCGTCCGAAAGAAGCCGGCTTGATAAATGGAGTCGCTGATCTCCATGCTCAGCGTGATGCCGTCGAAGTCGCCGCCGGGGTCGCTGACCGTGTAATCGGTGGTGGTGAACTCGTAGATCACGCTCGCTTGCACTGGCCCGGCCAGAAACAGGAAAACAAGCGCCGTCAGCAACTTTGACATATCGTCCTCCCGGTACGCGCCCCGAGAGAGCGATGCAGATATTGTGCCGAAACTGCAATGTTCGCAGGAATCAGCCTCTTAAGTGCGGCCTTGAGACTGCCTCTGGCTCGAGCGTTAAGAAACCTTAACAGAATGGAATGGTGCAGCAGCAATTGTTCCACACCCGACACGGACTATGTCGCTTCCGACTTTGCTCTTCAGAATCCCTCTGCCGAGTTCTGTTCCCTACCGATACGGGTCCGCCGCGTCGCGCAGGCCGTCGCCGACGAAGTTGAAGGCCAGCACCACGATCAGCACTGGCAGCACGGGGAGCATCAGCCACGGGTAGAGCGCGACGACGTTGATGTTCTGCGCCTCGCCCAGCAGCACCCCCCAGCTCGTGATCGGCGGTCTTAGCCCCAGGCCCAGGAAGCTCAGCGCGGTCTCGCCGAGAATCATGCTCGGCACCGCCAGCGTGACCGAGGCGATCAGATGGCTGGTGAAGCCCGGCAGCAGATGCCGGCCGATGATACGCCGCGGCCGCGCGCCCATGAGCCGGGCGGCGAGGCAGTAATCCTCCTCGCGCAGCGCCAGCAGCTTCGAGCGGACGGCGCGGGCGAGTCCCGTCCAGTCAAGCAGGCCCAGGATTATTGTGATGCCGAAATAGATCAGCAGCGGGCTCCAGGTTACCGGCAGGATCGCCGACAGGGCCAGCCATAGCGGCACGTTCGGGACCGACCGGAAGATCTCGATCACCCGCTGGCTCAGATTGTCGACCCAGCCGCCGTAATAACCGGCGAGGCCGCCGATCACCACGCCGAGGATAAAAGTCACCGCGACGCCCAGCAGCCCGATGGTTAGCGAGATCCGGGCGCCATAGAGGATCCGCGAGAGCATGTCGCGGCCCAGCCTGTCGGTGCCGAGCAGGAACAGGGTGCCGCCCTGCGCCGGGCAGGCCAGATGGAAACGGCTCTCGAACAGCCCCCAGAACTCGTAGGCGTCGCCGGTGCAGAAGAAGCGGATTGGCTGGACCTGCGCCGGGTCCGGCGTGTATTCGCGCTTCAGGTTCTCCATGTTCAGCCGATAGCGATAGCCATAGACGAACGGCCCGACGAACTCGCCCTTGTGGAACAGATGGAGTTGCTGCGGCGGGGCGAAGATGAACTCGATATTGCGCGTGTGCAGGTCGTAGGGCGCGAGGACCTCGCTGATCAGGATCGAGGCGTACATCGCCAGCAGGATGACGCCGGAGACGACGGCGACCCGGTGGCGGCGGAACCGCCACCACATGATCCGCCATTGCGACGCCATGTAATAGCGCTCCTGCTCGGGTGAGAGCTGCTCGGTCACGCCCGGGTCGAACGGCTCGTCGGAGGCCCAGTGCGGGATCGGCTCCCGTGCCGGCTGGCTGATCGAGACGTCCGAGGGTCCCATCACCGTCCTGCCCCGCCGCCCAGCCGGATCCGCGGGTCGAGCACCGCCAAGGCCAGATCCGACAGGAAGACCCCGGCCACCGTCAGCAACGCCAGGAACATCAGGAACGACCCGGCGAGGTACATGTCCTGGCTCCGCAGTGCGTCGAGCAGCATCGGACCCGTCGTCGGCAGCGACAGCACCACCGACACGATCACCGCGCCGGACACCACCTCGGGCAGCAAAGTGCCGATGTCGGCGACGAACGGGTTGAGCGCCACCCGCAGCGGATATTTGACGAGAAGCCGCCCCGGCGGCAGGCCCTTCGCCCGGCCGGTCACGACATATTGCTTCTGCAGCTCGTCCAGCAGGTTGGCGCGCAGCCGGCGGATCATGCCGGCTGTGCCGGCGGTGCCGATCACGATCACCGGGATCCAGAGATGCTCCAGCACCGACCAGGCCTTCGCCCAGCTCCAGGGCGCGTCGATATAGACCGGGTCCATCAGCCCGCCGATCGAGATGCCGAAATAGACGTTGGCGAAATAGAGCAGCACCAGCGCCAGCAGGAAGCTCGGCGTCGCCAGCCCGAGATATCCCAGGAAGGTCAGGCCGTAGTCGCCGAGGCTGTATTGATGGGTCGCCGAGTAGATGCCGATCGGGAACGATACGATCCAGATGAAGGCGATCGTCGCGGCCGAGACGATGATGGTGAGCAGCAGCCGGTCGCCGACCACCTCGTTCACCGGCAGGCCATATTCAAAGGAATAGCCCATGTCGCCCTGCAGCAGGGCGGCGATCCACCGGATATATTGGATATGTAACGGCTGATCGAGGCCGTACTGAGCCCGCAGATACGCGATCTTCCCCGGGTCCACCGCCTCGCCCTGGCTCTGCAGCTCGGCCATATAGGTCGAAAGATAATCGCCCGGCGGCGCCTGGATGATCAGGAAAATCAAAGCACTGATCACCAACAGCGTCGGGATCATGATGAACAGCCGATGCATCACGTAGCCGAACATCGCGTGCGGTCCTCTCCCGATCAGGCGCTGCCCGACGCCGCGCTCATGTTCATGCTCATGGCGTCGACGCCGTCGCCGTCTGGTCCGGCGCCGCGAACCAGAAACTGTCCGGCTTGTACATCCCGAAATGCGCTCCCGGGTCCCAGCTATAGATCGCCGTCTCCGGCACGTTGCGCAGTTGGTTGTTGATGACGACGGGCTGCGGCACGCCGGCGACCGTGCCGATGGTGAAGACCTGCTCGGCCTGGATGCGCAGCATCTCGTCCCAGATCGCGGCGCGCTCGGTCTTGCTCTTGGCATCGCGCCAGGCCTCCAGAAGCGCCATCAGCCTGATCGCCTCGGGCATGTCGACCGGCTCGCCGGCCTCGCCGCCGGTTTCGATATACTGCCCCCATTTCGGCCACTGCAGCTGCTGCTGGCTGGTCGGCGCCAGTTCCCGCGGCGCCATGTCCGGCATCGGCAGGCCGTTCTCGAGGCCCGACCAGACCGACATGACGGTCTCGCCGGCGAAGATGCGGTTGCGGAACACCTCGCGCTGCGACGGCTTGGTATAGAGCCGGATGCCGACCTCGCGCCAGCTGTCGCGGATCAGCTCCAGCACGTCCGCCTCTTCCGTGACCAGACCCGCCGTCTCGACGATGATGTCGAGCGGCCGCCCGTCCGGCATCAGGCGGATGCCGTCGTCGTCGCGCGCGGTCAGACCGATCCCGTCGAGCAGCGCGTTAGCCCGCTCGAGGTTGAACTCCGCCCAGGCGGTCCGGTATTCCCGCCGGTATAGCGGGCTCTGCTCCAGAACGGTATTCCCCCCTTCCTTCGCCAGGCCGTAATAGATCACCTGGTTGATCTCGCGCCGGTTGATGGCCAGCGACAGCGCCCGCCGGAACCGTACGTCGCGAAGCAGCGCCCGCCACTGTGGGTTGTTCACGTTCAGGTTGGGATAGAGCGCGAGCTGCGAACCGGTCGCGCTGTCCCACAGCCGGACCTCGTAATCGCCGCGTTCCTCCCCCTCCTTCAGGAAGGTGTAGTTGTCGAACTGCAGTTCCCGCGCCTGCAGATCGGCCTCGCCGGCCCCTGTCTTTGCCGGGATGATACCGGAGTCGACTATCTGGAAAATGACTTTGTCGATATAGGGGAGCTGCCGCCCCTCGGGATCGACGCGGTGGTAATAGGGGTTGCGGGCGAAGACGAAGCGCTGGGAGGGCGGTTTCGTCGTCAGCATCCACGGCTCGAGCGTCGGCAGCTCCGGATTGTTGTTCTTGTAGAGGCCGTCCTTCTTGTTGTGCAGCGCCGCCCAGTTGCGCTGGCTCGTGGCAGCCACTTTCTTCGCCAGCGCCTCCGGGTCGGCATAGTCGGCATGGAGCGTCTTGAGGTAACGGCTCGGCGCGAAGATATAGAGTGGGCTGGCGCCGGCCAGCGCCGGCAGGAAGTCGGGGTTCGGCTGCGACCAGCTATAGCGGACGGTTGTCTCGTCGATGATCTCCACTTTGGGCGGCTCCCCGTCGACCAGCAGAAGCTGCGGCGGGCCCATTGGCGACAGCGCCTCGTTGTTCGCCATATCTTCCCAGTAATAGCGGAAGTCCTCGGTAGTGAAGGGAGCGCCGTCCGACCATTTGTGGCCCGGCCGCAGATGGAAGGTGAAGATGCGCCCCTCTTCCACCTCGAAGCTTTCGAGGATGTCGGCGACGAGGGTCAGGTCGGGCTCATAGGCGACGAGGCGGGCATAGCCATAGACCACCATCATCTTGGTGTCCTTGGCCGATCCCATCAGCATGGTCATGGTCCCGCCGTGCCGCCCCAGCGACTGCCCTGGCCAGTCCATCGCCGCGACCGCGGGCGGGTTCGGCAGCCGCTTCTCGATCGACAGCAGCGCGCCTCCGGCGACCTGCGTCGCCAGCATCGGCGGCTCGATGAACCGCTCCGGAACCTCGATCGGCCGCTCGACGACCTGTGCGTTCGACGGCGGCGCGAGTCCCCCGAGGGATAGCAGAGCGAGGGACAGCAGGGCGAGCATTGTCGCGGCCCGGACGAAGGCTGCGGCTATGCGCCTCACGATGCCAGCTCCAGGGCTGCGGCGCCGTCGCTCGCCCGCACGTAATGGCCATCGCCGAGATGGATCAGCTTGGGCCGCGCCGCGCCGTCGATGGTGAAGGGCGCCGGCCAGCATGACGGGCTCGACGCCTTGTCCGCCATCAGCCGATCGAAATCCAGCGGGTGATCCGGGTCCGGCTCGGGCACGGCGGCGAGCAGCGCCCGCGTATAGGGGTGCACAGGATCGCGGAACAGAAGCGCCCGGGGCGCCACCTCGACCAGACGGCCGGCGCACATCACCGCAATGCGATCGGCGATGTAGTCGACGACCGCCAGATTGTGCGAGATGAACAGATAGGTCAGCCCCAGCTTGTCCTGCAGATCCTTCAGCAGATTCAGGATCTGCGCCTGGATCGAGACGTCCAGCGCGGAAACCGGCTCGTCGCAGATCAAAAGGTCAGGCTTGAGGGCCAGCGCCCGCGCGATGCCGATGCGCTGGCGCTGGCCGCCTGAAAAGCTGTGCGGGTATCGTTTCAGGCTGCGGACGTCGAGGCCGACCAGCTCGATCAGCTCCTTGACCATTTCCCGGCGCCACGCCGCATCGCCGATCCGATGAATCACCAGCGGCTCGCTGACGATGTCGAAGACGGTCATGCGCGGGTTGAGCGAGCTGAACGGGTCCTGGAAGATGAACTGGACCTTCCGGCGGAAGCGCATCAAGTCGTCGGAGCCGATCCGGAGAACGTCGACGATGCGGCCGCGGTCGTTGAAGCGGATTTCTCCGCTGTCCGGCTTAAGCGCGCGCAGAATGATCTTGCTCACGGTCGTCTTGCCGCAGCCGCTCTCCCCGACCAGGCCGAGGCATTCGCCGCGGCGGATGTCGAAGCTCACATCATCGACCGCGAGGAGCCCGCGTGTCGATCGGCTGTTGAGGAAGCCGCCCTTGCGAAGCCCGTAGCGCTTGCTGACGTCGCGGACGGACAGCAGCGGCCCCGCCGCGTCGCCGCCCTGCGGCCAGGGCTCCTTGGAAACCAGAAGCTGCCCGCTCGTGCTCGAGATCTCCCGGATCGGCACCAGCCGCTCGCCGGGTTCCATGTCGAAGCGGGGAACCGCGCGCAGCAGCGCCTGCAGGTAGGGATGTTCGGGCCGATGAAAGATGTCCTTGAGCGGACCGCTCTCGACCACCTTGCCGCGATAGAGGACGACCACCTCCTCGGCCAGGTTGGCGACCACGCCAAGATCATGCGTGATCATCAGGACCGCCATGGTCAGCTCGGCCTGCAGGTCGCGAACCAGTTTCAGGATCTGCGCCTGAATCGTCACGTCCAGCGCCGTCGTCGGCTCGTCGGCGATCAGCAGCGCCGGATGGCAGATCAGCGCCATCGCGATCATCGCCCGCTGGCGCAAGCCCCCCGACAGCTCGAACGGATAGATCCTCAATGCCCGGGCCGGGTCGGGGAAACCGACCAGCCGCAGCATCTCGATGACGAGTTCCCGTCCCTCGGCCGCTCCCGCTCGGCGATGCAGGTGCAGCGCCTCCTCGATCTGGTTGCCGACGGTGTGGATCGGCGACAGCGAGGTCATCGGCTCCTGAAAGATGATCGAAATCCGGCCCCCGCGGATCGCCCGCATCGCCGCGCCGTCCGGCGGCAGGGCGGCGATATCGATGACGCTGCCGGGTTGCGCCGGATCGGCGAACAGGATCTGCCCGCCCCGGATCTGCGCGGCGCGCGGGAGAATGCCCATGATCGCTTGGCTGATCACGGACTTGCCGGAGCCGGACTCGCCGACCAGCGCGACAGTGCCGCCGACGGGCACGCGGAACGACACGCCGCGCACCGCCTCGATGACGCCCTCCTCCAGATCGAAGGCAATGGCCAGGTCGCGAATGGCCAGAAGATCGTTCACCGCCCAGCGCCTGTCGAGTGATCGGCCGATCCGCCCGCCGAACCCCACTCGAGGGCCGAAGACTCGTCGATCGGAAAGCCCATCATGGCGAAGTTGGCGCGCGTCGTCTCGCTGAGCGCCAGGCGGTTGCGCCGCGCGGCCTCCGCCGCCCGCGCAAGAATGGCTTCAAACCCGTTCAAGCTCGACTCCACGACGATGCTACGCCTTCCGGATTTCAGCTTCAACGTCATCCAGCCCCGGTCCCGCGTTCGGCGCGTGGAGTAATATCGGAGCGTGATCGCCTCGATCTCGTTCCAAGCCAACGGGCGCTCCTGGCCCGGACGGCTCGATACGGATTGCTCCGTCACCGCCACGCGAGTCCATTGCCGCAGGACCGTCCGTATCGTGAACAGCGCGAAGAGCGCCGTCAATCCAGCGAAAATGAATGCCACGATCGACATCGACGCCACCAGGATCAGCCCGCCGGCACCGATCGCGATGCCGAGAATGCCGCGGGCATAATCCGGCATCAGGCTGCTCATGGGATAGCGGTGGATGCTCATGCGGTATGGGCCCACGCAGTTCGGTCCGGGTCGAACAGCTCGAACACATCCAGCCAGCGCGCGGCCGGATGGGCTGCGACCCTGGCGATGAAGGCGGCGATGAAAGCCCAGCTCGCCTGATCGTGGACAAGATGATGGGTCAGCAGGCCTGTTGGCTCGTCCCGAATCGGCGCGTCCGGGGCGGTTTCGCCCCGCCGCCGCGCCGCTAGATGACGGACGGCGAGCGCCAGCGCCGCAGCTTCGCCGACGAAGCCGCGGCCGTTCCGCCAGTCGATGATGTCGATGTGGGTGTCGATGACCGCGAGTCCTCCCGGCGTTGCCCCCGCCTTGCCGCCATAGGTCGACAGGCCGGTGAAGCCCAGACCGGGCAGCGCCGGGATCAATGCAGGATCGATACGATTCCAGGGTGGCACCAGAACGGGCAAGAATTGCGCCCCGAACAAGACGCGCAGCCGATCCTGGCCCTGGCTCAACGTCGCTGTCACCTCGGCCGCCGTCCGATGCGCGCCCAGCTCGGCCTTCTTCTCGCCCGCCGGGGCATGGTTCCAGTGCGTGTAGCCGTGCTGAAGAACGGCCCGACCGGGATGCTCGCGCAGCGTGTCGGCCAGCGCCGGCCCGGTCTCCGCCGGAATTACCGCCAGCGCGAGCGGCACCGCCTCCGCCGCGGCAAGCCCAAGGAGGCGATCCAGCGCAGCGCTCGGCCCGACCGCGTCATCGTCGCGCCACCAGAAGGTGGCGGTCCGCCCGGCGGCGGCCCAGGCGGCGAGCTCGCGATCCAGATCCGTCCAATCCGTCTCTGCTGCCGATGCTCTGTTCATTCCCGTAGACGACCTCCGTTCGGCGCATGCCGCTGAGCCGGTTGTCCTTCCCCCGCCCGTGCCGCCAGTGCCGCGACCAGCCGCGCCGTCCCGGCGGCGCCCCCGAGATCGATATCGCCGAGATTAATGCCGCCGGGTCGCGCCGGCGCGCGCTCGAGCGCCGCATCGACGGCCGCAGCCAAGGATTCCGGAGTCAGCCGCGCCTCGTCGACCACCGCGCAGAGGTCCCGATCCGCCAGAAGACGCGCCCGCAGCGCCTGTTCGGTTTCCTGGCCGCCGGCGAAGGGCACGATGACGGCAGGCGCCCCCGCGCAAAGCAGCTCCATCACCGTGTTGTATCCGCCCTGCGATATTGACAGGCGACAATTCCTTAGTAAGTCCTGGAAATCGTGTCGGAATCGCTCGATAACAACCCCCCCGACATCCCCCGGCGGCAGCGCGGCAGTCAACTCGACCACGGCCTGCGCGGGCATGTTGGTTCCGGTAATCAGGCGCCAGCGCGCCGCCGCCAGTCGGCTCAGCGGGCGCGCCGCGAGGGCCGTCCGCAGCAGTGTCTCGCCGACGGCGCCGCCACCGGCCGATACCAGGACCTCGCCTCTACCGTTGTCGCCGCTCGGCGTCGATGGCTGCTCGTTCACCACATAGCCGGTATAGCACAGCAGGTCGTCGATCTCGGCCGCGGCGCCGAAGGTCTCCTCGAACCGGACCAGGCGCGGATCGCCATGGACCAGGATCCGATCGAAATACCGCCGCGCGACGGCCACCGTCTCCGCGAGGCGCGCCGGGTCCTTCTTGGCGACCAGGATGTCCCGCACCGACGAGACACAGGCCGGCCGCGGCCGTCTTTGCCTCGCCGCCTCGAGCAGCGGCAGCAGCTCGAAGCGGAACTGACGACGGCCGAAGGGAAAGAGTTCGACCAGGAGAAGCTGGGGCTCGATCCGAGTGAAGGCGTCGAGCAGGGCAGCGCGCCGATCGGCCTTCCAGGCGTCGTCGACCGGCCGGCCCTCCACATCGACGAGGCCGGAGAACGCTGCGTCGGCTGCCAGCGCGGGCGGAAGCTGCACCAGCTCGGCGCCGCCGAGGTCGAGTCCGGTGACGGGAACGCCGCCCGAAACGAAGAAGACGTCGAGCCCCTCCGCCTGAAGGGCGCGTGCGATCGCGGCGGCCCGATGCAGATGGCCGATGCCGAGAAGATGCTGGACGTAAAAGAAGATCCGGTGCTGCGTCATGGCGCGCGCACCGGCAGGTTCATCGCCTGGACGGTCGGATCGCCCGCTGGCGAAAGCGTGAACAGATGCAGCGCCGGATCGATCAGACGGACCGGCGGCTTGCCGACCATCGGCCAACCGGTGGCAAGCGCATAGAGCGCCCGGACCACGCCACGGTGGGTGACGGCGATGCTGTCGCGCCCCGCCGCGCCGCGCTCCGCCAGCCATGGGCGAAGCCGCGCCTGGACGTCGCGGGGACTCTCACCTTCCGGTGGCTGAAAATCCAGCCCGCGCGCTTCCTCGCGCGCCATCGCGGGGCCGAGCGTCGCGCGCAGCTCGGCCAGGGTCCGCCCCTCCCACGCGCCGAAGCTCATCTCGATCAGGCGCGGTTCCAGCCGCACGGCCGGGTCATCGGCCTCCCCAGGGGCCCCCACCGGCTGGCCGCGAAGGAGCGCCGCGGTTTCCCGGCAGCGGCGCAGCGGGCTGGAAAACCAGTCGAAGCCGGACAGTGCCACGGGCAGGCGCCAAGCTCGCACCGCCGCCGCGCCGGCTACGCTGAGGCAGGTATCATGCCGACCCTGGAGGCGCCGTGCTTCGGTCCAGGCCGTCGCGCCGTGGCGAATGACGGCGAGGCGGGTCACGATTCCGCCTCCACCCGGGCCGCTACGCGGCGGATCGTCTCGTTGAGGAAACTGGCGGCCGACGCGATATCGTGCTCCGCCGCGACCCGCTCCGCCGCCGCGGCACCCAGGCCCCTGCGGCGGACGGAATCATCGAGAAGCTGGCGGACCGCATTGGCGAAGGCACCGGCGTCGCCGGGAGCTGTCAGCAGCCCCGTCACGCCGTCGGCGACGATGGCGGGCACGCCGCCGAAGCGGCCGGCGACCACCGGCAGGCCCGCCGCCTGCGCCTCCAGCAGGGTCATGCCATAGGCCTCGTTGACCGCCGGCCAGACATGGAGGTCGGCGGCGGCATAGAGGTCGGGCAGGTCCTCCGGTGGCCTCGCGCCGAGAAAGCGGATCCGATCCTCTCCCAGTTCGGAGAAGGCCGCTTCGACCGCCGGCCGCGCCGCGCCGTCGCCGACGACCAGAAGATGCCAAGGCGACGCGGCGACGCTGCCAAGCGATTCGGCCAGCAGTCGATAGGAGGCAAGCTTGTCGCCGGGCCGCATCATCGCCACCGTCAACAGCCATGGCTGCCGCGGGTCGAGGCGCCACTGCCCCGCCAGGCGATCGCGGGCCGCCTCGCGCCGCCCAGCCGAGGCGAAGGCGGCGCATTCGAGGAAGGGCTTCAGGGAGACAAGTCGCTTCTGTTCCGTAACGAGCTCCAGCCCGGCGCGATCCGCCGGGTTCAGGGTGAAGATCGCGTCGGCGCGCCGGATCGCCGCGACCACCGCTTCATGCCCCATCGCCCAAGGGCCGCATGCCCGTTTCGGCGCATGCGATGCCTCCGCGACTAGGTAGGGGATGTCGAGCGCGTCCGCCACGGGCGGCCCGAGCCAGTCCGGCGCCTTGTAATAAAGGTGATAGGTGAACCAGGCTTCCGGCCTCTCCGCCACCGACCGGGTCCGATAGCGGCGGATCAGGCCGTCCGCGGCGCGGCGGCCCAGTTCCGCGATCTCCACCTGCCGCGCCGGATGGCTGGCGCGGCTGCGCAGCCGATGCGCCAGCTCCACTTGGTGGCCGGCATGCGACAGGGCCGCCATCAGCAGCAGCGCCATATGCCTGTCGCCGGACGGAACGGGATGTGTCGGCGGCTTCAGCGGCGCATAGAATGCTAGGCGCAAGGCCGGATCCCCATCACGGCGGCATCATTCGTTCCGGTTCCGAAACGCGCGGCCAGCTCGTCGATGCCGCCGGCCATGTCGAATTGCCGGCGAACGCGGTCGTGCCCGGCATTGCCAAGCGCCTCGCGGCGACCCGGGTCGGCGATCAGTTCCGCCAGCGCAACGGCCAGCGCGGCGGTGTCGCCGGGCGCGACGAGGACGCCGGTCACGCCGTCGATCACCAGCTCCGGCACTGCCGAGACGCGGGTCGAAACCACGGTCAGCCGCTGACTCTGCGCCTCCATCAGTACGTTCGGCAGGCCGTCGCGGTCGCCGTCGGCGGCGATCCGGCTGGCCAGAACGAACAGATCGGCCTTTTGATAGTGGTCCAGAACGACCTCCTGGGGCTGTGCGCCCAGCCAGTCGATCCGGTCGGCGAGGCCCAGCGCCGCGGCACGCCGTCGCAGCGAACCGAGCAGCGGTCCGCCGCCGATGTGGACAAGCCGCCAGCACAGTCCGGCGGGCAGGCGCGCGAGCGTCTCGAGAAGATCGTCATAGCCCTTCTTCTCGACCGCCCGTCCGACCGAAAGGAGGATCACCGGGTCGGCCGGATCGCCGCCGTCGCGCTGAACGCGGCCGGCGGTCGGACGCGGCGCGACGAACCGCTCGAAATCGAGGCCGTGATAGACGAGCGCAACGCGACGCTGATCTGGAGCCAGGGCCGCCAGATGCGCCTGCCCGGCGGCGGTGCAGGTGACGACCCAATCCGCCGCCGCCAGCTTCTCCCGCTTCTCCCAATCGGGCGTGGTCCAGATGTCCTTGGCATGCGCGGAGCAGCTCCAGGGCAGCCCGGTCAGCAGGGCGGCATAGCGTGCGACCGAGGCGGGCGTATGCAGGAAATGCGCATACAGCCGGACGGCTTCGGCCGGCATTTCGTCGGCGAGCACCAGCGCTTGCCCGAACCGCCGGACGCGGTTCGCCGTCCGGTCGCGTGCGATGTCCCTGCGCCACGCCGCCCATGCCGCGCGATAGCCCGGGCGGCGGCGCTGCCGCCACCAGGCGCGCAAGACCCGCAACGGCTCCTGATAGAGATATTCGGGAAGATACGAGACCGGCGCCCGAATCTCGCGATGCACCGGATGAACCGCCCGATCCGTCGGGTGCCGCAAGGAGGCGATGCGGATATCGAGACCGCGCCGCTCCAACGCCCGGATCTCTTGGGCGATGAATGTCTCGGAGAGCCGCGGATACCCCTTTAGGACGAAAAGGACGGTCGGGCCGGTCAACGGGATAGCTCAGCGCGCTTTGCGCCCGGCCAGCTGCAGGCGCGGCCGTCGACCATAATCGAGCCATTGGTCGGCCAGGCGGCCAAGATTGGTCTCGCCGTCGAGGAGGCCGGGGATCACCACGTCCGAAGGGCGGTTCTGCTGCGGCAAATCTCGCAGCGCGGTGGCCATCTTATGCGCATCGTTCTTGCCGCTCTCCGGCAGCATTCGCACCAGCCCCAGCTCGGCGGCGCGCGCCGCCCGGATGAACTGCTCCATGCGCGGCGTGGTACGCGGCACGATCAACGCCCGCTTGTCGAAGGACAGGATCTCGCAGAAGGTGTTGTAGCCGCCCATCGCCACTACCCCGGCGGCGCGGGCCATCAGGGTCTCGATCTGGGCATCGAACGTGATTGCCTCGACCTTGTCGAGGCAAGATGCCCGCGCCAAGAATTCCGCCTGTCGCTGCGATTGCATGAAGGGTCCCAGCACAAGCAGTGCCGGATAGGGCATGGCGGGATCGGTTTCATAGGCGCGCAGGACCCAGTCGATCACGTCGTCGCCGTCACCGCCGCCGCCGGTGGTGACCAGCAGGAACGGTTCCTCGATCTTCTGCAGCGGCGTGCCCGGCGTCGCATGCGGCAGCTTGCGCGGCAGATAGCCGGTGAAGGTCATCTTCTTGCGCACCGACCGGGGCAGCTCGATACCACCCAGCGGATCGCAGATCTGAGGCAGGCCGTAGACCCAGATGTCGTCGAACAGGTCGCGCAGGGCCGGGATCACCTTCTTGCGCGCCCATTCCGGCGCCAGATGGCTCGGCTCGTCCATCACATCGCGCAGGCCGAGGATTAGCGGCACTCCGCGATCCTTCAGCATCATCAAGGTGTCCTGCACCTCGCCCCGCAGGCCGAGAGGCTCCTTGTCGACGATGAACAGGTCCGGATCGAAGATGTCCGCGGTGTGACGGATGATGGAGGCCCGCATCGCCAGCGTCTGATCGATATCGATCGGCAGGCTGAGCGGCGTGTAGTCGCCATTACGAAGCTTGATCACGCCGGGAATGCGGACGAAATCGACGCGGGTACGGAAGTCGAAGCTGCCGATGATCGGCGAGCCGCTGAGGATCAGGACCGACAGGTCCTTGTCGTGCTCGACCAGGGCATGCGCGATCGCCCGGCATCTGCGCAGATGGCCGAGGCCGAAGGTGTCATGACTATAGATAAGAACGCGACCCGGTTTCCGGATGTCGGTCATCGTCGGCTGCCGCCTTGGCCGGTTTTCCCCGGGCCGGTTTGTCGAATGCCCCTGCGCCGGACTATGCCACAGCCCGCCAAGCACAGAAAAGCAAAGATTCCGTGAACGCTGCCGCCCATTCTCCCTCGGAGGGAACTGGGTTATGGTGGTCGTCGGGTGAAGACCCAACATAAGGCGCCTCTCGCCTCTGCGGATCATGGAATCCAATCTGTTCAGATATATTCTCCGGCACAGCCGCAAGGAGCAGATCGGCATCCTGCTGATCGTCGTGCTTTCGCAGGTCTTCTATTTCCTGTCGCTGGACCTGCCCCGGCTGATCATCGACCGGGCGATTCAGGGGCAAGGCTTCGAGAGCGCCGACGACACCACGCGCTTCCTGAATGTCGAGCTGCCGGTACCGGACTTCCTGTCCGGGCCGGGACAGGACGGGCGATGGACGCTGTTCGAGGGCTTCGAGCTCGAGCGCGTCCCCTACCTGGTGGCACTCAGCCTGATCTTCCTTCTGCTCGTCTTCATCAACGGGCTGTTCAAGTTCGTCATCAACACCCGCAAGGGGCAGCTCGGCGAGCGGATGCTGCGCCGGCTTCGCTACACGCTGTTCGACCGTGTCCTGCGCTCGCCGCAATCGCATCTGCGCAAGATGAAGCAGGCCGAGATCGCGACGATGATCAAGGACGAGGTCGAACCGCTCGGCGGCTTCATCGGCGATGCCTTTGTACAGCCGGTCTTCCTCGGCGGACAGGCGCTGACGGCGCTGATCTTCATTCTGGTGCAAAGCGTCTGGCTCGGCCTGATCACCATCGCCGTGCTACTGCTGCAGGCCGTCATCATCCCACGGCTGCGTGTGCGAATTCTGCAGCTGGCCAAGCAGCGGCAGCTCACGGCGCGGCAGCTCGCCGGGCGGGTCGCCGAGATCGTCGACGGCTCGGCGGAGATCCACATCCACGACACCTCGAACCTGGAGCGCGCCGACATCGCCCAGCGGCTCGGCCGCATCTACCGCATCCGCTTCGACCTCTATCAGTGGAAGTTCGCAGTCAAGTTCCTGAACAACCTGCTGGCCCAGGTCACGCCGTTCCTGTTCTATCTCGTCGGCGGCTATCTGGCGATCACCGGCCGTCTCGAGATCGGTAGCCTCGTCGCGGTGATCGCGGCCTACAAGGACTTGCCCGGGCCGGTCAAGGAACTGATCGACTGGGACCAGCAGCGCCAGGACGTGCAGATCAAATACGAGCAGGTGATCGAGCAGTTCAGCCCTTCGACCCTGCTTCCGGCAAGGCTCCAGGATCCGAACGCCGACGCCGGAGAACCGCTCGCCGGTTCCGTCACCGTTTCGAATCTGTCGCTGACCGAGGAAGGGGTGGGCAAGGTGCTGGATGGCGTCAGCTTCGCCTTCGATCTCACGGAGCATGTCGGCGTCGTCGGCCCGCCCGGGCATGGCAAGGAAATACTGGCGCTCGTTCTGGCCCGCCTCGTGGAGCCGACCGGCGGCACGGTCTCGATCGGCGGCCGTAATCTCGTGAGCCTGCCGGAAGCCGTGACCGGGCGCCGTATGTCCTATGCCGGGCAGGACCCCTATCTGTTTCCGGGCAGCCTTCGCGACAACCTACTCTACGGCCTGAAGCACCGGCCGCTGGTCGCGCCGGACTATGACGAAGAAACGCAACGGCGGCAAAGGGCCTATGCCGCCGAAGCGCGGCGCGCGGGCAATCCGGAGTTCGATTTCGCCGCCGACTGGATCGACTATCAGGCCGTCGAGGCGAGCGGGCCGGAGGCGCTCGACGCGTCGCTGATCGAAACCCTGCATCTTGTCGAGCTCAACGACGACGCCTATCAGTTCGGCTTGCGCGGAACGATCCAGCCGGATCGCGAGCCCGATCTGGCGGCAAGACTCATCACGGCCCGCGGCGATCTGCGCAGCCGGCTGGCCGACCAGTCCTGCACGGGCCTATTCGAGCCCTTCGACCGGAAGCGCTACAACCGCAACATGTCGGTCGCCGAGAATATCCTGTTCGGGACCCCGCTCGGCGACCGGTTCGACACCGAGCAGATCGCCCGGAACGCCTACCTCCGGTCGGTCCTGGAGCGGGTCGGGCTGATCGGCGATCTGCTCGAGATGGGCCGGCGGATCGCCGAAACGATGGTCGAGCTGTTCGCGGACCTGCCGCCGGGCCATCCCTTCTTCGAGCAATTCAGCTTTATCGGTTCCGACGATCTGCCGGACTTCCGCGCCTTGCTGGCCCGGATCGACAAAGAGGGGCTTGGCAGTCTGGACACCGCCGACCGGGCGAGGCTGATCGGCCTCTCTTTCCCCTATGTCGAGGCGCGGCATCGCCTCGCCCTGATCGATCCGGTAATGGAGGAGCGTATCCTGGTCGCCCGCCGAGCCTTCGCCCGGCACCTCCCGGACTCGCTCCGCGATGCCGTCGAATTCTATGATGAGACGCGCTACAACAGCGCCGCCACGCTGCAAGACAACATCCTGTTCGGCCGCGTCGTCTACGGCCAGGCGCAGGCCCAGGCGCATATCGGGGCGCTGATCGCCGAGGTGGTGGATGCGCATGACCTGCGGCCGGCCATTCTCAGGGTCGGGCTCGGATTCCAGGTCGGGAACGGCGGCAAGCGGCTGACGCCGACGCAGCGCCAGAAGCTCGGTCTCGGACGGGCCCTGGTCAAGCGCCCGGATTTCCTCATCGTGAACGAAGCGACCGCGGCGCTCGACGGCGCCGCGCAACTCCGCATGGCCGACAATATTCTGGCCGCCTGTCGCGGCCGCGGCGTGCTTTGGGTTCTGCATCGCGACGATCTGGCGGAGAAGTTCGATCGCGTCCTTACCCTGCGCCACGGCCGGCTGTTCGAGGATAGCCGCCGAGAGACGACCGGCCGCCTGGTCGCCGCGGGACATTAGAGGAGACTGAGTCGTGAGCCTCAACGAAGAAGTCGAACTGCTCCGCCGCATTCCAATGTTCGCGAAGATCGATCCGCCGAAGCTGAAGCTGCTCGCCTTCGCCAGCGAGCGGCTCACCTTCGAGGCCGATCAGGAGCTGTTCCGGCAAGGCGACATGGCGGATGCCGCCTATATCATCATCGACGGCACGGCCGAGGTGCTCATCGATACGCCGAGAGGGCCGCTGCAGGTGGCGACGCTCGGCATCAACGACTTCGTCGGCGAGATCGGCATCATTTGCGACGTGCCGCGCACGGCGACGGTCCGGGCAACCACCCGGCTGACGACGCTGAGGATCACGAAGGATCTCTTCTTTCGAATGATCACCGACTTTCCGGCGATGGCGGTTGAGATCATGCGGGTCCTCGCCCACCGGCTCGAACATACGACCCAGCAACTGCGCGAGGTCTCGACCGGATCTGCGCCTTAGAAGGAGGTCGACGGCCAATGAGCCGTCTCGACAGCTTCATCCGCCGCCTGGAGGCGCAGCGCGCCTGCCTCGACCACGCGGCCGACCTGATTCGGGACCTGCCGGGGCGGATCCTGGAGATCGGACTCGGAAACGGCCGAACCTACGACCATCTGCGGAAGCTGCTGCCCGATCGCGAGATCTTCGTCTTCGACCGGCAGATCGCCGCCCATCCCGACTGCATTCCCCCGGCCGGCTATTTCCTTCCCGGCGACCTGCGGGAGACGCTTCCCATCGCGGCCCAGCTATTCGGGCCGACCGCGGCGCTGATCCATGCCGATATCGGGACGGGCGATGTCGCGGCCAACCGCCAGCTTGCCGCTGCGCTCGGACCGACCGTGGCGCGGTTACTCATGCCCGGCGGGGTCGCCGTCAGCGATCAACCGATGCCGTGCCTCGCGGCCTTGCCTCTGCCCTCCGGCGTCGCCGTCGGGCGTTATCATCTCTATCGCTCCGCCACGGCCTGATCCGATCACATCGAACCAATGTAATCGGATCAGGCCCTATTCCATGAAATAGAGGGCGATTTACCGATCAGGTTGATCCAACCTAATCGGATCGCACTCTAGGCCAAGCCGCAAGTCATTCCAGGTCGACAACGACAGGCACGTGATCCGACGGCGTGTCCCAGCCGCGCGCCTCGCGGACCACCTCGGCGGCATGCAGCGCAGGTGCCAGCGCCGGCGTCACCCAGACATGGTCGAGGCGGCGGCCTCGGTCGGAGGTCTCCCACTCGCGTGCCCGGTAGCTCCACCAGCTATATAGCCGTTCCGTAGGCGGAATGAAATGCCGCACGGCATCAACCCAGCCGAGCGACGCCTGCAAATCCGCCATCCGCGCGACCTCTACCGGCGTGTGGCTAACGACGTTGAGAAGCTGCTTGTGCGACCAGACGTCGGTTTCCAGCGGCGCCACATTCAGGTCGCCGAGAAGCAGCAGTTTGTCCTGCGGTGTCCGATTGGCCGTGAACCATTGGGTCATTTCGTCAAAGAAACGGAGCTTGTGCTCGAACTTCGGATTCTGTTCCGGGTCCGGAATGTCGCCGCCGGCCGGGACATAGAAATCATGCAGCTCCAGCCCGCCGGGAAGCCGGACGATGGCGTGGCGGCAATCCGCGCGACCGCACCATCCCTTGGTTTCCTGATGGTCGAAAGGGACACGCGACAGGACGGCCACGCCGTTATAGCTCTTCATCCCATGCGGCAGGATATGGCGATAGCCGAGCTCGACCAGCCGGTCGAGCGGGAAGTCGCCATCCTGAACCTTGGTCTCCTGTAAACAGAGAACATCGGGCGAATGGCTGGCGACGAACCGGGCGATGTTGTCGAGGCGTAGGCGAACCGAGTTCACGTTCCAGGTTGCGATGCGCAGGCTCATCGTGTCCTCTCGCCGCACGCGCAATCGTATCGGACCCGAAAAGAGTCAGTCATGAGAGCTCCCCCTGCGATGATCCGGCGCCGGCTATCGTTGCGCCATGGCAACAACCCATCCGCGCCGGATCGGATAGTGCCGAACCGGATGACGAAAGGCGGTTATAACCGAAGAATGCGGGAATGGCACGGCGGAACGCCGCTTCTCGAATCCTGTTGGAAAATCTTTGAAGTTCAGTGCCTTGCCGGTCCAGAGAGGCGAACGCCCGGCCAGGGGGGGACCGGGCGTTCTCAGTTCCTCTCGGAGCCTGGCAGTGGTAGGGGAGGCCACCCCAGGCGATCATAGCCGTTGCGGCCACGACCACTGTCAAGAATAAAATTGGTAGCCTGTTAAGGCAATTTCAATCGTCTCGCCGAGAATCTTTTATGCATCGCCGACAAGCGACACATCTGCTGATCGCATGGCCTGGCTCAGGCGGCCTTCTCGCCCCGCCGGGCCGCCCGCAACCGCGCCCGTTCCCGCGCGGCGGCGCCGAACGCGGCGAACAGGGCGCGGGAGACAGGGTTCTCCAGCACCCGATATTCCGGGTGCCACTGCACTCCAAGGGCGAAGCTCTTCGCCGTCACGACGCGGACCGCCTCGACTACGCCGTCCGGCGCCACGCCCTCGACCACAAGCCCGTCCGCAAGACGGTCGATGCCCTGCCAATGCAGCGAATTGACCTCAATCCGTGTGCTCCCGACAAGCTTCGCGATCAGCCCATCCGGCGTCAGCGACACCGTGTGCTGCGGACCATATTTCTCCTCATAGGGCACGTCTTGCGGCGCGCGATGGTCCAGTCGGCCCTCGCGGACATGAAGCTGCTGCTCCAGCGTCCCGCCAAGCGCGACGTTCAACTCCTGGAGTCCTCGGCAGACCGCGAAGATTGGCAAGCCGGCGGTCAACGCCGCGCGAATCAGCGGCAGAGTCGTCGCGTCCCGCGCCGGATCCTGCGGGCTTGCCGGCCGGTCCTGAGGGCCATCGTAAAGATGCGCCGCCACGTTGGACAGGCTGCCCGTGACGAACAGACCGTCGAGGCGTTCCACAAGGTCGGGAATATCATAGCTTTCGCCTAATGCCGGGATCATCACCGGCAGCCCCCCGGCCCCCAGCGCCACCGCTGCGACATATTTCTCGCCGACCGAATGAAACGATGCCCCCTCCACCTGCTTGACACAGGCCGAAACGCCGATCAGCGGCGAGTCTCTCTCGATCTTCATGATATCCTTCCGTCAGAATCCCCCAGCGAATGTGGCGATTTGCCGCGATTCTGGCAAGAGGCGGCCTCCGACCCCGAATCCCCCGGCCTCGAATCCATTGGCGGGCCGGCCACCGGCTGCCATATTCCCTTTCATGATGGCTTCCGTCGAGTTCTTGCTCGCTTATAAGGGCCTGGTCGTCGGCGCCTGTCTCCTACTGCTGTTCGCAGGCGAACGGCTGCTGCCGGCCGCGCCACCGCCGGAGCCCGGGCCCGGCGAGCCGCCCGGCGGTTTCCGCCGCCTCGCCCGTAATGGCGGCCTCTGGTTGATCAATCTGGGGCTATCGCCGCTGATTGTGGTTCCGGTTTCCGCCTGGGCGGCGGCCAACAGCCTCGGCTTCCGGCCCGACTGGTGGAGCGGCTGGCCGGGCCTGGTCCTGGACGTCGTTCTGCTCGATCTCCTGATCTATTGGTGGCACCGCTTCAATCACGAGCTGCCGTTCCTCTGGCGCTTCCACCAGGTCCATCACCTCGACCGGTTCCTCGACTCCAGCTCGGCCCTCCGGTTCCATTTCGGGGAGGTGCTGCTGTCCGCCGTCGCGCGGGCCGCCGTCATCGTCGTTCTCGGGATTCCGCTGCTCTCGGTGCTGGTGTTCGAGACGCTGCTGCTGTGCGCCACGATCTTCCACCATTCGAACCTGCGGCTAGCGCCGGGGCTGGAGTGCCGGCTGGCGAAGGTCGTGATCACCCCGTCGATCCACTGGGTGCATCATCACGCGATCCGGTCGGATACGGACTCCAACTACGGCACGCTGTTCAGCGTCTGGGATCCTCTGTTCCGCTCGCGGAGCGCCACGGCGCGTCGGCCGGACATGAAGATCGGCGTCGAGGGCCGCGCGGAACGATCCTTGCCGCAATTGCTGCTGCAGCCGTTCCGCCGGCGTTCGCTGCGCCCCCTCACGGCGAACTAGGCTATCAGCAACTAAAAGCGCCCGCTCTGCCGCCGTGTCCGCGGTGTGGCGAACAGCGCGTTCGCCAGCGGCGCGCCATAGCTCACATTCTCGAGAGTGATATGGACGTCCCGGCCCCGGGCGTCGGTGATCGTCCACTGGCGGAGCTCCAGCGGGTCCTCGCTGAAGACCAGCTCGACCGAGCCCGCATCCCGGTTGTCGCTTTGATACATGTCGACGCGCAGCACACCCGGTCCACGCTCGACGTCGGTGACCGTGATGTCGTCGGTCAAGTCGATCGGATCGCGCAGCAGGAACCAGGCCGGCGTCGAGCGCAGCGGCACCTGCGACAGCTGATCGAGCTCGGAATCGTAATAGCTGACGAGCGTGCCATCGGCGACCAGCAGGACCGGAACCGGCGGCTCGTACTCCACGCGCATCTGTCCGGGGCGGCGGAGATAGATCGTCCCGTAAGCCACGCTGCCGTCCTCGGCGACTTGATTGAAGCGTGCACGCAGGGTGTCGATACCGTTGAGGTAACGCTCGACCCGCGCCAGGTCCGCCCGGTCCGTCTCGGTCAAGGCCGCGGCGGCCGTCCGGGCGCCGACCGGGATCAAAACCGCTCCGAAGGCCATGAGCCCGGCGGTACTGGTGAGATTGCGGAGGATCCGCCTCCGGCTGAACGCTGTCCTGATGCTGTTCGACATTCTCTCCTACTCGATGTCGTCGATGTTCCGCCCCAGGACCTCGCGCTTGCCGACATGGTTGGCCCCGCTGACGACGCCCTCCTTCTCCATCCGCTCGATGAGCCGGGCGGCGCGGTTGTAGCCGATCTGCAGGTGGCGCTGAACGAAGCTCGTCGACGCCTTGCGCTCCCGGCAGACCAGGGCCACGGCCTGATCGTACAGCGCATCGCCGCTGCCACCGCCATCCAGGCCCAGATCCCCGCCCTTCTCCTCGTCGTCGCGGGTGACCTCCTCTATATAGGTCGGCTCGCCCTGCCGTTTAAGGAATTGCACCACCGACTCGACTTCGTTGTCGCCGACGAAGGGGCCGTGGATGCGGGTGATGCGGCCGCCATTCGCCATGTACAGCATGTCGCCCTGGCCGAGCAGCTGCTCGGCCCCGGTTTCGCCCAGGATCGTGCGGCTGTCGATCTTCGAGGTCACATGAAAGCTGACCCGGGTCGGGAAGTTCGCCTTGATCGTGCCGGTGATGACGTCGACCGACGGGCGCTGCGTCGCCATGATGATGTGGATCCCGGCGGCGCGCGCCATCTGCGCCAGGCGCTGGATCGCCGCCTCGATGTCCTTGCCGGCGACCAGCATCAGGTCGGCCATCTCGTCGACGACGACGACGATGAAGGGCAGCGGCTCGAGGTCGAACGGCTCCTCCTCATAGATCGGGCTGCCCGTCTCGGGATCGAACCCGGTCTGCACCCGCCGAGTCAGGATCTCGCCGGCTTCGCGCGCCTGGGCCGCCCTTGCGTTGTAGCCCTCGACATTGCGCACCCCCAGCTTTGACATCGCGCGATAGCGCTCCTCCATCTCCCGCACCACCCATTTCAGCGCCACGATCGCCTTGCGCGGCTCCGTGACCACCGGGGTCAGAAGGTGCGGGATGCCGTCATAGACCGACAGCTCGAGCATCTTCGGGTCGATCATGATGAACTTGCATTTGTCGGGCGGCAGCCGATAGATCAGCGACAGGATCATCGTATTGATCGCGACCGACTTGCCGGATCCGGTCGTGCCCGCGATCAGGAGATGCGGCATCCGCGCGAGGTCGACGATGATCGGTGCCCCGCCGATATCCTTGCCGAGGACGAGCGCGAGCTTCGCCGCCGTCCGCTCGTAAGCCTCGTCGGCCAGCAGCTCGCGGAGATAGACGGTCTCGCGCCGCCGGTTGGGCAGCTCGATGCCGATCACGCTGCGGCCGGGCACCACCGCGACGCGCACCGACACCGCGCTCATCGAGCGGGCGACATCGTCGGCGAGGCCGACCACCCGGCTCGTCTTGGTGCCGGGCGCCGGCTCCAGCTCATAGAGCGTCACCACCGGGCCGGGCCTGACCTTGACGATCTGGCCCTTGACGCCGAAGTCCTCCAGCACCGATTCGAGCAGCCGCGCGTTCTTCTCGAGCGACTCCTCATTGACCCGCTGTGCGCCGCGCGTCGTCGGCTGCTCCAGCAGTTCTAGCGGCGGCAGGGCGTAATCGTCGCCGGGGAGCAGGTCCAGCGTTGCTTGGTTGCTGGCGGCGCGCCGGCTCGCCTTCGCCTTGGGCTTCTTGACTTCGACGCGCGGGGCGGAAGCCTGCCGGCCGCCGGAGGCGGTGAGCGGCGGCGTCGGGATGTCGATCGGCGCCGCCTGACCGGGTTCGTCGAGCTGCGGCTCGAGCCGGTCCCTCCCGCCGGACTTTCCGCTGAGCCGCTGCTGCCGGCGCAGAGCCGCCCCCGCGCGATCGCCACTACGCCGCAGCATTCCGTAAACCCGGGCGACGCTCCGGCCGGCGCCTTCGACCACGCCGGCCGTTCCGCGACCGAAGGCGAGATAGTCGAGCCACGGGATGCCGAGGGTGAAGAACAGCAGCGCCAGGGCGACGACCGCGCCGGCAAGCCCGATCGGCGTCGTGCCCGTCCCCAGCAGACCCAACAGCCCGGCATCCCCCTGCGGGCCATACAGCAGCAGGGCTCCGGCCGATCCGCCGAAGCCCGTGGCGGCCGGCCAGTTGTCCGTCGCCGGCACCGGGGTCAGCGCGATGGCGGCGGCCAGGATCGCCGCCGGCAGAAGCGCCAGGCGTAGCCAGCCGCGGCCGATCCGATAGTGGCGCAGCAGCCGCCAGCCCCAGGCAAGCAGGCCGATCGGCAGCACGAGGCTAGCGAGCCCGACGCTCTGCAGCGCCAGGTCGGCGGTGTAGGCGCCTGGCAAGCCCAGAAGATTCCGGACCGGCCCGTCCACGGCCTTGTTCAACGACGGATCGGCCGAATCGAAGGTCGCCAGCGCTAGCAAGAAGGCCAGCGCTGCTAGAATCAGACAACCGCCGGCCACCTCGGTCGCCCGTCGGCTCAGGAAGGCCTTCGTTCCCGCCGGGAAGATGGTCATCCGGCCAAAGATGCCGCTGGAGTCGCTCATGCCTTATCCCCAAACGCTACAGTGTGGGCACTGCCCCCCTCGGCCGCGATCGGCGCATCATCCAGCACCGCGACGAGGCGGCGAAGCCCCTCGGCGGTGGTCGCGGCATCATAGACCAGGGCGACGCGGATGTAACGGTCGCCCGGCCCACGATTCCCTCCCTCGGTACTATCGGGCCGCGCCATATAGGCGCCCGGCAGGACGCGAACTCCCGCCTCGGCCCAAAGCCGCCGCGCCGCCGCCTCCCCGTCACCGACATCCAGCCACAGGAAGAAACCGCCGGCCGGTCTGACGAAGCCGAAGCGGTCGCCGAGAATCTCGGCCGCCACCGCGAAATTCTCGCGATAGCGGGCGCGCCCGGCCTCGACATGGGCCTCGTCGCGCCACAGCGCGGCCGAGGCGGCGAGCACCGGCAACGGCGGCGCCACGCCGCCGAAATTGACGAGCTGCGCCTGCCGCTGGACGAGGCGCGGGTCGCCGGCGACGAAGCCGGACCGCAGCCCTGCGGCGCCCGAGCGCTTCGACAGCGAGTGGAACACCATCACATTCGTCAGATCGCCACCCAGCGCCGCGCAGGCTTCGAGCGCTCCCGGTGGCGGCGCCTCGGTATAGGTCTCGGCATAGCATTCGTCGAAGGCGACGACGAAATCATGACGGCGCCCCAGCTCGATCCAGCACTGCAGATAGGCCAGATCCGCCACCGCGCCCTGCGGATTGGCCGGCGAGCAGACATAGGCGAGCGCCGTTCGGTCGAGCAGATCGCGGTCGAGCGCGTCGAGATCGGGCAGGAAGCCGGTTTCCCGTGTCGCCGGCAGAAACACCGGCTCCGCCCCCGCGACCGCCGCCGCGCCGGCATAGACGTGATAGAACGGGTTCGGCATCAGCACCGCCGGGCGGACTCCGTTGCCACGCGCTTCCGGCACCGCCGACAGCGCGATCATGAACAGCGCCTCGCGCGATCCGGCGGCCGGCAGCAGATGGCGGTCCGGGTCGATCAGGCCCGCCGGCAGCCGGTATCGGCGCATCAGCCACTCGCCGACCGCGGCGCGGAAGTCCGGCGTGCCGACCGCCGGGGGATAGCGCGACCATGAGCCCGCGTGGCGGTCCAGCTCCGTGTGCAGGATCGGCGGCGGCGCATTCTGCGGCTCGCCGACCGAGAACAGAAGCGGCGCGCCGGACCCGCCGGGCGTCAAATCCTGCAGCAGCGCGTTCAGCCGGGTGAAGGGATGAAATCTGAGAAGCGGCTCGAGCCGATCAATCAGCATCCATCACACCGCCGGGGGCGACTGAAGGAACGACTCGGGACGAAAAACTGGTACAAAGCATAAACAGGTTCTATCGGTCCTGTGGCCGGAACACAAGATCGCGCGCCGAGAGACGTTTCGGCGCGGCGGATCTCTAAGAAAAAACGGCCCGAAAGGCAAGCCGCCTTTCGGGCCGGAGGCCTGGAGGAAGGGGGGGGCTCAGATCATCTGAGAGCCACGGCCGAACTCGGGATAGGCCTCGAGCCCCAGCTCAGCCTGGTCGAGGCCGATCATTTCCGCCTCCTCGCTGCAGCGGATGCCGATGGTGGCCTTCAGCACCGCCCAGACAATCGCGGTGGCCGCCGCGACGAACGCGCCGATCGCGACTACGCCGGTCAGCTGGGTCAGGAACCCGGCATCTGGATTGCTGAGCGGCACGGCCAGCGTCCCCCAAATCCCGCAGACCAGATGCACGGAGATCGCGCCGACGACGTCGTCGATCCGCAACCGATCGAACATCGGAACCGCGAGCACCACGAGCGCGCCGCCCACTGCGCCGATCGCGATCGCCAGGGGCAGGCTGGGCGTATCCGGCCCGGCGGTGATCGAAACCAGCCCGGCGATGGCGCCGTTCAGAGCCATCGTCAGGTCCACCTTCCCATGCAAGATCTGGGTGAGCGCCATCGCCGCCACGACACCGCCGGCGGCGGCCATGTTGGTGTTGACATAGATCGTGGCGATGGCGATCACGTCCGCCGCCGACCCCAGGGCGAGCTGCGAACCGCCATTGAAGCCGAACCAGCCGAGCCACAGGATGAAGGTGCCGAGCGTCGCCAGGGGCAGGTTGGCGCCGGGCATGGGATTGATGTGGCCGCCTGCCGTGTACTTGCCCTTGCGGGCGCCGAGCAGGATCGCGCCGGTGAGCGCCGCCCAGCCGCCGACGGAATGGACGATGGTCGAGCCGGCGAAGTCCACGAAGCCCAGTTCGGCGAGCCAGCCGCCGCCCCATTGCCAGGATCCGGCGATCGGATAGATGAAGCCTGACAGCAGGGCGGTGAAAAGGAGGAACGGCCAGAGCCTGATACGCTCCGCAAGCGCGCCGGATACGATCGAGGCGGTGGTTGCCACGAAGACCATCTGAAAGAACCAGTCCGAGGCGGCGGCATAGCCGCCGCTGAAATCGCCGGCGAGGGCCGCCGCGTCGTCGGCGCTCCAGAAACCGAGGCTGCCGATGACGCCGCCATCGACTCCGGCATAGAGCAGGTTGTAGCCGGTCAGATAGAACAGGATGCCGGCGATGCCGTAGAGGGCGATGTTCTTCAGGCAGATCGCCGCGGTGTTCTTCGTCCGCACCAGTCCGGATTCGAGCATGGCGAAGCCGGCGGCCATGAACATGACCAGAAAGCCATGCACCAGGAAGGAGAACGAGTTCAGGATGAACGCCGTTTCCTCAGCAACCTGCGCCTGCGCCGGTGCTGTCGTCCCCAGGCCGACAGCGCCGATCGCTGCGGCCGCAATCCAGAGTTTCCGTGTGAACGCCATCCCGTTTCTCCTACAAAGCGGCTTCGTCGATTTCGCCGGTGCGCACTCGCACCGCGTGCATGAGGTCGAGAACGAAGATCTTGCCGTCGCCGATGCGGCCGGTTGCCGCGGCGGCCTGAATTGCTTCGACCACGCGGTCGGCCAGACTGTCGGGGACCGCGATGTGCAGCATCACCTTCGGCAGGAAATGCACCCGATATTCGGTGCCGCGATAGATCTCGGTCTGCCCGCGTTGCCGGCCGAAGCCCTTCACCTCGCTGACGGTGACGCCATGCACCCCGACGGCGATCAGGGCATCCCGGACCTCGTCGAGCTTGAACGGCTTCACGATCGCCAGGATCAGCTTCATGTCCTGCACTCCCTGCTGCCGCGCCGCGGCGTCCTCGTTCCGCTCGCCGGCGTTTCAAGAACCGTGCCGCTTCCGGCGCGACGGGCGATTCGGGCCGCCGCCGCGGCAGAAAGGCGGGGTTTCATGCGATTCCGCGGATGCGTCGACTGTCAGTCTCAGCGGCCGGATTGCCTATTTCGCAGGCAGAAATGTTGCTTCGCACAATTTTTATGCACACCCGGTTCTGCTGGATGGACTTCGACTGGACAAGCTCGCGCGCGGCTAGGATGCTATGCGGATGGTCACGAACCCGGAACAACACGATCTCATCCAAACGGTGACGGCCGACGTCGCCATTATCGGCGGCGGCATGGTCGGGATGACGCTCGCCGTCGCCCTCGCCGATGCCGGGATCGCGGTCGCCCTGGTCGATGCGCAGGCCGCGCCGGAACGGACGGCGACGAGCTATGACGGCCGCAGCTCGGCGATCGCCTTCGGTTCGCAGCAGGTCCTGGCCGGCATCGGCGTCTGGCCGGGGATGGCGGCGGAAGCGCAGCCGATTCTCGATATCCGCGTCTCTGATGGCGATGCCCGGGGCCGCACCTCGCGCCTCTTCCTCCATTACGACCATCGGGACCTCGCCGGTGGTGACGCCGATGCGCCGCCCTTCGGCCATATCATCGAGAATCAGGTGATCCGTCGGGCGCTGCTCGACCGGCTCGCCGCCCTCCCCACCGCTCGCCATCTGGCGCCGGCCCGCATCGCCGGACTGGCGCGCACCGCCGGCGGCGTCCGCGTCGCGCTGTCGCCGAATCCCACCGGCGTGACGGAGATCGCCGCCACTCTCGCCATCGGCGCCGACGGCCAAGGCTCACCGGTCAGAGCCCTGGCGGGGATCCGGGTGACGGATTGGAGCTACCCGCAGACCGGTATCGTCTGCACGGTGGCGCATGAGAAACCGCATCATGGCGTCGCGCACGAGCATTTCCTGCCCTCCGGCCCGTTCGCCATGCTGCCGATGGTCCCTGACCAGGAGGGCCGAAACCGGTCGTCCATCGTCTGGACGGAGCGGCGCGCCCCGGCACGGACGATGATGGCGCTGGACGCGGACGCGTTCGCGGCGGAGATCGAGCATCGCTTCGGCGATTCGCTGGGTCGGCTACGGCCCGTCGGCGGCCGCTGGGCCTATCCGCTTCGTCTGCTGCATGCGGAGCGCTATGCCGACGACCGGCTGGCGCTCGTCGGCGACGCGGCGCATGCGATCCATCCGATCGCCGGCCAGGGGCTGAATCTCGGCCTCCGGGACGTGGCGGCATTGGCCGAGGCGCTCGTCGATGCGCGCCGGCTTGGGCTTGACATCGGTGCGGCTGACGTGCTCGAGCGCTATGAGCGCTGGCGGCGGTTCGACACACTCGTGCTGATGGCCGTGACCGATGGCCTGAACCGCCTGTTCTCGAACGATCTGCTGCCGCTCCGCTTGGCCCGGGACCTCGGGCTGGCGGCGGTCAACCGGCTGCCGTCGCTGAAGCGGGTGCTGATGCGCCATGCGATGGGGACCGCCGGTGAGTTGCCGCGACTGGTACGCGGCGAGCCGCTCTAGCTATTTAGCTATTTGGCGCTGCACGGCCACGCTGGAACCAGGTTCTGTCGCCCGGTGTTCGCTCCGGTTCGGCAATGCGCCGAACGCTCCAGCAGACGAAGCTCCTGTGGAAAGGAAATATGAAGAATGGCCGCAAGGACCGCGCAACGGGCTGCCAAGATCGCGGGCGACGTCTGGTCGTCGAACACGCTGGCGACGCAGACGGCCCTCGATCTCTGGGCAATGACGACGGCCGGCCTGGCGACGATCGGCTATCGCCTGCCGATGATCGCGCAAGCGCTGGCGACGCCGGGTGATGCCGACCATCGCGAGCTTCACCGAATGGGCTTCGAAAAGCTGGAGGCCGCGACCGATTCAGGGCAGGCGCTGGCGCGCGGCTGGACGGCGATGCAGCGCTCCCTGACCGATGGGATGATTGATCAGACGCGTCTGGCGACCCGGTGTTTCGCTGCCGTGCTGCATTGCCGTACCACCGGCCAAGCCGCTGCAACCCAGCAGCGCTATGCCCAGGCAAGCATCGAGTCCGGGTTTGCGGTCGGGATACGGCTCACCGAACTGACGGTCCGCATGACGGCCACGGCGCTCGACCCACTGCACAGCCGTGCGACGAAGAACGCCCGCCGTCTGGCGCGGGCGGCCGCCCGCGCGGAGCGCGCGGCACCGATCGCCGCCGCTTGAGCAGAATGTCGCGGCATTGGTTCTTCAGGGCGCCGGCAATTGCCGCCGTCTAGCTGCTATGTCTGGGGCGCGCCCGGGGCTTGCTCTTAGTCGCCAAACGCTGATCGAGCCGGCGGAGATCGACGGCCATTCTCTCGTGAGTGCCGCACCCGATCTCTTCGGTCTCGTCGCTCGCGGTCACTTTAAATTCGATTCGCCGCCCCTCGACCTTGGTCACCTCGGCCTCGGCACGCACCTGATGTCCGACGGGTGTTGCCGCGAGATGCCGCACGTCGACCGCTGTGCCGACCGCGCTTTCATCGGTGTCCAGGAACGGGCGGATCGCGTTGAGCGCCGCATTCTCCATCATCATGATCATGACCGGCGTCGCCAGAACGGGCGGGAGCATCGCGTCCTTGAACTGGTTGGCAAGATGCTCGGGTGCGACAGCCAGCGTAAACGTTCCCTTGGCTCCCAGCGGTATCGGGCGCATGCGGTTCCCTCCGGTCTCGCCTTTGCTCGATGAGCGGGCGTGCTTGCCGACGGTCTGCGGGTTCCCCCGGTTCGAAGCAGGCCCAGAGCACGATCCGAGATATCGGCGATCAGCGGCGCTTCGGCTCGCGCGACAGGCCGCGTTCCTCCAGCGCTTTCAGATAGGCCTCCCAGAGCTCCGTCTGCCGCTCGCCGAGTTGGTAGAGATAGGCCCAGGAATAGATGCCAGTGTCGTGCAGGTCGTCGAAGCGAATCCGGATCGCGTAATTGCCGACCGGCTCGATGCCGAGAATGCCGACATGGGCGCGGCCAGGGACGAGCTGCTTCTGGCCGGGTCCATGGCCCTGAACCTCGGCCGACGGGCTCTCGACCCGCAGCAGCTCGGCGGGATAACGGTAGGTGACGCCGTTGTCGAAATCGATCTCCAGCACCTTCTCCGCCTGCTTCAGGCGAACCTCGGTCGGCCAGTGCGCGGCGCCGAACGGCTTCTCCGATCCGCTGTCCGAGTCCGTGCTCATGAATCCGTGCTCATCGGTCGATCAGGGCGTTTCGTCGAGCGGCCGGGCCTCGTCGATCAGCATGATCGGGATGCCGTCGCGGATGGGATAAGCGAGCCCGGCCTGCCGGCTGATCAGCTCCTGCGCCTCGGCATCGTAGATCAGCGCCCCTTTGGTCACCGGACAGACCAGAATCTCCAGCAGCTTCGGATCGACCGTACTTCTCCGTTCACTCATCACACCCCCAGATCCCGTCCACGGATTACACCGGGAAACAACCGAACTCAGTGACGCAACACATCACTCGCGGCGCTGTTCAGCACCGCCATCTCCATCAGCGCGGTCATCTTGCGACAGCGCTCGGTCAGGTCCGGCGATTCGAGCAGCGCCTGCTTCTCGCTCGGCTCGAACGGGCAGATCATCGCGAGCGAGGTGACGAGCTTCTCGTCGGCCGTCTCCTCGATCGCTTCCCAATCGACGGCGAGGCTCTGCAGCGCGAAGTAGGCCTTCAGCGCATTGCACAGCCGGGTCCGGTCGATCACGGCCTTCGCCTCCGCCTCCAGATCCGCCCGATAGGGCTCGAAGCGCGGCACCACCCGCCGATAGCCGCGATGGAGCGGCAGTTCCTCGGCCACGTCGAACCGGCAGAGCCCGGTCAGCGTGATCAAATAGCGCCCGTCGTCCGTCTCGGCGAAGGAGGTGATCCGCCCGGCGCAGCCGGTCGGGTAGACCGGCGGCGACGCGGCGTCGGAGTCGGACGCCGTCGGCTGGATCATGCCGATGATCCGCTCGCCGGCAAGCGCATCGGACGTCATGTCGAGATAGCGCGGCTCAAAGATGTTGAGCGGCAGCTTGCCTCCGGGCAGCAGCAGAACGCCCGCGAGCGGAAAGATCGGCAGCGTGGCCGGCAGATCGTCGAAGCGCGGGTCGAAAGGCCCCCGACTCATCGGAAACTCATGAGAACATGAGGGATGACAGCCGGCGCCGCGCCGACAGAGTCAGCGGGTCCGTCGGCCCGAGGGCCTCGAACAGCTTGACCAGCTGCTTGCGGGCCGCCTGATCGTTCCAGTTGCGGTCGCGCCGGAACAGCTCGAGCAGCTCGTCCACCGCCGTCTCCTGTTCGCCCTGGGCATAGAGCGCCACCGCCAGGTCGTAGCGCGCCTGATGATCGTTCGAGTTCTGCCGCAGGCGTTCGGCCAGTTCGGCCGACGCGCCGGAGGCCGCCGAGGCCTGCTCGGCCAGTTCGAGCGCGGTGCGCGCGGCCTGGACGTCGGCATTGCCCGCCTGGTCGGCTGGAACGCGGTCCAGCACCTGCTTCGCCATCTCGATATCGCCGGCCTGCAGATAGCAGCGGGTAAGCCCGGCCGCGGCCGGGGCGTTCTCCGAATCATGTGCCAGGACCTGACCGAACAGCGCGCTCGCCGTCCCGGTGTCGCCGGCCTCCAGCGCCGCCTTCGCCTGCTCCAGCGCCTGTTCGACTGGTGAGGGACCGGCCGCGCCGCCCGCCGCCTGCATGAGCCGCTGGACGAAGCTCTTGATCTGGCTCTCCGGCAGGGCGCCGACGAAGCCGTCGACGGGGCGGCCCTGATAGAAGGCATAAACCGCCGGAATCGACTGGATGCGCATCTGCGCTGCCAGCTCCTGGTTCTCGTCGATATTGACCTTGACCATGTGGACCGCGCCCTTGGCCTCGCGCACCGCCTTTTCCAGCGCCGGGCCGAGCTGCTTGCACGGGCCGCACCAGGGCGCCCAGAAATCGACGATGATGGGCGTCTGGGCCGAGGCGTCGATGACGTCGGCCATGAACTGCTCGGTATTGGTATCCTTGACGAGATCGCCGCCCGCCTGGCTCGTGCCCGGCGCGGTCATGCCGATGACTTGGTCCATGTCGATGTCTTTCATTCGAAAAAGCCTAATGCGTGATACATGGCGCGGGGGCGCCGTGCTGGCAAGTCTTGCGGGCTCTCCGGGGCCCAAGCCCTGCCGCGTTCAGGCGGTCGGGGGCGGCTCCGAAAAATCGAGAAGCCGCGGCTCGTGGCCGCAGGCGGCGAGGAAGATCAGCAGGTCGCCCGGTGCGATCGCCGTCGTCCGGTCGTTGGTCAGCGGATGACAGTTCATCGGGTCGAGCGCGAGCAGCGCCTTGTCGATCGCCACCCGCACGGCGCCGTCGCGGTCGTTGATGATCGCGAAGGGCGTCACCGCACCGGGCACGACGCCCAGATAGGTCATCAGCCGGTCCGGGCTGCCGAACGACAGCCGCCCGGCGCCCAGCCGCGCGCCCAGCTCCTTGAGGTCGATCGCCTGGTCCTCCTCCGCGACGACCAGCCACATCTCGCCCTTCTTGTTGCGCAGGAACAGGTTCTTGATATGCCCGCCCGGCAGCGTGCCGCGCAGCGCCTTCGCCTCCTCGACGGTGAAGACGGGCGGGTGCTCCACGGTGCTGGTGCGGATGCCGAGTTCGTCGAGCCGGGCGAACAGATCGGCGGCAGTAGCAGGCGTGCGGGCGGCTGTGACATCAGACATGCCCGGCACCATAGCCAAGGCGCGCCTGTTCCCTCAACCCCGAAGGATGGGCTTCCGCCGATGCGCGGTCCGCTTAACTGTGCTTGCAAATGCCGAAGCCATGGGTATTATCGGCGCCCGCGCGAGGGGCGCTGTTCAAGCCCTGGGCGCGCTTACCCATCCAAGCGGGCGTAGCTCAGGGGTAGAGCACAACCTTGCCAAGGTTGGGGTCGAGGGTTCGAATCCCTTCGCCCGCTCCAATTTCTCTCGGGGTCCATTCCGGACAAATCAATTACGGCTGCAACGGGGCGCCCTAGTCCCGGCGATCCCTCGCGACGAACAGGGCGGCACAGCCGACGATATCGATCTCGACGGATCGGAATCGCTGATCCAGCGCTGCCCGCAGGGCCTGAACGCTGTCGGCTTCGTTCGAGAATATGCCTTTCCGATTGTACGCCCGCATAAGGACGCGCGCGGCGGTGGAGCGTACAACGCCGATCCGCAAGAGCGTTGCGCCGAATATCACGCCGCCGGGCTGCAGCAGCGGCGCCAGATTGTCGAACACAACGGCCTTCTGCGCGATGCTGCCGGGCAGGCAGTGCAAGAGGTAGGTCAGCGCGATGGATTGGAATGCCGGAGCCTCGACGGCAACCGGTTTCAGGACGTCCGCTCGGAACTGCTCCGGCCGGTATCGCGCGATCCGACGCGATGCTGCCGCAAGCGAGCTCGGATTGAGATCCATCAGGCCGATTCGCGGCGCCAGACTCGGAAAGCGGCAGCGGTCGAGATACCAGCCGGTCCCGACGCCGACATCGAGGTGATTGTCGGTCACATACTGGTCGTAAAGCCGCAGGATGCGTCGGGTCGGACAGCGCCAGACCAAGGGGTTGGACAGCCCGAGGACGACCAGGTCGTAAAGCGCCAGGGTGGTCGGCGAGTAGATGGCTTGGCCCGCATAGGCCGGTTCGTGACGGCAGCCAGAGGTCCTCCGAGGCCCCTGATGTTCCGCTTCATCGACGTTTCGGCTTCTGATTGTCATCTGCCTTCTCATGACCGAAAGGACTTGGCCATGCAATGCCGAATGCCGTCGGACGGTCCAGCGCCGCTTGTCGCCGACTCGATTCCGCGCCGCCATTTGGAACCGACCCGGGGCTCTCGTGTTCCCAATCTTGGGTTCGGGAGCTGGGGACATTTTTGAGGAGGTTGGTGATGTTGAAGCTACTGTCGAGTGCAGCGGTTGCCCTGGTTCTGACGATTCCGGGCTGGGCGCAGGCGGCCGGCGAGTCCGACGCGACCGAGAAATCGAAGGTCGAGACTGGCAGCAGCGCAAGCGGCGAGATGAGCACCGGGACGGACGGCACGGCCGCTGCGGACACGAACACCGACGAGGAACTCAATCCGGAACAGGACGGCGACACGGCCGCGACTGATGAGGAGATCCCAGAAGTCTCCGAATCGCAGCCGGGCACGATCACCGGCGAGGACGTCCAGGTCGACGAGGACCAGCCGGATGCCGGTTCCGGCACGACCGACTAGCGGTCGGGCACCAGCAACCCGACCGGTGGAGGGCTGCTCCGGCGACAAGCAGGGGCAGCCCTCCCTCTCATAGTGAGACGCGGCGCGCCGACAAAGAGCTGGCGCGGCTGTCTGCCGGATCGTCGTTCGAATGTCCGCTTGGGAATTGTCCGCTCGGAACCTTGCCGTCCCGACGGGCGTTCCTTCTTTCAAGACTGTCCCAACAGCGCGCGGGATCGATGATGACAGGCTGCACCCTCATTGCACCGCTTCAGGCGTGCGATATCGTACGCGCCGCAGATCTGATGATCGGCAGGTATGGCCGTGACGCCGGCGCTCGCGCGGCGCGGCGCGTCCACCATCTGGAACGTCAGGGCCAGCGAACGGCGGCTGTGATCTGGGTGCGCATCGGCGAGGCTATCGAAACCGCACGGCGGATCGGCGAGACGCCCTGCGCACCGGATGTCATGCGCGATGGGCTGAGCCTTCAGACGCGGACCACGCACCGGCAGTAGGCGGTGCCGTCAAAAGACGGCTGCAACCGGCAGGAGCGGCGGCTTGCGGTCCCGGATCGTTGGGGAGGGCGCCGGATGGAGCCTCGACAGGAAGCCGCGCTCTACAGCCGCGATGTCTGGCTGCTCGCCGACCGGCTGATCGCCTGCCATGGCGCGACGGCCGCGATCCACGCTGCCGAACGCGCACAGACCCTCCTTGAAGAGAAGGAGATCTGCGCCGCTCTGTTCTGGCGTCAGACGATGAACGCAATACGCGACTGGTACCGCCCCGATCCGGGACCGCGCGAGCGACTCCATTAAATCAAAGCCGGTTAATGGCTTCTTCGATCCAGCTGCGGTGTCGGCGCTCATCGCAGAGATTGCGCTGCAGGACTTCGTTCGCGGCGGGCGTCTTGCTGCCGTGCCGGACGGCGCGCTCATAGGCGGTGTTGGTGTCGTCCTCGTTGGTCTTCATCGCCCTCAGGACCGCCTTGTCGCCGATCAGGTCCGCCAGCAGCACCTTGCCGGTCGTCAGCATCGATTTGGCGTCGCCCGCAGTGGCCGGCGTGCCGCCGAGGTCTCTGACGATCGCCGCCACCTCGCGCGTGTGCCGCTCATGGTCGGCCTGGAAAGCACGGAGCTGCTCCGCGTCGCTGCGCCTTTCCAGCCGGTCGACCGCCGCCTCATAGGCATCGATCGCATCGAAATCGAGCCGGATCAAGTTGTTCAACATGTCGATGAAGTCGGTTTCCGTTCCGACCGTCGTGACCATCGGTTGCCTCCAGCGCGCCGCTCGCCCCTTCCCGTGAACGCCCCACCTTGCCGGCAGTTCCCCCAAGAGGAGAGATGCTCGCGCTATCGGTCCGAGGAGACTGTGTCGGGTGCGGCTTCGATCAGGGTTGGACGACGGTCTCGTACAGGAGAAGCGCCGCCAGCAGCAACAGGCCGAGACAGGTCGTACGAATGATGTGGGTCGAACCGTTGCCCGTCGTCATCAGCGGGCGCCAGTGGGTATCCCGTCGCCGCTGCGCGGAACCACGCCGCCCGGAGCTCCGCCGTTCAGGGCCGGCGAAGATCGCGACATAATATCGTCCCCAGGGAGTGGGCAGGCCGAACTCCAGGTCGATCCGGTGGCGCTCCCGCTCGTGGCCCTGGCCGGCGGCGACGCGGATCGCCGCCTGCTGCGCCGGACTCAGCCCATCGCGGATCTCCGGCGGCAGGCGGCGCAGGAACAATTCGCCGCGGACCTCGTTCATCATCTCGACAGGGCTCCCTGCTCGCTGTCGGCGTTTCCGCGCCACGTCGGTACCGCTCGCATCATTCGTCCCAAACGCTGACGGCGGGATGCGAGCGCGCTTGTTTCCTGCTTATCATCGCCGCCGTTAAGAACCGCTTTATCGGCGGTGGCGTACCGGTCCTTCTACCAATCCTCGTACCGGTTCTTGTGTTAATCGGCCGATGGGGTAGCTTTGGTGGAAACGGCAGGCGGTCGGAATGGCGGGGGCCGCGCCCGCCCGGCTGAAGGGGAGACGAGATGCCGCTGAAGGCAGAGAAGATGAAGTCGGAGCTGATCGAGCGGGTGCTGCATGAGGTCGGCAGCCGGCTCGAGCGGGACCGGGCGAATGATATCGAACGGTTCATCCGCCAGTTTTACGCCAACGTGCCGCCGGACGATCTCGTCGGGCACGATCCCGACGACCTGTTCGGCGCGGCGGTATCCCTCTGGAACTTCGGGGCGCAGCGACGGCGCGGCACGGCCAAGGTGCGCGTCTACAACCCGCGGCTCGACGAACATGGCTGGCACAGCCCACACACAGTCGTCGAGATCGTCAATGACGATATGCCGTTCCTGGTCGATTCGGTGACGGCCGAGTTGAACCGGCGCGACCTCACCGTCTATCTCGTCATCCATCCGATCGTTCCGACGCAACGCGACGATGCCGGCCGTCTTCTCGGATTGGGCAACGCGAATGCCGCCGGTGGGGCGCCCGGTGGAGCACCCGGTGGGGCACCCGGGGGAGTCGCCGGCGAATCCTTCATGCAGGTCTGGATCAACGAGCAGTCGTCGGCCGAGAAGCTCGAAGGAATCCGCACGGCACTGGAGGGCGTGCTTGCCGACGTCCGCGTCGCCGTCGCGGACTGGCAGAAGATGCGCGACCGGGTGAGCGAGGTTCTCGCCGGGCTCGAGGCCGCGCCACCGCCGCTGCCGGAGGAGGAGATCGCCGAAGCGGCCGCCTTCCTCCAGTGGCTGAACGCCGATCATTTCACCTATCTCGGCTATCGCGAATACGACCTCTCCGGCGAGGGTGAGGCGGCAACGCTGTCGATCCGCGCAGGCAGCGGGCTCGGTATTCTACGCGACGACCGCGCCTCGATTTTCGACGGACTGCGGAACTTCGCGAAGCTGCCGCCGGAGGTTCGGCATTTCCTGCGGCAGTCACGACTGCTGATGGTGACCAAGGCGAACCGCCGGGCCACCGTTCACCGACCGATGCATATGGACACGATCGGCGTCAAGAAGTTCGACGAGGCCGGCCGGGTGGTCGGCGAGCGGTTGTTCGTCGGGCTCCTGACCTCCACGGCCTACAACCGCAGCTCTCGCGAGATTCCCCTGCTGCGCCGCAAGGTCGCGAACATCATCGCCCGCGCCGGCTTCGCGCCGTCGAGCCATGACGGCAAGGCGCTGACGCATATTCTCGAGACCTACCCGCGCGACGAGTTGTTCCAGATCTCCGAGGACGAGCTGCTCGAAACCGCGCTCGGTATCCTGCATCTGCAGGAACGCCAGCGGATCGCGCTGTTCACCCGCCGCGATCCGTTCGAGCGGTTCGTCTCCTGCCTCGTGTTCCTGCCGCGCGACCGCTACAACACGGATCTTCGGCTGCGCATCCAGGACATCCTGGCGCGCGCCTATAACGGCCGCGCGACCGCTTTCTTCACGCATATGGGGGACGGCCCGCTGGTCCGGCTGCATATCGTCGTGATGACGACGCCGGGCGCGATCCCCGACGTCGATCCGGCCGAGATCGAGCAGCGGCTGGTCGAGGTCGGCCGGTCCTGGGCCGATCATCTGCAGGACGCGCTGATCGAGGCGAAGGGCGAGGAGCAGGGGCTGCTGGCGCTGCGACGTTATGCCACCGCCTTCCCGATCGCCTATCAGGAGCGGTTCAGCGCGCACGCCGCCATCTTCGACATCGATCGGCTCGAGGAGGCGCTGGCGACCGACTCGATGACCATGAACCTGTTCCGGCCGGTCGAGGCGCCGGCGAACGAAATCCGGCTGAAGATCTACAATGTCGGCGGCCTGATCCCGCTGTCCGACGTCCTGCCGGTGCTCGAGCATATGGGGCTCAAGGTCGTCAGTGAGCTGCCCTACACCGTGCATCTGGCCGACCAGGACCGGACGCTGTGGATTCATGACTTCGCCATGGTGACGCCCGACGGCGCCGAGATCGACGTCGGCGCGGTCAAAGACAAGTTCCACGAGGCCTATGCTCGCAGCTGGTTCGGCGAGATGGAGGATGACGGCTTCAACCGCCTGGTGCTGCGCGCCGGTCTCGACTGGCGCGACGTGACGGTGATCCGGGCCTACAGCCGGTTCCTGCGCCAGGCCGGAATTCCCTTCAGCCTGGCCTATATGGAAGAAACCCTGGCCGACAACTGGCAGATCGCGAAGCTGCTGATCGATCTGTTCCGCACGCTGCTCGATCCCGCCAATCGCGGCGGCGCCGAGGCCCGCGCCGCCGCCATCGTCGCGGAGATCGAGAAGGGGCTCGATGCTGTCTCGAGCCTGGATGAGGACCGCATCCTGCGGCGATTCCTCAATCTCATCCAATCGACCCTGCGCACCAACTTCTTCCAGCGTGCCGCGGACGGCAAGTACAAGCCTTATCTGTCGCTGAAGTTCGATTCGCAGGCGATCGAGGATCTGCCGCTGCCGCGGCCGATGTTCGAGATCTTCGTCTACAGCCCGCGCGTCGAGGCCATCCATCTGCGCGGCGGCAAGGTGGCGCGCGGCGGCATTCGCTGGTCCGACCGGCGCGAGGATTTCCGCACCGAGGTTCTGGGCCTGATGAAGGCGCAGACGGTGAAGAACGCCGTCATCGTGCCGGTCGGCTCGAAGGGCGGCTTCGTCGTCAAGCGTCCCCTAACCGGCGGCAGTCGCGAGGCGCTGATGGCGGAGGTGGTCGCCTGCTATCAGACGATGATGCGCGGCCTGCTCGACCTGACCGACAATCTGGTCGGCGGCGTCGTCGTCCCGCCGCCTGAGCTGGTGCGCCGCGACGAGGATGACCCCTATCTGGTGGTCGCGGCCGACAAAGGCACGGCGACCTTCTCCGACATCGCCAACGGCATCGCCGAGGAGTACGGCTTCTGGCTCGGCGACGCCTTCGCTTCGGGCGGCTCGGCGGGCTATGACCATAAGAAGATGGGCATCACCGCGCGCGGCGCCTGGGAATCCGTCAAGCGGCACTTCCGCGAGATCGGGACGGACATCCAGACCCAGGACGTCACGGCGGTCGGCGTCGGCGACATGTCCGGCGACGTCTTCGGCAACGGCATGCTGCTGTCCCGGCACATCCGGCTGCTCGGCGCCTTCAATCACCTGCACATCTTCGTCGATCCGAATCCCGATGCCGAAACCGGCTGGCAGGAGCGCAAGCGGCTGTTCGATCTGCCGCGCTCGGCCTGGACCGATTACGACCCCGCGCTCATCTCGGCCGGCGGCGGCGTCTTCGACCGCAAGGCGAAGGCGATCAAGCTCACCCCGGAGATTCGGCAATGCTTCGGGATCGACCGCGACAGCGTGACGCCGAACGAACTGATCCGCGCAATCCTTCGCGCGCCCGTCGACCTGCTCTGGCTGGGCGGCATCGGCACCTATGTGAAGGCGAGCAGCGAAAGCCAGGCCGAGGCCGGCGATCGGAGCAACGACGCGGTGCGCGTCGACGGCGCCGAGCTGCGCTGCAAGGTGGTCGGCGAGGGGGCAAATCTCGGTTTCACCCAACGCGGCCGCATCGAGTACGCGCTTCAAGGCGGCCGGATCAACACCGATGCGATCGACAACTCGGCCGGCGTCGACTGCTCCGACCACGAGGTCAACATCAAGATTCCGCTCAACGAAGCGATGTCGGCCGGCGACATGACGCGCAAGCAGCGCGACAAGCTGCTGGAGGCGATGACCGAGGAGGTCGCGGCGCTGGTCCTGCGCCACAACTACCTGCAAAGCCAAGCGATCAGCGTCATCAAGGCGCAGGACTGGCTGCTGCTCGACCAGCAGGGCCGGTTCATGCGGGCGTTGGAGCGGGCGGACAAGCTCAACCGCGCCCTCGAGTTCCTGCCCAATGACGAGACCCTGTCCGAGCGCCTCGTGGCGCGGCAGGGGCTGACGCGCCCCGAGCTGGCGGTCCTGCTCGCCTATTCGAAGATCGCGCTCTATGAGGAGCTGCTGCCGTCGGACCTGCCCGACGATCCCCAGCTCGGCGACGATCTGATGCAGTACTTTCCCGCCCCGCTGCGCGAGACTTACGCCGAAGCCATCGCCGGGCATCGCCTGCGCCGGGAGATCATCGCGACGGTGGTGACGAACAGTCTGGTCAACCGCGTCGGTCCCACCTTCGTTCACGCGATGAAGGAGAAGACCGGCATGACCGCCTCCGACATCACCCGCGCCTATGCGATCACCCGCGGCACGTTCGAGTTGCGGCAGCTCTGGTCGGAGATCCAGGCGCTCGACACCCTCGTGCCGGCGCAGGTGCAGATCGCAATGCTGGTCGAGATCAACGCGGTAGCGGAGCGCGGCACTTTGTGGTTCCTGCGCACCGGCATTCAGCCCCTCGACATCGCCGCCAATATTGCCGCCTGCAGTGCCGGCATCGCCGAGCTTTCCAACTGTCTCGGCGAGATTACGACCGATGCCGACCGCGAGGCGATCGCGCAGCGGACGGAAGCCTATGTCGAGGACGGCGTGCCCGAGGCTCTGGCCCGTCGCGTCACCAGCCTGCATCTGCTACCCCCCGGGCTGGACATCGTGCGGATCGCCCAGGCGGCTGCCCTCTCCGTCACCGAAGTCGGGCGCACCTATTTCGCGGTCGGCGAGCGCTTCGGGTTCGACTGGCTGCGCGGCGCGGCCGCGAGCGTCGGCGCCAGCGACAATCACTGGCAGCGCATGGCGGTCGCCGCGATCGTTGAGGATCTCTACGGCCATCAGAAGGAGCTGACCCAGCGGGTTATGGAATCGGCCAATGGCGCGGCGGCCGGAAACGGCGCGATCGGGGCCTGGGTCGATCAGCGCGGAACCGCGGTCCATCGGATGGAATCGCTGTTCGCCGATCTGCGCCAAGCCGGCAGCATCGACCTGTCGATGCTGGCCGTCGCCGACCGTCAGCTGCGGAGCTTGATCAGCGGGTAGTTATGCGACCCGAACCGCGGTGCCGGTGGCGCTGACCATCAGCATGCTCTCACCGACCGCCTCGTAATCGAGATCGACGCCGACGATGGCGTTGGCGCCGAGCTGCTCGGTCTCGGCGATCATGTCGTCCAGCGCCGCCTGCTTGGCGGCGCGCAACGCCTTTTCATAGCCGCCGGCCCGGCCGCCGATGACATCGCGGACCCGCGCGAAGACATCGCGGAACATGTTGGCGCCGACGATCGCGTCGCCGCTGACGATTCCGTAATGGGTTTCGATCATCTTGCCTTCGATAGACGGCGTCGTCACAGTCAGCACGGCCAATCCTCCTGTTTGATTCGGTTGCGGATGTTAATGCCTGGGGTGATTTTCATGCGAGTCGGACCTCGTCCTTCGGCAGGCTCAGGACGAGGGACGTCCTCATGGTGAGCCTGTCGAACCATGTGTTTGTCGAAGCATGAGGGCCGAAGCCGGATCTCCCGGCCCCCTGGCGCTGGCGTCCTGGTGCGTCTTCGACTGGGCCAACTCCGCCTTTCCGACGGTCATCACGACCTTCCTGTTCAGCGCCTATTTCATCGGCTATGTCGCTGACGATCCGGTCACCGGCACTGCCCTCTGGGGCCAGATGGCGAGCCTCGCCGGGCTGGCCATCGCCATCGCCAGCCCGGTGCTGGGCGGCATCGCCGACCAGGGCGGCCGCCGCAAGCCGTGGCTGGCCATGTTCGGTCTTCTCTCCGTTCTCGCCACCGCCGCGCTCTGGTTCGTGCGGCCCGAGCCGGAGGACGTCGTCTTCGCCCTCGTCGTCGCCGGGATCGCCACCTTCGCCTTCGAGCTCGCTTCCGTCTTCTACAACGCGATGCTGCCGGACCTCGTGCCGAACGACCGGCTCGGCCGTCTCTCCGGCTGGGGCTGGGGGCTCGGCTATGCCGGCGGACTCGCCTGCCTGGTGCTCGGTCTCCTCATCTTCGTCCAGCCGGAGCAGGCGCCCTTCGGACTCGACAAGGACACGGCCGAGCATGTCCGCGCCGTAGCGCCGCTGGTCGCGGTCTGGTTCGCCGTCTTCGCGCTGCCGCTGTTCCTGTTCACGCCCGACCGACCGGGAACGGCCATGCCTCCCGCCTTGGCGGTCCGGAACGGGCTGTCCTCGCTGGCCCACACGCTGCGCCAGCTTCCGCGGCATCGCAACGTCGCGAAGTTCCTGATCGCCAAGATGATCTATATCGACGGGCTCAACACGCTCTTCGCCTTCGGCGGGATCTATGCGGCGGGCAGCTTCGGCATGTCGCTTCAGGAGGTAATGGTCTTCGGCATCCTGCTGAACGTCACCGCCGGCCTCGGCGCCGCGCTGTTCGCCTGGGTCGATGACTGGATCGGCGCGAAGCCAACGATCGTGATCGCGCTCATCGCGATGAGTGCGCTCGGTGCGGCCATCCTCCTGGTCGAGAGCAAGGCGGCGTTCTATGCGTTCGGGCTCGGCATTGGCATCTTCGTCGGCCCGACGCAGGCCGCCAGCCGCTCGCTGATGGCACGGCTCGCGCCGCCGGATCTGCGCACGGAGTTCTTCGGGCTCTATGCCTTCGCCGGCAAGGCCACCGCCTTCCTCGGCCCTGCCGTGCTCGGCTGGGCCACCTTCGCCTTCGACAGCCAGCGCGCCGGCATGGCGACCATCCTGCCGTTCTTCGTCGTCGGCCTGTTGCTGCTCCTCTCGGTGAGAGAGCCGCGCTCCGATTAATGCCGGAAGTGCCGCATCCCGGTGAAGACCATCGCGAGGCCGGCGGCGTCGGCGGCGGCGATCACTTCCTCGTCGCGTAAGGAGCCGCCGGGCTGGATCACGGCGGTAGCACCCGCTTCCGCCGCCGCGATCAGCCCGTCGGCGAAGGGGAAGAAGGCGTCCGAGGCGACGACGGAGCCTTTCGCGAGACTGTCGGACTGGCCCGCGGCTGTCGCCGCGGCTTGCGCCTTCCAGGCGGCGATCCGGGCGGAGTCGACGCGGCTCATCTGGCCGGCGCCGATGCCGACGGTGGCGCCGTCGCGGGCATAGACGATCGCGTTCGACTTCACATGCTTCGCCACGGTGAAGGCGAACAGCAGATCGGCGCGCTCCCGCTCGCTCGGCGCGCGCTTCGTCACGACCTTCAGCGCTGTCGGATCGACCCGCCCGTTGTCGCGGCCCTGCAGCAGATAGCCGCCGGTCAGCGAGCGCACCGTCACGCCGGGCGCGGTCGGATCGGGCATGCCGCCCGACTCCAGGAGGCGCAGGTTCTTCTTGCCGGCCAGAAGCTCGCGCGCCCCGGCGCTCACTCCCGGCGCGATCACCACCTCGGCGAACAGGCTCGCGAGCGCTTCGGCCGTCGCCGCGTCAAGCGGCCGGTTGACGGCGATGATGCCGCCATAGGCGCTGACCGGGTCGCAGGCCAGCGCGCGCGCATAGGCCTCGGCCAGGCTGTCGGCGACCGCGACGCCGCAGGGGTTCGCATGCTTGATGATCGCGACCGCCGGGCGGTCGAACTCGGCCACCAGCTCGAACGCCGCGTCGGTGTCGTTCAGATTGTTGAAGCTGAGTTCCTTGCCTTGAAGCTGGGTCGCCGTGCCGACGCCAGGCCGCCGGCCGCCCGGCTCGCTCGCCGCATAGAACGCGGCCTGCTGATGCGGGTTCTCGCCGTAGCGCAGCATCTGCCGGCGAACGCCGGTGAAGGCCAGCCGCTGCGGGAAGGTCTCGCCCTCCTGCCCGGCCATCCCCTCCTGGGCCATCCATCGGGCGATCGCTGCGTCATAGGCGGCGGTACGGGCGAAGGCGGCGGCGGCCAGGCAGCGGCGCAGGGCCATGGTCGTCATGCCGCCTTGTTCCCGCATCTCGGCCATCACCGTGTCATAGTCCGCCGGGTCGGTGACCACGGTCACGAAAGGGTGGTTCTTCGCCGCCGCACGGATCAGGGCCGGTCCGCCGATATCGATGTTCTCGATACATGTTTCCCGATCCTTGCCGGCGGCGACCGTCGCCTCGAAGGGGTAGAGATTGACGACCACGAGATCGATCGCGGCGATGTCGTGCTCGGCCATGGCGGTCTCATGGTCGGCGCGGTCGCGGCGGGCCAGGATGCCGCCATGAATCGTCGGATGCAGCGTCTTCACGCGGCCGTCCATGATCTCCGGGAAGCCGGTGTGGTCGGAGACCTCGGTGACCGGAATGCCGGCCTCGCGAAGTTCGCGCGCCGATCCGCCGGTCGACAGGATCTCGATACTGCTTTCGGCGAGAAACCGGCCGAGGGGGACGAGCCCCGTCTTGTCGGAAACTGAAATCAGGGCGCGGGCGATCGGTTGCGGCTCTATTACGCTCATCGGTATCCTCGAATCAGGAAGCGGCGGCAGCCGGGAGCGCCGTCGCCGTCGTCTCATACTCTGGAACGAGGCGTTGCAGAAGAGACAGCACCTGCTCGCCCCGGCTGGCAGCCGCCGCCTCCGCCAGCTCGTCGAGCGCGCTGCGCAGAAGCTTCCAGTCGGCGGTGCGCGGACCGGCGAGCAGGATTCCGGGCAGCGGCGTCGGTGCCAGCGCCTCGCCGGCGTGGAACAGCTCCTCGGTCAGCTTCTCGCCCGGCCGCAGGCCAATGAACCGGATCTCGACGTCGATCTCCGGCTGCTTGCCCGAGAGACGGATCATCTGCCGCGCCAGATCGAGCACCTTCACGGGCTCGCCCATGTCGAGCACGAAGATCTTGCCGCTGTCCGGCGTGCCGGTCACACCGGTCACAAGGCCGCTTCCCAAGGCCGTGGCCTGCAGGACGAGCTCCACGGCCTCGCGGGTCGTCATGAAATAGCGCATCATCTCGGGGTGGGTGACGGTCAGCGGCCCGCCCTCGGCGAGCTGCTGCTGGAACAGCGGGACGACCGATCCCGTCGAGCCCAGGACGTTGCCGAACCGCACCGTGATATAGCGCGTTCCGCCACGCTGCGTCTCGCCCGACGACCGTTCTGAGCGCGACCGCTCGGCGATGTCGAGCGCCTGGCAGTAGCTCTCGGCCAGCCGCTTGGTCGCACCCAGCACGCTGGTCGGGTTGACGGCTTTATCGGTCGAGATCAGCACCATCGCGGCGACGCCCGTGGCGCGGCAGGACTCGGCGACGTTGCAGGTTCCCATCACATTGGTCAGGGTCGTCTCCGCCGGGTTCAGCTCGGCCATCGGCACATGCTTCAGCGCCGCCGCGTGGAAGACCAGATCGGGACGTTCGGCAAGCATGACCTGATCGATGCGCACGCGGTTGCGGATATCGGCTAGGATCGCGCTGCTGCTCAGCGCCGGCCGGCGCTGGCGCAGGTCCCGGTCGATCTCGTAAAGCAGAAACTCGGCATGGTCGAGCAGCGTGATATGGGCCGGCTCGAACCCGGCGATCTGACGGACCAGTTCGCTGCCGATCGACCCGCCCGCACCGGTCACGAGGACGCGGCGGCCGGCCACCAGACGCCGCATCGGCTCGCGGTCGAGCACGGTTCGCGGGCGGCCGAGCAGATCCTCGACGGCGACGGGCTTCATCTGCAGCGGAGTCTCGGCGCCGTCCCCGTTCTTCAGTTCAGTCAGTCGCGGCAGCCGGGCGAGCGTCATGCCGTTCGCCTCGGCCAGATCCAGCAGGTGCCGAAGCTGTTCCGGCTCGATCGTCGGTCTGGTGATGACGAAGCGCTGCGGCATTCGGCCGCTGCGGCGCAGGGAGTCGATCACCGACTGTGCCGAAGCCAGGCTGCCGGCGACGGCGACACCGTGGATGCATTGACCGATGCGGCTGGCCTTGTCGCCGATGATGCCGACGACCTGAAACGGCGCCGTCCTGTCGCGCGCCATCTCGCGAATGAAGGATTCTGCGGGATGGCCGGCGCCGATCAGCAGGACGGGAACGCGCATCGGATCGCCGCGCTCCAGCACATGCGTCAGATTGCCGTCCTTGACGATCCGGTAGATGAAGCGAGGCGCCCCCAGCAGGAACATCAGGACGAACCAATTGATCACCAGGACCGAACGCGGCATCGCCTCGAGGCGCGTAACCAGGAACATGAGCGGCAGGAAGATCAGGATCGTCAGCGTCACCGCCCGGCTGATCGCGAGCAGGTCGTTCATCGAGGCATAGCGCCAGACGCCGCGATACAGGCCCATCCACCAGAAGACGGTGACTGCAACGGTGGTGAATATCACCGTGCCGATCAGCAGGGACTCGCCGGCATAGTCCAGCATCTCGCCGCCGAGCCGAAGCTGCAGCGACAGGAGGAACGATGCCGCAGCCATGAACGCGTCGTGCAGGAAGGCGATCTCGGCACGTGCCGAAAGCGTCGGAAACTTGATTCTACGGCCCATCCTGTGCCCTCTGACTGCGCAAGACGATAACACAGCGACTCCGATGCGCCATCACCCTGTCGATTCCGGCGAGCTCGAGCGTAATGGGGCACCGGTTCGCCGTTCGGGTCATGATGCCGCTTCTGCCCGTCGTTCCCGCGACAGATAGCGCAGCAGCAGCGCGACCGTCGCCGCGGCGCCGAGAACGCCGGCGACAGGCTCGCCGCGCGCCGCGCCGAGCGCGAGCAGGATCAGCACGAGGTTGGCGATCAGCACCGCGCGCATCACTTGGGCGTGGCCGAGGCCGTTTCGCACCGCCTGTTGATAGAAATGTTGCGCGTGCGGCTCGAAGATCCGTTCGCCGCGCGACAGGCGGCGCAGCAGCGTCCAGGTCGCGTCGGTCAGATAATAGGCGGGAAGGATCAGCGCGACCGCCCAAGCGCCGGACGCGGAAACCTCCAGCAGCAGCCAGCCCAACAGATAGCCGAGCGGCACGCTGCCGACATCGCCGAGGAACAGCTTCGCCGGCGGCCAGTTCCAGAGCAGGAAGCCGATCGCGGCGGCGGCGAGGGTAAGGCCGAGCGGCGCGGCGGCACCCGGCCAGCTGGTGATCAGGGCGATCAGCGCCACCCCGCCGCCTATGCATGCGGCTTCCGTCCCCGCCATGCCGTCGATCCCGTCCATGAAATTGAACAGGTTGACGAACCAGAGCCAGAGGAGCGCCGCGGCGAGGTGATCGAGCCACAGCGGGAGATAGCCCTGAAAGACGGGCTCTGCCCCGCCCATCATGGCGAGGCCGAGGATTACCGCCACAAGCTGCGCGGCGAAACGCACCGCAGGCCCGAGCCGGCGCAAATCGTCGATCCAGGAGACGGCGGCGAGCAACAGCGCCCCGACCAGAACGGCGGCGAGCGCCGGCGACGCATCGGTCCCCAAGGCGATGATCGTCCAGGCGGGCAGCAGGATTCCGATCACCGCGAGACCGCCGCCGCGCGGCGTCGGGACCGCATGATTGCTGCGATGGTTGGGATGATCGAGAATCGCGTGACGGCGCAGCAGTCGCAGGACCAGGCCGGTGGTCATGCCGGTCGCTGCAAGCACGATCAGAAAAGCGACGGCGAGCCATGTCCAAGTCATGGGGTCGTTATAATTGCCATCGACGGCAAGTTCTAGAATCCGTTCCCAAAATGGCCCGTCGAATCAGACGGGAAGCGCCCGCGCACTTTCCTCGAAGATGTCGAACGATTGCGCCCACGCAGGTCGGCCGGGCCAAAGATATTCGAGCGTGCCTTGCGCAGCATAGTATATCGCCGTGTAAAGCGTACCGAGCCCTTCGAGATAATCCGTGCGATAGAGCGGCGGTCGATGGAAGGCTTCCACGAACGCCTTCACGGAGGTGCCCGGAGCGGTAAGCAGGGATTCAAGGGCTGCTGCCCGCTGAAGCGTTTGATTGAACCGGGCGGCCTCCGGCCATTCCACCGCGCACTGGTGATTGGTCGTAATCGGGAGGCGACGGACGATGGTCTCGCGGTCCGGAGACAGATACACCACGACGTAGTCTCCGCTGCGGTCGAGGATCAGGACGTTCTGTACCATCGCACAAGGCAGCCGTCGCAGTGCGGAAACCGCCTCGGCCGTCGTAGCGCAGCATTCCAAGACGTAGCGCAGAAGGATCGGGATGCCGAACCCGTCGCCATGGGCTTGCCGTCCGCCGAAGGTAAGGGCCACCACCAAGCCGGCTTCGTTCATGCCATCAAGGACACCGGACAACGCCTCCGATGTCGCCACGACACGTCCGTGATGCCCGACCCAGCGGCTTAAGAGCACCGTTCCCTCGAAGAAGGAGGGCGTGAAGTCATAGTTCCGGACCAGTATCGGCTCGGCGGTCGGCGCGACGGCAATGCTGCATCCGGTGATGACAGAAGGCGGCCGGTACTGACTGAGGAACCGCCACGCAATCTCGTCCTCGCCGGACAAGGCGGAGAGTTGCTCGAACACGGGCAACAATTCCGGCATGTGGGTGCGCAACGCGCCGCGGCACTCGGCAAAGCTCGGTCTTGCGTCGAGAGCATCGCGCAGATACCACGCGCGATAGCGCGGCCATAGCGTTGTGAAACGCTGCTGCCATTTGACGCTTGGCACGGCCTCGCTGATGGCGGTCAGTTCCATGGCGCGATTCTGGGCGGTTGCGCTTGCCGTCATTAGAGCAGACCGAAACCCCTGCCGCCAAGGCGCGCCAAGAGTCGCGAGCGCGGTTGACTTCACCGGACGGCTGGGGGAAAGAAGGCAGCCAGATTGTCGAGGCCGCGTTTCATGAACACTACTGTCCGCCCTTCTGCCACAATGAGTGACGCCGGGAACGATACCAGCGCCGACACCACAGCGATTGCTGTGATCGGCCTCGGCTATGTCGGATTGCCGTTGGCCGTCGCCGCGGCACAGTCGGAAAACGGGCCGGTCGTTGGCTACGACATCAATGCGGAGCGCGTCGCGGCGCTGAAGGCGGGCCTTGACCACACCGGACAGGTGGACGAGGCGACGCTGAAGTCCTGCGGGCTCGTTTTGACCGACGATCCGGCGAGCCTGATCGGCGCGGGCCTTTATATCGTCACCGTGCCGACACCCGTCGATGCGGCGAAGCAGCCGGATCTTCGGCCCCTGCAGGCCGCTTGCCAGACGGTGGGCGAGGTGCTCGGCCGCGCGCCGGTCGGTGCGATGGCGCCGATCGTCGTTTTTGAAAGCACCGTCTATCCGGGCGTGACCGAAGAGATCTGCGGGCCCGCGCTCGAAGCCGCGTCAGGTCTTCGGGCGGGCCGCGACTTCTTCCTCGGCTACTCGCCGGAGCGGATCAATCCGGGCGACCGATTCCATACGATCGATCGCATCATCAAAGTCGTGGCCGGGCAGACCCCGGAGGTTGCCGACCGGCTCGCCGCGCTGTACGGCCGCATCACGTGCGCCGGCGTCTATGTCGCGCGCGATATTCGCACCGCGGAGGCGGCGAAGGTGATCGAGAACGCCCAGCGCGACATCAACATCGCCTTCATCAACGAGGTCGCGATGATCTTCGGTCGCCTCGGCCTCTCGGTCTATGACGTGCTCGAGGCGGCGCGGACGAAGTGGAACTTCCTCGATTTCCGCCCTGGCCTTGTCGGCGGCCACTGCATCGGCGTGGATCCGTTCTATCTCGCCCATTGCGCCCAGGCGCTCGGCCATGATCCCGAGATCATTCTCGCCGGCCGCCGGATCAATGACGGCATGGGCGATTATCTGGCCGGGTGGATCGCCAACCATGTCGCGAGCCTGAGGCCGCGACCGGGCCGAACGCCGCGAACGCTCGTGCTCGGCGTCACCTTCAAGGAGAATCTGCCCGATCTCCGGAACTCGAAGGTGATCGATCTGGTGCATGGGCTGATGGAGCGCGGCCATGCGGTCGACGTCCATGACAGCTGGGCCGACCCGGCGGAGGCCGCCGCGATCTATGATCTCACGCTGCGGCCGACGCTGCCGGAATCAGGCGCTCCCGATGGCGGTTACGACTGCATCGTCGGTGCCGTTGCGCACGACGCCTATCGCGCCTTCACGACCGAGACCTTCGCCGCCCTCTTGCGGCCCGGCGGCGGCATCGCCGACATCAAGGGGATATGGCGCGATGTCGAGCTGCCCGCGGGACTGCACCGCTGGCAGCTTTAGGCAGCGTTCCGCTCGGCGCTTCGATGAAGAAGTGTCGGTGAATGTCGGTTGTGATGTCCGCCATTGTCGCGGCGCTTGTCGGTTTCGGCGGAACGGTGGCGCTCATCGTCGCCGCGGCGCAGGCGGTCGGCGCCGATATGGCGCAAACCTCGTCCTGGGTCGCGGCGCTATGTCTCGCCATCGCAGCGACGAGCGGATATCTCAGCCTTCGCCATCGCATTCCCATCATCGCGGCTTGGTCGACGCCGGGCGCGGCGCTGATCGCCGCCTCGGCCGGGGGCATCGCCTTTGATGCGGCGGTCGGCGCGTTTCTCTTCTCCGGCACGCTGATCGTCCTCACGGCCGCGTTCCGGCCGATCGGCGATCTCATCGCCCGCATCCCGACCTCCGTCGCCGCCGCCATGCTGGCCGGCGTGTTGCTCCGGTTCGTCATCGCCGTCTTCGAGGGCGTGCAGACGGCGCCGGAACTGGTGCTGCCGCTCGTCGGCCTCTTCCTCGTCGTGCGGCTCGTCAGCCCATCCGCCGCCGTTCTGACGGTCCTGGGCATCGGTGTGCTTCTGGCGTTCTCGCTCGGCCTTACCGGGCCGCTGCCGAGCGACGCCGCGCTGTCGACGCTCGCCTTCGTCACGCCCGTCTTCGAGCCGTCCGCCCTGATCGGCCTGGGGCTTCCGCTGTTCCTGGTGACGATGGCGTCGCAGAACCTGCCCGGCTTCGCGGTGCTGCGCGCGGCCGGCTATCCCGTTCCGTCGCGCTCCATTCTCGCCGCCACCGGAATCGCATCAGTCGTGACGTCGCCGTTCGGCGCCCACACCAGCAACCTCGCCGCGATCACCGCATCCATCTGTACCGGCCCCGACGCCCATCCGGACAAGGAGAAGCGGTGGCGCACCGGTCCGGTATATGCGCTCTGCTATGTCGCGCTTGCGGGCTTCGGCGCGTCGCTGGTCGCCCTGTTCGAAGCCATGCCGGCCGCCCTGATCACCACGGTCGCGGGCACTGCGCTGGTCGGGCCGCTGGTGGGCGCGATGGGTTCGGCCCTGGCGGAGGAGAAGGAGCGCTTCGCCGCCGTTCTCACTCTTGCCGTCACGGCCTCCGGCCTCTCCATTCTCGGGATCGGCTCCGCATTCTGGGGGCTCGTCGCCGGCTTGGCCGCGCTGGGTTTGGACGCCATGCTGCGGCGGGCGAGATCCGCGGCCTGAAGTCTGGTGCGTGCGACCGGCTGCGCTGGCGTCAGCGCCCCTCGCGCGTCAACGCCCACTTGACCGAGCCGTCCCGCGCGGTGCTGGCGATCACGATCTGCTGAGTGCGCCGGATCTCGCCACGTTGCCCGAGATAGATACTCTCGGCGAGGCTCAGCTCGTGATCGGCCGCGCGCATCCGCCATCCAGTTCCGCTAGGCAGTCGCAGAAGCGCGGTCTGTCCGTTCTGGCTGACGGACGCTTGAACCTGCGGGTGAAGATGGAAGCGGATCGCGAGCGGCAGGGCGCCGCCGCTTCCACCCTTGGCCGCGCCTTTCGCGACAAGCTGGTCCTCGCCGCGCACGTCGTCGCCGGCTGCGGCGAGGAACAGGCGCCGGCGATGGATTACGCCGAAGCTCTCGGCATAGCCGTCGTGACTCATGTCGAGCCAGATATTGCCTTCGGCCTCTTCGCGCCGGCAGGTGACCGACCGCGGGCGCCGCGCGAGTCCGGCCTCCGGCAGGATCGTGCTCGAGTTGGTGTCGGCGACCACCAGCGTCGAATGCGCGGCGGTGCTGCGCTGCGCCAGCCGCCAGCCGCCATCGCCCGGATGGGCGCCGCAATTGACGATCAGCCGCTCGCGACCGACGCTCATCTCGAAGCTCAGCGTCCCCGCATGGGCATGGGTATCGAAGCCGGGCGGCGGCGGCGCGCCGCTGTCGACGAGAAGGACGGCGCGGTTGGCGGCAAGGCGCTGAAACCCGCTCTGCGGCGCCTGCATCATCTCGGCCGGTTTGGCGTTGGCCCGCGACAGGGCCATCTCGACCTGCCAGCCTTCCTCCTCGTTGCTGTCGTTGAACAGCGGCAGCCCGCCGTCGCCATGCTGGAACAGCCGCAGCATCGCCGCCATGCCCTCGATCGCTATCGGCAAGCCAGCGGGTTGCGGCCGGCCGGCGGTGCTGAAGGCTGCGCGAAGATCGACCAGATGGCGCAGCACGGCCAGATGCAGCGACGGGCTGCGCTCGATGTGGCCGCCATCGGCGAGGATCTGTCGCGGCAGTTCCCGCTCCAGCAATTGTCGGCCGCGGGTCAGCCAGACCTCGCCGCGCGGCAGCGCCAGGCCGGCATAGATCAGCCCCTTGACCGCGATCAGCAGCGCGGCCCCGGTCAGCCCGGCCGGCAGCACACGCGCCAGATGGCCCGCCTGCTGCCCGGCGCTGACCAGGAAGCGGCCGCGGAAGGCGGCGTCCGCGCTGGGCCCATAGAACTCGTACTGCGCAAGCCAGGCGGCGAGGCGCTGCCCGATGATATCAGGCCTCCAGACCAGCGGACTCCAGCGGCTGTTGTCCTCGATCCACTGGCCGACGAGGTTGCGGGCGGTGCGGCGGCCGGCGTCGCCGCCGACCGCGCGAAGATCGCGCAGCCAAGTGAAGCCGTGCAGCGCCGCCAGCCATTGTGGCGAGGCGCCGGTGGGCAGCCAGAACGGCGCAGGCTCTTGAATCGTGTGTCCGGCGAAGGTGAAGACGCCCTGGGTCAGGGCGCTGCCGCGCGCCGCATTGCCCGGCCATGGATCGGGACCGGTGCTGTGCACCGATCCCGTCGGACGGGCGCGGAGGGTGAAGCGGTAGAGCCGGCTCCGGTACAGCGGGGCCTTCAGGTCGTAGAAGGTGCGCTTGAGCGCGAGGCCCGGCGGTAGGGCGAAGAGTCCCCGCAAGCGCGGCGATCGAACGATCGAGGATTTACGACCACCCCCAGTCCGCTGGTCCGTCCCCGGGTCGCTCCCCTGGCCGCTCCCCTGGCCGCTCATGGGCTCCCGTGTGCGTTCCCACGGCGCAGCCGGCGGATATTCTCCGCATAGGCTGCCGCGCCGCCGCTGAAGGTCGCGGTGCCGGCGACCAGGACATCGGCGCCCGCAGCGATGGCAAGCGGCGCCGTCTCGACATTGATGCCGCCATCCACCTCGAGGTCGATCCGCCGGCCTGGTTCGGCAGCGCAGATCGAATCGATCCGCTGGCGCAGGGCGCGAATCTTATCGAGCTGGCCGGCGATGAATTGCTGGCCGCCGAAGCCGGGATTGACGCTCATCACCAGAACCAGGTCCAAATCGGGCAGGATCGGCTCCACCGCCGTGATCGGCGTCGCCGGATTGAGCGAGACGCCGGCGCGCTTGCCAAGCGACTTGATCAGTTGAACCGTGCGGTGCAGATGCGGCCCGGCCTCCGGATGAACAGTGATGATGTCGGCGCCGGCGGCGGCGAAGTCCGCGATATAGGGATCGACCGGTGCGATCATCAGATGCACGTCGAACGGCAGTTCGCTGTGCGGCCGCAGCGCCTTGACGACCGCCGGGCCGATCGTGATGTTCGGCACGAAGTGGCCGTCCATCACGTCGATATGGATGTAGTCGGCCTCGGCGGCGGTGACCGCCCGCAACTCGTCGCCGAGACGGGCGAAGTCCGCCGACAGGATCGACGGCGCAATTCGAACAGGCTGCTGCATCGCACTTTCCTAACAGGTCGGCGCTTTTCTGGAAAGGGTGAGAAAAGTCCCGTCCCAGCCCTCCGAAGTGCCCAGCGAAAATGCGGCAAATGGCGGCCGACGCATGATGCAGCCATTGGGCTGATCGCGTTTGCCTATGTCGTTTGCCCATGTCGTTTCCGGATTCATTTCTCGCTTGACCTCAAGTTAAGTTGAGGTCGTATCACTCGCGCTCCTCAGCTTGCAATCTAGGAGCGCGCCATGAAGCAGATATATCCCGACTTGTGGCAGACGGATCCGGAGCATCCGTTCCCCGGATCTCCCCGGGTATCGACGCACGCCTATCTTCTCCTGCGGAACGGGGGCAATGTCCTGTTCTATAGCTCCGGACATTCGGACGACTATCGGCGCATCCAGGCGCTGGGCGGGATCACGCACCAGTATCTGAGCCACAAGGACGAGGCCGGGCCTCCCCTGGTCCGCATCAAGCAGATGTTCGGCTCCAAGCTGTGCTGCCACCGGCTCGAGGAAAAGGCCGTGAGTGAAGCCTCTCCAGTGGATCTGGCCTTCGAGAAACGCGAGATTCACCTGGGCGACATCGAGGTCATACCCACTCCCGGCCACACTCCGGGAAGCACCTGCTTCCTCTTCAAGTCGCCCCACGGAAAGAGCTATCTCTTCACGGGCGATACGATCTACCGAAACGACGAGCCCTGGGAAAACGGATTTCTGTCCGGGGTGAGCAGCAAGTCCGATCTGAAGAAAAGCCTCGAATTGCTGCGCGGCTTGGAGCCGGACGTCGTCATTTCCAGCGCGTCGATCGGCCCCTTTCCCTTCACGGAGATGTCGGCCGGCGAATGGCAAGCGGCGGTGGACGAGGCCCTTCGCCCGTTGTCCTAAGGCAGGCGTCGTCCGCAGCTCAGCGCCGTCGCAACCGTGCGGCGTAGAAACCGGCGAGGCCGCCACGGTCGGCGAGGTGGCAGGGCAGGCTGCGCAGCTCGCCCTGCTGGGTCAGCAGCTCCGCGAGCCCGCCGACCTCCGCAGGCTCGATCGGCGACCGCTCGACCGGCGCGTCGGACGCGAGCAGGGTCGCGATCCGCTCCGACCCCTCCTCGGGCTGCAGCGAGCAGACGCAATAGACGAGCGTGCCGCCCGATGCCGTCATCGCGACCGCCGCGGCGAGCAGCCGGTCCTGCAGCGGGACCAGCTTTCGCATGTCCTGCGGACTCTTCAGCCATGGCACATCGGGATGGCGGCGGATCGTGCCGGTGGCGGTGCAGGGCGCGTCGAGCAGCACCGCGTCGGCCGGTGTCTCGGGACGCCAGCCGGCGGCGTCCGCCGTCACGGTCTCGGCGGCAAGGCTGAGGCGGGACAGGTTCTCCGTCAGCCGCGCGAGCCGATTGGCCGACCGGTCGACAGCGGTGACTTGGGCGCCCGCCGCGGCGAGCTGCGCCGTCTTGCCGCCGGGCGCGGCACAGAGGTCGATAACCCGCTTGCCCGCGACGGGGCCGAGAAACCGCGCCGGCAGCGCGGCGGCGGCATCTTGCACCCACCAGGCGCCTGCGTCGAATCCCGGCAGCGCCTCGACCGGCCCGGCCGTCGCCCGGCGCAGGCTGCCGGTCGGCAGCGGCACGGCATCCAGCCGCTCCGCCCACGGTGTCGGATCGCCCTTCACGGTGATGTCGAGCGGCGGCTCCTCGAGATGCGCCGCGGCGATCGCTGCCGCGGTCGCATCGCCATAGGCCGCGACCCAGGAGTCCCACAGCCAGTCGGGTGTATTGACCCGGAGATCTGCTTCGGCCGCCAGCAGCGCCTCGCCCTCGCGGTCAAGGCGGCGGAGCACCGCATTGACCAGCCCCTTGAAGCCCGCCTCGCCGCCGAGCCCGGCCGCCAGCGCGACGGTGCTGTCGACGGCGGCGTGCGGCGGCGTGCGCAGGAACAGGAGCTGACAGGCGCCGAGCCGCAGCAGATCCTGAATGGCGGCGGCCCGGCGCGGCAGCGGGCGCTCCAGGCAGCGGCCGAGGATGCGGTCGATCTGCCCCAGCCGGCGCAAGGTCGTCGCCGTCAGCAGCCGAACGAATGCGCGGTCGCGCCCGGCGAGCCGGGTCAGTTCCGGATGATCGGCCAGCGTCTCGTCGAACGGGCGTCGGCGGCGGAGGACGGCCTGAAGCAGATCGAGCGCAACTGCGCGGGGCGCGAGCACGGCGGGATGGTCGGGCGAGGCAGACATGCCGCTTTATGGCGCAAGACGGCTGGCGGGTTCAGTGAAATTCGTGCCGAGCCCGAAATTTTGTTGCGAACGCCGGAGAGGCTATCAGCCCCACGGGCTCCGCCGTCCCCCTGCCGCCGGCACGGAACCCATCGTCCTGCGCGCCGCGCCCTGCATCGTCCGGGCGATGTCGCGCAGTCGCTGGACCCGGCTCTCGGTGCTGGGATGCGTCGAGAACAGGCCGTCGATCGCGTGGGCGTGCAGCGGATTGATAATGAACATATGCGCGGTCGCCGGGTTCGCCTCGGCCTGATGATTATCGATCCTGCGGGCGCTGCCCTGGATCTTTTCGAGCGCCGAGGCGAGCGAGAGCGGCTGGCCGCTGATCTCGGCGCCCTCTTGGTCCGCGCCGTATTCGCGCGTCCGGCTGATCGCCATCTGCACCAGCATCGCCGCCAGCGGCGCCAGGATCGCGACCAGCAGCGTGCCGATCAGGCCCAGCGGGTTGTTGCGGTTGCCGCCGAAGAAGAAGGCGAAGTTCGCCAGCATGCCGATCGCGCCGGCCAGCGTCGCGGTCACCGTCATGGTCAGCGTGTCGCGGTTCTTCACATGTGCAAGCTCATGCGCCATCACCCCGGCGACCTCGTCCTGGTTCAGGCGCCGCAGCAGGCCGGTCGTCGCGGCGACGGCCGCGTTCTCCGGGTTGCGCCCGGTGGCGAAGGCGTTCGGCTGGTCGTTCTCGATCAGATAGACGCGCGGCATCGGCAGGTTCGCTTTTCGCGCGAGGTCCTGGATCAGGCCGTAGAACTGCGGCGCCGTCCCGGCATCGACCTCGCGCGCGTTGTACATGCGCAGCACCACCTTGTCGGAGTTCCAATAGGCGAAGGCGTTCATCGCGACGGCGATGCCGAACGCGATCACCATGCCACCGGTGCCGCCGATCAGATAGCCGACGGCGAGGAACAGGCCGGTCATCGCAGCAAGAAGCAGGGCGGTGCGGGCGTAGTTCATGGCGTTATCTCAGGAAGATAGGGAGCGAGCCGCCTTCTTAGGTGGGCCCGCCGCCTCGGGCGTCAAGTCTTGGCATGCGACGTCTTTCCGCCCATATTTCCTTTATGTCGAAGCAGGACAATAATGTGCCGAACGCCGACGCCGATCAGGCTGAGACGATCAAGCCAACCCAGCCGAAGACGCAGCGCCCCAAGGAGATCGGGGGCCCGAAGGGGCCCGAGCCGACCCGCTACGGCGATTGGGAGAAGGATGGCCGCTGCGTCGACTTCTGAGCGGATCGCGCGCGCCACCAGTCCTTCTCCGCCCCTCTAATTGTCATTGCCGGACCTGCCCTCGAACTTGCTCCGAGGGTTGACTCAGCAATACATGGAGCCGCGGCACGATGGATGCCCGGATCAAGTCCGGGCATCACAAAGGAGTAGGTGGGACGGCTGAGGCTGATCAGGTCGAGTAGGACTCTTCCGTCGGCGCTGCAGACTCTCCGAGCACCGTTTCGAACTTGGCACCCGGCGCATAGGCGGCGAGCCCATCCGGCCAGACTACTCCCGGCGCGAGGCGTGGATCGGCGAGCGCCGGATCGACGATCGTGCGGATCGGGACCACGCCGGCCCAGCAGGGCAGGGCGTAATCCTCCTCGTCGTCGACCGGCGGGCCGGTCCGGACCTTGGCGGAAGCCTCCTCGATCACCATCGACAGCACCGTCGTTGCCTTCAGCTCCTGCGCGGTGTTCGGTCGGATCTCCGCCCGGCGGCCCGGATAGAGGCGGTCGACGAAGGCGTCGAGTGCCGCCGCCTTCTCCACCGGGTCGTCGACCTTATGCGCCGTGCCGAACGCCATGACCGAGCGGTAATTGAGCGAATGGTGGAACCCCGACCGGGCCAGCACCAGCCCGTCGAGATGCGCCACCGTCAGGCAGACGGGCAAGCCGGCCGACTGAGCACGCAGCATGCGGCTCGCCGACGAGCCGTGCCAATAAAGCCGGTCGCCCTCGCGCCAGAAGGCGGTGGGCGTCACATAGGGCTGGCCGTCGATGACATAGCCGACATGGCAGAGCAGGGCGGCGTCGAGGATGGCAAAGACCGCCTCGCGATCGTAATGCGCGCGCTTCGGCAGCCGCTTCACCCGCGATCTCGCGGTGGGAGAAAAGGCGTTCATGGGAGTCTCCACTGTTTCCGGCCTCCCTGCTAGCGGCTAAAGTGGCTCCTCGGAAAGGGCCGTTTCCGGTAATTTCATGGAGCCACTTCATGGGTGCTCTTAGGCGCCGTCGCGACGGCCGGACGCCGCTTCTGTCGTTGCATCTCGATTCGGCGGCCGCCATGCCGCTCCACCGCCAGCTCTATGCCGAGATCCGCGACATGATCCTGCAGGGCCGGCTGGCGCCGGGCCTGCGCCTGCCGTCCAGCCGGACCTTGTCGCAGGACCTTCGGATATCCCGGAACACCGTTCTTCTGGGCCTCGAGCAGCTCTGGAGCGAGGGCTATGTCGAGGGCCGGACGGGGGCCGGCACCTTCGTCTCGCAAACGCTTCCCGACGGCCTGCTTGCGGCGCGCACGACGATGAGGCCGGTGGGCGACCCATTGGGCGGCCGGGGGGACGGCAAGCGACAGGGACCGGGGCCGTCCGAACGCGGCCTCCGGCTGGCTGCCGGGCCGGCGCGACGCCTGCGGCCGGCGCCGGCCTTCGCGCCCGGCCTGCCGGACTGCAGCGACTTTCCGTTCGATCTGTGGGCGCGGCTTCTGGCGAAAGCTTGGCGCCGGCCACCCCCGCATCTCTTCGCCGCCGCGGACTCGGCGGGCTACCGCCCGCTTCGCGCGGCAATCGCCGACTATCTGCGCGTCGTGCGCGCGGTCCGCTGCGAGGCCGAGCAGGTGATCGTCCTATCGGGGATCCGCCAGGCGGTGGACCTCGTCGCCCGCGTGCTGCTCGATCCGGACGATATCGCCTGGATGGAGGAGCCGGGCTATCCCGGCATCCGCGCGGCCCTGTCGGCGGCGGGCGCCCGGATCCGCGCGATGCCGGTAGACGCCGAAGGGCTATGCCTCGACGACGGCGGAACGGAGAGCGCCGCGCGTCTGGTCTGTGTTGCGCCCTCGCATCAGTATCCGCTCGGCGTCACGATGAGCCTGCCGCGCCGGCTGGACCTGCTCGATTGGGCGCGGCGTGCCGATGCCTGGATTCTGGAAGACGATTACGACAGCGAGTTCCGCTATGCCGGGCGGCCGCTCAGCGCGCTGCAGGGGCTCGATGCGGACGGCCGTGTGCTCTACGCCGGAAGCTTCTCCAAGGTTCTCTTCCCGTCGCTGCGCATCGGCTATCTGATCGTGCCGCCGCCCCTCGTGGAGACGTTCCGGAGGGCGCGGGCGGCTCTCGACGATCACGCCTCGACAACGGCGCAGCCGGCCCTCGCCGAGTTTATGGCCGCCGGCCACTTCGCCGCGCATGTCCGCCGCATGCGCAAGCGCTACGAAACGCGGCAGCAGGCGCTGCTTGCCGCCGCTCGCCACCTGAGGGGACTGCTGACGCTCGCGCCCGACCCGGCGGGCATGCATCTCGTCGCCGATCTCGGCCCCGATCTCGCCGGCCGGGTGACCGACCGGGCGGCCTCCGCCGCGGCCGGGGCCGCCGGCCTCGTCGCACCACCGCTCTCCGACTACTTCGCCGGCCCGCCGATGCGCCAGGGGCTGCTGCTCGGCTACGCGGCGGTGCCGGAGACGGAAATGGAGCCGGCGGTCCGACGCCTCGCCGCCGCGCTGGGGGCGCTATGAAGCTCCGGGGGAGCCTCAAGCGGCGTTGCGATCGCAACGCCGCGGTTTCATAGTTAGCGACAACATCATATTGAGGGAGGGTGACGATGACGATCGGCGACTTCAGGGACCGGCTGGCTTCGGGCGCGATCAGCCGGCGCGAGATCAATCGCGCGCTCGCGGGTTTCGGCCTCGCGCTCGCGGCGATGCCGCTGGGCCGCCGGGCCGCGCTTGCCGCGGAGGAGGCGACCTTTCTCACCTGGTCCGGCTACGACGTGCCCGAGATGTACGAGACCTATACCGAGAAATACGGTGCGGCTCCCAACGTCACGCTGTTCGGCGACGATGAGGAGGGCCTCCAGAAGGTCCGGGCCGGATTCACCGTCGACGTCTCCCACCCCTGCTACAGCGGCATCGACCGCTGGCGCGATTCCGGCGTGACGCAGCCGGTGGACACGTCGCGTCTGAAGAACTGGCCGGACGTCCTGCCCGCCCTGCAAACCATCAAGGGCCTGGCGGTCGAGGGCAAGCAGTGGCTGATCCCGATCGACTGGGGCAACACTTCGATCATCTATCGGCCGGATCTCGTCGAGATCGAGGAGGAATCCTGGAGCCTGATGTGGGACGAGCGCTACAAGGACCGGCTCGCCGCATCGTCAGCAACCGAGGACGCCGCGATTCCGGGCGCGCTCTATATGGGCGCCGCTGATCCCTACAACCTGACCGAGGCCGAGCTCGAGAAGCTGCGCGAGGTGCTGACCGAGCAGCGGTCCCTGATCCGCTTCTATTCCAGCGATCCCGGCACGATCGAGCAGTCCCTGGCCTCGGGCGAGATCGTTGCCGCCGTGGGCTGGAACAGCTCTTACACGCAGCTGAAGAAGCAGGGTGTGCCGGTGAAGTTCATGGTTCCGAAGGAAGGGATCATCACCTGGATCTGCGGCGCCGTGCTGATGAAGGACGCGCCGAACGTCGACAAGGCCTACGATCTCATTGACGCGCTGATCGCGCCCAGCACCGGCGTCTACATGATCACCGAGTTTGGCTATGGCCATTCGAACGCCAAGGCCTATGAGCTGGCCGGCCCCGAGGCGCTCGATGCGGCTGGCATTCCGGAGAATCCGGGCGAGATGCTCAAGAACGCAATGCTCAGCGTCGATATGAAGAACAAGCAGGAGATCGAGCGCATGCTCGTCGAAGTCCGGTCGGGATTCTAAACCGGTTTGTGAAATTCGGCTCCTTGTCCCTCTCCTGACGGGAGAGGGGCAAGGGGCATCCGATCATGGTCCGCGCGATCCCCGGCTGGCCGCCAGGTCACCGGTTCATCCGATTATCGACCAGATCGCTGACCACCCTAGGATCGGCGAGGGTCGAGATGTCGCCGAGGTTCGAGGAGTCGTTCTCGGCGATCTTGCGCAGGATCCGGCGCATGATCTTGCCCGACCGCGTCTTCGGCAGGCCCGGTGCCCATTGGATCAGGTCCGGCGCGGCGATCGGGCCGATCTCCTTGCGGACCCAGTGGCCCAGTTCCTTCCGAAGATCCTCCGAGGGCTCCTCGTCGGCGAGCAGCGTCACATAGGCATAGATCCCCTGACCCTTGATGTCGTGCGGATAGCCCACGACCGCGGCTTCGGCCACCTTCGGATGGGCGACGAGCGCGCTTTCCACCTCCGCGGTGCCCAGCCGGTGGCCCGAGACGTTGAGCACGTCGTCGACGCGGCCGGTGATCCAGTAGTAGCCGTCGGCGTCGCGACGGCAGCCGTCGCCGGTGAAATACTTCCCCGGGAAGGCCGAGAAGTAGGTCTCGGCGAACCGCTTGTGGTCGCCATAGACGGTGCGCATCTGGCCCGGCCAGGAGTCGGCGATGCAGAGGTTGCCCTCGGCCTCGCCCTCCACTGCTTTGCCGTCGCCGTCGACAATCACCGGGCGGATGCCGAAGAACGGTCGCGTCGCCGAGCCGGGCTTCAGCGGCGTCGCGCCCGGCAGCGGCGCGATCAGGATGCCGCCGGTTTCCGTCTGCCACCAGGTGTCGACCACCGGGCAGCGGCCGTCGCCGACCATGTTGTAGTACCACAGCCAGGCCTCGGGGTTGATCGGCTCGCCCACCGTGCCGAGGAGGCGCAGCGAATCGCGCTTGGTCTTCTTCACCGGCTCTGCCCCTTCGCGCATCAGGGCACGGATCGCCGTCGGCGCGGTGTAGAAGATGTTCACCTTGTGCTTGTCGCAGACCTGCCAGAAGCGCGAGAAGTCGGGATAGTTCGGCACGCCTTCGAACATCAGCGTGGTTGCGCCGTTGGCGAGCGGCCCGTAGAGAATATAGCTGTGGCCGGTGACCCAGCCGACATCGGCGGTGCACCAATAGATGTCGCCGTCATGGTAATCGAAGACATATTGGTGGGTCATCGCGGTGAATACCATGTAGCCGCCGGTCGTGTGCAGCACCCCCTTCGGTTTGCCGGTCGAGCCGGAGGTATAGAGGATGAACAGCGGGTCCTCCGCATTCATTTCCTCCGGCGGGCAGTCCGGTGAGGCCGCCGCGCAGATCTCGTGGTACCAGAGGTCGCGCCCGTCCACCCAGTTGATCTTGCCGCCGGTGCGGCGGACCACGATGCAGGTCTGCACGCCGGGGCATTTCGCCAGCGCCTCGTCGGTGTTGGCCTTCAGCGGAATCGCCCGGCCGCCGCGCAGGCCCTCGTCCGCGGTGATGATGCAGTTCGACTCGCAGTCCTGAATGCGGCCGATCAGGCTCTCGGGCGAGAAGCCGCCGAACACCACGGAATGGATAGCGCCGATGCGCGCGCAGGCCAGCATTGCATAGGCGGCTTCCGGGATCATCGGCATGTAGATCGTGACGCGGTCGCCCCGCTTGATGCCGCGCGCCTTGAGCGCGTTGGCCAGGCGGCAGACATTCTCATGCAGTTCCCGATAGGTGATATGGCGGTGCTCCGCCGGATCGTCGCCTTCCCACAGGATCGCCGTCTGGTCGGCGCGCGTCGCCAGATGCCGGTCGATGCAGTTGGCGGCGGCGTTCAGCGTGCCGTCCTCGTACCAGCGGATCCGGACCTCGCCCGTGAAGTCGACGTTCTTCACTGTCTTATAGGGCTTGATCCAGGTGATGCGTCGGCCGTGCTCGCCCCAGAAGGCGTCCGGATCGGTCACCGACTGCTCGTACATCCGGAAATAGCCCGCTTCGTCGACCAATGCGGCTTTGGCGACCGCATCCGGTACCGGGAAAATCGTCGGCGTGGTCATGGCGATCTCGACCTCTCCCTCATTCCATTTGTTCTTGTCGCCGGCGGACCGTCTGGCAGCGCCCGCATTACCCGGCGATTATTGACGCAAATGCGACGCGGAACAAGCCGGAGGGGCCAAGCCACCTCTGCACCTCATCGGCGCAAATGATTGTCGAGTCCAGACTTAGCGTCCGGCACGCTATCCTAGATGACGCGGTGGCATCGGTTAAGGTAAGAATGTTATTAAGTCTTGTTTAAGACTATCCGATTACTTTAGCAAAATCCGATCGATTCAGACCGCTTAAGCGGCGCACGCGTCGGTCGCTGGAGAGTGCTTCGAAGTGGCCGGATTTCGGTGCGGCCATACTGATCGAACTGGGAGCTCTGCATAATGTCGAAATACTGTCCTCATCTTGTCGCCCTCGCCCTCGCTTTTTTCGCGTTCCCGGTTGCGGCCCAGGATATTGCGGGTCCGGCCCGCGCCCTGGTCGAGGCCGAAATCAAGGGCTGGCTTGAAGATCCTCTCGTGATCGACGCGCTCAAGGCGCAGAACGCCAAGCATGCGTCGCTGACGCAGGCCGATATCGACGCCATGGACCAGCAGTGGCGCGCGGAAACCGGCGCTTCATCGCGGCCGATGATCGACGCCGTGCTGGGGAGTCCGCTGTCGCACCACTTGGCGACGCTCCGCGAGAATGGCCAAGGCCTCTATACCGAGATCTTCGTGATGGACAACAAGGGCCTCAATGTTGGCCAGAGCGACGTCTCCTCCGACTACTGGCAGGGTGACGAGGCGAAGTGGAAGAAGTCCTATCTGGCCGGTCCGGGCGCGATCCATATCGGCGAGATCGAGCAGGACGAGTCGACCCAGATGTTCCAGTCGCAGATCAGCCTTCCAGTCGTCGATCCGGCGACGAACGCCGTGATCGGCGCGATGACCGTGGGTGTCAATGTGGACCTGCTGACGCAGTAGCCCCCGGAATTGGCTCCGGGAGTTCACCCGGAACTTCACCCGGGGACTCCAGGGTGGCGCGCGCCGCATCCCTGCTGAGGAGGATCAGGATGGCTACTCGGCTCGAAGGCAACCTGACTGCACCGAAGCGCATCATGAAAGCCCGATGGACCGTGGGCCGCAAAGTGGTCCTTCTGGTTGCGGTCTGCGTCACCGCCGGCTTCGCCGGAATGATGGCGCTGCAGCTTTCGAATCAGCGCGCCAATCTTACCGCCAGCGCGGTGGATAACGGCAAGGCGATCGTGAAGCTGCTCGCTTCGCAGGTCGCGGGCGGGGTGAAGTGGAAGAAGGTCGAGGCAATCGAGGGTGCCTACGCCGACTTTGCGGCCGACGACGGCTCCGACCTGGCGTCGCTGGCGGTGTTCGACGCGGCCGGCGCGCTGATGTCGCGTTTCGATCGAGAGGGCGGGCCGAGATTCGACTTCGCCGCCCTCCTGGACGAGGCCGAGCCGGCGCTCGCGGCCGGCACCGTTCCGATCCATCAGACCGGCGCGCATCTGGTGATGATGGCGCCGGTCGGATGGGGCGCCGGACAGGGCGCCGAGGGGGGGCGGCTCGGCACCTTCGCGATCGCCTGGAGCAATGAGGGCCTCAACCGGAAGATCGCCCATGAGATGTATGCGCAGACCGGTCTCGCGGGCGCCGTGCTCGTCGCGCTGATCAGCCTGCTGACCGTCGCGTTGAACCGCATCCTCTCAAAGCCCCTCGGGTCCATGACGGGCGCAATGGAGCGCCTCGCCGAGGGCGATCATGGCGTTGCGATACCGGCTCTCGACCGGCGCGACGACATCGGCGCGATGGCGTCGGCGGTTCAGGTGTTCAAGGACAACGCGATCGAGATGGAGCGCCTCAAGGCCGAGCAGGCGGACGAGGAGCGGCGCGCTGCGGAAGCGAAGCGGCAACTGATGTCGGACCTCGCCGACGGGTTCTCGCGCAGCATCGGCAGCGTCGTCGAGGTGGTCTCGACCACGGCGCAGGATGTCCAGGCGACCGCGACGGCGATGTCGGCCGCGGCCGACCAGGCGGCGCGGCAATCGACGGCCGTGCTGTCGGCGGCGGAGGAGACTTCCGCCAATGTCGAGACGGTGGCGAGCGCGGCCGAGCAGCTGACCGGCTCCGTCGGCGAGATCAGCCGGCAGGTCGCCAAATCGACGGAGATCGCCGGCAAGGCGGTGGCCGGCGCCGAACACGCCAACGATCAGGTAAAGGGCTTGGCCGAGGCCGGGCAGAAGATCGGCGAGGTGGTGCGGCTGATCACCGATATCGCCGAGCAGACCAACCTGCTCGCGCTCAACGCCACGATCGAGGCGGCGCGCGCCGGCGAGGCCGGCAAGGGCTTCGCCGTCGTCGCCAGCGAGGTGAAGTCGTTGGCGACCCAGACGGCGCAGGCGACCGAGGAGATCAGCGCGCAGATCGCCGCGATCCAGGCCGCCACCGGCGATGCCGTAACCGCGATCGGCGCGATCGGCGCGACGATCCAGGAGATCGCCGAGATCGCCACCACCATCGCCGGCGCGGTCGAGGAGCAGGGCGCGGCGACACAGGAGATCGCCCGCAATGTCCAGCAGGCGGCTGCCGGCACGCGCGACGTCTCCGGCAACATCGCCGGCGTCAGCTCGGCGACGGGCGAAACGGGCGAGGCCGCCAGCCGGATGCTCACCGCCTCCGACCAGCTCACAGAGCAGTCCGGCCGGCTGAGCCGAGAGGTCGAGAAGTTCCTGCAGCAGGTCCGCACGGCCTGATCGGCCGTCCGGCCGACACCGTCTGGCGAACGCTCGGAGCGACGCCTTTGGGTCGCGTCGATCGCCGCCCGGCTTTTGCGCGCTTTGTCTTGTGCAGCGGCTATAAGTCTTCATTAAACGTTTCTCTTTAAGCGTACAGACGAAGGACCTGGGAAATCAGTCTGAACGCTTGCGGGCAAGGGATAATAATGAAGACTCTTTCTATCCGGCAGAAATTCTATTGCTTTGGCGCCTTGGCCATTATCCTGCTGGTCGGCGTTGGGCTGATCGGGTTTTGGGGGATGTCGCGCCAGACCGCGACATTGTCCGATGTGGTCGTCACCGCGACGGCGCTTCGCAATCACCTCGAATCGGACATGATGCATGACGCCCTGCGCGGCGACGTTCTGGCGGCGCTACGTGCCGGTCCCGAGGCGAGCAAAGCGGAACAGCAGGCTGTGCGCCGGTCGTTCGACGAGCATGTCGCGCTTTTCCGCGACCGTGTGGCTGCGAATCAGGCCCTCGATCTGAGCAGTCAGGTGGATGCCGCGCTCCAGGAGGTGGGGCCAAAGCTGGACACCTATATCGCGAGCGCGGAGTCGATCATCACGCTTGCCTTCGACAACATGGCCGGGGCGGAATCGTCGCTTCCCGCCTTCATCGGCAGCTTCGAGAACCTCGAGGGCGCCATGGCGGCCGTCAGCGACGTCATCGAGAATACCGCCCAGGAGGCCGAGCGGTCGGCGAACGGTACGGCGGACCGTGCAAAGTCCGCCCTTGCCGTCACCGGCCTTCTCGCCGTCGTGGCGTTCGGCGGGCTCTCGGTCGCGATGATCGGCGCGATCGTCAAGCCGATCCGGCGGATGACGGCGGCGATGGGCATTCTGGCCCAGGGCGATACCGCGGTGGAGATTCCGGCCCGCGACCGCGGCGACGAGATCGGCCAGATGGCCGGCGCCATGCAGGTCTTCAAGGATAACGCGATCGAAGCCGCGAGGCTGGCGGCGCAGGAGGCCGAAGAGCAGGCGGCGAAGGAACGCCGTGCGGTGCTTCTGGAAGAGCTGATCGGCAACTTTCATGCGAGCATCGGCGGAGTCGTGGCGACGCTGTCGCAGGCGGCGGCGGAGCTGGAGACGGCCGCGACGACGATGTCCAGCTTGGCGGAGGAGACCGGCCGGCAATCGACCGCGGTCGCGGCGGCGGCCGAGCAGACCTCCGCCAATGTCCAGACGGTGGCGAGTGCCGCCGAGGAGCTGTCGTCGTCGGTGGTCGAGGTCGGCCGGCAGGTGTCGAAGTCGACGGGAATCGCCACCCAGGCGGTCGACGAGGCGACGCGCACGAACAGCGACGTCAAAGGCCTCGCCGAGGCGGCGCAGAAGGTCGGGGACGTCGTGAAGCTGATCAACGATATCGCCGAGCAGACCAACCTGCTTGCGCTCAACGCCACGATCGAAGCGGCGCGCGCGGGCGAGGCCGGCAAGGGCTTTGCGGTAGTCGCCAGCGAGGTGAAGTCGCTGGCGAACCAGACGGCGCAGGCAACCGAGGAAATCGCCGGGCAGATCGCGGCGATTCAGACCGCGACCAACGGCGCCGTGACGGCCATCGGCGGCATCGGCGCCACGATCGGCCAGATCGCGGAGATCACCACGACGATCGCCAGCGCCGTGGAGGAGCAGGGCGCGGCGACGCAGGAGATCGCTCGCAACGCGCAGCAGGCCGCGGTCGGAACGACGGACGTGTCGGGCACGATCACCGGCGTCAATGCCGCAGCCGGCGAGACCGGCAAGGCGGCGGGCCAGGTTCTCGCGGCCTCGGGGCAGCTCGCCCGGCAATCGGAGACGCTCCGTGCCGAAGTCGACCGATTCCTGGAACAGGTGCGCGCGGCGTAAGAGGTGCCGCTACGGCTCCATCACGATCTCATCGCCGCGGAGTCTCAACTCGACCTGCGTCAGCGATGCGCCGGCGCAGGGTCCGGCGACGCAATAGCCGTCTTCGATGCGGAACAGCGCGCCATGAGTGGCGCAGAGGACATGTCGGCCGTCCGCCGACAGGAAGCGGTTCGGCACCCAGTCGAGCGGCGATCTCAGATGCGGGCAGGAATTGACGTAGCCGATGACGCGGCCGTTCCGCCGGAGCAGGAAGATCTCCTGCGGACCGTCTGAGGTCTCGACGGAGAAACCCTTCGTCTCGCCCTCTGCAAGATCGCCGAGGCGACAGATCGGCCGACCCGTCGCCGCCGCGCTCATGGCTTCACGCCGCCCATCTCGCAGATCAGCCGCCAGGATTTGTCGTCGATCGGCATCACCGACAGACGCGACTGGCGAATCAGCGGCAACTCGGCGAACTTTGGCTCGGCCTTGATCTCGGCCAACGTCACGGGCCGCTTGAACGGCTTGACCGGTTTGACGTCGACCATGCCGAAGCGACCGCTCTCGTCTGTATGGTCGGGATAGTACTCCTTCACCACCTCGACGATGCCGACCACCGCCAGCCCTTCGTTCGAATGGTAGAAGAAAGCCCGGTCGCCGCGCTTCATCGCCTTCAGATTGTTCGAGGCCTGATAGTTCCGCACCCCGTTCCAGAAGGTCTGGCCATCGGCCACCAGCTGATCCCAGGAATATTTGAACGGTTCGGACTTCACCAGCCAGTACGCCATTCCCCCCCCTCGCTTCCTTCAGTACTTCCTTCAGCTCTACGGCAGCACCTTCTTCCAGGGCGTGACAGTCACGCTCTGGAACAGCCCGGCCTTGCCGTAGGGATCGCCGGCGACGAAGGCCTCGGCCTCGCTGCGCGAGGCGAATGCCATCAGCAGCAGGCTGCCGATCATGCCGCCGTCTTCGTTCAGCAATGGCCCTGCGACGACGACCCGGTCGGCGAAGCCCTTGAGATAGGCGAGATGGGCATCGCGGTTCTGCGCCCGCACCGCAGCCTGCCCCGGCTTGTCGAGGCAATAGATCATGAACTGCATCGCGCTGTTCCTCCCCTGAATGCGCGGCAGCCTAGCCGATCGGATCCGGAGGATCCAGCGGTGCGGCGGGTCATCTCTTCTTGCGTTTGGCGACAACCGCTTCGTATGCGGCCTGCAGCCTGGCGGCGACGGAAGCTCCGGATTTCGATCGGCGATCCTTCGGTATGCCCAGATGCGCCTCGCGCAACTCGGACATGAACTCGTCCCACAAGGCAGGCCCGCCATCCTCCAGCAATTGGGCGCGTATACCAAGCTCCTGGGTCACCGGAAGGTATTTACGTCCCCAGACCGCCATCTGGGCAAGGATCGGCAGTAGCTCGATACCCTGTTCCGTGAGGCTATAGACCGCCTTCTGCTTATGGCTCGGGTCGTCGGCCTTGGTGATGATCCCCTGCTCGACCAGCGTCCGAAGCCGGTCTGCCAGGATGTTGGAGGAGATTCCTTCCTCCGACTTCAGCAGCAGTTCCCGAAAATGCCGCCTGCCGCCGAAGATCATGTCTCGAATGATCAGCAGGCTCCATTTGTCGCCAACCACTTCCAGCGTGAGATTGATCGGGCAACCCGACCGGTGTTCGTTGCTCATCCGCCACCTCGAGAAAACCGGTTGCAGAATCGCACCAGTGATCCTAGAATGCAACTGGTTGTACAATGCAATCAGTTGGGAGGGAGAACGCCATGGACGAACGATCCGTAACGCACGCCACCTTCGTCATCGAACGCCCCTATGACGCGTCGCCGGCGCGGGTATTCGCCGCGTTCGCAGATCCGGTGGTCAAGCGGCGCTGGTTTGTGGAGGGCGAAGGCTGGAAAGTCGACGAGTTCGAGGTCGATTTCCGGGTCGGCGGGTATGAGCGGAGCCGTTTCCGCTATAAGGAAGGGCCGGTCATTCGCAACGATACGGTCTACCAGGACATCGTGCCGGACCGGCGCGTCATCATCGCCTACAGCATGACGATCGGCGACACCAGGATCTCCGCCTCGCTGGCGACGGTAGAGTTCAAGCTCGAAGGGTCTGGGACACGGCTTGTCTATACCGAGCAGGGCGCATTCCTGGACGGTGCCGACAAGCCGGCCGATCGCGAGGCGGGTTGCCGCATGCTGCTTGAGGCGCTAGATGCGGAGCTTAAACGCGTCCCTGCGAGCGCCTGAAACGCTCAACCGATCGATCCGGAAACGAAAGGCCCCCCGCATGTCTCTCACGCTCTATTTCCATCCGCTTTCGTCCTTCTGCCAGAAGGTGCTCGTCGCCTTGTATGAAAACGGCACGCCTTTCGAGCCGCAGATCGTCGATCTCGGCGACGAGACCTCCCGCGCGGACTTCAAGAAGATCTGGCCCATCGGCAAATTCCCCGTACTGCGTGACGAGGCGAAGGATCAGACAATTCCCGAATCGGGCATCATCATCGAGTACTTGGCACAGCATTATCCGGGCAGGACGCAGTTCCTTCCCGCGGATGCGGACCTCGCCTGGCAGACACGCCTGCGCGACCGCTTCTATGACCTGTATGTGAACGTGCCGATGCAGAAAGTCGTCACCGACAGGCTGCGTCCGGCGGGAAAGAATGATCCGCACGGCGTGGAGGAAGCGAAGACGCTGCTGCAGACCGCCTATGGTCTGATCGAGCAGGAAATGGGAACGAGAACCTGGGCGATCGGCGAGGAATTCACTATGGCCGACTGTGCTGCGGCGCCGGCGCTGTTCTACGCCAACATGGTGATGCCCCTCGGCGACACGCACCGGAACGCGGCGGCCTATCTGGGCCGCCTGATGGAACGCCCGTCCTTCGCCCAGACACTTGAGGAAGCGAAACCTTACCTCGCGCTCATGCCGAAATAGGAAGATTTCAACATGCCTGCCCGAAGCAAGGCGGACAGCGTCCGCAGCCTTTTCGCCGCCTACAAATCGAAGGAGCGGGAGATCGTCGAAGAGCTGCTGACCGACGACTTCACCTTTACCAGCCCCTATGACGACGCGATCGACAAGGCCGCCTATTTCGAAACATGCTGGCCGAACAGCGACCGCATCCAGACGCACATCCTCGAGAGAATCTGCGAGGACGGCGCCGGCGTCTTCGTGCTCTACAAGTGTCTTCTCAATGACGGAAAGGAATTCCGCAACACGGAGCTTTTCACCTTCGACGGAGACAGGATCAGGAAGATCGAGGTCTATTTCGGCGCCGCTTACAAAGACGGCGCCTTCGTCAGGCAATAATGAGAAGACGGCTGCGGAGGGAGGGTCACATGTCACCGGGCGGTCTCTCCAGGGCGCGGCTCGGCCGCATGAAGGATGTCATGGCCGGCCATGTCGAGTGCGGCGGCGTATCCGGTCTCGTCACGCTGGTCAGCCGGCGGGGCGAAACGCATGTCGATGCGATCGGCAGAAAGGCGGTCGGCGGCGATCCGATGCGGCGCGACACGATCTTCCGCATCGCCTCGATGACCAAGCCGGTTGCGGCCGTGGCGGCGATGATCCTGGTGGAGGAATGCAGGCTGCGGCTGGACGAGCCGGTGGATCGGCTGCTGCCCGAGCTCACCGATCGCCGGGTTCTGAAGCGGCTCGACGGGCCGCTCGACGAAACCGAGCCGGCGAACCGGGCGATCACCCTGCGCGACCTGCTGACCCTGCGCATGGGCTTCGGTCACATCATGAAGCCGGGCGCTTACCCGATCCAGAAGGCCGCCGGCGATCGGCACATCCTCTCGGGTCCGCCGAAGCCGCAAACCCGGCCCGACCCGGACGAGTGGATCCGCCGCGTCGGAGCGCTGCCGCTGATGCATCAGCCCGGCGAGGCATGGATGTACGACCTGGGCCTGGACGTGCTGGGCGTGCTGATCGCGCGCGCCGCGGATCAGCCGCTGGAGACATTCTTCCGCGAACGCATCTTCGAGCCGCTCGGTATGAAGGACACCGGCTTCAGCCTGCCGGCCGAAAAGCTCGACCGGCTGGCGACCTGCTATCAGACCGACCCGGAAACCGGGATGCTCGAGATCTATGACGGTATCGATGACAGCCAATGGAGCCGCCCGCCCGCATTCCCGTCCGCCGCCGGCGGGCTGGTCTCGACCATCGACGACTATCTCGCTTTCGGCCGGATGATGCTGAATAACGGCAAGCACGGGCGCGAGCAGATTTTATCGCGGCCTTCGGTCGAGCTCATGACGACCGATCAGTTGACGGCCGAGCAGAAGGCGTGCGCCCGCATCTTCCTCGGCGACAACCGCGGCTGGGGATTCGGCCTCTCCATCGTCACCTGGCGCAACGACCTGTCGGCTGTTCCCGGACGCTTCGGCTGGGACGGCGGCCTGGGTACGTCCTGGGCGTCGGACCCGAAGGAGGATATGGTCGCAATCCTGCTGACCCAAAGCGCCTGGACCTCTCCCAGCCCTCCAGGCATCTATCACGATTTCTGGACCTCGGCCTATCAGGCGATCGACGACTGATTCGGGCGGTTCGCGGCCCCGCCGAAAAAAGATCGTCCGGCCTGTCGATTTCGCGGAGCCTCGTTCGACGTGACAGGAGAGCCAGGGCTCATATCCGGTCGAGACCGTCCGGATGCTCGGCTCCGAGCCCGAAACCGAAAGGAGTTCCGACGATGCGATTCATGATGCTGATGATCCCCAAGGGGTACGAGACGGCAGAACCGGGCACCATGCCGGATGCCAAAGCCGTTGCCGCGATGATGAAGTACAACGAATCCCTTCAGAAGGCGGGCGTGCTGCTCGCGCTGGATGGCCTCCACCCGCCTTCGATGGGCGCGCGCGTCTCGTTCTCCGGAGGCAAGCCCAAGGTGACCGACGGGCCCTTCGCCGAGGCGAAGGAAGTCCTCGGCGGCTACTGGATGATTCAGGTGAAGTCGAAGGAAGAGGCGATCGAATGGGCGTCACGCTGCCCCGCTTCGGATAACGAAATGATCGAGATTCGCCAGGTGTGTGAATTCTCCGAGTTCCCGGCCGACGTCCAGGAGGCCGCGAGCAAGTTTCCCGAGATGCAGGCGCAGGCCGGGCAGCGCAAGGGGTCGTGACCAAGGGGGTGTGACGCCGTCGCGACGCGCCTCGGCTTGCACCGACGAGGTGATGATGGTGTGATCGGTAGCCGTGGCGGCTACCGATACCCATCGCACCATCGACGCGGTCTGGCGGATCGAGTCGGCGAAGCTCATCGCCGGTCTCGCGCGGATCGTGCGCGACGTCGGTCTTGCCGAGGAACTCGCGCAGGATGCTCTCGTCGCCGCCCTCAAGCAGTGGCCGGAGGCGGGCATCCCGCGCAACCCGGGCGCCTGGCTCATGGCCACCGCGAAGCATCGTGCGATAGACCGCCTGCGCCGGAACAAGCGGCTCGCGCGCAAGCTAGAGGAGCTTGGTCACGAACTCGATATCGAGGGAGCGGGGGCGGCGCCGGATCTCGATGCGGCCCTCGACGACGATGTCGGCGACGACCTCCTGCGCCTCATCTTCACGGCCTGTCATCCGGTCCTCTCTTCCGAGGCGCGCGTCGCACTCACGCTCCGCCTGCTCGGCGGTCTGACGACGGCGGAGATCGCGCGGGCGTTCCTCGTCTCCGAGCCAACCGTCGAACAGCGCATCATCAGGGCCAAGCGGATGCTGGCCGAGGCACGCATCCCCTTCGAGGTTCCGCGCGGGGAAGAACGCGCCGCTCGCCTGTCGTCAGTGCTCGAGGTCCTCTACCTCATCTTCAACGAGGGCTACGCGGCGACCAGCGGGGACGACTGGATGCGGCCCCAGCTCTGCGAGGAAGCGCTCCGTCTCGGCCGTATCCTGGCCGGGCTCGCCCCGAAGGAGCCGGAGGTCCACGGCCTCGTCGCGCTCATGGAAATCCAGGCGTCGCGCTTCGGCGCGCGAACCGGGCCGTCGGGAGAGCCCGTGCTTCTGCTCGACCAGAACCGCGCACGCTGGGATGAGCTCCTCATCCGCCGCGGCCTCGCCGCGCTCCAGCGTGCCGAGGCGCAGGCCAGAGGACTTGGGCAGCCGCTCGGCCCCTACACATTGCAGGCCGCGATCGCCGCTTGTCACGCACGGGCGCGTACGGCCGAGGAGACGGAGTGGCCGCACATCGCGGCGCTCTACGAGGTTCTCGCCCAACTCACGCCATCACCCGTCGTGGAGCTCAATCGTGCGGTCGCGCTGGCGATGGCGTTCGGTCCGGCAGTGGGCCTCGAGCTCGCCGATGCGCTGGCCTCCGAGCCCTTGCTCGAGAACTACCATCTCTTGCCCAGCGTGCGCGGCGATTTCCTCGCAAAGCTCGGCCGCTTCGACGAGGCCCGTGCGGCGTTCGAGCGCGCGGCAGCGCTCACACGCAATGCCCGCGAGCGCGCGCTGCTCCTCGATCGCGCCGCCGCGTGCGGATCGGCGGCGGTGTAGCTGCGGTGACGAATGCGACGAGTGAGGGTTGCGAGCGTGGACTCCGAAAGGGGCTTGCCATCCTGAATCGACTCCGACATAAAGGGATTGCTGCACTGCAGCAAAATCAATTCGAGGAAGGCCGGCCCCGAACCGATGTGAAGCATCTCGCCAAAAACGTCTGACGTTTCGTGCCGGCGCTCCTGCGTCTCCGGCACGGCGATTTGCCGGAGCTTCGTGCTCCTCCCGCCTTCTGAGTCTCTTCATTTCCTTTCAGCCTTCCCGGAGGCGCGCATACCCGCGCGACCCGGACCGGAGTTCCTGCCTTCATGACGCTTTCCAGAATTCGCGACGAATGGTTCGGCAACATCCGCGGCGACCTGCTCGCAGGACTGGTCGTGGCGCTCGCCCTCATCCCCGAAGCGATCGCCTTCTCGATCATCGCGGGGGTCGATCCCAAGGTCGGCCTTTATGCCTCGTTCTCGATCGCCGTGATCATCGCCTTCGCCGGCGGGCGTCCCGGAATGATCTCCGCCGCGACGGCCGCGACGGCAGTCCTGATGATCACGCTGGTCAAGGACCACGGGCTGCAATATTTGCTGGTCGCCACGGTCCTGGCGGGCATCCTTCAGGTCATCGCGGGGCTTTTTCGCCTGGGCGACGTCATGCGTTTCGTCTCGCGCTCGGTGATCACGGGGTTCGTCAATGCGCTCGCCATCCTGATCTTCATGGCGCAGATCCCCGAACTCGTCGGGGTGCCGTGGCTTACCTATGTGATGGTGGTCGGCGGGCTCGCGATCATTTATCTTTTTCCTCATCTGACCAAGGCGGTTCCCTCGCCGCTGGTCTGCATCATCGTGCTGACGGCGGTGTCGATCTATTTCGGACTCGATCTGAGGAGGGTCGGCGACATGGGTGAGCTGCCGTCCACGCTGCCGGTCTTCCTGTTGCCGGACGTTCCGCTCAACTTCGAAACCTTGATGATCGTGTTTCCCTATTCGGCGGCCGTCGCGGTCGTCGGCCTGCTCGAATCTCTGATGACCGCATCGATCGTGGACGAGCTGACCGATACGCCGAGCGACAAGAACCGCGAATGCATGGGCCAAGGCGTGGCGAATGTCGCAACGGGCTTCCTGGGCGGCATGGCCGGCTGCGCCATGATCGGTCAATCGGTCATCAACATCAAATCCGGCGGCCGCGGCAGGCTTTCGACTTTCGCTGCCGGCGCGTTCCTGCTTTTCCTGATCGTCGTTCTCGGGGACTGGGTCAGCGTCATCCCGATGGCGGCCCTCGTGGCGATCATGATCATGGTTTCGATCGGGACCTTCTCTTGGGCTTCCATCAGGAACCTTCGCGATCATCCGAGGCAGTCGAGCACGGTCATGCTGGGTACGGTGGTGGCGGTGGTTGTGACCCACAACCTTGCGATTGGAGTGCTCATTGGTGTTCTCCTATCCGGCCTGTTCTTCGCCTGGAAGGTAGCCCAGATCTTCCGAGTCTCTTCGACATTGTCGGAGGACCAGAAGGAACGATCCTATGTCGTCGAAGGCCAAGTCTTCTTCGCTTCGGCCGAAACCTTCATCAAATCCTTCGACTTCAAGGAGGTGATCGAACGCGTGCGGATCGATGTCGGCCGCTCCCATATCTGGGATTTGACCGGGGTGGCGGCACTGGACACGGTCGTCCTCAAGTTCCGTCGCGAAGGCACGGACGTCAGCCTTATCGGACTGAACGAAGCGAGCGCGACCCTCGTCGACAAGCTCGCCATCCACGACAAGCCCGGCGCATTCGAACGCCTGATGGATCATTAAGGAAGGATGGGGCATGCCCAAGATACTCGCACTGATCGACGGGTCCATATACGCGCAGAGCGTCTGCGGCCTCTGCGCTTGGGCGGCGACGCGGTTAAACCTTCCTGTTGAGATCGCACACGTTCTCGGCCGCCGCAGCATCTCCAGTGGTTTCGACTTGAGCGGCAGCCTGGAATTCGACGCAAGGGCGGAGCTGCTCAAGGAGCTGGCCGACCTCGACGAACAGCATGGAAAGCTCGCCCAGCAAAAAGGCCGCGCCGTGCTTGAGGGCGCAAAGGAACTCGTTATGTCATCCGGCGTTGCGAATGTTTCGACGAAACTCCGCAATGGCGACCTTCTCGAAACGCTCTCCGATCTCGAGGCCGATGCCGAGATCGTCGTCATCGGGAAAAGGGGCGAGGCCGCCGACTTCGCCAAGCTGCATCTCGGCTCCAATCTCGAGCGCGTCGTCCGGTCCTCGAAGAAGCCCGTCCTCGTCGCGGCCCGCGCCTACGAGCCGTTCGACAGCTTCCTGATCGCCTATGACGGCGGGAAGAGCGCCAACCGCGCCGTCGAGTATGTGGCGGACAGTCCGCTCCTGAGGAGAATGAAGTGTCATATCCTGTCCGTGGGAGCAGAAACGCCGGAGAACCACTCACGCGTTCAGGCTCCGGCAATGGTCTTGCAGAAGGCGGGGTTCATGGTGGAGACCATTTTGATCAATGGCGAACCCGAAGAGGTGATCGGTTCGAAAGTGGAGACGGAAAACATCGGTCTGCTGGTGATGGGAGCCTACGGCCATTCGCGCATCCGCAGCCTCGTGATCGGCAGTACGACGACAGCAATGGTGCGCCGTTGCAAGATTCCGGTCTTGATGTTCCGCTGATCCCAGATACGGGTTCTGCCATGGACAAAGAGGCTTGTACGAGACCGGTCGAACTCGACCGGCAGAGCGGCGGCTGCATATCCCGCTAACTGGATTGCGTCCACGAACAACGCTGCTGGCAGATCGCGGATTCGACGCGGACCCCGCCTGAACACGGACTCTCACCATTCGCGCGGCTAACACAGCGCCATGATGAATGATGCCGCCGCCGCGAGTGACGCGGCCGTCCGCGCATGGTTCCAGGCCGTCCAGGCGTCTAGGTACCAGGTCCACAGGCTGGCGCCGTCGGCGCTGTCCGGTTCGACAGCCGCCAGCGCATTGTTCAGCGGCACGTTGAACAGGATCGTCACCAGAATGGTGCCGACGAGATAGAGCAGGCCGCCGGCGAGCAGGTAAATCGCGCCGGGTTCGGTCCAGTTGAAAAGCGAGAAGACCGCGAGGACGGCGCAGGCCGCGGCTGTTCCGAAGAACGCCGCGAAGAACAATGCATTGAGCACGGCGATATTGATGGATTGCATGGCCGCAATGCCTTGCGCCGAGGGCAGGCGGGCGAGGGCGGTCATCACGAAGGCCGAAAAGGCGAAGAACAGCCCGGCCACCAACCCAGAGCCGAGGGCCGAGAGAAAGACCAGGACGAAAAGCAGGTGGTCGACCATCTCTAACCGCCCCAGACGCCGGTGGTGGCGGCCTCTCGCGCATAGTCGGCGAAGTCACGCGGCTCCCGGCCCAGCGCGCGCCGGACGCCGTCTGCCAGGTGGGAGTTGCGGCCGTCCAGGACTTCGGTGAACAGCTCGGTCAGCAACGCCAAAAACTTGGGCGGCGTGTCCTGCTGCGCCAGCATGGACGTGAACCGCTCCCGGGAGATTTGCACATACCGGACATCCCGGCCGCTCGCCTTGGCGATTTCCTCGATCGCCTCCGCGAAGGTGAGCAACCGGGGGCCGGTCAACTCGTAGAGCTGGCCGATGTGCCTGTCCTCCGTCAGCGCTGCGACCGCGACGTCGGCGATGTCGTCGGTGTCGATGAACGGCTCTGTCACGGACCCGACCGGGAGCACGACCTCGCCGCCGAGCACCCCCTCCAGCAGGAAGCTCTCGCTGAAGTTCTGGCAGAACCAGCTCGCTCGCAGAATCGTCCAGTCGGCACCGGATTCCCGCAGCGCCTGCTCGCTGCGCTGGGCTCCTTCCTCGCCCCGGCCGGACAGCAGCACCAGCCGCCGGACTCCGCTCTTCACCGCTAGCTCGGCGAACGAACGGATCGCGGCGGCGGCCTCCGGCATCGCCAAGTCCGGGTAGTAGGTGATGTACGCCGCCCTGACGTTCCGCAGCACGGGCGCCCAGGTGGCCCGATCCTCCCAGTCGAAGGGCGGCTCGCCGGTGCGGGAACCGAGCCGTACCGGCAAGCCGCGCGCCGTGAGCCGCTCGACCACCCGGCGCCCGGTCTTGCCGTTGCCGCCAAGGACCAATGTCGGTTTCTCCCCGCGCACGTTTTCTCCCATATCGATCATGACCGTCTCCTAATATGAGGATATCTCACATTTGCTAATGTGATAAATCCTCATATTTTGTAAGTCAACCAGAACCGCCTGGCAGAATCGTCCCGATGAAGGAGAGTCCATGAACCGACCTGCCGTGCCCGCTCCCGCCGAAGACCTGCCATCCTCGCCGCGCCGCGCACCCGTCCAGCGCCGCAGCCGCGAGCGGGTGGAGCGCATGCTCACCGCCGCAGCCACCCTGATCGCGGAGGGGGGCAGCGATGCCATGCGGATGAGCGACGTGGCTGAAATGGCGGGCGTGTCGATCGGCTCGCTCTACCAGTATTTTCCCGACAAGGGCGCGATCATCCGCACGCTTGCCGAGCGCTACAACGCGCAGGGGCGGGCCTGCATCGCGGCCGCGCTTGCCGATGTGCGCGATATGGACGGCCTGCGCGAAGCTTTCGCCGGGCTCATAGACACCTACTACGCGATGTTCCTGGCTGAGCCCGTGATGCGCGACATCTGGTCGGGTACCCAGGCCGACAAGGCGCTCCGGGACATCGACTTGGCCGACAGCCGGGCAAACGGGGCCGTGCTGGCCGAGGTGCTGGCGCGCCTGCGGCCGAGCGCCGACCCAGCCGCGCTCGCCACCTCCGCCTTTTTGACGATGCAACTCGGCGAGGCGACGGTGCGGCTCGCCATTTCGGTGGACCGCGCCGAGGGCGACGCGCTCATCGCCGCCTTCAAGCGCATGGTACTGAGGGAACTCTGCCCGGATGAGGAAAGGGCCCGGGGTCGCTCCCGGGCCCCAGATTGCTGACGATAGTAGTGTTCGATTAGACCGTCAGAAAACCGCGCCTGCTCTCAGAATCGACCGGCGCGGAAGTCGGTGATGGCCTGGCGGATCTCGTCCTGGCTGTTCATGACGAAGGGGCCGTATCGGGCGACGGGCTCGCCGAGCGGCCGGCCGGCCACCAGGAGCAGGCGCACGGCCGCCGCTTCGGCCCGCAGCTCGACCCGGTCGCCGGTGCCCAGAACGGCGAGCTCGCCGCGGGCGACCTGCCGATCCGCTTCGGGCGGCCCGATCCGCGCAGTGCCGTCATAGACGAAAACGAAGGCCGCGTGATCCTGGGGCAGCGCATGGCTGAAGGCCGCACCCGCCGGCAGCGCGACGTCGAGATAGGTCGGCTCGGTCGCGACTGCGCACACCGGTCCCTCGACCGAACCCACGCGGCCGGCGATCACCTTGACCTGCACGCCGCCGTCGGCCTCCAGGACGGGGATCGACTCCGGGTCGATGTCCTGGTAGCGCGGCGCCGTCATCTTGTCCCGCGCCGGCAGATTGACCCAGAGCTGGAACCCCCACAGCAGGCCGTTCTCCTGCTCCGGCATCTCCGAATGGACGATGCCGCGCCCGGCCGTCATCCATTGCACGCTGCCGGGCCGCAGCAGCCCGACATTGCCCTTGTTGTCGCCATGCCGCATGCGGCCGGCCAGCATGTAGGTGACCGTCTCGAAGCCGCGATGCGGGTGATCGGGAAAGCCGGCGAGATAGTCCGCCGCATCCTCCGAGCGGAACTCGTCGAGCATCAGGAAAGGATCCAGCTCGGGCAGGTCCACCGTGCCGATCACGCGCGTGAGCCGGACGCCGGCGCCGTCGCTCGCCGGCTGTCCGCGCACAAGCTTGACAACCTGCCGGCCGGTCCCGCCAGGCGTCGTCCGAACCCCCTCCGTCTCGCCTTGCACTTGGCCCATGGTCGAAATCCTTTGTGCCGATATCATCAAAGTCGAGAGGTGTGCCTGCTTCGACCGGAAGGGAAGAGAGGCTTTGCGAACGCAGTGTTCGTGGCTATCGAACAATCCGTCCTAATCTGCGCCGCGCTCTGTCGCCTCGGCGCGGAAGGGGCGGGCGAGCAGGCCGGCGATCGTCTCGTTGATATCGGCGCCACGATGCAGGATCGCGTTCACCGCCGCGGCGATTGGCATGTCGACGCCGAGGCGCTCGGCGAGTTGCGTCACCGAGGCCGCGGTGAAGACGCCCTCCGCGACCGAGCGTCGCCCGTCGAGGATATCGGCCAGCGGACGCCCTTCGCCGAGCGCGATGCCGAGCGAAAGATTGCGCGATTGCGGGCCGCTGCAGGTGAGGGTCAGGTCGCCGAGGCCCGACAGTCCCATCAGGGTCGCCTCGCGCGCGCCCTTCGCCAGGCCGAGCCGCACCATCTCCGCTAGGCCGCGGGTGATCAGGGCCGCCCGCGCATTGTCGCCGAGCCGCCGTCCGATCAGGATGCCGCAGGCGATCGCGATCACGTTCTTGACCGCGCCGCCGATCTCGGCGCCGACCGGGTCGTCGGACAGATAGGGGCGGAAATGCGGGGTGCCGATCGCCTCGACCAGCCGGCGGCCGAGCACCGGATCCGCTGCCGCGACGGTGACCGCCGTCGGCAGGTCCCGCGCCACCTCGGCGGCGAAGGTCGGGCCGGACAGCACCGCGACCGGCCGGCCGGGCAGGGTCTCGGCGACCACCTCGCTCATCAGCCGGCCCGTCTCCTGCTCGACGCCCTTGGCGCAGAGGACGATCGGCGTTCCGTCCGGCAGGGACGGGGCCAGCGCGCCAGTGACGGCGCGGAGATGCTGCGCCGGCGGCACCAGGAGCAGCGCGTCGGCCTCGCCCGCCGCAGCGAGGTCCGCCGTCGCCGCGATCCCCGGGTCGAGCGAGACGTCAGGAAGGAACAGCGGGTTCTCGTGATCCTTGTTGATGGCGGCCGCCACCTCGGCCTCATGCGCCCAGAGCAGGACCGCGCGGCCCGCCCGCCGGGTCACGCTCGCCAGCGCCGTACCCCAAGCGCCCGCGCCGATGACGCCTATCGTTCGTATGTCATTGATGTTCGATGTCATGCCTTCACCCCGGCGCCGGTTGCCTTCGGCGCGGCCGGATCGAGCGGCCAGCGCGGCCGCGGCGCAAAGTCGAGATCGTCGCGGCCGCCCTGGCGCAGCCGCTCGAGCCCGGCCCAGGCGATCATCGCCGCATTGTCGGTGCAGAGCCGGAGCGGCGGTGCAACGAGGCGCAGGCCCCCTGCGGCCGCGACCTGCTCCAGCCGCGCCCGTAGCGTCCGGTTGGCGGCAACCCCTCCGGCGACGACGAGCGCCGTTGGCCGCGCCGTGGGGGCCGGTCCGTCCGCATGCACCAGCCGGATCGCGTTCGCCGTCCGGTCGGCGAGACAGTCCGCCACGGCCGTTTGGAAGGCGGCCGCCAGCGCGTCGCGATCGCGGTCGGAGAGCCGGCCGTCCGGCGCGGCGGCGGTGATCGCCGCGACCCGTTGCCGCAGGGCGGTCTTCAGGCCGGAGAAGGAGAAATCGCAGCCTGGCCTACCGACCATCGGCCGCGGGAGGCTGAACCGGTCGCCGTCATGCTCGGTCGCCCGGGCCGCCGCCTGCTCCACGGCCGGCCCGCCGGGATAGCCCAGCCCCACCAGCTTGGCGGCCTTGTCGAACGCCTCACCGGCCGCATCGTCCACCGTGGTGCCGAGCCGCCGATAGCGGCCGACGCCCTCGACCATCAGAAGCTGGCAATGGCCGCCGGAGACCAGCAGGAGGAGATAGGGAAAGGCGAGGTCGTCGGTCAGCCGCACCGTGAGCGCGTGCCCCTCGAGATGATTCACCGCGACGAAAGGCAGGCCGCGCACCGCTGCGATCGCCTTCGCCGTCATCACGCCGACGATGATGCCGCCGATCAGCCCCGGCCCGCCGGTCACCGCGACGCCGTCGATCTGGTCGAAGCCAAGATCCGCCTCGGCCATGGCCCGGCGGATCAGCCCGTCGAGATGATCGAGATGGCTGCGCGCCGCGATCTCCGGCACCACGCCGCCATAGGGCCGATGCTCCGCCAGCTGCGACAGCACCAGGTCGGCGCGCACATGGCGGCGGTCATCGACGAGGGCGACGGCGGTCTCGTCGCAACTGGTTTCGATACCGAGAACGATCATGCGGCGTGAATGTAATGCCTCCGCTCCCCGAGCGCTACGGCGCAGGTGCCGTAACCTTGGCGACGCAGACCGTGGACAGGTCGCGACGGAGGCTCTAAAGGTTGGGGTATGACAACGGAACCGACCCCCCGCGACCGCCCTTTGCGCATCGGCACGCGCGGCAGTCCGCTGGCCCTGGCGCAGGCCCGCGAGGTGCGCGAGCGCCTGATCGCCGCGCATGCGGATCTGGCGGCGCCGGGCGCAGTGGAGATCGTCCCGATCAAGACGACAGGCGACAGAGTCCAGGATCGGCCGCTGTCCCAGGTCGGCGGCAAGGGCGTCTTCACCAAGGAGATCGAGGAGGCGCTGCTCGACGGGCGCATCGATTTCGCCGTCCATTCGATGAAGGACATGCCGACCTTTTTGCCGGACGGGCTCGCGATCACCTGCCTGTTGCCGCGCGAGGATCCCCGCGACGCGCTCTTCGCGCGCGAGGGCGACAGCCTCGCGACGCTGCCGGCCGGGGCCGTGGTCGGCACCGCCTCGCTGCGCCGGCAGGCGCAGGTGCTGGCGCTCCGGCCCGACCTTCGCGTCGTGAATTTCCGCGGCAATGTCGGCTCGCGCCTGAGAAAGCTCGAGGCCGGCGAGGTCGATGCGACGCTGCTCGCGCTCGCCGGCCTGCGCCGCCTGGGACTGGCGCATGAGGCGACGGCCGTGCTGGAGACCGAGGAGATGCTGCCGGCGGTGGCGCAGGGCGCGATCGGCATCGAGACCCGCGCCGACGACGCGGCCGTTCTGGCGCGGCTGACCCCGCTCAACGACCGGGCCACCGCCATCTGCGTCGCCGCGGAACGCGGCTGCCTTGCCGAGCTCGACGGATCCTGCCACACGCCCATCGCCGCGCTCGCCGAGCTCGATCCGGACGGAACCGCCTTGCGGCTGCGGGCGTTGATCGCCTTGCCCGACGGCAGCGTCGTCCATCGCGACGAGCGGCGGGGGACCGCCGACCGGGCAGCGGAGCTTGGCCGGACGGCGGGTGCGGCCCTGAAGGCAAAGGCGGAACCCGCGTTCTTCCAGGCAATGGCGTAACTCCATGGTATTGCGAGCCCTTATCACCCGACCCGAAGCGGATGCGGCGCCGGTCGCCGAAGCCTTGCGCGCGCGCGGCCTCGAGACGACTGTCGAACCCCTGCTGACCATCCGGCCGCTGCCGGACGCGCCCCTCGACCTCGAAGGCGTACAGGCACTCCTTTTCACCAGCGCGAACGGGGTACGCGCCCTGGCGGTGCATTCCACGGCTGGGCATTCCGAGATACCCGATCTGCCGGTCTTCGCCGTCGGCGACGCCACGGCCGAAGCCGCCCGGGCGGTTGGCTTCGAGCGGGTCGAGAGCGCCGCCGGCGATGTGGACGATCTCGCCCGGCTGGTCCGCGATCGGCTCGATCCGGCCGCCGGGCCGCTGCTCCATGTCGCCGGCACCGTCACGGCGGGCGATCTCGCCGGCGATCTCGGCGAGGCGGGCTTCGAGCTGCGCCGCGCCGTGCTCTATGAGGCGGAGCCGGTGGACCGGCTGTCTCCGGCGGTGACGGAGGCGCTTGCCGACGGGGCGTTCGACCTTGTGCTGTTCTTCTCGCCCCGAACCGCGTGCAGCTTCGTCGAGCTGGTGCGCCGCCCTGCGGGAGTAGACACGGATCCGGACTTGGCCGAGCGGCTGGCCGCCGGCTGCGGCAAGGCCGAAGCGCTCTGCCTCAGCGCCGCGGTGGCGGAGGCGGCGGACGACCTGCCCTGGCGTCAGGTTCGCACGGCCGAGCGGCCGGACCTGCCGAGCATGCTGAAGCTGGTAGACGTCGCCATGGCGGCGCCGGCCGAGACGGCGACCGAGGCGGTCGCCCAGGAAGATCGTCGGGAAGAGACCCGGGAGGACATGCCGGCCGCCGAGTCCGAACCGGCGATCTCCGAACGGGCAGATGCGCCGGACCCCGACTCGACTGCGCCGCAGAAGCCGACGGCAGCCGAGCCGTCGCGGTCGGCGAACGGGCCTTGGGCGGGTCCCGGCGGCCCGGCGCCCTTGCCGCAGCGGCGGGGCTCGGCTGTAGCATTGGCAGCGCTCGTGGCGGCGCTCATCGCCGTGGCGGCGGTTCTGACGCAGCCCTGGTGGTCGTCCAGACTCGGCCTGTCGGCACCGCCGCAGGATGTCGCGGGCGCGGAGCGCCTTGCAGAGGCCGAGCAGCGGCTGTCCGCGCTGGACGGCCGGCTCGATCGGATCGACGGCACGCTCGACGGCCTCGGCGCGCAGCTTACCGAACTTGGCGACAGCCTTGCCGCCCTGAGCGAAAAGGGGGAAGCCGCGGTCGAACCGACTCTGCCGCCGGCGGTCGAGGCCCTGCCGGGACGGCTCGACAAGCTGGAGCGGCAGATCGCCGATCTCGCCGCCGCGATGCAGCAGCCGCCTCCGCCGGCACCGCAGACGATCACCGCGCTCGACGATCTGCGGGCGCAGACGGAACAGCTCCGGACCGGCCTGTCCGAGGTGCGCGAGCAGATCGCGGTCGCGCCGCAGCTCCGCGAGCAGATCGCCGCGCAGGAGGCAACGGCCGCCCATCGCGCCGAGACGGCGGCGCTGATGCTGGCCGCCGGCCAGCTGCGCGCGGCCCTCGCCGGCGATCAGCCCTTCGCCGAAGACTTGGCGGCGCTGCGCGAGCTCGCCGGCGACCGGCCGGGCTTCGCCGAGACGATCGAGCCGCTGGCCGCATATGCCGAGACCGGCATCCCGACGCTGCCGGACCTGCAGGCGACGTTCCACGAGACGGCCCGCGCCGTCACGCAGGCCAGCCAGTCGGAAGGGCTGGCGGAGAGCCTGGGCACCGACCCGGACTCGCAGGGCTGGGTCGACAGGACGATCGCGCGCCTGTCCTCGCTGGTGACGGTGCGGCCGGTCGGCGACGCGGTGGAGGGCGAGGGGCCCGCGGCACGGGTCGCCCGGGCCGAGGCGCGGCTGGAGGCCGGCGATCTCGAGGCCGCCGTCGCGGAGCTATCGAACCTGACCGGGGCGCCGGCCGAGGCCGCCGCCGACTGGCTCACGCAGGCGCGGGCGCGGCTCGCCGCCGACGCGGCCGCCGCGAAGCTTCAGACCACCCTGGTCCGAGGCCTGGCGCAGCAGGCCGCGGCGCAGCACGAGACGCAAGGCGATGGTGCCACCATGCCGCCGGAGGCCGTTCCCTCTCCGGAGCCGCCCCCTGAGCCGGCACCCACGACCGGCGGAGGCGCGTCATGACGGTCCGGCGCGCGCTTCTCTATTTCATCAAGCTGGCGATCCTCGTCGCCGCGGCGGTCTGGCTCGCCGAGCGGCCGGGGACCGTGTCGCTCGACTGGCTCGGCTACCGCATCGAAACCTCGGTCGGCCTGCTGCTCGTCGCGATCCTGCTGCTCGCCGTCCTTGCCGCCTTCCTGTTCGAGCTGTGGCGGCTGCTGTGGCGGGCGCCGCGGTGGTTCGGTCGCGCGCGGGCCGAGCGGCGGCGCCACAAGGGCTATCGCGCGCTGACCCAGGGCATGGTGGCGGTGGCGGCCGGCGACGCCGACGAGGCGAAGCGCCAGGCCCGGCGCGCCCACCAATATCTGCAGGAGCCGCCTTTGACCCTGCTGCTGGCGGCACAGGCGGCGCAGCTCAACGGCGACGAGACGGCGGCGCAGCGCTACTTCACCGCGATGCTGGACCGGCCCGGCACCCGCTTCCTGGGGCTGCGCGGGCTGCTCACCCAGGCCCTGCGCAAGGGCGACGAGGACGAGGCCCGGCGCCTCGCCGAGCAGGCGCAGGACGAGCGGCCGGGAACCGGCTGGGCGCTGACCACGCTCCTCGACCTGCAGCGCCGCGCCGGCGACTGGGCCGCGGCCGAGGAGACGCTGCGCGCCGCCACCAAGCACAAGGCGATCGAGCCCGCGGCGGGGCGGCGGATGCGGGCGGTGGTGCTGACCGAACGCGCCCGCGGCGCCCTGGCCCAAGGACCGGCATCGGGACCGGCACAGGCGTCCGACCAGGAGTCAGTCACGGCCGACAAGCCTCAGCCGGTGGCACCCGACGAAGCGATCGCGCTCGCCCGGCAGGCGGTCGATCTCGCGCCCGACCTGGTGCCGGCCCGCGCCCTGCTGGCGATGCTCCTCTCCAAGGTCGGCAAGCGACGCCGGGCGGCGAAGGTGGTCGAGCAGGGCTGGGCCCGGACACCGCACCCGAATCTCGCCGCCGCCTACGCCGCGGTCGAGCCGACGGAGAGCCCGGTCGCCCGCGTCCGCCGGTTCGAGGCGCTGGCCGCGCTCAATCCCGGTCATCGCGAAAGCCATCTGGCGCTGGCGGAAGCGGCGCTCGCGGCCCAGCTCTGGGGTCAGGCGCGCAGCCATCTTGAGAAGGCGATGGAACTCGATTCCGGCGTCGCGCCCTCAGCGCGGGTCTGCCGCCTGATGGCCCGACTGGAGGAGGGCGAGCATGGCGAGGCCGCCGCCCGCCGCTGGCTCGTCGCCGCGGCGGAGGCCGAATCCGACCCGGCCTGGACCTGCCAGACCTGCGGCACGCCGACGGCCGAGTGGCGGGCGCTCTGCCCGCAATGCGGCGCCTTCGACAGCCTGCAATGGCGTGCCGCCCCGCGCCCCGCCACCCTGGTGCTGGAAGCCACCGGCGAGGGGACAGGCGAGTCGACTGGCCGGGCCCTGGTGCCGACCGAAACCGCCGCCGCGGCCAACGGCAATGGCTACGGCCGCAGCGCACCGCCGACCGGCACCGCGCGAACCATCTTGAGCGGCGCGCCCGTTGACGCGGCGCGCCTGGTGAACTAGGTTCCGGCCGCGCCCTATCTCATAGATGTGCGGAGGTGGTCCCTAATGGCCCACCCGCCATCCCGACCGGCGCCGTTGTAGCTCAGGGGTAGAGCAACTGATTCGTAATCAGTAGGTCGGAGGTTCGAATCCTCTCAACGGCACCAGCTCTTTCAATTGCTTAGCGTAAAGCTAAGATTGGCGCTTCAGCCAGTCGCCCGCTATAGGCAACGCCATAGGCATCAAAGCGGCGATCTCTGTTCAAGAAGGAAACCGTCAGAGCGGTAGTCACCCGCCCGCGATCACCTTGAGCAGTTCTTCATACTCGATCGGGGCCCAGGTGATGAATGGTTTGGTCCCCGCCATGTCCTCCGGCGTGATCTCGTGGCAGAGCGCGAACGGGACGCCGACTGGGATCCGCATGGCCCGCGTGTTCGGGCAATAGATCTCCCACTCGAGGAAATCGCCGACGATGTCGCGAATCGCCGCCGGCGGCCCAAGGAAGCCGACGATCGGCGCCTCGCCCGCGACGCTGCGATCCCGGTAGACCTCGAGCCCGTCCGGCCGTGTCTCGGCCCGGTAGATGTCCACGTCTCATCCCTCCAGCGGCAGCGACTTCTGCCGTAGATAATCCTGCAGCTCGTCGAGGAAGACGAACCAGACCAGCACGTTCCGACTGTCGCAGGCCGTGCAGCGCAGCTTGCTGTGGACCCTATGGACGGGAAGGTACGGCCCGACATACCGCTCAACGGTCTCCGGCGGCAAGACGGCCTGATGATCGCAGCGCAGGCACTTCACCGCGAAGCCCAGGCCATCGCGGACCGCGTTAGAAACGTAATGGCCATACCACCGGCGCTCCCTTGCCATGAGAACATTAGGGGAACATAATCCTGTCGAAGTCAATGGCGGCGGCAACCGATGGCCCGGTACTACAACCCCCGAAAACATGAGGCGGAGAAGCGCTTCCCGCACAGGGTCGATATCCTGGTGCCGCCGCGCATCGGCCTGGGAAACCGCCTGAACGAGATGATCGCTTGGTGCCGGACCAACATGGCGGAGGGCTTCTGGGATCACCATGGCCACCGCGACAAGCTGGTGCCCGGAACGGTGCCGAACGACTATGCCCGGTTCTATTTCATGAACGAGGAGGACGCGAAGCTGTTCGCGTGGGTGTGGAGGTCGTGATTTCCGACATCGACATTTGGCGCGCTGCGCAGGCGATGGTGAAACAGTACGGAGCCGATGCGTCTGTGCAAGCCGTTATGCGCGCCGATCAACTGCTCGACGCGGGTGACGTCGAAGGCCAAGCGACCTGGAAGCGGATCTTGCAGGCGATCAGGCAACTACAGGCAGAGAATGCCCCGCCGGGAACGGTGGCGAACTAGTTGCAGAACAGCTGATTGCCGATCTGTTGGCAGCTTGTTCCGTTCGATCCGTAAGTTTGGTTCCCGAATCTCTGCCAGGAGTTACCCTGATTGTCGTACGTGGTGTTCCCGAACTGCTGGTATACCGACCCGTCCGACCCATAGGTTTGGTTGCCGAACTGCTGCCAGGAATTGCCCTGGTTATCGTACGTGGTGTTCCCGAATTGCTGAAAGTTCTGGCCGTTACTGCAATAGGTTTGATTGCCGATGGTCTGGCAGCTGACCTGAGCCGATGCCGGTACGGAGAACGCAAGCAAAGCGGCCACACTTAAGATACAGCGAAATCCCGTCATGATGCCCCCCGGCCGTAAATGAGAACCCGTCGCGTCTACTCTTGCACACTCAACGAGAACCTGTCCTCTGGAATAGATGGTTAACGGTCTCACAGTACGTGGCTGTTGGCTTCGCGCTCACTGCGCTATTCTGTTGCGATGTGCGGTCGCTTCACTCACTTCCTGACCTGGCGGGAGATCGTCGCCCTCTATCGGATCACCGAGCCATCGGCCGAGAACGCGCCGAACCTGCAGCCGCGCTACAACATGGCGCCGACGCAGGAAGCCCCCGTGGTCCGTCACAACCCGGAAACCGGCGGGCGCAGTCTCGATCTGCTGCGCTGGGGCCTTATTCCTCATTGGGCGAAGGACGCGATGATCGGCAACAAGCTGATCAACGCCCGTGCGGAGGGAATCGACACCAAGCCGTCGTTCCGGTCGGCCTTCGCCAAGCGGCGCTGCTTGATACCAACCAGCGGCTTCTATGAGTGGAAGCGCGAAGGGACGAAGAAACAACCCTACGCGATCGCCCTGAAGGGCGGCGAGCCCATGAGCTTCGCCGGCCTCTGGGAAAACTGGAAGACGCCGGAAGGCGAGTGGCTCCGGACATTCACGATCATCACGACCGAGGCGAACGAGTTCCTGGCGCCGATCCACAATCGGATGCCGGTGATCCTGCATCCGACGGCGCACACGCTCTGGCTCGGCGAGACGCCGGCCAAGCCGGAGACGCTGAAAGAACTGCTCAAGCCCTATCCGGCGGACCAGGTGGAAGCCTGGCCCGTCTCGACGCGCGTGAACAACGTGCGCAATGAGCAGGCGGATCTCTGGGACCGGCTGGAACCGCGGAACTCGGCTTGAGCACGCTGTGATCCGCCTCGCCCTCCTGTTCTGCCTCCTCGCCGGCCCAGCGCTGGCCCAGAGCCTGACGGTCCCGGCCGAGGTCACGCGCATCGTGGACGCGGACACGCTGGACGTGCTGGCGACGCCCTGGCCCGGCATGACGATCGCAGCCCGCGTCAGGCTGCTGGACGTGAACGCGCCGGAAACCTATCGGCCGCAATGCGAAGCCGAGCGCGACCTAGCCCGGCTGGCGACGGCCTTTGTGCGATCGAGAATCGGCGATAGGGTGTGGCTCGCCGACGTGCAGCCGGAGCGCGACAGCTTCGGCCGGGTGCTGGCGCGGGTCGTGACGTCGGAGGGAGATTTGGGAAATGCACTGCTGAACGCAGGACTCGCGCGGCCAGAACGGCGCGGCTATGAGGAGGGGTGGTGCGACTGAGCCCGAAGCAGATGGATTGCGCTAGCTGTGCGCTTAGGCCCTAAGGTGGGACCCCAACGATGTCAGACTGGCAAGCAATCACTGGTGTATCAACAGCTATCACCGCAGTCGCCGCAAGTGTCGCTGCCTTATTCGCTGGATTTAGTTTGTGGCTCGCAGTACGGAATCCGAAGCCATTAATCGAGGCTCGCGCCTACGGAAAAGGCCGCGACCTAACGGAAGTAGAGCTCACGATTGAGAATAGGGCTGCCCACTTTCTGAAACTCGCCAAGGTTGCTGTGGAAGCACGCAATGATGTGGGCATTGCTCGACGCGAGTCTTCGCACCGTCTGGAAGGGATTGTCGCCGCCATGAGGGCGCGACGAAACACGGTGGAGGCGGAGATCAATCGTGAGCTGCCGCCGCGCGAGCGCAGCCGCGAATTTATCTACTTGGTCGCTGAGTCAAAGGGGCAGGTACGCCTAGCCATTTACACGGTACGTCTAACAAACCCGGGTCGTTTGAAGAAGTCGACCGTAACTGTAGACCTGATATAGGCACTTTCTAGGGGTGCAGGATTCCCTTCCGTAAATTTGTTGGACCAGAATCTCAAGGCGCAACCAGAGCTCGCTGCACAAGTGGTTTTAGCTCCGAAGAATATTGCTTGAGCACTCTGTCGACAGCCTCGAAACTTCGCGATCTTATTCTTGGATTCTTCTCCTTATAGTGGTTCATGCCTTTCTCTACTATATCAATCACAAGATCATAGTTGGTAGTAAGTGCGTTTATTTGCGGAAGTTCATCTAAAGCAATTTCAACTTTATATAACCGTTCACTAAATTTTCCAAGCAGAAGAGAAACAGCCCCGTCCGTGGGCCTTTCGACTGTCGGTTCGTCATCGCCAAGGTAGTCAAAGACTAGGCGCATAATCCGCTTTTCCTTGTCAAAGTCGGCATAAGTGCTTTGGGGTACATCGAACAAAGACAGCATCACCTTGACCGTGACATTATGATCAGTCTCGGTTACAGCCCGATTAACATCTTTCTGCTTTATATTTATCCGATTTCCCGTATTCATTTTGCTTTCTCCAACATCTGCCCGATAAATTTTATCGTCAGTGTAAAGTTGGCGACTAGATCGGATGTAACGCCCTGCTCGTCACGGCTGTCGAGCACCAAGATACCCCATGCTTTATTGTCGACCTCAATAGGTATCGCGCCAATTGAACGCGGTAGTGGGCGGCTGCGTTCCAGATAGTCCTTTATGATCGGCTCCGGGCAGTATGTTCCTTCTGCATATTGTTTTATCTTTCTCCTGCTCGATTGAGCCGATATCGCTGGAAGCTTATCTACGACGATCACGCAATTGCTCGCCCAGGCCCGCCCGGCAACGCCTTCCGCTTCGCCCCCATTGTCGGGGACCAGAAAAACCGCTCGAGTGTTTTGCGAGGTCCTCCCAGAACGCAACATAGGCACCAGCCAACCGCTCCAGGGGTATCGCCCTCTGCGCCAAGGCCACCGCCCATTGGTCATCGGAGTTCTCAGGCACCAATACCACTTCTTGTACTTGAACAAGGTAACGCGGTGGTGATCCTTGATATGGTGCTGGAAGCCGGGATATGCGACAGCTTGAAACTCGTCCAGCAGAGCTTGGAGCTTGTCCCATATCCATGGATCTCCCTGCCGCCGGAGAAACCATCCAATTATCGCGGCCGTTCCAAGCGCTGCCCAAATCAGAAGCGAGTACTTCTGCAGCCATGCTATTGACGTAGCAAATGCCGCAGGCCACTTCTCGTATGTGCTCGATTCTACGCTCATTATGGCGCCAAAGCCAATGACGCAGGAGCCACTTATGAGGTCCAGAGTGTTACCAACCCAATAAGTGAAGCGTTGCCATCTGTTCCTTTGAATCATTCTCGGTGCCGCCGAACCCAAGTTGTGGTGCTAGGTAACACAAAGGGGTAAGCGGCGCTCGCATCGGCCAGAACCGTTCGGTAGTAAGCCCCCCCGGACAGCTATCCAGAGTACAAAAGCTTAAGGTAAATGTCACTTCTCGCATTAGTAACAGAGGTCCCCTTACAGTGCTGGTGGGTTTGCGATATTATATAGCTATTTTTCGGTAGCCAGCCTGAACTCCGCCACACAGCTTGCCCCCGCTGGCAGTCTCGCTACCAAACAGCGTGTCATACCGCCAAGCGGTCGGCCGCCGCGCCCCGTGAGTCGCGCGTCCTGTATTCGTCCATTGGAGAAACACGGAGCACGCCAGCCCTCGAGCGCAGGCAGCGGCATAGAAACACCCGATGCAGGGCGCCGGCTCGCCAAGGTCGGGCAGCTTCTTTTTCGGCCGCTGCTTGGCGTTTATCTCAGCCACATTCATTGATCAGTCAAACGGGTCAGGGCTCGCTGGGCGCTGCGCTAGCCATCCCACCGAGTCCGCCAGGATGAGCTTGCCCAGCAAGGCGCCGCTCAGCCGGCGGGTGGCAGCCAGGCGGACGTCGAACGGCGCTTCCGGATCCTCGGATACCATGGCGAGCGCAATTCCCAGGTCGCGCCCGTCCACCTCGACCATGGCGGCGTTCACCCGCGCAACAAGCTCTTTTGTTGTTGCCGTGATGCTACCCCTCGGCCGGCCGGCTCCGGGGCGGGTGCCTCCGCGTGACATGGATTAGCCCTCCTTTCGTTCAGTCTGCTCCGGCGCCGGCAGCAGCGCCGCCCAACCGTTGACCAACTTGTCCGGGAAAGCGGTCGACTGGAATCCGTGATCGCGCAAGTGATAGCCGACGACCGCGGGCAGAGAGCCCCATGCATCGAACATCTGGTCCCGCAACAGCTTCGATTCCGCCAAGCCGAGAACGTCGTTTCGGATCCCGGTCGCCTCCTCGAGCGTGCTGACAACCTGCTGAACCTGAGCGTCCAGCCTCTTCGCGACTCCCTGCAGTTGCGCCAAGCCGGCGTTCACCCGCCGTCGGCGCTCCCCGATCTCCAGGTTCGCTAGTTCGACGTCCCGCTCGGTCTGCTTGTCGATCGCCCCCTGACGGGCAGCCTGAACGTCCGCAAGCCGCGCCTGTGCGGCCGCCAGATCCTTGCGGTGCTTTGCCAACGCGGCCTTAGCCTTGCTGGCGGATTCCCCCTCTTCTGTCTCGGCCGGTAGCGCCACAGTTCGGATAAGGCCCTCGATGATGCTGATCTGGTGTCGGATTGAGTCTTCGCGTTCGCTCAGAAGGTCGAGGGTCATGGTCCAATCCTTTTCGATTATGGCGGACACGGCCGCCCGGGTTGTTTTAATGAGGGTCGCGGGCGCAGCTGTTGTGGCGCGTGTTGCTCGCCTGACTGTTTCGAGGATGCCCGCCATGGCTCTGCGCCCTCTATTTCCGGCCGGCGTAGCGGGTGGCCTGTCGCTCGGCGTGGTTGATGATCTGTGCGACGACCGACGCGGCGTTGCCGGCGCCGCTGTCCTCCAAATAGTCGATAAATTCCGGGTGCTTCTTTCCGACCTGGCGCACGAAATCTCTGGCCAGATCGAGCTTTTCATTGAGCTTCGCGCCGTACATTTTCTCGAGAAGGACGTTCTGCTTCTGCGCCCAGATTTTCCGCGTCGGCTCATTCATCGTCTGCCAAAGGTCGTCGACCTTGGCGGCCTCGGAGGCGATATGATTCCCGATCGCCTTGGGCAGCTCGGCGGTTGCGAGCCAGGAGCGGACGGTCGTATCCACCTGCATGAGCTGTTCGTTGGTGAGGGTTTCACCCAGGCTCGATGCGATGCTGCTGAAATTCGGAGTTTCGAACTCGGCTGCCTGCGCGATCGGGAAAAACTTGTCCACCTCGGCGGCTTCCACGCTCATGGCCTCGGCCGACTTGGCGGGGTCGGGCTCGGCGAAACCCGGAGGTGCGGCTGGCGTCTGCTTCTGCTGCGCCAGTTGGTCCGGGTGCGTCCCGGCATCGCGCAGCCAGCCGTCCATCATCTGAACCTGCTCGGGGGTGAAGCCGCTTCCTCCGCCGGATGCGGCGTCGGGCCCGGGAGCGCCGGAAGGTGCGTCGGTCATGGTGTCGAAGTCCTTTCACGAATGGTCACGGGTAGGTCGGCGAGTTGGGCGGGGCGAAGGTGCTCCCGATCGGCCGTTACAGTTTGGGGCGGGAGGTAAATGTCGACGCTCGCTGCGGAGAACTCGACGATCTGGCCAAGCTTGCCGCTGTCCGGAAACCGCACCCGCGTTCCAAGCTCGATCAGGCCGCCACGGTTAGCGGCGAAGGGTTCGCCGATCAGTTCCCCGTTCTCGTCGAGCCAACGGACATAAAAGCCGGTGAAATCCTTCACCCGGCCGACCCGCTCGCCGTCAGGCCCTCGCACGACAACCCACACGCCGGGGCGGACCTGGCCTAGATCGTCCACTAGGGGCGGCAGCGAGGCCGGGCTAGGCAGGGTGTGCCGTTGGCGGCGTAGCAGCCGGTTCAGCCAGCCGCGACGTTTGGGCTTCTTCGACTTAGGCGACAGGCGATCGACGTGGAGACTTCCGGCCATTCTGTGCGCCTCATCCAACCCGCCAAATGCGGACTTCGCTGTAGACTTCGACGACGCCGAAGCTGGAAGCTGCGCCGAAGCCGCCGGTTGAAGTCGTCTCGCATTGGTGCTGCAACTCGAAAACCTTCTCGGCCGTGATGGTGAACCGCCCCGCAACAACGGAGCGGGTAACGTGCGTCGTCCCGGCCGGGCTGTCGTTGCGCTCGCTGGTCCCGATGATCGTGTCCGTGCTGTCGGTGACGTTCCGCCATTTTGCCTTGTGAAGTCCGATCGCGCCGCCCCCGCTATGCGACGGGGCGGTAGCCTCGATGTCGTAGGTTCCGGCCGGCAGGGTGATCTGGTTGGCGGCCAACGACGCACCGATGACCTCGTTCGTCTTGACCACGTTCAAGTCGCGCGTCTGCCACGCGCCGGCCGTGAAATCGCCGCCAGCCGTGCCGCTGGCCTTCTCATCACGGACATGCAGAAGTTGCGGGTTGCCGGTGAACTCCGACGTGTAGCTTGTGCAGCGCCAATCGCCGGCGGCATACTCGACAAATTCGGCCTCGTCGCCCGCGACCGTCGTGATGTTGTTGCCGCCGGGCAGGACAAGATCGGTCGCGTGGTGCGTCAGGGTCAGTACGCCGTCGAAATGCAGTTTGACGACGGTGCCGACGCCCTTGGTCCCGATGCTGGTAATCGCGGTCGTGCCGGTGACGTCGAAATAGTTGCCGTCGCCCAGGGTGAGCGCAGCGGCCGAAGCCACGTCTTCGCCCTTGGCCCAGCTCTGCGTCTTCGTGAAGGTGTTGGCGCCTGTAAAGACGTTGTCGTCACCCGTCCCGGCTGCCTCGAGTGTGGCCCTGGCCGTCGCAGCATCGGCGTCATCAATCAGGCTCTCCCCGAAAGCGGAGACGGGGATCGAGCTGTCGCCGGTCGGCCCGGAGGAGGCGATCGGCTCGCCGGCCGCGTCGTAGGCGGCATACTTGCTGGCGCGATCGGCTTGGGGTGGCAGCGTCATATCGACGGTCGGATCGCCGTCGGGGGCATGCAGCGATCGGGTGATGAGTTCGCGGGTCCGCTGAGCGATGAGGGTCAGCTTATCGACGTTGGCCTCCAGCGTATCGGCCGGGAGGGTGCCGTTGGTCACGTAATCCACGGTCTGCGTCATGGCAGGATCGCGATATATCACGACCCTTGTGCCGGTCGGGGGTGCCACAACGAAGGTCACGCTGCCGCCCTCTGGAAGGCCGGCGCCCGCTACCGAGAAATCGGAGTCGATGACCTGTTCATCTTGGACGCCATCGCTATCGACCAGCAAGACTTTAAGATCCCCGCTGGCCGTGAACGGGTAGGGAAAACCAAAGTTTGTCGTGGCCCCATTGCCGTTGTAGCCCTTGCGGTTGATCTCGCTACTGACCGTCATCGTCGCGCCCTCCGGCCGATACCTTTGATTCTGCTTCACTAAATAATGCTTCGCGCTTAACTGCGCAAGTATTTGAAATTTTTCACGTTTGTAAAATTGCGAAGAACGCAACATTCTAGATGGCTAGTATTCGAGCCACCCTTTGTTTTCTGGAGGAAGTTCATTCGCAGAAAAAAGTTGTGCGGCCACGCGCGCGAGGGGCGGACCTTGATCGGTGGGATTCTCGTGCTCGCTTGGGAGGGAGTGCCACCCGGGGCGGGCCAACAGCAGACAGGCGGCCCGGGGCGGTTCACTACTCGTGAACGATTTTAACCAATTGTGTAAACGACTCGGTCGGCGGAGCCGTCTACTGTAAGGGCGACCGGGCGGGATGCGCCAACATCCCAACCCGGTCTAATCACAACCTCACTGGAAGGAGTGAAGGCCGTGACTGATGCAATTAATACCACGGATGCCACTACCTGCATTGTGGTTCCATTTCCCAAACGTTACCAAGACAGCGAAACCGAGATTGCCGACACCTGGCGAGCCTGGATCGCTGAGGCGGATATCCTGAGGGACCTGTACCAAGAGCAGTGGACTCGCGAAGACGCAGATCTCGATGAGAGAGTTACAACACTCGAACTCAGCGCCGACGCAAAGGCGCAGCGGATCCTGGATGCCGAATCTTCGGGGGCGATCACTCAGGCGGCCAGGATCCACATGGCGCTAGAGCACGCCGAACCGCGCTGCGACCTCAGCGACTATGGTATAGCGCCTCTCGCTGCATGTCTCCGGGACTTGCTGCCACTTTTGCCGGACGACATGGCCGAGCGGCTCGAGCCACTCACCGCGGAGAACGGCAAGGTTGACGCCGCTCTTGAGGCGTAGGTAAGCGCCTGCTGCCCTCGTGACAGCCATGATGGGGAGGCGCTAGGCTGGTTCCAACCTCTGAGAGGAATACCCAATGCGCCTCCTCTTGATTGCTGTGGTTGCAAGTGCGGCCTGTTTCACAAGTGCGGCTAAAGCCGAATGCGATTGGATCGAGAAGGCCCAGTCCTCAGATTTCGCGGCCGTCCTAGATTCGGTGATCTGTCTCAAAGATCCGGCTGCAGCTGAGTGTGATCGAACGGAGGCGGAAGCGTCGGATTTTAACGGCGAACGTGAGCGTCGAATCGACGCGTTGTCGATGTCTAATGACTCAAAGCAGGCCCTTCGGGACGGTAAAATCTGGGTCGGCGCTAACTCAGAAATGGCTTGTCTGGCGTGGGGGCGCCCTCGATCAGTTAACCGCACAACAACAGCCCACGGCGTTCGCGAACAGTGGGTCTACGGAAGCGGGAGCTATCTCTATTTTGACGACGGCTCTCTCACTGCCATTCAAAACTAGATCGTCTTTGATTGCCTGTAGAAGGCAATTCCGTCAGTGCTGCGCCGAAAATTCGCACGGGTCCCACTACGCTGTGGCTCAAGGCGAATCGGCGGCTCCCGGCCACCCGGTACCCGGTACCTCGGGACTACTTGGCGGGCCCGGGCTTCGGCTTGTCGACCGTGCTCTGTCTGCGGTTATCTCGCTCCCAAGCCAAAACATCCTCGAGCCGATAAAGGATCTCCTTCCCGATCTTGATGAACTTCGGCCCCTTGCCCTGCACACGCCAGTTGCACAACGTCACTTTGTGGCAGTGCCACCTGGCCGCGAGCTCGGTGGAGGTGAGAATGTCACTGTTGGCCGCAGGGGCTTCACCGGCGGTCAAGGCTAAGGCTTCGGCAACGCGACGCGCGTGGTCCTCAGTGGCCAAGGTGAGGGCTTTGACGATGTGACGTGCAATAGCCTCGGCCGTCTCGCCAGGTTTAATGAATGCGAGTTGCCTTGCGAGATCCATATGCTTTGAATCTTCTGCCTTCATTCGATCGACACTCCGTTGCTGAAGGATTCCCGGCGCCTCGCCGAAACTCGGCTCAACGAAGCCATGTGTAAACGTCTATTTTCGCTCTTGGGTTGTGTGCGCCTGATTAGCAATCAGGTGCTTTGATGCTGCCGAATGCTTGAAATCCAGGCGTTTATCTCTTCTGCCCTCGGTCTCTGGTAGCTTATTGGTAGCGGAGCGGCGACAAAAGGCCGCATCCGATCGGCGGCCCGGTCGCGCTGCCTATCAGATGCCTATCTGACGCGGATGAACCGCACGGCCCGACTAAATTCATTTCAGACGAGTGACTTAGGGTCTGATTAGTCGCTGACTAGATATCAGCCGGTCCTGTTCTTCGCGCGCTTTCAGCAGTACAATGACGGCCGGCGGCTATTACTCCAATGCGCGCGCACGCGATTCGCTTGTGCTCAGACACATTTGTCGAATGACGAACAACCAAGATCAGCAGCTGGCAAAGACGAAAGCCTATCTGGAAGGTCAGGTAATCGAGGCATTCCGGATTGAGGCCTTTGTCGCGCGGTGGCAGGCCGGCAAACACGCCAAAGCCTGGCGAGTGGTCCGCCATCCTGTGTGCGGCGCCAAGCGAAAGAAGGGCGGTCGCTGCCTGATGCGACCGGCCGCAGAGAACGGTCGTTGCAAATACCACGGCGGCCTATCAACTGGCGCCAGGACTGCGGAGGGCAGGGCCAGAATCGCCGAGGCCCAGCGACGGCGGTGGCTACGGTGGCGAGCTGAATGCGACGCCATCGATCCGTTCTCCTAGGTTTTCCACGCGCCACGGGCGGGTCCGGACAGACGGACACCCTTATAGGGGGGTGTCCGTGTCCGTCCGGGGCTGGACAGGCGGACAAAAGGTGTTTGTCCGGGCCTGTCCGGCTTTGTCCGGGATCCAGGCCCGATCTTCCCAAACCTTTATAAAGCCTTCACTTTGTAGCCCTTGCATGGCGCGCTGTATGGCCCGGCGTTTGTTGTCCGGATTGCTCGAATCCGCGATGAATTCCGCCTCGCAGAACTCGCGCCAAACCTCCGTCCGGACAAACCTGTTTTGTCCGGGAATCGGGTCGTTCTTTTGCGGCGTTTCGCCTTTTTCGTCGATGGCTCGGATCAGCAGTCGGTATGCCTGCAACTTCTGGCCTTTCGGCAGCCGGCGCATACTCGCCGCGGGCGCATTGCCGAGGTGGCGGACAACACAGGACGTTATTTCGTCGCCGTCCTCGTCCAAGCCGAGCTGCACCACGTCCAGGTCGAAGGCGAAGGCGTCCCCTTCGTGGCCATCCTTCTGCTTCACCACGGTCGCGCTACGCCCGGCCTCAGTCCGTGCAACTTCGACCACGGTATCCGCGGCACCTAGAAGGGAGCTATGTCCGCGAGGGCCTTTGCCGGGCTCTTTGCCGGTATGGTGGACGATGCAGACATGCACACCGAGCGTTTCCCGGATCCGATCGCAGTTCCGGATGAAGGCGGTCATGTCCTCCGGGCCATTCTCGTCACCGCCGGCCAACACCCGGCTTAGGGTGTCGATCACCACTAGACGGAGCTCTACCCCTGACGGTCGCTGCGCCTTGATGGTGTCAATCAACGGCTGCGTGTCGGCCTTCGGGTCCAGGAGGTTCAATGCGGTCGGCACAAGGGCGAAAGGGACGCCTGTAGCGCCCTCGGGAAGGTGTCGCCTCCGGAATGCCTCGATGCGCCTTACAAAGCCCTGCTGCCCCTCCGCGGCGACATAGACCACGGCGCCGCCCTTCACCTTCCGGTCACGCCAGGGCCGGCTCATGGCAACGTGCATGGATAGATCGAAAGCACAGAAGGATTTGCCGCAGGCTGGCGGCCCGTGGATCTCGGATAGCCCGCCGGCGGTTAGCAGCCCTTTGACGAGATAATCCGACTTCTGCCGGAACTTGACGTCCGCAAACCATGTGAACGGAATGCAGTGCGGTTTGCTCTTTGCTGGCGTCGGTTGCTCGATAGGACCGAATTGCGCGACAGGATGGTCGCAGCCGATCGGCTCCTTTCTGTATTGGTAGCTGTTCGCCACCTTTTGCGCCAACTCGTCAGGATCCCATGGCGGCTCGCATCGCGGGTTGTACTGCTTGAGCATCAAATCCAAACACATCGGCTCGGATATTCCGAAGTCGCCGACTCGATTAGCGACATTTACCGTGGTCATATCGCCGTGCTGGCCCTGTAGCGCCGCGGGGGCGTCGATCCGCAGAAAGTGAACTGCACGGTCGACCGCGCCGCGATCGTCCAGTATTTCGATTGCCTGCTGGGTGGCGCTCCGCTCCCGCGGTCGGCCGAGATGCTGTTTGATCTTGTCCGGCAGCGTGACGGGTGGGATGCCCCGCACAAGCCTGTAGGCCCCGTCCGATCGCACGCTGCCAGGCGCCACAATGAAGGCGCCGTCGGAACGGATGTCCAGCCCGGGGGCTAAGTCTTCAACGCTGCTCGCCACTGGTTCATCGACGACAAATACCAGATGGCGGCCGCTGCTCGGGGTGCGGCTCTCCCACGTCTCGGGGAGCTCGCCCAATTCCGCTATGGATTGCTCGCCCGCCTTGCCGGCCTTGACGTCAATGTCGATGGCACAGAGGGCACGACCGTCCCCAAACCGGCCGGTGAAAATCCCTATGTTTCTGTCAGGAGCGGCGGACCACCATGCGTGGATAATGTCAGCGTCACGCGTGGATTTCTGCTGCCACCCCTTTTCCCATGGAATCCACTTTTCTGATCGACGGCTGAACCGCAGCGGGAACACCCAGAAGCCAGCATCAGCCAGCGACAAGGCCCATTCGAGCTTACACTTGTCGCCCATGGCTCACCCCCTCGCGCCGGCGATCGGAGGCGGCGGGAAATCGCCGTGGACTATTGCCCATAGCCGCTCGAAAGCGAGACCAGCCGTCTCCTCATCGTCGGGCTTATCGTCGCGTATCCAAATTGGCATCCAGCATAGGCTGCCGTTAGAAAGGCGGCGGATGACGATAGCCGGACTGAACCATGGGCCCGGCTGGCATCGTTCATCGAACAATGCCCGCTCGAGGGCGCCGGCGGGGCGCACCCGGTGGTTACGATCACGGTGTGTTTCGAACCACAGCCTGTCGCCCGCGCGAAGCGGATCTTGGCAGGCATCTTCGATTGCTTGAGCAGTATTCACAGCACACCTCACGGACTCGCATTGAATTCCGGAGGCACCTAGGCTAGGTTCTGAGTTGTACAGATTTCACAGATCACCTAGCCCGCCGGTGCCTGCCGGCGGGTTTTTCTTTGGCTAGGCGGCCTGCAGGCTGGTCTGCTTTTCGAGCCAATCTGCGATCTGGCTAGCGCGCCAGTAATTGCGGCCGTTAATCTTGACCGGATGGGGGAATTGTCCGCGCTGTAGCCGGCGCCAGAGAGTTGCCTCGCAAATATCGCCCGTCAGCTGGCGGACTTTACGGCTCGGCACGAGTCGATCCGGTAGGGATGTGTCGTATTCGGTGCGGGAAACGTCAGCCATCTTGCCCTCGCTATGGAATTGAAAAGCAAGGGCATGCTCCCTTCAGCAAGGGCGCTATAAAACAGGGGGTTTAGGCGCTTTCTTTCCGAGCTCGGCTAGGGTCTCCAACAGCGCTTGCGCCGCGACCTCGCCCTGCGATCGAGCGCCCTGCAGGGCATCCCGGTATATCTGCTGTGCCTCTTTGCCCTGACGGCCCTGGAGCAGCTTAGAGCGCCATTCCTGGAGAGCACGCGGCAGCGGTACATCTGCTCGTGACTTGGCGGGCAACGGAATATCGCTGCTCCTCAGCACGCGTGCGACCTTATCGGCGGCCTCATTCTCGTTCGCTCCGGCCTCCATCAGTACCGAAATGGCCGCGCTGGCGACGGCGAGATTCAAACGCAGGCGGAGTGACGCCGACGGGCGCTTGCCACTCTTTGGTGCAGTGAGCAGCGGGGACTGATTGCCGCATTGGACGTCGACGACGGCGCCCGCTAGCGCCAACAACGGGACGACTTCTTCGGCCATTTGGTGGGCGTGTAGGAAGTCGATGACAGCGCTCAATGCTAGGCCCATTGCCTCTCGGCTGGCGACCGGATCACCTTCGCCTGGGAACTGCTGCCGCGCATGCTGCAGTGCTGCTTGAAGCCTCGCAAGTTCACTCACTGGTAGCACCCACTGCCGGCCGGAGCTCGACGATGTTGGTCTGCGGCAGCCTGCCCAATAGCTTGTCGATATGGTTGGCCCATGCCTCAAGGGCCCGGCGCTTCTCCGTCAGATAAAGCGCGCGATTGTAGTTCCCGGCCACGCCGGCCTTGTGACCGCTGATGTGGTTGAGAACGGCCTCCACGATGTGCGGCTGGATGCCAAGATCTTCATGCATCCGCGTCGAAACGGTGCGGCGCAGATCGTGCAGCGTCCAGTGTGGTATGGCCTCAGATATGCCGGCCTTCGTCCGTCTTTCCGCGATGAAGGTATCGACCCGTTCTTTCGGTTTGCTGAGACCACTGACGTATGTCTCACCGGTGGTCGTGAATACAAAAGGACTGTCTTCCACTCGCGTGACGGCTTTGAGGATTTCCACGGCTTGTGGCACCAGCGGCACAATGTGCCGCAAATCGTTCTTAGTCCGCTCCCCGGGTATCTCCCAAACCGGATTATCGCCCTCCAAGCTCCGGAACTCATCCCAGCGTGCGCCCGACACTTCGTCGCGCCGCTGGCCCGTCAGGAGCAGCAGCTTGAATAGCGGTCCGAACAACCCGGTTTCGGCTTCAAATGCGGCCCATACCTCGGGGATTTCAGCATTCGACAAGACTCGCTCACGCCGGTTGTCCTTACTCGGCTGCTTCACCCGGTCTGTTGGCGCCGCGGAGATGACGTCCCGCTCGACGCACCAATTGAAGAAGCGCCGCAAGTACGCCAGCGTGCGATTGGCGGCGATCGGGGATCCGCGGTCCACGATCGTGTCCAGCAGATCATGGACGTCTCGCTTGCCGATGCTCGAGATTGGCTTGTCGCGCCACGCTGCGACATCGGCGCCTTTCAACGTGCGCTCATATTCCCGCAGGGTCTTTGCCTCTAAGCCCTTGCGTTTGACGTACTTCGCCAGGAAGTCATCAGCCAGAACATCGAACGTGTTGCGGCTCTCATCCTCAAGGCGTGCCTTGTCGGCCTTGAGTGCATCCCTCGGGTTCTTGCCTTCGCTGGCGAGCCGAAGGGCGTCCTTTGCCTTCTGCCGTGCATCGGCGAGCGATAGGGCAGGGTATCGGCCAAGAGTGACGCGAGTGGGAGTCCATTTGCCTTTACTGAGGGCGCGTGGCTGAACAACCCAAGCCTTCGTACCATTGTAGCTGACCCGCAACCCGAATGAGCCGAGATGCTGATCCCAGTAATCGACCTGGCGCGCTTCTCTGGTCGGCGGCTTAATCCGCTGCACAGCGGCGTCCGTCAGCTTCACTCTGGGCATCTGAGGCTCCCCTAGGCATCCATAGGCAACGGGAAAAGCCTGACATAGAGGGATGCCTATTGCAAGGAAGTGAAAAGTCAATTTGCCCTTACATATTGGAAAAACGCCATATCTTCTGATCTGGTGCACTGATGTGAAAAGGCGAGAAATGGATAATGCACTGATTCGTAATCAGTAGGTCGGAGGTTCAAATCCTCTCAACGGCACCATCTTTTCGATATTGAAGGTTCAGAAGCCTGCCCCTGCAATCGCTGTGACCGAACCCGCCGTCCTCTCATTAAGGGCGGCTTTCTCGTTTCTGGCCGGAACCGAGGGATGCCATGCGAGACTTTGCTTCGTCGGCACGGCAAGCATCAGAACTCTTTAACTTATGAGGGTTAGCTAATTCCTGACGCGATCCAGTCAGGACAGGTGGACCCGCAATGTTAGAGGGCATCGGGACAGGAGCCGGTTTCTTCGGCTTCTTCGGCAATCTCAAGACCAGCATCAAGATTTATGCCGGCTTCGGTGCGGTGCTGGCGCTGTTGCTGGTGCTCGCGGCTCTCTCCTGGTTCGGTAGCCGGCAGTCCCAGGAGAATCTCGCGGCCTATTCCGGCGAGGCGCAGATTGCGCTGCTGAGCGCGCAGGCCGACTCCGCGCTCGTGGAGTCCCGTTTGGCGGTCGCCCGGTTCATGGCGCTGGGATCGGCCGACGAGGCCGCCGCCTTCGAGGTCCACCTCGCCGAACTGAAGCGCCGGTTCGGCGAGGCGAAAGAGCTGGTGGTGCTGGCCGACACCCGCAAGGCGGTCGACGAGATCATGACTTTCCTGGATCAGTACGCCGCCGGCTTCGAACGGCTCGTCGCCCTGCGCGCCCGCCAGGACGAGCTCACGCAGACGATCCTCGAGGATACCGGCATCGCCGCCCGTCGCGTTATCGCGGAGATCGGCGAGCAGGAGGCGGCCTCGCTAAACGTCAAGGGGCAGATCTTCGCCGCAAAAGTCCACGGCGACTTCCTCATGGCCCGGACGACCGCGTCCCGCTTCGTGGCCAGTCACAGGGAAGAGGACCGCGTCAAGGTCATGGATGCCCTCACCAACGTTCAGGCGGATCTCAGGCGGATGCGGCCGGCGCTTATCGCGCCGGGACAAGAGGAGCGGCTGGCGCAGATCAACGATCTGGTTGCGACCTATGTCTCGGGCATGGACGAAATCGCCGAGGTGATCTTCGAAAGCGACGACGTGATCAGTAATTCGCTGGACCGCTACGGCCCGGCCCTGGCGGACACGTCGGCCTGGATCCGGGAGACGGCGATCGACCAGCAGGCCAGGCTCGGCGCCGAGGCCGCGGACGCCGCGAAAGCTTCCGAGGCATCCTCCTTCGCCCTGTCCTTAGGTGCTCTTGGGCTCGCGCTGGTGATCGCCTGGGCGATCGCGCGGGCGATCACGGGGCCGGTGAATGCGATGACGGCGGCGATGAACCGCTTGGCGGCCGGCGATCTCGCGGTCGAGATCCCGGCGGCCGGGCGCCGGGACGAGATCGGCCAGATGGCGCAGTCGGTCGAGGTGTTCAAGGGCAATCTGCGGCGCAACCGGGAGATGGAGGAAGAGGCGAAGGCGCAGGAGGCGCGGGCGCAGGAGGAGCAGCGCAAGGCGATGCAGGCGATGGCCGACCACTTCGAGGAGACGGTCGGCACTCTGGTCGAGAGCATCGCCGCCGCGGCGACCGAGCTCGAGGCGGCGGCCGGAACCATGACCGCGGCGGCCGATCAGACCAACGCCCAGGCGATGACTGTCTCGGCGTCGGCGACTCAGGCTTCGGCCAACGTCCAGACGGTGGCGACGGCGACCGAGGAGCTGGCCGCTTCGGTGCGCGAGATCGGAACCCGGGTCGTGACCTCGACGGAAGCGGCCGAGCGCGCGGTCCGCTCGGCCGACCAGACCACCGAGACGGTTCAGGGTTTGGCCGAGGCCGCCCAGGCGATCGGCAAGGTGGTCGAGCTGATCCAGGACATCGCCGCCCAGACCAATCTCCTGGCGCTCAACGCGACGATCGAGGCGGCGCGCGCCGGCGAGGCCGGCAAGGGCTTCGCCGTGGTCGCGGGCGAGGTGAAGTCGCTGGCGACCCAGACGGCCAAGGCGACCGAGGACATCGCGAGCCAGATCCAGGGCATCCAGGGCGTGACCGGCGAGACGGTCGAGGCGATCAAGCAGATCGGCCGAATCATCGGCGAGAGCCGCGAAATCGCCAGCAGCATCGCCGCCTCGGTCGAGGAGCAGGACGCGGCGACGCAGGAGATCGCCCGCAACGTCCAGCAGGCGGCGCAGGGTACCGAGGAGGTCTCCGGCGCGATCGGCCAGGTCAGCCAAGCCGCGGCCGAAAGCGGTTCGGCGGCCTCTCAGGTCCTGACCAGCGCCCGCGAGCTCGGCCAGACCGGTGAGAAGCTGAGAGCCGGCGTGGCGGAGTTCCTGGAGCGCGTCCGCGCCGCGTGATTGTGGTCGGTACGGGCGGGATGGCCCTTACCCGCTGAACCACCACCACGCCGTCGGGACGGCGACGATATGCAGGCCGGCGACGATCAGCCCTGCCAGGATCAGCAGGCCGTCGCGGCCCATCGAGCCGAGCGCCAGTAGGATGATAGCGAGAGCCGGCGTGACGTTGACGAACGGCAGCGGCGCCAGAAGGATCAGGGCCATGGCCAGGGAGCACCAGGCCGCGATCCTGATCATCGGGTCGCTCGCCAGGCCCTGCAGGCGCGGGCGCACGAATTTCTCGGCCCATTCGGCCCAGCTCACGCCCTTACGGAGCCCGCGTACCGTCTTGCCGCCGTCATATGTCCAGCGCGCCACCCATTGCGGGACGGACGGTCGGCCTTTGCCGATCGCGACGTGAAAGGTCGCCAGGACCAGAGGCACGCCGAGAACGACACTGGCGCCGGGCAGGGGTGACAGCACGATGTTGAGCAGCGCGAGAATGACGATGACCAGAGTCAGGCCATGGCCGAAGATCGGCTCCATGACGTCGCCCATCGCCACCTCGTCCTTGCCGCCCGTCCTCTCGGCTGTCTTCTCGGCTGCTTTCTCGGCCGCTGCCCGCAATGGGCCGCTGATGGCCTGCTCCGCGCCCGAAGGTTTCGTCATGCGTCGCCTCCCGAATTCTCTTCCGCTCCTCTCGCCCTCCCATTCCCCTCGAGAGTGACAACGGATGTGCGCGGATTGCGTTGCCGCGGAGCAATTCACCGCTGCCGGCGTTAGACAGAACGGGGGTATGTCGCTCACAAGGATTGGAGGCGCATATGTCACCGGCGAAGTCGAAGAAGCAGCAGATGGCCGCCGGCGCCGCGCTCGCCGCGAAGCGCGGGGAGAAGCCCAAATCGAGCCTGCGAGCCGCGTCGAAGGGAATGGCCGAATCGATGAGCAAAAAGGAGCTTCACGAGATGGCCGGCGCCAAGCGCAAGAATTTGCCGAAGCGCGACTCGAAAGATTAGTCGAATATCGACGGTGGCTCCCCGCATGGGGACGCGCCCGGGCGGAATTCCGGAAGATCCTGCTTCGGACAATCCGCACTGACGCCTATGCGGGAAAGTCAAGTCGCCGCGCCGTCGCGGAACAATTTGCGCCGTCGCTGTATTGATGTCTCAAGTTCCTGATGACGTCCTCGGACGACTGTGCGGCGGACGCGCCACGATTGAGGTGACTCGATGTCGCGGACTCTCGATTGGAAGTGGATCGGGCTCGGCGTGCTGATCATGGTCGGGCTCAACCTCGTCGCCGGCGTCATCCTGGCCGTGCTGTGGGGCGGCGAGATGCAGGACGCGGCCAATGTTGAAGACATCACACTCAGCGGCGGGCAGGCCCTGCTCGCGGCGGTGCTCAACTTCCTGGTCTTCGCGATCGGCGGCTATATCGTGGGCGTCAAGTCGGCCGGGCGGACCATTCTGGAGCCCGGCATCTCGGCGGCCGTCGCGGTCGCCATCGCCCTGCTGCTTGCTGGCGGCTTCACGCTGACGAATCTCCTTGTCGGCGGGCTGGTGCCCTTCTTGGCCGGACTCCTCGGCGGGTGGCTCGGCGAGCGGCGGCAGGGGACGGCCAGGAGCGTCTGACTCAGGAGCATCTGACAATGGGTCACGGAACCGAAACGATCGCCGCGGTGTTGTCTGCAGCACAGTGTTCAACCGGAGATCACCCATGTATCGGACCATCGCGACTGCTGCGATCCTGTCCGTCGGATTTCTCGCGGCCTGCGAGATGCCCGGACCGGATCGGGTCGAGACGAGTAGGCCGACCGTCAGTTTCGAGTATGGGGACGACGAGGAATTGGCTGACGCCACCGAGCAGGCCGAGGAGTATTGCGAGGCCTATGACCAAGAGGCGCGGCTGAGCGATACCGACGAGCGCGACGAGGGCGAAGACATCGCGATCTTCGAGTGTCGGTGATTCCTCTCTGATCGACCCTGGCCGACTCCTGACCGACTTCTGGCCGTCCGCCGTCGCCGCTTGCCGGAATTCGGAACATCTCGCGCCGTCGCACGTTATATGCTTGCGACAGGAGGGGCCAAGGGAAGTGGAGCAAAATAACCATGTCGAAGCGACGGCGTTCCTATTGGTCGAGGACACGGAACGACCGGCTACCGGACGGCGGCATCGCGGCGCATGAAACCGAGGTCGTGTATCCCGGCTTGACCTTGCTCAGCACGCCCTATCGCCGGCTGTTCTTCTTTGCCGGTGTGGCCGGCATCGTCGCCCTCGTCATAGCAACTGCCATGGCGGTATAGAGCCTGACCCGATCCCATCGAAAGGATGGGATCGGCGACTCAGTCTCAAAGGACATGAACTGGAGGACGATTCACCGATCAGGTTGATCCAATCCGCTCGGGTCGTGCTCCGATCTCGCCGCTGCGGCTTCAGAACGCCGCCGGGCGATCGTCCGCGTCGGCGATCATCGGGCGATACTGCACGCCCTTCGTCGTTGCGAAGAAGGCGTCATCCATCTGCGCGACCCGAATCGACTGGATCTCCTCGTCGAGCCAACCGCGAAGCCCATCGAGTAAACGGACGACCGCAGCCAGCTTCACCCGCTCGAGCCGAATGGTGGTGCGGACGGTTGCCGGTGTGGCGCAGACTGCGCCTTCTTGAGTCTCGTCGGATGGGGACAGATCCATGATGCGCTTCCACGTTTCTTCTTAAAGCCGGGAAACGCCAGTCTGTCGTGAATTCTATAACGAAGCGTTAAAGGCGGACAGTAGTGCATATCATTTCTAAGTAAATACAGATAGATAGAAAGAAATCAGGAGGGTGTTTTGCTTGAATTTGATCTATCGTGCCCGGGCGGCGAATTAAGTTTTGCCGGATCCCGCTCCGTCGGGAACGCCTGCCAAAGGCTGGTGTTAGCACCGGTGAGGACCCGAACCAAGCGGGAGACGACGGATGGCGATGGAGCCGAAGCGCGGCGCGGGCAGGGACCAGGGCACGGGCAAGACCAAGCCGGCACCCCAGGCGGAGGGGCCGGGGCATAGCGAGAACCCGAACATGCCCACCGAGCCTGGCGAGCCGGAGGACCCGCGCCGGCCGGGCAACCCGGACTATCCGGACCAGCCCCGCAAGGGGCCGAGCTACCGCAAGCAGAACCGGAACCCGTACCAGACATAGCCGGCCGCCATCGGTGAATAGGCGTCCAATAGAGGGGGCGCAGACCGAAGCGGTCGAGGAGAGAGCGGGATGAACGATACAACCGTGACGAAGGTCAGCTCCCGGCACTCGCCGAAGAGCGGCGATGGTGAAAAGTATCTGGCGTCCGGCAAGTCGGTCTCGATGCGGCTGTGGGAGAACGAGCCGCCGAGCGCGTCGAAGCCGGCGAGCCGGCGCGATTACGAGACCGTGGGTTATGTGATCGGCGGCGTCGCCGAGCTGCATATCGAGGGCCAGATGGTGAGGCTCGAGGCCGGCGATTCCTGGATCGTCCCCAAGGGCGCCGAACACAGCTATCGGATCCTCGAGCCCTTCACCGCGGTAGAGGCAACCACGCCGCCCTACCAGGTGCATGGCCGCGAGGGTCATTGAGCCGGGCATGCTCCGGCCTCGGAAGCATTCCCCTGGAACCAATCCTGTGGCGCGGTGTTGACTTCGTGCCTTTCGGTGCCCCTCGCGGCGGGGCCGGCGTTCGGTGAGCCGCCTTGTTGACCCAGCCGGCGAGCCATGAGCGCCAACAGCCCGACCGAATCCCGCTCGAACTCTCGTTCCACGGTCTGCTCCGCCTCCTCCGACATCATTGTCGATCCGGTCGCGGCCTCGCGTCAGGCCGGTCTGCGTTATGTCAATGACGAGACGCCCGGCATCACGCGCCGCCGTGCCGGCAAGGGCTTCAGCTATCGCGATCCCGAGGGACGGCCGGTCAAGGATCCGGAGACGCTCCGGCGCATCCGCGCGCTGGCCATTCCACCGGCCTATACCGATGTGTGGATCTGCCCCGATCCGCGCGGCCATATCCAGGCTACCGGACGCGACGACCGGGGACGCAAGCAATATCGCTATCACCCGCGCTGGCGGGCGATGCGTGACGGGGCGAAGTTCGACCATATGCATGCCTTCGCCGCGGCGCTGCCCCGGATCCGCGCCCAAGTGGAAACCGACATGGCGCGGCCGGGTTTGCCGCGCGAGAAGGTCCTCGCCACCATCGTCAAGCTACTGGAGATCACGCTGATTCGGGTCGGCAACGAGGAATATGCCCGAAACAATCACAGCTTCGGCCTCACCACGCTCCGGGATCAGCATGTCCGGATCGATGAGGCGACGATGAACTTCGAGTTCCGCGCGAAGAGCGGCAGGATGCAGAAGATCCGCCTGCGTGACCGGCGGCTGGCGCGGATCATAAAGTCCTGTCGCGACATCCCCGGCAAGGAGCTGTTCCAATATCTCGACGACGACGGGCAGCGGCAGGTGATCGATTCGGGTGACGTCAACGACTATCTCCGTGCCGCCAGCGGCGCCGAGATCACCGCGAAGGATTTCCGCACCTGGGCCGGGACCGTGCTGGCCGCCTATGCGCTGCAGGAGTTCGAATCCTTCGACAGCGCGGCTGCGGGGCGCCGCAACGTCACCCGGGCGATCGAACGGGTGGCGGCCGAGCTGGGCAACACGCCGACGGTCTGCCGCAAATCCTACGTCCATCCCGCCGTCGTCGACGCCTATTTGGACGGCAGCCTGCTCAGCATGCTGAAGGAACGGGTCGAACAGGACCTGCGGGACGATCTATCGGGATTGAGCGGCGAGGAAGCTGCGGTGCTCGCCTTCCTCCAGCAGCGCCTGGCGCGCGCGACCGATCAGCCGGGAAAGACGTCGCGGTGAAGGACTTGTGGTGACTCGGGCCCGCCTCAGCAGAGCGGGCGGTACACCACCGGGCAGGGCAGGGGCGTATGGTGGTAGCGCAGCGTCGCCTCGAGGTCGGCGGCCGACAGCAGATTCTCGCCGTCAGGCTCCTCGAAGACGCTGAGGATCAGAAGTTCGGCCGGGTTCCGCTCTTCGTCGGGAAGCGCGTTCAACAGCCGCTCGGCCGAAGCGACTGCCGCCGCGGCCGGCGTCGCGCCCTGATGGGTGGTGGTCCCGTAGAGGCCGCCGCGTCCGGGCGTGGAGGGGGCGAAGATCCATCTGACCTTGTAGGGAATGTCCCGCAACATTGGTCGCTCCGCATTCATTATCTACCGTGACGGTCAGCGGCGACGGAGAATGCACTGCCCACCGACGCCCTAGGATTAGAGCAGCGACCGTTAAACAACTCTTAACCGGCAGATTTGCGGCCGACGCATGAGGGGCGAGTCACCCCGGTCCCCCATCGGGCGACCCGGAATCCACGCAGGCCGGGAGCGACCGCGCCGCTCTCGGCTCGGGAGGCGCTTCGCTCGGGGGACGCCTATCGCCTGGGGAGGCCTATCGGATGCGGTCCTACTGAATGCCGAGGATGCTCATCGCCTGGGCCAGCTTGTCGACCGACTCCTGATGATTGCCGGCGGCGTGGGCCTCTTCGCCCTCGGCCCGCAGGCGCTTCACCTCCGCGAGCTGATCGGCGGAGAGGGATGGGTTCTCGGCAAGCGCCGCGTCGATCTTGGCCATGTCGGCCGGGCAATGAAAGGCGAAGGCCGGGGCGATGATGCTGAATACGGCCACGACCGCAAGCAGGAAGCGCTTCATCGGTTTATATCTCCCAACAGATCGGCGGGCGAAATGCCCGGACGCGCAGTTTAGAACAGGATCCGATCAGGCTGAAGTAATCCGATCGGGTTAGACTCTGCCCTGTCCTTCCGGACCGCGTCGCCGGTTTCCGTTCTGCCTCCGATATCATCGCAAATATCGCTCTATGTCGCCCGTGGGCATGTTCGGGGCGTTAAGTGGCAAGGCCTTTCCCTCCGACGCCGCTAGCGTCATCATAAGACCCTAATGGGAAGGCGAGGGCCAGTGTCGGCTTCGTAGGCCGCACCCCTGGACGCGGGCTCGTTACGCGGGCTCCGGGCGTGCGCGCGAGCTATGGCCATTCGACAAGGAAAACAAGGGCTTCCGAAGCGGCGTGGCGGAATTTAAATTTGTATTCGACGGCGCTCTTGAGTCTTAATGGCAAAAGAATTGACACGGCCGCGCGGCGCGGCCCCGCAACGAACCGAGAACAGGAGGGCAGTCGAGCACGGAAGATCGCTTCCGTGCGCGATCACTGAATAGAACCGGTATCCGACGGCTCGAGAGGAAAGGCGCTCGCGACGAGGGAACCGGACGACGCAAACCAGAAACGGGAGGCTTGAATGTCCAAATATGATTACCTGGCATGGCTAGCGAAGAGCGGCGGCGTGACCCGCCGCGAGTTCATGAACCGCGCCGCGGCGCTCGGCGTCACGACGGCGCTCGCGACCTCGTTCGCCGGCAAGGCGTTCGCGCAAGAGCCCCAGAAAGGCGGCGATCTGAAGATCGGGATCGACGGCGGCGAGTCGACGAACAGCCTCGATCCGGCGACCTACCTGTCGACCTATATCCAGACCGTCGGCTTCCAGTGGGGAAACTGCCTCGTCGAACTTGACGAGAACGCCAAGATCATCCCCGAGCTCGCCGAGAGCTGGGAGCCCAGCGACGACGCGACGCAGTGGGTGTTCAAGCTGCGCAAGGGCGTCCAGTTCCATAACGGCAAGGAGATGACGGCGGCCGACGTCGTGTACTCCATCAATCACCACCGCGGGGAGGGGACGGAGTCCGCCGCCAAGACCTATCTGGAGGCGATCACCGATCTCCGGGCGACCGACACGCACGAGGTGACGGTCACGCTCAATTCGGCCAACGCGGACATGCCCTACATCATGGCCGACTATCACCTGCTGATCATGCCGGAAGGCTCCGATCCTGCTTCCGGCGTCGGCACCGGCCCCTTCGTGATCGAGTCCTTCGAGCCCGGCGTCCGGACGTTCGCCACGCGCAACCCGAACTACTGGAAGGACGGGCGGGCGCATGTGGATTCGGTCGAGAGCCTCGTCCTCAACGACCTGACGGCGCGGACGAGCGCGCTCCAGACTGGCGCGGTGCACATCGTCAATCGCGTCGACCCCAAGACCGTGGACCTCCTGAAGCGTGCCCCGGGCGTCCAGATCATCGCCGTGCCGAGCGCGGGGCACTACCTTTTCCCGATGCGCACGGACATGGCGCCGTTCGACAACAAGGACATGCGGCTCGCGCTCAAATACGCGATCGACCGCAAGGACATCGTGGACAAGATCCTGCGCGGCTATGGCGAGGTCGGAAACGACCATCCGATCCCGTCATTCGACCCGTTCTATGCCGCCGACATCCCGCAGCATAACTATGACCCGGATAAGGCGAAGCATCACTTCCAGAAGTCCGGCGCCAGCGGGCCGATCACGCTCCATATCTCCAACGCCGCCTTCACCGGCGCGGTCGACGCGGCGGCCCTCTACAGGGAGCACGCGGCCAAGGCCGGCATCACGATCAATGTCGAGCGCACCCCGGAGGATGGCTACTGGACCGAGGTGTGGATGAACAAGGCGTTCTGCGGCTCGTACTGGGGCGGCCGGCCGACGGCGGACCTGATGCTGTCCGTCGCCTACAAGTCGGATGCGGCCTGGAATGACTCCTATTGGAAGCGGGAGGACTTCGACAAGCTCCTCATCGCCGCCCGGGGCGAACTCGACACCGCAAAGCGCAAGCAGATGTATCACGACCTCCAAGTGATGATCTGGGAGGATGGCGGTGTCGTCATTCCGATGTTCAACAACTACATCTTTGCGGGCCGGGACAATGTGGCGGGGTTGGTGCCGTCGCCGGTCCTGACCGGGCTTCGCATGTCGGAGCAGCTCTACTTCACGAGCTGATCGGCCCGGCCGATGAATGCTGTACTGCGTCTCCTCGCCCAGCGCATCGCGCTGGGCGCGGGCTCGCTTCTCGCGGTCTCCGTGCTCATCTTCCTGGGCACGGAGATCCTTCCCGGCGATGTCGCGCAGGCGATTCTCGGTCAGGCGGCGACGCCGGAGGCGGTCGCGGCGATCCGCGAGACGCTGGACCTCAATCAGCCGGCCTATATCCGCTATTTCGATTGGCTGGGCGGCATCCTGCAAGGCGATCTCGGCACCTCGCTCGCGAACCGGCGTCCGATCGGCGAGATGATCGGGGAACGGCTCCAGAACACGCTCTTCCTTGCCGCCGTGTCGGCGGCGATCGCCGTGCCGCTCGCGGTGTTCCTCGGGCTGATCGCCGCCCGCTTTCGGAACAGCTGGCTCGACAAGTCGATCTCGATCGCGACCTTGAGCACGATCTCGATGCCGGAGTTCTTCGTCGGCTACGTGCTCATCTTCATCTTCGCCGTGACGCTCCGCTGGGCGCCCTCGCTCGCCAGCGTCTATGACAGCATGAGCCTCGGCGAGAAGCTCTATGCCATCGCGCTACCCTGCGCGACGCTGACGCTCGTCGTGGTCGCCCACATGATGCGGCTGACCCGGGCCGCGATCATCAACGTGATGTCGAGCCCCTACATCGAGATGGCGGAGCTCAAGGGCGTCACGCGCTCGCGTATCACCCTCTATCACGCATTCCCCAACGCGCTTTCGCCGATCATCAACGTGGTCGTGCTGAACCTCGCCTATCTCGTGGTCGGCGTGGTGCTGGTCGAGGTCGTCTTCGTCTATCCGGGCATGGGCCAACTCATGGTCGATGCGGTGGCGAAACGCGACGTCCCGGTGGTGCAGGCCTGTGGCCTGATCTTCGCCGCGGCCTATATCCTGCTGAACATGACCGCCGACATCCTGTCGATCCTCTCCAACCCCAAGCTTCGGCACCCAAGGTCGTGAGGACCGTCATGCGAAACACGCCGCTCAGCGCCTGGTTCGGCTTCACGATCATCGCGATCTACGCCTTCCTGGCGATCTTCGGTCCCTGGATCGCGCCTTACGGAGAGTCCGCGATCGTCGGCGACGTCTGGCTGCCAATGTCGAGCGAGCATTGGCTCGGCACCGACAATCTCGGCCGCGACATCCTGACTCGCCTGCTGTACGGCGCACAGAACACCATTGCCGTCGCGCTCGCGGCGACGCTCCTGTCCTTCGCCCTCGGCATGTCCCTCGGATTCCTGGCGGCCGTCGTCGGCGGCTTCACCGACCAGGCGATCAGCCGCAGCGTCGACGTCGTCATGTCGATCCCGACCCTGATTTTCGCGCTGGTCGTGCTCTCGGTCCTGCCGTCCTCGACGCTCGTCCTGATCCTCGTCATCGCGGTGCTCGATTCGACCCGCGTCTTCCGCCTCTCGCGCGCGGTCGCCGTGGACGTGGCGGTGATGGACTTCGTCGAGGTCGCCCGGCTGCGCGGCGAGGGGCTCGGCTGGGTGATTCGCCGCGAGGTGCTGCCGAACACGCTGCCGCCGCTGATCGCGGAGTTCGGCTTGCGCTTCTGCTTCGCTTTCCTGTTCCTCAGCGCCTTGAGCTTCCTGGGCCTCGGTATCCAGCCGCCGGCGGCCGACTGGGGCGGCATGGTGCGCGACAATGCGAACGCGGTCAGCTTCGGCCTCACCATCCCGCTCATCCCGGCCGGCGCCATCGCGCTTCTCACCGTCGCGGTCAATCTGGTGGTGGATTGGCAGCTCAACCGCGCCAGCCTGTTGCGAGGAAGGGCCTGATGCGATGACGCCGCTTCTCGAGATCGACGATCTGCGGATTGAGGGACAGAGCGAAGGCGATAGCTGGTTCGAGATCGTCAAGGGCGTCTCGCTGACTCTGAAGCGCGGCGAGGTGCTGGGCCTGATCGGCGAGTCGGGCGCCGGCAAGTCGACGATCGGGCTGGCTTCCATGGGCTATGCCCGTTCGGGCTGCCGAATCTCGGGCGGCTCCATCAGGCTCAACGAGCAGGAGCTGTTCGGCGCGCCCCACGAGACCTTGCGCAAGATTCGCGGCGTGCGGGTCGCCTATGTGGCGCAGAGTGCCGCGGCCGCCTTCAACCCGGCCCACACCTTGAACGCGCAGGTCTGCGAGGCCGCCGTCACGCATGGCGTCATGAGCATGGACGAGGCGCTGAAGAACGCGAAGCGCCTCTATGCGAAGCTCCGCCTGCCGAATCCGGAGACCTTCGGCGACCGCTATCCGCATCAGGTCTCGGGCGGCCAGCTTCAGCGCGCGATGACCGCCATGGCGATGGTTTGCAAGCCGCATCTGATCGTGTTCGACGAGCCGACGACCGCGCTCGACGTCACCACCCAGATCGAGGTCCTGGCCGCGATCAAGGATGCGATCCGGGATGAGGGCACGGCGGCGCTCTACATCACCCATGACCTCGCCGTCGTGGCCCAGATCGCCGACCGCATCATGGTGCTGCGGCACGGGACGCTGGTCGAGGAGGGGCCGACCGGGCAGATCCTCCATGAGCCGAAGCAGGCCTACACGAAGGCGCTGGTGAATGTGCGCCGCGTGGAGGGCGAGGCGACCCATCGCGAAAGCGGCCCGCCGGTCCTGGAGGCACGAAACCTCACGGCCGGCTATGACCGCAGCCTTCTGGTCCTGAAGGACGTGTCGATCGCGCTCGAGTCCGCGACGACGCTGGCCGTGGTCGGCGAGTCGGGCTCCGGCAAATCGACGCTTGCCCGAGTGCTGACCGGGCTGCTCCCGCCGATCGAGGGTGAGACCGTTTTTGCCGGCGAGACGCTCAGCCGCAAGCTCAAGGACCGGACGAAGGAGCAGCTGCGCCGTCTCCAGATGATCTACCAAATGCCCGACGTGGCCCTCAATCCGCGGCAGAAGGTCGAGGAGATCCTGGGCCGGCCGCTGACCTTCTATTTCGGGCGATCCGGCGCGGCGCGGAGGAAACGCGTCGAAGAGCTGCTCGAGTGGGTGGAACTGCCGCGAGATTTCGCGCAGCGCTATCCGTCCGAGCTTTCGGGCGGCCAGAAGCAGCGGGTCTGCATCGCCCGTGCCCTCGCGGCGGAACCGACCGTCATCATCTGCGATGAGGTCACCAGCGCCCTTGATCCCGTCGTTGCCGATGGGGTCCTGCGCCTTCTCCTGCGAATCCAGAACGAGACGGGCCTCGCCTACGTCTTCATCACGCACGACCTTGCCACGGTGAAGGCGATCGCGGATTCGATCGTAGTGATGTATCAGGGCGAAATCGTGCAGCAAGGCCCGAAGGCCGAGGTGCTCACGCCGCCGCACCACCCCTACACGGACCTGCTGCTGTCCTCGGTCCCGGAGATGGATACCAATTGGCTCGACGCCGTGCTGGCCGAGCGCGCGCGCCGCAAGGCGCAGGGCGAAAAGGTGCTGGATAGCGCGGGCCTGTAGGATCCGTCATTCAGGGGATCGGAGCTCCGCCGCGCTTGGCTTCATGCTTCGACAAGCTCAGCATGAGGACGTCACCCTGAGCTTGTCGAAAGGTGAGGTCCTCAGAACGACGAGCCGGGCTGCTTCAGGAAGTCTTCCTCCTCGGGCGTGCTGGGGCGGCCGAGGACCGCGTTGCGGTGCGGGAACCGGCCGAATCGCTCGATGACCTTCTCGTGGCGGATTGCATAGTCGAGATACTCCAGCGCCGTGACGCGGGCCTCGCCCTGCTGCTCCTCGGCGAGCTGCCGGATCAGCGCCACGGCACGCCGCTGATCGGCCAAATCCTCGCTATGCTCGAACGGCAGATAGAAGAAGACGCGCCGGTCGTCGGCGACGGCGCGGTCGAAGCCTCGGTCGATCGCCCCGCTTGCGACGGCTCGGGCCTTCCCGTCGGCTGCGAAAGCGCGCGGGCTGTCGCGGTGGATGTTGCGGGGGAACTGATCGAGCAGGAGGACGAGGGCGAGGCAGCCGTCCGGACTCCGCTCCCACGCGCCGAGCCGGTCCTCGGCCGCTTCTGTCACGGCCACCTGGAAGTTGCGGCGAATCTCCGCGTCGAACGCCGCATCCCGGACGAACCAATTGTTCCGGGCGCGCTCACCGAACCAGAACTCAAGAATGGCTCGCGGATCACTCATCGCTCACGCGGCCGCGTCGTGCTGGACCAGCATCCGGTGGATCGCCGGCCGTGCCCCGACGAGACCGACGCAGCGCTTCACATTGTGGCAGCGGGCGTAGAGCTGTGGCACCGGGTCCTGCCACGTCGCTAGCATCTGCATATAGATGTCGCAGGCGCTGAACCGCTCGCCCAGCAGATAAGGCCCGGCCGCCAGCGCCTGGTTGATGCGGTCCCAGATAATCATCAGCTCGTCCGTCGCGCGTGCCTGGATCGCCGGCGTCTGCGCCTCGTCGATCGTGTGGCGCTCGGGATAGTAATAGAGCAGGTAGGCCGGCTGCAGCGTGCTCGCCAAATATGCCATCCATTGATAGTAGGCGCCGCGCAGCGGATCGTCGACGGCCGGCGCGAGCCGCGCTTCCGGATGCCGGTCGGCGAGATACATGCAGATCGCGGCCGATTCATAGATGACCTGCGATTCGTCGACGACCCCATCCACGACCAGTGTCGGCACCTTGCCGTTCGGATTGAGCTTCAGATAGTCCGGCGATCGCGGCACGCCGGGCGACAGATCGATCCGTTCCAGGATGTATGGCGCGCCGATCTCCTCCAGAACGGCGTGCGGCGCCATCGCGGCGCTGCCCGGCGACCAGTAGAGCCTGTACATCGCGACGTCTCCCTCAGACGTTCTTTTCTGCGGCATTCATCCGCCGCCGCGATCCTGCTTGTCAAGCGATCGCCGCCGCACAAAAAAACGCCCGGGACGACGATCCCGGGCGTTTCGCCTCTTGCGTATGGGCCGCGAGGCTTACTCGCGATTGCCGAACAGGCGGAGCATCATCAGGAACAGGTTGATGAAGTCCAGATACAGGCTGAGCGCGCCCATGATGGTCTTCTTGCCCATGATCTGGCCGTCATCGCCCTCGTAGTAGTTCTCCTTGATCTTCTGCGTGTCATAAGCGGTCAAGCCGGTGAAGACGAGTACGCCGATGACCGAGATCGCGAACTGCAGCGCGCTGCTCGCGAGGAACATGTTCACGACCATGGCGATAATGATGCCGATCAGGCCCATGAACAGGAACGAGCCCCAGCCCGTCAGGTCGCGCTTCGTCGTGTAGCCATACAGGCTCATTGCAGCGAAAGTCGCCCCGGTGATGAAGAAGACGCGGGCGATGCTCGTCTCGGTGTAGAGCATGAAGATGAACGAGAACGCCAACCCGTTCAGCGCCGCATAGGCCCAGAACGACATCTGCGCCGTCGCGAAGCTCATCTTGTGGATGCGGAAGTTCAAGAAGAACACGATGCCCAGCGGCGCCAGGATCACCAGCCAGGCCAGCCCCGTGCCGAAGATGGCCTGCATCATCGTTTCCGAGCTGGCGGTCAGGTAGGCGATGATGCCGGTGAGCGCAAGACCGCCGCCCATGTAGTTGTAGACGCCAAGCATATATTGGCGCAGACCGACATCGATCTGGGCCACATCCGCTTGGCCGCGGGTCATATATTTTCTGTCAGGTCCAATAGCCATTCCAGCCTCTCTATCCCCCAAGCCGCGCGAAACCTGCCCCCTATATTGGAGGCAAGCGGGGCGGAATCAACAATAATCGGTCAAGACGTGCGATAGGTTAACGCGCTTCGGAGGCAGCCGGCGACGCCTCATGGTAGCGCTCGACCGCGCGCTGTATGGCCCATGGAAACAGGAAATAGAAGAGGGGCGGCGTCTTGATCGACAGCACCCGCCACGCGCCGGGCAGATCGGCGAGCCGACTCACTATCCCGCTCGGCAGGCGCTCGACCTGCCTTTTCAGCGCGAGCCGCGCCGTGCTGACGCGGTCGAGATACAGCGGCGGCAGGCGGCCCTGCCGCAGGAACCGCCACGACAGCCGGTGCAGCCAGTCGCGATAGTCTTCGAGCGAGCGGTCGGTCAGGAAGGGCTCGCGGCGGTCCCACAGGACGACCGCGGTGGCGCGCTTCTCCCGGGCGAACATCCCGCGCGGGACGCCGGCCTCCTCGACGATGCGCCGGCAGATCGGCCGATTGTAGTCACCGCCGACATCCCACGGCCTCATCTCGTCGGCATTGCTGATGGCGTTGATTCGGCGCAGTTCCCGTGCCGCCCAATACGGGACGGCGCATTGCAGGAAGCCCGTCCAGAGCCGGTACTCCGTGAGGCCGAGACCGCCCGGATCGGGGCGCGCCATCTCCGGGCCGAGCGACGGGACGGTCTTGTCCCAGACCATGCCATATTGGCCGGTGAACAGGATCCGGCCGGGAAGATATGGCGCCGCGCCGCCGAAATGCATCTCTTCGCCATAGGCGTTCGCGGCAAGGAAGGGGATCTCCGGAAACGGGTTGCCCCGCCATGCAGCGCGCTCGAGCGTGATGCAGCGCAGGCCGAGCTTGTCGGCGACCGGCTCCCCGCTGTCGTCGGCGCCCCCGCGCGCGTTGGCGAAAGTGATGACCTCCTCATTGCCAGCCGCCTTCGCCACGACCGCGACGGTGGGTGAATCATAGCCGGAGGACAGCGTGCCGATCGTCCGGTAGGGCGCCTTGCGCGCCGGGCTCTTCCCGTTCTCGACCAGCGCCGCCATGGTCGCGAGCAGGAACGTCCGATAGCCCTCGAAACTGGACAGATCGCGAACCGGCAGCGGCTTGCCGACCGGCTCGAGCGATGTTCCGTCCCAGACGAGATTGTCGAAGTAGCAGAGCTGCAGGTCGCCCCGGAGCGTCCGAACCGGACGCTTGTAGGCATCCAGGCCGGCGGTGATTGTCCGAAAGTCCGCATAATAGCCCGGGTAGCAGGGGTCGAGCTCGATATCCAAATTCGCGATCAGGCAGACCAGCGAGTTCGAAACATGGACGATGTTCTCGGCCCGCGAGAATTGCAGTCGATCGACGGTGGAATCGGGACTTACGAACGTGACCGCGCCATCCCGAAGCCTTCCGCCGGTGCCGGCCACGATATCCGTGCGGTCGAAATCGCCCTGCTCATAGGGGCCGGGCCAGGCCGCCTCGCAGAACCAGTCGTCGGTCGTCTCGACGCGGTTGCCATGGCGCACCACGACCTCGTCCGCGCCCGTCTCGCAGCGCGCGAGCCAAGCGTTCGGCGGCCAATGAGGCACCGGGTCGAAACGGAAGCGCATAGGCTAAGTTCTTTTCGGCGACGGCGACACAGCACCGGTTGCGGCGGCTGGCCGTTCGATTCCGGAATGGATATGGCGCCAAACGAGGCGGTGGGACTGCAACATGTTTCCACACCATGCCGGCATAACAGACAGCGCGCCGCCTTCCGCGATGCCGCGTGGCGCAGGACTCCGATTTCAGGCTAACGCTTGATAAGGGAGAGGAGTTCCCGAGTCGAGGGTGCGTGAGATACGGACTGCCGCACGAGCGCTGAAGGCTTCGGGGTTCTGCCATCCGGGATGGCGCCGCTCAAGCCAGGCATCTCAGCGGTTTGACACGGCGATTGCAGCCGCGTACGCGTCTGCTTTTCGAAGGGAGAATGGACCAACCCCGTTGTCACGGGCGGCGAGCAGCCTGCTCGACCGGACTTCAGCAGCTTTTCGGGGCGTCCTTAAGATGCAACAGAAATCGCCGTTGTTGAGTGCAATCGAATCCGGGCAATGAAGTCCTCGAAGATAGCGTCCTCTGGCCTCATTTGCCCTTCAACCCACTCCAGCTCTCCTGTTTCGGGATTATCTCCGCGTAGCATCCAGTGTCCTGGGCAGTCGCGCAACGCCCAGCTCGCATAGGTGTAGCTGATCTCCGCTATAACGGGCTCCGCGCCCCGGCGTAAGACATCGACGGCGACCGATTGGGTCTGAAATCGTTGCGCGATGTCGAACGCGAGCCGCACCGCTTCGATGTCGATTTCTTTCGGGTCCCAGTCTATGTGGCCGCTGCCGCTGGCACGAAAGTCGTTCGGCCGGTTGAACCGGCGAAAGCCGAAGGCACGGTTGCCGATGATCGTGATCCGCGTGTCGAACTCATTGCCCGGCAGGAACTCTTGAAAGAGAACGTAGCCCTGCTGCAACTCACTGTCTGAGTTGTCGAGCGGCGTTCTACCTGCAAGCGTTCGAGCCGCCGTGAGGAATCGCCGTACGTACTTATTCGCACGCGCGCCGGTAGGCATCTGAACGGACTTGATCCCGGGGCCGAACATCTGTTGCACCCAGTACGTCGCCTCTTCCGCACGCTGCAGCAGGCGTACGTTCGCTGACTGATAGCCATAAGAGAGCTTCATAACGAGCGGGTATGCTGCCCCGTGACAGAAGGCAATCGCATCCTCGGGCCGCCAAAACACCCATGTGCGCGGAATCGGGATACCTGCCGCTTCTAGGAGGTAAGACTGCGCGATCTTATCCTCGAAATGCCAAGCCGTTCGCCAGTCAGGGAAGACCGGGATGCCCATGCCATGTTCGATAGCTGGCAGCAGCCGTTTTGCAAAAGCACGCGGCAGCTTAGGGTAGCCGAATCGCCAGAGAAACCCGTCACAGCCTACGATCTGTTGAAAGAAGTCGGGCGCGAACGCATCCACCATCCTAGCCTGAATTCCAATCTGCTCCGCCAGCTCGACCCAACGCGCGGAAAAGGACTGCTCTTCGCCGTTCTTGTGGCGGACAGTATCAGGCTGGATTGCAATTGTGCGGCTCATGGCAGACTGGCAGATTTCCCTAAGCCTTGGTGGATGCAAGACAGTCAAAGAACAAATTCTAATCTAAAAGCCATTGAGATGGAGTTATCAGGCCGACAGGAGCAGCGGCCAATGAGGCACCGGGTCGAAACGGAAGCGCATGGGCTAGCCGGTCGTTGCCATCGACGCCGCGACGGCGGGTGCCTCGCTATCGACGACCGGCCAAGCGGCTCCGGCATGGACCTGTTGCCATGCCAGGCAGTGGAACAGCAGCTTCTCGGCCGTCGGCGACAGTGCCGGTTGCGCCGTCGAGCCGACTGCGAGCAGCGGGCTCGCCTGTTGCTCCCAGAGCCGTCTCCATAATTGCGAAGGGGCGGGCCTCGCTCGGGAGAATCCGAGTCGACGCGCGACGCGCGGATGCGCCGTCAGCAGACGATCCGCCCGTTTCAGCGCCAGATTCATGTAATAGGCGGCGTGTCGACGCCCGCGGTACAGCTTGGCGCCCGAGACGAACGGCACGTCGAGCGACTTTGGCGACAAGGTGTGCATGAGGTCCAGGTAGAAGCGTGCGTCGACTTTCTCGTCATAGGGAATGCAGGCGGCCAACTCGATGAAATCCCGCGTCAGCCCAGGCGTATAAACCCGACAGCGGTTCTCGAACACCTTAAACGGATTGATGGCGGCCCGATTCCGGCTGCGGTTCCGGATGACGAACTGGTTCACGCCGAAACCATCGTTGGGATATTCGGCGATCTCCCGGCTCAGGTCCGCTTGGAAGCCGTCATGCATCTGCCGCACGATGGCGTCGGGAAACAGTTCGAATGCGGCTTTCCAGGCCGGCGAGTCGAGACTGCGGCATTCCTGCCGCAGATATTCCGGAAAGCCGCCCCGCGGCTGGTGAAGCGGCGCCAGGATGAAGCCCGGCACCAGCCCCTCCCAGACCGCGCCCTCTTCTTCGAGGAACTGGGCGATCTGCGCGATGAACAGATGCAGGCTCGGCGTCGCCGCATCGCTTGCCTTCAGATAGTCGAGATATCCTGGCGTCGCGAAGAAATCGGCGGGAGGGTGGATGCTGCGATAGGGGGTTCCGCTCGAACGGGCGATGGCCCGGGCGAACCGGCCATCGGCGTCGAACAGCTCGTCGGGGTGGCTGACGATCAGTGCCCGGGTCGGAATCCCTTGGTCCTTGAGCAAATAGAGGATCAGCCGGGAATCGAAGCCCCCGCTCAACAAGAGCGTGCCGGGCGGGCCGGCATCCGCATAAGCGCGAACGCTGCGGCGCAGCGCGTCGAGGACCTCCCGCCGGTCGACCCGCCGCCGCTCGGTCGGCCAGCGCCAGTAGCAGGTGGTCTCGAGCCTGTCGGTCGCCGGGTCATAGACCAGGATGGTCGCCGGCGGGACGCGTTCGACGCCGGCCATCAGCGTTCGGGCGCCGATGGTGTGGCCGAAGGCGATGAACGCGCCCCAGGCGGCGAGGTCCGGGGCGCCTGAGAAGGCCTTGGTCTCGGAGGCGAGGCGCAGTCCGCCCGGCCGCCGTTCCATGTAAAGCGGCTTCAGACCCAGAAAGTCGGTCACGACGACCAGCTTCCGGTCGGCGGCATCCCAGAACACCGCGACGAAGGCGCCGTCGCATTGCGGCAGCAGGCGGACGGCATCCTTGTACGTCGTGATCCCGGAGGCGTCCGGCATTCCGATCGGAAGGCCGGCGACGGCCAGGATGTTCCCGTCCCGCCGTTCGATCCGGCCGCCGAGAAACCCGATCGTTCCGCCACCGATATCGCAGACCGTGCGCTCGGCCGGCCGAAGCTCCTGCGCGCGCAGCATCCCATTGACACCGTCGCCGCCGAAATCGATTGCGATCTTCACGGTCAGGACCGCCGGGATCCGGCGATCGGGCATCCGGGCCGTGGCTGCGCGGCGATGTCGCCGGCCGCCGGTTCAAACGCAAAGTTCAAGCGTTCGGAGAAGCTCCGTTTCCTCGACAATAGATGCCGCCTCCCTCAATAGAGATATATCCAGGAGGGTCGATAACTAAGGTTAATATATGTTAAAGAAATTGTAGGAGACGCTCAATTAAGAAATTACCTCGCCCGGAAAACCGCAAAACTTGCGATGTTCTGCCCGGCGCGATTCTCGCAGGCTGCCGACCGGAAAACCGCGGCGATTCGGCTGGTTGATCCGGCCGGCAAGGCGTCGTAGTTAAGGAATGCCTCGGTGGGCAAACGCCCGGATGCCCGAGTCGTACGCCTGAATCAGGGAGGCGCGGGATGGCGAGCCGTCATCCAACAGCCAGACCGTGGACGGGTCATGTCAGGCTCTCTTAAGCGCCTCGCTTTCGGCTTGGTGCTTTCCGCGGCACTGATGGGCGGCGGGCCGTCGCATGCGATCGGCGCAACCATCACGATCGCTTGCGGCGCGGTCGGCATCTTCCACGATCTGTGTCGTGCGGGGGCCGAGCGCTGGGCCGCGGAAACGGGCAATGCGGTCGAATTCGTCCAGAGCCCCGGCTCGACCTCCGATCGGCTGGCCCTCTTTCAGCAGCTTCTGGCGGCCGGCGCCGCCGACATCGACGTCATCGAGGTTGATGTCATCTGGCCCGGCATCCTCGGCCGCTATTTCATCGATCTCGGTGCCTATGTCGACGCGGCGACGGTCGCGGCGCATTTTCCCGTGTTCATCGAGAACAACACCGTCGACGGCGAGCTCAAGGCCCTGCCCTGGTTCTCCGATGTTGGGCTGCTCTACTACCGGAAGGACCTTCTGGAGGCGCACGGCTTCTCCGTGCCGCAGACCTGGGCCGAGCTTGCCGAGGCGGCGCGCGCCGTCGTCGCGGCCGAGCGGGCGTCGGGGAGCGCGCGAATGACGGGATTCGTCTTTCAAGGCAAGGCCTATGAAGGTCTCACCTGCAACGCGCTGGAATGGATCGACAGCTTCGGCGGCGGCCAAATCCTCGCCGAGGATGGGAGCGTCACCGTCAACAATCCGAAGGCCGTCCGGGCCCTCGAGACGGTGGCCTCCTGGATCGGCGTGATCGCGCCTCGGGGTGTGCTGGGCTATATGGAGGAGGATGCGCGCGGCGTCTTCCAGTCGGGCAATGCCGTCTTCATGCGGAACTGGCCCTATGCCTGGGCGCTGGCCCAAGCGCCGGACAGCCCGGTCAAGGACAAGGTCGGAGTGGCGCCGCTGCCGGCCGGCCGCCCTGATGGCCAGCACAGCGGCACGCTTGGCGGCGCGGGGCTCGCGGTGTCAAAATATTCGCCCCATCCCGAAATTGCCGCCGATCTCGTCCGCTATCTGGCGAGTCCGCCGCTGCAGGCGGAACGGGCGATCCGCGGCGCCATCAACCCGACCATCCCCGCGCTCTACGAGGACCCGGAGGTTCTGAAGGCGCAGCCCTTCCTCGCCGACCTGCTGCCGATCCTGGAGGCGGCCGTGGCCCGCCCATCGCAGATCGCCGGCGAGCGATACAACCAGCTCAGCACCATCTTCTGGAACGTGGTGCATGACACGCTTGCCGGCCGGACGACGGCGGAGACTGGCCTTGCCGCGGCCGAGCGCCATCTGCAACGGATTCGGTTTCGCGACGGATGGTAACCGTCGCCCCGTATCGCGCGACCCGGGCGTTGGCTGCCCGCCGAAGACGGACGGCATGGCTGTTTCTCCTGCCCATGCTGGCGATCCTTGCCGTGGTCGCCGGCTGGCCGCTGTTCCGGACGGCCAGCTTCGCCTTCACGGACGCGTTTCTCCCCGAGCTGGACTCCGCCCGCTGGGTGGGGTTCGAGAACTTTGCTTTCGCGCTGAAGGATCCCGGCTGGTGGCGTGCCGTCTTGAACACGTTCGTGTTCACGGCCCTCTCGGTGTCGCTCGAGCTGGTGCTGGGCCTGGTGATCGCCTTGGCCCTCAACCGGCGTTTCCGCGGTCGCGGCCCCTTGCGCGCGATCGTGTTGATCCCCTGGGCGGTGCCGACCGTGGTCTCGGCGCAGATGTGGCGGTGGATGTATAACGACATCTACGGCGTGGTGAACGACCTGCTGCTGCGGCTGGGACTGATCGACGGGCCGGTGGCTTGGCTCGCCGGCGGGGAGACGGCGATGGCCGCCATCGTCATCACCGACGTCTGGAAGGCGACGCCGTTCGTCGCGCTGCTGCTGCTCGCCGGGCTACAAACGGTCCCGGCACAGCTCTACGAAGCGGCGCGGGTCGACGGTGTTGGTCCGGTGCGCACCTTCCTGCACATCACCTTGCCGCTGTTGCGGCCGGCGATCGCGGTGGCGCTGATCTTCCGGACGCTCGACGCGCTCCGGGTGTTCGATCTCGTCTATGTGATGACCAGCAACGCCTGGGCAACGGCGACGATGTCGGTCTATGCGCGGCAGCAGCTCGTCGATTTCCAGGATGTGGGCTACGGCTCGGCCATCTCGATGCTGGTCTTCGTCGTGGTCGGGGTGGTGAGCGTCGCCTATGTCGCCGGCCTGCGCCCCGGCTTCGCGGTGCGGCAACGATGAAGACGGCCGTGAAGAAGGCCGTTTGGCGCATCGCCTTCGCCCTCCTGATCGCGGCGATCGCCGTTTTCGCGCTGGCCCCGGTCTATTGGGCGGTGGTGACGTCGCTGGAGACCGGCTCCGACCTGTTCACGGTGGACTATCTGCCGCGCGGCCCCGTGTGGAGCAACTATGTCGCGGTGTTCGAGCGGCAGGCTTTCGGCCGCAATATCCTGAACTCCGTGCTGGTCGCCGGCGGGACCGTCGCCCTGTCGATGGCGGTGGCGCTGATCGCCGCCTATGCGCTGTCGCGCATCGAGTTCCGCGGGCGCCTGCTGTTGCTCTTCACCGTGCTGTCGGTCTCGATGTTCCCGCAGGTCGCGATCCTCTCCGGCCTGTTCGAGCTGATCGCCACCCTTGGCCTCTATAACAGCCTACCCGGCCTGGGGCTCAGCTATATGATCTTCACCTTGCCTTTCATGGTTTGGGTTCTGGTCGCCTTCATGCGCGAGCTGCCGCGCGAGATCGAGGAAGCGGCGATCGCCGACGGGGCCGGCCCCTGGACCATCGTCACGCGAATCTTCCTGCCGCTGATGATGCCGGCGATGGCGACCAGCGGCCTTCTCGCCTTCATCATCGCCTGGAACGAGTTCCTATTCGCGCTGACCTTTACGCTGACGAACGAGGCGCGGACGGTGCCGGTCGCGATCGCGCTGATCACCGGCGCAAGTCCCTACGAGCTGCCCTGGGGCCGGATCATGGCGGCCTCGGTCATCGTCACCGCGCCGGTCGTCCTGCTCGCGCTCCTATTCCAGCGGCGGATCGTCGCCGGCCTCACCGCCGGGGCCGTGCGAGGGTGAGGGGAAATCAGGTCCGATGACCGACGTCGCTCTGCGCAGACTCGAGAAATCCTTCGGCCGGACGCCGGCGGTGCGCGGCATCGATCTCGACGCGCCGGCCGGCCGGCTCACCGTGCTGCTCGGGCCGTCGGGCTGCGGCAAGACCACGCTCCTGCGCCTGATCGCCGGGCTGGAAGAGGCCGACGCCGGCGAGATCCGCATCGGCGGACGCCTGGTGAACGACCTGTCGCCGCGCGAACGCGACGTCGCAATCGTGTTCCAGAGCTATGCGCTCTATCCCCACATGACGGTGTTCAAGAACCTGGCCTTCGCCCTGAAGATGAGCGGCATGCGCAGGGCCGCGATCAATGCCCGCGTGCGCGAGGTCGCGAAGATGCTGCAGATCGACGATCTGCTCGCGCGGCGGCCGCGGCAGCTCTCCGGCGGCCAGCAGCAGCGCGTCGCCATGGGCCGCGCCATGGTTCGCGAGCCCCAAGTCTATCTGTTCGACGAGCCGCTCAGCAATCTCGATGCGCGGCTGCGCGCCCAAATGCGGGCGGAGATCACGCGCCTGCAGCGGGCGCTCGGCACGACGATGATCTATGTCACCCACGACCAGGTCGAGGCAATGACCCTGGCCGACCATGTCGTGCTGCTCGACCGTGGCCGGGTGGCGCAGGCCGGGCCGCCGCTCGACATCTATAACCGTCCGGCGAACCTCTTCGTCGCCAGCTTTCTCGGCGCGCCGCCGATGAATCTCTATGAGACGCGGATTCTCGGTCAGGTCGACGGCGCCGTTCTCGTCGCGCTGCCGCAGGGCGCGCTTGCCAGGGTGCGCATCAAAGGCCGGCCGCCCGAGCGCCTCACCCCAGTGACCCTGGGCATCCGGCCCGAGAATCTGCTGCTGGGCGATGCCGCGCCGGCCGCCGATACGCTCGACGCCGACGTCACGCGAGTGGAGCGGCTCGGCGCGCAAACCCATGTCGTGTTGGCCTGTTCCGATATGCAGCTGATCGCGATCGCTGACGGCGAGGCGCGCATCGCCGTCGGCGATCGGATCCGCGTCCATCTGCCGGGCTCGCGTTGCCACCTGTTTGACATAGCCGGCCGGGCGATGTGAAGAACGACGCGAGCTCACATACGCGTCCAGGCGCCGTTGACGGGCCGCCTCTCTGTGCCAAAGAGAAGGATCTGGTGCAGGCATGATCGCAGCAGAGGATCGGACATCGCCAGGATGACGCGGAGCGGCAGCACATGGACCAGTCCGGTTCATCGAGCATTCAGGTTGCCGCGGACAAGCTGTGTCGAGAACCAGGGTAGGCCAATGGCCATGTCGGTGGAAATTGATGATACCAACTGAGACGAAGGCCGCATGGCGCGGCGGAATCGCAAGCCTGATGCTCGCCGCGTTGGCCGGCTGTGCGGTGATCGCCGAGCCCGGGAGCCATCCGGCGCGCCAAATCGGCGTTCCGCCCGGCCATATGCCACCACCGGGCTCTTGCCGAATCTGGTATCCGGATCGTCCGCCGGGCCAGCAACCACCACCCGGATCCTGTGGTGTTCTCCGCTATCAGGTGCCGCCGGGTGCTTATCTTGTGTATGGATGAGAGCGTCAAGCCACCGTGGAGGAGATGATGCGCGCAACGATGGCGGTTCTGGCCGTGACCCTGGCCCTCGGAGCACCGGCCTGGGCCGATCCCTGGAAGGACGAGAGCGGTCACGGCCGCAGCGCATATGGCTATGGCGACTGCGAGTACGAACTGGAAATCGAAGGGGGCAAGCACAAGGAGAAGGTCAAGTGCAAGGGCGATAAGCATCGGCGCGGATACGTCATGCCCGGGCCGGTCGGGGTCCATATCGGCGGCCTGCCGGTCGCGGTCGGCCCGGTTCCGGGGCTGCCAGGGCTCGCCTGCAATCGGGATCTGATCGGCGGCGCGCTGGGCGGTGTGGCCGGCGGTGTGCTGGGCTCGCAGGTCGGCAAGGGCGACACGCGCACGGCTGCGACGATTGGCGGCACCATTGTCGGCATGCTGGTCGGCGGAAGCATAGGCCGCGCGATGGATCAGGTCGATCAGGCCTGCGTCGGCCAGATGCTTGAATATGCCCCGAGTGAGCGGCCCGTCGTCTGGCGCAGTCCGGATGGCGGCAGCTATGAGGTCACGCCTTTGCGCACCTTCGAGCGCGACGGAACCGTCTGCCGCGAATACCGGACCGATGCCGTCATCAACGGCCAGTCCCAGCAGGTTGTCGGCACCGCATGCCGGATGCCGGACGGCGCTTGGCGGCTGGTCGGCTGATCGCTAATCCTCGGGTCGAGGAGGTGGCGCCAGGGTGGAGGTGACGCATCGACGCCGTCACAGGCGGAAACGGACTCACTCATTCCTTAACAACGGCGCGGCCTTGGCGCCGAGAGCGCGCCAGATTCCGACGAAGCCCAGGCCCAGCGTGATCGCCGTGCTCAGGAGCGCGGTGGCGAGGACCACGCCGGGCAGGAAGACCCAATCGCTCTCCATCACCTCGGTCAGGAAGAAATAGCCGGCGGCGGTGCCGATCGCGGCGGCGATCGCGGCGGTGACGAGGCCGAGAAGCCCGTATTCGAGGAGGAAGGCGCGGGCGATGTCGCGCCGGGTCGCGCCCAGAACCTTCAGCACGACGGCGTCATAGACCCGGCGCCGGTGGCCGGCGACGATCGCGCCCGCCAGGACCAGAATGCCGGCGACGAGGGTGATCGAGGCGGTGGCGCGAACCGCGCTGCCGACGGCGCCGAGGATCCGGTTGACCGCCTCCAGCGCCTCCTTGACGCGGATCGCCGATACGTTGGGGAAGGCGTCGGTGACCGCCCGCTGCAGATCCAACTCCGCTGCGGGATCGGCACGGACGGTGGCGATATGAGTCTGCGGCGCCCCTTCCAGGATGCCAGGCGAGAAGACCATGACGAAGTTGATGGCGAGCGTCGACCAGTCGACCTCGCGCAGATTGGCAATCGTGCCGCTCATCTCACGGCCCAGAAGATTGACCGTAATCGTGTCGCCGATCTGCAGGCCCAGGCCGCGGGCGATCTCGGCGTCGATCGAGATCAGCGGCGGACCGTCATAGTCCGCCGGCCACCAGTCGCCCGCGACGATCCGGCTGCCCCGCGGCGGCGCGACCGACCAGGTGATGCCCCGATCGCCCCGCAGCACCCAGGCGATGTCCGGCGGCGGCGTCACCTGATCGACCGGAACGCCGTCCAGCGCCACGATCCGGCCGCGCAGCATCGGAACGCGCTGCAGCTCGCCGGTGCCGGGCCGCTCGGCGACCAGCGTGTCGAAGGCCTCGACCTGCTGCGGCTGGATATCAATGAAATAGAAGGACGGCGCCGCGTCGGGCAGGGTGTCGCGAATCTGGCGCGCCAGATTGCCCTGGATCAGCGCTACCGCGACCAGCACCGTCAGCCCGAGGCCGAGTGACAGGACGATGCTGCCCGTCGGTGCCCCCGGCCGGTACAGATTGGCAAGCGCCAGCCGCAGCGTGGCGGGCCGCGACCGGCCGGGTCGATTTGCCCTCCGGGCCGCCGCGACGACCGCCAGCGCGACGAGGCGGAAGGCGATCAGCGAGAGTGCGGCGCCGAGGACGAACCAGCCGGCCAGCCGCCGGTCGGTCGCCGTGACGATCGCGAGGCCGGCCAGCGCCAACCCGACTCCCGCCATGACCGCCAGATCCCGCCGTCGCGGCCAGCGCCGGACCCGGGCGACCACGTCGCGGAACAGGCTCGCCGCCGGAACGTCGCGAGCGCGCGCCAGCGGCCAGAGCGAGAAGCCCAAGGCGATCAGCAGGCCGAAAGCGGTCGCGAGCAGCAAAGGTTCCGGGTAAAGGCCCAGGCGGAGCTGGAGTCCGAAATGCTCGCTCAGCAATCCGGCGACGCCGACCGGCGCCAAGGCGCCGATCAGCAGCCCCAGGGCGATGCCGCCGAGCGCCAGCAGCAGGATCTGCGTCAGATAGAGGCGGAAAATCAGGCGGCCCGGCGCACCCAGGCATTTCAGGGTCGCGATCGTCGCCGTCTTGCCGTCCAGATAGCTGCGCACCGCATTTCCGACGCCGACGCCGCCGACGAGCAGCGCGCTCAGGCCGACCAGGGTCAGGAACAGGGCGGTGCGGTCGATGAAGCGCTTCACCCCGGGCGCCGCCTCCGACAGGTCGCGCACCCGCCAGCCGGCGTTCGGGAACCGCGCATGCAAGGCATCGATGAGTGCGGTTGCTGAGGCGTCCGCCGGCAGCCGCACGCGATAGTAGTGAGAGATGAGGCTGCCCGGCTGCACCAGCCCCGTCGCCTCAAGACCGTCGAGGGCGACCATCAGACGCGGGCCGAGGGTGAAGATGTCGGTGCCGCGGTCGGGCTCCGTCTCCATGATCGCGCGCAGCTCGTAATCGGCCTCGCCGACGCGCACCCGGTCGCCGAGCGCCAGATCCAGCCGTTCGGCCAGATCGGCGTCTGCCGCCGCGCCCCAGACGCCGCCCTCGGCTTTCAGCACGGCGGCCAGCGGCCGGTCCGGCGCCAGTCGGACCGTGCCGTAGAGCGGATAGGCGGAATCGACCGCCTTCAACTCGACCAGGATCGGCCGGTCGCGTGCAGCATCGCCCTCCGAGGGGCGGGCCATGGCCCGCATCTCGCGAGTTTCGGAGACGACGCCGGCCTCGGCCAGGAACGCCGTCTGCTCCGGCGTCGCTGGCCGGTAGAGCAGCCGCAGCTCGACATCGCCGCCGAGTAGCCGGCGCGCATCGGCGGCGACGCCGGCGGTCACCGACTCCGCGACCGAGCCGACCGCGGCGATCGTCGCCACGCCGAGCATGAGGCAGGTGAGAAAGATCCGGAATCCCTTTAGGCCGCCGCGCAGCTCGCGCCGGGCTAGCCGCAACGGTAGGGGCCAGAACGAGGACGGGCGGCGAAGCCCCGAATGTTCAGTCATCCGCGCCAGCCGCGCGAGTCACGGCAAAATCCGCATCGCTCTCGTCGAGGATACGGCCGTCGACCAGCTTTACGGTCCGGCCGCAGCGGGCGGCCAGGGCGGGATCGTGGGTGATCAGTAGCAGGGTGGTCCCGCGCCGCGCCTGCAGCGCGAACATCAGGTCGATGATGTGGCCGCCGGTCTCGCCGTCGAGATTGCCGGTCGGCTCGTCGGCCAGCAGCAGGCGCGGCTCGACCGCAAAGGCGCGGGCGAGCGCGGTGCGCTGCTGCTCGCCGCCGGACAGCTGCCCCGGATAATGGTCGAGGCGGTGACCCAGGCCGACCGCCTTCAGCTCGGCCGCCGCCCGCGCGAAGGCATCGCGCCGGCCGGCGAATTCCAGCGGCACGGCGACGTTCTCCAGCGCCGTCATCGTCGGGATCAGGTGAAACGCCTGAAAGACGATGCCGATGGCATCGCGGCGGAACAAAGCGAGATCATCCTCGCCGAGCGCGCCCAAGGCCCGTCCGGCGATGGTCACCCGGCCGGCGGTTGGCCGCTCCAGCCCGGCGATCACCATCATCATCGTCGACTTGCCGGAGCCCGACGGACCGACGACGCTCACCGTCTCGCCGGCGCGGACGGACAGGTCGATGCCGCGCAGAATATTGACCTCGCCCCCTGCGCTTGCCAGTTTTAGGTGAACGTCCTCGAGACGCACCATTGCGGCTTCGTCGCCCGGATCATCAAACATGCAGTCTTCGCCTCATCGATCGTCAACGGTAAATCCGGGCGGGAAAAAAGCGTCCATCCGATATGGCGCCTGGACCGCTCGTTTCAATATTCGAGGCCTGTTGCTGCTCGTGATGCTTGTCCCGACCTTGGCGGCAGCGGCGCCGGCCGCGGCCGATCCGGTCCGAATCCTGGCCTTCGGCGACAGCCTCACCGCCGGATTCGGCCTGCCCCAGGGAGACGGCTTCACGGCGCAGCTCGAGGCGGCACTGGCCGAGGCCGGGGTCGAGGCCGAGGTGATCAATGGCGGCGTCTCCGGCGACACGACCGCCGGCGGCTTTGCCCGGCTCGATTGGGCGCTGGCCGACGATCCGGACCTGGTCATCCTCGAGCTGGGCGCCAATGACGGGCTGCGCGGCCTCGACCCGGCGGAAACCAGGGCCAATCTCGACGCGATCCTGACCCGCCTGCGAGAGGCTGACGTCGCGGTGCTGCTCGCCGGCATGCTGGCGCCGCCGAATCTCGGGCCCGAGTTCGGCAAGGCCTTCAATGCCATCTATCCGGATCTGGCGGAAGAACATGACGTCGCGCTGTTCCCGTTCTTTCTCGACGGCGTCGCCACCGATCCTGCGCTCAACCAGCCTGACGGCATCCACCCGAACCGCGGCGGCGTCGCCGTGATCGTCGAACGGATCCTGCCCCATCTGCTGCCGGTCATCGAGAGTCTCGACCGAAGGGCGCCCAAGGGCCAAAGCTAGCAGAAAATAGCCAAAGGCAAGGTTTGACCGAGCCCCCGTTACGGCTATATCCAGGCCTTGCCCGTTTTCCCGTCCTCGACCAGCCGCGTCCGCGGCGGCCAAACCCCGGAAGGAGGAAGAATGGAGTATCGCCGCCTGGGCCGCACCGATCTGCAGGTGAGCGCAATTGGCCTTGGAACGATGACCTGGGGCGAGCAGAACACCGAGGCCGAGGCCCATCGGCAGATGGATCTCGCGCTCGACCATGGCGTCACCTTCTGGGATGCGGCGGAGATGTATCCGGTGCCGCCGCGCGCCGAGACCTATGGCCGGACGGAGGAGATCATCGGAAGCTGGCTGAAGCGCCATGGGCGGCGCGACCGGCTGGTGCTGGCGAGCAAGGTTGCCGGGCCGGACGAGCGATTGACCTATATCCGCGACGGCAAGCCACGGCTCGACCGCCGCCACATCCCGGCCGCGCTGGAGGCGAGCCTCCGGCGGCTGCAGACGGACTATATCGACCTCTACCAGCTCCATTGGCCGGACCGCGACACCAACATCTTCGGTCAGCTCGGCTATGACGAGAACGGTGAGGCCGACAGCGTGCCGCTGGCAGAGACCCTTGATGTGCTGGCCGATTTGGTGCGAAGCGGCAAGGTTCGCGCGATCGGCCTCTCGAATGAGACCGCCTGGGGCGCGATGCGGTTCCTGGCGCTTGCCGAGGATGGCCGTGGCCCCCGCATGGTCAGCATCCAGAACCCCTACAGCCTGTTGAACCGCAGCTTCGAGGTCGGCTTGGCCGAGGTCGCGGTGCGCGAGCAATGCGGCCTGCTCGCCTATTCGCCGCTGGCGATGGGCGTGCTGTCCGGCAAATATCTCGGCGGCGCCAACCCGCCCGGGTCCCGGCTTGCCAGGTTCCCGCAGTTCCAGCGCTATCGCGGTCCGCAGGCGGAAGGCGCCGCCGCGGCCTATGTCGCTCTCGCCCGGGAACATGGGCTCGATCCGGCGCAGATGGCGCTCGCTTACGTCACCAGCCGGCCGTTCGTCACCAGCACGATCATCGGCGCGACCAACCTCGAGCAGCTTGCAACGGACATCGCGAGTATCGACGTGACACTGTCGGAGGAGGTCCTGGACGGGATCGAGGCGATCCACCGCGTCTACACCTATCCCTGTCCCTGACCGATCGGATGCGGGCGGCACCGTCGGCTCGTGTGCTAGACTCTTGTTCCTGTCACTTCGGAGGGTTCGTCTTTCATGCGCCTGTTCGTCGCTCTCTCCCTTCCGGAAAATCTGCGCTGGCAGTTGCAGTTGCTCTGCTCCGGCTTGCCGGACGTGCGCTGGGTCCCGCCGGAGAATTTCCACATCACCCTCCGATTCATCGGTGATGTCGATGGTGGGGTCGTCGAGGACATCGATGCGGCGCTGGCCGGCATCCGGGCGCCCGGCTTCCGACTCCAGCTCGCCGGCGTCGGCCATTTCGGCAGCGGCGGCAAGGTGCGGTCCCTGTGGGCCGGGGTGGCGCGGGAGCCGGCCTTGCAGCATCTGCACGACAAGATCGAATCGGCGGTCGTGCGCGCCGGCCTGGAACCCGACGGCCAGAAATTCACGCCGCATGTGACCCTTGCCCGGCCCAAGGGCGTCAAGCTTCCGAAGCTGCCGGACTTTCTGGCACGCCACAGCCTGTTCCGCAGCGAGCCGTTCGAGGTGACGCACTTCACCCTCTATTCCAGCTTCCTCAGCCACAGCGGCGCGATCTACCAGGCCGAACGGAGCTATGAGCTGAGCCGGATGTGATGACTCGGTCCGACTTCGGCTCTCCGCCGCGCGACGGCCGTATCGTGATCTTGACCGGCGCGGGAATCTCCAAGGAATCCGGCCTCGATACCTTCCGCGATGCCAACGGTCTCTGGAGCCGCGTGCGGATCGAGGACGTGGCAACGCCCGAGGCCTTCGCCCGCGATCCAGCGCGCGTGCAGGCGTTCTACAACGCCCGCCGCCGCGGCCTGCGCGAGGCGGCGGTGACGCCCAACGCGGCGCATCGGGCGCTGGTCGCGCTGGAGCAGCGCTGGCCGGGCGAGATCCTTCTGGTGACGCAGAATATCGACGATCTGCACGAGCGTGCCGGCAGCGAGAAGCTGATCCATATGCATGGGGAGCTGTTCAAGGCGCGCTGCCTCGCCTGCGCCGGAATCATGGATTGGCGCGACGACCTCGAGTCGACGACTCTCTGTCCCGGCTGCAACTCAACGGGCGGTTTGCGCCCACATGTGGTCTGGTTCGGCGAGATGCCGCTGGAAATGGATCGGATCTATCAGGCACTGGCCGATTGCGACCTGTTCGTCGCGATTGGCACCTCGGGCACCGTCTATCCGGCCGCCGGCTTCGCCATGGAGGCGCTGGCGGCCGGCGCCCATACGGTGGAACTGAACCTGGAACCGTCCGCCGGGCCAAGCGCCTTCGCCGAGCGGCGCCTCGGTCCGGCCACCCGGATCGTGCCGGACTTCGTCGAGCGGCTGCTGTCGGACCGATGAGCGGGGAGCCGTCGCTGACCGAGCTGCTGCGGCAGATTCGCGCCTGCCGCCTTTGCGCGGAGCATCTGCCGCTCGGTCCGCGGCCGGTGGTGCGCGCCAATGCGGCAGCCCCGCTGCTGATCGTCGGCCAAGCGCCGGGGACGCGGGTCCATGAAAGCGGCATCCCCTGGAACGACCGCAGCGGCGACCGCCTGCGCGACTGGCTGCAGCTCGACCGCGCGACTTTCTATGACGAGAGCCGGGTCGCCATCGTGCCGATGGGTTTCTGCTATCCCGGCGTCGACCGGAACGGCGGCGACAAGCCGCCGCGGCGGGAATGTGCGCCGCTCTGGCATGAGGCTATCCGGGCGCGGCTCCCGCATGTCGCCCTGACCCTGCTGGTCGGACAATATGCGCAGGCTCACTATCTCGGCGCGGCGCGAAAATCGACCATGACCGAGACGGTGCGCGCCTGGCGGGATTTTCTCCCCGATTTCCTGCCATTGCCGCATCCGAGCTGGCGCAACACGGCTTGGCTGAAGAGGAACCCCTGGTTCGCCGAGGATCTTCTGCCGGATCTACGCCGGCGGGTAGGAGCGGTTCTCGGCCGCTGACTCAGTTGTGCGGCCGGCTGTCCTCGACCTCAGCCTCCGCTTCCAGCCGCTCCATATCCTCGTCGCTGAAGCCGAAATGATGGCCGATCTCGTGGATCAGCACATGGCGCACGAGATGCGTCAAATCCTCGCTGCTCTCGCACCAATAGTCGAGCAGCGGCCTGCGATAGAGCAGGATCATGTCGAGGTCGCTCGACACGTCCATCACGCTCTTGTGGTTGAGGGCGACGCCGCGATAGAGGCCGAGGAGGTCGAACGGCGTTTCGAGCTCCATCTCCTGCTCGGTCTCGGCATCGGGGAACTCTTCGATCCGGATCACCACGTCGCCGACGAAGCGGCTCAGCTCCTCCGGGATCGTCGCATAGGCCTGCTGTGCGATCTCCTCGAGGTCGGCGAGGCTGGGCGGCGCGGAGAAGCGGCCGGGCAGGGCGTATTTATGAGCACTCATCATAGTCTGTACTTAGTCAGGCTTGGCACCAACGCCAAGCGCGGCCGCAGGAAAGTTTCACTGGTTGGCCCAAGACCGCAACCTTCGACTGCATGCGGGATACAGGCCGTCACTTCGGCGCCAGCCGCAGCGCGCCGTCGAGCCGCACGACCTCGCCGTTGAGCAGGACGTTCTCGACCATATGCAGGGCAAGGCGCGAAACCTCATGCGCATGGCCCAGGCGGCTCGGGAAGGGGACCGAATCGCCAAGGCTCTTCTGCAGCTCTTCCGGCAGGGTCAGCATCATCGGCGTGGCGATCAGGCCCGGCGCGATCGCCAGCACGCGGATGCCCGACCGCGCCAGATCGCGGGCGGCCGGCAGGGTCAGCCCGGCGATCCCCGCCTTCGATGCAGCATAGGCGGCTTGGCCGATCTGGCCCTCATAGGCGGCGACCGACGAGGTCGAGATGATCACGCCGCGCTCGCCATCGGCGAGCGGCTCCAGCCCGGCCATGTCGGCGGCGGCGAGCCGCATCATGTTGAAGGTGCCGATCAGGTTGACGTTGATGACCTTGGCGAAGTTGTCCAGGGGCAGCGGACCGTCGCGGCCGACGATCCGGCCCGGGATCAGGATGCCGGCGACGTTGACCAGGATGCGGGCGGGGCCATGAGCGGCGCGGGCGCGCGCGATCGCGGCCTCGCCGCTGGCGGCGTCGCTCACGTCGCAGCCGACCGCCAGCCCGCCGATCTCCGCGGCGACGGCGGCGGCACCTTCCTCATTGACGTCGAGGACGGCCACCTTGGCGCCGGCTCCGGCGAGCGCCCGCGCCACATCGGCGCCGATCCCGGACCCGCCGCCGGTGACCAGCGCCGCCTGACCCTTGATATCCATACTCTCTCCGCTCCTCTCGAATGCGCAATGAGGGCCCGGTCATAGCAGACTGGCGCCGCGCTGGCGACGGGGTGTCGTGGTAAAAGGGTGGCTACCCGCCGTTGACCCGGCGGAGCGCCGCAGCGGTGACGCGCTCGAGCGACAGCCGATCGAACGGCTTGGTCAGGCGCGGATGGTCCCGGAACTTCTCCGGCAGGACCCACTCGTCATAGCCGGTGGCGAACAGGAAGGGAGTATTGCGGGCAAGGAGCCGCTCGGCGACCGGAAACACCGCCTCGCCGCGCAGGTTCACGTCGAGGATCGCGCCGTCCAGCAATTCGTCACTTACCGCATTGAGCGCGCTGTCGAGATCGGGCACCGGGCCGATCACCTCGACTCCCAGCAGGTGCAGCATCTCGGCGACTTCGACGGCTGGCAAATACTCGTCCTCGACCAACAGGATGCGAAGGCCGTCCAGCTCGGATATGCTCATTGTCCGGCCAGTTCACCCGGTCGCAGCTTGCCGACATTCTCGGTCAGCGGCACCTGGATGACGCAGCGGATGCCGTCGCTGCCGATCTCGAAGCGGGACGCGCCGCCGAGCTGGTAGGGCACGCCGCGCTCGACGAGGTCACGGCCGAAACCGGCGCTTGCGGAACGGTCGATATCCGAAACGCCGGCCTCGATCCAGCGCCAATCGAGCCGTCCGCCGTCGACCGTGGGCTCGATCGTCCAGGTGACCTCGATCCGGCCGCCTGCCACGAGCGCGCCGTATTTCATCGCGTTCGTCGCCAGCTCGTGGAAGACGAGGCCGAGAAGCTGCGCCGTCTTCGGCTTGAGGAGGACCTCCGGCCCGTGAATCTCTAGATTCTCTCCTTCCCGCGCGTCGTAGGGGAGCAACTCGTCCAGCAGCAGCTCGTGCAGGTCCACCTCTTCCGCGCCGCCGCGGCTGAGCAACGACTGCGTCACGGCCAGCGCGTGCAGGCGCCCCTCGAAGATCGCGGCGAAATCTTCCAACGACCTGGCACGGCGGAGTGTCCGCGTCGAGAGCGAGCGGATCAGGGCCAGATTGTTCTTCACGCGGTGCTGAAGCTCCGCGGTCAGAACCCGCTGCCGCCGCTCCGCCGCCTTCCGGGCCGTGATGTCGTTCTCGAGAACGGTGAGCCCCTCCGACGAGGGATAGAACCGATATTCGAACCATCGATCGAGCCGCGGGCAGAAATACTCGAATTCGACGGGGGTCCGCCTTGCGGCGGCAAAATGGGCCTTCCGGTGAAGCAGCGTGCCGACCGTGTCGGGAAACAGGTCCCAGACATTGCGGCCGATCATGACCTCCGGCTCCAGCCCGGCGATCGCCGCGGCCTTGGCGTTCACCCGGGTGAAGCGCCATGCCCGGTCGACGGTCATGAACCCGTCGCTGATGCTCGAGAGGACGGCGTCCAGCGCCTGCCGGGCCGACGCCGCCTCCGCGCGCAGCCGCTCGGTCGCGCGGGCGGTCTCCTGCAGCGCGCAGTTCGCCTCGACCAGCCGCCTGTTGGCTTCGATCATTTCCCGTGCGTCGTTGGCGAGGCTGGGGAATGCGTCGCCTCCAGGTCTCACGCCGTCGATCTCCGCCGGTCCCCCGCGCGTGCCTCGATGCTCGATATAGGAGGCGAGGCGATGGATGGGCCGGTTCTGCCTGTCGAAGATCGAAGTGACGAACAGGGCGGTGCGGACGGGCGTGCCGTCTTTGCGGTAGGTCTGCAGATCGACGACGATGTCCCTGTTGCAGCGAAGCGCGTCGTCCACCTGGGCCGTCACGGCCGGGTCGGCGCCGGCCCCGAACAGGAAGTCATAGCGTTCGCCCAGCACCTCGTCGGCCGAATAGCCGGTGAGGTCGAGGAATGCCTTGTTGACGGAGACGATCGGATCGTCGGGCAGGTTGGGGTCGGTGATGATGGTCGGCACCGGCATTTCCGCGATCACCGGGTCGAGGCCGCCATCCGGCCGGGCATTGAAGGCGCGAGGCGCCTCCACAGGCGTGCTCTCTTCCTCAAGGATTCCGTCGCGGAATGGTCCGACATCATTCATTGAGCGCCTCCAGAAGGCCTCCTGAGGAGGGCCTCTTTAGCCAACCACGTCGACGTGCTTTCGATCCGTTCTTGCTGGATTATCGTCCAACTCTGCGAATAGGCGGGGAACGCAATGAGTCCAGGAGCGCTGCGCCAGCGTTGGCGCCGTTCATCGGTTGTATACTGTATACATGTATCACCCGGCCGAGGCAAAGGCCTGAGTCTCCGACTCCCAGTATATTTCGTTCGCACGGTTTCGCGACGGTCGCGGCCGGGCGGCGCGGCATTGCACCGCATCGATCCCGCCTTATATCATATTCCATGACGCAGAAGAGCCTCGTTCCTTACGATCCGGAGAAGCTGGCACGCGACAAGGCGCGGGTCGAGGATGGATTCTGGGACAAGTTGCGCCGCTATGCCCGCCGGGTTCCGTTCGCCGAGGAAGCCGTGGTGGTTTATTACTGCGCGATCGATCCGGCGACGCCATTGCAGGTAAGGGCAGTACTCTACGGCGCGCTGGCCTATTTCGTCCTGCCGTTCGACGTCCTGCCCGATCTGGTGCCCTTGCTCGGCTTCACCGACGATGCGGCGATCCTGTATGCCGCGATCCGCACGGTGACACCTCACATCACCGACCGGCATCGCGCCCGCGCCAGGGACGCGCTCGCCGACACGGACTCGGGTGACACTGGCGCGGATGCATCGCCGCGGTCTAGCGAAACCGCCACCTGATGGTTTCTTGACCGCCACTCAGCCCCGGTGGTCCTCCCGATGTGGTGAAGGTGCCGGAGTGGCGATCACGACGGCGCCGGCCGACGCGGCGGCCTGGGTTGCCGCCGATTGGCTGAGCCTCGCCTCGCGACGGGCGATGTAGATCGCAGCGCCGACGATCACTGCGGCGCCGCTCCAAGTCCACAGGTTCGGCAGCTCGGCGAAGGCGAAATAGCCGATGATCGAGGCAAAGACCAAGCGGGTATAGTCATAGGGCATCACCGCCGAGGCGTCGGCCAGGGCGAAGGCGCGGATGTAGCAGAGATGGCCGAGCGTGCCGAGCGCGCCCATCCCGACCAGAAGCCACCAGAGGTCCGGCTCCGGCCAAGTCCAGACTAACAGCGCCGGCAGCAGCGACATCGGCGTCATCAGCAGCACCATATAGGTGGCGATCGCGTTGCTCGATTCGGTGCGCGAGAGATGCTTGATGATCAGCACCGAGACTGCCGAGATCGCCGCCGACAGAAGGGCCAGCGCGGCGCCGACGGTGAGGCCTTCGGTTCCCGGGCGGAGGATGATCAGCACGCCGGCGAATCCGATTACGGTCGCCGTCCAGCGCCGCGCCCGCACCACCTCCCGCAGGATCAGCGCGGCGCCGATCGTCGCGAACATCGGCGCCGCGAAGCTGATGGCCACGGCCTGCGCGAAGGGCAGCAGGGCAAGCGCCGAGAACGAGGTCAGCATCGCCGTCAGGCCGATCACTGCGCGCCAGACATAGAGGCCAAGCCGCTCGGTGCGCAGCGCCCCCAGGCCGGCGCGCCAAAGCCAGGGCAACAGGAAAGCGAGCCCGAAGAGGTTGCGGAAGAAGGCGACCTCGAAGGGATGCATCTCGTGGGTGAGATGGCGGATCACGCCGCTCAGCCCGGCAAAGAACAAGGCGGCGCCCGTCATCCACAAGGCCGCCATAGAGGACGGAGTCCGCGTCGAAAGATTCGGGACGATCCGGTCGAGCTGCGTCATCGGCCGGAACAGTAACAGGCTCCGGTAAAACTCTCATTGCCCCTGCTGCGGTGAGCCCCGCGGAATCCGGAAGCGGATTTCGCCCCGAGTCAGGCGACGAGTCAGGCGGCTTCGCAGCCGTGCTTGTCCGGCTCGCCTGCCGGGCCGACCACCCGCAGGGTGCGGCGACGCATGGCATCCTGAGCGACGCGGATCGCGGACCAGACCATCTCCGGGCTCAGCCGGTCGCGCTTCAGAAGCTGATGCGTGATCGGGTCGGAAAGAAGTTCGGCCAGTGTCGGCTCGGTTCCGGCGCGTGCCCATCGATGCTTCATTCTTGCCTCCTGCCTGGATTTCGGTCGCGTCCCACTCCGGGTCGGCACGAGGTGTTGCCGATCCGCTGCCGGTTTCTCCTATCGAATATCGGTGACACGAGTCCGGTGCGTTTTCTTGCGGGTATGTTAATAACGCTTTGCCGTCCGGAACGATCCGCGCTCGGATCGTCAGGGCGTGATAAATTTACGGTCTGTCCCGAGCAGCAGGTGGAAAGGGAGGATACGCGTGACGGAATCTCTATGGGCGCCTGGGCCGGAAAGGATCGCCGGCGCCAACATGACGGCGTTCATGCGCGCGGCGGCGGCCGACTGGTCCCGCGACATTCCCGACTACGAGGCGCTCTACCGCTGGTCGATCGAGGCGCCGGAGCAATTCTGGCGATCGGTCTGGTCGTTCTCCGGCGTGATCGCGGAGACACAAGGGCCCACGGTGCTGCGCGACGGCGACCAGATGCCGGGCGCCCGCTTCTTCCCCGAGGCGCGGCTCAACTTCGCCGAGAACCTGCTGCGCCGCCGCGACGACAGCGACGCGCTGGTGTTCTGGGGCGAGGACCGGGTGAAGCGGCGGATCAGCCATAGCCAACTCTATGACCAAGTCGCGCGGCTCGCCCGCGCGATGAAGGATTTCGGCATCCAGCGCGGCGACCGGGTCGCCGGCTTCGTGCCCAACCTGCCGGAAACGATCGTCGCAACCCTGGCGACGGCCAGTCTCGGCGCGATCTGGTCGTCCTGCTCGCCCGATTTCGGCGTGCGCGGCGTCGTCGACCGCTTCGGGCAGATCGGCCCGCGCCTGCTGTTCACCGCCGACGGCTATATCTACAACGGCAAGACACACGACTCGCTGGCCCGAGTGCAGGAGTTCCTGCCCGAGCTGCCGAGCGTCGAGAAGGTCGTGGTCCTGCCCTACACGCGCGAGGCGCCGCCGCTGGACGGCATTCCGAACGCCGTGATGCTCGAGGATTTCGTCGCGCCGTATCCGGCCGGGGATATCGAATTCGCGCTGCTGCCGTTCAACCATCCGCTCTACATCGTCTATTCCTCGGGCACGACCGGCGTGCCGAAATGCATTATCCACGGCGCCGGCGGAACACTGCTTCAGCATCTGAAGGAGCATCGGCTGCATTCCGACATCAAGCCGGGCGACCGGCAGTTCTATTTCACCACCTGCGGCTGGATGATGTGGAACTGGCTCGTCACCGGCCTGGCCTCCGAGGCGACGCTGCTGCTCTATGACGGCTCGCCCTTTCATCCCAACGGCAACATCCTGTTCGACTTCGCCGAGGCTGAGCGTTGCAGCTTCTTCGGCACCTCGGCGAAATATATCGACGCCTGCGGCAAGGCCGGGATCGGGCCGATCGACAGCCATGATCTGGGAGCCTTGCGGACGATCGCCTCCACGGGCTCACCGCTGGTGCCGGAGAGCTTCGATTACGTCTATCAGTGCATCAAGCGCGACGTTTGCCTGTCCTCGATCTCCGGCGGCACCGATATCGTCTCCTGCTTCGTGCTCGGCAACCCGATCGCGCCGGTCTGGCGCGGCGAGATCCAGACGCGCGGCCTCGGCATGAAAGTCGAGGTCTGGGACGAGGCGGGTCGGCCGGTCCGCGGCGAGAAGGGCGAGCTGGTCTGCACTGCACCCTTCCCGACGATGCCGTTGGGGTTCTGGAACGATCCGGAAGGTGCCAAATACCACGCCGCCTATTTCGAGCGATTTCCCGGCGTCTGGCATCATGGAGACTATGTCGAACTGACCGAGCATGACGGAATCATCATCTACGGCCGCTCCGACGCCGTGCTGAACCCGGGCGGGGTGCGGATCGGCACGGCCGAGATCTACCGCCAGGTCGAGCAGCTTCCGGAGGTCGAGGAAAGCATCGTGATCGGCCAGGACTGGCAGGGCGACGTGCGCGTCGTGCTGTTCGTCAAGTTGCGGCCGGGACTCGCGCTCGACGATGGCCTCGTCGACCGGATCAAGGCGCAGATCCGTCGCAACGCGACGCCGCGTCACGTTCCGGCGAAGGTGATCCAGATCGCCGAGATCCCGCGCACCAAGAGCGGCAAGATCGTCGAGCTCGCGGTGCGCGACATGGTCCACGGACGCCCGATCAAGAACCGCGAGGCGCTCGCCAACCCAGAGGCGCTGGAGCTCTATCGGGACATCGAGGCGTTGCGCTCGTAAGACATCGTGATGCGGACTCACCCCCCTCACCCCGTAAGGGAGAGGGGGTGGCTCAGCGCGCTTTCGCCTTCTCAGCCTGCCGCTTCTGCACCGATTCCTTGTCCGTGCCGGGCTTGGTGATGCCCATCAGGCCTTCCTCCTGGCGGGCGAAGTCCCGATCTTGCTTCTCCGGCGATTTCTTCGGAGAGGCTTCGTGCGTGTCGCGCTCTGTCTTGCCGGCCATGACGACCTCCTCAGGAAACGCTTGTCTCATCGCGTGGCGTTCTCGTCCGCTCCCTGGGAAACAGGCGGCCGATATCGGGGTTCCAACGAACGGGAATCATTTGTTGGTATGGAACCGCCAGGAAGCGTAGGCTCTTGACTCAAAGAGAGCGCCAGAATGCCCGCGGAACCGCAGGCAGCGGAGAGCAAGCCGGCTCCCAAGCGGCGTCTCGGCGGTGTTATGACGCCGAAATGGAGCTGCCCCAGGCGAGGAGGTAAGCCATGGCAGTCGCAATGACATTGCAGAAATATATGGAAGATCAGGGCGTCCCCTACGAGGTGGTGAGCCACCCCCGGGCGATGCGGATGGCGACGGCAGCGGAGGCGGCGCATCTGCCTGACGACCGCGTCGCCAAGACGGTCGTGCTCGAGGATGAGAGGGGCTATCTGCTGGCGATCGTTCCCGCTTCGCATCACATCCAGCTCGGCGAGGTGCATCGCTGGCTCGACCGGCATCTCGGCCTGGCTACGGAGGACGAGGTCGGGACCCTGTTCCAGGATTGCGAGCTCGGCGCCATTCCGCCGATCGGGGCTGCCTATGGCCTCGACGTCGTCATGGAGGACGATCTGGCAGCCCAGCGCGACGTCTTCTTCGAGGCGGGCGATCACTGCAGCCTGATCCATGTCAGTGCCGAGGATTTTCGCCGGCTGATGCCGAACGCCCGGATCGGCCGGTTCAGTCGGCATGATTGATGTGCGGCTGCCGCGGATAGGGTCTTGATCGGGCGGCCCCGTTTGCCGCCGCGGCGGTCGTCCTTCGCCCAGAGTGTCCAACAGACCGTGGACAGGGTCTGTTGGACATTCTAAACCATCGGCCATGCCGCTCCGTCCGAATCCGCTGCTCACTGCCGTCGCCGCGCCGCCGATCGCCGAGGCGCAAGGCTGGATCGCCGGCCGCGATTTTCCTGCCGACAAGCCGCTGATCGATCTGGCGCAGGCGGTGCCGGACTATCCGCCGCCGCCGGTCTTGACCGACCATCTCGCGCGGCTCGTCGGCGACCCGGCTACCGCGCGCTATACGGAGATCGAGGGGATCGGCCCTCTGCGCGCCGCGCTCGCGGCCGACATCGGCGCGCTATATGGTGCGCCGATAGCGCCTGAGCAGGTGATCGTCACGGCCGGCTGCAATCAGGCCTTCTGCCTCGCGATGATGGCGCTGGCCGCGCCGGGCGACGAGGTGATCGTCCCGCTGCCCTATTACTTCAATCACCAGATGTGGCTGGAGATGCAGGGCATCCGCGCCGTGCATTTGCCATTCCGGGCCGAGCGCGGCGGCGTTCCCGATCCCGAGGCGGCGGCCGCGCTGATCACGCCGCGGACGCGCGCCATCCTGCTGGTGACGCCGAACAATCCGACGGGCGCCGTCTATCCGCCGCCCGTCCTCGCCGCCTTCCATGACCTCGCCAGGCGGCATGACCTCGCGCTCGTCGTCGACGAAACCTATCGCGACTTTCTGCCGCAGGACGGCGCCCCGCACGGGCTGTTCGCCGAACCGGGCTGGGCGGAGACGCTGGTCCATCTCTACAGCTTCTCGAAGACCTATTGCCTCACCGGCTATCGCGTCGGCGCGGTCGTCTGCGGTCCGCGGCTCGGGGCCGAGATCGCCAAGGCGATGGACTGTGTCGCGATCTGCGCGCCGCGTATCGGACAGGAGGCGGCGCTCCGCGGCCTCACGGCCCTCGGCGCCTGGCGACAGGAGAACACCGCGCTGATGCGCGGGCGTCTCGCCGCGCTGCGCGAGGCCTTCGCGCGCAACGACCTCGGCTATGAGCTGGTCAGTGCCGGCGCTTATTTCGCCTATCTGCGTCACCCCTTCTCCGGTGAGACGGCGAGCGACGTCGCGCGCCGGCTGGCGGCGGAGCAGAACCTGCTCTGCCTGCCGGGCAGCATGTTCGGGCCGGGGCAGGAGGACTATCTCCGCTTCGCCTTCGCCAATGTTCCCGCCGAGGCGATGCCGGCGGTCGCCGCACGCCTCGCGGCCAGCCTGAAGCGTCGGTCGTCTTGACGGCGACGCCCGACTTCGCCGTCCGGGTCGGCGGCCTGCACACGATCCGGGCCGATCTGGAGGCGTTCCGGCCGACTCACCTGATCGGCATCCTCGACCCGGCGGTACCTGAGGCGGTGGCGCGTCTCGGCGTCGCGCCGGAGCGGGAGCTGCTGATCCTCCGCTTTCGCGACACGGCGCACACAGAGCCCGGCGGCCCGGCCGTCACCCATGTCGAGGCGATTCTCAGCTTCCTCGATCGGGCGATCGCCCGCTGCGGCGAGGCGGAGGTCCGCCTGTTCGTCCACTGCCATGCCGGCGTCAGCCGAAGCACCGCGACGGCCTATCTGGCGCTCGTCCGCAAGCATGGGGTCGAGCAGGCGGAGGCGGCCTTCGCCGAGCTGCTGCGAGTCACGACGAAGCCCTGGCCCAACCTCAGCATGGTCGCCCACGCCGATCAGATTCTCGGCGGCGGCGGGCGCCTGCTGAAGCCGCTCGAAACCTACCGGGCGCGCCATCCCAACCGGCCCCACGCCCACGGCCGGCTGCACCGGCTCCGCATGCGCCGCGATCCGGGCTATGTGGCGGCGGTCAGGATGGCGGCCGGGGAGTAGGAATACCGCCAAATCCGCGTCACTCCTATGCGCCAAGGAAGCTGGCGGGCGACGTTGCGCCGCCTTGGTTGCCTGCCGTCCTTTCGCTCACCGGCCAGCAAGACACGCTCGCACAGATCCACCGAATAGGGCCGGGCGTGGAACTTCCCTCACCACGACACATCCTGTTCAACGGATAGCTCCCCGTCGCAACAGCTTCCGGGTTCTCCGAGCCCACCGAACTGGAACCGGGCGGCGTCCCACGCGCCTGTATCGCGATCAGGTTCTCGCGCAACTGCCGCGTGCTCCACCGCAGGCAACTGAAGGGCGGGTCGGGTTTCGATCGGCGACCAGCGCCGAAACGGATCAGACTCCAACCGGCGCCGATAGAGAATCTCTCTATTCAGGCGGAGTTCTCTCAGCCTGCGCGGACCAATGGAGAGAGACAGTCTCTACCGAGCGGCCAAAACAGATACTTTTTTTCTAACCCTTGGCATAGCTTTGTTAACCGGACGAGAGGAGGCAGCCTAGCTGAGCCGATCTCAGCCTCCCCAAAGAGGCAATGGCATTGAGCTGTTTGGCAATCCGTCAGTAAGTCTGGTTGAGCCAAGCGCAAATTATCTGGATGTGAAGGCTGCGACCGCTCCGAAGTGGCTGGGCGACCCCAGCCATATCGCCTTGTTCCTCCAAAACGAAGTAAATAGGGAGCTTAAGTTGAAGAGAATACTTCTGGCCACCATGGCTCTGACCGCTGTCTCAGTGACAGCCTATGCGCAAGAGGGCGATCCGCTTGTCGCCGGCGTCGAAGGGTCTTTCCCTCCTTGGGCCTACGTCGAGAGCGGCGAGTTCAAGGGCATCGCCATCGATGCGATGCGCGCCATTGCCGCAGATCAGGGCTTGAATGTCGAGTTTCGCGAGCTGCCGTGGCCATCCCTGATTCCAGCCCTCTCGAAGGGCCATATCGATCTTCTCGTCACGGGTCTGAACGTTACAGCCGAGCGCGCCGAGGTGCTCGACTTCACGATCCCGTGGTGGGAGAACGACGACGAGATCCTGGTCGCTTCCGATAGCGACAAGAACGCCGTGACCGCGCTCTGTTGCGGTGCAACTGTCGGGGCCCAGTCCGGTGCGACGCAGCACACATGGCTGCAACAGAACCTCGTCGACAGCGGCGTCGACATCACGTTGCGGGGATATGAGGATTACGTGACTGCGGTCGAAGATCTCGGCATAGGCCGCCTCGATGCCGTGGTGACGAGTACCGACACCGCCGAAAGCCTGATCAGCAAGGGCCGCGATCTCAAAATCGTCGGAACGATCCAGCAGAACCAGCCGCAGGCGCTTGCGGTGCAGGAGGGTGACCCCAACAATCTGCTTGAGAAGCTCAACAAGGGCATCATGAACATCTACAAGAACGGGAAATGGGCGGAGATCGTTCACCGGTACACGCCGGAGGCAACCATCCGCGCCATTCCAACGGCCATGCCGGACTACGTGGACAGCTACCAGGAGCCGATCCCCGGATACCCCGGTTAATGCTGCTACGCCAGAAGTTGCCGTTCATCCGAGGTTCTGATGATCTGGAATACCCTGTACGATAATCTTCCGTACCTGCTCCACGGCACCTGGATCGCATTGCAGCTTCTGGCGGGCCTCCTGGCCATAGGCCTCGTTCTTGGGCTGGCGCTTGCACTCGTGGAGGTCTATGGCGGCCGCCTTGCGAGGGTCTGCGGCATCGTTTTCGAGCGTGTGTTTCGCGGTATCCCGGCCGTTGTTCTTCTGCTCCTGTCCTACTACGGCGTTTCCGATTTCATTGAGATCCCGCCATTCCTGGCGGCCGTGCTCGCGCTCGGTCTGCGCTCGACCGCCTACCAGTCACAGATCTTCCGGGGAGCGATCCAAGCCGTACCGGTTGGGCAGATGATGGCCGCACGAGCGCTCGGCATGGGGCGGGTGGAAGCCATCTTCCGCATCGTCATTCCTCAAGCGATGCGCCATGCCATCGGTCCATGGACGAATGAGTTCTCTTCCGAACTGAAAGCGACCTCACTCGCCTACGTCATCGGCGTAATCGAACTGACACGCCAAGCCAAGTACATCATCTCAAGCACACAGGGAAACATCCTGATCGTGTTCGGTGTCGTTGCTATCATCTACTTCATCATCAACCGGCTGGGGAACATCGCGCTCTACCGGCTTGAGGCCAGGATGACGGTTCCTGGTTTCGAACGGAGGCGCGCATGAGCACTGTCCTCAGGGTCGAGAGCATCGTGAAGCGCTACAGCGATCACGCGGTTCTCAACGGCGTCTCGCTCGAGCTTGCCCGCGGCGAGGCGAAGGTCATCATGGGGCCCTCCGGCACCGGCAAGTCGACGCTCCTTCGCTGCATCAATCACTTGACGCCACCTGATGAGGGTCGGGTTTTCCTAGAGGGTGAGGAGCTCACGTCCGAGAACATCAACAAGATTCGCCAACGCCTCGCCTTCGTGTTCCAGGATTTCAACCTGTTCCTGCACCTGACGGTACTCGACAATGTTCGCATCGGACCGCGCAGGATACTCGGACAGTCGAAGGAAGAGGCCACGGAACGGGCCCTGACCGAGTTGCGCCGCGTCGGGCTGGAGGATCGGGCGAATTATTATCCGGCGCAGTTGTCCGGTGGACAGCAGCAGAGGGCGTCAATCGCCCGGGCTCTGGCCATGGATCCAAAGGTGATTCTGTTCGACGAGCCGACGTCGGCTCTCGACCCGGAACTGACGGGCGAAGTCGTCGCCGTCATGAAGCAACTCGCCAGCGAAGGCATGACGATGCTCGTCGTCAGCCACGAAGTTGCCTTTGCACGTTCTGCCGCCGACAAGATAATTTTCATGGAGGGCGGCTACATCGTCGAGGAGGCGACGCCCGAGGTTATCCTCAGAAATCCTAGAAGTGACCGTACCCGAGGCTTTCTCAAGGCGATCGGCGAGCAAGAGGCGGTATGAGCGAGTTCCTCGATTTCGCCGCTGAACACCTGCCTTACATTCTGGAGGGCTTGCCAACGACCTTGGCGCTCTGGATTCTCGCGATCACGTTCGGGTTCTTTTTTGGCCTGCTCTTGGCATGGTGCCGAATCTATGGCGGGCGCCTCGCTTACAGTCTCGCCACTGTTTATGTCGAGATCTTCCGCGGCACACCCATGCTGGTGCAGATGTTCTTCATATATCTGGGGCTGCCTGAGATCGGGATCGTATTCGATCCCTTCACTGCGGCCGTCGTGGCTATCGGGCTAAACACCTCGGCCTATCAGGCGGAGTATTTTCGAGGGGCGCTTCTTTCGGTGCCTTCCGGTCAGATGGCTGCAGCACAGGCAATGGGCATGAGCCGCATGCAGGCTCTCATACAAATTGTTTTGCCTCAGGCCTTGCGCCGCGTTCTTCCGCAGTGGTCCAACGAAGCGATCCTCGAGCTCAAGTTCACCTCTATTGCCTTTGCGATCGGCGTCACCGAGATTACGGCACGTGCAGAAAAGATAGGCTATCAGACGTTTGAGTTCTTCAATACGTTCGTTTTGGTTGCTCTTGTCTATCTGGTTTTGACGGCAACAGTGGCCGAACTTCTTGCGTGGCTTGAACGGAAGACCTACGTGCCCGGTGTCACAGCCCGCGCCGGGTAAACACAGATCCGGAGCCCGTGAACGTGTTTCGACAGGCTCATGCTTCGACAGGCTCAGCGTGGGGATTCGGTGCCCTCATCCTGAGCCTGTCGAAGCATGAGGAATGGCGCTCGGCCGCGGAAGCAGCTTCATTCCGCATTGCTCCCATGCGCGAAGGGATCTGGCAGAGAACGTCGCGCGGCCTTAAGGTTGCCTGCCCTTCCATCCGTCGAAAGTCTCGAAACCCGTGTCCGCCGGTCTGCTCTATGCTTTCACCGTGCTGTTCTGGGGCACGTCATGGTTCGCGATCGAGCTTCAGCTCGGCGTCGTCGCGCCGGAGCTGTCGATCACCTACCGCTTCATCCTGTCGGCCGGAATGCTGCTGTTGTTCTGCGTCGCGACCGGACGGCGGCTGCGCTTCCCGCTTCGCGACCACCTGTTCATGGCGCTGCAGGGGGCGTCCCTCTTCTCGCTGAACTACATGCTGTTCTATGAGGCGGCCGCGCATCTGGCGAGCGGGCTGCTGGCGGTCTGCTTCTCGACCATCGTCGTAATGAATATCGCGAATGGCGCGCTGTTCTTCCGCCATGCGGTGGACCCGCGGGTCGCGGTGGGCGCGCTTTTCGGCTTGGTCGGTCTCGGCTTGGTGTTCTGGCCGGAGGTGGCGGGTTTCGAGTTCTCCCGGGAGGCGGCGCTCGGCCTCGGCCTGTCGCTGATCGCTACCTATCTCGCCTCGCTCGGCAACATGGTCTCGGTCCGCCATAAGCAGGCGCGGATTCCCGTGGTGGAAAGCAACGCCATCGGCATGGCCTATGGCGCGGCGCTGTCGCTTGGCCTCGCGCTCGGCGGCGGCGCGCCGCTCGCTTTCGACTGGTCGTGGACCTATGTCCTGTCGCTGATCTATCTCGCGCTGTTCGCCTCGGTGCTCGGGTTCGGATTTTACCTCACCCTGCTGCAGCGGATCGGCGCCGACCGCGCAGCCTATGCCACGGTGCTGTTTCCGATGGTGGCGCTGGCCGTCTCGACGCTGTTCGAAGGCTATCGCTGGACCGCGCTTGCCGCCATCGGCGTCGGGCTCGTGCTGGCGGGCAACCTTCTGGTGCTGGTGCGACGCCGGAAGCGCGCCCCGGCGCCCGCTTGAGGCCCAGCCTGTCCGGTAAGGCTGATACGCCTATTCCGCGCCCTTGCCGCGCGCGGCTTCGGCCAACAGCCAGTCACGAAAAGCGACGATCTTCGGTCGGTCGGCATTCGATTCCGGCGCGACCAGATAAAAGGCGAACTCCGTCGGCAGGCAGATATCGAACGGCTTGACGAGGCGGCCGGCCGCGAGATCGTCGCCGGCCAGCGCGTTGTGACTGAGCGCGACGCCCAGCCCGTCGATCGCCGCCTGAAGCATCAGGTTGGAATAATTGAAGCTGAGCGCCCGCCGTGGCGAGACGCCGTCAACGCCGGCAACGGCCAGCCAGCGTGACCAGAAATCCTCGTTCCAATCGGAATCGTGGAGAAGAGGATGATGGGCGAGATCGGCCGGCACCCGCAGCGGGGCCGGACCCTCCAGCAACTTCGGGCTGCAGACCGGAAACAGATGCTCAGTCAGCAAGGGCTCGATCCGTAGTCCCGGCCAATTCCCGCGGCCGTAGCGGATCGCCAGGTCGACGTCGTCTCGCTCGAAATCCACGAGCTTCTCGGTCGCGGAGATCCGCACATCGATCTCCGGATGGCGTTCGCGAAAGCCGCGCAGCCGCGGTACCAGCCATTTGGCGGCGAAGGAGGGCATGGTGCTGACCGTCAGCGGACCGCTCTGGTCCTGCTGGCGCACCTGCCGCGAGGCATCGGCCAGCCGCTCGAAGATCTCGCGCAGGGGCTTCAAATAGGACTGCCCGGCCTCCGTCAGGACGACGGTCCGGTTGAGGCGGCGGAAGAGGGGAACGCCGAGCCAGTCCTCCAGCGCCTTGATCTGGTGGCTGACGGCGCTGTGGGTGACATGCAGCTCCTGCGCCGCCCTGGTGAAGCTCAGCAAGCGGGCGGCGACGACGAAATAATGCACGGCCTTGAGCGGCGGCAGGCGATCGGCCATGGCCCGTTTCTCGCGTCAATTTATCTAACCGATCCTATGAGAAAGGATCGTTTGTCGGCAACAACAAGAACAGTCATTTTGTCACTCAAGAGAAGTATCACTCCGGCCAATCCGGTGAATTGCCGTCAGGAAACGACTCTTGCCTGTGAGGAAAATGACGATGACTCAGTGTGTGAAGACATCCTCGAGCGACGTTTGCGGATCGATGCCGCGGAGTCTCTCTGCCGAGCGGCCGGTCCGTGGTTTCATGCCCGCTCTGGTGGCGGCCGTCGATGCCGGCCTCGAACGGGTCGTCGATACCCTGTTCGCATGGCAGCAGCGTCGGGCCGACCGCCTTCGCCTGCAGAGCATGGACGACTACATGCTGCAGGATATCGGGCTGAGTCGGGCCGATATCGAGGCGGAGGTGTCTAAGCCGTTCTGGCGCCCCTAGGGCGGTCCCGACCAGATGGAGCGCAGCTATTTTCAGCGTCTCGCGCGCTATAACGCCTGGGCGAACCGCAGGCTCTACGATGCCTGCGGTCGCCTGACGCGCGCGGACTATGTCGCGCAGCGCGCGGCGTTCTTCGGCTCGATCCACAAGACGCTGAACCACCTTCTCGTGGCCGACCGCATCTGGCTCGGGCGCTTCATGGGAAAGTCCGCCGGCATCGATGCTCTCGACCAGATTCTCTTCGATGATTTCGATGCGCTTAGAGCGGCTCGGATCGAGGAGGACGAGCGGATTCTGACGCTCGTGAGCGGCTACAGCGACAGTGCGCTGCAAGGCGTGCTCGCCTACCGGAATGTCGCCGGCGAGGCGAAGACGACGCCCCTCGTCTGGGCGCTCGCTCATTTCTTCAACCACCAGACTCACCATCGCGGGCAAGCCCACGCGATGCTCTCGGGGACGCCGGTGCCCCCACCGCCCCTGGATCTCCTGTATTTTCTGCCCGAGGATGCTGTCTGAGGACGCCGGTTAAACGACTCGTCGCCTTTCTTCAGAGGGGAAGCGACTCGGTTTCGGGATCGACGCACTTTGCCGTGGTGCCGCTCGGCGCCGCTTCGGCGAAGGTCATCGTGAAGCGCGTTCCCGGGTGGGTCGGATCCAGTTCGACCTTGCTGTCCAGGCTTGCCGCCATCCCATCGACGATCTGCCGGCCAATGCCGGTTCCGAGGGCAGCCGTTTCCGAAGCCGCCTGACCCACCCCGTCATCCTCGACGACGAGCGACAGCAAGCGGAAATCCAGTCGGCGGATATGCACGCGGATCGGTCCGGCGCCGTTGGGATAGGCATATTTGAAGGCATTCGTGATCAACTCGGTGACGATCACGCCGACCGCGATGGCGCGGTCCGGCACCAGCCGCACATCGTCGGCGGACAGGACCAACTGGTCGCCCTTTCCGTCGGAGGTCCGCCGCAGGTCCGCGATCAGCGACTCGAGATACTGGTCCATTTCGACGAACCGCACGTCGTCGGAAGTGTACAGCCGTTGATGGACCTGGCTCACCGCGAACACGCGCTCGCTCGCCTGTAGCAAGGCCTGTTTGGCGTCCGGGTCCTTGGTCACCGACGTCTGCAGGCGGATCAGCGAGGCGATGAGCTGAAGGCTATTGGCCACGCGATGATTGACCTCGCGTAGCAGGACCGCCTGCTTCGTCGCGAGCGCTTCGAGCCGCTCCTTGGCCCGGCGGACCTCCTGTTCCGCCTCCTCCTTGGCGCGGCGCAGCCGAAGCTGCTGCATGGCAGCCTCGATGGCGTTGCGCAGCAGGTCGAGGAACTGGCCCTGCACGTCCTTGATGACGAAGTCCTCGGCTCCGGCCTTCAGCGCTGCGACGGCAATCTTCAGATCCTCGCTTCCCGTGACATAGATGATGGGCGGGCAGTCCGGCAGGCTCTTGAGCGCCGCCAACGTCGTGAGGCCGTCCTGTTCGGGCATGAAGTGGTCCAGGCCGATGACGTCGAAGCCGCCCGCCGCCGCCTTCGCCGTGCCGTCTCGCCCATTGTGAGCGACGTCGACGCTGACGCCGTGACGGGCGAGACCCTTCGCGACGAGGCGGGCGATGCCGGGATCGTCGTCGATATAAAGGACGCGGGGCGCCGCCGGCAGATTCACTCGGCGTCTCCCGGAATCTCGGGCACCTGTATCACCGAGAAGAACAGGCCGAGCTGGCGGATCGCGTTGGCGAACCCCTCATAATCGACCGGCTTGGTGATGTAGACGTTGCAGCCGAGATCGTAGCACCGCTCGATCTCCGCCTGATCGTCGGTGGTCGTCAGAACGACGACGGGAATGAGCCGCGTATGCTCGTTCGTCTTGATCGCCTTCAGGATGTCGACGCCGCTCATATCGGGCAGATTGAGATCGAGCAGCAACAGGCACGCCTTGTTCGCGCTGGGCAGGCCGCTGCGGTCGGGACCGAGCATGTGGTCCAGCGCGGCGCCGCCGGTGGTGAACGGCAGGATCCGATTGTTGACGCCGGCGCGTCGGATGTTCTTCTCGATCAGCCGGGCGTGGCCGGGATCGTCTTCGACCATGATGATGGTGACGGGCTGCATGCTTCAACTCATGTCAAGTTGCGTTACGGGCTGCAAATGCATTCCTCGGCAAGGTTATCGCGAAGATCGAGCCTCTGCCGAGTTCGGACTCGCAGGTGATCGTGCCGCCCAACCGGCGGACCAGGGTCCGGACATGGGGCAGGCCGATACCCTCGCCGGGGCGGTCCTGCGCACCGGCCCGGCGGAAGAGGTCGAAGATCCGCTCGTGATCCTTCGGATCGATCCCGCGGCCGTTGTCCTTGATCTCGTACCGTAAGGTCGCCGGTTGCTCGCTCCCTCTGACGAGAATTCGGCCAGGGCGTCGATCATCCAGATATTTGACGGCATTCTCCAGGAGATTGGTGAAGACCTGCTCGATTGCGAGTCGGTCGCTGACCAGGGATGGCATCGCGCCGATCTCGATCTCGGCGCCGCGTTCCTGAAGCTGGTGCTGTAAGGTATCGGCGATCGAGGCGACCAGCTCTTCCATGTCCAGCCGCTCGGGCGCGAACTTCCGGCGGCCCTCCCGGGACAGCTTCAGGATCGCCGAGATCAGGCGGTCCATCTTCGCCGTGGACGCCTTGATGAAGCCCAGCGCCTCGGCGAACTCCTCGTCGATGGACGGCTGGCCGCCGCTTGGACCGTCGCCTCCGTTGGGGCCGCCATTGGAGCTTGCCGGAACCGGCTCCTGCGCGGCGAGCCGCTCGGCGACCGCCGCCCGTACCGCCTCGAGCTCGCTGGTGAAGCCCATGATGTTGACGAGCGGTGCTCGAAGGTCGTGCGAGATGACATAGGCGAAGCGCTGAATCTCCTCGTTCGCGTCGCGCAGCTCGCCGGTTCGCGCCGCGACGATCAATTCGAGATTCTCGTTGACGGCCCGGAGATCCGCCTGCGTCTGTTCGAGCGCATGGGTTCGCTCCTTTACGCGCTGCTCCAGGGTGTCGTTGATTTGGTGCAACGCGTCCTTCGCCAGTTCCGCCGTCCGGGCGGCGCGCGCCTGCAACCACGTGGCGCCGGCCAGCAGAACGGTCACGAGCGCACCGCCGGCGAAGAAGAATGGCACCATCCCTCTGCTGGACCTGAGCTCGAACTCGGGACGAGTGGCGAAGAAGATGGTCCAGCGGCGCCCGGCCACCTCGACGGGAAGCATTCCGGTGAATCGTGGCGCATCGGCTCCCGCTCCGGCAGGGCGATCGGAATCCGAGCGATAGAGAAGGTTCTCCGGCGCGATGTCGCCGTCATAGACCTGAAACCGGAGCTCGGGATTGCGCTCTTCGGTAAAAATGGCGTCGAACAGATCGTGGGCCCGGAACGGGCTGTAGACGAAACCGAGCAGCGTCGCGCGTCGCTCGGCCACCTCGTCCGGGACTTTCCCCGTCTCATAGACCGGGAGATAGATCAGGAAGCCAGGCTGCTTGCGATCGTCGATCTCCTGCACCAACTCGACCCTCCCGGAGGCGCTGGGCAGGCCGCTGTCGCGGGCGCGCTCCATCGCGGCCCGCCGTACCGGATCGGTGAACATGTCATAGCCGATGGCCGATTGATTGCGCCGGTCGAGCGGCTCGAGATAGAGGATCGCGTGATATTCGGATCGCGGATCGTGCGGCCAGATCTCGAAGCCGGCGATGCCCTGCCGCTGCATGGCGGCGGTGAGTTCATCCCGCCGGTCCGCCGGAACGCGCCGGGAGAAGCCGATTCCCTGGACCCCGGGATAGCGCTCCAGAAGCTGCAGCCGGTCCACATAGGTCGCAAAGCCGTTTCGGTCGACATCGTCGCTTGCGGTGAAGAGCCCCGCTGCGCCGCGCAGCACCGCCACATAGGTTTCCAGGCGATCCTGAATGCCGTCCAGCTTTCGCTCGATGCCATGCTGAAACCGCTCCCGGTCCTCGGCCTCGGCGACGCGCCAGAGCTGCATCGCGACCGCGAGCGAGAACAGAAGACCGATCAGCAGGACGAACGTCGGAACCACGATGTGGCGCAACCCCATCGCGGTGCGAAGTGCCGACGCGAAGCCGCGGGAAAAGCCGCCGGGGAAGCCGCCATGTGGGGGGCTCTGTTCCAGTCGCATGATCTCCGTGACGGGCGCATCGAACCGGCCCGCACCGAGATCCGGACCTACGAGGCTCGTAAAGTAATGGTCTCGGCGCCAAGGCGCTACGAGGCTTGCCCGGAGATGGCCAGACGAGACGGTGACCCGTCAGGCCCGCCTTCTTCAGGCCAGCTTTCTCAGGCCAGCTCTCTTCAGGCCGGGTGCCCCGCCGAGGCCATGTCGAACGTTCCGTGCCGGTGATACAGCCAGACGCTGGCGGGCGGCAGATTGTTGAGAACCCGCCCTTTGACCTGGCCGGTCAGCCCCAGCTCACGCCGCGACAGTGGCGAGAACAGCCCGTAGGTGAACTGGATGAACGGCGCTTCCGGCTCGAGCAGGGCGAAGCTCTGCTCGACGATGGCACGCCGGACGGACTTCCGCATCGACAGGATCGGCAGGCTGGACACCACGGCGCTTGCCCGGTCGATGCCATGCGGGCGCAGCGTCTCCACGAGAGTCGCGGCATCGCCAAGTACGACCGTAACGTCCGAATAGCGGTCGCGAAGCAGCCCGTGGAGGGTGGGGTCCCGCTCAACTACGATCAGGCGGTCGGCACTAACGCCGGCCCCGAGGAGCGCGCGGGTGACCACACCGGTGCCGCCTCCGAGTTCGACTACAGGACCTGTCGCCTCCGGCGGAACCAGCCGCGCCATCGCTTCCGCCAATTGGCGGCTGCTCGGCGTTATCGCGCCGATCTTCAGTGGGTCCTTCAGCCAAAGCTTGAACAGCAGATTCGATTGGCTCCGCATCTGTCTGGAATCGCCTTTCAGAGGTTCGTGTTGAGGAAAATCCTGTTGGAAGGTCCGATGTCTCTATCCTTCACTTCCGCTTCGGCGACGGCGGTCGTTTGGCGGAACCGCTCTCGTTCGTGGTTAATTAGCAACCTCCGCTGTGGAAAACCAGCCTTCCGTTACTGGCGCCCCGTTTCCCGGGCGGCGCTGGCAGGTCGCTAAGGTCCTGACTCCACGATGTTTCGGCGTCCGGCTCCTGGATGTGTTAGCTCGCGGGCGTCAATCTAGCGCCCCATCACTAACGCTTGGTGTCCAAGCCGGGCGTCGCCACATTAGGAGGCGTCTGGCTTCGCGATCCAGTGACCAACGCGTGGCGGCGAGTGGGTGGGGCCTCTTAGGCGCTCCCAGCCGCGCCGCCGGTCGTCAGCACCACTTTGCCGGTGGATCGGCGATCGCGCAGGAGCGCCAGGGCGCGGCCAGCTTCCGCCAAATCGAGCCGGTACGACAGATGCGGCTTGAGCCGGCCCTCGCGATACCAGACGAACATCTCGTCGAATGCCGCCGCCAGCCTGTCGGGCTGGTGCTTGCGATAGGACCCCCAATAGAGGCCGAACACCGCAAGATTCTTCACCAGCAGGATGTTGGCCGGAATCTGCGGCACAGTGCCGCTGGCGAAGCCGACGGTCACGAGCCGCGCATTCCAGTTCGTGCAGCGCAGCGAGGCGTCGAACGGCTCTCCGCCGACCGGGTCGAAGACCACGTCCGCGCCGCTGCCGTCGCAGATCTCCTTGACCCGGGCGCGGATGTTCTCCGCGCGATAGTCGATCAGATGGTCGGCGCCATGCGCCGCCGCGACGGCCAGCTTCTCGGCCCCGCCGGCCGTCGCGATCACCGTCGCGCCGAGCGCCTTGCCGATCTCTACCGCGGTCAGGCCGACGCCGCCCGCCGCGCCATGCACCAGCAGGATCTCGCCCGGGCGCAGATCGGCGCGCCAGCGTAGCGCCGCATGCGAGGTGCCGTAGGCGATGGCGAAGCCGGCGGCGGTGGCGAAATCCATCTCCGCCGGAATGCCGAAGACGTCCGATTCACGGGCCAGCGCCTGCTCGGCGAAGCCGCCATGATCGAGCAGCGCGACGACCCGGTCGCCGGGGCGGACTTTCGTAACGCCCGGGCCGCAGTCGCTCACCAGCCCGGCCGCCTCCAAGCCGGGGCTGAAGGGTAGGTGCGGCTTTTCCTGATACTGCCCGGCGACCATCAGGATGTCGGCGAAGTTCACGCCGGCCGCCCGCACGTCGATCCGCACCTCTCCCGGTCCGGGCGCGGGCGGGGCCGGATGTTCGGCTAGGACGAGATCTTCCGGCTTGCCCCAGGCCTCACAGAGAATGGCGCGCATCGCTGCGTCTCCTCAGCCGCTGCAGATCGGGCAGCCGGCGGAGGGCCGGATGCGCCCCGTCTCGAGGCCGACCCGGTTCCGGACCGGCGGCGCCAACTGCTCCGCGAGGGCACGTTCCTGGTCGGCGGAGAGCAGCTTCAGATGCCGCAGGACACAACCCATCGCGACCTCGGCCGCGCGGCCGGCGCCGTCGTCAACCTTAAGGGCCACCCCAAGGCCAAGCGTCGGCAGCGCCGCCGCGTAAACGCCCTCGGCCCCGGTCTTGAGCGCGACCGCCGCCCCGGTGACCTCCATCACGGCGGTACAGAACCGGCCGGTGCCCGCGACCATGAAGGGCTCTGCCGCCATCGCCGCCAGGATCCGCCGCGCAGCCGCAGCCCGGGCGGGCGGCAGGCGGTCCGGATCGGCCAGCCGGGCCATCGCCATCGCGGTATTGCCGAGTGGAATTCCGATGACGGGAATGCCGCAGCCGTCGATCCCGCGCGGCGCGTCGCCGAGATCGAGCCCGGCCATCTGCTCCAGAAGCCCCAGGATCCGCTGCTGCACCGAATGCTCGTACCGGATATAGCCCTGCGTCGGCTCACCGAGATGGCGCGCCGTCGTCAGGAACCCGGCATGCTTGCCCGAGCAGTTGTTGTAGGCGGCGGTCGGCGCCGTCCCGGCGCGGATCAGCGCCTCGGCCGACGCTGTGTGATAGGGCAGGTGACTGCCGCATTCGAGGTCCGCGACGCTGCAGCCGATTCGCGGCAGCCAGGCGGTAACGGCCTCGACATGGCGCGGCTCGCCGCTGTGCGAGGCGCAAGCCAGGGCGATTTCGGCCGGTCCGAGCCCGAAGGCATCCGCCGCGCCGCTTTCGACCAGCGGTAGCGCCTGCAGCGGCTTGATCGCCGATCGGCCATAGACCGGCCGCTCGATATCGCCCCAGGATGCCACGACTGTCCCCCCGGCATCGACAACGGCCACGGCCGCCCGATGCCGGCTCTCCACCATGCCACCGCGCGTGACCTCGACGACTAGCGGGTTCGCGGTCGGCTGGCCTTCGATGCTCGAGACCGAGGTCTTCATGTGTTGGTGCGGCATTGCGGAGTGATGATTCCGGCTCGGTTGCGAAATCCGTCAGGCAGGCAAACACCTTGCCTCAGCCATGGGCCTGGTACAAGGTCTTGCCAAGTCTCACAAAAGCGGAGCAGCGATGCGCGGCTATTTCGGCATCGGCGTGGAAGGCGTCAGCAAGCCGATGAATCTAGGGGCGCTGCTGCGGACCGGGCACGCCTTCGGCGCCAGCTTCGCCTTCACCATCGCCGCGACGTTCGATGCGCGCGCAACGGCAAATGCCGATACCTCGGACGCGATCGTCAATCTTCCGTTCCATACCTTCCCTGACGTGGAGTCCCTGTCGCTGCCGGCCGGCTGCCGTCTCGTCGGCCTCGAGCTGGTACCCGACGCCTTCGAGCTGCCGAGCTTTCGCCATCCGCGGCAGGCTGCCTATGTGCTCGGCGCCGAGCGCGGCAGCCTGTCGCCCGCGCTGATCGAGCGCTGCGATTTTCTGATCCGCATCCCGACCCGGTTCTGCGTCAATCTCGGCGTCGCCGGTGCGCTCGCCATGTATGACCGGATGCTCAGCCTCGGCCGTTTCGCCGAACGCCCGGTCCGGGCCGGCGGGCCGGTCGCGACGCCAACCCCGACCGCCCACCGTCATGGCGAGCCGATCTGGAAGAAGAAGCAGCGCCGCCGGCTGAGGGGCTGACCCAAAGGGGGGGGTGACCAGGGGGACTGATCAGAACGCCTTCAGGCGGTTGACGATGGTGCCGAGGATACCGGTCAGCTTGACCGGCCCGTCGGCGACCACGAGGCAGAGGCAGTCCTCGTCCGCGTCGATGACTTGGCGATGCGTGACGGACGGGTCGGAGACCCGGACATCGCCGCGCCGACAGCGGCCGTATTCGTCGGAGAACCCGCCGGCCAGGACCAGGACGGCCTCTGTTGCCGTATGGCCATGCCGTGGCAGCGCCAGCCCCGCCCGGATCCGCATCAAGCGGGTTCGCGTCGGCGGCCGGCCAAGCCGCAGATCGGCCATGTGCAGCCCGGGCATGACCCACTGCCAGGGGAGAGATCGCAAGTCGCCGCCGATGACGTCGCGCAACGGCTGCGGCAGAACCGGATCATCCGGCGCCGGATGATCGCGCGCCGGCCCCGATTCCACCTCTGCGCGCGCTTCCGCATCCGCCGCCATGCCCGCTTCGTTATCCAGCCGCGGCAGGACCGTCTGCAAGCAGTCCGGGGCGATCTCCACCGGCGGCAGGTTCGCCAGCAGAATGCCGCCGAGCGTCTCGTAATCGAGGCTGCGACGTTGGCAGCCCGGGCAGAGCGCGAGGTGCGTTGCGATCAGCAGCGCCATCGGCTCGCTCAGCGACCCGGCCGCATAGGCCATCAGGCTCTCCTCGCTCGGGTGGTGCGCAGCCATTCAGACGATGTCCTCGAGCGTTCGCCGCAGCCGCCCGAGCGCAAGCCGCAGCCGCGACTTCACCGTGCCGAGCGGGAGCCGGGTCTTCGCCGCGATCATGCTGTGGGTCTCATCGTCGAAATACGCCATCTTGATCAGTTCGGCCTGCTCGGCCGGCAATTGCTCCAGGGCGCGCCGCATGCGGCGCTCGGTTTCGGCGCCCGCCACGCGCGCCTCCGCCGATACGGGCGGATCACCGGACAAAGCCGGGTCGGCCGGGTCCGGCGTCGGCCGTTTCTCGCGGCGGAGCGCGTCGATGCGCTTGTTTCGGGCGATCGTGAAGATCCAGGTTCCGACACTGGCCTGCCTCGGGTCGAAACTGTCGGCCCGCCGCCACACCATGATCATCGCTTCCTGCATCAGCTCCTCTGCCAGCGCCGCGTCGACTCCCAGGCGCATCAGATAGGATTTGACGCGGGGGGCGAAAAACCGGAACAGCTCCGCGAATGCGGTGCGGTCGCGGGTCAGGGCCACCGCTCGCAGGAGGTCGTCAAACCTCGATCCGGCGGGGGGCACCCCGGACTCACGCTCGGAATCACGGTTGCGCTCCATGGCCTTATCTAAGGCCATGGCCGCTCCGGCCACAAGCCGGACCGCGCCATCCTGGTCGCCCCTCGGTCGCCCCCTCGGTCGCTACCGGCCCTTTCAGGAACCAAGGCTCTTGCAACGGGACGGCCTGTTCCATTAAAGCCTGTTACGCGGCCGGGGCGATCTCGGATCACCCGGATCGGATGACTTGGCGGGGGTCCCTGGGCGGGGACCCTTGGGCGGAAACTTTGGCGCATATCGCAGAATGTCGACCGTTCGGCGCGAAACGCCTCATCGGCTGCTCGGCAAACTGCAGCGGTTCTCACAACACGGTAGTTTGGCTCGCATGAAACTCTCGCCTCTGATCCTTTCCTTTGCGCTCTGTCTCGGCGTAGTGGGACCGGCCTTCGGCGCTCCACAGCCCAAGTCGATCGGGCAGTTCGACGATTGGGCGGCGGTGACCTTCGAGGAGGAAGGCAATCTGGTTTGCTACATCACCAGCGAACCGCTCGACATGAAGGGCGACTACACGCAGCGCGGTCGCGTCTATGCGCTGGTGACGCACCGCCCGGCCAACCAGTCGCTCAATGTCGTCACCTTCATCGCCGGTTACACCTACGACGATGGCAGCGAGGTGACCGCTGAGATCGACGATCAGGAATTCACGCTCTTCACCCAGGATGACGGCGCCTGGGCGGTGGACGGTGACACCGACAAAAAGCTGGTCGACGCGATGAGAAAAGGTCGGGAGATGGTGGTTCAGGGTGTGTCCTCACGCGGGACCGAGACGACGGACACCTACTCGCTGATGGGCTTCTCGAAGGCGTATGGCGCGATCAACGAGGCTTGCGACGTCGCGTCGTGATCGCCATCTGGAGCCGGTCAAGCCGGAAGAATCGGGAATGAGCAGCCCCCAATGAGCAGCCTTGGGCACGCACAACAGTTTGAACCAGGAGCCGCGACGGCGGACCGCCGCCTCAATTTGGTGGGCCTCAGCCGGGACGAGCTGACGGCGGAGCTTGCGTCGATCGGCGCTCCGCCGTTCCGCGCGCGCCAGCTCTGGCATTGGATTTACCATCGCGGCGTCACCGATTTCGCCGCCATGAGCTCGCTGGCGAAGGATTTTCGCGCCCGTCTCGCCGAGCGCTATGTCATTCAGCGCCCGGCCGTCAACCGGGCGCTGCAGTCGGTGGACGGCACCCGCAAATGGCTGCTGGCGTTCCCGGACGGGCAGGAGGTCGAGGCGGTCCATATCCCGGAGTCGGATCGCGGCACCCTTTGCGTCTCGTCTCAGGTCGGCTGCACGCTGACCTGCCGGTTCTGCCATACCGGCACCCAGCGGCTCGTGCGCAACCTGTCCGCCGCCGAGATCGTCGGCCAGGTGATGCTGGCGCGGGACGCGCTCGGCGAATGGCCCTCGCCCCAGGACGGCCGGCTGCTGTCCAACATCGTGATGATGGGCATGGGCGAGCCGCTTTATAACTACGACAACGTCGCCAAGGCGCTCAAGATCGTCATGGATGGCGAGGGCATCTCCATCTCGAAGCGGCGGATCACGCTCTCGACTGCGGGCGTGGTGCCGATGATCCGGCGCTGTGGCGCGGAGCTGAACGTGAATCTCGCGATATCGCTCCACGCCGTGACAGACGAGATCCGCGACGAGATCGTGCCGATCAACCGCAAATATCCGATCGCGGAGCTGCTCGACGCCTGCCGCAGCTATCCCGGCCTGAACAACGCCCGGCGCATCACCTTCGAATATGTCATGCTGCGCGATGTGAACGATTCGCCGGCCGATGCGCGTGCGCTCGTGCGGCTGCTGAAGGGCATTCCCGCCAAGGTCAATCTGATCCCCTTCAATCCCTGGCCTGGCTCACCCTTCGAGTGCTCGACCGACGAGGTCATCGCCCAGTTCAGCCAGATCGTCTTCGATGCCGGCTATGCCTCGCCCGTGCGCACGCCGCGCGGCCAGGACATCATGGCGGCCTGCGGCCAGCTGAAGTCCGAGAGCGTTCGCCTGCGCGCGAGCCAGCGCGCCGCCGCCCACGGATAACGGGAGAGGCGGGCCGCGCCGAGATCGAAGGCACGGGCGTTCGTTCTCCCGCAAGCGTCTCTAGAGCAAGATGACATGAGGTCGGCTCGACCTCATGTCTGAATCTTGCTCTGGAATCCAAGGATAGAGCGGGATGACGACAGGTGCGATCTTCAAGTGATCGTACCTGTCGTCATCCCGCTCTAGGCGCTGCAGATCGCCCTGGTCGCTGTTGCAGGTGTCGCGCGCAAGGTCACCGCCCAGAAGGCGAGCGTCAGTGCGCCGATACCGGCGCCGAGCAGGCAGACTCCGTTCCAGCCCGCATGGGCATAGACCATTGTCGAGGACGAGGAGCCAATGGCGCTGCCGATGGAGTAAAAAATCATGTAAGCGGCGGTCAGGCGGCTCTGCGCCTCGGGCTTGACGCGGTAGATCATACCCTGATTGGTGACGTGCACCGCCTGCAATCCGAAATCGATGACGAGAACCCCGACAATCAGCCAGAAAATCGATTGCGGCAACAGCGAAATCGGCAACCAGGCGAAAAGCATGAGCGCGAGCGCGACGCCGGTGGTGCGTTGGCCCAATCCCCGGTCGACCCATCGCCCCGCCCTTGCGGCGCCGAGCGCGCCCGCAGCGCCTGCAAGACCGAAGAGGCCGATCGCGGTGTGCGACAGTGAAAACGGCGGTGCGCTCAGCGGCAATACCAGCGGTGTCAGAAGCGTTGTTATGTTGGCGAATATCAGCATGGCAATCACCGCCCGGATGCGAAGCACCGGTTCTTCTGCGAAGAGGGTGGCGAGCGAGCCGATCAGGCGCGGATAGGAAATCCGCTCTTCTCGATTCTCTTGTGGCGGCAGAACCTTATGGAGAAGCGCGGCGATGATGATCGTCAGGCCGGCTGAGACGAGGTAGACCGTGCGCCAGCCCGAAAGGTCGGCGAGCATCCCGGAGACGGTGCGAGCAAGCAGGATGCCGAGGACGATGCCACTCGTCACCACACCGACGACCTGCCCCCGCTCGGCTGGCCGCGCCAGGCTTGCGGCATAAGCGACAAAGGTCTGCGTCACGACCGCGAACAAGCCCATCGCGGCCATCGACGCCAGCAGCATCACTCCGGTCGACGAGAAGCCGACCGCGATAAGCGCAAGAACCGAGAGAAGCGACTGTATGACCACGAGCTTGCGCCGATCGGCGAGGTCGCCAATCGGTACCAGCAGGATCAGCCCCAGCCCATAGCCCACCTGCGTCACCGCGACGATCAGGCCCACCGTCGCTCGCGGAAGGCGGAGATCGTCCGCCATCAGATCGAGCAGCGGATGGGCAAAATAGGCATTGGCGACGGCGAGCCCGCTCGCCACCGCGAAGAGCAGGGTAATCGGGCGAGAGAGCCGCGACGCGACTCCTTCGCCGTCACCATCGGCAACCCGATCCTCCCCCTGGCCCTCTTGGGAGCACGCGCCGGTGCCGGTGGTGCCGATGGAAGCCGTTTCGCATCCCGATTGCATGGCAAACCCCCGCATTGAATTGGTTTCATTATGAAACCATTTGATCGGTAGCAGATCGGGTTTTATAATGCAACCAAAATTACATCGCGATCCGTTCCAGAGGGTGTGAAGGGACTCATGGTCAAGCGAAGAAGCCTCAAAGGGGATTACTGCCCGAGCGCCAGATCGCTGGACGTAATCGGCGACTGGTGGTCGCTGTTGATCGTCCGCGATGCGTTCGACGGGTTGACGCGGTTCAGCGAGTTCCAGAAGAGCCTCGGCATAGCCAAAAACATTCTTTCCGAGCGGTTACGTACGCTGATCGCGCGCGGCATTCTGAAGGCTGTCCCGGCCGCCAACGGCGGTGCGCATCAGGAGTATCACCTGACCGAAAAGGGGCGCGATCTCTTCCCCGTGATGGTGGCCCTCAGGCAATGGGGCGAGCAGTATCTGTTCGAGCCGGGCGAGAAGCATTCGAGGCTGGTCGACCGCGATACCGGCCAGGCGGTACGGCTCGATGTCCGCACAGAGGATGGACGGCTTATCGGACCGGACCGAGCCGTCATCCTGAAAGTGGCCGACCCGGAACAGCCTTGATCGAGGCCCGCGGAAGAATGGCGAGCGGCCACCGTTGCTTGGGGACCGGATATTCCCGATGACAGCCATCCTTGCGCGGCACTGATCGACAGTTTCCCGCGAGCAAGTGCAGCACGTTCCGGCCTAATCCACGCCGCGAACGGTTTCTGGGAATGGTTTCTGGGCCGAGGAGCCTTGGTTCGATCCGGCGACCTATCTACGTGATGTTCGATGAATGGCGGCACGCGGACGCGTCGGGATCGGGGCCGAGGGGTGCGCCGATGGGCGCGCCTCGTCGCGCCGGTCTTGGTGCTCGCGGCGGCCGGTGCGTTCGCGCGCGAGGCGGACGTCTCCGGCTGGGGCGAGACGCGCTGGGGCATGACCAATGCCGATCTCGACGCGCAGTTCGGGGAGCGCCTGAGGACCATCGATCCGCCGCTGGTCTATCACGAGGCAACGGTCGGCCGGTCCCTGCCCGAGACCGAGGTTGGCGGGTTTTCCTACCGGGCGCTGTTCCAGATGGACGCGCAAGGCCAACTCCAGCAGGTTCTGCTCGAACGACGCAACGCCCAAGCCACCCCTGCGGCCTTCCAGGCCGCGGTGGATGAGCTCCGCAACCGGCATGGCCAGCCTGACCGTGTCTGCGATACGCCACGGACCGGCGCGGAGAGCTCGCCAATCGAGCGGGAACGGCTGTGGGTCCTGCCGACCACGACGATCCATCTCTCCTTCCTCGATTACCGCGGCGGCATCCTTTATCGCGACCCGCAGCAGGACATCGATCCCCTCGTTTCGGAACTGGAGTCGCGGCTCTATGCCCGCCGCAGCCTGCCGCGCCGGCTGCTGATCCGCTATCACCCGACCGACCGCGCTGATCTCATGGGCGAGGGCTGCGTCGCACCCTGAGCCGCCGAGAGTGTCGCAGGGCTACGGACTTGCGGCGAAAGGGCGTTTGCCTATACTCCGCGCCGGTTTCATCCGCTTCTTCTTCACGTGAAAGGGCCTGTCATGTCTCGCGGCGTCAACAAGGTCGTGCTCGCCTATTCCGGCGGCCTCGACACATCGGTCATCCTGAAATGGCTGCAGGAGACCTATGGCTGCGAGGTCGTGACCTTCACCGCCGATCTCGGCCAGGGCGGGGAGCTGGAGCCGGCGCGGCGGAAGGCCGAGATGCTCGGCATCAAGGAAATCTATGTCGAGGATCTGCGCGAAACCTTCGTCCGCGACTACGTCTTTCCGATGTTCCGCGCCAACGCCCTTTATGAAGGTGTCTATCTGCTCGGCACCTCGATCGCCCGGCCGCTGATCGCCAAGCGCCAGATCGAGATTGCAGCCGAGACCGGCGCCGACGCGGTCTCGCACGGCGCCACCGGCAAGGGTAACGATCAAGTCCGCTTCGAGCTCGGCTATTACGCGCTCAACCCCGACATCAAGGTGATCGCTCCCTGGCGCGAATGGGACCTCAATTCGCGCAGCAAGCTGATCGACTTCGCCGAGAAGCACCAGATTCCGATCGCCAAGGACAAGCGTGGCGAGGCGCCGTTCTCGGTCGACGCGAACCTGCTGCACATCTCGGCCGAGGGGAAGGCGCTCGAGGACCCCTGGGTCGAGCCGGAGGAGCATGTCTACAGCCGCAGCGTCGCGCCCGAGGCGGCGCCCGACCGCCCGACCTATGTTGAGATCGAGTTCGCGCGCGGCGATGCCGTCGCGATCGACGGCGAGCGGCTCTCGCCGGCGGCGCTGCTCACCCGGTTGAACAGCCTCGGCGGCGAGAACGGCATCGGCCGGCTCGACCTTGTCGAGAACCGCTTCGTCGGCATGAAGTCGCGCGGCGTCTATGAGACGCCCGGCGGCACGATCCTCCACGCCGCCCACCGTGCGATCGAGAGCCTGACGCTCGACCGCGGCGCCAGCCACCTGAAGGACGAGCTGATGCCGCGCTATGCCGAGCTGGTCTATAACGGCTTCTGGTTCTCGCCGGAGCGCGAGATGCTGCAGGCCCTGATCGACAAGAGCCAGGAGCATGTCGCCGGCACGGTGCGGCTCAAGCTCTATAAGGGTTCGGTCGCCGTCGTCGGCCGCAAATCGCCGAACTCGCTCTACAGCCTCGCCCACGTCACCTTCGAGGAGGACCAGGTCTACGACCAGCGCGACGCCGAAGGCTTCATCAAGCTGAACGCGCTGCGCCTACGGCTCCTGAAGCGGGGGCGGCAATCCTAAAACTTGACCGAAACCTGCAGCGCGAAAAGGTCGGCATCGAGGTCGTAGTCGCCGACGAGCCGGCCGGCGTTCGGGTTGGTGATGTCGACGGACACGTCCTCCGAGAAGCTGTGCATGTAGCCGGCATCGACGGTGATGCGGTCGGAAACGCGATAGCCTGCGCCGACCGCGACCAGGACGCGGTCGCCGACGACGAGCCGCGGCCGCTGGAATTCGTCCGGGATCGGCGTCTCGTCATAGGCGATGCCGGCGCGGAAGACCCAGTCCTCCGTCGGCGCGAAGCGCGCGCCCGCCGAGACCCGGAACGAGTCGTTCCATTCCTGGGGCTCGACGATGGCCGGCTGGAGCGGATTGTCGAACTGAACGGCCAACTGCTCGAACCGGCTCCAGCGGGTCCAGGTCACGTCCGCGAGGAGCGCCCATCTTGGGGTGACGTCGTAATAGGCGCTGAGCGAAACCGACTCGGGCAAGGTGACCTCCGTGCGCCCGCCGGTATCGTTGAAGAGGCCGGCTGCCTGCAGCGGACTCGCCGCCGCGGGAACGTCGAAATCGGCGTCCACCTCGACGTCGTGATGGACCCGCGACCGATAGGCGAGGCCGACTCGAAGACGGTCGGACGGCTGGTAGAGCAGCCCCAGATTGTACCCCACCGCCCAATTGTCGCCGGTCAGCTCCGCGCGACCGTCCACGGCCTGGGGAAAGCCGAGCAGCGAGCCGAAATCGACGGCGTTGGTGAGTTCCGCATCGAGATACTGGAAATTTACCCCGCCGCCGAGCGAGAGGGTCTCGCTGAGGCGGACCGCAAGCGCGGGATTGACGTTGATCGTCTTCAGGTCGGACTCGATCGTGTGGTATCGACCGATCCAGTCCGGATCATAGTCGGACCCGAGGCCGAAGGGCACCGTCACCGCGAGGCCGAGCTTCAGCCCGTCGAGAGGACTCGTCGACAGATAGAAGGTCGGAATGAAGCTCTCCGTACCGGCGTCGCCGCCGTTCCCACCGGCAAGCGGCGCTCCGCCGAGGCTGGAGCCTTCATTCTCGAATTTGGCCGACGGCGCGATATAGACGCCGGAGAGCACGCCCTGCGTGTCGGGCAGGCGAATCATTCCGGCCGGGTTGTGATGGACCGTCGTCGCATCGGCCGCGATCGCTGCCTGTCCCGCCTGCGCCGTGCCCAAGGTTAGGGCGTTCTGGTCCTCGACTGCGAAGCCGCTTCCCCTCGCCGGCGCTGCAAGGCATAGGGGCACCAAGCCCAGACCCAGCATGGCCGCAAAACGTCTCGAGGCGGGCGATGACGCCCGATAATCCGAATAGGTTTTGATATCCGACACTGCTGAAAGACCTCCCCTTCGTCCGTTCGAGGGCGCCAGCCGGACACAAATCGACCCCATCTCGGCTTCCTTTCGGATGTAGCCGCTGGGCCGTCGTCCGTTCTCGCGATGGCCGTTCCTGGTAGGCTCTGTCAGCTTAGGTGCAGGGGCGGGTTCTGAGAAGTGTTTTTGTTAACCTTTATTAACCGAGAGGGGCGAGCTTGATCGGGGGTGGCCCGTACGATTGATTCTCGGCATGTGCCGGTCTTGAGCCGCGGTTTCTATTGAGGAGATCAGGATGTGGATCATGATAGCCGGCTCCTACACGGCCGGGGGCGCCGATGCGGCGCGCCGAGCCGCGAACCTGCGGGCGATGAACGAAGCGGCCGTGACGCTCTTCCGCGCTGGGCATGTTCCGATCATCGGCGTCAATCTGGCGCTTCCCCTGATTGAAGCGGCGGATGGCAAAAGCTTCGATGAAATGATGATGCCGATGTCGCTGGCGGTCGCGGAACGATGCGATGCCTGCTTGCGAATCAGTGGGCCATCGAAGGGCGCCGACGAGGAGGTTCAGCGATTTCGGAGCCGAAATCTGCCCATCTATTTCCGTCCGGAGGACGTGCCTTCGCCCTGATCATTCCTCCCGGAAGCTACACCGGCAGGGCCGGTACGCCGATGACCACCGGATGCAGCGCCAGCAGGGCGGCATAGAGGCCGATCGCGGCTGCCAGGCGGGTCCAGCCCATCTCGGCGGGGTGAAACCGGGCGCGGCCGGCGAGGATGGCGGCGAAGGGGATGTTCGAGGTGACGGCCGCGAACCGGGCCCAGTCGGCCCCCCAGCTTCGGCGCTTCTTGCTGTCGATGACGACAGTTCCGGCCAGCGCCAGCACCGCCAGCGCGCCGAACAGGATCGCCGAGGCGGCATCGCCGTTGCTCGCCAGATGGACGAGCGCCCACAGGCCGATCGCCCACATCACCGGGTGCCGGGTGATCGCGAGAATGCCGGGCGCCGGCCGCTCGCCCGCGGCCTTCTCCTGCATCACGGCCGTTGGGTTCCGCTGCGAATAGCCACCGACGAGGAGCAGCAGGGCCAGCGGCATCACCAGGATGGCCAACCAGGCAGTTCCCTCCGGTGGTGACCAAAGCGGGACGACGGGCGCGTCCCCGTAACTCCAGATCAGCCAGATGAAGAGCACGAGGGCGAGGGCCGAATAGAGCCCCAGAAAGCCGCGTTCGCCCAGGGCTCCGGCCAGGCGCCCGCGAATTGGAGCGCTCGACAGCAGAAAATGGCTGCCGACGAGCAATAGAGCGGCGACGCTCAGCTCGACCAGACCACCGCCCATCGTCTTACCGCCGCCGGTCGCGCGTCATTGTGACAGTTCGATGCCGTGCTGGCGCGCCGCCGCCGTCAGCGTGTTCTGCAGCAGGCAGGCGATCGTCATCGGGCCGACGCCGCCTGGCACCGGCGTGATACCGGCGGCACGCTCCGCCGCCTCGTCGAAGGCGACGTCGCCGACCAGCCGTGCCTTGCCGTTCGCGCCCGGCACCCGGTTGATGCCGACGTCGATCACCGTGGCGCCGTCGCCGATCCAGTCGCCCCGAACCATCTCCGGCCGACCGACGGCGGCGACCAGGATATCGGCGCGCCGGCATTCTTCGGCCACGTCGCGCGTGCGCGAGTGCGCAATGGTGACGGTGCAGTTCTCGTTCAGCAGCAGCAGGCCCATCGGCTTGCCGACAATGTTGGAGCGGCCGAGCACCACCGCATGCTTGCCCGACAGGTCGCCCAGCCGGTCCTTCAGCAGCATCAGGCAGCCAAGCGGCGTGCAGGGCACCATGCCCAGGCCCCCGGTCGCCAGCCGCCCGGCATTGACGATATGGAACCCGTCCACGTCCTTCTCCGGATCGATTGCGTTGATCACGGCCTGCGGGTCGATCTGCTTCGGCAACGGCAGCTGCACCAGGATGCCATGCACCGCCGGGTCCTTGTTCAGTCGATGCACGAGCTCGAGCAGATCGTACTGGCTCGTCTCCTTCGACAGCCGATGCTCGAAGGAGTTCATCCCCGCTTCCTCGGTCTGCTTGCCCTTGTTGCGGACATAGACCTGGCTTGCCGGGTCCTCGCCGACCAGCACCACGGCGAGGCCGGGCGTCAGCGCGTGCTGCTGCTTGAGCCGGGCGACCTGCTGGGCGATGCGCTGGCGCAGGCTCTCCGCGAACCCTTTGCCGTCGATGATCTTGCTGTTGCTGCGTTTGCTTTCGGTCATGAGACGTCCCGATGTTTGACTTGGAAAATGAAGCTCGATCTCAGCGGCCGCCGCCGGCAGTCCAGTCCGCGAGCCAGCGCTCGAGCCGCTCGGCCAGCGCGCCGGGAGAGCCCGCGACATGCAGCAGCTTGCGCCTGTCCGCGGCTCCGGCGGCCACGGTAACGGCCGACTTCGCCACGCCCCATTCGCGGGCCAGCAGCTTGATCAGCGCCGCGTTCGCCTTGCCGTCCTCCGGCGCCGCGGTCACCGCGACCTTCAGCGCGACCCCGCCATCCGCCTCCGGTGCCAGCCCTTCGATCCGGTTCGCAGCCGCACGGGGCGCCACCTTGACCCGGATTCGGAGGCCGTCTGCGACGATCGCGACCGGGGCGGCGACATGCGGCTTCGCCCTGGATGAGTCATGCGGCTTCGCCACAGCCGAAGCGCTCAAAAGTAGAAATACTCGATCAGCAGGTTCTGGACGAAGACCAAAAGCAGGATCAGCACGACGGGCGACAAGTCGATCCCGCCCAGACTCGGCAGCACGCGACGGATCGGCCGCAGCGCCGGTTCCGTGATGCGATACAGGAAATCGCCGACGGTATAGACGAAGCGGTTGTTCGTATTGATGACGTTGAACGCAACTAGCCAGCTTAGGATCGCTGAGGCGATCAGCAGCCAAATATATATGTTGATGACGGAATTGATCAGTTGCACAAGGGCTTGCATTGCCGACCGTTCGGTTGCCTGCTGAGGAACAGCGGGGAAACTAGCCTTCCGGGGCGCCGCGCGCAAGCTTGCGGCGCTTGACAGCGAGCCGCTTAATTTCCATAGTCCGCCTCCCGAGACCGGTCGGGGCCGTAGCTCAGATGGGAGAGCGCCTCGTTCGCAATGAGGAGGTCAGGGGTTCGATTCCCCTCGGCTCCACCAATTCCTTGGTCGGCCGACTTCTTCAGGTCGCGCGCCGATCCGGATCCGGCGGCACGATCAGAACCTTGTCGATGCGCCGGCCGTCCATATCGACGACCTCGAAGCGCACGTCGCGCCAGGTGAAGGTGTCCGCCGGCTTGGGCACATGCCCCAAATGCGACAGAACGAAGCCGGCGAGGGTGTGAAAGTCCCGGTTTCCCTTCATTCCGCGGAGGCCGAGACGGTCGCCCAACTCGTCGATCGGCATCATCCCGTCGACGAGCCAAGAGCCGTCCTCGCGCGCCATGATGTCCAGCTCCTCATCCTCTCCGCGCTCCGGCAGGTCGCCCGCGACCGTCTCGAGAACGTCTGTCGCCGTCACGATTCCCTCGACGCTGCCATATTCATCGACCACGATTCCGATATGGCTGCCGGACTGCCTGAACAGTTCGATCAGGCGGATAATTGAGGTGCCGTCATGGACGATCATCGGCTTCTGCAGGCTCGCGGAGAGGTCGAGCGGCTGCCTAGCGAGCGCCCGATCGAGAATATCCTTCGTCTGCACGATTCCGATGATCTCGTCGAGCTCGCCGCGGCTCACCGGAAAGCGCGAGTGGCCGCTATCCAGAATCGTTCGCCGGATCTCGTCCGGATCGTCCTCGGCGTCGAGCCAGACCACGTCGGGGCGCGGCGTCATGATGGATCGCACGTTGCGGTCGGCGAGGCGCAGCACCCCCTCCAACATCTCCCGTTCGGCGGGATGGAAGACGCCGCTTCGCGTGCCCTCGGCGATCATCGACTTGACCTCCTCCTCGGTAACCGAGGCACGCTTGACCTGATGGAGGCCGAAGAGGCGCAGCACCAGCTCCGTCGAAACGCCCAGGAACCAGACGATCGGCGCTCCGATCCGCGCCAGAAGGCTCATCGGCCGGGCGACGAATACCGCGACACGTTCGGGATTGGCCATGGCAAGCCGCTTCGGCACCAGTTCACCGGCGATCAGCGACAGATAGGTGATGCCGGCGACGACGAGCGCGATCGACACCGCGTCGGCATAGCGCGTGAGAGCGGGAATCTGCCTCAGATAGTCCGCAAGATACGGTGCCAGGGTGGAGCCGCCGAAGGCGCCCGCGAAGATACCTACCAGGGTGATGCCGATTTGCACGGTGGACAGGAACTTGCTCGGGTCGTCATGCAGATTGAGGGCGGTGCGCGCCCCGCGATTGCCTGCTTCCGCCAACTGCTGAAGACGGACGCGGCGCGATGAAACCACAGCAAGTTCCGACATCGCGAAGAAGCCGTTCAGCAGAATCAGCAGGATGACGATCGAAAGTTCTAAGACGAACATCGCCGCTCGCGAAACGCTCCTCATACAGGCCCGGCGGGCCCTGATCAGTGAGCCCGGATCAGTGAGCCCAGGTCGGCAGCCCCCGCACCCGATAATGGCGAGCGGCCCCGCCTCCTACAAGGAAGAGCTCGGCCTCTAGCGTTGCGGTCGGACCGCTATGCTGCCCGGCGGCGAATGAACCGATAGGCGATCAGGATCAGGATGGCGCCGATGACCGCGCCGATGAAGCCAGCGGTTTCGCCCTCGCCATACCAGCCGACCGCCTGGCCGAGCCAAGTGGCAACGAAGGCGCCGGCGATGCCGAGCAGAATCGTGATGATGAAGCCTCCCGGATCTTTGCCCGGCATCAGAAACTTGGCGACGATTCCGGCCAAGAGCCCGATAATGATCGTCCAAATGATCCACATGGCGCGTCCCTTTCTTCACTGTCGCTGTCGGAAACGTCCGGTTCTATGGGTGCGGGGGTGTCAAAGGACCATTAATACCTTATTAAGACTTGTTTATAATCCTTAACCTTTGGTTGGGGAGATATTTCGTGCATCATCGAAATTCTACCGTCGTCCAATTTCCCGCCCGCCCGCCGGCCGCATCCCGAGCGGCGGCTCCGTCACGGACTGAGAGATCGGCCGCCGAGACATCGGACTCCGTCCGCAGTGCCGCCAAGGCGGGCGCCGCGGCGGCCGAGGCCGTCGTCGACATCCTCGGCGCCTATGCCGATCGCGATGCGATGAGAGACGATATGGCTGCGTCCAAAGCGGCCAATCTGAGCGTTCTCTGGGGCGCGGTGCTGGGCGTCGCCAAATGCCACGGGCAGATCCCGGCGCTCGCCGCTCTCGAACAGGTCCTCGAGAGGCTTCATGAGGATCCCCATCGTCTCATCACCGAGCCGCAGCGCGAGGCGGCCGAGGGCAGCGCCACGCGTGCCGTCCAGGCGCTGCTCAAGCGAGGCTAGCCGCCGGCATCGCATCGCGGCGGTCTCCCGAGAGCCTTCTTCCCAGGGGGCCTTCAGTGCGTGACCAGGACATCGACTTGGCCACGCCGCCCGGAAACATTGACGGCGACCTCACCGGGTTGGCGAAGGAAGGTAAAGTCGACCGATGCGTCTCCGACCGTCGTCTTCAGCACTTGAACCTGCGCCAGGAAGGGTGGCAGGACCGGCCGGTCGACGCGGACCTGTCCCGCCGGTATGTCGAACGAGATGCCGAGGCAGGCGGCCAGCAGGCCTGCCACCGTCGTGCTGGCCCAGGCCTGGGGCGCACAGGCCACCGGATACAGCACCGGCCCCTCGGCGCCGCGCCGGTTGAACCCGCAGAACAGCTCGGGAAGCCGATGCGAGTCCATGAAGATCGCAGCGTCGAATAACCCCGTCAGAATCTTCAACACTTCCTGCTTGAGCCCGTATCGCGCCAGCCCGAGGGCGATCAGCGCATTGTCATGCGGCCAGATCGAGCCGTTGTGATAGGACATCGGGTTGTAACGGCTTTCCGACGCGGCCACCGTTCGGATGCCCCAGCTGGAGAGGAAGTCGGGCGTCGTCAGCGTCGCCGCCACCCGCGCCGCCCGCTCCTCCGAGGCGATTCCGCAGAACAGCGCATGACCGGCATTGGAGGCGCGCACGCGGCAGGACTGCTTGTCGGCGTCGAGGGCGAGCGCATAGCTGCCCAGCTCGTCGCACCAGAACACGCTCTCGAAACGGTCCCGCAGGCGGTCGGCCTGCATTTTCCAGGTTTGCGACTGCACCGTCTTGCCCAGTGCCGCCGCGAGGGTTGCCGCGGCCCGCTTGGCCGCGAAGACATAGGCCTGCACCTCGCAGATGGCGATCGGCGCTTTCGCCAGCCGTCCGTCGGCATGGAAAACCGAGTCGAACGAATCCTTCCAGCCCTGGTTCGCCAGGCCGTTCGGCGTGCGTTTGGCGTACTCGACGAAGCCGTCGCCATCGAGATCGCCGTAATCGTCGATCCATCGCAGCGCCGCCTCGATCTGGGGCCAGACCCCGGCGATGAAATCCCGGTCGCCCGTCCGCTCGAAATAGGCGCCCGCCAGCATCACGAACAGCGGCGTCGAATCGACGCTGCCGTAATAGAGCCTGAACGGCACCTCCCCGAGCATTGCCATCTCGCCGCGGCGGGTCTCGTGAAGGATCTTCCCGGGCTCGGCGTCCTGATCCGGATTGACCTCGGTCGCCTGGGTGGCGGCCAGGAACGCCAGCACGCCCCGCGCGATCGACGGATCAAGCCAGAGATACTGCAGCGCGGTGATGATGCCGTCGCGTCCGAAGGGACAGCTGAACCAAGGGGTTCCGGCGAAGGGATAGGGCCCCTGCTCAGTGTCGCTGATCAGCATATAGAGATCGGCGGCCGATTGGTTCGTCCACTCGTTGAACAGCTCGTTCGAGCTGTAGATGTGGGCCGACATGGATCGGCGGGCGCGCCGCGCACGCCGCGCCTGTCGCCGGTAGAAGGAGAAATTTTGCTTCTTCGCGACGTCCGCAGTGCAGGAGGTGGTCACGAAGCAGGTGGTCGTCTCGCCCGGCGCGAGGGAGATGCGGAATGCCGCCGAAGTCGGCGATAGGTGGCTCGGCATCGGCTCGAACGTCAGGCGTGTCGAGCGAATGATGCCGTCCAGGCCGCGATAGGCGAGAACGGCCGAATCGCCGTCGATCTCCGTCCGCAGGCGCGTTCCCTTCTGACGGCGCCGCTGGCCGCGAACCTCGAAAATGTCGGCGAAATCGGCATCGAACAGGACCTGCAGCAGCAGGTCGACGGGCTTGGCGTCGTAGTTGCGCAGCTTGACGCGCTCGTAGCAGACGCCGTCCAGCAGGAACAGTGAGCGAAGCAGGTGGATCTGGTCCCGCCCCAGTTGGGATTGACCCGGCAGGCCGAAATCCGGGTTGGTCGCATCCACGGACAGGATCGTGTCGTCACGCCCGACATTCGAGCTCAACAGCAGCGGCCGTGCGCTGCTGATCAGCATCTCGTAATGCGACAGATGGCGCGTGTCCTGGTGGAAGAGGCCGGTCTCGCCGCTCTGCATCGACAGGATGTCGCCATGGGCGTTGAAGATGGCGAAGCTGTTCCCCTCCTTGAGGACGCGCGGCTGCGCCTCCAGCTGCGCTGCCTCCATCCGCATATAGGCGCTGACGTCGGCGTACTCTTGCGTCGTCAGATCCGCTCTGCGACGTGCGTCATCGGATTCCATGTCCTTGCCCGGCGTCATCCCCGCGCATCGGCCTCCTAGATCAGGCGATGCGCACCGGCGCCAGAGCAGGGTTCGCCAGGGATTCGTAGATCATCAGATAATCCTCCGCCATCCGCTCGACCGAGAAACGTGCCTCGAAGGTGCTGCGGACGGCCCGCCGGTCGAGCCGACCAACCTGCTCGAACGCCATCACCGCCTGGGCGCAATCCTCGACGACGAAGCCGGTTACCCCATCGTGGATGATCTCCGGAACGGAGCCACAGCGAAAGGCGATCACCGGCGTTCCACAGGCCATGGCTTCGATCATGGTGAGGCCGAAGGGCTCCGGCCAATCGATCGGGAAAAGAAGGGCATAGGCGCCGCCCAGGAAATCGCTCTTCTCGGTATCGCCGATCTCCCCGATGAACTCCACCAGCGGGTCGTCGAACAGGGGCTTCACGACCGTGTCGAAATAATCCTGGTCGGCCCGGTCCACCTTCGCCGCAACCTTCAACGGCACGCCCAGCGCGCGCGCGATCTTGACGGCCCGGTCGGGCCGCTTCTCAGGGGCGATGCGGCCGATGAAGGCAAGATATTTTCCGGGCTCCGGGTTGAAGCGGAACAGATCCTTCGGCAAGCCATGATAGACCGTGCTGCGCCAGTTCAGCCACAGAAGCGGCAGCCTCTGCCCGTTGGAGATCGACACGGCCGGCATGTCGCGGAACTCGTGATAGAACGGCACCAGATCGGGCAGGTCCAACCGCCCATGCAGCGTCGTGACGGCGGGCGTCTTATGGCGGCGGAACGCGGCGCAATGCAGAAACTCGATGTGGAAATGGACGATGTCGAAATCGTCGGCTTCCTGGAGAAGCTTTTCGATCATCAGCGCATGGTGCGGCACGGGGTCGATGCAGGGTGAAAGCCGCAGACCGTTGTCGCACATCGGCCGCAAGCGGGCCGAGCTGCGTGAATCGGCGCTGGCGAACAACGTGACCTCGTGGCCCTGCCGGACAAGCTCCTCGGTCAAATAGGAAACCACTCGTTCCGTTCCGCCGTAAAGCTTCGGTGGAACGCTTTCGAACAACGGCGCTACCTGTGCGATTCGCATACCTTGTGTACTCTCGAAAACGTCATCTGCGGGATGAGCGGCCGGATCTCAGCCTTGAATCGCACGGTTAACGGTTGTCGAGAGATAAGGTTCCAGCGTCCCCCGGGGCTTCCGAGGGAGGGGTCGGCGAAGCGGGAGGACGGGGCTGCGAAGAGGGCTTGATCGGGAAGATCGCCGTCGTCCTGGCGATCAGGACGCTTGGTTGACATGCTCCATGGCCGAGAGGCCGGCGGCCTTCTTGTCTTGCATCTGCTTGCCCATCTTTCGGGCGAGCGAGTCGTCGATCACCTCGCGGGCACGCTCGAAGAACTCCTCCTCCTCTTCCTCCATATGGTGCTCTACCACCTCGCGAAGGACGCCGAACTTCGCCGTCCATTCGTCATTGTCCTTGGGCATGACGTCGAGCTCTTCGAGGAGGGTGTCGACGATGTGATGCTCGTTCTTCGCTTCCAGTGCGTCGGCCCGGGTATCGTCTTCGGATTCCAGCCGCGAGTAGAACACCGCCTCCTCGACATGTTGGTGCATCATCAGCTCGTTCTTCAGGTCAGGGTACAGCTCGGCCCGCCGTTCGGCGGCCCTCTCGTCCGTTTCCGCCAGCTCCGCGATCATGCGCCGCGCCTTGTCGTGGTCCTGCTTGATGACTTCGTAGATATCCATTCCGAGGCTCCCTCGACGACAACAAGAGGGCGTCCACGGGATGTCATGGACGCCCTTTCGCACATCAGTGCAAGTCGATCCACTGGCACTAACAGCCCTTGGGGCCCGAAGTTCCCTGCTTTCCGGTCTAGCGCGGCGCCACCGTGGGGGCCACGACCGCCTTGGACCCGACGGCGGTCGCCGGGCGCTCGCGCAGATGGCCGCCGAGATGGAACTCGACCTTCCGGAACACCCACAGGATGCCGTAGGTGATCGTCAGATAGATGAGGCCGGCGGTGATATAGATTTCATAGACATGGAAGCTGCGCGCGACGATCACCCGGGCGACGCCGGTCAGGTCCATCAGCGTGATGATGCTGACCAGAGATGTCGCCTGAAACAGGAACACGACCTCGTTCCCATAGGCCGGCAAGGCTAGGCGGAAGGCCTTGGGCAGGATGATCCGGCGATAAAGCAAGCCGCCGGACATGCCGACCGCCCGGGCGGCCTCGATCTCGCCATGCGGCACCGCCTGGATGCCGCCGCGCAGAATCTCGGCGGTATAGGCGGCGGTGTTGAGAGTCAGCGTCAGGACAGCGCAGAAATAGGCCTCGCGGAAATAGGTCCACAGGCCGATATCCTCGAGGAAATCGGAAAACTGACCGCTGCCATAATAGATCAGGAAGATCTGCACCAGCAGCGGCGTGCCGCGGAAATAGAAGATATAGCCATAGACCGGCCAGCGCAGCAGCGGGTTCGAAGACACCCGGGCGAGCGCCAGGGGAACCGCGAAGCAGAGCCCGAGAAGGACGCTGATGATTGTGATCTCGATGGTCAGGAGCGCGCCGCCGAGGAGTTGGGGAAAGCTCTCCCAAACGATCTGGAAGGTCCGGTAGATGCCGCTCAACAGGCCGTCGGGTTCCATCAGGCCCTCCGCACGCCGCGATTGGCCCAGGTTTCGGCCCGCTGCTGAATCAGCATCGAGACGATGGTGATGCCAAGATAAAGCAGCGAGGCGGCGAAGAAGAAGGTGAAGGGAAGCCTGACCGCGCGGGCGGCGACATCGGCGTTGCGCATCAGCTCTGGCAGCTGAATCACCGAGATCAGGGCGGTCGCCTTGATCAGCACCATCCAGACATTGCCGAGTCCCGGCAGGGCGAAGCGCCAGACCTGCGGCAGGATGACGCGCCGGAAGGCCAGTGTCCGGCTCATGCCGATCGCCCGCGCCGCCTCGATCTGGCCGCTCGGAATCGCCAGGAAGGCACCGCGGAAGACCTCGGTCGTGAAGGCGCCGTAGATGAAGCCGAGCGTGATGAAGCCGGCGAGGAACGGATTGACGTCAATGATCACGTCATGGCCGAACCGCGCCGCGATGTTCTGGATCAGCGTCGGCGCCCCGTAATAGACGATCAGGATCAGAAGCAGTTCAGGGATGCCGCGAATGACCGTCGTATAGGTGCCGGCGAGCCCCTGGGCGATTTTCGATTTCGACAGCTTGCCCCAGGCGCCGATCAAGCCCAGAAGGAGGGCGACGGCCATGGAGCAGATGCCGACGAGGATAGTGATCTGGAGGCCGTCCCACAGCATCCATCCATATCCCCTGAGGTCCAGCATGCGGCCTCCTCAGCGTCCTGCCGCCGGCGCCTCAAGGGGCGCTTCAGTTTCTGGCATCGGAGCGATCACATTCGGTGTCGCCGGCGGTATCGCCGGCCGGTTGAAACGATAACGCCACCGCCGCGTGACCGGTCGGTGGCGCCGTCGATCGGCCTCAAGCCGTCGAATATTGCCGCCCCTCGCCACCCTCTCCCCGCCGGACGGGGAGAGGGTGAGAGAGACGGCCTCGACTCAAGCCGCAAGGGATCTCACCTCAGCTGGTCGGCTTGCCGTAGACGTCGAAGTCGAAATATTTCGACTGGATCTCCTCGTAGGTTCCATCCTCGCGAATCTGCTTGATCGCCGCGTTGAAGGCCTCGCGCAGCTCGTCCTCGCCCTTGCGAATGGCGATGCCGACGCCCTTGCCGTGCCATTTCGGCTCGGAGTAGTCCGGGCCGATGAATGCGAAGCCCTTGCCCATGTCGGTCTTCAGGAAGCCGTCGCTCAGCGCGACGCTGTCGGCCATCACCAGATCGAGGCGCCCGGCCACCAGGTCGGCGTTCGCCTCATCCTGAGTGGCATAGACGCGAATGTCCGCCTCGGGGAAATTGTCGCGCAGGAAGTTCTCATGGATGGTCGCGCGCTGCACGCCGATGCTCTTGCCCGCCAGGCCCTCCGGCGAGATGTCGAAGTCGGCGTCGTCCGCGGCCACGAACTTCGCCGGGGTGTTGTAGTACTTGTTCGTGAAGTCGACGACCTCCTCCCGCTCCGGCGTGATCGACATGGAGGCGACGATGGCGTCGTATTTCTTGGCCAGCAGGCCCGGAATGATGCCGTCCCAATCCTGGACCACGAACTCGCAATCGAAATTCGCCGCCTCGCATACCGCCTTGGCGATATCGACGTCGAAGCCGACGAGATTGCCCTCGCTGTCGATCGAGTTGAACGGCGGGTAGGCGCCCTCGGTACCGATCCGCACCTTCTGCATGTCTGCCGAGGCATTGCCGGCGAACAGCGCCAGCGCCGCCGCGGCGATCGTCATTGTTGCAAGTTTCTTCACAGCCCGTCTCCCTATCAAATCGTCCTCAAACGACCCGTTGCACTGACTTCAGAATAGCCCCGCGGCTGTCCACCGACGAGGATCGTGGCGGGGTGTCACAGATTGCTGGCCAAAAACTGGCGGCAGCGCTCCGATTTCGGGGTCCCGAAGACATGTGCTGGCGGTCCCCGCTCCTCGATCCGCCCGGCATGGAGGAAGATCACCTCCGACGCCACCTCGCGGGCGAACCCCATCTCATGGGTCACGATCAGCATCGTGCGCCCCTCCTCGGCCAGGCTCCGGATCACGCGCAGCACTTCGCCGACCAGCTCCGGATCGAGCGCCGAGGTCGGTTCGTCGAACAGCATGACGTCCGGCTCCATCGCCAGCGCGCGGGCGATCGCCGCCCGTTGCTGCTGCCCGCCGGAGAGATGCGCCGGATAATAGTCCAGCTTGTCGGCGATCCCGACCTTGTCGAGCAGCGCCTTGGCGCGATCGACGGCTTCCGCCTTGGGCACCTTCAGCACGTGGATCGGCGCCTCGATCACGTTCTCCAGCACGGTCATATGCGACCAGAGATTGAAGCTCTGGAACACCATGCCGAGGCGTGAGCGGATACGGTCGACCTGGCGTTGGTCCTCCGGCTGGGCATGACCGTTCCGGGTCGGGCGCATGCGGATCAGCTCGCCGCTGACATAGACTTTCCCCGAATCCGGTGTTTCCAGCAGATTGATACAGCGCAGAAGCGTGCTCTTGCCCGAGCCGCTGCTGCCGATCATCGCAATCACATCGCCGTCATTGGCCGACATCGAGACGCCCTTCAGCACCTCGAGATCGCCGAACCGCTTATGCAGATCCTCGACGAGGAGAGCGGGTGTTGGTTCACCCATGCAGCCTCTATTCTGCCTGAAAGCCTTGTTTTTCCCTGTTTGTGTCAGGGTAGTCGGCTTTGCGCGCCCTTGCCAAGGGAAAAAGCGGCCCAGGGAACGGTGGCCAAGGTTAACGAGTATCAGCCCGCTGCGGCCAGCGAGTCCCGCACCATCTCGTGAAAATAGCGGACGCCGTCCTCCTGGCGCGGGCTGAGTGGCCCCTGGTCGTAGAGGCCGGCCTCAAGATTGCCCTGGACGGTCTCGCAGATGCCGAAATCCTCCTCGACGACGCCGCAGTTTCGCGCGATCGTCTGCTCATGCGCCGTCATCGCCGCCGGCGACGTGTCGCGAAAGTAGAAGTTGTAGATCAGTCGCGTGCGCCGCCAGTCCAGCGGCAGAATCGACGAGGTGTTCATGCCGTCCGGAAAGACGGACAGGGTCGTGTTCGGATAGCGCCACAGCCAGACGCCGCCATAGAACGATCCGTCGCGCTGCGGCGCCTTCATGATCACCGTCCGGTTCCGCGCCTCCGCGGTGAAGCGCTTGAAGTCGATCACCGCGTTGAAGGCCGCGTGGATCGAGGGGATGTGATAGCCCTCGACGAAATTGTCGGTATAGGTCTTCCAGTTGCAGGCGATGTCGAAGGTCACCTCGCGCACGCCGGTGAAGTCCTCCATCGGGAAGGCCGCGGTTTCGGCGACGAGGTCGCCCAGCCCCTGCTCCAGTGGCGGCGGGTCCTGGTCGAGATTGACGAAGACGAGCCCGCGCCAAGTCCCGACATGGATCGGAAAGAGGCCGAAATCCGCCTTGTCGAAGCCCGCCGCCTCGCCGAAGTCCGGCGTCCGCCGCAGCCGGCCCTCGGTGTCATAGACCCAGCCATGATATTTGCAGCGCAGAATGTCGCAATGGCCGGCCCCGTCGTCGAGCAGCGGGCCGGCGCGATGGCGGCAGAGATTATGGAAGCCCCGCAAGTTTCCGTCGCGGTCGCGGATCACGAAAACCCGCCAGCCCGCGATCGCCGTCGCGATGTAGCTGCCCGGCTCGCGCAAGGCTCCGAGATGCCCGACCAGCTGCCACTCGCGCGCGAAGATGGCCCGCCGCTCCTTCTCGTACATCTCCGCGCCGTGATACCAGTGGGCCGGCAAGGTCATCGCCGGGCCGAAATTGCGCTGATGCTGCATCGAGACTCTCCTTCGCGAGATCGGAGCGGGAGCGAAGTCTAGCCACGGCGGCGGGTGCCCGGCAAGCCGGAGCGTCTCAGGAGCCGCCGGCGAGCGCCTCGATGCGCCGTTGCAGGTCGGCATGCTCAGCCGATCCTTCCGGCAGCTGCGCGAGAAGCGCGGTCCAGAGATCGCGGGCTTCCGTTGTGTCGCCGGCCTCCGCCGCCGCGAGGCCGCTGAAATAAAGGCCGAGCGGGTCCTTCGGGTCGAGGGCGCGGACGCGGTCGACGGTCTCGCCGAAAGCCTCCGGCAGCGGGGCGCCCTCAGGCCCCGCCGCGAGGATCGCGCCGGCATAGCCGAGCAGCAAGTCGACCCGATTGGGGGCGAGCGCGGTGGCCCGCTGCCAGGCGTCGCGCGCCGCCTCGGCCTCTTCCAGCACCTCATAGGACCGGGCCAGCCGGACCCAGCCGTCGAGATCATCGGGCGAGTCCTGAAGGCGCGCGGCCAGCCGCTCGACCATGCCGCGGATGAAGGCCGCCCGATCCTCCGGCGACATCGCCTCGGCCGTCTGCATGTCTTCGGCCGACGGGGCCGGCATTTCGGGCGGGGCCGCTTCGGCGACGCGCCCGGGGAGCTCCGCCGGATCGCGGCCGAGCTGACGCGCCACCTGATCGATCTGCGCGCCGATCACTGCCCGCGCGGGAGAATCGGCCGGCGTGTCCGCTTCGAGCGCGACCCACATCGCCAGCGCCTCGTCGAGCCGGCCGGCCTGGGCGCGGGCGAGCGCGAGATAGAAGCGGGCGCGCGGCTCGGCGGGGTCGGCGGCGAGCGCCGCCTCGAACGCACGCACCGCCGGCTCCGTCACTTGGCCGTCCTGTGCCGCCGTCAGTGCCTCGCCATAGGCCGACTGCACCTCCGCGCCGTCCGCGCCGCGGGCAATCGCCTCCTCATAAGCGGCTGCGGCCTCACGATAGCGGCCGAGCGTCCCGTAGGAGCGGCCGAGCAGGAGCCAGCCTTCCAGGTTCGACGGGTCCTCGGCCATGCGCTGCGCCAGGCGCTCGACGAGCGCTCCCATGTTCGCTTCGGTTGCCTCGCCCGGTGCTTGAGTCATGCGGACGGGATCGGCCGTGCCAGGCAGGTGCGCCAGATTCGGGGCGCCCAACTGCAGATAAAGCCCAAGCGCCAGAAGTGGCAGGGCAACGGCCAGGGCCGCCGCCGCTCCCCGATGCCGGCGCGGCGGCGTCGTTGCCGGCGTGGATTCGGCGGGAGCGGCGGCCAGAATTCGGCGTTCCACCTCGAGCCGCGCGGCGGCGGCCTCTTCGGGCGACAGCAGGCCGGATCCGACATCGCGCTCGATCTCAGCGAGCTGATCGCGATAGATCGCGAGGTCGGGTGCGGCAGGCCGTTCTTCCGCTCTGCCGCCGCGCAGCAGCGGCCGCAGCAGCAGACCCATTGCCGCCGCCGTCATGCCGCCGATGATGATCCAGAACAGCATCTCGTCCCTCAGACGATGGTTACCGGTCGTCGAGCAGCGTCGCGAGACGCTGCCGCTCCTCGGCCGTCAGGGGCGGTGGTGCGGCGCTTCGTGCGCGGCGGCGGTGGAAGAACAGGCCGATGCCGCCGGCCGCCACGAGCAGGATCGCCGCCGGGCCGAACCACAGGACATAGGTCGAGGGCTTGACCGGCGGCTCGAGCAGCACATAGTCGCCATAGCGCGCGACCAGGAACTGCTTGATTTCCGCGTCGCTGTCGCCGGCCACCAGCCGCTCGCGCACGATCAGCCGCAGGTCGCGGGCGAGATCGGCGTCGGAATCGTCGATCGACTGGTTCTGGCAGACCAGGCAGCGGATGTCCTGGCTGATCGTCCGGGCGCGCGCCTCCAGCGTCGGGTCGTCAAGGATCTCGTCCGGTTGCACCGCCCCGGCGGTCGAGGCGGCGAGACCGAGCAGCAGCGCGAGCAGGACTCCGGATAGCAGACCTGGCCCGCGTCTCATGATCGCAGCTCCGCGATCAGCGGCAGGACAGTCTCCTCGATCACGGCCGGGGTGAGCGGCCCGACATGGCGGTAGCGAATCCGGCCCGCGCGGTCGATCACATAGGTTTCCGGCACGCCATAGACGCCGAAATCGATCGCCGTGCGGCCGCTCAGATCGACGCCGATCCGCTGGAACGGGTCGCCCAGCTCCGCCAGCCAGGCGCGCGAATCGTCCGGCTGGTCCTTATAGGCGATGCCATAGAGCGGCACGCCCTCCTCGCGGGCGAGGCGCAGCAGGATCGGATGCTCCGCCCGGCAGGGCACGCACCAGGAGGCGAAGAAATTGACCAGGGAAACCTGCCCCTGCAGATCGTCGGTCGATAGCCCTTGACCGTCATCGAACAGGCCCGGCAAGACGAAGTCCGGCGCCGGCTTGTCGATCATCACCGACGGCACAAGGGTCGGATCGCGCTCGGGGCTGAGGCCGACCACCAGATAAAGCGCGACGATGGCGAACAGCGCCACCGGCAGGAGGAAAAGCAATCGCCTGCGCACGGTCTTCCGCCTATTCCTCTCAAGCCCCGGCGCCGGCCGCGGCTATCTGCCGCCTGCGGGCCGGCACGCCGACGCGCAGCCGCCGATCGCTCAGCGAGGTGAGGCCGCCCGCCACCATGACCAGCAGCCCGCCCCAGATCCACGGCACCAGGGGCTCGTGAAAAATCCGGACGGTCCAGCCGCCGGCGCCGTCCGGATCGCCGATGACCGCATAGAGGTCGGCGATCCCGGTGGTGTGGATTGCCGCCTCTGTGGTGGGCATGCGTTGCACCGGGTAGAACCGCTTCTCCGGATGCAGCATGGCGACGACCCGGTCGCCGTCGGTCACGGTGAAGCTGGCACGGTCGGCGAAGTAGTTGGGGCCCTGCACCCGCTCGACGCCCTCCAGGCGATAGTCGTAGCCGGCGACGGCGACCGTCTCGCCGGGTCGCATGATCCGCACCTCCTCCTGCTTCCAGGCGGACGCGCCGGTCATGCCGATGATCGCGATGGCGAGGCCGGCGTGGGCGAGCGTCATGCCATAGGCGGCGCGCGGCAGCTGCCGGGCGCGCCGCCCGCTCTCGGCCAGCGGCGCGCGGAACAGCTTCACGCGCTCGGCCAGCTCGACCAGCGTGCCGACGAGCAGCCAAGCCGCCACCGCCATGCCGAGCACGGCCAGGGCCGGCCCGTCGCTCCGCAGGCGCCAGGTGACGAGCGCGACGGCGGCGGCGCCTATGAAGGCGAAGGACAGCCGGCCGAGCGCGCCGGCCAGATCGCCCCGCTTCCAGGCGAGCATCGGACCGATTGCCATGACCAGGATCAGCGGAATCATCAGCGGCACGAAGGTTGCGTTGTAGAAGGGCGGCCCGACCGACACCGCGCCGGCTCCGAAAGCGTCGAGGAACAGCGGATAGAGGGTGCCGAGGAACACCGTCGCCGTCGCCGTCGACAGCAGCAGGTTGTTGAGCACCAGCCCGCCCTCGCGGCTGATCGGGGCGAACAGCCCGCCGCCCTGCAGCGCCGGCGCGCGCAAGGCGAACAGCACGAGCGCGCCGCCGATCGCGATCACCAGGAAGGCCAGGATGAAGAGGCCGCGTTCCGGATCGCTGGCGAAGGCGTGGACGGAGGTGATGACGCCCGACCGCACCAGAAAGGTGCCGAGCAGGCTCATCGCGAAGGTCACGATGGCGAGCAGGATGGTCCAGCTCTTCAGTGCGCCCCGCTTCTCGACCACGATCGCCGAATGCAGCAGCGCCGTGCCGAGCAGCCAGGGCATGAAAGACGCGTTTTCGACCGGATCCCAGTACCACCAGCCGCCCCAGCCGAGCTCGTAATAGGCCCACCAGCTCCCGAGGCCGATGCCGGCGGTGAGGAAGACCCAGGCGGCCAGCGTCCAGGGCCGGACCCAGCGCGCCCAGGCCGCGTCGACCCGGCCCTCGATCAGGGCGGCGACGGCGAAGGAGAAGGACATCGAGAAGCCGACATAGCCCAGATAGAGCATCGGCGGGTGAAAGGCGAGGCCGGGGTCCTGCAGCAGCGGGTTCAGGCTGTTGCCGTCGGCCGGCGCCGGGATCAGCCGCGCGAACGGGTTCGAGGTCAGCAGCATGAAGGACAGGAAGCCGACGCCGATCATCGCCTGAACGGCCAGAACCCGGGCGCGCAAGGTGGCCGGCAGATTGTCGCCGAACCAGGAGACGGCGGCACCGAACAGCGCCAGGATCAGCGCCCACAACAGCAGCGACCCCTCGTGATTGCCCCAGACGCCGGTCACCTTGTAGAGCAGCGGCTTCGCCGAATGGGAGTTGGCGGCGACGTTGAGGACAGAGAAGTCGGAGGTGACATAGGCGTAGGTCAGGGCGGCGAAGGCGATGGCGACGAACAGAAGCTGGCCCTGTGCCGCCGGCTGTGCCACCGCCATCCAGGCGGCGTTGTTCCGCGCCGCGCCGATCAGCGGCAGGCTCGCCTGCACCAGGGCCGTGCACAGCGCCAACACCAGGGCGAAATGGCCGATCTCGACGATCATGACCCGACACTCATGGCCCAACACTCATGGCAGGGTCGCGCCTTTCCATTGTCCCGATTCTTTCAGGGCATCCGCCACCTCGGGCGGCATGTAGGTCTCGTCATGCTTGGCAAGCACCTCGCTCGCCTCGAAGGTGCCGTCCGCCCGCAGGATCCCTTCTGCGACCACGCCCTGACCCTCGCGGAAGAGGTCGGGCAGGATGCCGGAATAGGTCACCGGCACGGAGTTGCGGAGATCGGTCACCCGGAACTCGACGGTAACACCGTCGCTGCCGCGGATCACGCTGCCCTCCTCGACCAGACCGCCCAGACGGACCCGGCGCTCCAGCGCCAGTTCCTTCGCCTGCAGCTCGGTCGGGCTGTAGAAGAAGACCAGCGAGTCCTCGAACGCGGTCAGCACCAGCGCCGCGGCGGCGGCCAGCATCAGCATGCCCACTCCGACCATATAGAGACGACGCCGCTTGCGAGTCATGCGCGCGCTCCGCGTCCGGCCGAGGCGGCCGCCCGAGCCGGCGCGGCCGACGGGCCGGCTTTGCGCTGGAGGCGCGCCAGCGCCGCCTCGCGCCGTCGCAAGGCG
>QOZR01000007.1 GCA_003576685.1 Virgifigura deserti
CCAAGCGTGCCTGGTACATCTGGCATGATCCCGCCCCGGACGGCGGCCCGCCGACCAACTGGCTGTCCGAGTTCGGCGGCAGCGCCTGGGAATGGGACGCGGCCACCGGCCAGTACTACTACCACGCCTTCCTGAAGCAGCAGCCCGACCTCAACTGGCGCAACCCGGAGGTGGTCGCCGCCATGCACGATGTGCTGCGCTTCTGGCTCGACAAGGGCGTCGACGGATTCCGGGTCGATGTGATCTGGCACATGATCATCGACGACCAGTTCCGCGACAATCCGCCGAACCCGGACTGGCGGCCCGGCATGCGGCCGCATGACCGCCTGAAGCCGCTCTATACGGCCGACCGGCCCGAGATCCACGACGTCGTCGCCGGCCTGCGGCGCGTGCTCGACGAATATGACGACCGGGTTCTGATCGGCGAGATCTATCTGCCGATCGAGCGGCTGGTCGCCTATTACGGCGTCGGCCTGTCGGGTGCCCACATGCCCTTCAATTTTCAGCTGATCGACGCGCCGTGGGATGCGCAGCACATTGCCGGCCTCATCCGGGAGTATGAGGAGGCGCTGCCGGAGGGCGGCTGGCCCAACTGGGTGTTGGGCAATCACGACAAGCACCGGATCGCCACGCGGGTCGGCCGGGACCAGGCGCGCATCGCGGCGATGCTTCTGCTGACCCTGCGGGGCACGCCGACGATGTATTACGGCGACGAGATCGGCATGGCCGACGTGCCGATTCCGCCCGAGCGGGTGCAGGACCCGTTCGAGAAGAACGTGCCGGGCATCGGCGTCGGCCGCGACCCGGCACGGACGCCGATGCAATGGAGCGGCGCGCCCGGCGCCGGCTTCACCGCGGCCGAGCCGTGGCTGCCGCTCGCCGCGGACTACGCTACCGTCAATGTCGCGGCGCAGCGGGACGACCCCGCCTCGATGCTTGCGCTCTACCACCGCCTCATCGCCCTGCGCCGCGCCGAGCCGGCGCTCATCGTCGGGTCTTATATCGACGTTACGGCTTGGGACGGCGTGCTAGCCTATCTGCGGCAGCACGGAGACCGCCGTCTCCTGATCGCCCTCAATCTCGGCCATGAGTCGTGCGAACTCGATCTGCCGAGCGGATCCGAGAACGGCCGCACGCTCCTGTCGACCCATCTGGACAGAACCGACGAGCCGATCAGAAGCCGGATCAAGCTTCGCGGCGACGAGGGCGTCGTCATCAGCCTGGAGGCGCCGTCAACCTAAGATCTTCTATCGACGCGACAACGAACGGCGGGCACGCAGCAAGGCGGCGGTTGCGCCCAGGCCCACGGCAACAGCCGCCGCCGCCAGCGGATTTAGGCTTGCCCTGGTGTAAAGGCTCCCACCGCGGACGAAGCGATTGCCGCTGCCCCGCTCCGAGCCATCCGTCGACGGCTCATAGAGATTGTCATGTGGGCGATCGTCGACCGGCCTGTCGGACTGCTGCGCCTGCCCGGCCGTCTGCTCCATGACGACGTCGGAGAGACGCGGCGCCCAACCGCCCATCGACGCCAGCGCCTTGGCGGCGCCGCCGACATAAAGGTCGCGCACCGGATGCTGCGCGGCATGGAGGATCGCGTCGGCGACGACATCGGGCGCATAGACCGGCGGCGGAAGTTTGGGCTTGGATGCCATGTAGCTCTTGGCATGGTCGGGATAGGGCGTATCGATCGAGGCCGGCTTGATCAGCGTCACCGATATAGGCGCGCCATCCATCTCCAGCTCCATGCGCAAGGCATCGGTGAAGCCCTTAACGGCGTGCTTGGCCGCCGAATAGGGCCCCTGCAACGGCAGAGCGCGGTCGGACAGTACGCTGCCGATGTTGATCAGCGCGCCGCCGCGCGCCCGCAGATGCGCCACCGCGACGATCGAGCCATGCACGACGCCCCAGTAGTTGGCCTCGAAGAGCTGTCGCTGCTCGGCGACGGGAACCTCCTCGATCTTGCCGAAGATCGCGACCGCGGCGTTGTTGACCCAACTGTCGAAGCCGCCGAACGTCTCGATCGCCGCATCTGCGATCTTCCGGACCTCCGCCTCCTTGCCGACATCGGCGGCGACATGCGCGGCTTGGCCGCCCTTGTCGCGGATCTCCTCGACGATCTTTCGTAGCGCCGCCTCGTTCCTTGCCGCAAGGACGACCCGTGCCCCGCGCATGGCGGCCATTCGGCTGGTCGTCAGGCCGATCCCGCTCGACGCGCCGGTGATGACGATGACCTGTTCGCTTATGGTCTTGAGCCGTGGCCACATCTGGCCCTCCCTGCCCTGTCCGGGCTCTGTGACTGCTCTTCCATAACACCGGAGAGACGGGCTGGTTCACCGGGATCGACCGGAAGTCCGGAACTTGCGAGCCGCCGCATCGTTCACATTGCGACCGACGAAGCTGACGATGAAACTGACAAGGAGACGGCACATGACCCGTGGAATGGGCGGGCATTCGCCCGCAAATGTCGCGCATCATTTGAGCGGTATCGATTTCCCCGCAAGCAAGCAGGATCTCGTCAGGCATGCAAAGGAGAAGAACGCCGATCAAGAGGTGATCCAGGTTCTCGATCAGATGCCGGATCAGGACTATGGCAACATGGCCGATGTCATGAAGGGGGTAGGAAAGGTCGAATAGTCATTTCCGACGGACGGCGGCATTCCAGGAGAATGCCGCTGCCTCGCATGTAGGGCCAGACGTCACATCACCACGCCTGCGGGTGCTGGTGCGATTTTGTCCGTTCGCGGCAAGGTGGGTCGGCCGCCTCGACGGTTCCGCTTCAAACAAGAGGTCGGTCGAACCCTATGGACGAGCCTTGGTACAAGAACGCCGTCTTCTACGCGGTCGATGTGGCGCTGTTTCAGGATTCGAACGGCGACGGCATAGGGGACTTCAAGGGCCTGACAAGCCGGGTCCCCTACCTCGCCGATCTCGGCGTCACCTGCGTTTGGATTCTGCCCTCCTATCCGTCGCTAGGACGGGACAACGGCTACGACGTCACGGATTACTATCAGATCCGGCCGCAGCTCGGCACGCTCGACGACTTCCTGGAGTTCCTGCACAAGGCGGGAGAGCATGGAATCCGCGTCATCCTCGACCTCGTCGTCGATCACACCTCCGATAAGCATCCGTGGTTCGAGGCGGCGCGGCGCGACGAGCAATCGCGCTACCGCGACTACTATATCTGGTCGCATGACCCGCCCCCGCCGCCGCCGGGCCAAGGCACCATCTTCCCCGGCCAGGAAAGCAGCGTCTGGAGCTATGACGATGTTGCCCGCGCTTTCTACTATCATCGCTTCTACAGCTTCGAGCCGGGCCTGAACGTCGCCAATCCGGACGTCCAGGACGAGATCTGCCGGATCATCGATTACTGGCTGTCCTTCGGCATCTCAGGCTTTCGTGTCGATGCCGCCCTGCACATGGTCGAGCCGAAGCTTCTCGACAGTACCGAGGCGGAGGACCCACACGGGATCCTGCGGCGGTTTCACGACTTCGCGACATCGCGCCGCCCCAACGCGCTTCTGTTGGGAGAGGTCGACGAGAACCCCGATATACTCGAGGCGACCTTCGGCTCCGGAAACCAGCTCGACATGCTGTTCAACTTCTATCTGAACAACGACATCTTCCTCGCGCTGGCACGGGAAGACAGCGGCCCGGTCATAAAGGCGCTTCAGGTGCTTCCAGAACCGCCGAAGACCGCACAGTGGGCGAACTTCCTCAGGAATCTCGACGAGCTCGACCTCGAGCGCCTCTCCGACGAGGAGCGGGACGAGGTGTTCAAGGTCTTCGCGCCGGAGGACGGCATGCGGATCTTCGGACGCGGCATAAGGCGCCGGCTGGCGCCGATGCTGAACGGCGACCAGCGCCGGATCGAACTCGCCTTCAGCCTGCTCTTCTCGCTGCCGGGAGCGCCGCTCTTCGTCTATGGCGACGAGATCGGCATGGGCGAGGATCTCGCGCGCGAGGGACGCGATGCGGTCCGAACCGCGATGCAGTGGTCCGACCAAGCCAATGCCGGCTTCTCGACGGCAGCAGCGGACAAGCTGACCGCCCCCGTGATCGACAGGGGAGATTTCGCTTACCGGCAGGTGAATGTCGCTAACCAGCTCGAGAGCCCCGACTCTCTTCTGTCGAAAGTTCGAAGCTTCATTCGTCTGCGCCGCGAGCATCATGCGATCGGTTCGGCGGCCTTCCGCCTCGAAGACACCGCCGAGAGCAGCATCCTCGGGCATAGCTACAAAAGCGGGAAGGCCTCGCTCATCCTGCTGCATAATCTGCGGGGTGCCGAGCGCAAGGCGCAGATCGACATAGTCCAAGCCGAGGGGGGTCGTCTGCGCGACCTGCTGAGCGGAGAGGAGCAGCGTCTGGAGCGCAGAACGCAAACCGTCCGGATGGAGCCCTATGGCTATCGCTGGCTCCTCGCCACGCCCGATTGAGCAGAGTGGCGGCATCCGCGTCGGCTGCGCCGGATGGGCCGTGCCAAAATCGTCGGCAGAGCATTTTCCGGCCCAGGGCAGCCACCTCGAACGCTACGCTTGCCGGTTCGACGCCGTCGAGATCAACTCCTCCTTCTACCGGCCGCACCGGCCCGCCACCTATGCGCGCTGGGCGGCCACCGTTCCGGAGCAGTTTCGTTTCTCGGTGAAGATGCCGAAGGAAATCACGCATCTGCGGCGCCTCAAGAATGTGGAGGAGCCGCTCGATCGCTTTCTGGCCGAAGCCGGCGCGCTGTCTGGCAAGCTCGCGGTGATCTTGGCGCAGTTCCCGCCGAGCCTGCGTTTCGACGCGCGCGTCGTCCGCACATTCCTGGCGGCCGTGCGGACGCGCTTTACGCACGCGCTCGTCTGCGAACCACGCCATGCGAGCTGGTTCGACGGCCATGCCGACGATCTCCTCGCAGAGTTTCAGGCGGCCCGCGTCGCTGCCGATCCGGCGCTGGTGTCGGCCGCCGGCAAGCCTGGCGGCTGGAACGGATTCGTCTATTACCGCCTGCATGGCACGCCGCAGATGTATTATTCCGCCTATGCGGCTGAGACATTGGATGCGCTCGCTGATCGCCTGATCGCGGAAGCGCAGCGTCGCGTGCCGGTCTGGTGCATCTTCGACAACACCGCGCTGGGTGCCGCGACGGAGAATGCCTTGAGCCTCGGCGAGCGGTTGCAGCGGGCTGCGATGCTGTCACCTTGATGACCGCGTCCGATCTCGACATTCCGCCCGCCTGGAGCAAGGCCGCCGATCTGGTTCTCGGCAGCGGGTGGCGAAGGATTCTGGTGATCGGTGCGACCGATGTCGGCAAGAGCGCCTATTGTCGCTATCTGAGCGGCAGGCTTCTGGACGCAGGCGCCCGGGTCGCCATTGTGGACGGCGATATCGGCCAGAAGGATATCGGGCCGCCCGCGGCGGTCACTTTGGGCTTTCCCGAACGATCACAGACGTTCTCGGCAACGCCGCCCGTCGGTTTTCATTTCATCGGATCGACGAATCCGGCACCACGGATCACGTCGCTCGTGGTCGGTGTGGCGCGGCTGTCGGAAGCGGCGGCCGGCGAGGCCGTCACTCTGATCAATGCCTCAGGATTGGTCCACGGCCCCGGTCGCCGCCTCCAAGCCCGGCAGATCGAGGCTGTTCGCCCGGACATGATCATCGCCCTCGAACGGGATCGGGAGCTCGCCGCCCTGCTCGATGCCCATAGCCACTATCGCATCCTTCGACTGCCCCGCTCGCCGAAGGCGAAGCGCAAGAGCGCGGCAAAGCGGGCAGCGGCCCGTCGCCGCAGATTCGCCGCGTATTTTCAGGCGGCATCGTGTCACAGACTCCCTCTGGATGATCTTGTCATTCAGCGGTCGCTCTTGTCCGACGAGTCGGCGGAGATTACGCCGAACCTGCTATGCGGCATCGCGGATCGCGCCGGCGCGGGCACGGGGCTGGCGATCATCGAAGCGATCGACGGTCGCGACGACACGATCTCTCTCATCACACCGGTCCCGCGCGATCGGATCAACCTGCTTCAGCTCGGGGACATGCGTATCGACCGCGACGGCCGAGAACTGACAACCGAACCCTCCTCTTAAGGGGCGTGCTCCCGCGACAGACGATCGGCCAGCCGGATCGGCTCGGACAGGCGGAAGCGCGGCGTGCAGCGCAGAACGAGGTCGATCGCCGTCGACAGGCCGACCCTGTGCCCTGGGGAAACGAAGAGCGGCCGCGTTCCCGGGCGGGTTCGCAGCACCGCCCCCACCACCTCGCGGCGATGAAGGAGCGGCGACCAGGCGCCGCGCGCCGGACCGGGTTCCTCGTAGCGCCCGACGAGGCGCGTCTTCGCGACCCCGATCGTCGGAATATCGGCCAGCAGGCCGACATGGCTGGCGAGCCCGAGCCGGCGCGGATGGGCGATGCCCTGCCCGTCAACGAGCAGCAGGTCGGGCGTCCGCGACAGCCGGGCCAGAGCGTCGAGCATCGTCGGCGCCTCGCGAAAGCTCAACAGTCCCGAAACATAGGGGAACGCGGTGCGCTGGCAGGCGAGGACGCTCTCCTCAAGCTCGAGATTCTCGAAAGTCGCGATCACGGCGGCAGCCCAGGTCAGCCCCTGCACCGGAGCATAATGGGCGTCGGCGCCCGCAACGGCGCGGACGGGCCCCAGGCGATCCTCCGTGACCACCTGATCGCGAAGGCGCTCCTGCAGGCGGCGCGCTTCCTCGGGCGATGTCGGCCAGGATTCGGTCAAGGGATGCACTCCGCGGCTGTAAGCCTCTCCGCAATAGAGGCGCACAGAGTTGATTTGGCGTCTTTTGGTTTTGTTTACCAGTCCTGTGTATCATGCCCCGTAGGTACGCGATACTTACTTGGACTAGACTCGAGGAAATTATGAGAAAACTAGGACTTCTAAAGAATGCAACCTTGGGTGTAGCCGCGTCCGTCTGTCTGGGAGCTCCTTCTGCAACTGCCGCTGATGCCGGACCATATGCTTCGGTAGGCATCGGCCTTCTTTCCGTCATGGATAGGGACGGCAGTACCGGCAGTGTTAGCGCCACCGAGTCATATGAATATGGGCCGACAATCAACGGCGCTGTGGGTTACACCTTCGGCAACGGGTTTCGTTCGGAGCTTGAGGTGGGCTACAGCAGCGTGGACGTCGATGAGGTCAAGGCGAGCGATGGGGTTACCTCCGTCACCTTGGATGCTGGTTCTGTCGATGTCAGCATCCTGACGGTTACCGCCAACGCCTTCTATGACTTCCGGCCGGATGAACAATTCTCACCCTATGTCGGCGGCGGGATTGGCTTCGCTCGAATCGAAGCCGATGATTTCTCGCAGGGGGGCTACAACGTCGAAGGCGTTAGTGAAACCGATCTTACGGCCTTCGCTGAGCTCGGCGTTGGCATCGCCCTAAGCGATAAAATAACAGTTGCGCCCGCTTACCGCTTTATGTGGGTCAATAACGGTAGCGGCGGCTGGGACGACAGTCAGGCGCACCTCTTCAAGGTGGGCGCGCGCTTCGCCTTCTGACAGCATCACATAGGCGACGATTGGGGGCGGCTCTTCAGAGCCGTCCTATTCGTTTCGCCGGCTTTGCCTTGTGCCCGGGAACTGCTACATTGCCCGCCCAGTCTGGAGGGGAAAATTGCAGGGTTTCTGCGGGTTTCAGGGACCGCACGGTTTCGCGACCAAAATCCGCCGACCGCAGGGGCGCGGTGCGCTCTGGAAACTCCTCTTCTCGAGACAAGGCCGATCGATGACCGGGACGGTGGTCGCCGTTTTCGTCGCGACCTATCTCGGCATGGCCGTGGGGCGCGGGCCGGGATTCCGATGACGATTCTGTCGATGGGTTCCGCCGTCGCCTGGCTGGGAATCATCGGGTTGATGCCCTGGGGTTGATCGCCGCCGGCTCAGGAGCGTCCGAAGAGCCGCTGCCGTTGACGGTTCAGCCAGTTCGCAGCCTCGTCGGATTTCCTGGCCAGGCCGGGATAGCGCTTCCGCAGACGCTGCCTAAGGAGCCGCGCGCGGGCGGATTCGAGCGACAGGAGATAAAGCCCGACGAGCAGAAACAGGATGCCCTGCAGGAACGGCAGGAACAATCCCGCGACTCCGAGCAGGATGAAGGCCCAGCCGAAACCGAGAATCGCATAACGTTTGAGAGGTGACCGTGCCGCCATGGCGGAGTTATCGACCGGGAGCCGAGCGGAAGGAAAGCGCTTTCTCTCGGGCCGACCGGAAAAACCGGCCGCCGCCGGCAACCCAGGGATCGCTTCTGTGTTCTCCGCAGAAGAGCATTTAGCGGAGAAACGCATGTTGAAGGAGATTTCGGTCGATCAGATCAACGAGATCGCGGATCTGTCGAATGAGGCACGCGATGCGCAAGGCCGTCTTTTGGACAAGACCCAGATCGTCGACCAGTTCGACGATGCCCAACTGGTACAGGAAGAGATCGGCACGTTCGAGACGCTCGATGCCTCGCTGAACAACGAACCACTGACCCGGTTGAAGCAGACGGTCGACGCGCTGGCGCCCGCCGCGCGCCGCGAGCTCATCGCGGTCATGCTGATCGGCCGCGGCGATTTCGCGGCCGGAGAGTGGGACAAAGCCCTGAGCCAGGCGGAGAATACGTCCAACGACTCCGACACGGCGCGGCTAACCGAGAAGGTCCTGCTGCACGATTATCTGAAGAAGGGTCTTTACCTGCTGAGGCCGGCCTGATGACGACCGCTTAAGGCAGGCCTACGGCTTCTTCCCGGTCTTTTGCTGGAGTTCGTCGATCCGCCGCTCGGCGGCTGTCCGCGTCAATGAATCGGTGAAGGGTTCGTTCGCCTCCTGCGACAGGACCTTGAGCTGCGCGGCCTGCTCGTCGGTCATCGGCTCGTCCTGCTCATCGAAATCGTCTGGGCTCTTGGCCGTACCCTTCGCCCAACTGGACGCGGACATCGGCTCTGCACCCGGCTTGTCGCGGTCACCCATGATCGCCCTCCTACTTTGGCAAGACTCCGACATCTCTCGGAGTCTTGCCGGTTCAATGCAGAACGCCCTGGAAGGTTCCGGCCGAAAAGTTCCGGAGGAGGAACAATAGAAGCGCCATTCTGTTTCAGATGGAGTGACGAACCTCGAGGGAGCAATCGATGATTCGGTTATCCGCCCTTGCGCTTGGCGCGCTTCTCGCCGGCCCGACCCTGGCGATTGCGCAAACCGACGAGTTCACGGCCGGCGATCAAAGCCTGGCCACGGCAAACGTGATCAATCCGGACGGCCAGACGATCGGCACGATCGCCTTCGTCGAGACGCCCAGCGGTCTTATCATCCAGCTCGACATCGAGGGCCTGCCGCCGGGCCAGCACGCGATTCATATCCATGAGACCGGGACCTGCGAGCCGCCGGATTTCGAGTCCACCGGCGATCATTTCAACCCGACCGACGCAAATCATGGCTTTCTGAGCGAGGGCGGCCCGCATGCCGGCGACCTGCCGAACGTCTATGCCGGGTCCGACGGACGCCTGCAGGGCGATATCCTGTCGTCCACGCTCAGCCTCACAAGCGGCGAGGGCGCCCTGTTCACGGACGATCAGGGCCGGGCGATCGTGATTCATGAATCACTGGACGATTACGAGACGGACCCGTCGGGCGCCTCGGGTAGCCGGATCGCCTGCGGGGTGATCGAGCTGCAGGCTGCGGAATAGGCATTCTTGGCCCTTCTTGCGAGGGAGCATATGAAACAGGCACTGATGCAGGCTACCAGCGGCGATATGAATCCGCAGGATCTCCGCCGCCGGATCCAGTGGGATGACAGCGCCGAGATGCGGCTTCGCCGGGCGGCGATCGGCACCTCGCTGGTCGGCATCGCCAGCATGGCGATCGTCACCTTGTTTCAGACCGGGGTCATCAAGCATCTGCCGGATCCGCCGCTCGAAAGCTTTCATTCCGACAAGGTCAATTCCTCGAGCGTCGCCTTCGGCTATGGCATGCCCGACGGGCCGATTACGCTCGGCGCCCATGCCGTCAATATCGCCCTGGCGGCGGCCGGGCCGCCCGAGCGGCACCGCGACCGGCCCTGGATCCCGCTCCTCGCTACGGCGATTGCCGGCGCGCAGGCCGCCGTCGCCGCGAAGTATCTGTTTTATCAAATGCCAAAGGTCGACAAAGCTTGGTGCGGCTATTGCATCACCGATGCGCTGACGCATTTCGGGACGTTCGCACTCACCCTGCCAGAGGCCGGGAAGGCGGTCGCCGCCCTGATGGAATCACGCCTTCCCGGGCCACAGCCTCATTGACCCGGGCGTGATGGTGCGACAGGCGCAGAAAGCTCATCGAGACGTGGTTGCGGCGGATCAGCCCGACGGCCCGCATGTCACCGGCGCGTAGCGCCGTCGCGATCTCGGCGATCTCCCGCGCGAAGGCGTCGACCTCCTCCTGCCAGTAATCCATCCCGGGTTCAGACTGGAGCCACATCCGGGCGGTTTGGAAATAGAGGCGTTCGGTGATCTCGCGCAGCGGTGCATTGCCGATGAAGCCGGAGAGCTTCAGCGTGAACAGCATGTTGATGCGGGCAAACTCCTCCGCGTTGCGCTCGTTTCGGAGCGCGAGGCACCGTCGGTGCAGCGCGTCCAGATCCGTAAGATCCGCCGCGGTCGGCGGCACCGGATCGAGTTCGCCGATCAGCTCCGCCAGACGCATGCGCAGCGCATAGACCGTCTTCAGCTCGGCGATGTCGATGCTGGTCACGATCGTGCCGACCCCATGCCGGCTCTCGACCAGCCCTTCGAACTCCAGCCGGTTGAGCACGCGGCGCAGAGGCGTGCGACTGACGCCGAACTCGGCCGCCAGAGCGGTTTCGCTGAGATGCATTCCAGGCGGATAGCGCAGCAGGCAGATGCGCTCGCGCATTTCCTCGTAAAGGGCGGTGAACCGGCTGCGCGCGGTTTCCCGGGAGGGACGGCCCGGGTCCAGCTTCCCCGGGTCTAGCTTCATGGGGCTGGCTTCATGGGCCGCGCTTAATGCGCCTCCAGGACGGCGCTCAAGAAGGCGCGGGTCCGCTCGTTCTTCGGATCGGTGAAGAACTCGTTCGGGGGGCCCTGCTCGGCAATGCGCCCCTCATAGAAGAAGCAAACCCGGTCGGCGAACTCCCGGGCGAAGCCCATCTGGTGCGTCACCATCAGCATCGTCAAGTTGTGCTCGTCGCCCAGCTTGCGGATGACGTTCAGAACCTCGCCGACGAGTTCCGGATCGAGCGCCGAGGTGACCTCGTCGAACAGCATCACCTTCGGCCGCATGGCGAGCGCACGCGCGATCGCCACCCGCTGCTGCTGCCCGCCGGACAGGCGGTTCGGGCGCGATTGCATCTTATCGGCGAGACCGACCATCTCCAGGAGCTCGCTCGCTCGCGCCTGGGCATCCTGCCTCGACAGGCCCAGGACATTCATCGGCGCCTCCATGCAGTTCTGCAGCGCCGTCATATGCGGGAACAGGTTGAAGTTCTGGAAGACCATGCCGATCTTGCCGCGCACGCTGCGCTGATAGCGCTCGTCGGCCGGGACCAGCGCGCCGTTCCGCTCCATATGCGTGAGCGGCTGGCCGTCGACATAGATGATGCCCTCCTGAATCTGCTCGAGCGTCATCAGCACGCGCAGCAAGGTCGACTTGCCGGAACCGGACGGCCCGATGATCGCCACCTTCTCGTTCGGCGCGACGTCGAGGTCGAGTTCCTTCAGCACGCTGAGATAGCCATAGCGCTTGGTTACGCCCTGGAAGCTCACGATCGGGTCCATATCAGCTCCTTCTGCGCCGCAGCCAGGCTTCGCCCTGCCGGATCAGGGCGGCGGAGACAAGGCTCATCACCAGGAAGAATAGACCGACCAGCGTAATCGGCTCGAGATAGCGGAAGGTGTCCGACCCGATGATCTTCGCGGTCTGCATCAGTTCCAGCACGGCAATGGCAGAGAGCAACGGCGTCTCCTTGAACAGCGCCACCAGGTAATTCGCCAGCGCGGGTATGATCGGCGGGATCGCCTGCGGCAGGATAATGTCGCGGAAGGTAGCCATAGGCGCGAGATTGAGGGCCGTCGCCGCCTCCCATTGTCCGCGCGGCACGTTCTCGAGGCCGGCCCGGTAGACCTCGGCGCAATAAGTGCTGTAATGCAGTCCCAGCGCCAAGATGCCGGCCACGAGCGCCGGAAGGACGATCCCGAACTTCGGGAAGACGAAATAGAGGAAGAAGATCTGGATCAGGAGCGGGGTCGAGCGGATGAACTCGATGAAACCCGCTGCCGGGAACGAGATGAAGGGATTCCGCGACATCCGCGCGAGCGCCAGCGCCAAGCCCAGCAGGAGGGCGAGGACGAAGCCGATCAGCGTGGCCTCGATGGTGATGACCGCCGCCTGTGCCAGGATCGGCAGGATCTCGAGGGCGAAGCTCCAATCGAACAGCATCACAGCACCCGTCCGGTTCCGAAGTCGGCGCCGACACGCCGCTCGAGCGCCCGCATGCCTATGGTAATGACCAGCGAGAGGGCGAGATAGACGACGAGGACCAAGGTGAAGATCTCGACGGTGCGCAGGGTCACTTGGTTCAGTTGATAGGCGCGGAACGTCAGGTCGGTGATGGTGATTAGCGAGACCAGCGCCGTCGCCTTCAAGAGCTCGATGAAGAGATTGCCCCAGGGCGGCAGCATCGCCGCGACCGCCTGCGGGATGATGATCCGGCGCATGGTCAGGCTGCGGCTCATATTGAGCGCCGTAGCCGCCTCATACTGTCCCTTCGCCACCGCCTGGATACTGCCGCGGACGACTTCGGCCCCATAGGCCCCGACATTCAAGCCCAGCCCGACCACGGCGACGGTCATCGCCGACAGGCTGATCCCGAAATGGGGCAGGACGAAATAGAGCCAGAAGAGTTGCACCAGCGCGGAGGTGCCGCGGAAGATCTCGACATAGATATTGGCGATCCAGCGCAGCACGCGGATCCGGGAGAGCTTCGCCAGCCCCGCGGCCATCGCCGCAACCACCGCCAGAATGGCCGCCAGCACCGTGATCTGCACGGTAACCCAGGCACCCATCAGCAAACCCGGAATGAACTCCCGGAAGCCGGCAAAGCTGGCCACCATAAGTCCGCCGGTGAAGCCCATGAGCGCGATCAGGAAAGCCAGTCGGATGGTCATCGACCTGCCCCCGTTCCCCCGGTACCGGCTTTCCGTGAAAGTCGGTACATCGGCTTGTTTCCAAGCAACTGGTCCAGGGGATCAGGCCCTGTGACCAGGCACCGGCGCCGCGGTGCGGGCGGCAAGCCGCAGCCGCCGCCCGACAGACTTGCAGTCAGCCCCTGCGGACCCGCGGACGCCGCCTCATTCCCCGGCGCAAAGCTCCGCGGTGGTCTTGGCCGGCAGCTCCGCCTTGGTGAAGCCGAACGGCTCGACCAGCGCAAGGTGCTCCGGCGATCCGATGAACTCTGCCAGATGCTTGTTAAACTCGGCGAGCAGCGCCTCGTCTTCCTTGCGGAAGCCGAAGCCGCCATGCCCCTTAACCGACTCGCCGGCGACCATGCCGAAGGGCTCCGCCCGTTCGACCCCGGCGCCCTCGCCGGCCTTGGCGACGAGATCGCCGATCGACAGGCTGGTCAGCGCAAAGGCATCGACCCGGCCCGCCTGAACGGCGGCCAAGCCGCTGGGCCCATCCGGGAAGGTCAGGATCTGGTCGGCCGGCACACCCGATTTCGTCGCATAGTCCTTCTCGATCGCCCCGGCCATCACGCCGAGCGTCGCCTCGGAATCGGCCGCGATGTCCTCATAGGTCTGCAGGTCCTTCGGATTCCCCTCCTTGACGAGGAAGGCTTGGCCGATGCCATAGCTGGGCTCCGAAAAGGCGATCTGCTCGCAGCGCTTGGGCGTGATGAACATGCCGGCCGCGATCATGTCGAAGCGTCCGGCCTGGAGGCCGGGGATCAGCGAGCCGAACTCGGTCAGCACGCCGTCCACTTCCTCGATCCCCATCTTCTTCAGGACCGCCTTGGCAATCTCCGGTGCCTCGCCGGTCAGTTCGCCGGCCGGCGTCGCATAGCCGTAGGGCGCCTCGTTCGCGAAGCCGACACGGATGTAGCCCTGTTCGCGAGCCTGCTCGAGCGTGTCCTGCGCCGTCGCCGACATAGTCAGGGCCGCCGTCGCAATGAGCCCGGCGAGCGCCGCAACCGCCGTACGATGCAATGCCATCTTGGGTGTCATTCTTAAGTCTCCCTGAGATTATTGTCTGCTTATTGCGCGCCCGAGGGCGCGGGTGCCGGGGACCTCCCCCTCGATCCGGGGATGGGAATCAGACTCTAATCCAAGACCCGCCTATTCGGCAACTGTTGTATACAACACCCTCCGATGCAATCGGAAATATCGGAAGAATGAGTTCTTGCGGCTTAGTTTCCCGAGTCGCCGCCCATAGGGCAACGCCGTTGACCTATTGTTGTATACAAGAGCCGATTTCGGATTCGAGCGCCCAAGAATCAAACGCCCGGCTGTCAGTCCCCGCCGAGACGGTCTGCACCGCTCAGAATTCGAATGGGATGTATTGATAGAGCCAGGTTTCGGTCAGCGTACGGTCGCCGAGACGTAAGTGGCAGCGGAGGTCGACCGGCTCCTGACCGTCGACCGCCAAGTCGAAGAAGGCGCGCCAGCGCTTGGTGCCGACGACCTGAAGCGCATAGACATTATCGACGAGCCCGCGTGAGGCGCTGATCACCGGCTCCACTGGGTCGGGCTTTTTGAGCGCCTCAAGGGTGCCGCCCGCGAAGTCGATCACGAACTTCTTCTTGCCCTCCGGTCGCGGCTGGCCGGGAATGCCGCCGCGCCCGATCCGCGTCGCGATGACGTGTCCGGTGGAAAGCGGGTAGGGCTCTTCGGCCAGCCAATGCAGGCGATAGGAAAAGGACCATTCCGAGCCGGCGCGGACCGGCTCCTTCGGCACCCAATAAGCAACGATGTTGTCGTGGATCTCGTCGTCGGTCGGGATCTCCACAAGCTGCACCGCGCCCTCGCCCCAGGGTTCCAGCGGCTCCACCCAAACGCTGGGCCGGCGATGGTAGAAGACCCCGTCGTCCTCGTAATTGGCGAAACTCCGGTCACGCTGAATCAGCCCGAAGCCCTTCGGGTTCGAGTCGACGAAACTGTTGGTCATCACCGTCGGCGGATTGTTCAACGGTCGCCAGATCCGTTCGCCGGAACCGGTCCAGAGCGCGAGCCCGTCGGTGTCGTGCACCTCCGGACGCCAGTCCGTCGCCCGATGCCGGTTGCTCTCGCCGAACCAGAACATGCTGGTGAGGGGCGCCACCCCCATTCGCTTGATGTCGAGACGCGGAAACAGCTCGGCCTGGACGTGCATGACCACGCCTTCCTGCTTGGCCGCCTCGATGCGAAAAGCCCCGGCGATGCTGGGGCTGTCCATCATCGCGTAGATGATGACCGCATTGGGATTCGCAGCGGACGGCTCCAGCCAGAAATCGGTGAAGCGCGGGAACTCCTCGGGCGTCGACAGGGCGGTGTCGATGGCGACCCCGCGCGCCGACTGGCCATACTGGTCGAGCGCGCCGGAACTGCGGAAATAGGCGGCGCCGAGAAAGGCGAGCCAATCGCTCTTCTGGCCCCGCTCCATCACGCGAAAGCCGGCAAAGCCCAGATCGGCCGGCAGTCCGCTGGCGAACTCGGCTTCGCCGAAGGTGAAGAGGTCGGGCGAATAAAGGACTTCGCGCGCCATGCCCTCCGCAACGACGTGAAGCGCCACCGGCGCCTTGAAGTAGCGGCCGAGGTGGAAGAGCTGAACCGGATAGGAGCCGCTCTCCGTCCAGAGGGCATGATCTGGGCGAAATCGGATCTGCTGATAGGCGTCGTAGTCGATCTTCTCGAGGACGTCAGCAAAACGGATCGTCGGCTGCAGATAGGGGCGTGTCGCCGAGAGCCGCGCCGCCTCGCGCAGCCGGTCGAAACCGAAGGGCTGGGGCGGGCCGAGTTCCGGCCCCTCCGCCGCGACAGCAGCTTGGATCCCGGACGCGCCGAGCCAATGAAGGGCTGGAAGGGAGAGGGCGCCGGCGAGAAGCCGTCGACGATTGAATCCGGATCGCATGAGTTTTCGTATCTAGGTAGAGTTGTCGAACGGGTCAACAGGATTTCTGGATGGAAGCTTCATGCCACCTGAGAATCCGCTATGGCACTATGACGAACTTCGGCAGGTTGGTCTCGATTTCGAGGATGCGGCAGCAGTCGCCGCCTATGACCGCAACCAAGGGTCGAGCCATGTCGAGGACAATGCCCTGCTCGATCGGCTCGAGATCCAGGCCGACCACGTCATGATCGATCTCGGCGCCGGCACCGGGGCCTTCGCCGTCGAGGCCGCCAAACGATGCCGGAAGATCTTCGCGGTCGATGTCTCGGGAGCGATGCTCGCCTTCGAGACGCGGGCGGCCGATGCCGGCGTGGACAATATTGCCTTCAGGAAAGGCGGATTCCTCAGCTACGAGCATGAGGAGCCGTTAGCCGATTTGGTCGTCACCAAATACGCCCCCCACCATTTCCCCGATTTCTGGAAGGCCGTGGCGCTGCTGCGGATCAACCGGATGCTTCGTGTCGGCGGCGTCCTGTTCCTTCGCGACGTGATCTTCTCCTTTCCGCTTGCGCACTACCGCGCCGGGATCGACGCCTGGATCGCCCCGGGTGGCGAAGCCCGCCGGCGGGGGTTTCACCGAAGCCGAATTCGCCATCCATGTCCGCGACGAGCACAGCACCTTCGGCTGGATCATCGAGGGCATGCTTGCGCGCGCAGGATTCCGGATCCGGAAGGCCGACTGTGAAGACCCGGCCCGTGGCGACTATGTCTGCGTGAAGATCGGCGATGCGGAGCCGCCGGGCAGCCGTCCGCTGTAGGTCGTATCTGCCTGGAACCTTACCCGCAAGATATTGTTCTCCTGAAGTTAGGGGCGCTATATCTTGATGAGGTGAGGCGGGTATGACTCGGACTGCCAACCTGCTCCGAAAATGTCGGGATGACCTTCTCCGGCGCGGCGCGTGCTCCGTCGATGATGTGATCCGGTATGCCAAGCAGCGTTACAGGACGGAACTCGGTGCGGAGCGTGAGCGGCTTCTGGAGCTGGCGCTGCGGCGCGAGGTCAAGGATCTGATGCGGGAGGCGACGGGAGAGGACGCGGACGGCCGCGGCGAGATGACGGCGCTGCTCCCCGGGTTGGACGCGCCGCTCGCGATCGCCGTTCCGACGGACACGGGCGGCTACCGCTATGTGCCGTTTCATGCCGCGACCTGGGACGACCTTCTGAAGGCGCGCGCGGAGCGGGCATCGAACTATGCGCGCGCTGGCGAGCGGCTGCGCGATTTCGACCGGAAGCTGGAGGTCTTGCGCCGGTACATGCAGGGCAGCAATAACGTGACTGTCGCCGACGCGTGCGAAATGATGGCGCGGGACGTCGCATAGACGAAAAAAGCGGTCGGTTGGAAAGAAGATATTGCGGTTCCGGTCATGATCCGCAACAGTGTCGGCCGGCATCGACTCCTCGCCACCCGTATTTCCAGTAGCGGATCGCGTAGAATCAGGAACCGTGACGGTTCCCGAACCGACGCGTGCCTCGGATATTTGGAATTGAGCCGGACGCAGAAATCGGGGAAGGGCCTTGTCACGGACCCGTCCGTCGCCGCTGCTTGAACTTGATACGACCTCGACCATGCGAAACGTCCTCACCCTGCTCGGGCCTCCATCCGCCACTGCCCTCAAGGAAGAGGTGATTGCGACCGCCCGCGCAGCGCTCCTCGAACGTGGTGGCCGGGTCGGCGAACCCGACTGGCTTGCCCCCGGCATCGCCTGCGATCTTCCCTTCGAGGGCCGCGATCCGGCGGCGGCCGAAGCGGCGGTTCGCGCCCGACTCGCGGGTGCCGCGCTCGATCTCGCCGCCCAGCCCGCCGAAGGCCGCCGCAAGCGGCTGTTGGTCGCCGACATGGAATCGACGATCATCACCCGCGAGATGCTGGACGAGCTTGGCCGCCTCGCCGGGCTCGGCGACCGAATCGCTGCGATCACCGCACGCAGCATGCGCGGCGAAATTGACTTCGCCCAGTCGGTCCGCGAGCGCGTGGCGCTGCTCGCCGGCCTCTCCACTGAGGTGCTCGACGGCGCAAGGGACCTGATCGAGCTCACACCCGGCGCGCGCGCGCTCGTCCAGACCATGCGGGCGCATGGCGCCTACAGCGCGCTCGTCTCCGGCGGGTTCGATTGCTTCACGGCGGTGGCGCATGCAGCCTGCGGGTTCGACGAGCACCGGGCGAACCGGCTGGTGATCGAAGACGGCCGGATCACCGGGCAGGTCGCGGAACCGATCCTCGACCGCCGAGCGAAACTGGCCGCCCTGGAGCAGCTCGCCGCCGTCCGCGGCCTGCCGCTCGCCGCCACGGCCGCGGTGGGCGACGGGGCCAACGACATTCCGATGCTGCAGGCGGCCGGCCTCGGCGTCGCGTTCCGCGGCAAGCCCGCCGTTGCAGCCGCCACCCGTTTCCGTCTCGACCACGCCGACCTGACCGGCCTCCTGTACCTGCAAGGCTATCGGGCGGCAGAGTTTCAGCACTAAGAGAAGAGAAGTCATGAGTCCGTCCCAGAAGCCGACCCGGCAGCCCCACTGGCCGTTCTTTTCCTCCGGCCCCTGCGCCAAGCGGCCCGGCTGGTCGCCGGCGGCGCTCGAAGGCGCCTGTCTCGGCCGCTCGCACCGCTCGAAAGCCGGCAAGGCGAAGCTCGCCGAGGTGCTGGAGCGGAGCCGCGCGATCCTCGGCATTCCGGCCGATTATCGCATCGGCATCGTGCCCGGATCGGACACGGGCGCGGTCGAGATGGCGCTGTGGTCGCTGCTGGGCGCGCGCGGTGTCGACATGCTGGCCTGGGAGAGCTTCGGCAAGGGCTGGGTCACCGACGTGGTCAAGCAGCTGCGCCTGAAAGATGTCCGAGTGCTCGACGCACCCTATGGCCAGCTGCCCGACCTCGCCCGGATCGACGGCGACCGCGATGTGGTCTTCACCTGGAACGGCACGACCTCGGGCGTGCGCGTGCCCGACGGCGCCTGGATTCCGGCCGATCGCAAAGGTCTGACGATCTGCGATGCGACCTCGGCCGCGTTCGCGATGGAGCTGCCCTGGGACCGGCTCGACGTCATCACCTGGTCCTGGCAGAAGGTCCTCGGTGGCGAAGCCGGGCACGGCATGCTGGTCCTGAGCCCGCGCGCCGTCGCCAGGCTGGAGGCGCACCGGCCGGCTTGGCCGATCCCGAAGCTCTTCCAGCTCGCCAAGGATGGCAAGCTGATCGAAGGCATCTTCCGCGGGGAAACCATCAACACCCCATCCCTCCTCTGCGTCGAGGACGCGATCGACTCGCTGCGCTGGGTGGAAGAGATCGGCGGGCTGCCGGCGCTGATCGGGCGCGCGAACGCGAACTTCGCGGCGATCGCCAGTTGGGTGGAGGCGACACCCTGGATCGACTTCCTGGCCGAGAACCCGGCGACGCGCTCGCCGACCTCGGTCTGCCTGAAGCTGGTCGATCCCTGGTTCACGACGCGCAAGCCGGCGGACCAGGCGCGGATCGCGAAGGATCTGGCGGCCCTGCTTGAGACGGAGGGAGTCGCGTACGACATCGGGGCCTATCGGGACGCGCCGCCGGGTCTGCGGCTTTGGGGCGGTGCCACCGTGGAGACGGCCGACCTCGAAGCCCTGTTTCCATGGCTCGAGTGGGCCTATGACGAAATCCGTCGCAACACTCCATAAGGGCAGGAATATCATGACCAAAGTTCTGATCGCCGACGAGCTGAGCCCACGCGCCGTCGAAGTCCTCCGCGAGCGCGACATCGCGGTCGATGTCCGCCCCGGCCTACCGGCCGCGGAGCTCGAGGCCTGCATCGGCGACTATGACGGGCTCGCCGTCCGCTCCGCCACAAAGATCACGGCGCGGATTCTCGACGCTGCGGCGAACCTCAAGGTCATCGGCCGCGCCGGTATCGGCGTCGACAATATCGATGTGCCCGCGGCGACGCAGCGCGGCGTCGTGGTGATGAACACGCCGCACGGCAATGCGGTGACCACGGCCGAGCATGCCATCGCGCTGATGATGGCCCTGGCCCGCCAGATCCCTGCGGCCGACCGCTCGACCCAGGCCGGCAAGTGGGAGAAATCGCGCTTCCTGGGCATGGAGCTCGCCGGCAAGACGCTCGGCATCATCGGCTGCGGCAATATCGGTTCGATCGTCGCCGACCGGGCGCACGGCCTGAAGATGAAGGTGATCGCCTTCGATCCCTTCCTGTCGGAGGAACGGGCCCGCGACCTCAGCGTGCAGAAGGTCGAGCTCGACGAGTTGCTGGCCCGGTCGGACGTCATCACCCTGCACACGCCGCTGACCGACTCCACGCGTCACATCATCGACGCGGCGGCGCTCGCCAAGACGAAGCCCGGCGTACGGATCGTCAATTGCGCGCGCGGCGAGCTGCTCGTCGAGGCGGACCTGAAGGCGGCGCTCGAATCGGGCCATGTCGCCGGCGCCGCGCTCGACGTCTTCGCGGAGGAGCCGGCCCGCGCCAACCCGCTGTTCGGGCTGGACCAGCTCGTCGCCACGCCGCATCTCGGGGCGGCGACGAGCGAGGCGCAGGAGAAGGTGGCGGTGCAGATCGCCGAGCAGATTGCGGACTTCCTGCTGACTGGCGCCGTCAGCAACGCTCTCAACATGCCGTCCGTCACCGCCGAGGAGGCGCCGAAGCTCAAGCCCTATATGACGCTCGCCCAGCAGCTTGGCAGCTTCGCTGGCCAGCTCACCCGGTCCGGCTTGCGCGCCGTCACGATCGAGTATGAAGGCCACGCCGCCGAGCTCAATACGCGGCCGCTGACCGCGATTGCGCTCGCCGGCCTGCTTGGCCCCGTGCTGGACAGCGTCAACATGGTCAACGCGCCGATCCTCGCCCGCGAGCGCGATATCGCGGTGAGCGAGGTGAAGCACGATCGGCCGGGCGACTACCAGACGCTGATCCGCATCACCGTGACGACCGACCGGCGCAGCCGCGACCTCGCCGGCACCCTGTTCGGCGACAAGCCGCGGATCGTCGGGATCAAGGGCATCCCCATCGAGGCCGAGCTCGGCCGCCACATGCTCTATACCACCAACGCCGACAAGCCGGGCTTCATCGGCCGCCTCGGCACGCTCCTGGGCGATGCCGGGGTCAACATCGCAACCTTCCATCTCGGGCGCGACGCGCCGGGCGACCAGGCGATCGCGCTCGTCGAGATCGACCAGCCCTTGACCGACGATCAGCTCGAACGGGTCCGGAGAATCCCGCACGTCGTTCAGGCCGAGGCCCTGGCGTTCTGACGCCCCCTGGACCGGCGAGGAATGCCGCGTAGATATAGAGTCGGATCCGACGGCAGCCAGCGAGGAGGCGAAGATGGGTGATTGGATCGAGCTCACGGCGAAGGACGGACACAAGCTCAAGGCTTATGAGGCGCCGCCATCGGGCGAGAGCAAGGGCGCGGTCGTCCTGCTGCAGGAGATCTTCGGCGTGAACGGCCATATCCGTCGCGTCGCTGACGACTATGCAGGCCGCGGCTATCACGTCGTGGCGCCGGCCCTCTTCGACCGCGTCGCGCGCGATGTCGAGTTGGGCTACGATTCCGAGTCCATTGCCAAGGGCCGCGACCTGCGGCAGCGCATCGCGCTCGAGGCGGTCCTGGACGACATCCAGGCGGCGATCAACCGCGCCGGCGAGAGCGGTAAGGTCGCCGTCATCGGATATTGCTGGGGCGGCAGCCTCGCTTTCCTCGCCGCCACCCGCCTCGACGGCCTTGCCTGCGCGGTCGGCTATTACGGCGCTATGATCGCGCAGCACAAGGGCGAGCGGACGCGCGTCCCGACGATTCTGCATTTCGGCGAGCGGGATTCCTCGATCCCGATGAGCGATGTCGAGGCGGTGCAACGGGCGCATCCGGACATGTCGATCTTCACCTATCCCGCCGGGCATGGGTTCAACTGCGACGCACGCAAGGATTACGACGCGCAGCAGGCCGACCTCGCGCTTCAGCGGACCCTGCGCTTCATCGCGGAGAAGCTCACCAAGTAATTGCGGAAGTTCAATAGCTGAGCCAACCGGAGGACGGATGATGTCCGATATGTGGAGCGGCGGCTGTCAGTGCGGCGCGGTCCGCTACGAGATCGCGGCCGCGGAAGTCCTCACGCTGGTTTGCTGTCACTGCCGTGAATGCCAGCGCCAGTCGGCGAGCGCCTTTGGCATGTCGCTGATCCTGCCGCGTGCGGCCTTCGCCCTGGTCCAGGGGCATCTCCAGAGCTTCCAGTGGCGTTCCGAGCGTGGCACTGCCCGGCGCGGGAACTTCTGCCCGACCTGCGGCGTGCGGATCTACAATGACGACGCCGAAGCAGGCTCTTGGGTCAGCGTCAAGGCCGGCACGCTCGACGACACCAGTATCCTCGACCCCGTGGGGCATCTCTGGACCAAGCGCGCCCAGCCGTGGGTGAGCCTGCCCGAGGAGCTGCTGCTCTATCCGGCGGAACCGGAAACTGACGACGCAATCAACGCAGCCTATCAGAAGCGGACTCGCCCATAGTCCGCTGCCGCGCTACCATCGAAAGGCCGGGATCGTGAAGTCCGGCATCACCGCATACTCGGCGGCGAGCGCGGCGAGCGCGGCCGAATCGTCGGGGTCGCTGAAGCGATCGGCGTGAATGCCACCGACGACGAACGCCGTCGCCGTGCCGGCTGCCGCCCCGCCGGCGATATCATGCTGCAGGCTATCGCCGACCGCGACGACGCGCTCCGGCGCCATCCCGCCGAGCAGGCTAAAGCAGAAGCGGTAAACCTCCGGATAGGGCTTCCCCACATAGTGAACCTGCCCGCCCAGCTCTTCATAGCGCCGGGCGAGTGCGCCAGGGCTGGGCACGAGCCCCGCTGCCGTGACGCCGACGAGGTCCGGGTTGGTGCAGAGCATGGGCAGACCACGCTTTGCGCCGGACCGCAGATGCGGCTCGTAGTTCACGATCGCGAAATCCGGCTCGTTGGTGCTGCTGGCGAGAAGGAAGTCCGCCGTCTCGACCGTCTGGGCGGTTTCGAGATCCAGCCCGTCGAGCACACCGGGGTCGGCGCGTGGCGCCAGCCGAAAGCAGCGGCGGCCGAGGTCAGCATAGAACGGGTCCGACCGCTCTTGCAGGGCGTGCCATGCGACCTCGCCGGAGGTCACGAGCGCGGTGTAGCTCTCCGCCGGGAATCCGAGGACAGCCAGGCGCTTTAGATTGGAGGCGGCCCGCTTTCCGGAATTGGACAGGATTACGACCGGCTTGCCGAACTCCCTGAGGCGGGCCAGGCACGCGACGGCGCCGGGATAGGGCGCCACGCCGTTATGCAGGACGCCCCATTGATCCACCAGAAAGGCATCGAACCGTTCGGCGAACGCGCCAACACCGGAACAGAAGAGGCTCTCCTTCATGCGGAAGCCGCGCCGCGTTGCGCAAGAAGGGCCGTGCCATAGGCCGCCTCGAGGCTGACCGGCTCCGGCATCGCGACACCGAGACGGCGCGCGCGGATCGCCGTCCAGGCTGGGTTCTGCGCACCGCCGCCGACGTTCCGGACGCTGCGCAGCGCGGGCGCGCCGAGGTCGCGCAGATGCCGGTAGGCCGTCACCTCGATCTCGGCGATGCCTTCGAGCAGGCCTTGCAAGAACAGCGCGTCGTCATCGGGCCGCGGCTCGGTGATGGACGACTTCCCGGGATCGTGGATCGGAAAGCGCTCACCCGACGCGGGCAGCGGATAATAAGAGAGGCCGGTGGGCCGGTCGGGCTGAAGCCGGGGCGTCAGCTCTACCATCCGCTCCGCCGTGAAGAAGCGCAGCAGCGCCGCGCCGCCACTGTTCGACGCGCCGCCCGGCAGCCACAGGTCGCCCAGCCGATGACTGTAGACACCCGAGGTCGCGTCGAACAGCGGTGCATTCGAGAGCAACTTGACCACGAGCGTGCTGCCGAGCGAGGTCACCGCATCGCCGATCTCGAACGCGCCGGTCGCGAGGAAGGCCGCGACGCCGTCGGTCGTGCCGGCGACCATGCGGACGCCGCGCGGCAGGCCCAGCTGATCGGCGACCTTGTCGTCGACCGGCCCCAGCACAGTACCGGGAACCCGAACCTCCGACAGCAGGTCGCGACGGACGCCGAGCGCATCGAACCAGTCGGGCCAGCGTCGGGCAACCACGTCATAACCCATCTTCAGACAGTTGTTCTCGTCCGTTACGCCAAAGCAGTTGGTGAGCCGGCCGGCGATCCAGTCGGCCTGATGCAACGCGTGCCGAGCACCGCCGAGATCTCCGCGGCCCTGGAAATGCAGCAGCTTGGCGAGCGCCGAGGTTGCACCGTGGCCACCACTGTCCGGTGGGGCAACCTGTTTCACCCGCGCCGCCTCGCCGGTGCTTCGCGCGTCGTTATACATCAGCGCGGGCGCGAGCGGCGTACCCGCGCCATCGGTCACGAGCAGCGTGCCGGAGGTCCCGTCAACAGCCAGCGCCACAATCCGCTTGGCCGGCACCGCGGCCGCGAGTTCGCCCAACGCCGTCTCGACCGCGCGCCACCACTGCGCCGGATCCTGCGAAAGCCCGCCGCCCTCCCGATCCGGGGCCGGCATTGCGGCTGACGCTTGGCCGGCAAGAGTCCCGCCCCGGTCGATCGCAACAGCGCGCACGCCCGACGTGCCGACATCGATCCCAACAAAGAGAGGGTCGTGCGCCATGCTCGCCCGGACCTCAGGAAACCCGACGCCGGCCCGTAGATTTGGCCTTCGACTTGGCTTTCGATTTGGCCAGCTTCTTGCGAGCCGCCACTTTTCGCGGTGCGTCCCTGCGCGGTGGCGGCGTCACCGCCAGCGCGTCACCCGAGGCCAGATCCTGCGTCTGCTTTCCATAGGTCTTGAAGCGCTCGAGAACGGTCTGCACTTCCGCCTCGTCGAGCAGGGCCGGCGCGCCGACCTGGCGGGCATACCAATATTGCCGGGCCAAGGTCTCGACCTCCGTGGCGAGCCACAGCGCCTTCTTCAGATTGGGCCCGAAGCAGATCATCCCGTGATTGGCAAGGAGGCAGGCGGTCCGCCCCTCGAGTGCCTCGAGCATATTCTCGCTGAGCGACTGGGTCCCGAAGGTGGCGTAGTCGGCACAGCGGATGTCGGTGCCGCCGCTGACCGCGATCATATAGTGGAAGGCCGGGATGTTTTCGTGAAGGCAGCTCAGCGCGGTGCAGAAGGTGGCATGGGTATGCACCACCGCGCCGGCCTCCGACCGGTTGCGATAGATGTCGAAATGCATGCGCCATTCGCTCGACGGCAGGAACTCGCCGTAATAGCCGCCATCGAGATCCATCTCGACGACCTGCTCCGGCTTCATCGCGTCATAGGGCATACCGGAGGGGGTGATCAGGAAGCCGCCATCCGTCCGCACGCTGACATTGCCGGACGTTCCCTGGTTGATGCCGAGCGCGTTCATCTGCTGGCAGGTGGTGATGATGTCCTGGCGCAATTGCCGCTGGCCCCGACTCGTCATGAAAGCTCCTTTGTCTCGCTCGAAACGCGTGTCGTATGGTTCAATGGTCCAGACTCTGGCGATATTTCTCCGCATCCCATCCGAGCAGCTCCGCCTCCTGCGCGGGCGTCAGATAGACGAGCGGCGCATCGGACGGTAGGCGCCGCAGCACGTCGGCGAGGCAGGACACCATTGCCTCTCCCCCCGCCGAGAGATCGTTGCGCACCAGAACGCCGGCATCCGGCGCCAGCAGCATGGCGGGCGGCTTGCCGTCATGGGTTTGGATTCGCCGCAGGGCATCGGCCGGATTCTCGCCGGATCGGAGCGCCACCGCTCCCGGTCCGAGGAAGATCAGGTGATCGGGATAAAGCGTGCCGCCGGTCGCGGTGGTGCGTAGGGCGGGATCGACGGCGATGATGTGGGCGTTCGTATCCCGGCAGGGCCGGAACGGGGTGCCCTTTGCCAACTCCGACAATCTGTCGGCGTCGCCGGACCGAGCCGGTCGGGGCGAAATGGCGAGACGCCGTTCGACTTCAGTGAGCAGGGCATCCGCAGCGGCACAGTCGGCACCGCCGACCACGAGTCCGTGATTGGCCATGACGATGACATCCGGTTCGGCGCGCTCGACCGCCCGAGCCACCGCCTGGGCCAGCGGCAGGCCGGGACGAACGTAGGGGATCCAGGCCCAGCGCAGCCCTTCGAGACGCTCCGCCAGCGCCTGCTCCCCATCGACGCGCACGGCCCAGGCGATCGTGTTCACGGAATGCACATGGAGCACCACGGCATGCGGCAGGATCGCGTGCAGCGTGGTCTCGATCGAGGGGCGCAGCGGCCGATCGGTCTCGGCCGGCAGCCGCTCGGCGCTCACCGGGTCCGGCTCCGCGGCAGCGATGCGCGCCCGCACACCGCTCAGGCGAACCGGCACGAAGATCGACTCCTCCTCGGCCCGGGCCAGCCAGGTGCCCGACGCCTTGACGAGAAGCACATCGCCCTGCTTGATCGAGCTGTTGCCGCCCGCGCCCTGGATCAGCGACCCGTCCCGCCCGAGGCGGGCCGAAAGCCGCCGCAGCTCGACGACCGCCGGGTCGTTCATGACCATGTCTCTCCTCCGCGCATCAGCATCGCCCCGTCAGACCGCGTGCGCCTGCGAGGTGCCGCGCTCGCGGGCGAGCCAGGCGGCGAACCGGGCGATCTCGTCTTGTGACAGATGCAGGTAGTATTTGGTGCGGCGCTCGATGATGTCCTCCAGGGTCATGGCCCATTCCTCGTCGACGAGATAGCGCACCTCGCGCTCATAGAGGCCGGCGCCGAAATGCCGACCCAGATCGTCGAGCGACCGGGCCTCGCCGAGGATGCGTTCGGCGATGGTGCCGTAGCAGCGCAGATAATGCTGCGCGACGGCTTGCGGCAGCCAGGGCCGCTCGGCCCGGAACCGTATGCCGTAGGACTCGTAATCCGCATCGGGCATGTCGCCGCCGGGCAGCGGCGCATTGCCGGTCCAGGCCGCGCCCATCTTCGGCATGAAGGGCTTCAGCTTCTCGAGCGCATGTTCGGCGAGCTTACGGTAGGTCGTGATCTTGCCGCCATAGATCGACAGGAGCGGCGCGCATCCGGCTTCTGCGTCGATGTCGAACACATAGTCGCGGGTCACCGCCGAGGGATCCTCAGCGGCATCGTCATAGAGCGGCCGCACGCCGGAGAAGGAATGCACCACGTCCTCGGGCGCGATCTTGCGCTTGAAATAGCGGTTGGTCGCGGCACAGAGATAGGCGACCTCCTCCGGCGAGATCGCCACCTGATCAGGGTCGGCGTCCTGCGGAATGTCGGTGGTGCCGATCAGGTTATAGTCGCCTTCATAGGGGTTGACGAAGATCACCCGCTTGTCGGTGTTCTGGATCAGATAGGCCTGCGGGCCGTCATAGAGCCTGCGCACGATCAGATGGCTGCCGCGCACCAGCCGAACCCGGCTGCGGGCGTTGTAGCCGACGACGCCGGCAAGCATCTTCTCGACCCAGGGGCCGGCAGCATTGACGACGATGCGGGCGCGGATCTGCCGCTCGGCCCGGCTATGGTCGGCGCGCAGCGTGGCTTGCCAGAGATCGCCATCGCGGCGGATCGAGACGCATTCGGTCCGCGGCAGCACGACCGCGCCGTTCTGCTCGGCCGACTTCGCGTTGAGCACCACGAGCCGGGCGTCATCGACCCAGCAGTCGGAATATTCGAACGCCTTGCTGTAGCCGGGCAGCAGCGGCTCGCCTTCCGGCTCCGTCCGCAGATCGAGCCTGCGGCAGCCCGGCAGCTTCTGGCGCCCGCCGAGATGGTCGTACAGGAACAGCCCGAGCCGGACCAGCCAGGCCGGCCGCTGGCTCTTGTCGTGCGGCAGGACGAAGCGCATCGGCCAGATGATGTGCGGCGCGCTACGCAGCAGCACCTCGCGCTCGATCAGCGCCTCCCTCACCAGCCGGAACTCGTAATATTCGAGATAGCGCAAGCCGCCATGCACCAGCTTGCCGCTGCGCGAGGAGGTGCCACTGGCGAGGTCGTCCCTGTCGCACAGCACCACCGACAGGCCGCGTCCGGCGGCATCGCGGGCAATGCCGGCGCCGTTCACGCCGGCACCGACGACCAGCAGATCGACCGGATCCGCGATGCTGGCGTTGGTGAGATCAGCCATGCCGTCTCGACGCTCCTGCCCTGCCGACGCCGTCAGGCGGGATTGAGCGCAGGATCGCCGGCTGCGAAGCGCCGCACCTCGTCGGCGACCATTTCGGCCGCGTAGGCGATGGTCCGCCGCGACGAGCCGGCGATATGCGGCGTCAGCGTCACATTGTCGAGCCTGAGCAACGGCCAGTCCGGCGGCGGCGGCTCCCTTGCGAAGGTTTCCAGGCCCGCGCCGCGTAGATGGCGGGAGCGGAGCGCCTCGTAAAGCGCGTCGTAATCGACCATCGGCCCGCGGGCGGTGTTGATGAAATAGGCCCCCGGCTTCATCCGCGCGAATTGCGGTCCGCCGAGGAATCCCTTCGTCTCCTCGGTCACGCGGGCATGCAGGGTGACGACGTCGGATCGCCGCAGGAGCTCGTCCATGCCGACCTGCTCGACGCCGTCGGCGGCATCCTCCGGCGACAGCGCGACATAGGGATCTGAGACCAGGATGGTGCAGCCGAAGGGCTTCAGCAAGCGGACCACCCGCGTGCCGATATGGCCGTAGCCGATCACGCCGACCACCTGCTGGGACAGTTCCTCGCCCGTCCGGTCCTCGCGATAGAGATCGCCGCGCCACTGCCCCTGCGACAGGGACTTGTGGCCGAGGGTGATGAGGCGCGTCTCGGCCAGGATCATGCCGATCGTGAACTCGGCGACGGCGCTGGCGTTACGGCCGGGCGCGTTGACCACCGGAATGCCGCGGGCGCGCGCCGCCGCCATGTCGATGTTGACCGGCCCGCCACGCGAGACCGCGATCAGCTTCAAGGCCGGCAGCCGGGTGAGCATGGCGGCGCTGATCGGGGCCACGTGGTTGATCAGCACTTGTGCATCGCCGATGAAGTCCACGACCGCGTCGGGGTCGCCGACGAACTCGCGCAGGCCCTCGAGCTCCGTGCCCTTCTCGCCATGGATCATCGGCGTATCCGGCCAATCGAGCTCTAGCGTACGCGCATGGAATTCCAGCCCCTCGACCGCGTCCAGCGCGCGCCGGAAATAGTCGGGCTTCATGAAATGATCGCCGACGATCGCAATGCGGAGCGGAGTCATCTCACTGTCCTCCCCGCACAGTGTGGAGGGCATGCCAGACATCGAACATGGCTTGATAACCTTGGCGGTAAATGGGGAACAGGGCGTCGTAAGCCTTGACAAGTTGCGGGTCCGGGGATTCGAGCGCACCCAGGAACGGATCGACCCAGGCCTTGCAGATCGCCTCCAGGCTCGGCGTCGCGCCGATGGCCACCGCGGCGATCATCGCCGCGCCGGCTGCCCCGGCCTCCTCGCGTTCGACGAGGCGGACCGGCGCATTGACCGCGCTCGCCAGAATCCTGCGGCAGGTCGGGCTGCGCGCCGCGCCGCCCGCGAGGCGGATCTCGCATGGGGCGTGGCCGAGCGCCTCGTAGCAATCGCGCGCCGCGAAGCCGAGCGACTCGTAGACGCCGCGCATCATGTCGAAGAACGTGACCTGTGACGTCAGGCCGAGGAACTGTGCCCGCGCCCGCGGCTCGACGAACGGCCCGCGCTCACCGGCCTCGTAGATGAAGGGATGGAACAGGACACGGCCCGGCTCCGCCTCGGCAGCGCGGCGGTCCATCAGCGCCAGCAGATCACCGCGCGACACGCCGCCCGGCATGAAGGCGCCCAGCACATCCTCGGCCCGGTCGAGCAGCCAGTCGACATTGAGCGTCGCCGACATGTTGGACATGATGCCGGCCCAGGCGTCGATCATCACCATCGTGTAGCCGACCGGAGCCTTGAGCTGGACCGCGTCGGCGCTCCGGTAAAGCCGCATATGCGCGCCGGTACTGCCCAGGATCGTGCAACCGACAGGACGCTCGGGCTCATAGAGCCCGGCGCCGAGCGCGGTGCATAGGATATCGACCGGCGCCAGGCAGACGGGCATGCCCTCCTTGAGCCCGGTTTCCCGCGCGGCCTCGGCGGTAAGCCGGCCATGGTGGCGCATGCCGTCGACCTGCTCGGGCAGTAGATGCCGGAATGCGGCGAGGCCGAACAGCCTCAGGACCTCGTCGCTATAGTCCCGTGTGCGGAAGTCGCCGAAGGTGAAGTTCGCTTCCGACTGGTCGGTCGCGCGTTCCCCGGTCAGGTTGAAATAGAGCCAGTCCTTGCAGTGGAAGGCGGTCGCCGCGCGCGCGAGCAGCTCGGGCCGATGGCGCCGCAGCCAGAGCAGCTGCCCGCTTTGGTTCGACGGGTTGAGGCCGGTTCCGGTGATCCGGTGAACCTCTTCGCCGACGCCGTTGCGGCGCAGCTCCTCAACGATCGGCCCGGCGCGGCCGTCGAGCCACAGCCAGGCGGGTGCCACCGGCCGCCCCTCTGCGTCGATCAGCCAAGTGCCGTCGCCTTGGCCTGTGATCGAAAGCGCGGCGACGCGGTCGGCGAGTCCCGGCACCTCGTCGCCCAGCGCGCGCAGCGTCTTGGCGGTCGCGGCCCAGGTCTCGTCCATGTCCTGCTCGACGCCGCCCTGCGGCACATGCGCCAGCCGGTTCTTGACCGAAGCGCAGGCGACCTGCTCGCCGTCGAAAGTGAAGACGACCGCCTTGATCACCGACGTGCCGGCATCGAGTCCGATGAGCAGATCGGCGGCCATCCTCAGGCCTCCGCCGGGCTCATGCCATGCAGCAGGGCGCGCTCGTCGTCGCGGTCGAAGACGTGCAGCGCACCGAACGGCAGGCTGACATCGACCGCCTCGTCGGTCCTGAGCGCGACGTCGCGGTCGCTGACCGCGATCATGAAGCAGCCGCCGACATTGATGCCCAGATGGCTCTGGTCGCCGAGCCACTGGTTCGACAGCAGCATGCCGCGCGCCACGGCGTTCGCCCCGTCATTGACGCCGACGGGACCGACGCGGATCCGGTGCGGGCGGATTCCAAGATGGATCTTGCGACCGGGATGCAGGATCTGCGCGGCCGCATCGCCGGCGCCGTCGAGATCGATCGAGAAGGCCTTCTCGTCAGCGCGGTTGATCACCTGGATCGCGTTGTTCGAATCCACCTCGGCCGGGAACAGGTTCATCGGCGGCTCGCCGACGAAGGAGGCGACGAACAGGTTCGCCGGCTTCTCCTTCAGATCCTCAGGCGAGGCCAACTGCTGCAGCTCGCCCGCCTCCATGATCGCGATGCGGTCGGCGAGCGCGATCGCCTCCGTCTGGTCGTGAGTGACGAACACCGTCGTCATCTTATGCTCGATCAGATAATCCTTGATTCGCGCACGCAGGATGGCGCGGAGCTGCGGCTCGAGCTGCGACATCGGCTCGTCGAGCAGATGCAGGTCGGCGCCGCGGACCAGGGCGCGGGCAAGCGAGACGCGCTGCTGCTGGCCGCCCGAGAGAGTCGACGGATAGCTGCCGAGGATGTTCTCGATCTCGAGCAGCCGGGCGACGTCCGCCACCTTGCGGGCGACCTCGGCCTTCGGCATGCGGGCGCGCAGAAGGCCGAAGGCGATATTGTCTTCGATCCTGAGCGGGGGATAGAGCGCATAGCCCTCGAAGGCCATGGCCACGCCGCGCTGCGCCGGCGGCAGATCGTTGAGGCGCCTGTCGCCGATCCGAATTTCGCCCTGCGTCACGCTCTCGAAGCCGGCGATCATGCGCAAGGTCGACGTCTTGCCGCAGCCGGAAGAGCCGAGCAGGCCGACGATTTCGCCATCGTCGATCCGCATCGTGAGGTCGCGCACCGCCAGGACCCCGGCTTGCCGCCGCGGCCCATAGATCTTGCTGACCTTGTCGAGACTGAGAGACGCCATGCTGCCCTGTGTTTCCTGCGTTCTTCCCTGGGTTCTTCAGTGAATTCGCATCTCGGTCGCGCGGTCGAAGAACAGCGCGCGGCCGAGATCCAGCCGCGCCCAAACCTGGCGGCGTCCGCGGCTCAGCGGCGGGCGATCGTCCTCCGGGCAGGAGGCCAGGATCTCGGTTCCCTGCCCGTCCCGCAGCAGCATCACCGCGCGTACGTTGAGCGGCGTGAGCGCATCGAGCTCGACCGCGATGGCGCCCTCCGCCGGCTCGGTCAGCACCTCGATATCCTCGGGCCGGATGCCGACCAGCAGATCGCGGCCGACGAGGCTCTCGAGCGACGGCGGCCCGACCAGATCGCTGCCGCCGATGCGCAGCTTGGCACGGCCGTCGCCGCTCAATTCGGGCCGGGCGGGCAGGAGATTCACGGGCGGATCGCCGAACAGCCGCGCGATGCGGATGCTCTCGGGCCGGCCATAGATGCCGGCGGGCGTGTCCACTTGCTGGAAGGTTCCGTCATAGAGCACGCCCACCCGGTTTCCGAGCGCCATCGCCTCCTTGTAGTCCTGGGTGACGTAGAACACGGTCGAGCGGTATTCGCGCAGCACGCGCGGCAGCTCCAACCGCATCTCGTAGCGGATCTTGGCGTCGACATTGCGCAGCGGATCGTCGAGCAGCAGCACCGCCGGCGGCGCCGCCAGGCTGCGGGCCAGCGACGTTCGCTGCTTCTGCCCGTTCGACAGCTCGCGTGGTGTGTGGCCGAGCACATGGTCGATGCGCAGCAGCTCGGCGAGCTCGTGAACGCGGCGGCTGATTTCCGCCTCCGCAAGCTTCCGCGCGCGCAAGGGGCTGGCGATGTTCTCGAACGCCGTCATATGCGGGTAGAGCGCGAAGTTCTGGAACGCCATCGCCACGTCGCGGTGATCCGGCCCCAGATGGGCGATGCTCTCGCCATCGATCCGGATGTCGCCGGCATCGGCGCGCAGCACGCCGGAGATCAGACGCAGGAGCACCGTCTTGCCGCAGCCCGACGGGCCGAACACGACGACCGATTCGCCCTGCCTCACGGACAAGGACAGATTGTCGATGACCTTGCTCTTGCCGAACGACTTGGAGAGGCGGTCGATCTCGAAATAAGCCATGGCCCCCTCCCTATCCTTTCACCGCGCCGAGGCTCAGCCCCTCGACCAGATAGCGCTGCGCGAACAGCGCCAGGATCAGCGTCGGCACGACGGACAGCACCAGCGCCGCAGCGATCTGGCCGTAATTGATGCCCGATGCCGTGATGAAGGCGAGCGCACCGACGGTCACCGGCTGCACGTCGCTCGAACCCAGGATCAGCGCGAAGATGAAATTGTTCCAGGCGAAGATGAAGGCGAGCAGCGCCGCCGCCGCGATTCCCGGCCGCGCGAGCGGAATCGCGATCCTGAGGAAGGTCGCGAGCCAGGAATGCCCATCGAGCCGGTAGGCATGCTCGATATCCTCGCTGATATCCTCGAAATAACCCCGTACGATCCAGAGGATCAGCGGCAGGGTGATGAGCTGATAGACCCAGATGAGTCCGAAATAGGTGTCATAAAGGCCGAGCTGCTGGAAATAGAACAGGAGCGGCAGCAGCACGAGGAGCGGCGGCGCGAACCGGAAGCTCAGCAGCGTGAAGGCGATGTTCTCGCCGAGCCTGAAGCGGAACCGGGCGAAGGCGTAGGCGGCCGGCACCCCCAGCAGCAGCGACAGCAGGACTGAGCCGACGCCCAGGATCAGGCTGTTCATGAGGTTGCGCATATAGGCGACCTCGAGCGTGCCGACGCTGGTATCGAGCTGACCCGAGATCAGCGCGACGTAGTTTTCGAGCGTCGGCTCGAAGATCAGGCTGGGCGGGCTGCGCAGGATGTCCTGGTTGGTCATCACGCTCATCAGCAGGACCCAGAAGATCGGGAAGAGAAAGAACAGCGCGACCAGGGCCAGCAGCACGGCGCGGACAGCTTTGACGATCATGACGCCCTCCTCACGCGTTGCCGTGCCGGCGTTCACGCAGCTTCAGCCAGCGCTTGATCACCAAGTTGCTAAGCAGGAAGGTGATCGCCCACAGCACCATCAGGACCGCGGCCGAGCGGCCGATATTGGTGTAGGTGAAGGCCGAGAGATAGGCCTGGATCTGGAACACCATGAGCGTGTCGCCGGGCCCGCCCTGCGTCATCGCGTAGATGATGTCGAACTGCTGGATCGCCTCCAGCATCCGGAAGAGGCCGGCCGTCAGGATATAGGGCATCAGCATCGGCAGGGTGATGCGGAAGAACACGAAGCTTTGCGGCACGCCGTCGAGCTCGGCCGCCTCGAATGGCTGCTTGGGCAGCGCGCGCAGGCCTGCGAGCAGCAGAATGGTGATGAACGGCGTATAGACCCAGGTATCGACCAGGACGACGGTGAAGAGCGCCGTGTCCGGGGACGAGGCCCAGGGAAACCGCTCGACGCCGACGAGCGTGAGCAGATAACTCAGGATCCCGAAGCTCGGGTTCGTCATCAGCTTCCACATCAGGCTGGCGATCGCCGGCGCAACCATCAGCGGCAGGATGAGAAGCACGCTCATGACGTCGTTGAACCAAGTGCGCCGAACCAGAAGCAGCGCGATTCCAAGGCCCAGCAGAAGCTGGATGCCGACGCAGAGCAGCGTATAGAGCAGCGAAACCTGCAGGGTGTTCCAGAAGCCCGGATCGCCGAACAGGCTGATGTAGTTGCCGAACCAGATGAACTGCCGGCCCGCCGGGAACGCCAAGTTATAGCGCTCCATCGAGTAATAGACCGCGGTGCCGAACGGGATCAGGATGCCGATCGTCACCAGCAGCGACGGCAGGCTGAGCAGATAGGGCAACAACCAGTCCCTGGCGCTGGATCGCGCCCGGGGCAGCGCCCGGTCCTGGGCAAGTTCGACCACGGCTTGGACTCCCTCGATTCAGTCCACGGGGTTGAAAAAGGGACGCAGGTGCGGCGCGGATCGCCAGCGCCGCACCTGCGCCGCGTCGACGCGCTTACTGGGCAATGCCCGCGTTACGGAGCTGCTGGTTGACCGACTCGGCAAGTTGGTCCAGCCCCTCGTCGACGCTCACCTGGTTCGCATGCATCTTCTGCAGGCTGGCGGCCCACTCGGTGGTCAGGTTGAAGAACAGCGGCTGCGGCGTGAAGTAGATCTTCGAACCGTCGCTCGACTGCTGGTACTGCTCGAGATAGCCGGGATAGTCCTTCTTCAGCCGGGCCTGGAAGTCGGCATTGTTCCACACCGATTGGCGCACCGGGTTCACCAGGTCGGCCTGCGTCGCGCCGAAGGTGGTGTGCTCGGTGCCGGTCGCCCATTGGATAAAGTGCCATCCGGCATCCGGCTGCTCGGAGAAGGCGCTCAAGCCCAGCGACCAGATCCACACATTCGGCGTCGGCTGCTCGGCCTCCGGGTTGGGCGCGAAGGCGGCGTAGCCGATGTTGCCCGCCTCCTTGGTGCCGCGATTCTGGAAGTAGCCGAGGATGTCGGCGTCGTAGATCATCGCCGACGCACCGGCGCCGAGATCGTTTCCGACCTCGTACCAGGTGTAGGTCGTCCAGTTCCGCGGGCCGGACTTCTGCAGCATCTCGATCCACATCTGCGTGAACTTCTTGCCCTCGGGGCTGTTCATCGCGGCTTTCAAATTGCCGTCCTCGACGACGAAGTCGCGGGCGCCGAAGTTGGTGAAGCCGGACAGATAGCCCGGGTGGATCGTCGCCCAGCTGCGCGTGCCGCGGGCGCCGATGCCGTATACGTCGCCGCTGGTCAGCTTCGCGGCCTTCTCCATCAGGTCTTCCATGTTCTCCGGCGGCGTCACGCCGGCGGCGTCGAACATCCGCCGGTTGTAGGAAATGCTGTTGAGCTCGAAGCCCCAGGGCACGGCCCATTGCTTCGCTCCGGATCCGCCCAGCGCCTCGCCGGGGACGCCGCTCCAGGCGGTCGAGGCGCGGAGATTGGGCAGCAGATCGTCCCAGTTGTAGGTGTCCGCAGTCTTCGACGGATCGCCGATCCATTCGTTCACGTCGCGGAGCCACCCGGCCGGGCCGTACTGCCAAGTCTGATAGGCGCCCGTCATGAAGGCGTCATATTGCGAGGAGCGGCTGGAGAGGGCCGCGGTGACCTTGTCGAAATAGACGTCCTCGGGGAAGACGTCGTAAACCACATCCATCCCGGTCAACTCCTTGAAGTTGTCCAGGTTGTTGATCATGGCGTCGGTATAGGGGTGCTTGTTCAACAGCAGCCTGACCGTCGTGCCCTGATGCGCCTTCCAATCGAAACTTCCCGCGGCGAGCGCCCGTGTGCCGGCCGCGTTGAGAAGATAGCCCGCAGCAACACCGCCGAGCCCCAGTCTGGCCGCCCGATTCGCCAGTTCGCGGCGCCCCAGCTTCTTCGATAAATGGGCGTCGAACAGATCGTCTACGCGTTTGGACATTAGTCTCCTCCCTATCGCAGGTGATTACGCCGTTCGCGTCCGGTCGAGCCGGTTCCCGGCGGTGATTGAAGCGGATCGTGCATCCTGTTCGAGGGCCACGATCTGTTGGGCCGCGACCTCATCGGTGATCAAGCCGGTAAGGACGCCGCTCCGAAGCGCCGCAAGGATGGCATCGCGCTTGCCGCCGCCGCCGGCGACGGCGATGACCTCGCGGTCGCGCAGATCCTCGATTCGCAGGCCGAGGGTGCGCTCGTTGACCTCGCAATCGACGGGCTTGCCGTCGGCGTCGAGGAAGTGTCCGATGAGATCGCCGATCGCGCCGGCCTCGCGCAGGGCCTCATATTCCAGGTCGGTCAACTGACCGACCTGCTTCATATGCGCCTCGGCGCCGAGCTCGCCGACACCGACGACGAACATCTCCGCCTGCCGTGCCAGCCGCACGATCTCGCGCACGCTCTGCTGCGCCATCAGGACCGCCTTGGCCTCGGCGCTGTCGGCAATGAACGGGATGGGCAGGAAATAGCCCTCGCCGCCGGTGCGCTCGGCCAGGCGGTGGATGACATCGAACGGGTTCGTCGCGGCCCGCCGCGTCAAGCTTCCGAGCAGCGACACGAACCGGTGATCGGGCCGCGGAATGGTCGGAAGCTGGTCGGCGACGGCCGCGAGCGTTCGGCCATGGCCGACGCCGATCACCTTGGCGCCGACCTGCTCGAGATAGCCCGCCAGGAACTGGGCGCCTGCAACCCCCAAGGCCGCGATGGTGCGGGTGGACTCGTCGGATCCGGGCATGGACATGGCCGGGATCACCGTGCAGAAGCGCAGACCGAATAGCCGGACGAGACGATCCTCGACCTCGATGCATTCGGCCGGGGCCCCTTCGACGAAAACCTTGATGAGACCGAGTTGGCGCGCCTGGGCGATCAGCCGGTGAACCTTGACCGCGGACACGCCAAGCCGCTCCGCGATCTGCCCCTGGGTATAGCCCCCGACAAAGGACAGCCAAGCGGCGCGCGTGGCGAGGCTCGCCTCTGGTGATGCGACGCGAATCGTTTCCTCCTGAAATTTTTTTCGTTCATTGTATTTTTTTCCACTCTTCACCCGTCAGCCGAAGGCGTCAAGCGAAAATGCGCGTCAGCCGAAGTCCGGCAGTGCGGTCGGTCGCTTGGTGAGTGTTGCTCACGCATCGAGGAGAAGAACTCGTTTGCCTACAGACACTCGGCCCTGCATCCATTGGGCATCCGAAGACTGTGAGGTAGCAAGCGGGCGAACTCGATGCGGTCACGATTCAGCGCCCCCTTCATTGAGCCGAGGCCTTGGTTCGCCAAACGCCGATGCGCCGCCGCGAGTAAGCCGCACAGCAGCACGCACGTTCCCTCGACCATTGCTCGAAGAGCGATCGATCTCGTTCTGGCGTGGCGTGAGAACGCACGTCAGCGGCGGGTGCTCGCCGCCCTCGACGAGCGCATGCTGAAAGACATCGGCCTCAACCGGCTCGAGGTCGTCCGCGAGGTTCGCAAGCCGTTCTGGAGATCGTGATTCGAAAGTTCAGATGTCCCCGAAGGAAGCTTGCCGCTTTTCTAGGAATGCGCCGACACCTTCCGCGACATCCTGCGTGGACGCGACGCGCGCGAACTGGCTTGCTTCGATCGCCAAGCCTTCATGAATTCCGACATTGAGGCCGCGCGTGACGCTGGCGAGGCAGGCGGTCACGGCAAGCCGCGATTTCCGCCGAATCGCGGCCGCGAGCTGATAGGCTTCATCGAGCAACCGATCCTTCGGCACGACCCGGTTCACGAGGCCCATTGCAAGCGCTTCCTGTGCGGAAATCGGCTCGGCGGTCAGGATCATCGCCAATGCGCGCTTGCGACCGATCAGCCGCGGCAGGCGTTGCGTTCCGCCGAAAGGCGGCGGAAAGCCGAGGTCGATCTCCGGCTTGGCGAAGGTTGCATCCTCACTTGCGATCGCCAGCGGCGCCGCCTCGGTGATCTCGCAGCCGCCCCCATAAGCCAGCCCGTTGACCGCAACGATGATCGGCTTCGGAAAGGCCTCGATGCGGCCGGTCAGCGCTTGACCCCGCCGCACGAACTCACGCATCGCGACCTCCACGCCGTTCTCAAGGCTTTGAGCGAGACCGAAGATATCCGCGCCGGCACTGAACGCCCGATCGCCGGTTCCGGTCAGAACCACGACGGCGATCGACTCGTCTGCCTCGATTCGGTCGAGTTCCTGCATTATCGCGTCGATGGTTGCATGGTCGAGCGCGTTGAGCCGCTCCGGCCGGTTCAGGGTCAGTGTGCTGATGCCATCGGCATTCTCGCGAAGCAGTGTTCTTGTCGGCATAGCAGGCCTCCTCAGCAGTGGGATGGACGCGGTGCGCCTGGCGCGGCGCGGTCGCGGATTGGAATATGAACGGCAGCGGCGAAGAGTCCGGCGAGTGCGGTGAACACCCAAACGGAGTTGTAGGAGCCGGTGGCCTCGAACGCATAGCCGCCCAGCCAGGCGCCGATGAACGAACCGACCTGATGACTCAGGAAGCAGATGCCGAACAGCGTTCCAAGATGACGGACACCGAACATGCGGGCGATGAGATTGCTCGTGAGCGGCACGGTTCCAAGCCAGAGGAGCCCCATCACCGCGGCGAAACCGAGGACCAGCGCCTCACTCGGGGGCAGGACTAGGAGTGCTGCGATCGCCGCGGCTCGGATCAGGTAAAGCCAAGCCAGGAGATGCTGCGGGCGCCAGCGCGCGCCGAGCCAGCCGCAGAGCCAGCTGCCGATCGTGTTGAACAGCCCGATGACGGCGAGAGCCGTCGCGCCGAGCGCGGCCGGCATGTGGCAGGTCGCGAGATATCCCGGCAGGTGCGTGCCGATGAAGGCAAGTTGCAGGCCGCAGGTGAAGAAGCCGATCGTGAGCAGCTGATATCCACGATGCCCGCCTGCCTCGCGCAACGCCTCGCCCAAGGTCGGCTGGCGCAGGCCGAGTTCTGATAGGCTCGACGGCGCAGCCTTGGCACCGCCAAAGGCAAGGCAGAGAGGCGTCGCAAGCAGAACGACGAGGCCGAGGAAGAGTAGCCCAGCCGCGACCCCGCTGCCGTCGATGACGGTCTGCGCCAGAGGAACGACGCCGATTTGACCGATCGATCCGACGGCGCTCGCCACGCCCATGGCCACGCTGCGCCGCTCCGGCGATACCGCACGCCCAACGGCGGCCAGCACGACGCCGAAGGTCGTGCAGCTCAAGCCGATTCCGACGAGGATGCCGATGCCGACGATCGCGCCCAGGCCGGTCGGGACAAGCGCCGTGAGCGCCAGCCCGGCGGCGTAGACGATAGCGCCGAAGCCCACGATGATGGCCGTCCCGAAGCGGTCCGCGGCGGCGCCGGCGAAGGGCTGGGCCAGGCCCCAGACGAGATTGTGCAGGGCGATGGCGAAGGCAAAGACGGTGAGCGGCAAACCCCGTTCGAAGGAGAACGGGCCGAGGAAAAGCCCGAAACTCTGCCGCGCGCCCATGGCCGCCGCCATGACCAAGGCACCGGCGACGATGATGACGGTCGCGTTGCCGATCCAACTCGATCGTTTGGACGAGACGAGCTCAGCGGTCATGGCATCCTCTGGCGGTCGAGCCCTGAGGATGCAACCCCTCCAGAAGTCGGACAAACGAATTGGCCTGCAGGGCAGTTGAGTCGTTTTCACCTGTCGCGGCGGCGCGACATGCATCATCCAGCATCGCCGCTCGGTCTCAGAGTTGCGCTGTCTCGGCGACGAGCCAGCGCTTGAACGCAGCGATCTCGGGGCGGTTTTCGGCCGCCTCCGAGCTGACGAGCCAATAGGCCGTCGCGGCGGGTACGACGGGGTCGAGAGCCCGCACGAGACGGCCGCTGGCGAGATCGCGATCAACGAGCGGCTTTCGCCCGATCGCAATTCCAAGACCGCTTGCGGCTGCATCGAACGCTATGCGAGCCGTGTCAAACTGGAACCCGCGGGAAAGGTCGACGTCGCCGATTCCTGCCGCCTCGAGCCAGGCGGCCCAGTCTTCTGTAGCGGATACGACGTGCAACAGCGTGACCCCTGCCAAGCGGGCAGCGCCGTCGGCGCCAAGCGTCGAAAGGTACGTCGGCGAACAAACCGGAACGAGCCATTCCTGCATCAGCTTGACAGACGCGAGCCCAGGCCAGGGACCGCGCCCCATGCGGATTGCCAGATCTACGCCATCCGTGGGGAAGTCCAGTTGGCGGCGTGCCGTGTCGATCGACACCACGATCGGCGGATGCTGCTTGTGGAACTTGTGGAGGTTCGGAAGCAACCAGTTCGTCGCAAAGGTCGGGGCGACGCTGACGAGGATTCGGCGGTCGGTCCGGCGGCTGGGCAGCCGTTGCGTTCCGGTTGCGATCATCGACAGCGCCTCGGAGACGTAGGGGAGGTAATCCTGCCCCGCGACGGTCAGGGAAATGCCGCGCGGTCCACGGTCGAACAAGTTTACGCCGAGCCATCGCTCGAGCGAGACGATGCCGTGGCTGACGGCGCTCGGCGTGAGATGCAATTCCTCCGCCGCCAGCTTGAAGCTCTGATGCCGGCCGGCGGCTTCGAAGAGGCGAAGCGCATTCAGCGGCGGAAGGCGAAGCGCCATCGAGACCACCCCATCGAGACCACGGTCGAAGGCCTTACTCCGAACCCTGGTGAAAAACTTCATCCACCCACACAGCTGAAGCAAGTGAGCGGAATTCACTCACTAATGAAAAATACTACCCTGATCAGGGAGGTGCGCGGTTGCCGGCCGAAAGGCCAAGGCTTCCGCACTCCTCCCAACTCATAAACTCGTCTGTTTAACGGCCGCCAGCGGCCTGGGAACTCAGAACAACGACGCGAGCGCGAGGGACGCGACGAGAAGGACGGCAAAGGTCATATTGATGAACCGGTTGGCACGAGGTTCCCGAAAGAAGCGGGTGAGCCCCGCCCCGGCAAAGAGCCATGCCGAACTGGCCGCGATGATGATCGCCACCAGAACGATCACCTTCACCGCCGCGTCCAGTTCGAGGCGCTCCTTTACCAGGACAAAGCCGGAGAACAGGGCTGCCATGGCGGCATAGCCCTTCGGATTGACGAGCGACAGGAATATGCCGGCAGCGAAGGACGGCTGGCGACGCGGACCGGCCCCCTCCGCCAAGGGCGGCGCGGTGGCGATGCGGATGGCGAGATAGGCAAAGTACGCGGCCGCCAGGGTGGCCGCGACGGGCTTCGCCCCCGGCAACGCCAGCAGAAGGCCCGCCACGCCTGTCGCGATGATCCCCATCACGATGACCATGCCGATGACGATCCCGGTCAGGTAGCCGAGACCGCGACGAGCGCCAAACGCGGCGCCGGTGGCGGCAAGACTCAGCGTGGCCGGGCCGGGGCTGCCAGCCAGCGCGAGACCAGCCAGAACGAAGCCAAGCAGCCCTTCCATCTCACGGCCCTCCCATGTCGAGCAAGCGCAGCGTCTCTTATGGACGGGAGGGTGGCCGCGCGTCTTGAACGATCGTGCGGCGCACCTGCCTTTCACGGGAGCAGCTTGATCCGTCGCTCTGCCGAGATCGCTCCATGGCTTAGAGCCCACCGGAGACGCGCAGGATCGAACCGGTCACGTAGGATGCTTGTTCCGACAGCAGCCAGAGAACAGCGCTTGCGATTTCGTCAGGTTCGCCGATCCGTCCCATCGGCACGCGGGAGACGACGCGAGCCGGACGGTCCGGTTCGCCCGCGCGTGCGTGAATGTCGGTGAATACGGTGCCAGGTGAGACGGCATTCACCCTTATGCCGCTTGGCGCCAGTTCCTTGGCAAGGCCTATGGTGAAGGATTCGACCGCTCCTTTGGTGGCCGCATAGTGGACATATTCGTTCGGCGCGCCCAGCGTGGCGGCGATCGAGGATATGTTCACAATGGCACCGGCGGTGCTGCGACGCTCCCATCGGCGGATGGCTTCCTGGGCGCAAAGCATTGTCCCGACCACGTTGACCTCGAGAACGCGACGCAGAACGGCATGGTCCAGCTCGCGAAAGCTGCCGATCGGCCCTGTCACTCCGGCGTTGTTCACGAGCGCCGAGACCGGACCCAGCGTACTCTCAGCCTGGTCGAACAAGCTGCGTGCCGGTTCGGGTTCGGCGACGTCGCCCTGCACGGCCAGCGCTTGGTGCCCCGACCTTTCGAGCTCTTCGAGCAGTTGGCCCGCCGACGCCGAATCCTGCGCGTAGCTGAAGCACACCGCATATCCCTGGCGTGCGGCCTGTCGCACGATTGCCGCTCCGATGCCGCGGCTTCCTCCGGTGACGACAAGGACACCTCGATCGGTCATGTTCGAACCCTCCGGAAATGCATGTTCAGCAACAGGGCGGACCCTAGCGTCAGTCCGGCCAGGAAGAAACAAAGGCCTATGGCGACGGCTTCGCCGAACCGCTCGATGACGACAGCGAAGATCAAAGGCGCCATTGCGGAGACGACAAAGCTTGGGACCAGGAGCCGCCCCACCAAAGCCCCATAGGTGCGATGGTCGAAGAGAACCAGCGGCAGCGTCCCCTGCGTGATGGTCACCACGCCATGGCCGGCACCATAGAGAAAGACGAATGCCGGGGCGGCGAAAACGAATGTACCGCTGAAGAACGCCAGAGCGAACGAGAGGGGAAGCAGAAGCATCGCCAGGAAATTGAGCTTGAGCGGATGCATGTGTACGCCCAGCAGAACCTGGCAAAGCCGTCCGGCGACCTGGCCGATGCCGCGGAGCGTGCTGACCCAGACAGCAACGGACGCGGCAAGGCCGAGCCCGGTGAGCAGTCCGATCACGTGAGCGGACATCGCTGAGCTCAGGAAATGCACCAAGGCGAATGCGAGCGCGTAAAGACCTCCCGCAACGATCTGATCCCGGCGTGTTCCGGCCAAGGGAGGTGCGTGGCCGGCAATCTCGGCCGAGGAATCGTACCGAACGACCGGGATGCCGAGGTGCAGAAGAATAGTCGCGAGCGCCAGGCCCGCATAGACGAGAAGCGCGCCGCGCCAGCCCAGCCAATTTGCCAGAGCGTCGCCGAACGGCCAGAAGACGGTCGAGCTAAGTCCTCCGAAAAGCGTGACCTGAGCCATCGCCGTCTTGGCGTGAGGGCCGCCGATGCGCGCAAGGGAGGCAAAGGCAGCGTCGTAGAGCGTAAGGCGCATGGCGACGCCGAGGCAGATCCAGGACGCATAATAGGGCAGCAGTCCGTGAGAAAGCGCCAACCCGATACAGCCGACTGCGGTCAGCGCTGCGCCCACCGCCATGACACTGCGCCCGCCGTGACGGTCGATGAGACGACCAGCGAACGTTGAGATGCCCCCCATGGTCAGGAGAGCGACCGTGAAGCCGCCGTGAACCAGGGGCAGGCTCCATCCGAGGTCGGCGGCGATGCGGTCACCGAAAACGCCGATGAGATAGTAGGACACACCCCAGGACACGAGCAGTGACGCGCCCATGCAGAACACGATTCGAGGCGCGATCATTGCCTTTATCACGAGCTGACCATTGTGAAGTTCGCTTCCTTTCAGGTCAGCTTGTGTGACAACGTACAATAATTGAAGCTTTGATTTGTTATGGATCGCATAAGGGAAACTTTGACTTGCGGGAGCTGGATCTCGGGCAGTTGAAGACGTTCTGCGCGGTCGTAGAGCTCGGCAGCTTTTCAGCGGCGGCCGCTCGTTTGAGCTTGTCGCAGCCCGCTGTCAGCTTGCAGATCCGGCGGCTTGAAGGGCATCTGGGCACGCGTCTGCTCGAACGGCTCGGGCGGCGTGTCACCACCACGGCAGCGGGGGCCGAGCTCCTGCGGCACGCGAGCGCCATCGAGGCTGCCGTTCAGTCCGCCCTCGAAGCGGTGAGTGAGCACAGCAACGGCGCGGTTGGACGGGTCCGCCTGGGGACCGGAGCCACGGCTTGCATCTACTTCCTGCCTTCGATCCTTCGCGACCTGCGGGCTCGCTTTCCCGGTCTCGAAATCACCGTCACCACGGGCACCACGACGGAGATGCTGGCTCTGGTCGCAGAGAACCGGATTGACATCGCGCTCGTCACCTTGCCTGTCACAGGCCGGACCTTCGACGTCAGTCCGATCCTGACCGAAAGGTTTCTCGCCGTTGGCCCGGCCGACGGGGATTCCTTTCCAACGGTGGTCACGCCACAATTTCTCGTTGGAAGGCCATTGGTGCTGTTCGAGCCCGGCGGAAGCACACGCCGCCTCGTCGAGGCATGGTTCTCAGCCGCAGACTTGTCTCCTGCTCCCATTATGAGTCTCGGCAATGTCGAGGCGATAAAGGAGCTTGTCGGCGCCGGACTCGGCTATTCCATCCTACCGGGCATGGCGCTTCGGCAGACCGAATCTCGGAGATGGGTCTCCCGCCCCCTCTCGCCGAAGCTCGACCGCACGCTCGGACTGGCCGTTCGCGGCGACAAGCCGCGCAGCCGGGCGTTGCGGGAGGTGATCAGCGCCTTTGGCCGCTGGCAGGACAGCCCTTGTTCGTGATCCGCGCTGATCAGGAGGGGTGATCCGTCGCCGAGAACACACCGGCAGTGAAGGAGTCGGCGAGCCTTTGCAATTCCGGTCCGAGGACCCGGTCGTCGTCAACGGGCGGAACGACGGCGCGCACCTCGTCGAGGAACTGGCGAAGCGGCGGCGGAGCGGAACGGCCGGTTGCCTGCAGCGCCTGCGAGGCGATGACGGCCAGCATGGCGAGCGCCGCATCAAGGCATCGCCCGGCCCGCTCCTCTTTCGACCAGGCGAGGAAGACCGGCGATGCGACATCGTCCTGTCCGGACCCGGCGCTCTCGCTGCCGGGAATGAAGGTGCGTTGCGCGGCGGCCCTGGCCTGCTCCAGATAACCGATGACCGCCATCGGCACATAGCCGAGCGCGCCATGGCCGTCGGAGTCGCCCGGCTCCCTGCCGACCAGCAGCAGGTCGGGGAGCAGCGAAACCCGGCCGTTGAGCAGCTTCGAACTATGCCGGTCGCAAAGCAGGCAGAGGTCCGCCCAGATGGCCGCCAGACCATCGAGCGCGGGCGCCGCCATCGCGTTGTGATACCCGCCGGTGCTGAGGCAACGGCCGTAAGGGTGGGTGCCGTCGGGAGGAACATAGACCGGGTTGTCGGACACCGAGCTGAGCGACACCGCCGCAGCCTGCTCCGCCGCTGCCAGCGCCCGGTGCGCCTGACCCAGCACGCGCGGCAGAATTCGATAGCTGACGGGCGCCTGATAGTTCCGACGCCCTGTCCCGGTGCCGTCAAGATAGGCCCTGAGGCCGCACAGCGCCGCCGCCTCATGCTCATCGCCCCACAGCGCGTCGAGCGCAGCATCATAATGCTCCAGCGGGGCCCGGAACGCCTCGATCGAAAGTGCGAAGACGCGATGCACGAGGCGAACCCGGTTGCGCGCCGCCAGTGCGGCATCGGCGACCAGCGCCGCGCCACAAGGCGATCCGTTGATCAGCGACCCGCGCTCCTTCACCTCCAGGTCGAACCGCGTCGACAGTTCGGCGAACAGCGGATAGAGCGCGAGGATCTCTCCGGCGCCGCCCTGGCCCGACGCCGGGACCGTCGGCAGCGGCCCGCCGTCGAGCATAGCGGCGACGGCCAGTGCGATCCGTGGGGTCGTCGCGGCGTGGCCTTCGAGAAAATTCGCCAGCCGGGCAAGAACGATGCCCCGCACCACGCGATCGGGCAGCGGATCGCCGAATGCGGTGGCGGCGGCGAAGGGTTTGAGCCTGGCGTGCTTATCGCGCTCCGCACGGGCCAGCCGGCTGCTGGCGAGCTCGCCCATGGCGGTCGTCACGCCATAGATGACGACCTCGGGATCGTTGTCGATGAGCTGTAGGAACGACTGCCGGCAGGCGGCGATGCAGTGCAGCGCCTGGTCGCTGATGCGAACGATCTCACCCTGCCAGGCGACCCGGTGGACCGCGTCGAGCGTGATATCCGCACGCGTCGTCAGAACGACCGTCATGATCCGCCCACTCCTGACATGATCCGACCACTCCTGACCGGCCTCCGGTCCGCCGGCTATGTCTCCGTCCGCCTCCTCACCAGCCGTTGATCCGGCTCCAGAAGCCGGCAAGCCGGCCGCCCTGCAGGATATGGTAGCCGTCATAGGCGGCGGCGGTCATGCAGGCATGGTTCGGCAACACCCGCACCTGCGCGCCGATCGGGAGCCGGTCAAACCACCCTTCGTCGGGAACGGGCACGATCCCATGCTCCTGATGCACGTCGGCGACGACCAGCGGGTCGAGGGGCACGAGATCGTCGCTGCAAAGCAGGCCATAGCCGACCCCTGGCATGACGGCGCCCGCGCTCGTATCCTTGGACAGCGCGAGCCCTCCGGCGTCGATCAGGATCTGGCCGACCTGACGGTTGTGCCCGACCACGCTCGCCAGAACCGAAAGCGCGATATCGTCGATCCCGCAGACGCCGATCCCGACTTGGTCGAGGTCGAAGAACATATAGACGCCGGGCCGCATCTCCGTGACGCCCTCGACATCGCGGGCGACCACGGCGGTGGGAGTCGACCCGGTGCTCACGATCGGGCAGGGGAACCCGGCCTCGCGCAGCCGGCCTGCCGCCTCGGCGACCGCCGCGGCTTCGTCCCTCGCGACCGCCTCGATCGCTTCACGGCCGTGCGCTTGGTAGGAGTGTCCGGCATGAGTCATGACACCCGCGAGGCTGGTGCCGGCGTTCCCGGCAAGCCGACGCGCGATCTCGAGCAGCCGGTCATCCTGCGGCAGCACGCCCGCGCGTGCACCCCCGCTGTCGATCTCGATGAGCACCGCGCAGACGACGCCCTCCGCCGACGCTGCTCGGCCGACGGCATCGGCCGCCTCCGGCGTGTCGACGATCATCTTGAGGTCGACTCCTTGCCGGAGCAGCCGCGCCACACGCGGCAGCTTGGTCGGCGTCATGCCGACGGCGTAGAGAATGTCGCGGAAGCCGTTCTCCGCGAAGCCTTCGGCCTCGCGAAGCGTCGACACCGTGATCGGCCCGCCGTCGCCGACCGCCAGCCGGGCGACATCCACGGACTTCGCCGTCTTGAGATGCGGGCGCAGCGTGACGCCGAGCGCCGCCATCCGCGCCCTCATGGCGTCGAGGTTGCGTTCCAGGCGATCCCTGTCGAGCAGGAGCGCCGGCGTGTCGAGCCCCGAGTCCTTGTCAAATACGCTCAACGCTTCCTCCCAGATTGCGATCCCATGGCACCCGTCGGAACATAGAGCCGCGAAACGCCATCCCGCAAGATGACGGTCGACTCCGGCCGGCTTGACCCGCTATGAGATCGACACTGGAGAAGCCGGGTGGATGCACCTGGACCTGGATGAATAGTTAACAAGACAGCCGATCATGGATGAGTTCGAGTTCATAGTCATCGGCGCGGGCATGGCCGGCGCCTCGGTCGCCTGCGAGCTTTCCGAGCATGCGACGGTGCTCCTTCTCGAGCAGGAGAGCCAGCCTGGCTATCATTCGACCGGCAGGTCCGCCGCACTGTTCGCCGAAACCTATGGCAATCGGACCATTCGCGCCCTGACGAGCGGTAGCAGAGCCTTCTATCTCGATCCGCCGCGGGGATTCACCGAGCACCCGCTGCTTACACCGCGCGGTGCGCTCTTCATCGCACGGCCTGACCAGACGGAATCGCTCGATCGGCTTCTCGAGGAGGTCGCGGGGTTGCGCAGCAACATTCATCGCCTCGACGGTCGCCAGGCCACGAACATGGTCCCGACCCTCAAGAGTGACTATGTAGCCGACGCGGTCGTCGATCCCGACGCGATGGATATCGAGGTGCATGGTCTTCTCCATGGCTATCTTCGCGGCTTCCGGGCGAGAGGCGGCAAGCTTGTCGCCGATGGCGGCGTCCAGGCGCTGGAGCGCGATGCCCAGGGCTGGAGCGTTCGAACGCGGACCGGCGGCGCCTATCGGGGACAGGTCGTCGTCAACGCGGCAGGGGCCTGGGCCGACGAGGTGGCGGGACTGGCCGGTGCGCAGCCGGTCGGGCTGACGCCAAAGCGTCGGACGGCGATCCTGTTCGCGGCGCCGACCGATGTCGATTCCAAACCGTGGCCCCTTGTGATCGACGCCGACGAACAGTTCTATTTCAAGCCGGATGCCGGCAAGCTTCTGGCCTCGCCGGCCGACGAAACGCCGGTGCCGCCCTGCGATATCCAGCCCGAGGAGCTCGACATCGCCATTCTGGTCGATCGGCTGCAACAGGCTACGGACCTGACGATTCCGCGCATCGAGCATAGCTGGGCGGGTTTACGGACATTCGCGACGGACAAGACCCCGGTTGTGGGCTTCGACTCGGAACTTTCCGGCTTCTTCTGGCTCGCCGGGCAAGGCGGTTACGGCATCCAGACGGCGCCGGCCATGGCCCGGCTCGCGGCGGCCCTCGCCCGACACCGGCCGGTCCCGTCCGATCTCGCTGATCTCGGCGTCACCACCGAATCGCTTGCCCCGGGCAGATTTGCCGCCGTTGCCTGAGCCGGATCTCCATCCTATGCTCGTTGCCCTGCCCTCTTAGAGGCTTGGCAAGAAACGGAATCTGATCCGTCCGAAGATGAATTGAAGACTGGGAGGAACCATGAAACGACTTCTACGCGGATTACTCGCTGCCACCGCCTTCTGTGCGTCGGCGGCCCTGGTTGGCGGCGGCGTCGATCCGGCGCAGGCCACGGATCTACATACGTTGGTGATCGGCAAGTCCGGCGACCCGGACAATCTCGACCCGGCGGTCACCATGACCAACAATAGCTGGACCGCGACCTATCCGGCCTATGAACGGCTGGTCAGGTTCAAGGTCGAGGACGGCCGGGGCACGACCGAGGTCGAGGGCGAGCTCGCCGAGTCCTGGACGGTGAACGAGGACGGCACGGTCTGGACCTTTACCCTCGCCGGCGGCCATAAGTTCGCCGACGGCTCGCCCGTCGATGCCGAGGCGGTCAAGTTCAGCTTCGATCGCCTGCTCAAGATCGGCAAAGGGCCGTCCGACGTCTTTTCGTCGGTCGAGAAGGTCGAGGCGGTGGACGACCGCACCGTCAGGTTCACGCTGAAGGAGCCGTTCGGCCCCTTCCTCTCCACGCTGGTCGTGGACGGCGCCGGGATCGTCAATCCGGCCGTGATGGAGCATGAGGTTAATGGCGACATGGCGCAGGGTTATCTCGCCGACCATAGCATGGGAAGCGGCGCCTTCCAGGTTGCAAGCTGGGAGAAGGGGCAGCGGATCGTGATGGAGCCGAACCCCCATTATGGCGGGCCGGAGCCGTTCTTCGAGCAGGTCGTCATCCGGATCGTCAAGGAAGCCACGGCGCGCCGTCTCCAGCTGGAGAAGGGCGATCTCGACATCGCCGAGGAGATTCCGGTCGACCAGCTCAGCGCGATGGCGGAAGTGCCCGGCGTCACGATCGTCGACGAGCCCAGCTTCTACGTCACCTATCTTTATCTGAACAACGAGCGCGCGCCGCTCGACAACGTCAAGGTTCGCCAGGCCCTCTCCTACGCGATCGACTATCAGGGGATCATCGACGGCATCCTGCTCGGCCAGGGCATTCAGATGCGCGGCGCAATTCCGAAGGGCCTGTGGGGCCACGACCCGTCGGTCATGCAGTATGAGTATGACCTGGAGAAGGCCAAGGCGCTTCTCGCCGAGGCCGGGGTCGAGGACCTCAAGCTCAGCTATCTCTACGCCAAGACCGACCCGAACTGGGAGCTGATCGGCCTGGTCCTCCAGCAGAACCTGGCGCCTCTCGGCATTGAGGTCGAACTGCAGGAGTTCGCCTATCCGACCATGCGCGACAAGCTCGACACCGGCGACTTCGACATCGCGGTGGGCAACTGGACGCCCGACTATGCGGACCCGTCGATGTTCATGAATTTCTGGTTCGATTCGGAGCGCCATGGGCTGGCGGGCAACCGCTCCTTCTACACCAACCCCAAGGTCGATGAGCTGATCCGCGAGGCGGCGACCGGGTCCGACCAGGCAGAGCGGACCAAGCTCTATCAGGAGGCCCAGGAGATCGCGGTCGAAGAGGCGGCCTATGTCCTGCTGTTCCAGCGAAACTACCAGTTCGCGATGCGCGATGACGTAGAGGGCTATGCCTACAACCCGATGCTGCTGCAGATCTGGGACTTCGCCCGCATGTCCAAGTCCGAGTAGCGTCCGAAGACGGTCATTCCCGGCCGGGGCGGATTGCCTGCCCCGGCCGGGAGCCTTCGGACGGCTCTTCCTTCATCGGACCGTCAAGCCATGTCATTTCTGAACATCATCCGACGACGCCTCGTCCTGCTGATCTTCGTCGTCTTCGGCGTCTCCGTGGTGACCTTCGTCATCTCGCACATGATTCCGGGAGACCCGGCCAGGATGATGGCCGGCGAGCGCGCCTCCGACGAGACGGTGGCGCAGATGCGCGAGGCGCTCGGCCTCGACCGGCCGCTGCACATCCAGTACCTCACCTATGTCGGCGACCTTCTGCAAGGCGATTTCGGCGTCTCGATCCGCACGCAGCGGCCGGTGATGGATGACATTCTCCGGTTCTTCCCCGCCACCATCGAGCTGGCGGTCGCGGCGCTCCTTTTCGCGATCGTGCTGGGCATACCGCTCGGCGTGCTGTCCGCCGTCGCCAAGGACCGCGGCATCGATCATCTGACCCGCACGCTCTCGGTCACGGGGATCTCGACCCCGGCATTCTGGCTCGGACTGCTGCTCATCTATCTCTTCTACGGGCAGCTCGGCATCCTGCCCGGCTCGGGGCGCCTCGCCGGCAATATGTCGCCGCCGCCTTTCGTGACCGGCTTCTACACCGTGGATTCGCTCATCGCGGGCGACTGGGCCGCACTGCGCAGCGCGCTCGCGCATCTGATTCTGCCGGCCCTCACGCTGGGTTTCATCCATCTCGGCGTCGTCACCCGGCAGATCCGCTCCGCCATGCTCGAAGTGCTGCAGGAGGATTATATCCGGACCGCGAAGGCGAGCGGGCTCTCGCGCGCCCGGATCGTCCTTGATCACGGCCTGCGCAACGCGCTCATCCCGTCGGTCACCATGATCGGCTTGGCCTTCGGCGACCTGCTCTACGGCGCCGTCTTGACCGAGACGGTGTTCGCCTGGCCGGGCATGGGGAACTATGTCGTCGAGTCGATCGCCGCCCTGGACTTCCCGGCCATCATGGGGTTTACCGTCGTGGCCTCGACCGCCTATGTGCTGCTCAACCTGCTGGTGGACCTGACCTATATGTTCCTCGATCCGCAGATTCGCGAGATCGGATAGATGACCGTCACCGATCGCCCGGAGACACTCCCATCGGCCGAGGCCGATACCAACGGGCCGGCAGGCGCGACGTCGTTCGACTGGCGCTATGTCTGGTACCAGCTTCGCCGCAGCCCGCTGGCAATCGTCGGCCTCGTGATCATCATCCTCGTTCTTGCCACCATGATCTTCGCGCCGGTCCTGGCGCCCTACGATCCCAACGCGATCAACCTGCTGAACCGGCTGGCGGCGCCGAGTTTCGAGCACTGGTTCGGCACGGATCAGGTCGGGCGGGACCTTCTGTCCCGGGTCATCTACGGCGCGCGGACCTCGGTGACGGTCGGCTTCGCGATCGTCGGCATCTCGATGGGCTTCGGCGTCGTCATCGGCGCGTTCTCCGGCCTCGCCGGCGGCCGCATCGACACGGTGATCATGCGCTTCATGGACGTTCTGCTGTCATTCCCGTCCTTCGTGATGGCGATGGCGCTCGCGGCCGCGCTCGGCCCCGACCTCATCAACGCGATGCTGGCCATCGCCGTGGTTCGCATTCCCTTCTATGTGCGGCTGGCGCGCGGGCAGGCGCTGTCGCTGCGCGAACGGCCCTATGTCAAGGCTGCCGTCACCTTCGGCTCGTCCCGGCTTCATATCGTCCGGCGTCACATTATGCCGAACTCGCTGGCCCCGATCATCGTGCAGGGCACGCTCGATATCGGCGTCGCGATCCTCACCGCCTCGGCGTTGAGCTTCATCGGCTTGGGCGCGCAGCAGCCGACCGCGGAATGGGGCGCCATGGTCAGCAACGGCCGGGATTTCCTGCTGGACCAGTGGTGGTACCCGACCTTTCCGGGCCTCGCCATCCTGATCACCGCCGTGGGCTTCAACCTCTTCGGTGACGGGCTGCGCGACATCTTCGACCCGAGACTACGCGCCAAATGACGGAGGCGAACATGTCGGCTGTTGTCGAGGTCCGCGACCTTTCGCTCGAGTTCCCGACCTATCGCGGCCCGGTGCACGCGCTGAGCAACGTAACGCTGTCGGTCGGTGCCGGCGAGATCGTCGGGCTGGTGGGCGAATCGGGATGCGGGAAGTCAGTAACGTCGATGTCGGTGATCCGGCTTCTGCCGCCCGCCAGCAACCGGATCACCGAGGGGACGATCCGCCTCATCGGCCGCGATATGCTGGCGACCGGCGAGCGCGAGCTACAGGACATGCGCGGCAAGCTGGTCTCGATGGTGTTCCAGGAGCCGATGAACGCGCTCAACCCGACGATCCGGATCGGGCGCCAGATCACGCAGGTGATCCACCGCCACGAGCGGGTGAGCCGAGCCGAGGCGGAGGCCAGGGCCGAAAGGCTGCTGGCGGAAATGCAGGTCCCGGACGCGAAGCGGGTGATGAAGAATTACCCCTTCGAGCTGAGCGGCGGCATGCGCCAGCGCGTGCTCCTCGCCATGGCGTTCTCCTGCAACCCGAAGGTCCTGATCGCCGACGAGCCGACCACGGCGCTCGACGTCACCGTGCAGGCCCAGGTCTTGACGCTCTTGCGCGAGAAGGCGAAGGAGCGCGGAACCTCGGTCCTGTTCATCACCCATGATCTCGCTGTCGTGGCGCAGCTCTGCGATCGCGTCTATGTGATGTATGCTGGGAAGATCGTCGAGCAGGGCCGGACCGCCGACGTTCTTCGCCGCCCGCTTCATCCCTATACCCAGGCCCTGCTTCGCTCCCTGCCCGAACTCGGGCAGCCGAAGCAGCCGCTCGCCTCCATCGCCGGCACCGTGCCGGACCTCATCCATCCGCCGGGAGGCTGCCTCTTCCGGCCGCGCTGCGCCTTCGCCCATGATCGCTGCGTCGAGGTTCCGCCCCTTCTCAGCGGTGGCGGCGAAGAGGTCCAGCACGCGGCCGCCTGCTGGCTTCTGGCGGACGGGCATCGCGATTCCGCGGACACGGGCCGATCGGACCTGCCATCAAACGAGGCAACCACCCTTCCGGCCAAGCCCGCGAAGCAGACGCTGCTGACGCTCGAAGGAATCGGGATGCGATTTCCTGTCGGGGCGAATTGGCGCGGGCGTCCGCGCGGCTATGTGCATGCGCTGAACGGCGTGGAGCTCGAGGTTCAGCGTGGCGAGACATTGGGCATCGTCGGGGAGTCGGGCTGCGGAAAGAGCACGCTGGGCCAGATCGTCATGGGCCTCCTCCGACCGACCGACGGGCGGGTCCTGTTCGACGGAACGGATCTCGGCAATCTTCCGGGATCGGAGATGCGGCGGATGCGCCGCCGCTTCCAGATTGTGTTCCAGGATCCGCAAGCGTCCCTGAATCCCCGGATGACCGCCTGGCGGGTGATCACAGAACCGCTCGCCGTAGCCGGCGGTCGCACCACCTCCTGGCTCAAAGGCAAGGCGCGCGAACTCGCGCTCCAGGTCGGGCTGCGCCCGGACCAACTGGAGCGCTATCCGCATGAGTTCTCGGGCGGGCAGCGTCAGCGAATCGCGATCGCCCGGGCGCTGGCGTTGGAGCCGGAGCTTCTGGTCCTGGACGAACCGACCTCAGCGCTCGACGTCTCGGTCCAGGCGCAGATCCTCAACCTCCTCCTGAGGTTGCAGCGCGAGCTCGACCTCACCTATCTGTTCATCTCGCACAACGTCTCGGTCATCCGGCATGTCGCCGACCGGGTCGCCGTCATGTATCTGGGGCAGGTGGTCGAGCTTGGGCCGACGGCCGAGGTTCTGAACCATCCCGGGCACCCCTATACGCGCGCGCTGCTTGCCTCCGTTCCGAGCCTGGACCAGAGCGCCGAACTCGCGGCGCCGGTCCGCGGCGTCGAACTGCCGAGCGCGATCAGGCTTCCGACCGGATGCTTCTTCCGCGAGCGCTGCCCCTTCGCGGCGGCCGGCTGCGACCAGCCGCAACCGCTTCGCGGTGCCGAGGCCGACCGCCATCTGGTCCGCTGTCACCGGACCGGCGAGCTGCCGCCGGCGTAAGACTCAATCCGCTCCCGGATCAGCCGGCAAACGGATCCTCCGCCAGCGGCCAGACCGGGCGCGTGAGCTTGGTATAGGGGATCGCGTCGAAGACGGGCTGCAGCGCGCCCAGCGGCGCGGCGTAGAGGATGCGCTTGGCGATCGGTGCGAACCCGGCGTGAAAATGCTGCGTCGACTTCACCACGACGATCTTGCGCCGCGTCGGGTCCAGGCCGAGCTTGGTCATGCCCTCCGGATGGAAGACCTGGGTGCGGAGCGTGGTGAGGACCAGGTCCACGCCGTCCGCGACGACCCAAGCGGATGGCCCCATGTCGTCCGGCGCATGGCCGAAGCGCTGGGTAATCGTTTCCGCCAGCCCCTTCACCGTGACGCGGAGGTCGACCGGATCGCCGGACGCCGTGCCGCATTTGCCGCCGATCCGCAGATCGAAGCTTGCCCCTTCGCCCGCCTCCATGCAGAAGCGCACCGCCACGGGGTCCCAGTAGAATCCAGTTGCGATATCGGTGATCCCGCGCTCGAGGATGCGCTTCAGGAAAAAGGTCGAGTCGCCCGGCGCGCCGCCGCCGGCATTGTCGGAAACATCGGCAATGACGATTGGCCCGGCTTGTTCGGCCAACGCGATGTCGAGCGCCTCGTCGATCGTCAGGAAATGCGGTGTAATCTCGTGCCGCATCCGGAACAGTTCCTCGCCGAGCGTCCGGGCCAGGGCAGCAGCCTTCTCCCGATCATTATCCGTGACGACCAGGGTCTTGGCCCCGACATCGGCGACGTCGCCCCAGGGAAAGCCGTGTCCGAACGACACCGAAAGCACGCCGTCCCTGCCTTCCAGGGCGGCCATCCGATCGACGAAGCCGCGCAGCGGCTGTTCCGTCGTGCGGAAGGTGTTGATCATGCGGCAGTCGAAGGCCGCCATGACCGGCTTCGTCTTGCCCTCGGCCGCATCGGCGATGAGCGAAAACAGCTCCTCGGCGCGATCCGGGATATCGACATGCGGATATTCCTTATAGGCGACCAGCGCCGTCGCGTGATGAATCATCGCATCGGTGATGTGACAATGCAGGTCGAGCTCCGCACCGACCGGCACGTCGGGCCCCACGATCTCGCGCACGCGTGCAAGGACGTCGCCCTCGCAATCATCATAGCCTTCCGCCACCATCGCGCCATGCAGGGCGAGCAGGACCATGTCCACCGGCATCGCCCGCCGGAGATCTTCGAGGATCTCGTCACGGAACGCTTCATAGGCACGGCGCACGGTCGTGCCGCCGGGCTCGGCAAAGGCGCACAGGCCCTCGGCCACGTTCCAGCCGCGCTCTTCGGCGCGCCGCCGCCAGACGTAAAGCTGCGCCGAGCAGTAGTTCTCCGGCCGCCGCGTGGCGTCACCGTGAGCGATGAAGGCTTCGGCGAAGGACTGATGACCGGTCGGGATGGGAACAAAAGTGTTGGTCTCGGTATCGAGCCCAGCAATGAAGATTTTCATGGGACAGGAGCGGGAGCAGTTTCGACGGTGCGGCGCCGAGCATTCAGCATCGATATCCGTCGGTCAAGCGACAAACCCTTCGAAAGCAAAGGCGGTGCAACGCAGGAAGCCGCACCCTTACTGCGGCGGCCACGGGCGCTGTTTTGCCTCCCTTGGCTTGTCTATGACCGATCCCGGCTCGGGATCAGTCTGTAGGCTATTGCCGTGCGATTCGTTTTGGATTTCATTAAGGTGCGCTTGCGAATCTCGCCTGCGCCTGACCTGCCCTCGGTATTTCGGACCAGGGATTATCGGGAGGAGATTCCCAAGGAGGCCCGGGTCGTGATCGAGGGGTGGCGGCGGCACTACAACGAGGTCCGGGCGCATTCGAGCCTGGGATATCTCACGCCGGCTGAGTTCATCGCCAAAGAGATTGCAGCGTCCGTGCATGCAACGAGCCGGGACACGGCGGTATCGGGTGAGGGAGTCAAGCGCTGTCAAATGGCTGCAGATCTATAGGAGCAGCGGTTGTACGCGACCGCGGCCGATGGGCGGGGACCGGCGTTCGGTGCTAAAGCCGCAGACGGGCTAGCGGCTTCAGGTGAGGGAAAAGCGCGTACCTTCCATCGTTGACCTTGATTGACCGGCAAAGAATCTTGCAAGATCTCGGTCAATGGCGAATCAGTCGGTCATGGCCAAAGAAGGTACGCAAAAGTCGCCGGCAACACTGGGCGACGTGCTGTATGCCAAGTCCAAGGCTCCGGTGCCAGAGCAGGACTGGGCGATGCTCGTCCAATCGATTGCCGTGGGCGACCAGCTCGCGCTGCATGCGCTCTACGAGATGGCTCATCGCATCGTCTTCACTTTGATCATGCGAATCACAGCCAACCGGGAAACTGCTGAAGAGCTCACCATCGACGTCTTCCACGACGTCTGGCGGCGCGCGTCGCGTTACGACACCGCGAACGGCACCGTGCTCGGCTGGATCATGAACCAGGCGCGCTCGCGGGCGATCGACCGCCTGCGCTTCGAGAGCCGAAAGAAGCGCAGCCACGGCGGCGATGTGCAGCCGCTGGCCGAGGTAGCTGCCGATCCGCGCGACGTGCTCGAGCTGCGCGAGCAGGGCGAGTCGCTGCGCGCGGCATTGGCGGCGCTCACGCCGGACGAGCGCCAGGCGATCGAAACGACGTTCTTCGCCGGGCTTACGCATGCCGAAGCCGCGGCGCGGCTGAATCAGCCGCTCGGCACCATCAAGACGCGTATTCGTTCAGGACTGCACAAGCTGCGACACACGCTGACCGCGGAAGCGGGGAAGCCATGAGTACGTTCCATAGGGACCGCTGCGAGCAGAGCGAGGTAACGTGCGCGTACGCCGCTCAGGCGTTAGCGGCGAGCGAGGTTGCCGCGGCCGAAGCCCATATCGCCTCGTGCCCGGATTGCCAGCGCGAGTTGGAGAGCCTCCGCCCGGTGATCGATCGGTTCGTCTCCTGGCCCACCGATGTGCTGCGTCCGACCTCATCGCTGCAGGCGCGCCTTGCGCTTCGCATCGCCGAGGAGACCGGGAAGCAACCAGTGCCGCCGCCGGCGCGGCGGTGGTCCGAGCCGGACTGGGAACAGGTCGCGCCCGGGATCGAATGCAAGCTGCTCGCGACCGACGCGGAAAGGCACCGGGTCAGCATGCTGGTCCGCCTCGCCCCCGGCGCGAGCTACCCAGCGCATACGCATGCGGGCGTGGAAGAGTTGCATCTCCTTGACGGTGAGCTGTGGATCGACGAGCGCAAGCTCTTTCCGGGCGACTACAACTACGGTGCGCCTGGAGCGGGCGACGAGCGCGTCTGGAGCGAGACAGGCTGCACCTGCGTTCTCGTCACCAGCACCAAAGATACCCTTCGCTGAAGCGCCCCAGTTGGAGCGCTTCGGGGCGCATGATGCGCCCATACGGCGACCACCCGTCCGCGCCGGTCGTCGGCGTGGGCGCCCACGCGTAAGAAATACTTTGGCACCATCGAGATCGAGAACGCCGCCGGCCGGCTGAGGGCGCTCCTTTCGTCCCGCCACCACCTCGGGCCAATCCAAAAGCTCGCATTTGACGTTTTAGGGGTATGCAAACCTCGCATTCCCCCTACATCGGACAATCGATGAACTCGACTGCGGTGAAATTGCTGCAGACCGCCGCCGAATTCGTGGGCGGAGAGAAGCAGCTAGCCGTGCCCCCTAGGCATCGCCCAGTCGTTGCTGGGTAAGCTCATGGCCGATCTCCATCACGCGCCCGCCCCCCTCCTCCGGGCCGTGGACATCGTGCTCGCCCATCGGCAGTCGCCAATCCCGCTTGCCGCCGCTCGGACGTCCGGTCTTGGCGGGGATTCCGCCATAAGCCAATGAGCCCGAGCCCAAACCTGAACCGTTGCGAAAGGGCCGAGCTGGCGTGCGCCTATGCCCTGCAGGTCCTGCCTACGAGCGAAGTGCCCGCGATCCAGGCGCACATCGCCTCGTGCCTGGATTGCCAGCGCGAGCTGGAGAGCCTCCGCCCGGTGGTCAATCGGTTCGTCTCCTGGCCCACCGATGTGCTGCGTCCGACTTCATCGCTGCAGGCGCGCCTTGCGCTTCGCATCGCCGAGGAGACCGGGAAGCAACCAGTGCCGCCGCCGGCGCGGCGGTGGTCCGAGCCGGAATGGGAACAGGTCGCGCCCGGGATCGAATGCAAGCTGCTCGCGACCGACGCGGAAAGGCACCGGGTCAGCATGCTGGTACGCCTCGCGCCCGGCGCGAGTTACCCAGCGCATACGCATGCGGGCGTAGAAGAGCTGCATCTCCTCGACGGTGAGCTGTGGATCGACGAGCGCAAGCTCTTTCCGGGCGACTACAACTACGGTGCGCCTGGAGCGGGCGACGAGCGCGTCTGGAGCGAGACGGGCTGCACCTGTCTTCTCGTCACCAACACCAAAGACGTTCTGCGCTGACCATGGAGAACCTCTCCCATATCACGCGTTGCGGCTTGCCGGGAATCGACCGCGTCCCTTTCGGGATGCACGCCTGCCACTTTTATAGCAACCGCGACCAGCTCGTTGCGGCGCTGGTGCCGTACTCTGTCGCGGGGCTGCGCGGCAACGAGCGCTGCCTCTGGGTTACTGCGCCGCCGCTGCCGGCGCGCGAAGCCGTTCAGGCGCTGCGCGGCGCGTGGGACAGCGTCGACGACGCCATCCAGGCGGGTGCGCTTCACATCCTCGACTCGGCGCGGTTGAAGGGACTCGACTTGGTACAGTTATGGCTCGAGGAGGAAGAGCGCGCGCTCGCCGAGGGCCACAACGGCCTTCGCATCGCCGGGAATACGAGCTTCGTCACGCCGGGCGACTGGTCGACGTTCATGGAGTACGAACAGGCCGTGACCGCGCGCTTCAACGACCGGCGCATCGTCGCGCTTTGCAGCTACGCGTTGGCGCAGTGCAATTATCAGCAGATGAGCGAAGTCATGCACGCGCACCACTGCACGTTGGAGCGTCTGGACGCCGACTGGCAGGTGTTCGCGGTCCCTCAGTTTCGTGGAGGCTCCGAGAGCAGGTTGTGACCTGATTGAATCGGGAGGGGATTCCCAAGGAGGCCCGGGTCGTGCTTGAGGGGTGGCGGTGGCACTACAACGAGGTCCGGCCGCATTCGAGTCTGGGCTATCTCACGCCGGCGGAGTTCATCGCCAAAGAGATTGCAGCGTCCATGCATGCAACGGGCCGGGACACGGCGGTACATCGGGCCTTCGCACCCCGGCCCGTTGCACCACATCAGCAGCAGCCGGGGGCCATTCTCTCAAGTTAAGAGTGGTCCGAAGAATCTGGGCAGATCACGCCAACTGGAGCACAGAATTGATCGAGGTCGACGCAAAGCATTTCCTGGACGGCGGAGGCGCAATGGCGGCTGCCATTCGAGCATATGATTGGGTGTCCAATTCTCTTGGCCCTCTCGACGGCTGGCCCGCATCACTCAGGATAGCGGTTGGAATGATGCTTAGTTCGAGGTTTCCCAAATGCATCGTTTGGGGCCCCGAGCTTGTTACCCTCTACAATGATGCATTCCGGCCTATCCTGGGCGACAAGCCGGAAGCTCTGGGCAGATCGTTCCAGGCCGTTTGGCACGAGGCCTGGGACATCATTGGTCCAATCGCCGAAAAGGCGTATGCGGGCGAAGCGACGTTTATCGAAGACTTCCCGCTCGTTATCGAGCGGCACGGTTATCCAGAGCAGGCCTATTTCACATTTTGCTACAGCCCTATCCGCGATGAAACAGGCCGTATCGCAGGAATGATCGACACGGTCATTGAAACGACAGGAAAAGTTCAAGCCGAGAAGAACGCGCAGCTCCTCAACGCAGAGCTTGAGCACCGGATCAGGAATACGCTTGCGATGGTTTCCGCCATCGCCAATCAAACATTCCAATCCGCGGTGACAAAGGAAGATGCGCAAAGCACGCTGATGCAGCGGATCGCTGCACTTGGGCACGTACATGGGACGCTCACCCAATCCAGTTGGAGCGGCGCGCCAATTCAAGCGGTGATCGAAGATGCGCTGTCGCCCCATCGGATTGGGTGTGGGCAAATTTCCATAGAAGGTCCGCCTCTCACTCTGGCGGCCAGGCAGTCGCTGTCGCTCGCCTTGGCTATAAACGAGCTTGCAACGAACGCGATCAAGTACGGAGCGCTGTCTGTCGACCGGGGACGGGTGATTGTCTCCTGGCAAATCGGCGCGCCGGAGACCGAAGAAGCGTTTCGTCTCCTGTGGATCGAGCAGGACGGACCCGTCGTGTCGAAGCCTGATCGTCGCGGCTTCGGCTCTCGATTGATCGAGCATGCGCTCGCCGATGATTTCCGAGGCGAGGTACGGATCACCTATGACCCGCGGGGCGTTCGATGTGAACTGACGACAAAGATGAACAATCTGCGCATTGAGGCGCAGGATTAGACGGGTCCCGGCTTCACGGGACGATCAAAATTATCGAGATCCACTCGGATACAGGAGACCGCCGATCATCGCCTCACCAGGCATAGCTACTTATCCGATCGGGGTTTACCCCTAGCCCTTCAGGAGCGATTTGAGTCGCCGCCAGAGCACCGAGAAGATCAAGGCAATGGCGTTGACCTCCTTCGTCTCGCCGGCCGGAAGCGCGGAGCCCCCCTCGCCGGAAAGGCGCAGGGAGAGGTTCCGCGCGAAGTCGGCGGTGAGCCGATGGGCGAAGTCCTTCACCAGCCCCGAGCGCGAGAACTGGGCGAGCATGCCGGTGAGCTGAAACTCCACCTGCACCTCGACGCGTGTCGCCCTGCCGCCCTGTTCCGGTACGAGCCTGTAGGTTACGAGGCCCTTGGCGCGCGAGTTGCTCCGCCGGTCCGCCCCCTCGCCGGAGATCGTGCCCTGCTTCGCCGCGGCATCGGAGTCGACGGTGCCCTCGCCTTCGAACGCGGCAGAGATCGGGCCGAACTTGACGCGGACACGGCCCCGAAGCCGGCGCCCGTCGAATTCCACCACCTCGGCCCCCGGCATGCAGCCGGCGACGTCGGGTACGTCCTGCATCAGGGCCCAGACGTCATCCGGAGAATGCGGTACATCGAAGCTCTCGGCCAGCACCGTCCAGTTCTTGCGATCGGTCGCCCGTGTCGCGAGCTCGGCCTGCTGCGGCGCAGGCGACGGTTTCGACGGCGCGCCGTCCGACCGGCGCTCGAACGTCGCCGGACCTGCCGCCCGCCGAGGCTTGACCGCAATGTCGGCGGGGACCGTTCTTCCTTCGGCAAGAACGCTCTTGACCGCCTCGACGATGCCGACATAGCCGGTGCAGCGGCACAGATTGCCGCTCAACTCGAGGCGAATGCGGGCTTCGTCGGGACCGTCCAGCCGGCCGGCGATGTCCCGCGAGGTGATGAGCATTCCAGGGGTGCAGAAGCCGCATTGCAGGCCATGATGCGTCGAGAAGGCCTCGCGCAGGCGCCCCATCAACGGGTCGCCGTCGAAGCCTTCGATAGTCCGTACCTCGCTGCCGTCACAGGCGACAGCGTAGGTGATGCAGGACCGCATCGGCTTGCCGTCGATCATGACCGTGCAGGCGCCGCAGACGCCCTGTTCGCAACCGAGATGCGTACCGGTCAAGCCGAGGTCCGAGCGGAGAAAATCGGCGAGATGCGTGCGCGGCTCGACCGCCGCGGTCACCGCTTCGCCGTTCACCGTCAGGGAGACCTGCTTCATCGTCCGTATACCTGTCCAATCGCCCGGCGCACCGCAACGGCATGAAGCTGCCGCGCCGCCGGCGCCGCCTCCGGCAGCGCCACCTCGACGGCCGCATCTAGCTTCGCCAGGCCGGCTTCCGCGCCGCCGGCGGCCAGCGCCTCCGCCATCTCCTCCAGCAGCACCGGCGGCCCGTCGACGGCGCCCATGACGACGCGGCAGTAGCGGCGCTCGGGGTCGACGACCACGGCGCCGATGGCGTCCGCGAACTCGCCCGCCTTGCGGCAGATCTTGTGATAGCCCCAGGCGCTTGCGGCCGACAGCCTGGGTACGGCGACCGCTTCGATCATCTCGTCCTCGGCAAGCGCCGTCGTGAAGGCGCCCAGCACGAAATCCGAAAGACAGATGACACGCTCGCCGGCTTGGCTGCGGACCTGGACGGCGGCATCGACGGCGGTCAGGGCAGACAGCCAGTCCGCGGCGGGATCGGCATGGGCGAGACTTCCGCCGATGGTCCCCCTGTTGCGCACCGCGCGGTAGGCGATGCCGCCCGCGACATGCCGCATCAGGCCGCCGGTCGGATCCGGCACCTCGCCGTCCTCGAACTCGGCATGGGTGAGCGCGGCGCCGAACAGGATCCGGTCGTCGGACTCCTCGACCCGGCGAAGGGATTGGAGCCGCCTGACGTCGATCAACAGTTCGGGTCGCACCAAACGCAGATTGAGCATTGGCCCAAGGGATTGGCCGCCGGACACGAGCTTGGCGCCGGCGTCAGCCCGCCTCAGCAGGGCGACGGCCTCCTCGAGATTGCCGGCACGTTCGTAATCGAAGGCTACGGGCTTCACGGTCGCGCGACCTCTTCCGACTTCGGGCGCGCCTTGGCCGCCAGGATGGCATCCAGGACCCGCCGCGGCGTCGCCGGGATCTCCGCGATCTCGGCGCCGAGCGATCGCAGGGCGTCGTTGATCGCGTTCACCACGGCACCAGGCGGCGCGATCGCCCCGCCTTCGCCCACGCCCTTGATCCCATGCGCCGTATAGGGCGACGGCGTCTCCATATGGCCGATGCGCATCGCGGGCAGCTCGGCCGGCCCCGGCAGCAGGTAGTCCATCAAGGTCGAGGCAAGCGGCTGTCCGGCGCCGTCATAAGTCGACTCCTCGAACAGCGCGGTGCCGATGCCCTGCGCCGTGCCGCCGAAGGTCTGTCCCTCGACGATCATCGGGTTCACCATGCGGCCGCAATCCTCGACGATGATGTAGTCGAGGATGCGCGTCAGTCCGGTGTCGGGATCCACCGCGACCACCGCCGCGTGCGTCGCATAGGTGAAGGCGCCGGTATCGACCTGGGGGCGGAAGCCCTCGGTCACCTCGAGCCCCATGGTATCGACGTCGTCCGGAAGCTGCTCCGGCCGCAGATACCAGGCCCGTCCCACCTCGGCGAAAGAGATGCTGGCGTTGCGGCCGAAGATCTTGCCGTCGCGCAGTTCCACCTCCTCGGCCTCGCATTGCATGAGATGCGCCGCGATATGTCGGATTCGCCGGGCCAGCTCCTCGCAGGACCGGGACACCGCGCCCCCCGCCATGACCATGCCGCGCGAGGCATAGGCGCCGGTCGAGTAGGGTGTCAGGGCCGTATCGCCGAGCACCACCTGGATCTGGTCGACCGGGAGCGTGAGAATCTCGCTCGCCACCTGGGACAGTGTCGTCTCCAACCCCTGGCCGATGGTGTGGATGCCGGCGCGCAGCTCCAGCCCGCCATCGGGCGTGAGCCGCGCCGTGGCCTGCTCATAGCCAGGGACCAGCGGGATGCCCCAGGCGGCGAAGACCTTCGTACCGTGCGCGGACTGCTCCGTGAAGGTGGAGAAGCCGACGCCGACGAGCTGGCCGTCGGGCTCTCCCCTTTTCTGGCGTGCACGGACGCCCGGAAGGTCGATCATCCGAACCGCGCGGCGCAGCGACTCCGGATAGTTGCCGCTGTCGTAATGCTTGTTGGTGACGTTGTCGTAGGGCATGTCGCGCGCCTGAACGAGGTTCTCCTCGCGCACCTCGGCGGGCTCGCGCCCCACCGCGCGGGCGATGGCGTCGATGGTCAGTTCGATCGCGAAGCAGACGCCCGTCCGGGCGACGCCGCGATAGGGCGTGAAGGGCGGCTTGTTGGTCGCGACCGAATAGGTCCGGCACCGATAGCCCCTGAAATCATACGGCCCGGGGAGATTTCCCCCTGCCTGCGCCGCTTCCAGCCCGGCCGTGAAGGGCCATACCGAATAGGCGCCGACGTCGATCGTCACCTCGGCATCCAGGGCCAGCAGACGTCCGCGCTCGTCGGCATAGGCGGTCACGGAATAATGATGCTGGCGCGTGTTCGCGCCGGCCGTCAGATGCTCGCGCCGATCCTCGACCCAGCGGAACGGGCGCTTCTGCGTGAGCGCCAGCCACGCGACGCAGACCTCTTCCGGCTGGAGCACGCATTTATAGCCGAAGCCTCCGCCGACGTCGGGCGGCACCACGCGGATCAGGCGCTGCTCGATGCCGAGGCACTCGGAGAGGCCGGTCCGGATCATGTGGGGCACCTGGGTCGAGGAACAGACCACAAGCTGCCCGGCTTGGTGGTCCCAATAAGCGAGGACGCCCTTCCCCTCCATCGGATGCATGCACTGCCGCGCGGTCCGATATTCGCGTTTGACCACGATGGGAGCGCGCTTAACGATATCGTCTATATCGCCATTGGCGACGGTCTCGAGGAACAGGTTGTCGCCCCAGGACTCGTGCACCAGCGGCGCCTGCGGCTCGCGGGCGGCCAGGCTGTCGACGACCGCCAGAAGCTCCTCGATCTCGATTTCGACCGACTCGGCCAAGTCCTCGGCTTCCGCGCGGGTCCGGGCAACGCACATTGCGACGGCTTCGCCCACGAAGCGCACCTTGTCCTTGGCGAGCGCGGGGTAGTCGGAAATCTTGAAGCCCGGGATCCCGGACTTGGCGAGGATCGGCCGAACACCGTCCATGTCGGCGCTCGTGAAGACCAGATGCTCCTGCCCGGCAGGCTTCCGGACAGCGCCCAGGCGGCCATGCGCGACGGGACTCCGCAGGAAGGCGACCTCGCGCAGCCCCGGCATCGTCATGTCGCCGACGAAGCGTCCGCGGCCGTGCAAATGCCGATCGTCTTCCTTTCTGCGCACCCTTGCGCCGATACCCTGCGATCCCACGATCTTGCCTCTTCGAACTACCTGCCGCGGACGGGTGAGCGACCGACCGGCCGCTCACCCATTTCCCGATCGTCCCGTTAAGCGCCGCCCGTCAAGCGCCGTAAGGGAAGTCCAGCTTGCGCGCCTGCATGAACGCAAGCTCCGTCAGATTGGTGTATGGCAGCACCATCTTGCGGAACGACATAAGGCTATCATAGACCTCGCGGCTCAGCGCATCGGCCGAAGCCGCCGCCTGGACGACATCGTTTGAGACACGGCCGAGCTCCGTCAGGGTCTCGTCGTTCAGCATGCGAATCTGTACGTCGTGCTCCTCGACCATGGTCTTCAGCGCTTGGCCGTTCTTGGCGACGAACTCATCGACGACGATCGCATTGGCGACGGTGCACCCCCCCTTCACGATCTCCTTGAGATCGTCGCTCAGCGAGTTCCAGGCGTCGAGATTGATGAAGGTGTCGAGCACGCCGCAGGGCTCCATCCAGCCGGGCCAATAGTAGAATTTCGCCACCTTGTGGAGGCCGAACGCCATGTCGTTGAACGGCCCCACGAAATCGGCACCGTCGACGGCCCCCGACTGCAGGGCTTGCGGCACTTCGCCCAAGGGAATTTGCACCGGCGTCGCGCCGACTTCGCTCAGCACCTTCGAGCCGAGGCCGCCGCTGCGGATCTTGAGCCCTCTGAAGTCACCGATGGAGTTGATCTCCTTGTTGAGCCAGCCTGCCGCCTGGACCGAGGTGTTCCCTCCAGGGAAGAACTTGACCCCCATTTCCGCATAAGCCTTGTCCGCGAGCTCCTGGCCGCCGCCCCAGCGATACCAGGCATTCTGTTCCTGGGTGGTGACGGCGAAGGGGACCGGCGCGAAGAAGTTCAGCGCCGGTATCTTGCCGACCCAGAACGAGGGATAGCCGTGGCCCATCTCGACCGCTCCGTCCGCCACGGCGTCCATCGTCTGGAACGGCGGCGCGATCTCACCGGAGCCATAAAGCTTGATTGTCAGGCGTCCATTCGATGCCTTGGCGACATGATCCGCGATCACCTCCACGCCCGTCCACAGGAGGGGGGCGTTGCGCGGCCAGGTCGCCTGCAGCCGCCACTCCTTCCGATCCTGCGAAATCGCCGGAGCCGGGAATGCCGCCCCAAGAGCCCCGACGGCCCCCAATCCACCTGCAGTCTTGACGAAATCCCTACGCTTCATCGCTGTTCTCCCCGTGGTTGATTACGCTCTTCCTTGCCGGTGCAAACGCCAGCCCGGTTCCCAGACGTCAGAAAAGAATGCTCGGCAGCCACGTCACCAACTGAGGGAATGTGCCAATCAGCACCACTGCCATCAGTTGGATGACGATGAACGGACTGACCCCGCGATAGATCGTCGTCACGCCGAGTTGCGGGGCCACGCCCTGAAGAAAGAAGATCGCGAAGCCGAACGGCGGCGTGAGATAGCTCGTCTGGAGGACAATGCCCATTGCCACGCCGAGCCAGAGCGGGTCCGCGCCCATCATGATCAGCACGGGCGCGAAGATCGGCACCACGATGAAGATGATCTCGAAGGTATCGATGAGGAACCCGAGGAAGAACATCACCGCAAGCACGAACGCGGTCGCCGCGATGACGCCGCCCGGGATATCGCTGATCAGGGAGGTCACGACCTCCTCGCCGCCGAGGCCGCGGAACACAAGTGAGAAAATCGTCGCGCCGATGAGGATCGCGAAGATCATGGTGCTGATCATGAGCGAGGACCGGGATACCTCGCGGAGAATGGAGAGCGTGAAGCTTCCGCGTAGCGCGGCCAGCACGCAGGCACCAAGCGCCCCCATGGCCGCCGACTCGGTCGCCGTCGCGATGCCGGTGAGAATCGATCCCAGGACGATGATGATCAGGGCAAGCGGCGGCACCATCGCCTTGAGAATCCGCGACGGCAGGGTGCGCCGCTCCTCGTCCGTCATGATGAGCGGGGGGCAGGCTTTTGGATCCATCAGCGCCTTGATGGCCATCCACGCCATATAAAGCAGGACCAGGATAAGGCCGGGCATCAGCGCGGCGGCGAAGAGATCCGTGACCGTGACCATGTTGGCGTCGAAGCGGCCGAGTCGCAGGTTCGCCTGGGTGTTGGCGTTCTGCAGCATGATACCGAGCAGGATCAGCACCGTGGAGGGCGGGATGAGCTGGGCGAGAGTCCCGGAGGCGCAGATCACGCCACTTGCGAGCGATTTGGAATAGTTGGCCCGCATCATCGCCGGCAGGCTGATCAGCCCCATGGTCACCACGGTCGCACCGACGATCCCGGTGGATGCCGCCAGCAGCGCACCCACCATGATGACCGACAGGCCGAGGCCGCCATGCATGCGGCCGAAGAGCTGCCCCATGGTGATCAGAAGATCCTCTGCGATCTTCGAACGTTCCAGGACGATGCCCATAAAGATGAAGAGCGGCACCGCCACAAGCGTCTCATCGACCATGATCGAGACGATCCGCCCGGCGACCGAGGACAGGATCACCCAATCGAAGACGCCGACCCACCAGCCGATGGCGGCGAAGATCACCGCCACGCCGGCCAGCGAGAAGGCGACCGGGAAACCCAGAAGGAGGCCAGCCAAGGCTCCGGCAAACATGAGAAGCGAGAGAGCCTCGCCGAACGACTCAAGCATCGGAATCGCCTCTCCGTCCGGCAAGCGTCGCCACGCCGCCGAGGACGAGCGACAGGCCTTGCAAAGCCATGACCACGCAGAACAGGAGCAGGCAGCTCTTGAGGAGATACATGAAGGGAAGGCCGTCCATCGTCGGCGAGGCTTCGAGCCTATTCCACGAGCGCGTGACCACGGGAAGGCTGGTCCAGGTGATGACCGCCATGGCCGGCCAGAGGAACAGGCAGACGCCCACGATGTTCACGACGGCGCGGGCGCGTGCGGACAGCCGGCCATAGAAGAGGTCGACGCGCACATGCTTGTCGTGGAGCAGCACATAGCCGGCGCCGACCGTGAAGACCATGCCGTGCAGCCAGATGAAGCTCTCGGTGAGCCAGGGAAGGCCGATCCCGAAGGCATAGCGCAGGACGACCACGGATGCCGCGACAAGCACGATGATCGGCATGAGCCAGGTAAGGCTGCGACCGACCGCCTCGTTGAGGCCATCGATCCCTCGCGCGATGGTGCGCAGCGACCACATCACGCTTTCGTCCGCGACGGCAAGGACGGACGCTGTCTGCCCCACGGACAGGCAGCCTCATAGAGCGCGGCAGCGCGCAGAAGCGCGGCGTCGGCATACCAGCGCCCGGCCAGTTGCACGCCGAGAGGCAGCCCGTCCTCGGTGAACCCGGCCGGAAGGCTTACGGCCGGATGACCGGACAGATCGAAGGCATTGAGATAGGGCGTCCATTCCCGGCGCATGTCTCCCACGACCTCTCCCTCGATCTCGATCGGATCGAGGACCGGATGATCGGCCCGCAGGGGCGGTGCGCTCGCGACGGGCGTCAGGACGAAATCGTGACTGTCGAACCAGGACTGCGTCTTCCGGAACAGTTCGGTCCGCTTGTAGAGGGCGCGCTGCAGTTCGAGCCCGCTATAACTCCCACCCTCCCGGATGCCGGCGGCGAAGCTGCTGTCGATCTTCGCCTCGATCTCGTCGATCCGATCGAAGAAGCGCGCCGCCCAGTTCGACTGCTGCAGGATGCGCCAGGTCGGCTCGGCATTCTCGACGGGCGACTCGTCCACCTCCACCTCGGCACCGAGGTCGCGGAACGCGTCGGCCGCCGCCAACAGCTGGGCCTCTACGGCACGATGCAGGCGTTTGTTGCCCATGAGCGGCTTGCACAGGATCCGCAAACCACGAAGATCGCCGCCCTCCTCGACAGACTGTGCCGCCGACATCTGCGGCGCCCTCAGCGAGTGCGGATCGCTGGAATGCGCACCGGCCACGACGTCGAGCATGAGGGCGACGTCACGAACCTCCCGCGCCATCAGGCCGAGATGGATGAAGTTGGCGAAGCCTTCGGGAATCTGGTTGTGCGGCACGAGCCCCAGCGTCGGCTTCAGCCCGACCACGTTGGTGCAGGCAGCCGGCAGTCGTGTGGAGGCGCCCGCATCGGTCGCCAGCGCCAACGGCACGAGCCCCGCCGCGAGCGCGACGCCCGAACCCGCGCTGGATCCGCCGCAGGTACGATCGGGATGCCAGGGGTTCCGCGTCAGTCCGGTGAGCGGCGAAGACCCCATCATGGAGTGGGCGAACTCGGTCGTCGTGGTCTTGCCCAGCACGATGGCGCCCGCCTGCTTCAGCCGCGTGACCGCGACGGTGTCGGCCGGCGCGATCGCGTCGGCCATGAGCCGCGAGCCCCAGGCCGTCCGGACGCCGGCCACATTGAGAATGTCCTTGACCGCGAGGGGAATGCCATGAAGCGGGCCGAGAGACTTCCCTTCGCGAGCGGCGGCATCGGCGGCATCGGCAGCCTGAAGCGCATCGTCCGCGCAAAGGGTCGCGAAGGCGTTCAAGCTGTCCTGCGTGGACCGGATGCGCTCCAGAAGGGTTTCGACGACCGTTCGCGCCGAAAGCTCCCCCCGACTCAGCCGCTTGGACGCCTCATGGGCGCTCAGATAGCCGACCGAGTCTCCTGACAGAAACGTCACCTGTCTCTCCCTGCGGCTGCTTTCGCGCAACAGCCCTTATCTTTGCCGTCGGCATGGGAGATTTCTTCCGCGCCCGATGCGCCGCGGCAACCCCCATCGGCGATTCCATTTAGGAGGTATACCGATCTTTTTCCGCCCTCATTGTCAATGAAAAAATGTCGGTATACTGATGATAATTGCGCGATGCAGCGGAAGATTTATTATCAAACATTCCGCACCAGATGGCCGCGGCCCTAAAATTTCTATTATATATCAGTTCATTATGTGAGTGTTGCCGATTCAGAAGATCATCCAGCGCCACCATGCCGTTATGACAATTTTCCGCAGATTCCTTGACGGCGAATCCTGCGAGTTCTACTGGTAATCAAATAGATGGTGGACACCGATGGAGAGCCGCGTGCCGAAGAAAAAGAAAGCCGAGTCACAGACGATTGCGCCCCACAGCCTCGTCGATCGTCTGCCGCTTTGGGCGCGGCCGGGATTCCTCATTCGGCGCGTGCATCAGATTCATTACGCCCTTTTCTTCGAGGAGTGCGCCGATTTCGGAATTACGCCGGTGCAATATGGCCTCCTGACGACTCTCTCGCTCACCCCCGACCTCGATCAGAATTCGCTCGGCCAAGAGCTTGGAATCGACCGTACCAATGTGGCCGACGTGCTGCATCGCCTGAGCAGGCGGGGGCTTCTGGAGCGCCGTCGCAGCGAGACCGATCGCCGAATGGTGCTTGCGCGACTGACGCCGGAGGGCGAGCGGATCACCAAGGAGATGTACGCCGCCATGCAGCGGGCGCAGGAGCGGCTCTTGGAACCGCTGCGCCCGGAGGAGCGGGGCGCCTTCATCACCATGCTGATTCGCCTGATCGACGCCAACAACCATCTGGGCCGGACGACCTTTCGCCCGAGCTGAGCGGCGACCGTGCCCCTCCTCGCTCTCCGATCCTGAGCCGGAACCGTTCATGAGCGGGCTTGGAAGAGCCTCCATTTTGTCATTACCGGGCTTGACCCGGCAATCCAGGGACGCTGGCGCCGATCATGCCTTGCGGCCCCTGGATGCCCGGAGCAAGTCCGGGCATGACATGAAATGAAACCTCCAAACAAAATTGCAGCCTCGCCTCAAATCGGCAGCACGAGCGATGTCGGCACCATGAGATTGTCATAGACGCAGTGCCGCTGCTTCAGGCGCAGCGCGCCGTCCACGCGCACGAAGCGATCGATATAGCGGCCCGTCTGATGGATATGCGCTTCCGGATTGTCGAGCAGCGTCTCCAGGACGAGGTAGTTGGCCGTGGCGTGAATCGTCCCGCCATCCTTGACCGGCTCGACCAGCAGGTTGGTGATGTAATGTCGCAGATAGCGCGGCGCGAACATGGCCGTCTCCCGGATCGCCAGAGCGCGATCCTCCATCATGCCCTTGCCTTCGCAGTAGATCAGGCCGACGGGAAGGTTCGCGTCATAGTTCTCGCGCGCCGTCACGACGTAGGTCGCGTCGTCGGTGAAGAAGGCCGGCCACTGGCGGAGGTCGCCATCGTCGAGCACGCGGGCGTACTCGGCATTGAATGCCTCCAGCTCAAGGCGAAGGAACAAGCCGTCGACGCCGACCGCGGGCGCCGGAAACTTTTGAGCCGTCATCATGAACCCCTCCCGTTTCCTCGCCGTCAGAGTCCGAGCTCCTGACGCCAATGCTTGTACATCGCCCGGATCGCCGCTTCGGAAATCAACGTATCGGACGATCCGGCCTCGGTGTCGGGATCAAGGGCGACGAGATGGCGTCCCTCCGGACAGCGCAGCATGCCGTCCTGAACGAACTTCATGGCCTCGTTGTCCTCGAGCCCGAGGAAACCGGCCGGCCCCATGAGGTTGCCTTGCCGCAGGCGGTGCCGGATCATCTCGTCGCTGTCGCCCTCGAAGCCGAACATGGTCCAGTTCATGACGAAGCTATTCGGACCCTGCGGCACGATCTGGCGCACACCGAGCGTGTTCAGCTCGCGCTGAACGATGAGGTTCGGCCAGATGGTCTGCATCGTCACCGACCACGGTGAGTCGAACTCCTCGACATAGTCGATGAGGCGCGGCTCCTTGAGCGTCATTCCCTCCCGGTAGGCGCGCATCTCCTTGCGCCTGTCGGCGTCCACGCCGCCCCCTTCGCTCTTGGCCGAGGCCATGACGCCGTGCCGCCCCGTCGCGTCGCACATCATGGCCGACTTGTTTCCGGCGACGAGCAGCCCGAAGGTCACGAGGAAGGTATGCAGCAGCGTCGCGTGATAAGGGTCCTTCAGGTTCTCGTGATAGAGCTTCCAATTGCCCGGTACCGTGTTGCGGTAATAGCCGAGCACCTTGAGCTTGCGCCCGTCGAAGGTGGCGTCGAACTCGCGCAGGATGTCCGGACCGAGATAGTTTTCGAGCGGCTCCATATCCTCGGCATAGGACGCGAAGACGACGCCGCGACGCGTCGTCACGGTCAGCTTGCGGAGTCCGTGGTCGGCGGTGCTGAAATCCTTCGGCATGCCGCCCTTGTTGTCGACGCCGCGCCGAAACGGCACACCGACCAGATTGCCGCGAAGGTCATAGGACCATTGATGATAGGGGCAGACGAACTCCTTCGCATTGCCCCGCAGCGATCGGCAGAACTCCGCGGCGCGATGGGCGCAGCGATTCTCGAAGACGTGAATAGACCCGTCTTCGGCTCGCGTGACGACGATCGGGGTCGGCCCGAGAAAGGACCGTGTAAAGTCGCCCGAATTGGGAATTTCGGCTTCCAGCGCCACATAGTTCCAGGTGCGCCCATGGAAGATCCGCTCCACCTCCCGGCGGTAGATCTCCTCGTCCGTGTAGACCCAGTCCGGCACGCGGACGAGGCCCTCCTCCGGCCAGACATAAGCCTGTGAAGGAGAGCGACCGTCGCTCCGCGAGTCGGCCGGCTGCTGCAAGCTGATCATGGTTTCGTCTCCTCGGCCTTTCGGCTCCAAGTCCATCGGTTCCGAATCCATCCTGGGCGCCGCATGCGTGGGAGCGGTCGACGTCGCCCCAGATTGGGTCCGGCGTTCGGCAAGCCGTACGGGATCGACCGACGCGCCGCTTTCGATGAGCCGCCGCCCCAGGCGGATCGCCTCCGGATCATCGAAGGCGATGACGCCCGTCAGCCGGCTTTCACTCATGAAGAAGAGTGCGGAAGATCCGCCGAGATCGCTGCGGCACGCGACCAGGTCCGTGAGTTGCGGCAGGCCGATCATCTGCAGGTTCGCGCCGAACTGATCCGACCAGAACCAGGGCGTCCCGCGATAGGGCGCCAGATGGCCGGCCATGCTCCGCGCGGCGGCGATCGCCTGCTCCTGCGCGTTGTGCCATGATTCGAGGCGCAGTCTCCGCCCCCTTACAAGATAGGGATAGACGGCGACGTCGCCGGCGGCGAACACGTCCGGCGCGGAGGTCTGTCCGTACTCGTCGACGAGAATGCCGTCGGCTGCGGCAATCCCCGCCTCGACGGCCAGCTCCTGGTTCGGAATCACGCCGATGCCGATCACCACGATATCCGCCTCGAGGCGTCGGCCATCCGCGAGGCGCACCACCTCGACGGCGGCTGTTCCCTCCAGGGCGGTCACCCTTGCGCCGGTCAGGAGTCGAACGCCGGCCTCGGCGGCGCGTTCGGCAATGGCGTCGCCGGCCGCCGCCGGGAGAATCCGATTGAGAATTCGCGCTTCCTGCTCGACCACGGTGACGGCACAGCCGAGATCGCACGCGCTGGAGGCGACCTCCAGCCCGATGAAGCCGCCGCCGATCACCACGAGGCGGGCTCCCGAGCGGAGCGCATTTCGTAGCCCCAGGCCATCCGCCTGCGTGCGCAAATAGTGAACGCCAGGCAGATCCGCGCCAGGCACCGCTAGGCGGCGGGCCCGAGCGCCCGTGGCGACGAGAAGCTTGCCGTAGGGAAGTATAGAGCCGTCGGACAGCGCAACGACATGCGCCGTCGTGTCGATCCGTGCGGCGCGGGTCGAAAGACGCAGCACGATATCGAGCTCGCGCCACCGCGGCTCCGCCAGAAGCGCGCAGCTCTCCACCCCCGCCTTTCCCGTCAGTATCTCCTTCGATAGCGGCGGTCGCTCATAGGGCGGCACGGGCTCCTCTCCCACCAGGACCACCTCGCCGGCGAAGCCTGCGGCCCGAAGCGCCTCGGCCGCCCGCCCGCCCGCCTGGCCCGCGCCGAGGATGACGAACCGCTCGCCGCCGGCGTCGCTCGATCGCCGAGCATGATCGGCGCTTGCCGCCGCGGCGGGCGAGGCCACGTCGGCCACCGAAACATCGCTGGAGACGGGCGCATCGAGAGACACGAAGATGACACCACCCTCAACCCGAACGGCGTAGGTGCGTATTCCTTCGCTGACAGGCGCACAAAGGGCCTTGCCCGTCCGAACGTCGAATCGCCCCTGATGGAGCGGACATTCGATGCAGCCATCCTCCAGATAGCCGTCCGACAGGAGGGCGAACTGATGGGTGCAAACGTTGTGCGTGGCGTAGACACTTCCGTCGAGTCGATAAAGGGCGACCGGCGTGCCGTCGATGTCCACCGCGATGACGCCGCCCTCTTCGACGGCTTCGGCCATGGCGGCGCGATGCCACTTCATTGCGGGTTTCCTCCCCTTAAACGATTTCATCAGTATACATCGGACTTTTTCACCGCACAACAGCGACCGGGCGACCGACTCTCGCGCGGCATTAATGAGCAGCAGACGTTTGAAGCGCTGGCGACCAACGTTTGCCTAGACATTCAACAAAAAGCTGGCTGCGGCATCGGCTGCGGAACGGAGCATTGCCACGCCGAATTAATCAGTATACCGTCCCATTCTCATTCGCGATGGCCCGCTCGAATTCGGGCCGAGGAAACCAACCCTATCGAAAGCGCGCCGGACTTGCGGCGCCGCTTCAGCACAAGGATGGAGAGCTTTGATGGTCATGGTGCCCTTAGCCGAGAAGGGAAATTTTCTTCATATCTACGAGTTTCGGGTGAAGCCCGGACATGAGGAGGAGTTCATCAGGCTGTTCGACGAGTTCGACTATTCGGACGGCAACCCGATGCACAAGTCGGCTGCGCAGGTGAAGGACGGCGTGCTCTGCCGGGACACGGCGGACCCGACCCGGTTCTACCTTCTCGGCGAGTGGGCCGATATCAAGGAACATGCCCGGATTCGCAAGATCCTGGCCGAAGAGATCAAGCCGGCGTTCGTCCAGCATATCGAGGGCGGCGGCGCCGCCTTCGTGCCGCGATATGCGGAGGTGGTTTCCAGCACACCGGAGCATATCCTCAACAAGGCTTGAGACCACTTCCGGGTGGAGGAGTCATGGAACTCTATACGTTCTTCCGGTCGTCGACGTCCTATCGCGTCAGGATTGCCCTGGCCTATAAAGGGCTGGCCTACGACCCGCGCTTCGTCAGCCTGCCGAAGATGGAGCACAAGCGGGACGACTATCTCGCCGTCAACCCTCAGGGCCTGGTTCCGGCGCTGGTGGACGGCGGCCACGTGCTCTCCCAGTCGCTGGCGATCATCGAGTATCTCGATGAGGTCTATCCGGCGCCGCCGCTGCTGCCCGAGGATCCCTTCGACCGCGCCTATGTGCGGTCGCTCTCCCAGATCGTCGGCTGCGAAATTCACCCCCTGAACAATGTTCGGGTGCTCAAATATCTGCAGGGGCGCTGGAGCTTCAGCGACGCCGATCGTGACGAATGGTATCGGCACTGGATCGCCGAGGGCCTTGCCAGCCTCGAGCGCTCCTTGCTCCGAGAGCAACGGCACGGCGCCTTTTGCCTGGGCGAGGAGGTGACGATGGCCGATGTCTGCCTGGTGCCGCAGATCTTCAATGCGCGGCGGTTCGATTGTCCGCTGGAGGATTACCCGACGGTCATGCGCATCTTCGAACGCTGCATGACGCTGGACGCCTTCACCGCGCCGCGGCCGAACAGCCAGCCGGACGCCGTTTGAGCATGGCGGTGCCCGGAGCGGTATTCGACCGACAGACCCTAGGCGCGTTATGCCCACATGGCGACATCGTCCTGGAGCCCCTTGCGCAGGGACCGCTCAGCGGCCTCGCCTTCGCGGCCAAGGACAATCTCGACATCGCGGGCCATATCACGGGCGCGGGTAGCCCGGACTGGCTCCGGACGCACCCGCCGGCCGAACGAACGGCACCCTCCATCGTGGCCTTGCTCGCCGCAGGCGCCCGCCTGACCGGCAAGACCGTGATGGATGAGATCGCCTGGAGCCTGACGGGCGAGAACGCGCATTACGGGACGCCGCTGAACCCGAGAAACCCTGACCGAATCCCCGGAGGATCGTCGAGCGGCTCGGCCTCCGCCGTCGCGGCCGGCGTGGTCGACTTCGCGCTGGGCAGCGACACGAGCGGATCCGTCCGGATACCGGCCGCCTATTGCGGTATCCACGGCATCCGAACGACGCATGGCCGGCTTCCACTCGACGGCGGTGTGCCGCTCTCACCATCCTTCGACTGTCTCGGCTGGTTCGCACGCGACGCCGACCTGCTGCGTCGGGTCGGGGAGGTCTATTTCGGGCCGATCGCCGCGACGCCCGCCAAGCCGCGTTTTCTCCTGGCACGCGACGCCTTCGCGCTCGTCGAGGAGCCGGTCCGCGATGCGCTTGGCCGGACGGTCTCGGGCCTCGCTCCCGTCCGCGAAATCACGATATTCGATGGGCGCGAGGAGGATTGGCTCGAAACCGTCCGTGTCCTCCAGACACGCGAAGTATGGCTCGCTCACGGCGACTGGGTGAAGGAGAGTCGACCGACATTCGGCCCGGGTGTCCGCGAACGCTTCGCCGCCGCCCGCGCCTTGGCCCAGGAGGACATATCGAAGCCCCTCGCCTTCCGGCAGGATGTGGCGCGGCGCCTGAACGACCTTCTCGGCGACGACGTTCTGCTCGTTCCGGGCGTTGCGGTGGGAGCTCCGCGTCGCGGCAGCGCCGGCCCGGTGCTGGATGCCTATCGCAGAGCGACCCTCATGATCACCTGCATCGCCGGGCTCGGTGGCCTGCCGCAGATCACCCTGCCCTGCGGAATGGCCGATGGCAGCGCGATTGGCCTCGGCCTGATCGGCGCGCGTGGATCGGACGAGCGCCTGCTTGCCCTCGCCTGCAATATGAATATTCCGGCGGTGTGACGCGACATTGCCAACATCCTGCAAATGGCGGCCTTGCGGCACGCGTCGAAAGGGATGCGCGGAGCAGGCCCCTCAGGCCGCGTATGACCGCATAGAGCTCGGCCTTGCGCTCGAAGCCGATTCCGGGCGCGTCCGGCAGCGCGACATAGTCGCCCTCGACGGGGCAGTCGTCGGCAAAGCCGTTGAACGGCCGGAAGACGTCCGGATAGGACTCGTTGCCGCCGAGCCCGAGCCCGGCCGCGCAGCCCTGCGCCGGATGAGAACCTTCGGCGTTTCGACAGCTAGGCGGCGCGTATCCGATTCAGGAAGTCCCGCACTTCACGTCGCATGGTCTCGGCCTTCTCCTGCATGGCGGCCGAGGTCGCCGACAGCGATTTAGCTGCGTTGTCGGTGCCGTTGACCGACCTGGTAACCGCATCGATCGCATGGGTAATCGACTGAGTCTCCTGCGACGTCACATCGGTGTTGCGGCTGATTTCGCTGGTTGCCGCGCTCTGCTGCTCAATGGCCGCCGCGATCACCGTGGTGGTCTCTTGCAGATCGCCGTTGCGGCTGCATCGCCCTGCTGCTCGGATCGTCGCCGCTGGCCATGATGCGAATCAGCCAGCCGCGGTCAAGGAGACATGCGCGCTGACGATCCGCCACCCGTCCTCGGTTCGGATCCAGGTCTGGCTCTGGCGGCCGGGCGTCTTCTGGCCGTCGCGGTGAAAGAGAGTGTTCACCGTCCCGAAGTCGCGCCCGAAGGTAGTGATCACGGTATCGCTGAGGACTCGCTGCAGGCCAGCCGGAGAGCGGGCCTTGCGGAAGGCGGCGATCGCGTCATAGCCATAAAGGTTCTCCGAGGCGCCGAAACGGATCGTCAGCGGGCTGCGCCAGAATAGGGCGTCGAGCTCGGAGATGTTGTTGGTCACGAGCGCCCGCTCATAGCGCTGAAACACCGCCGTGAGTTCGGCGATGATCTCGGGAATGTTGACCTCGTGCATGATGCTCCTTCCGCTCACCAACGCTGTGCCACGCTTTGTCGTTTGTAAAAAGCATCTACTTTCTGCTTCGGTCAACGCCGAGGCTGGTTCTGCGACGAGCTCCGGCGTCGCGATGTTCAGCTATTCCGCCAGAGTTGCCACCGCGCTTAAGAGCTCTGTTGCTGCGGGCCCCTGATGGAATCTGAAGGTCGATGCCCCATCACGTTAGCTCTCTGGAGCTCTCTGACGCGTACGCTCTTACAACTTTGATGCTCCGTCGGGCACTTTCATGCCCAATATTGAAAGCATCGCCGACCGATTGGGCGGAATGTGCTGCGAGTGATTTGTAGTTTTGGTTAATGTGACAATTGCAACGGGGCTCAATTCTCTCTTGGCCGCTTGTGTATTAAGTAAGAAGATGATTACGTACTCATAACGTCGGGCGCATGAAACGCTCTGCGGGCTGCCGGCGGCAATGACCTGAAAGGGGGAGAATAAAGTGCAACGCAGGAATTTAGTCTCAGCGATCGCTCTCGCAACGTCCATGCTCGTCTGTGGGAATGTCGCTGCCCAAACGATACTCAAGTTCCATCATGATCTGCCCGAGAACAGCGCCCAGCACGTGGCGGCGGAGAAGTTCCGCGACCTCGTGGCCGAACGCACGCACGGCAAGATCGAGGTCAGGATCTTCCCGAACAACTCGCTGGCGGACGACGTTCAGGCTGCACAGCAGATGCAGTTCGGCGCGATCGAGGGTGGCATCATCCCCACCGCCAAGCTGTCGAACTTCCAGCCGGCCATGCAGTTGCCGGACCTACCGTTCATTTTCCCCTCGCCGCAGGTGGCGCACGCGTTCCTCGACAGTGAGGTAGGCGATGAGCTGCTGGCCACGCTCGACGAGATCGGGCTGAAGGGCGTGACCTTCTGGGAGAGCGGCTTCAAGCAGTTCACCTGCAACAATGCGGTCGAGACGCCGGCCGATTTCGACGGGCGCAAGGTGCGCGTCATGGAAAGCCCCATCATCATCGCGCAATTCCGCTCGATGGGCTCGACGCCGGTACCAATCGCGTTCTCCGAGACATACACCGCCCTGCAGCAGGGTGTCGTCGACTGCCAGGAGAATCCGCTCGTTTCCATCGTGAACATGAAGTTCCACGAGGTTCAGTCGCATGTCGTGATCTCGAACCACGCTTATCTCGGCTACGCCTTGGTTTTCAGTAAAAAGTGGTTCGAGGGGCTTGATGAGGAGACGCAGAACATCCTCGTGGAAACGGCGCGTGAGGTGACCGACTTTCAGCGTGAGGAGACCGCGCGCCGCGAGGCAGGCTACATCGAGACCATCAAGAACAGTTCGGCTGAACTCAGCGAATTGCCCAATGAAAGCCGCGGGGCTTTTGAGAAAGAGACCCGTCCGGTCCACGAGGCGTTCCGCGACCAGATCGGCACCGATCTTCTCGACAAAGCCTATCAGAAGATCCGCGAGCTTCGCGGCTCGTGAGGCAAGCGCCTATTGCTTGAAGGAGGGCGCGGGCGGGCTGGCAGAAGATCGCCCGCGCGCCTCCGGAGCAGGCGGATTTCACCAGTGGGACATATGATGCTCGATCGATTGGACCGGGGACTTTCCTGGGCCGAGGACGCATTCATCTCAACGTTGCTAATCACGGCTTCGGCGATTCTGTTCGTGAATGTCGTTGCCCGGTATGTCTTCAACACCGGCTTCGTCTGGGCCGAGGAGTTCGTCCGCTACGAGATCGTCTGGCTCGTCTTCGTCGGCGGCAGTGTGGCAGCCCGCAGGGGCATCCACATCGGCGTCGAGGCGGTCGTCCATTTCCTGCCGCCAACCGCCCGACGGCTTGCAGCGGTCGCCGTTCTGGCGCTGTGCGTCGCCTTCTGCATCGTGCTGATGATCTATGGCGGCGAACTAGCCGCGCAGACGCGCATGTTCGGTCAGCGGACCTCCGCGATGCAGGCGCCATTCTGGATCGTCCAACTCGCGATCCCGGTCGGCGCTGCTCTGATGGCGCTGCGGTTTTCCCAGCGTCTCTACCTCGAGGCGACTGGTGTTCACCGCCGCGCCGAGATGGAAATGATCAACTGATTCCGCGGCAGCGCCATCCATGACGACGATCTTCTTCTCTCTCCTCGGTATCCTTTTGGCCAGTAGCGCGCCGCTCTTCATTGCGCTCGCCGGCACAGTCGTGATCATCATCTGGCTCGACGGCATGATGCCGATGGCGATCGTCATCGAGCGGATGTTCTCTGGTATCGATTCGTTCGCGCTGATGGCAATTCCGTTCTTTGTTTTGACCGGTAATGTTATGGGCGTTGGTGGCCTGTCGCGGCGCATTATCAGGTTCGCCGACCTCATCGTTGGACGATTGACCGGCGGCCTCGGCATTACAGCGGTCAGCTCCAGCATGTTCTTCGGAGCAATCTCAGGGTCGAGCCCGGCTACCGTGGTCGCCGTCGGCGGCATCCTCTATCCGGCCCTAAAGACGGCGGGTTATCGGCCGCCCTTTTCCATCGGACTCATTATTGCCTCCGGCTCGCTCGGCATCATCATTCCCCCCAGCATCGTAATGATCGTCTATGCCGCGGTAACGGGCGTGTCGGTCGGTGCGCTGTTCATGGCGGGGATCGGCGCCGGCCTCGTCTATGGCCTCGTCTTTATCCTTTACGCCGTCTTCCATGCTTGGCGCCACGACGTGCCGCGCAGCCCTGCTCCGTCGTGGGCGGAGATCTGGGAGGGCCTCAAGGACGCGTCCTGGGGGCTCGGCGTGCCGATCGTCATTCTGGGCGGCATCTATGGCGGTGTCTTCACGCCTACGGAGGCCGCAGCCGTCTCAGTGATCTACGCGCTATTCGTTTCGGCGGTAATCTACCGCGAGAAGACGATCGCTGAACTGTTCGCTGCGGTTCGCGACTCCGCAGCCACCACGGCACAGATCATGATCATTCTCGCCGCCGCAGCAGTCCTTGCCTGGTATCTTACCTCGACGGGACTCGCGGTTGCGATCGCTGACGGCATCCTGTCGCTGAGCCAAAATCCGATTCACCTGTTCATGCTGATCAACGTGACGGTGCTGATCGTCGGCATGTTCCTCGATGCCGCGTCGATCATGGTCATTCTCGGCCCGCTTCTTTACAAGGTCGGCCTTCAGGTTGGTATCGATCCGATCCACCTTGGTGTGGTGCTCACGGTCAACGGCGCAATCGGCATGTTCACGCCTCCCTTTGGGCTCAATCTGTTCGTGGCGAGCAGTCTGGGCGACGTGACCTATGAACAGGCGGTACGCGGAGCGCTGCCCTTCATTGCGCTCGCCATTCTTGCGCTCGCGGTGGTGACCTACGTGCCCGAGATCAGCATGCAGCTGCCGCGCACGCTCTACCCCGGGATCTGAGCCGTGGCCTTCGGCGCGGTGTGCCCGCTGAAGGCGCCGGCGGGAGTCCGCCCTAAGACGGACGCCCGCCGACATATCTAGCCCTTGTAGTAGCCGGAGCCGCACACGATCCGGTCGCCGACCTTGACCACATAGGCGGCCTTCTGTTCGACCTTTTTGGTGGTGGGATTCGGCCACTTGAACTCCACCCAGCCGGAGCCTTGCTCCATGCCTGTCTTGATGAGCGCGGCTGTGCTCGCGAACCCGTCGGGATCCTTTATGCTCATCAGGTTCTTACCAAGGAGCGCCGCGTTGCCGCCATGCGCCTGTGTCGTGCCATCGGGAGTAAAGCAGAACATATAGAGTTCGCCATCGATAAAGCCGCCATCGGGCCGGCTGAAATCCGCGAACGCTTGCTTTTGGCCGACGGCCTCGATGTGCGCTACCGCCTTCTCGACGAAGGCCTTGGTTTCTTCGGCCGTCTTGGCGAACGCCGACGAGGTGCCGCAGATCAGTAAGGCCGTGAGTGCGCTAGCGAAGGCCGTCTTTAACGTGATGGCCCGAGAAGCAGTGGTCATGCTCGATCTCCTTGAATCCCTAAACGATTTCATGCGCAGAAACGTTGTGGCGTCTCAACCGCTCGCAAAATGTAGTTTCTGACCGTTAATAAAAATTCTATGCCACAGTCGCGACTCTGGAAATTGATAATACGCTGAATACTTATTTAGCATTTATTGTTAACAGAACGATTTCATAATCTATGAATCTATACATGCGCAGCCCGAGCAATTAGATTGCTGGGGGTTTCCGCACTTGCTGTCGTGGATGGAGTGTCAACGGCAGTCGGATTTAAGGCCGGCGTGGCGGCGCAAAAACAAGCGTTGGAGCCGCGAGACGGCGATCTGCAAATAGCGCAGCAGCGTCTCTGCCGACCGGAGGCAAAGCCGCACCCGGGCAGAGGTCCCGGAAACACCGCAGGAATTTCCGGCTCCGACAAAAATATTGTCGATCTGATTAGATATTTAGAAGCTGGCGGAGGGGGCGGGATTCGAACCCGCGATACGTTTTACCGTATGCACGCTTTCCAAGCGTGTGCCTTAAGCCACTCGGCCACCCCTCCGGAAGGTACCGCGCGTAGCGAGGCCGCAACCTAGCCGAGGCCTCGCGACGATGCAAGATGGGGCTCGGCTAGCGTTCCCGCAGGCGCCGGCTCTTCATCGGACTCGGCCGGCACGCAGACATAATCCGCCGGGACGGCGCCGTCCGCGCGCTGCCAGCGCAACGCCACCGCGTTCAACTGATCGAGCACCGCGCGCAGTTCCTGGCCCCGTGGCGCGAGGCCGTATGTCACCTTCGGCGGAATCGTCGGCTCATACTGCCGGTAGATTACCCCGGCCTCCTCCAGCGTGCGCAACCGCTCGGTCAGCACCTTGGCCGAAATTCCCGGGACCCGGCGCTTCAGCGCGCCGAAGCGGGTCGGCCCCTCGCTCGCCAGCACCCACAGGATATAGGTCGTCCACGGCCCCATCAGCAGGCGCAGCAGCGAGTCCATGGGGCAGCCGATCGGGCTCTTGGGCAGCATCGCGCACTCTCTCTCGGTTAAGGTAGTTACTATATAGTACCTACTTTACATACTCAACTGGTTTCAATAAGTGATCGACATGGCGGCCACTTACTGCCCCGTCTTTGCAGCAACAGCCCAGGAGATGATGACGATGCAGCTCTATTATTCCCCAGGCGCCTGCTCGCTTTCGCCGCACATCATATTGCGGGAAGCGGGCCTGGCGTTCGATCTCGAGCAGGTTGACCTCAAGGCCAAGAAGACGAACAGCGGCGCCGACTACACCCAGGTGAACCCGAAGGGCTATGTTCCCACGCTTCGGCTCGATGACGGGCGGATCCTGACGGAAGGTCCGGTGATCGTGCAGTATCTTGCCGATCAGAAGCCGGAGTCCGGCCTCGCCCCGGCCGCCGGAACGATGGAGCGCTATCGCCTCCAGGAGTGGCTCGCCTTCATCAGCACCGAACTGCACAAGACTTTCAGCCCGCTCTTCAAGCCGGACACTCCGGAGGAGAGCAAGAAGATCGCGAAGGACAATATCGCCAACCGGCTCGACTATCTCGACCGGCATCTCGCCGGCAAGCAGTACCTCACCGGCGACCGGTTCACGGTGGCCGACGCCTACGCCTTCACGGTCGTGAACTGGTCGAAGCCGATGCAGATCGACCTTTCCCGATGGCCGAACCTGACGGCCTACATGGAACGGGTGGCGGCGCGGCCGAAGGTCCAGGAAGCGCTGAAGGCGGAAGGCCTCGTCTGATAACCGCCCCATAGCCCACCCCACCACACCCTCACATCACGACCGACGGACGAGGAGCATTTTCGTGATCGATTTCTACACCAGCGCCACCCCGAACGGACGCAAGGTCGCCATCATGCTTGAGGAGACGGCGCTGCCCTACAGGGTGCATCGCATCGACCTTGGCGCCGGCGACCAGCACCGGCCCGGCTTCCTCAAGCTCAATTCCAACAATAAGATCCCGGTGATCCACGACCCGGACACCGGCGTGACCTTGGCCGAGTCCAGCGCGATCCTGATCTATCTTGCGGAGAAGACCGGCCAGTTCCAGCCGGAATCTCTGCAAGACCGGTACGAGACGCTGCAATGGGTGATGTTCCAGATGGCTTCGGTCGGGCCGATGATGGGACAGCTCTGGTGGTTCCGCCGTTCCGCGCCCGAGGAGATCCCGCTCGCGATCGACCGCTATGAGGCCGAAACCAAGCGGATCTTCAGTGTGCTGGACGGCCGGCTGGCGGGCCGCTCCGGCATCGCCGGCGACTACGGCATCGCCGACATCGCGACCTGGCCCTGGATCGACGCCCACCGGCCGCTCGGCATCGACATCGCGGCCTATCCGAACCTCGCCCGGTGGTACGCGGCGGTCGGCGCCCGGCCGGCGGTCCAGCGGGGCATGGCCGTTCCCGCCGCCGACGCGCCTCGCGCCTTCCCAGCATAAAGCGCAATAGCTCCAACTCCCCCGGCCCCATCACGATCCTGAGAGCGCCCGCCGAGAACAGTTGTACTTCGGCGGGCGCTTGCTATCGTGCCGACAGGTTGCGGCTAGAGTGCGATTCACCGATCACATCGCTTCGATGTAACCGGATCAGTCCCTAGGAGGGTTTCGCGTTGATCGTCCTGCGCATTCTCGGCTGGGTGCTCGTCGCCGCCGCGCTGTTCCTGGTGGGACGCGAGGCGCTGGTCTGGCAGGAAACCGGCGACTGGGCTGTGATTCCCACCGGCCAGCTCTGGTTCGAGCTCCATCGCGAGAGCCTGCTGCTGCTGCAGCCGGTGATCGAGCGCTATATCTGGCCGCCGCTCTGGGATCCCGGCATCACGACGATCCTGCAATGGCCTGCCTGGGCGGCGGTCGGCGGGCTGGGCCTGATCCTGCTGCTGATCGGGTCGGTCCGACCCAGGCGGCGACGCGCCTGATGTTGGTGAATCTCACGCAATCGATGCTACGCCTTGCCGCGGCGGCCGGCCTGTGGCTCTTCGCTGTTGGAGCGGCTCACGGCGCCGTTCCGGAGCCGATCGCTATTTTCGACGTGGAGCTCTGGGACACGACCGGAGAAGGTCACGAAGCAGCCTATGCCGAGCGCCTGCAAGCCTTATCGCGGCTGGCTCGCGACCGGTTCCGGGAAAGCCAACAGTATCGCGTGGTGGATGTCACTCCCGTCTCCCCCAGCATCGAGCGGAACCGTCCTCTCTTCCGCTGTGGCGGCTGTCAGCTGGCGATCGCCAAACAGGCCGGAGCCGGTCTCGCTCTGAATGTCATCGTCCGGCGGATGAGCACGCTGGTTCAGGAGATCAGCGTCATTCTGGCTGATGTCCGAAGCGACGAAATCGTCGCCTCGCACAGCGTTTCGATCCGGAATGACAGCTTGGAGGCCTGGCAGCGCGGCCTTCTTTATATCCTGGACAACCGGCTGCTTCCCGAAACCGCAGCGCGGCATGATGGCGACGGAAGCGCGATCGTAGAGCCCTAAAAGTGCTTCGGGATTACCCTTGGAATTTATCATCCTTGTCATGCCCGGACTTGATCCGGGCGTCTAGGAGTCGCAAGGCGCGATCGGAGCCGGCGTCCCTGGATTGTCGGGTCAAGCCCGGCAATGACAATGAAGGATTCAGGCTCCAGACCTATCCGTAATCAGCATTAGCTGTCGCTCATCTTGAGCGCGGCGAGGAAGGCCGACTGCGGAATTTCGACATTGCCGTACTGGCGCATCCGCTTCTTGCCCTCCTTCTGCTTCTCGAGGAGCTTGCGCTTGCGGGTGATGTCGCCGCCATAGCATTTCGCGGTCACGTCCTTGCGCAGCGCGCTCACCGTCTCGCGCGCAATCACCTTGCCGCCGATCGCCGCCTGGATCGCGATCTTGAAGAGCTGGCGCGGAATCAGGTCCTTGAGCCGGGCGCAGAGCGCGCGGCCGCGGGTTTCGGCCTGGCTGCGGTGGACGATGCAGGCGAGCGCGTCGACCGGCTCGGCATTGACCAGGATAGACAGCTTCACGAGGTCGCCTTCCTCATAGCCGTCGACCTGATAGTCGAAGCTGGCATAGCCCCGGCTCACCGACTTCAGCCGGTCGTAGAAATCGAACACGACCTCATTGAGCGGCAGGCGATAGACCAGCATCGCGCGGTTGCCGGCATAGGTCAGGTCCTGCTGCACGCCGCGCCGGTCCTCGCACAGCTTCAGGATCGGGCCGAGATAGGTGTCGGGCACCAGGATCGTCGCCTTGATCCACGGCTCCTCGATGAAGTCGATCTTCACCGGTTCCGGCATGTCCGCCGGGTTGTGCAGATCGAGGATCTCGCCGCTCGTCATATGCACCTTGTAGACGACGCTGGGCGCGGTCGTGATCAGATCGAGACCGAACTCGCGCTCGAGCCGCTCCTGAATGATCTCGAGATGGAGCAAGCCCAGGAAGCCGCAGCGGAACCCGAAGCCGAGCGCGGCGGAGGTTTCCGGCTCGTACTGGAAGCTGGCATCGTTGAGACGCAGCTTCGCCAGGCTCTCGCGGAGCTGTTCAAAATCGGCCGCGTCGATCGGAAAAAGGCCGCAGAACACAACCGGCACGCTCGGCTTGAACCCCGGCAGCGCCGCCGCTGCCGGCCGGCGCTCCTCGGTGATCGTGTCGCCGACTTGGCAGTCCGCGACGGTCTTGATCCCGGCCGTCAGGAAGCCGATCGAGCCGGGGCCAAGCTCGTCCACCAGCACGCCCTTCGGCGTCAGGATACCGACGCGCTCAGCCGGATGCACGGCGCCGGTCGACATCATCCGGATCTTCATGCCGGTCTTCAGTCGGCCGTCCTTCACCCGGACCAGGATCACGACGCCGAGATAGGGGTCGTACCAGCTGTCGATCAGCAGCGCCTTCAAGGGCGCCGCCGCGTCGCCCTCCGGCGGCGGCAGGCGCGTGACCAAGGCCTCCAGCACCGCGTCGATGCCGAGGCCGGTCTTGGCCGAAATCGCGATCGCGTTCGAGGCATCGAGGCCGATCACCTCCTCGATCTCCGCCTTGACCTTCTCCGGCTCCGCAGCCGGCAGGTCGATCTTGTTCAGGACCGGGACGATCTCGTGGTTGTTGTCGATCGCCTGGTAAACGTTCGCCAGCGTCTGCGCCTCGACCCCTTGGCTGGCATCGACCACCAGGAGCGAGCCCTCGCAGGCGGCGAGGCTGCGGTTCACCTCATAGGCGAAATCGACATGGCCCGGCGTGTCGATCAGGTTCAGCTCATAGGTCTCGCCGTCCTGTGCCTTGTAGGTCAGACGAACGGTCTGGGCCTTGATGGTGATCCCGCGCTCGCGCTCGATCGCCATGGAGTCGAGCACCTGGCTCTTCATCTCGCGGTCGGTCAGCCCGCCGCAGAGATGGATCAGCCGGTCGGCCAGAGTCGATTTGCCGTGGTCGATATGGGCGATGATCGAGAAATTGCGGATATGCTTGAGGTCGGTCATGTGCCAGCGCCAGAGCCAGATTGCGGCAGGAAGATAAGGATGCCGCGGGCGCAACGCAACGACCGTCAGCGTTCCCGCCGCCGGGCATGACGAAAAGGCCTAAAAAGGCGCCGCAAGGGGGTTTATCCAGAATAGAGCGGATGATCGAATGACGGGTCGAGAGGCGCCGATTTCCGCCATTCTGCAGGACCGTCTTTCTGGAGGTCACTTCGGGATGTGAGCCCGCAGCCGGGCTCGGCGATGCGCCACACGAAACGAAAGGGATCGAAATATGAGCATGGTCATCAATCCGAGGGGCACCAGCGGCGCAGGCAAGACGGAGTTCGTCCGCCGGATCATGGCGATCTACGGATGGAATAGGGGCGGTCATATGGAGCCGATCTACCGCGAGGGTCGCAAGCGGCCGATATGCTATCGGTTTCGCCACCCGCTTGGCGGCCGCCCGCTCGTCGTGCTCGGGCATTACGAGGTGACCTGCGGCGGCTGCGACACCATCGGCGCCATGGACGAGGTGTTCCAGCTCGCAGGCGACTATGCCTCCAGCGGCCACGACGTACTCTTCGAAGGCCTGCGGGTTAGCCATGAGTATCAACGATCGGCCGCGTTGGCGAAGGCGCACAGGCTGCATGTCCTGCACCTCGAAACGCCGCTCGACCAGTGTATCCGGAACGTGATAAGGCGACGGCGCGCCGGCAGCGCCAAGCGGCCGCTCATATCGAAGAACACGGCGGCGAAGCATGAGGACGTCGGGGATGCCTGCGATCGGCTACGGTGGTGCGCCAACGTCGATGCCGTCAGCTTCGACGACGCGCTCCTCCGGGCGCAGGACCTGCTTGAGCTCGGGCAGCGCAAGGCGGCGGCGTGATACGCCGCCGCGCCTCAAGGCGACGAGCCCCGGGGCGTCATTCCGGAGCTCTAGCCGGTGCGGATTTTGGGGAACTCAGCGCCCGTTCAACCGACTTAGGGTCTCCTTCGTGCGCTCCTCGAGCGGCGCCCAGCTCTGCCGCGTCATGCTCGCGGTGAGGTTCATCAGCTTGTTCGCCTCCTGGAGATAGTGCTGCGTCGCCGTTCGCGCGAAGTCGCACTGGAGACCGAAGGCCTGACTCAGGTCGTTGCAGCCCATCAGCGACTGCGAGGTCTCGAGATTCTGCTTCACGCGCGTATTCGCGAAGTCGACCATCTCCTGGCCGAGCGCCGCCACGCCCTTCAGCATCGCGTCGCTGGCCTTCACCATGGCATCCATGGTCGCATCGTTGGGTTGGAAAAGGCTCAGATAGTCGGCGTTTGGCGCTACGCCGTCGGGAGCGTCGTTTCTCTCAGTCGATTTCGCCATTGCCCGCATCCTACTCCACATTGCTCGTTTCGCACCAATTTCTTGATTGGCTGGAGCTTGCAATAGCGCACCTGGCCACCTCCCATCCTTAACGGAAGTTAACCGAACCCCGCTTGAGGCGTGACATTTGCGTGACCGGAATCAGCGGCGCAGTTCGCCGCCTGTCGCCTTCGCCACCGCCGCCACGATCTTGGCGCTAACAGCTTCGATCTCCGCATCGGTCAGGGTCTGCGCGGTCGGCTGCAACGTCACGCTGAGGGCGATCGACTTCTTGCCTTCGCCGATATTGGGGCCGCTATAGACGTCGAACACGCCGACCGCAGCGATCAGCGCCTTGTCGGCGCCCTTCGCGGCACGGATCAGCTTGTCCGCAGGGACCCCCTCGTCCACGACGAAGGCGAAGTCGCGCTCGACCGGCTGGAAAGGCGAGGCCTGAAGCAGCGGCCGGGCCGCTCCGCCCTTGCCGCGCGGCAGCGGAACCCGATCAAGCACCGCCTCGAAGGCCACGACCGGCCCCTTCAGGTCCAGCCGTCGCAGGATCCGGGGATGCAGCTCGCCGAAGCAGGCGAGCACCGTGGGGCCCAGCCGCAGCACGCCCGAGCGCCCGGGGTGGTACCAGGACGGTGCGTCCGTCGTCACCTGGAGGTTGTCGACCGGCGCGCCGCAAGCGGCGAGCACGGCCTGCGCATCGGCCTTGGCATCGAAGGCGTCCACCGCGCGCGGCGGTGCCTGCCAGTGACGCGGGCCGGTCTGCCCCGTGCGCAGGCCGGAAGCCGCAAGCGATTGGCCCTCCGGCGTCTCGTCGGCATATTGCGGCCCGACCTCGAACAGCGCGACATCGGGAAAGCCGCGGGTGGCGTTCCGGGCCGCCGCCGTCAGCAGGTTCGGCAGGATCGAGGGCCGCATCGCGTCGAGGTCGGCGCTGATCGGGTTGGCAAGCCGCACGTCCCCGCCGCCGAACAATTCCGCCAGATCGCCGGGCATGAAGGAATAGGTTACCGCCTCCAGCATCCCCCGCGCGGCAAGCGTGCGTTTCGCCAAGCCCGTCCGGCGCTGCGCCGGGGTCAGGGCCGGTTCGGGCAGCGGCGTCGTCCGCTCGAGCGGCACGGCCGGGATCCGGTCATAGCCGGCGACGCGTACCACCTCCTCGACCAGATCGGCTTCGCCCTCTACATCGCCGCGCCAGGAGGGCACGGCGGCGGAGAGGCGGCCATCCTGCCGCTCCACCTCGAACCCCAACGCGTCCAGGATGCGCACGGACTCTGCCTCGGGCAGATCGAGGCCACCGAGGCCGGAAACGCGCTCCGGCCGCAGGCTCAGCTGCCGTTGCCACGCCGGCATTGCACCGGCGCTGACGGTCTCGCTCGCCTCGCCGCCGCAGATCTCCAGCACGAGGCGCGCCGCCACCTCGGCGCCCCACTCCGCGGAAACCGGATCGACGCCGCGCTCGAAGCGGTAGCGCGCGTCGCTCTCGATGCCGAGCTTCCGGCCCGTCGCGGCGACGCGGACGGGATCGAACAAGGCGACCTCGAGAAACATCTCCGTCGTCTCGGTCGTGCAGCCAGTCAGCTCGCCGCCCATGACGCCGCCGATGCCGTGTACACCCTTGGCGTCCGCGATCACCACCATCGACGGGTCGAGCCGATAGGTCCTGTCGTCGAGCGCCAGGATCTCCTCGCCCTCGCGCGCGAACCGCATGGTCAGGTCGCCCGCCAGCTTCGCCGCATCGAACACATGCAGCGGCCGGCCGAGATCGAAGGTGACGTAGTTGGTGATGTCGACCAGGGCCGAGATCGGCCTTAGCCCGATCGCCGTCAGTCGGTCCTGCAGCCATTTCGGGCTGGGCCCGTTGCGCAGGTTGCGGAAATAGCGACCGACCACCATCGGGCAGGCATCGCCGGCCCCCTCCGGGAAGTCGCGGTGCCAGCGGATCGGGCTTTCGAAGCGGCCCGGCACCGGGTCGAGTTTGGCGGGCTTCAACCGACCCACGCCGGCCGCGGCCAAGTCTCGGGCGACGCCGCGAACGCCGAGGCAGTCGGCCCGGTCCGGCGTGATCGCGATGTCGATCACCGGATCGTCGAGTCCCATCACCGCGGCGAAAGGCTGACCGACAAGCGCGTCGGCCGGCAACTCGATGATGCCATCATGGTCTTCGCCCAGCCCCATCTCGCGGGCCGAGCAGAGCATTCCGTTAGATTCGACGCCGCGGATCACGCCCTTCTTCAGGTCGAGACCGGTTCCGGGAATGCGGCTACCGGCCGGCGCGAAGACGCCCTTCATGCCGGCCCGCGCATTGGGCGCGCCGCACACGACCTGCACCGTCCCGCTGCCGGTTTCCACCATGCAAACCCGCAACCGGTCGGCGTTGGGATGGGGCGCGCAGTCTGTGACATGGCCGACGGTGAAGCCGGCGAAATCCTTCGCCCGGTCCTCCACACCCTCGACCTCGAGTCCGAGCGCGGTGAGCCGGCGGGTGATCTCCTCGATGCCGGCCTCGGTCTCCAGATGGTCCTTCAGCCAGGACAGGGTGAACTTCATCGCATCGCCCCCCGCACCAGATTCGGCATGTCGAGCGGCAGGAAACCGTAATGGCGAAGCCAGCGCAGATCGGCCTCGAAGAAGGTGCGCAGATCGGGGATGCCGTATTTCAGCATCGCGATCCGCTCGATGCCCATGCCGAAGGCGAAGCCCTGATAGCGGGCCGAATCGATGCCGCACATCTCCAGCACCTTCGGATGCACCATGCCGCAGCCGAGGATTTCGAGCCAATCGTCCCCGGCGCCGATCTTAAGTTCGCCGCCCTTGCGCGAGCAGCCGATATCGACCTCCGCTGAGGGCTCGGTGAAGGGGAAGAAGCTAGGCCGGAATCGGACCGGCAGGTCGGCGATCCCGAAGAAGGCGCGGCAGAACTCGATCAGGCAGCCCTTCAGATGGCCCATATGCGTCGTCTCGTCGACGACCAGCCCCTCGACCTGATGGAACATCGGCGTATGGGTCATGTCGGAATCGCAGCGATAGGTCCGCCCCGGCGCAATGATCCGCAGCGGCGGCTTGCTCGCCTGCATGGTCCGGATCTGCACCGGCGAGGTATGGGTCCGCAGCAACCTGGCGCCGTCCTCTTCGCCGGGGCTACTGGGGTTGGCGGGGCGGCCAGTAGCCCCGGCAAGATAGAAAGTATCATGCATCTGCCGGGCCGGATGGTTCGGCGGGATGTTCAGTGCCGTGAAATTATGGAAGTCGTCCTCGATGTCCGGCCCCTCGGCGACCTGGAAGCCCATCTCGCCGAAGATCAGGACGATCTCGTCCATGGTCTGGCTGATCGGATGCAACCGGCCTTCCGCCTCGGGCCGCACCGGCAAGGTGACGTCGATCCGCTCAGCCGCGAGCTGTGCCTCGATCGCCGCCTCGGAAAGCGCCGCCTTCCGCGTCTCGATCGCCGCGGCGACGGAGTCCTTGATCTCGTTGAGGCGGGCACCGGCTTCGCGCCGTTCGTCAGGGGCCAGGCCGCCGAGCCCCTTCATCAGGGCGCTGATCTCGCCCTTCTTACCGAGCGCGCCGACCCGGACCTCCTCAAGGGCGGCGATCGTCGAGGCCGTCGCCGACGCCTCGATCCACTTCACCTTCAGCTCTTCGAGATTTTCCAGCATGTCTCATATCCGCAAAACAAAAGGGGCCGAACTGGCTCGGCCCCTTTTCGCCTCGATGTCCGGTCGGCGCCTCAGACGTACGCCACCGGAAGCAACCGCGAAACCGCAGGCCGCGCCGAACGCGTCGATACGCTGCTAAATCGAAGATCGACCGGATAGTCCATGGCGCTTCGGTCTCGATCAGGCGATGAAAACGCCGCGGAGTATAGGGCGTCAGGCGCGCGCCGGTCAATCAATCACCGGCAACGCCGGGCGCGCCTGCCTGTACCGTTCAGTCCGCGCCGGAGAGCGCGCCGCGCGCCTTCTCGACCAGCGCCCGGAAGGCCTCCGGCTCGCGAATCGCGAGGTCGGACAGAACCTTGCGGTCGATATCGATGCCGGCGCGCTTGATGCCGTTCATGAACTGCGAGTAGGTCAGGCCATGCTCGCGCACGCCGGCATTGATGCGCTGGATCCACAGGCCACGGAAGGTCCGCTTCCGGTTGCGGCGGTCGCGATAGGCATATTGCAGCCCCTTCTCGACCTTCTCGATGGCGATGCGGAAGTTCGTCGAGGACCGGCCGCGATAGCCGGCCGCCATATCGACGATCTTCTTGTGCCGGGCGTGGGTGGTGACGCCGCGCTTAACACGTGCCATGACTCAATCCCCCCTCAACCGTTCGGCAGAAAGAATTTGGCGACGATCTTCGCGTCGGCCGGATGCATCAGCTCGGTGCCGCGATGCTGCCGCTTCATCTTCTGCGGACGACGGCGAAGCATATGGCGCTTTTTTGCGGGATTCATCCGGACCTTGCCGGTCGCGGTGAAGGAGAAGCGCTTCTTGGCGCCGCTCTTAGTCTTCATCTTGGGCATTTCGGATCTCCGATCTTGAAGGAAACAGCGAGCGGTTGGGCATGCCCACCATGGCCGAGGCCGCTCGAATAGGACGGAGGCTTATACAGAGCAGGCCGGCAAAAGGCAAGCCCCGGCTGGCGCTTGCGACTCTTCGGGAGCGGCCGGCCGGCAGTCGCTCAACCGGGTTCGGGATCGAAGGCGCCGTCCTCTGGGCGGTGATCGGCGGACGCCACGCGACTTGCCCGGCGGGCGCGCCCACGGGAGTGGGCGGGCTCGTCCCTCGCTGCGCTCAGGGCGTCCGAAATGCGCCGGTTCCTGGCACTCCTCCACCCCATCGGGCGCCCTCCGCCACCATGCAGCGCTGCGAGCCTCTGAGCATTCTGCTGGACCCTGACGCGGCGCTTGGTCCACCAAATCAGCATTCCGGTCGCGAACAAGGCGGCAGGCACGAGCCCAGTCACCAGGACCAGAATCCGCCCGGGAAGCCCCGCGACGCGCCCTGTATGGATCGCGTTCATCGTCTGGCCGAGGAAGTTCGCCCCCGCCGATTTTTCGCGTGGATCATCGATCTCGACGACGGCGCCGGTCCGGAGATCGAGCCACACGGTGCTGTAGCCATAGGCATGCGTGTTGTCAGTGAACGTCTTGCTGACGGATAGCGGCGCCTCGGAAGCCTCGGGCAGAGCGATTTCGATCACCCGCCCGCCGGGCAAGGCATCTTCGGCCCGTTGCAGGAGATGATCCACCGACAGGCGCTGCATCTCGCCCGGGCCGGTCGACCTCGGCACAATGGCCGTGGAACCGGCCGATCGGACGAGTTCCCTGAAGACCAGAACAGACCCGGATGTGGCGGCGACGAGAATGAACAGACTGGCCACGATGCCAACGACCCGGTGAAGGTCCCAGTTGGTGCGCTTCCAGGAAAGCCTCCGGTTGATTTTCAGGACATCGCTGAGTTTCCGCCGCCCCGGCGAGGACAAATAGAGGCCAGTCACGCAGAGGGTGATCGCGGACAGGCCGAACAGGCCGACGACATATTGCCCGATGCCGAGGTCGCCCCGCACCGTGATGAACCCGTCGAGGCCGGAACCGGTGACGCGACCGACGAGGAGCGTGCTGTGAAGCTCGCGCAGGAACTCGAGAATGCCGGGCGGGCGGCTGTTCAGAATCTCCCCCGTATAGGGATTCACCGAAACGCAAAGCCAGGATTCATCCGCCTCCGAGACGACAAACTCGAACGCGTCGTCAGGCCGATCCGGAAAGATGATCCGGGCGATCCGAACGCCGGGATAGGCGGCGCGGACGGTTTGGATCATCGCTTCAAGCGAAACCGACTGCCCGGAGGCCGCCATCATCGCGACGCGTCCGTTTATGCCGTCGTCTATCTCCTTCTTGAAGACGAGAGAGCTGCCGCTCAGTGCGATTATAACGATGACGCCGCCGGCCAGAAAGGCCAGATAGCGATGCAGCTTTACAAAAAGGATTCGGGCCTTCATCGCAGCGCTTTTTGCTCGATAACCTCAGAATAGTTCCGGAGCGCATCGCGTAAGGCGTCACGCAAAAGCCCAATTTATTGCGATCAACACAAACGTTCCGTTAATATCAGTAATGTGAATATTTTACCAAATAACAAATTGTACAGAACTTCGGCAGATGGCCGGGTCTATGGGCGGCGCAAATGCTTGATCCAACGGGGACTTGATTTTGCGATTATGACCCCCTCCCCCTGTTTCCCCTCCGCCGCATCCGGTGCATCCTTGGATTCGGCATCGCTTGCAGAACCGCGCAGGCCGTCGGTGGGGGACAGGCGCTCCGCGGGGAACCGAATCGTCACTGTGGTGCCGACGGAGAATTCGCTCCGCAGCTCCAGCCTGCCGCCATGCAGCTCGACCATGGCGCTGGCCAGTGGCAGGCCGAGCCCGGTGCCCGGAAACTTCTTGCTCAACGAACTGTCCACCTGAAAGAACGGCTTCGTTACCTTCGGAATATCCGCCTCGGCGATTCCGATACCGGTGTCCGTCACCGCGATTCTCAGCGTCTCGTCGTCATCTACCAGCGCGAACACGGTGACTGCGCCGCCGTCCGGCGTAAATTTCACCGCATTGGACAACAGGTTGAGGATGATCTGCTTGACCATCCGCTCGTCCGCGCGCAGCGCCGGAAGATCGTCTCCGATGGTCACCGTCACGGCGATTCCGGCGTCAACGGCACGCCCTTGGATCAGCCGGACGCAGGAATCGATCGCCTTGGGAACCGCGATCAGATCTTCCCGGAGCTCGAACTTTCCGGTTTCGATCTTCGAGATATCCAGGATGTCGTTGATGACCTCCAGCAGGTGCCTGGCGCTGTCGTGGATGTCCGCGCAGTAGGTCTTGTAGCGATCCTCGCCGAGCGGACCCAGAAGCTCGGATTTCAGGATCTCGGAGAATCCGATGATCGCGTTGAGCGGTGTGCGAAGCTCGTGACTCATGTTCGCGAGGAATTCGGACTTCGCCCGATTGGCGATCTCCGCCTTCTCCTTCGCATCAAGGAGCAGCAGTTCGCCACGCTTGCGCTCGATGGCATAGCGCAAGGCGCGCATGATGAGCTCGCCGGTCCCCTGGCCTTTCACGAGATAGTCCTGGGCGCCGCTCTGCACCGCCTCGATCGCGCGCGTCTCGTCGTCCAAGCCGCTGAGAACGACGACGGGCATGCGCGGCGCCCCATTCCGCAACCGCTCGACCGTCGTGAGCCCCTGCGCATCCGGAAGCGACAGATCGAGCAGGACGACATCGAAGCTCTCTTGCTCCACCCGCTCGAGAGCAGCCTTCAAGCTCTCGACATGAATCAGCTCGAACCGCGCGTTCCCGACCTCCGACAGCAGCTCCCGCGTAAGCCGCGCGTCGCCCGGATTGTCCTCGACCAGCAGGATCTTGAAGGCAGCCCCGAGCATCGCCGCTATTTATCGGTCGTTGGCCGCGCCTTCGCGGTCACCATGCTGGGCAATTTCACGATCGACAGCCAAAACTCCTCCAGCCCCTTCACGATGTCGACGAACTTGTCCAGATCGACTGGCTTGGTGATGTAGCAGTTGGCATGCAACTCATAGGTCTTGAGGATGTCCTGCTCCGCCTCCGACGTCGTCAGAATGACGACCGGGATGCGCTTCAACTCCTGATGCTGCTTGATCTCCGCCAGCAGCTCGCGGCCATCCTTTCGCGGAAGATTGAGGTCGAGCAGAATGAGATCCGGCCTCGGGACCTCCTGATACGGCTCCTGCTGGGTCAGGAACGCCAGCGCCTCCACGCCGTCCCTGGCGAAGTACAGGTTGTTCAGAATCCGGCTCTCCTTCAGAGCCTCCTTGGTCAGGCGGACGTCGCCGGGGTTGTCTTCAACCAGCAGGATGTCGATCGGCCGAACTGTTGTCGTCACCATTACTGAAGCCTCGCCGTTTCGGGGATGGTGAAATAGAAGGTGCTTCCGCTGCCGGGCGCGGAGTCGACCCAGATCCGGCCGCCATGGCGCTCGACGATCTTCTTGCAGATGGCGAGTCCGATGCCGGTGCCGGCATATTCGGACCGGTCATGGAGCCGCTGAAAGATGATGAAGATCCGCTCGCTATATTGCGGGTCGATGCCGATGCCGTTGTCACGCACCGAAAAGACCCAGTCGCCGTCCTTGAGCACGGCCGAGATTTGAATCGCCACCGGAACCTCATCCGGAGGCGGCTTGCGGAACTTGATGGCGTTCGCGATCAGATTCTGGAAGAGCTGCGTCAACTGCACGGGATCGCCGGAGATCCGCGGCAGCGGATCATGCGCGATCTGCGCCCGCGTCTCGGCGACGACCGTCTGCAGATTGGAAAGCGCGGCGTCGAGCACGTCGTTGCAGTCGGTGTCCTCGAACGGCTTGCCCCGAGTGCCGACCCTGGAATAGGCGAGCAGGTCGTTGATCAGCCGCTGCATCCGGGCCGCGCCCTCCACGGCGAAGCCGATGAACTCCTCCGCATCGCCGTCGAGCTTCTCCTTGTAGCGTCGCTGCAGGAGCTGGCAGTAGCTCGAGATCATCCGAAGCGGCTCCTGCAGATCGTGCGACGCGACATAGGCGAACTGTTCGAGCTCCGAGTTCGAGCGCTCGAGCTCCTTTGCATAGTTCGACAGTTTCCGAGTGTGCTCATTGATCTGCAGCGTCGCGTCCCGGAGACTCTCGAGCGACCCGATCAGCGCATCCAGTTCATACAGCCGGGCACGCGGGAGGGATGCCGCCGCTCCGCCGCCTCTCAGGGCATCGAGAGCCCGGGTCGCCCGAGTAAGAGGGACGAGGACCTCGCGCCGGCCGATCAGAGTCAGAATTGATGCCAAGCCGACTAGGAACACCGCACCGATCAGCGCCGTCGACATGATCTGGCCGATGCGTGCCTCGATTCCCTCGATACCGGTCGTTGCGATGCGGTCGGCGTCCGTGGAGAGCCGCTTCGTCAAGGCCGAGAGCGCTTCGATCGCCGCCGTCCCTTCCCTTCTGCCCAGTCGCCGCTGGGCCAAAGCCAGGGTCTGCAGCGGGAAGACTTCGGAAAGCTCCTTGAAGTCGCGGATCAGGCGGGCCAGCCGATCCGACTGGACCTGTCCACCGAGCAGGACCAGCATGACCTGAAGTCGGTTGCTCAGTGTTTCGTAACTCTCCGTCCGCTCCTTCACCATCGCGTCGTCTTCGGCGCTCGGGAGGCTGAGCAGGGTCGCGCGCATCAGGCCCAGCGTCATGAGCAGGCGATTGCTCGTCTCATTGATCGTCGGGAGGGAGGCCGTCCTCTCTTCCAATCGGCCAATGACATAGGCCGACGACTCCGATCCGTCTGCGACTTCATCGACCCTCGTCGTCGAATATTCGATCAGATCGTCGATCGCCTGTTCCAACTCAGTCGAGGATTCGGCGGCGATTCCTTCGACGATTTCCTTCGCCTCCTCAACGAGGAGATCGGAGGCCAGCAGCGTCTCGTTGATTCGCGCCGTCAGCTCGTCCGCCGTGTTGTTGTGGCGAGCCGCCGCCCTCACCGCCACGATGGCCGAGTTCAGCGTCTCTTTCTCGGCGTCCGGCAGTTGAGCGCCCAGTCGACGAGCCAGGTCATTGGCCGTAGCAAGGGCCTTCCGGCGCATGTCGACGTCACGGCTCAGAACGACCGTTTCTGCGTATCGACCGAGCCGCTCGGCATCCAGGGCCCGTTCCGCCTCCGCAACGGCGAAGGGAATCACCTCCGAGCGGGTGTGGGTCGCAAGCTCCCGAATCTGCAGCAGGTCGCGGCCGATGAAGAGGGCGACGCCGAGGCCGCTCGCGATCACCACGAAGGCAACGATCACTGCGGAGCCGGCCAGGGTCAGCGTCGGCTTCTTCCGTTTCTCGCCACTGGACGTGGGCATCGTTCGCTCACTGTTGATCCGGTGCTGAAAGGCGAACGCCATTAAGCGCACGAGGCGCAACAAGGGCATTGCCGAAGGCTGCCGCACAATAGCGGCAGACTTTATACGGAATTCCTTAACTAACCCCCAATATTAGCGCTAGATATTAGCGAATTTCATTAGAACTATATTAACGCATATTATTCATTTTCTCCGTCAGCCTTCGACTCGGCGGTCGCGGCCAGACGAATAGGCGCGGCACCCGACCGCGCTGGCGGCGCGATCGGCGACGCAGGCGACGGCAGCTTTGGAGGTGGAGATGAGCGGGTTCCATTTTGCAAGACCGACCGGGGCCGCGGCGTCCCGCATGGTTCCGGCGGCGCTCCTGCTTGCGCTCCTGCTCGGCGCTATGCCGACGGCGCGGGCCGATACGCGCGAAGAAATCGCGCTGAGCCTGGCCGAAATGCTCCGGTCGGCCCGCACGGTCATCTCGGCCAATCAGGCGCTGATCAACGACCCCGCGGTTGGCGACAAAGGGTTGTCGGGAGATGTGGTCCTGCAGAAGACGAGAGCGAAATACAGCCAGGCAACGTCACAGGACCCGGGGGAGATCGACCCCAACAGTCTCCATGGCAAGCTGCTGCGAGCATTGATGGCGTCGATCACTGAAGTGATGGACGAGAATCAGCCTCTGCTCAACGAGCAGGGCGTCGCCTTCAAGGCCTTTCTGCCCGCCACCTTCGCCCGGCTGGTTACTGAACGCTTCCGCTCGAAGGCGGGGGCCGACGCCGTCATCAAGGTCACCGGTCCAGACGAGCTTGTGCGCAATCGCTCCGCCCGCCCCGACCGGTGGGAACAGGAGCAGATCGAATCCGTTCTCCTCCGCCACGACTATCCGAAGGGGCAGCACTTCGCGATGGTTGCGGAGGACCGGGGCCGGAGGGCGCTGCGCGTTCTGATCCCCGAATATTACACGGAAAGCTGCCTTGCCTGCCATGGCGGCCCGAAGGGTGAGCCCGATATCACCGGCTATCCCAAGGAAGGCGGACGCGTCGGCGATCTCGGCAGCGTGATCAGCATCACCATTTTCGATTAGAGTGCGATCCGATCAGACTGATTCAACCTGATCGGTGAATCGTCCTCTACCCCATACGAACAGAGCCGCACCTCAACCCCGCCCGCTCCTGCATGACGAGAGCGGGCGGGGTTGAGGGAAAACAGCCCGTCGGGCGCCCTGTTCAGGCCCCTGGGGTTCAGCCCCCCGGAGTTCAGGCCCCCGGAGTTCAGACCCTCGGGATCCGGAGGAGTATATTCGAGCGGGCGCTTATTTCGGCGCCATGACCATGACCATCTGGCGGCCCTCGAGCCTCGGAAACTGCTCGACCTTGGCCTGCTCCTCAAGCTCGCCGCGGACCCGCTCCAGCAACTTCACGCCTAGGTCCTGATGCACCATCTCGCGGCCGCGGAAGCGCATCGTGACCTTGACCTTGTCGCCCTCCTCGAGGAAGCGATGGATGGACCGCATCTTGACCTCGTAATCGTGGTCATCGATGTTCGGCCGCATCTTGATCTCCTTGACCTCGATCACCTTCTGCTTCTTGCGCGCTTCGTTCTTCTTTTTCTGCGCTTCATACTTGAACTTGCCGAAGTCAAGAATCTTGCAGACCGGCGGGTCAGCATTGGGCGAGACCTCGACGAGGTCGAGACCGACATCAGCCGCCATCTGCATGGCTTCCCTTACGGGGACGACGCCGACCATATCGCCATTCTCGTCAACGAGCCGAACGGTCGGCACATTGATTTGGTTATTGATCCGCGGCCCGTCGCGCGACGGCGCGGCATCGAAAGGTGGCCTGGCTATAGAAAACCCTCCTTCATCATGAGAAACGACGGCAGCATCGGGGACCGACCCATCGTCCCCCGACCCGCACGCTCGCGGCGGTCCGTCCGGTCAAGCTGCCGGCGAAGCCGCCTCCACACTAAGTCTATGAACTGCTTCGCCGAGCGCAAGAAATTCTTGCTCCTTGCCGCCGAGACGTCGGACGGCGACCGTTTGGCCTTCGGCCTCGCGCTTGCCGACCACGAGAAGGACCGGCACCTTGGCGAGGCTGTGCTCCCGCACTTTATAGGTGATCTTCTCGTTGCGCAGGTCGAGTTCGGCCCGTAGCCCGGCGGCGTCGAGCGCCGCCTTGACCTCGGCCGCGTAATCGTCGGCATCGCTCGTGATGGTGGCGACGACGACCTGCAGCGGCGCCAGCCAGAGCGGAAACTTTCCGGCATAGTGCTCGATCAGGATGCCGGCGAACCGCTCCAGCGAGCCGAAGATCGCCCGGTGCAGCATGACCGGCCGGTGCTTGGCGCCATCCTCGCCGATATAGCTGGCATCGAGCCGCTCCGGCAGCACGAAATCGAGCTGCAGGGTGCCGCACTGCCACTCCCGACCGATCGCGTCGCGCAGGACGAACTCCAGCTTCGGACCGTAGAACGCGCCTTCACCGGGATTCACCACATAGGGCAGGCCCGCCGCCTCGACCGCCGTGCGCAGCGAGGCTTCTGCCCGGTCCCAGACCGCATCCGAACCGGCGCGGACCGCCGGCCGGTCGGAGAACCGCACATGGACCTCATCGAACCCGAAATCGCGATAGACCAGTTGGAGCAGGTCGCAGAAGGCGACCGCCTCCGCCTCGATCTGGCTCTCCATGCAGAAGATATGCGCATCGTCCTGCGTCATCTGCCGCACCCGCATCAGGCCGTGCAGGGCGCCCGACGCCTCGTTCCGGTGACAGGAACCGAACTCGGCCATGCGCAGCGGCAGGTCGCGATAGCTGGTGATGCCCTGCCGGAAGATCTGAACATGGCCGGGGCAGTTCATCGGCTTCAGCGCGAGGACCCGGTCCTCCGTCTCAGCCGTGAACATGTTCTCGCGGAATTTGTCCCAATGGCCGGAAGCTTCCCAGAGCGAGCGGTCGATCAGCTGCGGGGTTTTCACCTCGACATAGCCGGCGCGGCCGAGCCGGGTCCGGATATATCCCTCCAGCATGCGGTAGAGCGTATGGCCCTTCGGATGCCAGAAGACGCTGCCGGCCGCTTCTTCCTGGAAATGGAACAGGCCCATCTCACGGCCGAGGCGGCGATGGTCGCGTTTCTCCGCTTCCTCGAGCTGATGCAGATATTGCGCGAGCTGCTTGTCGTCCGGCCAAACCGTGCCGTAGATGCGCTGAAGCTGCGGGTTCTTCGGATCGCCGCGCCAATAGGCGCCGGCGAGCTTCATCAGCTTGAAGGCCTTGCCGAGCTTGCCGGTCGAGGGCAGATGCGGGCCGGTGCACAGGTCCAGCCACTCGCCCTGGCGGTATATCGAGATCTGTTCCTCGGCCGGGATCTCGCTGACCCATTCCGCCTTGAACTGCTCGCCATGCTCGCGGAACCAGCGCACCGCCTGATCGCGGTCCCAGATCTCCCGGGCGATTGACTCGTCACGGTCGACGATCTCGCGCATCCGCGCCTCGATCTTCTCGAGATCATCGGGCGTGAAGGCCTCGTTCCGCGCGAAGTCGTAGTAGAACCCCGTCTCGGTCGCCGGGCCGAAGGTGATCTGGGTGCCGGGATAGAGCTCCTGCACCGCCTCGGCCATCACATGGGCGGCGTCGTGGCGGAGCAGATCGAGCGCGTCCGGGTGGCTGCGCGTCACGATTTCGACATGCGCGTTCCGGTCGATGACGGTCGCCAGATCCTTGACAACACCGTCGACTTTCACCGCCAGCGCCGCCTTCGCCAAGCCGGGACCGATCGCCGCCGCCAGATCGGCACCCGAGACCGGCCTGTCGAAGTGACGCAGATTCCCATCAGGAAGCGTGATCGCGACCATATAACTCCAGAACTTGCCGTACAAACGCCTGTTGCGGGCCCCTGCCCGCATTCCGAACGCCGGAATTTAGAAGGATTCAAGCATCTGTCAAGGTGGGGCGCATCAAGAAGAAATCAACCCAAAGTATATGTTCCGGCGCCGATTCTCTCTTGACCTGCCACGCGCCCTCATCACTGTCATGCCCGACCATAGTAAAAGGCAAGAGACTGAAGTCATAAGCGTGCGAGTACTGGCCAAGAGCAAGACCGCCACAGAGGCATAGAGAAAAACGAAACCCTCTGCGCCTCTGTGGCTTCAAAAACCGAATGGCTACCTAAAGCCTTACTGCCTTTCGTCTTGCACCTGCTCCGCACCAAGCAGCTCCCAATAGACGCCCAGCGTCTTGGCGCACATCACGCCATTCGAGAAGCGCGCCCGCACATTGGCGATCGCCGCGCGGGCGAGCGTCGCCCTTTCCTCATTCGAGAGATCGAGCGCGGCGACGATCGCATCCGCCAGGGCGTCCGGATCGCCCGGCGGAACCAGCCAGGCCATGGGGGCGCTAGCGAGCTGCTCATGCGCGCCGCCGTGGTCGCTCGCGATGACGGGGCACCCCATCGCCTGAGCCTCCGCGATCGTGCGGCCAAAGGATTCCGGGCTGACCGAGGCGGAGATCACGACATCCGCCAGCATGTAGGCGGCGGGCATGTCGCCGCAGGTCTCGGCGAAATGGACCCGGGTGCCGAGATCGCCGATCAACTTCTCGAGCTCGCGACGATAGGCCGACCGGCCATGCCCGGAGCCGACCAGAACGCAGACCAGCTCGCGGTCGCGGATGCGCCCTAACGCCTCGATCAGGACGCGGTGTCCCTTCAATCGGGTCAGGCGGCCGGGCAGCATGACCACGGGGACGCCATCGGGCAGGCGCCATTGCTGCGCGAGCTGGACCACCCGATGGCCGGTCACACGCTCGGGATCGAAGAGCCACAGATCGACGCCGCGATGGATGACGCGAAGCCGGTCGGGATCGACGGCATAATGAGCGCGGATGTGATCGGCGATGAAGTCCGACACGGCGATCACGCGATCGCCCTTGGTCATCACCGCGTTGTAGCGATGCTTCAGCCGGCTTCCGAGCGAGTAGGCGCCGTGGAAGGTGGTGACGAAGCGGCAGCCGGTGCGGCGGGCCGCGATCATCGCGCTCCAGGCGGGCGCCCGGCTGCGGGCATGGATGATGTCGACCCGATGCTGCCGAATCAGCTTGACCAGCCGGCGGGCGTTGGCGTGGATGACAAAGGGATTCTTGCTGTCGAGCGGCAGCTCGATATGCTGTGCACCGACGCGCTGCAGTTCGCGAACCATCGGCCCGCCGGCGGAGGCGACGAGCGCCGTTCCGCCCGCCGCGACGATCGCGGCGGCGACATCGACCGCGCCGCGCTCTGCCCCGCCGCCCCGGAGACTTGGCAGGACCTGCAGCACGACAGGCCCGCGGCCATCCGGCAAGTCGCCTTCCGGCCCGCCGCCTTCCTGCTCGATCGCATTGGTGTTAGAACTGTCGATGACGGCCTCCAAGGCATTGATCTCAACGCCCATTCATCGCCAATCCTAGTATCATGATGTTACCCAATCCTTCTGCGCCGACCGCACTCGAAATACTAGCACGGCCGGATGGCGCGACAATTGCCTACCATCGGCTTTCCGGCAAGTCCGAGGACGGGCGGCCGGGCATTATCTTTCTCAGCGGCTTCGCCTCCGACATGACGGGGACGAAGGCGACGGCCCTCGAAGACTTCTGCCGCGCGCGCGGTCAGGCCTTCGTCCGATTCGACTATTCCGGTCATGGCCAATCCTCCGGCGCGTTCCGCGACGGCACGATCGGCCGGTGGACGGCGGATGCGCTGGCGGTAATCGATGCGGTCGCCACGGGCCCGCAGATCCTCGTCGGCTCGAGCATGGGCGGCTGGATCATGCTGCTGGCGGCGCTGGCCCGGCGCGAGCGTATCGCCGGCCTCGTCGGCATCGCCGCCGCACCCGACTTCACGGAGGATCTGATGTGGGAGGCGCTCGCGCCCGGCGACCGCGAGACGCTGGCGCGCGAGGGCGCGGTGGTCCAGCCCTCCGACTATGCGGACTACCCCCACACCATCACCCGGGCGCTGATCGAGGACGGGCGGACCCGCCTCCTGTTGCGCGGGCCGATCGACCTCACCTGCCCGGTGCGGCTGCTGCACGGAATGCGCGACGCCGACGTCCCCTGGCAGACGAGCCTGCGGCTCTCCGACCAGCTCGCGAGCGACGACGTCCGGATCCTGCTGATCAAGGACGGCGATCATCGGCTGTCCCGCCCCCAGGACCTCCAGCGCCTTTTCGCCGCCGTGACAGAGCTGTCCGATGGTCACGCACCGCTCTCGAGCAACGCCGTCAGCCCCGCTCGATAATCCGGATAGCGCAAACGCACGCCGAGCTCGCTCTTGATGCGGGCGTTGCGCACGCGCTTGTTGTCAGCATAGAAGCTGCGCGCCATCGGCGACAGGTCCGCCGCCTCGAAGGGTATCGGCGGCGGCGGCGCTACGCCCAGAAGCGCGCAGGCGAAGGCGATGACGTCGGCCGGCGGCGCGGGATCGTCGTCGCAGACATTGTAGGCGGCGCCCGGATTGGGCCGCGCCATGGAGGCCCGCAGCACCGCGGCGATATCCGCGACATGGATGCGGCTGAACACCTGGCCCGGCTTCACGATCCGCTTTGCGGTGCCGGAGCGGACGGCGTCGAGCGCGCTGCGCCCGGGTCCATAGATGCCGGGCAGCCGGAAAAGATGGACAGGCAGATCGTGAGCGCGCTTCAGCTCCAGCCAGCCGGTTTCGGCGGCGAGGCGTCGGCGTCCGCGCTCGCCGCTGGGCCGAAGCGGGCTGTCCTCGTCCACCCACTCGCCGCCCCGGTCGCCGTAGACGCCGGTCGTCGACAAATAGCCGACCCAGCTTGGGCGATCGAGGGCGGCGAGATCGCCAGCGTGATGATCGAGCACCGGATCGCCGGCCGCGTCGGGCGGAACGGTGCTGAGGACATAGGGTGCCCCGGCCACGGCTGCCGCGGGATCGGCGAGCGGCCGGTCACGATCGAACAGATGCGCCACGATGCCGCGTTGCGCCAGCGTTGCCTGCTTGTCTGTGCTACGGCAGGTGCCCGCCACCTGCCAGCCCTCGCCAAGGAGGCGATCGGCGAGAGCGAGCGCGCTGTAGCCGAGGCCGAAGCAGAACAGGCGACGCGGCCGATCCGCCGCGGATGTCGAGTCGGTCGTCATGAGGTCCGCGCTTGCATTTGCCGGCCGTGATCGCGATGGTCTGCGACTGTATGGATCAGGCAAACCGAACACAAGCCATGCAGCCATTTCGAATACTCAAATCGGCGGTCGCCGCCGCGCTGCTTTTCTCGACCGCGACGGCCCTCGCAAGCGACGAGGAGCCGCCGCCGATCGATCATTCCCAGGAATATGCCGACTGCATCACCCTCGCGCAGCGGATGCCGGACGAGGCGTTCGAAAGCGCGCTGACCTGGGAGTCGGTCGGCGGCGGCAGCGCGGCACGGCATTGCGCTGCCGTCGCGCTGATCAATGTCGGCGAGTTCGCGGAGGCAGCCACCCGGCTGGAGGCGATTGCCAAGGATACGCCGGTCGACAAGCCGCAGCTTGCCGCCGACCTGCTCGGGCAGGCGGGCCAAGCTTGGCTGATGGCCGGCATGGTCGAGCGCGCCTATGCGGCGCAGACTGCGGCGCTGGAACTCGCGCCGGAGGATGTCGACCTGCTGATCGACCGTAGTGTGACGCTCGCCGACGCCGCCAATTACTGGGAAGCGATCGACGATCTCAACCGCGCCAACGCGCTGGCGCCGAACCGGGCGGATGTGCTGGTGCTCCGCGCCACCGCCTACCGCTATGTCGACGGCCTCGAGCTTGCGCGCGCGGATATCGAGCAGGCCTTGCGGATCGAGCCGCAGAACGCCGATGCGCTGCTGGAGCGCGGCATTCTGCGTCGGCTGGCCGGCGATGCCGATGGTGCCCGCAGGGACTGGCTGCAGGTCGCCATGCTCGCCGCTGGAACGCCCACTGCCGACGCCGCGCAGATGAATCTGGAGACTCTCGACCTGAAGACCGAGTAACGATCGCTACCGGATCAAAAATCGAGGTCGGCGTAATGGCGCGGCGGCGGCACGCCCGGCAACTGATCGGTCAACAGGGGACGAAAGCTCGGGCGCGACTTCACCCGGGCATACCAGTCCTTCGCCTCGGCATGTCGAGCCCAGGGAACATCGCCGATATAATCCAGCGCCGAGAGATGCGCCGCGGCCGCGGCATCGGCGAGGGAGAAATCGTCGCCAGCCAGCCAGGTTCGCCGGTCGGTCAGCCAGGCGATATAGTCGAGATGGTAATGGATGTTGGCGCTGCCGGCGCGCAACGCCTGGGACGCAGGCCCGCCGAGCCCGGCAAGCCGCCTGAAGATCTTCTCCTCGAGAAGATTGGTCGTGACCTCGCGGTAGAACTTCACGTCGAACCAGGCGACGAGTCGCCGGATCTCGGCCCGGGCCAGAGGCGTCGTCGCCAGCATCGGCGGGTCGGGATAGACTTCGTCGAGGAACTCGCAGATCGCCGTGCTGCCGATAAGAGCCGAGCCGTCCGGCTCGACCAGAACCGGAACTTCGCCCGCGGGGTTCAATGTCAGGAAGGCGTCGCGCCGCTCCCATGGCTTCTCGTCCTGCAGATCGAACTCCAGGCGTTTCTCCCGGAGAACGATTCGCACCTTTCGCGAGAAGGGTTGAAGCGCAAAATGATAGAGGAGGCGCATGGGCAAAGAGTGTACTTCAAGGGCAACGCATTAAACAGATCTTGGGGAAGCGGAGCGATAATGGAAGCCGGAGCCCCTCCGCATGATCCGCTTCTCCATCTGCCGGATGTGCGAAGCGAACAATGAATTGAGGCAACTGAGTGGCGAAAAGACAATCCGCGCCGCGAACCGAAGACGCCCGACTCGAGGACCGCGATGACGATGGGCGTTCAACAGTGACCGAACGGAGATCGAAAAGCGCCTTCCCCAGCGCGGGTGAGGACGCCGCGACAGCCGAGATCACTGAGATCGCGAAGAGCACGCCGCAGACGCGCTCGCCGAGCTATCAGCTCGCCTTCACCGACCAGGACTTCCTGCTGCGCGAGGAGCTGCGGCCGGTGCGGCTCCAGCTCGAGCTGCTGAAGCCGGAGATGCTTCTTCAGGAAGAGAAGATCGTCTCGACCGTGGTGGTCTTCGGCAGCGCCCGGATTCCCGACCCCGACACGGCGCGCGCGCGCCTGGCCAAAGCCGAGGCCGCGCTCGAACGCCACCCCGGCGACCCAGTGCACAGGAAGCGCGCCGAAGCGGCTCGACGAACGCTGGACCGCAGCCATTATTATGAGGAGGCGCGCGCCTTCGCGCGACGGATCTCCGAAGCCGGTCAGGCGCCGAACGCGCGTCGCTACGTCGTCGTCACCGGCGGCGGTCCCGGAATCATGGAGGCGGCGAACCGCGGGGCGCATGATGTGGGCGCCGAGAGCATCGGACTCAACATCGTTCTGCCGGCGGAACAGGGACCGAACCCCTACATCACGCCGAAGCTCTGCTTCCAGTTCCATTATTTCGCGATCCGGAAGATGCATTTCCTGATGCGGGCCAAGGCGCTGACCTGCTTCCCCGGCGGCTTCGGCACGCTGGACGAGCTGTTCGAAACCCTGACCCTGATCCAAACGGGCAAGATCGAGCGGATTCCCGTGCTTCTGTTCGGCGAATCCTACTGGCGGCGGATCATCGATTTCGAGGCCATGGTCGAAGAGAACGTGATCGCGCCCGACGATCTGTCGATCTTTCGCTATGTCGAGACGGCGGAAGAGGCGTGGAACGCGATCACCGAATTCTACGAGGGATTGAAGGGAACGACCTAACCCGCTCTGCTCATCATGTCGTAAGACCATCGAGCGTCAGTGGAGCCGGTTGACCCGCCTGATTCCCCGATGTCGGGTCACGCTCGACCGACAATGGCCCGGCGACTCGCAAGAGATAACCTCGACACTAGGGCCGCCGCGGTCAGCGGGCCTCAGACGGATGGGAATCCTTGGTTCGCCCGGAGTCTACGCTGTGACCGTGTCCAAGGCCCGTAATGCTGGTGGAATCAGGGCGAGAAGCCGGTCCTTCGGCACACCGTCGCGAGCCAGGATCGCCATTCCGTTCAAGACCGTCGCGAAGTAGTCACCCAGCGCTTGCACATCCGCGTCCGCCCTCAGTTCACCGTCATCCACAGCTTTGCGCAGGCGGTCGACGACGGCATCGATTCGCGTCCGCCGATGCTCGGTGAGCCAATCCATCACCGCGTCATTGCTCTTTGAGCAATTCGTGGCCGCCGAAACCACCATACAGCCACGCGGCTTCCCGGGCAGGAGAAAGGCCTTCACCCCGTCCCGCAGCATGCGCTCGATTGCGCACCGCGCCGTCGGCTCCTCCTCCAACGCACGTACAGCGAAGCGGCCCTCTCTTGCGCGATAGAGCGATACGGCTTCGCGAAAGAGATCCTCCTTCGATCCGAAGGCAGCATAGATGCGCGGTGGGGTAAGCCCCAACACCGCTACGAGATCCGCCATTGAGGTTCCCTCGTAACCGCGGAGCCAAAAGGCATCCCGCGCGCGCTCCAGCGCTTCGTCGCGATCGAACTCTCTGGGGCGTCCAACCATCTCGAGCTCCTTATTTAATGATCGATAAATAATCTGCTTGACGCCGCTTTGCAAGTCAGCATTATTTATCGATCATTAAATAAGGAGAGGTCCATGGACACGCTTGAAGGAAAGATGGCACCGGCCGCAGGTGTGAGCGGCACGGCCAACCAACGGCCGATCGGTACACGCCGCGCGAGCTTGGCGCTGCTCGCGTTCGCACAGCTCATCTACTCGCTCGATATCTACGTCGTGTTCGTGGCATTACCGGAGATAGGCACCGACCTCGGGTTCTCGGGGCAGACGCTTCAGTGGGTAGTCAGCGCCTACACCGTTTTTTGTGGCGGCTTTCTACTATTGGGGGGACGTGCGGCCGACCTGCTTGGAAACCGTCGGATGTTCGTCCTCGCCCTGGCGCTCTATGCGGCATCGTCTCTGGTGGGTGGGCTGGCCTGGAGCCCAGGTGTCATCATCGCAGCACGCGCCGTTCAGGGGATCGGCGGCGCCCTTCTGTTCCCGGCTACGCTGTCGTTGATCAATAGGCTTTTCGCCGAGGGGCTTGAACGTAATCGCGCGCTGGCGGTGTGGGGCGGTGCCGGAGCGACCGGATTGACGCTCGGATCACTGGTCGGCGGCTTTCTCACCAACGCTTTCGGTTGGCCGTCCGTCTTCTTCGTGAACGTGCTGCTGGCCGGTATCGCGATCCTGGCGGCTTTCGCCGTCATTCCGCGCGACCGGCCGCGGCAAGAGCGGCGCAGCTTCGATATTCCCGGCGCGGTCACCGTCACGGCCGGCGCGACGCTACTTGTCTATGTGCTGGTGCAGGGGCCGGAATATGGGTGGAACTCGACGAGCATCGCCGTCAGCGCGGCGCTCGCGGCCATTCTGCTCGTCCTGTTTGCAATCATCGAGGCCCGCAGCAAGGACCCGCTCATGCCGATGCGCCTCTTCCGTAACCGCCATCTGATTGCGGGGATAACAATCACCTTCATCTTTATGGGCACGTTCGGCGCGCTTCCTTACTTCCAGACGGTGTTTTTCCAAAAAGTGCTTGGCTTCACACCGCTGCAGACAGGCCTCGCTTTTCTCGTACCGTGCGTCGCGATAGCGACCGGCACCCAGATCGGCGAACGTCTTGCCACCCGTTTTGCGACGCGTAACACGTTGCTGATCGGCATGATTGTGGGGGCAATTGGCACGGCGGCGATGGCGCCCGGCGCAGTTGCCGACAGCGGCTATCTGGCAATTGTCCCAGGGCTGGTCATCTCCGGCATCGGCCAGGGCATCACCTGGACGGCGATGTGGATCGCGGCTGCTTCCGGTGTGCATAATGACGACCAGGGTGTTGCGTCGGGCATGGCTTCCACGACACTCAATGTCGGAAACGCCATCGGCCTCGCCACCCTGATTGCCATTGCCAATGCGGGAATCAACGGGCTTGCGGGAGACCAACTCCGCATTGCCATAGCCGATGGCACCCAAATAGCTTTCTATCTCACGGCCGCCGGCGTTCTGTTTGGTCTTCTCGTCAGCCTGACCTTGCCGCGCAAGACCACATCCGTGATCGCCTCTCAAGCGGCGTGACGGCCATCTCCAAGCATCACCGCGCCGATATCGGCGCGGTGATGCTGCAATGACGAGTAATCGCCACTGCTGTCAAAGGCCATATGTCGGCCCTACAACCGATCCGTCTCAGGCCAGCTTGGCCATCTCTTCCGCCGGCTCGCTCAGCGGATGCTCGAGCCGGGAGAGCATCTCCTTCGGCACGACCTGCCAGAACTTGCCGCGCTCGAGCGGCCAATCATGCAGCAGCCGGGCGGCGAAGCGGGACTGGGTCTCGGCCGCATGCTCGGCGATCAGGTCCTTCAGCACGGCTTCCCAATGGGCGGTGCCGAGCCGCTGGAAGACGACGCTGTCCGGATTGACATAGCGCGGGAAGATCTCCGCCTCGTCATAGACGAAGGCCATCCCGCCGGTCATGCCGGCGGCGAAATTGTCGCCGACGGCGCCGAGGATAACGGCGATGCCGCCGGTCATGTACTCGCAGCCGTTGGATCCGCAGCCCTCGACGACCACCAGCGCGCCGGAGTTGCGGACGGCGAACCGCTCGCCCGCCTGGCCGGCCGCGAACAGCTTGCCGGCGGTTGCGCCGTAGAGGACGGTGTTGCCGATGATCGTATTCTCGTTGGTCGCGAGCGGGCTGGACGGCATCGGGCGGACGACGATCGTGCCGCCGGACAGCCCCTTGCCGACATAGTCATTGGCATCGCCCAGCACCTCGAGCTTCAGGCCCTGCACGGCGAAGGCGCCGAGCGACTGCCCGGCCGAGCCGCGCAGCCGCACCGTGACGTGGTTCGGCTTCAGCCCGAACATGCCGAAGCGCCGCGTGATCTTCGAGCTGAACTTGGTGCCGATCGCGCGATGCGTGTTGCGGACGTTGTACTGGAGCTGCATTTTCTCGCCGTCGTCGAAGAGCGGCCGTGCATCCTGGATCAGCTGCGCATCGAGCGTTTCCGGCACCTCGTTGCGCCCCTCCAGCGTGCAATAGCGCGGATAGTCGCCCGGGTCGGCCTGGGCAAGCAGCGGATTGAGGTCGAGATCGTCGAGATTGGCGGCGCCGCGGCTGATCTGGGTCAGGAGGTCGGTGCGTCCGATCACCTCGTTCAACGACCGGAAGCCCAGCGAGGCCAGGATCTCGCGCACTTCCTCGGCGACGAAGCTGAACAGGTTCACCACCTTCTCGGGCGTACCCTGGAACTTGTCCCGCAGCCGCGGATCCTGCGTGCAGACGCCGACCGGGCAGGTGTTGGAGTGACACTGCCGGACCATGATGCAGCCCATCGCGACCAGCGAGGCGGTGCCGACGCCGAACTCCTCGGCACCGAGCATCGCGGCCATCACTACGTCCCGGCCGGTCTTGATGCCGCCGTCGGTCCGCAGCCGCACTCGATGACGGAGCCGGTTGAGGGTCAGGACCTGATGGACCTCCGAGAGGCCCATCTCCCACGGCACGCCGGCATATTTGATGCTGGTGTTGGGGCTGGCGCCGGTGCCGCCGCTATGGCCGGAGATCAGGATGACGTCCGCCTTCGCCTTGGCGACACCGGCCGCGATTGTGCCGATGCCGGAACGCGACACTAGTTTGACGCAGACCTTTGCGTCCGGGTTGATCTGCTTCAGGTCATAGATCAGCTGCGCCAGATCCTCGATCGAGTAGATATCGTGATGCGGCGGCGGCGAGATCAGCATCACGCCCGGCGTTGCATGGCGCAGCCGTGCGATCTCCTCCGTCACCTTGAAGCCCGGAAGCTGGCCGCCCTCGCCGGGTTTCGCGCCCTGGGCGACCTTGATCTCGATCTCGCGGCAGTTGTTCAGATATTCGGCGGTGACGCCGAACCGGCCGGAAGCGATCTGCTTGATCGCGGAGTTCTCGTTGTCGCCGTTCGGCCGCGGTCGGAAGCGCGCCGGATCCTCGCCGCCTTCGCCCGAGTCGGATTTCGCGCCGATCCGGTTCATCGCGATGTTGAGCGTGCCGTGCGCCTCGGGGCTCAGCGCGCCCAAGGACATGCCCGGCGTGACGAAGCGCTTACGAATCTCGGTGATCGACTCGACCTCATCGGCGGAGATGGGGGCGCCGCCCGGCTTGAAATCGAGCAGGTCGCGCAGGCTGACCGGCGGCAGCTTCGTCAGCCCCTCGCTGTACTTCTTGTAGGTCTGATAGGACTCGCTGGCGACCGCGGCCTGGAGCGTATGGATCAGGTTCGCCTCCCAGGCATGCGTTTCGCCGCCGCGGCGATAGCGATAGAAGCCGCCGATCGGCAGAGCCAGAAAATCCTCGCTCCAGGCCCGCTCGTGGAGCTGCAGCACCTTCTGCTGAATGCCCGTCATGCCGATGCCGGAGATCCGCGAGGGCATGCCGGGGAAGAACTCGGCGACCAGCGTGCGCGACAGGCCGACCGCCTCGAAATTGCAGCCGCCGCGATAGGAGCTGATCACCGAAATGCCCATCTTCGACATGATCTTGAGCAGCCCCTGGTCGACCGCCTCGCGGAACGACAGCAGGCAATCCTCCAGCCCGCGGTCGCCGAACAGGCCGCGCCGATGGCGCTCGGCGGTGCCGGCCTCGGCGAGATAAGCGTTGACCGTGGTCGCGCCGACGCCGATCAGCACGGCGAAATGATGCACGTCGAGGCATTCGGACGCGCGCACGTTCAGTGAGGTGAAGGTGCGGAGCTGCTGGCGCAGAAGGTGCGTATGCACGGCACCGGTCGCGAGAATCATCGGAATCGCCGCCCGGTCCGGGCCGATCCGCTCGTCGCTCAGGATGACATGCACGCAGCCGCCGCGAACCGCGTCCTCGGCTTGGCGGCGGATGGCCTGAATCGCGTCGCGGAGCGCGTTGTCGCCGCCGTTCGCGTCGAAGGTACAGTCGATCTCGACCGCGGTGTCGCCCATATAGGCGCGCATCGCAAGGAACTCGGAGGTCAACAGCACCGGCGAGTCGAGCTGCAGCAGCCGGCACTGGCTCTCGTCCTGATCGAGGATGTTGCCGAGATTGCCGAGCCGGGTCTTCAGCGTCATCACCCGCTTCTCGCGCAGGGAGTCGATCGGCGGGTTGGTGACCTGGCTGAAATTCTGGCGAAAGAAGTGATGCAGGCCGCGATACTGGTCGGACAGCACGGCCAGCGGCGTGTCGTCGCCCATCGAGCCGACCGGCTCCTTGGCGTCCTCCACCATCGGATGGAGGATCAGCTCCAGATCCTCCATGGTCGTGCCGGTGGCGAGCTGACGACGGCGCAGCTCGTCGCGCTCGAAGCCCGCCGGCTGTCCGGGGGCTGAACGAACGAGGCTGTCGATCACCGTTACGTTCTTCACCCAATCGCCGAACGGCGCCTGGGCCGCGAGGTGGTCCATCAACTCCCGGTCGTGATAAAGCCGGCCTTCGGCCAGATCGACGGCGATCATCTGCCCCGGCCCGAGCCGCCCCTTCTCCACCACCTGCGCCTCGTTGACCCGGACCATGCCGGTTTCCGAGCCGGCGAGCAGCAGCCCGTCGCCGGTCAGCGTATAGCGCAGCGGCCGAAGCCCGTTGCGATCCATGCCGGCGACCACCCAGTTGCCGGCAAAGCCGCAGATCGCGGCGGGCCCGTCCCAGGGCTCCATCACCGCGTTGCAGTAGCTGTAGAAGTCGCGATGCGCCTGCGGCATGGTTTCGCGATCGCCCCAAGCGTCGGGAATCATCAGGCATTTGACCATCGGCAGGGTCCGGTCCATCCCGACCATCGCCTCGAACACATTGTCGAGCGCCGCCGAATCCGAGCCGCCCGGCTGGATCACCGGTTTGATCTCGTCCATATGCCCGGCATAGACCGGCGTCGCCATGCGCGTCTCGTGCGCCTTCATCCAGTTCAGATTGCCCTTGAGGGTGTTGATCTCGCCGTTATGGGCGATCACCCGGAAGGGCTGCGCCAGATGCCAGGTCGGGAACGTGTTGGTCGAATAGCGCTGGTGATAGATCGCGAAGTTCGAGACGAAGCGCTCGTCGAGCAGGTCCGGATAGAACGCGCTCAGCTGCTCGGCCAGGAACATGCCCTTGTAGATCACCGAGCGGCAGGACAGCGAACAGATATAGAAGTCCTTGATGCTTTCCTCGACGGCGCCCTTCTCGATGCGCCGGCGGATCACATAGAGGTCGGTCTCGAACTGCTCCTCGCTGGTGCCGAGATTGTTGCAGATCATGATCTGCTCGATCTCGGGCCGGGTCGCGTTCGCCTTCTCGCCGACGATCTCGACATTCACCGGCACCTGGCGCCAGCCATAGATCGTGTAGCCGTAAGTCAGGATCTCACGCTCGACGATGACGCGGCAGCGCTCTTGCGCGCTCAAATCCGTGCGCGGCAGGAACACCATGCCGACCGCGATGCGGCCATTGCCCGCGGCGTGCCCGGTGCGGCGGACATGCTCCCGGAAGAAGTCCTGCGGAATCTGGACATGGATGCCGGCGCCGTCGCCGGTCTTGCCGTCGGCATCGACCGCACCGCGGTGCCAGACGGCCTTCAGCGCGGCGATCCCGGCCTCGACAACCTGCCGGCGCGGCTTGCCGTCGATTGCGGCCACAAGTCCCACGCCGCAGGCGTCATGCTCGTCGGCCGGATCATAGAGGCCGCGGCGCGCGAGATGGTCGGCATTGGCGTGCCAATGCCGCAGAAAGTCGCGCCCTTCGACGGAACTCCGATCTGTCATGACGCTCCCCTTATTCCGCGGCGACAGCCGTCTGCCGGCCCGCCATCTTCGCGCTGAGATAGGTGTCGATATGCTCGGCGGCGTCGCGGCCGTCGCGGATCGCCCAAACGACCAGCGAGGCGCCGCGCACGATGTCGCCGGCGGCGAAGACGCCGTCGAGATTGGTCATCATCGTTCGATAGCTGATCTTCACGGTGCCCCACCGGGTGACCGTCAGATCGGGCGTGCCGAACAGCGTCGGCACCGGCTCGGCGTCGAAGCCAAGCGCCTTGATCACGAGGTCGGCGGACAGGGTGAAATGCGACCCCTCGATGACCCGCGGCGTCTGGCGACCCGAGGAATCGGGTACCCCGAGATGAATCCGCGAAGCCCGCACCGTCGTCACCCGATCCGCATCGTCGCCGACGAAGGCTTCCGGCGCGGCGAGCCAGACGAACTCGACGCCCTCCTCCTCGGCATGGCCGACCTCGCGCTGGGAACCCGGCATGTTCACGCGGTCGCGGCGGTAGAGGCATTTGACCGACTTCGCGCCCTGTCGCACGGCGGTACGGACGCAGTCCATCGCGGTGTCGCCGCCGCCGATCACCACGACATCCTTGCCAGCCGCGTTGAGGCTTCCGTTTTCGAACGCCGGAACCGTATCGCCCAGCCCCTTCCGGTTGCTGGCGACCAGATAGTCGAGGGCGGGAACGATGTTGCCGAGCCCCACGCCCGGCGCCGCCAGTTCGCGCGCCTTGTAGACGCCGCAGGCGATCAGCACGGCGTCGTGCTTGCGTCGCAGATCCGCCAGACTCGCATCGCGGCCCACTTCGAAGTTCAGCGAGTAGCGGACCCCAGCATCGGCGATCAGCCGCGCGCGCCGCTCGACCACCTGCTTCTCGAGCTTGAAGTTGGGGATGCCGTAGATCATCAACCCGCCGATGCGATCGTAGCGATCGTAGATATGCACCTGATAGCCCTTGCGGCGAAGCTGCTCCGCCGCCGCGAGGCCGCCCGGCCCGCCGCCGATGATGCCGACCGACTGGTCGAGCTCGCGCCGAGGCTTCGCCGGCTTGACCCAGCCACGCTCCCAGGCTGTATCGGTGATGTACTTCTCGACCGAGCCGATCGTGACGGTGCCATGCCCGGCCTGCTCGATGACGCAATTCCCCTCGCACAGCCGATCCTGCGGGCAGATGCGGCCGCAGATCTCCGGGAAGTTGTTGGTGGCGGACGAGACTTCATAGGCTTCTTCGAGGCGTCCCGCTGCGGTCAGCATAAGCCAGTCGGGGATGTTGTTCTGCACCGGGCAATGAACCTGACAGAAGGGAACTCCGCATTGCGAGCACCGGCCGGCCTGCTCGGCGGCGCGCACAGGATCGAATTCGTCGAAAATCTCGTCGAAATCCGTGCGGCGAGCCGCTGCCTCGCGCTTCTCCGGAAGCTGCCGGCCAACGGTCACGAATTTCAGCATGCGCGGCGCCATTGCTGCCCTTTCCTCTCTTCATTCCTTGGGCATTGCGCAGAGCCGACCCGCAATGCCCCGGATCTTGTTTCCATCGCTATACGCGATTCCGCGGCCGGCGGCGAGGGGAAAACGGCCACAAGGTCAGTTTTATTGCCCTATTTGTCAAAGTTACTCCTCGCTGAACCATTTACCAACCAAGCTCGTGTGGGAACGGTGCCTCAGTAGTCCCAATTCGAGACTATCTATCCGCTTTGGCGTCATTTCGTCCGATGATATAAGCGGCGGCGATCGCCGCGGGGGGGGGGGCAAGCGTGCCCACATTACATATTTTCGTCCTAGCCTTGGTCCAGGGCATCACCGAATTTCTTCCCATCAGCTCCTCCGGCCATCTGATCCTGGTGCCTTATTTCACCGGGTGGCCCGATCAGGGGCAGGCAATCGACGTCGCCACGCATGTCGGCACGCTGCTGGCTGTCCTTGTGTATTTCTGGCGGGACATTGGCGGGATGCTGACGGGCCTTGGCCGATTGACGACGGGACGGATGGACCCTGGGGCACGACTGGCCGGCTATCTTCTGATCGGCACGATCCCGGCGCTCGTCGTCGGCTTCCTGGTGGACCGTTATGTCGGTAACGGCGTCCGGCAGATGGAGGTGGTCGCCTGGGCGCTGATCGGCTTCGGAATTCTGCTCTATATCGCCGATCGCATCGGGCTGAGAATCCTGCGCGTCGAGCATCTGAAATTGAACCAAGCCATCGTCGTGGGCTGCGCCCAGGCCTTCGCCTTCATACCGGGGACCAGTCGGTCGGGAGTGACGATGACGGCGGCGCGCCTGCTCGGCTATGAGCGCGCCGAAGCCGCGCGCTTCTCGTTCCTTCTATCGATCCCGGCGATCAGCGCCGCCGGCCTGTGGGAAGGCTTGAATCTGTACCAGGCGGGCAAGATGGCGATGCTCGGCGACGCCCTGCTCGCCGCAGCCTTCTCGGCCGTCGCCGGCTTCCTCGCGATCGCCGTTCTGATGCAGTGGCTGCGCCGGGCGTCCTTCGCGCCGTTCGTGATCTATCGCCTCCTGCTCGGCGGCTTCCTGCTGTATCTGGTCTACGCCTAGAGCACGATCCGATCAGGTTGGGCCAATGTGATCGGTGAATCAGGCCCTAACTCAAAGCCTCTATTCAGCGTCCCCAGGGCCGGTCATAGCGGCCGCCGCGGCGGAAGCGGTCCAGATATGTGGGAAGGATCACCTCGACGGCGGTCGGCTGGATGCCGAGATCGGCGAGCGTCGGCGTCGTTCCGCTGACGACATTGTCCTGCTTCAGCAACTCCACCTGATCGCGGGTCAAAGGCGGGTTCGGCAGATGCTGCAGCACGGCGCCTTGGAGGCTGGCGAGCGAAAACGGCAGCGGCAGCAAGATCCGCCGGCGGCCGATCTCCTGCAGCAGAAGCTCGAGCAGCTCCTTGAAGCTGTAGGTCTGTGGCCCGCCGAGTTCGTACAGCTTTCCGCGTGCCGCCGGGTCCTCGATGATCCTCGCCATCGCCTCGGCAACGTCGCCGACATAGACCGGCTGAAACTTGGTCTTGCCGCCGCCGATCAGCGGCAGGGCCGGCAGCAGCCGCGCCATTGCCGCGAAGCGGTTGAAGAAGTCGTCCTCCGGCCCGAAGATGACGCTGGGCCGAAGGATGCTCGCTTCCGGAAAGGCGGCGCGAACCGCCGCTTCGCCGGCAGCTTTGGACCGCGCATATGCGGCCGGCGAGTTGGGGTCGGCGCCCAGCGCGGACATCTGAATGAAACGCTCGGCCCCGGCCGCTTTGGCCGCCATCGCCACCCGTTGCGCGCCCTCGACATGCACTGCCTTGAAGGTCTGGCGCCCGCTCTCATGCAGGATGCCGACGAGATTGACGACGGCATCCACCCCGCTCACGGCCGCCGCGACCGATCGGTCATCGCGGAGGTTCGCAGCGATCGGCGTGATCTGGCCGACATGGCCCATCGGCCGAAGAAACGACGCCGAGTCCGGATGGCGGACCGCAATGCGGATCACCCATCCCCGTCTCGCCAGTCGCTGCACCAGATAACGGCCGACGAAACCCGAACCGCCGAAGATGGTCGCCACGCGCGCGGCCATGTCTCAAGCCCCCCTTCGCTTTCCGATAGCGAAGCGCCCACGAACGGGAAGCAGCCGTGAGCCTGCCTCAGGGCCTGTCTCGCGCTCGTGGACGCCTTCCAAATTTCTCGCGGGCACATATATAACACCTGCTTGACGCGACAATAGCTTCAAAAGCTGGTTGACATTGCAGCGCGGCTGGCCACAATCGCGGCCGCTGTTGCCCAGGTGGCGGAATTGGTAGACGCGCAGGTTTCAGGTACCTGTGGCCGAAAGGTCGTGGAAGTTCGAGTCTTCTCCTGGGCACCACTAATCAGAGACTCTCAGCACTCATCGGCGGCCCGATCTGACGACGGTTTCGCCGCGGCACGGCAGCCGGAGTTCTGCCCGGAGTTCTGCAGGGCGAATATCATGCGCGGCCGGAGCGTTGCGCGCCGAGGGTGTCGGTCATGACCATCCAGTTGCACAAGGGCGATCTTCCAGCCGGTCTGCAGTTCGGGCCCATCGTCGCGATCGATACGGAGACCATGGGCCTCAACCCGGTTCGCGACCGCCTTTGCCTAGTGCAACTTTCCGCGGGCGACGGGACCTGCCATGCCGTGCAGATCCCGCAGGCGCACGGCGCGAACGATGCGCCCAATCTGGTGGCCCTGCTCGCCGATCCGGACGTGACCAAGCTGTTTCATTTCGCGCGTTTCGACGTCACCGTGCTGAAGGCACATTTCGGCGTGACCTGCGCGCCGATCTATTGCACCAAGATCGCGTCGCGCCTGGTCCGCACCTTCACCGATCGACACGGCCTCAAGGATCTGTGCCGCGACCTGCTCGGCGTCGAGTTGTCCAAGCAGCAGCAATCGTCAGATTGGGGCGCCCCGGAACTGACGCGGGAGCAGCTGAACTACGCCGCGTCCGACGTCCTCCATCTGCATGCGCTGAAGGACAAGCTGGACGCCATGCTGGCGCGCGAGGGGCGGCGCGGCTTGGCCGAGGAATGCTTTCGATTCCTGCCGGTGCGGGCGGAACTCGACCTGGCAGGCTGGGCGGACACTGATATCTTTCAGCATTAGCCACGCCGATAGGCTAATATGACGATGCGAGTGGGTGCCGCAGTGGCCGCAGGGTCGGACCTGCGCACGCGCTGCTTTTGTCACATGGCGAGGTAAGTGAATGACATCCATCCCCGCAACCGAGAGCACGAACCGCGACGCGGCGCTCGACGCCAACGGCGATATCCGTGCCATGAAGCGGGTCCTGGAGCTCGAGGCCGAGGGTATTCTGGCGCTGGCGCGCGCGCTCGACGGGAAGATGGTCAAGGCCGTCGATCTTCTGGCCGGGGCAACGGGACGCATCGTCGTCACCGGGATGGGCAAGAGCGGCCATATCGCACGCAAGATCGCCGCCACCATGGCGTCGACCGGGACGCCGGCACTCTTCGTCCATCCGGCCGAAGCCAGTCACGGGGATCTGGGAATGATCACCGCCGGAGACGCCGTGATCGCGCTCTCGAACTCCGGCGGGACGCCCGAACTCGCCGATGTCGTCGCCTATACCCGGCGTTTCGGGATTCCGCTGATCGCGCTCACCAGCGGCAGCGGCAGCGCCCTGGCGGAAGCGGCCGACGCCGCGCTCGTCCTGCCGCAGGCGGCGGAAGCCTGCTCGATGGGGCTGGCGCCGACCACCTCCACCACCATGATGCTGGCGCTCGGCGACGCCTTAGCGGTCGCCTTGCTGGAGCGCAAGGGCTTCTCGCCGACGGAGTTCAAGCTGCTGCATCCCGGCGGCCAGCTCGGTCGTCGGCTGCTTCGCGTTTCCGACATCATGCATGGCGCCGAGCAGATGCCCCTGGTCAAGCTCGGAACGCCGATGACGCAGGCCATCCTCGAGATGACGGCCAAGAGCTTTGGCTGCGTCGGGATCACGAACGATGGCGGCGAGCTGGTGGGCATCGTGACCGATGGCGATCTGCGCCGCCACATGAGCGCCGATCTGCTGTCGCTGCGGGTCGACGAGGTGATGACCGGCAGTCCCAGGACGATTCGCCCGCAGGCCTTGGCGGCGGAGGCACTTGGCGTCATGAACAATCCCACCGGGCGTCCGATTACCAGCCTTTTTGTCGTCGACGAAACGCGTCTGGTCGGCCTGATCCACATGCATGACTGCTTGCGGGCGGGCATCAGCTGAGGTGAGCCGGGCGGATGGTCCAGACCGCTGATATGCGCCTGATGCCGCGGCGTCGTTCGCCCGCCCCTCCGACCGAGGGCCCGCCCGGGGTTCCGCGCCGGGGCCCGAAGCGGGCGCGCACCACCGGCTACAGCCGGTTTGTCGGGCTGGCGAAGCTGCTGCTCGTGACGCTTGCGGCTGGGCTCATCGTGCTTTTGGTGGTGTGGTCACAGCTCAACATCGACGAGCACCGGCTTCGCATCGGCGTGACCGACTTTGCTCCCGACGAGCTCGACTCGCTGAACATGGTCAACCCGCGCTTCGAGGGAATGGACGACGATAACCGTCCGTTCAGCATCACCGCGGAAGCGGCGAGTCAGGCGGACGAGAGCGGGCGGATTATCAAGCTGGCGCAGCCGAAGGCCGATATCACGCTGACCGATGGCGCATGGATCGCGTTGACCGCCGATGTCGGCCGCTACAGCCGCGACGCCGACATGCTCGAGCTGTATGGGGGCGTTAATCTGTTTCACGATCGCGGATTCGAACTGCAGACGAGTCGGGCCCAAGTCGATCTTAAGGAGGGCGTGGCCTTCGGCAACGAACAGGTACGCGGCCAGGGGCCGGCGGGCGAGCTTGTCGCCGAGGGATTCCGGGTGACCGACGACGGCGATCGCGTCTTCCTTACCGGACAAAGCCGGATCGTTCTCTACTCCGAATCCGACAGCTCCCAGTCCGACAATCCCCAGCCCGACAGCCAAGAGCGCGGCAAGTGAGCGGGTCGCGCTTCGCCACCTTGTCGCGAGCGGCTGCCATCACGGCGATGGCCGCTCTGGCGATGCCCGGTGGCACTGCGATGCGCCCGCAGGTCGCGCACGCGCAGGCGGTCGGCGGTCTCGACCTCGGCGACTCCGAGGCACCGGTCGAGATCGAGGCCGAGAAGGGGATCGAATGGCATCGCAACGAGAAGGTCTATATCGCCCGCGGCAATGCGCGGATCGCTCGCGGCGATGTCGTGCTCAACGCCGAGGTAGTGACCGCACATTACCGGGGTGATGAGGGCGCGAATTCGGAAGTCTGGAGGGTCGAAGCCGACGGCCGGGTTCGGGTGACCACCCCGTCCGAAACGATCACCGGCGACCGCGCCGTCTATGATATCGACAAGGGAGTGATCGTCATGGTCGGCGAAGATCTGCGGGTCGAGACCGCGGAAGAAACATTGACCGCCGAGGAGAGCCTTGAGTATTGGGAGGATCGCCAGCTTGTGGTCGCCCGCGGCAATGCCCAGGTCGTCCAGGGCGACAAGCGGTTGCGCGCCGATATGCTGACTGGTCATTTCGACCAGACCGAGGCGGGCGAGCAGGAGCTGGTGAGAATCGACGCAATCGGCGACGTCCGCCTCTCGACCGAGACCGAATATGCCCGCGGCGACAGGGGGAGCTATAACTTGGAAACGGAGATTGCGACTCTGGAGGGTTCGGTCAAGATCACGCGGGGCGAGAACCAACTGAACGGGCAGCGCGCCGAGGTCAATTTCGCCACCGGCGTCAGCCGCCTTCTCAGCGATCCGGACGGAAGCGACGGATCCCGCGTTCGGACTCTCATCGTGCCCTCATCTGAATCTGAATCCGGGTCGGAATCGGAGACGAACACTCCATGAGTGCCGTAAGGAACGAGATGGAAGATCGGTTCGGTGTAGAGACAACGCAGGGCGCACCGGACCGGAAGGTCGAGGCAGCCCCGGCGATGCGCGCCCTGGCGGCGCAGAATTTGGGCAAGCAGTTCAAGAAGCGGCCTGTGCTGCGCAACGTCTCGGTCTCGGTCGAGCGCGGCGAAGCGGTCGGGCTGCTCGGCCCGAACGGTGCCGGCAAGACCACCTGCTTCTATATCATCACCGGATTGATCCGCCCCGATTACGGCACCATTAGCCTCGACGGCACCGATATCACGGACCTGCCGATGTATCGGCGCGCCCGGCTCGGTATCGGCTATCTGCCGCAGGAAGCCTCGATCTTTCGTGGGCTGACCGTCGAACAGAACATCCGGGCGGTGCTGGAAATCGTCGAGCCCGCGCGCGACGTCCGCGAAGCGCGGCTCGACGAGTTACTGGCCGAATTCTCGGTTTCGCATCTGCGCCGGGCCCCGGCTCTGGCGCTGTCCGGCGGCGAGCGTCGGCGCGTCGAGATCGCCCGCGCGCTCGCCTCGCAGCCGGCCTTCATTTTGCTCGATGAGCCTCTCGCCGGGATCGATCCGATCGCCGTGGCCGATATCCGCGATCTCGTCTCACATCTGAAGGATCGCGGGCTTGGCGTCCTCATCACCGACCACAATGTTCGTGAGACGCTTGAGATTGTCGATCGCGCCTATATCCTGCATGACGGTGGTGTTTTGCGCGAGGGAAGTCCCGACGAGATCGTGCGCGACGAGGACGTCCGGCGCGTTTACCTGGGAGAAAGGTTTAGCCTTTAAGGGTCCCCGACATGGCAGTGACCCAGCGCATGGATCTGCGGCAGAGCCAGTCGCTCGTCATGACGCCGCAGCTGCAGCAGGCGATCAAGCTGCTTGAGCTGTCGAACCTGGAACTGAGTGACTACATCGAACGGGAACTCGAGCAGAATCCCCTGCTCGAACGCGATGAGGAAGGCCGCTCCGACTTCGAGCACGACAGCGAGGGCGATGGAGCGCAGGCCGAATCGGCGAACGCCGATCTGACGGACAGCGCGGATTTCGCCACATCCGACGTCCTGGCGGCCTCCGCCGATCTCCCCCTCGACACGGACTACGATAATTTGTGGAGCGACGACTCGGCCGCGGTCGCACCGTCCTCCTCCCTGAACGGCTGGGACTCCGGCGGTCGCGGCGGGTCCGCCGATGAAGGCAGCGGCCTGGAGCAGACGCTCGGTTCCGCCATCAACCTGCGCGATCATCTTCTGGCACAACTCGGCTTGAGCATCACCGATCCGACGGATCGGATGATCGGGCTTCAGTTGATCGACATGATCGACGAGGCCGGCTATCTCGGCGGCGATCTCGAACAGGTGGCGGAGCTTCTGGGTTGCACCGTTGCACGGGTCGAGGCGACCCTCGCCAAGCTACAGGAGTTCGACCCGGCCGGCATTTTCGCGCGGAGCCTGGCCGAGTGCCTTGCGCTGCAGTTGCGCGACCGCAACCGTCTCGATCCGGCGATGCAGGCCCTGCTCGACAATCTTCACCTGCTCGCCAGCCGCGATCGGGAGGCGCTGATGCGGGTCTGCGGGATCGACGGCGAAGACCTCGTCGAGATGGTGGCAGAGATCAAGGCGCTGAACCCTAAGCCCGCGCTGGCTTATGAAATGGTCGTGACGTCGCCGGTGACGCCCGATATCCTGATGCATCGCCAGTCGGCGGGCGAGTGGATCATAGAGCTGAACAGCGAAACGCTGCCGCGCGTCCTGGTGAACAACGCCTATGTCGCGCGGATCAGCCGCGAGGCCAAGGGAAAGGCCGAGCGCGACTACATCACCGAGCGGCTGAACTCGGCAAACTGGCTGGTGAAGTCGCTGCACCAGCGCGCGACGACGATTCTGAAGGTGGCCACCGAGATCGTCCGGCAGCAGGAGGCCTTCTTCCTCCACGGCGTGCAGCACCTCAAGCCGTTGATCCGGCGCGACATTGCCACCGCCATCGGAATGCATGAAAGCACTGTCAGCCGGGTGACGACGAACAAATATCTCGCCACGCCCCGCGGCGTCTACGAGCTGAAATATTTCTTTACCGCCTCGCTCGCCCACGCCAACGGCGGCGACGCCCATTCGGCGGAAGCGGTGCGCTCGCGGATCAAGCATTTGATTGAGACCGAGACGGCGGACGCCATTCTATCGGACGACCGCCTCGTCGAACTGCTGCATGGCGACGGCATAACGATCGCCCGGCGGACCGTTGCTAAATATCGGGAATCCCTGCGCATCCCCTCCTCGGTCCAGCGCCGGCGCGACAAAACCTTGCGAATCGGTTGAGGTGTCTTACATTTTTCACATGCGAGTCGGCCCTCGGATCCGACCGTTGACTTCAGAAGCGCCCATGCTTATGGTCCCCGCCGCCATGCTAGCGGCCAAAGGGCTTTCGAAGATAATGCGGCCATTCAGCCTGGAAATCGAAGCCTATGCAACTGACCGTCAAAGGTAAACAGATCGACGTCGGCGAGGCGTTGCGCGCCCATGTCGCTGAAACTTTGGATCTGGTCTTCGGGAAATACTTTGGCGATCCGATCGAGGCCAATGTCATCTTGTCGCGGGAAGCATATCTTTATCGCGCTCAAATCTCCGTTCATCCTGGGCGCGGCATTCTGCTGCAAAGCCAGGCACAGGCGAGCGCGCCCTATGCGGCCTTCGACACGGCGGCCGATCATATCGCCAAGCGCCTGCGCCGGTATAAGCGGCGGCTTCGCGATCATCACCGCGCGGAAACCGGGGCGGAGCAGGCGCGTCAGTATATTCTGGCGCCGGAGCTCGACGACGCGGTCGAGCGAGAGGGCGGACAGGATGCCCGGCCGGTCATCGTCGCCGAGATGGCAACGGATATCCCGCTCCTGTCCGTCGGCGAGGCCGTGATGCGGTTGGACCTCGCCGATAGCGGCGCGATAATGTTTCGCAACCGGGCCCATGGAGGCCTGAACATGGTGTACCGTCGATCCGACGGGCATGTCGGTTGGGTGGATCCAGAGGGGAATTCTCAGGAAAGTTCCGAGGGAATTTCCGGTGGAGTTCCCGCGAGAATCCTGGAGGGGATTCCGCAGGGCAATCCGAGCGCCTGAGCGCACCGACTTCCAACGCGAGGAAATTCATGGATATCGAAAAGCTGATTACGCCAGCGAGCATCGTTGCCAACTTGCGGGCGAGCAGCAAGAAGCAGGCATTGCAGGAACTTGCCAAGCGCGCCGCGGAAATGACCGGACTGCATGAGCGAACGGTCTTCGACGTGCTACTTGAGCGCGAGCGGCTCGGCACGACAGGCGTCGGCAATGGCATCGCGATTCCGCACGGCAAGCTGGCGGGACTCGATCGCCTCTACGGGTTGTTTGCGCGCCTGGAGACGCCGATCGATTTCGACGCGATCGACGAGCAGCCCGTCGACCTTATCTTTCTTCTATTGGCGCCGGAAACGGCGGGAGCGGATCATCTGAAGGCTCTCGCGCGCGTTTCGCGGCTCCTGCGCGATCGGACGATATGTGAAAAGCTGCGCGGCGCCGATCGCGCCGACGCCCTATATGCGGTGCTCACCCAGCCATCGGCAAGCCACGCGGCATAGGGCGCCCCGGGAGTATCTTGGGGGCGTTCTGGGGGGACCGCGCCCCTCATCAGTGAATGCTCATCGGTTCCAGATCGTTCTGGCGGATCGTCGCGAAGGCAAGATCGCGGCTTTTGACCAGCGCCATTTCCGTGCCGTCGGCCGCGTGAATGGCATAGGCCGCCCGTCCATCGACCAGAACCGGCTTCACATAAGCGATCCCTTGCAAGCCGAAGAGAGCCAAGTCGGCGGGCGTCATTTGTCTGATTTTCTCTAGCTGAGTCACGGGATTTCACTCCTTCCAAGGGTTGTTTTGGCCGGCAGGACTCGCGCCAGTTGAACGTTAGGGGCGAGCCTTGGCGGCGGGTCAAGGAATTGGTCAGCGCCGCTTCCCAAGGCCCTCCGCCGCATCGGCTTCGGCGTCCTCGCGCGTCCCGGCCGATTTGAGCTGCAACGCGGCGTTGCGTCCCGTGCCGCTGCCGATCTCGATCGTCCGGACCTTGGTTTCGACCGTCGGCCGGATCAGATCGATGCACAGCAGCCCGTTGTCGAGCGTCGCACCGGCGACTTCGATGCCCTCGGCAAGGACGAAACTGCGCTGGAACTGCCGGGCGGCGATTCCGCGGTGAAGATAGACCCGCGCCTGGTCTTCCTCCTGTCGGCCGCGGATGACCAGCTGGCGGTCCTCGGTCTGGACCTCCAGGGTCTCTCGCGAGAAGCCGGCAACCGCCAGGGTGATGCGCAAGCCGTTCCCGCCAACCTGTTCGATATTGTAGGGCGGGTAGCCTTCGGCCGAATTCTTGGAAATCCTGTCGAGCGTGCGCTCGAACTGGTCAAAGCCCAGCAGAAGCGGGCTGTTGAAGAGTGAAAGGCGTGTCACGTCCAGGCTCCTCCTCCTGCATGAGCGAGCAGCTCGATCGTCCGGGGTCCGTCACGCGGCACCCGATACACCGGCCCGAAGGCACCGGTACAAGATAAAGTAGGAAAACCGCCTTCGCCCTTCAAGAGATTGCCTGACGGCGTGTTCGCCCCCCCCCGCACAGGCTGAAAAGGATGAGAGTCCCCGGGGGGCGCTGCCGACGCTTTCGCCCTTCCGCTCGGAGGTGCAACCCCCTATATTAGAAGGATCGATCGCTGAGGCTGTCACTCCTCGAGCGAGGTTTTGGCAGCAAAGCGCCGCGGCCCTTGGCCGAGCGGCGCGCGACGGTCCAGCGCCTCCCTGCTTTCAGCATCGTTCCCTCGGCCCGGCAGCCTTCCGGCTGGCCGGCGTATCCTGTCGCATATTTGAGGTTTTGCTTTGTCCTTTTCCGACCTTTCGCTCCATCCGCTCATCCTCAAGGCGCTCGACGCTGCCGGATATGCCGCGCCGACACCGGTGCAGGCGCAGGCCATTCCGCCGGCACTCACCGGACGTGACCTCCTCGCCACGGCAGAGACCGGCACCGGCAAGACCGCGGCTTTCGTTCTGCCGGCGCTGCAGCGCATCGCAGCGGCGCCGAAGCAGCGGCAGCGCGGCCCGCGCGTCCTCATCCTGACGCCGACGCGCGAGTTGGCCAGCCAAGTGACCAAGGCGGCACGGGCCTATGGCAAGTTCCTCCGCCTCAACACGATCGAGATCGTCGGCGGCATGCCCTACCGGCAGCAGCTCCAGCTCATGGCGAAGCCGCTCGACATCGTCGTCGCCACCCCGGGCCGGCTGATCGATCATCTGGAGCGGCGGCGCATCGATCTCTCGGAAGTCGAGTTCCTCGTCCTCGACGAGGCTGATCGGATGCTCGATATGGGCTTCGTCGAGGCGGTCGAGAAGATCGCCTCTGCATGCCCCGCTACCCGCCAGACGCTGCTGTTCACCGCGACACTCGACCGGCGGGTCGCGAAGGTCGCGGCGACACTGCTGCGGACGCCTCAGCGCATCGCGATTGCCCGGGCGACAAGCGCGCCGGACATCGAGCAGCGCATGCACCAAGTCGACGACCTCGCGCATAAGCATCGGCTGCTGCATCACTGGGCGGCCAGCGGCGAGCTGACCAAGGGAATCGTGTTCGCGGCGACGAAGCGGGATGTCGACGCGCTGGCGCGCGAGTTGGCGGCCGCGGGCCACGCCGCGGCACCCCTGCATGGTGATATGGACCAGCGGGCGCGCAGCCGCACGCTCGACCGGCTGCGCTCGGGCGCGGTGCGCCTGCTCGTCGCGACGGACGTCGCGGCGCGCGGCATCGACGTGCGCGATATCACGCATGTCATCAATTTCGACCTGCCGCGCAATGCCGAGGACTATGTCCACCGCATCGGCCGCACGGGTCGAGCGGGGGCGAGCGGCGTCGCGATCTCGTTTGCCGCGGGCGCCGACCGTGGCCTGCTCGCGCTCATCGAACGCTTTACCGGGACGCCTCTTTCGGTCCATATCGTGCCCGGCCTCGAGCCGGCGAAGCCCTTCGCGCGCGGCACCGACGCGACGCGGAAAAGGCCGTTCCGGCACGGCGGCCAGCGCACCGGCAAGCCTTCCGCCGGCAAATTTTTCAATGGAAAATCTTCCACTGGCAAGCCGTTCGCCGGCAAGCGCAAGGCCGCCGGCCCGCGCCCGACCAGAGTCCGCCGCATGCAGGACGGGGCACGCCAATAGCCGGCCCTTATCGGCAATGAAAAAGGGCCCAGCCATCTCTGGCCGGGCCCTTGTCGATTTGGTGGAGCCAAGCGGGATCGAACCGCTGACCTCTACAATGCCATTGTAGCGCTCTCCCAGCTGAGCTATGGCCCCGAATTCCTGAAGAAAGGAGGGGCGCCTGGGGGGCGCCGCGGCTCCGGCAGTGAACCTATGAATCCAGCGCGTCGGATTCAAGGGAAAAGTAGCGCCGGAAAACCGGCGCCCGAGAATAACGCCCGAAGATTAACGCCCGAAGATTAACGCCCGCTGGGGACCCCGGCTCAGGGCGCCGGCTTACCGCTCCTCTTCCTCGTCGACATTTTCGATCACCTCGGCCATGTCGTCGTCGTCTTCGCCAAGCTCGGAGGCGTCCTCGATCAGGTCTTCGTCCTCCTCGCTCTCCTCATCGAGGACGAGATCCTCGTCACCAGCCTCGACCTCCTCGGCATCGGGAACGGGAACAGCCTTCTTGCTGACCACCGGCTTCACCGCCGCCGGCGCCTTTTCGGCCACGACGCTCCGGCCGCGGCGTGTCTTCAGGATCGCCTCCGGATCATGGACGGCGGAGCATTTCGGGCAGATGATCGGATCGCGCTGCAGATCGTAGAAACGCGCGCCGCAGCTTTGACAGATACGCTTTGTACCCCAACTCGGTTTCACCACTCTAACTTCCTCCTCTGCGGCGGGTGGCGCCAGTTGCGCCGCCAATTGCCACGCCCGCCCCGCCCTGTCAAAAGATTCGTGCGTTGCCGGCAATTCTGAACTTGCCGGCATCTCGTCAATACGCCCATGGACGTCAAGCCCCAACCTCAAGCCCCAACCTCAAGCCCCTGGGCGTCGGCAATCGCCTTGTGCTAGACACCCCTGCGAGAGAGACACCGGCGCGCGGCCGGAACGGCGCCGGCGACGCGTCCCAAGACAGCGCGCCGGACAGCTGGTCGACGCGAGCGAAGGGTAGCCGCTCGTTCGCACCGGACCCAGAGTGATCAGGAGGGCACATCCTTGCAACCGCTTCGTTCCGAGCCCGTCGACGCCTTGGCAGGCGAGGCGCGCGTGCCGGGCGACAAGTCCATTTCGCACCGCGCCCTGATGATCGGCGCGCTGGCCGTCGGAGAAACCGAAATCAGCGGCCTGCTGGAGGGCGAGGACATCCTGCGCACGGCCGCCGCGATGCGCGCCCTCGGCGCCACGGTGGTGCGCGACGGCGACGGGACCTGGCGCGTCCAAGGGCGGGGCGTCGGCGGCTTGAGCGAACCGGAGGACATGCTAGACCTCGGCAATGCCGGCACGGGCGCGCGCCTGCTCATGGGCCTGCTCGCCACCCATCCGGGCACTGCGTTCCTGACCGGCGACGCGTCCCTGCGCGCCCGTCCGATGGGGCGGGTGGCGGCGCCGCTCGAGCAGATGGGGGCGCGGATCGTCGCCCGATCGGGCGGCCGGCTGCCGCTCGCCATCATCGGCACGGAGGACCCGCTGCCGATCGCCTATCGGCTGCCCGTGCCCTCCGCCCAGGTCAAGTCGGCGGTGCTGCTTGCCGGCCTGAACACCCCGGGCCGGACCACCGTGATCGAGCCTGAGCCGACCCGCGACCATACCGAGCTTATGCTGCGGCATTTCGGCGCCACGATCGATGTCGAGACCACGGAGCAAGGCCGCACCGTAAGCCTCGTCGGCCAGCCCGAGATCACCGGCCGCAAGATCCGCGTCCCGGCGGACCCGTCCTCCGCGGCGTTCCTGCTGGTCGCGGCGCTGCTGCTGCCGGGATCGGATATCACGCTCAGCGGCGTCGGCATGAATCCGCACCGGATCGGCCTGATCGAGACCCTGCGGCAGATGGGCGCCGATATTACCTCCACCGCCGCGCGCGAAGAAGCCGGCGAGCCGGTCGCCGACCTGCAGGTTCGGGCGAGCCAGCTGTCCGGCATCGAGGTTCCGGCGTCACGGGCGCCGTCTATGATCGACGAATATCCCATTCTGGCGGTCGCTGCCGCCTTCGCCAAAGGGGCGACGGTGATGCAGGGGCTGGCGGAACTCCGGGTCAAGGAGAGCGACCGGCTGGCGGCGATCGCGCGCGGGCTCGCGGCCTGCGGCGTCGAAGTCACGGTCGGCGCCGACAGCCTGACGGTGACCGGCGACGGCAACCGGCCGCGCGGCGGCGCCCTTGATGGCCAGGCCATCGCGACGGGATACGATCATCGCATCGCGATGGCATTCCTGATCCTGGGCTTGGCCGCGCGGGAGCCCGTCGAGATCGACGACGGCACGGCGATCGGCACAAGCTTCCCCGGATTCATCGAGCTGATGAACGGGCTCGGCGGACGGATCCGGCCTGTAGGGGTGGGTTTCAAACCGACGCAGGACCGATAATGTCCGTTTCGACGCGCCCCTCCCCCTTCGTCATCGCGGTCGACGGCCCCTCGGCCGCCGGCAAGGGGACGCTCGCCCGCCGGGTCGCCGCGCATTTCAATCTCGCCTATCTGGACACCGGCCTGCTTTACCGCGCCGTCGCCGCCCGGCTGCTGCGGGCCGGCATCGACCGTCCGGACGAAGCCGCCGCCATCGCCGCCGCCCGGGCCGTATCGGCCGGCGATCTGGACCTGCCGGAACTGCGCGAGGAAGCGGTATCCCAGATGGCGTCGAAAGTGGCTGCGATCAGCGGCGTTCGTGCCGCCCTGCTGGACCTGCAGCGGACGTTCGCCGCAGCCCCCCCGGCCGGACCGTCGGGACCGGTCGCCGGCGCGGTGCTCGACGGGCGGGATATCGGCACCGTCGTCTGGCCGCAAGCCCAGGTGAAGCTGTTCATCCATGCCGACCTGGAACAGCGCGCCCGGCGCCGGCATAAGGAGTTGATAGAGCGGGGTGGCGAGAGTATATATGCTCGCGTTCTGCAGGACATGAGGGAACGTGACGCACGCGACAGCGGTCGCTCGGTCGCGCCCCTGACGCCGGCGCCGGATGCCCTGGTCATCGACACCTCGGCGCTCGACGCCGACGCCGCATTCGCCATCGCCGTCGCCCATATCGGCTCACGCTGCCAAGACTCGGCAGAGCCCTGAGAGACGAGGGTTCAGGCGGCAAAGGATCGGACCAGAGTCCGATGCCGGTCTCGGGCGCTGTCCCGAATGACGGCCGGCGTCGAACGTCTTCGCCGCCGTCCCCTTCATCCCCGCAGACCACCTAATGGCGCGGCAATTCGCGCAATAGACCGCCGGAGACAACCGGCCGGCCGGAATAATTTGGAAAGGACAGACTCTAACAATGACACAAGCAACCGCTTCCGCCGGCGATACGGCCAGCAAGGAAAGTTTCGCAGCCCTGCTCGATGAATCCTTCGGCAGCAGCACCAACGTCGAAGGCAGCGTCCTGAAGGGCACGGTCGTCGCGATCGAGAACGACGTGGCGCTCATCGATGTCGGCCTCAAATCCGAGGGCCGCGTCGCGCTCAAGGAATTCGCCAGCCAGGGCCAGAAGGCCGAACTGAAAGTCGGCGACGAGGTCGAGGTCTATCTCGACCGCATGGAAGACAAGAACGGGGAAGCGGTGCTGAGCCGCGAGAAGGCTCGGCGCGAGGAAGCCTGGACGCAGCTCGAGAAGAGCTTCAACGAGAATCAGCGCGTGACCGGCGTGATCTTCGGCCGCGTCAAGGGCGGCTTCACCGTCGACCTGTCGGGCGCCGTCGCCTTCCTGCCCGGCAGTCAAGTCGACATCCGCCCGGTGCGCGACATCGGGCCGCTGATGGGGACGCCGCAGCCCTTCCAGATCCTGAAGATGGACCGCGCGCGCGGCAACATCGTCGTATCGCGCCGCGCCGTGCTCGAGGAGAGCCGCGCCGAGGCCCGCTCGGAACTGATCGCCAACCTGAAGGAAGGCCAGGTCCTGCAGGGCGTGGTCAAGAACATCACCGATTACGGCGCCTTCGTCGATCTCGGCGGCGTCGACGGCCTGCTGCATGTGACCGACATCGCGTGGCGGCGGATCAATCATCCGTCCGAGGCGCTGAACATCGGCCAGACGGTGCAGGTGCAGGTGATCCGGTTCAACCCGGAGACGCAGCGCATCTCGCTGGGCATGAAGCAGCTCGAGGCCGATCCGTGGGAGGGCGTCGAGGCCAAGTACCCGGTCGGCACGAAGTTCACGGGCCGGGTGACGAACATCACCGACTACGGCGCCTTCGTCGAGCTGGAGCCCGGCATCGAGGGTCTCGTCCATGTGTCGGAGATGAGCTGGACCAAGAAGAACGTCCATCCGGGCAAGATCGTCTCGACCAGCCAGGAAGTCGAGGTCATGGTGCTGGATGTCGATCCGCAGAAGCGGCGCATCAGCCTCGGTCTGAAGCAGACCATGGAGAATCCGTGGGCCAACTTCGTCGAGAAGCATCCGGTCGGCAGCGTGCTCGAAGGCGAGGTCAAGAACATCACCGAGTTCGGCCTGTTCGTCGGCCTGCCCGGCGATATCGACGGCATGGTCCATCTGTCGGATCTCGACTGGGAGAAGCCGGGTGAGCAGGCGCTCGCCGACTACAAGAAGGGCGACATCGTCAAGGTGAAGCTCCTCGACGTGGACGTCGAGAAGGAGCGGATCAGCCTCGGCATCAAGCAGCTCGAGACCGACCCGTTCGCCGCCGCGGCCGGCAGCATCAAGAAGGGTGACGTCGTCACCTGCACGGTAACGGCGGTGCAGGACGGCGGCGTCGAGGTCTCGGTAGGCGAAGGCATGACCGGCTTCATCCGCAAGACCGACCTCTCCCGTGAGCGCAGCGAGCAGCGGCCGGACCGCTTCGCCGTCGGCGAAAAGCTCGATGCCAAGGTGACCGCGATCGACTCCAAGACCCGCAAGGTCAACCTGTCGATCAAGGCCAAGGAGGTCGAGGAGGACAAGAAGGCCATGGCCGACTACGGGTCCTCCGATTCCGGCGCCAGCCTCGGCGATATTCTCGGAGCGGCGATCTCGCGCGCGCAGCGCGACCGGTCGACCAAGGAAGAAGCCGACGAGGGCACGGAGGAGTAGGCGGAGAGTCCGAACAGGGCTCGGCGACTATAGGGGCGGGTTTCAAACCCGCCCCTATTTTCGTTCAGGCCCGGAAATCGATTAGATCTGAGAGGCTTATCCTTGACGCCCCGGATTCGCTTTGGCAACCTCTGGTTAACTTTGACCGGCAGGGTCGGACAAGAGCCGGACGTTATCGGGGGATCGAGGCATCATGACGAAATCCGAATTGATCATGCGTATCGGTGAGCTGAACCCGCATCTTTTTCACCGCGATGTCGAGCGCATCGTCACCACGATATTCGACGAGATCTCGGCGGCACTTGCCCGCGGTGATCGGGTCGAGCTGCGCGGCTTCGGCGCGTTTTCCGTGAAGCAGCGGGATGCTCGCCTCGGACGGAACCCGCGCACCGGCGATTCGGTTTCGGTAGCGAGCAAGGTGATACCTTTCTTCAAGACCGGCAAGCAGCTGCGCGAGCGGCTGAATGGCGGAGAAGTCTAAGAGTACTTAACAGGGCCTGACTGCACAGGGCCTGACTGCGGCAGAAGGTGTGAGCCGGTCGTGAAGCATTTTTCCTGGATCTTCACCGTGCCCGTAACGGCGATCGTGGTGCTGTTCGCCATCACCAACCGATCGCTGGCGACGCTCAGCTTCTGGCCGCTGCCCTGGGAGATGAATCTCCCGATCTATCTCATCATCCTGAGCGCTTTGTTCGTCGGCTTCATGCTCGGAGCTGTCGTGGCTTGGTTGTCAGGCGGTCGGCGCCGTCGGCAGACCCGGCAACTCGCCGAGCAGGTGCGGGCGCAGTCGCGGCAGATCGCTGAACTGCAGCGGCGGCAGGCCGAGGCGTCGGCCGCGGCGACTTTCGCCGCCTCCCCTGCCGCGAACACCCCTGCGAACACCCTGGGTGGCCGACAGGTCCTTCGTGTCGCGGCTCGTTGACGCGATTGCCCATCGGCACTTCGCCTCTGGGTATCTCCCCTCTGGGCATTTTGCCTCTGGGGCTGCCGCCGCGGATATCGCCCGTTGAAGATCGTCATCGTCGGCGGCGGAATCGCCGGGCTGAGCACCGCCTGGGCTTTGTCGCGCGACGGCCATCAAATCACATTGTTCGAACAGGATTCGGTCCCGAACCCGCGCGGCGCGTCGGTCGACCAGCATCGGCTGATCCGCAACTTCTATAGCGATCAGGTCGGCTATTGCCGCCTGGTCGCGTCCGCCTTCGCGGCATGGGACCAGCTCTGGCGCGCGCTCGGGCGAAGCCATTATATCGAGACCGGCGCGCTTGCCATCTCGACCACACCGGACGACTGGACCGCCCGGTCGCGCCGGACGATGGACACCGTCGGCTTTGATTACACGGTTCTCGACGACGCGACCCTCGCCGCGCGCTACCCCATCCTGACGCCCGCGGCCGGATGCTGGGCGCTTCACACGAAGCGCGGGGGCGTCCTTCTCGCCGATCGCATCGTTGCCGATCTCGGCGACCTGCTGCGTCGCGAGGGAGTCGATATTCGCGTCGGCTGTCGGGTTCGGGACATCGATCCGGCCCGCGCCCGGATCACCCTGGAGGATGGAACCACCGCAGCCGGCGATGCCGTCGTGATCGCCGCCGGCGCCTGGCTTCCACGTCTGCTAGCGGAGTTCGCCGGCCGCGTCACGCCGATGCGGAATGCGGTTCTCTATGCCGATCCGCCGCAGGATCTTGCGGCCGCCTGGGCCGGCGCCCCAATCATCGTCGATTTCGGGGGCGAGGACGACGCCTATGCCGCTCCGCCGGTCGCCGGCTGCGGCCTCAAGCTCGCCTATGGGGCGCATCGCGCGGCCGGCGATGTGGAGGCACCGCGCGAGCCCTGGCCCGACGAGGCAGCGGCGGTTCTGGGGCGGTTCGCCGGACGTCTGCGTAATCTGCCGGACTATTCGGCGCAGCAGATGCGGATCTGTTTCTACACCATCGCGCCGGAGAGCCGGTTTATCCTGGAGCGCCTGGAGCAAGCCTGGATCGTCAGCGCCTGCTCGGGTCATGGCTTCAAGTTCGGCGCCCTGGTCGGGCACGCCACCGCGGCGGCGGTGACTGGGCGATACGGCACGCCGCAGACGGCCCGATGGCTCGCCGGCCTCGGTCCGGCGCCCGATGCCGCCTCGGATCTGATCCTCGCCTGAGAGAGCCAAAGATGACCGCAGCCACCTCACCACGCCTTTTGGTCGCCCTGGACACCATCGACAGGAATGCCGCCGTCAGGCAAGCCCAGGCCGTGCGTCGTTCCGTCGCCGGAGTCAAGCTGGGCCTCGAGTTCTTTACCGCCAACGGCCCTGCCGGCGTGCGGGAGGTCGTTGCGGAAGGGCAGCCCGTGTTCCTCGATCTGAAGTTCCACGACATCCCGAATACGGTGGCCGGGGCCGTCCGCGCGGCGACGGCGCTGGGGTCGTTCATGCTGAACGTGCATGCGGGCGGCGGTGCGGCGATGCTGCGCGCCGCCGTCGATGCGGCGGCGGAGACGGCGGCGAAGACCGCTATCGGCCGCCCGCTGGTGATCGGCGTCACCATCCTGACCAGCCTGGGCGACGGCGATCTCACCGAGCTCGGCCTGCGGGACGCGACGGGCGATCAGGTGTTGCGGCTGGCCGATCTCGCGCAACGCTGCGGGCTCGACGGCGTCGTCTGCTCGCCGCACGAGATCACCGCGCTGCGTCGGCACTGCGGACCCGATTTCACCCTGGTCGTTCCCGGCATCCGCCCCGCCTGGGCGACGGCCGGAGACCAGAAGCGGTTCATGACGCCGGGCGAGGCGGCACAACGCGGCGCCGATTATCTGGTAATCGGCCGGCCGATCACCGGGGCGGACGACCCGGCCGCGGCAGCCGAGCGGATCGCGGGCGAGATCGCCGACGCCGTGGGTTGAGGCGGTCGGGCACCCCACTTATCTAAAAAAGATTGTAGTCTAAAGAAGATTGTAGGCAGCCCGTGGCCGCGGGCCAAGGCCGGCGACCGCAGCACAAAGGAACAGAATGACCGCGCAGCCCCCGACGCCGACCGGTTCGCCATCTGGGTCGCCTCCCGGATCGCCATCTGGCTCGTCGCTGCCGATTTCCGGCACCGCCGCCGAGGTGTTCCACCTGCTTTGGAGCAACCGGGACGGCTTTCTGCGGACGGTGCTGGTTCCGGTGGCCGCCTCTTTCACTCTCGCGCTGCTCGCCTACAGCGTCGCCGAAAGCAATATCCTTCCCCTGATCCTTGCCGCCGACCTGATCCCGACGACCCTGTTTGCCGTCAGCTGGCATCGCCTGATCCTGATGGGTCCGCAGGAGGCCCTGAGCGCGCCGGTCATCCGCTGGGGAAATCGCGAGACGACCTATCTCTGGCGCAGCATCCTGCTCATGATCGGCATCGTGCTGGCGATGGCCATCCCGTTTTCCTTCGCCCTGGCGATGGCCCAACGCTCCGCCGCTGGGCATCTGATCATGGCGCTTGTCTCTCTCGCGGCGCTCTTCATCATGTTGCGGCTGGCCCTTGTCCTTCCGGCGGGCGCAGTCGATGCCCGCTATGGCTTCGCCCAGTCCTGGGGCGACACGGCGGCCCGCGGCTTTCAACTGATGGCGATCGTGCTTTTGGTCGCCCTGCCCTTGTTCGTGGCGCTCCATATCGTTAATGGCCTGATCGCAAGCACGGGACTCGCCGCCGCCGCCCCCTTGACGACGCTGCTGCTGAACAGCGTCGGCAGCTATCTGTTCCTAGCCGCCCTGCTGACCGTCCTCGCTCTTGCCTTTCGCCGGCTGTCCGGCTGGCAGGACAGCCAAGGGGCGGCGGTGCCGGCACCCTGAGCGCCGCCATGCCGGTGGACGTCAAGATCTGCGGCGTGAACAGCCACGAGGCCGCGACTGCGGCGGCGAGCGGCGGCGCCCGCTATATCGGGTTCGTCTTCTACCCGCCGAGCCCGCGCGCGGTCGACATCGCCGAAGCCGCCGCGCTGGCCAAGACGGTGCCGGCCGATGTCGGGCGGGTCGGCCTTCTGGTCGACGCGGACGACCGCCGGATCGCGGAGATCCTGGCGGCCGTGCCGCTTCATATGCTGCAGCTCCATGGCCGCGAGACGCCGGCGCGCGTTCGCGCCATCCGCGAGACGTTCGGCCTGCCGGTCATGAAGGCGATCGGCGTCGCCGACAAGGCCGATATCGACGCCGCGGCCGCCTATTGCGACGCTGCCGACTGGCTGCTGTTCGACGCCAAGCCGCCGAAGCGGCCCGGCGCGCTTCCGGGCGGCAATGCCGTCTCTTTCGACTGGAACCTGCTCGCCGGGCGGCGCTGGCCGATTCCCTGGATGCTGTCGGGCGGCCTCACGGCCGGCAATCTCGCCGCGGCGGTCCGGTCGACCGGCGCCCGCGTCGCCGATGTCTCTTCCGGCGTCGAGCATGCGCCCGGTCGGAAGAGCGTCACGAAGATCGGCGATTTCCTGGCGGCCGCTGCGGCGGCCTGACCGAAGCGCGCGGCCGCTATTACCCTGCGGCGCAGTCTTTGGGAGGCCTTCGCAAGACAAGGCTTTGTTAACCATTGCGGTAATACCGTGCCCCCCACATCGCCGAGCATGATTTGCAGGGATCACCAACCGCGCCGTGGGTTCTAGAGCAAAACCTTGTCTTCATCTCCCGCCCGAAGACCGTTCAGCGTCTTGATCGTCGAGGACGAGATGTTGATCGCGCTCGCCACCTCCGCGATTCTGGCGGAACTGGGCTATCACGTGTCTGGCGTCGCGCCATCGGCCGACGCCGCCTACCGGGCGGCCGTCGAGCACCGGCCCGACCTGGTGCTGATGGACATCACGCTGCAGGGCGGAACCGATGGGATCGAGGCCGCGCGGGAACTTAAGGGCCGCTTCGGCGTGCCGATCCTCTTCGTCACCGCGCATGCCGACGGCCCCACCATGGATCGGGCCAAGAAAATCGACCCGGTCGGCTACCTCATCAAACCCTTTTCGCCCAGGCAGCTCGAAAGAGCCGTCGCGAGCGCGATCCATGCTTCCGGACGCGCGTGACGGGAATTTCCGGTTCTCGGCAAGTAGCTGGACTCGCCGCCGGCGCGCGGATCGATCGCGCGCACTCGGCAGCGACGCGGCGGTCGCAAAGCTTTGACCTTTTAACGGCGCTATGGTTGATTGCGCGATCACTGGAACCGCTAACAACCGCCTCGTGGAAGCCGTTGAGCAAGGTCAATACATATCGCGCAGGACCCGACGAACACGGGCATTTCGGCACCTTCGGCGGTCGTTTCGTCGCCGAGACACTGATGCCGCTGATCCTCGAGGTCGAGCGGGCCTATGACGCGGCCAAGCAGGACCCGACCTTCGCGGCCGAGCTCGCTTACTATCTGAAGCATTATGTCGGACGGCCGAGCCCACTCTATTTCGCGGAGCGGCTCACCCACCATTTTGGCGGCGCCAAGATTTACTTCAAGCGCGAGGAGCTGAACCACACCGGCGCGCACAAGATCAACAATTGCATGGGCCAGATCGTGCTTGCTAAGCGCATGGGCAAGACGCGGATTATCGCCGAGACCGGCGCCGGACAGCACGGGGTCGCGACGGCGACGGTCTGCGCCCTGTTCGATCTCCCCTGCACCGTCTATATGGGCGAGACCGACATCGCCCGGCAGGCGCCCAACGTGTTCCGCATGAAGCTGCTCGGCGCTGAGGTCGTGCCCGTGAAGAGCGGCACCCGGACGCTGAAGGATGCGATGAACGAAGCGCTGCGCGACTGGGTGGCGAACGTCGATTCCACCTTCTACATCATCGGGACGGCGGCGGGGCCTCACCCCTACCCGGCAATGGTGCGGGACTTCCAGTCGGTGATCGGCGACGAGGTGCGCGAGCAGATCCTGGAGGCCGAGGGGAGACTTCCGGATTCGCTGGTCGCCTGCATCGGCGGCGGTTCCAACGCCATCGGCCTGTTCCACCCGTTCCTCGATGAATCCGAGATCGCCATGTATGGCGTGGAGGCGGCCGGGCACGGCCTGGAAACCGACAAGCATGCCGCATCGCTGACCGGCGGGCGGCCGGGCGTGCTGCATGGCAACCGCACCTATCTGCTGCAGGATGCCGACGGGCAGATTCAGGACGCGCATTCGATTTCCGCGGGCCTCGATTATCCCGGAATCGGACCGGAACATGCCTGGCTCCACGACATTGGGCGCATCACCTATGTGTCCGCCACTGACCAGGAGGCGCTCGAGGCGTTCCAGCTCTGCGCCCGGTTGGAAGGCATCATCCCGGCGCTCGAACCGTCGCATGCCCTGGTACAGGTGGCGAAGATGGCCGGCGACCTGCCGAAGGATCATCTGATCGTCATGAATATGAGCGGTCGCGGCGACAAGGACATCTTTACCGTCGCCGACCAGCTGGGAACAAAGCTTTGAGCGCGGTCGCCGCCAAATCCGCGATGGCTGGCAGGGCCGCCGACTCCGGACGCATCGCTCGTCGGTTCGACGCTCTGCGCGCCGCCGGCCGCGGCGGACTCGTCACCTTCGTCACGGCCGGCGACCCCGATCCCGAGACCTCGCGCGCCTTGCTGAAGGCGCTGCCGGCCGCCGGCGCCGATCTGATCGAGATCGGCATGCCCTTCACCGATCCGATGGCCGACGGCCCGGCGATCCAGGCATCGAGCCTGCGGGCGCTCAAGGCTGGAATGACGCTGACCAGGACGCTGGCGCTCGTGCGCGATTTCCGCGCCGACGACGGCGAGACGCCGATCATCCTGATGGGCTACTACAACCCGATCGATACCTACGGTGTCGACCGGTTCCTGTCCGATGCGAAGGCGGCCGGCGTCGACGGGCTGATCGTCGTCGACCTGCCTCCGGAAGAGGATGAGGAGCTTTGCCTGCCCGCCCTGGCGGCCGGCATCAACTTCATCCGCTTAGCGACGCCGACGACGGACGACCGCCGCCTGCCGGCGGTGCTCGCCAACACGAGCGGCTTTCTCTACTACGTCTCGATCGCGGGCATCACGGGAACACGCTCGGCGAGCGAGGTCGATCTTCAGAGTGCCGTCGAACGGTTGAGGCGCCACACCGACCTACCGCTGGCGATCGGATTCGGCATCAAGACGGCCGCGCAGGCAGCCGCGGTCGCGGCCATCGCCGATGCTGCGGTCGTGGGCTCTGCGTTCGTCAGCCGTATCGCCGAGAATCTCGATTCCGAGGATCGCGCGCGGCCGGGCTTGGTGGACGGCGTGCTGCAGCTGGTATCCGACCTAGCAACGGGTGTCCGCGGCGCGAAAAAATAGGCTTCCGAATTGAAGAGGCACAGAGACAAGAGGAATTTCTAAACCCTTCTCTGTGACTCTGCGTCTCTGTGATTGGATCAATTAGACTTATTCCATGAGCTGGCTCAACAACTTCGTCCGTCCGAAACTTCAGGCGCTGGTCCGCAAGACCGAAGTGCCGGATAATCTTTGGGAGAAGTGCCCGAGCTGCGGCCAGATGATCTTCCATCGCGAGCTCGAGGCCAATCTGCGCGTCTGCCCCCATTGCGGCCATCACATGCGGATCGGCGTGCTCCGCCGAATGGAGATGCTGTTCGACGACGGACGCTATCAACGTCTGGAGTTACCGAGAACAGACCCGGACCCGCTGAAGTTCCGCGATCAGAAGCGCTACAGTGACCGACTCAGAGAGGCGCAAGGCCGAACCAACGAACAGGACGCCCTGATCGTCGCCCACGGAACGATGGGCGGCGCGCAGACGGTCGTCGCAGCGTTCAATTTCGCGTTCATGGCCGGATCGATGGGCAGCGCGGTCGGCGGCGGGCTGATCGCGGCCGCGCGCCTCGCCGTCGCGCAACAGGCGCCGCTGATCGTCATTCCGGCGTCCGGTGGCGCCCGCATGCAGGAAGGCATCCTGTCGCTGATGCAGATGCCGCGCTCCATCATCGCCATCGACGAGGTCAAAGAAGCCGGCCTGCCCTACATCGTGGTGCTGACCGACCCGACGACCGGCGGCGTCAGCGCGTCCTTCGCCATGCTTGGCGACATCGCGCTGGCAGAACCCGGTGCGGTGATCGGCTTCGCCGGCGCACGGGTGATCGAGGGCACGGTCCGCGAGAAGCTGCCGGAGGGATTTCAACGGGCGGAATATCTGCGCGACCACGGCATGGTCGACATCGTGGTGTCACGCCCGGAACTGCGCCAGACGTTGATCCGGATCATCCGCCTGCTGCACAACCCGCAGCCGCCGGCCGTCGTCGAGCCGCCGGCGACGACCGCGGCCGAAGCCTTTAATGGGCGGTCGCGGCCGAGCAACGGTTCCGAGTGATCAGCGCCGGCGGACCGCTCGGCTCGGAAAGATTCGGCCGGCGATTGGGCCTTGCGGCGCTCGGCCGCTTTTCATAAAGTCGCCTCGAAAAGCTGGCTCCTGACAGGGTTCCGGGAGCGTTCGAAGCTGCAGGCCTCTGACAGGGTTCCGGAGGCGTCTTCGTCTTTAGCCATAGAGATGCTGAAGCCTTAGAGACGCTGACGAGCGGAACCTGATATGAGCGCCCCTCTCCATCCACGATCAAGCCAAGTCCGTTATTGCAGAACCGGCGCGCCGCCTGACGCTGCCGGAGCAGGGAATCACCGTCGATGAGCATCTACCGAAGCCAGGCCAAGCAATCGCATGGGCAAGGTAGCGGCCAGTTGCGGCGCGAGGCCGCCCAACAGGCACCGCGGGAGACGTCATCGGCGAGCGATATCATCCTCGATCGGCTGAACCGTTATCACCCGAAGATCATCGACCTGTCGCTCGACCGGATCGAGCGGCTTCTGGCGGCGCTCGGCAATCCGCAACGCCGCCTGCCGCCGGTGGTGCATGTCGCCGGGACCAACGGCAAAGGCTCGGTCATCGCCTACCTGCGGGCCATGTTGGAAGCTGCGGGCTATCGGGTCCATGTCTACACCTCGCCGCATCTGGTCCGGTTCAACGAACGGATTCGGCTCGCCGGTCGGCTGATCGAGGACGATGAGCTGATGCGGCTGCTCGACGAGTGCGAGGCGGCCAACGGCACCACGCCGATCACCTATTTCGAGATCACCACCGTGGCCGCGTTCCTCGCCTTCGCGCGGACCCCGGCCGACATTCTTCTGCTGGAAACCGGGCTCGGCGGTCGGCAGGACGCGACCAACATGGTGGAACGGCCGTTGCTGACCGTCCTGACGCCGATCTCCTTCGACCATTGGCAGCATCTTGGCAACACGCTCACGCAGATCGCCGGCGAGAAGGCCGGGATCATGAAGCCGGGCGTACCGGCGGTCATCGCGCCGCAGCCCGACGAGGCGGCCGCGGTCTTCGAGGCACGGGCGCGGGAGCTGTCGGTGCCGCTCTGCCGCCATGGACAGGAGTGGTCCACCGCTGCGACGGGAAGTAGCCAGCAGGACCCGCTGGTCTTCCGTATGGCGGGAGAGGAGCGGCGGCTGCCTCTACCGGCCCTCATCGGCGCGCATCAAATCGAGAACGCCGGAACGGCCCTGGCCTGCCTGTCCTGGCTGAAAGGCTTTGCGATCGACGAAGCCGCGATACGGCGCGGCTTGAGCGACGTCCAGTGGCCGGCCCGCATGCAGCGACTGACGCAAGGTCCGCTCGTCGCGATGCTGCCGCCCGATTGGGAGCTGTGGCTCGATGGCGGCCACAATGCAGCCGCCGGGCAGGCCATCGCCGGGATTGCCGCGGGCTGGCGCGAAGCGGCACGGGGCGTATCGGGGGGAGAACCGGGAGGAGCGCCGGAAGGCCGCCCCCTGCACCTCGTCTTCGGCATGCTGGAGACCAAGGACCCTGTCGAATTCCTACGCCCCCTGGCGCCGCTGGTTCGCAGTCTGCACGCGATCACGATTCCCGGAGAGCACGCCGCCATGAGTGCCGAACAGGCCGCGGCGGCCGCGCGCGCCGTCGGGATCGAGGCCCATCCGGCCGAAAGTATCTCGGCGGCGCTGTCGGCGATTCGCTCCGCGGATGAACCGGCTGGCCGGGTGCTGATCTGCGGCTCTCTCTATCTCGCCGGCTCGGTGCTGGGCGAGAATAGCTGACATCCGAAGCCAAAGAGCCCTCTCTCGCCTGTGAGAAAGGGCTCTTTCGGGCGCATTCGGCGTGTACCCCGCACCGACTTTCCTAGAAAGCTGGTAAAAGTTTAAGCTTCAAGCACCTGATTTGCGCGCAAATCAGGTGCTGACCGACTTACCGCAGCGCCCCCTTCGGCTTGGCGGCCGCCATGTGGACGGCGATGTAGTGCGCGTTCGGCAGGGGCGGCAGGCGCCGCGCCGGCTGACGGCGGAACAGATCCTTGATCCGGGAGATCTGCCATCCGACCGTGCGGGCCGGCTCTCCGCCCGCGTTGTGCCTGGTTACACTGCGCGACATCGTGAATTCACGAGTGCTGCTGGTCGAACCGGTCATCTTGACAATCCTTCCCTGACTGGGGCCCGCCTGGAGCGGGCGATGGTCCAAACACGAAAGCACGAACACTTCTTCAATTTGAGTGAAATTCTCTCGGTGGCTTTACGATATGGTAAGATTGATGATCTTACCAGCGTTCGGATGCCTGGGAGTCATATATAGGAGTGTGGTTAACTCTTTTTTACTGTAGGGCATCAGGCAAAGCCAGGCACCGCCCCCCAAGGCTTGCGGCCATTCCCGACTGTTCCGGCATTTGAATAAAAACTCCGCCCGAAAAGGGCAAGCCGCGCCACACAAATCCCCTCTGGAGCCCGAGACAGCTCGTCTCTTCGGCCTGCCCCGCGCATCGAATATTGACACACCGAGATTTTTTGGGTCAAGCTGACCGGTATTCGGTTCGTATGTATCGATATGCGATACATACGGTTTGAAAGCTTCGCTGATTCCTGAGAGACGGTTCCCCTGACACGCGCTTTGAAGACCAAGACCGGCAGCAAGACGGCACCGCGGACGGGACGCGGCGATCGTTCCCCTCTTTTCAACCAGTCGGTCGAAAAGGCCTTTACGATCCTGCACGCCTTCCATCCCGGTCGGACGGCAATGAACCTTAGCGAGATCGTTGCCGCGGCGCGGATCACGAAGAGTGCGGCCCAGAGATTCACCCACACCCTGGAGACGCTCGGTTATCTGCGGAAGGACGCGCACACCCGCCGCTGGGTGCTCACGCCGAAGATGCTGGACCTCGGCTATGCCTATCTCGCGGCCGATCCGCTTATCGAGCAGGCGAGCCCTCATCTGCTCGATCTCAATCAGGCCTGCGGCGAATCGGTGAATCTGTCCGAACCGGACGGCACCGACATGGTCTTCGTGGCCCGGTTCCCGAGCCACAAGCGCTTCTTCGTCCACATATCGGTCGGACGACGGCTGCCGATGTTCTGCACGGCTGCCGGGCGGGCCTACCTTTCGGCGCTTCCCGACAGTCGGGCCGAGGCAATCATCGCGCAGTCTCCCATCCACCGGTTCACGCCGCTGACCGAGACCGACCGCGCCCGTATCGCGGACCTCGTCCGGCAGGCTCGCGATGATGGATATGCGTGGGCAAATGAGGAGTACTTCCGCGGCGATCTGAACATTGCGGTCCCCCTCCTGGGGGTGGACGGGGATCCCGTGGGCGCGATCAACATCTCTGGCCCCACGAGCCGATGGACCCTGGACAGGTTGCGGCAAGAACTCGTCCCGCTCCTGATCGAGACGGCGCGAGCCGTTTCCGCCCGCAACCGGACCGAACTCAGGGCGATTCCTCCCGACCGGGGTGTCGCCCCGTCCCATATCACCAACCCGCATGGAGGCAACGAACAATGAAGATTCACGCTTGGAAGAAGGCGCTGGCCGCCGGCGCATTGGCGGCCGGCTTGGCCGTCGCCGGCACGGCCACCGCGGAGACGATCTACAAGGTCGGTTCGACCCCGACCGGCATTCCCTTCACCTTCCTGGACATCGAGACCAACAGCATCCAGGGCATGATGGTCGATCTAATCGATCTCGTCGCCAAGGAGGCCGGCTTCGAGGTCGAGGTCGAGGCGACGCCGTTCTCGTCGCTCATCCCGGCGCTCACCTCGAACAAGATCGATATCATTTCCGCCGCCATGATCGCCACCGACGAGCGGGAAGAGGTGATCGACTTCAGCGATCCGGTCTTCCCCTATGGCGAAGGTCTCGTCGTCGCCGCCGATGACCAAAAGGAATACAAGTCCTTCGACGACCTCGAAGGCGCGGTGGTCGGCGTTCAGGTCGGCACGATCTATATCGAGCCGCTGCAGCAGTCCGGCGCCTTCCAGGAAGTGAGAATCTACGATTCCCTCGCCGACATCCTTCGCGACGTGAATCTCGGCCGCATCAAGGCCGGCTTCGGCGACAAGCCGATCCTGGCCTATCAACTCTCCCAGGGTAAGTACCCGGACGTCCGGTTGGTCCAGAGCTACGAGAGCGTGGTTGCCGGCCCGGTCGCCCTCGGCGTGCGCCAGGAGGATGACGAATTGCTGAGCAAGATCAACGAGGCGTTGGCGAAGCTCAAGGCCGCGGGCGAGATCGATCGCCTGGCCAAGAAGTGGAACGTAAAGTAACCGACTACGCCTGGATCACGCAGTATGGACGCCTTCCTGACTGACGCCAGGGGCTTTCTCCCGATCCTGTTGCAGGGCGCGGTCATCACCGTTCAGGTGACGATCTGCGCCCTGCTCCTATCGACTGCGCTCGGGCTGGTCTGGGCGCTGATGCGCTATTCCGGCTTGTGGCCGCTCGTCTGGACCGCGAAGACCATTATCAACACGATCCGCGGCATCCCGATCCTGGTTCAGCTCTTCTACATCTATTTCGTGCTGCCGGAACTGGGCCTCGACTTGACCGCCTTTCAGGCCGGCTTCATCGGTCTCGGCATCGCCTACTCCTGCTACATGGCAGAAAACTTCCGGGCCGGTCTCGAGGCCGTCGAACAGGGCCAGATCGAGGCCGCGCAGTCGATCGGCATGGGCTGGGCCAAAATGATGCGCCGGGTGATCCTGCCCCAGGCCGTCCGCACGGTCCTGCCGCCTTACGGAAACACCATGATCATGCTGCTCAAGGACAGCTCGCAGGCCTCCGTCATCACGGTTGCGGAGCTGACCTTGAAAGGAAAGCTGATCGCGTCGTCGACGTTCGAGAACATGACGGTCTACACGCTCGTCGCGCTGCTATATCTGTGCATGAGCATTCCACTGATCATCCTGTCCGGGCATCTCGAGAAGAGGTTCGGCCAGCGATGATCGAGCTTCACGATGTTCATAAGCGTTTTGGCCACCTGGAGGTCCTGCGCGGCATCGATGCCACCGTGTCGCGCGGCGAGGTCGTGTGCCTCATCGGCCCGTCAGGATCGGGCAAATCGACCCTCCTACGGTGCATCAACGGCCTCGAAGCCCATGACCAGGGCGAGATTCTGGTCGAAGGCCAGCGGGTCGACCGGCGGTCCAAGACCATTCGCGAGATCCGCATGGAAGTCACCATGGTCTTCCAGCGCTTTAATCTCTTCCCGCACCGCACCGCTCTCGAGAACGTCATCGAGGGCCCGATCCAGGTAAAGGGCGAGCCCGCCAGGGAAGCGCGCGAGAGGGGGCGGGAGCTGCTGGCCCGCGTCGGCCTTGCGGAAAAGGCCGACCAATACCCAAGCTCGCTGTCGGGCGGCCAGCAGCAACGGGTGGCAATCGCCCGGGCGCTTGCCATGCGGCCGAAGGCCATTCTGTTCGACGAGCCGACCTCGGCCCTCGACCCCGAGCTCGTCGGCGACGTCCTGGCGGCGATGCGCTCGCTGGCCGAGGAGGGCATGACCATGCTCGTCGTCACCCATGAGATGAGCTTCGCTCGAGAGGTCGCCGACCGTGTCCTCTTCATGGATGGCGGAATCATCGTCGAGCAGGGCCAGGCCGCCGAGATGCTGGCCGATCCGAAACAAGAACGTACCCGTGACTTCCTGCGGCGTGTGCTGAATCCGCTCTAACGAAAAGAATCCCGATGGCCGATACCAAGCCGCAGTCGCCTTCCCTGCCCCCATCCCTGCCACCGTCCCTTTGGGCCGCCACGGCCGAGCCGGCGCCGCAGGCTCACCCCTTATCGGAGGCCCGCCAGGTCGATGTCGCTGTCGTCGGCGGCGGCTATGCCGGCCTGTCCACGGCGCTGCATCTGGCACAGGCAGGAACCGGCGTCGCGGTCCTGGAGGCCGGCGAGGTCGGCTGGGGCGCCTCCGGCCGGAATGGCGGTCAGGTTATCCCGGGACTTAAATACGACCCTGACGAGCTGGTCGGGAAATTCGGCCCCGAGACGGGCGAACGAATGGCGACGGTCTTCGGCGCGACGGCCGATACCGTCTTCGATCTGATCGAGCGGCACGGCATCGCCTGCGACGCCGTCCGCAAAGGGTGGGTTCAGCCGGCCCACTCGCCGGCCGGCATGGAAACCGCGCGCCGCCGCTGCGAGCAATGGGCGCGCTGGGGGGCCAATGTCGCCCTGCTCGACCGCGACAGGACAGCGGAGATCCTGGGGACGGATTTCTATCACGGTGGCTGGATCGACTATCGTGCGGGGTCGGTTCAGCCCCTTAGCTATGCTCGCGGCTTGGCCAGGGCGGCGATCGCCGCCGGCGCCACGGTGCATACCCGGTCTCCGGTGGTAAAGCTGGACCGCGATGGCTCCGTATGGCGTCTGACGACGGCCCAAGGCACCGAACTCGCCGCGGAGCGGGTGGTCCTTTGCACGAACGGCTACACCGACGATCTCTGGCCTGGACTTTCCCGGACCATCATCGCGGCGAACAGCGCCCAGATCGCGACCAAACCTCTGCCCGAAGACGTCCGGAATTCCATTCTTCGGGGCGGCGTCGTCGCTTCGGATACCCGTCGGCTGTTGTCCTATTTCCGGCTCGATGCGCAGGGCCGGTTCCTCATGGGTGGCCGGGGGTGGTTTCGCGAGCCGAAAGACCACGATTACTTTTCGCATCTGGTGAAGATGGTGGCGACGCTCTATCCGCAGCTTCGTGGGATCGATTACGAATATCGATGGTCGGGGCGGGTCGCGCTGACGCAGGACTTCTTCCCGCATCTGCACGAGCCGGAGCCGGGCCTGTTGTTCGCTCTCGGCTGCCAGGGCCGCGGCGTCGGCCTGCAGACGACCATGGGGGGGATTCTCGCGCGATATGTTCAGACGGGTGACCGGACCGAGCTGCCCATCCCGATCACCAGGATCAAACCGATCCCGTTTCACGCATTCCACAAGGCCTATGTGTCGGCCCTCATCGCGTTCTATCGGATGCTGGACCGCTTCCGCTGACGGCAGGCGATTCCCATTCCCGTCGGTACGGCTTCCGCACCCCGACGGGAATGGCGATCGCGGCGGTTATGAACCGCGGAAATCTTCAGCGGCGAAGATCGAACCGTTCCGCCCGAGCCGGCGGAGAACCTCAAATCACCGATTCGACCCACTCGATCAGCTTGTTCTTCGGCAGGGCACCGATCTTGGTGGCTGCGACCTGGCCGTCCTTGAACACCATCAGGGTCGGTATGCCGCGGACGCCGTACTTCTTCGGAGTCGCCGGGTTCTCGTCGATATTCATTTTGGCGACGGTAACCTTCCCGCTCATGTTGCTGGCGAGCTCTTCCAGCGTCGGAGCGATCATCTTGCACGGGCCGCACCATTCGGCCCAAAAATCCACCAGAACCGGGCCCGAAGCCTTCAGGACGTCGGTTTCGAAACTTGCATCGGATATCTTGGTCGTCGTCATGATCACTCCTTCGGTGTTGCAACGGCTCATGGGCAAGGCCGCAGCCAACGCGGCGAATTTAGGAACCGCCGCCGGGAGCGTCAAGGCGCGTAACGGTCGAGCTGCTCGACCGGCAGCGGCATGATGCGCGGACCATCGGTCCAAAGAAGCACGCAAGTAATTGGCCGATCGGGGTAAATTCGAGATAAAGCAGCACGATAGCAGGCCATCTGGCGCAGATAGAGGGCCGGCACCCCGTCGGGCGTCTCCGGCGGCGGTCGATTGGTCTTGTAATCGACGATCAGGACAGCGGCCTCGGTAACCACCAGCCGATCGATTCGGCCAGACAGGACCTCGACCGCGCCGGCTTCGCCGCGGACCTCGCCGACGACCATCACCTCCGCCCGGCTGTCGGGTCCGAACAGCGGCGCGAAGGTGGAATCTTCCAGCACGCGCAGCACCTCCGCCGTGATCTCCTGCTGCTGGGCGTCGGACAGGTCGTGGGTCGGACGGGCGAGAAAGCGTCGGCACGCCGCCGCCCGGGCTGCCGCGGGGATCTCGGGAAGCGTCTCCAGCAACCGATGGATCAACCGCCCACGCCGGAACCGCAGGCCGTCATCCGCGCCGAGCGGCGGCTGAACCGGCGGCTCTTCATCGCTTGGCCGGGACGGCGCCAACGGCCGCCAAGGCAGCGGCTCCTCCGGCGCCGGTTCCGCGAACCAGCCCGGTGTCGGTGTGTCGATTGCGGCCGTCTGCGGCGTCTGTCCGGAGCTTTCCGGCACGGCGAGTTGCGGATCGGCAAGGCGAAGCAGCCGGCCGCTCCACCCGTGATCCGGTCCCAGCAGGTCTGTGCAGTCGAAGGCCGCCTCCTCGGCGATCGCGGCAAGGCCGGCGCCGACGAGGTCGTACCAGCAGCCTGAGCGCGGGGTCTGCTTGCCGTGCCAACCGCAGACATAGAGCCGATCCTCGGCCCTGGTCAGCGCGACATAGAGAAGGCGGCGATACTCGCAGGCCTCGGCTTGCCGATGACGGGCGCGCGCCGCCCGCGCCACCGCCTCATCGCAGCCGGTGCGCGGCGACCATAGAGGCAGAGACTGGGACAGCCCTGGACTGCCGTTCGACTTGGACTCGCACCAGAGCAGCCGCGTCGTGTGGTTCGGCACCTGCATCGTGTCGGGTAGGAAGACGATCGGTGCCTGCAGGCCCTTGGCGCCGTGAATCGTCATGATCCGCACCTGACCGCGCAGATCCTGCTCCAGGTCACGCTTCACCTCGACATCGCCGACGGCGAGCCAGTGGAGAAAACCCTGCAGCGACGGCACATGCGCCCGCTCATAGATGAGCGCCAGATTCATGAACTCGTCGATCGGATCGGCCGCCTCAGGCCCAAGCCGGCCGAGAAGCGCGCGTCGCCCGCCGAGACGGCCGAGCAGGTCGGCATAGAGTTCGTAGGGCGGGACAAAGTCCACCGCGGCGAGCCGTTCCGCGAGGAAGGCATGGGCCCGGGCGAAGACATCCTCCTTCTCAGCCCGCCGGCGCAGCGCGGCCCATAATGACCCTTCGCGCCCATAGGCGAGACGGAACAGCTCCTCCTCGTCGAGCCCGACCAGCGGGCCTTTCAGCACGGTGGCGAGGGTGAGGTCGTCTTCCGGCAGCAGCAGGAACTGGCCGAACGCCACCAGATCCATCACCGCGATCTGATCGGTCAGCACCATCCGGTCGACGCCGGCGACCGGCACCTGCCGCTGCTTCAGCTCGCGGACCAGCTCCTCGACGAAGGTGTTGCGGCGGCAGACCAGAACCATGAAATCGCCGGGTCGCACCGGACGGTCGCGCGAGCGCAGCTTCTCGCCGGTCGCGATCATGGTTTCGATCTGCGCGGCGATCAGCCGGGCCAGCCGGCCGCGCGGCGAATCGCCCGGCTGCCGATCGATCGGCGGCGCCCAGGGCTCGAGCTCCGCCATCTCGCGTGGCTGCGCCGGCGGCCACAACTCGACGAGCCCGGCATGGCCGACGCGGGAGGGTTGATGGACGATCGGCTGGCCGTCCAAGGCAACGCCGGCCTGCGCCTCGGCCGAGGCGAAGACCGCATCGACCGCGGACAACACCGCGGCGGTCGAGCGGAAGGAGATGTTGAGCGGCACATCCTCCCATTGCATCCGGGCCGCCGCCGCCCGATCGCTGAAATGCCTGCGCATCGCCTCGAACGCAGCCGGATCGGCGCGCTGAAAGCTGAAGATCGACTGCTTCGGATCGCCGACGGCGAAGATCGTCCGCGTCTCGGGCCGTGCACCGGCGCCGACGAAAAACTCCTCGGCCAGGGCTTGGACGACCTGCCATTGGTCGGGGTTAGTGTCCTGCGCCTCGTCGATCAGGATATGGTCCAGGCCGCCATCAAGCTTGAACAGGACCCAGGGGGCGATGCCGGGTCGCTTCAACAGATCGCGCGACGCCAGGATCAGGTCGTCGTAATCGAGCTGCGCCCGGACCTCCTTCTGGCGGCGATAGGCATCGAGAATCGCGCCACCAAGGGTGAGCAGCGCGCCGCTCGCCGCAGCCAGCATCGCCGCGTTGAGCCGGTCGCTAAGTGCGTGCAGCCGCTCCGCCTCGGCCTGAAGGACCGCCTTCACGCCCGGCGATGCCGCCTCCGCCGCCTTGGTGATCAGGCGCTCGCGGATCTTCAGGCCGGCGGCTGATCCATCGGTCAGGAACCGGCGCCGATAGGTCTCGAACTCCGCGGCACGGCGATCGGGCGCGGCCAGCCAGGCGGCGATACCGTCGCCGCGCTCCCGGTCCGTCTTCGAGCCCTGCAGGAGCGCCTCGACGGCGAGACGGAGGCCGAGCAGGTCGATTGCCCCGTCCTCGCAGGCCGCCTTGAGCAGGCTGTCCCGGCATTCGTCGGGCTCCAGCCCCAGGAGTTCGCGGATCGCCACGACCAGGCCGTCGCAGCCGCCATGCCCCGCCAGGAGGTGAGCCAAGCGGCCGCGCTCGGCCAGGAGCGACTGCATCAGCTCCGCGAACGCGTCTTCGGAACACTGCGCCGTGACCTCGGCGAGCGCCGCGGCGAGATCCTGGTCGGCGCCGCTCCGCGCCCGGGACAGCACCGATTCGCGGGCACTCTGCAGAAGCTCGGCAGCGCTGCGATCGTCGAGAATCTCGAAATGCGGCGCAATGCCGGCTTCGAGCGGAAACCGGCGCAACAGGGCTTGGCAGAAGGCATGGATAGTCTGGATCTTCATTCCGCCCGGCGCATCGAGAACGCGGGCGAAAAGCTGCCGCGCCCGGCGGCAGAGCTCGACATCGGGCCGCTGCCCGGTAAGCGTCTCGATCTCCTTCTCCAGATCCGCGTCCAGCGCCGCGGTCCACAGGGCGAGGCGAGCGGCGATGCGGTTGGCCATCTCGGCCGCCGCCGCCTTGGTGAAGGTGAGGCAGAGAATGCGCGACGGCTCCGTGCCGGTCAGCATCAGGTTCAGCACCCGGTCGGTCAGCACCTTGGTCTTGCCGGTGCCAGCCGACGCCGCGACCCAGGCCGAGGCCGCGGGATCGGCGGCCCGCCGCTGGTGCGAGCCGGCCAGGCGGATGAGCGGTGTGCCGAGCGCGATCGTCATTCGCTGCTCATCGGCCCGCCGGCCGACCACTCCTTGATCCGCGCCAGATGACCATAGTCGCTGTAGCGCGGCGCGCAGGCCGGATTGGGCTCCGCGAGATAGGGCGTCGCCTCGTCATCGAAGGCGGCGACCAGCCGCGCGAGGCCGGCAAGCGCCGCCGCCGCGACGTCGCCGCAATCCGCCGCGCGGGAGTCGATCTTGCCGGCCGGGTCGCCGCCCACGAGCTGCCAATAGGCCAGCTCGCCGACGGGTCCCGCGGGCAGGCCATCGAACCCGCCGGCGAGCGCGATCGCCGCCTCAAGTGGAAGCTGCGGCGAGAAGCCGAGATCGATGTCGCGCCGCACCGGCAAAGCGCCGGTCTTGTAGTCGATGATGATCGCCGCGCCGTCGCGATGACAATCGACCCGGTCGGCCTTGGCGACCAGCTCGAAGGCCCCACCCGGCGCGGCCAGCGTCAGCCGGCCCCGCACCTCCGTCAGGCTGGACAGCAGATCGTCGCGGCGCTCCTGCTCCTGCGCGAGAAACCAGCGGGCGATGCGTTCGAAGCGCGGCCACCAGAAGGCCCAGACCGACGGGCGGCTCAGCGCATCGCCGAACGCGCCGGCTCCGATCGCCAGCAGGCGGTCGAGCGCATCCGCCGGCAACGGCCCGGGATGGTCCTTCACGAAGCGATCGAGCGCACGATGGATGAAGGCGCCGCGGTCGGCAGCGCCCGGATCGGCGTCGATCGGATCCAGCGGCCTCAGACGCAGGATGTGCCGCGCATAGATCGCGTAGGGATCGCGCATCCAGGTCTCGACCTCCGTCACGGAAAGCCGCCGCGGCCGGGCGCCAACCGGCGGCCGCGGCATTGGCGGCGCAATCGGCAAGACGTGCGCCGGCCGGTCCAGCTTCGCCTGCCAGTCGAGCCATTGGCTGGGCCGCATCCGGTCGGGCGTGATGCCGGCCGTCCGCAACAGCCCGTCGAAGCGCATCAGCCAGCGCGACGGCACGGTCGGCGTTCCTTCGACGCGCAACGCCCGGGTCAGCACCACCTCGGGCGCCGAAAAGGCTTGGATGAAGTCGTGCGCGGCGAGGCCGATGCGCCGTTCCGGCGCCGGCAGGCCGAAGGCGCGCCGCATCGGCCGGCTCAGCCACGGGTCGGTCCAGGGCTCCGGCGGCCAGGTTCCCTCATTCAGCCCGCCGAGGATCAGCAGGTCGACATGCTGTAGTCGGGCTTCCAGCGGACCCCAGATCGCGATGCGCGGATGCCGTCCGTAGCGCGGCCGAACCACGAGGTCGGACATCAGGCTAGAGAGCAGGGCCGGATAGCGAGCGCCCGGCAAACGGCTGAAGCTGTGCGCCGCCTGCCGCAGGTCGGCAACGAAATCCGCCGCGGCCTCGCCCGCCTCGCCGGCCCACAGCCGTTCGGCACCGGACAGCGAGGCGCTCGCCGCAAGCGCCTCGGCAAAGGCGACATGCGCCGTGAGCAGCGCGTCGAGACTGGTCTCTCTTGCGGCGATCAACGCCGCGAACGGCGCCGCGGCCGTCGCAAGCTGCCGCACCCAAGGCCCCAGCGGGTCCCGTAGATTATCCGGGAGCGCGGCAACCAATCCGTCGAACCCGGCGGCCGGGCGCGGCCCACGCAGGACACCGATCTCCAGCCTGCGGGCCAGCGCGCGGAAGGCCGGCGGCTCCATCCCGCCGGCGGCAAGCGGATGCTTCAGCAGGGCCAGCAGCGACACCGGCGCGACCCGCTCCACGAGAAGCTCCGCCGTCAGCCGCAGGAAGGTTCCGGGCGGCGTGTCGGCAAGCGGGCGACCGGCGGAGTCGTCGATCGTGATGTCCCACCGTCGGAGCTCGGCAGCGACGCGCCGCGCCAGCGCTCGGTCGGGAGTCACCAGCGCTGCGCGCTTGCCCGGCACCTCAAGGGTTTCGCGCAGCATCAGCGCGATTGCGCCGGCCTCCTCCTGCGGGCCGGGACAGTCGATTCGGGAGACGTCGCGAAGCGCGAATTCGATCGCCGTGATATTGCTGGTCGCCGCCCAATGACGCCAGCCGTCCGTCGTGGCCGCCGGCCGCAACGCCTCGGCGATCAGCCGCGCCCGCATCGGCGGCGTGCCCCTCTCCCCCGTATCCGGCCAAACCGCCACGTCGCGCGGTTCCAGGCCGAGGCGATCGAGCAGCAGATGCAGGCCGTGCTGCGGATGGCTCGGATCCTGGACGATCTCACGCCAGCAGGCCTCGCCCGCGTCGCGATCGAGGCCGGGCAGCACGACGCGGCCACGCGGCAGCCCGGCGACGACCTCGATCAGCTCCGCCGTCGCCGGAATGCTGCCAGTCGACCCGGCCACGGTGACTGGGTCGGCGGGCGGGCTGCGGCGCCAAGCCTCGGCCTGGGCGGCGAGCAGCAGGTTGCGCCGGACGGCAGGATCGACGCAGCCCTGCTCCTCGAGAATCCGCGGCCAGACCTCGGTCAGGATTTCGAGGAATTTCAGCGTCACCTGCCAATGGATCGCGTAATCCTCGGGCGCCAGCGCGCGGAGTCCGTCGAAGGGAAGCTGCTCCGTCTGGATCTGGTCGAGCAGCCGGGCCAGCTCGGTAGCGAGCCGCGCCGCCTGGTCCACCGTCGGCGGGGTTCCTCCACGCCACGCGTCGCCGTCGGCCGGGCCGTCTGCCGCCTTCCAGCCGGCAAAGGCGGCCAGAATGGCGCGGGTCAGCAGCAGATGCCGGCGCAGCGGCGGAATCGCCGGGGCCATGTCGAGCGCCTCGGCCGCCGGACCGCCGACCTCAATGCCGCTTGCAAGTGTCAGCTCGTCCGTGTCGAGGTCGCCGATCGGCATCATGCGGGGCAGTAGCAGAGGGCGCCCGCGGCTCTGCCGCAGGAAAGCCTCCTGCAGCGCGCGGCAGCCGCGGCGGTTCGGCAGAAGGATCGTGCCGCGGGCGAGCGCGAGCGGATCGCCGTCAGCCTCGGCGAGAAGGCGCGCGGCAAGCGCGTCGACGAACGAAACTCCCGACGGAATGGTGAAGACGGACCGGCGCGGGCGCGGTCCGTCCGTCATGTCCCGTACGGCCGATCGCCGCCGATCGCGATCCGCGCCTCGACCTCGGCGAGGTGGCGCGGCGTGCTGACATGGTACCACTCGCCATCGTGACGCAGGCCATGCAGCCGCCCGGCCTCGATCGCGCGGTCATAGAGAATGTTCAAGGAGAAGGCGCCCTTCGGCGCGTTCTTGAACAAACGCGGATGCAGGATCTGGATCCCCGAATAGAGGAACGGCGCGACTTCCCACTCGCGCCGGCGTCGGATCCGCCCCGTCTGGTCGAGGAAGAAGTCGCCCCGCCCGTCATAGCCCACCGCGGTCGCCGTCGGCTGCAGCAGCAGGAGGCCATCCATCGCCTCGTCGTCCCAGGCCTCGGCAAGGCGGAGCAGCGCGTCGACCTTGCCATTGAACCAAATGATCTTGCCATTGACGACATAGAAGGGTGCGTCGCCGAGTTGCGGCAACGCCTTGAGGATGCCGCCGCCGGTTTCGAGGATCTCGCGTTCGTGGGAGAACTCGATCTTTGGTCGCGTCCGGCCCTTGAGATGGTCCTCGATCATCTCGCCGAGCCAGTGGGTGTTCACCACGGCGTGGCCGACGCCGATCTCCGCGAGGCGGTCCAGCGCGTAATCGATCAGCGGCGTGCCCGCCACCCGGACGAGCGGCTTCGGCAGGTTCTCCGTGATCGGCCGCAAACGCGTGCCGAACCCGGCGGCCAGGACCATTGCATGCGTCGGCACCACGGGTTGCGCTGTCACGGGCTGCACTCTTTGATTTCCCCTCATTCCCCTCGGCATTCCCCCATCGGCATTCCCCCTGGGCTCCGCTTACGCCGTCGGCAGGCGGCGCGCCGGCGGCGGGAGATGCGCCTCGAACCAGGCGCGTACCGGCGCCAGCGCCGGGTGGGCGAGATTGCCTTCGAGCTGACGCCAGACGCGCGGCATATGCACGAGATAACCGGATTTTCCGTCGCGCACCAGCAGGCGTGTGAAGGTTCCGATGATGCGGCTATGGCGTTGTGCGCCGACAACGGCGAATGCCGTCGCGAAATCCTCCGGATCGAGATCCGGGGACGCGGCGAGATAATGCGCGCGCAGCTCGGCGGCCAAGGTCGGCGGCACGTCACGCCGAGCGTCCTCGATCAGCGACATCAGGTCGAACGGTCGGGGGGCGATGACCGCATCCTGGAAATCGAGCAATCCGCAGGCGGCGACCCCCATCCGGTCGGGCAGCCAGAGCAGATTGTCGACATGGAAATCGAAGAAGACGAAGCTGTCCGCGACGCGCCGGCGCTGCGGCAGCACGGCGCTCCAGGCCGCGATATATTCGGCCCGAAGAGCGTCCGGAACCGGGCCGCCTTGCGTCGCCGGCCAATACCAGTCGAGCAGCAGCCCGACCTCGCGCAACGCACGAGCGTCGTCGAACTCAGGCAGCCGGTCCTGGCGCTCGGGCGCGAACCGGCGATGCAGATCGATCAGCAGATCGACGGCGAGCATGTAGAGGCGCCGCTCATCGGCGCCGCGCGCCAGCAGGCGGGTGTAGGTATCGTCGCCAAGATCCTCGAGCAGCAGCAGACCGGCGTCTTCATCGGCGGCGAAAATCCGCGGCACGCTATAACCCATCGCGCCAAGCAGGCGGTCGACCGTCACGAAGGGGCGGACGTTCTCCTTCGGCGGCGGCGCGTCCATCAGTACGGCACGCCGCCCGTCCGCTTCGAGCCGGTCATAGCGACGGAAGGAGGCGTCGCCCGCCAGAACCCAACGTTCCGCACCGGCCCAGCCGTGCGCGGCAAGGAAACGAGCGATCAGGGTGTCGCGATCGCTGCGCGGACCGTCAGGCATGGTGCGTCAAGCTCTGTCCGAGGGCTACGATACGCGGCGCCCAGCCGTCCCGGCCTGTCAGCGAGACGGTGCGCACCTCCGGCTGCTCCGCGCTGGCGAAATCGAGGGTGAGGTCGAGCCGGTCTTCCGGCAGGGACGGCCCGAGCCGATCCGGCCACTCGATCAGCGAAATCCCGGTACTGAACGCCTCTTCGAGGCCGAGTTCGATCGCCTCTTCCGGCGCCGTCAGGCGATAGAGGTCGAAATGCCAGATCGCCGCGACCGGCGCCTCATAGGTCTGGACCAGCGTGAAGGTCGGGCTCGGCACTTCCGCTTCACCGGTCAGACGGCCGATAAAGGCGCGCGCGAACCGGGTCTTGCCGACGCCGAGGTCGCCGTGAAGCGCGATCACGTCGCCCGGCCGCGCCAGCGCTGCGACCTGCTCGGCAAGGCGCTCCGTCGCGGCCTCGTTCGGCAGGTGAAGCGAGACGGTCTCGGAGGGCATGGCGCGACGCATCATAGCCGCAGGTTGTAGAGCGTCTGACAGACCCTGTCCATGGTCTGCGCCGTTGCCCGGACGGCATCGCAGCGAAAATCGAGGCGGTCGCCTACGGCCTTGATAATGCAGGCAGAGCCCGGCATTTTAGCGACCATCGTTCGCCACCCCTCAAAGCCCAATGGGAGAAGCCCTGGATGTCCGAAGCCGTTCAAAAGACCGATGTCGCGATCATCGGGGCGGGCCCGGTCGGTCTGTTTGCGATCTTCGAGTGCGGTATGCTGAAGATGCGCTGTCACGTGATCGACGCGCTGGACACGACGGGCGGGCAATGCGCGGCGCTCTATCCGGAAAAGCCGATCTATGACATTCCCGGCTACCCGCAGATCGACGCCGCCGAGCTGATCCAGAAGCTGGAGGAACAGACCTCGCCGTTCGAGCCGGTCTACCATCTCGGCCAGCAGGTCGAGCGCCTGACCGACCTCGGCGGCGGCTGGCGGTTGGAGACAAGCAAGGGCACGGTGATCGAGGCGCGGGCCATCATCATCGCCGCCGGCGTCGGCGCCTTCGGCCCGAACCGGCCGCCGCTGCCCGATATCGAGTCCTATGAGGGGAAGAGCGTCTTCTATCTGGTCAAGCGGCGCGAGGATTTCCGCGGCAAGCGCGTGGTGATCGCCGGCGGCGGCGATTCGGCGGTCGATTGGGCGCTGTCCCTGGCCGGGCTGGCTGAACAGGTCTATGTCGTCCATCGCCGGCCGAAGTTCCGCGCCGCGCCGGAGTCGGTGGCCCGCCTGGACGCGCTGGCCGCCGAGGGGGCGATTGAGATGGTGGTGCCCTATCAGCTGGCTCGCCTGGAAGGGGCGGACGGCCGGTTGGAGGCGGTGGTCGTGGCGACGCTGGACGGCCAGGAACGACCGCTCGCGGCCGATGCGCTGCTGCCGTTCTTCGGTCTGGCAATGAATCTGGGACCGATCGCGCAATGGAACCTGAACCTGGAGCGCAACCATATCAGTGTCGATCCGGCGACCTGTGCGACCAACGCACCGGGCATCTTCGCGATCGGTGACATCGCCACATATCCCGGCAAGCTTAAGCTGATTCTATCGGGCTTCTCGGAGGCGGCAATGACCGCCCACGCCATCTATCCGCTCGTCCATCCCGGCGAAGCCCTGCATTTCGAATATTCCACGACCAAGGGCGTGCCCGGCGCGGCATAGGAGGTCTACGCCGTCGGCGCCTCGTCCTCGGCGGGCGTCGCCGGCGGTTCGGCGCGCAGGGGGATGTGGCAGGTGACGCGGGTGCCGCTGTCGGGCGCCGATTCCAGTTCGATGCTGCCGCCATGCAGTTCGATCAGGCTCTTCACCAGCGCAAGGCCGAGACCGGCGCCGCCCTGCCGCCCTTGCGTGCCAACCTGAGCGAACTTCTCGAAGACGCGCGCCTGATGCTCCGGCGCGATGCCGATGCCGGTGTCGGCGACGACGATCGCGATTTCTGACTCCTCGCGCCGGGCGGAGACTGTGATCCTGCCGCCCTGCGGCGTGAATTTGATCGCGTTACTGATCAGATTATAGATCGCCTGCTTCAGCCGCCGCTCGTCCGCGACAACGGCACCGATATCCGGCTGGCAGTCGATCTCCAGTGCCAGCTCGCGATTGCGCGCCCGCTCGCTCACCAAAATCTGCAGACCGGACAGAAGGGCGGCGATATCGACGGTATCGAGGTCGAGATGCAGGTAGCCGGCCTCGATCGTCGCGATGTCGAGGATATCGTTGATGAGCGACAGCAGGCGCTGCGACGCCGCGACGATGCCGCGGCTGTATTCGACTTGGCGATCGTTGAGCGGACCGAAATATTGGTGATCGAGGATCTCCGCGAAACCGATGATCGCGTTGAGCGGCGTGCGAAGCTCATAGGAGACGTTGGCAATGAATTCGGATTTCAGCCGGTCGGCCGTCTCCAGCGCCGCGTTGCGCTCGCGCAGCGCTCGCTCGGCGCGGATGCTGTCCGTGACGTCGACATAGGTGAGCAGCGAACCGCCATCCGGTAGAGGCACCGCCGTAAAGTCGAGCACGGAGCCGTCCGAGCGTTCAAAGCGGCTGCTGCGGGTCTCGCGGTCGGAAACGCGGCTGATGATCATGTCGCGCAGCGCTTCCCAATCCGCCGTGTCGCCGAAGAACCCCCGCACCTGATCGACGATCGTCGACACATGCGGCTCGTTCTGAAGCGCCTCCGGCGCCAACCCCCACAAGCGGGCGAAGGCCGGGTTACTGAGCTTCAGCCGTCCGTCGCTGCCATAGACCGCGATGCCTTCATAAAGATTGTCGAGCGTTTCGCGCTGGACCTCGATCAGCGTATTGTAGGACCGCTCGAGCGCCAGCGTGTCCGTCACGTCTTCATAGGTGATCAGCACGCCGCCGAACGGATGGGGTGCCGCGACCATTCGCAAGGTCGAGCCGTTCGGCAGGTGCAGCAACTCCTCGTGCGGCCGGATGATACCGGTGAGATGGCGCACCAGCTCCCGCTTATAGCTAGGAAAGTCGGCATGCTCGGGCAGCCGGCGCCGCTCGCGCAGGGCTTCCAGAACCTCGGCCATGGTCGGCTCGCTGCCGAGGAACTCCTCGTCGAGCCCGAACTGCTCGATATAGGCCGTGTTGAAGAACTTCACGCGGCTGTCCGGGCCGTAAATCACGATGCCGGTGCCGAGATGCTCGAGCAGCTCGGCGTGGGCGGCGATATGGCGAGCCAACTCGGACTGCGTGTTCTCGAGATTGGTCATATCGAGCGCATAGCCGATGATGGCGTCCGGCCCGAGGGGCTGCTCCACGAAATCGAACAACCGCCGATCACCGCCGACCACGAGGTGCTGACTTTCCGACTGGGGCATGCCGAGGGCCTGCGCGCGTCGCGCGACGGCCTTACCGTTCTCGGCGATCACGCCGCCGCCGATTTCCATGCCCGCCGCGATGACGGCGTCACGGCTGCCGTCGGCGATCCGCGCATAGGTCTCGTTGCAATAGGTGAGACGCAAATCCGCGTCGCGGTTCCAGATCGGCAGCGGCAGGTTATCGAGCAGGGTCGCCAGACGATCGCGCTCGCGCGCGGCGGTCGCTACGGCACCGATATAGCTTGTGATGTCGCGGAACCAGAGCACATCGACGGGCGCCGTGGCGGCACCGCGCGCCCGACGACCGCTCACCTGAAGGACGCGATCGCCGCTCGTCAGCCGCAGCGTCAGGTCGAAGGCCGCCCCCTGCTCGCGCAGTCGCGCCACCTCGGCATCGAGCAACGCGCGATCGGTCGCGGACAGGCAATTGCCGATCGCCGCATAGGTGAAGGCCCGCCCCGGCGGCTGGCCGAGCAGGGCGGCGAGGCCGATGGAGACCTGGGTGGAAGCCTGCGGCTCGTCCGCTTTGCCGCGCCACAGGAAGAAGCCTTCCGGCGCGCTGTCGAGGGCCGTCGAGAGCAGGCCGATCTCGGCCTTCAGCAGCCCCTGCTCAGCGGTCAGGGCCCGCAGCCGCCGTCGATACCAGAGCAGGCCGGCGATGGAGATGAGCGCGACCGTACCGGCGGCGAGAGCAGCCAGGGTCGGCAGGCTCAATTCACCGACCACGGCACTCGGAAGGGTGGATTGGGCAGCAGCGGGAAGGCACGGCGCCGCGATCGTCGCCGCAACCGCACCTATGAGTCTTACGCACCAAGAGCGCGTTATCTCCAGATCCCCCACACGCGGGAGTTTATTCTTCAAGACTCTCGGCTACAAGCTATCACAACAGCAAATCGCTTCCGAGCCCGCAATCGCGGGCTCGGAAGCGATCGCACCATGCCAATCGTCGCTCAATAGCGATAGGTTTCCGGCTTGAACGGGCCGGCTGCGGGCACGCCGATATAATCGGACTGCTTGTCGCTGAGACGCGTCAGCTTGGCGCCGACCTTCTCGAGATGCAGTGCCGCCACCTTCTCGTCGAGATGCTTCGGCAGGACGTAGACCTTGTTCTCGTACTGGTCGCGACGGGTCCAGAGCTCGATCTGCGCCAGCACCTGGTTGGTGAAGGAGGCGCTCATGACGAAGCTGGGATGGCCGGTGGCGCAGCCGAGATTGACCAGCCGCCCCTTGGCGAGGACGATCAGCCGCTTGCCGTCGGGGAAGACCACCTCGTCGACCTGCGGCTTCACCTCTTCCCACTTGCAGTTGTTGAGCGCGCCGATCTGGATCTCGCTGTCGAAGTGGCCGATGTTGCAGACGATCGCCCGGTCTTTCATCGCCCGCATATGGTCGAGCGTGATGACGTCCACATTGCCGGTCGCGGTCACGAAGATGTCGGCGTTCGGCGCGGCATCCTCCATCGTGACCACCTGATAGCCCTCCATCGCCGCCTGCAGCGCGCAGATCGGATCGACCTCGGTGACCATGACACGCGCGCCGGCATTGCGCAGGGATGCGGCGCTGCCCTTGCCGACGTCGCCAAAGCCGCAGACCACCGCCACCTTGCCGGCCATCATCACGTCGGTCGCGCGCCGGATTCCGTCGACCAGGCTTTCGCGGCAGCCATAGAGATTGTCGAACTTCGACTTGGTGACCGAGTCGTTGACATTGATCGCCGCGAACAGGAGCCGCCCCTCCTTCTCCATCTGGTAGAGCCGGTGGACGCCGGTCGTCGTCTCTTCGGTCACGCCCTGGATGCTCGCAGCGAGCTTGCTATAGAAGCCGGGTTTCTCCTTCAGGCGCTTCCGGATCGACGCGAACAGCGCCTCCTCCTCCTCGTTCTGCGGTTCGCCGAGCACCGAGGCGTCCTTCTCCGCTCGGGCGCCGAGATGGACAAGAAGCGTCGCATCGCCACCGTCGTCGAGGATCATGTTCGCCACCCCGCCATCGGCCCATTCGAAAATGCGGTGCGCGTAATCCCAATAATCCTCGAGCGATTCACCCTTATAGGCGAACACCGGCGTGCCGCTCGCGGCGATCGCCGCCGCGGCGTGATCCTGGGTCGAATAGATGTTGCAGGACGCCCAGCGGACCTCGGCGCCGAGTGCCGTCAGCGTTTCGATCAGCACCGCCGTCTGGATCGTCATATGCAGAGAGCCCGCGATGCGCGCGCCTTTGAGCGGCTTGCGCCCGCCGAACTCCGAGCGCACCGCCATCAGGCCGGGCATTTCGGTCTCGGCGATCGCAATCTCGCGGCGCCCCCAACCGGCGAGCGACAGGTCGGCGACCTTGTAATCGGTGGAAGCGGTCATAGGGTTCTCCTCGCGGGCATGAGATGGAGTATGGGCGGCCGTATAGCAGCCGGACCTAAGGCGGGCAAGAGCCTGGGTTTCGGGACCTGCATTACGGAGCCAAAGAGAGCGGGTCAGGCAAGCGTGTTGAAGTCATCGAGCAGGGCGGCGATCCGGCCCGAATCGGCCTGCTCCATGATGAACCCCGCGCACCGATTCGCCGCCTGATAGTCAAGGCTGCGGATCCGCTGCTTGACCCGCGGCAGGGCGGTCGCCGCCATCGACAAGTCGCGGATGCCGAGGCCCAGCAGAAGCGGCGTGTAGCGCGGGTCGCCGGCGATCTCGCCACAGACGCTGACCGGGATTCGCGCGCGCAGCCCCGCCTCCGTGGCGAACTGCAGGAGTCGCAGAACGGCCGGATGGAGCGGGTTGTACAGATGCGCGACCTGCTCCTCGCCGCGGTCGATCGCCAGCGTGTACATGGTCAGGTCGTTAGTGCCGATGGCGAAGAAATCGGCGACCTGAGCCAAGGCGTCGGCGGCAAGTGCGGCGCCCGGGATCTCGACCATCACGCCGAGCGGCGGCAGCGGATCGGCGATCCGCACGCCCCGGCGCTGGAGGCGACGGGCGACCGTCTTCAGGATCTCCCGAACCTGCCGCACCTCGCCCACCGACGAGATCATCGGCAGCAGAATGCGGACGGGGCCGTGAGCGCCGGCGCGGAGCATGGCCGCCAGTTGCGCATCGAGCAGGGAGCGTTCCCGAAGCGACAGCCGGATCGCCCGCAGGCCGAGAGCCGGATTGTTGCCCACGCCGATATGATGGCCCAGGGAGTAGGCGAGCTTGTCGCCGCCGACGTCGAGAGTCCGAATCGTGATCGGCCGCCCTCCCAGCCCTTCGGTCAAGCGGCGGAACGCCTCATACTGCTCCTCCTCCTCGGGCAGGTCCTCGCGATTCATGTAGAGGAACTCGGTGCGCAGCAGGCCGACGCCCTCGGCGCCGGCCGCGAGCGCCATTTCCAGCTCGCGCGGCAGCTCGAGATTGGCCTGCAAGGAGACCGACGTGCCGTCGCGGGTCACCGCCGGCAGGTCCTTGAACCGTGCGAGCTGGCGTTCGACCCGGGCGATCTCCGCTCGGCGGCGCTCGTACTCCTTGAGCGTCTCGGTCGTCGGGTGGATGACGATCCGCCCCATCGTGCCGTCGATAATGACCGGGTCGCCCGTCTTGACCGCCCCGATCAGGCCCGCCACCCCGAGCACCGCCGGCAGGCCGAGCGAACGCGCCATGATCGCCGTGTGGCTTTCGGGACCACCGAGAACCGTCGCGAAGCCGCCGATCCGCCGTGGATCCATCAGCGCCGTGTCGGCCGGCGTCAGCTCCTCCGCGAGAAGGATGCTGCCTTCCGGCAATCTCGAGAAGGCCTGATAGGGCGTCTGGGTCAGATTGCGGATCAGGCGATCCCCCACCTCGCGGACATCGTCGGCGCGCGCCGCCAAATAGGCATCCCCGAGCGCGGCGAAATCCTGTGCCACCTGAGTGACCTCGGCCTGGACGGCGGCTTCGGCATTGAGCCGCTCTTCGGCGATCCGCCGATCGACCCCGCGCACTACGCGTGAGCCGGTCAGCATCTGGAGATGGGCGTCGAGCAGAAAGCCGATCTCTTCGGCCGCGGCGCCCTGCAGCGTTGCAGCCTTTGCCTTGATCTTGCGGATCTGCTGTTGGGCGGCGGCCAACGCCTCGGCGAAACGGTGCCGCTCCGCTTCCACGGCCTCGGGCTCGATCCGATATTCCGGTACGTGGACCGCTCCGGACTCGACGAGGTGAGCCGCCCCGATCGCGATCCCCGGCGCGACGGCAAGCCCGTCGATGATCTTCTCGGCCTTCGACGGGCTGGCGGAGGGAGCCTGGTGCAGCGAACTCTTGCCCTCAGTCTTCATCGAACTTGCCAGCAATCAACGCAGCGATGGCGGTCAGCGCAGCCTCGGCCTGCATGCCGGTCGCCCGCAGGCCGATTTCCGAGCCCGGCCCGGCGGCCAGCATCATAAGCCCCATGATCGATCGGCCGGACACGACCATGTCGCCCTTCACGACCGTAACCTCGGCGTCGAACTGATCGGCGAGCTTGACCAGCTTCGCGGCGGCCCGCGCATGCAGGCCGCGCTGATTCCGGATCGTGACGAGACGACTCGCCGTCGCACCCGGTGCCGCCGCCTCGTTGCTTCCGCTCAACCCGTCTGCCCCGCCGTCTGCTCCGATGTTCAGGCGATTATTAGCCTATGTTCAGCCCGGTGTCCCGCGTTGGCGACGGGACATCAACCTAGCTGCCGGTGTCCGCGAGCAGCTGCGAGGCGACGTTGATGTATTTGCGTCCCGCCTCTTGCGCTGCGGAGACCGCGTTGGCCAGCGTCTCCTCGCCGCGCAGGCTGGCGAGCTTGATCAGCATCGGCAGATTGACTCCGGCGATCACCTCGACATTCGCCCGGTCGAGGACCGATATCGCCAGGTTGGACGGCGTTCCGCCGAACATGTCGGTGAGGAGAACCACGCCGTTGCCTCCATCGACAGCGGCGATGCTGTCCAGAATATCGCGCCGCCGCTGCTCCATATCGTCGTCCGGGCCGATGCAGACCGCGGCAACGCGCTCCTGCTTGCCGACGACATGCTCGAGCGCGGCGATGAATTCCGCCGCCAAGCGCCCGTGGGTAACCAGAACCATTCCGATCATCCGTCGTCCCCCAGTAGCTCTTATTATCGTTCCGCCATCAGGCTTCCTCGACAGCGACCCGCGCCATGTCGCGATGACGTACACTGACCTCCAGGCCTTGGCCACGCAACCACTCCGCCAGGCGCTCCGCCGTGAAGACCGAGCGATGCCGGCCGCCGGTACAGCCGACGGCAATGGTAAGATAGCTCTTCCCTTCGCGTTCGAAGCAGGGCATCAGCGGCAGAAGCAGGCCGGTGATCGACTCGAAGAACGGCTGAAAGGCGGGATCGGTCTCGACGAAACGGCCGACCGCCGCGTCCTTCCCGGTGAGATCGCGCATCGAGGGCACATAGTGGGGGTTGCGCAAGAACCGGACGTCGAAGACCAGGTCCGCTTCGCGCGGGAGGCCATGCCGATAGGAGAAGGAAACCACCGCGATCGACGCCGTCGGCTTCTGATCGAGCGCGAAATGACCGCGAAGCAGGCGCCGCAGATCGTTGATCGCCAGATCCGTCGTATCGATCACCAGATCGGCGCGCTCCCGCAGTGGCGCCAGCAGCAGCCGTTCCTTGCGGATGCCGTCATCGACCGGCCGATCGAGCGCGAGCGGATGCCGGCGCCGCGTCTCGGTGAAGCGACGGCGAAGGATCTCGTCGCTGCAGGTCAGGAAGATCAGCCGCACATCCAGGCCGGGGTCCGCCTGCAGCCGGTTGAGCTGGTCGGCGAGCGCATCCGCGGTGAAGTCCCGGGTCCGGCTATCGACGCCGATGGCGATCGGCCGGGCAAAATTGTTGCCGCCGCGCGTCACGCCATTGAGCAAGGACAACGGCAGGTTATCGACCGCCTCATAGCCGATATCCTCGAGAATCTTCAGGGCGGTGGTGTGCCCGGCACCGGAAAGTCCCGTAACCAGGAGGACCCTTGGCCGGCCCGTGACAGACTCGTCCGGCGTCGGCGATGGGTCAACCGGGCCTGACGGCAGTCCGGCAACCGTCGGCTTGTCTGTCGTAATCATTTGAGCCGTATTATAACCTCCGCCCGTGGCTCGATGCCAATGAATGATTTCCGTTCATTCGCCGAATCAAACTACAAGCTTTTGATTTGGCGCGCTAAATCATGCAATGCGCGCACCACGCGACCAGGCTGCCAGTTCTCGAGCGGCAAGGCGAATCTTGGCGGCAGCCGAGGCGGCGAAGGGGTCGAGCGCGATGACCGGCAACATCACGCCGAGATAATCCTGCGCCGGCAGAATCGGCAAGCGCTCGATCGGCATGCCGGGCGCGAGGTCGAAAACCAGGCGCAGCGGGGCTTCGGGCAGGCTCGGCACGGGCAGGATGCCAAGGCCGCGGACCTCCAGATGCCCGCGCGTCTCGGGTGCCGCGCGTGCCGGAAAGCTGGCGAACACCGCATCTCCGCGCCGCGTCAGCTCCGTCAAATCGTCGGCGATCAGGACCGCCCCGCCGTCGATCAGCCGCAAGGCAAGATCGGACTTGCCGCTACCGGAAGGGCCGCGAAGCAGCACGCCGACACCGTCGAGGGCGACGCAACTGCCGTGGACACGCAGATCCGCTGCCGCCTCCCGCATCATCGCGCCGGCAGCGAGACGGTGAACTGGGCGCCGACGATGTTACCCGCGGCATCCTTTCGGTTTTCCGCCATGATGGTTCCGCCATAGGCCTCGACGATCTGCTTCGAAATGCTGAGGCCGAGACCGGAATGGGTGCCGAACTTCTCGCCGGCCGGCCGCTCCGTGTAGAACCGATCGAAGATCGCCGTCAGCTTATCGGGCGGAATGCCGGGCCCCTGGTCGGCAATGGTGACGCGGACAGCGTTGCCCGCGCGCATGGCGCTGAGCCGGATCACGCCATCGGGCGGGCTGAACGAGATCGCGTTGCTGATCAGGTTGCGCAGCACCTGGACCAGCCGCCCCTCGATGCCGTGGACATCGAGATCCTGGTGGCTCGCCACGTCGAGTTCCAGATGCGGGCCGCCGCCGCGGCTGGTCGCGCGATGCACTTCGGCGAGCGTCGCCAGCACCTGACCCAAATCGACGGGGCCGGTCTCGCCCCGCGACAGTTCGGCGTCCAGTCGCGAGGCCTCGGAAATGTCGCTGATCAAACGGTCAAGCCGCTGCACGTCGTCCATGACGATCGACATCAGCTTGCGCTGCTGCTGCGGATCCTCGATGCGCGCCGCGGTCTCGATCGCGCTGCGGAGCGACGTCAGCGGGTTCTTGATCTCGTGCGCGACGTCGGCGGCGAACCGGTCGATGGCGTCGATCCGCTGCCATAAGGCCTCGGTCATGTCGCGGAGCGACGCCGACAGATCGCCAATCTCGTCGCCGCGGCGGCTGAAATCGGGGATCGTCGTCTGCCGCCCCTTGCCGCGACGCACCCTGTCGGCCGCGTCGGCCAACCGGTGGATCGGCCGGGCGATCGTGCCGGCAAGATAGATCGACAGCAGCACGGTTACCGCCAAGGCCACGCCGAAGATCTTCAGAATCTCGAACCGGATCGCACGGATCGACTCCTCGACTCCCTGCCCGTTGGTCGACAGCAGGAGCACGCCCAGCACCTGCTTGACCCGTGTTACCGGGACAGCGACGCTGAGGATCATTCCGCCGGCGCCGTCGCTGTGCACGGCCTTGGCGGGCTCGCCGGACATGGCGCGCACCGCCGTGGGATAGTCGGTAGCGTGTTGTTCGGCCGGTTCCCGATAGAGCGGCAGGGCGCGGCCATTGGGCAACAGATCCACGACCCAGTCGTAAAGGTCGGTCACGAAGGCGATCAGCGGGTCGTTCGGGGCCAGCGGTTTCAGGATTTCAATTTCGACCTGGCCGCCCGGCCCGGCAAGCCGGAAGCTGTCGGCGAGCAGCGTGCCCTCGCGGTCGAACAAGCGGGCGCGCCGCGCCGAGGTTTCGACCAGACGCCGCACCGTATGGCGCGTCGTCTCCGGCAACAGGCGCTCCTCGCCATACGGTCCGATCACCACGCCGCTCGTGCCGAGCGCCCCGGCGATCAACTCGGCCTCGGTGCGCAGCGCTTCCAGCTCGGCGGTGACCAGATTGTCGCGATACTCATCGACATAGAGGAGGCCCACGATCGGAATCGCGATGGCCACAATGTTCACCGCCAGGATGCGACGCGTCAGCGGCGACAGCCGGCCGCGGCGTCCTTCCCGCGTCTTCACGTCCTCCTTCGCGGCCACTGGCCTGTCGCCCTGGTGGTCAGCCGGGCGGTCACTTGATGGGCGTTCGGCCGGGTTTGTGGCACGCCGGCCAAACCCGAACCGACCAAACCCGAGATTGATGTCAGCACTCATGCTCCTATCGCGACCCCGCGTCGCGTCGGATGCGTGCTATCGGTCCCGATAGCGATATCCGACACCATAGAGGGTTTCGATCTGGGCGAAGTCGGAATCCACCGTTTTGAACTTCTTGCGCAGCCGCTTGATATGGCTATCGATGGTCCGGTCGTCGACATAGATATGCTCACCATAGGCGGCATCCATGAGCTGATCGCGACTCTTGACATGCCCCGGACGCGTCGCCAGAGACTTCAGCAGCAGGAACTCGGTGACGGTGAGGTCCACCGCCTGGCCCTTCCAGGTGCAGAGATGACGCGCTGAATCGAGCATCAGCTCGCCGCGGGCGACCACGTCGCCGCTGGCGGGCTCCGCGGAACTTTCGCGCACCAGCGTCTCGCGGCGCAGCAAGGTCCGGATCCGCTCGATCAGCAGCCGCTGCGAGAACGGTTTCTTGATATAGTCGTCCGCGCCCATGCGCAGGCCCATCAGCTCGTCCACCTCGTCATCCTTCGACGTCAGGAAGATCACGGGCAGATCGCTGTGGCGGCGCAACCGCTCGAGCAGCTCCATCCCATCCATCCGCGGCATCTTGATGTCGAGCACCGCGAGATCCACCGGAGTCGCGGTCATCGCCCGCAAGGCCTCGGCGCCGTCGGTATAGACACGCACGGTGAATCCCTCGGCCTCCAGCACCATGGCGACTGAAGTGAGAATATTCTGGTCGTCATCGACCAGCGCGATGGTTTGCGGCATGGTCTCGTTCTCCCCCCGCCCTCATATGCGAAGAATCCCTATAAGGGACCGAGATGACAAGCGATTATGACGCGATGTCGGCGCCGACGATTGACGGGTGGCCGGGATTGCCGGAGATTGGGGCATTATGTCGCAAGATCCCTCTGTCGGAGCGGCAGCCCGACACCTCCTGCGCGACCTTGACCGCGCGACGCTGGCGACCCGACTCGAAGACCGCGAGGCGGATGCGGCCGGCTGGCCCTACGCCTCGCTCGTGCTGGTCGCGGCGGATCAGGATGGAACGCCGCTGCTGCTGCTCTCCGATCTCGCCGAGCACAGCCGCAACATCGCCGCCGACCGACGCGTGGCGCTGCTGTTCGACGGCACCGGTGACCGTCCCGATCCCTTGACCGGACCACGCGTCACGGTGCTCGGCACCGCCGAGAGATCGACCGACCCCGGTCAGCGGGCCCGCTTCCTGGCCCGCCATCCGAGCGCCGCGCTTTATGCTGGCTTCGCCGATTTCAACCTCTACCGGGTCGCCGTGAGCCGCGCCCATATGGTCGCCGGTTTCGGCCGGATCGACTGGATCGCGCGGGAGGATCTCCTCTTCGACACGCGCGCGACGGCGGCGCTGGCCGATCGCGAGCGCGATATCCTCGACCACATGAATACCGATCACCCCGACGCCCTCGACCTGATCGCGACGCGGCTGCTCGGCCACGCCGGAACGGCTTGGCGCATGACCGGCATCGACCCGGAAGGCTGCGACCTCCGCCGCGAAGGCACCGTCGCGCGAGCGCGGTTCGCGACGATCGTGGGCGATGCCGATGCGGCCCGCGCCGAGCTTGTCCGGCTGACGCGAGAGGCCCGCTCCCGGCCACTACCCTGAGACAAGCCGCTATCCTGAAACAAAAAGTGACCGGCCCGTGGGCCGGTCACATGCGTCAGGTAGAGGACCTTCTGGGGAACTGGGTTGCTCGACGGAAGCCACGTCTCGCCCAGGAACTATGCCTCCAAATGCAAAGACGGACTTGTGGCAAATTGGTGGCCGAACGGCGCAACCGGGCGCGCCTATTTCTTCTCCTCGATGATATAGCCGGTGGCAACGCCGGCCGCCGCGCCGATCGCCACGCCCGCGCCGACGCTCAATCCCGTGAGCGCCCCGACGACGGCACCCGCGCCGGCGCCGATCGCACCGCCGCTGAGCATCGTTTGCTCTTTCGAGCTCAGGTTGGAGCAGCCGGCTAGGCCGAAAAGCATTACCGCCATGGAGCAAGAAACGAGTCGCCGCATTAGAAACCCCTGAAAATCAAGCTCCCGAAGACATGATCTTCGTAGCCGAAATCATCCAGTGGCAAATTTGTGGCGACAGAACAGACGTCAGGATTGACTGCCCGCCCCATGGCATCAGTCGATTCCTGCTTACACTTTATTAACGTTTATTAATGAGCTTCCGCCCAATTATCGCCGATGCCGGCCTCTGCGACGAGCGGGACCGACAGCTCGAGAACCGGCAGGGTCGCCTGCTCCATGACGCGGCGGACCAGGGCCGCCGTCCGCTCGACCTCGGCGTCCGGCACCTCGAACAGCAGCTCGTCATGGACCTGCAGCAGCATGCGCGCCTTCAGGCCGGCGCTGGCCAGGGCCGGCGGCACGCGGATCATCGCCCGCTTGATGATGTCGGCGGCCGTGCCCTGCAACGGCGCGTTGATCGCCGCCCGCTCCATGAAGCTGCGCCGGGCCGGGTTCTTGTCATTGATCCCCGGCAGGTAGCAGCGCCGGCCGAACAGGGTGGTCACATAGCCGGTTTCGCGCGCCAGTTTCTTGGTTCGTTCCATATAATCGCGAATGCCCGGATAGCGGGCGAAATAAGCCTCGATATAAGCCTTGGCTTCGCCTTGGGGGATTCCGAGCTGCTGCGCCAGGCCGAACGGACTGATGCCGTAGATGATGCCGAAATTGATCGCCTTCGCCCGGCGCCGGATCATCGGGTCCATGCCGTCCACCGGCACGCCGAAGATCTGGCTGGCGGTGATCGCATGGATGTCGGCGCCGTTCCGGAACGCCTCCTTCAGCGCCGGGATCTCCGCCATATGCGCGGCGAGCCGCAGCTCGATCTGCGAATAGTCCACGGACAGCAGCTTGTCGCCCGCCTCGGCGATGAAGGCGCGGCGGATCTTCCGTCCCTCCTCGGTCCGGATCGGGATGTTCTGCAGATTCGGATCGGTCGAGCTCAGGCGGCCGGTCGAGGCGACCGCGAGCGAGAGCGAGGTATGAACCCGTCCCGTCTCGGGGTTGGTCTGGGCCACCAGCGCATCGGCATAGGTGCTCTTCAGCTTCGAGAGCTGGCGCCAATCGAGCACGCGGGCCGGCAGGTCGTGGCCCTGGGCGGCCAGCTCCTCGAGCCGGTCGGCGCCGGTGGCATAGGCGCCGGTCTTGCCTTTCTTCCCGCCGGACAGACCCATCTCGTCGAACAGCACTTCGCCGAGCTGCTTTGGCGAGCCGACATTGAAGGGGCGTCCGGCCAGCTTGTGAATTTCGGTCTCGAGCTCGGTCAGGCGCTCGGCGAACTCTGCGGAAAGACGACGGAGCACCTGCTGATCGACCTTGATCCCTGCTTGCTCCATCTCCGCCACCACCGGAATCAGCGGCCGCTCGATGGTTTCGTAGAGCGTGAGCATCCGCTCCTGGACCAGTCGCGGCTTCAACAACCGATGCAGCCGGAGGGTGATGTCGGCGTCCTCGGCGGCATAGTCGCGGGCCTTGTCGAGCGGAACATAGTCGAAGGTCACCTTCGCCCGGCCGGTGCCGGCCACCTCGGTGAACTTGATCGTCTGGTGATCGAGATAGATCGTCGCCAGCTCGTCCATGCCGTGGCCATGGGCGCCGGCTTCGAGCGCATAGGAGATCTGCATGGTGTCGTCGATCGGCGCGACCGCGAGGCCGGCGCGGCCGAGCACGATCATGTCGAACTTGATGTTCTGGCCCACCTTCAGGATACCGGGGTTCTCCAGAAGCGGCTTCAGCCGGCCCAGGACCTCGTCGCGCGGGAGCTGACCGGCGACCAGGCTGGGCACCCCCTCGCCCTTGCCTTTCGCATCATCGCGACCGAAATCGAGCGTCCCCTGCCCGTTCCCGCCATTCGTCTTGTGGCCGATCGGAATGTAGCAGGCCCGCCCCGGTTCGACCGACAGCGACACGCCGACAAGCTCGCAGCGAAGGGCATCGAGCCCGTTGGTCTCGGTATCGACCGCGACCACACCGGCCGCCGTCGCCCGCGCAACCCAGTCATCAAGAGCCGCGAGGTCCTGGACCAGCTCGTAGCTGGTGCTGACGACGGATAGAACGGCGGCGGGCGGGGTAGGCTCCGCCAAGGCGGGCTCGGCGCCCTGCTTGGTTGCCGCCGTCTCGCCGTCGGCGATCCGTCCGGCGGCGGCCAACCGGTTCTCCACCCGCGTGACCAGCGCGCGGAACTGGTTCTCGCGCAGGAACGCCAGCAGGGTTTCCGAGTCCGGCTCGCGCCGGATGAAGGTCTCGAGCGCCTCCTCGACGGGCACGTCGTCGCGAAGCCGCACCAGCTCACGGCTGATTCGGGCCTGCTCAGCGTTCTGCAGCAGGGTTTCGCGCCGCTTCGGCTGCTTGATCTCGCCCGCGCGCGCCAGCAGCGTGTCGAGATCGCCATAATTGGTGATCAGGTCGGCCGCCGTCTTGACGCCGATCCCCGGAACGCCCGGGACATTGTCCGTCGCATCACCGGCGAGCGCCTGGACGTCGATCACCTTCTCCGGTCCGACGCCGAACTTCTCCCGCACCTGGTCCGGCCCGATCGGGCGGTTCTTGATCGGATCGAGCATGATGATGCCGTCGCCGACCAGCTGCATCAGGTCCTTGTCCGAGGAGACGACGGTCACCCGCGCTCCCCCGGCGGCCGCTTGGCGCGCATAGGTCGCGATCAGGTCGTCAGCCTCATATCCCGCGAGTTCGATGCAGGAGACGTTGAAGGCGCGCGTGGCCTCGCGGATCAGGGCGAACTGCGGGACCAGCTCCGCCGGTGCGTCCGGACGATGCGCCTTATAAGCCGGATAGATCTGGTTGCGGAAGCTCTCCCGTCCCGCATCGAAGATCACGGCGATATGGTCGGCGTCGGTCTCCGCGATCAGCTTCATCAGCATGTTGGTGAAGCCGAGGACCGCGTTGACCGGCGTCCCGTCCGCGCGCGTCAGCGGCGGCAGGGCGTGATAGGCCCGGAAGATGTAGCCCGACCCGTCCACGAGATAGACGTGCCGAGGCGGCGATACGGCGGGTGCTGCGGTCATGCTTGCGGAAAACTGCTGTCGCCCCAGACTCTCGACGAAGCGGCAGCATGCAAGACGCGAGCCGCCCTGTCGAGACTATAGCATTCGAGACTATGGCATTTTGGCGCCGTAGGCCGGGCGCCGGAGTTCGTAATCAGTGACCGGACGCGACGGACGCGGGACGGTCGAGAATGAACCGGCGGCCGCAATAGGGGCAGTCGATCCGCCGTTCCTTCCCGATATTGAGATAGACGAGCGGATGCCCGAGGGCGCCGCCGCCGCCGTCGCAGCCGACCACCTCGGTGTCCACATGCAGGGTCTCGACAGGTTCCATTGTCACTCTTTTCCAGCGCCGGCCATTTCCGGTATTTGGGACGAAAGCCGGCGAGGCGCGATTGACCGCCGGCCGGGCCGGATGATAGGCATGACCAGGCTCCGCAGGCAACCGCTTCCGCCGCCGCCGCCCGCACCCCATATGTCAGCTGCATCCGCGTCTGTCGAAGTCATATCCGCCCGATTGTCCTGATGTCCAGCACAGCCATCTCCCGCCCCGATCCCGTACTCGCCGACACGCCTCCGATGCCGGCGAACGCGGTCGAAATTGCCGGTCTCAACAAGGTCTATGGCGGCGGACGGAAGACCGGGCCGGGAAAGCGGGCGCTGATCGACGTGAATCTCGAGATTCCCCGCGGAAGCCTGTTCGGCCTGCTGGGTCCGAACGGGGCCGGGAAATCGACGCTGATCAACATCATGGCGCAGCTTGTCAATAAGAGCTCGGGCACTGTCCGGATCTGGGACGCCGATCTCGACCGGTCGCCGCGCGCCGCGGCGGCGGCCATCGGCGTCGTGCCGCAGGAGCTGAACATCGATCCGTTCTTCACGCCGGCCGAACTGCTCGATCTGCAAGCGGGACTCTATGGCGTGCCGAAGCGGGAACGGCGGACGCAGGAGATTCTGAGCGCGGTCGGCCTCGCCGACCGGGCGACCGCCTATGCGCGGACGCTGTCCGGCGGCATGCGCCGCCGTTTGATGGTGGCCAAGGCGATGGTGCATCGGCCGCCGGTCCTGGTGCTCGACGAACCGACCGCCGGCGTCGACATTGAGCTGCGCCAGCAGCTTTGGGAGTATGTCCGAGGGCTTGCCACGGCCGGCACGACGGTCCTGCTGACGACGCACTATCTGGAGGAGGCGGAGCAGCTCTGCGACCGGATCGCGATCATCAACCACGGCCAGGTGATCGCCTGCGACACCACCTCCGCGCTGCTGCGCCGACTCGACCGCAAGGAACTGGTGTTCCTGACGGCCACGGACCTGCCGGGGATTCCGGCGCCGCTCGCCCGCTTCGATGCCGAACTCCAGGGTCCGCGGCGTCTTCTGCTGCGCTACCAGCCGAGCCGGACCCGGATCGGCGAGATTCTGGCGGCGGTGCAGACGGCCGGGCTCGAGGTCGTCGACATGACGACGCTGGAAACCGATCTCGAGGACATCTTCCTGCAGCTCACCCGCGGCGCGCATGCCGGAGAGTCGGATCCGGCAATGGCGGCAGATCGGCGCCCGCGCGTCGGGCACGATATCGACGGATGAGACGCCTGATCGGGTGTCGCGGCGCGACAGCCGGTGCAGCGCTCGGACTGCTGCTTGCCCTTGTTCTCGGCGCCTGCGCGCCGCGCGTTCAACCGATCGCGGTCGGCACACCGACGGCGACGCCGCACGTCACCGAGGATCGGCTTGTCATGAACGACGGCGTCGCGCTGCCGCTCCGGCGCTGGCTGCCGGAGGGCGAGCCGCAGGCGGTGATCCTCGCCCTGCATGGCTTCAATGACTACTCGAACGCCTTCACCAAAACGGCCGCGTACTGGGCCGAGCACGGCATCGCCACCTATGCCTACGACCAGCGCGGCTTCGGGGCGACGCGCTATGTCGGCCTGTGGCCCGGTGAGGATAGGCTGATCGAGGATTTGCGAACGGCGGCGGCGCTCCTGCACGCCCGTCACCCGGATCTGCCGCTCTATCTCCTCGGCGAGAGCATGGGCGGCGCCATCGTCATGGCTGCGGCGACATCTTCGGCCCCGCCGGACGCAGACGGAATCATCCTGGCCGCGCCGGCGGTCTGGGGCCGCGAGTTGCAAGGGCCGTTTCAAAGCGCGCTGCTGTGGCTGACCGCCCACACCGTGCCCTGGATGACGCTGACCGGCGAGGGGCTCGAGATCTGGCCGTCGGACAATATCGAGATGCTGCGCGCACTCTCGCTCGACCCGTTGGTCATCAAGGAGACGCGGGTGGACACGATCTACGGCCTGGTCAACGTCATGGACCGGGCCCTGGAAGCCGCGCCGGAGCTCGACGGGCCGGCATTGATCCTCTATGGCAGCCATGAGGAGGTGGTGCCGCCGGAAGCGGCGCTCGCCATGCTGCGCCGTCTGCCGCCGAACCCGCCGGCCGAGCATCGCATCGCCATATATCCCGACGGCTATCACATGCTGCTGCGCGACCTCCAGGCCGAGGTCGTGCGCCACGACGTCCTCGCCTGGATCGCCGATCCGGAGGCGCCGCTGCCCTCGGGCGCCGATCAGGTCGCGGCCGCCGTGCTCGCCTCCGACAGCGACAGCCTGGCGCTCACCGACGACAAGGCGGTGCGGGGCAAGCCGGTGGCGGGACCACCCGCCAGCGGCACGGACGAAGGAACGCGACAGGCCTCCGACGGCGCTTGGTGGACGGCCCGATAGCGGAGCGCCCGGAAGATTAAAGGCAGATGCAGACATGCTTTGCGCCGGCGGCGCCGATGCAGTATGGTGCCCTCCGATTCAGCCCGCCGCCCCGCGGCCGGGCCTGGGCATGCACCCGTAGCTCAGCTGGATAGAGCGCTGCCCTCCGAAGGCAGAGGTCACACGTTCGAATCGTGTCGGGTGCGCCAATTCTGAACAAAAGTGGGCACCGCGGCGGCAGGGTCCGCTGCCAGCTCTTCGGCGGCATTGGCGAGAGCTGTTTTCGGGCCGCGAATCCGTATTTCTTGCCGACCGATGGTAATTCGGTCGATGAATGACCGCACATACGGACGAACGAGTTGATGGCCGAGAAGGCGCTTAATCAGAAGATCATCCTTCACGGTATTTCCACTCTCGAGAAGCCTGTAAAGGTTATTTATCTTCGTTTCGCAGCTCGCTAACTGCCGCTTGAGCGAGTCGACCTCGGCTGTCGCCCTGCTCCGTAACCCGCTCCGATCTTCGAGAACCTTGCCGATGATTGTGCGAAGCCGATTAGGCCGCACGATCCGACCGAGGAAGTGCTTGATGACGATGTCGTCGATTTTGGCCATCGGGTAACTCTGCCCTGAGCATGCCGTAGTGCCCATACGCGCGCGGCTGCAGCAGGTGTAATAACGATATCGACCGCCTTTGCCCGTGCGAAGTGTCATCGCACCGCCGCAGATCTCGCATCGAATCAGGCTCGCGAGAAGGATCGGGCTGCTCGTCGTCCGCGGTGGCGTCACGATGGGGTTTTGGCGCTCGAGCTTTTCCTGTGCCCGTTCGAAGCGATCGGGCCGGATGATTACCGGGCACGGGACTGGACGCACTACGCTTTGTTCCCGATCTCAGCGGGAGTTTACGAGTCATGGCGTCGCGCTTGCCCGCCTTGCTGTCCTACATCGCTGGACGCGTCGTCGATCGGATGGCCGGGACGCGACCCGTGCGGAGCCTGGCCCGGCTGCGCGGTCGGCGGGCGGTGCAGCAGCGGGAGCAAGTGGAGCGGTCGGTGCAGGCCCTTCTCGAATCGGTCTGGACCGCCAATGCCTTGGCCGCAGCGGCCGAGACAACGCTGATCGAGGATCTCGGCCAAGCGCGGCCGCTGACCTTACTGGCGGCGCGCGCCGGGCTCCCCACGCCGATCGCGGAGGCCGTTCTCGATCTGCTCGTCGCCCTCGGATTCGCGCGTCGATCCGGCGATTCGTTCGAAGCTGCGCCGGGTCTTCGGCCCTTCGCGAATTCGGAAGGTGCGGCGGCGTTGCGCGCGACACTTCGCGCCGGACTGCTCCAGAGCCGGGATTTCCTCGACCGGGCCAAGGCCGGCGACCTCGACCTGGGCGGCTGGCGCCATGCCGATCCGGAGCTCATCGAGGCGCAGGGTGCGCTATCGGCCGCGATCGCCGAAGCGGAGATGGAGAAGCTCGCGCTACTGCCCGGCTTGGTGCCGCGCCTTGAGAGTTCCAATGCCGCGCTGCTCGATGTGGGCGCCGGCGCGGCCGCGCTCAGCGTTGCATTCTGCCGCCGGTTTCCCCGTCTGCGCGTTGTCGGGCTCGAGCCGGCGCCGGCGTCTCTCGCAATCGCGCGCCAGAAGATCGCCGAGGCTGGGCTCACGGCGCGGATCGAGCTGCGCCGGCAGAGGATCGAAGACCTCCGGGACCGCGCGGCGTTCGACCTCGCGGTGGTGCCGCAGATGTTCCTATCCGACGCCGTCGTAGAGCCAGCGCTGCGCCGCGTCCATGGCGCGCTCCGGCCGGGCGGCTGGGCGCTGGTGGCGACGATGAGCGGGCCAGGCGCGGACCGGGCCTCCGCGCTCGCGCGCCTGCAGAACCTGCTCTGGGGCGGCCATGTCCGCTCCGGCGCCGAGCTCCGTGCGCTTCTCGCACGGGTCGGCTTCGCGCCTTTGATCATGCCGCGGTCCGGTCCGGGGGTGCGGACGATTTGCGCGCGCCGCCCGCCCGCGCCGCGCTGAAGCAACGTCGGGCCGGCGTGCAAGGCGGCCAACAAATCGTCCGCGGAGGTGGTTAGGTGCCGTCACTCTCGGTCGTGATCTCAGCCGCGATCGCGCCGAGCCATCGCTCGACACGGTCACGGTTGGTCCCGAAGTCCCAGAGCAGACCGTAGTCCGAGCGACTGTAGACGGCGAGGGTCGAACGCGTCCTGTCCAGGGGGATGAACTCAATCCAAATAGTGTCGGGAAAGCCCGCCCATGGCGTGCGCTGCTGGTAGACAAGCTGCCCGCGCCCGCCCGGCTCCGCAGCATGCAGCAGCAGCGTGCGCGGCTGCGCCTGGATCGCTCGGCGCGTTGCAGCCGCCAACTCATGCGCCGCGACGTCAAACGCCGGGCTCATCATGTCGGCCTCCGCCCTGCAATAGTCCGGTGGGCAGGCAAGCGCATCGTTCAAGAGCCAGGTGCGTTCGGCGGTCCGAAGGTCCATCGGGTCGCGCTCCGGAGTGCAACTCGCGGCGGCTGAAGCGACCAGGACAAGAGCCATGAACAGGACGAGGCGACGCAAACGGACCGTTATCGACGACAGTAACATGGTGGCTCCTGTGCTCAGTGCCCACCAAGGCGGCGCGGATCGAGCCGACGGCGTCATGCGCTGGATACGCCAGCTACGGCCCTGCGGTGGCGCCGGACGTCCCGTTGAAATCGGTGGTGCCAGGACACATAATCTGCAGGAAGGCGCGGCAACTCACCAGGGCCGGCGAAAGCGCGGGCCAAGGGCACCTACACCGCCTGACCCGGGCTGTGAGGGAAAGAGCATGCGTTTCGACCATCGCAACGTCAGGTTGGCGGCCGCCGGCTTCGCCTCGATGCTCACACTCTTGGGTGTGGCGGCAGCGTCGGTCGCCACGGCCGGGTCTCCGGTGACGGTCGACCTCCGCGGCCTCCGCGACCGCGGCGGCGACATCCTCGTCGCCCTGTGCTCGTCCGCGACTTACAAGGCCAGGGCCTCCTGCGAGCTGACGCAGCGGTTTCCTGCCGCGCGGCTGAACGGGCCTTTCATTCTGCAGGCACCCGGGCCTGGCCGGTATGCGCTGCTGATCCTTCACGACGAGAATGCGAACGGCAAGCTGGATGCCAACTTGGTCGGCATGCCGACGGAAGCATATGGCTTCAGCAACAACCCGTCGAAGCGGCCCGGTCGGCCGAGCTTCGCGGAGGCCGCTTTCGAAGTAGGGAACGAGCCGATTCGGCTCCGCATAGAGCTCGTCCATTGGCCGTGACCAAGTGAGGCTCAGCGCATTCGTCGCGCCAAACGCCGCACGAGTTCGGCCCAGGCACGCCATCGGCCGGCTCCGTCGCCATGCAGGGCGGCGATCAGTGCCGCGTAGATCTCGGCATCGTCGTCACGAGGCGGATCGAGATGTGACGGTCGCAGGAGACGCCCACGCCGCGTGATCGCCTTCACCGCAGTCATCTCCAACAGCCCCTCGGGACCGCGGGTCACCCCGAAGCCGCTCGCCGCGCGTCCACCGAACGGCAGGCGGGGATCGGCAGTGGGCACGATCACATCGTTGACGGTGACCGCCCCGGCCTCGATCCGCCGCGCGAGCGCGTGGGCCGCGCGCGGGGGGCCGAAGACCGAGGCGCCGAGCGCATAGGGACAGTGCCTATCGAGGCGTAGCGCCTCCTCAACGCTGTCCACGGCCACGAAACTGAGCACCGGCGCGAACACGTCCTCACGCAGCAGCGCCAGATCAGTTCGCGCCCCCTCGACCAGCACCGGGCGAAAACCTGCGTCCACACCTGCGGTGGCGCGGTGCAGGTGGCAGCCGGCGCGCTCTGCCTCTGCAAGCAGGGAATCGAGATGCACCCGTTTGGCGGCGGGGAGAGGCGCAGGCGGCAGGTCCGCAAGCTTCCCGCGCAGCCGCTCAAGGAGATTGGAGACCGCGCCGGAGGCGGCGAAGACTCGCCGCGGCGCGATGCAGGTCGCGCTTCCATTGAGCCGCAGTCCATAGAGCAGCGCCGCCGCGGTGAGGTCGAGGTCGGCGCCGGGCAGCACGAACGCCGCATCGCTCCCCGACAGCTCCATGACTGCGGGGATTGGCCGATTGCCGCTGGCGAGTGCCCGTGCCACGGCTCCCCCTGTTTCGGCCGACCCGGTGAGGATCACCTTAGCGATGCGTCCGGTTGCGATCGCTCTTTCAGCCTGGGACCGATTCTCACCGAGCAGGGTGAGCAAGCCGTCCGGAAGCCCCGCGGCGTCGAGCAGTTCGGCCAGGCGCAGCAGCGGCCCAGCGCAGTTCGGCGCCGGCTTGGCGAACACCGCATTTCCGGCAACGAGCGCTTGGAGAATCTGCACGCCCGCCAGAAGCAACGGGTAGTTGGACGGGGCCAGGATCAGGACCACACCGAGAGGCTCGCGCCGGACCTCCGCGCGTGTGCCGAACAGCCAGAGGGGACGGCCGCGCGATCCGAGCCGACGGGCGGCAAGAAGCCCCGCCGCACTACGCTCCAGAAAACGGCAGGCCTCGAGCAGCGGCAAGACCTCGGCGACCATCTTGTCGCCAGCGCGCCAGTCGGAACGCAGGGCGGCCAGATCATAACCCAGGACCGCGGCGTCGGCCGCCAATGCCGGCCGGAGGCGCCTCAGGATCTTGAGCCGTGCCGCCACTGGACGGGCGGCCCAGGCCGTCTGCACGGCCTCAGCGCGCTGGATGGCCGCAAAAATTTCGTCGGGCGCTGGAACCTTTTGGCGCACGATCTACTTTCCTGCCCGGAGCGGCGCGCCGGAGACTGCCACCCCGGAGGGACATCCCCGGATGGCGGCCATCATGGACCACGTGCAAACGGGGGTGGAGTGATGCGGCACGTCGTCATTGTCGGAGCGGGGCCGGGTGGCCTGGCCACTGCCATGCTGCTCGCAGCGGCGGGCGCGCGGGTGACAATCCTCGAACGCCAGCCGCGCCTCGGCGGGCGCTCGGGTACGATCGAGGCTGATGGCTTCCGGTTCGACATAGGACCGACCTTCTTCCTCTACCCGCGCCCCCTTCAGGACATCTTCCGAGCCTGCGGTCGCCGACTGGAGGAGTGTGTCGATCTCCTTCGCCTCGATCCGCAATATCATCTCCGTTTCGAGGACGGCCAGGAGATTCACGCGACCAGCCAGCTTGAGCGCATGCAGGCCGAGATTCGACGCTTCGCACCGGCGGACGCTGAGGCACTGCCGCAGTTCATGGCCGACAATCGCCGCAAGCTCGCGGCGTTTCGGCCGGTCCTGGAGCGACCCTTCACCAGCCTGAGCGCCTTCCTGGACCCCGCCGTGATCAAGGCGCTTGCCCTCCTTCGGCCGACGAGGAGTGTGGACAGCGACCTGACCCGCCACTTCAAGGACTCGCGGGTGCGCCTCGCCTTCTCCTTTCAAAGCAAGTATCTCGGGATGTCACCCTTTCAATGCCCGAGCCTCTTCACGATCCTGTCCTTCATCGAGTACGAGTACGGCGTCTTCCATCCGCGCGGCGGGTGCGGTGCGGTCATGCAGGCGATGGCGGCTGCGGCCGGCGAAATGGGGGCCGAGATCCGGCTGGCCGACCCGGTGCAGGAGATCCTCTTCAAGGGACGAAGGGCTGTGGGCGTACGGACCGAGGCCGGCACCGAGCTACGCGCCGATGCGCTCGTCCTCAATGCCGACTTCGCCCACGCCATGACAGCGCTGGTACCCGACCGGCTCCGTCGCCGCTGGACGAATCGGCGGCTGGCCGGCAAGAAATTCTCCTGCTCAACCTTCATGATGTATCTCGGGGTCGATGGCCGGTTTCCGGATCTCGCCCATCACACGATCTGGCTGGCGCATGACTATGCGCGCAATATCGCCGAGATTCAGACCGGGCGGAGCCTGCCGGTCAATCCGTCATTCTACGTGCAGAACGCCTGCGCGACCGACCCCGGCCAGGCGCCAGACGGTTGCAGCGCGCTTTACGTGCTCGTGCCGGTCGCGCACCGCACGCCGCACATCGACTGGGCAGCGCGGCGCGCCGAGTTCCGTGCGCTGGCCTTCCGGCAACTCACGCGGATAGGCCTGCCGGCAGACCTCGAGCGGCGCATTCGGTTCGAGCGCATCGTGACGCCGGCTGACTGGGAGCAGGACATGGCCATCCATCGCGGCGCGACCTTCAACCTGGCCCACTCGATGGATCAGATGCTGCATTTGCGGCCTCACAACCAGTTCGAGGACCTCGAAGGTGTGTATCTCGTCGGCGGCGGGACCCACCCGGGCAGCGGACTGCCCGCCATCTTCGAAAGCGCGCGGATCACCGCACGCCTGGTGAGCGGGAATCTCGGCCTCGGACAGCTGAGGATGGCCGCGGAATGAGGCCCGCGATGGACGAAAGCGGGCCAGGGCCGGTACCGGTCGGCGTCATCGGCGGCGGCTTGGCGGGGCTTGCCGCCGCCTGCACCCTGGCGGCGCGCGGGTACCGTGTCGTGTTGCTCGAGAAGAACCCCTGGCTGGGCGGCAAGGCGGCGGCCCTCGAGTCGGACGGCTTCCGCTTCGACATGGGACCAACCATCCTTACGGTGCCGCGCGTGCTGCGGCGGATCTTCGCGGAAGCCGGGCACGACCTCGACGACGTGCTCGCCCTCGTTCGCCTTGACCCGCAGTGGCGCTGCTTCTTCGATGACGGCTCGGTTCTCGACTTGGTCGAGGACGTCGAGACGATGGCGAAGCAGATCCCCGCCCTGGGCGGTGCCGCGACAAACGCTGCGGCGGGCTATCGCGACTTTATCGGCCTGTCCGAGCGCCTCCACGGGATCTCGGAGCGCTTCTTCTTCTGGAAGCCGGTGGAGGACATCCGCGACACGCTCGACCTCGGCAAGAGCCTAGATCTCTCGATCCTGCGCGATGTCTTGAGCCTGCGCTTCGGCATGTCCGTTGCATCGGTGATCCGACGGCGGGTTGGCGACCCCCGCGTCGCCCAGATGCTTGACCATTTTGTGCAGTATGTCGGCTCCTCGCCTTATGGTGCCCCCGCCGTGCTCTGCTCCATCGCCCATATGCAGACGGACGGCGGCGTGTGGTACCCGCGCGGCGGCACACGGGCGGTGGCGGTGGCGCTAGAGCGCCTTGCCCGCGCGCTGGGGGTCGAGGTCCGGACGGACGTCGGCGCGACGCGCATTCTGCACCGCGGAGGCGGCGTCGCCGCGATCGAGACCGACCAGGGCGAACGGATCGAGGTCACGGCCGTGGTGTCGAACATGGACAGCGTGCGCACCTACCGCGAGCTCGTCGGCGGCGAGCCCGCGCGGGGCTTTCTGCGTCGGCGGCGGAGGATCGAGCCGGCCTGCTCCGGGATCGTGCTCTATCTCGGTCTCGATCGCGGCTATGACCACCTGCTGCACCACAACTTCGTCTTCTCGAACGACCCGGAGGAGGAGTGTGACTGGATCTATCGGAAAGGCGAGCCCACGCCCGATCCCACCTGCTACCTCGCGGCTCCGGCGCGCACGGAGCCGGCTGTCGCGCCGCCGGGCGGCGAGGCCCTCTATGTCCTCGTCCATACGCCCTACCTGCGGCCGCACCACGACTGGACGGCGATGCTCCCCGCCTATCGCCGGATCATTCTGGACAAGCTCGCGCGGACTGCAGGCTTGCGCGATCTCGAGGCACGGATCCGCTTCGAGCGTGCGCTTACGCCGCAGGACATTCATGACCGCTACCGCGTGCTGGACGGCGCGATCTATGGGCTGGCGAGCCATGGCCTTTTCTTTGGCGCCTTCAAGCCGGGCAACCGCAGTTGTCATCTTCGCGGGCTGTATCTCGCGGGCGGCGCGGCCCACCCCGGACCGGGCATGCCGATGGTGTTGATGTCGGGTTGGATCGCCGCCGACGCGCTCGACCGCGACCGCGGCGGCTCCGGCGCCGCCGAAATTGCCTCGGAGACGGCAGTTTAACCGAAGGTGAAGGTCCGGACGGTGGCAGCAGCACAGGGCAATTCGGCAGTGGATCCGCGACATCAGCGCTCACCGCGTTTCGTCCGCTATTTCACGCGCTACACGCGCCGGTACGTCGGCCGCAGCTTCCACGCCGTCCGCGTCAGCCGCGATAGCCTGCCCGAGCTGCCGCCGGGCCGTCCAGTGATCGTCTACGCCAATCACCCCTCCTGGTGGGATCCACTCATCGTCCTTCTGCTGACGGACCGCTTCTTCGCCGGCCGTTCGGCCTACGGGCCCATGAACAGCGAAACGCTGAAGAAGTACGGCTTCATGCGGCGGCTCGGGGTCTTCGGAGTGCGGCAGAACTGGCTGTGGAGCGGAGCGCAGTTCCTGAAGCTCGGCGAGGACCTGCTGCGCGACCCCGCCGCGCTCCTGGTGGTCACGGCACAGGGTCGGCTCGTTGACCCGCGCGAGCGTCCCGTTCTACTGATGCCCGGCATTGCCTATCTCGCGCGCCGCGTCCCAGCCGCAATCCTGCTGCCACTGGCGCTTGAATATCCGTTCTGGGATGAGCGCTATCCCGAGGCGTTGGCACGTTTCGGCGCACCGGTCCTCGGACATGACCGAATGCCGGCGCGGCTGCTCCCGCTGCTCCAGCGCCATCTGGAGGAGGCGATGGATGTCCTCGCGCGGGACGCTTTGAGCCGTGACCCGAGCCGCTTCCTGCCGGTTCTGGAGGGCAGCATCGGTGTGGGCGGAGTCTATGACGTGTGGCGGCGCGCCCGGGCCGGCCTGCTCGGGCAATCTTTCAGGCCGGGGCACGGGGACCGCTGATGATCGAATTCCTCGCCTGGTGCGCTCTTGTCCTGGCCGCCCTGCCTGCCGCAGTCGCGGCGATGAACCTCTTTTTCTACCGGCACCCGCGGCCGGCGCCCGCCGTTGTCGGCGACGGAGCGCGGCCCGCAGCGATCTCGATGCTGATCCCCGCCCGTGACGAGGCGGCACAGATCGGCGGCGCGCTGCACGCGGTGCTCGCGAGCACCGGTGTGGATCTGGAGGTCGTGGTGCTCGACGACCATTCATCGGATCGCACGGCCGAGATCGTGCGCGCCGTAGCGGCGGTGGACCCGCGGGTTCGATTGGCGATGGCCCCACCTTTGCCCACCGGCTGGTCGGGCAAGCAACATGCCTGCCATCGGCTCGCCGGTCTCGCACACCACGAGCTGATGCTCTTCGTCGACGCCGACGTCCGGTTTGCGCCGGACGGGCTTGCGCGCGTCGCGGCCTTTCTTCAGGCTCGTCCTGTCGTCGCCTTGGCCAGCGGCTTCCCGCATCAGGTAACGCGGACCCTGGCGGAGAAGCTGGTCGTACCGATGATCCTCTTCCTCCTGCTCGGCTATCTTCCGATGCCGGGCCTGCGCTGGACCGTATGGCCCGCCTTCGGCGCGGCCTGCGGTCAGCTCATTGCGGTGCGCCGCGCCGCCTACGAGCGCGCCGGCGGTCACGCTGCCATTCGGTCGTCGTTGCATGACGGGCTGACACTACCACGCGCCTTCCGCCGTTGCGGCCTGCGGACCGACTTGTTCGATGCGACCGAAATCGCATCCTGCCGCATGTACGAGGGCGCGCGCGCCGTATGGGCCGGGTTTTCGAAGAACGCGACGGAGGGGATGGCGACGCCCGCGGCCCTGCCGGTCTGGACCGTGCTCCTGTTCGGGGGGCACGTTCTGCCGTTTCTGCTCGTCGCTGCGGCGTTCCTGCTTGATTTGCCGCCGGGCGTGCTGTTGCTGGCCCTTCTGGCCACCGGCCTGTCGCTTGGCCTGCGGCTCGCCCTGGCGCTGCGGTTCCGGCAGTCCTGGCTCGGCGCCGTCCTGCATCCGCTGGGCGTGCTGGCAACCCTTGCGATCCAGATCTCGGCGCTGGCCCGTGCCCTGCGCGGTGCCCCGCCGGTGTGGCGCGGCCGATCCTACCGGTTCACTGAGTGATGATCCGCGGCGACGGTGCCTCGAAGGGACGCGGCGGTGAGGATTCGCCCGTCGACTTCCGGATGATTGCTACGCCTTTGCGTCCGCATGTCCTTGCGGTCTACGCCCTCGTCTTCGGACCGTCCTTACCGGTTGTCGTCGACCGGGCGCGATTGCCTAAGGCGCGTCACGCCTCTGACCAGCTGTGTGTGGCATTGTCTGGTCAGGTGCGGGAGCACTACCCTTTGCGTCGCGAGGACAGCCTCCAACCACGGCGGGGCGGCGCCAGCCTACTCCCTCGGTTTACCCGGTGGGAGAATCCGCCGACGCCAGACGCAGCCCATCCGGTTGCGGCGGTGCTGATGTTTCCGTACGGAGCGTGACCGGCAGGTTGTCGCGCGTGGCCTTCGAATAGGGGCAGGTTGCGTGCGCTGCCTGCATCAGCGCTTCTGCATCCGCCTGCTCTAAACCCGGCAGGTAGCCGACAATCACCGTCGATAAGACATACCCCTCGCCGTCCTTACCGATGGTGACCTCGGCAACGACGGACATATCGTTCAGGGCGAAGCCGCGCCGGCGTGCCTCCAGCCGCAGGCTGGACTCGAAGCAGGCGGCGTACCCTGCGGCGAACAGCTCCTCAGGGTTGGTGCCAAACGCCTCGCCAGGCCCGCCAAGGGCGCGCGGCATGACCATCCGCATCTCCAGAACGCCATTGGCGGATTTCACAAACCCCTCGCGACCGCCGCGGGCCATGACAATGGCAGTGTGCAACGATTTCATTCCGTCCTCCCAGCCTGCCGTGCAACAGGCGGTCAACAGGCTGACAAGGCAAAGGTTCCCTCTGATTGCTGCGGTCGCCAGCAGGGCCGTGGCGATTCCTGGGGATCAGGCCTTGGCACCCAGGTGCAGATTGGCTCGGATATTGATTCGATCGTCCGCCACTAGAGGATTTGGTCTCATCGGAGGCGCCAAAGACCGCCGATAGCCCTCTATGGTACGATATAGCCGCCGATTACCGCCGATTATACGCTACAGCTTGACGTGGTGGAATTTCAGTCAATTAGCATCTCGGATCGCACTGCCCGACGCCTAACCAGGCGCCATAGGAACCTACGACGTAAAGGTTCTGCTTTGCCCGCGAGACGGCGACATTGAGGATGTTCGGCGTTCCGGCGGCCCAGCTTCTCGCACCGGTCTGAGATGCTTTCGGCGCACCAAGGACGAGGATTATCGTCGCCAGAAGGGCTTGGCGATCTCTGCCTCGACCTGCCGTCTCGTCAGACCGATATCGTCGATCAAATGGCGATTGGCCTTCGACATTTGCTCAAGTTTCCTGCGAAAGCGTATCCGTTCGCGCCAGGTCGCGATAATCCTTCGCAAGGTCGCCAGGCTGTAGCGCCGACGCGACACTTCCGCCGGCCCCACGGGCGTTCCCGGCCGCGCTGCCTGATGCGGGGCCGACGCAAAAGCGGGAGTATCGTTCATGGCAACCTCCATCTGGTTCGAGGGTCCGGGAGGCCTCGACCTGAAAGAGGATGAATTCTGCAGGATACGAACAGCGTCGTAATTAAGCTCTCCCAAATAGTTCTCAAAAGTTCCAAACGGACTATGATGCGCCGTATGCAGGGATCGCGCTTTGCCTTTGGTCCGTTCGTGCTTGATTCCGGAGCGGGAACGCTCCTTCGGAACGATGTCCCCGTTGCCGTTGGCTACCGCGCGCTAAAGCTGCTTGCGGCGCTCGTCGGACGGCCCGGCGAAATCCTGGGCAAGGCCGAGTTGATGGACGCGGCGTGGCCGGGCATGGCCGTCGAGGAAGGCAACCTCACCGTCCAGATCGCGCTGCTGCGGAAGCTGCTTGGTCCGGCCGCCGATGGCGGTGAATGGATCGCCACGGTTCCGCGCGTCGGCTACCGCTTCACGGGGGCCGTCGAACAGCTCGGTGGCGCGAAGCGAAAACCTTTGCCGCTGCCCAGCAAACCATCGATAGCCGTGCTGCCTTTCGTTAATGTCAGCAACGATCCCGAGCAGGAATCCTTCGCGGATGGGTTGACTGAAGACCTGATAACCGACCTGTCCAGGATCTCCGGCCTGTTCGTCATCGCGCGCAACTCGGCCTTTGCCTACAAAGGAAGGGCGATGGACGTGCGCGAGATCGCACAGGATCTTGGCGTACGCTACCTGCTGGAGGGTAGCGCAAGACGCGCCGCGGGGCGCGTGCGCATCAACGCACAGCTGGTCGACGCGGTGAGTAGCGATCATTTATGGGCGGAACGCTTCGACCGCAGCCTCGAAGATATCTTTGCCGTTCAGGACGAGGTGACGGCTAAGATCGTGGAGGCGTTACTCGGTCGGCTGCGCGCACCGCCGCCGCGCAATCGGCCCAAAAATCTCGAGGCTTACGATCTCTGCGTGCGGGCGCGCAAGCTGATCGATGAGTCGCCGCAGACGGCACGGGAAGCGCATCTGATGCTCACGCGCGCGGTTTCGCTCGATCCGGGATACGCCGAGGCCTATCGCTGGCTTGCCATGAACCACTGGATGGGATGGGTGCATTGGGGCGAACCAATTGAACCTAACCGTAGCGTTGCTTTGGAACTGGCGCGCAAAGCTGTAGCGATCGATCCCAACGATGCTGGCTGCCGCTGGGTCCTGGCCTACCTGCTTGCATATGACCGCAGCTTCGCCGAGGCGGATGCGGAATTCGCCAAGGCGATCGAGCTCGACCCGAATGAGGCCGACACCTGGGCGACATTATCCGACATCGCGGTCTTGGCCGGGCGGATCGAGGAGGGCCTTGAGCACATTCGCAAGGCGTTCCGGCTGAACCCGTTTCCGGCAAGTTGGTACTATCTGACGCTTGGCCAGGCGCAATATGCGGCCGGCGAGTACGAGGCGGCTGTCGAGACACTGCGCAGGGACGAGACTTATCGTACAAGCTCACGCCGTTTCCTGGCGGCAAGCCTTGCCCAGCTGGGCCGGCTCGACGAGGCGCGCGCAGAGGTCGAACTGTTCCTCGTCGGCAACCCGCATTTCACAACCTGCCACTGGGCCACGACGGAGCCATTCCGCGACGCTGCGACGCTTGAGCATTTCATTGATGGCTACCGCAAGGCCGGTCTTCCGGAGTGATGCGCCGGCCTGATCTCCCAAATGGCCATTCGATCCGAAAGCTGCCGGTCGGCGACCTACTCCTCAAAGCGACCCGTGGCGTCACGATCGCGGTCGTATCGTCTCTTGAGCGGAAATGGCGGCAACCAGGACTCGCGACGGATGATCCAGCTTTCGTAGGTTGGCATCAGTTGGTCAGGGGCATCCAAGGATCCTAGGTTCACTTCGATTTCGTCTGCGCTGCGTGCGAAAACGGAGGAGCCGCAGCGGGGACAGAAAAACCGCCCGACGTAGTCGCGTGTTTCGCCATCGATCGTCACCGCATCCTGAGGGAACACCGCGGAAGCGTGAAAAAGGGCCCCATGATGCTTGCGGCAGTCGAGACAGTGACAAAGGCCGACCCGGTATGGGAGTCCCGACGCCACAATTCGGACGTTGCCGCACAGGCAACCGCCGGTGAATCGGTCCATGCTGCGTCTCCTCTAAAATCAAGCGGTCGGAATGGTTACGACGAACAGCATTGTCATTGCAATTGCCCGCTGCAGGCGGGGATGCGTCGTTCTTCCGTAGCGGGCGATAGCGATCATCGCTTCCAGGCGAACAGAGCCTATCAAATAACACTCCTGCAACATCGGAGCGTTTGGGTGGTTCGCGTAGCACACAAAGCTCCGCACCATAAACAGGCCCGCACTCATGGCTATGCCCGCAGCCGCTCGCGCCAAGAAACCCCTCGCTTCAACTGCATAGTCCCCTACGGTGACGGCGGACGGAAAGGAAAAACTAGGATGACTGTCGCGGAAGAACATCTGATGGCCTGAACGGCTCAGCTGCGTGGCCGAATGGTTCTGTTGGTCCAAGTTCGAGAGCTCGGCCGAGGAGTCCGTCCATTATAGGTCAGCGGCAATTGCGCCTCATTGATACCCACTTGGGCAATGCCGCATATGGCGAAAGAACACGTCTCGTTCCGAAATTTTATTTTTCTTTCAATGTGTTCCGTCTGCCTCTCAGGCCAGATTTTAGAGGGCTATAGCGTAAACGTAGTTCTCACCATCACCCGAGCCGGTGCGCCGATTTTCTCAAAGACTTAGGCGGGCGCACCAGCGGGCGTGACGCTTTAGCAACCACCAGATCGCGATTTCCGCGCCGCCAGTGGTCTGTGCAACCGGATCGGCTGGGCGATCAGCGCGCTGCTTCTATCCCACCCAAGGCGCGGGCTCAGAATATGCGAGCCAAGCGGATCGGCCCGGGATCGCGTTTCACCTGGTGCAATCGTTACACCGGGAATGCCGCGGCCGGAACGGTAGACCAGTCTATGCTGACCGCCACCTCGCACGGCGGAAGCAGAGCCAAGGGGCTCGCGCCCGCGGCGACTGGGTCGTAAGCGTAGATCCGCTCCCGGTTCAGGTAGAGCTCGTGCGCCGGGAAACCGTCATGCTGCCCGTTAACGATATAGAGCGCCGGCATACCACGCCGCTGCCAGAGAACGATGTTAATGGTTGCATCGATCGCGGGCGAGAACGGCACCAGTGGATTGGGACCCGCGGCAATCAGGCGAACCAGGAGCGTTTCGTCGTCGATCCGGGTTGCGACGGCGTTGAGATTCTCGACCGTGCGCGCCAGCGTGTCGTGGTTCGTCGACTGAGCACCGGGCTTGAGCCGGTGGAACCAGCCCGGCTGTCCGGGGACTTGCTCCGTATCGCTATCGTCATAGGCCGTGGTCTGGCCCCAGGCGAAGGACGGCTCGCCGACAATTGCAGAGGCGCGTGCCGGATCAAGGCTGACGACCAGCGAGATTTGCCCGCGGTGCGTCCCGTCCGAATAGGCGAAGTCGCGACCGTCGCCACCGAAGGCGCCCGGCCCGTAGTTGATGATCTCCGACGGGATGAACATACGGTACCGGATGTCGACCTCAGCTAAGGGGGGCGCAAAGGCGTCGGTCGCGCGCCCGGCCGGCGGCGCGGCGGCAACCTGGGTCAGCACGTCCGAAATCCCGGAGAATGGGTCTGTCTGGCGCCGGAAGGTGTCGACCTGGAGCGATCCCGACCCCGACCGTGAGGTCGGCGTGGCGCTGCCCGATGTCCCGCTGCCGCTCGCAGCACTCCCGCTCGTGCCACCACCGCTCGTCCCGCCCCCGGCTGCGCCGCCTCCCAGTGTCCCGCCCGCTGCCGGTGTCGCAGACTGCGTCCGGGGCGCTCCCGCGCCATCGAGCTTGCCCGCCTCATTGAGCACGGCACCCTGATTGGAGATGTTGCTGCCGCTGCCGGTGCCGCCGGCGGACGGGATCGGGACGCCGAGCGCGGCGCCGGCGGCGGCGGTCAGCAGCGGCATCACCGTCTTCAGCATCTCTATCTGGTATTGCGCCGCGGTCGCCATGTTGGCTCCAGCCTGGCTGCCGGCCGCGCTTGCAGCCTGCGCAGTCGTCTGGAGCCCGGCTTGGGTGAGGCCGATCGTCTGCGCGAGGCCGCTCATGTCGCGGAACATGCTGCCAGCGGTCAGCGCGTTAATGATGGCGCCCAGCCCCTGTGGGTCGGGCAGTGCCGTCGGGTTGACGATATTCACGAGCGGCTGGTCGAGCTGGCCCGGACGGACGTCCGCGTCGGTTGCACGGCTGCCGGCCTGGAGCGCGGCGATATCCGGCGCCGCAATCGGGATCGGCGAATCCTGCCAGTTCCAGAACCGGGTCATGTCGAGCTTCTCGGCGGCGTTGAAGCGGCCGAGCACCGCTTCCGCGAAGACTCCGCCGCTGGGCAGCGGTACCGTCTCGTGCGTCGTGCTTCGCGGATCGTCGAAGCCATGGGCCGAAAGCCAATCCTGCCAAGCCTTGGCCGCGGCGGCGTTGCCCTTGTCGACGTTCAGCCGAAACGCGAGATAGTTGCCCGCGACCGCCACCGGGACCGGATCGATCTGCTGCAGCAGCGGTCGGCCGTCATAGCGGTAGGGTGACAGCAGCAGGAAGACGCTCGCGGGGCTGAGGCTCATCCATACCGCCTGACTGTAATGGACGGCGTTGTCCTCCAGATATCGCACCACGGTCTGGGCCAACCCGACTCCGCCCGAAACCACGGTGATGACAGGCATGTCGACATATTGCCGATAAGCCTGCACGCTGCCTTCGTCCCACTCCGGGGCGCGTTCCTCCCGCAGAAAGTTCTGGTAGCCGTCGCCGACCCGGCCGTTGACGACATGGTTGAAGCTGGACGCGCCGAACCTCAGCTTGAGCGTCAGCCGCACTGGCTGGATTGGCCAATTGTAATGATTGTATGAGTCCTCGCCGAAACGGAAGTCACGGAAGGTGACCAGGATCGAGGCGACGTCGCCGAGCGCGACGGCGTCCTCGAGGGTCGTCGTCAGGGTGACTTTGCCGTCGCCGGGAAGCTCCCGGCGGCTGCCGTCACGCAGCACGATGACCGCGCGCTCGACATCCGGGCCGGAAAACGGCCCCCCGCCGACCTCGAGCCCTACCAGTTCGGTTTCGGTCGGCAGCTTCCAGTTGCCATCAATGTCGGTCGTGATGGTTCGTCCCACAGCGACACGCGCGGCGTCCAGGAGGATCTGCAGATGCTCGGGATCCTCCGCACGAGGATGACCAGGCGCCCAACTGCCCGTCTCCTGTCTCAGATCGACTAGGTCACTCCCCTCCAGAAGCGCCCGCTTCATCGCACCGTCCGGCGTTGCCGCCACCAGCGCCCGGAGATGGCGGTGGATGAGCGCCGGCGTCCATGTCCGGATCACCTTCATCGGGACGAACAGGCACTTCGTCACCTTGGCGACATGCGTCGACACCCGGTAGATCTGCACGACCTCGTAATACTGCACGGACAGCGCGTGCATATGGTTGTAGTTGGTGATGGCGCGGGTGCTGATGGCCTCACTCTCCGATTGCGAGATCTCCTGCACGATCGAGGCGCGGCGGTTGCGCGCCGAATTGGCATGCTGCTGGGTCCGGTCTGTGATCGTCTGCGACAGCGAGGCAAACAGCTCGCGGTTTCCGGAAGAGCCGGAGACGGCGAAGGTCTGACCGAAGCTCGTCGACTCGCCCTCGCTGTAACCGCCCGACGACGTCAGATTGCCACCGCCGCCGCTGCTCCCGTAGCTGACCGACCGGTTGGAACTCTGGACCGTTGAGAAGCCGCGCTGGGTCTCGTTGGCGACAGCATCCGTGACCTCGTTAATCGCTCGCCCATGCCTTGCGACATTGCTCAGCTGCTCGGTCTGCTGGATGTCCTCCGCCGTCCGCACGCCGGCCTGCCGCGACCAGTCGATCATGGCGATCCGCGTACTCTCGCCTGGCGCCAAGGCGACGGAATGCAGCAGATTACCGAGGGCGACACCCTGCGCATACCATGCCTGCTGCATGGTGACGACGGCACCGGTCGCCGGCTGACTGAAGCCGTCCAGGCTCTGATCGGCGAGATCGATTGGGGCGTCGATGTCGCGGTCGGCGGCGCCTGGGATGTTGTCGATGAAGACGGCGGTGTAGAACACCTTCTCGGTCGGATATTCGCCCGATTTCGGCAGCAGGTCGGGCGGCGCCTCGGGATCGAAACCATCCGCCAGTTCCGGCAACAGGACGTGGTGCAGAATCTTCTCCGCGGCCAGATAAGGAGGCCAGAGCGCCAGATCCCTGACCGTCGCCACGGAGAGCGCCTCGGCCAATGTAGGGCCGTTATTCGGGCCGATGCCGTCCAGCACAGCGATCGGCTGCTCGCCTAGCGTCGCCACATCGGGAGTGCCGGCCGCGGCGTCGATCATATCGGCGGTGACGCTGCCGAAACGGCCGAAGACATTCGCGTTCGATCGGGCAACCGCGGACATCTCGGCCGCGTTCCGGAAGATCCGGGACGTCGCCAGATCGAAGATCGTGAAGATCTGGAGGGACTTCAGCCGTTCGGCGGCTTCCACGCTGACGCCGAGAAGGATCGTGATGGGTGACTGGAGCAAAACCCGGGGCTCGAGATGGGCCGACGCGGTTCTGACGAAACTCCCAATTTCGATCACGGCTGCTGTCCCCCTGAATGACAATGCTCGCCAAAGCGGCGTCTCCCGCCCTGGACGCTTTCCTAGAGCTTTTACCAGGATCGCCTAAGTGAGGTTCTTCAACAACATTGATCGTGATTGAAAGGCATTCGACAGACAACATCTATGCTGAATGCATCTTGCCGCCCTTTCGGTCGTGCATCACGCCAAGGCGATAGGGTAGAGCGGAAGATGGCCGGCGCGATGTCTGGTACCGCTGTTCTGCACGATTCGGGGGCGTAGCAAGCTTATAATGTGGCCGCCATGCAGCACTGAGGTGCGCTGATAAGGCGGCACATCGCCCGCGTCCACGCATGCCACCCATTACGGCCAATCCCCGCGGGGCGGAAGCCCGGCGATGACCCGCCATGTAGTTCGCCCGGAGTTCTTACTTCGGAGTTCTTATTATAGGAGATCAGGTTGTGTAGTTCTGATTGCGCCGCCGTCGTCGCTCCATTTGCCCCGCGAACGTCATCCCGTTGCCCTGCGGACGTCGCTCCCTCGGCTTGATGATCGAGCCGCCAAGAGCCAAACGCGAAAAGCTGTGGATGTGCGGTACTCGTCATCGTAAAGCACGGCATGGTGGTCGATCCCCGCACACTGCCCTCCGTGATCCCATTGAAGCGGAGCCGGGCGATTGACGATTACGCCGAGATCTTTCAATTGCGTGATCGACTCCCGTATCGTGCGCCGGCGAAGAGCGAGAAAGCGAGCGGCTTCTGCTATCTGATCGTACTGGGACTCTGAACGAGTATCGTGCAGCACCCATCCGCCTTGCGAGCGCCAGCGATCCAGGGCAATCAGAACGCGGAGATCAGTGCACCGGATGCGGCTGTCGAGCATGGCTGCGACTGTGACGTACGACTTGGCCTGGATGGGAAGCTGATAGACGTTTCGGAACCAGTGGCCGCTGGACGCAGCACGCTTCCTGACAGAAACAAACTCTTGGTTCAGGCTGTAAATCGTAAGGGCCCGGTCGTACCGCGCCCGCGTCGCTTCAATGTGATCGGATCGCGTTCTAGCTCTTGAGCCGGTACCCCGTCTTGAAGATCCACCCCACGACCGCCAGGCATATGCCCAGGAACAGCATGGTCATGGCGAGGCTCGCCCCGATGCTCACATCGGCGATCCCGTAGAAACTCCAGCGGAAGCCGCTGATCAAGTAGACCACGGGATTGAACAGCGTGACGGTCTGCCAGAAGGGCGGCAGCATGTCGATCGAGTAGAAGCTGCCACCGAGGAAGGTCAGCGGCGTGACGATCAGGAGCGGCACGAGCTGCAGCTTCTCGAACCCCTCGGCCCAGATGCCGATGATGAAGCCGAAAAGACTAAAGGTCGCCGCCGTGAGCAGGAGGAAGAAGAGCATCCAGAAGGGATGCGCGATCTCGAGCGGCACGAACAGCCCGGCGGTCGCCAGGATGATCAGGCCGAGGATGATCGACTTCGTCGCCGCGGCGCCGACATAGCCGAGGACGATCTCGAAATAGGAGACGGGCGCCGACAGAAGCTCGTAGATCGTTCCCGTAAACCGCGGGAAATAGATGCCGAAGGACGCGTTCGAGATGCTCTGCGTCAGCAGCATCAGCATGATCAGTCCGGGCACGATGAAGGCGCCGTAGCTCACCCCGTCGATTTCGCTGATGCGCGAGCCGATCGCCGCGCCGAAGACGACGAAGTAGAGCGACGTCGAGATGACGGGCGAGACGATGCTCTGCAGCAGCGTCCGCCAGGTTCGCGCCATCTCGAACAGGTATATCGCGCGCACCGCTCGAAAGTTCATCGCCGTTCCCTCACCAGACTGACGAAGATCTCCTCCAGAGAACTCTGCTTCGTCTGAAGGTCCTTGAACCGTATCCCCGCGGCGTTGAGGTCTTTCAGCAGTGCGGTGATGCCGGTTCGCTCGCCCTGCGTGTCGTAGCTGTAGACCAGCTCACTGCCCTCGGCCGCAAGCTCGAGGCGGTAGGCGGCGAGTTCGGCCGGCACGTGATCGAGCGGGCTCTGCAGCTGCAACGTCAGTTGCTTCCGGCCGAGCTTGCGCATCAGCTCGGCCTTCTCCTCGACCAGGATGATCTCGCCCTTGCTGATCACCCCGATCCTGTCGGCCATCTGCTCGGCCTCTTCGATATAGTGCGTGGTGAGGATGATGGTCACTCCGGTTTCGCGCAGCGCCCGCACCACACCCCACATGTCCCGCCTCAGCTCGACATCGACGCCGGCCGTCGGCTCGTCGAGAAAGAGGATCTGCGGCTCGTGCGACAGCGCCTTTGCGATCAGCACCCGGCGTTTCATGCCGCCGGACAGCGTCATGATCTTGCTGTCCTTCTTGTCCCACAGGGACAGGTCCCTGAGCACCTTCTCGATGTGGCCGGGATTGGCGGGCTTGCCGAACAGCCCGCGACTGAAGCTGACAGTGGCCCAGACGGTCTCGAACGCATCGGTCGTCAGTTCCTGCGGGACGAGACCGATCCTGGACCGGGCGGCGCGGTACTCCGTGATAATGTCATGGCCGTCGGCCAGAACCACGCCCTCGCTGGGATTGACGATCCCGCAGATAATGCTGATCAGCGTCGTCTTCCCTGCGCCGTTGGGCCCTAGCAAGGCGAAGATCTCGCCGCGGCGGATCTCCAGATTGACGTTTCTGAGAGCCTGGAATCCGGAGGCATAGGTCTTGGAGAGATTGGAGACGGAAATGACGTGTTGCATGGGAGCGATGATAGCCGATGCGAAAGACGGTTCAGTGAAATCTCGCGAACGGAGGCCAAGGGCGGCCGGCGGCTCGGCCGCGGCCTGTAGGTAGCACCGGATTGTTTGACTACTGTTTAACGCGTCCCGCCGCCCGCAGAGCCGCGACGCCGGGCAGTTCGCGGCCTTCCAGCCATTCGAGGAAGGCGCCACCGGCCGTCGAGACATAGGAAAAGTCATCGATGACGCCGGCATGGGCCAGGGCCGCGACGGTGTCGCCGCCGCCCGCGACGCTCAACAACCGGCCCGCCTTGGTCAGCCGTGCCGCGGCTTCGGCTGCCGTGACCGTGCCGACGTCGAAGGGCGGCACTTCGAACGCGCCCAAGGGCCCGTTCCAGACCAGCGTGCGACAAGATTCCAGCCGCCCGACGATATCCGCCACGGTTGCTGGCCCGACATCGAGAATCATCCGGTCGGCCGGCACGGCGTCGATCGGCACGACCGCGCTGTCCACGCCCGCCTTGAACTCGGCCGCGACCACCGCGTCGCGTGGCAGCAGGACCTCGCAGCCCTGCCGCTTCGCCTTGTCCAGAATGTCGCGCGCGGTGTCCGCCATCTCGCGCTCGGCCAGCGAGCGGCCGATTTCCGTGCCCATGGCGTGGAGAAAGGTATTCGCCATGCCGCCGCCGATCACCAGAAGCTGGACGCGCCGCAGCAGATTGCCGAGCAGCTCCAGCTTGGTGGAAACCTTGGCGCCGCCGACCAGCGCCGCAACCGGGCGCTCCGGCGTCTCCAGCGCCCGGGACAGATGCTCGAGCTCGGCCTGCATCAGCCGCCCGGCGGCGGACGGCAAGAGGCGAGCGAGCGCCTCGGTGGAGGCATGGGCGCGATGCGCCGCGGAGAACGCGTCGTTGACATAGATGTCGCCCAGCGCCGCAAGCTGCCGGGCGAACGCCTCGTCGTTCTCCTCCTCGCCCTTGTGAAAGCGCAGATTCTCCAACAGGGCGACGTCGCCATTGCCCAGCTGGCCGACGACCGTCTCGGCTTCAGGCCCCACGCAATCCTCGGCGAACATTACCGCCCGCCTGCCCAGCGCGGCGCTCAGCGGCGCCACCACCGGCCGAAGCGACATCTCGGCCACCCGCTGACCCTTCGGCCGGCCGAAATGGGAGAGAACCACCACGCGCGCGCCCCGGTCGGCCAGTTCTGCCAGGGTCGCCGCCGTCCGGTCGATGCGCGTCGTATCGGTGACGCGACCGTCCTTGACCGGCACGTTCAGGTCGCTGCGCACCAGCACGCGCTTGCCGGCGACATCGAGGTCATCGAGCGTGTTGAAACGAGTCATCGGCAAGTCCTGTTTTCTGTTGACGCGTCCGGGAGGCCGATCATTCACAGCGTTGCCTGATTTGCAATCCTTCCGTCCGTGAGGTCCGTCGCTTGGCCTCTCGTCGAACTCTTGACATCATTCCTCGGCATTATCAGCCTCTAAATACCGTCTTCCGCGAGAGGAATCGGATGGTCACAGCACTCGAACGCACCGCCTATCAGCTGTCGCAGAGCGTTCGGCTCGGCTGGTATTCGGTCCAGTCGGCGCTCGCCTCCCGCCTGTCCGAACGAGTCCGGGCGCCGGCTGCGCTCCGGGCGGCAATGCCGAGCGTCGCAACCCTTTCCGAGGATCGGCGAAGGCTGATGCGTCGCGATCTCGAGAATATCGAGGCAGGTTATTATCGCCTGCCCCATGACCTGGTCGACAATCCGGCCGCCGTCCTGCGCCAAACGGTCCTATACTTCTCCGATCTTCGGGCCGTCAATCAACGGATCCGGCGCGGGGTGGCGGCGGAGGTCCGCGCGCCGGACCTCGAGCACTATCCGGACTATTACCGCCGCAGCTTTCATCATCAGACCGATGGCTATCTGAGCCGACGGTCGGCCGAACTCTACGACTATCAGGTCGAGGTCCTCTTCGGCGGCGCCGCCGATGCGATGCGGCGGCAGGCGCTGGTGCCGCTCCATCACTTCCTCCGCGGGAAACGCATCGCGGATCAGCATCTCGCCGATATCGGCTGCGGCACCGGACAGTTCCTCACCTTCGTGAAGGACAACTATCCGCGCCTGCCCGTCACCGCGCTCGACATCAGCCCGTTCTACCTCGACGAGGCGCGGCGCCGTTTGCGCCATTGGTCACGCGTGACCTTCGTCGAGGCGGCGGCGGAGACGATGAGCCTTCCGGAGGCGAGCGTCGACATCGCGACCTGCATCTATCTATTCCACGAACTGCCGACGGAGATGCAGGACAAGGTCGCCGCGAGGATGGCCCGCATCCTGAAGCCGGGCGGTATGCTGATCTTCATCGATTCGCTGCAGCTCGGTGACCGAGCGGACTATGACGCGCTCCTGGAATATTTCCCCATGGCGTTCCACGAGCCCTACTATGCTGATTATCTCCGTCGCGATCTGGGTCGCGTGTTCGAAGGAACAGGTCTTATGCTCGAGCAGATCAATCTCGCCTATTTGTCACGCATCACGGTCCTGCGCAAACCGGGAACACCGGCCGACCAGAGGCGTTAGCTATCGAACACGGGCGGACTGGCGTCCCAAGGAAAGGGCAAAGGCTTGAAACGATTTTCCTGTCGCGCGACCGCGGCAAGTGCGGGCTGCGCCGCGTTCCTTTGGATTTCGACCGGCTTCGCCGCAGTTCCGACCGACGATGAGTTTATCGCCGGTTACGTCGCCGCCATCCTCGAGCGCGAGTTCGGCCTCACCGACACAGCCATCGCGATCGAGAACGGCGCGGTGACGATCACGACGGAGCGTCTCGGCCGCCACAACCCGCATCAGTTGGAGACCGCGCTGTCGACCGTTCCCGGAGTGACGGCCGTCGAGATCATCGAAGGTGCGCCCGGTGAAGCGGTCCCACCCACGTCGGCCGCCGAGCAGGGTGACGCCGAGACGCCGACCGTTGTGACAGCCGCCACGGCGACGGAGCCCGAGTCCTCGCAGATCCTGCCCCGCGGCACGCTGTTCGAGCCGCTGCAGGCCGCACCGCGCTGGCCGCATTTCTCGGCCGCTTATCAATATGCCAACAATGATCAGGTCGCCGAGCATTTCGGCGCCGTCAGCTTCGGCGAGACCCTGTCACTTGTTCGCGGCGGAGCACTGGACGGAAAATTGGAGCTCGCCTTTCAGGCCGGGGTCTTCGCCACCTTCGATCTGGACAGCGAGAGCCAAGACCTGATCAATGCCGATTACGTGGTCGGCATCCCCCTCGTCTACCGCCGCGGCGATTTCTCGAGCTTTCTGCGCGTCTACCATCAGAGCTCGCATCTCGGCGACGAGTTCCTGCTGCGCGACGACGTCGACGAGGAGGATCGGATCAATCTGAGCTTCGAGGCGGTGGAGCTTCTCTTGTCCTACGACATCGATCCGCGCTGGCGGATCTATGGCGGCGGCGGCTATCTCTTTCATCGGCAACCTGACACACTCGAGCCCGGCATGGCCCAGGCCGGGCTCGAATATGAAAGCGACGAGGTCTATTGGGACGTGTTCCGGCCGGTGGCCGCGCTCGACCTGCAGTCCTGGGAGGACGACGACTGGTCCCCGGCCGTTTCCCTGCGCGCCGGCTTCCAGATCGGCGATCCCGGCATTCTGGGACAACAGCTCGAGGTGACGGCCGAGTATTACAACGGCCGAAACCCGAACGGACAGTTCTTCACCCGCGACATCGAGTATTACGGGATCGGCCTGCATCTGTATTTCAACTGATGCCGAGCCGGGGTTACTCGGCGCCGGGGTGGAAGACCTCGTTCGGGTAGGGATACCACCAGCCCTGGATCGCCGGCTGGTGATCGATGATCGCCATCTTCGATTGACGGAAGGCGTTCAGCCCCTGACGGCCCAACTCGCGCCCCATGCCTGACAGCTTGCGCCCGCCGAAGGGCAGGGCGTCGTTGTCGATCAGCGGGTTGTTGACCCAGACCATGCCGGCCTCGAGCTCCTCCACCGCGCGCATCGCCTCGTCGAGCCGCGTCGTGAAGACCGAAGCGCCGAGGCCGAAGCGGGAGCGGTTGGCGAGCCCGAGCGCCTCGTCGAAGCTCTGCACCTGGCAGATCGGCGCCACCGGCCCGAAGCATTCAGTGTTCATGATCTCCATCTCCGGCGTGACGCCGGTGAGGATCGTCGGCTCGTAGAACCAGCCGGTGTTGCGGTCGGGCGGCACGCGCCCGCCGCATTCCACCTTCGCCCCGGCCGCTACCGCCTGATCGACCAGCGCCATCACCTTGTCGCGGGCCGCGCGGCTGACCAGCGGGCCGATCTCTGTCCTGTCCAGGCCGTTGCCGATCCGCAGCGCCCGGGTGCGGCGGACGAAGGCCTCGAGGAAGGCGTCATGGATCCCGTCCTGGACGAACAACCGCTCGGCCGAGGTGCAGATCTGGCCCGAGAGATGGAAGGCGGCCGTGACCGCGCCGGCGGCGGCGACCTCGACCGGCGCCGAATCGGTGACGATCAACGGATCGTTGCCGCCGGCCTCGATGATGCAGGGTTTGAGCTGCCGGCCGCAGGCGGCGGCGACCTTCCGCCCGGTCTCGACGCCGCCGGTGAAGGCGACGACATGCGTGCCGGGCGAGTCGATCAGCGCCTCGGCAACCGCCGCCTGGCCAGGCAGACAAGAGACGAGCCCCGGCGGCAGCGCCGCGAAATGCTCCATGAATTTGAGCGTCGAGAGAGTCGTCGCCGGCGCCGGCTTGGCGATCACCGCATTGCCCGCCGCGAGCGAGGCAGCAGCCGTCCAGGCGAACAGCAGGATCGGGAAGTTAAAGGGCATGATGTGGACGCTGACGCCATAGGGCTCATAGCGGGCGAACTGGAAAGAGCCGGTCTGCGTCGTGCCGGCGATGTGACCGGCCTCGTCGCGCGCCATCTCGGCGCAATAGCGGAAGACCGGCGCGACGTTGGCGAGCTCGCCCACCGCCTCGGCGTAGGGTTTGCCCATTTCCCGCGTCATCAGCTCGGCCACCTCGCGGGTCAGGCTCCCCTCGATCGAGTCGGCGACCCGGTGCAGCAGCCCGGCACGCGATTTCGCGTCGAGCCGACCCCATTCGCGCTGCGCCGCATTCGCCCGCTCGACAACGCGCTCGACCTCGGCCGCCGCACAGTCGGCGGTCACACCGACCTTCTCCAGCGTCGCCGGATCGAGAACATCGGTGCGGGCGCCGCCGGTCGCGACGAAGGCATTGTCGGTGAAGAGCTGCGCGGCGAAGGGATCGAATACGGTCATGGGAGCCGGCCTCAGCGAATCATATAGACCTTGCGCACCGTCTCATGCACGCGGCAGGTGCCCTTCCAGTCCTTCGGGAAGAAGGCGATAGTGTCGGGCTCGATCTCGATCACCTCGCCCGACTCATGGGTATAGGTGCAGCGGCCTTCCAGGAAGTGGCAGAACTCGTCGCGGGTGACGTGACAGTTCCAGTAGCCGGGCGTGCAGACCCAGATGCCGCTTTCCGACTCGCCGTTCGGCCCCTTGTGCAGCAGCACGCCGGAGGTCATCGACCGACCCTCGATCATGGTCGGCACCGCTCCCCAATCGGTGAGGTCGGCAACGGCTTTCGGCTTCCGCAGAACGGGTGTCATTCGATATGCCTCCTTCCGGGTCATCATAGAAAAACAGGAGGCACAGAGAAGAGGGGATCGGTCCCTCTGGTCTCTGTGCCTCCGTGGTTCAGAAGCGATTATCGCAGCATATGGCCGTTGCGGGTTGTCCCCGCAACGGCGTAGCAGCCGGATCAGCCGGTCGCGGCACCCCGGGCGGACGCGATGTCGGCGATAATCCTGGCGGCTTTCTGCGCGCCCTTGGCCGCCTGCATGTTGCGGCTGACCTGAGCCAATCGCGCATGCATCGCGCTATCATTCAACAGCCGCTCGATCGCCCCCGCCAGCTCCGTGTCGGTCCAGCGATAGCGCGGTAGTTGCGCGCCATAGCCGGTGTCCTGGATGCGCGCGGCGTTGTCGAGCCCGTCCCAGCAGAACGGCATGATCAGTGCCGGCTTGCCGAAATATAGCGCCTCATTGAAGCTGTTGTTGCCCCCGTGATGGATGAACAGATCGACATGCGGGAGCACCGCCGGCTGCGGGAACCAGGATTCGAGACGCATATTGTCGGGAACATAGCTGTACTCGTTCCTGTAGTCGCCGACATTCATCAGGAACCTGTAGGGCAGGTTCGCGAACAGCGCGATCATCCGCTTATAGAGATCGACGTCGGCGGCGCCGAGACTGCCGTAGCTGACATAGATCAGCGGCTTGTCGTCGTTCTTGGCGAAGTGCGGCACCTCGTAGCTGCCTTCGTCGCGGACGCAGCCCTCGAGATACTGGAACTGCTTCGGGTCGAGCGGATGACGGCGCTTGAACTGCAGCTCCTTCGGATAGAGCAGCAGATTCATATAGGGCGATGCCTCGAAGAACTGGCCGAGCGGATAGGGCTCGTGCCCGACCTTGGCGAGGAAGTCGTTGAAGCGCTCGTGGGTCGGCCTGATCAGCCGCAGGAACTCGTCCTCGAAAGCCTTGAAGCACTCCCTGTCGTTCTCGTGACAGCCGGAGAGATGCGGCGGAATGTCGGGATCGGGGATCTCGTTCTCGGAGCAGGAGATGATCCGGACCCAGGGCTTGCCGGTCCGCTTGATCGCCGGGAACAGGATCACATTGTCGACGCAGACGATGTCGGGCCGGATCTCCGCGAGATGCGCCTTCAGGCCCTCCTCGGCGAGCATCGCGCTCTCGACGATCGCCTCCCAGACCGGCACGACATAGGTCGGCAGCTGCTCGATCGGCGACAGGCGGAAATGCGGCAGATGGCCGGCGATGAAGGTGGCCCAGAACTTCGCTACTTCCTCGTCCGACATGCCGCCGGACATATCAACGAGATATTCCGGGAAGCCGTACTTCTCGAACACGCCCTTGAAGCCCTTGTCGCAGACGAACACGGGCTTGTGGCCCATGTCGCGCAACGCCTGGGCGATACCGACACAGTTCAGCGCCGGCCCGAACGCCGCTTCCGGGAACAGAACGACGGTCTTGGAAACGGAACCGGCCTTGGTGGTCGAACGCTTCGGCGCCGTCTTGCGAACCGGAGCCTTACGCGTCACTGCCTTGCGAGCCGGGGCCTTGCGGACCGAAGTCTTGCGAACCGGGGCCCGGCGCGCCGCAGTCTTCTTCGTCGTTGTCTTCCGCGTCACAGTTTTTCGCGCCACGGTCTTGCGTGCCGCGGACTTGCGCGCTGGAGCCTTACGCACCGCCGTCTTACGCGCCGGAGCTTTGCGCGCCGCAGTCTTGCGTGCTGGTGCCTTGCGGGTCGCAGCCTTGCGCGCTGGGGCCTTGCGAGTCGCAGTCTTGCGGGTCGGAGCCTTGCGCGCTGGGGCCTTGCGGGCCGAGGTCTTGGCGCGAGTCTTCGCCGCGCTCTTCGATTTCAGCTTCGCTTTCGCCTTCGCGGCGCTGGTCGCCTTCGTTTGCGCCTTTGCCTTGGGCAGCGACTTGGCGCGGCTCTTCGGCGCAGCCTTCTTCTTGGCGGTCGTGCGTGACTTGGCCTTGGGTGCGACCCGGCTCTTGCTCTTCGCCGCAGTCTTGGTTTTGGTTGCCGCCTTACGCTTCGGGGCCGTCTTCTTGACGGCTGCTTTCCGCGCTGCCGCGGTCTTCGCCTTGAGGGCGGTCTTGCGCTTGGCCGTCGACTTGGTTGCCACCTTCTTGCCCGCCGTCTTGCGCTTGGTCTTCGCCGCAGTCTTCTTGCGTGCCGTCGCCATGATTAAGCTCCCCCTACTCTGGTGTCCAACAACTGATCCAGTTCGAGATATGTCGCTTCAGTCTTCGACTTCGTTATACCTGCTTTCCTAATTCTTCTTTACTATCGCCGCAGTCATCCCGGATCGCGATAGAGTTTTGACTGCGGACTGTCGCCGGGTCCATGGCAGGATCCGCCTAGACGAGGAGGATCCGGGAGTCGTTCGGTGGCCAGTCGCACCGGACTGCCGCGCCCTCGACAAGGTCGTCGGCGATGTGGCTGCCGCTGCCGAGCCGGGCGACGAGCGGTGCGGGCTGGCCCGGCAGCCCGATATGGACGATCAGGTCCTGCCCGAGATAGGCGACGCCGACGACCGTGCCCGACAGGGCATTCTGCCCAGCCGCGCCAGCCGGCGCGACCGAAAGCCGGACGCGCTCGGGCCGGACCGCCAGCGTCACCGGCCCGCCGACCGCGGCACCGTCGAGATCTTCGGTCTCGGCCCATAGCCTGCCCAGCCCGTCGACCTCGATCTCGGCCCTGCCGCCGGCAAGGGCCGCAAGACGCCCTTCGAAGAAGTTCATCACGCCGATGAAATCGGCGACGAAGCGGCTGGCCGGCCGTTCATAGAGCGCGCGCGGGCTGCCGAGCTGCGCGATCTTGCCCGCCTCCAGCAGCGCGATGCGATCGGCCATGGCCAGCGCCTCCTCCTGATCGTGGGTGACGACCAGGAAGGTGATGCCGGTGTCGTGCTGAAGCCGCTTCAGCTCGAGCTGCATCTGCCCGCGGAGCTTCTTGTCGAGGGCGGCGAGCGGCTCGTCGAGCAGCAGCAGGCGCGGCCGCTTGATCAGCGCCCGGGCGAGCGCGACCCGCTGACGCTGCCCGCCCGAGAGCAGATGCGGACGGCGGCGGCCGAACTCTTCGAGCCGCACCATGGCGAGCGCCTCGTCGACCCGCTGCTTCAGCGCGGCGCCGCGGACGCCCTCCATCTCCAGGCCGTAGGCGATGTTGTCGTAGACCGAGAGATGCGGGAACAGGGCATAGGACTGGAACATCATATTGATCGGCCGCCGGTTCGGCCGCACGGCCGTGATGTCGCGACCGTCGAGCAGGATGCGCCCCACATCCGGCTGTTCGAACCCGGCGATCATCCGCAGGAGCGTCGTCTTGCCGCAGCCCGAGGGGCCGAGCAGGGCGAAGAACTCGTTCTCGCGGATATCGAGCGACAGGACATCGACGGCGGTCACCGGACCGAACCGCTTGGTCGCTCCGGCGATCTCGACCAGCGTCTTTGCGCCGGCGGTCACGGCGTCACGCCCCGGTTCAGCCGCTGCGACAGGAGGATCAGCAGAAAGCTGAACCCGAGCACGAAGGTGGCGACGGCGTTGATCTCCGGCGTCACGCCGAAGCGGATCATCGCATAGATCTGCATCGGAAAGGTCGTCGAGGCGCTGCCCGCGCCGGAGGTGAAATAGGCGATGATGAACTCGTCGACCGAAAGGGTGAAGGCAAGCAGCGCGCCGGCGAGCACGCCGGGGAAGATCACCGGCAGGGTGATGCGACGGAAGGTCCGGAACTCGCTCGCCCCCAGATCGATCGATGCCTCGATGATCGATTTGTCGAAATGCCGCAGCCGGGTGCGCACTACGGCGCAGACGAAGGCGATGTTGAAGACCGCATGCGACAGGATGATCGAATGCAGGCCGAGCGTGACGTTCAGCAGCGTGAAGAACGACAGCAGCGCGATCGCCAGCACGATGTCGGGAATGATCATCGGCACGAAGACGATCCCTTCCAGCAATGCACTTGGCCGCAGCCGGTCGATTCCGAGCGCGAGCAGCGTGCCGATGCTGGTGGCGATCAGCGTCGAAACCGACGCCACGATCAGCGTATTGCCGACCGAGGAGAGGATCGCCTGATTGCGCAGCATCCTGCCATACCACTCCAGCGAGAACCCCGTCCAGGCCGTGGGCAGGCCGCTCTTGTTGAAGGACAGCACGATCAGCACCAGGATCGGCCCGTAGAGGAACAGATAGACGAGCCCGAGATGGCCAGCGAGGAGGCGGCGCTCGATAGGATGCCTCATGCGCGCGCCCTTTCCCCCTGCGCACGGTTGACGGCCCAGGCCTGGGCGAACAGCAGCAGCATCATGAGTCCGATCAGCAGGAAGGCGAGGCTGGCGCCGAACGGCCAGTCCCGCGCGCTGAGGAACTGGTCGTAGATCAGATTGCCGACCATCACCGTGCGGCCGCCGCCGAGCAGGTCCGGCGTGATGAAATTGCCGATGCTGAGCACGAAGACGAACACCGAGCCGGCGGCAATTCCCGGCAGCGTCAGGGGCAGCGTGACGCGGAGGAAGGTCCGCCAGCCCGGCGCGCCGAGATCGGCCGAGGCCTCGCGGATCTCCGGATTGAGCCGCGAGATCGAGCTATAGAGGGCCAGCACCATGAAGGGCAGATAGCCGTAGAGCAGCCCGGTGACGATCGCGAACTCGTTGTAGAGCAGGGGCAGCGGCGTTTCGATCAGGCCGATGTCCACAAGCGCACGGTTGATCAACCCCTCCCGGTTCAGTAGCACGATCCAGGCATAGGTGCGGATCAGATAGTTGCTCCAGAACGGCAGCATCACGAGGATCAGCAGCGGCACCTGCCGGTGCCGCGGGCCAGTCGCGATCAGATAGGCGGCGGGATAGCCGACCAACAGCGCGAGCGCCGTCGTGAGCGCGGCGATCTTGGCCGAGTTCAGGAAGATCGACAGATAGAGCGGATCGAAGGCGCGCGCGTAGTTCTCGAGCGTGAAGACGTAGTCGATGCCGCCATAGATGCCGCGCAGGAAGAAACTGTAGGCGAAGATCACGCCGCAGGGCACGACGAGAAAGAGCGCGAGCCATCCCAGACCCGGCCCGAGCAGCACGAGGCGCTGAACGAGTTCGCCGGTTTTTGTCATGGGGTAAAACTACCACAGAGGCACAGAGACACAGAGATTTGGAAGATCAACTCTGCTCCTTCTCTGTGCCTCTGTGGTTCAAGACGTCAGGCTCTTACTGCGCCGCCGTGATCTCCGTCACCGCACGGGTATAGTCGCGCTGCGCCCGGCCGAGGTCGCGGAGCTGTTCCTTCTGCATCAGCTCCTTCGGAGTCATGCCCAGATTCGGGTAGGTCTCGACCAGGCTGGGATCGAGGCTTTCCATCGCCGCCTCGTTCGGCACCTTGTAGAGAATGTTCTCCGCCACCCAGGCGTGGATCTCCGGCTGCAGGATGTAGTTGATGAAGGCGTGCGCCGCGTCCTTGTTCTCCGAGGCCGCGGTGATGACCATCGTGTCGACCCACATGTCGCTGCCTTCCTCGGGCACGACGAACTTGATCGCCGGGTTCTCGGCGATTCCATAGTTGCACCAGCCGTCCCAGGCATGGACGAGGCTGGCCTCGCCGGACACGAGCTTCGAATAGAAGGTGGTGTCGTCATAGGCGAGCAGGCTGTGCTTCGCCTCGATCAGCAGCTCCTTCGCCGCGGCGATCTCGTCCGGATCGGTGCTGTTGACCGAATAGCCCAGCGCCTTCAGCCCAGCGGCCATCAGCCAGCGATCGGTCGCCAGCATCGTGACCTTGCCCTTGAGATTGTCCGAGGGCTTCAGCAGATCCATCCAGCTATCCGGCTCCTCCTCGACGAGGTCGCTACGGTAGCAGAGCCCGGTCGTGCCCCAGGCATAGGGCACCGAATGCTGGTTGTCCGGGTCATATTCGAGATTTCGCGCCTCCGGATAGAGATTCTCCAGATTGGGAATCTTGCCGTGGTCCAGTTCGGCGATCAGCTCGAGGTTGGCGAGCGCCTCGACGAAGGGACTGGAGACGAACAGCACATCATAGCCCCTGCCGCCGCCGGCTGTGACTTTGCCCATCACCTCCTCGTTGGTTGCGTGCACCGACAGCTCGGCCTCGATACCCGTGTCCTCCGTGAACCTCTCCAAGAGATCCGGGGGCATGTAGCCGTCCCAGTTGGAGATCACGATCTTCTCGGCCGCCGCGACCGGCGTTCCTTGCAAGGTCAGGGTCAGGGCCAAAGCCGCCGCCCCGATCGCCGCAGAAAACCTGAACGCTCCCTTCGCCATTGCCTTCTCCTTCTTGGCCGGCCGACGCAGCCCCGCCGGCGATCCCTAGAGTAAACTCGTGGGCAAACTGAAGATTCGGGCGGAAATCTTTCGTCCCTGTCCCATAACAATCCTCTGGCGTGGGCTCGGTGGTCAACAGCGTTTTCCATGACGGCGCGCTTCCCCGAGGCCCTGCATACGGGCCGCGCGTGCGATGCTAGACTGTGACGGCAAGAGGGGGGACGCCTTGCCTGTATATGATGATTCGCGGCAGCGGCGATGATCGGCCGACTCGACTGGATCGTGCCGGGCCTGTTGCTGCTTCTGGCCCTGCTGCTGCGGGTGAACGAGCCGGCACTCGTCGAGCAGCTCCGCAATCTCGTGTTCGACAGCTATCAGCGGCTGGCGCCCCGGGCCTATGAGCCGCAGCCGGTGCGAATCGTCGACATCGACGAGGAAAGCCTGAAGCGGCTGGGCCAATGGCCGTGGCCGCGCGACCGGCTGGCCCGCCTCGTCGACCGGCTGGGCGAGATGGACGCCGCGGCCGTGGTGCTCGATATCCTTCTGGCGGAGCCGGACCGGCTTGCGCCCGAGAACCTAGCCGCGCTGTGGCCGGACCGCCCGGAGTTCGCGCCGCTGCAGGCCGAGATCGCCGCCCTGCCGGACCCCGACGCGGCCCTCGCCGACAGCCTGGCCCGAACCCCCGCGGTCACGGCCTTCGTCCTGATCGATCGGCCAAGCGGTGCCCGGGCCGATGGCCGAACGCCCGCGATCAAGGCCGGTTTCTCCCATGCCGGCGATGATCCGCGGCTGTTCGCCCCCCGCTTCACCGACGCGACGGTGGCGCTGCCTTCATTGGAGGCGGCGGCCCGGGGCAATGGCAGCGTCAACGCGATACCCGATGCCGACGGCACGATCCGCCGCGTCCCGCTGCTGGTGCGGCTCGGCGATCGACTCTATCCGAGCCTCGCCGCCGAGGCGCTGCGCGTTGCCCAGGGTGCCGGCAGCTACATGATCAAGGCGTCGGGCGCCAGCGGCGAGAGGAGCTTCGGCGAGGCGACCGGGATCACCCATCTGCGGATCGGCGCGGCGGTCGTGCCGACCGACGCGCGAGGCCGGATCCTGCTCTATGATTCGGGCAGCGTCGCGGCGCGCTTCCTGCCGGCCTGGCGCGTGCTGGAGCCCGATTTCGATCCCGCCGCCGTGGCCGGCCGGATTGCGCTGATCGGAACCAGCGCCGAGGGCTTGAAGGACGTCAGGACGACGCCGCTCGATCCGGTGATGGCCGGTGTCGAGGTGCATGCGCAGATCCTCGAGCAGATGTTGAGCGGCGTATATCTGCAGCGCCCGGACTGGGCGACAGGTGCCGAGCTTCTCCACCTTACGTTGTTCGGGATTGTCCTGATCGTCTTCATCCGCCGCGTCGGCGCGCTGTTGTCCGCGCTGGTCGCCGCCTCGGCGATCGTGATCGCGGTCTCGCTCTCCTGGGCCGCCTTCGCGCGGCATGGCTGGCTGCTCGACCCCCTGTTCGCCAGCCTCGTGGCCCTGCTGGTCTATCTCTCCGGCTCGCTGCTCGGCTATCTCCGGACGGAGCGGGAGAAGTGGCAGGTCCGCGGTGCCTTCGGCCGCTATCTCTCGCCGGTTCTGGTCGAGGAGCTGACCCGCCATCCGGAGCGGCTGACGCTGGGCGGCGAGATGCGCGAGCTGACGCTGATGTTCTGCGACATCCGCGGCTTCACCAACATCGCCGAAGGACTCGACCCGCAGGCGCTGACCCGGCTGATCAACGGCTTCCTGACGCCGATGACCGGGGTGATCCAGGACAAGGGTGGCACCATCGACAAATATATCGGCGACTGCATCATGGCGTTCTGGAACGCGCCGCTGACCGATGCCGACCATGCCCGCAGCGCGATCCGCGCCGCGCTCGCGATGCGCGCGGAACTCCAGCGGCTGAACGAGCTGTGGGATGCCGAGGCGATGCGTGAAGGCCGTGCGCCGCGGCGCATCGCGATCGGCATCGGGATCAACACGGGCTTCTGCTGCGTCGGGAATATGGGCTCCGAGCAGCGCTTCGACTATTCGGTGCTGGGCGACGCCGTCAACGTCGCCTCGCGGCTGGAAAGCCTGTCGGGGACTTACGGCGTCGATCTCGTGATCGGCGAGCGGACAGCGGAGCAAGTGCCGGAAATGGCGCTGATCGAGATCGACCAAGTGCGGGTGAAGGGCCGCGCCACGCCGATCGCGATCTACACCGCGCTGGGCGATGCCGACCTGCGCGACAGCGAGCTGTTCCGGGAACTGGCGGGCGCCCATGGTGCGATGCTGGCCGCCTATCGACGGCAGGACTGGCCCGAAGCCGCCCGGGCGCTGACCGCCTGTCGCGCCCTTGGCGAGATTCTGGCGCCGCTCTACGAACTTTACGAACGGCGCATTGCCGCCTTCTCGGCAACGCCGCCGACGAAGGAATGGGACGGCGTGTTCGCTCCGACCACGAAGACGGGATAGGAGTGCCTCAGCGCCGGTGCGGCGCGGCGAGCCGCTTCGCGAACACCACCTTGCCGTCATCCGGGGCGTAGAAATCTTCGAACAGCGCCGCCTCGCGATAGCCCATGCGCGTATAGAAAGCCCGCGTCGGCGCATATTGCGGCCGTGACGAGGTTTCGACATAGAGCTGGCCGCCGCCCAGATCCGTAATCGCCGCCTCGACTGCGCCGATCAGCAGCCGGCCGACACCGCCGCGCCGATGCCCGGCCTCGACGACGATCCAGTAGAGATCGTAGCTGGCGCGGGTGAGGGCGATCGGGCCATAGCAGGCATAGCCGACCACCCGCCCGGCCCGCTCAGCGAAGAGGAAGTGATAGCCGCTGGCCGGGCCCTGGGCGAGATGCGCCTCGACCAGCTCGACGGCGACCTCCACCTCCTCCGCCGAGAAGAAGCCGGTCCCCAGAACCAGCGACCGCACTGCTTCCACATCGGGGGCGGTCACCGCATCACGCAACGAGAGTCCCTCTCCCGCAAGGGGAGAGGGAGGTTCGTCATGGTGCCGCCAACGCAATGCCCGCCTCCGTCGTCTTGCTGTGCCGCTTCGCCGGCGCAGTCGTGACGGGCACCGCCATATCGGCGAGAATCCGGCGGATCGTCGCGGTCAGATCGAGCCCGGCGCGGGCCGCGGCCGCCGCGAACCCGGCATCCGGCGAGATGCAGGGGTTGACGTTCACCTCCAGCACCCACGGGCGCCCGTCGGCGTCGACACGGCAATCGACCCGCGCATAGCCACGCAGCCCGAACAGATGCCAGCAGGCCTTCGCGATCGCCTCCAGCCGCCGAAGGAGTGCGGCGTCGGCGGCGGGGAAGTCGAAGGAGCGGACCGTATTGTGATAGGCGAAGCTCGCCGGGTCCCATTTGGCGGCATAATCGATGATGCGCGGCTTGTTCGGCGGAAAGCCGACGAAGCGCATCTCGGCCGGCGGCAGCAGCTCGACCCCGCCAGGGCCCGCCAGCAAAGCGAGGTTGAACTCGCGCCCGTCGATGAAGCGCTCGGCGAACCAGTCACCGCCGAACCGGCGACGGCGGCGACGCATCAGCGGCGACAACTTGCGGGAATCGGCCACGACCGAGTCGGTGTCGAGCCCGATCGAGGCGTGCTGCCACACCGACTTGACGATGTAGGGACCGCGGAACAGCGGCGACGCATCCTGCGGGACGCCGTCCGTCCAGGCCGGCGTGTCGATGCCGGCCGCGGCAAGCTGGCGCTTGGCCACCAGCTTGTTCGATGTAAGGAACACCGCCTCCGTCCCCGAACCGGTATAGGGCAGGCCCAACGAATCGAGCAGGGCCGGCGCCAGATGGAGCAGTCGGTCCTGCCCGTCGATCGATTCGACGAGATTGAAGACGAAGGACGGTCGCAGATCGAGCAGCCGCCGGCGCGCCGCCTCGAGATCGAGCGAGAGCGGCACGGCGACGGGTACATAGCCGAGGCCGACCAGTGCCTGCCGAACCGCCTCGATCTCGACCAGGACGTCCTGTTCGTCGGCGGCGGCATCCGCGGCGACCGCGCCATAGAGCAGGGCGACCTTGGGGGAGCGGCGGCCTTTCATCGGAATGATCATCGGCCCTACTCCGCCGCCACCGGAACGCCCGACGCGGCGCCCAGCCTCAGTCCACAGCGCCGAAACGCCGAATCGAGAATCCGACCGATCAGCGCTTCATAGGGAATACCGGCAAGACGGCACATGATCGGCAGGTCGGAATGCTGCGGATGCAGGCCGGCGAGCGGGTTGACCTCGAGGAAGTGTGGCCGGCCCATCGCATCCGATCGGATGTCGATGCGCCCGCCATCGCGGCAGCCGAGCGCCCGCCACGCCGCGAGGGCCACGCGCGCCGCCTCCTGCGCTTCCGGATCGTCGGCGAGGTGGTAGCGGACGCGCTGATCGCATTCCTCCTTGTTCACGTAGGAATAGACCCCGGCCTCGGCCTCGGCCGTCAGCACCACCTCCATCGTGGCGACCGGCGCCGCGGCGGTGCCGGTGCCGGTGATCCCGATCGTGAATTCGCGGCCCGGCAGGAAGGTCTCGACCAGCACCGGCTGGCGGTAGCGGGCGAGAAGCTGTCGGCAGACCTTGCGCAATGCCGCAATCGAGGTGACGCGCGAGGTCGGCAGCACACCCTTCCCCGTGCCTTCCGCCACCGGCTTCGTGAACAGCGGAAAGGGCAGGTCGATGGCGGCGATGTCGGCCATCTCCTCGATTACGACGAAGGGCGCGGTCGGCACGCCCTTATCCCGGACGACATGCTTGGTCATGCCCTTATGCAGTGTCAGCGCCATGACCAACGGGTCGGAGAAGCAGTAGGGTACGCCATAGGCGTCGAGCAGCGCCGGAACCTGCGCCTCGCGGCCGATGCCGTGAAGGCCCTCGGCGATGTTGAAAACGAAGTCCCAGCGCTCGCCGGCGGCCAGCCGGGCGGCGAGCTGCTGAACCGTTCCGATCCGGTCGGCTGAGAGCCCGTAATGACCAAGCGCTCCCTCGATCCCTTCGATCGTCGCGATGCTGTCGAACTCCGCCGTCTCCTCGACGCCGTAGCCGGCCGCCAGATAATGGTCACGGAGATCATAGGTCAGGCCGACGCGCATGATCCGTCCCCCTCGCCCACGGACTTGCCGGCGTCCTGCGATGCCGCTGGATCCGCTTTGCCGAGGCCGACCTGTCCACCCGGATCGCGGTAGCGGTAGAGGCCGTTCTCGAAATTGGTCAGCAGCAGGTCGTCACCCTCGCGCCCGACGACGTAATCGGGGATCAGCGGGATCTTGCCGCCCCCGCCGGGCGCGTCGATCACATAGGTCGGCACGGCATAGCCGGTCGTGTGGCCGCGCAGCGCCCGGATGATCTCCAGCCCCTTCTCGACCGGCGTCCGGAAATGCTCCGAGCCGGTGATCGGATCGCATTGATAGAGGTAATAGGGCTTCACCCGGCTCATCAGCAGGCCGTGCATCAGCTTCTTCATCACGACGGCATCGTCGTTGATGCCCTTCAGCAGAACCGTCTGGCTGCCGAGCGGAATGCCGGCGTCGGCGAGGCGGGCGCAGGCTTCCTTGGTCTCCGGCGTCAGATCGTCGGGATGGGTGAAATGGATGCTCATCCACAGCGGGTGGTAGCGCCGCAACATGGTAACCAGGCTGCGGGTGACGCGCTGCGGCACGACCACCGGCACCTTGGTGCCGATGCGCAGGAACTCGACATGCTTGATGGCCCGCAGGCGCGCCAGAAGCCATTCCAGCTTCTCGTCGGCCAGGGTCAGCGGATCGCCGCCGGACAGCAGCACGTCGCGGATCTCGGGATGCGCCTCGATATAGGCGATCGCCCGCTCCCATTGCGGCATGCTGAAGCTGTACTCGCCGCCGGCCTCGCCGACCATGCGCGAGCGCGTGCAATAGCGGCAATAGGTCGAGCAGAAGCCGGTCGTCAGGAACAGCACCCGGTCTGGATAGCGATGAACGAGACCCGGAACCGCGGCGTCATGATCCTCGCCGAGCGGATCGTCGGCCTCGCCGGGCGAGCGGACATATTCCCCGCCGACGGGAATGTGGGTGCGGCGGATGGGATGGCTCGGATCGTCCCGGTCGAACAGGCTGAGATAATGGGGCGTGATGCCCACCGGCAGCGAACCGGTATGGCGCCGGATCGCGCTCTCCTCGTCCGCCGACAGGTTGATGATGCGGGACAGCGTGGCCAAGTCCTTGACCCGATTTCGGATCTGCCACCGCCAGTCGCTCCAATCGGCGGCCGAGGCGGCGGGGAAGAACCTCTTTCGGAAGAGCTGGCTGCGCGGGCTGATGGGAAACCGCTCGCGGGCGGTGCGTTGCCCCGGATTCTGCCCGGTGTGCTGCTTGAGTGTAGGCGCAAAAAAAGGCGGCTTCGCCGCCAGCTGGTCTTCGATCTTTTCGGAAATCGCAATGGACAGTGAGCCCTGTTTCGCGATCACGCTACTTGGAGGCTCGGCATCTTCCGCAGCGAAGCGATTTTCCATTCTTGAAGGCTCCTAGTAGTCCGTTCGCCCGCCTGGTTCCAGAATCGGGTGAATCGGCCCACCAAACCAAACGGTTTGCGGTTCGATTCGGCCCCCGAATGGGCATCATTCGTTGGCATCGAACCACGAGGCGACGGGCAGATAACTTGCTCGGTGGGGCCGCTGCCCGCCGGCTTGTTTCCCGGCCCCAACATTGAACGCACTTATTCCCAATTCAGTAGAATGTCCAGTACTCATGAAAAATTTATTGAGGGAGGCTCTTGGTAGGTATTTGGCGCGGACTCCGCCTCCTCTTTGCGGGAAAGGGCCGGGAAAAGGTGGGCCGCGGCGGCGAAGAGCAGCGCGCGGCCGGCAAGCCGCCGACATCACCAGCAGATGCCGAGACAGCATGGGCCGGCAGCTCTAACAGGTCTGTGAGGCCGGCTGCCGCATTCGAGGGCATCGAAACATGCAGGATGTCCAACGCGACGAAAGCATTTAGGTTGCATCCTTTCCACGATGCAGTGAATTAATGCACTGCCATCCCCGGTGCTGCTGGCCCCTTCGCCTGCAGCCTCTCGATCATCCGCAAGATTCGCTTTCATTCCCGCCTTGACGGCAGCTTGAGATGTGCTCTGATGGGTTGGGGGAACCTGTTGGCAACCGCGGAGGTACTGTCATGACAGCCCCGACGACGATTGAACACGCCCCCGTGCCGCTCGAGCGTGATGTGTTTCTGCGCAGCCTTATTCGCGAGCTGGCCGGCACGCTTGAGGATGTCGTCGGCTTGCGGGAGGCCGCCGGCTACATCAGCGTGGTCGGCAGCGCGATCGGCGAGCAGATCAACGCCGACTATAAGAGCGCACTCGGAACCGAGCGTCTTTCGCGCGCGCAAGTCGCACGGGTTCTGGTCGATCTGAAACGGCGCATTCAGGGTGATTTCTTCATCATCGAGGAGACCGACGAGCGGATCGTCCTCGGCAACCGGACCTGCCCGTTCGCGGAGAAGGTCGTCGGCCGGCCGTCGATGTGCATGATGACGTCCAACGTCTTCGGCCAGATCGCGGCCGACAATCTGGGCTATGCCAAGGTGGAGCTCCAGGAGACGATCGCGCAGGGGCATTCCGGCTGCCGTGTCGTCGTGCATCTTCAGCCGGCTAGCGCCGCGGCGGAGGCAGAGGGGCGCGAGTATTTCCGCAAGGAGCCGGCGATTGGCGGGGCTTGACTTTCACGCCTTTGCCCATGCCGATCCAACACCGATTCTTCTCGTTCGCACGGATGGCCTGATCCTGGCCGCCAATCCCGCGGCGTGCCAGGCGCTGCCGGGCGTTCGGCGCGACGGTGGAGGACAGCTGGCCGATGTCGTCAACGATCCGCCGGAGACAGTCGGCCACTATCTGGCACGCTGCTCGACCACGCGCGAAGGCCTTCTGGGCGCATTCACGCTCAAGGCGCCGGACGGACCGTTCCGGCGGCTTCGGTGCGATGGCGCGGTGGCGGAGCCAGCCTCCGAGGGCAGGCCGGCGGTCATCATTCTGCGCTGCCGTGACATCCAGGCGGCGCACGAGAAGTTCGTGACTCTCACGCAGAAAATCGCCGAGCAGCATGCCGAGATCCATCTGCGCGCGACGATCCAGGAGCGTTTGGAAGCGGCGCTGACGGAGAAGGAGATCCTGCTCCGGGAGGTGCATCACCGGGTCAAGAACAACCTGCAGGTAGTCGCCGGCCTGTTCACGATGGCCGTCGCCCGGGAACCGGACGAGCGCATGCGGCGAAAGCTCGTCGAAGCCGGCAATCGCGTCGAGGCGATGGTGTCCGTTCAGCGGCTTTTATACCAAGCGGACAGCGTCGCGGCCTTGAATGCGGCCAATCTCCTGGCGGAGCTGTGTAAGAGCATTCATCAGTCCTATAGTTTGGCGAATATCGGCTTGGTCCTCGATGTGCCGCCCACGACCATCAGCCTGGAAGCGGCAACACCGCTGGGGCTGGTCGTGAACGAGCTTCTCTCCAACGCCTTCAAGCATGCCTTCCCGGACGGCCAGGCGGGCACCGTGCGCGTGAGGCTGACGCCGTCTCCAGACGGCCGGCTGGAGCTCCTGGTCAGCGACGATGGCCGCGGCATGGCGGCGAGCCCGCGGGGCATGGGGCTGACGCTAGTGGAGGGCTTGGCGATGCAATTGGACGGCGACCTCGAGACCGGTGGCAACCCAGGCACTTGGGTCCGGCTGATTTTCAAAGACACCGGTCGATCGGCGGCAACGAAGACGCGGAGAAGCGAATGAAGGGAACCGTGGCGGCACTTCCGGACCATTGGTCGTCGGCAGCGCCCCCCCGGCGCTTCATCACAACCGCCGAGCCCGACGAGCCATCACACCCGAAGGAAGGCACTTCGGTAGAGACGGGATCGTCCAAGCGACAGCGGATCTTGATCGTGGAGGACGAGGCCCTGGCGGCGCTTGCCGCGCGCGATCTGCTCCACGCCGCCGGTTATGAGGTCGTCGGCATCGCCGCCACCGCTGAGAAGGCGGTGCGAAAAGCCGAGGAGACCCGCCCCGATCTCGTCCTGATGGACATCCGGCTGGCCGGAAGCAGCGATGGCATCGCCGCTGCGATCGATATCCGGACCCGCCTGGACCTGCCGAGTCTCTTCGTGTCGGCGTATTCCGATCCTGGCGTGAAGACCCGCGCCGCAGCAGCTCATCCGGCCGGCTTCCTGGCGAAGCCATACCGGCCGGAAGAATTGCTCGGCGCCATCCGTAAAGCCCTCTGGTCGCAGAAAACCAGTTAGTCCGATCGAGGATGCCCGGGCTCTGTGATCCGAGAGAGCCGGATGATCTCCGACCCGGCAGGGCATTGGTGTAGCGGCCGCGTATCGCTTCAGGATATCGCCACCGGCAGTAAGCGCGAGCGGCTCAGCGGGTCGGGCCTCATCAGTCCTGACTATACGGCTGCCATTCGATCGCAGGGTGAATGGCGATATCGGTAGATGCCCAATCAACAGATGCTTCGTCCCACGAAATCGGCAATCATCCTCCATCCTCGCGCCGCCCGCCTTTCGGCCCGCGTCACATCCGGATCCGCCGATGACTGCCGTTCCGCCCGCCGCCCCCACCGCCACGGACGCGACCAGCGTCCGCGGCATCCTGTTGATGCTGACCGCCGGCCTGTCCTTCGTCCTGATGGACGCGACGGCGAAGCACCTCAGCCAGACCTATCCCGTCGTCCAGGTGGTCTGGGCACGCTATCTGTTCCACATGCTGACCCTGCCCTTGTTCTTCGGCGGGCTTCGGTGGGGGTCGGTCGTTCGAACGCCGCGGCTCGGCCTGCAGCTCCTGCGCTCGCTCCTGCTTCTAGGCTCGACCTTCTTCTTCTTTCTCGCCGTGAAGCATATCCCGCTCGCCACCGCGACGGCGATCGGGTTCGTCGGGCCGTTGTTGGTGACCGCGCTCTCGGTCCCGCTCCTCGGTGAGACAGTGGGGCCGCGTCGCTGGGCCGCGGTGGTAATCGGCTTCACCGGCGTCCTGGTCATCATCCGGCCAGGTCTCGGTGGCATGCCCGGCGGCATGCATTGGGCGATGGCCCTACCGCTGCTGGTGGCCGTCTGCTTCGCGCTGTACCAGATCAGCACACGGATCCTCAGCCGGACCGACGGCTGGATGACCACGCTGTTCTATTCCGCCTCGGTCGGGCTCGTGGTTATGACCGCGCTGGTGCCCTTCCACTGGCGGACCCCGGACCTGGAGGGCTGGGCGTGGATGGCGCTGATCGGACTGATCGGCGGATTTGGCCATCTGATGATGATCAAGGCCTTCGCCGCCGCGCCGGCCTCGACCCTGGCACCCTTCACCTATCTGCAGCTCGTCTGGTCCACCGCCATCGGGCTTTTGATCTTCGGCGATTTCCCCGATGGCTGGACCCTGGTCGGCGCCGCGATCATCGCCGCGAGCGGGCTTTACATCCTCTATCGCGAACGCCGGCTGCGCGGCCCGTCGGCCGTGGCGTGAGGCGCGGCGCCGATGGGCAGGCAGATGCCCGTGCGGGGCTGGCGCGGATATTTCGGCCGATGCTATTGTCGGACAATCGCAGCCGCGGCCGACATCGCCTCACCGCGGCGCATGACGAAGGAGTCGGAGGAGGATCTCAGATATGAATCTCGAGCAGGCGAAGTCCCTCGACAAGAAGGGCTGGCACCGCTACGCGGGCGAGCTGAAGCCGGAAACCCGGATGTTCATCGACGGCGAGTTCGTCGACGCCAAGAAGGGCCGGACCTTTAAGTCGATCAACCCGGCGACCGGCGAGGTGATCGCCGAGGTCGCCCGCGGCAACGGCGACGATGTCGACCGCGCGGTCAAGTCGGCGCGCAAGGCGTTCAAGAGCGGCGTCTGGTCGCGCATGGCGCCGCGCGACCGGATGGACATCCTTTACCGGTATGCCGAGCTGATCCGCGAGCATGCGGTCGAGTTCGCGCTGCTCGACACGCTGAACATGGGCAAGCCGATCTCGGACATGATCAACAGCGATATCCCGGGATCGGCGCTGACCTTCCAGTACTTCGCCGAGACCATCGACAAGATCGACGGCCAAGTGACGAACACCGCCGCGACCGAGTTCCACTACATCCTGCGCGAGCCGCTCGGCGTCGTCGGCTGCGTCGTGCCGTGGAACTATCCGTTGATGATGGCCGCCTGGAAGGTGGCGCCGGCGCTCGCGGCGGGCAACTGCGTCGTTCTGAAGCCGGCCGAGCAGTCACCCTTGAGCGCCAATGTAATGGCCCGGCTGTTCATCGAGGCGGGCGGCCCCGCCGGCGTCTTCAACGTCGTGCAGGGCTTGGGCGAGGAGGTCGGTAAGGCCTTGGCGCTGCATATGGACGTCGACAAGATCGCCTTCACCGGCTCGACCGAGGTCGGCAAGCTGATGATGGTCTATGCCGGCCAGTCGAACATGAAGCGGGTGACCACGGAATGTGGCGGCAAGACTCCGCAGATCGTGCTTGGCGATGTCGAGAACCTGGATACCGCCGTAGAATATGCAATCAACGGCATCTACGGAAACCAGGGCGAGGTCTGCAACGCCGGCTCGCGCCTGCTGGTCGACGTCAAGCTGCATGACGCGTTCGTCGAGCGGTTCAAGGAGAAGAGCAAGACCGCCTTCGTCCCCGGCGATCCGCTGGACCCGAAGACCAGCATGGGACCGCTGGTCACGAAGGAGCAGCAGAAGCGCGTGCTAGGCTATATCAGCGCCGGCAAGGAGGAAGGTGCGACGCTGGCTTTCGGCGGCGCCGTGCCGGAGGGCCTGGAAGCAGGCTGCTACGTCGCGCCGACGCTGTTCACCGGCGTGAACAACAAGATGAAGATCGCCCGCGAGGAAATCTTCGGCCCCGTGGCCGCGGTGCTCCCCTTCAAGGATCTGGCGCAGGCGGTCGAGATCGCCAACGACACGAGCTATGGCTTGGCGGCCAGCATCTGGACCAGCAACGTCAACATCGCCCACAAGGCCGCACGCGACATCGAGGCTGGGATCGTCTGGGTCAATTGCTTCGACCATGGCGACATGACGCAGCCCTGGGGCGGCTACAAGCAGTCGGGCCAGGGCCGCGACAAATGCTTCGAAACGATGCTGCACCACACCCAGACCAAGTCGGTCTGGATGCATATCGGGTAATCCCGGCGGCAGCCGACGCAAAAAGCAACGGCGGGGCCTGGAGAGGCCCCGCCGTTTCTCTTGGTCTCGTCCTTCGCCTTACAGGTAGAAGAACCAGTTGGCGACGAAGACGACGGTCGCGCCGGCAACGAGCGTGACGTAAGGCAGAATGCCCGCCTTCCTGCCGTCGCCGAGCACCCGCTTGCCGTCGACCCGCAGATCATCGAGCATTTCCGGCGGGAACTCGCCCTTGTCCTGAACATAATGGCGGAACAGGAAGACCGGGATGATCAGGGCGATAGCGATGATGCCGGACATCAGCGTGCCCGGACCCCAGACGTTCGCCCCCGCGCCCAACAGCGCCGCATTGACGAAGGAAAGGACGACACCGATTCCCATCAGCCAGTTCGGCGCCTTCCACGGCCGCTTGACGTCGCCATTGTCGATGCGGTGGATCCAGCCTGCGTTCAGGTTCAGGAAGTTGAACACGAGATAGCAGCAGTTGGAGACCGCCAGCACGAACAGATAGTCCGACATCATCAGCAGGATCAGGTTGAAGCTGAGGTCGGTCCACATCGCCCGGGTCGGGGCGCCGTGCTGGTTTGAGTGGGAGAGATAGCGCGGCAACCAGCCGTCGACCGATCCCTGATAGAGCGTTCGGGACGACCCGGCCATCGACGTCATGATCGCCAGCAGCAGCGCCAGGATCAGCATGATCACCAGCAGGTTCTGAATGAACGGGCCGCCGCCGACCATGCTCGCCATCGCCGCAGCGACGCCGGAGCCGTCGACGATACCCGGCTCGAGCATGCCGTCGACGCCGAGCGCACCCTGGAACGAGAACGGCACCACGGTATAGACGACGACGCAGAGAAGTCCGGCATAAAGGATCGCCTTGTAGGTGTCCGTCGCCGGGTTCTTGAACTCGCTGGTGTAGCAGATCGCGGTCTCGAACGCATAGGCCGACCAAGCGGCGATGAACAGGCCGCCGAGGAACAGCGTCCACCCGGCCCGATCCCATTCGCCGGGGATCACGTTGCCCGCACCGTCGAAGGCGATCGGCACGAAGGGCGTGAAATGCTCCGAGACGACCTCACCGGTGAGGATCGGCACGATGCCGACGATCAGCAGCGGAATGATGACCGCGAGCCCGATGATCGTCTGGATCTTCGCCGTTCGCAGAATGCCGTGATGCTGCGCCGCGAACACGGCGAGCAGCAGGACGGTGCCGAGAACGAAGGTCGAATTGATCCGGATCGTCAGGCCCTCCTTCAGGAAGCCGAGATCGGCGAGCGTGATCTGCCAAGTGTTGATCGCCGCATCCGGAGCGAAGAGCGCCGTCAGGATGTAGCCGGCGCCGAGTCCGGCGCCAATCGCCAGAACGGGTGTCCAGGCGAGCCAGTTGCACCATACCGACAGGGGCGCGATAATCCGGCTGTAGCGTACCCAGGCGGCCGCGCCATAGACGGAGGCGCCGCCCGATTTGCTAGGAAACAGCCCGGCGATCTCCGCATAGGTAAAGGCCTGGATAAAGCCGAAGCTGACGGAAATGACCCAGATCATCCACGATGGCGAGCCAATCGTGGCGGCAATGCCGCCGATCGAAAAGAGCACCAAGGCCGGCACGCCGCTCGCAACCCAGAAGGCGTGCTTCCATCCAATCGTCCGGTGAAGCCCGGCGGACGCGGATGGTCCGGCCGCACTGTCGATTGTCGTTGTCATAGGTTCTCCCCGAAACTTATCGTTGAAAGAAAAAGAGCCGCCCAATCCGGTGAGGGACGGGGCGGCTCCAGTTAATAGTGCTATTGGCAAAGAAATTGTGAGCGAACAGGGAACCGGGAAACAAGCTTCCGGAAGGCTGAGGCAACCACCGTTCAGACCTCGGCCCTCCCCCATCGGGAGGAGGCATAAGGAGGCCTAACTCGTGGCTGTCGACCGGCCAGGGAAGTCGGGTCATTCCGTTGTCCTGTCCTGCCGGTGGAAGATCTCCCACCGGTATCGCGCCCAGCGATAGGCGTCGAGAACCGAAATCGCGTAAATGAAAAAGCCGCCGGCGAACCGCCCGACGAGGGAATGCTCCGGCGTCGTCAAATGGTAGCTGACCCAGCCGAGGCTGAGCATCGAAAAAGCCATCGTGAGGCCGCGCGTCGCCGTACCGTTGACGACCTGTCCCATGCCCGGCAGCGCAATCGCCACCGCGAGCACGAGATAGGGATGAAACGGCGGCTTGAGCGGCCGCTGGTCAGACGGCGAGCGCCGGTTCGTGCCGTCGGTCATCAGCGTCGTGTCGTTCATTCTGCCGAGATCCTTCTGTCCGCCCATCGGCCAAGGTCTGGTGCACGGCAATCGCCTGATCGAGCAGCCGCTGTACGAGCGCGGCGGGCACAGCGACATCTTTGAACTCCGCCTGACGCAGCACGAGATAATGCGCGCGGGTTGCCTGATTTGCCTGATAGACGATTCGCACGCCGCGTGGCGTGACCAGCAGCTCCTTGGTCTTCGGGTCGTCGAATATGGCGATATGGGGGGTCAGCAGGTGCATCGGCGGCATCTGCTCGGGCGCGTTGGTTCGAAGCGAGGCGTGCGGCGGCCATCCTGGCGGAATCTCGATTGCCGTATCCAGGCCGGCGGAGGGCGAAAAGAACTCGGTGTTCAGCGGTCGCGCCAGGAGATCGACGATCCCCTTGTAAGGGACCTCGCCATGCACCGTGACCAGCAGCCAGAGCGACGGAAGCTTGCGGACGGCGACATGATCGACGATCGGCTCGAGCCGCACCCGATAGCCGCGGTAATGTCCCGCCAGCACCGGAAAGTCGATATCATCCTGCGTCACCCGATAGCTGTCGAAGAGCGGCAGGCAGGCGTCGAAGAAACGCGTCCGCGTTTGCTTGATGGTCGCACGATGCCGACGGTGCATCAACCAAAGCACCGTTATGAAGGTAAGCGCAAGCGCCAGGATCTCGTACCGCATCGCACGACCTCGGTCAGGAATCGACCGCTATGGGCAAGGGCCGACCACTCGTGAACAATTCCGCCTCATCGGACGATGGTGACCGGGCAATGGGCCTTGCTGACGACCGCGCCCGCCACCGACCCGAGCAGCAGCCGGGCCGCTCCGGTCCGGCCGCTCGACCCTGCGATGATCTGGTCGAAGCGATTCGTCTCCGCATAGGCGACGATCGCCTCTGCGATGTCGCGTCCGACCGCCGTGACGCATCGAACATCGTCGAGACCGGCCTGCTTGGCCATAGCGGCGGCGGCGCTCAGTTCCTGATGAATCATCGCGTCGCCCGCCGCCAGGATCTCCTCGTCCCAGAAATAGGTCTTCGAGGCCCGTTCCGCGGAGACCGTGGTCACCGTCAGAAACGTCAGATGAGCATTCAGCTTCTTGGCGATATCGACCGCGTAGGCCACGGCCTTCTCGGAGGGGCGCGATCCGTCGGTTGCGCAGAGCAGTTTCATGGCAATCTCCCTCACGCGCCCCTCTGTCAAGGCTTCCGTCAGTAGCCGAGCGGTCTTGGCCACGGCATCGTGAACTGGTCGCCCCGCCGGACATATTTATAGCGGTGGAAGGCGAACCAGAGCGACACGACGATGTAGAACCCAATCATCGCCAGAAGCTGCACGCCATAGCCGAGGAACACGGCGAAATAGGTCGCCGTGCACAGGCTCAGCAGCACGATGGCCGGGAGCGGATGCCAGGGATGCACATAGCCGCGGCGAATGGAGCCCAACGGCCATTTCTTGCGGAACTTGTGCATGTTGATCGGCATGAAGGTGTAGCCGAGCAGCCCCGACAGGATCGAGAAAGTGATCACCTGGTCGAGCAGCCCGGTGAAGGCGAACGACACGGCGATCGGGATCAGAAACAGGATCGCGCGGAACGGCGTACGATAGCGCGGATGCACCGCTCCGAACCAAACCGGCATGTAGCGATCGCGCCCCATCGAGAACCAAGCACGCGACGCGTCATTGATGCAACCATTGGCCGATGCGACCGCCGAGAAGATCGTGCCGACGAACAGGAAGACGTGCAAAACCGTGCTGCCGGTCAGCGTCGAGGCGGTGTAGAGCGGCGCCAGATCCTGACCCAGATACTCCCAGGGAATAAGACCAGTCGTGATGTACCAGGTGAGGGACGCCGCGATCAGCAGGGTGATGATGCCGCTCATCGTGCCGAGCGGCAGCGCCCGACCCGCCGAGCGGACTTCCTCCGCCGCTTGGCAGGTGCCTTCGATGCCGAGATAGTACCAGATGCCGAACTGGAATGCGGCGAGCACGCCGATCCAGCCATAGGGAAGGTCTGTTAGCAGACCCTGATGCTGAAGCACCGCACCCGGATTCCACGGCTGCACTCCGATAAACAGAATCACGATCGAGGTGAACGCGGCAGCCGTGATGACGAAGTTCACGCTCAAGGTCATGAACACGCCGCGGTAGTTCAACAAAGCGAGCAGTGCGATGGTCAGAACGACGAAGGGACGCGGATCGAGACCGGGATGCCCGAACTGCGCCGCCGCGATCGCGATCAGGTCGCCCGTGACCAGCGCGTCGGCCGCCTCGAGCATGGTGTAGGCCATCACCAGATACAGGCCGACATTGAAGGCCATCAGTGGGCCGATCGTATGCTTTGCCTGTGCATATTGGCCGCCTGCGGCCGCCACCGTCGAGGTGACTTCCGAATCGATCATGGCGACGCAGGTGTAAAGCAGGCCGATCACCCAGCAGGCGATCAGGGAGCCGAAGGCGCCGCCCTTGCCGACCGAGAAATTCCAACCCATGAATTCGCCGACGAGGACGATGCCGACGCCGAGCGCCCAGACATGGGCGGGCCCGAGAACTTTCAGCAGATTGATGCGCTGTGGTTGCGCTTGGCCGAGAGCCTGGTCCGTCATGGGCCTAGCCCTCCCGACCGGGCCGGCCTGCGGCCGCCGGGTCCTCGAGCAGTTCGTCGATACCTTCCTGTGAGCTCATCAACAGACTCTCGTCGAAGTCGCGATTGACCTTGATCGCGTCGGCCACCATCCAGAGCAGGATCAGCCCCGATGCGATCCAGGCCGCGTAGCTGGCAATATCCCAGATATCCATACCTAAAATCCCCTTTGGAACCCTTTCGATCGACGGCGGAGAGCTATCGTCGCGCGTCGAATTTCTCGGCGATCACCTCTCGGTATTCCTTCTCGGACATCGTCACCAGGAAGATGAAATAGCCGATGATGGCGATCGCCGTGATCAGCAGGGACAGTGGCGCGATACTGTAGTCGAAGCGCGTGGTAATAATCTCCGCCGCCGCTTCAACGTCGTAACCGAGCTTTTCCCATTGCGCCTGCATGGTCGGGTTCTGGCCGAGCGACTCCCAGGTGAGGCCCTGCCAGGTTACGGTGCCATCCTCGGCCTCGATCTGCGTGACCCCGTCGGGAAGCACCGTTTCGGTCGCACCGCCGGTGAGCCCCAACAGGATCGGCAACAACAGCGCCGCATAGACCAGCGCCATCAGGAAGAACGAATCGATGAACTGCCCCAAGCCGCTCTGCTTGGGGGGATCGTATTTCTGAGCCATGAGTCGCCTCACTCTGCGGGTTGTCGGACACCGCCTTGAACCGACGCCGCGGCACGGCGCTCGTCGAGGTGGCGAATGTCGAGACCGTAGATGAACTCTTTATCGTGCGCGTAGTGGCGTACCATGGCGAAGATCGCAGCGGTATTGAACACCAGCAGAACGATCGCGCTCACCACCATCACGGTCCGAACACCGTCGCTAGGGGCAAGGGGATAGATCGAAAAGAACACGAACCCAACAACGAGCCAAAGCACGAGCACGAACCCCCAGGCAAAGAGGCGATCGCGCAAAAACATGGCATCGATGCGGGAAGCGAGATTGGCTGTCATCAACAGTATCCTTCCCTGTTGCGTTGCGTGACTGCGCAACCAGCGGAGCTTCTTGTTGACGACCCCATGAGAGGGCCTGGCCCGGCTCCTTGCTGTTCGTTAGGGATGTTTGTTTCCCTGACGTAAACTTTAATTCCCGCGATGAGAATTAAGTCGCTACCCTGAGGCTCCAGTCGAATGTTGTCTATCGCCCATTTGGCGGAGAGGCACATAGCCATTCGATGGTACAAATCGGATCGTATTAGGGGGAAGCATCCTCCTATCGGGGGGTGCATACTCCCCAGTCTTGCGCTAGGCTTCGCGACCCAGCGATAGAGTCGAAACGGTGCCTTCCGAACCGATCGACATGCAGGAGGTCGACCATTCCAAAGCAGACGCAGTCTTCCCTCGCTTGGTTGCTTGACGCGATCTCCGGCCTGCCGCAGGCAGGAATGGAGGCCGTCGACCTGGGCGAGCGGGAGGCGTCGCAGGTCGACCGCCTGTTCGAGGCGATCGCCAACTATACCTACGACTGGGAAAGCTGGATGGGCGATGACGGTCGGCCACGCTGGATCAATCCGGCGGTCGAGCGCATGACGGGCTACACGGTCGCCGAATGTCACGCCATGTCCGACTATCCATTGCCGCTCGTTCACGAGGACGATCGCGCCGACATGGCCGCCCACCTGCGAAACGCGGCGGCCGGCCTGAGCGGCAACGACATCACCTTCCGCATCCGGCATCGGGCCGGCGAGATCCGGTGGGCGGCGGCATCCTGGCAGAGCGTGCTCGACGAAGACGGCCGGTCGTTGGGCTATCGCACCAGCATACGCGACATCACCAGGCGCAAGCAGGCTGAGAATGCCTTGCAGGAGGCGCATGCGGAGGCCGATCGCGCGAATCGGGCGAAGTCACGGTTTCTCGCCGCCGCCAGCCATGACCTTCGACAGCCGCTGCAGGCGATCAGCATGTTCGTGTCGGCGCTGAAGAGCACCGCGAGCGGGCCGGCGAACGAGGAGATCATCGCCGCCCTCGAGGATTCGCTGCGCGCGACCAACGGCCTTCTTGACTCGCTGCTCGAGATGTCGCGGCTCGACGCAGGCGTCCTCGAGCCAAAGCCGCGCGATTTCGCGATCGGCGATCTGCTCGACCGCATGGAGCATGAGTTCGCGGGTCCGGCCGCGGAGAAGGGCATCGGCCTTCGTGTGGTCGCGTCGAGCGCCTTCGTCCATAGCGACCCGACCCTGCTCGATCGGATGCTGCGCAATCTTGTCTCCAATGCGGTCCGCTACACCAGCAAGGGCCGCATCCTGATCGGCTGCCGTCGGCGCGGATCGACCCTTCGGGTCGAGATCTGCGACACCGGCATCGGCATTCCCGCCGACAAGCTCGATGCCATCTTCGAGGAATTCTTGCAGCTCGGGAATCCGGAACGGGACCGGACCCGCGGCCTGGGACTGGGACTCGCGATCGTTCACCGTCTGGCGAAGCTGCTCGGGCACCGCATCGACGTCCGGTCCGAGCCGGGCCGAGGGTCGCGCTTCGCCGTCGAGATGCCCGTCGCCCATGCCAGCGCACCGGTCGGACGATCGACCGAGACGGCCGCGGACAGCCTCGCCGGCGCCTTGCTCGTGGCCATCGACGACGAAGCGATGCAGCTTCGCGCCATGAGCGAGGTCTTCCGGCGCTGGGGCTGCGTCGTGATCGCCGCCGTCTCCGCCGCCGAGGCGATCGATAAGCTTTCGAGTGACGGTCGGGTGCCGGCCGCCGTCATCGCCGACTACCGGTTGCGCGATGGCGCGACCGGGGTGGAGGCGATTAGCGCGATCGGCAGCAGCGTGGGCCGCCCGGTACCGGGCATCATCCTGACCGGCGACATCGAGCCGGTCCGTTTGCAGGAAGTGGTGGCGACGGGGCTCGTGCTGCTGCACAAGCCGATCGACGCGGAGTCGCTCCGCCAGGTGCTACAGAGGCTCGTTGGGCAAGACGCGGATTAGTTAGAGCGCCGAAGGGCCGCTCACACCGGCGATTTGTCGGTGAACTCCGGCTGCGGCCATCCCAGATCGGCGGCCACCATGGCGGCCTGGGTTCGGTTCGCCACGTTCAGCTTGCTCAGGATGATCTTCACATGCGCCTTCACGGTGCTCTCGAGCAGCCCGAGATTCCGCGCGATCTCCTTATTCGACTGCCCGCCCATCAGCAGCGTCAGCACATCGCGCTGGCGCGGCGTCAGGGTGCTGAGAGGATTGTCCGACGACAGCCGCAAAGGGGGGTTTCCGGCACCACCGACCCAGCGGCGCTGGCGATCGAGAAACGCGTCGGACGGGATGTAGGTCTCTCCGGCAAGGACCAGTGACAGCGCATGCTTCAGCGTTTCGTCGCTCGCCGACTTGAGGATATAGCCGCGTGCCCCGGATTCGATCGTGCGGACGATATCGTCAGGATTGGAGATGGCGGAAAGAATCACGATCGGTGCCTTGGGAAGACGCTGCGCCAAGGCCTGCAGCCCCTTCAGCTGCTCCATGCCCGGCATCGCGAGGTCGCAGAGGATGAGATCGAGATCCGCCTGCTCGTTGGCGATTCGCAAAGCGCCGTCGGCGTCCGCCGCCTCGACCGCATCGATGTCGTCATAAAGGCTCGACAGCAGGAGCCGGAGGCCCCGACGGAAGAGCGTATGGTCGTCGGCAATGAGCACTTTCATGACGAAGCGGCTTCCTGACCCGCGGAACGGAACGTTCTGTTGGCAATCATCCGAGCGACCGGGCGACACATTCGCCAAGTAGGTCGGTTGGAGTCATGCAATCCTGGAGGACACTGAGATCTTCATCTGCCGAAGATAGATCCAGCCCCGACGCGGCACAAGCGGAGTCCCGCCCTGGCCCTTTTGGGGCCGGCCTCGGTCGATCCGTCGGATGGCGGCCGGCCTCGCCCGGTCTTGATGCGACGACGCCGGAAGACGAAGCGAAGAAGGGGACGGTGCGATCACACCGTCCCCTCCCGTCGCTTTACCGCCGGACCGGGACTACCGAACCCGGCCTTCCTTCCAGGCCTGGAGAAGCTGGTCATAGGGCACGGTCTCGCCCTGCGGCTTCTCGTTGGCCAGCTTCGGCTTCGGTGCGCCGGGCTGGTCGAGCCAGTACTGGGCGTCCTGCTCCTCATTGAGCTTCGGCGCGCATTCCTCCATGCCCGCCCGTTCGAGGCGCTGCAGCACCCGGTCCATCTCCTCGGCCAGGTTGTCCATCGCTTCCTGCGGTGTCCGCTCGCCGGTGACGGCCAGCGCGACGTTCTGCCACCAAAGCTGCGCCAGCTTCGGATAGTCGGGCACGTTCGTGCCGGTCGGCGACCAGGCGACGCGGGCCGGGCTGCGATAGAACTCGACCAAGCCGCCGAGCTTGGGCGCGGCGTCGGTCATCGCCTGGCTGTTGATGTCCGACTCGCGAATCGGCGTCAGGCCGACCAGCGTCTTCTTCAGCGACACCGTCTTCGACACGACGAACTGGGCATAGAGCCAGGCCGCCTTGCGCCGCTCGAGCGGCGTGCTCTCCAGCATGGTCCAGGACCCGGCATCCTGATAGCCGAGCTTCATGCCCTCCTCCCAGTAGGGCCCATGCGGCGAGGGCGCCATCCGCCATTTCGGCGTGCCGTCCTCGTTGACCACCGGCAGGTCGGGCTTGGTCAGCGCCGCAGTAAAGGCGGTGTACCAGAAGACCTGCTGGGCAATGTTGCCCTGGCCGGGCACCGGTCCGGCTTCGGAGAAGGTCATGCCGGACGCTTCCGGCGGCGCATACTGCTTCAGCCAGTCGATATATTTGGTCAGCGCATAGACCGCCGCCGGGCTGTTCGCGCCACCACCGCGGGTCACGCTCGAGCCGACCGGATGGCAATCCTCGACCCGGATGCCCCATTCATCGACCGGCAAACCGTTCGGGATGCCCTTGTCGCCCTCGCCGGCCATTGACAGCCAGGCATCGGTGAAGCGCCAGCCGAGCGACGGGTCCTTCTTGCCGTAATCCATATGGCCGTAGACGCGAACGCCGTCGATCTCCTTCACGTCATTGGTGAAGAAGTTGGCGATATCCTCATAGGCTGACCAGTTGACCGGAACGCCCAGCTCGTAGCCATACTTCTCGCGGAACTGTTGCTTGAGGTCTTCGCGCGCGAACCAGTCGGCGCGGAACCAATAAAGATTGGCGAACTGCTGGTCGGGAAGCTGATACAGCTTGCCGTCCGGCCCGGTGGTGAAGCTCTTGCCGATGAAGTCGTCAATGTCGAGCGTCGGCAGCGTGACGTCCTTCCCCTCGCCCGTCATGAAGTCGGACAGCGGGATCACCTTGCCATAGCGGAAATGCGTGCCGATCAGGTCGCTGTCGTTGACATACATATCATAGACGTTCTGTCCCGACTGCATCTGAGTCTGCAGCTTCTCGATAACGTCGCCTTCCTGGATCAGATCGTGAGTCAGCCTGATCCCGGTAATTTCGGAGAAGGCCTTGGCGAGAGTCTCCGATTCATAGACATGCGTGTCGATGGTCTCGGAGACGACGTTGATCTCCATGCCAGCGAACGGCTTCGCCGCATCGACGAACCATTGCATCTCTTCGAGCTGCTGCTCGCGCGTGAGTGTGCTCGGATTGAACTCGGAATCGATCCACCGTTCCGCCGCCGCCATGTCGGCCTCGGCGGGGCGTGGATCGACCATGACGGCCGCGGCGATCGCGAACATCGCGACGCCGGTCAGCAGCGCCCCCTTATCAAGAATTCGAGAACGTTTCCTCTGCATTTGCATTCTGTTCTCCCTCATTGCCCCTTCGCTTTTCTTCATCGGCGTGGATCGCGGTGCACGGAAGGGGATTATCCACCGCCCGGGGCGACACCCGGTTCTCCGAAGCCGAATTCAGCCCCAGCGCATGACGCCGGCCAGATAGAGCACCGACAGGACGACCGCACCCCACTGCGTCCAATCGGTGAGGCCGAGCCAGGCGAGATTGATGAACGCGCTGCCGAGCAGGCCGATGAACAGGCGATCGCCGCGCGTCGTCGCCATCGGCAGGAAGCCGCGCCGCGGCACCGAGGGGGAGGCCAGCTCCCACAGGGTCATCGTCGCCAGGATCAGCGCGATGACGACGAAGAACACAGCGGTCGGCAGCGTCCAAGCCATCCATTCCATGGGCCACTCCCCTCGTCACACTCGTCCCAGGGCGAAGCCCTTGGCGATGTAGTTGCGGACGAACCAGATCACGAGCGCGCCCGGCACGATGGTGAGCACGCCGGCCGCCGCCAGCACTCCCCAGTCCATGCCCGCCGCGCTGACCGTTCGCGTCATGGTGGCGGCGATCGGCTTGGCGTCGACCGTCGTCAGGGTCCGCGCAAGCAGAAGCTCCACCCAGCTGAACATGAAGCAAAAGAAGGCGGTCACGCCGATTCCGGACCGGATCAACGGCAGAAACACCCGGACGAAGAAGCGCGGGAAGGTATAGCCGTCGAGATAGGCGGTCTCGTCGATCTCACGCGGCACGCCGGACATGAAGCCCTCGAGGATCCAGACCGCGAGCGGCACGTTGAACAGCATGTGGGCAAGCGCCACGGCGAGGTGGGTGTCGAACAGGCCGATGGTCGAGTAGAGCTGGAAGAAGGGTAGCAGGAACACCGCCGGTGGCGCCATCCGGTTGGTCAGCAACCAGAAGAACATGTGCTTGTCGCCGATGAACCGGTAGCGTGAGAAGGCATAGGCCGCCGGCAAGGCCACCAGCACGGACAGCACCGTATTGATGCAGACATAGATGATCGAGTTGATGTAGCCGCTGTACCAAGCCGGGTTGGTGAAGATCTCCACGTAGTTCGTCAGGGTGGGATTCTCGGGGAGCAGCGAGAAGCCGACGAGGATTTGGTCGTTCGTCTTCAGCGACATGTTCACCATCCAGTAGATCGGCAGGAGGATGAACAGGAAGTAGACGATGAGGGCGAGGCTGCGCTTTCTCATTACCGGGGTGCCCGACCTAGGTTTTCGATCACGGTGTAGAAGATCCAGCAGAACAGCAGGATGATCAGGAAATAGATGATCGAGAAGGCGGCTGCCGGGCCAAGGTCGAACCGCCCCACGGCCAGCGTCGTGAGGAACTGGCTGAGGAAGGTCGTCGAGTTGCCGGGCCCGCCGCCGGTGAGCACGAAGGGTTCGGTATAGATCATGAAGCTGTCCATGAACCGCAGCAGCACGGCGATCATCAGCACGCCGCGAAGCTTCGGCAGCTGGATGTAGCGGAACACCGCCCAGGCGGAGGCGCCGTCGATACGCGCCGCCTGATAGAAGGCGTCGGGAATGGCGCGCAGGCCGGCATAGCAGAGCAGCGCCACCAGCGGCGTCCAATGCCAAACATCCATCACCAGCACGGTCAGCCAGGCGTCGAACGGCTCGGCCGTGTAGTTATAATGAATGCCGAGCCGATTCACCGCGACGCCGGCAAGGCCGATGTCGGGGCGGGCGAAGATCTGCCAGATCGTTCCGACGACGTTCCAGGGAATCAGCAGCGGCAGCGCGATCAGGACGAGACAGAGCGAGGCCAGCCAGCCGCGCACAGGAAGCGCCAGCGCAATCGCGATGCCGAGCGGAACCTCGATCAGCAGAACCCAGAAGGAGAACAGGAGCTGCCGCTGCAGCGCCTCGTGCAGGTCGCGGTCCTGGAGCACCATCTCGAAGAATTCGGTGCCGACGAAAACGCGGTTATAGGGCCCGAAGATGTCCTGGACCGAATAGTTCACCACGGTCATCAGCGGGATGATCGCGCTGAAGGCGACGGTGACGAACACGGGCAGGACCAGGAACCAGGCCCGGTTGTTCGGGATCTTCTTCATTGCCCCGCCTCCACCACCTTCCCATCCGCATAAAGCCGCGTCCATTCCGGCGGAAAGATCAGCCAACCGGCATCGCCGGCGATTTCCGCCTCCTCGGGCAGCTTGACCTTCAGCATCTGGCCGTCGAGCCGGGCGGTCATGATCTTGAAATTGCCGAGATCCTCGACCACGGCGATGTCCGCCGGCACGGCACCCGGCTCGGCGGTCGTGGAATAGCGAAGGAACTCCGGCCGGATGCCCAGAGTCAGCTCACCGCCGACAGCGCTTGCCTGGGCTGCCAATTCCGGCGCCAGCGGAATGCGGTGATCGCCGACGCGCGCGGCGCTCCCTTCCAGCCGGCACGGCAGCAGGTTCATGCCCGGGCTGCCGATGAAATAGCCGACGAAGGTATGGACAGGGTCCTCGAACAGCGCCTGCGGCGTGCCGAGCTGCACCACCTGGCCGTCGACCATCACCACCACCTGATCGGCGAAGGTCAGCGCTTCGACCTGGTCGTGCGTGACGTAGATGAGGCTGAGCCGGAACTCCTGGTGGATCTGCTTCAGCTTGCGACGCAGGATCCATTTCAGATGCGGGTCGATGACGGTGAGCGGCTCGTCGAACAGGATCGCCGCCACATCCTTGCGCACCAGCCCGCGGCCGAGCGAGATCTTCTGCTTGGCGTCGGCCGCCAAGCCGCTCGCGCGGTTGCGGAGATCGTCCGTCAGCTCCAGCATCTCGGCAACCTCTTGCACGCGCGCCCGGACCTCCGCCTCGCCGACCCGCCGGTTGCGCAGGGGGAAGGCCAGATTATCGAACACGGTCATCGTGTCGTATATGACGGGGAACTGGAACACCTGGGCGATGTTGCGCTGCTGCGGCGGCAGGTCGGTGACGTCGCGACCGTCGAACAGCACCCGGCCGTGGCTCGGCCGGATCAGGCCCGAGATGATATTGAGAAGCGTCGTCTTGCCGCAGCCGGAGGGGCCGAGCAGCGCATAGGCGCCGCCATCCTCCCAGACCATGTCCAGGGTCCGCAGCGCGTAGTCCTCAGGCCGTTCCGGCGCCGGCTGATAGCTATGGGCGATATCCTTCAGCTCGATACGTGCCATCAGGCTGCTCCGCTGACGGTGCCGGGCTGGCGCTCAGGCGCGGCGATCAGCCGCCCGTCGGCATCGAAGGCGAACAGGCGCTGCGGATCGAGATGGAGGGCAACCGTCTCGCCGATACGATAGCTATGGACGCCCGCGGTGTGCGCGACGATGGCAAGATCATTGTGCCGCCCATGGATGAAGGTTTCCGACCCGCTGATCTCGGCCAGCTCGACCGTCGCCGGAATCGCGATGTCGGCCGGCGAGGACGGCGCCAGGGCGACATGGCTGGCCCGCACGCCGAGCCGGCAGGGGCCCGGCGGAAGCGCCCGCATATGGGATGGCAGGGGGAACGACAGATCGGGCGAGAGCCGCACGACGCCGCTGCCGCGGCGTTCGATGGCGACCGCCAGAAGATTCATCGGCGGATCGCTGAAGATCTCTCCGACGCGGACGGAGGCCGGCCGGTGATAGACATCAAGGGTCGCGCCGAACTGGATCAGTCGACCGGCGTCCAGCACCGCCGCCTGGCCGCCGAGCAGCAGCGCCTCCTGCGGCTCGGTCGTGGCGTAGACCACGGTCGTGGTGTGGCGCGCGAAGATCTCGCGCATCTCGGCGCGCATCTCCTCGCGGAGCTTGTAGTCGAGATTGACCAGCGGCTCGTCGAGCAGCAGCAGATCGGCCTCCTTGACCAGCGCCCGGGCGATGGCCGTGCGCTGCTGCTGACCGCCGGACAGCTCGCCGGGCAGCCGATCGAGCAGCTTGTCGATATGCATCATCTCGGCGACCGCAAGGACCTTGCGGTCGATCTCGGCCGCGCTCAGCCGTCGCCCGAGGCGGAGCGGCGAGGCGATGTTCTCGTAGACGGTAAAGGAGGGATAGTTCACGAACTGCTGGTAGACCATCGCGACGCTGCGCCCGCGCACACCCAGGGAAGTCACGTCGCGGCCGTCGATGCGGATCTTGCCAGAGGTCGGGTGGTCGAGACCCGCCATAAGCCGAAGCAGCGACGTCTTGCCGGCGAGCGTGGGTCCCAGCAGCAGATTGAACGACCCCGGCTCCAGCGTCAGGCTGATGTCGTCGAGATGCATCGACCGGCCGACCCGCACGCCGATGTGATCGAGCACGAGCTTCATCGTGCCCCCGCCTGCGCCAGAGGCGGCGCCTCGCTCAACCATGCCTCCAAGGCGGCGCGCGTCGCCGGCGCGACATGCAGCCCGAGCTTCGAGCGGCGCCACAGGATGTCCTCCGCGGTTCGCGCCCATTCATTGGTGATCAGATAATCGACTTCGCGGCCATAGAGATCTTCGCCGAAATGCGGCCCGAGATCGGCCATCCCGCCGGCGCCATCGAGCAGCCGGTCGGCGCGGGTGCCGTAGGCGCGCGCATAGCGCCGCGCCAGCGCGGCAGGCAGCCACGGGAACCGGGCGCGGAACGCGGCCAGGAAATGGTCGAAATCGGCCTCCGGCATGTCGCCGCCCGGCAGGGGCACCTGCGCCGTCCAGGACGGGCCCATCGCGGGAAAGCGGGGCTGCAGCTTCGTCAGCGCATGCTCGGCCAGCCTCCGATAGGTCGTGATCTTGCCGCCGAACACCGACAGGATCGGCGCCCCGCCGGCCTCTTCGAGGTCGAGCACATAGTCGCGGGTGACGGCGGATGCGCTCTGCGCCTCGTCATCATAGAGGGGGCGAACGCCGGCATAGGTCCAGACCACATCCTGCGGCGCAACCTGCGGAATGAAATGGCGGTTCACGACACCGCACAGATAGGCGACCTCGGCGTCCGAGATGCTGACGCTCGCCGGATCGCCGTCGAAGGCGATATCCGTGGTGCCGATCAGGGTATAGTTCCGCTCGTAGGGGATCGCGAAAATGATGCGGCGATCCTCGTTCTGCAGGATATAGGCATGCTCCCCGTCATAGAGCTTGCCGACGACGATGTGGCTGCCCTTGACGAGACGGAGCCGGTGTTGCCCGCGACTCCCGAGCGCCTCATCGACGAACGCGGCAGCCCAGGGGCCGGCGGCGTTGATCAGCGCCCGCGCCCGGACGGAGTCGCGCTCGCCGGTCGCCACATCCTCGATCACCGCCTCCCAAAGATCATTGCGCCGTTCGGCGGCGATGCAGCGCGTCCGCGGCAGGATTCGCGCGCCCCGTTCGGCGGCGTCGAGCGCATTCAGCACCACGAGGCGCGAATCCTCGACCCAGCAGTCGGAATAGATGAAGCCCTTGGTCAGCGAGCGCTTGAGCGGCGCACCGACGGGATCGCGCCTGAGGTCGACGCCGTGCGAGCCGGGCAGGCGCTTGCGGCCGCCGAGATGATCGTACAGGAACAGGCCGAACCGGATCATCCAGGCCGGCCGCAGCGACTTCTCGTGCGGCAGAACGAACCGCAGCGGCCAGATGATGTGCGGCGCCTGGGCGAGCAGCACCTCGCGCTCGATCAGCGCCTCGCGTACCAGCCGGAATTCGTAATATTCGAGATAGCGCAGGCCGCCATGGATCAGCTTGGTGCTGGCCGACGAGGTCGAGCTGGCAAGGTCCGCCTGCTCCACCAAGACCGCACTCAAGCCCCGACCGACCGCATCGCGGGCTATCCCGGCGCCGTTGATGCCGCCGCCAACCACCAACAGGTCAACGATCGCGTCGACCGGCAAGGCTCGTCCTCCCGTCGCGCCTGCGATCCCGTTCGCCTCCGCAAAGGCGCCTCGGCCACAGGCATTGCAAGCTTTGCCGGTCAGGCTAATGCGCGCCGATAATTTTCACAATCGAAAATTCACGGCCGCGATGTTTGCGGAAAGGAAAATCAGTCGGCCGCATCGATTGGCGCTGCGGCCGTGTTGTATCCGGCTTCCTCGGCCTCGTCGGCGACATAGAGGCGGACGCCGCTGGCGGCGAGCAGTTCGGCGACCGGCGCCGGCGGTGGCGCATCGGTGAAGAAGGCGCTGAGGTCCTGGAGCCTGCCCAGCCGCACCATCGCATTGCGCCCGAACTTGCTGTGGTCCGCGGCAAGGAAGACCTGGCGCGCATTGGCGATGATGGTCTGCGACACGCGGACCTCGCGATAGTCGAAATCGAGGAGCGCGCCGTCGGCGTCGATTCCGCTGATGCCGATGATGCCGTAATCGACCTTGAACCGGTCGATGAAATCGACCGTCGCCTCGCCGATGATCGCGTGGTCGGCGCTACGAACCACCCCGCCGGCGACGATCACCTCGAAATCCTTCTTCTGCGCCAGCGTGCTGGCGACGTGGAGATTGTTGGTGATCACGCGCAGGCCATGATGCTTCAGCAGGGCCCGGGCGACTTCCTCGGTCGTCGTGCCGATATTGATGAACAGCGACGCCTCGTCCGGGATGTGGCGCGCGACCATGGCGGCGATGCGCCGCTTCTCCGCGAGGCAGAGGATTTGACGCGTCTGGTAGGCGGTGTTCTCGACGCTGGACGGCAACCCGGCGCCGCCGTGATAACGGCGCAGCAGGTCGCGGTCGCACAGCGCGTTGATATCCCGCCGGACGGTCTGGGGCGTGACCGCGAAATGCTCCGCCAGCGCCTCGATCGAGACAAAACCACGCCGCCGTACCAGATCGACGATTTGTTCCTGACGCGAATTTTGAGGCATGGCCGCCGATCCTGCTCCGAATGCACAGTCTAGCCGGTTGCGAATGTTCGCAAAACAACAAAGATCGGGGATCTCGCGCATCTGCGCGTTGCGCTTTTCGCTTCCGAAGCCGGCGCCTTGACAGGGCTTCGGCCGGCCCGGATCATCCAGTAATCTAAGAGATAGGGAGGTTCGGCCATGGCGTCCCCGCGCATGGTCCTGGCGATCGACCAGGGAACGACCAGCACCCGGGCGATTCTGTTCGACGACAGCGGCATGGCGGAGGCCGCCGTCCAGCAGGAGCTGCCGCAGATCTATCCGGCGGACGGCTGGGTCGAGCATGATCCGGAGGAGATCTGGCGGGCGACCCTGGCGGTCTGCCGCGGCGTTCTCGACAAGGCGCGCCTGGCGCCGACCGACGTCGCCGCCATCGGCATCACCAACCAGCGCGAGACGACGGTGCTGTGGGACCGGGCGACGGGGCGGCCGCTGCATAATGCGATCGTCTGGCAGGACCGGCGCGGCGCGGCGCTGTGCAGGCAACTCGCCGCCGACGGTCACGAGCCGCTGGTGCAGGCGCGCACCGGGCTGCTGGTCGACCCCTATTTCTCGGCGACCAAGATCGCCTGGATTCTAGATAATGTCGCCGGCGCGCGCGACGCGGCGGAGCGCGGCGACGTGGCATTCGGCACGATGGACAGCTTCCTGCTCTGGCGCCTCACGGGCGGCAAGGTGCATGCGACCGACGCGACCAACGCCGCGCGCACCATGCTCTACGAAATCCACAAGCAGGATTGGGACCAGGAGCTCCTGAAGATCCTGAACATCCCGCCGCAGATTCTGCCCCGGGTCCTCGACAATGCCGCCGATTTCGGCACGACCGAGAAGGATCTGCTCGGCGGCCCGCTGCTGGTCGCCGGCATGGCGGGCGACCAGCAGGCGGCGGTCGTCGGCCAGGCCTGCTTCGCGCCCGGCATGATCAAGAGCACCTACGGTACCGGCTGCTTCGTGCTGCTGAACACCGGCGAGCGGGCGGTGCCCTCGCAGAACCGGCTGGTGACCACCCTCGCCTACCGGCTCGACGGCAGGCCGACCTATGCGGTCGAGGGCAGCATCTTCGTCGCCGGCGCGGCGATCCAATGGCTGCGCGACGGGCTGAAGCTGATCGCCGCCGCCGGTGAGAGTCAGGCGCTCGCCGCCAGCCTCGCCGGCAATAGCGGCGTCTATCTCGTCCCGGCCTTCACCGGCCTGGGCGCGCCCTATTGGGACCCGGAGGCGCGCGGCGCGATCTTCGGGCTCACCCGCGACGTCGGCATCGCCGAGATCGTGCGCTCGGCGCTCGAGGCGGTCTGCTACCAGACCCGTGACCTGATGGAGGCGATGGCCTCGGACGGCGCAGCGCAGGGCACCGAGCCGCCGACCACCCTCAGGGTAGACGGTGGCATGGTGGCGAACGACTGGGTGATGCAGTTCCTCGCCGACATCCTCGACCTGCCGGTCGAGCGTCCAGTGGTGACCGAGACGACGGCCTTGGGCGCCGCCTATCTCGCCGGCCTCAAGGCCGGGATGTTCCAGTCGACGGATGACATCGCCCAACGCTGGCAGATCGACCGCGTTTTTCAGCCGCGTATGTCGGCCGATCAGCGCGAGTCGCTCTATGCCGGCTGGAAAGAGGCGGTGGCGCGGGTGCAGACGCAGGCAAAATAGACTGGGAAAGCAAGCCCGATCATCGAAGAAGAAATCCGCTTCCCAGCGAATCGTCGGGCTCGACGGTGAAGCGGCAGCTCCCGGTGTAGTAAGCTTGCCCGCCAACCTCGACGGTGACGGCGTCGAACGGGCCGGCCGTCGTGCGAGCGACCGCCCGGCCGGTGAACCGCGCGCCGGTGACGCTTTCGAACAGACGTTCCTGCCCCAGTTCGATCAGCCCACGGGCATGCTGCACAGCGATGCGCGCGGTGACGCCGCTGCCTGTGGGGCTGCGGTCGACCTCGCGCTCGGCGAAGACGCAGATGTTGGCGGTAGGCTCCGAGCCGTAGGTGTCGGAGCCGTCGGTCAGGATCGTGCCGTAGAGAAAGGCCAAATCCGGGTCGTCTGGATGGGAGAGTGGAATTTGCGCCTTCGCCGCCTCTGTCACGCGCACGGCCGCATCGACGAGATCGCGTACCGCCGAGCGGCGCACGTCCAGACCGAACACCGAAGCAGGCACGAGCGCATAGAAAGCGCCGCCATAGCCGATATCCACCATGATTCGGCCATGCCCCGGAACCTCCACCGGTGCGTCGAGCGCGAAGGCGAAGGCCGGCACGCTCTCGAACCGCACCGCGCCTGCCCGGCCGTTCTCGATTGCGACGCGGGCGCGCACGAGGCCGCAGGGGCATTGGATGTTGACCCGCGTCTCCGGCTCGCGGAGCGGAACCCGGCCGGTATCGACGGCCCAGCGGCCGAGCGCGATCACCGCATGGCCGCACATGGTGCTGTAGCCTTCATTGTGCATGAACAGCACGGCGAGGTCGACCTTCGGCAGGTTCGGCTCGACCGGGATAACGCCATACATATCGTAATGGCCGCGCGGCTCGAACATCAGCATGCGGCGCAGATGGTCGAGATGCTCGCGGGCGTGGCGCCGCTTGGCGAGGATCGTCGCGCCGGGAATCGGCGGATAGCCGGACGTCACGATCCGCACCGGCTCGCCGCCCGTGTGCATCTCCGTCGTTTCGATGACCAACGACTCCGAGTCCGCCATATCGACCTCTTGTGACGCCATGCGCCCGAAAGGGTACCCCTCGCCTTGGCGGCGGCGCAAGAAAGCGTCAAGATGCGATACCCGTCGCAACGGATCGGTATCGAAAGCAGGGGAGGCAGACATGGCCACCAACGTCCGGATTAACGGTCAGCGGCTGTGGGACAGCCTGATGGAGATGGCGCGGATCGGCGCGACGGCGAAGGGCGGCGTCTGCCGCCTGGCGCTGACCGACCTCGACCGGCAGTCGCGCGACCTCTTCGTGCGCTGGTGCAAGGAGGCCGGCTGCAGCATCACGGTCGACAGGATGGGCAACATCTTCGCCCGCCGGCCGGGCAAGGACGACTCGCTGCCGCCGGTGATGACCGGCAGCCACTTGGACAGCCAGCCGACCGGCGGCAAGTTTGACGGCGCCTATGGCGTGCTAGCCGGCCTTGAGGTCGTCCGCACGCTGAACGACGCCAACTATGAAACCAACGCGCCGATTGAGGTCGCGGTCTGGACCAACGAGGAGGGCTCGCGCTTCGCCCCGGCGATGATCGCCTCGGGCGTCTTCGCCGGCGTCTTCGACCTCGATTACGGTCTCGGCCGCGCCGACACCGAAGGCAAGACAATGGGCGAGGAGCTGAAGCGCATCGGCTATGCCGGCGATGCCGAGGTCGGCGGCCGCGACATCGGCGCCTTCTTCGAGGCGCATATCGAGCAGGGGCCGATCCTCGAGGCGGAGGGCAAGACCATCGGCGTGGTCCGAGGCGTCCAGGGTATCCGCTGGTACGAGATCACCGTAACCGGCCAGGAGGCCCATGCCGGGCCGACCCCAATGCCACGCCGCAAGGACGCACTGGTCGGCGCCGCCCGCATGGTCGAGGCGGTCAACCGCATCGGCCTGGAGAACCAGCCCGATGCCTGCGCCACCGTCGGCATGATGCAGGTGAGCCCGAACTCGCGGAACGTCATCCCCGGCACGGTCTTCTTCACGGCCGACCTCCGCCATCCCGACGCCGACACCCTGGCCGCCATGAGCGCCGCCTTGCAGCAGGAATGCGAGACGATCGCCGAGAAGGCCGGCCTGACGCTCGATTTCAACGAGATCTGGTACTCGCCGCCGGTCGGGTTCGCGCCGGAATGCGTGGCCGCGGTACAGAAGGCGGCCGACGACCTCGCGATCCCCAACCGCAAGATCGTCAGCGGCGCCGGCCACGATGCCGTCTATCTGTCGCGGGTTGCGCCCACGGCAATGGTCTTCGTGCCCTGCGAGAACGGCATCAGCCACAATGAGATCGAGAACGCGACGGCGGAGGACCTTGCCGCTGGCTGCGACGTGTTGCTGCGGGCCATGGTCGAGCGCGCGAACGCGGTGTGAGCCGATCCCTATGAGCCGATCGCCACCCCGTTCGAATCACGGATGCAGCGCCAAGTCCTTCGTCACCTTGTCCACATCCTTCCGGCCGGCATGAAGCGCCAGGCCGACGAGGTCCAGGGCATCGGTCGGCACCGCGGCGACGGCGGCTCGGTTGTCCGCGTCGTTCTTGGTGGCGAAGAGCTCATAGGTGTAGATCGAGACGCGGAGTCCCCGCTCGGTAGCTCTCCGCAACGCCTTGCCCAGCTCGTCGGCCCCGGCCGCGAACAGGAGGATGGGTTGGCGGACCAGCGGGCCATAGGCCCTTCCGGAGGCGTCCGCATAGGGCTCGCCGACGATCTCGGGGCTGGAGCCGGCGAGTCCGCCGGCCAGGAAGCAGGCGACATTGAGCTTCTGCCAAGTGGCGAGGTCCTCGCGGACGATGACAGCGATCTTAGTTTCATAGCGCATGGACAGGATCTTGCACGACAGCACCCTGCCCGGTCTTGAACGATCTTGCGGTCCGTCCCACGACTGGGTGAAGCTCGCCCCGTCGCGCCCCGGCCTGATGCGGATCGAGGCGTCCTTCGCGGGCCACGCCTACGACCCGCATCGGCACGATACCTATGCCATCGGCGTGACGGTGGGCGGCGTTCAGTCCTTCGACTATCGCGGGTCGCGAGCCGACAGCTTGGCGGGCCATGCCATCATCCTCCACCCCGACGAGGTCCATGACGGCCGCGCGGGGACGGAAGCCGGCTTCCGCTACCGGATGCTCTATCTGGAGCCCCGCCTGATCCAGGAGGCACTGGACTATAGCCGGAGCCTGCCGTTCGTAAAGACGGCGGTCTCGACCGACCGCCGTCTGCTCCGGGCGCTACATATGGCCCTCGACGACCTGGACCGGCAGCCGGAGGAGCTGGAGACCGACGGAACCGTCCTCGCCATCGCCGAGGCGCTGGCGGCGCTCGACCCTAGCGTGTCGGGCCGGTCGCACCCGGCAGCCTGTGCGCATGCCGTCACGAAGGCGCGGCAGTTCCTGGACGACAATCTGGACCGAACGGTCGGCTCCGGGGAACTCGAGGCCGTCACAGGGCTGGACCGCTATTTGTTGGCGCGCCACTTCCGTGCCATCCTGGGCACGAGCCCTTACCGTTACCTTGTAATGCGCCGGCTCGACCGGGCGCGGTTGCTCATCAGGGATGGGCGCTCCCTCGCTGAGGCCGCCATGGAGGCGGGATTCGCGGACCAGAGCCACATGACGCGCCACTTCGGGCGCGCCTTCGGGCTGCCGCCAGGTCGCTGGCGAACGCTGCAGAGCCGCCTCTCCGCCCGCTGATCGGGAAAATAAAAACAGTTGTGTGCGGTTTCGTCGACAAAACGCCGGCGCCGCAGATTTGCCGTCTTTCTTCGTCACCATCGAAACCGAAGGTCGACGCGGGCCCGATGCAGCCATGCCCTGCGCCTCCTACCGGCGACAGACGTCCGGCCAGTGAAACTGCGGCTGTGAAATTGCGTCTGTCGGAACGCAACTTTAAGCCGCGTCACGCAGTTAATCCTTACGTGTGCAAAAAGGATGACACAGGCGGTTTTAACCATCTTATGTTAACCATTCCTGGGCGATGCTGGACGGGCTGCCGGACCGAGGCGCGGGTGCCGGACGATTTGCCCGAAGCCCGCCGCAGGGCCGGTGAAATCAGGGCGACAAGGGGTTGATCCCTTACCCTACGCGGTCCACGTCAAGAGGGAGGTTGGAGAGCAAGAGAACGGATCACGGGAACCATAGGGAACAACGTCAGGCTCAGGGCTTTTAACCATTCGGTGTTTGGGAGTGGCCATGGACAAGCAGAAAGAAACGCGTTCGTTCGTCGAGCTTATCGAGAAAGATCGGAGCCTCCGCGAGGCCCAGTTCTGGCGCGGTAGTTTTCTGCAGTACCTGGAGAAAGTGAAAGAAGATCCGAGCGTCCGCGAGCTCGCCCATGCCCGGCTCTACGACATCGTCATAGGCCAGGGTCAAGAGGACCTTGCGAAGTCCGAAGATCCTCGAGTTCAGCGCCTGTTCGGCGACGATCCCGTCAAAACCTACAATTTTTTCAAGGACGAGTTCTTCGGCATCGAGCGCACGATCGCGCAGCTCGTCCGCTATCTTCATTCCGCCGCCCTGAAGGGCGAAGAGAGCCGCCAGATGCTCTATCTCCTGGGTCCGGTGGGCGCCGGCAAGAGCTCGCTGGCCGAGAAGCTGCGCCGCGGACTCGAGGAATCGGAGCCGATCTACGCGATCGAAGGCTGCCCGATGCAGGAGGAGCCGCTGCATCTGATCCCGCGGCATCTCCGCCGCGAATTCGAGAAGATGCTGGACGTGACGATCGAGGGCGATTTGTGCCCGATCTGCCGCTATCGCCTCGAGCATGAGTTCGACAACCGCTATGAGGAGGTGCCGGTCACGACGATCACCTTCTCGAAGCAGGCCCGGCGGGGCATGGCGATCGTGCCGCCCGTCGATCCGAACAATCAGGACACGTCGATCCTCATCGGCTCGGAGGATATCTCGAAGCTCGACCGCTATGCCGAGGGCGATCCGCGGGTGCTTGAGCTGAACGGCGCCTTCAACGCGGGCAACCGCGGCATCATCGAGTTCATCGAGATCTTCAAGAACGAGACCGAATATCTGCACACGATCATCACGGCGACGCAGGAGAAGTTCGTTCCCGCCCCCGGCCGGCATGGCACGGTCTATGTCGATACGGTGATCGTCGCGCATTCGAACGAGGCGGAGTGGCAGAAATTCAAGGCCGACCCGACGAACGAGGCGATTCTCGACCGTATCGTGCGGATCCGCGTGCCCTACAACCTCCGCCTGACCGAGGAGGTGAAGATCTATGACAAGCTGCTGAAGAGCTCGCGCTTCGACGCGCATGTGGCGCCGCATACGCTCGATATCGCGGCCATGTTCGCGATCCTCAGCCGTCTGACGCCGTCGACGAAGTGCGACCTGATGACGAAGCTGAAGCTTTATAACGGCGAGGAGGTCGTCGAGAAGGGCCGCACCAAGAAGGCCAATCTGGACGAACTCCGCGAGGAGGCGCGCTCCGAAGGCATGACCGGCATCTCGCCGCGCTTCATCATGAAGGCGCTCGATAATGCGCTGGCCGACAGTCCGGAAGGCGTCACGCCGATCCATATGCGCGAGGCCCTGATCAAGATGGTCAAGGAGGCGGACTTCCCGGACAACACGCGGAAGCGCTATCTCGAGTTCCTCCAGGACACCATCCACAAGGCCTATCTCGAGATCCTCGAGACGGAAATCACCAAGGCCTTCGTCTATGCCTATGAGGAGCAGGCGGAGGATCTGTTCCAGAACTACCTCGATCACGCCGAGGCCTACGTCAACAACGAGCGGGTCAAGGATCGCAACACCAAGGAAGAGCTGCAACCGGACCAGGTTTTCCTCCGCTCGATCGAGGAGCAGATCGCGATCATCGGCCCGGCCGCGGACGGGTTCCGGCAGGAAGTGATCGCCTATCTCTGGGCCGCCGGTCGGCGGGGCGAGAAGATCTCCTACAAGAGCTACGAGCCTCTGAAGGAAGCGATCGAGAAGAAGCTGACGAGCTCGGTGCGCGAGATCAGCCGGGTGATCACCAAGGCCCGCACGCGCGACGAGGACCAGAAGGACAAGTACGACTCCCTGGTCCACAACCTGTTCGAAAAGGGCTATAATGAATATTCAGCCGAGGTGGTGCTGAAATATGCGGCGAACAATCTGTGGAAAGATTAGTGCGCCTTTTTCCCCGTTGTCGCCGGGGCGTCGGCGGCGCCGTCACGGGCGCCGCCCACCAAAGGCCGAATCGGCCAGGTAGGCGACCATGAGTGCCGTGTTCCGTCCCTATTCCGCATCCGACTCGCTGCGATCCGACCGCAGCGCCACCGACCGGCTGCGCCATCGTCAGAAGGTGCGGCAGGCGATCCGCGAGAACATCGCCGATATCGTCGCCGAGGAGGCGATCATCACGCAGGATCCCGACCGCGTGGTGAAGGTGCCGATCCGCGGCATCAAGGAGTACCGCTTCGTCTACGGGAAAAACACGCCGCAGGTCGCCGCCGCCGGCGAGGGTGAGGTGGAAAAGGGTCAGGTGGTCGGCAAGTCGCAGGCGGAGGGCCCCGGATCCGGGGCCGGCGATGCCGGCGACCGGCCCGGCGTCGATTATTACGAGACCGACATCACGATCGAGGAACTGGTGGAGATCATGTTCGAGGATCTCCATCTGCCCGATCTCGAGCGCAAGAAGCTGCGCGAGAGTCTCGTGGTCCACGGCACGCGCCGGCTCGGCTACCGACGGGCCGGCATCCGGGTGCATCTCGACAAGCGGAAATCGGCCCGCCAGCGCATCCGCCGCAAGGTCGCGATTCACGGGCAACAGTCTGACGCGGAGACCGCTGAGCGGCGGTTCCCCTTCCATCGCGACGATCTGCGCTATCGCCGGCGCGTTCCGGACGTCACCGCCGAGTCGAACGCGGTTGTGATGTGCATCATGGACACCTCCGGCTCGATGGATGCGATGAAGAAGTATCTCGCCCGCAGCTTCTTCTTCCTGCTCTACCATTTCGTGCGAACCCGCTATCGCAATGTCGAGCTCGTCTTCATCTCGCATCACACGGAGGCACGCGAGGTGAGCGAGCAGGAGTTCTTCTATAAGGGCGAATCGGGCGGCACGATGCTGTCGTCCGGCTACGGCAAGGCGCTCGAGGTGATCCAGGAGCGCTATCATCCCTCGCTCTGGAACATCTACGCGTTCCACTGCTCCGACGGCGAGAACCTGCGGACCGACAATCCAGAGGCGCGGAAGCTGGCGCAGCAGCTTTGCCAGGTGTGCAACCTGTTCGGCTATGGCGAGATCAAGCCGCGCGCGTCTCTGTTCGGCCACAGCTCTATGCTCGACGTGTTCAAGGACCTGGACGCCGACAACTTCGAGGCCGTCGAGATCAAGCGCAAGGAAGACCTCTGGCCGAGCTTCAAGGCGCTTCTGCTCCACGAACGCAACCCCGAAGAGATGATGCCGTAGCGGGCCTTTGAACGAGGCCGGCCGGCGGAGACGGAGGGAGATGACAAGAACCTACGACGTCGAGGATCTGGCTCACTGGGACGCGCGCATCCGCGAGAAGGTCCAGGAATTCGGCCTGACATGCTTCTCGCAGGAGTTCGAGGTCTGCGACCATGTCCAGATGCTGGGCTACATGGCCTATCACGGGATGCCGTCGCACTACCCGCACTGGTCCTACGGCAAGGCTTATGAGCGACTGAAGACGCTCTACGATCACGGGATGACCGGCCTGCCCTATGAGATGGTGATCAATTCGGACCCGTGCCTAGCCTATCTGGTGAAGGAAAACTCGCTCTGCCTGCAGATCCTCACCATCGCCCATGTCTATGGGCACAACGACTTCTTTCGGAACAATTTCACCTTTCAGTCAACGCATCCGGAGCTGGTGATCCGGGCGTTCAAGGCGCGCGCCGACCGCGTCCGCTCCTATATCGAGGATCCGTCGATCGGACTGGAGAAGGTCGACGCCGTGCTCGACGCCGCTCATGCGCTGTCGCTGCAATGCCGCCGCAATCCTGCCATTCGCAAGCTCTCGCCCGAGGAGCAGCGCGCGCGCGCGATCGCGGCGGCCGAGCCTCCGGCCGACCCCTTCCGCCAGATCCACAAGCGCGTGGAGCGCAGCGAGCCGGATCTCGAAAAGGTGCCGCTCGAGCCGGAGGAGGACCTGCTTCTCTTCATCCGCGACCATAACCGGCGACTCGCAGAGTGGGAGAAGGACCTGCTGACCATCGTCCATGAGGAGTCGCAGTACTTCATTCCGCAGATCGAGACCAAGATCATGAACGAGGGCTGGGCCACCTACTGGCACCGGCAGATCATGAACAGCCTCGACCTGCCGCAGGACGTCTATCTGGAGTTCCTGGTCCGCCACAATCAGGTCGTGCAGCCGGCTCCTGGGGACATCAATCCCTATTGCCTCGGCCTCGGCATCTGGGAGGACATCCGCCGTCGCTATGACGAGCCTGCGTCGACGGAGAGTGAAATCGACGACCTGCCGCGGAAAAGCGGCCGCGACAAGCTGTTCGAGGTCCGCGAGGTCGATCGCGACGTATCCTTCCTACGCCGGTTCCTGACGAAGGATCTCGTGCGCGAAATGGGCCTGTTCGAATATGCGCCGCGCGACGATGCGCTGATCGTGACCAAGGTCCCGAGCGACGAGGAGTGGGAAGAGATCAAGCAGACCCTTCTCCATCAGGTCGGCATGGGCGGCGTCCCCGTCATCCGCATCGTCGATGCCGACTACAACCATCGGGGCGAGCTGCATCTGCAGCACGACCATGACGGGCGCGACCTGCAGCTCGAGCATGCCGAGAAGACCCTGGCCCATCTCTATCGGCTCTGGACCCGGCCGGCCCACCTCGAGACGGTCGTCGACGGCGAGTCCTGCATGCTGAGCTATGATTCGGACGGGTTCAGGCTGAAGGAAATGGATTAGGTGTCGTAGGGGCGGGTTTGAAGCCCACCCCTACTCGAAATCGGCGTTCAGCCGAGGCGCGCGCCCTTGGCCAGCCCGTTCTGGGCGAACTCCGCGGCCGCGACCTTGCCGCCGCCCTCCGGCTTAACCCGCTTCACCAGGATCTGCCCGCCCTTGGCGGCGACCTTGAAGCCGTCGCCGCCGACCTCCGTAACCTCGCCGGGAGTCCCGGCGGCCGACGCGATCTTCTCCGCGTCGAAGATCTGCAGCGTCTTGCCGTCATGGGTGGTCCAGGCGCCGGGCTGCGGATTGGCACCGCGGATCAGATTGTAGACCTCGTCGACCGGCTTGCTCCAATCGATCTGGACATCGTCCTTCCGGCACCAGCCCTCATAGGTCGCCTTCGATTCGTCCTGCTTGACTTTCTGCGCCTTGCCGTCGCGCACCAGATCGACGGCCTCCAGCATGGCCTTCACGCCCATCGGGAACAGCCGGTCGAAATAGATGCTGCCCAGCGTGTCGTCGGGGCTGATCTCCACTTCCCTCTGCAGCAGGATCGGACCGGTATCGAGGCCGTTATCGGGCCAGAAGACGCTGAGCCCCGTCTTCTTCTCTCCGAAGATGATCGGCCAGTTGATCGAGCTGGGGCCGCGATGCAGGGGGAGCAGCGACGGATGGTACTGGATCGTGCCGTGGGTCGGGATATCCAGCACCTCCGTCGGCACGAAGAGGGTGACATAGGCCATCACGCCGAGATCGGGCTTCAGCGAGGCGATCTGCTCGCGCACTTCCGGAGTCTTGAACGAGGGCGGCTGGAACAGGGGCAGGTTCTTGCTGAGCGCGAATTCCTTGAGAGGATCGGTCTTCCGCCCCTCCTTGTCCGGCGCGCAATAGACACCGACGACCTGCTCGCCCCGCTCGAGCAGCGCCTCGAGAACCGCCTGCCCGAATGCCTGTTGTCCGTTGAAGATGATCCGCATGAAGCCTCCTCCTTACCTCCGATCTCCGCTGACGAAACGGTCCGGCTTGCGGCACCGGTGGTTCCGTCCGACGACCTTGGTATACCAGAAAAGCCGCCTTGGTATACCAAAACCTGAGCCGTGATCGGCATCGCACCGTCGCTCGAGCGCGCTCGAACGGCGTCAGGCCGCGTTCGAGGACGCGGCCTTTTCCAAAGCAATGATTTGAACAATGCCGATGATTCGATGCGACAAGCCGGGCGACAAGCCGGTCAAGCGGCGTGCGCCGCCGTTCACAAATCCTTCTGGCTTGCCGCGCTCGCCGATTTCCAGAGGATCGTATTACCGTCACGATCGTAATCGATCGAATCGACGGCAACCGCCAGCGATTGATTGAGGGAGTCGGGGCTCAGATAGCTCCATCCAAGCACGATGCCTACATTGAGAGCGGTTGCCGCGCAGATCAACAGGACGAAGCCAGCCATATAACGAGCGCAGACGGCGGTACTCTTCACGACGGACATGCTCGCCTCCATGCGCGACCAGATGTGACACTGCACTGTGGATAACCCGGCCGGGCGCAAGAAAGTTCCAAGGTAGATCGGCTTGGAATCATGACCTAAAGGATTGCCGCGTCGTTCGGGAGCGGTTCGGCGAAGCGCAGACCGAGCCTGTCGAGAAGCAGCAGGACGGACTGGAACATGATCCAGCATTCGAGCGCGAACGGCGGAAAGCCGAGCAGGCCTGGCACTGGCATCTCGAAATAGCGGATGCTCTCCAACGGGCCAAGGAACGGCAGATCATAGGTCCATTTCGCCGTCGCCCAATAGTTCCAGAACTCCCAGAGGAAGCCGCAGAGCAGGCCGCCGGCCATCAGCGCAACCGTTCGGCTCCAGCGACAGGCCGCCCAATCGGCGAGCAGGCTGGGCGCGCCGAACCGGTGATTGATCGGGTCGAGCAAAAAAATGAAACCGAGCCAGAGCGGCACCGTTCCGATCGGATTGCGGATCAGGAGCGGAAGCAGGACGAGCCCCAGCCCGATCAGGGCAAGCACCGTCTGCGCCCGCGGGCTGAGCCACAGCACCGGCCCCTCGAGTCGCCGGAGGCCGGCGCGCTGGAAGAACTCGGCCGCGAGCAGCATCGCCGGCACGATCGCACCGAAGGAGAAGAAGTAGCTGATGAGGCGGTGCAGGTCGCTCCGCGGCAAGCCGTGATAGCGCCAGGCGTCGAGCAGACCGAAATTGATGGCGTCGAAGACCAGCCAGATCGGGATGCTGGCGAGGAAGCAGAGGATGAACCGCCGCGGCCGCGCCCGGACGGGCGAGATCTCGCCGCTGCCGCGGCCCTGTCGCTGCAACAGCCCGTCGAAGGCGAAGAGATAGCCGACCCAGCAGAGCGGCGTCATGTTCTGCGCCACCCACCGTGTCACCGTCTGCAGCGGTCCGACGGCCGGCAGTAAAGCGTCGTAAGGCACGACGGCGCCGTCCCGCAGGACAACATCGACGGCCAGCAGGATCTCGCAGACGAGGATCAGCCCGAGGCCGACCAGCAGCGTGATCGGCCAGGCAGACGGGCCATTGCGTTCTGCGGCGGTGACGGTTGTCGGCATCACTCTGCGATCCGGTTCCCGGCGACGAGAGGCCTATAGAGTAACGGATTGCCGATGGACCGCACAGTCGACCTTTCCCGCAAGGATGCGAGTGGAATACTCCCCCTCCGGCCGGCAGGCCGCAGCAATGAATGCTCCAACACGGCGAAACGCGGGAATGTTCCGGGCGTCCGACACCGTTGACGGTGATGTTCCTGCCGCTAGGATCGGATCACATCATGTCTTGCAAGGCGCACTCCGGACTCGAGAGGCGCCCCGCATCGCAATCCATGGAAGAGGCCGGAAACGCCGATGTCCGCCGCCTGGAAACGCTTTCGCCGGGACCGTCTCGCGCTCGTCGGGCTGGCGGTGATCCTGGTCATGGTCGGGGCGGCGGTGCTGGCGCCGGTGATCGCGCCCTATGATCCCTCGGAGCAGTTCTTTGACGGGCTGACTCTGGAGGGCGCGCCGAACCCGCCCGGCGGCAAGTTCCTGCTCGGCACCGACCTGCTCGGCCGCGACCTGTTCTCCCGCCTGCTCTATGGCGCGCGCACCTCGCTGATCATCGGGGTCGTGGCGAACGGCGCGGCGGTGATCCTGGGTACGCTGCTCGGCGTCGTCGCCGGCTATGTCCAGGGCTGGCTGGGCGCGGCGATCATGCGCTTCACCGATCTGATGATGGCCTTCCCCGCCCTCCTCCTGGCGATCGCGCTCGCCGCGATCTTCACGCCGTCGTTGTGGATCGTCGCGATGGTCATCGCCCTGGTGAACTGGGTGCAGATCGCCCGCGTCGTCTATACCGAGACGACGGGCCTGGCCGCGCGCGAATATATCGAGGCGGCGCGGGCGCTGGGCGCCGGCAGCGGCCGCATCCTGGCCCTGCACATCCTGCCGCATCTGGTGCCGACGATCCTGGTTTATGCGACGCTCGGCATCGCCACCACGGTGCTGCTCGAGGCGACGCTGTCCTTCCTCGGCATCGGCGTGCGGCCGCCGACCCCCTCCTGGGGCGGCATCATCTTCGAGAGCCAGTCCTATTTCCTGTCGGCGCCCTGGCTGGTGTTCTTCCCCGGCCTCGCGATCATGCTGCTGGCACTTGCCTTCAACCTTGTCGGCGACGCGCTGCGCGACGTGCTCGACCCAACGCAGCGGGGACGATGATGCTGCGCTATCTCACCCGGCGGTTCGCGGCCTCGGTCCTGATCCTGCTCGGCGTCACCGCCGTCACCTTCTGCCTGAGTTTCCTGATCCCGGCCGACCCGGTGCGGATGATCGCGGGCCGGAGCGCCTCGGCGCAGACGGTCGAGTCGATTCGCCATCAGCTCGGCCTCGATCAGCCGCTGCCGGTCCAGTATGTCCGTTATGTCGGCCGGCTGGCGCAGGGCGATCTCGGCCGGTCCTACGTCCAAAAGACGGAGGTGGCGACGCTGATCTGGAGCCGCTTGCCGGCAACGCTGCTGTTGATGGCCGGCGCCATCTTCTTCGAGCTGCTGATCGGCCTGCCAGCCGGAGTCTACGCCGCGATGCGCCGCGGCCGAACGGCCGATCGCGGCATCATGATGTTGTCCTTCGCGGGGGTTTCGACGCCGCAGTTCGTCGTCGGCCTGTTGCTGCTCTATGTCTTCGCCTATCTGCTCGGCTGGTTCCCGTTGAGCGGCTACGGCACGGTCTGGCATCTCGTCCTGCCGGCGCTCACGCTCGGGATCGCCGGCGGCGGCTGGTATTCGCGGATGATGCGGTCCAGCATGATTGAGGTGCTGCGCCAGGATTACATTCGTACCGCCCGGGCCAAGGGGCTGAGCGAGCGCGGCATGGTGATGGTCCATGGACTGCGCAACGCGATCCTGCCGGTGATCGCGATGATCGGCCTCGATATCGGCATCTTCATGAGCGGCGCCGTGGTCGTCGAATCGGTGTTCGGCTGGCCGGGTATCGGGCAGCTCGCCTGGCAGGCGATCCAGCGCATCGACATTCCGATCATCATGGGGGTGACGCTGGTCGCGGCGATCGCGATCGTGATCGGCAACCTGCTGGCCGACTTGGTGACGCCGCTGATTGACCCCCGCATCAGACTGCGCTGATATAGAACGCAACGCCCGCTTGCAGAACGGCGATGGGCGCCCGCGGCCGGGCGAAACAGGGAGAGCGACAGCCATGCGATCCGCATTTCTCGCGGCAGCGGCAGCCACCGCGCTGCTGGCCTCCGCGCCGACGACGCCGCTTTTCGCCCAGGACATGCCCAAGCCGGGCGGCGAGATGATCGTCACCTACAAAGACGACGTCTCCACGCTCGATCCGGCGATCGGCTACGATTGGCAGAACTGGTCGATGATCAAGAGCCTGTTCGACGGGCTGATGGACTACAAGCCGGGCACGACCGAGCTGATGCCCGATCTGGCTGAAAGCTATGAGATTTCCGAGGACGGCAAGACCTTCAGCTTCACCCTGCGCGACGGCGTGACCTTCCATAACGGCCGCGAACTGACCGCAGCCGACATCAAATATTCGATCGAGCGCGCCGTGAATCCGGAGACGCAGAGCCCCGGCCAGGGATTCTTCGCCTCGATCGAGGGCTTCGACGCGATGGCCTCCGGCGAGGCGCAGGAGCTGTCCGGCATCACGACATCTGACGACCGCACAATCGTTTTCCAGCTGTCGCGACCCGATGCTACCTTCCTGCATGTGATGGCGATCAACTTCTCCTTTGCGGTGCCGAAGGAGGTCGTCGAGGAGCAGGGTGCCGATTTCGGTCGTAACCCGGTTGGCACCGGTGCTTACAAGCTGGCGGAATGGACGCTCGGCCAGCGCGTCGTATTCGAGAAGAACCCGGACTATTACCGGGACGGCGTCCCCTATCTCGACCGCATCACCTTCGAGATCGGCCAGGAGCCCAATGTGGCGCTGTTGCGCCTGCAGCGCGGCGAGGTCGACATCCTCGGCGACGGCATTCCCCCCGCCCAGTTCGTCCAGGTGATGAGCGATCCGGCGAACGAGGGGCTGATCGTCGAAGGCGGCCAGCTTCACACCGGCTATGTCACCATGAATGTCGGGACGCCGCCCTTCGACAACCCGAAGGTCCGGCAGGCCGTCAACATGGCGATCAACAAGGACCGCGTCGTGCGAATCATCAACAACCGCGCCGTGCCGGCGAACCAGCCGCTGCCGCCGGCCATGCCGGGCTATGCCGAGGATTACGCGGGCTATGCGCACGATCCGGACAAGGCGAAGCAGCTTCTCGCCGACGCCGGTGTCGGCGACGGCTTCGCGACCGAGCTCTATGTGATGAATGTCGACCCCAACCCGCGCATCGCGCAAGCGATCCAGCAGGACCTGGCGGCGATCGGCATCAATGCCGAGATCAAGTCGCTGGCCCAGGCCTCGGTGATCGCGGCGGGCGGCGAGGGACAGGCGCCGATGATCTGGTCGGGCGGCATGGCCTGGATCGCCGACTTCCCCGATCCGTCGAACTTCTACGGCCCGATCCTCGGCTGCGGCGGCGCTGTCGAAGGCGGCTGGAACTGGGCGAAGTACTGCAACGAGGAGCTCGACGCCAAGGCCGCCGAGGCGGACGCGATGGTCGATCCCGCCAAGGCGGAGGAGCGGCTGGCGCTGTGGCGCTCGATCTTCCTCAAGATCATGGAGGACGCGCCCTGGGCGCCGGTCTTCAACGAGCAGCGCTTCACCATGCACTCGGCCCGGATCGGCGGCGAGGATGCACTGTTCGTCGACCCGGTGCATATCCCGGTGCATTACGACTATGTCTACGCGACGGACGCGGAGTAGGCATCGGCGGCCTCACCCTTCGGCAGGCTCAGGGTGAGGCCGCTTAATCGAACATGACGCCCCGCCCCTCATGCTGAGCCTGTCGGAGCATGAGAGAAACCGCACCGGCCGGAGCACCTCATGACCACATCCTGCACGCACACGATTCACAAGCATCAGAACCATATCGGCTGGAACCGGCAATTCGAGCCGGTGCTGACCGTCGCGCCGGGCGAGACGGTGGCGTTCGAGACCGTCGATTCTTCGGGCGCGCAGCTCGGCCCGGACTCGACCGTGGCGGACATTGCCACGCTCGATTTCGGCAAGGTGAACCCGGTCACTGGCCCGGTCGTGATCGACGGGGCAGAGCCGGGCGACGCGGTCAAGGTGACGCTGCTCGATTTCCAGCCCTCCGGCTGGGGCTGGACGGCGAACATTCCAGGCTTCGGCCTGCTCGCCGACCAGTTCAAGGAGCCGGCGCTCCATATCTGGAAATATGACCCGGCCGACATGGCGCCGGCGATGTATGGGCCTGGCGGCCGCGTGCCGTTGAAGCCGTTCTGCGGCACGATCGGCCTGGCGCTGGAGGAGGTCGGGCTGCACAGTGTCGTTCCGCCGCGCCGTGTGGGCGGCAATATGGACATCCGCGACATGTCCGCCGGCACCGAACTCTATCTCCCGGTCGAGGTCGCCGGCGGCCTGTTCTCGGTCGGCGATACCCACGCCGCGCAGGGCGACGGCGAGGTGTGCGGCACCGCGATCGAAAGCCCGATGACCGTCGCCCTCAAATTCGACCTGGTGAAGGGTGCCAACCTGCCCTTCCCGCGCTTCACCACCACGGGACCGGTCAGCCGCCATTTCGACGTTCGCGGCTATGAGGTCACGACCGGCATTGGTCCGGACCTGATGGAAGGCGCCCGCGCCGCGGTCAGCGGCATGATCGACCTGCTGACCGCCCGGCACGGTCTCTCGGCGATCGAGGCCTACATGCTCTGCAGCGTCTGCGCCGACCTGCGGATCAGCGAGATCGTCGATATGCCGAACTGGGTGGTGTCGCTCTATTTCCCGCGCGTCGTGTTCGAGTGAACGTCATCGCCGCAGCCCCCTCACCCTGAGCCTGTCGAAGGGTGAGGGAGTAATGCCTGATGCCCGGCCGGCAAGCCTCATGCTTCGACAAGCTCAGCATGAGGACTATGATCCGCATATGTCCGCAGAACAGCCGCTCCTGCAGGTAGAGGATCTCTCGGTCGGCTTCGCGACCGAGGAGGGGCGCATCACGGTCGTCGAGGACGTCTCCTTCACGGTCGCCGCGGGGCGGACGGTTGGGCTGGTCGGCGAGTCCGGCTGCGGCAAGAGCGTTACGGCGATGTCGATCATGCGTCTTCAGCCCTCGCCGCCGAGCCATATCGACGGCGGACGCATTCTGTTCGAGGGCACCGACCTACTGGCGCTTCCCGAGAGCGCGATGCGCGGTGTGCGCGGCGACCGCATCGGCATGATCTTCCAGGAGCCGATGACGAGCCTGAACCCCACGCTGTCCATCGGCTTCCAGATCGGCGAGGTGCTGCGGCTGCATCGCGGAATGACCGGCGCGGCGGCGCGCGAGAAGAGTATCGAGATCCTGCGGCTGGTCGGCGTCGGCGCGGTCGAGCGGCGCGTCGACCAGTATCCGCATCAGCTCTCGGGCGGCTTGCGCCAGCGTGTGATGATCGCCATGGCGCTGGTCTGCAATCCGCGGCTGCTGATCGCCGACGAGCCGACGACAGCCCTCGACGTTACCATTCAGGCGCAGATCCTGGAGCTTCTGAGGCGGCTGCAGCGCGAGCTCGGCATGGCGATCCTGCTGATCACGCACGATCTCGGCATTGTCGCCGAGTTCTGTGACGAGGTCGTCGTGATGTATGCCGGGCGCGTGGTGGAGCGGAGCGGCGTGCGACCATTGTTCGCGTCACCCCGTCACCCCTACACCGCCGGTCTGCTCGCGGCGATGCCGCGACTGACCAAGCGCGGCGGCCGGCTAGTGACGATTCCGGGCATGGTGCCGCCGCCGGCGGCGCGCGGCGCGGGCTGCAGCTTCGCCGACCGTTGCCCGCGCGTCTTGCCGCGCTGCCGGGCAGAGCGGCCGCCGCTGGTCCCACACGCCCCGGGGCATGACGCCGCCTGCTGGAATCCGCCGCCATGAACGCCTTGCCGCAGGAAGCGGCGGAAACGCCGCTGCTCGAGCTCACCGACGTCACCAAGCACTTCCCCTCGCGTGACGGGCAGGGCGTCGTGCATGCGGTGGACGGCGTGAGCCTGACGCTCCGGCGCGGCGAGACGCTCGGCATCGTCGGCGAGTCGGGCTGCGGCAAGTCGACGCTCGCCCGCGTCATCCTGCGCCTGGTCGAACCCACCTCCGGCGCCATCGACTTCGAGGGCGAGGATCTTCTCGGCCTCGGCCCCCGTGCATTGCGGACAAGGCGGCGCGACATGCAGCTGATCTTTCAGGACCCGTACGCCTCGCTTGACCCGCGCTTCACGATCGAAGCCGTCATCGGCGAGCCGCTGGCGATCCACGGCATCGGTGGTCGCGAGGCGCGGCGGCGGCGCGTCGCCGATCTGCTGCAGACTGTCGGCCTCAACGCCGATGCGGCGCGGCGCTATCCGCACGAATTCTCCGGCGGCCAGCGGCAGCGGATCGGGATCGCTCGGGCGATCGCGCTGGAGCCGAAGCTGGTCATCGCCGACGAGCCGGTGTCGGCGCTCGACGTCTCGATCCAGTCGCAAATCCTGAACCTTCTGGTCGATCTCAGGGAGCGACTCGGCCTGTCCTATATCTTCATCTCTCACGACCTCGCCGTGGTCGAGCATATCAGCGACCGCGTCGCGGTGATGTATCTGGGCCGCATCGTCGAGATCGCGGACACCGAGACGCTCTATGCGAATCCCAGCCACCCTTATACCCAGGCGCTGATCTCCGCGATTCCCGAACCCGACCCGGAGCGCAGGCGGGAGCGCATCGTCCTTCGCGGCGACATCCCCAGCCCGGAAGACCCGCCGACCGGCTGCCGCTTCCACCCGCGATGCCCCAAGGTCATGCCGCATTGCGGGGACAAGACGCCGACACTCCGGAACATCGGCACGGCGGACCGGCCGCACCTCGTCGAGTGCCATCTCTATTGAAGCCGGAGCCGGCTCGTCATTTGCTTCCGGCCCTCGCGCGCACCACATACCTTCCAGGGGCCGGATGAATTGAGCCGAGAGGCGGAGATGATGGCCGAGGACAAGCCGATTCCGAAACGGCGGACGGGAGCACCGCAGAACGCCGAGCTGATGCCCAGGCGGAGCAAGGACGCCCCAGCGGAGGATAGGAGCAAACCCGAGCGGGAACGGGACAAAGCGGACGACGAGGACCCGGTGACGCGCGCGTCAGAAGAGTCCTTCCCGGCCAGCGACCCGCCGGGCTGGATCGCCACCACGACATAGTGCCGGCGGCTGGTTAGTCGGTTCTCTCGAATACTGCCTGCACGACCCGAAGCCGCTCCTCCCGGATATTGCGATCGAGATTCGCTAGCCTGGTCCGAAAATCCGGCCCCACGACGAGATGTCGGCCGGGAACCTCGGCCGCGGCACTGTCGCGGCGCGCCCGCATCTCCTGAAACCAAGCGATGACGGCATCGGTGCAATCCCGCCAGGCGCATTGGCGAAAGCCCGCCGACGTCAGAAGGTCGCGCAAGGCGTCGGGCGGGATGAGAAAGCTCAGCTCCGCCGACGAGGCCCAGGGAACCGGGAAGTGCAGGCCGTCCACTTTCGGGCCGGCGAGAACGTCGTTGAGCGCGAGCCGGCCGCCCGGCCGCAGCACGCGATGACTCTCCGCATAGAGACGGGCCTTGTCGGCGATGTTCATCGCCGCATGCTGGGTCCAGACAACATCGAAATCGCCATCGGCGAATGGCATGGCGAGCGCGTCGCCCTGCCGGAAGGATACACGATCGGCCAGCCCGGTGCGGGCGGTCAGCATTGTGGCGGTACGGCAGAAATCCTCCGTCAGGTCCAGCCCGGTCACGCGACAGCCGAATTCCGTCGCCAGGAAACGCGCCGGCCCGCCGATGCCGCTGCCGACATCGAGCACCGCGAGATCTGGCCGGAGTTCTGCCATGCCTGCTAGCTCACGGGTCGCGGCGTCGCCGCGGAGGTGGAACTGGTCGAACGGGGTGAGATCGGCCGGCACCAATGCGTTCGGATCTTTTCCGGCGGCGCGCACCGCCTCCAGGATCTTGTCTCCGAGGTCCGCTTGGCTGTAATGGCGCTCGACGACGGCTTTGGCATCGGTCATCCGACCCTCCCTTGGTTGAAGACACGAACTCGCAAGGCACTCAACCGTGCTCCTGCCTCGGCGCCGCAGTTGCGGAGCCGCGCAAGACCTCCGCCGTCGCGGTGTCGGCGGGATAGAAGGCCTCCAGCGCCAGTTCCGAGAGGGTGATGTCGACCGGCGTTCCGAAGACCGTCGTCGTGCTGAAGAGGCTGAGAATACCGCCGTCCGTGACGAGCCGAAGGGGAACGACCACTCCGGCATAGTCTTGGTCCGTCGCAGTCTCGCCTTGGTCCAGGACCGGATAGTCGCGGAGTTCGTTCATGAGATCGGCGAGGACGGAATCGGCGGTGACGTCGATCTGGTGACGCAGCCGCGCGAGCAGATGCGAACGCCATTCCGAAAGATTGGCGATGCGCGGTGCGAGGCCTTCCGGGTGCAGGCTGAGGCGGAGCACATTGACAGGCGGTCGCAACAAAGCGGGGGCGGCACCGGCGAGCAGAGGTGCGACCGCATCATTCGAGGCGACGAGCGTCCAATGGCGGTCGACGGCAAGCGCGGGATAAGGCTCGTGCCCCTTGAGCACCAGCTCCACGGCCTTGCGTGCCGTCTCGAGCGCGGGATCCGCGAGGGGCCGCTCCGGAAAGACAGGGGCGTATCCGGCGGCGGTCAGCAGCGCATTGCGCTCGCGCAGCGGGATATCCAGGCTCTCGGCAAGATGCAGGACCATGTCGCGACTCGGCAGCGAACGCCCGGTCTCGAGAAAGCTGAGATGCCGCGTCGAGATATTGGCCTCGCAGGCCAGGTCGAGCTGACTCATGCGCCGGCGTTGGCGCCAGCTGCGCAGAAGCTCGCCGACGGGATGCACGGAACCCATCATGGCCGGGAGGATAGCCCACAGGTGTCCGGACCGCCATTACCTCCGGCGTAATCGACACCGCTCCGCCGACGGCGCGATAGTGCCCTCACCCGGACGCCCCGGGCCATATTCGAGGGAGCATCATCATGACGAACGCCGCAGAAATCGCCGACCGCTACATCGCGCTTTGGAACGAGACCGACGCCGGTCTCCGGCGCGAGCTGATCACGCAAACCTGGACCGAAACCGCGCGCTATATCGACCCGATGATGCAGGGCGAAGGCCATGACGGCATCGACACCATGATCGCCGGCGTCCAGCAGCAGTTTCCCGGCCATCGCTTCTCGCTGGTCGGACAGCCGGACGGCCACGCCGACCGCATCCGCTTTTCCTGGAAGCTGGCGGCCGACGGAGCACCAGCCGTGGCGCAGGGTACCGATTTCGCCATCGTGGCCGCCGACGGACGGCTTGAAGGCGTGACCGGGTTCTTGGATCAGGTCGCTGCCTAAGGGAGAGATAGCAGATGAGTGAGTTCGCCGTCATCGTTTCCCTCCACCTCAAGCCCGGCTGCGAGGAGGAGTTTCTTCGCCTCCTCACGCCGGTGCTCGACGCCATGCGGCATGAGCCGACTTTCATCAATGCCGCGCTCCATCAGGACCCCGAAGATCCGACCCGCTTCATGCTCTACGAAACCTGGGCGGACCGGGACGATCTGGTCGACGTCCAGATGAAGCGCGCCTATCGGAGCGCCTATGAGGCTCGCTTGCCCGACCTGCTCCAGGAACCGCGGCGGCCGAAGGTATGGCGGCCCTTGCGCAGAGATTTCACGTTCTTCGCGACACGCCCTCCCGCTTGAGCAGCGCCCGCTTGCGCTTGACGCCCCACCGGTAGCCGGCCAGTGCGCCGTCCTTGCGCCGGACCCGGTGGCAGGGAATAGCGACGGCGATCATATTCGCCGCGCAGGCTTCGCCGACGGCATAGGCCTCCTTCGGCGCGCCGATGCGCTCGGCGATCTCCGAGTAGCTCGCCGTGGAACCGGCAGGAATCTCTCGCAGCGCCTGCCAGACGCGCTGCTGGAAGTCCGTGCCGCGCGGGTCGAGCGGCAGATCGAGCCCCTGTCCCGGCGCTTCGATGAAGCCGACGACCTTGGCCATCAAGGGCTCGAGCGCCCGATCACCGCCGACCAGCCGCGCCCCGGGGAAGCGATTCCGGAGATCCCGCCGCAAGATGGCGGGATCGTCGCCGAGGAGGATGGCGCAGATGCCCTTGTCGGTCGCCGCGACAAGGACCGAGCCGAGCCAGCATTCCCCGATCATGAAGCGGATCGGCAGGCCGACGCTGTCGAAACTGTCCGTGCTCCGGTCATGCTCCGCGACGACGGCCTTACACTTGCCATCGTCGGCCGTGGCGGGCGGTGCTCTTCGATTCTCGTCTCTGCGGAGGTCATCATGATGCTCCTTCTCGCTGCCGGCCGCGCTGTGCGGCCTCTGGCTTCGATAGTGGAGATTCGCGGGCCAGGTGGCACTCCGGGCCTTGCTTTAGAATTGGAAAATGCCCTTGGGAACGACGGGTCCGAGCCCTTAGTTTCAACTGTGAAAGCGCATCCGGCTCTCGACCCGCGATAGGCCCGCGATAGGCCCACGATAGGATGGAGCATCGCATGACGACGACGCGGCGGACGATTCTCCAAGCTGTCCTGGCGACGGCGGCGGCCGCGATATTGCCGCCTCCGCTGAAAGGAGCGGCGCAAGGCCGTCCGCCGGCGACGAAACCCATTCCCTCGACAGGGGAGGCCCTTCCCGTCGTCGGCCTCGGAAGCTGGATCACCTTCAATGTCGGCGACGATCCGGTGCTCCGGGACGAATGCGCGGCCGTGATGGCGGCTTTCTTCGACGCGGGTGGGCGGATCATCGACTCTTCGCCCATGTACGGCTCGTCGCAGGACGTGATCGGCTATGGCCTCGAGAAGCTCGGGCGGCCGTCGCGCCTGTTCTCGGCGGAAAAGGTCTGGACCTCCTCGGGCGACAACGGCCCGGCGCAGATCGAGGAGTCGCGCCGCTTCTGGGGCGTCCCGCGCTTCGATCTTCTCCAGGTCCACAATCTCGTTGCGTGGGAGGAGCATCTGAAGACGCTGTTCGAGATGAAGGCGGCCGGACAGTTGCGCTATGTCGGGATCACGACCTCGGAGGGCCGGCGCCATGACCTATTCGAGGAGATCATGCGCACGCAGCCGCTCGATTTCGTCCAGATCACCTACAACGTCGTCGATCGCGAGGTGGAGGACCGGATCCTGCCGCTGGCGAGAGACCGCGGCATGGGCGTCATCGTCAACCGCCCCTTCCAGCAGGGAGTGCTGACCCAGCGGCTGGAGGGCGAGCCGCTGCCCGAATGGGCGACCGAGATCGGCGCGTCGACCTGGGCACAATTCATCCTGAAGTTCATCGTCTCGCACCCGGCCGTGACAGTGGCGATCCCGGCGACGACCCGCGTCGATCATGTGCGCGAGAACCTGGCCGCCGCCACAGGCCCGATGCCGGACGAGGCGACGCGTCGGCGCATGGCCGCCTATGTGCAAGACCTCTGATGCCGGAATGGTGGACCTACAGGCTCGAGGACTTCCTGCTCTTCTCTCCGCGCGTCTACTGGCGGATGTTCGAACTGCACAACGCGGCCGTCTGGCCCCTCCAGATCCCGGCTCTGGCTCTCGGCGCGATAATCCTGGTATGGATCGTTCGGCCACGTCAGTGGCCGGATCTGGGGTCGGACCGGCTCGTCTCGATCATTCTGGCGGCGGCTTGGGTCTGGGTCGCATGGAGCTTCCTCTGGAACCGCTACGCCACGATCAACTGGGCCGCGACATACGTGGCTCCGGCATTCGTCCTGCAGGCGCTGCTGCTCCTCTGGATCGGGAGCCTGCGGGGCCGCCTGCACTTCGCGGCGGACCGGACCGTTCGGGGCGTGGTCGGCCTCGCCCTCTTCCTCTATTCACTGGTCCTGCACCCGCTCGTGGCGCCGCTCGTGGCGCCGCTCGCGGGCCGGCCAATCCAGGCGGCGGAAGTCTTCGGCATCGCGCCGGATCCGACCGCGATCGCGACGCTCGGCCTGCTGTCGATCGGGGCCGGCGGCGCCATTGCATGGCTGCTCCTCGCAATTCCGCTGGCTTGGTGTGTCGTGAGCTGGGCGACCCTTCATGCCATGGGGGCGTCGGAGAGCTGGATCCCGCTCACGGCCGCTGGTCTTGCCGTCCTGTCACGGCTTTGGCCTCGGATCGGCAGCGGCGCTCTCCGATGAGGGCGCCATAGCCGCTCCCATCACGAAACCTTCTGTTATCAGGCTCGCCGGAAAGCCTGCGGAGGCAACATCCCCTGATCGCGGAGCAGTCTGGCGGCCTCGTCGAAGCCGGCCCATGCGGCCCGGGCAAGGCAGCCACCGACGCTGACGCGCCGGACGCCGCGGGCGGCCAAGTCCTCGACCCGCATGTCCGGACCGAGCAGAAGGACGTTGACCGGCTTCGGGGCGACGGCGGCGACGACCGCATCGATATGGGCGGGATCCTGAAGGCCGGGAGCGTAGAGGCAGTCGGCCCCGGCATCGGCGTAGGCGGCAAGACGTTCTATCGTGGCGTCGATATCGGTGCGGCCGATGAGGAACCCTTCTGACCGGCCGACGAGGACCACATCCGCGCCGGCCTGGTCGATAGCCTCGCGGGACGCCTTGATGCGCTCGACCGCCAAGGGCAGCTCGTAAAGCGTCCGCCCAGTCCGGTCCTCGATCGAAAGACCGGCCACGCCGGTATCCACGGCCAACCGGACATTGGCCGCGACATCCTCGGGCCGGTCGGCGAAGCCGGCCTCGAAATCGGCGTTCACCGGAAGATCGGTCGAGTCGCAAAGGGTGCGCAGATGGTTCAAGACCTCATCCCGCGCGACCTCGCCATCCTCGCGTCCCAACGCCCACGCCATTCCGGAGCTTGTCGACGCCAGGGCCACGAAACCGAGCTTCTCCAACCGCCGCACGCTGCCGATGTCCCAAGGGTTCGGAAGCAGGAAACATCCTTCGCCATGAAGCGACCGGAAGGTCGCGCGCTTGGATTTCAGGTCGACCGTCATGGGATGCTCCTCCTTCAGGAATTTTCTCGGGACTGCTTCATGAGAAGATTACGCCAGCGCTTCGCGGTCGAGAAGCGCCTGCCTTCTCTCTGCGCCGATCCGGGCCGTGTCTGTACCGTTTACGCCGCCTCCTACATATCCTTTGCTGGGAAGGAGCGAAACGCATGAGTCATCTGGGCACGATCCTGACCGCGTCGCTTGCGCTCTATGCATTCGTGACGGCGGTGTTCCTCATTTCGGAGAACCGACGGCCGCAATCGACCTTGGCGTGGATGCTCGCTTTCTTCGTCGCTCCCGGAATCGGCGTGTTGATCTATCTTCTTTTCGGCAGAAACCGGAAGGCCTTCAGCAAACAAAGCAAACTCCTCCGGCAGGATCTTGAGGCGAACGCGCGTCCCCTCCTGTCGCCCGTCCTTTCCCGCCAGGATAAAGAGATCGCCCGACTCGAGGGCGAGAGCGCCAGCCGCAGGAGACTGATGAAGCTCGTGAGGGACAACTCTGATTCCGTGCTGACGACGCGCAATCATGTCCGGATTCAGCAAGATGCGACAACGTTCTACCCCAGCCTGATCGAGGACATGAAGACGGCCCGGCGCTCGATCCATCTCCAGTACTTCATCTGGGGTGCGGACAGATTCACCAAGCGCTTGAAGGAGATCCTGATCGCCAAGGCGATCGAGGGAGTCGAGGTGCGGCTGCTCTACGATCCGCTCGGATCCTACTTCCATCTGAACCGCGCCTATATCCGGGAACTGCAGGCGGCGGGGGTCAAGATGGCGCCGACCTCACCCCTCTACAGGCTGCATACGATCAGCTATCGCAACCACCGCAAGATCACCGTGATCGACGGCACGATCGGCTATACCGGCGGCATGAATATCGGGAAGGAGCATCTCGACGGCGGCAGAGGCTTCGAGTCCTGGCGCGACACCCAACTGCGCATCGTCGGGGAAGGCGCAGGGGTGTTGCAGGCGGTGTTCATAGTGGATTGGCACAACGCCGCCAGAGAGAACCTGTTTTCCGACGCATACTTCCCGATGGATGCGACGGAACCCGCAGACAACGACATGCCGGTGCAGATCCTGACGTCAGGACCCGATTCGCGATGGGCGGCGATCCGACAGCTCTACGCCTCGATGATCACGACGGCGCAGCGGCACGTCTTTCTGCAGTCGCCCTATTTCATCCCCGATGCGACCATCGCCGAAGCCCTGAGAACGGCGGCCCTGGCCGGCGTAGATGTCAGGGTCATGTTGAGCGCGCAACCGTCGGGGAACAGGCTCCCGGACTGGGCGGGGAACACATATATCGCCGATATCGTCGCGGCCGGCGTACGCGTGTTCCTCTACCGGAAGGGCTATCTGCACGCCAAGACGATCAGCATCGACTCCGAGATCTGCTCGATCGGATCGGCGAACATCGACATCCGCAGCTTCAGCATCAACTACGAGCTGAATGCCGTGCTGTATAGCAAGCGGCTCGCCACGGAGTTGGAGCAGGACTTCGAACGGGACCTCGCCCACTGCACCGAGTTCGATGCCGCCGAGTATGAAAATCGCAACGTCGTCGCCCGGTTCAGGGATTCGGTCGCACGACTCCTCTCCCCCTTGTTGTGAGAAGCATCGACCAAGTCCTAAAGTGCCTTGCGGAGAGTCAGATTTAGTCGTCGGCGTCCGACCGTCGGGTGCTCGCCATCCTTCAGCGGCATGACGCCGTGATAGGCAAGGCGGGACGGCCCGCCCCACACGGCGATATCGCCATGCCTCAGCGGAACCCGTTGCTGGGGATCGCGTCGCCGCAATCCGCCGAACAGAAACGTCGCGGGCAATCCAAGCGAGACGGAGACGATCGGACTGTCGAATGCGCGCTCATCCTTGTCCTGATGAAGCGAGAGCTTCGCGCCGGGCTCATAGCGGTTGATGAGGCAGGCGTCGGGAAGGAAGCCCTCAAAGCCGGCCTCGGCCGCCGCCCGCATGGCGAGGTCGAGGAAGACCGGGGGCATCGCCGGCCATCGTTTCCCGCTTTCGGGATCCTTCGCGTCATAGCGATAGCCGGCCCGATCCGTCACCCACCCGGCGGATCCGCAATTCGTCATCGCCGCCGACATTATATAGCCGCCGGGGGTGGTCATACGCCGAAACGGCGCCGCATCGGCGACCTGCCGCAGCGCCGCCAGAACTTCCTCTTCGACGTCAACGCAGAATCCCCGCAACAGGACCGCGCCAACACCCAGCGACTCGTTCCGGGTCTGCCCATCGGCCCGATCATCGAAGAGATCGCGCATCGATCGACTCGCTTATGTTGCGTCGTGAAAGATGATGCCGAGGGTGTGCCGGCGCCCGGACCGGACGCGGCTGACGCCGTGACGCAGATTGACCCGATAGGTTCCCCGGCTGCCGGCGACCGGGCGATGATGCACCGCGAAGGCGACGGCATCGCCTTGTCGAAGCGGCACGACTTCCGGCCGCGACTGCATGCGCGGGCGCTGCTCGGTCAGGACGAACTCGCCCCCGCTATAGTCCCGTCCGGGTTCGGACAGGAGGATCGCCACCTGCAGCGGGAAGGCGAGATCGCCGTACAGGTCCTGATGCAGGCAGTTATAGTCGCCCGCGCCATATTGCAGGAGAAGCGGCGTCGGCCGCGTCTGCCCGGCCTTATGGCAAAGCGCGAGGAAGTCGGCATGCCCGGCCGGATAGCGCAGGCCGATCTTCATCAGCGCGTTCCAGTGGTTGGCGATCGGCACGAGGCGGGGATAGAGGGCCGTTCGGAACCCTTCGACCAGATCCGGCAGTGGATAGGCGAAATATTTGTATTCGCCGCGCCCGAAGCCGTGGCGGCTCATGACGACCTTGCTGCGGAACCGGCCCTCCTCGGAATAGAGCGAGGCGATCTCGCGGCATTCCTCGGGCGATAGAAGCCCCTCCAGCACTGCCGAGCCCTGCGAAGCGAGATCGTCTGCGATGCGGTTCCAATCGAGCGCCGTCACGCGATCGTCGGGCAAGTCGGCAACGGCCGGTTTGATCTTCGTTTGGACGGTCATGCCGCCGACTCCCTTTCGAGTAGCGCCCGCTTGCGCTCGACGCCCCAGCGATAGCCCGAGAGCGCGCCATCGGTGCGCACCACGCGGTGGCAGGGAATCGCGACCGCGATCTCGTTCGACGCGCAGGCCCGGGCGACCGCGCGCACGGCCGTCGGTCGGCCGATGCGCTCGGCGATCTCGGCATAGCTCGCCGTCGTCCCGGCCGGGATCTCGCGAAGTGCCTGCCAGACCCGCTGCTGAAACGCGGTGCCGCGCAGGTCGAGCGGCAGATCGAGGCCCTGCCCCGGCGCCTCGACGAAGCCGACGACCCTGGCGACGAGTTGCTCGAACGCCGCGTCGCCGCCAATGAGCTGCGCCTTCGGGAAGCGGTCCTGGAGATCGCGCAGCAGGGCGTCCGGGTCTTCGCCGAAGCGGATCGCGCAGACGCCCTTGTCCGTGGCCGCGACGAGGATCGAGCCGAGCGAGCATTCGCCGACGGCGAAGCGGATCGCGGCCCTGTTTCCGCCGGCGCGGAACTCCGTCGGGGTCATGCCCAGAAGATCGGACGCGGCGGCATAGAAGCGCCCGCTGGAATTGAAGCCGGCGCCGTAAATCGCCTCGGTGACCGTTCCGCATTGCGTAAGCTCTTCCCGCACACGCCGGGCGCGATGCGCATCGGCATAGGCCTTCGGCGTCACGCCGGCGACAGCTTTAAAGACCCGGTGGAAGTGGAAGCGACTCATGCCCGCCGACTCCGCCAGCGCATCGAGACCCGGCATCTCGTCCGCCTCCTCGATCAGCCGGCAGGCCTTCGCCACGACCGATGCCTGCCGGTCGGCAAGCGTGGGCTCGTTCGGCCGGCAGCGCTTGCAGGGACGGAAGCCGGCCCGCTCGGCGTCGGCGCAGGTCGCGTGGAAACGGACATTCTCGCGGCGGGCGAGGCGCGCCGCGCAGGACGGCCGGCAATAGACGCCCGTCGTCCGCACCGAGTAGTAGAAGCTGCCATCGGCCGCACGGTCGCGGCGCCGGACCGCCTCCCAGCGCTCATCGTCGCGGGAGGAGGACGGCAAAGGATGATCGGTACTCATTGCCAAGGAAACCATGACGGCTCTCCTCTTGGTTCTGCGGAGCCGGTCGAGCGGCTCGTTTCCTGACGGTAATATGGGGACCGCAGAACCATGGGCACTCCGGTCCTTGCTCTCAAATCGAGGAAAGATTGCCCCCAATTCAAGAGCAAGAAACGAGGTTCGCCGCACCCGCTCTTATGATGACCATGGTTCTTCCCGACTGGCGGCAGCCATGAGAGAGGGAGTCATGAAACCAGCGATATCGACAACGGTTTGCGCGACCGCACTCGTCCTGATGCTGCCGGCCTTCGCGGCAGGCGCCGCGGAGATGAAGACGGCGAAGGAGCGGCTGTCCGACAAGGCTTCCGATGAGCAGCGTGTCGACAATTGCGGCGTGCTGCCCGAGCGCCGCGGTCCGGTGCCGCGCCCGGATTGCGCGGAGAAGGCCCCGAGTCCCGGCAGCCGCGAGCGAAGAGGTTCGTCAATGGTTGAGGCTCTTGGAGAAGACATTGACGATGACCACTCCCGCGATGATGAAGGCGAGGCCGATGATCGCCGCCAGATCGAGCTTCTGCCTATAGAAGATGAAGGCGATCGCTGAAATCAGGACGATGCCGAGTCCGGCCCAGATCGCATAGGCAATCCCAACCGGGAGCACGCGAAGCGTCAGCGACAGAAAGTAGAATGTGCCTGCATAGCAAAGAACCATGAGCAGCGTCGGCACGGGGCGCGTGAACTGTTGCGATGCCTGCAACGCCGAGGTGCCGGCAACCTCGAAACTGATGGCGACCACAAGGTAGAGGTAGGTCAGAACCATATTCATGCATGCCCCTTATCCGGCGCGAGGGTGTTTCATGATCACGCTCAGCCGCTCGACGATTTCCGTCCGTAGCTCCGGTTCGATATCGTAGAAGCCGAACAGGTCGGCCAACCAAAGGCCGTCCGCCGCAAGACGCCCGATCATCGCCTCGACGGGGGGCGTGGCCTCCGCCTTGTCCGCCTCGAGATGCTCGTCCAGCCAGGACCGCCATCGGCCGCGCAAGGATGGCTCGGCCAGAATCGCGATCGTCAGGACGCCCCACAGCTTCGCCTCGTCTTCATCGGCCGGCTGGCCGGCGACCGCGCGCAGATAGGCCCGGGCCGTGCGCGCCCGCTCGTCCGGATCGTCGGCAATCTCCTGATCGACGGCTTGGCGGAAACGCCCGGCCAGATCGTCGAACAGAGCTTCGATCAGCGCCTGCTTGCTTGGGAAGTGATGCAGGAGCCCGCCTTTGCTCACGCCGGCGGCCCGGGCAACGGACTCCAGCGTGAGCGTGCTCACTCCGGCCTCCAGCGCGAGCGTGGCGGTCACGTCGAGCAGATGTCGACGCGTGAGGTCGGGTTGCTTCCTGCGGCGGTGCGCGTCACCCATGATATTATAATACCGTCTGGACGGTATGTTTCAAGTTCGCTGAAATGCGCCTGATGACCGCGGCGTCGCAAAATTCGGCATTTCGCGATACTCCTGTTGTTCCGAATGAGAAGAGGTGGACCCGCGTTGTTGATTCGAGAGGAACGGACAGGTGATCGGGAAACCGTTCGGCTTGTGGTCGCGGAAGCGTTCAAGGAGCATCCTCACAGCAGCCAGCGTGAGCATCATCTCGTCGACGCGCTACGCGATGCCGGCGCGCTCACCTTGGCCCTGGTGGCCGAGGAGAATGGCGAGGTCGTCGGGCATGTCGCCTTCTCCCCGGTCCGGATCGGCGGCGTGGTCGAGCAGTGGTATGGCCTGGGGCCGGTGGCGGTCCGTCCGGATCGGCAGCGGCAGGGAATCGGGACGGCCCTTATCCGTGAAGGCCTCAAACGACTCAAGAGTCTTCAGGCCGCCGGCTGCGTCCTGCTGGGCGAGCCCGACTATTACGGCCGATTCGGTTTCGCCGCATATCCGCAACTGCGCCTCGAGGGCGTTCCGCCCGAGTTCTTCCTCGCGCTGCCGTTCAACGGCACCGTCCCGGCCGGCACCGTCGAATACCACCCTGCCTTCTCGGAAGCGGGGTAGTTCGGCGCTAATCATTCTTCTTCCGGTATTCGAAGGTCGCGTCGATCATGTCGAGCAGATGCCGGCCGCCGGGCGCTCCATTTTGGTCGGACCGCTGAGACTCACGTCGAGCACTTTCCAAACTAGCCAGCTTCTACCGGCCGTTGTCTCGGACCGGGAGCGCGGCGCAAGCTCGAATGTTGAGAATCTGACGGGACGATCGAATGGGTCTCATCGAAGGATCAGATCGCCGCCAAGCCAGCCTCTTGTCCTGGGGCAACTTCCCCCTGTCGCTCTACACCACCGGCGCTGGCACGACCGTGCCGGAATATCTCTACGCCAAGATGATCGCGGGCTATACGCCGCAGGTGCCGACGCTCGGCACGCTGTCGACGATCGGCGCGACCCTGCTGCTGTTCGGCGGCTATGCGCTGATCCTGCTCGTGCGGCGCGCGCGGAGCGCCGGTGACCAGAGGCTGATTCACCGATCAGGTTGAGTCAAGCTGATCGGATCGTAGCCCTAGGGAGGATCCCATGCTTGGTCAGCTGACGCTTTCCAAAGCCCGAGGTTACATGCGATGGCTGCTGTCCCATCCCGATTTCAGGGAACGCCCCGCTCAAATACTCTGGCGGGCCATACAATGGCAGATCCGCTCCAGGCTTCACCGCGAGCCTGTCGTCCGCTTCGATGATGCGATCGAGATGCGCTCTCCCCGGCGGAACGTCAGCGCGAGCTCGACTTTCTATTTCGGGTTCTCCGAACCCGCGTTCCACAAATTCTTGAGCGCCTATCTGCAACCCGGCATGACCGTGGTCGATATCGGAGCGAACGTAGGCGCTTACACGCTTTTGGCGGCGAAGCGGGTCGGACCCGGAGGACGGGTCGTTGCGTTCGAGGCCGCACCCCAAATTTATCGCTTTCTCATGGAGAATGTTGACCGCAATCGCTTCGGCAATGTCGTTGTCGAGAATGTTGCCGTCGGTCAGGCGGAAGGTCATCTGCGGTTCACGGTACAGGCCGGCGACTTGGGCAAATCCCACGTCCACTCTCCGCTCGAAGACGATGGAGTGGAGGTGATTGATATCTCCGTTATCGACCTCGACGGCTATTGCTCCCGTTCGGGCCTACGCCGCATCGACTATATGAAGATCGACGTGGAAGGGTACGAGATGCCGGTCCTTAGGGGAGCGAGACGGACCCTGGCAGACAACCCGACCATGCTGGTGCAGATGGAGGCGATTGATCACCATGCGAAGCGGTTCGGATCCGACCTAAGATCGATCATGGCTTTCATGGGAGAAATCGGGTTCAGGCCGCATGAAATAGACAAATCCGGGAGCGTCCTGACCCGACTCGAGGACCTCGACGGCTATTGGGGCGATGTTATCTGGATCCACGACAAAGCTCTGGACCGACTTGCCGGCATCGCATCGGTTCGGAGCACAGTTTGACATCAGCAAATAGGTCTTTGGCCTCGACAAGATAAAACTAGCAGACCGTCCGCGCGGCCAGCAGCGCGTCGGCCAGCTCGACGAAGCCGGCGCCGCCGCGCCCGCCCGTGACATAGGCGGGCGGTGCGGTCAGCCGGTCGGCGAAATCGCGGACGTTCGCGACTCCCACCGAATACGGGAAGAAGCCGAACATCGGCGAATCGTTTGGCGAGTCACCGGAGAAGACGAATTCGTCGCGGGCACCGTCAAGGTCGATCCCATAGACTTCGCGCAGCAGAATCCGGGTCATGCCGAGCTTGTCGTAGGACCCGAACCAGCCATTGACGTGGATCGAACTGATCTTCGCCGTGGCGCCCGCGGCCTCGAACAGCGTGACGATCCGGTCCACTTCGCTCTTCGGCAGCGGCGACACGTCCTCGCAGAAATCGATCGCGAGATCGGCCTCGCGGTAATGCTGGTCGGAGGCGAGCGCCGTTCCCGGAACCTCGGCGAGGATACGGTCCCGCACCGCCTCGAGCCGCCGGCGGTTGGCGGCGCGGACGTCGTCGGGCAGGAGGAACCGCTTCACCAGCTTTCGCCGCTCAACATCATAGCGGAAATAGAATGCGCCGTTCTCGCCGACGACGCCGTCGACCGGCCACATGCGGGCGATGTGGTCGCACCATCCGGCCGGCCGGCCGGTGATCGCGAAGGTGAGCAGCCCGCCCGCTTGCAGCCGCTCCAGCGCGTCATAGGCCGCCGCCGTCAGCTTTCCGTCCGTGGTCACCGTATCGTCAATGTCGGTCAGCACGCCGCGGATGCGGCGCCGCGCCGCCGGCGAAAATCGGTCGAGAGGTTGCATGGGCATGGAAGATCTCGTCGGGTGGAGGCGCCGCCAAGACAACTGCATCGCACGGGAAAGATCAACCTCCGCTCCTTGCCGGCCCCCTTGTCGCCTTCACCCGGACGGACCATCTGACAAGCGAAACAGAAGCTTGAGCAGAATGGAGCCCCGGGAGAACCGATGCGGCGATACATTCTCGGCGCGAAGCTCGTCACGCTTGCCGTCTGGACCGTGGTCTGCCTCGGCGCCTATGTGCTGCTGAACCTGGTCGGCGACGGGTTGATCCGGCATTTGGACGCGCTGCCCGTCGGGCCGGAAGAAATCGAATTCGTGTCGTGGCTGCTCGCCCTGTTTCAGCAGATCGGCTTCGGCCTGGTCATCGGCGTCTGGCTGTTTGGCGCGGTCGTGATCCTGGTGGTCGGCTGGATCGCCCGGCGGTTTGCATCGGGACCGGAGCAGCGATTGCCGGACTCGTCCAGGATGGGAGACAGGAGATGAAGCGGATACTCTTCACCCTCGCGCGTCATGTGGCGACGAACCCGCGGATGCGGGCCCAGGCGCTGCAGGCAGCGCAGAAGATGCGACCCCACATGGAGGAGGCCGGCCGTCAGATCGCGGCGGCGGCGCGGGAGAGCGATCCGCGCCGCGACCCGGTCGGCTTCGGCCGGCGCGTCAGGGAGCGCCTTTTTCCGAAGTGAACCCGTTGAAGTGGATTTGAGAGAACCGACGGGTCACTCTTACTCTCAAGACGTGGCGGCGGCCGGCGCCCGCCGGCCGCCGGACAGCAGGAACAACAGGACAACGAGCAGCACCGCGAGCAGCGGATCGGTGATCTCCGGCGTATGGCCGGCGAAGCGCGTCTGCGCCGCCTCGATCAATGCGAGCGTTCCTGCCGTCGCAAGCGCCGCCCTGGTCCAGCCGGACCGGCTCTCCAGCAGCAGCCAGATCAGGCTGCCGTAGAGGAACAGCTTTTCGAGAAGGCTGATCACCGCCGTCATCATGTTGCCGCCGAGCGCGCCGGCGAATGGCACCCAGTGGAACGACGCCGGCGCGGCGCGCAGATCGAATGGTGCCAAGCCCTGAAGAACCAGGAGCGCGAGTAGCAGCGCGGCAAGGCCTGAGGTGCGCGCCGGCACCCGATGGAGCGCCAGCCACCAGACGACGACGGCGAGGAGCGCACCCGCGACATTGCTCGCGCTGACCGTGTTGTCGAGGATGAACACTTCGGCGACGAAGACGCCGGCGATCAGCAGGAGCACGAGGCGGTCGCGTGCGCCGCGGCGGCGCACGCTCGCCCAGAGATGCAGCACGATCAACCAAGCAACGAAATCGTGGAAGACGCCGAGCGCCGAAAGCTGCGGCCTCAGCAGCAGCGGCTTCAGGCTGTCCTTGACAAGCTGAAAGTCGACCGACGGCACGAAGGGGGCAAGGCGGTAGCCGAGCCAAGCGGCAATCAGCAGCCCGGGCACCGAGGCGCCGAGATTGCGCTCCAGATTCTGCAGCAGACGACGGACGAGCGGCACCGCCGTGGCGGCCGTGCCGAGCGCGAGGCCGAGACCATTCCAAACGACGTCGGTGAAGGTCGGCACGCGGCTCGGCAGAAAGAGCTGCGCGACCTGCAGCGCCGCCGCAAACGCCAGCCCCAGCAACAGAACCGGCAGGACACGCATAGCGCTACCGCCCGCGCGGACGGCGGCAGCGCCGAGCAGGCCGAGCGGCGCGAACAGCACGACATTGCCGAGAATGTCACCGCGCGTGGTGCCGAGCGGATCGACAGTCAGCAATCGATGGATTTCACCAGCGCCATACGCCGCAAGATCGAAGTTGAACGGATAAAGCGAGCCGTAGGCGATCAGGGCGGCGGCAGTCAGCAACAAGAGGAGCAAGGGGAGTCACCCGATCATCGTGATGCAAGCCGCCGGCCCGGAGGGAAACGATGAGCGAGTCTGGCTGCCCATGAGATAGGAGCGATGACGGACCGCTCTGTCGAGAAAAAAAGACATCGCTTTTCATACCGGTCATACCGGTCTCTCAGGGGCCACCGACATCCTGTGTGCGCTGCCGGAGATATTCGGCGATGGCGAAGCCGACCAGGAGCCAGAACCCGCCGACGAGAAAGCCGGCCGCGACGTCGCTGGCGTAATGCACGCTGAGGAAGACCCGGCTGAAGCCGATAAGCGCGATCAGGATCGCGGTCCAGAAGGTGACCTCGAAACGCTGGCGCGGATGGACGAGATCGCGGACGATCGCATAGGCGAGAAAGCCATAGACCGCCATGGCCCCGGTCGTGTGGCCGCTGGGGAAGGAAGGCGAGACCGCGGTCGCCTCGGTAACGAAGTCCGGCCGCTCGCGGCCGAAGCCGAACTTGCCGATATAGGTCGTTGCCTGGGACCCGACGATGTTGACCCAGAGCGGCAGGATGACATGCCGCCGGCGGTGCGCCCAGAGAAAGCCGGTCGCGACGAGAGCGGCGGCGGTCAGCGCGGCGGTGCCGCCGAGCGCCGTGATCCAGGCGAACAGGTCGACCAGAAGGGTGGTGCGCCATGGTCCGACGAGCGCATCGATGCGGCTGTCGAACCGGGCGAGTTCCTCCGCCTCTCCGAGTTCCTCGACGAGGCCGCCGAACAGGGCCGCGAGATAGGCCGCGGCCACGACCGTCAGGGTCAAGGGCAATCCGCTGAAGCCATGCGGGTCGAGCCGGCGGGCGAAATGGGCGTAGACCCTCGGGAACTGCCGCGCCGTCGCGGCGCGCAGCGGGTGAATGCGCGCCCAAGCCTGGCGCCCCGCGGCGGTTCCCGGAAGACGGTGCGCCGCCTGCAGCCCGTGCCGCACCAGAAACCAGGCGAACCGCCACAGAACCACTATGGCAAGCACGGTCACAACCAGGAAGATGGCGGAATCAAGCGGCGGATTGGTCATTGCGAAAGGCAGGACAGCGGATAGAGAGCGGAACGGCCGAGTGTTGAACCGGAGCGATACCAAAATACAGAGTCTAGTGAATAATCATTGCCCTGTATCTCCCCGTCTCTACAGAGACTCCACGGAACCCGCATCCTTCACAGACCGTTAGCCAGAAGAGCGGAGGGAGCAGCGGATATGGCAGCAGCGCGGGATCAGGCGTATCGGATGAGGACGACGCAGGACCGGACGCCGACCCGGGTGCTCACCATGGCGCGTGTCCCAACGGTTCCGCCGGATCCGGTTCCCAAGAAGCCACCGGTGCCGGATCAGCCGCCCGGACCGGGCCGGCCGCCGGACCCAATCCGTCCACCGGGCCCGTCGCCCGACCCGATGGTGCCGCCGACGAACCCGCCGGGTCCGATAGAGCCACCCGTCAATCCACCCGACCCGGACGAGGAGCCGATGGATCCGCCGCCGGTCGAGCCGCCGACCGAACCGCCCGAGCCGATACGCATTTGCGGTTAGGCGAACCAACCGAACCAGCTGAATACGACGAGGAAGAAACCGATGACGCCGGCTGCCACCGCCGCCAGGGTGACGATCCGGTCGGGCAAGGCAAGCCGCGCGGGCGGGTGATAACGTGTCGGCGTAGCCGCGTGGGCGTCGGTGAGCGTGGGCAGCGGATCGCGCTGATCGAGTGAGCGGTTAATCTCCCGAAGCCACCATTGGCGGCGCATATAGCCCCATCCGCCCCAGACAAAGATCAACAGCAGGCCAAGCCAGAACAAAGTCACCCCTCCCCGTCTGTGGAAGATCGGTTGCGCCACCCGTTCCGTGGATGAAACACCGGAAAGAGGGATGCGGCCAAGATGAATCACCATCAGGTTGCGCCACCGGCCGGCGCCGCGCCCGGCAGCCGGCCCTCTTGCCCACGATCTCATCTTTGGCCGAGCCAAAGGAAATATTTGGACATGATTATGGCAACTATCCTTTTCCTCCGTCTCTGAGGCCGTTATCGTCTTGATGATGGCGGTTCTTGCAACCGCCGAACTCATTTCGTTCCGTTGCGTTTGGACCGTCGCAGAGCATCGGTATGTGCCGACATGGCTGAACAGTCACCTTCTAATTCGGCACGATATCGGCCTCGCCGAACCAGCGACACGCATCTGATCGTCGGGATTGGCGCGTCGGCCGGCGGCTTGCCGGCCCTGAAGGCGTTCTTCCATCAGGTTCCGGCCGATGCCGGAATCGCGTTCGTGGTGCTTCAGCACATCAGCGACTCCGAACGGAACCTACTGCCCGAGCTGCTCGACAAGATGACCGAGATGCCGGTCGTTGCCATCGAGCGAGATGTCAGTCCCGCCCCGAACCACGTGTATGTCACGCCGCCGAGCACGATCCTCTCTCTCCAGGGCGGCCGGTTCCAGTTCCGACCGCCACGAAATGCGAATGAGAGCCGCGATCCCATCGACATCTTCTTCCGCTCGCTCGCGGCTGAATACGGCCCCCGGGCGGTCGGCATCATTCTTTCGGGCGGCGGCACCGACGGGACGCTCGGCATGGAGGCGATCAGCGGCGGCGGCGGCATGACGATGGTTCAAGATCCGGAGAGCGCCGCCCACGCCGGAATGCCAAGCAGCGCCACCTTGGGCGGCCTCGTTGACCATATCGTTCCACCGGTCGAGTTGGCGGCCGAACTGCTTGCCTACGCGAGGCATTGGAACGATACCGGAGCGGCAACAGGAGCGACAGGCTGGAGCGAGGAAATCGCCGGTCGAATCACCGACATTTGCGAACTGCTGCGTCGACAGACCGGGCACAACTTCAAACACTACAAGACCAGCACGCTCGTCCGACGGATCCAGCGGCGCATGCAGGTTCTGCACCTCCATGACGTGGAAACCTATCTCAGGCGTCTTGCCGAGGACGCGCAGGAAACGCAGGCCCTCTTCAAGGAGCTGCTCATCGGTGTCACCGCGTTCTTCCGTGATCCCGAAGCCTTCGACGCGCTCAACGAAGAGGTGCTGCCCGGCTTGTTCTCAGCGCGTGCGCCGGGCGATCAGATTCGCATCTGGGTTCCGGGCTGCGCGACCGGTGAGGAGGCGTACACGATCGCCATGCTCGTGCGCGAGCAACTCGATCGGCTCGACGTCGCCAGATCCGTTCAGATCTTCGCCACCGACATCGACGAGCGCGCGCTGGCCATCGCCCGGAAGGGCCAGTACGCACAGGGCATCGCCAATCAGATCACGCCCGATCGCCTGAAGCGCTTCTTCATCAAGCGTGGCCGGTATTATCAGATCAGCAAGGAGATCCGGGAGCTGTGCCTGTTCTCGGCGCATAACCTCATCAGCGACCCGCCCTTCTCCCGCATCGACCTGATCTCCTGCCGCAATCTGCTGATCTATCTCGGCCCGCATCTGCAGAAGAAGCTGTTTCCGGTTTTTCACTATGCGCTTCGGCCAGGGGGATACCTGTTCCTGGGCTCGTCCGAAACGCTGACTGGACATGCCGAGCTGTTCCGGCCGATCGACACGAAGCACCGCCTCTCGCAGCGCAAGGAAACCGGGCTTCGCGCGCCGGAACCGTTGCACGACCTCGGCGGGGCGGCCTTCGGTACGTGGCGCAGCTTGCCTGCGACCGGCACGCCGGATCTTGCGGCGATCGCTCAGCGCATCGTCCTCGACGAGTTTGCACCAAAATACGCCATCGTCGGGGAGGAGGGGCAAGTTGTCTATCTCTCGGAAGGTATGGCCAAATATGTCGAGCCGCCCACCGGCAACTTCAGCAACAGCATCGTGCGAATGGCACGCCAGGGACTTCGGGTGGGCCTGCGCGCGGCCCTTAACGAGGCCATCAAGACGCGCCGGAGCGTCGTTCACGACGCCCTGTCCGTGAAGACCGAACAGGGCCTGCAGCAGATTCGGCTCACCGTGCAGCCCATGCCCGCGCTCGGCCAGGATACCGGGATGTTCATGCTCGTCTTCCAGGACATGGGCGCTCCCGTCGATCGCCGGGATCGCGCCGACGGGAGCGCGATCCGGGACGCCGACATGGTGATCGACCAGCTCGAGCGGGAGCTGCTCCGCACGCGCGAAGACCTGGAGCGGACGGTGCAGGACCTCGAGGCCGCGAACGAGGAACTCAAATCCTCGAACGAGGAACTCCGGTCGATGAACGAAGAGCTTCAATCGGCCAATGAGGAGCTGGAGACATCGAAAGAGGAGGTGCAGTCCGCAAACAATGCGCTAGCTAAGGCCAACGCCGATCTCGAGAACCTGCTTCGCAGCACGCGCATCGCCACGATCTTCCTCAATAACGAGCGCCATATCCGCAGCTTCACGCCGGTGGCGGCACAGCTCTACAATCTGATTCCGGGCGATGTGGGGCGGCCTCTGAATCACGTGACGCACCGTTTCGCGGCCCTGCCGCCTCTGCCATCGGACGACGAGATCGATTCGCGCAGCAGCCCGATCGAGCATGAAGCACAGACCGTCGACGGCCGCTGGTTTCTCCGCCGGGTCCTGCCTTATCGGACGCTGGAGGGGGCAGCCGACGGCGTCGTGATCACCTTCCTCGACATATCGAGGCTGAAACAGACGCAGGAGGCGCTGAGGTCAGTCGTCGCGGAGAAGGAGGATCTGCTACACCACAAGGACGTGCTGCTGAAGGAGCTCAATCATCGGATCAAGAATAGCCTTCAGCTTGTGGCGAGCTTGCTGGCGCTACAGAGCAGGACCGTTCCGAAAGAGGCGCAGCAGCAGTTGGCCGAGGCGACCAGCCGAATCAATGCGGTGGCTCGGGTCCACCAACGGCTGTATCAGAGGAGCGAGATCGACCGGGTCGACTTCGGCGCGTACCTTCATGAGTTCTGCGCCGATCTCGCCGACACGCTCGGGATGGCGAACAGAGCCGTTCATCTTCGAATCGAGGCGGAGCCTGTCGAACTACCGACCGATCAGGTCATCCCGCTCGCCTTGATCATCAACGAACTCATCACCAACGCCTTCAAATACGCCTTTCCCGGCGACTCTATCGGCACAATAGCGGTCGAGAGCCGACTGGAGGCAGATGGCACGCTGCAGATCACCGTAAGGGACGACGGAGCGGGCTTGCCGGTCAACGTCGCCGACGAGACGGGTGGCCTCGGCATGAAGCTGATCAACGCCTTGGCACATCAACTCGACGCCCGGTTCGAGATCCTTCCAGGATCACGCGGCGCGGCTTTTCAGATTCGGCTGTCGGTTCCACAGGGCGGCCAAAGCGCGTCCTGAACCGGTAATTTTTCCCGTCCGTCGGAAACTCTTGCGAACAGTGCCTGTTAACCACGTGACATTATCGTGACCAGCGGGACCATTTCTCGATCACACTAAACTTGCGCTGCCGTCCAAGACGAAGGCCGTGATGTCCCAGATTGTATCCAAGCCGGCCAGCATCCTCATCGTCGAGGACGAGGTGCTGATCGCGCTATTCACCTCGGCGACGCTCTCCGACCTCGGCTATGACGTGATCGGGATTGCAAAGACGGCAGAGGACGCGCTGCAAACGGCCAATAGACATCGGCCGGATCTGGTGCTGATGGACATCACCTTGCGTGGGCAAGGCGACGGTATCGAGGCTGCGCAACGGCTCAAGGAACACCTCGGCGTCCCGGTCCTGTTCGTCACCGCCCATGCCGACGGCACGACGATGGAGCGGGCTGCGGCGGCAAAGCCGGCCGGTTATCTGGTCAAGCCGTTCTCGCCTCGGCAGCTGGGAGAGGCTGTATCGGGCGCATTGGATGTTACCATCCGGCCCGGCGGCCAATCTTAATCAAGGTCGCACCGTCCCCGACTTCAAGCAGGAACGGCGAATCGCAACCGAACCGAATGCCCGTCAGGTCCGCGCGACCCGGTTCTCCATCGCGACCTCCGCCTCCAGGCTCTCCTTGTCGCGTCCGATCGTCACGACCGCGAGCGTCTTGCCGTCGCGTTCATAGGCGAGCCGACAATCGCCGTCTTCGATCCGACCGTCGATGGCGATGCGGTCCCACCGCTCCGCATAACCGACATAGTTGACGCTGGTGTCATAGTGCTGCGTCCAGAAGAAGGGAGGGATATCGAACCGTTCGCGCCGGCCGAGGATGTTCTTCGCAGCCGTTTGCCCCTGGCGCTCCGCCACGACCCAGTGCTCGACACGAATCCGATCGCCCGTGAGCGGGTCCGGCCAGCGCGCGATGTCCCCAATCGCGAACACGCCCGGCGCGCTCGTCTCGAGATATTCGTTCACTAGAATGCCCCGATCCGTCCGGATGCCGGCCTGTTCCGCAATTTCGGTCACCGGCCTCACGCCGATTCCGACGATGACGAGATCGGCCTCGATCGTCTCGCCGTTCTGCAGGGTCACCGACCGGTCGTCGATCGCGGCGAGGGTCTGTTCGAGATGGAAGCGCACGCCGCGCCCCTCATGAAGCTTGCGGATATGGTCTCCCATCTCCGGGCCAAGCACGCGCTCCATCGGGCGTTTGCCCGGCGCCACGACATGCACCTCCAGGTCGCGCACGCGCAGGGCGGCCGCAACCTCCATTCCAATAAAGCTCGCGCCGACCACGACGGCACGCGTCGCCTGCCCGGCCGCGCGAATGATGGCGCGACAGTCATCCAATGACCGCAGATAGTGGACATGGGGGCGATCGGCGCCCGGCAGGTCGAGCCGCACAGGTTCCCCGCCCGTCGCCAGGACCAGCGCGTCGTAGGCCCGTGCGCTGCCGTCGGACAGCGTGACCTGCTTGCCGCGCGTGTCGATCGCGGTCGCACGGGTCTTCAGCAGAAGCTCGATATCGTGCTTCTTGTAGAACTTCTCCGAGCGGAGCGGAATCCACTCCTCGGGCGCGGTGCCGGCCAGATAATCCTTCGACAGGTTGGGCCGGTCATAGGGCACGGACTCGTCCGCGCTGATCATGACGATGCGACCCGAATGGCCTTCCCGGCGCAGCATCTCCGCCGCGGCATTGCCGGCCCCGCCGCCGCCGATGATGACGACCGTGTCGGGCGTCCGCGCCTCGCCCGCCATGCGCCGTTCGCCGGGTTTGATTCGCTCCTGCACGACGAGCTTGCCGTCCCGCTTTTCGACCCGCCAGCAGGGGACGGGGTTGAGCGCCGGAGCCCGGATCGCCTCGCCGGTGCGCAGGTCGAAGCAGGCGTGATGCCAGGGGCAGCGAACCGTGTCGCCGACCATCAGGCCCTCGGCGAGGGGTCCGTTGTAATGCGTGCAGTTCGCGCCGATCGCGAAATATGCGTCGCCGCGCCGTGCGACAAGGACGGGTTCGCCCGCGGCGTGCCCCTGCAGCATGGCGCCGTCGGCAAGCTCGTTCAATGCGATCCCCGCCGCAAGGTCGGGACCGCTCAATTCCTGCTTTCCAGCCATCGCCCCTTCTCCCAAGCTCGGTCGCGCGCCGTGAGCGCTATGTTTGCACAAGCGGCCGGCCCGCCGAAAGTTCCGCGGAGGGACGATAGGCGAGCCGGTCCTTAAGGGGCGCAGGTTTTCGGGACGTGCTACTGTCCGGCCGGCTCCTCGCCGGCGCTGGCGGCCTGCCGTCGTTTGCGGGCGCGCCGCGCCAGCATGTTGAGGCCTTCGACCAGGGCGGAGAAGGCCATCGCGGCGTAGATATAGCCCTTCGGCACATGCACGCCGAATCCGTCGGCGATCAGCATGGTTCCGATGAGGAGCAGAAACCCCAGCGCCAGCATGACGATGGTCGGATTATTGTGGATGAAGTTCGCAAGCGGATCGGCCGCGAACAGCATCACCAGGACTGCGACGACGACCGCCACCATCATCACTGGGATGTGGTCGGTCATGCCGACCGCGGTGATGATGCTGTCGATCGAGAAGACGAGATCGAGAAGCAGGATCTGAAAAATCGCCGCCCCGAAGCCGATTCCGGCCGCCTTGCCCCCGAACATGTCGGGACCGGGGTCGGGGTCGACATTGTGATGGATCTCCTTGGTCGACTTCCACACCAGGAACAGCCCGCCGGCGATCAGGATCAGGTCGCGCCAGGAGAAGCCGTGGCCGAACAGCTCGAACAGCGGCGTGGTGAGCTGCACGATGAAGGCGACGGTGCCGAGCAGCGCCAGCCGTAGGACCAGGGCGAGGCCGATGCCGATCCGCCGACCGCGCGAGCGCTGATGCTCCGGCAGCTTGTTGGTGAGGATCGAGATGAAGATGAGGTTGTCGATGCCCAACACCACTTCCATGGCGATCAGCGTGGCGAGCGCCGCCCAGACGGCGGGGTCGGCGGCAAGAGTGATCAGATAATCCATGGGCTCTCCAGATGGCCTCCTAGGGGTGAAGGGCGGGCCGCTGCGCGGTGGACCCGGCGGGGACGAACACGGTTACGGCGGCGCGCCGGATTCGGAAATGGGCCGGCGTCGTCGTGACCAGCTCGCCGTCGGCATTGACCTCGTGCTCGCGTGGCGTGCGGAGCGTCAGCTCCGTGGTGCCGAAGGTGCGCACGTCTTTCCATCGCCCATGCGTGCCGCGCCGGAGCGCGGGCAGAAGCGCGAGGAGCTGACTCCAATGGTGGATTTCCAGGCTGTAGACGTCGAGCCGGCCGTCATCCGGCTGCGCGGTGTCCTCCACCGTCATGCCGCCCCCATAGAATCGCCCGTTGCCGACCGAGACCTGCACCGTGCGCACCGTCTCGGTCGAGCCGTCATGATCGATATGGACGGTGAACGGGCGACTCTCAGCCAGAAGCCGCAGGGCCGCGACCGCGTAGCCGAGCGTGCCCCAGCGCTTCTTAGCCTCCGAGGTGAGCCCGCGCGCCAGATCGGCGCTGAAACCGATGCTCGCGACATTGAAGAAAAGATGCCCGTTGACCTCACCGAGGTCCAGCCGCCGCGTGCCTCCCTCCAGAATGACGCGCGCCGCCTCGACGGGGGCGAGCGGCAGCGCCAGGGTTCTGGCAAGGTCGTTGGCGGTGCCGAGGGGAAGGATGCCAAGCGGCAGGCCGGTCTCCATCAGCCCGGCCGCCGCCGAATTCATCGTGCCGTCGCCGCCGCCGACGATGACGAGATCGACCTCTTCCGCATGCGCCCGGATGGCGTCGGACAGCTTGGTGTCCTTGGAGAGCGGCGGCTCGATCAGCTCGAGCCCCCCCGCCTTGAGAAGATCGAGAGCGTCCGTAATGGAGCCGCCGGCGCGGCGGGCGCGGCGATTGACGAGAAGGAGGGCGCGCTTGGATCGGGGCCCGTCGTCGGGAAGAGGCGGCATGTAGCTTTTAGAGTAGAATCCGGGACTTCCGAGATGGGATCGGCAACCGCCGGAGGCAAGGCTGCTTCTGCACCGCCGAAGACCTCACGCCTTGGCGTCGGGCCGCCCGTTTCCTACCTGATTATTGTTAACAGGAGAAGAAGGACCCGATCCGATGCTCGATGCAAAACGATTGCTCGACCAGTTCCTCGGGAGCCAGGCCGGCCGTGGACTCGCTGAAAAGACCGGCGGAGGGTTCGACCCGTCGCAGCTCGGCGACCTTGCCCGCAACCTTGGAGATGGTCTCGGGAGCGGGTCCTTCGGAGGCGGGGCGCTTGCCGGCGGCCTCGCCGGCATCCTGCTCGGGTCGAAGAAGGGCCGCAAGCTCGGCGGCTCGGCCCTGAAGATCGGCGGCTTGGCCCTGGTCGGCGCGCTCGCCTACAAGGCCTATCAGGATTGGCAGGCCGGCAAGCGGCCGATGGCCGCATCGGCGCCACAGAGCGACGCCGTGCTGCCGCCGCCCGGCGACACGCCCTTCAATCCCTCCACCGAATCCGAGCAGCAGTCGCTCGGCCGCCACCTGCTGCGCGCCATGATCGCCGCCGCCAAGGCCGACGGCCATATCGACGCGGAGGAGCAGGCGAACATCTTCGCCGAGATGGACAAGCTCGATCTCGATGCCGATGACAAGGCGTTCGTGATGGACGAGCTGCGCGCGCGCCTCGACGTCGACGCGGTGGCGAAGGCCGCGCGCACGCCGGAGGAGGCGGCCGAGATCTACACCGCCTCGCTGCTCGCCATCGATATCGACAATGCCGCCGAGCGCGGTTATCTCGCCTTGCTCGCCGCCCGGCTGAAGCTCGACGACGCGCTCGTCGAGCATCTGCACGCCACCGTCGAAGGCGCTACCGAGAAGGTATAGCCCCAGCTCACACCGGCGGCGGGTTGAGCCGGGCGAAGCCGGCCTGACGCCGGTAGGGCCAGTAGGGGTAAGCCGCCGTCACCGCGCTGGCAGCATCCAGCCGGGCCATCTGTTCGGGTGTCAGCGTCCAGCCGACGGCACCCAGGTTCTGGCGGAGCTGCGCTTCGTTCCGGGCGCCGATGACGACGGTGGACACGGTGGGGCGCTGGAGCAGCCAGTTGATCGCGATCTGCGGAATCGTCCGGCCGGTTTCCTTCGCCACCGCGTCGAGGGCGTCGACCACCCGGAAAAGCAGCGCGTCCTCCACCGGCGGGCCATAGTCGGCGGTCTGGTGCAGACGGCTGACCTCAGGCAGGGGCTGGCCGCGGCGCAGCTTGCCGGTGAGCCGGCCCCAACCCAGGGGACTCCAAACCACCGCGCCGACGCCCTGGTCGAGACCGAGCGGCATCAGCTCCCACTCATAGTCACGGCCGATCAGCGAATAGTAGGCTTGGTTCGCGACATAGCGCGGATAGCCGTATTTCTCGGCCGCCGCCAGCGACTTCATCAGCTGCCAGCCGGAGAAGTTCGAGACGCCGACATAGCGGATCTTCCCGGTGCGCACGAGGTCGTCGAGCGTCGAGAGAACCTCCTCGACCGGCGTCGTCGAGTCGAAGGCGTGAAGCTGGAGGAGGTCGATATAGTCGGTCCCCAGGCGCCGCAGCGCCGCCTCGCATGCCTGGATCAGACGGGAGCGTGAGGATCCGGCGTCGTACGGCCCGTCGCCCATCGGAAGGCCTGTCTTGGTGGAGAGGATCACCTGATCCCGCCGCCCCCTGATCGCCTGGCCCAGCACCTCCTCGGACGCGCCGTCGGAATAGACGTCGGCGGTGTCGAACAAGGTGACGCCCGCCTCCAGGCAGATGTCGATCAGCCGCCGGGCTTCGGCAGCGTCCGTGTCGCCCCAGGCACTGAACAGCGGTCCCTGACCGCCGAAGGTGCCGGCGCCGAAGCTCAGGACCGGGACCTTCAGCCCCGACGCGCCCAGATGTCTGTATTCCATGTTCGAACTCCTCGATTGTGAAATGAAATCACCCGCTCGTGCGGCATGGACCCTTCGTCTCAGATGTCGCAGAGCGCCCGCCCGTCGGCAGCCGGTGAGGCTCGCCGGTCGAGATGCGCGCTCCAGAGCGCGACACCGAGGCCAGTGGCGGTAACGACGGCAGCCACCCAGGTGACCGCGCCAAGGCCAGGCCCCTGCTCGATGACTACGCCGCCCAACCATGCGCCGAGCGCGTTGCCGAGATTGAAGGCGGCGATATTCAGGCTCGAGGCGAGGCTCTGGCCGGCACCGCCGGCCTTCTCCAATACACGGAGCTGCAACGGAGCCACCGTGGCGAAGGCCGCCGCGCCCAGGAGCCCGACGAAGATCACCGCCGTAACCCCGCTATGCACCGCCAGCGTCATGGCGGCGAGGACCAACGCGAGGATGGTCAGGGTTCCGAGTAGCGCCGGCATGGGGCCGCGGTCCGCAAGGCGTCCGCCGAGCAGGTTGCCGGCGGCAAGACCGGCGCCGAACACCAGGAGAATCGGAGAAACCGCTTCGGGGGAGAAGCCGGAGATCTGCGTCAGAATGGGCTGTACATAGGTGAAGACCGTGAAGACGCCGGCATAGCCCAGTACGGTCATCAGCAGCCCGAGCAGGACCTGCGGCCGGGCGAGGACGGCGAGTTCGTCGCGCAGCGGCGCAGTGTCCGTGCGCTCGCCGGCACGCGGCACGAACAGGGCGAGCACGACGCTCGCCGCCACGCCGATGGCTGCGACCACCCAGAAGGTGGCGCGCCAGCCATAAGCCAGGCCGAGCCAAGCGCCGAAGGGAACGCCAAGCAAGGTCGCCGCCGTCAAGCCCGTGAACATTACGGCGATGGCGGAGGCCCTCCGGTCGGGCGCGACGAGGCCGGTCGCCACCACGGAGCCGACGCCGAAGAACGTGCCGTGGGCAAGAGATGTGACGACGCGGGCCGTCATCAGCGCGCCATAGCTTGGCGCGAGCGCACAGGCCAAATTGCCCAGGGTGAAGATCGCCATGAGGGCTATCAGCACCGTCTTGCGCGGCAAGCGGCGGGTGGCGAGCGTCAGCACCGGCGCGCCGACGAAGACGCCGAGCGCATAGCCGGAGATCAGCAGCCCGGCGGCCGGGATCGATACGCCGAGATCGGCCGAAACCTGCAGCAACAGGCCCATGATCACGAACTCGGTGGTCCCGATGCCGAAGGCTCCGGCGGTGAGGGCGTAGACGGCGATCGGCATGAAATGGGCGCTCCAAGTGCGATCCGAATGTCGCGCCTCAAAGGTAGAAGCCGGGCTTGCCGTGAGATAGAGTGCCGAACGACACATGATCTATGAATTGAGTTCACATGGCGCGGTTGGAGACGAGCCGGTCAGGCGAGATGGAGGTGTTCGTACGGGTCGTGGAGCTCTCAGGCTTCTCGGCTGCGGCCCGTTCGTTCCGCATCACACCCTCGGCGGTGAGTAAGCTGGTGGCGCGCCTCGAGGCCCGGCTCGGTGCCCGCCTCTTCAATCGCTCCACGCGCAAGCTGCAGCTCACGCCCGAGGGGCTGGCCTTCTACGAACGCTGTGTGCGGATCCTGGCCGATATGGACGAGGCCGAGCGCGAAGCTTCGGCCGGAACGGCACCCCGCGGCCGGGTGCGCGTCAACGCCAACGTCCCGTTCGGCCTGCATCATCTTCTGCCGCTCGTCCCCGACTTCCTCGCGCAGCACCCTGAGGTAACGCTCGACATCGTGCTCACGGACCAGGTGATCGACCTTCTGGACGAGCGCGCCGATGTCGCTATCCGGGTCGGCCCTCTGCGCGCGTCGCAGCTTATCGCGCGCAAGCTCGGCGAAAGCCGCATGGCGGTGGTGGCCGCACCGAGCTATCTCGAGCGCCGCGGGATCCCACAGACTCTCGCCGATATCGAGGATCACAATCGGATCGGCTTCAACTTCGCCCGCAGCTTCGAAGAATGGCCGTTCATCGAGGCCGGCGCCGTCAGAACCCTGCCCGCTTGCGGCGACGTCCAAGTCGGCGACGGCGAAAGCGCGCGCAGGCTGGCCCTGGCCGGCGTCGGGCTTGCGCGGCTCGCTCTGTTTCATATCGGCCGCGATATCGAGGCCGGCCGCCTGCGGCCCGTGCTCGAGAACCTCAACCCCGGCGACGTCGAGGACATCCACGCTGTCTTTGTCGGCCAAGGGGGCCACCTGCCCGCCCGCGTCCGCGCCTTCATTGACTATCTCGCCAAGACGGTGCGATTCCACTGAGCGCGTCGAAATCCTTTACACGCCCGAGGCCCGTGTTAAGAGGCCTCAGTTCATCGGATTCTCTTATATTCGTGGCATTCGCTGGAACCCGAGCAAGAGATCTCAAGAAATTGAGGGCAATTGCCTGTAGGAACATTTTACACCGACGCCCCGATTTTCCTTTGCTCCTCCCCTACAACCTTGAAAAGCCGGCATTCTGCGGATTTGGCACGGAATTTGCTGATCTTTAGAACACCCACGAGTCTTGGGAGCGTTTGCATCGAGTGCCGCTGCTAAGCACGGCGGCACCGCATGGGGGGACAAATGCGTCACGTTCTGTCAGGCCACCATCACGGCACGGCCGTCATCCGTTCATCTGCGACGATTCTCAAGCGATCATCTTCCGTCATCGCCCTCACCTTCGCCATCGGCTTGGCCGCACCGGCGCTGGCCGGTCCGATCACGGCGACCTGGAACGGTGGTGCTGGCAACTGGATGGATTCGAACTGGAGCTTCGATGCTTCGGCCGGCTCGACCTTCCCGCGCAATGACGCGACCGATCAGTACAATGTGCGCATCGATGGCGGGAACACCGGCACGGCCTCCGCCGTCACCCTGACTGCACCCGCAACCATCGACAGCCTCGATGTCGATACCGACGACAGCCTGCTCGTTGAGGGAACAGGCCTTACGATCGTTCGGGATCCGAGCCGTCCGGCGAGCGGCAGCGTCCAGAACAGCGGCAGCATCACGGTCGAGGCGCAGGGGATCGGCTTTGCCAGGCTGCGGCTCGAGAGCGATGTGACCTTCGACGGCGGCGGCGTGCTGACGCTGGCCGGGCCGGCC
>QOZR01000008.1 GCA_003576685.1 Virgifigura deserti
TAGCCGGCACCGGCCAGGGTGGCGCCGCCCGTGGCCGGCGCAAGGGCCGCGGTCGACAGCGCGCCGAGGCCCGCCCCGGCGGCGCAGCCGAGGCTCGCCCCGGCGATGGTGTGCCGGTTCTGGTAAAGGACGGCGCCGCCCAGGATGATCGCCTGCTCGGCCATTGCCGCCAACGCGTCCGTGGTTTCTCGCGCTTCCGCGACCGCCTCATCCAACCGATCCGACCATCCCGCTTCGGCCGGTGCCGCAAACCCGAGGGTCGCCAGCATCGCAAGAAGGGAAAGCGGTTGCCGAAGCAGGAGCATGATGACCGATCTTATGGCGGAATGAGCCAGGGTGGTGCCAACGGACAGTTTGTCCGGAAGGAGACTGTCGGACCAGAAAAAACGATCGAAGACACCCAAGAGAGACAACGCCGTCTCTCCAGCCAAGTTCCCGCGAGGCGGTCGTGGCAGGGAGCCGGGGCGGGCTCGAAAACCCGCCCCGGCGGTCCTTACGCGTTCTTCGCCATCTCCGCGGCGGCGGAGCCCTGGCGCTTGCTCATGAAGTTCTTGGCCATCTCGACCGCCACGGCGGCGTCGCGGCAATAGGCGTCTGCGCCGATATTCTGGGCGAAGGCCTCGTTCAGCGGTGCCCCGCCGACCAGAACGACATGGTCGTTGCGGATGCCTTTCTCGACCATCGCGTCGATCACCACCTTCATGTAGGGCATGGTGGTGGTGAGCAGGGCCGACATGCCGAGGATGTCCGGCTGGTGCTCCTCGATCGCGGCCAGATATTTCTCGACCGGATTGTTGATGCCCAGGTCGATCACCTCGAAGCCGGCGCCCTCCATCATCATCGACACCAGATTCTTGCCGATGTCGTGGATGTCGCCTTTGACGGTGCCGATCACCATCTTGCCCATCTTCGGCGCGCCGGTTTCGGCGAGCAGCGGGCGCAGGATGAACATGCCGGCCTTCATCGCGTTCGCCGCCAGAAGCACCTCGGGCACGAACAGAATGCCGTCGCGGAAATCGATGCCGACGATCCGCATCCCCTCGACCAGTGCCTTGGTCAGCACGTCATAGGGTGTCCAGCCGCGTTCCAGCAGGATATTGACCCCCTCCTCGATCTCCTCCTTGAGGCCGTCATAGAGGTCGTCATGCATCTGCTGCACGAGTTCGTCGTCGCTCAATGAGCGAAGATCGAGATCGCCTTCTTCGTCCGCCATCGCGTTTACCTGCTGTCCAATATCCAACGCCGTGCCGCCAAAGGTTTCGGCCATTGCCGAACGCTAGTCAACGGCCTATCGGGCGCCGCGTGTCGGCGCGACATGAATTGACCGGCCAGCGACATGGTCCCCCGCCTTCTCCCGAATCCTTCATCCTCGTTTCATCTTTGGCGGCTCCCCGGTTCAATGCTATCACGACGGAAATGTTCCAACCGGGTGCCGGCGATGCCTCAAATCGAATCCTTTCTCATCACCCCCGGGTCCCTGACCCTGACCGTTCTGCGGGCGCTGGCGGAGGAGGATCGGCCGATCGCGGTCGATCCCGCCTGCTGGCCGGCGGTCGAGGATTCCTCCGACACGGTGCAGATGGTGCTGAAGGAGGGACGCACCGCCTATGGCGTCAATACCGGCTTCGGCAGCCTGGCGCGAACGCGGATCTCCGACAACGAGGTGGCCGAGCTGCAGCGCCGGCTGGTGCTCTCGCATTCCGCCGGCACCGGGCCGCTGCTGCCCGACCGGCTGGTGCGGATGATCCTGATCCTGAAGATCAACAGCCTGGCCCGCGGCTATTCCGGCATCCGCCGCGAGGTGATCGAGGCGCTGGTCGCGCTGGTGAACGCCGGCGCCTATCCGCTGATTCCGTCCAAGGGGTCGGTCGGCGCCTCGGGCGACCTGGCGCCGCTCGCCCATCTCTCGGCGGCGCTGATCGGCGTCGGCGAGATGCGCGTCGGCGGCCGGGTCCTGCCGGCGCGCGAGGGGCTGGCCCAGGCCGGGCTGGAGCCCGTCGCGCTCGCCGCGAAGGAAGGGCTGGCGCTGTTGAACGGCACCCAGGTCTCGACGGCGCTGGCGGCGGCCGGGCTGTTCGCGGCGGCCGACGTGTTCGCCGCCGCGCTCGCCGCCGGGGCGCTCAGCGTCGATGCGGCGCTCGGCAGCGACGTGCCCTTCGACGCCCGCATCCAGGCGGTCCGCGGCCAGCCGGGGCAGATCGCCGTCGCCGCCGCGCTCGCCGACCTGCTCGGCGACAGCGCGATCCGCCGCTCCCATCTCGACTGCGACCGGGTGCAGGACCCCTACAGCCTGCGCTGCCAGCCGCAGGTGATGGGCGCCTGCCTCGACATGCTGCGCTTCGCCGCCGGCACGATCGAGCGCGAGGCGAATGCCGTCTCCGACAATCCCCTGGTCTTCGCCGAGGCGGGCGACATCCTCTCCGGCGGCAACTTCCACGCCGAGCCGGTGGCGATGGCGGCCGACGTGATCGCGATCGCGCTGGCCGAGATCGGCTCGATTTCCGAGCGGCGCACGGCGCTCCTCACCGACCCGCGGATGAGCGGCCTGCCCGCCTTCCTGGTGCGCGAGCCCGGCCTCAATTCCGGCTTCATGATCGCCCAGGTGACGGCGGCGGCGCTGACCAGCGAAAACAAGACCCTGGCCCACCCGGCCAGCGTCGACAGCATCCCGACCTCCGCCAACCAGGAGGACCATGTCAGCATGGCGACCCACGCCGCGCGGCGCCTCATCGAGATGGCCGACAACGCCGCCGGCATCGTCGGCATCGAGCTAATGGCTGCGGCGCAGGGCGTCGACCTCCGCCAGCCGCTGAAGACCAGCCCGAAGCTGGAGCAGGCCATGGCGCTGCTGCGCCGCCGCGTCGCCTTCCTCGAAACCGACCGCGAGATGGCCCCAGACATCGCCGCCGCGAAGGCGCTAATCGCAGGGGGCGCGTTCCGGGATCTGGTGCCGCTCGCCGTCTTCGGCTGAGAGGCGGGAGGGGGCTCCGAAATCGGGAAATAACCCCGGCAAGAACCGTGGCTTCGGGGATTGCGAGCGAGCTTGGGCTTTCCGATCAACTGGATCGTTGATTCATCCTTACGGGATCGTTCGCACGGCAATCCGCGTTTTCGAGCAGCCAGCGACGAGCGGTCTCGACGCTCGCCCGGACAGCTGCCGGGCGGGGCGTTACGAGCCAGTACGACATCGCGGTCAGGCCGACCCCTTGAAGCGGGGCAATGAGCCGTCCGCTGCTAATTTCGTCTTCCGTCAGGATGTTGCTTTCGAGAATGACGCCAAGACCCTTTATGGCGGCCTCAATCGCGACATGGGAAGGGTCGAGCTGAATCGATCTCGCGATGGCACCATCAGGTTCGAACCCTTGCCGCTGCAACCAGTCTTCCCAAGACACGATATTAACCCTGGTTCTAATGAGGGTCTGTGAGAGCAAGTCCTGTCGAGATCGGATCGGTCCAGAGGTGACGAGGTTGGGGGCGCAGAGCGGCTGAACCGTCTCTTCGAGGAGCGGAATGGCCCGGGATTCCCATTTGCTCGCACCACCATACACGACCGCCAAATCAACATTGGCAGCATCGAGGCCAGGTCCTGCCTCTGCATTCACCCTGATATCGATCATCGGATGATCTGCAAGGAACTTCGATAGGCGTGGAAGCAGCCAGCGGCTCGCGAAGGAGGGTGGCGTGTGTATTCTGACGATATCTATTGGGCGGCCATGTCTATTTTTACTGGATATTTTTTCGGTCGCCTGCTTCAGCTTGCGGAAGCCCTCTCGAATATTGTCATAGTAATCCAGGCCGTCTTGGGAGAGCGAGACGCCTCGACCAACACGTTCAAAGAGCCGAACGCCGAGGCCTGCCTCCAAGATCCGGATCTGATGGCTCACGGCCGAAGGCGTGAGGCTCAGCTCCTCCGCCGCCTCGCGAAAACTTCCCAAGCGGGCCGCGGCCTCGAAGACCGCAATTGCCCGGAGCGGCAGAGATGATCCTGACATATGGCTCCTTGTCCAGGCAGGGCCGGGCAGTCAGGCCGGCGGACACGATCATAAAATGATGAATTCAGCTCACCAGTCCAGTGAGTTCTTTGCGCTTGTCCCACCTTCAAGAAGTCGGATCATCAAGGCGGGAAGACGATGCGTGCCTGTGTGGTCTTTCCCCTCTCCATGACCATTCGCCCATGGCCATTCACAAGGAGTCCGGATGAACGACGTCGCACCCAAGACCGACCAGGCATTCTGGACACGCGCGCGGCGCCATCTGCTGCGCTATGGATGCGATTTCACGTCGTTTGTGCCGGAACGAGCCGAGGGAGCGTTTCTGTATGACGCGAGCGGACGCCGGATGTTGGATTTCACCTCCGGCCAGATGAGCGCCATCCTGGGGCATTCCCATCCCGAGATCGTGGCGACGGTCCGGGACATGGCCGGGCGGCTCGACCATCTCTTCTCTTCGATGCTCTCGGCACCGGTGGTCGATCTGGCCGAGGCACTGGCCGAACTGGTGCCGAATCTTCCCAGGGTGATGCTGCTGTCCACCGGCGGCGAGGCGAACGAAGCCGCGATCCGGCTGGCCAAGCTGGTTACCGGCAAGTGGGAGGTCGTCGGCTTCACCCAATCATGGCATGGAATGACCGCGGCGGCGGCAGCGGCGACCTACAAGGCCGGACGACGTGGGCTCGGGCCGCTGGCGCCCGGCTCATTCGGGATTCCAGCGCCGAATTCTTATCGCCCCCGCTTCGCCGGCGTCGACTGGAAACAGGAGCTGGACGATGCGTTCGATCTGTTGGACCGTCAGAGCACAGGCAATCTGGCCGCCTTTATCGCCGAGCCGATCCTGAGCAGCGGCGGCGTGCTCGACTTGCCGTTGGGGTATCTGCGGGCATTGCAAGCGCATTGCCGGGCAAGAGGCATGCTGCTGATCCTGGACGAGGCGCAGACCGGTATCGGTCGCACCGGCATGATGTTCGCCTTCGAACGCGACGGCGTCGTGCCGGACATCCTGACCTTGTCGAAGACGCTCGGCGCGGGCCTGCCGCTCTCGGCGGTGATGACCTCCGATGCCATTTCGGCCGAAGCCGATGACCGAGGCTTTCTCTTCTACACGACCCATGTCAACGACCCGCTCCCCGCCGCGGTCGGGCTGAAGGTTCTGGAGATCGTGGTTCGTGATGGGCTGGCCGCGAGGGCGCAGACATTAGGCGCGCGGCTCGCGGCCGGGTTGCGGGGACTGCAGCAGCGCCATGGCTGTGTGGGTGACGTGCGTGGACGCGGACTGCTGTTGGGGCTCGAATTCACCCAGGCCGACGGGAAGGATGCGGCGGCGATTTCGGATGCGGTAACGAATGCAGCGCTTGAGCTTGGCTTGTCCGCCAACATCGTGCGGGTCGGCACTTCGGGTGGGACGATGCGCATCGCCCCGCCACTGACGGTCAGCGAGGCAGAGATCGATCTGGGTGTGGAGCTGCTGGATGCCGCGATCTCGCGGGTAATACCGGCGCAGCAATAATCCCTGATATTCGCTGGCTCGGCTGCCAACCGTCCGACCTTCTCCGCTAACTCCCCTGATAAAGCGCCAGCGCCTCCGGCATCAGGCTCTCGAGCTGAGCGATGCGGTCCTCCGGCCCCGGATGGGTTGAGAGGAAGTCCGGCGGGCGTTCGCCGGCGGTCGCCATGTTGCGCCAAAGTTCGACCGATTCGCGCGGGTCGTAGCCGGCCTCGGCCATGATGAGGAGGCCGTTCCGGTCGGCCTCCAGCTCCTGGTTGCGCGAATAGGGCAGGATCAGGCCATATTGCGCCCCGGCACCCAGCAGGGCGGCGACCTGGTTGGCATAGCCGATATTGCCGGCCTGGAGCGCCACGCTGATGAGCTGCAGCCCAACATCGGTCGCCGCCTGCGAGCTCAGCCGCTCGGCGGCGTGCTCGGCCTGGTTATGCGCGATCTCGTGGCCGATCACGGTCGCGAGCTGGTCCTCGTTTTCGGCATAGTCGAACAGCCCCTCAAAGACGCCGATCTTGTTGCCGGGCAGGGCGAAGGCGTTGGCCTCCGCGCCCTCGAAGACGACCATCTCCCAATTGTTCGGGTTTTCGCCGGCCGCCTGCAGAAGATTGCCGCCGACCTGCTGCAAGGTCTGCTGGTAAGCGCGGTTGTCGGAGGCCGGCGTCTCGCTCCGGATTCGCTCCCAGTTCTCGACGCCCATCTCCTCTACCTGCTCGTCCGAAACGAGGTTGAGGCCGAGCCCCGTCTGCCCGCCGGCGCAACCGGCGAGAACTGCGCCGCCGGTTCCGACCAGCACGAAAACGAAATCGCGGCGGCTCAGGGCCGAGGAGTTCGCGGCCCTGGGCGGGAGCGCGAGACCGCTCCGGACGGGCAGGATGCGATGCGGGCGGTGGTCGAGACACATGGTCGCTTTCGCCTTCTGCTGAAAGCCGGACAGCAGGACAGGCCCCAGGATCGGTAGGGGACACCATTCCAACGGCATGATCGTCAACGGCTCTTGGCGGAAAAGGGTTCCGCGCGGCCGATCCGCGGTTCTGACGGCCGAGTGCGCCAGATGCATCCCCAGACGCCTCCAAGGCGGCCTCAATGCTTGCCCGAAGGCCCCCGGACGCTTAATTACAGGGGACCCCGCCCCGAGGAATGGAGCCCCCTAGTCCGGTCGCCCGATGACAGAACTGACGCTTGCCCACGATTTGGCCTTCGAAGACCTCTACCGGCCCGACGGCCTCGCCCGTATCGACGGCCTGTTCCTCGACGCGCTCGGCGAGAGCGACGCCGATCTCAAGACGCGTCTTCTGGCGGCGCGCGATCGGCCCGGCGAGCTCGAGGCAAAGGCGGAGTCGGAGCTGTTGATCGCGGTCGCGCCGCATCTCGAGGATTTCGTCGGCGGCCTGTTCGGCATCCGGCGGGAGCTGCAGACCCTGGCGGAGCGGCATCACGCGCTGGCGCCGCTCTATGCCTGCAAGCGGCTGTTCGTCCAGCGCCGCGCCATGCGCGCCCACAAGCCGGACGAGGCGCGCGGCTTCGACGCCGCCGCGCTGGAGGCGGCCCTCACGGAGCGCCTCGGCGCGCCGTTCGGCGAGCTTGCCTTCGCGCGGGCGGTGATGGGCTGGCTCGAGGACGAGACCGCCAACGCCGAGAGCCTCCAGCTCGCTTCGCGCTATGCCGCCTGGGCACTGCTGACCGAGGACGGAAAGCGGCGCCATGGCGAGGGCGTGCTGTTCAAGGCGCCGCGCAAGACCGACCCGCTGAGCTTGGTGCCGGTCGAGACCGTCGCGCGGCATGACACGGCGATGCTGGCGCTGCCGGAGGATCATCTGCGCCGGCGCGAGGGCTTTCGGCTGACCGATGCGGGCGCGGACCTCACCCACGCCCTCGACCAAGCGAACTACTGCATCTTCTGCCATAACCAGGGCAAGGACTCCTGCTCCAAGGGCCTGCGCGAGAAGGACGGCGCCTTCAAGAAGAGCCCCTTCCAGGTCACGCTCGCCGGCTGTCCGCTCGAAGAGAAGATCTCGGAGATGCACACGCTGAAGGCGGAAGGGGTTCCGCTCGGCGCGCTGGCGATGGCAGTCGTCGACAACCCGATGGTGGCGGGGACGGGCCATCGGATCTGCAACGACTGCATGAAGGCCTGCATCTACCAGAAGCAAGAGCCGGTCGACATTCCGCAGGTCGAGACCCGTACGCTGAAGGACGTGCTGGAGCTGCCCTGGGGTTTCGAGATCTATGGGCTGCTGACCCGGTGGAATCCCCTGAACTTGCGCCATCCGATGGCGAAGCCGCCGAGCGGCCGCAAGGTTCTGGTGGCGGGCCTCGGGCCGGCCGGCTTCACGCTCGCCCATTACCTGCTGAATGACGGTCATGCGGTGGTCGCGGTGGACGGCCTCAAGATCGAGCCGCTGCCACCGGAGACCTCGGGCGTCGATCCGCTCGGTGCGCGCGTTCCCTTCCAGCCGATCCGCGACGTCTCTACGTTGTACGAGTCGCTCGACGAGCGGGCGATGGCCGGCTTCGGCGGCGTCGCCGAATACGGCATCACGGTACGCTGGGACAAGAATTTCCTGAAGATCATCCGGCTGCTGCTCGAGCGGCGCGAAAGCTTCGCCATGGTCGGCGGCGTGCGGTTCGGCGGGACGCTGACGGTCGATCAGGCTTTCGAAATGGGCTTCGACCATGTTGCGTTGGCGCTCGGCGCGGGCAAGCCGACGATCCTGTCGATGCCCGGTGCGCTCGCCCCCGGCGTCCGCATGGCCTCGGACTTCCTGATGGCGCTGCAGCTCACCGGCGCGGCGAAGACGGAATCGATCGCCAACCTCCAGCTTCGCCTGCCGGCGGTGGTGATCGGCGGCGGCCTGACCGCAATCGACACCGCGACCGAGGCGCTGGCCTATTATCCCGTGCAGGTCGAGAAGTTCCTGAAGCGCTATGAGCTGCTCGCGGCCGAGGGCGGCGACGCGCGCGTACGTCAGCGCTGGACCCCGGCCGAGGCGGCGATCGCCGACGAGTTCCTGGCGCATGCCCGGGCGATCCGCGCCGAACGGGCGGCGGCGGCGCGCGAAGGCCGCCCGGCCCGCATTCGCGAGCTGCTCGATGGCTGGGGCGGCGTGACGATCGCCTATCGCCGCCGGATGATCGATTCGCCGAGCTACACGCTGAATCACGAGGAGGTCGACAAGGCGCTGCAGGAGGGCATCCGCTTCGCAGAGCGGCTGACTCCGGTGGAGATCGAGACCGATGCGTTCGGCCATGCCGAGGCGATCCGCCTCTCCCGCGCGGGCGAAGACGGCGCGGCGCCGGAGGTCGTGCGGCTTCCGGCGCGGGCAGTCCTCGTCGCCGCGGGGACGCGGCCGAACACCGTGCTGGCGCGCGAGGACCCCGACAACATCCGGCTCGACGGCAACTATTTCCGTGCGGTCGACGAGACCGGCGCGCCGGCGACGCCCGATCGCGTCGCCAAACCCTCCACGGCGGACGTGCTGCAGGACGTCCGGCCCGACGGTCGCGCCGTCAGCTTCTTCGGCGACCTGCACCCCTCCTTTGCCGGTAATGTCGTGAAGGCGATGGGCAGCGCCAAGCAGGGCTGGCCGGTGGTGTCGCGGGCGATTGCGCGGCTGGCGCGGCCGGCGTCCGATGAGGATGCCGCGACCTTCATCGCCCGGCTGAACGGCGCGCTCAGGCCGCGGGTGCATGCGGTGAACCGCCTTACCCCGACGATCGTCGAGGTGGTGGTACGGGCGCCGCAGGCGGCGCGAAACTTTGCGCCGGGCGAGTTCTACCGGCTGCAGAACTACGAGACGCTGGCGGCCCGTATCGACGGCACGACGCTGGCGATGGAAGGGCTGGCGATGACCGGTGCCTGGGTCGATGTCGAGCGCGGCCTGATCAGCACGATCGCGCTGGAGATGGGTGGATCGTCGGACCTCTGCGCGCTGCTGAAGCCGGGCGAGCCGGTGGTGCTGATGGGGCCGACCGGCGCGCCGACCGAAATCCCGAAGGGCGAGACGGTGCTGCTCGCCGGCGGCGGGCTCGGCAACGCCGTCCTGTTCTCGATCGGCCGAGCCCTGCGCGCCGCTGGCTCGCGGGTGCTTTATTTCGCCGGCTATCGGCGGGTGCGCGACCGCTACAAGGTCGAGGAGATCGAGGCGGCCGCCGACGTCATTGTCTGGACCTGCGACGAGGCGCCGGGCTTCGCGCCTGGCCGGCCGCAGGACAGCAGCTTCACCGGCAACATCGTCGAGGCCATGGTTGCCTATCAACGGGGTGAGCTTGGCGAGCGGCCGATCGACCTCGGCCAAGTCGACCGGATCATCGCGATCGGCTCCGACGGCATGATGGCGGCGGTGGCGCGCGCCCGCCACGACGTGCTGAAGGACTGGCTGAAGCCCCGGCACCGGGCGATCGGCTCCATCAACTCGCCGATGCAATGCATGATGAAGGAGATCTGCGCCCAGTGCCTGCAGCGGCATGTCGATCCGCTGACCGGCGAGGAGACGGTCGTCTTCTCCTGCTTCAATCAGGACCAGCCGCTCGACGAGGTGGACTTCGGCAATCTGCGCGACCGGCTGAGCCAGAACGGCGCCCAGGAAAAGTTGACCGCCGCCTGGATCGATCGCTGTCTCGTCAGGCTCAACCTTCGCGGGGCGGCTGCGGAGTAGGTTCCGGTACGGCTACGACGTCGCTTCCGCTCCCGCAGGACAGGCCGGGGTCACAGCCGATCAGGTTCTCGAAGCGGATGCCGGCGCGCCTCCACGCATGAAACGCCATCGTGATCGGAAGAAAATCGACATGGCGCCTACGCTGAACATCATCATCGCTAGTACGTGACCGCGCCGTGTCGGTGTCCCGGTGGGGGCATGGTTTCACGAAGTCGCAAAGGCCCATGGCGACTTCGATGCCGAACTCGTGGACCTCGCCGCGTTCGCTCTGCCGATCTATGACGGACCCCTACATCCCAGGCTGTAGAAATACGAGCACGAGCACACCAAGCGCTGGAGCGCGAGCGTCGATGCTGCGGATGCATATGTTTTCGTCACACCCGAATATAATCACGGCCCGACGCCTGCCTTGATTAACGCCCTCGACTACGTCTACAGCGAGTGGAACTACAAGCCTGCCGCCTTCGTCAGCTACGGCGGTATCTCCGGCGGCATGCGCGCGGTGCAGACGACGAAACCGACACTGACCACGCTGAAGATGATGCCGATCCTGGAGGCCGTGACCATTCCCATGGTCGCGCAGCATCTGAAGGATGGCGCTTTCGTGCCGAACGAGGTTCACACCACAAGCGCGAACGACCTTCTGAACGAACTCGCCCGTTGGGCCGAGGCTTTGAGGCCGCTCCGCGCCCCGGAGACTGTTTAAGGTCAGGACTCATTGACCGAGCCAAAAGATATCGGTTGCCGCGGTGCAGATAGCGCTGAAGAAGGTGTGGGCGCAGCGGTCGAAGATGCCCATGCGGGACCAGCGAACGAACCGCTTGTAGAGCGTCTTGTGGGGGCCATAGACCGCGGGCGCATCCCGCCATCGCAGCCCATTCCGGATCACATGGACTATCCCGCTGACCACACGCCGGTCGTCCACGGGCGGAATGCCACGTGTCCGCGGGAAAAGGGTTCAATGCGCTTAGCCGAGCCTTGGTCAGCCAGAATTGATCGGACATCGGCAGGTCCTCCTGCCGCACTTGAATCACGATGTCACCCCAGATGGAATCTGAGTTTGCCAAGGTCTGCTATGCGGACAAAGCTGACGCTCAGCAGCAGCAGGAACGCATCCTCTGAGCTGTATTTGAACTGACCGCGAGGATTATCTCGAGCATGGGGTGTCGGAATCTCCTTTAGCTAATCGTCTTCAAGACAGACAAGCTATGGAGAACAACAATGACTATTACCATTACCGCCTTTGAACGCTCGCCCGATGGCGGCAAGGGTCTGGCGCGTGACATGCGCGTTCGCTGGGCGCTCGAAGAAGTGGGCCAGCCTTACGACGTTCGTCTTCTTTCGTTCAAAGCGATGAAGGAACCCGCGCATGTCGCGCTTCATCCTTTCGGGCAGATTCCGACCTATGAAGAAGGCGATCTCGCCCTGTTCGAGTCGGGGGCGATCGTGTTCCACATCGCGGAGCGCCATGCGGGCCTGCTGCCAGACGATGCGAATGCCCGGGCGCGCGCGATCACATGGATGTTTGCCGCGCTCACCACGATGGAGCCGCCGATCTTCGACCGCGACCTAGCCAAGGTCCTCGAGCGCGACGAGCCTTGGTACGAGCGGCGCCTGCGTGTCCTCGAGGACAGCATCCGGAAACGGCTGGGCGACCTTTCCCGTCGCCTTGGCGATGCCGACTGGCTCGACGGTGCGTTCAGCGCCGGTGACCTGCTGATGGTGACGGTGCTGCTCAGGTTGAAAGGATCGGGTATACTGGACGAATATCCGAACCTCTCCGCCTATGTCGTCCGCGGCGAAGCGCGGCCCGCATACAAGCGTGCTTTCGACGCTCAATTGGCGGTTTTCACCGCGGCATCGACCGGCTGACAAAGGCCGCTCTGGGCTCGAAGCCGTCATCCGAGTCTTTCGCTCGGTTTATGGGTCCTGACCCTAGATAAATCGGCTCTGATCCCGGTCGGGGACCGGCTGGGAGAGGCCGCGGCTACAAGTCTTTTCCATCGAACGGGATCGGCGTGAGCGCGGCGATGTCCACATCGTCGAGGCAGCGGACGTTGATGGCGGCCATTTCCGCGCCGTTGGGAGCGGTCCCTCGGGCGAAGGACTCGACGCCACAGGCCGAGCAGAACAGGTGGTGGATAGTCTTCCGGCCGAACTGATAATCGACCAGATTCTCCTGTCCTGACAGGAGTGCGAACTGCTCGGCCCCCACGAAGGTCAGCAGCAGGCCCCGCTTCCTGCAGATCGAACAATTGCACGAGATGACCTGCTTCAGATCGGTCGTCGCCTCATAGCGAACCGCCCCGCAGTGGCAGCCGCCCCTATATGTCTTGCTGTCCGGCATGTTGTCCTCCTCCTGCTGGTTATCTCCGCAGTTCGTTCAAGATTCAATAAAGCTAAATATTGGCCGGGCTATGTCAGTCCCATGCGGCGCCGCGCTGTCGCAAATGAGCGACCAACCGTCGCGGGCAAAAGAGCCTGAAATTCGGCCGCGGCGCTCCTATGTCTCGTACGATGTCGCCGACGGATCGGCGCCATAAGATTGTTTCGAGGCCTGTTGACCGGCACCTGAGATGGACCAAGCACACTCCACCCTGCTGATCGCCTGTGGCGCCCTGGCGCGGGAGATTCTCGCGCTGATCGAGACGCATGGCTGGAGCCAGATGGCGGTCACCTGCCTGCCGGCGAAGTTCCATAACATGCCGGCCAAGATCCCGGAGGCGGTGCGGGGGAAGATCCGCGAGAACCGCGACCGCTATGACCGCATCCTGGTGGTCTATGGCGATTGCGGGACCGGCGGCCTGCTGGACGCGGTGCTCGAGGAGGAGGGCGTCGAGCGGATTCCCGGGCCTCATTGCTACCAGTTCTATACCGGCACCGCCGATTTCGAGGCGCTGGCCGATGCCGACCCGACCTGCTTCTTCCTGACCGACTATCTGGTCCGCCATTTCGACCGACTGATCATCGAGGGCTTGGCCCTCGATCGGCATCCGGAGCTGCGCGACGATTATTTCGGCAATTACACGAAGCTCGTCTATCTGGCGCAGATCGAGGAGCCGGAGCTGTATCGCCAGGCCGAGGCCGCTGCGGCCAGGCTCGGCCTCGCCTTCGAATATCGCCTTACCGGCTATGGCGAGCTGGCCTCCTTCATGGCCGACAACGCCAATGCCGGGGCCGAACACCCGTCAGGAGAGTCGTAGATATGGCGCAGCTGATCGTTGTCTATTGGCGCGACATCCCTGCCCAGGTAATCGTCAAGCGCGGCCGGCAGAGCGCGAAGCGGCAGCTTTCCGAGCGTTTCGAGAAGGCGATCGACCGTGCTGCGATGCGAGCCAAGCTGCGCGACACGGATTCCTACCTCGCCGAGTGGCGCCGGGCCGACCCGGTCGAGTGCGGCGACGACCTGGAGGCCGAAGCGGATGCCGCCGCGGCCCGGCTCGAGAGCGCGTTTCCCGATCCGCGGCTGGACGAATTCGTCGCTTCGGGTGGCGTGGAGTCGAAGGCGTCATGACCCGTCACGCCCTGACGGCCGACCGGACGGCAACCCGGGCACGTGGCCGGCTCGAGGCGGTGCTGCGCCGCGGCGACTTCGCGTTGACCGCCGAGACGTCGCCGCCGGATGCCGGCGCGCCGGCCCCGGTTCTGGCGCGCGGCGGATGCCTGAAGGGCCTCGCCGATGCGGTCAATGTCACCGACGGCGCGGGCGCGCGGGCGCATATGTCGGCGCTGGCCGCCGCCGCGCTGCTGGCCCGCGACGGCATCGAGCCGGTGCTGCAATTCACCATGCGCGATCGCAACCGCCTGGCACTGCAGGGCGACATCCTGGGTGCCGCCGCGCTCGGCATTCCGAACATCCTCTGCCTGCATGGCGACGACGTGGCGACCGGCGACCAACCCGAGGCGAAGCCGGTCTACGACATCGACAGCCGCGAGCTGATGCGCACCGCCCGGCGCATGCGTGACGAAGGGACGTTTCCGTCGGGCCGGCCGATCGAGCCGCGGCCGGCTTTGTTCATCGGCGCCGCGGACCGCCCGACCGACCCGAAGCCGGGCTGGAAGCCCGACGCCCTCTTGGCCAAGATCGACGCGGGCGCCGATTTCGTGCAGACCCAATATTGCTTCGACATGGACCTGCTGCGCCGCTATCTGGCGCGGCTGGCGGATCATGGCGTCCTGGAGCGGCTGTTCGTGATCGTCGGCATCGGCCCCATCGCCTCGGCCAAGTCCGCCCGCTGGATGAACGAAAACCTCTTCGGCGTTCAGATTCCGGAGGAGATCGTCCGCCGGCTGGACGGCGCCCGGGACCAGCAAGCCGAGGGGCGCAGGATCTGCGTCGAACTGCTGCAGGAACTGAGCGAGATCGACGGCGTCGGCGGCGCCCATCTGATGGCGCCGCGGCAGGAAGAGGCGATCGCCGAGGTGATTGCCGACTCCGGTTTGCTGTCCCGCCGCTCCGCGGCCTGAGAAACTCTAGAGACCCAAGGGATATATGGGCATGTATGCCGTTCGCCTCTGGTCGGTACGTCATTCGCGCCTGCTCGAAAGCTTCTATCAGGGCTTCGAGCGGATCATCGTTCGCCTCGACCCGCTGTGGAAGCGGATCGGCTATGAGCGGCTGGAGCAGCCGGTCGCTGCAGTGGAGCGGCAGGTCAAGGGCCTGCTGTTCGACTGCCAGATGTGCGGCCAGTGCGCGCTCAGCTCGACCGGCATGTCCTGCCCTATGAACTGCCCGAAGAACCTGCGCAACGGTCCCTGCGGCGGCGTTCGCGCCAACGGCCACTGTGAGGTGAAGCCCGAGATGAAATGCGTCTGGGTGAAGGCCTGGGAGGGCTCGCAGCAGATGCTTGAGGGCAAGGCCATCCTCGACGTCCAGAAGCCGGTCGACAACACTCTGAAGGGTCATTCCTCCTGGCTCCGCGTCGCTCGCGAGAAGGCCGGGGCCCGGGCGCAGCCCGAAGGGCGGGCGTCATGATCGTCGATCCGCTGTACGATCCTGGCGATCCGCTGCCGCCGCTGCCGGGGCATTCCTCACGCGGTCGGCTGGAGCGCGTCCTGCGGTCCGGCAAGTTCGCGGTGACCGCAGAGTTGAATCCGCCCGACTCGGCGGACCCGCGCGAGGTGTTCGAGCGGGCGCTGGTGCTGTCCGAGGTCTGCGACGCGATCAACGCAACGGACGCTTCGGGCGCCAACACGCATATGTCGAGCGTCGGCATCTGCAGCCTGCTGACCCGTGCTGGCTATGCCGTGATCATGCAGATCTCCTGCCGCGACCGGAACCGGATCGCGATTCAGGGCGACGTGCTGGGCGCCGCCGCCATGGGCGTGTCCAACATCCTCTGCCTTACCGGTGACGGGGTGCAGGCCGGCGATCAGCCGGGCGCCAAGCCGGTGTTCGACCTCGACAGCACCTCGCTGCTCGAGACCATTCGGACGATGCGTGACGAGAAGCGGTTCCTGTCCGGCCGCAAGATCACCGTGCCGCCGGCGGTCCTCCTCGGCGCCGCCGCCAATCCCTTCGCGCCGCCTTACGACTACCGGCCGATCCATCTCGGCAAGAAGGTCGCGGCCGGGGCGCAGTTCATCCAGACGCAGTATTGCTACGACATTCCGCTGCTGGAGCGGTTCATGGCGCGGGTGCGCGATTTGGATTTGCACAAGAAATGCTTCATTCTGGTCGGGGTCGGGCCGCTCGCCTCGGCCAAGACGGCCCGCTGGATGCGGACGAACGTTCCCGGCGTGCATATTCCGGACCAGGTCATCGCCCGGCTCGAGGGGGCCCAGAAGCAGAAGCTGGAGGGAAAGAATCTCTGTATCGAACTGATCCAGCAGATCAGGGAGATCGAAGGCGTTGCCGGCGTCCACGTCATGGCCTATCGCCAGGAAGAGCTTGTCTCCGACGTCATCAGCGCGTCAGGTATCATGAAAAACCGTCAGCCCCGGCCACAGGCCCGGCGTCCGGCAAAGGAAAGGATCGCATAATGACAGACACTGTAGTCAGCTCGGCGACCAAGGAGGTCGTCATCGGTTTCGAACGGCCCTTCGTCATCATCGGCGAGCGGATCAACCCCACGGGGCGCAAGCTGCTGGCCGCCGAGATGGCGGCCGGCGACTATAGCCGGGTCAAGGCCGATGCGCTGGCCCAGGTCGCCGCCGGCGCCCAGATGCTTGACGTCAATGCCGGCATTCCGCTGGCCGACGAGCCGCGCATTCTCGCCGAGGCGGTCCAGCTCGTGCAGTCGCTGACCGACGCGCCGCTGTCGATCGACTCCTCGATCGTCGCCGCGCTCGAGGCCGGGCTCGCTGTCTATAAGGGCAAGCCGCTGGTCAATTCCGTCACCGGCGAGGAGGAGCGGCTGGAGAGCGTGCTGCCGCTGGTGAAGAAATATGGCGCCGCCGTCGTTGCGATCTCGAACGACGAGACCGGCATCTCCGAGGACCCGGACGAGCGCTTCAAGGTCGCCAAGAAGATCGTCGAGCACGCCGCCGACTACGGGATTCCCTATTCCGACATCGTCGTCGATCCGCTGGTAATGCCGGTCGGCGCGCTGAACCAGGCCGGGCGCTCGGTCTTCCATCTGGTGCGCCGCCTGCGCGAGGAGCTGAAGGTCAACACCACCTGCGGCGCCTCGAACTTCAGCTTCGGCCTGCCGAACCGGCATGGGCTGAATTCCTCCTTCCTGGCCATGCTGATCGGCGCCGGCATGACCTCGGCGATCACCAATCCGCTCCATGCGGAGGAGATGACCGGGATCATGGGCGCCGACGTGGCGATGGGCCATGACCCGAACTGCATGCGCTGGATTCAGAAGTTCCGCGAGCCCGCGGCCGAGGGCGAGGAAGGCGCCGGCCGCCGCCGCGAGGGTCGCCGACGGCGCGCGTGATCGAAGAGTCTTAACCACAGAGGCACAGAGACACAGAGGTTGCGGACTGGTAGTAACGAGCACGCCGTGCCTCTATGTCTCTGTGGTTTTCTGAAGATCGGGATCTGATGTGGGTAACGATAGCTCCAGTGATAGCCGCGGCAGCGACGCCCTGATCGTCTTCATGCCGTCCGGACGCCGAGGTCGGTTTCCGGTCGGCACGCCGGTCCTGCAGGCGGCGCGCGCGCTCGGCGTCGACATCGATTCGGTCTGCGGCGGGCGCGGTATCTGCGGCCGCTGCCAGGTCGAGGTGAGCGAGGGCGAGTTCGCGAAGCTGGGCGTCTCGTCGCGGCTGGCGAACCTCTCGCCCTTCGGCGAGGTCGAGCAGCGCTATGCCGAGCGGCGCCAGGGCCGGGGCCGGCAGGGCCTCGCGCCGGGACGGCGGCTCAGCTGCTCGACGCTGCTGCTGGGCGATATCGTCATCGACGTGCCGTCCGACAGCCAGGTTCACAAGCAGGTCGTGCGCAAGCGCGCCGAAATGCGCGCGATCGAGCTCGATCCGGTGGTCCGGCTGCATTATGTCGAGGTGCAGGAGCCCGACATGCACGACCCGCGCGGCGATCTGCAGCGGCTGGAGCAGGCGCTGGAGGAGCAGTGGAACCTGACCGGCCTGAACTGCGACCTGCGCGTGATCCAGGGCCTGCAGCAGGCGCTGCGCAAGGGCGAATGGCAGGTGACCGTGGCGGTCCATCAGGGCACCCAGATCACCGCCGTCTGGCCCGGCTTCCATGACCGTGCCTTCGGGCTGGCGATCGACATCGGCTCCACCACCGTCGCCGCGCATCTCTGCAACCTCGCCACCGGCGAGGTCGTCGCCTCGGCCGGGCAGATGAACCCGCAGATCCGGTTCGGCGAAGACCTGATGAGCCGGGTGTCCTATGTGATGATGAACCCCGGCGGCGAAGTCGAGATGACCAAGGCCGTGCGCGAGGCGGTCAACGGCCTCGCGGCGGAGGTCGCGGCGGAGGTGGGCATCCAGGTCGAGGACATCCTCGAGGTCACCTTCGTCGGAAACCCGATCATGCATCACCTGCTGCTCGGGATTAACCCGGTCGAGCTGGGCGGAGCCCCCTTCGCGCTCGCCAGCGATTCGGCGATCATGTTGTGGTCGACCGAGATCGGCCTGCGTATCCACCCCAATGCGCGCATCTTCGTGCTGCCCTGCATCGCCGGTCATGTCGGCGCCGATACGGCCGGCGTGATCCTGTCCGAAGCGCCGCATCAGGCCGACGAGATGACCCTGATCGTCGATGTCGGCACCAATGCCGAGATCGTGCTCGGCAACCGCCACCGGCTGCTCGCCGCCTCCAGCCCGACGGGGCCGGCCTTCGAGGGGGCGCAGATCAGTTGTGGCCAGCGTGCGGCGCCGGGCGCGATCGAGCGCGTGCGCATCGATCCGGAGACGCTGGAGCCGCGCTTCAAGGTGATCGGCAGCGACAAATGGTCGGACGAGGAGGGCTTCGCCGCGGAGACGCGCAAGATCGGTGTCACCGGCGTTGCCGGCTCGGGCGTCATCGAGGCGCTGGCCGAGCTCTATCTCGCCGGCGTCATCAGTCAGGACGGCGTGATCGACGGCGCGCTGGCCGCGCGGAGCCCGCGAATCCAGGCTGACGGACGGACCTTCTCCTATCTGCTGCATGACGGCGAGCCGGCCCTGCGGATCACCCAGAATGACGTCCGCGCCATCCAGCTCGCCAAGGCGGCGCTCTATGCCGGCGCGCGGCTGCTGATGGACCGCATGGGCGTGGAGTCAGTCGACCGCATCACCCTCGCCGGCGCCTTCGGCAGCCACATCGACGTCAAGCATGCGATGATCCTCGGCATGATTCCCGACTGCGATCTGGCAAAGGTGAGTTCGGCCGGCAACGCCGCCGGCACGGGTGCGCGCATCGCCTTGCTCAACCGCCGGGCGCGCGACGAGATCGCCCGCGTCGTGAAGCAGGTGGAAAAGGTCGAGACCGCGGTCGAGCCGCGCTTTCAGGAGCATTTCGTGCAGGCGATGGCGATCCCGCACAAAACCGCGCCCTATCCGCAGCTCAGCGCTGCGGTTCGCCTGCCCGAGCCGAAGGAAGTGACGCTCGCCGGCGGCGACGACAGCGGGGGACGCCGGCGTCGGCGGCGGGCCTAAATCGGCGTTCCGGTGGGCCCGCCGCGCCCCGTGGCGGCAGCCCGATTCCGCAACGGCTGGGTGTAGAACCCGATCCGATCGCATCGGCTGGATGTAGTCGGCGTCCCAGTCTCTAACTACATGGGTTCGAGGACGAGCCACCGATCAGGTTGTATAAGCCCGATCGGAGCGTGCCCCAATATCTGTGTACCGCCCGCCGCCTCCAACAGAACTGTTCTAGTCCTCGGTGAACGTCGCGCCGGTATCCGGTGAGTCGGTTCGAAATTCGGTTGCTCCCATTATTTTGTCGGAACTTCAGGGTAACTGAGGCGTTGAACCCGTGTGATCAAGGCGATTGGTCAAGGCAATCACTAAGGCGGAGAAGGAAATGTTGAAGCACTTGCTCTCGACTACAGCCATCGTCCTGGCTCTTTCCACGACGGCGTGGGCGCAGACCTCGACCGCCGAGGATCCGGCCATGGATCAGGGGCAGACAACCGAAGAGATGAATGCCCAACCCACGGATCAGCCTGACTCCGCGACAGGAACCGATATGGAAGATCCGGCAGCCGGCACTGCCGAGACGGACATGCCGGATCCGACCATGGAGGAGCCGGCGGCGGACACCGCGGCCACCGATACGCAGGATGCGGTGATTCCCGCGGAAGAGGAGGGGCAGCTCAGGGCCGAGAACCTCATGGGTATGACGGTGCTCAGCGGTGACGGCGAGCGGATCGGCGAGGTCCAGGACCTGATCTTCGACGAGAGCGAGCAGATCACCGGCGTCGTCGTCGGGGTCGGCGGCTTCCTCGGGATCGGCGAGAAGCGGGTCGGGTTGAACTGGGAGCAGGCCGAGGTGCAACAGAACCCGGACACCAATGAAGAAGTGATCACGGTGAACCTGTCCAGGGAAGAGCTCGAGGCCGCTCCGGAGTTCCAGACCACAGAGGAGCAGGCGGCCGAAGAAGAGGCAGGGGCCGTGGCGCCGCTGCCGGAGCCGACGACCGGCACCGCACCCCAATAGGCGCGCAAATCTACATCAGCGCGGGCGACGCCCATCCCGTTCGCCCGCTCCATCCGACGGACTCGAAAGCTGTCCCCGATCCGGGGGCAGCTTTCCTCTATCCGAAGCCTTGCTCGCCGCCCACTTCAGGTCATATGACGGCTTCAGGCCATGTGGTGGCTCAGGCCATGACGGCGGCGCGGTCCTGTTCGGGGAGAGCCATGCCCCACATCTTCTCGAGATTGTAGAAGCTGCGCACTTCCGGGCGGAACAGATGCACGATGACGTCGCCGCCATCGATCAGCACCCAATCGCCGGCTCTCACGCCCTCCAGCCCGACCTCGCCCACGCCCTGCTCCTTGAGCTTGACGCGCAGATGCTCGGCCATGGCCGCCACTTGCCGCTGCGAGCGGCCTGAGGCGATGACCATATAGTCGGCCATGCTGGATTTTCCTTGAAGATCGATGACGACGATGTTCTCGGCCTTGTCGTCGTCCAGGGACTTTTCGACCAGTCCCACAAGCTGCGTAGAGGTCGCCAGGGACATGGTCCCATTGACCTGACTGCTGCGTGTTATGGCAACACCTCTGGGTTGTGGTCAGGTCGGAGGCGCTGAAACCTGGCTCCGTCCTGTACTTTTCTCCGTCCGCCCTGTTCCTGCCCCCCGTCCCGTCCGGATCTCGGTGGCCGAGAGCGGGTTGGGCCGGTTATGGACGAACACCCAGGCGGGCGGTTCCTGATCCGCCAGCCTCCGGCCGGCACTTTCGCGCAGCCGATTGCGGGCGAACCGCCGCGCCGCCTTGGCGGTCAGCGCCCTTAAAGAATAGGTGGGGCGGGCAAAGACTGCAATGGGAACGGCATGAAAGATTTGCGGCCAATCCTTCCAGGAGGCGATCTGCACTAAGTTGTCGGCGCCCATTAACCATACGAAGCGCGTGTGCGGAAACCGCCGTTTCAGCCGCCTCAGGGTCTCGGCCGTATAGCGGGTCCCGAGCCGCGCCTCGATGTCGGTCACGCGGATGCGGGGGTGCCGGGCCATTGCCCTCGCCTGCGCAAGGCGGTCGGCGAAGGGCGCCATGCCCGCGACCGGCTTCAGCGGGTTCTGCGGGCTGACCAGCCACCAGACCTCGTCGAGGCCGAGCCGCTTCAGCGCCTCGAGGCTGATCTCGCGGTGGCCCTCATGCGCCGGATTGAACGACCCGCCGAGCAGCCCGATCTTGCGGCCGGTGCGGCGACGTGCGTGGCGAGCGGTCCCCGAATCCGCCGTCAGGGGCGCACCTGTCCGGTACCGCGGACGACGTACTTATAGCTGGTCAGCTGCTCGGCGCCGACCGGTCCGCGGGCGTGGAGCTTGCCGGTGGAAATGCCGATCTCGGCGCCCATGCCGAACTCGCCGCCGTCGGCGAACTGGGTCGAGGTGTTGTGCATCACGATGCCGGAATCGACTTGGTCGAGGAACCGCTGCGCGGCCGCAGCATCCTCGGTCACGATCGCCTCGGTATGGTGCGAGCCGTGCCGGTTGACATGCACGATCGCCGCGTCGACCCCGTCCACCAGCTTCACCGCGATCACCGCATCGAGATATTCCGTGTCCCAGTCGGCCTCGCTCGCCGGCTGGACGCGCGGATCGAGGGCGCACGTCTCCGCGTCGCCGCGCACCTCGCAGCCGGCGTCGATCAGGTCGGCGAGGATTGCCGGCAATTGACCGATCGCCCGCCGATCGACCAGAAGCGTCTCGGTGGCGCCGCAGATCCCGGTGCGCCGCATCTTGGCGTTGAGCACCAGGCGACGCGCCATCTCCGGGTCGGCGGCACCGTCCACATAGGTGTGGCAGATGCCGTCGAGATGCTTGAGAACGGGAATCCGGCTCTCCGCCGCCACTCGCTCGATCAGGCCGCGGCCGCCGCGCGGCACGATCACGTCGATGGACTCCGCCATCTGGAGCATCTCGCCGACGGCGGCACGGTCGGTCGTCGGCACCAGCTGGATCGCCGCGGTCGGCAGGCCGCTCTCGCCAAGCGCACGCCGCAGACAGGCGGCGATTGCCGACGAGGAATGAAAGCTCTCGGACCCGCCGCGCAGGATTGCCGCGTTGCCGGAGCGCAGGCACAACCCGCCGGCATCGGCGGTCACGTTCGGGCGCGATTCGTAGATGATGCCGATGACGCCGAGCGGAACCCGGACGCGGGCGATCCGCAGGCCGCTGGGCCGGTCCCAGTCGGCCAGCACCGCGCCGACGGGATCGGGCAGCGCGGCGACCTCGTCGAGGCCCCGCGCCATCGCCTCGACGCGGGTCGCGTCGAGCTTGAGCCGGTCGAGCAGGGCCGGGGTCAGGTTTCGCTGCGCGGCCGCCGCCATGTCGCGGGCATTGGCCGCGAGAATCGTCTCGGCGTCGCGCCGGATCGCCGCAGCGGCGGCCTTGAGCGCGGCCGTCCTGCTGTCCGCCGAGGCCAAGGCAAGCGCTGCCGCGGCCTCGCGGGCGGCGACGCCGATGGCGCGCATCACGGCCTGGATGTCGCGTTCATCCATGTCTGCTTGTTTTGCCTGCGCGTTCGTGGACATCGCCGCTCGAGCCTCGCCCTTCGTCCCTCGACAGGCTCGGGATGAGGAGACGACCTCATGCTGAGCCTGTCGAAGCATGAGGGCCGGGAGGCTGCGAATCCTTTTGCGACAGCCGGCTAGCTCAGCACCAGATCGTCGCGGTGGATCATCTCGTCGCGGCCACGGTAGCCGAGGAGCGTCTCGATTTCACGGCTTTTATGGCCGCGGATGGTCCGCGCGTCGGCCGCGGAATAGGCGCTCAGGCCCCGCCCGACCTCGCGGCCGGCCGTGTCGACGATCAGCACCGCGTCGCCCCGCTGGAACGCCCCCTCGATCTTGGTCACGCCGGCCGGCAGCAGGCTGCCGCCGGCGCGCAGCGCCTTCAGCGCCCCGGCATCGACGGTGATGCGCCCGACCGGGCCGAGGGCGCCCGCGATCCAGCGCTTTCGCGCGGTCAGCGGATTGGCCGAGGGCAGGAACCAGGTCGCCGGCTCACCGCCCGCGACCGCGGCCAGCGGGTTCATTCGCCGGCCGTCGGCGATCACCATGCGGCAACCGGCGCCGAGCGCGATGCGCGCCGCCGTCAGCTTCGTCACCATGCCGCCGGAACTGTAGCCGGGCGGCGCCTGTCCCGCCATCGCCTCGATCTCGGGCGTGATCTCGGTCACTTCGGGGATCAGTCGCGCCGCCGAATCGCGGCGCGGATCGGCGGTGTAGAGCCCATCGATATCCGACAGCAGGACCAGGGTGTCGGCGCTGATCATCGCCGCGACGCGGGCGGCCAGCCGGTCGTTGTCGCCGAAGCGGATCTCGCTGGTCGCCACCGTGTCATTCTCATTGATCACCGGCACCGTGCCGAGCCGGAGCAGGGTGCCGAGCGTGCTGCGGGCGTTCAGATGCCGCCGTCGCTCCTCCGTGTCGTCGAGGGTCAGCAGGATCTGCGCCACGGTGATGCCGTGGCGTGCGAGGCTCTCCTGATAGGCATGGGCGAGGCGGATCTGGCCGGTTGCTGCCGCCGCCTGCTTCTCCTCGAGCCGGAGACCGGCACCGGTCAGCCCGAGATGGCGGCGGCCGACGGCGATCGCGCCGGAGGAGACGAGGATCACCTCCTGGTCGCGGGCGCGGGCGGCCGCGACGTCGTCGCCAAGCGCGTCGAGCCAGTTGCGCCGGATCGCACCCGTCTCGTCGTCGACCAGCAGGGCTGAGCCGATCTTGATGACGAGGCGTCTGGCCGTGTCCAGCCTTTGGCTTCGTCCCTGATCGGTCACGGTGCGCCGCCCTCCGTTGCGGCCTTCGCCTCCTCGGCCTCACGATGGGCTTGGATCGCAGCAACCATCGACCGCAGAAGGGTGGGCACGCCCTGGCCGGAGACGCCGGAGACGTGCAGGACCTCGGTCTCGCCGATCTCCGCCGCGGCGGCCAGCGCGGCCGCCTTCTCGGCGATGGCCGCTTCGTCCAGCGCGTCGCACTTGTTCAAGGCGAGGATCTCCGGCTTTGCCGCCAGGATCGGGCTGTAGGCGGCAAGCTCCTCGCGGACCGTCCTATAGGCGCCCGCGACATCGTCCTGCGTGCCGTCGATCAGATGCACCAGAACGCCGCAGCGTTCGACATGGCCGAGGAACCGGTCGCCCAGGCCCGCACCCTCATGCGCGCCCTCGATCAGGCCGGGAATGTCGGCCAGGACGAACTCGCTGTCGTCCACCCGGACCACGCCGAGCTGCGGATGCAGGGTGGTGAAGGGATAGTCGGCGATCTTCGGCCGCGCCCGCGACACCGCGGCCAGCATCGTCGACTTGCCGGCGTTCGGCAGCCCGATGAGGCCGGCATCGGCGATCAGCTTCAGGCGCAGCCAGACCCAGCGCTCTTCGCCGGGCCAGCCGGGCTCGGCGTGGCGCGGCGCCTGGTTGGTCGAGGATTTGAAGTGGGTGTTGCCGCGTCCGCCGTCACCGCCCTTCGCCAGCAGCACCCGCTGGCCGGGGCGGATGAGATCGGCGATCACCGTCTCCTTGTCCTCGTCGAGAATCTGGGTCCCGACGGGCACTTTCAGCAGGATGCTGTCGCCGGCGCCGCCGGTACGATTCCTGCCCATGCCGTGATGCCCGCGCTGGGCCTTGAAATGCTGCTTGTAGCGATAGTCGATCAGCGTGTTCAGGTTCGGCACCGCCTCGACGACGACATCGCCGCCGCGGCCGCCGTCGCCCCCGTTCGGTCCGCCGAACTCGATGAACTTCTCGCGGCGGAAGCTGACCGAACCGGCCCCGCCGTCGCCGCTGCGAACATAGATCTTCGCCTGGTCGAGAAACTTCATGACTGGTTAGCTCGGGTGCCGAAAAGCGGGGCGCAACGAAAAAGGGGAACGGCGCACCGTTCCCCCGAATCCAGGGCCCCTTGGACGGGCCGGCGGTCGGGTCCGCCTAGGCGGACGGCTCCACCACCGACACGAAGGTGCGACCACCGGACGTGCGGTGGAACTTCACCTGGCCCTCGGCGACCGCGAAGATCGTGTGGTCCTTGCCGATGCCGACATTGCTGCCCGGATGATATTTCGTGCCGCGCTGGCGGATGATGATGTTGCCGGAAATAACGGCTTCGCCGCCGAACTTCTTGACACCGAGCCGACGACCGGCTGTGTCGCGTCCGTTGCGGGAGCTGCCGCCTGCCTTTTTATGGGCCATATCGACTTACTCCTCGGTCTTCTTCTTTCGGGCCGCGGTCTTCCGCGCCGGCTTTTCCGGCTCGGCGGCGGCCTGGACCGCCTCGGGCTTGCGCCCGTCGGTCAGGATATCGGTGACGCGCAGCACGGTCAGATGCTGCCGGTGGCCGTTCTTGCGACGGTAATTCTGCCGGCGCTTCTTCTTGAAGACGATCACCTTGTCGTCGCGGATCTGCTCGAGCACCGTCGCGGCGACGGCGGCTCCACTGACAGTCGGGGCGCCGACGGTCACGCTGTCGCCCTCTCCGACCATGAGAATCTCGCCCAACTCCACGACATCGCCGGCTTCGCCCGTGAGGCGCTCGACACGGATAACGTCGTTCTTGGCGACCTTGTACTGCTTGCCGCCGGTTTTGATGACTGCGAACATGGGTCCAACGTCTGAAAATACGGAAAGGCGAGCCGCAGCCCGCTCAAGAAGCGCGGACTATAGCGCCGCGGCCTGCCCTGTCAACGATTTTCCGGACGGTTTCCGGCGGCCTTCCCGCCCATGACGACACCGCGGCGACACCGGGCGGCACCGGGGCGATATCCCAAGCAATAGTAAGAACGCTATTGCGGCGGGCCAAATGCAGTCCCTTCGAGGAACGTCTCACCGCGCCGGCATGTAGCCGAGATAAGGCCGGCTGCCCGGGATTCATCGTGCAATTAGCCATGATTTACTTGGGGCCTCCTGGCTATTTGAGTCCTTTTGGGGCCGGCCAGGGGAACCGTTGATCCTCGAAAACCGTTGTTGCAGTCGGGTCGAGGCGGTGCAACGTGCCGCGCCGGTCCATTCCGCTCCACCCTGGCACCCTGGAGGAGACCGTATTATGACGAGACTTACACCGGCATTTGGTGCGTCGCTGCTGCTGCTCGCCGCCGTTGGCTTGTCGGGCTGCGGCATGTTCGGAGGCGATCGCGATTCGGACATGTCGGCGCAGGCCCAGCCCATGCCGGACATGACCGCCACGGCCGATGCCGAGGCATCCGCCGAGCGCGCGGCTGATGCCGCGGAGCGGGCCGAGATGGCGGCTGAGCGGGCGGCGCAGGCGGCCGAACAGGCTCAGCGGGCGTTCCAGCTCTCGCAGCAGAAATAGTCGATAAACAGGCCGGAGCCGTGGATACTCGGGACAGTGGATGCCCGGCTACCGGGTAATCCGGACCGGGTAATCCGGACCGGGTATCCGCGTTTCTCCCGCACCGCCCGCCGGATTGCGCTGAAGTCCAGGCGGTTCGCCTGTGATCCGGCGGCCGTGCGCACCTTGGCGACCGCATCGCCGAAATCGTCCGATCCACCCTTGAACCGCCCGGTCGTCTCCAACTGGTCGGCTTGCGATTCCGATGGATGGACCTCGATGAAGAGCTCGCCCTCGATCCAGCCGAGCTTGACTGGTTGACGCAGCACGACGACCGGCGTGCCGATCGGCAGCCGCTCGAACAGCCCGTCGATATCCTCCGGATACATGCGGATGCAACCGCTGCTCGCGCGCCGTCCGATGCCCCAGGGCTTGTTGGTGCCATGGATCAGATAGGCCGGCCAGTCCAGATAGAGCGCGAATTCGCCGAGCGGATTGTCCGGCCCCGGCGGCACGACGGCCGGAAGCTCTGGCCGCTCCGCGCGAATGGATTTCGTCGGATACCAGGTGGGGGCGGTCGCCTTCCGCAGAATCCGCGTCTTGCCGATCGGCGTCGTCCGCCCTTCGCGGCCGATCCCAACAGGATAGGTCTCCGGCGGCTTGCCCGGCGCGGGGAAATAATAGAGCCGCATCTCGGCCAAGTTGATCACCAAGCCCTCGCGCGGCCCGTCGGGCAGCAGGTGGGCCGTCGGGAGCGTTATCACGGTTCCGTTCCCCGGCAGCCAGGGATCGACGCCGGGATTGGCGGCGAGCAGCTCGACGAAGCCCAGACCGAAGCGCCGTGCGACCTCGTGCAGCGTGTCGTCATAGGTGGTCCGATAGGTGCCCATTCGGCCCACCACGTCCTCCGCGGCATCCTCTGCGGCGTGGCTGCAGCCAGCCGACAAGCCGACGACCGCGAAAAGGAGGGCCCCGATTCGTCGCCGGAGCTTGGCTTTCATGAACAGCTTCGGCATCTTGAGGGCAGCCGTGGGGGTTCGGGGGACAGCAATGCCGATGTGGTACTGTTTGCGGGGATTGTCAAATTTCGCCTGCCTGCGTTTCCGGGGGGTCGGCGCGCTCCTCCTGCTCGCCGTCCTCTCCACCGCCGCTACCGATGCGGTAGCCAGCAACGGCGGCGATCCGGCTGGCGCCGACATGGTGGTGATCTACAAGCAGGAGCGGATGCTGCATCTGCTCCGCGCGGGCGAACGGATCCGGAGCTATCGCATCGCGCTCGGCAGGGAGCCGAGGGGACATAAGGTCCGGGAAGGCGATTCGCGAACCCCCGAAGGGGCCTACATCATCGACTGGCGCAATCCCGACAGCAGGTTCCACCTGTCGCTGCACATCTCCTACCCGGGTCGGCGCGATCTGCTGCGGGCCGCTTGGCTCGGCGTCACCCCGGGCGGCCAGATCATGATTCACGGCCTGCCGAACGGGCGCGATGCGGATGCGGTCGGGCACCCGGCCAGGGACTGGACCGATGGCTGCATCGCCGTCACCAACCGCGAGATCGAGGAGATCTGGCAACTGGTCGCCGATGAGACGCCGGTCTACATCTTTCCCTGAATCTTTACCCAGTATCTTTAGCCAGTCCGGCGCATGTTTCACCGCTTCCGCCTCTTGCGGCCCCAGGGGCGATAGGCTAGGGTCCCGCCCCGTTCGACAGGCCCCTGCCAAGGGGCCGTGCGATGCCGCCAGACGGAGGGGTGCCGGAGTGGTCGAACGGGGCGGTCTCGAAAACCGTTGTGCCCGCGAGGGCACCGTGGGTTCGAATCCCACCCCCTCCGCCAACAAGTCTTTGTTTTCAAGCCGTTCCCAGTGGGTTACGCGAAGTCCCGGTCCTTTCCGGGGGTTAGCGGCCGGCTTGGCGCGTCCACGGCCTGGAGAGACCGATTTCGCCGTCGCTCTGCGCGGTCTCAGGCGTCGTGTCTCTGTTCGCGAGTTCGGCGGTGCCACTCAGGCAGGCGCGAAGCCGAGCCGGCGGCGCTGCTCGCGCCAGTCGAGCGGCAGGTCTGCAAGCCGGAGCAGCCGCTCGGCGGTGAGCTCGACCGGCTGACGGCCGTCGAGGATCGCCTCGACGATGTCAGGCGCGAGGAAGGCGACGCGGAGCACACGCCGAATGTAGGAGCGGGCGATGCCCTCGGCCGTGGCGAGGTCGCGGAGCGAGCCCGCCTCGCCCGAATGCAGGCGATGCCACCAGTCCTGGGCCCGGGCGATCGCCTTGATCAGGGCGGGGTCGGGCGCCCGCTGCCGACGCTCGTCCCCGGTGCCGACGACGAGCTTCAGCTGGACGCCGCGGGTGCGCAGGCGCACGGGGATCACAAGGTCGTACGGTTCGGAGGTGTGGCTTGGCGCTGCATCGTCCGCCGGGAGGCCCAGGTTCCGGCGCAACGATCTCTGTTCGATGCGGAGCCGCACCGTGCCCTCCTCGACCACCACCTGATGCAGCACCGGGCCGAGATGGTCGATCCAGGTCGCGGGCGTCGCGTCCAGCAGGTCCTTGCGCCAGCGCCGCGCTCTTCGGATCGTATCGTCGGCCGCGGCCGCACTCGGGTTGCCCCCGAGCGCCGCCAGCAGCCGGCTCGGCGTGTTCAGGAGATCGGCGACGCCGGCGCGCACGACGCCCTCGATCGCGTCGGCCGGAATGCGCCGGAGCCGGGCGCGGGGTGGTCGCTCGCCGGTGATCAGGGCCCGCTCGACATAGTAGCGGTAGCGCCGGCCCGCCTTGAGCGCGTGCGACGGCGTGAAGCGGTTGCCCGCGGCATCGATCAGGCGGCCGACGAGCAGGCTTGGCGCGTCCGCGTTCGCCCGCGTCCGATGGCCAGTGAGGTTGGCGGCGAGCCGCTGCTGCACAGCCTGCCAGGTCTCGGGATCGATGATCGCCGCGTGGGCTCCGGCATAGGTCTGCTTCTTGTGGGCGATCTGGCCGACATAGATGGGATTGGCGAGGATGCGGTAGAGATGCCCACGGCTGAAGGCGGTGCCGCCGCTAATGCGGCCGTGCGCGTCACCGCGCCGCTTGGTCCGCAGCCCCAGCCGCTCGGCCTCCGCCTTCACCGCGCGAACGCTGCCCGTCTCCTGATAGAGTCGGAACAGGGCGCGGACGGTCGTGGCCTCCGGCTCGTTGATCACCAGGCTCCGGTCTTTGGCGTCGTAGCCGAGCGGGACGAACCCGCCCATCCACAGGCCTTTCTTCTTGGACGCGGCGATCTTGTCGCGGATGCGCTCGCCGGTGACCTCGCGCTCGAATTGGGCGAAGGAGAGCAGCACGTTGAGCATCAGCCGGCCCATTGAGGTCGTGGTGTTGAACTGCTGCGTGACCGCGACGAACGAGACGCCGTGCTGGTCGAACAGCTCGGCCAGCCGGGCGAAGTCGGTCAGCGAACGCGTCAGTCGGTCGATCTTGTAGAGGACGATCACGTCGATCTTCCGCGCCTGCACGGCAGCGAGGAGCCGCTGCAGGGCCGGGCGCTCGATCGTGCCGCCGGACTGGCCGCCGTCATCGAAGCGGTCCGGCAGGGCCCGCCAGCCCTGCTGCGCCTGGCTCTTGATGTAGGCCGCACAGGCTTCATGCTGGGCATCCAGCGAGTTGAAGTCCTGCTCCAGCCCCTCCTCGGAGGACTTCCGGGTGTAGATCGCGCAGCGGATCGTCGCGCGCTTGGCCGGCGTCATCCGCCGCGCTTCCCATCGGCGGGGGCTCGCGGCGGCGCCGTCAGGCCGAAGAAGCGCGGGCCCGACCAGCGCACCCCGGTGATCGCGCGGGCGATGGCGGAGAGCGATCGGTATTCCTGTCCCCGCCAGGCGAAGCCGTCGGCCAGCACCTCGACGACCTCGGTCCCGCCATTCCAGTCGCGCATCAGCCGGACCCCCGGCCGCAGGGTCGGGCGGGAGGGGGCGTTCATCGTCTTGGCGCTGGTTCTGAGATCGTCAGCCAAGCGCCGCAACTGACGGCGGGTGGCGGGCCGGAGCCCGCCGCCCGCCTGCTCCTGAATCCGGTAAGCGAGCGCCCGGATCAGCAGGTCTCGGCTGAGGTGAGCCGGCGCGGCATGGCCAAACAGGGCGGCCCATTCGGCCCGCAGTGACGGCACATCGCATTGGGCGATCGCGGCGAACCGACGGTCGACGGTTGATTTCTCCTGGCTCATTGTTCGCTCGCCGCTATCCTGGAGTCTTCAGCCGGCCGATTCGTCGCGTGAGCGATCCTGGGGCCGACGTGAGTCATCATGACCGGCACCACCCTTGCTTCTCGTCTCTGATGACGATGGCTGCGGATCGCTCGACTGTGGCGTATCGCCGGGATCGGCCGATGGCTCCCGCTTGGTGCGGTCGCGGAGGACCTGCGCGTAGCTGCGCCGCGGCCGCAGCAGATAGGGGCTGACAGAACCGTCCTCGTGGACATGGCGTGGTCTCCGGCGCATGGCTGGGCCATGTCAGCGGCCGGCGACGATGCGATAGACCCGGCCGCGGCCGGCCACCGTCTCCGAGGCGACGGCAAGGCCGAGCTTTTTCTTGAGCGTGCCGCTGATGGCGCCGCGCACCGAGTGCGGCTGCCAGCCGGTGGCCGTGACGATCTCGGCCAGGCTGGCGCCGCTCTTCTGCCTCAGGAGATCGATCAAGAGGGACTGCTTGGTTCCCGGCCGGGACTCTGACATGGCTGCCGCCGCCGGCCGCTTCGGGGTGGCCGTGTTTTGGGCGGGCTTTTGGGCGGGGCGCTTCAAGTCCGGCGTCTTCGCGGGTTCCGGCTTCTCGACTCCGGGCTTCGAGTCGATGCCGATCGCCTGCAGGCCCGCGTCGGTGATGACGAGCGTGACGCGCCGGCCGTTCTCGGCTTCGCGCCATGCGGCGACGTCCGGTGCCCCAGGCTGCTCCGCGACCAGACCGCTTTTCAGCAGGCTCTTAAGAACGCTGGTCACCGCCCCGCCTCGGAGCTTGAGTGACGGCGGCAAGGGCAGGACAGATCCGTCGGCGCGCTGGGCGGCAGCAGAGAGGATGACCAGTTGGGTGTCGGTGAGCTTCGGCATGTGGGCCTCCTTCGGTGTCCGGCGCCGCGGTGATCGCGGCGCTTCCACCACTCACAGCCCCGCCGGTCGGCCGGTCGGGGCAGGTGGGCCGGAGGCGGCCCATCACGTCCTGTCGTCGGCCCCCAGCAACGCTTGCCGTGCGCGGGAAGTCCAGTCGTATCTGCCAGCCCGAGGCGCCGATGGTCCGGCCCGAGGCCGGTCGGATCTCCCGATGCCACGGCGTCAGCGCAAGCGGCGCGATCCTGGATGAACCGGGTCCCGGCGCAAAGCGGATCGCTACCGCTCTCACACCCAAGGCCCGAGATCGCGCCCGGGCCCCGGTCATCGAGGCTGACCGCGCGTCACTCTGGCGCGAGTCTAGCGGTCTGTGGACTCCCAATGCTTGCGCTGCTCTTCCTCGGCCACCGGCATCAGCTCCGATCTGCCGGGGCTGGTCATCGCGCAGGTCACCGAGAATGTCTACGACACCCCGACGGGGCGGTATCTCCTGATCCCGCAGGGCGCGCCTGATCGGCAAGTACGACAGCGTCGTCGCCTTGGGGCAGAGCCGGGCGCTCGTCATCTGGAACCGCATCGTCATGCCGGACGGCGCCTCGATCGTGATCGAGAACCTGCCGGCGACGGATACCGCCGGCTACGCCGGGCTCGAGGACGCGGTGGACTACCACACTTGGCGGCTCCTCACCGGCGTGGCCCTCTCGACGCTGCTCGGCGTCGGTACCGAGTTGACCTTCGACGACGAAGAGAGCGATCTCCTCCGGGCCATACGCGAGTCCGCGCAGCGCGACGCCAACCGCGCCGGCCAACGCTTCACCGAGCGCAACCTCGACATCCAGCCGACCATCACCGTCCGGCCTGGCTGGCCGCTCCGCGTCATCGTCCACAAGGATCTGGTGTTGCGGCCCTACCGCGGCTGACGGAGGAGAGAGCTATGTCCGGCCTGAAACTTTCGAAGCTCCCGGACCGCATGCCGGTCAAGATCACCATCACAGTGGCACCTGAGCTCAACACGGCGCTGCAGGCCTATGCCGAGCTCTACCGGGAGGCCTACGGGGAAGCCGAGCCTGTCGCGGCACTCATCCCCTACATGCTGGAGAGCTTCCTCGCTGCCGATCGAGGCTTTGTAAAAGCGCGGCGCGAGCGCTCTTCCCCGAGACGCAGTTGATCCCAGTAACGAAAGGAGGCACAGTTATGTCGACCATCGGCACCTTCACCGCCACCAAGGATGGTGGCTGGGCCGGCACCATCCGCACTCTCATGATCGACATGAAGGTGCGACTTGTTCCCAATGACAATCGCGACAGCGACCGGGCGCCGGAATTCCGAGTGCTGGCGGGCCATTGCGATTTGGGAGCAGCTTGGCGCCATCGAACGAGCAGTACCAATCCACGAGAGTACCTTCGTGTCCAGATCGACGACCCGAGCCTCTCTCAACCCATCTCAGCGGCGATGTTTGTAGACCCCGCGCGCAATCAAGCGCAACTAGTATGGAGTCGCCGTCGGTTGGAGTGACGCGATGGTACATTGAGCTAAGTAGCTGCCCAGGCAGCCGAAGGAGCCGTCCATTGGCCCCGCTCAAGCGGCTTGCATGCCGATACGCAAGTCGCGGCGCCGTAACCAGGCAATGGCAGGTAGGGCGAGGAGAGTCATCCACGCTTTGCCGACGACTTGGCCGACTAGAAAATCCAGGCTTCCAAAGGCAAGCCATAGGAAAACGATACTGTCGACCAGCAGGCCAACAATACCGCTCGCGAGCACTGCAGCCATCAGCCATTGTCGCTGGAGCGGCGTATATACGAAGAGATCGGCGACCTCAGACAGCACAAATGCCATCGCCGAGGCGAATACAAGGGCTGCGGGCGCGAACGCCGCCGACAGTGCTGCGCCGAATGCAATCGCGCCGATTGCCCATCCCACCCCGAGTCGGCGCTGGATCAAGTCACGCAGCACCAGTGCTAATCCGATCATCAGGACGTCACTCGGCACAGCAATGCCGGGGGCGACGGGAACGAGACAGGGCCCCCACTGATGCAGGCCGTGCCAATATTCTCAATCAGCCAATTGGCCGCCGGGATACACGCTGCGAACGCCACTAGAAAAAACGGCGCCTTCGACGACGGCGCTCGAGATCAACCATCGTCAGGCTCCACATCGGTTTCCGACACTGTCAGTCAAAGACGGCGGTAGCCTATGACGCGGACTCGGCCGGCCGGCAGTGACCGCAGCAGTAGCCTCAAATGTGCTTGCGTCATCGATTGCCAAGGCAGCGCGTGTGCATTTCATGTGCGGTGTGTCGATAGCGCAGGCGATCATTTTTAGGTCTGTCCGGCTCTGAGTGTTGAGATTAAATGTAGCCAAAATAGCCATGGTGGTCTATAATAAATGCACGGAACAGGGGCGGATGAGGACGGCATTTATGCCGCTAGTGATTACCACCTGCACGAATCGTAAGCGTAAGCCAGTGTCCGATGATCTCCATGCGTCGTCTCTTCCGAAGGCAATGCTTTCCGATCTTGCGGTGCGCTGGGGCGAGCGCCTTGCATCGGCCGAGCCGCGCTTCATAGCTTCGGATATCTACGGTGGTCGGGCTTTCCAGGAGGCGGCCGCGGCAGCCAAACGCATGGACTCGCGATTACTGATCGTGTCGGCAGGGCTCGGCTTGATTGATGCCTCCGAACATGTGCCGCCCTACTCATGCACCGTCCTTATTGACGCGCCAGATAGCATAGCTTCGCGCGCGATCGACACGTTCACGCCTGCGGCTTGGTGGCGGGAGCTTCTCCCCGTTTCGCCTTACTCTACGCCGCTTCATGAATCCCTCTCCGGCACCAGCGGTGTCATCTGTGCCGCGCTCTCGGAAGCGTATATCGAGATGCTGGCGGCCGATCTCATCGATCTCCCGGCGACCAATTTGGAGCGGCTCCGCATCTTTACGCGCGCACCCGCTTCTCGGATCGAGCCGGCGCTGCGCCGCTTCGTCATGCCATATGACGATCGGCTCGATGGCCCCGACAGTACGATCGCTGGCACGCGCAGCGATTTCGCCGGCCGCGCCGTGCGACACTTTGCCGAGCATTTGATGAACATCGGCCAAGACCGCACTGCCGAGGCCGATGCGACCGCCGTCGCGGCAGCCCTCGATGGCTGGCGCATGCCTGCACGGTTCGAGCGCGTTCGCCATGACGATGAAACCATGCGTGACCTCATCGCCGCAAATTGGCAGGCAGCCAATGGCAGTTCGGCTCGTTTGTTGAGGCTGTTTCGGGACGAACTCAACATTGCATGTGAGCAAGGCCGCTTTGCAGAACTGGTGCGCGAAGTGCGGGCCTCGCGAGCATGACTGGGCGCGAGCACCTCAGCGTGCGTGCGGTGCGGTCGGAGCAGGCTAGTGGCACCAGTGTGTTCGCCTTCTTCCTGTATGGGGCCGATATCACCAGGATCGCCGACATCAGCCGCATCCGGCGCGATGATCAGGAACTCAAGGGCTTTCAACGGCGTGAAATCCGAGATCACGTGAAGGCGATCACCGAATTTCTCGATAGCGGCCCAGTGCTATTCCCGAACGCGATCATCCTGGCGATGTCGCCCGAAGTCGAATTCGCCTCCGCACGCGGCCGCAAGCCCGGCAAGCTCTGCGAAGTTGGAGACGCGGGCACGCTGACGATCCCAATCTATCCCGAGGGCCGACGAGCCGCCTGGATTGTCGATGGTCAGCAACGGTCGCTCGCTCTGGCGCAGGCTAAGGACCGGTCGATCGCCGTGCCGGTGATCGGCTTTGTCTCCGCAGAACTCGAGACGCAGCGCGAGCAGTTCATTCTCGTTAACAAGGCGAGGCCACTTCCGACGCGGCTGATCAACGAGCTTCTGCCGGAAGTCAGGGTGCTCTTGCCGCGGGATCTTGCTGCGCGGCAACTGCCGAGCGCGTTGTGCGAAGCGCTCAACACCGATCCAAGTTCGCCCTTCCACGGGCTTATCCGTCGTGAGTCCAATACCAAGGACAAGTCGGGCTTGGTCACCGACACTGCGCTGGTCGAGATGATGCGCCTGAGCCTCAGGTCACCGATGGGGGCTCTCGGCCAGTATCGCCGCAACGGCGAGGGCACAGACACCGCCGCGATGTATGAAGCGTTAGTGCTCTACTGGTCCGCTGTCCGTGACACCTTCCCCGACGCCTGGGGCAAGGCCCCGACGGAGAGCCGGCTCATGCACAGTGCCGGCATCCGCGCGATGGGGGCGCTGATGGACCAGATCATGCTGCGCACTGATGGCAGCGCCGACCGCGCGTCGGCGGTGCGCCAGACGCTCAAACGCCTTGCTCCGCACTGCCGCTGGACGAGCGGCACATGGGAGGGCTTAGGGCTCGCGTGGAACGCGATCCAATCGACGTCGCAACACATTTCCAAGCTCAGCGATCATCTGATGCACCTTGAGCGTGATCTGGCGAAAGGTCAGTAATGAAGTTCGTCTTCGCCGATAGCCTCGACTATGTAGATCCGAACTTCGACTTCATTGCAGATCGGAGCCCGGCGGAGCGCCAGCCATACTGGGATGACTCCTACCCGCACGAAATCCTCGGCTACGCACCGTATGACGGAGTGCTGGTGTCGCGCGGCATAATCGGCGATCACCGTGTGAAGGGGAAATATACGGCGAGCCAGGCACGCCGCTTCGAACTTGTTGGCGCACGCAAATTTCTCCGCCTCGACAAGCCCGCGTTCGCTCATCTCGACATCTTCGGTGACTGTGGCGCCTTCAGCTACGTCAGCGAGGAGAGGCCACCATACTCCGCGGTAGAGATGGTCGAGTTCTACGAGGACTGCGGGTTCACCCACGGCTGTTCCGTTGACCACATCATCTTCGACTTCGACAGCGCCGGGAGCGGCGTGGACGGTGGTTCGGCCGACGCACGGAATCGCTTCGACATTACGCTGGAGAATGCCGACGCATTCAGGCGCGAGGCAGAGCAGATCGATGCGAGCTTCACGCCACTTGGGGTAGTTCAAGGATGGTCGCCGGGAAGCATGGCCGAAGCGGCCCGGCGCCTCGTCGCAATGGGTTACGATTACCTCGCTATCGGCGGCATGGTCCCGCTCAAGTCGCCGGAGATCAAGCTCTGCCTCGACGCCATCCGCGACGCGGTGCCATGGTCGACTAAACTGCACATTCTCGGCTTCGCCAAGGCCGATGATATCGACAGTTTTCATGGGTTCGACATCGCCAGCTTCGATACAACATCGCCGCTCATCCGCGCCTTTAAGGACGCAAAGCAGAACTACTATCTTCCGGGCGAGGGACTGGCCCTCCACTACTTCACGGCGATCCGCGTGCCGCAGGCGATCGAAAATCCGAAGCTACAGCGGTCAGTCAAGAAGGGGGTGTTCCGTGCGGAAGATCTCCTGCGGATGGAGGCGGCTGCGCTGGGCTCGCTGCGCGCTTACGACCGGGGCGAGGCTGAACTCGAAGAGACGCTGCACAACGTCCTTGTCTACAGCGCGCTGCTAGTTGAGGAGAAGTCCTTCGACGACTGCGGAGGAAGTCCGGCCATGGCAAAGCTGGCCGCTCGCTACCGGCGTACGTTGGCCGAGCGACCTTGGAAGCGATGCGGCTGCGCTATCTGCGTGAGCGCCTCGGTCGACGTGATCATCTTTCGAGGCAGCAATCGAAACAAGCGCCGCGGGATCCACAATCTCGCGATCTACAAAAGCCATATCGAACGACTGGATCTGAAACGTGCCATCAACCGACCAACTGAACTACCTCGCCGTCTGTGCGCAGCAGAGCAGTGAGCACGAGGTGCTCACGTTCGCGGCGAAGGCCTCGGACGTGCTGCGCTTTGCCTCCATCGAACGGATCGGCCGCAATGCGCAGGGCGAGCTTAGCGGCTTCCAGCGTCCACAGGTGGCGGCGCATATCCACGAGATCCGCGACTATCTCGAGAAGCCCAATGCCGTGTTGCCCAATCCTATCGTGATCGCGTTTACCAATCGGGTTGTGATCGATGACCTCGGCAATGGGTCGGCCATGTTGACGATCGACATCGGTGAGGGTGCTCCCGGCCTGGTCGTCGACGGCCAGCAGCGGCTATCGGCGCTTTCAGAACTCGATCGTGACTTCCAGGTGTTCGTGTCGGCGCTTGTTTGTCGAGATGAGGCCGAGCTCCGACGCCAGTTCGTCCTCATCAACAATACTCGCCCACTACCGAAGTCGCTCATCTACGAACTGCTGCCTACGGTCGAGGGCCTGCCCCCCAGGCTCGCTCGACGGTCGGTGGCGGCCGATCTCACTGCGCGGCTGAACTTCGAAAAGACGTCACTGCGCGGGGAAATTAAGCAGCACACCTGCCCGGATGGCATCATCGCTGACACGGTTATCCAGAAGATCATCATGGAAAGCCTCACAAACGGAGTCATGCGAGAGCTGATCCGGAAGACAAACGGACCGGATCGGTGCGTGCACCTGATGTCGGCCTTCTTCGAAGCGGTTAAGTGCGTCTTTCCCGATGCGTGGTGGGGGCACAAACCGTCGACCTCGCGCCTCGTGCATGGCGCGGGCGTCCAGGCCATGGGTGATGTCATGGAGGTGCTGGCGCAGCGCAGCGGTGCCCGCGCTGTCGACGATTTCCGGGAGGGCTTGGCCTGTCTCGTCGGCAAGACCGCATGGACCTCGGGCGAGTGGAAATTGGGCGGTGAAGTGCGTCGCTGGAACACACTTCAGAATGTTAATCGCGATATCGCGCTTCTCAAACATTACCTTGTCGGCATTGTGAAGGCTGACCTTAGACGTAAGCTCAAGGCAGCGCCGACACCGCTCCTGAAAAGAACAGATTGCTAACGATGAGCTACGCCGTCAAAGAGATATTTAAGACGCTGCAAGGAGAAGGCGCCCAGAGTGGCCGTGCTGCCGTCTTCTGTCGGTTCTCCGGCTGCAATCTCTGGACGGGTCGCGAGATCGATCGCGGATCCGCCATCTGCTCATTCTGCGACACGGATTTCGTCGGCATGGATGGCACCGGCGGCGGCCGCTTTGCCGACGCCGAGGCTTTGGCCGATGCCATCGAGGCGGAGTGGGGTGACCTCCGTGCCCACCGCTATGTTGTCCTAACTGGCGGCGAGCCGCTTCTTCAAGTTGATGAGGCGTTGATAGATGCGCTGCACGCGCGGTTGTTTGAAATCGCTATCGAGACCAATGGAACGCAGATCGCCCCGCCAGGTCTGGATTGGATTTGTGTGAGCCCGAAACAGGGTGCCGATCTGGTTCAGCTCCGCGGGAACGAGTTGAAGTTGGTCTATCCGCAGGAGGGCGCCCCGCCAGAACGGTTCGAGGGCCTCGCGTTTGATCATTTCTTTCTGCAGCCAATGGACTCACCGTCGGCTGCAGACAATCTCCAGGCGGCCATCTTCTATTGCACCAACAATCCGCGCTGGCGTCTCTCTCTCCAGTCTCACAAGATGATTGGGATCCGCTGATGTTCGAAATCAGCAAGCAATTCCGCTTTGACGCCGCTCACACCCTTGAGCGGGACATCGAGAGAGAATCAAGCCGTCGCATCCACGGCCATTCCTACCGCGCCGAGGTGACGGTGCGCGGTCGCCCCGATCCTATCACGGGCATGGTCGTGGACCTTGGACTGCTCGAGAGTGCGCTCGAAGCCGCGCGGGACGGCCTTGATCACCGTTTCTTGAACGAGGTGTCGGACCTGGGGCCAGCGACAATGGAGAACCTTTCGGTGTGGATCTGGCGGCGCGTGTCGCCGGTCTGCAGCGGCCTGGCGCGAGTGACGGTCTACCGCGACTCCAGCGGCGACGTGTGCAGCTACTTCGGACCTGGGGAGACGAACCATGGATGACAGCACCGCCTTAGTCCTCTTCTCCGGCGGCCAGGATTCGACGACTTGCTTAGCTTGGGCGCTGGATCGCTTCGAGCGCGTCGAGACCATCGGGTTTGACTACGGGCAACGGCACCGAATAGAGCTCGACGTACGGCCCCGTGTTCTCGATTCTTTGCGCTGCACCTTTCCGACCTGGGAAACCCGCCTTGCCGACGATCATCTGATTGACCTGGCCGTACTCGGCCAGGTGAGTGATACGGCGCTGACGCGCGGTGCCGAGATCGGCATGCAAGCGAACGGGCTGCCCAACACCTTTGTGCCCGGCCGCAACCTTCTGTTCCTGACGTTCGCCGCCGCAGTCGCCTACCGACGGGGTGCTAAGCACCTTGTCACCGGCGTGTGCGAAACCGACTACTCCGGATACCCCGACTGCCGCGACGACACGATGAAGGCGATGCAGCTCGCGCTTAATCTCGGCATGGAGGCGCGCTTCGTTGTTCATACGCCGCTCATGTGGATCGACAAAGCTCAGACTTGGGCGCTTGCCGAAACGCTTGGCGGTGAAGCGCTAGTCCGCCTCATCGGCGATGAGACCCACACCTGCTACAAAGGATTGCGCGATCAGCGCTACGCTTGGGGCTTTGGGTGCGGTGAGTGCCCTGCCTGCGATCTGCGGGCACAAGGATGGGAACGTTACCAATCGTCCAAGGCCGAGTCGGAGGCGGCGCATGCCTAACCTTGATCGTCGGCGCCGTCTTGAGGGCGCCATCCTGTTTGTGGCTTTTGCCGCGTGTGTCCCCCTGGCCAACTGGCTGATCGGCAACGTCGGCACGGTTTGCGTCCCGAACGGACCGTGCCTCATTCCGGTGGCACCAGGGCTGTCGGCCCCCAGCGGGGTGCTTGCGGTCGGACTCGCGTTCGTTCTACGCGATCTGGTCCAGCGCCGGCTCGGTCTTCTGTGGTCGGCCGTAGCGATTGCCGTTGGTGCCGCGCTGTCGGCCGTGTTCGCGCCTCCAGCCCTCGTCCTCGCATCCATCACGGCCTTCGCTCTGTCTGAGACCGCCGATCTCGCTGTCTATACACCCCTGCAGCGGAGGGGACTCGTAGTCGCGGCAATGGCGAGCAGCGTCGTCGGCCTTGTCGTGGATAGCCTCTTATTCCTTGCCGTGGCGTTTGGCAGCCTCGAGTTCCTTGCCGGACAAGTGGTCGGAAAGCTCTGGATGGTTATCGCCGCCCTACCTCTCCTGGTATGGCTCCGTGAGCGTGATCGGAGGGTTGGCCTCGCGCCAGCATTGACCGGTCCCTGAGAAATTTCTCTAGACGCACCTAGAGTCCGGCTGTGGTTGAACCGATACCCGTCTTCGGACCACTGTCCGACCGCAGAACCCATTCCTCGACTGCTCTGAGAATGCTGATCGCGCCACGTCCGGCCGCATAGGTGAGGGGTCGGTCGCCCCGCTTCGAGCGAATGAAGTCTGTGGCTGCGTGAGTGGCCGATGCGGCAACGACTACGAAGAGGTCCGCGTTCTCGGCGAGGGCACGCAGAGACCTCGACCCACCATGGTCGCTGTTCACGCGGACATCCACGTCCGGAGCCAGTGCCTTGAGCGTATCCGAGGCCTGTGCAGCTGCGGACTCCATCAGGGTATAGATGGCCACCATTTGCCCCGCTAGGCGCTGCGCGAAGGCGACGTCGGCGCCAGCGTCCGATCCGACTGCAAGTGCCTCCGGTAGGGTCTCTCCCCAAGCTAAGGAGGTGGCGAGCCGAGCTAGGCTGGCGCGCTGCAGGTTCGAAAGTTGCGGAGCGATCGGGATGAGCCGGGCAACGGCGTCCTGCCAGAACCGCTCCCGGGCCGGCTGGTCCGGGGCGGGCGCGGCGACTGTCTCCTCGAGTAGCTCGATCAGCCAGTAGGCAGTTCGCACCCCGGCGCCCTGACCTGAGAACTCCAGCAGGTCAGACAGCAACCGCGCATATGCTGCCGGCGGCGGGCCGATTGCCAGCATGGCCCTCGCCAGCACCCCAGCGGAGTCCAGCATTGGGGCTGCGGCGCGTCCGCCGAGTATCAGCCGCTCAAGTGCAGCCTCGTAGACGGGATAGCCCACTGTTCGCGGAAAGTCGGGGTCGCGTTGCAGCCACGCGACTAGGTGGGGAAGGCCCTCCACGAGACGGTCCGACGCAGGCGGTTCGTCCCGGACCGCATTGAGCCTTTCGGTCAGGGTTGCGATCTCCACAGGGTCGCCCAACCCTGGGCGCCATTCCTGAGCCCCCTGGCGCGCGACCGCTAGGGCCTGGGTGAAGCCGTTGTCGTCGAGTGCTGCGAGCCAGGCGGTCCAGTCGGCGGGCGCCGGCTCCGCGCCGAAGATCTCGGCGATTGCGGCCAGGGCCCGCCGCGGTTGGTCCAACTGCAACAGGTCTGCCCGCTCGGCCTCGGTCAACTGGGCGAGCAGAGCCCTGGCTTGATCCACCGCAGAGAGCGCGCCGCTCAAATCAGCCGTAACGAGCGCGGCGGCGGTCCGAGCCGTGGGCGAGTTCGGAGGCGGCTCAGGCGGAGTGAGCGCCGTCGTGATGGCGACCAGTGCGTCTGCCAACCCGCCGAGGTTAGCGCCTGATGCCAGGGCGGCTTCCGCGAGCGTGCGGCTGGGAGCGTCGGACGACAGCGCTTCGAGTGCGTAGAGACGCCACGCCCCCTCTCTCATGCTGGGAGGCGCGGGCAACCGAACGAGGTCGCGGGCACGCGCTCGCGGACCCTCGGCGTAGGCGGCGATGTCGGGTGCGGCGTCCTCGAAGCTCGACCAGTAGAGGGCCTCGAGGAGCGCGGCGGTGACGGCGGGCGGGCGACGCGTCCGTAAGAGGTCGTCGAAGCCGCTAAGGGCGGTGATCGCGCGCCAATCCCGCGCCGTAGCCAGGATCTCGATCTCTAGGAATTTCAGGTTCAGGGCGTCTAGGCGATGCTCGCTGCGGCAGCGCTCAAGGAGACGTCGTGCATCGTCGATCGCTAGGGCGTTCAGGTGGTCGCGGATCCGCGCAAGTAAGCGACCCGTGGTCTCGACCGGCGGCTCGGCATCTGGCGGTGTCCGCGCCACCATTGCCACGAGCCGTTGCAGCCCCCGCACGGTGGAGGCCGCCGTCTCAGGGGTAGGGACGAGGCGGACTACGGCCGCCAGGTCGGCTGCGGCGAGGACCTGCTCATGCGGCCGCGCCGCGTCTAGCCGCGTCGGCGAGCCGGAGAAGTTCGTGAGCGTCGGGCCAACGAAGGCCAACAGGAGAGGCCGTAATCGCCGCCACTGCGCCTGTGTCTGCGCCGCGGCGTAAAACACCGGCGCCTGGCCAGCGTTGCGTGGCCAGGCGAAAAGGGCACCTGGGAACGCCGGGTCGGTGCTGGTCGCGTCGAACACTTCGAGAAGAGGATCCGCGCTGTCGCCAAGCGCCGACCGGTAGGCCTGGGCCAGGCTTCGGGCCTGGGAGGTTTCGGCGCCGATCACAGGTGCGCCCCCCACTTCTCCTCGAGTTGCAGGCGCCGCTCTGCGACGGCGGCTGGATCAGTCCGCAAGAGAACGTGTTCGTCGTTTACCGTGATACCGTTCCACGTGAGGTTCATTGAGCCGGACAGCACATAGTCGTCGCCGAGCAGTCCCTTCTCATGGAAGTCTGGCGCGATGATCACCCGCACGGCACCAGCTTCCTGCAACGGGCGCATCCGCTCGATGAAGCCACGGTTGTTGGTATGGTCGCGGATCAACACTACGACGTCGCAGCCCTTTGCGGCTACGGCTTCGATTACGGTTGAGAGCCGGATGGCAGCCGCGGGCCAGTCCGGCTGCAGGGCCGAGAACTGTCGAGCTTCGTTGTTGAGGATCTCGATATCGCTGATCCAGCCGAAGCCGATCCATAGGCGCCGGCTGGGTCGAAGCAGTTCGGCGGCGAACAGCGACTGCAAGACGTCGCGGATCGCGCGGGTTTGACCCGGTCCGGTGAGGTCGCGAGAGCTCATACTTGTTCCTGCACCACCAGTACGACAACGAGACCGTCGGCCTGGCGCTCGGTGCGTTCGATCTTGGGGAAGAACTGCAGGAAGCCCACGTCGATCGGGGTTGTCAGAGCGTCCAGGATCGCGGCGCGCATGGCGGGGAGGTCCGGCGTGCGGGCGAAAAGTTCGGCGGCGCCCTCCTGGGCCAAGGTGGCGGCAAGTGCCTCACGCCAGCCCTCGTCGCCTAGCGCAATGCGTCGGCCGGCGGGCTGCAACAGGGCGCGAGCCAGTCGTGGGTCGGTGCTGCGTCGCCGGGTGTAGCGGTTGTAGGACTGCAGCGCGCGCTGGCTGATCTCCAGACCCCTTGGCCAGAGGAGATTTGCCAGCACCTGAGCGGCTTCGGCAGGGCCCAGATTATGCGGCAGGCCTGTCGCTACCCGCACCCGTGCCCGAATATCTGGGTCCAGTGCGAGCACGAACGCCATCTCGCGCACCCCGATTGAGACGCCAAGTTGCGCCTCCAGTCTCCGCCAGCGATCGAGCAGGTCGACCAGGAGCGCGTCAGGTGCGGGTCCGCTCGTGGGGGTCAGCAGGCGCGCGTTCAAGGACACGCTGAGGGCGTGGCCGACGTCGAGGCCTCGCTCGCTCAACAAGTTGTAGAGGCGCCGCTGTCGGTCCTCACGATCATCGTAGTTCGTGGCGGCGCGCAACAACTGCAGGGCCTCGGCGACCATCGCGTCGCCCACCGCCAGGCGCACGAATGTCTCAAGCCCCTCGGCCGCAAGTTCGTAGTCGGTGGGTGCTAGGGCAGCTTCCAGCGCTCGGAATAGCACGCGCGGCTCATCCGTGACCCGCTCGAAGACGGCTTGCAGGACCCCAGCCCCTCCGAGCGTCGACTCGGTGATCCAGAGCCGGGCTGGCGCGCCGGTTTCCACGTCCACAACCAGGGAGTCGCTCGAGATGTGGCGAGGCACGAGCGCGACACAGGCTTGCAGTAGGGCTTCGGCCGTGGTCGCAGTGACCGTCTCGAGGATCCACTGCGAGAGCGCCTGAGGGTCCGGTCGGGTCATCTCCGGCGCTAGGGCGCGGAGGCAGTCCCTTACCTCGTTCCTCTGAAAGAGGTCGAGCAGGCTCTGCGCCTGGGCGCTGACCGCTCCGTCGCCTGCGGTGGCAAAGGCCTCCTCGTCGTCTCCGATCTCGGCGGGATGGTCGGCGACGCCCTGTCCCTGGAAGATCGCCGCCAAGGCGGCCGCGAGGTGCTCGCCCGCCTGTGGATCATCGAGGATTGCCAGGGCGGCGGTGGCGAGGTCGATGCCGTCAGCGGCGGCGCGGACCAGCACGGTCGCCACGAAGCTCTGGTGAAGCCAGTCCCGCTGGAAGGTGTCCACTTCAGCCGGGAGGTGAGGATCAGCGAGCAGCCGATGGCGCAGGTAGCCGAGCCGGCAACTGGCCAGCAGGCTCGCCGGCAGGTCCGGGATCCGGGTCTCCGCATCGGTCAGGTTGAGCAGGGCCGAGAGCCCGTCGACCTCGATCTCGAAGCCGACTGCCGCGGGGGCGCTGTCGGACTCGACGAACCGATAGCGAATCCGGCGGTCCCCTCTGAGGCGCCGAATCACCGCCTCGCCGCCGACTGCGAAGCGGCGGACGCTCACATGGCTGCGGTGACGGTGCAGGTAGGCGGAGAGCTGCGGGATCGGTTCCCGCCAGGGGTTCCGCGCCCCCAGTTCGACGAAAGTGGGCTCTCCATGCGGGACGAAACCGCTGCGCCAGTCCAGCCAGGCGTTGGAGGTGGGCCCCGCTACATGCTTGGCAGCATGGCTGAGTCGCACGTGCCAAGGCCGGTACACGGGGACCGGGTGACCCTCCGTCTCGAACTCGCCCACCGGCTCCGCCACCTCAGCATATGTGGAGATCGGGATGTCTTGGTCGCCGCCATCCGGGTCGAGGGGCGACCAATGGTTGAGGCCACCGTGTTCTACGGCGAACCGGCGGGTGACCCGCCCCGGCGCCAGTTCGGTCAAGGCTGGGGCGATCGCCATCGCCTTCTGTTTCTCCCGGTCCCGCACAGTCGCCGCCGGCAGGATGACCGTGACTTCCGGCAGGTTCAGGTCGGTGAACAGGGTGCGGGCCACGAAGTCGGGCAGGGGGTGCCAATCCGTCTGCAGATCGAGGTCGTGCTCGTCGACACCATGGGCCTTGCGCCAGTCCCGGTGCAGCCGGCGCGCCAGGGTCGGCGCCGCCTCCAGTAGCAGCGCTCGGGGCGGACGCCAGAGCAGCCCTTCGACGGTCGCCGCATCCACTTTCAGGGCGTCCTGCAGATGCCCCGAGAGCCCGGCGATCGCTGCGGGGTCGCCCTCGAGCAGACGCACGAGGCGGCGCTTGGCGTTCTCGCGGAGGCGTCCACCCGATGGCCGGTCTGGGTCGGGTGGCCGGCTCAGGACGTCCCATGCCCATCCCCGCGTGGCCGTGGACTCGTTGGCGAGCCAGTCGAACATCGCGAATGTGGCTTGCATGCGCAGCACGTAGTCATTGCTGATCGGCAGGCGCTGCGGAGGCAGGGTGGGATCGAACAGGTGCTCGTAGGCCTCGAAGGCGATCCTATCGCGGCCGTAATCACTCAGCACCGTCAAGGTCAGGGGGCGCATGCCCCGGACCCGTCCGGCTCGACCGCGGCGTTGCAGAAATGAGGCTGTGTCCTTAGGCGCCTTGTGCTGCAGGACCGCGCCGACCCGGCTGTCGTTGTACCCGACCTCGAGCGAAGCGGTGGCGACAACGACGTCGGCATCGGCCAGCACGCCTGAGTCCTCGGAGGTCGTGCGGCCGACGAGGAGGGGGCGGTCCAGTCGACGGCCGATGGTCTCGACCGCCCGCCACACCTGACCGTCGCGCTCCCGGCGGATCTGGTCGGTCAGGTCCGGCGGACGCAGCCGTAGGGCGGCCAGGGGCGCAGCCCCCGGGCGGGGACGGCCGAATATGTCCAAGCCTTCGGCGTCCCGCAGACTGTCGAACAGACGGTTGATCACATCGAGATTATCGGTGAAGGCGAAGACCCGACTGCCGAAGGCACCGCCCGAAGTTCCAGCCCCTTGGGGGTCCAGTAGTCTAGCGATCAGCATTAGACTCTGGATCGAGGTGGAGAGTAGGGAGGTCTGCGAAGCCGGGTCGCCACGCAGCAGCACCTGATACTCAGCCCCTTCCTCCACCGTGGCCTGCGGAGTCGCCTCCTGCACCCGCGACGGGTCAAGGCCCGTGAGATCGGCGAAGAACCGGGGCGCCTCGCTCAGGGTTGCCGACAGTCCCACGTAGGTGACAGGCGCCGCCACCGCGTGCCGCCAACGGCGCAGCGTGAGCGCCGCCTGGGCGCCGGACACGCCCGTATAGGTGTGCACTTCGTCGAGGAGCGCGAAGAGGGGCTTGCGGCCGGCCACCTGGGCGACACCGAAGAGCCGCCGCGCGCTGAGGTCCGAGAGGCGTTGGTTGAGCATCTCCGTGGTGGTGAACAGCAGGTCGGGCGGCGTGCGGGTCAAGCTTCCGCGGGTGAGGACGATCTCCGCGTCGGTGATCTGGAGGTCGCAGCGCCCGGCGGCGCACGTCAGTCGCTCCCGCGACTCGGCGATGTCTTCCTCCCGCCACAGCAGGTCGCCGCCGCACCGCGGGCACGGCATCCAGGGGCAGACGAAGTGACCTTGGCGGGCCCGCCAACCCCGCCGGGCGATGTCCTGTCGGTCGGCGCGGCCGGGGGTGGAGCCGAAAAAAGCCCCCATGGTCAGGCGACGTCGCGGCGACGCCATCACCGTGTCCAGCCGACGCGCCATTCGATAAGTCTCGGCGAACTGGTCTTTGAGAAGCTCGGTCCTGGGATAGATCGCGAGCACCTTGGTCCAACTCTGTCCGACCTGGACCGCCTCAGCGACCCGGAGCAGAGCCGGCAGGTAAAACGCCAGGGTCTTACCGGAGCCAGTGCCCGCCGTGACGATCAGACCGGTGTCGCCGCGGGCCTCGATCAGACATTTGGCGGCCTCCTCTTGGAAGTCGGCCAGGTCGCGTTGATCAACCGTAAGGGCTGCCCACAGTGCCGCACGGAGGGGGGACGGCGCGCCGCCAGCGATTCGAGCGAACACCTTGGTGGCCGGCAGGTCGCGGCGGGGATAGCGACGGCGACGGATATCCACCCTGTAGTCCGAGACGAGTCGCGGCGCCGCCGCCCAAGGCCGCCCGGGGAACAGTTGGCGAGCGCGGCTCAGGAGCCGGATCGCCTCGGCGAAACGTGACCGGATCCGGATCTCGTCGCCGGGGCCCCACACTTCGAGCAGGAGCCGCCGGCGGAGCAAACTGTCGAGCGCCTCGTCACCTTCATCCACGCCTAGCAACTCCGTGGCCACCGCGGCCACCTCCGTCTCCGACAGCGATCCGTCGGCGAACCCCCAGCGGAGCGCCCGGAGTTCGAGCCGCTCGATGGCTTCTAGGAGATGGAGATCGCTCATCTCAGTTGCGACTCCACGGTACGATCCGGAAGGCGCTCGACAGCTTGCGCGCCTCGAGCCAAATCCGCACGGGTGCCGAGAGGTCCGAGAGGGCCGCGCCGCCTTGGCCTGTCTTGCGTAGGAACGTCAGCACCTCTGGGGGTAAGTCGTCCCCCTGCATGGCGGCCAGGGCGTCATCTTTCTTTCGCCGGGCGGCGTCTGCCTGCGCGAGCGCCGTCGGCAGTTCCGCAGCGGTCGGCGTCCGATCGCGGAGCTTCTGGAACTCGCCGGCGGCCTCACGGATACGCTGCACCTGAGGGCGGTAACTCGGAATGGCGTGCAGGGCAGTGAGCACGTCGTCGCCGGGGAAGTCGGCTCGCGCCCCCATGTGCGCGGACCAGGCCTCGCGGGCGCCCTTCTCGAATTCCTCTATTGCGTTCCGCACGCCCGGCGTGAACTGGAAGCGGAACTTCTCGTCCGCCTCGGCCAGAACAGAACGGTTGGCCTTGAACCGAGCGAGCAGGTCTTCCGCATGGGACCTGAGGCCGGGCTTCGCCTCGACCGGCGTCGATACGAGTCCCGCGGCGTGCATCGCGGTCCAGTCTCGATGCGCCCGCGCGAGCGACTCAGCCAACGGGGTCAGTTGGCTGGCGCGGCTACGATAGACCTGCCCCTGCTGGCCGGCGGCCTTGAGGGCCAGGTGTTTCGCGAGTGCGGCCTTCAGGAATTCCGCCCGTTCAAGCAACATCGACCGGCTCCAGCGCGCGTAGGGTACTGCCTATGGACATCAGCGCCGCCTCAATCGCGTCGATGTCGGCCTGAACCGACTCCGCCTGGGCGGCATGCCTGTTGGCCTCCTCGTCCAGACGACTCTCGGCATGATCGAGGAAGGCTCTCGCTGCTTCGGCTAAAGCGCGGCCGTGCTGGACGGCTGCCGCCCGAGCCCGTGCGAACGCTGGCAACATCTGTAACGGGTCCTCGGCGCCGCGCAGGCCCCGGGTCGCGGAAAGCGCGTCGTCGAATTGGGTGCTGCGCAGGGCCTCCAAAGCCTCATCTAACCGCTTCGCGGCCGGCCCCGCTAAGCCCGCGTCAGCGAACGCCGCGCGTAATGCCGAGAACTCGGCGATGATCGTCGAACGCTTCGCCCCGGGACCAAATGCGGCCTCCATCTCATCGAGCCAGGTCAATCGAGCGGCGCATTCCGCCATTGCGGCTGCCTCTAGGGCGTCGGCGGTCTTCTTGTAGAGTTCTGCGCACCGCTTGAACGGCTCGAAATCTAGGTCCTCGGGCGGCGTCTGGTCGAGCCGCCAACCGTTGGCGCGCAGTCGGCGCAGGGCACGCAGGGCGACGCCGGGGTTCACAAAGGTGCCCACCTCGCCGCCTTTGCTTCCCGAGCAGAGCGTTCGCAGGAGTGTCCGCAGCTCCGGTTGGCGTTGGGCCAAGGCCATATAGAGGCGTTTCATCTCGGCGCTGCCTGGAGCCACTTCTGTGGGCCACTCCGGGCCCAGCAGGACGGCGATGTCGGCGACCTGATCGGCCTCAGCCTTGAGACGCCCGTTGACTACATTGCCGATCGCCAGGAGTTCGGCTGCAGCGCCGGCATGGTCCCAGCCCTCGCGCGCCTCAGTGAGCTTGTGCAGCTGACCGATGACTTCGCTGCGCCAGCCGTCGAGGCAGTGGAGAAAGGTGGCGAGGGCGTCGGACCCCCCGGGGAAGTCCCAGTGACCTTCCCGCTCGGCCTGCAACAGCCCGCTCAGGGCGATCGCGACCTTGTCAAACTCCGCGGCGCTGGCCGCCGTGCCCGGGATCTCCAACATTACCAGGGACGTGACGGCTCTCGTGCCCTGGCGCGTGAAGGTGATGGAGCGCCGCCGGAAGGGGCGCACCCCCTCCGTCCCGCAGAAGCGAGTGCGTTCGAGCCCGATGTCGTCCCAATCGATAGCATCGGCGATTGCGTCGAAGAGCAGCGGCCGTAGCTTGTCGACGGCCTTGTCGAGGCCGCCGCCCTTGGCCCAGGCTTCTAGCTCCTTCTCTTCGCGGCTGCGTTGATCAATGACTGGCTCCGCGACCGTGGCGCCGCCGAACTCCTGTGCCTCTGTGTCGGTCGCGGCTTCGCTAGCGTCGGGGATCGCGGGCGCGCCGAACGCCCCCAGCAAGGGGGCGGGCAGATTCACCAAGTGGCCAGACCCGTCCCACAGTTCGAGCAGCGCGCCGAGCCGGCCCTCCTCGCCGCCCGCCAACCTTCGCAGTTCACGCCGCGCCGCGGCGTCGAGCGTGCGATGTCCGCCGAGTTTGCCCAACAGGCTCGCCGGTGGGAATTGTCCCGTAGCCAGGGCAGGCCCGGCGTCATTCAGGACGGGCAGCAACACGCCAGTTTGCAAGGTGCGAGGGTTGAAGGCTTCCTCCATTTGTTCGTCCGCCCGATGCGCCATGTTCCACAGGGCGCGGTGCGTGAACGGGTAGAGACCGTGGCCCTGGGGGCTGACGCCGAAAGTCTCGTGACAGACCGGCTGTTGGGGACAGCCCGTGCAGGCATTCCTGAGGGGTATGGCGGGTGTGTCACGCTCCCAAGCCTCCAGCGCTCGGGCACCCAACCGTGCGGCGTTTAGATATGGCCCCGTGAACTCCGCGAGTGCGAGGGGATCCATCTTGTCCCCCCCGCGCCGTCCGGCGGACCGGTCCATGTTCACGAAGTGGGTTACGCGCGTGTAGACGGTGTCCACGACCTGTTCGAAGAAGCCGGTGGTCACCGCGATCGCCCAGCGGAGCTTGCACAATTCATTGCTGTCGTCACCCTGGACGATCATTGCCTGGAGCAGCGCCCTATCCAGGCCCTGCACGCGGGCGAAGTCCTCGATAAGCAGGACCAGTTCGCGGTCCTCGCTCCGCAGGTGGCGGCGGAGTTCCTCCATCAGGCTCACTAGCCGATCGCCTGTGAAGCTCAGCGTACGGCCGACCGCCACGTCGAGACAACGCTCGATCAGCCCCACCGCGACCTTCGTGGCTTCCGGAATGGTGTAGAGATAGCGCAGAGCGTTCTGCGCCAGGGCAGCGGCGTCCCGGAAGTCCAGAGCGTCGATCGGGAGGTCGGCCTGGGTGAAACTGCGACGATGCTCCGCCGGGCGGTAGGCGGTGGGCGCCGCGAAGACGTGGTCGACCAGTTCCGACACGATGTTGCCATCGGGGTAGAAGTGCTTCTCGCGGAAGTGGACGTCCTGGAACAGATACGGCAGTGTCTTGATCAGTTCGCGTTGCAGGTCCTGGTCGCCGCCATCTGGCGAGGGCGTGAGTTCGCCGAGGGCATAGGCGATCTCGTTTAGCAGCCGTTCTTTCTGGCCCTTCCGCGTCGCGATTGCCTCCCCGGTCCGGTTCAAGGCCTCGCGGAAGCTAACTTGCCGCTCCGGGGGCAGTTCGGTGATCAACATTTCCAGAATCGAGCGCAGGCTCGTCCCGGCCTTTGGCACCACGACGACCAGGCGGTCTTTGGTCGAGGGGACCTGCAGCTTGAGCCAGTGGATGAGGTGCGACTTCCCCGACCCGCTTCGGCCGAAGACCGCCATCCGCCGGTAGGAGGCGTCGGGCCGTAGGAATTCCTCCAGCAGCGCCTCTTGCGACAGGCTGGCGTAGTTCTCCGGGAGTAGGTCTTGGAAGCGGGTCCCGATCGGACCGGCGACCTTCAGGGTCGAGGCGGTATGGACCGCCTTGAAGATGGCGGGGGAGACAGCTTCCGCCTCGGTGTTGATCACATCGTGGACGTCGGCGGGCGCCCAGCAGAGGTGTTCCCTCATGAGCGGGCGGCCTTAATCACGACGTGGCTGACGCGACGCGGCGCGTCCTTGCCAAGATCAAGGATCATCGCGTGTGCGTCGGGGCGGGCGTCCAGGGTCAGCTGTCTCTGCTGTTCCAACCGGAAGAGCGCGAAACTCGTAGAAGGCGACAGTCGCTGAGGCTCGCGTTGAAACTCCGGCTTGGCGTCGGCCTCCACCTCTCGCCGGATGCGGCCGTTCTCGAAGACGGGTGAGACCTTGGCCAGGCTGCCCAGCAGGGGCAGGATGGCGGCCTCGCGCTCGCCACCCAGCGCCCAAGGCAACAGGCGTTGCAGGGCGCGACTGGGGTCGGCTACCAGGGCGCGACCCGCGATCACCTCTCCATAGCCTAGGAAGCGGCACCAATAGTGGAAGCTGTTCCAGCGATCGCGGCTGGTCAGGTCGAAGCGTACCGCCTCCGGTACCGCTAGTTGCTTTTCAATCCAGAGCTTGTAGTTCTCACTCCACTGGAGCGGCCGCCTCGGAGACTGCATGAGGAACCATGCGACCGCCCGTGCGAAATCAGACTGACCCAGGTCCTGTTCGGCCTCGGGCGCCAGCAGCACCGCCTCAATCGCCTGGAAAAAATCGTCCCCGAGATCGCCGCGTCGCGACAATACGCCCGGACGGACTCGGAGCTTGTCGCCAACTTCCTCAACTAATCCGAGGTCCTTGGCCGCGTTGAGAGTCGAGCGGAAGATCGCGATCGGGTCTGGCACGTCCCGGAGTAGCGTCGCTGGAGAACAGAAGTCACGCAACCGCTCTTCCGTCTCGCCCGCACCGCGTTCATTGAGAACTGCGAGGAGCATTCTAACGCGGCTCGGGGTCGCTTCCATGCGGCTGATGACGCTCATGCACACACTCTCTTGAAGAAGGCTTCGAAGGACTGGTTTCGACCCGAGTAGGTCGAAATTAGCGCGACGCCCGGCCGGGAGGGATCATCAATCTTCTCGGGTAGGAGGAGGATCTGTTCGGCGCTGACCGGACGGGGCGTCAGATCGAGCGACTCCAGCACAGTACCCGTGCCTAGGACCACTAGCTCCGGTCCCGCGGGAAGGCGGCGCTGCGTGAGCCGCCGGACTTCGGCCAGGAAGACCGGAAGGTCACGGCAGGCGCGCCGAGCCTCCGCCGAGAGAGCCTCGGAAGTCTGAACCAACACGAGGTTCGATACGCCCGCGCGCTGCAGGGCTTGCACGAGTTCGCCGAACCGCCGGCGGAATGCGCGGTCCTGGACAGTAGGATCGTACCAGACGATCAGCCGCCCGCTCGCCCCGAGCATGGCCCGCGGCGCGCCGGTCAGCGGCGCCGGCGCTGGCCAAGGCAGGTTGGGTTCGAGACGCGGGCGTTCGGGACGCCTCAGGCACGGGTCCGCCCGACAGCCCGCGCACCGGCTGCAGGCGTGTGCTTCCGGGCCCGCACTATAGAGGTCCAGCAATAGAGGAGCCGGACAGGACTGGCTCGCCAAGAACTGCCGCATAAGGTTGAGGTTCTTGCTACTGGCGGTGCCGAGTTCCTGCCGCACCGGTTCGACCCTCCGCAGCCATGTCGCCTCGTGGAGGTGGTCGAGGTCTAGAACGCGGACTTGTTCATAGGTGCCGACACGCTCGTCGCTTGAGGGCGGCGAGCCCAGCAAACGAATTAGCCGCGCACGCGCCATTAGGGTGAGGACCCGGGCGTTCCAGTCACTGTTGCGCTCGCCGCGCATGTCGATGTCTTCGGGCTCCTGGCTAGGCGCCACGTCCAGCGGCAGGATGTAGGTGTCGGGTTCCTCCGTTGGGATGCGGAGGTCGAACATCGAGCGCCATCGCTGGCGGCCTCGACCGATGCTGATCACCAGGGTTTGGCTGATTTTCTCGGCGACCCGTACGTCTCCGGGCGTATGGAGCGTTAGGGCGAGGCACGAGCGGCCGTCACGACCGCCGCGCCCCACCTCTTGGTAGAACCGATCGAGGCTCTCGGGGATGCACGCGTGGATTACGGTCCGCGCATGACGGTAGTCGATGCCCAAGCCGAAGGCCGAGGTGGCCACCACCAGGTCTACCTCGCCGTGACGCCACCCGAGCAGGATGCGTTCCCGCTCGGTGTTGGGCGTCTCGCCGTGAACCATCTCCACATGGTCGAAACCGGCCTGCCGAAGCTGCTCGCGCCAAGCCTTCGCGTCGTTAACCCGGGTGACGTAGACAATCGCGGGCCGCGGGACGTGACGCACGGCTTCGAGCACGCGCGTCTGCCGCTCAACTTCCGAGGCACAGGCGACCGTCCAGTAGTCGGGCTCAGCGCGCAGCCGCAGGGCGGACAAGCTCTGAAACTCCCCGGGTCCAGAGAACAGCGTGCGAAGCAGTTCGAGGGTCGTAGCCGTTAGCGTCGCGGACAGTAGCAACGTTCGCGCCGCTGCGCCGGCCGGAGCGGCCCGCATCCATTCTTGACGCACGCCGGACAGCGACTGGAACTCGGTGCGAAACCCGGTCCCCCAACCGTCGATCAGGTGCGCCTCATCGATCACCAAGGCGCGTAGACGCCCTCGCGCCGCGGACTCGGTCAGCGCACGGCGCAACGGCCCGCAGACGGCTTCCGGCGAGGCGATGCAGAGGCCCAGCGTATCGTCTTCTATGCGCGCGATGAGGCTCCGATTGTTTTCCACGTCGTCGCCCCGGTAGGCCATCGGCCTTTCGAAGCCCTTCTCGAGGGCGGCGTTCTCATGGTCGATGGCGAGCGCCACGGTTGGCGTTACCACCAAGGTGAGCCCAGGATTCGCCTCGAAGGTTGAGCCGGCAAAACCTATCTTGGCGATCAGTTGAAAGGTCAGGCTCTTCCCTTCCCCGGTGGCCAGACTGACCGCTAAGGTGCCACCCGGCGGGGCGGTGAGGGCAGCGCGGATGGCCGCCCGCTGGCCCACGCTCTGGTAAGTCGTGTGGCCTACCGCTTGAAGGAAAGGGTCCCCCGCGGGCGCTGCGGTGTCGGCGCTGGCGCGCAGGCGCTCTGCGGCCGTCGAACCATCCAGGCCATCGATATTCGAGCCGGTCGCCCAGCTCGGGCCCCAGGTTCGCGCCGAGACCAGCCACCCGTGGCCCAACCTCTGAGCGTCAAGGTCGACAGTCTTCCAGTCGGCAAAGGTCTGCAGGGGAGAATCCGGCCCGAGGGCGATGCTCGCAGCCTCACCATGCCGACGGCCGGTCTCGTGCACGAGAGCCTGCCGAAGGAGGACCGCCAGTTCGACTGCGGACCGACTTGAGGTCGCCAACCATGCCCGCCGGAGACGGTCAAACGCCGGGTTGTCCGGTGACGTCCAGGACGCCTGCGTCTCTCCGGCGACCAACAGCTTGAGCGCGGAGAAGGCGTTATCGCCCTCAAGTCTCACGAGAGACTCGGGGGCGGGTTGCGGGAGAGGACAAAGAAGCCCATGGAATCCAGACGCAAGCGCGGTGATTTGACGGCCTCTAGAAGCGCCACAACGTCGATTTCATTCGCCCCGCCGTCGAAGCGCCGCCGCCGTCGCCCGTCTTGGGCGGCGCGTTGCCCGGCGGCCTCCACGCGGGTACGGAAGATGTCGTCCTGGCGGATGCGCGCCTCGGCGGCCGCGCGCGCGCTTCGACAGAGGCGGGCGAAGACCGTCGGGGCCATCACCGTCTTCATCAAGCTTGGGCGACTGCAGAGGTTGATGTCGCGCCCACCCTGCGGGCGGACCCGGTTGTCGTAGGGCCGCTGCAGGATGGGCAGCAGGCTGGAGGGTGGGTCATCACCCTCCACGTCCATGTGCAGCACCTGCACCCACGGCGGGAGGAAGGCCTGGGCGCGCCGCGACAATCCATGGTGGTCCGCATGCCGGAACACTGCTAGGTCCTGCGCCAGCGCCGGCTCGATGACATAGCAGAAGCGGAAACCCAACCAGGCGATGTCTTCGCCGGAAAGTCCCGGGTCGACCCGCCACGTCGCGAAGGCAGATCCGCGGTCGTCCCACCGGATGTGCCGCTCCATGGCGTCCACCAGGGCCGCACCGGGCCTCAGCAGGCTGGCGTCACGATGCAGCGCAACCCGTCGGCGCCAGGTGAGGGTACGCTGTCCGTCGGCTCCGAACTCCACCTCCCAAGGCTGTTTGGGGATCAGGGTATCCCGTCCCCAGGCATAGGAGACTTGGTCCGCATTGGGGGCGATGCGCTTCAGCCGCAGCGCGGAGACCAACCACTGTTCAACCGCTGCTTGGAGGGCGGATTCATCGGCTTCGGCATCCTCGATCCGCATCGCGAGGTCCGCGCCGTCATCGGAGAGCGCCACAGCGTCCAGGGCGTACTGCTCGTCGGCCGCGCGCCGCGCGGCCGCGATGCGCTCACGCACCTGCCCGATCATCTCCCGCAGCCCATCGGCGCCCCGTTTGAGGAAGGCCTCCGCCAATTCGGCTTCCAACTGCGGTAGGACGAACTGAACGTCGCTGGCGGAGGTCTCGAAGATCTCGAAGCCCTCGGTTAGGACCTCCAGCCAAGCTACCCAGGGGCTTACGTCATCGTCGCTTGGCAGCAGCACGCGCTGCCGCAGCATCGCTTTGGACCGTCCGAAGCGGTCCAGGCGCCCAATCCGTTGCTCCATCCGGGTGACGGAGAAGGGCAGGTCCAGATGCAGAATCGCGTCGGCGAAGTTGAGGTTAAGGCCCTCTTCCCCGGAGCGGTCACACAACAGAACCGCGGTGGTGAGGTCGTCCTCGAAGGCCTGGACGATGTCCTGGACCGTGTCGGATCGGTCGCTGACCGTGAGCCTCAGCGCCGTTATTCCTTCGGCCGACAGGCGGGCGAAGACGTCATCGACCGTTTCACGGGTTGTGGCAAAGGCGACGATTTTGGGGTTGTTCTGACCTTCCTGGCGCAACCGCTGGCAGAGCGCACGTACCACGTCCAAGGCAACATCCGGCTTCGGGCGGTCGCCCGGTTCCTGAGACAAGGCGGCGCGGAGGCTTTCCGGCGCATCCGAGAGGTCGATCGAGGCGTCCCCGCAGCCGATAGCTTCGATTGCCCTTATCAAGGCGAGTGCCGCAACGTTTGGCTCATCGCCGGTGTCCTCTACGCGGAACCGCGTCGCGTCGCGCCAGTCCTCAAGGCCCACAAGGACCTCAGGCCAGCGAAGGTCTTCGTCGACCTCCTCGCGCAGGTGGTCGCGGCGACCGTCCATCGCTACGCCACGCGGCCGGAAGTAAATCATGGCGTCGCGTCGGCGGGCCCGGATCAGTCGTTGGTGCACGCGGTAGGTGTCGGCGAGGTGTTGCCTAAGGTCAGCCAACGCCTCAGGGAGCGCGCCGTCGGCCGCCAACGCGCGGGCGAGGTCGGCCACGACCGAGTCATCTGGCAACCGTGCCGCGACATCCCGGACGGCGCGTTGCACAAGGAACGTCGGGGCGGTGTCCGCGAGGCTGAGCAACATGCGCCCAAGGTCTCGGCCTAGCTCGAGCCGGGCTTCGAGCTTCGGCAGGTCGTTAGACCCATAGGCGCCGGGGTCGAGGATGTGCAGTAGGTCGAGGAGTTGACGGGGATCGCCCAGGGCGGGAGTCGCCGAGAGGAGGAGCAGTCGCGGTGCCGCGTGGGCCAAGGGCAGCAGCCGCGCCATAGCGCCGCGGTCGCCGAGCAGGTTATGAGCTTCATCGACGATCAGCAGGTCGGGCGTGACCGCCTCTTCAGAGTGCTCGTCATGCGAGCTAAACTCGATCTGGGCGGCGAGGCCCCTTAGGTCGCAACGGTCTAGCAGTTCGTAGCGCCACTGCTTAACCAGCGGGCGCGGCGCCAACACGCGGATCCGCCGCGTCGGGTCGTCGATCAGGCACTGCCGCGCTACGATGCCGGCTTCGATCGTCTTCCCCATCCCGACCTCATCGGCGAGGAGGAACCTCGGAATCGGATCGGTCAGCACCCGCCGCGCGGCGGCGAGTTGGTGCGGGACCAGTTCGATGTTGCTGGAGATCGCCCCGGTGAGTCCCTCTGCGGCCGCCCTTAAGGTGACCGAGGTCGCGAGCGCGTTCCAACGTCGGTCGTGCAAGTACTGCGTCTCGCCCCCGCCGCGCGCCAAGACTTCCGCAGGATCCGCATGGGGTTCGAACACCCGCACCCGCAGGTGGTTCTCGGTCATGTCGGCAGTCAGATCGTTGGGGAAGCGCACAAGGTATTCGATCCAGGGAAGGGTAGCGGTGTCGTAGTCCTTGATCCGGCCAATCCGCCAGTTCCCCTGCGCCTGCACATAGACACGCGTCTCGGGTCCCACCAGCGCCCGCGACAAGGTCCCGATGGGGTGCTCTTCGAGGACGCTCTCGTCGATGGAATGGAAGAGGGACACCTGGCAACGGTGACGGTCCGCGGAGACGACTGTGCCGACCCCGCGCCGTCCCGGCAGCGAAACCAACATGCCTGGCTGCAATGCCGAATCGAACGCCAACTGCCCTCCTCTAAATACCACCACATTGCCGGCAACGACCTCGGCGCCGCCAGTTTGCGGCCTCGACCCCGCCCGCGCTTGTCAGAAAATCCCAGACTCCTAGAGCTAGAATCATTTCTCTCGGCACGACCCCAGAGGAGTAAACCACCGGAGTCCGCGTTCGGCAAACTTGATGTCCCGGCGTTTGCCCGACAGGCCGACGGCCTGTCTCGTGTTATGAGGAACGGGAAGTGTTTGCGCTGGGCGCGAATATGGGGGATGACCGTAAAGTTTTCGATAAATTATTGGGGATTGGCGGATGGCTTCGCGCCCCTGATCTAAACGGCCACGATCAGCGAGTTTGGCTCTCGGTGGCTTCGGGCCCCTGATTTGAGCCTGCGGAGCTTCGGCGGTTAGCCGGTCTCTTCCAGTAACTTATACGCCGGGATCTCGAGAGCGGTCGCGATTTCCTCGAGCACCAGGACGGTGGGGTTGCGGGCGCCGCGCTCGACACCGCTGATGTAGGTGCGGTGCAGGCCGGACTCGAACGCCAGGTCCTCCTGCGACCAGCCGCGGTCCCGCCGGAATTTCTTAACGTTGAGGCCGACCCGCCGCCGGATATCCATGCCGCCAGAGGACGGCGGCTGCATCCGATCAGTCTACAGACGATGAGTAACATTTCCCTGGACTTCACCGCCCGGGCAGGCCAAGACAGAGGCCGTGTCCGCACCATGCAACGCGAGGGGAAACAAGATGAGTGATCAGGCTGCGCTGCCCGAAGAGGAACCGGCACCGAAGGCGCCGGGCGACGCCAACACCACGCATCTGGCGGGCGAGTTCTTCGTCGCGGCCGAGCTGTCCAAGCGCGGCTACTCGGTCTCGGTGACGCTGGGCAACGCCAAGGCGGTCGATCTCTTCGCCGAGAAGGATGGGCGGACGGTGAACATCCAGGTGAAGGCAATCCGCAGCCGCAAGAGCAACGGCTGGCCGATGGTCAAGAGCAAGGTCCGCCGCAGCGGCGACCTGGTCTACGCCTTCGTCTGCCTGAATGAGATCGGCGAGCCGCCGAGCTATTTCGTGCTCACCGGCGCGGAGGCTTACGCCAAGACCAAGCAGTACGAGACCCGCGGCATCATCAATGTTGGCAGCCTCCGCTCGCCCGAGTTCGTCGACCGCTGGGACAAGCTCGACGGCCCGGCCCAGCCGCTCTGATCGGAAGGGTAGCGGCCGGTGGTTGCCCGGCCGCTGCCCTCGCCAGCCCTAAACAAAGATCTGGAGGGACGGCCGGCGATCGATCCAGGTCAGGAACTGGGACAGGCTGTCGACCTGATCGTCGTGCTTGCCGTAGGGGAACTGCAGCAGCTCGCTCCGGAACGCCTCCAGCCAGGGGGCGCGGTCCGGCAGCAGCACGCAGCCGGCCTCGAGCGTGGCGGTCTGGTTGTACATCCGCGTCAGCTTGTCGCCCTCCGGCTTGATCTCGATTGGGCGCACCGGCCCGGCCATGCGCAGGTCCTGGATCAGCTGCGTGCCCGAGGCGCGGTCCTCGATCAGCACCGCGCTGGGCCGGTCGCGCTCCGCCAGCGCGATCGCCTGGCGCCGCAGCTCGGGATACTCCAGGCGGCCGCGGAAGACGTCGAGCAGGTAATAGGCGGTCCCCTGAACGAGCCAGGTCGTGCAGACCGAGCAGTCGTTGCTCTCGCCCATCTTGCAGGCCGTGTCCCAGCTCTGCACCACCTGGTCGCTGCGCCCGCGGACCGGCCGCGCAGTGTAGGTTCGCAGCCAAGAAGCCCGGATCATGGACCCGCCGGGCGGCACCGGGTCCTGTTGGTACTGCGCGGCGAACCGGGCCTCGCCGAGCGCGATACGCATCTCCGCGATATCCTCCACCGTGTCGCGACCGGGGTGCAGCAGCTCGCCCGCCGCGCGGTCGTAGACGCGACCATCGCCGATCCGGATGCGCTGGGCCTCCGGGGCGATCGCCGGCAGGTTCAGGTGAACCCATTGGCTGCCCTTCTCCAGTACATAGCCGACCAGGTCGTCGACATGCAGCCGCTGGGCGACCAGGATGATCACGTCCTCGCTCTTGTTGTCGAGCCGCGACAGCAGCGTGCCGTCGAACCACTCGTGGACCGCCCTGCGCTGGCTCTCCGACATGGCGTCGCTCGCCTTGATCGGGTCGTCGACGATGATGAAGTTGCCGCCGAGCCCGGTCAGCGGGCCGCCGACTGAGGTGCCGAGGCGGAAGCCGCCGGCGGTGGTCAGGAAGTTGAGCTCGGCGCTCTTCGCCGGATCGAGCCGGGTGCTCGGGAAGGCCTGCCGGTACCAAGGGCTCGCCATTACCCGCCGGCAATCGCGCCCGTGCCGGCCCGCGAGGTCGCTGCCGTAGCTGGCGCAGATGACGCGCAGCCTGGGATCGCGGCCGAGCGCCCAGGCCGGAAAGGCGACCGAGGCGCAGATCGATTTGAGCGCGCGCGGGGGCAGGGTGATGATCAGCCGCTTGATGTTGCGGGCATAGCACTGCTCCAGGTGCCAGCAGAGCGCCTCGATGGACCAGCCGGGCAGGTAGGTCTCGCCGGGCGCGACCATCTGGAAGGCGCGATGGACGAAGCTCGCGAGCCGCGCCTTCAGGAGAGCGTTCAGGACGTCACGATCGTGTCGGCTCATGGTCAGCTCTTCTGGATCCGGGATGAATGGGATGACGCCTTGCGCGCCGGCTTGTCGGCAGCGCGCGTCGGTCGCGGCATCTTGGACAATGGACGCTCCTGCAGCAGCGCGGTCTTGAACGCCTCCAGGACCGCGTTCTCGTCGGTCGAGAGGGGCGCGTCGGGATCGATCTGGCTGATCTCCTGCAGACGGAAGATCATGCCGAGGAACAGCGTCGCCGCGCGGGCGTCGCCCTTCATCGCCCGGGCGAAGAGGTTCTTCACGAACGCGCGCTGCTTGCTGATGCGCTTCCCGCCGTCGCCCTCGCGCAGGAGGACGGTCTCGCGCAGCTCCTCCTCAAGGTCGGTTTTCAGGTTCCGCGTGCCCTTGGGCCGGCCCTTGTGATTGCCAGACTGGCCCTTCCGGAACTGGAAGTCCTGCGGCGGCTTCTTGTAGCCGACCGCGTAATCATCGCCGTCACCGGGCATGACTCGCCTCCACCGCTCGAGAGGCCCGCCGGCCGCGCCGCGTCGCCGGCCGGCCCGGCGGGTGATCGGGATCATGTCCCCGTGCCTGCGCCACGGCGGCGAAGCTCTCACCGCTGTCGGCGTGGATGGCCGTCTCGCCGGTGTAGGCCTCCCAGCGGCGGACCGCGGTGTCGACATAGACCGGGTCGAGCTCGAGCGCGGCGGCCTTGCGCCCGGTCTTCTCCGCGGCGATGATCGTGGTGCCGCTGCCGGCGAAGGCGTCGAGGACGAGGCCGCCGCGCCTGGAGCAGTCGAGGAGCGCATCGGCCACGAGCGCGACCGGCTTCACGGTGGGATGCATCGCGAGATCCTCCAGCCGGCCCGCGCGCAGCGTGTTCACGCCCGCATAGTCCCAGACGTTGGTGCGGTATCGTCCATGCCGACCCAATTCCACATTATTTATGTGTGAACCCTTGCCGGACTTGAAGATGAAGACCAGCTCGTGCTGGGAGCGGTAGAGCGAGCCCATGCCGCCGTTGTCCTTCCGCCACACGCAGCAGTTGAGCAGCGTCAGCCCGAGCTGCCGCGCCGCGGTCTGCAGGGGATAGGCGCCCCGCCAATCCATGCAGATATCGAGCACGGCGCCGCGGCGGCTGTGGCCGGCGATGTTGCGCAGCACCCGGACGAGGAAGAGCGTGAACTCGGCCTCGCTCATCTCGCCCGAGGCCATCATGAACTCACGGTGCCGCGTGCGGCCGAGCCCGGTCGCGTGGCCGTCGATCGGCACATTATAGGGCGGGTCGAGAAACGCCATCTGCGCCCGCGATCGCGCGAGCAATCGCGCGAACGCCGCCGGATCGGTGCTATCGTCACAGAGCAGGCGGTGCGCCCCGAGCACCCAAAGATCACCGGGGCGGCTGACCGGCGGCGCCTGCGGATCGGTCGCCGGCAGCGCATCGGCCGCGGGATCCTCGGGCTGCGCTGCCCCGCCGATTAGGACATCGATCTCGGCGGTCTCGAACCCGGTGACGGTCAGATCGAAGTCGAGGTCGAGCTCGGCCAGCGCGCCGAGTTCCAGGGCGAGCAGGTCCCTGTCCCAGCCGGCCGTCTCGGCCAGGCGATTATCGGCGATGACGTAGGCCTGCTTCTGGGCCGTGGTCATCGCCTCGAGGCGGATCGTCGGCACCTCGGTCATGCCCAGGAGCTTCGCCGCTTCGACCCGGCCATGGCCGGCCACCACGCCGCCGGCGCGGTCGATCAGGACGGGGTTGGTGAAGCCGAAGGTGCGGATGCTCTCGGCGATCTGCTTGATCTGCGTCGGGCTGTGGGTGCGCGGGTTGCGCGCATAGGGCGCGAGCGAGTCGACTGCGCGATACGCGATCCGGAGATCCTGGCGCGGATCGATATGCTCTGCGGGCCGGAGCTGCGGCGTTGCGGTGCGCGGCCGGCGGGAGCGCCGGCGTGCGCCCGTGTCGTGGCATTGCGGTGTCTTGGTGGGGTTCATCGGTCGACATCCTTCTGCTCGAGCACAGTCGGATGTCGACGGACGCACAGATGGCGTCTGAAGACGGCCGACCTGTGCTTCCGGTGTTGGGGTGGAGTCCGTCGCCGGGTGTCCATCGCATCCGCGCCGCTGCCCAGCAGTCAGAGGGCGGCGGAATGCGAGGGCTGGTCCGACGACCGGACCGTTCGTCCCCGGCTGCCAACCTTCGGTCGAGCATCCAGGGACAATGAAATAAATGACAAATTCACCTGCAGTAGCAAGTGAAAAATGGAGAGAGCGTTTAAACGTTTTCAAGCATAGAGAAAGGTAAGCTGGATCAGATGCTTGAAAACATCCAAACTTGTACTTTCATCCGACGGACCTGATGACCCCCGCTGCGGGTGCGCCGTTGCGGTGTGCCACTGCGCGTCGCGGCTGTCGAGTCGCGCCGCGTCGGTCGAGGCAGCTGCAGACCGGCCGCGGCGATCGGTCCTATGGCTCTCCGCCTGATAGGCGCCACGAGTCGCGCCTGAACGCTCCAGCCGAGTGGGTTTTCCATAACGGCCCACACACGCGGCGCTGACGAGGATCGCTAGACCATGACCTCGCCGCCGTTCACGTGGAGCATCTGCCCGGTGACGAAACTGCCCAGATCGGAGGCGAGGTAAAGGCAGGCGTTCGCCACCTCCTCGACCCGGCCAAGCCGCCGCAGAGGAATTGTCTCCCGGAGCTGTCGAACGGTCGCCTCATAATCGGGATAGTTCTTCATGTCCCGCGCGGTCTCGATCCAGCCCGGCGCCACCGTGTTGGCCGTGATGCCGTACGGGCCGAATTCGAGGGCGATCGCCTTCGCCAGGGCATGCACGGCCGCCTTGCTGGCGAGCACATGCGCCCGGTTCGGGATGGCGAACACCGCGTCGGAGCCGGCGATATGAAGGATCCGGCCCCACCGTCGTTCTTGCATCTGCGGCAGAACCGCCCGGGCCAGGTAGAAGGCCGCATTGAGATTGATGTTCAGAATGCGGTTCCAATCGGCGACGGAGATCTCGAGAAAGGGCTGGAACGGCCGCAGCGCGACGTTCGAGACGGCGATGTCGACCGCCCCGAATCGGGCCACCGCATCGCACACCAGACGAGACACCGCCTCCGGATCGCCGACATCGGCCAGTCGGGCGAGCGCCTCGACCCCCAGGCCGCGCGCCTCGTCCGCGACCGCCTCGATCTTCGCCTGGTCGCGGTGCCCGTTGATCACGACGTTCGCGCCGGCCGCGGCGAAGCGCAAGGCGATCGCCTTGCCGATGTTCTGGCCGGACCCGGTCACGATGGCCGTGCGGCCCTGCAGTGGCTTCTCGTCCATCAATCTCGGGCTCCTCGTCATGGGTGGCAGAGTTACCGGGACGCTCTCACCAACGGTTCCCGATCGAAGGAGACTGCCCTGCTTCCAGCCGCGCATCGAGTCACCCGCTGCGGATGCGCCTGACGCCCGACCAAAGGAGAACATCTCGACGGCTTCTAAACCATGATCTGAGCCTGACAGGCTTTACGCACGCGGGCACGCTGGGATCAGCGCCGCCTCAAGGTTGGGGCATCGATCCATCGCGTTCGACCAGTGGCCATTGCGGCGCAGGTGCTCCTGCACTTCAAAGCAGGTCCGACGGAAACTGTTGCCATAGTGCACGTGGATAACATGAGTTACGGTCCGCACGCACTGGATCGAGGCGCCGCATGCCGCACACCGGATGGTCGCCATACCTGGCTCCCTAGTCGGGGGCGCCTCGTCCTCAGCTTGTGAACAGGCCCGTTCAACGGTGCCGATCCACACCAGCGGTATGAGCTGCGACCTATAAGGTTCGCGGGCATTCTTTACGCGAATGCGGCGCTGCAATCCGCCTAGTCGCGATGAGGCGGGTTCTGGCGCACTTGAACACCCACGGCTCTCTGTCGGGAGCCGAGGCGGAGATCCTGTCGTTTGACGAACGGCAGATCTTTGTCGACTACGCGCGAAGGATCTGGAGAAGCGATATATTGGAGCCCAGGTAGTGCTGCGACCACTGAAGGGTGTCACTGGGCTGCGCCGAGCCGAGCAGAAAGGCGTCGCGCGGCTCGACAGACGGATTCCACAAGCCCCTTAAGCTCCGAGGACTGGAGGCGGTGCTCCGGTGCGACGATGCTGAGTGTGGCTATGCAATGCCCCTCTGCATCCTCTACTGGCGCCGCTACGCAGCCAGCGTGTGCGTTCGTCTCATTGATTTCGAGAGACCAGCCGCGCTTCCGGAAGACTCGGATCTGTCGCATCAGCTGTGGGATATCGACGGTGACGCTGGTCTTTGGGGATGGGCGCGCCGTCTGCTCAAGGAACATCCGTAGAGCTTCATCGTCCAGATCCGACACGAGCAACCTGCCGGAGGCAGCCCAGTTCACAGGCACACGTGTCCCGACGTGAGACATGATCCGAATCGGTCTGCGACCGTCGGCCTTCTGCAGGACCAGGAGTTGCTCGCCGTCCAGGATGCAGAGCTGGACCGTTTCTCCTGTTTCATCCCTGAGAGTTTCAACGGCAGCGCTCCCGATCTTCGCCAGATCGATGCTGTCACGGTAGCTCATGCCAAGAAGATGAAGCGCCACGCCGAGCGTGTAGCGCTGTCCGTCCAGCGTGCGATCTACGTACCGCTTGTCCTGCAGGAGACGCGCGATCTCATAAATCGAAGAGCGCGGAATGCGGAGGCTCCGGGAGATCTCGGTAATTCGCAACGGGCCCTGCGTTCTCAGGAGCTCCAGAACCGCGAGGCCGCGCTCCAAGCTCCGTGCTGATGAGGGGGTGCCCGGAGGCCTTCCGGGTCGTGCATTCGCTGCTGCGCTTTTTGGGCGGGCCATGATCAGGAGTCCTCCGGATGTCGCGTGTCCAGTATATCGGATTGGTATCCGAGCACCTGTACATTAATTTTTGCCGCTGATAGGCTGTGAAAGTTGGTTGCGGCCCAGGAATGGTGGAATGGCAGTGGACGCAGCGGCAGTACTCAAGCAGGCGGCGCAGCGTACGCTCCGTTACGACTTTACCGTCTGGTTCTGGGGCGACGCGATTGCGCTCGATGGTCTCCTCGAAGCCGATGAGCTCCTCGGAGACAAGAAATTCGCCGAGTTCTGCGGCCGCTACTTGGAACGCTGGGCAAAGGCAGTGCCTAGCTGGACAGACTATCTGACGCCTGGAAAGGCGCTGATCCGGCTGAACGAGCGTGTCCCACAGCTTCAGCTCGGATCGGCCGCAGAGAGGCTGATGCGCTGGTACACCGAAGAGACGCCGAGAGGACCGGATGGGGTTCATTATTTTCGGCCGGACCTGCCGCAGTTTCGGACGACCGTTTTGGTCGATTCGATGTATCATGTGCCGAGCTTCTTTGCCCAACTCGGCGCCTCCACCGGAGACGAGGCTCATTTCCGATCGGCGATCGAAACCTGGGTAAGCCACGCGGCGGCGCTGACAGGGCCGCGTGGACCATTACTGTTTCACAATTATGACGTCGGCTCGGGACGCTATCGCGGCTATGGCTGGGGCCGCGGGAATGGATGGGCACTCCTCGGGCTTGCGGATGTTCTCGAACTTCTGCCGGAAAGCCATCCGCAGCGCACAGACCTCGTGAAGCGGTTCGAGACACTCTCCCGGTTGGTCTTCGACTTGCAGGATCGCTCGGGATTCTGGCGAACCCTGCTGGACGAGAAAGAAGCCTATCTTGAGTCGTCGACGGCGGCCTTCTATGGCGCCGCCTTCATGAAAGGCGTGCGGCTCGGTTTCCTGGACGAACGGTATGCTGGATCATACGAGAGGGCATGGACCGCCATGCTCAGCCGGATCGATGCGGACGGCGGCTTCTTTGGGGTGTCAGGCGTCACCTGGGCGTCAACGGCGGCCAGCGAAGATCTCACTCTCTACCAGGCCATGCCGACAGAGGTGAACGTCTGGGGCCAGGGAGCCGCTATGCGCTTTGCGGCTGAGCGCATTCGGGCTGGACTGAACTGATTCCTGTTTGAGAGGTGTCATGTCTTCCATTGCGAAGATCGAAGTCATCCCACTCAGAATCCCGGCAGACAAGGCGGCAGATTGCGACGGGTCGGTCGACACGGTCGTGGTGCGGCTCTCGGACAACGAGGGCCGGACGGGCATCGGCGAGGCGGACGCTCCACCCGAAGTGGTGAAGGCCTTCCTGGAGATGCCCACGGCGCATATCTGGAGCACCCATGCCGCCGAAATACTGATCGGAGCCGACCCTTTGGAGATCACGGCGCTCTGGGAGATGCTCTATGAGCGCACGATCTATCCAGGCCGCCGAGGCCTCGGCATCCATGCCCTGTCCGCTATCGATATTGCTTTGCATGATCTCGCCGGGAAGCAGGTCGGTGTACCCGCCTACAAGCTGATGGGGGGCGCGCGCCGGCAGCGGCTCCGGCCCTATTGCACGATCTTTCCCGGCTTGGCCGGAGAGCGCAGCTTGCGAGAGGTTCTGGATGAAACGTTTCAGCACTTCGACCGTGCCCTGCGGCTGGGATTTCGCGCCGTGAAGATGGAGGTCCTATACTACGAACTCGCGACGGACGCCGAGCTCGTGGATGCGATCAAGGAAGGGCGGAGCTATTTAGGGCCAGATATCACCATGGCCGTGGATTTTGGCTATCGGTGGAAGCATTGGGCGGATGCCAAATGGGTGCTCGATCGGGTTGAGGACTGCGACATCTTCTTCGCGGAAGCCGTTCTGCAGCACGACGATTTGGCTGGTCATGCGCAGCTTGCACAGCGCAGCAACATTCGAATCTGCGGCGCGGAGTTTGCGTCAACGCGCTTCGAAGTCCGGGAGTGGATCGAGGTCGGCAAGGTGCACGTCGTGCAACCTGATATCTCCCGATGCGGTGGCCTGACCGAGATCCGCCGGATCTCGGAGATGGCCTCGCTCTACGGCGTCGATGTGATACCGCACGCCTGGAAGACAGGTATCCTTGCGGCCTGTGGGCGCCACTTCCAGGCGTCCTGTCCGGCGTCTCCTTTGTTCGAGTTCATGTCGCCGGACGTTTACGATTCTCCCCTCCGTCGCGACCTTGTCGCACCGGAACCGACGATCCACGACGGATACATGGATCTTCCGCGAGGGCCCGGCCTCGGTATCGAACTGAACGAAAGCACGGTCGAGCAGTACCGGATCGATTTGGCTGTACCCGATAAGACGGAGCATGCGCAAAGAACGGCATGAACTCCGAATAGCATCAAGAGGCTTGGGAGGAGGCGATGAGATCAGTCAGAGCAGTCGCAACCATGTTGGGTATGGCGGCAATGTGTGCGCTGTCACTTCAGGAGGCTGGTGCTCAGGAGAAATGCCCCGAGGTGGTAGCGAGCGAGTGGGCGACGGAATCGCAGTCCGTCGATCCGATCATCAACACGTCGGTTGACGATCCGGTGCGGATCAATGCGCTGTACGAAAAGCTGACGGATGTCGACAATTCATATCAGGTCGTCCCGGTGCTCGCGGAACGCTGGGAACCGAATGAAGAGGGTACCGTCTGGACCTTTCACCTGCGCGAGGGCGTGAAGTTTCACGACGGCAGCGATTTCGATGCGAGCGATGTCGTCTACTCTTTCCGTCGTGCATTGGATCCCAACACAGGCTCCGGAGCCGTCTCCGTTCTTAACTTCATGACACCCGAGCAGATCGAGGCGGTCGATTCCGATACGGTCAGGTTCAGTCTTGACGAGCCCGTGGTCGAGCTGCCGCTGCTCATCAGCACGAAGTTTGCTGCCATCGTGCCGGATGGCGCCACCCACGATGAACTGCAGAAGAACCCCGTCGGGACCGGTCCCTTCATGATCGAGTCGTTCTCTCCGGGCCAGCCGTCGGTGACGGTGAAGGCCTTTCCGGACTACTGGCAAGAAGGGAAGCCGAAGTCGCCATGCCTGCGTTTCTCGGGGATCAGCGAGCCGATTTCGCGGGCTGCGGCGCTGCTGTCCGGGCAGGCGGACCTCGCAGTGGCAATTGACCCGGTTGCGATCAAGATGCTCGAGGACGACCCGAACATCACGCTCGTTCAGTCGCCGAGCGGCACCGTCATGACTCTCTCGATGTGGGTCGACACCCCACCGTTCGACGATATTCGCGTGCGTCGGGCGCTCAAGCTGGTCGTTGACCGGCAGCAGATGCTGGACACTGCCCTGATTGGCTATGGCGAGACTGGCAGTGACAATCCGATCCCCCCGTCGTCGGCCGAGGCCTATCGGACGGAGCCGATCCAGCGCGATGTGGAGAAAGCGAAGGAGCTGCTGAAGGAGGCAGGTTACCCCGACGGCCTCGAGATCGATCTCTATACGTCGGACGCCTATCCGAGCATGCTCGACATTGCGCAGGTCTACAAGGAAATGGCAGTCGACGCCGGAATCAAGGTGAACCTGATCACGACTCCTGCGGAGAGCTACTGGGAAGAGATTTGGCTCAAGAAGCCGTTCGTCAGCTCATCCTGGGGCGGCCGGGCGGCTGCCGAGGCTCTTTCAATCGCTTACCGTTGCGACACTGCCTATCCCGAGACGCACTGGTGTCGCGAAGATTTCGAGGCCCTGCTCGACGAGGCCTCCCGGACGATCGATCCGGAAAAAAGACGGGAGATCTATAAAGAGGCACAGCGGGTTCTGGCCGAGGAAGGTGGCGTGATCGTGCCGGTCTTCCTGCCCATCGTTTCGGCGTATCGTAGCAACTGCACCGGGTACGTGCCGAACAACAATATCAACAACATGGATTTTCGGCAGTTCTACTGCGAGTAGAAGCAGCGAACGATGTTGTCTGCACCCTTCTGAGGCTGTTGGGAATGTAGGATGGCTGAAGCACGGTTGGGTCGGCTGGCGGGGCTGACCGCACTCATCTATGGTGGAGGCTCCGGACTTGGCTTGGCCTCCGCCCAGGCGATGCTCGACGAGGGGGCACAGATCGTCCTGAGTGGACGATCCGCGGACCGGCTTCGCCAAGCCACCGACCGTCTCCAGCCGCGGCAGCGAGTAGTGGCAATTGCCGGCGATGCCACGAAGGAAGAGGAGGCGGATTGGATCACCCGGAAGAGCATTGAGGCCTTCGGTCACCTTGATGCTCTGTTGGTTAGTTCGGGGCGAACGGCCACTGGATCCGTGTTCGATGCGACGCTCGAGGAGTTCCTCGATGTTATTCACGTCAATCTGCTCTGCCTCTTCCTGGCTGCGAAGCACGCCGCCCCCTATCTAAAGCGCTCGGACAATGGCTCGATCACCGCTATCGCCTCCATAAGCGGTACCGTCGGGATTCCTGGTCGGGCGGCATACTCTGCCGCGAAGGCGGGGCAGATCGGAATGGTTCGGTCGTTGGCGATGGATTTCGCGCCGTACAACGTGCGGGTCAACGCCATCAGCCCCAGCTTGGTACTGACCGACTATGCAAAGTCGGTGATTGCCAAGGAGGTGGATTCGGACGCGGTTCTGCAACGCCGCACTGCGGCTCACCCGCTCGGCCGATTGGGCCAGCCGGAGGAAATTGGGGCCGCGGCAGTCTATCTGGCTTCACGCGATGCCGCGTGGATCACAGGCCAAAACTTGGTCATTGACGGCGGTCTGACGACTCCCTGAAGCGCCACGTGCTGACCTGGATCGGGGCATCGGAGGGTTCGTCACCGCGGATCGAGGATTCAGTCCCATGCCTACGGGCTTTGCGCGGACGATGGAGGCGGCCGAGCTGCAGCGATTGCAGCATGGCGGCGGCGACCGGGAGGTCGTGTCGCCGGTTTGACTGCAGCTGGGTGGCTCGACCTGCGTTTGCATTTGCCGGTGCGGCAACAGGGGAATAGCGGGAGCGCGATGCAATGATCCAAGCCAAATCTGGGTTCCAGGGAGTCTATCCCATGGTCTACGCGCTCTTCGGCCCTGACGGCCGCCTGCACCGGGAGGCGATGCAGCATCAGTTGGAGTCGATGATCGCCGCGGGCGTTCACGGCGTGGCCGTACTCGGGCTGGCAAGTGAGGCCAACAAGCTCTCGTTTGACGAGCGCTGCATGCTGATGCAGTGGGTCGTAGAGGATCTGCGGGGGCGCCGACCCCTTGCCGTTACCGTTGCGGAGCCCTCGATCGACGGCCAGATCGCATTTGTCCGCGAGGCCGCGGCTCTGGGAGCCCAATGGGTGATCCTTCAGCCGCCGCCGGTCAAGGCTGTGCCAGACCTGGAGCTCGTCCGCTTCTTCGGGTCCGTCGCCGATCAGGTGCCTGTCCCTGTCGCAATCCAGAATGCGCCGGAGTACCTGGGAGTGGGGTTATCGGCCGAGGGATTGAAATCGCTCAATCGCCAGCATCCGAACGTGAAGATCTTGAAGCTGGAGACCACCGCGATCGCTGTCCGGCGAATCCTCGATGTGACGGAGGGCGCCTATGACGTGTTCAACGGCAGAGGTGGGATCGAGATTATTGATACGCTGCGCGCCGGCGGCGTAGGCATCATCCCCGGAGGCGAGAGCTTCGATTGGCTGACCCGCATCTTCGACCTGATGTCGAGCGGCGACACTGCCAAGCAGGACCAGGCCGAACGCCTCTATCATGAGCTATTGCCGATGCTGGTGTTTCTCATGGACTCGATCGACAATTTTCTCGTCTATGGAAAGCGCGTTCTCGGGCATCGGCTCGGAATACCGGAAACCGACGTACGTCCACCTTTAACGCCGCCAACCACGTTCGGACTTTCGATGGCCAAGCTATATGCCGATCGCCTTGGACGTGCACCTTGAGCCCGCCGTATTCATCGGATGGCCAGAGTAAGGTCGTCCCGGGATGTGGTCAGCGATAGTAGCGTCTTCTCTGTCGCGTGATCCGAGTCCGAGGGTCGGAACAGGAGGTGCGGAGGCGCGCCCATGGAGAGCTTCTTCACACGCTGAAGGTCGAACTCGTCCATCAGCGGCGCTGGGCAACCTGCGAGGAGGCCAAGCGCAACCTCTTCGCATATATCGAGAGCTACTATAATCGGCAGCGCATCCACTCCGCCGTCTACATCACATTCAATCTGCAGCGTCATCTCATCTCCCGCCGAAATGTATCCAGCTTTAAAGCCGAGGCTATAGGGCGATAGCAATCTGCGACCATCATTTCTTGAGACGCGGCAATCCTGCGGGCCCCAGGCGCTCCCGCCAGGTTGCTATGACAAAACCACCGCGACAGTGCCCCACGATGCGGGCCGCACTAACCAACCGCGAGGGTGGACGGCCCGCCGCGAGATCTGAGATGATCCCGGAAAAGCACAAACGGAGGCTGCCGCCTCCGAGATCAGGGCGAGAGGAGCGATCGTGAGCTATTTCGAGACCAAGCCTTATGCCGTCGTCGTGATTGGCGCGGGTAGCGGCATCGGCCGCGCCGCAGCCGAATTTCTCGGGGCACAAGGTGTCTCCGTCGCCTGCCTTGATCGCGACCTGCCGGCGGCGGAAGACGTTGCGCAGCAGATCCGCGGCAGGGACGGAGAGGCCCTTGCGCTGGCGGCCGATGTCACCGTGGACGCTTCGATCAATACCGCGCTCGACCGTGTCGATGCGGTGTTTGGGCGGATTCACGGGCTGGTCAACTGCGCCGGCATCACCGGCCGGACCAACCTCAAGGGTCATGAGGTTGATCTCGCCGATTTCGACGCGGTCTACCAGATCAATCTGCGCGGCGCGATGGTTGTATCGAAGGCGGTCCTGCCGCGCATGCTCAAGTATGGCTATGGCCGACTGCTGCATGTCGCGTCGATCGCCGGCAAGGAGGGCAACGCCGGCATGGCCGCCTATTCGGCGACCAAGGCCGGGTTGATCGGCCTCGTCAAGTCGCTCGGCAAGGACTATGCGGAGACGGGTGTCACGATCAACGCGCTCGCGCCGGCGGTCATCCGCACGCCGCTGGTCGAGGAGCTGCCGGAGACGACCGTCACCTACATGACCGAGAAGATCCCGATGAGGCGCTGCGGCACGCTCGAAGAGGCGGCGCAGATGATCGCCTGGATCGTCTCGCCGGCCTGCAGCTTCACCACCGGCTTCACCTTCGATCTGTCCGGCGGGCGTGCGACCTATTGACGATCGGTCCGGGATTTCGGACGGCATTCTGTATTTGCGAAATCCGCCATGGGTTGCGATAGTCTGAGAACGCAGGGGAATAAGCCGCTCTCTCATTTGTCGCCCGCGGAGTTGACTTGCGGGTCCGTTGGATGCCCGGGCTTGGCCCGGGCATGACAAAGATCGAGGCCGGGGCTGCAGACGTCATGGGGAGAGGGGGCATGTCGCCCATCGAGAAGGTCGAAGTCATCCCGATCGTCGTCGAGAACGACAAAGCCGACGATCTCGACGGTACCGTCGATACGGTGGTTGTCCGCCTCACCGACGCGGACGGTCGCACCGGCATCGGTGAATCGGACGCGCCGCCGTCGGTCGTCAAGGCCTTCATCGAGATGCCGACCGCGCATCTCTGGAGCCAGAACTCGGAAGGGCTGCTGATCGGCGCCGATCCGGTCGAAGTGACGGCGCTCTGGGAGACGCTTTACGAAGCGACCTGCTACCCCGGACGTCGCGGCCTGGGCATTCACGCGCTGTCGGCGATCGACATCGCGCTGCATGACCTCGCGGGCAAACAGCTCGGCATTCCCGCCTACAAGCTGATGGGCGGCGCCCGCCGCCAGAAGCTGAAACCCTACTGCACGATCTATCCCGGCTTGGCGCGCGGCGGTCAGACGGTGCGGGATCTGATGACGATCATCGAAAGGCAGTTCGAGCAGGCGCTGGGCGAGGGGTTCCGCGCGGTGAAGATGGAGGTGCTGTTCTATGATCTGGTGGGCGACGCCGAGCTGGTGAACCTCATCAAGGAAGGCCGGCGGATGTTGGGCGACGGCATCCTCATGGCGCTCGACTTCGGCTATCGCTGGCGCGACTGGTACGACGCCAAATGGGTGCTCGATCGGGTCGCCGACTACGACATCTACTTCGCGGAGGCGACGCTGCAGCATGACGATCTTCTCGGCCATGCGCGCCTGTCCCAGAACAGCCCAATCCGGATCTGCGGTGCAGAGCATGCCGCGACGCGCTGGGAGATTCGCGAGTGGATCGAAGTCGGCAAGGTCGCTGTGGTGCAGCCGGACATCAGCCGCTGCGGCGGCCTGACCGAAATCCGTCGGATTGCCGAGATGTGCGAACTCTACGGCGTCCAGGTGATTCCGCATGGCTGGAAGACGGGAATCCTCGCCCAGTGCGGCCGGCATTTCCAGGCCGCCTGTCCGGCGGCGCCGCTGTTCGAGTTCATCTCGCCGCAGGTCTATGACAGCCCGCTCCGCCGCGACCTGGTCTCGCCGGAGCCGAGGCTGTCCGACGGTCTGATGGATCTGCCGGAGGGGCCGGGCCTCGGCGTCGCCTTGAACGAAGAGGTCGTCGCGCGCTACCGGATCGACGGCTGAGGCCGGACTGCAACGAAAGGATACTCCCGAATGAAGCTCGTGCGTTACGGCCCGGTGGGGCAGGAGAAGCCGGGGCTGATCGATTCCGCCGGCACGCTCCGCGACCTGAGCGGCAGGCTCCCCGATATCGACGGCGCCGCCCTGGCGCCGGAGCGGCTGGCGGCGCTGCAGGCGGTCGACCCGGCGACGCTGCCGGCGGTGTCGGGCAGTCCGCGCCTGGGGCCGCCGCTGACCGGTATCGGCAAGATCGTCGCCGTCGGGCTCAACTATTCCGACCATGCCGCCGAGGCGGGCCTGCCGGTGCCGAGCGAGCCGATCCTGTTCATGAAGGCGACGACCGCGATCAGCGGTCCGCACGACCCGGTGATCATCCCGAAGGACTCGGTGAAGACGGACTGGGAGGTGGAGCTGACGATCGTGATCGGCAGCGTCGCGCGCCATGTGGCGGAGCGCGACGCGCTGCGCTACGTCGCCGGCTATATGATCTGCAACGACGTCTCCGAGCGGGCCTACCAGATCGAGCGGCAGGGCCAATGGGTGAAGGGCAAGAGCTGCGATACCTTCGCGCCGCTCGGCCCCTGGCTCGTGACCACCGACGAGATCCCGGATCCGCAGAGCCTGTCGATGTGGCTCGACGTCAATGACGAGCGGATGCAGGCGGGCTCGACCGCGACGATGATCTTCGGCGTCGCCCAGCTCGTCAGCTACATTAGCCAATTCATGACGCTGATGCCGGGCGATATCATCCCGACCGGCACGCCGCCGGGTGTGGGGCTGGGATTCAAGCCGCCGCGCTTCCTGAAGCCCGGCGACGTGATGCGGCTCGGCATCGAGGGGCTGGGCGAGCAGCGCCAGGACTGCGTCGCTCGGGAGGTGTGAGGAAGGCTCGATCCAGGCATCAAGCCCTGAAGCGCTCTACCGGACCCGGTACTTTGCCACGGCCTCCTCGTTCAGGCTGACCCCCAGCCCCGGTGCCGTAGGTACCGCGACCATGCCGTCGCTGTCGATCGGGAATGCCTCGTTGGTCAGGTCCCAGCGGATCGGCGATTCGCTCGTCGAATATTCCAGGGCCTCCTCGGCCCAATGCTGCGCCAGGAAGGCGAGGTTGGCGGCAATGGTGATGTTGCTCTTGTAGCCGTGAGTCACGACGCGCTTGCCGCGCGCCCGGGCCAACGCGCTCACCCGCATCAGCTCGGTCAGGCCGCCGACCATTGTTACGTCCGGCTGGGCGATGTCGATCCTGCCCTGCTCGAACATGGTCTCGTATTCCCAGCGGGTCGTCAGGCCAAGATCGCCGCCGCCGATCGGCACGCCGAAGCCCTGGAAGCGGGCATGGCCCTCGAGATCGTCCAGCGGCAGCGGCGCCTCGACCCAGGCGAAGCCGTTCTCTTTGAAGATCGGCATCAGGGGTAAGCCGTCCTCGGCTGTGGCCCAGGCCGTCGCGGCATCGACCATCAGTTGGATATCCGGCCCGACATGCTCGCGCGCGGCCCGGATCAGGCGCGCCGTATGGTCGAGGTCGTCGCGCCAGAAGGGGTCGGCGACGATCTTGATCGCCCGCAGGCCAAGCGTGAGGCCGCGGTCGATGTTGCGCCTGACGGCGTCCGGCGTTTCGCCTAGCGGATAGACGGTGCCGTAGGCGCGGAGCCGGTCTCGCTGCGGCTTGCCGAGCAGGGTCGTGACCGGCGCGCCCGCGATCTTGCCGCGGAGATCCCACAGGGCGATGTCGAGGCCGCTGATCGCGTGAATCACCACGCCGCGGCGGCCGTAGTAGCTCGTCGCGTCGTACATCCGGTCCCAAAGGCTCTCGTCGGTCGGGTCTTGGCCGATCAGCACCGACTTCAGGCCCATCGCATGGGTGTGCGAGGCGGGCGCCTCGATGATCGCGCGGATCACCGACGGCACGCTGTCGACCTCGGCCAGGCCGGTGACGCCCTCGTCCGTATGCACGCGGATCACGCAGTCATCGTAGGAGCCGTCGAAGGTGGACGCGGTCCAACCCGGCACACGCAGCTCGATGACCTCGATATCGGTGATTTTCATGGCGCGGTTCCCCCTCATTGACCGACGCGTCGCCGGAGCGAGCTTAGCAATTTATGATTTTGGACAATAGTCCGAAATACTGTACTTTCCGACCGCATGGGCAAAGGAGGAAGCATGCCGAAAGGAGCAGCGGGAACGGAGTCTGGCGCGATGGAGGCAGGGACTGCGACCTCGACGTCGCGCAGCGTCCGCCGTGCGCTCGACATCCTGGAGCTGATGCTGGCGCGGGTGGAGCCGTTGAGCGTGGCGGAGCTTGTTCGCCTGCTTCGAATTCCAAAATCCACGGCTTATGAGCTGGTGCGGACCTTGGCGCAGGCCGGCTATATCGAACGGGCAACCGCAGCCGGTGCCTATGGCCTTGGGCGCAAGCTCTTCGAGCTGGGCATGGCCTATCGTAGCCAGGTGGACCTTCTGAAGGAGGGCGGTCAGATCGTCGAGGAGCTGCGGGACGAGACGGGAGAGACCGTGCAGCTCTCGGTGCTCGAGCACGACATGATGCTGGTGCTGGTCAAGGAGGAGAGCCCGCAGCCAATCCGCATTATCTCCCGCGTTGGTAGCCGCGTCCCGGTGAACTGGGCGGCGGCCGGCCGCCTGCTGGTCTCCGATCTGGACGATGACACGCTTCGCGCGCTTCTGAAATCGATCGTCCGGCCGTCGCCGACCGGTCGCGCGCCGACCGACATCGACGACCTGGTGATGCAGATCCGCAAGTTCCGAAAGCAGGGCTACGCGGTCGAGCTGAACGAGGCGAACGAGCATGCGGGCTGCGTCGCAGCGCCGGTGATCGACGCGACCGGCGACTGCGTTGCTGCGGTCAGCATCGTCGCGCCGGAGCAGCGGCTGCAGAAGAAGCAGCGGGAGACGTTGATCGCCGCAGTCAAAGCTGCGGCCAACAAGCTCTCTCACAGGCTGGGTGGATGACATCTGCCGTTCTCTACGCAACCCCCCGGCTGGCATGGAGGGCCTGTAGCTGCTCGAGAAGCGCCGCCTCGCCGATGGCGCCGCGAAGATGCGCTTCGACCAGATCTCCCCCCGCCCGCTGGAACCTGAGATAGCCGGCGTAGCGCGGCCGAATCCAGGCCTGCTCCATGGTCGGAAGCGTGTCGCGGAAGCAATTCCCGAAGCGCGCATTAAGCGCGGGATCGCGCCAGGCATCGAGCCGCGCCGGCTGGCCATGATTCAGGGCGAACTGCCGCTGTGTCTCCGCTTCCATCAGGAACCGCACATAGGCGAGGGCCGCCTCCGGGTGTGCGGTCCGCGCCGAGACGCCGACGCCTGTCCCGCCGACCGTCGAGCCGGCCGGCGAGGCGCGGCGCAACCCCGGCAGATCGGCGAAGGCGAGGGGGCGCGGAATGTCAGCCTCGGCGTAGGCGGCATAACAATAGACCGCCGGGCAATAGACCAGATCGTCACGCGCCACCATCGCGTCATGCAGCGCGATGCTGTTCCAGTCGAGCGCCTCTGGCGGGCAGAAATCGATCAGCCGGCGCATCGCTTCGAGTGCCTCGGCCGCCGTATCCCGGTCAACCAGCGGGTCGGAGGGGGTGATGGCGCAGGGTCGGCCGAGATTGGCGCAAAGCGTGAAGAACGTCATCAGGCTGTGAACGCCCGCGAAGGCGACGGCAAGCTTCAGGCCCAGCCGCGTCCCCTGGTCGCCAAGCGCCATCATCTCGGCCCAGCTCCGCGGCGGCTGGCCGCCGCGGCGCGCCAGCAGGTCCGGCCGGTAGACGGCGACCTGGCAGGCGGCATCGACCGGCAGCGCCCAGAGATGGCCGTCATAACGGTAGGTCTCGAGCGACGGTCCGACGAACACATCCGCAAGCGCTTCGGAGTTGGCCAGCGCATCGAGCGGAAGCAGATATTGCTTCGCCGCGATGTCGCCGGCGAACGGGTGATCGAGGATGATCAGATCGTAACGTGCCGCCAGCTCCTCGACTGGGGTGAATTCGAAGCCGTGCAGCGGCCGCGAGTCCCAGGCCACGCCGATCTCCGGATGCCGCTTTCGAAACGCCGCAATCGTGTTGACCAGCGGGTGGACGGCGCGTCGGTGCTCCCACGTGATTCCGCGCAGAAGAATGTCAACCATGGTCGAACCTCGTTCATGCCGCGATCTTGGCGTTCGCAGCGATCCTGTTCGCCTTGACGGCGCAAGGCAAGCGCCATCAAGCAAAATGTCCCAATATGTGAACAAAGTTCCGGTATTTCAGAATTGGCGTCGAGGGGCGGATTCGTTCGCAACCAATGCCATCTGTGCGATTCCAAGGCAGAAGGCGCTTGGCCCAATCGACTAAATTTGAGGGCGTCGGTTTTCCGTTTCCCGACACAAACATTCCGACGCTGCCCACCGCAAATCTTCAAACCGTTTGCGCGGCTCTGCGCATCACCCGCAGGTACTCATCGAATTTGGCTTCGAATCGGGCCGCCGGCGCCGAGAGTCCGGCGACGAATGTTGCGGCGGCCCGGCCGATCGGAACGGCAAGGCAGCACACCCCCGGCGCGAACTCCTCACGGTCCGTCGCGTAGCCGTTCTCCCGAACGCATGCCAGTTCCCTTTCGAGCGCCCCGAGAGTGACCAAAGTCCGCCGCGTACGCCGCTCCAGGCGATGGGTAGCCAGGTATCGGTCCCGGACTTCCGGTGCCGCGAGAGCAAGCAGGAGTTTGCCGGTTGCCCGTGCGTGGGCGTGATGGTGATATCCCTGTGGTACCGTCATCGCCTGAATGGCGTTGCTCCCTGGCACCGCCACAAGATTGACGATCTCTCCGGCCCGCCAGCCGACGGCGTAAGCGGTCTCGCCGGTCTCGATGGCGATCCGTCGGACCAGCGGCGCGAGATGCTCGGGTGGCGCAAGATGGCGTACGAAGGCATCCGCGAGAATCGCCATCTGCAGTCCCAGGACATAGCGGCCTTCCTGATTGCGCGCGAGCATGCCGCATCCCACCAGCGTATGAAGCAGGTGGTATGTGGCCTGCCGGCCCAGCCCGAGCTTCGCGGCGATCTCCATGGCGCGCATGCCGTGCGCACTTTCGGCCACGACGACAAGGATGGACATCGCGCGCGCCACGGATTGCACCCGAGGCTGCATCGCCCCCGGCGCCTCTGGTGTTAGCGGCCGCTGTGGGGCAGCATTCCTGGTCGATGTCTTGTTGGCACGCATGGTCCCGGTCTCCAGTTGGACGGCTGCGATCGCCAGTTTGGCGACCGTTCTCCAATTCGAGAATAGTATCATATTATGATACATTAATCACTATTTGACACACATGCGCCATCTCCATAAGCTCGCTGATGTTGGGCAATGGTTCGTGCGTCGCGGTTCGGCAACACCTGTCGCGGCGAAGTAGAAAGACGATACCGGTGCAGCCTTTTGCGGAGGCAGAGACCCGATGTCCGATGACATGCAGATGCAGAAGGCGCGGCGCATTCATCCGGATGACATCAGCTTCGCGCTGAATGCCTTCCGGCGGATGGCCTTCATCCGCGCTTTCGAGAAGCGGTGTTGGGATCTCAGCGCTCGTAGCCCCACGGCGATCGCCGGCTCTCTCCATTTCTGTGCAGGACAGGAAGCGATACCGGTCGGTGCTGCCGCGGCGCTTGGGCCGGAGGACCGGGTCATCGCCACCTATCGCGGGCATGGCTGGGCGCTGGAAACGCGGATCACGCCCAGCGAACTGCTCGGCGAGATCTGCCATCGCGCCACGGGAGTCAATGGCGGACGCGCCGGCTCTGCCTATGTCATGGCGCCCGGTCGCGGCTTCATCGGTGAGAACTCGATTGTCGGGGCAGGTGCGCCGATTGCCTGTGGTGTCGCGCTGGCTGCCGCCCGGCAACGGACGGGCAGCGTCGTCCTCGTCTCCTTCGGGGACGGTGCGACCAGCCAAGGGGCGCTGCACGAAGCGATCGTATTCGCCGCCAGCCGGCAACTTCCCGTCGTGTTTCTATGTGAATCGAACGGCTGGTCGGAGATGACGCCGACGCGGGATATCATCAAGATCGACCGCCTCGCGAAGCGGGCCAGCGGCTATGGAATCCGATCCGCGACGATCGACGGCTGCGACCCGATTGCCGTCCGCGACTCGGTCCAGCTGGCGGCGGACGCTGCGCGAAACGGCGAAGGCCCGATCTTCATCGAGTGCCGCACCGTTCGTCTTTGGGGTCATTACAACCGCGACATCGAGCATTACCGTCCGAAGGATGATCGTACGGCGGCAGAGGCGAGCGATCCAATCGCCCTTCTGCAGGAAAAGCTGATCGGCGCGGGCGTGGCGTCTGACGACCGGCTGGCGGCAATCCGGCGCGGCGTCGACGAGGAGATTGAGGCGCTGACCGAGGAAGCGCTGGCGGCGCCGCTGCCGGATCCCGGGACCGCGCGCGATCACGTCGTGGCGCCGCCGCTTGCGACGGGCGCCGTTGCGTCCACCGGCGAAGCGTCGGCCAGGGAGATGAGCTTCATCGAGGCCGTGAATGCGGCGCTCCGGATCGAGCTGGAGACGAGGCCCGAGGCCGTGATCTACGGCGAGGATGTCGGGCGTGCCGGTGGCATCTTCGGGGCAACGCGGAACCTGCAGCGGGAGTTCGGCGTCGAGCGGGTCTTTGACACGCCGATTGCCGAAAGCGCTATCCTCGGATCCGGCGTGGGCGCGGCCATGTGCGGCCTGCGGCCGATCGTCGAGATCATGTGGGCCGATTTTTCGCTGGTTGCCCTGGACCAACTGATCAATCAAGCGGCCAATATTCGCTATGTGACGCGCGGCGAGTGCAGCGTGCCGATGGTGGTGCGGATGCAGCAGGGCGCGACCCCCGGCTCCTGCGCGCAGCATTCGCAGTCGCTCGAGGCCTTGCTGACGCACGTGCCCGGGCTCAGAGTCGGCCTGCCGGCGACGCCGCAGGATGCCTATGACATGCTGCGGGCGGCGGTCGCACATCCCGACCCCTGCATCATCATCGAGGCGCGAGCGCTCTATCAGCAGCGCGGTCTTGTCGACACCTCTCGAGGCCTGCAGCCGGTCGGCGGTGCCGCGCTGCGGCGGTCCGGCTGCGACGCCGCGATCATCTGCTGGAGCACGATCCTCGGAGCCGCGATCGAGGCGGCAGAGGAGCTGGCCGCGTCCGGACTGAAGGTCGCAGTCCTCGATTTGCGCTGGCTGTTGCCGATCGACGACGCGGCGATCGATGAGGTGGTGACACAGTGCAGCGGCCGCGTCGTCGTCGCGCACGAAGCGAATGTGACCGGGGGCATGGGTGCCGAGATTGTTGCACGGATCATCGAACGCAACGCCGGGTGGCTAAGCGTGATGCCGCGTCGGATCGGGGCGCCCGATGTGCGGATTCCGGCCTCGCCGGTTCTGCAGAAAGCCCTGCTGCCGGACCGGGACCGGATCGCTGCTGCCGTGCGCGACATCACCGGCGTCGGGTCGCAAGTCGTGCCGTCAATCAACGGGGAGGGAACCCGGCCATGCTCCTGAGCGTGTGGCATACCTCTTGGACCGTGTCGGACCTCGATCGGTCGGTCGGGTTCTATTGCGACCTGCTTGGCTTCGAGCTTGTCGGAATCAAGGCCAGAGTCGGCCCGTTCATAGAGACGGTCGTCGGCTTCGAGGGAGCCGAGCTGCGGATCGCTATGCTGAAGATTCCTGGCGCCCCGGCGGTGAAATCCGGGCACCACCTCGAGCTGATCGAGTATGTCGCGCCTCGGGGCATGAAGCTGGATCTCAAGACCTGCAATGTCGGTGCGGCGCATCTTGCCCTGGAAACCGACTCGATCCACGCTCTCCATGAGCGGCTGTCGCAGGCCGGCGTCACCTTCGTGTCCGGGCCGGTGCGGATCGAAACGGGCCCTAACCCCGGCGGCTATGCCTGCTATCTGCGCGATCCCGACGGCTTCACGATCGAGTTGGTTCAACCGCCTCCGTCATCGAAAGAAGCGGTGCCGCAGGATGCAGTCGGCAGCACGGTCGATGCTGGTGCGATCGCCCGCGCCCCGACCGCGCGCCGCGCCGAGTCAACGCCGTCCAAGCCCTCCCGATTCAATCTCGAAGGGCGGGTCGCGCTCGTCACCGGCGCAGCGCGCGGGCTCGGGGCGGCGATGGCCGAGGCCTTGGCGGATGCGGGCGCCCATGTCGTTCTCAACGATATCGACGAGGCGGGGCTCGACCAACAATGCAGTTATCTCGCGGGGCAGGGTATGTGTGTCGAAGGGATGGCCTTCGACGTCACCGATGCCGAGGCTGTGGCGTCGTCGATGCAGGATCTCGTGGGCCGTCACGGTCGCCTCGACGTTCTCGTCAACAATGCCGGGATCGCCGTTTACGGCGGCATCGAGGAGCATGGGCGAGAAGAGTGGAATCGGGTCATGGATGTCGACCTGACCTCGCTTTTCGTCCTTGGACGCGAGGCGGCGGCCGCGATGCGGAAGGGCGGGTACGGCCGCATCATCAACATCAGCTCGGTCCTCGGACTTGTTTCGCGACCTGGAATCGTCTCCTACGTCGTGGCGAAGCACGGAGTCGTGGGGCTGACCAGGTCGATGGCCGCCGAGCTCGGCGGTCTCGGAATCACCTGCAACGCCATCGCGCCCGGCTACTTTCGAACGCCGATGGGCGACGTCCTCGAAGCGGACCAGGAGTTCTACCGGATGATCGTCGACCGGACGCCGCTGCGGCGATGGGCGCAGCCGGAGGAACTGCAAGGCCCTGTCGTGTTTCTGGCATCCTCGGCCTCTTCATTCGTCAACGGGCATGTGCTCGTGGTCGATGGCGGCATCACGGCCAGCCTGTTCTGACCAGGGAAGCCATGGCCGAACCTCGTCGATATTTCGATCGTGGCGCCCGAGGCGATGCCGTTCGCCTTGACTCCGCGAAGCAAGCATCATTAAGCTGATGTTCCCGATATATGAACCAAATTCCGATATTTCGGAATTTTGATCGAGGGGACATTCGGCTGGGAACGGTGGCGAGCAACAAAGCAACGGGGCCTCGGATCGATCCGATGAGCACCCGCCGGCCCAGGAGGCAAAACGACTGAGGAGGAAGCGCGCATGAGGAGATTCGCCTGGGGTCCGGCCTGTGCCGTGACCGGCCTGATGGTTTCGCTTGGCTCGACGTCTGCTCTCGCTGCTGCCGGCGACGAATGCGTCAAGGTCTTGGGCTATGAGTGGAGTGGCGAGAAGCAGTCGATGGACCCCGCCGACATGCAGTCGGGAGACGACGCCTACCATATCTTCGCCGTCTACAACCGGCTGGTCGATGTGGACGATAACTTCAACGTCATTCCCGAACTTGCCGAGTCCTGGTCGGTCTCGGATGATGGGCTGACCTGGACTTTCGATCTGCGCGAGGGGGTGGAGTTTCACGACGGCAGCGCGTTCGATGCCAATGACGTGGTCTACACCTTCCAGCGATTCTGGGACCCGGCGCTCGGCTCCGGCGCGCCGGCAGTCATGGGCTTCCTCGATCCGGAAGGCATCAAGGTCGTCGATTCCCATACCGTCAGCTTCACCACCCAGGAGCCGGTGGTCGAGCTGCCGGTTCTGATCTCCAACAAGTTCACCAACATCGTCGCGGAAGGCGCGACGCATGAGGATCTGCGCCTGCATGGCAATGGCACCGGTCCATTCATGCAGGAGCAGTTCACGCCGAATGCGCCGGTGCGGATCCTGGTCAAGAACCCGAACTATTGGGACGAGGGGCTGCCGAAGGCCGAATGCCTGCGCGTCACCGTCGCCCAGGAGCCGATCACGGCCGTTTCGGCGATCAAGGCGGGCGAGGTGGATCTCGTGCTGAATGTGGACCCGTCGCTCATTTCCGCGCTCAAGGACGACCCGAACATCGAGCTCCTGGAGACTGGCGCGTCGAACTCGATGACCCTCTCGATGTGGGTCGACACGCCGCCCTTCGACGATCCCAAGGTCCGCGAAGCGCTGAAGCTGGTCGTCGATCGCCAGGCAATGATCGATACCGTCCTCCTCGGTTTCGGTGAGCCTGGCGCCGACAATCCGGTGCCGCTGGGCTCGCCAGCCTCCTACGTCGAGGAGGCGCCGAAGCAGGATATCGAGAAGGCGAAACAGCTCCTGGCGGAAGCGGGTTATTCCGACGGGCTGGAGCTGGAGCTCTACACCGCGGAGGGCGTGCCGGGCATGGTCCGCATGGCGCAGGTCTATGCCGAGATGGCCAAGCAGGCCGGAATCACAGTGAACGTCATCGTGACGCCGGCGGACAGCTATTGGGACGACACTTGGCTGAAGCAACCGTTCCTGACGTCGGCCTGGTCGATGCGGCCGGCCGGTGAGGGCTTGGCCGTGGCCTATACCCAGAACGCGAAGTGGAAAGAGACGCATTGGGAGCGGCCGGAGTACGACGCGCTGCTGCTGAAGGCCAACACCACGGTCGACGAGGCGGAGCGTTTGAAGCTTTATCAGGAAGCCGGTCGCGTACTGGCGGAGGAGGGTGGCGTCATCATCCCGATGTTCGTCCACCAGGTCTTAGCGATCCGCGACGAGTGCTCCGGCTACGAACCGCGGGCCCAGAACTTCAACCTCAACTTCGAGACCTTGAGCTGCGAGTGATCAACCAACTCGCTGTTCGCTTTCCATCCCGCTGATGCGGGTCCGTCCCTCTCCCCATTCGACGGGGAGAGGGACATCTCGAAGAAAGACGTTTCACGATTGGAGAGAAGCCGGTGTCTATTCTTCGGCTGGTGATCGGCCGGGTGCTGCTGTCGCTGCTGACGCTGCTGCTGGTCTCGATCATCATCTTCGCAATCATCGAGGTGCTGCCGGGCGACGTGGCCTCGCGGATCCTCGGCCGCGACGCGACGCCGGAGACCCTCGCGGCGCTGCGTGAGCGGCTCCACCTCAACGACCCGGCGATCCAGCGCTATCTGAGCTGGTTCGGCGGCATGCTCCAAGGCGATTTCGGCAACGCCCTGACCAGCGCGCGGCCGATTACCGAGATTCTCGCGCCGCGCATCTTCAACACGGTCCTGCTGTCGGCGGTGGCCTTCGGGATCTACCTGCCGCTGGCGCTGATTCCCGCGTTGATCCAGGCGACGCACCGCGAGCGGCCGGTCGACCACGGCCTCTCGGTCGTGACGCTGATCCTCCTGTCGATGCCGGACTTCCTGCTGGCGACCGTGCTGATGATCCTGTTCGTGATCATGATTCCGGTGCTCCCGGCGATCTCGCTCGTCGTCGAGACCTCCACCGTGAGCCAGTATGCCCGCGCGCTCGTGCTGCCGGCGACGACGCTCGCCATCGTGATGGCCGTCTATGCCGTTCGGATGCTCCGCGACAACCTGATCGAAGTGCTCGAGTCCGAGTATATCCGGATGGCGGAATTGAAGGGCCTGCCGCGTCGTAAGGTACTGCTGCGGCATGCGCTGCCGAACGCGTTGGTGCCGACGCTGAACGTGACGGCGCTCAATCTCGGCTATCTAATTGGTGGCGTGGTTATCGTCGAGAAAGTGTTCGGCTTCCCGGGCTTTGGCAGTCTGCTCGTCGATTCTCTGCAGCTCCGCGACGTGCCGCTGATCGAGGCCACTGTGCTGATTGCCGCCGCGGTCTACATCGCCGCCAACCTGCTGGCCGACCTCGGCGCGATCCTCCTCAACCCGCGGCTGAGAGCCGGATGATGGCTGTCGCTCAGCCGACGATGCCGGGGGAGAGCCGCTGGGAGCGCGTCGCGCGATTCTGGCGGCGGGCGCCGAACAGCTTCCGGATCGGCGCGGTGGTCCTGCTGATCCACCTTTTCGTCGCCGCCACGGGGCCGTTCTGGGCGCCCTATGGCCTGAGCCAGATGGGAACCGGCATTCCGCTCGCGGGCATGAGCTGGGCGCATCCTTTCGGCGTCGACCAGCTCGGCCGCGACATCTTCAGCCGGGTCGTCCACGGCGCCCATATCGTCATTCTGCTGTCGCTGTCGGGTACTTTCCTCGGCTTGGTGATCGGCGCCGTGGTCGGCCTGATTTCCGGCTATGTCGGCGGCTGGATCGATGAGATCCTGCAGCGCCTGATCGAGGCGCTGATCAGCATTCCCTTCCTGGTCCTGGCGCTGATCGCCATCGCCGCGGCGGGGCCGCAGCTTGCTGGCCAGCCGATCCTGATCATTCTGGTCGTCGCGCTGGTCTATGCTCCGCGCATTGCCCGCATGGCGCGCGCCGCCGCGGTCGACATTGCCACCCGCGACTTCGTCACGGTCGCCCGGTTGCGCGGCGAGGGCGCCTGGTCGGTGATGCGCCGCGAGCTGCTGCCGAACGCCAGCGGCGTCCTGCTGGTAGAATTCGCATTGCGCGCCGGCTATGCGCCGGTCCTGATCGGCTCGCTCGGGTTCCTCGGCTTCGGCATGCGGCCGCCGACGCCGGAATGGGGGCTGATGATCAGCGAGAACCGGGCTCTGCTGATCGTTTCGCCAGTTACGGTGCTGGGACCCGGCCTGACGCTCGCTTCGCTGGTGGTGGGGCTCAATCTGTTCACCGATGGGTTAGCCCGGATCCTTGGCCGCACCGTGCGGCTGGCCGACGCATGACCACGCCCTCCCCGCTGCTCGAGGTGGTTGACCTTGACGTTGCCTATCGCCACGGCGACGGTTGGGCGCGCGTGCTGCACAAGGTCAGCTTCCGCATCGGCGCCGGCGAGGCCTTCGGCCTGGTCGGCGAATCCGGCTGCGGCAAGTCGACGGCGGCCTATCAGCTGCTCGGCTATCGCCGGCCCAACAGCCTCATTGAGGGCGGCAAGGTCCTGTTCAAGGGTTGCGACTTGCTGGCGCTTGAACGGCACGAGCTCGACCGGCTGCGCGGCAACCGCATCAGCCTGGTGCCGCAGAACCCGACGACGGCGCTCAGCCCCGGGATGCGGGTGGGCCACCAGATCACCGAGGTGCTGCGGACGCACCGGGCCGCCCCGAACGACGCGGCGGCGGAAGCGCGCATGATCGAGCTCTTCCGGCTGGTCGGCCTGCCCGATCCCGAACGGGTTGGTCGACGCTACCCGCATCAGCTCTCGGGCGGCCAGCAGCAGCGGGTGACGATCGCGATGGCGCTGGCCTGCGACCCCGATCTGCTGGTGCTCGACGAGCCGACCACCGGCCTCGATGTCACGACCCAGGAGCAGATCATCGCGCTGCTGATCGAGCTGCGGGCGCGGATCGGCCTGTCGATGCTCTACGTCACCCATGATCTCGGCGTGCTGGCGCAGATCGCCGATCGGGTCGGCGTGATGTATGCCGGCCACATGGTGGAGATGGCGCCGACCGAAATGCTGTTCCGTCAGCCGCGGCACCCCTACACGCGCGGGCTGATCGCCTCGGTCCCGCAGCTCGAGGCGGTGGGGCGACCGACAGAGCGGTCGCTCAAGGGCCTGTTGCGTCGCGACGAACTCCCGACCGGTTGCCCATTCCAGCCGCGCTGCGCCGTCGCCGAGCCGTCCTGCGCTGGCAATCGGCAGCGACTCGAACCGGTCGCGCCGCGTCACGACGTGGCCTGCCAACGCTGGCGAGCGATCGGCGTGCCCGATCTGGCGATGGTCAAGGGCGAGGCGCCGGCGGTGGTCGAGGCGGCGGCGATACCGCTGTTGTCCCTCGACGGTGTCACTCTGGGCTATGGCGGCGCGCGCGGACCACTCGCCCGGCTGCTCGCGCCCGTGGCCTTGCCCGTCGTGCAGGACCTGTCCTTCCGCATCGATCGCGGCGAGACTTTCGCGCTGGTCGGCGAGTCGGGTAGCGGCAAGTCGACCGTCGCCCGTGCGGTCAGCGGCCTGATCGAACCGCTGGCCGGGGCGATCCGCTTCGAAGGCGAAGCGCTGCCGCGATCGGTCGGGGCGCGATCGAGCGAGCTGCGGCGGCGCATCCAGTATATCTTCCAGAATCCGGACGCCTCGCTGAACCCGCGCATGCGGGTCGGTGCCATCCTCGCGCGACCGCTCGAGATCTTCCAAAACCTGGACGGCGCTGCGATCCGCGAGCGCATCGCGCGGGCATTGGACGAGGTTCGGCTGGAAGCCGGCTATGCCGCACGGTTCCCGGACCAGCTCTCGGGCGGCGAGCGCCAGCGTGTCGCCATTGCGCGCGCGCTGGTCGCCGATCCGGACTTGTTGCTGTGCGATGAGATTCTCTCGGCGCTCGATGTGTCGGTGCAGGCCAGCATCCTCGACCTGCTTGCGCGGCTGCGGCAGGAGCATGCGGTGGCGATGCTGTTCATCTCGCACGATCTTGCGGTGGTCCGCGCGCTCGCCGATCGCGTCGGCGTACTCTACCGCGGTCAGCTAATGGAGATCGGACCCGCCGCCGAGATCTTTACGCCGCCCTTCCATCCCTATACGCATGCGCTGTTGATGGCGGCGCCGGGCATTCAGACCGAGCGGCGGCCGCCGGCGACGCAACGGCTCGCAAGCGCGCCCGTCGCCGGCAACAAGGGTTGTGTCTTTGCGGGCCGCTGCCCGTGGCAGGTCGGCCGCCTCTGCGAGGAGGTGGCGCCGCCCTGGCAACTCGCAGGGCGGGATCTGCGGATCCGCTGTCACATCCCGCTCGACGAACTGAGCGCTCGGGCCGTCTGGCGACCGGATCGCGAGGGGCCGCGGCTTGCGGAGCCCGTCGAGCCATCTTTCCTCCCATCTAAAAGCAGGGCCGCCCCGCGATGAAGATCACCGATATCGAATGTTTCGTTCTGCTCGTCCCCGACTACCGTGCCGACGCCTGCAGCTCGGCGCAGGACGATCTCGTCGTCAAGATCCATACCGACGAGGGCGTGACCGGAATCGGCGAGACCGACACCAATCCTTGGGTTGCGCGTGCGATGATCGAGGCGCCGGGCACCCACATCATGGGGCTCGGCCTGAAGGAGATGCTGATCGGCGCCGACCCGCGCGACGTCGAGGGGCTGTGGGAGCGGATGTATGTCGGCTCGGCCATGACCGGCCGGCGCGGGCTCGGCATCTGCGCGATGGGCGCGCTCGACATGGCGCTCTGGGATCTGCGCGGCAAGATCGAGAACAAGCCCGCCTGGCAGTTGCTCGGCGGCGCGGCGCAGCCGGCGGTGACGCCCTATGCCTCGCTGCTGCCGGAGGGCGATACGCTTGATCAATACACGGAGAGCTTGGTTCAGCGCGCGGTGGAGGCGAAGATGTTGGGCTTCCGAGCGGTGAAGCTGGAGGTCTGCATCAAGGGACCTTACTCCCACAACTCGATCCAGATTGAGGATGATCGCGCGATCGCCGAGGTGGTGCGGGCCTGCCGCCAGGCGGTCGGCCCGGAGATGACGCTGATGGTCGACGTCGCCTATTGCTGGCCCGACTGGAAGGCCGCCCTGCGCGCCATCGAGATGTTCGCCGACGAGGACATCTATTTCGTCGAGACGCCGCTGCCGAGCGACGATATCGACGGCTATGCCAAACTGACCGCGGCGTCCGATGTGCGCATCGCCGCCGGCGAGTGGCTGAACACCCGCTTCGAGTTCCGCGAGTATATGGAGCGCGACGCGCTCGACGTGGTGCAGCCCGACGTCGGCCGGGTCGGTGGTCTGACCGAGGCCCGCCGCGTCGCCTTCCAAGCGCGCGACCGGGGCCTTGTGGTGGTGCCGCATTGCTGGAAATCGGCGATCGGCATCGCCGCTTCGATCCATCTGGCGGCGATCTCGCCGACCTGCAGCTTCGTCGAGTATCTGCCCGCCGCTCTGGCCGATTCGCGGCTGCGCAAAGATCTCGTGCTCGACGAGGTCGCACTGGTCGACGGGCGGCTGCCGCTGCCGGATCGGCCGGGCCTCGGCATCACGCTGAACGAGGCGGCTCTGGCCGAGTTCCAGGTGCCATGATGACGGCGGGCCGCAACCGACCGGTCCTGGTCACCGGCGCTGCCGGTTGCATCGGTGCCTGGGTCGTCGCCAACCTCGTACGGCGCGGTATCGCGACGGTGGTCCTCGACCGATCGGACGACCGGCGGCGCCTGCGTCTTTTGCTCGATGAGGAGGAGGTCGCTTCGGTGCCATGGATTACCGGCGACATCGCCGATGGTCCGGTAGTCGACACCGCGGTCGACAAGACCGATGCCGATGCGATCATCCACTTGGCGGCGCTGCAGGTGCCGTTCTGCAAGGCGGATCCGGCGGCGGGAGCCCGGGTGAATGTGGTCGGGCATGTGAATGTCTTTGAGGCCGCTCGGCGGTACGGCATCCGGCGATTGGTCTATGCCAGCTCCGTCGCCGCTCTGCCGGCGGACGGCGCCGTGTACCCCTCGACTCTCTATGGCGTCTACAAGGCGGCCGACGAGGGAATTGCGCGCATCTACGCGCAGGACTGCGGTGTGCCCAGCATCGGCCTTCGGCCCCATACCGTCTATGGGCCCGGTCGCGACCAGGGCCTGACTGCAGCGCCGACCCTCGCGATGCTCGCCGCCGTCGCTGGGCGGCCCTATCGAATTCCCTTCAGCGGCGCTTTACTGTTCCAATATGCCGGCGAGGTGGCCGAGATCTTCGTCCGCTGCTGCATCGACGGCGAGCCGGAACCAAACCGTAGCCAAGTGTTCGACATCGCTTGCGCTCGAATCACAGTGGAGGAGATTGTCTCCGCGATCTGTCGGGCCGTGCCGACCGCTGCAGTCACTGTCGACGGCGCGGCTCTGCCATTCCCCGCCGGCCAAGACGATGGCCCTCTGCGGCAGCTGATCGAGCCCTGGGCGGAAGTTGGTCTAGACGAGGGCGTCCGCCGAACGATTGCACGCTTCCGCGAACTGCTCGACCGTGGCTTGCTCCGTGTGGACGCGGCTTGATCTGATGCATGAATCCTTACACTAACTCTGATGGAAGAGAATTTGCCGTTATAAGGAGTGCCTCCTCCCTCGAGCAGATGCCGGCCGGAATCGCACCAGAGAAATGCTGATCAACAGTTGCTCTGCCGGCCTATCTGTACGATGCGCGACCAGAGTCTGGGTGGGGCCATGCTGGCCGCGAGCTCTATCTGGATCTTCGGCTTCGTTCAGCCGCTATTCCCTGGTCGGCGCGAAAATTTCCCTGCTTTGAGCTTTAGAATTCCCTGTTCCAGTCCGTAGGGAATTCGTCCCTAAGCATTTCGAGTTCCTGCACATTTCGAACTGCAAAGCTGCTGGATGGGCCCAGATCTGACGTAATTCCCTGTATTTTCCCGGTGAAACAGGGAATTGCTGGCGGAGACGGGTTCGCTCGTGACTGCCCCCTCCGCCAACAAGTCTTTGTTTTTTCTTCATTTGCAGGGATTGGCGCGGGCGGTTGAGCCAGCCCGCGCAGCAGCCGAGGCAGCCGTTGCCCAGAGAACGTCAAGGGCAGGCCGCATTTCAGCCCTAAATGCCCGCCATTTTGGACTGGATCACCACTGCCGCCGAAGAGCTTCCGCTCAGGTTTGGCGCATGGCTGATCTAGAGTGATGTGGGCAGCGGTCAGGGGCTGTGATGGGCATCAAGAAGCGATCGATAACCAGTGTTGTGGTCTGGTTCCGCCGAACCTGCCAAAGGTTCGTTCATCCCTATCGGCCCGAGCGCCACTACATGCGTGGAGCGCGCATGCAATAGGCGTGAACGGGCGCCCGCACCAGCCGATTCCCGGATCTCGGACGTGCCGTCTAGGGAAAATCGGAAGACCCTCCCGCGCTTACTGCCTATAGTCTAGTTTCGCGCACTGAACGGCAAGGGAGGGACCGGGCGGCTTGGAGAACGCGGTATATGGCAGTGCCGTGGCGGGCGGAGGCCCGATGCGAGGCCATGCTTCCCGCCGGTAGGAGCTATGATGAGGTCCGCAAGGCCTTCCGCTGGCGGATTCCATCGCGATACAACATTGGGCTCGATGCTTGCGACAGATGGGCGGACGGGTCCGGTCGACTTGCGCTGGTCCATCAACGCCACGACGGCGGCGTCGATCACTACAGCTTCGATGTCCTCAAGCGGCTGTCCAACCGGTTGGCGAACGTCCTGTCGGCGCACGGGGTGCGGCGCGGTGATCGGGTCGGCGTTCTGCTGCCCCAGATGCCGGAGACGGCCTTCGCCCATATCGCAATCTACAAACTCGGTGCCGTCGCCGTGCCGCTGTTCATGCTGTTCGGCGAGGACGCGTTGGAATATCGGCTCGCCGACAGCGGTGCGCGAGGCCTGATCACCGATTCGGCAGGGCTGGCGAAGATCGCGTCGCTGCGGGAGCGCTTGCCCGGACTCGGCGTGGTGCTGTGCACCGACGGGCCGGGGGAACAGGCGCTCGACCTCCGGCGGGCGCTCGAGCGCGCGAGCGACAGCTTCTCCGTCGCGGACACCGCGCCCGACGACCCGGCGATCATCATCTATACCTCCGGCACGACCGGCGCGCCCAAAGGCGCGCTGCATGGGCATCGCGTGCTCCTCGGCCATTTACCGGGGGTGGAGATGCCGCATGAGTTCTTCCCCAAGGCGGGCGACCTGTTCTGGACGCCGGCCGACTGGGCCTGGATCGGCGGATTGTTCGATGTGCTCCTTCCCAGCCTGCATCATGGCATCCCGGTCCTGGCCCGCCGCCTCGCCAAGTTCGATCCCGACGAGGCGTTTCACCTGATGGCGCGGTTCGGCGTCCGGAACGCCTTCATGCCGCCCACGGCCCTGAAGATGATGCGGAACGTGCCGAACCCGCAGGCCCGGTTCGACTACGCACTTCGTTCCATCGGGAGCGGCGGCGAAACCCTGGGCGAGGAGCTCCTCGACTGGGGGCGCAAGACGTTCGGGCTGACGATCAACGAGTTCTACGGCCAGACCGAGTGCAATCTCGTCGTGGCCAATTGCGCGGGCCTCATGCCCATCAAGCCGGGGTCGATGGGACGCGCCGTTCCGGGCCACGACGTGGCCGTCATCGGCGAGGACGGGCGACGGCTGCCGGCCGGCGAAACCGGCGCCATCGCCGTGAAACGGCCCGATCCGGTGATGTTCCTACGCTATTGGAACAACCCTGAGGCAACGGCCGAGAAATTCATCGGCGATTGGCTGGTGACCGGCGATCAGGGAACGATCGACGAGGAAGGATACATCCGTTTCGTCGGCCGGAACGACGACGTCATCACCTCCGGCGGCTATCGCATCGGGCCGGGCGAGATAGAGGACTGCCTTCTGAAGCATCCGGCGGTGGCCATGGCGGCGGCCGTCGGAGTCCCGGATCCCTTGCGCACCGAGCGCGTCAAGGCGTTCATCGTGCTCAAGCCGGCTCATGCGGGCAGCGACGCCCTGGCCGAGGACATCCGGCAGTTCGTGAAGATCCGGCTGGCGGCGCACGAATACCCTCGGGAGGTCGCTTTCGTCGACTCCCTGCCGATGACCACGACCGGGAAGATCATGCGGCGCTTGCTTCGCTCGAACGACAGTCGTCCGTAAACCGGCTGAAACGTCACCGAACTCAGCCGGAGCGCTCCGCCCGTCTCACGGCGGAGGCGTGGCCGCCCGCGACCAGCAGCGTCGCCTCTGCCTTCTGCAGCCGTTCCGGAAAGGGCGGCGGCGGCGGCGCGTCGGTGATCAGCGTCTCCACCGCCGCCAGCGGGCACAGGGTCACCAGCGCGCGACGCCCGAATTTCGACCGATCGGCGACGATGATCGTCCGATCGGCGCGGCGCATCACCACGCGCGAGAATTCGGCCTCGTCGAGATGGTAGTTCATCAGCCCGTCCTCGGCGTCGATCGCGCCGATCGACAGGAAGGCGAGCCGGACGCGGAACTGCCCGATGAAGGCGGTGGCTGAGGGCCCGAGCGCCGCGCCGTCGTCGGCGCGCAGCTCGCCGCCCGCCATATAGACGCGGTTGCCGTTTCGGGTCGCCAGCGTCCGGGCGATGTCGGCGGAGTTGGTCACGACCAGCAGGTTGCGATGATGCCGCAGGGCGCGCGCGACATAGGCGGTGGTGCTGCCGGTGTCGAGCATCAGCGAGTCGCCGTTTCGGACCTGCGCGGCGGCCGTTCGGGCGATCGCCTTCTTTTCTTCCGACTGGACGACGAGGCGCTGATGGAACTCCGGCTCGCTCAACGGGTCGGTCAGCGTGACGCCGCCATGGACCTTGCGGACGAGCCCCTCTGCCGCCATGCGCTTCAGGTCGCGGCGAATCGTCTCGTCGGAGACGCCGAGCTGCGTCGCCAGGTCGGTGACGCTGGAAGATCCGCTGATCGAGACCGCTTTCAGAATTGCCGCGTGCCGCGCGAGCTGATGCATCGAGGATTTCCCTATCTTTCCCACACGGCCCAAAACTGCGGAAAACCGGGGACTCCTGGTTGTCGTCGCTGAATTTCCGGCGCCGGCGGTCGGGATTCTATGGGAATATGCGGTTTTTCCGCAATTCCTCTCGAGCGGAACGGCGGCCACAGCTCGCCGAAAGCCTCGGTCCACCCGTGGCCGAGTGCAGAGGTGCAGCCAAGCCGGGCACCTGAGGATTTCCCCACTTCCACATCGGACGCAATGGCCGAAAACCGCGAGAAGCCGCCCTATGGATGCGAAATTTGCTGCCGCCGGGGGGTTATTTATGGATTTATATGGATTTTTGCCGGTTTTGTTGGGTGGTCTGATGGTCGGGGGCGCATAGTCGCAACATGATGCCGAATAACTCCCTGATGACCGACGCCATGACGCCCGCTCTCGCCCGCATCGCCGCGCTCGCCTGCTGGTCCGGACCGGTCGATCCGGAGCCGCTCTCAGGCGGGATCACCAACGCCAACTTCGTCGTCCGCCATCGCGGCGAACGCTTCTTTGTGCGGATCGGCGACGACATCCCGGTGCACGGCATCATGCGCTTCAACGAGCTGGCGGCGAGCCGGGCCGCCGTTGCCGCCGGCCTGTCGCCGGAGGTCGTCCATGCCGAGCCGGGAGCGCTGGTGTTCCGCTTCATCGAGGGGCGGACGCTGAGCGCCGAGGAGGTCCGGCCGCGCGCCATGCTGGAACGCATCCTGCCGCTGATCCGCCGCTGTCACCGCGAGATGCCGAGCCATGTCCGCGGCCCGGTGCTGATGTTCTGGGTGTTCCACGTGCTGCGCGACTATGCGGCGACGCTGAAGGACGGCGGCAGCCGGATGCTCCCGGAGCTGTCGCGGCTGATGGCCATCGCGGCGGAGCTGGAGGCCATGGTCGGACCCGTCGAGGTGGTGTTCGGCCATAACGACCTGCTGGCGGCGAATTTCATCGACGACGGCGACCGGCTCTGGCTGATCGACTGGGACTATGCCGGCTTCAACAGCCCGCTCTTCGACCTCGGCAATCTCTGCTCCAACAACGCGGTCGCGCCCGCGGACGAGGTCTGGCTGCTGGAGGCCTATTTCGAGCGGCCGCTGACCGACGAACTGCGCCGGCGCTATGGGGCGATGAAATGCGCCTCGCTCCTGCGCGAGACAATGTGGAGCATGGTCTCCGAGATCCATTCGACGCTCGATTTCGACTATGTCGCCTATACGGCCGAGAACCTGGCCCGATTCGACCAAGCCCACCGGGCGCTGAAGCAACGCTGAGGACGACCATGACCAGCTTCCCGACCCAGGCACGCGCCGTGATCATCGGCGGCGGCATCATCGGCTGCAGCACCGCCTATCATTTGGCCCGGCTCGGCTGGCGCGAGGTCGTGCTGCTCGAGCGGCAGAAGCTGACCGGTGGCTCGACCTGGCACGCGGCGGGGCTGGTCGGGCAGCTCCGAAGTTCGGCCAACATCACGCAGCTCTTGAAGTACAGCGTCGAGCTCTATGACCGGCTGGAGGCCGAAACCGGGCTGGCGACCGGCTGGAAGATGAATGGCGGCCTGCGCCTCGCCTGCAATGCCGAGCGGATGACCGAGATCAAGCGGCAGGCGACGACGGCGCACAGCTTCGGCCTGGAGATGCATCTGCTGACGCCGAAGGAGGCGCAGGAGCTATGGCCTCTGATGGATATCGGCGATCTGGTCGGCGCCGCCTTCCTGCCGACCGATGGCCAGGCCAACCCCGCCGACATCACCCAGTCGCTGGCCAAGGGCGCGCGGGCCGCGGGGGTGCGGATTGTCGAGGACTGCGCGGTGACGGCGATCCACCAGAAGAATGGACGCATCACCGGCGTCGCGACCGACCAGGGCGAGATCGCGACGGAGGTGGTGGTGAACTGCGCTGGGCAATGGGCGCGCGAGGTCGGAGCGCTGGCCGGCGTTTCCGTGCCGCTGCAGCCGGTACAGCATCAATATATGGTGACCGAGCCGATCGAAGGCGTGGCGCGCGACCTGCCGACCCTGCGCGACCCCGACCGGCTGATCTATTTCAAGGAGGAGGTCGGCGGGCTGGTGATGGGCGGCTATGAGCCGAACCCGATCCCCTGGGCATTGGACGGCATTCCCGACGGGTTCCATTTCACTCTGCTGGAGTCCGACTGGGACCATTTCGAACAGCTGATGACGCAGGCGCTGGCCCGCGTGCCGGCGCTGGAATCGGCCGGCATCAAGCAGCTCATCAACGGCCCGGAATCCTTCACTCCTGACGGCAACTTCATCCTGGGCGAGGCGCCGGAGCTCGGCGGCTTCTATGTCGGCGCCGGCTTCAACGCCTTCGGCATCGCCAGCGGCGGCGGGGCCGGCCGGGCGCTGGCGGAGTGGATCGACGGTGGCGAACCGCCGATGGATCTCTGGCCGGTCGACATCCGACGCTTCGGCGCGCTGCACCGCGACCGAAGCTGGGTCTGCGACCGCACGCTGGAGGCCTATGGCAAGCACTACACCATGGCCTGGCCGCATGAGGAGCATGCGAGCGGTCGGCCCCTGCGGGTTTCGCCGCTCTACCACCGGCTGAAAGACCAGGGTGCCTGCTTCGGCTCGAAGCTCGGCTGGGAGCGGCCGAACTGGTTCGCACCGGACGGAACGGAGCCGAAGGACGTCTATTCCTATGGCCGGCAGAACTGGTTCGACGCAGTGGGCGCGGAGCACCGGGCGGTGCGCGAGCGGGTCGGACTGTTCGACCAGACCTCCTTTGCCAAGTTCCTGCTGGTCGGGCGCGACGCCGAGGCGGCGCTCGGCTGGATCTGCGCCAACGACGTGGCGGTGCGGCCGGGCCGGCTGGTTTATACCCAAATGCTGAACCGGCGCGGCGGTATCGAATGCGATTTGACCGTCTCGCGCCTCGCTGCCGACAGCTACTACATCGTCACCGGCACTGGCTTCGCCACCCACGACTTCGCCTGGATCGCCGCGAACATCCCGGCCGGGCTCGACGCGCGGCTGCTCGACGTGACCTCGGCCTTCGCGGTGCTCTCGCTGATGGGGCCGCGGGCGCGCGACGTGCTGTCGTCCGTGACCGACGCCGATGTCTCGAACGCCGCCTTCCCCTTCGGAACCTGGCGGGAGGTGATGATCGCCGGGGCGCCGGTGCGGACGCTGCGGGTGACCTATGTCGGCGAGTTGGGCTGGGAACTGCATCTGCCGGTGGAGACGGCCGGCGCGGTGTATGACGCGCTGATGGAGGCCGGCCGACCGCACGGCATCGTCAATGCCGGCTATCGGGCGATCGAGTCTCTGCGGCTCGAGAAGGGCTATCGCGCCTGGGGCGCCGATATCGGCCCGGACCACACGCCGCTCGAGGCCGGGCTCGGCTGGGCGGTGAAGCTGAAGGGGAACGTTCCGTTCCTGGGCCGCGAAGCGCTGGCCGAGCAGCGGACCGCGGGGCCGCTCAAGAAGCGCCTCGCCGGCTTCACGGTGGATGATCCGGACATCGTGCTGCTCGGCCGCGAGACGATCTTCCGCGACGGAAGGCAGGTCGGTTGGCTGACCAGCGGCGGCTACGGCTATACGGTGGGTACGAACATCGGCTATGGCTATGTCCGCCACGCTGAGGGGGTCGACGACGATTTTCTCGCCTCGGGCCGCTATGAGCTGGAGGTCGCAAATGAGCGTGTGCCCGCTGCGTTGCAGATGGCGCCGCTCTACGACCCGAAGATGGAGCGGGTGAAGGGATGACCGGTAGAGAACGTCCGCTGACCCGCGATGTGTTTGTGACGTCATTGAAAGGGAGCATCAAGTGATCAAGGCCGTCACGTTCGATCTCTGGGACACGATCGTCCATGATGACTCGGATGAACCGAAGCGAAAGGCCCAGGGCCTGCGCGGCAAGAAGGAGGAGCGGCGCCATCTCGTCTGGGAGGCGCTGAACCGCCAGGCGCCGATCGATCCTGCCGACGTGACCCTCGCCTACAATGTCGCCGATGCGGCCTTCAACACGGTCTGGCACGACCAGCACATCACCTGGTGCATCGCCGACCGGCTGCGGGTCCTGTTGAAGGGGCTTGGCCGCACGCTTCCGGACGATGTGTTCGCCCAAATCGTCAAGCTGCATGAGGACATGGAGACCGAGGTCTGCCCCGATCCGATCCCCGGCATCGCCGAGGCGCTGACCGCGCTCAAGGAGCGAGGCTACAAGCTGTGCATCGTCTCCGATGCGATCGTCTCGCCAGGCCGCTGCCTGCGCCAGCTCCTCGATCACTATGACCTCAAGCGCTATTTCGACGGCTTCGCCTTTTCCGACGAGGTCGGCTATTCGAAGCCGCACCGCACCATGTTCGAATCGGCGGCGCGGCAGATGGGCGTGGAGATCCCGGAGATGGTGCATATCGGCGATCGCGATCACAACGACGTCAAGGGACCGCAGGCGCTCGGCATGAAGGCGGTGCTGTTCACGGCGACGAGGGCCGTCGACAAGGACCGGACCTCGGCAGACGCGATCTGCGAGCGGCATATCGATCTGCCGGACATCATCGACCGTCTCGCCGGCGCCAGGCCGGCGGCTGCACAATAGAGGCCGGCCATGGAGGGACCCCGCTTTCTGGTCATCGACGGCTACAACCGCGAGGCGCGGGACGAGCTCGCCGCCGGCGGAGCCTCACGGGCCGGCGACCTCTATGTCGCGATGCTGCGGAAGTGCCTGCCGGAGGCGGCCTGCGACATCGTCTATCCGGCCGATCCCGGCGCCGCCCTGCCGAAGGGCGCCGCGCTCGAGCAGTATGACGGCATCGCCTGGACCGGCTGCAGCCTGACCATCTATGAGGACGATCCCCGGGTCGGGCCGCAGATCGAGCTGGCCAAGGCGGCCTACGAGTCCAAAGTTCCGAGCTTCGGGAGCTGCTGGGCGGCGCAGATCGCGGTGGTCGCCGCCGGCGGCATCGTCCGCGCCAATCCGCGCGGCCGCGAGATGGGCATCGCCCGCAAGATCGCGCTGACGCCGGAGGGGCGCGGCCATCCGCTCTATGTCGGCAAGGCCTCGGTGTTCGACGCCTTCATCAGCCATGTCGACGAGATCACCCATCTGCCGGCGGGCGGCGTGCTGCTCGCCTCCAACGCCTTCACCCATATCCAGGCAGTGTCGGTCACTCACAAGGGCGGCAGCTTCTGGGGTCTCCAGTACCATCCGGAATACGACCTGCACGAGCTGGCGCGGCTGACCTTCTGCCGCATCGACAAGCTCATCAAGCTCGGCTTCTTCAAGAACCGCGAGGCGGCGCTCGATTACGTCAATCTGCTGGAAACCCTGCATCAGGACCCGTCGCGCAAGGATATCGCCTGGCTGCTCGGCATCGACGAGGACGTGACGAACGAGGATGTCCGCCTCACCGAGGTCCGCAACTGGATCGAGCGGCTGGTGCTGCCCAACATGCGATCGTGATGCGGTAATCGTCAGGACGAAGCCGGCTGCAGGCTCCCGACCCGGTCGATGTCCTTACCGACAATCGAAGTTGCAACGTCCGGTTGCAATTGTACAATTGCAATCTGCCGCAGGGACGCGCACAGCGGCTGACCGAGCACGACAGGGGGTGGCCGGATGTATGACTATGAAGACGTAAGAAAGGTCCTCGAGCGACGCGAGCGATATCTGAAATCGCCACAGTCGAAGATCTTCCCCGTCTATTTTTTCGCTGTGCAGTTGTGGGCTCTTGCTTCCATCATCTTCAGTGCCTGGACAAGAGATCCGAACGAGTCAATGCAGCATGTGCCGGCACCGCCTGCGCTCCTGGAAGCCGGACGGGCCGCCCTGCATGAGGATGAGAATGAAACGAGGGCGATGGAGATCCTGCGGCCGTTAGCAGACCGCGGGAACCCGGAGGCACAATATCTCCTCGCTCAACTCTACAAGTCCAGTTCCGGAATGGGCCCGGATCGATGCGAAGCGACGAAATGGCTCGACAGGGCGGCGCGGCGCGGCCACCCGAGAGCGCAAGCAAGATTTGCGCAGGCCTATATGTGGGGTGAGGGCCTGCTCCCGAACAAGTGGAAGGCCTATCGCTGGGCCTTGGCCGCCCGTCGAGGCGGCGTCGATTGGGCGGCAGCAATCGTGGAGGAGGCTGCCGCCGCGTTATCGAAAAGAGAGCGCCGGAGAATTGAACAGGGGATGGCGGCGTGGCGGCCCGAAAACGAACCACCTGCCTTCATCGTCAGGATACCGAATGTGCCGGCTGTTCTTGCGAGTGCCTTGATTAAACCCTGCCACTCCTGGTTCTGATCACCCTTCGCATCGGAGGAGCGTGTCTAATCTTCCGGGCAGTAATTTGTTTCCCCTCTCCGACAGAGTTCTTCCCTGAATTTATCCGTTTCCGCCTCGATCGCCATTTGCGCTCCGACCGCTGCGGCACTGAAGCCTGCGATTGGCCAGCCCCCAAGAGAGGGAATTTTAGGAATGATGCCGCTCCCGCCGATGTCCACGGCGAGCGTACCCCAGCCGATTCCATTGATTAGTTTATTGTTTTGACTAACGGCAGCCTTCAATTCCTCGGTTGACATTGACGACGGCTCCCATCGGTGATTAGCGACGATATCGGCAATCTTGGCGCGCATAGCGCTGTGGAGTTGTGGGTGCGACTGCTGCCACCGCTCGATCTCCTGCATCACCTCATACTGCCCCTGCCGGTCGAGATGGCGATAGCCTTCGATGGAGCGGAGCGTCGGCAGGATGTCGGGACCGGCGGCGATGATTTGGTCCGGATCGAGACCCAGCCGTCCGGCGATATCGCGAGCCATCGTCGGCCAGTCGGCCGTTGGCTCGCCATCGTCGCCCTGCGCCGCCACATCACTCCCATTCACCATCTGCTGAACCGCACTGCCGCGGGCCGCTTTTGCAGCCAAGCGGCGCTGCGCTTCGGCGCGATAGGCATCCTCCTGGTTCAATTGCGCCTCGATCGCCTGTGCGGCATCGGCGAGGCTGGGCCCGGCCGCTGGCGCCGGCGGGAGGTTCGGCTGCCAGCCGGAGGCGCGCAGACGATCGACCATCACCTGCTCCAATTGTTGGTCCTGCTCCTCCTGCTCCAGCAGATGCCGAATGCGCGCCGCCGCCTCATTGATGCCGCCTTGGCCGAGCCTTTCTCGATTCCGTTGCATGGTATCTCTCTCCGCATATGCAATTTGCGTAATATAAGCGTAAGCGGGCGCTGCGGTCAAGAACGGACAAAGAACATATGCCGTAATGCGACACCCCGGCTTTCGTATCTCTCCTTCTACGGCCCGGAGACGCTGACGCCGTTGTGATCGCCCGGGTTTAACGAATGGGCGGCTGTCACCCCAAAAAAAACTCTTACGCCATTGTCGGTGGTGCGGCAGAGTGCACCACTGGCTGAGTGGCGCGGTGTCCAATGCGAAGATGAGGTTTTCGCGTGTCGCAGGCGATGCGAAGCAATCGGCTCGATCGTCCGGTGGACGAGGCATCCGATCATGTTCTCGGCCCTGCCGATGCTCAAATCACGCTCGTCGAGTATGGCAGTTATGCGTGCCCGTACTGCAGGGCGGCGAACGACCGGATCGCCGAGGTCCGCGATCAGCTCGGTGATCGCATGCGCTATGTCTTTCGGCATCGGCCGATTCCCGGCATCGACATTGCCCGGCGCGCCGCCGAGCTGGTGGAGCGCGCTGGCGATCCCGAACGCTTCTGGGACGCGCACGTCAAATTGATGACGCGCTCGGAGACGTTGACCGAAGACGATTTGCGCGCCGTCGCCAAAGATTTGGGCGTCGCGCAGGAAGATCTCGAAGAAGCCCGGGAGGCCGCTCAACGCGCGAAGGCGCGGGTGGATGCAGACGTGAACAGTGCCCGCGCCAGCGGGGTGATCATCACGCCGACCTTCTTCATCAACCGCCGCCGTTATGACGGCCCCTGGGACGAAAGCTCGTTCTCCGATGCGATGCTCGGCACGCTGGGGCATCGCGTGCGTGCGGCGGCGCTCGACTTCGCCAGCTGGGGACCCTCCGCGGGCATCCTGCTGCTCTTGGCGACGATCCTTGCGGTGGCATTGACCAACTCGCCGCTGGGACCCGGCTTCGAAGCGTTCTGGGAGCAGTATTTCGGCTTCACGCTCGGTGACGCAGGCTTCCGGATGTCGTTGCGGCATTGGGTCAATGACGGCCTGCTGACCATCTTCTTCCTGGTGGTGGGCCTGGAGATCAAGCGCGAATTCACCGTCGGCCATTTGGCCAGCCGGCGTTCCGCGGCGCTGCCGATTGCCGCGGCTATCGGCGGCATGGTGGTGCCGGCGGGATTGTACATGCTGGTCATACCGGAAGGGCCGTGGGCGCATGGCTGGGGCGTTCCGATGGCGACCGATACTGCCTTCGCGATTGCGCTGATCGTGATGATGGGAAGGCGCGTGCCGATCGAGCTGCGCATTTTCCTGACCGCCGCGGCCATCGTCGACGACATCGGTGCGATCGTCGTGGTGGCGGTCTTCTATTCCGGCGATCAGCACCTTGGGTATCTCGCCGCCGCCGCCGCGATAACCGCAGCGCTGGCGCTGCTCAACCGGTCCCGTGTGTACCGCGTGCAGCCTTATATGCTGCTGGGTGTTGCACTTTGGGCTTGCGTATATGTCGGCGGCCTGCACGCCACCCTGGCTGGCGTGATTCTGGCGCTGTTCATCCCGACACGACCGCCGCCGAACCTGAAAGCATTGACGACGCAAGCGACGACGATCGTGGCCGCTGAAGCGCGGCGCAGTGGCGAGGTGCTGCAGCACGGGCCTTCCATGCCGGCGATGCGCGCGCTGGATGCGATCCACGACCGACTGGAGTCGCCGGCGGACCGCCTGTTGAGGCATGCCGGGGCGCGGTCGAGCTACCTGGTTCTGCCGCTGTTCGCGCTGGCCAATGCCGGTGTCGCCATGACAACGGACGTGCTGAGCGGACACCAGCCTCTCATGCTCGCGATCATGGCCGGGCTGGTGATCGGCAAGCCGCTCGGACTGGTGGCGGCTTGCGCGCTTGCGGTCCGACTGGGGATCGCCGTCAAGCCGGAAGAATATTCGTGGCGGCAACTGGCCGGCGCGGGCGCGTTGGCCGGCATCGGCTTCACCATGTCGCTGTTCATCGCCGGCCAGGCGTTCCCGGTAGCCTCCGATTTCGCCGCTGCCAAGATCGCCGTGTTCGCCGCCTCCGTGGTATCCGCGGTCATCGGCGTGGCGCTGCTTTGGGGCGCCGGGCGGAACTCGACGCAGCCGTAACAGGCTGTCGAAGAGGTTACTCGTGCCGCGTAAAGCGATCAGCTCTCGGGCTGGTCCGGATCGTGGCCTACGAGGCAGTTCACCGTCTCGCCGCCGGTGGAATTGATCTCTTCGCCTTGTGGGTCGCGGATGCCGAACAGCACCTTGGTGCGGGCCTCGATGCCGGCGACGAGGTCGAGGCCGAGCCTCAGGCCGTCCAGGGCCTTGGTGTTGCTGTAGAAGGTCAGGTAGTCCCTGGCCAGTTCGGGCTTATCGGCCTCGAACAGCACCCGCGCCGTCTCCTCGACCTCCGGCTGCTCGGACCGGAGACTGCCTTCGAAGGCTTCCAGCGCCGCCGTCACCTCGGGCAGGAACAATTCAGGACGGGTGCAGGTATAATACATCAGCCGCTTGAACACGCGGCCTGCGAACTGCGCCGCCTCCTGCTCCTGGTAATCCGGATTGAGGAAGGTCGAGGCCGCATCCTTGTAGAGGTAGCGGTGCTTCCCGAATTCGGGCGGGACGTGGGTCGCGCCGATATGCCAGGGGATGAAGGGGGCGGTGATCGAACCAGTCGGAGCGACCCACAGGATCGCCAGTTCCGGATGGATGTCCGAGCGCAGATGGGCGACCTGGCCGTAGCCTGCCTCGTCGTCGGCAATTCGCGGGTCGCGCACCATCGCCATCATTTCATCGACCGAAACGGGCGCCATCTCGCGCAGCTCCTCCTCGATCTTCTCCGTGGCGAAGTATTTGGCGCCGGACTTCATGGGGCGTTCCTGGGCGCCGTAGACCTCATGGACGTTGAAAGGTTCTCCGGAATCCGGGTCGTACCAGCCCTGCTCCACGGCGAAGGAGATCAGGTTCTCGGATCCCATGAAGTCGGGATTCTCTCTGTAGTTCTCCGGTACCTCGCCGATATAGCCGGGATAGGAGACCCGCACCTCGTCCGGCCCGAGTCGCTCGGCGACCCACAGCCCCTTGCCGCCGGCGAAGTTGATGAAGACCCAGCCTTCGTTCGGGTCGGCGAAGAGATGGGAGTTGCCGCCATAGGTGGAGTAGCCGTACTCGTCGATCAGACGTCCGAGGATCTCGACGGCCTCGCGTGCCGTCTTTGCGCGCTCCATCGCGATTCGGGAGAGGTCGCTATATTGCGGCCCGCGCTGCGGCTCCGGCGTCATCTCGACAAGCTCGTCCCGGGAAGGGGACCAGATGTCGCGCGCGGCGACCTGGTGCTCGTTCATGCCGCCGTTGGTCAGCGGAGCCGGAAAGCCCTCATAGTCGCTGTAATTCATCGTGATGTATTTATAGGTTTCCGCAACCTGCGGGATCTCGATCAGTTCACCCGGCATGGTTGCGCGCTCGGTGACGCCGACCTCGATCGTTGCGCCCTCAGGATGCTGGCGGCGCGGCACGATTTCCAGCCAGTGCCCGGAAACCTCCTCGCCCGTGCCGCCCAGAAGGACGCTGCCGTCCTCGGTCAGGTTCTTGCCGACATAGAACCCGTAGCTGGCCAGGGCCGGATCGCCCTGCACCGCCGCGAGGACCGCGGCACAGCTTGTGACGCCGGCAATCCTGCCCAGCCGACGCCAGCCTTCCAATATCTCTTCCATCGGTCGCATGATCATCTCCCTTCCGGCTTGCCGGGTCGCCTCGATAGACATTCCACATAGCGAGGTTGTCGGGATTCGAAAGCGCTACGAGCCGGTGATGCCTCGAGTGGCCGCAATCCAGTCGCGGGTCCGGGATTCTGGATCGGCGTTCCGTAGGACATCGGTCACCACGGCCAGGCTGTCGGCACCGGCGGCGAGGACGGGCGCCGCCCGCTCGACTGTCAGCCCGCCGATGGCGACCAGGGGCCGGTCGCCGATCAGGCGTTTCCACTCGCCGATCCGATCGAGACCCTGCGGCGCCCAGGGCATCTGTTTGAGAATGGTCGGGTAGATCGGCCCGAGCGCGATATAATCCGGCGCAAGGCTCAGGGCGCGGTCGAGTTCGGAGTGGCTGTGGGTGCTGATGCCGAGCCGGAGCCCCGCGCGCCGGATCGCGGGAAGATCGGCCGAGTCGAGATCGCTCTGGCCCAGATGGACGAAGTCGCAGCTCTCCTCGATCGCGATCCGCCACGCGTCATTGACGATCAGTTGTGCGCCGTGCCGTGCGCAGAGCGCCTTGGCCTCCCGGACCTGCCGCCGGATCTCCGCCTCCGGCTTCTCCTTGATCCGCAGTTGGACAAGCCTCACACCCAGGGGAAGCAGGCGCCGGAGCCAGATCACGTCGTCCACGATCGGATAGAATGGATCGAGCATGGCCGTCACCCGAGGAGCGCCTTGCCGATGACGGGCGTCGAGGGTGCCGCCATGTCGCGCGGCTCCATCGGATCGGCCTGCCATGCCGCACGGCCGGCCTCGATCGCCTGGGCGAAGGCCTTGGCCATCATCACCGGATCGCGGGCCTTGGCGACGGCGGTGTTGAGAAGGACGGCGTCATAGCCGAGTTCCATCGCCTGCACCGCGTGGGACGGAAGCCCGATCCCGGCGTCGATCACCAGCGGCACATCGGGGAAGTGCGCGCGCAGCGTCCGGAGTCCGAACGGGTTGTTGAGGCCCCGGCCGGAGCCGATCGGCGCACCCCACGGCATCAGGACCTCGCAGCCGGCCTCGAGAAGCTTCGACGCGACGAAGAGGTCTTCCGTCATATAGGGGAAGACTTGAAAGCCGTCGCCGGTGAGAATGCGCGCCGCCTCGACGAGGCCGAAGAGATCGGGCTGGAGCGTATCGTCCTCGCCGATCACTTCGAGCTTGATCCAGGGCGTCCCGAACAGCTCGCGCGCCATATGCGCGGTCGTCACCGCTTCTTTCACGCTGTGGCAACCGGCCGTGTTCGGCAGAGCGCGAACGCCCAGGTCGCGAATGATCGACCAGAATCCTTGTCCCGCAAGCGTGGCCCCCGATTCGCGGCGCAACGCGACGGTCACTACTTCGGCGCCCGACGCCCTGATGGCCTCCGACAGGATAGCGGGCGAGGGATATTGCGACGTCCCCAGCATGAGCCGGGAGGCGAGTTCGACACCATAGAACGACATCGGGTCAGCCTCCCTGCATGGGCGCGAGCACTTCGACGGCGTCGCCGTCCTTCAGCGCCAGGGCCGGACGCGCCGCGGCCGTCGCGAAGGTGCCGTTGACCGCGGTGGCGACGATTGCGCCGCCATAACCCAGTTCCTCCAGCGCGAGGGCGAGAGTCGGTCCCGCCACCTCACGCGTTTCGCCGTTGAGCATGATCCTCATCCATGACCTCCGGGTGATAGGCATCTACGAGCACGGTATCCGCCGCCATGCGGGCCAGGGCGGGCGCGAGCAGGAAGCCGTGCCGGAAAAGTCCGTTGACATAGACCGTGCGGCCCCGCCGCCTGATCCGCGGCAGGTTGTCGGGGAAGGCGGGCCGGGCGTCGCATCCGATCTCGACGATCTCCGCCTCGCCGAAAGCGGGGTGGAGCGCATAGGCCGCGCCCAGCAGCTCGAGCATCGACCGCGCGGTGATCCGGCGGCGCTCATCGCTTTCGATCATGGTCGCGCCGACCATGAACAGCCCGTCGCCGCGCGGCACGATATAAAGCGGAATGCGCGGATGCAGCATGCGGACGGGCCGGGACAACGCGACCTCGCGCGTGCGGATCAGCAGCATCTCGCCTTTCACGCCGCGGAGGTCCGTAAGCTGGTCGCGTGCCGCCAACCCCCGGCAGTCCAGGATCCTGTCGCCGCTTGGCGGATGGGCGGAGACATCGGTGCCGAGCCGGATTGCGACGCCGCGTTCGGCGAGCTTGTCTGCCATCGCCTTCAATGTCGCGCGGGGATCGAGATGCGCTTCCTCCGAGAAGAAGAGCGCCCGTCCGAACCGGCCCGCGAGATCAGGTTCCAGCTCGGCGATCTGCTCGCCGTCCACCCAGGCGAACCGCTCCGTCCGGCGCGCGAACCGGGCGAGGTCCGGGCCGTCCCGGGCTTGCGCGACGACGAGGCTGCCTCTTTGAGTCACGCCGGGCATGTGCGCCGCCCAATAATGCAACGCCTCCTGCCCAAGGGACGTCACCAACGGCTCCGCGCTTTCACGCTCGCACCAGGGCGCGAGCATGCCGCCCGCATACCACGAGCAGCAGTCGCCTCCGAGGCGATCGCCGCGGTCGATGACTTCGACCGAGGCGCCGCGCTCGGCCAGTTCGAGAGCGCAGGTGAGGCCCGCCACCCCGGCGCCGATCACCGTGACGCGCATCGTCTCAGGCGGTCCTATCCGCCGGCATGTAGAGATCGCCGCCGTCGCGGAACTTCTTTGCCATCTCGGCCATGCCCTGTTTCTGCGCTTCCGTGCGGATGTCGTGCGAGATGCGCATGGAGCAGAATTTCGGTCCGCACATTGAGCAGAAATGGGCGAGCTTGTGCGCCTCCTTGGGCAGCGTCTGGTCGTGGAAGGCCTGGGCGGTCTCGGGATCGAGCGACAGGTTGAACTGGTCCTCCCAGCGGAACTCGAACCGGGCGCGGGAGAGCGCATCGTCCCGTGCCTGCGCCGCGGGATGACCCTTGGCGAGGTCCGCCGCATGCGCCGCGATCTTGTAGGTGATGACGCCGGTCTTGACGTCGTCGCGGTCGGGCAGGCCGAGATGCTCCTTCGGCGTGACGTAGCAGAGCATGGCGGTGCCGAACCAGCCGATCATCGCCGCGCCGATGCCCGAGGTGATGTGGTCGTAGCCCGGCGCGATGTCGGTCGTGAGCGGCCCAAGCGTGTAGAACGGGGCCTCGCCGCAGGTCGCGAGCTGCTTGTCCATGTTGGCCTTGATCTTGTGCATGGGGACATGGCCCGGGCCCTCGATCATCACCTGGCAGTCCTTCGCCCACGCGATCCGCGTAAGCTCGCCGAGGGTTTCGAGCTCGGCGAACTGGGCCTCGTCATTGGCGTCCGCGATGGAGCCTGGGCGCAGGCCGTCGCCCAGCGAGAAGCTCACGTCATAGGCCCGGCAGATGTCGCAGATCTCTTCGAAGCGCTCGTAGAGGAAGCTCTCCTTGTGATGGGCGAGGCACCATTTGGCCATGATCGAGCCGCCGCGCGAAACGATGCCCGTCACTCGGTCCACCGTCAGCGGGATGTAGCGCAGGCGGACGCCGGCATGGATGGTGAAGTAATCCACCCCCTGCTCGGCCTGCTCGACGAGCGTGTCGCGGAAGACCTCCCAGGTCAGGTCTTCAGCCACGCCGCCGACCTTCTCCAGCGCCTGATAGATCGGCACCGTGCCGATCGGAACGGGCGAATTGCGGATGATCCATTCGCGGATGTTGTGGATATTGCGGCCGGTGGAGAGGTCCATCACCGTGTCCGCGCCCCAGCGGATCGCCCAGACCATCTTCTCGACCTCCTCGGCCATCGAGGAGGTGACGGCCGAGTTGCCGATATTGGCGTTGATCTTCACCAGGAAGTTCCGCCCGATGATCATCGGCTCGGTCTCGGGATGGTTGATGTTGGCCGGGATGATGGCGCGGCCGGCCGCCACCTCGTCGCGCACGAATTCGGGCGTGACATGATCCGGGATGTTCGCCCCCCAGGATTCGCCCCGGGAGCCGCCATCGCGCATTCCGGCTTCGCGGGCCATATTCTCGCGAACCGCGATGAACTCCATTTCGGGCGTGACGATTCCGGCCCGGGCATAGGCAAGCTGCGTCACCGCCCCGCCATTCCTGGCGCGCAGCGGTTGGTGGCGCAGGGCGAATTCCGGGAAAAGCCGCGTGCCGGTCGCAAAGCCATTGTCCTCGGGCTTCACGACCCGCCCATCATAGGCCTCGACATCGCCGCGCGCCCGAATCCAGGCGTCGCGCAGGCGCGGCAAGCCCTGCGTGATGTCGGTCTTTACTTCCGGGTCGGTGTAGGGACCGGAGGAATCATAGACGATGACGGGCGGTTCTCCCGCGGTCGGGTGCAGCGAGATCGCGCGCATAGGCACCCGGAGATCGGGATGGATCGCGCCGGCCTGGTAGGTTTTGCGCGATGCGGGCAATGGCCCTGCCGTGACGGTCGGGGTAACAGCGTTCATTGGATACTCCCTTGCGCTTTCGCGGTTCGCGAAGGAGATCCAGTTTCTGCTGGTTTAGAGAATGGAGCTGTGACGGTGACGGGATATCAGCGAGCGGCACCGTGATCTGACCTTCCCTACGCCAGTGTGAACTGGATCAGGTTCGAAGGGTCGTCATGCCGCGCGATCTGCGCCAATGACCTCTCAGCCCCTTGCCGGGACTCCCCTGGTAACGGATCAAAGCGTAGTGATACGTCCGACCCCCGTCAACCTGTTGATCGGATTCGGCGAGGAGGCCGGTGTGCGCCCTGATCGAAAGCGTCTCTATGGTGTCGCGATAGGTCAATCGCCGGCGGCGCCGTTCCTCATAGTCGGGGGCGCTTGCCGTTGTCGCGCAACAGCAACGGAGCATGAACCGTAGGCCGAAGAAGGAAGAATGATGGGTCGAGTAGAGGGCAAGGTCGCGATCGTCACCGGCGCCACGAAGGGGTTGGGGAGAGCCTCCGCCATCCTGCTCGCGCGCGAGGGCGCGAAGGTCGTCCTGACGGGGCGGACCGAAGCGGAGGGCGAGGAGGCTGTCCGGGCCATCGTCGCCGAGGGCGGCGAGGCGGTCTTCGTCAAGCAGGACGTCGCGGACGCGCGGAGCTGGCCGGGTTTGATCGAGGAGACGGTTTCGCGCTACGGCCGGCTGGACATCCTGGTCAACAACGCCGGCATCGCGATCGCGGCCAATGTGGAGGAGACGACGCTCGAGCAGTGGCGGCTCACCATGGCGGTCAATCTCGACGGCGTGTTCCTCGGCACCAAATACGCCATCGGCGCGATGAAGAAGACAGGCGGCGGCTCGATCATCAATCTATCGTCGATCGACGGCAATATCGGCGAGGCGGATCTTGCCGCATACTGCGCCAGCAAGGGCGGCGTGCGCACCTTCACGAAGGCCGCGGCGGTGCATTGCGGCGAGGCCGGCTACAACATCCGCGTGAACTCGATTCACCCCGGCTATATCTGGACGCCGCAGACGCAGAACTATCTCGCCGATCTCGGCACCGCCGAGGAGGAGAAGCGGAAGGCCGCGGCGCGGCATCCGATCGGCCGGCTGGGCGAGCCCGACGACATCGCCTATGGCGTGCTTTATCTGGCTTCCGACGAGTCGAAGTTCGTGACCGGCTCGGAGCTGGTCATCGACGGCGGCTACATCGCGCAATGATGGAGGGCTCCATGAAAGCTGCGAACTTCACGCGCATGACCGAGGCTTCGGTCGAGGATTGGGCGTTCATCATGCGCGCGACCACAGAGCACAAGGAGGCCGACTTGGCCGACAATGTGCTCGGCCTCCTGCGCGCCATGAAGGGGCCGAAGCTCGGCTATCCAATCGACCGCTACGAGCATTCGCTGCAGAGCGCCACGCGGGCGTTGCGGGACGGCGTCGACGAAGAGACGGTCGTCTGCGCTCTGCTGCACGATATCGGCGACACCATCGCGCCCGACAACCACAGTCAGGTGGCGGCCGCGATCCTGCGCCCCTATGTGAGCGAGGAGAACCGCTGGATCATCCAGCATCACGGCCTGTTCCAGGGCTACTATTACTACGACAAGATTGGAAAGGATCCGAACGCCCGCGAGCGGCTTCGGGGGCATAGATATTTCGAGGCATGCGAGCGCTTCTGCCGCGACTGGGACCAGTGCGCCTTCGACCCGGCCTATGAAACCCTGCCCCTGGAGTATTTCGAGCCGATGGTCCGGCGGACCTTCGCGCGCGAGCCCGCCTACTTCGATTGACGTTTCTCGATCGCGGCGTGCGCCGGTTTCCTGCACGCGTCTTCCTTCGTTGCCTCCGCTCATGGGGCATGATGGTTTGCGTCGTTTGGCGGCGCAAACCATCAAACGAATCCTCCCGGCGCCGCAATACTTCATGCGGATATCGGATCGGTTTTCGTTTTCATCCGGAGAGGGAGCCCCCTGAACGGACCTTGCGCGAGCGCGCGAGGGCCCGTCACCGCACCGGCTCCCGACGATCGTTTCAACCGATTATGGAGAGACTCATCGCTTACGACGCTTCACATCCGAACACGCAGACCAACGCGCTGCATACGCCCACCAACAAAGCCAAACAACAGGGAGGTCGTGCGTCTATGTCCAGTTTGAAAACGCTCTACAGCCACGCGGCGGGGATTGCCGTCGCCTTCGGCCTGGGCGCAAGCCTGAGCGGATCCGCGCAAGCGGCCGATCTGGGCGCCGTCGACGAGCCGATACGGCTCGCCATGGTCGAATGGACCGGCGCGCGCATCACGACGGAGATCGCCGGAAACGTTCTCGAGCGGATGGGGTACGAGGTCGAATATGTCACCGCCGGGAACTATCCCCAGTTCACCGCCCTCGCCGACGGATCGCTGCATGCGACGCTCGAGGTCTGGACCAACAATGCTGGCGAGCTCTATCCGAAGCTGAAGGAAGCCGGAAAGATCGTCGACATCGGGCCGCTTGGCTTGGAAACCAGGGAAGGCTGGATGTATCCCGTGCATATGAAGTCGATCTGCCCGGGCTTGCCGGATTGGAAAGCGCTCAAGGACTGCGCGAACCAGTTGGCGACCGCGGAAACCTTCCCGAACGGGCGGATCCTGTCCTATCCCGCCGATTGGGGCACGCGCTCGGTCGACATGATCAAGGGGCTCGACATTCCGTTCGAAGCGCTTCCGGCCGGCTCCGAGGGCGCTCTGGTCGCCGAGTTGAAGGCGGCAGTGCAGACGGAGAAGCCTCTCGTCATGATGTTCTGGGCGCCGCACTGGGTCTTGGCGGAAGTCGACGTCGAATGGGTCGATCTACCGAAATACGAGCCCGCTTGCACGGAAGATCCGTCCTGGGGCCCGAACCCGAACGCCGTCAATGACTGCGGAGTCAGCCCGCCGCTCGTCAATAAGGCCGCGTGGACCGGATTCGAAAAGAAGTGGCCGGCCGCCTGGGAGTTTCTGAAGAACTTCCAGATGGACGCGAAGGAGCAGGAAAAGCTGATGCTCCGAATCGATCAGCAGGGCGAGGACTTGGAAGCCGCCACCACCGCGTGGGTGGAGGAGAACAAAGCCGTTTGGGAGCCCTGGGTGAAAGCGGCCATGTGAGCCATGTGATCGCCCGGACCCTGCCGTACCGCGCCCGCGGTACGGCAGGACGGCTGCAGGAAGCGCTCGGAGGTCGCGGCATGCCGACGAAGAATTCTTCTTCCATATCGAGCACCGGCGGCGGGGTGAAGCTCGCCTGCCATAATCTCTGGAAGGTCTACGGACCGAGTCCGGAGCAATTCTTTCCCGGTCGCCAGGGTGGCGTACCGGAGGCCGGCCCCTGCGCCCGGGACATTCGCGCCGCCGATCACATACCGGCGGTCGCGAATGTCAGCTTCGATGTCCGGCAGGGCGAGATCTTCGTGGTCATGGGACTCTCCGGGTCCGGCAAGTCGACCCTGATCCGCTGCCTGTCCCGGTTGATCGACCCGACGGCGGGCGGGGTCTATCTCGACGGCGACAACCTTCTGGACCTCGACGAGCGCAGGCTCATCGAGGTGCGCCGGCACAAGATCGGAATGGTCTTTCAGAACTTCGGTTTGCTGCCGCACTTGACCGTGCTCGAGAACGTCGCCTTCCCCTTGAAGGTGCAGGGCGTGACGGAGGCCCGGCGCCACAAGCGCGCGATGGAGGTCATCGAGCTGGTCGGGCTCGGCGGGCGCGAGAACGCCTTCCCGGCCGAGCTGTCGGGCGGCCAGCAGCAGCGTGTCGGAATAGCGCGATCCCTCGCGGTCGAACCCGAGCTTTGGCTGCTGGATGAGCCCTTCTCGGCACTCGATCCCCTTATCCGCCGGCAGATGCAGGACGAGTTCGTCCGTCTGCAGAAGCTCCTGAACAAGACGATCGTGTTCATCACCCATGACTTTCTGGAAGCGCTGAAGATCGCGGATCGCATCGCGATCATGCGCGACGGGGAGATCGTGCAGATCGGCGCGCCGGCCGAGATCGTGCTGAAGCCCGCCGATCAATATGTGGCGGAGTTCACGGAGGACGTGCCGCTCACGCGCGTGATCAAGGCCGCGGACCTCATGGAGAGTCCGTGCGCCGACCTCGTCCCGTGCGACGGAACGCATCCCGACACAACGCTCGAGGACCTGCTTCCGCGCTTCGCCCATCATGAGACGGCGGTCGCCGTTACCGACGGCCTCGGTGCCGTCGTCGGCCAGGTAACGGCGCGCAGCGTCATCCGTGCCTTGGCCGAGAACGCGACGCAGAGGCATCGTTGATGGCAGCGGTGGAGATCGCCGGCTACAAGGGGCGGACCTTCATCGCCGCCGATGCAGTGCGCTGGGGCGCCGTCTTCGGATTTGCCGCGCTCTGCTTCATTGCCGGCGACAAGCATCCCTGGCTCGCGGCCTATCCCGATAGCTGGGTCGTGCCGGTCGCCGACTGGGTGAACCATGGCATGGACTGGTTCGTCGAGCGCTTTCGGGATGGCTTCAAGATGCTGTCCGCACTGCTCGGCATGCCGATGCACCTGCTGCAGCGCCTCCTGCAATGGCTGCCCTGGCCGGCCGTCCTGGGGGTCTTCGCGATCGTGAGCCACCGCGCCGGCGGGTGGCGATTGGCCGCCTTCACCACCGGCGCGCTGCTCTACACCTTGCTCGTCGGCTATTGGAGCGAAGCCATGAATACGCTGGCCCTGGTCGGCGTATCCGTTCCCCTCTCGGTGGCGTTGGGGTTCGGACTCGGCCTCATGGGCTTCCGCTGGCCCCGGTTCGAGAGGCCGCTCCAGGGGATGCTGGATCTGATGCAGACCGTGCCGGCCTTCGCCTATCTGATCCCCATCCTGCTTCTGTTCGGTTTCGGCCCGGTCGTCGGGCTCGTGGCCAGCATCATCTATGCGGCTCCGCCCATGGTCAAAAACACCATGCTCGGCCTGCGGTCCGTTCCGGAGGAGCTCGTCGAGTCCGGCCTGATGAGCGGCTGCTCGAAGCGCCAGCTCTTCTGGAACGTCGAGTTTCCGGCCGCGCTGCGGCAGATCATGGTCGGCGTCAATCAAACCACCATGGCCGCGCTCAGCATGGTGATCATCGCCGCGATCATCGGCGGCTTCAACGACATCGGGTGGGAAGTCCTGATGACGATGCGGAAGGCGCAATTCGGCCAAAGCCTGCTGTCGGGGCTGGTGATCGTGCTGCTGGCGATGATTCTCGACCGCATCAGCTGGGGATTGGCGTTCCAGGACAGCGGGCCATCGTCCCGGTCCCGGCGCCGCCGTTACGGCTATCCGGCGGCGGCCCTGGCGGCCGTTCTGCTGTCGCTGGGCATCGTCGCCCTGATACCGGAAATCCGAACCGCCCCGGAGACCTGGATCACGTCGCCGGCCGACCTTCTGAACGACTGGGTGAACTTCGTTCTTCGCGAATATGCGGCGGTGATCGAGGGCATCAAGAACGCCGTTCTGTTCTACGGCATGATGCCCTTCCGCATCGGCCTGTCGCAGTCGATTACTCCCTTCACCTGGGGGATCGAGATGTCAGCGGAGGTCGTCGCCGTCTATCTGGCCCTCGTCGGCGCGGCGGCCGTCTGGTGCTATCGCCGCTTCGGGTGGCGCGGCATCGTACCGGTTGCGATCTTCGGCGCGGTGTTGTTCTACGGCACCACGGGCATTCCCTGGCCGGCCTTCATGGCGGTCATCGCCCTGCTGGCGTTCGAGGCGGGCGGATTATCGGTCATGGCCCTGGCGCTCGCATCGATGGCATTCATCCTTATCACCGGGCTCTGGAACGAGGCGATGCTGTCGGTCTATCTGAGCGGCCTGGCCGTCCTGATCTGCTGCGTCGTCGGCGGAGCGCTCGGCATCTGGGCGGCACACAGCGATCGCGTCTCCTCCATCCTGCGGCCGATCAACGACGCGCTCCAGACCATGCCGCAGTTCGCGCTCCTGATCCCGGTGCTCATGTTCTTCCAGGTGGGCGAGCTCACGGCACTGATCGCAATCCTGATCTACGCGATCGTCCCGGCGATCCGATACACCGAGCATGGCCTTCGCACCGTCCCGTCGCATGTCGTGGAGGCCGCCCGCCAGGTCGGCTGCACCCGTCGGCAGATGCTCTGGGAGGTGAAGCTTCCGCTCGCGATGCCGGTGATCATGCTGGGGCTCAACCAGACGATCATGTACGCCCTCGCGATGCTGGTCATCGCCGCGCTGGTGGGGACCCGCGATCTTGGCCAGGCGATCTATATCGCCCTCGGCAAGGCGGATGCCGGCATGGGGTTCGTCGCCGGATTGTCCGTCGCCCTGGTCGCGATCGTCGCCGACCGGATCATCCAGGCCTGGAGCCGCAAGCGACGCGCGGCGCTGGGGCTGGCGGCGTCCTGACAGATCACCGCGTCAGGACGTTTCGAACTGGGACGGTTTTCGCTTGCCCTTCAGCCGCATCACGGGGGCATCGATCGCCTGCAGCCGATCCGTGCTCGGCGACTGGCCGAAGGTCTTGCGGTAAAGACGCGAGAAATGTTCGGGCGACCCGAAGCCGGAGGTGATGGCGATCTCGGTCACGGGGAGGTCCGTCTGCTGCAGCAGCTGGTGCGCCTTCGCCAGCCGCAGCGACATGTAATGCTTCAGCGGTGAAACGCCGAGCTGTTGCTGGAAATGCCGCTCAAGCTGGCGCCGTGACAGGCCGACCCGTTCTGCGATCTCATCGCAGGCAAGCGGCTCATCGAGCGCCCTCTGCATGAATTCTATCGCCTTGCGCACCGGCTGATTCGCGATTCCGGCTCCGTCGATGATCGTCTCCTGCCCGCGCGACGGCGCCCGGATGCTCTCCTTCAGAAGCTGCTCGCCGACATCCCTGGCCAGCTCCGGGCCTACCGTATGGCCGATCCAGGTCAGCATCATGTCCAGCACCGCGGTCGCGCCGGCACAGGTCAATCGGCCGGGCTCGATCGTGTAGAGCTGCTTCGTCGCTCGGATTTCTGGATAGAGCTCCTGGAAGCCGTCGAAATTCTCCCAGTGGACCGCGACGCTGTGCCCGTCGAGAAGGCCCGCCGCGGCCAGAAGCTCGCTGCCGGTTTCGATGCCACCGAGCTCCACGCCGAAGCGCGCCAATCGGCGAAGCCAGTTCTTGGCGCGCGCATTGTGCGCGTGCTTCTTCGATTCGAAGCTTGCGATGACGAAAACGGCGTTGAACTCATCGTCCGAGGATATCGACCCGTCGACCGGGATCGTCATGCCGTTGCTGGCCTGAACGGGTTGGCCGTCCGCCGACAGGACCGCCCACGAGAACACGGGATGCTGCGATAGCCAATTCCCCACGGACAGGGGCTCGACGGCCAGCGCCAATCCCAGGTTCGTGAACTGCGGCTGGAGCAGAAAGCCGATCCGACGAATTTGAGAGGCCACGCCAAAGCCCTCCTGCTTGCATGCGTTTGTCCTTGCCCACTGGCAATCCCACTCGGCAATCCCACAGCGACGGCGCTGCTCCCTCATGACTTAATGCGCCATGAGGGTGGCGCAATAGGTCAAGTCCTCGCTGCCGGTAAATCTAATTTGAGGGCGGCGAGGCGATGCCACCCGGCGCGCATCGCAAAGGATAGCCCGGAGGACCAAGATGATGCAGATAGCGAATGATTGGAGCTTTTCGAGTCCGGAAACGGCGCTGACGCTGCCCTCCAGATACTTCTTCGATCCGGAGGTCTTTCAGGCCGAGAGGGATCGAATCTTCATGAGTTCGTGGCACCTGATCGGCCACAAGAGCGAGCTGAGCGAGCCCGGCCAGTTCATCGTCTGCGATGTCTTCGACCAGAGTGTCGTCGCCACGCGCGGCCGTGACGGCACGGTCCACGCGTTCCACAATGTGTGCCAGCACCGCGGCAATCGGCTGGTCAACGAGCGTCGCGGTACGACCAAGGGCGTATTCCGCTGCTCCTACCACTCCTGGTGCTATGGATTGGACGGAAGCCTGCGCAGCGCGCCGCGGTCGGAGCGCATGGTCGACTTCAAGAAGGAGAACTACGGAATTCCGCCGGTCCGGGTCGAGGAATTCGCCGGCTTCCTCTTCTTCAACCTCGATCCGAAGGCGCCGTCGATGCAAGACACCTTCCCGGGCGCCGAGGCAACGATGATCGAGCGGTTTCCGGACGCCCAGGACGTGCGCCTTGTGGGCGAAAAGGACTTCCTGGTTCCGGCGAACTGGAAGGTCATCATGGACAACAATATCGAAGGGTATCACTTCGAGTTGTCCGGTCCGGTTCACACCGTCCTGGCGAACCTGATCTCCTTCGAAGGCTACAAGCTGACCCCGCACGAGCGGTGGTGGACCTACACGGCGCCGGCGAACATGGCGGCCGAGCAGGCCTACAGCGTGCCGCTCGACGACGAGGCGAAGCAGTCGAACCCGCGCTTCTTCAACATCGTGCTCTGGCCGCACAACACCTTCTACCGGTTCCCGTTCTCGAACTTCCTCGGGACCTTCCTGATCATCCCGACCGGAGCCGAGGAATCGATCATCCGCGTCGGCTATTACGTTGCCGGCGAGAAGATTCCGGCGGTCACGGAAGCGTCGATCAAGTGGATGAGCGAGGAGCTCGGGCCGGAGGACATCAGCCTCAACATCACGACGCAGAAGGGCCTCCGCTCGCTCGGCTACAAGCAGGGCCGCTACATGATCGACGCGGAGCGGAGCAACATGAGCGAGCACCTCGTCCACCATTTCCACACCTTGGTCTACAACGCGATTCGGGGTTGAGAAGGCCGGTGCAGGCCGCTCATGAAGCGGCGGCCTGCACGGCGGGCCCATGATCGATCCGACCGGCCCAATCCCGATCCCTATGGGGAACGCATGCCGGAAGCGATGAACAGAACATCCGTCGCCGTGGCGAACGCGCGGCTGATCGCCCAGGACATCAAGCAGCTCGACCTGACGCCGACGGACGGCCGGGCGCTGCCGCCGGTCGAGCCCGGCGCGCATCTCGACCTCTGGCTGCCGAACGGGCAGGTCCGGCAATATTCGATCGTCGCGCGCAGGGAAGACGGCGCGAGCTACAGGATCGCCGTTCTGCGCGACCCGAACTCCCGCGGCGGAAGCGCCTATGTCGTGGAGACGGTGGAAGACGGCCAGGTTCTCGGAATCAGTGCGCCGCGCAACCATTTCGCGCTCGACGAGGGCGCCGACGATTACGTCCTTATCGCCGGCGGTATCGGCGTCACGCCGCTCATCCCGATGGCGCGCCGATTGTCGGAGCGGGGCAAGCCCTTCGCCTTCCACTATCTCAGCCGATCACGGGAGCGCGCCGCCTTCCTCGATGTCCTGCAGGCGAAACCGCTGAACCGACATCTCGGCCTGCATTTCGACGACGCGCAGGGCAGGCCCGACCTCGCGAAGATGATCGGCCCGCCGCGCACCGGGAGGCGAATCTATGTCTGCGGCCCCTCCGGCCTGATCGACGCCGTGCTCGATGCGGCGCGGGAATGGCCGTCGGACGCGGTGCGGTTCGAACGCTTCACCCGCGACGCCGCCGAGCCGGGCGCGGGCGCCGCTTTCGAGGTCGAACTCACGCGGTCCGGGCAGGTCGTTTCGGTCGGGCCCGAGGAGACGATCCTCGATGCCCTCGACAAGGCAGGCGTCGCCGTCGAGTCCGTCTGCAAGGAGGGCATCTGCGGATCCTGCATGGTGCCGATGCTGTCGGGCGAAGCCGATCATCGGGACTCCGTCCAGACCGAGGCGGAGCAGCAGGCCAACGATTACATCTGCGTCTGTGTCTCGCGCGCGATATCGCCGCGTCTCGTGCTCGACCTGTGAGCGGGGCAGCGACGATGAGAAAGAACCGGAAGGAACGGAGTCAAAACAGATGAGCGTTCGGCAGAGCTTCGATTTCATCATTGTCGGCGCCGGATCGGCAGGCTGCGTCCTTGCCAACCGTCTCAGTGCCGAGCCCGGCAACCGCGTCCTCGTCCTGGAGGCGGGCCCGCGCGACGGCGGTCTGTTCATGACCATGCCGGCGGGCGTCTATCGTGCCTACAGGGACACCCGCATCAATTGGAACTATGAGAGCGAGCCGGAACCCCATATGGACGACCGGCGCATCCCGGTCCCCCGCGGCCGCGTGCTGGGCGGCTCGTCCTCGATCAACTCCATGGTCTATCTGCGCGGCCATCCCCGGGACTATGACCGCTGGGCGGCGGACGACCTGCCCAGCTGGGACTATGGGCATTGCCTGCCCTATTTCCGTCGGTCCGAAACCAGCGACACGGGACCGAACGCCTATCGCGGCGGCGATGGCCCGCTCTCCGTCGAGACCGGAACGCTGGACAGCCCCATCTTCGACGCCTTCCTGGATGCCGCGGCCGAAGCCGGACATGGGATCTCCGACGATTTGAACGGTGCGAAGCCGGAAGGATTCACGCGGCTCCAATGCACCAAGCGCAATGGGCGCCGATGCAGCGCGGCCGTCGCCTATCTTCACCCGGTCATGGCGCGGCCCAACCTGACCGTGGAGACCGGCGCCCAGGTCCTGGGCCTTTTGTTCGAAGGGACCCGCGCGGTCGGCGTGCGCTATACGCAGGGCGGCAAAATCCTGGAAGCCCGCGCGGACCGTGAGGTCATCCTCTCCGGCGGCGCGATCAATTCGCCGCAGGTCCTGATGCTTTCGGGCATCGGTCCGGCCGAGGAGCTGGCGAGGCACGGTATTCCCGTCCGTCACGAACTCCCCGGCGTGGGCGACAACCTGCAGGACCATATCGACGTGGTGCTGCAGTTCCGCACCTGCAAGCCGGTGTCGCTCGCTTGGCTGCGTCACCCATGGGGCAAGCTCCGCGTCGGCGCCGAATGGCTCCTGTCGCGTTCGGGCGTCTGCGCCTCGAACATCTTCGAGATCGGTGGCGTGATCCGCAGCAACTCGGAGACGCCGCACGCGAACCTGCATTTTCATATCGCGCCTGTCATGTTCCACTACAGCGACACCGACATCACCCTTGCCGAGGGGTTCACCGTGCATCTCTCCCAACTCCGGCAGGAAAGCCGCGGCCGAATCGTGCTGCGGTCCGACAATCCCCTCGACAAGGCCGGCATCCAGTTCAACTTCCTTGCCACGGAGCAGGACCGCCGCGAATTCCGCGAGGGCATTCGCCTCACCCGGGACATCGTCAGCCAACCGGGTCTCGCCTCTCTCTCGGGCGGCGAAACCGCGCCCGGTGCGGATATCCAATCGGACGACGCCCTGGATGCCTTTGTGCGGGCTAAGGCGGAGACGGAGTTCCATCCGAGCTGCACCTGCCGGATGGGGCGGGACGACATGGCGGTGGTGGATGAGGAGCTTCGCGTGCGAGGCCTCGAGGGGCTGCGGGTGGTCGATGCGTCGGTCATGCCGACCGTCGTCAGCGCGAACCTCAACGGCCCGACGATCATGATCGCGGAGAAGGCCGCGGACCTGATTCTCGGCCGGCCGGCCTTGGCGCCGCATGACCCGCGCGCGGCCTGACTTCAAATAAGCTCATCGGTATAGGAGAGGATCGATCACGATGCTCAAGACAGACGCCGCATCCGTAATGGGGGCCGCAGGGTGCGAGCCCGACCACCGGCAGGAACGAATCGAGTTGGCCGCGGCCTTCCGCTGGACCGCCCGGCTGAACATGCATGAGGCCGTGGCCAATCATTTCAGCCTCGCTTTGTCGGACGACGGGTCGCGGTTCCTGATCAATCCGAACGGCCGTCATTTCTCCCGCATCCGCGCGAGCGACCTCCTGCTGCTCGATGCCGGCGACCCGGCCACGATGGACCGGCCGGACGCGCCGGATCCGACCGCATGGGCGATTCACGGCGCCATGCATCGCAACGTTCCGCAGGCCCGGTGCGTTCTGCATGTTCACGCGAAGCATGCGACGGTGCTGGCGTCCCTGCGCGACTCCTCGGTGCCGCCGATCGACCAGAACACGATGCGCTTCTATGAGCGGATCGCAATCGACGATGGGTTCGACGGCATGGGGCTGGGTGACGAGGGCGAGCGGCTCTCGCGATGCATCGGCAACCACAACCTGCTGGTCCTGGGCAATCATGGCGTGCTGGTGGTGGGTGCCACAGTGGCGCAGGCGTTCGATACGCTCTACTACTTCGAGCGGGCCTGCGAGACGCTCATCACCGCCTACATGACCGGGAAGGAGTTGCGTATCGCTTCGGACGAGGTCGCCCGCAAGACGGCGCAGCAGTGGGCCGAATATCCCGATCTCGCCGAAAATCATTTCCGGGAACTTCTGGCGATCCTGGATGAGGAGGAGCCCGACTACCGATCGTGAGCGGCGGGGCGTGGTTCAAGTCGTCAGCGTGCGCGGTCGTTCGACGGCAGCGGCTCGAACTGGGCAAACCACTGCCCGGCATCCCCCGGCCCCGCCATGTCGTAATAGAGTGAAGTCATGCGCAGACGGCCGGCCAATCCCAGCTCGGGCCCGGAGATCAGGCTGTGAAATTCCTCGCCGCCGAGGATGCGGTGCGCAATGGTGATATAAAGCCGCGAAAGCATGCCGTCGCGCAGCATGGTCTCGAGCATGCGCGGCCCGGCCAGCAGGAAAAGGCTGTGGAAGCCGCGCTGGCCGAGCGCCCGCGTCAGGGGCGCGCCTTCCACCGACTTGCCTTTGCCGGCGATGATCACGTCATAGCCGCGGGCCCGTAGCGCTTCGATCCGGTCGGCCGGCGCCGCGGCGCCTGTGGCGATGAAGACGCGCTGTTCCGCGCGTACCAGTGATTCGGGGATCGGGAAATCGAGGCTCGCGCTCGCAACGGCGACGGCGGGCTGCGGCGCAAGGCCGTTGTCGCGGCGCCATTGGGCGAGGTCGCGCGTCCCCACTTGGAGGATGTCGTCCAGGCGGCCTTCGGCAATGGCGCGCAGATAACCGCCATGGGTGATCAGGCAATCGGCCTGTGCCTGCAGTTCGAGCAGCAGGCGAAAATCATTGCCGCTGATCAGGCCCGCCGGCAGATGGCTGGCGCCGGTACCCGGCTCTTCCAGGGCGATGCGGCCGTCGAGGCTGCAGACGAAGTCGGCATAGACAAACGGTGCCTCCGCGCTGCCCAGCCGATGCAGCTTGTGGGCGAGATAGGTCCCCGCTAGCGCGCGCTCTTGCGGCGGTCCCGGATAGAGTCTGAGAAGACGAGCGGCCATGGCGCATTCTATCACCCTGCCGGCGAGCACGGACAGAGGGCCCGGAACCGCCGCTTAGAGTGTCTAACAACCCCTATCCACGGTCTGCGTTGGTCTGGGCGGGGCGCGGGTTAGGAGCCGGGCCGCCGGCGATGCCGGGCGCATCGTCAAGGCCCGGCGACGCGGCCCCGCGTCCCGCCCAGACCAACCCGGAGGGCCACGGTCCGGTGTCCGTGGGACGGCGTCGGCCGGCGCTCGCGATGCGCCAGCATCGCCACGCACCGCCCTCCTAGCCCACGGCCACCGGACCGTGGCGCAGACCGTGGATAGGGGCTGTTAGGCACTCTTGGCCCAGGCGCTGATCGCCGGGTGGCGGTCCTTCCAGGGACGGGCCGCCTCGAGTTGCCCGGCAAGGCGGAACAGAGTCGTCTCGTCGCCGAAACGGCCGATGAAGTGAACGCCCACCGGCAGGCCGTCCTGCGACCAGTGCAGCGGCAGCGTCATCGCCGGATTGCCGGTGACGTTCGCGATCGGCGTGAAGGGCACGAAGGCGAAGAACCGCTCGATATAGCGCCGCCAATTGGGGTCGTCGGACGTGATATAGCCGTGCTCGACCGGCAGCGATGCGAGGGTCGGCGTGAGCAGCAGGTCGTATTTCTCGAAGAACGGTGCGACCTGTCGGGAAACCTGGCTGAAATGCTCGAGGATGCCGAGAAACTCGGTGGCCGAGATCTTCCGCCCCTGTTCCGCCAAGGCAAAATTGGCCCGCTCGATGATGTCGGGAGAAGGCGGCCGGTTCATCACGCGCGCCAAATCGTCGATTCCGGCCGCCAGATGAGTCATGAGGAGCCGCGTGATGGCGTCGCACAGGGCATCACCGTCGAAGACCGGCGCCGCTTCCTCCACGTGATGGCCGAGATCGGCGCAGAGCCTTGCCGCTTCCTGCATCGCCTCCCGGCATTCGGCCGCGACGGGCACGTCGGATGGTGGCTTGTCGGAAAACGCGATTCGCAGTCGCCCCGGATCGCGGCCCACCTCTTCCCGGTAGGGCCGCTCCTTGGGCGGCGCCCAGTATGGCGCACCGGGATCGGCCCCCTCGGTGGCGTCGAGCAGCGCAGCGCTGTCGCGGACCGATCGTGTGACCGCATGTTCGATGACCAGCCCGTTCCAGTACTCGCCGCCGTCCGGGCCGGTCGGCACGCGCGCCCGCGTCGGCTTCAACCCGAAGGCGCCGCAGCAGGACGCCGGAATGCGAATCGATCCGGCACCGTCGTTCGCATAGCCCAGCGGCACCATGCCGGAGACCACGGCCGCCGCCGAGCCGCCGCTCGACCCGCCGGTCGTGCGTGCCGGGTTCCACGGATTGTTGCAGCGACCGTTGGCGACGGGCTCGGTGGTCACGCTGGCGCCGAACTCCGGCAGGTTGGCCTTGGCGATGATCACGAGCCCCGCGCGCTTGTAGCGGCGAATCAGCTCGCTGTCATACGGGCGGGTGAATCCCTGCCCCAATCGACTCGCCATGCTGGCCGGAAAACCGGCATAGGACAGATACTCGTCCTTCAGCACGATCGGAACGCCGGTGAAGGGGCCGTCGGCGAGGCCTGCCGCAATGTCGCGCTCGGCCTGCGGCCGCATCGAGGCGACGACCGCGTTCAGATTCGGATTGAGCTTGTCGATCCGGGCGAAAGCCGCCTCGAGGACTTCCGACGGCGTTACCTCCTTGCGACGGATCAGGTCGGCAAGCCCAAGACCATCGAAGTCCGCATACTCGGCAAAGTCGCCCATCGCCCAGATCCCTTTCCGCACGGAGTGTTGTGTGAGTCGCCCGCCTCAGATCGGTACGAGATGCGACATCAATCCATGCGCGGCATATGAGGTCAACCGTCCGCTAAAATCTGGCGTGACGTCGAATCGTGTAGTTGCCAATCTAGGAGGCGAATCATAAGCTTGTCAGCTTGTGAAGCCAGGGGCCAAGTATTTTCAGAATGTCCGCGCCTGCCGCTATCGACATACGGAGCGTCGGTAAAATTTTCCATGGAGCCGGCGGGGGCGTGACCGCATTGAAGGCGGTGTCCCTGAGTGTCCGGGAGAACGAGTTCTTCACTCTGCTCGGACCCTCCGGTTGCGGCAAGACGACGCTGCTGCGGCTGATCGCCGGGTTCGAGCAGCCCACCACCGGAGCGATCTGGATCGGGGGCGAGGACGTCGTCGGGCTTCCGCCATTCAAGCGATCGGTCAATACCGTTTTCCAAAGCTATGCGCTGTTCCCGCATCTGTCGGTCGCACAGAACATCGGCTTTGGCCTCCGGATGCGAGGATTTGAACGGGCGGCGATCGATAAGACGGTCGGCGAAATGCTGGAGCTCGTGCAGCTCTCCGGCGCTGGAGACCGCCGGCCGAACCAGCTCTCCGGCGGTCAGCAGCAGCGCGTCGCGCTGGCGCGTGCGCTGGCCAACCGTCCGGAAGTCCTGCTGCTCGACGAGCCGCTGTCGGCGCTCGACTTCAAGCTCCGCAAGGAGATGCAGCTCGAGCTCAAGCGCCTGCAGCGCGAGACCGGTGTCACCTTCGTCTTCGTCACGCACGACCAGGAGGAAGCGCTGACGATGTCGGACCGCCTGGCGGTCATGTCGAACGGAGAGGTTCAGCAGATCGGCGGACCCACGGAGGTCTATGAGTTTCCCGCCAATCGCTTCGTCGCCGATTTCATCGGCGAAACGAACATCCTGGAAGGCTCGGTGGAGGCGGTGCAGGACGGGGAGATTCTCTGTCGCCTCGGGAATGATGTGCAGGTGGCCGTCCGGGGCCGCGCCGATATCGGCGCGAGGGTCAGCCTCGCCGTCCGGCCCGAGCGCCTTTCGCTGGAACCGGCCGCAGAATTGCCTGGGGCGGGCCGCCTGGATGGAACGGTCGCCGAAGCGATTTATCTGGGTAACGGCACCAGCTACCATGTCGATATCGCCGATGGCGGTCGCCTTCTCGTCCGTGGACAGAACCGCGCGGACGGCAGGATGACCTTCGCGCGGGGCGAGCGCGTGTCGGTGCATATTGCACCCGAATCGATCAGGCTGCTGAGGGAATGAGCGCCCTGCCGCAGAGTTCGGCGCTGCGGCGCATGGCGGGGCTGATGCCGGCGCTGCTCGTGATCGGCATCTTCATGCTGGGCCCGCTCTGCATTATCGCGGCCTATTCCTTCATGGAGGCCAGCCCCTATGGCGGCGTCCGGCCGGAGTTCAGCTTCGGAGCCTATCGGCAGTTCCTCTTCGACCTCGATCTTGACGACAGCCTGATCTTCAATCCGGCCTATCTCAACATCGTCGCACGCTCGGTCGTGCTGGCCGTCGCAGCGACGAGCCTCAGCCTCGTCCTGGGATTCCCGGCGGCCTATTACATCGCCACGCGGCCGCCGCACTGGCGGACCGTTCTGCTGCTTCTCGTGACGATCCCGTTCTGGACCAACCTGCTGATCCGCACCTTCGCCTGGATCCTGATCCTGCGCGACGACGGCCTGATCAACAGCGTGCTGATGTGGCTCGGCGCGACCGACGCGCCCTTGCGGCTGCTGTACACCGACGGCGCGATCGCCGTCGGGCTGATCTACAGCTATCTCCCCTTCATGGTGCTGCCGATCTACGCCAGCCTGGAGAAGATCGATATGCGGCTGGTCGAGGCGGCGCACGACCTGCATGCCAACCGCCTGCAGGCGATGTGGCGCGTCATCCTGCCGCTGGCGAAGCCTGGCATCATCGCCGGGTCCATTCTGGTGTTCATCCCGAGCCTCGGCGCGTTCATTGCGCCGGACCTGCTGGGCGGCGGCCGGCGTCTGATGATCGGCAGTCTCATCCACATGCAGTTCTCGAGCTCGCGCAACTGGCCCTTCGGCTCGGCGGTCGCGATGATTCTTTTGGCCGTGGTTCTCGTCCTGATGCTCGTCTATGCGCGCAACGCCGGGCGCGGGCGCGGAGAGGCGGCGCGATGACCGCGGACGCAGGAAACGTTGCCACGAGCAAGGCAGCAGCTGCCGCGCGGAGGCGAACCCGGGCGCCGTTCGTAACCGGCGAGTATCCCGGCTTCCGGTTCTTCACGATCGTCTTCTTCTTTTTTCTCTACGCGCCGATCCTGGTGCTGATCGTCTATTCCTTCAACGACAACCGCTCCGCGACGCTCTGGACCGAGTTCAGCATCGACTGGTACATCCGCGCCTTCAACAATGACGACATCCGGCGCGCCGCCCTGAACAGCCTGACCATCGCTCTCGTGGCTGCGAGCGCCGCCACCGTGATCGCGACGCTGGCGGCGCTGATCCTGGTGCGCGGCGGGCGCTTTCCCGGCCATTCCCTGGCCTATGGCCTGATATCGCTGCCTCTCATGGTCCCGGAAATCGTGACCGCCGTCGCGACCCTGTCTTTCTTCGCGGCGATCGGCTTGTCGCTGGGCCTCGGCAACGTCATCATCGCCCACACGGTCTTCTGTATCCCCTTCGCCTATATGCCGATCCAGGCGCGGCTCAGCGACATGGACACGACGTTCGAGCAGGCCGCCCAAGACCTCTATGCGAATGATTGGAACGCCTTCCGGCATGTGACGTTGCCGCTGATGATGCCGGGAATTGTCGCGGGCGCGATGCTGGCCTTCATCATTTCCATCGATGACGTGATTATCACGCTCATGGTCGCCGGGGCCGGATCGACCACCTTACCGGTCTACATCTATGGCATGGTGCGCATGGGCGTGACGCCCGAAGTCAATGCCGTGTCGACGGTGCTGCTGGCGATATCCATTCTGTTCGTGTCACTGTCCTGGATGATCAACAGACGGCGATAAATGGTGGTCTCAAAAATTCGAGGGAGGAAGACTTGGCAAGAATGAAGACGCTTCTGGGCGCGACGATCGCGGTTGCGGGGCTGGCCGTGGCCAGCACGGCCGCGAAGGCGGACGGCGAGCTGTTCATCTATAACTGGACCGATTACACCTCGCCCGAACTGATTGAGAAGTTCGAGAAGGAAACCGGCATCAACGTCACGCTCGACATCTATGACTCGAGCGAGACGCTGCTGGCGAAGCTCCAGTCGGGCGCGACCGGCTACGATATCGTCGTGCCGGGGCACGCGTTCCTGCCGATCATGATCGAGGAGGGACTCGTCCAGGAGATCGACGTCGCCTCCCTCAAGGGCTACGAAAATCTGGAGGAGCGCTGGCGCAATCCGGACTGGGACCCGGAAGGCAGGTATTCCGTGCCGTGGCAGTGGGGCACGACGTCCTTCATGGCCGATACCGCCCTCTATGACGGCCCCATCGACACGCTCGAGACCCTCTTCGAGCCACCGCCGGCCTATCAGGGGTCGATCGCGATGTTCCGGGCGCCCTCCGAGGTGATCGGCCTGGCACTGATCTATCTCGACAAGCCGCAGTGCAACGACAATGTCGAGGACATGCGGGAGGTTCAGAAGCTCCTGCTCGAGCAGCGGCCGCACGTCAAGATCTATAACTCCGACGGCATTCTCGAGCGGCTTGTCTCCGGCGACACGGCGATGCATATGATCTGGAACGGCTACGCGATGCGGGCCCGCGAGCAAAAGCCGACCCTGAAATACGCCATGCCGAAGGAGGGGATCCTCGGCTGGATGGATGTCATGGTCGTTCCGTCGGGCGCCAAGAACCGGGACAACGCCATCCGCTTCCTGGAGTTCATGCTGCAGCCCGAGAACATGGCGATCCAGTCGAACTTCGCGCGCTACGCCAATGCGGTGAAGGGAAGCCAGGAGTTCATGGACGAGGATCTGCGCAGCGCTCCCGAGCTCAACGTTCCGGAGGATGTCGAGGTCATCTTCCCGTGGGCGTGCGGCGAGGAGAGCATCCGCCTTTACGACCGCGTCTGGACGCGCGTGCTCCAGTAGCAGGTGAGGAGGGGTCGGTCAGTCCGGCCCCTCGATTTCTGCCATCGCCCGCGTTCATCGACAGGCACTCTAAATTCGCATTGCGAAATCCGGCTCGCTCGGCCGGGCCTCGTTGCGGAGCCGGCCACGGATGGCCGGATCGATCCTCTCGTCATCAAGGTCATAGAGGCCGCATTGCCGGAGCGCCGCCTTCAGTTCGATGTGGCGGCCGAGATACTGAAGAATGACACGGTAGCAGGCGATATCCCGCGACGACATGCTCGTCACCCCGAGCGTCAGGCCGGGTAGAAGCGACGGCTGGTCGCGATCATGGGGATAGAGGATCGTCAGCCAGACCATCTTCCCGACCGTCGCCTCGCGCTCGAACATGAGCACGCGTTCGCCGGAATGAACGAAGATGCCGTTATACTTGCGCGTGCTACGAAAAGGGTCCGAGCCATAGCGCTCCATGTTGCGGCTGAAAATGAAACCGCCATCCTCGAACACGTGAATGAAGCCCCGTAGGATCCGGCCCGGATATTCGGCCGGGCAGAAGTAATTGTAGTAGAAGCCGGTGTGCTCTCGAAGCCGCTCCAAGCTCGGAGGTGTCAGAAGCAGGATGTCGCGGACGCGCTCGGACAGGGCGTTGAGTGACCCCGTGACCGGCCTTTTGATCGCCACCAGCCTGCGGAAGGCCGCATGGTTCAAGAGCAGTTCCGACTCCTCCAACCCGAAATGATCGGCGATGCGCCGGAGGGTTTGCAGTGAAGGGCGTGACTGCCCGACAAGGTACTTGTTGAACTGCTGTCGGTTCAGCCGCATGCGCCGGCAGGCCTCCGAAACCGACCGGCTATAGCTGCATAACAGCTTAAGGTTCTCCGGAAGATCATCCGCCGCCATCACATTGGTTCCTCCTGCCGCCACCGACCGAGATGCCGGCGTAACGGAACTGACGCGAGTTGACGCTCAAACTAGTGCAGGTCGCGCCAGCGGGCAACGCAGACATATGTTGAGCCGGCGTGAAGCGCGTTCCTACACTGCTTCGGCGGCATGAGAACCGCGTTGCCGCCAACCAGGATAGATCGGCACAAAAGGCCTTCAGGGAGGGAGAGATGCGCCAGCATGACGGTTTGACACGCGTGGTCTGGTTTTGCCGCTCGGCGATGGTTGCGGCCGTGTTCGGCGCGGTCGCATGGTCTTCCGCCGAAGCTGAGGAGCTGAGGATCCTGACCTGGGAGGGGCTGGCGGACGACGCCTGGATCGAGCCGTTCGAGAAGGCCCATGACGTCAAGATCCAGCGCACTTATGTCGGCTCGAACGACGAGTACATGGCGGCGCTCGCAGCCGGAGGCACGCAGTACGACACGGTGGTGATCGTGAGCTCCCTCGCCCAGACCGCGATCAAGGCCGGGTTCGTCGAGCCGGTCGATCTCGACAAGGTTCCGAATTTTCAGATGATTTATCCCGAGTTTCGGAAGGCCGCGTTCCTGCAAAGCGATGGCGAACAGTATGGAGTCCCGACCTTCTGGGACATTCAGCCTGTGACATTCAACGCCGATGTCGTCGATAATTGCAGCTTCGACGCCCTGTTCGACCCCAAATACAAGGGCAAGATCGCCATGTGGGATGACGTTTCCACGCTCGGCGACGTCGCGAGCTATATGGGCTTCGACAATATCTGGACCCTGTCGGATGAGCAGCTGACGAAGGTCAAGCAGAAGATGATCGAGCAGAAGCCCCTCGTGCGGCGCTACTGGTCGACCGGCGGCGAGATCATTGAGCTGTTCATGAGCGGCGAAGTCGTCGCCACCAATTCCTGGAGCTATGTCACTCAGGCGCTCCAGGACGAGCGGATGAATGCGGCGCAATGCGCTCCGGAGCGTCCGACGGCTTGGCTGGACTCGCATTTCATCGTCGCCGGCTCGGAGAACCGCGATCTGGCGCACGCATTCATCAACTATATGCTCGAACCGGAAGTCCTGGCCCAGATCTATGAGCACAGCGGCTTCGGCGTCACCAATCCGGAGATCGCCGAGCACCTCCCGGAAGGCGCTCTGCAAGGGTCGGCTATGGCGCAAGGTCCGGAATTCCGCAGTACGATCCGGTTTTGGGAAGAGATCCCGCGTCGCGGCAAGTACCTCGAGGTGTGGAACGAGATCAAGGCCGCGTCGGTCGACTGATGATGGATGCAGTCGTCCGCCTCGACCGGGTGAGCAAGCGGTTCGGAAGCCTCGTCGTACTCGACGACCTGAGTCTGGAGGTCCGGCGCGGCGAGTTCCTGACTCTTCTGGGAGAGAGCGGCTGCGGCAAGACGACGACGCTTCGGATCATCAGCGGTTTCGAAGAGCCGACGGATGGCGCCGTGTACCTCAACGGGCGGCTGGTGAATGCCGTCCCGGCTTACCGGCGGCGGGTCAACACGGTGTTCCAGAACTATGCCCTGTTCCCGCATATGACCGTCGGCGAGAACGTCGAGTATGGGCTGCGCTTCGACCGTGTCCCGCGCAGGGAGCGCCGCCGCTTGGCGGAGGAGATGCTCGCGCGCGTCGGTCTTGCCGACAAGATCGATCGACAGTCCACGGCGCTGTCCGGCGGCCAGATGCAGCGCGTCGCCCTCGCGAGGGCTTTGATCAAGAAGCCGGAAGTTCTGCTGCTTGACGAGCCGCTTTCCGCGCTCGACGCAAGGCTCCGCAAGGAGCTTCAGCTCGAGCTGAAGCGCACGCAGCGCGAGACGGGCATCACCTTCGTCTATGTCACGCATGACCAGGAGGAAGCCCTGGTCATGAGCGACCGGATCGCGGTCATGGAACGCGGGCATATCCGACAACTCGGCCGGCCGGATGACGTATTCGAGCGGCCGGAAACGCTGTTCGTCGCGGAATTCGTGGGCGCGTCGAACAAGCTGGACGGGCGTGTCGTCGAGATCCGCCACAACTCCGTGATCGTCGCACTGCCAAGCGGCGATCGCCTGGAGGCGCCGACCCGTAGCGCCGGGGATCTGGCGACGGGGACCGACGTTCGGCTTATCGTGCGGCCCGAGCATCTGCGTGTCGCCGCCGATAGTTCCGCCGCCACGAACGTCGTGAGGGCGGTTCTGGAGGATATCATTTACCTGGGCAGCGACAGGAAGCTGACGCTCCGTGTCGGCGAGCGTCTGCGGATCGAGCTTCAGGAGCGCGGCGACCGCCTTCCGCCATGCCTGGGCACGCGTTTGGGAATGACGGTCGACATCGAAATCCCGCCCGATGCCCTCTATGCCTTCCGCAAAGGCCGCGGAGAATAGGAGCGCCATGTGGCAAGCGAAGCTGCAACGGCATCGGATCGAGATCGTCTGCGCAATCGCGGCGATCGGCTATCTCGTGGTCTTTATCGGCCTGCCATACGCGAATGTCTTCGCCTTCAGCTTCTGGGAGAAGGATCTCTATACGTTGCGCCCGGCCCTTTCGCCGGAGAACTACGCGAGGGCCTTCACCAACGACCTGTACCGGCAGGTGATCCTCAATTCCGCCGAAGTCGCGACCATCGTTACGCTGGTCTCGTCCGTTCTGGGCTATCTGCTGGCCTATTATTTGGCGGTGTATGCGGAACGGTGGCGCAATCTCCTGTTCTTCCTGCTTATCGTGCCGTTATGGACGAGCTTTCTCCTCCGCGCCTACATCTGGAAAATCATCCTCGGCCGAAACGGCATTCTGAACTCCGCCTTGACCCAGGCCGGAGTGCTGGACCAACCAGCCTCGTTTCTCCTCTATAACAAATTTTCGATCTCGATCGCGCTGATCTATATTTTCCTGCCGTTCGTGGCGCTCCCGGTTTACGCGGCGCTCGAGAAGATTCCGCGTGGCTATGTTGAAGCCAGCGCCGACCTCGGCTCGCCGCCTTGGGCGACGTTCTGGCACGTCGTTTTTCCGCTGACCGTGCCGGGGCTCGCCGCCGGCGCCATGGTGGTCTTCTGTCTGTCCTTTGGCGATTTCATCACGCCGTCGCTGCTCGGCGGCACCGGCGATATCATGATCGCCAACGTGATCATCGCACAGTTCGGCGCGGCCTATGACTGGCCCTTCGGCAGCGCCCTCGCAATTCTCGTTCTGCTCATCGTCATGCTGCTTGTCGGGCTCTCCGTCTGGATTGGCCGGACCGTCTCGAGAGGTCGTGCATGAGCGCGGGCGGTGGAGCAAGTCGTGGAGCGAGGTGGACGTTCGCGGCCGCCGCGATACTCATCTTTCTGTTTCTCTACGCACCGATCGCCGTGCTCGTGGCCTTCTCCTTCCAGGAAAGCCAGGTTCTCTCCTGGCCGATCGAGGCTTGGTCCTTTCGTTGGTATCGCCTGCTTCTGGAGGACAGGGAGTTGCAGCAAGCTCTGTGGAACAGCCTCATGGTGGCCAGCGCCTGCGTGACGGTGACGACGCTTGCCGGAGTCCCTCTCGCGCTTGCATTACGGAGATTGCGCGGGCGCCTGGGAAGATTCCTAGAGCAGACCTTTCTGCTGCCGCTCATTGTCCCGCAGTTCATCACCGGTCTAGCGCTGCTGATCGTTCTGAATCGCAGCGACATCGGCCTGTCGTTATGGACGGTGATCCTTGGCCAGAGCCTCGTCTGGATGCCGATCGTCGTCGTTCAGGTCCACGCGCGTCTGCAACGGTTTGACGCCAACCTCGAGCAGGCAAGCATGGACCTCGGCGCGAACCGTCTCGAAACCTTCTTTCTGGTGATGCTGCCGAACCTCCGCACCGCAGTCGTGGGCAGCGCCCTCCTCGTGTTCACCTTGTCGTTCGACGAGTTGCCGGTGACCTTCTTCCTGACCGGCGCGGAAAACACGCTCCCGATGCACATCTGGTCGATGCTGCGCATCGGAATCACCCCCGAGATCAACGCAATCGCCAGCCTGACAGTGGGAGCATCCGTGGGACTCATCCTGCTCGGCGTGTGGCTTCTGGCAAAGGACCGAAGGAGACTCTGAGCATGCATGAGGGCTTGAAGCAGTTCACGGAGATGGTGCCGAAGGTGGACCTCGGCGTCCGCGAGCGCATGGCGCTGGTGATCATCGACATGCAGTACCACGATGCTTCCCCCGATCGCGGGCTGTGCCGTGCCTGGGCCGAAATCGCGCCCGGCTCGATGGACTATTACAACGATCGCCTGCGCAGAAAGACGGTGCCGGCCATTCGGAGTCTGCTGGACCTCTTCCGCGCCGAAGGACTCTCGGTGATCCATCTGGTCCTCGGGTCGGACTATACCGATCTCCGGGACTGCCCCGAGCGCTTCCGGAACTGGACACGCAACCTAGAGGCAGCGACCGGAATCCGCGACCTCTGGTGGTCGGGCAATCCGGACTTCCAAATCCTCGAGGAACTGACCCCAGCCGCCGGGGAAACGATCGTGAAGAAGACGACGAACGGTGCTTTCAATGGAAGCGAGCTCGACCGGACCCTCTCTCGCATGGGGATCTCGACGCTCGTCGTGACCGGAGTCATAACCAGCGCCTGCGTCGATGCGACCGCCCGCGACGCCGCCGACCGGGGATATGATTGTGTGCTCGTCTCCGACGCTCTCGCGGACTACGATCCGCAGATGCACGCCGCGACCCTTCAGTCCTTCGCCCTCAGCTTCGGCCGTGTCGTGGAGACGGCCGAAGAGGTGATGGAGGCCATCCGATGCGGTACGTCCCTGTGAACGACGACGCGGGCGGGTTGGGCCGATGGCCTATCCCGCCCGAAAGTCGCGCCGCGCTTCGTTCCATTTCCCGTCCGGACTCACCACCAGCTTGCCGATGAACCGCTTGGCGATGAAATCCGATTGGGCCTTGTGGAAGTCCGACAGCTTGTAGGTCCCGCCGAGCAGCGCCTTGATCCTGCCTTGCTCGATATAGCCGAGCAGCCGGCGGAACGCGCCGCGCGTGCCTTGCGAGGAGCCGTGGAGCTCCAGATGCTTCAGGTACATCGTGCGCAGGTCGAGCTGCACCACCGGCCCGGCGATCGCGCCGGCCGTGGTGTAGCGTCCTTCGGGGCGCAGAATCCGGAGCAGGTCGTTGAACATCGGGCCGCCGACCAGGTCGGCCACCACATCGATGGGCTCGCCGCCGGTCGCCTTGTCGACCGCCGCGGCCAGGTCGCCCTCGGACCGCGAGATCACGGCTTCCGCGCCGATCGCCCTGACCGCATCCTCCTTGCCGGGTCCGACGACGGCATAGGGAACGGCGCCGCGGACGCGGCAGAGCTGAATGATGCCGGAGCCGACGCCGCCTGAAGCGCCGGTCACGAGAACGCGCTCGCCGGCGGCCACGCGCGCGCGATCCAGCATGTGCTCTCCCGTCAGATAGGCGCAGCAGAAGGTCGCAAGCTCGGCGTCGCTCATCGCGCTGCGGACGGAATGCGCATTCTCGGCGGGGACCGCCGTGTACTCAGCGTAGCCGCCGTCCCGGCCGTGGCCGATATAGTCGATGTCGGCGAGGCTGTCGTCGTCGCGGTTGTAGAGGCTGAAATCGACCATCACCCGCTCGCCGATCCGACTCTCCGGAATGCCGGCGCCGACCACGGCGATGCGGCCGACGATGTCGGTGCCCTGGATCCGCGGGAAGGTGAGCGTCGACCGGCCCCGGCGCCATGTCGAGACGGCACCCGGGTCCGTCTCCGTGCCGTAGGCGCCCTCGCGGACCCAGACGTCGGTGTTGTTCATCCCGCAGGCGGTGACCTCGATCAGCACCTCCCCAGCTGCCGGCTGCGGGACGGGGACGTCCTCGCGATAGACCAGCTTGTCCAACCCGCCATGCCCGGTGAGAAGGACTGCCTTCATGGTCGTCGGGATGTGATCGGTACTCATTGGGATTTATTCTCCGCGCCTGTGGTTCGCCAGTCAGTGTTTCGCGCCCATTCTGCGCGCAGGCGGATCGCTATCAAGGCCCGATTGCGGTAGTCCGATCGGCAAGCCTCGTAAATCATTACCATTTTTGCTTGTATTTCGGGCGAGGGTGCCGGAAATTATCCACAGCCTGTGAATAAATGCCGATCGACGCAGGATGCGCGCTATAGCACGGCAGCAGAGGGCAGGGTTCCGCGACGTATCCGGTCTGACCATGGGCGGTCGGACTCATGCTTGATCGCCTGCGCATTCGCCTCGAGGCGCATCGCGACGAGGCGAACCATCACCGCGCCTACGAGATCCAGGTGGATCGCGACCTGTTCTCCGCATGGACGGTGAGCATCCGCTTCGCCCGGGTGGGCACGCACGGCCACAGGCTGCGGGCCTGCGCCGTTTCGGAGGAGGAGGCGCGCCGGATCATCGGCCGCTATCTCGCCCGGCGACTATCGGCACCGCGGCGGATCGGCTGCGCCTATCGGTTGCGCGAGGTCACCGCGTCCGACAGTCTCAACATGCTGCCCTGGCTGGGCGTCCTGTGCCGCTTCGTCGAGGACGACAGCCGAACTCGGCGGCCGGCGCCGACGAGCATCGGTGTCCGCCCGAGACGGCGCGGCCGAACGGAGCCGGCCGCCCTTCCGCTGCTCGAGGCCGCGGGGATTTCCCCGAGTGATCTCCCCGGCGCCGAGGTCATCGACCTGGCCGCGGAGCGGCGGCGGCGCGATCTGTCTCGCCTGGAGCAGGCGATCCACGGCGTACGCGACGAGATCCTCACCGTCTATGGCGCAGCGCCGGAGCCGAGCGAGACGAGCGACCTCGCTTCGGCCTTGGCAGGACTTGCCGATCGTCTGCTCGATCTCGTGGAGCGGACCGACGGCTCCGGCTGAAGCTTGGGCTCAAGCCAGGGCGATTACTTGCCCTGGTTGATCGTGACGGGCTCGAGCTTGTTCGCCGCGAGGCCGTATTTGGCGAGGAGCTGGTCATAGGTGCCGTTTTCCTGAAGCCGCTCGATCGCGGCCTTGACGGCGTCGCGCAGCTGCGTCTCGGTCTTCAGGAAGGGAATGCCGGTGAGGGTTTTCGTGAAGGGCTCGCCGAGCAGGACGTAGGTGTCCGGCTCGAGCTCCTGGAAGTAAGGCAGCGTCTCGTTGCCCTGGACGGCGCCCTGGATGCGCTGCGTCTTGAGCTGCGTGCGCGCGCCGACCGAGCCTTCCGTGCCGACCGCGTCGATCGCGGGCTTGCCCTTGGCGACGCAGTTCTCCTCGCTCCATTCGGCGATCTGGGTCGGCCAGTTCGTCGCGCGGCTGGCGCCGACCGACTTTCCGCACAGATCCTCCGGCGTCTTGATCTCGTCCGCCAAGGCGCTGCTCGTGTAGAACTGTGCGCCAGACACCATATAGTCGACGAAGTCGGCAACGTCCCGGCGGGACGGCAGATCGCTCATGCCCGCGAGCACCATGTCGACCCGCCCGGTCTGCAGCGACGGCAGCATCTGGGCGAAGGCGATCTCCTGCCACTCGACCTCCACGCCGAGCTCCTCGGCAATGGCCTCGCCAAGGTCGATGTCGAAGCCCGTCAACTCGTTGGTGGCTGGATCCTTGTAGGTGATCGGCGCGTAGTTGGGGTTGGTCGCGATGACGATCTTGCCCGCTTCCTTGATGCGCGCCGGAACTTCCTGCGCCAATGCGGGCGTCGCTACCGCAAGCGCGGCAGCCGCCGCCAGCAGACTCTTGATCGGCTTCATTCGAGCTCTCCTCTCGTTGGTTTGCGTGTTGTTCGCTGTTGTTCTGGGGTTGTCAGGACAGGACGGCGGCGATGAAATCGCGGGTGCGGGCCTGCTCGGGCCGCACGAGAATCTCCTGCGGTGGTCCTTCCTCGATGATGCGGCCGAGATCCATGAAGACGACGCGGCTGGAGACCTCGCGCGCGAAACCGAGTTCGTGCGTCACTACGATCATGGTCATGCCGCTCGTCGCCAGATCGCGGATGACGGCAAGAACCTCGCCGACAAGCTCGGGGTCGAGCGCCGAGGTGGGCTCGTCGAACAGCATGAGTTTCGGCTTCATGGCGAGCGCGCGCGCGATTGCAACGCGCTGCTGCTGCCCGCCCGACAGCTCGCTCGGATAGGCATCGCGCTTGTCGGCGAGGCCGACGCGCTCCAGCAGCGCCATCGCCTCGTCGACGGCTTGCGCCTTCGGGCGCTTCCGCACTGTGACCGGGCCCTCGATGATGTTCTGCAGCGCCGTCAGATGGGCGAAGAGGTTGAAGCGCTGGAAGACCATGCCGCTCGCCAAGCGCTGGCGGGCGATCTCCTTGTCGCTGAGCGGCAGGAGCGATTCTCCCGAACGACGATAGCCGGCGAGTTCGCCGTCGACCCAGATTGCGCCGCCGTCGATGCGCTCCAGCTGGTTGATGCAGCGCAGGAAGGTGCTCTTGCCCGATCCCGACGGGCCGATGATGCACAGAACCTCGCCATGCGGCACCTCGATGGAAATGCCGTCGAGGGCGTGCAGCGAGCCGAAATGCTTGTGAACGTCGACCGCGACGACCATCGGCTTCATGGTCATGCCCCTCCGGCTGCCGGCGCCGTCGCACGCTGCGCGCTGCGCTCGCCATGGCCCTTCGAGAAGTGCTTCTCGAGGAAATGCTGGCCGATCGTCAGGACGGTCACGACGACGAGATACCAGATGGCGGCGACGATCAGCAGCTCGATCACCCGGGCATTGGCATAATAGATCGTCTGGGCGTTGCGCAGGATCTCGGAATACTGGATCACGCTCGCGATCGAAGTGAGCTTGACCATGCTGATCACCTCGTTGCCGACCGGCGGGATGATCACGCGCATCGCCTGCGGTAGGACGATGCGCCGCAAGGCGGTGAGCCGTGTCATGCCGATCGACTTCGCTGCCTCGGTCTGGCCAGCATCGACCGACAGGATGCTGGCCCGCACGACCTCGGCGGTATAGGCGCCCTGGTTGATGCCGAGCCCGAGGAACGTGGCGACGAAGGGGGTCATCACGTCGACGGTGCGCGCCTCGAAAAGGCCGGGGATGCCGATCGTGGGGAAGACGAGCGCCAAGTTGAACCAGATGAGAAGCTGCAGGATCAGCGGCGTGCCGCGGAAGAACCAGATATAGAAGACCGAGACGGCCTTCAGCACCGGATTCGGCGACATCACCATGACCGCGAAGAGCACGCCGAGCAGGATACCGAGAAGCATGGCGCAGACCGTCATCAGCACGGTGTTGGCAAGCCCGGTGAGGATCGCCGGTACGGTGAAGAACTGCGCGACGACGCTCCAGGCGATCTGACCTTCCGCGAAGGCCTTCACGATGGCCGCGAAGGCGAGGAGGATCAGAGTCGCCGCCAGCCAGCGGCCATAATGCCGCTGCGGAACGTGCCGCAGATGGGCGATGGAATAGGGCGAGGTGTGGGCAGCATCGTCCGTGCCTGCTGTCGCCACCTTCACGTCCATCGGCATCCTCCTCTCTTGACCGTTCTCCGCATGCTCAGCCGCGCGGGCCGGCGTAGGTTTCTGCCCATCGCCGCTGCTCGTCAAGCATGGCGGCCAGACGCTCAATCTGCTCGCCGACGCGCGCCGGGGCCGTTCCGCCATAGCCCGTCCGGGCGGCGACGGCCGCCTCGGGAGTCAGGCAGGCCTTGATGGCGGGTTCGAGCCGCGCGTCGATCGCCGCCAGGTCCTCGTCGTCGAGCGCTTCGAAGCCGATGTCGCGGTCCTCGCAATGGCGTACGAGGGCTCCGGTGATCTCGTGCGCTTCGGAGAAGGGCACGCCCCGGCGCGCCAGCCAGTCGGCGACTTCGGTCGCCAGCGTGAAGCCGTCGGTCGCCTGGCGTGCGAGCCGCTCGGCGTCGACGCGCATCGTCCCCACCAGGCCCGCCATGGCCGGCAGGACTGCCGCCAACGTGTCGACGGTCTCGAGAGCCGTGAACTTGTCCTCGATGAGATCGCGGTTATAGGCGAAAGGCAGGCCCTTGAGCGCGGTGAGCATGGTCGTGAGGCCGCCGATCAGGCGCGACGCCCGGCCGCGCGTGAGCTCTGCGATATCGGCGTTCTTCTTCTGCGGCATGATCGACGAGCCGGTCGCATAGGCATCGTCGAGCTCGATCCAGCGGAACTGGCGCGAGGACCAGAGGAAGATCTCCTCGGCAAGCCGCGAGAGATGGACGCCGAGCATCGCCGTCGCGAACAGGAACTCGGCCACATGGTCGCGGCTGCCGACCGCGTCGATCGAGTTCTCGCATGGGCCGTCATAGCCGAGCTCTTGCGCAGACAGCTCCGGATGCAGGGCAAGGGCGGAGCCGGTGAGCGCCGCCGCGCCGAGCGGCGAGAGGGCGCTGCGGCGGTCCCAGTCGCGCAGACGCTCGACGTCGCGCGCGAAGGTCTGGGCATGGGCCAGAAGCTGGTGAGCGAAGCTCACCGGCTGGGCCGGCTGAAGGTGGGTGAAGCCGGGGGCGAGCGTATCCACATGCGCCTTCGCCTGCGAAACCACCGCCTGCTGCAAGGCGAGAACGTCGAGGACGATGATGCGCACCTTGTCCCTGAGATAGAGCTTCAGGTCGTTGGCGGCCTGGTCGTTGCGCGAACGGCCGGCGCGCAGCTTGCCGCCGAGGGTGCCAAGCCGCTCGATCAGAAGCCGCTCTATGAAGGTGTGGACGTCCTCGTCCGTCTCCGTCGGGACGGCCTCGCCGGCCTCGAAGTCCCGCCCGATCGCGACGAGGGCGGCGGCGATCTTCTCGTATTCCGCCTCGCTAAGGACGCTGGCGCGGACGAGTTCGCGGGCATGTGCGATCGACGCGGCAATGTCATAGGGGACGAGGCGGAAATAGCTCGCATCGGCACGCGACAGGCGCATCAGCGCCGGCGAGGGACCCGTGCGGAAGCGGCCACCCCAAAGGCGCGTCGGTTGAGTCATCGGCAGTCCTCCTCAAGCGGTCGTCCGTCGTGACCGAAAATTGACAAGCTGCCGTGACGCCAACAAATGAAATGATCTCCCACCCCCAGTCCGAAATGGAATACTCTGCCGGCCTGTTTCGATCGGGCAAGGCCATGCAGGGTATCCGCCCTCTTCCATCGACGACTGCGCTGCGCGTCCTCGTGGCGCTCGCCGAACACGGCACCGCCTCGGCGGCGGCACGCGCGGTCCACCTGACCCAGAGTGCCGTGAGCAAGCAGCTCAAGGGGCTCGAGGAGATCGCCGGCTCCGCGCTGTTCGCGCGCACGAGCCGTGGCTTCGTGCTGACGGAAGCGGGGCGGATCTACGTGACGCAGGCGCGGGTCGCTCTCGGCGCGCTGGAGACGGCGGCGGCGCGGGTCAGCGCCACGCGCGCTTCGCCGGGCTTGATCCGGCTGCATGTGCTCCCGATCCTCGGCGACCGCTGGCTGGTGCCACGCTTCTCGCGCTTCACCGAACGGCACCCGGACATCGACGTGCAGTTCACCACCTTCATCACGAGCGATATGGTGGAGGAGGCGGATGCCGTCTTCCGCTTCGGCGAGGGCGATTGGCGGGGACAGGCGGCCGATTATCTCTTCGGTCGCGATGTCGCGCTCGTCGCCTCGCCCTCATTGCTCGCACGGATGGGCGGCATCGGGACGGCCGACGACGTGCGCCGCTACACGGTGCTCGACCATTTCCAGACGCCGCTGCGGTGGAGCGAGTTCGCCGATGCCCAGGGGCTCGTCGATTTCACGCCGGCCCATATCATCCGCTTCGGCTTCTATGCGCTGGTCATCCGCGCGGCGATCGCCGGACAGGGGCTCGCGCTCGTGCCGCGCTGCCTGGTGATGGAGGAATTGGCGTCCGAGCGGCTCGTCAACCCGCGGGACCTCGGCTTCTTCAGCCGGAACGGCTACTGGTTTACGGTCCCGGCGGATCGGCCCTCGCGGGCCGCGCTCACGGTCTTCCGGGATTGGCTTCTGGACGAAGCGAAAGCCTTGGGGCCGAACGCCTGAAGGCGTTGGTGTCCGGTCATGCCGGCACCGATCGGCCGAGCCATTCGACCGCGGCTCTGACCCCGCCTTCGCCGTGAGGGATGCCGAGTGCGACGAGCCCGGTCTCCAGAACGGCCAGAGTCCCCAGGACCATGGGCGCGTTGACGTGGCCCATATGCGCGATCCGCAGGGCCCTGCCGCCCAGGTCGCCGATGCCGATGCCCAGCACCACGCCGCATTTCTGCTCGCAGTATGCCAGCAGCGGCTTCGGATCGCGGCCGTCCGTCGTGAGCACGGTCGTCACCGAATTGGCGCGCTCGCTGGGCTCCGTGATATTGAACTCCAAGGCGCCGCCGGCACCCCAGGCCTCGACGGCTCGGCGGACCGCTTCGGCGAGGAGCCGGTGGCGTTCGAAGACATTCTCCAGCCCCTCCTCGAACAGCATGTCCAGCGCCTTGCGCAGGCCGAACAGCATATGTTCGGGAGGCGTGCCGCAATATTTCTGGTAGTGCTCCGCGCCATCGCGCGCGGTCCAGTCCCAATAGTGCGTGCGTAGTCCGGCCTGCTGGTGAACTGCCCTCGCCTTCTCGTTGGCGGCGACGAAGCTCAATCCCGGCGGCATCATCAGCCCCTTCTGCGAGCCGGTCACGGCGACGTCGACGCCCCAGCCATCCATGTCGAACGGCATGGTGCCCAGCGACGCGATGGTGTCGACCATCAGCAGGGCGTCGTGCCCGGCATTGTCGATGGCCTTGCGGATGCCCGGAATATCGTTGACGACGCTCGAGGCGGTGTCGATCTGGACGACGAGCACGGCCTTGATGTCCCCCGCCTTGTCTTCGCGGAGGCGGGCTTCCAGCGCCGCCGGATCAACCGCGCGGCGCCAGTTCCCCGGCAGCACTTCGACGCGGATGCCGAGAACGGCAGCCATCTCGCCCCAGCCGAGAGCGAAGCGGCCGCTTTCGAGGACAAGGATCTTGTCGCCCTTCGAGAGCAGGTTCACCAGCGCCGCCTCCCAGGCGCCGTGGCCGTTGGCGGCGTAGATGTAGGTCCGGCCTCGCGTGCGGAACAGCCTGCGGAGATCCTCGAGGCAACTCGCGGTAACCTCGATGAGCGCGCCGGAATAGATGTCGATCGCCGGACGATGCATGGCGGCGAGGACGTCGTCGGGCACCGTGGTCGGGCCGGGAATGCTGAGGAACTCGCGGCCGTGGCGGACAGTCATTGCTGCGGGATCTCCCAAACAGGGCGTTTCGACAAGTTTCAGCTTCACAGGGCATACAGGCCGCCACCGCCGCTTGCAAGCGGGCCGATCGCTCCGCCGGACAGCGGCGGTTGGCGATTAAGCTTTGGCAAAGAATAAGTTGATAAGATCGCGCCTCCTTCTTGAGGCACGGCATGCGTCATATCAAAACCGAGCAATACTACAACGTCAGCGGCCGCGACGCGCGCCGCCACGAGCGGATGAGCGAGCCGGTTTTCGAGGTCCATTTCAACAATGGGGTCTGGCGCCCTTTGAACTGGTCCGTCGGCGGGTTGCTGATTCGGCCCTATGACGGGTCCCTGAAGCCTGACGATGTCGTCCGCGGCTTCATCGTCGGCGCGACCTTCAAGGGGCCGGAGCGGGTTCCGTTCACTGCGCGCGTCATCCGCCATATCCAAAGGCGAAAGGAACTGGCGCTTCAGTTCACCTCGGTCGACGAGCGCTTGAACCGTTTCTTCGAGCACTATCTCCGGCGGCCGATGCGCCCGACCCGATAGGACCCCAGCCCTGATTCAGATAATCAGGACCTAGACCGAGCCCTCGTCCGGCTCTCCGCCCGGCATCGACAAGGATAGGAGATAGAGCTGCGTCGCATAGCTCATCCGAAGGGCCGGCCCCGGGGACTGCACAGGCGACGGCATCCAGTGCGACGGCCGGGTTGAGCCTGCTTCGGCTCCCCCAGCGGAAGCCGTGGCCTGCGCGTCGGGTTCGATCGGCTGGCGGCCGGCTTCCGTGGGACCGGCTGCAGCGATGGCTCGGTCCGCGAATTTCGCCGCGAAGCGGTCATAGACGTCCTCGAGCGAGAGAGGTTGCCCGTTCCGATAGAAGATGGCCCTGTTGGCCTCGGCGGCCTGCGGCAAGATGCTGGCCGCATCCTGCCCCGGGTCGGCCCGCAGGGCGCGGAGGAACTTCTCCGCTCCGCCCGGCCCGAGGAAATGAGCCAGATAGAGCTCGGTATCTCCGATCCTGCCGCCGACCGTTCCCTCGAGATAGTTCCGATTGCCCCGGGTGTATTCAGCCGCCATGAAGGCCGAAATCTTGGGATCCTCGCGAAGGTCGAGAATTTTTTGCTTCAGGGCATCGTCCGCGTGCCCCGATTCGAGCGCGGTGGCATAGCCCCCCAGACCGTATTTCGCACCATGGGTCTTGACCATGTCCAGCCAGGTCTGGTCGATGAACTGGTAGAGTCCGGTCGCGCTGCTGGTTTTGGCCTGGATGTGGGGGTCGAAGCCGCTTTCCATGGCAGCCTTGGTTACCAAATAGGAAAAATCGACCCCGGACCGCAGACTCGCCATCTGAATCGCCGAGGTGATCTGGGGCGAAACGCCGCGCAATTCGGCGCTGTTCCCGTGAATTGGACCTACGCTCATATCGGTGCTCCAGGCTCCTTCGCGGCGGTCATCATGGGCAAAACTATTTTCGATGCGCGCCGAAAGAACAAGATGAACGTAGTGATACACCACAATTCTTTTAATCAGCTTTAAACATCGGTCTGTAGCCTCACCATCGCTTCAGTCCGGCGACGGCTGAGCGTTGCACCCCAAGAAGGGCTCTGCGTGGCGACCCCAGAAGAGCGGGCAGGCAAACGAGGGGAGATCCACCATGAGCCTCATGGGTGCAATGCGGGCTGGCGTGGCCGGACTGCAGGCGCAGAGCACGAAATTCGCGGCAATCGCCGACAACATCAGCAATTCCAGCACCGTCGGCTATAAGCGGGCCGAGGTCCAGTTCACCTCGATGGTGACGCAGCCGCCGACGCAGACCAGCTACACCTCCGGCGGCGTGCTCCCGTCCATCCGACAGGAGATCGGCAAGGCCGGGACGCTGCTCCCCACCTCGTCGAGCACCGATCTCGCCATCGCCGGCGGCGGCTTCTTCGTCGTGGCGGACCATGCGACCGCGGCGGATCGGTCCTTTGCCCTGACCCGCGCCGGCTCCTTCGTGCCGGACGATGCTGGGAACCTGGTCAATTCGGCCGGCTATTACCTGCAGGGGTTTGAGCTCAATGCCGACGGAACGCCAGTCATCGCGGCGCCGTCGACCGACACCTTCAACGATCTCGAGACCGTCAATATCAACAACCTGACCTTCGCCGGCTCGCCGACGACGCGGATCGATTTCTCCGCGAACCTTCCGGCGGGTGCCCCGGGGCCCGGAGGGACGGGGCAGGTGCAGACAACCTCCACCACCTATTACGACCCGCTGGGCACTCCCCGACGGCTGACACTGGAGTGGACGCCGGACGCCGCCACCGACAATCAATGGACGCTCAACGTCATTGACTATGACGGGACCAACATCGGAACGGTCGACATCCTCTTCAACGGCGTGGCCGATCCGAACCCCGGTATGCCGATGACCTATACGCCTGCGATGCCCACTGGCGTGCTGGGCCTGACCAATGTCGACGGTCAGCCGATCGACCTCGATATCGGTGCGGTGAACACGCCCAACGGCATCGTGCAATTCGATGGCGACTACCAGCCGGAGATCCACAGTGACGGAGCCCAGCTCGGCGTGCTGCAGCGGGTCGAAGTCGACAAGGAGGGTGTCGTTTACGCCATCTTCAATAACGGCGAGCGGACGCCGATCTATCAGGTTCCCCTCGCCGCCGTGCCCAATCCCAACGGTCTGACTTCCGACGATGGCAATATCTTCCGCCTGGGTCAGAATTCCGGACAGATGTATTTGTGGGAGGGGACGCACGGCCCCGCCGGTGAGGTCGTCGCCAGCGCCCTGGAAGCCTCCAACGTCGATATTGCCGAGGAGCTGACGCAGCTGATCCAGACGCAGCGGGCCTATTCGTCCAATGCGAAGATCTTCCAGACCGGCGATGAGATGATGGCCGAACTCAGCCAGCTGAAGCGGTAAGTAGAGGGGCTTGTCGGCCTTAGGGCCGGCAAGCCGCCTTGCGTGGTCACGAAGGGAGCAGAGTGATGTCGATTACCCAGGCGATCAATGCGGCGCTCACCGGTTTGCGGGCCACGCAGACCCAGTCGGCGATTCTCAGCCGCAACGTCGCGAACGCCCAAACGCACGGCTATGTCCGCAAGGACGTGGATCTGAGCTCGCTCGTTCTCGGCGGGGTCGGGTACGGCGTGCGGGTCGATGGGATCGCCAGGCGTGTCGACGAGTTCCTGATCCGGGATGTCCGCAATGCCTCCAGTGGGGTGGCCGAGCAGCAGGTGCTGGCCGAGGCCCTGCGATACTTCACCGATATCGTCGGCCAGCCGCAGGACGAACGGTCCTTGGCGAGCCTGCTCGCGGATTTCGATCGCCAGCTCGGCGAATTGGGCGAGAGCCCGGAAAGTACCGCGAGTCAGCAAGCGGTGGTCACCTCGGCGGAAGGCCTGGTGCAGGTGTTCCAACGCACCGATGCCGCGATACGCCAGGCCCGCGAGGATGCCGACGCGCAGATCGGGGAGAGCGTGAGGACCGTCAACACCGCGCTGGATCGGATCAAGGCGCTCAACAGCGAGATAAGCGCCCGCGGGAACGCCGGCGCCGACTACACCGACTTGAAAGACCAACGCGACAACCTTATCGACCAGATCGCGCAAGAGATCCCGATCCGCACGGTCACGCAGGAAAACGGCGAAGTGCACATCATGACCCAGGGCGGGGCGACACTGCTCGATGCCGAGGTTTCCTATCTTGAGTTCACGCCGTCGCCGAACATCCCGGCATCGCTGCAGTACGACCCCTTGACGCCGGGTGGCCTCAGCGGCCTCGAGGTGGATGGCATCGACATCGCTCCGGGCAGCGGAAATGCCGGTTCGATCCCCTCCGGCAGGCTGGCCGGACTATTCGAAATCCGCGACACCACCATGGTGCGCTTCCAGATCCAGATCGACGAGGCCGCCAGTCAGCTGATAGCCGGGTTCCAGAATGCCGACGCCACGGTGACGGGCGCGCCGCCGGAGGATACCGGCCTGTTCACCGACAGCGGGAACGCCCATGACCCGACGGCTTATGTCGCGGGGCTCGCCGGGCGCATCGCCGTGAACGACATGGTCAAGCCGGAGACCGGCGGGGATCTGTGGCGGGTTCGCGACGGCATTCATGCCGCCGCCGAGGGGCCGCCGGCCGATAACGCGCAGATCCGCCAGTTCGAGGCGGTCTTCGATTCGGTCATGGCCTTCGACCCGGCGGCCGGGCTTCAGACGTCGGCGAAACTGCTCGATTTCGCGTCCGCGGCGGTATCGGACCAGCATGCGATAAGGCAACAGGCGGAAACGAGCCTGGAAGGCAAGTCCATTGCGCACGACGCCTTGTCGACATCCCGCTTGAACCGGGACGGCGTCAATATCGATGACGAAATGCAGAAACTTCTCACGATCGAACGGAGTTATGCGGCCAATGCGCAAGTCCTGGAGACCGCCAACCGGATGATCGCACGCTTGTTCGAGTTCTAGTGGCCTGATCGTAACGCCGGGTTCTCAGGCGTTGCGTGCATCAGTCCGCCAACCTAAGGCGTTTGTGGTTCGAGCCGGTCAGTGAACGGGACTCATCTGTTGGCATCGAACCGTTAGGAGGTCCGCGATGTTTGTTCAATCCGTGTCCACCATGGGCATGTCGCTGCAGAATCGCAAAGCCCTTTCCGAGGCGCAGGGTCAGATGTCCGCCCTTCTCAAGGAGCAGGGAACGGGAAAGAAGTTCGACGTCGCGGGAGAGATCGGGCCACGCACGGCCCAACTCATCGGCATGCACAACGCCTTTTCGGAGGCCGAGGAGTATATGACGTCGAACGCGACGATCACGTCGCGTCTCGAAATCACCCAGGCGGCCCTGACCAATGTCGTCAATGCCGTCGCGGGCGACGAGGACAGCGGTGATGCCAGTGGTTTCATAAAGACGCTCATCGCCGGAATGAGTGGCGAGGCCGGCGCAAGGCTCGTTCAGGATGCCGCGAAGGATCTTCTGGCGAACTTGCTGGGAACGCTCAATACGAGCAACGGCGGCCGATATCTGTTCGCCGGGACGGCCACGGACACTCAACCGGCTCAGGACTCGGACCAGGTCAATGCCGGCACCGGCGTGTCACCGAATCAGGTGCTGCAGAATGTCATCGCGGCGAAGCCGCCGGTCGTCGATGCCGCCACTTTGGATGACCTTCTGAATGGTCCCGACGGCATCGCATCGGTGTTCGACAACACCCACACCGTGGCGACCCATCGCTATGCGACGACGTTCTACAACGGGTCGACGACCGATGTGACGGGCAAGGTCGATGCGAGCCAGGAGATCACCTATGGCGCCCGCGCCGACGGTCCGGGCGTCCGCCAGGTTCTGAAGGCCGCCTATACGCTGGCCGCGATCGACATGAATTCCATGCCGCCGGCTCAATACCATGAGCTTCTCGCGCAATCGCTCGCCGATCTGCAGGCCGGGGTGGCCCAGATAACCGAGAAAAAGGCCGAGCTGGGACTGGCGGAACAGACCGTCGAGCACGCACAGGGCCGCCATGAGCTTCTCCAGAATGTCCTGAACGGACGGATCAACGACCTGGAAGCGGCGGACCCCTACGAGACGAATGTAAGGATCACGACCCTGGAAACCCAGATCGAGACGAGCTACGCGATGACCGCGCGACTCAGCAGGCTCAGCCTCGTGAATTTTCTTTAGGCTTTTGAACGAAACCTCAGTTTAAACGGCGTCGGGTAGATAGGTAGCCCGAACTTCTCTGGCCAGGCAGGCAAGACATGGACGTTATGGGTATCGGTCTCTTCAAGCTGGCGAGTAGCCGCCTTTCCTATCTGGCGACGCGCCATCAGACCATTGCCGAGAATGTCTCGAACGCCAGCACGCCCGGCTTCGTCTCCCGCGACCTGAAGCCGTTCGAGGCGGCCCTGAAGGAGGCGGAGGTCCGGCTGGCCCGGACGCAGCCGGGCCATATGGGGCTGGGCAGTGCTGCGGAAGATGGAAGGTTCGGCGTGGACAGCGACGCGCCGGTCTGGGAAGTCACGCCGAGCGGCAACAGCGTGGTTCTCGAGCAGGAGATGCTGAAGGCGTCCGAGACGGTGGCGTCCTATTCGCTCGTCTCGAACCTCTACAAGTCGAGCCATTCGATGCTGAAGTTGGCGATCAGCAGCCAGTAGTTGGGGAACGATCATGTATGACTCCTTGCTAGGGACGATCGCCGTCGCGTCGTCCGGGCTGAAGGCCCAGGGATTGCGGATGCGGGTGGTCGCGGAGAACGTGGCCAACGCGAACTCGACCGCCAGCGTGCCGGGCGGCGACCCCTACCGACGCAAGACGATCACCTTCGAGGCTGAGCTCGACCGGTCGATCGGCGCGTCGCTGGTGGACGTGAAGAGCATCGGCGTCGACAGATCCCTGTTCAAGCAGGTCTATAATCCGAATCACCCGGCGGCCGATGAAGCCGGCTACGTCAAGATGCCGAACGTCTCGACCCTGATCGAGATGGCGGACATGCGGGAAGCGACGCGCGCCTATGAGGCCAACCTCAACATGGTCGAGCAGGCCCGGTCGATGTTGATGCGCACCACCGACCTGATCCGCCGCTGACTCTAGCTGAATCTCTAGGAGACCATCGCCATGTCGCTCATCACGCCGTCCCTGGGCCAGGCTGCCCGGCTGTACGCGCAGAACAAGCTGTTCGGCCAGGGCCTCACCAACGGCCCTTCGCCGTCGACGAACGTTGCCGAGCCGACCTTCGGCGACTTCATGAAGAGCATGGCGAAAACGTCGATCGAGCAGCTTCAGGAGAGCGAAGCCGTCTCCGTCGCCGGCACGAAGGGCAAGGCGAGCTCGCAGCAGGTCGTCGAGGCCGTGATGGCGGCTGAACTGACCCTGAACTCGGCGATCGCCATTCGCGACAAGATGGTGCAGGCCTATCAGGAAATCCTGCGGATGCCGGTCTAGGCGGACTGGTCGCGGGCTCCGGCGAGCGTCGCGATGAGCGAGACCGACGCCATCGACCTGTTGCGGGACGGCATATGGACGGCGCTGCTGATCGCCGCGCCGGCATTGGCGGTTGCGATGATCGTCGGTGTCGGGATCGCTTTGCTGCAGGCCCTTACGCAGGTCCAGGAGATGACGCTCACCTTCGTGCCGAAGATCGTGGCGATCCTCGTGGTGATCGCGGTGTCGACGCCGTTCATGTATCAGGGCCTGTCGAACTACGCGCTCAATCTGGTCGACCGCATCGGGGCCGGATTTTAGAAACATCCGACAGACTTCCGCCCCGGACCCGCGTCGGCCCGGCCCGCCGCTCGGTGGCGTATACCTCAGATTAAACCTGAATCATTAGGGTAAGGCCGGGGTTCACTCGGCGTCGATTTGCATGTCAAGTCTTGGATATCTCAGAGCGGAGTTCGAACGGCTCGGCGGGCCGGTCTATCGGGGGCAGGTATCGGCCTGCCTCGGTACGACGGTCAAGCTGACCGGGCTGCAGTCGCACTTGGCGCCGGGCGACAAGTGCAAGATCGTTCGCAAGGACGGCCGGCAGGTTCTCTGCGAGGTGGTCGGGTTTCAAGAGAACCGCACCATCGTCATGCCGTTCGACAGCGTCGACGGCATCGTCGTCGGCAGCGATGTCTATCTGACCGAGAGCGATGCGTTCATTCGCCCCGATGAAAGCTGGATCGGCCGTGTCTTCAACGCCATGGGCCAGACGATCGACGGGAAAGGGCCCGTCACCCTGGGTGATCGCCACCGGGCCCTGCGGGCTCCGGCAGTGCCGGCCTATCAACGGCGGCGCATGGGCGCAAAGCTGGATACCGGCATTCGCGCGATCAACACCTTCGTGCCGATCTGCAAGGGACAGCGGATGGGGATCTTCTCCGGATCGGGCGTCGGCAAGTCGACATTGCTCTCGATGCTCGTCCGTTCCTCCCAGGCGGATATCAATGTCATCGGGCTCATCGGCGAGCGCGGCCGCGAGGTCCAGGACTTCCTGCAGGAGCAGCTCGGCGAGGGCGGGCTGCGGCGATCCATTCTGGTGGTCGCGACCTCCGACGAAAGCCCGCAGATGCGCCGTCAGGCGGCCTATGTCACGGCCGCCATTGCCGAGGAGTTCCGCGATCGCGGCCATCAGGTGCTGTGTATGATGGACAGCATCACCCGGTTCGCAATGGCGCAGCGGGAGATCGGCTTGGCCGTCGGAGAGCCTCCGACCACCAAGGGCTATCCGCCGAGCGTCTTCGCGGAGCTTCCGAAGCTGCTGGAACGGTCCGGCCCCGGGCTTGCGGGCCAAGGCGATATTACCGGCATCTTCACGGTCCTCGTCGAAGGCGACGATACGAACGAGCCCATCGCCGATGCGGTCCGCAGCATCGTCGACGGGCACCTGGTGCTCGATCGGGAGATCGCCGAGCGCGGACGATTTCCGGCGATCGATGCGCTGCGGAGCGTGTCGCGGGCCTTGCCGGCCTGTCATGACGAGGCGGAGCTGTCGCTCTTCCGCGAGGCGCGAGAGCTCATCGCGGAGTACGAGAATCTGCGCGAGATGATCCAGATCGGGGCCTATCGGCCCGGCAGCAATCCCACCGTCGATCGCGCCATCGCCGTATATCCGCAGCTCGAGGCCTTTCTGGGCCAGCAGATCGGCGAGCAGATGAGCATCGAGGACGGATTTTCGAGATTGCGCACGATTCTTCACGGCGAGCGCGAGCCGTCGACCTTCGGCCGCTCGACGATGGCCGGTAAGCCCGCGGGGGCAGCGGCAGCCTCGCCGGGGGGCTCATCCGCAGTCTCGGGGGAGAACGTCATGCCGTTTCCGGACCGGGGGGGAGCCTCGGGCGGGGCGGCGGATGAACCCTTGACGGCCGTCGCCGGATGAGTGACGTCGCCAGTTCCAGGCCTAGTCTGCTGACGTCGCTGCGCATCGGCATGGGCCAGCGCGATATGATGTTCGCGGCCGCCATCGTGCTGATCCTGATGGTCCTGTTCATGCCCATTCCATCCTGGCTTCTGGATGGTGGGCTTGCCATATCGCTCGCCTTGAGCGTGCTGATCCTGATGGTCGCCCTGTGGATCAACAAGCCGCTCGACTTCTCGTCCTTCCCGACCATCCTGCTCGTGGCGACGACCCTGCGCCTGGCGCTGAACATCGCCACGACACGCCTGATTCTGAGCGACGGTCACACCGGCCACGACGCGGCGGGCCACGTGATCGAAGGGTTCGCGAACTTCGTGATGAACGGCAATTTCCTCATCGGGTTGATCGTATTCGCGATTCTGACCACGGTGAACTTTATGGTCATCACCAAGGGCGCGACGCGCGTCGCCGAGGTGACAGCCCGTTTCACCCTGGATGCGATTCCCGGCAAGCAGATGGCGATCGACGCCGATCTTTCGGCCGGATTGATCGACGATGAGGGCGCGCAACGCCGCCGCCGGGAGCTCGAGGACGAAAGCTCCTTCTTCGGTTCCATGGACGGTGCCTCCAAGTTCGTTCGCGGCGACGCCATCGCCAGCCTGATCATCACCTTCATCAATGTGATCGGCGGGATCCTTATCGGCGTCGGTCAGCAGGATCTCGCGATCGGCGAGGCGGTGGAGATCTACACGATTCTTTCGGTCGGCGATGGCTTGGTTTCGCAGATTCCGGGGCTGATCGTCTCGCTTGCCGCGGGCCTGCTCGTCACCAAGGGCGGCAACGTCGGATCCGCCGACAAGGCCGTCCTCCGGCAGCTCGGCGGCTATCCGAAGGCGCTGGCGGTGGCATCGCTGTTGATGGGCGTGCTTGCACTTACGCCCGGGCTACCCGTCGCCCCCTTTCTTCTGCTGTCGAGCGGGTTCGGCGTCGTCGCTTGGTACCTGCCGAAGCATTTCGCTCGCCTGGAGTTCGAGCAGCAGAGGGCAGCGCTCGCCGAAGCCGCGCCGCAGGCGACGGACGAGACGCCGATCGAGGAGATGCTCCGCATCGACGACATCCAGGTCGAGGTCGGAAACCAGCTCGTGCCGCTGATCATCAGCGAAGGCGCCGGGCTGACGGCGAAGGTCAAGCTGCTGCGCAAGCGCTTTGCCAAGGAATACGGCTTCTTCCTGCCCAAGATCCGAATCAAGGATAACGCCTATCTGCCGCCGAAGGGATACGAGATCGCCGTACAGGGCGTCGTCGTCGGCAAGGGCGAGATCTGGCCGAACTATATGCTCGCCATCGACTCGGCCGGGAAGACCCCGCGCATTCAGGGAGAAGAGACCCGCGAGCCGACCTTCGGCCTTCCGGCACGCTGGATCAGCAAGGCCTTCGCGGAGGAGGCGGAGGCGAAAGGCTATACCGTGGTCGATGCGGAAAGCGTCGTGATCACGCATCTGACCGAGGCCATCAAGGACAATCTCACCTCGCTACTGAGCTATGCGTCCGTTCGCAAGCTTCTGGACGGCTTGGATGGGGACTATCAGAAGCTCGTCCACGATCTTGTGCCGAGCCAGATCACCATGGCGGCGCTGCAGAACGTTCTCCAGGGGCTTCTGGCCGAGCATGTTTCGATTCGAAACCTGCCGCGCATCCTCGAGGGCGTGTCCGAGGCCGTCGCGCATACGCGGAACGTGAATGTGATCGTCGAGCATGTCCGCACCAAGCTGGCGCAGCAGATCTGCCAGAACCTGATCGGACCCGACGGCTTCATCTCCGTGGTCACGCTCGCGCCGAAATGGGAGCAGGCCTTCCTCGATCACATCAAGCCCGAGGGCGAAGACCGCGTCTTCACCATGCCGCCGACCATGGTGCACGAGTTCGTGCTGGCCGCGCGCCCGGCCATTCAGGAGCAGATCGCCGGCGGGAACCCGTTCGCGATCCTGGCCAGCCAGGACGCCCGCCCCTTCATTCGTTCGATTCTCGAGCGCGTGAGTCCCTCGACGCCGGTGATCAGCCACGCCGAGCTGCACCGGAAGACCCCGATCAAGACGGTCGCACAGATCTGAGAGGCGGGGCATGCATAGGGGACACAGGCCACCGATGGGAGCAGATGAACGATCGCGGGGCGAGCTGGTGGATCGGCTGCTGGATCTCGCCCGCGAAAGCGGCCTGGAGGTCAATGACGATTCCGACCTGGGCGATATCCTGGGGCGGCTCAGCGCCGGGACGATGATCCCTGCGCGGGCCGTATCGGCCATGAACGAGATCCTCGGATACATTTTTCGATATGACCGGGAACTGGCCCTTTCCATCGAGAGGGCGGGCGGAGACCAGGTGGTGAATCAGTCTCCTGTTGCAGAACGTGACGAGATTGGAGGTTGAGAATGGGCACCCAGATTCGTGTCCGGGACAATTACGAACATCTGACCGGACCAGAGAAGGCCGCCGTCATTCTGTTGTCGCTCGGCAAGGAGAAGGGCGCCAAGGTGATGGAGAAGTTCGACGACGATGAGATTCGCATCGTCAGTCGAGCCATGGCCAGCCTCGGCAGCATCACCTCGGAGATCGCCGAGCAGCTCCTGCGTCAGTTCACCGACCATTTCGCGAACAGCGCGACGGTGATCGGCACCTATGAGAGCACGGAGCGAATGCTGTCGAACTTCCTCGAGGATGATCGCGTCATGGAGATCATGAGCGAGATCCGCGGACCGGCCGGCCGGACCATGTGGGAGAAGGTCTCGAATGTGAACGAGCAGGTGCTGGCGACCTATCTGCAAGGCGAGCACCCGCAGACGGCCGCGGTCATCCTTTCGAAGATCAGGTCGAGCCATACGGCGAAGGTTCTGCCTCTCCTGCCCAAGGCGTTCGTCCACGACGTCGTGCGACGCATGATCGAGATGGAGTATGTGCAGAAGGACATCCTTGAGGACGTCGAGGAGATGCTGCACAGCGAATTCATGGCCAACTACATCCGGGCCCACGGCAGCGACAGCCATATGCACATGGCCGATATCCTGAACATGGTGGACCGGGACAGCCTGAAGGAAATCATGGGCGGCCTGGAAGAGGACATGCCGGACTCCGCGACGGTCATCAAGGCGCTCATGTTCACGTTCGACGACCTGGTGAAGCTCGATCCGCGCACGCTTCAGGTCATCATCCAGAATGCGGAGGTCGAGGTCATCGTCACGGCGCTGAAGGGCGTGCGCGACGAGGTCCGAGACATATTCTTCGCGAACTTCTCGGAACGCGCCGGCCTGATTGTCCGGAGCGAGCTCGAGAACATGGGGCCGGTCCGTGCCGACGAGGTCGAGGACGCCCAGAACAAGATCCTGAGCTTGGCCAAGGAGCTGAGCGACCGCGGCGAGATCTATCTGACGCAAGGGCCGAATTCCACCGCGCAGATGATCCTGTAGTATCAGCGATCATGTGACGATTGACCGACATGTGCCCAGCGCCTCATTCCGATGGACGTGATCGATTGTGGTTGCGCGAGGAGCCTCTGCCAAGCCTCGTAAGCGGCGTCGATGATCGCCTCACAGGTGTCGAAGACGCGGTTTGAGAGCCAGTCGGTGGCATGTACTGCCAGACGTTCTCGACCGGGTCCAGCGCGCGCGGGAAGTTCTTTTATATGCCTCGACGATTTCGGCATCCTGCGCGGGGTGGCGCGGCCGGGCGCTCATGGGGGAGAAGCCCAGCTTCTTCAAAAGAGGTCGACACATGGCGCTCGTGATCGTCGCCCCCGAAGCGATCCTTGATGACCTTCTGGAGATCGACGCACCGCCTCCTGAGCTTGCCGAAGGGGCACCACCCCGTCGACGATGGAGGCGGGACCGGTTTCGACGATCTCGGCCAACTCTGCCAGTTGCTTTGGCGAAAGCCGCGGCGCGAGGCCACCGTACCAAGCGTCCTTGAGCCCGTCCGGCCCGGCTTCGTTGAAGCGATGCGCCCAGTCGCGCAAGGTTGGGCAGTCCATTCCGCCGATCCGGGCGGATTCCGCTCGGCTCATACCGTCGAACACCGCCGCCAGCGAAAGCAGCCGGCTGCTCTGCCGCGCATCCTGTGAGGCCCGGGCCAACCGGCGAAGCTCCGAGGCCGAATAGTCCGTCCGCAATTCAACTGCTGATCCCATGGGCGGATCTCCTTCGCCCCAAGGAATCATGAATCAGGCCGCCGACAAACCTGGAGCCGCGAGTCAGAAATTTGCGCCGCTGGTATAGTAGGCAAGGAGATGTCGAATGCCTCGGAAACAGAAGCTGCCTGCCGCTCGCACCCCTTGGGTATGGTGAAAGCATCACGGATAGTTTTTTTGCGACCCTCTGTCGGCTCGGAGATTCCTCCAACGTCCTTTGAAAGTGACTACGCAATTTCAATGATGGGAGAAGAAACATGCTGGTTGTCGCGGGCCATTACAAAGTTCCGGCCCCTCGACGGAAGGCCTTCGTTGAAGCACATGCGGATTTGATCAGGCGCGCCCGCGCATATCCGGGTTGCCTCGACCTATCCATCAGCGAAGATCCTGTCGATCCTTCACGTGTCAACTTGATGGAATTATGGGAGTCCGAAGCCGACCTGGAGGCCTGGCGAAAGATATCGAACCCGCCCAAGACCGATGTGCAATTCGAAATTGGAAATGTCCAGAAGCATCACATCAGTCACTCAGGGCATCCGTTCTGACAGCATAGGGCGGCAGAAACGTTCTGCTTCCCACCTTCTACGTATCTGTCAACGCCGTGACGCCGCTGTCTGTTTGAAATTGGGGAAAAACCAAGATGATGAAACTGTATGGATTAGGTCCGACGCGCTCGCTTCGCGCACTTTGGGCCCTTCAAGAGCTTGATGCGGAATTCGAGTTTGTGCCCGTCAACCTCCTAGCTGGCGAAAACCGTCACCCCGACTTCCTGCGCCTCAATCCCGCCGGAAAACTTCCGGTGCTGGTTGACGGTGACCTTGTACTCACAGAATCCGCCGCGATCGTCATGTACTTGGCAGAGAAGTATGGTGTCAAAGGGTTCATGCCCGCCGACCTAACGGAGCGGGCGCAGGCGTATCGCTGGTCTATGTTTGCGGTCACCGAACTTGAACAGCCGCTGTGGCGGATAGCCAGGCACACCTTTGTGTATCCCGAGGACAAGCGTCTGCCAGAAGATATTGCTCTCGCCAGAGAGGAGTTTGTGGCGATGGCAGCAATACTTGACCGTCACATGGATGGGCGTGAGTTCATCGTCGGCGACAACATAACCATCGCTGATTGCGTCACCGCCTATGTTCTGGACTGGGGCGATGAAAATGGGCTGATTGACGGCTGTCCGAATCTCAAAGCATACCTTGTGCGGATGTACGCGCGTCCCAAGGCGCCGCAGCGGATCGCCGAAGCATTTGCAAGCCTCCAGCCTGTTACCTGATAGGGATGTTCGGAAGTGCGCTCGGTGGCAGGCGATGCCTGCATGCTGCTCAAAATGCGGACGGAGAGACTGGGGACCATGATGCGCAAAGTCGGCTTGCCGATCTGAGGTCAAAAAACGGTCGCGGCAGTTATTTTGGTTGGTGGCATAGGCAAGGTCAGCTTCGTCCCGCATAGCGGACCTGCCGCCGGTCGCTCGACCCTTGGCGTCTCGTTCTCTCTGCGGCCCCGGAATCGCAGGAGCCTCCACGGACGCAACGGTGGCAGGAAATACGAAGAGTCAGAAATCTGCGCCGCTGGTATAAGGCGGCACAACACCGGCCAGAGTTTCGATCGACACGCCCTCTCCCGATTGCGGGAGAGGGTGTTTACGCCTGCTTGCCGTAGGATGAGAGCCGGCGGCCGATGATGCGTTCGGACGGGTTCAGGCGCGCGCCCGGCTCTCCCGCTTCGCGTTCTGGGCCAGGATGTAGCTGATGATCTGGGCGACGGCCCGATAGAACTCCGGTTTGATGGGCTGATCGATGTCGATCGAGGCGTAGAGCGCGCGGGCGAGCGGCGGCTCCTCGACGACCGGCACATCGTTCTCCTCCGCCACCTGCCTGATCTTGAGGGCGACTAGGTCGAGCCCCTTGGCGACGCAGACCGGGACCGCGCTCTTATCCCGCTCGTACTTCAGCGCCACGGCATAGTGGGTCGGGTTCATGATGACGACCGACGCCTTCGGCACCGCCTCCATCATCCGTTTGCGGGCGCGCTGACGCCGCAGCTCGCGGATTTTTGCCTTGATGTGCGGGTCACCTTCGACCTGCTTCAGCTCATCCTTGATCTCCTTCGTCGACATCCGCAGCTTCCGGCGCCAGTCGAAGCGGCGCCAGAGCAGGTCGGCGATTACGATCAGGATCATCGTGGCGGTGACCGCAAAGAGCATCCGGAGCGTGAGCTCGCGGATCAGGTCCGGTATTCGGTTGACGTCGATGAAGACGGTCGCCTCAGCGCTGGCGAAGGCGGGCCAGATCACCAGGCCGGTCGTGACTCCGACGATAACGAGCTTCGACAGCCCGAAGGAGAACTCGACCAGCGCGCCCAGCCCGAAGATGCGCGAAAACCCCTTGAGCAGCGAGATTCTTTCCAGTTTCGGCGCAATCCGCTCGGGCGCGATCACGAAATTGCCTTGCGCGAACACCCCCACCAGCCCGCAGAGCAGGAGCGTGGCGAAGATCGGCAGAAGTGCAATTCCGATCTGCGTCACCAGCCCATGGGCGAGATGCAGGAGATCGCGGACGCTCGTCGTCGCGACGAAGTCTTCCGGGCGATCGATCAACGGCACCATGGCGGACGAGATCTCGCCGATAGCGGTCGGGCCGACGGACGCCGCGATGAGCAGCGTCGCCAGAATGGTCATGAAGGTCCCGACTTCCCGCGAATTCGGGGTATTGCCCTGCCGAACGGCGTCGGTGAGCTTTTTCTCTGTCGGCTCTTCGGTTTGGGAGGACTTGTCCTGTTTATCCTCGGCCATCGCCGTTATACCTCAAGCGTGCGGAGCCAGTTTGCCATCTCGCTGGCGAGACCCAGAAGTATGGCTTCGATGGTTACGAACACGAGAAACACACCGCCCGCGAGCAGGAACGGCATGCCGATGAAGAAGACCGGAAGGGCCGCCATCATCCGATTTGTCAGGCCAAGGCCGACATTGAACAGAAAGCTGATGATGAGGAACGGCGCCGAGAACTGAACGCCGACCAGGAAGCTCCGGCTGACGACCTCCGTCGTTACTTCGGACAGATCGGACCAGTTGGGCAGCGTCGCCGACGGCAGGATGATGTAGCTCCGAACGATCGCTTCGATCATCAGGTAATGGAGGTCGGCCAGGAAGATGATCGCTATTCCCCCCATGACCAGGGCCGTCGCCATGACGGAGCCGCCTTCGAAGCCGGTGTTGGGCGTCGAGAAGATCATTGCGAGGCCGATGCTCTGACCGATGATCTGTCCGGCGACCTGGGCCGCGGCGAAGATGATCCGGGTGGTGGTTCCGATGAATGCGCCGGCGACGAGCTCGACGAAGATCTCCAGCACCATATCGGCCGGCTGCTCGGGCACGCCGCCCGTGTTCATGGAGACGATCGGCATCAGCGCCAAGGCGAGAACGAGCCCCACGATCAGGCGGATGCGGGCCGGAATGGCCATCTCGCCGAGGCCCGGTAGCAGCATCAGTGCCGCCCCGACCCTTACGAAGACGAGGAAGAAATTGTAGATGCTGGTCGTTGCAAGAAGCTCGAGGCCCGGCATCGCACGCTACAGGAAGCTCCGAACGAGACCTGCCGTCAGCAAGTACCATCCATCGATCAAGACGAAGAAAACGATCTTGAACGGCAGTGAGATGATCACCGGGGGAAGCATCATCATTCCCATTGCCATAAGCACCGTCGCCACCACGATGTCGATCACGAGGAACGGGAGGAAGATCAGAAAGCCGATCTCGAATGCACGCCGCAGCTCGGAAATCATGAATGCGGCGATCAGGACCCGCAGATCGATCTCCTCGGCGATTTCCACGGGCGTCGCCTCTTCGCGGGGTGGCGCCGGTCGCTCGGTGTCGCTCTTTTCGTAGAGAAGCCCGAAGAGGTTGTCGAACAGTGCCAGATCCTTCTCGCGGACATTGTCGAACATGAAGTGGCGGAAGGGGATCGTGATCCGGTTGAAGGCCTGCTCCTCGGTAATCTGTTCATTGAGCAGCGGCCTGAGGCCGTTGTTCCAGGCTTGGTCGAATGTGGGCGCCATGACATAGGCGGTGACGAACAGCGCCAGGCTGATGAGCACCATGTTGGGCGGGGTCTGCTGCAGGCCGAGGCCGGTGCGCAGCAGCGAGAGCACGATGACGACTCGGGTAAAGCTCGTGACCATGATGAGAAGGCCGGGCGCGATGCTCAGCACGGTGAGCAAGGCGACGAACTGGATGATCCGTCCGGTCAGCGAGCCGCCCTCATCGCCGACGATTCCCCCAAGGTCGAGGCTTTGTGCGATTGCGGGTTGGCTGCCCAGTATCAGGCCGGCGCCCGCCAGCGCCAGAATCATGAAGAATGCGCGGGCCTTCATGATCACTGAATAACCATTCTCTGGATGAGAACGGCGTCGATGGTTCGGTCGGGATCGATGGCCGCGGCGCGGGCGACGAGATCCGCCTTCAGCTTTCTCATCCCGTCACTGCCCTCGATCTCGCGCTCGTCAAGACCGCGGAGATAATCATGGAGGGTCTCCGTGAAATGCGGCACCAGCCACTCGGCCTCCTGCCGGTCCTCACGGCTGGTTTTTAAGGTTAACCCAAGCTGAATCAGTCGGCCGTTCGCCGTATGCCGGAGGTTGGCGATGATCGGAGGCATGTCGATGAAGACGGGACCGGCTTCGGCGCCCTCGGGCTTGCTAAGCACCGCGTAATAGGCCTCTGCGGTCTCCACTATCGGCTTCTGATTGATTGCTAAGAAGAATCCAAGGGTTGCCCCGGAAAAAAGCAGGAGTACCAGGAAAGCGAATGCGATCCACTTCAAAGCATCTGTCCTCGTCTCGAATGATCCGGCCCGCCGGAATGGGCTCCTTTGGCGATTTTTGGAACGTAAACCACGGCGAAAACTTTCATCGCTACGGTGGCCTCGTCGACGCGGACACAATAAGGACGCGGATCTTCGGAAAGTTTAAAATTCGGGGTGACTGTGAAGACGGTTCTCGAAAATCTGCGGGGCCTTGGAACTCGCCGACTGATCTTGCTGGGCGGGATCGGCGCGGCCGTCGTGGCGGCGATCGTGGCGATGTCGATCATGATGTCCCAGGCCAAGATGACCGTGCTCTATTCGGAGCTCAGCAACGCTGAAGTCACCCGGATGGGGCGAGCGATTCAGGAGATGGGAATCGCCTTCGACGTCCAGCAGGACGGAACCGCCATTCTGGTCGCGCCGGAAGACGCGCCACGTGCTCGCATGGCGCTCGCCGAACGCGGGCTGCCGTCGAACGGCAAGTCGGGATACGAGCTCTTCGACGAGCAGGGCGCCCTCGGCCTGACGTCCTTCATGCAGCGGGTGACCAAGACTCGGGCGCTGGAGGGTGAACTCGCCCGCACGATCCAGACGATGGACAGCGTACGGGCGGCGCGCGTTCATATCGTGATGCCCGACCGCGAAGCGTTCAGCCGGACCGCGCCGACGCCGACCGCCTCGGTGATCATCCGGACCGCCGATCACCAGCAGCTGCCGCAGGAGAAGGCCACCGCGGTCCAGCGCCTTGTCGCCGCGTCGGTGCCCAACCTTGAGCCGTCCAATGTCACGGTGCTTGATACCGCCGGCAATATTCTGGCGGCCGAGGCGGACGGGTCGTCGCCGCTGCTCAGTCGGGTCAGCGACATCAAGGCCCAGACCGAGACCAGGATGATCGGGGCAGTCGAAGAACTGCTCACGCCCTATCTGGGTCTCGGCAACTTTCGCGTCATGGCGACGGCTGACATCGATAGGGATCGCGAGGTCGTCGCCGAGGAGATCTTCGACCCCGACAGCCAGATCGAGCGGTCGCGCCGCAATATGTCGGAGACCGACTCCTCGACGGATCGGAGCTTCGAGCCGCCCGTCACCGTGGAACAGAACCTGCCGGCCGAGGAAGTGGACAACGGGCCCGAAAGCCAGTCGAGCACCCAGTCCACGCGCACTGAGGAAACGATCAACTACGAACTCAGCACGATCCGGCGCGAACGTATCAGCGAAGGCGGTGACATCGAGCGGTTGAGCGTCGCCGTTCTGGTCAACGGCGTCGCGACGACCAATGAGGCCGGAGAGGCGGTGTATCGCCCCCGTACCGAGGAGGAGCTTGCGGTCATCGCCAACGTCGTGCGCACCGCGGTCGGTTTCGACGAGGATCGCGGCGATGTCGTGACGGTCGAGAATGTCGAATTCCTCAATGTTGGCAAGGACATCGAAGCTGTCGGTCCCCCGGGGGTGAGCGAGGTCGTGCTGCGCAACCTGGGAACGATCATCCAGTCCGCCGTGCTTCTGATCGTCGTGGGTCTCCTGGTCCTCTTCGGTCTGCGGCCGCTGCTCTCACGGCTTCTGGCCTCCGCGAAGGACAAGGCTCAGGCCGGTCCGCCGGCGCTGGCCGATCAGTCGGGCGGCGACCCGACGATGGCCGGACTCCCGGGTGAAGGTCTGGGCGACGGTGACCTCCTCGAGACGGGCATGGATGGAACGCCGCGACTGGGCAAACGGTCCGACATGGATCAGTTCGTCGACAACATGATCGAGTTGCGCGCGGTGGAGGGCAAGGTGCGCGAATCCTCCGTCGCGAAACTCGGCGAGATCGTCGAGGAGTATCCCGACGAGGCGGTCAGCATTCTGCGCGCATGGATCTATGAGGAGCGCGCGGCGTGAGGACCGAAACCTATCGATTCGATCGCATCTTCCATCCGGGGCCCGACGGGAACGATACCGAGGCTCCCCAGAGCGAGATGACGCAGGAGATGATCGAGGAGATCATCGGCGCGCGTGTCGAAGCCGCCGTCGAGAATGCGAGGAAGGAAGCCTATGCGGAAGCTCATGCCCTTGGCTACGAGGCGGGGCGTGCGAGCGCTTGGAGAGAGCATGAGGCCAATATCGCCAGCGAGATATCCTCGATCGGCAGCCAGATCGAAGCCGTCGCGAAGGATCTCGGCCGGATCGAGAAGGGCATACAGATGGAGGCCGCGAATACCGTGACCGTTCTCGTTCAGCGCTTGGCGCCGGAGCTCCTCAGCGCGAATGCCGGCTTGAAGATCGACTCGCTGGTTGCAGAGGCGATGGCGAAGGTGCGGGGCGGCGGACGCCTGATCATCAGGGTGTCGCCGGCCCATTACGCGCGCGTCAAGGCGGCGGTCGCGGACGCGCGCGATCACGACAACATGGAGACTGTGAGGGAGGTCGTCGTCGACGAAGCCCTCGCCAATGGCGCTATCGATATTCAGTGGGACGGCGGTGGCGTGGGCTATGACCCCAAGGAGATCGAGGTTGAAGTCGGTCGGGCGGTCGACCGTGTGATGCAGACGCTGTCCCGCGCAAGCCCTGTGAGTATTTCCCAGAATGTTCAAGGTGTCGGTCATGGAGACTGAGGAAGGTCGGATGGTTGATTCGGAAGTTGGATCTGGCGAAGCGGCGGCGCCTGATTACGGAGCCGTGAAGACGCCCTCGCCCGAGCAGAAGCAGGCGAACTTCACCGGTCTTGGCTCGGCGCCAGGGGGCGCCGTTGGGGGCTCTGGCGCGTCGAGCGGCAAAGCAGGCAACGATGTGAGCTATGACCGCAACCTCGCGGTTATTCTCGGCGTGCCGGTGAAGATGCAGGTCGTGCTCGGGGCCGCTGCGATGCCGGTGGCAAGCCTCTTGAAGCTTGGCCGCGGCAGCGTGGTCGAGCTCGATCAGAAGGTCGGGGAGCCCGTCGACATCATGGTGAACGACCGCATCGTCGCCCGCGGCGAGGTGGTCGTGGTCGAGGAGGAGCGTTTCGGCGTCACCCTGACGGAGATCGTAGCGAACGACCTGCCGACCGACGGGATCAAGCTGTAATGACGCTCGACACCGTGATGGAACGTCCGGACGGCGAGACGCCGCCGCCCCGTAGGGACGTTCTGGCTCAGCTCACCAATTCGGCGGCGCTCACGCAAGAGCGCCTGCCGATGCTAAACGTGGTTATGGATCGGCTGGTCCGTCTCCTCACCACGAGCATCCGTCAACTGACCTCGCGAAACGTGCGCATTATGGTCGAGGCCCATGAAGTGAGGCGGTTCGGCGACGCGCTGGCGGATGTGGCGCCGCATTCGATGATCGCCGTGGTCAATTCGCGGGAATGGGACAACAAGTTCCTCATCACCGCGGATGCCCCCATGGTCTATTCCTGCGTGGACATCCTGCTGGGCGGCAAGCAGCGGGGCGCGCGCCTGGAAGAGGAGCGGTCCTTCACGCCGATCGAGCGCCGCCTCAGCGAGCGGCTGCTCCGCCTGGTCATGCAGAATCTGGAAAAGGCGTTCAGCCCGATCACCGAGGTCGAGTTCTCGCTCGAGCGGATGGAGACCAACGCGGAATTCGCCGCGATCTGTCGGGAAAGCAATGCCACCATTTCGGTCGCTCTACAGGTGAACTTCGAACGGGTGTCCGGCCGGATCACGATCCTTCTCCCCTATGCGACGATCGAGCCGATTCGCAAGCTGCTGCTGCAGATGTTCATGGGCGAGAAGTTTGGCCGTGATCCGGTTTGGGAAACCCATCTCAAGGGTGAGATCAAGCGCACCGAGATGAAAGTCGTCGGCGTGCTGCACGAGAAGTTGATCCCGCTCAGCGAAGTATCGAAATGGCGGGTAGGAATGACCATACCGTTGAACGCGACGACCAAGACACCCGCTCGCTTGGTTTGCAACAACAAGACTCTGCTTCGCGGCGAGGTTGGGCAATCCAACGGGAGCATTGCCATCAAGGTTGATACCGTGGCTTCAGAGAAGCAGGAGTTTCTCAATGATCTTGTATCTAATTAACCTTGCGCTCCTTCTGATGCTGATGGCGTCGACGACCTACATGGTTCTGGTCAATCGTCGCCTCCGGGCGCTGAAGAACGGCCAAGACGAGATCGGCCCGACGATCAAGAGGTTTGCGAGGGCGACCGGTGACATGGCCGAGACGGTCACGCGCCTGAACACGGATGCGACGGCCGTCACGCAGAACCTGGAGAGGGCCATCGCGCGCGCCCAGAAGGTCCAGGGCGACATCAAGCAGACTCTGGCCGACGCGAGTGCCGAGGCCCGGATTCTCGCGCGCGACAGGGTCCGGCTTGCCGCCGGCGATCCGCCGCGGGAGCGGCTCGCGCCGGACGCTCGGGAGAGAGGGCGCCGTTCGGAGGCAAGCAAGGATGCGATGCCGGATGCCGGCCCGCCGACCGGAAACGCGCCGGACGGGGCCGGCACGGAGCGCGGTCCCGCCACGACAAGGGAACTGTTCCCCACGAAGAAGCCCGACGGGCCAAAGAGCTGTCGTCCCTGGATGCCGCGGCGCGCAACGGACGAGGATGTGCGCGCCGACGCGATGCAGATGTTCTACGGCGAGCCGGAATCAGCCTAAGGGAGGCCGACGGTGTTCAGGATTCTGCCGATAACGCTCTTGGCGATGATGCTGGCGATCCCCTTGCATTTCGATGTTCTCGTCAAAGAGAGCCCGGCTTTGGCGGGCGTGTCGTCTTCCTTGGGGTTCGGCGATCACCCACGCCCCTGGGCCGAGGATCTGATCGACCGCGAAGGCGATCCGAAGAATGCCGATCCCGTGGTGGCTCCATTCGGACCTGACGCCGATAAGGCGCGGAGGCTCCTCCCCGACGCACCGAATTCAATGGCGGCGATGTCCGCTGCCGTGAGCCCGGAAGCGCCAATGGCGGTGTGCGCAACCGAACAGTCGTCCGAGGAGGGGCGCTTGTTTCGGCTGATGGCGACGGAGCGTCGCGTCGAGGAGCAGATCGTCCGCCTGGCGGCGCTGAAGAGGGAGCTCGAGCAGCTGCTCCAGCGACAGTCGAAGATGGACGAGGCCAGCATTCAGCAGCTGGTCAAGATATACAGGAACATGAAGCCGGAGGAAGCAGCGCGGATTCTCGAGGATATGAACTCCGACATCGTGGTCGATATCATCGGCACGATGAAGGAGCGGGATGCGGCGCCGATCCTGGCCAGGCTCTCCGAAGCGACAGCACGCAAGGTGACCGGCGAGCTGGCTCTCCGTCGCAGCCTCACCAAGTTGAAGAGCGCAGAATGATTCGAGGAATTGTCACGAACGTCGAGGCTTGGAACAGCAACCCGTCGGTCGTCCATAGGATAGAGCGGGCCCTCTTTCAGCTCTTCGAGGATCCGATGCAGGAGATCTTTTCGGTCGATCCCGTTTATCTGATCGGCGAGTTGCGCAACTCCTGGACGGACATCCTGACGGACTATGTGGCTGACAGCCTGAGCACGATCCCCGGCGCCAACAATTTCTGCTTCGAGGGAAAGGGAGGATTCCATCTCGCCTGGCGCTCGCCGCCGCAGGTGTTCCTTGAGTTCACCTACGAGGCGACGAACTATCGGGCGCTGTTCCTGCTGCATACGGATGGCTTCACGCAGTCCTGCCGCTTGAAGGAGTTCACCGTCGAGCCGGGTCACGCCTTCGAGGCGGCGGCTCAGAACTTCGTCGAGCGCCTCGAGGTCTATGACAACGCCAGGCGCAACCAGACGGCGTCGTGACCGTTGCCGCACGGTTTACCTGCCGGGTGATATCCTCCCTCGGAACCACGAAAGCACAGAGGCACAGAGCGAAAATGGAATTCTCTGTGCCTTCTCGTAGAGGGCGCCCTCTAGAGACTGATTCGATCAGGTTGATCCAACCTGATCGAATCGTGCTCTAGGAGGCGCGCTGCAGCGTGGCGGCATCCTCCTCGGCAACGATGGCCAGCTTGACTTCCGGCCGGTCGGCCTTCGGCGCTTCAAGCTTGTAGCCGCGGCCATACACCGTTTCGATGTACTCGGCGCCGCCGGTATAGGAGGCGAGCTTCTTGCGCAATTTGCAGATATAGACGTCGATCACCTTGTCGTAAGGCTGCGACGCCAGCATTCCATAGATCGTATCGTAGAGGGATTCCTTCGAAACCACCTTGCCGACCCGCAAGGCCAGCTCGGTGAAGATCGAGTGCTCGCGATGGCTGAGCTTGATCCGCTGACCGTTCACCTCCGGGTCCCGGCCATCGAGGTAGGCGGTGATCTGTCCGATCTGGACCTGGCCGGAGGAATGCCCGAAGCCCCGGCGGACCACCGCCTTGATGCGCGCCATGACTTCGACCGGGCTGATCGGCTTGATCAGCACGTCATCGGATCCGGCGCTCAGCATGCGTACGGACTCTTCGCTGTTCCGATGATCGAGCAATCCGATGATGGGAGCGGCACAGCCGCTCTGCCTGAACGAGCGCACGAACTCGGATTGATTCTCGACCCCACCGACAAGAATTCCATGGCAGTTGTCGAACTCCATCGTCCCGTCCAAGACAGGATTGAGAGCGTCGGTCGTTGCGGCGATCTCGCACTTTATCTTGCTTCGGGCAAAAGCCGACTGTATCGATTCGGCAATTGTCTTGTTAGGTTCGAAAAGAACAATATGACTCATTTTGAATAGTTCCTCGATCCTGTTGCGATATTCCCTTGGGAAGATGCGCGAGCGCGTTGAGCTCGTGCCCGCAACTACACGTAGGAAATACGATGAATTATTTTATGAGTGGTAAATCTATTGTTTTTTTTCTATTTCATTATATAGATAACGCCAAATTTACTATAAAACTTCAGCCAGATCCCCGGCACAAATCAAAGGTTTCCGTCGCCACGCCCCGACATTTCAACCGGATTTAATCTTCCGTCGGTAAGGTTGGCCGGTCATAACAGCGGTCCCGAGCCCAAAGCACCCATGAGACAGACGCTTGCCACCCTCGTCCTGGCCGCCCTGGTCGGATGTGTGCTCGTCGCAGAGTCTTCTGCCTGGGCGTCGCCCAGCCGGATCAAGGACATCGTTCGTGTCGAGGGCGTGCGGAAAAACCAACTGGTCGGATATGGGCTGGTTATCGGCCTGAACGGAACGGGCGACCGGCTTCGGAACACGCCCTTTACGGAGCAAAGCCTGACCAGCATGCTTGAGCGCATGGGGGTCAATGTGCGCGATCAGGACCTCCGCACGAAGAATGTTGCCGCCGTCATGGTCACGGCCGCGCTGCCGCCGTTCGCGCAGCAAGGATCCCCCATCGATGTCACGGTCTCCGGATTGGGCGACGCGACGAGCCTGGCCGGCGGAACCCTTCTGGTTACGCCGCTCATGGGCGCCGATGGCGAGGTCTATGCGGTCGCCCAGGGCTCGATAGTCATTTTGGGCTATGGCGCGTCGGGAGACGCTGCAAGCGTCACGAAGGGCGTTCCGACAACCGGCCGGATCGCCAACGGCGCGATCGTCGAGAAGGAAGTCGGTGTCGAGCTCGACGACATCCCCTTCGTCAGCCTGTCGCTGCGGAACCCGGATTTCACCACCGCGATCCGGATCGCCGATGCGATCAATGACCATCTGAATCAGAACAATGCCGAAGCGCTCGACCTCAACAATGTGCAGGTCCGCATCCCCGAGAACTATCGAGGGCGTGTGGCGCGCTTCATCTACGAGATCGAGAATCTGATGGTCACGCCGGACGCGGTGGCGAAGGTGGTCATCGACGAGAAGTCCGGCACCATCGTGATCGGCAATGAAGTGCGCGTCAGCAAGGTGGCGATCACCCAGGGGAATCTCACGGTCCAGATCACCGAGACCCCCCAGGTGTCGCAGCCGTCCCCCTTCTCGGAGACGGGCGAGACGGTGGTCGTGCCGCGCACGAATATCCAGGTCGACGAGGAAGAGGGGAACGGCTTCGCGGTCCTGGAGGACTACACGACCCTCGAAGCGCTCGTCGCCGGCTTGAATCGCCTCGGCATGACGCCGCGGGACATCATCGCGATCCTGCAGGCGATCAAGGTTGCCGGAGCGCTGCAGGCCGAGATCGAAGTAATCTAGGAGGGCGGGGTCGATGGACGTGAGCCAAGTTTCACAGGCAATGGCGCTGCGGGCCGATGCCGTCACGCGTGACATTGAGCGGACCGCTCAGAACATCGACAAGTCGAGCGATAGCTGGAAGGCGGCGCAGGAGTTCGAGTCGCTCGTTCTGTCCCAGATGTTCGAGTTCATGTTCGCCGGCGTCAAGACGGACGGGATGTTCGGCGGCGGGAATGCGGAAAAGATGTACCGGAGCTTTCTCCTGCAAGGTTATGCCGACAGCGTAGCCGAGAACGGCTCCATCGGCATTGCCGAGCGCGTATATGGAGACATCATGAACTACTATGGGCGTGCGGAGGGCAGCGGCGATGAATGAGGTTTTCCGCCTTCGTGAGAAGATCAGGGATTTCAACGCCGCCCCGGCTGCAGAGGAGCCCGAGCAGGTGTCTCCTTCGGGCGAGATCGACGAAGCCAGGGAGGCTCGGCGCCAGGAGCTGGCGGCCGGCTTCTGCGAGGCGATCGACAAGCTCACGGAGATTCTCGATCAGGAATGCGAGGCCGTGCGGAAGCACCGGATCTCGGCCATTCCCGAGTTTGCCCGGGCGAAAGAGCAGATGCTGGCAAGCATGGAGCGCATCCTGGACGAGGCCGTCGAGGACGGGCTGTCCCTGCGCGCCAACTATAAGGGCATCGACGCCGAAGAACGGCTGCGGCGGTTCGACGATGCGACGCGCCGGAACATGGCGGCCCTCGAGGCGCTGAACGGCGCCGTCAAGCGCGTGGTCGACCTGACCGTCAAGGCGATGGAGGCCGAGAACAGCGAGGGCCTCTACGCGCGGGGCGGCAAGACCGTGCGCCCGACCGAGGTCTCGCCGGCCGGCATCAACCTCGATCTCTAACCCGCCGGCCCCAGTTTCATAGAGAACAAGTAGGGGCGCCCCCATGTGGGCGCCCTGACGGTTGTGTCCGAACCGGGCGGATGAACGGCATCACCGGTGACGATTACCCCCACTCTCCCATTGCTGCGCGACGGCCCCCCTTTCCCGCTTGCGGAGAGGGACGAGGGGAGGTGAGGGTGTGTCGATCGATATGCTCGCCGGTAAGGGAGCTCGATAGCGCCGGAAACGAGAAAGGGGCCAGCGCGCGCTGGCCCCTTCCTGGTTGCATGCCGTTCGATGCGGCGGTGCTATGAGATCACCATGTCCTGAGACGCGTCGATCATCTGACCGCTTTCCAGCACGAGGACCGTCCTCCCGTCCTCCTGAATGACCTGCTTGACGGTTTCGCTGACGAAGGTCGCCGTAGGCAGCGTATCGCCGCTCGCGTCCTTCGCCTCGACGGTGATGATGTACGGGCCGTCCTCCAGCGCCGTGCCCTCGTCGTTCAGGCCGTCCCAGGTGACCGTCTGCCGCCCGCCCTCATAGGTAATGGTTTCGGAGCGGACCGGCTGGCCCAGCGAATTCCGGACAGTGTAGCGAACCTCCGACGGCTCGCCTTCGACCACGAAGGAGAAATCGGCCGATCCGTCCTGGAGGTTGAGGACGTCGCTGGCGACCTCGATATCGCGGCCGATCAGGGCGAGGCTGCCCTGCGACGACATCGACGAGATGGCCTTCATGAGCTCGTCGAGCCTGCCGTTCATCTGGACCGACTGCTCGACCTGGGAAAACTGCGCGAGCTGGGTTACGAACTGCGTTGCATCCATCGGCGCCAGCGGGTCCTGATTCTGCATCTGCGCGGTCATCAGCTTCAGGAAGGCTTGGTAATCGCTGGTTGTCTGGGGAATTTCCATCATCGTCCTCCTTGGACCCGGAACCAACTCACGTAAGGCGTTGGTCGGTCGATTCGACTGTGCAATCAGGGGCTAGAGCGAAATATCGAGCACGCCTTCGATATAGCGGGCGGTGGTCCTGGTTCCGGCCTCGTGATCGTCTCCGGCGGCCAGCCCCGCCACCGAAAAGCGGTCCTGCGAGCCGGTCTGCCGATCGGCCGATCCGGATTGCCCGTCGCGCGAGGCGAAGTGGAAGTCGGAGTGGCTGATGTCGAGCCCGGCCTCCTGCAGCGCCCGTTCGAGCGTACGGGAGCCCTGCTGAAGCTGCTGGAGGGCATCCGGCCGCTCGGCGAGGATCGTGACCTTGAGCCGCCCGTCCTGCATCTCCATGGTGACGTCCACCTGGCCGAGTTCCTTCGGATGAAGGTTGATTCGGAGAACGGATTGCTTGGACTGCACCGCGCGAATGATATGCACAGCCACCTGTTGGGCCGGCTGCGCGGTCTCGCGCCCCGCGATGCGCGCGTGGTCGCCGACTTGGCCTTCGCCGGACAGACGGCCGACAAGGCCGACCTCGGCGGGCTCGCTGCGAATCGTCTTCTGCTGTCGAAGCGATGACTCCGCCCCCCAGAGAGAGGTGGCCGCATATTGCGATGACGGCGTCGACTGGGCGGTCTGGCCCTCGGCCGCGGCGGCCTTGAGGGCGGCGGCGGCATCGGGCTGGCGCGTCTTTTCGGTCGATGCCTGGCCCGAGGCGGCAGCGTGGTCCGGCTTGGCCTTCGGCTTGGCGGCCTGCGGTGATAGCTGCGGAAGCTCGACCCCGCTCTGATCCCCTTCCGCGGCGGCGGCCGCAGCCATCTGCGAGCCGGCGCCTTTTGGGTTGCCGGAGAGCAGGCCGGCCTGAGCGAGCTGGGTCGACTGCGTTTCCGCGGAAGCGGACTGGCCGACCTTGGGGGCCCCGGGGGAGCCAAGCAGGACGGCGCCGATTGCGGCGGCCTGGTCGTTCTCCGGGACTTCGACTTCGCCCTTCGGCGACTCCGGGCTCGGCTTCCCGCTCATCTCGGCGGCGGGGCCGCCGGCCTGATCGGTCGGATTCTCCGTGGAGTCGGCCGACTTGTCCTTCCGGTTCTTGCGGGAAACGGGCGCCTGCTCGTCCGCGGTCCCCGGCCGTTCGGCGCTGCTTAGGAAGTCGTCGAAGGAGTCCTGGTTCTTCCTGTCGTCGGCGCTGTAGCTGCTCGAGGTTCGAGTCTGCGACCTCGCCAGAATATCCTGCGGCGTTTCGATCAAATTCGAGCCGATCATCGCACTCCGCCTTCCTTATTATCCAGCCGAGAAGTCTACCGGCGAATGTCTAAAGGCAGGTTTCGATTCCGCGCGTATCAGAGCAGGCTGTTAACGATCTCGCCTTCGAGAAGCGGCAGCCAGAAACTGGGTTTGTTGGTAAAGGCGACGTTACCCCGCAAGGCGAAGCGTCCGAAGCATTGCGGCGCGTTCGCCTGGATGTCGTTCCTGAGAAACTTCGGCAGGACCGTCGTTGTCAGGATCGTGATGCTGAGATGGCTGCCATAGAGAAGGGCCGTTAGCTGTAGCGGCCCGCATACCGGCAGCATCATCTGAAGCGCGCATTGCTGACCCGGCCTGCGAACGCCGGTTTCCGGATCCACGGCCTCGTGCTTGACGGCCCACACCATCTGCGTCAGCGACTTCATCATCACCGGGACCAGCACCACTTCCCAGAAGCCGTAGGGGCCGAGGTCGCGCATCCGCGGACCGACATGGCGGTCGAGGAAATCGAAGAGCTGGTCGGCATCCTGGAAGTCCGTGTCGTTCGTGCCCAGCCGCCCGAGCCAAGCCCTCAGGCCGCCTCCGCGAAGCGTCAACAGGAAGAACATCAGCGCGAAGCCGAAGGTGGAGTTGAGGCGCGGAGCGATCCGCAACCCGCCCTCGATCACTGCGGGATTGATGCCGGCAAGCGCGTTCGTCACATCGTCATAGGTCTGGAGGTTCTGGAAGGATGCGGCGATCCGGCTTGCGGCGCTCGGGGTAGCGAGGCTCTTGGCGTCGTTGAACGCGCGGGCGATCTCGAGGTTGCGCTGCGCGTCCACCTCCCCTTTGCCGCCCTTCGCCTCGAGATTGCTTTGGAGCCAAAGCTCGGTGCGTTTCTCGGATCCGACGGCCGACGCCTCGAACTCGCTGATGCCACGCACCGCCTGGTCCAGGTTGACGCCGCGTGTCTGACCGATTGCCGACATCGGACTGTGGGCGGGGGTCGAAGATCCGACGATCGAAACCATGGCCGGCGACGGGCGGGCGGTGGCCTCGGCGACCCCGGTCGGAAGCTGCGGCAGGATCTCGATCTTCGCGCTCGTGCCGGACGGAGAGATGGTCAGAATGATCCGCTGTCCGGCGGTGAGCTTGGTCGTCGCTCTTTCGCCGCTTTCTGCCGCTCCGCCTCTTTCAGCCCCTCCGCCCCTTTCGGCGCCGCCGCCGCCTTGGGCCGCCGCCGCCCTGTCGGCCGCTCCGCTTCTTTCGCCGTTGAAGGCATCGGTCTGCCGGATGGCGAAGTCGCCGAGCGGGGTCTCGATGCGGACGATGTTGCCGCTGAGGGTCTGCGTCGCCACGGCCTGGACGCGAATGGCCTCCTGGCCGGGGACGAAGAGGCTGGGCCGGCCGATGATGAGCGCATTCGCCTGGAGCTGTCGCGCTTCGCGATGGGCCGCGCTCCCCTGTTGCAGGGCTCCCGAATCAGTGATGTACAGAAGCGTGTCGACCGGCGGCCTCATTGTCGATCACGACCGAAGGTTATCCTGCAGCATCAGTCGGTTGAACAGGACCTGATCGACAACGGCGGTGCCGAGCGTGGTGTTCAGGTCGCCGACCATGCGCTCGGCCAGGTCGCCGGGATCGAAGCTGCCATTGGTGAAGGCGCCGGTTCCGGCATAGGCGTAGAGCGACTGCAGCGCCGCGTCCCGATAGTGGGGAAGGTGCTTGGCCGCTTCCTTCTTCTGTTCTTCGGTCTCCAGCGAAACGGTGATTTCGGCCAGGACGAAGGCCTGCGTCCTGCCGTTGAGCACCACCGGGACGACGAATTGGCCCAGCTCGAAATAGGTCTTCTGGGACGGGTCCGGCTCCACCGTTTTCTCGGCCTGATGGAGGAGCGAGTTCTCCTTGGGATAGAGCAAGCCCATGGCGTGGCTGCCGACCGCGAGGCCGAAGACCAGCCCGAAGAGCGCGCTGGCGACGGAGAAGGTGATGAAGCGGGAGAGGGCCATGCTATGCCGCCTTCACCGATGCACGAGCGGCCTTTCCAAGCTCGGTGTCCAGGATCGTCGCCTCTTCCACGGCGGCGAAGCTCGGCTGCGTCTGGGAATGGATGACCTTGCGCCCATACTCGACGGCAACCTGCGGCGCGGCGCCGTTCAGATGGGCAAGAATCGTCGATTTGATCGAGACGAAATAGCTGATGCTCGATTCCCGATTGACGCGGATCAGCGACGCGATCGGATCGACGACCCCATAGGACAGGAACACGCCCAGGAAGGTTCCGAGCAGCGCGCCGCCGATGAGCTGGCCCAGGACTTCCGGCGGCTCGTTGATCGCACCCATGGCCTTGATGACGCCGAGCACGGCCGCCACGATGCCGAGCGCCGGAAGGCCCTCGGCCGCCATCTTGAGGGCGCGCGTCGGACCGTGGAACTCCTTCGACAGGATCCGGATCTCCTCGTCCATCAGCGCCTCGATCTCGAACGGCTTCGCCGTGCCCAGCGACAGCAGGCGGAGATAGTCGCAGATGAACCGGACCGCCCGCTTCTTCCGCAGCACGGTCGGGTACTGCTGGAAGAACTCGCTCTCCTCGGGATGCTCGATATGTCGCTCGAGCTGCAGCATCCCCTTGCTTTTAACGGCGCGCAGCAGCGTGTAGAGCAGCCCGAGAAGCTCGAGGAAGTCCTTCTCCTTCTCGCGCTTGCCGGCGAACAGCTCGCCGATCGCCTGCAAGGTGTCCTTGACGACGGGCAGCGGGTGGGCAAGCACGAAAATGCCGGCGCTGGCGCCCGCGACGATGACGAACTCGTAGGGCTGCCACAAGATGGACATGTTCCCGCCCATGCCGAGATAGCCGCCGCCCACCGCCGCGACGACCAGAAGAATGCCGATCAACGGACCCATAGAACCTCTCCTTACCGAGGCGAATGATGTTCGCTCGAGTCGTATGAAGAGGCCGACAGTAGAAATTTCCGGTTAAAAGGAGTTTTAAGGTGTGAAGGTCGGCTACTTATTTAAGGTGTCTGGAATTGATTTTTAGATAATTCAGGTGGCATTCGATGTTGTTCGCTCGGCAGCTATGTTTATTTTCCAAATGCTGCGCCGACGACCTAATTTTTTAACCCGGCTTTAAACTGGTGGTGGCAGCATCGCCGCGTCATCTCGGGATCGAGGGTCGTAGAAACGACATCGAACCTTGCAGGTCGTCAGAAGGCGGGACACCTCAAAGCAACCTTAGAATGAAAGGACTGAGGATATGGCCTCAATTCTGACCAATGTCGGCGCGATGACCGCTCTGCAGACCCTTCAGAGCGTCAGCTCCAACCTGATGCAGACCCAGGACCGCATCTCCACGGGCATGCGCGTGGCGACCGCCAAGGACAACGCCGCCTATTGGGCGATCGCGACCACGATGCGGACCGACAATTCCGGCTTCTCGGCGATCACCGATTCCCTGGGCCTGGGCCTGTCGACGGCCGGCATGGCCACCGCAGCGAACGAGGCGATCGTCGAGAAACTCGACGAACTGAAACAGGCAATGGTCAATGCGCAGGATCCTGGCGTCGACAAGGTGAAGATCGACGACAGCGTTCAGCAGATCAAAGCCCAGATCGAAACGATCATCGCCAGCGCCAGCTTCAATGGCAGCAACTGGCTCGACGGTTCGATCAACGACACGGCCAATGCCGGTACTCCGGTCAACATCCTGGCCTCGCTTGTCCGGTCGGGCAGCACGGTGACGCCAGAGTACATTGTATTCGACCCGTTGAATTCCGACTACGGCAGCGCGGCCGGCTACTTCCGCACGGAGTTGGGCGGCACCGCAACCGCCCTCGTCGGCGGCGGTATCCTTGGCGCCGCCTTCACCTTCGACAACACCACCACCCAGGCGGATCTGGAGGGGGCGCTGGCCGAGGTTGAGGCAGCCGTCGCCAAGGCGACCGAAATCGGTTCGCTCCTTGGTTCTGTCGAGTCGCGTATCGAAGATCAGAAGACGTTCATGACGAAGATGATCGACGCGACGGAGCGTGGAATCGGCGTGCTGGTCGACGCCGACCTGAACAAGGAGAGCGCCCGGCTGAAGGCCTTGCAGGTCCAGCAGCAGCTGGCCATCGAGGCGCTGAATATCGCGAACGCTGAGCCGCAGAACATTCTGTCGCTGTTTCGCTAATCGACCGGGGGATTCGCGCGCCTCGATCGCGGTGAATCCAGGGCCCGCCCCCTCCGGGGGCGGGCCTTTCCTTACCGAACGGGCCAGTATCGGCGAGCCGGCAGGCAACCTTAAAACGCAGATTAAACATCCGGTGCTAACCTTTCCACCGCCGAAATCATGAAGCGGAAGGACCATGGCATGGAAGCAATCCGCGCCTATGAGCAGACAAAGCGGACATTTATCGATCCGCGGGTTGCGGAACGGACGGTCTTCGAACGCGTGACGGCGCAGCTTCGCCACGCGGCGCAGCTCGCCTCCCGAACCAGCGAATTTCACGAGGCCGTGCACGCCAACCGCCGGCTCTGGGCCGCCGTCATCGCCGATGTCGCGGACCCGGGCAACACCTTGTCGACGGAGATGAAGGAGGGCTTGATCTCGCTCGGTCTCTGGGTGCAGCGGGAAAGCACGACTGCGGCAATGGGCCGGACCGAGCTGTCGGCGCTGATCGACGTCAACGAGGCCGTGATCAACGGCCTCGCACCGAAGAGCTAAGGCCGGAGGCACGGGACCGATGGGCCTCAATATCCGGCTTCTCCACGGCGACCAGTGCGTCATCAATGGCGCCGTGATCAAATGCAAGTCGCAGCGCACGACGATCTCCGTCGAGAACCACGCGCATGTCATTCGCGGGCCGGACATCCTCAAGGGCGAGGACGTGAACACGCCGCTGCGGCGCGTCTATTTCGCGGCGCAGCTCATGCTGATCGACCCGTCCTCCGCCGACCAGCACCGCCGGCACTTCGACCACTATACGCACGAGGTTCTCGAGGTGCTCGAGAACCCGGAGATGCTGGGTCAGCTTCACCAGGCGATAAGCTGCGTCGACGCCAAGGACTATTACAAGGCGCTGGTCGCGCTCAAACCGGTTCTCGAATATGAGAAGCAGCTCCTGGCGGGCTGAGACAACTGCCGAGAAGGAGAACGCATCATGCTCACGACCCTTGGACAAATCGGTCTCGTCCAGCGCACTTATGACCGGCGCATCGATGCACTCTCCAAGGAGGCCTTCATCCAGCGCGAGGCGGCTTATTTTCGGGAGAATATCGGGAAGGTCGACAGCGGCGATGGATTGATGAAGGACTATCGTCTCTATTCCTTCGCGATGAAGGCCTTCGGCCTCGAATCCGAGATCTATGCGAAGGGATTGATGAAGAAGGTCTTCGACGAAGGGATTCTTAGTGACAAATCGACCGCCAACCGTCTCGACGATCCGAAATATCGCGAGATCGCCGAGGCTTTCGGATTTGCCGAGAGCGGCAACCTGAACATGCTGTTCGAGGAGAATGTCGAGGCGGTCGTGCAGCGCTACCTGACGCAGGAACTCGAACTGCGGCAGGGCGAAGAGAGCGAAGCCGTGCGTCTGGCCCTCTATTTCGACCGTCAGATCTCCAAGGCGGAGAACTGGTACGAAGTTCTGGCCGATCCGGCACTGGCCGAGGTCGTGCGGACCGGCCTCGGTCTTCCCAAAGAATTCTCCTTGGCCAATATCGACCGGCAGGCGGCCTATTTCGAAGATCGCCTGAAGCTCGAGGATTTTAAGGATCCGGTGAAGCGCAAGGAGTTCATCGAGCGCTTCGGGGCGCATTGGGACATGCAGCAGGCCAGCGCCATGGGCGGCAACGCCGTCCTCATCGCGAACGGCATCGCGCCGATTCAGCCGCTGGCTCCCGGTTCGGCGCAGATCTTCTCCATCGACCCGTCGCTGCTCGCGGACCTTGCGAGATACAAGATCTGATCCGCGGCCCTTCGCGTTCTCCTCGAAGGGAAGAACAGCCACAGAGGCACAGAGGGCTTGACGCCCCTCTGTGCCTTTACGGTTTTAGCGCTGAGCCGACGTCCCTTCTCCAACCCTTCCCCGCGCATGCGGGGGAGGGAGAGACCCGAGCAGCGGAAGGGTGGGCACCGGCAACTCAGGCGGGCCCCCTATGCGGGCGCCCTATCGCTCCGTTCGGATTGGGGCGGCCACGCAGGGCCGCTCCTACGGGATGCCCGGATAGACAGGCCCGAGCACGACCCTGAGCGAACCTCCGGGCACAATCGCAAACCGTGTCAGTTCAGCGCTGTGCCGAAGGTGATGAGGGAGTCCGTCTGCTCGAGGAGGGTGTCGATGGCCTGCTGCGGGTCCTCCTCGGTCGTTTGGTAAGGCTGTATCAGGTTGGTGATGAGGGAAGACCATTCGCCGTCGCTCCAGGCGCTGGCCCGATATTGCAGCAGGCCCGAGGCCTCCTCCATGTAGCCGGACAGATAGGCGGCCACGGCATAATCGACATAATCCCGGCTGTCATGCGCGCCGTCCGGGTCCTCCTGAAGGAACTCGTCATAGGCCAGGAAGGCGTCCTCCCATTTCTCGGCCTTCATATAGATCCTGGCGACCTTCCTCGTGAGGTCCGGCGCCAGCAGAGGGTCGATCCTGTCGATGACGGTGTCGAGCTTCCCGAGCGCGGCCATTGCCGTCACATAGATCTCCATGGCCTGGTGGTCCCAGCTCTCGGGCCGTTCCAGGTCCACGATCTTATTCAGCTTGTCCAAAGCCTCCTGCGGGCGGCCGCCCTTGGCGAGCATCTCGGCGAGCTGCAGCGAGGACTCGCGAATCTCCGGCCGCAGCATGTACCAGAGGACCGAGTTGTGCAGATTGGCGATATCGACCGTTTGGGCCGGCGCATCGGGGAGGAGCTTCGCGAGAATCGCCGCCGCCTCGCTATACAGGCCGCGTTCCGCCAGATAATCCGCATAGCGGCGGTCGATCTGCCGCGTCAGGTCGGGGTCAGTCACGAAGCCCATATAGTCCCGCCGGAACCGTTCGACCTGCTCCGGAGAAAGGGCCTCGACCCCTTCGATCAGCAGCCTGCCGGTCAGTTCCTGGCCCTCGGCCCGCGCCCTCTGATGGAGATCGCCGGTCGGGAAGCGATCCGTCTGCCGGCGCAGCGTCTCCAGGGCATTGACCACGTCGCCCTGCGTCTTCTGAAGACCGGCGACGAGCCAGAGGGCGCGCTCCTCATAGCTGTTCCCCCGCCAGCTTTCCGCAATCTCGCGTGCTTGCGCCAGGGCGACGCCCGGCGCAAGCACGCCGGCGTTGATGTCCATGGTCAGGAGTTCGAGCTTCGCCCCGGCGCCGCAATGGGTGTCGTAGCTCGCCGCCGTCATATATCGGCGGTAGGCCTCGGCCGGATGCCCTTCCAGATCGGCGAGCCGGCCGACCATCAAGGTTTCGCAATCCTCCTCCAGAACGCGCTCCTTCGTGACCGCGATGACCTCGGCGATGAACCGGGCGGACGTCGCGTCCTTCGCATCGAGCGACGCCTTCAGAAGCAGCGGCAGGATCTGCCGTGCATAGGCCGGCGGATAGGTGTCGATCACGTTGACGCCCCTGCGGAGATCGATCTCGGTGACTTGCCATTCATGAGCCGTGGCCGCTGCGACCATCCGCCACAAGGCGTCATGCTGGTCGTCGGACATCCGGTACTCGCGAAGGCCGAGAGGATCGTTCGTCTGGCCGGACAGGAGGAAGGCGACCTTCGCGCTGTCCTTAATGCGCCGCACCGCGAAGGCCTCGGGATGCCCTTCCGCCAGTTCCGTCATGCGGGCATAGGCCTCCTCTGCGAACCCCCAGCTCAGATAGAGCTCGGCGAGATCGACCAGCGCCTTCGCCCGCTCCCTGCCCTCGACCATTTCGATACGGTTGTCGAGTTCGGCGCGGCGGGTGACGAAGTCCAGCCTTGCCACGTCTTGAACGAGGACCGACCCGGCCGCGACGGCGTCGTCGCGGGCTGCGAGTGTCAAGAGGGCGGAGATGGCGAAGGCAAGACCAGGACGGTGACGCATCTTGTGCCAATCGGTTGTCCAAAGCGTAACTATTTCAGGGGCTTCGGCGGAAACGGCCGGAATCGAAACCCGGGTTTAAACTACGTCCTCTAGGTTAAATCCGCGTTCAAGAACGAGAGTGCGTGCTCATGCAGACTCCTCTTTATGTCGGCCTGTCCGGTCAGCTCGCCCTGCGGCGGCAGCTCGACGTCGTCGCGAACAACGTCGCCAACATGAATACGGTCGGCTTCCGTGCTGAGAACTCGCTCTTCGCCGAGCATCTGGCGAAGGCCGAGGAGGGCCGAAAGGTGGCCTTCGTCGTCGACCGGGCGACCTACACCGATATGCGGATGGGCGCTTTCGAGAAGACCGGCAACGACTTCGACGTCGCCATTCGCGGCGACGGCTGGCTGCAGGTCGAGACGCCGCAGGGCATCCGCTACACACGCGACGGCCGGCTCAACATGGACCCGGACGGCATGCTGGTCACCGTGAACGGCGAGCCGGTTCTCGGCGCCGACGGACAGTCGATTCAGATCCCGGAGGATGCCGCCCGGATCGATATCCGCAAGGACGGAACGATCGTCGAGGGAGACCGTGTATTCGGCCGGATCGGGGTCGTCCGTCTGGACGATCTCGCCACGATGGAGCGCGAGGCCAACGGGCTGTATCGGACGGCCGGGGAACCGCAGCCGGCGGATGGCGCCCAGCTGCTCCAGGGAATGGTCGAAACGTCGAACGTCCAGCCGATTGTCGCCATGACCGAGCTGATCACGCTCTCGCGCGCCTATCAGCAGGCGGCTGAAATGGTCGACAACGCCCATAGCGTCGAGCGCAAGGGCATCGACAAGCTCGGAAAGATTTCCTGACGTCTTGAGGGAGATATCGAATGCGATCTCTTAACATCGCTGCGACGGGCATGATGGCGCAGCAGACCAACGTCGAAGTCATCTCGAACAATATCGCGAACATGAACACGTCGGGCTTCAAGCGGGCCCGGGCGGAGTTCACGGACCTGATCTATCAGAACGAGCGCCGGCAGGGCGCGCCGTCCGTCGATGCCGGGAACATCGTGCCGGCCGGGGTGCAGATCGGCCTGGGCGTGAAGGCCTCGGCCGTTCGCCGCGTGAACATCCAGGGCAATCTGGCGCCCACCGGGAACAGCTTCGATCTGGCGCTGGAAGGTCGCGGCTATTTCGTGATCGCCCAGCCCGATGGCGAGGACATCTATACCCGTGCGGGCGCCTTTCAAAAATCCCCGGAGGGCATGCTCGTCACCGCGGACGGCTATGATCTTCAGCCCGGGATCAACATCCCCGAGAACGCGACCGACGTCGTGATCAACCAGAGCGGCGAGGTGCTGGCGACGATCGACGGCGAGCCGGAGCCGCTGAATCTCGGGCAGCTCCTGATCGCCACTTTCGTCAACGAGGCCGGCCTCGAGGCGATCGGCGACAGCATGTTCAGGGAAACAGCCGCCTCCGGCCCGCCAACCATCGGAATCGCCGGCGAACCCGGTTTCGGCACGCTCCGCCAGAAATATCTGGAAAGCTCGAACGTCAATATCGTTCAGGAGATCACCGATCTCATCTCCGCCCAGCGGGCCTACGAGATGAACTCGAAGGTCGTCGAGACGGCCGACCAGATGTCCTCGACCGTGACGCAGATGCGCTAGCGGCCTGATCGCGAGGGGAGTCTGACGGATGTTGCAATGGGGGCGTATCGGCATTCTCGTCTTGGCGCTATCGGCGATCCTGCCGGTCGCGGACGAAATGCTGATCGGCACGGCGCTCGCCGCCGGTGCAGAGGAGAAGGTCGCGGTCATGGTGCCGACGCGGCGGCTGGTTCCGGGCGAGATCATCACCGCGGAAGATCTGGAGAAGATATCGGTCCCGGCCGAGTCGTTGCGCCGCTCGACCATCATCGCCGCGAAACTTCTCGTCGGGATGGAGGTGCGCCGCACCCTGCTGCCGGGCCGCTTGGTTTCGAGTTCGTCGATTCAGATCCCGGTTCTCGTGCCGCGGAATTCGGAGGTTACGGTCGTCCTCTTTGAAGGAACGCTCCGGCTGCTGATGCGGGCGAAGGCGCTCGAAGACGGCAGCATGGGGGAACTGATTCGCGTGGCGAATCTGAGTAGCGGCAAAATCCTGTTCGCCTCGGTGATCGGGGCGGGCGAGGTCCAGATCTCCAGGTAAGAAGGCCCCGTTGGACGGCCAAGTAGGAAGGACGCACTCATGCGCAACGCTCTGATCGGAATGGTGGCCCTCCTTGCCGCATCCGGCTGCTCCCGCTTGGAAAATGTCGGCAAGGCACCCGAATTTTCCCCCATGGTGACGGCCGGTCAAGACGACCAGATCGCGCGAACGATCTCGATGCCGATGCCGGCTCCGAGTCTCACGTCGAACGAGTTCAATTCGCTGTGGGCGTCGGGAAACAAGGTGTTCTTCGGCGATCCGCGCGCCAAGCGGGTCGGAGACATCATTACCGTCCTCATCAATATCGATGACGAGGCGAGGCTCAGAAACCAGACGGACCGGAGCCGCAGTGCCAGCGAGGAGGCAGGGCTCGACGCGCTGTTCGGCCTCGACGGCTTGGTCGAGGGGGTGGTCGGCGGCGACCTGGATTTCAGCAACGCGGCGGAGTTCGGAAGCAGCAGCAGCAACCGGGGACGCGGTCAGGTCACGCGCAACGAGGAGATCAACCTTAGGCTCGCCGGGGTCGTGACCCATGTGCTGCCGAACGGCAACCTGGCGATCGCCGGCCGCCAGGAGGTCCTGGTGAACCAGGAAATGCGCGACCTGCGGATCGCCGGAGTCATCCGTCCGCAGGACATCAGCGCCCGCAACGAGGTCGTCTACGACAAGATCGCCGAGGCGCGGATCGCCTATGGCGGGCGCGGGTTGATCAGCGACGCCCAGCAGCCACGCTATGGCCAGCAGGTCTTCGACATCATCATGCCCTGGTGATGAACTTGGCGATGCGAGGATAGTTCGATGGCCGAGATACACGAAGACCAGGTCGTCATCGTCAAGGTCAAGCGCAAGGACCCGGAAGAGGACGGGGCGCATGCCGGGACTTGGAAGATCGCCTATGCCGATTTCGTGACGGCGATGATGGCGTTCTTCCTGCTGATGTGGCTGGTGAACGCGACGACGGAAGAACAGCGGGATGGCATCTCGTCCTTTTTCAATCCGGTGGCACTGGCGACGTCGGTGTCCGGTGCCGATGGGCTCATGAGCGGCCGGACGGCCGACACGGAGGGGGCGCTGACCGCGCCGAACGGCGATGGTGAGAGGCCCCATCCGGTCTCCGCTCCGCCGACGGTGTCCACGATCGGACCGGAGCAGAATGCGCCGCAAGGCCAGTCGGGCGGGACGCAGGTCGAATCGATCGACGGGGAGTTCCGCTCGCCCTTCGATCGGACCGCGATGGCCGACTCCGTCGAAGGCGACAAGCGCTATTCGGGCGTCGCCGACCTTCTGGGCAGCACGGCGTTTCAGGACCCCTTCGAACGGCCGGAAGCCCGGCTGACCGCGGATTGGCGGGCGACGCCTGCCGAAATCAACCAGACGCAGGGGACGGAAGTCGCGAAGGAGAAGCCGGGTCAGGCGATAAACGTCAAGCTTCTCACAGAGGCCCAGGGCCTCGAGCGCATGGAGCTGCTGAAGCAGGCCCTGGCCGCGAAGCTGGAAAAGCTGCTGGCCGAGAAGGATCTCCGCGCCAATATCCTGATGGATGTGATGACCGAAGGGCTGCGGATCCAGATCACCGACGACAGCGACTTCGCGATGTTCCCGGTGGGCGGCCATGAGTTGACCGCCGATGCCGACAAGCTGTTGTCGGCCGTGAGTTCGGTGCTGGAGCAGATCCCGAACGGAATCATCGTCACCGGGCACACCGACGGGCGGCCCTATGCCCCCAACGCCAGCTATGGCAACTGGGAGCTGGCGTCCGACCGCGCCAATGCCGCGCGTCGGGCCCTGGTTCATGGCGGCCTTAAGGCCTATCAGATCATGCGTGTCGAGGGTTATGGCGACCGAGAGCTACTCGTGCCAGACAATCCCAGGGATCCCCGGAACCGGCGCATCTCGATCCTGGTCTTCGCAGCCGATCAGACGACTGCCCGGGCGCCGGCGGAGCAGCGTCCCGGCAATTCGGACCGCCTGTAGCCGGCCGAGGCCCGGCGCGAACGGCCGCCGCACAAGCCGGCCGCTGCTGTCAATCCGCTGACCGCGGCCTAGAGGCTGATTCACCGATCAGGTTGGATCAACCTGGTCGGATCGTGCTCTGAGCCGCGTCGCGTCCGGATAGATGTTGATCCGTGGCACATGCCCGTCGCGGAGGGCCTGCTGGACGCGCTCCCAATATTCGGTCGTGAGCAGGTCGCCGTGGACCTCGCGGAAGAGGCGGCGCAAGGCCGGATCCTGAATCCTCAGCCCGACCTCGATCTCCTCGGGCAGAAAGATCACCCCCTCCTCGAAGAACCAGTCGGGAACGTCCTCTTCGCCCTCGATCCTGTTCCGATTGGTGCGGATCTTGACGTCCGTGAAGGGCTCGAGGGCGTCGTAATCGAACAGGAAGATCTTCAGGAAGCGGCTGACGCCGTAATTCCTGCCGTCGAGGTCCTTGTTGAAGATATTGGCCGCCGCGTTGTTCTTGATGCAGTGACCCAGATTGATGATCGCGGTCTCCGCCTCGGCCGGCGCGGCGGTCTCGAGAAAGAGGGGCAGCGGAATCATCTTTGGTTGGGCGATCAGATGCTTGAAGGCCAGGCTGCTTCCTTCCGACGATACCGTCTGGCCGGCATAGGTCATCAGCTCTTCGCGCAAGCCTTGATCGAACCAGTCCTTATCCAGCTTGATGTGGCGATAGATGATGTTGTCCAGCATGCTGCCGGTGCGGTTGATCTCATGCACCCTGCCATATTTTCGCAGGACCGAATCGACGCCCTCGAATCTCCCCCATTTGTACCGTTCCGTCGGCTTATCGCGGATCACCTTCAAGGTATAAGCCGACGAGGGGGCGGAGAATCCGATCGCGACCGTCCCGCGGAACCCGACCGCAATGTCGAAGACCTCTCCCGAAGCCGTTAGCTCGTCCTGCAACTCGTTCATCACGGCGACCTTGCCGACGTGATTGAAGCCGACCGTCGAGTAATGGAGGCCCAACGGCCGCTGCGGCATGATGCTATGAAGAAAGGACGACAGCTCGTGATAGTGCGGGTTGGTGACGTGGAAATTGGCGAGCGTCGAGCTGAAGATGTTGTGCGTGTCGGCCTCGGACGTCAGGACCGCGTCGACGAAGATGCCGGTCGCCGCGTTCTCGAGGCAGAGAACAAGGGGAACGATGCTCGAGTCTTTCAGGACGATTCGCCCCACCAGATAGGCGCCGCGGTTGCGGTAGAACCCGGCCTTGATCATCTGGATGGCCTGGATCGCACTTCGGTCGCGGCCGTCGAAGCCGAGATCGCGATTGACCCGGTCGGCGACAAGCGCCGCATCCGCATTCGGGTCCCGATAGGGTTTCGCGAAATTCGGGATCTCGAGGATCTCGATCACCGTTTCCGGCGAGATCCGGGCGCCGCCCGGGAAGTGCCGATAGATGTCGGCTGGTGCGCCGAACGCCGTCTTGGCCGACCCGCCGAATGAGTACTCCACCGGCCTCCATTCGTCGTGATAGATCATGCGCCGGGCCGAATGGATATAGGCCATCGCGAAGTCTTCCTCGTACCGGCCGCGAATGAACGGCAGATACTGCCTTTCGACCTTCTGCCAGAGATGCTCGTCCTCGGCGAGGAGGGGATAGACTCTCTTCAGCTGAGCCGCGAGATCGCGGATGCTCTCGCTGTAGATCGAGAGTCGCCGCCGGCTGAGGAGGAGCGATTCCCCCGGATCGCGGTCCTCGAACGCTTGCTTGGCCAGCGTGGGAATCTGCCGCGATTCGATATAGTAGGCGTCGAATTCCTGCAGGATGCACTGGGCCGCGAGAGCGATCATCTCGTCGTCTCGCTTGGCCCGCATCATCAACGCGACGTAATCGACCCTTCCCGTCGGAGACTCCTTTTTCCCTGAGCGGAAAGCTTCAGACATTGTCCGGGACACCTGACTGGTCATTGTTGGGTGCCTCGCCGCCGATGCGACACATCCGCGCCCATGTTAACCGACCGCTGCGCCAAGGAAAGTCTGGATCTTGCACAGGTTGATGGCGAAGGACCGGCTCGCGATTGAAGGGAGGGCAAGGGACGGGGCCCGGCTATCGCCGCGCAATCAGGAAATGCTTACCCATCGAGGTCGGCTGGATGCGCTGCAGCTCAAAATCGAACGCGCCGATCCACTCCGCATATTCGCGCGCCGTTCGCTCCCTGCCACGGGCCGCGACCAGCATATTCAGATCCATCCGCGCGACATGAAGCGGGCCCGTCCGGTCTTCGTTCAGCAGATATTCGCCGATGATCAGCAGGCCGCCGGGCCGGACTGCTTCCGCGATCCTTGCCAGGATATGGGAACCGCCCTCCATATCCCAATCATGCAGGATGAAGCCCAGAGAATAGCAATCCGCGCCGGCCGGGATCGGATCCTCCCAGAAATCTCCACCATGAAAGTTCAGGCGATCCGCCAGCCCATACTGCCGAAAGAAATCCTCAGCGACCGGTCCAACGGCGGGAAGGTCGAAGACGGTGCCCTGCAGCGACCGAAAGCTCTGAGCTACTGAAATCAGGAACGCACCGCTTGCCCCGCCGACATCGACCAAACGCCGAACCCCGTTCAGCTCCGGCGCCTGGGCGGAGAACTCGGTTCCGGCCTGATAGGTGATCGCATGCATGCCTTCCAGGAAGGCGCGAAGGCTGGCCTGATCCGAATACATCCGCTCCGTGGGCGCTGGCTGCGGCCCGAACGCCCGTGACCACTGAGCGCTTCCATCGGCTAGGGCCTCCGGCAGATAGCGCCAGACGGGATAAAGATCCTCCCGGATGTGGCGGAACATCGCGCCCACATATCCGGGTTTCCCACGAACCAGCTTCTCGGCGGCTTCTGGCCCGTTGGCGAAGCGACCGTCCGGCCACCGTTCCAGAAAGCCGAGTGCGCACAAGGTCGTCAATAGCCGTTCGGCCAAGTCCTTCCGCAAGCCGACAGCGTCGGCAATCTCTACCGCCGTGCGCGGGCCGCTATCCAGCGCGTCGAACACGCCCATCTCCTCGGCCGTGAGGAGAGCCTGTGCATTCATGAAGCCAAGAGCGCAATCCCAGATGTCCATCATTGCTCGACCTTTCATCGCCTTTCGGCACGCACGCCGATCGCGGGCGATGGCGGCGGCAATCGCTAGGCTCAACGCCAGCGCCGATAAAAGAGTTCTAAGCGGCTGCAGCGCGGAGGCGGATAGCTCACTCGCCGATGAAGTGCAGGATCAGCTCGCGGGCGTCGGGGGAGTGGCGGTTCTCGAATAGGTAGATGCCCTGCCAGGTGCCGAGCAGGAGCTTGCCGCCGCCGACTGGAATGCTGAGCTGGGTCTGGGTGAGGACGGTGCGGATGTGCGCGGGCATGTCGTCCGGGCCCTCCGCGGTGTGCCGGTACAGGCTGGTGTCTTCCGGCACGAGCTTCCTGAAGAAGGCCTCGAGATCCCGCCGTACATCGGGGTCCGCGTTCTCCTGGATCAGGATCGAGGCGGAGGTATGGCGGAGGAACAGGGTCAGCAGCCCCTCGCGCAGCGACTGCGCCGAAAGCCAGGCCGCGACCTCGCCCGTGATCTCATGGAGGCCCTGACGGCTCCCCCGGGCCCCTGGCGACAGGGACAGGCTTTGCCGAATCTGTCTCATGATCCGTCTCCGCGCGATAGGTTCTCAGCTTGCCGCACGGGCCGTCATGGCGGTTTTTTCTCCCGTCCTCTCCAGAGTCTCCATGAAGCTGTCGCGCCATTGCGTGATGCTGTTCCGGCGCAGCACCTCCATCTGCGTCTGCCAGCGGTCCCGGCGCTCGGCCAGCGGCATTGCGAGCGCCCGGTGGAGCGCGTCCGCGACGCCTTCGACGTCGTACGGGTTGACGATCAGCGCCGAGTGGCGGAACTCCTCGGCGGCGCCGGCAAAGCGCGACAGGACCAGGAGGCCGGGATCGGCCGGGTCCTGCGCCGCGACATATTCCTTCGCGACGAGATTCATCCCGTCGCGCAACGGCGTCACTAGGCCGATACGGCTGACGCGGTAGAAGCCCGCAAGCCTGCGGCGGGTGAAATTCTTGTTGAGATAGCGGATCGGCATCCAGTCGAGGTCCGCGAAATGGCCGTTGATCCGGCCCGCGGCGGCCTCGAGCGCGGCGCGGATCTGCTGATACTGTTCGATGTCCTCGCGCGAGGGTGGCGCGATCTGCATCAGCGTGACCTGGGATCGGTGCTCCGGGTATTTCGCAAGCAGCCGCTCGAAGGCCTCGAACCGCGCGACCAGCCCCTTGCTGTAGTCCAGCCGGTCGACCCCGATGATCAGCTCGCGCCCGACAAGGCTGTCGACGAGACGCCTCGTCTGCTCCGCCTGTGCCGCTTCCGCGGCCATCGTCGCGAAGTTCTCGGTGTCGATGCTGATGGGGAAGGCGTCGGCGCACAGCGTTCGATCGAAAACCCTGACGCATCGATGGCCCAAAACCTCACCGCCGACTTCGCGCGTGATGTAATCGTCGAAGGCATGCAGGTCGCGCTTCGTCTGGAGCCCGACAAGATCATAGGCGCAGACCGACTCCATCAGGTCGTCGTGGCTGGGCAAGGCGATCATGACCTCCGTTGCCGGGAACGGCGTATGCAGGAAGATGCCCATGCGGTTGCCGATTCCGGCGCGTCGCAACTCGACGCCCAGCGGGATGAAATGATAGTCGTGGACCCAGATGATGTCGTCCGGCTGCACCAGCGGCGCCAACTTCGCGGCGAAGGCGGCGTTGACCCGGCGATATCCCTCGTAATGCTGGCGGTTGAACTCGAACAGGTCCAGCCGATAGTGGAACAGCGGCCAGAGCGCGCTGTTGGCGAATCCGAGATAGTAGTCGTCGTGATCCTGCGGTGTCAGATCGGCGGTGGCGTAGGTGACGCGCCCCCTCGTTACGATCCTAAGCTCCTCGGCCGGCTGTTCCGTTACCTGCCCGCTCCAACCGAACCAGATTCCACCGTTCTTCTTCAGGGCATCGCGCAGGGCGACGGCCAAGCCGCCGGCGCGGGCGCCGGCTGCATCGGGCTGTGAAACGCGGTTGGAAACGATGATCAGGCGTGCCAAAACGCTTTCTCCTGGTTCGCCGGCCGGCCGTGGCGGCGCTCACTGTCATGATGGGGTTGGATGATCCTCCGTCCGAAACGGCAGCCGATCGCTTCGGCGCCCAGAATCCGGGAACAATATTCCATACACGCATGCTTATAGAAACCCGCCCGGCGGGAAACAGTTCAGTCGGCTTCGCATCTGCCTGCCTCGGGTGAGAGCCGCTCGTCAGCGATCATTTTGTCTGGCGTTCGTTCCCGACAGGCGGCCCTTGCCGGACCCGAGGAGATCGGCGCATTGTTCGTTCGGCGCGGCACCCATGGTGGTATCGGAGGCTCTCATGGAGGATGCAGCACTCACGCAGGCCTTGTCTCGCGCGCTCCTGGCGCTGCGAATCACGCTGGGGCTGTTCCTGCTCCAGTGGGGCGTCGAAAAACTCGTGGTGCCGCAGAACACCGTCGCCATCTGGGGTTATTTCTACGGTCTCGATGTTCCACGGGCCCTGGGATACCTGTTCGGTGCGGCGGAGATCGCCATCGCCGGTTGCCTGTTCCTCGGTCTGTTCCGGACCGTGGCCTATGGTGCGGCGCTGGCGCTGCATATGATCAGCGTGCTCGTCTCCTGGCGCCAGCTTCTCGACCCGTGGGGTGATCCCGCGAACCATTTGTTCATCGCCGGCATCCCCGTTCTGGGCGCCTTGATCGCTCTGTTCCTGCTGCGGCACTGGGACCGCGGCATCGTGATGGCCGACCATTCATCCGCCGCACCGGGTTCGCCACCAACATCGTGATGCGTCTTCTTTCTGGGCTGACCGCTCGGCCATGCTCGATGTCCAGAGCGCGATCCGATCAGGTTGGACCAGCCTGGTTGGTGAATCGCCCTCTATTTCAAATTACTAGAGCCTGACGGCCGCAGCCGTTTCCTCAGGCAGCGTTCGAAGAAATCCAGCAGGCGGTCGTCGAGCTGATCGAACTGGAGAGCCAGCGCTCGCCCCCGATGGGCGCGGCGCACGACACGGGCTGTGAATCGGACGCTTTCAGAGCCGTTCCGCGTTGTACCGACGATCAGCCCGTCGACTGAATCGCCCGGGTTCAGTGAACCGGTGTAGGAACGGATCAGGAACAATCCGCCGAGCGACCAGTTCTCCGTATACCAGACCTCGCCATTGATGTGGACCGCGAAGACAGGGTTAGCCAACCGCTTGTTGCGTCGCGGCTCGCGATGTCCGATCTTGCGGTAGGATTGAGTTCTCGACGGCATGGGGCCTCTCTGGCGAACGACCTTAGCCGGCGATTCCTTTGCCAAAGTTTAAACGGAATACTACCCTGACGGGTGCCGGAACCCGGTTTTTCCAGCAGGTCTGGGTGCCTTGACATTGGGCGAAGCAGGATGCCGCGCGAAATCAGATTCATCAGTTTTACGACCGATGAGTTCCTGCAGGCGGCTCGGCTTTATTTCCGGCGGGTAGGCGAACCCTTACCCGGGGCGATCGACGCAGTGTCGATCGTGGACGACTGCCGCATCCGGCTTTCCTTGGCCCAAACTGTTGGCGGCGGCGGCTCCGAGATGTTTCTGGACCACAACAAGATCGGATCGATTCTCGTGTTCTACTGCATCGAGCAAGGAATACCGCTGCCGTCGAAGTCGCTCCGGACCTTGAAGCTGTTCGGCGACAATATCTGCCTGATGGTCACGAAGAACGTTCCGATGGCGGATCTGGATCGGATCAAGCTCAACCTTCCCGACTAGCCATCGATACGGCCATCCTGTCCGATCAAGGTTCGCGCCTAAAACCGCGGCTGCAGCACAGTGCCGTCGGTTTCCTGAATCGTGCTCGCCGACCACAGGGCGGTCCAGCTGTTGCCGACGATCCCGAGCTTCAGCGGTTGGCCGGGCAGCCGGAGCACGCTGCCCTGGAAATAGGAGACGATGATGCCATTCTCGTTCGCTTTGGCCCAGTCCAGTACTGCGGACGGCTCATCGATCACCGTCAAAGGCTGCTCGAGGCGGCCCGAGAAGTCGAACTCGCCGCGATAGCCGCCGAACACCGCCACCGGCGCGCCCTGCTGCTGCAGACTATGGATCTGCTGCGCGACAGGCTCCAGATCGAAGAACCGCCGCAGCGAGAACAGGAACTCGATGTTGAGGGTGGTGACGAGAAGCACGGGCAGGAGGGCGACCTGCACCGTGCGCGAGAAGATCTCGCGCGGGGTCATCTGCGCCAGCAGGTAGCCGCCGCCGAGCAGGACCAAGCCCGAGACCTGGCTGATTCCACCGAGCCAGATCGGCAGGTTGTCGTCGTCGATGAACTCGCGCCACACGGAATCGAGATGCGCCACGGGCACGATATTGAGAAGAAAGAAGACAAGGCCGACGAACAGCGCGAAGAGGCCTGGGATGACGGCGTGGAAATCCTTCGGCTTGCCGCCTTGGGCGGCGAGCAAGCGCGCAGCGATCAGCGCCAGGGCCGGTAGCGCCGGCAGCAGATCCTGGAACTGCCGATCGCCGGCGATCAATGCGACGCCGCCGCTGATGGCGGCGGCAGTGCCGCAGAAGCGCAGCCCCTCCTCCGGATGACGGCGAAGCTGTCTTTGTGCCGCCCGCCACAGGGTCCGCCACCAGAGCCAGGGATAGAGCGCCAGCGGCAGGGCGAGCAGGAACCAGTACCAGGGGCCGAAATCCGCAAGCCCCAGCGCGATCGGATCGAACAGCGCGGCCATGAGATGCGGCATGCCGCCAACCGCGAGACTGGGAGCGATCCAAGTCAGGCTGATCAGAGCGCCGAGCAGGATCGCGAAACCGAGCCCGACGTACCAGCCGGCCCAGCGGGGTTGTCGGTTCGCATCCATCCACAGCCGGGTGAGCAGCGGCAGCGGGAGCAGATGCATCAGGGCGACGGGCCCGTTCATCAGAAAGCCGAGCCCAAGTCCCACGCCGAACAGCGCCCATCCGACAGCTTTGCCCCGCCGTGCCAGCGCCACCCCGTAGAGGCCGAGCAGGACGAACAGCAGCAGCGGCATGTTGAAGACGGTAAGACCGGAAAAGAGCGTGAAGCCGCCGCTGCCGACGAGGACAACCCCGGCAAGCGGCGCCGCTTCCGGCCGCTCCGGCCAGATCAGCCGCGCGGCCGGCCCGATCAGCATCAGCGCTGCAAGCGCGGTCAACGGCGTGACCAGCCGAGCCCAGACCTCGCTGACGCCGAAGATCGCCCAGCCCAGATGGATCAGCCAGAACAGCAGAGGCGGCTGCGCCTCCAGGCCCTCGACGGTGCTCGGCAGCAGCGCTCCCTCCTGCCACATCCACCAAGCCAGCGAAAAGGGTTCGGATTCGATGGGGGACAGCGGCGGCCGGGTGATCAGCCCACTGACCACGAGCACCAGCCAGATCGATACCGGCCAGACCGGCAGGCGGCGCAAAGCGGCGGCGGTCACCGCCAGCGGGCGCGCGGCGGCTATCACGGACCGCTCCTCCGGCTGCCTCCGATCAAGCACGCCGCGGCGCCCTCACAGACTGTTCTCGAAGACATCGAAAGTGACTGTCCAAGGCTCGGCTTCCGCGGCTGCGGCCCACTCCCGCATCGCCGGCCAGTTCCAGACCGCATCGACATAGGCGGCGCTGGTCGGGTCGAGAGCGACGCCGTAGGTGCGGAAGCGCGAAGCCACAGGTGCGAACATCGCATCGGCGATCGAGAAACCGCCGAACAGGAAATCGCCGTTGCCATTCTTCGTCGCGGCCGCGCCATGGCTGCCGAACCGCTCGCGGCAGTCGCGCCAGATGGCGGTGACGCGATCGATATCGTCCAGCGCCGCCGCAGCGCGGTTGCGGTGCGACTGGCATCGGCTGAGGTCCATCGGCAGGTTGCGCCGCAGGTCGAGGAACCCGGCATGCATCTCAGCGCTCACCGAGCGCGCGACCGCGCGAGCGGCACGATCGGCGGGCCATAGCCCGGCCTCCGGAAAAATCTCCGCCAGATATTCGCAGATCGCCAGCGAGTCCCAGACGAGCGTTCCGCCGTGCCGTAGCGCAGGAACGCGCCCAGAAGGCGAGACGCGGCGGATCTCGGCCGAGCTGTCGGCCTGACGTAGCGGAATCACGACCTCGTTGAACGCCACGCCGGTCTGCTTCAATGCAAGCCACGGCCGAAGCGACCAGGACGAGTAGTTCTTGTTGCCCAGATAAATGGTTATGTCCGCCATCGTCGGGCTCCGGATTAATACCCTGTCTGCTTAGCCCGCGATCGATCCTCGACGCAACCCATGTTCCGTGCGACGGGTCTTTTCTCCCGGGATATTCCGGGCCATTCTGCAGCGCCAGCCAAGTTTCCGGGAGAGTCATCTTGCTCGATTGTTTGATCCCTCGCGCCGGCGGCAAGGCCGTCGCCCTCCTTGCCGTAACCGAAGACGGGCTGAAGGGCTGGCTACGCGACCGGCCGTCGATCGTGCAGGCCTGGGTGAGGGATACCGGGTTCACGGCAAAGCCCGGCAGCCATATTCTTCTGCCAGATGCCGACGGCAGCCTGTCCGAAGTCCTGGTGGGCGTCGAGCAAGGGGATGATATCTGGTCCTTTGCCGGGCTCCCGGGCACCCTGCCGGAAGGCGACTACCGACTCGATGCGGACGTTGTCGCGTCGGCTGTCTCGGCGGCCGCACTCGGCTGGGCGCTCGGTTGCTACGCATTCACGCGGTACCGCAAGCCGTCCCGCCGCTTCGCCCGCCTGGTCTGGCCGAAACAGGCCGACAGGGCGATGGTCGAGCGGACGGCGGAGGCGATCTATCTGGTCCGGGATCTGATCAACACGCCGGCCGAGGACATGGGGCCGGCGGATCTGGCCGAGGCGGCGCAGACGCTCGGCCGCGCCCACAAGGCGAAGACAAAGGTGATCGTCGGCGACGCCCTTCTGAAGGCGCGCTATCCGGCCATCCATGCGGTCGGCCGGGCGAGCAGTCGGCCGCCGCACCTCATCGATCTGCGCTGGGGCGGCGCGGGGCCGCGTGTCACCCTGGTCGGCAAGGGCGTCTGCTTCGATTCCGGCGGGCTGGACCTGAAGTCATCGGGCAACATGCTGCTGATGAAGAAGGATATGGGCGGCGCGGCCCATGTCCTTGGGCTCGCCAAGATGATCATGATGGCCGCCCTGCCGGTCCGCCTTCGGGTGCTGATCCCGGCGGTCGAGAACAGCGTGTCGGGGAACGCGTTCCGGCCGCTCGACGTCCTGCGGACCCGCAAAGGCGTGACGGTGGAGGTCGGCAACACCGACGCGGAAGGCCGGCTGGTCCTCTGCGACGCGTTGGCTGAGGCGGACACCGAAAAACCCGACCTGCTGATCGATTGCGCCACCCTGACCGGCGCCGCGCGCGTGGCGCTCGGCACCGAACTGCCCGCCCTGTTCGCGAATGACGATGCGGCGGCGGAGACGCTGCTCCGCCACGGGATAGCGACGCAGGACCTGCTCTGGCGGCTGCCGCTGCACAAGCCCTATCGCCGCCATCTCGACAGCAAGGTGGCGGACCTGAACAATGTTTCGAGCGGATCGTTCGGCGGGGCGATCACCGCGGCCCTGTTCCTCGCCGAATTCGTCGGCCCGACCACGCCCTGGCTCCATCTCGACATGATGGCGTGGAACACCGCGTCACGGCCGGGCCGACCCGAGGGCGGCGAGGCGATGGGGCTGCGCGCGCTCTACGGGCTGATCGCGGAGCGGGCCGCGAAAACCCAGGGGAAGCTCCAGGGGCCGAAGACCCCGGGACGGCAGCGGCGGAATACTAGATAAAGACATAGGCTGGCGCGAGGAGAGCGGGATGAAAATGAAGCAGACCGATGTACTCGCTCTCTGGCGTCATGTCCTGGTCACCAGCCTGCACCAGGAGGCGCCGGACCTGACCGCCCGTCAGATGGCTCTGCTGCTGACGGTCTATACGATCGACGGCCCGCACACGGTCCGCGGTCTCGCCGAGAGCCTGAAGATCTCGAAGCCGGCGGTCACCCGCGCGCTCGATCGCCTGAGCGAGCTCGACTTTGCCCGGCGCAAGCGGGACGAGGCGGACCGGCGCAACGTTCTCATCCAGCGCACGGTCAAGGGCTCCGTCTTCCTCAGCGAATTCGCCGCGATCATCGCCGCGGCGGTGGAGGCGAAGCTGCCCGGTCAGCCGAACGACCGCTCGGAGTGATCGCAGCGCCCGCCTCGTAGGAATTGCCCCTACCCTCCCGCTGTGCGGGTCCAGCCCTCCCACAAGCAGAGCTGGGGGAGGGGCTGGGGTGGGGCATCCTTGACTAATACCCGGTCGCCAGATCGACGAGATTCGGCAGCGGGCGGCCCTCGCGGGCGAGGCGCATGCTTTGGAAGATCGTCTCCGCCGCGGTCTGCGGTGGTGTTGCGCTGGCGATATGGGGCGTCACCGTGATGCGCGGATGGGTCCAGAACGGGTGGTCGGACGGCAGCGGCTCCTCGTGGAACACGTCAAGCGTCGCATAGGCGATCTGCTCGCTGTCCAGCGCCGCGAGCAGATCGGTTTCCACCACATGACCGCCGCGGGCGGCGTTGATGATGGAGGCGCCGCGCGGCAGGGCAGCCAGCGTTCGCGCGTTCAGGATGCCCGCGGTCGCCGGCGTCAGCGGCAGCAGGCAGACCAGGATCTCGCTGCGGGCGAGGAAGGGAATCAGCCCGGCATCGCCATGGAAACCGGACACACCCGGAAGTTCCTTCGGCGACCGACTCCAGCCGGCGACGTCGAAACCGAGGGCGGACAGCTTCGCCGCCGCGTCGCCGCCCAACACGCCCAGCCCCATGACGCCGACCTTGCGCTCCCAGGGCAGCGGATAGGCGAGCGGTTTCCATTCCTGCCGGCGCTGCAGCGCCTCGAGCTCCGGCACGCGCCGGTGATAGCGCAGGACATGCAGTAGGACATATTCGGTCATGCTTGCCGTCAAGCCGCGATCGACGAGGCGGACAACCGGGATTCCCGGCGGCAGGTCGCCCTCGCGCATCAGGCTGTCGACGCCGGCGCCCAGCGAGAAGATGACCTTCAGATTGGGATAGCGCTTGAGCTCACCTGCCGGCGGGCGCCAGACCAGCGCGAACTCGATCTCCTCGATGCGCCCGGTCTCGGGCCAGCAACGGAAATCGATGTTCGGATCGAATCGGAGGAGCATATCGCGCCATTGCTCGGCGTTTTCGCTCGGGCTTAGGAAGAGGACGGCCATGGAGAACCCCAGTGATCAAAACCGCTTGCGGCCCCCGCCCTTCGACAAGCTCAGGACGAGGAGAAACTCTCATGCCGAGCTTGTCGAAACATGAGGTCCGCCGCCGCTAGGTTCTTACCACGCCCGACTCGACGGCTTCCAGGTTAAAGGCGGCGGCCAGGAGCGCCTGTGTGTAGGGCGCCTGCGGCGCGGCGAAGATGCGGTCGGCCGAGCCCTGTTCCACGACCTTGCCGTCGCGCATCACGATCACCTCGTCGGAGAGCGCGCGGACGACGCGCAGATCGTGGCTGATGAAGAGATAGGCAAGATTGTGCCGCGCCTGCAGCGAGCGCAGCAGGTCGACGATCTGTGCCTGCACCGACATGTCGAGCGCCGAGGTCGGCTCGTCGAGCACGACGAAGCGCGGCTGCAGGATCATGGCGCGGGCAATGGCGATGCGCTGGCGCTGGCCGCCGGAGAACTCGTGCGGATAGCGATGACGGCTCTCGGGATCGAGGCCGACCTCCTCCAGCGCGGCGACGATCATCGCCTCCCGCTCCGAATTGCTGCCGCCCAGATTATGGACCTTCAGCCCCTCCTCGACGATGGCACCGACCGACATGCGCGGACTTAGCGAGCCGAAGGGGTCTTGGAAGACGATCTGCATCTCGCGCCGCAGCGGCCGCAGTGCGCCGAACTGCAGCTCCTGCAGCTCGCGGTCGTGATAGCGGATCGACCCGCGCGAGGCGATCAGCCGCAACAGCGCCAATCCCAGCGTCGTCTTGCCCGAGCCGCTTTCGCCAACGACGCCGACGGTATGGCCCTCGCGGACCTCGATCGAGATGCCGTCGACGGCCTTGATGTGGTCGACGGTCCGGCGCAGCAAGCCCTTCTTGATCGGGAACCAGACCTTGATGTCGTCGCCCGCCATGACGATCGGCGCATCCGCCGCTGCGGTGGCCGGTTTGCCCTTCGGTTCGGCGGCCAGAAGGCGCTTCGTATAATCATGTTCGGGCTGCTCGAAGATTCGCTCGGCCGGCCCCTGCTCGACGATCTCGCCATCGGTCATGACGCAGACCCGGTCGGCCATCTTGCGGACGATGCCGAGATCGTGGGTGATCAGCAGCAGCGCCATGCCGAACTTCGCCTGCAGGTCCTTGAGCAGTTTCAGGATCTGCGCCTGGATCGTGACGTCGAGGGCCGTCGTCGGCTCGTCGGCGATCAGCAGGTCGGGCTCGTTGGCCAGCGCCATCGCGATCATCACTCGCTGCCGTTGGCCGCCGGAGAGCTCGTGCGGATAGGCGTTCAGCCGTTTTTCGGGCTCGGGCACGCCGACCAGCCGCAGCAGTTCCAGCGTCCGCGCCCGCGCTGCCGTCTTGCCCACACCCTTGTGCAGCAGCAGCACCTCGTTGACCTGACGCTCCACCGTGTGAAGCGGGTTCAGCGAGGTCATCGGTTCCTGAAACACCATCGAGATCCGATTACCGCGCACCGTCTGTAGCGTCCGCGAATTGGCGTCCACCAGCTCCGTCCCGCGGAAGGTGATGCTGCCCTTCGGGTGGGAAGCGGTCGGGTAGGGAAGGAGCTGAAGGATCGACAGTGCCGTAACGGATTTGCCGGAGCCGCTCTCGCCGACCAGCGCCACCGTCTCGCCCTTATCGATATGGAACGACACCCCGCGCACGGCCCGCACGGCGTTCGGCTCCGCGCCGAAGGAGACGTGCAGATCGCTCACCTTCAGCAGGGGCTCGTCCCGCTTCCCGCTGGCGCTGCCGGTTGCGGCGGCGTGTCTCGTGCTGTCGTTCATTCGGCGGCCGCCTTGGCGTCGGTCGAGGTTCGGGAGTGGGCGCGCACGGCGTCCTCGCCCGGGATCGGGCCGACCGCCTTGCGCGGGTCGAAGGCGTCGCGCACCGCCTCGCCGACGAACACCAGCAAGCTCAGCATGATCGCGATCGTGAAGAAGCCGGAGAAGCCCAGCCACGGCGCCTGCAGGTTCGACTTGCCCTGCTGGAGCAGCTCGCCCAGGGACGGCGAGCCGGGCGGCAGGCCGAAGCCCAGGAAGTCGAGGCTCGTCAGGGTCGTGATCGAGCCGTTCAGGATGAACGGTATGAAGGTGAGCGTCGCCACCATCGCGTTGGGCAGCACATGCTTGAACATGATCATCGTGTTCGAGAGGCCGAGCGCCCGGGCGGCGCGGATATAGTCGAAGTTGCGGGCGCGCAGGAACTCCGCCCGGACCACGCTGACCAGCGCCATCCATGAGAACAGAACCATGATGAGCAGAAGCGACCAGAACCCCGGCTGGATCACGCTCGCCATGATGATCAGCAGATAGAGCAGCGGCAGAGAGGACCAGATCTCGATGAAGCGCTGGAACAGGAGGTCGGTCCAGCCGCCGAAATAGCCCTGTACCGCCCCGGCTGCGACTCCGATGATCGAGGACATCAGGGTCAGCGCCAGCCCGAACAGCACGGAGATGCGGAAGCCGTAGATGACGCGGGCCACGACGTCGCGCGCCTGGTCGTCGGTACCCAGCCAGTTCACGGCCGAGGGCGGCGAGGGCGCCGGCACAGGCAGGTCGTAGTTGATCGTGTCGTAGGAGAACGGGACCAGCGGCCAGATCATCCAGCCCTTCTCCTCGATCAGATCCTGCACGAACGGATCGCGATATTCGGCCTCTGTCGGGAACTCGCCGCCGAAGGTCGTCTCCGGATAGGAGACGAAGATGGGGACGTAGTAGGCGCCGTCATACTGCACGAGCAGCGGCTTATCGTTCGCGATGAACTCGGCGAACAGCGAGATCACGAACAGCGTAACGAAGATCCACAGCGACCAGAAGCCGCGCCGGTTGGCGCGGAAATTCCACAGCCGCCGCCGGGTCAGCGGCGAAATCCTCATACCGAGGAATCGATCGGTCACGAGGTGCCTCCCGGCTGGGCCATGTCGCTAGACACGGCGCGCCTCGAAGTCGATGCGTGGGTCGATGACGGTGTACATGATGTCGCCGATCAGGCCCATGATCAGGCCGAGCAGGCTAAAGAAATAGAGCGTGCCGAACATGACGGGATAGTCGCGGTTGATGGCCGCCTCGAAGCCCAGCAGGCCGAGCCCGTCGAGCGAGAAGATCACCTCGATCAGCAGCGCGCCGGTGAACAGGATGCTGACGAAGGCGCTCGGGAAGCCGGCGATCACGATCAGCATCGCGTTGCGGAAGACATGGCCGTACAGCACCCGGCGCTCGGTCAGCCCCTTGGCCCGCGCGGTCATCACATAGAGCTTGTTGATCTCGTCGAGGAACGAATTCTTGGTCAGCAGCGTCAGCGTCGCGAAGCTGCTGACCACCATGGCCAGCAGCGGCAGCGCGAGGTGCCAGAAATAGTCAAGGATCTGCTGCCACCAGGGCATCATCGACCAGCCGTCGGAGACGAGGCCGCGCAACGGGAACCAGTCGAGATAGCGGCCGCCGGCGAACAGCACGATCAAGAGAACGGCGAACAGGAAGCTCGGGATCGCATAGCCGACGACGATTACGCCCGACGTCCAGACATCGAACTTGGAGCCGTCCTTGACCGCCTTGCGGATGCCGAGCGGGATGGAGATGAGATAAGTGAGAAGGGTCGTCCACAGCCCCAGGCTGATCGACACCGGCATCTTGTCGATGACCAGGTCGACGACCTTCTGGTCGCGGAAATAGCTCTCGCCGAAATCGAAGCGGATGAAGTCGCCCATCATCATGAAGAAGCGCTCGACCGGCGGCTTGTCGAAGCCGAACTGACGCTCCAGCTCCAGGATGAATTCGGGGTCGAGGCCGCGGGCGCCGCGATACCGGCTGGTGACGCCGCTCTGGTCGAGCTGACCGGCGCCCTGCTCGAAATCGCCGCCACCGCCGCTGAAGCGCGCCGTCGGATCAACCGCGCTGCCCTGAAGCTGGGCGATGATCTGCTCGATCGGGCCGCCCGGCGCGAACTGCACGATGACGAAGGTCAGGACCATGATCCCGAACAGGGTCGGAATCATCAGCAGGAGACGGCGGATGATATAGGCGAGCATCAGCGGTTCTCCCGAAGCGCCGCTTGGTTCGACGGATCGAACCACCAGCTCTCACGCAGCAGAAGGCCGAAGCGTGGCCGCTGATCCGGCCGGGCGAAGATATCCCAGTAGGCGATTCGATCCTTGTCGTCGTAATAGAACGGAACCGACAGCCAAAGGTGCCGCGCATAGCGATCGAAGGCGCGCGCGGCGGCGATCCGGTCGTCCCAGGTCTCCGACCGGATGACGGCTTCGGCCAGTTCGTCCAGCACCTTGTCCTTGACGCCGGACAGGCTCTGGCTCCCCGGCACGTCCGCGGCGGTGGAGCCGAAGAAGTCGCGCAGCTCCGTTCCCGGCGGGTAGAGCGGCGGAATGAAGCCGAGCAGCATGTCGTAGTCCTTGTCGACGAACATGTTGCCCCATTGGGCGCCGTCGACGAACCGGACCTGCGCATCGATTCCCGCCTTCTGGAGATTCTGCCGGAACGGCAGCAGGACGCGGTCCTGGGGCGGCGAGCCATAGACGATGGTGAACCGCAGGGGAAGGTCGGTCTCCGCATGCGTCATGACGCCGTCGCGGACTTCGTACCCGGCCGCGCGCAGCAGCCCCATCGCCTCGCGCAAAAGCGGCCGGATATTGCCGCTGCCGTCGGTGACCGGCATCATCGGAACATCACCGAAGACGGCTTCGGGCAATTGGCCGCGGAACTTCTCCAGGATCGCAAGCTCGCTCTCGGTCGGCGTTCCGGTGGCCGCGAACTCGCCATTCTCGAAATAGCTGTTGATACGGCGATAGAGGCCGAAGAGGATCGTCCGCTGGATCGATTCGAAGTCGAACAGAGTGGCGATCGCCTGGCGCACGCGAACGTCCTGGAAGACGGGGCGGCGCAGATTGAAGAAGAGCCCGCCGAATCCGGCGGGCTCGTTCGACGGAAGGGCCTCCAGGATGAGATTGCCCTGCTCGACCGCCCGGACACCCTTGAAGCCGACCGACCACTGCCGTGCATCGGTGATTCCGATATAGTCGAAATTGCCACCCTTGAACGCCTCGTAGAGAGTGGTCGCGTCCTTGTAATAGTCGTAGCGGATGCGCTCGAAGTTGAAGAGCCCGCGGTTCTGCGGCAGCCCCGCGCCCCACCAGTCTGCGACCCGCTCATAGGTGATCGATCGGCCGGCTTGAAGTTCGGTGATCCGATAGGGGCCGCTGCCCAGTGGCGGCTCCATGGTGAGCCGGTCGAATGCGCGCCCCTCCCAATAATGCTTCGGCAGCACGGGCAGGGAGGCGATGCTGAGCGGCAGTTCCGGATTGTCGGTCCGGGCGAACCGAACCCGCACTGTGTGCTCGTCGAGCGCTTCCGCCGACACCATATCGTTGAAGAGCCGGGCACGATAGAGCGGCATGCCCTTTTCGGCCAGGATCTCGAAGGTGAAGAGGACGTCCTCGGCGGTGACTGGATGACCGTCGTGGAACCGCGCCTCCCGGCGGAGATTGAGGATCAGCCATGACCGGTCGTCGGCGATCTCGAAGCTCTCCGCCAGATCGCCATAGATGACGGAGGTCTCGTCGGCGCTGCCGACGCCGATGCTGCTGTAGATCAGGTCCACACCCGCCGCCGAGTCGCCGCGCAGCGTGAACGGGTTAAGGGTGTCGAAACTGCCGAAGGTTCCGGCCGTGATTGTCCCGCGCCGCGGCGCATCCGGGTTCACGTAGTTCCACTGCGCGAATCCCTCGGGATAGACGGGCTCGAGCCCGAAGGCGGTGATCGCGTAGGCGCCCTCCGCTGCCCAAGCTTTGCAGAACCCCAGGAGGTTCGGCAGGGTTGATGCGAAAGGGGCGCCGAGAGCGGCTGTGGCGAAGGCGCGGCGGCTAAGGCGCATGGTCCGTCCCGCTTATCGGTTGACGCCGGCGTTCTTGTCCGGGTCGATCCACCAGGTGGTGGCGAACGGAACGCCATAGGGCGGCAGCACGTCCGGCCGACTGAACCGGTTCCAGTAGGCGAGCCAGATCTCCGGATTGCTCCAATGCGGCACGACGTAGTGATCCCACAGAAGGACCCGGTCGAGGGCGCGGGTCCAGGCCACCAGCGAGTCGCGGTCGTCGGCGTTGATCAGCCCTTCGACCAGCGCGTCCACCACCGGGTCCGAGACGCCGGTATAGTTGCTGGTGCCCGGTGTCTTGGCGGCCTCGGAGGTCCAGTACTCGCGCTGCTCGTTGCCCGGCGACGTCGACTGCAGCAGCCGTTCCACGATCATGTCGTAGTCGAAGCCTTCGACGAGCGCCTGATATTGGGCGCTGTCGGCGATGCGAATGTTCATGTCGATGCCGGCGCGGGCCAGGTTTCGCGCGAAGGGCTGGGCCACCCGTTCGAAGGTCGGCTGGTCCAGCAGCAGCTCGAATCGGAAGGGCTGCCCGGTCTCGACGTTGGTCAGCGCGCCGTCCCGCACCTCCCAGCCGGCCTGCCGGAAGAGATCGAGGGCGTCGCGCAGGTTCCGGCGCAGCTCCCGCGGGTCGTCGGCGCTCGCCGGCACGAACGGCTCGTTGAACAGCTCGGGCGGAAGCTGGTCGCGATACTGCTCCAGGATCTCGAGCTCCTCGCCTTCCGGCCGGCCGCGCGAGGCGAGCTCAGAATTCGAGAAATAGCTGTCGATCCGCTCATAGAGTCCGAAGAACAGCGTGTCGTTCACGAATTCGAAGGGGAAGAGCAGGTTGATCCCCTCGCGCACGCGCGGATCGGCGAAGACCGGCCGGCGGGTATTCATGAAGAAGCCCTGCATCCCCTGCGGAATCTGGGTCGGGATCTCCGCCTTGATCAGCCGGCCCTGCTCCACTGCCGGCACGTCATAGCCCCGCGCCCAGTTGCGCGCGACGTTCTCGGCCCTGAAGTCGAACTGCCCGGCCTTGAACGCCTCGAACGCCACAGTCGGGTCGCGATAGATGTCGTACTGGATGCGGTCGAAATTGTACTGGCCGCGATTGATCGGCAGGTCGGCACCCCACCAGTCCTCGACCCGCTCATAGGTGATCGAGCGCCCGGGAGAAACGTTGGCGACCCGGTAGGGGCCGCTGCCCAGTGGCGGCTCGAGCGAGCTTGCGGTGAAATCCTTGCCCTCCCAGTCATGCTTCGGCAGTACGAAAACTTGGCCAAGGATATAGGGCAGTTCGTTGTTCTCGGCGGTCTTGAAGTTGAAGCGGACGGTGTCCGCGTCGATCGCGACCGCATCCTCCACGTCGGCATAGTAGTTCGCGTAGAAAGGCGAACCGTCTTCCATCAGCGTGTTGAAGCTCCAGACCACGTCCTCGGCCGTGATCGGCTCGCCGTCATGCCAGCGCGCCTCCGGGCGAAGGTTGAACTCGACCCAGCGATTGCTCGCCGGGATCGTGATCGACTCGGCGACGAGTCCATAGGAGACGGACTGCTCGTCCGCCGTCGGCGTCATCAGCGTTTCGTAGAGGAAGCCCACGCCGGGCGCCGGGGTGCCTTGCAACGTGAAGGGGTTCAGCTTGTCGAACGGCGCGGGGTAGGAAAGCACGATGGTGCCGCCCTTTGGCGCGTCCGGATTCACATAGTCGAGATGCTTGAAGTCGGGGCCGTATTTCGGTTCTCCCCAGATAGCGACGGCGTGGCTCGTCGTTGCCGCGTCATCCGTCTGCGCGCCGGCCGAGCCGATGCCGCAGGCGAGAACCAATGCGATCGTGAGAGCTGCAATTCGCGTCATGTCCGTCCCTGCTGTTTGAGCGCAGCGTCCTTTTCCGGATCGATCCACCAAGTCGGCTGGAAGGCGATCCCGTTGGCCTGGCCGAAATCATAGGGCGGCTGCGTTTCCGGAAAGCCGAACCGGTCCCAATGGGCGATCCAATAGCCGTCCTTGTACCAATGCGGCACGACATAGTGCCCGGCGCGCAGAACGCGGTCGAGCGCACGCGCGGCCGCCTGCTTCTCTTCCAGCGTCTTGCCTCCGATCAGCGTCTCGAGCAGCGCATCGACGACCGGGCTCTTGATGCCGATCAGGTTGGCGCTGCCCGGCTGATCGGCGGCGGCCGAGCCGAAGCGGTCTGCCTCTTCCCGTCCCGGTGGCGGGTAGAAGGTATAGGCGAAGCTGATGACTTCGAAGTCTCGATCCTGATAGCGAGCCTGGAACTGGGCGGAGTCGAGGACGCGCATCGTTGCCTGGATGCCGACGCGCCGCAGGCTGTTGATCCAGGGCTGGGTGACCCGCTCGAACATCGGCGACTGCAGCAGGATCTCGAACCGGAGGGGCTTGCCCGTCGTCGCATTGACGAGACTGTTCCCCTGAAGCTCGTAGCCGGCCGCGCGCAGCAGCCTGATCGCCTCGCGAATCAGCCGGCGGTCGGCGCCGGATCCGTTCGAGACCGGGGGAAGGAGTTCCTCGGTGAGGACTTCTTTCGGCAGCTCGTCCCGATAGGGCTCGAGCAGCGCCAGCTCTTCCGGCGTCGGCAGGCCCTTGGCGCTGTAGCCGGGGGCGAGGAAGTAGGTGTCGAGCCGCTCATAGAGGCCATAGAACAGGTGCTCGTTGACCCATTCGAAATCGAAGAGCAGCCCCAGCGCCTCGCGGACGCGCGGATCGGCGAACATCGGCAGGCGCGTGTTGAAGAAATAGCCCTGCATTCCGCGGAAGTCCCGGCCGGGAATCTCCGCCTTGATCAGCCGCCCCGCCTTCACCGCGGGAATGTCATAGCCGGTCGCCCAGAACAGCGAGGTGAACTCGTGCCGGAAATCGCTCTGGCCCGCCTTGAAGGCCTCGAACTCGACCGTGCGGTCGCGGAAATAGCTGTATTCGATTCGGTCGAAGTTCCACAGGCCGCGATTCACCGGCAGGTCGCGCCCCCAATAGTCGGGGTTCCGCTCATAGATCAGCCGCCGGCCCGGCTCCACCGTGGCCAGTTGGTAAGGGCCGCTGCCGACCGGCGGCTCGAGTGTGCTGCGCGAAATGTCGCGGCCCTCGGCCTCCCACCAGTGCTTCGCGAGGATCGGCAGGCTGGCGACCTGCGAGATCGGCTTCAGGCTGGCGGTCTGACTGCCGGGCTGACTGCCGGGTTGGTCGAAGCTGAGCCTGATGCGGCGATCGTCGATCACCTCGATGTCGCTGACCGCGTCGACATAGGCCTTCAGAAAAGGTTGCGCATGTTCCTTATAGGCGCGAATCGTCCAGGCGACGTCCTCGGTGGTCACCGGCTCGCCGTCGCTGAACCGCGCCTCCGGCCGCAGCGTGAAGAGTGCCGAGCTTCCGTCGTCGGGATACTCGACGCTTTCCGCGAGAAGCCCGTACCAGACCGCGATCTCGTCCTGGCTCGCGACCATCAGGCTGTCATAGATCAGCCCGATATTACGCGGCGATACACCCTGGACCGGAAGGTTGTTGAGCGTGTCGAAGCTGCCGTTGCCGGAGCTGAGTCTCAGCGTTCCGCCCTTCGGCGCATCCGGGTCCGCATAATCGAAATGCTCGAAGTCCGCTCCGTATTTCGGTGCGCCGTCCACCGCGATGGCGTGCGTGGTTCGGACCTCTCCGGCCGCAGGCTCGGCCGCCGACGCGGCGCCCGGGGCCAAGCTCGCCACGAGCAAGGCGAAGGCAAGGCCCTTCCAGTGCATCTCGATTCCCACGCTCTCCATCTGGTTAGAAAAATTGGAAGACAAATGGGCTTGGCTCAGTCGGTATCAAGCATTTTCAGCATTCACGCGGCTCTCTGCCGCCAAATCGGCGTTCAGGCTATACCTTCGCGCCAAGAATTGCAGCAAATGCCGGACTGCGGCAACCGGGGTTCCCATGAGCGGACAGATCAAGGCCGTCGCCTTCGACCGGTGGGAAAGCTGTTCGCCCGGACCGTTCTCTAGGAGCCGACGGACTGCTGCGACACCGAATGGCCGGTCAGGCGCGCATAGGCTTGGCATGTGAAGCTGACGATAACTGCCATCTGAACGAAGTATATGACAATCCTGGCGAAGGTCAGCCCCATGAACGGGACGATCATCTCCGGAGTGGGCACAAGCATGGTGGGGTCGATCATATACTCGATGAACCGAACCACTCTTGTCATGACAAGGAGCGGAATTATCGTCAGAAGAAAACCGCCCATGAGACGCAGGGTCTGCCCCCGGCTAAGCCGCCAAGCGGCGACGAGAGGGTGTCGTGGACCGTCGAGCGCCACGATCGGGAAGGCGAGCGAAAAGCGGGCGCCGAGAGCGAGTATCGCCAGGAGGATGACGGGAATAGCCAGTCTGTCGAGCAGCCATAGGAATTCAGGGCCGAACTGCGGGCCGTAGAGCCAAAAGAGTGCCTCCTCAGCAGCAAACACCGACGCGTATATCACCAGAATGAAGAGAATTCCGATACCGAGATAGCGCTCTTCGCGAGGACCGACGCGTAGGCTCGCGAGGCTGGTCGCAGGTTCGCCCAGCAGAACACGCCGATTCCAGCTGACCAGGAATATGGTGCTGCCGATCACCCAGACGAGAGTGATCACGATGGAGCAGAAAGTCTTGTTGAGCCCGAACGAGGGCATGCCCCTGCCGAGATCGAGCCCATAAATCGCCAGCACGAAAATGACCCACCACAGCCAAGCGCGGGTGATAAACGCACCCAAATCGCCGAAGACCGAGCGATAGCCGGCCGAAACCGTCTCCCAGACCAAGAGTCTGGCAGGGCGTTTGCGCGGTACGTCGGGCACCCTTGACCGCTGGCCGGACATTATCTCTGCCCCCCTTGGCCCCCGGGCCGACTATCGACGGTGGAGGCACGGCCCCTTCGCAGGGCATTCGACGCTACCCGTAGTGTGTAAAGTCAACGGATATTGCCGACAAGAAATTACGCCCCCGCCAGAATCTCCAGGGCCTGCGCGTGGATGCGGGCGTCGCCGGCGGCGAGCACCCGGTCCCCCGAATGGAGATCGAGAGGGGCGCCCCGCCAATCGGTGATCTTGCCTCCCGCGCCTTCGATGACCGGGACGACGGCCAGATAATCGTGCAGCCCCATCTTGGCCTCGATCACGAGGTCTGCGAAGCCGCTGGCGACCAGCGCGTAATGATAGCAGTCCGAGCCGTAGAGCACCTGCTTCGAGCGTTGCCGAACCCGCTCGAAGGCGTCGGCCGCGGCGCCCTCAAACATATGTGGCGAGCTCGCGAACAGCGCCGCCCGGTCGAGCGTGGGACAGGGGCGGACCTTGGTGTTCCGGCCGTTGAACCGGGTCGGTTGGCCAGTGGCGCCGATCCAGCGCTCGCCCAGCGCCGGATGGTCGATGATGCCGAGCACCGGGACGTTCCGCCGCATCAGGCCGATCAGGGTGCCGAACAGCGGTCGGCCGGTGACGAAGGACTTGGTGCCGTCGATCGGATCGAGAATCCAGACATACTCGGCGTCGGCCCGCTCCGCTCCGTATTCCTCGCCGACAATGCCGTGCTCCGGAAACGCGTCGCGGATGAACAGCCGCATCGCGGCCTCAGCCTCCCGGTCGGCGATCGTGACCGGGCTCAGATCCGGCTTATCGTCGACGCTGAAGCCGGTCCGGAAATGACGGCGGACGATCTCCCCGCTGGCATCGGCCAGACGCTCGGCGAGCGTGACGAACCGTTCCGGACAGGCCTCGGTCATCGGCGGCGTTGGCATCGGCGGTGCTGGCAGCCGTGCCTCAGGGCAGGGGTTGCGGGTTGTCGCTCAGGCTGCGCAGCCAGGCGATCAGGTCGGCCCGATCCTCCGGCTTCCGGATTCCGGCGAAGGTCATCTTCGTGCCCGGCGCATACTCCCGCGGGTTCGCGAGGAAGGCGTCGAGCTGCTCATAGGTCCAGGGTCCCTCGATGCCGGCGATCGCGTCCGAATAGTTGTAGCCTTCGGCATGGCCGTGCGGTGCGCCGACGACGTTCCACAGATTGGGGCCGACCTTGTTCGGGCCGCCCTGTTCGAAGCTGTGGCAGGCGGCACAGCGCCGCGCAATCTTCTCGCCGTTCGCCGGATCAGCGTTGGCGAGGAGGGCGCCGATGCCTTCGGCCTCGGGAGCCCCGCCTTCAGGCGCCGCCGCTTGCTGCGCGCCGTCGCCCTCGGTCGCCTCCCCGGGCTGTGCCGTCGCGGCCGGCGCTGCCGGCGCCGTCAGCTCGGCGTCTTCCGCCGGCACGGTCTCCGCGCCTTCGGCCGCTTCTTCAGCCGGCTCGGCGGCGGCGGTCGGTTCCGGCAGCGGCTGCGGGTCGTCACTTAGGGTGCGCAGCCAAGCGATCAGGTTGGCCCGATCCTCGACGCTTTTCAGACCGGCGAAGGTCATCTTCGTGCCCGGCGCATACTCCCGCGGGTTCGCGAGGAAGGCATTCAGATCCTCATAGGTCCAGGGCCCCTCGATGCCGGCGATCGCGTCGGAATAGCTGAATCCTTCGGCATGGCCGTGCGGCGCGCCGACGATGTTCCACAGGTTCGGCCCGACTTTGTTCGGCCCCCCCTGCTCGAAGCTGTGACAAGAGGCGCAGCGCTTCGATATGCTTTCGCCGGCGGCGACATCGGCCGAAGCGAGCAGCGGGCCGACGGGCTCAAGGCCGGCGTCCTCTTCGGCGGCCGGCGTTTCTCCGGTATCCTCCGCACCGGCAATGGCGACTGCCTGCGTCTCATGCGTCTCCGGCTGGACTAGTTGATTGGCGATTATGCCGGACGCGAGGGCGACGATGCCGCCGACGAGAACGGCGCCGGCAATCTTGTTGAGCTCAAGAGACGACATTCAGAAAACCTCTAGATCGGCATGGCCGGGCGGGCGACCAGGGTGGACTATTTGCAACGGGCGCGGAATGTAGCCGCTTCCGCGTCCTCTGTCCAATAGGACCGCCTAAAAAGCCAGTTTCTATTAGGCCTTGGCGGCGATATGGTGCGCCGCCTTCAATATGAATCTCTTGCCGCAGCACCCTTGCCAAGGGAACGCGGCGATATGTCGCAGCTGACCCGCCGAATTTCTCCTGATTTTGATCCGCCATGACCGCATTCCGCAGCCCGATCGTCGTCATACCCGCCCGCCTCGGTTCGACGCGCCTCCCCGACAAGCCGCTGGCCGATATCCACGGCGAGCCGATGATCGTCCATGTCTGGCGGCGGGCGGTGGAGGCGGATGTCGGGCCGGTCCTGGTCGCCTGCGCCGAGCCGGCGATCGCCGATGCGGTTCAGGCCGCCGGCGGCCGCGCCGTTCTGACCCGTCCGGACCATGCCTCCGGCTCGGACCGGATCCACGAGGCGGTGCAGAGGATCGACCCGGATGCGGCGCATGACCTTGTGGTGAACCTCCAGGGCGACCTGCCCACGGTGGCGCCGGCCGTGGTCCGCGCGGTGCTGCCGCCCTTCGTCGAGCCGGCGGTGGATATCGCCACCCTTGTGACGCCGATCGCCGACCCGGCGGAGCGGGACAATCCGAACGTGGTCAAGGCGGTCGTCGCCTTTCCGGAAGAGCCCGGCGACGTCTGCCCGCCGACTGCCCGCGCGCTCTATTTCAGCCGTGCCGCCGTTCCTGCCGGCGACGGGCCGCATTACCATCATATCGGCCTCTATGCCTACCGGCGCGCGGCGCTGGCCCGCTTCGTGCGCCTGCCGCCGGGTCTTCTGGAGCGGCGCGAGCGACTTGAGCAATTGCGCGCGCTCGAGGCCGGCATGCGTATCGACGCGGCGCTCGTTGACACCGTTCCACTCGGTGTCGATACTCCGGCCGACCTCGCCCGCGCCCGTGCCCTGCTGACGCCGGCGAAGGCAGGGGAAAGCGCCTGATCCGATGACCAAACAATCAGACGAGACTCCGGCAGACACGACCCCGATGGCCGAGGCAGCGGACGCATCGCGCCTGATCGCGTTCCAGGGGTCGCCCGGCGCCTATTCGGACCTGGCCTGTCGCGGCGTTTACCCGGAGATGCGGACCCTGCCTTGCGCGTCGTTCGAGGACGCCTTCACTGCAGTCCGGGACGGGCGGACGGCACTCGCGATGATCCCGATCGAGAACTCGGTCGCCGGCCGCGTCGCCGACATTCACCACCTGATGCCGAACTCGGGCCTGCATATCGTCGCCGAGCATTTCCAGCGGGTGAACCATCATCTGCTGGCGCCGAAGGGGGCGACTCTCGGCGAGCTGACATCGGTGCGCAGCCACGTCCAGGCGCTGTCGCAGTGCCGCATCCTGATCCGAGAGCTGGGCCTCAAGGCCGTCGTTCATGCCGACACCGCCGGCGCCGCGGCCGAAGTGGCGGCCCGTGGCGACCCGACGGAAGCGGCCATTGCCTCGGCCCTCGCGGGGGAGATCTACGGGCTCGACAGCCTGAAGGTCGGAATCGAGGATGCCGAGCACAACACGACCCGGTTCGTCATCTTGGGCCGCGAGCCGTCCGATCCGGATCCGGCGGCCGGACCGGTGATGACCAGCCTCGTCTTCCGCGTGCGCAGCGTTCCGGCGGCGCTCTACAAGGCGCTCGGCGGCTTCGCTACGAACGGCGTCAACATCACCAAGCTGGAAAGCTATATCATCGACGGCGGCTTCACCGTCGCCCAGTTCTACGCCGACATCGAAGGCCACCCGGATCAGCGGCCGGTCCGCCTGGCGCTGGAGGAGCTCAGCTTCTTCTCCCGCGAGGTCCGCATTCTCGGCGTCTACCCCGCCCATTCCTTCCGGCGCCAAGGCGCGCCGACGTGATTTCCGGGGGCTCGTAGAGCCGTCAAGACTCCGCCAGCCAGTCCTCGATCAGCCGGCGGGCGATGGAGACGCGGCGGGGCAGGCGGAACCGCTCGTCCTCCGGGCAGTTCCGCAGCTCGTGGCGGCTGAACCAGCGCGCGTCAGCCAGCTCGTCCGTTGCGATGCGCAGCGCCGTGGCGCGCGCCCGGGCGGTGAACCCCAGCATGATCGAGGCCGGAAAGGGCCAGGGCTGCGAGGAGTGATAGCGGACACTGTCGACCGCAATTCCGACTTCCTCAAGCACTTCCCGGCGCACCGCGTCCTCGAGGCTCTCCCCCGGTTCGACGAAGCCGGCCAGCACCGAATACATGCCCGCCGTCCAGTCGGACTGGCGGCCGAGCAGCAGCCGGTCGCCGTCGCTGACCAGCATGATCACCGCCGGATCCGTGCGCGGATGATGCGGGGCGGCGCAGGCGGCGTCGGCGCAGCGGCGCAGATGGCCGCCTTCGAGGCTGACGGTCGGGCTGCCGCAGATGCCGCAGAAGCGGTGCCGCCCGTGCCAATGCAGCAGGCCGCGCGCATAGGCCAGCAGGGCGCCGTCCTGATGCCCGATCAGCGGGCCGACGCTGCGCAGCTCGACGAAGGCGCCTTGCGGGGCCGGAAGGACCGTCGCCGGATCGTCAAGGTGCGACAGGTCGACGGCGAAATGCGCCGCCGTCCCTGCCATTCCCAGGAAGGCGACCGCCGGTGCATCGGGCAGAAAGGCCGCCGCATCGGCCCTGGACACCGATGCCGCCACGGGCGAATCATCGCCCTGGATCAGATTCTGGCCGCGCCAGACGGGCAGAATGCGCGTCGTCGGATCGGCCAGCCGGTCGGCGATCCAGGCCTCGTCCCGCCGCCGTTCGGCCGCGCGATCGAGTGCGCAGCCGGCATAGGGATTTACCCGCTCGGCGTCGTCTTCTGTCATCTATTGTCCGGCTGTCGTCGCGAGTCGCCGTGGACAATAGCGCGGCCCATCGTTAGGAGTCACGCGAGAGTATGGTCTCGGGCTGCCAGGAGATCGCGACGCATGATTCGAGCATTTCGGCCGCGGCTGGCCGCACTCCTGTTGTTGGTAGGCCTCGCGACGATCGGTCCCGCCCTGTCGGCGACGGGGGAGTCGCCACTTCCGCCAGAAGGCCGGCTGACCTATGACGTTCTGCGCCGTGGTGATAGAATCGGGACGCAGACCATCGAATTCGTCCATCGGGATGGCCGCTTGGTCGTACGCAATCACGTCGACATCAAGATCGATGTGCTGTTCCTCTTCACCTACCGCTTCCGTCACGACTCGGAGGAGCAGTGGGTCGATGGGCGCCTCGTCGCCTTGACGTCGCGCACGAACGATGATGGCAAGAAGCGGGCGGTCGAGCTTCGGCGGGTGGATGACCGGCTGCGCGGCACCTATAACGGCAAGGCGCGCGATCTTCCCGCAACGCTCCTGCCCGCGAGCCTGTGGCATCCCGGGACCGTCCGGCAATCGCTGCTGCTCGATCCGATCAAGGGCCGGTCGCGACGGATCTCGGTGACCGACAAGGGCGAGGAGCGGCTCGACCTTCCGGAGGGCGCGATCACGGCCCATCGCTACGCGATCACGGGCCAGGTCGAGCGCGAGCTCTGGTACGGGCCGGACGGCCGCCTCCTTCAGATGCGTTTTTCCGCGAAGGACGACTCGAAAATCACTGTGATTCTGCGGTCGTCGTCCCCGATCGAGAGTCACGCGGCAACTGCACCCTTGTCCTCCGGTACCTGAGATCTGATATAGTGTCCTTGGGAGGTTGGCGGCGGACGGGCGCCTCGCCAACTCGGTCAGGTCCGGAAGGAAGCAGCCGTAACGAGTTTCCGCTCGGGTCGCTTAGCCAGCCTCCCGCCCTGCCTTCACCGCTGGCCCAGTCTCTGGCGCGATGTCCGATCAGCCGAATTCGACGACGATACAGCCTGAGAGCGCCATACAGGGCCAGATTTCTGGTGCCGCTCATTATCGCGTCCTAGCCCGAAAATATCGCCCGTCGACCTTCCGCCGGATGATCGGTCAGGAAGCGATGGTGCGGACGCTGACCAACGCGATCGCGGCCGGCCGGCTGGCGCATGCCTTCATCCTCACCGGCGTGCGCGGTGTCGGCAAGACGACGACGGCGCGCATTCTCGCGCGCGGACTGAACTGCATCGGTCCGGACGGGGCGGGCGGTCCGACGGCGGATCCCTGCGGCGTCTGCGAGAACTGTCGCGCCATCGCTGAGGATCGCCATGTCGACGTGCTGGAGATGGATGCCGCCAGCCGCACCGGGGTCAACGACATCCGCGAATTGATCGACGGCGTCCGCTACCGTCCGGTTTCGGCGCGCTACAAGGTCTATATCATCGACGAAGTGCACATGCTGTCGAACAACGCCTTCAACGCGCTGTTGAAGACGCTGGAAGAGCCGCCGGCGCATGTGAAGTTCATCTTCGCCACCACCGAGATCCGCAAGGTGCCGGTCACCGTCCTGTCGCGCTGCCAGCGGTTTGATCTCCGCCGGGTCGATGCGGAGACGTTGACCCGTTACTTCGCGAGCATCGCCGAGGACGAAAAGGCCGTGATCGCACCGGCCGCGCTGGCGCTGATCGCGCGGGCGGCCGACGGCTCGGTCCGCGACGGGCTGTCCCTGCTCGATCAGGCCTTCGCGCTCGCCGAGGGCGAGGTCACCGAGACGCAGATCCGTGAGATGCTCGGGCTGGCGGACCGGACGCAGCTCTTCGAACTGTTCGACCGGGCGATGCGGGGCGATGCCGCCGGCGCGCTGGCGCTGGTGGCTGACATGTACCATGCCGGCGCCGATCCGGTGGTTCTGCTGCAGGATCTGCTCGAACTGACCCATTGGCTGACCCGGATCAAGATCGTGCCGCAGACGGCCGACGGGCCGGCCGTGCCGGAGGCGGAGCGTGTGCGCGGCCGGGCGATGGCGCAGGCGCTGTCGATGGGCGCGCTGGCACGGACCTGGCAGATGCTGCTCAAGGGCCTTGGCGAGGCACAGGCCGCGCCGGCGCCGCTACAGGCCGTCGAGATGGTGCTGATTCGCCTGACGCATGCCGCCGAAATGCCGACGCCGGCGGAGCTCGTGCAGCAGCTTCAGGGGCACGGAAGCAGCCAGGGAAATGGGGCCGAACCCCGGCCCGGTCCAACGCGCTCGGCTCCGATGGCTCCAGCGGCGTCTTCCTTGATCGCGGCGGAGCCGTCGTCGGTCGCCGATTCCGGCCGGGACATGCCGCCGAACCGGCCGCGCGCCGCGCTTGCCGTCGGGGGCGGCAGCTTCGTTTCGCCGGCCGCCGATCCGGGTGCCGCCCATCCCGGGGCTCCGGAAGTGGTCGAACCGGAGGCCGAGGCCGCCGCCTTGCCCGATCCGCAGAGCTTCTCGGAGGTGGTGGCGCTCTGCGCCCAGCGGCGCGAGGCCGTTCTCCATGCTCATCTTGTGAATAGCGTTCATCTGGTCCGCTTCGAGCCGGGGCGGATCGAGCTCCGGCCGACCGACAAGGCGCCGCCGAATCTCGCCAACCGGCTGGGCGCCAGCCTCACGGACTGGACCGACCGCCGCTGGGTCGTCAGCGTGTCGCGCGAAGACGGCGAGCCGACGCTTGCGGAGCAGGCTGCAGCCGCGGCCGAGCGGGACCGGCAGGCAGTCCTTGCTCATCCTCTAGTCGCGGCGGTGATGCAGCGCTTTCCCGGCGCGACGATCGAGGCGATCCGCGATCTGAAGCCGCAAGTGCCGGCCGCTACCGTCCTGGAGCCGATGGCCACCGAGTGGAGCGACGGGGACGGTCCGGAATCCAACAACGGAGACGAGAATCCATGAAGAACATCGGCCAGATCATGAAGCAGGCCCAGCAGATGCAGTCCAAGATGGCGGAGCTTCAGGGCGAACTCGATCGCGTCGAGATCACCGGCAGTTCGGGCGGTGGAATGGTATCCGTCACCCTCACCGGCAAGAGCGAGATGCGCGGTATCAAGATCGACCCGAAGCTGATCGATCCCGCGGAGGTCGAGGTGCTGGAGGACCTGATCGTCGCGGCCTTCGGCGATGCCAAGGCGAAGGTCGAACAGCATGTCCAGGACAAGATGTCGGAGATGACCGGCGGGCTGCAACTGCCGCCGGGGATGAAGCTGCCCTTCTGAGCGGCGCGGCGGCGCCCGGCCTGTACCGGGCCGGTACTCGTAGAAGGCGCAGCCGCTTCCTATTTATCTCTTGCGCTCGCGGAAGCGGGTTCGCCTGCCCGATCGGCGGGCTATGTGACTCAATGGACAGGGTTTTCGGATGATGCTCTCCGACATGGAGCGGCTGGTGCAGCTCCTCGCCAGGCTGCCCGGCCTGGGGCCGCGCTCGGCGCGGCGCGCGGCACTCCACCTGATCAAGAAGCGCGAGTCGCTGATGCTGCCTCTGGCGAGCGCGTTGGGCGAGGCAGCGGCGAACATCCGCAACTGTTCGGTCTGCGGCAATCTCGACACGGCCGATCCCTGCGGCATCTGCCGCGACCCGCGGCGCGATACTGCGACGATCTGCGTCATCGAGGGGGTGGCGGATCTCTGGGCACTCGAGCGCACGGCCGCCTTCAAGGGCCGCTATCACGTGCTCGGCGGCACGCTCTCCGCGCTCGACGGCATCGGCCCGGAGCAGCTCAATATCGACGGGCTGGTCAAGCGCGCCGCCGATCCGGCGGTGACGGAGGTGATCCTCGCCATGGGTGCCACCGTCGACGGTCAGACCACCGCCCATTACATCATGGACCGGCTGGCCGGGCTCGACGTCAAGGTGACGCGGCTGGCCCATGGCGTACCGGTCGGCGGCGAGCTCGATTATCTGGACGACGGTACTCTGACGGCCGCCCTGCGCGCCCGCCGTCCGCTATAGACGGCTGCCCAAATTCCGCCCAAGAGTTCGCGGATTCTCCCGCCCAGGTTTATAAGTTGTCCGGACGAACTCCATGGGAGAGCAGAAAATCATGAGGCAGAAGGGCACTCGCGCTCGGGCCAAAATCATGCCGCGCGCGGCGGCATTCTCGGCATTCACGCTGGCCGGGTTTCTCGCTACGGGCGCCGCCAACGCCCAGGGGCCGGCGGACGAGCGGCAGGTCGCGCTCGAGGACCAGACCGGTGTTTCGATCACAATCTATAACGAGAACCTGACTCTGGTCCGCGACCGGCGGCGCGTCGCGTTGGAGGACGGGCTCAATCGCCTCGCCTTTCTCGGCATCAGCCCTCAGATTCGTCCGGAGACGGCGCTGCTGCGCACCGACGGCGCCGAACTCGACATTGTCGAGCAGAGCTTCCAGGCCGACCTGCTGACCCCGCAGCGGCTTCTCGAGGAGCATGTGGGCGAGACCGTGCGGGTGATCCGGACCGATCCCGAGAGTGGCGCCGAAACCGTCGAGGAGGGCGAACTGTTGAGCGCCGTCGGCGGCGTCGTGCTGCGCATCGGCGACCGGGTCGAGGTCGATCCGCCCGGACGCATCGTTCTGCCCGGCGTGCCGGCCGGCCTGCGGGCGCGTCCGACGCTGGTCACGGTGGTCGAAAGCGGCAGCGCCGGCCAGACGCCGGTCGAGCTCGGCTATCTCACCGGCGGACTGGGGTGGCAGGCCGATTACGTGGCCGAGCTGAACGGCGCGGAGGATAAGGTTGATCTGAAAGGCTGGATCACCCTCGCCAACGCCAGCGGCGCGAGCTTTCGGGATGCGCGAGTGCAACTCGTCGCCGGCGAGGTGAACCAGGTCAGCCGGTTCGCGGCGCGCGACATGATGACGATGTCGATGAAGGCCGAGGCCGCGCCGATGCCGGCGCGCGAGGCGCTGTTCGATTATCACCTCTATAGTCTCGACCGGCCGGTCACAATCGCCGAGAACGAGACCAAGCAGGTGGCGCTGCTCTCCGGCGACGGCGTGCCGGTGCGCAAGGAATATCGGTTCGCCGGCCTTAACAATATCTACGACCATGCGATGGGCGAGCCCCGGCGCGTCAATGCGACGGTGCGGCTCTCCTTCGAGAATGCGGAGGCGGGCGGGCTCGGCATGCCGCTGCCGCAAGGCGTTGTCCGTGTCTATGGGGCGAGCGGTGCCGGCGAGCTGATGTTCGTCGGCGAGGACGCGGTCGAGCATACGCCCGCGGACGAGACGGTGCGGCTTACGCTCGGCCGTGCCTTCGACGTCACCGCCCGGGCGCGGCAGACGGCGTTCGAGCAGCTCGGCGAGCGGGTTTACGAGACCGCCTTCACCGTCGAGCTCCGCAACGCCAAGGCGGAGCCGGTGAGCGCGACGGTCGTCGAGCAGATCCCCGGCGACTGGGAGGTGCTCGAGGAAAGTCACCCGCATGAGCGCGTCAGCGCCCAGCAGGCGGAATGGACCGTTCCGATCCCGGCCAACGGGACGACGGAACTCACCTATCAGGTGCGAGTGACCTACTAGCAGGATCTCGCCTTTTTGCCGGTCGGAACCCCGTCGCCGCGTCGGTGTTGGCTTCCCTACAAAGGAGGCCGGTATGACGAAAAAGAGCAAAATGGATCGCAACGCGCTGGACCGCCAGAAGGAGCACTTCCCTACCGAGGAAACCAAGCACCGTTTCGGCGGTCCCGGCAAATCGGCGCGCGAGGGGCATCTCGATCCCGATGACCAAGGCAACAAGCCGGGTCAGAACCAAGCGGGACCCGGCCATGAACATCACGCCGGCGACAATCGGCTCAAGCGCGATGTGACGCGATCCCAGGGCCGGTAAGCGAGCCGTCGGAAGGCGGTTTAATTGCCTCCGACGGCGGGCGCGACGACCAGCGCGGGCGGTGAGGCGGCCTCTTCGAGCTGAAGCTCCTCGATCCGCTCAGCCCGCTTGCCGACCTTCTCCGTCGAGATCCGGATCTGCCGGACGTCCTCGGTCGCCTGGTCGAAATGCCGTTGCAGCTTGCCGACCCTGTCGTCGAGGCGGGTCACGTCGGTCAGCAGGGTTCGTACCTCGGTCTGGATGATGTCGGCCTGCTCCCGCATCCGCACATCCTTCAGCACGGCCCGCACGGTGGTCAGGGTCGCCATCAGGGTGGTCGGCGAGACGATCCACACCCGGTGACGGAAGGATTCCTCGACCACATTGGGGAAGTTCGCGTGCAGCTCGGCATAGACGGCCTCGCTCGGCAGGAACATGAGAGCCGATTCGGCCGTCTCGCCGGCGACGATATAGCGCTCCGCGATGTCGCGGAAGTGGGTGCGGATGGCCGTCGCGAAGGCGCGCCGGGCCTGGACCGTCGCCGCCTCGTCCTTCGCCTCGCGCAGGGCGCGATAGCTTTCGAGCGGGAATTTCGCGTCGAGCGCGATCGAGCCCGGTGGGTTCGGCAGGCGGAGCAGGCAGTCGACCCGCCGCCCGCCGCTCAGCGTCGCCTGGAACTCGAAGGCGGAAGGCGGCAGCACGCCTTGGATCAGGTCCTGGAGCTGGATCTCTCCGAACGCGCCGCGCGCCTGCTTGTTCGCCAGGATCTCCTGCAGCCCGACGACCTGCGACGACAGTTCGGTGATGTTCTTCTGGGCCGCGTCGATCACCGCCAGCCGCTCCTTCAGGTCGGTCATCGACTGCTGCGCCTGCTGCGACGATTCCTGCAGCCGGTCGCCGACCCGCTTGCCGAGATCGGCAAGGCGCTCGTCGAGCGCTTTCGCCAATGCCCGCTCCTGTCCCTGCATCCGCTCGGCGAGCGCCGCCTGCGCCGCCGCCTGGCTCGCCGCCATCTGCTCCAACCGGCCCGAGAGCTCCGCCACCGCCATGCCCGATTGGTCTGCTGGACGGCGCAACAGCAGAAGGGCGCCGATGCCGAGAATCGCCGCCAAAGCGGCTATAATCAAAGCCGTGTCGAGGTCCATGGATCGCGGTCCGCCTTCAACAGGTCCCTACCGGGCCAACCTAACACGGCCGCTCCCCCGGATGCACGGCCGGCGGCCAGTAGGGCGAAGCTTGACGGCGCCCGGCGCAGATCATACCTAATGTCCGAGCAAAAGCAGACAGATACCTGGAACCATGGCTATTCGCGAGATCCTGATCGCCCCCGACCCGCGGCTGAAGGCGACCTGCAAGCCGGTCGAGCGCGTCGACGGCGAGATTCGTCGTCTGATGGACGATATGCTGGAAACGATGTATGTCGCGCCGGGCATCGGCCTCGCCGCGCCGCAGGTCGGCGTCCCGGTCCGCGTGATCGTCGTCGACGTCGCGCGCGAGGACGAGCCGCCGCAGCCCTTGCGAATGGCAAATCCCGAGCTGCTCTGGGTCTCGGACGAGGATGCGATCTACAACGAAGGCTGCCTGTCGCTGCCGGAGCATTATGCCGACGTCGCGCGTCCGGCGCGCTGCCGCGTCCGCTATCTCGATCATGAGAACGAGATCCGCGAGATCGAGGCGGACGGCCTGCTCGCGACCTGTATCCAGCACGAGATGGACCATCTCGACGGCATCCTGTTCGTTGACCATATCTCGGCGCTGAAGCGCAACATCATCCTGCGCAAGCTCCTGAAGGCGCGCAAGGCCGAGGCCCCCGTCGGCGTCGCCCGCGCCGGCTGATCGGCCGCCGGCCATGCCGCGACTTCGACTGGCGTTCATGGGGACGCCCGATTTCGCCGTTCCCGCTCTCCGCGCTTTGCTCGAGGCTGGCCATGACCTGGCCGCCGTCTACACACAGCCGCCGCGCCCCGCCGGCCGCGGCCAACGGCCGAAGCTCTCGCCCGTGCACGCGGCCGCCGAAGCGCGCGGCCTCCCGGTCCGCACACCTCTCAGCCTGAAGGACCCCGCCGAGCAGACGGCCTTCGCCGCTCTCGGACTCGATGCCGCGGTCGTCGTCGCCTATGGGCTGATCCTTCCTCAGCTGATCCTGGATGCTCCGCGCCTGGGCTGCCTCAATATCCATGCCTCGCTGCTGCCGCGCTGGCGGGGTGCGGCGCCGATCCAGCGCGCGCTCCTCGCCGGGGATCCCGAAACCGGAATCAGCATCATGGCGATGGATGCCGGCCTCGATACGGGGCCCGTGCTCCTCACGGAGAGACTGCCCATCGGGCCGGACGACACGGCCGCGACGCTGCATGACCGGCTGGCGGCTCTCGGTGCCACCCTGGTGGTCGAGGCTCTGGAGGGACTCGATGCCGGGCGTCTCCAGCCGACGCCGCAGCCCGCCGAGGGCGCGACCTATGCGGCGAAGCTGACCCGGGAGGAGGGGCGGCTCGACTGGCGCCGCCCGGCGGCGGCGCTGGAACGGCAGGTCCGCGCGCTGACGCCCTGGCCCGGCGCCTGGTTCGAGGCCGGCGGCGACCGCATCAAGGTGCTGTCGGCGGAGATCGTGGAGAACCCCGGATCATCCGACGCCAAGCCTGGCCGAGTGCTCGACGATCGCCTGACCGTCGCCTGTGGCGACCGTGCCTTGCGTCTGGCGAAGGTTCAGCGTGCCGGTAAGGCGCCGATGGCCGCGGCCGATTTCCTGCGCGGCTTTGTCCTGCCCGCCGGGACTCTGCTGGACCCAGGCTTGTCGGATCCTGGGACGTGACCCGCTTCAAGCTGACCCTCGAATATGACGGCGGCGGCTTCGTCGGCTGGCAGCGGCAGGAGAACGGCCCCTCGGTGCAGCAGGCGGTCGAGGAGGCGGTGCGGGCCTTCTGCGGCGAGACCGTCACCGTCCATGCCGCCGGCCGGACCGACGCCGGGGTCCATGCGCTGGGCCAGGTCGCCCATCTCGATATCGCCCGCGAGACGACAGCCGACACCGTGCGCGACGCCGTCAACTTCCATCTGAAGCCGGCTCCAGTCGCCGTGGTGAGGGCCGAGGCGGTCGGGCCGGACTTCCACGCCCGGTTCTCCGCGACCGCGCGGGCCTATCTCTACCGGATCGTGAACCGGCGGGCACCGCTCGCTCTCGACCGGGGGCGGGCCTGGGCGGTGCAGCCGCCGCTCGACGCGGTGGCGATGCAGGCGGCGGCACAAATTCTCGTTGGCCGTCATGATTTCACCAGCTTCCGCGCCACCCTCTGCCAGGCGAAGTCGCCGGTAAAGACGCTCGACCTGCTGGAGGTGACGCGCGCCGGCGAGGAAATCCGGATCACCGCCCGCGCCCGCTCCTTCCTGCATCATCAGGTGCGCAACATGGTCGGCACGCTGAAACTGGTCGGCGAAGGCAAGTGGAGCGCGGCCGAGGTTTCCAAGGCGCTCGCCGCCCGCGACCGCACCGCCGCCGGCCCGACGGCGCCGGCAGATGGGCTCTATCTTACGGACGTGTGGTACTAACCCGCTCGCTTTCCGCGAACATTCAAACCCTGACCTAAAGAACCGTTCGGCGACGGTGTTCGTTGCGGGCCGTCCCGCCATTTCAACCAGCGCAATACGGCGGAGCCTCGAAGCGATAGAACGGATCGCGGAGCATTCAGGGGAACGGTGCCTCCATGACATCGCAAGGGAAAAAGCGGCAGCCGCTACTCGCCGCGGGCCTCTCGCTTCTCGTGCCCGGACTCGAGCAGCTTTACAACAGCGAGCCGAGGTGAGCGCTCATGTTCTTGGCCGTAGGGGCTGTGGCGAGCTTGACGCTGTGCCTCATCGATGTCCTTGCGCCGCCGGTCGAGTCACTGACGGGGCTCATTCTGTTGGTTGCGATCGCGTTTGGTTTCGTCCCGGTTTGGATTGTGAGCATCGTGAATGCTTACCGCTCGGCCCGCCGCGACGGTGTGATCGAGCTTGGGCGCTATAACAGGTGGTATGTGTATGTCGCGATCCTGCTCGCTGCCCATCTCATGCTGCTCCTGTTCGAGAACCGGGGGAGCGATTTCGAGCTCTTCCACATGCCTGCCCGGTCGATGCTCCCGACGATGCAGGCCGGGGATTACTTTGTTCTGGCGGGTAGCGCTTACCGCGATCAACAGCCGGAGCGCGGTGATGTCGCCGTGTTCAAGCTGCCGAGCGGTGGCGAGACGAGCTACATCAAGCGCATCGTTGGCCTGCCCGGCGACCACATCCAGATGCGTGATGGGCGGCTCTACATCAGTGGCGATCCGGTGAAGCGCGAGCGACTCGGACCCGAGGTGACGGAAGCCTACGAAGTGGCGTGGGGTTTTCTCCCGAGCGAGAGCGCGGAAATATATCGGGAGGCGCTGCCGAATGGCGTCAGCTATGACATCATCGAGGTCAGCGACAAGGTGCCGCTCGATAACACATCCGTCTATATGGTCCCGCCCGGCCACTATTTCGCTCTGGGCGACAATCGGGACAATTCGCAGGACAGCCGAACCTCGATGGTCGGCTTCATCCCGGCGGAGAACCTCGTCGGCCGAGCCAAGTTTGTCTTTTACTCGACCGCCGCTCACAATGCCAGCTTCCTGCATATCTGGCGATGGTTGCCGGCGACGCGGATGGACCGGATCGGCGCGCGAATCCAGTAGCCGCCTTCCGATCCCCTATTGGAGCGCAACCGATATTACGTCAGCATTCCGTCCGTCGTGCTCGTGATGAGCAGACTAATAGCGATATCGAGCGCGACGATGCCGATGGCCGCTAGGCCGTTTATCCGCAGAGCCGTCTTGACGATGAACCAGGCGATCGCCAGGAGCAAAAGGGAGGCGAAGATCCCGACAAGGCGATCGAGACCGGTCGGCAGCACGCCATCGGATGTCAGCAGCGTCACCGGCAGATAGACGGCGATTTGCAGCACGGCCGACCAGTTGTAGGCGATGATGAAGCCGAGATACTCCGTCTCTCGGTCGAGGCTGCGGCTGACATAGACCATGGCCAGCGGAAACGCCGTCCAGCTGATGACATAGGCGATCCCCTCGACGAGGAACAGCCGCGGCCAGCCGGCCTGGACCGGCATGTCCATGAAATGGAGCGCGAGCAGCAGCGCGTAGAACGGCGCGATGAACACCGCGACGCGGAACGACCGCCAGAATCCCTCCAGCGACCGATCGAAATAGGCCATGCCCTGCGGATCGAAATGCGCCAGGCGCCAAATGCCGGTCAGTGCGACCGCGGTCTCGCCGGCTGTCAGCATCTATCTGTCGCAGCCCCAGAGTCACCCATCGGGAAATAGCTGTCCAGAACGGCGGCATAGATCTCGGTCAGGGCAACAAGATCGGCGACCGGAACGCGCTCATCGATCTTGTGCATGGTCTGCCCGGCCAGTCCGAACTCGGCGACCGGGCAGAAATCCTTGATGAACCGCGCGTCCGAGGTGCCGCCGGTCGTGCTGAACTCCGGCCGGCGGCCCAGCACCTTCTCCACCGCATCGCCGACCAAATCCGAGAGAGTCCCCGGCGGCGTCAGAAAGGCCTCGCCGCTGATCGAAAGATCGAGGTCGTACCGCCCGCCCGCCGCATCCAACCGGGCGCGCAGCCACCGTTCGACGTCCGCGCCGCTGTGCCGGTCGTTGAAGCGGACGTTGAAGACCGCGCGCGCCTCGGCTGGAATCACGTTGGTGGCCGGGTTGCCGACGTCGACGGTCGAGATCTGCAGGGTGGAGGGTTGAAAATGCGCCGAGCCCTCGTCCAGCGGCTCGGAGGTGATGGCGTGCAGCATGCGCACCAGATGATGGATCGGGTTGTCGGCGAGATGCGGATAGGCCGTGTGCCCCTGAATGCCCTGCACCGTCAGCCGCGCGGTCAGGCTTCCCCGCCGCCCGATCTTCACCATCTCGCCAAGACGCGTCGGGTTCGTCGGCTCGCCGACCAGACAGGCGTCGAGCCGTTCGCCGCGCTCCCGCAGCCACTCCAGGACGCGGCGGGTGCCGTTGACTGCGGGGCCTTCCTCGTCGCCGGTGATCAGCAGGCTGATGCGCCCGCCGAAGCCCGGCCCCCGTTCTTTCAGAAACCGACCGGCAGCGGCCGCGAAGCAGGCGACGGCGCCCTTCATGTCCGCCGCGCCGCGACCGCACAGCATGCCGTCGACGAGCTCGGCCCCGAACGGATCGGTCGTCCAATGTGCCGGATCACCCGTCGGCACCACGTCGGTATGGCCGGCGAAGCAGAAGTTCGGGCCGTCGCCGCCGGTGACTGCATAGAGATTGTCGACCGAGGGGCTGTCGCCACCCTCGAAGCGCAGGCGGTGGCAAGTGAACCCCAGCGGCTCGAGCGTCCGCTGCAGCACCTCCAGGGCGCCGGCGTTTTCCGGAGTCACGCTCGGGCAGCGGATCAGCGCGCGGGCCAACTCGATCGGATCGATGTCGGCAGCCGCCGTGTCCCCGGAGGTCATGAGGCGGAAGTCATGGCGGGATCAGTCCCGCAGCAGCTCGTTGATCGAGGTCTTGGCGCGCGTCTTCTCGTCCACCCGCTTGACGATCACCGCGCAATAGAGGCCGGGGCCGGGCTCGCCATTGGGCAGCGGCTTGCCCGGCACTGTGCCGGAGACCACGACGGAATAGGCCGGAACGCGCCCGTAATGGATTTCCCCCGTCGTACGGTCGACGATCTTCGTCGAGGCGCCGAGATAGACGCCCATCGACAGCACCGAACCCTCCTCGACGACGACGCCCTCGGCGACCTCCGCCCGGGCGCCGATGAAGCAGTTGTCCTCGATGATTACCGGTCCGGCCTGGATCGGCTCGAGCACGCCGCCGATGCCGGCACCGCCGGAGATGTGGCAGTTCCGGCCGATCTGAGCGCAGGAGCCCACGGTGGCCCAGGTGTCGATCATGGTGCCCTGATCGACATAGGCGCCGACATTGACGAAGCTCGGCATCAGCACGACGCCGGGCGCGACATAGGCTGAACGGCGAACGACGCAGTTCGGCACCGCGCGGAATCCGGCCGCGCGGAACTCTCCGTCGCCCCAGCCGGCGAACTTCGACGGCACCTTGTCGAACCAGGCGGCCTCGGCCTCGCCATCGGTCGGGGAGGCCCCGGGCGAAACCAGCCCGCCGAAGCGCCCACCGCCCGGGATCGGAGCGGTATCGTAGAGGCGAAACGACAGCAGCACCGCTTTCTTCAGCCATTGATTGGTGGTCCAGGCGCCGTCCCGCTTCTCGGCGACGCGGAGCGTGCCGCGGTCGAGCCCGTCAAGCGCCGCCTCGACGGCGTCGCGGACGGCGCCGCTCGTCGCCGGCGACAGGCCGTCGCGCTGCTCCCAGGCCGAATCGATGGTGGCTTGCAGATCTTCGGTCGTCATGGAATGGATCCCGGAGATAGGTCGGTGACGGCGCCCGAAGATGGTGCAGCGGGCGCGGGCTGTCAACGCTGGCGGAAGGTGCGCCCTCGCCCTTCGACAGGCTCAGGGTGAGGGGTTCAGGATAGCCCCCTCATGCTAAGCCTGTCGAAGCATCAGCGGCGAGGCTCAAGCGCCCCGATTGGCCGCCGCGCGTTCGAGCCAGCCAATGAGGTCGTCGGTGACATAGTCGATATGGGGGCCGTCCCGCCCGTCCTGCGCCCATTCCGAGTCGGTCCGCACCAGAACGGTTGTCATGCCCAGCGCGGCAGCCGGCGCAAGGTTGCGCGGCAGGTCCTCGAACATCGCGGCCGCGCGCGGGTCGATCGCGTGCTCGCGGATCATGCTGGCATAGCAGCCGGGGTCCGGCTTCGGCACATAGTTCGCGGCGATGATGTCGAAGATGCCGTGGAAGTGATGGGCCACCCCCAGCCGGGCCATCACGTTCTCGGCATGCTTGACCGAACCGTTGGTGAAGATGACCTTCCGGCCCGGAAGCCGGCCGAGGACGGCGTCGAGCGCCGGGCTCGGCTGAACCGGCGAGCAGTCGATCGCATGGACATAGTCGAGGAATTCGGTCGGCGTCAGGCCGTGATGCATCATCAGGCCGCGCAGCGTCGTGCCATATTCCCGGAAATACTGCTTCTGAACGCGCTGCGCCTCCGCCGCGTCCACCGAGAGGAAGCGCTGGATGAACTCGCCCATGCGCTGATCGACTTGGGCGAACAGGTTGCAGGAGGCGGGATAGAGCGTGTTGTCGAGGTCGAAGATCCAGGAGTCGACATGATCGAGGGCACCCTTCGGCGGGAGCCCGGTCGCCGCCTCGGCCGGGCGCGATGACGCAGAGCTATTGTCAGGCATGATCAAGATATAAGGGGACGACGGGCGCGGGGCAATCCCTCCTATGGGAGCCCTCCCGTGGGGCAGGGGGCGGGTCGGTGCTATTTGATCCGACCGTGTCGTGACATGATGTCGCGTAGCGCGTCGTGGTCGATCGCCCGACAGACCTTGCCGCGCGGTTTGACGGTCGACATGTCCTCGGCCGCGACCAGCGCGTTGATCACCGCCTCCTCGGTGGCTTCGACCGCCGCGAGATAGATCGGATCGAAGCAATTGTCGGCGACATATTCCAGGGTGCTCCGAGGCGCCGCCATCTGTTGGCGCGACATCGGGTTGGCCACGCTGAAGGCGAGAAAGATATCGCCGGAGCTGTTCCCGCCGGGCGTGCCGTTGCGGCCGATGCCGATCGAGGCGCGCTCGGCCAGCCGGCGCAACTGGTGCGGCAGCATCGGGGCGTCGGTGCCGATCACGACGATGATCGAGCCGCGCTCCGTGTCGAGCAGGCGGTCGTCGCGGAGATAGCGCCCGACCGGCACCCCGAGAATGGTCAGCCAGTCCCGGATGCCGTGGTTCGCCTGCACGAGCGCTCCGACCGTGTAGTCCTCTCCGCCGACGGTGATCCGGCGGGACGCCGTCCCGGTCCCGCCCTTGTACTCGTAGCAGATCATGCCGGTGCCGCCGCCGACATTGCCCTCGGCGATAGCGCCGCCGGCAGCGGCGCCGAGCGCGTCATAGACATGGGCCTCCGTCACATGCTGGCCATTGATGTCGTTCAGCACGCCGTCATAGGTCTCAGCGACCACCGGCAGGGCCCAGAGATGCTCGTCGCGGAACTCCGCCGGATGGCTGTCCATCATCCAGCGCGTCACGGCATGATGGACGATTCCGACGCTGTGAGTATTGGTGATGCAGATCGGGCTGAGGAAGTGGCCCGCATCGCGAATCCAGTGCACGCCGGTCATTTCGCCGTTGCCGTTGAGCGCATGGACGCCGGCCCAGATCGGCATGAGCTCGCGCTGCCGGCCGCGCGGCAGAATGGCGGTCACGCCGGTCCGCACCGGACCCTTGCCGACAACCAGTTCGCCGTCGCCCTCGATCAGCGTGCTGTACCCGACGAGGACGCCAGGAACATCGGTGAGGGCGTTGTGTGGACCGGGCCTGCCGGCAAAGTCCAGACCGAGATCCCGCGCCCTTGTTCTTTGCATCCGCTCCTCACCTCGATTTGCCGGCGACATCCGGCCGGCCTGCCGCCTATCGGTCTAAGCGATCCGTTCGCTCCGCAGGAAATGATATATTCACACCATTAATTGACAACATGTTATTTTTGCAACATAGTGTGAAGACAATCGAACCTGCGAAAACGTGGGACGTCGATGAGGCGATCAGGGAGGAAGAAATGATCTGGCGTAGCATTGGAGCCGCCGCAGCCGTAGCGGCCTGCATTCTTACCGGCGCCGGCAGTGCCGGGAGCGAGGAACTCGTTCGCATCGCCTCGCCCTATAAGACGACGACGCTCGACCCGTCCCGCTCGGCGGCGGCCGGCAATATCGAGACCTTCGGGCAGCTTTACGCGCGCCTGTTGCGACGCGATCAGAACGGCGAACTGGCGCCCGGACTTGCCGAGTCCTGGGAGATTTCCGACGACGGCAAGACGGTCACGCTGACGCTGCGGGACGCGAAGTTCTCCGACGGCAGCCCGATCACGGCAGAGGACGTGGTGTTCAGCCTCCTGAGGGTTCGTGATCACCCCGAGTCGGCCTATCCCGCGCCCCTGCAGCAACTCGCCGAGGCAAAGGCGAAGGACGAGAAGACGGTCGTCCTGACGCTCGAGCATCCCTTCGCGCCGTTCCTCGGCAACCTCGAGGTCTTCAACGCGGGCATCGTGTCGAAGACGGATGTGGAGGCGCGCGGTGAGGAGGAGGCCTTCGCGTCGGATCCAGTCACCTCGGGACCCTACCAGGTGCGGGAGTGGCGCCCAAACGACCGCCTCGTTCTGGAGGCCAGCCCGAACTATTGGCGCGAGGGGTATCCGAAGAATGACGGAGCGGAACTGATCGAAGTCGGCTCCGAGAACACGCGGGTCGCCATGATGCTCTCCGGCGAGGTCGATGCCGCGCGCGAGATCCCCTGGTCGCAGGTATCCGACCTGCAGACGCGCGAAGGCTTAGAAATGCCTCTCGAGCCGTCGACGGTCATTTACATGACCCTGCTGAACGAGGGACGTGCGCCGTTCGACGATGTCCGCGTCCGTCAGGCGGCCGCGCATGCGATCGACGTGAAGGCGGTCGCCAAGGCGATGACCTTCGGCCATGCCGAGCCGGCCAATACGACCCTGCCCGGCGCACTCGACTTCCATCATTCGGAGTACCCGGGCATCGCCTATGATCCGGCGAAGGCCAAGGCGCTTCTGGAGGAGTCGGACTATGACGGCGAGGATATCGTGATCCTCATCAGCGACATCGCCGACATCGACAAACTGGCCGTCCTTTTGCAGGCGCAGTGGGCGGCCGTGGGGCTGAAGGCGAAGATCGAGAAGGTCGACCGCGGCGTCTGGTGGGAGCGGATTCCGAACGGCGACTACGATGCCGCGCCGAGTTGGTGGTACAACGAAACGATGGACCCGGATCTCGCCGCGCGGTGGGCGCTCTGCGGAACCTGCGGCAACCGCTCGTTCTACACGAACTACGACGATCCCAAGGTCAATGAGCTGATCGAGGCCGCCGCCGCCGAGTTCGATCCGGAGAAGCGGACGGCGCTCTATCACGAGATCCAGGAGATCACGACGACGGAAGTCTCCCAGATCCCGCTCTACTACCCGCCATTCACCAACGCCTATAGCGCGCGGGTCGAGGGCCTTCAGATGACGCCCGCCCTGCAGTGGACGCTGGAGGAAACGGAAGTCGTCGAATAGCGCAAGGCACGGGCCGGGGCGATTGCTGCATCGTCCCGGCTATCTCTGCTCGGCCGGTCCCGGCGCCGGACGGCGCGCCACTTCGGAGTCCCGATGTCCCGCCTCTCCGTTATCGGACAGAGACTGCTCCATCTGATTCCCGTCCTGATCGGAATCAGCGTGATCAGCTTTCTGCTCGTCAAGCTCTCGCCGGGCGACCCGATCCGGATGCTGCTGGGCGACCGCGCGACGGAGGAGGCGGTTTCCATGGTGCGCGAGCGCTACGGCCTCGACCGGCCGCTCCTCGAGCAATATCTCGTCTATATCGGTAATCTGCTGCAAGGCGATCTCGGCCGTTCCATCCGATATCGGCTGCCGGTTGGAGAGCTGATCCTCGATTTCCTGCCGCGGACCCTGTTTCTCGTCCTCTATGTGATGTGCCTCAGCGTTCCGGCGACCGTGCTGCTCGCGATCGCGGCGGCACGCAACCAGGGCGGGTGGATCGACCAATCGATCCGGGTGCTGTCGGTCTGCGGCATGACCATTCCGGTCTTCTGGCTGGCCGTGATGCTGTCGCGTTTCTTCGGCGTCGAGCTCGGCTGGTTTCCGGTGAGCGGCTATGGCGAGACCTTCATCGAGCATCTCCATCATCTCTTCCTGCCGGCGGTCAGCACAGCCGTCTGGCTCGTACCGCTTCTGGTCCGCAATCTCCGCGCCGCGATTCTCGAACAGATGGAGGCGGACTACGTGACGGCCAGCCGCTCCAAGGGGCTGCCGGAAGGTTACATCTTTCGGCGCCATATCTTCCTGAACTCCGTTCTGCCGACGCTGCACCTCCTTGGTGTCATGGTCGCCTTCCTGATCGGCAGCTCGGTCGTGGTCGAAATCGTCTATGCGGTCCCCGGGCTCGGCGCGCTGATGATCAGCTCCGTCATCGGCCGCGACTATTACGTCGTGCAGGGCCTGACCCTCGTCTACGCGCTCGGCACCGTTCTCGTCACGCTCACGGTCGACGTGATCTCGACCCTCGTCGATCCACGGGTGAAGCTATGAGCGACGAGCCGGCAGCATTCGCGTCAATGTCCCGCAAGGTACCGTTCGAGATTGCGCTAGGGGCCGCTATCCTGGCCGCCTGGGTCATTCTGGCGATCGGCGCCCCGGTCTTCGCCGGCGCCGATCCGAATGCGATCGACCTCCTGGCCATTCTGCAGCCGCCGAGCCTCAACCATCCCTTCGGCACCGACCATCTCGGCCGGGACGTGTTCGCGCGCGTCGTCTTCGGCGCCCGCATCGATGTCTGGATGGGGGTTGCGGGCGTCCTGCCGCCGCTTGTGATCGGCGTGACGGTCGGGCTGTTCTCCGGCTATTTCGGGGGGCTGCTCGACACGGTGATGATGCGTCTTGTCGACATCACGGTTGCCTTCCCCTTCTTCATCCTCGTGATCGCGATCGTGGGCATGCTGGGGCCGGGGCTCGGCAATTACTTCATCGCGCTCGCCCTCGTGGCCTGGGTCTCCTATGCGCGCCTCATCCGGGCGGAAGTCGTCGTGCTCAAGAACGCCGAATATATCCAAGCGGCCCGGGCACTCGGCTATCACCCGCTCTATATCGTCCTGCGTCACGTTCTGCCGAACGCGATCTCGCCGATTGTGGTCTACGCCATGAGCGACGCAGTGCTGGTCATCCTGGCCGGCGCGAGCCTCGGTTTCCTCGGGCTCGGCGCGCAGCCGCCGACGGCCGAATGGGGCGTGATGATCGCCGACGGCCAGCCCTACGTCATCGACGCCTGGTGGATCTGCTTCTTCCCGGGGCTTGCGGCCGTTACCCTTGGGCTCGGCTTCCTGCTGGTCAGCGATGGGCTCGCTCATGCGCTGAAGGTCACGTCTTGACCAGCGGCATGACGGAGCAACCTCCTCCCGCGCCGCTGCTGTCGGTCGAGGACCTTACGGTCGACTTCGGCGCGCCCCATGTCGCGGTGAAGGCGGTGCGCGGCGTCTCATTCGCGGTCAATGTCGGCGAGATCGTCGGGATCGTCGGCGAAAGCGGATCCGGGAAATCGGTGACCTGCCGGGCCGTCCTCGGGTTGCTGCCGTGGATGGCGAGAGTCGGCGGTCGCGTCTCCTTCGACGGTCGCGATCTGCTGCAGCTTTCCGAGGCCGAGATGCGACGCGTGCGCGGCCGGCACATCTCCATGATCTTTCAAAATCCCTCGTCGCATCTCGACCCGCTGATGACGATCGGGCGCCATGTGGCGGAGCCCTTGCGCATGCATTTCGGGTATGGCGCGGCGCGGGCGCGCGACGCGGCCATCCAGATGCTGCGCGACGTGCGGATCAGGGATCCGGAGCTGCGCGTCGACTCCCATCCGCACGAACTCTCTGGCGGCATGAAGCAGCGCGCCATGATCGCTTCCGCAATCGCCTGCGAGCCGCGGCTTCTACTCGCCGACGAACCGACTACGGCGCTCGATGTCACGGTTCAGGCCCGCATTCTCGAACTTCTGAAGGATCTCAATCGGCAGCGCGGCCTCTCGATCGTTCTGATCTCGCACGATCTTGGCGTCATCGCCGAGATCTGCGATCGCGTCGTGGTCATGCGCAACGGCGTCGTGGTCGAGCAGGGGCCGACGCGCGAGATCATCAATGTGCCGAGCCACGCCTATACGCGCCTTCTCATCGACTCGCAGCCCAGCCGGCTGTCGCAACAGCATGGGAAGACGGCGCGCCCGGCAGCCGTGGCGACGACCTCGGAGCCTCTGTTGGCGGTCGACGATCTTTCCGTCGAGTTCGCATCCGCGCGCGGCCTTCTCGGCCTGCTGCGCGGCAGCGAGAAAGCGAGCGTGAAGGCCGTCGATGCGGTGAGCTTCGACGTGCGGCGAGGCGAAAGCTTCGGGATCGTCGGCGAGAGCGGCTCGGGCAAGAGCACGATCGCCCGCGCGATCACGCGCCTGATCGATCCGAGTGGCGGGCGGATCACCTTTCGCGGCGCGTCCGTACATGATCTCAAGGGCGAAACGCTCAGCGCCTATCGCCGCGCCGTGCAGATGGTGTTTCAGAGTCCTTACGACGCGCTCAATCCCCGCATGACGGTCGAGGAGACCATCGCCGAGCCGATGATCCGCCATCGCTTGGCGGACCGAAGCGGCGCCCGCAAGCGCACGGCCGCGCTGATGGCGATGGTCGAACTGCCGGCTGAGCTCGCCGGTCGTCGGCCGCGCCAGCTGTCGGGCGGCCAATGCCAGCGGGTCAGCATCGCCCGGGCGCTCGCGCTGTCCCCCGAAGTTCTGATCGCCGACGAGATCACCTCCGCCCTCGACGTCACCATCCAGGCGCAGATCCTGTCCTTGCTTCGCCGATTGCGCGAGACACAGGGTCTTACAACCCTCTATATCTCTCACGACCTCGCGGTGGTGCGTATGTTCTGCGATCGCGTGGCCGTGTTCCGCTCCGGGCAACTCGTCGAGATCGGCGCCGTCGAAGAGGTCTTGGCCCGTCCCCGCCATGACTACACGCGAAGGCTCATCGCGTCGGCGCCGCGGCTGGAGGCGGCGACCGCATCGGAGGAGGGGGCGCGCGACATGGACACAGGCTCCGCATGGAAGGGCAGCCATGGCTGATGCCGGAAAGCCGATGCCGGAAAAGGCGCCAAGGAGCCACGGGAGGGCACGCGGGCGAAGGACCGGCCTGAAGACGCTCGAAGAGACGTTAAGGAAACGGTCCCATGAATTTACGCCGGCCGAACGGGCGATCGCCGCGTATCTCCGCGAAAATTTCTCCTCGATTCCGTTCGAAACCGGCGCCTCGATCGCGACCAGCGCCGGGGTCAGCGAGATGTCGGTCATCCGCTTCATTCGCTCGCTCGGCTTTGCCAACCTCAGGGAGCTGAAGGATCGTCTGCGCGCAAGCTATCCGGAGGAGGAGCAGATCGTCGACGACGTTCTGGACCGCTTCCAGGTCCGTCATGACGACGTCGATCATCTGCGGACGAGCTTGGAGCTCGAGCTGTGTGCCGTGCTCAAGGCCTATGAGCTCGTCGCCACCGATCGCTGGCAGAAGATCGTCGATCTTCTGACCAGGCGACGCTTCATTCATGTGGCGGGTTTCCAGGCGACGAAGGGAACCGCGCTCGACTTTGCCAACCGCCTGAAATATGCCCGCAGCGGCGTACGCTTTGCCGAAGGTTCGGCCGGCACCTATTCGGAGGTCCTCGAGTCCGATCCGAAGGAAAGCTGCCTGGTTCTGGTCGATACCGTCGCCTATGCCCGCCGTGCGCCCTTGCTGGCGAGAAAGGCGAAGGAGATGGGACTTCCGGTGGTGATCGTTACCGACAGATTCAGCCACTGGGCCTACGAGTTCACCGATCTGGTCCTCGAAGGCTACACCCACGTCAAGACGTTCTGGGACTCGACCGCCAGTCTGAACGTCATTCTGAACCTGCTCATCAACTCGGTCGCCGCGCGCCTGGGTGCGAAGGCGGAAGACAGATTCCGGCTGCTGGGCGAGTTCGGCGATTATTTTCAGGAGTTCGAGCGCGTGCGCCGGCCCAACGGTAACGGAAGAAACCGACCGCATCGACAGCAGCGGTAAGGTCGCCCCGCACCGGATGCTCGTCGGCGCCGGCACCGAATGCGGGCGATCCCGGTATTGTCAGGGCCGCCCCGGCCTCCTATATCGTTCGATATTCATCGAATATAGAAGGGCGCGAAGCGATCCGCATGATTCCATTCTCCGTTCTTGATCTCGCCCCGATTCCCCGGGGCAGCGACGCGGCGCAGGCTTTCCGCAACACGCTCGACCTCGCGCAGCATGCCGAGCAATGGGGCTATCAGCGGTACTGGCTCGCCGAACATCACAACATGACCGGAATCGCAAGCGCGGCGACCGCGGTCGTGATCGGCCATGTTGCCGGCGGAACCAAGACGATGCGGGTCGGCGCCGGCGGCGTGATGCTGCCGAACCACGCGCCGCTCGTCATTGCCGAGCAATTCGGCACGTTGGCGTCTCTTTATCCGGGGCGGATCGATCTGGGTCTCGGCCGCGCGCCCGGCACCGACATGATGACAGCCCGTGCGCTGCGCCGTGACCTGGCGACCAACGCCGACATGTTCCCGCAGGACGTCGTTGAGCTTCAGATGTATTTCCAACCGGCCGAACCCGGTCAGAAGATCCGCGCAGTGCCCGGCGCCGGTCTTGATGTGCCGATCTGGCTGCTGGGCTCCAGCCTGTTCAGCGCACAGCTCGCGGCCGCGCTCGGCCTGCCCTTCGCCTTTGCCTCTCATTTCGCGCCCGAGCAGATGAGCGCGGCCCTAGAGCTCTACCGCAGCCAGTTCAAGCCCTCCGAGCAGCTCGATCGGCCCTACGCCATGGTCGGCGTGAATGTCTTTGCGGCCGAAACCGATGCCGAGGCGCAGCGCCTGTTCACGTCGGCGCAGCAGCAGTTCGTCAATCTCCGGCGGGGCGAGCCGGGACCGCTGCCACCGCCGGTGGACACGATGGAGGGGCGCTGGTCAGCGATGGAAAAGGCTGGAGTCGAGCGTGCGCTCGCCTGTTCGATGGTCGGCTCGCCCGCGACCGTGCGCCGCGGTCTCGAAACGTTCCTTGCGGCCACCAAACCCGAAGAAATCATCGTGACCGGGCAGATCTACGATCACGCGGCGCGCCTGCGCTCGTTCGAGATCGCGGCCGACATCCATAAGGAGATCGCGGCCGGATAAACCTAATTATCGGCGCAGGCCTCCGCAGAGGGCGCGGGAAATCAGGACACCTTCGACCGCAAAGATTCGATCAGGCCGTCCATGCCGTCGCGCCGCACCACCGAGGCGAATTCCGAGCGCTGGCTGACCACCATGCTGACGCCCTCGACGACGACATCGATGATCTTCGGATCCTCACCCTTCTGGCGCACCCGCCAGCCGAAGCGGACGGCCTCCGCCGCCGGGCGTTCGATGACGGTCTCGACCATGGTATCCGTGTCGCCCAGCGGCTGCACGTCGGTGATGGCATAGCCGCTGATCTCGTTCTCCGCCAAGCGCCTGGCATAGGTCTGCACGACGAAATCCGCGAACACCTCCTGATACGCCTTCTGCTGCTCGGGCGTGGCTTGATGCCACAGCCGACCGAGCACGAGGCGGCTCACCGTGTCGAAATCGAAGGCGCGATAGAGAAGCTCCTCGAGTTTGGCCCGGCGCTCGGGCGTTGGTTTCGACGCGCTGAGAAGGCCGACCGTCTCATCGCCGAGGCGGCTGATGAAGGTACGAGGGTCGTCCGCGGCGGATGCCGGCGTCGCGGCCCCCGCGAAACCGGCCAGAATCAGGAGGGCCGCTAGGATTGATCGGCGTATCGTTGTCGACATCTCGGTACCTGCGGAGCTATTGCGGGAGCGGCCGAACTGGGGCCGAAGGAGGTGAGAAATCGTTCGGGCAACGCGCGACCGCGCGGATGGGTTCGCCGGTGGGCTCGGCGGAGGGTTCAACGGGCTCGACGGATATCTGGGCCATCACGGTCCGCGGATGATCGTGCCGACGCCGTGCGCCGTGAAGGTTTCGAGCAGGAGTGCATGCGGCACGCGCCCGTCCAGAATCACTGCAGCCTCGACGCCGTTCTCGACGGCATCGAGGCAGGTTTCCAGCTTCGGAATCATGCCGCCATAAATCGTGCCGTCCGCCATGAACGCCCGGACCTGATCGATCGACAGCGTCTCCAGCAGGGTGCCGGACTTGTCGAGCACCCCCGCCACATCGGTCAGCATCAGCAGCCGTGTCGCCTTGACGGCGGCGGCGACCGCCCCGGCGGCAGTGTCGGCGTTGACGTTGTAGGTCTCGCCCGCGTCGCCGACCCCGATCGGCGCGATTACCGGGATCATTCCCGCCATCTCCAGCGCCTTGAGCGCCTCGGCATTGATCTGCTGCGGCGCGCCGACAAAGCCGAGATCGATTGCCTGACCGCTCTTGCTGGTCTGCAGCCGGCTTGCCCGGATCAGGTTGGCATCCTTGCCGGACAGGCCGACCGCGCTGCCGCCGGCGGCGTTGATTGCGGACACGATCTGCTTGTTGATCGTCCCTGCCAGCACCATCTCGACCACCTCCACGGTCGCGGCATCCGTCACCCGCAGGCCATCGATGAACGCGCTCTTGATTTGCAGCCGTTCGAGCATCTGCCCGATCTGCGGGCCGCCGCCATGCACGACGATCGGATTGATGCCGACCTGCTTCAGCAGGACGATATCGCGCGCGAACACGTCCGCGAGCTCGGCATCGACCATCGCGTGGCCGCCATATTTAATGACGAACGTCTTGCCGGCGTGACGCCGCATATAGGGCAGCGCCTCGGTCAGCGTTCGCGCCGTCCGCAGCCAGTGTTTGGTTTCGCCGAAATTCGTCTGCGCCATGGCGCGGGACTGTAACCGAATCAGTCCGGGATCGCCAGCGCGGCGAGGGCGGCCCGCAGATCCGCCACGCCGACGCCCGAACGGGCGCTGGTGGCGATGATCTGCGGGTGTGCGGCGGGGTGACGGGCGAGCTCTGCGGCGATCGCGGTGCAGTGCTCGGCTAGCGGACCGGGCTTCACCTCATCTACCTTGGTTAGGACGAGTTGATAGGATTGCGCCGTGGAATCCAGCATCGCCATGACATCGCGATCGCTGGCCTTCAGCCCATGCCGCGAATCGACCAGCAGGCAGAGCCGGCGCAGCGTCGGCCGTCCCTTCAGATAGCTTTCCGTCACGCCGGTCCATTCCTTGATGCGACTCTTCGCCGCGCGGGCGAAGCCATAGCCGGGCAGGTCGACCAGCATCAGCCGGCCGCCGAGATCGAAGAAGTTCAGCTGCTGCGTGCGCCCCGGCGTGTGCGATACCCGCGCCAGCGTCTTGCGGCCGGTCAGGGCATTGATCAGGCTCGACTTGCCGACGTTCGAGCGGCCCGCGAATGCGACTTCGGGCAGGCCGATCGGCGGCAGCGCATCGCGCGCCGCGGCGCCGGCAACGAACTGGCAGTCCTGAGCGAAGAGCCGACGCCCCGCTTCCAGGGCGGCCTCTTCGGCCGGGGCCGCCTCGTCCTCGTCCGGCGCGGTCAGGCGCTGACCCCCATGCGTCGCATGATCACCCATTGCTGGGCGATCGACAGGAGATTGTTCCAAGCCCAATAGATCACCAGACCGGCCGGGAACTGCCCCAGCATAAAGGTGAAGACGATAGGCAGCATCATGAAGACCCGCGCCTGCACCGGATCCGGCGGCGCCGGATTCAACTTCTGCTGCAGGTACATGGTAATTCCCATGATGATGGGCCAGACGCCGATGCTGAGGATCGCGAGGAAGCCGAGCTCCGGCACGCCCCACGGCAGCAGGCCGAACAGGTTCAGGATCGAGGTGGGATCGGGCGCCGAAAGGTCCTGAATCCAGCCGAAGAACGGCGCGTGACGCATTTCGATCGTCACGAACAGGACCTTGTAGAGGGCGAAGAACACCGGAATCTGAATCAGGATCGGCAGGCAGCCGGCCGCTGGATTGACCTTCTCGCGCTTGTAGAGCGCCATCATCTCCTGATTCAGCTTCATCTTGTCGTCTTTGTACCGGTCGCGGAGCTTCGTCATCTCCGGCGTCAGCTTCTTCATCTTGCTCATCGCCCGGTACGACTTGTTCGCCAGGGGGAAGAACACCAGCTTGACGCCGACGGTGAGCAGCAGGATCGCGACGCCGAAGTTCCCGACCAGGCGATAGAGGTAGTCGAGCGCGTAGAAGATCGGCTTCGTCAAGAAGTAGAACCAGCCGAAATCCACGGCCCGGTCGAACAGCGGAATGCCGAACTCTTCGCCGTAGGCGTCAAGCAGTCGCACCTCCTTGGCACCCGCGAACAGCCGGCTTTCGCTCTCCACCTGCTGCCCCGGCGCGACCGTGAGGCCGCCGGCCCGGTAATCGGTCTGATAGACGTTCTTCTCATTGCGCAGCGTGTGGGCGAAGCGCGCCTCGATCTGCGCCTGCTGATCGGGCATCAAGGCCACCAGCCAGTACTTGTCGGTGATGCCGAGCCAGCCGCCTTCGCTATCGTAACGGATGATATCCTGATCCTGGACTTCGTCGTAATCGACCTCGACGAGCGCGTCGTCGAGAGCCCCGATCAGACCCTCATGCAGAATAAAGAAGCCCGAAACCGGCGGCGTTCCCGTCCGCGAGACAAGGCCATAGGGGAATACCGTCACTGGAGCGTCGCCGGTGTTCTCGACCGCCTGCGTCACGGTGAAGACGAAGTTGCGGTCGACGTGGATGGTCGCGCTGAAACGCAGGCCCTCGCCATTGTCCCAACTCAGCGTTACCGGATTGTCGGGCGTCAGCACCTCGCCGTCCGCCTGCCAGAGCGTCGCCGGGCCTGGAAGCGCGACACCGGGCTCTGCGGAGACCCAGCCGAAATCGGCGTAATAGGCGTTCGGACCGCCCAACGGCGACAGCAGGACGATGTTCTCGCTGCCCGGTTCGACGCCGACACGGTAGTTCTTCAGCACCAGATCGTCGATTCGCCCGCCGATAAGCGAGATCGAGCCGCTGAGGCTTGGCGTGTCGATCCGAACGCGCGGTGTCTCGGCGAGCGCCCCTTCGCGGCTCTTCGGGGCTGCCGCAGGAGCTGTCCCAGCCTCGGTGCCCGGTACAGTTCCCGGTGCCGTCGGTGCGAGGGTATCGGCCGGCGGCTGCGCCTCGCTCCGTTCCTGCTGGACGGCCTGCTCGGCCTGTTGCTGCTGCTGTCGCGGGACCTCGTAGAAATATTGGAAGCCCAGGAGAATCACCATGGAGGCGAGCACCGCGAGAAGAAGGTTACGCTGGTCCATGGTCGGTCTCGTTCGCCTCAATAAGTCTCAGACAGGGTGAATTCGGTGAAGTCGGCGTCAGCGCGCGCGATCGGCGCAGCCGCAGCCTGGGTGATCCGGGACCGAATGGTTCGGTTGCGGCACGGGATCGAAGCCGGAGCCGCCCCAGGGATGGCACCGGAGAATGCGACGCGTCGCGAGCCAGAGGCCCGTCATGACGCCATGCAGGGCAATCGCCTCGCCGGCATAGGCCGAGCAACTCGGCGCGAACCGGCAGGTCGGCGGCAGCACTGGCGAAATCAGAATTTGGTAGGCGCGAATGCAGCCGATGCAAGCGGCGCGCGCAAGTCTCATCTCTCTACCAATCTCTCCGTCGCGTGCTCGGGGCTGGTCCCGAGAGCTTCCGCGGCGCGGTACACGCCAAGACGCCGCAGGCCGGTCGTCAGGTCGGCGACGAGGTCATCGAACGATCGGGTCAAGGTGCCGGCCCGGGCGATGACCACGTAATCATGTCCACGCTTGGCATAGCGGGGCAGGATTTCTGCGACGGCGGCCCGCAGCCGACGTCGTGCCCGGTTGCGAGCGACCGCGTTTCCGACCTTGCGGCTGGCGGTGAACCCGACCCGGAGGTCGCCGTCACCGCCATTTTCGACCCGCTCGCCCGCAGGACGCTGAGGGCTCCCCTGTCCGGCTTGCCGGGTGGTCTGAAGAATCAGACCGGGAGCCACCCATTTACGCCGCGCATCGGCGACCCGGAGAAATTCCGGGCGACGCTTGAGCCGTCCGATCGCGGCCATAAACCGCTTAGACGCAGAGGCGCTTGCGGCCCTTGGCGCGGCGCTGGGCCAAGATTCTTCTGCCACCGACCGTGGCCATGCGCGACCGAAAGCCATGACGGCGCTTGCGGACGAGCACGCTGGGCTGGAACGTGCGCTTCACAATAGGACTCCGTTGAATCGATCCGTACGAATTGCGGGAGGTGTATAAGGTCTGGATCGGGCGGAGTCAACGCATGATAGCCGTGTGGCGCTGCAAACTCGTGGCCAAGCCTTTGGTTCCTAAACGCTTTCGTCGGGACGCATTGGCCGGGGTGGAACTTCGGCTCAAATCTCCCTCACCGGATGGTGAATGGCGTGGGGCGGTGGGGGATGTTAAATGGGGATATGGTGGTGCGGGCGAGCCTACGGACGCACCGACGACCGGTCGGTCATGATCTTCCCACGATCCGGGACCTGAGGATGAAGCGGAACGACGCCAGACCGTCGGATAAGGTCTTTTCGGCCAAGCGTCTGATCCCGGCCGCCATTCTGGTCGGGGCGCTGGTCCTGGTCGTCCTGTTCGGCATCGATGACTATATTTCCCTGGACGCCCTGCGCGACAATCGGGAATGGCTGCTGGCCCAGGTCGCCGACCACCAGCTCCTTTCCGTGCTAATCTTCATGGTCGCCTATGCGGCCGCGGTCGCGCTGTCGGTGCCGGGGGCCACGGTGCTGACCATCGCAGGCGGCTTCCTCTTCGGCCAGATTCCCGCCACCTGTTATGCTGTCATGGCCGCGACGGTCGGTGCCACGATCGTGTTCGTTGTCGCCAAAGGCGCCCTCCATGACCTGTTGCGGGCCAAGGCCGGCCCGTGGCTTAAACGGATGGAGGCAGGATTCGCGGAAAACGGCCTCAGCTACATGCTGGTCCTGCGATTGGTTCCCATCTTTCCGTTCTTCGTCGTCAATCTGGTGCCGGCTTTTCTGGGCGTGCCGTTGGGCACCTATGTCGTCGGCACCTTCTTCGGGATCATTCCGGGTACATTCGTCTATGCGTCGGTCGGTGCCGGGCTCGGCAGCATCTTCGAGGCGGGGGGCGACATCTCGCCGGCCGGCGTGCTGACGCCCGAGATCATCACGGCTCTCGTCGGGCTGGCGCTGCTCGCTTTACTGCCGATCGTCTATAAAAAGCTGGCTGGTAAGAATCTCATGGGCGGCAAGAACGGGCCGCGCAGGCAATGACGGACTTGGTGAAGGCGGACATCTGCGTCGTCGGTGCCGGATCGGCGGGGCTGACCGTCGCCGCCGGCGCCAGCCAGTTCGGCGCCGCGACGGTTCTGATCGAAGGGCGCAGGATGGGCGGCGACTGCCTGAACTATGGCTGCGTGCCGTCGAAGGCGTTGCTTGCCGCCGGCCATGCCGCGCGCGCGGCGGGCGGGGGCGCCCCTTTCGGAATCGCGGATGGTGCAGCCGAGGTCGATTTCCGTCGCGTGCATGATCACGTTCATGCCGTCATCGACGCGATCGCGCCGCAGGACTCGGTCGAGCGGTTCGAGGGGCTGGGGGTGCGGGTGATCCAGGCGGAGGCGCGGTTCATCGGACCGCGCGAGCTGATCGCCGGCGACGGCCGCGTTCGCGCCCGCCGTTTCGTCGTCGCGACCGGCTCGGCCCCGGCGGTCCCGCCGATCCCCGGCCTCGATCGCATGCCCTATTACACCAACGAGACGATCTTCGACCTGACCGAACGTCCGGATCACCTGGTGGTGATCGGCGGCGGCCCGATCGGCTGCGAGCTAGCGCAGGCGCACCGGCGGCTCGGCGCTCGCGTCTCGATCCTGGAGGCCGACCGCATCCTGCCCAAGGACGATCCGGAACTGGTCGAGCTGCTGCGCCAGCGCCTGCGGGCGGACGGGATCGCGCTTTACGAACAGACGAAGGTGGTGGGGGTCGAGGGCAGTGCGGGCGCCATCACGGCGCGGATCGAGCGCAACGGCACCACCGAAACCGTTCAGGGAACGGTGCTGCTGGTCGCCACCGGGCGCAAGCCGACCGTCAAGGGCCTGGATCTGGAGGCGGCCGGCGTCGCCTACACCGACCGCGGCATCGCCGTCGACCGCCGGCTGCGGACCAGCAATCGACGGATCTTCGCGATCGGCGACGTGACCGGGGGCTTTCAGTTCACGCATATGGCGGGCTATGACGCCGGCATCGTCATTCGCAACGCGCTGTTCCGCCTGCCGGCCAAGGTCGATCACCGGGCCGTGCCCTGGGTCACCTACACGGACCCCGAGCTGGCGCATGTCGGCATGACCGAGCGGCAGGCGCGCGAGGCAGGGCGAGAAATCCGTATTCTGCGCTGGCCCTTTGCCGAGAACGACCGCGCCCAAGCCGAGCGGACGACCGACGGGCTGATCAAGGTGGTGACGACGCCGCGCGGCCGGATCCTCGGCGCCTCGATCCTCGGGGCGCATGCCGGCGAGCTGATCCATGTCTGGGTGCTGGCGATCGGCCAGAATCTGAAGATCGGCGCGATCGCGAACATGATCGCGCCCTATCCGACCCTGGGGGAGGTGAGCAAGCGCGCCGCCGGCAGCTTCTACACGCCGACCCTCTTCAGCGAGCGGACACGCCGGCTGGTTCGATTCCTGCGCCTGTTCGGCTGACGTTTCTGCTTTCGAACTTATGCTAGAATCATCCGGCATGGTAAATTACCGGCCGCACCTTCCGCCGTTGGCGCAGAGCCTGTCGGCGAAGCTTCTCGTGCTGACGATCTTCTTCGTCATGCTCAGCGAGGTGCTGATCTATGCGCCGTCCGCCGGCCGCTTCCGTCTGACCTATCTGCAGGAACGGCTTGCCGCCGGGCATCTGGCGCTGCTCGCCCTCGAGGCGACGCCGGATTACATGGTCAGCGAGGATCTGGAGCGCGAGCTGCTCCGCCACGCCAGCTCCTATCTCATCGGCCTGACGCGGACCGACGGCGTGAGGCTGATGCTGGCGGCGAAGCCTGTCCCGCCCGTCGACATAACCTTCGACCTGCGTCGGGCGCGCTTCTTTCCGCTGATCGGCGAGGCATTCGTGACGCTAGCGCAGCAGGAGAACCGGCGGCTCCGGATCGTCGGGCCGTCGCCCAAGGATCCCGAGGCGATCATCGAGGTGGTGATCGACGAGGGACCGATGCGGGCGGCGCTGATCGACTATTCCTACCGTATCATGGCGCTGTCGATCATGATCTCGCTGATCACCGCGGCGCTCGTCTATCTCAGCCTGCAATGGCTGATGGTGCGGCCGATGCGCAGGCTGACCGAGAGCATGATGGCGTTCCGCGACGATCCGGAGGATGCATCGCGAATGCCGCCGCCCAGCCGCCGGAGCGACGAGATCGGCGTCGCCCAGCGCGAGCTGGCGGAGATGCAGAAAGCCCTACGTGCCGCCTTGCGGCAGAAGACGCGGCTGGCGGCGCTGGGCGTGGCGGTGACCAAGATCAGCCACGATCTGCGCAACATCCTGGCCACGGCGCGGCTGGTTTCGGATCGGCTCGTCGACAGCGAGGACCCTGAGGTCCGGCGCATGACGCCGACCCTGATCGCGGCGATCGATCGCGCCGTCGATCTCTGTTCTAAGACCCTCGGTTTCACCCGCGACGGGCCGCCCACCCTGGATCGCACCCGGTTCAGGCTCGGCCCGCTGCTGGACGAGGCCGGCGCCGTCGTCGCGGCGGTCCCGCTTCCTGGGCAATCCCCTGGGCAACCTAGCGGACAAGCGGCTTGGCAGCATGCCCTTGCCGACGAGATCATGGTCGAAGCCGACCGCGACCAGCTCTTCCGGGTCCTGGTCAATCTGGGGCAGAACGCCGTCCAGGCGGGCGCCACCTGCGTCGACGTCGCGGCCCGGCTCGCCGGCGACCACGTCGAGATCGAGGTTGCGGATAACGGGCCCGGCCTGCCGCCCCGCGCCCGCGAGCGGCTGTTCGAGCCCTTCGCCGGCTCGGCCCGGCCCGGCGGCACGGGCCTGGGGCTCGCCATCGCCCGCGAGCTGATGCGCGCCCATGGCGGCGATATCCGGCTAGTCGACAGCACTGCCGCCGGTACCCGGTTCCGGCTGTATCTACCGGCCCGGACAGCCGCGCGGCCGGTTTAAGGCTTTACAGAGCGGTTCCTCCCGACCTATCTGAAGGCACAAATATTTACCTTTGGCTTTGAAGATCATGCCCTTCGTCATGCCGGGGCATGAACCAAGGCTGTTCTAGGAGTGTTGTGGGGGCGAGAATGGATGGAGTGAGCAAGTGGATCTTGAACGGCCTGGTCGGGCTGTTGGGCTTGATCGGGCTGTTCGTGGCCTCCGGTTCCGAGGGAGCCGTTGCCTATTATGGCGGGCTGGGCTTCTTCGGGTTCAGCGTGCTGTTCATCATGCTGCAGATCAAGCGAGCCTATCCGCATGGCGGCAACTTGGCCGACCTCGAGGAAGGCCACCGGCACTGATCCCGGCATCGATCGTCAGTCCACCTGCAGGAGCTGCGCCTTGAGATAGGCGCTCTCCGGCAGGGCCGGATGCACCGGATGGTCTGCGTCGGCGCCGGTGCTGAACAGGATGCGCCCGCCCCGTCCGGCATCGACCAGCCCGCGCCGCGCCTGCTCCGCGAACAGCGCCGGCTCCATATTGTGCGAGCAGGAGGCGATGAACAGGAAGCCGCCGCGGCGCACCAGTCCGGCCGCGAGGCGCGCCAGCTTGCGATAGGCGCGGGCGCCCTGATTCAGGTCCTTGCGCGATTTGACGAAGGCCGGCGGGTCCGCGACCACGATGTCGAACCGCTCGCCCGCTGCGGCGAGGCGTTGCAATTCCTCGAAGGCGTCTCCGCGCCGGAACCGGCAGCGCTCGGCGACACTGTTGAGCGCCGCCGCTTGGGCCGCGAGGTCGAGCGCGCCTTGCGAGCGGTCGATCGCCAGAACCTCCGTCGCGCCGGCACTGGCTGCCTGAAGGGCGAAGCCGCCGGTGTAGCTGTAGACGTCCAGAACTCGCACGTCCTTCGCCAGCCGCGCGACGAAGGCGCGATTGGCGCGCTGATCGAAGAACCACCCGGTCTTCTGTCCTTCGCGCGGGTCGGCGAGGAACCGCACGCCGTTCTCGATCAACTCGATCGGACCCTCCAGCGTGCCCTTGGCGAGCCGGCAGTAGGAGTCGATTCCCTCCAGCGTCCGCGCCGCGCTGTCGTTGCGCAGCAGGACAACCTCCGGCGCCAGAACCTCGTCCAGGGCCGCCAGAAGCTCGGGCAGCAGTCGCTCCATGCCGGCCGTGTTGACCTGCATGACGATAACGGCGCCGAAGCGGTCGAGAATGGTGCCGGGCAGGCCGTCCGCCTCGGCATGGACGAGCCGGTAGAACGGCGCATCGAACAGGCGCTCGCGCAGGGCGAGCGCCTGGTTCAGCCTTGCCGCGAAGAACCGGCGGTCGATCACGGCATTCGCATCCCGCGACAGCATGCGGGCACTGATCAGCGGCTGCGGATTGAATATCGCGGTGCCCAGCGGCCGGCGCTCATGGCTGACGATCCGAACGAGGCTGCCGGGGGCGAGCGCCTTCACCGCCGGCTCCATCGCCACCTCGTTCGAGTAGATCCAGGGATGGCCGGCGAGCACGCGCTTGTGGCCGTTGGGCTTCAGCACGACCGTCGGGCGGTCGGTTTGCGGTGAGAGCTGGGGCAGGCTGCTTTGCATGGCCGGGACCATGCAGGGCCGGCCGTCTCGCCGCAAGGGGAATGATCCCGCGCGTTGCTCACTGCCTGATTGATCACCGCTCCCAAGTGCCAGATCAAATTCGGCGGCAGGATGTTATGGGCCGCGCACCGGCCATGCATTCCTCTTACGGCGCGCGAAGCTTAGTACAGGATCGAGGGCAGGAACGCGCCCGCGGGCTCGTTGTACAGGCCGAGGCTCATCAGCGTCATCGGCTGGACCACGCGCAATCCGTTCGCTAGACACCAGCGGAACAGCTCGCCGTTGCGCGTCGGCAGATGGAACCCGGGCCCGGGGAAGGCCGGGGCCGCGCCGATCAGCGCCTTGAGATCCTCGTTGCCTTCGCCCACGGCATGGCCGAAGAAGCCGATCGTGGTCGCGTATCCCGTGAGGCGGCCGCCATGCTCGACCACGGTCGCGGTTCCCTGCCCGATCGCGTCGAGGAGGTCCCGCTCGCGCTCGTAGCCGTGGAGTCTGAGATGCAGTGCGTTGCAGGCTGCGACGTCCCCCTCAGTGGCCAGGCGAACGGCGTGGCCCGGGACCGTGCGGCCAACGGCCGGGCCCTGGAGAGTCGCGAGAGGCTCGCGGACATCGAATCCGAGCTTGGCGTAGAGCGACAGCGAGCGGGTATGGTACCCGGCCTGGAGCAGGCGGACGCCGGCGAAGCCCCGGCTCCGGGCCCGCTCCAACACGTTCTCCATCAGCCGTCGGCCGACCGCGCGGTTCTGCACGGCCGGATCGACGGTGATCGGGCCGACGCCGACGATCGGGGCGGTCTCCCAGAGGAAGTTGCTGCCGACCACGCGGCCGTCCGCCTCGGCCACGACCGAATAGATGTCGGGGCGCGAGAGCAGGAATGCCATTAGCTGCTCCGCGGGCTCCGGAGACTCGAAGTCGGGGGGAAAGGCATGTCGGCCGGCGATCGTCGCGAAGGCTGCGTGGCAGATCGATGCGCAGGCTCCGATGTCACCGGGCGTGCCGGGGCGCAACGTCAAGCTCTGCAAGATCTCCTCCCTGTCTTCCTGGTGTGGTGCCGATTGAATCATCTCTACACCGACCCGGGCCGAGCCCGCAGTGATGCCGTTCACAGTGACGGTCGGCCGATCCGCTTCCGGCGGCGCCCAGGACGGAGTATGAAAGTGCCGGGCCGACGACGTTCATGACCGTGGGCGAATGGCGAGTTCCGCGGCCTGAAGAGGCGCCTGTTCGGCGGTTGCCGGGGAGAGAGGTGACGATATGGCCGCGACGCATAGGGGAACCTGTTTCTGTGGGGCGGTCGAGATAGAGGTCACGGACGCGCCCGTGGAGATGGGCTATTGCCATTGCAGTTCCTGCCGTTCCTATTCGGGAGCGCCGCTGGTTGCGTACGTGCTGTTCCGGGCGGAGGACGTGAAGGTCACCAGGGGCGCGGAACTCCTCAGCGGGTTCAGGAAGACGGAAATGAGCGATCGGCAATTCTGCAGGAAGTGCGGCGGCCACATCATGACCGGCCACCCGACCCTCGGCTTCACCGATGTCCGTGCCGCGGCGATCCCGACCATGCGGTTCGAGCCGACCGTCCATCTGAACTATGCCGAAGCCGTGCTGCCGATAAAGGACGGGCTTCCCAAGCTGAAGGACTTCCCCACCGCGGCGGGCGGATCCGGCGAGACGATGCCCGAATAGCTTCCTTCACTGCAGTTGTCTGGGCGAGATGTCCGCACTTAGCACATGTCAGAACCGCGAAAGAAGGCATGGCCTTGCACCTCTCAGAGCATCGAGAATGCTGAGGCCGTAGCAGGTTCAAATCAGGGGCCGATACCCGCTTTGCCGAAATCGGCGCAGGTAGTGACCGCCCCCCACTGCGTGGTCCGCGCCCAGGACGTTCGACTCAGCGTCCGAGCGCGGTATCGGAGCTTCGCCCATTGCGGCCTTGGACCGTAACCTGCCGGGCGGCGCGCCGGCCGCGTAGATCAGCGATGATCCGCATTGCGGCGTTACGCCCGGGCGCGCAGGACACGCCGCCGCCCGAATGCGTACCGGGGCCGCAAAAATAGAGCCCGGCGACCGGCGTCCGGTAGTGGCGACCAGGTGCACGCCACCCGCCGCAAAGGCCGCCTCGAGCGTCGGGACCGGGTCTTCGGTCCGCTCGACGCGCCACCCCCCGCGCGCCGTAAGCCTCGGCGTAGCGGACGAAGTTCGGGTTGTCGAAGGTCAGGCCAAAGTCGGGGAAGGTGTCCACCGCCTGCTTCCAGCGGATCATGCCGTAGGCGCCGTCGTCGAGGATCAGGACGACCAGGTTCAGCCGCAGACGGATCGCGGTCTCCACCTCCTGGCTGTTCATCATAAAGCCGCCGTCGCCGCACACCGCCAGCACGCGCCTCTCCGGGTGGTGGCGCTGGGGAATCGCCGGCGAGGATGTCGGGCGGGTGTCCACCCTCCTCGGGACCGGGCGCCTCACGAGCCTTCTGATCTTAGCGGTGCTGACGCTCTTGCTCGCCGAGCTGCTCGGCGATTCCGATCAGGCGGGCCCGCGCAAAGCGCTCCAGAAGGTCACAGGCGACAGCATTGCGATCTCATCGCCTTGAAGAGTCGTGCAAATTCCCACGGGTTCGTCGTCGGGTTCACACCACAAGGATAGCGCCAGCATTTGCCGACGGCGAAGTGGATCTCGCCATCTATGCCGCCAGCGTACGACGGGACAGCAGCTCTGTTCCGTTCCTCGCACCCGTGGCCTCTAAGCGTTCCAGGACTGTTCTTGGCCGCTTTCGGTCCGCCCAACCGCGCCATCGCGCTTCCGTCGGAAGGAGGAGGCGGCCGTCCACAGCAGAAGCGCAGCGCACACGAAAAGGATGCCCGCACTGATGGGCGACTCCAGCAGCACCATCGGGTCGCCGCGCCCCAGGAGAAGCGCTCGGCGCAGGTTCTCTTCGATCATCGGACCAAGAATGAGGCCCAGCAGCAAAGGTGAGGCCGGACAATCGAGCTTGGTCAGCAGATAGCCGGCTGCGCCGAAACCGGCCAGTAGGATCAGCTGAAACGCGCTGTTGGCGACGCTGTAGACCCCGATGCAGAGGAAAATCATGATCGCAGGATAGAGAATTCGGTAGGGAATCGAGAGAATCTTCACCCACACACCGATGAAGGGGATGTTGACCCAGAGCAGGAGGAAGTTTCCGATCCACATACTGACAAGCAGGCCCCAGAACAGATCGGGGTGCGAGGAAATGACGCGCGGTCCGGGCGCGATCCCGTGCATGATGAGCGTGCCGAGGATGAGCGCGCCGACTGCGTCGCCGGGAATGCCGAGAGTCAGCGTCGGGATGTAGCCGGTCTGCGCGGCCGCATTGTTGGCGGCCTCGGGTGCAACGACACCCTCGATGGCGCCTTTTCCGAACCGTTCGGGCTCGCGGGACACGCGTGTCTCTACGGTGTATGCGATGAAGGATGATACCGTCGGGCCGGCTCCGGGCAGCGCACCCAGAAACGCGCCCAGCCCCGTCCCCCTCAGGATCGCGCCGATCGAACGCCGGGCCTCATCACGGGTCGGCATCATGGCACGCCAGCCCGCGATGCGGCGGGGAGTGCCGCGCTTGATGTGCGGCTCAAGGTTGGTCATGACCTCCGCAAGCCCGAACAGCGCCATTGCCGCAATGATGAAACTGATTCCCTCGGCCATGATCGGAATGCCGAAGGTGAACCGCATCATGCCGGAGACGACATCCATCCCGACGAGGCCGAGGAGGAGCCCGACCAAAGCCATCCCGATCGAGCGCAGCAGAGAACTGGACGCCGCCATCGCGGCAGCCAGAAGACCGAGGAGCATCATGCTGAAATACTCGGCCGGGCCGAATTCGAGCGCGATCGACACGATGGCCGGCGCCGCGACCATGACAAGTGCAAGCCCGACGCAGCCTCCGACGAAGGAAGAGATCGCGGACATGAAGAGCGGCACGCCCGCGCGGCCCTGTTGCGCCAGCGGATAGCCGTCGAGCGTTGCCACGGCCGCCGCGGGGGTTCCGGGCAGGTTCAAGAGGATCGACGCCGTCGACCCGCCGTAAAGGCCGCCGTAGAAAATCCCCGAAAGCATGATCAGGGCCCCGACCGGATCGAGCCCGTAAGTGAAGGGTAATAGCATCGAAATGGCCGTGACGGTGCCAAGCCCCGGCAGCACGCCAACGAGGGTCCCAAGAACGACTCCGACAAGGCAGTAAGCCAGGTTTGCCCAGGAGAACGCGACGTCGAATCCGAGACCGAGGTTCGAAAGGGCGTCCATCACTGGACCCAAAGCCGCATTGGCAGGCCGAGGAGACCCGTGAAGACGATGGCGGAAAAGGCGGTCATGGCGATCGCGACCAGTATGATTTCCTTGTAGCGCGTCTCGCTTGTGGCCAGTCCCGCAACAAGTGTGCAGACCATGCACGCGGCCAGCAGCCCGACCGTGTTGATCAGCGCGGAAAAGGAAAGAATGGAGGCCGTGAGACTGACGACGGGACGTAGGTAAAGGCGACCGATGATGTCCGGGCGTCTGCGGATGGCCGAGCGCGCGGCGAGCACCAGGCCGACCAGCGCCAGAGCTAGGCCAAGCATGACGGGGAAGTAGCCCGGCCCCATCCGGCGTGTCGTTCCCATGCCGTAGTCGGCGGCACCGATGACAAACGCGCCGCCGATCCCTACGAAGAGCATGCCGGTAAGGATGTCTTTGTCCTTCAACATCTCGGCCATGGGATCCTCTCTTATCCGATTGTCAGCATCAGACGTAGCAGGGCCCGTCGATCAGGGGATGCTTCGCCACGAAGTTCTCATCGATCTCGAGCCCGAGGCCGGGACCGTCCGGGGCGCGGACGCACCCCTGGGAGCTGACGTCCAGGTCGACCGAGGCGAGCTCTGTCCGGAAGGGGTTCACCTCCGTTGCATCCGCCTCGAAGTAGCCGCCGTTGTCGATGGCCGAAAGAAGGTGAAGTGATGCGACCATGTTAAGGGCGGTCATGGAGGTGTGCGGATTGATGAGCTGCTTGCGGGCCGAGGCCATTGCGGCGATGCGCAAAAGCTCCGTGATCCCGCCGCACTTCGAGAGGTCGGGCTGCAGGACCGTCACGGCGTCGTCGGCCATCAACCGCTGGAATTCGAATCGGGTATAGTGGTTCTCCCCTGCCGCAATCGGCGTCCGCCCGAGCGCCGCCGCTTTGCGATAGGCATAATCGTCGTATGGCGGAAAGGGCTCCTCGAGCCAGCCCACGCGGCAGGCGTCCAGCGTCGGCATGATCCGGCGGATCTCTTCCAGCCGATATGCGGCATTGACGTCGGTGAGAATGTCCACGCCGTTGCCGAGCGCCTGGCGCACCGCCTCGACGCGCATGACGTCGTTCTCCGGCGTGTCGCCGAGACGCAGCTTCAGCGCCCCGTATCCCGCGTCGATGTAACCCCGCGCCTCATCGATCAGAGCGGCGGGATCCTGAAAGCCGAGTGTCAGGCCGCCAGCATAGGCGCGCAGGTCCTTGCGGGATCCCCCGAGCAGGCGATAGATCGGCCATCCCGCCGCCTTGCCCCGGATATCCCAGAGCGCCAGATCGATTCCACTCATGCAGATCGCGGTGCCGGCGCCGAACCCGTGGGTCGCGAAATGCCCTTTGTAGAGACGCTGCCACACCCCGACGCTGTCCAGCGGATCCATCCCGAGGATCATGGGGGCAAGCGTCGAGTCGATGAGCTTCGCGATGGCGCCCGGCGAACGGCCGTGATGCGCCTCGCCCCATCCGACCAGTCCCTCGTCCGCAGTGACCTTTACCAGGACGGCGTCGCGCTTGACCATCCGGCCGACGCCCATCCTGAAGTCCGTTCCCTCCGGAACGCGATAGGAGATCGGATGAACGCTCACTGCTCTGATTTTCATCGAAATGTCCGTGCGGCTGGAATGTGGCGAGGTGATGCTGCCAGGCTCTTCGACCTGAACAATTGCAATAAGCTGTAATATAGAATAACAGCTTTGCGCAAGGGCGGAGACGAGGGCGGATCCATCGCGGGCTTTCCGCCCATCGACATCGAACAGCTTGGGAGAGTTCATCCAGATGACCAGCCAGGACAGGCTTCGCACCAGCACGGCGGATCCGCTGTGGGTTCCGCTGCTGACCCATTATTCCGAGGACGGCGGAATCGACGCCGGGCGCATGATCGCTCATGCCGAAAGCATGGCTCACGAAGTCCGTCAGGTCATGTTGGCCGGGTCGACGGGGGACGGCTGGGAGCTCGACGACCGCCAATTCGACGCGCTCATCGATCTTGGCGCAGGCGACCTGCCGGCCGGCATGACGCTTCTCTTCGGCATTCTGCGCGGTGATACCGAAGGTGTGATCGCGCGGCTCAAGCATCTCGAGGCGCGCCTCTCCTATCTGCCGGCGCTGCGCTCCCGCTTTCTCGGCGTGGCGGTTTGCCCGCCGGTTGACGCTCGCGCCGACCAGGCGCGGATCCGCGCGCATTTCGAGGCGATCCTGGCCGAAAGCCGGAGTCCGATCGCGCTTTATCAGCTCCCGCAGGTGACCCAATGCCGGATGTCGCCGGAGACGGTGGCCGAGCTCTGCCGGAACCCTCGCATCATTCTCTTCAAGGACAGCAGCGGCGAGGACAAGGTAGCTTCCGCCGGAGAGGACTATTCCGGCACGGTTCTGCTGCGCGGCGCCGAGGGCGGCTATCTTGAGGCGCTCCCGCCAGCCGGCCCTTACCATGGCTGGCTGCTCAGCACGGGCAATGCGCTATCCGGCCCGCTGAGGCGGATTCTGGCGTTGCGCGCAGGCGGACAAGGCGAAGAGGCAGCGGCACTGTCCATGCGGCTGTCCAGCGCGATCGGGACCGTTTTCGCGGCGGCGGGCAAGGAAGGCGGCGCCAATGCCTTTTCCAATGCCAACCGCGCCATGGACCACCTGCGAGCTTACGGCCAAACTTGGCGGCATCATCCCGCCGCGCGGAAGATCGACGGAAGCACCCTTTCCCCCGACCTCGTCGCGGCGGCGGAGCGCGCCTGCGGAGAGTTTCTCGACCTTTCGGCGGGCGGGTATATTGCATCCTAGAAGGAACGCTTTGGGCCGAGGGTAACCCCGCAATGAACGACGAGCGGCTTGAATACACGATCCGGCCCGTCCGGCACCGCAGTCTCGGCGAGGAGGTCTATGACACCCTGGCGAAGCTTATCTCAATCGGTGAGCTGGAAGCCGGCAAGCAGCTGCCCTCCGAGGGTGAGCTCTGCCGGCTGTTCGGTGTGTCCCGGCCCGTCGTCCGCAACGCGCTCGCCAGGCTGAGGGATGAAAGCCTCATCGTATCGCGCAAGGGCTCGGGGTCCTTCGTCTCGCCGATCGCGCCAGGCGCGATCCCCGACATAGACCCGCAGCAGCAGCTTTCGACAATGCTCGACGCGCTCGAATTTCGGCGCAGCATTGAGCCGGACGCCGCGTACTACGCGGCGCTGCGCCGGACGCCCGAGGACCTCGAAGCAATTCAGACCGCGCTCGAGAATTTCCGGCGCGCGGACGAGCAAGGCGACCGACAGCGGGTGGATTTCGCCTTTCACATGGCCATAGCCAAGGCCGCGCAGAACGACCACTACATACGGGGGATGCACGTCATCTCCTACGACATCGACCTCGGAGTCACGATCGCGCGACATCTGTCGCGGCTCGGGCAGTCCAGCCGCCGGCAGGCCATCTTCACCGAGCACCGGCAAATCGTCCTGGGCATCGAGGCCGAAGATCCCAACGTGGCGCGTGAGGCAATGCGCCAGCATCTTGACCATTCCCAGTTTCGCGTCCTGGCGCGCGGCAAGGAACTGATCCGGCGCGCGACGGCTGACGACTGAGGGGCGGCTCCGCTGTCCCGGCCGGTGCCGCGGAGCCTTCGTCTTTTGGCTTGAGGAATCTGTCACTTCCTATTACAGCTTTTGATCGGGCTATGGGCGCCCCTTCGAATCGACGGGGCGCCCCTGGTCACGAAGCAGAAGACGCAAAAACCCGGGAGGAAGCCCAGTGAGCCTGTTACGAACTGCCATACTCGGACTGACGGTCGCAGCTGTCGCGGCGACCAGCGGCGCCATGCCGGATCCCGCGCGTGCGGCCGCGGATTATCCGTCGAAACCGATCACGATCGTCGTGGCCTATCCCCCAGGCGGATTCAACGACCAGGTGGCCCGCATGATCGCCGAGGATTTGAGCGAACGGTGGAACGAAACGGTGATCGTGGACAACCGCCCCGGCGGCGGCACCGTGGTCGGAACCGATCTGGTCGCGCAGGCGAACCCAGACGGTTACACGCTCGGGATCACGCCCTTCGCATTCGGGGTCAATGAGGGTCTTTTTCCCGATCTTCCCTATGACACGAGGAAGGATTTCCGGCACGTCATCATTCTCGGCGATTCCTTCAACGTTCTTGTCGCTCATCCGGACTTCCCCGCCGACAGCGTGAAAGAGCTCGTCGCCTATGCGAAGAAGAACCCGGGTGAGATCAATTATTCCTCTGCCGGTAACGGCTCCTCGAACCACTTGTCGGGAGAGCTCTTCAAGACGCTGGCGGGCGTGGACATGGTCCACATCCCCTACGGAGGCAGCGCCCCGGCGCGAACGGATCTCGTCGCCGGCCGCGTCGACATTCTCTTCGACAACTACACCAATGTCGCGTCGCTGGTCGAAGCCGGAAAGCTCAAGGCGCTTGGCGTGACCATCCATAACGAGAGTCCGAAAATGCCGGGCGTGCCGCCGGTTTCGGACTCGGTCGAAGGGTACGAGGTCACGACCTGGTGGGGCGTCAATGCGCCCGCCGGCACCCCGGACGACGTCGTTGCGAAGCTGAACGAGGCCCTCAACGATTTCCTAAGCAAGGAGAAGACGCTGACCGTCTTCGATCGGCAGGGTGTCACCGCGATCGGCGGAACCGCCGCCGAGGCGGAGGCCTATGCCAAGCGTCAAATCGAGATGTGGCTTCCTGTCGCCCAGAAGGCGGACATGAAGGTGGACTGAGCCGAATACCAGGCGCCGCCATTCCAACGGCGGCGCCTGGCCATCTCACAATACGCGGCGACTTCCGGATGCCCACCATACTGCTCACCGACCCGATCGATCCCGGCGAGACAGATCGGCTCTTCAAAGCGGGCGCGATCCGCCGGCTGTCGGGCGATACCGCCGCGGAATTGGAGGACGCCGTGCGCGCGGCCGACGTGGTCATCGTCAGGCGCCAGCTGCCATCCGGCATCCTCGCGTCCTGCCCGCGCCTGCTCGGCCTCGTTCGCCATGGCGTCGGACTCGACTTCATTCCGGTCGACGAGGCGAGCGCTCTCGGTATAGCCGTCACCAATACGCCGGATGTCAACGCGCTGAGCGTCGCCGAACACGCGGTTGGGTTGATGCTTGCGGCTTGGCGCGGCATCGCCCGCTCCGACCGCGAGGTCCGCGCGGGCAACTGGAGCGCCATGCGCGCGCTGGCTCCCCTGAACCGGGAGCTGTCCGGAAGCCAGCTTGGGATCGTCGGCTTCGGTGCGATCGGACAGGAGGTCGCACGGATCTGTCACTTCGGGTTCGGCATGACGATCACGGTGGCGAGGCGATCCCGAAGCCAGGATCTGGATTGGGTCGCATTCCGGTCGCTCGAGGAGGTGATCCGAACCAGCGACGTTCTGGTGGTGGCGTGCCCGCTGACCGAGGAGACCACCGGATTGATCGATGGACGGCTGATCGCGATGATGCGCGACGGGGTCTTGATCGTGAACGTCGCGCGGGGCGCCATTATCGATGAGGCTTCTCTATCGGAGGCCGTGGCGCGCAAGCGCATCATGGCCGCACTCGACGTCTTCGCAAAGCAACCACTTCCGCCCAACGATCCGCTCACCGAACTCGAGGGCATTGTCCTCAGCCCGCACGTCGCCGGCATCACCCGCGAGAGCATGGCGCGGATGAGTAGAACGGCGGTCGACGACACCTTGCGTATTCTCAGAGGTGAGCGGCCTCGCCATCTCGTCAATGCTCACGCCTGGCATCAGATTCGGGAACGCTGGACCAAATTCCGTACCTAGGTAGCCCATCGCCATGCCACGATAGCCGCCGGGCTCCGAAATCCAGGATCCACCAGGTCTCAGCCTCGCGCATGCGCTTGCCCATTTTGGGGTTGGGCGCCATGCTGGCAGCAATCAGGTTCTGATCCCGCAACGGGAAGAGCGGACGACGCCCGTCGTTCGCAAGCCGCACCGCGCCATCCCGGGACGGATTGTCCGGACCCGGAGGGAGTGGGCAGGTCAGTCCAATGCAGCTGATCTTGTACGCCTAGGACTAATTCCAGCACCCTATCAATCAGCTCAGGTTTGAGACCTATCCCCCGCCCTCACCACGCACCATCCGGCTGTGACGTAGAGGATTCAGGTAATAGCCCGGATAGCGTCATTGGCGTGTCGTCCGCGGTGAAGAGGCCAGCACCCGAGGACCGCTTTTGGCATTTCTCGGAAGTGCCGCCTGCCGCGTCGAATGTCCGCTTACGGTTTCGAAGTGGGCGCTGGCATGCGATCCAATGTCCTACTCATGAATTCACGGCCGAATCAGCCTGCTAAACAAAAATTGCACGGTTAAGTCATCAATCGCCGAGCGCTACGCCCTCCCGCCGCGGGTCGGCGCCGCCGATGAGGCCCATTGGTGTGACCCGGATGGCGTGCAGGCCGCTCGTCATCTCGTCGATCTCGATCTCGTGGCCGCGCGTCTCGAGTGCGGGCACGAGGGATTCAAGCGCCGTGCCCGCCTCGAGCTCCGTCGGCCCGTTCCGGTTGGCGAAGTTGGGCAGGGCGACAGCGTCCTGCATGTCCAGCTCCCAATCGAGGCCGGCGATCAGCGTCTTCACCACATAGGCGATGATCGTCGATCCGCCCGGCGACCCCACCGCCATCTCCAACTCGCCGTCCGAATCGAAGACCAGGGTCGGCGCCATTGAGCTGCGCGGGCGCTTGCCGGGCTCGACCCGGTTGGCGACCGGCCGTCCGTCGCGTTCCGGGGTGAAGGCGAAATCGGTGAGCTGGTTGTTGAGCAGGAAGCCCCGGACCATCAGCCGCGAGCCGAAGGCGCCCTCGATGCTGGTGGTGAAGCTGACCGCGTCCCCGGCCGCGTCGACGATGCTGATCTGGCTGGTCGACGTCCGCGTGAACTGCGATCGCGGCGTCGCCAGGGCGGCTTGTTCGACGGTCAGTCCCGGCGGCGTCCCCGGCTTGGCCTCGCCCAGGGTCTTCGCCGGCGAGATCAGGGCCGCCCGCTGCCGGAGATAGTCGGGCGACAGCAGGCCCTCGACCGGCACGGCGACGAAATCGCTGTCGGCCAGATAACGGTTGCGGTCGGCGAAGGCGAGGCGGCTCGCCTCGGCGATCAGATGGACGGCGTCGGCCGATGCGGGTTCCAGATCAGGAATGGCAAACCGTTCGAGGAGGCCCAGGATCTGCAGGGTCGCCACGCCGCCCGAGGTCGGCGGCGGCATGCCGCAGACGCGCCACTCACGATAGGGCCGGCAGAGCGGCGTGCGGCGCTTGGCCTCATAGCCGGCGAGGTCGGCCTCGGTCAGGCGGCCCGGATTGCCCGGTGCCGTGCGGACCGCGGCGACGATATCCCTGGCGATGGGACCGCTATAGAACGCGTCCGCGCCGCCGGCGGCGACGCGCCGCAACGTCTCGGCCAGGGCCGGATTGCGCAGGATGCTTCCGACCGGCAGGGGCTCGCCTTCGGCGTCGTAGAAATAGGCCGCGGCGGTCGGAAAGGTCTGCAGATGCTCGTCGGCGGCGATCAGGGCGTTCAGCCTCGGCGACACAGGAAACCCCCGTTCCGCCAATCGGATGGCAGGCTCGAACAGGCGCGGCCAAGGCAGGCGGCCATGGTCGCGATGCGCCGCTTCCAGCATCCGCAGTACGCCCGGAACGCCGACCGAACGGCCGCCGACGACGGCGTCGAAGAACGCCATCGGCTCTCCCTCGGCGGTCAGGAACAGGCTCGGCGTCGCCGCGGCCGGCGCGGTCTCACGGCCGTCATAGGTCGTTACCCTGTCGGCGTCTGCGTCGAAATGCAGCAGGAATCCGCCGCCGCCGATCCCGGAGGACTGCGGTTCGACGAGGTTGAGCACCATCTGCACCGCGATCGCGGCATCGACCGCGCTGCCGCCGGCCCGGAGGATCTCCAGCCCCGCCGCCGCGGCCAGCGGATTCGCGGCGGCGACCATCTGCCTCTCGGCATACACGGCCGCTCGTGGCTCCATCCGGGGCTGCGTTGGGCTGGCGGCCTCCGGCGCGGCGCGGGCCGCCTCGGCGGTCCCCGATCGGCTGTCGCCCGAGGCGGCTGTCTGCCAGTCCCGAGGTGCGCCGCACGCGGCAAGGCTCAGGAAAAGCGCCGGCAGAAGCAGGCGAAAAAGCGGTGATCGGTCTGACAAGGCGCCCATGATGCTGTTCCTTTCCCTCCTGCGGGTCGGGTGCCACTATATCGGTGGGGTGCCGCCGCCCAAAGTCCCCGGCCAAAGTCCCTGGTCAAAGTCTCGGGCCAAAGTCATTGTGCGCTGCACCATTCTGGGCATAAAATTGTCATGAAGGACCGCCGCATCGCTATCTGCGGCGGATTCGCTCGGACAGGAGGGCAGGCTTGAGCATCCAGGCGCGCACCACCCGAATCACGGTTCCCGAAATCCGTGCCCGCAAGGGCGGAGAGCCGATCGTCTGCCTGACAGCCTATACGACGCCCATGGCGCAGCGGCTCGATCCGCATGTCGATCTTTTCATCATCGGCGATTCGCTGGGGATGGTGCTCTACGGCTTCGAGAGCACGCTGCCAGTGACCCTTGATATGATGATCGCGCATGGCGCGGCGGTGCGGCGCGGCAGCCAGCGGGCCTGTCTCACCGTCGACATGCCGTTCGCGAGCTATCAGGAATCGCCCGGGGTCGCATTCCGTTCCGCGGCGAGGCTGATGGTCGAGGCGGGCTGCTCGTCGGTCAAGATAGAGGGCGGACGGGAAATGGCGGAGACGATCGCCTTTCTCACGGACCGCGGCATCCCGGTCATGGGCCATGTCGGGCTGGTGCCGCAATCGGTCAACAGCCTCGGCGGCTATCGGGCGCGTGGCCGCGACGATGCCCAGGCGGATGAGATTCTTGCCGACGCGCGCGCCGTCGCCGATGCGGGCGCCTTCTCCATCGTGCTGGAAGGGATCGTCGAGCCGCTGGCGCGAGAGATCACCGAGGCGGTCGACGTCCCGACGATCGGGATCGGCGCCTCGCCGGCCTGCGACGGGCAGGTCCTGGTGACCGAGGATCTGACCGGGCTGTTCGGCGACTTCACGCCGAAATTCGTCAAGCGCTATGCCGAGCTCGGCGAGGCGATCGGCGAGGCGGCCGCCGCCTATGCCGAGGATGTCCGCGCCCGCCGTTTCCCTGGGCCCGAACACTGCTTCGGCGCGGGGAAAAACTCAGGGAGAGGATAGAATGGCGATGGCGGCCCGGTCGGCCGGTGCCGCGGCGCGACCGACGCTCCCGGTGATGCGGACCGTCGCCGACCTGCGCCGGGCCGTCGCGGCCTGGCGCGCCGCCGGCCAGACGGTCGGGCTGGTACCGACCATGGGGGCGCTCCATGCGGGCCATCTGGCGCTGGTTCGCCGAGCACAGGCGGATTGTGACCGGACTATCGTCACCCTGTTCGTGAACCCGACCCAGTTCGGGGCCGGCGAGGATTTCGCCGCCTATCCTCGCGATGAGGCGGAGGATGGCACCAAGCTCGCCGCCGTCGGCGCGGATCTTCTGTTCGCACCGGAAGTGGCTGAGATGTATCCCGACGGCTTTGCCACGACGGTAACGGTCGCGGGCCTAACCGACGGCCTCTGCGGCCCGGCCCGGCCCGGCCATTTCGCCGGAGTCGCCACCGTGGTCACCAAGCTGCTGCTTCAGTCGCTGCCGGACGCCGCCTATTTCGGCGAGAAGGATTATCAGCAGCTCCTCGTGATTCGGCGCCTGGCCCGCGATCTCGACATTCCCGTGCGGATCGAGGGCGTGCCGACGGTGCGCGACGCCGACGGCCTCGCTCTGTCCTCGCGCAATCGCTATCTCTCGGCGGGCGAGCGCGCCGCCGCCGTGGCGCTGCCGATGATTTTGCGGCATGTCGCGGAGCGGCTGGCCGATCCGACGCGGGTCGTAGCCGACGAAACGGCCCGGGCGCGTGATGCTCTTCTGCAGGCTGGCTTCACCAGGATCGATTATGTCGAAGTCTGCGACGCCGAAACCCTGGAGCCGCTGGCCCATGTGACCCGGCCGGCCCGGGTCCTGGCCGCGGCCTGGCTCGGCTCCACGCGCCTGATCGACAACATGCCGGTGAGTAGCGCGTAACGCTGCTCAGCGCGGCGGCTGCAGATGGACGATCGGCTGGATGAACTGGGGCTCGATGTCCCAGGGGAACAGGATCCAGGTATCCTGGCTGACTTCGGTGATGAAAGTGTCGACCAGCGGCCGCCCGGCGGGCTTGGCATAGACCGTGGCGAAATGGGCGCGCGGCAGCATCTCGCGCACGACCTTCGCCGTCTTTCCGGTGTCGACCAGGTCGTCGATCATCAGCCAGCCGGTGCCGTCGCCCTCGATCCCTTTCAGCACCTTGAGCTCGCCCTGCCTGCGCTCCTCCTTCTGCTCGACATAGCTGGCGATGCACAGTGTGTCGATCAGCCGAAGGTCGAGCTCGCGCGCGACGACCGCGGCCGGCACCAGCCCACCGCGCGTGATCGCGATGATGCCCTTCCACGGACCGCTCTCGATCAGGCGCCAGGCAAGCGCCTTCGAGGTTCGATGAAGCTCCTCCCAGGAAACCGGGAAGGTCTTGTGTGGGCTTGGGGTCACGGACACGCCTGGAATCCTCTGCTGTCGGGTCCGCGAGATGTACCCCACACCGCCGGGTGCGGCAACCCGCCCTTGCCGCACATCGTTCAAACGCCGAAAACGAAAACCGGCGCCCTGGAGGGCGCCGGCTCGCGGATCGCATGGTTGGAGGTTGTCAGCGGGTGTAGAGGTGTATCTCGTTGGCTCGCGCCGTCTCCCACAGGGTGGTAGAATCCGGCGGCAGCCCCATCTCTGTCAAGGATCATGCCGATATCCGAGGCGCGGAAAAGGGCCGGAAAAGCCGTGTCGGGCTCATGTTATCGACCCCTTGCCATCGCCTGGGGCTTTCGTGTAGGGTCCGCCGCCTGATCGCGGAAGCGCAAGGCCGCGACGGATGCGCCCGTAGCTCAACTGGATAGAGCATCTGACTACGGATCAGAAGGTTAGGAGTTCGAATCTTCTCGGGCGCGCCATTCTTTCAAGGGCTTAGCCGCAGCTCTCCAATCCAAACTTCGGCACGGGTAGCAATTTGGGTAGCGTTCTAGTCTAGAACGTTGTCCGGGCGGCGGCGCCCGACAGATCGGTGTCCCAGCCTTTCGCCTCTATATCTCCCGTGCCAATAGTGCCAATAGGTCTGCCAGAATCGGGCGGCGGACCTATTGCACCATTACTGCGCCCCCGGCGCCGCGACGACGCGCGTGTAGCCATCGCCCTCCTGCAGCAGGACCGGCGTTTCGGGCGGCAACAGCGCCTCGCTACGCGTCGCGGTCTGGACCACGGTGATCGTCTGGCCGGTCGTGCTGTCACGAAGGACGTACTCGATCCCCCGCCGTGCATCAGCGAACTCTTCGGCCGCATAACCGAGCCCGCCGCCGATCAGCGCCCCAAGCCCGGCGAAGATCGCGCTGTCTGTTCCCCCTGCGCCAGCGCCGTAAAACCCTCCCGTACCGCCGAGAGCGGCCCCGAGCGCGGGTCCATACACACCTGTATCGCCACCTTCGATGTGAACCTCGCGGCTGGTGAGCACGACGGCCGGCGTGGTCGCCATCACGGCCCCGACCTCGGTCGCCGAATAGGTCGCGCCCGTCTGAGTGGCGCAGGCGGCGAGGCCGAGCGGTGCCACGAGCGCGACTATAGTGGCGAGGCCGCAAGTAGTATGCCCGAAGCGGCGCATGATCTATCTCCCGATGCTGCTGTTGCTTTATGGAACAACATAGGTTCGGCAGGGGCACGGGGAATGGCTCTCAACGGATCGGTGGCTGCTGGATGGTGTGGAGCTGCCGGCGGGGACGGATTATGGAGCGGTGTTCAGGCGGGCGGTGTGCAGGCGGGCGAGGTCGGCGATGTCCTGGTTCAGCTGGTCAAAGGCAAAGATGAGTGTGAAGACACGCTCGGCTTCCTGGCCCGGTAGCGGCACCGTCACTCTTTCCCGCCGGATCTCTTCCAAAGCCGCTTGGAGCGCCTCCAGCCGCTGGTGCACGAGCTCCGGCGGATCCGGGCGATCTCCCGACGCGATCGCTTCACCGAGGTCGGCGAGATAGGCGCAGCACGCCTCGGTGGCTGCCTCAAGGTATGGCTCCAGCCGGCGCCGCGGCGCTTCTGGCAGCGGGCCGGTATCGGTTCGATCGATGAGCAGGAGCGCATGCCACAGGCGCTCGACCGCGCGGATGAGAGCCTCGGGCTCAGGCGCGTTCGACGCGCGGCGCAGGCGCTCCTTGCGGGACGGTCCGGCGGCGGCCTGAGCATCTCCAAGCGCCTGGCGAATGTCGCTGTGAATGGGCGCGAGCTTATTGGCATCCCTCCCCATGAGCGCACCCAGGCAAGCTGCGAGGAGATCGCCGCAGCGCCTGACTGCCCGGCCCAACTCCTCGTCGACGCCGCGGCGTGCGCTCCAGGGAAAAACGAGCACGCTTGCAAGCGTGCCGATCACAACGCCGAGCCCGATCGCGGCGGCGTAGTGCCAGGCCTGCGCGAACGGATCGGAACTGGGGCTCAGAATAATGATGGCCGAGGTTACGGCGCCGTAGCGAAGCGTCGGTTTGATGCCGGAGATATAGGCCGTGGTTGCGCCGGCAAGGACGATGCCGAGTCCGGTCAGGAATATGGTTTCGGTTCCACCGGCCAACATCCAGGCCAAGCCGAGCACAGCGCCGAGGGCGGCGCCAATGATCCGACCGGCTGCTGCCGCCAGAGTGCCTCCGATGCTGGCCTGGACGACGAACAGCGCCGAGATCACCGCCCAGGACAGCTCACTCACGCCAAGGGCGTGGCCGATGGCAAAGGTTGCGAGTCCGGCCAAGCCGGTCTGAATGGCCAAGCGGACCGGGCGGCGATACTCCACGGTGCGCGTGATTGCGGAAAGGCGCATGGCCAATCGGAAATGGCTGAGTTATTTGCCTTCAGGCCCGCGTCAGCCGACCTCCTAAGGACGCCTTTATCAGGTTCGAGACCGGTTCGGACGCCACTCTTAGCTGAGCCAGATCCCGCCTGTTGATCAGGGCAGCTTGCCTTCGACGTCAGTCCAATTCGCTGCCAACGACGGCCCCGCCAAGGCCACCGATGCCGGCCCCGATTGGGCCGGCGACGAGCGCACCGCCAACGGCACCCACCCCAGCTCCCGTCGCTGTGCCGCAGGCCGAGAGTACAAGTGCCGCGATGACGACCAGGAGAATGTTTCTCACTGTCTCAACCCTGAGCAATTTTGAATGAGCATCCACTTCTTTATCGATCTCAGGGCACTTAAGTTCCGGACGTCACCGCCTGCTGTAGAGCTTGCGCGTTGGTCTCCCTGACGGAGCGAGCCAACATTGACGGGCGGGAAGATCGATTCACCTGATGAGTGGAGGATTCGCTCAAGAGCGGGGACCAAGCGATCAAAGAGAATGTACAAAAGGTCGATTGCGCTCGGGCTCATCCTGTCGCCATTATCGGTGCTACTAGCGGCGTGCGAGGGGCAGCCACAGCCTGTGAGCTACCATGTCGATCGCGCTTGCACCGATGCAGGGCTCGCCCGCGGCACGGCAGCGTATAACGAATGTGTCGCGGACAAGCACCTTGAGCAGGTCCGCGTTATCCACGACCTTGCGAACCGCGGGGCGATCCACGGCCAGCTTAGATTGACCGACTGAACGGCGGAGAAGGCGATCTTCGTAGGAGGTCTTCGTCGGCTCGTTGGCGGCTGGTTTACGGACCCAATGCATGCGGGGCGGTGGCCTACGAGCCGGAGACGGGCCGGTGCTTGCTGTGTGGGGCAGATCTGCCGCCGGGGAACGCCCGTCACGCGCGTTTGTTGTTCACGCATGCTGCAAACAGCGCGCTGAGGGCCGAAAGTGTTCTTGTTCTTTTCCAACCGGCTCGGCTGCCTCGGCTCGATCCTCGTCTCGGTGGTATTGACGCTACTCTTGCTGTTCCTCTTTGGCGTGCTGTGAGACACTGTCGACCCCGCGCAGTTCTGCAAGCCGCACGCGCCTAATGCACCCGAGCGCCCGGCACGAGCTCTTCAGTCTGCAATTCCTTGATCGCTCGCAAGATGCGCCTCCAGATCACTTGACCGTCTACATCGCCAGCCTCAAGCAGAGCGTCGGCGCGCATGGAGGCCTGCGTAGCCGCATCGGCTCCGTGCCGCTTCGCCATCGCCTGAGCCTAGCGCCAGATGTCGATGTCAAGGTCGGAGATCATCAGGTCGTCGGGCCTAACTTAGCGCCTGAATGAAGCCCCGGACGCTGAGCAGAACAATCACCATCGCGACCAGGATCATGAGCGGCTGGTCTGGAATCCGGCGGGTCGCATAAGCGGCAAAGGGCGCGGCGAAAGCAGTAGTTCGAATCGCGTAAGGGACGCACGATGCTTGGTGAAATTGCCCAGCACGTGAGCTGCTGACAAGGTGATCGGCAATGTGATTGTCCGCTGACCCTGGTCGCCAGCGGCAGCAGGAGTTCGCATTCGCGATCCGACAGCGCATCTGGAGTTGCAATCGCGATCCGACAGCGCATCTGAAATTGTAATGACAGAACGCGCATCGCCACCTGCAAGAAATACCGCTACCCGCAATGAGAAGGAGACAGCATTGGACCTACGCCATATCGAGCGAAGAACGATCGTCGGCTCGCGATTTCTCACCGTAGTCGCCGTTTTTGGCTCTCTCGCAGGATCGGTTCTGATGTTCTTCCTGGGCATCGTCAATATTTACGCTGCCTTCCTCTACGGATTTCAGACATCTGGTCAGAGCGAGCGCATCTTCGGAAGCGCCGCCATCATCAGCGTGATCGAGAGCCTGGACCGGTTTCTGATCGCAATCGTGCTGCTCTACTTTGCCTACGGCGTGTACACGCTCTTCATCCATCCCGAGGAAAGCGAGGAGGCGCTCGCCTTGCCGGCGTGGCTCCGCGTGAGGCAGATCGGCCAGCTAAAACAGGTCGTGGCCGAATTGATCGTGGTGATTCTGTTCGTTCTCTTCCTTCGCCAAGCGCTGCAGTCGTTCTCCGGCCCCGACGCCTCTCTCACATGGAACGAGATCGCCACGTTGGCGGTGTTGCCGGTGAGCACGGTGCTGTTGGCGCTTGCCCTGAAGCTGGTCGAGTTTCATCCCAAATCAGGCCGTCCGCTCCTTCGGCCGGACACTTCAGCAAAGGACGAGCCATGACACAGGGGGAAATTCGCCCATCCAAGACGCTCACCTTCCGGGTGTGCCTTTTCTACGATCGGGTCGCGAGGCCGCCGCTCAGAGCTTCAAGACGTACATGACGAACGGCTCGGCCGTCACGCCATGGGAGGCGTAGAGGCCTCTCGCCGGGCCGTTGCCGGGTTCGGTGCCGACCCAAGCCTCTAATGCCTTGCCGAGCGCAAGCAACTCGTCGAGCATTCGGCGGGCGAATTTCTGCTGCTGCAGGGCGGGCGTGACGCCAACTTCGTCGATATAGAGTTCGGTCGGCTTGTCCGGATGCCTGTGAATGACCGCGGCGACCTGCCCGACCACTTCACCGGCGTGGAAGGCCACGAGCATATGGTGGCCGGGCTCTGCATCGGCTGAATTGACGATATCTCGTTCATCCTGCTCACCATATCGCAGACGCATCATTGGCCGCCGTCACGACCCCTGCGCAGGATAGGGCTTCGACGACGGAGGGGCGCATTCGCACGCATGATCGTAGTGGAACCGGCGCGCCGGATACTCTCCGGCATCGACGCGGGTCCGTTGCCCGAGTGCCCTCGACGGCTCAGCCCGGCTTACGCCTTCAGGAAGGCGAGGAGGTCGGCGTCGACCTGGTCCTTGTGTGTGGTAGGCAGGCCGTGCGGCGCGCCTGGATAGACCTTCAGCTCGGCGTCCTTGACGAGCTTGGATGAGAGCATGGCCGAGGCGCCGATCGGCACGATCTGGTCGTCGTCGCCGTGGATGATCAGCGTCGGAATGTCGAACTTCTTGAGATCCTCGGTGTGATCCGTCTCGGAGAACACTTTGATGCAGTCATAGGCGCCCTTAAAGCCGCACATCATACCCTGAAGCCAGAACGAGTCCCGCGCGCCCTGCGAAACCTTGGCGCCCGGCCGGTTGGCGCCGTAGAACGGTCCGCTGAGATCCTTGAAGAACTGCGAGCGGTCGGCGAGGACATTGGCGCGGATGTCGTCGAAGACTTCCATTGGCAGGCCGCCGGGATTGGCCTCGGTCTTCAGCATCAGCGGCGGAATGCCGTTTACCAGCACCGCCTTGGCTACCCGGTTCGTGCCGTGTCGGCCGATATAGCGGGCGACTTCGCCGCCGCCGGTGGAGTGGCCGACATGAACGGCATCCGTCAGGTCGAGCGCTTCGACGAGCGTCGCGAGATCGTCGGCGTAGGTGTCCATGTCGTTGCCGTTCCAGGGCTGGCTCGACCGGCCGTGGCCGCGACGGTCATGGGCGATGCAGCGGTAGCCGTTGGACGCGAGAAACATCATCTGGTCTTCCCAGGCGTCCGCGGTCAGCGGCCAGCCGTGGCTGAAGACGACGGGCTGCCCGGTGCCCCAGTCCTTATAATAGATCTGCGTGCCGTCGTTCGTGGTGATCGTCGTCATTGGCAGGTTTCCCTTGGGTTTCCAGGAGCATGAGGAGGGCTTGGATGGTTCGCCGCTCGCGGAACTTGAAAGCGCTGTTCGTTACGTCATCGCCCTGCCGCCGACGGCGGGTTTCACGGACGCGTCCAGAATCGGCGGCGGATCGAGCGCGAGTCGTCGGCCGATCGAACTCAGCAATCGGTCGAAATATTCGATCGTTCCTCTCAGGCCCTGCTCCAGACCCGTCTTCGGCTCCCAACCCAGCATCGTCCTGGCAAGCGTGATATCGGGGCAGCGCTGGAGCGGATCGTCCACAGGAAGCGGCCGAAACACGATCCGCGAGCGGGAGCCGGTCAGTTCCAGCACTTTCTCCGCCAATCCGCGAATCGTGATCTCCGCCGGATTCCCGAGATTCATCGGACCGACCGCCGTCCCGGGCGCCGCCATCAGCCCGATCAACCCGTCGATAAGGTCGTCGACATAGCAGAATGAGCGGGTTTGATTGCCGCTGCCGAAGAGCGTGATCGGTTCGCCGAGCAACGCCTGGACGACGAAGTTCGAGATCACCCGCCCGTCCTGCGGGTTCATCCCCGGACCGTAGGTGTTGAAGATCCGGGCGACCCGGATCTGGATGTTCTGCTGCCGATGATAGTCGAAGAACAATGTCTCGGCGCAGCGTTTCCCCTCGTCATAGCAGGCGCGAGGGCCGATCGGGTTGGTGTTCCCGCGATATCCCTCCGTCTGCGGGTGGATCTCGGGATCGCCGTAAACCTCGCTCGTGGAGGCTTGCAGGATCCTGACCTTGAGCCGCTTGGCGAGGCCGAGCATGTTTATCGCGCCAAGCACGCTGACCTTCGTGGTTTGAACGGGATCACGCTGGTAATGAATCGGCGAGGCCGGGCATGCCAGGTTGAAGACCTCGTCGACCTCGACATAGAGCGGAAGGGTAATGTCGTGACGTATGAGCTCGAACCCGGGGCTCCCCAACAAGAGCTCGATGTTGTCTTTGGAGCTAGTGAAGAAATTGTCCACGCAGACGACTTCGCGACCCGCCGCGAGCAACCGCCGGCAAAGATGCGAACCAAGGAATCCGGCCCCGCCCGTGACCAAAGAACGTTTTCGGCCCAGGCTTGCGAAATTCATCACATATGCGCTGCTACGCGCCTTTGCCGCCCTATCCGCAGGCATGTTCGTGATCCTTGTTCTGTGTGGGGATCGTCTGCGTTCGCCGCCACCGCCGGCAACTCGTCGGCGGGCATGAACCGGCAGCGTTCTGCCGACTCTTGCTCCCTTGATCGGGGTCGGTCCGTAAGATCTGAATTCATCTTCGGCACCGAGTTTTCGAACCGCAGCCCATCGCGCTGGCCTGCATCGAATCTCTATCACGCGCTGTTGCACTTCCTGTGCTCCTCCTTCGGACAGCCGATGACGCATAAGGTGCAACCGGCTCTTACATCAGGCGCAGGCGCTTCTCCTCTTGGGATACCTTCCAAATCCGCTTCGTTCGCACTCCTGCGAGGTGCAGGTTAAAGTGATGGCTGATCATGAGCGGCGGGTGCGCATGGCACCGAAGGACAGGAGCCCATGGCAGCGGTTCTGCTTGTTGGCGTGGATGACTCGGTCCAGCGGAAAATACGGCCCGTCCTGGAATCCGCCGGTCACGTCCTCCTGAAGGCGACGACCCGGCGGTTCCTAGAATTCGCCGACAAGGGCGCGGTGGATGTCGTGGTGATCGACATCAGCCCGCTTCGGCACGGCGCGCATCTGGTGGGCATCGCCGAACTGCGGCAACGGCACGCAGGGCTGTCGATCCTGGCTGTCTGCGGCGGTGGCGATGCCGGGATGCTCCTCGACATCGCCGTGCAGGCCGGGGCCGATGCGACGCTGCGCAAGCCTTTCAGTCGCGAGCAGCTGCTCGACGCTATCGAGCGCTGTCTCACCGGGCCGGCGAAGCCATAATGCCTCAGTGCACCACTCCCTTTGCCTTCCGCTATTACCGGGCGATCCGGTCGCGTATGCTTTCAGCCACGCAAAGTTCAGGACAGGATCATCGATGATGACTGTGAGGACCGAGCAGCGTCGCGCACTGGAGAATGCAGCCAAGGAGCGCATTCTGATTCTCGATGGTGCCATGGGCACCATGATCCAGACTTACCGGCTTGAAGAGCGCGACTATCGTGGGGAGCGGTTCGCCGCGCATGAATGCGATTTGCGCGGCAACAACGATCTGCTGTCGCTGAGCCAGCCCCGGATCGTCGAGGAGATCCATACGGCCTATCTGGAGGCGGGCGCCGACATCGTCACGACCAACACCTTCAATTCGACCGCGACCTCGCAGTCGGATTATCGCCTGGAGAGACTGGCCTACGAGTTGAACCGCGAAGGCGCGCGGCTCGCCCGCCGCAGCGCCGACAGGATCGCGGCGGCGCAGAGGCGGCCGCGATACGTCGCGGGTGCGCTCGGGCCGACGAACAAGACGACCTCGATATCCCCGGACGTGAACGACCCCGCCTTCCGGGCTGTGTCGTTCGACGGCATGAAGGAGGCTTACAAGGAGGCGGCGCGCGGGCTGATCGATGGCGGGGCCGATCTTCTGCTGCTCGAAACCATCTTCGACACGTTGAACGCCAAGGCCGCGATCTTCGCGATCCAAGAGCTTTCCGACGAGACCGGCCTCTCGCTGCCGCTGATGATTTCCGGGACGATCACGGATCTTTCCGGCCGCACTCTGACCGGTCAGACGACGGAAGCGTTCTGGATTTCGCTCCGTCATGCGAGCCCCTTCAGCGTCGGGCTCAACTGCTCCCTCGGGGCCAAGCATTTGCGGCCCTATGTCGCGGAACTATCGAGGGTATCCGAGACGCTTGTCTGCGCCTATCCGAACGCGGGTCTGCCGAACGAATTCGGGGGCTATGACGAACCGCCGGAGGTGACCGCCGCGCTGATCCAGGAATGGGCCCGGTCGGGGCTCGTCAATATCGTCGGCGGCTGTTGCGGAACGACGCCGAGCCATATTGAAGCCATCGCAGAAGCGGTCGCCGGCCTGACGCCGCGGAAGATACCCCAACGTCCCGTCGGTCTTCGCCTTTCCGGTCTGGAGCCGTTCGAAAGGCCTCCGACACCTGGCAACTTCGTGAATATCGGCGAGCGGACGAACGTCACCGGATCTCCGGCATTCCGGAGCCTGATCATGGGAGACGCTTACGAGGCCGCCCTCGACGTCGCGCGCCAGCAGGTGGCGAACGGCGCCCAGATCATCGATATCAACATGGACGAGGCCATGCTCGAGTCCGAGGCGGCGATGGTCCGGTTCCTGAACCTGATCGCCGCCGAGCCCGACATCAGCCGCGTGCCCGTGATGATCGACTCGTCCAGATGGTCGGTTATCGAAGCCGGGCTGAAATGCGTCCAGGGCAAGCCCATCGTCAACTCGATCAGCCTGAAGGAAGGCGAGGAGCCGTTCATCCGTCAGGCCCGGCTGGCGCGCCGTTATGGCGCCGCGGTGGTCGTCATGGCATTCGACGAGCAAGGCCAGGCGGATACTGTCGAGCGCAAGCTCGAGATCTGCCGGCGGAGCTATCGCATCCTCACCGAGACGGTCGGCTTTCCGCCGGAGGACATCATCTTCGATCCGAACATCTTCGCAGTCGCGACCGGGATCGAGGAGCACAACGGATATGCGGTCGCCTTCATCGAGGCGACGCGGCTGATCAAGCGGCATCTGCCGCACGCGCATATCTCTGGCGGCGTCTCCAACATCTCCTTCGCGTTCCGAGGCAACAATCGGGTGCGCGAGGCGATGCATTCCGCGTTCCTGTATCACGCCGTCAATGCCGGCATGGATATGGGAATCGTCAATGCCGGCCAGCTTGCGATCTACGAGGATATCCCGAAGGACCTGCTCGAGCGTGTCGAGGATGTGCTTCTCGATCGGCGGTCGGATGCGACCGACCGTCTGCTCGAGATCGCCGACTCCTACCGCGATGCGGGCGGCAAGCGAAAGAAGCAGGATCTCGGCTGGCGCGAGGGCGATGTCGCCGACCGCCTGAAGCATGCCCTGGTCAACGGACTCACCGACTACATCATCGAAGACACCGAGGAGGCGCGCCGCCAGGCGGAACGCCCCCTTCACGTCATCGAGGGTCCGCTGATGGACGGGATGAACATCGTCGGCGAGCTGTTCGGCGCGGGCAAGATGTTCCTGCCGCAGGTCGTCAAGAGCGCCCGCGTGATGAAGAAGGCGGTGGCCTATCTCACGCCGTTCATGGAGCAGGAGAAGGCCGCCGCGCCGCGCAGCAACGCCGGAAAAGTGCTGCTCGCGACCGTGAAGGGCGATGTCCACGACATTGGCAAAAACATCGTCGGGGTCGTCCTGCAGTGCAACAACTATGCGGTGATCGATCTCGGCGTGATGGTGCCGAGCGCTCGAATCCTTGAAACCGCGCGGACGGAGAATGTCGACATCGTCGGCCTGTCCGGGCTGATCACGCCGAGCCTCGACGAGATGTGTTCCGTCGCGGCCGAGATGGAGCGGGAGGGGTTCGAGCTTCCTCTCCTCATCGGCGGTGCGACGACGAGCCGTGTCCATACGGCGGTCAAGATCGTCCCGAACTACGGCGGCCCGGTCATTCATGTCGAGGATGCGTCCAAGGCTGTCGGTGTGGTTGGTGCCCTGTGCTCCGAGGCAAGGCGCGACGGCTTTGCTGCCGAGCGCCGCGAAGAGTACCGGCGCATGCGCGAAACCCACGCCAGAGGCAAGAACAGGCCCGTGCGCCAGACGCTCAGCGGCGCCCGTGCGAACAAGCTCCCGATCCCCTGGTCGGACTATGTACCGCCGCAGCCCGCGCGCCTGGGTCCGCAGGTGTTCGATCATTACGATCTGGCCGAGCTTGCCGGCTGTATCGACTGGACCCCATTCTTTCAGGTCTGGGGCTTGCGCGGCAGGTTTCCGGAGATTCTCGACCACAAGGATGCCGGCGAGACGGCGCGGAGCCTGTTTAAGGATGCCGAAGCCCTGCTTTCGCGCATCATCGACGAACGGTCGTTGCGGGCCCGCGCCGTGATTGCGCTCTGGCCCGCCAATACGATCGGCGACGATGATATCGAACTGTTCACCGATGACATGCGGCGGCGGAGACTCGCCGTTCTTCATGGCTTGCGCCAGCAGATGGCGCGCGAGCCGGGTCGTGCGAATCTCGCGCTCGCGGATTTCATAGCGCCGAAGGAGACGGGCGTGAGGGACTATCTGGGCGGCTTTGCGGTCACGACCGGACATGGTCTCGATGTGATCGTGACGGATTTCGAGCGAGCGCATGACGACTATGGCTCGATCATGGCGAAGGCTCTGGCCGATCGCCTTGCCGAGGCGTTCGCCGAGCGCATGCATCAACGGGTCCGTAAGGAGTTTTGGGGCTATGCGCCCGATGAAGCCCTCGACAATGAGGCGTTGATCGCCGAACGTTATCAGGGCATCCGTCCGGCGCCCGGCTATCCGGCCTGCCCCGATCACACGGAAAAGCGGGTCCTGTTCGATTTGCTCTCGGCGGGATCAAACGCTGCGATCGAATTGACGGAGACTCTCGCCATGTGGCCTGCGGCCTCCGTCATGGGCTTGTATTTCAGCCATCCGGAGAGTCGATATTTCGGCGTCGGAAAGATCGAGCGCGACCAGATCGAAGACTATGCCCGGCGAAAGGAGATGGAGGTCGCGGAGGTTGAGCGATGGCTTGCGCCAAGCCTCAATTACGATCCGACAGACATCCGCGCATAAGATTATTGATAGGCAAGTGTGGATCCTACTTACCCCTTTTGCGCCGCAAGCCGCGGACAAGGGTACCGTTGATCGACCTTTTGACTCGGTATATGATTATTACGGTCATGAGTTGAAGTTGTCGGTCTGAAGAATGCGGTGCGGAAGGTGCATAGAAGGACGGATCGCGGATCAGCGGCTTCATCAGTGGCTCCATGATGGGGGTAATATTTTCTAGGGGGTGAAGATTTTCTTGTTCGTGAGAGCGATGGGGGCGGCTCCTTATCCAACGACAAAGTCGACAGGAGGTCCTCGTGAGCGCCATCAGCGTTGTTTTAATTGGAAGCAACACGCTCTTTCGTCAGAGTCTTCATCAGATATTGGATCCGAACCAGTTTGCGATCGTCGCCGAGGGACGTGACCTTGCGAGCGTCCGGGCGCTCATAAACGACGGCGTGATGCCGGACTTGGTGGTCGCCGACTTCAGCACCCATCAGGAGGAGGATTTCGAAAGCCTTCGCCAGCTGCGCGAAGTGGGCGGCGATTGTCGCATCGTCGTGCTTGCGAACGAACTCAGCCTCTGCGAGATGGCCCGGGCATTGAAGGCAGGTGTCGACGGATATCTGGTGAATGAACTGTCCGTCGAGGCCTTTTCGCTGTCTCTGCTTCTGGTCATGAAGGGCGAGAAGGTTCTGCCGGGCCATCTGGCCGGCAAGTTGGCCACCAACGTCCAGGACTTCGAGGGTGTCAAGCTCGTGGATGCCCAACGGAATCTGACCGACCGCGAGCGGCAGATCCTGCAATGCCTGCTGAACGGTTACAGCAACAAGCTGATCGCCCGTGCTCTGGGCATCACCGAGGGGACGGTGAAGGTTCATCTCAAAAGCCTGATGAAGAAGATCGCGGCCAGCAATCGCACGCAAGCCGCCTTGTGGGCTCGCAACAACGGCATCGCCGGGCCGGTGGAAAACTTCGGAGCAACCTGAATTCTGCGGACCTGCGGGCATAGACGGACGCGATACCGTCCGCCCGGCTCTCAGCCCGCCAGGCGCGTCGCCTGGCGGGCTGAACGCGCCGAAACCTTCTCCGATCAATAATACCTGATCTGAAGGGATATCCGATCCTCGCGTATCGGGCGGCGGACCTTGTGAAACGAGTACAAGTCTTCGGCAAACCCGTGCCCCTTCGGGCCCGTTACGGTTAGTTCGAGATCCCGGTCATAGTACCTCGGAACCAGTTTGCCTGCCGACTGACCCGACCGAAGCAGAAGCCCCAGGCGTTTGTTGTTATGGGATTGCCTGATGATGACATGTGCCCCGTTCTGTTCGTCCACGGCGTGGAGATAGAAAAAGAAAGCGATGAAGCCGAACCCGGGGATGTCGTAATGGTAATCATAGGGCAGGTAGCCTGCTTCATGCGCCGCCGGTGCCATGCGGAACAAGGCCTCTATGTAGGCCTCGCATATTTGCGGCTGATAGCCGAGATATCGCGTGGCGACCTGATGGATGCTGCAGTCTCTCAGTATCGATATGCTTTCGCTCGACCCGGCAATGTCCGTGCATATTGCGCGAGCAGGTGTAAGCAACCCTGAATCGCGCCGCTGCTGGAAATCTGCGATCAGCCCGCTTTCGCACCCGCCTTCGGCATGGAAGCGCGCGTGCTGAGCGTAGGAAAGTATGTTGTCGGCCACCGGTTCCGGAAGACAGAAGGCTTGCGATATCCCGTGCAGCCTCAAGTCTCGAACGCAGTCATCGACGGACAACTCCTTGAAGTATGTCTCCGAGCTTGCGGATATCGTCAAATCCTTGGACTCGACGTTGGTCGGATGGAAGCGCATGCGCGCAGGCGACCTCAGCCGTCGGACGTGGCTGTAGACTCGTCGAACGGTACGAAAGCGTCCGAAGGCTTTCAGATGATTCTTTCCAAGCGACTTCCGGACGTGATCGAAGCCGGTCGGAAGCGGGGGCCATCGTGAGCGCATTGCTCATCTCCCTTGCCGCTAAACTGGAGAAGGTGGAATTTTTTCTTGGACAAAGCGAAGTTGACGCCTCTGTTCAGATTGGTTTTAGTTCCCCAATGGCTTCCGACTTCCTATGAATATTTTGGTGAGGCGATCCGTACGACGATCCTCATCTAGCGTTTCTTTGAACTGTGGTTCTTATGCTTCCCGACCTCGCGTCTGCCGGATGATAGGACAGGTCCGGCAAGAAGGGCTCGTCAAGCCCCTGAAGGGAAACGTTCTGCCCGAAGGAGATGAACGTTTAAGGGCCATGCGATGCAGCAGCTCATGACTCGGCAGTCGCTCTCTTCCGGCCATGAGGCGGTGGCGAAGCGGACCGCCCGCCCGGTATAGGAATTCAAAAGTGATGGATCGCCCAAGGCGACCCGACCTCATTCTCCGCGATCTGATATTAACGTCCACAGCGTCACCCTTTTCGTGTTCTTGCGCCGTGTTTCGGTCGCAAGAGAGGTATCCACGACGCGCAGGCATCAGCCTTTGTCACCGGCAATGGCACCATGAACATCGCGGATGCTGCGCCCTATGCGCGCCCGTAGGTATCCTCGAGTCGGACGATGTCGTCCTCGCCGAGATAGGCGCCGGACTGGACCTCGATGAGGTGGAGCGGCTCGTCGGTCAGGTTCTCCAGGCGGTGGACGGTGCCGA
>QOZR01000009.1 GCA_003576685.1 Virgifigura deserti
CGAAACACCCAGTTGCAACCAGGCTCCTGTCCCGGCGACACCGCCGCCGATCAAGCCGGCCCACCGTGTCGCGGAGCGGGCTTATACGCCCCTCACACAGAATGTGTCAAACGCTTTTCACAAACTTTTTCTGAACCATGATCGAGCCACTCGCCCGACGCCGGACCTTTCGGCAAACATGCCGGGCTTCGACGCCGAATATCGCTCGATTCCGTTCCGGCGGATCGCCTAGATAATCCCCTGCCGAGACCGGTTCAAGACCCCCTCGAAGAGCGTCCCACCCCGATAACACGACCTTGCTTGAAATAGCGATCCCGCACCCGCATTCAAGGGCCGGGTGCGAAGAATCTGTTTTAATTTCAGGTGCTTCAATCTTGACAGCGGCATATATGGCCGCGCAAGCACCGATAACAAGAGCCTTCCTCGAAGATGCCGGGCTCCGGGGCGTTTCAACGCTCCCTTCCGGTCCCCGCCATGTTCTGCTTTATAGTTGACAGACCGAAGGGCGCTCGGCATCCTGCGCTCGTTATTCTAAGTTAACTCTTTGAAAATCTTCCAGTTCTAACGTCCTTAAACTTGAAGAACGCGGCATTAGCAGTGCGTTGCCGCCGACTATCCTGTGTGAGGGGGGCAGGTATTGCCGGGGAAGCATTTGAAATTAGCCGCGCCGTTTCGGCATTGGGCCGTCAAGTCCGGAGTCGGGCTTGCCGTCGTCGGGTTGGCCAGCGCCTCTTGGTATACGACCTCCTTCATCGGTTCGCGCGTCGACGCAGCCGATTTCCCCCCACCCTCCGATCTGGAACAGCAACTGCCGCCGGAGCATTTCGTGCTGCTGCACAGCGTGCCCGACAGCTTGCTTGAGGACGTTCATCTCGGCAAGGCCGGCCGTCTCGTCGAGGAGGTCGTCGAGGTTCGGAGCGGCGACACGCTGATAGGGCTCCTGGTCGATGCCGGGATCAATCGCGGCGAGGCCTATGAGGCGGTCACCGCCCTTGAGAAGGTGTTCGCACCGAGGGAACTCAAGCCGGGCCAGGAGCTTCGGCTCAATCTGAGCACGCCGGGCCAAACATCCGAGGCGCGCGAGCGCCAGTTGGTCGAGATGAGCCTGCAGCCGGATGTCGAGCGCGACGTCCATGTGACACGAAATGACGATGGCGGGTTCGTCGCGGCGACCATTGAGCGCCCGCTCACCGTTGAGGTTGCGCATGCGTCGTCAAGCATCAGTTCCAGCCTGTTCGAAGCGAGCCTGGCGCAGGGCGTTCCCCTTGGCGCGATGGCCGAAATCATCCGGGCTTTCAGCTACGATGTCGATTTTCAGCGAGAGATCCATCCGGGCGACCGCTTCGAAATTCTGTACGAGGAATATCGCGACGAGCAGGGCAATTTAGCCAAGGTCGGCGATGTTCTTTTTGCCGCACTGACGTTGAAGGACCGAGAGCTTAACATCTATCGCTTCACGCCGAGCGATGATCGCGCCGACTACTTCAACCCCAAAGGGGAGAGCATTCGCAAGGCACTGTTGCGGACCCCGATCGACGGCGCGCGCATATCGTCGGGCTTCGGCCTGCGGAAGCATCCGATTCTCGGTTACAGCAGGATGCACAAGGGCACCGACTTCGCCGCGCCGACGGGCACGCCGATCTTCGCCGCGGGCGACGGCGTGATCGCCAGGATCGGCCGGAACGGCGGCTATGGAAACTATATCCAGATCCGTCACAATTCCGAGTTCTCGACCGCATATGCCCATACCAGCCGCTTCGCCAAGGGGCTCAAGAAAGGCAGTCGCGTGGAGCAGGGCCAGGTGATCGCCTATGTCGGGACGACGGGCCGTTCGACGGGCCCGCACTTGCATTATGAAGTGCTGCAGAACGGCAAGCAGACCAATCCGCTGAGCATCAAGCTGCCGACGGGCAAAATACTCGAAGGCAAGGACCTACAGGCGTTCCAGGCGGTAAAGGACGATATCGACCAGTTGCGGAAGACGCTGCATCAGGATCGGGTCCTTATCGCTCGTCAGCCCTCCTGACGCCTCGCGGCGGAGCCGATCAAGGGCTCCGCCGCAAAGACACCTGAGCGAATACCGGACCGCCCCTACTGCGCCGCAGCGACCATGTCGCTGTTGATCACGAGGCCGCTATCATCGGCGGTGACCCGCACCGTATCGCCGTCCTTGATGCGCCCTTCGAGGATCATGCCGGCCAGCGGATTCTGCAGCTCGCGCTGGATCACCCGCTTCAACGGCCGTGCGCCATAGACCGCGTCGTAACCGGCTTCGGCCAGCCAGGCGCGAGCCCGCTCATCCAGCTCGAGCGTGATCTTCCGGTCGGCCAGAAGCGCCCGCAGCCGCTGCAGCTGGATGTCGACGATTCCGGTCATCTGCGGCCGAGTCAGCCTATGGAACAGCAGGATCTCATCGACTCGGTTGAGGAATTCCGGCCGGAACGCCCCCCGCACCACCGCCATGACCTGCTCGCGCACCGCGGCGGAGTCCTGACCTTCCGGCTGGCCGGCCAGAATATCGCTGCCGAGGTTCGAAGTGAGCACGATCAGCGTGTTGCGGAAATCGACCGTCCGGCCCTGGCCGTCCGTCAGGCGGCCGTCGTCGAGAACCTGCAGCAGGACGTTGAACACATCCGGATGCGCCTTCTCGATTTCGTCGAACAAGATCACTTGATAGGGCCGGCGGCGAACCGCTTCGGTCAGGGAGCCGCCTTCCTCGTAACCGACATAGCCGGGCGGCGCGCCGATCAGCCGGGCCACGGAATGCTTTTCCATATACTCCGACATGTCGATCCGGATCATCGCCGATTCGTCGTCGAACAGAAAAGCCGCCAGAGCCTTCGTGAGCTCCGTCTTGCCCACGCCCGTCGGACCCAGGAACATGAAGGAGCCGATCGGCCGGTTCGGGTCCTGCAATCCGGCGCGCGCGCGACGCACAGCGTTGGCGACGGCGACGATCGCCTCGTCCTGGCCGATGACGCGGGTCCGCAGCGCCTCTTCCATCTGCAGCAGCTTCTCGCGCTCGCCCTCGAGCATCTTGTCGACGGGAATGCCGGTCCAGCGTGACACGACGGCGGCGATGTCCTCTTCTGTCACCACCTCGTTCAGCATGTGATGCTCACCAGCCGACTCGCCGTCCTTAAGCTTTCGCGTCAGGTCGGGAATGATCCCGTAGGCGAGTTCGCCGGCCCGCTCCAGATTGCCCGTCCGCTGCGCCTGCTCGAGCTCGATGCGCGCATGGTCCAGCTGCTCCTTCAGCTTCTGGGCGCCGACGAGCTTTTCCTTCTCCGCCTGCCAGACGGCCGTCAGATCGGCCGACTTCTTCTCCAGTTCGGCGACTTCGCCTTCGAGTTTCTGGAGGCGGTCCTTCGATGCCGGGTCCGCCTCCTTCTTCAGCGCCTCACGCTCGATCTTCAGCTGGATCAGCCGCCGGTCGAGCTCGTCGATCTCCTCCGGCTTCGAGTCGACCTCCATCCGCAGGCGGCTTGCCGCCTCATCGACGAGGTCGATCGCCTTGTCCGGCAGGAACCGATCGGTGATATAGCGATTCGACAAGGTCGCAGCACTGACGATTGCGGAGTCCGTGATCCGCACGCCGTGATGCAACTCGTACTTCTCCTTCAGGCCGCGCAGGATCGAGATCGTCTCCTCGACCGAGGGCTCGCTGACGAAGACCGGCTGGAACCGCCGGGCAAGCGCCGCATCCTTCTCGATATGCTTGCGGTACTCGTCCAGCGTCGTCGCGCCGACGCAATGCAGCTCGCCGCGGGCAAGCGCCGGCTTCAGCATGTTGGACGCATCCATCGCGCCTTCGGCCGCACCGGCGCCGACAAGCGTATGAAGCTCGTCGATGAATAGAACGACGTCGCCGGCCGCAGCGGAGATCTCCTGCAGCACCGCCTTCAGACGCTCTTCGAACTCGCCACGGAATTTGGCGCCGGCCACCAGCGCCCCGAGATCAAGCGCCATCAGCCGCTTGTCGCGCAGGCTTTCCGGCACGTCGCCATTCACCATCCGCAGGGCCAACCCCTCAACGATGGCGGTCTTGCCGACACCGGGCTCGCCGATCAGCACCGGGTTGTTCTTGGTGCGTCGCGACAGCACCTGGATCGTCCGGCGGATCTCCTCATCCCGGCCGATCACCGGATCGAGCTTGCCTTCCCGCGCCGCCGCCGTCATGTCCCGCGCATATTTCTTCAGCGCGTCATAGCTGTCTTCCGCCGTCGCGCTGTTCGCCGATCGTCCCTTGCGAACGTCGTTGATCGCCTGGTTGAGCGACTGAGCGGTAACGCCGGCCTGCCCAAGGGCACGCGCCGCCGGAGTGCCGGTGGCGAGCGCCAAGGCGAGCAGCAGCCGCTCCGCGGTGACGAAGCTGTCGCCGGCCTTTTCCGCGAGTTGCTCCGCGGAGTCGAACATGCGCGCCGTCTCCGGCGCGAGATAGACTTGCCCCGCCCCGCCGCCTTCGACTTTCGGGAGCTTTGCCAACTCGGTCTCGATGCCTTGGAGGGCCTCGGCGGGGTCGCCGCCGGCGGCCCGAATCAGATTGGCCGCCAACCCCTCTCGGTCGTCGAGCAGAACCTTCAGCAGATGTTCCGGGGTCAGGCGCTGATGTCCGCTGCGCAGAGCCAGACCTTGCGCCGCTTGGATGAACCCGCGCGAACGTTCGGTGTATTTTTCAAAGTCCATTTTCGCCCTCTAGCGTCTGCGCCCGACCATTACGGCACGCAGTCGTTGATGCATTGAACCCAATCAACCCTAGCTCCGATATGGGTTTTTAGGAACAACACGCAAGAGGGCACAAGAGGGCGTCCATGGGCACGCTCAGCACCCGTCTGGCGGCATCCGTCCGGGCAAGAGCGCCATGAGGCTCCGTCGATTAAATTTTGAACTGCGGACCGGGCGAAGGGGTATCCGCCCCGCTATGCGCCTGTCCGCTTAGGCGATGCCTTCCGTCGGCTCGTCGGCCCCATCGATGTCGGCGCCGGCCGAGTTCTCTCCCATGCTCTGCCCGATGCCTTGCTCGGGGCCTTGCGATGATGCGCCTCGCGCCGAACGACGCCGGCTCGGCGGCCCGGCCTCATCTTCCCCATCGTCTCGAGCTTCGTCATCCCGGGCCTCTTCGTTGTTCCGGTCGAAGCCGTTCGTTTCGGATCGACCGTTGCCGCGGCTTCGGCCGTTCGGCCCGTGCTGCTCGCCGGAATTGGCATTCAGGATGCGATAGTAATGCTCCGCGTGCTGCAGATAGTTTTCCGCTGCAATCCGGTCACCAGCAGATGTCGCATCGCGCGCCATAGCGAGATACTTCTCGAGAACTTGGTAAGCGCTTCCCCGAACCCGGATATCCGGTCCGTTACTGTCGAACGTCTGCTTCCCCCCGCCCGCATGCGGTTTCCGTGGGCCGCGCCCGCGCGACCGCCTGGGATTGGAACCTTGTCTCATTGCAATTTCACTTCATGTTGATGATAAATTCCCGCTCCGACGCCTGACGGGTCATTCTCGCCACGGCCGCAGCACGCGTCGTTCGGAGCAACTTTTGGGAATAGAACAGGGGGCCTAGCTTCACAAAGCCTTATCGGTGCCCCTCCGTCGCAGATACCCTAAACAGTAAATGCTGGCATTCCAACTGTTTTCTTCTTCGACTTTCGAAGCGCCGGCCATCATAGACTGGCTGTCATTCTCGCTCGAAAACAAGGCACCTTTCGACCCCGCTGAGGTCGTGAGCCCGTCTCAGCGGCCGTAGCCCGACCGCGGCAAGAATACCCTGTACCTTGTCGGCCTGCCCCAGGCCGACCTCCACAACCGCATGGCCCCCCTTCTTCAGAAGGCGATGCAAGTCCGGCGCTATGGCGCGATAACAATCGAGTCCGTCGGGACCACCAGCCAGAGCCAATCGCGGCTCGTAAAGCGCCACCTCGGGTGCGAGGCCGTGGATCTCCGTAACTGGAATATAGGGTGGATTGGTAAGGATCAAATGAAAATCTTCATCCAGACCCTTTCCCCAGTCGCCGGAGGCGAACACCGCCCGGTCGGCAAAGCCGAGCGCGGCCGCATTGGCTCGCGCGACCTCGACCGCGTCCGGATTGCGGTCGACGCCAATGCCGGTCGCATGCGGCCGTTCGCTCAGCACAGCCAAGAGAAGGCAGCCCGTCCCGCTCCCTAGGTCGAGGACCCGTACCGGCAGCACCGGATCCGCAATGCAGTCGAGCGCCGCCTGCACCAACGTCTCGCTGTCCGGCCGGGGATCCAGCGTCTCCGCCGTGACCCGGAAAGGAAGACTCCAGAACTCCCGCCAGCCGAGAATATGCGAGAGCGGTTCGCGACGGACTCTCCGTCCGGCGGACTCGGCAAGCCGATCGCTTTCGGCGACCGTCAGGCTCCGCTCGGGGCCGGCGATGATGGCCTCCGGCCCGATCCCGAGCACATGACCGACGAGGAGTCGGGCCTCGCGACGCGGTGACTCGATGCCGGCCTGTCGCAGTCGTCTGGCAATCTCGGCGAGCGCGGCTGAGACAGTCTGCGTCACTCGATCTCCGTCAGGCGGGCCGCCTGATCCTCGGCGATCAGGGCCTCGACGATCTCGTCAAGCGCCTCGCCCGCCATGACGCGATCGATCTTGTAGAGCGTCAGGTTGATTCGATGGTCGGTGACGCGCCCCTGCGGGAAGTTGTAGGTGCGAATCCGCTCGGAGCGATCGCCGCTGCCGACCTGCGTGCGGCGCGAGGCGGCGCGCTCCGCCTCGCGCGCCGTCCGCTCGAGGTCGTAGAGCCGCGCCCGGAGAACCTTGAGCGCCTTGGCCTTGTTCTTGTGCTGCGATTTCTCGTCCTGCTGCTGCACCACCAGCCCCGTCGGCAGATGCGTGATGCGCACGGCGCTGTCCGTGGTGTTGACGGACTGCCCGCCCGGACCGCTGGATCGAAAGACGTCGATGCGAAGATCCTTTTCATCGATGTCGACGTCGACCTCCTCTGCCTCCGGCAGGACCGCCACGGTCGCAGCCGAGGTGTGGATCCGGCCGCCAGCCTCCGTCTGCGGAACGCGCTGCACCCGATGCACGCCGGATTCGAACTTCAGTCGTGCGAAGACGTTGCGCCCCGAGATCGTGGCCGTGGCTTCCTTGTAGCCGCCGATGCCGGTCTCGTTGACGCTCAAGATCTCCACGCGCCAGCCATGCAGTTCGGCATAGCGCAGATACATGCGAAACAACTCGGCCGCGAAGAGCGCTGCTTCCTCGCCGCCGGTGCCGGCGCGAACTTCGAGAATCGCGTTGCGCGCGTCCGCCTCATCCTTCGGCAGGAGGAGAATCTTCATGCGCTGCTCGAGCTCCGGTACGCGCTCCTTCAGCGCAAGGAACTCCTCTTCGGCCAGCGCTTTCATGTCCGCGTCAGCGCCGGGATCCGCCATCATCGCGGCGAGGTCGCTCATTTCCACCTTGGCCTTCTCCAGAGCCATGACGCCGTCGACGACGGGCGTCAGTTCTGCATATTCCTTCGACAGGCGCGCATAATCCTGGGAGTCCAGCGATCCGGGACTCGACATTACGGCGCTCAACTCCTCGTGGCGCTGCACCACACGCCTCAGCTTGTCTTGCAGACTCACTCGCCCTCCTTCTGACGCTTCCGATCCGCGTTGGTCAGATCGTCCGGCATCTCGTCACATTCGGCCTCGGTCAAGCCAAAGATGGCGCAGAGAAGCTGCGCCGCCGCCTCCGGCTCCACCGGTCCGCCCGCCCGCCGCGCAGCCGCCATGGCGCGCAGCATTTCCGATGGGTCATGCAGTAGCTTGTTGACCAGCAGCCGCGTGGCCTCTTCCGCGTCGCCGGGCCGCGTCGCCTCCAACACCTCCGTGCGCAGCGCCTCGAAGTGGCGGCGCAGGGCGATCAAGGGCGGCACGCCGGCCCGTTCGTCCCGCTTCCGCAGGAAGTCCATAACCTCCTGATCGACGATGCCCCAGGCCTCTTCCGCCGCCGCAGCGCGCGTCGAGCGACCCTGCATCGCGAGCCGCTCGAGATCGTCGAGATCGTAGAGGAAAGCCTCCTCGATCTCTCCGACCGTCATCTCGATGTCTCCCGGCACGGCGACGTCCAGCAGGAGAATCGGCCGCCGCCGCCGCATCTTCAACGCCGCCCGGATCATGGGAGCCGTCACGACGGACTTGCCGGTACCCAAGGAGCCGATGATGATATCCGCCGCCTCGAGGCCCGGCGGCACGCCGTTCAGACCAAGGAAATGACACGCCAGGCGCTGCGCGGTCAATTCCGCCCGCTTTTGCGAGGGGTGCGCAACGGTCAGGCGAGCCAACCCGGCCTTGGCAAGCTGGTCGGCCATCAACTCGCCCATCTCGCCGGTTCCGATCAGCAATCCGCTGCATCGCCCCAGGTCGCCATGGACCTTCCGGGCGAGCTGGACCGCCGCCGCGGCAATCGAGACCGGCTGTTGGGCCAGGGCCGTTTCGGTCCGAACCCGCTTGGCCGCCCGGTAAGCGCCCTGCAGCGCCGCCTCCAGATCTCCGCCGACCAGCCCGGCCTCACGGGCGATCCGGTGGCTGGCCTTGAGCTGCCCGAGAACCTGCGGCTCGCCGATCACCAGGCTGTCCAGCGAGGCGGCAACCGCGAAGATATGGCGCAGCGCCGCCTCATCCGTCAGCCGGTAGGCTTGGCTCGCCAGCTCTGCCGGCGCGACCGCCGAGCGGCCCGCGAGAATGGCGATGATACGCTCGGCCGCCACGGTCGGCTCGGCATGCACCGCCTGCACCTCGGTACGATCACAGGTCGAAAGCACCAACGCCTGTTCGAATCCGGCCGCCTTCAGACCGGCAAGCGCTTCGGGTTGCGCCGCCTCCTCGACGAACAGATGATCCCGCAGGGCGGCCGTTCCGCTACGGTGGCTGATGCCCACGACGATAAGATCCGCGCGCGTCCTCGACGGCGCCATGACGCTAGCGGTAGCGGGCGAGGTGATCCCTCAGCGCGTTGAGCGGCACCTCCTCCTGCTCGCCCGAATCGAGGTCGCGCACGGCGGCGACGCCGCGAGCCTGCTCGTCCTCACCCAGAATGACGGCGGCCGACGCGTTCATCCGGTTGGCGCGCTTCATTCGCTTGCCGAGATTTCCTCCATAGCCGAGATCGACGGTAATGCCCGCCCGCCGCAACGACTCCGTGAGCCGCAGGGCCGCGGCCTCTTCAGCGGCGCCGACCGGGATCACCGCGATCGGCCGGATCGCCGGCGTCTCCGCGGCGAGAAGCATCGCGAGACGTTCGATGCCGGCGGCCCAGCCGATGCCCGGCGTGGCGGGGCCGCCCATCATCGCGACCAACCCGTCATAGCGGCCGCCGGCCATCACCGTCCCCTGCGCGCCAAGCGCCTCGGTCGTGAACTCGAAGGCGGTGTGGCAGTAATAGTCGAGGCCGCGTACCAGACGCGGGTTCAGCTTGTAAGGAATGCCGAGACTCTCCAGCCCGGCAGTCACGGCCGCGAAGAAGTCGCGGCTTGCGTCGTTCAGAAAGTCGGTGAACAGCGGCGCCTCGGCAACCAGCCGCCGATCGCCCTCGTCCTTCGAATCGAGAATGCGGAGCGGATTGCGTTCCAGCCGGCCGAGGCTGTCCTCGGAGAGACGGTCCCGATGCGCCTTGAAATAGTCGACCAGAACGGCGCGGTAGGCTTGGCGGCTCTCGGTGTCGCCGAGCGTGTTGAGCTCCAGCACGACGCGGTCGTAGACACCCAGTTCCCGAAGGATCTGGGCACCGAGCGCGATCACCTCGATATCGCCGAGCGGCTGCGCAACGCCCAGAAGCTCCACGTCGATCTGGTGGAACTGCCGGAGCCGCCCCTTCTGCGGGCGCTCGTACCGGAACATCGGGCCGTGACAAAAGAACTTCAACGGAAGCTGCTGGGACAACCCGCCCGATATCAGGGCCCGCGCGACTCCTGCGGTCGCCTCCGGCCGAAGCGTCAACTGTTCGCCGCCCCGGTCGGTAAAGCTGTACATCTCCTTGGTGACGATATCGGACGTGTCGCCCAAAGTCCGCTTGAACACCTCCGAGAACTCGAAGATCGGTGTCGCTATTTCCTGATAGCCGTAGCATTCGGCCACGCGGCGCGCGATATCGATGACCGCGCGATGCCGGCGCGCAGTCTCGGGCAGAAGGTCATGCGTGCCGCGGACGGGCTGCAGGGAAGACAAGGGGGACTCCGAAATCGTTATTGGCCAAACTCGTTATTGGGCGACGGCGGCCGTCGATCTTGCCGCTTGCGAAGTCGCATTGTCCGCGTCCTCCGCGGCCTTTGCAGCCTCGATATCGGCCGCCTTCTTCTCGATCAGCCCGACAAGATGGTCGACGATATCGCTGTCCTTCAGGCGGTGGTCCGGCAGGCCGTTGACATAGACCATGTGCGTACCGTTGCCGCCGCCGGTGAACCCGATATCCGTCTCGCGCGCCTCGCCGGGGCCATTCACCACACAACCGATCACCGACACCGTCATCGGCGTCGTGATATGGGACAGGCGCCCCTCCAGAACCTCGACGGTTTGGATCACGTCGAACTGCTGCCGGGCGCAGGACGGGCAGGAAATCACGTTGACGCCGCGATGGCGCAGGTTCAGCGACTTCAGCATGTCGAAGCCGACCTTGACCTCCTCCACCGGATCGGCGGACAGCGACACGCGGATGGTATCGCCGATCCCCGACCAGAGCAGCATGCCGAGCCCGACGGAGGACTTCACCGTCCCGATCCGCTGACCGCCGGCCTCCGTGATTCCGAGATGCAGCGGATAGTCGCAGGCCTCCGCCAGGCCCTGATAGGCGGCAACGGCCAGGAAGACGTCGGACGCCTTGACGCTGATCTTGAACTCGAAGAAGTCGTTGTCTTCCAGGATGCGCGCATGGTTGAGCGCGCTCTCGATCATCGCCTCGGGGCAGGGCTCGCCGTATTTCTCCAGAAGATCCCGTTCGAGGCTGCCGGCATTGACGCCGATGCGCATCGAGCAGCCGTGATCCTTGGCCGCCTGGATCACCTCGCGAACGCGCGCGGCGGAACCGATATTGCCCGGATTGATCCGCAGGCAGGCGGCCCCGGCCTGCGCCGCCTCGATCGCCCGTTTATAGTGGAAATGGATGTCGGCAACGATCGGCACCGAAGTCTGAGCGACGATCTGGCGGAGAGCCGCCGTCGATGCCTCGTCGGGACAGGAGACACGCACGATATCGGCGCCCGCCGCCTCGAGCCGCCGCACCTGCTCCACCGTCGCCGCAGCATCCGCCGTCAACGTATTGGTCATCGACTGGACCGAGATCGGGGCGTTGCCGCCGACAGCCACCTTGCCGACATGGATCGTCCGGCAAGAACGGCGTTGAATATCCCGATAGGGCCGAATGCTCATGACAGACGCTCACTTGATCATACAGGATCCCCGCCGACAGGACTCGGCGATCATGGGATCGGGAGGTCGGAGTCGAGGCCGAAGATGCGCAAACGCTTCGGAAAGATCAAGGGTTGCGGCGGGGCCTGCCGTGAAGGCTGCCGTGGGCAGCCGCTATCTCTGCAGGGCCGTCCCGGAGACCAGCCGCTCCGGATCGAGCAGGATGTCGCGACGCACGACCCCGACCGGTCCCAAAGGCGGCATTGCGCGGCCATCGACAACGATATCGAGACCGCCGGCATTGCCGGTCGCCAAGGTCAGCCCCGGCCGGTCCGGAACCTGATATCTGTCGCCGACCCGCAACACGCGGGTCAGGAGAATCCGGTCGGCGGCATCGGTGACCTGAACCCAGCTTTCCAACCGGGCACGGAGCACGATGCGAAACTCCGTGTTGGCGGAACCGAAGACCTGCGGATCGGGTTCGGCAACAGGAGCGGCCGGCGCGGCGGGAATGGCGGCAACCGTCGTTTCGGTTTCCGCCTCGTTCGCCCCGCTTGCCGGCGCGGGTGGGGGGGCGCTGGCTGCGGCCTGTGATTCGACCTCAAGCTGTGGTTCGGGCTCGCTAGACGGCGCCGCCTCGCTTGACGCCTCGTCGACGACCGCCGGTGGCTCCGCAACTGCGACGTCGTCATCGGCTGCTTCCGGCTCGCGCGCCTCGGCCACGGCCTGTGCCTCGGCCGCCTGTGGCTCGGCCGCCTCTGACTCGACTGTCCCTGATATCGACGGATCAGCGGCACCTCCCGCCGGCGCCAGGTTCCCGGACACCAACCCCATGATCTGCTCGGGCACCGCCGGGATCAGATCGAGGACGTTCGCCCGCTGGTCCGAGAGGTAGTACCAGGCACCGTAGGCGATGCCGGCGAGCAGGACCGACAGCAGCAGAATGGCGCCGCCCGGGAACTTGCCCTCGGTCGCGGCCGCCGGAAAGATCAACTGCGTTTGCCCGCTGACTTCCGCCGCCTCCTCGCGGAACCGGCGCAGCACCTCCTGGGCATCGAGCCCCAGATACTCCGCATAGGTCCGGACAAAGCCGACGGCATAGGTGGAACCCGGCAGATCCCTGAACCGCCCCGTCTCGATGGCCCGCAGATAATTGTTGCGGATACGCAGCTGCATGGCCACGGCGTCGATGTCCTGGCCAAAGCCTTCTCGCGTGCGCCGGAGCAGATCCCCAACGGTCCCGCCTGCCGCGGGGTCGTACCTTTCGGGATCGAAGTGGGAATCGCGCCGCAGTTCTTCCGCCGGTGAAACCATTAAGCGCGCTTTCTTTCCTGGCATTATGAGATTACCCGCACTTGCCCGGGATCCTGTCGTCGCCGACGGCTCCTCAATGTCCCGCTGGCACCGGAAGCAGCCTCGACCATCTTCCGGGAAATCCCCTAAGAAGTCGTCTAGCCGAACCGATCCGCGTTCGCAGTGCGTTCTGCAGGTAACCCCCCCGAGTCGTTCCTGCCCGAGGTCTTTCTACCAAAACAAGCAGCGGCGGAGCAACGGCTTAAGAATGCCTAACAGTATTTAATCACGGTTTAGGCATTCTAAATCGCGCGCTCTAAATCGCGACTCCATGATCTTGAGCATAGGCGCGAAGCTGCCGCCGCAGGCTCGGAACCGGCTGCGGGAGCAATCGATCGAGATAGCGCCGCAGCGGATCGGCCTCCAGGCTGCGGATCATCGTCTTGATCGGTCCGATGGACGACGGTGACATGGACAGGCTGCGAAAACCGAGCCCGATCAGGGCCATGGCTTCGAGCGGCTGCCCCGCCATTTCCCCGCACAGGCTCAAAGGAACGCCAGCCGCCCCGCAGGCCCGCACCAGCTCGGCGAGCAATCCCAGCATCGGCGGCGACAACACGTCATAGCGATCGCTCATCTGCGGGTTGCCGCGATCGCTTGCGAACAGGAACTGGCGCAGATCGTTGCTGCCGATCGAGACGAAATCTACGCGAGGCAGCAGCAGCGGCAGCTGCCATGCCAGGGCGGGGATCTCGAACATGATGCCGACCTTGATGTCGGCCGGCAGCACGGCGCCGAGCCGCCGCGCGCGGTCTAGCTCGATCTCGAAGAGGCGCCGGGCGGCATCGAACTCCGGAACATCTGCGATCATCGGGAACATAATGTTGAGCGAGCGCCCCGCGGCGGCCGTGATCATCGCGCGCAGTTGCTGTCGCAGCATGGCCGGACGGTCGAGGGCGATGCGGATAGCCCGCCAGCCCATGGCCGGATTCTCGCCGCCGGTCCCGCGCCAGTAGGGCAGCAGCTTGTCGCCGCCGATGTCGAGCGTGCGGAAGACCACCGGCCTGTCGCCGGCCTGCTCTAGGGTCTTGCGGTACAGATCGGTCTGGGCGGCGACGTCGGGAAAGGCATGGCGCGCCATGAAATGGATCTCGGTGCGGTAAAGGCCGACTCCATCGGCCCCGCTCTCCGCGAGATGCAACATATCGATCAGCAGGCCCGCATTGATGTTGAGCGAGATCCGGACGCCGTCGCGGCTGTCCGCCGGCAAGCCGCGTGTCGCGACGAAGGCCGCCTGCCGCTGCGCGCGGACCTGCATGCTTTCGGAATAGATCTGCTGAATATCCTCGGCCGGTCGGATGAACAGCTGTTCGTGGTCGGCGTCGACGATGACACCGTCGCCCGATTCCACATAGCTCAGCGCATTCGGGACCCGCCCGAGGACGGGGATGTCGAGCGCCCGCGCGACGATCGCGACATGCGCGGTCGGCGACCCTTCCTCGAGGACCAGACCCCGAAGGCGGTCCCTGTCGTAATCGAGCAGCTCGGCGGGACCCATCGTACGGGCGAAGAGCACCACATCGTTAAACAGGAGATCCGCGGATTGCGAGATCACGTCGCCAGCGAGGTGTTGGATCAAGCGGTTCGCAAGGTCGTCGAGGTCGAGCAGCCGTTCACGCAAATAGGGGTCGACGATCTGCCCCATGCGCGCCCGGGTATCGTTCTTCACCTTCAGGACGGCGGCCTCAGCGGTCAGACCGCTGTTGATCGCCTCGGCGATCCGGCCGAGCCAACCGCGGTCCGCCGCGAACATCCGATAGCTTTCGAGAATGTCGCGATGCTCGCCGCCATCGGCGATATCGCTCGCCGCAAGCATGTCGTCGAGCGCATTGTGCATGCCCGCCACGGCGGCGCGGAAGCGCTCCAGCTCCTGGCGCGGGTCCTCCGCGACGGTCTGGCTCAGAAGGATACGCGGCTCGTGCAGCACCGCCTGACCGGTCGCTAGGCCCTTGTGGAGGGCGACACCCTCGAGGCGCAGCGGCAACAGGCCGATTCCTTCGATCGGACGCATCTCGTCGGGGCTGACGAGTTCACCGCTCGCGACCAGTTCCGCCAGGACCATCGCAACGGTCTCGAGCGCTTCGGCCTCCTCCTCGGCATAATGCCGTCGGGTCCGGTTCTGGACGACCAGAACGCCGACGACGCGACCGCCATGCAGGATCGGGACCCCCATGAGCGACTGGTAGACTTCCTCGCCCGTTTCCGGACGATAGGCGAAGTTGGGATGGGACTGGGCGTCGGACAGGGCGAGCGGACGCGGGTGGGCCGCGATGTGGCCCACGAGACCCTCGCCGATCCTCAGGCGGGTCTTGTGCACCGCCTCCCGCTTCAGGCCCTCGGTCGCGAACAGCTCCAGGACATCGCCGGCGCGCCGGACATAGGCGGAACAGACCTCGGCGACCATATCGGCCGCGATGATCGTGACGACCTTGTTGAGCCGGTCCTGGGCGCTGCCGCCGCCGGCCATCACGTCGCGCAAGCGTCGGAGAAGCAGACGGGAGCCCGTAAGGCCGCCGCTCTGCGGCATCAGCCGACCGCCCCGATCCGCTCTTTCTCCGCCTCCTCCCTGGCCAACAGCGCCGTAAGCGCCTGATCCACCAGTTCGCGCAGAATGACGGCGGTCGCCTGTTCCTCGCTGACCATGCCGACGCTCTGTCCGGCCATGATCGAGCCGTTGTCGACATCGCCGTCGATCACGGCGCGGCGCAGCGCGCCCGCCCAGAAATGCTCGATCTCGAGCTGCGCCGCCTTCTGGTCGATTTCACCGCGGTTGAAGCGCTCGATCACCGAGCGCTGCATCTCCATGAACCGCTGCGTGGCGGCATTGGCCAGCGCGCGGACCGGAATCACCGGGAAGCGGGGGTCGAGCTGGACCGACGGCACCGCATCGCGGGCGCTGGCGCGCAAGAAGGCCTGCTTGAACCGGGGATGGGCGATCGACTCCGAAGCGCAGGCGAAGCGGGTGCCCAGTTGGCAGCCGGACGCCCCCATCTCGAGATAGCCCAGGATCGCTTCGCCGCGGCCGATTCCGCCGGCGACGAACACCGGCACGTCACGAACCGCCGGCAGGATCTCCTGCGCAAGCACGCTGGTCGAGACCGGGCCGATATGCCCGCCCGCCTCCATGCCCTCGATGATCAGGGCGTCCGCGCCCGAGCGCACCAGCTTCTTCGCCAGCACGAGGGCCGGTGCGAAGCACATCACCTTGGCACCGCCACCGCGGGCGCGGGCGATAGCGGCGCCAGACGGCAGCCCTCCGGCGAGGACGATATGCCTGACCCGATGATCGAGGCAGACGTCGATCAGGTCCAAAAGCTGCGGATGGAGGGTGATGAGGTTCACCCCGAAGGGACGGTCGGTCAGGGCGGCCGTCGCGGTGATCTCGGCGGACAGCAGATCCGGCGTCATCGAGCCGGAGGCAATGATCCCGAAACCGCCGCCGTTCGAGATGGCAGAGACCAGATGCCGCTCGGAAACCCAGGTCATGGCGCCACCGAGGATGGCGTAGTCGCAACCAAGGAACGCCCGGCCGCGCTGCCAGAGCCGATCGAGCCTCATCTGCACAGATCCGTCGGACATACGCTAGGCGGCGTCCAGGCCATAGGCCGTATGAAGGCTGCGGACCGCGAGTTCGGTGTATTCCTCCGCGATCAGAACGCTGACCTTGATCTCCGAGGTCGAGATGACTTGGATGTTGATCCCCTTCTCGGCGAGCGCGCTGAACATCCGCTGGGCGACTCCGGCATGGCTGCGCATGCCGACCCCGATGACCGAAACCTTGACCACGTCGGAGTCGGGCACGAGCGCCCGGTAACCGAGCCGGTCGCGTCGCTCTTCGAGCACCTTGATCGCGCGGTCGAGATCGCTCTTCGCCACCGTGAAGGTGAGATCGGTCGTTCCGCCGCCCTCCGACACGTTCTGAACGATCATGTCGACGTTCATGCTGGCCTCCGCCAGCGGCCCGAAGATAGCGGCGGCCACACCGGGCCGGTCGGGCACGCCGGTGAGCGTGATCTTGGCTTCGTCGCGGCTATAGGCGATTCCGCTGACAAGTTCCTGTTCCACGATCTCGTCCTCATCAACGACCAGCGTTCCCGGCTGGTCGACAAAACTCGAGAGCACCTGCAGGCGGACGCGGTGCTTCATCGCCATCTCGACCGAGCGGATCTGCAGCACCTTGGCGCCGAGCGACGCCATCTCCAGCATTTCCTCGTAGGTGATCTTATCCAGCTTGCGCGCCTTGGCAACGATACGCGGATCGGTGGTATAGACGCCATCGACATCAGTGAAAATGTCGCATCGATCCGCCTTCAAGGCCGCCGCCAGCGCCACCGCCGAGGTGTCGGAGCCGCCCCGGCCGAGCGTCGTGATCCGGTTGTCGCCGCCCAGCCCCTGGAAACCCGCGACGACGGCGACTTGCCCTTGGGCGAAGCGCTTCTCGATCTCGTCGGTCCCGATGCCGTTGATCCGCGCCTTGCCGTGGACGTCGTCCGTGTGGACCGGAATCTGCCACCCCAGCCAGGACCGGGCCGGCACGCCGAGCTCCTGCAGGGCCAGGGCGAGAAGCCCGCTCGTCACCTGCTCGCCCGCCGAGACGACGACGTCATATTCCCGCGCATCATGGAGGCGGGAGATCGCGCGGGTCCACTCGACGAGCTGGTTCGTCGTGCCGGCCATGGCTGAGACGACGACCGCAACCTCATTGCCCCGATCCACCTCCGCCTTGACCCGGCGGGCCACCGCGTTGATGCGATCGACATCGGCCACCGAGGTGCCGCCGAACTTCATGACGATTCGCGCAATATGCGGCTTGGATGCCATTGGACCTCTTGGTAGGGCTTCTCGCCGGCGAGCGGACAAGCGGCAGTCGCGGGTTGCCCGCCCAGCGGCGCGTATCCATACTCATTCAAGACAGCCGAGGCAAGAGCACTCCGGCCGAGCAGAAGGGAGAGGGAGTCCGATGGGTGGTGGCGCGGTGAACCGGGAACCGTCGGCGGAGACCACGTCCGTCGACGCCGCGAGCGTCGACCCGGCGGAGATCGCCAAGTTCACGGCAATGGCCGAGGCGTGGTGGGACCCTCGGGGCAAGTTCCGCCCGCTGCACAAATTCAACCCGACCCGAATCGCCTTCATCCGCGACCGGGTTGCGGCGCGTTTCGGCCGCGATTCGCTCGCCGGGCGGCCGTTTGAAGGTCTGCGGCTTCTCGATGTCGGCTGCGGCGGCGGCCTCCTGGCCGAGCCGATGGCCCGGCTCGGCGCGCAGGTGACCGGCCTGGACGCCGCGGCCCGCAACATCGCCATCGCCCGCTCGCATGCCGCGCAAAGCGGCCTGGATATCGACTATCGCTGCGACACGGTCGAGGCCCTCGCCACGGAGGGGACCCGGTTCGACGTCGTCCTGAACATGGAGGTGGTCGAGCATGTCGCAGATCTGAGGGCCTTCCTCAGCAGTTGCTGCGAGCTTCTGAAGCCGAACGGCGTGATGATCGTCGCGACGCTGAACCGGACGCCCAAGGCTTTCGCCCTCGCGGTCGTCGGGGCCGAATATGTCCTGCGGTGGCTGCCGCGCGGCACGCATGATTGGCGCAAGTTCGTCCGCCCGTCCGAGCTTGCGGCGGCGCTCCGTCCGAGCGGGGTGGACATCGTCGAGATGACCGGGGTCAGCTACAACCCCCTCTCGGATCGTTGGTCGCTGTCGAAGGATCTCGACGTCAACTACATGATCGTTGCGACGCCCCGCTAGATCGACGAGAGCCGGGGACTACAGCTTCAGCTCCCAGGTTTGGCCATTGAGATCATGGCCGAAGCTGTGATGCGGTTCTTCGTGAACCAGGCGGAAGCCGGCCGCTTCGTAGATATGCCGGGCGGCATACAGCACGTCGTTGGTCCACAGCGTGATCTTCCGATAGTCCGCCTGCCGGGCAAAGCGCACGCACTCGCCGACCAGCCGGGCACCGATGCCCAGCCCACGCGCTTTGGGCTCGACCAGCAGCAGGCGCAGCTTGGCTACCGTCTTCGACGATGCGACGAGGAACACCGAGCCGACATTCTCGCCATCCTTTTCGGCGATCCAGCAGCGCTCCCGCTTCGGGTCGTAGTTCCGGATGAACGTTGCCACGATTTCCGCGACCAGCGCCTCGAACCGTTCATCCCACCCATACTCCCGGGCATACAAAACACCGTGCCGGTTGACGACCCAGCCCATGTCGCCCGGCTGAGGAGGCCGGAGAAGGTAAGAAGCCTTCTGCTCGGGCGGGATGCCGAGCAATGACTCGATCGTCCGCATCGCTTCGGTCAGGCGGTCTTGCTGAGCCGTGGGCAGGCCGCTCAGCATTGCACCGATTTCATCTCGCGAGCGCGCATTGAGCAGTGCGAAGGCCTCCCGCCCCTGCTCCGTCAGCCATAGGAGGCTTTGCCGGCCGTCGGTTTCCGACGGCCCCTTCTCGATCAAGCCGCGCTTTTCGAAACCGCGCAGGATACGGCTCAGATAGCCGGCATCCAAGCCCAGCTCCCGGCCGAGTTCGCTCGCCGCGGGCTTCTCGCGGTGGGCAAGCTCGTAGAGCACGCGCGCCTCGGCCAGGGAGAAGGGGCTGCTCAACAATCCGTCCCGCAGCACGCCGATCTGCCTCGTGTAGAACCGATTGAAGCGCCGCACCGCTTCCACGCACTGATCGAAATTGCCCTCAACCACCATCACCCCCTGGAGCACGCTCAAAGATCATGCCAGAGTCAATTATATCTTTGACTTTGTCAACTTTCTGGTCGCGAATCAACTTCCGCAGATAACGGAACTGCGCTAACTATCCTGCCGCGGGAGCCAGGGAATCTGCGCGAACTCGACCCCTTCTTCGGTCAGGGCACTCGCCTCCTCGTCGGAGGCCTCGCCATAGATGCCGCGCGGATCGACCTCGCCATAATGGATGCGCCGGGCTTCCTCGGCGAACTTGTCGCCGACATAGTCGCAGTTCGATTCGACCTTCTTGCGAAGCTCCTTCAATTCCCGAAGCACGGCCGCCTGTATTTCCGTCTGCTTCGCTTCCTTCGCACCATGCTTGCCGATCCGCGGAGCCATGAGCGCCTTGGTGATGCGGCGACTGCCGCAGATCGGGCAATTGATCTTCTTCGCCGCGGCCTGGGCGTCGAAGGCATCGCCGTCGCGGAACCATCCCTCGAACTGGTGGTCCTTGGCGCATTTCAAATTGAACAGAATCATGGTCGAACCGCGCTAAGCTCCTCCGGAGCCGTAAAAAATTCGTTACGTCTAATAGATGGAGCAAGAAACGATGCCAGACAAGCACCCGAACGTGGGGAGTGCCAACCGTGGCGAACGCGGGTGAAGTCCCTTCATCCGGGCCATGCGCGGACGCACCGCCGCCCTCGGCCTGGGTCCAACGATTTGCACCATTGATTCCGGCGGTAGGAGAAGTCCTGGATCTTGCCTGCGGCAGCGGCCGGCATCTGCGCCTCCTGCTGGCGCGCGGCCAGCCGATGGTGGGCGTCGACCGCGACTTGTCGCAGCTTCAGGATCTAGCCGGCACGCCCGCCCTCGAGCTGATCGCGGCCGATCTCGAGGAGGGCCGTTCGTGGCCGCTCGGCGAGCGGCGGTTTGCCGGCGTGGTCGTAACCAATTATCTGCATCGTCCGCTGCTGCCGGCGATCGTGCGGGCTGTCGCACCGGGCGGAATGCTGATCTACGAAACCTTCGCCCTCGGAAACGAACGCTTCGGGCGGCCGCGCAATCCCGACTTCCTGCTCCGTCCGGGTGAGCTTCTGGATGCGGTCACGGGCCAGCTGGAGGTTCTTGCCTATGAGAACCTGGAAGTCGACAAGCCCCGGCCGGCGGCCGTCCAGCGGATTGCCGCGCGTCGTCCAACGCCCTGACCGCATGCCGCCAGGGCCGTTCTCGGTGAGGCAATTGTCATCACAACGACACTCCACTACGATCGCCATGTTCACGGATCATGCAGGGGACGGTTTACGGGGAGGAGAAGTAAGCCATGTCATTGCGGATCAACTCGGAAGCACCGAACTTCACTGCGGAAACCACACAAGGCACGATCAACTTCCATGACTGGATCGGGGACGGATGGGCCATTCTGTTTTCGCATCCGAAGGACTTCACCCCGGTCTGCACCACCGAACTCGGCTATATGGCGGGGCTGAACCCGGAGTTCGAGAAGCGCAACTGCAAGATCATCGGTCTCAGCGTCGACCCGGTCGACAATCACATGAAATGGTCGAAGGACATTGAGGAAACGCAAGGGCATGCGGTGAATTACCCGATGATCGGCGACCCCGAGCTGAAGGTGGCGAAGCTCTACGACATGCTGCCGGACGATGCGGGCGACACCTCCGAGGGCCGGACGCCGGCGGATAATGCAACCGTGCGGTCAGTCTTCGTGATCGGACCCGACAAGAAGATCAAGGCGATGCTAACCTATCCCATGAGCACGGGCCGGAACTTCGACGAGGTGCTCCGTCTGCTCGACTCCTGCCAACTGACGGCCACGCACTCCGTTGCGACGCCGGTCAACTGGAGGCAGGGCGACGATGTCATTATCCCGCCCTCGGTTTCGGACGAGCAAGCCAAGGAAAAGTTCCCCGGCGGCTGGAAAACGCTGAAGCCTTACCTGCGGGTCACGTCGCAACCGGGATAAAGGCGCCGGCTCCCGTTTACGCGCCGGCCGCGTTCAGTGGCGGCCGTACGGTCGGCGGCACGGTGAACGGCCTGTCATGAGAGAGTGCCGGCACCATGCGGCGCGCCTCCTCAGTTTTGGCAGGATCGATCTCCGCCAGGATCAGGCCGGGCTCCTCTCCGCCTTCCGCCAAGATTTCGCCCCAGGGCGCAACGATCAAGGAATGGCCGTAGGTCTTCCGCCCCTCGGCATGCTCGCCGCACTGCGCCGGCGCAAAGACAAAGCAGCCGGTCTCGATCGCGCGGGCACGCAGCAGCACATGCCAATGCGCCTGCCCGGTCGGGCGGGTAAAGGCGGCCGGCACGGTCAGGAAATCGGCGCCGGCTTGGGCCAGCGCCCGGTAGAGATGCGCGAAGCGCAGATCGTAGCAGACGGAGAGGCCGACCCGGCCCCAGGGCGTGTCCGCGACCACCGCCTCGCCGCCCGGCCGGAAGCTGGCGGATTCCCGGTAGCGCTCGCCGCCGGCGAGATCGACGTCGAACATATGAATCTTGTCATACCGCGCGGCGATGCGGCCGGCATCATCGAGCAGGAAGGAGCGATTGGCGCAGCGCCCGTCCTCGAGCCGGATCGTCAGCGAGCCGATCAGCAGCCAGGCGCCAATCTCGGCGGCCAGCGCCTGAAAGGCCGGCAAGGCGGGATGCTCCGCCTCGGGCTTGGCCTTCTCAAGCAGAAGCGCGCGCTTCGACTCGATCATGGTCGTGTTCTCCGGCGTCAGGATGAAGTCCGCACCGGCGGCCCGCGCCTCCCGGATCGCCGTCGACGCCGCTGCGATATTGGATTCGATTTCGCGGCCCGCGGTCATCTGCACGCAGGCCGCCGTGAATGGTCCGCTCATCCTGTCGCCTCCAGCATGGATGCCAGCCGGCCCGAACGCTCCAGCGCGTAAAGCTCGTCGCAGCCGCCGATATGCGTGCCGTTAATGAAGATCTGGGGCACCGACGTGCGTCCGCCGGAGCGCGCTACCATCTCCTGCCGCCGCGAAGGTTCCGCAAAGACATCATAGTCCGTGACGGCGACGTCCTTCGTGCTCAGCAGCCGCTTCGCCCGCATACAATATCCGCAGAACTGGGTGCTGTAGATTTCGACCGAGGCCATGGCTTCCTTTCCGCCAGTGATCCACGACACCCCAATAAGTGGCATCGCCAGTCGAATTTGTCACTATTCGGCCCGGAGTCCGGCAATACGGGACGCAAGACCGCCCCTCATTGCGAGGGCCGGACGACCTGCGCCACCGTAAGGATATCGACCGCTGCCGCGCCGCCCCGGCGCAAGGCCCGGGTACAGGCGTTTACCGTTGCACCCGTGGTCAGCACGTCGTCGACCAGGAGGACGCGGCGATCGGCGATCCGGTCCCGCCGCTCCGGCTTCACGACAAAGGCTCCCTCGACATTGCGGCGGCGGGCCGTGGCGCTCATCCGGCCCTGAGGCGGGGTCGCGCGGCGACGGCGCAGGACATCGACCGCGACCGGGACGCCCGAGCTCCGCGACAGAGCGAGCGCGAGCAGAGCCGCCTGGTTATACCGGCGGGTGAACAGGCGCAGCCAATGCAGCGGCACCGGCACGATCACCTCCGCCTCGGCCAGCAGCTCGGCGCCCGCCCGCGCCATCCATCGGCCGAGCGCCGAAGCGCCGTCGGTGCGATCGCCATGCTTGAAACCGAGAATGATGTCCCGGCTCGCCTCGTCATAGCGCAGCACGGCCCGTGCCCGGTCATAGAGCGGGCGATCGCGGCTGCAGGCACCGCACAGCGCCCCCTCGCCCATCGCGAACTCGAAGGGATAGCCACAGGCGGCGCAGCAAGGCGGCGCCAGGAAGGTCACCGATGCCCAGCAGCTCGGGCAGAGCAGCCCTGGCTGATCGACGACGGCGCCGCATTTCAGGCAACGCGGCGGCAGGACCGCGTTGAGCGCCGCGCGTCCGATGCGACGGACGCCGTTAACCATTGTCGCGCGACTAAGCATTACTGATTTTCGACTGCGTGCTGGCAAGCCGTCAATGAGCGAACAGATTTGCAGACGACACCGGCCGCCGCCATATTGGCAACATGTCCGACCCCATGAACCTCTTCGACCGACGGCTGGTGCGCCGGCACCGCGACCGCGCCGCCGCAGATCTCGACTCCCACGATTTCCTGTTACGCGAGACGGCCGAGCGGCTGACCGATCGGCTGGACGACGTGACCCGCAAGTTTCCCCGGGCGCTCGACCTCGGCTGCCATGGCGGCGAACTGGCCGATGCGATCGGTACGCGCGGGGGCATTCGGGAACTCGTGCAGTGCGACCTCTCGCCCATCATGGCGCGGCGCGCGGCGGACCGGCGCGGCGGTGTGCCGACGGCCGTCGTCGACGAGGAGTTCCTCCCTTTCGCTCCCGCCTCCTTTGATCTGGTCCTGAGCAATCTCAGCCTGCATTGGGTCAACGACCTGCCCGGCTGCCTGCGGCAGATCCGTCAGATCCTGAAGCCGGACGGCCTGTTCCTCGGGACGATGCTGGGCGGCGCCACCCTGGCGGAACTGCGAACGGCGCTTTTGGAGGCCGAGCTCGCCGAAACCGGCGGCGCCAGCCCGCGAATCTCGCCCTTCGCCGATCTGAGCGACGCGGGCGGGCTGCTGCAGCGCGCGGGCTTCGCCCTGCCGGTCATCGACACGGATGTCCTGACCGTCACCTACCCCGATCCCTTCCGGCTGATGCGCGACCTGCGCGGCATGGGCGAGACGAACGCCGTGCGCGAGCGGTCCCGGCACCCGACGCGCCGCGCCACCCTGTTCCGCGCCGCCGCGACCTATCAGGAGCGCCATGCGGATGATGACGGACGCCTTCCGGCAACCTTCCAGATCGTCTACCTGACCGGATGGGCGCCGCATGAGTCCCAGCAGACAGCGCTTCGCCCTGGCAGCGCCCAATCACGCCTGGCGGATGCGTTGGACACGACGGAGATCCCGGCCGGCGCGAAAACGCGGCCGCATTGAATCCGCTACAGCAGGTCGCGCAGCATCGCGACGAGCGGCTTGTCGGCCGGCGGCATCGGATAGTCGGTAATTCGGTTCGGCCGGACCCAGGCCAGCGCCTGCCCCTCCAGAGCCCGAACCTGCCCTTTCCAGACCCGGCAGACATAGAGCGGCATCAGAAGATGGAACGTCTCATAGCGGTGCGACGCGAAGGTAAAGGGCGCGAGGCAGCTTTCCGCCACATCGATTCCCAGTTCCTCCTGCAGCTCGCGGATCAGCGCCGCTTCCGGCGTTTCCCCCGGATGGACCTTGCCGCCGGGAAACTCCCACAGCCCGGCCAGGGGCTTGCCTTCCGGCCGTTGCGCGAGCAGCACCCGTCCGTCCAGATCGACGAGCGCCACGGCCACGACCAGGACGATCGGAAGCGCCAGATCTGCTTGTGTTCCGGCGGCCCGCGATTGCTCAAACGCCGCGCGGGTCAGGAGACGGCGCTCGACCTTGATCGGCCCGCCGCGCGCCGGCGCCGGCTCCTCGCCCTCATCCACGAAGGTGAACCCCACCTTTTCCTGAACACGGATCGAACCGCGGTTTTCCGGCATCGCCGAGGCGGTCACCTGTGCCAATCCGAAATGATCGAAGGCGAAGCCGACAAACGCCGCGAGGGCTTCGGTGGCATAGCCCTGTCCCCAGAAGGGCCGACCGAGCCAGTAACCGACTTCGGCCGTTCCCGCGGCTGGATCCGGCGACAGCCCGATGCAGCCCAGGAACGCGCCGTCGGCCCGGCGCTCGACGGCCAGCACGATCTCCGCGTCCTCGTCGGTCGGCTGCTGTAGGCTGGCGAGCCAGGACTCGGCCATGCCGTCCTCATAGGGGTGCGGAATTCGAGCCGTATAGCGAGCAACCTCCCAGTCGCCGGCAAGGCGACGGATCGCCGGAGCGTCCGCAAGGTCGGGCGGCCGCAGGATCAGCCGATCGGTTTCCAACCGCATGGTATCGAGCCATCGCTAGAAGAAGGCGGACGGCCGCTCAGCTCCGGTAGTCCGCGTTGATGTCGATATAGCCGTGGGTGAGATCGCAGGTCCAGACGCGGGCCCGGCCGTTGCCCACGCCGACATCGATCGCGATGTCGATCTCCTGGCCCTTCATATGTGCGGCCACAGGCCCTTCGTCGTAGCCGAGGCAGCGCTGGCCCTTCTCGGCAATGGTAACGCCGCCGATCGCGATGGCGAGCCGGTCGCGGTCGGCCTTCTCGCCGGCCTTGCCGACGGCCATGACGATGCGGCCCCAATTGGCGTCCTCACCAGCGATCGCCGTCTTGACCAGCGGCGAGTTGGCGACGGCGAAGCCGATCCGCCGGGCCGCGCGGGCAGAGGCGGCGCCGGTCACGGTAATGGTCACGAACTTCCGCGCGCCTTCGCCGTCGCGCACCACTTGGCAGGCCAGATCGATCAGAAGATCCTCGAGCTTGGCGCGGAAATCGGAGAGCCTGCGATCCCCGGGCTCCCGCACGGCGGCGTGGCGCGGCCCCTGTCCGGTGGCGCAGAGCAGCAGCGTATCGCTGGTCGAGGTGTCGCTGTCGACGGTAATCGCGTTGAAGGATCGATCCGCCCCCCGCCGCAGCAGCGGCTGCAGCACGGCGGCGGGAAGCTTGGCATCCGTGGCGACGAAGGCCAGCATCGTCGCCATGTCCGGCGCGATCATACCGGAGCCTTTCGCGATTCCGTTCAGCGTCACCGCCACGCCGTTGATCGTCGCGGTCCGCGTCGCGAGCTTCGGAAAGGTGTCCGTCGTCATGATCGCCTCGGCCGCCGCGCGCCAGCTCGCCGGATCGAGATCCTGCGCTAGGCCGTCAAGTCCGGCGATGATCCGCTCGTCGGGCAGCGTTTCGCCGATGACGCCGGTGGAGGCGATGAACACCTCACGCGGCCGACAGCCGATCCGCTCGGCAACCTGCTTGACGATCCCGTTGACGGAGGCAACGCCGACGCCGCCGGTGAACGCATTGGCGTTACCGGCATTGACCAGAATCGCCCGCGCCTTCCCTCCGGCCAGATGCTTCCGGCAGAGCTCGACGGGTGCCGAGGCCGTTAGCGAGCGGGTGAAGACGCCGGCGACTGCCGTTCCGGCGGCGAATTCCAGGAGGCAGACATCCTTGCGCCCGCGATAGCGTACGGCGCATTCGCGCGCGGCCAGCCGCACGCCGGCGATCGACGGCAGAGCGGCCGGGACCTCCGGCGCGAGGGGCGAACGGGGCAGCATCGGAGCGGCGCGCGAGAGAGGCCGGCGCTACTCGGCCGGCTCACCCGCCCCTTCCGCCGGCGATTCGGCGGGCGCTTCGGCGGCAGGCGGGGTTTCCGGAATGAACTTCTCGATCTCGGCGTCCTCGCGCAGGTCGGCAAGGAACGCCGTGACCAGCTCCTGCGACAGCTCGCCTTCGATTTCCGCCCGCATCTCTTCGAGGCTCGGCGCCTCCCGTTCACGGCGGTCCTCGACCTTGATTACGTGCCAGCCGAACTGCGTCTGCACCGGCTCCTGGGTGATCGCGCCCTCCTCGAGGGCGAAGGCGGCTTCGGCGAACTCGGGCACCATCTGGTCGGCGACGAAGTAGCCCAGATCGCCACCCTCCGGTCCCGAGGGGCCGGTCGAGCGGCTCTGCGCCAGCTCCTCGAAGTTTGCGCCAGCCTTCAGTTCCTCGATGATCGCTTCCGCCTCTTCCTTGGTCTCGACCAAAATATGGCGCGCCCGAACCTCCGGCACCGGCTCGAAATCCTCGACGCGTTCGGCATAGCGCTGCTGCACCGCCTCGTCAGTTAAGGCTTCTTCCAGATAGCGCTGCAGCAGGATTTCCCGGATCGCCTGATCCTCGAAATCGGTCACCATCGCGCGGACGGTTTCGTCGTCCTGCAGATCGCGCTCGCGCCCTTCCTTCGCCAAGAGGGTCAGGTCGATCAGCCGGTCCAGCAGCGCCGGAAAGATCCGGTCGATGTTCTGCTGATAGGCGGGGGGCAGCGAACTGGCCGATTCAATCACGTCTGACCGATGCAACTCCTGGCCGTCGACGACCGCCACAACGGGATCCGCCGCCGGATCTTCGGACTGCGCCTGGACGACCGCAACCGCTAAAAGGAGGAGGCCGGCCGCCGCCGCCCCGATGACCCCAAAGACTTTAACTCGCATGAACTCTACCTCGAGAGCCGATGACCGCACCGCCTGCGGCCTTCTCCGGGCAAGCATCATGCACAGGCCGCCGCGCAGCACAAGGCCGCAATCCGGGGGCGGACCGGGGGCCGAATTGGGCCAGTTCCCAAGCTCCGGCAGTCGGCGAGGCCCTCTTCGGTGTATATAACCTAGAAATGGAAGAGCACCTCCTTCTGCTGATCGTTCTGGTCAGCACCGCGGGGATCGCGGCTCAATGGATCGCCTGGCGGTTCAGCCTGCCCGCGATCGTGATCCTGCTCGCCGCGGGATTTCTGCTCGGTCCGCTCACGCGGATTCTCAGTCCCGAGCAGAATTTCGGCGCCCTGCTCGACCCGGCCATCGGCCTCGCCGTCGCCATCATCGTCCTGGAGGAGAGCCTTGGCCTGAACTTCGCGGAGCTCCGGGCGAGCGGCCGGGGCATCGCACGGATCGTCGGCTTGGGAGTCCCCCTGATCGCGGCCATGGGCACGGCGGCCGCGCATTTCATCGCCGGCCTCTCCTGGCCCATTGCCGCCCTCGTGGGCGTGATGCTGGTCATTACCGGGCCAACCGTGATCACGCCGCTCCTCCGCCAGGCGAAGCTCGCCCATAGAACCGATTCCCTGCTGCGCTGGGAAAGCGTCGTCAACGAGCCGATCGGTGCCGTGCTGACCGTGATCGTGCTGGAATTCCTGGTGCTGTGGGATGCGGCGCGCCAGATCGAGGCGCCGCTGACCGACGTCGCCCTCAGCCTCGTGACGGGGACCTTGGCCGCCGCGGCCTTTGGGTTCGGCACGGCCTTCGCCATGCGGTTCATGTTCTATCGGGGCCATGTGCCCGAGTTCCTCAAGTCGCCACTGGTCCTGGCGGTGGCGCTGCTGATCTATGCCCTCTCCGACGTCGTGCAGTCGGAGGCGGGGCTGATCGCCGTCGCCGTGCTTGGCGTCGCATTGGCGAACTTCAACCTGCCCGAGATCGAGGACCTGAGACGGTTCAAGGCGGCGCTTAGCACCTTTCTGGTTTCGGGCGTCTTCATCGTGCTCACGGCGAATCTGGATATCGAAACGTTCCTACACCTCGATTGGAGGGCCTTCGCCTTCATCGGCGCAGCCCTTCTCGTCGTGCGGCCGCTGGCCATCGGCATCGCCACCATCAGCTCGGGCCTGACTTGGCAGGAACGGCTGTTCCTCGGCCTCATCGCACCGCGCGGCATCGTTGTCGCGGCGCTCGCAGGCTTCGCCGGCACGCGGCTTGCCGGATCAGGGTACGACGGGGCGGAGATGGTTGCGCCGCTGGTCTTCTCCATCATTATCGTCACCGTGGTCCTGCACGGGCTGATCATGGGACCCCTGTCGCGGTTCCTCGGCCTGGCCTCGGAACGGCCTCCCGGTCTGCTTATCGTCGGGGCCAGCGATTGGACGGTCGCCTTGACGAAGGCGCTGACCCGGCTCGGCACCCCGGTCGTGCTGAGTGACCGCTCCGGGGCGGCGTTGCGGCCAGCCGAAGGAATCGCCGTGACGACTCATACGGGCCACCTTCTGGCGATGGAGGAAGAGGAGGAGGAGCTTCTGCTGGAAACCGAGTTCCTCCTCGCCGCGACCGAGGACGATGCCTTCAACGCCCTCGTCTGCCAGAAGTTCGCTCCGGAGTTCGGCCAGCAGAACGTCCATCAGCTGGCCTATGCCGACAGGAGCGAAACCGCACAACGCTTCCACCGGGAATGGCGGGGAAAGATCATCATCGCCCGCGAGGCGACCCTGGCGGAGCTGAATCGCCGGCTGTCGGAGGGCTGGCGCTTCGAGCTCAAGCCGGTGCGGGACGAGGATACGCGCGAGGCGCTCGACCCATCGCCCGACTCGAGCATCCCCGTGGTTCTCGTCAAGACGGGCGGCGGCCTGCTGTTCGCCTCGCCAGAGAGCGAGTTTTCCCCGGATGTTCAAGGGACGTTGGTGGTTTTTCAGGCCCCGGCAGCGGCGGAGAAGGCCGGTGCAAAGCACCACCAGCCGCGCGCCGGTCGTTGACAGCCCTCCCCCGCCAGCCTATCTCTCAGGCACCCATGAAAAATCATGCTATTCGCCGTCCAGCGTTATCGAGGTCTTGATGTTCGCCGTCCTTGCGAAGCGGGTTTTCGGATCGGCTAACGACCGTTTCATCAAAAGCTTAACGAAGCAGGTTGCCGCAATAAACGCCCTGGAGCCGTCACTCCAGACGCTGTCCGACGAAGAGTTGCGCGGCCGGACCGAATGGCTGCGCGGCCGCCTCGCAGCCGGAGAGACGCTTGACGACCTGTTGCCGGACGCCTTCGCGACGGTCCGCGAGGCGGCGAAGCGCACGCTTGGGCAGCGGCATTTCGACGTCCAGCTGATGGGCGGCCTGATCCTGCATCGCGGCATGATCGCCGAGATGAGGACCGGCGAGGGCAAGACCCTGGTGGCAACGCTCGCCGTCTACCTGAACGCGCTGGCCGGCAAGGGCGTGCATGTGGTGACGGTAAACGACTATCTCGCCCAGCGCGACGCCGCCTGGATGGGCCAAGTCTATCAGTTTCTCGGGATGACCGTCGGCTGCATTGTCGCCGGCCTGCGCGATCCGGAGCGCCGCGCCGCCTATGCCGCGGACATCACCTATGGCACCAACAACGAGTTCGGCTTCGACTATCTCCGCGACAATATGAAGTTTCGCCTGGAGGACATGGTCCAGCGCGAGTTCAACTACGCGATCGTCGACGAGGTCGACAGCATCCTGATCGACGAGGCACGGACGCCGCTGATCATCTCCGGTCCGACCGAGGATTCGTCGGAGCTCTACACCAGCGTCAATCGCATCATTCCGAAGCTGAGCGAGGCGGACTACGAGAAGGACGAGAAGGCGCGGCAGGTTACGCTGACCGAGGAAGGCGCCGAGACCGTCGAGCGGCTGCTGACCGAAGCCGGCCTGCTGAAGGGCTCGCTCTACGACATTCACAGCGTCTCGCTGGTCCACCATGTGAACCAGGCGCTCAAGGCGCACAAGCTGTTCACCCGCGACACCGACTATATCGTGAAGGACGATAAGGTCATCATCATCGACGAGTTTACTGGTCGGATGATGGAAGGGCGGCGCTATTCCGAGGGCCTGCACCAGGCGCTGGAGGCGAAGGAACAGGTAAAGATCCAGAACGAGAACCAGACGCTCGCCTCGATCACCTTCCAGAATTATTTCCGCCTCTATCCGAAGCTCGCCGGCATGACCGGCACCGCGATGACGGAAGCCGCCGAATTCGCCGAGACCTATGGTCTCGAGGTCGCCGAGGTTCCGACGAACGTACCCTGCATCCGCAAGGACCATGACGACGAGGTCTACCGCACGGCGAAGGAAAAGTACGACGCGATCGCCAATCTGGTCGAGGAATGCCGGGAGCGGAAGCAGCCGGTTCTTGTCGGCACCGTCAGCATCGAGAAATCGGAGATGCTGTCGGCCCATTTGAAGAAGAAAAAGATCCCGCACCAGGTCCTGAACGCCCGCTATCACGAGCAGGAGGCGGCCATCATCGCACAGGCCGGCGTGCCCGGGGCGGTAACGATCGCCACCAACATGGCAGGCCGCGGCACCGACATCCAGCTCGGCGGCAATTTCGACATGCGGGTCGCGCAGGAGGCGGCCGCCATCGAGGACGAGGCGGCGCGCGCGCGGAAGATCGAACAGATCCAGGAAGAGATTCAGGCCGCGAAGGAAGTCGCGCTCAATGCCGGCGGCCTCTATGTGATCGGCACCGAGCGGCATGAGAGCCGCCGCATCGATAACCAGCTCCGCGGCCGGTCGGGCCGACAGGGCGACCCGGGCGCGTCACGCTTCTTCCTGTCCCTCGAAGACGATCTGATGCGCATCTTCGGCTCCGAGCGCATGGATTCCATGCTGCAGCGCTTCGGCCTGAAGGAAGGTGAGGCAATCATCCACCCCTGGGTCAACAAGGCGCTGGAGAAGGCCCAGCAGAAGGTGGAAGCGCGCCACTTCGAGGCCCGCAAGCATCTGCTGAAGTACGACAACGTGATGAACGATCAGCGCAAGGTCATCTACGAGCAGCGCAAGGACCTGATGCGGTCGACTGACCTCCACGAGACCGTCGCCGACATGCGCCACGAGGTCATCGACGGTTTGATCGCCCGCTTCATCCCGGCGAACGCCTATGCCGAGCAATGGGATGTCAAGGGGCTGCATGAGGAATGCCTGCGCCTCTTCGGCCTCGACCTTCCAGTCGAGGACTGGTCGAAGGAGGAGGGGATCGCCGAGGAAGCGATCCGCGAGCGGATCACTCAGGCCGCGGATCGCAAGATGGCGGGGAAGGCCGCCAACTTCGGGGCCGACTTCATGCGGATGGCGGAGAAGAGTCTGCTGCTGCAGCTCCTGGACCAGGCCTGGAAGGACCATCTGCACAGCCTGGATCATCTACGTCAGGGCATCAATCTGCGCGCCTACGGCCAGCGGGACCCGCTGAACGAATACAAGCGCGAAGCCTTCGAGATGTTCGAGGAGATGCTGAGCAAGCTGCGCGAGACGGTGACCGGCGTGCTCAGCCATATCGAGATCCGCAGCGCTCCCCCGCCCCAGCCCGCCGCCGCACAGCCAGCCGCGGCCCGCCCGGCACAGGCCGAGCCGGCCCTAGTAGGCGCGGGCGCGACTGAAGCCGAGATGCAGGGACCCCCGAGCAATCCGGTGCGCCCGCCGGCAGCGCCGGCACCGCGCCGCGCCGCGACCGCCGCGCTCGACCCGAACGACTCCAAGACCTGGGGCAAAGTCTCCCGCAACGCCGCGTGCCCCTGCGGCTCGGGCAAGAAGTACAAACACTGCCACGGGAAAATCTGAGGAGGCCGATCGCCGGGCAATGGCTCCCTCCGCCCTTTCCCGCAAGGGAAGCCCTTTCCCGCAAGGGAAGAGGACGTTCGACAAGCTAACTCAGCCGCCCCTCGCCCATCTCCAGGAACTTCTCCCGCCGCCGGCTGCGCAGCGTGGCGGGATCGCCTTCCTTCAGCTCGCGGAGCGCCGCCTCCAGCGCATCGCCGAGCGCATTGATCGTCTGAGCGCGTGCGCGATGCGCGCCGCCCAGCGGCTCCGGCACCACGTCGTCGATCACGCCCAGCCTGAGCAGGTCGTCGGCGGTCAGCTTCAGGGCCTCGGCCGCTTCCTTCGCCTGGTCCGCGCTCCGCCAGAGAATCGAGGCGCAGCCTTCCGGCGAGATCACCGAATAGACGGCATGCTCCAGCATCAGCACGCGGTTGCCGGCGGCGAGCGCGATCGCCCCGCCGGACCCGCCTTCGCCGATGATCGCCGAGACCAGTGGCACCCGGATGCGGAGACAGGTCTCGATGCACCGCGCGATCGCCTGCGCCTGGCCGCGCGCTTCGGCGTCGACGCCGGGATAGGCGCCCGGGGTATCGACCAGCGTGATCACCGGCAGCCGAAACCGGTCGGCGAGTTCCATCAGGCGCTGCGCCTTGCGATAGCCCTCCGGGCGCGCCATGCCGAAATTATGGGCCACCCGCGAGGCCGTATCCTGTCCCTTCTCATGCCCGATGAGGACGATCGAATGGTCACGAAACCGGCCGAGGCCGCCGACGATGGCGTGATCGTCGGCGAAGGCGCGGTCGCCGGCAAGCGGCGTGAAGTCCTCCATCAGCGCTTGTACATAGTCGCTGAAATGCGGGCGTTCGGGATGACGCGCCACCAGAGTCTTCTGCCACGGCGTCAAGCGGCCATAGGTCTGCCGAAGTAGCCGGTCCGCCTTCGCTTGAAGTCTCCCGACCTCCTCGGCGATATTGATGTCCCCCGCGTCCGAAAGATGCCGCAGCTCCTCGATCTTGCTCTCGAGTTCGGCGATCGGCTTTTCGAATTCCAGGAAGGTCGGCATTAAGTTCCCCCTACCGCGCCCCATCGGGCCGCGACCGTCAAATCCAACAAGACTCGGCTTCCGCGAAGCTCACAGCCACTTTGGCGCCGGCGCTCAACAAAGCCCGGCACGACTGAAAGTGTAGTTAACAGGTTTCACGGAAGGTTGATAGATTCTGCAAGCGCAGGCACCCGGATCACGCCGGGTCACTATGGCTTCGAGAGCCGCGACGGGCTCCGAACCGTACGATCAGGTTCGGAGCCCGCGGTGCGGCGGGTCTCCGTTATTGGTCTGGCATCAGGCGCTGGCTGAGATCTGCTTTGCCTTCTGAACCAGCACCTCCGCCTGCCGAATCGAGGCAAGGTCGATCAGCTTGCCATCGAGCGACACCGCGCCCTTGCCTTCGCGCGCGGCATCCTTCATCGCCTGGATGATCCGCTCCGCCTTCATGACCTCTGCCTCGCTCGGGCTGAAAAGCTCGTTGGCGAGACTGATCTGGGACGGATGAATCGCCCACTTGCCCTCGCAGCCGAGAACGCCGGCACGGTTGGCGGCGGCGCGATAACCCTCGGCATCGGAGAAATCGCCGAAGGGCCCGTCAACCGGACGCAGCCCGTTGGCGCGCGCCGCCACGACGAGGCGGGCGATCGCGTAGTGCCACATGTCGCCCCAATGCACCTGCCGCTGCTCGCCAGGCTCCGCGTCGGTCAGCACGGCGTAGTCGCGGTTCACGCCGCCGATATTGGTGGTCCGGGCCTTCGTCGAGGCGGCGAAATCGGCGACACCGAAATGCAGCGATTCATTGCGGGGGCTGGCCGCGGCGATCTCGTCAATATTGGCCATGCCGAGCGCCGTCTCGACGATCATCTCGAAGCCGATCCGCTTCTTGCGGCCGATGGCGGCCTCGCACTGGGTCACCAGCATATCGACGGCGTAAATGTCGGCGGCGGTGCCGACCTTTGGAATCATGATCAGGTCGAGCCGCTCGCCGCCCTGCTCGATGACGTCGACGACGTCCCGGTACATGAAATGCGTGTCGAGGCCGTTGATGCGGACCGAGAGCGTCTTGCTGCCCCAATCGACGTCCCGTAGCGCGGCAATGATGTTCTTGCGGGCCTGGGCCTTGTCGTCGGGCGCGACCGCATCCTCGAGATCCAAAAAGATGACATCGGCTGCCGATTTGGCCGCTTTTTCGAACAGCTGCGGCTGGCTGCCCGGGACGGCCAACTCGCTGCGATTGAGTCGTGGAGGCGCCTGCTCGACAATCTTGAAGCTCATCTCACCCTCCCGCCACGCTTGGATTTGTGAATGGAACAGCGAGCCGGTCTGGTGTAGGCCGGCCGCCAGAACTCGTGCGTGTCGTTAGATGCCGCGTCGCAGCATCGCTTGTCAACCGCGCGAAATGACGCATCAACCCGGTTTGCGGGCTCTCGATCGGCCCGCACCCACCGCCGCGAGCGGGTGGCGATCGCGCACCAGCGCCTTCATCCGCTCGCTCGCCACATGGGTATAGATCTGCGTCGTCGAGATATCGGCATGTCCGAGCATCTGCTGAACACTGCGCAGATCAGCCCCGTGATCCAGGAGATGGCTGGCGAAGGCATGCCGCAGGATATGAGGCGACACCTTGCTGGGATAAATCTTCGCCTCGATGGCCAGTTCCTTCAGCAGCTGGGCCAGGCGATGCCGCGTCAAATGGCCGCTTCCGCCGTAGGATGGGAAAAGCCAGATCGACTCCTTGCGGCGGCCGTTCTTCGGCAGGAACTCCGCCCGCCGCTCCAGATATCTGGCAAGCGCGTCGCGCGCCGGCTCGCTCAGCGGGACTATCCGCTCCTTGCCGCCCTTCCCGCGCACCATCAAGACCCGCGTATCACGCAGCACGGCCGCCAACGGCAGGGCGATCAGCTCCGACGCGCGCAGGCCGGTCGCATACAGCATCTCGACCAAGGCCGCCAGCCGAGTACCGTCCGCACCTTTCCTTGACCGCGCGGCCGTCAGCAGCCTGTCGACCTCGTGCTCGGTCAGCAGCTTCGGGAGCGGTCGGCCCTGGCGCGGACTGTCGATCAGCGCCGAGGGATCATCGACCCTGACTCCGTCACCGACGAGGAACCGGTAATATTGCCGAATGGCGGACAGGTGGCGTGCCGTCGTGCGCGGCGCCATGCCAGCCCGGGACATCTGGGCGAGATAGGCGCTGATCGCCTCCCCGTCGGCCGTCTCCGGTCGCGTCCCGCGCCGGGCGAGAAAGCCGGTGAAATTCTCGAGATCGCGGCGATAGGCCTCGACCGTATTGGCGGCGGCGTTGCGTTCCGCCACCAGCATTTCGAGAAATGCCTGAAGATGGCGCCCCGGCAGGTGCATTGCACCGGCAGCGCCGGCCGTTTGGGATCCGAGCCTGTCGGGCGCGGCCATTCCGGTCGGTCAGACGCCGCTCGCGATCGCCGCCTCGAGGCCGAGCGCGCGAGCTTCCGCCTCGAAACCGATCGCGCGCAGGCTCGACAGGACTCGGCTGAGGATGATCGGGTTGGCCATCGCGGGACCGTCCTGACCCAGGCTGATCAACGCAAGCAGAACGGTTTCACCGACCCGGCCCGCATCGGCGGCATCGCCGAGGACGAACCACAGCGCCGCGTCCGGCAGCGTCTGCCGGTCCGGAGGCGCGCCGTCGGCGAGCACCTGCCAGGCCGCGCCGACAGGTTCGTCGAGAGCCTCCAACACGGCGAAGAGCCGGGCGGCGCGCTGGGTGGCGTGATCGTCGCCGCCGGCAGCCTGGTGGTCGCGCCAGGCCGCGACCGAGGCGGCGTCCCACACCAGAGGCTGATCGCCCATGCCCGCGATTCGGGCCAGCAGCCAGAGAGTGGACGCCGCTGTGGCCGCCTCCGAATCCCGCGACGCTTCCTCCTGCGCAAGCAGGCGCCATGAGTCTGCAAGCTCATGCCGGCCGGCGAAGTAAAGCGCGCGACCGGCGTCGAGAGCGAACCAGGCAAGTTCGGGTGCCGGGGTGAGCTCCGTCAGAAACGGCAGATTGACCTGCACCGCGACAGGGTAGCCGCCGTTCTGGAGCGCCAGCTCGAGCGCCTTCTGCAGGATCGTTGCACGGGCGACCGCCTGCGAGACCCGAGCGGCCGCCTGATAGAGTGCCGCACGGCTGCGCGGCCCCGGCTCCTTCTCGGCAAGGCTCAACGCCGCATCCAGTTCGGCCGGTTCGATCGGCTGGTCGGCATAGATGCGCCGCAGATCCTCGATCGGCAGGGCCCCGACGGCCGCAGCCCGCTCGGCCGCGGAAAGCCGCAGAGCAGGCTCGGCGCCCGGGCCGGTGGCGACTCCGGCAAGAATCGTCGGATTCTCCGACTCCAGAATGCTTTCCGGCACCGGCTGCCCAGCCGCTCGCAGCATCGCAAGATGCAGGGGCGAGGGCGCCGGTAATGCCTCCACCGTCGCACCCTCGACGCCGCTCAGCGCGTCGACCAGCCTGTAGAAAGCGTCGTCGTCCACGCGGCCCTGTTCCCGCAGCAGGCCGAGCCCCAGCGCCGCCTCGTCAAGCTGTCCGGCGCGGGTCTGGCAGAAGATCAGCGCCTTCTGCCAATAGACTTCCTCGTTGAACTGCTGAATCCAGCTCCCGGTCTCCGAGCAAGCGGCATCGAGATCGTTTGCCAAAAGCAGCGCGTCCACCGTGAGTCGAGCCGCGGTCTCGTCGATGTCGCGCTCCCGCATCAGGCGAAGCAGGCTGGCGGCATCCTGATAGCGGCCCATCGCGGCCAGGCGCTCCGCCCGCAGCGCAATCAGGTTCTCGTCGCCCCCACCGCCAGCGGGAGCCTCCGCCGAGGAGAGCAGGAGCCGCCGCGTCAATTCCTGCATTGTCGGCGACCGCGTCGTCACCGGAAGATTCGGCAGCAGTCGCGTCACCAGGGCGCGGTCCGTGCCGCGCCACATCGTCGCGCCCAACCCCCCGTCCTCCGCGCCGAGGACGCCGGCATAGTCGGTCCTGGCTTCCGGCAGCGGCGTGACTTCGATCCCGGACGGCGTGCGCGGCAGTCCGGGCGCTCCTGTCGGTGGGGGCGCCCCGCCGCCAGTCACTCCACCGTCAATCGCTCCATTGTCAGTCGCCCTGTTCGTATCGCCCGGGCTATCGTCCGATCCCGTCATCGGCCCGAGCAGGGTCGGCGGGCCGACCTGCGCCAAGTCGGTCCCCGTCTCCGCCAGAGCCGGACCAACCGCGCTGAATCCCAGAAAGAGGACGAGCCCGCCGAGACTTGCGGGCAATGGGGACAATCCCGCTCCCGACCGCCAACTAGTCCGCCGCCACCTAGAAGGTAAAGCGGTCATTGGAAATGACCTTCTCGACCGGCTGCGTCGGTGCGGGAATATTCCAGGTCGCGAGGACGGTCAGACCGCCGCCGATGAGAACGACGACAGCGAGAGCGGCAATTAACAGAATTTTTTTCATGAACTCTATTCGGTCAAAGGGCTCGGTCAGGGACTTGGCAGGAATTTAACCGGAACGGCCGCAACGTCGCGAACATTCCGGGGGGATGGTGGGTTGCAACTTATCGAGCGATTTATGCTAGATTTCGTTTATGGCGAGTTTGCGGCAGTCTACCGATGCATGAACGAGGATTCAACGATGGCGGATCGTCTCCCGATCCCCGTGGGCGGACCGCCTGGAACCACTGAGATCGGGATCGCGTCCGCTGAGATGACTTCGACCGCCGCCCTGCATGTTCCAAGGACCATTGTTCTCGTCGGCCTCATGGGCGCCGGCAAGAGCTGCGTCGGCCGCCGGCTGGCGGCACGGCTGGATCTCGCCTTCGTGGATGCGGATCGCGAAATCGAGGAGGCCGCCGGCTGCTCGATCCCGGAGATCTTCGCACGCCATGGCGAGCAGGGCTTCCGCGACGGCGAGCACCGCGTGATCATGCGGCTCCTCGACGGTCCGGTTCGTATCCTAGCCACTGGAGGCGGCGCGTTCATGGACCCGCGGACGAGGGCCCGGGTGCGCGAACAGGGCATATCCGTCTGGCTCCGCGCCGAATTGGACCTGCTGCTGCGCCGGGTGCAGCGGCGGAACGACCGTCCGTTGCTGCAGGTCGACGATCCGCGCAAGCGGCTTGAGGACCTGATGGCGCAGCGATATCCGATCTATGCTGAAGCAGACCTGACGGTCGACAGCGACGACGGGCCGCCTGAAATGACCACGGAAAAGGTGCTCGGCGCCCTCGCCCTATATCTGCAGCGGCCTGGTGGACAATCAATGGGCGACATCGGACGGCGAGTCGTAAAGTGAGTTCCATCGAGCGCCTCGGCGTCGATCTCGGCGCCCGCAGCTATGAGATTTTGGTCGGCAGCGGCCTGCTGGCGACGGCGGGGCATTGTATCAAGCCGTTGCTGAAACAGCCGCGCGTCATCGTGCTGTCCGACCGGGCGGTCGCCGACCTCTATCTGGCCACGCTGACCCGGGCGCTGGACGACGCCGGCATCGCGCATGAGGCGATCATCGTTCCGGTGGGCGAGCAGACGAAGAGTTTCGGAGAGCTTGCGCGCGTGGTCGACGCGCTGCTCGCCGCTCGGGTCGAGCGGGGCACGACACTCGTCGCGCTCGGCGGCGGCGTCATCGGCGACCTTGGCGGCTTCGCCGCCAGCATCGTGCTGCGGGGCATCGATTTCATCCAGATCCCGACGACCCTGCTCGCCCAGGTCGACAGCTCCGTCGGCGGCAAGACCGGGATCAATACGACTCACGGCAAGAACCTGGTCGGCAGCTTCTATCAGCCCCGGCTGGTGATCGCCGACATCGACGCGTTGTCGACCCTGCCGCGCCGCGAGCTCGCCGCGGGCTATGCTGAGGTAGCGAAGTACGGGCTGATCGGCGATGCCGCGTTCTTCGGTTGGCTCGAGGGTCACGCGGCGGGGCTGATCGAGGGTGACGAGGCGGCCCGCCAGCATGCCGTGCTGAAGAGCTGCGCCGCCAAGGCCGCCGTCGTGGCGAGCGACGAGCGTGAGGCCGGCGCCCGCGCGCTGCTCAATTTCGGCCATACCTTCGGGCATGCCCTGGAAGCCGAGTGCGGTTATTCCGATGAGCTGCTGCATGGCGAGGCGGTGGCGGTCGGCATGGTCATGGCGTTCGACCTGTCCGCCCGCCTCGGCCTCTGCCCGCTCGAGGATGCGGCGCGGGTCAGCCGTCATCTCGCCAGCGTCGGCCTGCCGACGACGCCGGCCGCCATCAGCGACCGGGTCTGGGATCCGGACCGCCTGATCGAGCACATGCAGCAGGATAAAAAAGTCCAGGACGGCAAGATCACCTTCGTCCTGGCCCGCGGCATCGGCGAGGCGTTTCTGGCCCGCGATGTCGAGCTCCATGAGGTGCACCGTCTATTGCAGGGCGCGATCGCCGCATAGTTGATGAATCGGGCCGATGGATGGGAGCGTCTGCGTCGCGCCGGCAACGCCGTGATCGCGCCAGAAGAATTATCTCGAGGATGAATCGACGATGGCCGTGACGATTTGCGCGATTGTTCTGCTATTGGCCCTCTCCGCCTTCTTCTCCGGATCGGAGACGGCGCTCACCGCGGCCTCGCGCTCGCGCATGCACACGCTCGAACTGCAGGGCAATCGCGCCGCGGCGCGGGTCAACCGACTGCGCGCGCATATGGAACGTGTGATCGGCGCCATTCTGCTCGGCAACAACCTGGTCAATATTCTGGGCTCGGCCCTGGCAACGAGCGTCCTGATCGCACTGTTCGGCGAGACCGGAATCATCTATGCGACGATTGGCATGACGGCGCTGGTTCTGCTGTTCGGCGAGGTGATGCCGAAGACCTACGCGATCAACAACGCCGACAAGATGGCGCTTGCCATCGCCCGGGTGATGCAGCCGATCGTCCTGATATTCAGCCCTGTCACGCGCGTAGTTCAGTTCATTGTCCGCTGGATCTTCCGGCTGTTCGGAGTGAAGGTCGTCGCCAATATCGGCACCGATTCGACGGAGGAGGAGTTGCGCGGCGCGATCGACCTGCACGCCGGCTCGGCCGTCGAGGTGCACCACGCCGGCGCGATGCTGCACAGCATCCTCGACCTTGATGATGTCGAGGTCAGCGACATCATGGTGCATCGTCGGAACATCGTGCTGGTCGAGGCGGACTTGCCCCCGGCGCAGATCATCGACGAGGTGCTGAACAGCCCCTATACGCGCATCCCGCTCTGGCGGGGCGAGCCCGACAACATCATCGGCGTCCTGCATGTGAAGGCGCTGCTGCGGGCGATGCAGGCCAATGGCGGCTCGGTCGCCGGGCTTGATGTCGTGCAGTTGGCGGCGGCACCCTGGTTCATTCCCGACACCACCAGCCTGCTGGCCCAGCTCCAGGCGTTCCGGACGCGACGCGAGCACTTCGCCCTCGTCGTCGACGAGTATGGCGCCCTAATGGGAATCGTGACGCTCGAGGATATCCTGGAGGAGATCGTCGGCGACATCGCCGACGAACATGATGTCAGCGTCGCAGGGGTGAAAGTCGAGAGCGACGGCTCCTACACGGTGAGCGGCGTGGTCACCATTCGCGACCTGAACCGGGAGTTCAACTGGCGGCTGCCCGACGAGGAAGCCTCGACGATCGCCGGCCTGGTGCTGCACGAAGCGCGGCAGATCCCGGAAAAAGGGCAGGTGTTCGTGTTCCACGGCTTCCGTTTCGAGGTGCTGGAGCGCCAGCGCAACCAGATCAAGACATTGCGTGTTACGCCCGGCAGTTCGGGCAGTGGCGAGACCGAGCCCGTCAGCCCCGAAGGGGCCGCCTGAGAACAGGAACGCCGCCGCGGCCGCGATTGACGCACCGTTGCGGCAGTCTATAGGCTCCGCGGTCACTCCGCAGATCGAAAAGAGACTGGATATATGGCGCTGTCAGCCCCCGTCGAGCGAGAGCATCTGCATACGCGCAAGTTCGATTTCCGCGGCTACCGCCGCTCGGACGGCCTTTGGGATATCGAAGGTCACATGACCGACGCCAAGACCTATAGCTTTCCCAACGAATGGCGCGGCGGGATCGCCCGGGGCGAGCCGATTCACGACATGTGGATCCGCTTGACCCTTGACGACGACTTCGTCGTCCGGGACATCGAGGTCGTGACGGCGGCCGGCCCGTTCCGCACCTGCCCCGCGATCACGCCGAACTTCGCCGTCGTCAAGGGAGAGCGCGTCGCTCCGGGTTGGCATCGCCGGATCCGGCAATTGCTGGGTGGGGTCAAGGGTTGCACCCACCAGCTCGAGATGCTGGGGGCGCTCGCCACGGTCGCCTTCCAGACGATCTATCCGGCGATGAGCGGACGCGGCGACGCAAGCGCGAAGGAAAGACGACCGCCGCATCTGGACACCTGCCACGCCCTGGCCACCGACGGCGAGGTCGTGAAGCGCTTCTGGCCGCGCTATTACACTGGCAAGTAAAGCAGCCTAAATGACTTTGGAATTATCCCATTCTGTCATTGCCGAGCATGACAATGGGAGGCTGCATGCCAGAACAGGCGTTTCACCAAATACGGGCGCCCCGCTTAAACCGGGCAGCCGTGGATCAAGCCCGGGCATGACAAAGAAGAGTGGCCTCCCGACCCGGCTCGGTCCTTCGAGATCCCGCCCGGAGTCAGCCCGGCTGCTCCTCCGCCGGCGTGCGCGTCTGCAGTGCCAGCGCATGCACCGGCCCGCGCAACTCCTCGGCCAGTACCTCGTAGACGCGTCGCTGCCGGGCGACGCGCGACAATCCGTCGAAGGCGGGCGTCGTGATCTCCACCCGGAAATGCGTTTCCCCCTCCGGCCGCGCGCCGGCGTGACCGGCATGCAGATGCGATTCGTCGATCACGCGCAATCGCGTCGGCGCCAGGGCGTCCGTCAGCTTCCGCTCGATTCGATCCGCGACCCGCATCTCCCGCTCCATTCGCTACACGATTGCGCCAGCCGCCAGGAGATAAGCGCTCCGCGGCTTCGGCGCAACGACGGCGCCACGCAAAGGTAACCGGAACTTGGCAGAAACCTCTCGCCGGAGTACAGCCGTCCCGAGCGCGGCAACGGCGTCACGCGGCAGTGCCTATTTGCTGCTGTTGCTCGTCATCCTGTTGTGGGGCGCCAACTGGCCGGTCATGAAGGTGGGGCTGAACCATATCCCGCCGCTCTGGTTTGCGGTCGCGCGCATGGCGATGGGTGCGATCACGCTGTTTGGCGTGCTCGCGCTCTCCGGTCGGCTGGCCCGCCCGACGAGGCACGATCTCCCGCTGCTCCTCAGCGTCGGCCTCCTGCAGATGGCGGGCTTCCTGGCGCTGGTGAATTTCGGCCTGCTGCATGTCGATGCGGGGCGGTCGGCGATCCTGGCCTACACCACCCCGCTCTGGGTGGTGCCCGGCGCGGTGCTCCTGCTGGGCGAGCGGGTCACACGGCTGAAGCTTATCGGCCTGCTGCTCGGCCTCGCCGGCGTCGCGGTGATGTTCAACCCGTTCGGGTTCGATTGGACGCGCAGCGAGGTCGTCCTGGGCAACGGCCTGCTGATGCTGGCGGCCATCATCTGGGCGGGTGCGATCCTGCACATTCGTAGGCATGTCTGGCATCTGTCACCCTTGCAGCTCGCGCCGTGGCAGATGCTGGTCGCGCTCCCGCCGCTGCTGGGGCTTGCCCTCTGGCTCGAAGGCGACGCGCCGATCCGCTGGTCGGGCGAGTTGCTGATGGTGCTGATCTACAACGGCCCGATCGCATCGGCATTCTGCTATTGGGCGGCTGTCACGGTTACGCGCGCCCTGCCGGCGATCACAACCTCCCTCGGTTTCCTCGGCGTCCCCGTCGTCGGCGTCGCCGTCTCGGCCCTCAGCCTCGGCGAGTCCCTGACGGCAACGCTTCTGGCCGGCTTCGGGCTGATCCTGGCCGGCCTTCTCTTCGTCAACCTCGCCGACCAGCGTGAGCGTTAAGAGTCTCTGAACGGCGGCTTTTCACGCGGGCCGGCTTGCCAGCAATCAAGGGCCACCCCATACTCTGCCAATGCGTAAACCCGGTTCCCGTGCCCAGACCTTCCTGCCGGATGAAGGAGCGCCGCCCTCGCAGGGTTGCGACCATCCCCGCTGCACCGAAGCGGGCCTTTATCGCGCGCCCAAGGCGCGCCAGCGGCTGAACGAATATTACTGGTTCTGCCTCGACCATATCCGCGACTACAACCGCATGTGGAACTATTACGAGGGCATGAGCTCGGAAGAGATCGAGGCGCATATCCGCGAGGACACGGTCTGGCAGCGGCCGACCTGGCGCCTTGGCGGCTGGAACTCGGGCGGGCGCGGCCCGACGATCGACGACCTGCAGGACGGGTTCGGGCTCTTCAACGAGGATCGGCGGCGACAGCGGGAGGACCAGACCCGGCGGCGCGAGATCCGGACGCCGGAGGAGCAGGCGCTGGCCGTCCTCAACCTCACGCCTCCGGTCACGATGGAGGCGGTGAAGATCCGTTACAAGGACTTGGTGAAACTGCTCCATCCGGACGCCAATGGAGGCGACAAGTCCGCCGAAGAGCAGCTAAAATTGATCAATCAGGCCTACAGTACGCTGAAGAGCAGCACTACATTAAAGGACGGCGCTTATCCCTGACGCCCCACACCGCGGTAACATCCCGAAAGCAGATTGATGGCAGTTCAGACAACCCCTTCGGCCGCCGGCATGACGGTCCCCGACATCACGATCTCGGTGGAGCAGACCTTCGGTATCGACTGCGACATGCAGGTTCCGGCGTTCAGCCAGCCGGGCGAGCATGTTCCGGATATCGACGAAGCCTATCGCTTCGATCATGATACGACGCTCGCGATCCTCGCCGGCTTCGCCTACAACCGTCGCGTCATGATCCAGGGGTATCATGGCACCGGCAAGTCGACCCATATCGAGCAGGTGGCGGCGCGGCTGAACTGGCCCTGCATTCGGGTCAATCTCGACAGCCACATCAGCCGAATCGACCTGATCGGCAAGGACGCGATCGTCCTCAAGGACGGCAAGCAGGTCACGGAATACCGGGAGGGGCTCCTCCCCTGGGCACTGCAGAATCCGACCGCGCTCGTCTTCGACGAGTACGACGCCGGCCGGCCGGACGTCATGTTCGTGATCCAGCGCGTGCTCGAGGTCGAGGGCAAGCTGACCTTGCTCGACCAGAACCGGGTGATCCGCCCGCATCCCGCCTTCCGCCTGTTCTCGACGGCCAATACAGTCGGCCTCGGCGACACCACGGGCCTCTATCACGGGACGCAGCAGATCAACCAGGGCCAGATGGACCGCTGGAACATCGTCGCCACCCTGAACTACCTGCCGCATGACGACGAGGTAAAGATCATCCTGGCCAAGGCGCCAAGCTATGACACCGAGGAGGGTCGGACGAAGGTGAGCGCGATGGTGGCGCTGGCCGACTTGACGCGCGCCGGTTTCGTCAACGGCGACATCTCGACCGTCATGTCGCCCCGCACGGTCATCACCTGGGCCGAGAACGCCAAGATCTTCAACGATGTCGCCTTCGCCTTCCGGGTGACGTTCCTGAACAAGTGCGACGAGGTCGAGCGGTCGATCGTGGCCGAATATTACCAGCGCTGCTTCGGCACCGAGCTGAAGGATGCCGGCGTCAAGACGATGCTGGTCTGAGGCGGGCCAAGTCCGATCGCAAGAGAATGATCCAGAAGGACAGCAGCGCCGTCGAGGAATTCCGCCGCGTAACCGGCGCAGCGTTGCGCGCGATCGCCGAACGCGACGATATCACCGTGACCTTCGCGCCCGGGCAGAACACGGGGCAGAACCTGGGGCAGAGCAGCCTGAGCGGCGGCGACGCCCGATTGCCGATGCCCTCGCGCGAACTGCCGGCAAGTGAAGTCGCTCAGATCCGTGGCGAGGCCGACGCGATCGCGTTGCGCCTGCGACATCACGACGCCGCCCTGCACCAGCGCGAAACGCCGGCCGGCGACGTCGCCCGCGGCGTCTTCGATGCTGTCGAGCAGGCCCGGATCGAGGCGCTCGGCGCGCGGACGATGGTCGGTGTCTCCGAGAATCTTGCCGCTGCCCTCGACGAGCACTGTCAACAGTGCGGCTATGGCCGGATCACCGAGCGCGAGAACGCACCGCTTGCCGAGGTGATTCGGCTTCTGGTGCGCGAGGCGATGACCGGGGCGCCGCCGCCGCCGAGCGCCCGGCGGATGGTCGAGCTGTGGCGGCCCAACCTCGACGATCGCGTCTATCAGGACGTCGCCCGTTTGGCCCGGCTGATGAACGACCAGGGCGCCTATGCAAAAGCAGTGCGGCAGTTGCTGACCGATCTGGATATCGATGTCGGCGCCGAGGAAGCCAGCCCCGCCGAGGAGGAGTCGGAGAGCGAGGGCGATAACAGCCAGGACGAGTTGAACCAGGGTCAGGGCGAATCGGGCGCCGAGGAGGCGACGGACTCGGCCGCCGCCATGGAGGGGCACGAGGCCGAGGAGGGCGAAGACGGAACCGACAGCACGGCTGCGGACAGCGATACGGAGATGCGCGGCGAAGGCGGCGAGGACGATCCCGGCCGGCCAGGCCGACCGCCCGTCGACGCCCGGCACAATATCCGCAACGAACCTGCCTATCATCCCTTCACCACCGAGTTCGACGAGGTGGTCGACGCGGTCGAGCTGTGCGATGCCGACGAGTTGACGCGACTGCGCCAGCTGCTCGACCAGCAGCTCTCGAGCCTTCATGCCGTGGTGTCGAAGCTGGCGAACCGGCTGCAGCGGCGCCTGATGGCCAAGCAGTCGCGCGCCTGGGAATTCGACCTCGAGGAAGGCCTGCTCGACAGCGCCCGACTGTCGCGCATCGTCATCAATCCGGTGATTCCGCTCTCCTACAAGCGGGAGAAGGACACCGAGTTTCGCGATACCGTCGTCACGCTACTGATCGATAATTCGGGCTCGATGCGCGGCCGGCCGATCACCGTCGCGGCGATGAGCGCCGACATTCTCGCCCGTACGCTGGAGCGCTGCGGCGTCAAGGTCGAGGTGCTGGGCTTCACCACGCGGATGTGGAAAGGCGGCCATTCGCGCGAGCGCTGGATCGCTGGCGGGAAACAGACCAACCCGGGTCGCCTGAACGATCTGCGCCACATCATCTACAAGCCGGCGGACGCGCCGTGGCGGCGCGCGCGCAAGAGCCTTGGCCTGATGCTGCGGGAAGGTATTCTGAAGGAGAATATCGACGGCGAGGCGCTGCTCTGGGCGCATAACCGTCTGATCGCCCGGCCGGAGCAGCGCCGTATCCTGATGGTGATCTCCGACGGGGCCCCGGTCGACGATTCGACCCTGTCGGTCAATCCGGGCAACTATCTCGAGCGTCATCTGCGCGACGCCATCGAATGGATCGAGACCGCGTCGCCGGTGGAGCTGATCGCCATCGGCATCGGGCACGACGTCACGCGATACTACCGCCGGGCCGTGACGATCGTCGACGCCGAGCAGCTTGGCGGCGCGATGTTGGAGAAGCTGGCCGAGCTCTTCGACGAAGACGCCAGCTCGGCGAGAGGCTCCGGAGCGCGGCGCGGGCCCGCCACGCGGCGCGCGGCCGGCGGCCGGCGATAGGCCTCACCGGCTTTCGCGTGACGCGGAACGCGCCCGATCGCCGTTCGGCGCAGCTCCTTTCCCGATCCGCGATCCGGTGCGCCTTCCTCGCTTGGCTCTTTCTTTTCCCGACGGCGAATGCCGCAGCCGCGCCCGTCGAAATCGACGCGCAATCGATCCCGCTGAACCCGCGAGAGCCGGACCAAAGCAAGGTTGACTGGATCGACTATCTGGCCGGATTCGAGCTGCGGAGCGACGCCGAGGACTGGGGCGGCCTGTCCAGCATGCGGCTCACGGCGGATGGCAGTCGGCTGCTGGCCCTGTCCGACCTCGGGTTCTGGATCACCTTCACGCTCCATCACGATATGGACGGCCGGCTGACGGGCGTCAGCGACGGTGTGATCGCGCCGCTGCTCGATGAGAAGGGCCATCCTCTCGCGGGAAAGCGGCGGGCCGATGCGGAAGGGCTCGCGCGTGACACCGACGGCAGCCTCCTCGTAGCCTTCGAGCGCGACCATCGGATCTGGCGCTACGGCCCGGCCGACGATCCCTTTCAGGCGGCCGCGAAACCCGTCGAACCGCCGGATACGATAACAAATCTGCCTGGCAATGGCGGTATCGAGGCGATGGCGGTACTGGGGCCAGGGCGCATCCTGCTGTTGAGCGAGGACGGCGCAGACGCGGCGGGCGATATTCGCGGCTGGATTAGCGCGGCCAATGGATGGGCCGAGATCAGCCTGGCCCGCACCGGCCGCTTCAAGCCGACCGATCTCGCCCTGCTGCCGGACGGCGACGTTCTGTTGCTGGAGCGGCGCTATAGCCCGATCGGCGGTCCGGCGGCACGGCTATCGATCCTCTCGGCGACGGAGATCCGCCCCGGCATCCGGCTCACCGGACAGCCGATCGCTGAGTTGACCCTGCCGCTGAGCGTCGACAACTTCGAGGCGCTCGCCGCAGCGCCGGCGCCGGGCGGCGGCACGCTCATCTATCTCCTCTCGGATGACAACCGAAGCATGCTGCAGCGGACGCTCCTGCTGCAGTTCCTGCTGCGGCCCTGACATCAGCCCGCCTGCCGCACTTCTTGAGACATGGTCGGATAATTCCCATCTGTTCCGCGCCCTTGGTTGTCCGCAGCTATCCGGGCGCTTTCCCGGCCAAAAGCTTTCCCAAAGCTTTTCCCGTCGGGGTGGCTGGTCTATATCCTGCGGACCCGTTCGCCACCCGTTCCGACGAGGAGCCGATGCATGAAAGTCGACGCGTTCGACTTCGATCTGCCGCGCGCGTTGATCGCCGACCGGCCCGCCGTGCCCCGGGATGCCGCGCGGCTGCTGGAGGTGGCTGAGACCGATCGCGACTGGAGCGTGCGCGACCTGCCGGCCCTGCTGCGGCCGGGCGACATCCTGGTGTTCAACGACACTCGGGTCATTCCTGCGCAGCTCAGCGGCAAGCGCGGAACGGCGACGGTCGGAATCACCCTGCACAAGCGCGTGGCCGAAGATCGCTGGCTGGCCTTCGCCCGTCCGGCGCGGAAGCTCCGCGTCGGAGACAGGATCATGTTCGCGCCCGATTTCTCGGCCGAGGTCCTGGAGAAGGGCGAGGCCGGCGAAGTCGCGCTCGGCTTCGACCGGTCGGGCGCCGCGCTGCTGGAGGCCCTGCGGCAATGGGGGCACACGCCGCTGCCGCCCTACATCAAGCGCCCGGAGGGGCCTGACGCGCGGGACCAGGCGGATTACCAGACCATCTTCGCGCGCGAGGACGGCGCTGTCGCCGCCCCCACCGCCGGCCTCCATTTCACGCCGGAGCTGCTCGCGGCGCTCGACGCTCGCGGCGTCCGGCGCGCGACCGTGACCCTGCATGTCGGCGCGGGAACCTTCCTGCCGGTCAAGGTCGAGGACCTACGCGACCATGTCATGCATGCCGAGATCGGCGTGATCGCCCCCGCGGCGGCCGAGGCGATCAACGCGGCGCGGGCGGCGGGCGGGCGCATCGTCGCGGTGGGCACGACGAGCCTGCGGCTCCTCGAGACGGTGGCCGACGAGGCGGGGCGGCTGCATCCTTTCTCCGGGGAAACCGACATCTTCATCACGCCCGGCTATCGGTTCAAGGCGGCGGATCTGCTACTCACCAATTTCCACCTGCCACGCTCGACCCTGTTCATGCTGGTGTCGGCCTTTTCGGGGCTCGCGCGGATGCAGGCGGCCTACGCGCATGCCAAGGCGGCGAATTATCGCTTCTATTCCTACGGCGATTGCTGCCTCCTGCATCGGGAGAAGACGTCTTGACCCCCTCTGGCCGCCCCTTTCGATTCCACCTGATCGCCACCGACGGCGCGGCGCGGCTGGGCAGGATCGAAACCGCTCATGGCCCAATCGAAACGCCGGCCTTCATGCCGGTCGGCACGGCCGCGACGGTCAAGGCGATGATGCCTGAGGCGGTGGCTGCGACCGGCGCCCAGATCCTGCTCGGCAACACCTACCATCTGATGCTGCGCCCGGGGGCGGAGCGCGTCGAACGGCTGGGCGGCCTGCATCGGTTCATGAACTGGCCGCGGCCGATCCTGACCGATTCCGGCGGCTATCAGGTGATGTCGCTGACACAGCTGCGAAAGATCGACGAGCGCGGCGTCACCTTTCGCTCCCACATCGACGGCAGCCCGCACGAGCTCACGCCGGAGCGGTCAATCGCGATCCAGCATGCGCTGGACGCGGACATCATAATGGCCTTCGACGAATGCACCCCTTACCCCGTCGAGGAGGCCGAGGCCGCCGCCTCGATGCGGCTGTCGATGCGCTGGGCGGAGCGGTCGAAGGCGGCCTTCGTCGATCGGCCGGGCTATGGCCTGTTCGGCATCGTGCAGGGCAGCGTCTATCCGGACCTGCGGGCCGAATCCGCCGAGGCGCTGACCCGGATCGGCTTTCACGGCTATGCGGTCGGCGGGCTCGCCGTCGGCGAGGGGCAGGAATTGATGTTCCGGACGCTGGACCGCACCGTCGGCCTGCTGCCGGCCGCTCGGCCGCGCTATCTGATGGGCGTCGGCAAGCCGGCCGACATCGTCGGCGCGGTGCGGCGCGGCATCGATATGTTCGATTGCGTCCTGCCGACCCGCTCGGGCCGCACCGGCCAGGCCTTCACCCGGCGCGGGCCGGTCAATATCCGCAACGCCCGTCACCGCGACGATCCGCGGCCGCTCGACGAGAACTGCGGCTGCCCGGCTTGCACCGGCTACGCCCGCGCCTATCTCCATCACCTGTGGCGCGCCGGCGAGATGCTTGGCCAGATCCTGCTGAGTTGGCATAATCTTCAATATTATCAGGATCTCATGGCCGGACTGCGGCAGGCGATCGCGGCCGGCGCCCTGGAGGCCTGGGCCGCCGATTTCGCCGCACAGCAAGAACTGGGCGATATCGAGCCGCTGTGACGCGACCGCTCTTTTTCGTGTGACCCGCGGGTCCGTGGATGCCCGGGTCAAGCCCGGGCATGACAATCGATGCATATGCTCTGGAGCCATCGCATCTCATGACCGATTCCATCTACGAGTCCCTGACGCAGCTCGGCGGCAAGGCTTCCCTGCCCGCCTCTCCAGAAGAGGCGGTGCTGGAGACCGTGCCCAACCCGCAGCGCGACGCCCGCTATCTCGTCCGCTTCACCTGCCCGGAGTTCACCTCGCTCTGCCCGATCACCGGCCAGCCGGACTTCGCCCATCTGGTGATCGACTATGTCCCGGACGAGCGGCTGGTGGAGAGCAAGTCGCTGAAGCTCTATCTCGGCGCGTTCCGCAACCACGGCGCGTTCCACGAGGACTGCACCCTGACCATCGCGCGGCGGCTCGAGGCGGTGCTGCAGCCGATCTGGCTGCGCATCGGCGGCTATTGGTACCCGCGCGGCGGCATGCCGATCGACGTGTTCTACCAGACCGGTCCGGCACCGGAAGGCGTGTGGATTCCCGATCAGGGCGTCGCGCCCTATCGCGGGCGGGGATGACCACTAAGCCCTCCAACCTACATGCTTCGACAGGCTCAGCATGAGGACCTCACCCTGAGCTGTCGAACGGCGAGGCCCGACTTCCCGGACGAGTGATGCAAGGAGCCAAAGAAACCGATCCGGCGGCAATCAAGGACGCCATTCGCGCTAAGGCGATCGAGCTTGGATTCGGCACGGTCGGTTTTGCCACGGCCAAGGCGGACACCTCCACGAAGCAGCATCTTGCCGACTTCCTCGCCGAGGGCCAGCAGGGCGATATGGGCTGGATGCAGGAGACGTTCGAACGGCGGGCCGATCCGCGCACGCTCTGGCCGGAGGCGCGCAGCATCGTTGCGCTGGGCATGAACTACGGGCCGGGCCACGACCCGCTGGCGCTGCTCGACCGGCCGGATCGCGGGATCGTCTCCGTCTATGCCCAGGGCAAGGACTATCACGACGTCGTCAAATCTCGGCTGAAGCAGCTCGGCGGCTGGATCCACCGAAGCTATGGCTGCGAGCTCAAGGTCTTCGTCGATACCGCGCCGGTGATGGAGAAGCCTGCGGCCGAGAAGGCCGGCATCGGCTGGCAGGGCAAGCACACCAATCTGGTGTCGCGCCGGTTTGGCTCCTGGCTGTTCCTGGGCGAGATCTTCACGACGCTCGACCTGCCGCCGGACGAAAGCGAGACGGACCATTGCGGCGCCTGCCGCCGCTGTCTCGATGCCTGTCCGACCAAGGCCTTTCCCGCGCCCTATCGACTCGACGCCCGGCGCTGCATCTCCTATCTCACGATCGAGCATAAGGGCCCGATCCCGCGCGCGTTCCGCCGGGCGATGGGCAATCGGATCTATGGCTGTGACGACTGTCTCGCGGTATGCCCCTGGAACAAGTTCGCGTCGCGGACGGCCGAGTTCGCCTTCCAGCCGCGGGCGGAGCTGACCGCGCCACGCCTCGCGGATCTCGCCGACCTCGACGATTCCGCCTTCCGCGCCCTGTTCTCCGGCTCGCCGATCAAGCGAGTCGGGCGCGACCGCTTCGTCCGTAACGTCCTGGTCGCGCTCGGCAACTCCAGCGATTCGGGACAAGCCGAACGGATCGAGGCGCTGCTCGACGACGCGGCGCCGCTGGTGCGCGGCGCGGCCGTCTGGGCCCTGGCGCAACTCGCCGATCCTGCCCGCTTCGAAGAGCTGCGGGCGCATCATCTACGGAACGAGGCCGATTCCGAGGTTCGGCAGGAATGGCAAGCGAACTAGCTGGCCTGGCGTGTGCAGAGGTTACCGACCGCAGGCCGACATCACGGCTCCGCCCTCCCGATTTTCTCATACTCGATGGCCACGCTGAACCCGCCGAGGATCTCCATGCAGAACTCGTTGTTGTTCTGATAGAACAGGTCCGATATCGATTCGAAGGCAAGCTCGAAAGGTCTCTCCGGGCGCGGGACGAGTCGCTGGACGAACTTGGTGACGTCGATCTCGCGATCATTGATGCCCGGCAGGCCGAGTGAAACGGTCCGGGTGAACGGAAACCTGCCGGTCTCGATCAGATCGGCCCTGGCCCTGACATCATGCCATCCCCGCTCCCAGGATTCCGCGGGGGCGCGAAGCATGGGGCAGTTTGTGGAGGAAAGACCGTCCGCCACCGATCGAACCAATTGCGGCGGCTGACCGGCGCTCAGCGGCCGCTCATGAAACCGCAGCGTCGCGCTGCGAATCGCAGTGGCTCGCCCGAGATCGCGAAGCGGCTGCGTGTCGAACTCCACGAATGCCTGATGAATCCAGGTGTAGCGGCGCCGGCACTGGTCTTCGTGCCGGAACCAGTTCCTGAAGCCGGCCCCCACCTCCCCCGTCTGCAGGTCGTCCTCGCGGACAGTTAGCGGGTAAGGCGCCCGGTCGAAGCCGCAGACGATATCGTCCCCCCACTCCATAAGCGTGTAGGTGGCCGTTCGCTTCGGTTCGAGAACGATCACACTTTCCGCGACCGCACCTTCCTCTACCGCGACAGGCGCACAGCCGGACATGATGAGCAGCGCGATAGCGGCGATGCAGAATGAACGCAGTTGCGTGAACACGGTGACTGGCCCCTCGAGAAGCGTTCGGCCTTTCCTGCCCCCGTCACGCGACGGCTGAACGCGGCGCAGTCGGTTTTGCCACGATTTCCTTTATGTCTTGTTAACCTAGAGTACGATCCGATCAGGTTGACCCAGTCTGACCGATGAATCAGTTTCTAGGCGCGCCAGGAGAATGGCGGCGAGACAGCCTTCTTTCGGGAGGCGCCCATAACAGAAAAGCCCGCGGGTCACGCGGGCTTTTCCGACTCCGGCCGTTCGGCGCCTGGCTGTCAGGCAGCCTCGCCGGCAACCGCGGCGGCCTTGACGATGCGCCGCTTCAGGCGCCGCGTCTCATCCGTCAGCTTCGAATCGTTGGTGCCGAGCAGGTAGGCGTCGAGCCCACCATTATGCTCGATCGTCCGAATCGCATGGGTCGTCAGCCGCAGCCGGACCATCTGCCCCAACGCATCGCTCAGAAGCGACGTTTCCTGCAGATTCGGCAGAAAGCGGCGACGGGACTTATTATTGGCGTGACTGACGTTGTTGCCGGTCTGAACGCCCTTTCCGGTGACGGCGCAGCGTCGTGCCATGACCGCATTCCTCTCTCGGGAAAATGACAAAACCGGGCCCTGGCGGCCCGGAGAAGCCGGGGTTTTACGGCAGACGCGCCGGATCGTCAAGGCCGAACACGCCGGCCGATCGTTAACCCAATCCTTAACAAGGCAGAGCTGCGATCACCGGTCAATCCAGCGCCAGCTTCATCCCGAGATGGCTGCCGACGAAGCCCAACCTCTCATAGAACTGGTGCGCGTCGCTGCGCGTCTTGTCGGTGGTCAGCTGGACGAGGCGGCACCCTTGGGCCCGGGCTTGGTCGATCGCATACCGCAGGAGGCGTTCGCCGACCCGCTGGCCTCGGCAACGCGAATCGACGCGCACGCCCTCGATCAGCGCCCGCCAAGCCCCCAGCCGCGTCAGGCCCGGAATAAGCGTGAGCTGCAGGCAGCCGACCACGGCCCCATCCATCTCCGCGACGATCAGCAGATTGTCGGGTCGCGCGGCGATCGCGTCGAAGGCGTCCCAATAGGCTTGCGGAAGAGGCTCCGCATAGTGCTCGCGACTGGAGCCCAGTGCGTCGTCGGCGAGCAGCCGCACGATCGCGGGCACCTCCTCGCGCCGCGCCTGCCGGAACCGCAATGAGCGACCGGCTATGACGCCGGCCTCACCATCATCCGCGTTCATTGACGTCATGACCACCTCCTCATCTGGATTCGCCCCCCGGCGCTACGGCGCCTTCTCCTCGCCGAGGAAGGCGGAGAGGAGCGTCCGGGCAGCCGTCGTCGGCGTCACCCTGCCCTGAGCCACCTCGGCCTCCAGCGCGGGCAGCCGCCGCGCGATCTCTGGATGCGCCTTCAGCGCCGCCAGCAGGCTGTCCGACAGCTCGGCCCGCAGCCAGCTCCGCGCCTGCGTGGCGCGGCGGCGGGCGATCTCACCATGCTCGGAAAGCGCCGCTCGATAGTGCTCCACCGCCTGCCACACCTCGGGCATGTCGGCGCCGGTGAGGCCTGAGCACTGCAGGACCTGTGGCGTCCAGGCCGCCGAGGCGGGCCGCAACAGGCGCAGCGCGTTCCGGTACTCGGCCGCAGTCCGGCCGGCCGCGGCCGCCAGATCGCCATCCGCCTTGTTGACCAGCAAAAGGTCGGCCAATTCGACGATGCCGCGCTTGATGCCCTGAAGATCGTCGCCACCGCCTGGCATAAGCAGCAGGATGAACATGTCGACCATATCGGCCACGGCGGTTTCCGACTGGCCGACGCCGACGGTCTCCACCACCACCACGTCGAACCCTGCCGCCTCGCAGGCGAGCAGCGTCTCGCGCGTGCGTCGCGCCACCCCGCCGAGGCTGTCGCCGGCGGGCGACGGCCGGATGAAGGCTTGCTCCTGCCGCGCCAGCTCGGCCATGCGCGTCTTGTCGCCGAGGATCGAACCGCCACTGACCCGCGATGAGGGGTCGACGGCCAGCACCGCGATGCGGTGGCCCTGTTCGATCACGTGCTGGCCGAAGCTCTCGATGAAGGTCGATTTGCCGACGCCCGGCGCGCCGGAGATGCCAAGGCGGATAGATCGGCCCGTCGCCGGCAGCAGCCGCGACAGCAGGTCCTCCGCCTCACGGCGATGGTCGGCCCGCGTCGATTCGATCATCGTAATGGCGCGCGCCAGCGCCCGGCGATCGCCGGCGAGAACGCGCGCGGCAAGGTCGCTGGGCTGCGTGGCCGGATTGGGACGGTCGTTCAAGCGGTCTCAGTCCCCATCGGGCGCGCCGGGGCCGAGCGGTTGGCCATAGCTGAATTCGACGAAATTGCCGTCCGGATCGCGCAGGCCACAATAATAGCCGACGGGATAGTCATCCTCCCGCGGCGGCCAGGCGAGACAGCCGGCACTCTCGCCGCGGCGGGCGATCGCATCGACCGCCTCGCGGCTCTCCAGCGCGAAGCCCAGATGGCTGAAATCGGTTTCGGCCTGATCGCGACCGGGGCCGCCGGGCAGCAGGACGATGATGAATTCCTTTTCGCGCCCCGGCTCGGCCAACCAGACGATGGATTTGCCGCTGTCCGACTGCGCCCGCTCATGCACCGGCCGCATGCCGCAGAACTCGCGGTAGAAGGCGACCACGGCAGGAAGGTCGCGCACATGCATCGCGATATGCGTCAAGGCAGGAGTCATGCCCATAACCTATCGCCACGACACCGAAAGTTAAAGTCCGCGGCAGCGGAGACAGCAAGCAGACGATTGACCCTACCGCTTGTCGTCCATCATGCGACGGATTACGTCGGCGACACGCTTCGTACCGGCGGAATCGGCGAGGTCTCCGAGTAGGTCCTGCTTCGCCCGTCTTACCGCCATGGCACGCGCGATGAGCGCCTCCCGCTCGGGCGTCATCAACTGCTTGCCGAGTTCCCGGCGCTGCTCCCGGGCATCATCTGCCGGCGCCGCGCGGCGCCTGATCCCGGCTGCTCCGAACAGTCTGGAAATCAAACTCATGCAAAGCCCCGAAACGGCGTTTCGACCGGGAATAAGAACCGAAGACCCGTTAACAAGCCGTGGACTAACCCCGGCCCGACGCCACATGCTCGACGTTCGGGAACCGCAAGGAAAGGACGGGACATGGCGCAATCCGAGAAGGCTCAGCCTGCCGGATGGACCGAGGAGACATCGGCCCATTTCATCGATCTCGGCCGCTATTACGTCCCGGAGCGGGAGGCACAAATCGCGGCGATCTGCGACCTGATTCCGGATCTCCCGAACGCCCCGGATGCCGTCGAGCTGTGCTGCGGCGAGGGACTGCTGTCCCGCGCGATTCTGACGCGCTTTCCCGCCGTCAGGCTCCACGCCCTCGACGGTTCGCGGACGATGCTGGACAGCACGATCCGGCTTGCCGGGACAGACGCCGGCCGCCTCGAAACCCGGCTGTTCGATCTCGCCGCACCCGGCTGGCGGCAGTTCGACTTTCCGCTGCGCGCCGTCGTCTCGTCGCTTGCGATCCATCATCTGGACGGGCCGAGCAAGCAGGCGCTGTTCCGCGACATGGCGGCCGCGCTTGCATCCGGCGGCGCGCTGATCATCGCCGACCTCGTCTCGCCGGCGACGCCGCAGGCCGCCGCCCTGGCGGCGCAGGCCTGGGACGACGAGGTTCGCCGCCGCGCCCGCGAGATCGACGGCAATGAGACAGCGTTCGACCGGTTCCGGGCGGAGGGCTGGAACTATTATCGCGATCTGGAGGCGGATCCGATCGACCAGCCCTCCTCGCTGTTCGACCAGCTCCGCTGGATGGCGGAGGCCGGGCTGGAGGCAGTCGACGTCCACTGGATGAAGGCGGGGCACGCACTGTTCAGCGGGCGGAAGCCGCTGTAGAGCCGGTGCTTAAACGGCCTCGACCAGCCGCTTCTCCTCTTCCGCTTCCTGCTGGCGCGCCCACATCGCGGCGTATCTGCCGCCGAGCGCCAGCAGGTCGCCATGGCGGCCGCGCTCGACGATCCGGCCGGCCTCCAGCACCAAGATCTCGTCGGCATGGATCACGGTCGACAGGCGGTGGGCGATCATCAGCGTCGTGCGGTCGGCGGAGACCTCGCGCAGGCTCTTCTGGATCTCCTTCTCCGTGTGGGTGTCGAGCGCCGAGGTCGCCTCGTCGAACAGCAGCACCGCCGGCCGCTTCAGGATCGTGCGGGCGATCGCGACGCGCTGCTTTTCGCCGCCGGACAGCTTCAAACCGCGCTCGCCGACCCGCGTGTCGTAGCCGTCGGGCAGCGCCAGAATGAAGTCGTGTATGCGGGCGAGCCGCGCCGCCGCCTCGACCTCCTCGCGCGTGGCGTCGGGGCGGCCATAGGCGATGTTGTAATAGACCGTGTCGTTGAACAGCACCGTGTCCTGCGGAACGATGCCGATGGCGGCGCGCAGGGTGGATTGCCGGACGTCGCGGATATCCTGTCCGTCGATGGTGATGCGGCCCTCGTTCACGTCATAGAAGCGGAAGAGGAGACGCGAGATCGTCGACTTGCCGGCACCGCTTGGGCCGACGATCGCGACGGTATGCCCGGGATCGACCGCGAAGGAGACATCCTTCAGGATCGGCCGCCGCGGATCATAACCGAAGCTGACATTCTCGAAGGCGACCGCCCCGCGCTCGGCCTTGAGCGCCGGAGCGCTGGGCCGGTCCTCGACCTCGACATCCTCATGCAGCAGGTCGAACATCGATTCCATGTCGATCAGCGACTGGCGGATCTCGCGATAGACAGTGCCGAGGAAGTTGAGCGGCATATAGAGCTGGATCAGATAGGCGTTGACCAGCACGAAATCGCCGACGGTCATCCGGCCGGCGGCGACGCCCCGGGCCGCCATCCCCATCATCGCCGTCACGCCGAGCGCGATGATCACGCTCTGCCCCACATTCAGGAGCGAGAGGCTGGTCTTGCTCTTGACCGCCGCCTTCTCGTAGGTCTGCAGGGCGACGTCGTAGCGGCGCGATTCGTGCGCCTCGTTGTTGAAGTACTTGACCGTCTCGTAGTTCAGCAGGCTGTCGATCGCCTTGGTGTTCGCCTCGCTGTCGGACTCGTTCATCCGGCGGCGGTACTTGATGCGCCAGTTGGTGACCGCGAAGGTGTACCAGACATAGCCGACGATGGTGACAAAGGTGACCGCGGCGAACCAGAAATTATAGAGCGTCCAGAGAATGCCGCAGACGAGTGCGATCTCGAGGATCGTCGGCAGCACGTTGAACAGGACGAAGAACAGTAGGAACTCGATACCCTTCGCGCCGCGCTCGACCGCGCGGCTCAAGCCGCCGGTCTGCCGGTCGAGATGGAAGCGCAGCGACAGGTGATGCAAATGGTTGAAGGTCGCCAGCGCGACGCGGCGGATGGCGCGCTGCGCGACCTTGGCGAAGACGCCGTCGCGCAGCTCCGCGAAGGTCTGCGACATGACCCGCGCCAAGCCGTAGGCCAGCAGCAACCCGACCGGGACGACCAGCGCAGCCGCGCCCTCGGCCGACAGGGCGTCGACCATTCCCTTGAAGAAGATCGGCGTATAGACGGTCGCGAGCTTGGCGAGCACTAGGAAGACCAGCGCGATCACCACGCGGGTGCGGAGTTCCCAATCGCCCTTCGGCCAGAGATTCGGCAGCAGCGCGACGAGCGCGCCCCACTGCCCCTTGCCCCGGCGCCTGAGGGGTGAAGAGTCCACGGTGAAGGAAGTCATGTCGGGGGCTCCGGAGAGGACGTCGCAGCCCGTGGCGGGGCGACGAGAGGAATGTGCAGCATGCTCATTAGGTAAGTGCGCGACCCCCGAAGGCCAAGCGCCACTCCTCCCTCTCCTCTTGTGGAAGAGGGCGATACTCCACGCGTTACGCCGCCTTGCGCCGCTGGATAAGGTCGAGGATTTCTGCCGCCGCCAGCGGGATGTTGGTGCCCGGACCATAGATCGCCGAGACGCCCTTGGCCCGCAGGAACTCGTAGTCCTGGGGCGGAATGACGCCACCGCAGACCACCAGGATGTCGCCCGCCCCGGCCGCCTTCAGCGCGTCGACGAGTTGCGGCACCAGGGTCTTGTGGCCGGCTGCCTGGGAGGAGACGCCGATGACATGCGCATCGTTCTCGACCGCCTGGCGCGCCGCCTCGTCGGGAGTCTGGAACAGCGGCCCGACATCGACATCGAATCCGAGATCGGCGAAGGCCGTGGCGATGACCTTGGCACCGCGGTCGTGCCCATCCTGGCCGAGCTTGACCACGAGCATTCTCGGCCGGCGCCCCTCGGCCTCGGCGAAGGCGCGCACTTCACCTTGGATCCGGGTGAAGCCCTCGTCGCCCTCATAGGCTGCGCCATAGACGCCGGAGATGCTGCGGGTCGTGGCCCGGTGGCGGGTGAAGACGGTCTCGAGCGCATCCGAGATCTCGCCCACTGTAGCCCGTGCCCGAACCGCCGCGACCGAGAGCTCGAGCAGATTGCCCTCCCCGCTCGCCGCCGCCTTGGTCAAGGCCTCGAGCGCGGCGCGGCAGCGCGCCGGATCGCGCGTCTCGCGGACCCGCTGCAGCCGGGCGATCTGCGATGCCCGGACCTTGCTGTTGTCGATATCGAGAATCTCGACCTTCTCGTCTTCGGCCGAGCGATATTTATTGACGCCGACGATCACCTCCTCGCCGCGGTCGATGCGCGCCTGACGCCGGGCCGCCGCCTCCTCGATACGGAGTTTCGGCATGCCCGATTCGACGGCCTTGGTCATGCCGCCCAGCGCCTCGACCTCCTCGATCAGTGCCCAGGCCTCGGCCGCGAGGCTCGCGGTCAGCGCCTCGACGTAATAGCTGCCGCCCAGCGGGTCGACGACCTTGGTGATGCCCGTCTCCTCCTGCAGGATCAGCTGGGTGTTGCGGGCGATGCCGGCGGAGAACGGCGTCGGCAGGGCGAGCGCCTCGTCCAGCGCATTGGTGTGCAGCGACTGGGTGCCGCCGAGCGCCGCGGCCAGCGCCTCGATCGTCGTGCGGATCACGTTGTTGTAGGGCGCCTTCTCGGTCAGGCTGACGCCCGAGGTTTGGCAGTGGGTCCGGAGCGCCAAGCTGGCCGGGTTCTTCGGGTCGAACGGCTGCATCATCCGCGCCCAGAGAAGGCGCGCCGCGCGCAACTTCGCAACTTCCATGAAGAGGTTCATGCCGATCGCGAAGAAGAACGACAGCCGCGGCGCGAAAGCGTCGATATCGAGGCCGCGCGACAGCGCCGCCCGCACATAGTCGAGCCCGTCGGCGAGCGTGAAGGCGAGCTCCTGCACCGCCGTCGCCCCCGCCTCCTGCATATGGTAGCCGGAGATCGAGATCGAGTTGAACTTCGGCATGTGCGCCGCCGTATAGGCGATGATGTCGGCGACGATCCGCATCGAGGGCTCAGGCGGATAGATGTAGGTGTTCCGGACCATGAACTCCTTGAGGATGTCGTTCTGGATCGTGCCGGAGAGCTGGTCCGGCCGCACCCCCTGTTCCTCGGCGGCGACGATGTAGCCGGCAAGCACCGGTAGCACCGCGCCGTTCATGGTCATCGACACGCTCATCTCGTCGAGCGGGATGCCGTCGAACAGGATCTTCATGTCCTCGACGGAATCGATCGCCACCCCGGCCTTGCCGACATCGCCGACGACGCGCGGATGGTCCGAATCATAGCCGCGATGGGTCGCCAGATCGAAGGCGACCGACAGCCCCTTCTGCCCGGCCGCGAGGTTCTGCCGGTAAAAGGCGTTGGAGTCCTCGGCTGTCGAGAAGCCGGCATATTGCCGCACGGTCCAGGGCCGGTTGGCATACATGGTGGCGCGCGGCCCGCGCAGGTAAGGCGGGAAGCCGGGCAGGCTGTCGACCTGTTCCAAGGCCTCGAGATCGGCGGCCGTGTAGAGCGGCTTGACCGCGATGCCTTCCGGCGTGGTCCAGTCGAGCGAGTCCAGCGGCCGGCCGCGCAGTTCCTTGCGCGCCAGCTCCGCCCAGTCGTCCATCGTCTTCTTCGGGAAATCCGCCACCGGCCCTGCTCCCTCTCTTCGCAGATGCGAAGTATAGCGAACCGTGCGCCGCTTCGTCCATGCGGCGCACGGTCTCGAGGAAGGTGCGCCAGCGCCGGTCAGTAGCCGGCCTTGACCTCTTCGAACATGCGAGTCACGGCATCCGCATCGCGCATCGGCCGCAGCACGACGCTGTTGTCGAGCATGATCGACGGATCCTTCGGCAGCCCGAGCTCCGCCAGGCGCGCCTCGCTGATGAGTTCGAACGCCTTCCGGTTCGCGTTGCCGTAGCCGTACTCGTTAATCAGATAAGCCCCCGACTCCGGCGCCAGCCGAGCATTGATGAAGTCGTAAGCCTTGTCGAGGTTAGGCGTGCCCTTGTGCAGGACATAGCCACAGACCCAGGTGAGAATGCCTTCTTTCGGCTGCATGAACTTGACCGGGAGGCCCTGCTGCGTCAGCCGCACCATCGAATCGTTCCAGGTCATCGCCGCGACCAGCTCACCGGACGCCAACGCCTGCTCGACGCTGGTCATATCGGTGGTGTACATGCGGACCAGCGGACGCTGCTTCTCGAGCGCGGCCCGCACCTTCGGAAGATCGGCATCGGAGAGGTTGAACGGATCGACGCCGGCGACGATCGCCGCAACGACCGGCGTGTCATGGATCGCGTCGATCGTCGCCATCCGCCCGGAATAGCGGTCGTCCCAGAGCAGGCTCCAAGACTCTTCCTTGATCTCGACGAGATCCGTCCGGTAGAGGATGGAGGTGTTGCCCCAATCCCAGGGAACGAACCAGACCTGCCCGTCGGACTGAACGCCCGGCAGGCTCGTCAAGGACGGGAAGAGGCTCGCCCACTCGGGAATCCGCGAGACGTCGATCGGCTGGATCAGGTCGGCGGCGCGGAAGCGATCGATCTTGTCGAAGCAGGGATGGGTAATGTCGGGACTGAACCCCGCGCGTATCTTCTGAAAGCCTTCCTCGTCATCGCCGAACAGGCTCGCCTCCGGTCCGGCCCCGTACTTCTCGACATAGGCCTTGTGGAACTCTGGAATTTCGTAGCCGGACCAAGTGAAGTAGGTAAGGTCGGATGCCGCGGCAGCAGGGCGACGCAACAACGGCACGGTCATCAGACCGATGCCGAGCGCCGCCAAGGCCGTGTTGAAGGGACGCCGACCAATCTGCTGCTGTGAGAAAACGCCCGCGAGAGACTCCTTGCGCATCGTCATGGACGCCTCCTGCTGATGTCGCACCAGGCGCCGGGCGGTGCATCGGCGACCGTCCGGCCGCTGCTTTTGCCTTCCCACTATAGACGTAAGTATTTGAAAGTTTCGTATGAATTTTTCGCCGACCTCCTACCAGGTGAAGGTCGGAACCGAGGCCGTCGGCTGGTGGCCGAGCCGTGCCGAGAGCGCCGCCAACCGCTGTGGATCGAGCGGCGCGCCGGGTGGGATGGCCAACTCCTCGGCATGGATGCCGCCGATGACCAGCAGCGAATCGATACCGGCGCCGGCGGCCCCGGCGATGTCGGTGCGCAGCGAATCCCCAACCCCCAGAATCCGCGCCTGGTCGGCGATGCTGAGAAGATCGAGGCAGGATCGGTAGACGGACGGATAGGGCTTTCCATGATACCGCACCTCCCCGCCCAACTCCTCGTAGCGGGCGGCAAGAGCACCGGCGCAGAGCTCGCGCACGCCGTCGCGCACGACCTCGAGGTCGGGATTGGCGCAAATCAAGGGGATCCCACGGGCGGCACCGGCCGCGAGGGCCGGCTCATAGGTGGCGACGCTGTCCTCCGGGCCGTCGAGACCGGTCGCGAGAATGAAATCCGCCGCGGCGGCATCCGGCACTTCGTCGATGTCGAGGCCCTCGAGCATGCCGCGGTCGCGCGCCGGCCCGAGATGGCAGAGCCGGCGTCCAAGTTCCGCGTACCAAGGATCCTGCCTCGCCTGCAGCGATTGCCAGGCTTCCTCGCCAGAGGACAGCAGATGATCGTAGAGGTCCGGCGTGATGCCGATCTCGGCCGTGCGGCGGGCGACGGCCTCGGCCCGGCGCGGCGCGTTGGACAGGATCACGATGCGCTTGCCGCGCTCGCGAAGCCGCCGCAGGCAGTCGACCGCGCCGGGATAGGCCTTCGCGCCGTCATGCAGCACGCCCCACAAATCGATGATGTAGCCGTCATAGTGGTCGGCGAGGCCCGACAGGCCGGATTGGATCGGAACGGCAGGGAAAGCGGACTGGATGGTCATGAAGGTCCTCGGTCGTTTCGGTGATCGGCGCCGACGGCGTCCGCGACGCTCGCGAACCCATCAGCGCGAAGGCAGGCCGCCAGCTCCCGCTTGATTCGGCGGACCAGTCCGGGCCCGGCATAGATCAGCGCGGTATAGAACTGCACCAGCGATGCGCCGGCTCGGATCTTGGCATAGGCGTCGGCGCCGCTGGCGACCCCGCCGGCCCCGACCAGGGGCAAACGGCCGCCGGTCAGTAGATACATGTCCGCCAGCACGGCGGTCGACGGCTTGAACAACGGCCGGCCGCTGAGACCGCCGGCCTCGCCGGCGTGGCGGCCGCGAAGATCCGCCGGCCGCGCGATCGTCGTGTTGCTGACGATCAGCCCGTCGACGGGGGCGGCGAGCGCCACCTCGGCGATGTCGTGCTTGTCCTCCTCCGTCAGGTCCGGCGCGATCTTGAGCAGGAGCGGCGGCGGCGATGTCGGCACCGCCCGTTGACGCGCGGCCAGCACAGCGTCGATCAGGTGGGCCAGCGGCTCTCGACCCTGGAGCGCGCGCAGGCCCGGCGTGTTAGGCGAGGACACATTGACGACGAGGTAATCCGCCAAGGGCGCCAAGGCGGCGACACCGGCCGCGTAATCGGCCGCCGCGTCCGCACTGTCGCGGTTCTTGCCGAGATTGGCGCCGACGATGCCGCAGCGCGGACCGCCAGACGGCCGTCGGCGAAGCCGCGCCGCGACCGGCTGGAGGCCGTCATTGTTGAAGCCGAGGCGGTTGATCACGGCGCCGTCCTCGGCCAGGCGGAACAGCCGGGGCCGCGGGTTTCCGGGCTGGGGCCGCGGCGTCACGCTGCCGATCTCGACAAATCCGAAGCCGAGGCCGAGCGTCGCCGCGAACGCCTCCGCGTTCTTGTCGAATCCGGCGGCGAGGCCGATCGGGTTGGGCAGATCCAGGTTCCAGACGCGGGTGGCGAGAATCGGATCGTCCGGCGCCGTCTCGGCCGGCACGAGGCCCGCCGCCAGGGTGCGAATCGTCAGCCGGTGGGCCGATTCCGGTGGGAAAAGCCGCAGAAGGGCCGTCATGGTCGAGAGGGGTAGCGTCAACATGCGGCCGGACCCTAGCAAAAGGTACGACTGCGGAACAGATAGCGCGTTCAGGCCCCAAGGGTGGGTTTCCGACAGGGTCATGGCCATATTTTCCTGCTCGGCGCGAAAAGGGGGCCTTTTTTCCTGCTGACAAACCCCTTATTTCCTAAGAAGTTGTTCCCATGCTGCGCCATTCAGATATCTGGCGGGCCATCGATCGTCTCGCTGCCAAATACGACATGTCGGCCTCGGGGCTGGCGCGACGCTCGGGTCTTGACCCGACCACATTCAACAAGAGCAAGCGGAAGACCCGCGAGGGCAAGCTGCGCTGGCCCAGCACGGAGAGCATTGCCAAGATCCTGGAGAGCACCGGCGAGCCGCTGTCCGGCTTTCTGAACCTGATCGGCGAGAGCGGCCGTGGCGGCGGCACGCTGCCGCGGCTTCCGGTCCTGGGCTATGCCCAAGCCGGCCAGGCCGGCTATTTCGACGACGCCGGCTTTCCCGCCGGCAATGGCTGGGACGAGATCGAGTTCCCCGAGGTCAGCGACAGCAACGCCTACGCGCTGGAGATCACCGGCGACAGCATGGAGCCGGTCTATCGCGAGGGGGACATCATCGTCGTCTCGCCGGCCGCCAGTCTCCGACGTGGCGATCGGGTCGTGCTGAAGACCCGCGCCGGAGAGATCATGGCGAAGCAGCTGATCCGGCAAAGCGCGCGCAAGATCGAGCTCGTCTCCCTCAACCCGAACTATCCGCCCCTCACCTTCGGCAGCGACGACATCGTCTGGATGGCCCGTATCATCTGGGCCAGCCAGTAGATCTTGACCGGCCGCGGGCTTTTGACCGGAGAGGTCATAGGCTTATATTCCTTGACCTTCGACCGGCATTCTGCTTCAATGACCGGCCGTCGCTGCTCGGACGCGCCAATGAGCCGATCGAACCCGCTTTTCACCTTGGCCGCCATCGAGCGGCGTTATGACGGCCCGATCCCGCTCCTGCCGCGGGACCGGATGGTCGAAGCCGCGGCCCAGAGTGCGCTGTTCGACCGCCGCGCCCGTAATGCTACGCTGGCACGTGCGCGTGCCAGGGCGCAGAGCCATAGGATTCCGGATGAAGCCGCAGACGGCCGGCTTGCTCGCGACCTTCTGCTCTATCGCCAAGCCGGCCTCGCCTGGCGGAACCTGTCGGGGTAATCGCGGTTACGCTTTCGGCTGTGAAATCCGTCCCGTTGCCAAACGACGGTCACCGGTTATTCTGACTCGCCTCACTCGGCAGACGACGTCCTCGGGGCGCATGATGCGCACAGCGCATGGAGAGGTCGCATGAACGCGTGGCATTACATCGACGGCCGATGGGTCGATGGTAACCCGCTGCTGATGGGGGCTTGGTCGCATGCCACCTGGCAGGGCACGGCGGTGTTCGATGGTGCCCGCGCGTTCGAGGGAACCACGCCCGACCTCGACCTGCATTGCGCGCGTGCCGTCCGCTCCGCAACAGCGCTGGGGCTTAGCTCGCCATTGACGGCGGGCGAGATCGAGGAGATCGCCCGCGAGGGGATTGACCGGTTCCCGAAGGGGACGCCGCTCTATATCCGGCCCTTCCTATGGTCGGAGGAGGGCTGGATCGCGCCCGATCCGGAAAGTACGCGCATCGCGATCTCGGTCATCGAAACGCCGCTGCCTGAGCCGACGGGAACCAGCATCTGCCTGTCGAGATATCGCCGCCCCACACCCGAGACGGCGCCGACCGACGCCAAGGCGGTCTGCCTCTACGCCCAGGCTGGCCGCGCCAGAGGCGAAGCGAAGAACAAGGGCTTCGACGATGCGGTCATGCTCGATGCGCTGGGCAATGTGGCGGAGTTCAGCTGCGCCAACATATGGATCGCCAAGAACGGTGCCGCTCACACGCCGATGCCCAACGGAACCTTCCTCAACGGCATCACCCGCCAGCGACTCGTCAAGCTGCTGCGCAAGGCCGGCATTGCGGTCCATGAGCGAACATTGAGCTATCAGGAGGTGCTGGAGGCCGACGAGATCTTCTCGAGCGGCAACCATGCCAAGCTGCTGCCGATCACCCGCATCGAGCAACGCAACCTTCAGCCCGGCCCGATCTACGCGCGCGCGCGCGAGCTGTACTGGGCATTCGCACATCAAGGATAGGGCATCGGCACGGGGGATCGGATGAAAGACGGCCTGGAAGGCGGCTGCGCCTGCGGCGCAGTGCGTTATCGGCTCGGCTCCGCGCCGATGTTCGTGCATTGCTGCCATTGCCGTGACTGTCAGCGGCAGACGGGAAGCGCCTTCGTCATCAACGCCTTGATCGAGACCGACCGGATCACGCTACTTTCGGGCGATCCTAGGCCGGTTGCGGTGCCCACCGATAGCGGCCGCCCGCACGAAATCCACCGTTGCCCGGACTGTGGGACCGCAATCTGGAGCAACTATGGCGGCCGCCCCGCCCTCCGCTTCGTCCGTGTCGGCACGCTCGACGACCCAACGGCGCTGCCCCCGGACGTGCATATCTACGTCCGGTCGAAACTGCCCTGGATTCCGCTACCGGAAGGCACCCCCGCGTTCGATGCCTATTACGATCTGCAGGCGCAATGGCCCGCCGCCAGCCTCGAGCGCCGCCGCGCGATCCTCGGCTGACCGACGACTGCCGGCGTGGTCCGCTCAGAGGATCGACATCTTGGTCATCCGGACGAACAGCTCGAGCGCGGCGGTGCCGACCAGCGAATTTCCGGAACGGTCCAGTTCCGGCGACCACACGGCGATGCAGCATTGCCGCGGCACGACGGCGACGATGCCGCCGCCCACGCCGCTCTTCGCCGGCAGGCCGACCCGGAAGGCGAAACTGCCGACCGAATCATACATCCCGCAAGTCATCATCAGCGCGTTGATCCGCCGCGCCTGTCGGTCGGTGAGGACGGCTTCCTCCAGGATCGGCGAAACGCCGGCATTGGCGAGCGGCAGAAAGGTCCTGGCGAGATCCGAGCAGCTCATCTCCAGCGAGCATTGGTGGCAGTACGCCGAGAGCAGATCGCCGGGGTCATGCCGGATCGTCTTGTGGCATCGCAGCAGGTTCGCGATTGCCGCGTTCCGATGCGCTGCCCGCAGCTCGGAGGCGGCGACCTTGGCGTTATAGTCGACGGAGAAATCGCGCGAAAGCACGCGGGCATAGTCGAGGATGACCTGCGTCGTCTCCTTCCCGGTTCGCGCCATGACGCAGTCGAGCACGACCAGCGCCCCGGCATTGATGAACGGGTTGCGCGGCACACCCTTCTCGTACTCGAGCTGCACTAGCGAGTTGAAGGGCGTGCCGGACGGCTCCTTGCCGACCCGCCGCCACACCTCGTCTCCCCTGATGCTCATGGCAAGCATGAGCGTGAGCAGCTTCGAGATGCTTTGGATCGAGAATTTCTCGTCGACATCACCGACGGTGAATTCCCTGCCGTCCACCATGCTGACCGCCATGCCGAACTTGGTGGCGGGCACGCGCCGCAGCGCGGGGATGTAGGAGGCAACCCGGCCTTTGCCGAAATAGGGCCGGACCTCCCGAGCGATCTCCTCCAAAAGTTCGGCAAGGTCCATCGAGAGGCAGCGGCACTTACTTAGGCTGACGGCAGAGCGTCGCGGCTCTGTTCGGCTTGCGGCTGGAACAGTAGCTTGACCACGGTCAGGCTCTTCCACTCGCCCTTGGGCGTCTCCCGTTCGATCGATTGCCCCTCCGAGAGCCCGAGCAGCGCCGCGCCGATCGGCGTGAGGATCGAGACCTTGCCCTCGGCGATGTCCTGCTCGCCCGGATAGACAAGGGTGATCGTCCGGCGCTCCCCGGTCGCATCGTCCTTGAACTCGACGCGGGAGTGCATCGTGACGACGGTCGGCGCAATCTTGTCGGCGTCGACCACCTGGGCACGGTCGAGCTCGTCGGCGAGGAATTCGCCGACATGCGGCATCTGCCGCAGAGCGGCCGAGGTCAACTCGGACAGGCGCTCGTGATCGTTTCGCGTCACGACGATGGGGGGAGACTTATGGGGTAGGCTCATCATGGTCCTCCTTTCCTGAATTCGGCCGCCGGCTGTGCTTGCAACTGCTTCCTCTAAGCCGCACTGCCCGGCCCTGGACCGTCATCTTCCGACGACGGTTGCTTCGGCGAGGGTCTTGGTTGAAACGGGACGACGTTGTCGCTCACCGGCATGCCGCAGCTGTCGCAAACCGCGGCCGCGGGAGACAGGCGTGTATGACACTTCGCGCAAGTTCCGCTGTCCATGACATGACAATCCCAATGCTGCGCCACAACCCCGAAGGAGCTGGAGGGCAAGTCAGAAAGTCGTCGAAGCTTTGGAGATTTGCCCCGGATCGCGGGCGCCAGGGACCTTAGTCGCGCCGGTCAGACCCGGGGAAAGATGCCTGCTTGAAGGCTACCGGCGCGGAGCAAAAAGCGATGTGTGATGCAAAAGGCCTGCATAATAATCAAATCATAGCAGGCAGTACCGCGGAGTCAACGCGTCGGGAAGGAACGCGATATCTCAATTTGAATCTTGCGTTATGAGTAGGTGAGGCGTGGGATATGTTTCACTGAACGGCGACGGAGCAAGAAAGTTGACGGAAGACGAGCGTGCCATTCGCGAACTGGTCGATACTTGGCTCGCCGCCACCAAGGCCGGCGACCTCCGAACGGTGCTGAGCTTAATGACGGAGGACGTCGTCTTCATGGTTCCTGGCCAAAAGCCGTTCGGGAAAGAAGCCTTCGAGGCCGCCTCTGAAGGAATGACGAATGTCCGGATCGACGGAACGAGCGACATTCAGGAGATTCAGGTCCTGGGCGATTGGGCCTATCTTCGCACATATATCGAGATGAGCATGAGTCGACCTGACGACGAGGCACTGGTACGCCGATCCGGCTACACGCTCACGATACTGCGCAAGGAGCCTGACGGGCGATGGCGCCTTGCGCGTGATGCGAATTTGCTGACGGCAGAGATGTAGCTGCCGCTGCGTTGATCATGCCTTGCGGGTCCGCAAATGCCGGCCTCAGGACGAAGCGGGATAACAGCGCGACGTCTATCCCACGCCCAGATCCTCGCCCGCAAGGGCGCGGCGGATGAGCGCCTTCGTCTCCTCAAGCCCATAGAGAGCGATGAAGGAGCCCATACGCGGCCCCTGGCTCTGCCCCAGCAGGACCTCGTAGAGCGCCTTGAACCAGGCGCGCAGCTCGGGGAAATCGTGGCGCTTGCCGGTTTCGTAGACCTGGGTCTGAATCGCCTCGGCACCGGCATCGGCCGGCAGGCGCTCCAGCTCCTGCAGCAGGTCCTCGAGTGCCGCACGCTCGGTCTGCGTCGGCGCACGATAGCGCTTCGCCGGCTTGACGAAATCCTGATAGTAGCGGATCGCATGGCCGACCAGCCGGTCGAGCATCGGCGCCGTCTCGGGCCGGGCCTCGGGCGCATAGCGCGAGATGAAGCCCCACAGCACCGCCTTGTCCTCGCTGTTGCAGACGCTCGCCAGGTTGAGGAGGATGCCGAAGCTCAGATGCGCGGCTTCGACCGGCGGCTTGCCGTTATGGATGTGCCAAGCCGGATTCTCCAGCCGCGCCGCCGGCGCCTCGCCCTCGAACTTCTCGAGGAAAGTCAGATAATCGTCGACGGCGCGCGGGATCACGTCGAAATAGAGCCGCTTCGCCGCGCGCGGCTTCTGAAACATGAACAGCGACAGGCTCTCCGGCGGCGCGTAGGCCAGCCACTCCTCGACGCTGAGGCCATTGCCCTTGGACTTCGAGATCTTCTCGCCCTTCTCGTCGAGGAACAGCTCGTAATTGAACCCTTCCGGCGGCGGGCTGCCCAGGATCGAGCAGATCCGGCTCGCCAGCTTCACGGAATCGATCAGGTCCTTGCCGGACATCTCGTAGTCGACGCCCAGCGCATGCCAGCGCATTCCCCAGTCCGGCTTCCACTGCAGCTTGCAATGGCCGCCCGTCACGGGCACCTCGACTAGGCTGCCGTCCTCGTCCTTGTAGGAAACCGTGCCGGCGGCGACGTCATGCGCGACGATCGGCACCTGCAGCACATGACCGGTCTTCGGGCTGACCGGCAGGAAGGGGCTGTAGCTCGCCGCCCGCTCCTCGCGCAGGCTCGGCAGCATCACCTTCATCACGGCGTCATAGTTTTCGAGGACCCTGCGCAGGGCGGCGTCGAACCGGCCGCTCTTGTACCAGTCGGTCGAACTCTGGAACTCGTACTCGAACCCGAAATCGTCGAGGAAGCCGCGCAGCATCGCATTGTTGTGATGCCCGAAGCTCTCATGGCAGCCGAACGGGTCGGGAACGGACGTCAAGGGCAGATGCAGATGCTGCCGCAGCATCTCCTGGTTCGGCACATTATCCGGCACCTTGCGCAGCCCGTCCATGTCGTCGGAAAAGGCGAAGAGACGGGTCGGCAGGTCGCTCATCCGCTGGAAAGCCTGACGCACCATGGTAGTGCGGACGACTTCGCCGAAAGTGCCGATATGGGGCAGGCCCGACGGGCCATAGCCGGTTTCGAACAGGACATAGCCCTTCTCCGGTGCCTTGTCCGCATAGCGGGCGAGCAGCTTGCGCGCCTCCTCGAAAGGCCAGGCCTTGGCGCCAAGAGCCAGTTCGCGTTCGCTCGTCATTTCTCGTCCGCCCACCGCAAAAGTTCTGGAAATTACCAAAACGGCAATTCGCGGCGGAAGTTAAGGAGAACCGGCCGGAACGTCAACGAAGGTCGCGACGGGCTGGCAGTCGGCCGCACGCTCTGATACTTCAAGACCATTCGAGGGTAAATATGAAGGCGGGAATGCCAGAAGCAGACCACGGCGATGTTCACGATCTCCGGTCCTTCACGGACGCCGAGGCGGCAGTCCGCAGAATTACCGAGATCTACGAAGCCAGCGCGGAGCGGATCCGCAGCCGCTTCGCGCGCTTCAGCGCCGGCGAGCGGGTGGGAAACGATACCTTCGCGGCCTGCTATCCCTATCTCGGGGTCACCGTCGGACAGAACGACCTGGTCTTCGACGCCCGCCCCTCCTACGGGACCCTGCCCTATGCCGGCACCTACGGCACCACGCTGACCCGGCCCGACCTCTTCGCCAGCTATTACCAGGAGCAGATCGAGCTGCTGCTCCGGTACCATAAGGTGCCGGTGTTCGTCGGTGTGAGCGACCGGACGATCCCTCTGCCCTTCGTGGTCGAGGAGGCCACGGCCGATATCAGCGTGGCAGATCTGCGGGCGCTGCAGGATGTGTTCCGGTTCCCGTCCCTGAGCCAAATCGACGATTCCATCGTCAACGGCACCTATGTGTCGCCGCCGGGCGCGCCGCTGCCTTTGGCGCACTTCACCGCGGAGCGCATCGACCTCGCACTCCAGCGGCTGCATCACTACACGGCGACCGACCCGCGCTATTTCCAGCGCTTCGTCCTGTTCACGAACTATCAGCGCTATGTCGACGAGTTTGCCGACTATGGCCGGCGGCAGGTCAGCGAGGACGAGGAATACATCGCCTTCGTCGAGCCGGGTGACGTGACCTCGGAGGCCCGACAACCGGCCGCCCGGCAGTCGCCGGCGCAGCCGCAGATGCCGGCCTTCCATCTTGTTCGCGAGGACGGCCTCGGCATCACCCTCATCAATATCGGCGTCGGCCCGGCCAACGCGAAGACGATCACCGACCATCTCGCCGTCTTGCGGCCCCATTGCTGGATGATGGTCGGCCATTGCGGCGGCCTCCGACGTTCGCAGCAGCTCGGCGATTATGTCCTGGCGCACGCCTATATCCGCGAGGACCATGTCCTGGACGACGATCTGCCGGTCTGGATTCCGGTGCCTCCGATCGCCGAGATCCAGGTGGCGCTGCAGGAGGCCGTGGCCAGCATCACAGGCTTCCATGGCCGCGACCTGAAGATCCGCATGCGCACCGGCACGGTCGCGACCACCGACAACCGCAACTGGGAGCTTCGCTACGACGAACTCTACACGCGCTTCAACCAGTCGCGGGCGATCGCCATCGACATGGAGAGCGCGACCATCGCCGCCAACGGCTTCCGCCTGCGCGTGCCCTACGGCACGCTGCTTTGCGTGTCCGACAAGCCGATGCATGGCGAAATCAAGCTACGCGGCATGGCGAACGCCTTCTATCGCCAGCGCATCAACCAGCATCTCGCCATCGGCCTGGAGGCCATCCGCCTGCTTCGCGAGGCCGGCGTCGACCAGCTCCACTCCCGCAAGCTGCGCAGCTTCGACGAGCCGGCGTTCCGGTGAGTGGCCGGCGGCCTCTGCCTCTGCCTCTGCGACAAGCTCACCCTTCGGCTGGGCTAAGCATGAGGGCCTCACCCTGAGCCAGTCGAAGGGTGAGGCCCGGGCCGCCGCAGTGTATCCTGCCGCGATGACGCGCCCGCACCCTCAGCCCGCCGCCCTGAAGCTGCCCGATGCGCCGGTGCTCGTCACGGGCCTGACGCAGACTGCATGGCTCGATCCGACCGGCGAGATCGAGACGCTTGCGCTCGACGCGGCGGCGGCGCGCGTGAAAGGGCGGCCGCCGATCCTCTGCCATGCTCCGGCGACCGCGCGACGGCTAGGCCTTGAAGGGTTGGCCGGATTCGATCTGCTCGAGTTGTTCGCCTTCGTGCATCCGGCACGGTTCTGTCTGCCGACGCCGCGCGGCCTGGCTCTTGCGCTTGGCCTTCCTGCGCCGATCGGGATCGAAGACGAGGCCGCGACCCTCCATGCGGCGATGCGCGCGCTCCTGACGACGTTGGCCGATCCGGCGGCGGGACGGCCGCGTCGTGATCGGCGGCTTCAAGCCATCGGCGCGGCCATGGCGCGCGGTGGCTGGGCCTGGGGGCCGGCGGTGCTGGCGGCGCTCGGCCACCAATCGGACGGCAAGGTTGAGCGGAGCAACGGCTTCGCGGTCTGGGACGATCTCGAGGAATGGTCGGAGCATGCCCCCGAGCCGCCGCCCGGCAACGTCCCCGTCGAGCCGACAGAAGCGCGCCGCCGGCTGGCCGCGCTGCTGGGCGCCGGTGCCGAGACCCGGCCGCAGCAGGCGGACTACGCCTCGGCGGTCAGCGCCGCCTTCACGCCTCGGGCCGAGATCGGCGCGCCACGGCTGGTTCTGGCGGAGGCCGGCACCGGGGTCGGCAAGACGCTGGGCTATCTGGCGCCGGCGAGCCTGTGGGCGGAGAAGAATGGTGGCGCGGTCTGGATCAGCACCTATACCCGAAATCTGCAGCATCAGATCGACGGCGAGCTGGACCGGCTCTATCCCGACCGAACGGTGAAGGCGCTGAAGGCGGTCGTGCGCAAGGGCCGCGAAAACTATCTCTGCCTGCTGAACCTCGAGGAGGCGGTGCGCGCCCTCCCCACACGGCCGCAGGATGCCGTAGCCCTCGGACTCATGGCGCGCTGGGCTGAGGCGACCCGAGACGGCGACCTGACCGGTGGTGACTTTCCCGGCTGGCTCGCCGACCTGATCGGCCGGGGGCGCAGCCTCGGCCTCGCCGACCGCCGCGGCGAATGCATCCATTCCGCCTGCCCGCACTATCACAAATGCTATATCGAGCGCAGCGTCCGCCGGGCGCGGCGGGCCGAGATCGTTGTCGCCAACCATGCGCTGGTGATGATCCAGGCGGCGCTCGCTGACACGGACGAGACCGACGAGGGCCGGCTGCCGAGCCGCTATGTCTTCGACGAGGGGCACCATGTCTTCGATGCCGCAGACGGCGCCTTCTCCGGCCATCTGAGCGGCCAGGAGACGGCCGAGTTGCGGCGCTGGCTGCTCGGCGCGGAAGGCGGCCGGCAAGGCCGGCTGTTCGCCAGCCGTGCCCGCGGGCTGAAGCGGCGGATCGAGGACTTGGTGACGGGCGAGACAGGGGGCGGGTCCACCGCTGAAGCCGATCTCGCCGAGGCGCTGCGCGCGGCCCGGGCGCTGCCGGGCGAAGCCTGGCATCAGCGTCTTGCCGACGGCGCGCCCGACGGGCCGGCGGAACGGTTCCTCGCCGCCGTGCGGCAGCAGGTCTATGCCCGCGCCCAGGGGGCGACGAGTCCTTACAGCCTGGAGACGGAGACAACCGCGCCGCTGCCGGAGCTGACCGAGGCGGCGACCGCGTTGGACGAGGCGCTCGCCCGCCTGCAACGCCCGATCGCCCGGCTGATCCGCCGGCTGGCCGCGCGGCTCGAGGACGAGGCGGAGACGCTGGACACAACCACGCGGCTACGGATCGAGGCCGTGGTCCGCGGCCTGCGGCGGCGCGGCGAGGTCGAGATCGGCGGCTGGCGCGCCATGCTGCAGGCGCTCGCTACCGAAACGCCGCCCGCCTTTGTCGATTGGTTCTCGGTCGACCGGCTGGACGGGCGCGACATCGATGTCGGCATGCATCGGCACTGGATCGATCCGACGGTGCCCTTCGCCGCGGCGGTCGCAGCGCCGGCGCAGGGGCTGCTGATCACCTCGGCAACGCTGACCGACGGTGGCGGGGAGGACCCCAGCGAGACCGAGGCCTTCTGGACGACGGCAGAGGCACGGACCGGCGCGGTCCACCTGCCGGCGCCGGCGATCCGCGCCCGGGTGCCCTCGCCCTTCGACTATTCAGCGCAGACGCGGGTCTTCGTCGTTACCGACGTACGCAAGGACGATCTGGACCAGGTCGCCGCCGCCTATCGCGCGCTGTTCCTCGCGTCCGGCGGTGGTGCACTCGGCCTGTTCACCGCGATCGCGCGCCTCAGGGGGGTCCATCGCCGAATCGCGCCGGCGCTGGATGCCGCCGGCCTGCCGCTGCTGGCGCAGCATGTCGACGGGCTCGACACCTCGACGCTGGTCGACATCTTCCGGGCCGAGGAGGATGCCTGCCTGCTCGGCACCGACGCGGTGCGCGACGGCGTCGACGTGCCCGGGCGCTCGCTGCGGCTGATCGTCTTCGACCGGGTGCCCTGGCCAAGGCCGGACATCCTGCACCGCGCGCGTAAAGCCGCCTTCGGCGGCCGCGCCTATGACGACCGGCTGACCCGGCTCAAACTCCGCCAGGCCTTCGGCCGGCTGGTCCGCCGCGCCGACGACCGCGGCGCATTCGTGCTGCTCGACCCGATGATGCCGAGCCGCCTCGCCGACGCCTTTCCCGGCGGCGTCGCGGTGAGCCGCGTCGGTCTGGCCGAGGCGGCGGCGGCGGTGCGGGAGTTTCTTCGGGCCAAGCCACACCCAGGCTCATAGGAGAAAGCCGTCAAACCGTCTGTATTTCTCCGCGCCTGTCCGGCCAAGCCGAAGAGAGGCGCTCTTCACCGGAGGATCCGGAAGCCAGATTATAGCTGAGTTCCGTCCTGCCGGTTGCACGCAGTCTCGATGGGGAGACTTTCATGAAGATCCTGGAATGCCGTTCCGTCGTCCCCGGGTGCAACTTCGTCACCCACGGCGAAAGCAAGGAAGAGGTGATGCTGAAGGCGGCCGAGCACGTCCGCTCGGCCCACGACGTGGCGCATATGTCCGAAGAGCTGAGGGCCAAGATTCACGCGGCGATCCGCGAGGAATAAAGGCGCGCAGGAAGAACCGTCTCAGAGATCCGGGATGGGCCTTGTCTTGCCGGTTGCGGTAGTTGCGGGGGGCGGAATTGAACCCGCCCCCCGCAGAATTCGAAGCCTTTCGTGCTCCGACGCTCGTGCTGGTCGGTTCGAGCGTCGGCGCCGCACGGTCGGGCGTCTAGCCCTGAGCCTCCGGCGCCGAGGCGTCCGGACGCCTGCCGCGCTCGGCCATGAACTGGTCGAACTCGCTCTTGTCCTTGGCTTGGCGCAGACGATCGAGAAACGCCTTGAACTCCTGCTCCTCCTCTTCCAGGCGGCGCAGCGTGTCGGCGCGATACTCATCGAAGGCGACATTGCCGCTCGAGCCGGTGAACGCCCCGCCGCACCACCGTCGGGCATTACCCTGCGCACGGTCCGCAACGTTATGCCAGCGGCCCCTGCCGCCGTGATTCCAGCATCCCATTCGTCCACTCCATATCAGATAGCCGAGGATCGCGAGGCCAAGCGGCCAGAAAGTGAGGAACCCCAGGATCACCAAGCCGATCCAGGCGGGCTTCCCCCATTCGTCGATTTTCGCAGCGAACGCCATCACAGCCTCATGTAAATGTTACTTACATTTACATACTTGGCAGCGGCACGCCGCTTGTCAAGACATCCGGACATCATTTCACGCCGGCGATCCTCATCCGGTCGGGTCGCCGCCGAGGCCGAGGCCTTGCAAATAAACCAGAACCCCCGCCTCGAGCAGATCCTCGGACGGCATCGGCAGCTTACGCTGGGCGGCATCGCCGCGCCCGAACAGGGAGGCTATGCCATGGGCCAACGCCCATATATGCAGGCTCATCATCAACGCGGGCGGGCGGCTCCTCTCCGGGAGCTCCGCCCGAAGGGCGTCGGAGGCTTTTCGCAGAACGTTGAAAGCACGGTCCCCTGCCTGGCGGAGGTCGGCGTCCGTATCGGGCGCGACCCCGGACTCGAACATTGCCGAATAGTAGGCAGGCTCCGTTCGCGCGAAGGCGAGATAGGCTCGGCCGACATTGTGCAGGGCGCCCAAGGAATCCGGCCGGCCGTCGTTCCAGGCCTGGGCGAGTTCGGCCTCGAAGCGCTCGAATCCGCGCCGCGCCACATCGGCCAGCAGCGCGTCGCGATCGCGGAAATGCCGGTATGGCGCCGCCGGGCTGACGCCGGCCGCCCGCGCCGCCTCCGCGAAGGTAAACCCGGCCGGGCCCTTCTCGGCGATCAAGTTCAACGCGGCCTTGATCAAGGCCTCCCGCAGATTGCCGTGGTGATAACCGCGGCGCCCCGCCCCGTGACCGTGTTTCCAGCTCATGTGAAGATCTTTTACATCAGCCGCGGCGCCAGCGCAGCCGAAATGCTCGCCGCTCGGCTCGGGACGGACGCGGCAACGCCCTGATGCAGGTGATCTGGGCGGGAAATCGCGAGACGGATCAAAATTCGCCAGCACAGGCGACAGGAAGGAGAGAGACGAGTCCCTTCCTACTATACCCGCGGGTCGCCGCCTTCGGCCATCTCCTCCCGCAGGTCCTCATAGGCCTTCAGGAACAACTCCGCGTCGCGCAAGGTGCGATCGTGGAGGTGCGGGTTCACGCGGATGATGGCCATCACCTTCCTCTCGTCGACGGGGAGGCCGTCGGCCTGCCGCTTCATGGTCAGCCAGCGGGCCGCCAGGCGTTCGACGAGCTGTCTCCGCGTCGCCTGCTTTTCCATCAATTCGTCGATCATCTCATTCTTCCCGCCTGTGCTGCCGTCGCTCGCCCCTTCAAGCGGGCGCCTAGTCCTTTCCATAATATGGTAGGTCTGAACCGGCGGAAAAGGCCGCCCCGCCGGCCCTCCGTTCCACCGCCGCCGCCCGTTGTCCTATCCCCGGGGCCCACCCCCGAGGGCGACCCTTGAGTCCCCTGTCGGCCTCCGCGTAGAGTCCGGCCACCCCTGACTGGAGAGAATGATGATCGATCACCACGCCGCCCTCATCTACACCATGGTCCTGGTTTCGGCCGCGGACCGGAACATGACCGACGCCGAGCTGATCTCGATCGGCGATATCGTCGGCTATCTGCCCGTGTTCCGCGATTTCGATCGGGACAGACTGACCAAGGTCGCGAGCGACTGCGCCGAGCTGTTGAACGGCGAGGACGGTTTGGACACGGTCTTCGACCGGATCAAGGCAGCCCTGCCGGAAAAACTGCGCGAAACCGCCTATGCGATGGCCTGCGACGTGGCGGCGGCGGACGGTGCGGTCACGCAGGAGGAGCTGCGCCTCCTGGAAATCATCCGGGACCGCCTCGCCATCGGTCGCTTGGCGGCCGTCGCCATCGAGCGCGGCGCCCGGGCGCGCCACGCAACCTTGTAAACGGCCCTTCCTATGGACGCTCCTGGGGGCGCCCCGGGGAACGCCCCGCCCCTCGCCGGCCGCAGCATCGGCTTCATCGGCCTCGGGCTAATGGGGCGGCCGATGTGCCGCAATCTCAGTGCCGCCGGGGCGGCGCTGATAGTCCAGAACCGGACACGGGCGATGGCCGAGGCGCTGGCGGCCGAGTTGGGCCGCGTCCAGGTCGTCGACAGCCCTGCCGCAGTCGCGGCGGCAACGGACCTGCTGATCGCGAATCTCGCCGATACTGCGGCCGTCGAGCAGGTTCTGCTGGGCGAGACACCGGCCGGAGTCCTGTCCGGCCTTCGCCCCGGCGCCCTGGTCATCGACATGGGGACCACGGCGGCGGGGGCGACGCGACGGTTCGCCGAGGCCGTTCGGGCGGCCGGCGGCGATTATGTCGACGCGCCGGTTTCAGGCGGCGTCGTCGGCGCCGAAGCGGCGAGCCTGACGATCATGGCGGGCGGCAGCGTCGCGGCGTTCGAGCGGGCGCTGCCCGTCCTGCGGACGCTGGGCGCGAACATCACCCGGTGCGGCGAGGTCGGCGCCGGGCAGGTCGCGAAGATCGCGAACCAGATGATCGTCGGCCTGACCATCGGCGCGGTCGCCGAGGCGCTGGCGCTGGCGCGGCGCGGCGGCGTTGATCCGGCGACGCTGCGCCAGGCGCTCGCCGGCGGCTTCGCCGATTCGCGGATTCTCGCCTTGCATGGAAAGCGCATGGCCGAGGGCAGCTTTACGCCGGGCGGCAAAGTCGTCACCCAGCGGAAGGATATGCAGCTGGCGCTGGACCTCGCCGCGGAGGTCGGGATCGAGCTTCCCGGCGTCGCGCTGAACCGCGAGCTGTGGGACCGGATGATCGAGCAGGGATGGGGCGAGCTCGATCACAGCGCGCTGATCAAGCTGTACGAGGATTAAAAAAGAAAGGGCCGCGCCCGAAGGCGCGGCCCCACGACTGTCGCGATGGAACGGACGGACTTAGAAGTCCATGCCGCCCATACCGCCCATGCCGCCCATTCCGCCCATGTCGCCGCCCGGCATGGCCGGCGACTTCTTCTCGGGCCTTTCGGCGACCATCGCCTCGGTGGTGATCAGCAGGCCGGCGATCGAAGCCGCGTCCTGCAGCGCCGCACGCACGACCTTCGTCGGGTCGATGATGCCCGCCTTCACGAGGTCGGTGTACTCGCCGCTCTGGGCGTCGAAGCCAAAATTGGCGTTCTTGCTCTCGAGCAGCTTGCCGATCACGATCGAGCCGTCGACGCCGGCGTTCTCGGCGATCTGCCGGGCCGGCGCGATCAGGGCCCGCCGGACGATGTCGATGCCGACCTTCTGGTCGGCATTCTCCGGCTGCAGCTTCTCGAGCGCCCGGGAGGCGTAGAGCAGGGCGACGCCGCCGCCGGCGACGATGCCTTCCTCGACCGCGGCGCGGGTCGCATGCATCGCGTCGTCGACCCGGTCCTTGCGCTCCTTCACCTCGACCTCGGTGGCGCCGCCGACCCGGATCACCGCGACGCCGCCGGCCAGCTTGGCCAGCCGCTCCTGCAGCTTCTCGCGGTCATAGTCGGAGGTCGTCTCCTCGACCTGCGCCCGGATCTGGTTGCAGCGGCCCTCGATCTCCTTCTTCTTGCCCGCGCCGTCGACGATCGTCGTCTCTTCCTTGGTGATGACGAGCTTCTTGGCCTTGCCGAGCATGTCGAGGGTGACGTTCTCGAGCTTGATGCCGAGGTCCTCGGACACGACCTGACCGCCGGTCAGGATGGCGATGTCCTCGAGCATCGCCTTGCGGCGATCGCCGAAGCCCGGCGCCTTGACCGCCGCGACCTTCAGGCCGCCGCGCAGCTTGTTGACCACCAGGGTGGCCAGGGCCTCGCCCTCGACGTCCTCGGCGATGATCAGCAGCGGGCGGGTCGACTGCACGACCGCCTCGAGCACCGGCAGCATCGCCTGCAGGCCCGACAGCTTCTTCTCGTGCAGGAGAATATACGGATTCTCCAACTCGACCTGCATCTTCTCGGCGTTGGTGACGAAGTACGGGCTCAAGTAACCGCGGTCGAACTGCATGCCCTCGACCACCTCGAGCTCGGTCTCGAGGCCCTTGGCCTCCTCGACCGTGATCACACCCTCGTTGCCGACCTTCTGCATGGCGCGGGCGATCATGTCGCCGATCTCGCGCTCGCCATTGGCCGAGATCGTGCCGACCTGGGCGACCTCGTCGGAGGTGGAGACCTTCTTGGAGCGCTTCTTCACGTCCTCGACGACGGCCTCGACGGCGAGATCGACGCCGCGCTTCAGGTCCATCGGGTTCATGCCGGCGGCCACCGCCTTGGCGCCCTCGCGGACGATCGCCTGCGCCAGCACGGTCGCCGTCGTCGTGCCGTCACCGGCCAGATCGTTGGTCTTCGAGGCGACCTCGCGGACCATCTGGGCGCCCATGTTCTCGAACTTGTCGGAAAGCTCGATCTCCTTCGCGACGGTCACGCCGTCCTTGGTGATGCGCGGCGCGCCGAAGGCCTTGTCGAGCACGACGTTGCGGCCCTTCGGGCCCAGCGTCACCTTCACCGCATTCGCCAGCGTGTCGATGCCGCGCAGCATCCGATCGCGCGCATCCGGACCGAATCTTACGTCCTTGGAAGCCATATTCCAGAGCCCTCCTTAGGCAGCTTTCTTCTTGGAACGGGCGCTTCCGCCCTCGATCACGCCCATGATGTCCGATTCCTTCATGATCAGGAGATCCTCACCGTCGACGCGCACTTCGGTGCCCGACCACTTGCCGAACAGGACATGGTCGCCCGGCTTCACGTCCAGCGGATGGATCTTGCCGTCCTCGCTGCGCGCGCCGTCGCCCACCGCGATCACTTCGCCTTCCATCGGCTTTTCCTTCGCGGTATCGGGAATGATGATCCCGCCGGCGGACTTTTCGTTCTGCTCTACGCGGCGAACCAGCACGCGGTCATGGAGCGGTCGGAACTTCATTGCAGAACCTCCGTCATTTCCTAAATTGTTAACGTCATCTCCCTTGCTGGTCCGCGCTACCTTAGCACTCTCCAGCATCGAGTGCTGCTCATCTATAGAGTCGGCAATTTTCTGTCAAGGGTTCGGCCTCGATTCGGATGGCAGTTTGACCAGACTCGAGATGCATATCATGATGATTGGAGCAGATATGTAGGGGGCATATTTAGCCGGCCAGGTTCGGCTAACCGTCGTCAAGGGGAGGATATCGTCATGAATCGCTCCGCCTGGGTATTTGCCCTGCTCGTTCCGATCTTTGCCGCCGCGCCGGCGCCCGCACAGGACGCCATCGAGCGATATAATGAGCTCCAACGCGTTCCGGAAATGGTAAACGACCCCGATCCGCTGATGCGGATCGTCAACTTCGAAGCGATAGTCGCCGAGAACGACCAATTGAAGACCGAGGTCGCAATCCAGACCGCCATGGGCATCGATGACGCCCGCCTGCGCGCGCTGGCAACCAAGACCTATTTGTCGACGGTCGGTGACGTGACCTTCGCCTGGACACTGCCCGAGCTGGTGTCGGCCAAGCTGGCGAATGGGCCGGACAAGCTCTCAAAAACCGAAGCCGCCCTCTATGACGACCACCTCAGCAGAAGCGGGCTTGTGCCGGTTCGTTTCTCCGGCATCGACAACGGCAACGCCTTCCAGGTCGAGCAATATGGAGCCATCTTCCAGGCAGCGGAAGGGCGGGTTCTCGGCGATCGGCTGGTTTTCCGTGCAATAGTGCAGTTCCGTGGCGGCACCCGGAAATACTGCAATTTCGATTTCGCCCCGACCGCCGAGCTGACGCTGGAAGGGACGATGAGCTGCGAAGACTACTGGTGGGGAGGGCCGATGGGGATCAAAGCAGAGATGTTCTAGCGATTCGGCCGCAACGCCTGCTACTCCCGCGCCTCGATCCGGATCTGGCCGAGGGCGATTGGCTGGGGGTCGGCCGCCTCAACGAACGTGAGACGCAGCCGTGCCACTGAGCGCGGCGCAAAGGGGCAGGCGAGCGATGCCGAGCCCGTCTTGCCCCGGCAGCTCAGCAGGTAGGTGAGCGGTCCCGCCGCACCGCCGACTTCCACGATAACCCGATCCGTCCCGAGTGCCCGCCCGGATGGCGCCTCGATTGCCAGCCCGGCAATGGTGCGAATCCCGGCCAGACTAACCGAGAGGATGACACGCCGGTCCTCGGCAACGAGTTCCGCAGCGCCGGTTCCGTCGAGGAGATCGCCGATCGCGCCTGCCGCAACGCGCCCGGCCGTCAATACCATGTCGTGGATGAGGGCGGCCTCAATCGGCTCGACTTCGGGCGTCCCTGTACCGAGCGCGGCCATCTTCGCCGCGGCAATGGCATCGAAACGGTAGGCGAGCCCGATCCCCTCCTCCACGTAATAGAGCATGGCCAGAGGGCGTCCCTCGCTGAACACCACGCCGCCGCTCATACCCTCTTTCAGGTTCTCGGCGCCGGCCACGGGGGCGATGGCCAGCACAGCCCCGCCATACTCGTCCCGCGCCGCGGCGACGCGCTCGACCCGGATCGCCTGCTGGTCGACCGGCGTAGCGATCGAGAGGATTCCGTCCTGCATCCGCGCGAGAAGATGATCGAGCGACTGGTTCGACAGGCGCGACAGCGAGCACCCGTCGGCGCTCACCGTCGGACTCGCCTCGAGGAATGCTAGATCGATCGTCTCATCCGGAGGCGCGACCGGTCGGCTCGTTGCCGAGCGTCGCCCGGTGCGTTCGATCATGTCGGGCGCGGCCAGCGCGCCGTCATCGCGCCTCAGAACGTGCCGGGGCGTGGCGATGCGGCAGGTTCCATCGAAATCCAGGAACAGCCAGCCTAGCCCGATACGGCTGCCGTCGGTTAGCATAACCGTCTCGGCCCGGACGGATCCGCCAAGCGCCAGCAGGGCTGCGATGGCAAGAACCAAGGCCGACGACTTCACGCTTCCGCTCGCTGTCTGGCGTCTGCGGTCCGCTCCTTGTCGGGCTCGCCTGACTTGGCGCCGGCGCCTTGCAGCGCTGTGGAGACTGGATCGGGCTTCTCGCGTTCCCGCTCGTCGGCGGCCAGTGAGACGAGGCCGATCATGATCGGCAGCAGGAGCACGAGGATCAGGATGTAGGCGCTGAGCCGCAGCACGTTCGGGTCGTTCAGGATCTGCGTGAAGGTGCCGATCTCGATCCGGATCGGATCGGTTCCAGATCCCGGCGGATGGACGTTGATCTGCTCCGCCGCGGTGCTGACCGCGACGTCCAGGGGCTCCCCCGACGTGACGGTGGCGAATCCGACGAGCGCCGTTCGCGGGTCGGAAGCCGCGCCGAGCATGGTGTCGAGTTCGCTGCCGGCCGGCAACAGGATCGGTTCTGAAAAAGCGGGGTACAGCGCCCCGCCCGCGCTGAAGCTGGGTAAGGGGATCGACAGGGTCCGTCCGTAGACGTTCAGCGAGCCGCTGAGCAGGAGATAGCTCCAGCCCTCAAACCTTTGGCTGAGCCTGTCACCCAACCTACCGGGGCCGAAGACCGGCAGCCGCATCCCCTGGGCCGACCCGCAGCCCTCTGCGACAAGGGCAATCGCCTTTTCTTCATCGGCGGCATCGCGCCGTGCTTGCGAGCCGATCCGGCGATAGTTTTCGACTTCGATAACCAGCGGTTCATCGCGGCGACTCGTATAAGTGACGAGGCTGCCGAGTGCCGGTTCGATCTCTTTCCGGCCGCAGGCTATCGGGCCGGCGGCCTCCGTGCTCAGCCGCATGTTGTCGACGGAGATTACGGCCTGTTCAGCATTGGAAACGCGGAACTCGATCTTTTCGACCTGTGCATTGATGATGCTGAGCGTCGGGACACGACCGAGAAACAACAGGCCCCCGATAGCCATGAACGTGAGAACGAGCGATAGCAGAAACGCTACAGCGACGCCTTGCAGACACCAGCGGTTCGGAGCAAGGCGAATGGCGCGGTCCCTCCGGTCCTGATTCCCCTACCACGCAAAGACGGCATAGTCGCGCGACGTGCCTGTGCCGATCAGGCTGGTCACGTCGATCCACAGCGTCATCGGCTTGCCGGAGGGCAGTTCTTTGACCGGAAGTGAGCAGATTCGCGAGTAGGCGACATGGCTCGTCTCCGGCCGCTCGCAATCGGGATCCTTCGCGACCTCACGGCCCTCGTGCATCAAGCGCGCCCCGACCCGTCCGCGATTGATATTGACGTAGGCCAGCAGGTGATCGGGAGCATCAGCCATATTTACCCGGGCAGCGATAAATGTTTTCGGCGCGCCGCCGTCACAGCCGCCGGCGAACGCCAGCACCAGGAAATCCCCGTTGCTGTAGGTCCTCAGCTCCTTGTCATGTCTCGTCGGGATCGGGAGAGTTGGCGGCTCCCCGTAGCGGCCCTGCCCGTCATAGGCGTTCAAGGCATAATACCGGCCGTCGCTCGTCGTAAACCGGACGCAGACCTCCTCGGCCAATTCAGCGCCGGGATAGTCGAGGCGGATTTCATTGATGTCGAGTGGCGCGTCACCGGTCTCATAAGCGAGCGCCGCAAGCAGCTCGCCGCTCACATCGGCACCTCCGGCGAATTCCTCCTGGAAGTTGCCCTCGGAGAGCCGAAGCTCTTCCGCCGCAAGATCCCCACCCGGCGGAAACCCGGCGGCGAACGCCAGCAGTGAAAAAAACACCGTGCCGAGCAATGGGTATTGCGACAAGGCTTGCCCCCGTTTCATTGCGAGCAGCAAGACAATTGCCGACAGCATTACATCATTGCCTCACCCGATCAACAATCGCCGATACGCGCGCCCCCGATTTCCGACGGATCCTGAACGGCGTTCTTTGGATCACCCGGCCAAAGCTACCGGCAGTTTCTCGCCGTCCTGAAGGCGATCGGGCTCGATGCATCGCACCGCGAAGGCGTCGCTGTGGCCGCCCCTGCTCGGCTTAATCGAATGTTCAGATGTGGCCTTGCTGAAACATTCAGGCCCGGCATGTCCAAACTGGCAGCACTGCCGAGGGTAGGCTGCTAGACCGTTGTTATTAATCGATCTTTATATATTAGGTCGGAACCTGATGTGACAGAATGACGTTGTCCAAGGCCGAAAATAAACGGCTGCGATCAGAAGGGTCCGATATGACGAGCGAACTCGCAAAGCAACTCAAGGACTACCGGCTGACGACTGCGGAAATCCTCTATCACATGCCGGACTATCCGACGTTGCTGCAAAGCTATGTGTGGCAGGATTTCGATATGGCGCCGGAATTTCCAGTGCTGCGTCGGTTCCTTGACTTCTGGAGCAGGACGCTGGACGGCAAGCTGCATTCCGTGAAGGTCGCCTCCACGCAGCTCATCCGTCCGGCCGAGTTCCGCCTGACCGACAGCTATTTGACGCTGCACTGACCGTCCGACCAGCAAGGCTGCGCCAATTCGACGCGGTCGCTCGGCCTTGCGGCCGCCGGCCGCGTCCTTTACAAGCCGCTTGATGAAATGAGGGGGGGTTTCGCGACGGCGCCGAAGGCCTATCTGGCTGATGTCGCCGGCCTTTGCCCTCGGCGATCGGACAAGCAGCGATATCTTGACCTCAGCCGAACTCCACCGTAACGCGCCAGACGTGCCGGCCGTCACCACCGACGACCGGCCGATCGCCTATTGGCTGTTGGCGTGCTGCGCCATGATCTTCGCGATGGTGGTCATCGGCGGCATCACGCGACTCACCGAATCCGGCCTGTCGATCGCCGAATGGCGGCCCGTCACCGGCATTTTTCCGCCGCTCAGCGAGGCGGACTGGCGGCGCGTCTTCGACCTCTATCGGCAGATTCCGCAATATGAGCTGATCAACCGGGGCATGTCCCTGGCGGAATTCAAGGAAATCTTCTGGTGGGAGTATATCCACCGGCTGTGGGGCCGGCTGATCGGCTTCGTCTTCGCCCTGCCCTTCCTCTATTTTCTGATCCGCGGGCGCATCCGCCGCGCGCTGCTGCCGCACCTCCTGGTCATGTTCGCGCTCGGCGGCCTACAAGGGCTGCTCGGATGGTACATGGTCCAGAGCGGGCTGTCGGTGCGCACCGATGTGAGCCAGTACCGCTTGACCGCCCATCTGGGCGCGGCCCTCGCGATCTACGCTTATATCTTCTGGGTTGCGCTGACGCTGCTGTGGCCGACCGCGCCAGCCCAAACGGCGCCGGCTGCCGCCAGGCTGCGCCGCCACCTCAAGGCCGTGACCGGTCTTGCCGTGCTGACGCTGCTGTTCGGCGGTTTCGTCGCCGGCCTCAATGCCGGGCTGATCTACAACACCTTCCCCTTGATGGACGGGCAGCTCATTCCCGATGGACTGCTGTTCCTGGAGCCGGCCTGGATCAACCTGTTCGAGAATCCCGAGATGGTGCAGTTCGTCCATCGGGTCCTCGCAATGACGCTCGTTGCGGCAACGCTCTGGCTCTGGATACGGGTCCGATCCGTTCCGCTGGCCGGCCGGGCTCATCTCTCCTTGCACCTGATGACCGGAATGGCGCTGGTTCAGGCGTCGCTCGGCATCGCCACCCTTTTGCTCGTTGTGCCGATTCCGCTGGCGGCGGCGCATCAGGGCGGGGCCGTGATCCTGCTGACGCTGATCCTCTGGGCTCTGCACGAGATGCGCGGCGCCCGATAGCCTCGCAACAGGGGCCGGCAGCGGTAAGTAGATCGGGAAGAACGCGCGCCCGTTCGATGGAACGGCGGCGCGGTTCGGCCTCGCCCTTCCGGCGTCGGAGTTTCGCGGTGTCAGAGTTTTGCGACAAGGGCCGCGAGCTGGTCGGCGCACTGGCCCCAACCTTCGTGGAAGCCCATCTTTTCATGCGCTTCACGGTCGGCCGCCGTCCAGTGGCGTGCGCGGGCGGTGTATTTCGTTTTGCCGCCCTCATCCTCGAAGGTCAGGATCACCGTCATGAACGGCTTTTCCGACGGCTCTCAGGCCTTGCTGTAGGCGTCGGTGATGACGAGCCGCTCGTTCTCGACCACTTCCAGATAGACACCGCGGTTCGGCATGTCGTTGCCCTGGGGGTCGCGCATAACGATCAGGTTCCCACCACCCGGCCGCACGTCGAGCTCCGCGACCGGTGTGGTGTAGGGTAAGGGCGCGAACCATTGCTTGAGGAGTCCGGGATCGGTCCAAGCCCGGAACACCTTCTCGCGCGGCGCATCGATGATACGGGTCAGCACGAGCTCGCGACCCGAAGACGGGGCGGTTTCAGCGGCAGCGGTCATTCGGCTTCTCCTCTCGGCTGTTTCCTAGGGAGGACGAATGGCCGATCCGTGATCCGACACCGCCCGCAAGAATTTTTCTTCGGGGACCAGGGGAAACACCCACATCCTTAACGCATCTTGTATCCGGCCGAACGTCTATGCCTTCATCGCCTCTGTCATTTCAACCAGCTTGGCAATGGTATTAAGATTTCGGGCGGTGCCGGCACCTGCCGAAGCGAGCTTCAATTTCGACCGCCCCATGCCGTCCGGGTAGTAAACATAGATTTCCCGGCCCACCGGTCGGACCTCCTCCCGTCCGGGGATGGCGAGATCATCCAGGAAGGTCCTTGGGACCGGATCGGCGAGAAAGACCACCGCAGTCTGCGCAGGCTTGCCGTTGGGGAACGGGTTGGCTTGCAAAATGGCCCGCAGTTCGGAGGCGGTCCGAACCATGACATCGACTTTCTTGCCCATCTTTCCAGCCAACGCTCGCTCCAGATCGGCCTTGATCCGCTGTTCCGGAAGGGCGCTCTCGAACAGGACATTGCCGCTCTGGATGTAGGTGCGGGCGTTTTGAAGGCCGAGATCCATGCACAGGGCCGATAGCTCCTTCATCGGCAGCATTCCCGTTCCGCCGACATTGATCGCACGCAGGAACGCAATGAAAATGCCCATGATGCCGCCCCGTTCACCGCCCTCTCCCGCGACGGAGTATCTCGATCCCGAAGGCTGAGCGCAAATATCCTCAAGCCTACGCGAACGGAGCGATGCCCCGTAACTCGCATGTGACCTATCCGCCGCTCAACACCTTCAAGCGCGTCGTAGAGAATCTCTGGATCGTCGACGGCCGGTCATCCGGTTCGGCATGCCTTGGTCCAAGATGCGCCGGGCGTTGCGCTGGATCCTGGATGAGACGGCGCCGCCGGTTTCAGACCGTATCAGCGGGCCGGATCAACGGGACTGAACGGCCGCGGCATCGCGGCGGAACGGCATCACCACAGCGAGCGCCGCCGCGAGGAGCCATGCCGCCGCCAGCCACCAGTTCTGCCAAGCACCGCGGCTGAGCTGGCCGTACACCAGGTAGCAGGTGAGCGCCGCCGCCGCCGTCGCCACGGCCGCCCGATCGTCGGCGAGCCGCAGCAGATATTGGAACAGGAGAACGCCGAGCCAGCCGGCGATCACGACCCCGACGCCTCCCAATTCCAGCCATAGCTGAAGCGAGAAATTATGCGGGTGCAGGGCGAGCGTGCTGCCCGATACGACGTGGCTCTGAATCGCGCCAAGCGATCGGGTTGCGTCGAATCCCCAACCGAGCAACGGCCGCTCCGCGATCTTGTCGGCGGCGAACAGCCAGATCTCGACTCGGTGCTGCCACGAGAGCGGCAAATACTCGATGCCCTGCTCCAGGGGCGCGGTCGCGGCCAGGACGGGCGGCAGCAGCGGCGTTGCGGCGAGGCTGACCAGGAGCAGGCCGAAGAGCAGCCTGAGCATCGGTCGCGGCCAGGCATAGACAAGCGCGAACGCCGCCGCGCCCGCGCCGATCGCCACCACCGAAGCCGTGATCGGCTGCAGATACAGAAGCGCCGGGATCGGCAGGAACAGGAGCGCGGCGGCACGGCCGCCACTCAGTCGCGCGGCGGCAAGCAGCGCCGGCCAGCACAGCACGGCAAACAGCGTTCCCCCGCGCGCCAGCGGAACACCGTCCGTCCGCTCCATCAGCTCTGCCATATTCATATCGCGGATGAATCGCGTCAGCGCCGCGTTGCTGGCGGTTTCGACGACGAGCAGCAGCAGCATGAGCGCGCCGCCGAGCGCGATGCCGATCGCCGCCCGCCGCCGCTCTGTCGGCTGCAATCCGGCGGCGCTGCTCACGCAGATCAGGCCCGCGGCGAACAGCAGGCCGCAGCGCAGGGTCAGAACGAAGCTCCCGCCCGGATCGGGCGCCCAGACCGCCGACAAGGCGGCCCAGACCAGGAAGGCGATCAAGGCAAGGGACAGCGGACTCGATAGCGCGCGCAGTGCCGCACGCAGTTCGGGCAGGCCGAAAGCCAGGACGGCACCGGTGATGGCGACCACCAGAACCGTGCCGGCGCTGGCGAAGACCGCAACCGGCGCCAGCGCCAGCGCCGCCAGCGCCAGCGCTAGTCCGGGTCGCCGCTGAATCGGCCATGCCCTGCCGCTTGTCGTTCGCCACGACACGCTGATGACGATGCCCCCAAGTCAAGGTGATCGCGCTTGATAGCCTGGCAGGCGGCGTTAACGGAGATGCCGCGGACGTTACTCGCGTCGTCGAGTCCGGTCAAGACGGCGCTCGCGCCAACTTCCGTGCCTCGGGGGTGGAATTCGGACAAACTGGTTGTATTATCCCCGGTTCGCCTGCATACTGGAGGCCAACAATTCATCGGCCGGCCGATCCTCTCGTCGCCGAGCGCCGCGGCGCCTGACAAGTGACTCCCGACCCTGATTGTTGACTAAAGTTGCTGCGTGGCGCGGCGTGGCTCGTTTTGATCGTGACGGAGAAGATAATGCCGACTGGCACCGTAAAATGGTTCAATCCCACGAAGGGATATGGCTTCATTCAGCCCGAGAGCGGATCCAAGGATGTGTTCGTGCACATCTCGGCCGTCGAGCGGGCTGGAATGCAGACGCTGAGGGAAGGTCAGAAGCTGAGCTTCGAAATTCAGCGCGGAAGCAACGGCAGGGAATCTGCTGAGAATCTGACCGTCGTCGGCTAACAGACGACATCCTGATCAGCGCCCGCACCCCGAGAGGAGTGCGGGCGTTTTGTTTCGAGCGGCGCTTTCCTTCCGAAAGCAAACGCGCTCTCCCAGTCACAGACCAAGTCCACGCCTGACCCGGCTCCGCCAAGCCGGAACGCTCATCAGCAACGCGCCAGGGCCACGAGGCATACGCTCGCGGAACGCGAACGCGATCCCGATTTGCTCAACCGATCACCGCCCATCTCGCAGACGATCAACGCGATGCGCGCGGAATCTGCCTTTCGGAAGACGCCAATACCTCACACGGCCGCCACTGGCGGCCAATTGTGCGTTTCGCCCTGAAGCGACCGGCACCAGGCGTAGAGCGCGTCATACATGACCAGCCCGTGTTCCAACATTTTGTGATCGTCCTCGAATACCGCCGAAAGGCCGAGCGAGATGGCGAAGAGACCGGCCGACTGCGGAGTCAGATCAAGACGCGACGTATCGGCACCACGGACGATCACTGCGAGCCGCTGCAGCGCCGGATCGGTTAGCCCATAGCGGTCGAGAAACGCGTCGAAACTGCACTTCTCGCCCACATGCGAGAATTCGACGCCCGGGATGTCATACGGGATGGCGCCCGTCTCTTCGGCAACCTTCAACACCCGATCACTTGGCACATAGAGAAACTCGGGATCCTTGTCGATGAACCGGGCAATCAGCCAGGGGCAGGCGATCCGATCAATCTTGGGGCGCTCGCGCGTAACCCACTTCACAGGTCGTCCTCCTTCACGAAGGCCGGCAACGGAACAGTGGGCGCCGCGATCGCATGCCAGGCAGCGATGCCGCCGGCTAGTATTCGGGCGTCGACGCCGCGCCGCCGCAACTCGGCGACGGCATCTCCACTGACTTGGAAGCCGTAGATACAGTAGACGACGACCGGCCGGTCCCGCGGCAGCTCGTCGGCCCATTCCCCGATCCGCTCCGGTGCGCGAATCAGCGCCCCCGGGACCATGTCGCTCCGCTTGGCCAAATCCTCGGCGAGGCACAGGTCCAGCACGACGACGTTCTCGCCACGCTCCAACTTCTCGCGCAACCGCTCCGGAGGAAGCGGCCTACCCTCGGACGTCAAGGCATCGGCGGTCAAGGCGGCGGCATCACCGGGCGCCGCGCCCACCGCCCGGCGGTGACGCGCCGCGATGCGCTCCCAGTGAAGATTGTTCATGACGGCACTGACATAGGGCGCCGCCTTGGCCCCGAAATCGAGGTGATAGGCATGCTCGTACATGTCGAGCGCCAGGATCGGCACGCCGCCGGCGAGACCGTGCGCGTGATCCGATGCCCACTGGTTCACGAGTTTTCCAAGGCGCGGCGACCAGATCAGCAACACCCAGCCCGAGCCGCCGGCCAACGCCTCGCCCATGGCCGTGAACTCGGCCCTCCACTGCGCGAAGGAACCGAAATCGCGCTCAAGCGCCGCGGCGAGATCGCTCGAGGGCTTGCCGCCCGCCCCTCCGAGGCCGTCGAAATAGATCTCGTGGAGGACCATGGAGTTGGCCGCGATCAACGCCTCGCGTTTTAGGCCGTTGATTTCGAACATGGGCGCGTTTGCCCAGTCGAGCTCGGCCAAACGGCGCTCGATTGCGTTCAGGCGCCGAACGGCACCGCCGTAATTGTTCTCGTAGTGACTGGCAAGAAGCCGCTCGGAAAGGCCATTCAGGCGCGGCGGCTTGAACGGGAGTGGCGTGACCGCGTGCGACATGGCGAACCTCCATCGGCCCAGATTAATGATACAAAAACTACGTTGAAACATACCTAAGATACAGGTGTTGCATATAGATGCAACCGTGATACGATTCGCACATGAGCAGGCCTGAGGACCGTGCGACCACCGCGGCGGCGACCGCCGAACGCTGGTTGCTGCTGATCCATCAGCTCCCGGCCAAGCCGGCGTACTTCCGCGTGAAGATTTGGCGGCGGCTCCAGGGTCTTGGCGCGGTCGCAGTCAAGAACGCGGTGTATGCGCTGCCGGCCAACGATCAGACGCGGGAGGACTTCGAATGGCTCCTGAAGGAAATCGTCGAGGGTGGCGGCGAAGCGATCCTGTGCGAGGCGCAGCTGGTGGACGGGCTTTCCGACCAGGAGGTCCGGGCGCTCTTCGACAGAGCCCGCGACGAGGACTACGACGCCATCGCCAAGGAGGCGCGCGTCCTCGCGGCTCGGCTGGACAAAGCGACAACTGAGGATCGAGTCGAGACGACGGCGCAGCTCGCACGGCTCAAGAACAGGCTCGCCCAGGTGGTCGGCATCGACTTCTTCGGCGCGAACGGGCGCGAGGCCGTCGATGGCTTGGTCGCGGGGATCGAAGCCAAGCTGAAGGAGGACGAGATGGCGGCGACTGATATCGGCATGGACGCCGCGTCCAAAGCGGAGGCAGGTCTCGAACCGCTGATCGGTCGCATGTGGGTGACGCGGCGCGGCGTCCATGTCGATCGCATCGCCTGCGCTTGGCTGATCCGGCGCTTCATCGATCCGGATGCGCGCTTCCGGTTCGTCGACCAGAAAGGGCATGTGCCGCGGCCGGGCGAGCTGCGCTTCGACATGTTCGAAGCGGAGTTCACTCATGAGGGCGACCGGTGCAGCTTCGAGGTACTGCTAGGCCACGCCGGCCTCGACGATCGGGCGCTGCAGACAATTGGCGAGATCGTCCACGACATCGATTTGAAGGACGGCAAATTCGGTCGCGAGGAGGCGACCGGCATCAAGCACCTGATCGCCGGAATCGCCATGGCCCATCGCGACGACGAAGAGCGGATCGCGCGCGGAAGCGCCGTCTTCGACGATCTCTACGCCTACTTCCGCACGAAGCGCGGCTGATGCCGAGGATCGGACGATGACGAAGATTGGGGACACGGTCGACACGGCACCGGTGCCGGCCGAAGCGGCACCGGATCACGGTGTCCCGTTCCGGGAAGCCTTCTGGGTTTGGGTAAAGGTAGCTTGCCTGAGCTTCGGCGGCCCCGCCGGGCAGATCGCGGTGATGCATCGCATCCTGGTTGAGCAGAAGCGCTGGATCGGCGAGACCCGGTTCCTGCATGCGCTCAACTACTGCATGCTGCTGCCTGGTCCGGAAGCGATGCAGCTTGCCGTGTATATCGGCTGGCTGCTTCACAAGACACGCGGCGGTATCGTCGCCGGCACGCTGTTCGTCCTTCCGGGGATCGTCGCAATCATGGCGCTGAGCTGGCTCTATGCCGGGCTCGGCAATGTTGGCATCGTCCAGGCGCTGTTCTTCGGGCTGAAAGCGGCGGTGCTCGCAATCGTGCTCGAGGCGGTCATGCGCATCGGCCGGCGGGCGCTGAAGAACAGCGTGATGCTCGCGATTGCCGCGGCGGCCTTCGTCGCGATCTTCTTCTTCGACGTGCCCTTCCCGCTGATCATCCTAAGCGCTGGCCTGATCGGCTTCGTCGGCGGCAACATGGGCGCGCGGCCGTTCCTGGCGGGCGGCGGTCACGGCAAGGTCGGCGGCCATGCCCTGGCCGACGCGGACTCGGCGCTCGGCGAAGGCACTCCGGCGCACGCGCGGCCGACGCTCGCCTGGTCACTGCGGGTGTCGACGATCTTCCTGCTGCTCTGGCTGGGACCGGTCGCGGTGCTGCTGCTGACCTTGGGCGGCGACAGCCTGTTCACCGATATCGCCGTTTTCTTCAGCAAGATGGCGGTGGTCACCTTCGGCGGCGCCTATGCCGTTCTGGCCTATGTCGCCCAGCAGGCGGTCGAGACCTATGGCTGGCTGGCGCCGGGCGAGATGCTGGACGGGCTCGGCATGGCCGAGACGACGCCGGGGCCGCTGATCATGGTCACGCAGTTCGTCGGCTTCATGGGCGCGTTCCGCGAGCCGGGCACGCTGCATCCGATGCTGGCCGGCACGCTGGCCGGGCTGCTGACGACCTGGGTCACCTTCGTGCCCTGCTTTCTATGGATCTTCCTCGGCGCGCCATTCATCGAGACGCTCCGCGACAATCGGGCCTTGAGCGCGGCGCTGGCCGCGATCACTGCCGCCGTGGTCGGCGTCGTCCTGAACCTCGCAGTGTGGTTCGCGCTCCACGTCCTGTTCGCCGAGGTCGAAGAATTGCGCGCGTTCGGCATGACGCTCGACCTGCCGGTCCTTGCAACCGTCAACCTGCCCTCCTTGGCGCTGACGCTGGCGGCCCTGCTTGCGGTGTTCCGATTCAAGATCGGGATGATCCCGGTGCTCGGGGCCTGCTCCGCGGCCGGCATCGCCTATCATCTTGCGACGGGCGCGGTCGGATAGAGCGGGCGAAACAGGCATGACGTTGGGCCTTCTCCCGGACGGCGCGGCACCCGAGGCCCGCCTCCTGCTTGCCTCGCGCGGGTTGCGCGCCTTCGGCGACGGTCTGGTCAGCCTGCTGTTCCCGGTCTATCTGGCCCAGCTCGGCTTCGGCGCCTTCCAGATCGGACTCCTGGCGACCGCGACGATGACAGGGTCCGCGATTCTGACGCTCCTCGTCGGCGTCTATGCACACCGGTTCGCGGGGCGTCGGCTGCTGATCGCCGCCGCCCTGCTGATGATCGCGACCGGCCTCGCCTTCATCCTTGTCGATGCGTTCTGGCCGCTGCTGCTGATCGCCTTCGTCGGCACGCTCAACCCATCCTCCGGCGACGTCAGCGTCTTCCTGCCGCTCGAGCAGTCGCAGCTCGCCCGGTCGGTCGCCGACCGGGAGCGCACCAGCCTCTTCGCCCGCTACAGCCTCATCGGCTCGCTAGCCGCGGCCAGCGGCGCCCTCTGTGCCGGCGTACCCGAGATCCTGGCCGACCGTTTCGAGGACGGCCTCAAGCCTGCCCTGGAGATCGCTTTCCTCCTCTATGCGCTCCTCGGGCTGGCCGCCTTGGCTCTCTATCACCGGCTTCCGGTCGTGCCGGCCGGGTCCGCAGCCGCGCCTTCGGAACCGCTGCGCAAGTCCCGACGGATCGTTCTCGTCCTGGCGGCGCTGTTCAGCCTCGATTCCTTCGCCGGCGGCTTCGTCGTGCAGTCGCTGCTGGCGCTCTGGCTGTTCGAGCGGTTCGGCCTCTCGCTGGCCACGGCCGGCGCGATCTTCTTCTGGACCGGCGTGCTGTCGGCGCTGTCCTATCTGGTCGCGGTCCGGATCGCACGGCGCATCGGCCTCATCAACACGATGGTCTTCACCCATCTGCCGGCCAATCTCTGCCTCCTGCTCGTCCCCTTCATGCCGAGCCTCGGCCTGGCCATCGCTTTGCTGCTGATTCGGAGCGCGCTGTCGCAGATGGACGTGCCGACCCGCACCTCCTACGTCATGGCGGTGGTGACGCCCGGCGAGCGATCCGCGGCGGCGAGCGTCACCGCCGTGCCGCGCAGCCTCGCCGCCGCGGCCAGCCCGATGCTCGCGGGCTCGCTTCTGGCGATGTCCGGCTTCGGCTGGCCGCTGGTCATCGGCGGCGGGCTGAAGATCCTTTATGACCTTCTCCTGCTGGCGATGTTCCGCAAGGTCCGGCCACCGGAGGAAATCCAGTCCACTGCGCCTCAGCGGAGTTCCAGGAGCCGATTACCGGAGGCATAGCGCCGGAGGCCACGATTGAACACAGTCACGGCAAGCCCCGCATAGAAGACAGCCGCGCCGAGCACGGCGAGCGCCTTCAGCGGATCCGCCTCGCGCACCGCCTCGACCGGGAGAAGCGTCACGAACGCCGTCGGGAAGACGGTAAACAGCACCAGCCGCACCGTGAAGCCGAACGGATGCTGCGGATAGAAGCCCACCATCAGAAACATGTTGAACACCTCCTCGCACAGCAGGACAGCGCCCGGCAGCCAGAACACGAGGCACTGGATCAGCGCAGCCGTGGCGGCCAAAACCACGGCTGCCGCCGTCGCGACGAGCAACAGAAACGGCAGCTCGTCGAGTCCACGGTCCGCGAGCCAGATCCAGAACACGAAGGCGCTGGCAAGGTCGCCGAAGCCCGACGGAAGCGATCGGCTCATGAGCAGGCTCAACAGCGGATGGCGGGGTCGGCCAAGATGCACATCGAGCTCGCCATCGACGATGCTGTGCGCCATGTGTCGAACGCCGCCGACGAAGACCACGGTGAGGCCGAACGCCCAGGCGCAAATGCCGATCAAGAGCGCGAGGTCCTTCAATCCCCAGCCGCGCAGGTTCGAGAAATTGGCGAAATAGATGACCCAGACCAGAAAGAAGATCAGGTTGTTGCCGAACATGAGAAGCGCCGAGGTCGCGGCAATCCCCGGCTGGGCGAGGCCGGCCCGGAGGTTGTGGCGCACCAGCGCCGAGAAATAGCTGAGGAGCGCGCGTGAGTTCATGGCCTCCACGTTTCCCTCAAACGCCCCGGTCCGCGAAGCGGGCTGTCGCCGCGCGGTCCACGAGCGTGGTCGCGACGGCAAGCAATGCCAGCCAGACGATCTGCTGAACCAAGGCTGTCGCGATCGCGCTCGTCGAAGGCGCCAAGAGGATCGACCCAGGCGCGAACAGAATGGCCGCGAACGGGCTGAGCGCCGCCGTCGCCCGGAACGGCTGCGGATAGAGTGTCAGCGGCAGCAACAGACCGCCGAGCACGAAGAGCAGCTTCTGCCAAATCCAGAATAGCGGCGCTGCGGAACCGACCCAGGCCACGGCATAGCCGAGCTGCAACTGAAACAGCAGGATGATCGAACAGCCGAGAACGCCGGCGAGCAGTAGGGGCGCCACCGCCGCCGCGTCGAGCGGGACCGTTCCGGTGAGCCATGTCGCCATCGCCGTACCGGCAGCGCCCAGGGCGATCAGGTGCAGGCCGGACGCCCCCGCCCACTCGGCCAAAGTGGCGACCGCATAAGGCACCGGCCGCACGAGCGACGTCTCGATCCGGCCGGTGCGGATGGTCTCCTCGACGTCCCGATAAGGCAGGCCCGCAGCGAACACGATCCATTCCGTGACGGCGACGTACCAGAGCAGGTCGGGCACACCGAGACCTTGCCCCGCCAACTCCGCCAACGGGGTCGCGCGCCAGAGATGCCAGAATATAACGAGGATCAGCATATAGAGGAGCAAACGGCCGGCCAGAGCGGCACGCTCGGCAGCCGCCCGCCGCCAGCCCAGGACGACGAAGGCCCAGACGGCCCTTGCGTCAGACAGGTTCTGCCTCACCGTTCACCCCCAGCTCGCCGCGATAGATCGCCCGGATGACCTCTTCGAGCGGCGGATTCTCGATGACGAGATCGCGGACCGTCAGACGTGCCAAGGCACCGGTGACAATCTGGTCGATCGACGTCACGGTCGTGTCGATCGCCAGCGTCAGACGATAGGGCTCTTGCGCGACCACGGCGACGCCGGCCATGTCGAGAGCAGGCCGCTCCTGCTCTGTCACGATGACGACGGCGCGGCGCCGCAGGAAGTCTCGCCGCAGCCTTTCGAGCGGCCGATCGAGCAGCAGCCGGCCGCGGTCGATAACGATCACGCGGTCGCAGATGCGTTCGATATCGCCGGTGTCGTGCGATGTCAGCAGCACGGTCGTGCCGTCCTCGCGCGACAGCGCGTTCAGATGGTCGCGCAGCGCCGCCTTCGCGGTGACGTCGAGGCCGATCGTCGGCTCGTCCAGCAGCAGCACCGCCGGTCCATGCAGGAGGGCGGCGGTGATCTCGCAGCGAAGCCGCTGACCGAGCGAGAGCTGCGCGACGGGACGGTCGAGCAAGTCGTCGATCGCGAAGATTCGGGCCAAGCGAGCCAAGCGTTCGCGCTGGCGCGCCCGTTCGAGCCCATAGATGTGCCCCAGCAACTCGAAGCTGGACCGTACGGGGAGATGGTACCAGAGCTGCGAACGCTGGCCGAACACGATGCCGATGCGGTGCGCGAGTTGGCGGCGATGGCGCCAGGGCACAAAACCTGCGACCTCCACCTGTCCCGAGGTCGGGTGCAGAATGCCGGTGAGCATCTTGAGCGTCGTCGACTTGCCGGCTCCGTTCGGGCCGATGAAGGCGACCCGCTCACCGCTCTCGATCGCAAAGGAGATGCCGCGAACAGCCGGCGCGTCGATCGCCGGAGCCCGATGCAGCAGTGCGCGCAAGCGCCCCAGGCCGCGACCGGGTACGGCGGGCCGGACGCGAAAGGTCTTGACCAGGTCGGCGACAACAATTGCTGGCATGACTCAACCGTGGAACTGCAGGCCCGTGACTCCCCGTTTCCTCGCCATGGCCGTGGGGCCGGAACGGATCGAAATACAGAAAAGAAAAGCCCCCAAACCGTCTCCGGCGGGGGCCTTGGTGATCCATCGTTCTGTGCGCGCTCAGCGCATGCGAAGATCCCTCGGCCCACCGGCATGCCGGGTCGAGCAGATGACGACCATGAGGTTGAGGCGTACGTATTGCATGACGTTACGGTAGTGGAGCCTGCGTTGATCTGTCAATCGGCACCGCAACCGAAGCTTGTTTGCGCCTCACTCCGCCGCCGCCCCGACATCGTCGGGCGACAGCGCGACCGGGAATCGCGAGCGACGCTCGAGATCGTCCAGGTCGAGGTGGTTGCGCATATATTGGCGGCCCGCGTCGCGGCGGGGCTGGAAATCCCAGGAGGTGTGCGCGCCCGCCATCAGCGACGCCGCGACCAGATGTCGCCGGCGCTGGCTCGCGATGACCTCCTGCCGCAAGCGATCGGTGTCCCAGCGTCGCGCCGCTTCCGCGCGGAAATTCTCGATGACGTCGCGATGTTCGGGATCACCGGCAAGATTGACCCGCTCCCGCGGATCGGCCGACAGGTCGAACAGCTGATCCGGATCGGGGGCTGAGCAGACATATTTGAACCGCTCCCGGCGGATCATCAGCAGTGGCGCGATCGCGCCTTCCCCGAGATATTCGCCGAACACCTCGTCATGCCCGCCGTTGCCGGAGAGATGCGGCAGCAGGCTCCGGCCGTCGAGCGGCGCCGCATAATCGGGCGCCTTGCCGTCCCCGGCGATTTCCGCCAGCGTCGGCAGCAGATCGATCAATGAGACGGACTCGCCGACGCGCCTCGGCGCGAACTGGCGCGGCGCATGGACGATCAGCGGCACCCGTGCCGACCCTTCGAACCAGCTCATCTTGTACCAGAGCCCGCGCTCGCCCAGCATGTCGCCATGGTCGCCGGTGAAGACGATGATGGTGTCGTCGGCCATACCGGTCTGCCGGAGCGTCGCCAGCAGCATCCCGATCTGATCGTCGACATAGCTGATCGAGCCGTAATAGGCGCGCCGCGCCCGGCGGATCTGCGCCTCGGTCAGCGGGTAGCGATCCATGTCCGAGACATGGCGCAGCCGCCGCGAATGCGGGTCTTGATCCTCCGGCGCGATATCGACCGCCGGCAGGTCGATCTCCGCATCGTCATAGCGCTCCCAATATTCGGGGAGGATCGCATAGGGGTCGTGCGGATGGGTGAAGGACACGACCATGCAGAACGGCCGTTCGTCGGTGCCGCGGGCGATGTCGAACAGATGCCGCTTGGCGGCGAACGCCACCTCGTCGTCGAAGTCGAGCTGGTTGGACCGGAAGCAGGGACCGGCCTGCACGACCGACAGCATGTTGTGATACCAGCTCGGCCGGGCTTCCGGCCGCTCCCAGTCCGGCGTCCAGCCGTAGTCGGCCGGATAGATGTCCGTAGTCAGCCGCTCCTCGAAGCCATGAAGCTGGTCGGGGCCACAGAAATGCATCTTGCCGGCGAGCGTCGTGCGATAGCCGGCGAGACGCAGATAATGCGCGAAGGTCGGCGCGTCGGCCGGAAAGTCCGCGGCATTGTCATAGGCACCGATCGCCGAGGGTAGGCGCCCCGCCATCATCGTGAAGCGCGACGGCGCGCAGAGCGGACTGTTGGAGTATGCCGAGTCGAAGACGACGCCGCCTTCGCCAAGTGCTGTCAGGTTGGGCGCCCGCACCACACCATGGCCATAGAGCGGAAGCGCCGACGCCGCCATCTGGTCGGCCATCAGGAAGAGAATATTGGGGCGTTTCCGGGTCATTGCGTCGTCTCCACCTCTGTAAAGGGCCGGCCCATTCATCTCATGAGAAGAATTGATGGCACGCCGAACCCAGATTCCACGCAGCGACTTTATTCTTTGTGTGATAAGTCGTAAACCTGCCGCAGGATCATGCAAGCCATAAAGGATAGTAATGTCGTCAGCGCCGCGCGACCTGCCGCCGCTTCAAGGCCTCGTGGTGTTCGAGGCGGCGGCGCGGCATTTGAGTTTTACCCAGGCCGCGCGGGAACTCGGCACTACTCAGCCGGCCGTCAGCCATCAAGTGCGCCGTCTCGAGGCGCATCTGGGCGTGGCGCTCTTCCGGCGGCTTTATCGCGGCGTGGCGTTGACGCCCGAAGGCCGGCAACTGTTCGATGCCGTCGAGACGGGGCTCGGCACGATGACGGATGCGGTGTCTCGGATTCGCAGTCCAAAGCGCCATGCCCGGATCGACGTGGCCACCGATTTCGGGTTCGCCGCCTTCTGGCTGCTGCCGCGGCTGCCCTTGTTCCGCTCGCGACATCCGGCGATCGACGTCCGGATCATCACTTCGCAGCGCGAGTTCGACCTGCGGACCGATCCGGTCGACGTCGCCATCGTCTTCGGCGCGGGCAAGCACCGTCACGGTACCGCCACGCACCTCTTCGCCGAAGAGGTCTATCCCGTCTGCAGTCCACGCCACCTCGAGAAGCAGCCGGCGATCCGAACGGCCCGGGACCTCGTCACGCGCCCCCTCCTCCATCTCGACAATGACAGCCGGATCTCGGGGGGCGGCGATCGCTGGTTCAACTGGCGAAGCTGGCTGAGGGCGGCCGGGATCGACTCGGCGCCCAACGATCCGCTGCTGAGCTTCGACAATTATACGCTGTTGATCCAGGCCGCGATCGCCGGCCAGGGGATCGCGCTGGGCTGGGCGTCCCTAGTCGATCACCTGATCCGGAAGGGACAATTGGTACGGGCGCTTGATCTCTCCTTCACAACGCATCGCGGTTATTTCCTCCTGCTTCCAACGGGCCGGACGCCGACGCCGGACAGCCTGGCGTTCCACGATTGGGTCCTCTCCGAGCAGGCCGGCGCAACGACCGAGCCTGGAGAAATTTGACTCTCCTTCTTGTGGGCCTTGCGACCGCTCCGAGATCGGGCATTCGCTTGTCGCCCCCAAACTCCCTGTGTATCGTGTGCCTCGGAGCCGCGGAGCAGACACCGCGGACGAACCGACTGGGAGGACAGCAATGCTCGATTTCGCGGGCCGCCGAGCGCGCCGGTGGCGGATTCCGTTCGCCGCCGCCGCGATGATGATGACCGTCGCGACCGCTCCGGCGGCTCAGACCCTGGACCGCCTCGAGCTCATCGCGCCCGCCTCGCCCGGCGGCGGCTGGGACCAGACCGCGCGGTCGATGCAGGAAGCGATGCAGAGCGAGGGCATTATCGGCAGGGTCGAGGTCGAGAACATTCCCGGCGCCGGCGGCACCATCGGGCTGGCACAGTTCGTCGATAGCCGCGCGGGCCAGGGCGATGCGATGATGATCAGCGGCCTTGTGATGGTCGGTGCCATCCTGACGAACCAGGCTCCCGTCACACTCGAGCAGGTCACGCCCATCGCCCGGCTGACCGGCGAGTATGAAGTGATCGTGGTTCCGGCGGATTCACCTCACCAGTCGCTGCAGGATCTCATCGACGCCTTCAGGGAAGACCCCGGCTCGGTGTCCTGGGGCGGCGGCTCGGCCGGCGGCACCGATCACATTCTGGTCGGTCTGATCGCCCAGGAGGTCGGGGCCGATCCATCGAAGATCAACTACATCCCATTCTCCGGCGGCGGCGAAGCGCTCGCCGCGATTCTCGGCGGCCATGTCACGGCCGGGGTCAGCGGCCTCGGCGAATGGGTCGGGCAGATCCAGGCCGGAGAGCTTCGCGCGCTCGCCATCTCTTCGCCCGAGCGGCTGCCGGGTGTCGACATCCCGACGCTAATGGAAGGGGGCGTCGATCTCGACCTCGTCAACTGGCGTGGCGTCGTCGCGCCGCCCGAGCTCGACGAGGCGGAGCGTGAGGCGCTGCTCGGCGCCGCGGACACCATGGCCAAGAGCGAAACCTGGCAGGGCATCCTCGAGAATCGGAATTGGATGGACGCCTATCTGCCGGGCGACGAGTTCGCTGCATTCCTCGAGGAGGAGCGGCAGCGCGTCGAGGGCGTCCTGCGCGACATCGGATTGGTCCAATAGCTCCAAACAAGTCACAGCAACGGCGGGTCGTGCCGGGCGAACTGCTCCTGGCGCTCGGCATCGTCGCCTTGGGCGTCTTCATCGCCGTGGAGACAGCGACCTTCCGGGTCGCGCCCCTCTACGCGAAAGTCGGGCCGCGGCTTTTTCCCGGCCTCGTCGCCACAGGCCTTATCCTAATCGGCGGCCTGTTGGCCTGGCAGGTGCTTCGCGGCGATGGGCGGGAGCCGTCCGTACAACCGCGGACGCCGCCGCAATGGGCCCCGCTTGGCCTCGTCAGCGTCGGCCTGCTGCTCCAGATGCTGCTGATCGAGTGGCTCGGCTTCGTCTTGGCTTCGAGCATACTGTTCTGGTTCGTCGCGGTCGGATTCGGCAGCCGTCGGTATCTTCGAGATGCGGCGATCGGCGTGATCCTGTCCGTCGTCGTCTTCCTCGGCTTCACCCGTGGCCTTAACCTCTCGCTGCCGGCCGGCATCCTTGAGGGGCTCCTCTAGATGGAGGCATTCGGCTCACTCCTCGATGGCTTCGCCCTGGCGCTCACGCCGCTCAATTTGTTCTGGGCACTCTTAGGCGTCACCCTCGGCACGGCCATCGGCATCCTGCCGGGGATCGGACCGGCGCTGACCGTCGCCCTGCTGCTGCCGGTGACGTTCCAACTCGATGCGACGAGCGCCTTCATCATGTTCGCCGGCATCTATTACGGCGCGATGTATGGCAGCTCGACGACATCGATCCTGCTCAACACACCGGGCGAGAGCGGCTCGATCATCACCGCCATCGAAGGCAATCTGATGGCGCGCAAGGGACGGGGCGCGCCGGCACTCGCGACCGCCGCCATCGGTTCGTTCATCGCCGGCACCCTGGCCACGCTCGCACTGACCTTCCTTGCGCCGATCATCGTCGACCTGGCGCTCCGCTTCGGGCCGGCGGAATATTTCGCCCTCATGATTCTGGCCTTCACGACCGTCTCGGCCGTGCTCGGCGCGTCAATCCTGCGGGGCCTCGCCAGTCTGTTCCTGGGCCTCGCCCTCGGCCTTGTCGGAATCGACCTGCAGACCGGACAGGCCCGGTTCACCCTCGGCTTTCCGCAGCTGCTCGACGGCATCGACATCGTGATCGTCGCGGTCGGGCTGTTCGCCGTGGGGGAGGCCTTCTACATCATCTCGCGCCGGGACCTAGCGACGGAAGAGGTCGTGCCGATCAAGGGCTCGATCTGGATGACGGCCGCGGAATGGGCGCGATCCTGGAAACCCTGGCTGCGCGGCAGCGTCATTGGTTTCCCGCTCGGCGCCATGCCGGCCGGCGGAACCGAGATCCCGACATTCCTGTCCTACCTCGTCGAGCGGCGCCTGAGCCGCCATCCCGAGGAGTTCGGCAAAGGCGCGATCGAGGGTGTCGCCGGACCGGAGGCGGCCAACAACTCCGCCGTCGCCGGCGTTCTCGTACCGCTGCTCACGCTCGGTCTGCCGACGTCGGCGACGGCGGCCATCCTGCTCGCCGCCTTCCAGCAATACGGCCTGCAGCCGGGTCCGATGCTCTTCCAGAACGAGGGCGAGCTCGTCTGGAGCCTGATCGCCAGCCTTTATATCGGCAATCTGATGCTGCTGGTGCTGAACCTGCCGCTGGTGGGACTCTGGGTCCGCCTCCTGTCCATCCCGCGTCCTCTGCTCTATGCCGGCATTCTGGTCTTCGCGACGCTCGGCACCTACAGCCTCAACGGCTCCGCTTTCGACCTGGTCCTGCTCTACATCATCGGCGTGGTCGGTTTTCTGATGCGCCGCTTCGGCGTTCCAGTCGCACCCTGCATCATCGGCCTCATCCTCGGGCCGCTCGCCGAACAGCACTTCCGGCGGGCGCTCTCGATCAGCCAGGGCGACCCGACGGTGTTCTTCAGCTCCCCGCTCTCGGCGACCCTGCTGGCGATCGCCGCTCTGGCGCTGTTCGGACCGATGATCTTGCGGTGGCGGATGAACCGCGCGGCGCAGAGTAGCTGACGGCGCGCGTCAGCGGCCTCAGACAGCGAGAAGACCGATCCAAGACCTATTTCAGGTTCAGTTGCCAAGAGACACCGTAACGGTCGCTCACCCATGCGAACCGGCGACTGAACCCATACTCATCCAACGGCATGAGCGTGGCTCCGCCCTCTGCTAGCACGGAGGAAAGCCGGCGAATTTCCTCCTCGGCTTCGCAGTCGACGAAGAGGGAGAATGCTGGCGTGAAGGTGAAATCGTGTTTCACGGGGCTGTCGATACACATGACAGTCTGGCTTCCGATGGAGAAGCTTGCTGTCATCACCGTTCCTTCGGCGCCGGCCTCGCCTGGGCCGTAGCGGACGATGTCGATGATCTCACCGCCCGGGAACAGAGAGACATAGAAGTTCATCGCCTCTTCGGCGTTGCCTTGAAACATGAGAAAGGGTCGAATCTTCGTGCCCACCATACTCTCCTTGCCTTTCGTTTAGCGCAGCAACCAAGCTGGCCAGAGGTGAGCATATCCCGGAAGGGCCGACCACACCCGAATTCAGGAAGGCAAAGCCTCCGGATGGTAGAGTGCGGCGAACTCGGCGCTCGGTGGAATCGGCGTGATGACATCGATCAGAACGCCGTTCGGATCGGCGGCGATAAAGTGCCGCTGGCCGAACGGCTCGTCGCGAAGCGCGAGCTGAACGGGAACAGTGTCGCGCAGGCGCTCATATTCGGCGTCCACATCCTCGACCTCGAGGTTCAGGAGCAGCCCGCGGGCGGATGCCCGGAAATCCTCCGGAATGGTCGTGTGGCGAGAATCGAGGACCGCGAGATTCACGCCCGGTGCGGACTCCAGCGTCAGATGGACGTACCAATCGGCCGCAAACACGGCCCTGAAGCCGAAATGGGTTTCGTAGAACGCCTGTGTCGCCGCGACATTCTCGGTGCAGATCACGGGATAGTAGCTGGTCAGCTTCATCGCCTGTCTCCTGATCCTCCTTACGACAGCGCTGGATCATAATCCTTACGCTTGGCGCACTATCAGATACAATCTGTCTGTATGCGATGAAAAACAGGCAGCTTGTATGTCAACGTCGAGATCCAAAGCCGAAAGACATGCGCAGACCCGGGCGGCCCTCCTGCGAGAGGCCCGTCGCCTGTTCGCGGAACATGGCTTCGCCGACAGCTCGACCAACGAGGTGGTGGCGCGTGCGAAGGTGACACGCGGCGCGCTCTATTATCACTTCCCCGACAAGCGGGCGCTGTTCGAAGGCGTGTTCGAGGCGGTGGCTCAGGAGATCCTGGCGCGGATCGAGACGGCGACGGCCGCCTCCCCGTCACCGGCCGAAGCGTTGGTTCGCGGCTGCCGCGCCTTTCTCGATGCCGGCCTCGATCCTTCGGTCCGTCGGATCTATCTCCTCGACGCGCCGTCCGTGATCGGCTGGCGCCGGTGGCGGGAGATCGACGCCCGCTATGCGATGGGCTCGCTCCGCCTTGGAATCGAGGCGGCTCTCGAGACGCCTTCGACGCGGCGAGAGCTGGATGCGGAGACATTGACCTATCTGCTCTCGGGCGCGCTCAATGAAGCGGCCCTGTGGATCGCCGAGGCGCCTGACGCGGAAGATGTTCGCCGCCGGTGCGATGCCTCCATCGAGCAGTTGGTCCGCTCCGTCTTTGAAGAGGCAAAGGCTTAGAGTGCCGAACAGACCGCTCGTTATCGGGCCGGGGAGGCGTCCTCGGTCGCGGCGTTGCGGCTCTCATAGGCTTGCAGGTGGCAAACCGCCACGCGCAGCAGCGGGGTCGGGACGCCGAGCCGGGACGCGCGGCGAAGCAGATCGCCGAGGACATGCTCGCCCTCGACCGGTCCGCCGCGCTCGATGTCGCGCAGCATCGAGGCGGTGAAGGTCGAGCCGCGCGCCGTCAGAAGCTCTCGCGACTGGGTCAGGAATGTTGACCGCGGCGCGTAGCCGGCCGCGGCCGCGACGGTGGCGCACTCGTCCAGAAATTCCAGCATCAGCCGCTCGCCCTCTTCGGTCGCCATGATGGCACCGACGCTGGCCCGCATCAGGCAGGTCATGCCGGCGAGCGTCGCCAGCATCACGAACTTCTCCCACATCTCCTGGCCGATGGTATCGCTCGGCCGTGACCGGAAGTTGGCCTGGCCCATGATTTCGCCAAGCCTCTCGACGCGCTCCGTCCGTTGGCCGTCGAGTTCGCCGAAGACGAGATTGTGCGCCCGGTTCAGATGCAGGATCTCACCCGCGGGGGACAGGGTCGCTGCGATCTGGCAAAGGCCGCCCAGAACCCGGTCGGCGCCGAACCGCGCCTGCAGCGCATCCAGGTGGGCGAGCCCGTTGAGGAGCGGCAGGACGGCGCTGTCGGGGCCGACCGCCGGGGCCACCGCCGCCATCGCGGCGGGCAGATCATAAGCCTTGCAACAGAGCAGAATGACATCGAAGCCGGCGTCGGTCGGCATCGGCGCGCCTGCTCGCAAGACCGCGACCTGCAGGACCGCGTTTCCGAACGCGCTCCGGATCGCCAGACCGTCGGCGTTCAGGAGGGCGGCGCGCGCTTCCCGCACCAGGAAGGTCACATCCGCACCGGACTCGGCAAGGCGGCCGCCGAAATAGCCGCCGACCGCGCCGGCGCCGAGAATCAAGAATCGCATCGCCCGCCTCCGCATGTCGCCGCGACGCCGCCGGGCCGCATGGCAGCGTCATCGTGCGGCTATCGTTAGCATGTGGCAGACGAAGATGGATAGGCTGGATGATTGCAGCGTCGTGCTGGACGTCATGCGCCCGCTATGACGCTTCGGCTCAGATTTCGGTGCCGGGGTGCTCGTAGACCATCGGGCCTCGATGGTCGCGATCCTTCGGCGGCAGCGCCGGCTGCGGCAGGGCATAGAATTTCGGCTCGCGCGTATCGAGGCTCGGCTCGAAGGGCGCAATCATCCGAACGCCGTTCCCGTTGGTTTCGGCATCCTCGAGCGCAGACTGCAGCTGCTCAGCTGTTTCCTGGTCCCATGGCATCACATAGGAGCGCGGCCCGGCGATGCCGGCGATCTGAAGCCAGAGGTAGATTCCCTGCCCCTCCTCGATGCTGGCGCTCAGCACCGTCGCCTCGGGCACATTACGCTTAACCCACTCGAGATTGACCGGCTTCGGCTTGCTCAACAGGTCGGCGAGGCTGGCATAGCCGACAACGAGCAGCAGCGACGCCGTGACGACGGCGCTCCCCTTGACCCACAATTTGCGGGGCGCCCAGATGCTGATGCTGGCAAGCAATGAGGCCAGCAGAACAGTGGCGCCGAACAGGTAGATCAGGTTTTCCATCAGCCGGCCCTCGCAGTCCGAAGCTCGCGGAATAGGCTGTGAACACTTCCCGGTACGAGTTGCCCCTTGTCGTCCAGACGGAACCGGAACGCGGTGAGTTCCTGGTTCTCACGCCTGAGCTCGACATTGGTGGTCAGAAGCTGTCTGGTCTCCGCCTTTGGCGCCTCCTTGACGCTGACGACGACCTTCACCGGCACCGGATAGCTGATGCTGACGCCACGGTACATATGGACATTGACCGTGTACTCGCCCGCCGGAACGCCGCGGCTGTAGGACATCTCGTAATTCAGGTCGGTGATATCGGAGACCTTGCCCAGGTCATCGCGCAACAGGTTGAATATCTGGCCGCCTTTGTTCGAATAGCCGACAGGCACGTCGCTGGGCGCCTGCACCCAAAGATCGACATCGGCATCGAGATTGTCGGGCCACTGGATCTCGACGACGACATTGCCCGGTGTCTTGCCGTCGCCTTGGGCCAGCTTCGCTTCCGGGTTTATGAACGGCAGCAGCAGGAGGACGATGGCGACGAAACCGGCCAGCGCCAACATGATGACGTCACGAAAGACTGTCCCGCCGTCATCATCGTTGTTGAAAAGGTCAAGACCGCCCATGCGCTTCTCCGATCTCGACGATCGCGGTGATCAAGCTGACGGTGCCCGTGGCCAGAATCTGATAATTCATCATCAGCCAAAGATTGAGCACGCTGCCGATCAGGGTGGTGTAGAGAGCCACCGACATGCCGCCGATCAAGGTCGAAACCATTGGAGAGATGGCGTTGACGTCGGCGCTTGCCTGCGGATCGACGCCGGATAGCGCGATGATGAAACCGATCACCGTGCCGATGAGGCCGAGCAGCACCAAGCTGTTGGCCGCGAAGCGAACAACACCGATCCGGCTCGACAGCTTCAGACGCAGAGCCGACGCGGCGATGGCACGGCTCTCGCCCGGACGTCCGCGAACCTGGGAGAGATAGCGCAGGGCCAGCGACGATTGCGGCCGGAAGGGGTCGAACTCCTTCGCCAGATTGAGCTCGCGGCTGGTTCGCCAGATCTTGCCGGCGCAGATCGTGAAGCCGGCGAGGAACACGCCGACGATAACGAACGAGAGGCGCGTGCTGTCGGAGGCAAGCGCTGTCCCGACCCAGCCCTGGAGATAGGCTGCGGTCAGCAACGCGACACCGGCGATATTGACGACGCCGAACCGCAAGAGCAGCAGATATCGGTAAGCGAATTCGCGTCCGTCACGCCATACGGAAAGGCCACTGCCGAGGGCCGCGTCGGCTGAGGGGCCATCCTCCCCCGGCGAATGCCTTCCCTCGTCACTCCTGGTACTCACATCGACCATGACCGGTCCCTTTCGGAGGTTCATGTGCCTACCCTGTGAGGTTAAGACTGCAGGATCTTCCGACTAACGGTAGGCGCTGCTGGTAAACAATGTCTAAACTCTTTCGATTGTTCCCGCGGCGCCTTTCCCGTCGAAGCGGTACGCGGCGCATGGCAGTCCGATTCAGCGCATCCCAACGGCCCGGCATGGAACGCACCGTCGCTCTTGCTGCCAACCCTGCCTGTTCGTTTGTAATCGCCGTTCGAGTCGAATGGTTCCCTGATCGGACCGCTCAGCCCAGGCTGCGTTCCAACCTCGAATAGAAGGCGCCGAGACTCATCGCCCGGACCAGCATGAAAAGCGTGAATGCGAGCCACAGGCCATGATTGTCGAGGAGCGGGACCAGAATCCAGCAAGCGGGAAGGAACACGGCCAGAGAGAAGATCATCGCGTTGCGCATCTCGGCCGTGCGGGTCGCCCCGATGAAGATTCCGTCGAGCTGGAAACTCCATACGGAGACGACCGGCGACAGCACCAGCCAGGGCAAATAGAGGATGGCGACCCGGCGGACCTCGTCGATGCCGGTGAACAGGCCGATGATGCTCGGCCCCAGCAGGGCGTAAATACCGGCCATCGCCGCCGCAGCACCCAACGCCCAGACCGTGCTGGTCCGCACGGCGGCGCGGAAGGCATCACGGCTCCGCGCCCCGACGGCACCGCCCGCTAGGATCTCGACGGCATGAGCGAAGCCGTCGAGACCATAAGCGGCGAACTGCTGCAGATGCATGAGAATGGCATTGGCGGCCAGGGGCACATCACCCATCCGCGCGCCCTGTGCGGTGAAATAGCCGAATGCGAAGATCAGGCAGATCGTCCGCACGAAGATGTCGCCATTGACGCGGAACAAGGCGACAAGCCGCTCCCGGCGCCAGAGCCGGGCTTGCTCCCGCCGCGCGCCGCCCTGCCGGCCGGACCGATCACCACCGGTTCGGATAAAGATCCGGAAGGCGATGGCGAGGCCCAGCACTGCCGCGCCATATTCCGCGAGGACGCTGGCGAGCGCCACACCGACGATACCCCAGCCGAGGCCGATCACGAAGAGCAGGTCCAGCGCGGCATTGGCGCCGTTGAGAACAAGCTGCACGATTAGCGCCGTCCGCGCGCGCTGTGTTCCAAGCAGCCAGCCGAGCAGCGCGTAGTTCGCCAATGCCGCCGGCGCGCTCCAGATCCGGACATCGTAATAGGCATGCGCCAGGGCCTCGACCTCGTCGCTCGCGGTCAGCAGGGAAAGCGCAACGACGCGGATCGGCATCTGCAGCAGGATGAGCAGCGCCCCCAGCGCCGCGGCCAGAATCAGCGGCCGCAACAGCGTTGCCTGCAGCTCCGTCCGATCCCCGGCGCCATAAGCCTGCGCGGCGAAACCCGTGGTTCCCATGCGCAGAAAACCGAAACCCCAATAGAGAAAGCTGAAGATCAAAGCGCCCAGAGCGACGCCGCCGATATAGGCCGGATCAGGCAGATGGCCGACGACGGCGGTATCGACGGCGCCGATCAGCGGTGTCGACAGGTTCGACAGGACAATGGGAATGACGAGTCGCCAGACCCGGGCGGTCCAGCCTCCCGTGGGCGCACCGGGCGGGTTCGATACGGGCATGTCGGTCATAAGGTGGTCCGAGCGATCGCAGGCCGGGCGACGATATCAATATTCCCCGTCGCCCGCCATTCGGCACTCGGTTCCGGCCCGGCCCGGCGGCGGCCTTCGTTACCGGCTCTCCGTCGATGCGACGGGTCGGCGCCGGGCCGTCGGCAACGCTTTCCCGCTCAGGATCTGCCGAAACGGACGATGGCCGCCGTGCCCTGATGCGGCTCGCCGTTCGGGCCGCTGCGCTGCTTCAGGATATGGCTGCGCTGCGATGGTCGCACCGGCTGACGTTGCAGCCCGTTCGTCTTGCGCTCGACGCTGCGCAACCGCTTCTTGATCTGCCAGAGACGCAGCATGAACGTGCCGAGCGGCAGGCCGAGCACCTCGGCCGCCTCCTGATGCGACATCCCTTCCAGCCCGATCAGCAGCAGGATCTGCTGATCCTCGGCGGAGAGTTGCCGGAACGCGTTCTCGAAGTCGCGCACCGTGAAGCCGGTGGCGGACGGCGAACGGACCCCACCGGACGCCCCGCCGAATGATTGCCGTCCGGCTGATAGGCCGGCAGCCTCGTCACCCGGGCGCAGAAACTCCCTCGCATATCGATCATGGAGAATCGTGAAGAGCCAGATACGAAGATTGGCCGCCGACTCGCGCTGCTGACGGCGCAGGACCGCCTCGCTCAAACAGTCACGCACGAGTCCATCGGCCTGGTCCGCGTCATGCAGCAACGCGCGTGCGAACCGCCGCAAATGCGGGACGAACTGCTCGATCGCTTCTAGTTCGCTGATGGTCATCCGAGTTCTCCCCATCCAGCTTGCGTGTGCCGCGGCGGAAGCAGGTGGAAGCGGATTTCGTATCGCCTCCAGCCATGGCTCGCGGGCTCGACAATGTCGTGAACCTTAGCCACCGATACACTTGGCGATATTGATCTGGGTCAATCTTTCCATCCCATTTCCCGGCATGTCTGTGGTCGTTTTGTGGCATTCGGCATCCGCGTCCCTACCCCAGAAAAAAGCAGACATGCATGGCGAAAATTCGGCAGCGCCATGGCGAACCGATGGTATCGCGGCGGGCGACCGGCCACGCGCCCGAAGCTCCCCCATCGATAATTTTTTGATCGGCTTGATCCAGGTTAAAGCCACCAGGGCCGCGTTTCTGCACATTACCCCCCGTCGCGTGGTGAATGGTTGTGTATCGCCTTATCCGGAGTCCCGCGCCCCCCTGCGAAGGCGAGCCGCAGCCCTACCCGCAAAAGTCCAAGGGTTTCCCTTGAGACGATTCGGGACTCGCCACGCGACACCCCCCCTTCAACGTCCCCCCACCGAAAATCAGCCGCGACCTCCGATGCTCCGAATCCCTTGGCATCGGACCCTCTTGTGGTGGCCGCGAGCCAACGACACATTGAGTCTCGAGTTCCCGTGTGATGCTCGAACGATGCAGGGGAAGAGCGCCAATGACCGATCTTACCCGCGAGAAGATTATCGAGATCGTCGGTCCGCTTGAGGATGATCAGATAACAGCGATCATCGCGACGGGCGCGACCGACGCCGACGTGATGGAAGCCTTCGCCTGGCTCAGCGAGGACGAGTATCTCGGCAACACGCTGCAGCGCCCGATGCGGGGCATCGTTTCGGAGGTCCACGAGATTCTGAAAGCCGACGAGCCCGACGAGGAAGACGGCCGCGGCTTAGGCCTGCCCGGGAGTGGCCCGGACGTTGAATGACCCCGGGCGCTGAATGAACCGGGCACGCCCATCCCGGCTCTCTCCGCCATGGCGGAGAGAGCCGGGATGGGCGCCGAACCGAGTTGTGGAACGCGTGTGATTCAGCTTCCGATGATTCAGCTTCCGAAGTTCGGCACAAACGATGTGCCGAACTTCGGAACCATTATATTAGCGTCGCACATAGGGCTGGCTGCCGGCGGCGCGGCTGTTGGCGTTTGCCGAAGACGGAAGACCGATGGGACCGCCATGCGGTACGCGTGACCGGATCGCGGCGGGCATCCTGGCCGGCAGCCAGCTCTCCGCCGGCGGCCGCGGCGAGGATGGATCGAGGGTCTCGTCGGAGACCTCGATCCATTGGCTGGCGCCATCGACATCCATTACCGCCGCCTCGAACAGCCCTTCCGGATCGAATATCTCCAGAAGGCCATCTCTGAGCTGCAGAATTCCGTCCTCGCGCAGCGCTTTGAGCGTGCGGCTCACATGGATCGAGGTGAGGCCCATCGCATCGGCGATATGCGCTTGGTTGAGCGGTAGCCCGATGACCTCGCCCCTGGCCTGCGGCAGCCGCTGTTGCGCCCGGCAGAACAGCTCGAGCAGCAGATAAGCCACCCGCTCGCGGGCCGACCGCCGCCCGATGCTAGTGAGATGTTCATAGAGAAGCATCTCGTCGCGCTTGCCGAGCCATGCGAGTTGCAATCCCATTTCCGGCTTCTGCTGAATCAGGCGCAGCAGATGCTTCCGTGGAACCGCGCAAACCGTGACGTCACTGAGCGCCTGACAGCCGTATGGCATCGTCGCGACCTGTTCCGGGAAGAGGCCGTAAAGCCCCCCGCACAGCCCGAAGGACAGGATCTGACGCCGGCCGTCCTCAAGGATCAGATAAGTGAACATCCAGCCGGTATGCAAATTGTAGACGTCGTCGCAGTTTTCGCCCTGCCCGAACAGATCGGTGCCTGCCCGCACCACACGCATGTTCTTATAGGAACTGGCGAAATTGATATCCTGTACGCCGAATGGCGCACATGTCTTTTCGTCATGAAGAGCGCAGATACGGCAATGGACGGATGCAGCTCCGCGGCCTCTCGGTCTATTTTCCATGCGCCACCCCTTGGATTGCACCGCAACGAGGTCGCAGGATCAATGGCGATCGTTGCGTACCTCATCGCCGGCTCGACCTGCACTGACTTTTCGCAACATCTTTGTGTGAATTGCCCGCGCGACCACCGACTCTCGTGGGAATGGTAAACAGGCGGACCGCTGCGGCGTATATACGTTTTTATACGTATTCGCTTGAAATCCCATTGTTTTGAATGGGATCTGGCATGGCTGTCAGTAGGTTAGCAATCTTTTCTCATAGAGACTGAGAAGGTCGATAAAGAAAAATTCACAGGTCGGATTCTCGTATCGCGGCAGTCCGGCGCACCCCGAGGCACCGCGAGTCACGCGACGGGACCTCTCAAAGAGGCGGCCCGCAGGAACGATAGGATGGCGGAAACATACCTGTGGGGCGTCTTGATGTCCGCCCGATTGCCGGACAGGCTGCTGGTCTGCGAGAGGAATATGATTAGACTATGAATCGAGACGATGTATCGTCGACTTATGGTTGAACAACAATACTTGAAAAAAACCCGCGACGAGACGAGAAGCGGAGGATTACCTCGGAGACAGGATGTCGAACTGCGACAGTTGCGCCAGAGATATGACGATCTATGCGCCTCGCTCTTGCAAGGCCCGGCCGGCGATCTCGTCAGGGAGACGGAGATCGTCCAGGACCTGCAGAGGCTCAGCGACCGAATCGTTGCGTTGGAAATGCAGGATGGGCCGATGAGCGATCCCGGCGACACGCCTTCCACCGAGTCGGAACACAATCCGCCGGAGGCCGTGGAGGAGATCGCGAGGAACTTCGATCGGATGATCGAGATGATCGAGCGGCAAACGATCCAGGTCGAGCATGTCCTGCGCCGGTGCAACGAGAACCGGGACCAGCTCGAGCGGGTGGAGCGCCGCCTGATCGAGACGACGCCGCTGCTCGAGCGGCAACTGCCGGAACTCCGTGACGCCGTCGACCGGCAGCGGCAGCGGGTGACGGCGCTTACCGTGGCCGTCCAGCGCCTGTCGCAGTGGCTGGTTTCTCATCGAAACGACCGCCCCTAGAGTGCGCTTCACCGATCACGTCGGTTCGATGTGATCGGATCAGGCTCTAAAGACGCCATTCGCCCCGAAGCGCCCGCCGGTTCAGTTGAGCGGGGATTTGTCCGGCTTGGCGTTGAGAGTCATCTGCACGAGTTCGGCGACGGACCGCGCCCGCATCTTCTCCATGACCCGGGCACGGTGAATCTCGACCGTCCGGGCGCTGATCCCAAGACGGGCGGCAATGACCTTGTTCGGATCGCCCGCCACCACACGCTCCAGAACCTCGCGCTCTCGGGCCGTCAGCCGGCTCTGCCGCGCCGCTGCGCCCGTTGCCGCGGCCGATTCGCGCCGCCGTTCCTCGTCGAGCGCAAGCGCGCGCTGCACGGTCGCTAGGAGGCGGTGCTCGTCGAACGGCTTTTCGATAAAGTCCACCGCTCCGGCCTGCACGGCCGCGACCGCCATCGGGATGTCGCCATGCCCGGAAATGATGATGACCGGAATGCCGACTTGGTCCGCGGCGAGCTTCGCCTGCAGTTCCATGCCGCTCATACCGGGCATCCGAACGTCGAGAACGAGGCAGCCCGGGCGAACTGGATCATAGGCGGCCAGAAACTCCGCGGCCGAAGTCTTGGCTTCAACGGTGAAGCCGTTTGATTTGAGCAGCAGCCCCACCGCCTCGCGCACGGCATCGTCATCATCGACCACGAATACCGTCGGTGCTTGCATCATGGGCGCGCCCCCTCCTCGGCCGACGGCAAGGTGAAGCGGAAGACCGCTCCCCCGCCGGGCTTCGATGCAGCCCACAGCTTGCCTCCATGGGCGTTGATGATCGACCGGCAAATCGTCAACCCCACCCCCATCCCGTTCATTTTCGAGGTGACGAACGGCTCGAACAATCGCCTCGCGACGGTAGCGGGAATGCCGGGGCCCGTATCATCGACGGCGACCTCCACGGCATTCTCGCTGTTGAGCGACGTCGAAACCCGTACTTCGCGCTCGCCGGTTGCGGCATCGACGATCGCCTGTACGCTGTTGCGCACGAGATTGAGGACGACCTGCTCGATCTGAATGCGATCGACCATGACCGCCGGCAATTTCGTGTCGAAGTCCGACCGGATCGTCACCCGGTGTCGCCTCGCCTCCACGGCTTGGAGATCGATTGCCGTCAGGACGATTCGATTGATGTCTTGTTCCCTGCGGAGCGACTCGCCCTTTCGCGTGAAATCCTTGACGTGGCGGATGATGTCGCCGGCCCGCTGGGTCTGCGCCACGATCATGCTCATGGCGTGCCGGAGGTCCGCCGGGATGTCATCCGACGACATCAGCATTCTCTGACAGGCCTGGGTATAGCTCATGATCGCGGTCAACGGCTGATTGAGCTCGTGGCCGATCGCGGACGCCATGGCAACCATCGTATTGAGCCGCATGACATGGGCGATCTCCGCCTGCTGCTGCTGAAGCTTCGCTTCCGCCGCCTTCCGACGTGAGATGTCGCGGACGAACCCGGTGAAGGTCCGCCGGTCTCCGAAGCGAACCTCGCTGACCGACAGCTCCATCGCGAAGGTCGTTCCATCTTTGTGCCGGCCGAGAACATCGTGCGAGCCGATCTTCGACCGCTTCAGGCCCCGCTCGACATAGCGTTCGATATAGTGAATGAATCGCTCGCCTTCCGAGGCAGGTAACAGGCGTTTGACGTTGCGGCCGATAATCTCGTCGGCGGCATAGCCGAAAAGATCCTCGGCGGCCGGGTTGAACGACAAGATCGTCCCCCGCTCGTCGATCCGGATGATTCCGTCGGGTGCCGTATCGACGATGCCGCGCAGACGGATCTCGCTTTCATGCAGCGCGGCATAGGCCTGCTTGCGATCCGTGACGTCGAGGCCTTCGAAGATCAGCATAGAGACTTGACTGTCTCCGGGGCCGCTCTCTTCGCGAATCGGCTTGAGCGAAAAGTCGATCGTGACCGGCCGGTGATCGGCGGCAAGAATGTCGATTTCGTCGCGAACCGGCTCACCCGCCGCTGCCACCGCGACGGCCCTGCGCAGCCGCTTGCGCCCCTCCGCCGACGCGATCCGCCACGGCACGGCCCAAATCGGGCGCCCGGACACCTCGGCCATCGTCACTCCGCCCAGCGCCAATGCGGCCTGATTGACCTTCACCACGGCGCCGCCGGCATCGAGCAGACCGACGAAACCGAGGATCTGATCGCAGACCGCCTCGGCGGTTTGCATCATGCCGCCGCCCGTCTTCTCCGCCCGCGTGGAGTCGGTGATGTCGATCCCCGTCGCAACGCAGAACGCCGAACGACCCGCGCCTTCCTCCGCCAAAACGGCGTTGGTCCACCGGATCAGTCGGCGCTCACCGCTTCTGGCGACCCAATGGCTTCTGTATGTGGTCTTCCGCGTTTCGGCCGACAGCCTGTTGAACGCGGTCTCGACGATACCGATCTCGTCGGGCGGCACCAGCACCTGCCACATCACCTTGCCGATGACATCCTTGCCGGCATAACCGGATGCGGATTCACACGCCCGGTTGAATCGCAGAATCCGACCCGCCCGATCGGTCACGATGACCAAGGCGTCGATCGTGTCGAGAAGCGCCGGCAGAAGGTCGGGACCGAGCAACCCTACGCCGTCGGTATCGATTTGCGCAGTTACCCCCATGCCCGCCCTGCAGCCGAGCTTCTTTCTCCGCCTGTCGCAGACCGCAGCGACCCATCCGACAATCAGGTTGGCGGCCCGCTTCGGCAAGGAGAAGACCCGGGGAACGCCGATCGTCTCCCTCCTCTACGCCAGACATTTTTCTGCAACTTTCTGCAACCTACATCGGCCGCCGCTTTCACTCAAGGTCCAGCCCGCTCAGCCGCCTTCGTGCTTCGGCCAGACAGGCTTGAGGATCGGCGGCGGCATCCAACCGGACCCAGTCGAGCCTGCCAAGGTCGAACGTAAGTTGTCGGCGCAGCACGTCGACCGTCGCGTCGGACGCGTCGCGTTCGTGACTGGGCGCCCGGCGAGCAACACTCCGGCGGGCGGCGATGCGCGCCGCCAGCGTTTCGTGCGGCGCCTCGAGCCAGAAGCCGACGAACGGCACGCCGGCGGCCCGCGCAACGGCGGCGATGGCATCGCGCTCCCTCTCGCGCGCCGAAACCGCATCGACGATCACGCCATGGCCGGCGGCGAGTGCCCTGCCCGCTTCGCCGCACAGCGCGGCATAGACCTTCTCCGTCATCTCCGGGCTGTAGGCGGCGTCCGGCAAGGTCGTCGCCATCGGCATCCCGATCAGCCTCTTGCGCAGGACATCGCTGCGCAGCACCCGCGCCCCAGGCGCCGGACCGAGTTCGGGTGCCAGGCCATAGGCGAGCGTCGATTTGCCGGTACCGCTCAACCCGCCGATCGCGACCAGCATCGGCGGTGCGGGTCGCAGCAGTTCCTCCGCCATCGACAGATACGACCGCGCCTCGTCGCCCAGCCTCCGCCCGGCCCCGCCGTCCAACTGTTGGCCGGCCGACTGTTGGCCGGCGGCGGTGGCGGCGATGTGCGCGCGAATGGCGGCGCGCGCCGACAGAAACAGCGGCAGCGTCGCCAATCCTTCCGGCGATTCGTCGCCGACATCGAGATAGCGGTTGAGCACGCCGTTCGCCAAGTCCCCGAGCCGGCGGTAACGGAGGTCCATGAGCAGGAAGGCCAGATCATAAAGGAGGTCGATGCAGGCGAGGGAACGGCTGAACTCGATGCAGTCGAAGAGCGTCGGCCGACCGTCGATCAGGCAGATGTTGCGCAGATGCAGATCGCCATGGCAGTGGCGCACCCGGCCGGTCCGCCGTCTGTCGTCGAGCAGCGCGGACCGATCGTGGAGCATGGCACGGGAGGCGCCGTCGACACGCGCGATGTCGGCCGGATCGAAGATCGTCTCATCGGCGAGCGCGAGGTTCTGGCCATTGCTCGCGAGCACCTCGGCCAGGCCGTCGGAGCCGCCGATGTCGAGGATGGGCGGCGAGTCCGCGTGAAAGCGCGCGATGGTTTCCGCGAGTTCGAGCATAAGGGGCGGGGTCAGGGCGCCCCGCTCCGCCAAGCGATCGAACAGATCTGCCTGATCGAAGCGTCGCATCACCACGACGAAATCGACCGCCGGCCCGTCGCCGTCGAAGGCAAGGGTGCCGCCGGCAGACCGGTTCAGTGACTTGAGCCCCAGATACAACGCGGGGGCTGTCCGCCGGTTGAGGGCCAGTTCCGCCTCGCAGAACCGTCGACGCAATGCGGCGGTCGAATAGTCGAGATAGGAAAATCGGACGGCGCGCTTGAGCTTATAGGCGCGATCCCCCACGAGAAAGACGACGGCACCGTGGGTCTCTATCCGCTCGACCGCCGTGGCATGCCCGCCATAGCTTTCCGGGCGCGACAAGAAGGCGATGGCTTCGCTCTGATCCTCGGCGATCACCCACGATACCCCGTCGTTCGGGCATGGCCGCTCCAAGCGTCGCGCTCAAGTCAACCGAATCTCAGGACGATTGCAAGCCCGCCGGCGCACACCTTGCTTGAGCGGGCCGAACGGACGGCTTAATCACCGGAGTCACCACCACCGGAGTCACTGCCGCCACCGGAATTGCTGCCACCGCCAGAGTCACTGCCGCCACCGGAATCGCTGCCGCCGCCAGAGTCGCTGCCGCCACCGGAATCGCTGCCACCGCCGGAATCGCTGCCGCCGCCGGAATCGCTGCCGCCGCCGGAGTCGCTGCCGCCACCGGAGTCGCTGCCACCGCCGGAATCGCTGCCGCCGCCCGAGTCACTGCCGCCACCGGAATCGCTGCCGCCGCCAGAGTCGCTGCCGCCACCGGAATCGCTGCCGCCGCCAGAGTCGCTGCCGCCACCGGAATCGCTGCCGCCGCCAGAGTCGCTGCCGCCACCGGAATCGCTGCCGCCGCCGGAATCGCTGCCACCGCCGGAATCGCTGCCGCCGCCCGAGTCACTGCCGCCACCGGAATCGCTGCCGCCGCCGGAGTCGCTGCCGCCACCGGAATCGCTGCCACCGCCGGAATCGCTGCCGCCGCCCGAGTCACTGCCGCCGCCGGAATCGCTGCCGCCGCCGGAGTCGCTGCCGCCACCGGAGTCGCTGCCGCCGCCGGAGTCGCTGCCGCCGCCCGAGTCACTGCCGCCACCGGAATCGCTGCCGCCACCGGAATTGCTGCCACCGCCGGAATCGCTGCCGCCGCCGGAGTCACTGCCGCCACCGGAATCGCTGCCGCCGCCAGAGTCACTGCCGCCACCGGAATCGCTGCCGCCACCGGAGTCGCTGCCACCACCGGAATCGCTGCCGCCGCCAGAGTCACTGCCGCCACCGGAATTGCTGCCACCGCCGGAGTCACTGCCACCACCGGAATCGCTGCCGCCGCCGGAGTCGCTGCCGCCGCCGGAGTCACTGCCACCGCCGGAGTCGCTGCCGCCGCCAGAGTCACTGCCACCGCCCGAGTCACTGCCGCCACCGGAGTCACTGCCACCGCCCGAGTCGCTGCCACCGCCCGAGTCACTGCCGCCGCCGGAGTCACTGCCGCCACCGGAATCGCTGCCGCCGCCAGAGTCGCTGCCACCGCCGGAATCGCTGCCGCCACCGGAATCGCTGCCACCGCCGGAGTCGGAATCGCCATCACCAGAGTCACTGCCACTATCGGCATCGCTGGTGCCACCCGTGTCGCTGTCCCCGGTATCTCCGCTTCCACTGTCCGCGGTGTCGCCGCCTTGACTTCCGTCATCACCGGACGAAGGGCCTCCGGCTTCGCCGGCCGTGCCGTCGGCGGCGGTGACGCCGCCGCCATTGGAACCGCCGTCCGAGCCCGGCTCGCCGAGAGCCGTACCGGCCGCCGGCGCCGTCTCCTCGACATAGCGTGCGAAGGCGTCGAGGCACTGCCCGTCCTCCGCGGCCGAGGCCAACTGCGCCGGCTCAAGCAGCCAGCAATCGACCAGCTCGGTCTCAGAGTCGCCGGCACAGCCGGAAAGTGCGGCAAACGCCAGCACCGTCGCCAGGGCGGTCATGCAACCCCGGCGCAGATCAATCCGGCGGAATGAGTCGCGGAATGGCTGGCGGGCTGGCTTAAGAACTGGCGCGCGATGATCTCGCTCGCCGGATGCGATGTGTGACGGAACCTTGCTCATGGGGCCTTCTTATGGGTATCGAACGGCGGGACACCCTATTGACGAGACCTCGCCGCAGTTGTGTAATTTCTGTAGCCGCCCTCCTGCGACGTCGCGGGGCATTGACGCGACGCGGCCGAGTACCGCACCATCTGGAGCAACACCGGGCGGTGTGATTTGGTTCCTTGTCATGGAAGAGGCGCCGGACATGGGCTGGCGCCATGGACGTCCCAAGTGCATCTCGGGGGCATACCGGGGGGCGCCCATATTCTCGAGGCTCTCGCGGGACTGTTCTTTACGAACCGGAGTTCCTAATATAAATGCGGGCGCTTGACCGTAGCGCCGGCTACCGGGCTCGAGACGCGTCACCGCCGAGGGCGCCGGCCAGCGACATGGGCTCCCCCGCTTTTTCGGCATTTTCGATCCGGTAGGGGCGAATATCGAGCCCCATTGGAGTCGCTGTTTGGAGTCTCAGTGCGCCCGTGAATATGGCTGTCGTAGAGTGTTGAGCAATTCCCTCGGCTGATTCTTAGGAACCGGATCATGTTCGCCGCATCGTTTGGTATTAGCGAGAATCCGTTCAAGATCACGCCGAACCTTCGGTACGTGTATCTTGGCGAAAATTTCCGCAATGTTCGCGCTGAGGCGAAGCACGCGCTTTCCAACCGGAACGGGATTGTGCTGCTGACGGCGCGGGCCGGCATCGGAAAATCGATTCTGCTGCGCCTGCTGGCCGAAGACATCGAAGCGGCCGATACGGCAAGCCGGATTCTGTCGTTTTCCTGCAGCCCGGGAGCGACCGTCGATCAGCTGTTCCGCCAAGCCCTCGACAGGTTTGAGGGGCAGTCCGGCGAAGGGCAGTCCGGCTCCGAGGCGTCGCCCGAGTCCGCTGCGGAAACCATCCCGAACTTGCCGCGGGGCGGGGACGATCATCTCCAGCAACTCGTCTCGGATTGCCTCGCGGCGGATCGCCCTTGCATCCTTCTGATCGATGAGGCCCAGAACCTGAGCGATCACGAGCTCGGCCGGTTGTTCCTTCTGGTCGACCGCGTGGATCACCACGGCGGCCGCTTGCGGATGGCGCTGGCAGGTCCGCTGGAGTTCGAGGACAGGTTGGGCCGGGCGCTCCCCGCCGGCTTCGAACGGCATATCATCCTGCGCCGCCGGCTCGAGCCGCTTCCGACCTATGAGGTCGCCACATTCATTTCGGAGCGGCTGGAAGCCGCCGGCTGTCGGCGCGACGGCCTGTTTTCGGCCGAGGCGATCGCGCGCATCGCCCACTACGCGGAGGGCGTGCCGCGCCTGGTGAATACGCTATGCGCCGCCGCCCTGTTCCTCGCCGAGTTCGAATCCCGGGATTCGGTCTCTGCCGATCTCGTGGACGAGGCGGCAAGACATGTCGAGCTGGCGCCCGCACAAGCGGAAGCGGGCGCCCGGGACCACGCGGCGGACGACGCGGACAGCAAGGCTCTTGTTCTGGCGCCGCCGCGTTCGCCCCCGGCGATTTCACCTCCGCCAGAATCCGAACTGCCTTCCTCCGGGTCCAAGCGATTGTCCTTGCCGGCGAGTTTCGATCGCGTCGATCGGCCGCGTGACCCGGACCGTATCGAGGTGCAGTCGGATTGGATGCCGCAGCCCCCATCTAGCAGTAGGTTGGCGGGCAGCAGGTTGGCCGGCGACGAGTTGGCGGCCGAGCGGTGGACGAGCGACGGGCTGGCGGGCGAAGAGCGACTTGCCGATCGGCCGTCCCGCCCCTGGCTGGGGCTGCTGTTCGGCGCATCGGCCGCGGCGGCGGTTTTCGCCACGCTCTTCGTCCTGTTGCAGGAAGCCGACCGTTTCCTGCCGTTCCTCGAGGACTCACCAGAGCTTGCCGCCACCGTGGACGGTCCTCCGACGACGGCAGAGCCGGCCGCCCCATCAGACTCGGTAGGCACGGTAGAGGAGCGCAACGACACCGCACCGGCCAGAACGGCGGCGGCGGAAACGGCGGAGACGGAATTGCCCGCGATATCGGCACAGGACGAGCCGACGCCGCCGCCGGCGCCGGCGATCGACCCGGACACCCTCGCCGAGATCGGGCAGGACGGGGTTCAGGGCCGAGAACCAGCGCAGCCGCCGTCCGACGCCGCGCCGCAACAGGAGCTGGCGGCGAAATCGGCGCCGACCTCGCCCGCAGGCGAAGCCCCTGAAGGCACTCCCTCGGAAGGCACTCCCTCCGAAGGCAAACCCTTAAAGGGCATCGTCGCGGAGGAGGCGCCGAACGGGGCATCGACGCAAGCCACAGCACAGACGGAGCCGGCTCCGGTCCAGCCCGCCGCACCCGAGGCCGACCGCCCCGCCGACCGCACGGCCGTGGCCAAGGCGGCACCGGATCCGGCTTCGGCCGCGCCGCGTGAGCCGAACGAAGGACCGGGTAGCGCCGAGGTATCGAATCCTGCACCACCAGAGGAGACGCAGGAGGAGACACAGGAGCAGAACACGGCGCCGGTGATCGCCGGGGCACCAACGGATCCGGGCACAGACGGACCCGACGATGCGGTGGCGGATGCGCCGCCTCCCGCCACGGACGCGGCAGTGGCTGAGAGCACCGAGCCTCCGTCGCCGGCAACGTCGCGGCTGGAATCCGGGACGGACGAGGCGCGAGCCGAGGCGGAGCCGGTGAGCGAGGAGCCGCCCGCGCCGCTGGCCGCCGAGACCACTGCGACGGAAGCGCCGGCGGCGGAAACGGCCGAGGCGGAAACTTCCGTGGCGGAAACTACTGTGGTGGAAACGCCCACTGTCGAGTCGCCCGACACGCCGCCGGCCGCTGAGGCGGCCGCGATCGATGACCTCCTGGGTCAGGCGCGGCGACAGATTGCCGATCTCGCGCTCACGACACCCGAGGGCGATAATGCCTACGAGACTTATCAGGAGGTTCTCGCGCTCGCCCCGGGTCATGACGCGGCCCTCCAGGGATTCCAGGACATCGCCGGAAAGTATGTCGAGCTTGCGCAAAGCGCGGAGCGCAAGGGCGAGGAGAGTCTGGCGCGCCGCTATTATGCCAAGGCGGCCAAGGTTGCACCGGACTACCCGGCACTGCCCGAGCAACGGACCGCAGCGTTGCCTGAGCCCGCGGCGCCGCCCCCCGAACCACAGCCCGAGCCGCAGCCCGAGCCTCTAGCTACGACGGAATCGCCTGTGGTTGTGGAACCGGCAGCAGGGCCGGCGCCGGATGCGGCGGCATCGGGCGGCACACCGCAGGAAACGCTGGGGCAGCTACTCGCCCAGATCCTCGGCGAGGATACGGCCGGCGCGCCCGCCGAATCATCATCGCCCGCGGCTCCCCCGGCGGAGCCGGTGGCCCCGGCCGATCAAACCGGAGCGGCGGTCGTTGCAGAACAGGCACGCGCTCCGGCGTCCTTCCCAATGCCGCTCTCGGCGCTGGAGGGGACGAAGAATCTGCGCGCGGCGATCGCCGCCGGCGCCGACGTGAACACAACGTTCAACGACAGGCGGACGCCGCTGATCGTCGCCGCGGCGCAACGGCAGACGGAGATGGTCGAACTGCTCCTGGCAAGCGGCGCCGATCCGAACGCCGCGACCAGGGCGCTCGGCACGCCTCTGATGTATGCCGTCTGGAACGGCGATGTCGCGAATGTCGAGGCGCTCCTGCAAGGGGGCGCCGACGTGAACTTGAAGAACATCGACGGCAAGACGGCGCTGATGGCGGCGGCCGCGAACGGCCACGCCCAGATCGTCGACATCCTGCTTCGGTACGGCGCCGCCGTCAATTCGCGCACGCTGAACGGATGGACTCCCCTCATGTATGCCGTTTGGGGGCGCCATGCCGCGGTCGTCGAGCAGCTGCTTGAACGGGGCGCCGACATATCGGCCGTGAACGAAGACGGCGACTCGGCCGCGCGCATCGCCGCCGACCGCGGCCATTTCGAAATCGCGGCCATGCTGCGCTCGCAACAGGCCCGCAACCAATAGCCGCCGACGCGGCAAGAATCGGCCGGTCCCGCGCCTTTCCTGCCTTTTGACCCTTGTACCCGGGGCCCTGGGCCCTACCTCCAGCGCGAACCGAGTTCTGCCCCGGTCCTGCCGGACGGGAGCTCACCCGAAACCGACGCCGTTCTGCGTCGGGCCGTGCGCTGCGGTTCCGTCGCGGGGATAGCGCATCACCCGCAAGATAATCCCGAACACAACTTTGACACTCGCAAATGACGCCCGACGCGGCACACTGCCCGCGAAGTTAGTGGCTCCACCAAAGACAATAACGTGGCTGCGCGGGGGTTCGTTCCAGCCACCCGATGCGGAGACAAGTCGACAAATCGTGACCCGACTGGGTGACGCGAAAAGGAAAACTATTGCCCGTATTTGTCAGAATGTCACGATATACTCAGGGCAGTCTGTATTAACAAATAAAAGAAAGAAAAAGGGCGATAATAAGACCAGAGGCGTCTTCGACTTAGGCAACTTCGCACCAGAGGATGTATCACGCGTGTTTATCAACCAAGGTTCGGCCTCCCTTCATCTCGAAGACACCTCGGCCTTCAGCCCTATCGCCTCGCCTTGCATCGTCAAATCCGAAGCTTTACATCGCCCCTCGCTCGTCGAGGTCTTTCGTGAAGCTTTCGAAGTAGTTCCCGTCGACAGCCCGGCCCTGAGCGAAGAGGTTCATCGCCTCCGCTATCAGATCTATTGCGTCGAGAACGGCTTCGAGGATCCGCGCCAGCATCCCGATGGCCTGGAGCGGGACCGGTTCGATGCGCATTCGGCGCTTTGTCTCCTGATGCATCGGCCGAGCGGGATCTTCATCGGCACCGTCCGCCTCATCCTGCCCTTGGCGCAGACGCCGCGCGAAAGCTTTTCGGTCCAGCAAGCCTGTCACGACCCGATCGTTTCCGACCCGCGTCGGTTTCCCTGCACCAGCACCGGCGAGATTTCCCGCATCTGCATCTCGCGGGAGCGGCGCCGGCAGTGCGACGCGCCTCCCGAGATCATGCAGCACGCCTTCGTGGGGCTGGCTCAGGCCTCGGTCCGGCTGAGCGTGGAGAACGGCATTACCCATTGGCTGGGGCTGATGGAGCCGATCTTCATCAAAAGGGTCGCGCGTCTCGGCATCTATTTTGACAAGATCGGCGATCCCGTCGAATATCACGGCAAGCGTCAGCCGATATCGGCGGATCTTACAGCCATGCTCGCGACGGTGCACAGCCTCCAGCCCGAGGTGTGGGAGGTGATGACCGACGAAGGGCGGCTGTGGCCGCTCGACAGCGCGGCGGCGGTTGCCTGACGGCTGGAAGCGGCAGTTTGAATGGCGGTTGTGCAAGCACAAGAGCAAGCAGCCCGGTCGGGACTCGATCATAAGGCGGCGCCGGAACACGCCGAGCGGAACCCGGCGCCGCGATCCCTCTCGGACCAATATCAGGAACATGAAACGGCCGCCGCCGGCGCGCCGTCCTTCAGCTATGAAGCGGCGTTCGACCGAAATCTAGGCTGGGTAACGGCGTGGGAGCAGCAGGAGCTGCGCGGCAAGAAGGTTGCGATCGCCGGCATGGGCGGCGTCGGCGGGGCGCATCTCCTGACCCTGGCCCGGCTGGGGATCGGCGCGTTTCACATCGCCGACTTCGACCGATTCGATTTCGCGAACTTCAACCGTCAGGTGGGGGCGAATGTCGAAACCGTCGGCCGGCCCAAGGTCGAGGTCATGGCCGAGATGGCGCGCGAGATCAATCCGGACCTGGAGATCGCGACCTTTCCAGCGGGCATCGATGCGAGCAATCTCGACCGCTTTCTCGACGGCGTCGATCTGTATATCGATGGGCTGGACTTTTTCGTTCTCGACGTTCGCGCGAAGGTCTTCGCGGAATGCGCAAAGCGTGGCATTCCGGCGATCACCGCGGCACCGATCGGCATGGGGACGGCGTACCTAATCTTCATGCCGGGCGGCATGAGCTTCGAGGAGTATTTTCGCCTCGAGGGCCAGCCGCAGACGCGCCAATATGTGAACTTCCTCACCGGGCTCGTGCCAAAAGGGTATCACCGAGCATATCTGATGGACCCCTGGCGCATCGATCTCGCCGGTAAACGGGGACCATCGACGGCGATGGCCTGCCAGCTCTGCGCCGGAGTCACGGGAGTTGAGGCGCTGAAGATCCTGCTCGGGCGCGGGCCCGTGCGCGCGGCACCCTACTATCATCATTTCGATGCCTTCCGCGGGAAATGGTCGATCGGCCGCCTGCCGGGGGGCAATCGCCATCCGCTGCAAGCCATCAAGCGGTATCTCGGCTATTATTTCTACGGCCGGCTGTCGCGCGAAGCCCGTCAGGCGGAAGCCGAGCTGGCCGGCTCGGAGGTGGAGCAGATTCTCGAGCTTGCGCGCTGGGCGCCAAGCGGGGACAACCAGCAACCCTGGCGCTTCCAGATTCTCGATTCCGCCCCGGAGAACGGCCAGGAAGCTGATCCGGGAGCTTCCCAGGGAGTCGACCGGGTGATGGTGCGGATTCCCGCCGCAACCGGGACGAACCCCTATGAATATAATGACGGCCAGCCGACGCTGCTGTCCGCCGGCATGCTGCTGGAGACCATGCGGATCGCCGCTTCGGGCTTCCAGCGGTCCTTCGAGTGGGTCTATCACGGCAGCACGGCGAACGGTCATCTGATCGAGGCCCGATTCACGCCGAAGCCACAGCTTCCGCGGGATCCGCTGTTCCCTTACATCAAGATCCGATCCGTCGACCGGCGCCCCTACAAATCGACGCGCCTGACCCGGCAGGCAAAGCAGGCGCTCGATGCCTGCCTCGGCGACTATTCGAGGATCCACTGGCATGAAACCCGCGCGGAGCGGTGGCGGATCGCCAGCATCGGCGCGCTGGCTACCGATATCCGGCTACGGATGCCCGAGGCCTACGACGTCCACCGGTCGATGCTCGACTGGACGCGGCCGCTCAGTCCCGACGGCATTCCAGCGGGCGCCGTGGGGCTGGACAGCCTGACCCTTCGGCTGATGCGCTGGGCGATGCGTGATTGGTCCCGGGTCGATTTCCTGAATCGATATCTCGGCGGCACCGGCATGCCACGCTTCCAGATGGATTTGGCGCCGGGCCTGCAATGCGCCGCGCATTTCACGATCACCTGGAAGTCGCCGCCGCGACCGGACGACCGGATCCCGGCGCTCCTGCGGCTCGGGCAGGATCTCCAGCGCTTCTGGCTGACGGCGACGCAACTCGGCCTGGTAATGCAGCCGAACTTGGCGCCGCTCTGTCTGGCCCATTACGCCCGCAACGGCATTCCGTTCACCCGGGACCCGTCCGTTCGGCGCAAGGCGGACGCGCTCGCGTTCCGGATGAATGCGCTGCTCGAGGAGCGTGACGAGGATCTCGTCTTTCTGGGCCGCTTGGGATGGCCAAAATCCCGCCGGGTGCCGACCCGGTCCGTGCGGCGGCCACTCGCCGAGCTGCTCGAGTCCTGACGATCCGATGCCGGCCAATCTTCCATTTGCCGGCTGACAACCGCCCACGCTCCTGACGGTCCGACGCAGCCGGATCATGGCACTCTGTCGAAATACCTTACAACCATACCGTTTAAGAATCTCCGCTTAAACAACTGATACGTCTATAATTTCCGTGCGAACTCGATGCTGAGTCGGCCTCCCGGTGGAAACGGCGCCTTTTTCGCCCTCCAAAGAGTCGGAATTCTTAACAGACAGGGACGCAAACCCCGTCCGCCACGGCCATTCACCCGACCCTTGCCCGATAAGACTTTGGTTTATAATCATTAACCATAAACGGCACGGGACTTGCGTAGAACGAGTGGGGAAGACTCGAAGGGATGGGCCTAGGAACTGGATTACGACGCGTTCGAACAGGAGACGTTATGAAAAAATGGCAGAAATTCGCCGGCGGGGCCTTGGCTTTCGCCCTGCTCGCCGGCGTAACCGGACAGGCCTCCGCGGGTCCCGTAGTGAATACCTGGAACTACGAGATCAACAACGGCTTCAGTTCGTTTGAGCCGGTCCCCGGAGTCGTCGGACTCGACCCTAATGCCACGCTGGGCACTCCGACACGGCTTGAATGGCCGCTCAGCGGCTCGGACCGGAGTTCGCTTCTCGTCGACAGCACCCAGAGCGGATTCGATCTGGTGACGAACGGCGCGAACGTGGCGGGAGCAACCCTGACCCATAACAACCTGCCCATCGCCACGCGATTCTCGAATGAGTTCCTGCGGTCGGGACGTCTGTCGGTGCAGATCGACCTCGCCTCCGCCGACCCGAATGTGAGCGAGTCGATCACGCTGGATACCTTCTTCGATTTCGCCTTTCTAGAGACGGAAAACCAAGGACCCTGCGGCTTTGGGTCCGCCAGCACCTGTGACGACATCTTCGTTCTGACAGGTAACGGAGACCTGTCGCAGGACTTCACCTATGACGGGCAGACCTACACGCTGGTCTTCGGATCGGAGCAGCTCTCCACCCTCGATCCGGCTGCCTGCCAGCAGCTTGGCCTGGGCGCGAGTTGCGTCGGTTTCCTTACGCCGGAGAATGCCTCAACCGATTTCCAGACGTTCGTTCGGATTATCGGTCCATCGACCGTCCCGGTGCCGGAACCTGGCGTCTTAGCCCTTATCGGCACCGGCCTAGTAATCCTCGGCGCGATGCGGCGTCGGCGCCCGATCTAGAAGCCTATCCTTCGTCTTTCGTCCTTCGGTGAACGGCGGCTCGTTGGAGCCGCCGTTCTTTTTTGTCTATATCCGCTGCGTCGAAAAAATTTACAATCGTTAACGGCCGAAATTAACCTCGCAGAGAACTGATATTATTGGTAAATTTTCATTGAGTTGTATGACGCCACTTTATTTACACCTCTAATGGGCGCACTGACATCGGATCTACCGTCAGTTTTTTTAACATTTATTAACGGCGCGGCGCCGCACCGCCCGGACTGTTCGGAACACGTTAACCAAATCATTGATAAGAAACGAGAAACTGGCGTGGCATGCCGCTTGCAAATCTTCCGGGCGAGGGGTCGGTCGACAGGCGCGGACATTTCTGAGTCGACCGGGGACGGCTTCTTTAGGAACGGAGAGAGTCTAATGGAAAGATGGCAGAAACTGGCTGGTGGTAGCGCCCTTGCTTTCGCGCTAGTTGCCGGCGCCGCAGGGCAAGCCACCGCGGCCCCGATTATCGATACCTGGAACTACACGCTCGACAATGCCTTCACCGAATGGAATCCGGACACGGTCATCGGCAGCGATCCGAACGCGGAGCTCGGCGGAGCGACCCGGCTCGAGTGGCCGGCAAGCTTCGACGGGGAGCGGAGCGCACTGGAAGTCGACAGCGTGGCGAGCGGCACGGTCGACACGAACGGAGCAGCCGCACCTGGCGCCACTCTGACGCACTTCAACTTCCCGATCCCGACGTCGCTGGAAAGCGAGTTCCTCACCGACGGCCGGTTGAGCGTGCAGGCAACCCTGACGCCGAACACGCCGCCTGAGAGCGGGTCGGTCGGTCCGATCACGACCTTCTTCGACTTCCTGTTCAACGAGACGCCGAACGTCGCCGATTGCGGCTTCCCCTCCAGCAGCAACTGCGACGATCTCTTCGTTCTCGCTGCCTCGGGGGATCTCTCGCAGGATTTCACGTTCCTTGACGAGATCTACACTCTGACCTTTGGGTCCGAGGAACTGGCTCCGCTCGATGCCGCGACCTGCAGCCTGGTCGGCCTCGATGCGGGCTGCATCGGCTTCCTGACGACCGAGAACGGCATCACGAACTTCGAAACCTTCATCACCGTCACGGGTCCGACGGGGCCGTCCCCCGTACCCGAGCCGGGCATGCTGATCCTGCTGGGCACCGGCCTCGTGGCTCTTGGCGCGGTTCGGCGCCGCAAGGCCGCCTAATCCAGCCTCTCTCGCTTGCCGAAGCGCGGCGGCTCCCTTTGGGGGCCGCCGTTTTTCTTAGGGCCTGATCGGATCGCGCTCTAGCGTCACGACTTTGCTTCAGATGGCGAACGAGCCCTGTTGCCGCAGCCAGGCGGCATATTCCATGACGAGGAAGAGCCCACGGGTCGCCTGGAGATCCCCCTTCAGCCGGTCGGCAAACCGCGCATCGATGTCGAGGCCCAGCACCCGCTGCGCATCCGGCCGCAGCGCCTCGATCCGCGCCAGCATATGCGCGCGCTGCCGCGTTCCTGCGAGATTGGCCAGGCTCCAGATGTACCGGTCTCGGGACAAGGCGCGGGTCAGCCGGCGCGCGCGCGCTGTGCCGAAGAGCCGATCGACCGCCTCATAGGGCGCCTTCCGCAGAAAGCCGGCGAGCTGATAACGGAGATTGGGCGTGATCGGGCCGGCCTCTTCGGAATGCGGAATACGGGCGAGCGCCGGGTAATATTTCGTCAGGAACTTGCGGAACAGAGACCGACCGTCGAGCCCGACCGGCGGGACCGACAGCCAGATAGCGAACAGGTCGCGATCGTAATAGGGCGCGATCGTGTCGAACCGATCGCCGATCATCGGAAAATGCGAGCCGACATAGCGCCGCTGCTTATGCTCGAAGTCCCAGAGCGTGTAGGCCTGGTGGGGCTGGCAGCCTTCGGGAAGAGACGCCCGAATCTCGTCCCGGACCGCATCCCTCGAAACCGGAACATTGAGCAGCGCCGCGAAATCGATCGGAGAGGCGCCGCCGTTGAATCGCATCACCCCGTCTGCGAGTGTGTCGAGCGTCCGATAATCCTTTGGCGCCAGATGCCGAAGATGGTTTCCCGCAATCGGATCCCCGGCGAAGCCATGCAGCATCGGCGTGCCCGCCGGACGGTCGATCGCGAACAGGTTGGCGATCAGGCTGGTGGCGAGGTCCGCCGTCCCTTCGACCGTCTCCAGGTGGAAGGGCAGCCGCTGGATCGACCCGTCGGCGGGGTATGGAAGAATCTCGAGCGGGAGTCCCAACGTCCGCGCCGTCGCCTTCGCGCTCTGGATCTCGGGATGATAGGACCGGCCGAAGGAATAGGCCTGAACGGGAAGTCCGATCTCGACGGCTACGGCCGCGAGCAGGCGCGAGTCGAAGCCACCGGACAGCGAGAGCGCGGTCGGCCCGGACAGGCCGGCGGTCTTCTCCCGAAGCGAGCGGACGAGCGCCTCCTTGATCCGCTCCAGCGCATCGTCGACGAACAGCGCGGCATCCACCGGCGGAGCCGACAGGCGACGCCCCTGCGTTACCTGGAGCCCCCGCTCCGGGCTCCAGCGATAACACCCGCCCGAAATCGAGCGTTTGACGCGCTGATGCAGCGTACGCTCGCCCATCGGCGCGCGGAACATCATCAGCTGGTAGACCGCCAGCGGGTCCACCGGCGCCGCCAGCTCCGGCGCCGCGCGCAGGATGTCGAGAATGCGTGATGCGATCAGCGTGCCGTGATCCAGCGCCGCGATGTAGAAGGGCTTGAGGCCGATCGGATCGCTCTCGATCCGCAACCCGCGGTCCGTTGCCCCGATCAGGTTGTAGAATTGCGCCTCACGCTCCGCCATCGCATGCCAAGCGGCCCAATCAGTCAACTCCGGGCCGGCCGTTCCCAGGTCCGCCGATCCCAGGCCAGGGCCTCCCGTATCGACCGACAGCTGCCGGCCGGAGGCGATCGTCCCGGGAAAGAGATCGAGGATCACCGAGTCGGCCGCCGCCGCATCGTCGACATCGTGCCTTTCGCGCGCGATCTTGCGGCAGGCGAACACGAACGGTCGGCGTCGGTAAAGCCTATAGCCGAACTGCTCTGCGACCGCGGCGAAGCGCCGCGCCGCATCGCCCTCTCCGGGACCAGCCGCGCCGTGCTCGATCGGGTTGGGAAGATAGAGAAAGAAGGCGTCCGTGGTTTCGACGGATCTCTGCCGTGCCGCCGCACCCATGGTGGATTCCTGCGAAGACGTCACATCGGCATCAGCGGCTTCCATCTATCGATCCAGGTCCAGTGGCCAATTTCGGCAGGCGAGAGTGCCGAACGCAAAAGCCGGCGGAAGAGTTCCCCATCCAGCGGAACCCATCGAAATCGGGCAGCAGACTCCCCAATCGGGCAACAAACTCTTAAAGCCGGCCGAGTATCGTTCTATTGGCCTCTCGCAGAAACAGGCATATCGCAACATCCCGTCTTCCGCCATGCGCGGATCTTCGCACATGGCAGAAGACGGCCAGCGGACCGTTGCCGTCTAGGGTAATGGCTCCAACAGCTGGGAAGCAAATATTGGCGATACGTTCAGGTACCCTCCACCTCGAAGGTGACCTTGGCGTTGATTCGATACTGGGTGATCCGGTCGCCCTCGACCTTCGCTTCCATTTCCTTGATGTAGATCGAGCTTACGCCACGAAGGCTCTTCTGTGCGTCCTTAAGCGCCTGTTGCGCCGCACCGTCCCAGCCATCTGGGGATTCGGCCAGGATCTCGATAACCTTCTTCGTCGACATGGATATCCTCCTTCGCCGGTGATCGGAACTTGGGCTAAACAAACGCTTCCGAAGAGCGGTTCCGGAGGAGAGACGGCTGATTCCGCCAAGCGATCGATGAGGCCGCTCGGAGAGGAGCGTGGATCAGCGCTCTCGTTGGTGCCCCTGGCCGGACTCGAACCAGCACGCTGTTGCCAGCAACAGATTTTGAGTCTGCCGCGTCTACCAATTCCGCCACAGGGGCACCGGGCGGGAGGGCGCCCAGTCCGGGCAGGGCCGGGAGGAGCGCCGCGGCCGGCACTATAGCCAAGAGATGGGGATCTGCAACCGTTGTCGGGGCTCGAAGTGACTGGATCTGCGATGGAAGCTGCCGCCCATCCTTCGACAGGCTCAGGATGAGGAAACCAGACACGCTGCTATCAAGTGCAAGCACCCTCTTCGCCGCATCATCATTCCCGATTGCCGCACGCCGCGGCGGCTGCTACACCGGCGGGCGTCATTGACGGGTCGGGGAACGCGTTTCGTGCTGCAGCGGCTCTATGACTGGACCCTGGGTCTGGCCGCCCATCGCCACGCGCTTCTCGCGCTGGCCGTCATCTCCTTCGCGGAGAGCTCGTTTTTTCCGATTCCGCCGGACATCCTGCTTATTCCGATGGTGCTGGCGGCGCGCGACCGCGCCTGGCTCGTCGCCGGAGTCTGCACCCTGGCCTCGGCGGTTGGCGGCCTCGCCGGCTATGCCATCGGGTTTTTCCTGTTCGAGACGGTCGGCCAGCCGATTCTGGAGCTTTACGGCGCCATGGATGCCTTCGCCGAATTCCAAGTGCGCTACAACGAATGGGGCGCCTGGATCGTCGCCGGCGCCGGCTTCACCCCCTTCCCCTACAAAGTGATCACGATCGCGAGCGGCGTGACCGGGCTTGACCTCGCCACCTTCACCGTCGCCTCGGCGCTGTCGCGCGGCGCGCGGTTCTTCCTCATCGCGGCGCTGCTGTGGTATTTCGGCCCCGCCATTCGTCGTTTCATCGAGGGGAACCTGGCACTGTTAACGACCACCTTCTTCGTCCTGCTCCTCGGCGGCTTCCTCGCCGTGCGCTATGTAATCTGAAACAGCCCCCTCCCGGCCGAAAACGGAAGCGCTACACAGGTCCGACCCGGAAGGCTATATATCAACCACCATGTCGCACCCAACCACGCCCGGCCCGCGCCTCGCCCCGATGCTCGTTCTCGCCGTCAGCATCGGCGCGCTCGCCGTCGCGCTTCTGGCGCAATATGTGGGCGGCCTCGCGCCCTGCGCGCTCTGCCTCTATCAGCGCTACGCTTATGGTGCGGCGATCCTGTTCGCCGTGATCGCTTTCCTGCTGCGCGACCGCCCGGCATTGCTGCGGCTCGTGGTCGGCCTTGCCGGCCTCGCGCTGCTGACCAGCGCCGGCATCGGGGTCTTCCATGTCGGCGTCGAACAGCATTGGTGGGCGGGCAGCAGCGCCTGCGGCGGCGCGCTCGATCCCAACCTCAGCCTGGACGAGCTGCGGGCGCAGATCATGAATGCTCCGGTCGTCCGCTGCGACGAGGTTGCCTGGTCGCTGTTCGGCCTGTCGATGGCGGGCTATAATGCCCTTTACGCGGGCGGTTTCGGCCTTCTGGTGCTCTGGCTGGCGCTCCGGCGCCGGCCGCGCGAGGGGCGATAGCCATGAAACAGCCGTCCCGTCCTGACGAAAGCGCATCTGTTTCTTCCACCCCACCCATCGGCGGGCTGGACCGCCGCCTGCCCGGCGACCTCACTCGCGAGGAGCTGATCGCGCGCATGATCCGCGTCGATCATGCCGGCGAGTACGGGGCCCGGCGAATCTATGAGGGACAGCTCGCGGTGCTCGGCCGCCGTCCTGATGCCGGGTGCGACGCCGCGATTATCCGCGACATGGCGGCGCAGGAGCAGCGGCATCTCGACGCGTTCGAGCGGCAGGTGACGCAGCGCCACGTCCGGCCCACGGCCCTGCAGCCGCTGTGGCATGCGGCGGGATTCGCGCTCGGCGCCGCCACCGCGGCGCTCGGCAGCCGCGCGGCCATGGCCTGCACCGTCGCCGTCGAGGAAGTGATCGATGAGCATTACGCCCGTCAGGCCCAGCGGCTGGGCACGCAAGAGCCGGAACTCAGGCAGATGATCGAGGAGTTCCGCGCCGACGAGCAGGAGCATCGCGACATCGGCCTCGAGCACGGCGCCGAGCAGACGCCGGGCTACGATCTGCTGAAGGGTGCCGTGAAGGCCGGCTCGCGCCTGGCAATCTGGCTGTCCGAGCGGCTTTAGGCCGCCGACTTAGTTCGGATCGAGCTCGGTATCCCAGTACAGGAAGTCGCGCCAGCTCTGGTGCAGGTAGTTGGGCGGAAAGGCGCGGCCGTTCTCCTGGAGCTGATAGGTGCTGGGCTGCACCGGACGCGTCCGCGGATACATCCGCGACTGGTGCGGCAGCCGGTTGCCCTTCAGCAGATTGCAGCTCTGGCAGGCGGTGACGACGTTCTCCCAAGTCGTGCGGCCGCCCTTCGAGCGCGGGATCACATGATCGAAGGTGAGCTCCGGCGCGGGATAGCCGTCGCTGCAATATTGGCAGGAGAAGCGGTCGCGCAGGAACACGTTGAACCGGGTGAAGGCCGGCCGACGCGTCAGCGGGATGAATTCCTTGAGCGAAATAACGCTCGGCAGCCGCATCTCGAAGCTGGGGCTGCGCACCACATGATCATATTGGGAGACGATATTGACGCGGTCGAGAAAGACCGCTTTGACCGCTTCCTGCCAGGGCCATACGGAGAGCGGATAATAGCTCAGCGGCCGGAAGTCGGCATTGAGAACGAGGGCGGGACAACTTTCCGGCGATACTGACAAACTCTCTTCCTGCGTTGCCGAGTCGGACGGGACGCCACCCCCTCCTCAACATATGTATAGGCGATAGCAGTGCTCTCGTCAAAACACAAGATTTGGTAGGTAATCCGGTCCAATCTTCACAGTGCTGTCATATCGGGCACTGGCACCCCTATCAGTCACCCTCCACACCGAAGGCCTTGGCCAGAAAGCGGCCGCCGGAGGTCAAGCCGGCCTCGTCGATGCCGTGCGGCAGGCCGGGACGGGTTTCCGCGGTGACCGGAACGCCTGCCGCCTCCAGAACCTGACGTGCCGCGGCCAGCGCCCGATAGGGCACCACCTGATCGGCGTCGCCGTGGATCAGCAGCACCGGCGGTCGCGCGGTGATCTCGGCGGCGAGACGCTCCGGCGCGACCAGCGCTCCGGAATAGCCGACCACCGCGGCGACCGGCTGCGGACGGCGCAGCGCCACATGCAGCGCCATCATCGCGCCTTGCGAAAACCCGACGAGCGCCAGCCGCGATGCGTCGAGCCCCAGCCGCGCGAGCTCGGCATCGATGAATCCGTCGAGAATGCCCGCCGCCGCCTGCGCGCCGGCCAGCAGCGCCGCCGGATCGCGGTTCTCGAAGCCGAACCATTGGCGGCCGTAAGGTCCCATCTCGCAAGGAAAGGGTGCATGCGGCGACACGAAGGCCGCACCGGGCAGCAAGCGCGCCCAATGCGGCGCGAGGCTGATCAGGTCGTTCCCGTCGGCGCCATAGCCATGCAGCAGAACGACGAGCTGACGCGCCGAGCCGCCATCGGCCGGCGGATGGCCGGGTCCGGAGAGTTCAAGAGGGCCGGGCATCGTCGCTCCCTGCATTCATGATGATGGTGAGACGCCCTTTTATCGAATTCCGCACTCCGGGGCCAGTGCTCTGCGGAGTTACCCGGCCTCCAACGGCGGCTGCCGATAGAGCTGCCAGAGCAGCCGCGCGGCGATGCTGCGCCATGGCCGCCAGGGCTCGGCAAGCACACGGAACTGTGCGGCGCTCGGCCGGGCAGCTAGCCCTTTCAGCCGCTGCGCCGCGATCAGCAAAGCGAGGTCGTCGGCCGGCAGCACATCGGGACGGTTGAGGCAGAACAGCAAATAGACCTCCGCCGTCCAGCGCCCGACGCCCTTTGCCTTCACCAACGCGGCGATCGCCTCCTCGTCCGTCAGGTCGGCGAGCGCGTCGAGATCGAGGCGGCCCTCGACGAGATCTGCCGCCAGAGCGCGGCCATAGGCCATCTTCTGCCGGCTGAGACCGATCGCCTTGAGTGCCGGCTCGTCGAGCGCGAGAAAGCGGTCCGGCGTCAGCGGGTCGGTCGCGGCTTCGAGCCGCGCCCAGATCGCCCGCGCCGAGGCGGTCGAAACCTGCTGTGCGACGATGATGTTGAGCAGCGAGCCGAAGCCGGCCGTTCGCGCCCGCGACGGCAAGGCGCCGACAAGCGGTATCGTGCGAGCGAAGTCGGCGTCGGCCGCCGCCAATTCGTCGAGCGCCCGCTGCAGACGCTTGCCCTTGAATTCCCCTGCCGCCATTCTCACCTGCCAGTTTCCCCCGCATTTCGTCGCGACCGCGGCGCGGTGCGGCATGCCGCCGTTGCGATGTCATCCGGAGCATGATCGCCACCCGCTTCGCCCCCAGCCCTACTGGCTATCTGCATCTCGGTCACGCCTTTTCGGCGCTGACCGGGTGGCATGCTGCGAGGCCGGCCGGCGGACGGTTCCTGCTGCGGATCGAAGACATCGACGCCGGCCGCTGCCGCCCCGAGTTCGAAGAGGCCATCTTCGAGGATCTCGCCTGGCTCGGCCTCGATTGGGAGCGGCCGGTGCGGCGTCAGTCGGATCATATGGCCGACTACGCCGCTGCCCTCGACCGGCTCGACGGCCTGGGCGTCCTCTATCCCTGCTTCTGCACCCGCAAGGCGATTCAGGATGAGGTCGCCGCCGCCGATCGGGCGCCGCACGGGCCCGACGGCCCGCTCTATCCGGGCACCTGCCGCGCCCTTTCGCCGGCCGAGCGGCGGGAGCAGATCGCGAATGGCGGCGCCTATGCCCTGCGGCTTGATGCAGCGCAGGCGGCAAGGCACGTGGGCGCGCTCGCCTGGGAAGAGGCGGAAGTCGGGACCGTGCCGGTCGACCCGCTGCTGCTCGGCGATATCGTTCTGGCGCGCAAGGATATCGCGGCAAGCTATCACTTGGCCGTGACCGTCGACGACCATCTGCAGGGCGTGACCCTGGTGACCCGGGGCCGGGACCTTTTTCACGCCACGCATGTTCAGCGCGTCCTGCAGGCGCTTCTCGACCTGCGGCCACCGGCCTACTGTCATCATCGGCTTCTCACCGCTCGGGATGGCCAGCGCCTCGCCAAGCGGGACAAGGCCGAGACATTGCGCGCGCTGCGTGCGTCCGGCAGGACGCCGGCGGAGGTACGCGCGATGGCGGGCTTCCCCGACTCTCGCCTCTAACCGATATGGCGCTGGAATGATATCCGCCTCCGAACTCTCCGCGCTGCTCCAGGTCATCATGGTCGATCTGGTGCTCGCCGGCGACAACGCGATCGTTGTCGGCATGGTGGCCGCCGGGCTGCCGCCGGCGATGCGGGCGCGCGTGATCATGATCGGCATCGTCGCCGCGACGCTGATGCGCGTCACCTTCGCCCTCATCACCGCGCAACTGCTGCAGATCATCGGGCTGCTTCTGGCCGGCGGGCTTCTGCTCCTCTGGGTCTGCTGGAAACTCTGGCGCGAGATCCAGTCACAGCGGAAGGAACGCGCGGCCGTGGCGAATCTCGACGCCGACGGAACGGCGGAGGCCGGCGGGAACGTCAAGGCGCCACCGAAAAGCTTCCGTCAGGCCGTGGTACAGATCGTCATTGCCGACGTGTCGATGTCGCTCGACAACGTGCTCGCGGTCGCGGGCGCGGCGCGCGAGCACACCTGGGTGCTGATCGTCGGCCTCGCGCTTTCGGTCGCCTTCATGGCGGTCGCAGCGACCTTCATTGCCCGGCTGCTTCAGCGCCATCACTGGATCGCCTATATCGGTCTCGCCGTCATCCTCTACATCGCGGCCTCGATGATCTGGGACGGCACGATCGAGGTGATGGAGGCTGCGGAGGTCAGCGGGCTGATGTGACCATCCGTCAGAGCCTGATCCGATCACATCGAACCGATGTGATCGGTGAATCAGTCTCTAATCATGTGAAGTAGAGGACGATTTACCGATCAGGTTGACCAACCTGATCGGATCGTACTCTAGACACCGCTCGCATGCAGCGCGGCGAGGATTTCCAGGTAGTCCGGGTCCTCGGGCGCGAGGATGCCGTGCCGCACCAGGAAATCGATGTTGACGGGCGCGACGTTGAACTTGAAGTCCTCGGTCTCGGCCATGACCCGCCGGACCTGCTCGATCGGCCAGAGGAAGAATTCGTCGATTTCGCCGTCGGTGTTGCGCGGCGTGAAGTCCGCCGGCAGCCGCAGGTCGTAGTTGAAGATCAGGTCGTCGCGGAGGCCCTCCTCCGTCTCCATCCGATAGGCGAAGACGCCGACCGACTGCGCGGTCCGCATGACGGGTTCCGGCAGGCTTGCCTCCTCGGCCCCCTCCTTGACCAGATTGTCGCGCAAGCTGATGCCGAAGGGCTGACCGCCGGCGACGAGATGGTCGAGCTTGCCCGGCGCGGTCGCCTTGTCCTTCGCCCGGCGGGCAACCCAGAGCCGCAGCCCCTCCTCGGTCTCGACATAGCCGTTCACGTGGATCCCGTAGGTCCGCACGCCGAACGCGGCGACAGCGGCCCGCTCCATCGTCATCAGGGGCTTCTCCGGAAACGCGGTCGAAATCGGGTACTCCTCGCCCCGCCAGCCGTCGAACATCCCCTCCGACCGAAGCCGGTCGAGCACGTCCTGCACCGCCCGGCTGCGTATCTCGAAACTGTCGAGATTCGCCGCCAGCCGCACGGAATCGCCGCCGACCGTGAACACGGCCGGAAAATCCGCGAGGCGCTCGGCGAAGGCATGCTTGACCCAGCCGACCCGCGCGTCATCGATCAGGAACGGGCGAAAATGCGTCATGTCGCGCCGGTTGCAGATCCGGATTCGATCGACGAGGCTCATCCCACGTTTCCTCCTCAGCCTTTCCGTAGCGTGCCCAGAATGGTCCGCGCGATCTCGCGCCCCAGGCGGCTGCCGAGGCTGCGCAGCACGCTTTTCGTCAGGGCCTCGCCGAAACCCTGCCGGCCGAACGACGCCGATCCTCGGCGGCTCTTCTGCTCTTCAGGCTCGCGCTTCGCCGCCTGCTCGGCCCGGGCCTTGAGAATCTCATAAGCCGACTCGCGGTCCGCCGGCTTGTCGTAGCGTCCGGCGAGCGGGCTTTGCGCGATCGCGGCCTGCCGCTCCGCCGGGGTGGCGGGGCCGATCCGCGAGGCCGGCGGCCGGATCAGGGTGCGGTCGACCACGCCCGGAACGCCCTTGGCGTCGAGCGTCGAGACCAGCGCCTCGCCGACGCCGAGCACCGGAATCACGTCGATCGCATCGAAGGCGGGATTGGGTCGGAATGTCTCCGCCGCCGCCCGGACCGCCTTCTGCTCGCGCGGCGTGAAGGCGCGCAACGCGTGCTGGATCCGGTTGCCGAGCTGGCCGAGCACCGTATCCGGTACATCGATCGGGTTCTGGGTGATGAAATAGACTCCGACGCCCTTGGAGCGGATTAGGCGCACCACCTGCTCCACCTTGTCCAGCATCGCCTCCGGCGCGTCGTCGAACAGGAGGTGCGCCTCGTCGAAGAAGAAGACGAGCCGCGGCTTGTCCGGATCGCCGACCTCGGGCAGCTCCTCGAACAGCTCCGACAGCAGCCACAGGAGGAAGGTGGCGTAGAGCCGGGGGCGCTGCATCAGCTCGTCCGCCGCCAACAGGTTGACGATGCCACGACCGTCCGGGGCGGTCTTGATCAGGTCGTTGAGAACGAGCGCCGGCTCGCCGAAGACATGTTCCGCGCCCTGCTGCTCGAGCACCAGAAGGTCGCGCTGGATCGCGCCGACGGACGCCTTGCTGATGTTGCCGTATTCGCTGGTGAGCTCGCCCGCATTCTCGCCGACGAAGTTGAGGATGGCCCGCAGATCCTTGAGGTCGAGCAGCAGCATGCCCTCGTCGTCGGCGAGCTTGAAGGCGATGTTGAGGACGCCCTCCTGCGTGTCGTTGAGATCGAGCAGGCGCGACAGCAGGAGCGGCCCCATCTCGGAGACTGTCGTGCGGATCGGATGGCCCTGTTTGCCGAAGAGATCCCAGAAGACGGTCGGCGGCGCCTCGAATTCGTAGTCCTGCAGGCCGATTGCCGCCGCCCGCTCGAGCAGCTTCGGATTGGCCGCCCCCGGCTGGCTGATCCCCGACAGGTCGCCCTTGATGTCGGCGAGAAAGACGGGGACGCCCTGCCGCGAGAACCCCTCGGCAAGGACCTGCAGCGACACCGTCTTGCCGGTGCCCGTCGCCCCGGCGATCAGCCCGTGCCGGTTGGCACGCTTCAGCAGCAGATGCTGCGGTGCGTCGCCCTTGCCGATGAAAATGCCCGGGGGACTGGCTGGGTCGCTGCTCATAACTGCACCCGCTGCCGGTTTCTGGGGTACCGCCCCCATGCTGCCCATGGGGGGCCGTCTTCGACAAGCGCGAAATTAACCCCATGCAAAGGCGAAAGCGACAGGGCAAATGCCGCGATCGGGGCAGTCCGGCGCCGCCGGCTCCCGTGCGGTCGCTACGCGATGCGGTCGTAGCGGCGCTCGTCGGGCTCCACGGCCTTCACCGTCGTCAGCACGCAGGCGACGGGCATGATCTGCCGCAGGCATTGGGCGATGTATTCGCCCTGCTCCGGCGCCAATCCCGTCATCTGGATGTCGATCTGCAGTTCGTCACCGGCGGCGCCGACCACGGCGCTGTGCCACTTGCTCGGCACCAGATTGCGCTTGGCGAACAGCTCCAGCACCCGGGGCATTACGCCCGGCTCGGCGGCGGCTTGGACGGAGAAGCAGTAGGTCGGCGCAGGCTGGGTGTCAGCGCCGGCGGTTCGCGACGAAAATCGGGAGGGTTGAGACCCGGAAGATTGAGACATGGCACGCAGGCTCCATCGTGAGATCGGCAGGACGAACAGCAAAATCCGGACGCCCAAAGGACGCCCGGCCGCTAATTCGCGTACCGAGGAGGTGATGGAGCCGCGTGCTCATAGAGTGAAAGCTAGCAGTTCGGAATGGCGTAGGTCAATGAAAGGGCCGGGGAAAGGACCGCAGGAAGGACCGGGCCACTAGCCCAATATGTGGAACCTGGCGATCTGTTAACGCCTAACCAGCCAGTATGTTGGGACCTCTCCCCCGACATACTGGCTGGTGCGCTCGGTCGATTTCATCAAAGGAACCGGCGCGCCGCCTTGGCGACGTCGTTCCTCACGCAGTTGACGGTTTGCAGGCGAACCACTGCCGGACGCTTACGCGGGGAACGCCGGTATCGAGTGCGATCTGCCGCCGGTTGATCCAGGCGATGGTCAACTCAGCGGCTTGCCGCCCGCGAGGGGCGCTTCGACTACTTGCTCGTGGAGTCGACGGGGGTCTCGGAGCCGCTGCCCGCCGCGGAGACTCGTTTGGGCCGGCGGACGGCTCTCACCTTCCCGCTCCTTCCGCCTCCGCAGAAGAACTGATCGCCGCCATCGGACTCGAGGCCCGACACGCCCACTCCGGGCGGCATATCGAGCCTCTCCAGGACCTCTCCCGTTCGGGGATCGACTCGCCTCAAATCGCACTCGTCACCTTCCCAGGTGCCGTGCCAGAGCCCGCCGTCGACCCAGGTGACCCCGGTGACGAAGCGGTTGGACTCGATGGTGCGAAGAATCGCCCCTGTTTGTGGATCGATTTGATGGATCTTCCGGTCCCGATACTGCCCCACCCAGAGCGTCCCTTCGGCCCATGCGAGCCCCGAGTCACCGCCGCCCGGCGCCGGGATCGTGGCCAGCACACGGCCGGTCTTCGGATCGATCTTCTGGATGCGATCCTCGGCGATCTGAAACAGGTGCTGGCCGTCGAAGGCTGTTCCTGCATGCGCGGCGACATCGATCGAGCGCAGCGTCTTCCCGCTCGCCGGATCGAGGGCGTTCAGCTTGTCTCCGGCAGCAAACCAGACTCGCTGACCGTCATAGGTGACCCCATGCACGCCGTCGACACCCGGAAAGGGGCCATACTCACGGATAATTTCGGCCGCTGATCGATTCATGCTTCCACCCTAATTGCTTCGATTCATGCTTCCATCCTAGTCACCCGGTAGGGGGAACGGGGAGTAACAAAGTCGTCGGGAATCCCGGCACGGGCGGGGTCATCCAACGACGCGCGCGCCCGCGACCAAACGACTGCACCCTGCCTGCTGCCGCAAGCGAGTCGAGTGCCCGCTGCACGGTGCGCTGGCTGGCGCCAAGCGCGAGCGCCAGGGCCGAGCTTGACCAGGACTCACCATCGGCGAGGAAGGCGAGCACCGCCGCATGCTTCTCTTCGACGGGCGGCGCCAGCACGACGACCTCGCCTGCGCGGCGCGGCACCAGCGCAAATCCTCGCTTCGTCGCGTTCACGTCGGCCAGCGTCCGAAGTTCCGTGCGAAGCCGCCCGACCTCGACCCGCAACCGTGCGCGATGCGATTCATCGGCGAGCTTCGCTCCGAATGCCCGCGCGACGAGCGTGCCCCTCGGCACGTCTCCGGGCCACGCTTCGCCCAGCGCGCTTGCGAGCGCGAACAACACCGGACGCCTTGCGAGCGAGACCACCGTGCCTGCATCACGCACGACATTACGGCACGCGTCCACGACGAGCGCTTTCGATGCCAATAATGCTTCAACCTCCTCGAGCAGGAGGAGTCGCTCCTCGCCACGCGCAATCAGGCGCGCCGCGGGCGTGTTCAGGACGAGGGATGCGCATTCGACCTCCGCCGTCAGCGCAGGGATGCCCGCCTGGCGCGCGGCGCGCTCGGCCCGAGCGAGCGCATTGCGCGCCGCCTTCGTTCGGAGGCGTCGCATCGCGATCCCCGCAACCACCAGCTCGTGGGCGGTCCTCGACGCGGGCGGAAAGGGCGCGGGGTCGAGCTCGGCGAGCATATGCTCGGCCTCGTTGAGGCGCCCGATCAGGAGGAGGCGCCGGACCTCGAGATACCGCGCATGCGCGGCGTTCACCCGATCGCCGCGCTCTTCGAGCGTCGCCCGCGCCGCGTCGAGCGCCTTCGCAGGCCAGCCCAGGTCGCGCGAGACGAGCGCGATCTCGGCCTCGGCGACGACGCAGCGCGCGCGGGCCACGGCCTCTTTCGGACCAAAGGCGCGCGCCGCACGTCGCAGGAGAGCCTTCGCCCGATCGAGATCGCCAAGCTGCGCCATCGCGATGCCTCGAAGCGCGAGCGCAGGTGCGTCGTCGCGCAAGGCGACCCGGTTCAGCGCGCCGAGGGGATCACCTGCGGCCAGCGCACGCGCCGCGGCCGTGATCAGGGAGTCCATCGGAAACGCGCCACACTTGTCACTCCCACCGTTCGATATTCGGCGCCAATCTATCTCACGACCACCAACCAGCAAGTCGTATTGAGAACGGAACGAACGACGAAGGACACCCAAAAGGAGAGAAGAACGATGTCGAGACACATGACCGGGACACGTGAAGAGTGGCTGGCGGCGCGGCTCGATCTGCTCGCGGCGGAGAAGGAGCTTACGCGGCGCAGCGACGAGCTGGCGCAGCGACGGCAGGAACTGCCATGGGTTCGGATCGATAAGGAGTATCAGTTCGAGACCGACGAGGGGAGCGCCTCGCTGACAGACCTCTTCCGAGGGCGCTCGCAGCTCCTCGTCTACCACTTCATGTTCGGCTACGGATTCCGGCTCACCGATGAGCGCCGGGGATGCACCGGATGCTCCCTTATCGCCGATCACTTCGACGGTGTGATCCCTCACTTGAACGGCCGCGACATTACCCTCGTTTGTGCGTCGATCGCCCCGTTGCAGGAGCTCCAGGACTACAAGCGGCAAATGGGCTGGAGATTCCCGTGGGTTTCGTCGCTCGGGAGCGACTTCAACTACGACTTCGGCGTTGCCTTCACCGAGGAGCAGCAGAGAAACGGCGCCGACTACAACTACCGGCATGTCGACAAGGCCGAGCCGCAGAAGGAGGGTATGAGCGTCTTCGCGCTTCAGAACGGCGCTGTCCACCACACCTACTCCACCTACGCCCGTGGCACCGAAGCCTTGATGGGGACTTACCGTTTCCTCGACCTCGCACCGTGGGGCAGGAACGAGGACGGGCTCGAAGAAATTTGGTGGCGCCGCCACGACGAGTACGACAAGCGGTGAGCCAAGTCGCGGGTGTCGTTGGCGCGCTCCAGTTCACAGCGTGGAAGGCACACCACCTTGCCTGCTGCCGGGAGGTGCCGGGCCGCGACCGTAGGTTGCCGGCGGACGCCGGCACGGCCCGGCGCCTTGGCCTGCGCCTTGGCCTCCACTGCGGCTACTGCTGTGCCGGCCTGATAGCGATCCTCCTGGTCATCGGGGTCATGGACCTTCGCGCGATGGCCGTCGTGGCAGCAGCTATCACCGTCGAGCGTCTCGCACCGGCCGGTGAGCGTGTTGCCCGAGCCACCGGGGCCGTCGCCGTCGGAGCAGGGTTGTTTCTGATCGCGCGAGCCGCCGGACTCGGATAGCGCATCCCGCACGGTATTGCGCGCCTGGGACCATCCGCGTCGACGTGCGAGGGCAAACCCTCACGCGGCGGCGACGCGCCAGCTCACCTAAGTTACCGATGACCATCTTGTCGACCGAGGAGCATCGGGCGACACCCCAGAGGTGCCGCCCGAATCGGAATCACGGAAGCGGTCACTTTGCGCGTGCGGGGAGGTGTGTCCCTAGGAAGGTCTTGATGAGAGTTGCGATCTCCGTCGAGTACTCCTCGAGCACGAAGTGGCCTCCATCGAAGACATGCAGCTCCGCTTCCGGCACGTCGCGCTTGTAGGCATTGGCGCCGGCCACCGTAAAGAACGGATCGTTCCTGCCCCAGACGACCAGTGTGGGCGGGCGTCGGTCACGCAGATACGCTTGCCAGTCTTCGTAGCGAGGCGGATTGTTCCGATAGTCATAGAGCAACGCCAGCTGGATTTCGGCGTTGCCCGGCCGGTCGAGCAGAGCCTGATCCAATGTCCAGCTGTCCGGACTCACCCGTTCCGGCCGGCTGGCGCCGTGCAGATATTGAAATTTTGTCGTCTCGATCGTGAGAAGATCGCGCATGGGCTTCTCGGTTTCGGCGTTCCGGTTCTTCCAGAACGCTCTTGCCGGTTCGAAGCCGTCGGAGAGCCCCTCGAGATGCGCGACGGCATTCTGAATTATGAGTGCCTCCACCCGGTCGGGATGTCGGGTCGCCAAGCGGAACCCCACGGGCCCACCGAAATCCTGCATGTAGAGACTGTACCGAGTGAGGCCGAGCTTCTCCGTAAATCGCTCGATCACGTCGGTCAGCCGATCGAAGCTGTAGGTGAACTGTTCGACCGGTGGCGCATCGCTGAAACCGTATCCTGGGTAGTCTGGTGCGACCACGTGATATCTGACCGCCAGTTTCGGGATGAGGTCGCGGAACATATGCGAGGAGGTCGGAAAGCCGTGCAGTAACAGCACGGTCGGTGCGTTTGGCGGCCCCGCTTCCCGGTAGAACAGTTTGAGCCCGTCTACGCCCACTGTCTTGTACGTAACGTCTTCGGAGGCAGCGGCCGAAAGAGACGCAGACGACGAAGCGGCGATCGCGCCGAGTGCGAGAAGCCCCGAGGTGAGCCAGTGCTGACGCAAGTACCGTCTGGATCCAAGTGGCGACATCGGAATCTCCCTTCTTCCTACCCGTCTCACCAACGAGCGCGAGTAACCTTTCAAACTATATATAAACGGTTACATTAGGACGCTAACTTGTCAATGGCCGTTTTAGAGGTTAGTTGAGAGGGCGAAATGGAGGCACAATGACGGTTCCGTTCCCGTTTCTGGGCAATGCCGCTTGGCTCGACTTCGTCAATACGGAGCTCAGCAACGGCGACGACAAAATCGAACTCCTGACAGGCTTCGATGCATTCATGCGATGGGGGCGTGAGGCTAAGCTCATCGACCGAGGTGAAGGTCATGTTCTTGAGAATGCCGCACCCGAGCGATTTCACCCTGACGCAGTCTTTGAGGAGGCGCTTGCCCTGCGCGCCGAACTGCGCAAGGCGGTCGGTGATCTGACGAATGGCCAGACCCCCGGATCACCGTTGCTGGACCAGATAAACAAGCTCCTAGGCGATCACCCGGCCGTGCTCTCGCTCAAGCGAACGGAGGGGACGTGGCAGATCGGATCGAAACCGGTCGTGACCGGGCCGAGAAGCGTCCTCGCGCGGGTCGCCGAGGACTTCGCGCGTTTCATGGCGACGGCCGATCCGATGCTCCTACGGCGATGCGCCAGCGAGCGCTGTCAGATCTATTTCTATGACACGAGCAAAAATCATACGCGGCGCTGGTGCAGCATGGAGTTCTGCGGTAATCGCGCCAAGGTGGCGGGCCACCGCTCTCGCCTTCAGCGCTCGCGGCCGTAGAGATACATCGCCACCGGCGCGCAGATGGCGGTGACGAGGGCGGGCGCCAGGAGCGCGAACCCAATCTCGCCCGCGGTTACCGTGCCGGACATGATGCCGCGAACGGCGGTCACCAGCAGCGCGACCGGATTGACGCCGACGATGGCCTGCAGCCAGCCCGGCATGGTCGCCGGGTCGACGAAGATGTTGGAGGCGAAGGTCAAAGGCATCAGCACCAGCCAGCTCAGGGTCATCACCGTAGAGGGCGTGCGGACCGTCAGGGCCAAGGTGGTGAAGATCCAGCCGATACCGAAAGCGAAGAGATCGAGCAGAAGGATCGACAGGACGATGCCGGAAGCGCCGGTCTCGGCGCGGAAGCCCATGATGAAGCCGACGGCGACGACGATCAGCGACGAAACCGTATAGCGGACGGTGTCGCCGACCATGGCGCCGACGATGGGCGCGGGCTTCCAGATCGGCATCGAGCGGAAGCGGTCGAAGACGCCCTTGGAGATATCGCCGTTAAGCGTGAAGCCGGTATAGATCGACGTGAAGGTCACGGTCTGCACGAGAATGCCCGGCAGCAGGAACTGCAGATATGCGTCGGTCGAGCCGGCAAGCGCACCGCCGAACAAGTAGGTGAACATCACGGTGAACATGATCGGCGTGACGATCACATCGAACAGCTGCTCCGGCATGTGCTTGATCTTGAGCAGCGCCCGCCAACCGAAGGTCAGTGCATTGGCGACGGCACCCGGGCTCGTTGGCGCATGACGCGCGGCCAGAGTCTTACGCAGGGTCTGATCGACGTCGCTCCGCCGCGGGTTGCTGGTCATGTTCATAGCGCGCTCTCCGGAGATTGGTCCGCCGATGCGGCGGCGTGGCCGGTCAGGGCGAAGAAGACTTCGTCCAGGCTCGGCTGCCCGAGCGAGAAGTCGGAAACCGCGATGCCGCTTGCCGAAAGAGCGACCAGGGCCGCCGCCACTCTGTCCGGGTCCGAGACCTGTGCCGCGAGGGCTCTTGGGTCGCCTTCGAGATGCACCAAGGCCCCGAGCCGTTCGGCCAGGAGCTGTCGGGCCGCGTCACGCTGGGCCGGGTCGCTGAGCCTGACGTGGAGAACGCCGCTGCCGATGGACGCCTTGAGCTCGGTGCTCGTGCCCTCGGCGATGACGGAGCCGCGGTCGATGACGGCGATGCGGTCGGCAAGCTGGTCGGCCTCCTCCAGATATTGCGTCGTCAACAGGACCGTCGTGCCGCCCGCGACAAGCATGCGGATGAGCTCCCACACCTGTCCCCGGCTTCGCGGATCGAGGCCGGTCGTCGGCTCGTCCAGAAACAACAGGTCCGGCGTGCTGATGATGCTCGCGGCGATGTCGAGCCGGCGCCGCATGCCGCCCGAGTAGGTCTTCGCCTGGCGACGGCTGGCATCCTCGAGGTCGAACGCATCCAAAAGCTCGCCCGCCCGCGCTTTCGACTGCGACCGCGAGAATCCGAGGAGGCGTGCCAGAAGCACCAGATTCTCATAGCCGGTCAGGTCCTCGTCTATCGACGCGAATTGCCCGGTGAGACTGATCTGGCGGCGAATCTCATCGGGCTCCCGGACCACATCGCGGCCGAGCACGATCGCCTTACCGGCGTCAGGGCGCAGAAGGGTTGCGAGCAGCCGGACCGTGGTGGTCTTACCGGCTCCATTGGGCCCGAGCAGGCCGTAGATGCTGCCCTGACGGACCTGGAGATCGATCCCGTCAACCGCGCGGTTGGTGCCAAAGCATTTGACGAGGCCGGAGGTTTCGATGGCAAGAGGATGATGCTGATGCATGTTCGATACTTTCGAGGCGCTTGCCTTCTTCAGCGAGACGCAGAGGATTTGATCGCCCGTTAGTCGATGACCTGATCGGAGCGGAATGCCGGGAACGGCTTACGGCCTATTGCGCGGCGCCGAAGCCGAAGTGATGGACGTTACGGCTGCTGGCCGTCACATGCGACCAGCCCCACCGGGTTGAACGGCCCGCCCTCGACCAGCATGGCGCGGGCCGACTCGGCATAGGACAGCTGGATGTGTTCGGGCTCGGGCGGGCCCTCGGCCCAGCAGGTGGCGGCGATATCATAGCCCTCCGGCGTCGCCGTCACTTGACTGAAGGTGCATGAGACCTCGCCCGGCGTGCTGAGACCGTCCGGAGTAAAGCTCCAGGCCGCATCGCCGCACATGGCTTCGGTCGCCGCCCACCGGCCGACGAAGAACGGTTGTGCATCGGAAGCCGGCGCGCTTTGCGCGGTCGGCGCGGAGGCACCGCCCTCGGGCCCTTCGCACCCCGCCACCAGCATCAAAGCGGCAACGAGCAGGCTCGACCTCGCCGTGATAAATCTGCACATCGTCTTTCCCTCGGTCGCCTGTCGGGTAACTTCACCCGTTATGCTAAGGCTCGGACGCGACGGTGATATGCCAATAATGTTGAAAAAGTCTTCCAGCAAGGCCCTTTCAGACTGAGCGGGAGTCGCTTTGAGAAGCCTGTCCGATCAGCCCCGCAGCGCTTCCTCATGCGCCTTCACCATCTCGGCCATGCTGGTGAAACGGAAATCGACCTTCGGCTCCGTCGCCGGCCTCATGGTGGCGCCGAAACCGCCCTGCGCGTGGCGGCGATGGATCCAGCAGGCAGCGAGACCAGCCTGCGCCGCCGGCTCATGGTCGTGGAACAGGCTCTCCGCCGTGTGCAGGATCTCGCGCTTTTCCACGCCCAAGCTCCCGAGCTTTTCCAGCATATAGTCGAAATTGCGCGGCGACGGCTTGTAGCTGCCGATGTCCTCCGCGGTATAGATCGCGTCGAACGCCACCTGCAGCTTCGCATTGCTGAAGGCGAAGCTCTCATTGTCGACATTCGAGAGGATGGCGAGCCTGTAATGCTGCTTCAGGTACTGCAGCGCCGCTGCGGAATCCGCGAAGGTCGGCCAGTCCTTGACGGACCGGCCATAGACCTGGGCCTCGTCCCAGCCGACTGTGACGCCCCATTCCTCGGCCAGGCGTTTGTAGACGACGGCCAGGAGATCACTGTAGCGCCGGGTCGGGGTCCAGCGTTGCTGCGCCGATTCGTGGCGGGCATGCGCCTCCAGAATCTCGTCGCGCGAGAGTGGGCGGCCGCGGGAGCCCTCGACCCGGCGAGTCAGCGGCACCAGCGCCTCGACCATCCCGCTCTCCCAGTCGATCAGCGTGCCGTAGCAGTCGAAGGTCAGGACCTTGAAATCGGTGAGCTTCATCGAGACGTCCTCCGTGTCGCCATGACTTGGCAGAGTATCCCACGATTCCGACGGGACGCAGGCGTTTGCTCGATCACCGCTCGACGAAGGCACGAAGTCGCGACAGGGCGTCGTCCCACTGCTCCGAAACCTCATCCAGATACGACCTGACCTCGGCAATCGGCTCGGGCCGGAAGGCGAATCGGCTTTCGCGACCGACTCGACTGCTTCGCACCAACCCCGCATTTTCCAGCACGCGAAGGTGCTTGGTGATGGCCTGCCTCGTGAGCTTCGTATCCGCCGAAAGCTTTGCGATCGATCGTGTTTGCCCATCGCTCAGCTTCGTCAGGAGCGAGAGACGGGTCCGGTCTCCAAGGGCCGCGAAGATCGGTGCGGGATCCAACTTGGAGGCTTGGGCTTTATGGCTCGACATGGGCTTGGATGTTCTTCATCTGCTCCGCCCATCCGTCTTCGTTCATGCGCAAAGCATCCGGCCGCCGATGACTCGGCAGGGCATCGAAGCCGGACTCGATGACGATCAACCGCGTGCCGTTGGGCGTCGGCTCGAGCCGGAATTCAACGAGCGTGGGCGCTTCTCGAGAGTAATCGACGTCGGGATCGACCGCATAGGGATGCCATGTGAAGGCGAAGTATCGCGGAGCCTCCATCTGTTTGATGATCGCCTCCCACTTAACGTGCTCGTAGCCAGGATAGGTGATGTGGCCGCGTGAGATCTCCCCCGGAACGAAGGGCCCGTCCAGCTTCACCCGGAACCATTCGCCGAACTCGTTGTGATCGGTCAGCGCACGCCAAACCCGTTCAATAGAGGCCTTCAATTCGATGCTCTTCTCGATACGATCCGTCATAACGCAACCTCCTGGTTGCAGGTACCATGACAGGAGGAAATGGTAATGGCAACCGGAAAGTTGCTCTTTCACATCGACATCGCATCGGCATATGTGTTCGGACATGCGGTGCAGCGACGAACGCTTCGGGTCGGAGGCGAAGTTCAAACCGAGACATTACCGAAATCGCCCTGCGGCTGCGCCGGAGCGGCATCGCTGCTATAATGCGCACACAATGATCCGCCGCCGCCACCCGATCCGATGTCCGCAGGAGCGCCGATGAGGCGGCCCGGCTGGATTTTGTTCGCCCTGGCGGGCGCGGCGTTCCTTGCCCTCGTCGTCTTTCTCGTTGACCGGTTTCCGGGCGCCCTCGACGATACAACCTCGCAGGCGCGGCTGGTTTATCTGCTGCTGTTGCTGACGGTTCTTGGGGGTAGCGTGTTGCTGCACGCCCGGGCGCGGCCCGGGACGACGCTGCGCCACGCGGCGGTCTGGATCGCGATCGGAATGGGGCTGGTGATCGTCTACAGCTATCGGGACCTGCTGCCCGAACTGCAGAGCCGGCTGATGGGCGAACTCATGCCGCAACGCGGCGTGGCGGTCGGCGACGGGGCGATCAGCTTCCGCGCGCGGGACGACGGCCATTTCCATGCCGAGGCGATGGTCGACGGCGTGGCCGTGCTGTTCCTCGTCGACACCGGAGCCAGCGAGGTCGTGCTGAGCCCCGACGACGCGCGCCGCCTGGGGTTCGACCCGGACCGCCTCGCCTATACGCAGGTCTTCCACACCGCGAACGGAACGGTGCGCGGCGCCCCGGTCCGCCTCGGCGAGATCGTCATCGGCCCGATCCGGCTGGCCAATGTCCGCGCCTCGGTCAACGAGGCGCCGATGCCCCGCTCGCTGCTCGGCATGACCTTTCTCGGACGGCTCAGCGGCTATGAGGTCAGCGGCGGCGAGCTGACGCTGCGGCGCTAGGCCCGCGCTCGGCCTCGAGTGCCGAAACGTCACAATTTCTTACAAGTCTCCCTAGCTGCTTCGGCGGCATCCTCCGATAAATCTTCACAAGTAACTGACACAAAGTCATAAATGTCTGAGCCGGAATTCTTGGCATAATCTTTGCGTGCAGTTCTGTGCGGAGGAAAAACTCTTTTAAAAGGGGAAAGCATACGATGCGATATACCGCCCTACTGGCTGGCGCATTTATAACCATGTTAACCGCGACTCCAGCGTCCGCAACGCTCATCGGCGGAGTGGAGTTCCCGGACGGCACGGCGTCTTTTGCAGACGCCGTCGTCAGTTACGACCCGGTGATCATTGGCGGCGAGCCGACCGATGCGAATCGGGGCACAAGCAATGCCTTGGGAACGCCCGACTATATTTCGGGCGGGGCCTGCGCCGTGCAGGCTGACTGCTCGTTTGTCAGCCTCGGCTCCGGCGGCAGCATCACGCTCGCGTTCATCGACAACAAGCTCACCGGCAGCGGCGACGCCGCATTAGACCTGTGGATCTTCGAGGTCGGACCGGACGTCGAGGACACCTTCGTCGAGATCAGCATGAACGGCTTGGACTGGCTCGATGTCGGCAAGGTCTTTGGCGCAACGGCCGGCATCGACATCGACGCGTTCGGCTTCGGCCCCGATGACCTGTTCGGCTTCGTGCGTCTCACCGACGACCCGAATGCGGATGGGAGGTCGGGCGCCAGCGTAGGGGCCGATATCGACGCTGTGGGCGCGATCACCACAGTTCTGACGCCTTCACAGGTTCCGGAACCGGCGACGCTTGGCCTTCTCGGCGTCGGGCTGGCTTGGCTCGGCCTTTCGTCGCGTCGACGGCGATCCGCCGCTTAGTCGGGCCAAACCTGCGCTTGGCGGGCCCACACGGTCGGTGAACTCAGTTCGCCGACCGTTGGAGTCCTCCAGCTGTCGCGACGCCCCTGGAATGCCGGTCCAACTTCAGAGCAGGCCCGGCAGTGCCAATAAAATACGGAATCCACGCAATGTTGCAGCGTCCGACTCAGGCCGCCTCCTGCGTGCCGCGATCGATCAGCTCGACGATATCCTGCATGATCGCGGTGAGGTCGTAGTCCTTCGGGGTGTAGATCCGGGCGACGCCGGCAGCGGTCAGCCGGCGCTCGTCCTCGGGCGGGATGATGCCGCCGACGACGACCAGGACATCGGCAAGGCCGAGCCCGCGCATCCGCTCCAACACCTCGGTCACCAGCGGGACATGCGAGCCGGAGAGGATCGAGAGGCCGACCACATGCACGCCCTCCTCGAGCGCGGCGTTGACGATCTGCGCCGGAGTGAGGCGAATGCCCTCATACACGACCTCGAGCCCGACGTCGCGGGCGCGCACGGCGACCTGCTCGGCGCCGTTGGAATGGCCGTCGAGGCCGGGCTTGCCGACCAGCATCTTGATCCGCCGGCCGAGGCGGGCCGAGACGCGCTCGACCTCGCTCCGAACCTCAGCGAGCCGTCCTCCCTCGCCCTCCCCGGCCGCCGCCGCGCGGCCGACTCCGGTCGGCGCCCGATACTCGCCGAAGACCTCGCGCAGGGCAGCGCCCCACTCGCCGGTGGTGGCGCCGGCATGGGCGCAGGCGATCGACGGCGTCATGATGTTGCGCCCTTCGGCCGCGGCGGCGCGCAACTCCTGGAGCGCGGCCGCGACGGCGCCCTCGTCGCGGACCGCCCGCCAGGCCTGAAGCGCGGCAACCTGCTCCTGCTCGGCCGCGTCGTCGACGGCGAGGAAGCCCGCCTCGCCGCCGGCGGTCAGCGGCGACGGCGCCGAGTCGATGAACTCGTTGACGCCGACCACGACTTGCGCGCCGGATTCGATCGCAGCCAGACGCCGGCCATTCGATTCGACCAGCTTCTGCTTCATATAGCTGGACTCGACCGCGGCGACCGCCCCGCCCATCGCCTCGATCCGGCCGAGTTCCGCCGTCGCCTCGGCCTTCAGCTCGGCAACCTTCGCGGCGATCACCGTCGAGCCATTGAAGATATCGTCATAGTCGAGAAGATCGGTCTCGTAGGCAACGATCTGCTGCAGGCGCAGACTCCATTGCTGATCCCAGGGCCGCGGCAGGCCCAGCGCCTCGTTCCAGGCCGGAAGCTGCACGGCGCGCGCGCGCGCGTCCTTCGACAGGGTCACCGCCAGCATCTCGAGCAGGATGCGATAGACATTGTTCTCCGGCTGCTGCTCGGTGAGGCCGAGGGAGTTGACCTGCACGCCATAGCGGAAGCGGCGATATTTCGCCTCTGCGATGCCGTAGCGGGTCCGGCAGATCTCGTCCCACAGCTCCGTGAAGGCCCGCATCTTGCAGATCTCGGTGATGAAGCGGAGGCCGGCATTGACGAAGAAGCTGATCCGGCCGACGACTTGCGGGAAATCGGCGGCGGGCACCTGGCCCGAGTCGCGGACCGCGTCGAGCACCGCGATCGCGGTGGCGAGTGCGAAGGCCAGCTCCTGCACCGGCGTCGCCCCGGCCTCCTGCAGGTGATAGGAGCAGACGTTGGTCGGGTTCCATTTCGGGATCTCGCGATAGGTGAAGGCGATCACGTCGGTGATCAGGCGCAGGCTCGGCCCCGGCGGGAAGATGTAGGTGCCGCGCGAGAGATACTCCTTGATGATGTCGTTCTGCACCGTGCCGCAGAGGGCCGAGCGGGCCACGCCCTGCCGCTCCGCCGCAGCGACATAGAGCGCCAGAAGCCAGGGCGCGGTTGCGTTGATCGTCATCGAAGTGTTCATGCGGTCGAGCGGCAACCCCTCGAACAGCGCTTCCATATCGCCGAGATGCGAGACCGGAACGCCGACCTTGCCGACCTCGCCCCGCGCCAGCGGATGGTCGGCGTCATAGCCCGTCTGCGTCGGCAGGTCGAAGGCGACCGAGAGACCGGTCTGCCCGCGCGCCAGATTGGTGCGATAGAGTGCGTTCGAGGCCTTCGCCGAGCTGTGCCCCGAATAGGTGCGAATCAGCCAGGGCGAATCACGGTGCATGGTTTTCGGCTCCTCGCGGGTGGAATGATCGACCATCGGCATCTCCGTAAGAGCTGACCCGGGCAGCTTACGCGCCTTTGATTGTGCAGCGCAATAGACGCGCCCTACAAACCAAGGCCAGCCTTAAATGGTGTCTAATAGCAGTGCAGCATTTATTGGTATGTGGTATGCTTTATGCCATTTCCCTCTTGGATTTCGGAACAACCTTCTGTCTACTACGCTTACGCTCCGTTGCGAACGCTCGGGGCCTGGGGGTTTGCATGCATCAGTTCTCAGGACTTTACGGAACCTAAAGCTCGCGGGACTCAGTTTCTGACGCTTGGGTGCTAGGCATTGGAACCGTCACACGAGGGAATGGCTGCGGCCCGCGCCGAAGCGATCCGGCGCACATCGACAAGAGCAGTAGATCGAGATCAGAGGCGAATCGAGTATCTCGCAAGAGGGAGGAGTTCATCATGAAGAGACGCGATTTTATGGCGGCGGGTCTTGCCGGCGCCGCGGCAACGGTTGCAGCGCCGGCCGTGGTCCGCGCGCAGGAAACCTTCGACTGGAAGATGACCACGACCTGGCCGCCGCAGCTGCCGTTCTATCAGAGCGGTCCGGGCAGCGCCGAGTACTGCGCCAAGCGGATCGAGGAGATGTCCGACGGCCGTCTCCGCATCCAGGTGTTCGCCGCCGGCGAGCTGATTCCGGCCTTCGGCGGGTTCGACGCAGTGTCGGCCGGCACCGTGGAGATGAACCACGGCTGCTCCTACTACTGGGCGGGCAAGCACTTCGCCACCCAGTACTTCACCACGGTGCCGTTCGGGCTCAATTTCCAGGGCATCAACGCCTGGTTCTATCATGGCGGCGGGCTCGAGCTGTGGAACGAGCTCTATGACTCCTTCAACCTCGTGGCGATGCCGGTCGGCAACAGCGGCGTGCAGATGACCGGCTGGTTCCGCAACCCGATCGAATCCGTTCAGGACGTGAATGGCCTGATCATGCGGATTCCCGGACTGGCCGGACAGGTTTACGCCGCGCTCGGCGTGAATGTGAAGCTGCTGCCCGGCGGCGAGATCTTCCCGGCGCTCGAACGCGGGGTGATCGACGCTGCGGAATGGGTCGGCCCCTATCAGGACCGGCGCCTGGGCCTGCACAACGCCGCCAAGTACTACTACACCACTGGCTGGCATGAGCCCTCGACGACGTCGGAGCTGATGATCAACAAGGGCGCCTGGAACAGCCTGCCGAAGGATCTGCAGACGATCATTCAGGCCGCGGCGCGCGACACGAACCTCACCGGCCACACCTGGCTGGAGGCGCACAATGCCGAGGCGCTCAAGGATCTTGTCGACAATGAGGGGGTCACGGCGCAGCCACTCCCCGACGACGTGGTCGAGCAGCTCCGCAAGGTCACGACCGAGGTGATGGCCGCCGAGGCGGACAAGGACCCCTTCACCAAGAAGGTCCACGAGTCGTTCATGAACTTCAAGAAGCAGCACGACGCGTGGGCGGCCGTCAGCGAGGCCGAGTTCCAGCAAGTCAAAACCGCCTGAGAGTGACTCGGGCTCGCCCTTCGGGGCGAGGCACGGTCGTTCCGGCCCGAGTGGCCGGAACGACCGTGACGATTCGGCCAAAGGGCAGCAGTATAGATCATGAACAATATGAACGAGGCATCCGCCAGGGATCATTCCCGTCCTGGCGGCGATGCGGCTGAGGAACGCCACGAGGGTGGGCTGGCGCGCCTGGCGAACGCGCTGGAGACGCTGATCGACTGGCTCGGCCGCGTGGCGGCATGGCTGGGATTCGCGCTGGTTCTCCTCGTCGCGTTCAACGTCATCCTGCGATACCTGTTCAGCGTCGGCCCGGTATCGTTTCAGGAAGCGGAGTGGCACCTGGTCTCGCCGATCGTGATGATCGGCATCGCCTATGCGATGCGTCACGGCGAGCATGTGCGCGTGGATCTTTTTTATGAGCGCTTTCCGCCCCGGATGCGGCATTTCATAGATCTGGTCGTGGCGCTGACGACAGCGGCCATTGCGATCATCATCATCTACATGGCGGTGCCGTGGGTCATGCAGTCCTACAATATCGGCGAGGGCTCTCCGGATCCGGGCGGGCTGCCTTACCGGTTCGCCTTGAAGGCGTTCGTCCCGTTCGGCTTTCTCCTCCTGCTCATCCAGGCGGCTGCGCAGGCGATAAAGGCCGCCATTCCCCTGTTCAGCCGAAGCGAGCGCAGCCATGGATAACGAAATCATCGCGATTCTGCTCGCAGCCGGCTTTCTCGGAATGCTGATGATCGGCTTCCCGGTCGCCATCGCCTTGGCAGCCGCGGGGCTTCTGTTCGGCTATATCGGATTCGGAATGGGCCTGTTCAGTCTGCTGCCGCTGCGTGTCTTTGGCGTGCTGACGAACTACACGCTGATGGCGATCCCGCTGTTCGTCTTCATGGGCGTGATGCTCGAGCGGTCGCGAATAACCGAAGATCTGCTGGACGTCATCGGCTATGCCGCGGGGGGCCTGCGTGGCGGCATGGGGCTGGCCATCATCCTCGTCGGCGTGCTGATGGGCGCCTCGACCGGCATCGTCGGCGCGACGGTCGTGACCCTCGGGCTTCTGACGCTGCCGACCTTCATGCGCCGCGGCTACAGCAACTCGCTCGCCTGCGGCACCATCTGCGCGTCGGGCACGCTCGGACAGATCATCCCCCCCAGCTTGGTGCTAATCCTGCTCGCCGACATCATGGGCGAGTCGGTGGGGACGCTGTTCGCCGCGGCGATGATTCCTGGCCTCGTTCTCGCCGCGATCTATGCCATCTTCATGCTGGGCGTCGGCGCCCTCAGGCCGGACATGGCGCCAGCGATTCCGCTCTCCGAGCGCGAGGGGGTTTCGACCGGGCAGCTTGTTCTCAAGCTCTTCCAAGTCGTTCTGCCGCCCTTCGCCCTGATCTTCGCCGTTCTGGGCTCTATCATCTTCGGCGTCGCCGCGCCGACGGAGGCCGCGTCCATCGGTGCGCTCGGAAGCGCCGTCATCGTCGCCCTGTCGGGCCGACTGAACCGGCAGGTGTTGACGGAGACCGTTCAGAACACCCTGAAGATCACGGCAATGGTCTATTTCATCCTGATCTGCTCGCAGGCCTTCTCGCTCGCCTTCCGCGGCCTGCGCGGCGAGGATCTGGTGCATGACCTGTTCGCCTTCGTGCCGGGCGGGCTCACGGCCGAGATCGTGTTCCTGCTGTTCATCCTGTTCATTCTCGGCTTCTTCCTGGAATGGATCGAGATCTCCTATATCGCCCTGCCGTTGTTCCTGCCGCTGTTCGTGAACTCCGGCGTCGACATGGTGTGGCTGTCGGTCCTCGTCTGTCTGGTCCTGCAGACCTCGTTCCTGACGCCGCCGGTCGGCTGGGCCCTGTTCTTCATCAAGGGCGTCGCGCCGCCGGGCGTCACGACCCGCGACATCTATGTCGGCGTCCTTCCGTTCGTGGCGCTTCAGGTCGTGGCTTTGATCACATTGTTCATGTTCCCGGGCATCGCGACATGGCTGCCGCGCGCCATCGGCTGGTAGCGGCCGGCCGACGGATCGGATCTCGGCGAATAGGGAGACAAGGATGAGCACCCGCGCCTTCCGCGCCGAGCCGAACGACGGCCGAACCTTCTACCCGCGCCTGCGCGGCACCCGCGGGGCCGTCGCCTGCGAGCATTATCTGGCCGCCGATGCCGCCGCCGACATCCTGAAAGGCGGCGGCAACGCGGTCGACGCGGCGGTCGCCGCCGTGCTCGTCGAGGGCCTCGTCAACCCGCAGATGCATACGATCGGCGGCGAATGCCCGATGCTGATCCGCATGGCCGGCGACAGCCGCGTTCACGCGGTCAATGGCAACATGGCGGCGCCTGAGCGGGCCACGGCGCAGGCCTATCGGGAGCGCGGCCTTTCGGACGTGCCGGACCGGGGAATCCTGGCGGCGGGCGTGCCGGCCGCCTTCGGCGCGCTGGTCACCGCGCTGTTGCGCTTCGGCCGTCTTCCCTTTGCCGAGGTCGCCGCGCCGGCCACCGCGCTGGCGCGTGACGGCTTTGCCGCGCATTGCGGCCTGGTCGGCCAGGCCGGCTTCGGCATCCGCGACCTGCAGGACTTGTTCCGGAGCGAGTGGCCCGGCAGTGCCGCCCTCTATCTGCCGGACGGCCGGCTGCCGCAAGAAGGCGACCTCTTCCGCAATCCCGCGCTCGCCGCCATGTTCGATCATCTCGCGACGCTCGAGCGCAAGGCCGGGAGCGGGCGGGCAGAGGGCCTGCAGGCGGTGCTCGACGGCTTCTATCGCGGCGACGTGGCGGCCGAGATCGCGGCGTTTGCGGAAGCGCGGGACGGATTCCTCGCCCGCAGCGACCTGGCCCGGTTCGAAACGCATGTCGAGGAGCCGGTCAGCCTCGATTTCGGCGACGTGACGCTGTTCAAATGCGGCTTCTGGAACCAGGGGCCGGCGCTGCTGCAGACCCTGGCCATTCTCGAGAACCACGACCTCGCCGCGCTGGGCCACAACAGTGCCGACTATCTGCATGTCCTGATCGAGGCGCTGAAGCTGGCCTTCGCCGACCGCGAGCAGTTCTATGGCGACCCGCGCCATGTGGATATCCCGGCCGAGGCGCTGCTGTCGAAGGAGTATGGAGCGCTGCGCGCCGCGCTGATCGATCCGAACCGTGCTGACGCATCGCTGCGGCCGGGCGATCCCCGGGGCATGGGCGCGCTGCTGCCCGCGGCCGACCGGCTCGGCGGCAAGGCCTGGGGACCGGGCACCGTCCATGTCGACGTCATCGATTCCGAGGGGAACATGGTCGCGGCGACGCCGAGCGGCGCCTGGATCAAATCGGCCGAGGTCGTGCCGGCCCTGGGCTTCCCGCTGGGCAACCGCCTGATGACCTTCTATCTGGCCCCGCCACACCACCCCAATCTGGTGGCGCCGTTCAAGCGGCCGCGGACGACGATCAGCCCGTCGCTGGCGTTCAAGGGCGGGCAACCCTGGATGGTCTTCGGCAGCATGGGCGGCGACCAGCAAGACCAGTGGCAGGTCCAGTTCCTGCTCAACCGTGTGGTGTTCGGCATGACGATCCAGGAAGCGATCGAGGCGCCGAAGCTGAGCAGCGAGCATTTCCCCGGCTTCTTCGCACCGCATGACCACTTCCCGAACCGCGTGCGCATCGAGCCGCGTGTCGGCGACGCGGCGCTGCGGGAGCTGACGCGCCGCGGCCACGATGTCGAGGTCGCCATCGACTGGACGGAGGGCTATCTCCTGGCGGCGGAACGCGACCCGGAGACCGGCATGCTCGAAGCCGGTTGCGATCCGCGCGGCACCAAGGCCGAAATCTTCCCCGCCTTCGCCCTCTGCTGGTGATTTCCTAGTCCCTGAACCACCCCGCTTTGAGCCACAACCTCCTCCAGTTTAGCTGAGGGAGCGTTATGCGCGCGCGGCCTGGTCAACCTTGGAGCGGAGATTTCGACGGTGCCGGCCGCAATCATTGCCGCCCTCAGCGGGTCACGGCCGCCATGGATAGGGCTACCGCGAGCGTGAGTACCGCCTTTCGAGCAGACTGACAAGCGTGCTCCGGGCTTCGGTAGCGTGAAGTCGGTTCGCTCTATGGAGAACGGATTGGTCGCGGCAATTACGCGCAGCGGTACATGTGGCGTCAAATCATTAAGCGGCATATCAACGCTTACCCGCTGACCGGAACAACCGAACTTTCAGGCGTTCGATCCTTAACGTTGATGAGGTTGCAGAGCGCTTCGTTATTGCCCCAAACGACTTTCGTTTTGGCCCGTTCAATGGCTTCCTCGCAGGTCATCCAATCCGGCGATTTGCCGAGCAAGTAGTCCATCCGCGCCCAGAAAATCTCATAGATCGCCGTCCCTTGGACGGGGATGGCGCCGGCACCCGGAGCGCCTGTCACTGTCCAGTCCCCGCCCGTCGTCATCATTGGCCCAGCCCCAGAATTGCCAGTCGAGACGGCTACCGACGCAGCGAGTCCGTCGCTCTCGTCCGTCGCCCTCACCAGCCAGGTATCGGTCCCCATGGAGAAAGCAAGCACCATATAAACTGTCCACCGACGTGTAGCGACCATCTGGTCCGCATCCGGGTAGGCGACCTGGAAGTCATCGCCATCGGCGAGCCGGAAGAGTTCCTCTGCGGCGGCAAAAAACTGGTCTTTGGAAACGTCAGTATAGGTCCGCGTGCTGGCTTGGAGCCATTCGTCTCGGCTCATCGTCCGTGGCGATGCGCAGCCCGCGAGCGTGATCAACAGTAGAGCGACAATTGACATCGTGCGAAACATGACTTCCCCCTGCTATATGATCCCGAGAGAATACATCTGTTTCGCTTCCGGTTATAGTTAACCGCGCCATCGGTAGACGCCGACCACCTGATTGCGCCATTCCAGCCCGTCACAGCGGGGCGCGGCCGCATCAATGCCTTTCTTGACATGGAGTATCCAGCCGCCGAAGGCTGCAGAAATCCGCCACCATCCCGCCAGATCTCGTTCAGTCGCGCGGAATCCGGTTCCTGCACCCCGCCACCCCTCAAGGGTGGGGCTCAGGGCTCAAGCCGCAACGATTTCTCAGAATAAGAACGGCAAGCCATCAGAAAGCCGCGACGACTCCATCGCTGCGGGGGTCGGAGGCGCCCTCGATCAGGCCGGAGGGGTGCCGGACCAGCGCGCCAGCATGCCCCATGATCTCGTCAAACGGGCCGACCAGCTCGACGTCATGCCCGACCTTGCGCAGCGCGTCGATGGTTTCCGGCGCGAAGCGGTCCTCGATCCGGAGATTCATCTTCGGCGCGCCCCAGGTCCGGCCGAGCAGCCAGCGCGGCGCGGTGACAGCCGCCTGCAGGTCCTGGCCGTACAAGACATGGCGGGTGAAGATCGCGGCTTGGGTCTGCGGCTGGCCCTCGCCACCCATGGTCCCGTAGGACATGACGCGGCCGTCCTTGAGCCGGGCCAGCGGCGGCTGAATCGTGTGGAAGGGCTTGCGGCCGGGCTTGAGCGCGTTCGGCGCGCCCTCGGCCAGCCGGAAGCTGCTGCCTCGGTTCTGCAGCATGATGCCGGTATCGCGCAGAACGACGCCGGAGCCGAACTCCCAATAAAGGCTTTGGATGAAGCTGACGGCACGGCCTTCCCCGTCGATGGCGCCGAGCCAGACGGTATCGCCGCCGCCGGGCTCCGTGCCCCAGGGAAGCGCCTTCGCCGGGTCGATTCCGGCGGCGGCCTCTGACAAGGCCGCGTCGCTCAGGAAGCGCGCCGGATCGACGGTCATATAGGCCGGGTCGGTCACATGCTCGTCGCGCACGAGGAACGCCCGCTTCGTCGCCTCGACGAGCCCGTGCAGATAGGGGAAGCCCTCGGCCCCGGCGATGCCGAGCCGGTCGAACAGGCCGAGGATCATCAGCGAGGCGAGGCCCTGCGTCGGCGGCGGCAGGTTGTAGACGCTGCCGCAGCTCAGCTCGATCGTCAGCGGCGTGACCTCCCGGCCGCGCTGCGCGGCCAGGTCCGCCTCGGTGAGGGGGCTGCCGACCCGCCCCATCTCAGCCGCCATCTCCCGGGCCAGGGCACCGCGATAGAAATCATCGAGCCCGGCCTTCGCCAAACGCTCCAGCGTGCCAGCGAGCGCCGGCTGCTTGAACAGCGCGCCCACGGCCGGCGGCGCGCCGTCGGAGAGGAAGGTCTCGGCGTAGCCCGGAACATCGGTGAACTCGGCGCGCTTCGCCGCCGTGTTGGCATGCTGGCTCTGCGTGACCGGCACGCCGTGGCGCGCATAATGGATGGCATCCTCGAGCAGGCGGTCCAGCGGCAGCCGGCCGCCCCAGCGCGCGCTCGTCGCCAGCGCCGCCTGCCAGCCTGAAACCGCGCCGGGGACCGTGATCGCGGCGAGCGGCCCGCGCGCGGGGATGGCGTCCAGCCCCTGTCGGCGATAGAGCGCGGCATCGACGCCGCTGCCGGCCGCGCCGCAGGCATCGATGCCGACCGGCGCTTCCCCCGGCGCCGACATCAGCCAGAAGCAATCGCCGCCGAGGCCATTCATATGCGGATAGACGACGGCGATGGTCGCCGCCGCCGCGACCATCGCCTCTATGGCGTTGCCGCCTTCGCGCAGCACGCGAAGGCCGGCCTGCGCGGCGAGATGATGCGGCGCGACCACCATTCCGCGGGTGGCTCTCGGCGTTTGCAGCATGATGTCTCCTTAGATGGCAGCGAGCGCTCGGCTCAAATCCTCTTCCAGATCGGCGACGTCCTCAAGCCCGACCGAAAGCCGGACCAGCCCCTCGCCGATGCCGAGACGCACCCGCTCCTCGGGCGCCAGGCGCTGATGCGTCGTCGTCGCCGGGTGCGTTACCAGACTCTTGGAATCGCCCAGATTGTTGGAGATCGCGATCAGCTTCAGCGCGTTCAGGAACCGGAAGGCGGCCGGCTTGCCGCCGGCGACGTCGAAAGCGAGGAGCGTACCGCCGTCGCTCATCTGGCGGCGGGCGAGGTCGTGCTGCGGATGGCTCGGCAGGCCGGGATAGAGAACGGCCGCCAGCTTCTCCTGCCCGCCCAGGAACGCGGCGAGGCGGCGGGCGCTCTCGCATTGCTCCCGGACGCGCAGATCCATGGTCTCCAGCCCCTTCAGCAGCAGCCAGGCATTCATCGGCGAGAGCGCCGGCCCGGTATGGCGCAGGAAGGGCTGCAGCACGTCCTGGACGAAGGCCTTGTCGCCGAGGATGACTCCGCCGAGACAGCGCCCCTGACCGTCGATATGCTTGGTCGCAGAATAGACGACGATGTCGGCGCCGAACTCCATCGGCCGCTGCAGGAGCGGCGTCGCGAAGACGTTGTCGACCACCACCCGCGCGCCGGCCGCATGAGCGAGCTCCGAAACGGCGGCGAGATCGATAATCCGCAGGCTCGGATTGGCCGGACTCTCCAGGAATACCGCCGTCGTCTTCTTGCTCAAGGCCTGCCGCCACTGGTCGAGATCGCGGCCGTCGACCATCACCGTCTCGACGCCGAAGCGCGGCAGGACCTCCGCCACGATATATTGGCAGGAGCCGAACAGCGCGTCCGACGACACGACGCGGTCGCCGGCCTTGAGCTGGCACATCAGCGCGGCGAACACCGCCGCCATGCCACTGGCCGTGGCGCGGGCCGTCTCGGCGCCCTCGATCAGGGCCATCCGCTCCTCGAACATCGAGAGCGTCGGGTTCGCGTAGCGCGAGTAGATGAAGCGGGTCACCCGGTTGGCGAAGGCGGCCTCCGCCTCCTCGGCCGACTCATAGACATAGCCCGAAGTGAGGTAGAGCGCCTCGCAGGTCTCCGCGAACTGCGAACGCAACTGCCCGCCATGAACGAGGCGGGTGCGGGGACGCCATTGGGCGGGGTTTGAACGATCTTCCGTCATAGTCGGACCTCCTGCGTTCCGAGGCAGGTCGCCACGAAAGCCGGCGCGAAGGAACCGACGAAAAAACCCCGGCCGGTCAGGTCGGGGCATGCTCCGCGCATGACCTTTTAGCGACTTGTTTAACGTGGCTGCAATCCGGCTGACCAAATCACCACGATGACCCGGAAATAGCCCGCGGACGCCCGAGAAGTCAAGACTGCAGAAGCCGATGATTTCAGGCGCCGATGGATCAACTACCCCAGAGCGGCGTTCTCAACTGTAAAGGCGCGCGGTTTCGGAGGCATTCATGCGGAGAGTTCTCGCCAGTCTTGCCCTTCTGTCCTCGGCCGCTCTCGCGGGCTGCGAGATCATGGTCGACCGATACGACTCCGACAGCCCCGCCTTCACCATCGAATATGACGAGGACACGGAGCCGGATATCGAGATCGCCCAGGAATATTGTGCGATCTATGACCGGTCGCCCAGACTGACCCGGACCGAGCAGGTCTATGGCGAACTCGTCGCCGTCTATGACTGCCTCTGATTCCGCTCGAGGTTGCCGAATGAACCATCGTTCCTCGCGCTAAATTCTGACGACGACAATACTAACCTTTGTTCACCGTCGCCTCAGGCTGCATTGCAACCTTTTCCGTGCATCGCTGTTTCAAGTCGACTGTTGCTCTCTTGCCGTTACATCGGTCAGCAGGAGGATGTCGATGTTGCTGAGGACGCGGAATCGCCTGTACCGATCTGTGACCCTTGGTTTCGTGCTTGCCGCGCTTTGCACTTTGATGCTGGCGGCCGCACCGCCAGCCCCGGGCTGGGCGGCAACGGGCAAATCCAAGACGACAGCACGAACCGTTGAGACGGCCACGGGCCCGATCCGCGCAGAACCCGTCGCGACGGGCCTCAAGCGTCCCTGGAGCCTGGTCTTCCTGCCCGACGGCAGCATGCTCGTGGCGGAAGAATCGGGTCAACTCCTGCGCGTCCCGCAGAGCGGGAATATCTCAAAACCTCTCTCCGGTCTGCCCGAGGTCTACACGACGGGCAATGGCGGGCTTTTGGACGTCAGGCTGGATCCCGACTTCGCGTCCAATCGCCGCATCTATTTCGCGTTCGCCGAGCCTGCCGGCGACGGAAGCGGCAAGGCCGGGACCTCGGTCGCACGGGCGGTTCTCCATAAGGACCACATCAGCGACCTCGAGATCATCTTCCGGCAGACGCCGAAGGTGGCCGACGAACGCAATTTCGGCGGGCGGCTCGCTTTCGCGCCCGACGGCACTTTGTTCGTGATGCTGGGCGACCGCTTCGCCCTCGATCTGGTCCAGGATCTGAGCAACACCATCGGCGCTCTCGTGCGCATCAATGCTGACGGCTCTGTGCCGCAGGACAACCCGTTTGTCGGACGCCAAGGGGTTCGGCCGGAGATCTGGTCCTACGGCCACCGCAACATCGAGGGCGGAGCGTTTCATCCGCAAACCCAAGACCTTTGGATCCACGAGTTCGGCCCCTTGGGCGGCGACGAGCTCAACATACCGCGCCCGGGCCTCAACTATGGCTGGCCGCTCGTGAGCTGGGGACGGCATTATTCGGGAGAAGACATCCCCGACCCGCCGACGCGGCCCGAACTCGCCCAGTCGATCTACCACTGGAATCCGGTGATCTCTCCCTCCGGCATGACGTTCTACACCGGCGCGCTCATTCCGGAATGGCAGGGCAACATCTTGATCGGAGGTCTTTCCTCGAACGCCCTCATCCGCCTGACCCTGCGTGGGGACCGCGTCATCGCGGAGGAGCGGATCGAGATGGGTGCCCGGATCCGCGACATCGTCCAAGGCCCGGACGGTGCGCTCTATCTCCTCACCGATCAGCCAAAAGGCGAGATCCTGCGCCTTACGGCCGCCGATAAGCCGAGGGACCAGACGAGCTTCGAAGAGAGCGTCCCGGACTGACAAGCTCGTCTGCGTGGCGTGTCCTCGGTACGCCCGACAATCCGCAGGCTTTTTGCACCTCCGGGCCGGTGCTGTCTGGAACTGGCTTGGCGACCTTCGTGTTGGTGCTGCTGGGGGAAATATTTGCCGTTCGGCAGGGGACGACAAGAGGTCTGCAGCTTAGCCGGGAGGGTGAGCAAGCCTATTCCTAAAGTCTGGATACGAGGAGCCCACGATGAATCGCATAGCGTTCTATGGCGGATTATTCCTCGTCACGGCAGCAACGCTTATGCTGCAGCTTATTCAGACGCGTATACTTTCCGTCGTCGCCTGGTATCATCTGGCGTTTTTCGTCATCAGCATCGCAATGTTCGGACTCACTGCAGGTGCCGTGTGGGTCTACCTGCGGCGCGACCGCTTCACAGAAGCCACTTTATCGCACGACCTCGTCTACTTCACCTCGGCCTTCGCGGTAACGACAGTCCTGTCGTTTGCCGTGCAGTTGACGCTGCTGCCCCTCGCCAAGATGAGTGTGTTGGCGGTTCTTATCTGGGCCGAACTCGCTATCTGCCTGGCCGTGCCGTTCTTCTTCTCCGGCGTGGTCGTCTCCTTGGCGCTCACCCGCAGTCCCTATCCGATTGGACGCGTCTATGGCGTCGACCTCGTCGGCGCGGCGCTCGGTTGTCTCGGCGTTTTGGTCCTGCTCGACACGGTTCGCGGGCCGACCGCCGTCCTGTGGGTCGGCGCCATTGCCGCGCTCGCCGCCGTGCTCTTCTCCTATTCGCGTATCGGCGCGGCGCCGCTGATAAAACCGCCGGTCTCCGCGGTGCTGCGGCGGCCGCTGCCCATCGGGCTGGCGCTGGTTGCCGTTGCGCTCGCCAATGACCTGGCGAGTCCTTGGGGGCTCCACCCTGTATTCGTGAAGGGCAAGGTGGAGCGGCTCGATCAGCGCATATTCGAGGAATGGAATTCCTTTTCGCGGGTGGTCGTTTTCGACACCGGCAATCCGGATCCGCACATGTGGGGACCATCCCCGATCTACATGGCGAGCGACTGGCCGGTCGAGCAGCGGGGCATGAATATCGACGGCGGGGCCGGCACCACCGCCTATCGCGTCGACGGCGATATCGAGGAGGTAGGGTTCTTAAGGTATGACGTGACCAACCTCGCCTATTTCCTATCCGAGCAGAAGCGGGCCGCGGTTATTGGCGTAGGCGGCGGACGAGACCTCCTGAGTGCGCGCCTCTTCGGCATACCCGAGATCACCGGCGTCGAGATCAATCCCGTTCTCCAGCGCCTGCTGACACGGGAGCCGAACTTTGCCGACTTCTCGGGTATCGGCGCGATGGACGGCATCTCGATCGAGGTCGCCGAAGCCCGGAGTTGGTTCGCCCGGAGCGAGGAGACATTCGACATCATTCAGATGTCCCTGGTGGACACCTGGGCGGCGACCGGCGCCGGCGCCTTCTCGCTTAGCGAGAACGGCCTTTACACGGTGGAAGCCTGGCGCACCTTCCTGGAACGGGTTGAGCCGAACGGGGTCTTCACGGTAAGCCGCTGGTACGCACCGGAGAGGATCGAGGAGACCGGCCGCACGGTCAGCCTGGCCATGGCGGCCGCATTCGAGGTCGGCGCAAGCGAGCCCAGGCAGCACATCTTCCTTGCCGGTTCGGATCGCGTCGCCACTCTCGTTCTGTCGCGCGAACCGCTGTCGCCGGGCAAGGTTGAGAACCTGGAAGCCGCCGCCGATGAAATGGGCTACACCGTCCTGATCAGCCCGCAGCAGGAACCGAAGGTGGATGTCCTGCGGGAGATCGTCTCGACCCAAAGCAGACGAGAGCTCGAGCGCTACACCTCGAGCCTGGAGCTCGACTTGACGCCGCCGACGGACGACCGGCCGTTCTTCTTCAATCAGCTGCCTCTCTACGACCCATTGCAGACGATCAGCCTGGCGGCCGAAATCAGAGAGACGGGCGTCGTGAGCGGAAACCTGTTCGCCACGGCGACGCTCCTGATTCTGTTCCTCATCTCTGCGGCCCTGGTGATGGCAACGATCATCATCCCATTGCGTCCGGCGGTTCGGGATGTCGGCAGACGGCTGGCCTGGGGTGGGACCGCCTATTTCTTTCTCATCGGCGTCGGTTTCATGATGGTCGAGATCGGCCTTCTGCAGCGAATGAGCGTGTTTTTGGGGCACCCGATCTATTCGCTCAGCGTCGTGCTGTTCTCGATCATCCTGACGACCGGTATCGGCAGCATGATCTCGGACTGGCTGCCCCTCGACAGCCAGGGGAAACTCGCGATCTGGGCGCTGGTCACCGGAGGCTATCTGTTCGCTTTGCCTTTCTGGATCCCATCCGTCTTGCTCGAGTTCGACGGTGCGATGCTGATCACTCGGGCTGCACTCTGCGTGCTCATGATCGCGCCAGCCGGCCTGCTCATGGGCTTCGGCTTCCCGACCGGCATGCGGCTCATCTCTGTTGTGGACCGCAAGCCAACACCGTGGTTCTGGGGGGTCAATGGTGCGGCTGGCGTACTCGCGGCATCGCTCGCCGTAGCCTCCAGCATCGCGCTCGGGATCGGCACAACCTACATTATCGGTGCGATCTGTTACCTATTGCTCATTCCGGCCGCTCTGACGATCGGCTTTCATGCAAGCGCTGCACGACCCTCCGTCATGTCATCACCGCTCTGAGGAGCAGCTATCATGCCGGCTGCACGCTGACGAAGGCCCAATACGACATCTAGGGGCCGGGGCGATCCGGGCCGCCGCCCCTCGCGCTGCACCGCAGCGTTACTAGGCGCCAAGACCCGACACACTACCCTGCGTCACCGGCTTGTTTCAGACGAAAAGTTTCGCACGCTCACGGTATAGGAAATAAAATTTCTTCCGGATCGGCACTCTGGATATTTACCGTCTTTTGTGCATTGCAATATCCACCACGGCCGGTACACTCGATCCAATCCGACCACGTGGTTGAGGAGAGCCAGATGAGCGAAGCGGCTGAGGTGATCCAACTTCGTCCGGGCCAGCAGACGAAAGACCTCTACGAGATCGGCGAGATTCCGCCGCTCGGCCATGTCCCCCAGCGCATGTATGCCTGGGCCATCCGCCGCGAGCGCCATGGCGAGCCGGAACAGGCGATGCAGGTCGAGGTGGTGCCGACACCGCCGCTCGATGCCTATCAAGTGCTGGTGATGGTGATGGCCGCTGGCGTCAACTACAACGGCGTCTGGGCCGGCCTGGGCAAGCCGATCTCGCCCTTCGACGTGCATAAGGCGCCCTATCACATCGCCGGCTCCGACGCCGCCGGCATCGTCTGGGCCGTCGGCAGCAAGGTGAAGCGCTGGAAGGTCGGCGACGAGGTCATCATTCACTGCAACCAGACCGACGGCGATGACGAGGAGTGCAACGGCGGCGACCCGATGTTCTCGCCGTCGCAGAAGATCTGGGGCTATGAGACGCCGGACGGCTCCTTTGCCCAGTTCACCGCCGTGCAGGCGCAGCAGCTTATGGCGCGGCCGCGGCACCTGACCTGGGAGGAGAGCGGCTGCTACGTGCTGACGCTGGCGACCGCCTACCGCATGCTGTTCGGCCACCGCCCGCACATCCTGCGGCCGGGCCACAACGTACTGGTCTGGGGCGCCTCGGGCGGGCTCGGCTCGATGGCGATCCAGCTGATCGCGACGGCCGGTGCCAATGCGATCGGCGTGATCTCCGACGACGACAAGCGCGACTTCGTGATGTCCCTCGGCGCCAAGGGCGTGATCAACCGGAAGAACTTCACCTGCTGGGGCAGCCTGCCGGACGTCGACGATAGCGCCGGCTATGCCGAATACATGAAGAAGGTCCGCGAATTCGGCAAGGCGATATGGGAGATCACCGGCAAGGGCAACGACGTCGATTTCGTGTTTGAGCATCCGGGTGAGCAGACCTTCCCGGTGAGCTGCTTCGTCGTCAAGCGCGGCGGCATGGTCGTGTTCTGCGCCGGCACAACCGGCTACAACCTGACGATGGATGCGCGCTTCGTCTGGATGCGGCAGAAGCGCATCCAGGGCAGCCATTTCGCCAATCTGCTGCAGGCCAGCCAGGCCAACAACCTCGTCATCGAGCGGCGTATCGACCCCTGCATGTCGGAGGTCTTCGCCTGGGCCGACATCCCGCGCGCCCACACCAAGATGATGAAGAACCAGCACAAGCCGGGGAACATGGCCGTGCTGGTCCAGGCCAAGCGCCCCGGTATGCGCACCATCGAGGACGCGGTCGAGGCTTAGATCAGAAAGACAACCACAGAGGCACAGAGACACAGAGAAAAGCACCGAGGACAATTCAATCCTCTGTGTCTCTGTGGTCGTTTTGCTCTCATGACTCAAGCCATTGAATCATCGCTCCTGCTTCCCGATCTGCTGGCAACCTGTGGCGAGGCTCTATCGGCTGCCGAGAGCGTCACCGAGGCGGCGCGGGCGACAGTGCTTGGACTGGTCGGCCCGAGCGGCCGGATCGATGCGCAAGCCTTCGAGCGCGAGCAGTTCGCCGCGCATGGCTATGCCTGGCTCGCGACCTATGCCATGGCGCTGCGACAGACCCTGGCCTGGGCCGAGCGGCTGCAGGCGACCGGCCGTCTCGGCGAGCGGGAGGCGCTGATCTGTCAGGCAGCCTTCGGCGAGTATCTCGCTCAGATCCAGGGCGGTATCGCACTGAGCCAGGGTGAGATCGTGCGGCTCGCCGATCTCGGCGTCGACGCCGAGGCGACGGGCTTCGCCGACAGCAAGCCGGTGCGGGCGCTGATCGGACGCGGCCATACCAGCGCGGTGCGAATGCGCCTTGCCGAACTCATCGCCGAGGGCGATTTCGGCGAGGCGGGGCTCGACGACGAGACGCTGGCGATGATCCGCGACCAGTTCGCCCGGCTGGCCGCGGCTTACCGCGAGGCGGCGCATGAGTGGCACCGGGCCGACGTGCTGATCCCGATCGAGGTGATCGAGCAGCTCGCCGAGCTCGGCATCTTCGGCCTGACGATCCCTGAGGACTATGGCGGGCTCGGCCTCGGCAAACTGGCGATGTGCGTGGTGACCGAGGAGCTGTCGCGCGGCTATATCGGCCTCGGCTCGCTCGGCACCCGCTCCGAGATTGCCGGCGAGCTGATCCGCCTCGGCGGCACCGAGGAGCAGAAGCGATCCTGGCTGCCGCGGATCGCCAGCGGCGAGATCCTGCCGACCGCCGTCTTCACCGAGCCCGGCACCGGATCGGATCTGGGCTCGTTGAAGACCCGCGCGGTACGCGACGGCGAGGTCTATCGGATCACCGGCAACAAGACCTGGATCACCCACGCCGCGCGCAGCGACGTGATGACGCTGCTCGCCCGCACCAATGCCGACGAGCCCGGCTATGCCGGCCTCTCGATGTTCCTCGCCGAGAAGCCGCGCGGCACGGATGCCGCTCCCTTCCCCGCGCCCGGCATGAGCGGCGGCGAGATCAAGGTCCTGGGCTATCGCGGCATGAAGGAATATGAGCTCGCCTTCGACGGCTTCGCGGTGAAGGCGGAGAGTCTTCTGGGCGGCGTCGAGGGCCAGGGCTTCAAGCAGCTCATGGCGACCTTCGAGTCAGCCCGCATCCAGACCGCGGCGCGCGCGGTCGGCGTGGCCCAAAACGCCCTGGAGCTCGGCCTCGCCTATGCCCGCGAGCGGATCCAGTTCGGCAAGCCGATCTACGCCTTCCCGCGCGTCGCCGGCAAGCTAGCCTGGATGGCGGTCGAGACGATGGTCGCGCGGCAGCTCACCTGGTACGCGGCGCGGCAGAAGGACTCGGATCGGCGCTGCGACATCGAGGCCGGCATGGCCAAGCTGCTCGCCGCCCGCGTCGCCTGGTCGAACGCCGACAATGGCCTGCAGGTCCATGGCGGCAACGGCTATGCCGAGGAATATCCGATCTCCCGTGTGCTGTGCGACGCCCGCATCCTGAACATCTTCGAGGGCGCCGCCGAGATCCAGGCGCAAGTTATCGCACGGGGGCTGCTGTCGGGGCGGAACTGAGCCGGCCGTCGCCTCATTCCCTTCCCCCGTCTCCGCGTACAATCACCCCGACGCAGGGAGAGCTCTCATGGAAATCGATTCCGCACGCGAATTGAAGGCGCGCATCGATCGGCTGGTGTTGGCGCCCTTGGCCCGAAGGGAGGGACGGCGCATCGACCTTGCGGCGCAACCCTTCGGCACCACGGCCGAGCCGCATCGAACCGTCGCCGTCGGCATCGCCCCTTGTGCGGAGACAGGCTTCAGGCTGGCCGTCCGCATCCAGCGACGCGAGATGGAGGGCGGGATGCAGATCGAGAGGATCCGGAGTCTCGCAAAGGGTGAAATCGACGTCCGCTATATCGGGCGGATCGTCAAGCGCGTGCTGCCCTGGCATCGACGGCGCAACCGGCCGCTGCGCATCGGCGGATCGATCGGGCATTACGGCATCACGGCGGGCACGCTCGGCTGCTTTGTCCGGCGGCGCAGCGACGAGGCCCCAATGATCCTGTCGAACAACCATGTTCTCGCCGACGAGAATCGGGCGGAAATCGGCGACGCGATCCTCCAGCCCGGCCGCTATGACGGCGGCCGGCGCGGCCGCGACGCGATCGGCTATCTGGCGGACTTCGTGCGCCTGAAGCCGCGCGCGGCGAACGCGATGGACTGTGCCGTCGCCAACCTGAAACCCCGACTGGATTTCGACCCTGTGAAGCTGACCGGCCTAGGGCGGCTCGGCGGGCTCGCCGGCGACGGCCCGCCGGAAATTGCCGAGGTCGCCAAGGTCGGCCGCACGACCGGCCTGACGCGCGGCCGCATCACCGCCTTCGAGATCGACAATGTGATCGTCGGCTATGATTCCGGAAACTTGCGCTTCGACGACCAGATCGAGATCGAGGGCGCCGGCGACGGCCCATTCAGCGACGGCGGTGACAGCGGCTCGTTGATCGTCGACGCCGAACGGCGTGGCATCGCCCTGCTGTTCGCCGGCAGCGATCAGGGCGGCAGCAACGACCAGGGGCTGACCTACGCCAATCCGCTGCCCGCCGTGCTGCGCCGGCTGCGCGTCGATCTACTCACCTGACATCCCGCAACCTATATTGAGCGGCATGACCGCCGTTTCGATCGATCAGGCGCGCGCCGCCAAGGAGAAGGCGAAGGCGGCGTTCGCCCCGATGGCCACCGTCGTCGGCATCGGCATCGCCCGCTTCGAGGACGGCTATTGCCTCAAGGTCAATCTGCGGCAGGCGCCGGCCGATGACGTGATCCTGCCCGATGCTATCGACGGCGTCCCCGTTCGGTTGGAAATCGTCGGCCCGATCCGCAAGCGGTAACATCCGGGCGCAATTTCCGCTGGTCTCGGCCTTTCGGCTCGCTATATCGTAGCGAATGGATATTCTCTTCATTCTCGTGATCGTCGCCATGATCGCGACCCTGGGAGCCCTGTTCCTCGGTATGTTCAGCATGGCGCGCGGCGGCGAGTTCGCCCGCCGCAACAGCAACCGGTTCATGCGCTGGCGCGTCATTCTGCAAGGGACGGCGATCGGCCTGTTCATCCTGTTCGTGCTGCTATCGCAAGCGTAAGGCGGCATGGTTCAGCTCACCCGGATCTACACGCGCGGCGGCGACAAGGGGAAGACTTCGCTCGGCAATGGCCGGCGAGTGCCGAAGCATGACTCGCGCGTCGCCGCCTACGGCACCGTCGACGAGGCCAATGCGGTGATCGGCATCGCCCGCCTGCATACCGTGGAAGAAGCCGACGCGATGCTGGCCCGCATCCAGAACGATCTGTTCGATCTGGGGGCCGACCTCTGCACGCCCGAGGCGGAAGACGAGCAGCCGGGCGCGGCCCTGCGCATTGCGGCCGGCCAGGTCGAACGCCTGGAGCAGGAGATCGACCGCATGAATGCCGCACTGCAACCGCTGAACTCCTTCGTCCTACCCGGCGGGACGGCTGCGGCGGCGCAGCTCCACTTGGCCCGCACCGTGATTCGGCGTGCCGAGCGGGAGATGACCGCGCTGGCGGGCGAGCAGCCGGTGAATCCGCTGGCCATCCAGTACGTCAACCGGCTGTCGGACCATCTGTTCGTAATGGCCCGTCATCTTAATGACGGCGGCCGCGCCGACGTGCTATGGAAGCCCGGCGCCAATCGCTGAAGGCCTAATGGTTACGGCGGTTTGCCCCAGTTTTGGGCACGGTTTGGCGGCGTTGACACGTCTATGTCATCTACCTATTGTGCGACCGCACAATTTGAGAGCAATTCGGACGGCCGCCGAGCATTCGGTCGCGCCCCGCTACAGCCGCGGGATACCGTCCGTCAGGAGATCCGGGCAGGTTTGAGATGAAGGTCCTCGTCGCCGTCAAGCGGGTCATCGACGCCAATGTGAAAGTCCGCGTGAAGGCGGATGGAACGGGCGTCGAAACCACGAACGTCAAGATGTCGATGAACCCGTTCGACGAGATCGGGATCGAGGAGGCGATCCGCCTCAAGGAGGCCGGAAAGGCGACCGAGGTGATCGCCCTGTCGGCCGGCGTTCAGCAGTGCCAGGAGACGCTGCGCACCGCGCTGGCCATGGGTGCCGACCGCGGCATCCTGATCCAGACCGACGCCGAGCTGCAGCCGCTGGCGGTGGCCAAGCTGTTCAAGGCCGTCGTCGAGAAGGAGCAGCCGCAGCTCGTCATCCTCGGCAAGCAGGCGATCGACGACGACTGCAACCAGACGGGGCAGATGCTCTCGACGCTGCTGGGCTGGGCACAGGGCACCTTCGCCTCGAAGCTGGAGCCGAACGGCGACAGCCTGACCGTAACCCGCGAGGTCGATGGCGGGCTCGAGACGGTGGCGCTGAAGATGCCGGCGGTGATCACGACCGACCTGCGGCTGAACGAGCCGCGCTATGCCTCGCTGCCCAATATCATGAAGGCGAAGAAGAAGCCGATCGAGACGCTGACGCCGGATGAGCTGGGCGTCGACGTCAGCCCACGGCTGAAGACGCTGAAAGTGGTCGAGCCGCCGCCGCGCAAGTCCGGCGTGCGGGTATCAAGCGTGGCCGAACTGGTCGACAAGCTGCGCAACGAGGCGAAAGTAATCTGATGAGCGTCCTGGTCGTCGCTGAACACGACAATACGAACCTGAAGCCCGCCACCCTGAATGCGGTGACGGCGGCGGCGAAGCTCGGCGATGTGGCGGTGCTGGTCGCCGGATCCAACTGCCACGGCGTCGCCGAGGCAGCCGCGAAGATCGGCGGCGTCGCCAAGGTTTTGCTGGCGGACGATCCCGCCTACGAGCATCGCCTGGCCGAGAACCTCGCCGCGCTGGTGGCGAAACTGGCGCCGGGCTTCACCCATGTTCTCGCCACGGCGACGAGCGCCGGCAAGAACGTCATGCCGCGGGTCGCGGCCCTGCTCGACGTCGCGCAGATCTCCGACATCAGCGCCGTCGAAGGCGCCGACACCTTCGTGCGGCCGATCTATGCCGGCAACGCGCTGGCGACCGTACAGTCGAGCGACCCGATCAAGGTGATCACCGTCCGCGCGACCGGCTTCGATCCGGCGCCGGCCGAAGGCGGCTCCGCGGCGATCGAGACGGTTGACCCGGCCGGCGACAGCGGGCTGTCGCAGTTCGTCGGGCAGGCCCTGAGCAAGTCGGAGCGGCCGGAGCTGACCTCTGCGCGGGTCATCATCTCTGGCGGGCGTGGCATGCAGAGCGGCGAGAATTTCCACCTGCTGGAGAAGGTCGCCGACAAGCTGGGCGCCGCTGTCGGCGCGAGCCGGGCGGCCGTCGACGCCGGCTTCGTGCCGAATGATTATCAGGTCGGGCAGACCGGCAAGATCGTGGCGCCGGAGCTCTATATCGCGGTCGGCATCTCCGGCGCGATCCAACATCTGGCGGGCATGAAGGACAGCAAGGTGATCGTCGCCATCAACAAGGACGAGGACGCGCCGATCCTTCAGGTCGCCGACTACAGCCTCGTGGCGGACCTGTTCCAGGCGGTGCCGGAACTCGCCGCCGAGCTCGAAAAGTAGCGATCGCCGTCGACCGCAGACCAGCGAAGGGAAGCTCTCGTTATGGTGCAAACAATCGGCGTGATCGGCGCCGGCCAGATGGGCAACGGAATCGCCCATGTCTGCGCGCTGGCCGCCTACGACGTAAAGCTGGTCGATATCGACCCGAAGCGCCTCGACGATGCGCTCAGCCAGATCCATCAGAACATGGGCCGGCAGATCAAGCGGGGCCTGATCACCGAGGGCGAGCGGACGGCGGGGCTGGCGCGAATCGAAACCGGCAAGGACTATACCCTGTTCCGCGACTGCGACGTGGTCGTCGAGGCGGCGACCGAAAACGAGGACGTGAAGCGCGAGATCCTGAAGCAGCTTTGCCCAAACCTGAAGCCGAACGCGATCATCGCCTCCAATACCTCGTCGATCTCGATCACCCGGCTGGCCGCCTCGACGGACCGGCCGACCAAGTTCATCGGCATGCATTTCATGAATCCGGTGCCGGTGATGCAGCTCGTCGAGTTGATCCGCGGCCTGGCGACGGACGAGCAGACCTATGCGACGATCCGCGCACTGTCGGAGAAGCTCGGCAAGACGACGGCGATGGCGGAAGATTTTCCGGCCTTCATCGTCAACCGTATCCTGCTGCCGATGATCAACGAGGCCGTCTATACCCTTTATGAGGGCGTCGGGTCGGTCGAGGCGATCGACACGGCGATGAAGCTCGGCGCCAACCATCCGATGGGACCGCTCGAACTGGCCGACTTCATCGGCCTGGATACCTGCCTCGCGGTGATGCAGGTGCTCTATGAGGGGCTGGCCGACAGCAAGTATCGGCCCTGTCCGCTGCTGGTCAAATATGTCGAGGCAGGCTGGCTCGGCAAGAAGGTCGGCCGCGGCTTCTACGACTACAGCTCGGGCACGCCGATCCCGACGCGCTAACCGCCCGTCCGGATCAGCCCTTCATCCGCGGGCGCCCCACCCAGATAGTGCTCGATCAGGGCGACGGCTTCCGGCGAATCCCATTCGGCCGGGCCGGAGAGCGCGCCGACTGCCCGTCCCTCGCGATCGATCAGGATCGTGGTCGGCAGGCCCTGCACCGAGAAGCCGCGCAACGTTTCTCCCTTGGGGTCGAGATAGATGTCGAGATGCGCGAGGCCCAGCTTCTCGTAGAACGGCGGCACCTTCGCGGCGCCGTCGAAGTCCTGCGACAGGGCGACCACGGTGAAGTCGCGCCCGCCCAGCTTGGCCTGCAGCCGGTCGAGCGAGGGCATTTCCTCGACGCAAGGCGCGCACCAGGTGGCCCAGAAATTCAGCAGCACGACCTGACCACGGAAATCGGCGAGGCTGACGGGGTTTCCGGCCCCGTCGACGAACCCCCGCTGCGGCGCTGGCCGCGGCGGGTCGATCGGGGTAAAGTCCGCGACCGCGCCGGTCACAGGCGGCGCTCCGCGCCCCGCGCCGGCCTGATCGGCCCAGAGGCCGGCTTGGCTTGACAGCAGGCCGACAGCAATCGACAACAGGCCGGCGACCGCCAATGCGGCCAGCATCGACAAGGTGACACGTTTGACCATCAAGAACCCTCGCCTTCCTTCCGATACCGGTCAATCGCAGCCGGCCCCCAACTCGACCGACGAGACGGCCAACCGGATGTGGGGCGGCCGCTTCGCCGGCGGCCCGGCCGCGGTGATGGAACGGATCAACGCATCCATCGATTTCGACCGGCGCCTCTATGCCCAGGACATCGCCGGCTCCAAGGCGCACTGCGCCATGCTGGTGCGTCAGGGCATCATCGGTCAACAAGATGGGGACGCGATCCTCGCGGGGCTAGACCAGATCGAGCGCGAGATCGCCGAGGGCCGCTTCGCCTTCTCGACGGCGCTCGAGGACATTCACATGAATATCGAGGCGCGCCTGAAGGAGATCGCCGGCGAGGCGGCCGGTCGGCTGCATACGGCGCGCTCGCGCAACGACCAGGTCGCAACCGACTTCAAGCTCTGGGTCCGCGACGCGGTCGACGGGCTCGACCGCGACCTGCGTGACCTGCTCGCCGCCCTGCTCGATCAGGCGGAGCGGCACGCGGCGACGGTGATGCCGGGCATGACCCATCTGCAGCCGGCGCAGCCGGTGACCTTCGGCCACCACCTGATGGCCTATGTCGAGATGCTCTCCCGCGATCGCGGCCGGCTGGCCGACTGCCGGAAACGGCTGAACGAATGCCCGCTGGGCGCAGCGGCGCTCGCCGGCACCTCCTTCCAGATCGACCGGGCGATGACCAGCCGGACCCTCGGCTTCGACCGGCCGGCGGCAAACTCGCTCGACGCGGTTTCGGACCGCGACTTCGCCTGCGAATTCCTGTCGGCCGGCGCGATTCTGGCGGTGCATCTCTCGCGCCTCGCCGAGGAGATCGTCCTGTGGTGCAGCGACGGCTTCCGCTTCATCGGCCTGAGCGACGCCTTCACGACCGGCAGCTCGATCATGCCGCAGAAGCGCAATCCCGATGCGGCCGAGCTGATCCGCGCCAAGGCGGGCCGGGTGATCGGCGCGTTCAATGCGCTACTGATCGTTCTGAAGGGCCTGCCCTTGACCTATGGCAAGGACATGCAGGAGGACAAGGAGCCGACCTTCGAGGCGGCGGACAGCCTGTCGCTCTGCGTCGTCGCGATGACCGGGATGCTGCGCGACATGACGGTCAATGAAGAGGCGATGCGCCGCGCGACCGAAGCCGGCTTCATCACCGCCACCGATCTGGCCGACTGGCTGGTGCGGGCGCTCGGCCTGCCGTTCCGCGAGGCGCATCACGTCACCGGCGCGCTGGTCCGCCTCGCCGAAACCAAAGGCTGCGGCCTGGCCGAGCTGACGCTCGCCGACATGCGGACCGTCGAGCCCCGGCTGACCGAGGACGTCTATGACGTGCTCGGCGTCGACCGCTCGGTCGCGAGCCGGACCAGCTTCGGCGGCACCGCGCCGGACAATGTGCGACAGGCCGTCGCCGCAGCGCGGGAGCGTCTGCGATGAGCCGGGTGGCCCGCGCATGTCGCCACGCGGCGATACTGGCCGCTTTGCTGCTGCTTGGGCTGGCACCGGCCGCCTGCGGCAAAAAGGGCGATCTCAAGCCGCCGCCGGGCACCGAGAGCGACTTTCCCCGTCAATATCCAAATCCGAACCCGGACGAGCAATGAGCTTCTTCACCTATCAGGACGGCCAGATGCAGGCCGAAGGCGTCCCGCTGGCGCGAATCGCCGAGCAAGTCGGGACGCCGTTCTATTGCTACTCCAGCGCCGCGCTGACCGCCGCCTATCAGGCGTTCGCGGCTGCCTTCTCCGGACAGCCGGCAACCATATGCTATGCGTTGAAGGCGAACTCCAACCAAGCCGTGATCCGGACGCTGACGGCCTTGGGCGCCGGGGCGGACGTCGTCTCGGAGGGCGAGCTGCGCCGGGCGCTTCGGGCGGGCGTGCCGGCCTCGAAGATCGTCTTCGCCGGAGTCGGCAAGACGGCGGCGGAAATGGCGGCGGGGCTGGATGCCGGTATCCTGCAGTTCAATGTCGAATCGATGCCGGAGCTGCGCACCCTCAGCGCGGTTGCGGCGGCGCGCGGCCGGAACGCGAGCGTCAGCCTGCGCATCAATCCCGACGTCGACGCCAATACCCATGCGAAGATCTCCACCGGCAAGGCGGAGAACAAGTTCGGCATCGAGTTCGGCGCCGCCCGCGCCGCCTTTGCCGAGGCGGCGGCCCTGCCGGGAATCGAACCGGCCGGCATCGCCCTCCATATCGGGTCGCAGCTGACCGGTCTCGAGCCTTACCGCGCCGCCTTCACCCGCATGGCCGAGCTGACGGCGACGCTGCGCGCCGACGGCCACGCCATTCGTCGGCTGGATCTCGGCGGCGGTCTCGGCATCACCTATGGCGAGGAGCGCCCGCCTGCCATTCGTGACTATGCCGCCCTGGTGAAGGAGGTCATCGGCCCGCTCGGCTGCGATCTCATTCTTGAGCCGGGCCGACTGCTGACGGGGAACGCCGGCGTCCTCGTCACCCGCGTGATCTACGTCAAGGAAGGCACGAGCCGAAGCTTCGTGATCGTCGATGCGGCGATGAACGACCTGATCCGGCCCGCGCTCTATGACGCCTATCACGCCATCCTGCCGGTTGCGGAGCCGGCGTCCGACGCGGCGACGCGGCGGGTCGACATCGTCGGACCCGTCTGCGAGAGCGCCGACACCTTCGCGACGCAACGGCCGCTCCCGCCGGTTGCGGCGGGCGACCTGCTGACCATCTGTTCGGCGGGCGCCTATTCCGCGGTCATGGGCTCGACCTACAACACCCGGCTGCCGACGCCTGAGGTGATGGTGCGCGGCGGGGATTATGCGATTGTGAAGGCACGGCCGGATTACGACGCTATAATAGATCAGGACAGCCTGCCCGACTGGCTTGTCGACACGGGAGTGAGCCGGTCGCGCGGGGTGGCCTAAGGGGAGTAACCTGAGGGGGAGCGGCCCAGAGGAGAGCAGCCCGAGGGAGAACGATATGGGCGAACCGACACGGCGCGAACCGACACTGGGCGATCCCGAGTCCGCGGAGACGCGGACCGGTGTACGGACTTCCGGTCTTCCGAAGCTGCGCCTTCGGCTCGCCCGCTGGGCGATTCTGTGGGAGCGGCTCTGGCCGGCCCTGTGGCCGGCGACGTTCATCGCCGGCCTTTTCCTGCTTGTCGCCCTGTTCGACCTGTTCGCCGTTCTGCCGGGCTGGCTGCATCTGATCGCCCTGATCGGGTTCGTCGGCGCCTTTCTCGCTGCCCTGTCCAGGGGAATCGCGGAGGCGCGGCTTCCCGACGCGGCCGCGGGACGGCGGCGGGTCGAGCGGGAGAGCGGGCTGAGCCACCGGCCCTTGACGGCGCTCGACGATCGCCTGGCCGGCGGCGTGGCTGACCCCGAGGCCGCCGCATTGTGGCAGGCCTATCAGCGCCGCCTTCGCGGCAGCCTGCCGCGACTGCGCGTCGGCTTTCCGCGGGCCGGCTTGGCGCGACGTGACCCGTGGGGTCTGCGCGCCGCGCTCGGCCTGCTGCTGGTGATCGCCGTCACCGCCGGCTGGGGCGATGGTTGGAACAGGCTGTCACGGGCGGCGATGCCGGACCTTGCCGGAGCGGGTCAGGACCTTCCCCCCAAGCTCATCCTTTGGATCACCCCGCCGGCCTATACGAGGATCGCGCCGCTCTTCGTCGACACCGCGGAGGAGCTGAGGCCCACTTTGACGGTTCCGGAAGGCAGCACGGTTCTGGCCCAGGTCGAGGGTGGCCGCGGCACGCCGAGCTTGACGATCGGAGAGGCCGCCGTCGCCTTCGCGGAGATCGGCACCGGAACCTATCGGGTGGACGCGGCGGTCCTCACCGGCGATCGCCTCGCCGTCGAGCAAGGCGGCCGACAGCTGGGCGCCTGGCCGCTGAGAATCGTGCCGGACCAGCCGCCGACGGCGACATTCGCCACCCCGCCGACGGAAACCGAACGGACGGCCCTGCGCATCGAGTTCGAGGCGCAGGACGATTACGGCCTGAAAAAGGTCTGGGCGGTCATTCGGCGCGTGACCGGGGAGGGCGGAGCGGGAGGCAACCGCATTCTGTCCGCCGAGACGATCGAGCTGCCGCTGCCGCTGCCCGGGATCGACCAGCCCGAAGCACGCGCCGCGAGCTATCACGACCTGACCCCGCATCCCTGGGCAGGCCTTCCGGTCGAGATGCGATTGACGGCACAGGATTCGGCAGACCAGACCGGGCGGAGCGCGCCGATGACGCTGACGCTTCCGGAGCGCATCTTCCATCATCCGGTCGCGCGCGCCATCATCGAGCAGCGCAAGCGGCTGACCGTCGCCCCGGAAGACCGCGACGCCGTTGGCCGAGCCCTGGCCCGCATCGCCGCCGCGACGCAGGCCTATGATGGGGATATCGTCGTGACCCTGACGTTGCGCATCGCGCAGCGACGGCTGGAAACCGATCGGACCGGCGCCGAGCTGGCGAGCGTGCAAGACCTGCTCTGGGATACGGCGCTGCGCCTTGAGGACGGCAATCTGACCATCGCCGAGCGCGAGTTGCGCGCCGCGCAGCAGGCCCTTCAGGAGGCGCTCGCCAGGGAGGACACCACGGACGCGGAGATCGAGCGTCTGATGGACGAGCTGCAACAGGCACTCGATCAGTTCCTCGCCGCCCTTACAGAGCAGATGGAGCGGCAGCTGGCCGAAGGGCAGGAGCCGCAGCCGCTCGACCCCAACGCAACCATGCTGCAGCAGGAAGATCTGCAGCGGCTTCTCGATCAGGCGCGCGAAATGGCGCGTTCGGGCGCACGGGATGCCGCACGCGAGATGCTGGCCCAGCTCCAGGAGATGCTGGAAAACCTTCAGTCGGGCATGTTCGCCGGCGAGCCGCAACAGGGCGCGGCCGAAGCCATGCAGATGATGCAGGACCTCGAGGCGCTGACACAGCATCAGCAGGAACTTCTCGACCGCAGCTTCCGGCAGTCGCAGCAGATGCAGCCGGGCGAACAATCGTCGACCGACGGCGCCGGCGCCCGGGAACAGGAAGGGCTCCGCCGCGCCCTGGGCGACATCATGCGCCGATTCGGCGAGATGACCGGGGAGATTCCTGGAGAGCTGGGCCGAGGGGAGCGGGCGATGCGCGAGGCCGTGGATGCCCTAGAGCGGGGCGCGCCGGGAGAAGCCGTCGCGCCGCAGTCGCGGGCGCTCGACGAGCTGCAGCAGGCGATGGGCGCCATGGCCGAGACACTGGCGCAGCAGCTCGGTCGCCAGCCCGGCCAGGGGCAAGGCCAGTTCGGCCGGGCTCCGCTCGACCCGCTCGGCCGCAACCAGCCGGGCCAGGGCCTGATCGACACCGGCGATGTTGAGATTCCGGAAGAGGCCGACCTGCAGCGGGCGCGCGAGATTCTCGATGAACTGCGGCGGCGGGCCGGCGAGCTAGAGCGCCCCAGGCCGGAGCGCGAATATATCGATCGGCTGCTCAGGCGATTCTAAGAGGGCGATTCTGGCGATCCGTTTAGAGTACGATCCGATCAGGTTGCATCAACCTGATCGGTGAATCGTCCTCTCATTCAGGCCCTAGGCGCGCGGTCGCGGGGCGCGGCGCCCCTTGCGCAGCGTGTCGTTCACGGTCGCGCAGATTTCTTTGAGGCTGAAAGGCTTCGAGATGACTTGGCAGATCAGGGCATCGAGATTATGCGCCCGCTGCCGCTCTGCGGCGTAGCCCGTCATCATTAGCACCGGCATGTCCGGATATGCCTTTGCGGCCTTGAGCGCCAGCGCGATCCCGTCGAGGCCCGGCATCACGATATCCGTCAGCAGAAGATCGTAAGTCCGGGCATGCAGCGCCTCGAGCGCCTGCCCGCCATCGTCCACAGCGGTGACCTCGTGTCCCTGCAGGCTCAGAGCGCGAGACACGAACTGCCGAACCGCCTCATCGTCTTCCGCCACCAGAATTCGCGACATGCTATCCAACCGGCGTGATCCACCCACCGGTCATCAGCCCGCGCCCGCCCTCCTCGGCCATGAGGAAACACGCGACCCGATGCCTGGCCACCGTCTCCGGCACCATGCCGGCTCCGAGTGGCTTCCATAGCCTGAATCACACGATGCTCGGAAGCCAAGCGCTGCAATCAGACCACAAGGCACCGTACCGGAAATCGTCCGGTGGAGGCGTCAACCGCCCTTCGATAACGCCGGGTGGAGCCCCATTCCAAGAGCGGGGCGAGATCTGATCCTATCGAACCATCGGCCCCGTTTCGTATCGAAGGTCGGCGGAGAATGCGCAGTCCGCCGCAAAGAGTCAATCCTCGGCCATCGACCGATATTGACTATATGATCTGGAACGTTAGTGAAATTTAAGCTTCTGCCCCATTGCACCAATAGATGATGGCTTGAACGAAGAGCGCTTATTCAACAACATCCTCGATGAACGTTATCGATACCCGTTTCGACGCTTCCGGCGGATTGGGTATTGTCGTGCTGAAGCTCGCCGCCTCGCCGGGCTGCAATTCAGTCCGATCGGTTCGGAAGGTCCAGTCATCGAGCCACTGGTTCTGCTCGTTGCGCAATGTCGCCTGCAACGTCGGCAGGGCTTGGGGCTCGTTGGTCTCGTTGAAGATGCTACCTGTAATGATGACGACATCCTGGCCGTCGATACGGCGCCGCACCAGCTTGATATTGCTGAGCTCGAGGCCGGCGCCAAGCGCCGTGGACTCCACGCCGATAAAATCGTAGAACGCCTTCGCTTGCGGCCAACCCGAGACGATCCGCTCCTGACCGAAGTAGGCGAGACCGGCAACGAGTCCGACGAGAACGCCCAGCAACAGGACGTTGCCATATCGCGCGCGCCGACGCTCCGGCGGCATCAAGGCCGGAAGGCTGACTCGCCCCATCGGAGTCTCCTCGACCGGCGGCGGCACATGGACCTGCCAGGGCATGTCGCTGGGCGGCGTCTGCATCCAGGTGTGGCTGCACTTCGCGCAACGCACCATGCGGCCGGCGGTTCCCAGCGCCGCAGGATCAGTCAGATAGCGCGTTGAACATGCCGGACAGGTAAGGATCATGATGAGAGAAATCGACTAGGAACTTGAGGTTTATAGATGTTCGGCTCTGCCAAGGCAAGTATAGACGGGCTATGCTGGACGCGGGAAAGCCGCCTGTGCGATGGTGCGACGGCCATGGTGGGGCAGATTCCAGTTGAGCAGGGATAGCACGAGCGTGATCCTGTTTGAGAATACCGGCGTCCGTTACGACGACGGTCCGCCGATTCTGCGGAACATCTCCTTCACGCTGACGCCGGGATCCTTCCATTTTCTGGTCGGCCCAAGCGGTGCGGGCAAATCCTCCCTGCTACGCCTGATGTATCTGGCCCTGCGGCCGGTCGAGGGCCGGGTCAGCTTGTTCGGCCGCGACGTCAGCACCATCCGCCGCCGCGATATTCCGGCGCTGCGGCGCCGCATCGGCGTGGTTTTTCAGGATTTTCGCCTGCTCGATCACCTGTCGGCGATCGACAATGTGGCGCTGCCGTTGCGAGTCGCCGGCGTGCGGGAGGCGGAGATCAAGCGGCATGTCCCGGAACTGTTGAAATGGGTCGGCCTGGGCGATCATCTGAACGCGTTGCCGGCGACGTTGTCCGGCGGGCAGCAGCAGCGCGTCGCCATCGCCCGCGCGGTCATCAGCCGCCCGAGCCTGCTTCTGGCCGACGAGCCGACGGGAAATGTCGATGACGCCATTGCCGTCCGGCTGATGTACCTGTTCGAAGAACTCAACAAGCTCGGCACGACGGTGGTGATCGCAACTCATAATGACGGGCTGGTCAGCCGGTTCGACCATCGTCAGCTGCGCCTCGAGGATGGCGTCCTGCGCATCGTCGAGCCGGGGCCGCGGGACGCCGCCTGATGTCGTTCCTGCGCAGCGATCTTCCACTGAACCAGGATGCCTCGGGGCGGTTCCTTCCCTGGATCATCGGGTTCATGGTCTATTTCGCGGCTCTCGCTTTGGCGGCGACGATGGCGCTGGACGAGGCGCTGTCGCGCTGGCAGGCCGGGCTGACGGGAACGCTGACGGTCCAGATCACTCCTGCGCCGGCCGAGGACTTGGCCGTGCGGGTCGACCAGGTGGTCGGCCTGTTGAAGGGGACTCCCGCCGTCGCGGGCATCGAGCTGCTGAATGACGATGACGTCGCCCACCTCCTCGAGCCATGGCTCGGGCCGAGCGAGGCGCTCGCGGGCTTGCCGCTGCCGGCGCTGATCGCGGTCAATCTGCGGCCCGGCGCGACGGTCGATCTTGCGGCGCTCCAGCAGCGCCTCGCCGAAGCCGCACCGGGCACGACGGTCGACGATCACGGGCGCTGGCTCAGTGACCTCGTGACCTTGGCGCGTTCGGTGAAGCTGCTTGGCGCGATCATCCTGTCTCTGGTCGGCGCCGCGGCCGTCATTACCGTCATCTTCGTGACGCGCACCGGCCTGTCGATCCATCGCCGGGTCATCGAGCTGGTGCATCTCATCGGTGCCAGGGACGCCTATATCGCCCGGCAGTTCGAGACGCACGCGTTGCGTCTCGGTCTCGCCGGCGGCCTGCTCGGCGTCGCGCTCGCCGCGCTGACGCTGCTGGCTCTCGGCCAAATCGTCGGCGGTATCGAAAGCCCCCTGCTGCCGCCGCTGTCGCTTCGCCCGTGGCAGTGGCTGGTGCTGGGGCTACTGCCGGTCGCGGCCGCCGCCATCGCGATGCTGACCGCGCGCCTGACGGTGCTGCGCTCGTTGAACCGGGTCATGTGACGCGATGAGGGTCCTCCGATGAGCCGGAGAGCGGTCCTGTCGTCGCGATCCCGCCGGACGAACCGCCGGCGGTTCCACCGGCGGCTTCAATTGGGCGCTGCAGGCTTACTGCTCCTGCTCCTTTGGGCCGGCGGCCTCGTCCTGTTCGTCGGCAGCATTCCGCAGGAGGTGGAGTCTCCGGCCAGCTCGACCGACGCGATCGTGGTGCTGACCGGTGGTAGCGGGCGCCTGGAAGAAGGGTTGCGCCTGATTGCTGCGGATCGAGGGCGCAAGCTGTTCATCTCGGGCGTCTATCAGGGTGTCGACCTCGTCGAACTGCTGGACAGCATGAAACAGACAGCCGACAACGTTCCGACAGTGGAGCAGGTCGCCTGCTGCGTCGTTCTCGGACATAGCGCGGACGATACCGAGGGAAATGCGCGTGAAACCGCCGAATGGATGGCGGAGGAGAATTTCCGTTCGCTGCGCCTCGTCACCGCCGGCTACCACATGCCGCGCAGCTTGCTGGAGTTCCGGCGTGTCATGCCGGATCTCGCCATTCAGCCGCATCCGGTTTTTCCGGCGCAGGTGAATCAGGAGGCCTGGTGGCGCTCGCAGGGGACCGCGCTGCTCATGCTGAAGGAATACAACAAATATCTGGTGGCCTTGGCCCGAAGCCTGATCACGCGTCCCTCAACGGTCTACCTGCACGAGATGTAATCGGACCGGATCGATGGCTGCCCGACCGATGGACGCCCAATCAGCGGCAACAATGGCAATAACAGCGATGGCGACGTTGCGCTCGCTCGCCTTCAATATCGGCTTCTTCGCCTGGACCTCCATCGCGCTCCTGGCGGGATCGCCGGCTCTGCTGTTGCCACGCGCCGCGACCTATTTCGTCGGCCGCAACTGGGTGCGCGGCACCCTTGCCCTGCTGGCCGCCCTGGTTGGGCTGCGCCACCGGGTGCGCGGATTGGAGAATCGCCCGCCCGGCCCGGCGATCTTCGCGGTCAAGCATCAATCGACCTGGGACACGCTTATCTTCGCCTTGCTGCTCCATCAGCCGGCCTATGTGTTGAAGCGGGAGTTGATCCACATCCCGCTGTTCGGCTGGTATCTTCTGCGCGCCGGCATGATTCCCGTCGATCGGACCGCCGGCGCGACGGCGCTGAAGAAGATGGTGGCGGCGGCCCGAGCGGTCGCTGCCGCCGACCGGCCGATCCTGATCTTCCCCGAGGGTACGCGCACCGCGCCGGGAGAACACCGCCCCTATCAGCCGGGCGTCGCCGCGCTTTACGGTCAGCTTGGCCTGCCGGTGGTGCCGGTGGCGTTGAATTCCGGCCTGTTCTGGGGGCGGCGCCAGTTCACCAAGCGGCCCGGGACGATCACTGTCGAGTTTCTTCCCGCCATCCCGCCCGGTCTGCCGCGAAAGACCTTCCTCGCGGAACTGCAGCATCGGCTGGACAGCGCGTCCGATCGGCTCGCCGCCGAACCTTGACCGGGGCCCTGACGGGGATCTCCGCGGCCTCCTGCTCCGACTTTGGGGACAAGCTTGTGGACAAGGCCCAATTTATCCCCGATATGCCGATCCGCACCATGAGGATTATGGTGAAAACCAATATTATTATTGAATATCAATAATCTACGAGAAACCGGCTTGTGGAAACATAACAAGAACATCCGCTTGACGGCAACGCCGCCCGCTCTTAATTTGGAAGGGTGGGCACCGATATCGCCGGCCCGCCTTTCCGAGAAGGAACCGCCGTCCCATGCCGCAAGTCACCGCCATTTCCCAGCAGATCTGGGATATGAAATACCGTCTCAAGGCGCTGGACGGCGCGGCGGTCGACAAGACCATCGAGGATAGCTGGCGGCGCGTCGCAAGCGCGCTGGCCGAGCCCGAGAAGGATCAGGCGCTCTGGTCCGAGCGGTTCTACGAGGCGCTGAAGGATTTCAAGTTCCTGCCGGCGGGCCGGATCCTCGCCGGCGCTGGATCCGGCCGCAATGTCACGCTGTTCAATTGCTTCGTCATGGGAACGGTCCCGGACGATATGAGCGGCATCTTTGAGCATCTGCGCGAAGCCGCGCTGACGATGCAGCAGGGCGGCGGAATCGGCTATGATTTCTCGACGCTCCGGCCGCGCGGCGCGCCGGTCAAGGGTGTCGGCGCCGACGCCTCGGGGCCGCTCTCCTTCATGGATGTGTGGGACGCCATGTGCCGGACCATCATGAGCGCCGGCCATCGCCGCGGCGCGATGATGGCGACCATGCGCTGCGACCATCCGGATATCGAGGCCTTCATCGAGGCGAAGCGGGAGCCGGGCCGCCTGCGCATGTTCAATCTGTCGGTGCTCGCGACCGACACCTTCATGACGGCGGTCAAGGAAGACGCGCCCTGGGCGCTGACCTTCAACGGGACGACCTACAAGGTGCTGGCGGCGCGCGAGCTGTGGGACAAGATCATGCGCTCGACCTACGCCTATGCCGAGCCGGGCGTGATCTTCATCGACCGCATCAACCGGCGCAACAATCTCTATTACTGCGAGACGATCAGCGCGACCAACCCCTGCGGCGAGCAGCCCCTGCCCCCATACGGCGCCTGTCTTCTGGGCTCGGTCAATCTAGCGTCCCTGGTCCGGAAACCGTTCGACCCGGACGCCGCGATCGACATGGCGGAGCTCGACGGCCTAGTCCGCACCGCCGTGCGGATGCTAGACAATGCGATCGACGCGTCGCGCTTCCCCTTGCCGCAGCAGGAGGCCGAGGCGCGGGCGAAGCGGCGCATCGGGCTGGGCGTGACCGGCTTGGCCGATGCGCTGATCATGTGCAGCGCCCGCTACGGCAGCAGCGCCGCGGTGGCGCTGACAGAGCGCTGGATGAGCGCAATCCGGCGCTCGGCCTATCTGGCCTCGACCGAGCTGGCGGCCGAGAAGGGCGCGTTCCCGCTCTATGACGCGGAGCCTTATCTGGCTGGCGAGACGGTGAAGGAGCTGGACGAGGAAGTGCGGGCGGCGATCGCCAAATCCGGCATCCGCAACGCCCTGCTCACCTCGATCGCGCCGACCGGGACGATCTCGCTGTTCGCCGATAACGTATCCTCGGGGCTGGAGCCGGTATTCAGCTTCAAATACAGCCGCAACGTCCTGATGCCGGACGGCAGCCGGACGCAGGAGGAGGTCAGCGATCACGCCTACCGCCTGTTCCATCGCCGCGAGGGCGAGACCGCCGCGTTGCCGGACTCCTTCGTCGACGCGCAGCGGCTGAGCCCCGGCGATCATGTGGTGATGCAGGCCGCGGTCCAGAAATATGTCGACAGCTCGATCTCGAAGACTATCAACTGCCCGGTCGACCTGCCCTTCGAGACGTTCAAGGACGTCTATATCCAGGCCTATGAGCTCGGCTGCAAGGGCTGCACCACCTACCGGCCGAACGAGGTGACCGGTGCGGTGCTCGAGGTGAGGCCCGCCGGGCAGGCCACCACTCGGGATGCCGCGGCGCCGGCGGCCCAGCCGGAACTGCCGCTCGGCGCCCCGCCGGCGCAGGCCGAGGACGTGTACGAGGCCGGCGGCGTGATCTATATGACCCAGCCGCTCGACCGGCCCGAGGCCCTGCCTGGCCAGACCTACAAGATCCGCTGGCCGGAGAGCGACCATGCGCTCTACATCACGCTCAACGACATCGTGCAGGACGGGCGGCGGCGGCCGTTCGAGGTGTTCATCAACTCGAAGAACATGGAGCATTACGCCTGGACGGTCGGGTTGACGCGGATGATCAGCGCCGTGTTCCGCCGCGGCGGCGACGTGTCCTTCGTTGTCGAGGAGTTGAAGGCGGTGTTCGACCCGCGCGGCGGCTGCTGGATGGGCGGGCGTTATGTCCCGTCGCTGTTGGCCGCCATCGGCGAGGTCATCGAACGGCACATGATCGATATCGGCTTCCTGCCCGATCCGGCCCGCGAGCGGCGCGAAATGGCGGGTGCCCGCGCGCTGAAGGTGGTCAATCTGGACGGGAGTACCGGCGACGGACCGGCGACAGCGATGGCCCGCTGCCCGAAATGCAGCTCTCCCTCGCTGATCCGCCAGGAAGGCTGCGACCTCTGCACGTCCTGCGGCTACAGCAAGTGCGGTTGAGCCGCAGGAGAGCTTAGCTCAGGCAGGCTTCGATATGAGCCGTCCCTGCCGCCATTGTGGCGCCGCGATGAGCCGCATCGCCGAGCGGTGCCCGGAGTGCGGCGGCCGCAACGAGCCGGAGCGGCCCTGGTATATATATCTGGTTGGCGGCGCGATCGTGCTGCTGCTGTTCCTCTGGCTGGGCGACCTCCGCCCGCTCGTCAATATCATCGCCAATCTGATCGACGCATTCAGCGGCTGACGGCGCGCGGCTCCTCGCGCGTTGCCCGCGCCTCGACGAGTCGCAGCAGATCGTGCAGCGCGCCGTCGGCAATGCCGAGCTCGTCGAGATGGGCGACCGTGTTCTCGAGATAGGCGCGGTTGCTGCCGGCCTTGCCCTCGCCCTTCAGGATCATCTCGACGATCCGGTCGGGATCGAGCTTGCCGGTATATTGCTCGTGGTTGCGGTCGGCGACATAGGTGACCGCGTGGATCCGGCGGCCCTCGACATCGACCGGAAGCCAGCGCGGCTCGTAGACGCCGGTGACCATCTCGCGCTCATGCAGATAGATCGCGACCGCCTCGGCGTCCTGGGCGGCGACACGCAGCGCCCGGCCGCGACAGGCCCCGCCGCGGTCGAGACCGAGAACGAGGCCCGGCCGCTCGGGCGTGCCGCGATAGAGGACCGAATAGATGCAGAAGGCACGGTGATAGCCGCGCAGCAGCGCCGGCCGCGCCTCCAGGCAGGCAAAGCCCGGCCGCCAGATCAGCGAGCCATAGGCGAAGACCCAGAACTCCTCGCCCGGCGGCGGCTTCAACCGGCGGCTGGCGATGAGATCGAGATCGTTCATCGGCGAATGACCAGGGCGACGCCAACCACGGCGATCGCCATGCCGAGCAGCGCCAGAGGGCCCAGCGTCTCGCCGAAGATCAGATAGGATTCGATGGCCACGGCCGGCGGCACCAGATAGAAAAGGCTCGCCACCCGCGAGGCGGCACCGCGCCGGATCAGCCATGTAAGAAGACTGATCGCACCGATCGACAGCGCTATCACGAGCCAGGAGAGGGAGAACAGAAATTCCGGCGTCCAGGCCACTTCGCCCGCTCCAACGGCAGCGACGGCGGTGGCCGTGAAGAGGCTCGCGGCCGCGTATTGGATAACGGCCCCACTGCGCATATCCATCGCCCCGCAATAGCGTTTCTGATACATCGTGGCTGCGGTAATTCCAACCAGCGACAGAAGCGCGAAACCGAAGCCCCAGAGCGTGCCAACATCTATGCCGAGCTTGTTCCACAGCACGAGCGCCACGCCCGTGAATCCGAGTACCAAGCCAAGCCATTGGCGGGGACTCACCCGCTCGCCGAGAAACGGCCCGACTACCGTTGCGGTTAGCAACGGCTGCAGCCCCGCGATCAAGGCAGCGATGCCGGCCGGAATGCCCATAGCCATCGCCACATAATTCCCGCCGAGATAGAGCGCATGCAGCAGAACCCCGACCACAGCGATATGGCCTATCTGCGTCCAGGAGCTGGGCCAGGGCGCCCGCATCGCCAATGTGACGCCGAGCATCAGCACGGTCACCGCGACGAATCGCAGCAGCAGAAAAGTCAGGGGCGCGGCATAGAGCAGCCCGAGCTTCGCGAAGATGAAGCCGGTGCTCCACAGGAACACGAACAGGCCCGGCGTTACGGCCTGCCACGAAATGCCCAATGGCGCGGAAGATGTGCTCGACATGATTGGACCGGATATCGCCCTGCGGCCGCCATCTTATCGACGGTTGCCGGCAACACAAGTGACCGCGGGACAAGGGTGATATGCACCGGGGTGACATGCGCCGCCTGACCACCGCCGGCCTCCTCGGCCTGCTGCTGGTTGTCGTCGGCTACAGCATCTACTGGTATTTCGCCGCCCAGGCGCTCGAGGAGGGGATTACCCGCTGGGTCGCGGAGCGCCGCGCCGAAGGCTATCGGATCAGCGTCGCCGAACCACTAATCGGCGGCTTCCCCTTCCGGCTGACGGCGGAAATCGAGGCGCCGTTCATCGAGGCGCCGCCGGAAGAGGGGGCCTGGCGCTGGCAGGGTCCACGCATCGCCGGCTCGGCCGCGCCGTGGAATCCGCTGCGGATCGACCTGACCATGCCGGGACGGCACGCGCTGAGCGGCGCGATCGCCGGACAGGCGCTGACCCTGTATGCCGATGCGGGAGGCGCCGACGGACAGGTCGAGCTCGACAGGGCCGGCCGCCTCAAGGCGGTGGAGCTTGTGCTGGCGGATCTCGCGATCGCGGACGAAGCGGGAGATCGGATCACCATCGAGGCGGCGGATCTGGCGGCGACGCTGCACGACTCCGCATCGGATGATCGCGAAAACAGCATCGATTTCGACTTCTCCCTCGCCGGCCTGGTCCTGCCCGCCGACAACCCTCCCCCGCTCGGCCGCGAGATCGACCGGATCGAGGCGGAGGGCACGCTCGTGGGCACGATCCCGCCGGGGCCGCCGGCCCAGGCGCTTGGCGCCTGGCGCGACGCAGGGGGGACGCTGGAGGCCCGGCGACTGGAGATCGCCTGGGGACCGCTGACCCTCGCGGCCAACGGCACCTTCGCTCTCGATCAGGCGATGCAGCCCGTGGGCGCGATGACGGCGACTGTCAGCGGCCACGGCGAAACCATCGACGCGCTGGTCGCCGCCGACATCATCCGGCCGCGCGACGGCAGCATCGCCCAGCTTATCCTGGCTGCGATGTCGCAGCCCCCGGAGAACGGCGGCCGGCCCGAGATCAGGGTCCCCCTGACCGCCCAAGACGGATATCTCTCCGTCGGGCCGGTCAGGCTGATCCCGCTGCCGCCTATTCGCTGGGAATAAGAAGGCGGCATCGGGTCGAGTAACCGCCTCAGCAGGTATGTCGAGATCGCACTGCAGGTCGAATTGTCGAACTGTCCGACCTGCCGCAATATGCGACACTATCCCAACAAGGGAGCCCGTCCGGCCATGCGCAGCCTGATCCCCGGTCTTCTGCTTCTCATCGCCATGACCGCCGTCCCCGCTCACGCCCAGGAGCGAATCGGTGAGGTCGACACGACTTGGCGTCTCGCCAGCCCCGACGATAGAGTCGTGGTCGAGCGCTACGACGATCCCAAGGTCGAGAACGCCAGCTGCTATGTGAGCCGGGCCGAAACGGGGGGATGGTCGGGCTGGGTCGGGCTGGCCGAGGATCCCAGCCGATTCTCGATCGCCTGCCGCGCCACCGGCCCCGTGCGGATCCTAGAGGAGATCGAGACGGGGCCAGAGGGCGAGCTCGTCTTCAGCGAAAGAACCTCCGTTCTGTTCAAGCAGATGCGCGTCAGCCGCTTCCTCGACGAGGAGAAGGGCGTGCTCGTCTATCTCGTCTGGTCGACCAAGCTGATCGACGGCTCGCCCTACAACAGCGTCACCGCCATCCCCCTATCCGAACCATAGGACAGAGAGAGCGGCAGTGACGCTGTCGTATCATCAGTTCACCCGGAAGTTCTGGAACTGCCACGGGTCCTTGAGGTCGAGCCCCGGCTCCTCGAACAGCACCGAACGGTCCTTCAGCGGCGTCCAGTCGGAGCGCTCGGCGACGACGGGGCCGAGATAGGGTCGGCAGATATCGAGGATTTCCTCATGGTCGAGATCCTCCGGCTCGACCAGGCCGCGATCGGGATTCTTGATCATCCAGATCGCGCCGGCGATCACGGGCGCCGCGATCTGGATCGACGTCGCATTGAACTCCGGGCCGAGCAGCTCACGGGCCTCGTCGATGCCGAGCTGGGAGCCGTACCATAGGGCGCCATGGTCCCCCATCAGCAACGCGCCCAACTCGTCGATGCCTTCGACGATGTCTTCGCCCAGGATCCGGGCGTTCGGCTGAACTTTCCAGTTCGACATCACGAGCTCGCGGACGCTGAGCACCGCGTCGTCGCAGGGATGATAAGCGTAATGGACCGTCGGCCGGTAGACCGGGCGGTCCTCCTCCCAGACCGTCAGATAGTCGCTCAGCGTGATCGACTCGCCATGGGTGATGCAATAGCCGATCAGCGGCCCGCCTAGCGGCGTCCAGGAACGAACCTCGGTGATGCAGCCCGGCCGGTTAAGATAAATCGCGCTGCGCGTGCCGACCTGATGCAGCCGGGCGTCCTCGGGCAGGCGCTTCTCATGCGTGCCCCAGCCGAGTTCAGCCGGCTGCGCCCCTTCGCCCCAGAAGCCGGGCACGCTCCAGGTATTGACGAACTCGCCCGGGCGCTTCGGCCGGTTCGATATCTGAGTGTCGTGCTCGGCGACATGGATGACCTTCGTTCCGGTGGTCTGGGCCAGCTTCGCCCAGCCCTCCTTGGAGGTCGGCTTGTCGCCGTCGAGCCCCATATGGTCCGCGACTTCCAGAAGCGCTGCCTTGACGAAATGGCTGATCAACCCCGGATTGGCGCCATGGGTCACGAGCGCCGTGGGCGATCGCGACGGCCATGTCTTCGCATCCTCCAGCGCGGAGTAGCGCAGATGATAGTTCGTGCGCTCGTGCGCCGGCACCTTCGGATTGTTGTAGTAGCCGGCCCAGGGCTCGATGCAGGTGTCGAGATAGAGCGTGCCATGCGCCCGGCACCAGTTCATGACCGCGAAGCTGCTGACGTCGACGCTCAGATTCAGCACCATGCCGCCGGTCCCGACATGGGCCTCCAGTACCTCGGCCATGTTATCGGGGGTGATCGGCTTCAGGACGTAGTTCACGCCTAGCTTCCGGTAGGGCGCGATCTCGGCACTGTGGTCATCGGCGTCGACAACGGTGATGCGGTCGAGAGGCATGTCGAAATGCCGGACGAGCAACGGCATGGTGCAATGACCGACCGAACCGAAGCCGATCATCAGAATCCGGCCGTTGAATGGAACCTTCTCAACCATCATTCACCTCGCGAACTGTCGTTTATTGCCTGCGGCATGTCTGCGTTCATCCGCCGGGCTCAAATGCAGTAGGTCTTCAGCGGCCCGAAGCCGTTGAAGCCGACCGATGCGTAACTGCTGGTGTAGGCACCGGCACTGAGGATCTCCACCTTGTCGCCGACCTGGAGGTCGAGCGGCATCAGGTAGTGCGCCTTCTCGTACAGGATATCGGCGCTGTCGCAGGTCGGACCGGCGAGGATCACCGGGCCGACATCGCCCCCGTCACGGCCGGTCTGGATCGGATATTTGATGCTCTCGTCCATCGTCTCAGCGAGTCCGCCGAACTTGCCGATATCGAGATAGACCCACCGCTTGCGGTCGGTATAGCTCTTGCGCGAGATCAGCACGACCTCGGCCTGGATCACGCCGGCATTGCCGGCGAGGACGCGGCCGGGCTCGATCACCATCTCCGGCAGGTCGTTGCCGAAATGCCGCGTCATCGCCGTCATCATCGCGGCGGCGTGATCGGCGATCGAGGTCGGCGCTGCCTGCCGGTAGGGCGCCGGGAATCCGCCGCCGAGATTGATCATGCGCAGATCGAGGCCGTCGGCGCTCAGTCGCTTGGACAGCCGCGCCACCGCGCGCACCGCGACGTCCCAGGGCTTCGAGCTGGTCTGCTGCGAGCCGATATGGAAGGACAGGCCGCAAGGGTCCAGCCCGCGCTCACGCGCGCGCAGCATCAGGGCGGCGGCCATCGTCGGCGTGCAGCCGAACTTCCGCGACAGGGGCCAGTCGGCGCCGTCGCAATCCATCAGGATGCGGCAGAAGACGCCGGCGCCGGGCGCCGCCTCGGCCAGCTTGTCGAGCTCGGCATCGCTGTCGAAGGCGAAGAGCCGGACGCCACGCTCATAGGCGTAGGCGATGTCGCGCTGCTTCTTGATGGTGTTGCCGAACGAAATCCGCTCGGGCATGGCCCCGGCGGCCAGGCACAGATCGACCTCGCCGGCGCTGGCGGCATCGAAATACGCGCCCAGCCGGGCGAGGCAGGCGAGGATCTCGGGCGCGGGATTGGCCTTCACGGCATAATAGATGCGGGCCAGCGGGAGCAGGCGCTCCAGCTCCCGGTAATTTGATTCGACGACGTCCAGATCGACGACGAGGCACGGCGTCGCCGGACGCTGCTGCGTGAGGAAATCGAAAATGCGTACGGTCATTTGCCCCTCCAGTCCGCGGCGGGCGCGGGGCTAACGGTGACTCAAACGTGATGATGAGGGAGAAAGCCCGGCGAGGGCTTTATCCGAGGGCGTCGCTCAGCGGCGCCCGCTCAGACTGGAAAGCGGATTTTCCCGATCGATCAGCAGCAGATAGGCCCGGCCGACCACGCAATAGTCGCCGCGCGGGCAAACACGGTCAGCGAACTGAAGGACCTTGCTGTGGGGCAGATGCCCCTTCCGGTCAGCAATCATAGACAGCTCCCTCTCGGCACCGGCAACCCGACCGGCAGAATCCAAACAGGATGGGCCAAAAAGGACGCGTTCCGTCGTTGCATAACCACGAGGGGCCATAGGCACGTGCGTGTGCGTCGATGGGCCGGAACATAGAAATTTTTCCGTCCGGCGCAAGCGAAAATTTCGTGACGGGTATCGAGCTGCGGGCCCTGGCCCGCGAAAGGTCAGCTTAAGCGAGCGCCAGCCCGTCTCCGGTCGCGATCGCACCGCCCTCAACGACCTTGGCATAGACCCCGAAATCGGCGTGGCGATAGCGCCGGACGAGGAATCCGGGGATGTTCAGGTCGCGCTCGGCCGTGTCGGGATTGACGTTGGTGGCGGCGCACCTCTGGATGCGCTCGACGACACGCAGCCGGGCCTGCCCGATCCGCAACTCGCGGCCGGGCCAGTCGAGTTCCTGCCACGGCTCAAGCCCCTCGACAACCAGATTGCCGCGAAACCGCCGGATGTCGATGCCGGCCCCCAGCCTCGTCCCCAGCTCCTCTGCCGAGGCGAGGCTCAGGATCGAAACATACTTCGTCTCCATGTCCGTGAACATGACGCCGGGCGCCTCGACGAGCCTGAGCGGCCCGCGATCGTCGGGGCCAAGCTGCGCGGCGATGAAGCGGTCCGCCGCGGCACGACCGGCCGGCGCCTCGATGGACTCACGGAACAGCTCCTGCCCGTCGCGCCGGATGGTCAGGACGCCCGTCGCCTCATCATAGCCCGTCTGCAGGGCAGCCAGACGCGGCTCATGAGCCAGCACCAGGAACTCCCGCCGTTGCTGCCAGCCGGGGTTTTCGACGTCGAACCGGCTGGCCCCGTGAGCCAAGGCAAAGCGACGATCGCCGGGAAGGCCTTCTCCGGTACCCAAGGTAACCCGATCGAGCGGCTCCGCGCTGAGCCCCTTTACGGGGTAGCGGAAGATGTCCGCGATCTGCGTTCCAATGGTCATATTCCCCTACCCAGACCCGGAGCCACCCAGACCTGGAGCTGTCGAGTCTCAGGCCTGCTTCGCCTCGATGATGCCGCGGCGGACGGCGCGGGTGCGGACGAACAGTTCCTCGAGCTTGTCGCCCTCGCCCCAGCGGATCGCCCGTTGCAGGGCGGTAAGATCCTCAGTGAAGCGGCCCAGCATTTCGAGCACCGCCTCGCGGTTGTTGAGGAAGACGTCCCGCCACATCACGGGATCGGAGGCGGCGATGCGGGTGAAGTCGCGGAAGCCGCCGGCCGAGAACTTGATGACTTCCTTCTCGGTCGCATCCTCGAGATCGGTCGCCGTTCCAACGATCGTATAGGCGATCAGATGCGGCAAATGCGAGGTGATGGCGAGCACGGCGTCGTGATGGGCCGGCTCCATCACCTCGACGTGGCTGCCGCAGCGGCGCCAGAACTCGGCGAGCCTCTCGACCACACCGGCGTCGGTACCAGGCGGCGGGGTCAGGATGCACCAGCGGCCGTCGAACAGCTCCGCGAAGCCCGCCTCGGGCCCGGAATGCTCGGTGCCGGCGACGGGGTGGCCGGGGACGAAGTGGACGCCGTCGGGAACATGCGGCCCCAGATCGCGGATCACCGCTTGCTTCACCGATCCGACGTCGCTCAGGATCGCACCTGCCTCGAGATGCGGGCCGATCGCCGCGCCGAGATCGGCATAGGCGCCGACCGGCGCGCAGAGCACGATCAGATCGGCGCCCGCCACCGCGGCGACCGGATCGGCATGGATGCTGTCGACCAGCCCGAGCGCGACGGCCGCCTCGCGGGTCCGCTCGCTGCGGGCATGGCCGGCGATATGACCGGCAAGCCCGCCCCGGCGTATCGCCCGGGCGAGCGACGAGCCGATCAGGCCGATGCCGATCAGCGCGACGCGCCGGAACAGCGGCGTCTCGGTCATCGCCCGCCCCGTCCTTGGACCGTCGATAGGCTGCCCTGATCGGCAAAGGCGGTCAACGCATCGACCACCGCGCGCATCTCCTCCTCGAGGCCGATCGTGATGCGCAGCCAGTCGCCGAGCCCATAGGCACCCATCCGCCGCGGGATGATCCCGCGCTGGTTGAGGAACTCGCAGGCCGCCGCGGCGTCCGCCCCCGACTCGGCCGGGAAGTGGACCAGAACGAAATTACCGACGCTCGGGTTCGACGCGATGCCGATGCCCGCCAACGCATCGCGGAACCAGGGCAGCCAACGGTCGTTGTGGGCCCGTGCCCGCTCGACATGGCCGGTGTCGGCCAGGGCCGCCACGCCCGCCGCTTGCGCCGGCGCCGGAACGTTGAAGGGGCCGCGTAGGCGATTCAGCACATCGGCCACCGCTGGGGGGCAATAGGCCCAGCCCAGCCGCAGCGCTGCCAGCCCGAAAATCTTCGAGAAGGTCCGCGTCATCACCACATTGTCGTGCGCCGCCACCAGGGTGCTGCCGGGTTCGTAGTCGCCGCGGCCGACATATTCGGCATAGGCGGCATCGATCACCAACAGCACGTCCGGTGGCAATCCTTCATGCAGGCGCCGCAACGCCGCCGCCGGCAGATAGCTGCCCGTCGGATTGTTCGGGTTGGCGAGGAAGACGATGCGCGTCCGCGGACCCACCCGCTCCAGCAAGGCATCAACATCGGCCGTGAGGTCGGTCTCCGGCGCGCTGACCGGCACGGCGCCGACCGACTGCGCCGCGATCGCGTACATCAGGAAGCCATGGCGGCTGTACAGAACCTCATCGCCGGGACCGGCATAGGCGCGCGTCAGAAGGCCGATCAGCTCGTCCGAGCCGGCACCGCAGACGATCGCGGCCGGATCGAGCCCGAACCGCCGGCCGATCGCCTCCCGCAGCCTAGTCGCGCCGCCGTCGGGGTAACGGTGCAGGGTCGCCGCCGCCTGACGATAGGCCTCGACCGCCTGCGGGCTCGCGCCGAGCGCCCCCTCATTCGAAGCGAGGCGGATCACGCGGCCCTGTCCGGCAAGCGACGATTCGCCGCCGACATAGGGCGCGATATCGAGAATTCCGGGTCTAACGGTAAGCGCCATGATCTTGATCTATGCCCGAGAACCTATGTCCTGAGATCCAGCTCGGCTGGCGTGAACGGTACGGCATAGCCGCCGAGCGGCCAGATCTGGCGCAGACTCTCGCCCAGGCGCCGGGCGACGGCGCCGAGCCGCTCGTCGGTCGGCGCCAGGAAACCGTCGATCTCGATCAGATGCAGCCAGGTTTCCGGGTTGCTGGAGTCACGCCAGACATGGATATAGACGGTCTCCAGCGCCGCCGCCTCGAGCGCGGCCCGCAAGCCGCTACGGCTCACCTCGGTCGTCGCCTCGAACACGACCAGGCTGCGATCCTTGCCCGTCTCCTCCTGGACGACCCGGCCCACCGCGAGCGCCTCAACCGCGCCGCCGAACAGCGTCGCGGGCGCGCCGAAGGGCAGCCGCGCGATGACGCGCGGGATGCGTGCATCATTACTCAGCATATAGCGCCACCAGGGCTCGCCGTCGTCCTGCTGCGGCAGCGGCAGGACGCCGACGGTGGCCTGACCGTCGATCACGGCGCGCAGCACCTGACCGGAGGAGTCATGCATGGTGATCGGGGTCAGGCTGCCGAAATGATCATGCGCCAGATCCCAGTAGCCGGAGACCTGATCCGGGGCATACACAGCCACCGCAAACGGCCCCTGCAGGCGCACCAGCGCCGACATCATCTCGCGCCACATGCGGATGATCGTGGCCTTGGGAAGATTCCCCCGATGCCGCTCGATCAGCCGGCGCAGCACCACCGCCTCCCGCCCCGGCCGCAGGAAGGGCGATTCGGCCGCATCGCCGCCGCCGTTCCCCTTGAACATGCCGATCTGCACGGCGATCTCGGATCGCCGCATCAGCAACTCATGCAGGGCGGTATCGATCTCGTCGATTTGCCGGCGCAGATCGTCGAGCGGAGAATCGGCTGAATCCATCGTTCAGGAACCACGCTTCGGGAGCGGTCTAGTGATAGTCGCAGCCGCCCTCAAAAGCAAAGAAAACATTGACAGTCGCGACTGCAGATACCTAGCTATGCTCGCCTTCTACAATCGCTTTTTGGCGCCCGGAAACACCCTTATGAACCCGCCGCAGCAAAGCGCCGCCGGCACCTTGCCGGACTCCGCCAGCCACCACGCCGTCTTCGGCGAGGACCGGCCGCTGCGCCTCGACTGCGGGGTCGATCTGGGCCCGTTCTCCGTCGCCTACCAGACCTATGGGACGCTCAACCGGGACCGGTCGAACGCCATCCTCGTCTGCCATGCGCTGACCGGCGACCAGTTCCTGGCCGGACCGCATCCGGTGACGGGCCGGCCGGGCTGGTGGAACCTGATGGTGGGACCCGGCCTGCCGCTCGACACGAACCGCTATTTCGTCGTCTGCGCCAACGTGCTCGGCGGCTGCATGGGGACGACCGGCCCGAAGGAGATCAATCCGCGGACCGGCGCGCCCTATGGGCTGAGCTTCCCGGTGATCACGATCGCCGACATGGTGCGAGTGCAAAAGCTCCTAATTGACCATCTGGGCATCGACAAGCTGTTCTGCGTAATCGGCGGCTCGATGGGCGGCATGCAGGTCCTGCAGTGGGCGTCGAGCTTCCCCGAACGTGTCTTCGCCGCGGTGCCGATCGCCGCCGCCGCCCGACATTCGGCGCAGAACATCGCCTTTCACGAGGTCGGTCGCCAGGCGATCGTCGCCGATCCGGACTGGTGTGGCGGCGACTATCTGCGCCAGGGGCGGAAGCCGAGCCGCGGCCTGTCGGTGGCGCGCATGGCGGCGCACATCACCTACCTGTCGGAAGCGGCGCTGCATCGGAAGTTCGGCCGCAACCTGCAGGATCGGAAGACGGTGACCTACGGCTTCGACGCCGATTTCCAGGTCGAAAGCTATCTGCGCTATCAGGGGTCGACCTTCGTCGAGCGATTCGACGCCAATTCCTACCTCTACATCACCCGCGCCATGGATTACTTCGACCTGGCAGCAGAGCATGGCGGGGTGCTGGCCAGCGCGTTCCGCGACACGCCCGTCCGGTTCTGCCTCGTCTCCTTCACCAGCGACTGGCTGTTCCCGACACCGGAGAGCCGGGCGGTCGTGCACGCGCTCAACGCCGTCGCCGCCAATGTCAGCTTCGTCGAGATCGAGAGCGACAAGGGGCACGACGCCTTCCTCCTCGACGAGCCGGAGTTCGCGGCAACGCTCAGCGGGTTCCTGAATGGCTGCGCCGAACATCGCGGTCTGTCCTGAAAGGCGACCGCCCGGCATGAAACGCGACCACGTTCCCATTCGCGTCGACCTGCAGCTCATCGCCGACATGGTCGAGCCGAACGCGCGCGTCCTCGACATCGGCTGCGGCGACGGAGCGCTGCTCGATCATCTGGTTCATCTGAAGCAAGTGGACGGCCGCGGCATCGAACTGAGCCAGGCCGGCGTGAACGCCTGCGTGAGCCAGGGTCTCAGCGTCATCCAAGGAGACGCCGACACCGACCTCAAGAACTACCCGTCGAACGCGTTCGATTACGTCGTCTTGAGCCAGACGCTGCAGGCGACCCGCGATCCCAAGGGCGTGGTCGCGCAGATGATCAGGATCGGCCGCCGGGCCATCGTCTCGTTCCCGAATTTCGGGCATTGGCAGGTGCGATGGCACCTGCTGACGCAGGGACGCATGCCGGTGACCCATTCGCTGCCGCTGAAATGGTACAACACGCCGAACATCCACCTTTGCACCATCATGGATTTCGTCGGCCTGTGCGAGGAGCTCGACATCGTCGTGGAGCGCGCGATGAGTATCAATGGCGGCGGCAAGACCGGCGAAATCCACTCGCTGCGGCGCGCGAACCTGTTCGGCGAGCAAGGGATGTTCCTGCTGCGCCGGCGATAGCGATAGCGGCCGCATTTATGTTGTTGGGAGATAGGATTTATCTATCCTCCGATACTGATCCTTTTCAGTAAAGAGCCGTAAAGCAGGGGGAACATCGCTCATGGCGAAATATGATCGGGACTATTCGGTAACCGAGATCAAGAGCATGATTGCCATCTCGGAGGCAAAGCCTCACCCCTTCAATCCACCGCACAAGGGGCATGCTTTCTCTCTGCATCACGGAATCAGCGATTCCGATCTGATCGCCAAGAACAAGTCAGCCTTCATCATTTCAGCGGATACGAACAGCTATTTGGATACGCTTGATCCCGCCGACCTCCTGAATGGCGGCATGGATCTTGCGCGGCGTCAGGCTCTCCGCATCCGCGCACGGACCGTCTTCGACCAGCCGTTCATGGTCGCGGCGATTCTGAATTCACCCTTCGGCCAGGCAGCCTTGCGTCTTCTCAATGTCGCGATGGGAGCCCGGGTGACCATTCACGCGAAGCCGATGAATTCCCCAATGGGAAGCTTCCGCATGCGCCAGAACGTTGGCGGAGCCGTCGATTCGAGCGGCGCAGTCCAGCATGTCGTCATCATTATCGATAATGGCGGCCGGGATGCGGGAAAGGATTACCTCCACTTCGTGACCGCCTACCCGACCAACAGCCCGACATACAAATTCAAGTTCAGTCCCCAGGCCAATTTCCCGCAGACACACCCCGGCGTCGAGTTCTACACGGATAATGGCCGGAAATCCTTGTATCGATGGCAATCCGAAAACCAGTCGGCCGACAGCAGTCTGCAGCTCCTGTTCACAGCCTGATCGGTTGTTTGCCGCCGCAACGTAATCTTATCTTCGGGCAGCCCTCAATCCGCCGGTTCCCGATTCACCCGTGTGGCCGTTTGCGGGAACGGCAGGATGACAGCGGGCCGCCGGCGCCGGGGCTGCCGCACCAGGGTTCCGCCATAGAGTTGCTTGCTGGCCTCGACGATCGTCACCCCTGCGAAAGCCTGGAACCAGCGGTCGCCGATCCTCTCCCAGGCGGGCGCGGCGCTGAGAAGCGCGCTCGAGCGGGTCGGCGGAATATAGAGTGCCCGGGCCGTCTGCGTCGGGGTGAAGGAGGTGTCGCGCAGCAGCCGCGACAGTTGCGACGGCGAATAGGGATGGCCCTGGCCGAACGGCGTGCGATCGGTCCGCGCCCAGATGCCGCGCCGGTTCGGCACCACCACCAGGAGCCGGCCGCTGCCCGACATCACCCGCCAGATCTCGCGCAGCATGTCGCGCAGATGCTCGCTCTGCTCGAGCCCGTGGACCAGCAGGACCCGGTCGATGGAATAGGTCGGCAGCGGCAGCTCCGTCTCGTCGGTCAGCGCCACCAGATTGGGGCCCTCCGGCGGCCAGCGGATCACCCCCTGGGCCGCCGGCATGAGGGCCAGCACCCGCTCTGCCTCGTCCCGGAACTGGCGCAGGTAGGGGGTCGCGTAGCCGAGCCCCAGCAGCGACTGCCCCCGCAGGTCGGGCCAGAGCGCGCGGATCCGCCGGCGGATCAGGTGACGGGTCACTTGCCCGAGCCGGGAGTCGTAGAATTCCCTCAGATCGACGACGTCGCTCCACATGATGCCACTATGCTAACACAAAATCGGAACGAAATCCCGGCCCCGTGGCGCAGCCCTCTCGGAGATGTTAACTTGCCGGCCATCATCTGCCCGTTTGCGCGAGGAGGGCCATGTCTGCGCTGAAGATCGATCTCGTCCCCCTGCTCAAGGACAATTACGGCTATCTGGCCCATGATCCGGAGACGGCGATGACGGCCGCCGTCGACCCGTCGGTGGCGGAGCCGATGCTTGCCGCGGCCGAGGCGCGGGGCTGGCGCATCAGCCATGTCCTCAACACCCACCACCATGCCGATCACACCGGCGGCAATCTTGAGATCAAGCGGGCGACCGGCTGCACCATCGTCGGGCCGAGGCCGGACGAAGCGCGCATCCCCGGCATCGACGTCGCCCTGGATGAGGGCGACAGCTTCCGGATGGGCGCGGCCGAGGCACAGATCTTCTTCATTCCCGGCCATACCCGCGGCCACATCGCCTTCTGGTTCCCCGATAGCCGGGCGCTGTTCTGCGGCGATACCCTGTTCGCGCTCGGCTGCGGCCGGCTGTTCGAAGGCACGCCGTCGCAGATGTGGTCGTCGCTCGGCAAGCTCCGCGACCTGCCCGGCGACACCCGCGTCTATTGCGGCCATGAATACACCCAGGCGAACGCCCGCTTCGCCCGCACGGTCGATCCGGAGAATGACACGCTCGCGGACCGGGCGGTGCGGATCGACGCGCTCCGGGCCGAGAGCCGGCCGACCATACCCTCGACCATGGCAGAAGAACGGGTGACGAATCCGTTCCTGCGCGCCGACGATCCGGCGCTTGCGGCCGCCGTTGGCCTCGCCGGCGCCGATCCGGTTTCGGTATTCGCGGAGGTTCGCCGCCGCAAGGATGAATTCTAAAAAGCGATAGGGGAAAGGACCGGCGTCGATGAAGCTGCGCTACTCGCCGACAAGCCCATATGTCCGGAAGGTCAATGTCGTCGCCATAGAAACCGGCCTGCAGGACCGGATCGAACGGGTGCCGACAGTCACCGCCGATCCGGCCAGCGGCCTCGCCAAGGACAATCCGCTCGGCAAGGTGCCGGTGCTGATCACCGACGACGGGATGCGATTCTATGACTCACCTGTGATCTGCGAATATCTCGACAGCCTGCATGGGCGGCCGAAGCTGATCCCGTCGGAGGGCATGGCGCGCTGGACGGTGCTGCGCCAGCAGGCGCTGGCCGACGGAGTTCTGGACGCAGCCGTGCTGCGTCTGCTCGAAACCCGCCGGCCGTCGACACAGCAATCGACGGACTGGATCGAGAAGCAGCGCGGCGTCATCCTCCGCAGCCTGGACGCGCTGGAGGCGGAAGCGAAGGATCTGAACGGCCCAGCGACCATGGGACAGATCGCGATTGCCGTCGCGCTCGGCTATGTCGACTTCCGGTTCGCCGGCGACAAATGGCGCGACCGGCGGCCGACGCTCGCGGGCTGGTACGAGACCTTCTCGCAGCGGCCGTCAATGACGGCGACGGTGCCGAGAGACCCGAGCTAGCTCCGACGACGCCAGATATCGCGGGAGGCCAGGATGGCGCCGCCGACGATCAGGAGACAGGCGGCGCCGATCGTCCAACTCGGTTCGGCACGGCCGAAGACGACGAGCAGCAGCGTCGAGAGCAGCGGCGCGGCATAGGAGAAAGCGCCGAGCGCCTTAATATCTCCGTGCTTCACGCCGTAGTCCCAGACGAAGAAGGCAGCGCCGACCGGCCCAAGACCGAGCGCGAGAACGGCGAGCCAACCCGGCCCGTCGGGCCAGCGGGTCTCCTCGAAGGCGAGATGGCATAGCAGCCCCAGCAGCGCGGTCGCACCGCAGAAGCCGCCGACCACGTCGGTCGGCACGCGCCCGAACCGCCGGCTCAGCACGGAATAGCCCGACCAGGTCAGAGCGCAGGCGGCAGCGGCGAGATAGCCGAGCACGAATTCCGGCCGCATCGACAGGCCGCCGGCGTTGCGGGTGATCAGCAGGGCCGCGCCGGCAAGACCCGCGAGCGCCCCCAGAAGATGGAACCAGCGCAGCCGCTCGCCCGGGAGCAACGCCGAGAACAGCACGATCAGCAAGGGCCAAAGAAAGGCGATCAGGCTGGCATCGACCGCCGGGGCATTGCCCAGCGCGACGAAATAGAAGAAGTGATAGCCGAACAGCCCGCCGACGCCGAGCAGCCAGACTGCCGCCGGCTGGCGCAGCCGATCGAGAACCGGCACGCCGTTGGCGGCGTCGAAGACCCATTTGCCGAGCGCCAGCAGGAAGGCGACCGTGAAGGTCAGCGCGACAAGCTGGAACGGCGGCATCGGCGCCGTCGCGGTCGTGAGCAGCGCAAGAGTCGCCCAGAGCAGCACCGCGACCCCGCCGATCAGCGTCGCGCGCAGCCGCGCCGGCGCGGCGGTGGGGAGGGTCGATTCGGCCATGGCCTGGAGCGATAGCGCAGAGCAGCGGCGGCTGTCCAGAGGGATGAACAGCCGGTGGACCAAGACCGAGTGGACCAAGACTACGTGCGAATGCCTCCGGAATCCGAATCTCGTTGTCATTGCCGGGTCAAGCCCGGCAATCCATGACCCTTGGCGAGGGCTTTGCCAGCCGCGTTCTGGATGCCCGGATCAAGTCCGGGCATGCCAAAAAGGAAGCCCCAAGGGCACTAGCAATCCGCTTTAGCTTCGCCCCCCGTCAGCCCGACCTGGACGCAATCAGTAGATATGCTGGCCGCCGTTGATGGAAAGCGTCGATCCGGTGACGAAGCCCGCTTCGTCGGCGGCGAGGAAGACGACCGCGCGGGCCACCTCCTCCGGCTCTCCGAGGCGGCCGACCGGGATGCGGGCGACGATCTTCTCGAGCACTGGCGCGGGCACGGCGCGCACCATGTCGGTGCTGATATAGCCGGGCGCGATGCAGTTTACGGTGATGCCCTTGGCCGCCCCCTCGAGCGCAAGCGCCTTGGTGAAGCCCTGCATCCCGCATTTCGCCGCCGAGTAGTTGGTCTGGCCGAGCTGCCCGGCCTGGCCGTTGATCGAGCCGATATTGATGATCCGGCCGAAGCCGCGGCCCCGCATCGATTCGATGACGCAGCGCGACATGTTGAAGCAGGAGGTCAGGTTGGTCTGCATGACCTCCATCCACTGCTCGGCGGTCATTCGGTGCAGGGTGACGTCGCGGGTGATCCCGGCATTGTTCACCAGCACGTCGACCGGGCCGAGATCTTCGGTGATCTTTTTGATTCCGGCTTCGCAGGCGGCGAGGTCGGCCACATCGAACTTGTAGGTCGGGATGCCGGTCTCCTCGCGGAACGCCTGGGCCGCGACGTCGTTGCCGCCATAATTGGCGGCGACGGCATAGCCCGCATCCTTCAGCGCTACCGAAATGGCCCCGCCGATGCCCCGCGTTCCACCCGTGACGACTGCGATACGTGCCATGCTGTCCTCCCTGTTGGCGATCCTTTATCGGGGGCACCACCACCGCGGCCAGCACCCTTATGTTTAGATAATAGTATCGTGAGCCGTCACACCTGTCCCTGCGACAGATCAGCCGTCAAGCAAGATCACCGAAAGAAGGTCAGCGCTCGACGCACATGGCGATGCCCATGCCGCCACCGATGCACAGGGTGGCCAAGCCCCGCTTGGCGTCCCGCCGGATCATCTCATGCAGCAGGGTGACGAGGATGCGCGCGCCGGAGGCGCCGATCGGGTGGCCGATGGCGATGGCGCCGCCATTGACATTGACTTTGCCGGTGTCCCAGCCGAGGTCTTTGTTCACGGCACAGGCCTGCGCGGCGAAAGCCTCGTTCGCCTCGATGAGGTGAACATCCTCATGGCTCCAGCCGGCCTTGGCCAGGGCCGCCCGACTCGCCGGAATCGGGCCGGAGCCCATCAGCGCCGGATCGACGCCCGCCGTCGCCCAGGAGACGATGCGGGCAAGCGGCGCGACGCCCCGCTTCGCCGCCGCGGCATCGGTCATCAGCACCACGGCCGCGGCGCCGTCATTGATCCCTGACGCATTTCCGGCCGTAACCGTGCCGTTCTCGCGGATGAAGGCGGGGCGCAGCTTCTGCAGATTTTCCGCCGTCGTGCCATGCTTCGGATATTCGTCGGTGTCGACCGTCACGTCGCCCTTGCGGCCGCTGATCACGACGGGGACGATCTCGTCCTTGAAGCGGCCGGCCTTCTGCGCCGCCTCCGCCTTCTGCTGCGAGGCGGCGGCGAACTGGTCCTGCTGCTCGCGGGTGATCTGCCACTTCTGGGCGACGTTCTCGGCCGTGTTGCCCATGTGATAGCCGTTGAAGGCGTCCCACAGCCCGTCCTTGATCATGGTGTCGACCATCTCGGCCGGCCCCATCTTGACGCCGTTGCGCAAATGCACGCAGTGCGGCGCCAGACTCATGCTCTCCTGCCCACCGGCGACGACGATGTCGCTGTCGCCGCACAGGATCGCCTGATAGCCGAGCGCGACCGCGCGCAGGCCGGAGCCGCAGAGCTGGTTGATCTGATAGGCGGTCCGCTCGACCGGGATGCCCGCGCCGATCGCCGCCTGTCGGGCGGGATTCTGGCCGGCGCCGGCTGTCAGGATCTGGCCCAGCACGACCTCGCTCACTTCGCCCGGCTCGACCGTCGCCCGCTCCAGCGCCGCCTTGATCGCGACCTGCCCCAGCGTGGAGGCGGGAACGCTGCTGAGGGATCCGTTGAATGCGCCGACCGGAGTCCGCGCTGCGCCGGCGATAACGACATCGGTCATGACTGGCTCCTTCCGAGGTTTGCGGCTCCAGAGTTTCCGGCCTTCGGGCCGTGCGAGCCTGATCTTTCGTTAAAGCACGATAGTCGCAGCCATATTGCACTGCAAGATAACCGATTCAATTCCCGAGATTCGCTAGCCAGTCGGCGAGCGGTTGCCAAAGCCGTGCCTCGGCGCCGCGGCCGACGATCATGCCAATATGGCCGGCGGCGGGCCTGAGTTGGACTGCCTGCGGCAGGGCGCGCGCCAAGGCCTGCGCGGAAGCCGGCGGAACGATGCGGTCGCGGTCGGGCAGGACGACGAGGCTCGGCAGCGTCAGCCTTTCGGGCAGAACCGGCCGGCCGGCCACGCGCCACGAACCCCGGGCCGGCGTGTTTGCCGCGTACCAACCCGCCAGGCACTCCCGCGCGACCGAGGCCGCGAGAGACACGCCATCGTTCAGCCAATCCTCAAGCGCCACAAATCGCCGCGCCTGCGGGGAGTCGACCTCGAGAGCGGCGAAACCGCGGAACTTGCGGACCACGCCGAAGGGATCGATCACAGTGAACAGCGCCTGGATCAGGTCCACCGGCAGTTCCTGCAAGGTCTGCAGCAACGGATCGAGCGAACCGGCGACCGCGCCGGCAAGTCGGGCTTGACCGGGCTGCCCGGCATGAAAGTCGCCCGCATGAAAATCCCAGGGCGTGGCGAGGCAGGCCAAGCCGGTAAGGTCCTCGGCTCGCCGCAACGCCAGCGCCAGCGCCAGCAGCCCGCCCATGCAATAGCCGACCACTGCCACCGGCCCGCCCGTTGCGCCGATAACGGCGTCGAGCGCGCGCTCCAGCCGGCCGGCGATGTAGTCGGTGAGCGTGAAGCTGCGCTCCGCCGGTCCGGGACGATCCCAGTCGACCAGGATCGGGCGGAGCCCGCGGCGCGCCAGATAGCGCATCAGGCTCTGCTCGGCGGTGAGGTCGAGGATCTGCGCCCGATTGACCAGCGATGGGATGACGAGGAGAGCGGGTTCGCCGCGCCGAGCGGTGCGGAGGCCGTCAACAGCGCCATAGTCGAGCAGGCGGGTGGTGCCCTCGCGCCACAGGACCGGCGGGTCGACAAGCGTCCGGCGATAGGGGTGACGGCGATACCGATCGACGCCGGTCAGGAACGCGGCGAAGCGCCGTCGCGCCTCGGCCTCGACGGCGGCGGCGAGGGCTTCAGGATCGGCGTTTCGGAGTTCGGCCCGAAGGGCGCTGACCTGCGGAGCGTCCGCCGCCGCTTTCGAGACGAGCGATCCGCTCTTCAAGAGCGCCAAGCCGGCGCTCGAGCTCAGCCATGCCGTCGCCGCCAGCGCCAGATGCTGAGGAAGCGGTCGCGGCCCGAGACGGTGCCTCGGACGACTCTGCGCCTTTGGCGACTCGGTCATCGGCAGGCGCCGACCCGTCATGCTCCTCGTTCTCCCGCGCCTTGGCCCCTGCGGCCGCCCCGGCCGCTATTGCCATCTGTTGAAAGAACCGGCCCATCTGTTCAGCCAGCTCGGCATTGTCAACCAGCGCCGCCATCTGATCCTCCCACAAGTCAAGATAGCGGTGTGCCAAGCTTTCAAGGTCCGGTGCTTCAGCCATGGGGCCACTATACGAAAGCAGGAGCCAGCGCGCCACCCGCGGAACGGATGATCCATGGAACCTGTCGCGCCGCAGCAACAGCGTCAACGCATTGTTTCGCGGAAGCGAAATGCTGCTATGCTCAGAGGTGGTAGGTGGATCACAACATCGGTAGGCACGATCTCATGGCGGAACAGGGCCCGGCTGACAAAGCGCCGATCACGATCAAAAAATACGCGAACCGCCGACTCTACAATACCGCGACGAGTAGTTATGTGACGCTCGACCATCTCTGCCAGATGGTTAAGGAGGGTGTCGACTTCGTCGTCTATGACGCCAAGACCGGCGACGACATCACGCGCTCCGTCCTGACCCAGATCATCGTCGAGGAGGAGGCGAAAGGGCAGAACCTGCTGCCGATCGCCTTTCTTCGCCAGCTGATCAGCTTCTACGGCGACAATCTGCAGTTCCTGGTCCCGCGCTATCTCGAGCACTCCATGGAATCCTTCGCCCGGAACCAGGAGCAGATGCGGACCTATATCCAGGACACCTTCGGCGGTATGTTCCCGTTCGGCCGCTTCGAGGAGATGGGCAAGCAGAACATCGCCTTCTTCGAGCGCGCGATGAAGATGTTCTCCCCGATTCACAACGGGGATGAAACGACGCCGCGCGGCGATGCGGCGCGCCAGGACCAGAGGCCGGGGAACAGCAAGCCGGACGCGCTCGGCGATTTGAAGACCCAGCTCGAGGCGCTGCAGAAGCAGGTCGAGGCGCTAAGCCGAGACAAGACCGGCGAGAAGTAGCCCGATCGTCAGGGATCAGGGCTCGGCAGTGCCGCGAACCTCTCCCCGGGCCTCCTGGCGCCGCCGGATCTCGGGCGGCCAAGTATTCTTGATGAAGGCGATGACAGCCGCGATCTCGCGGTTCGTTAGCACGTCCTCGAAGGCGGGCATGTCGCTTTCATAGCCCGGCACGATCCCCGATACACCCTTCTTCGTGAGTTCGACGAGCTGCGCATCCGAGTGGTGCCAGGTATGCCCCGAGGCGTCATGCGGCGGTGCCGGCAAGCGACCGTCGGGCTTGCGCTCCCGCCAGTTCGGCTGCCCTTCGAGATTGGCGCCGTGGCAGGCTGCGCAATGCGTGGCGTAGACCTGTTGACCCAAGGCGACCTGCGCCGGATCGTCGGGATCGATCGCCACCTCCGGCGCGGTTCCCGGCAGGCCGAACCAGCCGAGCGCGAGCGCCGCCACACTGCCCGCCCCGACCAGACCGGCGAGCGCGGCGACGATCAGCAGCGAACGTCGCCACGGTCTCATTGTCGGCGCCCGCCGAACAGATATTTGAGGAGCGCCGCGGCGGCGAGCAGCAGCACGACGACGGCCAGGAGGCCGATCGCGATCATCAGCCACATCATGCCGCCGCCCATCATCATGTCGTGCATCATCGGCGCCCCTCGCCGGAGCGCCGGCCGGCGCGGCTCACGACCCGGCTATTCGACCGCATAGACCTTCGCCTCGTCGGAAAGCTCGTAGATGGTGAAGGGCTCGGTCTTCGGCCCACTCATGCCCGGCGAGCCCGTCGGCATCCCGGGTAGCGAGATCCCTTTTATGGCAGGGCGCTCGGCCAGCAGCCGGTCGAGCGTGGTCACGGGCACATGGCCCTCGACGACATAACCGTCGACCAGCGTCGTGTGGCAGCCCTCCAGCGCCGTCGGCACGCTGTGCTGCTGCTTGACGAGGGGAAGGTCGTGCGTGGCGACGACCTCCACCTCATAGCCGTTGGCCCGGAGATAGTCGGCATAGGACTCGCAGCAGCCGCATTGCGGGCTCTTATAGAGGGTCGCCTGCGTCGCGCTTTCCTCTGCAAGGGCGGGCGCCGACAGCGCGAGGCCGGCACCGAGAACGAGAGTGGCCAGGATACGCATGGTTCATCTCCATGGTTGTCGGTTGTTCGGTTCAAGCGATGCGGACGACGCCCATCATGCCGCCGGCCTGATGCTCCAGAATGTGGCAGTGGAGCATCCAGTCGCCGGGATTGTCGGCGACAAAGGCGATCTCCGCAGTCTCGCGCGGGCTGAGAAGGACGGTGTCCTGCCATTCGCGATATCGGGTCGGCGCGCCGTCGCGCGTGATGACGCGGAAGGCGTGGCCGTGCAGATGGATTGGGTGCCACCAAGCGGTCTCGTTCCTGAGCGTGAGGATGCAGGACCGGCCGCGCGCCAAGGTGATCAGCGGTTCGTGAACATGGCCCGTCGCGGCGACGCCGTTCACCGTCCAGGCCATGCCGTGCCGCATCATCTCCCGCATATCCATGTGCCGGCCGTCCATCATGGACGACATCATCCCGCCCATCATGCCACCGCCGAACAGGATCTCGTGGCGCTCGGCGGCGGCGAGATCCGGCTCGGCCAGCGGGTTGGCGGACAGGCGCACCGGTGCGTCGAGTGGCGTCTCCCGGAGGGGCGGCGCGTCGGTGTAGGCGATATCGAGCAGGCGATATTCGAGCCCTTCATAGAAGCCGTCGATCACGCGGAACCGTCCGCCCGGCCTGCCGGTCATGTCCAGGATCAGGTCGATTCGCATGGCCGGCCCGAGAACGACACGGCCGCCTTCGGGCGCGTGGGGCGCGACGGGCTGGCCGTCGAGGGCGATCACCATGGGCGCGTGGCCCTCGAACGCCAGCCCGAAGATGCGCGCATTGGCGGCGTTGACCAGCCGCAGGCGGATGCGCTCACCCGCCCGCACGGCGAAGCGGTCGGGCACCCGTCCGTTGACGGTCGCCGTATTGCCGACCCGGCCGGCATGCGAGACATCGTGAAGGTTGCCGAAATCGTCGCTGATCGCGGCCGTCTCGAGCAGGCGCCAGTCGTCCAGGACCCAGGTGACGTCGCGGTCAACCGGGATCGGCTCGGGCTCCTCGATGATCAGGGCACCATAGAGCCCGCGTCCGACCTGCTCGAAGCTCCGCTGGTGCGGGTGGTACCAGAACGTGCCGGCATCCGGGACATCGAATTCATAGGTGAAGGTCTCGCCCGGCGCGATCGGCGCCTGGGTCAGGTGCGGCACGCCGTCCATGGCGTTCGGCACCCGCAAGCCATGCCAGTGAACCGTCGTCTCTTCATCGAGCTGGTTCTCGACGGCGATCCGCAGCCGGTCGCCCTGGCGCACGCGGAGCTCCGGGCCCGGCACCCGGCCGCCATAGCACCAGACGTCGGTTTCCGGATAGGGCGCGCCGACCAGCGGCACGCGCCCGCGTTCGGCGACGAGACTGTACGCTCGGACGGCCGGCGACGTCCCGGCCGCGTGGCCTGTCCCGGGCAGCCGCAGCGCATAGAGCGCGACCGCCGCCCCGCCTCCGAGCATCACCGACCGGCGGCCGACCGCCGACGCAAAGGCAGGTTTCGATATCATGGTCCCTCTCCCGTGACCGTCACCGGCCGGCCGTTACGGCCGGGCAAGCGACGAATGGATCTTGGGGACGGCCCGCGACCAGCAGGCCGTCTTAAGTCAGGGAGACCGGTCTGGGAGGGAGCGGTTCGGGTGCGATCGGAATGCCGATCCCTGCGCGCGGCGGCATCCCAGATGATATGGCGCGCCCGGCAGCATCAAGACCTAGCGTCGCCGCGGGCAAGGCCGCAAAACCGGCGGCGCAGAACGCTGCGCAGTCCATACCCGCCACAGCCTTCTGCAGGTCGCCGCAGCCATCGCAGGACGAGGACATCGGGCTTCCGGAGCCTTCAGCGTCGCCGTCAAGGGCGGCCATGGCATCACCACCCATCAACAGGCTCATGCTCGCCTGAATTGGCAGGGCGGACAGAAGCGCGACGAGGGCGATAAGCCCGACGATTCGGCGGAAATCGAACAGTCGCATGCAAAAAGAATAGCATCGACCGTCTCGGCTGCAAACCATCGCCTGGTTCTGCAGAGCCTGCGGTAGGAGAGTCTACGCCACCCCGACGACGCGTTGCGACTTCTTCAGCCAGGGACGCTGCGTGTCCGGCCGGCCGAAATAATAGCCCTGAAGGTACTGCACACCTTCGCCGAGCAGGAAGGCCACCTCCGACTCGGTCTCGACGCATTCGGCGACCGTTTCCAGATTGAAGGCGTCGGCAACGCCGAGCATGTTGCGGATGAAGAGCTGGTTGTTGACGTTTTCCGCCAGATTGCGAACGAAGGAGCCGTCGAGCTTGACGATGTCGACCGCCAGCGCCTTCAGGTGGCGGAAGGAGGTGAAGCCGGCGCCGAAATCATCGACCGCGACGCGACAGCCGAGGTCGCGCACCGCGGTCACGAACCGCGCCGACTCGTCGATGTCGTGAAGCGCGGTGGTCTCGGTGATCTCGACGATCAGCCGGCTGGCGATCTCCGGCTTGCCCTTGAGCAGCGCAATCAGCGCCCGTAGCCAAGCCTGATCGGTCGCCGTAATGCCGGAGATGTTGATCGCCAACGTGACGTCGCGGCTCTCATGCAGTTCGCGGACAGCGAGGTCCAGGACATGGCGGTCCATGCGCCGGACCAGCCCGAGCTGTTCCATGACCGGTACGAAGGCCGAGGCCGGTATCAGGTCCTTGCCCGGTTCATCGCCCTCGCCCCGCATGCGCAGCAGGCATTCATAAAAGGCGGCCTGCCGGTTGCACCCTTTCACGACCGGCTGAAAGGCGAACAGCAGACGGTCGTCGCGGATTGCCTGCTGGACCTGCGCGCCGATATCGAGGCTGCGGCGGTGGAGCCGGTCCTGATGGTCTGAAGTCTGGTAGAGGACGAAGCAGTCGCGCCCGGCGACCTTCGCCTCCTTCAGCGCAGTCTCGGCCTTGGCGATCGCATCGTAGGAAGTGCTGGAAGATTGGGGGACGAGAATCCCGCCGATCGAAACCGTGACATCGATCTTGCCATCCGGCGTCTCGATCGGCTGCTCGCGCATCGCCTGGAGGATGCGCTCTGCCGCGCGCGCGAGCTGGTCGGCCGAAGACTGTCCGATCACGATGCCGAACCGGTCGGCGTCGATGCGGCCGACGATGTCGGTCGTGCGTAGGCAGCGGTCGAGTCGCTGCCCGACGGCGATGAGGGCGGCGTCGCCGGCCTGATAGCCAAAGGCGTTGTTGATCATCGCCAGCTTGTCGAGGCCAACGACGAGGAGGCCCCCCGTCAGGTTGAACCGATGGCAGGAGGCCAGCGCATGCTCGAGTGCATCCCGCAGCCTGATCTTGTTGAGATGGCCGGTCAGCTCGTCGAAATTGGCGAGCCGCTCGAGGCGCACCTCGTTCTGCTTGCGGGCGGTGATCAGGCGGAGGCTACCGATCAGCCGTTCCGGCGTGCCAGCCGCCGAGAAGCGCGCCTGCCCGCGATCGTTCACCCAGGAATAGCTGCCGGAACCGGTACGGACACGATATTCGCAGTCATAGGGCGCCCCTTCGCTGAGGTGATCGGAAAGTGCCTTGAGGCGGACCGGCAGATCCTCGGGATGGATGCGCTTGTTGAACCTGTCGCTGGTTGACAGCGCCGCGATCGCGACCGCTCCGAAGATGCCGGTCGGATGCCCCGCCCAGAGAATGGAGTTCCCGACGAGGTCCCATTCATAGACGAGATCGCCCGAGGCCTCGATGGCGCCGCGCACCCAGTCATAGGGGGTCAGGCTCGCCACCGCCTCCTGCCGACTCAGGATCATGGAAACCTCCTACCTGAAGGCGGATGCGACAGATCATCGTCTACCCGCGTCGCCCAATCTTCCGAGGTTAGGAGCCCAGCCGTTAACAATTTGTAAAATGGGAGTCCCAGCTAATGCCTGAAGAATGATGCCGGATATTTGAACATTATGGTGAATACAGAGAAGCGCCCTCTATAATCCAGGCACTGTACCGACTATAGGTTTCGGTGTAATAAAAATTGATTTCAAAGCGTAGGAAAATCGATATAACTTCCGACTGATGACGAACACGCCCGGCATACTCCTTCTTCCGCCGCCCGCGGCACCGGTCGCAACAGCGACCAAGGCGGATCGAGCGGCGGCCTTGCTGCCGATTGCGCCGGCGCAGCCGCTGCGCGCGGACAAGGACAGGGATGTCGCGTCCGATCATCTGGGATTCCGACAATCCGATTCTTCGGCTCGCAACGGGGCGGCCGCGGCGAAGCAAGCTGGCGGAGGAGAGCGCTGGCTGCCGGCCAGCCTAGTCGAGGCCGAGCCGCAGGAAACGGGCAGCCGTCGCGCCGAACTGCCGTTCCTGGCACAGCAGATCGCCCAGGAAGCACTGTCGTCGGGATTGCACCGGGAACCGTGGGAGGCCGGACTGGCAGCCTATCGACGCGCGGGCGGCGAACCGCCGCTTCCGGCGAGCGAGCCCCCTCTCGTTCGGTTATCCGCCTGACGGGGGCTTCGGCTCAAGGTATGGGATGCGGGCGTCAGACTGCGCCCCGCCCCTCCTCGAGCAGCCGCCCCAGACGAGAGCGGTAGCGGGCGAAGTCCGGCACCGTCAGGCCGGGCTCCTTGCCGCCGTCGTCCCAGCGGCGCAGACGCACGGCCGCCTCGGCGAACGGCTGGGCGGCGAAGGCCGCCATCTCCGCCGGAGACATCGGCCCACCCTGCTTCGACAGGGTGTAGACAGACGCCGGCGATAGCCTAGCCAGATAGTACGGCTCCACGGCGCAGAGATAGCGCTTGGCGGCGACATGGAGGCGCGCCGGCTCGCTGACCTCGGGGCCGAAATGGCGCGCGAGCCAGTCGCCGCCCGAATGGTCGTGCTTGTGATAGCCGTAGGAATCATCGCGCTGCTGCAGGAAATGGCCAATGTCGTGGAGCAAGGCGGCGATGACGAGCCTGTCATCGGCCCCCTCGCCTTCGGCCAGCGCGGCGCTTTGGAGCGCATGCTGCGCCATCGTCACGCCTTCGCCATAGACGTTGTCGCCATGCATGGCATAGAGGGCTTCGATCTCTTCCAGGACCGGATTCATAGGGACGCCTCTAGGACGCGCAGTCTGCTCAACAGGCCGTCCTTGTCCGCATAGGTCCCCTGGAGATGCCGCCGGCCCTTGCCGAAACCGCGCCGGCCATGCAGCACCCGCTGATTGTCGACGATGAAGAGGTCGCCGGCGCCGAGCCTGAAGCTGACGATCGCCGCCGGGTCATGCAGCAGCCGGCCGAAGCGGCGATAGGCCTGGTAGAACGGCACCACGGTCTCTTCAGGCAGATCGAAGGGTGCCGCCGACCGGTTGTTGTAGCGGACGGCGCGCAAGTCCCCTTCGCTGTCCAGCTCGATCAGCGGTGCGGCGGCCCGGAGGTCGACGGCGCCCTTCTCCACATAGCGGAAGGGCACCGCATATCGCGTCAGCAGGTTGAAGGCTTCCGGCGCCTCGCGCCGGAGCCGTTCGGCGGCGAAGAAGCCGTCGACCACGACCGATTCGCCACCCTCCTCGGCCGCCTGCAGGCAGTGGAGGAGCTGAAGCTGCGGCACGGGGTCGCGATAGGGATTGTCGGTATGGTTGCCGAGCGCCAAGCCGGTGAAAGCGAGGTTGTTCGGCTTCTCGACCGAGATCACGTCGAACAGCCGCCCGTAGTTCGTCTCCCGCACATAGCCGAACAGCTCGACCACGCGGCAGACCATGCCGTCCTCCGCCGGCACGCCGGACAGCAGTGCGAACCCGTAATCGCGGATATGCGCCAGCCAGTCGGCAAGCGCCCTGCCCCCCTTCACGACCTCGGCGTAAGCGGCAGTCGGAGGGTTGGCCGCCAGCCCCTTATCCCATAGGTGCTTGTCGAGACGGCGCTCGGCCCGCGAGGCCGGGTCGAGCGCATGATCGCGCAGCCATGCGCCGCTGAAGACCGTCGCGACGCTGTTCGGGGCGAAGGTTACGGCGACATCACCCTCGCCGGTCAATTCAACCGAAGCGATCCCGACCTCGTCGGGCAGCTCGGCGACGTCGAACAGGCGCTGCCCGTCCGGCCCATGCCGGCCGTCCGGCCGGTTGTCGAAGAGCCAGATCGCGGCGAACCGGCTCTCACGGCCGTCGGCCCAGCCGATCGTCAGCGTCTCCGCGTCCTGTCGCAAACCGGCGATCCCTGGCCGCGCCAGGCGCGCCGCCACCGCCTGCATCCTGCTCATGCTGGGCACCTCTCCGCCATTCGATCTTCGACAGGATGGTGGCGCTCACGGCATCTTTAATCAAATTGATATTTTGATGAGGAAATCATAAGAGAATTTATAGTGGAATTGGTACCGGGAGCCGACCGATGTGGAGCGTGAACTATACGCAGCTCCGGGCCTTCAACGCGGTCGCCCGGGCGCGCAGCTTCTCCAAGGCAGCCAGTTTGCTGGGCATCACGCAGCCGGCGGTGACGGTTCAGGTGAAAGCCCTGGAGACCGCCTATGCGGTCCATCTGTTTCAGCGCCAGGGACGGAGCGTCGTTCCGACCGAATCGGGACAGGCGCTATTCGCGCTCACGCAGCAGATGTTCCTGGCCGAGGAGCGGATCGGCGAGTTCCTGACAAGCTCGACGACATTGGAGGCCGGCAGTCTGGCGCTTGCCGCCGACGGGCCGCATATTGCACTGGACGTCGTCTCGCGCTTCGCGCGGCGCTATCCGCGCGTCCAGGTTTCCGTGCGCCTGGGCAATACCGCCGCGGCGGTTCAGGAGCTGCTGGAACAGCGCGTCGATGCGGCCGTCGTCGCCAATCCGAAGACGGATCCGCGCACGATCATCGTTCCGATCCATCGACGCGGGATGCTCGCGCTCGTGCCGCGCGATCATCCGCTGGCGACGCAATCTCGGCTGAAGCTGCGGGACATCGCTGGCCACCCGGTCATCCTGCGGGAAATCGGCTCGACCACGCGGCGGCTCCTCGACGAGGCGGCCCGACGCGCGAATGTCGCGCTCGCCCCGACCCTGGAACTGGGGAGCCGCGAGGCGATGCGCGAAGCGGTCGCCCGCGGCCTCGGAATCGGCTTCCTGTTCGAGCGCGAGAACGAGGGCGACGACAGAACCGTTGCCGTCCCCCTCCAGGGGCTCTCGGACATCAATGTCGACACGGTGACGTGCCTGAAAAGCAACCGACGCAGCGCCGTGGTCCGCGCGGTGATCGAAATCGCCGAAGAGATCGCGGCCCGGCCGCTCACGCCTTCTCGATCGTGACCACGAGATCCCCGACGCCGTCGACATGGCCTTCCATCCGGTCTCCCGGCACGACCGCGCCGACGCCCTCGGGCGTGCCCGTGAGGATGAGATCGCCCGGCGCAAGCGTGACGAAGCCGGACAGATAGGCGATCGTCTCCGGCACCGTCCAGATCTGCTGGGCAAGGTCGCCGCTCTGCTTGGTCTCGCCATTGACCTTCAGCCAGATCGCCCCATCGGCGGGATGGCCGATCTTGCTGGCCGGCTGGACCGCGGAGCAGGGTGCCGACTGGTCGAACCCTTTCCCCATGTCCCACGGCCGCGCCGTCTTCTTGGCCTCGTTCTGAAGGTCCCGCCGGGTCAGGTCGATGCCGACGGCATAGCCATAAACGTGGTCGAGAGCGCTTTCCGCCGGAATATCGCGCCCGCCCTTTCCGATCACGACGACCAGCTCGATCTCGTAATGCAGGTTGGCGGTCCGCGGCGGATAGGGAATCGATGCGCCGCTCGGCACAATGGCATCCGCCGGCTTCATGAAGAAGAACGGCGGCTCGCGATCCGGATCCGACCCCATCTCGCGCGCATGCGCCGCATAGTTGCGCCCGACGCAATAGATGCGGTGGATCGGGACCGTCTCTTCGCTGCCGACGACAGGAAGGGTGGGTTCGGCCGCAGGGGGAAATACGTGAGTCACGGCGTTCTCTTTCTTTGTTCTTGCATTCAGGTGATGGGGCCGGTGCGTGCTGGCGTTAGCGCGTGCTGGCGTAATATTCGATTCGCCGCTCGACATAGGCGACCGTTTCCGAGATCGCGAAGGCGAAGGCGAAAACCATGATGACGAGCGCCCAGAACTCCTCCATCAGGAAGTTCCGGGAATAGAGCTCGAACAGCTCGCCGACGCCGACGATGGCCACCAAAAGCTGACCGATCACGACCCCCTTCACCCCGCGGATCAGGCCGAGCCGGACGCCGGCGAGGATTTCCGGCAGCGCCGCGAAGAAGAGGATCTTCGTATAGAGGGCGAACCGGCTCGCCCCGAAGGACCGCCCCATCTCGAGCAGGGATGCGTTCGCGTGCTTCGCCCCAACCTGGACGTCGAGCGCGATGACCCAGACTGAGAACAGGAACACGGTGGTGATGATCGTCGCCTGGCCGAATCCCAGCAGCGCCATCAGCACCGGGATGACGGCCGTGAGCGGCGAGCTTTCGAAGATGTTGACCCACATCCCCATCAACTGGCCGATCGCCTTCACGCGGCCCATCAGGATGCCGAGCGGAATCCCGACGAGAAGCGAGAGGCCCATGCCGGCCAGAAAGGCGGTCATGGTGATCGTAATGGCATCGTGGAACTTCTGGCTCGGCAGCATGGTGATGCCGGCGGCGATCACGCCGCTGAAGGGCGGGATCAGGATGGTCAGGTCAAGCTGGCCGACGATCTCCCAGACGACGAACCACGCCAGGAGCGAGAACATCATGGGGATCCGGTAACCGAGGACGGTCATGTCTCGTCAAGCTCCCGGACTATTACACGAGATACTGCTTCAGGGTCTGCCAGATCTCGTCGACGCAGTCCAAATAGGCCTTGTCGCGGCGAGCCGCTTCGAGATCGGTAGAGTGATCGAGATTCGGCCGGATAATGCGCGAGACGGTCCCGGGCCGGCGCGACAGAAGGACGATCTGGTCCGAGACATAGACGGCCTCCTCGATGCTGTGCGTCACGAAGATCACGGTCTTCTTCTCGATCTGCAGGAGCTGCAGCAGATCTTCCTGCAGCTTGCGCCGCGTCTGCTCGTCGATCGAGGCGAAGGGCTCGTCCATCAGCAGGATGTCGGCGTCGACGGCGAGCGCCCGCGCCACGCCGACCCGCTGCCGCATGCCGCCCGACAGCTCATGCGGATAGCTCTGCTCGAAACCGGTCAGCCCGACCTCGGTGATATATTTCCGCGCGGTCGCCTCGCGCTCGGCCTTCGCCACGCCGCGCAGCTCCAGCCCGAAGGCGACGTTGCGGAGGACGGTGGCCCAGGGCATCAGCGCGAAATCCTGGAACACGAAGGCGCGGTCGGGCCCGGGTCCATGGACCTGCTTGCCCTTGACCCGGATTTGCCCTTTCGAGGGATCGAGCAGCCCGGCGATAATCTTCAGCAGCGTCGTCTTGCCGCAGCCGCTGGGCCCCAGAAGGGTCGTCAACTCGCCCGCGGGAAAATCGAGCGTCACGTCCTTCAGAGCCTCGACGCCGCCGGGATAACGCTTGCCGATGCCTTCGACCTGGACGGCCGCCTCGGGGGTGCCCGAGGCCTGCCCGTTCCGGGCGCTCAAAACAGTATTCAGCATGATGGGTCCTGCTTACGTCTCCGGACGGAACAGCGCGGTTTCTGCTCGCTGCAGAAGCGTCACGGCCACGGAGGAGAAGATGATGATGGAGAGGATCGACGCGAACATGTGGGGATATTCGGCGACGGACCGGTAGTAGGTAATCAGGTCGCCCACGCCGGTCGGGGTGATCAGCAGCTCGGCGAGGACGACACCGGTGACGCCGGCCGCCACGCCCAGCCGCAGGCCGGCGAAGATCAGGCCGCTGGCGCTCGGCAGGATGATCTTCACGATCTGCTGACGCCGCGTCGCCATGAAGGATCGACTCATGTCCAGCAGCGAGGGACTCGTGTTGCGGATGCCCTTATAGGAGTTCAGCACGATGATCGGCGCGCTCATCAGCATCACAGCGACCACTTTCGCAGTCAGGCCGATGCCGTACAGAAACGTGATCAGCGGAATCAGCGCCGCCATGGGCGCCGCCTGCAGGATGATGAAGATCGGCAGGCTGAACCACTCCACCGTCCGCGAGAGACCCATGCCGACCCCGAACAGCACCGCCATCACGCTGCAGAGCAGCATGCCGAGAATGAGCGGCTGCACGGTCTCGGCATAAGCCCCGGCGAGCGTCCCGTCGAGGAGCATCTCGCCCAGCGCGACGATCGTGGCGCTGAAGGTTGGAAAGGAGGGGCTGACCGGAATGCGGCCGGCGATTTCCCAGCCCCCGAAAACGACGGCAAAGGAGATCAGGCGCCAGAGCCATTGCCGGTCCGAGGGCACCCGCTCGACGATCTGGTGACCGCCGGCGCCGGCAACCTCTTCGCTTAAACCCCTTCGCGACGCTGCGGTTCGGTCAGCCATGACTTCATACGCCCCTTGATCCGCTCAGCCGCCGACGGCCGCCTGGGCCTTTTCAAGCGGTTCGAGATACCAGAAGTCTTCCACCTTCAGCTCCTCCGGCGACCCTTCGAGCTGTCCCGCGGCGGTATAGAAGTCAAAATCGGCTTTCACGCCTTCCGCGCTGCCGCCATTCTGAGGGAAGAGCTGCGCCTCCACTGCCTGCTCGAAATAGGGCTGGATCTCGGCCGCGAGGTCCTCGGGCAGGTCTGCGAGCAATCCCAGACGCTCGCGTTCGGCCGCCACGTAGCCCGGGTCCTCGTTGATCGCGCGGGTCACCTTCAGCAACTCCTCGATCAGGATCTGCACGGTTTCCTGATTCTCATCGAGCCAGTCAGTCCGGGCGAACAATGCCTCGTCGGTGCCCTCGAGATCGCCCATCGGCAGGAGGTGGAATTCGCCCGGCGCCTTCGCCATGACGAAATCGGTATTGGCGATGTCAAGGAAGGTCGCGTCGACGCTGTCGTTCAGAAGCGCCAGCGCGCGGACCTCGGAGCCGGGGACGTAGCTGATGTTCTTGTAGGTAATGCCGTGCTTGTCGGCCATGATGTTGGCTGCCGCTTCCGTTCCCGACCCGCGCGAATGAACGGCGATCTCCTCACCGTCCAGGTCTTCCCAGCTCTCGTACTTCTTGTCGACGACGGGGAAGAAGCGCAGCTCGCTGAGCCGGTAGAACATGCGGATCGGCGCATCCACCTTCTGGATCACCGGGTAAGGGACGCCGACGCCGATGTCGGCCTGGCCATTGACCACGGCCTGATTGGCGATGTCCTCGGACTTGAAGGCCGTCAGCTCGATATCGACGCCACGCTCTTTCGCATGTTCGAGCGCGATCAAAAGATTGAGGGTTTCGACGGAGGCGATATCGCCCAGGGCGATCCGCGCCGTCATGTCATCCTGCGCGCCAGCCTCCCCGGCCACGGCCAGGATCATGGCCGCTGGCATGAGAAACTGAAATGTCAGCTTCGACAGGTTCCGCATTTCTTCCTCCCGATTGGAAACGCCCGAATCGACTTCGAACGCCGGCCTTATTGCCGACCAATTTTCAACCAATCAAAAAATGGTATCAATCGGTCGCCAGAAGAGTCAAGCTTTACGAGAAGAATTTGTTTCGTTATAAAGGCCACTCTCAAACCAATTAGTGAATTGGTGCCGATGTCTGACCGAACTCACCAGCGGAATGACCAAGACGACAGCCAGGGAGCACTGGCACAGCTGCAGGCGTTTCTGGCGGCGAAGGAATATCCCCTCAACACGCGCCTGCCGCCCGAGCGCAGCCTCTGCGCGGAGCTCGGGGTCAACCGCACTGCCTTGCGCAAAGCGCTGGCGGTGCTCGAGGCGGAGGGGCAGATCTGGCGCCATGTCGGGCGCGGCACCTTCATCGGCACGAAGCCCGTCGACAACATCAACGATGTCGGATTCATTAGCCGGCGGACGAATCCGGCGGAAGTGATGGAAGCGCGATTGCTGATCGAGCCGGAGCTCGCTCGGCTGGCGGCGCTGAGCGCGACCTCCGCCGACATCGCCGAGATGCAGCACTGCATCCGCAAGACCAAGACGGCCTCCGAATGGCGCGTCTATGAGGCATGGGACAACAAGCTGCATCGGGCGATCGCCCAGGCGACGCGCAACAACCTTCTGCTCGCGCTCTTCGACACTTTGAACATGGTCCGCCGGGCGACGGTCTGGGGCCGGCTGCGGACCGCCAAGCCGACGCCGGACCCCGGCCATCACAGCTTCGCGGAGCACGATGCCCTGGTCGCGGCGATCGCGAACCGGGACATGGACCTTGCCGCCGCCTGCATGCGCCGGCATCTGGAGACGGTCCGACGGAAACTGCTCGGTTCCACCGAGAACGGCGGCTGAACCGACGCTTTTGAAGTAGAGGACGATTCACTGATCAGGTTAAGTCAACCTGATCAGATCGTGCTCTAGCGCCGCTCGAACTTGGTCGACAGCAAGATCGAGGACGTTGTCCGGGTGACGCCGGGCAGCCGGCCGATATGGGTGAGCACCGTGTCGAGTTCCTCGGCGTTGGTCGCCCGCACCTCCGCCACCAGATCATAGACGCCGCTGACGGTATGGGCGCTGACGACCTCCGGCAGGCCGCGCAAGGCGTCGACGGCGCGCTCCTGTTGCTTCGGATCGAGGGTCAGCATGACCTGGGCCGTCACTCTGGGGTGGGTATCGGCCTCGGCGAGGCGGACGGTGTAGCCGACGACCACGCCGTCACGCTCCAGGCGCCTCAGGCGGTCCTGCACCGCGCTGCGCGAGAGACCCAGACGGCGGCCGAGCGCCGCGGTCGGCGTGCGCGCATTGGCGCGCAACAGCGACAGCAGGCGCCGATCCGTCTCGTCGAGTTCTCGCTTCCCCATGCCCCCGTTTCGCCGCTGAGACGCCATCGCTTCGCCGGCATTCCGCGCTCCCCCGGCATTTCGCCGGCTTCTGACCGGCCGAGCCTGTTGCTAGCATGCGCTAGGGAAACGGGCAATTGGAGAGCGAGCGATGCGCAAGGTTCTGGTCCTTGGCGCCGGCAAGATCGGTGGTGCGATCGTCGACATGCTGTCGGCGACCGGCGATTACGATATCGCGGTGGCCGACCGAGACCCGGCGTTCCTTGCGATGGTCGCGCGCGAGAAGGCGCGGCAGAGCCAGGTGGATGTGAGCGACGCCGTCGCGCTGCGCCGGCTTGCCGACGGCACGGACGCGGTGATCAGCGCGCTTCCGTTCTTCCTCAACCCGACGGTCGCCGCGGTAGCCGGCGAAGTCGGCGCGCATTACTTCGACCTCACCGAGGACGTCGCCACCACGCGGGCGGTGCGGGCGCTGGCCGAACGGGGCGAGACCGCCTTCGCGCCGCAATGTGGTCTCGCCCCCGGCTTCATCAGCATCGTCGCCGCGCATCTGGCGAAACGGTTCGACAGCCTGCGCACGGTGCATATGCGGGTCGGCGCCCTGCCCCAGTTCCCGGTCAACGGGCTGAAATACAACTTGACCTGGAGCACGGACGGGCTGATCAACGAGTACTGCAACCCCTGCGAGGCGATCCATGAGGGCGCGCCGATCGAGCTGATGCCGCTCGAAGGTCTGGAGCATTTCTCGCTCGACGGCATCGACTATGAGACGTTCAACACCTCGGGCGGCCTCGGCACGCTGTGCGAGACGCTCGACGGCAAGGTCCAGAGCCTCAACTACAAGACGGTGCGCTATCCCGGCCATCGCGACGTGATGAAGCTGCTGCTCGAGGATCTCCGCCTGCGCGACCGTCGCGACCTGCTGAAGGACGTGTTGGAGACGGCGGTGCCGATCACCCATCAGGACGTCGTCCTGATCTTCGTCACGGTGAGCGGGATGCGCGAGAACCGCCTGACGCAGGAGACCTACGCCAAGAAGATCTATGCGTGCGAGATTGACGGCCGGCTGATGAGCGCGATCCAGATCACCACAGCTGCCGGAATCTGCGCCATGGTCGACCTGCATCGAGACGGCAAGCTGCCGGCCAGGGGCTTCATCCGCCAGGAGCAGGCGGAACTCGACGACTTCCTCACCAACCGGTTCGGCCGCTACTACGCCTGACGGATAAAACCCCTGGCCGGTGAAAAAATCCGGCGACTCGAGGAACGGCCTTACCGGGCCACTGTTGACTCACGCATCTGCAAAGCTTCCGCCAGACAGGCGGCGGTCAGAAAGCCAGACAAACTGCGTGGAGGTCAGCATGGGTTTCAATCCGCTCCAGGAAAAGGGCATCCCGATCGATCGGCAATTCCGCAACTGGTCGGAACTGAACGTCAAGCCCTACGACAAGAACAGCGTCGATCCCTATACCCAGTGCCGCGTCATCACGATGAACGGCATCGAGGTCGAAGCGGTCATGTTCTCGCATCAGTTCGCGCGGCATACGACCGACCTGGACCTGAAGCGCCAGCTGGCGCTGGTCCGGCGGGCCGAACAGCAGCAGCAGAAGGCGGTGTGCTGGCTCGTTCCCGGCGAGGCGAGCAACCTCGAGACGGTCATCGGCTATGAGCAGGTCGCGGTCGACCTGACCGCCTGGGTCGCGCAGAACGAGCCGAATCCTTATGCCCGCCAGGCCTACGAGTTCGGGCTACTCGAGGATTTCGACCACCTCTACCGCTATGCCAATCTGATGGACATGCTGGAGGGCAAAAAGGCCGAGAAGATCGTCAAGGGCCTGACGGAGATCACGCCGGGCCGGCCGACGATCGCCGAGCATCGTCACCCGATGGACGATGTCCGCAAGCCGCTCGACCGGAACAAGGACGATCCGCGGTCGTTGCTGCACGCCCTGACGATCACGGCGGCCGAGCAGCAGACGATGAACTACTACATGAACATCGGCAACCGGCCGACGGAGCCTATGGCTCGCGGCCTCTATCTCGAGATCGCCCAGATCGAGGAGCAGCACGTTACCCACTATGAATCGCTGCTCGATGCGGGCGCGAGCTGGGCGGAGATGCTAGTGCTGCACGAATATAACGAGTGCTATCTCTACTATTCCTTCATGCAGCAAGAGCCCGATCCGCGGATCCGCCAGATCTGGGAGCTGCATCTGGCGATGGAGATCGAGCATCTGCGCATTGCCTGCGAGCTGATGCGCCAGACCGACAAGAAGGACCCCGAAGCGATGTTGCCGAAAGAGCTCCCGGAGGCGGTCACCTTCCAGTCGAACAAGGAATATGTCCGCCAGGTTCTGGGATCACAGATCAACCTGACGGCGAACGAGACCGAGTTCGTGCCCGTCGAGACCTTGGCTCCCGACCACCGGTACTTCGCCTATCAACGGGTCGTGAACGGCCATGGACCGGTTCCCAGCGAACAGGTGATCGACAAGCATGTGAAGGCGAAAGGCCGTGAGTATCGGCTGGAGGTGATCGGGCCCAGCCCAGTCGAGGAATTCCGCAAGGCCGGGTAGCCGCGCATGCCCGAGGAAGCGGAGCGGCTCCGGCATCGGACGGACCAAGGGCGGCTGGTTGACAAGGTCGATTTTCCCGATCCGGCCACCGCGCCCTTGGGAACCGATGACGAGGCGGCGGGACGACCTCCCGACAGGGAGGCCGTCGCCCGTTCGATGGCCGATCAGGAAGCCATCGCCGAGTCGGTCCGGAACGCCGAAACCGATTCGTTGGCGCCGCCCGGCGCGCCGGCCGAACCGACTGCAACTTTGGAGAGGCGACACCCGGCGCGAAACTGGCTTGTTCCAGCGATTGCCGGCCTTGGCATCACCGCCCTGGTCATCTGGGCGATCTGGCTGACCTTCCCCGCATAGGACAGTGACCGCCACTACCGGCGGGCCGTCCTACCCGGAGAGCGCGACGCCGAACAGGTCGTTCAGCGCCTTATGGCCGGCCGCGCTCACCTGAAGCGCGCGGCCATCCCCTGCCCGGCTGATCCAACCCAGCTCGAAACCGCGGGTCGCCAACGCCGCGCCCAACGCGCCGGCCAGATGCGGGCGCCGCTCGCTCCAATCGAGGCATTGGCGCGCAAAGGCCCGGCGCTGCCGCTTTGCCTTGTCGAGATCGATGCCGAGATCCCGAAGGAAGGCGTCGCCGGTCGCCGTCACCCGGTAATCCCGGCCGACCGGCTCGATGCAGGCGCGGTCCAACAGCGCCTCGGTAACGGCGACGCCCAGCTTGCCGGCAAGATGATCATAGCAGGTCCGGGCGAGACGGATCGCCTGATCCTCCCGCGATGGCGGCCGATACCGCGGCGGCGTGTGGGTAGTCAGCATCATCAGCGCCTCCACCGCCTGCGCGACGGCCGGGGTTGCCAGCCGGAAATATCGATGTCGCCCTTGGCTCTCGACGGCCAGCAGGCCCGACTCCGTCAGCTTCGCCAGATGGCCGCTGGTGGTCTGTGGCGAGACACCGGCGCGATAGGACAGCTCAGTCGCGGTCAGGGCGCGGCCGTCCATCAGTGCCGTCAGGATGTTCGCGCGCGCGGGATCGCCGATCAGCGCCGCCACCTCGGCGATATGGGGGCCTGCATTCATAATTCGATCTTAGCCGAACCGTCCATTCGTGACAAGGGCACTGCCGGATGGGATCGTCCGGCTTATGAGATCGGCACCAGACACGGGCATGACCGCCCTCAAGAAGGCGTTGCGCTGGACCCGGCATATCGAGCTCCTTGCGATTGCCCGCGGCATCGTCGAAGGCCGGCCGAACATAGCTGGATGGATCGGACGGCGCGCGCAGCGGCGTGCCCTGGCCGCCCTTGATGATCGCCTACTGCGCGACATCGGGAAGACCCGGGCCGAGGCCATGGCCGAAGCCCGGAAGCCGTTCTGGAGAGCGTGACGATGAGAGAAGAAACGACCGTCTCTATCCCGCTCGAGAAATGACGCCTGACACGGCGGGCCGGCGGAACAACGGCCCATGCGCCGGGTTACGAAAGGGAACAGGACCTGCGGCAGGTCGGTCCACCGCAGGTCATTCGCCCTTCCAGATAGGAGGCAGAGGCTATGAAGGCAGTCGTCTTTCACGGCATCGGCGACATCCGGCTCGACGATGTTCCCGAGCCGAAGATCCAGGACCCGACCGACGCCGTCGTGCGGATCACGGCGAGCGCGATCTGCGGCACCGACCTGCATATGATCCGCGGCACGATGCCCGGCATGAAGCCCGGCACCGTTCTGGGGCATGAGGCGGTCGGCGTGGTCGAGGAGGTCGGGCAGAACGTGCGCAACCTCAATGTCGGCGACCGCGTCGTCGTTCCATCGACGATCGCCTGCGGCTTCTGCTCCTACTGCCGCGCCGGCTATCACGCGCAATGCGACAACGCGAACCCGCACGGCAAACTCGCCGGCACCGCCTTCTTCGGCGGGCCGGAGACGACCGGCCCCTTCGACGGTCTTCAGGCCGAATATGCCCGCATTCCCTATGCGAATGTCGGGCTCGTCAAGCTGCCGGACGAGGTCAGCGACGATCAGGCGATCCTGATCTCCGACATCTTTCCGACCGGCTATTTCGGCGCCGAGCTGGCCGAGATCCAGGCCGGCGACACGGTGGCCGTGTTCGGCTGCGGCCCGGTCGGCCAGTTCGCGATCCTCAGCGCGAAGCTGCTCGGCGCCGACCGGGTGCTGGCGATCGACACCCTGCCCGATCGTCTGGCAATGGCGCGACAGCAGGGGGCCGAGGTCATCGATTTCGATGCCGAGAGTCCGGTCGAGGTGATCCGCCAACTGACCGGCGGCATCGGGGTCGACCGGGTGATCGATGCGGTCGGCGTCGATGCCGTCCACGCGCATCAGGGGCCGGCGGCGGAACAGGCGAAGCAGCAGGCCGATCGGTTGAAGCAAGAGCAGCAGGCAGCCGCGCCGCAGACCAACCCTCAGAACGGGAGCTGGCATCCGGGGAACGCGCCGTCGCAGGTGCTCGATTGGGGCGTCGAGGCGCTCGCCAAGGCGGGGACGCTGTCGGTCATCGGGGTCTATCCGCAGACGGTGCGGAGCTTTCCGATCGGCGCGGCGATGAACAAAAACCTCTCGATCAACTTGGGCAACTGCAACCACCGCCGCTATATCCCGGAGCTGGTCGACATGGTCCGCCGCGGCACGGTCGACCCACTGGAGATTCTGACGAAGGTGGAGCCGATGACCGACGCGATCGCGGCTTACAAGGCCTTCGACAAGCGCGAGCCGGGCTGGCTCAAGGTCGAGCTTCGGCCGGGACAGTAGGCCGAATCCGCCCGCAGGGCACAAACGGCCGAAGCCTCCTTCCGGCACCGTAATCAAGGAACTTGCCTACAGTGCCGGAAGGCAACGGCCGAGCTTCGCCGTCTGCCGAGGGGAGAGGCACGACTCGCTAGACCACGCGCCCTGCATGACTGGCAATGCCAGGGACAAGAACCAGACAGGCCCCCGACAAGGCAGCCTACTCGACCGCTTCAGGCTGCTCTGCCTTGAGCCGCACCACGTTGAAGGCGGTGACCGGCTTCGAGAAGCCCCGGAGCATGAGTTCTCCCAGGGGCTCGACCTCAACGAGATCCTCCACCTCCGCATAGACCCGTTGCGAGATAAGGATCTGTCCGCTCCGCGCCTTGTCGCAGAGTCTCGACGCGAGGTTCAGGACCGAGCCGATGGCACCATAGTGGAAGCGGCCCGAAAAGCCGATCTGCCCCAGCGTCGCGTAGCCGAGCGCAATCCCCACGCCAAACCCCAATTCATATCCGCGCTTGCGCCATATCCCGATCAGCGCGTCCACCGCCTGCCGCTGGGCCAACGCCATCCGCACCGCACGGGCGGCTGGATCCGGGCAGGGCCGGGGATCGTTGAAGAAGGCTGTCAGACCGTCTCCGGCGATGTGCTCGAGCGTCGCCTCGAACTCGAAGGTGAGCGGCCCCACTGCATCGTGGTACTCGCGCAGGACGCGCATCACTTCCTCCGGCTCGGCGGTTTCGGCGAAGGCGGTGAACCCGCGCAGATCGCAGAAGACCCCGGTAATCTCCCGCCGATGGCTCTCCATCACGTTGTCGCCCCCGCCGGAAACAATGTACTCAACGAGCTGAGGCGAGAAAAACTGCTTGAGGTGCGCCACCCGTCGGAGTTCCGCAAGCTGTGCGGCCACCCGCTCCTCGAGACGCTGGTTCCACTCCGCGAGCTGTTGCGCCTGCGCTTCCAGCCGCGCCGCCTGCTCCTGGCTCATGTCGTGCAGCGCCTTGATCCGAAGCATTGACTTCACGCGCGCCACGAGCGCCGGCTGATCCACGGGCTTGGTCAGGTACTCGTCGGCACCGGCCTCAAGGCCGGCGATGATGTCTCGAGCGTCCGACTTCGCGGTGACCATTATGATTGGGATGAACGGGAACGACGGGTCGCCTTTCAGCCGGCGACAGACTTCCGTTCCGTCCATTTTCGGCATCATCACATCCAGCAGGACCAAGTCCGGCCGCTCCTCCCGGGCTATACGAAGCGCTTCCTCGCCGTCGGTTGCCGCGAGGATCTCGTAGCCGTGATTGGCGAGCCGCGTCCGGAGGATGTCGAGGTTCGCGGCATTATCGTCAACGATCAGGATCAGCGGTGTGCTTCTCATCACTGGCCTTTGATGATCCTCAGGGCAGAAATTCCTGCACCTTGGCCAGCAACCTGCGCGGACTCACCGGTTTGGAGAGATATGCGTCGCACCCCGCCTCCAGCGCCTTCGCATCGTCGCCACTCAGGGCGTAGGACGTCACGGCGATGATCGGAATTCGCTGCAGCACCGGGTTTTTCTTGATCCGGCGCGTCGCCTCGTACCCGTCGATTCCGGGAAGCTGTATATCCATCAGGATCAGGTCCGGGTGTTCCGACTCCGCCATCGCCACGCCGCTGTCGCCGGAGGCGGCCTCGATCACCTCGTAGCCGGCGTTGGCGAGCAGGTCGCGCACGATCCGCCGGTTATCGTCCTGATCCTCGATCACTAGAATACGACTGCTCATGCCCTCTCCGTTCGACGCGGATCGGCACCTTGAACGAGAAGGTCGAACCGATCCCTAGAGTCGATTCGACCCCAAGCCGTCCGCCATGCATTTCGATGATTCGCTTCGCGATCGCGAGACCAAGGCCTGTTCCGCCCTTCGGGCGCGTGCTGGAGTTGTCGACCTGATGAAATTCCTTGAAGATCTCGCACCGGTCGGCTTCAGATATCCCTGGGCCGGTATCCGACACGGAAACAATGAAAGCGTCGTCCGAGACGACGGCGCGGACCAATATCTCTCCGGCCTCGGTGAACTTGATTGCGTTTCCGACAAGGTTGAGGAGCACCTGCGTAAGTCGCCGCTCGTCGCCATAACCGACCGGCAGGTCGGCGGGGACTTCGACGTTCAGCGCCAAACCTTTCTCGGCGGCCAGCGTTTCCACGGACAGCACGACAGACTGGACGACCTGCTGCATCGAATATTCGTCCAACGACAACGTTAGCCGTCCCGCCTCGATCTTCGACAGGTCGAGAACGTCGTTGATCAGATTGAGGAGATGCCGCCCGTTGTGCTCGACCCGCCCCAGCACCTCCCGCATCCTTGCGGGCACCTCGCCATAGAGGTCGTCGAGGATCAGCTCCGTATAGCCAAGAATGGCGTTGAGCGGCGTCCTCAGCTCATGGCTCATATTAGCGAGAAACTGCGACTTGTGCTTGCTCGCATTCTCAAGCTCGATCTCGCGGTGCTGAACCTCCCGGAAGAGCCGGGCATTGTCGATCGCAACTTTGGACTGATTTGCCAGGGTCGTTACGAAATCGACCACCCGCGGATCGAACGAGCCGGGTTTGCGACGGAAGATCACGGCCCCCCGCGTTGCGTTCTCGCTGCCCATCGGAACGATGAGCGCCGCGCGGTATCCCTCCTGGAGCAGAACATCCCGGAACCGATAGCTTTCCGACTTCTCCACATCCGAAATCTGAAACGGCTCGGCGATCACCGCCGACGACAGATCGACCGGCACCGATGCGATCGCCTCGAGAAAGGGCGTCGCGAGATTGTGGCTCGCCACGACGTCGAACCGGCTTCGGGCCGGATCGAACTCGAAGATGGCGCAGCCGTCCGAACCGGACAGATCGACCGCATGCCGCGCAATGCTGTGGAGCACCCATTGAAGGTCGAGCGACGCGCTGACCGCGTGTGTGATTTCCGCCATCACCCGCACTTCCTTGAGCGAACGCTGCAGCGCCTCGCTCTGCTCCTCAAGCTCGCTGGTCCTCTGACGGATACGGTCCTCGAGGGTTCGGTTCAGTTCCCGCAGCCGGTGAAGGGCCTGCTCCTTTTCATCAATGTTCCGCTGCAGCGCGATTGCCATCTGGTTGAAGCTGGCGGCCAGCTGTCCGATCTCATCGCGGGATTCGACCTGCGTTACTTGGTCGAGGACGCCCGCGGCGATCTGCTTCGCTTGGTGCGTCAGTCGCATCACCGGCCGCGTGATGCGGTGCGACAGTGTATAGATGGCAATCAGGCTCAAACTCAGCAGGACGACCGTGATACTGCCCCAGAGCTGAAGCAGCCGGACAACATGCGCCTCGAGACCTTCGAGCGACAGGCCGAGCCGCACGGCGCCGATCATTCGCTGGTCCGGCCCTCCGACCGCCCCGCGCGCCTCGTCGAGCGGGCCGATCAGAAGCTCGTCCGGCGTGCGTGCCTGCTCGGACAGGATTGGCGCGAGGAACTCGATAAAATCTCCGGCCGGGCCGGCGATTCGGTTCGAGAACGCCTGCCGCCGCTGAACCAAGCGCGCCTGCTCGCCCGGGGCGAGCGCTTCCGAAACGGCCTCGACCTGGCGGTCATCCTCTCCGCCGCGCGTGAGTATCCGCCCGTCCTCGCCATAAATCGCGACATAGGCCACGTCGGGATCTCCGAGGACGCCCCGAAGCGAAGCTTCCAGCAGCTGCTGATCCTCCGTGAAAACACCGAGTTCGCTGCTGTAAGCGAGGTTGCCGGCCATCGCCTGGCCGCGCTTCAGGAATTCCGTCGTCATCAGCTGCCGTTGGTCGTACAGACTCCAGGCGCCGACGAGAACCCAGAGGACGAGAATGATCGGCATCACCGACCAGAAGATCCGGCCGCCAAGCGTCAAGGGCCGCCGGATCCAGCCGCGCGCGGCGTCGGCCGGCCTTACTGGCGTTTGACTCTCTGCTTGCTGCTGACCAACGGCTTCCAACATGTCAGAACGGCATCTCAGCGCCTAATGTCCAAATGAAATCGGTTCTAAGGCCCTCGTCAGGGTTGAGCGGAACCAGGATGTTGCCGCTCAGCACAAGATCGCCGTAGGCATTCCATTTCGCCCCGAAGGCCAGATCGACGAGATGATCGCCGATATCGTCGCCGCTGGGCTCCCAGCGCCCGAAGATATCGCCGGCGAGGGTAAGGCGCGGCGACAGCGCCCAGTCGCCCCCCACGATGTAAAGAAGATTGCTCTGCTCGGAATCGGTCGAGATCTCGTATCCCAGGTTCAGGTGCGGCATCACAGCGCCGAACGCGCGCGACGCAACCAGCATGCCCAGAACATCCGTTTCCCCCGTGCCGAGAAGATCGTCCTCGTCGCCGGTCGGCAGCTTGACGAGGCCGACCGCGGCAAGGTCGGGCCAAGGCCGCTCGTCCCGCAGGAAGTTGTATTTCGTCCGAAGGATGACGTCGCCGAGGCCGGTCGCATCCCGGTCGATGGTCGAATCGGCAGGATCACCGCCCAATTCCGGATTGAAGTTATGGATCTCGGCGCTGTTCGGGCTGTTTCGGACGACCGTGCCATGGGCTTCGGCGCGGGCGCTGGAGTGAATGATGGGGACGATGGCCCCGACATCCCATCGCTCCGTCACGCCGTAGGTCGCATAGAGGGCGAGGAGATCCTGCTCGATCTCCAGATCGAGATCAACCCGGACCTGATCGAGCTCGAATGCCAAGGGCGTGCCCGCGGGGCCGAGAACGCCGTCCTGGTTCACGTCCTCATGCGAGAAGATCAGCGACAGGTCGTTGAGCGAGTCGCCTTCGAAGCGCTGGTAGTCGATGCGGCTATAGGACACGCCCAGATAGAGATTTCCTTCGCCAAGCGTCGAAGCACGCTCGGCGATCAAAGGCCCGAGGCTCTCTGTCGTGCGGACCGGAACGCCTAGCTCGACATTGAAGGTGAAGCCGGCCACGACCGAGCTGAAGGGGAACAATCCGGCGTTGGCCGTCACGGCCTGGTTGAGTTCGTTCAGGCCGCCCAACGAGGACGCGGTAAAGTGGGGCGCATGGCTCGGAAAGGGCGGCGGTGTCGGCGCAAGCGTGATTCCGTCCCCGCTATACAGATCCGTCACCACATCGGCGACATCGCCGGCCGCAGAATCTTGCGGACAACCGCTCGCCGCGAGCAATGCCACCGCGACCGACAGGCTGAGAAACACGAAACGGACCGGCATCGGCTCCTCCCTGCGTCAGCTGGACCGACCTTCAGCGTATGACGGTGTCGGCCATGGCCAGGATACTTTCCGGAATTTCGACGCCGAGCTTCTCGGCGGCCTTCAGGTTCACGACGACGCGAAGGGTCCGGGCAGTCGTGTAGGGGATCGGTCCAGTGACTCCGCCTTCGAGAATGGCGTTGGCAAGCTCGCCGGCTTGCCGTCCGATATCCTGGCTGCTGCCGAAGGAGACTGACAGCAGAGCGCCCATTTCCGCCTGCCGCTCCGACAGCCCGAGCAACGGGACCTTATAGCGATAGGACGACAACAGAGCGTATTCGAGGACCGTCGGATCGAGCACCGTTTCGTCCGGCAGGATCCACAGCGCATCGATCCCCTCGGTCTGCAGGGCATTCACGGCCTGTACCGCCTGCTTCGGACTTGCGGCCTCTCGCGCGACGAGCTCAAGCCCCCGCTCTTGCGCGGCCTCTCCCGCCGTTTTCACGAGGTAGCCGGTTGTTGTCGGATTGTAGATCACGCCGATGCGGCGAACCTCGGGCCCTAGCTCTTCAAGAATCTGGATCGACTTGTCGACCGGAACATTCATGCTGGCGCCGGTGATGTTCCGCGGCTCGCTGCCGATGATGGTCGGCGGGTTAAGCACCATGGCGAAAACCACGGGAACGTCGAGCGGCTCGCGGACGATTACCTGGAGCGCCCAGATACCCACCGCCAGAATCAGATCGGGCTTCACCTCGGACCGGATCTCCGCCAGGATTCGCTGGCCTCGGTCGAAGTCGCCCGCCATGTCGTATTCGGCGACGATTCGGTGGTCGACGGTCTCCGCGAATCCCCGAAGGGTCTTCTCGTAGGCGTCCACTTCAGCGCTGAGAATGACAGCGATATCCGCCGCACGGACCGGAGATGCGGTCATGCCGAAGACGAGCAGAGCCGGAAGAAGCAGGATATGCCGCATGCGCGGACCGCCAGCTCCTATAAGCGCCCCAATCGCAATCTAACACAAAGTTTGCCCGCTGTGCATCCGCGGGGATCAACACCTTGCATTTCAGGCGCGCTTGATCCCGCAAGGCCTCAACTCGCTTGGCTGCAGTTCGGCCAAGGGACTTTTACTTCGGTGCGTCCTCGATGCGGCGCAGAAGATCTTCGACGGCGCCGAGGCGCTCGTTCGGAGACATCGTCTTCTTCCGATGAATCAGACGGTCTTCAGCCCAGCTTAGGCCGCCATACATCTTCATCGTCGTTTTGCGCTCCGTAATGCTCCGAAAGGTCGCCGCGACGGCCTGAGGGCCCGCCTCGATCTTGGCTATGCCGAAGCGGCGGCATCGCTGGCGGATGCGGGCGAGCGCCAGCATGGCAAGAACAGGCTCGGGAGGAGGGCCGAAGCGGTCTTCGATTTCCTCGGCGAAGTCGGAGACCTGTACCTCAGTCTGCAGCCGCGACAGCCGCTGGTAGAGGCCGATACGGACCTCCTCGTCCGGCACATAGTCGGCGGGGATAAGACCGGGAGCCTCGACGTGGAGTTCCGGCGGTGCATCCGTGGATCGTGATCTGCCGCTAGCTTCAGCAACGGCCCGCGCCAGAAGATGCTGGTAGAGCTCGGTGCCGATCAGCGCTATATGCCCCTTCTGGTCCTCGCCCATCAGGTCGCCGGCGCCACGCAGATCCAGGTCGCGCGCGCTGATCGCGAAACCGGCGCCCTGGCTGTCGAGCGCCTCCAGGGTGCGCAGCCGCTGCTCGGTCGCGGGTAAGAGTCGCGCCTCCGGTTCGAGCAGGAGGTAGGCGATGCCACGCACCCGGCCGCGCCCGACGCGGCCGCGCAGTTGATGGAGCTGCGCCAAACCGAACCGGTCGGCACGCCAGACCAGAATGGTGTTGGCGCCGGGGATGTCGAGACCGGCCTCGATGATGTTCGTCGCGAGCAGCACGTCGTGCGCGCCGTTGACGAAGCCGATCATTACGTCGTCGAGAGCGTCGGCCTTCATGCGGCCATGGGCGACCGCGATATCCAGCTCCGGCACAAGCTCGGCCAGCCGGTTCCCCATTGGCTCCAGATCCTTGATGCGCGGGCAGACGACGAAGCTCTGGCCGCCGCGATTCCGCTCGCGCAGCAGCGCCTCACGGACGACCACGGGATCGAACGCCAGCATGAAGCTGCGGATTGGCTGCCGGCGGACCGGGGGCGTGGCGATGACGCTGAGGTCCTGAAGCCCGACCAGCGCCGCCTGCAATGTCCGCGGGATGGGCGTCGCGGTCATGGTCAAGAGGTGCGCCGATCGCCCGAGTGCGCGCAACCGCTCTTTGTGCTCGGCGCCGAAGCGCTGCTCCTCGTCGATCACGACGAGTCCCAGATCGTTGAACTGGATCGCATCCGACGCCAGGCTGTGCGTGCCGATCACGATATGGATGGAGCCATCCGCGAGGCCGGCTTTCATCGCGCGGGCGGCCGCGCCGGAAGCCGCACCCGACAGCCGCTCGACCCGGATATCGAAACCGGAAAAGCGGTCTCGGAAGGTCTGCAGGTGCTGGCGAACCAGGACGGTGGTCGGCGCCGCCAGCGCGACCTGCTTGCCGGCGAGGACGGCCGTCGCCGCCGCGCGCAGCGCCACCTCGGTCTTGCCGAAGCCGACATCGCCGCAGACCAAACGATTCATCGGGCGACCGCGCGCCAGATCGCGCAGCACCGCCTCGATCGCCTCGGCCTGGTCCGCCGTCTCGGCATAGGGAAAGCGGGCGACGAACCGCCGATAGAGTGTTCGCGGCGCGCGAAGCTCCGGCGCGGTGGCCTTCTGCCGCTCTTGGGCAAGACGGACCAGACTCTCGGCGGTAGCCGCGATTTGTGCCTCCACCTCGGCCTTCCGCCGCTTCCAGCCGTTGCCGTTCAAGCGATCGAGCGTGACCTTTGCATCTTCTGAACCGTAGCGCCAGAGCAGGTCCATCTCCTCGACCGGCACCAGCAACTTGGCCTCGGCGGCGTATTCGAGCGCCAGACAGTCCTTGGGCGCACCGTTCTCCGTCATGGTTTCGAGTCCGCGCACCACGCCGATCCCATGCTCGAGATGCACGACGAGATCGCCCGGCCGGAGGTCCGATCCGGCGAAGGCATCCTGCCCGGCACGAGGCAGCGGTACCGCGACCCGCATACGATCACCATCCACATCGGCGGCGGTGACGACCGCCAAGCCCGGGAGCAGGAATCCACGGTCGAGCTCCAGCGCCAGGGAGGCGATGCCGTCCTTCGGTAGAAATGCAATGTCGGCCCATCGCTCGATCTCCGTGACCGCGATCCCCAAGCGACGCTCGAGCCAACGCGCCAGCCGCCGCCGCGCCGGTTCGGCCTCGGCCGTGAGAATGACATGGCCGCCCGCCGCCCGTCGCGCCTCCACATGCCGGGCGAAGCTTCCCAGCCGGTCGTCCTCCTCGGTGAAGCGCGGTCCGGGAATGGCGTCGCTGACGAGCTTCTGCTCCACCGACTCGTCGAACGACAGAACCGCCCGATCGGCGGTCCGGTCACGCCACGCCGCCTCGTCCAGATAGAGGCGATCGGGCCTGAGCGGCGTTCGATCCGGCGGCGTCCGATCCGCCCGGCCCATCGCAGGCCGTGCGAGACGGCGCTCATAGGCGTCCGCAACCTGCTCGATCGCAGCCGCCCGCCGCGAGTCTGTGTCGGCATCGAGAACCAGCGGCGCCTTGGGCAGGCAATCGAACAGCGTCTCGAGCGCGTCATGGAACTGGGGCAGCCAGTGCTCGAGGCCGGCGATACGGCACGGCATCTCCGGCGTCCCGTCGAGAATACCCTCGGCGGGCTGCGCCTCGGCGCCCATTTCCGTCTTGTCGCTCCGCAGAAACCGCCGCACCAGATTTGCATCGAGCAGGACTTCGGAGACCGGCTGCAGCGTTAAGGCCTGTGTTTCGCCGTCGCTCCGCTGTGTGTAGGCGTCGTAGCGGCGGATCGTCGTCACGCCGCCATCGGCAATATCGAGCCGGTAGGGCTGTGCCTCGTTGCCGGGGAACAGGTCGATGACGGCGCCCCGAATTGCCGCCTCGCCCGGCTCGTCAACTCGTTCGTCGAGATGGTAGCCGGTCTGGATCAGGTAAACTTTCAAATCCTCCAGCGGCAGCGGCTGGCCGACGGCAATCTCGAGCCGGGCATCCGACCAGACGCGGCGTGGTGGGATGCGCTGTAGCAGCGTATCGACCGGGGCGAGCAACAGGCGGCCGTCGGCGCCCGGCGGCTTGGCCAAGCGCCGCAGTACGGTGATGCGCTCGCCCATGACGGCGCGCGACGGAGACGCACGATCATAGGGAAGGCAATCCCAGGACGGCAGCACCAGCACCTCGAGCCCGGGCGCAAACCCTTGCGCCGCCCGCGCGATGCGCCGGGCGCGGCCCTCGCTGCGGGCGGCGAACAGGAGTCCGCGCGTTCCCAACGCCGACGCCCATTCGGCGAGTATGAGCGCCGCCACACCTTCGGGGGGCTCGGCTATGCCGGTGATGGCCGGACGATCGAAATCGACGACCGGCGCGTAACGGAGCTTGTTCGCCGAAGGCATCGGATGCTGTCTTGCTTTCTCTCAGTCGCGGAGGCCTAACAACACCCGGTCCAATGCGAAGGTTCCGGCGGCAGGAAAGCCATGCTCAGCTTGGCTGCTTGGCGCCGCCCGGCATCAGGTCGCGCAAGCCCTCCACCAAGTCGATGGGAAAGGGGAACACGATCGTCGAGCTCCGCTCGCCGGAAATGTCGTGCAGCGTCGCCAGATATCGGAGCTGCATCGCCTGCGGTGCCCGGGCCATGATCTCGGCCGCCTCGACCAGCTTCTCGGCGGCCTGCTGCTCGCCCTCGGCATTGATGATCTTGGCCCGGCGATTGCGCTCCGCCTCCGCCTGGCGCGCGATGGCGCGGACCATGCTTTCGTCGATATCGACATGCTTGATCTCGACATTGGCGACCTTGATGCCCCAGGCGTCGGTCTGACTGTCGAGAATCGCCTGGATGTCGTTGTTGAGCTTGTCCCGCTCGGCGAGCATCTCGTCGAGATCATGCTTGCCGAGGACGGACCGCAAGGTGGTCTGGGCAAGCTGGCTCGTCGCCGTCATGAAGTCCTCCACCTGGATGACCGCCCGGTCGGCATCGACGACACGGAAATAGATTACCGCATTGACCTTCGCCGAGACGTTGTCCCGAGAGATCACGTCCTGGCTCGGGACGTCGAGCACGATCGTGCGCAGATCGACCCGCACGATCTGCTGGACCAAGGGAATCACGAAGATCAGCCCGGGCCCCTTGACGCCGGAATAGCGGCCGAGCGTGAAGAGCACGCCACGCTCATATTCGCGCAGCACCTTGAAGGCCGACGCGACGAAGGCAACCAGAAGGATCGCGATGACGAGATACACGGCAAGATCGGCATACATGGTTTCATGTCCTCCGCTTGGCGTTGTCGCCGGGCCCCGGGGTTGAGTCGGTCGCTGGACCGAGGTCGGGATCAGGCTCGACGATCAGCGTCAGATCATCGCGACCCTTCACCTGGACCTTCTGGCCCGGCAGGAGCGGGCGGCTCGATCGGGCGTGCCAGTGCTCGCCATGGACTTGGACGCGGCCGCCGCCGTTCGACCAGCTGACGATTCGCCCTGCACTGCCGATCAGCGCCTCCGCCCCCGTCGTGACGCCGCGGCGATGCGACCGGAGGACCGCCGTCAGCGCGAAAACCAGCAGAGCCGCGCTGAGCACGGTCACGACACCGATCAGCGGAATCGAGATGCCGAAGCCGGGCACGTCGGTCTCGAACATAATTACCGACCCGATCGCGAAGGCGATCACGCCGCCGATGCCCAGCACGCCGTAGGCGGGCACAAACGCCTCGGCGACCATGAAAGCAATTCCGAGGGCCGCCAGACCGAGGCCGGCATAATCGATCGGCAAGAGATTGAGCGCGAACAGCCCGAGCAGTAGGCTGATCGTACCGACGACGCCGGAGAAGATCATACCGGGATTCACGAACTCGAAGATGATCCCGTAGATGCCGACCAGAAGCAGGATGTAGGCGATATTCGGGTTGGTGATGATGGCGAGGAGACGCGTCCGCCAATCGGGCTCGATCGCGGTAACCGCAAGCCCGGCCGTGTCGAGCCTGACGTCTTCGCCCTGAAGCGCCACGACCATTCCGTCGGCCTGGCGCAGCAGGTCATCCGTATTGCCGGCGACGATCTCGATCACGTTCCGGTCGAGCGCCGCCCGTGCCGCGAGGCTTTCCGCCCGCCGCACCGCCGCCTCCGCCCAATCGGCGTTGCGGCCGCGCAGCTCGGCAAGCCCGCGAATATAGGCGACGGCGTCATTGACCGCCTTGGCCGACGCCGCATCGGTCGGCACGCCCGGACCCTCCGATTCACCGCCGTCACTATCAGCCCCGTCCCCGGCCTCCTCGTCCCTCTCCGGCTCATCGTCGAGAGGTTGCGACCCGCCGCCGAGCTGAATCGGGGTCGCGGCCCCGAGATTGGTGCCGGGCGCCATCGCGGCGACATGGCTGGCATAGAGGATGTAGGTCCCGGCGCTGGCAGCGCGCGCGCCGCTGGGCGCGACATAGCCGATGACCGGGATGGGCGATGCGAAGATGGCCTGGATGATTTCGCGCATCGAGAGATCGAGTCCGCCAGGGGTGTCGATGCGCAGCACAACGACTGTCGCATCCCGATCGCGCGCCGCCGCCAATCCGCGGGTGACATAGTCGGTCGTAGCGGGGCCGATCGCCCCCTCGACATCCAGGAGGATCGCTTCCCGGCCTCGGCCGTCCTGGGGCCAGGCCAGATGCGGCAGGATCATCAGGGCAAGGACGATCAACGCCAATCCCGCCGGCTTCATGCCGCCCCGCCAGGTGGCGGCCGCCCTTCGCACATGGCGGATGGATAGATTCTTGGACATCCTTTTTAGATAGGTCGTCCGCCTCGGTCGATCTGCCTTAACGACCGGACCGTAAGCTCTGACCCGGGAACTCCGGCCAAAAGGCAGGGAACCATGGCCGAGGTTCGGGACTTCAATTGCGAAGAAGACCACGCACCTTCGGAGGACGCCACCCCATGCCCGTTTCGGCACTATCATCATGATGATCGCCCAAACCAGCGATCTGTGGTGGAAGAATGCCGTCTTCTATTGCCTGGATGTCGAGACCTTCTTCGACTCCAACGGGGACGGCATCGGTGATTTCCGCGGCCTGACCGAGAGGATCGACTATCTCTCCGGCATCGGAATCACCTGCCTTTGGCTGATGCCGTTCTACCCCTCGCCGAACCGTGACGACGGGTATGACGTCGTCGACTACTACACCGTCGACCCCCGGCTCGGCACGCTGGGAGAGTTCGTCGAGTTCGTGCGCACGGCCCGGGACAGGGGCATCCGGGTGATCGTCGATCTCGTCGTCAATCACACCTCGAACCAGCACCCCTGGTTCCAGGCGGCGCGCGCGGATCGCGATTCACCCTATCGCGAGTTCTACATCTGGCGCGACGAGCCGCCCGAACAGGAATCTTCGAAGCCGGTTTTCCCCGATGCGGAGGACAGCATCTGGTCATGGGACGAGGCCGCCGGCCAGTACTACCTGCACCATTTCTACAGCCATCAGCCCGACCTCAATTTTTCGCATCCGGCCGTCCGCGACGAGATCGCGAAGATCGTGAGCTTCTGGCTGCAGCTCGGCGTATCCGGCTTTCGGGTCGATGCGGTCCCCTTCCTGGTGGACAGCAAGGCGATGCCAAAAGGAGTCGACATCGACCCCCATGGCTTCCTGACCGACATGCGCGCCTATATGAGCCGTCGGCAGGGCGATGCGATCCTGATGGGAGAGGTCAATCTGAAGCCGGAGGACATGGCAAAATATTTCGGCGACGAGACCGCCGATCAGCTTCATATGTGCCTCGACTTCCTGCTGAATCAGGCGATGTATCTCGCCCTGGCGCGTCAGGATGCCCGCCCCCTGATCCAGATGCTGCGCGCCCTGCCGGCGATCCCGAGCGATGATCAGTGGGCGAACTTCGTGCGCAATCACGACGAGCTGACGCTCGACAAGCTTTCAGACGCGGAGCGCCAGGAGGTATTTGCGGCCTTCGGGCCCGACCCGGAGATGCAGATCTTCGGTCGCGGGTTGCGCCGGCGGCTGCCGCCGATGCTCGATGGCGATCCGGCGCGCATCCGACTGGCCTACAGCCTGATGTTCTCCCTGCCGGGCACGCCGGTTCTGTTCTATGGCGAGGAGATCGGGATGGCCGAGAATCTCGCCATTGAAGGCCGCATGAGCGTGCGCGCGCCAATGCAGTGGTCCGACGGCCCCAATGGCGGCTTCTCGACGGCGCCGCCCGAGAAGCTTCGGCGGCCGGTCGTCGAGGGCGACTACGGGCCGTCGGCGATCAACGTCTCGAGCCAGCGTCGCGATCCGGACTCGCTGCTGAACTGGATGGAACGGCTGATCCGGCGCCGCAAGGAATGCCCGGAGCTCGGCTGGGGAAGCTGGCGGTTGATCGAAACCGCCGACCCCGCGCTCCTCGCCCACCGCCGCGATTGGGAGGGCCGGACCGTGATCGTCCTGCACAATCTGTCGGCGGCCCCATGCCGAGCGCGACTGACGATCAACGACGCAGAGGACTGGGACGGCATCACCGACCTGCTCGGCATGCGCGACGACCCGTCGCTTCAAGGCCGGAAGCTGGAGGTCGAGCTTAGCGGCTACGGTTATTGCTGGCTGGGCGCCCGTCAAGCCGGGCAGCGGATTTTGGTGTGAGCAAGGAGGAGCAATCATGAGCGAGCCGATCGGCCGCCGGCGTTGGGCGATCGCGGAAGGGTACATTCCCGCCTGGAGCACCGGTCCCGAACCGGAATTCACCAGCCATGAGACGGCATGCATGCTGAACACGGGCGACCAGGACGCGCATGTCGATATCACCGTCTTCTTCGCGGACCGGGAACCCGTCGGCCCCTATCGCGTGACGGTCCCGGCGCGTCGAACCCTTCACCTCCGGTTCAACGAGCTGAAGGACCCGGAGCCAATCCCCCGCGGCACCGAATTCGCCAGCATGTTCGAATCGGATGCTCCCATCGTCCTACAGCATACGCGACTCGATTCGCGGCAGGCCGCGAACGCGCTGCTGAGCACGGTCGCCTTCGCCTCTGACGCGTGAGGACGCACGAATGACGGAAACGGCCTGGTGGCAGCATGGGATCGTGTATCAGATCTATCCGCGCTCGTTTCAGGACAGCAACGGCGACGGGGTCGGCGACCTGCCGGGGGTGCTGGCGCGGCTCGACTATCTGGTCGAGCTCGGCGTCGACGCGCTCTGGCTGTCGCCGATCTATCCCTCGCCGATGGCCGATTTCGGCTACGACATCGCCGATTACACCGGCATCC